>NZ_VFPA01000001.1 GCF_006716445.1 Pseudonocardia kunmingensis
CGCTCCAGCTGGGCCCCGGAACGGCCACTGCCACCGGCTCACCGGCCGCGAGACCATCCGCGATGAACGACATGGTGCCGGCGAGGTACTCGTCCATCCCCGCGTAGAACAGTGCTGGATGCCGGAACAGCTCCTCGTCCTCGGCAGGAGGCGTGGGCGAGATCAGCACGGTCACGGCTGGATCCCCTCAACTCGAAGCGAAAATCTGGCGCTCCCATATCCGGCGTGTACCCCAGCCTACGCAGCGCACCATCGGCCGGCCTCGCGGTCCCGGAGCGGCGGCAGGCCCGACGGCGGGTCCACCCTGGCCGAAACTGCACCTTCGAGGTGATCCCTGCGTCGCTACCAGCTCGTCGATCCGGCACTGTGGAAGATCGCCGAGATCGTGCACGAGGCCGACACGATCCGGCTGATGGAGTCCGGTCGAATCGCCGAGCAGGGCACACGACGAGCTACTCGCCGCGGACGGCGTCTACACCCGGCTTTACAGGCGCCGTGTCCGATGGAGCGAGCCCTCGGCGCCGGTGGGCTCATGGACAAGCGCACCAAGGGGATGCGAGCACTGCTAGACACACCAGAAGCCGGTGTCCATCGAGTTGGACACCGGCCTCTGGTCACCGTCGGGACGACAGGATTTGAACCTGCGACCCCTTGACCCCCAGGCATTCGCGCTTGCCGTCTGAGCTAGCCGTGCACCGCTCCCCTGCTGGTCGCGGCGTCCACGGGAGTCCAGGTCGGTCCGGCCTACTGCGCCGCGGTTGTCACTCAGCTAGTCACTCACCACCGACACCGCTCGGTCTCGGCAGCGTCGTGCGCTATGAGTCGGTCTCGACGACCGGAGCGCCATCGGCGGCCTTCTGGACCGACTCGCAGCCCTTCTTCGCGGCGGCCCTCGTCTCGTACGCCTCGCCGGTCGCGACGACCTGACCGTTGCTCGCCTTGAGCCGGAACCTGAACTTGCCGGCGCGATCCTCGTACACCTCGAACTTACCTGCCATCGAAGCCACCTCCGGAGATGATCAGCTCGGTGATCGCGGACAGTACCGCTGTCGACGATCAGGCGGGAGTCCTTGCCACGAGCAGGCGCCGCGGTAAGCACTTCGGTGTAAAGGCGGATGCGACGGGTTATCGGCTGCCGCCCTGTGCCGCTACATGCCGCCTGAGCTGCGGCTTCGTGTCACTGGGCGCCAGCGCGGGCCGGGTGCGGATACGGCGTGCGCTCCGGGAATGCTCCGCTCGCCCACCCGAGTGCCGAAGCGCCATCTCCTCGACCTGGCGCAGCCCGGTCACGCCGCCGCTCGGGGGCATCCCTCGACGGTACCGCCGCTTCTCCACCCAGGCTTGCCCCCGAGCGGCGGCGTGATAGCCCTTGGGGAGGTCGAGGAGATGGCGCGCACCCGGCCACCTCCAGCCCACTGCCTCCTCCTCAGCTCGCCACCTCAGGCCATTCACTCTAACGGCAGGTGTGCGGTCACGAATGCTCTGCTTGAATGCTCCCCGCAGTGCGGTCACTTGGGGGAACTTGCATTGACTATGCCTAGCAGGCGCGCTTCAGACTCCAGTAAGCGCACTCCGGAGCCCATCGAGTCCCTCCTCAAGGATGGACACCAGGCTCACATAAAGAGTCAGATCTTAGATCAAGAAGACTACTTGCGCCACCAACGCCTGATACGAGGCCTTATCCAGCTTTGGCTCGTAGTCGGCAACTTGATAATCGCGGCATTACTCGCACTACTTTTATGGGTTACCGACCCGGCCGTTTCACTCGTGGTCACTATTGGCTCAGCACTCATAGTTTCGATTGTTGCTGGCTTGTCGCTGTACTACCGCCAGTATGAGAGGATCCGACAGGGCAAGCTTCGCCTCAGGAAGCTAAACCAGGTCCGAAAGGAGCACCTTCTCGAAGAGGCCAGCCAGGCTGGGGATGCGAGCCTTCTGGCTATTCACAAGCGCTACCGCGAGGAAGCCCCCGACGTCGTGGAGGCCTATCGAGAAGAGTCGAACAAGTACCGTCGTACGCACAACGTTCTCCAAGGGATTACTATCGTCGGATCGATCACAATCTCAACACTGGCCACAGCCGCAGTGACTCAAGAATCGTTTCGCTGGCTGACAGTTGCAATCAGCCTCATTGTTGGCATCGCGGCCGGATTTACCGGGTACTTCAAGTACCGAGAGAGAAGCTTTAATCTCCAGCAAACGGCCGATTCGATCGAGCGTCAGTACTACTCGGTCGAACTGCGCGTTGGCCGCTACCGCGGCAAGGCAGAGGCGGACGCATACGCCGACTTTGCACACGAGGTCGAGTGGCTGCGCGAAGAGCAGAGTAAGCGGCAACAGCAGCTCGAACAGCCGGCAGAAGTTAAACAGGAACAATGATCGACGTGCGCGGTGGCGTTCAGAAGGCCGACGGCGGGCAGGAAAGCGTACGGCCGTGGTTCTTGTAAGCCAATCCAATGACAGGGCGTGACCTACTCCGCCCCGACATGTCTAGCCCGGGAGCACCGATTGTCCGTTGCCGAACCGTCCGCGCGGTCGCTTATGCTGGAAATGTTGGCGGGCGACACACTCGTCGCCCGAGGAACCGGCTTCGTCGTCGTGACGGACGCCCAGCCATTCCTGATCACAAACCGCCACAACCTTATTGGTCGCGACTCTGACAACGAGCCGCTTGGTAATGGACGCATACCGACCCGCGTCGGAATCTGGCACTCGGCAGTCACAACCGACAGCATCGGCTGGACGCAAAGGACCGAGGAGCTGTACTTTGAGCCCGGATCGCCCCGTTGGCTTGAGCATCCTCAGCACGGCAGAAGGGTGGATGTCGTCGCCCTCCCGCTCCACTCAGCAGACGGACTACAGCTGCGACCATATAACCCTGCCGCCTCCAACCCATCATTCGTCAACATGGAAGTATCGGCGGACGTCTTCATTGTCGGGTTTCCATTCAACCTGGCCGCAGGAGGGCGGCTAGCAATCTGGTCACGCGGGACAGTAGCGACAGATCCCATCATCGATTACGACGGACTTCCTCAGTTCTTGGTCGACAGCAGGACTCGTCAGGGCCAATCCGGCTCGCCAGTTATCCACTGGTCCCAGGCAAGCGGAACCACAAGACACCCGGACGGCAGCGTTTCGATGGGGTACTCGCCGCCCACAGCCACACTGTTGGGCGTGTACTCGGGCCGCGTAAATAAGGAGAGCGACCTCGGACGAGTGTGGAAGCCGCAAGTAATTGCGGAGATCATACGCGGTCAGATGAATCCCACAGGCGAATCATTGGCATCCGGCTAGGTTATGTGTCACAACGTCGGCGCCAGCAGCCGCGCGCCGCGCGGGGACCGGCCGGAGGCCGCACGCCCCGCGCGAGCGCTTGCGGCTGCATCGGGTAGGCGCCGCCTTGAACAAGGAAGGAAAGTCTGAACACGCGAACGCAGGGGTGGCAGGGGTGGCAACAGCCAGGCAGCGCTCGATACTCCCCGAGTGCCTGGCCCGGCCGAGTTACTGTCGCGCGCCGCGACCGCCTGGCTGGTCGGCTCGCCATCGCGTAAGGATGGCTGCTGCCGCAGGGATAGCCCGCGCGGGTTGCCGACTTCGCCGACAGCGTCGCAGTCGCCGATTTCTACAAACACCTGCAGGACTGGCTGACAGGTCCGGGCCAGGGCGCTCAAGTCCTCGTTGTGGACAACGCCCCACCCGCCTCAGCTGACGACGACATCGTCGTCCGTTTCTCCAGGCGGGCAGACCAGCCTCCGTACGGGCTAATCGAGGACGAGGTGTCCTAAATCCGCGCGGCGCCCATCCCGGAGAAGCCCACCGGGTCCGCACCGGATGGTCCGTGAGCGTGCGCCGCATGACCTCTGTTGGCTGGCGGCACGTGTCCGTGCTGATGACGGCGGCATGCCCATCGAGCGACGTCGGCGCAACGTCTGTCAGGGGGTCAGGGGCTGGCCTCTGTCGTCTTGGCACTGCGACCCGATCGCGGGGAGCTCTTGAGACGCCAGGCCACCAGCCCGCCACCGAGCGCGACTCCGCCGAACCCTGAGATCAGAAGCGGCCAGCCGGTGAGCGCCCCCTGCGAGAAGCTACTGCCGGGCTCGACCGCCGCGACGACCTGGTTCGGAGGCTCGACGGGCACGCTCGCCGCTTTGGGCTCCACCACCTCCGCACCCAGGAACTCGCGCAGCATGCCGGTGTCGGTGATGACATTGAAGTTCTGCCCGAAGAACGGCACGGTCATTTGGCTGTTGATCCCGTACACCTCACCGCGGGAGTTGATCGTGGGCCCGCCGGACATGCCCTGGTCGAAGTCCGCACTGACCATGCGGCCAGAAAATGAGATGGGCGGCCAGAAGGCCTGGGTCAGCACATGCTGACGAAGCGCGTTCGCGGTGGCCTCGCCGGGAACAACCGCGCCGACCCGCCCGATGCCCGGTACTCGCCCCACGACGGCCCATCCGCTGCGCCCCATCGCTTCGAGCGACACCACATGCGCCTCGCGCGGCCCCCGCTCGACCATCTCGCTGGCGGACTCGTACGTCGCCGCGTCAATCGGCCCGGGCAGCTGACCGGAGTGCGTCGTGACCCCGAGCGCGTTCTCGTAGGCCGCGCGCCCGCGAGGTCACGAACAGCGGCGTCCCGCTCGGACCGGTGCCCGGCGCGGCGGTGCCGGGCGAGTGCCTCGGCGAGGAAGGTCGCGATGTGCGCCAGCTGGTACAGCTCGTAGCTGGGCAACGTCATCAGCGGATAGTCCGTACTCATCCCATCCATGCCTCTCCGAGACGCGGAGCACGCCGAACCGGCCCCGGCGTTGCGTTCCAACGCGGTGTCAGATCGGCCCCACGTGGCCGAGAGTGAGTCGGGAGCGCTTGCGCTGCGCGTTCGAAGGCCGCCCGCCGGGCCGCCGAAGCACAATCCGGCGCGGGCAGGGCGGACCCCGCAAGGGCCTCGGCGTCGACGAACGCACGGTGCATCGACGCGTACGCACCGATATCACGAACGTCGAACACCACCCGCTCGAGCTGGATCCGCAACGAACAATGCCGCCCCGCAGGACGCAGCATCTGTCCCGACGACGGCGGCGCGTCACGCGCGTCGATCAGCACCGCCGTCTCTGCGCTACCTCGACCGACCTGCTGCACCGGCGGCACCCGCGGACGGCCCGACTCCCTCGGCAACCACATCGCATCCTGGCCAAACTTCCGCCACGTCGCCGCGAACACACGCGCAGTCGGCCGGTCGTGGATGTAGAGCAACATGCGCCCACCCGCACACTCACCGCCGCCTCCGCGGTGCCCGCATGATGAGCGACGACCGCGAACTCCTGAACACCGTGCAACGTGAGCACGACCCCCACGGACTGCCGCTCGTGCACCACTGCCTCCCCGCGCCGCCCACGCCGAGGGCTCACACCCGCGGCTGACGCGAGCCTCGATCCCGACCTGTCCGGGTCCGTGGCTCCCGCGCGACCGATACGTGGTCAACGCCAGCCACCTGCGACGACGGCGTCGAGACCGTCGGAGGCGGCCACGCCGACGACCAGGCCCGAACCGCTTCACCCGTGGCTTCGGCTGCGGCCGCCTGATGCACCCGCCCGCGCTCGCGCTGCCACGCCGCGATCTCCTGCAGCAACGCCGCCAACGCGACCGCCAGCGCGACCCCAGCCGCGACCTCGTCCTGCCGCAACACCCTGCGGTGGCCGATCAGCTGGCGAGCCGCCCACCGCAGACCCGTGCTGGCCCCACTCGGCTCCCCCACCCGCCGCTCCGGGATCCGTGCCGCCCGCTCGAACCGATCCGCAGCCCCGCCCAGGTCACGGCCCGCGAGCTCGAACCCGCGCACGGCTGTCAGCAGGTCTTGCGTGGCGTGCGCGATCTCGTCGGCGTCCACGCCCAGCCGCCCGTTCCGCGTGCTGGCCACCGCCCGTCGCGCGCGGTCCACGCCGTACCGCGCCTCCGCCAAGACATCGGCAGGGGCGGCCGCTACACCCGAGACTCCAGCCCACCGCTGCTGCAGGCGAGGCATCGACAGGTCGGCCGCGAGCTTGCTGCCGGAGTAGTAAACGGGATAGTCGGCCGCAGTCTTGTCGCCGGGCCGGGCCACCTTGTACCCCAACGCGTCCCCCGACGGGCCGTACCGGATCTCCACCAGATACCCCGCCGAACGCAACGCGGACTCGAACGAAGACACGTCGTGAGCGGCGACCGCCGCCGCGGTCACCGCGCGCACCAGATCCGGCCGCGCCGGGACTTGACCCCGGCGCGCCGCCTTCTCCACCTCGCCCCGGACCGGAGCACGGGAGGCGGTGGCGTCGGCTGCAGCCGTGAGCGTCAGGCCCAGCCGCTGCTCGATCTCCCGCGCGGCCACCCGCAACTTCGGATAGTCGCGGTGCGGCCAGAACCGCCGCCCCGTGTCCTGACGCACCAGCACCACCGCGATGTGGATGTGGTCATCCGCATGCCGCACCGCCACCCACCGCGGCCCACCCTTGTCACCGCGGGACACCACGCCGGCGCCGTGCAACAGATCGCGCGCCACCTGCGCCCACTCGGCGTCAAAGAGCACGCGATCCTGGGCCGCGACCCGCGCCGAGCAATGCCACACATACCCGCGCCGACCCTCACCATCGGCAGCCTCCGAGAGGCCCGCAGCGATCGCCGGTGCACGCAGGGCTCGAATCAGCGGACCGAGCTCGAGATCCCACTCCCCCGGCCCCGTGGCCGGCGGCTGCCACCCCGCGTCCCGGCCGTCCCACGTGGCGACCACGCGTGGTCGCCGATGCTCCTCAGCCCGCCCGGGCCCCATCAGATAGGCCAGCAGCCCGCCGACCCGCCAGCCGTGCACCACCTTCGTGATCACAACGACAACCGCGTCACCGCAACATCCACCAGCTCATCCAGCCGCGCCCGCGTCGCTGGCGCCTCACGCCCATAGCGCAGCAAGATCCGCACCACGTCCACCCACTCCACCGGCATCTCGTCCACGTCACCCCGAGCCACCCGGCAGGCCAGCTCACCGATCCAGGCGCCCGCAGCGAGCCCGTCACGCTCCGCCGCAGCAGCCACGACCGCGAGCTCGGACGGCGCGAACCGCACGACGAGTTGCAACGTGCGCGCTGCGTCGGCACGAGCGCGGCGACGACGCGGGCGGAAGTCGGCAGGGCTACTCACCGCGACCATGCTCAGCGCAGGTGTGGTCCTGACGTGGCTCGACCGCGCCACAACATCAGCACGAGGGAACGCCCCCGTTCCCGTTACCAGCGCTTTTCGCGAGAAGCAACGCTTCTCGCATATCTCGCTCCAAGTGGCGCGTATTCGATCAGATGCGAACTCGATACGGTCTGCTGCGCAATTCTGCGCATCGAGGCAGAACCTGAGCTAAGCAGCAGCGACGCGATGTTGGTGCGAGTGATGATGTCACCTCGAGCCGTAACGCCGACACGTCGCCGGCCACTCGTTCGACTGGTTGACCTGCTGGGATGTTGGCGGACTCGCATCCGATGCGACATTCTCCCGTTCAACGCGAACAAGGTCGGGAGTGATCGAGGGTGGAGATCGGGTCGCGGGTGCCGGGAGCGGCCCGGTTGCACCTGGCCGACGGCATCCCGCTGCTGCGTCCCGAGGAGCAGGTGTTCTCCGCGATGCTCGACGGCTGGCGCAACCAGCAGCTGGCCCGCAACCTCGCGCTGGCGACCATCGCCGCCCGCGAGCGCGCCGCCCGCGCGTTCGCCGCGCACGCCGACGCGTTCCCGTGGTTGTGGAGCGCGGCGCTGCTCGACGAGTGGCTCGGGGATCTGCGCGCGGTCCGCGGGCTGCGCCGCTCCACGCTGCGCGGCTACCAGGAGTCGATCCGGCTGCTGTGTCTCTACCTGACCGACCCCGCCTACGGCTGGCCCGGCGAGTGCGAGACCCGGTTCGGCACCCACCCGGTCCAGGTGGTGCACGAGTGGAACACCGCCGTGCATGTGCAGCAGGCCGAGGGCGACCCGATCAAGCGCGCCTTCACGATCGACGAGCTGCAGGCGTTCTTCGACCACGCCGACGGGCAGGTCGCGCGGATCCGCGCGGCTGGGCGGAAGGGCTGGTTGCCGGCGTTCCGCGACGCCACCCTGTTCAAGATCGCCTACGGATACGGGCTGCGCCGCCGCGAGGTCGCCATGCTCGACGTCGCCGACTTCGGCACCAACCCGCACGCTCCCGAGTTCGGCGAGCGCGGGGTCTGCTACGTCCGCCACGGCAAGGCGATGAAGGGCTCCGCCCCGAAACGGCGCAGCGTGCTGACCGTCTGGCCCTGGGTCACCGAAGCCCTCGCCGAGTGGACCACCGAGATCCGGCCCCTGCTCGCCGCCGAATCGAACCCGGCGCTCTGGCCCTCGGAGCGGGCACCGCGGGTCGGGCTGGCCCAGATCGACGCCCGCTTCGCCAGCATCCGCACCGCGCTCGGGCTCGCCCCGGGCCTCGACTTCCACTCGCTGCGCCGCTCCTACGTCACGCACCTCATTGAGGCCGGCTGGGACCCGTTGTTCGTCCAGCATCAGGTCGGGCACGAGCACGCGTCTACTACCGCGATCTACACCTGCGTGTCCTCGGACTTCCGCACCCGCACCCTGCGCCGCGCGCTCGATGCCACCCTCACCCAGGCCACGACCGCAGCGGCGAGCACCGCCGTGGCGGTCAGGCCGCAACCGGACGGAAGCAGCCGATGAACCGCCGACACGTCAGCTACCGGTGGCGGCTGCGCGAGATCATGGCCACCCGCGGGCTGTTCACCACCACCCACCTCGCGCCGCTGCTCGCCGAGCGTGGCATCACGCTGTCGGCCTCCCAGATCCACCGCCTCGTCACCGGCACCCCCGAACGGCTCTCGCTGCCCGTCCTCGCCGCGCTCTGCGACCTGCTCGAGGTCACCCCCGCCGAGCTCATCGAGACTCGCGCCGAGAACACGTCGGTCCGCAAGGCAGCCGGCGCCAGCGGTCCGACGGCCATCCCCGGGCCGGCCGAGCTGCGCCCGACCCGCGCGCGGCTGCGCCCCGAGCCGTGACCCGACCACCACACCCGCCCGACCACACATCGACCACGCCGCCAGCCACGACGCCCGACACGACGAGGACGTCGTCCTCGCCAGCGGCCAGGTCGAAGCGGTGGACCTGCGCGCGCTGCGGGCGCGACCACTCCGCTTACCGGTGCTGGCCCGAGGGACACCTATGTCGGACCTGCGTCCTGGCCGCCCTGGACATCCATGGAGTCTGCCCGGGCTGCGGTGACCAGCGGATCCTGCCAGGCCGCGGCTCCGACGGCGCCCCGATCTGCCCGGCCTGCGCCGGAATCGTCCACAGCGTGTTCCGCTGCCACCGCTGCGAGGTCGAGGGACGGCTCTACCACCGCAAACTCTGCATCCGCTGCACCGTCACCGACCGGGTCGCCGCACTGCTCGACAACGGCGATGGCCATATCGACCCCGCCCTCGTCCCGCTCGCCGCCGCGCTGACCACCGGCCCCACCCCGACCCCGGGCGGGCGGCTGGTCTGGCTCGCCAAGCCGCACAACCGCGACCTGCTGCGCGCCCTCGCCACCGGGCAGCTGCCGCTGACCCATCCCGACCTGAACGCCTACCCCGAGCAGGGCCCGATCCCCTACCTGCGCGCACTGCTCGTCCACTGCGGCACGCTGCCGGAGGTCGACCGGCAACTGCTCGAGTTCGAAGCCTGGTTGACCCGGCGCCTGGACAAGCTCGCCGCCCATCCGCACGAGCGGCTGCTGCGCCAGTTCGGGCTCTGGCACCAGCTTCCCCGGATGCGCACCAAGGCCGCGCTGCAGCCGTTGACCCCACCCGCCCGGACCTACGCCCAGCTGGAGTTCATCCACGCCACCGCGTTCTGCACCTGGCTCGCCGAGCACAACCACCGCCCGACCGAGCTCGGGCAGATCGACCTTGACCGCTACTACACGGTGCTGAAGATCGGACACCGGCAATCGCTGCGCGGGTTCCTGAACTGGGCCATGACCAGCCGCAACCTCCCAACGCTGACCTTCGCCCGGACCCGGTTCACCACCGGCGAGGCCCTCACCCACACCCAGCGACTCGACCTGCTCCGCCACTTCGTCCCCGACCACGACCACGCCGGCCCGCTACGGATGCGCGTCGCGGCCTGCCTCCTCCTGCTCTACGCCCAGCCAGTCACCCGGATCATGACCCTCACCGTCGACGACTTCGTCATCGAGGACGACGGCTCGATGGTCCTCCAGCTCGGCAACCCCCCCGCGCCGGTCCCCGAGCCGTTCGCCACGCTCGTGATGCGACTGCTCGCCCAGCGCCCCGACGACGCCACCAGCCGCTGGCTGTTCCCCGGCCGCCGCCCCGGACAACCGCTCAACTACGTCAGCCTCAGCCAGGGCCTGCGCGATATCGGAGTGCCGCTGCGGCTCGCGCGCGTCGCCGCCCTACGGCAGCTCGCACTGCAGGCGCCCGCCCCGGTGATCGCCGAAGCGCTCGGGTTCCACCACACCACCACCCAGCGCCAGACCATCCACGCCGGCGGGATCTGGAACCGCTACGCCGCGCCCGACGGACCAACTCAGCAAGCCGAGCCCCGAACACGCGGCAGATAAATACGCGTGCCTACCAGTATTCCAGGGCGAGTTTCATCGGATGCAGGACTCGCCCCGCCTGCTGCGTGGGTAAACCGCGGCGACGCGCACCAGGACGTGCTCGGCCGGCAGCCTCAGAGCGCTGGTCCGAACAGCGCGAAGGAGCGATTCGAACCGGGGGCGGGCTCCTCGAATAAGCTGTAGCCGTGGCTAGCGGCGCAGCAACGACCGACCTCGCCGGCTGACCTATCACACCGGTTACCGCCAGATCGCCGACGAGCTGCGCCCGGGCCAGGTCCGCTACACGGCATCGGCGCCGTCCCGAATCGCAGCCCCCCAACGCCTCGAGGTCAGGCGCGGTACCAGCCCGGCTCGATCGAGCTCGCGTCGCCAGCCAAGCCGATCTACAGACCTGTGCTTTCGACGAACCGCGTTCTGACCACCGCACTGCCTGCTCACCGACCACGGCCTGACCACCAGTTCGTTCACCGGCCTCGCCACGCTGGCCAGGTCCCGAAGTAGGTGGGTCGGACCGTGGTCAGCAACCGCAGCGTTGATCACATTACGTGGTCCCGTGAGTCAACCACCGGCACAGCTACCCGTCGCTGCCCAGGCGCCACCGAGGAACGCCCCCGTTCCGGACCGACGACTCCGTGACGCGTCGGCCAGAAGGATCGTTTCTGGCATATCTCATTGCCGCAGCGATTCCTATTAAATCGGATGCGGATTGGCAACGGTTTGGTGCGCACCACCGGGGAGGGGTCCGAGATCATGGCCTGACCAGCCGCGGAGCCGGAGGGTATAAGGCCAATTTTGTCATCGGGACTGCCCCGCGAGCAGGGGCGCCGCTTCCCGGTGTCCCTGGCGAAGCTGGTCGTCGCCGACCCGGAGGTGACGTCGCTGCCGGAGTACCTGCGCTGCAGCGACATCGCCATGGGCCTCTGCTGCAGGAGCCTGCCGCCCCGCGCCGCGCCGCCCGTGCGCTAGTGGTGGACTGAATCACCGACGGCGGGGCGCACGGGGAGTTGCGGATCGCGCCGCACCTGCACACCGCCGGTGGGAGGACCCTGCACCAGGTGGTCGACTCGGTGGTGGCTGGGGCTGCACCGCCCGGTTCGACTGAGTGCCGCTCCTCGATTGCAGCCGCTGGACCGTCGAGCTCACGGTGGCGACGACCCCAGCCCCGCTCGGGGGCAACCGGATCGCCGCCCGCCACCTCCTTGAGGTCGGGGAGTCCCCGATCTCGCCGAAGAGCCGGCCGCCGTGCAGGGCCTGCGTGCGAGGGCATCCGACCGCCATGATCCGCGGGACCCGCTTGAGACGGGACGTCCCTGGCGCTTATCCGGGCACTGCGGGGGAATGCCGGTGAAATGAGCGAGGACCGGGCGAATCCGACGTCCGACGAGCATGCGCCGGACGAGGTGCAGGACGGGTCGGTCGGCACCCTGGAGCTGTTCTTCGACCTGGTCTTCGTCTACGGGATGGCTCAGGTCACGGCCCTGATGCTGGCCGACATCTCGTGGGTGGGTTTCGGTCATGGGCTGCTTGGGCTGGCCGCGGTGTGGTGGGCGTGGGTCTGCTACGCCTGGTTGACCAACACCTCGGCCCACGCGGGGCCGCTTCCTCGGGTGTTGATCTTCTTGGCGATGGCCGCGATGCTGGTCGCCGCTGTCGCGCTGCCGGAGGCGTTCGGCGCCCGCGCGCTGGTGTTCGGGCTTGCGTTCCTGGCCGTCCGCCTGATCCACGTCGTGATGCTGGTTCTCGACGTGCGCGGCGAGGCTGCCGTGGGCGCCGCTGCGTTACGGCTGGTCCCGACCCTGCTCACGGGGCCGGCGCTCGTCGTGGCCGGGGCGTTCCTCGAGTCGCCGGTGCGGGAGCTGCTGTGGATCGCAGCCGCCGTGATCGACTTCTCGGGGCCGCTCGTCGTCGGCACAGGCGGTTGGCGGGTCGCGCCGTCGTACTTCGTCGAACGGCACGGTCTGGTGGTCATCATCGCGTTGGGCGAGGCGATCGTGGAGGTCGGCGCCGGAGCCGAGGAGAACCTGGCTCGGCCCGCGGTGCTCGGCGCGGTCGTGCTCGCCGTGCTGATCGCAGCGGGACTGTGGTGGTCTTACTTCGGCTACATCCGCAGCGGTGCAGAGCGCCGACTGCGGGGCGCCGAGGGCCAGGATCGAGCGCGGCTTGCGCGGGACTCCTACAGCTACCTGCACCTGCCCCTGATTGCCGGGATCGTGTTCTTCGCGCTCGGCGTGCACGAGGCCGTCGCGGGGGTGGACGAGCCCCTGCCGCCGCTGCCCGCGCTGGCCCTGGTCGGCGGGGTTGCGCTGTTCTTCGCCGCCGACGTCGGCTACCGCTGGCGGGACCACCACCAGCTGGCCACCGACCGGCTGCTCGCCGCGCTTGCCGCGGCCGCGGTCATCCCGCTCGCCATGTTCGCACCCGCGCTGGCCGCGCTTGCGGCCCTGACCGCCGTCTGCGCGGTCCAGACCGGATGGGAGCTGTGGCGGCGACCCGACCGAGATCGGGCCTGTCGGCAACTCCCGCTGAGCGAAGGAGGAAGGTCGATGTCGCAGGTGTTCGCCCTCGCAGTCCCGGTGTGGGAGATCGTCCTTCGCGCACTCGCGGTGTATCTCGCGCTGGCCGTGCTCGTCCGCGTCGCCGGCAAACGCGGCCTCGCCCAGCTCAATACCTTTGACCTGGTTGTGGTGCTGCTGATTGCCAACACGGTCGCCAATGCGAATCCTCGGCGAGGACACCAGCGTGACCGACGGCGTCCTCGCGGCGGTCGTCCTGATCGCCGTCAACGCCGCCGTGGTGCGGATCGCCGCCCGCTTCAACCGGCTGACGTGGCTCTTCGAAGGCACCCCGACCACCCTCGTGGAGCACCCACGCTGGGTCACCTCGGCCCTGCGCCGCGAAGGCCTGCGAGTAGGTGACATCGCAACGGCGCTGCGCGCGCAGAACGCCGACGGGGTCGCGGATGTGGAACGCGCCGTACTCGAGCCCGGCGGGTCGCTGGTCGTCACCCTGCGGCGAGACGAGCAGCCTGCCGACCACGGCGACGTCGCCGGACTCCATCGGTGACTGGAGGAGGTGGAGAGTCGGCTGCTGGCCGCGGTGAACGAAATGCGTTCGGCCAACAGGGCTTTGGACGATCCGCCACATCAGCGCTGAGTGCGGCCGAGTCGACCTCGAGCGGAGCCGGGCCTGGGCTGAAGGGCCGTCCGTCGGTGATCGGGATTGTCGTCGATCGAGTAACCGGCATCCGACCGCGGAAATAGGCAGGTCGTGGCGGTAGGCCCGAGCGGCGGGCCGGGTTCTTGCAGCCGGCGCTGGATCAACGGTTGTCATGTCCCGGCAACTGGCGCAGACGCTGCGCTCGATGCCAGGATGCGGCGGAGCCTAGTGCAACGGCGGCCGACACAATTGCACTCGGGCTCCGGGCGGCATCGTCCCGACGGCACGACAGCACCGTGACCTCAGAGCACTTCCAGCGGTTGCGGCCCGGTCGGTGCCGGGAAGGCGCGATCCAACGCTGCGAGGTTGTCCTCGGTGAGCCGTAGGTCAAGCGCGGCGTGGTTCTCCCGGACGTGCCCGGCGCTGCCTGCCCGGGGGATCGCGACGATCCCGTCCTGGCGCAGCAGCCACGCCAGGGCCACCTGCGCGGGCGTCGCTTCCTGCGACTCGGCGACGTCTCGCAGCGCAGGATGGTCGAGCATCCGGCCCTGCTCGATCGGCGAGTACGCCATCACCGGGATGCCCAGGTCCCGGCACTGCGGGAGCAGATCGTGCTCAACGCCGCGCCGGGTGAGGTTGTAGAGCACCTGGTCCGTTGCGACCGCGTCGCCCCCGGGTACCGCGGCGAGCTCGGCGAGGTCCTCGGCGTCGAGGTTGCTGACGCCCCAGTACCGGATCTTGCCGTCGTGCACCAGGTCGTCGAACGCCGCCACGGTGTCGCCCAGCGGGCTGCGACCGCGCCAGTGCAGCAGGTACAGGTCCAGCCGGTCGGTGCGCAGCCGCCGCAGGCTGCGCTCGCACGCCTCGACCGTGCCGCGGCGGGTGGCGTTGCCCGGCAACACCTTGCTGACCAGGAACACCTCGTCGCGGCGGCCCTCGAGCGCCTCGCCGAGCAGGTCCTCCGCGGCGCCGTCGGCGTACATCTCCGCGGTGTCGACGAGGGTCAGCCCGAGATCGAGCCCCGCGTGCAGGGCAGCGATCTCGTCACCGCGGCGGTGCGGGTCCTCCGCCCAGCCCCAGGTCCCCTGACCGAGGGCGGGTACCACCTCGCCGGACGGGAGCGAAACAGTGCTGATGGCGGGTGTCATCGCGGCCTCTCGTGCATGGATCGCCTGTCCCGGCAACCGTGACAAGACGCGGCCGCACGCGGCTACGCCCGCCGAGGCGGAAATCCAATCGGCAATTCATCCCGGGAGGACAGGTCGGCCCGACCCGAGGGCCCGGCGCCGGAGTTCGGTGCACGCCGAGTCCGTGCCGCGAGGTGAACTTCGGGGCCCGCGTTGGTGCTGCAGGCTGACGTGGCCGGGCGCGGTGTCCCGCACGATCGGAGGGTCCCGACGGGTGCTGCTGCCCCCAGTCGGGCATCCATTGTGGACGGGGGGAGGCGTCGATGGCCCGGGGCACGGCGCCGTACGGTGTCGAGCACACGGCGAAGGTGCCCAGCGCGGAGCCCACCCGGCCGGGCCCGGCGGGCCACGCGTCTGCCGGACCCGAACCGAGACGATGGGCGTGAATGTGTACCAAGCATGACCGAACGGCCATTGGCGTGATCGAGGCGAACTCAGCCCGACGTGCTGGCCATCGCGAACTGCTGCACGATCGCCGGGCAGAACGCAGGCAGGTCTGCGGGTGAGCGGCTCGTGGTGAGCTGTCCGTCAACGACGACCTCCTCGTCGAGAACCTCGGCGCCTGCGTGGCGCAGGTCGGTCCACAAACTCGGCCACGACGTCATTCGTCGCCCCCGCACGGCATCTGCCTCCACCAGCATCCAGGGCCCGTGGCAGATCGAGGCGATCGGCTTACCGGTCGCGACGAAGGCCCTGACGAAGGCGACCGCGTCGCTTTTGATGCGCAGGCCGTCCGGGTTGACAGTGCCGCCTGGCAGCAGGAGGGCGTCGTACTCGTCCACCGACGCATCGGCGACCTGCCGGTCGACGGGGAACGTCCCCGCCGAGACGAGATCGAACTGGCGGGCCTGAATCTCGCCGTGGTGGATCGAGAGCAGGTCGCTCGCCGCACCCGCCCCGTACAGGGCTCCGCGCGGCTGCTCGAGCTCGACCCGCTCGACACCGTCGGTGGCCAGGATCGCGACCCTCTTCCCCTGCAGCCCGTTCGCCATCGGTTTCTCCTCTCGTCAGTTCATGATCAGGCCCGGCAGGCGGATGCGATTGCCTGACCGAGTACGTCGTAGAGCGCCGCGGTGTCACCGTCGCTCCTGCTGAACTGCGCCACGTAGGGCGCGGTGATCTCCACGCTGGCGACGGCCACGGTGCGCCGGTTCAACACCACGGCGACGGCCTCCAGGTACCGGACCAGCGCGACGGTGACCCGGCCGCCGGCTGCGGCTTGCGGCGCCGGGTGCGGACGGGCTCGGCGAGCGCGGACGCCACGTCGCGGTGCAGCGGCATCCCCGCGGTGATGCCCAGCAGTTCGAGCGGGCGCCGGACCAGCCGGCATCCGCCCACCAATCGGAAGTCCGCTCCGGAGCGCTGTGCCGCGCGGTCGGTCTCGAGCAACGTCGTGATGCCGCACGCGGCGAGGAACCGGACGCCGTCCAGGTCCAGCACCAGCACGCGCACTCCCTGATCGAGCTCGCGCTGCAGCACGTCGAGCAGCCCAGCGGCCGTCAGCAGGTCCACGTCGCCGACGGCCTCGACCACGGTCGGAACCCCGGGTGCCGGTTCACAGCGACCTCGAGCGGCGGCGGGAACGGGTTCGCGCCGCGCCGCTGAGGAATCCGTGCATCCACCACCACATCCGAGCCGGGACGATCGAGCCAGCCGAGACGAGGAGACGTTGTCATGCGGGTCCTTCCCCTTGGGCTTGCCGAACGCGTGGCAGGGCCAGCCTGCAAGAGGGATCCGGGCACGAGCATCGACCCGGTGGTACCAAGCATTACTCCCAGGTTGGCCTCCGCAGGACCACCCGGAGCACCGAGGCCACGCGTGGAGCGCGTTCAGGGCGCCCGCGGGCGCGGTACGGTCGAGCCAACCGTCCCGTCGGCGTCGAAGGTTGGTGCGGGACCGCTCCCGCGTCCACGCCGAACTGCTGCCTGCGCTCGACGGCTTGCCGATGCACGCATGGTCACGGTTGAGTAACCTCTCCCATCACTCGTTCGTGTCGGTCGTGTTGCCTCCGACCGCCCCCGGAGGAGGTCAGCGCAATGCACGCAATGCAGTTGCGAGCGTTCCGGTCACGTCCCCTGGCGTGGTCATGAAGGCCTGGGCGGACCGGGCGACGGAGCAGCTCTCGGCATTGCGCAGTCTGTTCGTGCTGTCGCTGGAGATGTTCGACGCCACCGGTGAGGACGAGATCATCCGGCTGTGCAAGACCGCGGTTCCGGCGCTCGGCCCGTTCCGCTGCCGGGCGGGCTACCTGTTACGCGACGGGCAGCTACACCGTTCGACGACTGACGAGCCGGCGACGCAGGGGCAGGTCGAAGCCCTGGATGGCAACGAGGGGCCGATCGACCTCGCCGAGGACCCGTGGGCCTGGGCGTACCCGCTGCGCAGTCACAGCTGCCAGTGGGGATACCTGGTGATCGGCGCCGACATCGCGCCGTCGGAGGACGAGGGCCTCCTGCTGCGTACCCTGGTGCAGCAGACCGGCGCCGCTCTCGCCGGCGTGGGGCTGCTCCGCGAGCAACGCGAGCGCGCCGACGAGCTGCGCGATCTCGGTGAGCGTCTCGCCGTCACGAACGACCGGTTGACCGCTACGGTCGCCGACCTGGAGCTCCAGACGAAGGTGCACGAGGTGCTGACTCGCGTCTCCGCACGCGGCGGCGGCGAGGCCGGCATCGCCACGGCGCTGCACGAGCTCACCGACTTCCCGGTCGCGGTCGAGGACCGGTTCGGGAACCTGCGGGCGTGGGCGGGTCCGGAACGTCAGGAGCCGTATCCCAAGCCCGGCGAGCGGAGCCGCGCCGCTGTGCTGCGGCAGGCGCAGCGGGCGGGGGGTCCGGTCCGTGACGGTGACCGCCTCATCACACTCGCCCAGCCCCGGGACGGCGTCCTCGGGGTGCTTGCACTCATCGACCCCGACCGGGTCGCGCGGCGGCACCACGTGCTCGCCCTCGAGCACGCGGGCACCGTGCTCGCCGTCGAGCTCGCCAACCAGCACATCGTCGCCGAGGTGGAACTGCGGTTGCGCCGGGACCTGGTGGAGGACCTGATCAGCGGCGTGGACGACGGCGCCATCACCCGGGCGCGGGCACTTGGCCACGACCTGCAACACCCGCATCGGGTCATCGTCGTGCGGAGCCGCAGCCGCGAGACCGACGACGCCGTCGCGAGGGCGGTCGAGCAGACAGCCCGGCTGCACGGCGTCGGCAGCATGCTCACCCGCCGTGCGGGCACCACCGTCTGGCTGGCAAGGTGTCCGGCCGACGGCGGCCCCGAGCACCGGTGGCAAGAGATCCACACCGCGATCGCGCGCCATTTCAAGTCGGGCGCATTCGCTGTCGGCGTCGGCGGCCCTTGCGAGCGGACGGCAGACATCCCGCGCTCCTGGCGGGAGGCGACACGTGCGCTCGCCGTCCGGCAACGCTCGGTGACGCCCGACGGCGTGACCGCGCACGACGACCTCGGCATGTACCGGATCCTCGGCGCCGGCGGCAACAGCGACGAGGTCGACCAGTACATCCGGGAATGGCTCGGATCGTTGCTGGACTACGACGCCCGGCACCGCGCCGACCTCGTCGTCACACTGTCGAGCTACCTCGAACACGGCGGCAACTACGACGCGACGGCCCACTCCCTGACCATCCATCGCAGCACCCTGCGCTACCGGCTGCAGCGAATCAGGGAGGTCAGTGGTTACGACCTCGGTACTGTGGACCACCGCCTGAACCTGCACATCGCCACCAGGGCGCTGGCGGTCCTGCATCCGTCACCCTGAGCGGGCGTGGGGATCTCCGGGTCCGGGGAACAGCGACGGTAGGGGACACCGAGAAGCGCACCACCTGGCCGAGTTGGGCACGCTGCGAACAACTAACCGAACTGGTCACGAATGACGCCGGGTCCGGACCGGCAAACCGCAGGGTCGGTTGATTCCTCCCCAGATCAGATCGGTGGCTTTTCGGCCAGGACGTCAGCGGGCTCGATCGTGGGCTGGCTGAACAAGGTGCCGGTGTTCTCCGTGAGCCCCTCGGCAACCTTGCCCGACAGGTGCGCCTGTCGACCGCTGTCGTCCGGAAAGGCGTCGAAGATCCCGAACGAGGTGGGCCCGAAACGCAGAGCGAACCACCGCACCGTGTTGGGCTCGTCCTCCACGAGGGCTAAGCCGTGCCGGAGAAAATCCTCGACATCGTTCTCCCGCCCGGGTAGCGCTTCGATCCGGACGAGGAGCCCAGCGGTAATCGGTTCAGCCATGGCAGCCTCCCTTTTCGTGAATTTCACGGTCACTGAAACAGTCTCATAGAGATCCAGCCGATTGCCGGGCCTGCTCTTGCAGTGAGACCGTCACCTTCCTGCCCTGCGGTTCCTGCCCATCCTCCTCACCCTGTCGGTACCGCGGGGGCCGGCGCCGTCGGGTGTCTGGTCAGAACTGGAAGACGGGTCGCACGCAGCCGTCCTGCTTCCGCTTGAACATCTCGTAGCCCCTGGGTCCCTCGTCGAGCGTCATCGGATGGGTGGCGAGGTGCCGCGTCGGCAGATCGCCACCCGCGATCCGGTCGAGCAGCGCGGGGATGTAGCGCTGCCCGTGCTGCTGGGCGCCGCGGAACGTGAGCCCCTTGTTCATCATCGCCCCGAGCGGGAACTTGTCCACGACCCCAGCGAACACGCCGAGGCAGAAAACCGACCCGCCCTTGCGGCACGCGTATATGGCCTCGCGCAGCGCGGTGGGTCGGTCGCTCTGCAGCCGCAGCTGCTGCTTGATCTGGTCGTAGGCGTACTCGGGGCCGGGGCTGTGGGCCTCCATCCCCACGGCCTCGATGCACACGTCGGGTCCGCGACCGCCGGTGCGCTCGCGCAGCTCGGCGCCGACGTCGGTCCCGGTGTAGTCGAGGGTCTCCACCCCCATGTACTCGCGGGCCTGGCGCAGCCGTTCGGGGATGCGATCGATGACGATCACCCGCTCGGCGCCGAGCAGTACCGAGGCGCGGGCGGCGACCTGCCCGACGCCGCCCGCGCCCCACACCGCGACGACGTCCCCGGGCCCGACCCCGCCGAGATCGGCGCCCATCCACCCGGTCGGTCCGGCGTCGGAGGCGAACACCGCAGCCAGGTCGTCGTCGAGCCCGTCCGGTACCGGGAAGCTGCCGTGGTCGGCGAAGGGCACCCGGATGTACTCGGCGTGGCTGCCGGCCAGGCCGCCCAGGGCGTGGGAGTAGCCGAAGCAGGCGCCCACGTCCGACCCCCACAGGGCCTGCCGTGATGCCGGAGTTCGTGTTGGCGTTGTCGCACAGCGACCACAGGTCGTGGGTGCAGTACCAGCAGCGACCGCAGCCGACGAACGAGCACACGACGACCCGCTCGCCGACCTTGCGGTTGCGCACCCCGCTGCCGACCTCGACGATCTCGCCGAGGAACTCGTGCCCGAGCACGTCACCGGCCTGCATGGCGGGGACGTACCCGCCGAGCAGGTGCAGGTCCGAGCCGCAGGCCGCGCTTGCCCGTACCTTCACGATCGCATCGCCGGTGTTGCGGATCTCGGGGTCGGGCACCTGCTCGACCTTGAGCTCGTTGACGCCCTCCCAGCACAGTGCCTTCACAGTCGACCCTCTCCCTGTGCGATGTCGGTGGCCTTTCCCACCAGGCGGCCACCCGGGCCCGGATGGGTCGTCGGGGGCGCGTCGGGTCGGACGATCTCGCCCACCTCGAGGATGGACTTGGCCTCACGCAACGCGGCGCGCACCCGCTGGCGCGGGTCCTTCCCCTGCACGCGGGCGGCCGCTGAGGTCGGCCCCCCGCCGGTGAGCCGGGCGGCGAGTTCGGTGCCCTTGTCGCCGGGCGCGGGCCGGACCTGGACCTCGACGAGGTCACCCAGCTGCGCCAGCGGTGCGGGCAGCGTCCCGTCGGAGACGACCTCGTCCGGTGAGCGGAGGACCGTGACGACCAACCACCGGTTGTGAGTCGCGGCGTCGTCCCCCCGATGCGGCCCGGACATCGTCCGCCGCACCGCGCGGGCGCCCGCCACCCCGACCCCGGCCACGATCATCAGTCGGCCGATCAGCGCCTTCGTCGTCATCACCCGTCTCCTTCCGGTCCGTGCGGAGTCATTCGGCTCCTCCTCCCGGTGCCCGGAACGATCAGCCGGCCATAGCCGGCTTGAGGACGACCTTGGTCCAGCCGTCGTCCCGGTTGTCGAAGTGCTCGTAGGCCTCAGGTGCCTGGGCGAGCGGCAGCTCGTGGGACACGATCCAGGAGGGCGTGGCCTTGCCCGCAGCCACCAGGTCGCGCAGCCGCCGGTTGTACTTCTTCACCGGGCACTGGCCACTGCCCATGGTCTGGCCCTTGAACCAGTGCAGCCCGTAGTCGAAGGCGACCGCGCCCTGCTGGGCCATCTCGTCGGGCCCGCCCGGATCCTGTGGCACGTACACGCCCACCGAGCCGATCCCTCCGGTGAACCGCACCGACTTGACCAGGTTGTTCAGGGTCATCTCGGGGTGCTCGGTGCCCTGCGGGTCGTGGGCCTGGAACCCGACGCACTCACATCCGCGGTCCGCGCCCAAGCCCATGGTCTGGTCCAGGACGAACTGCACCGGGTCGGTCTTCGAGTCGTCGATGGCGATGGCGCCGATCTCCTCGGCCAGCCGCAACCGGTCGGGGTGGCGGTCCACGACCATGACCTTGGCGGCGCCCTTGATCGTGGCCGACAGCGCCGCCATCAGCCCGACCGGTCCGCCTCCGTAGACGACCACCGAGTCGCCGGGGACCACGCCGGCCATCTCGGTGGCGTGGTAGCCGGTGGGGAAGATGTCGGCGAGCATCACGTAGTCGTTCTCCTTCTCCGCCGCGTCCTCGCCCAGCCGCAGGCAGTTGTGATCCCCGTAGGGCACCCGCAGCATCTCGGCCTGCCCGCCCTGCCAGGGCCCCATGTAGGCGAACCCGTACGCGGCGCCCGCCATCTGCGGCTCGGGCTGGGTGGTCAGGCAGTAGTTCGTCAGGCCGCGCTCGCAGTTCTTGCAGAACCCGCACGAGATGTTGAACGGCAACACCACCCGCTCGCCGACCTGGACCTTGTCCACGCCGTCCCCGACCTCGACGACCTCGCCGAGGTTCTCGTGCCCGAACACCCGCCCGGTCTCGAAGTCGGTGCGGCCCTCGTACATGTGCAGGTCCGAGCCGCAGATGTTGGTCGCGGTGATCCGGACCAGCACATCGGTCGGCCTCTCGATCCGGGCATCCGGTACGTCCTGGACGCTCACCTTGCGGGCGCCTTCGTACACGAGAGCCTTCATGTCAACTCCTCAACGATCTTCACACCGTGCAGGACAATGGATCATCGTGGATCACGGAACGATCACCCGCCCCCCCCCAACTTCATCACGAGCGATCGCCAACGTGCTTCACTCGGACCGCACCTAGGTACCCCCGCCAGGACAGGGGACACGCAGATCGAGGCTCAATCTCCATGATTCTTTTCTGCGTGGGTCGCGCACGATGCAATTGCCCCAGACGTATCCGCATCTCTCGATACCGCTAGTCTCGATCTTCATACGGGCGTCAGCCGCCTTCGCCGGTTGATCTGATCTTTCTTGCCGGTGCCGTGGCGCGGTCGGCTCACGTCGAGATCTGGCGATCCTGAGCGGGTCCGTACACACGGAACCATGACGCCCAGCCGAGGGTGCGCTCAACGAGCCGCACTGCGCCGGCAGGAGGGAGAGTCGCGGGTGGCGAGCTGCCGCAGGGACTCGTGCAGCCGATCGATCACCATGACCGCAGTGCGGCTCAGCCACTGGAGCGGTCACCTGCGGCTCGCGTTCGACTAGCTCCGGCTCGCCGGAGACGCTTCGCCGCAGACGGCGCGGCGGTTGCGCGCCGCATCGGACGATCTCATGATCGTGGCGCCGCCCGAGCTGCGCACGCACCGCTCGATCGCCACTGTGACCTGCTCACCGCCGCCGTCGACCACGTGCACGAGGACAACCCGACCGGTGCGCCACGCCGGCGCCCGCCCACAGCCTGACGAGGACCCGAGGTCGCGCTGATCGAACCCGCCGTTGCTGGAGCCGATGCAGTCAGCGCAGCGTCCTCTCCGCGAGGCCCTTGGCGATGACGCGGACCGCGAGCGTCTCATCGGCCCCTTCGAAGAGGGACAGGACTCGCGCGTCCAGGAAGTACCGGGACACGGGGTACTCCTCGGCATAGCCGTAGCCGCCGTGCAGCTGTTGCGCCTCGCGCGTGACCCACTCTGCGGCGTTGCACGCCAGAGACTTCACCATCGAGGCCTCGAGCTGTCCCCCGCCCTCGGCGATGAGGTGCGCGCAGCGGTAGGTGTACGCCTGGCAGGCCGTCACGAGGTAGGCCATCCTGGCAAGCTTCGTCCGCGTCAGCTGGTAGTCCGCCAGTGCCGAGCCGAAGACGTGCCGCTCCTGCGTGTACCTGGCCGCGGCCTCGTACGCGGCCCGCATCAGCCCGACGGCTCGTGCCGCGGTCTGCATCCGCCCGTTCGCGAAGGCGTTCATCTGCAGGTAGAAGCCCCTGCCCAGGCCTGCGTCGCCACCGATCAGGTTCTCCGCGGGCACCAGGTAGTCCTCGAAACTGATCTCGAAGCTGTGCATCCCGCGGTAGCCGATGGTGCTGATCGCCCGCGCGTCGATGCGACCCCCGTGCTCTCCCTCGTGGATCCATGCATGACCCGGGAACCGCGGCTTCTCGATCACGAACAGGGACAGCCCGCGGTGCCTGTCCTCACGCGTACCCGTGCGCGCCAGCAGCAGGAGCAGGTCGGCTCGGCCGCTGAAGGTCGACCACGTCTTCACACCGTTGATCCGGTAGTGGTTCCCCTCGCGGGTGGCCGTGGTCGTGAGCCCCGCGACGTCCGAGCCGTAGTCGGGCTCGGTCACCGCGACGCCCACCATCAGCTCACCCGACGCGACGTCGGGCAGCCAGCGCTTCGCCTGCTCCTCCTCGCCCCCCTTGAGCAGGGCCGTCGCGAGGATCTCGGGCCGGGTGATGAAAGGACCGGCCAGCCCCATCGAACCGCGCGTGATCTCCTCGGTGGCCACCACCATCGCCAGCAGGTCGTTCTCGCTGTGTCCGGCGGGCCCACCCGACGCCGAACCGCCGTACTCCTCCGTGATCCCCATCCCGAACAGCCCCATCCGGGCGAAGTCGCTGATGAGGCTCTCGGGGACGTCGTGGTCGTTGCGGTGCACCGCCTCGGCGAGCGGGGCGACCTTCTCTCTCGCGAAGTCCCGGAAGACCCGCCGCGCCATGTCCAGCTCGTCCGTCAGGGGCGGGCTGGGCAGCGGCCCGGCGATCACCTGCTCGGTGATCCGCTCGAGGAGCTCGACCGACCGCGCTGCGGCGAAGGCCTGTGCGACGTCCCCGTGGTGCCACGGCAGCGCCTCGACGCCCCATGCCCGTTCCCGGCCCTGCACGCGGGCGGCGACCTCGGCGGCGACGTGTCCGGAGTACGCCGTGGTCAGCATCGCGGCCAACCCGCCCGACTCGCCCCACTCCAACATCGCCTCGCCTGCGCCGACGAGGCAGGCCGCCGCGGAGAGGTCGTAGACGAGCGCCTGCTCCCGGTCCAACCGCGCCAGGTCGACGCGGGCGTTCGACCCTCGGACGTCTCCCGCCAGACGGGACACGGCCCGGTCGACCACCTCCCGTGCAGCGGTCAGGAGCGTCCGGGCGTGGTCCACGGTTGCCTCCATGGCAATGTCCTTTCCGTCAGCGGTTGTAATGCGGAGCGACGCCCTCGAGGCCCCTCCACACGTCGTCGCATGCCGCCAGGACGTCGGGGGCAAGATCAGGCCCGGAGACGGCGTCGAGGTTCTTGCGCAGCTGGTCGACGCCGGAGGCGCCGAGCAGCATGCAGTCGGTCAGGGGGCGCCCCAGCACCCAGCGGAACGCCATTTCCACCAGCGTGAGGCCGGCCCCGGCGGCCACCTCACCCAACCGCTCCACCGCGTCGAACTGGGCGTCGTTCCAGTAGCGGTCCCGGTACAGCGACTTGCTGAAGCGCGTACCTGCCTCCGGCCAGCCGTCCCGCCGGTGCTTGCCGGTCAGCAGCCCTCCGGCCAGTGGGTTGTAGGTGACGTTCGTGAGCCCGAAGCGGGCGGAGCAGGCGGCGTACTCGGCCTCGACCCGGCGCCCCAGCAGGTTGTAGAGGGGCTGTGAGACGAGCGGCTCGGTCCAGCCGTTGGCACGCGCCAGGTGGAGCATCTCGGTGATCTGCCAGGCGGCGAAGTTCGACTGGCCGAGGTAGCGGACCTTGCCCTGCCGCACCACCTCGTCCAGCGCCTCCAGCGTCTCCTCGACGGGGGTGTCCCGGTCCGGCCGGTGCATGTAGTAGACGTCGATGTGGTCGACGCCGAGCCGACGGAGGCTGTCGTCGACCGCTCGCCGTACTGCGCGGCGGGAGAGCCCGGTCGCCTCCGGATCGGACTGGTCGACGGGACTCCCGAACTTGGTGGCGAGGACGACCTCGTCGCGGAACGGCCTGACGATCCGGCCGAGCATCTGCTCTGCCGCGCCCGCCCCGTAGTTGTTCGAGGTGTCGAACATGGTGATGCCGGCCTCGCGGCAGGTTCGCACCATGGCAGTCGCCTCGGCCTCGTCGACCTGCGTACCGAAGGTCATGGTGCCGAGGACGATCCGTCCCACGGCGAGGTCGGTGCCGGCCAGGGTGCGCTGCGGCACGGCGCGGCTCACGTCGCCACCTCCACCGGCTGCGTCGCCGCGGTCGTGACACCGCGACGGGCCAGTTCGGCGACCGCGTCGGCGCTGTACCCGAGCTCGGCCAGTACCTCTTCGGTGTGCTCGCCGAGCAGGGGCGGCGGCGCCGCACGTCGTGGCCATGGTGGGTGGGCGTCGACAGGTGTCGCGAGGTGCGTGAGTTCGCCGATCGTCGGGTGGCGGGTGGTGATCGTGCGGCGCTCCGCGGCGCGGAGCACGTCGGGCAGGGTACGGACCGGGGCACAGGCGACGCCGGCAGCGCGGAGCAGTGCGACAACCTCCTCCCGTGCGCGAGCCCTCAGCGCCTCCGTGAGAACGCCACGAACAGCGGGGCGCTCACGGGCGTCGGCCCCGGTATAGAGCCCGAGCGCCTGGCCGACCACGCGCCACGAAGCGCCGTCCCCCGCGTCGACGTGTACGTACTCGTCGTTCCGGCACGCGTAGACACCGGACCAGTCCTGCGGCAGGCGCTCTGCGTCCTGCGCGGCACCGGCACCGGCATAGGCCAGGAGCGGGGCCAGGATGTCCGCCTGCGCGAACAGCTGGGCGTCCAGCAGGCTCAGATCCACGGTCCCGCCGCGACCCGTGCGCGCTCGCCGGTGCAGGGCAGCGGTCACCCCGACCGCCGCCAGCACACCGGCTGCGAAGTCCGGCAGGCTGACACCCATGCGGACGGGGCGGCCCGACGGCGCCGCGCCCGCGAGCATCGCGCCGCTGAGCGCCTGGATGATGGGGTCGTTCGCCGGCTGGCGGACGTAGGGACCGTCCTGGCCGAACGCCGAGATCTCGCAGTAGACCAGGGCCGGGTTGAGCGCCAGCAGGCGCTGTTGCTCGATGCCGAGGCGCTGCGCGGCGCCCGGCCGGAGATTGTGCACGACGACGTCGGACGTGCGAGCCATCCGGTGGACGGCCTCGCGTCCCTCCTGGCTCTTCAGGTCCAGCGTGACGCTGCGCTTGCTGCGGTTGAAGCCGAGGTATATGGCACTCTCGCCGGCCGCGAACACTCCGCCCATCGCGCGCCCGATCTCACCGGTGCCGGGCGGCTCGACCTTGACGACGTCTGCTCCGAGGTCGGCGAGCAGCATCGTGCACCAGGGGCCCGCGACGAAGTGAGTGAGGTCCAGGACGGTGATCCCGGTCAGCGGCGCGGTCACGAGGACGCCCGGTTCCCGTCCAGGGCGAGGAGGGCCCAGTCGTCGTGCAACCGGCGGTAGAGCGCCTCCACCACCCAGTAGTTGCCGTAGGGCATCACGTCCTCCAGCGGGAAGCGGCTGATTCGCGCGCCGACCTTCTCCGGCGCGAGCGGGCCCCAGCTGCCGTGCAGCAGGACACCACCCGGCGACAGGTAGTTGAGCAGCAGCTCGTCGACGATCGCGTCGCCTGCCGGTTGCGCCCACCCGGCAGACTCGGGATCCAGGCGTGCGAGCCGCAGCAGGGCGTTGGCCGCGATCGACGCGCTGCAGGAGTCGCGCGGAACGGCCGGGGCCTGCGGGTCGGCGAAGTCGTAGAACGGGACGTGGTCCCCGGGGAGGTGGTCGACGTACCAGCGGCAGACCCGGCGTGCGACCTCGAGGAAGCCCGGGTCGCCGGTCGCCTCGTAGACGTTGACGTAGTTGTGCAGCGCCCAGGACTGCCCACGCGCCCAGGTCGATTCGTCCGAGTAGCCCTGCATGTTCCAGCGGCGGACCGGTTCGCCCGTCGACAGGTCGAACTCGATCGCCTGGTAGGTCGATCCCTCCGGGCGGACGATCCCGGCGGCCAGCAGAGTGGCGTTGTGCCGGACCGCGATCTCCTGCCGGGCGGGGTCGTCGCCCGCCGCCCAGTAGAACGGCAGGAGGTTCAGGCCCGTATCGATCACGGCCCGGTTGACACCGGGAACCTGGAAGAAGACGCCGACGCGGCGGTCGAAGTTCTCCGCATAGCGATCGACCGCGGCCCGCGCGGTCGCGGCGAGCGCAGCATCACCGCTGCAGCGTGCGCCCAGGCAGGCGGCGTAGAACAGGTCGCAGCCGGCGGCGGAGAAGCCCGGCGGTCGCCGGCTCAGGCAGTCGGCCACGGAGTACGCCAGGCGGGATGCGACCCGCGCGATCCCCTCGTCGCCGAAGTGCTCGGCGACGAGCCACAGCCGACCGGTGAGGAAGCCGACCCACTGGAACGTGGCCCAGGAGTCGGGCTGGTACGCAGGCGCGAGCTCGTAGCCGCCTGTCCGGTAGCTGAAGCGGGGCACCGCGCCGTCGGGCGCCTGCTGCATCAGCCGGACCACCTGCTGGCAGCCCACTCGCACCTGATCCATCGCCCGGTGGGCGACTTCCTGCCGCGCCGTCGTGTCGTGCGTCGTCGTCATGTCCTCATGCCCCTGTCGCCTTCGGTCATCCCGTCCCGCTGCCCACCACACATGCCCCTCACCGGTGGCTGAAGGACGGCTCCCGTCGCTCGACGAACGCGGCGACTCCCTCGCGCACGTCATCGGTTGCGAACACCCGTGCGAACAGCTCGGCCTCCATGGCGAGGCCCTCCTCCAACGAGGTCACGCCTCCGCGGTCCACCAGTTCCCGGACACACCGCACGGCCACCCCTGGTCGTCCGGCGAGCTCGCGCGCCCATCGTTCGGTCGTCTCGTCCAGGCGCCCGGCGGGAACGACCTCGTCGACCAGACCGATGCGGAACGCCTCATGACCGTCGATCGGCGCTCCGAACAGCATCAGCCGCTTCGCCCGCGACGGACCGACGAGGCGCGTCAGCAGCTGCGATCCGCCGTTGCCCGGGAAGACCCCACGGGTGATCTCCGGGAAGGCGAACTGCGCCCGGTGCGACGCCAGCCGGAAGTCCGCCGCCAGGGCGATCTCCAGCCCGGCCCCGAACGCCACGCCGTCGATCGCGGCGATCACCGGCCGCCCGCACCCCCGGATGGCGGCGGTCATGAGCTGCCCGGCACGCGACACGTCGTATGCGGAGCCGGTCCGGATGCGCTCCGGGAACTCCCGGATGTCGGCTCCCGCCGAGAACGCGCGCGGCCCCGCTCCGCGCAGCACCACCACCCGCACGTCGGCACAGCAGGCGATCTCCTCGAAGATCTGCGTCAGGGCGGCCTTGGCGCGAGCGCCGAGCAGGTTCAGCGGCGGGGCGTCGAGCACGACCGTTGCCACCGGGCCCGCCACCCGCAGCAGGACGGGGACATCGCCGACCGCGCTCACGATCCGCCCGCCACCGTGCCGTTCGTGCGCAGCCGGGCCACCTCGTCAACCCCGAAGCCGTACTGCGACAGCACCTCGTCGGTGTGTTCGCCCAGCAATGGAGGCGCGGACCGCACCGGCAGCGGATCGCCGTCCACCCGCAACGGCAGGCCGACCGTCCGCACCGAGCCGGCGGCGGGATGCTGCATGGTGCGGATGAGCTGGTTGTGCACGACCTGCGGGTCGGACATCGCCTCGCCGAGGGTGTTGACCGGACCGCACGGCACGCCGTGGGCCTGAAGGATGCCGAGCCACTCGTCCCGATCCCGTTCCAGCAGGATCGGTTCCAGCAGGCCGGCCAGGGCCTCGCGACGCCGGGTCCGCTGGACGTTCGTCGCGAAGTCGGGGTGCTCGGCCAGCTCGGGCCGCCCGAGGGCGGCGCAGAGCATGCGCCAGAACTTGTCGTTGATCGCCGCGATGTAGAGGAACCGGTCGCCCTTGCACCGGTACGCCTGGTACGGCGCGAACTGGGGGTGGCCGCTCCCCAGCCGCGGCTGTTCCTCGCCGTTGAGGAGGAACTCCTGGGCCCGCGGCCCCAGCGCGAAGATCTCCACGTCGAGCAGGTTGAGGTCGAGGTGCCGTCCGGGCCCGTTCTCGCCCCGCCCCACGACGGCCGCGAGGATCGAGAAGGCGGCCATCATCCCGGCGCCGAAGTCGGGCACGCTGACGCCCTGGCGCGCCGGCGGCCCGTCCTGCTCGCCGGTGATGCTCATGACACCGGAGAGGGCCTGGATGATCGGGTCGTTGCCCGGCAGGTCGACGTGCGGCCCGTCCGGACCGAAGGCGGAGATGGACGCGTAGACGATGCGGGGGTTGAGGGCGGCGAGGCTGTCGTAGTCCACGCCGAGCTCCGCGGTTTTCCCCGGGCGCAGGTTCTCGACGAAGATGTCGGCCTTCCCGGCGAGCCGGGTGAGCACCTCCCGGGCCTCGGGGTTCTTGAGATCCAGGGCGACGCTGCGCTTGTTGCGGTTGAGGGAGAGGAAGACCGCGCTCTCGCCGCCGGCGTAGACGCTGCCCGCCTGCCGGGACATGTCGCCACCGTCGGGGCGCTCGATCTTGATGACGTCGGCGCCGAGGTCGGCCAGGACCATCGTGCACCACGGCCCTGCCGCCAGGTGCGACATGTCCAGGACCGTCAGGCCGGCCAGGGGAAGATCCTTGCTCACCGTGCAACATCTCCTTCGTCCAACGGTGCGTCCGGGTCGGCGGCGTTCCACCGCGGCTTTCTGCGTTCGAGGAACGCCTGGACGCCTTCGGCGCTGTCGGCCGTCAGCGCGTTGAGGGTGAGGACGTTCCGAAGGTGCTGCAGCGACTGCCGGAACTCCATGTCCGCAGCCTGGTGCAGGGCCTGCTTACCCATCCGGAGGACGCCGGAGCTGTACGACGAGATCGTGTCGGCCACGCCCCGGACGTCGTCCCACAGGCACTCCCGGGGGACGACCGTGTTGACGAGGCCCATGTCCCTGGCCTCCGCCGCGGTGAACCGCCGACCGGTGAAGGCCATCTCGAACGCCTTCTTCTCCGGGACGGACCGCAGAATGGCGGCGCTGATGATGAGCGGGAACCGCCCGAGCGTGATCTCCGGGGTGGCGAACAGCGCGTCCTCGGAGGCGATGGCCAAGTCGGCCGCCGCAACGAGCCCGAGCCCGCCCCCGAAGGCGTAGCCGTGGACCGCCGCGATCACCGGCGTGCCGATCGTCCGCATCGTCTCGGTGCTGCTGACGATGCTGTCGAACTCGGTCTGCAACTGCTCCGCGGACTTGCCGCTGACCTCGCGGAGATCAGCCCCGGCGGAGAAGCTGCGCTCCCCCGCTCCCCTGATCACGATGCACCCGACGGCCGGATCGGCATCCAACTCCTCCAACGACGCGCGGAGCAGGTGGTTCGTGGCCGTGCTGAGGGCGTTGTGGACCTCGGGCCGATCGATCACCAGCCAGGCGACGCGCGCCTCCCGGCGCACTACGACGAGCGGCTCATCGGTCGCCTGCTGCGTCTGCGGCACCGCCGGCATCACTCCTCCTCCTTGTACACCACGGCCGGCCTGCGCCCTGTGGCTCGCTGCAGAGCGGGCGCGGCCAGCAGCAGCACGGCAATCGCGAAGATGGCGAGGCAGAGCGGGCTGGAGGCGAAGGATTGCACCGTTGCGCCGAGGTCGCCGTCGTTGAGGGTGAGGGACCGGCGCAGGTTGGTCTCCATGAGCGGGCCGAGGATCAGGCCCAGTACCAGCGGCGCCTTGGGCACGCGGAAGGCCACCATGACCAGCCCGAGCACACCGAACGCCAGCATCATGAAGACGTTGAAGGAAGTGGCGCGCAGCGCGTAGGTGCCGACGACGGCCAGGACGATGACCACGGGGATCAGGATGTGTCGCGGCAGGTTGACCACCTGTGCGAACCGCTTCGCTGCGGCGAGCCCGAAGACGAGGAGGAACACGTTCGCGACGACGAGGCTCAGGAAGATCGCGGAGACCAGTGACGGGTCCTCCTCGAACAGCAGCGGGCCGGCCGTCACGCCGTGCAGGGTCAGCGCCCCGATCAGGATGGCGGTGACCGAGTCGCCGGGGATTCCGAGCGACAGCATGGTCGTCATGGCGCCGCCGGCGCAGGCGTTGTTGGACGCCTCGCACGCCGCCACGCCCTCGGGCTCACCCGTTCCCATCCGCTCGGGGTGCTTGGACAGGCGGGTCTGCTGACCGTAGGAGACGACACCGGCGATCGTGGCGCCCGCGCCGGGCACGGCACCGACGACGACGCCTGTCACCGACGAGCGCACGATGACCCACTTCAACCGGTTCAGCAACGACCAGGATGGCAACACCCTGTCGAGCTTCTGGGGTATCACCGCCTTCCCGTGGCGTGCTTTGCCCACCTGCTCGAGGAGTTCGGCCACGCCGAAGACGCCGATGACCACCGCCACGAACTCGGCACCGCTCAGCAGGTCCGCTTGACCGAACGTGAACCGCGGGTAGCCGGAGACCAGGTCGATGCCGATCGTGCCGATGAACAACCCGAGCAGCCCGCTCGCGAGACCCTTGATCAGCGATTTTCCGGCGATGTAGGAGATGACCGTCAGGCCCAGGAGGGCGATGGCGAAGTACTCCTGGGAGCGGAAGCTGCCGGCGACCGAGGCGATCACCGGCGCCATCACGGCGAGCACCAGTGCGCCGCCGATGCCGCCGAGGAAGGACGAAGTGGTGCTCACCCCGAGCGCCTTGCCACCCTCCCCCCGCTTGGTCATCGGGTAGCCGTCGATGCCGGTCATCATGTCCGCCGGTGTGCCCGGAAGGTTCATGAGGATGGAGGGGATCCCGCCCCCGTACAGCGCCCCGAGGTAGATCCCGATCAGGAGTGCGATCGCCTGGGTGACCGACATCGAGTAGGTGACGGGCACCAGAAGTGCGACACCCATGTTGGCGGTCAGGCCGGGCATCGCGCCGAACATGATCCCCAGCAATGTCCCGGCGGCGATCAAGAGGATCGTCAGCGGGTTGAGTACGAGCGAAAGTCCGTCGGTGTACAGCGAACCTGCGGCGGCGAGGAGCACGCTGATTCCCTTCCGGTTCGAACAGTTCTGAGGGCGCGAACGGCTACGGCAGGATTCCCGGAGGGATCGGAACGGCGAGGGCGAACACGAACGTCGCGTAGAGCGCCGCGCTGATCGCGCCCGACAGCGCCGCCGCCGACGCGTACGACGCGGTGTTCCGCTTCGGAGACAACCAGATGATCAGGATGGTGAGGAAGAGGAAGGTCGAGGTCGCGTAGCCCAGGCCGGAGGAGAACGCCACCCAGACGTAGACCACGGCCGCGGCGACGAACGGCGCGACGCGCCGGAGCACCTGCGTCATGCCGATCGGCGCGTCGGCGGTGTCTGGCGTGTCCGCCCCTGGCGCCGCGGGCGCGGCCTGCTCGCCCGTAGCGTCCGGCGCGCGCGGATCGTCCCGCTCTTGCGACCTGCGGGCCCACAGACCCGCCACCGCGATGAGAACGCCCAGGGCGCCGAGGGCGACGCCGATCGCCCGGGGGAAGAGCGCCGGGTCGGCGGCCAGCGAGGCGGCGGGCGGGTAGTCGTGGGTCGTCCCGACGATGAGCAGACCCATGACCACGAAGGCGATGCCGAGGATGATGTCGCGCATCTGCTGACCTCCTGAAGTCCCTGTTGTGCGCGGCAGGTCGCCGGGTCAGCGCTCCGGCCGGGTGGTGAGGACGCCCAGGGGCCCGAACAAGTCCTGCACGAGCTCGTCCTCCCGCTCGAGGTGCCCCCGCAGAGCGGCGGCGTCCTCATAAGCGATCTCCACGCCGGCGTGCGCCATCGCATCCTTGAAGGTTTGGGACTCCGCGGCGTTGCGCACGGCCGTCTCCAACGCGGCGAGCACCTCATCCGGCGTTCCCTGCTTGGCGACCAGCCCGCGCCAGACCGCGTACTCGACGTCGATGCCCTGCTCGCTGAGCGTCGGCACGTCCGGGAAGAGCGGAGACCGCTGCTCCGACATCACCCCGAGCATCTTGGCGCGGTCCGCCTCGACCATCGCGACGGCCTCGGCCGGGCTGATCGTGGTCGCCTCGACCTCACCCGACGCCACCGCGTTCCCGGCGTCCCGGCCACCCGGGTATGGCACGTACTCCATCTCCAGGCCGCCGGCGGCCTGTCCGAGCAGCAGCCCGGCCGCGTGCCAGACGCTTCCGACTCCGCTCGTGCCCACGTGCACCTCGCCCGGGTGCTGCTCGGCGTAGGACACGAACTCCGCGGCCGAGTCGTAGGGCGCATCCGCTTGCACGGTCAGGCCTGCCACGTCCTTGACGACGACGCCCACGGGCGCGAACTGGGACAGCGGGTCCACCTGTGGGGCTCCCGTGTAGGGCAGCGTCGAGATCGTCCGGGACACGATCAGCAGCTGGTGGCCGTTCGCAGGGTCCGCGGCCAGCCGGGCTGCCGCCACGGCCCCGGAGCCCCCCTCGATGTTCACCGGCAGGACGGTGGTGCCCAGCTCCTCCTCGAGTGCGGGAGCCAGGCCGCGCGCCACGATGTCGAACGTGCCGCCGGCCGGCGTCGGGATGTAGATCGTGACCGGCCGATCGAAGGAGACGGCGCCGTCGCTGGTCGCCGGCGCTGCTACCCCGCCGCTGCAGGCGGCGACGCCCAGCAGGAGAGCCGCCGCGGCGAGTGTGCGGACTGCGCGATGGAGCATCGTTGCTCCTCCTTGGTATGCGGGGATTTGGAATACCACGCGACGGTATCCAGCGTCCCAGACGTCGTCAAGGGGGCGTCAGGCTCGCGGCACCTCGTGGATGCGCAGGCCGGCCTCGACCCAGCCGCGGTCCCACGTTCCCGCCGCGATCGCGGCGGTCTCGGACGCCTCGGCCTCGCGTTTCGCCTCGGCGGCGACGAGCACGTCCTGCAGGCGTGCGCGCGGAATGACGGCCACGCCGTCCTCGTCCCCCACCACCAGGTCGCCGTCCTGCACCGCTATCCCCGCGAGCGACACGTCGCACCGCAGGTCACCGGGTCCGTCCTTGTAGGGCCCGAGGTGGCTCACGCCGGCGGCGAAGACGGGCGGGGCAGACCTGCCGAGTTCCGAACGATCACGAACGGCGCCGTCCACGACGAGGGCGGCGAGTCCCCTCGCGCTCGCGTACCGACCCATCAGACCACCGAGGATCGCCCGGTCCGTCGCTCCCGAGGCCGCGACGACGAGCACCTCGCCGGGCCGCGCGATGTCCAGGGCCTTGTGGACGACCAGGTTGTCGCCGGGCCGGGTGCGCACTGTCAACGCCGCTCCCGCCACTACCCGCCCGGGCGCGAGGCCGGCCACCGGCAGGAGTCCAGGCGCTCCTGCCCATCGTCCGAAGACGTCGGAGACGAGCGAGGTTGCCAGCCGTCGGAGACGGTCGACGACGTCGTCGGCGGGCAAGGGCGTTGCGGGGTGGAGGCGGCAGTCGACGGGCATGGGGATCTCCTGACGGGTCTCGTACGGCGCGTGGGTGTGGTATACCAAATTCTGTGCACAAAGTGCCAGCCTTAGCCAGGGTCCGGTCGGTCGAGACCCGGGGCGCGCGCGCGACACAGCTGTCCGACCGCGGAATGAGAGGATGCCGGCGCCGCGGACCGGCGCAACGAACACTCGGAAGTGCGGGCGCCGTCGGTTCCGTGATTGCCCGGACATCTTGGCGGCACCGATCGGAGGAGATCTCATGAAAGCGCTCGTTCCCATCGAGCCCGTGCAGCTCGGTGACCGGGCGTTCGACTCCCTCCGGATGGCGATCATCACCGGCGAGCTCGCCCCCGGGGAACCGTTGCGTGATCGGCAGCTCGCCGCGGTGCTGGGCGTCAGCCGCACCCCCGTCAGGGAGGCGCTCCACCGGCTCGAGGCAGCGGGTCTCACGGTGTCGCGCGGCCGGGCAGGATGGGTCGTGAGCCCCTTCACCGAGGACGACGTCCACGAGCTCTTCCAGGTTCGGGTGCTGCTCGAACCGGTTGGCATCGACGAGCTGGCCGAGGATCCGGACGAGAAGGCCATCGCGGAGATCGAGCACTTCTTCGACGGCTACGAGCGGCCGATCCCACCGGCCCGCACCTCGGACTACTTCCTGCGCGACAACGCGTTCCACACACGGATCGTCGGATGCAGCAGGAACAAGCGGATCCGTGACATGTATGCGGTGGTGGAGAGCCACATCGAGCGTGGCCGGTACCTCGCAGCGGAAGGCCGGGCCGACGAGACCCTGGACGAGCACCTCGCGATCGCGCACGCCATCGCCCGTCGCGACTTCGCGACCGCCCGCACTCTCCTCGTGGAGCACTTGCGGTCGGGTGAGCAGCTGATGCTCGAACGGATCCGCGACCACCGGTAGGCCGCGGCGGGGCGGTCAGCCGCCGGAGCTGCGCAGCGCCACGGAGATCGCCCCGGCGGCAGCCACCACGCTCGCCGCCAGCCCTTCGAGCTCGTGGTCGTCGACGGGCTCGAGGCAACTGAGGCTCAGCGCCGCGATGGTTGCGCCCGTGTGGTCCCGTACCGGCGCGGCGATACCGGTGACCGCCGAGTGGAACTCGTGGTTGTCGATGGCATAGCCGACTTCGGCCTGCTTCCCGAGCTCCCGGGCGAAAGCGTCGGCGTCCGCGATCGTGCGCGGCGTGAGCCGGACGAATTCGTGGTCCGCCAGCCACCCGCGCAGCTCCGGGTCCGGCAGCGCGGCAACCAGCACCTTTCCCAGGGCGGTGGCATGTGCCGGGAGCCGCGTGCCGATCTGCGTCACGAGACGTAGCGCGCTAGTGCGGTCCTCCACCTTCTCGATGTAGAGGACCTGGTGCCCATCGAGCACGGCGAGGTTGCAGGTGCAGCCCGTCGTCCCGGACAGGTCCTCCATCGGGGCACGCGCAAGGTCCCGAAGGTCGATCATGTCGAGCGCGGCGGCAGCGAGCGAGAACAACCGGATACCGATCCGGTACCGCTGCGCCTCGTCCCTGACGACGAGGTCCTTCGCCATCAAGGTCTGCAGCAGCCCGTGCGCCGTGCTCTTCGGGATCTCCAACGCCTGCGCAATCTCGATCAACCGCATCGGCGTCCTCCGGCTGCCGAGCAGCTCCAGCAGCGACACGACCCGGTCGACGGACCGCACCAGCCCGTCACTGCTGACCATCGCCGCCGCCCCCGTCCCTCACACCATCCCCATCGCCATCGCCCCGCTGAGCAAGATGCCGAACACCGCGCAGAAGACCACGAACTGCGTCAGCAGCTTCTTCACGAGAAGAGCTTCCCGCCGTACTCGATGAGGAGCCGGGCCGAGAAGTACCCGTAGAACAGCACCGCGAAGATCATAACGCCGAGCCGGAGCCCGCGGAGCCGGATCGCCTGGGGCAGAGCTCGGCGGTTGAGACGGATGAGCAGCACGGAGTACACGAACATCACCACACCGGACAACGCCGAGGACACCACCAGCAGGGCGAGCGGCTGACTGAAGCCCGCCATCAGGATCAGCGAGCCGATCCCCACCATGGACCACACGAACACGAAGTAGAGGCGGCTCTCGGTCCAGCGGATGCTGTCGGTGAGGTACACCGTCTTGAGGACGTCGGCGATGATCCGGCTGACGTAGTCGACGTTCGCGAGCGCGGTGAGCAGCAGGCCAGCGCCGCCGATCACCCAGAACAGCGTGCCGAACCAGGGTCCGACCGTGCCCTTCAGAGCCTCGCCCATGCCGCGGATGAAGTTCAGGTCGCCTGCACCGGGCACGTCCCGGCCGAAGACCGTGGAGTAGGCGAGCAGCGAGAGGACGACGATCGAGAGCACCGTCAGCGCCCAGAACGAGACGAGCTGCTCGATGTTGGCCACGCGCCACCAGCCGCGGAACCGGCGCAGGTTCCCGTCGTCCTGACCGACCATCGTCCCGGTTGCCGCTTTCGCGACGTCCTCGCCCGTCACCGGCGACACGATCCGCGGGATGAGGGCACCCATGCCGAAGCCCTTGTCCCGGATCCAGTTGCTCTGTGCGAGGTTGGCCAGCGCGCCCGCGCCGGCGAAGGCGATCGCCCCCAGGACGACGGCGGGGTCCAGGTCGCCGGGCATGGGCCCGAGGCCGGTGCCGATACCGGTCACTGCGGTGCCGAGACCGGCCCACGCCTGCGCACTGATCGCCGTGGTCAGCGCGACGACCAGGAAGACCAGCACCGCGACGACCTTGACCATCTCGATCTTCTCGACCGTGTTGTAGACGACCGGTGAGACGGTCAGCGTGACCGCGATGGCGACCAGGGCGATCACGGCCACCCACGTCGCAGCCGACGGGCTCAGCCCGAACACGAAGCCGAGCGTGGTGGCCCCACTTGTCGCCCAGCCTGGCCAGACGATGGTGATGAACGCCGACAACGCCATCACCACACCCCACGGCTTCCAGAGCCGGACGAAGCCGGCGATCGCCGTCTCCCCGGTGGCGAGCGTCCACCGCTCGATCTCCATGTTGAGGAAGAACTGGATGGTGACGCCCACGACGGCAGCCCACAGCATCACCAGGCCGACCTCGGCGGTGATGTAGGGCCAGAGGACGTACTCCCCCGAGCTGACGGCGAGCGCCGCCAGGATGACGCTGGGCCCGAGCACGCGCCGCAGCGACTTCGGCTCGGGGATGTCCCCGTACGCCATCGGGGGGAGGTTCTTGCTGGGCACTTCCGACGCGAACTGCTTCCGGGCGACGACGTCGTCGGCCATGAGCATCTCCTGTCAGGGGGTGGGGGCGAGGTAGACGACCTTGGTCTGGGTGAAGAAGTCCCGGTTGGTGAATCCGATGGAGAACGCGCCCGCGCCGGAGCCGCTCACCCCGCCGAAGGGGACGTGTGGCTGGCTGACGGTGCCGTGGTTGACGTGGACCATCCCGGCGCGGACCCGCCGGGCGAAGCGCATGGCGACGCCGATGTCCTCGCTGAACACCACGGCGGCCAGCCCGTACTCGCAGTCGTTGGCGACCGCGAGGGCCTCCTCCTCGCCGGACACCCGCAGCACGGAGAGCACCGGACCGAAGATCTCCTCACGGGCGACGGCCATTTCGCGGGTCACCCCGTCGAGGACCGTGGGGGCGACGTAGCGACCGGACGGCACGGGCCGGTCCGGCGCGCACCGCCGGGCGCCCTCCTGCTCGCCGCGCCGGAGGTACTCGGTCACCCGCTCGTACTGGGCGTCGCTGACCAGCGGGCCGACCTGCGTGGCGGGCTCGAGCCCGGATCCGACGGCGAGCTCGGCCCACGATGCGGCGAGGCGCTCTACGAGGCCGTCGGCCAGCTCGTCGTGCACGATGACGCGGCTGATTGCCGTGCACCGCTGGCCGGAGGTCTGGATCGCCGCGCCGGTGATGTGCGCGGCCACGGCATCGAGATCGCGGGCGCTGTGCACGTACGCCGCGTTCTTGCCTCCGAGCTCGAGCTGGGTGCGCCCGAGGCGCCGCGCGACCGCCGCGTTGACCGTACGGCCCACCACGGTCGACCCGGTGAACGAGACGCCGTCCACCCGCGCGTCCGCGGCCAACTGGGCGCCGACGGTCTCCCCGCGACCCGACACGACACCCAGCACGCCCTCGGGCAGCCCGGCCTCGGCGAGCAGCCCGGCGAGGCGCAACGCGGTCACCGACGTCTCGAGCGCGGGCTTCAACACGACCGGGTTGCCCGCCACCAGCGCCGGCCCGATCTTGCGGACCGGGGCCACTGCCGGGAAGTTCCAGGGTGTGATCGCCGCGACCACGCCGAGCGGCTCGAGCTCGGTGTACACGAGCTGCCCGGCCGCCCGGCTGGGGATCGTGGCCCCGTGCAACCGGGTGCCCTCCCCCGCGGTGTAGTCGAGCTCCAGGCGGGCGCGGCCCAGCTCGGCCCGCGACTCCGCGAGCGGCTTGCCCATCTCGCGCGTCATCAGCAGCGCGAGCTCCTCGGCGTGCTCACCGATCAGCTGGTTCCACCGCTGTAGGACGTCACCGCGCACCGGCGCCGGCGTCTCCGCCCAGCCCGGTGCCGCCGATACCGCGACGTCGACCGCGTGCCGGACATCGTCCGGCGTCGAGTCGGGAACGACGCCGACGGTGTCGCTGTCGTCGGCCGGGTTGCGCGACTCGACGGTCGGGCCGGCACTGCGTGCCCACGAGCCACCGATGAAGTTGACGGCTCCGGCCAGGACGTCCGCGGTCACGCCAGCACCCCCTCCGGAGCAGGCACGTCCCGCGGTGGGCCCGGACGCAGGACGGCCTTCATCACCGCCCCCGCCTTGACCGCGGTCACCGCCTCGTCGGCGGCCTCCAGCGGGTACTCGGACAGCATGCTGCCGAGGTCGAAGCGCGCGATGAGCCGCGGCAGCGACGAGATGTAGGTGATGTAGTGGCGCGCCGAGAAGCCCCACGAACCGTGCACCCGCAGCTGCTTGCGCGTGATCAGGTGCGGGTTGAGCGGTGTCGGCCCGTGGTCGGTGTACTGCCCGAGCACGCAGTACTGCGCTCCCGGCCGGCACATGTCGATGCCCTCGGCGACTGCGGACGGCACCCCGGCGCACTCGATCACGACATCGGCGCCGAGGCCGTCCGGGGTCTCGGCCCGGACGGCGGCGGCGCGGTCCTGGGCGGCACTGCCGTCCGTGACGTCGATGTACACCGCCGCGATCCCGAGGCGCCTGGCCTGTTCCAACCGGTCGGCCGGGCCGCCGACCATGATGACCTTGCCCGCCCCGCCGAGCTGGGCGTAGATCGCGGCAGCCACACCGACCGGGCCGCTCCCCTGCACGACGACGACGTCGCCCTGCCGGATCTCGACCTCGTCCAGGACGCCGTGCACCGCGGTGGGGCCGGCGCACCCCAGTGGGATCACGTCGCGGGGCCGGACCCCGTCGGGCAGCTTGACCATCACGGTGCCGGGCTGGAGGTAGATGCTGTCGGCCCAGCCGCCCGACAGGTGCGGGAAGGCGTCAGCCCGCTGGTTGATCCCGTAGATCCGCCGCGACCCGACGCAGAGGGTCGGCTGTTGCTCCACCAGGCAGTACCGGCACCGGCCGCACGAGATGTTGTTCAGCCAGGACACCGCGTCACCGGGAGCGAGCGGGACCCCGCGCGCGTCGTGGGTCAGGCCGGCACCGAGCGCCGCCACCCGCCCGACCGCCTCGTGCCCGAGCACGACGGGCGTGGGGATGGGCAGGCGTCCGTTCTGCAGGTGCACGTCGGTCCCGCAGATCCCGGCGTACTCCACGTCGACGATCGCGGCCATCTCACCCGGCGCGGGGACCTCGAAGCTCTCCATCTCGAACGGCGACCTGAATTCCCGCAGCACCACGGCGCGGCTTCGGGCTGGCATGGGCGGCTCCTCGCGACGATGGCATTGTTCGAGATCAGGAACTTGGTTCGAGAACCGTACGGCGAGTCGCCCCTGCAGGCAAGACCGCGGCGGCGACGAGGAGCTTCGCCCTGCTCCGGGCGCGACAGCGACTCGGGCTACTCCGAGATGAAGCCCGCGCCGAACTGCAGCACAGTTCCTGTCCGGTGACCCACCGGGCGCCATCCGCGGCGAGGGCCCTGATCCTCTTCGAGACGCCCTTCGACCGTTCGGTCGACAGCGGGAGGTTGCCGCCTAGCAGCCCGACCAACCAGCGATGACTGGCGCGACCGCCCGGCAGCGTCGCCTACGCCGAGCAGAGCGGCCACGTGAGATGACCGGTCACAGCGCCCGGACGAGCGGCGTGCTCGCCAGGATCGGTTTCTCGACGTTAGCGCCCTGCTATTTCCGGTAGCAAGCCCTTGACACGGCGCTTGTGACCGGTAACTGTGACCGGTAACCGACGTGGCTCGAGGAGGATCCGCTCGTGGTTGACCCGTTCGCAGTGGTGGCCCTGTCACCCCGCACCTTCACCGTCAAAGAGCGCGGGGACGCGCTCGCCAACGTGAAGCGCATCAACGAGTTCATGGACACCGCGGTGATGGTCGCGGCGTGGGAGGGCGCACCGGTCAAGCTGGTCGTCATCCCCGAGATGGCGATCCAGGGGATGATCCCCAACACCCCGGGCAACCGGGAGCGCGAGGCGCACTACGCCGTGGAGATCCCCGGGCCGGAGACCGAGGAGCTCGGGCGCAAGGCCCGCGAGCTCGACACCTACATCGCCGCCGAGCTGTACATGGTCCGCGACCCCGATTTCCCGGACCGCTACTTCAACGTCGCCTTCATCATCGACCCGAACGGCGAGGTGGTCTACCAGCGCTACAAGGCCACCAGCGACGCCTACGAGGGCGGCATGCTCGGCAACATGAACCCCCACGACGTGTGGGACGAGTTCGTCGCCAAGAAGGGCGGCGGCGACGTGATGGAGGCGATCTTCCCGGTCGCCCGCACCGAGATCGGCAACATCGGTATCGCCATCTGCCACGAGGGCGTCTACCCCGAGGTCGTGCGCGGTCTCGCGATGAACGGCGCCGAGATCATCATTCGGCCGACCCTGATCGAACCCGCCGTGATGAACGGTCTGTGGGAGCTGCAGAACCGCGCGCACGCCGCGTTCAACTCCGCCTACGTCGTGGCGCCCAACCTCGGCCCGGAGATCCGCGACGACGGCGGCCTGCAGGACCTCTTCGGCGGGCAGTCGATGATCGTCAACCACCGCGGGCAGATCGTCGCCCAGCAGAAGGGCTGGACCTCCGGCGACTCGTTCGTCTGCACCACGATCGACATCGAGGCACTGCGCCGCGCCCGGATCGCGAACGGTCTCTACAACCAGTTCAAGGACCTGCGCACCGAGCAGTACCGGGCGATCTACGACAAGCCGATCTACCCGAAGAACCAGTACCGCGACGCGCCGCCGACCGAGGGCTGGCTGGCCCGCGAGGACGCCACGCGCGCTCGCAACATCCAGACGCTCGTCGAGCGCGGCGTGCTCGTGCCGCCGGCCGGCTACACCCCGCCGAACGGCAACGGTCAGCCGATCACCGACACGGCCGCGGCCACGTCCGACAAGGCCTGATCGCGGCGGGCACGGCCCGCCGGGCCGTGCCCGTTCCCCCGCCGGACCCGCCGACGCCGGTCCGCGGCTCCGAAGTCCAGAGCATCGCGACGCACGAAGGAGTGCCTGTGATGAGTACTGCTGTGATGCGGCCCGTCCGTCGCCGCCCAGGTCACGCGCTGGCCAGGGGGCTGGCCCTGCTCGCCGCCGCCTCCCTCCTGCTGACCGCGTGCAACCGCACCGGGCAGGAGTCCGCGAGCCCGGAGCAGAAGGCCACCGGGCAGGGGCTGGTGATCGGCTGGTCGCAACGCGGGATCGCCGGCAGCGACTGGTACAAGACGCTGGTCGCCGGCGGGGAGGCCGAGGCGGCGGAGATCGGCGCGCAGATCCAGATCCTCGACGCCAACCGCGAGACCACCCGCCAGAACGAGGACGTCCAGACGCTGATCAGCCGCGGGGTCGACGTCGTCATCATGAACGCCAACGACCCACTGGGTGTCGCCTCCTCGGTGAAGGCCCTGAAGGACGCGGGGATCCCGCTGGTGACGGTCAACTCCAACCTCGATCCGTCGCTGGTGCCGGACATGTACTGCTACGTGGCCGAGGACCAGGTCGCGACGGGCGCCCTCGCGGGCGAGGCGATCGCGCAGGACGCCATCGCCAAATGGGGTACCTCCGGCGAGATCAAGCTGGTCGGCATCGGCGGGCTGCCCGGCGATGTCATCAGCGAGCTGCGCTACCAGGGCTTCATGCAGGGCTACGACTCCGTCATGGCGCAGCACCCGGAGATCACCACGACCGAGCTGCCGTTCAAGTACGGCGAGTGGCTCCCCGACCAGGCGCTGACCCCGATCCGCGACGTCGCCACGGCCAACCCGGACCTGAAGATCGTCTACAGCGAGAGCGACGTGATGCAGGCCGGCATCCAGCAGGGTCTGCAGCAGGCCGGTCTGTGGGGCCCGGGGATCCTCGAGGCCTCCTACGACGGCGGCATGAACGCGGTGAAGGAGATGCTCGACAACCCGGACGGCCCGCTGCAGGCCACCGCGTCGAACCAGCCGTGGGACCAGGGGGCCCTGGCCGTCCAGATGGCCGTGGCCGCCTTCAACGGCGATCCGTCCGCCTGCCCCGACAAGACCGAGTACGTCGAGACCACGGTCGTCACGCCGGAGAACGCGGCCGACTACTACAAGCCCGAGGACACCTACGTCCGCGCGCAGGAGAACAGCTGATGGCGAGCACCCCGCAGGCGCACGACGATTCGACCGCGCTGCTCTGGTTCAACGACGAGGAGGCCCGCACCGTCGAGGCGGTCTGCGAGCGGATCATCCCCGGTGACGGCGTCGACCCGGGCGCCACCGACGCCGGCGTCGTCTACTACATCGACCGCGCCGTCGCCGGGGTCAGCACCGATCTGCAGACCGTCTACCGGCGGGGACTGCGCGAGCTGGCCGACTTCTGCCGGCGCGAGCACGGCGTCCCGTTCGTCGACATGGCGCCGACCACCCAGGACGACGTGGTCCGCCGGTTCCTCGGCCCCGAGGTGCAGGAGACGGCGGCGGGGGTGCAGTTCGGACCGTCCGACCAGCCCGGTGGCGAGGTCCTGCTGCGCTTCTTCGCCGTCATCCGCGAGCACACGGTGGAGGGGTTCTTCTGCGACCCGGCCTACGGCGGCAACCGCGGCGCGGTCGGTTGGAAGCTGGTCGGCTTCCCCGGCGCGCACTGGGGCTACACCGCCGAGCAGATGGGCCCGGGGTTCGACGGCCGCTCGCTGCCCATCAAGACACTCGCCGACCTGCGGCGGGAGCTGAGCAGCCTGCCGCCGAACGAGATCTTCACCCGCAACGACCTCGAGACGGAGCGCTGAACCGATGCCTGCGAAGAAGCACGACGTGATCGTCGTCGGCGCCGGGGCGTCCGGCGCGATCGTGGCCTCCGAGCTGGCGCAGCAGGGCGTGCGCGTGCTCTGTCTGGACAAGGGCCCGCGCCACTCCACCGAGGACTTCCGCCTCAAGCAGGACGAGATCCGCTACTACGCCCGCGGCGCCCTGGTCCCGTCGATGAAGACCGACCCGCTGACCTGGCGGGAGAACAGCACCGACGGGGACGGCACGCTGGCCCCCTGGGCCGACGGGCCGCTCGGCACCGCCAACCCGCTGCACCTCCCGCCGTCGCTGGGCACCGGCGGCGGGTCGATCCACTGGGGTGGCGCCTGCTGGCGGTTCCGGGAGTCCGAGTTCCGGATGCGCAGCACGATCACCGAGCGCCTCGGCCCCGACGCGCTCCCGGAGAACCACACGCTGGTCGACTGGCCGCTGAGCTACGCCGACCTGGAGCCCTACTACGACAAGGTCGAGTGGGAGCTGGGGATCTCGGGGCGGGGCAGCAACGTCGTGGACCGCCCTGAGCTCGACGAGAACCCGTGGGAGGCCCCGCGGGCCCGCGACTACCCGATGCCCCCGCTGCGCCAGGGCACCGCGGACGTCGAGTTCGCCGACGCCTGCACGCGGCTGGGTTACCACCCGTTCCGGACGGCGGCGGCGATCGCGTCCGAGCCGTTCAAGGGCCGGTCGGGCTGCACCTACTGCGGGTTCTGCCACGGCTACCCGTGCCACGTCGACGCGAAGACCTCCACCCACGTGGCGTCGCTGCCGGCCGGGGTCGCGAGCGGGAACCTGGAGATCCGCGACTTCTGCCGCGTGTACCGGCTGAACCGCTCCGCCGACGGATCCCGCGTCACCGGGGTCTCCTACATCGACGCCGACGGCCGCTCCGTCGACGTCGAGGCCGACCGCGTGGTGCTGGCCTGCTACGCCCTCGAGAACGCCCGGCTGCTGCTCGCGTCGGGCATCAACCGCAACGGCCAGGTCGGCAAGCACCTGATGACCCACGCGTTCGGCTTCTTCATGGGCCTGACGAAGGAGCCGTCCAACCCGTACATGGGCACGCTGGTGGCCTCGACCTCGATCGAGGACTTCAGCGGCGAGCTCGTGCACGAGTACGACCCGTCAGTGCTGTGGGGCGCCCCGATCATCAGCTGGCCCGGGGACTACCAGCCGATCGAGATCGTGCACGGCATGCCGGCCACGGCGCCGCGCTGGGGTGCCGGTTTCCGCGACTGGATGCGCGACAACTACAACCACGTCTGGTCGATGTACTCCCAGACGGCGAACATCCCCACCACCGAGACCTACGTCGACCTCGACCCGCACCGCACGGACCCGTGGGGCCAGCCCGCGCTGCGGATGACCCACGGCTGGAGCGAGCACGACGAGCGCATGGTCGAGTTCCTGCTCACCAAGAAGCGGCTGATCGCCCAGGAGATGGGCCTGACGACGTGGTGGGAGGAGACGACGAAGCCCGCCTACCACCTGTCGACGCACGAGGTGGGCACGCACCGGATGGGCGAGGACCCCGCCACCTCCGTCGTCGACGTCTTCGGCCGCTCGCACGAGTGCGAGAACCTCTTCGTCATCGGCGGCGGGCAGTTCCCCAGCTACCACGGCTACAACCCGACCGAGACGATCTGGGCGCTGGCCTACCTCACGGTGGACCACATGCTGGACCGGCCGTTGCTCACCAGCCCCGTTCCCGCCGACCGGTTCCTCGACGACCGCTCGACCGCCGGTGCGGGCCGTGTCGGCTGAGGGCGGGCGACCGCCGGAGCTGCAGGTCAGCGGCGTCACCAAGGGCTACCTCGGCGTCCAGGCGCTGAAGGGGGTGGACCTGGCCGTCGCCCGGGGCAGCATCCACGCGCTCGCCGGGCAGAACGGCGCCGGCAAGTCCACCCTGGTGAAGATCCTCTCGGGCGCGGAGTCGCCGGACAGCGGCACGATCAGCGTCGGCGGCGACGTCGTGCGCCTGCGCTCCCCGCAGGACGCGCAGGCCGCCGGGATCCAGACCATCTACCAGGAGCTCAGCCTGGTACCGCAGCTGTCGGTGGCGGAGAACATCCTGCTCGGGCAGCTGCCGCGCACGGCCTTCCCCGGCATCGACTGGCCGACGATGCGCCGCCGGGCCGCCGAGGCGCTCGACCGCGTCGGGTTCGCCCTCGACGTGCGCGAGCCGGTGGGCAACTACAGCGTCGCCGAGCAGCAGGGCGTCGAGCTGGCGAAGGCCCTGCACAAGGACGCCCGGGTGCTGCTGCTCGACGAGCCGACCTCGGCGCTGCCCCCGCCCGACGTCCAGCGGCTCTTCCGCGTGCTGAAGGACCTCGCCGGGCAGGGCATGACGATGCTCTACATCTCCCACCGGATGGAGGAGCTGTACGAGCTGTGCGACGCCGTGTCCGTCCTGCGGGACGGCGCACTGGCCCGGACGTTCGCCACCGCCGACAGCGCGCCGGCCGAGGTGGTCTCCGCGATGGTCGGCAAGAGCCTCGCGGGGTCGCTCGCCGAGGCCGCGCTCTCCGGCGAGCGCAGCCCGCGGCTGGGTCCCGGGCACACCGGCACCGTGCTGATGTCGGTCCGCGACGTCGCCGCGGACCAGAAGCTGCGCGACATCTCCTTCGACCTGCACGAGGGTGAGGTGCTGGGGATCGCCGGCCTGGTGGGCAGCGGGCAGTCCGAGCTGGCCGCCGTGCTAGCCGGCGCACGCGCGCGGGACGGCGGCACGATCGCGCTCGACGGGCGCCCGGTCGCGCTCGCCTCGCCGCGAGAGGCGATCAGAGCCGGGATCGGGCTGCTGCCCCAGGATCGCAAGGCGCACGGGTTCATCCCGGAGATGAGCGTGGCCGGCAACATCACCCTGGCCAGCCTGCCGATGTTCAGCAGGCTGTCGGTCCGCAGCGACCGCCGGGAGAACGCCGCCGCGCAGCAGCTCGCCGAGCGGCTCGACATGAAGATCGCCGGTGTCGGGCAACCGATGAAGACCCTCAGCGGCGGCACCCAGCAGAAGGCGATCCTGGCCCGCTGGCTGGTGCGCTCGGCCCGCATCCTGATCTGCGACGAGCCCACCCGCGGCGTCGACGTCGGCGCCAAGGAGGACATGTACGAGCTCCTGCGCGACTTCGCCCGCGACGGCGGCACCGTGATCGTCGCCAGCTCGGAGCTCTCCGAGGCGATGATGTGCGACCGCGTGCTGGTCATGGCGGGCGGCCGGATCGTCGCGGAGCTCGACCACGACGAGATCGACCCCCACGGCGAGGCGATCATCCAGCGTTTCGGCTGACCCCTCCCCCACTCCTTCCCCGCAGCACGACGACCGCGCCCATGGCGCACGCAGAGGTGCGAGATGGTTGATCACGGCACGACGAGTCCGGACACGACGGCCCCAGGGACGACAGCGCGACCACCGGGAGACCGGACCAGGCCCGAGCGGCGGGGCCCGTGGGCCGCCCTGCGACACGCGCTCCCGCAGAGCTACCTGCTGCTGGTCCTGCTGGCGATCGTCGTGGCGGGCTTCATCGCGTCACCGGACTTCCTCACGGCCCGCAACGCGACCAACGTCGTCACGTTCTCGACGATCGTCGCCGTGCTGGCCGTCGGACAGTTCTTCGTCGTGCTCACGGGCGGTATCGACCTGTCGGTCGGGTCCGTGGTCGCGCTGTCCACCGTCGTCTCCGCGCTGCTGCTCCAGCAGGGGTACCCGGCGGGCGTCGCGGTGCTGCTCACCCTGGCGGCCTGTGCCCTGGTCGGGCTGCTCAACGGGGTGCTCGTGGTGGGGCTGCGGATCGCGCCGTTCATCGCCACGCTCGCGACGCTGTCGATGGTGCAGGGGATCAGCTACATCATCCAGTCCACGAGCCTGATCCAGATCACCGATCCGACGTTCGTCACCTGGTTCTCCGACGGAGCGCTCGTGGGGATCCCGAACCCGGTGCTGATCTTCATCCTGGTGACCCTGGTGGCCGCCTACGCCGCCCGCTACACGACCTTCGGGCGCCGCCTCTACGCCGTCGGCGGCAACCGGGAGGCCGCACGCCTGTCCGGCCTGCCGGTGAACCGGGACCTGCTGCTCACCTACGGGCTGTCGGGCCTGCTCGCCGGGCTGGCCGGACTGCTCGCCGCCGCGCAGCTGCTGCAGGGCAGTTCCCTGATCGGCCAGGGCTACGAGCTGGACGCCATCGCGGCCGTGGTCGTCGGCGGGGCGTCGCTGTTCGGCGGGAAGGGCAACCCGGTCGGCGCCGTGATCGGGTGCTTCATCATCTCGATCATCACGAACATCATGAACCTGATCGGGATCTCGTCGGAGCCGCAGCTCGTGATCAAGGGACTGGTGATCGTCATCGCGGTGTTCCTGTCCAGTGCGGGCGGCGTCGACCGGATCTCGGCCGCCTTCGCGGGAGTGCGGGGCCGGCGCCGACGCCTGGCGGGAGGATGACGGCCGCCGCGCCCGCATCCGTCCGCGCGATCAGAGGGGGAACCACATGCCGTCCCGCAACACGGACCGCGCCCGGCAACCGGTGATGCGCGACGTCGCCCGGCTCGCCGGCGTGTCCCACCAGAGCGTCTCCCGGGTGATCAACGACAACCCGCAGGTCAGCCCGGACGTGCGCGCCCGTGTCCAGGCGGCGATGAAGCAGCTGGGTTACAAGCCCAACACCGTGGCCCGGGCGCTGGCGCGCAGGCGGACGATGAACATCGGCGTGATCGCCGCGGGCACGTTCCAGTACGGGCCGACGGTGATGCTGCTCAGCATCGCCGAGACCGCGCGCCAGGCGGGGTACGCGACGCGGCTGCTCAACCCCGTGAACGCCGACCGGGCCGGCATGCAGACCGCGATCGACCAGCTCGTCGACGACTCCGTCGACGGCATCGTGGTCCTGGCCCCCGTCACCGCCGCTGCGACCGCCGTCGAGGGGTTAACGACCGACGTCCCGCTCGTCATGTTCGAGCCCGACCTGGACAACGGCACCACGATGGTGGCGATCGACGAGTCGCTCGGTGCGCGGCTGGCGACCCGGCACCTGCTCGAGCTGGGCCACCGTACCGTGCGGCACGTCAGCGGCCCGCCCGGCTGGCTGGGCACCGAGGCCCGCATCCGCGGCTGGCGCGACGAGCTCGCGAGCTGGGGTCGCGTCGCCCATCCGACCTACGAGGGCGACTGGAGCGCGGCCTCCGGTCACGCCGCGGGCGCGCGCATCGCCGCTGACCCCGACGTCACCGCGGTCTACGTCGCCAACGACCAGATGGCCCTCGGCGTGCTCCAGGCGCTCGGCGAGGCCGGCCGCGACGTGCCCGGCGACATCAGCGTCGTCGGTTTCGACGACACCCCGGAGGCCGCCTACTACCGGCCCGCCCTCACCACCGTCCGCCTGGACTTCGCGGCGGTCGGGCGCCGCTGCGTCGAGCGGCTCGTCGAGCTCATCCAGAGCCGGCCGTTGCAGCCGCAACCCCGGGTGCCCCCCGAGCTCGTCGTGCGCGCCAGCAGCGCGCCGCCCAGGCACTGACCCACGCACCCCATCGGAAGGACCCCCATGCAGACCCAGCCCCTCGGCAAGACCGGGCTGTCCGTCACTCCCCTCTGCCACGGCACCAGCCCGCTGGGCAACTTCCCCTCGCAGTACGGCTACGAGGTGAGTGCCGATCAGGCCGTCGCCACCGTGCGCCGGGTCTTCGAGGGGCCGATCAACTTCCTCGACACCTCGAACAACTACGGCGACGGGCAGGCCGAGGTCCGCATCGGCAGGGCGATCCGGGAGGCCGGGGGCCTCCCGGAGGGCTTCGTGGTGGCGACCAAGGTCGACCCGCTGCCGGGCAGCGACGACTTCTCGGGCGAGCGCGTGCGGGCGTCGGTGCGGGAGAGCCTCGAGCGGCTGGGCCTGGACCGCCTGCAGCTGGTGTACCTGCACGACCCGGAGCGCATCACCTTCGCGGAGGCGACGGGCCCGGGCGGGGCGGTCGAGGCGCTGGTCGCACTGCGCGACGAGGGCGTGATCGAGCACATCGGCGTGGCCGGCGGGCCCATCGATCTCATGATCGACTACCTCGCTCTCGACGTCTTCGAGGCCGTGATCAGCCACAACCGGTACACGCTCGTCGACTCCTCTGCGGAGCCGCTGATCGAGGACGCCGCCGCGCGCGGGGTCGCGTTCGTCAACGCCGCGCCCTACGGCGGCGGCATGCTCGTCCGCGGGCCGGACGCCGTGCCGCAGTACTGCTACCGCCCCGCGAGCGCGGAGACGATCGAGCGGGTGCGGGCCATGGAGCGCGCGTGCCGGGCCCACGACGTGCCGCTGGCCGCCGCGGCACTGCAGTTCTCGACCCGCGACAGCCGCGTCGCCTCGACGATCGTGGGGATGTCCGAGCCCGGCCGCGTCGAGAAGACGCTACAGCTCGCGGGGTGGTCGATCCCGGACACGCTGTGGGAGGAGCTCCTCGCGCTCGCGGCCCCCGGCCGGGCAGGTGTCGGGCTGTGAGCGCCCCCGTTCGGTACGGGATCGTCGGCAGCGGCTGGCGCACCGGTTTCTTCCTGCGCCTGGCCCGGCTGATGCCCGACCGGTTCACCGCGACCGGGGTCGTCACCCGCACCGCGGAGCGCGGTGCAGAGGTGGAGGCGGAGTGGGGCGTGCCGACGTTTCGCACCACCGCCGACCTCGTGGCCGCGGACCGGCCGGACTTCGTGATCGTCTCGGTGCCGTGGGCGGCCGCGCCCGCGGTCACCGTGGAGCTGGTCGAGCAGGGCGTGCCGGTGCTGAGCGAGACCCCGCCCGCGCCGGATCTCGCCGGCCTGCGTGACCTGTGGTCGCGCGTCGGCGACAGCGGGCTCGTCCAGGTCGCCGAGCAGTACCTGATGATGCCCGCGCACGCCGCCCGCTGGGCCGTGCTGCGCAGCGGCGCGATCGGACGGGTGACCTCCGTGCAGGTCTCCTCCACGCACCTCTACCACGCGGTGTCGATGATCCGGCTGATGCTCGACGCCGGGTTCGCCGACGCCGAGGTGACCGCACGCGGCCTCACCGCACCGCTCGCCGACCCACTCGACCGCGGCGGCTGGTCGGGCGGCGACGAGGCGAAGACGGCGCAGACCACGCTCGCGGTACTCGACTTCGGCGACGGGCGCTCCGGCCTCTACGACTTCACCGACAACCAGTGGTTCAACCCGCTGCGCGCGAACCGGATCGTCGTGCGCGGCACCCACGGCGAGCTCGTGGACGACCGCTTCGTACGCCTGGCCGACCCGGTGACCGCGGTGGAGTCCCACCTGGTGCGCCGCCAGACCGGGATCGACCTGAACCTCGAGGGCTTCGACCTCGATCACATCAGCGCCGACGGCCGCGTGGTCTACCGCAACCCCTACCAAGGAGCGCGGCTGGCCGAGGACGACATCTCGGTGGCAACCATCGTCGACCGGATGGGCGCCTGGTGCCGCGGCACCGGCGAGCCCCCGTACCCGTTGGCGCACGCCTGCCAGGACCACCTGATCAGCCTGGCGATCGAGGAGTCAGCCCGCACGGGTGCGACGGTGCGCACCTCCCGGGAATCCTGGGCCGCCTGATCCCGCAGCGCTGAACGCGGGTCAGGGACGGGACTGTGACGCACCGGTGGCGAGGGCGCCGGATGCGGGGCCCCGCAGCCACGTGCCTGCCGGGGCGACGCTGCGAACACGCCTGGCGTCGACGGCCTCGGCGAGCCGTCGGGCGGGAGAGTGTCGCGCTCGCCCCGGTGGAACGCTCAACCCGCCGCCGGGGTCGTCCGGCCGACGAGAGTGCTGCCGCTCCTCCGCGACGTCGTCCCGTGCGCACCGCCTGCGCAGCGACGTCGCCTCCGAGGGTCAGCGGCCGGCGGACAGATCCTGGCCGTTCTCGCCCCCCGACTGGCCGAGGTGGGCGATGATGTCGCGCTCGACGTCGCGGATGTGCCGCACGGCGGCTGTGCGGGCGTCGCGGACCCGTCGCCCGACGACTGCGTCGACGATTGCGCAGTGCCCGGCGTGAGCGTGCTCGCGGCGCCCTGGCAGCGTGATCACCTTGTGGGAGTAGTCGACGAACAGCGGCTCGATGGTCGAGTGCAGCTTGATGAGCAGCCGGTTCTTCGTCGCCTGCGCGATCGCCCGGTGGAGATCGGCGTCGAGGGAGACGAACGCCTCGTCACTCAGGTCGGGATCCGCCATCCCGGAGATGATGCCCTGGAGTTCCGCTGCCTCGTCCGCGGTGATGCGTTTGGCGGCGAGACCCGCGGAGTCCCGCTCGAGCGTGATCCGGACCTCGAACAGCTCCGGGACGGTGAACTCGTCGAGCACGAGCAGCTGGGACAGGTCGGACGTGCGCCGGGAGTTGCTGACCACGAACACTCCGACCCCGTGATCGCTGCGCAGCAGCCCGTTCACCTCGACGACCCGGATGGCCTCGCGCATGGAGCTGCGCCCCACACCGAACTGGTCGGCGAGCACCCGCTCCGGCGGCAGCTTGTCTCCCGGCTTGAAGTCCCCCCGGCTGATCATCCGCTCGAGCTGCTCGGCGACGGAGTCTGCCACCTTCAGTCTGCGGACGGGCTCGATCCCGCCCCGGATCGCGCTGCTCATCCGGCCTCCCCCTCCCCTGTCGCCGACGTCGCCAGTCCGGCGTCCGCCCACCGCCTGGACGCCAGGTGTGGTCCGGTGGTCTGACGACTAGTTTTCCGCACCCGACTGTCCGGCAGGGACTGGCGCGCCGCAACCCCCGCGGCCTTCACAGCCGCAACGAGGACCGGCCGGCTCGGGACGGTCGCGCTGAGCTCGAGGACATCGAGTCCCGCCGCGACCGGGAGTAACGCGGCCGCGTGCCCGGCCTCGGCATCGGACGCGCGCAGGACCGGCACGGTCCGGGCGCTGCCGAGGCGTCCGACCGTTCGCTCCTGGGCCGCGGACAGGGTCATCTCTTCCCTCTCAGAACGCCGGGAGCCCGGGGACCCGCGTCCGGAACCGGTAGAGCGTGGTGCTGGCGCAGATGTAGAGCGTGCACAGGTCGTCGTCGCCCCAGGTGAAGTTCGCGGTGACCTCCGGGACCCCGATGACGCCGAGCGGCGCGCCCGCGGGGTCGAAGACGTGGATCCCGCCCGGTCCGCAGCTGAACAGGTTCCCGGCGCTGTCGATCTTCAGCCCGTCCGGCACGCCGGGTCCGGTGCCCGTGGTCCGCGCCCAGATCTCGCCGCCGACGACGCCGCTCTCGGTGAGTTCGAACCGGCGGATGTGCATCCGCTCGGTGTCGGCGACGAACAGGTACCGCTCGTCGAGGGACAGGCACAGCCCGTTGGGCCCCTCGACGTCGTCGGTGAGCAGTTCCAGACCGCGTTCCCCGAGTCGGTAGACCCCGCAGAACGGCAGCTCCCGCGCCCGCGGCACGCCGTAGGAGGCGCCGCGGCCATAGGTCGGGTCGGTGAAGTAGATCGTCCCGTCTCGGGCGACGACCACGTCGTTCGGGCTGTTCAGCTCCCGGCCCCGGTAGCGGTCCGCCAGCGTCTCCAGTGATCCGTCGGCCTCCTGCCGGACCAGTCGGCTGGTCGCGTGCTCGCAGGTGAGCAGCCGGCCCTGCCGGTCGTAGGCGTTCCCGTTCGCCATGTGGCTGGGGTCGCGGAACACCGACACCTCGCCGTCGGCGGACAGCGTCGAAAGCCGGGCGGCGAGGATGTCACTGAACACCAGCGACCGTTCCCCTGGGTGCCACACCGGACCCTCGAGGAACCGGAACCCCGAGACCACGCGTCGCAGCGGCTCGTCCGCCACGACGTCGTGCAGCCGGGGGTCCCGGACCTCGACGGCGGAGACGACCTCGGTCGTCATCGACCGGCTCTCAGATGGGGGACGAGGTCGGCCCAGTCGTAGGACTCGACGAAGTACTGCGACGTGCTGTACGTGCCGTCCATCGTGTGCTTGAGCGACTCCGGTCCCGGGAAGCCGATGACCTTCCAGCCCATCCGGTCCTTGTTGCCGCCGTAGACGGGGTCGCAGTAGAAGCCCTGCCGGACGTGCAGGCACAGCGCCTCGAAGAACGGCAGCCCCTGGTCGAACGTGCCCTGCAGGAACGTCCCGACCGCCAGGCTCGCACCGAGGGTCACCGGGCTGGGCTTCGGCGCGCCGGAGTAGGCCTCCAGCACGAGGTCCTGCTCCGCCTCCGCGAGGTCCGTGAAGGGCTTCGAGAACTGCTCCTGGGCTACGGCGTCGAGCGCCGTGATGCCCTCGCGGTAGGTCCGCTGCATGTCGTACATGCGCGCCCGCCAGGCGTCGGCGAACTTCCCGGTCAGTTTGAGGAAGCCACTGCCGTCGGCGGCGGCGAAGATGTAGTCGATGCCCGACAGGTAGCGGTCGATGAACACCACCACGCGTGCCTCGCGGGCGCCCGGGTCGTGGTCGCTGGGGACGATGCGGGCGGCGGCCGCCTCGATCGTGTCCCACTCGTGCTGGGTGAAGAACAGGCGCTCGTCGGAGTCGGGGTCGATCGGGGAACCGACGATCTCCCAGTCGGCCTTCAGGGTCACGACGTCCTCCTTTCCTTTCTCGGAACTGTCAGGCGACCGTGATGCGCTCGTCGCGGCCCTTGGACCGGACGTCCGCGATGTACTCGGAGACGCGCCAGGCGTTGGCCATCATGGTCAGCGTCGGGTTGACGCCGGTCGAGGTCGGGAAGCAGGAGCCGTCGACGACGAAGAGGTTGTCCACGTCGTGCGACTGGCACCACTCGTTGAGCACCGTCTTCGACGGGTCGGTGCCCATGCGCGCAGTCCCGTGCTGGTGACAGGTGTTGCCGGTCATGCGGTCCAGGTAGACCGGGATGGTCTTGCGCGCGCCCGCGACCTGCAGGATCTCCGCGTTCTTGTCGACCTGCCACTTGCTCATGGCGACGTCGTTGGAGTGCGGCTTGTGCGTGATCCGGGCGACCGGCAGACCCCAGGCGTCCTTCACCGTCGGGTCGAGGTCGACGCGGTTGGACTCGACCGGCATGTCGTGCAGGATCGCGCCGATCTTCATCGCGAAGTTGAAGTAGCTGCGGTCGGCGTCCTTGAGGGACTGCCCCCACTGCGGTCGGCCCGGGAAGACCCAGTTGATCGGGTGGCAGGTCTGCGACGCCGAGATCAGGCAGCCCCCGATGTGTCCGCGGTTCTCGTCGGTCTCGTAGAACTCGAACGTGCCGCCGCTGATGTAGTTGCCGACCCAGCCGTAGAGCGGGTCGTCGATCTCCTGGTCGAACAGCCCGACCGCGGACACGTACTCGTGGAAGGTGGCGTTCTTGCCGACCATGCCACTCGAGTTTCCCAGGCCGTCGGGGTGCTGCGGGGAGGTCGACATCAGCATGAGGCGGGCGGACTCGATGGCACCGAGGCCGAGGACGACGACGGCGGCCTCCTGGGCGACCTCGTTGCCGTCCGGGTCGATGTAGATCACGCCGGTAGCCCGGCCGTCCGCACCGACGGTGATCTCGCGGACGAACGACTCGCTGCGCAGTTCGAAGTTGCCGGTGGCGACCGCCTCGGGGATGAACGTGGTCAGCGTGTTCGACCGCGCGGTGCTCGGGTCGCCGTACTGGTTCCAGAAGCTGGTGGTGTTGAACGGGTCGCGGCCCTTGTGGTTGTTCGTCACCATCGCGTGCGGGATGGGGAAGCCGTTGATCCCCATCTTGTTGCAGGCCTCGTAGAAGCGCTTGCCGAACCGCGTCGGGCGCAGGGGTTCGCTGGGGTAGCCCTTGCTGCGGAACGGCTCGTACTTGTCGGCGCCGGCGATGCCGGAGATGCCGAACTCCCACTCCACCTTGGTGAGGTAGGGCTCGAGGTGCTCGTAGCGGATCGGCCAGTCGGCCAGGCTCGCGCCCTCGATGTCACCGTGCAGGCTGCGGACCACGAAGTCCGACTCGCGCGGCCGCGGCACCCAACCGGCCCAGTGGTTGGTGCCGCCGCCGACGAGCTGCGGAGTGGGCGAGAACGGGAAGCGCTCGGCGACCGAGGTCTCGTCGTGGCGCAGCGTGCGCGGGAACAGGTTCGGGTCGGGCCAGAGGTAGTTGCGATTGACGAACTTGAGCTCGTCACCGGAGTAGTGGTCCTCGGCCGACAGCCACGGGCCGCGGTCGAAGCCGACGACCTTGAGGCCGGACTCGCTGAGCACCTTGGCCGCGGTGGCCCCGGTGGCGCCGAGTCCCACGACGATCGCGTCGACCGGCTCGGGCTTCTTGGCGTGACGCACGATGCTCTCCTCTCCGCGCGGGCAGCAGTGCCGAGGCGCGACGGCATGCCCCGGAACCCGAGGGAGAGCTCCCTCGGCGGGGTGGGTCGGGTGGAGGTGGGACGCGGGTTACAGGTCGGGCGCTTCGGCGTTGGTGGGCGTCTTCGTCTGCGCGGCGATGTCGCGGTGACGGCGCTTGATGTACTCGGCGCATCGGACCGCGACGGCCTGCAGCGTGCTGGTGGGGTTCACCGCGGCGCCCGTGGTGAGGGAGCTCGCGTCGGCGATGAACAGGTTGGGCAGGTCCCAGGTCTGGTTCCACTTGTTGGTGACCGAGTCCTCGGGGGTGTTGCCCATCCGGCAGGTGCCCATGATGTGCCAGCCGGGCGGCGGTCCGTCGATCCCGCCGATCCCCGTGGTCGCCGTGTCGATCACGGCGCCGGCCGCCTCGGCCGCCTCCTGGGCGCGCTCGACCCCCCACTGCACGAGCCGGCGGTCGTTCTCGTGCAGCTCGTAGTGGACGTGCGGTGCCGGCAGGCCGCTGGAGTCCTTCACCTCGGGGTCGAGCGTGACGCGGTTGGTGCGCACCGGGAGGTCCTCACCCTGCACGTAGATCAGCGCGTGCCGCCCGAAGTGCTCGTTGAAGAACGTGCGGTGTCCGGTCCCCCAGGGCGCGATGTTGCCGGTGTTGGTGCCCAGTGCGCTGGTGGCGGCGCCGAGGGCCGTGCCGACCTGCAGCGAGAAGCCGTTGAGGAAACCCCGCGACGGGTCGGTGTCGTAGAACTCCTGGCTGTAGAGCACCGCAGGCTCCGGGCCCTTGAAGCCCTCGAGCGGCTCGTCGAACCAGAAGTCCACGAAGGACCAGCTGTGGAACATCAAGTGCGTACCGACCAGGCCGTTGGAGTTGGCCAGCCCGTCGGGGTGGCCCTTCTGCGCCGACATCAGCAGCAGCCGCGGTGTGCCGATGGAGTTCGCGGCAACGACCACGACCCCGGCCCGCACCTCGTGCCGCTGCCCGGTGACGCGGTCGATGTACGTCGCCCCGGTCGCGCGTCCGTCCTTCGCGTGGATCTGCTCGACGCGGGCGTTCACGCGCAGGTCGACGCCGTTGCGCAGGGCCTTCGGCCAGTACGACACGTCGGTGGAGGCGATGGAGTGCCGCGGGCAGCCGGCCAGGCAGAAGCCGCAGTCGTTGCAGGCCAGCCGCGCGTCCCTGGCGCGGGTGAGGATCGCGTTGTCCGCGGGCCACCAGTGCCAGCCGAGCTTGTCGAACCCGGTCGCCATCTTGTGCCCGACCTTGCCTCCGCGGCTCGCCGGGCCCCAACCCTCGGGACGCCGCGGGTTGCCCGGGTCGCCGGTGCGCCGCGCGACGCCGATCTCGGCGTCGTTGATCGCGTAGAACGGCTCGAGCTCCTCGTAGGAGATCGGCCAGTCGATCGTCCCCTCGACCCCGTGCTCGGTGCCCTTGCGGAAGTCCACCGGCTTGAACCGCGGCCACGCTCCGGCGTAGTGCAGGGTGGAGCCGCCAACACCGGTGTAGATGTAGGGGGTCGTGTTTCCGGTGGTCGGGTAGTCCTCCGGGAGCTGGCGGACGTTCGGTTCGAACGACCAGCTCCGCTGGCGCTCGATCTCCCACCCGTCGTACGTGTGCGGGTGGTCCATCGCGTGGATCCAGTCGCCCTGCTCGAGGCAGACGACCGTGAGCCCGCCGTCGCTGAGCCGCTTGCTCATCGCGCCGCCGCTCGCACCCGCCCCGATCACCAGGACGTCGGTCTCGGTGTACGCCGCCATCAGCTTTCGATCTCCTGCTTCCTGGATGCGGTGCCCGCCCAACTCATCCGGTCGAGTGGGCGGGCAGCGGGTCGACGGTCTCGAGCGGCACCTGCGCCTGGACGGCGCGGTCGCTGTGTGGGAGGTCGGCAGGGATCTCGGTCCGCCGGACATCCTCGGTGCGGGTGTAGGTGCCGCGCACCCGACCCAGCAGCTCGTCGTCCCAGTCGTCCATGACGTCGGAGTAGCCGTAGGGCTGCGGCGAGTTGCGGTAGTCCTTGGCGGCGGGCAGGAGCCGGTTCATGGCCCGGATGACCTCGGGCCGAGAGTAGTACGCGTGGTAGACGACGTTCCGCAGGCGTGTGAAGAACTCCGGGTCCTCACGCTCGAGTCCTTCCAGGACCGTCACCCGCTCCGCCGAGTTGGCGTCGGCGAATGTCCGGTCCAACACGTCGAGCCGGGCACGCAGGTCGTCCTCGCCGAAGAACGGGAACCATCTGGGCTCCACACCCGCCGGGGCCACGTACCGGGCGATGAACGAGACCACGTCGACCTCGCTCGGTGCCGGGAAACCGTCGCCGCCCGGGACGAGTTCGTCCGCCGCGGCGTTCAGGACCGCGGTCTGCAGCTCCGTCAGCCGGACCCCCGGCAGCCAGCCGCCCAGCGGGGGGCGCTCGTCGCGGGAGGTCAAGTTCAGATCAGTCACGTTCCCTCTCCTCTGCGGGACGTCGTCAGACCCGCTGGGTCAGGCGCGCTCGAGGTAGTTGACGATCGCTCGGCCGAAGTCGGGCAGGTCGACCGGCGTGCGCGAGGTGATGACATTGCCGTCCTCGACGACCGGCTGGTCGACCCACGTGCCGCCGGCGTTCTCGACGTCGACCTTGATCGGCAGGTAGCCGGTGATCTTGCGGCCCTTGGTGGCGCCGGCCGAGGCGAGCATCCAGCCGCCATGGCAGATGGCGGCGACGAGCTTGCCGGACTCGTACGCCTCCCGGACCAGGTCGACCATCTCGGGGTGCAGGCGCATGTTGTCCGGCGCGAACCCGCCGGGGATGACCACGGCGTCGAAGTCGGCAGCCGACACCTCGGCGGCGGAGGCGTCCGCCTCCATCGGGTAGTGCTCCTTGCTGTCGTAGCTGCTCTTCGTGCCGCTACCGACGACCTTGACATCGGCGCCGGCCTCCTGCAGGCGCAGGTAGGGGTACCAGCCCTCGAGGATCTGGTACTCGTCCTCGATCAGCAGGGCGACTCGCTTGCCGGAGAGCGACATCGGGAACTCCTTCTTCTTCGTCGGGCGTGGTGAGCGGGAGAGGGGAACGACGGCCCCGCACGGGCGCGCGGGGCCCCGGGACGCGCTCAGGCGCCGATCATCTCCAGGAACTCGATGCTGGTGCGGACGTCGCCGTGGTTGGCCTGGATCTGGCGCAGCGCCTCCCAGTGCTGGCCGTAGCCCAGCGGGTCGTCCTTGCCCGACGGGATGGCCGCGGTGGTGTCGGCAAGAACGATCATCTTGAAGTCCTGGTTGGCCCCGTCGATGGCGGTGGCCAGCTGGCAGTTGCCGGTGGAGAGGCCGGCGACTACGAGGGTGTCGCAGCCCGCCCTGCGCATGTACTCGGTCAGCGCGCTGCCGTAGAACGAGCTGAAGCGGTGCTTGCGGATGACCGGCTCGTCGGGCAGCGGCTCGAGCTCGTCGACCAGCTCGTCGCCGCCGTTGCCCCAGCTTCCGGGGAACGTCGCCAGCTGGCCCTCGAGGCCCCACTTGACGTCGGCGTACCCGGCGTCCTTGCCGTCGGGGCGCAAGCCCCACAACGACCAGACGACCGGGATGCCCTTGGCCCGGCAGGCCTCCAGCACGTTGACGACGGGCTGGATGACGTCCTTGCCCTCGGGGGCACCGCCGACACTCGGGATGTACATCGCGCCGCTCGGCTCCGCGCACGCCTTCTGCATGTCCAGGACCAGCAACATCGTCTTCTCGATGTCGATGGTCGACGCGACCATCCTCGAGCGGTCGATGTAGTCGTCGATGTGCTTGTAGGTGTAGTCGAGCGAGGACATCGCTGCTCCTTCGCGGTGATGTTGGTGACGGCTTCCGGGGGCCCCGGGCCGGCGCGGAGCCGGAATCGGCACCGGCTGTCGTGTCAGATCCTCTGGCCTTGGCCCATCCGGTTCCAGCGGCTTCTCAGGTGACCTGGTGGTCTGAACACTAACCTGGGACGTCGAGGTCGTGTCAATAGTCCGTTCGAGACGGTCGCGCGCCGATGGTGACGGTCCCACCCCTCACCGCACCAGTGCCGAGCAGGCCACGTGGACCGCATGGGTCGGCCGCGGCCCGGCGCGCGGTTCGCTGCACTCCTGGTACTACAGGGGATGGAGAGCCCGACCGCCGAGAGGGTGTTGGTCGACGTGGCCCCGCCGTCGCTCGCGGTCGTCCTCGTTCAGACCACTACGTCCGCCGCGATGACCAGCAGGAGTGCGATCACGGACAGCATCGACTGGGCCAGGGTGTAGGTCTTGAGCGTGCCGCGGGTGGAGAGCCCGAACAGGCTGCGGAACATCCAGAACGCGTTGTCGCTGAACTGTCCGCCGAAGCAGCCGCCCGCGCCGGCCGCGAGGATGACGAGCGCAGGGCTGAGGCCGAGGTCGGTGACGACCGGTCCGATGATGCCGATCGCCGTCAGGCCGGCGACGGTATGACCGCCGATCGCGGCCCGCATGATCGCGGCGACCAGCCAGATCACGAGCAGGGGGATCGCCGGGTTCGCCTCGAACAGGCCGGACAGGACGTCCTCGATGCCGGTCGCGGCGATCACCACGCCGAGCGAGCCGGCGACCGCTGTGACCGCCAGGATCGTTCCGACGGTCTCCAGTGCCTCCTCGACGATCCTGGCCTGCCCGTCGAGACCCTTGCGCCGCACCGCGATGGCCAGAGCGGCGAGTGCGCCCGCGAGCAGCGCGATCACCGGCGCACCGAGCAGGTCCAGGACGGGCGAGGTCACGCCCAGGTTCGGCAGGACGATCCCCGCGACGACGAGGATCAGCACCACCAGCAGTGGGGCGATCGCGACGAACAGCGAGGGGAGCTCTCGTTGGCGGACCTCCGTGGTAGTCGCGGCGGTCGATCCTGCCCCGCTGACCTCCCGGTCGGGGGTGGCGGCAGTCGCGGAGGCGGTCCCGCCGGCGGCTGCAGCCGGCTCCTCGTCGCGCTCCGGCGACCACCAGCCGAGCCGTTCGATGGCCAGGACGTACAGCCAGACGGTGAGGACCGCGCAGGGGATCGCCAGGGCGAAGCCCGGGAGGAGGAGGTCGCCGGGGTTCAGCGACAGCTGCCCGAGGTAGGCCAGCATGGCCGAGCCCGGGATGACGAGCGCGTTCCCCGCGGCGAGCCCGAGTGCGACCGGACCTGCCAGTGCCGCGACGGGGCGGCCGGCTAGCAAGGCGACGCGTCGGGCGATCGGCGCGACGACGACCAGCAGCACGTCGTAGTAGATCGATGGGGTGACGGCCGAGAGCGTGATCCCGAAGGCGTACGGCGACCCGCGCCGGCCGAACAGAGACAGGATCGACTCGACGATCCGTTCGACGGCTCCGTAGCTCGACATGAGCATTCCCATGATCACCCCGAGGGTGATCAGCAGGCCGACCTCGGCCATCAGCTGGCCGAAGCCCTCGTTGAGACCATCGACCAGGCCCGCCGGGGACACTCCGGTCGCAAGCCCGAGCCCGATGGCCCCCAGCAGCAGGGCGAACAATGGGTTGATCTTCACACGCACGATCAGCAGCGCGATCCCCACGAACACCACGAGGTACACGACGATCAACCAGGTCGTCATCGACCCCCGTCCTCTCGATCTCGACGGATGCACCCGGGCAACGCAGGGGCACATGCGAACTCTTCAGATGAATGACACTAGGAGCCGTAGAGACGCATCGTCAACACGCTGGCCAGCTGCTATAGTCTTCTGAAGACTAGGAGGACCGATGAAGATCGAGTGCATCGACACGTTCGTGCTGCGGGTGCCGCTGGGAGCGCGGCGGTTCTACTCGTCGCAGGCCGCGTTCCCGGAGCGCACCAGCATGCTGGTGCGGGTCACCTCCACCGACGGGGTCGTCGGGTGGGGTGAGGGCGGCCAGTACGGCCCAGCCGAACCGGTGAAGGCCTGCATCGACGAGGTGCTCGCCCCGCAGGTTCTCGCGATGCCCGAGGCCATGCCCGCCGTCGTCGCCGAGACCCTCTACGCCCGCACCCGCGACTTCGGGCAGAAGGGCACCTATGTGGAGGCGATCAGCGCGATCGACATCGCCCTGTGGGACCTCCTGGGTCGGACCCTCGGCGCCCCGGTCTCGACCCTCCTCGGCGGCCGGTTCCGCGAGCGGGTCAAGGCCTACGGCACGAGCGGGTACTACACCGACCCCGAGTTCCGCGCCGACCGTGACCTGCCGGGCCTGGCCGAGGCCGTCATCGGCCACGTCGCAGACGGGTTCGACATGCTGAAGATGAAGATCGGTCTGCTCCCGATCGCGCAGGACGCGGCGCGCATCCGTACGGTCCGCGAGGCTGTGGGCGACGACGTCGTCCTGCTCGCCGATGCCAACCACGCCTACAACGCCGCGACCGCGATACGGGTGGGTCGGGTGCTCGACGAACACGGGTTCGCCTGCTTCGAGGAGCCCGTGGTCCCGGAGGACCGCGCCGGGTACTCGCGGGTGCGCTCCGCGGTGGACGTCCCGATCTCCGGTGGCGAGGCCGAGTTCACGCGGTACGGCTTCCGCGACTTCATCGAGCAGGCGCGCGTGGACATCGTCCAGCCCGACCTGTGCGTCTGCGGTGGCTTCACCGAGACCCAGCGCATCGCCACGCTCGCCTCGACGCACGGCGCCCGCACCGTGCCGCACGTGTGGGGCTCGGCGGTGGCGCTCGCGGCCGCCCTGCAGATGTGCAGCGTTCTCCCGCTCTCCCCCTACACCCTGCGCCCGATCCCGCTGCAGAACGAGCCGGTCATCGAGTTCGACCGCACCCCCAACCCGCTGCGGGACGAGCTGCTGGTCGAGCCCTTCCGGCTCCGGGACGGCCACCTGGACGTCCCCACCGGGGCGGGGCTGGGGATCGAGATCGATCTCGACCAGCTGGAGCGCTACCGTACGGCCTGAGTCCGCGGGAGATCACGATGACGGAGAACAGGGGCCCGCGCAGCAAGCTCGCCGACACGGTCGCCCAGCAGCTGACCACCCTGATCCTTTCCGGTAGCTACCGGGTCGGTTCGAAGCTGCCCTCCGGTGACCTGCTTGCGAGCCAGTTCGGGGTCGGCCGCAGCTCGATGCGGGAGGCGGTCCGCACGCTGCAGGCAGCGGGGTACCTGCGCAGCACCCAGGGCGTCGGGACCTTCGTCGTCAACGACCGCCCACGCCCCGACCCCGTCGACCAGGCCCTGCGCGACGGGTACACGATGCGCGATCTCTTCGAGACCCGCGTCGCGATCGAGGGCAAGACGGCCGAGCTGGCCGCACAGCGGTACTCCGACGCCGACCGGTCGGCACTGCTGGCCGTGCTCGAGGCCGCCGAGCACCCCGGCGTCGACCACGACGAGTTCGTCGCGCTCGACGCCCGCTTCCACCGCCAGATCGCGGCGGCTGCGGAGAACCCGCTGCTGCTGCACCTGTGGGATTTGATCCAGTCACAGTTCCGGGAGTACTCCCTACGAGTCGTAGGCATGCCAGGGCGACGCGAGCGTGCGCACAGTGACCACCACGGTATCGCGGAGGCGATCCTCGACCGCGACCCCACGCAGGCCGGAGATCTTGCACGCGCACACGTGGTGACCGTGCAGCGCGAGCTGCACCGCCTCGGAGGGTGAACCGAGCGCCGAACCTCGCTGAGCACCCGCGCTGGGGGAGTCCATCACTGCGCCGCGACGGGGGGGGTGCGCCGTCGAGCCAGGGGACTTCACGGGGGCGACGAGGGAGAACAGGCGTGCTGGAAGGGCGGTTCCCCGGACGCTGCGTGGTCCGCACTGCCGATCTCGACGAGACGCACGCGGAAGTCTGCGTGGTGTTCCTGCTGCACCGGATCGAGGTGCTCGAGCGTGTGACCGAGCTGGACGCGCTCCTCGACGCGCTACGGCTGAGCGCAGTCACGGCCGGGCACCTGCGGTACGAGCCCGAGATCCGGGGCCGGAGCTGGAGAAGCTGCTGGGGCACTGCTGCTCGGCGCCGGCACGACTCCGAGGAACTGCGCTGCGGCGGCGCCACTCCCCGACCGCGGGTGGTTCGCCAGGCGGCGGAGCTGATCGAAGACCGGCCCGGGGCACCTCTGGACGGGGGTCGTGGCGGCGCGCTGGTGGGTCCTGGCACCCCGGCAAGTTCGCGGCAGCGAAACAGCATCATTTCGGCCGAGGTGCCGCGGCGCCTATGAGGCGTCTGCGCCGGCGAGCTTCCCGTCGACGGTGACCGGCACACCGTCAAGGCTCACCGAGCACCCGCGCAGCGGAATGTCGAGATGGTAGGGGGTGTGCCGGTCCTTGAACGGGTGCGGTCCGGTCGAGATCAGGAAGTTGCCTGCGGCGCATCGGCCATCCATGCCCATCACGCTTTCCTTGTCGTACATGGCCATCGACCACCAGTCGGCACTCTTCTGCAGGCCCCAACCCATGTGTGAGGTGAAGCGTGCATCCGGGTCGGCGCTGTCCGCGAAGAAGCCCTCCAACATGGACGCCTCCCGGCCTCCGTGGATGGAGACGATTCGACCGGCCTCGATCGTCAGTTCGACCGCTGATTCGACATAGGACTTGAACGGGAAGATGATGTCGTTCGGCTCGAGCACGAGTTTCCCGCTGACATGCTCGTTGTCGGGCCAGCACAGAACCATCTTGGAAGGCCAGTGGTCCCAACGGCCGGGATCGTCGGTGAACCCACACTGGTAGCCCGGGTGCGAATCGGTGAGATCGGCGGTCAGGTGCGTACCTGCGGCGGAGGTCACCGTCATGGTCGATGCATCGGCAATCCGCCGGACCGCCGCCTGCGCCTCCCGCTTGTCGTCCGGAGTGGACATGTTCCGTGCGAGGATCTCCGGCGGTTCGCAAGCGTAGAGAATCCGCGTACCCGCGCTCAGGATCTCACTCATGACGGGCGCGTGGATGAAGCCCTCCATCGTGAGGTCCATGACGAAGTCCGCGGCCTTCAGCAGATCCAGGACAGGCCGATTGCTGTCGAGCGACACCAGGCCGTAGCCGGTGCCGGTGCGCACCGACGGCAGCGGTACGGGGGAGCCGGCGGGCAGTGTGACGGTGGCGACCGCAGCGCCATGACGCTGCGCAGCGCCGAACGCCGCCGCCACGTAGTCGGGCCGGCTTGCGGATTCGGCCAGGACCACGACATTTTCCTTGCTGTTCAGAGCGCAGAGTTCGAACTCCTTCGCGAAGAGCTCTCCAACCTCTGCACCTGCTAGCTCGAACATGGTGTGGCTCCTCCTATGACGCGGCTGGATGGTGTCGGTCCGGAATCCCACGTCGCGCAGATACGCGGGAGTTGATTCGCATCGTGGTGATCGTCATGCGACAGCGGCGTCGTGCAGTGCTGCCACCGCTTCCTGGAAGGGCTCGAGCGGCGCCCTGAGCAGGCCGGCGCCGATGTGGCCCCCGTCCCGGTGCGCGGCCCCCATGTGGATCGCCGGTGTCACGCCGGTGGTCACGACCTTGGCCACGTCGATTCCGAGGGGCGTGCCTCGGAAGCCCAGGAAGGGGATCTTGAATTCGGGATGTTCGGTCTCGGTGATCGTGTACATCTGCTCGTTCGTGGCGATCATCGCCGCTGGTGTGCCACCGCTGTAGTCCTGCAACGAGAACGCCGCGGCGGCTGCCATACCGCCGAGCCCGATCGTCTCCATGATCAGGCTCTCGCCGCCCATGAAGGCCAGGTCGTCGGGCGTGAACCCCTCGAACAGCTTCGCTTCCAGCGGTGGGAGCGGCGCTCGGAACCAGGTGTCGCCGGTTCCTCCGACACGGATGGCGAACTCACGCTCGCTCACCACCATCGCCGTCACGATGCTGCTGCCGGCGACGTCGCGGGCGGTGTCGGCGGTGGCTTTGCCGGACGCCATGCCGACGTGGAGGAAGAACAGCTCCGATTTCTCGAGGAACCGCAACACCTCCAGCGCGACGTCCGATGATCCGGGCGTGGTCAGCAGGGGCACGGCCATCCGCTGGTAGAAGATCGACGTTGCGGCCACGTTGCGGCTGTGGAGGTCGTCCCCCATGCCGAGCGCACGTCGCATGATCGGCTTGAGCGCGAGCCCTCCGATGGCCCGGACAGCCGCGCCGAGTGCGGGGCCGATGACGTCGCGGACGTGCAGCAGTTGGTCGCGGACGGCGTCGTTCCACACCCCGTAGGTGAGCCGCTGACGCGCTGGGCCCTCGTAGACCAGGCAGTGACCACAAGTCCCGGAGTTCCTGTCCTCGACCACGAGCACCGGCATCGACGCCGAGGTGACCCCGGTGACGGAGCCGACGCACCCATGATCATGGCAAGCCCGGACCAGGATGTCGCCGGCCGCGATCCTGGCGTCGGCGTCCTGCGCGGACGACGCCAGACCCTCGTACTGTGCGGCGCCGATGATCGCCCGGCGCTGCCCACCGGTATACGCCGACCACGGCATGGGCGCGCCCGACGTCAGAATCATGTGGGGTTGCATGCCCGGCAGCGCCGCCAGCGCGGGTCGGACATCGACCAGTACCGGATCGGCCTGCGCCATTCGCTGTGCGGCGACGGAGTTCGCCGCAGAAAGCCCCGTCACCCGCACGTCGGTCATGATCCGACCACCGAGTCGAGGTCTACCGACGGAGCGGCAACGGTGCGAGCGGCCAGGTCCACGCAGAAGCGAGGGCCGGACATGCGACCGAGCGGTTTCAGACCGGCCAGTGAGATTCGGCCGCGTTCGTCGAGGACACCGTCGTCGACAACGATCAACTCGACACGAGCGATGACGAGCGTGTCCCTTCCCAGGACCACTTCCTGTTCGAGACGACATTCGAAGGCGATGGGTGCTTCCGCAACCCGCGGCACGTCCACCCGCTCGGAGGGCCTACTCGTCAAACCGGCGCGCTCGATCTCGCTGACGCCGGTGGGCCAGCCGAGACTGCTGATCTCCAGCTCCCGGGCGTGGGTCTCAGTGGCGATGTTGACGACCAGCTGCCGATTGTCGCGGATGTTGCTGAGCGTGTCCTTGGCGACCTTGCCCTCCAGCTCGGTGCGGCCGATCGAGATCGCGAGCATCGCTGGATCGCGGGAGGCCACGGTGAAGAAGCTGAAGGGCGCGAGGTTCACGACGCCGCCGGCGTCGACCGTCGTGACCCACGCGATGGGGCGTGGCACGATCGCGCCCACCAGCAGGCGATACACGTCAGCGGCAGCGGAGTCCGCTGGTCTGCACAGCAAGGTTGGTCCTCCTGACGAGGTGGGGACGGCTGATGGATGTGCCCCGAGCCACGACGACGCGATCGAGGCTTCTGATCAGCCGGGTGAGCTGTCGCTGTCGAGCAGCGTCACGACGCCGTGCACGCCGTCGACCCGCACCATCTGCCCGGTCTTGATGACCTGCGTGCCATAACCGGTGCCGACGACGGCAGGGAGTCCGTACTCGCGGGCGACGATCGCGGCGTGCGCCATGATTCCGCCCGAGTCGGAGACGGCACCGGCGATGCGCTTGAACACGGGCGCCCAGCTCGGATTGGTGATCGGACAGACGAGGATCTCGCCGTCCTGCACCAGACTGAGGTCGTTCGGGGTCAGGATGACGCGGGCCGGACCCTCAGCGACGCCTGCGGATGCCGCGACCCCCTGCAGGACGTCTCTCGAATCCTCGCCCGGGATCTGCCACCGCTCGATGGTCTCCTTGGTGATCCCCCAGAGCATGATCGTGAACGGCTCCGTGATGGTCTCGGGTGGAGTACCGATCGCCGGCGGTGGCGTCCAACGCCGGAGGGACTCCATGATCTTCTTACGCGCGACCACCTCACGCTGCCAGTAGGCGCGACGGTCCGGGCTCGCGGTGCCCCAGCCGGTCTCCAGGTCCCAGAGCGCGGGGTAGACCTCCCAACGGTGCATGTAGAAGATGTCGTTGGCGTCGTGCAGGAAGCCGTGCGCCGCGAAGACCGCACCGAGTTCGCGGACCTTGGTCCAGAAGATCGAGTAGTGCTGGTGTTCGCAGTAGAAGCCGTGGTCCTCGACGAAGACGTAGACCGTTCGCGCCAGTTCCACCAGCTCGTCGAAGCTGGCCTGTTCGTCCGGCCCCGGCAGCAGGCTGCGGTACTCGCTGGTGATCCGGTCGCGTTCGGCGCGGACCTGCTCGAGTGGCCGATCGATCGGCTCCCCGCGGACGAGGCTCTCGACGTAACCCTTCATGGCCGTGAAGGGGACCGTGAGGTCCTCCATCCACGCCGGGTGGTTGTGGGAGACGCCGTGGCCCGTGGAGAACCAGAACCACTTCTCCTTGGTCTGCTCGTAGTCCTTCAGCCACTCCGCACCGTTCGGGAGCGCGGCAATGGCCGCGAGGACGGCGTCCGGGTCGGGACCGTTCGCGAACGCGGACGTGAGCTGGAGCTCGACCGCGAGCCGCGACAGCCGACGCAGCTCCTCGTCCGGCCGGAAGATGAGCGAATCGATGCCCATGACCATCTTCGCAACGGACTGGTCCTCGATGCTCGGGAACGCGGCGCGACAGAACTCCAGGAGGGTGAGGTATGCGCCGTACCCCAGGCCCAGCATCTCGAAGTGGAGGTAGTCCATCTCCTGGTGGTTCGCGAGCAGCTGGTTGTAGGCCTCGTACAGTCTGTAGCCACTGCCCAGGTGCTTGCCCTCCTTGACCGACTCGAGCGGCTCGAGGTCGGCGAGCGGTTCGAAGGTGATGGCTTTCAGGCGTGCCGTGGTGTCGAGCGCCTTCTCGACCCAGTTGTCGTAGAGGTCCTGCCAGTTTTGGAAGTAGTGACCGGCCCGCTCTCCGAAGACGGCAGCTCGTCGCGCGATCTCGTCGGGATCGGTGATGACCGTCGGACTCACGTACACGTAACCGTTGACGACCCGGTGGTCCAGGCCGAGCGCGGTCGGGATCGAGAAGACCCGCGTCGTGTTCTGGCTGAGCACGACCCAGGTGTGTTCGGGCATGAGCAGGTCGAAGGGGTAAACCGGCTCCGGGTAGTGCATGGAGTCGAAGAACCAGAACTTCTCCTCCTCCGTCTCGCGGCGATCCTCGCTGAACGTCGCGTAGTACGGGTACATGCGCTCCCAGCCCTCGGCGCCGTCCGGTGTCGGGAGTTCGAACGGGCTCAGAAACGCTCGCGGCTTGCTGTCAGTCATGGTGTTACCCCACATTCGGAGGGCTCGCCGGTCAGGCCGAGCAGGAGTCGGAAATCACCCGCGATGCGACGTCGTTCTGCACCGTCCACCGCTGACGTGGTGTCGAGCTCGCGAACCGCATGGTCGTAGAGCGGTAGACCTGCGACGAGAGCCTCGGGCACACGAATGCGCTCCAGCGACCACCGCAACTTCTCGACCGAGCGCTCTTTGCTGTACCTGCCCGACCTCACCCACTCGGCCGCCAGCCAGCTGAGAGCTTCGAGGAAGGACAACGAATCGGCGGCCTGGAGGACGTCGGCCTCGGTCCCGCCCCCGATCTCGTGACGGAGCACGAGGGCCCGCACCTGTCGGATGAAGGCCTCGTCGCTCACCCGGGCCTCAGACCGGAGGAACTCCTCGACCACGTCGGCCGAGCGCAACGAATGCGCGAAGAGATAGTCGGGATCGTCGAAGGGAACGCTCGGCGTGCTCGACGGCCCACCAGGAAAGTGCCGCTCCGCGTCGTGCACGAGCGCGGCGAACAGCAGGGCGGGGCTGGCATCGGCCCGCAGGCATCGCGCCCACCGACGCGTGACCAGGAGGTGCTCGAGTTCGTAGAAGCCCTCCAGCCACTGGATGGCGTGCAGCTCCAACGGAGTCAGGGAAGGGTCCGCATATCGTCCGAACCACTCAGCGTCCACGTCGGCGCCCCCTCACCGCGGCGTTGAGAAGCCAGCCCCCCACGAACGCCGCGGTGACGACAACGGGCGTCGGGACCGCGGACAGACGTTCCGGCAAGGACGGCGCGACGGGTACCGCACTCGAGGGCGCCGGTTGCTCGCGCAGCGACGTGCCCTCGGCCGTAGGAGCGTCGACAGGCGTGCGGGCCTGCACGATCCCGGCGGGCTGCAGCTCGTCCGTTCCCCCCGACAACTCCTTCCGCACCGCGGCCGCGAGCTGCTCGGTGATCTTGTGCGAGTGCTTGGCCAGCACTTTCTGGCCCACTGTCCCCAGCATGCCGCCGAGCGACGCGTCCGCGGTGAGCGTGACCAGCGTTGACTCGCCTTCGCCCCGGAGATCCATCGAACCCACGGTCCGCAGGTAACTCTTGGCTCCACGCGCCGTCTTCCCGACCGCCGCGAAGTCGAGGCGGGAACCCGGTTCCCGACCGGTGATCTCCAGCCTGACCGAGAACGTCGCGGACACCGGACCGACCGACTGCGTCATGATCGCGCTGACGTTGTCGTCGTCGATCACCTCGACGTCGTCGACGCCGGGGATACACCGAGCCATGACGGGGATGTCAAGGAACAGCTCCCAGAGCTGCTCAGGCGTCGCCTCGACCGAGAATTGCTCCTCGAATCTCACTTTCCGCTCTCCTGGCCGTCGACGATCGCCTGCCACACCCGCTCAGGCGTGATCGGCAGCCGACTGATCGACACGTTGTAATCCCGCAGTGCGTCAGAGATCGCGTTGGCGATCGCGGCTGCGGGTGGGATGGTTCCTGCCTCGCCGACGCCACGGACACCCAGTGGCGTGACAGGGGACGGCGTCTCCAGGTGCTCGAGCTCCCAATCGGGCAGATCTGCCGCGGACGGCGCGAAGTAGTCCATCATCGTGCCGTTGATCAGCTGCCCGGAGTCCGGGTCGTAGAGCAACTCCTCCATGAGCGCGGCCCCGAACGCCTGGGCCAGGCCACCGTCGACCTGCCCGTCGACGAGTGTGGGATTGACCTGCGTACCGCAGTCGTGCGTGAGGACGAAACGTTCGATCTCGAACTCACCGGTGGTGGGGTCGACGGCAACCACGCAGGCCGCCGCGCCGGACCCGTACGCCGAGGCTTGCGGATCGAAGTACGCGGTCGCCTCCACACCCGGTTCCATTCCGTCGGGCAGATCGTGACCCGAGATCGCGTTCTGGAACACGGTGGCCAGCGGGATCGGCTCGACCGACCCGACCAGGTCGACAACCTCCTGGCCGCTGATCACCAGGTTCTGGGCCGACTCGACCCCCATGAGGTGCGCTGCGATCGCGAGGACCTGCTGCGACAACTGCTGCGCGGCCTGCTGCCCGGCGCCGGCGTTCGCGATCATGGTGCGCGATGAGAACGAACCGCTGCCGCCCGGGCTGGCCCCGGTGTCACCGGCATGGACGTGGACCTGGCTGTGTTCGACCCCCATGACTTCGGCGACCACCTGCGCGAGTGCGGTCGCCCCGCCCTGCCCGAAGTGCGTGATCCCGGTGTAGCAGTCGATGGTGCCCGATCGCGTGCCGCGCAGCGTGACGCTCTCGTAGGCGCCGAATGCAGCGCCCTCCTTACCCAGCCATTTCGAGCTGGGATACCCGGTCTTCTCGATGAACGCCGCGAGACCGACCCCGCGCAGCCTGCCGTTCCCATCGGGCACACGATCGCGGGTCCGCAGTCGGTCGTAGTCGATCGCGTCGGCGGCCAGCTGCAGGCAGGCCGGGTAGTCACCCCCGTCGTAGATCGCGCCGCTGGGAGTCTCGAACGGCAGCTGCTCCGGCCGGATCATGTTCTGGAGCCGGAACTGCAGCGGGTCGATACCGAGCTCCCGCGCCATGCGCTCCATCAGGAGCTCACAGACGAAGTTCGATTCGGGAGCACCGTAGCCGCGGTAGGCCCCCACCGGTGCCTTGTTGGTCGCGACGATCTGGCGTTCTGCGTAGCAGGACTCGACCAGGTAGGGCCCGGTGAGCGTGACCGTGGCGCTGCTCGGCGGGCCGAACGGCGAGTGGTAGGCACCCATGTCGATGGTGAGGGTGTCGGTGAGAACCCGCACTGTTCCGTCCCGCGTCGCGCCGAGCTTGGCGACGTGTCGCGCCTCGCGGGCATGGGTGCTGGAGCGGAAGTGCTCGATCCGATCTTCTACCCACTTGACCGGCCGACGGGTCGCCATCGAGTGCAGGCTGGCGATGAGGTCCTCCGGGTACACCCCGAGCTTCAGGCCGAACCCACCACCCACGTTCGGCGACTGCACTCGGACCTTGCCCTCGTCGAGGTCGAGGATCTCGGCCAGCTGCTTGCGGACCAGGTGCGGGACCTGCGACGAGACGTGCACGAGCAGTTCGCCGGAGCCGGGGACGAACTCGGCGATGATCCCGCGGCCCTCCATCGGCAGCGCGATCACGCGGTTGATCTCGAACGTGTCCTCGATGACGACGTCGGAGAGGGCGAGAGCGAGTTCGGGATCACCGGTCCTGCGCGTCGTCGTGGCCAGCAGGTTGCCCTCGACTCCATCGTGGAGGCCAGGGGCGTCGGCGGAGACCGCGCCGCGGACGTCGACGCGCTGCTCGATCGGTTCGTAGTCGATGTCGATCAGTTCCAGCGCGTCCTCGGCCACGCGCCGGCTGGTCGCCGCCACGCTGACGACCGGCTGCCCCTCGAACAGCGCGACGTCGGGCGCCATGGCCCAGTACGACAGGAGCGGCACCTCCTTGATGGGCCGCAGGCGCGTCAGCGGCTTCGTGCACCGTGCGACCTCGGAACCCACCAGGATGTGCTCGACACCGTCGAGCGCGGCTGCCTCGGAGACGTCCACCGACACGATCCGGGCGTGCGGAAAGGGTGACCGGCCGACCGCCATGTGCAATGCGTGCGCGGGTTCGATGTCGTCCAGAAAACGCGCATAGCCACGGAGCAGCTGAGCGTCCTCGTGCCTGCCGACCCGCTGCCCGAGCTGGGCTTCCCGGCGGAGCTGCGGCGGCATGACCTCAACCATTGCGTGCGCCTTCCTGTGCCCCGAGCCACTCCTCGACGGCGTCGACGATCTTCTTGTAGCCGGTGCAACGGCACAGCACTCCGGCGAGCGCTTCCCGCAGCTCACCGCGTTCGGTGTCGGCCGACATGCCCTCCAGCGATTGCGCGACCATGAGGAAGGCCGGTGTGCAGAAGCCGCACTGCAGGGCGTGCTTGTCGTGAAACGCCTTCTGCAGGGCGCTGAGCTCGCCGTCCTGGTCGAGTGACTCGACCGTCCGGACCTCTCTGCCCTCGACCTGAGGGGTGAGAACGAGGCAGCTCTTCACCGGTTCGCCGTCGACGAGGACGGTGCACATCCCGCACACGCCCTGCTCGCAACCGAGGTGCGTGCCCGTGAGCCCCAGTTCCTGACGCAGGAAGTCGGCCAGGTGCACGCGTGGCTCGACCGTTCGCGTGTACTCCCGTCCGTTGACCTGGATGCAGACGGAGCAGTTGTTCGAGGGGTCGGCGCTCATGCGACGGCCTCCAGCCGGGGAAGTAGTTGGTCGATGAGCTTGCGGAGGTATTGGCCGGCGAGGTGCCGTCGATAGTCCGCCGACGATCTCGCGTCGCTCGAGGGGTCGATCTCGTTCATGCACGCCTCGACCGCGGCGTGGATCCGTTCGGGGGTCGGATGCTGGCCGATCAGAGCCTGTGCCGCCGCGGGAGCCAGGATCGCCGTGTCCGCAACACCGCCGAACCCGATGCTCAGGTCGACGACGCTGCCGTCATCGGCGATCGATGCCGTCGCTGCGGCGCTGACGATGGCGAAGTCGTTGTGACGTCGGGTCGCTTCGGCGAAGGCGACGCGGTTCCCACCCGGTGGGAGGTCGACCTCGACGATCAACTCATCCGGCTCCAGGTGGGTCTCGTAAGGACCGAGCAGGAGTTCCGACATCGGTATCGCACGGGTTCCACGCGCGCTCGCCGCCACGACCGTCGCACCCAGGACCAGGCAGGCGAGTGGGACCTCGGCCGTCGGCTCGCCCTGGGCGAGACTGCCACCGATGGTTCCGCGGTTGCGCACCTGGATGTCACCCACATGCCGCAACACGGTTGACATCAACGGCGCCCGCTCGCGCACCAGCGCCGCGTCCTCGAGCTGCCGGTACGTCACGCACGCGCCCGCCGCGATGCCCGTCTCGGTGGCGCGCAGCCGGCCAAGACCCTCGACCGCTCCGATGTCGACGATGATCTCGGGGCGGACCAGCCGCATGTTCAGCATCGGGACCAGGCTCTGGCCGCCGGCCAGGATCCGGGCGCCGTACCCGTGCTCCTGCAGCAGCTTCAGCACGTCATCGACCGTGGTGGGGCGACAGTAGGAGAAAGCTCCTGCCTTCATCGCACCCCTCCACTACCGATGAACTGGGAGATCACAGAGGAGACCGCGTCGTTCTCCTTCGTCACCGCTTTGAGGGAGTCACGGACGCGACCGGCCCACACCGTTTCGGGCCGGACCTGCAGGAGAAGGAGACGGCCCGCGCCGTCGATGGCCCACTCGATGTCCTGCGGCGCTCCCCGCAGGCCCTCGATCTGCTTGCCCAGCGTGACCAGGTCGGCGATCTCGTCGGCGTCGAGGCACGCCTCGGTCCGTCGGGCCTCGTCAACCGGAAGTGCAGCCACGCCACCGGACAGGGTGTCGAATCGATATTCGTGCGCTTTGTCGCCGAGCTCCTGCGAGGTGACAGTGCCGGTGACCTTGCTGACCGACCACCGATCAGGATTGACATCACCACGCACGACGGCCTCGCCCAGACCCCAGCTGCCCTCGATGACCACCTGCGACCGATCTCCGGTCAACGGGTTCAGCGTGAACATCACTCCTGCTGTCCGGGCCTCGACCATCAGCTGCACCGCTACACACATCGGCGAGAACCCGGAGCCGAGCGATCGGTGCTCGCGGTAGGACAGCGCGTGGCTCGCCAACGAGCCTGCCCACACCCGCAGGACGTGGTCGACCACCGACGTCGCCCCGCTGACCCACAGGTAGGTGTCGAACTGCCCGGCGAAACTCGCCTCGGCACTGTCCTCGACCTGACCGCTCGACCGGACGGCCACGGGCGGGTCCTGCAGGCCGAGCCGCTCTCCGAGCACCGTGTACTCCGCTTCGATCCGGCGACAGAGCGATTCAGCCTCGGCTGTTGCCGCCACCGCCTCCCGTAGCCCTCGGGCCACGTGCTCAGAAGTTGCACCGTCGGCGGCGAACGAGCCGGCGCGCTCCAGCGCTCCCCGCATCCCGGGGTCCTGGAGGAGTCGCGAGTGCGCCGCGGTGGTGACCGCGAAGCCCGGCGGAACGTGCAGGCCCGAGCGGGTCATCTCGACGAGGCCGGCCACCTTCCCACCGAGCAGCTCGGTCGACGGGCGGTCGTACTCGTCGAAGCGAATGATGGATGGTTGGTCGGACATGGCACCCCTGAGCTGGCGATAGCCCTGAACAGGCAATATGCGGATAACTGCTTATTCGAGCCTAGGAAGCGCGCCGGCCTGTGTCAAGACCCACATCGTGGGTCGCGCGCCCCGACGCAGCCGGGACCGACGCAGCCAGGCGGTTGGCGGCGGTGATCCGCGGCAAGCCGGGCCCCCGGCCGGCTGTCGGGGCCCGAGAGGGCGGCGGGAGGGCGACTAGCATGAGATCCATGAGGTCCGGCTCGTCGCCGAGCAGTCACGTGAGCCCCGACGATGTCGGCCTGTCCAAGACCCTGATCGCCGTCCAACTCCTGGCGCGCGACCTGCTGACCAGAGTCCCTGGGGAGCGGATACCGACCGCACTCCAGTACCAGCAGCTCATCGGGGTGGGATCGGGCACCGTCCAGAAGGCCCTTCGCACTCTGCAGAGCATCGGCGCCGTGAAGCTCCATCCACGTGGCCACACCGGCACGTTCCTCGTCGACGTGGCCATCGCACAGCTGTGGTCGTTCGCCTCGATCGGCGCACCGACCGCCGTCCTGCCGTTGGCGACGTCGCCCGAACTCATGGGGCTCGCGACAGCATTGCGCGAGGAGTTCAAGCGGCTGCAGATCCCGCTGCAGGTGTTGTACACCTACGGCTCCGGCCGCCGACTCGAACTGATCGAGCGCGGGGAAGCGGATTTCACGGTCCTGTCCGGAGCAGCGGCCCAGGATCTGTGCGACAACGATCCGACCTGGCAGACTCTCTCGCTCGCACCCACGAGCTTCTATTACGAGAACAGCTGGTTCATACTCACGCGCCGAGGCCTCGATCCGCTGGCAACGAACAGCATCCGCAGGATCGGTATCGACCCGTCTTCACACGATCATGCGATGATCACCGAGGCCGAGTTCCCGCTCGAGTCGGGATACGAGTACGTCGAGGGGAATTTCCCGTTCATGACGGAGAAGCTCGCGGTCGGAGAGATCGACGCGATGGCGTGGCACCAATCCTCACTGGCCATTCCCCTCGCCGCGGTAGGCATCCGCACACGACCGTTGCAGCAGCCTGCAGCACTCGAGGCGGTCGCGCGCATGCATACCGCGATGATCGTGGTCCACTCCTCGCGCAAGGAGCTCGTCCGCGCTCTCCAGCTTCTCGATCTCGGCGCCCTGGCGAGCCTCCAGGGCAAGGTCATCTCACAGGAAGTACTCCCCCTCTACTGATGTCCTCGACCAGCAGCGCCGCCCCGCCCTCTTGATCCGGAGCGCCTCTACCGCTCCGCCTGCCCAGGGTCAGGCCGATCGGCCCCGGGCGGGTGTTCCAGCCGGGCTGCACTGTCGGAGGAGCCGTGGGCGATGAGCTCGTCCGGCGGGTGGTCCTGCGCCGACCGTGCCGCCACCGCGACGAAGTCCGCGATCAGCGGGTGACCGCCGACGGTCTTCCACGCCAGCGAGATCGGGACCGGCGGCGCGTCGGAGACGGCCCGGTAGGCGATCTGTGGATGGCGGTAGACGCGGCCGGTGGCGGCCGGGGTGAGGCCGAACCCGCGCCCGGTCGCAATGGCCTCGAGCCACTCCTCGATGTTCTGCACGCGGACGAACCGCCGGGGCCGCAACCCCGGCCGCCACAGGTCGGGGTGGGTGGTCCCGGCGAGCACGTTGACCACGACGGGGTGCTCCCGCAGGTCGTCCAGGGTGAGCACGTCCCTGCTGGTGAGCGGGTGCTGGGCCGGTAGCGCGGCGATCCGGGGCTCCTCGCAGAGCAGCAGCGTGCCCCACGACGGGTCCCGGGCCCCGCCCACCATGAACGCGACGTGGCACTTGCCCTCGGCCAGGCTCGCGCCGGCGTCGTCGTAGCGCCGCAGATCGACCGTGACCTCGGCGTGCTCGGCCTCGAACGTGCGCACGACCGGGCTGGTGATCTCCGCGGTGGCCCCCGACGTGAAGCCGACGCGCAGAACGGAGGTGGCCCGGCGAGCCGAGTCGACGGCCTCGTCGAGGACGGCGAGCACGCGGTGGGCGTGCACCAGGAACCGGGCGCCGGCCGCGGTCAGCGCCACCGAGTGCCGGTCACGGGAGAGCAGCCGGGTGCCCAGCGCCTGCTCGAGCGCCACGACGGCCCGGCTGAGCGAGGGCTGGGTCAGGAGCAGCCGCTGCGCCGCCCTGGTGAAGCTCCGCTCCTCAGCCACCACGATGAACGCCCGGAGGAGCCGGAGCTCGATGCCGTGCGAACCACGCTGTTCAGCCATCGCCGTTATGCATAGCACGTATTAGGCCTCCTCAAGTGGCATTGGCAGGGATGACGAGCGGGTTCGTAACCTCCCGCCATGCCAGACGAGCTCACCCGCTTCCGCGGAGTCATCCCGGCGCATCTGCTGCCCTTCACCGCGGACCTGCAGATCGACGAGGCCAATCTCCGCAAGCACCTGCGGTGGCTGTTGGAGACCGACGGCCTCGGCGGGATCACGACCACCGCACACGCCTCCGAGGTCGCGACCCTGACCGCCGACGAGCAGCGCCGCGTCCTCGCCATCGTGCTCGAGGAGGTGGACGGGAAGGTGCCGGTGATCGCGGGCGTCTACCAGGACGGCACCGCGGAGGCCGCACGGATCGCCGCCCGGCGCGAGGAGGACGGCGCCGACGGCCTGCTCGTCTTCCCGTCGAACGTGTTCAGCGACGGCGGCCACCTGCGCACCGAGATGGCGACGGGGCACTACGCCGAGATCGCGGCCGCCACCCGGCTGCCCATGATCGCCTTCATCTACCCGACGACGTCCCCGCTGCGCATCCAGCTCGACGGGATCCTCGAACTCTGCACCACGATCGACAACGTCGTCGCGATCAAGGAATGGTCGAACGACATCGTCGTCTACGAACGCACCTGGCGGGCGCTCAAGGCGCTCGGCAAGGAGATCACCGTGCTGTCGAGCTTCAGCCGGTCGCTGTTCGCATCGCTCTGCGTCGGCGCGGACGGCATCCTCTCCGGGCACGGCAGCGTGGTGGCGGACCTGCACGTGCAGCTGTGGAACGCCGTCGAGGCGAACGACCTCGACGGAGCCCGCGCGGTCTGGGACCGCATCTGGCCGCTCGCCGAGGCCTGCTACCGCGACCCGTTCCTGGACGGGCACAACCGCATGAAGTTCGCCCTCGAGCACCTCGGGCGCATCGACGAGGCGTTCGTGCGGCCTCCGCTGCGGCCGCTCGGCGCCGAGGAGCGCGTGCAGCTCGCGACGGCGTTCGACGAGTCGGGGCTCGGCGATGCAACCCGCTGACCTGATGTTCCGCCCGATCCGGATCGGGACCGTGGAGATCCCGAACCGGATCGTGCTGCCCTCGATGACCACCCGGTACGCCACGCGAGAGGGGTTCGCGACCGACGAGACCGTCGGCTACTACCGGGCCAGGGCCCGCGGTGGCGTCGGCCTGGTCACGGTCGAGATGGCGGCGCCGGAGGTCGCCGGCCGGCACCGGTTCCACGAGCTCGGCATCTACGACGACAAGTTCCTTCCCGGCCTGACTCGCATCGTCGAGGCGATCCACGCGGAGGGGGCGCGCGCGTCGATCCAGCTCGGTCACGGCGGCAGCCGGGCCCGCCGGGCGGTGTCGGGGACCCAGCCCGTGTCCGCGTCCTCGATGCCCGTCCCGGTCTTCGAGATCGAGCACGAGATCGCGCGCCCGGAAGCGATGACGGAGAGCCGCATCGACGAGGCCGTCCGCTCCTTCGTGGAAGCGGCGCAGCGCGCCCGCGCCGCCGGGTTCGACGTCGTCGAGCTGCACGCCTCCCACGGCTACCTCATCTCCCAGTTCCTGTGTCCGGCGGAGAACGACCGCACCGACGCCTACGGGGGCTCGCTGGAGAACCGGGCCCGGTTCGGCCTGCGCATCCTGACCGCTATCAAGGCTGCGGTGCCGGACCTCCCGGTGATCTTCCGTATCACCGTGGACGACCTCTTCCCCGAGGGCCTGCCCTTCGCCGAGGGCCTGCAGGTCGCGATCTGGGCGGCGGAGGCCGGCGCCGACGCCATCAGCGTCACCGCAGGCCACTACCGCTCTGTGCCGGGCGCGGAACGGATGATCCCGCCGATGGCGTATCCGGACGGGGCGTTCCTCGACTTCGCCGCCGCGGTGAAGAAGGAGGTGCACGTCCCGGTCATCGGCGTGGGGCGGCTCGGGAACCCCGCGGTGGCGACGGCTGCACTGGCCGAGGAGAAGCTCGACCTGGTCGCGATCGGCCGCCCGCTGATCGCCGACGCGAGCTGGCCGGCCAAGGTCCGGGCCGGTCGCCCGGTGCGTCGCTGCCTGGCGTGCAACCACTGCGTCAACAACATGCGCGGCGGCAACGTGCTCAGCTGCGTGGTGAACCCGCTGACCGGTCACGAGAACGACTTCCGGGAGGAGTCCGGCCCGCGCGGCAGGCGGATCCTCGTGATCGGCGCCGGCCCGGCCGGCCTGTCGTACGCGGCACTGGTCGCCGGGCAGAACGAGGTCACGGTCGTCGAGAGCGAGGGCCGGGCCGGCGGCGCGTTCCGCTGGACCGGGAAGGCGCCGCTCTTCAACGACGTCGGGGCCGCGGACGGCACCTTCGACGCCTACATCGGCGAGCTGGAGAGCGAGTGCCGCCGGCTGGGCGTCGACTTCCGGTTCGGCACCCGGCTCACCCGCGACTCACCCCTGCTGGCCGACGCCGACACCGTCGTGCTGGCGACAGGCGCGCGCTACCGCGGGCGCACCGGGCCGTTGGTGCGGGCGGTCCTGCGCTCCGGCCGTCTCAAGTCCGCGACCGGCCGGAAGGTCTTCGCCGACCCGAGGCTGCGCGACCTGTTCTACTACCGCGCCCGCGCCGCAACGGGAGCATCCGTGCGGCGCGAACTCGGACTGGCGTCCGACGACCGGCGCGAGGTGATCGTGATCGGGGACGCCGCCGCGCCGGGCAAGGCGCGCGAGGCCATCGGCAGCGCCTTCGCCGCCGCCCTGGACACCAAGGTCGAGTTCCGCCGCTAGGAGGGTGCTTCAGCGCGCTCCTAGCTCCCAGCGGCCGAGCGCGGCCGCACTCGAACAAACGCGATGGAAGATCATCAAAGGAGATGCACGTGAGCTCGTTGCTCAAGGGGAAGACCGCGATCGTCACCGGCGCCGGCCGGGGGATCGGCGCAGCGATCGCCACCGCGTTTGCCCAGGAGGGCGCGACAGTCGCCGTGCTCGACATCGACGGCGACTCCGCGCGCAGCACGGCGGAGCGGATCGGCGGGTACGGGTTCTCGGCCGACCTCACCGACCCGGCCGCCGTCGAGAGCGCGGTCGAGGACGCCGTGTCGGCGCTCGGCGGGCTCGATGCCTTCGTCAACAACGCGGGGGTCTGCAGCACGGGGAGCCTGCTCACCGACGGCGTGGAGGTGTGGGACCGGCAGTTCGCGGTGAACGCGCGGGCCGCGTACCTGTGCTGCACCGCGGCGGCGCGCCGGATGGTGGCCGCCGACGCCGGCGGCTCGATCGTCGTGGTGACGTCCAACTGCGCCCACGCGCCGCGCATGGACCTCGGCGCCTACTGCGCCTCGAAGGCCGCCTCCGAGATGATGGCCGAGTGCCTCGCGCTCGAGCTGGCGCGACGGCAGATCAGGGTCAACACCGTCAACCCCGGCTCCTGTGAAACCGAGATGCAGCGGCGGCAGTGGGCCGAGCTGGGCGTGGGCCCGGAGCGCCAGATCAACGGCGACCCGAGCACGTTCCGGACCGGCATCCCGCTCGGCAGGCTGGCGCAGCCGGAGGACATCGCCGACGTGGCGGTCATGCTCGCGTCGGACCGCACCGGGTTCGTCACCGGCCAGAACTGGACCGTCGACGGCGGACAGACGCTGTGAAGCCCGCGGCGGACACCCGGTCCGGGGACGGCACGGAGCCGGACGCCGACCAGAAGATCAACAAGAGGTACGTCGTCGCGCTCGGCGGCGGGATGGCGGTCGAGTGGTTCGACTTCAGCGTCTATGGGCTCGTCGCGGCGCTGCTGGCACCCCATTTCTTCCCCGGTGACGACCCGGTCGCCTCGACCCTGTCGGCGCTGGCGGTGTTCGCGGTCGGGTTCGTCGCCCGCCCGCTCGCGGCGGTCTTCTTCGGTCCGCTGGCGGACCGCATCGGGCACAAGAAGGTGCTCCTGGCGTCGATCACCGCGATGGCGGCGAGCACGCTGATGATGGGCCTGCTGCCCACGTACGACCAGATCGGTGTGTGGGCGGGCGTGGCGCTGGTGGCGGCCCGGCTCATCCAGGGCCTGTCCACCGGCATCGAGCAGGCCGTCGGGAACGCGGCCGCCCTGGAGCTGGCCGGCCCGCGCAACCGCGGGAAGTTCGCCACCACCGTCTCCGGATCCATCCTGCAGGCCGGGATCCTGCTGGCCGCGCTCGTCTGCTTCCTGGTCAGCGCGGTCCTCGGCGGCGAGGCGATGGCGGACTGGGGCTGGCGCGTCCCGTTCATCATCGGCGGGCTCTCCGGGCTGGTGATCTTCTACCTCCGCCGGTCCCTCCCGGAGACCGGCGCGAACGCCAAGGCCGAAGCCGCACCGAGGAGCTCCGCCGATGTCTGGAGCGAGCTGTGGCGCCACCGCCTTGGCCTGCTCGCCGTCGTCTTCGTGGTGGCGGGCACGCAGGTGGCCAACTACGCGTGGACCGTCGGGATGCCCAACATGGCCCGCTCCGTCTTCGGCGAGGACCCCACCCAGGTGTTCGCGGTGATGACGGGCCTTGGCTGCGTCATGGTGGCGGTCGGGCCGCTCGCGGGCAGCCTGTGCGACCGCTACACGAACTCGAAGATCTTCACGCTGTTCCGGCTCGGCCTGGTCCCGACGCTGTTCATGGTGCTGCTCTACCAGCAGCCCGGCATCTGGACCTTCGCCGTGGTGGTGCTGGTCGGCGGGATCCTGGTGTCGTTGAACCAGGTGCTGTTCAACTACATCATCTCCACCCTGATGCCCGACAGCTGCCGCACCACGGGCGTCGCGGTCGGGTACGGGCTCGCGATGACCGTCTTCGGCGGCACCGCGTCCTACGTGCTCGTGTGGCTGCAGCAGCAGGGCGCGTTCTGGGTGTTCCCCGTGTACGGGGCGGCCCTCTGCCTCGTGAGCGTGCTGCTGTACGAGGCGGCACGGCGCCGGGGCCACGTCCACATCGGACAATGAGGGGCGCTCCATGGAGCTCTCGCGGTGCAGTCTGAACTCGATGACCGTGCCCCGGCTGGACTTCGAGCAGCTGGTCGAGGTCGCGGCGCGGGCCGGTATCCCGGCCATCGCGCCGTGGCGGGAGGTCACCCGCGCCTACGGGATCCGGCGCGCTCGGGACCTGGTGGAGCGAGCCGGCCTGGCGGTCACGAGCCTGTGCCGGGCCGGCATGTTCACCAGTGAGACGGCCGCGGGCCGGCAGGAGGCCGTCGACGACTGCCGGCTGGCGATCGACGAGGCGCACGAGCTCGGGGCCCCGGTCCTGCCCCTGGTGTGCGGGCCCGTGGTCGACAAGAACCCCCGCGGTTCGCGGGCGATGATCCGCGACGGGATCGAGCGGATCATCGAGCACGCCGCGCAGGCATCGGTCGTGCTGGGGATCGAGCCCCTGCACCCGATGCTCGCCGGCGACCGGTCGATCATCACCTCGCTCGCTGAGGCGAACGGGATCTGCGGGAGCATCGACCACCCGAACCTGGGGGTGGTGATCGACGCCTACAACGTCTGGTTCGACCCCGATCTCGACGACGAGATGATGCGTTCGCCCTGCGTCGGACTCCAGCTCGCGGACTGGGTGGTGCCGATCCGGAACCACACGGCCGCGCGGGGCATGCCCGGCGACGGGTGCATCGACCTGAGCGGGTTCGTGCACCGCGCCAAGGAGAACGGCTATCTCGGCCCGATCGAGGTCGAGGTGATCAGCGAACGCTGGGCGGCCGAGGATCCCGAGCGCGTGGTGCAGCTCGTCGTCGAGCGCTTCACCGCGCTGTGACCACCCGGCCGGCCCGGAGACCTCGGGGTCCCGGGCCTGCCGGACTCCTCACGTCGCAGGCTCCCCCGCCATCCCGTCGATGCCGCTCCGCGCGTCCTCGACGAGGGTGCGGACCGAGATCCCGGCGGCGTACCGGTCCCATGCCCGCGCGACGCCGTCGGCGCGCAGGGCCGCCTTCTGCACCTTCTGGGTCGGCGTGCGGGGCAGGGCGTCGCGGAACTCCACGTACCGCGGAACCATGTGGTGCGCCAGCCGCGAGGCCAGGTGCGCAAGCAGCACCTCAGGGGCCACCGCCGGCTCCCCGCAGACGACGGTGAGCTTGATGTCGTCGTCCGCCTCGAACTCCGACGGGACACCCACCGCCGCGCAGTCGACCACGCCCCGGTGTGTCAGCGCCGCCGCTTCGATCTCCTCGGCGGACACGTTCTCGGCCCGCCGCCGGATCCGCTCGCTGGCCCGATCGACGAAGTAGACGTACCCGTCCGCGTCGATCCGGCCGCGGTCGCCGGTGTGGAACCAGGAGTTGCGCCAGGCTCGGACCGTCGCGGCGGGCTGGTTCAGGTAGCCCTGCATGCCCGTCCACGGCAACCGCGGACGGACGACGAACTCGCCGACCTGGCCAGGAGGCAACTGCTCGTCGGTGTCCGGGTCCACCACCGCCATCTCGAAGAGGTCCTGCCGGATCCGACCGCACGAGCCCACCCGCAGCGGTTCGTCGTACGGGCGCCAGCACGGCACGTTGATCTCGGTCATCCCGTACACCTCGATCCCCCGGACCGCGAACCGCGCCTCGAACGCCTCCGCGATCCGGGCTGGGAACGGCGACGCCTGCACCCTCGTCAGCGGGTTGTCGGCGTCGTCGGCCCGCGCCGGCAGGCGGTGGACCATCTCGAGCATCGGGCCGTGCGCGACCGTCACCGTGGCGCCGAAATCCCGGATCCGCTCCAGCCAGGTGTCCGCGGAGAACCTCACGTCCAGGGCCACGGAGCCGCCGGCGAGGATGCTGGCGAAGATCGCCATGAACTTGCCGGCCATGTGATGCAGGGGGTGGTAGCAGTAGTACACGTCCCGGCCGGTCATGCGCAGGCCCTCGACCGCGGTGCGGGCCAGCACGTGCGCCTGGCCGTGCGGCATGATCACGCCCTTCGGCGGGCCGCTGGTACCCGAGGTGTAGATGATCGACGCCGCATGGGAGGCGGCCACGGTCGGCAGGGTCGCCGGGGGCTGACCCGCCACGAGCCGCGCGAACTCCACGACCCGCAGCCCGGCCGGTCGCGGCAGCGGCGCTCCCCCGTTCCCCATGACCACCACGGTGCGCAGCGCCGGCAGCCGCCCGGACACCTCGAGGAGCCGGGGGAGGAACTCCTCGTCGATCAGGACGACCCGGGCGTCGCAGTCGGCGAGCAGGTGCTGCAGTGCCGTGCCACGCGCCCCGGGGTGCAGGGGAACCTCGACAGCCCCGGCCAGGTTGATACCCAGCCAGGCGTGCACGGTGTCGATCGAGTTGGGCGCGAGCACGACGACGTTCTCGGCCGGCTCGACCCCGAGCTCGATCAGCGCCCCGCCGATGGTCCGGGCACGCTGGAACGTCTGCGCGTAGGTGGTCCGACCTCCTCCCACCATGCGCAGGAACACCTCGTCCCCCGAATCCCGCGCCCGCGCCTCGAGGACGGCCGGCACGGTCCACCCGCGCATGTCGGGCACGCCCCCTCCCCTAGCGCTCATCGACGGTGACGAACGCCCCGTCACGCACCACGACCTCGACGATCGCGGCCGCGTCCAGGGCGTCGTGGTCGTCCGGACCGAAGCAGAGCTGCCCCTCGGTGTACGGAGCATCCATGCAGACCCGTTCCAGAGCGTCACGGATCTCCTGGCCGCCGACCATCTCCGGCGACTGCTCGATCGCTTCGACGATCGCGACGACGGCGGTCGCCGCCAGCGCCTCGCCGAAGCCTTCCAGTCGCAAGCCGCGCTCGGCGAACAGCGCTCCGAGCCGCGCCAGGCGCTCCCCCGGGTCGTACGGGTTCGCGACGGCCATCACGTGCAGGCCGTCGGCCGACGACCCGGCGGCATCGACGAACGCGCGTGCCGATCCCGTTCCCCACCCACTGCTCAGCCTCCAGCCCGACCTGCTGGGCGGCGTGCGTGAACGCGGCACCCAGCTTCGCGCTCGACAGCTGGAGCAGGACGGCGTCCGGCGCGGCGTTGCGCAGCTGGGTGGCCTGGGAGGCGACGTCGGTGACGGTGAGCGGTGCGCTCGCCTCGCCTGCGATGGTGACGGTTGGCTGCGCGAGCACGTTGCGGACGTAGTCGGCGGTGTCCTTCCCGTAGGCGTCCTGCTGGAAGAACAGTCCCAGGCGGGAGTGGGCACCGGCCGCGCCGTCGAACATGGCCTTGGTCGTCTCGAGGTCGCTGACCTGGGAGCGGAACACCCACGGGAAGAACGAGTTCGCCGGGTCTGTGACCTGGATCGTCCCGTTCGGCGCCAGCATCGGGATCTTGTTGCGCTCGGCGACCGGGGCGGCCGCGAGGGTGCAGGAACCAGTGGTTCCGCCGATGATCGCGACGACCTGCTCGCGCCGGATCAAATCCGATGCGCCGCGCGCGCACCGGGTCGTGTTGCCCGCGGTGTCATACACCGAGAGCTCGAGCTGCCGGCCGCGGACGCCGCCTTCTCTGTTGATCTCGTCGGCGAGGATCTGGGCCCCGTCCCGCTCGGGTACACCGAACGACGCGGCGGGCCCGGAAAGCTCGAGCAGCAGGCCGATCCGCAGTGGGCCCTCGGCGCTGGCCGAGCCCGGCCCGACGCCGGTCCCGCAGCCGGTGAGGCCGATCGCGGCGATCAGAGCAGCCACGAGTGCAGGGACGAGTGCGGGGGCCGGGCCGAACCGCCGCCCGGGGACGATCGACCTCATGACCCGACCTCGTCCCCGGCGTCCCCGAGGACACCCGCCGCGGCGAGCCGGTCGATCTCGTCGGCGGCGAACTCGAACCGCCGCAGGACCGGCCGTGTGTGCTCCCCGAGCCTGCCCACCCCGTGCCGGACGGTCGCGGGGGAACGGGACAGCGTCACGGGGTGGGCGATCGTGCGCGCGGGCGGTTGCTGCGAGACGGGCACGGTGAGCACCGTCTCGTTGTGCCGCACCTGCGTGTGCTCGAGCGCCTCGGCCAGCGTGAGGGCCGGCGCGCAGAGCACGTCCACCGAGCCGAGCCGCTCGATGCAGTCCGCCGTGGGCCGCTTGCCGAACTCGGGCTCCAGGATCGCGTTCAGCTCCTGCTTGCCTGCCGCCATCGCCTCCGGCGTCGGATACGCCGCGCCGGCCGAGTCGTCGATCTCGAGAACCCGGCAGATGCGCGTGAACACGTCGTCCCGGTAGAACCCGAGCACCGTGATCCAGCCGTCGGCCGTGGCGAAGACGGCGTTCGGGAACCAGTCGGCCACCCAGTTGGTTTCAACGCCGTACATCAACTGCGACGTGGCTTCCAGCGTCTGCATCCCCATCGCGACTTCCAGCAGCGAGATGCTGACCTTCTGGCCCTGTCCGGAGCGTTGCCGCTCCATCAGCGCCAGCAAGATCCCCTGCGCCAACGACATCCCGCTCGCGTAGTCCACGAACGGGGTCGGGCACAGGTGCGGCCGGCCCCCCGGCCCTCCCGAGTGCACCGCGATGCCACTGAGCGACTGGGCCACCATGTCCTGCCCACCCATCGTGGCGAGCGGGCCGGTCTCCCCGAAACCCGACGCGGCCGCGTAGACCAGACCCGGGTGGATCTCGCGCAGCTCCTCGTAGCCAAGGGCGAGGCGTTCCATGACTCCCGGCCGGAAGTTGTGGATGAGGACGTCGACCCGGGGGACGATCCGGTGCAGGACGCCGCGCGCGGCCGGGTGCTTCAGGTCAAGGCAGATGCACCGCTTGTTCCTGTTGAGCGCAGTGAAGTAGCTGCTCACGAGGCCGTTCGCGGTGGCGTGCCGGTCCTGCCCGCGGATGGCGTCGCCCCGACCCGGGCGCTCCACCTTGATCACGTCCGCACCGAAGTCGGCGAGTGCCTGTGCGGCCAGCGGGGCCTGCATGACCTCGCTGATCTCCAGCACGGTGATGCCGTCGAGCGCGGCCACGGTCATTCGCCCCCGGCCCGCGCGTAGAGCGACTTCGCGATGAGCAACCGCTGGATCTGGTTGGTGCCCTCGTAGATCTGCGTGATCTTGGCGTCGCGCATCATGCGCTCCACCGGGAAGTCGCTCAGGTAGCCGTATCCGCCGTGCAGCTGCACCGCGTCGGTGGTGACGGCCATCGCCGTGTCCGTGCACAACAGCTTCGCCATGGCCGCCTCCGCCCGCGCGTGCGCACCGCCGCGCATGATCGTCCGGACCGTGTGGTAGAGCAGCGCCCGCGACGACTCCACCCGGACCGCCATGTCCGCGACCATGCCGCGCACCAGCTGGAAGCGGGACACCTTCTGGCCGAACGCGTCGCGCTCGGCGGTGTACCGGATCGACTCGTCGAGGCCACCCTGCGCGATGCCGAGGGCCTGGGCGGCGATGATGGGGCGGCTGTAGACGAGCGAGCCCATGATGTAGTCGTAGCCCCGGCCCGGGTCCCCCACCACGCGCCAGCCCGGGATCCGGCAACTCTCCAGCAGCACGTCGGCGGTCGGGCTCCCCCGGTGGCCCATCTTCTTCTCCGGCCGTCCGAAGGAGACACCCGGGTCGTCCCGGTGGACCATGAACACCGCGTAGCCCTTCTCCCCCGTCCTGGCCAGTACCGCGTACCAGTCCGACCAACCGGCGTTGGTGATGAAGCACTTGCGGCCGTCGAGCATCCAGCCGTCGCCGTCCGGCTGAGCCCGCGTGCTCAGGCTGGCCAGGTCCGAACCCGAATGCGGTTCCGTGAGGCTGAAGGACACCCCGCTGACGCCGGACGCGGCGCCCGGAACGATCTCTTGGAGCAGCTCCGGCGCGCCGTGCGCGAGGGCGGCGTGCAGGCCCACCCAGGACCCGAGGAGCGTGAGCGCCGAGGTGGAACAGACGCGAGCGATCTCCTCGATGCAGATCACCTGCGCCATCAGGTCGGCGCCCTGGCCGCCGTACTCCTCCGGGAAGGGCAGCCCCGTCAGGCTGGCCGAACGCATCGCGTCCCAGGACGCCTGCGGGAACATCCCGGTGGCGTCGGTCTCCGCGGCGTGCGGGGCGATCTTCTCCACGGCGATCTCGCGGACCTGCGCGCGGAACTCCGCAAGCTCGTCGTCTTCGGTTGCCAGTGCTGTGGTGTGCGAGTTCATGGGGGCTCCTCTTCGAAGCTCAGAAGGGGGTGGCGGGGGCACTCAGATGGGGGGCCAGGTCAGCCCCTGCACGGCTCGGGGTTCGTCCGGCAGGGCCGCAGCGATCTGGTCGGCGTCCAGCCCGAGCTCGCCCAGCACCGCCTCGGTCTGGTCCGCCGGCTCGGCCGGCGCCGCCACCCCGGGCGTCCGCGACAGCAGCGGTACCGGCGGCCCTTCCGGGAACGCGAGCGCGCCGTGCCGAGCGCGGATCTGCGGGTGGCCGTGCACCTCGTCCGGCGCCAGCACCGCCGTCACGCAGGCGTCGGTGCCCTCCAAGTGCTCGGCCCACTCGTCCCGCGTCCGTTCCAGGAACTTCTGGCTCAGCACCTTCTCGATCTGCGGCCAGGCGGACGGCGACATGTGCTGCGGGCAGTCGCCGAGGCCGAGCCCGTCCCACAGCGCGCGGAAGAATGCGTCCTCCAACGCTCCCACCGCGACGTACCGGCCGTCGGCGCACTCGTAGCAGCGGTAGAAGGGCGCCTCACCGCCGAGCAGGCCGCGCCCCCGGTCCGGCAGGGTCGGCTGCCCCCACACGGAGTAGTGCTGGACCATCATCGCGACGACGCCGTCGACCATCGCGGCGTCGACGTGCTGGCCCCGTCCGGAGCGTTCCCGCTCCAGCAACGCCGAGACGATCCCGAACGCCGCCAGCATCCCGCCACCCCCGTAGTCGGCGAGCAGGTTGAGCGGGGGCAACGGCGGTCTGTCGACCGGCCCCACCGCCCCCAGCAGGCCGGACAGCGCCAGGTAGTTGATGTCGTGACCGGCGGTCGTCGCCAGCGGGCCGTCCTGCCCGTAGCCGGTGAGCGAGCAGTACACCAGGCGCGGGTTCACCGCGGACAGCTCCGCGTATCCGGCACCGAGCCGGTCGGCCACCCCCGGGCGGAAGCCTTCGAGCAGGACGTCCGCCTCGGACACCAGCCGGCGCAGCGCGGCCCGACCGCCGTCCCGCTTCAGATCCAGGCTGATGAACCTCTTGCCCCGGCTGAGCGCGGTCAGCGGCAGCCCCGACCGGCCGCCGCCCACGACGATCACCTCTGCGCCGAGGTCGGCCAGCATCATGGAGCACAACGGGCCGGGGGCCAGCCGGCTCATATCGATCACCCGGATGCCGTGCAGGGCGCCGGCGGGCGGTGGTGTCACGATCGCTCCCCGTCCTTCGAGAGGTAGGCGGCGGCGATCACGTCGCGCCGCAGTTCGTCGCGGGTCCCCTCGGCGACCAGCTCGCCTCCGACGATCACCACGAACCGGTCGGCCATCGCGGCCGCGAACGCGTGGTTCTGCTCGGCGATCAGCAGTCCGATGCCGCGCCCACGGAGCAGTGCGAACAGCCGGGTGAGGTCCCGCAAGATCGTGGGGGCGAGCCCCTGGGACGGTTCGTCCAGCGCGAGCAGCTTCGGCCGCCCCGCCAGCGCCATCCCGATGGCGAGCATCTGTTGCTCGCCTCCGCTCAACGCGGAGGCGGGTTGCGACAACCGGGACCGCAGGCTGGGGAACAGGTCCAGGACCTCGGCGTAGACCGTGTCGCGCTCGTTCCGCGGGGCCAGTCGCGCACCGAGGAGGAGGTTCTCCCGCACCGTGAGCGAGCCGAAGCAGTTCCCCCGCCCCTCCGGGACGAGGGCCAGACCCGCGGCAGCACGCCGGTGAGCGGGCAGCGCCTCGATCCGGTGACCACCGACCCGGATGGCCCCGCCACCGCGCACCTGGCCGCCGAGCGCGCCCAGCAGGCTGCTCTTCCCTGCGCCGTTGGGGCCGAGCACGGTGACGACCTCGCGCTCCGCGACGGTGAGGCTGATGTTCCGGCAGACCTCGATCCGCCCGTACCGCGCGGACACGCCCTCGCACGTCAGCGCCGGTTCCATCGTGGCGCTGGCAGCGCGGATGCGCGCGGCGCTCTCGTCAGCGGTCGTCATGTCGTCTCCAGTGCGCTGTCCTCGTCGGTCACGCCCAGGTAGACGTCGACCACCCGCGGGTCCTCGGCGACGACGCCGGGCGCGCCCTCGGCCAGGACCGCGCCGCGCTCCAGCACCACCACGTGCTCGCTCACGTCCTGGACGAGGACGAAGTTGTGCTCGACGAGCAGCACGCCGACTCCCTCCCCGGCCACCCGGCGGATCTCGCTGACCAGCAGCTGCTGCTCGTCGGTGGTCAGGCCGGCCGCCGGTTCGTCCAGCAGCAGGTACTTCGGGCGCATCGCCATCGCCCGGGCCACGTCGACGATCCGGACGAGCCCCATCGGCAGCTCCGAGAGCCGGTGGCCGGCGTGACCCTCGAGACCGAACCGCTCCAGCAGCTCGTCGACCTCGGTGGCGAGACGGCGTTCCTCCCGCTGCACCCGGGGTGTCCGGATCAGCGCGGCCAGCAGCCCGGACCGGGTCGAGGGCAGGAACCCGCACAGCACGGTCTCCCGCACCGTCGCCTCCACGTCGACGCGGGGAGTTTGGAAGGTGCGGGCGAGGCCGAGGCGGGCGCGCCCGTCGGCGGCCACCCGGGTGACGTCGCGCCCGTCCACAAGAACGCTGCCCGCAGTCGGAGAGACGAACCCCGAGATCGTGTTGAACAGCGTGGTCTTCCCGGAACCGTTGGGGCCGATCACCGCGCAGACCCGGCCGCGGTCGACCGCCAGGTCGACCTCCTTCAGCGCGGTGACCCCGCCGAACTGCACGGTGGCACTCCTGACGTCGATCACCCGCCGGCCCCCTTCCTGGTCGGCGCAGCGACCAGCGGCCGCGTCTCGTCCCGCACCGGGGCGGCTGGGCCCTGCTCCCCGCGCCCGTTGCGGCGACGGGAGCGAAGCGGCCAACCCATCCCCAGCAGGCCCTTCGGCAGGACGAGGAGGGCGAGGATGAGGACGGCGCCGTAGAACAGGCCCTTGGCCTCCTCAGCCGGGAGGAACTGGTCGGCGACGGTGAGCAGTGCTGCGCCCACCACCGGCCCCAGCACCGTTGCGGCCCCGCCGATCACCGCCATGAGCAGCACCGAGATGGACAGGTTGGTGTCCAGCGACTCGGGCCCGACGTAGGTGATGTAGTGGGCGTACAGCCAGCCCGCGAGGCCGGTGACGGCGGCGGACAGGGCGAACAGCGAGCCCAGCGTGTGCGGCACGTTCACCCCGTCGGCGGCGGCCCGGATCCGGTCGTGCCGGATCGTGCGCAGGGCTCGCCCCCGTGCCGACGCCCGCAGGTTCGAGTACAGCGCGACCACGACGACGACACAGGCCCAGCCGAGGTAGTGGAACGAGACGAAGGTGGGCGCGATCGAGACCTCCGGTGCCCCGGACAGCCCGATGTACCCCCCGGTGAGGTCGCCGCCCTGCCGGACCGCCGTGTAGAAGATCTCCCCGAACGCGAACGTCGCGATGGAGAGCGAGAGCGCCGCGAGCCGGGTGACCACGCGGGCGAGCGGGTAGGCGACGGCGGCCGGTACCACGATCGCCAGCAGCAGACCCAGGTACGGCGAGAGGTCCCACCTGATGGTGACGATGCTGGTGGCGTAGGCGCCCATCGCCGCGAAGGCGGCCTGGGCGATCGACAGGATCCCGGCCTGTCCCCAACTCAGGCCGACCGACAGTGCGATCAGTGCGTAGATCGCGATGGTCACCGAGGTGTCGGTCGCCACGGCGGACAGCGGCACGACGGTGCTCGCCAGCGCCACGGCGACCAGCAGGACCAGCGCCGGTCGCTGCCGGTGGAGCAGGTCGGTCATGGCCGCACCTCCGCCGCGGACAGCCGGCCGAGGCGCCCGGAGGCGAGCATGGCCAGGATGAACAGCAGCGGGATCGCCGCGGACCATCCGCCCGAGATGTAGCCACCGGCGAGTGCCTCCACGACGCCGATCGCGATCCCGCCGGCGAACGCCCGCATCGGACGCATCCCGAAGACCAGCGCCGAGCCGATGGCCAGCAGTCCGAGCTGCAGCACGCTCGTGTAGTCCATGCCGGTCGTGTAGAGGACGAGGACGCCGGCCGCCGCCGCCATCAGGCCCCCGGAGACGAAGGTGAGGAACTGGACCCGGCGCACCGGAATTCCGGCGAGCCCAGCACCCACCGCGTTGACCGCGCTCGCGCGCATCGCGCGTCCCAGCGACGTCCGGTACAGCAGCAGGAGCAGCCCGACGAGCATGCCGACCGCCAACCCCAGGTTGATCGCGCCCTGCGGGCTCACCCGGATCGTCCCGACCTGCCAGAACTCCGTGAACGCACGCGCGACGAACGGGTCGGAGCCCATGCTCCACAGCACCACCGAGGCGAGCGCGATGCTGAACCCGAACGTCGCGAGGACCACCGTGACCGGGTCCGGCGCACCGGCGCGGGCGAGGATCACGAAGAGCGTGCCGACGGTCGCGGCGGCGAGCACGCCGGCGCCGAGTCCGACAAGCACACCGGTGACGCCGCCGACGACGGAGGCCAGCGCGCCGGAGAGCACGGCGTACCCGCCGACGGCGAGGTCCACCGTGTCGGTGGTTGTGTAGACCAGCGTGAGCGGAATGGCCAACAGGCCGTAGGTCACCCCGACCAGGACCCCGTGGATGAGGAATTCGACGAATGTCGACACCGTTGTCTCCTTCTCCGGCCGGCGTCAGCCGGGCAGCCCGAGGGGCTTGCGGAGCGCGTCGCAGGCGAGCAGGAAGAAGCCCTGCCCGAACGGGGTCACACCGAACGGGACCCCGGGGCCACCGGGCGGCACCGAGACGCCGCGGACCGCTCCGTCCTCGCTCACCTCACCGCTCACGACGCGGACGGCGCGCACCGCGGCGTCGATCAGCTCGGGGTCGACCAGTCCCTGCTCCACCGCCTTCGCCGCGGCGTAGGCGAACATCACGCTGCCCGACGACTCCAGCGGCGAGTCCGGGTCGTCGAGGATGTTGCGGAGGTACCCGGTGCGGTCCTGGTGACGCGCCATCGCGCTCAGGGTGCGGACCGCCGCATCCGCCAGCCACCGGCTCTTCTCGTGGTCCGGGCACAGCTCCAGCAGCTGCACGGCTGCGGCCACCAGCCATCCGTTGCCGCGGGACCAGAAGGTGGACTGGGGGAACGAGTTCGGTGTCTCGCGCCAGGCGTGCCGCGCGAGGTGCGCCTGCGGGTCGACCAGGTGCTGGACATGCACGTCGAACTGGTGGAACGCCTCGTCGACGTAGGCGGTGTCCCCGGTCACCGTGCCGAAGCGGGCGAGGAAGGGGCACATCATGTAGACGAAGTCCACCCAGAGCTCAGGGCCGTCCTTGTGCGACCAGATGCCGCCGTCGCTGGTGCGCGGTGCCCGCATCAGCGCTGCGACCTGGCGTTCGGCAGCCTCGAGGTAGCGGGCGTCGCCGGTCCGCTGGTGCAGCTCCAGCAGCGGGTACCCGAAGCTCGAGCTGAGCGGGCCGTGCGGGGTCGCGCGCCCCACGTGGCTGCCCGCAGGGAAGTACTCGGGTTCGCTGAACGACAGGTTGCCCTGCGAGTTCTGGGTGGCGACGGCCCGATCGAGCCAGCCCTTGACGACGGCGACCTCCTGGTCGTCCCCGCAGGCCAGTACACCGCTCATCGCCGACGCGCGCTGCCAGTCGTCACGCTGCCGGTCGATCGTGATCGTGTACGTGAGGACCCGCTTGACCACGCTCTCGAGGTTCTGTTCGCTCACCTGTCAGCCCTTTCGTGCATCGATGATGACTTTCAGTTCGAGTCCGGACCCGAGTCGTTCGAAGGCCGCCGCGGCATCGCCGAGCGGCACCGTGGACGTGATCAACACGTGGGGATCGATGCATCCGGATGCCAGCGCCACGACCGCCGCATCGATGTCGGGACGCTCGTAGGTCCGCGTGCCGACCACATCCAGCTCGCGGAAGGCGACGTCCTGCAGATCGAACGGGGTACTGCCCGGGTAGATCCCGACGACCACCAGGGTCCCGCCCGTCGCCACCGCCCCCGTGACCCCAGGCGACACGGCGGGGTGTCCCGTGCAGTCGAACACCACCGGGGCCTGCGGGGGCCGCGCCGGCACCTCGAACCCGAGCTGCCGCGCCGCCTCCGCCCGATGTTCGATCGGCTCGCTGAACGTGATCGCCGAGCACCCGGTCGCCTGGGCCAGCAGGCCGACGAGCAGGCCGATCGGCCCGGCGCCCACGACGTGCACGGCGTCCTCGGGGCGCACCCCGCTCCGGCGGAGCGCGCGGGAGGCCACCGCCGTCGGCTCGATCAACGCAGCCGTGTGCAGGTCCAGACCGGGAGGCAGTGCTACCAACCCTCCTTCGGGAGCCGCCAATTGCGTCGCCAACCCGCCGGGAACGTCAATGCCCAGGAGCCCCAGCCGATCGCAGATATGGCTCAGGTCCGTGCGGCACGGGACGCACTCCCCGCAGGAGAGGGAGGGGTTGACGAACACCGGGGTCCCGGCCGCGATGCCGCCGGTCTCGGCCGCGGTCCAGCCGACGATCTCGTGGCCGAGCACGACACCCGGCTTCGCACGCGGATGCAGGCCCTGCCAGATGTGCAGGTCCGTTCCGCAGATGCCCGCGTAGGCGACGTCCACCACGGCCCAGCCCGGAGACGCCGCGGGGGCCGGTTTCTCGGCGACCGAGACCACGCCCGCGCCGCCCCATTGCACTGCCCGCATCGATGTGCCCTCCTGATCGGGACCGCTCACCGGGTAAGCCAGCCCCCGTCCACCGCGACGACGGCACCCGACACGTAGTCCGAGGCCGCCGAGGCGAGGAACACCGCCGCTCCCACCAGGTCGTCCGGCGTGCCCCACCGGCCGGCCGGGATCCGCCCCCGCACCTCCCGCTCGCGATCGGTGTCCGCGCGCAGTGCCGCCGTCGTCGCCGTGCTGATGTAGCCGGGCGCGATCGCATTGACCTGCACGCCCCGACCTGCCCATTCGTTGGCCAACGAGCGGGTCAGTCCGAGAATCGCGTGCTTGCTCGCGGCGTACGCCGGCACGTGCCATCCACCTTGGAAACTCAGCATCGAAGCAATATTGATGATCTTTCCCTGGCCGCGATCCAGCATCGGCCCGCCGACCGCCTTCGCGAGGCGGAAAGCGGCAGTGGCGTTGACCTCCAGCACCGCATCCCAATCGCCATCCGGAAACCGCTCACTGGGCGCGCGCCGCATAACCCCGGCATTATTGACGAGGATGTCCACCGCCCGGTTCGCCAGCAGTTCCGATATCGCTCGGTCGGTGGCGGCACGATCAGCGAGGTCCGTCACGAGTTCAACGGCCTGCACTCCGTGCTCGCGCACCCGGCCGGCGATCGCGGCGAGGTTGGCCGAATCCGAGCCGAGCACGACGTCGGCCCCGGCGGCCGCGAGGCCGGCGGCGATCGCGGACCCGATGCCGCTCCCGGCTCCGGTCACGAGGGCCCGGCGCCCGCGCAGCGAGAACATCGGGAGGGGCTTCGGAGCGACCGCCCGGGCCGTCTCGTAGATCCGGCGCGCCGCGATCCTAGTCACGAGAGAAGACCACCGGCGCGAGCTTCAAGCCCTCCCGCCTGCAGAAGTCCTCGTACAACGCCAGCTTGGTCTCCGGCGTCTCCGTCCGCAGGACGCGGTCGTCGTCATCGAGGTACTCGATCGGCCCGTGGATGTTGAACAATGTGATCATCTCGTCGGCGCCGTCCGTGACGAGGGTGTGCACGTCCCCGCGGCCTTCGAAGACGAAGTCCCCGGCGTGAGCCACCCAGTCGTGCTCGAGGTACCGCCAGCTCCCCTTGATCACCCAGGCCTCCACGGCACCGAGGTGACGATGCCGCGAGATCCGCCCGGACTTCGTCACCTTGAGCAGGTTCACCCATGTCGAGCTGCTAGGCGACAGGCGCACGGGCTTGAACCAGATGTTCTCGCCCTGCGGGACCCACGGAATCTGTTCCGTCTGCACCAGCAGGTCGGTGACCGAACGGGTTTCCACGGTCGACATCGGATTGACCACCTCGCATTGTTGGACCTTGTGTGCGAACGACGCTACTGAGCGCGGATGCGAATCACCAGAACGTGCCGCGGATAGTGGATATCCGCTGTGGGGATATTCAGCAGCTCCCGATCTGGGCCGGCACTGCCGCCGTTGCCTCGGGAGGCGGCGCAGACCGGATGGACTCGATGAGAACACGCGCCGCCGGTTGCAGATCGCGGCGATCGTCCCAGAAGAGCGCGACCTGACGCATGCAGAGGGCATCGCGGATCGGCACGGCGGCGATGCCCTGCAGCTTGGAGATCGACATTGCGAGCGCGTTGGTCACGCCCACGCCGAAGCCGGCCCGCGTCAGTGCCACCAGGGTCTGCGGCTCGTTGGTCTGCAGGACGATGTCGGGATCCAGGCCTGCGCGCCGGAACGCCTCCTGGGTCTCGAACTGCTGGTTCCCCTCCGTGGTGCTGCCGATCGTGATGATCCGATGTGCAGCGACCTCGGCGAGGCCCACCCGGTCCCGCCCACTCAACGGGTGTCCCTGTGCCGGTACGACCGCCACAAGGGGCTCCTCCCACAGCACGTGGGACGACAGCGGTTCGACGGGGGCCGGGAGGACCGGACGGAGCGCGAGTTCGACCTTGCCCTCGCGCAGCGCCCGCCCCAGCAGCGTCGTCGGCGCTTCCAGTAGCGAGACCGTGACGTCCGGGTGCTTCCGGGTGAACTCGCGCAGGAGCCGAGGCACGAACGCTGCGCCGACACTCGGGTAGAAACCCAGGCTGACGCTGCCGCGCAGGAGGTCGAGGACCGCGGCGACCTCGAGTCCGCCTGCTTCGAGGTGCCGGAGCACCGCGCGCGCGTGCGTCAGGAAGGCGGCGCCCGCCGCCGTGAGTTTCACCGGACGCTCGTGCCGGTCGATCACGGTGGCTCCGAGCCGTCGCTCGAGCTCGGCGACGTGCGTGCTCACCCGCGGCTGCGACCGGTAGGTGGCGTTCGCCGCGGCGGCGAAGCCGCCGTTGTCGACGACCGCGACGAAACTCGTGAGCCATTCCAGCCTCATGCCACCGACCGTCCGCCCTCGCCCCGGCCGGCGGCCGGAATGGTGGCTGCCATGGTTGCGCTCCTCACTGAGCGTTCGAATCTGGCGCAGTCGACTTCCGCCGACCCGGTGACGCTCACCATGCGAGCAGCAGATCTGCACACGCAAGGCGCAGATCTCCACGGCCCTGTGCACAATCGCACGCGTGGTGTCTGCTGACGATCTCCGGTACTTCCTCGCCGTCGCGAGGCGCGGTCGGTTGACGCTGGCCGCTGCCCAGCTGGGCGTGGACCACACCACCGTGGGCCGCCGGGTCGTCGCCCTCGAGCGCGCGCTCGGACAGCGGCTGTTCGACCGCGCAGCGCACGGCTGGCAGCTCACGGAGAGCGGGCACCGGCTGCTCGGTCCGGCAGAGCTGGTCGCCACCGCAGTCGCATCCGCCGAAGAGCTCCTGGGGGGACGGGGCCAGTCGCTGACCGGCGCGGTCCGCATCGTGTGCCCCGACGGCTTCGGGGCCTTCCTCCTCGCCCCTGCACTCGGTGCGCTGCAACGGGACCATCCTGCATTGACCGTGGAGCTCATCACCGCCAGCCCGCACGTCGCGCACACGCTGCAGGAGTTCGACCTGGCGGTGATCCAACGCGTACCCAGCTCGCGCAGGGTGGTCCGGCAGCACCTCACGGACTTCTACCTGCGCCTCTACGCCACCCCCGACTACCTGAGCAGCCACCCGAGGGTGCGCTCGGCCGCGGACCTCGCCGACCACGTCGTCATCTGGCACATCGACGACATGCTGGACGTGCCGCCACTGAGCGCACTGCACGCGCTGTTGCCGTCGCAGATCGCCATTCAGTCCACCAACCTCGTCGCGCACTGGCAGGCCGCCGCGGCGGGTGTGGGCATCGCACCCCTACCCCAGTACATCGCCGCACACGACCCGCGCCTGGTCCCGGTGCTCCCCGAGCTCCAGTTCCGCGGCACCTACTGGCTCGCGCTGCGCCGCGAGCACGCGCGGCTCACCCGGGTCCGAGCGGTGGAGGTGCTGATGCAGGAGATCGTCGCCGCTCGTCAGGACGATCTCCTTGGTCCGATCCGCGGTCCACTGCCGCCGCGCTGAACCCGCCTCCGGCCGGGCCTGGAGCGGCCGCCACCGACCCTTGACTCAGACGCAGCGGCTCCTTACAGTTCGCTGCGCAATCGGTTGCGCTATCGATTGCGTAACCGTCCGAAGTTGCAGGACGCGTCCTCAACACCCACCCCCCACTCGCACTGGCGCGGCGCAGGGAGGAAACCCACATGCCCCTCAGGACACGGGTGTTCGCAACCGGAGCTCTCGCCACCGCACTGCTGGCCGTTGCCGCGTGCGGAGGACAGGGCCCGGCCGGCGGCGGCACCGCAGAGCTGACGTTCGCCTACGAGGGCCCGCTCGGCACGGGGCACGAGCTCGCCGCCGAGATCTTCGAGGACAGCCTCGACGAGGTGTCGAACGGCGCCTTCGAGCTGCAGATGTTCCCGGCTGCGCAGCTCGGCGGCGAACCGGCGCTGCTGGAGTCCGTCCGCAGCGGAGACATCGACTTCGTCCTCTCCTCGACGGCGAACGCCGCGGCGATCGCTCCCGAGTCGGGCGTGCTCTCGCTGCACTACCTCTTCGACGGACCGGACGACGTGATCGCGACCGTCGGCAGCCCCGAGGTCAACGAGGCGTACCAGGCCATGGCCGCGGAGCGCGTCCAGGGCGCGCGGCCGCTGACGCTCTTCACCCTCGACCTGCGCAACATGTACGGCGACTCCCCGGTGCGCTCCGTGCAGGACCTCCAGGGCAGCGCGGTCCGGGTCCAGGCCACCGCCACGGAGGACACCATCTTCAGCGCGTACGGGGCGCAGCCGGTGCACATGGCGTTCCCCGAGCTCTACACCGCGCTGCAGACGGGCACCGTCGACGCGGCCGAGAACGCCGTGACCTACTACGGGCTCAACCGGCACTACGAGGTGGCGCCGGTCATGTCGATGACGGAGCACGCCGGCAACGTGCAGGTCCTCTGGGTCTCGCAGCGCACGTGGGACGGGTTCACGCCCGAACAGCAGACCGCGGTCACGGAGGCGGCCATGCGGGTGCGCGACGAGCAGCCGCGGGCGGCCTTCGAGCTCCAGCAGGAGCTCCAGACGGAGTACCGCGAGCTCGGCGTGCAGTTCGTCGAGGACGTCGACAAGGAGAGCTTCCGCCAGCGCTCGGTCCCCCTCCAGGACCAGGTGGCCGAGGGCCTCGGCCCGCACGCCGTCACCATCCTCGACGCGGTCCGCTCGGTGACGCGCAATGGCTGACGCACGGCGCGGCGACGTGTTCGACCTGGACGGCGCCGTCGCAGTCGTCACCGGCGCGGCCCGCGGCATCGGGTTCGCGGCGTCCCGCGCCATGGCCCGGCGGGGAGCGGTCGTCGTGATGTTCGACCTGCTCGCCGCCGAGCTCGAGGACGCTGCCACCGCGATCCGCGCCGACGGCAGCGAGGTCGTCGCGGTCGCCGGCAGCGTCACCGACGAGGCCGACCTCGACCGGCTCGTCGAGGAGGCCACCGACCGCGGACCCGTCTCCGTGGTCGCGAACTGCGCCGGCGTCATCCGCCGCGCCCCGATCGACGAGCTGACGCTCGCGGACCTGCAGGTCATGTGGGACGTGAACGTCGGCGGCACCGTCGGCGTCACCCAGCGGTTCCTGCCCACGATGATCGAGCAGCGCTACGGCAAGGTCATCAACGTCGGGTCGCTCGGCTCGGTCACCGGCCTGGAGCGGCGCACGGCCTACGCCACGACGAAGGGCGCGGTGTCCCAGTACACCGTCAGCCTGGCCTCGGAGGTCGGCGTCCACGGGATCCGCGCGAACGTCGTCGCCCCGGGTTACGTCGACACGGCGATGACCGGCCCCTACATCTGGGGCGAGCCGGCCAGGACCGAGGAGCTGCTCGGGCGGATCCCGCTCGGACGCTTCGCGAAGCCCGAGGACCTCGAAGGGCTGTTCGTGTTCCTCGCCAGCCCTGCCTCCGACTACATCACCGGCCAGGTGCTCGTCATCGACGGCGGATGGCGGGCCCGGTGACCGGCGCGGAAGGAACCCCGGCGACGACACCGTCGGTCGACGTCTCGTCGCACGGCCCGGTCGCGGTCGTCCGGGTCTCGAACCCGCCGTTGAACCTGCTCACCTCGCAGCTGCGCGGCGATCTGCACAGGATCGCCGACGCCATCCGCGACGACCGGTCGGTGCGCGCGGTGGTGCTCACCGGCGCCGGCGAGCGCGCGTTCTCGGTGGGGTCGGACATCCGCGAGTTCCCCGTCGACGCGGCCGCGGGCCGGCGCCGCGCGCAGCACGAGCACGCCTGCTACGACGCGATCGCCGGCCTCCCCCAGCCCGTCGTGGCGGCCCTGACCGGCCACGTGCTCGGCGGCGGGCTCGAGCTGGCCCTCGCGTGCGACCTGCGGGTGGCCGACGCCGGCGCCCGGCTCGGCCTCCCCGAGGTCAAGCTGGGTGTGTTCCCCTCGGGCGGCGGAACCTCCCGGCTCCCCCGCCTCATCGCCCCGTCCCAGGCCAAACGCCTGATGCTCCTCGGCGAGACCGTCGACGCCGAGCGGGCGGCAGCGCTCGGGCTCGTCGACGAGGTCGCGCCGGCCGGCACCGCCGAGGACGTCGCCCTGCAGCTGGCCGGGCGGATCGCGCAGCTGCCCGCCATGGCGGTCCAGGCGATCAAACGGGCCGTGGACCACGGGCTCGCCCACGGCGCCCGCGCCGGGCAGGAGCTGGAGGCGGAGCTCATCGCCGGGCTGTTCGGCACCGCGGACGCGCAGGAGGGGGTCCGCGCCTTCCTCGACTCCCGCCCACCCCGGTTCGCGCACCGATGACCCCACGAGACCCCGACGCGGAAGGACCCCACCGGTGAACCAGGACTGGTCCGACTACCTGGCGGCAGCCCGACGCGAAGAGCGACGGACCCGCCGGCACCCCGATCGGCACTACCCCCACTGCAGCGAGAAGGGCGCATGGGAGCTGCTCGACGCCTCGGCGGTCAGTTCGTGGGACGGCGCGAGCTACGAACACGGCAACTGGACCGCCGGATTCTGGTTCGGGACGATGTGGCTCGCGGCTCGCGGGCTGCAGGACGACGCGCCCGCCGACCGCGCCCGGGCCAAGCTGATCGACCTGCGCGAGCGCGCGTGCGACCACACCACGCACGACCTCGGGTTCCTCTTCCACCCCAGCCTCGCCCTCGGCTACCAGTGCGGCTTCCTGGACGAGAAGGACGTCGCACCCGCCCTCGACGCCGCGCGGATGACGGTGCGACGGTTCAACGAGCCCGGCCGCTACATCCAGGCCTTCGGTCCGGTCGGCGAGCTGCGCGGGGCCGGGACCAGCACCATCGACACGCTGATGAACCTGCCGCTGCTGTGGTGGGCCCACGACCTGACGGGGGACCCCCGCCTCCTCGAGGTCGCCCGGCAGCACGCCCGCACCTCGGCCCGCCTGCTCGTGCGGCCCGACGGCTCGACCGTGCACCTCATGGATCTCGACCCGGTCTCCGGCGCTTTCCTGGCCGAGTCGACGCTGCAGGGCGCGTCGCCGGCCTCCGCGTGGTCGCGCGGCTCCGGCTGGGCGATCGGCGGGCTGGCCTGGGCCTACGCGGCCTGCGGCGAGCCGGAGCTGCTGGCCGCCGCGGAGCGTGCCGCCGCCTACTACGAGCGGATGAGCCCGCTCGACGCCGTTCCCCCGTGGGACTTCGCCGACCGCTCGGCCGAGGCGCCTCCGGACGCGAGCGCGGGCGCCGCCGTCGCCCTCGGGTACCTGATCCTCGGCACCCACCACCCGGACCCGGCGGCCCGCGACCGGTTCGACACCTCCGCACGGCAGCTGCTCGCCACCCTCACCCGATCCGCCCTGAACCGGCAGGACGACGTCGACGGCGTGCTGCTGCACTCGTGCTACTCGGTGCCGCACGGCCGGGGCGTCGACGGCGCCACGGCGTGGGGCGACTTCTACTACGCCTTGGCGATGGCCGTGGCGCACGGGGCGCTGCCCCTGGCCACGGTGCTCGGAGGGCGGGCCGACCGGTGCACCGCACCCGCCGACGCAGCAGGGCGGGGGTGACACAGGTGGCTACCGTCGCGGAGTTCCTCGCCGGCAACAGCCTGATCTCCCAGGAGGAGCGCCACCTCAAGGTGCGCGCGCTCGACGCGGTCGAGCTCGTCCTCCTGTGCGTGTGCGGGCTGCTCCTGTTCACGTTCACCTGCACCGTCCTGCTCGACGTGCTCACCCGCACGCTCGGCGCACCGTGGTTGTGGCTGCAGGAGGCCACGCTCATCGCCTTCGTGTGGGGCCTGTTCCTCGGCGCCGCCGTGGCCCTGCGCCGCAACGAGCACATCTACCTCACGTCCGTCACGACCTCGATGGCCGGACGCCGCAGGCTCGCCATGGAGACGTTCAACAGCCTGGTGATGATCGGCATCACGGTGACCGTGGCCGTCACCGGGTTCCGCGTCTTCCAGCAGGGTTTCGGCAACCTGCTCCCGGTCACCGGGCTGCCGCTGGCGTACCTCACGGGGGCCGTCCCGGTCTTCGCCGTCCTGTCCGCGGTCTTCGCCGTCGAGCGACTCGTGAAGGGCTGGCGCACGGGCTTCGAAGGCGCCACCCACGATCCCCGCGAGCAGGCGCTGCGCGCCGCCGAACTCGACGGGCCGGTCTCATGAGCAACGACGTGGTCATCCTCGTGATGCTGGGGCTCTTCCTCGGCCTGTCCTTCCTCGGCACGCCCGTCGCGTTCGCGCTGATCGGGGCGGTCCTCGTCGGCACCGCGCTGTCCGGGGCGGGCTTCGAGGCCGTCGTCTCGCAGCTGTTCAACGGCGTCAACAGCGTCCCGCTCCTGGCGCTGCCCTTCTTCCTGCTCGTGGCCGAGCTGATGCACTCCACGGACGTCACGACGAAGATCATCCGGTTCGTGCAGTCCCTGGTGGGCCACATCCGCAGCAGCCTCGCCCAGGTGGACTCCCTGTTCAGCATCCTGTTCGCCGGGGTGTCGGGCTCCTCGACCGCCGACGTCGCCGCCAACGCGAAGGTCCTCCTGCCTGCCATGCGCAAGGAGGGCTACGACATGGCGAGCGCGGCGGCGCTGATCGCTGCCTCGTCGACGATCGCCAACATGATCCCGCCGAGCATCCTCGCGGTCGTCTACGGCGCGGCGGGCGGTGTGTCCATCGCCGGCCTGTTCCTCGGTGGCGCCGTTCCCGGGCTCATGATCGGTGCCGGCCTGATGCTCTACGCCTACTTCTTCGTGCACGCGGGCGAGCCCCGGCCACGGGCGTCGTTCCGTGAGATCGCGGGTGCGGCGAAGGGCAGCGCGCTGCCGATGATGATCCCGCTGATCATCATGGGCGGCATCCTGGGCGGGGCCTTCACCCCCACCGAGGCCGGCATGATCGCCGCCGTCTTCGTGATCATCGTGCTGGTCCCGCTGACCGCGCGCAACCACCTCCCCCGGCTCCCGCGGGACTTCGTCAACGCCGCCGTCCTCTACGCGCTCCCGCTCATCGCGGTCGCCGCAGCGTCCGCGTTCGCCTGGCTGTTCACCTACCTCGGCGGTGCCGAGGCCGTGTCCGACGTCGTGCTCGCTGTCGCGGGCGAGGAGGCGGTCGGCATCCTGCTCACGGTCGTGGTGATGCTCGTCGTCATCGGGCAGTTCGTCGACGCCATCCCCGCGATCATCGTGCTGATGCCGATCATCGCGACGCTGCAGGAACAGGGCGACGTCAACCCGATCCACATGGGCGTGGTCGTCATCGTCACACTCGCACTGGGCCTGATCACCCCGCCCTACGGCCTCTCGCTGCTGCTGTCCACGTACTTCGCGAAGGTCAGCTTCTACTCCGGGGTGCGGCGATCGGTGCCGCTGTACGGCATCTTCTTCGGCGTCATCGCACTGCTGGTGTTCTTCCCGGAGATCTCGCTGTGGCTGCCGCGCCTGCTCACCCCGCAGGCCGCGGGCTGCTTCCCCGCACCGGGCGGCGATGGCTTCATCTGCCCTTGACGTCGACGACAGGGAGCGAACGGTAGTGAGGAACACATGAAGCTGAGCGGAGTCATCCCGGCGTGCATCCTGCCGATGCACCCCGACGGGAGCATCGACGAGACGGCCTACGCCGCCCACCTGGAGCAGCTCGTCTCCACGCCCGGCGTCCGCGGGCTGACCTGCAACGGGCACGCGGCGGAGGTCTCGACCCTGAGCCGGGAGGAGCGGCGGCGGGCCGTGGACATCGCCGTCGCGACGGTGGCCGGGCGGGTGCCCGTCATCTGCGGCATCCACGCCCGCGACCACCGCGAGGCGGCGGCGTACGCGGGCGACGCCCGCGCAGCGGGGGCCGACGCGCTGCTGGTGCTCCCCCCGGACTCGCTCGCGCACGACGCCGATCCGGCGGCAGCGCTGCGCCACTTCGAGCACGTCGCGAGCACGGTCCCGCTGCCGCTGGTCGCCTTCGTCTACCCCGACTTCACGGGGATGCAGTACGGCGCGCAGCTGCTGGAGCGGATCTGCACCCTCGACGCCGTGGTGGCGATCAAGGAGTGGAGCCTGGACATCCGCGTGTACGAGCGCAACCTCGGGATCGCGCGGTCGGCGGGCCACGAGGTCACCATGCTGAGCAGCTTCAGCACGAACCTGCTGCCGACGCTGGCGCTCGGCGCGGACGGCATCCTGTCCGGTCACGGCAGCGTGGTCGCCGGGCTGCAGGCGCAGCTGTACGAGAGGGTCGCCGCAGGTGACCTCGCCGGCGCGCGGGAGGTCTACGGTCCGCTCCAGACGCTCACCGCAGTGGTCTACCGGGACCCGATGCCCAACATGTACGCGCGCATGAAGGAGCAGCTCGTCATGCTCGGCGCCGAGCTCACGCCCACCGTGCGGGCGCCGCTGGTCCCGGTCACCGAGGCCGAACGTGCCGACCTGCGGCGCGCGCTCTCCGAAGCCGGTCTGCTCCCGGCCGGTGCCCGGTCGTGACCGATCCCGCACCGGACGCCCCCGCGAAGGGCGCCAAGGCGGTCGCGCAGCGGGCCGGGGTGTCGGTCACCACCGTCTCCCGGGTGCTGCGCGGTCAGGACGTCGCGATCTCCGAGGCCACGAAGCAGCGCGTGCTGGCGGCGGCGAAGGACCTGCGGTATCGCCCGAACTCGCTCGCCGTGGCGCTGCGCAAGGGCCACACGCGGGCGATCGGCCTGCTGGTGCCCGACATCGCCGATGCCTACTTCCACCAGCTCGCCCGCGGTCTGGAGGACGCGGCGCAGGAGGCCGGCTACACCGTCGTGCTGTGCAACACCGACCGCCAGCCGGCGAAGGAACGCTCCTACGTCGAGCTGCTGGCCGACCAGCAGGTGGAGGCGATCGTGTTTGCCGGCGGCGGGATCGACGAGGACGCCCACCTCACCGACTTCCCCTGGCACGGCATCCACGTCGTCGCGATCGGCCCGCACCGCCTGGACTGCCCGTCGGTCCGCGTCGACGACGCCGGCACGATCGAGCTGGCCGTCGACCACCTCGTCGAGCAGGGCAGCACCCGGATCCTGTGCCTCGCCGGGCGGCCCACCTGGCTCATCAACAAGGAGCGCCTGCGCGGGTACCGGCAGGCCGTCGAGCGGCACGGGCTGGCGCTCGACCCGCGGCTCGTGCGGACGGGTGACTTCTCGGTCGAGGCCGGCTACTCCTCGGCCCGGGCCGCCCTCGGCGAGGGCGTGGAGTTCGACGGGGTGATGGCCTTCAACGACTACACCGCGATCGGGGCGGTGCAGGCGGTGACCGAGCACGGGCGGCGGGTGCCCGAGGACGTGGTGGTGGTCGGCTGCGACGACATCCCCATCTCGTCGCTGGTCTCGCCGCGGCTGACCTCCGTCAGCTTCCCCCAGTACGAGTTCGGGCGCGCGGCGATGGAGGTCATCCTCGAGATGGCGACCGGAGAGGTCGCCGCGCCCGTCCGGCAGTTCGCCTACCACCTCGAGGTGCGGGAGAGCAGCCGGCGTCCCTGAGGCCGGGCGTCCCGCCCCACCGTCATTTCACGTCGCCCGACGGGTGACGTCTGCCCAGCTACGGAGAAAAAGGAGCACAACGTGCAGCAGCCGACCGTCGGAATGGAAACGACCTTCAGCAAGACCGTCGGAGAGGCCGACGTCTACGGCTTCGCCGGGATCAGCGGCGACCTCAGCCCCAACCACGTCGACGAGCAGTACATGAGCGGCACCCGGTACGGGAAGCGCATCGCACACGGCGTGCTGTCGATCGCCTTCATGTCGACGTGCTCGTCGAAGCTCATCGAGAGCCTGGGCAACCCCCCGACCGTCTCCTACGGCTACGACCGGGTGCGCTTCATCAAGCCGGTGTTCATCGGCGACACCCTGACCGTGCGCTACACCGTCGCCGACGTCGACGAGCAGGAGCAGCGGTGCACGTCCGACGTCAAGGTGTTCAACCAGGACGGGGAGCTCGTCTCCGCCGCCACCCACATCCTGAAGCGGGTCTGACGTGGCATCGTCGGTGTTCCTGACCGAGGACCAGCGCAGCGCGCGCGACCTCGCCAGGCGGTTCGCCACCGAGCGCGTCGCGGCGCGGGCCGCCGAGATCGACCGGGACGACGCCTTCCCGTGGGACCTCTACGGCGAGATGGCCGAGATCGGCCTGCTCGGCATCACCCTGCCCGAGGAGTTCGGCGGCGCGGCCATGGACGAGGTCTCGATGTGCCTCGTGCTCGAGGAGCTCGCCGCGGCCTCGGGCACAGTGGCCAACGCGGTGCTGCTGGCGAAGCTGCAGAGCGAGCTGATCACGCGCGCCGGCGACGACGAGCAGCGTCGCAGGCTCGTGCCCGCGATCGCCGCGGGCAGGCGCATCTGCCTCATCGCGGTGACCGAGCCGAACGCCGGCACCGACGTGAGCGGGATCGGGACGGGGGCCGAGCGCGACGGCGACGGCTGGGTGATCAGCGGGACGAAGGCCTTCATGACCGCGGGCGCGGTCGGCGACGTGGCGGTCGTGCTCGCCAGGACCGACCCCGCGGCGGGCAAGCGCGGCTTCACCACCTTCCTCGTGGAGAAGAGCCCCGACGGCGACCCCTCCCGGGGGTTCGTCGTCGGGCACAAGGACGAGCTGATGGGGATGCGGGGCCTCGCCACCGCCGGCATCGTCCTCGACGGGACGCGCGTCCCGGAGTCCGCCGTGCTGGGCGTCCCCGGGGAAGGCCTCCCCAGCGTGCTGCGCTCGTTCAGCAACGGGCGGATCGTCATCGCGTCCCTCGCGCTCGGCCTCGCGACCGGGGCGATGCAGGCCTCCCTCGCGTACGCGCAGGAGCGGGAGGCCTTCGGGCGGCCGATCGGCGACCAGCAGGCCGTGCAGATGATGCTGGCGGACATGGCGACCGAGACCGGGGCCGCCCGCCTGCTCGTCCACCACGCCGCCCGGCTCAAGGACCAGGGCCTGCCCTTCGCCGCCGAGGCGTCGATGGCCAAGCTCTTCGCCTCCGACGTCGCCGTCCGCACCGCGAGCAACGCCGTCCAGGTGCACGGGGGGTTCGGCTACACGAAGGAGTCCACGGTCGAGCGGATCTACCGCGACTCCAAGCTGACCCAGATCTACGAGGGCACCAACCAGATCCAGCGCGTCATCATCGCGCGCGACGCCCTCGGGGCCCGCCGACCCAGCCCTGCCGCCGACCGACCGACCGTCAGCTCCTGAGGAGGACCAGTGGACCAGTCCCTGAAGCTGCTCGAGGGCGTGCGCATCATCGCCTTCACGCAGTTCCTGCTCGGGCCGGCAGCGGTGCAGTACCTCGCCGACATGGGCGCCGACGTCGTCAAGATCGAACCGCCTGCCGGACCGTACGAGCGGCGGTGGGCGGGCGCGGACGCCTACGTCAACGGGGTCAGCAGCTTCTTCATGCTGGCCCACCGCAACGTGCGCAGCGTCAGCCTCGACCTGAAGCGGCCGGAAGGGCTCGAGGTGGCCCGCGAGCTCTGCCGGAATGCCGACGTGGTCGTGTCGAACTTCCGACCGCGGGTCATGGAGAAGCTCGGGCTCGACCACCCGGAGCTGAGCCGGTTGAAGCCGGACCTGGTGTACGCCTGCGCCTCCGGCTACGGGTCGGACAGCCCGTACCGGGACCTGCCGGGGCAGGACCTGCTGCTGCAGGCCACCACCGGCCTCGCCGCGGCGACCGGCCGCAGCGACGGGCCGCCCGTCGCCGCGGGATCCGCGATCGTCGACCAGCACGGCGCCTCGCTGCTCGCCATGGGCATCCTCGCCGCGCTGCACCACCGCAGCGCGACCGGAGAGGGCCAGCGGGTGGAGGTGACGATGGTGCAGGCCGCTCTCGACCTGCAGCTCGAGCCGTACACCTACCACCTCAACGGCGGAACGGTGGAGCGCCCGTCGACGGACCTCGCGTCGTCGTTCCACCAGGCCCCCTACGGCTTCTACGAGGTCGAGGACGGGTACGTGGCGCTGTCGGTGTCGCCGGTCGGCGCCGTCAGCCAGGCACTCGGCGACCCCCAGGAGCTCGCGGACCACCTGGACCCGCAGGTCGCGCTCACGAAACGCAACGAGATCCACAGCGCGCTCGCCCCCCTGCTCCGCTCCTTCCGCCGGGCCGAGCTGCTCGACCTGCTGCGCGCGCACGGCGTCTGGTGCGCCCCGGTCAACGACTACGACGAGGTGGACCACGACCCGCTCGTGACCCACCTGGACCCCGTCGAGGAGATCGACCACCCGGAGGCCGGGACGGTGCGGCTGCTGAAGCACCCCATCCGATACAGCTCCGGAGCGGCCGGAACCCGCCAGGTGCCGCCGGGTCACGGCGAGCACACCGACGAGGTGCTCGGCCAGGCCGGCTACTCCCGCGAGCAGGTCGACGCTCTGCGGAAGGTCGGTGCGGTCACGTGAGCCGCGGTCGGACGGAGGTGCCGGCGGTCGACTGGGGCGAGGCCCGCGCGCAGATGCTCGCCCGGGTCGACGACATGCTCGGGTCGGAGCTCCCCGGCTTCCCGCACTGGGCCGACCCCACGACGGGTGAGTGGTTCTGCACCGAGGACGGCGACTGGACCGGCGGCGCGTGGCCCGGGATGCTCTGGTCTGCTGCGGCGCAGACCGGGGACGACCGCTACCGGGACGCGGCCCGCGCCTGGTGCGCGCGCACGTCGGAACGGGCTGACCGGACCACGGCTTTCAAGGGCTTCGGCTTCTTTCGCAGCGTGGCGCTCGGCCCGCAGGCCGAGGAGTCGCATGCTGTCGGTTCCGCGGCGGCGAGCATCGACTCCCTGCAGGCCACCCCGCTCCTGCTGTGGGCTCACGGGGTGACCGGCGAAGCGCGGTACGCGGACATCGCCAGGGCGCACACCCAGCGGGTGCTCGACCTCCACATGCGCGAGGACGGGTCGGTGGTCCGGTCCAGCGAGCTCGACCCCGCCACCGGCGCCCGCCCTGACCCCGGACGTGAACGCGGGCGCCGGTGAGCGACCGGACGACCTGCTCCCCAGGACCGTCGCGCGGGCGGCGCTCGCCATCGGGCTCGCCGCCCACGACGTGTGGCTCGACGACGAGTCGGCGGCAATGTCCGATCTGCTTGACGCGAGCATGCACGCACTCGGCCTTCACTTTGAGGTCTGACGTGTGAACTCGAGCGCCGGACAGACACCTGCAGACGAGGCCGCGCCGGTGCATGCCCGCCGAGTACTTCACGAGTAGCCATGGTTCACACAGCAGCTCGGTGAAGGTGTCGATGTAGTGCTGCGACCGCGGCCTGGTCGAAACCCCGTCCATCGTCCACTGCGGGTCGAGCTCCGCAGCGGTCCAGTTGCAGCTGCCCGGCACCAAGATCGGCGAGCCGATCCGCTCGTGCAGCCCGCGGGCGTGCTCGATATCTTGCGGCGCGAGTCCGAGTCGTTGCCCGGGTAGTGCTGCGCACGCCCCCGGAGGAGGGAACGCTCGCCGTTGATCATCTCGCGGAGCGCCGCGACAACGAGGTCGGTGCGGGTGGGGGTCACGCCGATCGACCGCAGCACACGTGGGCCCGCACCGTCGGCCGCACGAGGCCCCACCCTCCATCCCGCCCCTGCATGAGCACAGGACACGCGCGGCCCTCAGCGGTGAACACCTTCGGGAACCGGCACCGAGATCCGCTGAGCGTTGGCCCATGTGCCAACGAATCGGGGTCCGTCCTGGCCCGAGGGCCATAGGTGAGCGCCGTCCGCCTTCCTAGCCTGGGCGAAAGATCGGCCGGAAGGGACGCGTGCATGAAGATCACCGGCGTCGACGTGGGCGGGACCCACACCGACATCATCGCCTTCGACACCGCCAGCGGCGACATCGCCGTCCACAAGGTCCCGAGCACGCCGCACGACCACTCCGTGGGGCTCGTCGACGGGGTGTCCGCCGCGGTGGCCGGCGCCCGCCTCGACTTCCTCGCGCACGGCACCACGATCGCCACCAACGCACTGCTCCAGCACGACGGCGCGTCGACCGGGCTGATCACCACCGCCGGGTTCCGCGACGTCCTGCACATCGCCCGCCACCAGCGACCCCTGCACTACTCGATCCGCCAGCAGATCCCGTGGCAGGACCAGGCGCTCATCCGGCGCAGGCACCGCAAGGTCGTGCACGAGCGGATCGACGCCCGCGGCGAGGTGATCACATCCCTCGACGAGGACGAGGTGCGCAGGGCCGCCGCGGAGCTCGCCGACCAGGGCGTCGAGTCGGTGGTCATCGCCTTCCTCAACAGCTACCGCAACCCCGAGCACGAGCGGCGCGCCGCCGAGCTGGTCCGGGAGGTGTTCCCCGCCGCCTTCGTCACGACCTCCTCGGGAGTCTCGCCGCAGTTCCGCGAGTACGAGCGCTTCACCGCGGCCGCCGTGAACGGGTTCGTCGGCCCGACGGTGCAGCGCTACATCGGCAGGCTCGGCTCGCGCCTCGCCGACGCCGGGCTCGACGCGGAGCTGCGCATTATGCGCTCCAACGGCGGTGCCGCCACCCCGCGCTTCGCCGCCGAGTACCCGGTGACGCTGCTGATGAGCGGGCCCGCTGCGGGGGTCCTTGCCGGTGCCCACGTGGGCAGCGCGTGCGGCCGCGACAACCTGGTGACCTTCGACGTCGGGGGCACCAGCGCCGACATCGGCATCGTGACCGGCCGCAGCATCATGGAGTCCGCACCGCGGGACACCTGGATCGCGGGGCTGCCGATCGTGGTGCCGATGATCGACGTCCACACCGTCGGCGCGGGCGGCGGCAGCGTCGCCCACGTGGACAGGGGCGGCGCGTTCCGGGTCGGCCCGCGCAGCGCGGGCGCCGTCCCCGGCCCGGCCTGCTACGGGCAGGGCGGCACGGAGCCGACGGTCACCGACGCCAACCTCGTTCTCGGCAGGCTGCGGACCGACCGCACACTGGCCGGGTCGACCGCACTGCGCCCCGAGCCGGCGATCGAGGCGCTGCGGGCGCTCGGCGAGCCGCTGGGCATGACGCCGGAGCGGACCGCCGCGGGCGTGCTGACGATCGTCAACCACAACATGGCCAACGCGATCCGCACCCGCACGATCCAGAAGGGCAAGGACCCGCGCGCGTTCACGCTGGTCGCCTTCGGGGGCGCCGGGCCGCTGCACGCGGCGGAGGTCGCGGCGTCGCTCGGGCTGCCCGAGGTCCTCGTGCCCCGCTATCCCGGGATCACCTCGGCGATGGGTCTGCTCGCCGGCGACCTCAAGTACGACCTGCTGCGCACGATGTTCCTGCTCGGCGACGACGTACGCGGCACCGAGCTCGACGCCGTCCTCACCGAGCTGACCGCGGAGGCGCGGACCCACCTCGTCACCGACGGGGTCGCCGCCGAGGACATGTCCTTCGAGCGCTACGCCGACTGCCGCTACCTCGGCCAGGGCTACGAGCTGCGGGTCCCGTTCGACGACGGGGCGCTGGACGAGGAGGCGGTGCACCGCTGCTGGAAGCGCTTCCACGAGCTGCACGCCGAGGAGTACGGCCACGCGTTCCCAGACAGCCCGATCGAGCTGATCAACGTGCGGGTCATCGCGCGGGGCAGGCTGCCCAAGCTGCCGGCCTTCTCCGTCGCCGCGGACCCCGACGCGAGCACGGCGGTGGTCGCCACCGACCCGGCGCTGTTCACGGTCGACGGCGAGCTGCGGCCACTCCCGACCACGTTCTACGAGCGCTCGAAGCTCGGCGCGGGCGCGGTCCTGGAGGGACCCGCCGTGGTGCTGCAGATGGACTCGACCACGGTCGTCCCGCCGGGCGCACACGCCGAAGTGCTCGGCACCGGCGACATCCTGATCCACGTCGGAGGTGAGCGGTGAGCGCGAAGCAGGTCGACGTCATCGAGTACCCGCGCGGCACCGCACTGGAGCGGGCCCTCGACCCGATCACCACCCGGGTCATCGCGGGCGCCCTGGAGAGCATCGTGCTCGAGGTCGGGCACAAGCTCAGCAGGATGGCGTACTCGTCGGTGATCCGGGAGTCCGAGGACTTCGGCGCCGCGATCCTCGACGCGCGGGGCAGGCAGGTCTGCGAGTGCCCGCTGTCGACGCCGCTGCAGCTCGGGCCGATCCCCGGCTACGTGCGCGGGATCGAGCAGATCCTCGCCGAGCGGGGCCAGACCTGGCACGAGGGCGACGTGATCATGCACAACTCGTCGTTCCACGGCGCCTCGCACCAGCCGGACGTGGCCTTCTGCGTGCCGATCTTCCACGAGGGCGCACTCGTCGGGTACAGCGTCACGACCGCGCACCACCTCGACCTCGGCGCGCTCGTGCCGGGTTCGGTGGGCATCGTCGACGCCACCGACGCCTACGCCGAAGGGCTGCAGTTCCGCGCCGTGAAGGTCTACGAGCGCGGCGAGCCGAACGCGGGCATCTGGCAGCTGCTGCGCGACAACATCCGCAGCGCCGACATGGTGGTCGGCGACATGGAGGCGCAGATCGCGGCCGCACGCGTCGGCGCCCGACGCTACGTGGAACTGCTCGAGCAGTACGGCAGGGCGACCGTCGAGGACGCGTGCGAGGAGTTGATGAACTACTCCGAGCGCGTCCTGCGCGACCAGATCGCCGGGCTGCCCGACGGCGTCTACCGCGCCACCGGGTACGTCGACGGGTTCGCCGACGACCCGGACCCGGAGCGCAGGCTGCTGCCGGTGAAGGTGGCCGTCACCATCGAGGGCGACACGCTGACCGTCGACCTGACCGGCACCGCACCGCAGGTCGCGGAGAAGGCCATCAACATGCCCTTCGTCGGCACCGTGGACATCGCCGTCTACGTGACGCTGCGTTCGATCCTGCTCGACCAGGCCACTCACGAGGACATGCCGCAGAACTCCGGGCTCGTCCGGCCGGTCCGGATCGTCGCCGAGCGCGGCAGCATGGCCAACCCGGTCTTCCCCGCCGCGACGATCGCCCGGTTCTGTCCCGGCAACGTCGTCGCCGACACCCTGATGCACGCCCTGTCCCCCATCTGCGGCGACCGCGTCTCGGCGGGCGTCGGCAACCTCAAGGTCATCGCGTACAGCGGGCTGAACGGCGAGAAGTATTGGGTCTACATGGACATCAGTGAGGGCGCCTACGGCGGGATGTTGGAGCGCGACGGCATCGACGCGATGGACACGCTCTACGCCAACACCCGCAACAACCCGGTCGAGGACATCGAGGCGCACTACCCGCTGCGGGTGCGCCGCTACGAGCTGCGCACCGACCGCAGTGGCGCGGGCCGGTGGCGCGGCGGGATGGGCACGGTGCGCGAGATCGAGTTCCTCGCGCCCGGGATGATGAACCTCGAGGGCGACGGGAACTCCTCCGCACCGTGGGGCGCCTTCGGCGGGCAGAACGGCTCCCCCGGCGGTGTCGATTTCGTGCGGGCCGACGGCACGGTCGAGGCGCTGCCCTCGAAGCTGCAGGGGCGCAGGGCCCAGGAGGGTGACGTCATCCGCACGCTGAGCCCGTGCGGCGGCGGTTACGGCGACCCGCTGGAGCGCGACCCCGAGCTGGTGCTGTCCGACCTGCTCGACGGCTACCTGAGCGAGGAGACCGCGCGCTCGCGCTACGGCGTCGTGCCCGCGGGGAACGCGGTGGACGAGCAGGCCACGGCGGCGTTGCGGGAGCGGTTGCGCGGGGCGGACGCAGCCGAGCACCGGCCGCCGTGGGCATCGGTGCCCTCGGGCACGCTGGGCTGACCGGTCGTGTCCGTCCTGCTGAACGCAGCACCGGAGGGCCGTGCGCACCGATTCCGCGCGGAGCACGATGTCCCGGTGCCATACGACGCCGAGGAGCCCACCAGGATCGACCGGCTCGAGGCGATCATCGAGATCAACCGCTCGCTGGCCTCGACGCTCGACGCCGACGCGCTGACCCACCGGATCCTGCGCGAGGCGATCCGGATCATCCCGGCCGCCGATGCCGGCGTGCTGCTGCTCTACGACACCGATCGCGAGCGACTGGTGGTGCGCCACGCCATCGGCTTCGGCCCGAGCATCTACAAGATCGAGCTGGCACCTGGCGAGAGCCTCACCGGACGCGCGTTCCAGGAGCGCAGATCGGTGCTGTACCGGACGCAGGAGTCGCTGGCCCCCCAGCAGGACCTCGCCCCGGCCAGCCATCGGCTGCTCGCCGCCGCGGCGGGCGGGATCGAGTACCCGCACAGCGCGCTCGTCGCACCCCTCCTGACCCACGACGGCCCGATCGGGGCGATGATCGTCGAGAACTTCTCGACGCCGCAGGTGTTCAACCAGTTCGATCTGCGGCTGTTCGAGGGGCTGGCGCAGGGCGCGGCGATCGCGATGGTGAACGCCCGGCTCTTCGCGTCCGAGCGGGCGGCGCGGATGCGGCTGGAGACGGTGAACCAGCTCGTCAGCGAGCAGCGTGACCAGCTGGAACGGCGGGTCCAGGTGCAGGAGGCGCTCGCCGACATCGTCCGGGAGGGGCTCTCGGCGGACGCGCTCGTCGCGCGGCTGGCCCGGCTGTGCCGGGCCGGCGTCTTCCTCTGCGATTCGCTGCGCGCCGTCCGCATCGCACAACCGCCCACCGACGCGTTGACCGTCGGCGACATCGACGACGAGCACCGCGAGGTGATCGGGACGGCGGTGCACGAGGCCGAGGCGACCCGGAGCCCGCAGCGCGCCGATCTCGGTGCGGGGCGGGTCCTGCTCGTCGCGCCGATCCCCGGCGGCTCGGAGATCCTGGGCTTCCTGTGCGCCCTGTTCGGCGACACCGCGCCCGACGAGGTGCACGCCGCCGCCGTGTCGTCGGCGGCTCACATCGCCGCGACCGAGCTGGTGGAGCAGCGCGCCCGCGAGGAGGGGCGCATCCGCACGCAGGCGGACACCCTCGAGCTGCTCGTGCAGGGGGTCGCTCCCGGCGGCGCGCAGGGCCCGTTCCTCGTGGCGGTCGGCCGCCTCCAACACAGTTCCCTCCAGTACCGGGTGCAGCCTGCCGTCGACCACCGGCAGCTACGGGCCCTGCTGGCGTGCGCGCAGCACGAACTCGGCGACGGCGACATCGGAGGGAGACCCCTCCTCGCCGCAACCGTGCGCGACCATCACGTGGTCCTCGTGTGGGCGGGGCCGGACGACGAGGAGAACCTGCGGCGACGGCTGCGCGCGGCGACGCAGCGGTTCGCGCTCCTGGACCCGGCGTGGCAGGCGAGCTTCGTGGTCTCCGACGCGGTCGACACACCCACCGAGTTCGCCGACGCCCTCGCCGAGTCGCGACTCGTGGCCGAGCTGCACCGCCAGGTGCGGAACGCGAACCCGGTGCACACCGTGCGCAGCCTCGGCGCCTACCGGCTGATCCTGCGCAGCGCGAAGGCGGCCGACGTGCTGCGGATGTGCGAGGACGCCCTCGGCGCGGTGCTGCGCTACGACCGCGACCGGGGCACGTCGATGCTGCCGACCTTGCGCGCGTATCTGGACCACGGCGGCGCGACGAAGGCCGCCGCGCGGGCGCTGTCCGTGCACCCGCACACCGTGCAGTACCGCCTCGGCAGGCTCGAGGAGCTGTCCGGTCTCCGCCTGTCCGCACCGCAGGACCGGCTGACCCTCGAGCTGTGCCTGCGCATCCACGACAGCGCCGCGCTGTCCGACTCCCTCGGCCGGGACTGACCGGCCCACCCCCGAACGAACGAGCAGTCTGGAGGACACCCGTGTCCGATCCCTTCCCCAAGGTCGCGACCCGGCGCATGGAGGAGCTCGTCACCGAGCTGGGCAGGGTCGGTGAGCAGCAGCCCGGCGGCGGGCTGATCCGCTTCGCCTACGACGACGCATGGCGCGCGGCGGGCGCGCTGGTCGCGCGCTGGATGACCGAGGTGGGCCTGCAGGTCCGCACCGACGCGGTGGGCAACGTCTTCGGCAGGCTCCCCGGCACCGAGAGCGCGTCGACGGTGCTCACCGGCTCGCACATCGACACCGTGCGCTTCGGGGGCAGGTACGACGGGGCCCTCGGCATCCTGACCGGGCTCGCCGCGATCGAGGAGCTGATCCGGACATGCGGACGGCCGCGCAGGTCGCTCGAGCTCGTGGCCCTGTGCGAGGAGGAGAGCAGCCGGTTCGCCGCGGACTTCTTCGGCTCGCGGGCGATGCTCGGCACCATCGGTCCCGACGAGCCCGACACCCTGCGCGACGCCGACGGCGTCACGCTCGCCGCCGCGATGCGCCGGGTCGGGCTGGACCCGGCCGCGATCGGATCGGCACGGCGCACCGACGTCGAGGCGTTCGTCGAGCTGCACATCGAGCAGGGCCGGGTGCTGTACGACGAGGGCACGCAGATCGGCGTCGTCTCGGCGATCACCGGTCTGCGCTGGTTGGACGTCACCGTGACCGGGCGGGCGGACCACGCCGGGGCGACGCCGATGGACCTGCGGCTCGACGCCATGCAGGGCGCCGCCGAGATGACGCAGGCCGCGACCGCACTCGCCGAGGCCGAGGGCCGCCCGGCGGTCGCGACCTGCGGGATGTGGCAGGTGCACCCGGGCGGGGTGAACATCGTGCCCGAACGCGTCACGTTCTCCATCGACCTGCGCCATCCCGGTGAGGCGACGCTGGACCGGCTCGCCGGACGGATCCGCCAGGAATGCGAGCGGATCGCGACGCGGCGCGGTCTCGAGGTCACCCTCGACGACACCAAGGCCGTGGCGCCCGCACCGATGGACGAACCGCTGCAGAAGGTGATCGCGGAGGCCGCCGAGGGGCAGGGGGTGTCGGCGCGCCCGATGCCCAGCGGCGCCGGGCACGACAGCCAGATGTGGGCACCGCACGTGCCCACCGCGATGATCTTCGTGCCGAGCGTCGAGGGGCGCTCGCACTGCCCCGAGGAGTACACCCCGGCCGAGGACTGCGCCGTCGGGGCGTCCGTCCTGGCCGGCACGTTGCGGGATATCGCCTACTGACCGGCCGAAGACTGGAGGCTCCGTGCGCATCCTCGTCGTCAACCCCAACACCACCGAGAGCATGACCGCCGCGATCGGCGAGGCCTGCCGCGCGGTCGCCGCGAACGACACCGAGGTGACCGCGATCAACCCCGCGTGGGGCCCGCCGTCGATCGAGACGTACGCGGAGGACCACGTCGCGGCCGCCGCGATGCTGCAGACCATCGCCGAGCACCGCGGCGACTACGACGCGTTCGTCATCGCGTGCGCGGGCGACCCCGGACTGCACGCCGCCCGTCAGATCACCGACGCGCCGGTGATCGGCATCGCCGAGGCCGCCATGCACATGGCGTGCCTGGTCGCGCACCGGTTCTCGATCGTGACGGTGATCGACAGCGTCATACCGATGCTCCGCGACATGGTCGCCCTCGCTGGGATGTCGCAGCGCTGCGCCTCGATCCGGGCCACCTCGCTCTCCGTGCTGGAGATCGAGCAGGACTTCGCCCACGCCGAACGCGTCCTCGTCGAGGAGAGCAGGCGCGCCGTCGACGAGGACGGGGCGGAGGCGATCGTGCTCGGCTGCGCCGGCATGGGCCCGCTGGACAAGCGGCTGCAGGACGAGCTCGGCGTGCCGGTGCTGGACGGGTGCGGCTGCGCGGTCACGCTCGCAGAGGCCTGCCACCGCTACGGCATCACCACGAGCAAGGCCGGCGCCTACGCAATGGCACCCGGTCGTCTCGCCCGGCTGGGTATCCCCGCCGGATGACAGGAGGAGGAGCAGGCGCAGTGGAACGACTCATCATCGACACCGACATCGGCACCTACTACGACGACGCGTTCGCCGTGCTGCTGGCGGCGAACTCGCCCGAGGTGCGGTTCGAGGGCGTCACGACGTGCTACGGCGACACCGCGCTGCGGGCCGAGATCGCGTGCAAGATCCTGGAGTTCGTCGGCATGCCCGAAGTGCCGGTCTACGCGGGAATCCGCGATCCGCTCGGTGAGGCCGAGGCGCTGATGTTCGGCTTCGAGGGCCAGGGCGTCTTCGACGACGGGCGGCCGGAGAAGCAGCCGGAGCCCGGGTCGGCCGTGGACTTCCTCGTCCGGATGGTCCGGGAGAACCCGGGCGAGATCACGATCTGCACGCTGGGCGCGGTGACCAACGTGGCGGCGGCGATCCGCCAGGACCCCACGTTCGTCACGAACCTCAAGCACTTGATCATCATGGGCGGCGTGATCGTGCCGGTCGTCGACGAGAAGGGGATCACCCGCTCCCCCGTCGAGGAGTACAACCTCAACAACGACCCGGTCGCTGCGAAGATCGTCATGAACTCGGGCGCGAACACCACCCTCGTGCCGATCGACGTCACCCTCCGCGTGCCCATGGCGAAGCGGCACATCGAGGCCATGGAGGCCGCCACGAGCCGGTCGGCGCAGATGGTGTCACGGATCCTCGCGCCGTGGCCGGAGCAGGAGCGCCTGATCTACCTCAGCGTCGGCATCCCGACCGAGTTCACCGGCATCTGGCTGCACGACCCGCTGACCGTCGCCGTCGCGTACGACCCCGGCCTCATCACCTCGGCGCGCCTCCACGTGGCCACGGAGTACGCGCCCACGCTCGTGCCGCGCGACCTGCTCGTCCGCCACGACATCCTGCGCACCATCCCGAAGAAGAAGGCGCCCAACATGAACGTCGCCGTCGACGTGGACGCCGAGCGGTTCACGCAGCTCTTCGCCGACCGGATCATCGACGGCCGCTGAGCAGCCGGGTCGGCGGCGGCCAAGACAGGGGCGGCCGCCCACCGGTGGTCTCCCCCTGTGGTACGCCATCGGGCCGGGAAGGCCGGTCCGGTCCGCGCACGCCTAACGACTGCACCCGCTTCGAGCGGCCCGGCACCGGCGAAGGGCGGTCGGCACCAGCCAGTACTGGCTACGGCAGGGTCTGTCCGCCGTCGACGTGCCACGACTGGCCGGTGCCGAACCGGGACGTCGGGGGCGAGCACGACCGCAAGGTCGACGACGTCCTCCAGCGTGGCGAGCCGGCCCATCGGGATCCCGGTGCGGAGCTTCCGGATCACCGTTGATCTGCTGCTCCAGCCCGATCCCGAGCCGGCCGGGCGAGGACTCCGAAAGAACCGCTGCTCCACCTTGACGGGAAAGTCCCCGTGTTCCATCATCATCGAGTCATTGGATGACTGGAGGACATGTGGCGATCCCCCGGACAGGCTTGGTGGAGGCCCTGAGCCGGCACACCCTTCGGCTCATCGAGCAGGACGGGCTGCAGCCGGGCGACCGGCTGCCGTCCATGAAGGCCCTCGCCGAGCGCTTCGACGTGGCGACCCAGACGATGCGCGAGGCGCTACAACGGCTGGAGGCGAACGGAGCGGTCGAGATCCGTCACGGCTCCGGGATCTACGTCCGCAACGGACGCGAGCGCATGGTCATGGCGAACCGGGGCTACGGCGAGATCGAGGCGTCAACCGTGCTCGACCTCCTCGACGCGCGCCTGCTCATCGAGCCGCATCTGGCCGGACTTGCGGCGGCCGCCCACGACCGCACGCCCATAGCCGCCGTCGAAGTCCTGCTGCGCCGAGCTCAGCAGCACCTCAGCGGCGACGACGAGATCTTGCACGATCTGAACATGCGATTCCACTGCTCGCTGGCCGCCCTATCGGGCAACCGCGTACTGGCCCAGACCATCGAGTCGTACGTGGAGCTGTACTCCTTCGAGCAACTGGCAGTCCTGTCCTTCTACGACAACGAGGGTCGGCCACGCGACCAGCATGACCACCACGAGATCCTCGCGGCGGTGCGCGAGGGCGACCCCGTCAAGGCCCGCGACCTCATGCACGCGCACCTGCTCGGGGTGCGCACGTACATCGCGGAGCGGATCGACGCCGAGCTGACCAGGCCCGCCGGCTAGACCTCCTCCTCTACGACCACCGATCAGGGCGCCCCGGCCGACGGCCCGCGCCCGGCTCACACACGCCCGCTGTCGGCCTCACGCGGCCCGCGGCGCGGACGGGCATGTCCCCGACCGAGCAACGCCATCGCACGACAACGACGACGAAGGGTGGCTCATGATCAGACGCTTGTCCCGGCGCAGTCTCCTGCGCTGGACCGGAACGGCCGCAGGAGCTGCGCTCCTCGCCACCGCCGCGTGCGGGACTCGGACGACATTCGACGAGGACGGTCGCCGTCTCCTCCGGCTGGGCTACATCATGAGCGAGGGCGATCCCGGTCACGCCGGCGCAGTGCGCCTGGCTGAGCTCGTCGCCGAACGTAGTGACACGCTGCGGATCCTTCCGCAGCCGAACGGCCTGTTGGGCGGGGAACAGGATCTGTGGGAGGGCCTGCACATCGGCTCGATCGACATGGCCCTGACCGGTGTTGGCCCGATCAGCTTCTTCACCCCGCAGTTCGCCGGCGTGCAGATGTACTACGCGATCCGCGACCTGTCCCACCTCGACGCGGTGTTCCACGGAGCAATCGGCCGTGAGGTGGCCGCGGCGCTGCTCGAGGCCAAGCGGGGCCGCATCCTCGACTGGTGGCACCGGGGCGCCCGACAGGTCACGGCTAACCGGCCCATCCGGGAACCCGCTGACCTCAGAGGTCTCAAGTTGCGCTGCCCGGAAGGACGGACCTACATCGAGTCGTGGCGCTCGCTCGGGGCGAGCCCGACGCCGATGGCCCTCGGCGAGCTGTTCACCGCCCTGGAACAGGGCGTCGTCGACGCCCAGGAGAATCCGCTCGAGCTCATCGAGAGCCAGTCCATGAGCGAGGTCCAGTCCCACGTGAGCATGACCAGCCACCAGTACGCGGCCTTCCTCATGGCCGTCAGCGAGCGCACTTGGCAGCAACTGTCGGCTGCCGAGCAAGATCTGCTCCATCAGGCAGTCGTGGATGCAGGAACGTTCGAGAAACGCGCGGTCCAGGACATCGAGAGCACCGCGCGGGCGGCGTTGCGCGACGACGGGATGGCCGTTGTAGAAGACGTCGACATCGCACGGTTCGAGGAGATCTGCCTCGATACCGCACGCCGGCTGGAGACCGAAGGGCTGTGGCAGTCCGGCCTCTACGAGCGGGTCCGGGAGGCAGCGTGATGCGCGCATCACTGATGCTGCAACGACGACTCGCCCAGTTGCTCGAGCTGCTGCTCATCGCGGTGATGATCGGGCTCGTCGCCACCATCGCGGTCCAGGTATTCAGCAGGTACGTCCTCGGATCGCCCGTTCCGTGGACCGAGGAGCTCGCGCGCTACCTGCTCGTCTACCTGACCTTCGTGGGATGTGCCCTGGCCATCCACGAGCATGCCCACCTGCGTATCGACGTCCTGCTCGTCCGGTTTCCCGTACAGCTGCAACGGGTGATCGGACTCCTGACGACCGCAAGCCTGCTGATCACCGCGGTCCTGCTGGTCTGGTACGGAATCGTCTTCACCGAGCTGTCCTGGGGCACTGTCTCGCCCGCACTCGCCCAGTCCATCGCCTGGATCTACGCGGCCATGCCGGTCACCGGCGCGGTGATGGCGTGCTACCTCGTTCCACAGCTGATCGACCGAATCACCCACTGGAACGACTACCCGCGCGCCATCCCCGACGGCGACGAGCCCGGCGCCGCATCCCCTGCTGGGCAGGAGGGTGCTGCGTCATGATCGAGGTCTTCCTCGTCGGATTCCTGGTGCTGCTCCTACTCGGCGTTCCGCTCGGATTCAGCATGCTGCTGTCCTCGATCCTCTACATCCTCACCACCGGTACGCTACCCCTCGAACTGGTGCCGCAGCGGGTCTTCCAGGGCCTCAACCACTTCACCTGGCTCGCCATCCCGCTGTTCCTGCTGGCCGGCGAGCTGATGAACGCCGGCGGCATCACCGGCAGACTCGTCACCTTCGTGCAGAGCGCGATCGGTCAATTCCGCGGCGGGCTGGCCTACGTCACGGTGGTGACGAATGTCGGCATGGCAGGGATCTCCGGCTCGGCTCTGGCAGATGCCGCGGGTACCGGGTCGGTGCTGATCCGCTCCATGCAGCGCGCCGGGTACACGACCCGCTTCTCGACCGCGGTCGTCGCCGCGTCCAGCACGGTCGGCCCGGTGATCCCACCGAGCATTCCGTTCATCCTCTACGCGACACTCGCCGGCGTCTCGGTCAGCCAGATGTTCGCGGCGGGCGCGGTGCCGGGCATCGCGATGGCGCTCTTCTTCATGGTCGTCATCGCGATGCTGGCCCGTAGGAACGGCTTCCCCAAGGAGCGGCGCCGGTCGTGGCGTGAGCGGGCCCAGGCCTTCCGGGACGCGTTCTTCGCGCTGGTGATGCCAGTGATCATCCTCGGCGGTATCCTCTCCGGCGTCTTCACGGCGACGGAGGCAGCCGGCGTCGCAGTGCTGTATGCCCTCGTCGTGTCCATCGCGATCTACCGGGAGCTGGACGTCCGACAGCTGCCGGGCATCCTGCTCACCTCCGCGAAGAACTCGGCGGTCATCCTCTTCGCGATCGGCGCAGCGGGCCTGTTCGCCTGGCTGATGACCTACTCGCAGGTCGCGGGACAGCTTGCGACCGTGATCGGCGCCATGACCGACAGCCCGACCGTCGTGCTGCTGCTCGTCTCCTTGTTGCTGCTGTTCCTCGGCCTGTTCATCGAGGCGACACCACTGATCATCATCCTGACGCCGGTGCTGCTGCCGGTGGTCACCGCGCTCGGGGTGGACCCGGTGCACTTCGGCCTCGTCATGGTGCTGGTGCTGATGATCGGCCTCGTCACACCGCCGGTCGGGATGGTCCTGTTCATCACCGCCGGCATCGGCCGCACGAACGTCATCGAAGTCGCCCGCGGCTGCGTGCCGTTCATGGCCGCGATGATCGCCGTCGTGATCCTGGCCGTCGTCTTCCCCAGCTGGGTGATGTGGCTGCCCGGCCTGCTCGCGGACTGATCCCCGTCCCACCCCTCTACCCGTACCGGAGAACTCCTGTGGAGAAGCACCCCACCCGCCCGCATACCCTCAGCGCGGAGGCGACCCGACGTCTGAAGGGCACGTCGACGGCAACCCTCACCACACAGCTGCTCAAGCGCGGTCTACGCAACACCTTCCTCGGCGGCCTGCAGGTCCTGCGCCCGGACCTGCGAATGGTGGGCTACGCGTTCACCCTGCGCTACGCGCCGGCACGGGAGGACCGCGGCTCCGCCGTCCACTACGACAACAGCACCGACGTGCAGCGGCTCGCCGTCGAGGCGATCGGCCCCGACGAGGTGCTGGTCATCGACGCCCGTGGCGAGACCCGCTCCGCCTCGCTCGGGCACATCCTCGCCACGCGAATCACCCGGCGCGGCGCGGCCGGGATCGTCACCGACGGTGCCCTACGCGACCTGGGCGGATTCTCCGAGCTGCCGATCTCGACCTACGTGCGCGCAGCCCACGCCACCACGTCCTCCGTCATACACCACCCGGTCGACATGAACGTGCCCATCGGCTGCGCCGGCGTTCTCGTCATGCCCGGCGACGTGCTGGTCGGTGATGCTGAGGGGGTGGTCGTCATTCCGGCGGCGATGGCCGAGGAGGTGGCCCACGACGCGTACGAGCAAGAGGTCCTGGAGGAGTTCATCCTCGCGAAGGTCGACGCGGGCGGCGGCATCAACGGCCTCTACCCGCCGAACGAGGCCACGTTGGCCGAGTTCGAGCAGTGGCGACGAGACCGACCCGCGACCCGGGCATGACAAGTCGTCGCCGAGACCACAACTCGCGCATCTGCTCGCGCTCACGAAGAACGTCCACATCCCCTAAGGGATCGTGTCAGTCGCGCGGAGAACGCTCGCGCTGGCCGGCGTCTCCTCCCGCCCCGTTCCGCAAACCCTGAGGATCTCTGTGAAAGACCAGAAGAGCGTCACTGTGGACCCGTACCGGCTCGAGGAGTTCTGCAGCCGGGTGCTCGTCGCAGCCGGGCTGCCGCAGACCGAGGCTGTCGTGGTTGCCGAATCCCTCGTGGCCGCCGATCTCTGCGGCGTGGGATCGCACGGCGTGTCCCGCATCAGCGACTACCTGGGTCGGCTGGATGACGGCCTGATCGAGCGGAGGACGCGGCTGGAGATCGTCAGTGAAACGTCCACGACAGCGCTCCTGGACGCCGGCAACGGCTGGGGCCAGGTGGCGTCGGCGCGCGCGGTGGAGCTGGCGATCGGCAAGGCTCGCGAGCACGGCAGTGCCTGGGTCGGAGTCCGCAACTCCAACCACAACGGCACCGGCAGGTACTGGGTCTCCCGTATCGCGGAAGCCGGCATGGTTGGTATCGCGGCGACGAACGGCTCCCCGGTGATGGCGCCGTTCGGTTCCCGCGAACCCTCGCTGGGCACCAACCCGATCGCGATGGGCGCGCCCACCCGTTCCGGCGCTCCCGTGGTCCTCGACATGGCGACCAGCTCGCAGGCGCGCGGGAAGATCCTGCTTGCGGCGAAGAACGGCGAGCCGATCCCCGAGGGGTGGGCGCTCACCGCGGACGGTGCACCCACGACAGACGCGAAGCAGGCATGGGACGGGGTGCTGCTACCGATGGCAGGCCCGAAAGGTTCCGGGCTGGCCATGATGATCGACGTACTCGCTGGTGTGCTGACCGGCGCGCGGTTCGGCGCGCACATGCCCCGGATGTACGCCGACCCCGAACCGCAGCGGCTCGGCCACTTCTTCGCCGCGGTCGACATCGCGGCCATGACACCGATGGAGGAGTTCCTCGACCGCATGCACATGCGGGAGCATGAGACCCGGGACAGCGCCCCGGCCGAAGGCTTCACCGAGGTGCTGATGCCCGGTGACGTGGAGAACCGCAGAGCCAGCCACCGCGCAAGTGCCGGCATCCGGCTCTCGCCCGCCATCCACGAAGAACTACTCACCACGGCCAGGCGCTACGGCGTCCATCAGATGCTGGCCGTCTGAGCGAACCAACGGCCTGCTCGCCAACATCCGTGGGAGCTAGTTCGGAAAGTCCATCTTCGCCTGCTTGTCGGTGAGCGGAGACCTCGTGAGGAACCTGCCCGTGGGGGGACGCAGGGACGTCACCGATGTTTCGCGGCTGACAGCGCTCCCACCTTAGTCTGCGGCGCGCGCACCGCCACCGAACTGCAGGCGGAGCGCCCACCGGGCAGGCTTAATCCGCCGTCGACCGGGACACCTCACCGGCCCGTGCGCGAGGGTGCCCGTCGGGCAGCTCCGCGGTGGAGGTCTCGGTGAGCGCGAGCGTGCAGAGGAGCGAAACCACGATCATCGCGATCATGTACCACGCAATCCACTCGTAACCGCCCGTGGCGTCGAGAAGCCATGTCGCGACGATCGGCGCCACCGCGCTGCTCGCCAGGGTGCCCAGGGTGTAGCCGAAGGAGATGCCGGAGTACCGGATCCGGGTCTCGAACGACTCGGCGAAGAAGGCCGCGAGCGGCCCGTACGACGCCGCGAAGGCGACGCAGGCCAGCACGTAGCCGAGCATGGCGAGCACGTGCGAGCCCGAGTTGAGCGACCAGAACCACGGGAACACCATGGCCCCCATCGCGATCACGCCGCCGACGAACACCGGTTTCCGCCCGACCCGGTCGGACAGGCTGCCGAACACCGGCAGCGCGAAGAACGTCACAGCCATGGCCACCAGGACGAAGACGAGCATCGCGTTGCGGCTGAAGCCGAGCTGCTGGGTGCCATAACTCAGGCCGAACACCGTGGTGACGTAGAAGGTCACGCCGATCGCCAGGTACGCCCCGCCGGTCAGCAGCACCTGCTTCGGGTACTTGCGCAGCACCACGGCGATCGGCAGCTTCACGACGTCGTCGCTCTCCTTGAGCGCGGCGAAGTTGGGGCTCTCGCCGAGCTTCAGGCGCATCACGAGCCCGAAGAGCACGAAGACGCCACCGATCAGGAACGGGATTCGCCAGCCCCACTGCAAGAAGCTCTCGGGTGACATCGCCCCGAATGCGAGGAAGACCGCGTTGCCGAGCATCAAGCCGGCCGGCACCCCCATGTGCACCCAGCTCCCGTAGTACCCGCGCCGGCCGGCCGGCGCGTGCTCGACCGCCATCAGTACCGCACCGCCGTACTCGCCGCCGAGCGAGAGCCCCTGGATGAAGCGCAGGCTCACCAGGAGGATCGGAGCGGCGATGCCGATCGTGTCGTAGCTCGGCAGGAGACCGACCGCGAACGTGGTCGCCCCCATGATGGTGAGGGTCAGCACCAGCATCGACTTGCGACCGATCCGGTCGCCGAAGTGCCCGAACAGCACACCCCCGATCGGCCGTGCCACGAACGCCGCGGAGAACGTGGCGAAAGCCAGGAGGGTGCCGATCAGCGGGTCGAACTGCGGAAAGAACAGGTGGTTGAAGACCAACCCGGCCGCGGTACCGTAGATGAAGAAGTCGTACCATTCCACCGTCGTTCCGACGGCACTGGCCAGACCCACTTTCCCACTGCGCGTGACGAGAGGCATGCGAGCTCCTTCAGCGTGTGTCGGACGGCCATTGCCGGGCGCCCGGAAGTTCATCGGAATGTGCGATACAACGTGGTTCCGGGGAGGATCCGCGCGACCACGACCGGTTCCGCCCGGTCGAGCCCGAGCGCGGTGTCGGTTCTCAGCACGGCACCTCCCGCGCCGAGCGCGGCGTGCGCGGAGGCAGGGACGGACAGGGTGGACACAGGGAAGCGGTCCACGAGCGCGGCGACCCGTGCGACGGTCCCGGAGTCCGTAGAGGCCGTCAGATCCGCCGCGATCTCGTCGACCAGGATCGCGGCGCCGGCCGACCAGGGCTCGAACAGCGCGAACACCACGCCGGCGAGGGTGTGCGACGGCACGAGGTTCAAATGCAGGTCCGGCTTCGGCCGGGTCCAGCGCCGCGCGGCGAGCCGGTCCTGCGCCTCGCGTATCTCCTCGTACCCGCGCGCGGTGACGGTCGCCGCATCGTCGTGGGTCAGCACCACCGGACCGCGGGACGGAGGGGCGTCGTGGTCCGAGTCCGAGGAGTGCATGACGGCCCAGATCGCCGACCCGTAGTCCACGACACCACCCATGGCGGGTACCGACGGACCGCGCACCCGGATCACCCGGCGCACCGAGGGACATCCCTCCCGGACCGCCTGAACGAGTTCCGACCGCGCGCCGTCGAGCACGAGGACCGTCGCGGCCACGGCGCGCACCGCGGCCACCAGGTCCGGCATGCCGCCACCTTCGGGCAGCGGCGCGAAGGGAACGCCCGCATGCGCCGCCCCGGCCGCCAGCTCCCACCACTCGGGAACCGGCGGCAGCGCCAGCGCGATCCGGTCGTCGGGCGTCACGCCCAGACCGTCGAGCACGTTCGCGACGCGCCTCGCCATGTCCGAGAAATGGCCGACGGTGCGCAGCAGCGGCGGGCCGACCCGCGGGACCCACACCATTGCGGGCCTTTCTCGCCACCGCTCCCACTCGGCGTAGAAAACCGAGTCAAAACTCGTTCTCGGCGGCGTCTCGCGCACCCGACAGCCGTTCATTTACAGCACCTCCGCGCCTTGTCGGACAGCATCGACCTTAGACAAGAACTCCGGTCAGACCACAACTTTTCAGAGCAGCCGCAACTGGTGCGCTTTCGCAATAGCTTCGACCCTGTTGCGCGCATTCAGCTTCTGCATCGCGGTCTGCAGATACGTCTTGACGGTGTTCCGGGCGAGTGCGAGCTCGTCGGCGATCTCGGGGTTGCTGTGTCCCATCGCCGCGAATCGGAGCACCTCGTACTCGCGACGGGTCAGCCCGACCCGGAACAGCAGTTCGGGTGTGGCCGAGGTGTGTCGGCCGGTCAGCCGCGGGTCGACGACCCGGACGCCGTGCGCGACCCGGTGCACCGCGGTGGCGAAGTCGCCGCCGGTGATGTCCTTGACCAGGCATCCATCGGCTCCGGCGTCGATCAGCACGTCGATGGCGCCGTGGTCGGCGAACGCGGTGAACAGCAGGATCTTGGCGTTCGGCGCCACCCGCCGCAGCCGGGTCACCAACTCCGGCGCCGGCATATCGGGCAGGCGCAGGTCGAGCAGGATCACGTCCGCAGCCACCTGCTGGGCAACCTGCAGGGCCTCGTGCCCGGTGCCGGCGCCGCCCACCACGGTGATGGTCGGGTCCTCTGCGGCCAGCAACTCCACCCCGTCGCGGATCACCGGGTGGTCGTCGACGACCAGCACCCGCACCTGCACACGGGCCTGCTCAATCATCGGTCGCCTCCTCGCTGGCCTGCGGCACCCACGCCCGCACCGTGACGCCGCCGTCCTCATTGCCGATGACCGACAACCCGCCCCCGACGCGCTCCATGCGCCGGGCTGCCAGCGGGAGCCCGAGATGACCGGCCTTCTCCGGCGCGGTGCCGCCGTCCTGGCTGCCCTGCCCGTCGTCAGCGACGGCCACCGTCAGCGCGTTGCCGGTGACCACGACGCTCACCACCACGGTGCATGCGCGGGCGTGCTTCTCGACGTTGACCAGGGCCTCCCGCACGACGCCGGTGAGCGCCTCGACCCTGCTGGGCGGCAGCTCCGGGATCTCGGCGAGCGCAACATAGCGGGCCGGGATCCCGGTCCGCTCCTCGAACGCCTCGCAGTCCTCCTGGATCGCGACGGCGAGCTGCCGCTCCGCCGGCTGTTCGGTGAGCCGGGCCAGCGAGGTGCGCAGCGCCGCGTTCACCGACTGGACCTGGCGCTCGACCTCGTCGAGCCGCCCACGGATGCGGTCAAGGTCCTGCACCGACCGCAGGCTTCGCAGCTCGGCACCGATGCGGAACAGCACCGGGCTGACCGAGTCGTGCAGGTCGGCCGCCAGCCGCCGCCGGTCGGCGTCCAGTGTCAGGTCCGTCCGCATTTTGGCGCGGTGCGAGCTGACGAGACTGATCGAGGCCCCTGCCGCCTCCTGCTCGACCCGCGCGATCACCCCGTCGCCGAAGGAGACCTTCTCCCGCACCCCGACGTACACGGCGCCGAGCACCGCGCCGTCGTAGACCATCGGAACGGCCAGCATGGCGCGCAGGCCCTCCCGGTCCACCAGCTCGTCGAACTCGTGGCTGATCGTCGTCGACGCGAGGTAGTCCCGCACCCAGACCGGCTTGCGCAGCGCGATGCTCTTCCCACCCAGGCCGATCCCCTCGGGCACGACGAGCCGGTGCAGCGCCGTGCTCTGGGTGCCCTGCCAGCTGCGGTGCACCATCCGCCTGCCGGCCTCGACGCGGCCGACCAGCGACATGTCGAATCCGCCGAGCTCCCGCAGACGGCGCGCGACCGCCTGCATCGCGACCGAGTCGTCCTGCAGCACGAGCAGCTCGGAGTGCCGGACGGCCAGCTCGTCGAGCACGGCGTCGGTCTCGCCTCCGGACGGCAGCGACATCGCTCGTCTCCTCGTTCCTCGTCGCCCGACCCTACGTTTCGGGAGTCAGGCCCTCACAGGTCACAGGCAACACGGGTCACAGCGATGCGGGCTCGATCCTGCCCCGTAGCGCCAGGAGACTCTCCAGCAGAAAGTAGTCACCCCATACCAGCTCGCTGTCGGTCGCCACGCCCCGTGTGGGGTCGAAGCACCCGCCGCTGAGCGCGCCGGACGGGGTGAGGTGGCCGGCAACCAGCATGTCCACCATCGCCGCCGCGTGCTCCCGGTAGTGCGAGCGGTCCGGCAGCAGCGCCGCGAGCTTGAGCAGCGCCGCAGCGGCGATCGCGGTCGCCGAGGTGTCCCGCGGCTCGTCGCGGCCGGCATCGAAGTCCCACAGCGCGACACGGTCGGCCGGCAGGTTCTCGATCCACCAGTCCGCGACGGTCACCGCGGTGGGCAGGAAGTCCGGCGACACCCACCGGCCCGCCTGCGCGAAGCCCAGCATCGCCCAGGCCTGGGCCCGCGCCCACGTGCTGTCGTCCGAGCGCCCCTTGTGCGTGTAGCGGCGCAGCAGGCTCCCATCCCGCTCGTCGAACGCCGCCGACTGGCAGATGGAGCCGTCGGAGCGGACGCAGTACTCGACGTGGCGCTGCGCATGCCGGCGGGCCATGTCGAGGAGCGCGGGTTCGCCGAGCTCGCCGGCCGCCCACGCGAGGAGGGCGACCGTCCCCGGCACGGCGTCGATGTTCGCGGCGCCCCGCCCGACGGCGCCGGCCTCCTCGGCCTGCGTGCCCAGCGGGATGAGCCCGGCGGCGTGGTGGAAGCTCGCCGCGAGGCCCCGGGCACCGGCCAGCGCGGCATCTCGCGCCGCGTCGCTCGGCGCGGTCAACTGCGCGACGCCCGCCCCGTAGAAGAACAGGAATCCGCGGAAGGCGGTGTCCGATCTCGCCCGTGGGACGAGCCGACGCGCCACGTCCTCGGCCAGCCCGGCGTAGGACCGGTCACCGGAACCGAGTGCGCTCAGCGCGAGCAGGCCGCCCCAGAACCCGCCGGTCCAGAACCCATCCGGGGTGCGTGTCCACCGCCCGCCCGCGGTCTCCGCGTAGTGCGGGAACCCGGTGTCGGCCTCGGCCGCGGTTGCGTTGACGCGGGACAGCATCTGACGCACCCCGTCGTCGATCCGCCGCAGCTGCTCCCCGCTCACGTCCGTGCCCCGTTCACCAGCACCGGCTTGAGCGTGCGCCCCGCGCGCATGTCCGCCAGCGCGTCGTTGGCCCGCTCGAGCGGATAGGCCGTCAGCAGCGCCGGCAGGTCGAAGCGGGCGGCCAGCGCGGGAACCGACAGCACGTAGTCGACGTGGTTCTGCGGCGAGAACGCCCAACTGCCCAGGACCCGCAGCTGCTTGCGGGTGATGTGGTGCGGGTTGATCGGCGTCTCGCCGTGGTCGGTGTACTGGCCGACCACCAGGTACGTGCCGCCCCGCCGGGCCATGTCGATCCCCTCGGCCACCGCGGACGGCACGCCCGTGGCTTCGATGACCAGATCCGCGCCGCGACCGTCCGCTGTCTCGGCGAGCACGCGTGCCAGCCGGCCCCGCGGGTCGGTCTCGGCGCCGATGTCGATGTGCACGTCACCGACGCCGATCCGCCGCGCGGTCTCGAGCCGGTTCGCGGGGCCGCCCACGACGACCACCCGGCGCGCCCCGGCGACCGCGGCGAGCATCGCCGCCGCCATGCCGACCGGGCCACTGCCCTGGACCACGACCACATCCCCCTCGCGCACCTGCGCAACGTCGCGCAGCGCGTGAGTCACGGTCGGGCCCGCGCAGCCGAGCGCGATCACCTCTTCCGGCCCGACGCCGTCGGGCACCCGCACGATCGTCGAGCCGGGCTGCAGGTAGATCTGCTCGGACCAGCCGCCGGACACGTGCGGCGGCTGCGCGCAGCCCTGGTTGATGCCGTAGACCCGCCGCGTCTCGCAGAGCGAAGGCGCGCCGTCGGCACCGCAGGCGGTGCACGCGCCGCACGGGATGTTCGATGCCCACGACACCAGGTCGCCCACGCACAGCGGCGCGCCGGTGGCGTCGGTGCGCACGCCCGCACCGAGCGCGCGGACCCGCCCGACCGCCTCGTGACCGAGCACGATCGGCAGCGGGATCGCCAGCCGCCCCTGCTGCAAGTGCATGTCGGTGCCGCAGACGCCGGCGTGCGTGACGTCGGCGAGCACCGCGCCCGGCTCGGGCACCGCCTGTGGGAACGTGCGGAGTTCCAGATCCGTGCCGAACTCGTGCAGCACGATGGCGCTGGGCCGGCTCATGGGGTGACCTCCTTGCGCTCGCCGCGGTCGCGAATCGCCCCGCTCGCCCGCAGCGCGTTGATGTCGGAGTCCCCGAAGCCGGACTCCCGCAGGACGGGTTCGGTGTGCTCGCCGACGGCAGCGACGCCCCGGGTGATCCGCGCGGGGGTCCGGGAGAGCGTGACCGGGTTGCCGAGGATCCGGGTCGACGTGCTGCCGGCCACTTCGACCCGGGTGATCGTGCCGTTCGCGAGCACCTGCGGGTGGCGCAGCGCCTCGTCCAGCGTCAGCAGCGGCGCGGACAGCAGGTCCGCGGAGTCGAACCGCTGGATGGCGTCCTCGGTGGTCAAGGCACGAACGGCGTCGCGCAGCAGTTCGTTGGCCCGCTCCTTGTTGCGCGCCTGCAGGCTCGCGGTGCCGAACTCCGGCCGCCTGCTCAGGTCCTCTAGGTCGAGCGCCTTGCACACCAGGTGCAGCGCGTTCTCCCGGAACAGGCCGAGCACCGTGACCATTCCGTCGCTCGTCTCGAAGACACCGCTGTACCAGTCGGTCACCCAGTTCGTCTCGCGCCCATACATCAGCATCGACGCGCTCTCCAGCGTCTGCAGCGCCATCGCGGTGTCCAAGAGGTTGACACTCACATGCTGCCCGCGCCCCGAACGCTCCCGCTCGAGCAGCGCCGCGAGGATCCCTTGGGCCAGCGCCATCCCGGAGGCGTAGTCAACCACCGGCACCGGTGAGATGTGCGCCGCAAGACCGGGGTCCCCCACCGTCCGGGCCATCCCGCTCAGCGACTGCGCGAGCATGTCCTGGCCCGCCTTGTGCGCGTACGGCCCGGTCTCCCCGAAACCGGACGCGGACGCGTAGACCAACCGCGGGTAGCGGTCGGCCAGCTCCTCGTAGGACAGGCCGAGGCGGCGCACCGCGGCCGGCCGGTAGCTGTGCACCAGTACGTCGGCGCGCTCCAGCAGACGGTGCAGCGCCGCCAGCCCCTCGCGCGTCTTGAGGTTCAGCGAGACGCTGCGCTTGTTGCGGTTCACCGCCACGTAGTAGGAGGACGGCTCGCCCGCCTCGATGGCATCGCGGTCCAGCGAGCGCATCATGTCGCCCGCCACCCCGCGCTCGACCTTGACGACGTCGGCCCCGAAGTCGCCGAGCACCTGCGCCGCAAGCGGCCCCTGCATGATCTCGCCGAGGTCGAGGACACGGATCCCCTCCAGCGCGCGCGTCATGCCCGCGCCTGCCCGGCGTAGACGTCCTTGGCGATCACCAGACGCTGGATCTGGTTGGTGCCCTCGTAGATCTGCGTGATCTTGACGTCGCGCATCATTCGTTCGACCGGGTAGTCCCGCACGAACCCATACCCACCGTGCAGCTGCACCGCGTCCGTGGCCACCGACATGGCGTTGTCGCTGCACAGCAGTTTGGCCATGGAGACCCGGGCCCGGGCACGCGGATCGTCGTCGGAGATCAGGCGGACCGCGTCGTAGAGCAGCGCGCGCGCCGACTCGATCTTCACGGCCATGTCGGCGACCATCCCGCGGAGCATCTGGAACCGGGAGAGCTGCTGGCCGAACTGCTCCCGCTGACCGGTATAGGCGACGGCCGCGTCGAAAGCACCCTGCGCGATCCCCAGCGCCTGTGCGGCAATCAGCGCGCGGCTGCCGTTGAGCTCGCCGTTGATGTAGCGGTACCCCTGCACGGGATCGCCCACGACCCGACGGGCGGGCACGCGGCAGTCGTCCAGGGCGACGTCGGTGGTGGGGCTGCCCCGCATGCCCATCTTCTTCTCGTGCGGGCCGAAGGAGATGCCGGGGTCGTGGCGGTGGACCATGAGGACGCCGAAGTCCCGTTCTCCGGTCCGGGCGAGGATCGCGTACCAGTCGGCCCAGGGCGCGTTGCTGATGAAGCGCTTCTGGCCGTTCAGCACCCAATCGCCGCCGTCCCGTACCGCGCTCGTCCTGATGCCGGACAGGTCCGAGCCGACAGTCGGCTCGGTCATGCACCACGCCGCTCCGGCCTCGCCGCTCGCGACGCGCGGGACGACCTCGGAACGCAGCTCGTCCGAACCCTGGCTGACGACGGTGGACGTGCCCGCCCAGTTGACGAGCAGCACCAGCGCCGAGCTGGCGCAGGCCGCCGCGACCTCCTCCACCGCGATCACCTGCGAAAGCAGGTCGGCACCGGAACCTCCCAGCTCCTCGTCGTAAGGCAGGCCCGGGAGGTCCGCCGCGCACAGCGCATCCCACGCCTCCTGAGGGAACCGCTCCTGGTCGTCCACGTCCGCGGCGTGGGGGGCGACCTTGTCGGCCGCGAGCCGCCGCACGCTGCTGCGAAAGTCGTCGTACTCGGTCTGCATTCGTTCTCGCTCCTCGGGATCGTCGAGATGAGTTCAGATCGGCGGCCAGCGCAGGCCTCGCACGGCATCGGGCGTGCTCGAGCCGATCGCCTTGCGCGCGTCCTCGTCGCCGATCCCGAAACGCGCGAGCACGCGCGCCGTCGAGTCAGCGGTCTCGGTCGGGCCAGCTGCCGCCGGGGTGCGCGAGTACTGCGGAACCGCCGGCACCGATCGGGTCGGGGAGTCCGGGTAGCGCTGCGCAATCTGGTCAGATCCGGCGAGCTCGTGCGGTTCCAGCACCGGGGTAACGCAGGCGTCGATGCCGGAGAAGAACTCTGCCCATTCCGCCATGGTGCATTGCCGGAACGACTCGGTGAGGCGGACCTCGATGGTCGCGAACTCCTCCGGGTCCATGTGGTCTGGCACCGGACCCAGTTCGAGGGCCTGCCACAGGTTCGTGAAGAACGCGTTCTCCAACGCCCCGACGGCCACGTACCGGCCGTCTGCGCACGCGTAGCAGCGGTAGGCGGGGTGCGTTCCGGCGAGCACACCCTCACCGCGCCGCGGCAGCGACGGCCCACCCCAGTCAGCGAGGTTCATACCCATCATCGACAAGACCCCGTCGACCATCGCCGCGTCGATGTACTGGCCACGCCCGGAGTGCTCGCGCTCGTACAGCGCACCGACGACCCCGAAGGCGGCGAGCAGTCCTCCGCCCGCGAAGTCGGCCACCAGGTTCAGCGGCGGCACCGGCGGTCCGCCGGGCGGACCGAAGGTGCCGAGCGCACCACCGACGGCGAGGTAGTTGATGTCGTGTCCGGCGCGCTGCGCCCACGGACCTGTCTGCCCGTAGCCGGTGACGCTGCAGTAGACCAATCGCGGATTGATCTCGCTCAGCTCGGCGTAGCCCGCACCGATCCGGTCGGCCACGCCGGGCCGGAACCCCTCCATCAGGACATCCGATTCCGCCACCATCCGTTGCAGCACGGCTCGCCCTTCGCCGGTCTTCAGATCCAGCGTGACGAACTCCTTTCCGCGCGACAGCGCCGGGACCGGCAGGCCCGATCTCCCACCGCCGACGGCGATCACCTCGGCACCGAGATCGGCCAGCAGCATGCTGCCGTATGGCCCGGGCGCGAGCCGGGTCATGTCGAGTACGCGCACTCCGGCGAGCGGCCCTTTCCGGCGGGCGGTTCCGTCATCGGCGGTGCCCCCGGAAATCACCGGACTTGACGGGCCGGTCTGTGCGTGAGGCAAATTCGTCCTCCTCGTCGAGGTCCTCTCAGAACGCGTCGGGCTTCACCTTCCGCGGGACGGCGATGGGTGTGCACCTCCACATGGAGGGGTCGCTTTCACGCGCCGTCTGCCTCCCGGCCGGCAGGGATCACACCGCTACAGCATCGGCCGCACCAGGCGATGCGGGCCGTCCGAGACGCACCGCGCCGATCACGCACCTACGGCCAATCCCCCGCCGCGCGTCGCGCCGCCTCGGTGGAAGAGCCACCCCAGGTTTGGCCTCCACAGGTGCGTCGCCGCGCGAGCAGGCGCGGCGGGCGTGGGGTCGCCGCCGGTGGAGCCATGGCCTGCGGCGCCGCCGACCGTGATCACCTCGTCGGGCCCCGGCTCGCACCTTCCCCGCCGGTCGGCGACTTCGTCGCGATCGCGGGCCGCAGGTCGCGGGCACGGGCGAGGGAGGCGACCCCTCCGCAACCGGCTCAGACCGTCGGCAGCCAGATCCGCATCGTCGACGGACCGCGGGCCGCCCATGAGTGGTAGGGCACCAGTGGGATCCTGACGGGCGCGCCCGCCCGATCGCGCTGCCCGGCCTGTCCGTAGGGCCATGCCGCGTCCGTGTGCTCGACCAGCACGCCGGACGCCGTCACCGCGCCGTCGTCCCGCAGCGGCCGGTCCGGGTCGACCCGGACGCGGTCCACGTGCGGTCCGCCGGGGAGATCCGTGGACTCCGCACACAGGACGAGCGGGCCACGCTCCACCGCAACGCACCCGCGGACCGCGTCGATGCGCGGATCGGCCGCGGTCCAGCGCGGCGCGACCGGCAGGTCCAGGTGGATCTCCTCACTGACCGAGAAGCGCCGGCGCATCGAGACGCTCCCGGGTCCGGCTTTCCTGTGCCCGTCCCTGTCGACCACCGCCGCACCCGCCGCCCAGGACGGCACGCGGAGGGTAGCGACCACGGCGCATCGTCGGTCTCGGTGACCCCGCACCGTGACGCGCCCCGCGTCCGGGTAGGCCGTGCCGATCTCGACGAACACCGCGCGACCGTCGGGGAGCCGTGTGGAGATCCGCGCATCTGCGTACTGGTGCACCTGCAGACCGTCCTCGTCCGCCGTCGCGAGGTAGGTGTCGAGGCTCGCGAACGTACGCCCACGTTCGTCGGACAGCACGAGACCGAGAACCACCGCGCCCGCAGGCTGCTTGCCGCCCGCGGGGTCTCCACCTCGAGCGAAGCCGGAAGCCCCAGCTGCCGCTGGGTGCAGCGTGTTGATGTAGTAGAACGCCCGGCCGTCGGGAGAGGGGCGAGGTTGCAACGACGTTGAACAGCGTCCGCTCGGCGACGTCGGCGTACCGCGGATCGCCGGTGGCGAGCAGCAGCCGCCAGGACAGCATCACCGACGCCACTCCCGCACAGTCTCGCAGTACGCGCGATCGGGTGGCAGGACGTAGTCGTCGCCGAACGACTCGTCCTGGTGGTGCGACCCCATCCCGCCAGTGAGGTACGTCCGTCGGGCGATGGTGGGTCCCACTGCCGCTCCACGGCGGCGAGCAGATCGGCGTCCCCCGTCTCCACCGCGACGTCCACGGCCCCGGCAGCCAGGTACAGCGCACGGACCGCGTGCCCCGCAGGACCGTCGCCTCGCGCACCGGCACGTCGTCCTGGAAGTAGGCACGCCCGAACTCGATGTCCGCGAGCCGCTGGTGCCCCCGCCGCTCGACGAACTCGGCCGCCATCTCGAGGTAGCGCTGCTCGCCTGTCAGCCGGGCGAGCTCCACGAACGCGGTCTCGATCTCGGGATGGCCGTCGATCCCGGGGCTCCCGCCAGGGCCGAAGACTTCGGGCTCGGGCGCCGGCACATCGCCCACATCACCGGCGACCGGGAGTACGCGGCCGCCACCGACCGCGCCGAGGGCGCGGCGAGCGCACTCGCCGCGCACGGCCTGCGGTTCGCGGGCCAGGCCCCCCTCTTCGGTGAATGGTCGGAGTACTGGGGCTACTCGGCCATGCGCTCCCTGCTCGACCGCTCCACGGAGGTGGACGCCGTGATGTGCGGCAGCGACCAGGTGGCCCGTGGCGTGCTCGACGCGCTGCGCGAGCGCGGCCGGTCGGTCCCCTGCGACGTCGCCGTGATCGGCTTCGACAACTGGGGATCGATACTGGCCGGCGCCCGTCCGCCGCTCAGCACGGTCGACATGAACCTCGAGCAGCTCGGCCGTTCGGCCGCCCAGCGGCTCTTCGACCGCATCGACGGCAGCGCCGCACAGGGCGTCCAACGCCTACCGTGCCGGCTCGTGCTGCGCGAGTCGACTCTCGGCGCCGGCTGACCCCCGGCTACGGACCCGCGACCGGCACGCCCGTCGACCCGCGGAACACCATGCTGGGCGCGACCGTCTCGACACCACCGCTCGGACGACCGTCGATCGCCTCGAGCAGCCGCTGCGCCGCCCGGCGCCCGATCAGCTCCAGCTGCGGGTCCAGCGTGGTGAGCGCAGGCGACCGGCCGGTCGCCATCACGTCCCAGTTGTCGAACCCGATCACGGCGACGTCGCCCGGTACCGACCGACCGGCGCGCTCCAGGGCGTCGACGACACCGCGTGCGACCTGGTCGCTGCCGCAGATCACCGCGTCGAGGTCCGGGGCGACGGTGAGGAGCTGGTGGGCGGCCTGTCGACCCCACTCCTCCGACCACGCCCCGTACCGGGGCGCTCCCCCGGTGAGCGCGAGTCCGGCCTCGGCGAGCACCCGCGCGGCCGACTCGGCCCGCTGCGTGGCGGAGCGCTGGTCGTCCCGCCCGGAGATGCACCCGATGCGCCGCCTGCCCGCGCCGAGGAGGTGCTCCACGGCCAGCCGGCCCGCGCGCTCGTTGTCGATCGTCACCGACGCGTCCCGCGGGTCAGCTGACGGCGCGATGGCGTAGACGACCGGCACCCCCTCGGGCACGTCGATCGGCGGGCGGGGATCGGTGACGCACCCGGTCACGATCAACCCGTCGACCCGGCGCCCGACCAGCGTGTCGACGTACAGGCGCTCACGCACCGGGTCGCCCCGCGTGTCGCACAGGAACACCGCGATGCGGCCCGGTCCGAGCGCGTCCTCCGCGCCGAGCAGGACCGGGAAGTAGAACCGGCCCACGTCGTCGGTCGCGACGAGGCCGACGGTGTAGGTGCGACCCGAGTGCAGCGCTCGAGCGACGCCGTTCATCGTGAAGCCGAGCTTCTCCGCCGCGGCCACGACGGCCGACCGCGTCTCGCTCCGCAGTTGGCCCCGGCCGTTGAGCGCCTTCGACGCGGTGCCGACGGAGACGCCGGCGAGCCGGGCGACATCTGCCAGCGTCGCGGCGCGGCCACGCGCGGAAACCCCTTGCGGATCCACGCCCCTCCCTCCGACCCGGACTGATCGTGACCCTACCCGGACCCAGGGTACTGATCACGGAGCCGCACGCAAGGAGCCGCCTTGACCGTCGGCCGCGGCCCGACCTACATTCCGAACCGCGCGCGGCAAACGTTTGCCGTCATATTTCCGAGGGTAGGTGTCAGATGGTGGCTCGGATCAGCCGCCGGCGGATGCTGGGGGCGGCCGGAGCTGCCGCGCTCGGCGCTACCGCCGGGTCCGTCACGGGCTGCGCGGCCCACTCGGACCCGCGCACCGTCCTGTCGGTCTGGGACTACTGGACCGCGGGCGGCACCAGCGCGGCCGCCGACTGGGTGCACGAGCAGTACATGGCGCACCGCCCCGACGTCCGTGTCGAGCGCCAGGTCGTGCCGTTCGACCAGTACAAGCGCACGGTGCTGCAGTCGGCGAGCGCAGGCGACGTCCCCGACGTCCTCGCGATCGACAACTCCGATGTCGCCGCCTTCGCCGCGATCGGTCTGCTCGACGACCTCACCGACCGGATCGCGGTCTGGTCCGGCGCCGCGGACATCCTGCCCGCCGCATGGCGGACCACGGAGTACCGCGGGCGGCGGTTCGCCGTCCCCGACACGGTCAACGACCTCGCCCTCTACTACGACCGAACCGTCCTGGACGCCGCCGGGGTGCGTCCGCCGTCCACGTGGGACGAGCTGCGGGAGGCTGCCGCCCGGCTCACCACCGACGGCCGGTACGGGTTCGCCGTCTCCGCGGTGCAGAGCGAGGAGGCCACCTTGCAGTTCCTCCCCTGGCTGTGGCAGGCGGGCGGCGACGTCCCGACCCTCGCGGGCACCGGAGGGCAGGCCGCGCTCGGGCTCTACAGGGAGCTGCTCGACGCCGGGCACATGTCCCGCGGCACGCTCGGCTGGACCCAGGCGGACCTGCTCAACCAGTTCGTCAACGGCCAGACCGCGATGATGGTCAACGGCCCGTGGCAGATTCCGGAGCTGTCCACATCCGACGTCGACTGGGCGGTCGCCCCCCTTCCCCGCCGGGACACCGCGGCCACCGTGATCGGCGCCGAGGACCTGGGGATCTGCGCCGGCGCCCCGCACGCCGACCTCGCCTGGGACTTCGTCACGTTCTGCAAGTCCCTGCCCGTCGCCACCCGCTACACGCAGATCAGCAACCAGCTGCCCAGCAGTCGCACCGTGTCGGAGGATCCGCACTGGTCCGCCGACCCCGCCCTCAGCGTGTTCACCTCCCAGCTCGACGTCGCCCGTCCCCGGGCGTACGGCGAGAACTACCTCGCGATCTCGCAGGACATCCAGAAGGCGATCCAGGCCGCCCTCACCGGGCAGGCGCCCGTGGCCGACGCGCTGCAGCAGGCGCAGGACGCCATCGGCGGGAAGCTCGCCGCATGATCCCCCTGGACGCCCGCAGGCACGGGCGAGGTCGTCGGGACCTGCGGCAGGCGATCGGCCGCTACGCCTTCGCCGCCCCGGCGATGCTGTTCATCGTCCTGGCGCTGGTCTATCCGCTCGGCTACAACGTCTACCTCGCCCTGCACGACGTCACGATCGCCACGCTGCTGCGCGGGCAGGCCCCCTTCGCGGGGTTCGCGAACTACCGCGCGCTGTTCGCCGACCCGACGTTCGCCCCGTCGCTGCTGATCTCCGCGGTCTTCACGCTGGCCAGCCTGGCGCTGCAGTTCACGCTCGGCTTCGCGCTGGCGCTGCTGTTCCGCCAGCCCTTCCCCGGCGCCGGGACGATGCGCGCGCTCCTGCTGCTCGGCTGGCTGCTGCCGATCGTGGTCTCCGCGAACGTGTGGCGCTGGATCCTCGACGGCGACTTCGGCGCGCTCAACGCCGTCCTCACGGGGACGGGCCTGCTCGGGCACGGCGAGTACTGGCTCAGCCAGCCGGTCACGGCGCTGGTGAGCGTGGTGGCGGTGAACGTCTGGATCGGGATCCCGTTCAACATGATCCTTCTGCTCGCCGGGCTGAACGGGCTGCCGGAGAGCGTCTCCGAGGCCGGGACGCTCGACGGTGCGGGAGCGTGGCAGCGGTTCCGGTACCTGACGCTGCCGATGATGCGGCCCGTCGCGCTGACCGTGCTGCTGCTGTCGTTCGTGTACACGTTCAAGGTCTTCGACCTCGTGTACGTGCTGACCGGCGGCGGTCCGGTCGCCGCGACGACGACGCTGCCGATCTACACCTACCAGACGACGTTCACGGCGTTCCGCTTCGGACAGGGCGCCGCGGCCGCGACCGTGCTGCTGGTGATCTCGCTGGTCGTCGCCGGGTTCTACCTGCGCCTGATCCGCCGCGAGGAGGCGTCCTGATGGCCCGCACCCCGACCCGGCGGCGGCGCCGCACGCTCACCCTCGTCGGCCTCGCCGTCACCGTCGCGTACCTGTTCCCGGTGTACTGGATGGTGGCCACGTCGGTGAAGACGCAGTCGGCGATCTTCGCCTCGCCCCCGCAGCTGGTGCCGCTGCAGCCGGTCCTGCAGGCCTACCGGGACACCGTGCTCGGCAACCCGGCGATCCTGCGCGGCTTCCTCAACAGCCTCGTCGTCAGCACCGGCACGATGCTCCTCACGCTCGTGCTCGCCGCACCGGCGGCGTACGCGCTCGCCCGGTTGCGGCTGCGGTTCGTCGGGGTCGCGGTGCTCGTGCTGCTCGTGGCCCAGATGCTGCCGACGATCAACCTCGCGGTGCCGCTCTTCCTGATCTTCCGGAAGCTGCACCTCGTGGACACCTACCCGGCGCTGATCCTGGCCAACACGCTGTTCACGCTGCCGCTGGCGATCATCATCCTGCGCCCGTTCTTCCTGGGCCTCCCCGGCGAGATCGAGGAGGCCGCGCGGATCGACGGCTGCGGGCAGCTGCGCACGTTCTGGTCGGTGATCCTGCCGCTGACCCGGCCCGGCCTGATCACCGTCGCCACCATCTCGTTCGTCCTGACGTGGGGCGAGCTCGTCTTCGGCCTGACCCTCACGACGAAGGAGAACATGCAACCGATCACCGTCGGACTGGTGTCGCTGGTCGGGCAGTACGGCACCCGGTGGAACGACCTGATGGCAGTGGCCACGGCCGTCGCGATCCCGATCATTGTGGTGTTCGCGGTGCTGCAGCGCCAGATCGTCAGCGGGCTGACCACGGGAACGGGGCGGGACTGACATGCGATTGGAACCGTTCCCCTCCAGCGGCGGCGACGGCATCGCCCTGCGGGCCGAGGGCATGGAAGTGAGTGTGCCCACCCCGGTGGCGGCCGAGTGCCTCGGCCACGTCCCGGTGCTCGCGCGGTACGACTGCCTCACACGCGAAGGCATCGCGCTGGTCGGAAGGTCGGGGTGGCGGGTGGCGGAGCGCGACTGGGAGCTGCGCGATGTCTGGTCGGCCGACGACCACGGCGTCACAGTGCACCGGCGGCTGCGCGTCGGCGCCGGCGCGGGCACCGTGGGCGCGGCGCTGGCACTGAAGGCGCACGTCAATGACGGCTTCCGCATGCTGGTGCCGGGCGCGGTCTACTCCCCCGAGCAGCACGCCGGGCACGCCGAGACGGTGTTGTCGGAGGACCGGATCGCCACCCCGGCGGTGACGGCCCGCCGCCCCGACGGCCGGGTGGTGGGCCTCCTGCGGCTCACACCCGCGACCCGGGATACAGCACCGGTCCGCACGCCGGGCGGCCAGGAGTTCCTGCAGGACACCGACATCGGGGCGGTGGGCTTCTCCCCCGACGCGCTGCACGCCCGGGTGCCCTACCGCAACAGCGCGGGGAGCTCCGCGTTGGACAGCGACGGCACGCCGTCGCGCACCTACCTGCCGATCGGCCCCGACGGGGGCGAGATCACGGTGTCCTACCGGTTCTGGGCCGACCAGATGCCGACGTTCGCCGACGCGGCAGCGGCCACGGTCGAGCGGGCGCTCGCGGCCCACGGCATCGAGCCCGTCGACCCGCCCATCACCCTCGCGGAGGCGGTGCGGCTGCGCCGGGACGGACTGGCCCGCACCTACCGCGAGTGGTCCGGCGGTGGCGCCGGTTTCGTCCTCAACTTCGATCCCGACCGCGGGTACACGACACCGGCCCGCGCCTTCGGCGCGAGTTTCGCCAACCACGAGATGTCCCGCGCGTTGGACATCCTCGAGTACGGGTTCACCGGCCGCCAGCTCGACGCGGCGCATGTACTGGCCGAGCACGACCCGGAAGCATGGCTCGACCGTGGGGGCCGCGTCTGCGACTTCTTCGTCGCAACCATGACCACCCCGTCCGGCTGGAACCACAGCCACTACGACCTGGCGCGGGCCGCTCCGGTGCCGCCGATCGGCGGCGACCGCCCGCTCCTGCACTACCTCGCCCCGTCCGACGTCACGGGCACCTATCTGCGGCTCATCACCGAGCCGGCCGAGGACCTGCTGCACAACTATCTGTTGCACCGTGTGCACGGCGACGAGCGCCCGCACTGGCGCGACGCCGTCCGCCGGACCGCCGACTTCCTCGTGCGCGTGCAGCAGCCGGATGGCTCCTGGTTCCGCGCGTACACCCCCGACGGCGACCCGATCACCCAGGGCAGCTGGTTCGGTGACGACGGACCCGCGGCGCGCAGCGCGACCGCGGTACCCGTTCCGTTCCTCCTACACGCGGCGTCCGCGCTCCCCGACCGCGCCGACCGGTTCAGACGCGCGGCAGAGCACGCCTGCCGGTTCGTGCGCCACGCACAGGTCGATCCCGACGAGTACCGCGGCGGCACGCTCGACAACCCCAACGTCGTCGACAAGGAGGCCGCCCACCTCGCGTGCCGGGCACTGCTCGCCCTGTACCGCGCCACCGGCACGTCCCGCCCGGAGCTACTGGAGAGCGCCGCACGTGCCGCAATGGTCGCGGCCAGCTGGACGTCACTGTGGGACGTCCCGTCCCGCCCGGGCACGCGGCTTCACCGCCATGGCGTGCGCTCCATCGGCTGGGGCGGCATCAACGAAATCTGGGGCACCGGCGTCACCGACATCTACAGCCTCTTCTTCCTCGACGACCTGCTCGTGCTCTCCGAGCTCACGGGCAGACCCCTGTTCGCGCGCGTCGCCGACCTCATCGCGCACGGCACCGCCCAGCTGCTCGCCCACGACGGCGACTGCTACGGCTTCGCCGACACCGGGATGCAGCCGGAGGGCATCGCGTTCGCCGACCAGGGCGTGGACGACAGCCTGATCCGAAAGGGCGACACGTGGGGTGGCCTCGGCTGGATCTATGCCGCCGGCACGTCGGGGCTCAGCTCCTGGTGCCGGGCGGCGGAGGCGACCGGGCGGGCGCGGATCAGCGGGCCGCTCAGTAGTTCCGGAGCAGCTAGTGCCTCGTCAGGAACGGTCGACGTCGTCACCGGGCCAGGTTGATCGACTGGCTTGGTGACCGGGAGGCTGTCGCCCGGAGGTGGGTGATGACGCGACAGCCTGAGGTGTTCGTCCGCGAGCTCGACCCGACCGAAGCGCAACGCCTGGTGAAGATCACCAGGACCGCGCGGGACCGGGTCCGGCTACGCCGGGCCGGGATCGTGGTGGCCTCGGTGCAGGGCCGCAGCGCCGCCGATGCGGCGGCGATGTTCGCCGCGACGGCGCGGTACGCGCGGGAGATGATCCACGCCTCCAACGAGAAGGAGGTCCTCAAGGGCATCGACCTGGACGTGCGCAGCACCAGCGCGGCGGTGACACCCATCAGGATCGTCGCCACGGCCGTGATCGCCGGATCGACGCCGAACTGGACCGAGTCGAAGATCAGCTTTGGCAGTGTGACGAGTCCGGGGGCCGGACCCGCCGAGGAGGTCGCCGGCCCGCAGCGGCGGGCAAGCACCCCTTAGCAGCCGACGGGTTGGGTTCGATGGCCCCGGCAGACACCCGTCCGAACGAGCCAGCGGCCCCGTCTACCGCGTCGCCTGGGTCGGCTCGTTCTCCGTGAAGTGCCGCAGCGCGAGCGCGCGGGAGTCGCCCACGTGCTCGCGCATGAGCTGCTCGGCGCGCTCCGCGTCGTGGTCGCGCAGCGCCATGATGATCGCCTCGTGCTGGGCGTTGGCTCGGCGGAGCTGATCCGGCGGGTAGGGGTATCGGGAGCGGTAGGTGGCGGTGAAGGCGTGCACCTGGCCGAGGATCGTGCGCAGCAGCTGACTGCCCGCCGCGTCCGCGATCAGACCGTGCAGCTTCAGGTCCGCCTCGGCCTGCTCCTGCGGGGTGGCGTGGTCGTTGAGGCGCTCGATCCGGCCGTGCGCCTCGTCGAGCGCGGCCAGTTCCCGCTCGGTGATCCGGCCCGCGGCCAGTGCGGCGGCATGCGACTCGAGCAGCGTGCGGACGGAGTAGATCTCGGAGATGTCGGTGGCCGTGATGGTGCGTACCGTTGCCCCCCGGTTCGGCGTCATCCCGACGAGACCCTCTCCCTGCAGGATGAACAGGGCCTCGCGGATCGGGGTGCGGCTGATCCCGAGCTCTTCGGCGAGCGCCCGCTCCCGGAGGGGCTGTCCCGGCTGAAGCCGGCCGTCGAGGATCGCTCTGCGGACGATGCGGGCGACGCCCTCGCTGCTGCGCTGGGACATGGGCAGGCCGTCATCGGTCAGAAGATCCATTGCGTGGCCGTCTCCAGAGTCCGCCCCCACGAGGCATCTGCGTGCCCCTCCGCCGACGATCGTAGACGCCCGGGTCGTCCGGGCCGGTGGACGCAGCAGGCGGCCCGGCCCGGGAACGACGGGCAGGCCCGGTACTTCGTCACGAGTGTTACGAGCTCGTTGATTCGAGACGAAGGTCTTGCCCGATCGGCGGTCCACCCGTCATGGTGGAGCCACCCCAAGCCGGGAAGCCGCGAACGAGTACGGCCCCAGATGGTATACAAGTATGCCATTCGTCTCGCTCGGGCCCGGCACCAACGACGCAGGGGAGGACCAACGTGGATCGGCCTTCGACGGCCCACGTCTACGAGCGGGCCGGGTTCGGCAGACCGGTGGTGCGCGGCGCGCGGCCTGCCGTTGTGGTCGTGGACTTCACCTACGGCTTCACCGATCCGCAGTACCCGACGGCAGCCGACATGACGGCTCCCGTGCTGGCGACCGCGCGCCTGCTCGACGCGGCCCGGGCCGCAGGCGCCCCGGTCGTCTTCACCACGATCTCCTACGACGCTGCGCAGGTCGCCGCGCTCGCCTGGCTGCGCAAGGCCCCGGGCATGGCAGCGCTGCAGGTCGGGAGCCGACTGGTCGAGATCGACCAGCGATTGTCGCCGCGACCGGACGAGCACCTGCTCACCAAGACCGGGGCATCCGCCTTCTTCGGCACCGCGCTGGCGGGCCACCTCGCCTCGGTGGGGGCCGATACCGTGATCGTGACCGGCGCGACCACGAGCGGGTGCGTCCGCGCGACCGCCGTGGATGCCGTGCAGCACGGCTACCCGGTCCTGGTCCCGAATGTCTGCGTCGGTGACCGGGCGCGGGCCCCGCACGACGCGAGCCTGTTCGACATCAACGAGAAGTACGGCGACGTCGTCGGCCTCGACGACGTCCTCGCCTACCTCGAAGCCCTGCGGCCGGATCCCCCCGAACCGGAGCAGCTGTCCACCACCACGTCCCAGGCGGAGGCGCGCGCATGACGTCCACCAGTCCCACCCCGACCGACGCCCCACCCGTGCCGGCGGGAGCGGCGGACGCGCCCGCTCAGGCAGTGCCGGGGAAGCGCTTCGCCAGCCCGTTCGCGGTGCAGACGCCGCCAGGTGCGGAGGGCTGGCACAGCATGTACCCGTACTACGCGCTGCTGTGCGACGAGCGCCGCGAGTTCGACGACGGCAAGTTCTGGTTCTTCGACGGGATGCACAACCCCGAGCCGCTCTACCCGTTCGACACGATCATGACCGAGAACTGGTGGGTCGCGGTCAGCCAGATGTCGACCCGGGTGTGGCCGATCCCGCTGGCCGGCGGCATCGACCACCGGATCATCAACGGGTACCTCTACATCAGCCCCAACGCGGTCACCGACGCCGACGAGATCGCCCAGCGGGCCCAGGAGTTCACCGTCCGCGCCGGGCACTACTACGAGAACTGGGACGAGATCTACGAGCAGTGGGTCGCCAAGGCGACCGACTGCATCGAACGGCTCAAGGCCATCCGGTTCGCGCCCCTGCCCGGCATGGAGCCGGCGGACCGCGTCTTCGAGCACCGCGGCCTCTACTCCAGCTACGACCTGCTGAAGAGCTACGGCGAGCTGATCACGAACCTGTTCGAGATGGGTTCGTACCACTTCGAGATGCTCAACCTCGGCTACGGCGCCTACCTCACGTTCCGCGAGTTCTGCCAGACCGCGTTCCCGGGCATCACCGACCAGACGATCGCCAGCATGGTCTCGGGCATCGACATCATGCTCTTCCGTCCCGACGACGAGGTCCGTGCGCTGGCGGAGCTCGCCGTCGAGCTCGAACTGACCGACGTGCTGCTGACCGAGGAGGACCCGAGCTCCGCGCTCGCCGCGCTCGCCGCGCTCCCGGGAGGCGCGCGGTGGCTGGAGTCCTTCGAACAGGCCAAGGACCCGTGGTTCTGGTTCTCGACCGGGGCGGGCTACCAGCACAGCGACCGCGCCTGGATCGACGACCTGCGTCTCCCGTTCACCGCGCTGCGCGGCTACATCACGAGGCTGCTCGCCGGCGAGGACATCCGCCGGCCCCTCGAGGAGATCCTGGCCGAGCGCGTGCGGGTGACCGACGAGTACCGCAGCTACCTGCCCACCGACGCCGACCGCGAGTCCTTCGACGGGCTGGTCGCGCTCGCCCGGCAGGTCTTCCCGTTCGTGGAGAACCACAACTTCTACGTCGAGCACTGGCACCACTCGATGTTCTTCTCGAAGGTGCGCGAGCTCGGCGAAGTCTTCGTCGCCCATGGGTTCTTCGACGACCGCGAGGACATCTTCTACCTGCACCGCAACGAGATCTACTCGGCGCTCTACGACCTCAACATCGGCTGGGCCACCGGCACGGAGGCCCGCGGGGTCACCTACTGGCGGCCCGAGATCGAGCGCCGGCGCCGCATCCGGGAGGTGCTCAAGGCCCACCCGCCGCAACCTGCGCTGGGCGTCCCGCCGGACTACATCACCGAGCCGCTGACGGTGATGCTCTGGGGCATCACCCAGGAGTCGGTGCAGGAGTGGCTCGGCAGCGAGGGCCGCGACGGCGGTGAGCTGCGTGGGGTCGCGGCCTCGGCCGGCAGGGCGACCGGCCGGGCGCGGGTGATCGTCGACCCCGAGCAGCTGCACGAGGTGCAGGACGGCGACATCCTCGTCTGCCGGATCACCGCTCCCAGCTGGGCGCCGGTGTTCTCCCGGCTGTCGGCGGCGGTGTCCGACGTCGGCGGGATCATGGCCCACACCGCGATCGTCTGTCGTGAGTACGGCCTGCCGGCAGTCGTCGGCACCGGCTTCGCCACCACATCCCTGCGCACCGGCCAGCTCATCGAGGTCGACGGCAACACCGGCGTCGTCCACGTCGTGGAGGACGTGCCCGCATGACATCCACCGCCTCTGTCCACCCGTTCGTGCTCTGGATCGACGACTCGACTGCTGTGGGCAACCGGCTGCTGGGTGGCAAGTTCGCGAGCCTCGCGGAGATGACCGCGAACGGCTTCGCCGTGCCCCCCGGTTTCGGGATCACCACCACCGCCTACCGGCACTTCCTGGACTCCGCGGGGCTCGCGCAGCGCGCCCGCCAGGTCCGGGCCGAGGCCCGTGGGGCCGACCTCCCACGGGTGCAGGAGCTCAGCGCGGAGTTCGCCGCCGCGATCGAGGCGGCGCCGATGCCGGCCGACCTCGAGACCGCGATCCGCGAGTCCTACGCCGAGCTGGAGCGGCGGACCGGGAGCACCGGCCTGCCCGTGGCCGTGCGCTCCAGCGGGGAGTCCGAGGACCTGGCGGGGGCCAGCTTCGCCGGGCAGTACGACACGTTCCTGTGGATCCGGACCGGAGACGGCGTGCTCGCCCACGCGCGGCGCTGCTGGGCCGGGATGTTCGGGCCTGCTGTCCTCACCTACCGCCCCGACACCGAACGGGACGCGGCTGCCGGCGACCACGCCATCTGCGTCGGTGTGCAGCAGATGGTGCAAGCACGGGCGGCCGGTGTCATGTTCACCCTCGACCCCGTCACCGGCGACCGCTCCAAGGTCGTCATCGAGGGCTGCTGGGGCCTCGGGGAAGGCGTCGTCAGCGGCGGGATCACGCCGAGCCGCTACGTCGTGGACAAGGTGACCTTCGAGGTCGTCGCCCAGGAGGTGCAGCGACAGGAGACCCAGTACGGCTTCGACCCCGACACCGGCAGCGTCGGCCTCGTGCCGGTCGATGCCGAGGTGTCCGGCTCGCCCTGCCTCGAGGCCGCACAGATCGACACGCTTGCGCGGCTGGCGAAGGAGATCGAGCGGCACCGCGGCGCCCCCCAGGACATCGAATGGGCCGTCAGCCAGACGGGCGAGGTGCACGTCCTGCAGGTTCGCCCGGAAACCGTCTGGAGCCGACGCCAGGCCGAGCAGCTCGTCACCGAACGCAAGTCCGCGGTCGGTCACGTCCTGGCCCGCTTCGCCGGCGTCGGCGTGACGCATGGCGGCGGGGGCCGCACGTCGTGAAGCCCGCCCCGTTCGCCTACCACCGTCCGACCTCGGTCGCCGAAGCGGTTGCCCGCCTGGCCGAGTACGACGGGGCGGCCCGCGTGCTCGCCGGAGGCCAGAGCCTCGTGCCGATGCTGAACATGCGGCTGTGGCGGCCCGCGGCACTCGTCGACATCAACGAGCTCGACGAACTCGACGACGTCCGGCTCGACGGGCACCGGATCACCCTGGGCGCCCTGGTCCGCTACGCCGCCCTGGAGCGCTCGCCTCTCGTGGCCGAGCGGCTCCCGCTGCTCGCGCGGATGGTGGGGCACATCGGCGACCGGCAGGTGCGCAACCGCGGCACCGTCGGTGGTGCACTGGCCCAGGCCGACCCCACCGGGGAGCTGGCCCTGGCGTGCCTCGTGATGGGCGCGGTCGTGACCGCCACCGGGCCGGGCGGGACGCGGCGGATCCCCCTGTCCGAGCTGTACGCCGGCTCCTACGCGAGCACGCTGGAGCCCGACGAACTGCTCACCGCGGTGGAGATACCGCCACAGTCGCGCCACGTCGCCTTCCGCGAGGTCTGCCGCAAGCACAACGACTTCGCCGTGCTCAGCGTGGCCACCACCGGCGACCGGGATGCCGACGGCCGGTGGCACGACGTCCGCATCGGCCTCGGCGGGGTCGCGGACACCCCAGTCCTCGCCGGAGCGGCCGCCGCCGCCGTCACCGGCACGGCCCTCGACGACGCCGACCTCGAGGCCGCCGCGGCCGCCGCACTCGAGGTCGTCGACCCGCCCACCGACGTGCGCGCCTCGGCCGAATACCGCCGGCATCTGGTCCCCGTCCACGTCCGCCGGGCGCTCGCCGAGCTGCGCGCGGCGCCGTCCCGGTGACCCCGTCCACCACCCGCCGACCCGCCCCGAGCGGAGGAGAGGTTCCATGAAGCTGCGCGAGACGTTCGAGGTCGACCAACCGGTCGCCACGGTCTGGAGGTTCTTCGAGCAGCCCGAGTCCGTGGCCGGGTGCATGCCCGGGGTCGAACAGCTCACCGCGGTCAGCTCGGACGACATCGAGGTCCGGGTGACCCAGAGCGTCGGGCCGATGCGCGCGACCTTCGCGGCGACGATCAAGATCGTCGAACGGGTTCCCGAGAAGCTGATCTCCTTCACCGCCACCGGCAAGAGCGTCGGCGGGGCCGTGGGCAACGTGCGCGCCACCGCGAACGTCCAGCTCGAGCCGGCCGCTCGGGGCACCCTCGTGCTGGTCGACGGGGACGTCGCGCTGGCGGGCGCGCTGGGCAGCGTGGGCCAGAAGGTCGTCGCCAAGCAGGTCGGCAAGGTCACGACCCAGTTCGCCCGCAATCTGGAAGTTGCCCTCGGGGGCGGCCCCGCAGCGGCGCCCTCGGAGCCGCGGACACCCGGCACGCTCGCGCCCTCGGGGTCGCCGTACCCGGAGTCCGTGAGCGGGACCGCCGGACGCCTCGGCATGCCCCCGCCGGAGGGACGGCCGGGCGGTGATCCCTGGGCCAAGGTGGCGGCGGCCCTCAGCGCGGTGTCGGTGGTGCTGGCCGTCGTGGCCCTGCGGCGCGGATCTCGGCCCGGAACGCGGCGAGGGCGGCGGTGACCCCGGTGCCCAGCCCCGCAACGAGTCCGGTCACCAACCCCACGGGCCTGCCCTGGACGGCACCGCAGGTGCCGGTCGACACCGAGATCGAGGCGCTGGCCGCCGATTGGGTACGGGCTTACGACCAGGTCGAACACCTGATGCGGGCACGGGACTGGCTCGTACATCTCGACCCGGCCGCGACCGTGGAGATGCGGCTCGCGGCGATGACCCACGACATCGAGCGGATGTTCCCCGGCGGCCCGAGGCTCGACCACGCCACGACGGAGTGGGACGACCCCTTCTACCTCTACCCGCACTCGCTGCGCTCCGCCGAGGCGGTCGGCGTGTGGTTGGGCGGGCTCGGCCGGGCCGCGTCCGGCGTCCGGCTGAGCGAGGTCCGCCGGCTGATCGGGCTGCACGAGGTGGGCGGGCTGCAGGGGGCGGACGCGGTGCAGGCGGGCGACTCGCTGTCGTTCCTCGAGACCCTCGCCGGGCTGACCCGCGACTGGGTGCTCTCCGGGGCCTGCCCACGGGACAAGGCGATCGCAAAGCTGCGCTACATGGCCGAGCGGGTGCATCTGCCGCAGGCCACCGAGCTCGCCGCTCCCCTGCTGGAGTGGGCGATCGACCAGTTGCCCGCGCAGGGCGCGGGATCGGAAGGGAGCCGGCGATGAGCGGTGTCACGATCCGGGGCCGCAGCGCGGTGGTCGAGGCCAACGGGCTGCGGCACCGCGTGCTGCGGTACGGCGAGCCCGGGGCGCGCGATCTGCTCGTGCTGCCGGGGATCACCAGCCCGGCCGTCACCGCCGACTTCCTGGCGGTCCGGTTCGCCGAGCTGGGCTACCGGGTGACCGTGCCCGACATCCGCGGGCGCGGCGAGAGCGACCGCGCCTCCGCCGGCGCGTACCGGATGCAGGACTACGCCGCCGACGTCGCCGGTCTGGTCGATGCGCTCGACCTGCGCGAGCCGGTGATCGTCGGACACTCCATGGGTGCGCGGATCGCCGCCGCCTACGCCGCACGGCACGCCCCCGACCGGCACGGGCTTCTCGTCCTGGTCGACCCCCCGGTCTCCGGTCCCGGCCGCGGCCCCTACCCCACCTCTCGCGAGGCGTTCCTGCAGCAGTTGCACGAGGCACAGCGGGGCACCACCGCCGACGAGGTTCGCCGCTACTACCCGCTGTGGCCCGAGCGGGAGCTGCAGCTGCGGGCCCAGGCGCTCGCTTCCTGCGACGAGACGGCCGTCTGCGAGACCCACACCGGTTTCGAGACCGAGGACTTCTTCGATCACTGGGCGGCTGTGACCCCACCCGCGGTGCTGGTCCGCGGCGCCGACAGCCCGGTCGTGCCCCCGACGGCCACCGACGACCTTCGCCGCGCCCGCCCGGACATCGAGATCCACAGCGTCCCGGGCGCCGGACACATGGTGCCGTGGGACAACCTGTCCGGCTTCCTCGACACCGTCCGTCCGCTCCTGCTCACTCACGTCCACGACACCTCACCTGCCTGATCGGAGTGATCTGATGGATCAGAACCTGTTCAACGAGATCTGCCTGCAGCAGCTCACCCTCTCCGGTGTGCACGAGGGCGAGACCGTGGCCGTGCTGACCCGCGGCGCCGACCGCGCCGAGTACGCCGACGCCTTCCTCTGGGCCGTGCAGAAACTCGGCGCCCAGGGCTTCCACCTGCGCCTGCCCTCCCCCGCCTCCGCGTCCGGCGCCTGGGCGGTCGGCGACTCCGGGCTGGCCGACAACCGGCTGGCGGTGGAGGCGCTCAAGTCCGTGGACATGGTCGTGGACTGCACGTTCCTGCTGTTCAGCCCCGAGCAGTTCGAGATCCAGGCCGCCGGCACCCGCATCCTCACCGCGGTCGAACCCGCCCCGCTACTGGCCCGGCTCATGCCCACGAAGGAACTGCGCGAACGCGTCGAGATCGGCGCCGAGCTGCTGGCCAAGGCCCAGACCATGCGGATCACCAGCCCGCACGGCACCGACGTCACCTACCGCCTCGGCGTCTACCCGACCATGAGCGAGTACGGCTACACCGACCAACCCGGACGCTGGGACCACTGGCCCGCAGCCTTCGTGTTCACCGGCGGCGCCGACGACGGCGTCGACGGGAAGATCGTCCTCGCCCCCGGCGACGTACTCCTGCCGTTCAACACCTACGTGCAGACCCCGGTGGAACTCACCATCGAGCAGGGTTTCATCCGCGACATCCGCGGAGGCCTCGACGCCGACCTGCTGTCCTCCTACATCCGCTCCTTCGACGACCCCCGCGGCTACGGCATGAGCCACGTCGGCTGGGGCCTGGACGAACGCGCGCACTGGCACGGGCTGACCCAGTTCGGCGGCGGCATGGGGATGGAACTGCGCAGCTTCTACGGCAACGTCATGTTCTCCATCGGCCCCAACAACGAGCTCGGCGGGCCGAACGACACCCCGTGCCACTTCGACATCCCCATGCGCGGCAACTCCCTCTACCTCGACGACGAGCTCATCGTCGACAACGGCGAGCTGACCGTGCCCGAGATGCGCCCGGCGGCCCGCCGATGACCGGCGCCGTCGTGGGGCGGGCGGAGCCGCTCGTCGAACTGGTCACCACCGTCAACGGTCAGCAGGTGAGCGAAAGCGTGCCGCCGCGGCTGCACGTCGCCGACTTCCTGCGCCAACGGCTGGGGCTCACGGGCACCCACGTCGGCTGCGAGCAGGGTGCCTGCGGCATGTGCACGGTGGTGGTCGACGGCGAGGCGATCAAGTCCTGCCTGATGCTGGCCTGTCAGCTCGACGGCCGGAACGTGCAGACGGTCGAGTCGCTCGCCGAGGACGACCGGCTCAACCCGCTGCAGCAGGCCTTCAGCCAGGAACACGCACTGCAGTGCGGGTTCTGCTCACCCGGGTTCCTCATGACCGCGACGGCGCTGGCGTACCAGGGCGGGCACCCGACGCGGGAGGAGATCCGCGAGGAGATCGCCGGGGTCCTCTGCCGGTGCACCGGCTACGCCACCATCGTCTCGGCCATCGAGCGCTACTTCGCCGGATCCTCCCGGCCCGACCCGGACGACGACGCCGCCGACGTGACCGAGGGGACGCGAGGCCGACGATGACCATCCTGGACCGCCCCGCCCCGGCCGGGACCGAGCGGCGGACCGGCGTGATCGGCACCTCCGTCCTCCGGAAGGAGGACGAGCGCCTGCTGCGCGGCGACGGCCGGTTCACCGCCGACGTCGAGCCGGCGCACGTGCTGCACATGGCCGTCTCCCGCTGCCCCTACCCGCACGCGCGAGTGCTGCGGGTGGACGCGGATGCGGCGCGGCGGCTGGACGGGGTTCTGCACGTCCTCGTCGGCGCGGACGTCCGAGCCGCCACCGAGCCGATGACGGTGCTCCGGCCGGTGCCGGGCGCGCCGCAGCTGCCCTACTACGCGCTGGCCCAGGGCATCGCGACGCACGAGGGCCAACCGGTGGTGAGCGTGGTGGCGACCAGCCGGCACGTGGCCGAGGACGCCCTCGAACTGGTCGACATCGAGTACGAGCCGCTGCCGCACGTCGTCGACGTGCTCGCCGCGCTCGAGCCGGACGCCCCGGTGCTGCACCCCTCTGTGCTCGACTCGAACCTGCTGGCCGCGAACTCCGACGGCAGCGGGGATCCCGAGGCGCGGATGCGTGAGGCCGCCGTCGTCGTCGAGGGCCGGTTCCGGATCAACCGGGTGACCGCCCTGCCCATGGAGACCCGGGCCGTCCTGGCCCAGTGGCGGCCCGGCGCTCGCGAGCTGACGGTGCACTGCTCGACGCAGGTGCCGCACCTGGTCCGCAAGCAGCTCGCGGAGTCGCTGCGCCTGGCCGAGGGCGACATCCGGACGATCGCCTCCGACGTCGGTGGCGGCTTCGGCCTCAAGCTCGGCGTCTTCCCGGAGGACGTGCTCGCATGCCTGCACGCGATGGCGCTGCGCCGTCCGGTCAAGTGGGTGGAGGACCGCGCCGAACACTTCCGGGCATCCACCCACGCCCGCGAGTCGGTGCACGACTACCGCATCGCAGCCGACGCCGAGGGGCGCATCCTGGCGATGACCAACGTCTACGCCACCGACATCGGCGGCTGGAACTCGCCGTTCGGGTCCGCGCAACTGTCGAGCGTGGTGTTCAACGGCCCGTACCGGGTGGAGGACGGCTACGCCGAGCGCCGGGTCACCCTCACCAACAAGACGCCGATCGGCGCCTACCGCGGCTACGGCCAGCCCGAGGTCAACTTCGCCTACGAGCGGCTGATGGACCAGCTCGCCCGCCGGCTGGACCTCGACCCGGTGGAGCTGCGGGCCAAGAACATGCTGACGCCGCAGGAGCTGCCCTGGAAGAACCCGACCGGCGCCGTGTACGACAGCGGGGACTACGAGCGCTGCCTGCGGATGGCTGCCGAGGCGATCGGATGGTCCGAGCACCGGGCCGCCGCCCCGGCGCCGCGGGCGGACGGCCGGCTCGTCGGGATCGGGTTCTCCTCCTTCGTCGAGCGCACCGGCTACGCCAGCGCCCGCTTCCTGGCCCGGCGCGGGTCGCAGTTCGGGGCGCACGAGAGCGTTACGCTGCGCGCCAACCGGTCCGGCGGGATCGACGTCTACACCGGCGTCTCCACCATGGGGCAGAGCAGCGAGACGGCCTTCGCCCAGGTGGTCAGCGACGTGTTCGGCATCGACTACGCCGCGGTGAAGGTGCACGCCGGGGATACCGGCGCCTCCCCGCTGAACACCGGCGCCTTCGCCTCTCGCACCATGATCGCGGCGGGTGGGGCGCTCAAGCAGGCCGCGGAGGTGCTGGCGGGCAAGATACTCCGGCTGGCCGCCTGGCGGCTGGAGGTCGAGGCCGCCGATCTGGAGATCGCCGGGTCGCTCGTGCGGCACCGCGAGAACCCGGACGTGCAAGTGTCGCTCGCGGAGGTGTTCGGGGTCGCCATCACCGGCCAGGGCATCCCGCCGGACGAGGAGCCGGGCCTGGAGTCCACCACCCACTTCGAGCCCTCCGACGCCGCCTACTCCTACGGCACCGCTGCGGCGCGCGTGTCGGTGGACCCGCATACCGGGGAGTTCGACGTCGAGCGGTTCGTGCTGGTGCACGACGCCGGCACCGTGGTGAACCCGCAGGTCGTCGAGGGCCAGGTGCGCGGCGCCCTCGCGCAGGGCTTCGGTGCGGCGCTCACCGAGGAGCTGAGCTACGACCCGGACACCGGCCAACTGCTCAACGGATCGATGGTCGACTACTTCCCGCCGACCGCGGCCGACCTGCCCCCGATCGAGCTCCTGCACACCGAGGTGCCCTCCCCCGTCACCCCGTTCGGGATCCGCGGGGTCGGAGAAGCAGGCACCATCCCGCCCGGTGCCGCGGTCGCGAACGCCGTCTGCGACGCGCTCGCCGACTTCGGCGTGGAACTCGACAGCCTGCCCGTCACCCCCGAGGTCATCTGGCGGGCTCTGTCCCACCGGGCGGCTCCCGAGGGACCCGACGACCACCTCGCGCCCACTCCGGGCGATCTCCCCGACGGAGGACCTGGATACTGATGACCGAGCACCGCACCCCCGAACCGGGACCCGATCTGGCAACGGAGGCCGTGGCCTGCGAGGACCAGCCCGCACCCGAGGGTCTCGACTCGTCGCGGATCGGCCTGATCGTGCCGAGTTCGAACACGACGATGGAGACCGAGCTTCCCGAGCTCTTCCGCCGGCAGAGCGAGGCCACCGGGCACCGGTACACCTTCCACTCCGCCCGCTCGGCCATGAAGCAGGTGAACCGGGAAGAGCTGCTGGTCATGGTCGACAAGGCGGCCGATTGCGCGACAGCGGTATCGGACGCCGACGTCGACGTCATCGCCTACGCCTGCCTCGTCGCGGTCATGGCGCAGGGACCCGGCGCGCACGAGAAGTCCGAGCAGGTGATCGCGGACGCCGCGCGCGCCAACGGGCACCCGGCCGACGTGGTCAGCAGCGCCGGCGCTTTGGTGCGCACGCTGCGGATGATCGGCGCCGACCGCGTCGCGATGGTGACCCCGTACATGGCGCCCCTCACCCGCATGGTCGGCGAGTACATCGAGGCCGAGGGCATCGAAGTGCTCGACGCGGTGGCCCTCGAGGTGCCCGACAACCTGACCGTCGGCCGGCTGGACCCCGCGCGGCTGCCGGAGATCGCCCGCGGTCTGCGCCGGGAGGGAGCGCAGGCCGTCGTCCTGTCGGCCTGCGTCCAGATGCCGTCGCTGCCCGCGGTGCAGCAGGTCGAGGACGAGCTGGGGCTGCCCGTCGTGACGGCCGCGACGGCAACGGCGTTCGAGGTGCTCACCGCGCTTGGCCATCGGCCTGCCATCACCGGAGCAGGTCGCCTGATGAGCTGACCCGTATCGCCCCGGGAGGCGCTGGCACGGCGGGCGCCCGGTGGAAAGCCTGTCCCGGGGTAGCAGGGTGGGACCGCCACATCGAGGAGCCCGACGTGCCGCCGTCCTACCCCCGCCGCCCGGACGCCGCCACGCCCTCCCGTGCCCGCTAGTGCGTTGACCACATACGTTCGCCGGGTTTGATCATGCGGCGGCGTGGGGCCGTCCCCAGCGCTGTTGGCGTTCGCTGCGTACCCGGGCGCGTTCGCGGCGTTGGGCCGCGAGGACGTCGGGGTGGCGGGCGTTGGCGTTGCGCCAACGCAGGTAGGCGTGCAGCTCGCGGGCCAGGACGGTGTGGTTGGGATGGTTCGAGGCGCCCATGACGAAGGTCCGCAGCGGCCCGAACTGGGCCTCCATCGGGTTGGCCCAAGAGGCGTAGGTCGGGGTGAAACACAGCTCGACCTTGTTGCGGGCCGCCCACACCCGAACCGCGGGAGTCTTGCTCGCCGACAAGTTGTCCATGATCACGTAGATCGGAGCGCCGTCGGGTCGAGCAGCCCGAATGGACTTCAGGGCGGCGAGGGTGTGGTCGCCGCCCTTGCGGCGCCGCAACATGCCCCACAGTTGGTCATCGCCGAGGCTGTAGCAGCCGTGGACGTAGCGGATGCCGTGCCTGCGGGTGTAGGTCGCCGGCAGCCGAGTTGGCTTCGACTCCGGCGCCCAGGTACTGCCGTGACACGGGCGGATGGACAGCGGCCCGAACTGGTCGAACGCGAAACAGCGGTCGAGATATCGGCTGGTCACTTCATCGATCCGGTCCAGCTTGGCGTCCTTGTCCGGGTCGCGCGACTCCTTCCAGGTCCGGGTTCGCTGAAACGACACCCCGCGCTCGCGCAGCAGTTGGCGCAGCCGCTCACGACCGATCCGCACCGGCCGGGCTGGGTGCTCGGCCAGATACGCGGCGAGCTTGCGCACGCTCCAGCGGGTGAACGGGCGCCCGAGCTTGCGCGGGCGGGTGGTGGCCGTCGCGATGATGAACGCGATGTCCTCATCGCTGATCAGGCGGGGACGGCCTCCCGCCCACTGAGGGTCCAGCGCGGCCAACCCCCGCTGGTTGAACGCGTGGATCACGTCCCGCACGGTGTCCTCATCCGCGGCGACCAGGCGGGCGATCGCGGGGACCGGGGTGCCCGACGACGACGCCATGATGATCATTGCGCGGCGGCCTCGGATCGAGCCGTGTTCGCCCCGGCGCACGATCTGGGTCAACCGCTGGCCCTCCTCATCGGTGAGCCTGCGCGCTCTGACTGGTTCTGCCATCAGACCCTCAGCCCCCGATCCCGACCCTGACGCCAGGACCGAGAGTGGGATCACCACGACTCCACGCCCGGGACGCTGCCCGGCGTGTCGCCAACCCGGTGAACGTTCGTGGTCAACGCACTAGGGGCGCACCAGTTGCGGCCGGGTGCGAGCAGCCGCGGATCTGCGGTCGGTCGACGGCGACGTCGAAGGGTCATGGATGCGTCCGGCTGGTTGGCCAGACCGCATTCACGACGGCTCACCGAGATCGAACAGATCAGTAGACAGGGCGTCAGAGAAGAACGGTATCGCGGCGCCCCTCGACGAGATGACCGGCCAACTCCACCTCTCAAGATCGGCGAGGTTCGACGATGCCACGCGCTACCGACCGGTCAGCCGCTGCGCTGCCTGGTCGAGGCGCCGTCATCGCTTCAACACTCACCATGGAGGCCGCGGGCGCGGTCAGCACGTCGCGGATCTTAGCCTAGTACTACAGCCGTAGATCGTGATCATGTTGCTGGTCGGCGGCGGTAGTGGCTGGTTCGGGCGCGGTGTTGGTGTCGGCGTCGCCAGTGGCTGCAGCGCAGGGTGTGGGTGCGTGAGCGGATCGGTTGGACGATCAGCCGGTTGATCAGTCGGGCGATCTCGTTGCAGGTCAGCGGGATGAGTCCGTCGGGTTGATGGGATCTGGTGGTGGCGGCGAACACGGCGAGTAGGGCGTGGGCGAACATGGCGATCAGAGTCCAGCGTCGCCATGAGCCCCAGCGGCGGACTTGGTGTTCGTCGAGGCCGGTGAGGGTCTTGGTGGCCTGGAAAGATTCCTCGATGCGCCAGCGGGTGCCGGCGACGCGGACCAGTTCGGTCAAGGGTGCGGGTTGGGGTGCGTAGCAGCGGTAGTAGGCCAGCTCGCCGTGCTCGGGGTGGCGGCGGATCAGTAACCAGCGGTGCCCGGGCCCGTCGTCGGGGTGCAGGGCGATGAATGCCCAGTCGTAGAAGCGTGGGCCCTTCGCCCCTGCCCCGGCCGAGTAGCGGGTCCAGCAGTGCTCGCCCAGGCTGGCGGCGACCTGGTCGACGCGCATCCGGACACCCCCTTGGGCTCCTTAGATGGCGACGCGGCGGTTGCAGCCGATGCCCAGCACATACCCGAGCTGGAAGGTTTCGAGTTGGGTGCGCAGGTCGGGGTCGATGCCGTAGACCTCGTCGCCGGTGACCCACCCTGCCGGGAGCCCGGCCGAGACCGCGTGTGTGATCATCGTGGTGGCCAGTGCGGGTTTGGTGGCGAACTCGACTTCCTCGGGCACTCCTGCCTCGGTGCGCCGGTCGGGGTCGGTGGCCCAACTGCGGGGCAGGTAGAGCTCACGGTCGATCAACGCGTGCCCGCCGCGGGAGGCGTAGGCGAGATAGACCGCGACCTGGGCGTTTTCGATCCGGCCCGCGGTGCCGGTGTATTGGCACTGCACCCCGACGGCGTGTTCGCCCTTCTTCAGATCGCCGGACTCGTCCACGATCAGCACCACGTCGGGTTCGCCGAGGTGATCGGTGACGAAGCCGCGTAGATCCGCGGCCACCCCGTCGGTGTCCCAGACCGCCCGGTTGAGCAGGTGCTGCATCGCGTTCGGGCTGACCTCCCCGGCGTGCTCGGCGATGCTCCAGCAGGTCTTACGCGGCAGCTCTGCCGCCATCCCGCGCAGGAACCACGCGAACCGTTGACGGGTCTCAACGCGCGGGAAGCGGTCCGCGATCAGGTCGAGGAGTTGACCTTCCAGCGCCGACCACAGACCGGCCTCTACGCTGTGGCCCGCGGCCACCGCGTGATCTTCTGACGTCCACACAACTGATGATCATCACGCGGTGGCCGTCCAGGTTCCCGGGCGGCCACCGCCAAGATCACGAAGTCGTAGGGTCGGGGACTGGCGCGGTGGCGTTTGTCCGACGGTAGGTCTTGGCGCTTCCACCGAGAGTTTCCTCGCGGTAGCTTTCGCTGTAACCTTGGTCGACGCTCCGTTTCCAGTCCCCGCCCGTCAAACCGTGCATGCGGTTCTCCCGCACACGGCTTACCGACGTTCTTCACCTGCGGCGTTCGGCTTTCCAGGCGCGCATTGGCCTGGGCGGGACGACAATCCCATCGAGACTGATCAGACCCAGGTGATTCGAAGAACGCAACACCTGGACCATGCCCCATCCCCAGGCTCGGCGTCGGTTGCCACGTTTCGACAACCACAGCGCCAGCCGGCGCAGGGCATAGTTCCTGATCTGGCCGAGCAGGAGGGCCGAGTTCCCATAACGGAAATACCCGGCCCAGCCGCGGAGGAACAGGTTCAGCTCATCCACGATCTGCTCGACCGGCACCAACAGCCGGGACCGGCCGGTGATCGACCGGATCCGGTCTCGGGCGTGCCGGACCGCCTTGCGTGCGGGCCAACGGGCGGGGAAGGTCAGATGCGCCGACCGGGGAGTCCGCCCACGCACCAGCCGGTTGTGGAAACCGAGGAAGTCCAGCCCCTCGCCTCCTTCGACCAGCGCCACGATGCGGGTCTTGGCCAGCTTCGGTTCCAGCCCGAGCTCGCCCAACAGCACCGTCAACCGCGCCAGCGCGGCTTCGGCCTGTTCCCGTGAACGGCACATCACAACGGCGTCGTCGGTGTAGCGCACCAGCACCCCGTACTCGCCTGCTGACCAGGACCGATCGATCTGGTGCAGATAGACGTTCGCCAGCAACGGCGAGACCACGCCGCCCTGAGGGGTGCCGGTGACCGGCCGACGGACCCGGCCGTCCTGCATCACCCCGGCGCGCAACATCACGCGCAGAAGCCGCAGCACGCCCTAGTCACAGACGCGTTCCTCGACCGCTCGCATCAACTCCTCGTGCGGAATCGCCCCAAAACAGTCGGCGATGTCCGTCTCCACCACCCACCGCCTGCCCCGCCAGGACTCATCGATCAAGACCTGCAGGGCGTCGTGCGCCGAGCACCTCGGGCGGAACCCAAAGCTGCACGGCAGAAAGTCAGCCTCGAAGATCGGCTCGAGCACGGTCTTCAACGCCGCCTGCACGATGCGGTCACGGACCGAAGGGATCGACAACGGACGCTGCTCGACCGTGCCGGGCTTCGGGATGAACACCCGCCGCGCCGACAACGACCGCCACCGTCCGTTCCTCAGGTCCTCGGCCAACTCGCCGAGGAGCCGACTGACGCCGTACTCCTCGGCATCAGCCAGGGTGATCTTGTCAATGCCCGGCGCACCGTCATTCCGGCGCACCGTAACCCACGCTCGCCACAGGACGTCTCTGCGATAGACCTTGTCCCGCAGCGCGTGAAACCGTCGTCCCGGATCAGCCTTGGCCGACCGGCAAAGCGCATGCTGCAAGGCACGGACCGAATCCAGTTTCACAGATCCCGCGGCGGTGAAACTAGCCTTATCGGCACTCACCGGGCCCCCTCCCTACAGAACTACGCATGAACGAAGTAGCGGCCCTTCCCTCACCGGCGGTTGTGCTGTCCGCACAGCTCGATCAGTACTACGGCAGCCTCCGACTCCCTCCCGGCACCCGATCCACTTCCCGGCTCCACACCGGTTATAGGACGGGCCGTCCACGCCGATCGCAGGGCGCTTCGGCCGGGGAGGGTCTCTCCAGTTCCCGCCGTCACCATCTCAACGTTCCGCGCCCCATACGCCGAGAAGTCCTTCGCGGCTGCGCTTCCAGGCTCTTCACCGCTTCCATGGCCTTCACCGTGAACCGCTCGGCTCGGCTCTCCCTCAATGTCTAACGACGCGGCAGGCTTCGCTACCCGCTACGGACCGCTGATTCGCTTCCCCTACAAGGGCTTTCGACGCTGGGCTTCGGCCCGACCCGTTTCCAGACCAGACCGCCAGCCTGCTACCGGGCCTCCTGGCAGCTACCCGGACCGGACTCACACCGGCAGGCGACAACGAGCTTCAAACCAAGGCACGACCTCGCGGACGCCGATCTCGGCCGTCAGACGGCGATCTCCGACTCGGCAAGCCCGCGTGCGCTGACCGTCAGCCGCCTTGGACCAGCGGGAGCACCTCCTTGACCAGCAGGTCGAGCTGCCTGCGCCAGTCCCACGACGTGATCCGCAGGGTGACCTCGGTGGCGCCGTCGGCGTAGAGCTGCCGGATGTCGGCGGCCGCCTGCTCGGGAGTGCCTGCGGCCGTCCAGTTCCGGACGGCCTCCGGGCCGAAGACCGGCCCGTAGTACTCCCGCATGAAGCGGTAGCTCTCGTCGTAGGCCGCCTCGCGGTCCGGGTCCAGGTTGAGGTTGTGGTACGCGGAGACGCCGAACGCGTCGGGGTCCCGCCCCTCCTCCACCAGGAACTCCTTGATCGCCGGGAGGTTGACGGTCAGGTGCTCCGGCGTCTTGCGGGTGGTCATCCAGCCGTCGGCGACCCGCGCCACGCGGTGCAGCGCACGGGTGGCGAGCGGCTGCGGCACGGGGTTGGACGCGATGTAGATCGGCGGTGGCGACTGCACGGGCCGGGGCAGCACGGTGACGTTCTCGAACGAGGTGTAGCGACCGGAGAAGGTCACGTCGTCCTCCGCCCACAGGCGGCGGACGATCTCCATGTTCTCCTCCATGCGCGCGGCGCGGGAGGCGTCGGCGACGCCGTAGACCGCGCCCTCGCGCGCCGACGCGTCGTTCGGCTTCACGATCCCGGTGCACACCGCGAGCAGCATGCGCCCGTTCGAGAGCTGGTCGAGCGTGGCCCACTGGTCGGCGAACAGCACCGGGTCGCGCACCGGGAACGTGGCGAGGCAGCCCACGGCCAGCGTGACGTTCCGGGTGACCGCGGCGAGCGACCCGAACAGCGCCACCGCCTCCGGCCGGGGCTTGGCCAGCAGGCTGTCGCCGATCCAGACCGAGTCGAACAGCCCGGTCTCGTCGGCCCAGTGGCCAGTCTCGACGAGCTCGGACAGGCTCAGCACGTCGAAGAAGGTGCCGCGCTGCGGGAGCGCCAGCCCGATCGTCCGCTTGGTCATCCGGAGTCCTTCCGCGGTCAGAGGGTGATGCGGCCGTGGGGGGTGTCGAGCACCGCTTCCAGGCCGGGCGGCCCGGTCGTGACGTCCAGCTGCACGTCGAGGGCGGCCAGGGCGCTCTCGACGGCGGGCGGGTCGGGGTGGCGCCCGACGAGCGACACCAGCCGCAGCTGCGGCAGGCCGTCGGCGGTGGGGTGGCGGGCGTCCTGCCAGTCGATGAGCGCGGGTGCGAGCCCGCCGAACCGGTCGCCGCGGTTGGGGGTCAGGCGCCACTCGAGCAGACGCCCGTCCGGTGTGCGGCGCGACAGCGCCGCGATGTCCCCCGGGTCGTAGCCGCCGTCGCGCGCCCGCTGCACGGTGGCGTCGAGGTCGTCCGGGCGCACGACCCAGGCCGCCAGCCGCGACGCGGTCAGCCGGTCGATCCCGAAGACCTCGGGCAGGGGCCGCACCGCGGGGTCGTCCGGCCCGATCAGCTCCAGGTACGCGTTCCCGCCGAGACCGACGAGGTGGTTGCGGGTGCCGCGGCCGACGTGGCGGCCGCCGAGCACGGGCGCCACGCCGGTGCGCTCGGTGAACTCGGCGACGAGCGCGTCGAGGTCGGGGCCGGCGTGCACGAGGTGGTCCAGGCGCGGCTCGATCACCTCGCCACCTCCGCCGGGGTCCCGCCCCACCGGCGGACGACGCCGACGTCGAGGTCGAAGAGGTCGAGCACGCGCCCGACGGTGTGGTCCACCATCTCCTCCAGGCTCGTCGGGCGGGCGTAGAACGCGGGCACGGGCGGTGCGATCACCGCGCCGAGCTCCGTCAGCTCCGCCATGGTGCGCAGGTGGTTGCGGTGCAGCGGGGTCTCCCGGAGCATCAGCACGAGCCGGCGCCGCTCCTTGAGCACGACGTCCGCGGCGCGGGCGAGCAGGCTCGTCGTCACGCCCGAGGCGATCTCGGACATCGACTTCACCGAGCACGGCGCCACGACCATCCCCAACGTCCGGAACGAGCCGCTGGAGATCGGCGCACCGAGGTCGGTGTTGGAGTGGCACACGTCGGCGAGGGCGGTGAGGTCGCCGAGCGGCATGTCGGTCTCGTAGGCCAGCGTCATGCGCGCCGACTTGGTGACGACGAGGTGGGTCTGCACCGGCGTGGGGCGCAGCAGCTCCAGCAGCCGCACGCCGTAGGCGACGCCGGAGGCCCCGGAGATCCCGACGACCAGGCGGGGCTCAGCCACGGGCCACCTCCGCCCAGCCGGCCGGGGCGGGCGCGGTGAGCGCGTCGAGGTCGAGCTCCCGCTCGCCGGGCACGGCGATCCGCGTGAACTTCATCGGTGGCGCGTCCACCGGCACCGTGGCGTCCAGCCCCATCTTGGCGCCGACCCCGTCGTCGGTGGACGGGTCGAGCTTCGAACCCTGGCTGCCGCCGACCACCACGAGGTCGCGGTCGGCCTGGAACCGCGTGGCGACGGCCCACTCGACCTCGGTGGGGTCGTGCACGTCGACGTCGGTGTCGACCACCGTGACGTGCTTGATGTCGTAGTGCGTGCCGAGCGCGCCGAGGACGACGTTCTTCGCCTCGCCCGGTGCGGGCCGCTCCACCTGGACGTAGAGGTGGTAGCGGCAGGTGCCGCCGCGGGACAGGTGGATGTCGCGCACGCAGGGGAAGCTGCGGCGCAGGCTCGCCAGGAACGAGGCCTCGCGCGGGATGCCACCGAGCAGCAGGTGCTCCAGCCCGCCGCCGACGATCGTGTGGAACAGCGGCGACTCGCGCGTCGTGATCGCGTCGATCTCGATGACGTGCCGCTCCGCGCGCGGCCCGTAGTACTGCGGGAACTCGCCGAACGGCCCCTCGGGCTCGCGGACCTGTGCGAGCAGCCGTCCCTCGAGGACGATCTCGGCGTCGGCGGGCACGCGCACCTCGTTGGTGACGCAGCGGACGACGGGCAGCGGCTCGCCGCGCAGCGCGCCGGAGATCTCCAGCTCGTCGTGGTCGATGGGGACGATGGCCTGCGACGCCATCAGCGTGAGCGGGTCGACGCCGATCACGATCGCGATCTCCAGGTCGGCTCCCTCGGCCTCCTGCGCCTGGAAGAACGCGAGGGTGTGGCGGGGCAGCAGCAGCGCGCCGAGCCGGTCGGGCCCGCTCACCTGCAGGCGGTGGATCGACACGTTCTGCACCCCGGTGCCGGGCCGGCGCGCGATCAGCAGGCCCGCCGTGATGTAGGCGCCGTGGTCGTGCTCGTTGTGGGTGGGGATCGGCAGCATCGTGGTCAGGTCGACGTCGGAGCGGACGACCTCCTGGCACGGCGCGGTCTCGACCTCCCGGCTGGGCACGGGCTCCAGGCACGCGCTGCGGTAGCGCTCGAGCAGCCCGTCCGGCGGCACACCCATGGCCTCGGCCATCCACGCGCGGTCCGACAGCAGCCCGGACACGACGGGGACCGGATGCCCGCCCGGGCGCGGGAACAGGGAGGCGCTGCGGCCGTCGAGGCGGTTGGCGACGCCGGCGACGCCGAAGCGCAGGTCGACGTCCGGTTGCGCGACGGCGAGCCGGCCGCGGGACTGCAGGTGGTCCAGCCAGCCGCGCAGCGACGAGCCCACGGGCGGGGTCATGCGGTCTGCTCCTTCACGAGGGGTTCCTGCGGGGTTCCGCGGCGCTTCCCGAGCAGGTGCACCACCGTCATGATCACCAGCGGGCAGGCGACGGCGACGTAGGCGTTGTCGATGCCGAACGGGTCGCCGGCGAGGAACCACCCGGTCGTCGCCACCAGCGCGGCGAGGATGGACACGACCGCGCCGCGGCTGCTGCCGTAGGTGGGCCGGTAGAACATCAGCACGATCAGCACGGCCAGCGCCGCGCGCAGCGACTTGGCCAGGAACGTCACGGCGAGCACGTCCGAGGCGAACAGCGCGAGCGCGATCGGCACGACCCCGGCCCCGAACGTCGCCACCCGCAGGAACACGACGTCCTTGCGGTCGTCGCCGTCGCGGTTGAAGAACGGCCGGTAGAAGTCCTTGAGCAGGAGCGTCGCCGAGCCGATGATCAGCGCCGCGATGCTGCCGAGGATCGCCCCGACCAGCCCGCACATGACGATCGCGGTCACCAACGGGTGCACGTCGACGGCGAGCGTCGGGAGCGCGTCGAGGGAGTCGATGCCCGGGTACAGGGCGGCGGCGACCATCCCGACCACGGCCGCGAGGATGCCGAACGGCACGAGCATCAGCGCCGAGTAGAAGCCGGCCCGCTGGGCGCGGCCGGGGTCGGCGACGGTCGTGACGGCCTGCACCACGTACTGGGTCGCGAAGATCGCCCCGACGCCGGCGATGAGCCAGGCGAAGATCTGGCCCCAGCCGACGCCGTCGACCGAGAAGTTCTCCGCCGGCAGCGCCGCCCGCAGCTCGCCGAGCCCGCCCACGCGGGTCACGCCGATCACGGCGAGCAGGCCCACCGCGGCCAGCTTCAGCACCGCGTGCAGCACGTTCGTGTAGACCACCGAGCGCATCCCGCCGATCACCACGTACACCGTGGCGAGCACGCCGACGACGACGATGGCCAGGTCCCGGTCGATGCCCAGCAGGCTCGACAGCATCGCCCCGCCGCTGGCGTAGATGGCGACGGCGACGATGAGCAGGGCGCAGGTCATGATCACCGAAGTTGCGGTGCGGACGCCCTCGCCGTAGGTGCTGGCCAGCGCGCCGGAGATCGTGTTCTCCCCCAGCGCCTTGTACCTGCGCGCCACGAAGAGCGAGAACAGGACGAAGCCGATCGCGAGGGCGACGACGTTCCAGGCCGCGGAGATGCCGACGTCGTAGGCCTCCTGCGCGGTGCCGAGCGTCGCCGACGTCCCGATGAACTCCGACATCAGCAGGAACCCGATCAGCACCGCCGGGAACACCCGGCCGCCGTTGGCCAAGCCCTCCGAGGTCCGCGACGAGCGCCGCACGACGTAGCTGATGCCGGCGAGCACCACCATGTAGGCCACGACGGCGAGCAGGACCACCCACGCGCTGGTCACGTGAACACCCCGCCCCCGTCGACGACGAGCGTCTGGCCCGTCACGAAACCGGCCTCCGCGGAGGCCAGGAACAGCACGGCGCCGACGAGGTCGTCGGGCGCCATCTCCCGGCCGAGTGCGCGCCCGCGGGCGGCGGTCGCGATGTAGTCGTCTGTGTTGAGCGTGCGGCTGGCCTCGTCGCTGACGAGGCCGGGCGCCACCGCGTTGACGGTGATGCCGTGCGCGCCGAGCTCCCGGGCGGCGGCCCGGGTGAGCCCGTCCACCGCCGCCTTGGAGGCGACGTAGTGCGCGAACCCCGGGGCACCCATCCTGGCCACCGTGGACGAGATGTTGACGATCCGCCCGCCGTCGGCGGCGCGCATCGCCGGCACGACCGCGCGGATGCCCTGCCACGAGCCGCGGACGTTGACCCGCAGCACGGTGTCCCAGTCCTCGGTGGTGAGCTCGGTCAGCGGGCGCTTGCTCGCGAGCCCCTGGTAGACGGCGGCGTTGTTCACCAGGACATCCACGCCGCCGAACTCGGCGCGCGCGGCCTCGACGACCGCCGCCCAGTCGTCGTCGGAGGTGATGTCGCCGGGGACGAACACCGCACGCCCCGCCGATGCCGTGCTCGCCTTCTCCGCCAGCGCCGTCCCGGCCCCGGTGGCCGCGGCGACGTCCGTGGCGAGGACGTTCGCGCCGGACGCGGTGAAGGCGTGCACGTAGCGGCCGCCGATCCCGCCCGCCGCGCCGGTGACGACGACGGTCCTGCCGTCGGCTCCCATGTCTCAGGCCTCCTTCGGAGTGGTCGGGGCAGTGGTCGGGGCAGTGGTCGGTGCAGTGGCCGGAGCGGTGGTCGGCGCGAGCGCCGCCTCCTCCCCGTCGCGGTCCAGGCCACCGCGGGTCTCCGGCGAGAGCACCGCGCCGACCAGGAACAGCGCGACGCTGGCGGCCAGGAAGACCGAGAGCCGGCTGGGGATGTCGGCCAGGTGGGGCTGGCCAGGCTGACGAACGTGGTCATGAGGCCGCCGATCGCGAACCCGCCGTTCCAGACCAGCGCGGTCGCCGTCGCCCGCAGGCGGGTGGGGAACCGCTCGTTGAGGTAGATCGGCACCACGGCGTACGAGGCGTTGGCGAGCACCGTCAGCAGCAGCCCGTAGCCGAGCAGGGCCCCGGTGTCGGTGGGTCCGTAGCCGGCCATCGCCAGCGCGAGCAGCGGCAGCGCGACGATGTTGACCGCGCCCGCGACGAGGCAGATCGGCCGACGCCCGTACTTCTCCGACAGGTGCCCGGCGAGCAGCGCGGCCGGCAGGATCGCGAGGCTCGTCCACACGAGCAGCAGGCCCCGGGGCCCGGGCGGCACCTCGTTGATGCTGGCGTAGAACGTCGGCAGGTACCCGGACGTGAGGTAGTACTGGGCGCCGCCGCCGACCACCAGCGCGAGGCTGGTGAGCAGCGTGCGCCGCCGCTCGGGCGCGAACAGGTCGGCGGCCCGCGCCGGCGCGGCCTGCGGCTCCTGCTTCGCGGCCTTCCAGACCGGCGACTCCTCGACCACGCGGAACAGCAGCAGGCTCAGCAGCGAGGCGGCCAGGCCACTGAGGAACATGACCCGCCAGCCCCACACCGCGAACTGCTCGCCCGGGAAGGCCGCGGACACGGCGAGGAACACCAGCGACGCGATCACCGCGCCGATCGCCGCGCCGCCGCCGGCGACCAGCCCGGAGACCATGCCGCGCCAGCGCGGCGAGACGGTCTCGGTGCCGAGCGTATGGGTGGACGCGACGACCCCGCCGACCAGCAGCCCCTGCACGAGACGCAGGAGGATGAAGACGATCGGGGCGAGGACGCCGATGTCGGCGTAGGTGGGCAGGAGCCCCATCACCGACGTCGCGACGCCGACGCCGCCGACCGTGACGATGAGGGTGCGGCGCCGGCCGTGGCGGTCGGCGTAGCGCCCGAACACGCCGCCGCCGAGCGGGCGCATCACCAGGCTCACCCCGAACGAGGCGAACGTGGCCGCGAGCGTGAGCGTCGGGCTCGACGACGGGAAGAACAGCGGCCCGACGGTCGAGGCGACGTAGAGGAGGATGAACAGGTCGAACAGGTCGAAGCCGAAGCCGACGACGGAGGCGCCGCCCGCCGTGATCATCTGGCGCCGCGTCGGTGCGGCAGGGGTGCTGGTGGTCACGCGTTCCTCCGGGTCACGTCGTCGGACCAGGTCACGGGCAGGCGGCGCACGCCCAGGTGCCGCCCGCCGCCCTCGAGGGGATCGGTGCGCTCGACCTCGCCCGCGACGCGGAAGCCCGGGACGCGGGCGAGCAGGCCCTCCACGGCGGCCCTGATCTCGAGCTTGGCGAGCGCCATGCCGGGGCAGGTGTGGATACCGGCGCCGAAGGCCAGGTGCCGGTTCGGCCTGCGGTCGATGACGATGTCGTCCGGGCGGTCGAAGACCTCCGGGTCGCGGTTGGCCGAGGCGAACAGCAGCAGCACCCGCTCCCCCGCGCGCAGCTCCTGCCCGGCGAGGCAGGTGTCGGCCGTCAGCTGCCGCGGGAACCAGTGCAGCGGCGTCTCGTAGCGCAGGACCTCGTCGATCGTGCTCGTCACCAGCGCGGGCTCGGCGCGCAGCCGTTCCTGCACCTCGGGGTGCTCGGCGAGGTAGAGCAGGGTGTTCGACAGACCGAGCGCGGTGGAGTCGTGACCCGCGTAGGTCAGGATGAACATCATGTTGGCCAAGGTGGCGTCGTCGGCGCCGAGGCCGTCGGCCTCGTTCGCGCGCACGAGGCCGGTGACGAAGTCGTCGCGGGGGTGCGCGCGCCGGTCGGCGAACATCGCCATCCAGTACTCGCGCACGCGGTCGATCACCTCGCGGCCCCGCGGGCCGGACGCGTGCGCGAGGAACTCCAGCGAGTAGGCGCGGATCTCCTCGGTCTGCTCCGGCCCCAGGCCGTACAGCCGGGTGATCACGTCCAGTGGCAGCGGGATCGCGAGCTCCTCGACGAGCTCGGCGGACCCGCGCTCGACGAAGCCGTCCACGAGCCGGTCGACGGTGGCCCGGACGTGCGGCTCCATCGCCTTCGCCGCGGCCCCGCTGGTGAGCGGGGCGATCAGCGCACGGAAGGCGGCGTGCTCGGGCGGGTCGTAGTCGATCGGCGGGAACCGGTGGTCGGACACCGCCGGGACGTAGACCCCGCCGCGCGAGGAGTAGGTGGTGTGGTCGCTCGCCGCGGCTTTGACGTCGGTGTACCGGGACACCGCCCAGTACCCGCCGTGCTGCTCGCCCCGGCTGACCGGGCACCCGGAACCGCAGCTGCGCGTACAGCTCGTACGCGCGGTCCGGGGACAGGTCAGGGGAATGGGGGTCGAACACGGGACCGCGCTGTCCGTTCTCGCCCACGCTGGCTCACCTCCGCTGAGACTCTCCAGACCGTACGATCCGGACGGTCCGATTGGTACGTCCGATGCGCTATGGGAGGCATAGCTCGCGGCAGCGGGGCGCCTCAGCCGCGGCCGGCGTCACCCGCCGCGAGCAGCCGCTCCAGGAACGCGGCCACCGGCGGGGACTCCAGCGCCGTGCGCCGCCAGACGACGCCCAGCTCCCGCCGGGCGTCCGGGTCGGTCACGGGCACGACGTGCTCGGCTCCCGTCGCGGCGAGCCGGGGCAGCAGCGCGACCCCGAGCCCGCTGCGCACCATGCCGTGCACGATCGACAGCTGCCCGGTCTCGATCACGACCCGGGGCGCGAACCCGGCCTGGTCGCAGAGCCCGTCGGCGAGGTCGCGCAGGCCGTAGCCGCCGCGCATGCAGACGAAGTTTTCGTCGGCCAGCTCCCGCAGCGCGACGCCTGCGCGCCCCTGCAGCGGGTGGCCGGGCGGCACCAGCACCACGATCGGCTCGCGCACGAGCGTGCGGCACCCGAGGCCGGCGAGGGTCGCGGGCAGCCGCGTGACGGCCATGTCCAGCTCACCGTCCTGGACGAGCCGCTCGAAGTCGCGCGAGACGTCGTGCTCCACCATCCGCACGGCCACGCCCGGATGCTCCTCGCGGAACGCCGTCAGCACGCCGGGCAGCAGGTACGCGCCGACGCTCGGCAGCACGCCGACGGTCACCCGGCCCTCGCGCAGCCCGCTGACCGCCGCCACCCGGTCGCGGGCGTGTGCGATCTCGGCGAGCGCGGCCTCGGCGTGCTCGAGGAACGCCTCCCCCGCCGCCGTCAGCACCACCCGCCGGGCCAGCCGTTCGAACAGCTTGGCCCCGACGTCCTGCTCGAGCTTGCGGATCTGGATCGACAGCGTGGGCTGGGCCAGGAACAGCGAGGTGGCGGCCCGCGTCATGCTGCCCTCGCGCGCCACGGCCACGAAGTAGCGCAGCTGGTGCAGCTCCACGGCCGCGGGCTACCGGGTCCGGCGCAGCCGGCGCAACGCCGCGCGCAGCCGCGCCCCGAGCGTCGCGGCGAGCAGCGACAGCGCACCGGGCGGCCGCGCCGGGGTCGCCGGGGCCCGGCCCGTGCGCGCGTTCTCCTCGACGGCCACGGCGAACTGCTCGAACAGCCGCCTGCTCACGTCGCCGGCCAGCGCCCGCCCGAACTGCGCGATCCGCCCGGACAGGAACAGCGCCGCCTCGGCCTGCAGGACCGTGCCGCCGTCGGGAGCGGGCTCGGCGTGCAGCCGGATGTCGGCCTGCGTGGTGCTGCCCCCGGTGTCGGCGCCCTGGGCGTGCACCCGCAGGCGGTGCGCGTCCGGCGCGTGCTCGACCACCTGCGCCAGCCCGTCGAAGGCCAGCTTCACGGGCCCGAGCGCGACCGTCGCCCGGCCGCGGTAGCGGTTCTCGGCCAGCACCTCGACGAGCTCCGCGCCGGGCAGGCAGGCGGCCAGGCGGTGGAAGTCGTCGAGCACCTCCCACGCCTTCTCGACCGGCACGGCCAGCTCGCTGCGCACCTCGACGGAGACCGACGGCGCTCCCGTCGGCAGCCGCACCTCGGCGGGCACCTGCACCCGAGGCTCGTCGGCCGGCTCCTCCGCCCCCGACTGCGGGCGCCCGCCCCCGCGGCCGACCAGCGTGCGCGCACCGCAGGCGCGCGGGCCGGGCAGGCCGTCCGGGTGCTCCGCGGCGACGTCGGCCACGGCCGCGAGGATGCCCCGGTAGCCCGTGCACCGGCACAGCACGCCCGACATCTCCACCGGCAGGTCCTCGGGCGGGATCGCGGTGCCCTGCGGGCCGTCGGCGAGCAGGTCGTAGCTGCTCATCAGCATCCCGGGCGTGCAGAAGCCGCACTGCAGTCCGTGGTGGGCGGAGAACGCCTGCTGCAGCGGGTGCTGCTCCTCCGGGCTGCCCAGCCCCTCCACCGTGACGACGTCCGCGCCGTCGCACTGCACCGCGAACAGCAGGCAGGCCCGGGCCGCCGCGCCGTCCACGAGCACCGTGCACATGCCGCACACGCCGTGCTCGCAGCCGAGGTGCGTGCCCGTCAGGCCGAGCTGCTCGCGCAGCACGTCGGCCAGGTGCACGCGCGGCGGCGCGTGCACCGTCACCTCGGTGCCGTTCACCGTCATCGTGATCGCGACGGACTCCCCCGCCGCGACCTTCTCGGGACGTGCCTGCGGCCGCGTCATGCCGGTACCTCCTGGCGGGAACGTGCGCGGCGCACCGCACGGGCCAGCTCGCGCGCGGCGAGCACCCCGAACAGGCGCCTGCGGTAGCCGGTGGAGCCGTGAGCGTCCCCGGCGGTGTCGACGACCTCGGTGGCGAGCTCGGCGGTGGCGGCGCGCAGCTCCGGCTCGTGCTCGCCCGCGGCCCGGACCAGCGCCGTGACGTCGCGGGACACCGGCCGGTCGGAGACGCCGAACCCGGTGAGCCGCGCGTCGGTGACGCCGTCGCCGTCGACGCGCACGCGGGCGGCGACGCCCGCGAGGGCGAAGTCCCCGTGCCGCCGCGCGATCTCGGCGAACCCGAACCCCTCCCCCGGCCGCGCGGTCGGGAACCGGGCGGCGACGACGACCTCGTCCGGACCCGCGCCCGTCGTCATGGCGCCGGCGAAGAACTCGGCGGCGGGCACCGACCGGCGCCCGCGCGGGCCGGCGACCTCGATCGTCGCCTCCAGGCACGCGGCGACGGCGGGCAGCTCGGCCGCGGGGTCGGCGTGAGCCAGGCTGCCCACGACGGTGCCGCGGCTGCGCAGCTCCCGGTGCCCGACGAACGGCAGCGCCATCCCGATCAGCGGCACCGCGCGGGCCTGCTCGGCCCGCTCGACCGTGCGCTGCCGCACGGCGGCACCGACCCGCAGCTGCCCGGACACCGCCTCGAGCCCGTGCAGGTCGGACACGGAGTTGATGTCGACGAGCGTCGCGGGCCGGCCCAGCCGCATCGCCAGCACGGGCACGAGCGACTGCCCGCCCGCGAGCACCTTCGCGTCACCACCCGCCAGCTCGGCGAGCACGTCGTCGAGCGTGGCGGGGCGGACGTAGGCGAACGGCGGGGCCTTCATGTCACCGCCCCTGGAAGGCCGGCTTGCGCTTCTCGCCGAACGCCTTCACACCCTCGGCGAAGTCGTTCGTGGCGCGCAGCATCGAGTAGGCCTTCCGCTCCAGCTCGACGCCGGTGTACAGCGGCCCGTCGAGGCCCTTGTCGAGGACCTCCTTCGCGGTGCGCTGCGCCGACGGGGAGAAGTCGGCCATCTTCAGCGCCAGCTCGTCGACCGCGGCGTACAGGGCGTCCCGGTCGTCGTGCAGGCCGGCCACCACGCCCCAGTCGAGCGCCTGCTGCGCCTGGATCCGCGTGGCGGTCATGATGTGGAACTTCGCCCGCGACAGGCCGATCAGCCGCCCGAGCCGCTGCGTGCCGCCGGAGCCGGGGATCATCCCGAGGTTCATCTCCGGCAGCGCGAACTGGCTGCGCGGGGTGGCCAGTCGGATGTCGCAGGACAGCACCATCTCCAGGCCCACGCCGAAGCAGTAGCCGTCGACGGCCGCGATCACCGGCTTCGGGCTGCGTGCCGCCGCCGTGACGTTGTGGCCGAGGTCGGTGAAGTCGATCGGGTCGACCTCCATGAAGCCCGCGATGTCCCCGCCCGAGGAGAAGTGCTCGCCGTCGGACCGGACGACCACCACGCGCACGTCGCCGTCGCGGTCGATCTCGGCGAACCGCTCCGCCACGAGCTGGCGCATCTCCCACGTGATCACGGTGTACGTGCCGTGGGAGAGGGTCAGGTACGCGATCCGCCCGTCCGGGCTGCGGTCGAGCAGGACGTCACCGCCGGTCAGTGCCATGTGAGGACAGCTCCTTGTCTGTGTCGGTCCCGGCCAGCAGCTGGTGCAGCACGTCGCCGTGCAGCGGGAGCCGGGTGATGGGGACGCCTGCGGGCCGCAGCGCGTCGGCGACGGCGTTCGCGAACGCCACCGGGAAGCTCATCGACGAGCCCTCCCCGCACCCCTTCGCCCCGAGCGGGGTGAGCGGCGACGGGGACACCACGTGGTCGGTGCGCAGCTGGTAGCCCGTCTCGGCGGTGGTGGGGCACAGGTAGTCGAGGAACGTGCCGGACGTCGGCTGGCCCGAGTCGGCGTAGGTGAACTCCTCGTACATGGCCCCGCCGAGGCCGTGGGTGAGCGCGCCGAGCACCTGGCCGTCGAGCAGCTGCTGGTTGAGCACGGTGCCGGCGTCGTGCACGGACGAGACCCGGTCGACGGTGATCTCGAGGGTGTCCGGGTCGATCCGCACCGCGACGATCTCGGCCACGAACCCGTAGCAGAGCGAGGAGTTGATGCGGTCGTCCTTGGTCGCGGCCTTGGCCTCGGCCGGGGTGAACGCCGCCTCCTCGTACAGCCGGGCGGGTGTGCCCGGGGGCAGGGCGCCGGGGTCCCAGTGCACCAGCCCGGCCGCGTGCCGGAACTGCACGGCGCGGTCCGGCTCGGACCGGTGCCGGACCAGGCCGTCGGCCAGCTCCAGCTCCTCGGACGGCAGGTCCAGCAGCACCCCGGCGGCCGCGCGGACGGTGCCCGCGATCCGGTCGGCGGCCTCGACGACCGCGCTCGTCACCAGCGGGGCGAACCGCGACGAGTAGCTGCCGGAGGTGACCGTCCACGGCGTGGTGGCGGTGTCCATGTCGACGACGACGCGCACCTGCTCGACCGGCAGGCCGAGCCGCCGTGCCGCGACCGTCCGGGCCACGGTGGCGTGCCCCTGCCCCTGCGGCACGCTGCCCAGCATCACCGTGACCAGGCCCTGCATGTCGACGGCGATCCGCACGTGCTCGGTGGAGCCGGACTTGTCGCGCCCGGGCTTGCGCTGCTCGCTCGGCGTGGCCAGCCCGACGTAGCCGATGTTGGTGCCGGACGGGTCGACCACGAGCCCGACGCCGACGCCGTAGAAGCCGCCCGCCGCGCGCACCTCGTCCTGGCGGGCGCGCAGCTCGGAGAGGTCGGCGTTCTTCGCCGCCAGCTCGACGGCGGCGGCGTAGTCGCCCGAGTCGTACACGCCGCCCGTCGGCGTCTCGTGCGGGAACGAGCCGACGAGGTTGCGCCGGCGCACGTCGAGCACGTCCTGGCCGACGGCGTCGGCGACGGCGTCCATCAGGCGCTCGAGCCCGAAGTAGAGCTGCTGCCCGCCGAACCCGCGGTTGAGCCCCACCGGCATCTGGTTCGTGACGACGGCCCGTGCCCGGATCTGCACGGCGTCGATTCCGTACGGCCCGGTGATGTTGCCGAAGCAGCGGTACAGCGTGGACGGCTCCGGCGGGCGCAGGTACGCGCCGACGTTGTCGACGAGGTCGGCCTTGAGCCCGGTGACGGTGCCGTCGGCGGCGACCGCCGCGGCGAACCGCATCACCCGGTCCGCGCCCGCGGAGCTCGCGAGCAGGTGCTCGCTGCGGTCCTCGGTCCAGCGCACCGGCGTGCCCGCGTGCTTGGACGCGAGCGCCATGAGCACCACGTACGGGTAGATCCCCGCCTTGATGCCGAAGCTCCCGCCGATGTCGGCCGGCACGTGCAGCCGGATCCGTGACGTCGGCAGGCCCAGCGCCCCCGCCATGACCGGCACCATCGTGAACGGACCGTGGAAGTTGGCCCACGCCTCGATGGAGGGCCCGTCGGACCCGTCGCGCCAGTCGGCGATCACGGAGTAGCACTCCATCGGCACCGACGAGTACCGCGGGAAGTCGTACTCGCCCTCGACGACGTGCGCGGCCTGCGCGAACGCCTCGTCCACCGGGCCGAAGGAGAACGTGCGGTCGGTGGCGACGTTCGACCCTGCGTCGTCGTGCAGCAGCGGCGCGTCGGCCTCCAGCGCGGCCCGCGGGTGCACGATGACGGGCAGCGGCTCGTAGTCGACCGCCACCAGCTCGGCGGCGTCCTCGGCCGTGTACCGGTCGGTGGCCACTACGACCGCGATCGGCTCGCCGACGAACCGCACCTTGTCGGTGCCCGTCGGGTAGTAGGGCATCACGGCCCCGGTGGACAGCGGGAACGGACGCAGCGCGGCGCGCACGTCGTCCGGCCCGATCACCGCGGCGACGCCGGGGTGCGCCCGGGCCCGGGACAGGTCCACCGACCGCAGCCCGGCGTGCGGCTGCGTGGAGCGCACGACGGCGGCGACGAGGGTGCCGGGGAGCGGGTCGATGTCGTCGAGGAACCGGCCCCGGCCGGTGACCAGCGGCGCGTCCTCGACGCGGGCGGGCATCCAGCGCTCGTGCTCAGTCATGCGTCGGCTCCTTGGCGCTGTCGGCCAGCGGGGCGAAGTCCCCGGCGACGAGCGTGCGGCGCAGCGTCTTGCCCACCCCGGAGCGCGGGACGGACTCCACCGCGACCACGCGCTTGGGCCGCTTGAGCGACGGCAGCACCTCGCGGGCGTACGCCACCGCCTGCTCGACGGCGAAGACCGGATCGGTACCCTTCGCCGGCACCACGAAGGCGGTGACGGCGTGGCCCCAGCGCTCGTCGGGCAGCCCGACGACGCACACGTCGTCCACGGCGGTGCAGCGCACGAGCGCGGCCTCGATCTCGTCGGGGTAGATGTTCTCCCCGCCAGAATTGATCATGTCGTCGACGCGGCCGGACACCCACAGGTCGCCGTCCTCGTCGGCGACGGCCAGGTCGCCGGTGTAGTACCAGCCCTCGCGGATCGACTTGGCGTCCGCGTCGGGGCGCTGCCAGTAGCCCGCGAACGCCTCCAGGCTCTCCATCGACACGATGACCTGGCCCTGCTCCCCCGGCGCGACGACCGCGTCTGGCGGCGCGCCGACCTCGGGCGCCACGAGCCGCACGCGGGAGAAGATCCCCGCCCGGCCGGCCGACCCGGGCTTGGCGGCCACGTCCGGGCCGATGGTGAACGTGTAGATCTCGGTGCTGCCGAAGTGGTTGACGAACGCGCGCGGCCCGACCTCGGCCACCAGCTGCTCGGCCAGCGACGGCGTCATCGCGGCCCCCGCGTAGGCGAGCCGGTCCAGCTGCCGCGCCTCCGCGAGCCGGCCGGTGCGCAGCAGCGACCAGTAGGTGGTGGGCACCAGGTACAGCGACGTCACGCCCTCCGACGCGATGAGCGCGACCGACTCCTCGGCGTCGAACGCGGGCTGCCCCACCCACGTGCCCCCGACGACGATGCTCGCGAGCAGCGTGCGCAGCCCCATTGTGTGGAACATCGGCATCACGCCCAGCACGACCTCGCCGTCGCGCAGCTGCGTCTGCACCGCGTGCGCGACGGCCGCGGAGTGCTCGGCGCGGTGGGTGCGCGGCACGCCCTTGGGCCGGCCGGTCGTGCCCGAGGTGTAGAGCATCACGCTGGTGTCCGACTCGGCGGCGCGGGTGCCGAGGGAGTGGTCGGGCTCGGCGCCGGCCCGGGCGTCGAGCTCGGACGCCTCCCGCAGCACGACGGCGCCACCGGCGGCCGCCGCGGCGGCCCGCTCGCCGTTGGCCGTGTCGGCCACCATCAGGCGCGCATCGGCGTCCTCGACGCAGTAGCGCAACTCGTCCGGCGAGAACCGCGTGGACAGCGGCACCGAGACCGCGCCCAGCTTCTGCGCCGCCAGGTGGAGGCTGGCCAGCGGCTCTCCGCCGGCCAGGGCGAGCGCGACCCGGTCGCCCGGCCGCACCCCCTCGGCGGCGAGCGCCCGTGCCAGCTGGTCCGTGCGCGCGTCCCACTCCCGGTAGCTCAGGTGCCGGCCGCTCCCGCGCACCGCAGGGCGCACCGGGAAGCGCTCGGCGGTCCACCGCAAGACCGTTCCGAGATCCATCCGTCCTCCTCGACGCTCTGTTTCAGACCGTACTATCCGGACCGACGGGAGGCAAGGCTGGACCGTACGACTCGGACGGTCCGGACCGCTACCATCGCGGGTCCCAGGACGAGAAGGAGGGCCAGTGGACGACGTCCGCCTGTCCGCGACGTCGTACGTCGTACTCGGGATGATCGCGCTGCGCGGCCCGTCCACGCCGTACGAGCTCAAACGCGCCGTGGGCCACTCGGTGGGCTACTTCTGGCACTTCCCGCACGCCCAGCTGTACTCCGAGCCGGACCGCCTGGCCGCGCTCGGGCTGCTCGAACTCGTCGTCGAGGAGACCGGGCGGCGTCGCAAGACCTACTCGCTCACCGACGCCGGCCGCACCGCGCTGCAGGACTGGCTCGCCTCCCCCACCCACGAGCACTTCCAGATGCGTGACATCGCCGAGCTGAAGCTGTTCTTCAACGAGGCCGGCGACCCGGCGAACGTGCCCGCGCTCGCCCACGACCAGATCAAGCAGCACGAGGAGCGGATCGCGGTCTACGAGGGGATGGTCGAGCGGTTCGGCGCCGACCCGCACGCCCAGCCGCGGATGATCACCCTGGAACTCGGGCTGGAGATGGAGCACGCGGCGCTGCGGTTCTGGTCGGCGCTCGCTGAGGGCGACCTCGAGCAGCTCCGGTCGGCGCGGCGCGCACGACGACCCTGAAGGCTCTCCGCCGCCTCGGAACAAGACTTTCCCGGGCCCGTCATCCCCGCCCGAGCCAGAGGCGACTTATCGCCGACAGCGTTCTCTCGGGCACATCAGTGTGCGCGTAGTGGACGGCGGCTGCTCGTCCGCTGCCGCGGATCACGGGAGCGCGGCCTCGCGCTCACGACCCGGAGGACGTCCGGCTCGTCGACATCGAAGGCCGGGAGGGCGCGTACGGACTGGCGGAAGCCGGGATCTCCTCGATCGCGCTCTGCCTTCGCGTCGGATGACCGGTCACCACAGTCGATCGAGCGGCGTGCTCGCCAGGCTTAGTTTCCCAACGTTAGCGCGCTACCCATTCCGGCAGCAAGCCCTGGTGGGAACCCCACCCGATGGGCGACGCCGATGAGCGCGCGCGAGGACGGGTACCGTCCGTCCGCCGCGCACCGTTCTTCCTCTGCGTGGAACCGGGGTCGGTGGTGGCATCCCGCGGAAGGGTCAGCCATCGGCGTCCGACGACTTCCCCCACCCGGTTGTCACGCTGGTGTTCCTCCTCGGCATGGCCGTCCCGGCGGTCGCCGGCGACGCTGTGACCAACCTGGGACAGCCGTCGTGACGGAGGCGCCCCCCGATTCTCCCGGCACCCGGGTGCGCATCGGGGTACTCGCGGACCCCGGCGTGCCGACCCAGCTCGCGGAGTGGCTGGTCGACGAACTGCCCGCGTCACTGCGCTCGGCGGTGAGCGACGAGTTCGACTGGGTGATGACGAGCAGGTGCGAGCCGATTCTGCTCGACGAGGACGGCCGAATCCCGATCACCGAACTGGCGGCCCGGCACCGGCGCGCCCGCGAGTGGGACCTCGTGCTCCTGCTGACCGACCTGCCACGTCGGTCGGGCGCTCGGCCCGTCGCGGCGGAGTTCGACCTGGACGCCCGGGCCGGGGTCGTGTCGGTGCCCGCCCTCGGCGCCGTCGGGCAGCGCCGTCGGGCCAGGGGGCTCGCCCTCCGGCTCGTCCGGAAGCTGACCGAACCCGGTCGGGAACCGACCGAATGCGCGATTCCCCCGGCCACCGGCACGCCTCGGCCCTCACGCGACGCATCCGCGGCGGGCCCGGCCGCCCGCGGTATCGACGGCGAACTCGCGATGGCGGCGCTGCCCGGGCGGTTGCGCCTGCTCAACGGGATGGTGCGCGCGAACCGGCCGTGGCGGTTGGTGCCGCAGCTGTCCAGCGCCACGGCCGCTGCAGTCGCGACTGCCGCCTATGCGATCGTGACCGCGTCCTTCTGGGAGATGTCGGCGTCGTTGTCGGCGAGCCGCCTGATGTTGATCAATCTGCTCGCAGTGGGCGCGATGACGGTCTGGATCATCGCGTACAACCGCCTGTGGGAGCGACCCCCTGACCCGACCGACCGGGCCAAGTCCGCGCTCTACAACGCCTCCACGCTCCTGACCATCCTGATCGGGGTGGCGTGCATGAACGTGCTGCTGTTCACGGTGATGCTCGTGGCCGCGGCAGCGCTCATCGATCCTGGCTACCTGGCGGACACCCTGCGTCGGCCGGTCGGCCCCGGCGGCTACCTCAAGCTCGTGTGGCTCGGCAGCTCGATCGGCATCGTCGCCGGCGCTTTGGGGTCCAGCCTGGAGAGTGAGGATGCTGTGCGGGAAGCCACCTACGGCGCGCGCGAGCGCGAGCGGCGGCGCGCGAAGCGGGATGAGGCCGAGCGCTGAGGCCGTAAGATCACCTAGCGCGACGAGAGGGAAGAACAGGCGTGGGCGAGCGGTTTCCCGGACGCTGCGTGATCCGCACCGTCGATCTCGACGAGGCGCACGCGGAAGTCGGCGCGGTGTTCCTGCCGCACCGGGTCGAGGTGCTCGAGCGTGCAGCCGAGCTGGACATGCAACTCAACGCGCTGCGGCTGGGCGCCGTCACAGCCGGGTACCTGCGGTACGGGCCCAAGATCCGGACGCTGACGGTCGAAGCGAGCAACTACCACGTGAACCTGCCGCTGACCGGCACCACACGGTCCCGTTCCGGTCTCCGCGAGCCCGTGGAGTCGACCCCCCGGCGACCGGCGGTCTTCATGCCGCGGGCGCCCGCCGACATCATGTGGAGCGCCGGTAGTACCCAGCTGTGCCTCATGCTCGAGCGGGGGGTGGTGGACCGGGAACTGGAGAAGCTGCTGGGGCACCCGTTGCCGCGACCGCTCGAGTTCGCCGTGGCGATGGACCTCACCACCGGTGCGGCGAGCACGTGGCTCACGGCGCTCGACGTCCTCCAACGGGAGGCGGACCGGCCCGACGGGATGCTGCGCTTCCCGGCCGCCGCCGGGCACCTGGAGGGCCTCGTGATCCACGGGCTGCTGCTCGGCCACCGGCACAACTACTCCGAGGAACTGCGCCGCGGCGCAGCCGCTCCCGACCGCGGGTGGTTCGCCAGGCGCTGGAGCTGATCGAAGACCGGCCCGCCCACCCTTGGACGATCGCCGAGCTCGCCGCTGCCGTCGCCGTCAGCGCCCGCACCCTGCAGGACCGCTTCGCACACGCCCTCGGGCTGCCGCCGATGACCTACCTGCGCAACGTCCGGCTGGACCGCATCCACGCCGAGCTCCTCGACGGCGACCCGGCGGAGATCACCGTCGGGGTCGCGGCGGCACGCTGGGGGTTCCTGCACCCCGGCCGGTTCGCGGCCGCCTACCAGCAACGTTTCGGCCGGCCTCCCTCGGCGACGCTGCGCGCGAGCCCCTTCGGAAACTAGCGGCCGAGCGCGCCCTGCACCGCGGCGATACTGTGGTGGATGACGAGCCGGTCACCGAACGGTCCGCCGGCGAGCAGGCCGTCCACCACACCACCCTTGGTCACAATGTGCAGACCGATGCAGTCCGTCCGGACGTGCTCGGCCATGCGGGCGAGCTTCGCCACGGCGCCGACCCGCAACTCCGTCACCTCGGTCAGATCGACGACGACCGCCCAGGAGGAAGCCTCGAGGCAGCGGTCGACGGCCCGACGCAGCTCGCCGCCCGTAACCCGGTCCAGCCGACCGCGGGCTCGTACAACGGGCACACCAGGTCGCAGGCGTCCGCACTCGACGGTGAACACCTGCTCGAGGGCCGGCGGTCGGACGGCGTCCCAGTACATCGACGGCTCCTGTGCTGCAGGTATTGATCTTCCCCACAGTCGAACGTCGACGGCGCGTTCCGGCAAGCACGGAAGACGCACCGTCCTGGCCAATCCGCGCAGCTGGTGGACGACCGGCATAAGTCAGCGCGTGTCCTTGAGCGGGGCCCTGCTGTATCGCGTCGGCTTGGAGGACGCGGTGCGCGGGCTGCCCGACGAAACCAACGGCCGCGCGCCGGAGGCCCCTACCCGGACGAGCGCGCTCAGCGGTCTGGAGGCCGTGTTGCAGGAGACGACTTCCTAGAAGGGCCAAGTCAACATGGCACGGCGCGTTGTGGATATAGCTTCACTCAGCGAACTCGTCAGTCGGGCCCATCGCTGGGGCGGCGCATGTTGGGCATGCCAGCCAACTCAGCAACGGCTCCACCCAACTCCCGTCGCCTATGCGCTACCCGCACCGACTTCCTGCCGATATGTCGCCGAGGTCCATGACCGTCCCGAGCCGACCAACGGTCGCTCCGGTGTGGGCCTTAGGTCGAGAGCGTTTCCACAAACGGCATCGGCCGTCGCGATGTCGGGATGAGCTGCGGAGAACGCTGAGGGACGTGACCCAGGCGTGTCCAAATCTTGTGGGCTCGGGCGGCGTCCCGTCGACTCCGCATCGATCCGACCGCAGGCCGGGCAGAGACGCGAGGTGACATCCCGCGTTCACCCCACGCCCCTACGGTCGCCGTCGTGCCCACTCCCCACTCAACCGGCTACAACCCGGACTTCCTCGGCGTCCGCGCACCGATGCCCACCGCACCCGGTGTGACGACCGCGCCGCTCGCCTACACCCACTTCTCCACACTGCACCGCCCGGACCGCCGACTCGCCGCCGCCACCGCCGTCGCGATCGACGGCGCGACCCTGCGTGACGTCGAACGTTCCGACGACTGGCGACTCGACGACCGGCTCCCCCACGAGCAGCAGGCCGGCGAGGAGATCTACGTCGACAACGACCTCGACCGCGGCCACCTGGTCCGGCGCCAGGACCCGGTGTGGGGCGAGCAGGCCGAGGCCGAGCGGGCCGAGTCAGAGACGTTCTTCTACACCAATGCCGCACCCCAGGCGTCGTCGTTCAACCAAGACCGCGAGCTCTGGCTCGGCCTCGAGGACTACCTACTCGACAACGCCGCAGACCACGACCGCAAGCTCGTCGTGTTCACCGGCCCGGTCCTCGCCGACGACGACCCGCAGTACCGCGGCCTTCAGGTCCCACTGCAGTTCTGGAAGATCGGCGGCTTCAGCACCGAGGGCGCACTCGGCACCACCGGCTACCTACTCGATCAAACCCCCCAGCTCGGTGACCTGCAGCAGGAGGGCGAGCCACCGCCGCTCGGCGAGTTCCGAACCTTCCAGGTCCCCCTCGCCCGGATCGCCGAACTCACCGGTCTCGACCTCGGTCCACTGGCGACGGCCGACCGGATGCCCGTCCCCGAGCCCGCGGCGGCGGCGCTCTTCGACCAAGCCATCCGCCTAACGGACTACACTGACATCCGCGGTCTGTAACCCGATTGGGCTCTCTCTACGACCCGGATGCAGGCAACCCGCATAAGCGCAGCCGACCGCCGCTGCGGGGCTTCCACTGCGAGCGTCGCGGTCCGACACGTCCGCGTCAACCTTCAATGGCGTGCGCTGTTTCCGTGCCTGCCCGACCAGCCCGGCTAGCACAAGCGGTTCAAGGGCGCCCGCATGTTGCTGTCAACGATGCTTCAGCACACCCCCTTCAAGTCGTGGTGTCCGGGGGCAGGTCGCTAGGTCCGGGGCGTCTCGGGCTGCGCAGCTCGGTGGCGACGGATCGACCACGCTTCAGCCACACCAGGATCCGGCCGCCGCCTCAACGGCACGCGAGTCCAGTTCAGGCACGTCCCCTGACCACGCCCCGAAGGATGCCGCCGCCAGCCAAGATCACCGCGAGAAGGTCGAGCCCGCCCGACACAGCCGGACGCCCATAGCGGAGCGACGACCACGAGCTCCTTTTGAGACGACCGAAGCGACTACGGACTCTGGACCGCTGTCAGCGAGGCCGCCAGTTGTCCACAGCCAGTTGGAGCTTCCTTCCGTCATTTTCGTCGACGGTGACGATGCTGCCACACCGTGAGAGCAGTGGGCGACCATAGGACAGCTACCAGCAGACCACGCGACGAGCACTCGGGCCAGCAGGGTGATGGGCGGCTTCGCCTGGTCCGTCCGCCGTCCTTGCTGGAGAGGTCGATGAAGGCACATGCGCGCCAGCGTCCCGAGACAGTCGGCGCTGGCGAGAAGAAGGAACTCTACCGAGTCTCCGACGCGATGGAGATCCTCTCACTCGGTCGGAGCGTCATCTATGAGCTCCTGCGAAGCGGTCGGCTCCGATCGGTGCGCGAAGGACGGACCCGATTGATCCCGGCCTCGGCGATTCGCGATTACGTCACGCTGCTCGAGCGAGAAGCAGATGCCGACGGACTCGGCGCAGCATCGTGACCTCCCGCCGAAGCCGCGGAGAGGGCGGACTGCACTGGGACGAGCGACGGCAGCGCTGGATTGCTACTGCGACCCTCGGGTTCAACGTGCACGGCAAGCGGATCACCCGCAAGGCGAGCGGCCAGACGAAGACCGAGGCGAAGAACAAGCTCCGCGCTATGCTTCGCGACCACGAGGACGGGCTCACCGTCAAGACCAACACCTACACCGTGGCCGACGCCGTGCGCGATTGGCTCGCGTTCGGGCTGGCCGGCCGTTCTCCTAACACGATTGCGAATTACCGGACGATCGCCGAGTCACAGATCATCCCGCCGCTCGGAGCGCGCCGCCTCCGGGACTTGTCGGCAGAGGACGTCGACCAGTGGCTGTTGACCGGGTCACGCAAGGTCAGCACCCGCACCCTCCGCCTCATGCATTCACTCCTCAACCGCGCGGTTCGACGTGCTATGGCACGCGACAAGGTCAAGCGCAATGTGGTCGCGTTGTGCGACGTGCCGACCGGTAAGCACGGCCGGCCGTCGAAGTCGCTGACCTTCGAACAAGCCGAAGCGGTGCTGGTTGCGGCGGACGAGTTCCCCCTGCACGCCTACGTCGTGCTCTCCCTCCTGACCGGCGCCCGCACCGAGGAACTGCGAGCACTGCATTGGCGTGACGTCGACCTCGACGGACAGCCGGACGCCGACCCTCCCGTCCTGCCATCGATCGCCGTCTACCGGTCGGTCCGGGCGAGCGGCGACACCAAGACCGTGAAGTCCCGGCGTCGCCTTGCGATGCCGCAGCGCTGCGTCGAGGCACTCCGCGAGCACCAGCGTCGCTCGCCACACCACCCGGCCGCCCACGCCCTGGTGTTCGCCACGAGCAACGGAACTCCGCTGGACGCGCACAACGTGCGGCGGTCATTCCGCCGGGTTGTCGCCGCCGCCGGGCTCGACCCGACGGACTGGACGCCGCGGGAGCTCCGGCACAGCTTCGTTTCGCTGCTGTCGGCGTCCGGCATCCGGATCGAGGACATCTCCCGTTTGGTCGGGCACAGCGGCACTGCGGTTACCGAGCGGGTCTACCGCCATCAGCTGAAGGCCATCCTGGACGAGGGCACCACAGCGATGGACGTTCTCTTCCCACTCGACAGCGAGTTGCCCTCCCCTAACGAAGGCTGACTTCGGCAAGCAGTGGCGAGGTGAGGCGAGTGTAGATCTCTCATCGAGGGCGCCACTCGGCGAGGGTCTAGTTCTTGCCCAGATTGGGGCCAGGACCCACGGCGGCGAGCATCTGCAGTCCCTCCCCCGATCCTGGGTACGGGTGGCGCCGTCCGCGGCCTCCTCCCGGTGCCCGACGCAGACTCCAGCCCCCCAAGGTCATTTCAGGCGTGTGCGCTGCCACCCCCCTAACCTTGTCTGAGAGCGCCGCTCTGGGCCTTGCTGCCGTGTTCATCGCTTCACTGCTTGCGGAACCCGCACCGGCGTTCGCGGGCTTGGCGGGCACTGATCTCGCGTGCCCCGCCGGCACTCGGCCGCGGCGATCCCCCGCACCGGCCTGGCCCGCAGCCCGATCGGTCGATGGGCCAGATCGGCTGGGATCACGGTGGTGCCCGGGCGCAACCGCGTGCTGCGCAGCAGCTTCACCTCTACAGCCTTCAGCAACGCCTCGTTGGAGCTCATCCCACCGCCGCTGTCAGCGGGTGGTCAGCTTCGTCGATCTGACCGTGCGGCACCCGCCCATCCGCCGGTCCGGCGGAACGGCCCCAGGTGATCGAATCGCCGACCCACGGGCGAAGGAGCTAGACACTCAGTTAGTCACTCACCACCAGGCCATGATCCTCAGGGGCTGGCGGGAGGATCTGCAAGGCGTCGGTACCACGACGGCTCGGTGGCGAGTTCCCGCAGCTAGATACACGAAACGGGCGGCTCCTCACGATGAGGAACCGCCCGTCTCGACCGTCGGGACGACAGGATTTGAACCTGCGACCCCTTGACCCCCAGTCAAGTGCGCTACCAAGCTGCGCCACGTCCCGGCCACCCCCCGAGGGGGCGCGATCAGCTTACCGCATCGCCGATCCGCCCCGACCGGCCGGTCGTGGCATCCCCCGACGTGCCCGGTAGCCGCACCTGACCGCCCGCGCGCCGGTGGCCCGGCGGTGCGGAGGCCCCAGTCTTTCGGGACGACGGCGCGGGCACCACCGTCGTCGGTCTCCCCTCCGGGGCGACTTTCGGGGGTACCGGCCGGTAGCTCAGATGCCGGAGGGGGCGGCGAGGAGTTCGGCGACGGCGCGGTCGATGAAGGCGGTGTCGACGGGGTTCGCGCCGCCGCCTGCGAAGTGACCCCACACGCCGGGGATCACGCGCAGCTCGGCGTTCGCCATGTGCGAGACGGCCCACCGCTCGTCCTCGGGCGGGAAGTAGAGGTCCTTCTCGGCGGGCATGACGATCGCCCGGGCGCGGATCGAGGCGAGCGCCTCCTCGGTGGAGGAGAAGCCGGGGGTGGCGCCGACGTCGCCGTTCCACCAGGTGTCGAGCATCGTCAGCAGGTTGTTCGGGTCGCGGTCGTCGAGGAAGAAGCCCTCCCAGAAGTCGACGACGAAGTCCTCGAGCGAGGTGTGGCCGAGCTCGCGCCACACCTCGTCCCAGTAGAAGGCCTGCGAGAAGCCCCAGCCGGCGTAGATGCGGGCGAACGCCCGCAGGCCGAGCACCGGCGGGTCGTCGGGCGGGTACCAGCCGCCGGCGAACGCGGAGTCGGCGCGCAGGGCGTGGCGCAGGGAGTCGAGGAAGACGCGGTTGTGCGGCGCGGTGCGGGGCGAGCCGCAGAACGGGAGGATCCGCTGCACCATCTCGGGGTGGCTGACCGCCCACTGGTAGGTCTGGCCCGCCCCCATCGACCAGCCCAGGACGAGTGGGAGCGTCTCGATCCCGAACACCTCGGTGATCAGCCGGTGCTGGGCGGCGACGTTGTCGCGCACGGCGATCGAGGGGAAGCGTGCCCGGTCCCACGGGGGCGGGGTGTTGGACGGCGAGGACGACAGCCCGTTGCCGAGCATGTTGGGCACGATGACGAACCAGCGGTCCGGGTCGAGTGCCATGCCGGGCCCGATCAGCCACTCGTTGTCCCAGTGGCGGCCCGAGTACCAGGTCGGGTAGACGATCGCGTTGTCCTTGGCCGCGTTGAGCGTGCCGTAGGTCTGGTACGCGATCCGCGCGGGCCGCAGGGTCGCACCGCAGGCCAGCGTGAAGTCCGGGATCTCGTGGACGTCGTAGGGTGCCTCGGGCCCGGTCATGACGACCGCCCGGGGGCGAACACGGCAACGATCACGGCGAACCTCCGGGGTGCAGGTATTACCGGATGAAACTATTCTGGCCCGAAGGGCTGGTCAAGCGGGTGCGGCCGAGCGGGGTGCAGGGGCCGCGACGAGCGGGAACGTGGCGCTCACGGTGAACCCGCCGTCGGGGCGCGGTGCGGCGGACAGCGTGCCGTCCACCGACGCGACCCGTTCCGTCAGGCCGGTCAGGCCCGCACCACCGCCGGCCGCGGCGCGGTCCGGGACGCGGGGCGAACGGTCGTTGGTCACCTCCACCCGCAGCTGCGCGGGCTGCCGGTGCAGCAGCACGCGGACCCGGGCACCGGGGGCGTGCCTGGCCGCGTTGGTGAGCGACTCCTGCACGACGCGGTACGCGGCGCGGCCGGTACCGGGGGCGACGTCGACGGGATCGCCGCGGTGCTCCAGCTCCACGGCCACGCCCGCGGAACGGGACCCCGCGACCAGCGCGGTGATCTCCGCGAGGCCTGCTGCGTGCTCGGTGCCGTCGAGCAGGCCCAGCGCGGCGCGCATCTCGGCGAGCGCGCGCTTGGCCAGCCCGCGCAGCTGCTCCGCGCCGCGGCGGGTCTCGTCCTCCCCGGTGGAGGCGGCGATCGCGGCGGCACCGACGGCGATCAGGGTGGCGTGGTGGCCCACCGCGTCGTGGATCTCCCGGCCGATCCGGGACCGCTCCTGCGCCCGGGCGGCGTCGCGGGACGCCGCGAGCGCGTCCTCGCGGGCGCGCTCCAGCTGGCGCAGGCTCTCGGTGAGCCGGGTGCGGGTGCTCACCAGCAGGCCCATCACGGCGGGTGCGCCCGCGTAGAGCCCGACGAAGCCGAACGTCAGGACGATCTTGTTCCAGGCCAGGTCCTGGGTCATCAGCACCGGTGTGACGGCCGCGACGACCGCCGCCGCCAGCCAGGGCAGGAGCGACGGGACGTGCCGGCAGCGCCGGCCCATCGCGTAGAGCGCGACGAGCGCGGGTGGCCAGCCCAGCCCGCCCGCGAGCCCCCAGAGCCCGCCGAGAAGCCCCAGCGGTGGCCAGAGGTGCCGCAGCGGGAGCAGGGCGCACGCGACGAGCGCGGCCGGCACCGACCAGGCGAACGGCGCCTCGCCGAGCAGCACCGCACCGGCCGGGACGAGCACGGCCGCCACCTCGAGCAGCGCGCGCCTGCCGGTCACCCGCATCGCGGTCACGGCAACCCCCAGCCCTGCGCCAGCAGCGCGGCCTGCACCCGGTTCTCGGCCCCGAGCTTCACCAGCAGCGCGGAGACGTACTTCTTGACGGTGGCCTCGGCGAGCCCCAGCCGCTCGCCGATCGTGGCGTTGGACTCCCCTGCCGCGAGGCCGCGCAGCACCTGCAGCTCCCGCGCCGTCAGCCCGCCCAGGCGCGACGGGCGCGAGTGCGGCGAGCCCGCCGCGAGCCGCGGCAGCAAGCGGGCGGTGATCCGCGGGTCGAGCACGGCACCGCCCGCGGCGAGGTCGCGCACGGCGCGGACCAGCGCGTCCGGCTCGGCGTCCTTGAGCAGGAACCCCTGCACGCCGATCCGCAGCGACTCGGCCACGTAGTCGTCGAGGTCGAACGTGGTGAGCACGGCCGCGGGCGGCGCGTCCGGCCGTGCGCAGAGCACGCGCAGCGCCTCCAGGCCGCCGGTGCCCGGCATCTGGACGTCGACGAGCACGACGTCGGGCCGGTGCGCGTCGACGGCAGCGAGCATCGCCGCGCCGTCCTCGGCCTGGCCCACGACCTCGACGGATCCGCCGGCCTCCAGCACGGTGCGCAGACCGGCCAGCATCAGCGGCTCGTCGTCGGCGAGCACGACGCGAACCGGGGAGCCCTGCGGCGTCGCGGTCACCCGTCGAGCGTAACGGGCGCCCGCAATCAGCCCTTCCGGCTGCGCTTCTCGCGCACGCGCACCGAGATCCGCACCGGCGATCCGGTGAACCCGAACTCCTCGCGCAGCCGCCGCTCCAGGAACCGCCGGTAGCCCGCCTCCAGGAACCCGGAGGTGAACAGCACGAACGTCGGCGGGCGGGTCTGGGCCTGGGTGGCGAAGAGCACCTTCGGCTGCTTGCCGCCGCGCACCGGCGGCGGCGTCGCGGCGATGACGTCGGACAGCCAGCCGTTCAGCCGCCCGGTGGGGATCCGCTGGTCCCAGGACGCGAGTGCGGTGCGCAGCGCGGGCGCGATCTTCGCGACGGACCGGCCGGTGAGGGCGGAGACGTTGACCCGCTCCGCCCACGGCACGCGCACGAGGTCGCGCTCCAGCTCGCGCTTCATCGCGATGCGGCGGTCCTCGTCGACGAGGTCCCACTTGTTGAACACGAGCACGAGGGCGCGACCGGCCTCGTCGACCATCGAGATGACGCGCTGGTCCTGCTCGGCGATGGGGTCGCTCGCGTCGATCAGCACGACGGCGACCTCGGCCGCCTCGATCGCGGCGCGCGTGCGGAGGCTGGCGTAGTACTCCATCCCGCTCGCGGTCTGCACGCGCTTGCGCAGGCCCGCGGTGTCGACGAACCGCCAGACCTCGCCGTCGAGCTCGACGAGCGAGTCGACCGGGTCGACGGTGGTGCCCGCGACGTCGTGGACGACCGAGCGCAGCTCCCCCGACACCTTGTTGAGCAGGCTCGACTTGCCGACGTTCGGCTTGCCGACGAGCGCGACCCGGCGCGGCCCGCCACCGGCGGCGCCGACGTCGTCGCGCGGGGTCTCCGGCAGGGCCTCGAGCACGGCGTCGAGGAGGTCGCCGGAGCCGCGTCCGTGCAGGCCGCTCACCGGGTGCGGCTCGCCGAGCCCGAGGCGCCAGAGCGCCGCCGTGTCGGAGGTGAGCCGGTCGTCGTCGACCTTCGTGGCCGCGAGCAGCACCGGGCGGTCGGAGCGCCGCAGCACCCGGGCCACCGCCTCGTCGGTGGCGGTGGCGCCGACGCTCGCGTCGACGACGAGCAGCACGGCGTCGGCGGTGCGGATCGCCATCTCCGCCTGGGCGGCGACGACGGCCTGCAGGCCGCGCGCGTCGGGCTCCCAGCCGCCGGTGTCGACGAGCGTGAAGCGCCGCCCGTTCCACAGCGCGTCGTAGGCGACCCGGTCGCGCGTGACGCCCGGGATGTCCTGCACCACCGCCTCACGCCGCCCGATCAGCCGGTTGACCAGCGTCGACTTCCCGACGTTCGGCCGCCCGACGACCGCCAGCACCGGCGTCGGCACCAGTTCCTCGGGGTCCTGCCCCTCCCCCAGCACGCCGTCGGGCGCGGAGAACTCGTCGGGGTCCAGCCCCAGGTCCGCCATCGCGGCGCGGTCGTCGGTTCCGTTCACGGTCTGCCTACTCACGTCATGTTCCGTCGCTCGTCCAGTTCCCGGACCATCCCGGCCAGCTCGGCCCGGAGGGTCTCGGTGGCGGCGGTGAGCCCGGCCCGTCCACCACCGGTGGCCACGGTCAGCGGCTCACCGACCACGATGTCCACCCGCGGGCGCCAGCGCCGGCGCGCACCGTCGGGCCGCCGGGTGCCCCGGCACACGACCGGGAGCACCCGTGCCCCGCTCGTGCGGGCCAGCCACGCGGCGCCGTGCTGCGCTGCCGCGACCTCGCCGCTGCCGCGCGTGCCCTCGGGGAACACCCCGACGAGCCCGTCGCCGCGCAGCACCGCGACGGCCGCCGTGAGCGGCCGCCGGTCGGCCTCGCCGCGGCGCACCGGCAACTGCCCGATCCACCGCAGACCGACGCCGGCCAGGCCGGTGAACATCTCCTGCTTCACCCAGAACACCGCACGGCGCCCCAGTAGTCCGAAAATCAGCGGCCCGTCGACGAAGGCGCTGTGGTTGGCGACCACGACCACGGGACCGCGCGCCGGGATCCGCTCCCGGTGGTGCACCTGCACGCGGTAGAACGGGCGGAACATCCACGACCCGAGCCACCGGGCGCGGTCGTGGAGCCATGGCCACGCGCCGGGCGGCAGATCCGCCGCAGCGTGCGGGGTCACGTCACCAGCCCCCGGTCGCGCACCAGGCGCAGCAGCTCCGCCAGCACGTCGTCGACGCTCAGCTCGTCGGTGTCGAGCACGAGCGCGTCCGCGGCGGCGTGCGAGGGCGAGGTCTTGCGGGTGGAGTCGAGCCGGTCGCGCCTGCGGACGGCGGCCAGCACCGCGGCCGTGTCGCCGCCCCGGCCCGCCTTGCGGTCCTGCGACGCGCGCCGCGCGGCCCGGATCTCCTCGGATGCCGTGAGGTAGACCTTCAGCGGCGCGTCGGGCACGACGACGCTGCCGATGTCGCGGCCCTCCACGACGATCCCGCCGTGGCTCGCGACGGCCTTGGCGATCAGGTCCCGCTGGCGCTGCACCAGCGCCGTGCGCACCTCCGGCACGGCCGAGACCGCGCTGACGGCGGCCGTGACCTCGGGCCCGCGGATCTCCGCCTCGACGTCCTCGCCCGCGAGGAGGATCGCCGGGGCCGAGGGGTCGGTCACCGACTCCAGGTCATCCGCGGCGGCCACGGCGACGGAGCCCGCGTCCGGCGCGGCGCCGTCGAGCCCGGTGCGCAGGACGGCGAGGGTGAGCGCCCGGTACATCGCGCCCGTGTCGAGGTAGGCGGCGCCGCACGCCGCGGCCAGCCGCCGCGAGACGGTGGACTTCCCCGTGCCCGAGGGCCCGTCCATCGCCACGACCCCGTGCAGCCGCCCGGTCACCCGCAAGCCCCCTCGTCCTCGGGCCGCGCCGGCCCGTTCCTGCCGCGCGCCGTCCGCGGGCCGCCGACCATCATGCCTTGTGGCCCGAGCCGGGCTCCGCCCGGTCGTGAGTGGATACGAGTGCTGGAGCACTCGTATCCACTCACGGGCGGCGGCAGCCGCTACATGTCGACGGAGCGGTAGAGGCTTCCGACCTCGGCGCGGGTGAGCGGGCGGAACCGGCCGGGGCGCTGGTCGCCGAGGCGCACCTCGCCGATCGCGGTGCGCACGAGCCGCTGCACCGGGTGGCCGACCTCGTCGAGCAGCCGGCGCACCACGTGCTTGCGGCCCTCGTGGATCACCACCTCTACCAGCGACCGGCCGGGCGTGGAGTCCACCAGCCGGAACGAGTGGACCGAGACCGGCCCGTCGTCGAGCTCGACGCCGTCGCGCAGCCTGCGCCCGAGGTCGCGGGGCACCTGGCCCATCACCTCGGCGAGGTAGGTCTTCTCGATCTCGTACGACGGGTGCATCAGCCGGTGCCCCAGCTCGCCGTCGTTCGTGAGCAGCAGCAGGCCCTCGGTCTCGGCGTCGAGGCGGCCGACGTGGAACAGCCGCGCGCGCGGCGCACCGGTGAAGTGCTCGTCGACGATCCCGCGCTCGACGACGAGGTCCCCGACGCACTGGCGGCCGCGGTCGTCGTGCATCGTCGAGAGGATGCCGCGCGGCTTGTTCAGCGCGAGGTGCACGAGGTCGTCGCGCAGCACGATGCGGGAGCCGTCGACGTGCACGACGGCGGTGTCAGGGTCGATGCGGCGTCCCATCTCCCGCACGACCTTGCCGTCGACGCTCACGCGGCCGGCCGCGATCAGCTCCTCGGCGGCTCGGCGGGACGCGACGCCGGCCTGGGCCAGCACCTTCTGCAGGCGCACGCTGTCGGCGCGCGCCCCTGTGGTCATGTCACTCATCGGGCGGTTCTCATCACGGTCGGTCTTGCAGTTCGTCGATCGCATCGACGTCGGGCAGGAGGGGGGCGAGCGGCGGCAGCTCTTCCAGCGAGGAGAGCCCCAGCCGCTCCAGGAAGAGTTCGGTGGTGCGGAACAGGGTGCCCTGGGTGGCGGCGTCGACGCCCGCCTCCTGCACCAGTCCGCGGGTGAGCAGGGTGCGCAGCACGCCGTCGCAGTTGACGCCGCGGACCGCCGAGACGCGGGCGCGCGTGACCGGCTGCCGGTAGGCGACGACGGCGAGGGTCTCCAGCGCCGCGCGGGTGAGCCGGGCGCGCTGCCCGTCCAGCAGCAAGCGCTCGACGTAGGGCGCGTAGGCGTCCCGGGTGTAGAGGCGCCAGCCGCCGCCGGAGTGCCGCAGGTCGATCCCCCGGTTCCCGGCGGTGTAGGCGGCGGACAGCCGCTGCACCGCCTCGCGGACGCGGGCCACCGGCTGGTCGAGCGCCAGGGCGAGGGTCTCCTCGTCGGTGGGGGCGTCGACCACGAGCAGCAGCGCCTCGAGCGCGGCGTCGAGCGCGGCGTCGTCGGCGAGGGCGTTCTCGGTGAGCTCGTCGGGCTCGGCCTCGGCGGGCGCGTCCGGGACGAGGTCGAGCACTGCGGTGGCGAGATCGGCAGGGGTGTCAGTCATCGCTGTCGGGGGTCGGGGCGGCCGGGGTGCCGGACGTGGACGGTGTCCAGCGTACTGTCAGCTCCCCGAACGGCTCGGGTTGCGCCAGATCGATCACCGCCTCCCGGAAGAGGTCGAGCACCGCGAGGAAGCGGGCCACGACCTCCAGCGGGCCGTCGCAGTCGGCGGTGAGCGCGGCGAACGTGGCCTCACCCAGCTCGGCGAGCCGCTCCCGCAGGATCGCGACCTGCTCGGCCACCGACACCGCCGGGGCGTGCAGGTGGTCGATGCCGACCGTGGGCGGCGGCTTGGGCCGGAACACCGAGGCGGCGAGCGCGGCGAAGGTCTCCGGGTCGACGCCGAGCAGCACCTCGGGCAGCAGCGCGGAGAACCGCTCCTCCAGCGCGACCGACCGGGGGAACCGCCGCATCGCGCCGGCCTCGAGCTCCACGAACAGCCCGGCCACCTGCTTGTAGGCGCGGTACTGCAGCAGCCGGGCGAACAGCAGGTCGCGGGCCTCGAGCAGCGCGAGGTCCTCGGCGTCCTCCACCTCGGCGTCGGGCAGCAGCCGGGCCGCCTTCAGGTCCAGCAACGTGGCCGCGACCAGCAGGAACTCGGTGGTCTCGTCCAGGTCGGCGTCGTCGCCGAGCGCGGCGAGGTGCGCGATGAAGTCGTCGGTGACGGTGTGCAGCGCCATCTCGGTGATGTCGAGCTCGTGCTTGCCGATCAGCTGCAGCAGGAGGTCGAACGGACCCTCGAAGTTGTGCAGCCGGACCTGGAAGCGCGGGCGCGGCGCAGGGGTGAGCGCCGGCGCGTCGTCGTCGACGACCGTCACGCGGTGGGGCCCTTCATGTGCCGGTTCACCGGGCGAGGACCTCGCGGGCGAGCATCCGGTAGGCGTTGGCACCGTTGGAGGTGGGCGCCCACGTCGTGATCGGCTCCCCCGCCACGGTGGTCTCCGGGAAGCGGACGGTGCGGTTGATCACGGCCTCGAACACGAGCTCGCCGAACGCCTCGATCACGCGCTGGCGCACCTCCTTGGTGTGCAGCGTGCGCGGGTCGAACATCGTGGCCAGTATGCCGAGGATCTGCAGGTCCGGGTTGAGCCGCTCCTTCACCTTGTCGATGGTGTCCATCAGCAGGGCGACCCCGCGCAGCGAGAAGAACTCGCAGGCCAGCGGGATGAGGATCGAGTCGGCGCAGGCGAGCGCGTTGATCGTGAGCAGGCCGAGCGACGGCTGGCAGTCGATGAGGATGACGTCGTAGCGGTCGAGCACCGGCTTGATCGCGCGCCCGAGCGCCTGCTCCCGGCCCACCTCGGTGACGAGCTGCACCTCGGCCGCCGACAGGTCGATGTTGCTCGGCAGCAGGTCCATGCCATCGACGCCGCTGGGCCTTATCACCTCGTCGATCTCCGCCCCGCGCTCCATCAGCAGGTTGTAGATCGTCATGTCGAGCTCGTGCGCCTGCACCCCGAGCCCGACCGAGAGCGCGCCCTGGGGGTCGAAGTCGACCAGCAGCACCCGGCGGCCGTACTCCGCGAGTGCGGCACCGAGGTTGATCGTCGACGTCGTCTTGCCGACGCCGCCCTTCTGGTTCGCCACCGCGATGACCCTCGCCGGGCCGTGTTCGGTGAGCGGAGCCGGTTCGGGCACGTTCACGCGGTCTCTCCCCACGGAGTCGTCGACCGCGTCCGGCTCGTCACCCGGGTGATCGTCGTCCATGCGATCGTCCTGGTGATCGTCGTCGTAGCGATCCTCGTCGAGCGGCTCGGTGCGGGGGGCGAAGGGCCGCGGCGTGTCCATGCGGTCTCCGGTCTCTGGCGGGCGACCCGTGACGGGGCCGATCCGCGCAGCGTAGGAGCCCGGGCGGAGGACCGGCAACGCGCCCCGCCGCGTGTCGGCCATCCGATCGGCCGAGTGTGACCGAAGGGACTGCCACGTTACCCAGAGGTGGCAGCCGGGTGGACGGCGGGCGCGCGGCACGGCAGGGGGAACGACGGGCCGGATCGGGTGAGCGCGCGTCTCAGGGCGTCCGCGGCGCGCGCAGCGCCCGGGGATGGGAGGTCGCGTAGACCTCGCGCAGGGTGTCGACGGTGACGTGCGTGTAGATCTGGGTGGTGGTCACCGACGCGTGGCCGAGCAGCTCCTGCACCACGCGGACGTCGGCGCCGCCCGCGAGCAGGTGGGTGGCGAAGCAGTGCCGCAGCGTGTGCGGGGAGACCACCGAGGTCAGCCCGGCGGCGTCCGCGGCGGCGCGCAGGGCGTGCCAGGCGCTCTGCCGCGAGAGCCGGGCCCCGCGGGCGTTGAGCAGCAGCGCCGGGGTCCCCCGCCCGCGGGCGGCCAGCGCCGGGCGCCCCCGCACCAGGTAGGCGTCGACGGCGGCGAGCGCGGGCCGCCCGACGGGCACGATCCGCTGCTTGCCGCCCTTGCCGCGCAGCAGCACGGTGCGCGCCACCGCGTCGAGGTCGTCGACGTCGAGCCCGACGGCCTCGGAGATCCGGGCGCCGGTGGAGTAGAGCAGCTCCAGCAGCGCGCGGGCGCGCAGCGCAGGCGGGCCGTCCCCGATGCACCCCGCGAGCAGCTGCTCGACCTCGTCCACCGACAGCGTGCGCGGCAGCCGGACCGGCAGGGCGGGCGGCGCGACGTCCCGGGCGACGTCGTCGGGCACCAGCCCGTCCCGCACGGCGAAGCGGTGCAGCCCGCGCACCGCGGCGAGCGCCCGCGCCGCGGACGACGCCGCGAGCCCCGCGGGCCCGCCCCGCAGCGCCGGGACGAACGCCGTGACGTCGGCCTCGCGCACCGCGGCGAGGTCGTCGATCCCCCGCGCGGCGAGGTGCTCGAGGTAGCGCGAGAGGTCCGTGCGGTAGGCCCGCAGCGTGTTCTCCGCGCTCCCCCGCTCGACGGCGAGGTGGTTGAGGAACGCCTCGACGACGTCGTCCGGTCGCGTCCCCACACCGCTCATCCTCCCGCGGACGCGCCGCGGCGGCGCGCAGGACGCGCCCGGAGGGGACCGCTCCAGGCCCAGTGAACGCAACGAACGGCACTTTCGTTGCTACCTAGCCGACGAGAGTGCCGTTCGTTGCGTCAGGTCGGCGCTAACCGCCCCCGAGGAACGCGAGCGAGATCGCCGGGACGTAGGTCACCAGGAACAGCGCCGCCAGCAGCACGAGCGCGGTGGGGATCGCGGCCCGCGCGACCTGCAGGACCGTCATCCCCGACATGCCGCTTGCCACGAACAGGTTCAGGCCCAGCGGCGGCGTGACCATCCCGATCTCGAGGTTCATCACCATGATGATGCCGAGGTGGATCGGGTCGACCCCGAGCTCCAGGCCGATCGGCAGCAGGATCGGCGCGATGATCAGGATCGCGCTGGAGGTCTCCATGAAGCAGCCGGCGACCAGCAGGATGATGTTGACCAGCAGCAGGAACGTCCACTTGTTCAGCTCGGCGTCCAGCAGCAGCTCGGTGATCTCCCCCGGGATGCGCTCGGAGGTGAGCACGAAGGAGAACAGGATCCCGTTCGCGATGATGAACATGATCATCGCCGAGGTGCGCGACGACGAGAGCAGGATCGCGCCGAGGTCGGGGAGCTTCAGCTCGCGGTAGACGAACACGGACACGATCACCGCGTAGAACACGGCCATGGCGGCCGCCTCGGTGGGGGTGAAGATCCCGCCGTAGATGCCGCCGAGCACGAGCACCGGCAGGGCGAGGCTCAGCAGCGCGTCGCGCAGGGCGCGCAGCTTCTCCCCCGTGGTCATCACGATGGCGTGCTCGCCCGTGCCGTAACCGCGCCGGTGGGAGAGGACGAACACCAGGGCCAGCAGCATGAACCCGGCGACGAGGCCCGGCAGGACGCCTGCGATGAACAGGTCGCCGATCGACTGCTCGGTCGCGATCCCGTAGACGATCAGCGGGATCGACGGCGGGATGAGGATGCCGAGCGAGCCGGACGTCGCGATCAGGCCGGTCGAGAACCGCTTCGGGTAGCCGCTGGCCACCATCGCCGGGATGATCAACGTGCCGACGGCGACGACCGTGGCCGGGCTGGACCCGGAGATGGCGGCGAAGAACATGCACGAGAGCACGGCCGTCATCGCCAGGCCGCCGCGGAACTGGCCGACCACCGCGTTGCAGGCCGCGATCAGGCGCCTGCTGATCCCGCCCCGGCTCATGATGCTCGCGGCGAGCACGAAGAACGGGATCGCCATCAGCGGGAACGTGTTGAGGGCGTTGAACAGCCGCTCCGGCACCTGCGTGAGCGGGATGGTCGTGTAGTAGAAGAAGTACGCGAACGAGGTCAGGCCCAGCGCCACCGCGATGGGGGTGGAGGAGAACAGCAGCGCGAACAGCAGGACGACCAGCGCGATCGAGGCCTCGCTCACCGGCCGTCCTCCTCGTCGTCGCCGCGGCGCCGGTCCGGCGGGTCGTCGGGCTCGGCCCGGGTCCGCTCGACGTCACGCCGGTCGACACCGGCCGCTTCCGCCTCGACCTCGAGGATCGAGCGGTGCCCCTCGGCGAACGCCTCGGTCCCGCGGGCGGTCCGCACGAGGATCTCCAGCGCCCGCAGCAGCATCAGCGTGAAGCCGATCGGGACCGCGGCCTCCACGACCCACAGCGGCAGCTTCAGCGACGGCGTGATGGTGGCGGTGGAGAACGGCTCGAACAGCAGCAGCCAGGCGAAGGCGCCGACGCACACGAGGTAGACCACGGTGATGGCGGCGCCCAGTACGGCGAACGCGCGCTTCCCGCGCCCGGCGAGGAACGCGCCGAAGATGTCGACGTTGACGTGCTCGTTGTGCCGCAACGTGATCACGGCGCCGAGGAACGTCGAGTAAATGATCAAGTAGATGATCGCCTCCTCCGACCAGAAGAGGAAGATCCCGAACCCGTAGCGCAGCACGACCGCGACGATCGCGATGATCGTCGCCAGGCCCAGTGCCGACGCGGCCAGGATGTTCTCGACGCGGGTCAGCACCCGATCGAAGCGCTGCACGTGACCTCCATGCGAGAGACGGGGACGGCCGCGTGGACCGTCCCCGCCCGGGGTGGCGCGCTACTGGGCGGCCTGGTCGGCGAGCAGGTCGGCGATGAGCTCCGGCCCGATCACGTCGGCGTACTGCTCCCACACCGACGGCACCACGGCGTCCTTGAACGCCTGGCGCTCCTCGGGGGTGAGGTCGAGGATCGTCGTCGTGCCCGCCTGCTCGATCGTCGTGCGGGCGTCGGAGTTCAGCTTCGCCGCGACCTCGCGGTTGTAGGTGCTCGCCTCGTCCGCGGAGGACTGCACGACCTCCTGCAGGTCGGGCGGCAGGCTCTCGAAGAACTGGTTGTTGATCACCAGGACGTAGCCGATGTAGCCGTGGTTCGACTCGGTGATGTGGCTCTGCACCGTGTGCATGTTCTGCGACTCGATGTTCGAGTACGGGTTCTCCTGGCCGTTGACGACGCCCTGCTGGAGGGCGTTGTAGACCTCGGCGAACGCCAGCGGGGTGGAGCTGGCGCCCCACTTCTCGAACTGGCTGCGCAGCACGTCGGAGGGCTGGATGCGGAAGCTGAGCCCGGCCAGCGACGCGGGCGTGCGCATCTCCGTGTTCGAGGACAGCTGCTTGAGCCCGTTGTCCCACAGGCCCATCACCTTGATGTTGCTCGCGGCGAGGGCCTCGTTCTCGTAGATCGCCTTGCCCACCGCGGAGTCGGGCGAGGCGACCTCCGGGATGTCCTCGACGCTGTCGAACAGGAACGGCAGGTCGAGCACCTGCAGCGCGGGGGCCACGGTCGTGAACTTGGCGCTGGCGGGCGCGAGCATCTGCACGCTGTTGGACTGCAGCGCCTGCAGCTCGTCCTTGTCCCCGTAGAGCTCGGAGTTCGGGTAGATCTCGACGGTGACGCGGCCGCCGGAGCGCTCCTCCACGACCTCCTTGAACCGCTCCGCGGCCTGCCCCTTCGGGGTCGCCGGGGTCACCACGTGCGAGAACTTGATCGTGAAGGACTCACCGCCGTCCGCGCCGCCACCCGCATCGGCACCGGCACCACGCGCGCCGCACGCCGCCAGGACCAGGGCCGCGGCGACCACCAGCACCGCGACCTTCGAACGACGCCCGTGTCGTCTGATCATGTCCGTTCCTCCACCTCGCCGCACCCTTGCGTCGATCCGCTGGATACTCGCGGAGGAGATCCGGATTGGGAAGGCCTCGCAGGCAACGTTCAGGTCACCCCGGGCCTGCGGCCGCCCCGGTTGCAGCAAAGCCACTTCCCTGCAACGAGGTGGCAGGAAAAGTGGCTTTGCTGCAAGGAGGGGCGGCGTCAGCGCAGGGCCGGGATGACCTCCCGCTCGAACAGCTCGATGCCCGCGCGGTCGTAGGCGGCCTCGGAGAAGTTGAAGATCCCGTAGGTCATGCCGGCCTCGCGGAGGGCGCCGAGGCGCTCGACGACCTGCGCCGGCGTGCCGCAGGCAGGCGAGTCGCGGAACTGGCCCTGCAGCCGCTGCGCCGCCTCCTCGCCGACGGCGGGCTGCACCCGCGTGACGATGTCCTGCAGCCGCTTCTCGACCTCGGCCTCGGTCTCGCCGATCGCCACGTTGAAGTTCGACGACCGGACGATGGCGTCGAAGTCGGTGCCGACCGTCTCGCAGTGCCCCTTCAGCAGCTCCGACTTGCGGACGAACTCGTCCTGGACGCCCACGAAGTTCGTGTACTGCGCGTACTTCGCCGCGATCTTGAGGGTGACCTTCTCCCCGCCGCCCGCGATCCAGAGCGGGATCCCGCCCTCCTGCAGCGGCAGCGGGCGCACGATCGCGCCGTCCACCTGGTAGTGCTGACCGTCGAGCGAGGCCCGGCCCTCGGTCCAGGCCTGGCGCATGATCTGCACGCCCTCGTCGAGCATCCGCAGCCGCTCCCGCGCGGGCGGGAACCCGTAGCCGTAGGCGCGCCACTCGTGCTCGTACCAGCCCGCGCCGATGCCCATCTCGACGCGCCCGCCGGAGACGACGTCGCAGGTGGCGGCGACCTTCGCGAGGTAGGCCGGGTTGCGGTAGCTCATGCAGGTGCACATCTGCCCGAGCCGCACCCGCTCGGTGACGGCCCCGAACGCCGACATCAGCGTCCACGCCTCGTGCGTGGCCTCGTCGGTGGGGACGGGGACGGTGTGGAAGTGGTCGTAGACCCAGATGGACTCCCACGGGCCCGCGTCGGCGTGCTGCGCGAGGCCCTTCATCGTGGCCCACTGGTCCTTCGGGTCGATGCCGACGAGGTCGTGTCGCCAGCCTTGGGGAACGAACAGTCCGAAGCGCATTCCGGTCACGAACTCCTACCCTAGCCCTCCTCCTCTGACATCTCCTGTCTGTGCACTCTGCACATCGCAGCACGCGAATCGGGCATTCCGCCTCGTGACCGGTTCCTGACCAGTGATTACCTTTCCGCAAACACCGGAGGAGGTCGCCGTGAGCGCAAGTCGTGTGGGTGTCGACGACTACGCACTGGCCAGGGTGCCCGAGTCGGCGCGGTACTCGTGGTGGTCGGTGGCGGTGCAGCGGTTCGGGCAGGTGTCCGCGCTGAGCCAGTTCCTGCTGGGCTCCACGCTCGGGTTCGGCATGGGCTTCTGGGAGGCGTTCCTCGCGTTCACCCTCGGCGCGGTCGTGCTGGAGCTCGTCTCCGTCGGCGTGGGGATCATCGGCTGCCGCGAAGGTCTGCAGACCTCGGTGCTCACGCGCTGGACCGGTTTCGGCCAGGGCGGCAGCGCGGTCGTCGGGGTCGCGATCGGCATCTCGCTGATCGGCTGGTTCGGCATCCAGTCGGGGGTCTCGGCCCAAGGGCTGGTCAGCCTGATCGGCGTGCTGCCGGTCTGGGTGTGGTCGCTGCTGTTCGGGCTCGCCGTGACCTTCATCGTGCTGTGGGGCTTCGCCTCGATGAAGTGGGTCGCCTACCTGACGGTGCCCGCGTTCGTGGTGCTCGTCGCCTGGTCCATCGGGAGCGAGCTGCTCGACCACGACCTCGGCACGCTCGTCGCCTCCGCCCCGGCCGGCCCGAGCCTGTCGGTGCTGGAGGGCACCACCCTGGTGGCGGGCGGGTTCATCGTCGGGGCGGTGATCACCTCGGACATGACCCGGTTCAACCGCAGTGCCGCCGACGTCGTCAAGCAGACCGTCGTGGGGGTCACGCTCGGCGAGTACGTGATCGGCATGGCCGGCGTGCTGCTGGCCCACGCCATCCGCTCCGACGACATCATCACGATCGTCACGTCGTCGGTCGGCTGGGTCGGCACCCTGGTGATCATCCTGGGCACGCTGAAGATCAACGACTGGAACCTGTACAGCTCCGGGCTGGGTGTCGTGAACTTCGTCGGCACCGTGTTCGGCAAGCGCGTCAACCGCGCGGCCGTGACGCTGGCGCTGGGTGTCGTCGGCAGCCTGCTCGCCGCAGGCGGCATCCTCGACAACCTCATCGGCTTCCTCACCCTGCTCGGCGTCGCGTTCCCGCCGATCGCCGGGATCATGGTCGCCGAGTACTTCGTCGTGCGGATCTGGCGCCCGGACCTCGACCGGTCACGGGCCGAGGGCCGGCTCCCGGAGTCCGCCCCCACCTGGGTGCCCGCCACCCTCGTCGTCTGGGTGGTCGCCGCGCTGATCGGACAGTTCGTCACCTGGGGCCTGCCCAGCATCAACTCCCTGGTGGCCGCATTCGTGCTCTACGTCGTGGCGGGCAAGGCCGGCCTCGTCCGGGGGATCGGCGTCAGCCGGACCCTGGACGGCGCCGACGCCTCCGCAGGAGAGAAGGAGGAGGCAGTCTGATGCGGATCGGGATCGACGTCGGGGGCACGAACACCGACGCCGTCCTCATGGACGGCGACCGGGTGCTCGCCGCGGTCAAGGCCGCGACGACCCCCGACGTCACCTCGGGCATCGTCACCGCGCTGGACGGGTTGCAGGGCAGGCACGCGTTCGCGCCCGCCGACGTGCAGGCCGTGATGATCGGGACGACGCACTTCATCAACGCACTCGTGGAGGCCCGCGGCCTCGCGCCCACCGCGGCGTTGCGTCTCGGGCTGCCGGCCACGGCGTCGCTGCCGCCGCTGGTCGACTGGCCCGCCCGCCTGGTCGACGCGGTCTCGGGCCGGGCCTACCTCGCCCACGGCGGCCACGAGTTCGACGGCAGGCCGATCTCCCCGCTCGACGAGGACGAGCTCCGCCGCCACGCCGCCGACATGGCCGCGCACGGCGTGCGCTCCGTCGCGATCTCGTCGGTGTTCTCGCCGGTCAACACCGAGTTCGAGGTCCGGGCCGCCGAGGTGCTCGCCGAGGAGCTCGGCGCGGACGTCCCGGTGTCGCTCTCGCACGAGATCGGCCGGGTCGGGCTCCTGGAGCGGGAGAACGCCACGATCATCAACGCGGCGCTGCGCGAGCTCGCCGCGGGCATCGTCGACGGGCTGGCCGCCTCGATCGCGGGGCACGGCATCACGGCGCCGCTCTACCTCAGCCAGAACGACGGCACGCTGATGGACGTCGAGTTCGCCCGCCGCTACCCGGTGGCGACGTTCGCGTCCGGGCCCACCAACTCGATGCGCGGCGCGGCGGTCCTGTCCGGCCTCGGAACCTGCGCGGTCGTGGACGTCGGGGGCACCACCACCGACGTCGGCGTGCTCACCGGGGGCTTCCCGCGGGAGGCCACCGTCGAGGTGACCGTGGCGGGCGTGCGCACCAACTTCCGCATGCCCGACGTGCTGAGCATCGGTCTCGGGGGCGGCAGCCTGGTACGCGGCAGCGGGGCGGACGTCAGCGTCGGGCCGGAATCGGTCGGCTACCGGCTCGTCGAGCAGGCGCGCGTGTTCGGCGGTGACGTCCTCACCGCCACCGACGTCGCCGTCGCGGCGGGCCGGGTGGAGATCGGCGACCCGGCCCGGGTCGCCGGGCTCGCCGCCGCCGACGTCACCGCGGCGCTGGAGCGGATCGCCGCCGACGTCGCCGACGTCGTGGACCGCATGCGGATCTCCGCCGACCCGCTGCCCGTGGTCGCCGTGGGCGGCGGCTCGGTGCTGCTGCCCGACGCCTTCCCCGGCCTCGGCGCGGTGCACCGCCCGGAGCACTTCGCGGTGGCCAACGCCATCGGCGCGGCGATCGCCCAGGTGGGCGGCGAGGTGGACCGGGTCTTCGCGATCGAACCGGGCCGCCGCGACGCCGCCGTCGACGAGGCGCGCCAGGAGGCGGTGGACCGCGCCGTCGTGGCCGGTGCCGATCCCGCCACGGTCGCGATCGTCGACTTCGACGAGGTGCCGATCCCCTACCTTCCCGGCAACGCCACCCGCATCCGCTGCAAAGCGGTCGGGGACCTGCGGATCGAGCAGCCGACGGGGCCGCGCGCATGACCGGCACGCTCACGACCGCGGCGATCACCGCGGACGACCTGGAGGCGCTGGCCCGCGGAGCCGCCGTGCTCGGCACCGGCGGCGGCGGCGACCCCTACATCGGGCGGCTGCTCGCCGCGCAGGCGTTGCGCGAGCACGGCCCCGTCGCGCTCGTGGCGCCGTCCGACCTGCCCGACGACGCGCAGGTGTTCCCCGTCGCGATGATGGGCGCGCCCACCGTCATGGTCGAGAAGACCCCGTCGGTGGAGCGGATCGGGGACACCGTCGCAGCGCTGGCCCGCCACATCGGCGTCACCCCCACGCACATCGCCTGCATCGAGGCAGGCGGCGTCAACTCGACGTTCCCGCTGGTGGCCGCCGCGCAGCTCGGTCTGCCGGTCGTGGACGGCGACGGCATGGGCCGGGCCTTCCCCGAACTGCAGATGGTGCTGCAGACGCTCTCCGGGATCGGGTGCACGCCGATGTCGATCGCCGACGAGAAGGGCAACGTCGGCGTGCTGCAGTCCGTCGACAACCGCTCCGCCGAGGCGCTGGCCCGCTCGCTGACCATCACGATGGGCTGCGCCGCGATCATCTCGAACTACGCGATGACCGGCGCCCAGGCCCGCGCGAGCCTCGTCGCGGGGACGTTGAGCCTCTGCACCCGGATCGGCAGGCGGGTGGCCGAGGTGCGCGCCGAGCACGGCGACGCGGTCGGTGCGGTCGCCGCCGAGCTGGGCGGGCGGGTGCTGCACTCCGGCAAGGTCACCGACGTGGCGCGGCGGACGACCACCGGGTTCGCCCGCGGCACCGCGGTCGTCTCGGGGGCGGGTGAGCTGGTGCTCGAGTTCCAGAACGAGCACCTGGTGGCGCGCCGCGACGGGGTCGTCGAGGTCACCACCCCGGATCTGATCATCGTGCTCGACACGGACTCGGGCGAGCCGGTCACCACCGAGGCGCTGCGCTTCGGGCACCGGGTCTCGGTGCTGGCGGCACCCGCGGACGAGCGGTGGCACTCCCCCGGCGGGATCGAGCTGGTCGGGCCGCGCTACTTCGGCTACGACACCGACCCTGTGCGCTTCGACGCCCGGGAGGACCGATGACCTGGGAGCTGACGCCCGCCGACCTGCCCGACCTCGCCCGCGGCGCCGCGCTGCTCGGCACCGGCGGCGGTGGTGACCCGCACATCGGACGCCTCATGGTCGAGGCCGCGATGCGCGCGCACGGGCCGGTCACGGTGCTCGACCCGGACGAGGTGGACGACGCCGCGTTCGTCGTCCCCACCGCGATGATGGGCGCCCCCACCGTGATGGTCGAGAAGATCCCGCGCGGCGACGAGGCGGTCACCGCGCTGCGCACGCTCGAGCGCCACCTCGGCCGGCGTGCCGATGCGACGATGCCGATCGAGTGCGGCGGCATCAACTCGATGATCCCGCTGGTCGTGGCCGCGACGACCGGCCTGCCGGTCGTCGACGCGGACGGGATGGGCCGGGCGTTCCCCGAACTGCAGATGGAGACGTTCGGCGTCTACGGCGTGCCCGGCTCGCCGATGGTGGTGGCGGGCGACCACGGCGAGACCGTCACCATCGACACCGGCCACGACAACCGTCGCATGGAGTGGCTCGCCCGCGGCGCGGCCATCCGCATGGGCGGAGCGGCCCTGATCGCCGAGTACGCGATGTCCGGCGCCGACGTGAAGCGCACGGCGGTCCCGCGGACGCTCTCCCTGGGCCTCGCGCTCGGCCGCGCGCTGCGCGAGGCCCGCGAGCAACTGCGGGACCCGATCTCCGCGCTCACCGACGTGCTCGCCGCCACCGCCTACTCGCACCTGCGCGTGCTGTTCGCCGGGAAGGTCGCCGACGTCGAGCGCCGCACCGTCGACGGCTTCGCCCGCGGGCGGGCCCGGTTCGTCTCCTTCGACGGCGCGTCGACGCTGCGCACCGCCTTCCAGAACGAGACGCTGGTGGCCGAGGTCGACGGCGTCGTGCGCTGCATCGTGCCCGACCTCATCTGCATCCTCGAGGCCGAGTCGGGCGAGCCGATCACGACCGAGGCGCTGCGGTACGGGCAGCGGGTGGTGGTCGTCGGCATCTCGACGCCGGAGATCATGCGCACCCCCGAGGCGCTGGCGGTGTTCGGTCCGGCCTGCTTCGGTCTCAGCCACGCGTTCCGGCCGGTGGAGGACGCGGTGCCGGTCGGATAGGGGATCATCTGCCGATGGCGACGGGGCGGCTCACGGTCGACGACGTCGATGCGCTCGTCGCCGGGCTCACGCTGCTCGGCTCGGGCGGCGGCGGTGACGCCCACGCCTTCCGGCACGTGCTGCGCCGCACGCTCGCCGGCACGGAGCTGGTGCTGCACGACCCGGCCACGCTCGCCGACGCTCCGGTCGTGGCCATCGGCATGATCGGGGCCACCCGCGTACTCACCGAGAAGCTGCCCAGCGGCCAGGAGATCGCCTGCGCCGTCCGCGCGCTGGCCAGGTGGACCGGCGTCGAGCCGGCCGCGCTCATGCCCTTCGAAGCGGCCGGGCTCAACGGTGCGATCGCGGTGGCAGGCGCGGCCGGGCTCGGGCTCCCGCTCGTGGACGCCGACCTCATGGGGCGCGCGCTCACCCGCGTCGACCAGCTCACCTTCGCCGTCGCGGACCGCCCGCTCCCCCCGTTCGTGATGGCCGAGCCGGGCGGGCAGACCGTGCTGGTGGACGACACCGCCCCGATCGTGCTCGAGCGCGTCGCGCGCACGGTGGTCGCCCAGGGTGGGGGCTGGGCGGCCTGCGCACTGGGTCCGGTGCCGGCGAGCCGGGCCGGCACGGACGCCTGCACCGGCACCCTGGCCCGCGCGTTGCGGCTCGGCCGGGCACACGCCGGGCTCGTCCGCCCGGACGCGGCGGAGGTGGCGGCCGCCCTCGGCGGGCGGGTGCTGGCCGCGGGCCGCACGGTGGAGATCGCCCGCCACCCGTCCGCGTCGTTCGGCCGCGCCGGAGTGGCGGTCCTCGCCGACGACGGAGCCGTCCTGCGCGTGGAGGCCGAGAACGAGTACCTGCTGGCGGTCCTCGACGGCGAGCCCGTCGCGAGCTGCCCGGACCTGCTGTGCCTGCTCGACCGCCGCACCGCGGCTCCGATCGCGGTCGACGGCCTGCGCCCCGGGGACGACGTGCTCGTGACGGTGCTGCCCGGCCCGCCCTGGTGGCGTGCGAGCCCCGAGCGGCTGTGCCGGGTGGACCCGCGGGCGTTCGGGCTGGACTGCGACGCGGTCCTGCTCCCCGATCCGGTCGGGTCGACCCCGTGACCGCGCCGCTGACCCTGGGTGCCCTGCTCGCGCACCCCGACTGGGCCGCCGTGGTCGTCCTCGCCGCGCGCACGGCCGGCGCCGAGCCCGACGCGGTGCGCGCGGTGCACACCGTGGCGGACCTCCGCGCGGACGCGCCGGCCGCCCGCGACGCCCTGCTCGCGGTCGCGCTGTCCGGGGACCGCGACGACTGGCACCTCGACGCGCTGCTGCGCCGGGCGGCCGCGGCCGGCGTCGCTGCCGTGCTGCTGCCCGGAACGGATCCGCTGCGGGCGGCGAGCCGGTTGCTCGCCGCCCGGGTCGGGGTCACTGTGCTGGGCGCCCCGGACCCGCTCGGCGCGGCGCTCGCGGCCACCCGCCTGCTGCACGAGCCCGGGCAGGTGCTCGCCGACCTGGTGTCGCGCACCGCGGCCGTGTGCGCGACGGTCACCGGCGGCGTCGACGAACTGGTGGCGGAGCTGGCCAGGACCTGGCGCCGCCCGGTGTGGCTGGCCGACGGCTCCGGTCGCGTGGTCGCGGGCACCGAGCCGGGCCCCGGCGACCGTGGCGAGGTGGTGAGCCGGCCGGTCGGGGGCGAGCGAGCGCATCCCACCGCCCTCGTGACCGCGCTGCCCCGCGGTGTCCCGGCGGAGCTCGCTGCCGTCCGCGCGGCGCTCGGCGTGGCGGCGGGTGCCGTCGGGCAGCGGATGGCCGACGTGCGCCTCGCGGTCGAGCGCGACGCGCGGCTGCGGATGTCGCTGCTCGCGGAGCTCGTGGCCGCGGCCGCCGAACCGGGCCCGGGCACGCGGCGGCGCGCACTGGACGCCGGATGGCAGCTCGAGGGCTGGCACATCGGCATCCGGATCGACGTGCCGGGCAGCGTCGACCCGGTCACGACGCGACCCGAGGTGCTTCGCGCCTTCGACGCCGCCCACCTGCGCGCGGTCGTCGTCGAGCAGGGATCGGGGTGGGGCGCGTGGTCCACGTTCGCCGACGAGCCCGGGGCCGGCGAGCTGAACCGGCACGCGACGGCGACGCGCCGGGCGCAGTCGCTGCTGCGCTCGACCGTGCCGAGCGCGATGGGGGTCGGCCGCCTGCAGCGCGGCGCGGCCGGGCTCGCGCGGACGCTCGGTGAAGCGGGCGACGCCGCCCGGCTGGCCGCCACCCGCTCGGCCAGCGGCTGCTTCGTCCACGTCGACCGGCTGGGGCTCGGGCAGCTCCTGCTCGCCTGGACCCGCACCGACACGTTCCTCCCCGCCGCCCGCTCGATGCTCGAGCCGCTGCGCGACCAGCCCGGCGATCTTCTCCGCACGCTCACCGCCTACCTCGACGCCGAGTCCTCGCTCACCGAGACCGCCGCCGTGCTGGGCGTGCACCGCAACACCGTGGCGGCGCGGGTCGCGCGGGCCCAGGAGCTGCTCGGCGTGGTGCTCGCGGATCCCGACGAGCGCCTCGCCCTGCACCTGGCCTGCCGCAGCGTCCTGTTCCACACCTGAGCCGGCGCTCGCCGATCCGGGTACCGTCGATGTCGTGAGCACGCCCGAGACGCGCGGGATCCGGATCGGCCACGACGAACGCGAAGCCGCCGTGCGCGAGCTCGGCGAGCACTTCTCCGAGGGCAGGCTCGACCCGCAGGAGTACGAGGAGCGGATGTCCGCGGCCTACGCCGCGCGCACCACCGACGACCTCGCGCCGCTGTTCGCCGACCTGCCGCGGCCGCACGACGCCGCCACGATGGCGGTGCCCCAGGGATCGACGAGCCGGTGGCCCGCGGAGCAGGGACGGTCGTGGCAGGGGCCGGTGGCTTCCGCCGGTGCCCTGGAGCCGGGCCCGGACGCGCCATACGGCCGGGACCCGGACACGCTGCAGCCGTACTCGGAGAAGAACAAGGTCGTCGCCGGAGTGCTGCAGCTGGTGCTGCCGTTCGGCGTCGGTCGCTTCTACACCGGCCATGTCGCCACGGGCGTGGCGCAGCTGCTGCTGTCGTTCATCGGCATCGGCGTGATCTGGGCGTTCATCGACGGCATCGTGCTGCTGGCCGGCAGCCCGCGCGATCCGCGGGGCCGGCCGTTGCGCCCCTGAGGCGCGTCAGCCGATGCGGTCGGCGAACCGCGTGGGCCGGTCCGGCCACGGCGCGTCGGCCGGCCGGGCCGCGGCGGGCGCGCCGGCGAGGGCGTGCGCGGCGAGCACGCCGGCCACCGTGGTGGCGTTGACGATGGTGCCCGCGAGCACCATCCGCACCGCCACCGGCAGCGACACCCAGCGCGTGGCCAGGTCGGCCTCCTCGTCGTCCTTCTGTTCCGGGCGCCCCACCTCGGAGACGCCGCGGGCCAGGTAGACGCGCACCGCCTCGTCGGAGAAGCCGGGCGAGGGCGCGACGTCCACCAGCGCGGCCCACTCCGAGGCCGCCAGCCCGGTCTCCTCGGCCAGCTCGCGCTGCGCGGTGGCGAGCGGGTCCTCGCCGCGGACGTCGAGCAGGCCCGCGGGCAGCTCCCACAGCCGCCGCCCGACCGCGTGGCGGTACTGGTGGATCATCATCAGCCGGTCGTCGGCGTCCAGCGCGGCGATCGCGACGGCGCCGGGATGCTCCACGATCTCCCGGACGGCCACGCGCCCCCCGGGCATCAGCACCTCGTCGGCGCGTAGCGCCATGACGCGCCCGGTGTAGACGTCCTTGCTCGCCTGCACGGCGAACTCGTGCCGGGGCGTGCTCACGACGCCGCCCCGTTCACGCCCGCGGCGGCCCGCTCCCGGGCGGGCAGCTCGACCGGCAGCCGGTCGGCGGCCCGGTAGCCCAGCGCGGCCTTGACGAACGCGCTGAAGAGCGGGTGCGGTCGGGTGGGGCGGCTCTTGAGCTCGGGGTGCGCCTGGGTGCCGACGAAGAACGGGTGCTTGTCGGCAGGCAGCTCCACGAACTCGACGAGCTTGCCGTCGGGCGAGGTGCCGCCGAAGACGAGCCCCGCCTCCTCCAGCCGGTCCCGGTAGGAGTTGTTGACCTCGTAGCGGTGGCGATGGCGCTCGGACACCTCGCGCGCCCCGTAGGCCTGCGCCACGACGGTGCCCTCGCCCAGCTTCGCCGGGTAGGCGCCCAGGCGCATGGTGCCGCCCATGTCGCGCTCGCCCGCCACGACGTCGCGCTGGTCGGCCATGGTCGAGATCACCGGGTGCGGGGTGCGCTCGTCGAACTCCGAGGAGTTCGCGTCGGCCAGGCCACCGAGGGTCCGGGCGGCCTCGATCACCATGCACTGCAGGCCGAGGCACAGCCCGAGCGTCGGCACACCGCGGGTGCGGGCGTGCCGGATCGCGCCGAGCTTGCCCTCGATGCCGCGCACGCCGAACCCGCCGGGGATCAGGATGCCGTCCATGCCCTCCAGCGCCGTGGCGGCACCGGCCGGCGTGCGGCACTCGTCGGACTGCACCCAGACGATCTCCACGCGGGAGCGGTGGGCGAACCCGCCGGCCCGCAGCGCCTCGGTGACCGACAGGTAGGCGTCGGGCAGGTCGACGTACTTGCCGACGAGCGCGATGCGCACCGTCTCGTCGGGGTGGTGCACGCGGTCGAGCAGGTCGCCCCACACCGTCCAGTCGACGTCGCGGAACGGCAGGCCCAGACGCCGCACGACGTAGGCATCGAGGCCCTCCCGGTGCAGCACCCGCGGGATGTCGTAGATCGAGGGGGCGTCCGGGGTGGCGATGACGCCGTCGGTGTCGACGTCGCACATGAGGCTGATCTTGCGCTTCATGCCCTCCGGGATCTCCCGGTCGGCGCGCAGCACGAGCCCGTCGGGCTGGATGCCGATGTTGCGCAGCGCGGCCACGGAGTGCTGCGTCGGCTTGGTCTTCAGCTCCCCCGACGGCGCGAGGTAGGGCACCAGCGAGACGTGCAGGAAGAAGCAGTTGTCCCGGCCCACGTCGTGGCGGACCTGGCGCACGGCCTCCAGGAACGGCAGCGACTCGATGTCGCCGACCGTGCCGCCCACCTCGGTGATCACGACGTCCGGGACGACGCCGTCCTCGTCCGGCTCCGCCATCGCGTGGATGCGGTCCTTGATCTCGTTGGTGATGTGCGGGATGACCTGGACGGTGTCGCCCAGGTACTCCCCGCGCCGCTCCTTCGCGATCACCGACGAGTAGACCTGGCCGGTGGTGACGTTGGCGCGGCCGTGCAGGTTCCGGTCGAGGAACCGCTCGTAGTGGCCGATGTCGAGGTCGGTCTCGGCCCCGTCCTCGGTGACGAACACCTCACCGTGCTGGAACGGGTTCATCGTGCCCGGATCCACGTTCAGGTACGGGTCCAGCTTCTGCATGATGACCCGCAGACCGCGGGAGGTGAGGAGCTGGCCGAGGCTCGAAGCCGTCAGGCCTTTGCCCAGCGAGGACGCGACCCCGCCGGTGACGAACAGATGACGCGTCGCGCGAGGCTGCACGGGACTCCAGGGTACAGAGCAACGCTTCGGAGCGGGCGCCGACCCCGCGTCCCGGGCGGGTGAACCCGGATCAGGCGGCGGGCGCCGACCCGTCGGCCGCGCTCGCCGCCGTGCCGTACCGACCCGCGCTGCCGTCGAGCTGTTCGCGCACGGCCAGCACCGCCGACACCCGGCCGGCCCCGGTGTGCACGTCGTCCACCGTGGACACCCGCTCGACGATGTCCGGCTCGGCACGCGCGACGCCGACGGCGCCGGTGGCCTCGGCCGACCCGGCGCGTCCGGCGAGGACGGCGCCGCCGCCGGAGCGGTCGAGCTGGGCGGCGAACCGCGCGAGCACGGCGGCGGCGTCGCCCCCGTCGATGCCCTCCAGTGCGCCACCGGTGAGCACGAGCACCGCGTCACCGGGCTGCGGGCGCGGACCCGGACCGACGAACCCCGCGGCGGCGAGTCCGGCCAGCACGGCGTCGGCCTGCTGGGTCGTGATCGGCTGGCCCGGCTGCTCCCCGCCCGGGGCCAGCACCACGCCGCCGAGCAGCCCGCCGAGCAGGCTGCCGGTGTCCGACGCCGCGGGCAGCTGCGCGCCGGTGGGCAGCAGCTGGGAGGTCAGCTCGCGCAGCTGGTCGGCCCGCGCGGGATCGCCGACGGCCGGCGTCAGCGTCACCTCGCCGCCCGCGGTCGCCCCGGCCTGGCCCAGCAGCGCCAGCACCGCCTCGCGGTCCGCCGGGTCGGCGCCCGAGGTCACCAGCGTCACGGTGCGGCCCTGCAGCTGCCCGCGCACCGCGGCCGGACCGACCCGCTGCGCGAACTCGTCGGACGCCCGCTGCGCGGCGGCCAGGTCGTCACGTTCGGCGCGGAGGGTCTGCACCTGGCCCTCCAGGTCGTCGGCCTCGGTGGAGACGGCCGACAACAGGCGGTCCGACACCCCCGCCGAACCGAGGACCACGCCGACGGCGAGCGCGAGGAACACCGCCGCGATCGAGATCGCGTGGTAGCGCATCGAGATCACGCGAACCAGCTCCTGATCTGGTCGACGAGCCCGAGCCAGGTCTGGGTGAGCCACGCGAGCACCGCCTCGCCCGCGTCCGACACCAGCAGGGCCGCCGCCACCGCCACCAGCGCGGCGCCGACCATCAGCAGGATCGCGCCGACCGAGATGCGGCTGCGGTAGAGCGAGGCGATCACCTGCCCGTCCACCAGCAGGCCGCCCAGCTGCAGCCGGGTGAGGAACGTGGAGGCGATGCTGCCCGACCGTCCGCGGTCGAGGAACTCCGCCATGCTCGCCGAGAGCCCCACCGTGACGACCAGCGAGGCGCCGTTGTGGGCGGCGATCAGCAGCGCCAGATCCTCCGGGTTGGCGGAGCTGGGGAACGTCACGGCGCCGGCCCCGAGGTCCTGCACCCGGTGCAGGCCGGGCGCGTGACCGTCGGCGAAGGCGGGCACGACGACGTCCGCGCCGCTGGTGAGCGCCTCGCTGGAGATCTCGTTGGGATCGCCGACGATCAGCTGTGGCCGGTGCCCCGCCTGCATCAGCGCGTCCGCGCCCGCACCGACCCCGACCAGCACCGGGCGGTACTCGCGGATGTAGTGCGCGAGCCGCGCCAGCTCGGCGGCGTGGTCGTAGCCCGCTGCCACCACGAGCACCTGCCGCCCGGACAGGTCGACCTCGACGTCGGGCACGCCCGCCCCGTCGAGCAGCATCGACCGCTCGCGGCGCATGAACTCGATGGTGTTGGCCGCGAACGCCTCGAGCTGGTGGGTGAGGCCGGACTTCGCCTCCACCATCGCGTCGGCCACCGAGTCGGCGTCCTGCTCGACGCCCTCGGCGAGGCGCAGCTCGCCCGCGTACACCACGCCCTCGTGGATGCGGATGCGGCTGCCGTCCTTGATCTCCCGCAACGCCTCGGCGCCGACGCCGTCCACCAGCACGATCCCGGCGCCGACGAGCACCTCCGGGCCCAGGTTGGGGAACCGCCCCGAGATCGACGGCGCCGCGTTGACCACGCCCGCCACCTTCGCCGCGACGAGCGCGTCGGCGGTGGTGCGGTCGAGGTCGACGTGGTCGATCACGGCGATCTCCCCCGGCTTGAGCCGGCGGAGCAGGCCGTCGGTGCGCCGGTCGACCCGGGCGACGCCGGACAGCCCGGGCAGCTCCGTGCGCGAGCGGTGCAACAGGCCGGACAGCTTCATGCACGCACTGTGACATCGGAATCGCAGGATGCCAGGAAGGCACGCCGGTCGGTCACCACGGGTTCACCCTCGGGACAACGCACCTTGGAGCCACACTGCTGTATTTCGGGCCCTCTGGAGAGCAGTACGGCTCCAAGGTGCGGTGTCTGGGTGCCGGTGTCAGGTGCGCTGGGGCGCGGCCTGCTTCCTCCTGCGGGGGCTGCGGGCGGGGACCGCGCCCGCGCGGTCGGCCTCCCGGTGCGTGCGGGCGGCGTGGAGCAGCTCCTCGGCGTGGGCGCGGCCGGTGTCGGTGTCGTCGAGCCCGGCGAGCATCCGGGCGAGCTCCACGATGCGTTCGGACTCGGGCAGCGTGCGCACGATGCTGCGCACCCGCCCGTTGCCGTCGGCCCCGCCCCGCCCCCGCCCGGACTTGTCGACGACCAGGTGCCGGTCGGCATAGGCGGCCACCTGCGGCAGGTGGGTCACCACGATCACCTGGTGGCGCGCCGCGAGCCGGGCGAGCCTGCGCCCGATCTCGACCGCCGCCCGCCCGCCGACGCCGGCGTCGACCTCGTCGAACACCATCGTGGGCACCGGGTCGGCGCCGGCGAGCGCCACCTCGAGGGCGAGCATCACCCGCGACAGCTCACCGCCGGACGCCCCCTTGTGCAGCGGCTGCGGCCCGGCGCCCGCGTGCGCGACGAGCCGCAGCTCGACCTCGTCGACGCCGTCGGTGCCGGCCACCAGCGACGCGCGACCCACCCGCAGCGCGTCGGTCGAGTCCGGCCCCGCCTCGCGCGGGACGACCGACACGTGCAGGCGCGCGTCGGGCATCGCGAGACCGGCCAGCTCCGCGGTGGCGCCCTCGGCGAGGCGGGCCGCGGCCTCGGTGCGGGCCGCGGTGACGGCGGCGGCGTGCTCGGCCAGCTCGCCCGCGAGCGCGTCGCGGCGGGCGGCCAGCGCGGCGAGGGCCTCGTCGGAGGTGTCGAGGCCGTCCAGCCGGGCGCGGGCGGCGTCGGCCCACTCCCGCACGCCGTCGATGTCGGCGGCGTACTTGCGGGTGAGGGCCTTCAGCTCGGCCTGCCGGGCGAGCACCTGCGCGAGGCGGTCCGGGTCGGCGTCGAGGCGGTCGAGGTAGCCGGTGAGCTCCGTGCCGACGTCGCCGAGCAGGGCGAGGGCCTCGCCGAGCCGCGCGTCGAGACCGGCCAGCTCCGGGTCCCCCGAGCCGCTGAGCCGGTGCCGGGCATCGCCGATCAGGGCGAGCGCGGCGGGGGCGTCGGGATCGAGGTCGTCGGCCCCGACGAGGGCTGCCTGGGCGGCGGTCGCGGCCTCGCGCAGGTCGTCGGCCGCGGCCAGCCGGCGCGCCAGGTCGACCAGCTCGACGTCCTCCCCCGGCTGGGGGTCGACCGTGGCGATCTCGGTGAGGCCGTGGCGCAGCATGTCGGCCTCCTGCGCGAGGCGGCGCGCGCCGTCGCGGCGCTGGACGAGCTCGGTGGCCACCCGCTGCCACTCGGCGCGCACGGCCCGGTAGCGCTGCAACGGCACCGCGACGGCATCGCCCGCGAAGCGGTCCAGCAGGGCCCGCTGCTCGGCGGGGCGCAGCAGGCGCAGCTGGTCGTTCTGCCCGTGCACGGCGAGGGTGGCCTCTGCCAGCCGGGAGAGGACGCCCACCGGCACCGACCGGCCCCCGAGGTGGGCGCGGGAGCGTCCGTCGGCGGAGACGGTGCGGACGGCGATGAGCGTGCCGTCCTCGTCGGCGTCGGCACCCACCTCGTCGGCGACGGCGAGCGCGGCGGCGTCGGCCTGGAACCGCCCCTCGACGACGGCGCGGCGCGCGCCCTCGGCCACCCGGGACGCCTCGGCGCGGCCCCCGCCGAGCAGGGAGAGGCCGGTGACGACCATCGTCTTGCCCGCACCGGTCTCGCCGGTGAGCACCGTGAGGCCCGGGTCGAGCTCCAGCGTCGCGTCGTCGATCACGCCGAGGCCCTGGATCCGCATCTCGGCCAGCATGGGCCGCAGCGTACGGCGCCGTCCCGACAGCGGGCGCGAGGCTCCCCCGCTTCCCCGCTCGGCGCTCAGTGGGATCCGGGCGTCCGCTCCGCCCCGCGCCAGCCGCGCACCGGGAGGTCGAACTTGCGGACGAGCCGGTCGGCGAACGGCTGCCCGTCCAGGCGCACCATGCGGACCGGCCGGGCGCCGCGGGCGAGCTCGACGCGCGCACCGGGCGGCAGGGCGACCGTGCGACGGCCGTCGCAGTCGAGCACCGCGGGTGGCCCGCCCGGGTCGACCTCGATCGCCACCTCGCTGTCCGGGGCGATCACCATCGGCCGTGCGAACAGCGCGTGCGCGTTGCTCGGCACCAGCAGGAGCGCCTCGACCTGCGGCCACACCAGCGGTCCGCCCGCGGAGAAGGCGTAGGCGGTGGAGCCGGTCGGCGTCGCGCACAGGACGCCGTCACACCCGAACGCCGAGACCGGGCGGCCGTCCACCTCGAGCACCACCTCGAGGATGCGTTCCCTGCTGCTCTTCTCCACGGTGGCCTCGTTGAGCGCCCAGGTGCGCGAGAGGACCTCGCCGTCGACGCGCGCGACGGCGTCCAGCGTCATCCGCTCCTCGACCGAGTAGCCACCCTCGACGATCGCGTCCAGCGCCGCGTCCAGCGACTCCTGCTCGGCCTCGGCGAGGAAGCCGACGCGGCCCAGGTTCACGCCCAGCAGCGGCACCCCGACCGGGCGGGCCATCTCGGCGGCGCGCAGCAGGGTGCCGTCGCCGCCGAGGACGAGCACCACCTCCGCGCCCTCGGCGCACCCCGGCCTGCCGTCGACGACCCGCGGCGTGAGCTCGGCGGACAGGTCGCCGTTGCGCACCTCCGCCCACTCGTCGCCGAGCACTCGCAGCCGCACGCCGGACGCGGCGAGCCGGTGCGCGACGGCGGCCGCGGTGCGCCGGTTGGTCTCCCGCCCCGAGTGCAGGACGACCAGGATCTCCCTCACGGACCCTCCTCGACCGCCGCGGCCAGCACGGCGTCCCCCGCGTCGTCCCCGGCGCCGGAGCGTGCGAGCCGGAGGAAGTACTCGACGTTGCCGGACGGGCCCGGCAACGGGCTCGCCACGGCACCCCGCAGCACCAGGCCCAGCGCCCGCGCTGCGGCCGCCACCTCGGTGAGGGCCGCGGCGCGCAGCTCGGGGTCGCGGACCACACCACCCGCTCCCAGCCGCTCCTTGCCGACCTCGAACTGCGGCTTGACCATCGGCAGCAGCTCCCCACCCTCGGCCGTGCAGGCGACGAGGGCGGGCAGCACGGTGCGCAGCGAGATGAACGACAAGTCCGCGACCGTCAGGTCGGCGGTTCCGCCGATCTCCTCCGGTGTGAGCGCCCGGACGTTCGTCCGGTCGTGCACGTGCACCCGCTCGTCGCTCTGCAGCCGCCACACCAGCTGGCCGTACCCGACGTCGACGGCGACGACCTCGGCCGCCCCGCGGTCCAGCAGCACGTCGGTGAACCCGCCCGTGGATGCGCCGGCATCCAGGCAACGCAGGCCGGTGACGTCGACGGCGAACGCGTCGAGCGCGCCGATGAGCTTGTGCGCGCCCCTCGACGCCCAGTCCCGCTCGTCGCCGCGCTGCACGGTGACGGAGGTGTCGCGGTCGACGACGGTTGCCGGCTTGCCCGCAGGCACCCCGCGGACGACCACCCGGCCCTGTGCGATCAGCTCCGCGGCCTGTTGGCGGGAGCGGGCGAGGCCACGGCGGACGAGCTCGGCGTCGAGGCGGGCACGGGTGGCCACCGCGCTCACGCGCCGCCCGACGACCCGGCGGCCAGCGCGTCGCCGAGCGCCGTGTGGACCCGTTCGAACGCCTCGACGTGCTCTGCGGGCGGGCGGTTCGCCAGCCCGTCGAGACCGGCGACGGCGCGGTCGACGGCCGCGAGCGGGTCCGCCGGGCGGGGCGGGGGCCCCGGGGTGGGGACGGTCATCTGTGCGCTCCCGCCGTGTGGTCGTGGCTGGTGTCGTGGCTGGTGTCGTCGCCGGTACCGGGCACCGGGCGGGTGTCCGGCGCCGGGTCGCTGCTCGCCACGGTAGCCGAGCCGCCGTCCGGCGCGCCGAGACCGAGCCGGCGCACCGCGTCCCGGGCCGCCGGGCCGTCCGCCTCGACCTGGACGGGCCCGCCTCCGGCGGCCCAGTGCTCCGCGCACAGGGCCCGCAGCGCGTCGACCGGGTCGGTCCCGTCCCCGGACAGCACCAGGGCGCCGGACGTCCCCGCGCGCACCTCCCAGCCGGGCCGGGGGGCCGGCGCGAGGTCGTCCGCGGGCGCGGTGAGCGCGTCCAGGTCGGCGGCCACGTAGTCGGGGCGCAGCGCGGGCGGCGCGGCCAGCAGCTCCGCGGCGTCCGAGACGCCCGTGAGCACCAGCAGCGTGGGCATCCCGGCGGCGCGCCCGCCTTCGATGTCGGTGTCCAGCCGGTCCCCGACCATCAGCGGGCGCTGCGCCCCCGAGCGGCGTGCCGCCTCGTGCAGCAGCGCCGGCCCGGGCTTGCCCGCGACCTGCGGCTCCCGGCCCGTGGCCAGGCGCACCACCTCGACCATCGAGCCGTTCCCGGGCAGGGGCCCGCGCTCGGTGGGCAGCGTCGTGTCGACGTTGCACGCGACCCAGAGCGCCCCGCCGCGCACGGCGACGGTCGCCTCCGCGAGCTGCCGCCACCCGGTCTCCGGGTTGTGGCCCTGCACGACCGCGTCGGCGTCCTCCGCCCGCTCGACGACCCGCAGGCCCCGGCTCGTCACCTCCGCCACCAGCGCCTCGGTGCCGACGACGAGCACGCGCGCCCCGGCGGGCAGCTGCTCGGCCAGCAGCGACGCCGCGGCCTGGGAGCTCGCCACCACGTCCTCGGTGCCGGCGGGGAACCCCAGCTCCTCCAGGTGCTCGGCCACCGCGGCCGGGCGGCGTGAGGCGTTGTTGGTGACGTACACGGTCCGCACCCCCCGCTGCCCCGCCACCCGCACCGCCTCCACCGCGCCCGGCACGGCCGCCTGGCCGCGGTAGAGCGTGCCGTCCAGGTCGGCCAGCAGGACGTCGTGGCGCGCGAGCAGGTCGGTCACCGGCCCGGGCCCTCGGTGTCGGAGTCTTCCGTGTCGGAACCTTCCGTGTCGGAGCCTTCCGCGTCGGGACCCGCCGGCGAATCCACACCGTCGGCAGGGACGTCCGCAGCCGTCAGGTCCTCAGAGCCGGCGGCAGCCGCACCCGCGTCCGCCGCGTCGGGCTCCGCCGAGTCGACGGCGGCGCGCGCGGTGTGGGTGTCAGCCCCGTTTCCGGTGCCGGCTTCGGATGCCGCCGTGGGCTCGGCGCCGGACTCCGCCTCGGCTTCGCCACCGGTGCCGGCGTCGGCGTCGGCGTCCACGTCGCCGCCCGTCTCGGATGCCGACCCGGACCCCGCGTCGGCGAACGCCTCGGCGTCCGCGTCCCCTTCTGCCTCGGCGCCGGGAACATCCTGGTCGGCGCGAGCATCGTCCGCCTCGGAGATCGACCCGAGCTCCGAGGCGCCGTCGCCGTCCGGCGTTTCCGGGTCGGCGTCGGCGGGGGCCGCCGCCGGCGCAGACCCCGTTGCCGCATCGGCCGGGGACACCGACGGATCCGCGTCGCGCGCGTCTGTCGCGTCCTCCGCCGGATGCTCGCGGGCGTCGCCCTCTCCCCCCGCGTCCGGCCCGCCGGGCCCGCGGTCGTCCGGGGACTCGGCCTGCGGGTCCGCCACCTCAGAACCGGCCTCCGCGGGCAGGTCCTCCTCGATGCCGAAGGCGATGTCGTCCTCGGGCAACGGCTCCCCGGTGAGCTCCGCGATCCGGCGATCGGCGTCGGTCTCGCCGTTCTCGTCGGCGTCGGCGGCGTGGACGAACCACTGCAGCGCGTCGGCCTCCCGGCCGGCGGCGGCGAGGTTGTCCGCGTAGGCGTAGAACAGGCGCGCGCTCCACGGGTCGCGGCGGGCGGCGTCGAGCTCCGGGATCTGCAGGCCGACGACGGCGGCGCCCAGCTCCCCGAGATCGCGCCGGGCCCCGGCGGCGACGATGGCGAGCTCGATGGCCTCCGCCCGGTCCAGCTCGCGCACCTCGGGCCCGCGGCTCAGCTCGAGGGCGCGCTCGGGCCTGCCGAGCGCGCGCTCGATGTCCGCCATCACGGCGAGGTGCCCGGGGCCGCCGCCCATGCGGCGGGCGGCCCGCAGCTCACCGAGCGCCTCCGCCCATTCCCCGGCGTGGTAGGCGGCGATGCCGGCCGCTTCTCGCACGACGGCGATCCGCGACGCCTTGTTCCGCGCGAACCGGGCGTGCGCGAGCGCCAGCTCCGGGTCCTCGTCGACCAGCCGGCCCGCCGCCACCAGGTGTCGCGCCACGCTCTCGGCCGTGTCGCGTTGCAGGCCACGCAGGTCCCGCCGCACCTCGGCGTCCAGCCCGGCCGCCGTGATCTCCTCGGGCAGCGGCGGTTCCGGCACGCGCCCCGGCGCGTCCGCCGCCCGCGGGGCACGTTCGCGCCCGGGGGACGACGGCCGCTCCCGCGGCGCCCGCTCCGGGCCCCGCCCGGTCCCCGCGGATCGGCGGTCGTCGCCGCGACCACCCGAACGCCGGGAGTCCCGCTCGTCCCCCGGACCGCTCCGGTCCGCACGGTCGGCGGCCCGGAATCCCCCGCGCTCCACGCCCTGTGCCGTGCCGCGGTCCTGGCGGCGATCGCCGCCGCGCTCCGGGCGCGCGTCGTCGCGCCACCGGCCACCGGTCCCGGCACGCTCGTCACGGCGGGGCTCCTCGTCGCGCCGCCGCTCGAACCGGTCGGAGCGCCCGGCATCCGCCTCGTCGCGCGGAGGCCGCCCGGACCGCTGGTCGGGCCGCCCGCCGAACCGCCGGTCGCCCGCACCTGCCTGCGCGGTCCGCTCGCCTCGCTGCGGCCGCTCACCCCGCCCACCGGTCGGGCCCGAACCGCGCCGCTCCCCAGGCCGTCCGCCATCGCCACGCTCGGAGCGCGCCGGCTCACCGCCGCGGCCGTAGGCCCCCGAGCGGCTCCCGCCACCCTGGCGGTCCCACCCGCCGCCGCGTGGGGCGCGGTCGCCGCGCTCCCCGCGGTCCGGCCGGTCCGCTCCGCCACCGCGCTCGGACCGGTCCCGGTCGCCGCCGCGCGGCCGCTGCCCCGGACCATCGAACCGCCCGGGCCGTCCCCGGTCGCCGCCGCGATCCGGCGCGCCCCGGCGGTCACCCCGGTCGTACCGATCTCCGCCACCACGCTCCGGACGGCCACGATCCGGGCGCTCAGGACGGTCGGCACGAGCCGGGAAGCCGCGGTCCGGCCGCTCCCGGCGATCCGGTCGATCCGACCTGCTGCCGCGGTCCTGGCGCTCCGGACGACCGCCGCCCTGCGGCCGGTCCCGGTCGCCACCGCGCTCTGGCCGGGCAGGGCGGCTCCCGCCGCGGTCCTCGAACCGCCGCTCACCACGGCCCTCCCGGTCACCGCGACCCGACCAGCCACCACCGGTGCCGTCCTCGCGGCGCGCGCCGTACCGCGTGCCTCCGGCGCCACGGGCACCACCCGGCGCCGCCCGCTCGCCGTAGCGTCCGCCGCCGCGCGCCGGCCGGCCCGCAGAACGGTCGGCCGCTCCGCGGTCCGGGCGCTCCTCGCCGCTCCGGCGGAACCCGCCCGTGCCGCGGTCGCCGTTCCAGCCGGAGCCGGAGCGCGTCTCACCGGCTCGGGGGTTGCGGCCGCGCACCTCGCCGCGGCGCCCGCTGCGCGGTGCGTCGCCACTCGGTCGGGACCCTCGGTCGTCGTTTCCACGGCGGCCGTCGCGATCATCTCGTCGCGAACGGTCATCGCCGGAACCATCCGCGATACTCACCGGTAGAGGATACAAAAGTGGGCCCCCGCCTGCTGGCGGGGGCCCACTTGAACACGTTGAATGTCGGCGGCGACCTACTCTCCCACACCCTGACGAGTGCAGTACCATCGGCGCTGGAGGGCTTAGCTTCCGGGTTCGGGATGGGACCGGGCGTACCCCCTCCGCCATAACCACCGACAACACTATCAAATTATGTGAATCATAGTGGATGCGATTATGTGCTCAGGGTCGCACAGTGGATGCAAACAACTCGTCATGAACAAGCCCTCGGCCTATTAGTACCAGTCAACTCCACCCCTCACAGGGCTTCCATCTCTGGCCTATCAACCCAGTGGTCTGCTGGGGGCCTTAACCACGCAAGGTGGTGGGAGACCTCATCTTGGAACGAGCTTCCCGCTTAGATGCCTTCAGCGGTTATCCCTTCCGAACATAGCCAACCAGCCGTGCCCCTGGCGGGACAACTGGCACACCAGAGGTTCGTCCGTCCCGGTCCTCTCGTACTAGGGACAGCCTTCCTCAAGTCTCCTGCGCGCGCGGCGGATAGGGACCGAACTGTCTCACGACGTTCTAAACCCAGCTCGCGTACCGCTTTAATGGGCGAACAGCCCAACCCTTGGGACCTACTCCAGCCCCAGGATGCGACGAGCCGACATCGAGGTGCCAAACCATGCCGTCGATATGGACTCTTGGGCAAGATCAGCCTGTTATCCCCGGGGTACCTTTTATCCGTTGAGCGACACCCCTTCCACCAGGAGGTGCCGGATCACTAGTCCCGACTTTCGTCCCTGCTCGACCTGTCAGTCTCACAGTCAAGCTCCCTTGTGCACTTACACTCGACACCTGATTGCCAACCAGGCTGAGGGAACCTTTGGGCGCCTCCGTTACACTTTGGGAGGCAACCGCCCCAGTTAAACTACCCACCAGGCACTGTCCCTGAACCAGATCATGGCCCGAGGTTGAGACACCCAATTCGACCAGAGTGGTATTTCAACAACGACTCCACCACCACTAGCGTGGCCGCTTCACAGTCTCCCACCTATCCTACACAAGCCGAACCGAGCACCAATACCAAGCTGTAGTAAAGGTCCCGGGGTCTTTCCGTCCTGCCGCGCGTAACGAGCATCTTTACTCGTAGTGCAATTTCGCCGAGTCTGTGGTCGAGACAGCGCCCAAGTCGTTACGCCATTCGTGCAGGTCGGAACTTACCCGACAAGGAATTTCGCTACCTTAGGATGGTTATAGTTACCACCGCCGTTTACTGGCGCTTAAATTCTCCGCTTCGCCCCCGAAGGGACTAACAGGTCCTCTTAACGTTCCAGCACCGGGCAGGCGTCAGTCCGTATACATCGTCTTGCGACTTCGCACGGACCTGTGTTTTTAGTAAACAGTCGCTTGGGCCTGGTCTCTGCGGCCGGCCACCCCTAGCCCGCGAAGGGCTTCAGAGCAACCGGCCCCCCTTCTCCCGAAGTTACGGGGGCATTTTGCCGAGTTCCTTAACCACAGTTCACTCGATCGCCTCGGTATTCTCTACCTGACCACCTGTGTCGGTTTAGGGTACGGGCCGCAACAGCACTCGCTAGAGGCTTTTCTCGGCAGCATGGGATCATCCTACTTCGCCTCAATCGGCTACGCATCACCTCTCACCCTTGATGACACCCGGATTTACCTGGATGTCGGGCTACAGGCTTACACCAGGACTACCACCGCCTGGCGGGACTACCCTCCTGCGTCACCCCATCGCTTGCCTACTACCGGATCGGGTCCCACGCTCCCCCGACAACCCAGCCCGAAGGCCGGAAAGCGGGTTCGGATGGTTAGCATCACCGGCCTCAGCACGGGCGCACTATCACGGGCACGGGAATATCAACCCGTTGTCCATCGACTACGCCTGTCGGCCTCGCCTTAGGTCCCGGCTCACCCTGGGCGGATTAACCTGGCCCAGGAACCCTTGGTCATTCGGCGGCAGAGGTTCTCACTCTGCATTCGCTACTCATGCCTGCATTCTCACTCGCACACCCTCCACGACTCGATCACTCGGCCGCTTCACCGGATGCACGACGCTCCCCTACCCAACACCACGACTACACCCACACCCCGAAGAGCATGAGCGGATCTCATGTGATGTTGCCACGGCTTCGGCGGTGCGCTTGAGCCCCGCTACATTGTCGGCGCAGGACCACTTGACCAGTGAGCTATTACGCACTCTTTAAAGGGTGGCTGCTTCTAAGCCAACCTCCTGGTTGTCTGGGCGATCCCACATCCTTTCCCACTTAGCGCACGCTTAGGGGCCTTAGCCGGTGATCTGGGCTGTTTCCCTCTCGACTACGAAGCTTATCCCCCGCAGTCTCACTGCCGCGCTAGAAATACCGGCATTCGGAGTTTGGTTGAGTTCAGTAAGCTTGTCGGCCCCCTAGCCCATCCAGTGCTCTACCTCCGGCATCCACCACACGACGCTGCACCTAAATGCATTTCGGGGAGAACCAGCTATCACGGAGTTTGATTGGCCTTTCACCCCTACCCACAGCTCATCCCCCAGGTTTTCAACCCTGGTGGGTTCGGGCCTCCACGACGTCTTACCGACGCTTCACCCTGGCCATGGGTAGATCACTCCGCTTCGGGTCTACACCCCGCGACTCGACGCCCTATTCAGACTCGCTTTCGCTACGGCTACCCCACACGGGTTAACCTCGCCACGAAGCATAACTCGCAGGCTCATTCTTCAAAAGGCACGCCATCACCCCAAAGAGGCTCTGACGGCTTGTAGGCACACGGTTTCAGGTACTATTTCACTCCCCTCCCGGGGTACTTTTCATCTTTCCCTCACGGTACTAGTCCGCTATCGGTCATCAGGGAGTATTTAGGCTTACCGGGTGGTCCCGGCAGATTCACAGCAAATTCCACGAGCTCGCTGCTACTCGGGAACAATCTCCAGACCACGAAACGTGTTTTCATGTACGGGGCTCTCACCCGCTACGGCGACCCTTTCCAGAAGTCTTCCACTAACACGAATCAATGACCTCGGCAGCGCGGCAGCACCACCACGAGAAAATCCCACAACACCCCAGCCGCAACGCCTGCCGGCTTGACACGACCAAGGTTTAGCCTCATCCGCTTTCGCTCGCCACTACTCACGGAATCACGGTTGTTTTCTCTTCCTGTGGGTACTGAGATGTTTCACTTCCCCACGTTCCCTCCGACAGCCTATGTATTCAGCTGGCGGTGACACCCCATGACGGGTGCCGGGTTTCCCCATTCGGACATCCTCGGATCACAGCTCGGTTGACAGCTCCCCGAGGCCTATCGCGGCCTCCCACGTCCTTCATCGGCTCCTGATGCCTAGACATCCACCATGTGCCCTTAAACACTTGTTCACAACAAGATGCTCGCATCCACTATGCAACACTCAACACACAACCACACCCCAACCCCCACCGACCACCACCACACCCACGAGGAATGCGTTAGACGATCCGGGTCAGGAGCCAGAAGACACACCCCACAACGAGTGTCCCCTCAGGACCCAACAGCGTGCCAAGCACTCATGAACCAGCACTATGTTCCACCCAGCGCCACACCCCACAACCAGCAGGCGCGACATTTATCGAAGAAAGGAGAACCAACCCCAACACTCGAGACCGGTCAACCCCACCAACACGGTGGACTCCTTAGAAAGGAGGTGATCCAGCCGCACCTTCCGGTACGGCTACCTTGTTACGACTTCGTCCCAATCGCCAGTCCCACCTTCGACGACTCCCTCCCACAAGGGGTTAGGCCATCGGCTTCGGGTGTTACCAACTTTCGTGACGTGACGGGCGGTGTGTACAAGGCCCGGGAACGTATTCACCGCAGCGTTGCTGATCTGCGATTACTAGCGACTCCAACTTCACGGGGTCGAGTTGCAGACCCCGATCCGAACTGAGACCAGCTTTAAGGGATTCGCTCCACCTCACGGTCTCGCAGCCCTCTGTACTGGCCATTGTAGCATGTGTGAAGCCCTGGACATAAGGGGCATGATGACTTGACGTCATCCCCACCTTCCTCCGAGTTGACCCCGGCAGTCTCCCATGAGTCCCCGGCATAACCCGCTGGCAACATGGAACGAGGGTTGCGCTCGTTGCGGGACTTAACCCAACATCTCACGACACGAGCTGACGACAGCCATGCACCACCTGCACACCAGCCACAAGGGAACGCCTATCTCTAGACGCGTCTAGTGCATGTCAAACCCAGGTAAGGTTCTTCGCGTTGCATCGAATTAATCCACATGCTCCGCCGCTTGTGCGGGCCCCCGTCAATTCCTTTGAGTTTTAGCCTTGCGGCCGTACTCCCCAGGCGGGGCGCTTAATGCGTTAGCTGCGGCACAGAGACCGTGGAATGGCCCCCACACCTAGCGCCCACCGTTTACGGCGTGGACTACCAGGGTATCTAATCCTGTTCGCTCCCCACGCTTTCGCTCCTCAGCGTCAGTATCGGCCCAGAGACCCGCCTTCGCCACCGGTGTTCCTCCTGATATCTGCGCATTTCACCGCTACACCAGGAATTCCAGTCTCCCCTGCCGAACTCAAGTGATGCCCGTATCGACCGCAAGCTCAGAGTTAAGCCCCAAGTTTTCACGACCGACGCGACACACCGCCTACGAGCTCTTTACGCCCAATAATTCCGGACAACGCTCGCACCCTACGTATTACCGCGGCTGCTGGCACGTAGTTGGCCGGTGCTTCTTCTACCGGTACCGTCACTCACGCTTCGTCCCGGTCGAAAGAGGTTTACAACCCGAAGGCCGTCATCCCCCACGCGGCGTCGCTGCGTCAGGCTTTCGCCCATTGCGCAATATTCCCCACTGCTGCCTCCCGTAGGAGTCTGGGCCGTGTCTCAGTCCCAGTGTGGCCGGTCGCCCTCTCAGGCCGGCTACCCGTCGTCGCCTTGGTAGGCCATCACCCCACCAACAAGCTGATAGGCCGCGGGCCCATCCCCAGCCGAAAAACTTTCCACCCAACCCCATGCGAGGCCAGGTCATATCCGGTATTAGACCCAGTTTCCCGGGCTTATCCCAGAGCTGAGGGCAGGTCACCCACGTGTTACTCACCCGTTCGCCGCTCGTGTACCCCCGAAGAGGCCTTACCGCTCGACTTGCATGTGTTAAGCACGCCGCCAGCGTTCGTCCTGAGCCAGGATCAAACTCTCCAACTAAATCTGGCTCTAGCAAAACCGAGACGGGGTCTCGGCTAAAACAAACTGGCATAAACCAATTCATGATAAAGCTCGACACACTGTTGAGTTCTCAAGAGACACCCGCACACCATCGCGATCCTCGCGGACCGGGCCGGGGCAACTTTCCTAGAGTACGTGGTTCTGGTCGCGGAGTCAACCTCCGCCCGACCCACGTCCGTCAGGCTAGCACCTTGCGGTGCGGACCCTCCGGGGTGGCCGCCGTGGTGCGGGCTGACTCTGGGCCGGAGATTCCGTCCCGGTCTGTCGTGCTGCCCGCCGTGGCGACGAGGAGAAAGTTACACACCCCCGTCGGAGGGGGTCAAACCGGGGGGTCACCTGTCGTCGTTCGGCCTGGTCAGCGCCGGTGCCGGGGCCGTCAGCCGCACCCGTGCCCGTCCGAGCCCGAGCGCCGCGGACGAACCGGGAGCGGCACCGGCCGACCCGGACGGCTCGCGGCGATCACCGGCCGGGACGGCGCGCGTCAGCCCGCCCGCACGCCCGCGAGGTTGCGCTTGCCGCGGCGGACGACGGCCCACCCGCCCGGGAGCAGGTCGTCCGCGCCGAGGGTCCAGCCCTCGTCCGGGACCTTCGCGTTGTTCACGTACGCCCCGCCCTCGCCGACCGTGCGCCGCGCCGCGCCGCGGCTCTCGGCCAGGCCGGTGGCCAGCAGGAGGTCGACGATCGTGGGCCGCTCGCCGATCCGCACGTCGGCGTGCGGGACCTCGGCCAGGGCCGCGTCCAGGGTGCCGGCGTCCAGCTCGCGCAGCTCCCCGCGGCCGAACAGGGCGGCGCTCGCGGCGACCACCTGCTGCGTGTGCCGTTCGCCGTGCACCAGCGTGGTGAGCTCCTCGGCCAGCCGGCGTTGCGCCGCGCGGGCCTGTGGCCTCATCGCGACGGCCTGCTCCAGCTCGTCGATCTCCTCGCGGGACAGGAACGTGAACAGCCGCAGGTAGCGGACGACGTCGGCGTCGGCGACGTTGACGAAGTACTGGTACCACGCGTACGGCGAGGTCATCTCCGCGTCGAGCCACACGCTGCCGCCACCGGTCGACTTGCCGATCTTGCGGCCCTCGTTGTCGGTGACCAGCGGGGTGGTGAGCGCGTGCACCGTCTCGCCGTCGACCCGGCGGACCAGCTCCACGCCGCCGACGATGTTGCCCCACTGGTCGGACCCGCCGATCTGCAGGCGGCAGCCGTACTCCCGGTGCAGGTGCAGGTAGTCCTGGCTCTGCAGCAGCAGGTAGCTGAACTCGGTGTAGGACATCCCGTCGGCCGCGAGCCTGCGCTTGACCGTGTCGCGCGCCAGCATCACGTTGATCGAGAAGTGCTTGCCGACGTCGCGCAGGAACTCCAGCGTGGTCTGATTGCCGGTCCAGTCCAGGTTGTTGACGATCAGCGCACCGGTGTCCGAGTCGTCGAACTCGACGAACCGCTCGAGCTGCCCCCGGATGCGGCCGGCCCACTCCCCGATCGTCTCGACGCTCCGCAGCGACCGCTCACCGACGTCCCGCGGATCGCCGATCATTCCCGTGGCGCCGCCCGCCAGGACGATCGGACGCACCCCGGCCTGCTGGAACCGACGCAGCGTGAGCAGCTGCACGAGGTTGCCCGCGTGCAGGCTCGCCGCCGTCGGGTCGAACCCCGCATACATCGTGAGGACGCCCTCGCCCAGATCGCGCCGCAGCGCGTCGAGGTCGGTGCTCTGCGCGATCAGGCCGCGCCACTCCAGCTCGTCGAGGATGTCCGTTCCCACACCGACGATCCTCCCCCACGGCGGCCAGTGCGTTTCAGCCACCCAGGTCAGGCGCCCAGGGCGGCCGCGAACTCCGCGGGCAGCTCGTCGAGCAACGTGGGGAGGCTGAGCACGCTGCTGAACGACAGCGCGACGCCCTGCTCCTGCGTGAGGCTGACCACGCGGCCCTCCTGCCCGACGCGCAGGGCGGCGTAGCCGGGCTGCGCCTCGAGCGACGCGTTGTCGTTGCCCGGGATCTCCAGCCAGCCGACGACGTCACACTCGTCGAGCAGCCCGAGCCGCTCGTTGCTGATGTCGGCGTAGAAGTCGTCCCCGGCGAGCTGGTCGAACGTCTCCGGCACGGCGAACCCCAGCGACGTCAGGAACCGGCCCCGGTTGTCCTCGGACGTCCAGACGAAGTAGCCGGCGTTCGTGGAGCTCGCCGCCGCGATGGCGGCCTTCCGGCCCGCGAACTGCGGGTACCGGGCGGTGACCGCGGCGAACCGCGCCTCGAGGTCGGCGACCAGCCGGTCGGCCTCCTCCCCGCGCCCCAGCGCGGTGCCGATCAGCCGGGTCCCGTCCTGCCACGCGGTCTGGTACGGATCGGCGCCGGGCGGCTGCGTGATCGTGGGCGCGATGCGGGAGAAGAGGTCGTACTCGTCACGGGACAGGCCCGCCGACACGGCGACGATCAGGTCCGGGGCCAATGCGGCCACCGCCTCGGGGCTGATCGACTCGCCGCTCAGCACCTGGGGCTGCCGGCCCTGCAGCCGGTCGCTCGCCCACGGCCAGGTGGCGGCGGGCCGGTTGCCGGTGAACTCGCGGATCGCGACCGGCACCACGCCCAGCGCCAGGATCGCGTCCTGGTCGGTGTAGCCCAGCGACACGACGCGCTGCGGCGCCGCCGGCACCTCCGTCGCGCCGTACGCGTGCTCGACGGTGACCGGGAACGCTCCCCCGCCTGCGGCCTCCGGCGCTTCCGCCTCCGATGAGCCCCCTCCCCCGCAGGCGGTGAGCAGGACGGCGGCGGTGAGCAGGGCCGAGAAGGCCCGCACGCGTGCGATCACGGACGAAGGCTAGGCTGCCCTACTTCTCACGTCCAGAGCGGGTGACCGCTGCCCCCCGGCCGGGGCGGTACGGGCTCACCGCCGTCGACCCGTCGAGCCAGAACCGCCAGGGCAGCTCGTGCGCGGCCGCCACGCCTACCCGTGGACCGGTGCGCACGAGCGCCGGGTCCACCGGCGGCCCGGCGAGCAGCCGCACCGGGGATGCGGGATCCGTCACGTCCACCCCGTTGTGCTCGCGGCCCAGGCCGAGCAGCGACGCGAGCCGGGCCGGGCCGCGGGCGAGATCGTCGTCACGCCGGGCGGTCGGACGCCGGACCCGGGCCACCCCGAGGTCGGACACCACCTCGCCCGCGCGCAGCAGCACCGCGCCCGCATCGCCGTCGTCCAGGGCGGTGACGTTCGCGCAGAAGTGCATGCCGTAGACGAAGTAGACGTACAGGTGCCCGGCCGGCCCGAACATCACCGCGTTGCGCGGGGTGCGCCCGCGGTAGCTGTGCGACGCCGGGTCGTCCCGGCCCCGGTAGGCCTCCACCTCCACGAGGCGGACCGCCACCGCACCCTCGGGCGTGTCGGCGACGGCCGTGCAGCCGAGCAGCCGCACGGCCGCCTCCGTGACGTCGACGGCCAGCTCCTCCCGGGAGAGGAGGTCCGTCACTTCCGCTGTGCCGATGAGCGCTCCGCCTGCGCTCCGCGCTGCGCGAGCGCCAGCCGGACGCACACGGCCACACCCTCCATCGCCTTGCCCACCTCCGGCAGCGGCGGGAACGTCGGCGCGAGCCGGATCACGCTGTCCTGCGGGTCCTCGCCGCCCGGGTGCGTGGCCCCGGCGGGCGTGAGCGCGAGCCCCGCCTCCTTCGCGAGCCGGACGATCTCGGTGGCCGTGCCCTCCGGCACCGTCAGCGTGACGAAGTACCCACCCTTGGGCTTCGACCACTCCACGCCGGGGGTGTGGGCGAACTCCCGGGTGAGGATCTCCTCCACCGCCGCGAACTTCGGCGCGATGATCTCGCGGTGGGCGCGCATGTGCGCCCGCAGCCCGTCGGCGTCGCGCAGGAAGCGCACGTGGCGCAGGTGGTTGGTCTTGTCCGGGCCGATGGTGCGCTTCGACGTGAGCCGCAGCCACCACTCGACGTTGGCCGCGGACGCGCCGAGGAACGCCACGCCCGCGCCGGCCAGCGTGATCTTCGACGTGGAGCCGACGACGAACGGCCGGTCCTCGTGGCCGGCCTCGGCGGCGAGCGCCAGCACGTCGGCGATCTCCACCTCGTCCTCGGTGAGGTGGTGCACGGCGTAGGCGTTGTCCCAGATGATCCGGAAGTCCGGCGCGGCTGTGGGCATCGACGCGAGCCTGCGCACCGTCTCGTCGGAGTACACCGCGCCCGTGGGGTTGGAGTACTTCGGCACGCACCAGATGCCCTTGATCGTCGGGTCGGCGGCGACGAGCTCCTCGACGACGTCCATGTCCGGGCCGTCGTCGGTCATCGGCACCATGAGCAGCTCGATCCCGAGCCGCTCGCACACGCCGAAGTGCCGGTCGTAGCCGGGCACGGGAGCGAGGAACACGACGCGCTCCTCGTCCACCCAGCGCTTCTCGGCGCCGGGCAGCGGGGACAGCAGCGCGTGCACGAGGGTGTCGTGCATCAGCTCGAGGCTCGAGTTGCCGAACGCGATCAGCTGCTCGGCGGGCACCTGCAGGAACGGCGCGAACAGCTCCCGCAGCTCGGCCAGACCCTGCAACCCCTGGTAATTGCGGGTGTCGGTGCCGTCCGCGGCGCGGAAGTCCTCGGGGCCGGGCAGACCGAGCATCGGGTTCGCGAGGTCCAGCTGCTGCGCCGAGGGCTTGCCCCGGGTGAGGTCGAGCTTCATGCCCTCGGCCTGGAGCTTCTCGTAGGCGGTGCGGGCGTCCTCGAGCCCGGGCGTGGTCATGGTGTTCCTCCAGTCTCGGAAAGGGCCTGCCGCGCGGTGGTGACGGCGCTGCGCAGCTCGGCGAGCTGCTCGGCCACGCGTTCGCCTGCGGTGCCACCACGGGCCGCCCGGGACGCGATGGAGCCTGCCACGGTCAGCACGTCGCGGACCTGCGGGGTCAGGGCCGGGTGGACGGCGGCCAGCTCGGCGTCGGTGAGCTCCGCGAGCCCGACGTCGCGGGCCTCCGCCGCGCGCACGCACCCACCGGCGGCCTCGTGCGCCACCCGGAACGGCACGCCCTGGCGGACGAGCCACTCGGCGACGTCGGTGGCGAGCGTGAACCCGGCCGGGGCGAGCTCGGCGAGCCGGTCGGTGTGGAAGGTCAGCGTGGCGACCATCCCCGCGACCGCCGGCAACAGCAGCTCCAGCTGCTCGACCGAGTCGAACAGCGGCTCCTTGTCCTCCTGCAGGTCGCGGTTGTACGCCAGCGGCAGGCCCTTGAGCGTGGCCAGCAGCCCGGTCAGGTTGCCGATCAGCCGGCCCGCCTTGCCGCGCGCGAGTTCCGCGACGTCGGGGTTCTTCTTCTGCGGCATGATCGAGCTGCCGGTGGAGAAGGCGTCGTCGAGGGTGATGTAGGAGAACTCCCCGGTTGCCCAGACGATCACCTCCTCGGCGATCCGGGACAGGTCCACCGCGACCATGGCGAGGACGAACGCCGCCTCCGCGGCGAAGTCACGCGACGCGGTGCCGTCGATGGAGTTCGCGGACGACGAGTCGAAGCCCAGCTCCGCGGCCACCGCCTCGGGGTCCAGGCCGAGCGACGACCCGGCGAGCGCACCCGAGCCGTACGGCGAGACGGCGGCGCGCCGGTCCCAGTCGCGCAGCCGGTCCACGTCGCGCAGCAGGGCGTGCGCGTGCGCGGCGAGGTGGTGCGAGAGCAGGACGGGCTGCGCGTGCTGCAGGTGGGTGCGCCCGGGCATCGGCGCGTCGGGGTGGGCCTGCGCCTGCGCGACGAGCGCGTCGACGACGTCCAGCACGCCCGCGCCGACCCGGCGGGCCGCGTCGCGCAGCCACATCCGGAACAGGGTGGCCACCTGGTCGTTGCGGGAGCGCCCGGCGCGCAGCTTGCCGCCCAGCTCCGGCCCCGCGCGGGAGATGAGGCCGCGCTCCAGGGCGGAGTGCACGTCCTCGTCGTCCGCCGCCGGTCCGAACGCGCCCGAGGAGACGTCGGCGGCCAGCTTCGCCAGCGCGTCGAGCATCCCCGCGAGCTCGTCGTCGGTGAGCAGGCCGGCGCGCGCGAGCACGCGGGCGTGCGCCATCGACGCGCGCACGTCGTAGGGCGCCAGGCGCCAGTCGAACTGCGTGGACTTCGACAGCGCGGCGAGGGCGTCGGCGGGGCCGGACGCGAACCGGCCGCCCCACAGCTGGGAGCCCGACATCAGTCGGTACCCGCTTCCAGCGCCGCCTCGTCGAGGGACTTCTCCGACTCGTGCTCGGCGGCCTCGTCCGCCGCCGCGATCCGGTCGAAGCCGCCCGCGGGCAGCTCGCCGAAGAGCGTGCCGTGCTCGACCAGCACCGTGCCCTGCTCGTGCGGCTGCCCGGCGTAGGCCTCCAGCTTGGCGCGGGAGTCGGCGATGTCGAGGTTGCGCATGGTGAGCTGGCCGATGCGGTCCACGGGCCCGAAGGCGGCGTTCTCGACGCGCTCCATCGAGAGCCGGTCGGGGTGGTAGGAGAAGCCCGGCCCCTGGGTGTCGAGGATCGAGTAGTCGTCGCCGCGGCGCAGGCGCAGCGTGACGGTGCCGGTGACCAGCGAGGCGATCCAGCGCTGGACCGACTCGCGGACCATCAGCGCCTGCGGGTCGAGCCAGCGCCCCTCGTAGAGCAGCCTGCCCAGCTTGCGGCCCTCGTTGTGGTAGTTGGCGACCGTGTCCTCGTTGTGGATCGCGTTGAGCAGCCGCTCGTAGGCGATGAAGAACAGCGCCATCCCGGGCGCCTCGTAGATGCCGCGCGACTTGGCCTCGATGATCCGGTTCTCGATCTGGTCGGACATGCCCAGGCCGTGCCGCCCGCCGATGGCGTTGGCCTCCCGGACGAGCGCGACCTGGTCGGCGAACCGCCTGCCGTTGATCGCCACCGGGTAGCCGGCCTCGAAGGTGACCGCGACGTCCTCGGTCTCGATCCGGGTCGCCGCGTCCCAGAACTTGACGCCCATGATCGGCTCGACCGTCTCGAGGGAGACGTCGAGGTGCTCGAGGGTCTTGGCCTCGTGGGTGGCGCCCCAGATGTTGGCGTCGGTGGAGTAGGCCTTCTCGGCCGAGTCCCGGTACGGCAGGCCGTGCGCGGTGAGCCACGTGCTCATCTCCTGGCGCCCGCCCAGCTCCTGGACGAAGTCGGCGTCGAGCCAGGGCTTGTAGATGCGCAGCTCGGGGTTGGCCAGCAGGCCGTAGCGGTAGAACCGCTCGATGTCGTTGCCCTTGAAGGTGGAGCCGTCGCCCCAGATGTTCACGCCGTCGGCCTGCATCGCGCGCACCAGCAGCGTTCCGGTGACGGCGCGGCCCAGCGGCGTGGTGTTGAAGTACGTCCGCCCCCCGGACCGGATGTGGAAGGCGCCGCACGCGAGCGCCGCCAGGCCCTCCTCGACGAGCTGCGGCTTGATGTCGACGGCGCGGGCGATCTCGGCGCCGTACTGCTTCGCGCGCGCGGGCACCCCGGAGACGTCCGGCTCGTCGTACTGGCCGAGGTCGGCGGTGTAGGTGCACGGGATCCCGCCCTTGTCGCGCATCCAGGCGACTGCCACGGAGGTGTCGAGACCTCCGGAGAAGGCGATCCCGATGCGCTCGCCCTTGGGGAGGGAGGTCAGGACCTTGCTCACGAGATGGTGCTCCTTGTCCGTTCGTGCAGGTTCTAGAGTTCGCGCAGGCGTGCGACGAGCTGGGCGCCGGTGACGGGCTCGCGGGCCACCACCATCAGGGTGTCATCGCCCGCGATCGTGCCGACGACGTAGTCCAGCGCGGCGCGGTCGAGCGCGCTCGCCAGGTACTGGGCCGCGCCGGGCGGGGTGCGCAGGACGGCCAGGTTGCCGCTCGCGTCCGCGGACGTCAGAACCTCCCCCAGCAACCGCGCCAGCCGGGCGGTGCCGCCCTCGACGCCGCGCACCGGGCTGCCGTCGTCGGGGATCACGTACGCACCCCGGACCTTGAGCGCGCCGAGCTCGTCGAGGTCGCGCGACAGCGTGGCCTGGGTGGTGGCGATGCCCTCGGCCTCCAGCAGCCCGAGCAGCTCGGTCTGGCTGTGCACCGCCCGGTCCCGGATCAGCTCGCTGATCCGGGCCTGGCGGGCCGCGCGCGTCCCCGTGGTCACGGCTGCCGGAGCAACCATGCGAGCAGGGCCTTCTGCGCGTGCAGCCGGTTCTCGGCCTCGTCCCAGACGGCGCTGCGCGGGCCGTCCAGCACCTCGTCGGTGATCTCGTCGCCGCGGTGCGCGGGCAGGCAGTGCAGCACGATCGCGCCCTCGGCCGCGCGCTCCAGCAGCTGCGCGTTCACCTGCAGTGGCCGGAACGGGGCCGTGCGGTCGAGCCCGTCCTCCTCCTGGCCCATCGACACCCAGGTGTCGGTGACGAGGACGTCGGCACCCTCGACCGCGGCCTGCGGGTCGGCGACCAGGTCGACGCTGCCACCCGTGTCGGCGGCGCGGTTCTTCCCGTCCCGCAGGATCCCGGCGTCCGGCTGGAAGCCCTCCGGGGCGCAGATCCGCACGTGCAACCCGGCCGTCGCGCCGCCGAGCAGCAGCGAGTGGGCCATGTTGTTGGCGCCGTCGCCGAGGTAGGTCAACGTGAGCCCGGCGAGGCGGCCGAACCGCTCGCGGATCGTCTGCAGGTCGGCGAGCACCTGGCAGGGGTGGAACTGGTCGGTGAGCGCGTTGACGACGGGCACGGTGGCCGCGGCGGCCATCTCCTCGATCCGCGACTGGTCGCCGGTGCGCCACACGACCGCGTCGACGAAGCGCGAGAGCATCCGCGCGGTGTCGCCGACCGTCTCGCCCCGGCCCATCTGGCTGGACCGCGCGTCGACGATCAGCGGATGCCCGCCCAGCTGCGCGATCCCGGCCTCGAAGGACAGCCGGGTGCGGGTGGAGGGCTTGTCGAACAGCACGGCGACCGGGCGCGGGCCCTCCAGCGGGCGGTGGCCGTACCGGTCGGCCTTCATCGCGTCGGCGAGGTCGAGGACCTCGGCCTGCTGGTCGGGCGTGAGGTCGTCGTCGCGGAGGAGGTGCCTAACCATCTGCTTCGTCCAGGAAGTGCGGGAAGGCCGCGAGGAACTCGCGGGCCTGGGCCTCGGTGAGCACGAGCGGCGGGACCAGCCGCGTGCGGTCGGGCACGGCGTTGTTCACGAGGAATCCGCCCGCCCGCGCCGCCGTGGCGACGGCCGTCGAGACCGGCTTGCGCAGACCGATGCCGATGAGCAGGCCGGCACCGCTGACGTCGGTGACGAGCGGGTGGCCCATCGCCTCGACCGCCGTGGCGATCTCCTTGCCGACCTGCGTGACGTGCTCGAGCAGGCCGTCCTCGGCGATCGTGCGCAGCACGGCGAGCGCCGCGGCGGCGCACACCGGGTTGCCGCCGAACGTGGTGCCGTGCTGGCCGGGCTCCAGGAGGTCGCCTGCCGCGCCGAGGCCGATGCAGGCACCGATCGGCAGCCCGCCCGCGAGGCCCTTCGCCAGCGTCACCACGTCGGGGAGCACTCCGGCCTGCTGGAACGCGAACCACGATCCGGTGCGCCCGATGCCGGTCTGCACCTCGTCGAGCACGAGCAGCGCACCGCGCTCCTCGGTGATCCGCCGCGCGGCGGCGAGATAGCCCTCCGGCGGGTTGACCGCGCCCGCCTCGCCGAGGATCGGCTCCAGGAACACCGCGGCGGTGTCGGCGTCGACTGCCGCCTCCAGCGCGGCGACGTCGCCGTACGGGACGTGCTCGACGCCCGGGGTCATCGGCAGGAAGGGCGTGCGCTTGGGCTCCTGGCCGGTGAGGGCGAGCGCACCCATCGTGCGGCCGTGGAAGGCGTTCTCGGCGGCGATGATCTTCGAGCGGCCGGTGCGGCGGGCCATCTTGAACGCCGCCTCGTTGGCCTCGGCGCCGGAGTTGCAGAACAGCACCCGGCCCGGCCTGTCGACCAGTTCGAGCAGCTTCTCGGCCAGTGCCAGCGGCGGCTCGGTGATGTAGAGGTTGCTCGTGTGCCCGAGCGTCGCGATCTGCTGCGTCACCGCCTCGACCACGGCCGGGTGCGCGTGGCCCAGCGAGTTGACCGCGATGCCGCCGACCAGGTCGAGGTAGCGGTTGCCGTCGGCGTCCCAGACCTCGGCCCCGCTGCCGCGCACGAGCGTGAGCGGCGGGGTGCCGTAGTTGTCCATCATCGCGGTCTTCCACCGCGCGTCGAAGGTCGTCATTCCGGGACCACCATCGTTCCCACTCCCTCACTGGTGAAGACCTCGAGCAGCACCGAGTGCGGCACCCGCCCGTCGATCACGTGAGCCTGCGGCACCCCGCCGCGCACCGCCCGCAGGCAGGCCTCCATCTTCGGCGCCATCCCGCTCGCCAGGCCCGGGAGCATCGGCTCCAGCTCGTCGGCGGTGAGCGCGCTGATGATGGAGTCCGGGTCGGGGTAGTTCGCGAAGAGCCCGGCCACGTCGGTGAGCACGACGAGCTTCGCGGCGCCCAGGCTGGCCGCCAGCGCGGCGGCCGCGCTGTCGGCGTTGATGTTGTAGACGGTGCCGTCGACGTCCGGGGCGACGCCGGCGACCACCGGGATCCGGCCCGCGTTCACGATGTCGAGCACGGCGTCGGGGTTGACGTGGACGACGTCGCCGACCAGACCGATGTCCACGGCCTCGCCGTCGACGAGCGCGGTGCGCTTCTCGGCGGTGAGCAGCTGCGCGTCCTCGCCCGAGAGCCCCACGGCGTAGGGCCCGTGCTGGTTGATCAGCCCGACCAGCTCCCGCCCGACCTGCCCGACGAGCACCATCCGCACGACGTCGATCGTCTCGGGCGTGGTGACGCGCAGGCCGCCGCGGAACTCCCCCGGCAGGCCGAGCCGGTCGAGCATCGTGGTGATCTGCGGGCCGCCGCCGTGCACCACCACCGGGTGGATGCCGGCCAGGCGCAGGAACACCATGTCCTGGGCGAAGGCCTGCTTCAGCTCCTCGTCCACCATCGCGTTGCCGCCGTACTTGACCACGACGATCTTGTCGTGGAAGCGCTGCAGCCACGGCAGGGCCTCGGCGAGGACCCCTGCCTTCGCACCCGCGCGCTCGAGCCGGGCCTCAAGAGGAATACGCACTGTTCTCCTCGACGTAGCCGTGCGACAGGTCGGTGGTGAGGATCTCCGCCGCGCCGTCGCCCAGCCCGAGCGCGACCTCGACGACGACGTCCGGCCCCTTCAGGTCGGCGTCGGCCCGGTTCCCGGCGGCCACGCCGCCGCGGCAGAGCAGCACGCCGTTGACCGTGATGTCGAGCCGGTCCGGGTCGAGCGCGGCGTCGGCGTAGCCCGCGGCGGCGGCGATGCGGCCCCAGTTCGGGTCGGAGCCGAACAGCGCCGTCTTCACGAGGCTGTCGCGGGCGACGGTCCGGGCGACGGTGACCGCGTCGTCCTCGGTGGCCGCCCCGGTGACCTGCACCGTGATCCGCTTGGTGACGCCCTCGGCGTCGGCCTGCATCTGGCGCGCCAGGTCCCGGCACACGTCGGTGAGCGCGGCGGTGAACGCCGCGGTGTCGGGCACGACCCCGGACGCGCCGGAGGCCAGCAGCAGCACGGTGTCGTTGGTGGACATGCAGCCGTCGACGTCGAGCCGGTCGAAGCTCACCCGCACGGCCGCGCGCAGGGCCTCGTCGAGCACGGGCGCGTCGACCACGGCGTCGGTGGTGACGACGGCGAGCATCGTGGCCATCGAGGGCGCGATCATCCCGGCGCCCTTGGTGAGCCCGCCGATCGTCCAGCCGGCGTCGTCGGAGTGCGCGGCCTCCTTGACGACGGTGTCGGTGGTCATGACGGCGGTGGCGGCGGCGCGACCGGCCGCGGCACCGTCGCCCAGGGCGGCGTGCGCGGACGCGACGCCGGCGAGCACGTTGTCGCGCGGGAGCTGCGAGCCGATCAGCCCCGTCGAGCAGACGGCGACCTCGACGGCACCGCACCCGAGCAGCTCGGCGGCCTTCTCCGCGGTGGCGTGCGCGGTCTGGAAGCCCTCAGGGCCGGTGCAGGCGTTGGCGTTGCCCGCGTTGAGAACGACCGCACGGACCCGCCCGGTGGTGAGCACCTGCTCGGACCACAGCACGGGCGCGGCCTTGACCTTGTTGCGGGTGAAGACGCCGGCCGCGGCGTGCTGCGGACCGTCGTTGACGACGAGGGCGAGGTCGGGGCCGTCGCCGGAGCGGATGCCGGCGACGACGCCGGAGGCCCGGAAACCCTGGGGTGCGGTCACGCCCTGTGCTGATGGTTCGCTCGCGAGCTCGCTCACGGGGCCACCCCCGTGACCGGCAGGCCCGCGGTCTCGGGCAGGCCGAGCGCCAGGTTCATGCACTGGACGGCCGCGCCCGCGGTGCCCTTGGTGAGGTTGTCGATCGCGGCGACCACGACCAGCCGCCCCGCGTCGGCGTCCACGGCCACCTGGAGCTGCGCAGTGTTGGCGCCCAGCGTCGCGGCGGTGGTGGGCCACGTGCCCTCGGGGAGCAGGTGCACGAACGGCTCGTCGGCGTAGGCCTTGGCGTACACCTCGGTGGCCTCGGCCGTGGACGCGGTGGTGCGGGCCGAGCAGGTGGCGAGGATGCCCCGCGGCAGCGGCGCGAGGACCGGGGTGAAGCTCACGCTCACAGGTCTACCCGCGGCCACCGACAGGTTCTGCACCATCTCCGGTGTGTGCCGGTGCACGCCCCCCACGCCGTACGCCGACAGCGAGCCCATCACCTCGGCGCCGAGCAGGTGCGGCTTGAGCGACTTGCCGGCTCCGGACGTCCCGGTGACGGCCGTGACGACCACCTCGGGCTCGACGATGCCGGCGGCCACGGCCGGGGCCAGGGCCAGGCTGACCGCGGTGGGGTAGCAGCCGGGCACGGCCACCCGGCGCGCGCCGCGCAGCGCGTCCCGGGCGCCGGGCAGCTCGGGAAGGCCGTAGGGCCAGCTCCCGGCGTGGTCGCCGCCGTACCAGCGCGACCAGGCCTCGGGGTCGTTCAAGCGGTGGTCGGCACCGCAGTCGACGACGAGCGTGTCGTCACCGAGCTGCGCGGCCAGCTCCGCGGACTTCCCGTGCGGCAGCGCGAGGAAGACGACGTCGTGCCCCGCGAGGGTCTCCGCCGTCGTCTCCTCGAGCACGCGGTCGGCCAGCGGGAGCAGGTGGGGCTGGTGCGCCCCCAACCGCGTGCCCGCGCTCCCGCCCGCCGTGAGGGCTCCGATCTCCATGTCCGGGTGCGCGAGCAGGAGCCGGAGGACCTCTCCCCCGGCGTACCCGCTCGCTCCCGCCACCGCTACCCGCGCCATGCGTATGACTATGCACGCCTACGCAAACTGATGCAAACCGGTTCCGTCACACCCCCGCTCGTCAGGCTCCCCACCTGACGAGCGGCACTCTCGTCGGTACCTAGCCGACGAAAGTGCCGCTCGTCATGCGGATCCCGCTTCCGGAGCCCTGAGCCAGCCGCTAGCCCATCGTCTTCTGGCCGTCCAGGGCCTCGCGGAGGATGTCGGCGTGCCCGGCGTGCTGCGCGGTCTCGCCGATGATGTGCAGGAACACCCGCCGGGCCGACCGGCGGGCACCCTTCTCGAACCACGGCGCCTCGGGCAGCGGGTGCGAGAGGTCCAGGTCGACGCCGGCGACGAGCGCGTCGGTGCGCCGCGCGACCTCGTCGTAGTGCGCGAGGACGCCCTCGAGCGTCTCGTCCGGCAGCAGCCGGAACCCCGACGTGAACGCCTCGATCATCTCCGGGGTGGGCTCGCCGCTCCAGTCGACACCGCCCATCGCCGCAGGCCCCTCGAGGACGAAGTCGACCCACCCCTTCTCGGTCTCCGCGACGTGCTTGATCAGCCCGCCGAGGGTCAGCTCGCTGACCGTGGTGCGCTGCCGGGCCTGCTCGTCGGTGAGGCCCTGCACGGTCTGGCGCAGGAACCCCCGGTGCGCGGCCAGCGCCTCCAGGATGTCGGCGCGCTCTCCGGTCGCGGCAGTGGTCACGGTGGCCTCCTGGTGGGTGCTCGTGCTGGTCATCGTTGTTCCTCTCGGTGCTGTCGAGGACCACGTTAGAACCCTCAAGTGCCACTTCCTGACCTCAATTCGCCGATGATGTCCTCATGGCGAACACGAGCTCGCGGACGCTGCGGCTGCTGTCCCTGCTGCAGACCCACCGCTACTGGCCGGGCGCTGAACTGGCCGCGCGGCTGGAGGTGTCGGTGCGCACCCTGCGCCGCGACATCGACCGGCTCCGCGAGCTCGGCTACCCCGTCGAGGCCAACCGCGGCGTCGACGGCGGCTACCAGCTCGCCGCGGGCGCCGCGCTTCCGCCGCTGGTGCTCGACGACGAGGAGGCGGTCGCCCTCGCCGTCGGGTTGCAGGCCGCGGCCCAGGGCGGGGTGGCCGGCATCGCCGAGTCGTCCGTGCGCGCGCTCGCGAAGGTCGTGCAGGTGATGCCGCCGCGGCTGCGGCGCCGCGTGGACGCGCTGCGGGCGATGACCGTGCCGGTGACCTGGAGCGGCGACGCACCTCGCACCGACCCCGGCGTTCTCACGGCGCTGGCGCAGGCGTGCCGCGACACCGAGCGCACCGAGTTCGCCTACGCCGCCGCCTCCGGTGAACGCACCGAGCGGCACGTGGAGCCACTGCGCCTGGTGTCGCTGGGGAGGCGCTGGTACCTCGTGGCCTACGACCTCACCCGCCACGACTGGCGCAGTTTCCGGGTGGATCGCGTCTCCGCCCCGGCCACCACCGGCGCCCGGTTCATGCCCAGGACGCTGCCGGCCGAGGACGCCGCCGCCTTCGTGCGGGCGTCGGTGGTGCAGCCACCGACCAGCTGGTCGGTGGAGGTGCTCCTCGACGCGCCGGTGGCCCGGGTGCGGGCCACCGTGGACCGGTGGGCCACCGCCGAGGACGCCGGTGACGGGCGCTGCCGGCTGCGGATGCGGGCCGACTCGCTCGACTGGCCCGCCATGATCATCGGCTCGCTCGGCGCCGACGCCGAGGTGGTGTCACCACCCGAGCTCCTCGACCACCTGCACGGCTGGGCACGCACCTTCGACCGCGCGAGCCGGGCCTGAACCTCAGGTGGTGTCGGCGAACGCGCGGACCCACAGTTCGTCGAGCCGGCGCTCGACGACCGTGCCCACGGGCCAGTCGGTCACGAGTGCCGCCGGCTCCCGCGCCTCACCGGCCGCGCTGGCGGCATCCGGGTCCCAGCCCTGCCGCTCCAGGCTGGACCGGATCGCGACAGCGGCACCTCCGCGATGCGGGCCGTGGTGGTGGCCCGGTGCGAGCTGAGGCCGCCGACACGGGTCACCGACAGTTCTGGGCCGGCCGTAGCGTCAGGGGGTGCACCCGATCGTCCGACGGCTGCGGGCCGACCTCGCCGCGCACGCCGACCCTGCCGCCGCCGGTCCGATGCAGCGGTACATGAAGTCGGCCATGCCGTTCCGCGGTGTCGCGAAGCCCGTCCGGGAGCAGCTCCTCCGCGCAGCGCTGGCCACGCACCCGCTGCCCGATTCCGCGGCGCTCGACGCCGCCGTCCGCGAGCTGTGGGACGGCGCGCGGTTCCGCGAGGAGCGCTACCTCGCCCTGTCCCTCACCGGCCACCGCGGGCACGCGCGCTGGCTCGACCCGTCGTGGGTGCCACTGCTGCGGCACTGGATCGTCACGGGCGGATGGTGGGACTTCACCGACGAGATCGCGAGCCGCCGGATCGGCCCCTTGCTGCGCGCGCACCGGCAGGAGCTCCGCCCGGTCGTGAGCTCCTGGGCCACGGACCCGGACCGTTGGCTGCGCCGCACGGCGGTCATCTGCCAGCTGGGCGCCGGTCCGGCCACCGACACCGCACTGCTCACCGACGCGATCGAGGCCAACATCGCCGACCCCGACTTCTTCCTCCGCAAGGGCATCGGCTGGGCCCTGCGCCAGCACGCACGCACCGACCCCGCCTGGGTGCGGGCCTTCGTCGCCGCACACCCCGGGCTCTCCCCGCTCTCCCGGCGGGAGGCGCTGCGCCGCCTCGACCCGTGATCCACGGCCGGCGCAGCGTCCTGAGAGGCGCAGCGCTCCCGATCGTGCGCCGGTGCGAGCGCGAGGCCCGGAGGCGGGCAATCGTGCGGAACGGCCCCGCCGCGTGGGGTCCCCCGGCTACCGTCGCCGCGTGCGGCAGGGGTGGTGGATGCGGACGGCGGTGCTGGTCGCCGTGGCCGCCCTGCCGGTCGCGGCCGCGGGCTGCACCACCACGGTGCCCGGCTCGGCGACGGCCGCACCCGCCCCCGGGGCGTCCGCCGGTCCCGACGCCCTCGAGCCACCCGCGGCGTCGCCCGGTCCGCGCAGCGGGCTCGACGCCGACGTCCTGCCCGACGAGTGCCTGCTCAACGCCAGCGAGTTCGGCGACCTCGTCGGCCTCGCCGTACAGCCGCCCGAGCAGGGCACGGTCGAGCGGGAGGACGGATCGGTCAGCGCCGGCTGCGTGGCCACCGCGGACTCCGAGCCGGTCGCGATGATCAACGTCTACGCGGTGCGGTCAGGAACCCCGGCCGACTACGTGCGCGCCGGCGGTGGCACCGGCCGCCGCGACCTGCGGGGGGTCGGCGAGGCGGCCGTCGTGATCGACACCGCCACCGGACCCACACTGCAGCTCGCGAGCCCGGAGTACCTGGTCACGATCCTGGTGTCGGCCCAGACCCCGTCCGACGACGCCTGGCGCGCGGCGGCGCAGGCGGCGCTGTCCCGGCTGCCCGGCTAGTCCGGCTGTGGTCCCGTTCCCACCCGGACGAACGGCACTCTCGTCGCTACCTAGCCGACGAAAGTGCCGTTCGTCAGGCGAATCCCGCTTCCGTCAGGCGCGCAGGCTCGCCCCGTGCCGCTGCCCGGCCAGCGCCACCGCCTCGTCGCGGGCGGCGTTCGCCTCCTCGCTGGTCAGCGTGCGGTCGGACGCCCGGAAGCGGAGTGTGAACGCCAGTGACCGGCGCCCCTCCCCCACCTGCTCACCCGCGTAGACGTCGAAGAGCCGGACGTCCTCCAGCAGGGCGCCGCCCCCGTCCTGCAGGGCGTCGGCCAGCTCGGCCGCCGGCACGGCACTGTCCGCCACGAGGGCGACGTCCACGGCGATCGGCGGGTACGGCGACACCCGCGGCGCGGGCCGTCCGTCGGCGAGCGGGATCGCGTCGAGGTCCAGCTCCATCGCGCAGGTGCGCTCCGGCAGGCCCAGCGCCTCCACGACCTTCGGGTGCAGCTCGCCCGCGTGCCCCACGATCCAGTCCCCGACGCGCAGCGCGGCGCAACGGCCCGGGTGGAACGGCGGCAGCGCGGCGGCGGAGACCCGCAGCTCGACGCCGGCGGCCTGGGCGACGAGCCGGGCGGCCTGCACCGCGTCGGCCCACCCGGCCGCACGACCGGGGCCCCACCAGCCGCGCGGTTCGCGCTCGCCGGCGAGGACCGCGGCGACGTGCACCGGCTGGGCGGGCAGCGCGGCCTCGATCTGTGCCAGCTCGGAGTCGTCGGGGCGGCCCGCGACGTCGGGGTCGGGCATGGGGACGGGGTTGGCGTGCGGCAGCACCACCTGCCCGACGTGGAAGAGCGCGAGGTCACCCGAGCCGCGGGAGCGGTTGCGGACCAGGGTGTCCAGGAGCCCCGGCAGCAGGGTGGTGGCCAGCTCGGCGCGCTCGGCGTCGAGCGGGTTCAGCACGTGCACGGTGCGGCGGCGCACGTCCTCGGCGGGCAGCCCGAACGCGTCCCATGTGCTCGGGTCGACGAAGGGGAACGGCAGCACCTCGACGTACCCGGACTCCGCGAGCGCGCGCGAGACGGCGCGCTTGCGCTGCTGCGCCGGGGTCAGCCCGCGACCGGCGGGCGCGGCGGGCAGGACCGACGGGATCGCGTCGTACCCCTCCAGCCGCAGCACCTCCTCCACGAGGTCGGCGGCCTGCGCCAGGTCGGGGCGCCAGGACGGCGGGGTGGCGACGACCTGCGCGCGGCCGTCGTCGCCGGTGACCAGGTCGACGGCGCAGCCGATCTGCTCCAGCCGACGCACGGTGGCCCCGCGGGCGTAGGTCAGGCCTGCGACCTCGTCGGGGAGGTCGAGCGGCATCCGCACGGCCGCCTGCCCCGGCGCGGCACCCGCGTCGGTGCGTCCCGCGGCGAGCGTGCCGCCACCGTGCTCCACCAGCAGCTGCGCGGCCCGTTCGGCGGCGACCGGGGGCAGCTGCGGGTCGACGACCCGCTCGAACCGCCTCGACGCCTCCGAGGGCAGCTTGTGGCGGCGGGCAGCGCGCGCGATCACGGCCTGGTCGAAGTGCGCGGCCTCGATCAGGACGTCGATGCGCCCTCCGGTGTCCGCGGGCGCAGTGCCGTCGGACCGGCCCGCGGCCGTGACGATCTCGGTGGACGCCCCGCCCATGACGCCGGCGAGGCCGATCGGGCCCGAGTCGTCGGTGATCAGCAGGTCGTCCGGGTCGAGGCGGCGCTCGACGTCGTCCAGCGTCACGAGGGTCTCGCCCGCGGTGGCGCGCCGCACCACGATCTGCCCCGAGACGCGGCTCGCGTCGTAGGCGTGCAGCGGCTGGCCGAGCTCGAGCATCACGTAGTTGGTGACGTCGACGATCAGCGAGATCGGGCGCATCCCGGCGGCCAGCAGCCTGCGCTGCATCCACCACGGCGCCGGGGCGGTGGGGTCCACGCCGTCGACGCGGCGGGCGACGAACCGCGCGCATCCCGGGTCGGGCAGCGCGACGGGCCACGCGTCACCCTCGGCGGCCGGGACGTCGACGCGCGCGGCGGGATCGGTGAAGTCGACGTCCAGCGAGGCGGCCAGCTCGCGAGCGAGCCCCCGCACCGAGAAGCAGTAGCCGCGGTCGGGGGTGATGGCGAGCTCGACCACCGGGTCGTCGACGCCGAGCAGCGGCAGGGCGTCGTCCCCGGGCTCACCCGCGCCGGACGGCAGCACGAGGATCCCCGCGTGGTCGGACCCGAGTCCCAGCTCCTTGGCAGAGGCGATCATGCCGTCGGAGACGTGGCCGTAGGTCTTGCGCGACGAGATCGGGAACGGGCCGGGCAGCACCGCGCCGGGCAGCGCGACGGCGACGAGGTCGCCCTCGGCGAAGTTCGACGCGCCGCAGATGATGCCGCGCACCTTCTCGCCGACGTCGACCTGGCACCAGCGGATGGGCTTCTTCAGCCCCTCCAGGACCTCGAACTCCAGGACCCGGCCGACGACGACCGGGCCGGTGAGCGCCTCGGGCCGGTGGACGTCCTCGATCTCCAGCCCGACGCGGACGAACGCCTCGGCGGTCTCGTCGGCCGGTGGGGTGGCCTCGCCGATGTGCTCGGCGAGCCAGGACAGCGGAACACGCACTCTCTCGCCCTCCCGGGCCGACTCAGACGCCGAACGCGCGGCTGAACCGCACGTCGCCCTCGACCATGTCGCGCATGTCGGGGATGCCGTTGCGGAACTGGAGCGTGCGCTCCAGGCCCATGCCGAACGCGAACCCGGAGTGCACCTCCGGGTCGATGCCGCAGGCGCGCAGCACGTTGGGGTTGACCATGCCGCAGCCGCCCCACTCGACCCAGCCGGCGCCGCCCTTCTTCTCCGGGAACCAGACGTCGACCTCGGCCGAGGGCTCGGTGAACGGGAAGAACGAGGGCCGCAGCCGGGTGCGCGACTCGGCCCCGAACATCGCGCGGGCGAACGCGTCGAGCGTGCCCTTGAGGTGGGCCATCGTGATGCCGCGGTCGACCGCGAGGCCCTCCACCTGGTGGAAGACCGGGGTGTGGGTGGCGTCGAGGGCGTCGGTGCGGAACGTGCGGCCGGGGCACACCACGTACACCGGCAGCTCGCGCTCCAGGAGCGCGCGCACCTGCACCGGCGAGGTGTGGGTGCGCAGCACGGTGTCCGACTGCTCGGAGTCGCCCAGGTAGAAGGTGTCCTGCATCGTGCGCGCGGGGTGGTCCTTGCCGAAGTTCAGCGCGTCGAAGTTGAGCCAGGACGACTCGACCTCGGGGCCCTCGGCGACCTCCCAGCCCATCGCGACGAACACGTCCGCGATGCGCTCGGCGATCTGCGTGATCGGGTGCCGGGCGCCGCGCGGCGTGCGGTCCCAGGGCAGCGTGACGTCGACGGCCTCCTCGGCCAGCACGCGCGCGTCGCGCTCCTCGACCAGCACGGCGCGGCGGGCGTCGAAGGCCTCCTGCGCCTGCTGGCGGGCGGCGTTGACGCGCTTGCCCGCGTCGGCGCGGTCGGGCCCGGGCAACGAGCCGAGCTCGCGGCGCGCCAGCAGCAGCGGGGCGCGGTCGCCGAGGTGCGCGGGCTTGACGGCGGCCAGTTCCGCGAGGTCGGACGCCTCGGCGAACGCCCGCTCGGCGGCTGCGACGGCGGCCTTCAGCGCGTCGGGGTCCAGCGGGCTCGGGACGTCGAGGCCCGTGCTCCCGATCTCCGTGCTCTCAGTCATGGTGGGGCCATCGTATGCGGGGCGGTCAGCGGGCCCACCTGGTGGCCCGGGGCGAGCCCCGAGATTCAGGAAAGCCACTTTCATGAACCTGCAGGGCAGGAACGTGGCTTTCCTGAACCTGGGAGGCCGCCCCTCACCGCCGGGCTGACGGCTCGGCCGTGGTCTCGTCGGGCGCCGTCCGCCGGCCCGACAGCGCCCACAGCAGCGCGCCGATCGCGGCGATGGCGCCGCCGTGGAAGATCCACTCGACCGGCAGCAGGGCGGCCGGCCTCATCCCGATGTGCTGGTGCAGCGCGGCGTGCGGCATCCACGAGGCGAGCAGCCACACCGTGGCCAGCCAGGCGGTGGTCGCGCCGCCCGCGGTCGCGGTCCGGGCGACGAACCAGCGCCGCCCGAGCAGGAGGACGGCGAGCCCGGCGCCGAACGCGAGGTTCTCCAGCATGTTCTCCGCGACGAACCCGGCGCGGAGCGCGCCGTCGACGCGCGGGAACTCGGGCGCGGGCGCCCAGAACCGCCCGAACGGGCCCCGGGGACCGACGAGCGCGGCGAGCACGGCACCGGCGATCGTGACAGCGAGGAAGCGCCTCATCTCGTCCTCCCGGATCAGCGGGCCGGCCGGGTGGCCGTCGCGTAGTAGCCGTGCGTGACGAACCGGACGTGCCCGTCGTCGTGCACCCAGGGGGCGGCCGCAGCGGTGGCGGCCCCGCGGACCTGCTGGATCCGCTCCGCCGGCACGCCGGCCAGGTGCCGGCGCAGCGGCACGTTGAGCGCGAGCAGGAAGTCGAGCCACTCGTCGGGTGACCGGTGGTCGAGCGCGAGCGCGTAGGGCTCGATCCGGATCTCGGCGAGGCCGGCGCGCTCCGCCGCGGCGCACACGTACGAGGCGTCGGCGAGGCTGAAGATCCCGGGCTGGCCCGGGGCGGGCGGCGGCATCGGGGGCAGGCCGAGCGCGTCGAGGATCGCGTCGATCAGCCGCGGCATCGGCTGGTCGGCCGGCCGCCACGGGATCGCGGCGGCGAACCGCCCACCCGGTACGAGCACCCGGCACACGCCGGCGAGCGCACGGTCGAGGTCCGGGAGGAGCATCAGCCCCAGTCGGCAGACCACCGCGTCGACGCTCGCGTCGGGCAGGTCGATCGCCTCGGCGTCCATCTCGTGCGTGTGGAGGTGGGAGAGCCCCGCGGCCGCCGCGCGCTCGGCGGCGTGGACGAGCATGCCGGGCGCGATGTCGGTGGCGATCACGGTGCCCGTCGGCCCGACCCGCTCGGCCGCGGCGAGGGCCGGGTCGCCGACACCGCAGGCCAGGTCCAGGACCCGGTCACCGGGGGCGATCCGGGCCAGTTCCAGGAGCCCGCTGGAGAGCGGCCCCCAGTGGCGCTCGATCAGGTCGTGCTTCGCGGCGAACTCGTGCGCCTGCTCGCTCCACCCGGCGCGCTGCTGCGCCTTGACGACCTCGGGTGCCTGCGTCGTGGCGGTCATGGGGTGCCTCCCGGACATCGTCGATCTGGTCCGGCGCATCGTGGGCCTGGGCGCGGGGCCCCGGCATGGGTGGATCCACCCATTCCCGCCCGGGTCCGAGGGGAGCACCATCAACGGGTGGACGAGGACGCCGCCGAGCTGCTGGCCGCAGGCACCCGCGCGCTGGGCGAGGGCGACTGGGCGGCCGCCCGCACGTGCTTCGAGCGGGCCAACCGACCCGGCTGCGCCGCCGAGGCGCTCGACGGGATCGCCCAGGCACGGTTCACGCAGGGCGACTACGCGGGCGCGATCGAGACCGCCGAGCGGGCGTTCCTCGCCTACCGCGCCCGGGGGCAGGACGTCCGCGCGGCGATGTGCGCCCGGTTCGTCGGCTACCTGTACGGCGTCGTGCACGGCAACCACGCGGCGGCCGGCGGGTGGATGGGCCGGGCGGTCCGCCTGATCGCGGCCGCGGGCGACTGCGTGGAGCGGGCCCGCATCGAGCTCACGCTTGCGGTCGTCACCGACGATCCGGCGGCGCGCGAACGCCACCTCGCGACCGCCGTCGAGATCGCGCAGCGGCACGGCGACGTCGACATCGTCTTCGACGCCATGAGCCAGCGCGGTCTGCACCTCGTCGCGGCGGGCGAGGTCGAGGCCGGGATGGCGATGCTCGACGAGGCGCTCGCGGCGGTCGCCGCCGGCGAGGTGCGCGACGTCGTCTCGGTCGGCGCCATGTACTGCAAGATGCTGCATGCCTGCGAGCTGACCTGCGACGTCCGCCGCGCGGAGGACTGGCTCGCGCTCGCCGACCGCTTCGTCCGGCGGACCGGCCGGATCCCGATCAGCGCGATCTGCCGCACCCACTACGGCGGGGTGTTGACCGCCGCCGGTCGTTGGGTCGACGCCGAGCACGAGCTGCTCACCTCACTGGAGCTGTACGACCGCAGCTTCCGCGCGCTGCGGACGTCGGCCGTCGTCCGGCTGGCGCTGCTACGGGTGCGCCAGGGGCGGTTGGCGGAGACGGCCGAGCTGCTCGCCGACGCCGAGCACGACGGCTACGCCGTCCGGCCACAGGTCGAGCTGCACCTCGCGCGGGGGGAGGGCGAGCTCGCCGCCGCCCGGATCGGGCGGTTCCTGCGCGAGCACGGCGAGTCGGAGCTGACCGCTCCCGTGCTGCTCCTGCTCGTCCACGCCCACCTCGGCCGCGGCGACCCGGAAGCGGCGGCCGCGGCCGCGGGCCGGCTGCACGACCTGGCCGCCGACCGGCCCGCGGGACTGCTCGCCGCGCTCGCCGAGAACGCGGCGGGCCTCGTCGCGGCGGACGGGGACCCGATCGGGCACCTGGAGCGCGCGCTGGCGGCGTTCGGCCGGCTGGGGCTGCCGCTGGAGGAGGCCCGCGTCCGGCTGGTCCTCGCCGCACGGCTGGCCGCCGGGCAACCGGCGCTGGCGCTGGCCGAGGCGCGCGCGGCCCTGGCGCGGTTCCAGTCCCTGGACGCGTCCCGCGACGCCGACGCCGCGACGAGCCTGCTGCGCAGGCTCGGGGTGCGCGGACACAGCGGGCCCCGCGGCGACGGCCGGCTCACCGCCCGCGAGCAGGAGGTCCTGGAGCTGCTCGGGCACGGCCTGTCCAACGGCGACATCGCCGCCCGGCTGTTCGTCAGCAGGCGGACGGTGGAGCACCACGTCTCGAACATCCTGGCCAAGCTCGGGCTGGGCACGCGGGCCGAGGCGGCGGCCCACGTCGCCCGGCGACCGCCGGCACCCGGGGTCCTCCCCCGGTAGCGGGTTCAGGCCTCGCCGCTCCACCGCCGGGCGGCGGCGCTCGCGTACAGGCACACCGCGGCCGCCGTCGCGAGGTTGAGGCTCTCGGCCCGCCCGTGGATGGGCACGCGCACCCGGTGGTCGGCGCGTGCGGCGAGGTCGGCCTGCACCCCGTGCGCCTCGCCCCCGAAGATCCACGCGACGGGTGCGGCGAGCACCGGGCGGGCGGCGGGTTCGTGCAGGTCCAGCTCGCCGCGCGCGTCGGCGGCGACCAGGGTGAGCCCGGCGCCGCGGCAGGCGTCCAGCACCGCGGCGGCGTCCCGGTCGCGCGCCAGCGGCAGGTGGAAGACGCTGCCGGTGGAGGCGCGCACCGCCTTCCCGTTGTGCGGGTCGACGGTGTCACCGGCCAGCAGCACGGCGTCGGCGCCCGCGGCGTCGGCCACCCGGATCACGGTGCCGGCGTTGCCCGGGTCGGCGATGCCCGCGCACACGGCGACGAGCGCGGGCCGCTCCCCCAGCGCAGCGGCCACCGCGACGTCGAGCAGGTCGCACACCGCGACCAGGCCCTGCGGGGTGACGGTGTCGGACAGCGAGGCCGCGGCCCGGTCGGTGACCGGGACGACGCGCGCTCCGGCGTCCCGAGCCGCGGCGACCAGGTCGGGGTGGCGGTCGGCCGCGGCGTCGGTGACGAAGAGCTCGTGGACGCGGGCGTGGCGCAGCGCCTCGCGGACGGCCTGCGCCCCTTCCACGAGGAACCGCCCGGCCCGATCGCGGCCCGTGCGCCGCAGCAGCTTGCGGGCTGCGACGACGCGGGGCGTGCGTTCGGTGCCGGGCGGTTCGGCCTGCGCGGCGTGACCGCTCAGGCGGCGCTCCCGTTCTGGGCGGGCACGTTGGCGCGGGAGAGCTCGACGAGCGCGGTGAACGCGGCCGGGTCGCTGATGGCGATCTCCGACAGGTTCTTGCGGTCGACCTCGACACCCGCGGCCTTGAGGCCCTGGATGAAGCGGTTGTATGTCATGCCGTTGGCGCGGGCGGCGGCATTGATGCGGGTGATCCACAGCTGCCGGAAGTCGCCCTTCTTGGCGCGCCGGTCGCGGTAGGCGTAGTTCAGCGAGTGGAGCATCTGCTCCTTCGCCTTGCGGTACAGGCGCGACCGCTGCCCGCGGTAGCCGCTGGCCAGCTCGAGGGTGGTGCGACGCTTCTTCTGAGCGTTGACCGCGCGCTTCACGCGTGCCATGAGGGTGTGTCCTTACGTCGATCGGTCAGCGGGAGGGGGCCGAGCTCAGCTCAGCGGCCGAGCATCTTCTTGACGCGCTTGACGTCGGCCTTGTTCACGGGCACGACGCCGGAGAGGTCACGCGTCTCCTTGCTCGACTTGACCTCGAGGCGGTGCCGCAGGCCGGCCTGCTGGCGCAGCAGCTTGCCACGGCCGGTGATCTTGACCCGCTTGGCGATCCCGCTGTGCGTCTTGTTCTTGGGCATGACTGTTCCGTTCACCGGTGACGCCCCGGCGGCCCGGGGCGTCGAGTTTGGTCGTTCTGGCCGTTCCCTGGGCCTCAGCCCTGCTGGGCCTCCGCCGGGGCGGCGGCAGCCTTGCGGGTCGGCGGCTTCTTGTTCGGAGCGATCACCATCGTCATGTTGCGGCCGTCCTGCTTGGGAGCCGCCTCGACCGTACCGAGGTCGCTGATGTCCTCGGCCAGCCGCTGCAGCAGCCGGAAGCCCAGCTCGGGGCGCGACTGCTCGCGGCCACGGAACATGATCGTGACCTTGACCTTGTTGCCGCCTTCGAGGAAGCGGCGGACGTGCCCGCGCTTCGTCTCGTAGTCGTGCTTGTCGATCTTCGGTCGGAGCTTCTGCTCCTTGATCGTGGTGAGCTGCTGGTTGCGGCGGGACTCCCGGGCCTTCTGCGCGCTCTCGTACTTGAACTTGCCGTAGTCCATGAGCTTGCAGACCGGCGGGCGAGCCTGAGCCGCGACCTCGACGAGGTCGAGCTCGGCCTCCTGCGCGAGCCGCAGGGCGTCCTCGATGCGCACGATGCCGACCTGTTCCCCGTTGGGTCCGACCAGTCGGACCTCGGGAACGCGGATGCGGTCGTTGATGCGCGTCTCTGTGCTGATGGGGTCTCCTCGTATCGACGTCGTCCGGCGCGACGGAGCGAAGACCCGACACGGTCGAAGCCGATGAGCCTGCAGCTCATCGGCGGACCGGGACCCGGACACCTGAGGTGGCGGGTGGGAGCGGGGCTCCGCTTGTACGCCCTGACACACGTGTCAACGCGAGACAGGGTGGTCGCATTCCGAAGGGTAACAGGTCTCGCGAACGCCCGCCGCACCACGGCAGCCACAGAAGCGGACGCGCCCCGGACTCCCCCATGGTGCCATCCGTGGCACCACCTCGCCCCGGCCGACGCCGGCCCCACTCGCACGTTGGAGCCCTACTGCTGCTACTTGCCACCCTGAAGAGCACTACGGCTCCATGGTGCGAGGAGGGCGGCGCTTGACGTGGTGCCATTGTGGTGCCACGATGGCTCACATGGACCTGACGCCACACGTGGAGCGGCTGCGCTACGAGCTCGGGGTCGCCGCTGATGCCGGCGGGGAGGACGCACGGGCGCTCGCCGAGCGGCTGACCGCCCCGCTGGAGTCCGCCGCGCGGCTGGTGCTGCTGGACGCGCTGTCCGAGGCTGCCGACGAGATCACCCGCGACCTGGCGCCCGGGTCCGTCGAGATGCGGCTGCGCGGGCGCGAGCCCGGCTTCGCCGTCACGCCGCCGCCGGCCGACGAACCCGCCCCCACCGACCACGACGCCGCCGACGCCCCCGGGGGTGGCGCCGGCGGCGTCGCGCCACCTGACGTCGACGACGGTCCGATGACCCGGATCAACCTGCGGCTGCCCGACACTCTCAAGGCCCGGGTCGAGGAGGCCGCGGGCCGCGAGCGGCTGTCGGTGAACGCCTGGCTGGTGCGCGCAGCCGCGGCGGCGCTCACGCCCGGTCACGGTGACGCCGCTCGGCCCCCCGCACGCCGCCCACCGCGTGGCGGCCAGAGCCTCACCGGCTGGGTCCGCTAGCCGACCCGCCGCTCTCCGGCCACTCCGGCCCGACATCCACCACTCCGACGAAGGAGAGCTTCGCCATGCCCACATTCGCCACCCCGGAACCGATCACGCTCACGCTCACGCTCACGCTCGCCGACATCCGGCTGCGGGCGAGCGAGCGCGCCGACACCGTCCTCACGATCGGGCCGCGCGATCCGTCCAGCGCCAAGGACGTCGAGCTCGCGGAGCGGACCCGCGTCGACTTCGCCGACGGCCACCTGGAGATCCACGCTCCGCAGCCGTGGCGCGTGCTCGGCCCGTCCCGGAACGCCGGAGCGCTCGACATCGAGATCGACCTGCCCGCGGGCTCCACCGTGGAGGGCGAGGCGTGGATCGCCGACCTGCACAGCACGGGCGAGCTGGGGCGCTGCCGGTTCGCCACCTCGATGGGCGACCTCACGGTCGACCGCACCGGCCCCGCGACGCTGACCACGAACGGCCGGGTGACCGCGCGGCGGATCGGCGGGACCGCCGAGATCAAGTCCGCCGGCGTCGTGCGCATCGACGAGATCGCCGGCATGACGACGGTCAAGAACCTGAACGGCACCACGCAGGTCGGCCGGGTCGAGGGCGACCTCACCTGCCGGTCCGCGAACGGTGACATCGCCATCGACACGGCGCTCGCCGCCGTGACGGCCACGACCTCCAACGGCGGCATCCGCATCGACGAGATCGTCCGCGGTGACATCACCCTCAAGACCGCCAACGGTCACATCGAGATCGGCATCCGCCCCGGAACGGCGGCGCGGCTGGACGCGCAGACGAAGTTCGGCCGGGTCCGGAACTCCCTCGGCACGGCCGACGGACCCGGCGAATCCGACGAGGTCGCCACCGTCAGCACCCGCACCTCCCACGGCGACATCGTCATCCGGCGCCCCGAGCCCCGCACCACCCGATGAGGAGCCCCGGCATGCCCGTCCCAGCGGCGATCAGCGTGCGCGGCCTGCGCAAGGCCTACGGCGAGAAGGTCGTCCTCGACGGCGTCGACCTCGACGTCCCCGCCGGCTCGATCTTCGCCCTGCTCGGCCCGAACGGCGCCGGCAAGACCACCACGGTCTCCATCCTGGCGACCCTGGTCGCGGCCGACGGCGGAACCGCGCGCGTCGCGGGCCACGACCCCGCCCGCGATCCGGACGCGGTCCGCGCGTCGATCGGGGTCACCGGCCAGTTCTCCGCGGTCGACGGCCTGCTCACGGGCGAGGAGAACCTCGTCCTGATGGCCGACCTGCACCACCTGCCCCGCGCCGAGGGCCGGCGCCGGGCCCGCGACCTGCTGGAGCGCTTCGACCTGGTCGATGCCGCCCGCAAGCCGACGGCCACCTACTCCGGCGGCATGCGCCGTCGGCTCGACCTGGCCATGGGCCTCGTCGGCCGACCACGGGTGCTCTTCCTCGACGAGCCGTCCACCGGGCTCGACCCGCGGAGCAGGCGCGCGCTCTGGGACGTGATCCGCGAGCTCGCGGCCACGGGGGTGACGATCCTGCTCACCACGCAGTACCTGGAGGAGGCCGACCAGCTCGCAGACTTCGTCGCGGTGCTCGACCACGGGCGGATCGTCGCGGGCGGCACCCCGGACGAGCTCAAGGGCCTCGTGCCCGGCGGCCACGTCCGGCTGGTCTTCGCCGACGCCGCCGGGTACGACGTGGCCGCGCGGGTGCTGACCGGCGCCGTCCGGGACGACACCGCGTTGGCGCTGCAGGTGGCCAGCGGCGGCACCGCCTGCGAGATCCGCGACCTGCTCGACCAGCTGGACCGCTTCGGGGTCACGGCCGCCCGGCTGTCCGTGCACACGCCCGATCTCGACGACGTGTTCCTCGCCCTCACCGGACGGCCTGCGGAGGCGATCTCCCGATGACCACCACCCTCGCGCTGCGGGACTGCTCGACGATGCTGCGCCGGCAGCTGCGGCACCTGCAGCGCTACCCCTCGATGACGCTGATGCTCGTCGGGATGCCGGTGATCTTCCTGCTGCTGTTCGTGTACGTCCTCGGCGGCACGTTGGGCGCCGGGCTCGGTGGTGACCGCGGCGACTACGCGTCCTACATCACCCCCGGCATCCTGCTGATGACCGTGGCGACCTCGGTCAGCGGCACGTCCGTCTCGGTGGCCATGGACATGACCGAGGGCATCGTCGCCCGCTTCCGCACGATGGCGATCTTCCGACCGTCCGTCCTGACCGGGCACGTGCTGGCCGGCATGGTCCAGACGCTGCTGTCGGTCGCCGTGGTCGCCTGCGTCGCGCTGCTGGTGGGCTTCCGGCCGGCCGCGAGCGTCGGCGGCTGGCTCGGCGCGCTCGGCGTGATCGCCGTGTTCGCGTTCGCGCTGATCTGGCTCGGCGTCGCGCTCGGCGTGAGCACCCGCAGCGTCGAGACGGCGAGCAACACGCCCATGCCGCTGATGCTGCTGCCCTTCCTGGGCAGCGGGTTCGTCCCCACCGACTCCATGCCGACCGCGCTGCGCTGGTTCGCCGAGTACCAGCCGTTCACACCGGTGATCGAGACCGTGCGCGGCCTGCTCATGGGGACGCCGGTGGGCGGTCACGCCGTCGCCGCACTCGTCTGGAGCGCCGCGATCGCCGCGGGCAGCTACGCCTGGGCCATCCGCCGCTACAACCGCACCTGACCGGATCGGAACCACAGCGATGACTCAGACTTCCGTCCCACGCATCACCACGCTCCCCACGAACCGCCACCCGGATCGGCCGTTCGACCCGCCACCCGAGCTGGCCGCGATCCGCGAGCGGCACCCGCTCGTCCGCATGACCTACCCGGACGGGCACGACGGCTGGCTCGCCACCGGCTACGACGCCTGCCGCGCCGTGCTCGCGGACCGCCGCTTCAGCTCCCGCTACGAGCTCATGCACCTGCCGCTGGCGGTGGACGGCGCGCCGGCGGAGCTGCCGCCGGCCGCCCTCGGCGACCTCACCGGGATCGACGCGCCGGAGCACACCCGCCTGCGGCGCCCGCTCGTCGGCTACTTCACGGTGCGCCGCATGCAGGCGCTCACCGAGCGGGTCGAGGAGATCGCGGCCGCGCACCTCGACGCGATGGTGCGTGGCGGGTCGCAGGCAGACCTCGTGCCCGCGTTCGCGAAACCGGTTCCCGCGCTCGTCATCTGCGAGCTGCTCGGTGTGCCCTACGCCGACCGCGACACCTTCCAGCGCCACGTGTTCACGATCATGGGTGGTCGCAGCACGGCCGAGCAGGTCGGCGCGGCGATGGGCGCGCTCCACGAGTACCTGCTCGGTCTCGTGCGGGCCAAGCGCGCCCGCCCGGCCGAGGACGTGCTCAGCAGTCTCACCGAGACCGACCTGGACGATGACGAGCTCGCGGGCGTCGGCGCCTTCCTGCTCGCGGCCGGCCTCGACACCACCGCGAACATGATCGCCCTCGGCACGTTCGCCCTGCTCTGCGATCCCCACCAGCTCGAGGTGCTGCGCTCGGACCCCGGGGTCGTCGAGCCTGCGGTCGAGGAGCTTCTGCGCTACCTGACCGTCGGGCACACCGGCGTCCGCGCCGCGCTGGAGGACGTCGAGCTCGAGGGCCAGGTGATCCGGGCCGGCGAGTCGGTGACGCTCGCGATGGGGGCCGGCAACCGCGACCCGCGCCGCTGGTCCGACCCGGACGTCCTCGACCTGCGCCGCGGCGCACCCGGGCACCTGGCCCTCGGCCACGGCATCCACCAGTGCCTCGGCCAGCAGCTCGCGCGCGTGGAGATGCGGGTGGCCTTCCCCGCGCTGCTGTCCCGGTTCCCCGGGCTGCGCCTCGACTGCGCGCCCGCGGACGTGCCGACGCGCCCCGACGCGAACATCTACGGGGTCCACGCGCTACCCGTCGCCTGGTAGCTGCTTGCCTTGGAGCGCGCTCGAAGGCTTAGCGTCGTCGGCATGACCGCAACGGTGGACGCCGCGCTGGACCGCCTGAAGAGGCAGGACGCGGCGGTGCCCGACCAGGGCGCGACGCTGACGATCGCCGAGATGGCCGAGCGCACCGGCGTCTCCGCCCACACGCTGCGGTACTACGAGCGGATCGGGCTGCTGTCGGTCGCCCGCGACGGGGCGGGCTACCGGGTGTACACCGCCGCCGACTACGCGCGCGTGGTCTTCCTGAACCGGATGCGGATGACGGGCATGTCCATCCGCGGTCTCCAGCGGTACGTCGCCCTCGTGGAGGAGGGCGAGACCAGCGTTCCGGAGCGGCGGGAGATGATGCTCGCGCACCGCGACGCGATCCGGGCGCAGATCCAGGAGCTCGTGTTCGCCCTCGAGACCGTCGAGTTCAAGATCGCCGCGTACGGCGGCCACCCCGAGCCGTAGCCCGCCGCTCGGCCGCCCCTCTTCCCCTTCACCTCAGGAGACATCCGTGTCCCTACCCACCCGTGCCCTCGGCCCCCTGTCCGTGAGCGCGCTCGGCCTCGGCTGCATGGGCATGAGCTTCGCCTACGGCACGCCCGACCGCGGCGAGGCCGTCACCACCCTCCACCGGGCCCTCGACCTCGGCATCACCTTCCTCGACACCGCCGACATGTACGGCAGCGGCGACAACGAGGAGCTCCTCGCCGCCGTGCTCGCGGACCGGCGCGACGAGGTCACCCTCGCGACCAAGTTCGGCATCCTAACCGGTGAGGACGGCTACCCGCGAGGCGTCGACGGCAGCCCGGGCTACGCGCGCCGGGCGTGCGACGCCTCGCTGCGGCGGCTCGGTGTCGACCACATCGACCTGTACTACCTGCACCGGCCCGACCCGACGGTGCCGATCGAGGAGACCGTCGGCGCGATGGCCGAGCTCGTCGCGGCCGGGAAGGTGCGCCACCTCGGGCTCTCCGAGGGCTCCGCGGAGACGATCCGGCGCGCCGTCGCCGTCCACCCGATCGCGGCGGTGCAGATGGAGTGGTCGGTGTTCAGCCGCGACATCGAGCGCGCCGTCCTGCCTGCGTGCCGGGAGCTCGGCATCGGCCTGGTGCCCTACAGCCCGCTCGGGCGGGGGCTGCTGACCGGCGCCCTGCCCGCTGCGTTCGCCGACGGCGACTTCCGCCGCACCCTGCCGCGGTTCCAGCAGGAGAACCTCGAGCGCAACCTGGAGACCGTCGGGGCCGTCCGGGAGATCGCCGCGTCGCACGGCGCCACGCCGGCGCAGGTCGCGCTGGCGTGGCTGCTCGCGCAGGGCGAGGACGTCGTCCCCATCCCGGGGACGAAGCGCGTGCGCTACCTGGAGGAGAACGCGGGCGCGCTCGACGTCACCCTCACCTCCGCCGACCTCGCCCGCCTCGACGCGCTGCGCCCCGCGGGCGACCGGTATGCGGACATGACCTGGGTGGAACGCGACACCCTCGCCGGGTAGCCGCTGGACGAACGACACCCTCGCCCCATCGGACGAGGGTGCCGTTCGTACGGTCAGCTCGCGGCGGCGGCCCGCTTCCGGCGGGGTGCCTTCGGAGCGGCCGGCTCCTCCGGCGTGACCAGGCCCTTGAGGAACTGCCCCGTGTAGCTCGCCGGGTTGGCCGCCACCTGCTCGGGGGTGCCCTCGGCGATCACCGTGCCGCCGCCCGAGCCGCCCTCCGGGCCCATGTCGATGAGCCAGTCGGAGGTCTTGATGACGTCGAGGTTGTGCTCGATGACGATCACCGAGTTGCCCTTGTCGACCAGGCCGTTGATCACCTGGAGGAGCTTGCGGATGTCCTCGAAGTGCAGGCCCGTGGTGGGCTCGTCGAGGATGTAGACGGTGCGGCCGTTGGAGCGCTTCTGCAGCTCCGACGCGAGCTTGACGCGCTGCGCCTCACCGCCGGAGAGCGTGGGCGCGGGCTGCCCGAGCCGGACGTACCCGAGCCCGACGTCGACCAGGGTGCGCAGGTAGCGGGCGATCGAGTTGATCGGCGCGAAGAACTCGGCCGCCTCCTCGATGGGCATGTCGAGCACGTCGGCGACGGTCTTGCCCTTGTAGTGCACCTCGAGCGTCTCGCGGTTGTACCGGGCGCCCTTGCAGACCTCGCAGGGCACGTAGACGTCCGGCAGGAAGTTCATCTCGATCTTGATGGTGCCGTCGCCGGAGCACGCCTCGCAGCGCCCACCCTTGACGTTGAACGAGAACCGGCCCGGCTGGTAGCCGCGGACCTTCGCCTCCGTGGTGGCCGCGAACAGCTTGCGGACCTGGTCCCACACGCCGGTGTAGGTGGCCGGGTTGGACCGCGGGGTGCGCCCGATCGGCGACTGGTCGACGCGCACCAGCTTGTCGAGGCCGTCGAGCCCGGTGATGCGCGTGTGCCGGCCGGGCACCTGGCGGGCGCCGTTGAGCTTGTTGGCCAGCACGGTGGCGAGGATGTCGTTGACCAGGGTGGACTTGCCCGACCCGGACACCCCGGTGACCGAGACCAGGCAGCCGAGCGGGATGTCGACGTCGATGCCGCGCAGGTTGTGCTCGCGCGCGCCCACGACGGTGAGCCGGCGCTTGCGGTCGCGCGGGCGGCGGATGTCGGGCACCGGGATCGAGCGCCGACCGGACAGGTAGGCCCCGGTGAGCGACGTGTCGTGGGCCTCGAGGTCGGCCACCGTGCCGCTGTGCACGATCTCACCGCCGTGCTCCCCCGCGCCCGGGCCGATGTCGACGGCCCAGTCGGAGGCCCGGATGGTGTCCTCGTCGTGCTCGACGACGATGAGCGTGTTGCCGAGGTCGCGCAGCCGCGTGAGGGTCTCGATCAGGCGCCGGTTGTCGCGCTGGTGCAGCCCGATCGAAGGCTCGTCGAGCACGTACAGCACGCCGACCAGGCCGGACCCGATCTGCGTGGCCAGCCGGATGCGCTGCGCCTCACCGCCGGACAGGGTGCCGGCCGCGCGGTCGAGCGAGAGGTAGTCGAGCCCGACGTCGAGCAGGAAGCCCAGCCGCGCCTGCACCTCCTTGAGCACCCGACCGGCGATCATCGCCTGCCGGGAGTCGAGCACCATGCCGTCGAGGAACTCCGAGCACTCGGCCACCGACATCGCCGAGACCTCGGCGATCGACCGGTCGCCCTGGGTGCGGTGGGCCAGCGTGACGGCGAGGACCTCGGGCTTGAGCCGCGCCCCCTTGCAGGCCGGGCACGGCACGTCGCGCATGTAGCCCTCGTACCGCTCGCGCTGCGACTCCGACTCGGTCTGGTCGAGCCGCCGCTCGAGGAACGGGATGACGCCCTCGAAGTTGGCGTAGTAGGCCCGCTCGCGCCCGTACCGGTTGCGGTAGCGGACGTGCACCTGGTCCTGGCTGCCGTGCAGCACGGCCTTCTGCGCCGCGGCCGGCAGCTTGCGCCACGGCGTGTCCATCCGGAAGCCGACGGCGTGCGACAGGCCCTCCAGCAGCCGCCCGAAGTACTCCGCCGACTGCCCGCCCGCCCATGGCGCGATGGCGCCATCTCCCAGGCTCAGCTCGACGTCGGGGACGACCAGCTCCGGGTCGACCTCCTTCTTGATGCCGATGCCCGTGCACTCCGGGCAGGCGCCGTAGGGCGAGTTGAACGAGAACGTGCGCGGCTCGAGGTCATCGAGCGAGAGCGGGTGGCCGTTGGGGCAGGCCATCCGCTCGGAGAAGCGGACCTCGCGGTGCGGGTCGTCGTCGGGCAGGTCGACGAAGTCGAGCACGACGAGCCCGTCGGCGAGCCGCAGCGCCGTCTCCACCGAGTCGGTGAGCCGCTGCTTGGCCGACCCCTTGACCGTGAGCCGGTCGACCACCACGGAGATGTCGTGCTTCTCCTGCTTCTTCAGCTTCGGCGGGTCGGTGAGCGGGTGCACGGTGCCGTCGACCATCACGCGCGAGTAGCCCTGCGACTGCAGGTTGGCGAACAGGTCGACGAACTCGCCCTTGCGCGTGCGCACCACCGGCGCGAGCACCTGGAAGCGGCTGCCCTCGTCCATGGCGAGGACCTGGTCGACGATCTGCTGCGGCGTCTGCTTCTCGATCACGTGCCCGCACACGGGGCAGTGCGGCACGCCGGCCCGGGCGTAGAGCAGGCGCAGGTAGTCGTAGACCTCGGTGATGGTGCCGACCGTGGAGCGCGGGTTGCGGTTGGTGGACTTCTGGTCGATCGAGACGGCCGGTGAGAGCCCCTCGATGAAGTCGACGTCGGGCTTGTCCATCTGCCCGAGGAACTGCCGCGCGTAGGCAGACAGCGACTCGACGTACCGCCGCTGGCCCTCGGCGAAGATCGTGTCGAACGCGAGGCTGGACTTGCCCGAGCCGGAGAGGCCGGTGAACACCACGAGGCTGTCGCGCGGCAGGTCGAGGTCGACGCCGCGCAGGTTGTGCTCGCGGGCGCCGCGTACTACCAGACGGTCGGCCACGGTGGGGAGCCTCCTACAGATGCGAGGTGGAGGGCCTTCCGGAGGCCCTCGTTCCATGCTAGGCGCGACCACCGACAGAACCGGCGCGGCAGCCGGCGGCCCGGCGAGCGGCCGCTCCGGGGAGCCGGGCAGCCACCACGAGGATCGCACGCACGTTCGAACGGCCGTCGACCGGGTCGGCACTGCCACCCGCCCCTCGCCGACGCACCCTTCTGATCGCCACGAGCCGCACACCAGCGCGGCGCCGACCGCAATGACGTGCGGCTCGAGAGGATCTCCCCGCACTGATCGTTCCGAGCCGCGCGCCAGCGCCTCGGCACGACAACAGCGCGCGCTTCGGAAGGATCAGCCGGGCATGATCTGCGCGAGCCGCACACCACCGACCTCCCCACGACCACGGCATACGGCTGGGAAGGATCAGCGACTGTCGGCTTGGCCGGGGGCCGGCAGCCGGGGCCGGAGGCCGGGGGCGGGGGTCAGACGGCCGGGTGGTGGCGGGGGGCCCAGCGCTCGGCGGCCAGCGCGGCCGCGATCATGCGGCCCAGGTGGCCGGACGCGCCGCGACGCGGGAGGGCGGCGATGCGGGGGGCGAGGGCCGGCAGGCGGCGGTGAGCGCCCTCGGCCGCGGCGTGGGCGACATGGAGCGCGGCGAGAACGTGGGTGTCCAGGGCGCTGTGGCCGAGGGCGGGCAGCGGCACGAGCACGGCGCCGGGTATCCGCTCGACGACCTCCTCGGCGCGGGGGCGCGGGGTGCGCAGGTCGCGCTCCCCGGAGACGACGGCGGTGGGCCAGTCGAACGCGCCGATCGAGGTGGGGAGGTCGTAGGGCTCGCCGGTGAACGGTGGGTTGCGCGCCGCCGCCGGCGCGAAGACGACCTGCGGGTCGAGGGGGTGCCCGTCCGGCGGAGCGCCGTAGTCGAGCTCGCCGTAGCTGATGCCGCCGACCAGGTCGGGCTCCACCAGGAAGCGGGTGCCGGGGCCGTCGACCTCCCGCGGCCCGAGGCTCGCGACCCACTCCCACGTGCGGACCGCGCGGCCCTCCCGCACTCCGTCGAGCAGCCGCCCCAGCACCCGGGGGCCGCCGAACTCGTACACGACGGGCACGACGGCGCCGGCGCTCTCGGGGATCACCAGCCCGTCCGCGAGGAGCGCGCGCAGCAGCGCCGCGACGCGCGCGGTCTCCGCCGTCGCCCCGTCCCAGAGCAGCCCGCGCTGGTGGGCGCGCACCAGCGGCAGGTCCCGCGGGCCGAACATCGGCGAGTCGAGCACCATGCCGGCAACGCGGTCCGGGTGCTGCACCCCGAAGCCCTGGGCCAGGTAGGTGCCGTAGGACGAGCCGTAGACGACGGCGCGGCGCACGCCCGCGTGGTCGAGCACCGCGGCCAGGTCGGCCACCACCTGCTCGACGGTGACGGCCACGAGCGGCAGGTCGCGACCCGCGTCGTCGCACCGGGACAGGCCGATCCCGCGGTGCTCCACCATGATCACGTCGAGGCCGCGGGCCGCGGCCAGCCGGCGCAGCGACCGGTAGGGCAGGACGGACGCGACGCCGGGGCCGCCGGGCAGCACCAGCACCGGTGTGCCGCCACGCGGGCCGGTGCGGACGTAGGTCAGGTCGAACTCGTCCGGCCCGTCGGGTGTGACCGGTCGACGCACCCGGTGCCCGTACGGCTCCGCCGCGAGGCGCCGGGCCCACGCCTCGGCCTGCCCGCTCCCCCGCAGATCCCCCACACGTGGTCGACGAACGAGCCGCGACCACGGTTCCCCGGCGCTCTACGCTGGCCCGGTGGGAGAACCGAACGTCTGGTCCGTGGCCCGCCTGCCCACCCCGGAGAGCGAGGCGGCGGACCTGAGCGTCAACGGGTTGGAGCTGAGCTGCGCGGTGCCCGACGCCGCGGGGTCCGAGCCGGCGGGCGCCACCCCGTTCGGCCTGCTCGCCGCGTCGCTCTCGTCCTGCACGGCGATGTCGGTGCGCACGTTCCTGGTGCGCTGGCGGATCGACCCCGGCGCGGTCACCGTGCGCGTCGGCGTGTACCAGAGCACGCCGCCGATGCTGGACCGGCAGGTCACGGTGGCCGCCGAGGTCGGGCCCGACCTGCGCGAGCAGCTGGCCGGCGTCGTCGACAGCACGCCGGTCACGGTGCTCCTGCGGGACGCGATGACGATCCGCACGGTGCTGACCACGGGCGCGAGCTGAGCCGGGTCACCGGTAGGTGTGTCGGTGCGGCACCGACTCGTCGTGCTCCTGGTCGCCGCCGTCGACCAGCGGTGGCGGTGACCCGCCCACGGCGGTGAGCGCCGCCAGCCCGCGCGCGATCGCCTCCTGCCCCCTGCTCCCCCTGCGCACGCAGGACAGCACCAGCCGGGTCGGTGCGCCCCGCAGCGGGATCCGGACGACGCCGTGGTGCGCGGGGATCGGCGCGAGCCGCGGCATCAGGCACACCCCGAAGCCGTGCGTGACGAGCGCGACGACCCCGTTCCACTCCTCCGCGCCGTGCGTGATGCGCGGGCTGAACCCGGCGGCGCTGCAGGCGGCGAGGACGATCGCGGAGTCGGCACCGCGGTCGGCGCCGACCCACTCCTCGCCCGCGGCATCGGCGAGGTCGACGACGTCGGCGGCCGCGAGCGGGTGCCCGGCGGGCACCACCAGGTCGAAGGGGTCGTGCAGCAGCGGCTGCTGGTCGAACCGCGGGTCGTCGCGCGGGGGCGCACCCGGCGTCGGAAGGACCACGGCGATGTCCGCGGCCCCCGCGAGCAGCAGCTCGAAGCACTCCGCGTTGCCCGCCTCGGTGACCTCGACGGCGAGCGGCGGGGACGCGTCGCGCAAGCGGGCGGCGGCGGGGGCGAGCAGGCCGGCGAGCGCGGTGGGGAACGCGCAGAGCCGCAGGCCGGCCGCGCCGGCCCGGGCGGTGGCGACCTCGCCGAGCACGCGCTCCCACTCCGCGTAGAGGCGGTCGGCGTGCCCGACCAGCACCCGCGCCGCCGGGGTCAGCCGGACGCCGCGGCCCACCCGTTCCAGGAGGGTGACCCCGACGTCGTGGCCGAGCAAGCGGATCTGCTGCGAGACGGCCGACGGGGTGAGGTGCAGCGCCGCGGCGGCCGCGGTCACCGTGCCGTGCTCGTCGAGCATCCGGAGGACGTGCAGCCGCCGCAGGTCGATCATTCAGCCAAGGCTACAAGGTATGACCCGAGAAACCGTAGATGGACGTTGATACGCCGGCGGGGGACGGTGGCGTCATGACCCGCACCCCACCCGCGTCCCTGCTCGTGCTGGGCAGCGTGGTCAGCGTCCAGGTGGGCCAGGCCGTCGGGAAGCAGGCGTTCGACCTGGTGCCGCCCGCCGGTGTCGTGACGCTGCGGCTCGGGTTCGCGGCGCTCGTCCTGCTCGCGCTGTGGCGACCCCGCCTCCCCGCCGACGCCCGCTCGGCCGGCCTGGTCGTCGCCTTCGGCACCGCGATCGCGGGCATGAACCTCGTCTACCCCGCGCTGGCGCACCTCCCGCTCGGCGTCGCGACGTCGCTGCAGCTCCTGGGGCCGCTCGCCGTCGCCCTGGCCGGCTCGCGGCGCCCCCGCGACATCGGGTGGGCCCTGCTCGCCTGCGCCGGCGTCCTGCTGATCGGCAACCCCGCGGGCGGGCCGCTCCCGCTCGCCGGTGTGCTGCTCGCACTCGGGTCCGGTGCGGCCATGGGCGCGTACCTGCTGCTGAGCCGCCGGGCAGGCGCCGCGACGAACGACGGCTCCACCCTCGCCCTCGCCGTGGCATGGGCGGCGGTCGTCTCGCTCCCGTTCGGGATCCCGGCGGGCGGCACCGACCTGCTGCGACCGCAGGTGCTCGCCGTCGGGCTCGCGGTCGCGGTGCTCTCGGCCGCGCTCCCCTACTCCCTCGACCTCGCCGCGTTGCGCAGGCTGCCCCCGCGCACCGTCGGCGTGCTGGAGAGCCTCGAACCGGTCGTCGGCGCACTGGCCGGTCTCCTGCTGCTCGCCGAGCTGCTGGGCCCGGGTCGGTGGCTCGCGATCGCCTGCATCACGGCCGCCTCGGCGGGCGCCGTCGCATCGGCCCGCCCGGCCCGCTCACCGAGCGTTCCCGCACCCACGTGAGCGCGGGGACGGTCACGGCGTGACGTCGGGGTCGGGCTCGGCGAACGGCTCGGCGGGCAGGCGCAGGGCGAGCAGCGCGACGTCGTCGGTGCCGTCCGGTGCCAGCCGCTCGACCAGCTGGTCGCAGAACTCGCCCAGGTCGTGGCGCGCCAGGGCGGAGGCGTGCTGGCGCAACCGGGTCAGACCGGCGTCGATGGGCTCGCGCCGGTTCTCCACGAGCCCGTCGGTGTAGAGCAGGACGGTCGCGCGGGCGGGCAGCGGGTGCAGGGCGTCGTGCCGGACCGCGTCCGGCTGCACCCCCAGGATCATCCCCTCGCCGCCCTCGAGGTAGGTGGCCTGCCCGTCCTCGGTGACCAGGAGCGGCGGCGGGTGCCCCGCGCTCGTCCACCGCAGCTGGTGCGGACCGCCCACCGGGCCCTCGATGCGGGCGAACACGAGCGTGGCCATCCGCGCGTCGCTGACGTGCGTGGCCGCCTGGTCGAGCCGCCGCACGATCGCGTGCGGCGGCTCCGTGCGGTCCCAGGCCAGCGCGCGCAGCATGTTGCGCAGCTGGGCCATGCGGGCCGCGGCCGGCAGGTCGTGACCGACGACGTCGCCCACGACCATCGTGGTGACGCCGTCGGGCAGCAGGAACGAGTCGTACCAGTCGCCTCCGACGTGCGCGACGGCGTGCGCCGGCCGGTAGCGGGCGGCCAGCTGGATGTGGTCGACGTCCGGGAGGGCCGGCAGCAGGTGGCGCTGCATCGTCTCCGCGACGCGGCGCTGCGCGTCGAACAGCTGCGCGTTGTCGACGGCGAGGCCGGCCCGTTGCGCGAGGTCCGCGGCCAGCTCGACGTCCTCGGCGTCGTAGGGCGGCGCGGGGTCGCGGCGCACCAGCGTGAGCGCGCCGAGCACGCGGCGGGGCGTGCGCAGCGCGGCGACCACGGCGGAACCGGCGCCCAGCTCGTCGAACAACCCGTGCTGGGCGGCCATCAGCGGCGAGTCCGGGACGGCGGCGAGCTCGTCCGCGCCCAGCAGGACCGGCGCGCCGCCGCGCAGGACCTGCGCCAGCGAGGAGGCCGAGCCGTCGGGCACCGGCGGGAGCGGCCGCTCGTGGGCCCCCTCCGGGGCGCGCTCGGGATCGCGGTGCACGACGACGGCGCGCCGCAGCTCCTGGGCGCCGTCGTCGTCGAGGAGGTCCACGACGACCCAGTCGGCCAGGCGGGGCACCACGAGGCGCGCCAGCCGCCGCAGTGCCTCGTCGACGTCGAGCGTCGAGCCGAGCACGGTGCCCACCTCGCCGACCAGCTGCAGCCGTGCGATCACGCGCTCCAGCGCGGCCATCTCGAGCGCGAGGCCGTTGACCGTGCCCATGTCCGCAAGCCCCGTCCGTCGTCGTGTGCCCGGAGGGTACGTCGCTCGGGAGGGGGACAGCGTGACCCCGCGGCTCAGGCCACCCCGAGCAGGCGGTGGGCGGTGGCGGGGTCGCGGCGGAACTCCGGGGTCGGCACGCGGTGCACGAGCACGCCCTTCTCCATCACCGCGATCTCCCCGGCCACCGCGAAGGCCAGGTGCAGGTCCTGCTCGACGAGCAGCACCGCCACCCCCTCGTCGCGCAGCGTGGCGACCACCCCGGCGACCTGGTCCACGACGGCGGGCGCGAGGCCCTCCGACGGCTCGTCGAGCAGCACCAGCCGCGGGCTCGTCAGCAGCGCCCGCGCCACGGCGAGCATCTGCTGCTCCCCTCCCGAGAGCTGCCCGGCGTAGTGGCGGCGGCGCTCGGCCAGCCTCGGCAGCAGGTCGAGCACCGCGCCGACCGTCCAGGCGCCGGGCCGGGCCGCGAGCGCGAGGTGCTCGGAGACCGTCAGCGTGGCCCACACCCGCCGCCCCTGCGGCACCAGCGCCACCCCGGCGCGGGCGATCCGGTCCGGGCGCTGCCCGGCCAGCTCGCGACCGTCGAGCCGCACCGAGCCCGCGCCCGCCGGCACGAGCCCTGCCAGGGTCATGACCAGGGTCGACTTCCCGGCCCCGTTGCGGCCGAGCAGGCCCAGCACCTCGCCTGCGGCCAGGTCGAGGTCGACGCCGTGCAGCACGGTGCCGCGGTCGTAGCCGGAGACCAGGCCCCGGACCTCCAGGACGCTCGGCGCCGACGACTCGCTCGCAGGCTCGCTCATGCCTCGAACAGCTCCTCGCGCCGGCCGGTACCGAGGTAGGCCTCGCGCACCGCCTCGCTCGCGCGCACCTCGTCGGGCGAGCCGGACAGCAGCACGCGCCCGAGGTGCAGCACGGTGACGGCGTCGGCGAGTGCGAACACGACGTCCAGGTCGTGCTCCACGAACAGCACCGTGATCTCGCGCGGCAGCGCGGCGAGCAGCGCGACCAGCCGGGCGCTCTCCGCAGGCGACATGCCGGCCGCGGGCTCGTCGAGCAGCAGCAGCGACGGCCGGCAGGCCAGCGCGAGCGCGACCTCCAGCTGCTTGCGCTCACCGTGCGACAGGGCCGGGACGGCGACGTCACCCCGCTCGGCGAGCCCGACCTCGGCGAGCAGCTCCTCGGCGCGGGCCCGCAACGTCGGGCGGCGGCGCGGGAGCAGGCCGATGCGCCCCCCGTCGTGGCGCTGCACGGCGAGCAGCACCGTCTGCGCCGCCGACATCGAGCCGAAGAGGCTGGCGTGCTGCATCGTCTGGCTCATGCCGAGCCGGCAGCGGGCCACCTCCGAGAGCCGGGTGACGTCGCGGCCTGCCAGCTCGACCGTGCCCCCGTCTGCTCGCATCGTGCCGGTGACCAGCGTGAACAGCGTCGACTTGCCGGCGCCGTTGGGGCCGATCAGGGCGTGCCGGGCTCCGGTCGCCACCGTGAGGTCGACGTCGTCGACGGCCGCGAGCGCGCCGAACGAGCGGCGCAGCCCCGCGCACCGCAGGGCGTTCACCGACGCCTCCGCAGGCGGATCCCCGCCACCCCGCGCGGCAGCAGGTAGACGGCCAGCACGAACACCGCGCCGAGCACCAGCGTGCCGTGTCCGCCGAGGCCGGGCCCCAGCGCGTCCCGCACCAGGATCACCAGCGCCGCGCCGAGGCACGCCCCCCACAGCGACCCGGCGCCGCCGATGATCACCGCCAGGAGCGCGAACGACGCCGTCAGGAAGCCGAGGTCGGGCAGCGCGACGAACCGCGCCTGCGCTGCGAGCAGCGAACCCGCGAGCCCGGCGACACCGCCGGCCAGCACGAAGACGCCGTACTTGTAGAGCGCGGTGGGGTAGCCGATCGCGCGCATCCGCGGCTCGTTGTCCCGGATCCCCCGCAGCGCGTCGCCGAACGGCGAGCGCGCCACCAGCCAGAGCACCGCGATCCCGGCCACGAACACCGCGAGCACGTACCAGTGGACGAACCCGGCGTTCGTCAGCGGCTCCCCCGCGACCCGGACCGCCGGGATGCCGGTGAGCCCGTTCGCGCCGCCGGTGACCGAGTCCCAGGTGTTCGCGACCTGTTGCACCGTCTCGCCGATCGCGAGGGTGAGCATGAGGAAGAACACGCCCGCGCTGCGCACCGTGATCCACCCGGTCAGCGCGGCGGCCACCGCGCCGACCGCCGCACCGACCAGCAGCGGCACCGGCGCCTCCGCGGTCACGTTGATCGACACCCACCCCGCGGCGTAGGCGCCGGACCCGAAGTAGGCCGCGTGCCCGAGCGACGGCAGCCCGGTGACGCCGACGAGCAGGTCGAGGCTGGCGGCGAACAGGGCGAACACCAGGATGCGGGTGAGCGTGGTGGTGGCGAACGGGGCGAGGAACAGCGGCACCGCGGCGAGCGCGACCAGCACGGCGACCACGGCGACCGCGGCCACGGTGCTCCGGCCGCGCGGGGCCCGTGGCGCTGTCGCCGGGGCGGCGGGCACGTCCACGGCCGTCACCGGGCGCCCACCGACGCCGGCCCGCCGAACAGGCCCTGCGGGCGCAGCACCAGCACCACCGCGAGCGCGGCGAACAGCACGAACGAGGCCAGCTCGGGGAGCAGCACGCGCCCGAGGGTGTCGACCTGCCCGATGATCAACGCCCCGACGAGCGCGCCCCGCACCGAACCGAGCCCGCCGATCACGACGACCACCAGCGCGAGGATGAGCACGGTGGCGTCCAGGCCGGGGCGCGCGCCGTAGATCGGCCCGCCGAGCACTCCCGCCGTGGTGGCCAGCAGCGAGCCGACGGCGAACACCGTGGCGGTGACCAGGCGGTTGTCGATGCCGAGCGTCGCGACCATCTCGCGGTCCGCGACGGTGGCCCGCACCAGCGCGCCCACCCGCGTCCGCTCCACCACCAGGTGCACGACGAGCGCGAGCACCGCGCCCACGCCGATCAGCACGAGCCGGTAGGTCGGGTACACCGCACCGAGCACCGTCACGGAGCCGTCGAGCCCGGGCGGGGCGGCGGCCGACAGCGGGTCGTCGCCGAACGTGATGATCAGCAGCTCCGCCACGACGAACGCCACGCCGAGCGTCAGCAGCGCCTGGTCCAGGTGCGAGCGCCTCCGCAACGGGGCCGTCATCAGTGACAGCAGCCCACCGGCGACCAGCCCGCCCACCGCGGCGATCCCGAGCGCGGCGAGGAACCCGCCCCAGCTGCCGGACAGCGCCGCCCCGAGGTAGGCCCCGCCGAGGAACAGCGCGCCGTGGGCGAGGTTGAGCACGTCCATCATCCCGAACACGATCGAGAGCCCCACGGCCAGGATGAACAGCAGGAACCCGATGGCGAGCCCGTTGAGGACGCTGACGAGCATCGGGCTCAGGCCGCGGCCGGCTGGCTCTGCGGGCCGAGATCGGCCACCACGGCGTTGACCAGCCTGCCCCCGACGTTCTCGACCCGACGCAGGTAGATGTTCTGCCGCGGTGTCTGGTTGTCGAACGTCCACGGGCCGCGCGGGCTGTCCTCGATCGTGCCGACGCTGCCGAGCGCGGCGACCAGCGCATCCCCGTCCAGGCCGGTGGCCGTGCGCAACGCGCGGTTCAGCACGTTGGCCGCGTCGTAGGTCTGCACGGCGAAGCAGCTCGGCGCCTCGCCGTGCGCGGCGGTGTAGGTCTCGACGAACGCCGCGTTCTCCGGGTTGTCCAGCTGGTCGCTGTAGTGCAGCGTCGTCTGGACGCCCAGCGCGGCGTCGCCCTGCTGGGGCAGCACGTTGCCCTCGGTGAGGAAGCCCGACCCGTACAGCGGGATGGAACCGGCCAGCCCGAACTGCGCGTACTGCTGCACGAACGTGATCGCCTCCGCCCCGGAGAAGAAGCAGAACGTGGCCCGCGCGCCCGAGTTCTGGATGCTCGTGAGGAACGGCTGGTAGTCCGACGTGGTGCCGAACGGCGGCGTCGCGCTGCCGACCACCCGGCCGCCACCCGTCTCGAACGCCCGGGTGAAGCCGGTGATGACCTCGGTGCCCGCGGCGTAGTCCGGCGCGATCGCGAAGACGCCCTCGGCGAACCCCGACTCCGCCAGGTGCGTGCCCATGGCGGCGGCGACCTGCGCGTTGGTGAAGGAGCTGCGCCAGACGTAGGGCGTGCGGCCCGCTCCGGTGACGTCCTCGGCGCCGGCGTTGGTGACGATCAGCAGCTTGCGCGCCTCGGACACCACGTCCCGCACGCCGAGCGCGGTGGCCGAGTTGACCAGGCCCACGACGACGTCGACGCCGTCGCTCTGCAGCACCTTCTGCACGGCGGGGACGCCGGTCTGCGGGGTCTCGCCCTCGTCGGCGATCACGGTCTCGACCGTGTAGTCCCCGAAGCGGTTGCCGTTGCCGTCGAGCCAGAGCTGCCAGCCGCGCTGCATGTCGGTGCCGAGCGCCGCGTACACGCCGGACTGCGGCACCACCAGCCCGACCCGGACCGACCCGCCGCCCCCGCCGGCGTCCCCGCCGTCGGAGCCGCCCACGCTGCTGCCGCACGCCGACAGGACCGGGACGGACGCCGCCGCCCCGAACAGGCCGAGCAGCCGCCGTCGGGTGATCATGTGGTGGTCGAGCATCGCGGACAGCTCCTCGTCGAACTCGTCACGCCCGGGTGGAACGTCGACGGATCGTCGTCGAGCGGCGGATCCGCTGTCAACGACCCGGGTGAACCGGGCACATCCCCGCGACCCGATCGTGACAGCCCGTCCGCGGACTAGTCTGTTCCGGTGGACGTCCTCGACAGCTACTCCGGCCACGTCGACCCGGGCGGCGCCGCGATCCGCCGCGACCTCGACGCCCTGAGCATCACCAAGATCTCCGTAGGCCCGATGGACAACAACGCCTACCTGCTGGTGTGCCGCGCCAGCAACGAGGCGCTGCTCATCGACGCCGCGAACGAGCCCGACCGGCTCGCCGACCTCGTCGGCGCCGACGACAGCCGGCCGGAGCTGAACCACCTGGTCACCACCCACCGCCACCCCGACCACTGGCAGGCCCTCGGCGCCGTTGCCGGGATGTTCCAGACGCGCCAGATCGCGCACCCCCTCGACGCGCCCGAGCTGCCGATCCCCATGGACGAGCTGGTGGATCAGGGTGACACGGTCGGATTCGGGGAGATCGAGCTCGAGGTCGTGCACCTGCGCGGGCACACGCCGGGCTCGATCGCGCTGGTCTACCGCGGTGACGACCGGCCGCACGTCTTCACCGGCGACTCGCTGTTCCCGGGTGGGCCGGGCAAGACCGCGGGCCCCGCCGAGTTCGGCTCGCTCATGGACGACCTGGAAGAGCGGATCTTCGGCGTGCTTCCGGACGAGACCTGGGTCTACCCCGGCCACGGGGACGACACGAGGCTCGGCGTGGAACGCCCGCATCTCGGCGAATGGCGCGAGCGCGGGTGGTGATCCCGCGTCCGATCGGGGTCGCCTGCGCGTAGGCGGCCCGAACAGCGACTGCAACGCCGTCCGGCGCGTTGTGATCAACCCTGCCCAGCGGCTCGGAGCCGATCTGCACGAGCTGTGCGCGCCGTCAGGGCCTCCCCGTCGCCCGCGAGGCGCTCACCAGCCATGGCACGATCAGCGCTGCGGTGAGGATTCCCAGCCCGACGGCCCCCAGCTCGAGGACGTGCGGATGCACGACGACCAGCGTGAGGAGTGCGAGGATCAGCAGGCTGGTGTGAGCCCGCGACAGTGGGAACCGCTGCCCGAACGAACCCCCTGGACGTGCCTGGGTGAACGCTGCGGCAAGCTCGGGGTCCTTCTCACCCAGGTCGTTCTCGATCCCGGCCAGGATCTGCTGTTCGCGTCGTGAAAGCGACATGTCGACCTCCGATCATCCGCCGTCGGAATGTGCCCGGGCAGCTACCTGGAGCGCTTCAGTCGATTTCGGGCGGCGTTGCGGGTGGATGAAGCTGAGCAGTCGGCGAACCGCCTCCGGGTCGTCGTCGAGCTCGATTCCCACGGGCGGTCTGGCGGGGCCGTCGCACTCACCGGTTGCCCACCGCACAACCTCCTCGACCGGCGGCACGAGGTGCAACGGAGTGGCCCCGGGGCCGGCGTAGTAGCTCAGAGGCGCGCTGGCCGCGCGGTGGGACAACGACCACCCGCGCGCTGGCCCCCAGCTCAACGTGCGGCCCGCGAGCTCGGGGCGGCCGGGGCAGTGCAGGAAGGTCAGCCGGATGTCGATCGGGTCGACGCCGCCGGGCTCAGCGGAGCCCTGCACGGCGCCCGAGAGCGGATCGCTCACCAACCGTAGCCGCCGGCGCCCGGCCTCGGAGAGCACGGCCAGCCGGTAGCCGTGCACCGCGGCGACGGCGTCCACGCCGAGCGCGGCCACCAGGGCATCGTTGTCCATCTCACCTGCCCCGAGGGTTCGACACCGGAGGAATGGTCCTGGGATCAGGGTGTCGGCCGTCAACCCGGGTGGCTATGGGGTCCAGCACCCATCTCCGCGTCCTGTGGGCATGTAGGCGGCTGCGGCACGGCGCCCACGCGGTGATGGGCCGCCGCTCTGTGATCACCCCAGCTCGTTCGCCCACCGGACGAGACCGGGGTCGACAGGCGTCTCGATCCGGCTGACCTGGACTTCGGTGATCTCGACTCCCCATATCCCGGTGCGAGCCGAGACCGCGTCGGACAGTTCTGGGAACCCGGTGGTCGGCAGGATCGCCAGCTGTGCGAGATCACGTTCCGCCAGACTCCGGCGCAGCTCCGCCTCCAGCACCCATTCGACTGCGGGCTCGGGGGAGGAAGCCATGGCATACCGCATCGCGTCCCGCACGAAGCCGATCGCGGCGGCGGTGACCGTGACCCGCACCGCGTCCCGGGTGGTGGCATCGAGCGATACGACGTCGTACCACTGGGCTCGCAACGGCACGCGCACCCCGCGGTCGAGCCAAGGGAGGACAGCCACCAGGCCGGGCCCACGCAGTCGCGCCCGGCGGCCCAGCCGGACGACCACCATCCGCTCGGCCACCCCGACCGAGCGCAGGGAGCAGGCGACCAGCAGCACGAGCCCCAGCCCGGCGAGCACCGCCGCAACCTGGAGCCCGGGAACGGCGACCTCACCGCCGATCCCGGTGGCTGTACCGCCCGGTCCCATACGCCACCGCCGCTCAGGCTCGAACTCCTCACCGGAACGGCTCCGAGTCTTCGCAGCGGGCCCGGGCCGCACCATCGGGGCCAGCACCCACATCGAGGGGGATCGGATATGCAGCGGAGCGTCGGAGGAAGGGGTAAGCCCCGATGGACGGAGGCGGCCGGATGCCGACGGTGACCAGATGAGCCTGCGAACCTGACCGGTCTCCGGTGCGAGCGGCAGTCGATGCCGCCGGCGCCCAGGACATCGACCTGGCGATCATGGACGTCGCGATGCCCCGACTGACCGGGATCCGCGATCACCACGCACCGGTAATGTCAGCGCTGGTCGGGAGGTTGAGGAGGTGTCAGGTGCCGTGGGTTCGCGGGCATCGACGCCTGGGGGGTGACCCGGTGTCTCTCGTGACTCCCGTTCTCTCGGCGCGCGCCCACACTGCGCAGACATCGTCGCCGCTCCTCGGGCGGGCCGCCCCGACGCAGCCCCCCGCCTTCGGCCCATGAGCCTGTTCGAGCTCTACCTCGTGCTGCTCGCCGGCGGGCTCGTCCTGCTCGCGGGCATCGCCGCGACCCGGCTGGCCACCCGCCTCGGGCTGCCCAGCCTGCTGCTGTTCCTCGCGCTCGGGGTCGCGATCGGCGAGGACGGGCTGGGCCTGCAGTTCGACGACGCCCAGCTCGCGCAGAACCTCGGTCTCGCAGCACTGGGCATCATCCTCGTCGAGGGCGGGCTCTCGACCCGCTGGTCCGACGTCCGCCCCGTACTCGCCCCAGCCGGCGTGCTCGCCGTGCTGGGCGTCGCGGTCAGCGTGGGCGTCACCGCCGCCGGCGCGCACTACCTGCTCGGCATCGACTGGCAGATAGCGCTGCTGCTCGGGGCGATCATGTCGTCCACCGACGCCGCCGCCGTCTTCGCCGTCCTGCGCGACCTGCCCGTTCCCCGCCGCCTCGCAGGTCTACTCGAAGCGGAGTCCGGGTTCAACGACGCACCCACCGTCATCCTAGTAACGCTGTTCGCCACCCAACCCCTGGCCGAAGGCGGGCTCGTCGGGGTCCTGGCCAACCTCGTCTACCAGCTGGCGGCGGGTGGAGTGATCGGCCTCGTGATCGGCAGGGTCGGCGCGGCAGGACTGCGCCGGGTCGCACTCCCCGCCACCGGGCTATACCCGATCACCGCATTCGGGCTCGGCATCGTCGCGTTCGCCGCAGCCGGGGCCGCCCAGGCGAGCGGGTTCCTCGCGGCCTACCTCGCCGCGCTCGTCATGGGTAACTCCGGACTCCCACACCGGGTCGCGACTCGCTCTTTCGCCGAAGGGCTCGGCTGGCTGGCCCAGATCGGGCTGTTCGTGCTGCTCGGGCTGCTGATCACACCGAGCGACCTGCCCGGCCAGCTGCTTCCCGCGCTCGTCGTCGGCGCGTTCCTCGCCCTCGTCGCGCGACCACTGTCCGTAGTCATCTGCCTGCTGCCGTTCCGGATTCCCTGGCGTCAGCAGGTGTTCGTGTCCTGGGCCGGCCTGCGCGGCGCAGTGCCGATCGTGCTCGCCACCATCCCGATCGTCACCGGTCTGCCCGGAAGCGACACAGTGCTCGACATCGTGTTCGTCGCCGTCATGGTGTTCACCCTCCTGCAAGGCCCGAGCCTTGCCCGGCTCGCGCGGCTCCTGCGGCTCTCCTCCCCGGCCGCCCGCGAGCTCGCGGTGGAAGCGGCTCCACTGGACACCCTCGACGCCGTGCTGCTGACCCTCACCGTCCCACCCAAGTCCCGGCTACACGGCGTTGCCATGCACGAGCTGCGACTGCCCGCGCTCGCGGTCGTCACACTGATCGTGCGCGGCGGGCACGCGTTCGTACCGGAGCGCGAAACCCGGCTCGTCACCGGTGACGAGGTGCTCATCGTCTCGACGACGCCGGCCCGCGAGGCGGCCGAGCGCCGGCTCCGTGCCGTGAGCAAACGCGGAAAGCTCGCCTACTGGTTCGGCGAGCGGGGCAACGCGAGCGGCTAGCGCGCGAGCACGGCGACGGCCGCTCCGTACAGGACGCGGAGCGGTCGTCGATGTGGAATCTGGTCAGGAAGGCCCTCTCCCTTCCCGGTCTGCCGTGGTCCTCGGAGATCCGGCAGTAGACAGCGGCTCGCGTCGTCATGCTCGGGGTTCCGGAGGAGTGAGTGTTCGGCACCCTGCCGACGAGACGCGGGCCTACCCCGGCCACGGGGCCGACGCCACGCTCGGAGCCGGGTGTGGTGTTGCTGCCCGAGGGGTGGGATCGCGAGCTGACCGGCGCCCGCGGTTGACCTCGACCCGAGTCGAGGTCCTACCGTGGTGATCCACGGGCTGAGGAGCAGGCAGTGATCGTCACCATCGCCAGGGTCACCGACCCGGACCGGTTCCTGGAGGTCTTCGAGACCGTCGGCGCGGAGAAGCGGCGGGAGCACGGCTGCCGGGCCGCCCGGGTCTACTTCGATCCCGACGACCCGCACCGGGCGTGGTCCGTCTTCGACTGGGACGCGGAGGACTACGAGGGGTTCCTCGCGGACCCCGAGATCCCGGCCATCGCACGGGAGCTCGGGCTCCAGGCGCCGCCCGTGCACGCCGTCGCCGCAGCCGAGCTCGACGCCTGACCGCTGCACGGGAGAGGTTCCGGCATGACTGTCCCACCCCCACGGGCCCGCGTGTTCAGCTCGGCGCTCGGCGACGACGCCGTCCGCTTCGGCGACCGGATCCTCATCGCGCCCGGCCTCGGCAAGGAGGCCGGCGGGGCGATGAGCGCCTACCCGGCGTTCTTCCACGCGGGAGCGCGCGCCGACCTGCCGGCCCCCTACGCGGAGGTCTGGGTGGTGCTCGGCGGAGCGCTGCGGGTGGGCGTCGGGAGCGACGCCGTGACGGTGCGCGCAGGCGAGTTCGTCCACGTGCCCGAGCAGACGCCCGGCGTCGTGGAGGCCCTGGAGGACACGACGATGGTCTGCGTCTCGGTCCCCGCCCACTGAGCCCTCACTCGACGGCGGCGCTTCAGAAGGGGGGCGGCCAGCCGCGTTCGACCGACGCGCGGCAGCGGTCGGGGCGGTCGCCCGCGCCGATGAACAGCGCGGTCAGCATCGGGGCGCCACCGTCGAGCGTCCGGCGGGGCAAGGGCCCGGTCGCGACCAGCGACACCAGGCCGTGGCCGATGACCCAGCTCCGGGTCGCCAGCTCCAGCGGGTCGGTGCCGGGCCGGAAGCGGCCGTCGTCCCGGCCCCGGCGGGCGGCCTGGACCAGGTACTCCAAGGTGGCGTCCGCGGCGGAGAGGTCCTCGAGGTCGACGGTCGCGTCGAACATGACCCGGTACAGATCGGGATGGTCCAGTGCGTTGCCGAGGTACGCGCCGACCAGGGCGGCCAGGTCCTGCACCGGGTCCTCGGTCGTCGCCACCGCCGCGAACCTCGTCGCCAGGCGGGTGAAGCCCTCCTGCCGCAGCGCCTTCCACAGGCCGTCCATGCCCCCGAAGTGGGTGTAGACGGCCATCGTCGACACCCCGGTCCCGGCGACCAGCGAGCGCAGGGTGAGGGGTTCACGGTCGCGGAGCATGCGCGCGGCGCGCTCGACGAGCAGGGTGCGGACCGCCGGGTCCCTGGTCCTCGCCACAGCGCGACGATACATAACATTGCCCTGCTATACATGGGGCATGCCCATCACCCTGGTCAACCCCGCCGGTCTGCCGCAGGTCGACATCTACCGGCAGGTGTCGGTCGCCACCGGATCGCGGCTCGTGTTCATCGCCGGCCAGGTCGCCCGCGACGCCGAGGGCCGCAAGGTCGGCGAGGGCGACCTCGCCGCCCAGGTCGAGCAGTGCTACCTCAACATCGCCACCGCGCTGGCCGAGGTCGGGGCCACGTTCGACGACGTCGCGAAGCTGACCGTCTACCTCGTCGACTGGACCCCCGACAAGATGCCGCTGTTCGCCGAGGGGGTCGGCCGGGCCGCCGCGAGGCTGGGCGTCACACCGGCCGCGCCGCTCACGGGGATCGGGGTCGCGGCGCTCGCCGAGCCCGACCTGCTGGTCGAGGTCGAGGCGACGGCGGTCATCGACGGCGCCGCCTGATCACGCGACGCGAGGGCCGCCCGGGGCGGCGTCGCGTTCCGCGGAACGCACTCCAGCCGCGGTCGGGGTCCGGCGGGGGAGCAGGGCGTCCAGGATCGGCTCCGGGTCCAGGCGCTCGCCGAACCAGTTCGGGGTCAGGGTGGTGCGCTCGATCCGCAGTCCGGCGCGGGTGTGCATCGCGATGAGGCGTTCGGTGTTGCCGGTCAACGGCGGCCCGGCCGTCGGGATGGGAGTGCCGTCGGGGCGCAGGAACCGCCAGCGGTCGGTCAGGCGGTGGATGCGGTAGCCGTGGTCATGGATCACGCCGTGATGGAAGGCGCAGACCAGGATCAGGTTGTCGATGTCGGTGCGACCGTGTGCCCACCAGGGGATGACGTGGTGGGCGTGCAGGTGGCGGGTGTGGGTGCAGCCGGGGAACTGGCAGCGCGCCCCGTCCCGGGCAGTCAGGGCGGCGATCTGGGCCGGTGAGGCGAGTCGGCGGGAGCGGCCGAAGTACATGCGGTTGCCGGTGCGGTCGTCCAGCAGGGCGTGGACGCGGGCGTCGCAGGCGAGGCGTTCCGCGGTGGTGGCGGGGAGTTCGGGGCCGCCTTGGAGGCGGGCGGTGCCGGTGGTGGCGTCCAGGTGCACGATCACCTGCGCCTGCCCCCGCTCGACCACCTCGTCCGGGCCTGCGGTGGCCAGGGCGAGGAGGGCGTCGGCGCGGCGGGCCGCGACCCGGTCGGTGGCCGGTCCGGGTTCCTGCTCGATCGCCCGCTGCTCCAGATCCGGCGGCGACGGCGACAGCGACGCTGTGGGTGTGAGGGTGGGGGTGGTCGAGGTGGGGGCGGGTGTCTGGGCTTCGATGGCGGCGATCAGGGCGGCGCCGGCGTCGGGGGTGAACCGGCCCCGCAGGACCAGGCATCCGTCGTGGTCCCAGTGCCAGGTCAGGCTGCGGCGGGCGGCGGTGTCGGCGGGTGGGGTGTGGCGGCGGCGCACCGCCGCGACGACGGTCTCGACGTGGCTGGCGGTGCCGGACAGGGCCAGGTTGAGCAGCACCTGTTCCGCGGTCTCCGCGTCTGCGACCCTCAGGAGCCGCAACTGCGGTTCCCCCGCGGCGATGGCGGCGGCGATCCGGGTGAGGGCGGCGGTGTCGGTGCCGGTGACCCGGGTCAGGGCCCGAACTTTGGAGTAGGAGATCCGGCCGGCGGCGAAGGCTTCGCTGATCTGGGGTAGGCGTTGCAGGGCGTGCGCGACGCGGAGGTGGTCGGTGGCGGTGCGCAGGCTCATCCCGGCCCGCCAGGACAACCAGTGCGCACACGAGCGGATCCCGGCCCCGGCCCAGCCGTCGCGGTCGTCGAACTCGGCCAGCACTTGCAGGAACCGGCATTCGGCGGCGGCGATGTGGCCCGCCAGGCTCAACAGCTCCGATTCGAGATCGCGGAGGTTCATGGCCTGTGACGGGGCGGGGAGCGCGGTGACCGACATGGCGATCCTCCGGGGGTGTGAGCGGGTGTTTCCCGTTGAGGATGGCATCGGGGCCTGACAATTCTGGCGTTGGTCGCGTTCCGCGGAACGCGACCGGGCGGACGGGCCGGGTCGTGGCAGCATGATCGATGCGAGTCGCACGTCAGGGCGTTTTCGGCCGCGCTGATGTGCTTCTCGTGCCCGCGCCACCGGGATGATCGTCGCGCCATTCTCGGCGATCACGGAATCGGTGCGTTCCGCGGAACGCGACGAATGCCTCCACGGAGATGCGTGAGGAGCGGGGGTGGGACGGGACCACAGCCGGGTGCGCAGGCACCCGGTGGTGACGCTCTCACGCACTACTGCGTTCGAACTCGACCCACGACCCCCTCGGGTGGAACCCGGACTTCACGCCGTTCCCACCTCCGGCGACCTGTCACCGCGCGTGGACGACCCGTCGTCGCGCCTGTCGGGCCGCTCCGGGCCGGTCGGGGCAGGGTCGGAGCATGCGCATCCAGCACGACGCCACCCTGACCATGAACCTCCAGGTCGAGCTCGCGCTGCCGCGGGAGGGACGCGAGGGCGGCGAGACGCTCGTCGTCGTCCTCCCGACCGGCGGCGACGGCGACCCCACGAGCATGGCCGACCGCTGGTCGTTCACCGTGGACGAGGCCGAGCAGCTCGGCGCCGTCCTGCTCGACGCCGCCCAGAAGGCCCGCGACATGGCCTGACCGCCCCCTGCGGGCCCGACGCGGCGCGTCAGGAGCCGCCCGCCGTGTCGGTGAAGCCGTAGTCGGCTGCCAGGTCCGCCACCGGGATCGTGCGACCGGCGTGCCGCGCCACCTGCGGGTCCTCCCAGAGCGCGCGCACCGCGCGGCCGGGGAACTCCACCGAGTCGGTGCCCGGCGGGACCTCGTCGCCCAGCGCGGCGAGGATCGCCTCGGTGCGCGTGAAGCCGGGCGATACGGCCAGCGCCGTGACTCCCCGCGGCCCCAGGTCGTGGGCCAGCGAGTGGGCCAGCCGACTGATCGCGTGCATGGCGAGGTCGTAGAACACGTGCCCGGCCAGCACGTCGTCAGCCGCCGTGTACCCGGTGAGGACACACAGCCCGCGCCGTTCGATCAGCAACGGCGCCGCGTGCCACGCGGTGACGAGATGACTGCGGACGCCGACGTCCACCATGTTGTGCCAGTGCTCCAGCGGGAGCGTCCAGAACGGGCCGCCGCGGAACGGCAGCGCGTTGCCGTTGCAGGCGTTGGCGACCAGCAGGTCGAGGCCGCCGTGGTCGGCGCGGATGCGGGCGAACAACGCCTCGACGGCCGCGTCGTCGATGTGGTCGAGGGGCACCGGGACGCCCTCCCCGCCGCGTGCGGTCAACTGCTCGGCGGTGTCCTCCACGGTGCCGCGCAGCTCCGAGAACCGGTGCCCGCGGCTCTCCCGGTCGGTGACGTAGACCGTCGCGCCCGCCTCCCCGAGCACGAGCGCGATCCCGCGCCCGACCCCGCGCGCGGCCCCCGTGACGACCGCGACCCGCCCGCTGCTCACGACGCGATGTCCTACTCACCTGCTCCTGATCGGTCAAACGCTCCTCAGCCCTTGACCGATCCGGCGGCCATGCCCCGGGCCAGGAACGGCTCGAGGAACACGAACAGCACCAGCATCGGCACCATCGACAGGATCCCGGCGGCCATCAGCCCGCTCCAGTCGACGCTGAACTCCCCGATGAACGAGGCGATGCCGACGGTGATCGTCCAGCCACTGGGGTTGGGCATGAGCGTGCGGGCGAAGAGGAAGTCGCCCCAAGCGAGGATGCAGGCGTAGGTGAAGGTGGTGGCGAGTCCGGGCCGCAGCAGCGGCACGACCACCAGCCACAGCGCCCGCAGCCGGCCACAGCCGTCGATCATCGCGGCCTCCTCCACCTCCCCCGGCACCCCGTCGACGAAGCCCTTCATCAGCCAGGTCGTGAACGGCACCGTGGCGGCGACGTTGACCAGGACCACCGCCCAGAGACTGTTGATCATCCCGGCCGAGGCGAAGATCACGAACACCGGGATGATCAGCAGCGTGCCGGGCAGCATCCGGCTGAACAGCAGCGTGTAGCCCATCGTCTGCTGCCCGCGGGTCCGGAACCGGGACAGGCTGTAGCCGCCCAGCGTGGAGATCACCACCGCGATGGCGGCGGTGCCGACGGTGATCAGCACCGAGTTCCACAGCCAGCGCCCGATCGGCCGGCTCGTCAACACCTCGCCGTACGCATCGAGGCTCACCGAGCCGGCCGGCGGGACCAACGGCGGCGTGGACGTGAGCAGCTGCTGCGACGGCACGACCGAGGTCATCACCATCCAGTAGACGGGGAACAGCAGGACGGCGAGCGCGGCGACGCCCACCGCCAGCAGGCCCCACTGCCGGGGCGTGGTCGCGCGCCTGCGCGCCGCGGTGACGGCCATCAGATGAACCCCTGTCGGACGGACCGGCCCGCCGCGAGCAGCAGCAGCCCGGCGATGATCATGGTCACGACGCCGAGGGCCGCCGACACCCCGAAGCCGAAGAACTCGAAGGCCTCGTTGTAGATGCGGATGGCCAGCGTGCGGGTGGCGTCGTCGGGGCCGCCGCCGGTGAGCGGGAAGATGAAGTCGAACTCGCGGAACACCCCGACGCCGGTGATCACGATGGCCAGCGCCGACGGTGCGCGCAGGGCGGGCCAGGTGACGTAGCGGAACTGCTGCCAGGGGCGCGCGCCGTCGATGCGGGCGGCCTCGTACAGGTCCTCGGGCACGGCCTGCAGCGCCGCGAGGAGCACGAGGGTGAAGAACGGGTAGAACTTCCAGACGGTCGGGATGATCACCGCCGCCATCGCGGTGCGGCTGTCGGCCAGCCACGCCACGTTCTGCTCGATCAGCCCCAGCGAGCGCAGGAAGTAGTTGACCACGCCGAACGACCCGTCGAGCATCCAGCTGAACGCCGCGCTCACCACCACCCCTGGCACTGCCCACGGCAGCAGCGACAGCGGCCGGATGATCCGCCTGCCGGGGAACGAGCGGTGCAGCAGCAGGGCGAGCCCGAGCCCGATCGCGAACGCGGGCACCACCACCCCGACCGTGTAGACGATCGAGCGCCGGATGTCGCCGAGCAGCTCCGGGTCGGTGATGACCTCGACGTAGTTGGCGAGCGTGAGCGGGTACTGCCCGAGGTTCTGCAGATCGGTGATCTCGCCGCCGCGGAAGGACAGGTGGATCGCCACGTAGAGCGGATAGGCCATGAGCAGCCCGACGGCGGCGAGCGTCGGGGTGAGCATCCCGTAGGCGAACCAGCGGTCGCGCTCGGCGCGGGTCCGTCCCCTGCGGGGCGGCGGCGCGGTCGCGGGCGCGCGCTCGACCAGCACGTCAGGAGTCATCGCCTGCTCCTTCCAGGTCGGTGCGCAGGGTCGCGGCGGCCTCGTCGACCGGCGTCCCGCTCGCGATGAGGCGGATGGCGGCCGAGGCGACGGCGTCGCTCACCCGCCCGTGGTTGCGGCGGAGCTCCGGCGACCGGGGGAAGATGTCGACGGCCTGGTCGGCGAGCTGCCCGAACAGCTCCAGCTCCGGTGTCGCGGCCAGCGCCTCGGCCGTGACCGACCCCTTCCGCGGCGCCGGCACGGCCGTCAGCTCGGTGTAGCGGCGCTGCCACTCCGGTCGCGACGCCATCTCGATGAGGTCCCACACGGCGGCGGCCGTCTCCGGATCGGCGTCGGCGGGCACGTGCAGGCTGTTGCTGACCCCGCCGGGCACGACCGGGAACGGCGGCGCGGCCACCTCCAGGTGCTGCCGCACCTCCTCCGGAGCGCCCTGCACCTCCGACAGCAGGAACGGGCCGTCGATCACCATGGCGATCTGGCCGTTGAAGAACAGCTCGTTGCGCTGCTGGGACTGGATGCCCGGGGGCGCGGTCGCCACCAGGTCGCGGTACTGGCGCATGCCTTCCAGCACCGCGGGGTCGTCGGTGCTGATGCGCCCGTCGGGCTGCGACCACGCGCCGCCGTTGCCGACCACGAAGGCGGTCATCTCGGTGTAGTTGTCCGGGTTCTGCACGGTCGTGGCGCCGAAGCCGAACACGTCGTCGGACAGCGCGGAGACCGCGCGCGCCGCGGCGAGCATCTGCTGCGGGTCGGTCGGCACTCCGACACCGGCGTCGGCGAGCAGCTGCTCGTTGTAGAACAGCGCGTAGCCGTACCCGAGCAGGAGCAGGCCGTAGGTGCGCCCGTCCCAGCGCATCTGCTCCTGCAGGGGGCTCCAGGTCTGCGCCACGTCCGTGGTCGCGAGCTGCTCGTCGAGGGGCGCGAGCCAGCCGCGGGCGGCGAACTGCACGGCGTTGCTCGCCGGTAGGTGCACGACGTCGGGCGGGTCGCCTGCCGCGAACCGCGTGGTCTGCTGGGCCACGAAGCTGTCGAACGGCACCTGGTAGAAGTCGATGTCGACACCCCGGTGCTCGGCCTCGTAGGCCGCGATCAGCTCGCGCCACCACGGCGAGAACGACTCGTCGGCGGCCTGCCACGAGGGGAACTCGAGCACGAGCGTGTCGTCCGTGGCGGCAGCGCCGCACGCGGACGCCGCGCACAGCGCGGCCGCGGCGGTGGCCAGCGCCACGCTCCTGCGGAAGCGGCCTCTCGTCATGACCTCACTCCGTCGAGGGTGGCGGACTGGTGGCGGGGGCCGACGTAGCCGAGCCCCACGCTGATGGCGTCGGCCACCTCGACGATCCGGCGCCCCAGCTCGGCCTCGCGGGCCGGCAGGTCGATGGCCGACAGCGGCCCGGAGATCGAGATCCCGGCCACCACCTCGCCCGCGTGGTCCCGGACGGGCGCTGCGACGCAGGCCCGGCCCAGCGCCAGCTCCTCGCGCTCGACGGCGTAGCCGCGCTCGGCGACCGCCGCCAGCTCCGCGTCGAGGGCGTCGTGGCCGGTGAGGGTCTGCGCGGTGAAGCGGGGCAGGTCCGGCAGCAGCTCGCGGCGCTGCGCGGGCCCGAGCCCGAGCAGCAGGCACTTGCCCAGCCCGGTGGCGTGCAGGGGCTTGCGCTGGCCCATGAGCGTGAACGAGCGCGGCGCGAGGCGGCCCTCGAAGTTGCACAGGTAGGACAGCGACGCCCCGCGGCGGACCGCGACGTTCGCGCCCAGCCCCGTCGCGCAGGCCAGCTCCTGCGCCCGCTGGCGGGCCTCGCGGTGCACCGGGTGCCGGTTCACCGCGGCCCCGGCCAACCCGACGACGGCGGGGCCGAGCCGGTAGAGCGCGGTGGCCGGGTCCCGCTCCACGTACTCCAGCTGCTCCAGCGTGGCGAGCAGCCGCGACGTCGTCGACTGGCCCAGCCCGGCGCGCTGCGCGACGTCCGAGACGCGCAGGTCGGCGCCCGCGTCCAGGAACGTCGCCAGCACCGAGGTGGCCCGCTCGACGCTCTGGTTCAGGCCCTGATCCGCTGACACTGCATCGCTCCATCCGCTGTTTGCATCGCTCATGCGCTGTGTGGAAGTCTTGCTCACATGTTGCATGGCGTCAACCGAAGCGCGGATCTGCCGTGAGGATCGCCGCGGTCACCTCCCACGTGCTCAAGCTGCGCGCCGAGGCCGCGTACCTCGGCGCGCTGCCCGACGGGAGCACGCCACCCGGCGGCTACTCCGTGCGCGAGCCGTGGCGCAGCCTCTACTCCGACCGCTACGAGACGCTGCTGGTGCAGGTCACGGCCGAGGACGGCACCAGCGGGTGGGGCGAGGCGCTCGCCCCGGTGGCGCCGGAGGTGCCGGCCGCGGTGGTCGACCTGCTGCTCGCGCCCGTGCTGGTGGGCGCCGACGCGACGGCTCCCCGGCCCGCGTGGGTGCGCCTGCGCGACCTCATGCGCGAGCGGGGGCACCTCGTCGGGCACCAGGCCGACGCGCTCGCCGCGGTGGACATCGCGCTCTGGGACCTCGCCGGCAGGCTCACCGGCCGCCGGGTGGCCGACCTGCTCGGCGGCGCGTTCCGCGAGCAGCTCCGGACCTACGTCTCCGGCCTCCCCCGCCCCGACGACGCCGCACGCGCGGCGTTGGCCGCGGACTGGGTGCGGCGGGGCGCGCGCTCGGTCAAGCTGCACCTCGGCCACGGCGTCACCGAGGACCTCGCGACGGTCGACGCGGTGCGCGCGGCGGCCCCGGAGCTGCGCATCGCCGTCGACGCCCACTGGGCCTACCCCGTCGACGCGGCGCTACGGCTCGCCCGCGGGCTCGCCGAGCGCGGCTGCTGGTTCCTGGAGGCGCCCCTGGCGCCGGAGGACCTCTCCGGGCACGCCGAGCTGGTGTCCCGCGCGGAGCTGCCGGTCGCGGTCGGGGAGGCGCTGCGCAACCGGTTCGAGTTCGCGCAGTGGGTGGACGCGCGGGCGCTGCGGCTCGCGCAGCCCGACGTCGCGCGCACCGGCATCACCGAGCTGATGGCGATCGCCGAGGTCTGCGCCGCCCGGCACGTGCCGGTCGCCCCGCACCACTCCGTCGGGCTCGGCGTCGCGCTCGCGGCCGGCCTGCACGTCAGCGCGGCCGTCGAGGACCTGGCCGCCTTCGAGTACCAGCCGACCTCGGTCGAGGTCGGCACCCGCATCCTCACCCGGCCGCTCGACGTGGCGGCCGGTTCCGCGTCCCTGCCCACCTCCCCCGGGCTCGGCGTCGAGGTCGACGCCGACGCCGTGGCCCGTCTCGCCCAGGAGTCCTGACCACCGATGTCGCACCTCGTCCACGGCCTCGTGCCCATCCTCGCCACGCCGTTCACCGCGGACGGCGCGCTCGACCTGCCCGGCCTCACCCGCCTGACCCGGTTCCAGCTGGCCTCCGGCGTCGACGGGGTGGCCACCTTCGGCATGGCCAGCGAGGGGTTCGCGCTCACCACCGCCGACCGGGAGCGGGTGCTGGCCACGATCGTCGACGTCGTCGACGGCGCCGTCCCCGTCGTGGCCGGGGTGAACGGCACCTCCACGGCCGTGGCGCTCGAGCAGGCGCGCGCCGCGCAGGACGGCGGCGCGCAGGCCCTGATGGTGCTGCCGCCGTTCCTGGTCAAGCCCGGCGCGGCGCAGCTCGTCGACTTCTACGGCGAGGTCGCGGCCGCCGTGTCCTGCGAGGTCATGGTGCAGGACGCGCCGGGCGCCACCGGCGTCGCGATGCCGCCCGCGCTCATCGCCACGCTCGCCGGGCTCGACGGCGTCACGTCGGTGAAGGTCGAGGCGCCCCCGACGGCCCCGAAGGTCGGCCAGGTCGTCGAGGCGCTGGCCGCGGCGGTGGCCGACGACGGCTTCGCGGTGCTCGGCGGGCAGAACGCCCAGTTCGTGCTCGAGGAGTACCACCGGGGCGCGATCGGCACGATGCCGGCGTGCGAGTTCCCCGACCTGCTGCGCCCGGTGCTCGCCGACTGGGACGCGGGCCTGCGCGCCGAGGCCCGCGCCGCGTTCGCCCGCCTCACCCCCCTGGTGCTCTTCGGCCTGCAGCCGGGCATCGCCTGGGCCGTGCACAAGGAGGTGCTGGTGCGGCGCGGCATCATCGACACCGCGACCGTGCGCTCCCCTGCGGCCGACCTCGACGAGGCCACGCGCGCGAGCCTGCACACCCTGCTCGACGAGCTGGAGCTGCCCGCGGCGCAGTTCTGACCCATTTCGCTTTCAGCGGCCCACGTAGCCGTGCCGCGTGTCGTCCACCACGAGCGGGCGGTCCAGGGTGGACGGGGGCAGCGGCTGCGGGAGGCGGTCCCGGGGGAACACCGCCGCCGCCTGCAGCACGGCCTCGTCGAGGAACCTCATCGGCGGGGCCTGCCCCGAGAGCGTCAGGGCGGGCGGCGGCCCGCCGGGCCGGGCCAGGGCGAAACCCCAGTCGCCGAAGCTGGGCACGTGCACGTGGTAGGGCGTGGCGGCGAGGCCTGCGGAGCCGATCGTCGAGATCGTGCGCCAGTACGCCGTGGGCGTCGAGTACGGGCTGCCGGCCTGCACCGACATCAGCCCGCCCGGGTTCAGCGCCGCGCCCACGAGGCCGTAGAACTCGGTGGAGTAGAGCCGGCCCAGCGCCGGGGTGTCGGGGTCGGGCATGTCGACGACCACCGCGTCGAAGCCGCGCGCGGCCGGCCCCCGCAGCCAGGTGAAGGCGTCGGCGGCGATCACCTGGACGCGCGGGTCGGTCAGCGAACCGCCGTTCAGCTCGGCGAGCCGGGTGCGCGCGAGGTCCAGGACGGCCGGGTCCAGGTCCACCTGCACGACCTCGCGCACCGACGGGTGGCGCAGCGCCTCCCGCGCGGCCAGGCCGTCGCCGCCGCCGAGGACCAGCACCCGCTCCGGGTCGGCCGCGAGCACCGGGTGCACGAGCGCCTCGGTGTAGCGGTACTCGTCGAGGCTGGAGAACTGCAGGTCGCCGTCGAGGTAGAGCCGCACGTCGCCGGAGCGCTCGGTCAGGACGATCTGCTGGTAGGCCGACTGCTCGGCGACCACCACCGGGTCGGCGTAGAGCCGCTGCCGCGCCGTCACCTCGATGTCATGGGCCCGGACCAGCAGCACGCCCAGCAGGACGGCCGCGGCGAGCAGGGCGGCGGTCGCCGCGCGCCGGGCGCCCACGCCCATCTGCTCCCGCAGCAGGAACGCGGCGACGACGGCCGCGGCCGCCAGGTTCACCATCCCTGTCAGGGCCGCGCCGCGGACCTGCCCGGCCAGCGGCAGCAGCACGAACGGCCAGGCGAGGCCGCCCAGCAGGGCACCGGCGTAGTCGGCGGCGTTGAGGTCGGCGAGCACCCGCCCCGACGTGCGGGCGTCGATGCCGCTGCGTCCCGACTGCAGCAGCGTCATCAGCAGCGGCACCTCGGCCCCGACGAGGATGCCGATCACCGCAGTGGCCCCGACCAGCACGGCGGCGCTCGTGCCGTAGAAGGAGAAGGAGACGTACAGCGTCACGGCGCTGAGCCCGCCCACGACGCCGAGCAGGATCTCCACGGCCACGAACACGGTCGCCGAGTGCCCCAGCAAGGGCTTGACCAGGAGCGCGCCCGCGCCGAGCGCGGCGACGAACCCGGCGACGATCAGGGAGGTCTCGGTGATGCCGCCGCCGACGAGGCTCGCCGACAGCGTGAGCAGGACGAGCTCGTAGACCAGCCCGCAGGCGGCGCAGACGCCGACCGCGGCGAGGAGCAGCGGCCGCGCCCACCGCAGTGGGGCCGCCCCGCGCCTGCCCGTCGCCGCGCCGCTCACGACAGACCGCTCAGGACAGGGCGGCGGCGTTCACCGCGCCGATCGCGACCAGGCTGATGCCCACCGCCCACGCCGCGCCGTTCATCCGCGGCTCGTTGACGAGGTTGCGCAGGTGCCCGGGGACGAACGCGTCGAGCAGCCGCAGCGCCACGGCCTGCAGCACGACGCCGAGGATCCCGTAGACGGCCGAGTCGACCAGACCCTGGCCGAGGCTGTCGGCGCTCGTCATGATCGAGGTGACCACGATGATCGCGAGAGCGAGGTGGTTCGCCCCCAGCAGGATCGCCGCGTTCGGGTTGCGGTCGACGTAGACCTGGTGCCGCAGGTTGCCCGGGGTGAGCAGGTCGAGCGCGAGGAAACCCAGGCTCAGCACGACGGCGCCGACGACGAAGAACAGCAGCGTCGCGGCGACGCCCTGCGTGAGCGAGCCGCCGTCGATCGACCCGAACTCGAGGGCGTGTGCGGCGGGGTGCGTCACGGGCACGGGTTCCTCCTGGGTGGTGCGGGGAGCGCGTTCACTTCGTGTCTCCCGGGCCGCCGCTGACGGCGCCGCCGGCGGGCGAGCCGGGGTTGAACCCGGGGCCGAGGTAGGCGAAGTAGCCGCTGCGGTACCGGTCGTCCAGGTCCTCGACCTGGACGGTGCTGCCGTTCGGCGCCGCGCTCACGATCACGATGTCGTCGTCGTAGCGCAGGTACTCGGCGCCGCCGTCGGACTGCCGCGCCGCAGGCGGCACAGCGGCGGCGATCGCCGCGGCCGTGGTGCCGACGGGCGTGGTGGTGGTGTAGGTGGCGCTGTCACCACTGCTGTTCTGCAGCTGGTAGCTGTCGTCGAGGTGGTTGCGGACGTCGTCGCCGACGCCGCAGCCCCCGAGCAGCAGCGCGGCGGCGGCGAGGAGCGCGGCGAGCGCCCGGCTCACGGTGTCCACCTGCTCCGCGTCGTCACGATCACGCTCCTCTCGGCGCCGGGGTACAGGTGCCAGGTCTCCCAGGTCCAGCCGCCGGTGGGCAGCGCCGCGGCGGTGAGCGCGGTCAACGCCCCCGCTCCGCCGGGGAAGGCGCCGCAGAGCCAGTGCGCATCCCGCTCCGCGCGGCCGCGCAGCCGCGCCGCGGTGGCGTCGAACTCCGCCCGTGGCGGCGCCGTGACCGCGGAGGTCATCGAGTAGCCGCCCGCCTCCGCGCGCTCGGGCAGCTCCTGCCCGCCCGCGGCGAGCGCGTCGCAGGACACCTGCTCGGTGAGCCTGCGGGCTCCGGCCGTCGCGGTGACCACGTGCGAGGCGCCGAGCACACCCAGCACGAGGACGCCGCCGCGGCCGTCGTCGAGGGTGAGCTGCGCCAGCGGGGTGGGAGCGGGCGCGTCGAGGAGCAGGCCCAGCGCCTCGGCCCGGACGTCCCGCGGCTCGACATCGAGGTCGTGCAGGCTCATGCGCCGGGGGCCGAGTGGTAGACGGTCAGCTCGCCGCGCGACACCGACCGGCCCGTCGAGACCTCCCAGGACTGCGTGGCGGCCCAGCGCTCGAACGCGATCATGCCGGTGCCGTCGGCCGTGGCGTAGTCGGCGTAGTCGACGGTGCCGCTCGGCGGCGTGCCCGTGGTGCCCTCCGCGGTGTAGGTCGCGCGCCCGCGCTCGATCTGGCGGTGGACCTTGTCGTCGAGGATCACGTCGCCGTCGGGGGTGAGGCCGGTGCCCTCGCGGCGCATCCAGAGCGTCATCTCGAGCTCGCCCTCGTCGTCCTCGACGGTGAGCCAGCGGCGTCCGGTCGAGCCGTCGAGCAGGTGCTCGCGCCAGGTCATCCCGCCCTCGGACAGCACGATCGTGCCGCGCACGACGTGGTCGATCCCGGCGTAGGTGATGATGTCGCCCACACCGATCTTGTGCGGGTCGTAGACGTCCGGCTCGTTCGCGAGGGGGTCGACGCGACCCGGGGCGGTCTTCCCCCGCGACTGTTGGCGCATCCGCAGCACCAGGACGACGACGCCGGCCAGCACGACGATCACGAGCAGGGCGAGCAGCAGTTCGGTCATGACGCGGCTCCTCGGACCGGCGGGACTGATCGGCGAGACCCTAGCGTCCCCTCGCGGCGGCACGCGCAATGCCCGAGACGGCCCCGGAGACCGAGCGTGGCTCCGTTCGGAGCAGTCGTGCCGCCTGCTGCCCACCTAGACTGGGCGAAGGGCCGCGTCGGCGGCCGCGGAGTCCCGGGCGGTCGCGGCGAAGCGCCGATCCAGGCGCTGGCGACCGGAGTGACATGAACGCGAGACGCACCGTGCTGATCGCTGTGCGCGCCGTCACCGCGCTCGCCTCCGCCGCTGCGCTCGTCGCCGCGGGGTTCGTCTGGTCGCTGCACCAGCGGGTCGACACCGGCGCCGTCACGAGCGACGCGGCGATCCCCACGCCGCGTCCCACCCCGGTGGGCGAGGAGTTCACCGCCCTGCTGGTGGGCCTCGACGCCCGCACCGACGCCCACGGTGAGCCGCTGCCACCCGCCGTCCTCGACGCCCTGCACGCCGGGCCCGACGAGGGGCAGCTGCACACGGACACGATCATCCTGCTGCACGTGCCCGCCGGTCCGGACGCGCAGGCGGTGGCGGTGTCGATCCCGCGCGACTCCTTCGTGGAGATCGCGGGCGGCCGCGGCACCCACAAGATCAACTCGGCGTACCGGCGCGGGATGCAGGACGCCGAGGACGCCCTGCTCGCCCAGGGCATCGAGGGCGCCGAGCTCGACCGGCGCGCCCGGGAGGCCGGCAGGCGCACGCTCGTGGCCACCGTGCAGGAGCTCACCGGCGTCGAGGTCGACCACTTCGCCGAGATCGGCATGGCCGGGTTCGTCGAGCTCACCGAGGCGCTCGGCGGGGTGCCCGTGTGCCTGAACGCGCCGGTCCGCGACACCTACTCCGGTGTCGACCTGCCGGCCGGGCAGCAGCTGGTCAGCGGGCCCGGTGCGCTCGCGTTCGTCCGGCAGCGGCACGGTCTCGCCGACGGCGACCTCGACCGCATCGCCCGCCAGCAGGCCTTCGCCGCAGGCCTCAGCAGGCGGGTGCTGGAGGCGGGCACCCTCTCCGACCCGCTGCGCCTGCAGCGCCTGCTCGACATCGGCACCCGCTACGTCGTGCTCGACCGGGGCTGGGACCTCGAGCAGGCCCTCACCCAGCTGCGCCGCGTCACCGGCGATGAGTTCACCTTCCACACCATCCCCACCGGGCGCCCGGACCTGCACACGCCGGTGGACGGCATCGCCGTCGAGGTCGACCCCGACGCCGTGCGCGCGTTCGTCGGGGAGTTGCTGGAGCCCGCGGCGACGGCCACGAGCGCACCCACCACCGCGCGGGCCGCGCCCACCAGCACCGCGGACCAGGGCGACTCCGAGCCGGTCACGTTGCTCCCGCCCGCCCCCACGACCTCGCCGCCGATCACCGCGGGCGGCGTCCCCTGCGTGGACTGAGCCTCGTCCGGGCAGACTGGTCCGCCGTGACCGACAGCTTCCCGCGCAGACAGGCCCGCACCCGCCGCTTCACCCTCGGCGCCCCCCGCGGCGTCACCGTCTCCCCCGACGGCGAGCGCGTCGTGTTCCTGCGCAGCCGGGGCGGCACCGATCCCGTCACCTGCCTCTGGACGCTGGACCTCGACACCGGCGAGGAGCGGCTCGTCGCCGACCCGCGCGAGCTGGAGACCGCGGGGGCCGACGAGCTGCCGCCGGAGGAGAAGGCGCGGCGCGAGCGCAGCCGCGAGCAGGCGGGCGGCGTCGTCGGCTACGCCACCGACCGGCCGGTCACGACGGCCGCGTTCGCCCTGTCCGGCCGGCTCTACGTCGCCGACTTCGCCGGCGGGCTGAGCCCGCGCCTCGTCGACACCCCCGACGGTGTCATCGACCCGCGGCCGGACCCGCACGGTCGCCACGTCGCGTTCGTCAGCGGCGGCGCGCTGCACGTCCACGACCTCACCGCCCGCACGACCACGGCCCTCGCCGAACCGGACGGCCCGCACGTCACCTACGGCCTCGCCGACTTCGTCGCGGCCGAGGAGATGGGGCGGATGCGCGGGTACTGGTGGGCGCCGGACGGCGAGTCGCTGCTTGTCGCACGCGTCGACGACGCGCCGGTGCGGCGGTGGCACATCGCCGACCCCGCCCACCCCGAGCGCCCGCCCGCCGTCGTCGCCTACCCCGCCGCCGGCACGCCGAACGCAGGCGTGTCCCTCGAACTGGTCGCGCTCGACGGCACCGTGGTGCCGGTGCGCTGGGACGCCGCTCGCGACGAGTACCTCGCCGACGTCGTGTGGGACGCCCACGGCCTCCTCGTGGTCGTGCAGCCCCGCGACCAGCGCGCCCTGCGGGTGCTGCGCGTCGATCCCGCGACCGGTGGCACGACGCTCCTGCACGAGCAGACCGACCCGGTCTGGGTGGACATCGTGCCCGGCGTGCCCGCGCACACGGAGTCCGGCGCGCTCGTCACCGTCGGCGACGTCGACGGGAGCAGGCGGCTGGTCGTCGACGGCGAGCCGGTGACGCCCGCGTCGCTGCAGGTGCGCGACGTCGCCGACGTCGACGGTGACGTGGTGCTGTTCCGCGCGAGCGACGACCCGACCGCGATCGGGCTCTGGACATGGGGGCCGGACGGCGTCACGGCGGTCGCAGGCGGCGCCGGGGTGCACAGCGGGCGCCTCGCCGGCGGCACGCTCGTGGTGACCCGGCAGGACCTGGACACCGACGGCAGCACCACCACCGTGCACCGCGGCGGGGCCGAGCGCACGATCGCCTCGTTCGCCGACCTGCCCGGCCTGACGCCGCGGGTCGCGCTGCTCACCGCGGGCGAGCGCGACCTGCGCGTCGCCGTGCTGCTGCCCACCGGGCACGAGCCCGGGACCCCGCTGCCGGTCCTCATGGACCCCTACGGCGGCCCGCACGCCCAGCGGGTGGTCGCCGCGCGGGCGGCCCACCTGACCAGCCAGTGGTTCGCCGACCAGGGCTTCGCGGTCGTCGTCGTCGACGGGCGGGGCACGCCGGGCCGCGGCCCCGCGTTCGAGCGGGCCGTGCACGGCGACCTCGCCGGACCCGTGCTGCAGGACCAGGTCGACGCGCTGCACGGCGTCGCGGAGCGATACCCGGACCTCGACCTGGGCCGCGTCGGCATCCGCGGCTGGTCCTTCGGCGGCTACCTCGCCGCTCTCGCCGTCCTGCGGCGCCCCGACGTCTTCCACGCGGCCGTCGCCGGCGCCCCGGTCACCGACTGGGCGCTCTACGACACCCACTACACCGAGCGCTACCTCGGCCGCCCCGACACCGACCCGGACGCCTACGCGCGCTCCTCGCTGCTCGACGACGCCCCCGCGCTCACCCGCCCGCTGCTGCTGGTGCACGGCCTGGCCGACGACAACGTGGTCGCCGCGCACACCCTGCGCCTGTCCTCGGCGCTGCTCGCGGCGGGCCGCCCGCACAGCGTGCTGCCGCTGTCGGGCGTCACGCACATGACGCCGCAGGAGGTCGTCGCGGAGAACCTGCTCCTGCTGCAGGTCCAGTTCCTCCGGCAGGCCCTGGGCGCCTGAGGTCGTGAGTGGATACGGGTGCTGGAGCACTCGTATCCACTCACGGCCGGTCAGCCGTGCGCGGCGTGCCCGTAGGTGTGGGCCTCCTCCTCCGCGCACCGCCGCCGCACCTTGCGCTCGTGGCGCAGGTCGAGCACCGCGATGACCAGCGCGGCCGACACCGACAGCACGGCCCCGCCCAGCGCCACGGCGGCCGCGAGCGGGTAGTTCTGGCCGGTGGCCCCGAGGACCAGGTAGAAGGCGCCGGGCAGCGCGGCGGTGCCGATGGCCGCGCCGATCCTTTGCCCGGTCTGCAGCGCTCCCCCGGCCGAGCCGGCCATGCGCACCGGCACCTCGCGCAGCGTCAGCGTGATGTTCGGGGAGATCACCAGTCCGCCGCCGACACCGGCGACGAGCAGGGACGGGGCCATCGCCCAGATCAGGGACCCGGGCGGCACCAGCAGCACCACGGCGATCGTCGCGACGAGGCCGGTGATCACACCGACGAGGCCGATCACCGTCAGCCGCCTGCCGAACCGCTCCACGAGACGGCCACCGACCGCCGCCGACACCGCGGAGCCGAGCGCGAACGCGGTGACCGAGAGCCCGGACTGCAACGGCGTGTAGCCCAGCCCGGACTGCAGGAACAGCGCGAAGACCAGCCAGATGCCGGAGAAGCCCAGGAAGTAGACGGCGCCCAGCCCGGCCCCGGTGGCGTAGCCGCGCGTGCGGGTGAGCAGCCGCAGGTCGAGCAGCGGTTCACCGCCGCGGCGCAGCGTGCGCCGCTCCCACCCGACGAACGCCGCACCCAGCGCCGCGCCGACCGGGAACAGCCACCACAGCCGCGCGACGCCCCCGGACTCGGCCTGCACGAGTGGCAGGAGCACCGCGAGCACACCGCCGCCGAGCAGGGCCGCGCCCACCACGTCGATGTGCCCGACCCGGTCGTCGCGCGCCACCGACGGGATCAGCCGGGCCGCCAGCACGAGCGCGACCACGCCGATCGGCAGGTTGATCAGGAAGATCCAGCGCCATCCGTCCGGACCGTCGGCGAGGGCGAGGACCAGCCCACCGGCGATCGGCCCGACCGCCGTCGAGATCCCCACCGTCGCGCCGAAGAACCCGAACGCCCGCCCGCGCTCGGCGCCGGAGAACAGCTGCTGGATCAGGCCGGAGTTCTGGGGCGCGAGCGTGCCGGCCGCGAACCCCTGCGCGAGCCGCGCAGCCACCAGCAACCCGACGCTCGGCGCCGCGCCCGCCAGCCCGCTGAAGAGCACGAACGCCGCGAGCGCGCCGAGGAACATCCGGCGTCGCCCCAGCGCGTCGCCCAGCCGGCCCGCGGGGACGAGCGCCAGGCCGAACGTCAGCGCGTACCCGGAGACGACCCACTGCACCGCGGCCGGGGACGCGCCGAGGCTCTGCTGCAGCGACGGCAGCGCCACCGACACGATGCTCACGTCGAGCAGGGTCATGAACCCGGCGACCAGCGTCACCGAGAGCGCACGCCACCGGTTCGCGTCGGGCGCGTCCGTCCCGGCGACGGACGCGTGCGCATCGGCCCCGACCACGAGGCCTGTCTACCCGCGGGGAACCGGTCTGGCACTCTGGGCGACCCCATCCATCTGGAGGAAGCACGTGGCACCGCAGCGACCCGAGGTCGACCCGCACGACGGCCCCGCCCCCGCCGACCTGCTGGTCGAGGACCTCAGCACCGGTGACGGGGCCGAGGCCACGCCCGGCCACACCGTCGAGGTGCACTACGTGGGCGTCGCCCACTCCACCGGCGAGGAGTTCGACGCCTCCTGGAACCGCGGCTCGACGTTCCGCTTCCCGCTGGGCGCCGGGCGCGTCATCAGCGGCTGGGACCGCGGCGTCACCGGGATGAAGGTCGGCGGACGGCGTCGGCTGGTGATCCCGCCGCACCTGGGCTACGGCGACCGCGGCGCGGGCGGCGCGATCAAGCCCGGCGAGACGCTGATCTTCGTGGTCGACCTGGTGGGCGTGCACTGAACCTGCTGCTGATCTCCGACACCCACCTGCCGGTGCGGGCGAAGGACCTGCCCGCACCGGTGTGGGAGGCCGTCGACGCCGCCGACGTGGTCGTGCACGCCGGCGACTGGGTGTCGGTCGAACTGCTCGACGCGCTCGAGGCCCGCGCGCGCCGGCTCGTCGGCGTGTACGGCAACAACGACGGGGGCGCGCTGCGGAACCGGCTGCCGGAGGTGGCGCGCGTCGAGCTGGGGGGTGTCCGGTTCGCCGTGGTGCACGAGACCGGCGCCGCCACCGGCCGGGAGCGCCGCTGCGCGAAGGCCTACCCGGACGTCGACGTGCTGGTGTTCGGCCACAGCCACATCCCCTGGGACACCACGGCCGACACCGGCCTGCGCCTGCTCAACCCCGGCTCCCCCACCGACCGCCGCCGGCAGCCCACCTTCACCTGGATGACGGTCGACGTCGCCGACGGTGTGCTCGGCGAGGTGCAGCTGCACCACCTCCCACCCCCCTGACAGCGCGAGTCTCCCGTCCTGACAGGGCGAGTTGCACGTTCGTCACCTGGTCCGGCGGCGGCGGACGTGGTAGGAGGGCACGATGCCGCCACGGAGCCGTGCCACCACCGTCGAGACCAGGGACGGGGTGGAGCTCACCAACCTCGACCAGCCGCTCTTCGACGGCGCCGAGGCCACCAAGCGCGACCTCGTGGACTACCTCGACGCCGTCCACGAGCGGATCCTGCCCGAGCTGCGGCGGCGGCCCCTGTCGGTGATCCGGGTCCGGCCGGGCCAGGAGCCGTTCATGCAGAAGAACGTGCCCAAGTACACGCCGGACTGGGTCGAGACGACGACGGTGTGGGCCGAGGCGTCGCACCGCGAGGTGCGCTACGCGCTGGCGAACGATCGCCGCACGCTGCTGTGGTTCGCCAACCAGCGCTCGGTGGAGTACCACCCGACGCTCATGCGCGTCGGGGAGCCGCACCCGACGTCGCTGATCCTCGACCTGGACCCGCCCGCGGGTGACGACTTCGCGCACGTCGTCCGGGCGGCGTACCTGGTGCGCCAGGCGCTCGACGACAGCGGGCTCGAGGGCGTCGTCAAGACGAGCGGCGCCAAGGGCCTGCACGTCGTGGTGCCGCTGGACGCCGGCGTCGGCTTCGAGGACGCCGCCGCGGCCACCCGCGCGCTCGCCGCCCGGGCCGAGCGCGTCGACCCCGAGGTCGCCACGACCGCCTACATCAAGGAGGACCGCGGAGGGAAGGTCTTCGTGGACTCGACGCGCGCGGGCGGCGCGACGGTGGTCGCGGCCTACAGCCCGCGGGCGCGGCCGGGCGTCCCGGTGTCGTTCCCGGTGGCGTGGGGCGACCTCGACCGCATCACGCCGCGGGACTTCACCGTGCGCACCGCGGTCGGGCTGCTCGACGGCTCCGACCCGTGGCGCGAGCGGATGCCCGCGCCCCAGGCCGTCCCCGCGGACGTGCTGGAGGAGGGCCACGCGATCCCCGTCGCGCGGGTGGCGGCGATGCACGAGGGCAAGCGGCGCGCGCGGGCGCGCCGGCAGTAGCGCCGGCGCGGCCGCAACGCGGAACTCGCCGGGTCCGAACGGGAGACTCGCGGGCGAGGGGGTCAGGAGGTGGGAGGCTCGTCCTTGCCGGACTCCTCGGCCTCGTCGGCCTCCTGCTTCGTGCGGTGCACGGCGCCGTCGGCGTGCTCGGGCGGGCCGTAGACCGTGTAGAGGACCAGCGGGTTGGGCCCCGTGTTGACGAAGTTGTGCTTCGTCCCCGACGGCACGACCACCAGGTCACCTGCGGCGACCTTCTTGGTCCTGCCGCTCACGCGCGCCTCGCCGGTGCCGCTGACGAAGGTCAGGATCTGGTCGATGCCGTCGTGCACCTCCTCGCCGATCTCGCCGTCCGGGGGGATGGTCATGATCACGAGCTGGCTGTGCTCGCCGGTCCAGAGGACCCGGCGGAAGTCGTCGCTCTGCTCCGCGACGGTGGCGATGGTGAAGTGCTCCATGCTGCTCCTGTGCCCGGATCATCGTCGTTCCACTCGTGCGAGGATGCCCACATGGTCCTCGAGATCGCCGAGATCACCGTCCTGCCCGGCACCTCCGACGAGTTCGCCGCGGCCGTCCGCGAGGGCATCCGGTACGTCGCCGACACCCCCGGGTTCCGCACGGCGAGGCTCACCCGGTGCATCGAGACGCCCGGGCGGTTCGTGCTGCTGGTCGAATGGGACAGCGTCGAGGCGCACACCGTGGGCTTCCGGGAGTCGGAGAACTTCGAGCGCTGGCGCGGCCACATCGGCCCGTTCCTCGACGGGCAGCCCCGCGTCGAGCACTTCGACGACGTCGCGCTGCCGGGTCCAGCCGGGGGCTGAGAGCGTACTGAGGGGCGCGCCGGGGGTGTCGCCTAACGTCGTCTCGTGCACCCCACCCCGCGCGGCCGGCCGTCCCTCGCGCTGAGCGTCGTGCTCGCGGTGCTGGGCGCGGTCCTGCTGACGGGCGCGGCCGCTCCCGCGGAGGTGCGCGTGGAGGAGCAGCGCGTCACGGTCGCGGGCGGACCGGGCAGCGACGGGCCGGTCGCGCTGGACACCTCGCTCTACCTGCCGGCCACGACGCCCGCCCCCGCGGTGCTGGTCGCGCACGGTTTCGGCGGCAGCAAGGCCTCGGTCGACGCCGACGCCCGCGACCTGGCGGCGCGCGGTTTCGTCGTCCTCACGTGGTCGGCCCGCGGTTTCGGCACGAGCACGGGCCGCATCGCGCTGAACTCCCCCGACCACGAGGTCGCCGACGCCCGCGCGCTCGTGGACCTGCTCGCCGCGCGCCCGGACGTCACGCAGGACGCGCCCGGCGACCCGCTCGTCGGGATCACCGGCGGCTCCTACGGCGGCGCGGTGTCACTGCTGCTCGCCGGGCACGACCCGCGCGTCGACGCGCTGGCCCCGGTGATCGCCTGGAACGACCTGGGCCAGGCCCTGTTCCCCAACGCGGCCGCCGCGACGCCGCCGCCTGCCGACACGCCGGCGCACGGGATCTCCGCGCCGGACGGGGTGTTCAAGAGCGGTTGGGCGGGGATCCTGTTCTCCGCGGCCGCGGGGCCACCGTCCGGCGAGCCGGGCGCGGCCGCTCCGCCCGGCGGCGAGCCTCCGATCACCTGTGGTCGGTTCACGGCCGAGATCTGCGCCGCCTACGCCGAGGCCGCCGGCACCGGGCGGCTCTCCCCCGCCACCGCGGAGCTGCTGCGCCGCTCGTCCCCGGCCTCCGTCGCCGATCGGATCACCGCGCCGACGCTGCTGGTGCAGGGCGAGCAGGACACCTTGTTCGGGCTCGACCAGGCCGACGCCACCGCGCGCCAGATCGCCGGGGCGGGCGGCCGGGTGAAGGTCGAGTGGTTCGCCGGCGGGCACGACGGCGCCGCGCCGGGCGCGGCGGTCCGGGAGAGCATCGGCGAGTGGTTCGCGTTCCACCTCGCCGGTGACGGCGACGACCCCGGCACCGGCTTCACCTACGAGGTGCCCAGCGGCGTGCGCGCCGGCGCGAGCACCCCGACCAGCCGCACCCTGAACGCGCCCGCGTACCCGGGGCTGCCCGGCACGGCGCCGCTGCTCAGCACGCCGCTTGCGCTCGACGGCGCGCCGCAGACCGTCGTGCACCCGGCGGGTGGCACGCCTGCGGCGATCACGTCGCTGCCCGGGATCGGCTCGGCCCTCGGCGCGGTGGCGGGCCGGCTCTCGGCGGCCGCGGCGGACCTCCCGGGGCAGTCGGCGACGTTCGCCACGCACCCGCTGGAGGCGTCGCTGGTCGTGGCCGGTTCCTCCCGCGTGCAGGTCACGGTGTCGCGGGTGCCGGGCCAGCCGGCTCCGGCGGAGGCGGTGCTGTTCGCCCGGCTCGTCGAGGTCTCCCCCGACGGCCCGCGCACCCTGCTCGGCGGGGCGGTGGCGCCGCTGCGCGTGCCGGTGCCCGCCGACGGCACGCCGGTGACCGTCACGGTCGCGCTGCCCGGTGTGGTGGCGCCCGTCGAGTCCGGCAACAGCCTCGCGGTCTCGGTCGCCACCACCGACCAGGCCTTCACCGGCGGCGTCGAGCCCGCCGCCTGGCGCGTCGGGGTGACGGGCGGGCTCACGGTGCCCGTCGTGCCCGCCGCGACCGACATCACCCGCACGGTGCCGCTCGGCGCGCTCGCCGGGATCGCCGCGGCGCTGGCCGTCGCGCTGCTCGCCTGGCTGGGAGCCCGCTGGTACGGAGGGCGGGCCGGGGCGCCCACCGCGGCCGCCGACGGCCCGCCGCTGGTGATCCGCGACCTCGCCAAGACCTACGCGGGCGGCTTCAGCGCCGTCAAGGGCGTCTCGTTCACGGTGGAGAAGGGCATGGTGCTCGGCCTGCTGGGGCCCAACGGCGCCGGCAAGACCACCGTCCTGCGCATGCTCATGGGCCTGGTGCGCCCGACCGCCGGCACGATCACCGCGTTCGGGGCGCCGGTCGGGCCCGGGGCACCGGTGCTGGCCCGGATCGGGGCGTTCGTGGAGGGCCCCGGGTTCCTCCCGCACCTGTCCGGTGCGGAGAACCTGCGCCTGTACTGGGAGGCGACCGGGCGCCCCGCCGCCGAGGCGCACCTCGAGGAGGCGCTGGAGATCGCCGGGCTCGGCGGGTCGCTGCAGCGCCGGACCGGCACCTACAGCCAGGGCATGCGCCAGCGCCTGGCCATCGCGCAGGCGATGCTCGGGCTACCGGACCTGCTGGTGCTCGACGAGCCGACCAACGGCCTCGACCCGCCGCAGATCTCCGCGATGCGCGAGGTCCTGCGCCGCTACGCCGCGCGCGGCCGGACGGTCCTGGTCTCCAGCCACCTGCTCGCCGAGGTGGAGCAGACCTGCTCGCACGTCGTCGTCATGCACCGCGGCGAGGTCGTCGCCGACGGCTCCGTCGCCGAGATCATCGCCGGCCGCGGCGCGGCCACGTTCACCGTGGACGCGCCGGAGCGCGCCGCGTCGGTGCTGGCCGACCTCGCCGGGGTCCGCTCGGTGGAGGTCGCCGACGGCGCCGTGCACGCCGAGCTGAACGGCACCCCGCGCGCCGACGCCGTGCGGGCGCTGGTGACGGCCGGCGTGGACGTCACCGCGGCGGGTCCGCGGCGTCGCCTCGAGGACGCGTTCCTGCAGCTGGTGGGAGAGGACAGGACGCCGTGAACGACGAGCCGTCGCCCTACGGCGACCCGCCGACGCCGGACGCGGAGCACCCGGCACCCGCCCGCACGCGGCCCCCCGCCTCAGCGACCCGGCGCCAGTACCGCCCCGAACGGACGCTCCCGCTGCGGGTGGAGCTGGAGCGCCAGCTGCGGCGACGCCGCACCCAGGTGGTGTTCGCGCTGGTGGCGCTGCTGCCGGTGCTGCTGTGGCTGGCGTTCGAGCTGGCCCCGGACGGCCCGGACTCCAGCTCGCTCAGCCTCGTCGACCTCGCCACCGGCAGCGGCGTGAACTTCGCGGTGTTCGCGCTGTTCGCGTCGGCGTCGTTCCTGCTGGTGGTGGTCGTGGCGCTGTTCTTCGGCGACACGGTCGCCGCGGAGGCGTCCTGGTCGAGCCTGCGCTACCTGCTCGCCGCGCCGGTGCCCCGGGCCCGGCTGCTGCGCCAGAAGGCCCTGGTGGCGGCGCTGCTGTCGGTGGCGGCGCTGCTCCTGCTGCCGATCGTGGCGCTGGTGGTGGGCACCCTGGCCTACGGCGCGGATGATCTCGTCAGCCCGGCGGGGGTGTCGATCGACTACGCGCCCGCCGTGGCCCGGGTCCTGGCCGGCGCCGTGTACACCGCCGTGCACCTGAGCTGGGTGGCGGCGCTGGCGATGCTGCTGTCGGTGTCGACCGACGCCCCGCTCGGCGCGGTGGGCGGCGCGGTGCTGGCGTCGATCGTGTCGCAGATCCTCGACCAGATCACCGCGCTCGAGGGGCTGCGCGACTTCCTGCCCACCCACTTCGGCGACGCGTGGGCCGGACTGCTGGGCGAGACCGTCGACTGGGGCGACATGACCCGCGGTGTGCTCTCCGCCCTGACCTACGCGCTGGTGCTGGGGGCGGCTGCGGTCTGGCGCTTCCAGCGCAAGGACATCACGAGCTGACCCGAGGGGCTACCGCCACCGGGGCCGGGCGGGGCGTGCCGAGCAGCACCCCGCCGACGATGACGGCCGCGGCCACCAGCTCCACCGCGCTCGGCCGCTCCCCCAGCACGCCGGCGGCCAGCGCGATCCCGACCACCGGCACGAGCAGCGAGTACGGCGCCACGACGCCCGCCGGGTAGCGGCGCATCAGCCACACCCAGATCCCCGATCCGACCACGGTGGCGAGCACCGCCGTGTACCCGATCGCGGCGACGCCGGGGAGCCCTTCCGGGGTGACCGCGGCCCGCAGCGCGTCCCAGCCGGCCGCCGGGCCCTCCCACACCCAGGACATCAGGAGCAACGGCACCGGCGGCACGACCGACATCCACAACGTCAGGTGCAGCGGGTTCGGCGCCGCCGCGAGCCGGCTCGCCAGGTTCCCGAACGCCCAGCCGAGCGCGCCGAGCAGCGTCAGCAGCACCGGCAGCACGGCGGCCACCTGCGCCCGCGACACCGCGATCGCGGCGAGGCCCACCACCGCGATCGCGATCCCCATCCCCTGGCGCGGCGCGAGCCGCTCGCGCAGCAGCAGCGCGCCGAGCAGCACCGTGAACGGCGCCGAGGCCTGCAGCACCAGGGACGCGAGACCCGTCGGCATCCCGATGTCCATCGCGATGAACAGGAAGACGAACTGGACGGTCCCGAACCCGATGCCGAAGCCGAGCAGCCACCGCAACCGCACCTGCGGGCGCGGCACGAGCAGCACGGTGGGCACCGCGATCACGGCGAACCGCAACGCGGCCATGAACAGCGGCGGGAAGTGCTCCAGCCCGACGTGGATGGCGAGGAAGTTCGCCCCCCAGAGGAGTGCGACGAAGCAGGCCAGCAGGCGGTCGCGCGTGGTCACGACGCCACTCTGCGCGCGGCCGTCTCCGCAGACCAGCGAAAAGATCTGAATCGACTGTTTAGGCTGTCTTCATGGATGTCCAGCGCCTGCGGGTCCTGCGGGAGCTCGCGGACCGCGGCTCGGTCACCGCGGTGGCGGCCGCGCTCTCGTTCACCCCTTCCGCGATCTCGCAGCAGCTCAAGGCGCTGGCCGAGGAGGTCGGGCTGCCGCTCACCGAGCCCGCGGGGCGCGGCCTGCGGCTCACCGACGCCGGGCGCGCACTCGTGGCCGAGGCCGAGGACGTGCTCGCGGCACTGGCCCGCGCCGAGGCCGCCGTCGAACGGCTGCGGACCGCGCCCTGCGGGCAGGTGCGGGTGGCGCTGTTCCCGTCCGGGGCGCGGATGCTGCTGCCGGGGCTGCTGCGCAGGCTCGGCGACCAGCCCGGGCTCGACGTGCAGTGCCGGGACGTCGACATGACCCCGGCCGACGTCCCCGTGCTGGCCGCCGACTTCGACCTCGTCGTCAGCCACCGCGACGAGACCGCCCCAGAGATGCCCGGTGACCGCTGGCGGGTCGTGCCGCTGCTGCGCGAGCCGCTCGACGTGGCGCTGCCCCCGGGTCACCGGCTCACCCGGCGTCGGCGGCTGCGGCTCGACGAGCTCGCCGACGAGGAGTGGATCAGCGTCGGGGTGGGCTGGCCCGTCGACGACGTGCTGCGGTCGCTGGCGCTCGCCACCGGTGCGAGCCCGCGGATCGTGCAGCGCATCAACGACTTCTCGGTCACCGAGGAGCTCGTCGCCGCCGGGCACGGCATCGCGCTCCTGCCCCGCTACTCCACCGACGACCGCGGCGGCCGCCGCCTCGTCCGTCGCCCGCTCGCGGGTGTGCGCGCCGGGCGCCTGGTGGAGGCGGTGCTGCGGACGAGCACGGCCGAGCGCCCGGCCGTGGCCGCGGTGCTCGACGCGCTGCGCGCCGAGGCGGACGCCGTCGTCGCGCGCGGCTGAGCAGGCGACGGGGCCGTCACTGCAGGCAGAACTCGTTGCCCTCGGGGTCGGTGAGCACCATCCACCAGCCGCTCTCCTCCTGCATCTCCTGCACGACGGTGGCGCCGGCTGCGACGAGCTGCGCGACGTGCGCCCGGACGGCACCCCGCCGGTCGGTGGCGCCGTGCCCGGCGTTGACGTCGAGGTGGACGCGGTTCTTGAGGGTCTTGGGCTCCGGAACGCGCTGGAACAGCAGCCGCGGACCGATGCCGGTGGGGTCGATGATCGCGGCGTACTGCTCCTCGCCGGAGGCGCGCACGACGTACCCCGCCCGGGGTGGCTGCACCACGTACCCGAGCGCGACCGCCCAGAACGCGGCGAGCCGGCCGGGGTCACGGGCGTCGACGGTGATCTGGAGTGGAATCGCCATGGCACGCAGTCTCCCGCGCCTCGCCGCCCCCGCAGTAGGCCTGGTGATCTACCGCGCGTGCCGGGGCCAGGAGCGGCGCGCCAGCCACAGCAGCCCGATCAGCAGCACCGTGAACCAGACGTAGGTGCTGTCCACCAACTGCTGCAGCGGTGTCCACGTGAGCTCCTGCTCGCCGCCACGGGGGTGCACGTGCTGGTGCGGTGCGATCACGAACACCGCGGCCATCGCCAGCGTGGCCACCGTCCATGCGGTCGAGCGCTTCGCCCACGCGGTGGCCGCGGCCACCAGGAGCGCGGGCGCCACCCACACCCAGTGGTGCGACCAGGACGTCGGGGAGACGAGCAGCGCGACGCCCGCGAGCGTGACGAGGGCGAGCGGTGCGGGCGCGCGCCGGATCGCGGGTGCGGCCAGCGCCAGCAGCCCGATCGACAGCAGCAGCCACAGGGCCGTGCGCAGCGGCCCGTCGAGCCCCGCGCGCACCAGGACCGCTTCGAAGGTCTGGTTGGTGAAGAACGGCGACCCGCTGACGCCTCCCGCGGGGTCCGACCAGAAGGTCCACGAGGGGCCGGGCGCCGCGACCAGCCCGATGCCCGTGGCCAGGATCCCCGCGATCACCGCCGTGCCGGCCGCCCGGTAGTCGCGGCGCAGCAGGAAGAAGAGCACGAAAGCCGCGGGGGTCAGCTTGATCGCGGCCGCGATGCCGATGAGCATGCCGCGCGGCCACCGCGGGTGCGGCGCGAGGCAGTCGAGGGCGACCAGCGCCATGAGCACGAGGTTGATCTGGCCGAACTCGATCGTCTGCAGCACGGGTTCCAGCCCGAGCGCCGGACGGCCCTCGAGGGGCACGTCGAAGTCGACGGCCTTACCGGGCTCGACCGCCAGCGCCAGCGGCAGCGCCAGCGAGGCCACCGACAGCGCACCGCCCCATCCGCCGGACGGCCACAGCCTCCGTGCGACCACGTACAGCGTGGCGCCCAGCGACAACGTCGAGAGCCCGAGCAGCGCGACCCACGCGACCACCCACGGCACGACGGCCAGCGGAACCATCAGCAGCGCCGCGAACGGCGGGTAGATGAACGGCAGCGTGATGTGGCCGGACGTCTCGGGCAGGGAGCCGTACATGTCCTGGCCGGAGAGCCAGGCCTGGACGCCGAACCGGTAGACCTCGAGGTCGATGTGCCGGCCGCCGGTGTGCGCGACGAGACCGGCGAGGACGAGGGCCAGGAGCGGGACGGTGACCGGCAGGACGCGGGAGGGCGTGCGGAGCAACTGGAGCAGCCGCTGCTCGGCCGGCGTGCGCGCCGTCGACGCGCCGGCAACCGTCACGCTGTCCCCTCCTCCGCTGTGCCCACCCGGTCGTGGTCCCCCGCCACCGTAGCCCGGCCGTGACCTTCGCGGCCGCCCCACCCCTGCGGCCCGGGCTCGCCGGACCAGCGCCCGGATCAGCGGACGCCGGCGGCGTCCATCCCCCGCAGCTCCTTCTTGAGGTCGGCGATCTCGTCGCGCAGCCGGGCGGCGAGCTCGAACTGCAGGTCGCGGGCCGCGGCGAGCATCTGGTCGGACAGCTGCTGGACGAGGTCGGCCAGCTCGGCGCGGGGCATGTTCGCGGTGTCGCGGCCGGCGACGATGCCGGAGCTGGCCGCCGGCGCGCGGCCCGGCTCGCCCGCGGCGCGCTTTCCGCGGGACTGGTTGCGCCCGGAGCCGCCGACCGGGACGTCCTCGGCCTCGCGGTAGACCTGGTCGAGGATGTCGGCGATCTTCTTGCGGAGCGGCTGCGGGTCGAGCCCGTGGGCCTCGTTGTAGGCGATCTGCTTGGCGCGGCGCCGGTCGGTCTCGTCGATGGCGTACTGCATCGAGTCGGTGACCTTGTCGGCGTACATGTGCACCTCGCCGGACACGTTGCGGGCCGCGCGCCCGATCGTCTGGATCAGCGAGGTGCCCGAGCGGAGGAAGCCCTCCTTGTCGGCGTCGAGGATGGCGACGAGCGACACCTCCGGCAGGTCGAGGCCCTCGCGGAGCAGGTTGATGCCCACGAGCACGTCGAACTCCCCGAGCCGCAGCTGGCGCAGCAGCTCGACGCGGCGCAGCGTGTCGACCTCGGAGTGCAGGTAGCGCACCCGGATCCCGAGCTCGAGCAGGTAGTCGGTGAGGTCCTCGGCCATCTTCTTGGTGAGCGTGGTGACCAGCACGCGCTCGTCGCGGTCGCTGCGCTCGCGGATCTCGTGCACGAGGTCGTCGATCTGGCCCTTGGTCGGCTTGACGACGATCTTCGGGTCGACGAGGCCGGTGGGCCGGATGACCTGCTCGACGAACTCGCCCCCGGTGCGGGACAGCTCGTACGGACCGGGGGTGGCCGACAGGTACACCGTCTGCCCGATGCGGTCGGCGAACTCCTCCCAGGTGAGCGGGCGGTTGTCGACGGCCGACGGCAGGCGGAACCCGAACTCGACCAGGTTGCGCTTGCGCGACATGTCGCCCTCGTACATGCCGCCGATCTGCGGGACGGTCTGGTGGGACTCGTCGATGACCAGCAGGAAGTCGTCGGGGAAGTAGTCGATGAGCGTGGCGGGGGCCGAGCCGGGGCCGCGGCCGTCGATGTGGCGCGAGTAGTTCTCGATGCCCGAGCAGAAGCCGACCTGCCGGATCATCTCGATGTCGTACTGCGTGCGCATGCGCAGCCGCTGGGCCTCGAGCATCTTGCCCTGGCGCTCGAACTCGGCCAGCCGCTCCTCCAGCTCGGCCTCGATCTGCCGGACGGCCTTCTCCATCCGCTCCGGTCCGGCGACGTAGTGGGTGGCCGGGAAGATGCGCACCTCGTCGACCTGGCGGATGACGTCGCCGGTGAGCGGGTGCAGGTAGTACAGCGACTCGATCTCGTCGCCGAAGAACTCGATGCGGACCGCGAGCTCCTCGTAGGCCGGGATGATCTCGACGGTGTCGCCTCGCACGCGGAAGGTGCCGCGGTTGAACGCGAGGTCGTTGCGCGTGTACTGCACGTCGACCAGCGCGCGCAGCAGCGCGTCGCGCTCCACGGTGCCGCCGACCTCGAGGGTGACCGAGCGGTCGAGGTAGGACTGCGGCGTGCCGAGGCCGTAGATGCAGGACACCGACGCGACCACCACGACGTCGCGGCGCGACAGCAGGTTGCTCGTGGCCGAGTGGCGCAGCCGCTCGACGTCCTCGTTGATCGAGGAGTCCTTCTCGATGTAGGTGTCGGTCTGCGCGATGTACGCCTCGGGCTGGTAGTAGTCGTAGTACGAGACGAAGTACTCGACCGCGTTGTTGGGCAGCATCTCGCGCAGCTCGTTGGCCAGCTGCGCCGCGAGGGTCTTGTTCGGCGCCATCACGAGGGTGGGCCGCTGCACGCGCTCGATCAGCCACGCCGTGGTGGCCGACTTGCCCGTGCCGGTGGCCCCGAGCAGCACGACGTCCTGCTCGCCCGCGGTGATCCGCCGCTCCAGCTCCTCGATGGCCGCCGGCTGGTCGCCCGCGGGCTGGTACGGGCTGACGACCTCGAAGCGGCCGCCCGTGCGGGGGATCTCCCCGACGGGACGGAACTCCGAGTGCGCCACCGGCACCTCCGGGACGGCGGCGCTGCCGGGAACCTCAGTTGCGAAAGCCACGCGTCCAGGGTACGAGCCCGCACCGACAAGTCCGGGGCCAACTCCGGGCGGGCACGGCCCCGGGCTGGCAGCATCGGCTCCCGTGCACCCGCCGAAGATCGCGACCTTCGACGTCCCGGCCCGCGTCAACACCGACACCAAGGGCATCGACCGCACCGTGGACGAGTACCGGGAGACCCCGTTCGGGCTGTACATGAGCCGCGCGATGGTCGGCCGTCCCTCGGCGCACTGGGTGCAGTGCTGGCTCCTGCCCGAGCTGGGGCTGTGCGTCACCGACTGGTGGTGGAACCCCGGGCACGCCCGCGACCAGGACTTCTACCTCGACGTCTGCGACATCCGCCGCGACGGCCACCGCTGGGTGCTCACCGACCACTACCTCGACGTGGTCGTGCGCAACCGCCGCGACGCCCGCGTGATCGACGTGGACGAGTTCGTGGCCGCGGTGGCCACGGGCGTGCTGGCCCCGGCCGCGGCCGAGGCGGCGATGCACACCGCGTACCACGCCGTGGACGGCCTGGCCTCCCACGGCCACGACCTGGACGCCTGGCTCGCGACGCTGGGCATCGCGTTGACGTGGAAGGAGCGCCCCGCCGCGGGCTGAGTCAGGCGACGGTGCCGCGCGAGGTCGACGTCTCCGCGGACGAGCTGGGCGACCCGCTGGCCGAGGGCTCGGGCTCCTCCGTCTCGTCCGAGGGCTCCGGCTCGCTCGTCGGGTCCGGCTCGTCGGAGGGCTCCGGGTCCTTCGGGGGCTCGCTGGTGTGGTCGTCCTCGGTCGGCCTCGTCGACGGCTTGTCGTCGTTGTCGTCGTTGTCCTGGCCGCCCTCGGTGCCGGTCGGCTTCGGCTTCCTGGTCGTGGTGCTCGTCGGCGGCCCGGGTGCCGGCGGCGGCGGGACCACGACCGGCGGGGGTGGGAGCTGTGCGTTCCCGGCCGGAGGCGGCACCTCGACACGCTCGTTGCGCGGCTGCTCCGGCTCCACCGGCGGCGCCTCCTCGACCGGGAGCGGCGCCTCCTCGAGCTCCGAGCTCGACGCGGACGGCTGCTCGACCGGCCGGAGCCGCTCGGACGGAGCGGCGCCGGGAGAGATGGACGCCGCAGTGCCGACCTCGGGCACCGGGGGCGCCGTGAGCTGGGCGATCGCCGTGGTGGCGCCGAGGGCACCGACCGTGAGCACCGCGGCGGCCGCGGCCGTGTTGGCGCGGCTCAACGAGCTGGCACGGCGGATCACGGTGTCCACCGAGGGCAGCGTGACCGCCGCCGAGAGCTCGTCGTCGAGCCTGCGCAGCTCGTCCGTGACCCGCTCGAAGCCGTCCGTCACCGGCGTTCTCCCTCGTCGTCGCGGTCGTCGGCCCCGCAGCCCTCCGCGTGGTCGTCCCCGTACCCGTTGCGATGGCCCTCGGCGGCCCCGTAGGCACCCGAGCCCGGGCCGTCGAGACCGTAGCCCTCCGCGTAACCCCCGCGGGAGGCGTCGTAGCCGGAGCCGCCGTCGTCGCGGTCCTCGTACCCGGGGTCGCCCGAGGACTCCCCGGCCAGCACGTCCTGCAGCACGTCGGCCATACCCTCGGTGACGACGTGCCGGGCACGCGAGAGCCGGGCCTGCACGAGCGTCACCGACGCCTGCTCGATCGCCGCGATCTCCTCCAGGGAGGAGTCGGCCATGTGGAACAGCACGACGGCGCGCCGCTCCGCGGGCGAGAGCCTGCCGAGGGCGGCCAGCAGGGCGCGGGTGCGCGCGTCGGCGCCGGTGCCGATCGGCCGGCGGCGGCGGGAGAACCAGCGCCGCCAGCTCCGGATCGTGGACCGGACGGCCACGCGGCGGATCCACGCGCTCGGGTCGGGCGTGCGGCCGATCGCCACCCAGCTGCGCCAGGCCCGCGAGTAGGCGTCCTGCACGACGTCGTGCGCCTCGCCCGGGTCGAGCGTGATCGCGTACAGCTGGGCGACGAGGCGCTGGTAGTTGGCCTCGAGGTGCGCACCGAAGTCGACCCGCAGCTCGGCGGGCGTGGCGCCGAAGGTCCGGCGCACCTCGTCGTCGCGCAGGGCGTCGTCGGGTTCCGCGCGATGGTCCACCGCTGCGCTCACCCTCCAGCCCTCCCCGACCGCTGTCCACTCGCTCGAACGGAGATCGCTCTGTCCCCCCATCGCGGGACTACTCCGGTCCGTTACCGGTTGTATCGTCCGTTCAGTCCAACGACGGGACCCACGCGGAAGTTGCGGCCCATGCGTCGGCACGGGGCCGCGCCGCATCACACCACGACTCCCACGCACTCGCCCATCGGGCCACGTCGAGGTCGTCGGCGCAGCGTGCCGGCGCATCGCGCGCGACGCCGAGGTACTCCTCCCGGGCGACGGCGTCGGCCCGCAGCCAGTCCCGGAGCAGCAGCGCGTAGCGCCATCCGGGGGTACCGACCTCGCGGACGTGGACGCGGACGGCGCGCTCGGGGTCGGCCGCTCCGTGCAGCCGCTGCGGCCACTCGGAGGAGCCGGGCGGGTCGGGGTGCCTCGGGAAGCCCGCGTCCTGCAGCGCGTCGCGCACCGCGTCGGCGTCGGCGGGCGAGCCGACGCCGAGCTGCAGGTCGATGACGTCCGCCGCGGGCAGGCCGGGCACCGCCGTGGGGCCGGTGTGCGCCACGCCGCGACCCCGGTCCCCCGCCGCCGCCGCGACGCGGGCCCGCAACCGCGCGGCCTGGGCGGCCCAGGTCGGGTCCGGCGCGGCGGACCGGGGCGCGCCCGCGGAGGCGACCCGCCGCTCCCGCAGGTTCGCCTCGAACGGCACGAGCCGCCGCTCCCAGAGCTCGTCCACCGCGGCGTCGAGGTCGCCGGGGCCGCCGCTGTTGTCCAGCCAGACGTCCGCGGCCGCACGCCGCGCGGCGTCGTCGGACTGGGCGGCGATGCGCGCGCGGGCGTCCGCCTCGGGCATGCCGCGCAGGTGCACCAGCCGGCGCACGCGCTCCTCCGCCTCCGCGTGCACGACCACGACCAGCGGGAACAGCGGAGCCATCCCGTTCTCGACGAGGAGCGGGACGTCCTGCACGACCACGGCGTCCGCCGCAGCGGTGGCGATCAGCTCGTCGGACCGGGCGCGGACCCGGGGGTGCACGATCGCGTTGAGCCGCTCGCGGGCGGCCGGGTCGCCGAACACCACGGCCGCCAGCGCCGGGCGGTCCAGGGCGCCCGCGGCGTCGACGACCCCGTCGCCGAACGCGGCGACCACCTCGGCCAGCCCGTCCGTGCCGGGGGCGACGACCTCCCGGGCGAGCGCGTCCGAGTCGACGAGCACCGCGCCGCGCGCCACGAGGCGGCGCGCGACCGTCGACTTGCCCGAACCGATCCCCCCGGTGAGCCCCACCCGCAGCACGGCGCCACGCTACGGGATCACCGGGCGGCACCCGCCTGGGGCACCGGTTCCGGCAGCCCCGTCGGGACGTTGACGGTGACCGCCGGCAGGATCCGCAACGCGAGGTCGACGAGCACGTCGCGCGGGCTGCGGTCGCCCGGGAGCGGCTGCTCCGGGAGCACGAGGCTGACGTTGCTGGTGGCGTGGGCGACCATCAGCACGGCCTCGTCGCCCTTCTCGAACAGGGAGGCGAAGGCCGAGCCGAGCGGCACCTCACTGCGCTGACCCGACTCGGCGTCGGTGTTGACGCGCCACTGCGCCGCAGCCGCGTCGGCGTCGCGGTAGGCGGTGGCGTTGATGACCAGCAGCGAGCGGCTGGGCCCGCCGTTGCGGTTGTACGAGCAGGTGACGCGCTCGGTGCGCCCCACACTGGGCTGCGCCACACCGATCGTGGTGCGCAGCTTCACCGACCCGAGCGGGAGCCCCAGCAACGCCTCCAGGTCGCCGGCGGCGAGGATCTCCCCGCAGTCGTCGGGGACGACGTCGCCGGGGTCGGCCGAGTCGGCCGACGGGCCGCCGTCGGCGGCAGGCACCGGGAACGTCGGCACCGCGGTGGGCTCCTCGGACGAGGATCCGCACGCGGCGAGCACGACGGTCAGGACGAACCCGAGTACGACGACCCGGAACGCCCGCGCGGCGTGCGGGACGACGACGTGACCTCCCGCCCTGCGCATGGCTCCACGGTAGATCCGAACGGGGCCGATATCACCCGACGCGCCCGGCCCCTCACCGAACCGTGACAATCCTTCCTCCGGACGCCGGACGGCCCCGGCGACCAGTGGTCACCGGGGCCGTCGGATCGATCAGCGCAGGGTTGCTGCTCAGGCTCCGCCGGACAGCTTCTCCCGCAGCGCGGCCAGCTGCTCGTCGCTGGCGAGCGAGCCGCCGGTCTGCGCCGGGGCCGCCTCCCCACCGGACGAGTAGTTGGCGCCACCGCCACCGTCGGCAGCCGCCTCGGCCTCGGCCTCGGCGGTCTTGCGGATCTGCGCGATGTGCTGCTCGTAGCGGGCGTGCGCCTCGGCGTACTGCTTCTCCCACGCCTCGCGCTGGGCGTCGTACCCCTCCTGCCACTCGCCGGTCTCGGCGTCGAAGCCCTCGGGGTAGATGTAGTTGCCCTGGTCGTCGTACTCGGCGGCCATGCCGTAGCGCGTGGGGTCGAACTCGGTGTCGACCGTCATGCCCTCGTTGGCCTGCTTGAGCGACAGCGAGATGCGGCGCCGGTCGAGATCGATGTCGATGACCTTGACCATGCAGTCGTCGCCGACCTGCACGACCTGCTCCGGGATCTCCACGTGGCGCTCGGCCAGCTCGGAGATGTGCACCAGGCCCTCGATGCCCTCCTCGACGCGCACGAACGCACCGAACGGGACGAGCTTGGTGACCTTGCCCGGCACGATCTGGCCGATCGCGTGGGTGCGGGCGTACAGGCGCCACGGGTCTTCCTGCGTGGCCTTGAGGGACAGCGAGACGCGCTCGCGGTCCATCTCGACCGACAGCACCTCGACCGTGACCTCCTGGCCGACCTCGACGACCTCGCTCGGGTGGTCGATGTGCTTCCAGGACAGCTCGGAGACGTGCACCAGGCCGTCGACCCCGCCCAGGTCGACGAACGCACCGAAGTTGACCACCGAGGACACGACGCCCTTGCGGACCTGGCCCTGCTTGAGCTGGTTGAGGAACTCGCTGCGGACCTCGGACTGGGTCTGCTCCAGCCAGGCGCGGCGCGACAGGACCACGTTGTTGCGGTTCTTGTCCAGCTCGATGATCTTGGCCTCGATCTTGCGGCCGACGTACGGCTGCAGGTCGCGCACGCGGCGCATCTCGACCAGCGAGGCCGGGAGGAAGCCGCGGAGCCCGATGTCGAGGATCAGGCCGCCCTTGACGACCTCGATGACGGTGCCCTCGACCGGCTCGTCGGCCTCCTTGAGGGCCTCGATCGTGCCCCAGGCGCGCTCGTACTGGGCGCGCTTCTTGGACAGGATCAGCCGGCCCTCCTTGTCCTCCTTCTGGAGGACGAGGGCCTCGACGAACTCACCGACCGACACGACCTCCGCCGGGTCGACGTCGTGCTTGATCGAGAGCTCCCGCGAGGGGATGACACCCTCGGTCTTGTAACCGATGTCGAGCAGGACCTCGTCGCGGTCGACCTTGACGATGGTGCCCTCGACGATGTCGCCATCGTTGAAGTACTTGATCGTCTGATCGATGGCGGCGAGGAAGTCCTCCTCCGACCCGATGTCGTTGACGGCGACCTGCGGCGTGGTGGTCGGGGCGGCGGTGGTGTCGGTGGACATGTAGTGGGGTGCTCCGGTGATGGATGGATTGGTGGTGCTGGCCAGGTGGTGTACGTCTTGTGACGTGGTGCTGTCACCCTTGCTCGTGATCGTGGAGTGCAACGCGATGCGTGGTCGGATCGAAGCGCGCGACGTACCCGCGACGTGGACCACACCGCGGGTACCATGCTACGCGCGGCCCGATCAGCAGGGCAATGCGGGTACCCCCTTCCCAACTGCGAGGATGCCGCGGTGATTCCCCGGTGAACGAGATCGCGAGCGCCGAGGAGCGGCTGGGTACCGCGGGGGTGGCGCGCCGGGCCGTGGACGGGGCCGAGTCGCAGCGCGCGAGCCGGCTGTGGTGGGACGCCGACGCCGACGACTACCTGGCAGAACACGGGCCCGACATCGGCGACGCCGACTTCGTCTGGTGCCCCGAGGGCCTGCGCGAGGCCGACGCCCGCCTGCTCGGCGACGTGCGCGGCCGGCGGGTGCTGGAGGTCGGCTCCGGCTCGGCGCCCTGCGCCCGGTGGCTGCGCACCCAGGGCGCGCACCCGGTGGCGCTCGACCTGTCCGGGGCGATGCTCCGCCACGCCGCCGCGCTCGGCACCGCCACCGGGCTGCCGGTCCCGCTCGTGCAGGCCGGCGCCGAGCGCCTGCCGTTCGGCGACGCGGCGTTCGACGTCGCCTGCTCCGCGTTCGGCGCCGTCCCGTTCGTGGCCGAGCCGGAGCGGGTCATGCGCGAGGTCGCCCGCGTGCTGCGCCCCGGCGGCCGCTGGGTCTTCGCCGTGAACCACCCCATGCGGTGGATGTTCTCCGACGACCCGGGCCCCGACGGCCTCACCGTCCAGCAGTCCTACTTCGACCGCACCCCGTACGTCGAGGTCGACGCGGCGGGCCGCGCCACCTACGTCGAGCACCACCGCACCCTCGGCGACCGCGTCCGCGACGTCGTCGCCGCCGGCCTGGTCCTCGACGACGTCGTGGAGCCGGAGTGGCCGGAGGGCCGGGAGACGGTGTGGGGCCAGTGGTCGCCGCTGCGCGGCGCCCTCTTCCCCGGCACCGCGATCTTCGTGACGCACAAGCCCCGCTAGAGCGGCGTCCACCGACGTTCACGCGGTCGGGCGGCGGCCGATTCCGGTGCTCAGCCCACGCACTCCGCCGACGCCCCCGTCGACGGGTGGCGCGGGCTCGATCGGGGTGCGTGCGAGGACACGGGGTGCGCGAGCACCGCGGCCGCCTTCCCGGGGGTTCCTGCCCCGTGGCGCGGGTTGCGGTGGGCGGGCCGTTCCCGGCTCGAGGCGAACTGCCCCGCCCCGCGCCGAGCCGTCACTCGCAGTCGACCCGGCGCCGTGTCCGCCCCCGGTGTCGACGGTGGCCCTGTTGGCAGAACTACCGGGTGACGTGGTCGCTCTGGCGGCCGTCCCCGACCGGGCCCAGGCCGGTTCACGACGAGCCCGTCCCCGCCGGGTGCCACTCATCCGGCTGTGGTGCCGTCGCCAACCCCATCGACACGATCTTGATCAATGAAGCAGGGACCCGAGCCGCACCCCTGCAGCACATGTCCCGTTTCCGCCGGCCAAGGGCGCCTGGACGGGCATCGGGCCGCACCGATGATCACCAGGACCGGGTGGAACGGGACCACCGCCAGGTGCGCACGCACCCAGCAGGTACGTTCTCGCCCGGAACAGGCCTGGGCCATGTCGGGGACGGCCGCCCGGCCGACCACAATATTCGGTACTTGGCCCAACCCGGCCACCTCGCCGACCGGCGGGGGCAGGGGAACCGGCCGACTGCGCCGAGCACACGGGCCGAGGCGGAAGGCCGTGGCCTCGAGCCGGGAACGGCCCGCCCACTGGGAATTCCCTGACCGTATCGACGCCATGGGTCTGAACCCGCGGCCGAAGACTCATGACGTCGACCGGGTCCGCACGGGCGCGTTCCGCGGAACGCGCGAACGGCCATGATCGGCGGAAGCGATCACCCCGGCGAGAAGCACATGAGCGCGGTCGCGAGGACCCTGACGTGCGGCTCGCGGCGCCGCAGGACCAAACGGCGACCGTCTGCGGCGGACCCTCCGACTGCGCCGTGGCGCCGTGGTGCGGTGCGGTGTCGGTGCGGCGTGGTGGGATCGACGCGTGCGAGTGACGTGGCGGCAGGTGGTGCGGTGGCGGGCGCGGCGGCAGCTGCTGGTCGAGCCCGCGGCGGACGCGCTCGCCGTGGCCCGGCGGGTGTGCGGGCTGCACGCGCAGGTGGCGTCGTGCGCGCCCCTGATCGCCGGCGTCCGCAGCGCCGCTCCGCCCGACCTCCAGGCGGCGCTCTGGGAGCGGCGGTCGCTCGTGCGCACCTGGGCGATGCGCGGCACGCTGCACCTGCTGCCGGCCGACGAGCTCGACCTGTGGGTCGGCGCGCTCACCGACAAGGAGTCGCGCCGCCGCTTCCCGCCGTCGTGGGAGCGCGAGCACGGCGTCACCGGGGCGCAGCTGCACGCGATCACCGACGCCGTCGGCGAGGTACTCGGCGAGGAGCCGCTCACCCGCGCCGAGCTGGCCGCGGCGATCGGTGCGCGGCTCGGCGACCCGGCGCTCGTCGCCCCGCTCTCCACGGGCTGGGGCGCGCTGCTCAAGCCGGCCGCCGCCCGCGGGCTGCTCTGCTCGGGCCCCGCGGCGGACGGCGCGGTCACCTTCGTCGGTCCGGCCGCCTGGCTCGGGCGGCCGCTGCGACCGGTCGACGCCGCCGAGGCCGACCGGGAGGTGCTGCTGCGCTTCCTCGCCGCCAACGGACCCGCCACCCCGGCCGACGTCGCCCGCTGGTGGGGTGAGCAGCCCGGCCCGGCGCGGCGCTGGGTCCGGGAGCACGCCGACGCGCTCACCCAGGTGGAGATCGACGGGGAGCCCGGGTTCGTCGTGCGGGCCGCGGACGCGGAGGAACTGGCCGCCACCCCGGACGCTCCGGCGGGCGAGGTCGTGCTGCTGCCCGGCTTCGACCCCTGGGTGATCGCCCCGCGCTCCCACCGCGACCGGGCGATCCCGGCGGGCCGCGCCGGCGAGGTGTCGCGCACAGCGGGCTGGATCTCCCCCGTCCTGGTCGTCGACGGCGCCGTGGCCGGGGTGTGGGAGCACGACGTCAGGGGCGACGACCTGCTGGTCACCGTCCGTCCGTTCGCCCCGCTCCCCGCGCAGGTGCGGGAGGCCGCGCACGTCCACGTCGCGCGCTACGCCGCCCTCCTCGGCGCCGCAACGGTCCGGGTCGACTGGCGCTGAGCCCTCCCGCACGGCCCATGATCCGTCCGGGATCGCGCCCATCGCCCTCGCCGGGGCGCAACCGTCGATCTCGGATCGGTCGATCGTTCCGACATCGCGCTGATCATGCCGGTGAACCGCCGGTCGCGCGGGTCGCGGGCGCGGGTGCCATAGGGTGCCCGGGTGCCGATCGATCCCGCCGACCTGCCCGTCCAGGACCGCCCCGAGCAGCTCGCCGCGCGCATGGGCGTCGAGCTGGTGAAGCTCGGGCTCGACGAGGTCGTCGGCACGATGCCGGTGGCGGGCAACCGGCAGCCGTTCGGCCTGCTGCACGGCGGGGCCAACGCGGTGCTCGCCGAGACGCTCGGCTCGACGCTGTCGGCCCTGCACGCCCTGCCCGACCGGTTCCCGGTGGGCCTCGAGCTCGCGTGCACCCACCACCGCTCGGCCACCGAGGGCGTCGTCACCGGGGTGGCGCGCCCGATCCACGTCGGACGCAGCACGTCGACCACCGAGATCGTCATCACCGACGCCGAGGGCAGGCGCACCTGCACGGCGAAGCTCACCTGCCTCCACCGCGACACGGAGCCGCGCCCCCGCGGCTGACGCTCGCACACCGACTCCGACGCTCGGACACCGACTGCAGTCGGTGTGTGAGCGCCGGAATCGATGTGTCAGCGACGGACCGCGGCCGCGCGCCGCAGTATCCGACGCGCCGGCTTTCGCCGCTCGCACACCGACTTCTGCCTCCGCACACCGACTGCAGTCGGTGTGCCGACGCCGGAATCGGTGTGCGAGCTAGCTGGCGACGCCCTCGCCGAGGTAGGCCTCCTGCACGCGCGGGTCGGCGAGCAGTTCCCGGCCGCTGCCCGAGAGCGTGGTGCGGCCGAGGTCGATGACGTAGGCGTGGTCGGACAGCCCCAGCGCGGCCAGCGCGTTCTGCTCCACGAGCAGCACCGTGGTGCCCTCGTCGCGCAGCTCGCGGACGGTGTCGAGGATCTTCTGCGTCATGATCGGCGAGAGGCCCATCGAGGGCTCGTCGAGCATGAGCAGCTTGGGCCGCGACATCAGCGCCCGCCCGATCGCGAGCATCTGCTGCTCGCCGCCGGAGAACAGGCCCGCCTTGTTGCGCCGCCGCTCCCCCAGCACCGGGAACAGGGAGTACACCCGGTCCAGGTCGGCGACGATGCCGGCCTCGTCCTTGCGGGTGTACGCGCCGAGGCGCAGGTTCTCCTCCACCGTCATGCGCGCGAACAGCCGCCGCCCCTCCGGGCTGTGGGCCACGCCCCGGGCGAGGATCTCGTGGGCAGGCAGGCGGTGGATCGGCTCCCCGGCCAGCAGGATCTCGCCCGCCACCGGGCGCAGCAGCCCGGAGATCGTGCGCAGCGTGGTGGTCTTCCCCGCACCGTTGCTGCCGATCAGGGACACGATCTGCCCCTGCTCGACGGTGAAGCTCACGCCCCGCACGGCCTGGATCGCGCCGTAGGCGACGGTGAGGTCGCGGACCTCCAGGAACGCCATCAGGTCTCTCCCCTGTGGATCTGCGCGTCGACCTCGTCCGGCGGTGCGCCGAGGTAGGCCTCGACGACGCGCGGGTCGCCCCGCACCTCGTCCGGGGTGCCCTCCACGAGCACCTGGCCCTGCACGAGCACGAGCACGCGGTCGCACAGGGTGAAGATGAACTTCGTGTCGTGCTCGATCACCACGACCGAGACGCCCAGGTCGCGGATCGCGAAGATCAGCTGCCGGGTCGCCTCGGTCTCCTGGGCGTTCATGCCCGCGGTCGGCTCGTCGAGCAGCAGCACCGACGGGTCCGTGGCCAGCGCCCGGGCGATCTCGAGCCGGCGCTGGTCCCCGTAGGGCAGGTTGCGCGCCAGCTCGTCGGAGAACCGGCTCAGCCCGACGAACGCCAGCAGCTTGGCCGTGCGCTCCGCGGCCTCCGCCTCGCTGCGGCGGAACCGCGGGCCGTGCAGCAGCGACGACAACGGGCTCTGCTTCATCCGCACGTGCCGGCCCACCAGCACGTTCTCCTCCGCGGTCATGCTCGGGAAGAGGCGGATGTTCTGGAACGTGCGCGCGACACCGCGCTCGGTGACCCGTGCCGGGTCCTGCGGCAGCGCGTCGCCGCGCATCGCGACCGTGCCCGAGGTGGGCGAGTACAGGCCGGTCAGGCAGTTGAACAGGGTGGTCTTGCCCGCCCCGTTCGGCCCGATCAGCCCGATGATCTCGCCCTCCCCGAGCAGGAACGACACGTCCTTCAGGGCGGTGAGGCCCCCGAACCGCATCGTCACGGCGTCCGCGGCCAGGATCGGGACGTCGTTCACGACGGGGGTGGGCGTGGTCTGTGCGAACTCGCTCATCACTTCCTCCCCTCCGCCGGGACCACGGGTATCGCCGCGGTCGGTATGTCCTCCACCGTCTCCGGCGCGAGCTCGGCGCGCCGGTGCGCGTCGGGGACGAGCCCCTGCGGGCGGAACCGCATGATCAGGATGAGGGCGAGGCCGAACAGCAGGAGCCGGTAGTCGGCGAACTCGCGCAGCTTCTCGGGCAGCACGAACAGGATCGACGCCCCGAGCACCGCACCCGGGATCGTCCCCATGCCGCCGAGGATGACGGCCGCGAGCAGCGTGACCGACTCCAGGAACCGGAAGCTCTCGTAGGAGACCGTGGCCGTCTTGTGCGCGAAGAACGCCCCGGCCAGCCCGGCCAGCATCGCGCCGATCAGGAACGCCAGGATCTTGATCGGGCCGGTGCGCACGCCCATCGCGCGCGCCGCGTCCTCGTCCTCGCGGATCGCGATCCACGCCCGGCCCAGCCGCGAGTTCTTCAGGTTCGCGAACACGAGCATGACCGCGGCCACGATCAGCACGATCAGCACGTAGTACAGGACGCCGGGCGGCAGCTCGAGCGCGCCGATCGTGATCTCGTCGTTGAACGCGGTGCCGAACAGCGACACCGGCGGGATGCCGGGGATCGCGTTGGAGCCGCCGGTGAGCCCGCCGATGTTGTTCTGCGCGCTGCGCACGAAGATCTCGCCGAACGCCAGCGTGACGATCGCGAGGTAGTCCCCGCGGACGCGCAGCGTGGGCGATCCCACGATCGCCCCGAAGATGCCCGCGACGACCGCCGAGATCACCATGACCAGCGGGAACGGCAGCGCGATCCCGAACTGCGCCGCGGTGGCCCCGGAGAAGTTCGCCGCGACGAACGCCCCGATGCCCAGGAACGCCACGTACCCGAGGTCCAGCAGGCCTGCGAGGCCGACCACGATGTTGAGCCCGATCGCCGTGGCGGCGTAGACGCCGATGTTCGCCGCGACCGTCATCCAGTACTCGGTGCCCGCGCCCGTCAACGGCAGCAGCAGCGCGCACGCCAGCAGCACCAGCACGCTGAACACGCGGTGCCGCTCCGACACCACGCCGACCCACGTCAGCAGGCCCGACGCGTGCAGCGCCGCGAGGAGCCCGCCGACCGCGCCGAGGAAGGACAGGAACACCGCGCCCGCGTAGACGTTCGCCGCGCTGCCCTGGCCACCGCTGGTCAGCACGGCCGAGACCAGGAGCAGCAGGAGCGCGAAGACCACGAGCAGGAGGCCCCGCTCCAGCCACGGGTTCAGCCGCCACTCCCACACCGGCGTCGGCTCGAGGCCGCCCGCGGCCGCGCCGACGAGCAGCAGCACGCCGCCCACCAGCGCCACGAACGCACCGAACGCGATGCCGCCGTCGGCGGCCGTGATCGCCCCGAGCCCACCGCCCGAGACCGCGATCCAGAGCCCGTTCACCACACTGACGGCGACGACGCCCCAGCCGATGGCCCGCAGGATGCGGACCCGGCCCGGCACCGACACCAGCGCCAGCACGATCGCCGCGATGCCGAACAGCAGCAGGTGCAGCCGGAACCCGGTGACCCCGAACGGCACCGTGAAGAACTCGAGCGTGGCCTGCGCGGGGTAGGCGCCCTCGTTCAGCACGAAGGTGGCCCACGGCAGGTACGTGCCGAGGATCGTCAGCACCCCGCCGGCCACGCGCAGGGGCGTCGCCATGCCGGCGAGGGCGGCCAGCCGTCCAGCCGGCGCCTCCGGAGCCGCGTGGCGCGGGCCGCGCCGCGGGGGCGCGGGCGTTCCCTGGGTCGCCGTCATGCCCGCACCCTCTCGGTCTCGCCGAAGAAGCCCTGGGGCCGGAACACCAGCACCACGATGAGCACGACGAAGATCCAGACGTAGTCGTAGGCGGTGCCGCCGGGCAGGTACTGCCCGCCGAGCGCCTTCACCAGCCCGATCACCAGCCCGCCGACGACGGCGCCGCGGATGCTCCCGATCCCGCCGAGCACGGCGGCGGTGAACGCGAAGATGCCGTTCTGGAAGCCGATGTCGATGTTGATGAAGCCGAGGTCGGCGCCGTAGAGGATGCCGGCGACGCCCGCGAGCAGGCCGCCGAGGACGAACGTCAGGACGATGACGCGGTCCGGGTTGATCCCCATCAGGCGGGCGACGTCGCGGTCCTGGGCGGTGGCGCGCATGGCGCGGCCCAGCCGGGACCGGTCGACGAACTGCTGCAGGGCCACGGCCAGCGCCAGCGACACGACGATGATCAGCACGCCGGTGTAGCGGATCGGCACGCCGTCGCCGATCGGGACGATGTAGGCGCCCTCGAGGAAGATCTTGGGGTAGGGCAGCGCGGCGGTGGCGCCCGGGTAGAAGACCCGGATGGCCTCCTGCAGGGCCACGGACACCCCGAGCGCGGTGATCAGGGGCGCGAGCCGCGGGGCGTTGCGCAGCGGGCGGTAGGCGAAGCGTTCCATGGCCACGGCGACGGCGACCGACACCGCGGCGCCCGCGATGAGCAGCAACGGCAGCGCGAGGTACCACTGCTGCTGCACGAACGTCGGCAGCAGGTAGGTGAACATCGCGAGGCCGCCGTAGCCGCCGATCATGAAGATCTCGCCGTGGGCGAAGTTGATGAGCTGGATGATGCCGTAGACCATCGTGTAGCCGAGTGCGATCAGCCCGATCAAGGAGCCGAGCACCAGGCCGTTGACGATCTGCGACAGGAGCGTGGACAGCAAGCGGGTGGTCCCTCCACGTACGCGCCGGGGGGCGGGGTGTCGCCCCGCCCCCCGGCGTCTCGTGCCTCGAACGGTGGTGTCAGCCCTCGAAGCTCGAGGTGGAGCCCTCGACCGGGACGAAGCCGTCGCCCTCGACCGTGTAGACGGTGAGCACCTTGTTGGTGGTGTCGCCGAACTCGTCGAAGGAGACCGGGCCGCTCGCGCCCTCCAGGTCGGTGGCCTGGACCGCGGCGACGATGTCGGCCCGCCGCTCCTCGGAGTACTCGCCCTCGGCGAGTGCCGAGGCCAGCGCCTGGATCATCACGTTGGTGGCGTCGTAGGTGAGCGCGCCGTAGGCGCTGAACGGCTCCGCGTACCCGGCGGCCGCGTAGTCGGAGACGAACTGCTGCGCGCTCGGCAGCGTCTCGGCGGGGGCGCCGATGCTGGTGGCGAGGTCACCGGGACGGCCGCCCAGCGAGACGAAGTCGTCGTCGTTGATGCCGTCGCCGCCCATCAGCGGGATGTCCAGGCCCGCGGCGGCCAGCTGCGCCGACAGCGGCCCGGCCACCGGGTACTCGCCGCCGTAGTACACCGCGTCGGGGTTCTGCCCGCGGATGGCGGTGATGACGCCCGAGAAGTCGGTGTCGCGCTCGCCGACCTTCTCCCGCGCGACGACCTGCGCGCCGAGCTTCTCGGCCTGCAGCGAGAACTGCTCGGCCAGGTTGGCGCCGTAGGTCTTGCCGTCGTCGATCACGGCGATGCGCTGCTTGCCTGCCGTCTGCACCAGGTAGTTCGCCGCGAACGGCCCCTGGACCAGGTCGGTGGTGGCCACCCGGAAGTAGTTGTCGTACACCCGCTGCGGGGCCGTGGCGAAGTTCTCGCCGAGGGTCAACGAGGGACCCGTGTTGGCCGGGGAGATCATCGGGATCGACCGCTCGTTGAGGATCGGCTGCACCGTCTGCCCGGTGGACGAGTTCAGGGTGCCGATGACGCCGACGACGTTCGGGTCCGAGGCCAGCAGCGTGGCCGCCTGTCCGGCGACCTGTGGGGTGGCCTGGTCGTCCTCCGGCTGGAAGGCGAGCTCGTAGCCCGCCACCGTGCAGTCCTGGTTGGCCTGGTCGACGGCCAGCTGCGCCGAGTTGCGCATACCGAGCCCCAGGGCCGAGAGGCCACCGGAGAGCGGAGCGATCATTCCGATGATCAGCGTGCCGCGGCTGGTGTCACACCCTCCCGCGGCCTGACCACCGGCACCGGGCTCTTCTTCCCGGTTGGTACCGCACGCCGTGAGCCCGAGGGCCCCGGCGAGGATCGCGGCGGTGACGATCGTCCGCCTCCGAGTCATGCTGTTGTCCTTCCGTGCCGCGTCTCACGGGGGTGCCCGCTTGCGCCCGAGCCGCTCTCGCCTCTCGAGAGCGAGCGGAGATTAGGCGACGTCACACTGCGGAGTCACCACTGCTCGGATCTCCTTTACCGGAACGCAACCTGGGAGGTCGGCCCCGGCAACCCGGCGAGCACCCCGACGCGGGGGTCAGGACTTGGGCGCGGCGAGCCCGTCGACGATCGCCTCGGCGACCGCCTTCATCGTGGTCCGGCGGTCCATCGCGGTGCGCTGGATCCAGCGGAAGGCCTCCGGCTCGGTCATGCTCTGCCGGGTCATGAGCAGGCCCTTCGCCCGGTCGACGACCTTGCGGGTCTCGAGCCGGTCGTTCAGCGTGGCGACCTCGTCCTCGAGCGCGCGCTTCTCCGCGAACCGGGACACGGCCAGCTCGATGGCGGGCACGAGCTCGTGGCGCGCGAACGGCTTGACGAGGTAGGCCATCGCCCCCGCGTCCCGCGCCTGCTCGATCAGGTCGCGCTGGCTGAACGCCGTGAGCATGACGACGGGCGCGATCTTCTCCTCGACGATCGAGCCCGCGGCCGCGATGCCGTCCATCTTCGGCATCTTGACGTCCATGATCACGAGGTCCGGGCGCAGCTCCCGGGCGAGGGCGACGGCCTGTTCGCCGTCACCGGCCTCGCCGGCGATGACGTAGCCCTCCTCGCTGAGCATCTCGGTGAGGTCGAGGCGGATGAGGGCCTCGTCCTCCACGACGAGCACACGCAGACCGGCGGCCGGTCGGGCCTCGTCCTCGGTGGCCTGCTCGGAAACCTGCTGGGTCACAGGGTTGCTCCTTTGTCGGAGGTATTGCGTGATCCATTCAGAGTACCGGCCGGGGGCCCGCCGCGATTGTGATCTCGGCGGTTCCCGGTGAGAGACGGCGCACGTCGCGCCGCTATGCTGTCGGCAGCACCGCCCCCGTAACCCAATCGGCAGAGGTTGCGCTCTCAAACAGCGTTCAGTGTGGGTTCGAATCCCACCGGGGGCACCGCTGCAGAAGCGGCGCGGGACTGTCAGTGCTGCACGCCACACTCCCGTCATGCACTCCCGGCGCTCCGTCGAGCAGGTCCGCGCGCTGTGCCGGGCGGGCAGCAGCACCCGCGAGATCGCCCGGATCACCGGGATCCCCGAGCGGACGGTCGCGCATTGGCGCAAGGGAGATCGGCGTGCCGATCTCGACGCCCCTGGTCGCTCGGCCGACTGTCCACTGTGCGCCGGTCGCGGCTTGGACGCCTCGTACGCCTACCTGCTCGGCGCATATCCGGGCGACGGGCACATCACCACGGCGCAGCGCACCAGTTGCCTCTGGGTGTAGTGCGCCGACGACTGGCCGGGCATACAGCGCGAGGTGCAGCACGCGATGCGCGAGGTGCTGCCGTCGGCAGCGCCGTCTCCGTCGTGCAGCGCACAGGCTGCACTGCGGTGAAGAGCTTCACGAAGCACTGGATCTGCCTCTTCCCCCAGCACGGCCCGGGCAAGAAGCACACCCGCCCCATCGTGCTCGAGCCCTGGCAGCAGGAGCTCGTCGAGCGCCGCGGGGCTGGAGCGGCTCGGCATCGCCCACCGCTTCCCCCGCTACAACACGATCTCGGTGGCGCGGAAGGACGCGGTGGCCGCACTCGACGATGCCGTCGGGCCGAAGGCGTGACGCGAACCGTCCGGCGCAGCCGCGGCTCAGCCGTCCCACACCCCTGTGGGTGCGATGTGCGCCACCCAGTCGGCGAACGACCGCGGCGGTCGGCCGAGGACCTGTTCGACACCGGGCGCCGGGGCGGCGTTGATGCCGTCCCGGAGCACCTCGAACATGCTGCTCAGCTCGGTGACCCAGTCCTCCCCGACGCCGTCGGCGCGCAGCTCTTCGACGTACGCATCCGGGGTGATCTCGTCATACCGGATCTGCCGCCCCGTGGCAGCTGCGATCATGGCCACGGCGTCGCCGAAGGTCAGGGCAGTGAGTCCGGACAGCTCGAACGTCCGGCCCTCGTACCCGTCGGATGTGAGCAGCCGGGCCGCAACGGCCGCGAGGTCGTCGAGGTCGATGAACGGCTCCGGCACCCCGCCGGTGGGAAGGGCGAGCCGGCCGGCGAGCAGCGGAGCGTGCCACACATCCTCTGTGAAGTTCTGCATGAAGTTGTTCGGCCGCACGATCGTCCAGCTCAGGTCGCTTCCGCGCACGACGTCCTCGGCGGCCACCATGGCGTGCCCGTATCGGCCTCCCCACTCGTCGGCGTTCCGGCCCGACAGCAGCACCACGCGCTTCACGCCCGCCTCCTGCACGAGGTCCACGAACGGCCGCAGCGGGGCGGGGTCGCCGGGGGCGACGAGGTAGAGCGCGCCGGCCCCAGCGGTCACGGCGGGCCAGCTGCTCGCGTCCAGCCAGTCGAACGTGACCTCCGAGGTCCGGGACGCGACCCGCACCGGATGCCCGGCGGCCCGCAGCGCCGCGGCGACCCGACGACCCGACTTACCACTCCCGGCCAGCACCGAGATATCTGCGTCCATGCGACCAGTGGATCTCGGGGACGCCTCCCACGACCATGCTCGCGCGTCCGCGGCGGATGCGTGCGCGTCTATGCTCCGAAGGTGTGACGGTCCTGGAGACCCTGCTCCGTGGGATCCGGACCCACGAGGGCGCGCTGCGGCGCACCCCGCTCGCCCCCGGCGAGGAGTACGCGGTTCCCGTGGGCTCGCCGCTGGTGCTGTGCGGCGTGGTGTCGGGTGAGGTCGACGTGGCGGGCGAGCGGCTCCCCGCCGGCGGGGTCGCGATGATCCAGCCGGGCGCCACCGTGACCGTGCGGGCGGGCGACGCCGGCGCGGCCCTCCTGGTGTGCGGGTACCGGTCCCGGGGTGGCGGGGTCCGCCTGACGAGCGCGCTGCCCCCGGCCGCCGTCGTCGCGCCCGACGACCCGGACTGCGTCGTCCTGCTCGAGTTGCTCGACCGCGGCTGCGACGGGCCGGCGGTGGTCACCGACCGGCTGCTGGACTGGCTCCTCACCTGCACGCTGAACGCCTGGTTCGCGACGCACGCGCCCGAGCGGCCGGGCTGGTTCGCCGCGCTGGCCGACCCCGTGGTCGGGCCTGCGCTCGAGGCGCTGCACGCCGATCCGGCGCGGCGCTGGACCGTGGAGGAGCTGGCCGCGCGGGGCGGGTCGGGACGGGCGGCGTTCGCGAAGCGGTTCCGCGAGCTCGTCGGCGACGCACCGCTCGCCTACCTGCGCAGCTGGCGGATGACGCTCGCCGCCGAGTACCTCGCCGACCCCGACGTCACGGTCGGGGCGGTGGCGCGCCGGGTCGGCTACTCCGACGCGTTCACCTTCAGCGCGGCGTTCAAGCGCGAGCGCGGAGTGGCGCCGAGCACGGTCCGGGCATGAAAGCCGGCCTCCCTGCGTTGGGCCGGGTAATTGCAGATGCAACTACTGGAGGCAGGGATCGAGATGGGCATGCAGTTCGGCGTCTTCTCCGTCGGTGACGTCACGCCCGACCCCACCACGGGCCGCACCCCGACCGAGGCGGAGCGGATCAAGGCGATGGTCGCCATCGCGCTGAAGACGGAGGAGGTGGGTATGGACGTCTTCGCGACCGGCGAGCACCACAACCCGCCGTTCGTGCCCTCCTCCCCCACCACCATGCTCGGCTACATCGCCGCGCGGACGCAGCGGCTGCTGCTGTCCACGGCCACGACGCTCATCACCACGAACGACCCGGTGAAGATCGCCGAGGACTACGCGATGCTGCAGCACCTGTCCGACGGCCGCGTCGACCTGATGATGGGCCGCGGCAACACCGGGCCGGTCTACCCGTGGTTCGGCAAGGACATCCGCGACGGCATCCCGCTCGCCGTGGAGAACTACGCGCTGCTGCGCCGGCTCTGGCGCGAGGACGTCGTCGACTGGGAGGGGAAGCACCGCACGCCCCTGCAGGGCTTCACCTCCACACCGCGGCCGCTGGACGGGGTGCCGCCGTTCGTGTGGCACGCCTCGATCCGCAGCCCGGAGATCGCGGAGCAGGCCGCGTACTACGGCGACGGCTTCTTCCACAACAACATCTTCTGGGACGCCGGGCACGTCCGGCGCATGGTGGCGCTCTACCGGCGCCGCTTCGAGCACTACGGCCACGGCTCGGCCGACCAGGCGATCGTCGGCCTGGGCGGGCAGGTGTTCATGCGGAAGAACTCCCAGGACGCCGTGCGCGAGTTCCGGCCCTACTTCGACAACGCCCCGGTCTACGGCCACGGCCCGTCGCTGGAGGACTTCTCGCAGCTGACGGCCCTGACGGTCGGCAGCCCGCAGCAGGTCATCGACAAGACGCTGACCTTCCGCGAGGTCGCGGGCGACTACCAGCGCCAGCTGTTCCTCATGGACCACGCCGGCCTGCCGCTCAAGACCGTGCTCGAGCAGCTGGACATCCTGGGAGAGGAAGTGATCCCGGTGCTGCGGGAGGAGTTCGCGGCACGGACCCCGGCCGGCGTCCCCGACGCCCCGACCCACGAGAGCCTGAAGACCGCACGCGAGACGGAAGAGGTGTCGGCATGACCACCCGGAAGATCGCGGTCGTGAGCGCCGGGATCGGCGTCCCGTCCTCCACCCGGCTGCTCGCCGACCGGCTCGCCGCCGCCACCTCGGGGGCGCTGGCCGACCGCGGGCAGGACGTGCGGGTCGAGGTCGTGGAGCTGCGCGAGCACGCCCACGAGCTCGTCGACGCGGTGCTCACCGGTTTCGTGGCGCCGGGCCTGCGCCCGGCCGTGGACGCGGTGGTCGGCGCGGACGCCCTGGTCGCGGTCACGCCGACGTTCTCGGCGTCCTACAACGGCCTGTTCAAGCTGTTCTTCGACGCCCTGGAGGAGGGCGTGCTCGACGGGAAGCCCACCCTGGTGGCCGCCACCGGCGGCACGGGCCGGCACTCCCTCGCGCTCGAGCACGCGGTGCGCCCGCTGATGGCGTACCTGCACGCGGTGGTCGTGCCCACCGCGGTGTTCGCCGCGCCCGAGGACTGGGCGGGCGGCAGCGCAGGCGTCCCGGCGCTGGACCGCCGCATCGCCCGGGCCGCCGGAGAGCTGGCCGACCTGGTGGCCGGCCGCTCCGCGACGGCGGCGCCCGACCCGTTCGACACCCCGGTGCCGTTCGAGCAGCTGCTGAACGGGAGCTGAGGCGCTCACGTGCCGGAAGGTGCCAGGGAGGTGTTCCAGAAGTCGGCGTAGCGGCCGGCGTGGCGCAGGAGGTCGTCGTGGCTGCCCTCCTCCACGATCCGGCCGCCCTCCAGGAAGACGATGCGGTCGGCGCGTCGGACGGTCTGCATCCGATGCGCCACCATCACCACCGTCCGGCCCGCCATCAGGTGCTCGATGCCCTCGTGGACGGCCGCCTCGTTCAGCGGGTCGAGCGCGGAGGTCACCTCGTCCAGCAGCACGACGGGTGCGTCCTTCAGCAGCGCTCGCGCGATCGAGACGCGCTGGCGTTCGCCACCCGAGAGCAGTGCGCCACCCTCGCCGACGTTCGTCGCCCATCCGCCGGGCAGCCGGGCGATGACCTCGTCCAGCCGCGCCGCGGTCGCGGCCGCCCGCACCTGCGCCGCATCGGCATCGGGACGGCCCAGGCGCACGTTCTCCTCGATCGTGCCGTCGAAGAGGTAGACGTCCTGGAAGACGATGGCGAACTGCGCCATCAGCACGTCGGTGTCGATCGCGCGCACGTCCACGCCGCCCACGCGCACCGCGCCGGCGTCCACGTCGGCGAACCGCGCGAGCAGCTGCAGCAACGTGCTCTTCCCCGCACCCGAGGGTCCGACGACGGCGAGCCGCTGTCCCTCCGGCACGGACACCGACACGTCGTCGAGCACCGGACGGTCGCCGTACCGGAAGGCGACGGACTCGAACTCCAGGTCGTGGCGGACCGGTCGGACCGGTTCCCGGGGTTCCGGCAGGGGTTCGGTGCGCAGCACCGCGTCGAGCCGGGACAGCTCGGAACGCGCGGCGCGGAGCTTGCCGCCGATGTCGGACAGCGACAGCAGCGGGTCCGCGCAGCGGGCAGCCAGCACCAGTACCGCCAGGACCTCTGCCGCCCCGATGCCCCCGCCGAGCGTGAGGTAGGCGCCCAGAACCAGCAACACGGTGAACACCGCCTGCACCACGAGCGTCACGCCCACGACGCCGGGCAGGGCCGCCAGCAGGCTCCGACGGGACGCCCGCTGGAGCTGCCGCAGCGAGTCGTCGAGGAACCGGAAGCGTTCGACGGTGCGGCCACCGGCCCGCAGCACCGGCTGGGCCTGGAGGTACTCGATGACCCGCCCGGTGGCCTCGTGGTCACGCTCGTGGCGCTCGGCGTCGGCGGCGGCCGTCGCGCGTCCCGTCCAGACCTGGACCGCCGCCACGACCGGTGCGGCGACCGCCGCGGCCACCCCCAGCTGCCAGTGCACGGCGAGCATGACGACGACGATCGTCAGGGGCGTCACCGCGGCCGAGATGAACGGTGCCAGCAGGTGTGCGATCACGCTCATCGCCTGCAGGACGCCCCCGCCGGCCAGTGCGGACACCTCCCCGACGCGGCCGCCGCCGTACCAGCCGATCGGCAGCCGGGCCAGATGGTCGCCGAGGCGGCGGTACATCCCCTCCAGCAGCGTGGTCCCGGCGCGGAAACCGGACAGATCGCCGAGGTAGCGCAGCACCGCGTAGACCGTGACCGCGGACCCGAACGCGATCAGCCACGGCCACGCGTCCCCGGGCGTGCTCCCGAACAGAGCCTGCAGCACGGGAACCAGCAGTGCGTAGGACAGGCCCTCGGCGATCGCGGTGATCGTCATCAGGGCGACGGTGCGACGCACCGGCCGGGCGTACTCCCGTCCCAGCACACGCAGCAACATCGAGATCACGGGCGTTCCTCGCCTTCCGTCGCGGATCGGTGGGATCGCCAGAAGGCGGCGAACCTCCCGTCCTGTGCCAGCAGCTCGGTGGGCCTGCCGCGCTCGACGATCTCCCCGTTCTCCAGCACCACCACGGTGTCGGCGTCGGCGACCGTCTCCAGGCGGTGGGCGATGACCAGGACCGTCCGATCGCCCACCCGGTTCGTCAGCGCCCGGCGCACCGCGTGTTCGGTCTGCGGGTCGGCGAAGGCGGTCGCCTCGTCGAGCACCAGGACGGGCGCGTCCGCGAGGAGCGCACGTGCGATCGAGATCCGCTGCGCCTCGCCACCTGAGAGCCCGGCGTCGTCACCGATCACGGACTCGTAGCCGCGCGGCATCTCGAGGATCCGGTCGTGGATGTTCGCCAGGCGGGCGGCGCGCACCACGTCGTCGAGGTCGGCGTGCGGCACCGCCAGCGCGATGTTGTCCGCCACCGACGCACGCAGCAGGCGGACGTCCTGGAAGACGAACGAGACCTTTTCGTAGAGCTCGCGGCTACCGAGCTCGCGCAGGTCGACACCACCCAGGACGACCGAACCGTGGGTCGGGTCGAAGAACCGCGGCAAGAGCTGGACCAGCGTGGACTTCCCGCTCCCCGACGGCCCGACGACCGCGGTGACCGTGCCCGGCTCGAGCACCAGGTCGATCCCCCGCAGCACCTCGTGGTCGGTCTCGTAGCCGAAGCGCACGCCGCGCAGCTCCACCCGGTGGCCCTGCGGTGCGGCCGGGTGCGCGGGCTCCGGCAGTGACGGCACCGCGAGCACGTCCCGGATCCGGCCGACCGCGCGCCGGGCGGCCTGCAGGTCGTCGAAGCCGTGGCCGAGCGCCGCCACCGGAGCGGTCAGGCCGAGCCCCAGCAGCAGGAAGGGCAGCAGGTCGGCCGGGGCCATGCCACCGGTCGTGATCAGGGCGGCACCGCCGATCAGCACGACCAGCAGCACGAACGGTGGCGACAGCGCCAGCTGCATCCCCGCCGCGATCCCGGCGAGACCGCGCACCATCCGGGAGAAGGAGCCGACGAAGTCGTCCACGGCCGTGCGGAACCTGCGGTGGGCGCGCTCGCCTCCACCGAACGCCTTGACCACCGCGATGCCCTGCACGAACTCGACGACGGAGCTCGCGATCCGTCCCATCGCCGCGTCGAACTCCTCCTGCTCGCGCAGCCGGGTCGGCGTCATCATCACGGGGACCAGCGCCACCGCCAGGACCACCGGTACCAGCGTGATCAGTGTGAGCCGCCAGTCGACGGTGACCAGGTAGGCCAGCGAGACCAGCGGCACCACGAACGCGGCGACGAGCTCGCCGGGGGCGTGGGCGATGAACGGGTGCACGGCGCTCACGTCCTCGCCGACGACCTTGGCCAGCTCACCGGTCCGGCGCCGGGAGAACCAGCCGATCGGTGCCCGCCCCAACCGCGCGGCCAGAGCTCGGCGGAACGACAGCTGCACCTGGTCGTCCAGGACGTGCCCGATCCCCGACGACGCGGCCGTGAACAACAGCCGCGCGAGCAGGCCGACCGCGCCCGCGATCACGACGAACCAGACATGGCCGTGCTCGATCGGGGCGGGAGCCAGCAGGGCGCGACCCAGTTCGACGACGGCCAGCAGCGGAGCCAGACCGGCGACAGCGCCGATGATCTGCAGGATCACGACGGCGGCGAAGCTCCCCAGATGGGGGCGCAGCAGCGAGGTCGCGCCCCGTTGTGGAGCGGATCCGGGATCCGGGGATGGCGTGGACTGCTCGCTCACCCCGGCGAGTTCGGTGGTGGTCATCGCTTCCCGTCTTGGTCGATCTCGTCGCGCCCTGGCCGTGCATCCACCAGGCGATCCCGCAGGAACCCGGCGATCTGGTCGCGCGCGGCCCTGGCCTGGCGCACCACACCCGGCGTGCTGAGGAAGGCGTGCGTCGCTCCGGGGTGTTCGGCGGTGCGCGCGGGCGTCCCGGCCGCGCGCAGTCGTTCGGCGTAACGGCGGCCGTGGTCGGCCACCGGGTCGAGGGTCGGCACCACCACGAGCGCCGGGGCCAGCCCGCCCAGGTCGTCGGCGTGCAACGGCGACACCGCACGCGGATCCGTTCCCCGCGGAACGGCGAGCCGGCGGAACACCTCCAACCGCGCCACGGTGAGGGTCGGGCTGTGGGCGTGCTGCATGATCGAGGCGTGGTCGAACATCGCCGGGGTCAGGTCGACGCAGGGGTTGACCAGCACCTGCGCGGCCAGGGCCAGGCCGGACGCGCTGGCCCGGAGCGCGGCCAGCGCAGCGATCAGCCCGCCGGCGCTCTCACCGAATACGGCGGTCCGCGCCGGGTCGACGCCCCATGCCGCGGCGTTCTCCAGCACGTGCCGCAGCACGTCCCAGCCGTCGTCGGCGGCCGCCGACATCGGGGTCCCCGGGGCGAGCAGGCGGTGCTCGACCGAGACGACGACCGCGGGCAGCCGCGCGGCGAGGTGGCTGTTCACCCAGTCGCTCTGCACCGCGGTGCCCACGAACCCACCGCCGTGCACGTGGAGCACGAGCGGCAGGTGCGTCCGGTCGGCGCCCCGGCCGCGGCGCCCGGGCGACGGCCGGTGCACCCGGACCCGCAACCGGCGGCCGGGCAGCGCGACCTCCCGCCACCGGATCACGGCGCCCCGGTCCGGGAACCCGATGATGACCCGGGCCGGACGGGACGCCACCGTGCGGTTCTCCGCGGCGCTCCGGGCGGCCAGCTCCTCGGCCGTCATCGTCGACCAGTCCAGGTCCCTCCTCAGGCCTTGCAGCAGCCGGATGCCCAACGGCGCCCGTTCCGTGCCGGGCAATTTTGTCATTGTCATCGCAATTCAGTCCTTTGCCACGCCTGATTGCATTCGATCCTTCACGAGCCGAATCCGTGAAAAGTCCTACCGGAGATGACTCTTTCGTCCCCCGTTCCCGCCGCAGGGAGCTCTCGGGACTGCTGCGCGGGGAGTACGCGGGGAGCACTCCCGGCGGAGGATGCGGCCCGTGACAGCCACCCCGTAGGCTCCGCAGCCGTGCGTACCGGTCGGGATCGGAGTCGGTTCTACGCAGCCGGCTGGCTCGCCACCGGCGTGATCTCCGCTGTCGCGTTCGTGCAATGGCGGGCGTATGTGCGCGAGGTCGAGCAGCGTGCCGAGGAGGCCGAGCGCACCCGCGAGGAGGCCGGTCGCCGCCACGCGGTCGAGGAGCGCCTGCACATCGCTCGGGAACTCCACGACTCGCTGACGCACAGCATCTCGGTGATCAAGGTCCAGGCCGGTGTGGCGGCGCACCTGGCCCGGAAGAAGGGTGAGGAGCCGGCCGCGGCACTGCTGGCCATCCAGGAGGCGAGCAGCAACGCGTCCCGCGAGCTCCGGGCGACCCTCGACACCCTGCGCCGCGACGACGACGCGAACGGCGCGGGCCTCGAGCGGATGACGGCGCTGGTCGAGCAGGCTCGCGCCGCCGGCCTGCCCGTCACGGTCGTGGTCGAGGGACGCGCGCGCCCGCTGCCGCCGCAGGTCGACCAGACGGCCTACCGCGTCATCCAGGAGGCCCTGACCAACGTCACCCGGCACGCCGGCGAGGCGACCGCGACCGTGTGCCTCCGCTACCGACGCGGGGCGCTGACGGTGCGCGTCACCGACGACGGCGACACCTCCCGCGAGCCGCCGGTGCCCGGCCACGGGCTGATCGGCATGCGGGAACGGGTCACCGGGCTCGGCGGCCACCTGGTGGCGGGCCCCGGCCCGGTCAGGGGCTTCTCGGTCGTGGCCGAGCTGCCGACGAACGGACGTCGATGATCACCGTCGTACTCGTCGACGATCAGGAACTGATCCGCTCCGGCATCCGGGCCCTCCTGGACGCGGAGGACGACCTGACCGTGCTCGCCGAGGCCGGTAACGGTCGGGACGGTGTCGATGCCGCCCTCGCGCACCGGCCGGACATCGTGCTCATGGACGTGCAGATGCCCGTGATGGACGGCATCGAGGCGACCCGGCGCATCGTCGAGGACGACCGGCTGGCCGGTGTGCAGGTCGTGATGCTGACCAACTACGGCTTCGACGAGCACCTGTTCAACGCGTTGCGCGCCGGGGCGGCGGGATTCCTCCTCAAGGACACCGACCCGGCCGGTCTGCTGCAGGCACTGCGGGTGGTCACCCGCGGCGACGCGCTGCTCTCGCCCGCGGTGACCCGGCAGCTGATCAGCGAGTTCGTCGCCCGGCCACCCGGTGCGCTCTCCTCGCCCGACCTCGACCTGCTCACCAACCGGGAGCGCGAGGTGGTGGCCCTCGTCGCTCACGGGCTCTCCAACGACGAGATCGCCGCGCGGATGGTCGTCAGCCCGACCACCGCGAAGACCCACGTGAGCCGCGCGATGACCAAGCTGCAGGCCCGCGACCGCGCCCAGCTCGTCGTCCTCGCCTACGAGTCCGGACTCGTGGTACCCCGGCGGGCGCCACACGTCCGCGGGCGCCACGCCGGGGGAACGGCGTAGGTTGCAGCCCGTGCAGGCCGGGGACGGTGTGGGCGACGAGACCGCGTTCACGACGCTGGTCCAGCGCCACCGGCGCGAGCTGCGGGTGCACTGCTACCGGATGCTCGGCTCCTACGACGAGGCCGAGGACCTGGTGCAGGAGACGTTCCTGCGGGCCTGGAAGGGCATGAGCAGCTTCGAGGGGCGTTCGAGCGTCCGCGCCTGGCTCTACCGGATCGCCACGAACGCCTGCCTCGACGTCCTCGACAGCCGGAGCCGGCGGGTGCTGCCACCGGACCTGCGGCCGCCCTCGGACGCGAGCGCCGACCTGCCGCCCCGCACCGACCTCCCCTGGCTGCAGCCCTTCCCCGACCGGATGTGGGAGCCGGTCGCGTCGGAGGACGCCGACCCGGCGGCGGTGGCGGTGACGCGCGAGACGATCGAGCTGGCCTTCCTGGCCGCGCTGCACCACCTGCCGCCCCGCCAGCGCGCCGCGTTGCTGCTGTTCGACGTGCTGGGGTGGCGGGCCGCGCAGATCGCCCCGGTGCTGGGCGGCAGCGTCGCGTCGGTGAACAGCGCGCTGCAGCGGGCCCGCGCCACGCTGCGCGAGCGGCTGCCCGAGCGGCGCGCGGAGTGGGCGGCGGCGACGGGGGCCACCCCCGAGGAGCGCGCGGTGCTGCGCCGCTACATGGACGCGGTGGAACGCGCCGACCTCGACACCGTCGCGGCGCTGCTCGCCGAGGACGTGCGCACCTCGATGCCGCCGTGGCCGATGTGGTTCCGCGGCCGCGACACGGTGCTCGCCGCACTGGCGACGAGCTGGGACCCCACGGCGCCGCACTACGTCGGGCGGTTCAAGGTGCTGCCGGTGCGGGCGAACGCGCAGCCGGCCGCGGCCGCGTACCTGCGCGCCCCCGGCGACACCGTCCACCACGCCTTCGCCGTCTCCGTGCTGCGGATCGAGGACGGCCTCGTCGTGGAGGCCACCGCCTTCCACGACACCGGTCTGTTCCCGGCGTTCGGGCTGCCCATGACCCTGCCCGCGGCGCTGGCACCGCCCGACCGATGAGTTCCCCGGCGTCCTGCCGTCTCGACAGGGGTCAGGCACAACGATCACTGTGGAGGTAGCTCATGGCGAAGGTGCTGTACTCGGTCACGATGTCGCTGGACGGGTTCATCGCGGGACCCGGCGGTGACATGTCCTGGCTGACGCCCTTCCTCGGGCCGGACCCGCTGGTGACGGAGCTGATCAGCCGGACCGGCGCGATCCTCGTCGGCGGGCGCACGTTCCGCGGCGATTCCCCGCACCGGGGCACCGAGGCCGAGGGGCAGGTCTTCGGTGGCGGGTGGAGCGGTCCCCAGTTCGTGCTCACCAGCCGCCCGCCGCGGGAGCCGCTGCCGGGCTTCACCTTCGTCACGGACCTGCAGGAGGCCGTCACCGCGGCCCGCGCCGCCGCGGGCGACGGCTACGTGGACGTCCTCGGCGCGCGGACCGCCCGCTCGTGCCTGGAGGCCGGCGTCCTCGACGAGGTGCTCACGTGCATCGCCCCCGTCCTGCTCGGCGACGGCGTGCGGCTGTTCGACCACCCGGGCGGCACGACCGTCGCCCTCGAACGGATGGACGTGAGCCACACACCGCTCTCGACCAACATCTGGTACCGCGTCGCGCGCTGACCACCGCACCTTGGAGCCTTACTGCTGATTCTCGGGCCCGGGAAGAGCAGTACGGCTCCAAGGTGCGTCAGGTGTCAGGGGCGGCCTGCAACCTCCGACAGGCCGCGGACGGCCAGGCGGTCGGCGCGCTCGTTCTCCGGGTGGCCTGCGTGGCCCTTCACCCAGAGCCACTCGACCTGGTGCCGCGACGCCGCCTCGTCCAGGCGCTGCCACAGGTCGGCGTTCTTCACCGGGGTCCGGGCCGAGGTGGTCCAGCCGTTGGCCTTCCACCGGGGCAGCCAGCTGAGGATGCCGTTGCGCACGTAGGTGCTGTCGGTGTAGATCCGCACGACGACGGGACGGGTCAAGCTCTCCAGCGCCCGGATGGGGGCCATCAGCTCCATCCGGTTGTTGGTGGTGGGCCCGACCTCGCCGCCGCGGAGCTCCTTCTCGACGGCGCCGTACCGCAGGACGGCGCCCCAGCCACCCGGGCCGGGGTTCCCGCTGCACGCACCGTCGGTGAAGATCTCGACGACGCGGTCCGGCACCGGGTCACGCTATCGCAGCGCGGTCAGGCGGCGGCCGCGTCGTCCACCGCGCGCAGCACGCGCAGCGCGTTGCGGCCGGCGAGCTTCGCGCAGTCCTCCTCGCTCCAGCCGCGCTCGAGCAGCGCGGCGAACAGCACCGGGTAGCGCGACACGTCCTCCAGCCCGACGGGCAGCTCCACCGTGCCGTCGTAGTCGCCGCCGAGACCGATGTGGTCGATGCCCGCCACCTCGCGGGCGTGCTCGACGTGCGCCACCACGTCGTCGAGCGTCGCCCGCGGGCACGGCGGGCCGTCCCAGTCGGCGGCGAAGGCGCTGCGGGCCGCCACGTCGCGGTGGTCATGGCCCGCCGCCGCCATCGCGTCCCCCAGCTCCCGGTCCCAGGCGGTCACCGCCGCCGAGACGAAGCGCGGCACGAACGTCACCATGCAGACGCCGCCGTTCGCGGCCAGTGCGCCCAGCACGTCGTCCGGCACGTTGCGCGGGTGGTCGTTCACCGCGCGGCACGAGGAGTGCGTGAACAGCACCGGCGCCGCGGTCGTGGCGAGCGCGTCGCGCATCGTGGTGGCCGCGACGTGGGAGAGGTCGACGATCATCCCGATCCGGTTCATCTCCCGCACGACCTCGCGCCCGAAGTCGCTCAGGCCTCCGTGCACGGGCTCGTCGGTGGCCGAGTCGGCCCACTCGGTGTTCGCGTTGTGGGTGAGCGTCAGGTACCGGACGCCCAGACGGCGCAGCGCCCGCAGCACCCCGAGCGATCCGGCGATGCCGTGCCCGCCCTCGGCGCCGAGCAGCGAGGCCACCCGGCCCTGCGCGAACGCGGCCTCGGCGGCGTCGGCCGTGGTGGCGAGGGCGAGGTCCGGGTAGCGCTCGGTGAGCCGGTGCACGAGCTCGACCTGCTCGAGCAGGGCCGTCACCGCGTCGGAACCGGCGAACGAGCACGGCACGTACACCGACCAGAACTGCACCCCGACGCGTCCGGCCCGCAGCCGCGGCAGGTCGGTCTGCAGCGCGGGCATCCCGGCCACCAGGTCGGTCCCGGCGACGGCGTCGGCCGGGTCCGGGCCCGCGACGCGGCGCAGCGCCCACGGCAGGTCGTTGTGGCCGTCGACGAGCGGGGTGGCGGTGAGCAGTGCCTCGGCGCGCATGAGGTGATCCACACCGCCAGTGTGCTCCGCGCGTGGCACGGTGTGGACGTGAGCATCGCGCGCGACAGGGACCCGTCGGGACGGGCCCGCAACTCCCGCCCCCGCGACGCGGCGGGCCGCCCGCTCCCCCACGGCGCCGAGGGCGTGGAGCGGGTGCCCGAGGACCTCGTGCTCAGCGCCGACGAGAGCGTCACCGAGGCCCAGCGCCTGCTCGACGCCGGCCTGCCCTTCCCCGCGCACGAGGTGCTGGAGGCCGCGTGGAAGGCCGCGCCGGAACAGGAGCGGGAGCTGTGGCGCGGGCTCGCGCAGCTCGCCGTCGGCCTGACGCACGCGCAGCGCGGCAACGCCAAGGGCGCCGCGGCGCTGCTCGAACGCGCCGCGGACCGGATCGGGTCCTGGGCCGCTCCGCCGCCCGCAGGCGTCGACGTCCGCGGGCTCCGCGCGTTCGCCGACGCGCTCGCGACGCGGATCGCCGCGCACGGCCTCACCGGCATCCCCGAGGCCGACCTGCGCCCGCGCCTGCGCGGCTGAGCAGGTTCCCACCCGGACGAACGGCACTCTCGTCGGTACCTAGCCGACGAAAGTGCCGTTCGTCATGCGAATCCTGGCGCGTCTCCGCCATGATCGGCGGGTGCCGCTGCCCACGTCCGCGCCGACGCTGACCGACGGCGTGGTGACCCTGCGCGCCCACACCCCCGACGACGCGGAGGGCGTGCTGGCGATGGCGCGCGACCCCGAGACCGTGCGCTGGACGAGCATCCCCGTCCCGTACGGCCCCGGCCACGCGCGGCGCTGGATCGAGGAGAAGGCCCCGCACGACTGGCGCACCGGCGCGGCGTTCCGCTGGGCGGTCGAGGCGGACGGGCGCTTCGCCGGCAACCTGGACGTGAACCCGGGTCCGCCGCCGTCGGTCGGTTTCGGGCTCGCACCGGTGGCGCGCGGGCGCGGGGTGATGGCGCGGGCGCAGCGGCTCGCGGCGCGGTGGGCGTTCCGCGAGGCCGGACTGCCGGTGCTGCACTGGTGGGCACAGGCGGGCAACCTCGCGTCCTGGCGCGTGGCGCACGCCTGCGGCTTCCGCCACGAGGGCACGCGGCGCCTCGCCGTGCCCCGCCGCGGCGGGCTGGTGGACGGCTGGTTCGCCTCGCTCACCGCCACCGACCCGATGACCCCGCGGACGATCTGGTGGCCGACGCCGACGCTCACCGGCGAGCGCGTCCGGCTCCGCCCGCACACCGCCGCGGACCTGCCGCGGATCGTCGAGGCCTGCGCGGATCCGCGCACCCGGCACTGGCTGCCCGGCCTGCCGCACCCCTACACCGTGGAGGCGGCACAGGAGTTCGTCCTGACGGCCCGGCTCGACGAGTCGCTCGGGCGCAGCGTCACCTGGGCGGTGGCGGACCCGGTCGACGACCGGCTGCTCGCGAACATCTCGGTGTTCGCGCTCGACGACCCCGTCAACCCCACCGCGGGCGAGATCGGCTACTGGGCCCATCCGGACGCCCGGGGGCGCGGGGTGGTCGGCGGGGCGCTGGACCTGGTCGTGGCGCACGCCGTCACGCCTGTGGCTGCGGGCGGGCTGGGCCGACACCGGCTGCAGATCGGCGCGTCCTGGTCCAACACCGCGAGCCGGCACGTGGCCGAGCGCGCCGGCTTCCGCCTCGCCGGCCGGTTCACCCGCGACGGCGTGGTCGGGATCGACGGCGACCGGACGATCGAGGACGGTGCCTGGTACGAGCTGCTGGCGTGAGCAGCGTCGGCGGGCGGCGGGGCTACCGCGGCATCCGCCGCCACAGGGCCCGCGGGGCGTGCCGCAGCACGGCGAAGATCGGGCGCAGCACGCCCGGCACCCACACCTCGCCGCGCCCGGCGCGCAGCGCGGCCACCGTGGCCTCCGCGACCTCGGCCGGGGTGGACGAGAACGGCGCGGGCGTCATCCCGTCGGTCATGCGCCCGATGACGAACCCCGGCCGCACCAGCAGCAGCCGGACGCCGCTGCCGTGCAGGGAGTCGGCGAGGCCGCTCGCGAAGCCGTCAAGGCCCGCCTTCGCCGAGCCGTAGACGAAGTTGGCCCGCCGCACCCGCGCCCCCGCCACGGACGAGAACACCACGAGCGTGCCGTGGCCCTGGGTGCGCAGGATCGCGGCCAGCTGCAGCAGGACGGCGACCTGGGCGACGTAGTCGGTGTGCACGATCGCCAGCGCGTGTGCGGGGTCGCGCTCGGCGCGGGCCTGGTCGCCGAGGATCCCGAAGGCGACCACGACCACGTCGAGCCGCCCGTGGCGGCGCACGACGTCGAGCAGGACGGAGCGGTGGGTGTCGACGGCGTCGGCGTCGAACTCGACCCGGTCCACCTCCGCGGCCCTCGCCTCGCGCAGCACCTTCTCCTCGGTGTCGAGCTCGGCGCTGCGCCGGGCCGCCAGCACCACGGTGGCTCCCGGGGCGATCCGCCGTGCCACCTCGACCCCGATCTCGCTGCGCCCTCCGAGCACCAGCACGTTCTCCCCCATCCGGCGAGCGTGGCACAGGCCACCGACGGCCTCGCAGCGGACCTCGTGGCGCGCCACGGGATACTGAGCGCATGCGCGCCGCGGTACTCGGACATCCGGTCGGACACTCGCTGTCCCCGGTGCTGCACTCGGCCGCCTACGCCGCGCTCGGGCTCGACGGCTGGCACTACGACGCGCACGAGTGCGACGAGGCCGGCCTGGCGGGGTTCGTCGCCGGGCGCGGGCCCGAGTGGGCGGGCCTGTCGCTGACGATGCCGCTCAAGCGGGTGGCCCTGGACGTCGCCAGGGAGGTCTCCCCGCTCGCGGCCGCCACGGGCGCGGCCAACACGCTGGTGCTGGCGGGCGGGCGCCGCTACGCCGACAACACCGACGTCGCCGGCGTCGTCGCGGCCCTGCGCGGCGCCGGTGCCGCGCCCGGCGGGCGCGCGGTGGTGCTGGGCGCGGGCGGCACGGCCCAGGCCACCCTCGCGGCGTTGCGCGAGCTGGGCATCCACGACGTGGCGGTGCTGGTGCGCAGCCGCTCCCGCACCGGCGAGCTGGACGCGGCGGCCGCCCGCCTCGGCGTCACGCCCACGGTCTGCGACGCCCTCCTCGACCCGGCGCGGGCCCGGGCCGAGCTCGCCACGGCCGACGTCGTCGTCTCGACGCTCCCCAGCGGTGCGGCAGACGCGTTCACCGGCGTCCGGGCGGGCGCCGTCCTGCTCGACGTGGTCTACGCGCCGTGGCCGACGGCGTTCGCCGCGGCGGCCGAGGCGGCGGGGGCGCGCGTCGTCAGCGGGCTGGAGATGCTGCTGCACCAGGCCGTGGCGCAGGTGGAGCTGATGACCGGGCGGACGCCCCCGGTCCCCGCCATGCGCGAGGCCCTCGACGCGGCGGTCGCCGCGCGGGTCTGACCCGCCACCTATCATCCGCCCATGGAGGGCAGCAGGAGCGCGCCGGCACGGCCGGGCACCAACCTGCCGCGCATCGCCGACTTCAACCAGGCGGTGATCCTCAACGCCGTGCGGCACGCACCCGAGGGCCTCTCCCGGGTGGAGCTCGCCGAGCTCACCGGCCTGTCGGCGCAGTCGGTCTCCAACATCACCCGCCGGCTGCTGGACCGCGAGCTCATCACGGAGGCGGGCACGCTCGTGCCGGCCGGGCGGGGCAAGCCGCGCACGTTGCTGCGGCTGCACGCGGGCGGGCACTTCGCGATCGGGGTGCACGTCGACCCCACCGTCACCACGGTGGCCCTGCTCGACCTCGTGGGCGACGTCGTGGCGTCGGTCCGCACGTTGCCCGCCTCCGCGGCGTCCCCGCCGCGGCTGGTCGAGGCGATCACCGCGGCCGCCGACGGGCTGGTCGCCGCCACCGGTGTCGACGCGCGGCGGGTGCTGGGGCTGGGCATCGCCGCGCCCGGCCCGCTCGACCCCGGCACCGGTGTGGTGCTGGAGCCCCCGCTGCTGCCCGGGTGGGCGCACGTGGGACTGCGCGGGCTGCTGCACGAGGCCACCGGCTACCCCGTGGTGCTGCACAAGGACGCGGCGGCGGCGGCGCTGGCCGAGCTGTGGCGGGGCCCGCGGGGGTCGGCGGCCGCGCTGGAGGACTTCGTGTTCCTCTACCTGGGCACCGGCCTCGGCGCGGGCCTCGTCGTCGGCGGCGAGCTCCTGAGCGGCACCACGAACAACGCAGGCGAGATCGGGCACCTGATGGTGGACACGGACGGGCCGCGCTGCAACTGCGGCCAGCGCGGCTGCGTCGGGGCCGCCTGCATGCCCCGCAACCTGGTGGCCGAGGCCGCGGGCGTCGGCCTGCTCCGCAGGCCGGGCACCGACGACCGCGAGATCGACGAGCTGTTCACCGACCTGTGCGCGCTCGCCGCGGACGGCAGCGCCCCGGCGCGCCGGATCCTGGAGGCCAGCGCGTTCCGGCTGGCCCGCGGCGCCGCCACGGTGAGCAACCTGCTCGACGTGCGCGCCGTGGTCTTCGGCGGTCCGATCTGGGATCGGATCAGCGACGTGTACCTGCCGATCCTGCGCGAGACCCTGCTCACCACCACCGAGGCGCGCCGGGTGCACCCGGTCACCGCGCTGGGCAGCTCGCTCGGCGCCGACGTCGGGGCGATCGGCGCCGGCTGCCTCGTGCTGGAGCACGCATTCTCCACCCGGCCGGCCACCCTGCTGCTGGGGGCGCGCGAGGACGCGGTGGCGGCCACTCCCTGATCATCCGGCGCCACGCTGCCCGACGCGCTCGAGGACGACGACCGGGATCACGCGGGTGGAGTGGGCCTGGTAGGTCCGGTACGGCGGGAACTTCGCCACCATCTGCCGCCACAACCGCTCCCGCTCCGCACCGGTGGCGGTGCGGGCCCGCGCCGCGAACCTCTCCCTCCGCACCTGCACCTGTACGTCCGGGTTCGCCACCAGGTTGAGGTACCACGACGGGTGCCGCGGGCCACCGGCGAAGTGGGACGCGACGAGGACGTACCGCCCGTCGTCCTCGTCGAAGAACAGCGCGGTGCGCCGCGGCGTGCCCGTCCGGCGGCCGACCGTCGTGAGCAGCAGGTTCGGCATCCCGCCTTCCCGGTAGCCGCTCGCGCCGTCGGTCGCGAGATAGCGCTGGACGTGCTCGGCCACGCTCGGCTCCGGGGAGTCGACGACGGGCCGGGACGAGTCGTTCATGACCGAGGTCCTTCCCTTCCGAGAGATCACGAGGTCGCTGCCGGGATCCCCTGCGCCCAGCCGCCGTCGACCGCCAGCTCCACGCCGGTGGTGAACGTGGCGTCGAAGGCCAGGAACAGCGCCGCCGCGGCGACCTCCTCGACCGTGCCCATCCGCTGCAGCGGCGTCATCGCGCTGCCCTGCTCCTCGAACGCTGCCCGCTCGGCGTCCGACATCCCGGCCACGCCCATCGTCGGGGTCTTGATGAATCCGGGGGCCACGGCGTTCACCCGGATCCGGCGGGGCAGGAACTCCGCGGCGAACACCTGCCCGAACGACCGCAGCGCCTCCTTCGACCCCGAGTAGACGCTCATGCCCGGGAAGATCAGGTCGTTCGCGACCGTGGTGAGCACGAACGCGCCGCCGTCGCGGACCAGCGGGGCGAGCCGCTGCACGGTGAAGAACGCGCCCTTGGCGTTCACGGCGAACTGCCGGTCGTAGGACTCCTCGGTCACCGCCTCGAGCACGTGGTCGACCTCGGCGATGCCGTGGTTGACGAACACGGCGTCCACCGCGCCGAGCGTGTCCTCCACGAGCGCGCCGAGCGCCGCGATGTCGGCCATGCTGGCGGCATCGGAGCGCACGACGTGCGCGCGACGCGCCGCGAGGTCCGTCCTGGCCTTCTCGACGGTGGTCTCGCTGCGGCCGGTGAGGACCACCTCGGCGCCCCCGTCGAGGAGCGCGTCGACGATCGCCCGGCCCATGCCGTGCGTGCCGCCCGTGACGACCGCCTTCGTGCCCGCGTACCTGCTCATGATCTCCAGCTCCCATCCGTTCGCGATGTCGACACCGACCCTGCACACCGGCGCTGCAGGTTCGGTCCAGATCCGCTCCAGGTCGGCCAGTACGGTGGTGACCATGCGATTCGGCCTGCTCGGCCCGCTCGCGGTGTGGGCCGCGGACGGGACGCCGGTCCGGATCCCCGAGTCGAAGGTCCGGGCCCTGCTGGCCGACCTGCTCCTGCACGAGGGGCAGGTCGTGCCGACCGACCGGCTCGTCGAGGACCTCTGGCCCGCACGCGTGCCGAGCAACCCCGCGGGTGCCGTGCAGACCCGGGTCGCGCAGCTGCGCCGCGCGCTCGAGGATGCCGAGCCCGGCGGCCGGGAGCTGGTGGTCTCCCGGCGCCCCGGCTACCTGTTGCGGACCGGGCCGGACAGCGTGGACGCCCACCGGTTCCGCGCGCTCACCGCGCAGGCGGACACGGCTCCCGACGCGAAGGACAGGGCCGTCCTGCTGGCCGACGCGCTCGCGCTGTGGCGCGGCCCGGCACTGGCCGATCTGGCCGACGAGACGTTCGCGCGCCCGGCCGCGAACCGCTGGGAGGAGCTGCGCCTCACCGCTCTGGAGGCGCAGGCCGAGGTGCGGCTGGAGCTCGGCGAGCACCACCTGCTGGTCGGCGAGCTCACCGACCTGGTGGCCCGCCACCCGCTCCGGGAGCGCCTGCGGGCCGCGCACATGCGCGCCCTCTACCGCGCAGGCCGCCAGGCCGAGGCGCTCGCCGGCTACCGCGAGCTGCGCGACCGGCTCGCCGACGAGCTGGGCATCGACCCCGGCCCCGCGATCACCGCCCTGCACCAGGCCGTGCTGGAGCAGGACCCGCGGCTCGCCGCCCCGGCCCGGACCACGCCGGTCCCGCGGCAGCGGGGCAACCTGCCCGCGCCGCTCACCGAGCTGATCGGCAGGGACGAGGAAGTGGCCCACGCGCGGTCCCTGCTCGAACGGGGCCGGCTGGTGACCCTGGTCGGCCCGGGTGGCGTGGGCAAGACCCGGCTCGCCGTGGCCGCCGCGGCCCTGCCCGACGGGGTGGCCGACGGGGTGTGGTTCGTCGATCTCGCGGGACGCGGCCGCACTCCTACCGAGGCCGCGGTCGGGTGCACCGCCGATGACGTGGCGGAGCTCGTGCTCGCCGTGCTCGGCGTGCGCGACGACGCCCGCCCGGCCGACGGCGGCCCCGCCGACCGGCTCGCCGCCGCCCTGCGCGCCGCCGCACCCGTGATCGTCCTGGACAACTGCGAGCACCTGGTCGAGCCGGTCGCCGAGCTCGCCGGCCGGCTGCTGCCCGCCGCGCCGGGCGTGCGGATCCTCGCGACGAGCCGCGAGCCGATCGGGCTCGCCGGTGAGCTGCTGCTGCCGGTCGAGCCGCTGGAGCTGCCCGCCGCGGCGGCCGGTGCCGATCCCGTGGCGGTGCGGGCGTCTCCCGCGGTGCGCCTGTTCGCAGCGCGCGCTGCGGCCGCCGTTCCCGGGTTCGTCGTCGACGCGGACAACGCCGACGCCGTCGTCGCGATCTGCCGTCGCCTCGACGGCCTCCCGCTCGCCCTCGAGCTGGCCGCCGCCCGCGTCCGCGTGCTGGACCCGCGCGAGCTCGCCGCCCGGATGGACGACCGGTTCCGGCTGCTGACCACGGGCAACCGCGGCGGCCCCGCCCGGCAGCAGACCCTCCGCGCGATGATCGACTGGAGCTGGGAGCTGCTCACCGCGGCCGAGCGCACCGTGCTGCGCAGGCTGGCGGTGCACGTGGACGGGTGCACGCTCGACGCGGCCGAAGCGGTGTGCTCCGGCGACGGCGTCCGCCGCGACGAGGTGGTCGCCCTGCTGGCCCGGCTGGTGGACCGCTCACTGGTCGTCCGCACCGAGGGGCCGGACGGCGCGCGGTACCGGCTGTTGGACTCCGTGGCCGCCTACTGCGTCGACCGGCTGCGCGACGCGCGCGAGCAGGACCGGGTGCGGGCCGCCCACCGGCGCTACTACACCGGGCTCGCCGCGGACGCCGAGAGCCTGTTGCGCGGCCCGCTCCAGCGGCAGTGGCTGCGCCGCCTCGACGCCGAGACCCCGAACCTGCGCGCCGCCCTCGCCGACGCGACGCGGGAGGCCGGACCCGGCGGCGCCGCCCTGCGTCTGGTCGTCGCGCTGGCCTGGTACTGGGTCCTGCGCGGCAGGCTGCGCGAGGCGGAGCGATCGCTCGCGGCAGCGCTGCGGGTCGGCGCCGGCGAACCCGACGACACCAGCGCCGCCGCCACCTGGCTGGCGGGCGTGACGGTGCGGCTGGGCGACAGCACCGCCGCGGCCGCACGGGCAGCGGCGATCCGCAGCAGCCCACCCACCGCCGACCCCGGGCGCGCCAGGGCGGAGCTGTTCCTCGGCGCCGCCCTCATCGGCTTCGGCGACGTCGCCGCCAGCGAGGCGCTCGTCGACAGGGCCCTCCGGACGTTCCGCGCCGGCGGGGACGAGTGGGGTGTGGCGGCCGCGCTCGGCATCCGGGCGCGGCAGGCGCTGACGCGCGGGGCCATCACGGACATCACCGCCGACGCCGAACGGAGCACGGCCCTGTTCCGCGGGCTCGGTGACCGCTGGGGGCAGCTGCAGGACACGTTCACCCTCGCCTCCCACGCCGAGATCACCGGCGACCACGCCCGGGCCGCGCGCCACCACCGGGAGGGGATGCGCATCGCCGAGGAGCTCGGGCTCTGGACCGAGGTGGCCGACAAGCTGTCCGGGCTGGGCCGCATCGCACTGCTGTCCGGCGACCACGACCAGGCGGACGAGCTCCACGAACGCGCCCGGCGCCTCTCCGCCGAGCTCGGGTACACGGTCGGCGAGGAGTTCGCCGAGCTGGGCCTGGGTCTCGGCGCGCGGCGGCGCGGCGATCTCGACCGCGCGGAGTCGCACCTCCTCGCGTGGCTGGACTGGGACCGCCGGATGGGGGCCACCGGCGCCGTCGCCCTGATCCTCGCCGAGCTGGGCTTCGTCGCCGAGCTGCGCGGCGACGCCCCGAGCGCCCAGCGGCTGCACCGGGAGTCGCTCACGGCCGCCCGCGCGTCCGGCGACCCGCGCGCCGTGGCCCTGGCGGTCGAGGGGTTGGCCGGTGCACATGCGGCCGCCGGGCGCCACGCGGAAGCGGCAGGGCTGCTCGGGCGGGCGGCAGCGCTGCGGGAGTCGGTGGGTGCCCCGCTCCCACCGGCCGAGCGCGGCGACGTCGACCGGATCGAGGAGGCCGCGCGGGCCGCGCTGGGCGCCCGGGCGTGGGACGAGGAGTTCGCCGCCGGCCACCGCGCGCCCCCCGACGACCTCGGCACCATCGACGACGGGCCGGCTACCCCTTGACACCGCCCGCCGCCGTGAACCCGGCACCGATCCGGCGGCCCAGCAGCAGGTAGAGCAGCACGACCGGGGCCGAGTAGAAGATCGAGAACGCGGCGAGCTGCCCGTAGGCGACCTGCCCGTACTGCGAGGAGAACGTGAACAGGCTGACCGCGGCCGGCAGCTTCTCCGGCGAGAGCAGCAGCATGAACGGCACGAAGAAGTTGCCCCACATGCCCACGAACGTGAAGATCGTGACGACCGCCATGCCCGGGCGCACCAGCGGCAGCACCACCGACCAGAGCGTCCGCACCATCGACGCGCCCTCTGTCCAGGCGCTCTCCTCCATGTCCATGGGCACCCCGTCGAAGAAGTTCTTCGTGAGGAAGAGCGCGAACGGCAGCGAGGAGGTCGCCAGGAACAGGATCGCCCCGGGCATCGAGTCGATCAGGTTGATCTGCACGAACATCGCGTACACCGGGATCATGATCGCGGTGATGGGCAGCCCGGTGGCGAAGATGATCGTGAGCAGGAACGGGCGGCTGGCCCGCGAGCGGTAGCGCGAGAGCGGGTAGGCCCCGAGCGCCGCGCACACCACCGTCAGCAGGGTGGCCCCGCCGCAGAGCACGACCGAGTTCCACAGCGGCCGGAACGTGGTCTCCACGTTCATGATCTCGCGGTAGTTCGCGAGGCTCGGTTCGGCGGGCCAGGCCACGGTCAGGCTCGCGTTCGGGTCGAACGAGGCGAGCACCACCCAGAGCAGCGGGATGCAGTAGAACGCCGCGATGAGCAGCAGGCCGGCGTTTGAGGCGATGGCCGCGCGCCGGACCCCGCGGACGGTGGCCCCGCGCGACGGAGCGGCGGGACGGGCGTCGACGGCGCTCATACCTTGTCCTCCTTCGGGAGCACCCGCAGGTAGGCGATGGAGGCGACACCGCCGATGAGCAGCAGGATCAGGGCCACCGCGGTGCCGTACCCGAGCTGCCCGTAGCTGAACGCCCGCTCGTACATGTAGAGCGGCAGCGTCTGGCTGGACGTGCCGGGCCCGCCGGTCGTCATGATGTAGATCAGACCGAAGACCGACAGCGTCTGCAGGGTGATGACCATCAGGTTCGTCATGATCGACGGGCGGAGCAGCGGCAGCGTGATGGAGAAGAACCGCCGCGCGGGGCCCGCGCCGTCCATCCGCGCGGACTCCTCGATCTCCGGCGAGATCTGCGACAGGGCCGCGGTGTAGATCAGCATCGAGAACGCCGTGCCGCGCCAGATGTTCGCGAACGACACCGCGAGGATGGGCAGCGAGAACAGCAGGTCCTGCGGCGGGATCCCGACCACGCCCAGCAGCGCGTTCAACGACCCCTCGTCGCCGAGGAAGGTGTACCAGAGGTAGCCGGTGACGACCTCGGGCAGGATCCAGGCCCCGATCACGATGGAGCCGGTCACCGCGGTCACCACCGTGCTCGCGCGCCGCATCAGCAAAGCGAGCACGAGGCCGAGCACGTTCTGCCCGATCACCGCCGAGACGATCGTGAAGACCAGCGTCAGGCCGACGGAGTTCCAGAAGGCACCCGTCGTGAACGCCTCGGCGAAGTTGGCCAGGCCGACGAACTGCGTGTCCGACGAACCCTCGCCGCGCAGCGCCCGGTTGGTCAGCGACAGGTAGACGCTGTAGAGGACGGGACCGGCGAGGAACAGCAGGAGCAGCAGCACCGCGGGGGCCAGCGGCGAGGCCCGCAGCAGCGAGCGCCGCCGGTCGGGGCCGTTGCGCCCGGGGGGCGCCGCTTCGGCCGCCCCCGGCGTCGTCATGGTCGTCACCGCCGCCATCACGCCTCCTGCGCCGTGCTGTCGGAGCCGACGATCTCGGCGACCGCCGCGTCGTAGGCCGCGGCCGCGGCCTCGGGCGGCACCCCGCGCATCGCCGCGTCGGTCGCGGTCTGCAGTGCGTTGGAGACCTGCGGGTACGGCGCGAGCGCGGGCCGGTAGGTGGCCAGCGGCACCAGGTCGGTGAAGAACTCGATCGTGGGCGAGTACCCGCGGTAGTCGGGGTGGCTCACGACGTCCCGGCGGTTGCTGACCTTGTTGTCGTCGATCGTCCAGGCCAGCACGTGCTCGGTCGAGCACATCTCGGTGAGGAACTGCCACGCGAGGTCGGGGTTCGGCGCCCGGCTGGGCAGCGCCCAGGACCAGCCGCCCGCCAGCGTGACCACGCCGGGGTCCTGTCCGAACTGCGTGGGCATCGCCGCGACCGCCATGGTCTCCGCCCATTCCGGCCACTCGCCCGGCTTGCCGGGACCCCAGTTCTGGTTGATCCAGTTGCCGTCGATCGCCGCGGCGATCCGGCCCTCAGGAAGCCAGGAGGTGTTGATCGTCTCGGCGATGTTCGGATCGAGCGCGTCGGCGAGGCCCGGCCCGAGCCCCTCGGCGTACACGGTCTGGATGAACCGCAGCGAGTCCACCAGCCCGGCGCTCCCGGTCACCCACTTCCGCGTCGCCTCGTCGTACAGCACCGAGCCGGTGCCGTAGAGCAGCATCTGCACGCCCTGCATGCTGGTCTTCTCGCCCTGCGGCTTGCCCGCGAAGATGTTCACCGGGATGACGTCCGGCAGCCGTTCCTTGATCGTGCGGAACGCCGTCAGCAGGTCGTCCCAGTTGCGCGGCTCCCACGGCACCGGCAGCCCGGCCTGCGCGAAGAGCTCCCGGTGGTACCAGATCGCCCGGGTGTCGGTCGGCGCCGGAACCGCGTAGACGCGGCCATCCTCACCACGCACGGCCTGCTGCGCGACGTCGTAGAACTCGTTCCAGACCGGCCACGGCTCCACGTAGTCGTCGATCGGACGCAGGTACCCGGCCGCGATGTCGGACTTCAGGATGAAGGTGTCCTCGTAGACGATGTCGGACGTGGTGCGCTCCGAGGACATCATCAGCTCGTTCTTCGTGAAGAAGTCGTTCTCCGACGCGACGAGCGGTACGAGCTCGACCGTGACGTGCGGGTTGCGGACGGCGAACGCCCCGGCCACCCGGGTCAGGTAGTCCTGGATGATCCGGCCCGAGCCCCACTGCTGGTAGCTGATCCGCAGGGTGTTCGCCTCGGCCTCGGCGCTGCCGCACGCCGTGGCGCCCAGCAGCGGTGTCGCGACGACGGCGCCGCCGAGCGCCTGGAGAAGGGTGCGCCGAGCCAGTGGCCGCGTGCTGCGTGGTGCGGTCATCGAAGTCCCCCGAACCTCGTCGGTGAGGTGTGTGCGGGGTTCAGTAAAAACGATGGACAAAATCTGTCAAGAGGAAGCGCGCGTGTGGACCGCGACCACGTAGTCGCCGCCCGTGTACGGCTCCCGCTCCCAGGTCGCGAACCGGTCCTCCGGCACCGCGCCCGCGGCTTCGCACCAGCGGTCGTAGTCCTCGAGCGAGGGCCAGTCCGGCCGGAGCGGGAAGCCCGCGAGGAGGCGGCCACCGGGCGCGAGGTGCGCCACGCAGGCGGCCACCGCGGCGGCCCGCCGCTCGGGGGCCACGTAGGGCACGACGTTGCCGGCGAGCACCACGACGTCGAAGCGCTCCGGGCGGTCCAGGTCGGCGAGGTCGGCCGTGACCCACTCCAGCTCCGGCGCCTTCTCCCTGGCCGCCGCGATCATCTCGGGGTCCGCGTCCACGCCGAGCACGGCGATCCCGCGCCGGTGCAGCTCGATGCCGACGCGCCCGGTGCCGCACCCGGCGTCGAGCACCGTGGCGGGGCCGTAGGAGGCCACCAGGTCGGCCTCGCCGTGCACGTTCCGCCCGGTCTCGGCCAGCTTCCGGAACCACTCGTCGTAGCGCGCGGGGGCGGTCTGCGCGCGCCAGGCCTGCCAGTCGTCGGGGAGATCGGACACGGGCGTCAGGTTAGATGCACTGCCACGGCGGTGGGGACGGCGCACTGGGGCCCGCGACGGCCGATGATCCTTCCGAGATCCACGGATCCGCCCCGCCGAGGGCGATCATCTCGATCTCGGATGGATCGATCGTTGCGAGGTCGGGCTGTTCGCCCTCAGCGGGGCGATCCGATGGATCTCGCAACGATCTTGCCGGTGCGGTGGGCACGACGTTCACCGGGTCGTACAGCAGTCGCCCACGCAACCCTTCTGCCGCGACGCACCCCGTCGGCGGGTCGCGCGGGACGGGCGAGCGGACACGGGGTGCGCGAGCACGCCCGAGGTTGCCGACTCGTAGGGCGGGTTGCGTGGGCGCGCCGTACCCGGCTCGACACGACCTGCCCCACCCCCGGGATCAGGGCCTCCCCCCGAGTTCGGTCCGGTGCCCCGCCCGGCTTTCGTGGCCGGGTGGCCCGGTTGGCGCAACTACCGGGTGACGTGGTCGCCCGGGCGGCCGTCCCCGACTTCCAGGCACGCCCGTTCTCGACGAGACCGTCCCTGCCGGGTGCCACGCGGCTGGCGGTGGTGCCGTTCCACCCCCCGCAGCGAGGCCGTGCCCAACGAAGCAGGACCCTGAGCCGCACCCGGAAGGGGGCGAATATCGGCTCCCCGGGGCGTCATGATCGGGGAGTCGGCGCGTTCCCGGGTGGATTTCGCCCGTTTTCGCGCCGACTTGCCGATCATGGCCACTCCGGGCGGCATCCGAGCCGATCCGGCGAACACGTTCCCGCGTAGTCCATGCCCCGATCCCGCCAACCACGGGGTACGTGAGGTATCCATGGTCAGATCGACACCAGCGCTGTCGGGGGCGAACTCCCACAGCGCTGGTGTCGACCTGACCATGAAAGGGGCGCGTTCAGCGGAACGCCAACGGCCATGATCAGCAGGAGTGGTGCGAGGGCGACAGATCTGTCGCCGTGCCACCACTCCTGGCGATCACCCGGCGAGGAGTACGTGAGCGGGGCCGCGAGGGGCCCTGACGTGCGACTCCCCACGCGCGCTGCCGCGTGATGGCCGGCGAACGCGTGTGGTCAACGCACGAGATCGCCGGGAACAGCCGTCCCGCACCGGTGGTTGAGCGTGGACGTGAAGGTGGAGATCTGGTCCGACGTCGTCTGCCCGTGGTGCGCGATCGGCAAGCGCCGGTTCGAGAAGGCGCTCGCGGGGTTCGCCCACCGCGACGAGGTCGAGGTGAGCTTCCACAGCTTCGAGCTCGACCCGTCCGCGCCGCGCGAGCGGGAGGGCGACCTCGCCGAGCACCTGGCCGGCAAGTACGGGATCTCCCGCGATGAGGCCGCGGACAAGCACCGGCAGATGACCGCGACGGCCGCGGCCGACGGCTGGGACTTCCACTTCGAGCGTGCGCGCGCCGGCAACACCTTCGACGCCCACCGCCTGCTGCACCTCGCCGCCGAGCGGAAGGTGCAGGACGCGGTCAAGGAGCGCTTCCTCCGCGGCTACCTGGAGGACGGCGCCCCGATCGGCGATCCCGACACCCTGGTGCGGCTGGCCGCCGAGGCGGGACTCGACGCCGACGAGGCCCGCGCGGTGCTCGCCTCCGACCGCTACGCCGACGCGGTGCGCGCCGACCAGCGGCAGGCCCAGGCGTACGGGATCAGCGCCGTGCCGTTCTTCGTGGTCGACCGGAAGTACGGGTTGGCGGGCGCGCAGCCGCCGGAGGCCCTGCTGCAGGTGCTGGAGACGGCATGGACCGAGGCCCACCCCCTGCAGGTGCTCACCCCGGCCGGCGGCGACGCGGACACCTGCGCCGACGGCTCCTGCGCCATCTGATCACTCGCTCCACGCGCACCTTGGAGCCTTACTGCTGTTCTCGGGCGTGAGAATCAGCAGTAAGGCTCCAAGGTGCGAGGTTGGGGTCTCAGTCGCGGCGGCCGCGGCCGGCGCCGGCCCCGGCGAAGCCGCGGTCGCGGCGCACGTTCGCGCGGCGGCCCTTCAGGGTCGTGGCGCCGCGCAGGCTGCGCAGCACGTCGTCGGCGGCGTGCTCGGGGATCTCGACCAGCGCGTGCCGCTCGTGGATCTGGATGGCGCCGATGTCGCGCCCGGACAGGCTCGACTCGTTGGCCAGCGCACCCACGATGTCCTGCGGGCGCACGCCGCTCGCGCGGCCCGCGTTGACGAACAGCCGCGTGGTGCCCGCCTTGGGCGGGCGGGTGCCCGCGGCGCCGCCGCGGCTGCGGGGCTCGCGACGCTCGCCGGCGCGCGGGAGCGCGACGACCGGGATGTCCTCGTCGTCGTTCGGGGCGCCGGTGGCCTCCTGCAGCAACCGGACCGCGGCCGCCGCCACGTCCACGCCGTCGAACTCGGCGGCGAGGACGTCCAGCATCGCGCGGACACCGTCGGCGTCGGCCGGGGAGCCGGGCTCCTCGTCGCGCAGGTCGGCGACGAGCCGCTCCCGGAGCACGGCGGCGGTGCGCGCCAGCCGGGCGGCCCGCAGGTCGGCGGCCGTGGGCACGGGCGCGAACTCGATGGGCTGCCCGGTGAGCCGCTCGACGCCGCGCATCGCGTGCACCTTCGACGGCGGGACCAGCGTGATCGCCACGCCCTCGCGGCCGGCCCGGCCGACGCGGCCGATGCGGTGCACGTAGGCCTCGGACGACTGCGGCACGTCGTGGTTGACGACGTGGGTGAGCAGGTCGATGTCGAGGCCGCGGGCGGCGACGTCGGTGGCGACGAGCAGCTCGGTGCGCCCGCTGCGCACCCGCTCGACCACGCGGGTGCGGTGCTCCTGGTCCATGCCGCCGTGGAGGGCCTCGGCGCGCAGGCCGCGGGCCGTGAGCGTCTCGGTGACGGCGTCGACGTCCAGGCGGGTGCGGCAGAACACGATCGCCGCCGTGGGCCGCTCCGCCTCCAGCACGCGACCGAGCGCGGCGGTGGTGTGGCTGCGGGGCACGAGGTAGGCGGTCTGGCGCACCTTCGGGGCCTCGCCCTCGGGCACCGCCTCGCGGCGGATCCGGACCGTGACCGGCTCCCGCAGGTACTTCTGGGCCAGCGTCTCGATGCGCCGCGGCATGGTGGCCGAGAACAGCACGGCCTGGCGGGTGTCGGGGGTGGCGTCGAGCAGGGTCTCGATGTCCTCGACGAAGCCCATGTCGAGCATCTCGTCGGCCTCGTCGAGCACGACGGTCTCGAGGGCGTCGAGGCGCAGCGAGCCGCGGTTCATGAGGTCGATGGCCCGGCCGGGGGTGGCCACGACGACGTCGACCCCCTGCTGCAGCGCCTTCCACTGCGGGCCGACGGGAGCGCCGCCGTACACGGTGACGACACGGGCGCCCACGCCGCGCCCGTAGCGGGTGACGGCCTCGGACACCTGCAGGGCGAGCTCGCGGGTGGGGGTCAGGACCAGACCGAACGGCGAGTCGCCACGGCTGCGCTCGGGGCGCTGCGCGGCGAGGCGCTCGAGGATCGGCAGCGCGAACGCCGCGGTCTTGCCGGTGCCGGTGGCTGCCTGCCCGAGCAGGTCACGGCCCTCGACCAGCGGTCCGATCGACTGGGCCTGGATGGGGCTGGGGTTCTCGTAGCCCAGCTCCTCGACCTCGCGCTGCAGCTCGGCGCGCAGCGGCAGGTCGGAGAAACGGGGCAGGTCGAGCTCGTGCTCGTTCTCGCTCAAGAAAAATCTTCCGACGCAGGGACGGGAGCACGGACGGCGCTCCCGCGGGCGAGCCCGCGGGGCCTGCGGCACGCGTACTACCTGGCCGGTGCGGTCTCTGGTGGCTCCAACGCACCACCGATCACACATAATCCCAGGTGATCGCGGTCACGGCCGCACCGGGGCCCGGCCGGCGTCACCGCAGGGCCGGCAGGACGTCCTTCTCCCAGGCCGTGAAGAAGCCCTCCATGTCGCTGCCCATCTGCGAGACGTAGAGCTCGTCGACGCCGGCGTCGAGGTACGGACGGACCTGCGCCACCTGCTTGTCGACGTCGTCGCCGCACGCCACCGACTCCGCGATCATGTCGGGGGTCACGAGCGTCTGGGCGTCCATGAAGTCGCGCGGCCGCGGGAGCGTCTGGGCGAGCTGGCCGGGCAGGCCCTGGTTTCCCCAGGTGCGGTGCGCGATGTCGAGCGCGCGCTCCGCGTCGCGGTCCCAGCTCACCTTCGTGCCGGCCTGCACCGGCTTGCCCTGCCCGCCCGCCTCCTGGAACACCCGGATCAGGTCTGCGTCGGGCATCGTCGTGATGTAGCCGTCGCCGATCCGGCCCGCGAGCTCCGTGGCCTGCGGGCCGAACCCGGACACGTAGATCGGCACCGGCTGCTCGGGCAGCGTGTAGATCCGCGCCTCCTGCACCTCGTAGTAGGTGCCGTGGTGGCTGACCTCCTCGCCCCCGTGCAGCAGGCGGATCACCTCGATCGCCTCCTCCAGCATCTCCAGCCGAACCCCGACCGAGGGCCACTGGTCGCCGAGCACGTGTTCGTTCAGCGCCTCGCCGCTGCCGACGCCCAGCACGAACCTCCCGTCCAGCTGGGTCGCGGCGGTCGCGGCGGCCTGGGCGATGACCGCCGGGTGGATCCGGAACGTCGGGCACGTCACCGCCGTCGTGACCGGCAGCGACGTCGCCTGCGACAGCGCGCCGATCACCCCCCAGACGAACGGGCTCTGCCCCTGCTCGTCGTTCCAGGGGTGGAAGTGGTCGGAGATCCACAACCGCTCGAAGCCCGCGGCCTCCGCGCGCTTGGCCTGGTCGATGAGCTCCTTCGGGCCGAACTGCTCGCAGGACAGGAAGTAGCCGATGCTCGCCATGCCTCTCCCCTACCCGCGATCGGGCCGCTCGACCCCACCGCGGGCGCGCCCCGGGCGTCCGGCACAGTCGGGTCGTGCCCGAACCCCCGCGCCGCCGCCCCGTCGTCGCCGCCACCACCGCGGTGGGCACGGCGCTCCTCGGCGCGTCGCTCGCCGCCCGGCCCGGTTCCCGCGCGTTCACCGCGCTGACGCTCGCCACCGCCGCCACCTGGACGGCCGGCGGCCTCGCGGCCGGACCGGTCCCCCGCGGCCGTGGTGTGGCCGCACCCGTGGCGACCGGCGCGGGCGTCTTCGCCGCCTTCTACGGGGCGGCGTTGGTCGCACGGCGCATCCCCGTCCTCGACCGCGCGCTCACGTCGGTGCTGCGGCACGCCGACGCCGGTCCCGGCCCGCTCGTGCTGGCCACCACGCTCGCCAACGGCGCCGCCGAGGAGATCTTCTTCCGGGGCGCGGTGTACGGGGCCGCCCCGCACCGTCCGGTGACCGTGTCCACCGCGGTCTACGTCGCCTCGACGGTCGCCACCCGCAACCCGGCGCTCGTGCTGGCGTCGGCCGTCATGGGCACGCTGTTCGCCCTGCAGCGGCGCGCGACCGGCGGCGTCCAGGCCCCGCTGCTGACCCACGTGACCTGGTCCACCCTGATGCTGCGGTTCCTGCCGAGGCTGTTCCGCCGCTGACGGCACGGCCGAGCGCGCCTTCAGGCGGCTCCCGCTGCTCGCACACCGAAATCAGGTCTCGCACACCGACTGCAGTCGGTGTGCGAGACCCACGATCGGTGTGCGAGCGGGGCGGGCCTCAGCGCTTTCCGTCGCCGCCCGAGAGGCCCGCGCGACGCAGGGCGTCCGCCATCGCGCTGTTCATCGGGGCAGGGGCGCCCTGGCGCTGGCCGCCACGGCGGTCGCCACCCTTGCGGTCCCCGCCCCGTCCGCGCTGGTCGCCCTGCTGGTCCCGGCGGCCCTGCCCGTCGCCCTTCCGGTCCCGCGGTCCGCCCTTCTGGTCGCGCGGTCCCCGGTTCTGCTCGCGCGGCCCCCGGTTCTGCTCACGCGGGCCGCGGTTCTGGCGCGCTCCCCCGCCGGCCTCGTCCTCGAGGCGCAGGGTCAGCGAGATCCGCTTGCGCGCCTCGTCGACCTCCAGCACCTTGACGCGCACGACGTCGCCGGATTTCACGACCTCGCGCGGGTCGGACACGAACTGGGTCGACATCGCCGAGACGTGCACCAGCCCGTCCTGGTGCACGCCCACGTCGACGAACGCGCCGAACGCCGCCACGTTGGTGACGACGCCCTCCAGCAGCATCCCCGGCTTCAGATCGGCGATCTTGTGGACGCCCTCGGCGAAGGTGGCCGTGCGGAACGCCGGGCGCGGGTCGCGCCCGGGCTTCTCCAGCTCGGCCAGGATGTCGGTGACCGTCGGGAGCCCGAACGTCGCGTCGACGAACTCGTGCGGCTTCAGCGACTTGATCTTCTGGGCGTTGCCGATCAGCGCATCGATGTCGGTCTTGGCGCGGGCCAGGATGCGGTGCACCACCGGGTAGGCCTCGGGGTGCACGCCCGAGACGTCGAGCGGGTCGTCACCGCCGCGGATGCGCAGGAAGCCCGCGCACTGCTCGAACGCCTTCGGGCCGAGCCGCGGGACGTCGGCCAGCGCGGTGCGGGTGCGGAACGGACCGTTCGTGTCGCGGTGCTGGACGATCTGCGCGGCGAGGCCCTCGGTGATGCCCGAGACCCGGCGCAGCAGCGGCACCGAGGCGGTGTTGACGTCCACCCCCACGGCGTTCACGCAGTCCTCGACCACGGCGTCGAGCGAGCGCGACAGCGCCGACTCGGCCAGGTCGTGCTGGTACTGCCCCACCCCGATCGACTTCGGGTCGATCTTGACCAGCTCGGCGAGCGGGTCCTGCAGCCGCCGGGCGATCGAGACCGCGCCGCGCAGCGACACGTCGAGGTCGGGCAGCTCGGCGGACGCGAACGCCGACGCGGAGTACACCGAGGCGCCGGCCTCGCTGACCATCACCTTGGTGAGCTTGAGCGCCGGGTTGTTGGCCACCAGCTCACCCGCCAGCTTGTCGGTCTCCCGCGACGCGGTGCCGTTGCCGATGGCGATCAGGTCGACGTCGTGCGCCGTCGCGAGCCTGGTGAGCTTCGCCAATGCGCCGTTCCAGTCGTTGCGCGGCGCGTGCGGGTAGATCGTGTCGGTGGCCACGACCTTGCCGGTGGCGTCGACGATCGCGACCTTCACCCCGGTGCGCAGGCCCGGGTCCAGACCCATCGTGGCCCGGCTGCCGGCGGGCGCGGCGAGCAGCAGGTCGCGCAGGTTGGCGGCGAAGACGCCGATGGCGCCCTCCTCGGCCACCGTGCGCAGCCGGACCCGGATGTCGATCGACAGGTGCATGAGGATGCGGGTGCGCCACGCCCAGCGCACGGCGTCGTTCAGCCACTTGTCGGCCGGGCGGCCCTGGTCGGCGATCCGGAAGGCGGCCGCGATGGTGCGCTCGTAGTCGGTGACGACGCCCGGCTCGGCGGGCTCCGCCTCCGGCTCCAGCGTGACGTCGAGGACCTCCTCCTTCTCCCCGCGGAACGCCGCGAGGATCCGGTGCGAGGGGAGCTTGGTGAACGGCTCGGAGAAGTCGAAGTAGTCGGCGAACTTCGCGCCGTCGGCCTCCTTGCCCTCCCGCACCTTGGTCACCAGCACCCCGCGCGACCACATCCGCTCGCGCAGCCCGCCGATGAGGTCGGCGTCCTCGGCGAAGCGCTCCACAAGGATCGAGCGGGCGCCCTCCAGTGCCGCGGCGACGTCGGCGACCTGCTCGTTCAGGTAACCCGCAGCGACCGTCGCCGGATCGTGGGTGGGGTCGGCGAGCAGCATGTCGGCGAGTGGCTCCAGGCCGTTCTCGCGGGCGATCATCGCCTTGGTGCGGCGCTTGGGCTTGTACGGGAGGTAGATGTCCTCCAGCCGCGCCTTCGACTCCGCGGCCATGATCCGCGCCTCGAGCGCCTCGTCCAGCTTGCCCTGCTTGCGGATCTCGTCCAGCACGACCGTGCGGCGCTCCTCGAGCTCCCGCAGGTAGCGGAGCCGCTCCTCGAGCGTGCGCAGCTGCGCGTCGTCGAGGGCCCCGGTGGCCTCCTTGCGGTACCGGGCGATGAACGGGACGGTCGACCCGTTGTCGAGCAGGTCGACGGCGGCGGCCACCTGGTGCGGCCGGACGCCGAGCTCGTCGGCGATGCGCTGCTGGACGGGTTGCGGGCGGAGCGGGCGCGGATCCTGCTGGGTCGGGAGCGGCGTGCTGGTCACCCGCCCATCGTCCCGGTCGCCCCGCGGCGCCGCACCGAGGGGTCGGTGCTTCCCGCACGAGGGCGCGGCTGAAGAGCCGAACGGCGCAGCGGCGCCCGGCGGACGCGGCGTCGCACACCGACTTCGGTGCTGGCACACCGACTGCAGTCGATGCGTCAGCACCTCAATCGGTGTGCGACGGCCCGGCAGCCGCCACTCGCCGCATCCTCCAGCAGGTCCACGACCACGAGCGCGGCCCGCAGCCGTCGCGCCAGCGGGCGGGCGAGCGCCGACTTGCCGCTGCCCGGCAGCCCGGCCAGCACGACCAGCACGCTCACGCGCGGCCCAGCAGCGCGACCGACTCGAAGTGGTGCGTCATCGGGAACGCGTCGAACGCCCGCAGCCCGTCGAGCCGGTACCCGCGGTCGGCGAACAGCGCGACGTCGCGGGCGAGCGCCGCCGGGTCGCACGCCACGTGCACCACGCGGTCCGGCTCGCGGGCGCAGAGGGCCTCGACGAGCGCCCGGCCCAGCCCCCGCCGCGGGGGATCGGCCACGACGACGTCGGGACGGGCCGTGAGGCCGCCCAGCACCTGCTCGACCCGGCCCGGCCGCCAGTCCACCTGGGGCAGGTCGGCCAGCGCGGCGCGCCCGTCGGCCACGGCCTGGCGCGAGGACTCGACAACGGTGACCGCGCCGTCGCGTCCGACCTGCGCGGCGAGCACCGCGGCGAAGAGCCCGACGCCGCCGTAGAGGTCCCACGCCGTGCCGCCGGCCGGCGCGTCCGCCCACTCGGCCACCACGGCGGCGAGCGCGTCGGGCAGCGCCGGGTGGACCTGCCAGAAGACGCCAGGGGTGAGCCGCCACTCCCGCCCCGCGGCGCGCTGGACCACCGGCCCGCCGGCGCCGATCTCGGCGCCGACGTGCACGGCTCCCGCGGCGTCGACGGCCACCTCGACCTCGCCGCCCGGGTCGAACCGGTGTTCCAGGACCGGCGGCAGCGCTCCCGCGGGCGCGATCGGGCAGTCCGCGATCGGCAGGACGTCGTGACTGCGGTGCGCGCGCAGCCCGGGACGACCCTGGGCGTCGACGGCCAGCCGCACCCGGTGGCGCCAGCCGAGCGCGCCGCCCGGCAGCTCCTCGACCTCCACCGCCCGCTCGATGCCGGCGAGCCTGCGCAGCTGCTCGGCGAGCACCTCGCCCTTGAGCGCGCGCTGCAGGGCCGGGTCGGCGTGCTGGAAGTCGCAGCCGCCGCAGCCGCCCGCCCGCGCCCACGCGCACGGGGCGGGCACGCGCTGCGGCGCCGCCTCCCGCACGGACACGGCGTCGGCGCGGCAGAAACCTCCGCCGCCGTCCTCGACGACGACGGCGATCACCCGCTCCCCCGGCAGCGCGTGCCGGACGAACACCACCCGGCCCTCGTGCCGGGCCACGCAGTGCCCGCCGTGGGCGACGGGCCCGACCTCGAGCTCGAGCACGCGGTCGGTCCAGTCGAGCCGTTCGGTGGTGCTCACGGTCGCCGCTGGCCCGCTGCCGACTTGGGTGGGGCCGCCTTCGCCGGGGACGGCGCCGCCGCGGTGTCGTCGCGGGTGACGGGTTCGTAGCCGCGCCGCGAGGACCCGGGCGGGGTCTCCGGACGGCGGGCCACCACGCGCTCCGACGAGCGCAGCTGCCACGGCACGCTCGTGACCATCACGCCGGGCTGGAACAGCAGCCTGCCCTTGAGCCGCAGCGCGCTCTGGTTGTGCAGGATCTGCTCCCACCAGTGGCCGACGACGTACTCGGGGATGAACACGGTGACGACGTCGCGGGGGTTGTCGCTGCGGATCCGCTTGACGTAGTCCAGCACCGGCTTGGTGATCTCCCGGTACGGCGACTCCACGACCTTGAGCGGCACCGGCAGCCTGCGCTTGTCCCAGTCGCGCATCAGCCGCTTGGTGTCGGCGTCGTCGACGTTGACCGTGACGGCCTCCAGCACGTCCGGCCGGGTGGCGCGGGCGTAGGCGAGCGCGCGCAACGTGGGCTTGTGCAGCGTGGAGACCAGCACGATCGCGTGGTTGCGCGAGGGCAGCACGGTGTCCGGCTCGCCGGCCACCAGCTCGGCCGACACGCGGTCGTAGTGCCGCCGGATCGCCTGCATCATCACGAAGAACACGGCCATCGCGGCGATGGCGATCCAGGCGCCGCGGGTGAACTTGGTGAGCAGCACGACGACCAGCACGACGCCGGTCATCACGGCCCCGAACCCGTTGATCGCCCGCGAGCGCTGCATCCGGCGCCGGGCGGCGGGGTCGGTCTCCCGGGCGAGCAGCCGGTTCCAGTGCCGCAGCATCCCGGCCTGGCTGAGCGTGAACGAGGTGAACACGCCGACCGTGTAGAGCGCGATGAGGCGCGTGACCTCGGCCTGGAACCCGACGACCAGCACGATCGCGACGGCGGCGAGCACGATGATGCCGTTGGAGTAGGCGAGCCGGTCGCCGCGGGTGTGCAGCTGTCGAGGCAGGTAGCGGTCCTGCGACAGGATCGACCCGAGCACCGGGAAGCCGTTGTAGGCGGTGTTGGCCGCGAGCACCAGGATCAGCGCGGTGACCACCACGACGAAGTAGAAGCCGGGGCGGAAGTCGTCGAACACCGCGTCGGCGAGCTGCGCCACCAGCGTCTGCTGCACGTAGCCGGGAGGGCCGCCGACGATCTGCTCGGCCGGGTTCTCGGCGATCTTTGCCCCGGTGAGCTGCGCGAGCACGATGAGACCGGAGAACAGCGCCACCGAGATCCCGCCGAGCAGCAGCAGCGTGGTGGCAGCGTTGCGGGACTTCGGCTTGCGGAACGCGGGCACGCCGTTGCTGATCGCCTCGACGCCGGTGAGCGCCGCGCAGCCCTGGGTGAACGAGCGCAGCACGAGCAGCGCCAGCGCGAGGCCGGTGAGGGCGTCGCCCTCCGCGATCAGCTCGAGGTCGGCGCTGGGTGCGCGCACGTCCTCGCCGAACACCAGGATGCGGGTCAGGCCCCAGATGATCATCGATCCGACGCCCAGCATGAACGCGTAGGTCGGGATCGCGAACGCGACGCCCGACTCGCGCACGCCGCGCAGGTTGATGGCGGTGAGCAGCAGGATCGCCGCCACCGCGAACGCCGTCCTGTTCTCGGCGACGACCGGGATCAGCGCCCCGATGTTCGCCGACGCTGCGGAGATCGAGACCGCGACCGTGAGCGTGTAGTCGACGAGCAGCGCGCTCGCCACCGTGAGCCCGGCGCGACGCCCGAGGTTCACCGTCGCCACCTCGTAGTCGCCGCCGCCCGAGGGGTAGGCGTGCACGTTCTGCCGGTAGCTCGTGACCACCGTGAGCAGCACGACGACGACGGCGAGGCCGACCCAGGGCGAGAACACGTACGCGGACAGCCCGGCGATCGACAGCGTCAGGAAGATCTCCTCGGGCGCGTAGGCGACCGAGGACATGGCGTCGGAGGCGAAGACGGGCAGCGCGACCCGCTTCGGGAGCAGGGTGTGGGCGAGACGGTCGCTGCGCTGCGGCCGCCCGACGAGGACGCGCTTGACCGCGACGCCGAGCTTGGGCACGGCGAAAGCCTATGCGGTGCGGGGCGCGACGACGCGATAGCGTTCCCACGACCCGGGGAGGAAGTGCGTGTACGTCGTCATCATGGGGTGCGGCCGCGTCGGCTCGGCCCTCTCGGCCGGGCTCGAGCGGCTCGGGCACGAGGTCGCCGTGATCGACCGCAGCCGACAGGCCTTCCGCAGGCTCAGCCCCGACTTCCGCGGCACCCAGGTCGTCGGCGAGGGCTACCACCGCGAGGTGCTCGTCGAGGCCGGGGTCGAGCGCGCCCAGGCGTTCGCGGCCGTCTCCAGCGGCGACAACTCCAACATCATCTCCGCACGCGTCGCGCGTGAGACGTTCGGCGTCGAACGCGTCGTCGCCCGCATCTACGACGCGAAGCGCGCCGCCGTCTACGAGCGGCTCGGCATCCCGACGGTCGCGACCGTGCCCTGGAGCACCGACCGGCTGATGCGGATGCTGCTGCCCGACGGCGTCGCCTCGGCCTGGCGGGAGCCGACCGGCACCGTCGCGATCCTGCCGCTGCCCGTGCACGAGGAGTGGGTGGGCCGCTCGGTGCGGGAGCTCGAGACCACCACCGGCTGCCGGGTGGCGTTCATCGTGCGCTTCGGCACCGGCGTGCTGCCCGGCCCCGACACCGCCGTGCAGGCCGAGGACACCGTCTACGTGGCCGCGGTGTCGGGCACGGTCAGCGACGTCACGACGGCCGCCGCCGCGCCGCCGCAGGAAGGCTGATCGGATGCGCATCGCGATCGCGGGTGCCGGCGCCGTCGGCCGTTCCATCGCGCTGGAGCTCGTGGAGAACTCCCACCGGGTGATGCTGATCGAGCGCGAGCTGGCGAACATCGAGCCGGAGGCGGTGGAGCGCGCCGAGTGGGTGCACGCCGACGCCTGCGAGCTGGCCTCCCTCGAGGAGGCCGGGATGGAGAGCTGCGACGTCGTCATCGCCGCCACCGGGGACGACAAGGTCAACCTCGTGGTCTCGCTGCTGGCGAAGACCGAGTTCGCGGTGCGGCGCGTCGTCGCGCGGGTGAACGACCCCCGCAACGAGTGGCTGTTCAGCGAGAACTGGGGCGTCGACGTCGCCGTCTCCACGCCACGGCTGCTGGCCGCGCTCGTGGAGGAGGCCGTGGCCGTCGGCGACCTCGTGCGGCTGATGACGTTCCGGCAGGGTCAGGCCAACCTCGTGGAGGTCACCCTCCCCGAGGACACCCCGCTCGCCGGGCGGCCGGTCAAGGCCCTGCAACTGCCCCCCGACTCGGCGCTGGTGGTGATCCTGCGCGGCGGTCGCGTGATCGTCCCGCAGTCGGACGACGCGCTGGAGCCGGGCGACGAGCTGCTGTTCGTGGCCACCGCCGCCGTGGAGGAGGAGATCCGCGCCGCCCTGGCCCGGGAATCGGGATTCGCATGACGAACGGCACTTTCGTCGGCTAGGTACCGACGAGAGTGCCGTTCGTCCGGGTGGGAGCTAGGTCGCTGAGGGCTCCCGGCCCGCCCTGCGGACCGCCCAGACCGTGCCCAGCAGCGCGAGCCCGACCAGCGGGTAGCCCATCGCGAGCCGGGCGATGCCGAGCCAGGTCTCCTCGTCGGCGTTGTAGAGCCAGCCCTGCACGACCACGCGGGCGGCGAACACGAGCGTCCAGAGGATGCTGGCGAACGTGTAGGCCCGCAGCAGCCGCCGGTCGGCGCGCCAGGACTGGTCGTGGCCGTTGATGCCGTGCCACACCACGCCGGCCAGCGGCCAACGGACCAGCACCGACACCAGGAACGCCAGCCCGCACACGGCGCTGAACAGCAGCCCGGGCAGGTAGAAGCCGCGGGCCTCGCCGGTGCGGTAGGCGATGAACGCGGCGATCCCGACCGCGAACAACCCCGACACGGCCGGTTGCAGCGCCTGCTTGCGCACGAGCCGCCAGACCGCGATCGCGACGCCTGCCACGATCGCGGCGATCAGCGCGGGCTGCAGCCCGGCCACGATGTTCGCGACGACGAAGACCGCGACCGGGATGGTGGAGGCGACGACGCCCTGCACACCGCCCATCTGCTCCAGCAGCGGTGGGAACTCGCGCTCGCGGGGCTCGCCGTCGATCTCGGGGTCCGGGGTGGGGCCTGGAGTCACGGCGCTCCTCGGTGTCGGCTGCTCAGGTCGTACTCGCCTGGCAGATCTCGTAGTAGGGGTTGTAGAGCACCTTCCGGCCGTCCCGCAGGGCGAGCCGCCCGCGCACCCGCATGGTGCGGCCCGGCTCGATGCCGGGAATCCGGCGCCTGCCGAGCCAGATCAGCGTGACGCCGTCGGTGCCGTCGAACAGCTCCGCCTCCAGGGAGGCATCGGCGTTCTGTGGCCGGAACTCTACGCTCCGCAACCGGCCCAGCATCGTGACCTCCTGCCCGCAGGCGCAGTCGGACGCGCGCTGCGCCCCCGACTTCTGCGCACCCGCAGAGAGGTCGTCGGCATCGAGCTCGTCGACGTCACTGGTCAGCCTGCGCAGCATGCGGCGGAAAGCACCGCCATCGGTGCTGGTCATGTCTCCCCCAGCTCGAGACCCGTTAGCGACACCAAGCGTAACCCCCGGGAAACGTCCTCCGCTGGCCACACGGCTGCTCGTGCCACCCATCGCGGTCCCTGCGCCGAACGGTCGCCCGGCCGCGCCGTGGTGCGGGCGACGCGTGCACCGACCGTGGCCGGCCGGGTGGTGATGGTCGTCATCGCAGGTCAGGACTCCCTGTGGTGGCGGCCACGGGGGCGGCCGGGGTCGATGTCGTCGAGCAGGGTGCGCAGGCGCTCGGTCGGGGGCGCAGCCTCGCTCCCGCCGGAGTGCCGCCCGCCCGGCCGCTCCGCGGCCTCGGAGTCGAACCGGTCGAGGAACGCCGCCCACGACGGGTCCTGCTCGCCGGTCTCGATGAGGTACTCCGACCCGAGGGTGCGGCGGCCGCCGCGGTCGGTGTCGCGGCCCCACCCCTCGTCGGGCGCGGGGCGCTCCGGCTCGAGCAGCCACGGCTCGGTCGGCGCGCCACCCGGCTCCGGTGCGGCGCGCCGGCGCCGCCGCCCGCCGCTCGGCGGGACGTCCGGCCCCGGCTGCAGACCGAACGGGTCCTGCGGCTCCGGCCGCTCGGCGGAACCGGACCCACCGCGCCTGCCGCCCACCCCGCTCGGCGCGCCGAGGGGGTCCGCGTTCCACGGCTCGTCGGGGCGGGACCGCGCCGGGTCGACGCCGTCCGGCCCGCCGAGCCCGGTCGCCCACCCGTCGTCGGGGTCCGGCTCGCGCCGGCGCCGCCGCCCGCCCGGGCGGGAACCGCCGGCAGGCGTGCCGGTGTCCCAGGGCCGCTCGTCGCCGGGCCATGCCGCGGATTCCGTCGTCGCCTCCACCGGCCCGCCCCGTCCGGCCGACCACGACGGGCTGGGGATCGGGTCCGGGTTCGCGGGACGGTCCCACCGCGCCGGCTCGTTCGCGTCCGGACGGGCGCCCCGTCCCTGCGGTCCCTCGTACGCGCCGGCCGTTGTCCACGCGTCGTCCGAGGCGAGCGTCGGGTCGGCCCGGCGGCGGTCGCGTGCCTCGGGCCCGTCCGGGAGCCTGGTCCCCTGGCTCCAGGCGTCGCCGGAGATCGCGGTGGTGGGGACGTCGACCGCGAGCGGGTCGGTGTCACGGCGCCGGCGGCGACCGCCCGGCGACGCGGGCGGGAACGCCGGTTCCCCGGTTGCGTCCGGAACACCCGGGACCGCGGGCTCCTGCAGGTACCGGCGCCCCGTTCCGAGCACGCCGGCCGGCCCGGCGTCCGGTTCGCGCAGGTGCCGCCGTCCGGTCCCGGACACCGCGTCGGCGTCCGTGGCCGGTTCTCGCAGCGCCCGTCGGCCGGTCCCCGACACGCCCCCGTGATCCGCAGCGGGCTCCCGCAACGCGCGACGACCCGCCCCCGACACCTCGGCTGCGCCCGCACCCGGCTCCCAGGACGCCCGGCGGCCGGTCCCCGGCAGGCCCTCGCCACCTGCAGCGGGCTCCGGCAACGCGCGACGCCCGGTCGCCGACACACCGTCCGCAACCGGAGACGGCTCCCGCAACGCGCGACGACCCGTCGCCGACACACCGGCCCCATCCGGAGACGGCTCCCGCAAGGCGCGACGACCGGTCCCCGACACACCGTCCGCAACCGGAGACGGCTCCCGCAACGCGCGACGACCCGTCGCCGACACACCGGCCCCATCCGGAGACGGCTCCCGCAAGGCGCGACGACCGGTCCCCGAGACACCGGCCGCACCCGGAGACGGCTCCCGCAACGCGCGGCGGCCGGTCCCCGACACACCGCCATCCACCGCGGGCTCCCGTAGCGCCCGCCGGCCCGTCTCCGACACAGCCCCGACATCCCCAACCGGCTCCCGCAAGGCGCGACGCCCGGTCCCCGACACGCCGGGCTCCCGCAACGCCCGCCGGCCCGTCTCCGACACAGCCCCGGCATCCGCAACCGGCTCCGGCAACGCGCGGCGGCCTGTCCACGACGGTTCCGGCCCGGCGGCGTCGGGCTCGCGCAACCGGCGCCGACCCGTCGCCGACACATCGGCCACGCCCGCATCCGACTCGGGCAGGGCTCGCCACCCGGTCCCAGGGGCGCCGGTGGCGTCCGGCTCGTGCAACCGCCGCCGGCCCGTCCCGGACACACCACGGCCATCGGCAGCGGGCTCCCGCAGCGCCCGCCGGGCCGTGCCGGACACGCCCGCGTCCGGCTCCCGCAGCGCCCGCCGGCCCGTCGCCGGCTCCTCCGTCGCGGGCGCCTCGGGCTCCCGCAACGCTCGCCGCCCGGTCCCCGACGGGCCGTCCGCGGCCTCCGGCTCCCACGGGTGGCGCCGTCCCGGGTCGGCCGCCGGCGGATCCCCGAGCAGGCGCCTGCCCGCGGGGGCGCCTGCGGCGGCCCCGAACGGGTCCTGTTCGTCAGGCGGGCGTCCGCCGGCCGGACCGGCGCCGAGGTCGGCCGCGGGCACCGGCTCGTCCCGCAGGCGGCGACGTCCAGCGGGGGCGGGCTCGGGTGCCGCGGCGGCGCCGTACCCCTCGTCGAGCGGCTCACGCATCCGGCGGCGGCCGCCGACCACGGGCTCGGCCCCCGTGCCCGGCTCGCGTACGCGGCGCCGCCCACCTGGGGCGGGATCGTGCGGGCGCACCGCACCGGCGGGCGGGAGCTCGGCAGGCGGCAGCCCGTCGAGCCCGGCCGGAGCCGGGCCGTCCGCCTCGGGCGCCTCCGGCCGGGACCGCCACGACGCCGCGGCCGCACGCCGGGCCGACGGCGCCTGCTCGCGCAGAGGGGCGTCCGGTCCCGGCCCCGTCGGGATCGTCGACGCCGCGGGGGCGGCGGGGTACGCGCCGGTCCCGGCGGAGCGCTCGGCCTCCGCCTGCACAGCCCGCTCCTGCGCCGCCGCGAGCTGCGCGGCCTTCTGCTGGGCCGCCTTCTGCTGGGCCGCCTTCTTCTGGGCCGCCTTCCGCTGCGCCGCCTTCTTCCGCGCCGCCTCGAGGACCGCCTTCTTCTGCGCGGCCTCGCGGGCGGCTTCCCGGGCCGCCTCCTCCTCGCCCTGCTCCGGCTTCCGGGCGCCCGCCGTGGCGACCGCCGGCTTCCGGGCCGCCGACTTCCGGGGCGCCGACTTCCGGGCCGCCTTCCCCCCGGCCTCCTCCGCCCCCTGCGCGCTCGCGGCGGCCTCGGCCAGGTGCTCCGGCACGACCAACGGCAGGATCGTCCGCACGGGGTAGGGCGACTTGCCCCGCACCACCACGGTGCCCCGCAGCATGCGGCGCAGCTCGGCGTCCAGGTCCACGGCGCGCGCCGAGGGGCCGGTCGCGACGCCGTAGAGCATCCACCGCGGCCCGTCCACCCCGACGAACACGGAGGTGGCGGCGCCCGAGGTCGCGTGGAGCTCGCGCCCCCAGTCCCCGGAGTACGACCGCACCGTCGCCCCGCCGTCCCGCAGCGAGGCCTCGATCTCGCGGGAGAGCTCGGGCCACAGCTTCGACGACTTCGGCGCCGCGAGGGCGCTCACCGACAGCCGCCCCTCGGACAGCGCGATGTGCACGGCCTGCATGCGACCGTTCGCCGTGGGCTCGACGGTGACCTTCCCCCGCGCCGGTACCGGCACCCGGATCGCCCCGAAGTCGACGCAGCCGTGCGCCTCGGTGACCTCCGGGTCGAGGTCGTCACTGTCGTGCGGGCCGGTGAGCGGGCCGGGGTCGGCGGGCGTGTCCAGCGCGAGGCCGCCGCCGCCGACGTCGTCGAGCGCCACCCCGGAGGCGCCCCGGTCGCGACGCGCCACTAGGCGCCGTCCTCGTCAGGGTGCGCGCTGCCCAGCCGCGCGTGCCCGCCGGTGGAGCCGTGCCCGCCGGCCCCGCGCTCCGATCCCGGCAGCCGGTCCACCTCCACGAAGCGCACGTGCTCGACCTTCTGCACGACCAGCTGTGCGATGCGGTCGCCGCGGCGCAGCCGCAGCTCCTCGCGCGGGTCGAGGTTGATCAGGCAGACGAGGATCTCCCCGCGGTACCCGGCGTCGACGGTGCCGGGCGCGTTGACGATCGACAGGCCGGTGCGGGCGGCGAGACCGGACCGTGGGTGCACGAAGCCGGCGTAGCCCGCCGGGAGCGCGATGGCCACGCCGGTGCCGACGACGGCCCGCTCGCCGGGGGCGAGGACGACGTCGGTGGTGCAGTGCAGATCGGCGCCCGCGTCACCGGGCCGCGCGTAGGACGGCGCGGGCAGGCCTGCGTCGAGTCGGGTGAGGAGCACCTCGAGCGACGCCGCGACCGCGGCATCGGGAGTCGCCGCATCGGGAGTCGCTGCGGCGAGCGGTGCTGCGAACGGCGCGTGCTGGGGAGCGTCGACGGGGCCGGACACGACGGGCGAGGCTACCCTCGGACGGTGTGAGCGAGTACCCGGCTGCCACCCCGCCTGCGACGTCCGGCACCCCTCGGTTCGACGAGCGGTTGTCGGTGCCGCTCTGGTGGTACTTGCCGGTGCTCGGCGTGGCCGTCCTCCTCGGCGCCGAGGTGCACATGGGCTACCCCGGGCTCCGGTCCTGGATCGGCTACGCGATCACCGTCCCGCTGTTCCTCGGCGCCCTGGTCTGGCTGGGCCGCACCCGGGTGCGGGTGGCCGACGGGGAGCTGCGGGCCGGCGACGCGGTCCTGCCGCTGCACCACGTCGGGCAGGTCGAGGTCGTGCCGCGCGAGAACAAGCAGCAGGCGATGGGCCCGGAACTGGACCCCACCGCGCACGTGCTGCACCGGGCCTGGGTCGGGCCGCTCGTGCGGATCGAGGTCACCGACCCCGACGACCCGACGCCGTACTGGATCGTCAGCGTGCGCGACGCGGAGGCCTTCGTGTCGGCGCTGGGCCGCTGAGCCGCTCCGCGCGGGCCGCACGCAGGCACGCTTCAGCCCCGGACCACATGGTCCGGGGCTGAACGGTGCCTCCCCCCGCGAGGGGGATCAGGCCGCGCAGTCGCGGCAGATGAACTGCGAGCCGCTGGTCTCGGCCAGCCTGCTGCGGTGGTGCACCAGGAAGCAGCTCGCGCAGGTGAACTCGTCCGCCTGCTTGGGCAGCACCTTCACCGTGAGCTCTTCGCCGGACAGGTCGGCGCCCGGCAGCTCGAAGCTCTCCGCCGTGTCCGACTCGTCGACGTCGACGACGGACGACTGGGCCTCGTTGCGGCGAGCCTTCAGCTCGTCGAGCGAGTCCTCGGCCATGTCGTCGGTCTCGTTGCGCCGCGGCGCGTCGTAGTCGGTCGCCATCGTTCCCACCCTCTTACACACATGTAGTCGTCGTGCGGCTGGACAACGCCGCAGAACCGGGGTTTGTGCCCGGCATTTCTGTGACGCACGTCTCAACCCGGCCCCGAGCGCGGCCGCGATGGGATATCGGGCCCCGCAGGGGCGGCAGCTCCCCCGGGGCCGAGAGGGTAACCCAGCTCCGGACATCTCGTCCGGCGCCCCGTGTCGCCCGGAGGTGGCGATCGCCGGCGCGGTTAGGGTTCCGGGCGTGGCAGTCCCTCCCGAGCGCGCGATCCGCGACCCCGCACCTGGCGGCACCGGTCCCGTGCCGGGGGCCGACCCCGCCGACGTCGGCGCGTGGCTGGCCGCACAGCTGGGCGACGCGCGCTGGTCCGGATGCACGCTGCGACCGATCGGCGAGGGTCGCTCGAACCTCACCTACCGGGTCGAGAGCCCCGCGGGTGCCGTGGTGCTGCGCCGGCCGCCGGTCGGCGAGGTGGCCGCCACGGCGCACGACATGGGGCGCGAGCGGCGCGTGATCGCGGCCCTTGCCGGCACGGCCGTGCCCGTGCCACGCGTGCTGGCGGCCTCGACCGGCGGGCCACCGGTGGACGCGCCCTGCTTCGTGATGGAGCTGGTCGAGGGCGTCGTCCCGGTGCGCGAGCTGCCGCCCGGCTGGGCGGCCACGCCGGAGGAGCGGCGCCGGTTGAGCGGCGCGCTCGTCGACGTGCTCGTCGCGCTGCACGCCGTGGACGTCGACGCGGTCGGCCTGGGCGACTTCGGCCGGCCCGTGGGATTCCTCGACCGGCAGGTGCGGCGCTGGGTCACGCAGTGGGAGCAGGCCCGCACCCGGGTGCCCGCGGACGAGGCGACGGCCGAGGAGCTCTCCCGCCTCGCCGAGCGGCTGGCCGCGGGCGTTCCGGCCACGCAGCGCCACGCGATCGTGCACGGGGACTTCCGCATCGACAACTGCCTCTTCGACGCCGCGGACCCCGGCCGCGTGCGCGCGGTGCTCGACTGGGAGCTCTCCACGCTCGGCGACCCGCTGGCCGACCTGGGCCTGCTGCTCGTCTACTGGCACGAGGCCGACGAGGCCCCCGTGTGGCGTGCCGCCCAGCACCTGCCCAGCCCCACGCGTGCGCCCGGGTTCCTGCGCCGCGACGAGGTGGCGCGCGCCTACGCCGCCGGATCGGGACTCGACCTCGCCCCGCTGCCGTGGTACGTCGCATTCGGCGCGTTCAAGCTCGCGGTCGTGCTCGCGGGCATCCTCGCGCGCGTGCAGGCAGGTGTGGTGCCCGCATCCATGGCCGACGGGCTGGACGGCGGCGTCGCCCCGCTCGTCACGCTCGGCCACCACGTGCTCGCGGAGGGACTCGACTGATGGCCGCTTCCCGCACCCGGCCCTACCAGCGCCGCAGACGGGGCCCGCTGCTCGTCGTCGTGGCCGTGCTGGCCGTCGTCGCGATCGCGACCTGGACCACCGTGCTCATCAGCGCGTCCGGACCGTCGGGCGCGTCGTCCTGCCCGATCTCCGCCACCCCGGTCGGCGAGGTGCTGGAGGACGGCGCCCTCGACGGGGTGGCGCCCGCGCCGCCCGCCGCCGTCTCGGCGCGCGTGCTGAACGCTGGCGGGCAGCGCGGCCAGGCCAGCCTGGTGGCCGCCCAGCTGGGTGACCTCGACTTCCCCACCACGGAGCCGGGCAACGATCCGCTGTTCCCCGAGGGCGACCTGGAGTGCTACGGCCAGCTGCGCTTCGGGCCGGCCGGGGAGGCGGCGGCGAGCACGCTGTCGCTGCTGCTGCCGTGCGCCGAGCTGGTGCGGGACGGCCGCCCGGACGCCATCGTCGACGTGGCGGTCGGCACGGCGTTCGGTGACTTCAACCCGAGCACCGCCGCGCGTGACGCGCTCGAGCAGCTCGCCGAGCCCGGCGGCGGGTCCGACGGCTCGGCCAACGCCGACCCGAACGCGGCGGGCGCCGCCCCCGCTGCCCCGACGGTGGACCCGGCACTGGTGGAAGAGGCCCGCGAGGCCGCCTGCTGACGCACCCGCCCAACGCAGTGGTGTTCCGCCTCAGACCTCGGCGGCGCCGTGGGCGCGGGCCAGGGCCGCCAGCTCCTCCGCGATCGCGGGGGTGGCCGCCAGCAAGGCGTCGCCGCCCAGCCCGTCGTCGGGCGGGACGCTGCCGGTCGGCCCGGGTGTGCGCACCAGTGCTCCGGCCTCCTGGGCGATCAGAGCGGCCGCGGCCCAGTCCCACCAGTTGGTGCCGTGCTCGAGGTAGGCGTCCACCCACCCGGCGGCCACCGCGCACAGGTCCAGCGACGCCGCGCCGGCCCGGCGCACGTCCCGGACGTGCGGCAGCATGCCGCTGACCATCCGCACCTGCCGCACCCGCCGCTCGGCGCGGTAGGAGAAGCCGGTGCCGAGCAGCGACAGCGACAGGTCGGTGGCACCGGACACGCGCAGCGGGCGCCCGTCGCAGGTGGCCCCGGCGCCGACCGCGGCGCTCCAGAGCCGCCCGGCGGCGGGCTCGTACACCGCGCCCGCCACGGAGGCGCCGTCGCGCACGGCGGCCACCGAGATCGCGTACCAGGGCATGCCGTAGAGGAAGTTGACCGTGCCGTCGATCGGGTCGACGACCCACACGGTGCGCGACTCGCCCGCGGTGCTCCCGTGCTCCTCCCCCACCACGGCGTCGTCGGGACGCAGTTCGGCGAGCCGCTCCCGGATCAGCGCCTCCAGGGCGTGGTCGGACGCGGTGACGACGTCGGTGGGCGTGCTCTTCGTCGCCACGCCGTCGGGGGCCGCGCCGCCACGCTCGTCCCACGGACGTGGCAGGCCGCTCAGGTGCTCCGCCGCCTCGCGGACGAGGGACTCGGCGATGCGGCGCAGGTCTGCGGGCTCGGTCCCGTCACCGCCCGCGACGCTGCTCGTCGGCGGATCGGCGGCGGTCGGAGCGGTCGGGCTGGCGTCGTTCACGGTCACCATCCGACCACATCGCGGCGCGCCGGGCGCGGCCCGGCGTGGCTGGTGCGGGCCCCGGAGAGCGCGACCCGCGAGGTGAACGGGCGGAGCGCGGACGGCGGGAGCACACGCAGTTACAATGACGCAGTACCCCGATGCGCGATCGCCTCCGAGAGCACCATCAGCACCATCAGCACCACCGAGCACCACGGACGGCGTTGCGGCGAGGTATCCGACAACATCTCCACCTGCAGCCGGATCTTGAGACGGTCCCGGCGCACCGTAGAGCGCACCGTAGCGAGAGGGCCTAGTGGCAGCCGCAGACTCCGCAACCCGCATCGACCCGTCGATCGACGACCCGACGACTGGTCCCGCACCCGCACGCCGATCCGGTAAGCGGTCGGGTGCGCCCGCCAAGACCGGCTCCGCGCGGCCCAGGGCGGGCGGCTCGGCGAAGACCAAGACGGCGGCCAAGCCGGCGACCAAGGGGAAGAAGGGCGACGCCGACGGCGAGCCCACCGACCTCGACGGCGACGTCGAGCTGGACGGCGAGGCCGTCGAGCTCGAGGAGGTCGACGTCGAGCTCGACACCGACCTCGGCGCCGAGGACACCACCGAGGACGCGGCCGACGACGAGGACGACGACGACGAGGAGCCGGCCAACACCGGCGCCAACCGTCGCGCCCCCACCACGCGCAGCTCGCAGCAGAAGCAGTCCGGCGACTTCGTGTGGGACGAGGAGGAGTCGGAGGCCCTGCGGCAGGCCCGCAAGGACGCCGAGCTCACGGCCTCGGCCGACTCCGTCCGCGCCTACCTGAAGCAGATCGGCAAGGTCGCGCTGCTCAACGCGGAGGAGGAGGTCGAGCTCGCCAAACGGATCGAGGCCGGCCTCTACGCCGCCGAGCGCATGCGCCGCTCGATCGACGCGGGCGAGAAGGTGTCGCCGCAGATGCGGCGCGACCTGCGCTGGATCGTCCGCGACGGCGAGCGCGCCAAGAACCACCTGCTGGAGGCCAACCTCCGCCTGGTGGTCTCGCTGGCCAAGCGCTACACCGGCCGCGGCATGGCGTTCCTGGACCTGATCCAGGAGGGCAACCTGGGCCTCATCCGTGCGGTCGAGAAGTTCGACTACACCAAGGGCTACAAGTTCTCCACCTACGCCACGTGGTGGATCCGCCAGGCCATCACCCGCGCCATGGCCGACCAGGCCCGCACCATCCGTATCCCGGTGCACATGGTCGAGGTCATCAACAAGCTCGGCCGCATCCAGCGCGAGCTGCTCCAGGACCTGGGCCGCGAGCCCACGCCGGAGGAGCTGGCCAAGGAGATGGACATCACCCCGGAGAAGGTGCTGGAGATCCAGCAGTACGCCCGGGAGCCCATCTCGCTCGACCAGACCATCGGTGACGAGGGCGACAGCCAGCTCGGCGACTTCATCGAGGACTCCGAGGCCGTCGTCGCGGTCGATGCGGTGAGCTTCACGCTGCTGCAGGACCAGCTGCAGTCGGTGCTCGCCACGCTGTCCGAGCGCGAGGCGGGCGTCGTGCGGCTGCGGTTCGGCCTCACCGACGGCCAGCCGCGCACCCTCGACGAGATCGGCCAGGTCTACGGGGTCACGCGCGAGCGGATCCGGCAGATCGAGTCGAAGACGATGTCGAAGCTGCGCCACCCGTCGCGGTCGCAGGTGCTGCGCGACTACCTGGACTGAGCAGGATCATTCGAAGGGCCTCTGAGCTGCGGTAACACGGCTCAGAGGCCTTTCGCTTGCGCGCAGATCATCGCGTTCCAGTTCGTCAGGTGGTCCTCGTGCGGACCGAACACGATCCGGCGCACGGTCGAGCGCATCCCGTCGGCGCCGACGACCAGGCCGAAGTTTTCGCGGTACTGGGCTCCGGTGTCGGTGTTCTCGAGCAGGACCTGCACCTCGGCGGACCCCTCGGTGATCGCGACAGGGGTTCACGACCGGCGCACCGTGCAACCGACCCCGCGCACCGTGTGGATCAACGGTGGTGCGCCGGCAGCGGCCGACTTGCGCCGGAGCTGAGTGCCGCGGGTGTTCCGGCGGGCGCCGAGCCACGGATGAGGAACGCCCCGACGATCGAGAACAGCGACAGCGTGGCCGCCACCAGGAACGCCGCGTGCACGCCGCCCGCCGTCTGCTCCACGACCGGCACACCCTCGGCGGCGAGCGCCGCCGAACGCACCGACAACACGCTGACCAGCAACGCCACACCGGCAGCCCCGGCTAACTGCTGAACGGTACTGAAGATCGCGCTGCCGTAGGGGTACAACTTCGGCGGCACCGCCCCCAGGCCCGCCGCGAACAGAGGCGTGAACACCAACGCCAGTCCGACCGACAGCAGCAGGTGGAACCCCACTACCTGCAGCAGCGAACTCCCGGCCGTGAACAGCGTGCCCGACCACAACGCCGCACTGGCGGCAACCGTGCCGGGTACGAGCAGCCTCCGCGCACCGAACCGGTCGTACAACCGCCCGACCACCGGCCCCAGCACACCCATCAGCAGACCGCCCGGCAGCAACAGCAGACCCGTGGTGAGCGGCTCCAGCATCAGCACGCTCTGCAGGTAGATCGGCAGCAGGATGGCCGTGCCCAGCAGAGCGGCCATCGTCAGCATCATCATCACACCGGCGACCGTGAACGTCCGCGAGCAGAACGCACGCAGATCCAACAGCGCGCGGTCGGCCCGCTGCAACACCAACTGCCGGGCGACGAACGCCACCACGCCCACCACACCGACGGCGAATGCGGCCCACACCATGACCGGCGACGTGCCACCGGAATGGCCGAGGCTGCTCAACCCGTAGACAAGGCCACCGAAGCCCAGCGCGGACAACACCACCGACACCACATCGATCGGCGCCGCGGTGGTCTCTCCGACGTTCGTGATCAGCCGCAGCCCCAACACCAGCACGGCGAGCGCGATCGACAGCATCAGCCAGAAGATGTAACGCCACCCGAACAGGTCCAGCACCATGCCCGAGACCGTCGGTCCGATAGCCGGCGCCATCGACATGACGATCGCGACATTGCCCATCAGAGCACCCCGGCGAGCCACCGGTACGAGCGTCATCACCGTGGTCATCAGCAGCGGCATCATGATCGCAGTGCCGGTGGCCTGCACGACGCGGCCGGCGAGCAGCACACCGAAGCCCGGCGCAACCGCCGCGAGCAGCGTGCCCGCGCCGAACAACACCATGGCCGTGGCGAACAGGGTGCGCGTGGGCACCCTCCGGATCAGGAACCCGGTGACCGGAATGACCACCGACATCGTGAGCAGGAAGCCCGCGGTGAGCCACTGCCCGACGCTCGCCTCGACCTGCAGTTCGGTCATGAGCACCGGCAACGCCACACTCATGACCGTCTCGTTGAGGACGACGACGAACGCGGAGACCAGGAGCACCCGGATCACGAGGCGGTTGCGGGAATCCAGCTGGCCCGAGGTGTCGGAACCGCGCTCGGCGAGGATCGGCATGGTGACTCCTTAAGTAAATTCTTTAGTTGTTCAGCCCTGACTGAACGCCGTTGAGGTGTCAATTTCGGCGTCGAACGTGGCTGAAAGACATTCAGGCGGCGGCACCGGCACGGGCCGTCGCCAGCCTGCGCTCCCGCGCTGCAAGGAGGCGACGCAGGATCGTCGCGCGAAGTGCCTCGACGGGACGGCTGGACGGTACGAACATCTGCTGTTTGACCCGTGCGATTCGCTGGTGCTTCCGGATGGACGGGCGCAGCCCCGACTCCCAGGCGGTCAGTGCGACGTCGAGGTCGTCCGGGTTCTCGCGCAGCGCCCTGCCGAGCTCCGCGCCACCAAGAAGGCCGAATGTGGCTCCCATTCCCGAGAAGAGGTTCGGACACCACGCTGCATCGCCCAGAACGACGACTCGCCCGTTGCTCCACCGCGGCATCCGCACCTGGTGCACCGAGTCGAACAGGAACTCGGGAGCCTGCTCGAGGGAGTCCAGGACGTGGCGCACCACCGGGTCGTCCATCCCGGAGAAGACCGAGCGCAGCTGCTCGACCCGCGACCCGGTGAACTGCCCCTGGATGTCCTGCGTGCGGTAGGTCAACAACGTCGTGGGCGCGCAGTCGTCGAACCCGAACACCCACACCGCACGCTTGGCACGCGCGACGACGATGCTGTCGGTCTCAGCGTAGGAGGGCACCTGCTCCTTCAGCTGGAAGGCGCAGATCATCGCGTCCCAGTTCGTCAGGTAGTCCTCGTCCGGACCGAACACCATCCGACGCACGCTCGAGCGCATCCCGTCCGCGCCGACGACCAGGTCGAAGCCCTCGCGGTACTGCGAACCGGTGCCGGCGTCGGTGAGCAGCACCTGCACGTCGCCGCCGGTGTCGTCGATCTCGACGGGCGTGGTCGCGAACCGCACCTCGACCGGATCGCCACCTGCCCCGTCCCCGCAGGTGCCCTCCCAGAGCGCGGCTTCGACATCACCGCGGAGCACTGCTGCGGGATCGCCCGGCTGGTGCAGGAACCCCATGCCCGGCTCGCGGTCCCCGCTCCGGGTCAGCGACCACGTCTTGCCGCCATCGGGCGGATTGCGGGTGTGCAAGTGGTCGGCGATGCCGAGATCGACGGCCGCCTGCCTGCCCTCCGGCATGAGGCCGACGCCGTAACCCCCCAAGCGACGCCCCGGAGCCCGCTCGACGATCACCGGCGTCCATCCGCTCTGCCGCAGCCCGATCGCCGCGGACATGCCCGCGATCCCCAGCCCGACCATCAACGCGCGCTTCTGCACGACACTCTCCCCTGCTCCTCGGATCGGGCCCGGTCAGTCCGGGACGATGACCGCGCGGGACCGCCCCTGGTGCACCCATGCCTCGCCGACGCGGGCGAGCGGGTAGGCGGTGTAGGACGCGTCGAAGGTCCCGTCGCCGAAACGGCTGATGATCTCGGGAAGCTCGGTGATGATCTGCGCCTTCGACACCGACCCGACGCCGCTCCCCGTGATCTGGATCCGCCGGCTGCGCAGCAGCGCCGCGGGCAGCGTCGCCTCGGCTCCGGCGAGCGAACCGATCTGCACGTAGTTGACGTCCCCGGCTTCGTCGTCCGCGCGGACCCCTCCCAGCGCGGCGAAGGCGGCCTCGGCAACAGGCCCCCAGACGAAGTCGAGCACGAGTGCGGGCGACGCCTCGGAGACGGCAGCGCCGAGGGCGGCCGACCAGGCGGCGGGGTCGGCTCGGGCGAGCGGGACCGTCACGACACCGGGGCCACGCAGCCGCTCCAGCGCCTCGGGGTCGCGCCCGGCCGCGATGACCCGGTTCGCTCCAAGTGCCAGCGCCGATCGCACGGCGAGGCTGCCCGACATGCCGGTCGCGCCGAGCACCAGCACCGTGCCGAGCTCGCCCACCTGCTTGCGCCGGTCGGTCAGCGCCATCCAACCCGACATCGCGGGGTTCATGCCGGCGGCGACCACGAGCGGATCGACCCCGGCGGGCAGTTCCACCTCGAACGGGGTGACCAGCAGTTCGGCCATCGTGCCCCACGGCGACCGCGTGAGGCCCGTGTAGACGAGGCGCCCGTCGTTGGTCCGGGCCACGGCGTCGACCCCTGGCACCAGCGGATACGCACCGTTGCTGTCGTAGTGGCCGCCGGCGGCCAGCGCGCGGACGACGTGATGCAGACCCGCACCCACCAGGCGCAGCGGCTCGCTGCCCGACCGCTGCTCCGGGTCCGGGAAGTCCGCGCAGATGGGAGTCGCTGCCGGGTTGCTGATGACTGCAGCTCGCATCACAGGCTCCTTAACTAAGTTCATCTCGGTCTGGCGCCCACCGTTCCTGAACTTTGTTAAGGTGTCAAGTGTGACGAAGACAGCACGTCGGCGCAGCACTCTCGCCACCGGACGCGGCGCCTGGAGGGGCGGGGACGCCGAGCCGGTGCCGGCCGCCGGGCGCCTGCGCTACGGCGGTGCCGGACGTTCGATCGGCATCTCGGCATCGTTCTGGACGGGCTCGCCGCCCGGCTGGGCCGCTGACGGGTCGGCACGGAGAGAGGAACAGCTCCGGTGACCTACACCGTGCTCGTCGCGGACGACGACCGCGCGATCCGCGAATCACTGGGTCGTGCGCTGGAGCTCGAGGGATACCGCGTGGTCGGGGTCGACGACGGCGTGCAGGCGCTGACCCGTGCCCGTCGTGACGACTTCGACGTGCTCGTCCTGGACGTGATGATGCCCGGCCTCGACGGGCTCGGGGTCTGCCGCGTCCTGCGCGCGGACGGCAGCCGGGTACCGGTGCTGATGCTCACGGCGCGGGTCGAGACGCCGGACCGGGTGGCCGGTCTCGACGCAGGCGCCGACGACTACCTGCCCAAGCCCTTCGAGCTGGACGAGCTCCTGGCCCGGCTGCGGGCCCTCCTGCGCCGGGCCGCCCCGGCAGAGTCGGACCGCGAGCCGACGCTGTCGGTCGGGGACCTGCGGCTCGATCCGGCGGCGCGGCGCGTGTGGTGGGCAGCCACCGAGCTGATCCTGACCAAGACCGAGTTCGACCTGCTCGAACTGCTCATGCGCAACGCGGGGGTCGTGCTCGACCACACCCTGGTCTACGAGCGGATCTGGGGCTACGACTTCGGCGCGGACTCGAAGAACCTGGCCGTCTACATCGGGTACGTGCGACGCAAGCTGACCGCTGCGGGCGCCCCGCCCGTGATCCACACGATTCGCGGGGTCGGCTACACGGTGCGCGAGCCGTGAACCTCGGGACCCGTCTCGCGCTGGCCTTCGCCGCAGTCGCCGCCGTGGTCGCCGCCGCGGTCGGGGTACTCGCGTTCTACTCCGCGGTCGAGCGCGTCAACCGCGAGGTGGACCGCACCCTGCAGACCGCCGCGGGCGCGGTCGTCCACGGGTACGAAGAAGTCCTGCAGACCCCGATCGCCGACCACGCCGGTGGCCCGTCGCACGCGGGCGGTGACCGACCCCGGCGGCTGATCGCGCAGCGCATCGCACCCGATGGCACCGTCACGCCTCTCGGTGGCCGGCCGGTGACCCTCCCCGTCCGGGACGCGGACCGCGCTCTGGCCTCCGCCACCGAGCGGGGCGCGACCAGCACCACCGAGGTGGCCATCGGCGACGACACCCGCGGCGTCGCCTACCGCGTGCTGACCACCGCGCTCGGCGAGGGGCGCGGAGCGGTGCAGGTCGGGATCGACATCGACCTGTCCCGCCTGGTGCTGAGCGGGCTCGCGAAGGAGATCACCCTCCTCGCCCTGCTGGTGACGGTCGTCGCGGCGGCGCTCGGCTGGCTCCTGGCGCGCCGGATCGCCCGGCGGCTGGTCCGGCTGGCCGCGATCGCCGAGGACGTCAGCGCCGCCGGACCGGGGGCGGGCGAGGTCCCGGTGGACGGACACGACGAGGTGGCTCGCCTGTCGTCGTCGTTCAACACGATGCTGCGACGGCTCGCGGAGTCCCGGGAGGCGCAGGAGCGGCTGATCCAGGACGCCGCCCACGAGCTCCGCACCCCACTGACGAGCCTGCGCACCAACGCCAGCCTCCTGCGCCACCTCGACCGGCTCGATCCGAGGTCGCGCGGGCGGCTGCTCGCCGACGTCGAAGGCGAGACCAGGGAGCTGTCCCACCTGGTCGAAGAGCTGATCACCCTGGCGTTGGCCCGTCGCACCGACGAGGAGGAGGACGAGGTCGATCTGGCCGCGGTCGTCCGAGCCGCCGCCGACCGGACCCGGCGGCGGAGCGGACGGGTGATCGGCATCGCGGCCGAGGGCACTCGGGTACGCGGGCGGCGCCAGGCGCTCGAACGGGCGGTCGGGAACCTGCTGGAGAACGCGGCCAAGTTCGACACCGGCGGTACCGGGCCGATCGACATCCGGGAGTGCCGGGGCACGATCACGGTCTCCGACCGCGGCCCCGGGCTCGCCGCAGGCGACGTCGACCGGATCTTCGACCGGTTCTACCGGGCGGACGCCGCGCGATCGCTGCCCGGCTCGGGACTCGGCCTGGCCATCGTCGCCGACACCGCCGAGGCGCACGACGGCACGGCGTTCGCCCGCAACCGTCCGGGGGGTGGCGCCACGATCGGGATCACGATCGGCGCGGGCCGTCTCTTACCGGATTCCGACTCGCCTCATGATCCCGATTCACTCGTGCCCGAGACAGTGGTGGGGAGCTGATCCCCGCACCGTCCAGGAGTGCCCGTGCCCGCCCCCGCTCCTCCTCTCGAGGACTCCCCCACCCGGCCGACCACGACGAACGCCCCCTCGGCCGGGTTGACCGCCGCCCAGGTGGCGCGGCTGCGTCGCGCAGGGGCCACCAACGCCCCGGTGACGGGCACGTCGCGCAGCTACGCGGCGATCGTGCGGACGCACGTGCTGTCCTCCTACACGACGATCCTGTTCTCGATCGGCGTCCTGCTGCTCGTGCTGGGCCGCGCGGACGACGCGTTCACCAGCGTCGGGATCGGCCTGGTCAACGCCCTGATCGGGCTGGCGCAGGAGTGCCGCGCCAAGCGCAAGCTGGACCGGCTCGCGCTGCTGGACGGTGCGGCCGTCCGGGTCGTCCGCGACGGGACCGAGGTCGCCGTCCCCGCGGCCGCGGTGGTCCGCGGTGACCTGGTGCGCGTGCGCGCAGGCGGGCAGATCGTCGTCGACGGGCCGGTCGTCGCGGGGCACGTCGAGGCCGACGAGTCGCTGCTGACCGGCGAGTCGGACCCGGTCGCCCGCGGCGTCGGCGAGACCCTGCTGTCGGGCAGCCACTGCGTCGCGGGGAACGGGTGGCAGCGCGCCGAGCTCGTCGGGGCCCGCAGCCACGCCGGCCGCCTCACCGTCGAGGCCCGCACGCTCACCACCGACCGCACACCGCTGCAGCGCCGGATCGACGGCGTCGTCCGCCTGACCATGGTCCTCGCGCTCGCCCTCAGCGCGGTGGTGCTGGCCCAGGCCGTCCTCGGGGGCGAGTCGTTCCTGGGCATCGTGCAGATCACCGCGGTGCTCGTCGGCCTGGTGCCCTACGGCCTGTTCTTCCTGGTGGCCGTCTCCTACGTCCGCGGCGCGGCCCGCATCGCACCGCGCGGCGCCCTGGTGCAGCAGGTGAACGCGGTCGAGTCGGTCAGCCACGTCGACGTCGTCTGCACCGACAAGACCGGCACGCTGACGACCGGCAGGCTGACGGTGGCGGAGATCCGGCCGCTCGGCGGCACCGGGTCGGATCATGACAGCTCCGACGAGGTCCGGAACGCACTCGGCCGGTACGCGGCCTCGGTGACGCAGGCGAACCTGACCAGCACCGCGCTGGCCGTCGCGCTCCCCGGCGAGGCGTGGCCGCTGCGCGACGAGATCGCCTTCACCTCCGCGCTGCGCTGGTCCGGGCAGGTCACCCGGGACGGAGTGGGCTGGGTCCTCGGCGCGCCGGAGGTGCTCGCTCCGCACCTGGTACCGGTGCTCGACGACGGGATCGTCGCCGACCGCGCGCACCGCGGGCTGCGGGTCCTGCTGCTGGCCCGCGCCACCCGCCACGGTGCACCGCTGCGCGGCAGCGACGGCCGGCCCGCACTCCCCGCGTTGGACCCGGTGGCACTGGTCGTGCTCGCCGACGAGCTACGCGGCGAGGTCGTGGACAGCGTCCGCCGCTTCCGCGAGAAGGGCGTCGCGGTCACGGTGCTCTCCGGTGACGACCCGCGCACGGTCGCGGCGCTGGCGGCCCGGGCCGGGATCGGGACCGGGACCCCGATCGCGGGACCGGTCCTCGACACCCTCGACGACGACGCGCTCGACGAGCTGGTGGAACGCACCACCGTGTACGGGCGGGTCACCCCGGAGCAGAAGGAGCGGGTCGTCGACGCGCTGCGCCGTCGCGGGCACCACGTCGCGATGCTGGGCGACGGCGTCAACGACGCCCGCGCGCTGAAGCGCGCGCACGTCGGCGTCGCGATGCGCTCGGGCAGCCCTGTCACCCGCGACGTCGCCGACATCGTGCTGCTCGACGACTCGTTCGCCGCGCTGCTGCCCGCGCGCACCGAGGGCCGTCGGATCATCGACGGGCTGTCGACCTCGATGTACGTGTTCCTGAACCGGGTCGCCGTGCAGGCGCTGGTCATCCTGATCACGGCGGCGCTGGGGTTCGCGTTCCCCTACACCCCGACCCAGGTCGGCCTGACCGTGCTGACGGTGGGGCTCCCGTCGTTGTTCCTGACGTTCTGGGCACGCCCGAGCGCTCCCGACCCGCACCTCCTGCGCAACCTCGGTCGCTTCGTCGCCCCGGCCGCGGTCGTCACCGCGACGATCGGCACGCTGGTCTACGCGCTGCTCCACGTCTGGCTCCCGGCCCGGATCCGCGCGGGCGCCCTGTCGGCGCAGGAGCTCGCCGGGCTCGAGGCCGTCACGGGCACGGCCTACGGCGAACCCGGGTTCGTCGAGGCCGCGGTGACCGTCGGTGCGCAGACCGGCCTGTCGGCCTTCGTCACGCTCTCGTCGTTCGTCGTACTGCTCTTCCTGAAGCCGCCGCACCGGTTCTTCGCGGCGTGGACCGCGCCGGTCCCCGACCGCCGTCCCGCCTGGCTCGCCGCCCTGCTCACGGTGACGTTCCTGGTCGTGGCGTCGGTGCCCGCGCTCGCGTCCCTCTTCGGTCTCGCGGTCGTGCCCGAGGTGTTCGCGATCGCCGTACCCGCAGTACTCGGCTGGTACCTGGCGCTCGCGGCCACCTTCCGCGGCCGCGTCGTCGACCGGCTGGTCGCGCTCGCGCCGCGGCAGGCGCGACGTGACGCCGCGCCGACCGCGTGGTGACGGGTGGGTCCAGATCTTGTGGGGCTCGGGCGGTGTCCCGTCGAACTTGGCATCGATCCGAACGCAGGCCGAGCTGGGACACGAGGTGACATCCCGCGTTCACCCCACGCCCCTACCGTCGCCGTCGTGACGACTCCCCACCCAACCGGCTACAACCCGGACTTCCTCGGCATCCCCGCACCGATGCCCACCGCGCCCGGTGTGACGACCGTGCCCCTCGCCTACACCCACTTCTCCACGCTGCACCGCCCGGACCGCCGACTCGCCGCCGCCACCGCCGTCGCGATCGACGGCGCGACCCTACGTGATGTTGAACGTTCCGACGACTGGCGAACCGACGACCGACTCCCACACGAGCAGCAGGCCGGCGAGGACATCTACGTCGACAACGACCTCGACCGCGGCCACCTGGTCCGGCGCCGGGACCCCGTGTGGGGCGAACAGGCCGAGGCCGAGCGGGCCGAGTCAGAGACATTCTTCTACACCAATGCCGCGCCCCAGGCGTCATCGTTCAACCAGGACCGCCAGCTCTGGCTCGGCCTCGAGGACTACCTACTCGACAACGCCGCAGACCACGACCGCAAGCTCGTCGTGTTCACCGGCCCGGTCCTCACCGACGACGACCCGCAGTACCGCGGCCTCCAGATCCCCCTACAGTTCTGGAAGATCGGCGGCTTCAGCACCGACGGCGCACTCGGCACCACCGGCTATCTGCTCGATCAAACCCCCCAGCTCGGTGACCTGCAGCAGGAGGGCGAGCCACCGCCGCTCGGGGAGTTCCGAACCTTCCAGGTCCCCCTCGCCCGGATCGCCGAACTCACCGGTCTCGACCTCGGCCCACTGGCAGCGGCCGACCGCATGCCCGTCCCCGAGCCCGCAGAGGCCGCGCTCTCCGACCCTGCCATCCGCCTCACGGCCTACACCGACATCCGCGGTCTGTAGCGCTGCACATGCCGTTCAGAGCGTGACTGGCCACGGGTAGCGATCCAGATCATCCTCGGAGACGCCAAATAGATTGGCGTCGTCTACGTTCAGAAGCTCACCGTCAGCGGCAGCCCCGACATCCCGTCACGTCTCGGCAGCCGAATGCCCGCCCACTGCACCGGTCTCGGCAAGGCTCTGCTCGCCTTCAGCCCGCCGGGCGGCCCCCCGACGCCGCCGCCGGACCAGCCGGTGATGGACAGGGCGGCGACGGCGTGACCATCGGTGCCGAGCAGAGGTGCGGCGACGCAGGCGATTCCGGCTGCCGCTCTCTCGTGCTCCTCGGCGATGGCGCGTCGACGGACCGTCTCGCGCTCGGAGCGCAGGAGGCCAGGAGCGATCACGGTGCGGGGGCAGGCCGGTCCCACCGCCTGAGCACCCAGCGGCTCACCCACGCCGTGCGCATCGCCGCACTCGGGATCTCACGTGCTCTCGGCCGCCCGGGCACAACCTGTGACGCGCAAGGATGTCGGGAAGCCCCGCGCGGGCGCCGGGCGATCTCCTCGCCGGTCACCGCGTCGAACGGCGGGCACCCCTCGTCGGGTGCGGTGCGCCAACCTGGCCCGAGCGGGATGGTCGACGAGCGACCTGGACGCGGCGCAGCTGAACGAGGGCGTTCACAGACCAGGCGCTGGCCTGCGTGCGCCCCCTCGGCCTCGACGCGGAGACCGTGAACGCGGACGACGGCGCCATCACCCTGTGCCATCTGCTGGGCTGCTCCAGGGCTCGGATCACGCTTCACGCCGGCCCACCGCCTGCGCCGCGACGGCGGCCATCGCGGGTCCACTGCGACGCGCACGTCGGCCAGGTTTGCCGCCCTGCTCCTCGAGACCGTCTGACCGTCCCCACCACGAGAGGGAACCGATGATCCCCCCATCTGCGCAGGGGCCGACAGCACCTGGCCTGCTGGTCACCGCCGACGCGAGCGTGACGGGCGCGGACTCCGCTATCAGGCGTCGCTTCATCACCGCCAAGCCGGAAGCGGCGGCACGCGTCCCGCTCCCGCGCGCCGGCGAATACGAGGGGCGCGCCCGCTGGGAGCGGCACCCGGCGGGCTCCGGCGCGGGGCCTCGAGCAATGCCTATAGGCCATGATCACCGAGGCAGCAACGGGGCTGCACACCGGAGGGCGGTCGAGACCTCGGGTGATCCACCGCTTCACAGTCCAGGACACTTCCGCGCACAGCGCTCGCCGCGGACCCGGGTTTCCCCCTGCTCAGCACAACGTTCCCTCAACGAGAGTGCGCGACCACCTGGACTGACAAGGACCTGAAAGAGGCCCTCTGAGCTGGGAAAACGCGGCTCGGAGGGCCTCTTTTCGCGTCGCACGGCGCTCGCCGGTGAGCGGTGCGTCCTGGGCTGCGCTTCGGCGGCTCCGCGATCCACGGATCGAGAGGTCGTGGATGCCGGTTCGGCATCCCGCGAGTCTTGGTGGCGCAGGCCCACGTCAGCGAAGGAGAACTACATGACGGACGAAGCGACCACGACCACCTCCCGGGAGGCCCCCGTCGAGGAGGAGCAGGCCACCGTCGCCACGGCCGTCCGCCAGGCCCTGGAGCGCTCCGGCGGCTGGGTCGGGATCGCCGTGGCCGCCGCTCCCACCGTGGCGTTCGTCGTCGCCAACGCCTTCGGCGGGCTGATGTGGGCGTTCATCGCCCTCGCGGTGTCCGCTCCGGTGGCGTTCGGGGTGCGCCTCGCGCGGCGGGAATCGCTGCGGGCGGCCCTGGTCGGCCTCCTCATCGCCGCCGGGTGCGCGCTGGTCGCCGCCCTCACCGGGGAGGCCCGGGGCTTCTTCCTCGTCCCCACCCTGCTCCCCGCCGGGTGGACGCTGGTCTTCCTCGGCTCGGTGCTCATCGGCCGGCCGCTGACCGGAGTCGCGCTCAACCGCCTGGCCCGCGGGCCCCGCCACTGGCGTCAGCACCCCCCGCTGCGGCGCGTCTACACCACCACCACGTTGGTCGCGGCCGGCATCTGCTTCACCAACTTCGTCCTCGGCGGGGTGCTCTACCTCACCGACCAGTTGGCGGCCATGGCCGCCATGGACGTCGCCGTCGTGCCGGTGCCCTTCGTACTGGCCGCCTTCACCGTCGCCGCGGCCCGCCGCACCATCGGCCGGTCCGCCGCCACCACCCCGGCCACGGGTGAGCGGCCACGCCACCAACTCCGGTGACGAGCGCGCAGCCGCCCCGCAGGGCGGCCGCGCACCACCCGACACCACCGACACACCACCGACGACACACCAGGAGCACCGCCATGCCACGCACCCGACCCGACATCACCGTCCCCGTCCCCGACCTGTCCGGCAAGCGCGTGATCGTCACCGGAGCCAGCGACGGCGTCGGCCTCGGTCTCGCCACCCGGCTCGCCGCCGCGGGCGCCGAGCTGGTCCTGCCCGTCCGCAACCCGCGCAAGGGACACGCGGCGATCGGCAGGATCGCCGACCAGGTCCCCGGCGCGCACGTGTCGCTGCGCGAGCTCGACCTGTCCTCGCTCCGCTCCGTCGCAGCCCTCGGCCAGACCCTGCGCGACGAGGGACGCCCGATCCACATCCTGATCAACAACGCCGGCGTCATGGACCCCCCGAACCGGCAGACGACCCCCGACGGGTTCGAGCTGCAGTTCGGCACCAACCACCTGGGCCACGTCGCCCTCGTCGCCCACCTGCTGCCCCTGCTGCGCGCCGGACACGCCCGGGTGACCTCGCAGATCAGCGTCGCGGCGAGGGCGGGCGCCATCAACTGGGACGACCTGCACTGGGAACGCTCCTACCGCGGACGACGCGCCTACGGCCAGTCGAAGGTCGCGTTCGGGCTGTTCGGTCTCGAACTCGACCGGCGCAGCCGGGCAGGCGGCTGGGGCATCACCAGCAACATCTCCCACCCCGGAGTCGCACCCACGAACCTGCTCGCCGCCCATCCCGAGATGGGACGCGACCGGGCCACCCCCCAGATGCGTCTGATCCGGGGACTGTCCGAGCGGGGCATCCTCCTCGGAACCGCCGAGAGCGCTGGTCTGCCCGCCCTCCACGCCGCCACCTCCCCCGACGCCCGCGGCGGCCGGTTCTACGGGCCGAGCGGACCCGGGAACCTCGGCGGCGCCCCCGCCGAACAGAGCCTCTACCGCCCGCTGCGCAGCACCGGGGACGCCGAGCGCATCTGGCACATCACCGAACAGCTGACGAAGGTGTCCTTCCCGGCGACCGGGCCGGGTCGGCCGCACCCCGTCGAGGACATCGTCGCGTAGCCGCGGTCCCGTCCCGGCCCGGGGCGTCCCGCGAAGGCTCTCCCTCAACCATCGCAAGGCCCGAACTCCGCAGACGAAGCCCGGCGAGAACGAGTCCCCGGTACGGCAAGGCCCGGTTCGCCGAGCCGTCCCCGCCGGGATCGGCGGGTGGGGAAGAGAGGAATGGCTTCATGACCGTCTCGTACGAGGCATCGCCCGTGCCCGAGCGGGTCGTGGCTCCCGCTGCCGCCCGGATCCGCCACGGTGACCGCGTCGATCTCCTGCTGCGGATGCTGCAGGTGGGTGACCCGCTCGCGGACGCCGTCGTCGTCGAGTTCGACGAATTCGGTCGCCCCGCTCGCGCTGCGCTGCAACGGGGTCTCACCGACGGGCGGACGAGCGTGCCGGATGCGCCGCCGGCCGTCGACGCGCTGCTCGCCCACGTGGAGGCCGTGCCCGGCTGGGTCTCGGAGGAGGTGCTGGACGAGGGCGACCGGGTCTCGCTCGCCGTGCCACCGCACTGGAGCCGGCTGGCGAACGCCGGCGGCTCGCTGACCCACACCTACAGTTCGCCCGCCATCGCGCGGCTGCTGGTGGGTACGGGTCGGCTGACCTCGACGGCGCCGCGCCGGCTCGCCGAGACCGGGCTGTGGAACGCCGCGGCCGTCCTGCCCGGCGGTCTGCGCCACGGTGCCCCCGGCTACGTGCAGACCGTCCAGGTCCGGCTGCTGCACGCCCGCGTGCGGGCGACGGCCACCGCGCACGGGTGGGACGCCGACCGGTGGGGGGTGCCGATCAACCAGGCCGACGTCGCGCGCACCTGGCTCGACTTCACCGTGGTGCCGTTCACGCTGCTGGAGGGCATCGGCTACCGGCTCACCGGCCAGGAGCAGTCCCGGCTCTACCGCTACTGGTGGTACGTGGGCCACCTGCTGGGCCTCGACGAGCAGTTCTTCCTCGGCGTCGGGGACCACGAGCAGGCCGCTGAGCTGCTGGATCTGCTCGACTCGACCTCCGCCGCGCCCGACGAGAACAGCAGGGCCCTCGTCGGGGCCCTGTTCGACGCGGCGATCAGCAACCTCGCCGCCGTCCCGCGCTCGCCGATGGGCGAGTCGGGCTGGCGTGACCTGCTCCACGCACTCGCCCGTCGCTACCACGGCGACGAGACCGCCGACGCGTTGGGCATCCCGGAGTCGCCGGCCACGTCCCTGCTGCCGTTGTTCGCGGTGGGTGAGGCGAAGGCGCGTCTCCACCAGTTGCAGGTCCCCGGAGCGTTGCAGCAGGCCGAGGAGGCCGGCATCGCCGCCCGCCGCGGCCTCGTGGCCGCCCTCACCGACAGCACCGCCTACCAGGACCACGCCGCGGCCTCGTGAACCACGAGAACCACAGGCAACGGCCTGTTCCCGGGCGGGCGGCCCCCGACCCACGCCCGAGCGAGGGCGGGCCGGCCGCCCTCGTTCGACGAGATCGGCGCGGTCAACGTCGCACCGCGTCCGCCCCGGTGAGCCGCCAGCCCCGGGCGCGCGTTCGGGAGTCCCAGAACCGCGCGTAGCGGCCGCCCGCCGCGAGCAGCTCGGCGTGCGTGCCCTGCTCGGCGACACCCCCGCCGTCCAGGACGACGATCCGGTCGGCGGCCACGACCGTGGGCAGCCGGTGCGCGATCACGAGCAGCGTGCTGCGCTCGGCGAGGGCGCGCAGCGCGTCGGTGAGGTAGCGCTCGTTCTCCGGGTCGAGCGCGGCGGTGGCTTCGTCGAGCAGCACGATCGGCGCGTTCTTGACCAGCGCCCTGGCCACCGAGACCCGCTGCCGCTCCCCGCCGGACAGCGACGTGCCGCCCTCCCCGACCCGGGTGTCCCAGCCACGCGGGAGCCGGTCGACGATCTCCTCGACGCCCGCGAGCCGTGCCGCGGCCCGGACCTCGGCCTCGGAGGCGCCGGGCCGACCGACGCGGATGTTGGCCTCGAGGGTGTCGTCGAACAGGTAGACGTCCTGGAACACGAGCGCGAGCTGGTCCATCAGCTGCTCGGTCGGCTGGTCCCGCACGTCCGCGCCGCCGACGCGCACGACACCGGCGTCGGTGTCCCAGAAGCGGGCGATGAGCCGCGTCACGGTGGTCTTGCCGGATCCCGACGAGCCCACCAGTGCCGTCATCGTGCGCGGCGGGATCCGCAGGTCGACGTCACGCAGGACCGGTCGGCCGGTCTCGTAGCCGAAGCTCACGCCGTCGAGCTCGACGGCGCCGGGTTCGGGCAGCGGCGCCGGGTCGGCGGCCTCGGGGAGCGCGCGCTCGTCGAGGATCGAGGTGAGCCGGCGCAGGTCGTTGCGGGCCATCCTGAGGGTGCCCGCGTAGTCCCCGACCTCGGCGAGCGGCCCCGTGAAGCGGGCGGCCAGCGCGATCAGCGCGATCGCCGTGCCGACGGCGAGCTGCCCGGACACGGCGAGCAGCACGCCGACGACCAGCAGCGCGGTGAAGACGACCTGGACCGAGACCCCGCCGAGCACCATGCCGAGCACCGCGTACCAGAGGCTGCGGCGGCCGGCTCGGCGCTGGTGCTCCAGCGCCGCGTCGAGCGGGGCGTAGCCGTCGACGCCGCGGCCGAACGCCCGCAGCACGCGCTGGGTGCGGGCGAACTCGACGACCCGGTTGCCGGCCGCGACGGCGGCGGCGTCGTCGAGCTCGTCACCGCGGCCGACGAGCCGGGCGCCGGCGCGGAAGGCCAGGAACAGCAGCGGTGTGCAGACCAGCACGGCCAGGCCCAGCCGCCAGTCGTACGCGAGCATCGCGACCGCGATCGTGGCGGGGGTGACCGCGCCGACGACGGTCGGCGTGAGCAGGTGCGCGAACAGGCCGGCGACCATCATCGTGCCGCTGGTGGCCGTGCGGGACAGCCGGCCGATCTTCTCGCCGGTGAACCAGCCCAGCGGGAGCGTGGCCACGTGGTCGCCCATCCGCTCGTGCATGGTGGTCAGCACGATGATCGCGACCGCGAACCCGCGCATCGCCTGCACGTAGTGGGCCACGCAGGTCAGCAGCACCGCGACCGCCACCGCGCCGATGCCGCGCACGGCCGCCGCGGTGTCACCCGCGAGGAGCGCCTCGAAGACCGGCACCAGCAGGACCGTCGCGATGCCCTGCAGCACGCCGTAGGCGGCGACCCAGGCGAAGTAGGCGTACAGCCGGCTCCTGTGCTCGGGGCCGAGCAGCCGGAGCAGGTCGCGGATCACGGGCGGTCCTCCCCCAGGTGGGCCCGCCACTGGCGGGCGTAGGCGCCGTGGCGCGCGAGCAGCTCGCGGTGCGTGCCGGACTCGACGACCCGCCCCCGGTCGAGGACGGCGATGCGGTCGACACCGGTGATCGTGGACAGGCGGTGCGCGACGACCAGCACGGTGCGGCCGGCCGCGAGCGTGGACAGGGCGTCCTGGATGGCCGCCTCGGACTCGGGGTCGGCGAAGGCGGTGGCCTCGTCGAGCACCAGCACCGGGGTGTCGGCGAGCAGCGCGCGGGCGATGGACACCCGTTGGGCCTCACCGCCGGAGAGCAGGGCGTCCTCGCCGACGACCGAGTCGTAGCCGCGGGGCAGCTCGGTGATCCGGTCGTGGACGCCTCCGGCCTCGCACGCGCGGCGGACCTCGTCGTGGGACGCGGTGGGCCGGCCCAGCCGCACGTTGTCGGCGAGGGAGCCGTGCACGAGCTGCACGTCCTGCAGCACGAACCCGACGTGCCGGTAGAGCACGGCGGGGTCGACGTCGCGGACGTCCACCCCGCCGATGCGCACCGCGCCGCCGGTGACGTCGTGGAACCGCGGCAGCAGGGTGGCCAGCGTGGACTTGCCGGAGCCCGACGGCCCGACGAGCGCGGTCACGGTGCCCGGCTCGCAGGTCAGCGTGATGCCGTGCAGGACGTCGGCGCCGGCCTCGTACCCGAACCGGACGTCGTCGAACTCGACCCGGTGCCCGTGGGGCACCTGCGGGTCGTCGGCGACCGGCAGGACCGGCGTGCGGAGCAGCTCGTGCAGGCGCAGCGCCGCCGCGGCGGCCGTCCGGCGGTTCTGCGCGCCGTACCCGAGTGCGCTGATCGTCGTCGGCACGACGAGGGCGACCAGGATCCCGGTGAGCGCCTCGGCCGGTGTCACCTGGCCCTCGGCGGCGAGCCACACGGCGCCCGCGCTCGCGACCAGCCCGACGACCGGCGCGCCGACCGCCATGGTGCTGATCGCCTCGAGCCGCAGCATCGGCCGCACCCACCCGGCGTAGAACCCACCGAAGTCGCTCGCGGCGCGCCGGAAGCTCTCGTGCGCCCGCCGGCCCTGCCCGAACGCCTTCACCACGGCGATCCCGCCGACGAACTCGACGACGGCCGCGCTGATCCGCGCGAACGCCGCGTTCATCTCCTGCATCTTCCCGGTGTAGCCGCGCATCATCCACGCGTACGCGGCGGCGTAGAACGGCAGCGTGACAAGGGCGAGCACGGCCAGGCGCCAGTCCAGCCAGACGAGGTAGGCCAGCCCGCCGACGGGCAGCGCGATCGCCGCGGTGAGCTCAACGGAGTGGTGGGCGATCAGCTGGTGCAGGTCGTGCACGTCGTCCTGCGCGGCCTTGCGGACCAGCCCCGACGAGTGCTGCGAGAACCACCCGAGCGGCACGCGCCCCAGGTGGCGGACCAGCCGCTCGCGCAGGATGCCCTGCAGCCGCTGGTCCGCGAAGTGCGTGATCGACAGCGCGACGCCCGTCAGCAGGCCCCGGGCACCCGCCCCGGCGACGACGAGCCACCCGACCAGCGTGATCCGGCCCGTGTCGACCGGTCCGGGGGCGAGCAGGGCCGCGGCCAGCTCGGCCAGGCCCACGAACGGCACCAGCCCGCACAGCGCCCCGACGGCTCCGAGCACGCAGGCGAACCGGATGCTCGCGGCCACGGGCGCCCGGATCTCCCGCAGCGCCTCGTTCTCCCGACGCGCCACCGCGCGGGCGTCCGGTTCGGGTGCCGGCGCCGCCGGAGCGGCTACGTCCGGCTCTGCGACTCCTACGGTCATGGGCCGCAACCTACCGCATCGGCTAAGGGTTGCCTAACCATTGCTCTACGCGTATATCTCCGCGCCCCGATCCGCCGGGCGGCGGGCCCCCGTCTGATGCCGCGTCAGCGGTAGAGGGCGGCGACCACCCGGCGCAGGCGCTGCTCGAACGGCGCGGCCAGGTCCGGCCAGCGCGGGGCGAGCTCGCGCACCGTGGCCAGCTCGTCCTCGCGCGCGCCGTCGAGCGCCGCCGCCCAGCCCGGACCGGGCGGCCCGCTCCGCCGCGCGGTCTCGAACTCGACCTCGCCCACGGTCATCTGCCACAGGCTCGTGTAGGAGGCCACCGCGCCGGCGTCGTCGAGGCCGGCGTCCCGGCCCGCGGCGAGGACCGCGTCCTGGAACCACAGGCCGCGCCGGCTCGACCAGTGCCCGCCCACGACCAGGCGCAGCACCCACGGGTGCGCCACGAGGAACGCGCGCAGCGCCACCAGCACCGTCACCGCCCGCTCGACGGGGTCGGCGGGCAGCTCGGGATGGACGATCCGCTCGGAGATCTCGTCCAGCACCGCGACGAGCAGCGCGTCGCGGCTACCGACGTGGCGGTACAGCGCCATCGCGGTCACGCCCAGCTCGGTGGCCAGGCCCCGCATCGACAACGCCTCGACGCCGTGCGCGTCGACGATCGCGGTCGCGGCGCGCACGATCCGGTCGCGCGAGACGGCAACCCTGGCCACGGGTTCCCACCCTGTCACGCACGCTGCCGGCAGGTACGCCGACCTCGTGCGGAGGGCGCTGCCCCCGGCTCAGTCCGGGGACATCTGCCGGTCGCGCACCACCCGCTGCTGAACGGCCCACCCGACCCCGGCGAGGGCGAGCCAGCCGGCAGTGGCCACGAGCGTCTCCCAGGGCACCTGCGGGTACCGGAGGAATCCCAGTACCTCGGGGAACGTCCTGGCCAGGCCGCTCAGCGCGAGCCCCGCGCCACCCAGGGCGCAGGCGAGGGCCAGCACCCCGTGCCGGAACCGCTGCACGGCGATCCCGACGATGAACGCCGATGCCAGCACGAACAGCACGGCGAGGACGACGCTCCCGCCCTCCTGCTGGAGCAACCCGAACAGCTTCGCGCCGATCACGCCGCCGCACATCGCGCCGACGAAGAAGAGCGCGGTCCGGAACACGAGGACGGCCAGCACCCACGCCGCGACCGCCGCGCCCACCGCGATGAGGAAGGCGGTCAGGACGGACGCGCCCAAGGGCTCGGCCACCAGCCACCCGAGGGCGAACCCGGACGTGGCGACCGCCAGGTGCAGCGAGCGCACCCCGAAGAAGCACAGCACGAGGCCGACCGCCAGGACTCCCAGTCCACTACCGTCCATCTCTCAGCCCTCCGGTCCCGAGCCCGTTCGATCGGTGACCGAAGCATGGGCGCCGGGAACCGCCCCGGCCTCACCCGCTGCGTGTGAGGGTCCGAGCTCGGCGAGCTCGACGTCGTCGGCAGCGGCCCGTTCCCGGGCCCGGTCCTCGTCGGGGGTGCGCCGCCGCGCCAGCCAGGACGCCAGTGGCAGCTCGACGGCGAGCCCGACGAGCAGGATCCCGGTGAGGCCGGCGAGGATCGCCGGGTCGTTCTCGAACGCGATGGCGACGGCGGCGAAGGCGGGCCCGGCGTTGCGGGTCGGCGCGATGAGCGCGGCGGTGGTGCGGGTCGTGGGCGGGCCGCTGGCCAGGGCCCATCCCACCAGGACACCGACGACGGTGAAGACCACCGCGGCCAGCAGCACGCGGGAGCCGATCAGGTCGACGATCTGCGCCCAGCTCCCGAGCACGCCGAAGGCGAGCACGCCGACGAACGCGAGGTTGGAGGTGCGGGCGACCGGCGCCATCCAGCTCGCCGCGGTCGCGGGGGCCCAGGCCCGCACGGCGAGCCCCACGCCGAACGGCACCAGCTGGAGCACGGCCACGCTCGCGATCAGCCGCCCGACCGGGATGCTGACGTCGTCGCCGAGGTTCGCCCAGCTCAGCAGCAGGTTCGCCGTGACAGGGAACGTCAGGCTGCCGACGGCGGCGAGGAGCACCTGCAGCACCGAGCCGGTGACCACGTCGCCCTTCTGGATCATCGCCATCTTGGCGCCGAAGGGCGCGCCCGGGGACGACGCGACGAGGACGAGCGCGACGAGGCCCGCGGTCGACAGCGCGAACAGCAGCCCCACCGCGAGCCCGAGCAGCGGTACGACGACGAGGTTCGCGACGAGGACCAGCAGGACGAGCAGGCCGTTGCGCAACACCCCGAGGAGCGCCGCGATGGACGTGCGCAGCCCCGCGGAGAGCATCGTGGCCACCACGAACGCCACGAGCACGGTGTTCAGCAGGGCGGTGAGGACCTCCACGGCGCCCAACCTGCCCGAGCGTCGGGCGGTGGACCTCATCCTGCGGGGATGACCCGGCGAGCGGGCCCGGCTCACTCGCGACGGGCGAGGCAGGGCGGGCGGCGGACCCATAGCGTCGACGGCTCGACCGCTGGAAGCACCGCCCCGAGGAGATGTGGCAACCGTGTCCAAGAACTCCACGCCCCCCACGGCGGCGGCCAACCGGGCCGTCCGGGAGTACCTCCCCTTCGACGACGACGCCGACTTCGCGCAGGCCGAGCGCGGGCTGATCGGTACCGAGGACCACCTGACCGTGACCGACGGTGGCGGCGGCCCGGTGTGGGACCTCGACCAGTGGGCCTTCCTCACCGGGGACGCGCCGGACACGGTGAACCCGAGCCTGTGGCGCCAGGCCCGGCTCAACGCGATCCACGGTCTCTTCCGCGTGACCGAGGGCGTGTACCAGGTCCGGGGCTACGACCTGTCGGTGATGTCGGTCATCGAGGGCGACACCGGCTACCTCGTCGTGGACCCGCTGATCTCGGCCGAGACCGCGGCCGCGGCGATGGCACTGGTGCGCAAGCACCTGGGCGACCGGCCGGTCGTCGCGGTGATCCACACCCACAGCCACGTCGACCACTACGGCGGCGTGCGGGGCGTGGTCGACAAGGCCGACGTCGACGCGGGCCGCGTGCGGATCGTCGCGCCGCACGGGTTCTTCGAACACGCGATCAGCGAGAACGTGATGGCGGGCACCGCGATGTCGCGGCGCTCCAGCTACATGTACGGCAACCTGCTGCCGAAGGACCCGACGGGCGCGGTCGGCGGCGGGCTGGGCAAGGGGACCTCGGCGGGCAGCATCGGGCTGCTCACGCCCACCGACGTCATCCGGGAGACCGGCGAGACGTTGACCATCGACGGCGTCGAGATCGTCTTCCAGGACACCCCCGGCGCCGAGGCGCCGGCGGAGTTCTGCTTCTACCTGCCCCGGTACAAGGCCCTGTGCATGGCCGAGATCGCCACGCACACCCTGCACAACTGCTACACGCTCCGCGGCGCCGAGGTCCGCAACGCCCTGCTCTGGTCGAAGTACCTCGGGCAGGCGGTCGAGCTGTTCTGCGACGAGGCCGAGGTCGTCTTCGCCAGCCACCACTGGCCGACGTGGGGCAACGCCGAGGTGCGGGAGTACCTCATCACGCAGCGGGACCTGTACCGCTACATCCACGACGAGACCCTCCGCCTGGCCAACCACGGCTACACCTCGGAGGAGATCGCCGAGCTGGTGCGGCTGCCCGACTCGCTCGCGAAGCAGTTCGCCAACCGGGGCTACTACGGCACGCTCAGCCACAACGTGAAGGCCCAGTACCAGCTCTACCTCGGCTGGTTCGACGGGAACCCGGCCAACCTCGAGCCCCTCCCTCCCGTGGAGACCGCGACGCGCCGCGTCGCGTACATGGGGGGCGCCGACGCCGTGTTCGAACGGGCGCGGGCCGACTTCGAACGCGGCGAGTACCGCTGGGTCGCCCAGGTCGTCAACGACGTCGTCTTCGCCGACCCCGACAACGCCGCGGCCCGGGAGCTGCAGGCCGACACCCTCGAGCAGCTCGGCTACCAGGCCGAGTCCGGGCCGTGGCGCAACTTCTACCTCTCGGCCGCTCAAGAGCTGCGCCACGGCGTGCGGCAGCTGCCCACCCCGGTCACGGCGTCGGCGGACACGATCCGCGGGATGTCGTTGGAGATGTACCTCGACTACCTCGCGATCCGGCTCAACGGGCCGGCTGCGGCGAACGAGATGCTGCGGTTCGACGCCACGTTCACCGACCTCGACACGACCTACGCGCTGGTCGTGGCGAACGGCGTACTCAACTACACCGAGGGCGGCCACACCGCGGGAGCCGGCGACCCCGCAGCCGACGCCACGCTCACGCTCACGCGCGCCGCGCTCGACGACGTCACCCTCGGCGTCGCCACGTTCGACGAGCAGGTCGAGAAGGGCGAGATCACGATCGACGGCGACGGGGCCGCGTTCACGCGGTTCCTCGGCCTCCTCGACACCTTCGAGTTCTGGTTCGACATCGTCACCCCCTGACCTCGTCACCCGCCGACGCGGGTGGGCAAGGAGACATCATGAGCACCAGCCAGTCCCCGAGCGCCGGCTACACCCCGGTGACACACGGGAGCCGGTGGATGGCCGGTTTCGCGCTGTTCGCCGGCGTGATCATGCTGGCGCTGGGGGTGTACCACGCGCTGGCCGGGATCGCGGCGATCGTCGGGGACGAGATCTACGTGACCGCCCCCGAGGACGTGTACACGTTCGACCTCACCAGCTGGGGCTGGATCCACCTGGTGCTCGGCGTGCTCGTCGCCCTCGCCGGCGGCGCGGTCCTGTCCGGCCGGCTGTGGGGCCGGGTCGTCGGCATCGTCGTGGCGGCCCTGAGCATGATCGCCAACTTCGTGTTCATCCCGTACTACCCGATCTGGTCGCTGGTCATGATCCCGCTCTGCGTCGCCGTCATCTGGGCGCTGGCGGTGTACGACCCCGCATGAGCTCCGCCCCGGCCACGGCCGCGACGACCAGCAGCATGCCGAGGACGACCAGCCACGACACCACCACGAACGCCGCACCGATGGCGCCGAAGCGCTCTGCCTGGCGGCCGATCACCTGCGGCAGGTACAACCCGGACACGGCCATGACGACGACCTGACCGAGCCCGGTCACGGCGGCGCCGGGCAGCAGCGGGCGCCATCCGACGGCGCCTCCGAGGAGCAGCCACTGCACGACCCACCACAACCCCACCGACGGGGCGAGGCGGACCCCCGCGGTGAGCAGCGGGGGGTTCGGCAGCGCCTGCATCAGAGGCGCCACGAGGACGAGCATCACGACACCCGCCACGAGCACCGCGGCGCCGAGCACACCCCACCCGAACCCGAACAGCCCGGGGCGGGGCATGTCCCACGCGGCCACGAAGGTCCGTTGCAGCGTGCGGGTGAACCCGGTCACCGACATGATCAGCAGTGCCGACCCGAGCACGGTCACCTGCTCGGTGTCGACGGGTGGGGGCTGCAGGAGCGGGTCGAGCACCGCCGCGGCGTCCCCGCCGGGATCGGGGTTCTCGAACAGCCACGTGGCCACCGCCTGCCGGGCCGCGTCCGGAGCCGCCGCAGCGACGACGAGCAGCAGCGGGACGAGCGCGACGAACGCCTGTGCGGCCAGTGCGAGCGCGCGGTCGTATCCGCTGATCTCCGTGGTGCGCGCGACGACGCGGCCGACGAACCGCGCACCCCGGCGCAGGCAGGCGCTCAGCCGACCGGCATGCCTCACCCCGGGGACGGGGAGCCGGTGACCGGCGGTGTCCCCGGCGAGCGCTCCGCCTCCACGTCGGTTCCGGGGCCGGGCGGAGCCTGCTCGGGCCTCGGATCGGCGGGCGCCCCCATCGTCACCAGCGACGTCATCCACCGGGTGTGCGGGTCGATGTCGAGCAGCAGCGCCTTGGTGAGCAGGGTCAGCGGGATGGCCAGCAGCGCGCCGAGCGGCCCGATGATCCAGGCCCAGATCACCAGGGACAGGAAGGTCAGGGTCAGCGACATGTCCACGGCGTCCCCGACGTACTTCGGCTGGATCACCGACTGGATGATGAAGTTGATGATGACGTAGACCACGATCACCAGCAGCATGAGCTGCGGTCCGCCCTCGAGCAGCGCGAGCAGGGCCGGTGGCACCAGGCCGATGATGAAGCCGATGTTCGGGATGTAGTTGGTGATGAACGCCAGCAGGCCCCAGAGCACCGCCAGCGGCACACCCATCCACCAGAGCGCCACCCCGTCGAGCACCGCGACGATCAGTCCGAAGACCGTGGAGACCAGCAGGTAGCTGCGGGTGCCGCGGGCGAAGGACGCGAAGGCCACCGCGACGTCCGGGCGGGACCCGCCGACCGCGCGCATGCGCGCGGGGAAGCTCGCGGCGTCCAGCCCCATGAACAGCAGGACGGCGAGGATGAACACGAGGTTCGAGAACGCGCCGGCCAGGCCGAGGAGCATGCCCGCCAGCAGCCCGGCCAGCGCCGCGAAGTCGACCCCGTCGAGCGCGGTGCGCACCTGCTCCGCCCCGACCCCCAGCCCGTTCAGCCACGCCACGAGGCCCTGGACCAGGCCCGCGAACCGGTCCTGGTAGGTGGGCAGCAGCGTCGCCAGCTGCGCGACCGAGAGGGCCAGCGCCGCGGCGAGCCCCAGCACGATCAGGAAGGTGGCCAGCAGCGTCACCGCGACCGCCAACCACGTCGGGGCGCCCGCGCGGCGCAGCCGGGCCATCAGCGGGTGCACCGCGACGGTGAGCATCAGCGCGAGGAACACCGGTCCGAGGATCTCGGCGAACGCGCGCAACCCCCCGATGACGACGACCATCGCGGCGAGGGCGAGCAGCACGATCAGGCCACGCGGCAGGGGCCATCGCGGCGATCCGGGTGCGGCGGTCGGGGCGGCTGTCGGGCCGGTCGAACTGGTCACGACCAGATGGTGCGGGCCCGCGACGCCCCGCACGTCATCCCCGCAGGATGAGGTGACACGAGGTGACGTACCGGGGCGGCGCCGGGGAGCCCGGCCACGGTCGTCGTGCGACAGCCGGCCAGGGCCGACCTCACCTGCCGCGGGGGATGCCACGACCGCTCCGATTTCGCCAGCCTCGGGCCCGAACAGCCGGACACCGGAACAGCCGGAGCGGCGGACGGAGGTCGGCGTGCCAGCACACCTACGAGCCCCGCGTCTCCTGGTCTCGTTGCAGGGCTACCGCCGCTCGTGGCTGCGCGCCGACCTGGTGGCCGGGCTGACGGTGTGGGCCGTGCTGGTGCCCGAGGCCCTCGCGTACGCGACGATCGCCGGGGTGCCCCCGGTGGTGGGGCTCTACGCGGCGGTCGCGTCGCTGGTCCTCTACGCCGTCGTCGGGAGCTCGCGGCACCTGGTCGTCGGCCCCATGTCGGCCACGGCGGCGCTGTCCGCGGGGATCGTCGGCGGCATCGCGGGCGGCGGCAGCGCCGAGTACATCGCGTTGACGGCGGCGCTCGCCCTCGTGACCGGTGTCGTCGGCGTCCTGGCCGGGCTCCTGCGGCTGGGGTTCATCGCGGCGTTCATCTCCGAGCCCGTGCTCAAGGGCTTCATCGTCGGGCTCGCGCTGACGATCATCGTCGGCCAGCTCCCCGCGCTGTTCGGTGTGGAGAAGGAACCCGGGAACGTCTTCGAGCAGGCCACGGGGCTCGTCGGTCACCTGGGGGACACGAACGTTCCGACGCTCGGCGTCGGGCTCGTCGCGCTCGCCCTGCTCGTCGTCCTGCGCAGGGTGCTGCCGCTGGTGCCGGGGGCCCTGGTCGCCGTCCTGCTGGGGGTGCTGGCCGTCGCCCTGTTCGGCCTCGACGCCCGCGGGGTCGAGGTCGTCGGCTCGATCGAGCCGGGGCTGCCCGCGCTCGGCCTGCCCGGCGGGCTCGGTCCGAACGACTACCTCGCGCTCGTCGGTGCGTCGCTGGGCGTCCTGCTGGTCGGCTTCGCCGAGGGCCTGGGCGCCGCGAAGACCTACGCCGCGAAGGCCGGGTACGCCATCGATCCCGATCGCGAGCTGCTGGGGCTCGGGACCGCCAACCTCGGAGCCGGCCTGTCGTCCGGGATGGTCGTCAACGGCAGCCTGTCGAAGACCGCGGTCAACGGCAGTGCCGGTGCACGCTCGCAGATCTCCGGCCTGACGGTGGCGGTCCTGACCGTGGTCACGCTGCTGTTCCTCACCGGCCTGTTCGAGCAGTTGCCCGAGGCCGTGCTCGCGGCCGTGGTCATCGTCGCGGTCGTCGAGCTCGTCGACATCGCGGCCCTGCGGGCGCTGTACGCGGTCTGGACCGCCCGGTTGGGCAGCATCTACGGCGCGGCGGCCCGTGCGGACTTCGCAGCCGCCGTCGCGACGCTGCTGGGAGTGCTCGTCTTCGAGACCCTGCCCGGTCTGTTCATCGGCATCGCGATGTCGCTCCTGCTGCTGCTCTACCGGGCGTCCCGGCCGCACGTGGCGGTCCTGGGCCAGGCACCGTCGGCGACCAGGACCTGGGTCGACCTCGCCCGCCACCCGGAGGCCGTGCAGACGCCCGGCGTCGTCGTCGCGCGGGTGGAGGGCGGGCTGTTCTTCGCCAACGCCGACCACGTCCGCGACCGGATCCAGGCCCTGCGCGTCGAGCACGACGCCCACGCGGTCGTCCTCGACGCGCAGACGATGCCGTTCGTCGACGTCACGGCCGCGGCCATGCTGCGGCAGCTCGATGCCGACCTCGAGGGTGCCGGCGTCCGGCTCGCGCTCGCCCGCGACGTCGGCCAGGTACGCGACGTGCTCGCGCGCACCGGCGGACCGAACGTGGCCTACCGCACGCTCGACGAGGCCGTCGCCGCGATGGCGGGCGACGGCCGGGAGCCGGGCGGGCAGCCCGTCAGCCCTGGAGAAGCCGACCCTTCGCCGCCTGGAACTCCTCCTCGCTGAGCGCGCCGGAGTCGCGCAGGCGGGCCAGCGACTCGAGGCGGGCGACGAGGTCGTCCCCGGCCGGGGGCGCGGCCTGGGCGGGCGGCGGGGGCGGGGGCGGCGGGGCGTTCACCTGAGCGGCCGCGGCCTCCTCCATCGCGCGCCTCTGCGCGTGCCGGTTGACCGCGTTCGACGTCATCTGCGCGGTTCCGGCGACGACCGCCGTGCGCGCGACCGTGCCGAGCAGGCCGGGCCGCCCGAGGCGGCGGAGTGGAAACATCGGGGTTCTCCTCCGGAGTTCAGGCGACCGTGGCGGCGGCGTACGCGGCGTCGACGTCCGCGGCGGGGATGCGCACGTGCAGCGCGAGCTCGCCGCCTGCCGCACGCACCGCGTCGCTGACGCGGCGGGCCCACGTGTGCTCGTAGACGGCGACCAGCGCCGAGGAGCCGGGTGGCATCCCGTCGCGGATCGTCTCGAGGTCGTCGGCCGACAGGAGCGCGTCCCCGCGCACGGTCAGCCGGGCGAGCCCGAACCGGTCGAGGTCCTCGTCGAACTCGACGACGCGGACGTCACCGTCGTCCTGCGCCGCCACGAAGAGCAGGTCGAGGACCGTGATCGTGCCCTGGTCCACGAGCTCCGCCACCCCCTCGACCACGGCGGCGGGGACCTGCGGTTCGGGAAAGGTCAGGACGAGAATCTCGACGGGTCCTGTCATCGGCCGGCTCCTCGGGTGTGACGGCGTCCGGCCGGGACAGTAGGCGCGCCGCGCGACCACCGGCCTCACCTACCGCGGGCGATCCGTGGTCGCTCTCGACGCCGAGAGCCGAGGTTTCGGTCGTCCATGGTTCTGCGGACAGCGATGAGCAACCGATACTGCAGACCTTGGCGTCGTCACGCGTCCGGCGCGTCCGTCCCGTGCCGCTCTTGCACCCAGGCCAGGGCGTCCCGGTGCGCGCGCTGCAGGGTGCGGCCCACCCATTCGCCGCCCTGGTAGAGGTTCTCCTCCCCGAGCACCCGCAGGGCGCCGGTCACCCGCAGCTGCCGGCGGATCCGCGGGCTGTCCGTGACGAGGATGAGTCTGCTGCCCGCATGCCGCAGGGCGGCCGAGTAGCGGGTGAGGACGTCGATGAAGGTGGCGCCGGCGTCGTCGGCGCCGCGCATCCGCAGGATCACGGCGCTTCCCACCGAGGCCTCGGTCACGTCCGGCAGCTGGTCCTCCAGGGCGGGCGCCGAGGCGAAGAAGATGCTGCCGTAGGGCTGGAGCACGACGACCTGGCCTCCCGGCACGACCGCGGGGGGCGGGGTCTCCCGCATCCGGTTCCCGTCGGCGAGGTGCAGCTGCCGCATCCGCAGCCCGCTGGACTGCCGCACGACGTGCAGGACGACCGAGAGCCCGACCCCGACGAGCACGGCGTACTGCAGGGGGACGATCAGCGTCAGCACGAACGTGGTGCCCATGACCGTCGCCTGGACCGCGCCGGTGCGGGCCACCGAGATCACCTGCCGCGGCCGCACCGAGCCGGCCCCGACGACGATCAGCAGCCCGGCGAGCGCGGGCATCGCGACGTAGCCGATGACGCCCCCGAGCAGCAGGATCACCACCGCCATCACGACGCCGGCGACGAGGAGGGCGAGCCGGGTGCGGGCGCCTGCCGCGGCGATCAGCGAGCTCGCCGACATGGACCCGCCCACCGGCATGCCCTGGAAGAGCCCCGATGCGAGGTTCCCGGCGCCCTGGCCCAGGAAGTCCTGCGACGCGTCGGGGCGCCGGCCGTCCGGGTTCGGCACGCCCGCCGACACGCCCGCGCCCTGGACCAGGCCGACGAACGCGAGCGAGAGCGCCGGCACCAGCAGGCCGGGGATCTCCGCGAACGCCGGCAGCACCGGCAGCGGGAGGGAGCGGGGCACGTCGACGATGTCGGCGAGCCGCTGCACCGGCAGGCCGAGGCCGCCGAACAGCACCCCGAGCCCCGACCCCGCCGCGACGGCGACGACCAGGCCGAGCGACCGCAGCCGGGTGCGCTGCAGTGCCAGGATGAGCGCGACGGTGACGGCGCCGACCAGGGTCGAGGCGAAGTCGATCCGGTCGATCGTGAGCAGCAACTGCACGGTCCGGGAGACCCGGCCGTCACCCGGCGCCTCGTAGCCGGTGAAGTTGCCGAGCTGCCCGAGCACGATGTTGACCCCGACGGCGGTGATGAAGCCCGTCATGACCGGGGTGGAGACGAATCGCAGCAGCCGTCCGAGCCGGGCCGCCCCGGCCACGATCATGACGACGCCGGTGAGGAGGGCGAGCGTGTACAGCGACCGCTCGGGATCGGAACGGGAGGCGAGGTCCACGTCGGCGACGACGATCGCCATGGCGCCGGTCGACTGCACGGCCATGAAGGCCGTCCCGGTGAACAGGGCGCCGCCCACCATCCCGAACAGGTAGGAGTACAGGCCTGCGACCGGGTTGACCCCGGCGAGGAGCCCGCTCGCCAGGCCGTCGGGCACGCTCTCGACGCCGAGGACCACGCCGGCCCGCGCGTCCGCACCGAGCGTCGCCCGCCGGAACGACCGGCGCAGCTCGGAGAGCGGCGCGAGGACGCGGCGGGTCCGTGCGGTCATCACGGCGGGGCGGTCGACGTCGGGTCCCGGTCGTTGCGCCGTCCCATCCACACCCTCCCGTGCGCCGCGGGTACCGCGCCATGGTCGGCGGACCCCCGGCACGTGCACGTCATCCGCGGCGGGTGAGGAGGGAACCGGCCGGTGCCGTGGATGCTCCCGACCATGGCAGGTCACCGTGCTCGACCCGTCGTCGCCCGGGCGCGGCGGCCGTGATGAACGCGCCGCGGGCGGGCGTGAACGGCGCCGACGTCGACCGGATGACCGAGCGGCTCTTCCTCGGCTCCCGCGTGCAGCGCTCCGCGTTCTGGGTGCTGCTCGTGCTGGCGGCGGTCATCGCGGGCGCGGGCGTGGTCGCCGACTCCGTCGCCACCGTCATCGGGGCGATGATCGTCGCGCCGCTGATGACCCCGATCCTCGGCACCGCGCTCGCCGTCGTGCTCGCCGACCGCCGCCGCGTCGTCGAGAGCGCACTGCTCGTCATCGGCGGCGCGGTGGTGGTGGTCGCCATCGGTTACGCACTGGGTATGCTGGTTCCGGCGCAGATCGTCGCGGACACGAACTCGCAGGTCGCCGGCCGGGTCGCCCCGAAGCTGATCGACCTGGTCTCCGCGCTCGCGACCGGTGTGGTCGGCGCGTTCGCCCTGGTGCGCTCCGACGTGTCCGACACCCTGCCCGGTGTGGCGATCGCCATCTCGCTGGTCCCGCCCCTGTCCGTGGTCGGGCTGACGCTGGAGTCCGGCGCACCCGGGCAGGCGGCGGGCGCGTTGCTGCTGTTCGCCACGAACGTCACCGCGATCATCGCCACCGGTACGGCCGTGCTCATCGGCTACCGGGTGCGCGCCGTGGCCGTCGCCGCGGGCCGGCCGGTCGGCCGACTGCGCGCCCGGACCGTGGTCGTCGTCGGGTTGCTCGTCCTGGTCGTGGCGGTGCCGCTCGCGATCGGCAGCTACCAGGTCTTCCGCGACCACGCCATCGTCGTGACGGCGCAGCCCGTGGCGGAGCGCTGGGCCGCGAGCCACTCCTGGGACGTCGTCGGCGTGACGGTCCAGGAGGGCGTGCTGCAGGTGGCGGCCGCCGGACCGCCCCCGAACGCCGACGGCGAGTCCCTGCGCCGGGCGCTGGACGAGGCCGGGCTCGCTGACGTCCCCGCGCACCTGTCGCTGGTCGTCGGGGGGACTCGCGAGCTCCCCGCCACGGAGCCGGGGTGACGGACGACCGGTGTCATCCAGGACGGGTGACGCGCGACGGGCTGCCGTCGCGCACGCTCACACGCACCGAACACGACACACCGAAGGAGACGACATGGCCACCCTCAGCGTCTGGAAGTTCGACAGCGAGACCGGTGCCGACGAGGCCGTCCGCACGCTGGAGGACCTCGCCAAGCAGGAGTTGATCAGGGTCCACGACGCGGCGACGGTGTCCTGGAAGGCCGATGCCAAGCGGCCGAAGACGCGGCAGCTGAACAACCTCGCAGGCGCCGGGGCGCTCGGCGGCATGTTCTGGGGCATGCTGTTCGGCCTGATCTTCTTCATCCCGCTGCTCGGCGCCGCGATCGGTGCCGCCACCGGGGCGATCGGCGGCGCGCTGACCGACGTCGGCATCGACGACGACTTCATCAAGCAGACCCGCGACAAGGTCACCCCCGGGACGTCCGCGCTGTTCGTGATGACCTCCGACGCGGTGATGGACAAGGTCCAGGACGCGTTCGCCGGCCAGAACCCGCAGCTGATCTCGACCAACCTGTCCCAGCAGCAGGAGGACGCTCTGCGAACCACGTTCGCCGAGTGAGATCCGCACCGCAGCAGGTCGACCGGACGACGGGTGAACGACGAGGTGCGTGATCCGGTGCCTCGGCGCCACGTCGTCCGGTCGCTGCTGCTCTCGGCGGCGGCGTCGGCGCTCCTCGTGCTGGCCTACTACGTCCTGCCGCTCGACGCCGGCCCCGCCGTGGCGCTCGTCTGGCTCGTCGCGGGGCTGGCCGCGGTCGCCGCCGTGCTGATGTGGCAGGTGCGCGCGATCGCCGCGGCGCGCTACCCGCGCCTGCGGGCGATCGGCGCCCTCGCGGTGGGCCTGCCGTTGCTGCTCGTCGTGTTCGCCGCGACGTACCTGCTGCTCGACCGGAACAACCCCGCGAGCTTCTCCCAGCCGTTGGACCGCACCGGTGCCTTGTACTTCTCCGTGACGGTGCTGGCGACCGTGGGTTTCGGCGACATCACGCCGGTGACGCCCGCGGCCCGGATCGTGACGATGGTCCAGATGCTGCTCGACCTGGTCGCCTTCGGGCTGGCAGTCAACGCGATCTTCGGGGCCGTCGACGAGGGCCTGCGCCGCCGCTCGGCGCAGGGGGGCGAGCCGGATCCGCGGTAGCCGGTGCAGCGGTGAAGCGGGCCGGGTCAGGCCGGCTCGGCGGTGATCCGGCCCGCCGCGACGGCGTCGACGAGCGCGGCGTGGTCGCGTTCGTTCTGGTCGGCGTAGCGCTGCGCGAACCGCACCAGCGCCTGGTCGAAGCGCGCGGACGAGCCCAGGTACGCCGCGATCGCGATGCGGTCGCCCGAGCGGGCGTGCGCCCTGGCGAGCGTCCAGCCGCAGAGGTGGGCGTAGGTCCGCATCCCGCTCGGCACCATCGCCTCGACCTCGACCGACCCCTTCCAGTCGCGCAGCTGCCGCACGTAGAAGTCCCGCTCCCGGCCGTCGATGCCGGTCGTGCGGTGCCAGCCGAGCAGGACGTCGCCGACCGCCTGCATCAGCCGCTGGCCGACGACGACGCGCTCGCCGTGGTTCCCGTGCGGATCCGGCCCGAGGTGCTCCTCCAGCACCGACGCCCCGGCCTCCTTCGCCTGCAGGAACAGCGGGTCGTCGACGTCGCGGCCGAGCAGGAGGATCATCCACGAGCGCGTGCCGACGCTCCCGACACCGACGACCTTGCGCGCGATGTCCACGGGCCGGTACTGGTCCAGCAGCACCCGCCGCTCGGGCGCCAGGCTGTCGCGGTAACCGCGGACGAGGTCGTACAGGCCGTCCTCGAGACGCGCTCGTTCCTCCGCCACGGGGAGCAGGTCGCGCAGGGGAACCACGAGGGGCGGCTCCGCGACGAACCGCCGCTGCCCGTCCGCCAGGACGGTGTAGCGGGCGAGCGAACCGAGGTTGTCGCGCGTCCGCGCCTTCGCCAGGTCGCGCGCCACCCGCTTGCGCCGGGACGCGGCGAGCGCGTCCTCGTACCGCGCGCGGATCTCGTCGACGTCGGCGCGGGCGTACCAGACCTCGAGGCCGCGCTGCCGGGCGAACCGCCGCATGGCCTCCCGGTAGCTCCGCACGCCCTCGGCGACCGCGGTGCGCCTGTCGGGACGGCGGAACCCGCGATCCCGGGCGGCGACCTCGATGCTCGCGGCGAGGCGCTTGACGTCCCACTCCCACGGCCCGCGCACGGTCTCGTCGAAGTCGTTGACGTCGAAGACCAGCCGCCGCTCCGGCGAGGCGAAGAAGCCGAAGTTCGACAGGTGCGCGTCCCCGCAGAGCTGCACCTCCACGCCCGACACGGGGCTGCGCGCCAGGTCGGCGGCCATCACCGCGGCCGCACCGCGGAAGAACGCGAACGGCGAGACCGCCATGCGCCCGTAGCGGATCGGCAGCAGCTCCGGCAGCCGCGTGCGGTCCTGGGCGGCGAGCACCGTCAGCGGCTCGCGGCGCGGTGCCGAGAGGTCGAGTTCGGCGTGGGCCGAGCGCGGCGCGACCGCGCGCTGCGCGCGACCGCGCTCGGCACGCTCGCCCGGGGTCGTCACGACCGGTTCCCGACTCAGGTCGGGTTCGGGGCCGCCTGCACGGGGGCGGGAGTGGCGTGGGCGCGTCGAGCCGCGATGCCCTGGATGACGAGCACGACGCCGACGACCACGAGCACGATCCCGAACAACCACGTCAGGGCGACGAGGCTCGTACCCGGGTAGATCAGCACGACGGCGCCGCCGATCACCGACAGGACGCCTGCGGCGATCGCCCAGCCGCGCGCCGCCCCCTGTTCCGAGCTCACCGCGTCCACGACACCGGTGATGCCCTGCACCACCCACAACGCACCGATCACGAGCCCGAGGATCAGCGCGGTCTGCACCGTCGCCCGCAGGCACAGCAACCCGACCAGGATCGACAACGCCCCGAGGATCACGGACAGCACGCGCCCACCGGTCTCCCGGCCGGCCCCGAACGCCGACACCAGCTGCAGCACACCCGCAACGATCAGCTGCACCGCGAACAGCCACGCGATGACCACGATCGTGGCGCCCGGCCACGCGAGGACGAGCACCCCGATGAGGATGCTCAGCACGCCGGCGCCGACCACCAGCCCCGGGGAGTCCGCGATCCGCGTGAGGCCCGTCGCCGACGCCCCGCCCTGCTCGTGTCGGTTCATCGCCCCTCCTCGCCGTCGTCGGCCGTCGACAGCGGCCGTCCTGGCACCGAGCATCCGCACCCGCGACCCGGCCCGCCTCCCCCACGCCGGGTGACGCGGTCGCACGTTCGGCGTACCTAGCCTCGGGGCATGCGGCTCGTCCCGGGGATCGCCATGGTGAGTCGCTACCGGCGCAGCGACCTCGGTCCGGATCTCCTCTCCGCCGCCACGATCACCGCGCTGCTCATCCCGTCCGGGCTGGCCTACGGCGCGCTGGCCGGGCTGTCCCCGGTGGCAGGCCTCTACACGGGCGTGCTGGGGATGATCGGGTTCGCGCTGTTCACCACGTCCCGGACCGTGGTCGTCGGGCCGGAGTCGCAGATGGCGATCCTGGTGGCGGCGGCGCTGGCCCCGCTCGCGACGTCGGGTTCGGCCGAGTACGTCACGCTGGCGGCCGCGTTGGCCCTGCTGTGCGCGGTCATCTGCGTGCTCGCCGCGGTGTTCCGGCTCGGCTTCCTCGCCGACTACCTCTCGCAGCCCGTTCTCGTCGGATACCTGGCCGGGGTCGCTCTGATCATCATCGTGAGCCAGGCCGGCAAGCTGGTCGGGGCGAGCACCGAGGGCGAGACGCTCGTCGACATGATCGCGAGCTTCTGGCAGCACCGGGCCGAGAGCGACTGGCCGAGCACGCTGGTCGGCCTCGCGGCGCTCGCCGTCATCCTCGCCGCCAGGTGGGTCTCACCGAAGCTCCCCGCCTCGCTGCTGGCGGTGGTGGCGCTGACGGTCGTCTCCGCGCTGCTGGACCTGAGCGAGGCGGGTGTGGCGGTCGTCGGCGAGGTCCCCTCCGGCATCCCCCTCCCGAGCATCCCGGACGTCGGGCTCGGCGACGTCATGGCGCTGCTCCCGGGCGCCCTCGGGTTGACGCTGGTGGTCTTCGCCGACACCGTCCTCACCGCCCGCGCCTACGCGCTCCGCGGCGGCGGCGAGCGCATCGACGCGAACGCCGAGCTGCGCGCCCTCGCCGCCGCGAACGCCGGGGCCGGGCTGTGCAGCGGCTTCCCGGTGGGCGCCTCCGACTCCCGGACCGCGGTCAACGCCGACACCGGCGGCCGCACGCAGGTCGTCGGCCTCGCCGCCGCCGTCATGACGGCCCTCTTCCTCATCGCACTGACCCCGCTGGTGCGCGACCTGCCCTCGCCCGCGCTGGCCGGTGTCGTGATCGTCGCGGCGGCGAGCCTGTTGCGTCCGGGCGACTTCGCGGCCCTCTGGCGGGTCCGGCGCGTCGAGCTCCTGCTCGCGCTCGTGACGTTGGTCGGCGTCACGGTGCTGGGCATCCTGCCGGGGATCCTGCTCGCCGTCGGCGTGAACCTCGTGGAGATCGTCTACCGGCTGTCCCGGCCGGCCGTCGACGTGCTCGGGCCTCGCGGGGACTCCGGCCGCTGGCGCGCGGTCGACCCGGGCGACGAGGCGGCGCCGGACCCCGGCTTGCTGGTGGTCCGCGTCGGCGGGCCACTGCTGTTCACGAACGCCGAGTTCGTCGCCACCCGCATCGAGGCCGAGGCCGACCGCCGCGGCGAGGTCCTGCGCTGGGTGGTGCTGGACTGCGAGGCGGTCACCCTCATCGACAGCAACGGCGCGCTCGCGGTGACCCGGCTCGCCGACGTCGCCGACGACCGCGGCGTCACCCTCGCGCTGGCGCGGGTCACCACGGCGCTGCGGCAGGCGCTGCGCCAGGCCGAGGTACTGGGGCGGTTCGACGACGGGCGCGTCTTCGACCGCGTCGAGGAGGCGATCCAGGCCTACCGCGACGAGGAGCGTCCGGGTTAGGGCAGTACGACGGTCAGGGCATCGCGACCCGGGTGGTCCTCGACAGGACGGACGAGACGAGGCTGAGGATGCACAGCCCGATGACGAGGTCGACGACGGCCGTCGCCACGCTGCCGCCGATCGAATCGCCGATCGTCAACGGCAGGACGACTCCCACCACGGTCGCGAGCCCGACGATCCAGGCGAAGAACGAGCTCGGGCGCGGCGCCGTCAGCACGAGCAGGTGTGCGAGCCCGGTCGCCGCCAGCGCCAGTACGGCCGCGGTGATCGCGTAGCTCACCGCGAACGACCCGCCCACCGGCAGCAGCGGTGGCACGGCCATGTCCAGGCCCAGTGCGCCCTCGCCGATCAGGACGCCGACGACCGCGACGAGCGCGGCCACGACCGCGGTCGCCGCCCCGCCGGACCAGAGTCGGGCGGCGTCGACGACGAGCCGCGGCTCGGTCCACCTCTGCGACGGGCTCATCGCGACGGCCCTGATGTCGATGCGTGCACGCTGGCCGACGCTAGGAGGCGGCACTCCCGAGCACCTCGCCCGGCGAGGGTGAGGTGAGCGCCCGGGGCGATGAGCGCCTCAGACCTGCCGCAGGCTGGTCGTGAGCAGGCCGTGCTCGTGGGCGGTCAGCACCGCCAGCCGCCTGCTGCTGACGCCGAGCTTGGTGTAGATCGACCTCACGTGGCTCTTCACGGTGTTCACCGAGACCGTCAGGTCGTCGGCGATCTCGTCCAGCGACAGCATCGACGGGAGCAGCCCGAGCACGGTGAGCTCCCGTTCGCTGAGCATCGCGTGCCGCTGCTGGGCGCCCCGACGACCCGCGGTGAGCGCGTGCTCGGCGAAGCCGTCGAAGGCTCCGAAGGTGCCGAGCTGGTGGACGAGCAGCTCGCGGACGCCCGACCCGGCGTGCAGGAACGGCCGGAGCGCGTCGAGCGGCTCGGCGACGCCCAGCGCGCCCTGCAGGGCGCTGCGCGCGGCGGGCCGGTCCCCGTGGGCGACGGCGAGCGAGGCCTCCAGCAACCACGCGTCGACGAGGGTGTGCGCGAGAACGGCCCCGACCCCGTCGTGCAGAACCGGTCGGAGGACAGACCGCGCGTGCTCGGGGCGACCGCCTGCCGCGTCGGTCCACGCCTGCATCACCATGAGCTCCGCGGTCTCGCCGCTGCGGTCGGCGAGCCACCCCCGCACGGTCCGCGCCGCCGTCGAATGGCCGAGCAGCAGCGCTGCCCGGAACTCCAGCATCGCGAGCGCGGCAACCGGCTGCGCGTCGGCCGGGCGGTCGCCGAACTCCGCGCGCGTCTGCTGCAGCTCGGCCAGACCGGCCGCCCGCCCCCCGGCGTCGAAGACGGCGGCGCCGTGGACCCCGCGCAGCACGCTCCACAGTTGCGGCGACGACGCCGTGCTGCTGAGCCCCAGGGCCTCGACGGCGAGGCGCTCGGCGGCGGAGGTCTCCGTGCGCATGAGCGCGGCGTAGGCCAGCATCGCCGTGGCCGCGCTGGACCAGGAGGAGTCGGTCCACCCGTGCTCGGCCGCCGCGGCCCGGGCCTCGCCGCTCATCGTCCGCATCGTCCGCACGTCCCCCGCGCTGCCGGCGACGACCGCCAGGAGGACGAGGCTCTGCATCATCAGGTAGTCGAAGCCCTCATCGCGGCTCAGGTGCAGCGCGGCTTCGAACTCCGCGCGCGCGGTGGCGAGGTCCTCGCGGCCGAGGCCCGCCGTGCCGCGGCTCAGGTGCGCGAGGGCCTCCAGCTCGGGCTCGACGGGCAGCTCGCGGTTCTCGGTGACGACCGCAGCGACCACCGGGTCGACCGGAACCGACGCGATGGGGGTGTCCACGGCCGCGCTGAACTGCTCGGCCACGGCGCGCAGCACCGCGAGGCCCGCCGGGTCGTGGGCGGGCCAGGACCGTCGCGCGCGGGCCAGGTCGCCGCGAGCCGTGATGAGCTCGCCTGCCTCGAGGTGGGCCAGCGCCGAGGTCAGCGCCAGCCAGGGATCGGAGCCGACGGCCTGTGCGCCCGCGGTGGCGAGGGCGCGCCGCAGCGGCCCGTGGTTCCCGGCGGCGATCAGCGGCACGGCGAACCGGTGCAACAGGTCGGTCAACAGGTCGAGGTCCTGTCCCTGCGCCGCGTGCTCGAGAGCCGGGACCGGTTCGAGCCTGTCGGCCCACCACCTGGCGGCGACGCGGTGCAGCTCGGCCGCCCGTTCCACGCCGTGCCTGTTGAGGTCGGCACGCAGGTAGGCCCGCAGGAGCTGTTGGATGCGGTAGGAGTCGCGGTGCCGCCCGCCGGACGACACCAGGGCGGTGTCGTGCTCGAGCCGGTCGAGCAGGCAGCCGGCGTCCTGGCGGCCCGACAGCTCGGCGGCCAGCCCGGTCGGGACCGGCTCGCTGATGCTGATCAGCCGCAGGAACTCCTGCACGTCGTCGGGGAAGCCGGAGAGGACCTCTCCCACGAGGTAGTCGGCGACGCTGCGTTCGTCGCCGGAGAAGCGGTCGAGGAAGGCGTCGGGATCGCTGGCCGCCGCCGCGCCGGACGCGGCCAGTCGCAGACCGGCCGCCCATCCCCCGGTCCGGCGGTGCAGGAGGTCGACCTCGGCAGGTTCGAGGTGCAGTCCCGCCCCTTCCAGCAGCGCCTCCGCCTCCGACCGCGAGAACCGCAGCTGCGCCGCCCGCACCTCGTGGAGCCGACCGGCGAGGCGCAGCCGGGGAAGCGACAGCGGGGGGTCGAAGCGGCTGGAGAGGACGAGCTGGACGCCGGGACAGCGGTTGCGGCTGAGGATCTGCAGGCCGTGCAGCGCGTCGGCGTCGACCAGCTCGTGGACGTCGTCGAGCACGAGCCGGATCGGTCGGGGCAGTGCGCCGAGGGCGTCGACGAGCTCCGCGAGGAACTCCGGCTGGGCGTCGGCCCGCCAGACCGGGGGCTGGTGCAGCCGGCTGGTGCTGGGAACGGGGGCACACGCCAGGACCGAGGCGACGACCGACGCCCAGAGCCTTCTCGGGTCGTTGTCGTCGCGGTCGAGGGCGACCCACGCGGTGTCCGCCGACGTGCTCGTCCGCGCCCAGTCCGCCAGCAGCAGGGTCTTGCCGTGCCCGGCAGGGGCGCAGACGAGGACGACCTCGGCGGCGCGGGCCGCCTCGAGGCTCGCGCGCAGTTCGGACCGCACGACGAATTCGGGCGGAATCGACGGAATTGCGATCTTGACGTCCGGAACGAACGTCACGACGATCACCTCCCGGTAGGCGCCCCCGCGCCGCGCGGCACCTCGTCCCCCGTGCGACTGGATCTTTTCCGCTGGTGTCGAACCGCGCGCCCGATCCTCGGGCCGTCACGGGTTGGTCACGATATCGGCGCTGGTGATGGGTGTCCACCGGAACGATCCCGCCCGAAAGAGGGACGCCGATTATCGCGCAGCGTGACCGCCGCGGGTAAACGTGCATGCACAATTACCGGACGGTCGAGTCGCCTCGTGCCCACTCGCGAATCAGCGCGCGGCCGCGTCACGGTCGAACGAGCACAACGCCCAGATCACGAAGACGTCGAGCGCGATGATCAACAGGGCCCAGACCGGGTAGTAGGGCACGAACAGGAAGTTCGCGACCATGCTCAGCACGGCGAGGGCGATGCCGACGATGCGTCCCCACAGCTGCCCGGCCAGCACCGCGCACCCGGCGGCGAGGACCAGGACGCCTGCGACCAGGTGGATCCACCCCCACGTCGTCACGTCGAAGGCGAACATGTACTCCACGCCGACGACGTAGACCTCGTTCCGGAAGAGCGCGACCAGCCCCACGGTGGCGTGGAAGATCCCTATGACGATCATGAGGGAACCCGCGAACACCGCGAGCCCCGTCACCCAGGGCGAGGTCTCGCCGCGCCCGACCGGCTCGTGGTAGCCGGCGCTGCCGCCGGAGGCGGTCTCGTGCGATGTGGACATGGGCCTTCTCGTCTCTCGTGGATCGAAAGCGATGTCTTCGGTGACGTCGGAGTCCCTCCGAAGATCCAGCCTTCCGATGGTCGCGAGGAGCCGCGGCGGTTTCGTCACCTGGTACGGGTGAGCCGGTACCGCACCCCCGGTCCCGGCGTCCGGCCGCGGCACCGCACCAGCGCCGCCGACCCGACCGGGCGAGCGGTGGAGCCACCTCGAGCGGGTGACGGGCGACGTCCCGCACCGGCGAATGCTGAGGGGCAGGCGGCCTCACGGGCGTGGTCGCGGCGGGCGCTCGTCCCGAGGAGCGCGAGGAGGCCGGCATGCGCGACGACGAGGCGGCACTGGTCGAGCTGCGGGCGCTCGCGGACCGCGGCGTGTGGTCGGCATCGGAGCGGCTGGTCGAGCTGCTGGTCGACCGGGGAGACGATGCGGCCGTCGCGGAGCTGCGGGCGCGCGCAGGCCGTGGCGACGGGTACGCCACCGAGCTGCTGGTCGCGATGGGTGATCCGGAGACCGCCGAGGCCGTGCGGTCACGCGCTCGTGCGGGTGAGCGGTACGCGGCGGACCTGGCGGTCGAGTGGCTGGTGGAGCCCGGCGACCCGGAGGCGGTGTCCGAGCTGCGGGCGTACGCCGAGGCGGGCAACGGCTACGCGGAGGAGGCGCTGCTCCGGCTGCTCGTCGACCGGGGTGACGAGGAGGCGGCCGGCGAGCTGCGCACTCGCGCAGCGGCCGGCAACGGCCACGCCGCGATCCTGCTGGTGCGCCTGCTCGCGGCACGAGGCGATCACCGGGCCGTCGCCGAGCTGCGGACGCTCGCCGGTGCGGGCGACCGGTACGCGGGCCGGCGCCTGGCCGAGCTGCGCGTCAACCGGCGAACGCCCGGCGCCCGCGGGTAGCCGGGGCCGTCCGGGTCTCCCCCTCCCGCACGGGCGGGGCCGAGCAGCGTGGCCTCGAGCCACTCCATCGCCGGCAGGAACACGAGGATCCCGATCGGGACCAGGAGCACGAGCAGGACCACCACCAGAACGACGCTCCACCGGCCGGTCGACCCGCACACCACCCGCCGCGGAGGAGCGGCCGGGCGGCTCAGTCGGCGAACCACACCTCGGCGAGGTCGACCGCGGCGAGGCCCTGGTCGGCGGCGATCCGTTCGAGGGCGGACGCGAGCCGCAACGCCAGGTCGACGGCGACGTCGGCCAGGCCCTCGACCCCGTCCTCGGCGAGCACGTCACCAGCGGCGCTCCGCGCGGCCGCCCCTTCCCGGCCCTGGTCGCGGTCGGACAGCGCGGCCCGTACCAGCTCGTAGGCCCGGGCACGTGCGGAGAGGTCGAGGGAATCGTCGCGACCCGTCCTGTCCTCGCCCACGCGATGCTCCTTCGGACCTGACCGTAGGTACAGCTCCGAGCGGGGGGCCCGGCTCCGGCGCCGTGACGGAGAGTACCGGCGAACGGAGCCCTCCACCCGCGCGGGGGACGGAGCGCAACGCGTCCATGCGGGTTACAGTCGTCAACTCCACCCGGTCGAGGAGCAACGCCGCTCGCCATCGGCTCGAGGAGTACCAGCGTGAGTCACCCATCCGCCGAGGCAGGATCGGCGCGCAACCTCCTCGAGGCCATGCGCGCGGTGCTGTCCGACGACCACAACTACGAACGGGGGCTCGCCTCCCTGCAGTCCCTCGTCGACCGGATCGCACGGGACGAGGGCGACGCCGCGCTCCGCGACTTCACCGCAGCGCTCTCGCTCGGCCTCGCGGAGGCGCTCGAGCGGATCGCCCACCACCAGGGCCTCGGGGCCACAGACCTCGCGGAGGTCTGGTTCGCGGAGTGACCGCGGACCGGCCCGGTCGGTTCAGCAGTCGGGCAGCCGTTGCAGGGAGACGACCTGCAGTCCCATGGCGTTGCACAGCGCGAGCAGGTCGTGCAGCTCGGCCGGCTCGGACAGCTCCCCGAACATGATCGTCTGTGCCGGGACCGAACGGACGTCCATCCTGCAGAACGCGCTGCGGGCGCGCTCGGAGAGACGACCGTTCAGCCGGACCTCGTACCTCGCAGGATCCATCGTCGACCTCGCCTCCTCCCACCCTGACCGGACGGGCAGGGGCGCCAGCGTCGCCCACCCGACCCCGCCCGGCATCGCCCCGCACGGATGAGCGGACACCCGCGCGAGGACACCGGCGTCCCGACCGTTCGTCGGCACCCGGCCCCGCTACTCCGGGATCGGGTGCGCCGACACCACGGTGATACCGAGCGCCTGGAGCTGGACGATGATGCCGTGCAGGTGCGACTCGTCGAGCACCTCACCGTCGATCACGGTCTCGGGCGGGACCTCGGTGATGCGCAGGTCGCCGATGGCGCTCCTGGCCTCCTCCGTGAGCCGACCCTGTACCCGGAACTCGTAGTGCGTCATCGTCGTCAGGCCTCATCCCGTGTCGGCCTCGAGCGGATCGGCGGTCGCCCCGCACGTCGACGTGGTCGCCATCGCTGCCGGGTACCGAGTCCTCTCCGCGGGTTGGCACGCCCTCGGCCGCCCTCAGCGTCGCGGGGGACGGACGGCGGTGACATCACCCGTGATGGACGACCGCCCCCTCCCGGCGAGCTCCCGGCTCCAGGCCCGTGACCATTCGAGGATGGGCTGCATACCGACCACCAGCCCCTCGCCGGTCGCCGTGAGCGCGTACCCGTCACCGACATGGGTGAGGAGGCAGGCGTCCGCCAGCTCGTGGAGCCGACGGGTGAGGACGCTGGAGGAGATCCCATCACAGGCGCTGCGCAGCTCGCGGAAGGTCAGCGGCGTCGCGGCGACGTGGAGCTCCCAGACGATCCGCAGTACCCAGCGGCGGCCGAGCAGGTCGAACACCGCCATGACCGGACGGCCCGTGGCCGAGCCGCGGACGGGCCGCCCGGGGCGGGGTGCGGAACGCGCGGGTTGCGAGCGGCGCGCCGTCACGACCGCCCCGTCGGGAGCGGCTCGTCCTCGAGCAGCTCACGCATGCGCCCGATCGCGACGCGCAACGTCCGGTAGGGCCGCAGGAACAGGGTGACGTGGAGCAACGCGCCCGCGTGGTCGCGCCGCTCGCGCAGCATGCCGTGCAGCTGCCCGTCCGCGACCCGCGCGGTGAACGCGGCGACCGTTTCGTCCCCGCTCCCCCACTCGGCGGTCCTCTCGACCTGCTCGAGCACGCGCGCGACGAGGCCGAGGACGTGGCACGCGGCGTCGCGGCCGCGGTAGTCGGCGGCGGGACTGGAGAAGACGACGTCGTCGGCCACGAGGCCGGCGAGTCGATCCGTCCTCCCCGATCGCCAGACGTCGAGCACCGAAGGGGCCGTCATGCCTCTATTCTAGAGGCACGCTCGTCCGCCGCTCCGGGCCTGCTCAGGGCCTACTGCTCCGGGAGGCGGAGCCGGGTCAGCACGGCGCGGTGGTCGCTCCCGGCGATCTCGTGGACGGTGAAGTCCTCGGCCGCGATCGGCGTGGTGGCGAACACGTGGTCGATCTGCGGACCGAACCAGCCCGGCATCCAGGCCGGCCAGGTGGGCCACAGCGCCCGTCCGCGCTGCGCCGCGGCATCGGAACACCCGCTGGTGGCATCGCGCAGCACCGAGTGGTCCAACGTCGCGTTGAAGTCGCCGGCGACGATCGCCGGGGCACCGCCCGCGCAGTACCGCTCCAGCGTGCGCAGGTCAGCGCTCCACTGCCGGACGTCCCCGCGTCGCGGCGCGACCGCGTGGAACGCGACGAACCGCGTCGCCGCGAGCCCGGCGGCCTCGATCTCCACGATCGGGAAGGGGGTCGAGGCGTCGACGTGGCTCGTCACCTCGCCGAGGTGCTCGGCGACGAGTGCCGTGACCCCGAAGACGTCGGTGACGCCGTCGGAGTCCGTCCCGGTCGCGGTGACCATGCGGTAGCCCAGCGGCTCGACCAGCGGGGCGAGCCGGTCCCGGTACCAGGGGCCGACCTCGATGAGCGCGGCCAGGTCGGGCCGCTCGACCCGGATGAGCTCCGCGAGCGCGGTGACGTCCGCCGCGCCGTCCAGCACGTTGAACGCCAGCACGGTGAGGGGCCGCCCACCCGAGGGCACGGGCTCGGCCTGGGTGCGGGGGAAGGTCATGGCCGCCCCGACCGCCAGCACGACCAACAGCGCGGCGGCGGGCAGGATCAGCTGCCGGAAGCGCCACGAGAGCCCGGCCAGGACCAGCACCAGCGCCGCCACCCCCACGAGCGCGTACGGCCGGAACGACACCGCCTGCGCGAACGGGGTGATCCGGTCGATGCGGAGGAGATCCGGCAGCGTCAGCAGGGCGACCCCGACGACGCCCCCGGACGCCACCAGCCGGAAGCGGGTCCGATGCCGCAGCGGGGGTCGGGGCCGCGGTGGAGCCGCCGGGTGGCGGAGACCGGTCTCGGGGAGCGCGCTCACACCGACGAGTGTCGCGATCACTTCCTGTGGTTCCGGTGAGGGAAAGATCATCCAGGGCTCGGAGCAGGGCTGCGGTGCGGGGAACATGGCCAAAGTCACTCGAGGCCTGATCCGCCCGCCGCGGTCGCCCGCGACGCCGCACACCGACCGGCACGACGCCCGCGCACCGGGAGCGCGCCGCGCGCGGATCCCGGAGGAGGCCCCGTGAGCTGGGCAGACGCCGTTCGGCGCGACGACCGCCCTCGCCGGTCGCGCAGGACCGGCCCGTCGAACGCCTGCACGCCCCCGCTCGGGACACGCGGCACGGCTGTGGCCCGCGCAGCCCCCCGCACGGCGTGCGAGGCGGTACGATCACCGGGAAACCTGGCGACGGCCGGCCGGTGCGCCGATACCGCCGCCGCGACCGGTGGTCGATCGATCGGGGCCATGCCGTCGCAGTGTGCGGCCCGTTCCGCCCCACGGCGTCGGTCTCCCACATGAGGCGCGGGTCCGCATCGCGTCGGACGAGGAGTCCACTCGGACCTCCGCCGCGACGCCCACCGCCCGACCGCAGCACCGTGCGCGGGACGGCCGCCCCGGCGGCCGTCCCGGGCACCCCGGAGGAGGAGTTCGTGGCTCGACGAGGCCAGCCCCAGACCAGGGCTCGCCGTGGCGCCCCGCGGGACCGTCGACGCGGCGGCAACGCCGGCGAGGACGTCATGTCGGTGCTCGCCCGCGCCGTCCGGGAGGTCGAGGCCGCCCTGCGCAGCGGCCGGGTGACGCCCGCGACGCGCACGAGGTTCCAGGCGGTCGCGCTCCTGCTGCGCGAGGAGCGCGCCCGGGTCCGCGCGGACGGGGCCGGCAGCGACGCGCACCGGGCCGAGCAGCTCAAGCGCCTCGACGGCGTCGCGACGATCCTCGCGAAGACCGCCGTCCGGGATGCCGGGCTCATGGCGCTCCTCGCCGAGGACGCCGTCGTCGCCGACGAGGCCCGGTCGCTCAAGCGCGAGATGCAGAGGACCGCGGGCATCGAGCCGGCGGCCGACGAGCGCCCGCCGGAGCAGCCCCCGCCCGCCGCCACCGAGCACCGGGTGGTGCCGCGGTCGGTCGTCTCGCGGCAGCTGGCCAACCCCTTCCTCGCCCCCGACGCCTCCGCCGCCCGGCCCAGCGCACCCCGTCCGACGCGGCTGGCCACGTGGGAGCTGATCGGCCCGCTGCTCAGCTCGTTCGAGCGTGCCGGGAGCGGTGCCTCGACGTGCATGCCGCTCCCCGACCCGACCTCGCGGTACGCGCCACCCGGCATGGAGCTGATGCCGCACCAGGCCCGGCTGGTCGCCGCGGCCGCGGCCGGCCACCGGACCTTCCTGCTCGCCGACGAACCGGGGCTGGGCAAGACGGCCCAGGCGCTGCTCGCCGCGGAGGCCGCGAACGCCTACCCGCTGCTCGTCGTCGTGCCGAACGTCGTCAAGACGAACTGGGCGCGCGAGGCCGAGATGTGGGCACCCCACCGCACGGCGACCGTGATCCACGGCGACGGCGACTCGATCGACGGGTTCGCCGACATCATCGTGGTCAACTACGAGGTGCTCGATCGCCACGTGGGATGGCTCGGCGACATCGGTCTGCGCGGCATGGTCGTCGACGAGGCGCACTTCATCAAGAACAAGACCTCGCAGCGTTCGCGGCACGTCCTGTCGCTCTCCGAGCGCGTCCGGTCCTTCACCGCGCGCCCGCTGCTGATGGCCCTCACCGGCACCCCGCTGATCAACGACATCGAGGACTTCCGGGCGATCTGGCAGTTCCTCGGGTGGATCGACGAGAAGAAGCCGCGCGCCGAGCTGATGAACGCGCTCGACGAGACCGGCCTGACCCCCGCCGACCCCGGCTTCTACGCCACAGCCCGCCAGTCGGTCGTGGACCTCGGCATCGTCCGCAGGCGCAAGGTCGACGTGGCCGCCGACATCCCCGCGCGCCGCATCGCCGACCTCCCCGTCGAGCTGGACGGGCCGGTCGGCCGGTCGATCCGGGCGGCCGAGCGCGAGCTGGCGCGCCGCATGGTGGCGCGGTACGAGCAGGCACTGGCGAGCCGCGCGTCCGGCTCCACCGCCGACGGCATCGACCACGACCTCGTGCGCCAGGTGGTGCGGTGGGAGCAGAAGGACGCGGCCGAGGCGAAGGCCGGCGACAACGTGTTCACCATGATGCGGCGCATCGGCCGGGCCAAGGCGGGCCTCGCCGCCGACTACGCGGCGCAGCTCGCGCGCAGCGCGGGCAAGGTGGTCTTCTTCGCCAAGCACATCGACGTGATGGACGCCGCCGAGGAGATGTTCGCCCAGCAGGGGATCCGCTTCTCCTCGATCCGGGGCGACCAGACGTCGGCGGTGCGGCAGCGGAACATCGACGCGTTCGTGAACGACGCGGGAGTGGCCGTCGCGGTCTGCTCGCTGACCGCGGCAGGCGTGGGCATCAACCTCCAGGTCGCCTCCGACCTCGTGCTCGCCGAGCTCTCCTGGACCGCCGCGGAGCAGACCCAGGCCATCGACCGCAGCCACCGCATCGGCCAGTCCCAGCCGGTCACCGCGTGGCGCATCATCGCCGCGCAGACGATCGACGCCCGGATCGCCGAGCTGATCGACAGCAAGGCCGGCCTCGCCGCCCAGGCGCTCGACGGGTCGGACGAGGAGGTCGGGTCGTCGGCCGACGTGCAGCACGAGGCGCTCGTCGCGTTGCTGACCGAGGCGCTGTCGGCGCCCACCGACCACGTCGAAGGGTGATGCTGCGCCGATGGCCGAGATCCTCGTGCGGCACGCGGAACCCGACGAGGCGGAGGCGCTCACGGGGCTGACGCGACGGTCGAAGGCGCACTGGGGCTACCCGCGGGAGATGCTGGACCGGTGGGCCGACGTGCTGTCGATCAGCCCGGCCGCCATCCGCGACGGGCGGGTCGTCGTCGCGGAACGCGACGGTGCGCTGCTGGGCTACTACCAGCTCACCGGCCGGCCCCCGCACGGCGACCTGGCGGACCTGTTCCTCGAACCCGAGGCGATCGGCACCGGCCTGGGCAGGACGCTCTGGGAACACGCCCTCGACGCGGCCCGCCGCGCCGGGTTCGACACCGTGACCCTGGAGTCCGACCCCCACGCCGAAGGCTTCTACCTCCGCATGGGAGCCGAGCTGGTCGGCGAGCGGGAGGTCGCCCCCGGCCGGTGGCTCCCGGTCCTACGGATCACCGTCCCTCAGGGCGATCCGACGAGGTAGCGCTGCAGGTTCGGGGCGATCCACTCGACGAGCTCCGCCGGCGTCATCGCCACGACCGGCGGGAGGCGCAGGACGTAGCGGCACAGGGCCACGCCGAGGGCCTGGGTGGCGACGAGCCCCGCACGGGTGGGCACGTCCCCCTCGTCGGCGATGCCGGCGATCATCGGCGCCAGCTGCGCGGCGAAGATGCCGCGCATCAGATCCGCCGCGTCGTCGTCGGTCACGGCCGTGCGCAGGAGGATCTGGAGCCCGTCGTCGTGCTCCCACCGCGCCAGCAGGTGCTCGCCCAGCACGCGACCGACGCGGTCGCGCGGGACACCGGACAGGTCGGGCAGCTGCAGGTCGAAATCCGCGGCGACGGCGAACAGCTCCCGCTTGCTGCCGAAGTAGCGCATCACCATGGACGGGTCGATGCCGGCGTCGGAGGCGATCGCCCGGATCGTCGCGCGGTCGTAGCCGTCGGCGGCGAAGCGGCTGCGGGCGGCGCGGAGTATCGCCTCGCGCGCCGGTAGCGAACGGTCGGTGAACGCCATCGCGCCACGATATGCCAACAGGCGTTGCGCTCGTCCGGGGCCGCCGAGCGCACCCCCGCTCACCGCAGGCGCGACCGGATCGCCGTGTACGCCGCCGTCACCCCGGTGGTGAGCGTCGGTTCCAGCACCGGCGCGAAGTGCGGCGAGTGGTTCGAGGGCACCGGGTCGCCGCCGTCGACGACCTCGTCCGGCATGCCCCCGAAGAACCAGTAGACGCCGGGCACGCCGATCGCGTCCGGCAGGTGGCCGAAGTCCTCGCTCCCCATGCGGGGATCGGTGCGGGTGACGGCGCCCGCCCCCAGCACGCCGGCGAGGACGTCGGCGAGCTGCTCGGTTGCGGCCGGGTCGTTGTACAGCAGCGGGAAGGTGTAGAGCTCCTCGACGTCGGGCTGCGGCGCCCCGGAGGCCTGCGCCTCCGCGTCGATCACCCGGCGCAACGCCGCCAGCACCCGGTCCCGCACCTGCAGGTCCAGGTTGCGCACGTTGACCGTGAACTCGGCGACGGAGGGGATGATGTTCTCCTTCAGCCCCGCGTGGAAGCTCGCGATCGTCACCACGGCCGCGCGCTGCGGGTGCACCTCCCGCGAGACGATGCTCTGGATCCGCACCACCATGTGCGCCGCCAGCACCACGGGGTCGATCGTCGCCTCCGGCTGCGAGCCGTGCCCGCCGCGCCCGTGCACCGTGACCCGCCAGCTGTCCGCCATGGCCATCGCGGCACCGCTGGTGACCTCGACGGTGCCCGCCCGGCCCGGCCACACGTGCTGGCCGAACACGACCTCCGGCCGCGGCACCCGGTCCCACAAGCCGTCGGCGACCATCGCCTCGGCGCCCTCGCTGGTCTCCTCGCCCGGCTGGAAGAGCAGGACGACCGTCCCGGACCAGGACCCGCGGCTGCTGGTCAGCAGCGTGGCGGCACCGATCGCGCACGTGACGTGGACGTCGTGCCCGCAGGCGTGCATCACCGGCACGTCGGTGCCGTCGGTGAGCCTGCCCCGTGCGGTGCTGGCGTACTCCAGGCCCGTCCGCTCCTGCACCGGCAGCGCGTCGGTGTCCGCTCGGAAGGCGACCACCGGCCCGTCACCGTTGCGCAGGACGGCGGCCACCCCGGTGCCCCCGACGGCGTGGGTCTCCCATCCCAGGTCGTCCATGCGCTGGCGGATCAGGGCCGCGGTGCGGTGCTCCTGCATCGACAGCTCGGGAGCGGCGTGCAGCCCCCGGTACAGCGCGTGCAGGTCGTCCTGCAGGGCCGTGGGGATCTGCGGGGGCGCGGGGAGCACGGTCATGGGCTGTCCTTCGTCTCGGGGCGGCCGGGCGCCGGGTGCTGCGTCGATCGGTTGCGGAGGAACCAGGCCAGGACCATGGTCACCAGCACCACCAGCGCCGTCGCGAAGTTGGCCACCGCGGGCACGGTGGGCACGAGCACCAGCTGGGTCAGGGCGGCGACCACGACGGCGATGACGGTGACGCGGGGCTGCTGGACGAAGGCCGCCAGCTGCACGACGACCGCGCCGATGATCGCCGGGAAGATGTAGAGCCGCGCCACCTCGACGACGCTCTCCGGCAGCACGCCGACCAGCCAGGTCCCCAGCGCCCCGACCAGCACCAGCAGCGAGACGACGTGCACGACCACGGCGCCGCAGATCGCCGTCACGGCGGCGAGCTCGGCGCGCCTGGTGCCCGGCTTGGCGTCGATCGCGACCTGGGCGACGATCGCCGAGGGCAGCAGCTTGTTGGCGATGTTCCCGATCATGAAGGCCTGGTACATCGCGGCCGGCCCGAGCACCGGGAAGTAGGTGATCGGCTCGATGACCCAGACCGCGGCGAACACGGCCGCCACCGCGAGGAAACCGGTCCACAGCTCGGCCTGCGAGGGCTGCAGGTCGGTGAAGAACACGAGGTAGGCGGGCGCGGCCCAGGACAGGAGCAGGCCGAGCAGCATGGTGATCCGGCCCCACCGCGAGGTGGTCCGGTCGTAGCGCTCGTAGGCCACCTGCTGGCTGTCGGTCGAGGTCGACACGGCATGTCCTCCGCGAGGTCCGGGCGGGTGTCAGGACGGGGGTGCGAGACCGGCCCCGTGGGCGAAGTACGCCACGACGAGCCCGACGATGATGGAGATGCCCAGCCCCCACTCCCGGAGCCAGGCCTGGCGCAGCGTCCTCGCCAGCGCCAGGCACGCCATCATGGTCAGGGCGGACACGATGACCGTGATGATGTGCACGGCCGTCTTGCCCAGCTCGGCGATGCCCAGTGAGGCGAACGCACCCAGCAGGGCGGCCGAGGGGACGATGGCCATCAGCGCGGGGTTCATCGACCGCAGCCGCACGTCCCCCCGCTTGAGCAGCGGGGTGAGCACGAGGGTGGCGACCATCCACATGCCCCCGGACAACGCCATCGCGAAGAACGCCACCGCGAACACGTCCGCGGTGTAGTCGGCGCCACCGAGGTCGGCGCCCATCGTCGCCGACGCCAGGCTCGCCGACGACACCTCCGTGGCCGCGGAGCCGACCAGCCCGATCCGGATGAGCACGGCGGGAGTGCCGAAGAGCGCCAGCAGGGCCACCGCCACGATCGCGATGGCGAGCGATGGCCCGACGGCCGCCACCGCGCCGGACCGGAAGGACGTCCGCAGGTCCTGCCGGCTGAACCCGATGTCGGGGCCGTCGGTCCGGGCCGCCCTGAGGTAGACGAGCGTCTGCAGGATGATCACGCCGAAGACCGCGAGCGCGCAGATCCACAACACGGGCAGGTTGGCGTAGGTGGACACGGGCGCGGTGGCCGCGCCGACACGGACGGGTGCCATGGCAGCTCCCAGGCAGGGGACCCTGTCGGCGGAACGTAACAGCTCGCAGTCGGCGCCGCAGGTCAGCGCGCCCTGCGCCGCCGGCGCGCGAGCAGCACGGCGACCACCGCGACGGCGGCCACGACGGCGGGGCCACGCCACCCCACCCGGGCGACGGTCTCCTCCTTCACGGCCCGCGCCCTGGCCCTCACGTCGAACCGGGCGGTGAGCTCCGCGGCCGTGGCGCCGACCTCCTCGCGCAGCTGGTCCGCCTCCTGGCGGCGCTCGTCGCCCAGCTCCTCGATCTCGGCCTCGATCTCCGCCTCGATCTCCGGGACGGACATCGCCGCGCCGTCCACGGCCGGGCGGTCGGCCGCGACCGGTGCAGAGGCACCCGCCGGACCGTCACCCGATCTCGTACTGTCCGGGCGCGCGCTGCCGCCCGTGTCCCCGGTGCCCTCCGATGTCGCGCCCCTGCTCATCGTGCTGCTCCCGTCTGCCGACCGTCCTCCTCGCGGGATGACCGCTTTCCGGGCCGGTCAACCGCGACCGTCCGCCCTTGCCCCGGCGCACGAGCCGCAGGACGATCACTCGGTGGACCCCACCGTGCAGAAGATCATCGACGAGCTGACCCGCGCCGGGGAACGCCACGACGCCGACCAGCCCGACCGGCTGCGCCGCTGGCGGGTGCTCGAACCCGACGCAGGGCGCTTCGTCCGGCTGCTGGCCCACACGACGGGCGCCCGCCGCATCGTCGAGATCGGCACCTCGCGGGGCGTGTCGACGCTGTGGCTGGCGGAGGCCGCGCGCACGCTCGGCGGGACGGTCCTCAGCCTCGACACCGACCCCGCCGCCCAGGACGACGCCCGCCGCAGCGCCGCGGAAGCAGGCCTGGACGACCGCGTGGAGTTCCGGGTCCAGGACGGCGGCGAGGCGCTGGCCGCCCTGGCCGACGGCGAGGTCGACCTCCTCTTCCTCGACGCCGAACGCACCGAGTACACCGCGTGGTGGCCGCACCCCGTGCGGGTCCTGCGCCCCGGTGGGGTCCTCGTCGCGGACAACGCGCTCTCCCACCCCGACGAGATCGCCCCCTTCCACGACCTCCTCCTCCAGGACCCCTCCCTGCTCGTCACCACCATCGCGGTCGGCAAGGGCGAGCTGGTGGCGCTGCGACGCTGACGGCTCCCGGGTTCGCGGAACATCCCGCGGTCTGCGACGGTTGACCGCGGAGGCACGACGACACCGGTCGACGGCCGTGAGAGCACACCGGAGGCGAGCAGATGGCGACCGATCGCGCGATCCTTGCGGGTGGCTGCTTCTGGGGGGCGCAGGAACTGCTGCGCAAGCGCCCCGGGGTGCACTCCACCCGCGTCGGCTACTCGGGCGGGGACACGCCCGACGCCACGTACCGCAACCACGGTGACCACGCCGAGGCGGTGGAGATCGTCTTCGACCCCGAGGTCATCACCTACCGCGAGCTGCTGGAGTTCTTCTTCCAGATCCACGACCCGACGACCGTGGACCGCCAGGGCAACGACGTCGGCCGCAGCTACCGGTCGGCGATCTTCTACACCTCCGAGGAGCAGCGGCAGGTCGCGCTCGACACGATCGCCGACGTCGACGCGTCCGGCCTGTGGCCGGGCCCGGTGGTCACCGAGGTCGCGGCGGCGGGCGCGTTCTGGGAGGCCGAGGAGGAGCACCAGGACTACCTGCAGAAGATCCCCTACGGCTACACCTGCCACTTCGTGCGCCCGGGTTGGGTGCTGCCGCACCGTCAGGTCGGGTCCGCCCGGGGCTGACCCGGCGCCGACGACGACCCGGGGCCCGCCCCGCGACTGATGACCGTCGCCGGGCGGGCCTCGCCGTGTCCGCCCGGAACACCAGGTGGGCGCCGCGCGTTGTAGACGTGGTCCTCGCGTTTCCGCGGGACTTCCCGCGCCGCCGGCAGGCGGCGCCCACCCACGAACCACAGCGCCCGCCGCGCTCACCTGCGCGCGGGCCGGCGCGCCGTGCTGGAGGCGGCACCACATGCTCATCCACGACGACTGGCGGCAGCTGGCCGCATGCCGGGACGAGGACCCCGAGCTGTTCTTCCCCGTGTCCGAGATCGGCCCGGGCGCCCGTCAGGCCGACCACGCGAAGGCCGTCTGCGCGATCTGCCCCGTACGCGCCCGCTGCCTGGACCACGCGCTCGACAACGGCCTGGACCACGGCATCTTCGGCGGGACCACCGAGGCCGAGCGCCGGAGCCTGCGGCGCCGCGGCGCGGTCTCCCGCCCGGCCGCGTAGCGCGATCCGGAACGGGATTTGCATGACGAACGGCACGTTCGTCGGCTAGGGACCGACGAAAGTGCCGTTCGTCCGGGTGCGAGCCACCACGGCCACGGTCGCGTAGGGCATCGCGACGCTGCCGCCCAGTGCGTCGACGGCCGCGCCGATTCCGGCCACCAGCTCGTCCAGGGTGGCCGGTGCGAACCGGGCGGCCTCGCCGCCGGTCACGAGCTGGTCGAGCCATTCGTCACGGCTGTAGGAACGCTGCCAGTCGAACCGCCACTGCTCCGGCTCGCCGAACCCGCCGGCCTCCCGGATGCCCTCGAGCGCCCTGCTGACCAGCGGGCTGTGCCCGTGGGAGCCGGCTCCGAGCCCCTGGGCGGTGAGGGAGTCGGGCACGACCCGGCGGTAGACGGCCGCGAAGGCGTCGGCCACCTCGGGCGCGGGGCGCGGTTCGTTCCAGAACACGGCCAGCAGCCCGTGCGGCCGCAGCACCCGTGCCGCGGCGGCCGCGCCGGCCACCGGATCCACCCAGTGCCACGTCTGCCCGGCCACCACCGCGTCGAACGCCCGGCCCGCCGGGTCCCAGCGCTCGAACGCCGCCACCTCGACCTCGAGGTCGCTGCGGCGCGCGAACGCGGCCATCCGGGCGTCGACGTCCACCCCGAGCACGCGGCACCCGGCCGCCCGGAACTGCCGGGACGCGATACCGGTGCCGCAGCCGACGTCGAGGACGTCCGGTCCGGGGGCGGCGGCGACCACCGCCTCGACCAGTGCGTCCGGGTAGCGGGGCCGGGCCCGGTCGTAGCGCTCGGGGTCCGTGCCGAACGACTCCGCCATGTCCCGGTGCTGCTCCGGAGGTAGGGTGGGCATGCGCCCACTCTAGTGGGCGTTCGCCCACTAGCAGAGGACGGGGACCCGGTGCCGACCGGCGTGCACATCCGCGACGTCCGCACGCAGCTGTTCGACGCCGCCGAGCGCGTCCTGCTGCGGGCCGGGCCGCACGGGCTCACCAGCCGTGCCGTCACCACCGAGGCCGGGTGCGCCAAGGGCGTCCTGCACCGGCACTTCCCCGACTTCGACGGCTTCCTCGCCGAGCTCGTGCGCGACCGCATCGGCCGCCTCGACGACCAGGCCGCGGCGCTGCGCGCGTCCGCGGGCACCGGGACGGTGGCCGACACCCTCGCCGAGGCGCTGACGACGCTCTTCGGGTCGGTCGCCGTGGCGATCGTCGCCCTCATCACCTCCCGGGACGAGCTGCGCGCCCGCCTGCGCGACGGCCGGCCCGCCGGGGGCGTGCCGCTCCTCGCGGAGGCCACGGCGATGATCGCCGGCTACCTGGCCGCCGAGCGGGACCTCGGCCGGATCCCCGGGGACGCGGACGTGACCACGCTCGCCCCCACCCTGATCGGGGCCGGCCACCTGCTGTTCGCCGACCGGACGGCGCCCGCACCGGATGCCGACGCGGTCCGCAGGATCGTGACCACCGTCCTCGCCGACACCGGCGGCCGTCAGAGCCCCAGCGCCTGACGCAGCTGCGGCGCGTGCCGGCGGGAGACCGGCACGGTCTCGCGGGTGCGCGCGTCGGTGGCGAGGAACAGCGCGCCCTTGAAGCCCTGCTCGACCTCCCGCACCCGGCCGAGGTTGACCAGGAAGCGGCGGTGGACGCGCAGGAAGCCCTTGTCCCCGAGCTGCTGCTCCAGCCGGTCGAGGCCGCGGGTGGCGGACACGAGACGACCGTGGTCGGTGGTGAGCCAGACGGAGTTGTGGTCGGACTCGGCGAAGCGGATCTCGCGGGGGTCGAGCAGGACCCAGCGGTCCTCGCGGAGCGCGACGACCCGGGGCAGCGGGCGCCCGTGCCCCGGGCCGGGTGCGGGCTCGGGCGGCGCCTCGGGCGGGGCGGACCCGTCGGCGGCCCCGAAGGCGAGCAGCACGCCGATCACCTGGGGCCCGGTGAAGACCGGGTGGACCGCGACCGACACCGAGGCCCCGAGGAACGGCACGAAGACCTGCGTGGCGCCCTTCCAGTCGGGGTCCTTGCGGGCGCGCTCGACCGCGTGCCGGGCCAGGCGCGGCAACGTGGCGAACTGGGGTGTCCACCGGTGGGCCGGCGCGTAGGCGGGGGTGTCGGCGGGCGTGCCCATCAGCACCGCCGCCTCGTTGTTGGCCAGCACGACGTTGCCGACGAGGTCCACGGCGGCCAACGGCGTGGCGGGCGGCACCCGCGCGTCCGCGAACGCGGCGGCCAGCAGGGTGCCGCTGTGGTGCGCACGCTGCCGCAGCTTCGCCTCGGTGGCCGCGGCGACCTTGGCCAGCCACGGCAGCACCGCGTCGGACAGCGGGTTCTGCCAGCACGAGATGTTGAGGACGGCGAGCGGGTCGTGGGTGACGACGTCGCGCACCGCGACACCGGCGCACGACCAGCCCTGGAAGCCGCGGCACCAGTGCTCGGGACCCCGGACCATGACGGGGCGGTGGCTCTCCAGCGCGGTGCCCATGCCGTTGGTGCCGCTCGCCCACTCCGACCAGGTGGACCAGGGCGCCAGGTTGCTGTCCGCGGCCAGGTGCACGATCCGGCGGCTCCCCCAGGTGCCGAGCACCCGGCCCGCGGGGTCGGCGACGGTGACGAGGCCGTCGAGGCCGTCGACCTCCCGGGCCGCCGTGCTGGCCATGCCCCCCAGCTCGGCGTACACCACGTCGTGGTCGATCGAGTGGGCTCCGACCTCCGCCGCGGCCGGTGCCCGGTCCAGGTGCGGGTCGACCTCGTACTCCTCCCGGCACCGGTACCAGGACATCAGGATCTCCGGCCGCACCCCCTCGACCGACTCGGTGCCCGCCGAGAACCGCTCCCACGCGTCGGTGATCGTCCGGAGCCCCTCGCCCCCGAGCGCCACACCGCTCGTTGCGGTGCAGGCCCCGTTCGTTCCCGCTTGCGCTCCGTTCATCCCATCCCCCTTTGGACGACGGCAATGAGCGATCAGGATCAACGATCACCGGGCGCGCATCGGACGAACACGACGCTGTGCCGCCAGGACCGAGCTGCCACCAGGCTAACCACTCCGGTGACGGCGCTCCAAGGGCTGAACGCGGGACACGGCAGTCACGACTGGGGGTGATGCACCGATGCGGGCGGTGGTCTACCGGAAGCCCTTCGACGTCGCCGTGGAGGAGGTCCCCGATCCGCACATCGAGCACCCGAACGACGTGATCGTGCGCATCACCTCGAGCTGCATCTGCGGTTCCGACCTGCACATGTACGAGGGCCGGACGACGGCGGAGCCCGGCATCGTGTTCGGCCACGAGAACCTGGGCATCGTCGAGGACGTCGGGAGTGGCGTCACCGCGTTGGAGCAGGGCGACCGCGTGGTGATGCCGTTCAACGTGGCCTGCGGCTTCTGCAAGAACTGCCTCGCCGGGCTCACCGGCTTCTGCCTCACCGTGAACCCGTCGGGCTTCGCGGGCGGCGCGTACGGATATGCCGCGATGGGACCCTATCCGGGAGGGCAGGCCGAGTACCTGCGCGTGCCCTATGCGGACTTCAACTGCATGCCGCTGCCCGCAGGAACCGATCACGAGTCCGACTACGCGCTGCTCGCCGGGATCTTCCCCGCCGGGTACCACGGCTGCGAGCTCGCCGGCGTCGCACCGGGGAACACCGTTGCCGTGTTCGGCGCCGGGCCGGTCGGGCTGATGGCGGCCTACTCCGCCCTGCTCCGCGGCGCCTCCCAGGTCTTCGTGGTCGACCGCGTCGCCGAGCGGCTCGCCAAGGCCGCCGAGATCGGCGCGGTGCCGATCGACTTCTCCCGGGACGACCCGGTCCAGCAGATCATGGACCAGACCCGCGGCGAGGGCACCGACGCGGGCATCGACGCAGTCGGTTACCAGGCCGTCAACGCATCGGGGGACCGCGAGGACCCGGCGGCGGTGCTGAACCAGCTCGTGCGGACCGTGCGGCCCACCGGGGCGATCGGCGTGCCCGGCCGGTACGTCCCCTCGGATCCGGGCGGGATCGACGAGCACGCCAAGCGGGGCGTGCTGCGGGTCGCCCTCGGCGCGCTGTGCGAGAAGGGCCTGCGCGTGAGCACCGGGCAGGCGAACGTCAAGCGCTACAACCGCCAGCTGCGCGACCTCATCACCGCCGGCCGGGCGCGGCCCGGCTTCGTCGTGTCCCACGAGCTCCCACTGGAGGAGGCCCCCACCGCGTACCAGAAGTTCGACCAACGCATCGACGGCTACACGAAGGTGATCCTCAGGCCCACGTGATCGCCGGGCGAAGGCGTCGAGAAGGAGAACCCCACAAGGAGGTGGAGCCGGTGACGAGCACCGCGCAGGATCGATCGGAACTGCTGGACGAGATCGGCTTGAAGGGCCAGAACCGAGCGACGATAGGTCGCCTGCTGGCGACCGGGAACATCGGGCAGGCCACCGAACGCGACGACGGCCGCATGGAGGCCACGATCCGCATCAACCCCGACGAGCTCTGCTGGGACCCCTCGGTCCTGGTCCTGCCGCACGGGGGCGACGTCGAGCTCACGCTCATCAACGACGACCTGAACACGCATTGCGCGCTCCTGCCGAGCAATGGTGACCGGAAGTTCATCTGGCTGGTCAACCACTCGAAGGGGCGGGCGACGCTCAACCTCGACGGGCCGGGCTACTACTGGTTCAGCTCGCCCACCGGGAACGACGAAGGCCGGGGACTCACCGGCGCGATCGTCGTCCTGGGCGAGGTTCCGCCGGAGGCTCGACTCGACCGACCCGAACAGCCGCGGCCATAGGAAGGAGGAGGGGTAATGACGACTGCTGATTACGTCGACGCGGGCGAGGCCGTCGACCAGGGAACTCTGAACTACAAGACCCCGGGGGCGGACGTCGCACCGCCGGTGGTGCAGGGCGTCACCTACGAACGAATCCTCAAGGCCCGCGAGGAGGAGCCGCACAACTGGCTCACCTACTACGGGGCCTACGACGGTCAGCGGTACAGCCCGCTGGACCAGATCAACACCGAGAACGTCAAGCGCCTCCTCCCGGCATGGGTCTTCCAGGCCGGGACGACCGGCCTGATCGCGGGCGCGTCGACCTACTCGTTCGAGGCCGCCCCGGTCGTCGTCGACGGGGTCATGTTCGTCGCCGGCTGGGACGGCTGGTGCTGGGCGCTCGACGCCAGGACGGGTGTGGAGATCTGGCGGTACAAGCACGCCGTCCCCTTCGACGTGTCGCTGTGCTGCGGGAACGTCAACCGCGGCGTCGCCGTGGCCAAGGGGAAGGTCTTCTTCGTCACCGCGAACGCCCACGTACTGGCGCTCGACGCCACCAACGGCAAGCGCGTCTGGGACAAGACCTACGGGGACGTGCGGGCCGGTGAGAGCGCCACCGTCGCACCGCTCGTCGTGAAGAACATGGTCATCGTGGGGAGCTCGGGCGGTGAGTTCGGGGTGCGCGGCCACCTCGACGCGTTCGACGTCGACAGCGGCGAGCACGTGTGGCGCTGCTACACGGTCCCGAAGCCGGGCGAGCCGGGCTCCGAGACCTGGCCGGAGGACGGCGAGGCGTGGGCGCGCGGCGGCGCGAACTGCTGGCTCACCGGCACCTTCGACGCGGAGACGAACCTGCTGTACGTGGGCACCGGCAACCCGGCACCCGACTTCGACGGCGACGTGCGGCCCGGTGACAACCTCTACACCGACAGCATCATCGCCGTCGACGCCGACAGCGGCCGGATCCAGTGGCACTACCAGTGCACGCCGCACGACGTGTGGGACTACGACAGCATCAGCGAGTGCATCCTGTTCGAGTCCGACGGGCGCAAACTGCTCGGGCACTTCGACAAGAACGGTTACTTCTTCGTCCTCGACCGCACGAACGGCGAACGCATCAGCATCACCCCGTTCGTCGACCGGATCACCTGGGGAGCGATCACGAGGGACGGCCAGGTGACGGCCAAGGTGTACCCCGACAAGGAAGGGGACCCGGTCCACTTCTACCCCGGCCCGGCCGGCGCCAAGGAATGGACGCACGCGGCCTACAGCCCGAAGACCGAGCTGTTCTACGTCCCGGTGCAGGACACCGGGGCAACGGCCACCCGGCGCCGCCGGGAGTTCAAGGAGAGCATCCCCTACTGGGGCGCGGGCGTTCAGGTGGACATCGACGACATGGCGGGGTCCATCAGCGCGTTCGACGCCGCCGGTGAGGAGAAGTGGCGCTACCGCAACGACCTGCCGATGTGCGCCTCCGTGCTCGCCACGGGCGGCGATCTGGTGTTCGCAGGCAAGCCGTCCGGGGAGTTCGTCGCGCTCGACGCCCGCACCGGGGAGCAGCTGTGGCAGTTCCAGTGCGGTAGCGGCCACCACAGCAGCCCGACCACCTACAGCGTGGACGGACGACAGTTCATCGCCGTGCCGGTCGGCTGGGGCGGGTGGGCCGAGGGGTTCCTGCCCGGGATGCTCGGTGCCGGTCATGGGAGCGCGCTGATGGCCTTCGCCCTTCCCGAGTCGTAATCCGGATCGTGGCCCGGTGAATGGTGATCGAGGGAGGGAGAGGAGGTGACACCGGAGTGGAGCTCGCTGAATGGGAGACCCCCGATTTCGAGGAAGTCGCGTGCGCGCCCGAGGTGACGATGTACGTCGCCCGGACCGAGGACTGACCCGAACCCGTGAGGAACTCATCCGGGGGACGCCTGATCGGCGTCCCCCGGGAAGGGGGACGCCGACGTGTGGATCCGCGTGCTGGGCTCGGCGGCGGGAGGCGGGTTCCCGCAGTGGAACTGCGACTGCCCGGGCTGCCGGGCCGTCCGGGAGGGATCGCGGCCCTGCCGGCCGCGCACGCAGTCCTCGCTCGCGGTGAGCGCCGACCGGGACCGGTGGTTCCTGCTCAACGCCTCACCGGACGTCCTGACCCAGATCGAGTCCTCCCCCGCCCTGCACCCGCGCGCGGGCCGGGCGACGCCGGTGGCCGCGGTGCTGCTCACCGACGCCGAGCTCGACCACACCCTCGGCCTGCTCCTCCTGCGCGAGGGACGCGGGATCGACCTGCACGCGACCGAGTCGGTGCGGGCCACACTCACCGACGGCAACCCGTTGCTGCGCACGCTCGAGGCCTACTGCCCGGTGCGCTGGCACCCGGTCGTCCCGGACGCCGACACGCCGCTCGGCGACGGTCTGAGCTACCGGGCCTTCGACGTGCCGACGACGAAACGGGCCCGCTTCGGCCCCACCACCGAGAAGGGGCGGGTGGTCGGCTACCGGCTGACCGACGAGCGGACCGGCCGCTCCGCGGTCTACCTGCCGGGTGTCCAGGACCTCACCCCGGTGCGGGACCAGCTGGAGGGCTGCGCGTGCCTGCTCGTCGACGGCACCTGCCTCGACGACGACGAGCTGGTCCGGCTCGGCCTGGCCGGGAGGACGGCGCGCGAGATGGGGCACGTGCCCATCGCGGGCGACGGCGGGAGCCTCGCGCAGCTGGCACCGCTGCCGGTCGAACGCAAGATCTACGTCCACGTCAACAACACGAACCCGATCCTGCTCGAGGACTCGCCGCAGCGACGCGTCGTCGAGGAGCACGGCATGGAGGTGGCCATGGACGGCCTGGAGGTGCAGGTATGACCGCGATCGTGGCCGACCCCGATCAGGACACCGACTCGTTCGTGGCCGCGTTGCGGGCGCAGTCCCGGCGCTACCACTCGCTGCACCCGTTCCACCGGAGGATGAACGAGGGGAGCCTCGACCGGCGCCAGATCCAGGGCTGGGCGGCCAACCGCTTCTACTACCAGACCGCCATCCCGCGCAAGGACGCCGCGATCCTGTCGCACTGCCCGCACCGCGACATCCGCAGGCGCTGGATCCGCCGCATCACCGACCACGACGGCACGGCCGAGGGGGAGGGCGGCATCGAGGCCTGGCTGCGCCTGGGCGAGGCGGTGGGGCTGACCCGGGACGAGATGGAGGACGAGCGCCACGTCGTCCCGGGCGTGCGGTTCGCCGTCGACGCCTACGTGACCTTCGCCCGCACCCGCCCGTGGCTCGAGGCGGTGGCCTCGTCGCTGACCGAGCTGTTCGCGCCGGACCTGATGGCGCAGCGGCTCGCCGCGTTCGAACGCCACTACACCTGGATCGACCCCGCCGGGCTCGCCTACTTCCGGGCCCGGCTCACCCAGGCCCCGCGCGACTCCGAGCACGCGCTGGAGGTCGTGACGCGGTACTGCCGCACACCCGATGAGCAGGCAGGCGCCGTGGCGGCCCTGTCGTTCAAGAACGACGTCCTCTGGAGCATGCTGGATGCCATCGATGTCGCCTACCCGGATCGGTAGCGGGACCCGCCCCCGCATCTCCCGGCACGTCCGGCTGACGTTCGACCAGGCGCGGGAGCGGCACGTCCTGCTCTCGCCCGAGACCGTCGTCGTCCTGAACGCGACGGGCGCGGCGATCCTCGAACTGTGCGACGGGGAGCGCACGGTGGCCGAGCTCGCGGCCGAGCTGAGCGCGCGGTACCAGCGGGTGGTCGACGAGGAGGTGCGGAGCTTCCTCGTCCGGCTGGCCGCCCGTCGCATGCTGGAGGTCGCGGATGGATAGGCCGTTCGCGCTGCTGGCCGAGCTCACCTACGACTGCCCGCTGCACTGCGCGTACTGCTCGAACCCGCTCGACCTCGCGTCCTACACCGACGAGCTGACCACGGCGGAGTGGCAGCGGGTGATCGCCGAGGCCCGGGAGCTCGGTGCGCTGCAGCTGCACCTGTCCGGCGGCGAGCCGCTGCGGCGCCGGGACCTCGTCGAGCTCGTGCGGACCGGGCGCGAGCTGGGGATGTACTCGAACCTCGTGACGAGCGGGCTCGGATTCTCCCCCGCCCGCGCCGAGCAGCTGCGTGCCGCCGGGCTCGACCACGTGCAGATCAGCGTGCAGGCCGACGAGCCCAGCCTGTCCGACCGGCTGGCCGGCACACCCTCGTACGCCCGCAAGCTCGACGCGGCGCGCCTGGTCCGGCAGCTGGGCTGGCCGCTGACCGTGAACGTGGTCCTGCACCGGCAGAACCTCGACCGGATCGACGGCATCCTCGAGCTGGTCGAGGAGATGGGCGCCGACCGCGTGGAGCTGGCCAACACCCAGTACTACGGCTGGGCGTGGCGCAACCGCGACGGCCTGCTGCCGAGCCGGGCGCAGCTCGAACGGGCCGAGCAGTCGGTGCGGGCGGCACGCGAACGCCTGCAGGACCGGATGCAGATCCTCTACATCCTGCCCGACTACTACGAGCGCTACCCCAAGCCGTGCATGGGTGGGTGGGCCGCCCGCCAGATCGTCCTCGCACCCGACGGCGCCGCCCTGCCGTGCCTGGCCGCGCACGACCTCCCGCTCCCCCGCGCGAGCGTGCGCGAGCACTCCCTCGCCTGGATCTGGGCCGAGTCGCCGCTGTTCCAGCAGTTCCGGGGTACGGACTGGATGGCGGACCCGTGCCGCAGCTGCGAACGCCGCGAGCTCGACTTCGGGGGGTGCCGCTGCCAGGCGTTCCAGCTCACCGGCGACCCCGCCCGGACCGATCCGGTGTGCCACCTGTCGCCGGACCACGGACTCGTCGCCGAGGCCGTGCGCAACGCAGGCGATCGGGCGAACGACCCGGCGCCCCGCGGCGAGCCCACGCTCCTCCCCCGCCCGCACCCCCGTTCGACGGCTCCCAGGTCGGTTCCCCTCAAGGAGGTCAGACAGTGACGTCGATCCTCATCTTCCTCGCGGGAGCGGTGCTCCTGGTCTACAGCGCCGAGAAGCTCATCGGTCACCTCGTCGGCATCGCCAGCGGGCTGCGGGTGTCGGTGTTCCTGCTGGCGATCATCTTCACCGGGATCGAGTTCGACGACATCTTCCTCGGTGTCGCGCTGAACCTGGAGGACCTCGAGGGCGTCGCGCTCGGCGTCGTGTTCGGCACCGCGCTCTCGATGACCGGCGTCGTGCTGGCGCTCGCCGCGCTCCTGACCCCGACCCGGGTGAACATCCCGCGCCCGTACATCGTCGTCCTCGCCGCCGCGCCGCTGGTGATGGTCGCGTTCACGGTGATGGCGCCGCTCACCGCGGTGCACGGCGTGTTCCTGCTCGCGCTCTTCGTCGTGTTCATCGCCTGGGTCGCCGCCCGGGAGTCGCGCGGCGACACCCCGGTCTTCCGCGACGCGGAGGTGTACGAGGCGTACGCCGCCGCGCGCGCGTCCGGGGGCGGTGGCACGGCCGTCGCGGACCCGCCGGACCGGAAGCCCCGGGGCGGGTTCGTCGAGCGCACCTTCTCCGACGCGATGCCCTTCGTCACCACCGACAGCCGGTCGGGGTGGACCCGGCTCGGCCTGGCGGTCCTCGCCCTCGCCGGCCTCATCATCGGCGCGACGGCCACGGGCATGGGCACCGAGGGAATCCTGGAGACCTACGGGCTCGAGGGCACGCTCTTCGGAGCGACGATCGCGACCGCGGTCCTCACGATCGAGGACATCTTCCTCACCGTGGAGCCGATCCGCCGCGGCGTCCCGGAGATCGGCGTGGGCAACGTCATCGGCAGCGTCGTCTTCTCCGTCACCGGCAAGCTGGGCGTCATCCTGCTCGCCGGCGGGATCGTGATCGAACCGGAGGTGCTCACCTGGCACCTACCCGCCTTGATCATCATGACCGGCCTCGGCGCCTACTTCGTCTTCACGGGCCGGTTGCGGCGCTGGCACGGGGTCGCACTGCTCGCCCTCTACCTCGCCTACTGGGCAGTCAGCTTCGGCGTCTTCGGCGGCCCACCCATCGAGATGGACTAGCGCACAGCGCGCCGTTCGGGTACCCAGGGTGAGAACGTCGTTACCGGGAGGGATTCCCGTGCCTGACAGCTCCGCACGGACCGAGGAGAGCGGCGGTGGCCTCGGGCTCCCCGCCCCGGCCGCGCCCCGCACCCCGCAGTCCCGGCCCGCCGGCAACCGCGACTGGTGGCCGGACCGGCTCGACCTGGGGGTCCTGCGGAGGCACGACGCCGCGGCCGATCCCATGGGGCCGGACTTCGACTACGCCGCGGAGTTCGCCACCCTCGACCTCGACGCCCTGGCGCACGACGTCGACGAGGTGCTGACCACCTCGCAGCAGTGGTGGCCCGCCGACTTCGGCCACTACGGACCGCTCATGGTGCGCATGACCTGGCACTGCGCGGGCACCTACCGCATCCGCGACGGCCGGGGCGGCCCGGCCACCGGCATGCAGCGGTTCGCCCCGCTGAACAGCTGGCCCGACAACCGCAACCTCGACAAGGCGCGGCGGCTGCTGTGGCCGGTGAAGCAGAAGTACGGCCGCAAGATCTCCTGGGCGGACCTGATGGTCTTCGCGGGCAACCGCGCCCTGGAGACGATGGGCTTCACGACCTTCGGGTTCGCCGGCGGCCGGGCGGACGTCTGGCAGGCCGACGAGGACGTCTACTGGGGTCCCGAGCGCAGCTGGCTCGGCGACGAGCGGCACACCGGTGTCCGCGACCTCGAGGGCCCGCTGGCCGCCGACCAGATGGGCCTCATCTACGTCAACCCCGAGGGCCCGAACACGGTCCCGGACCCGCACATGTCCGCCCGCGACATCCGCGACACGTTCCGCCGGATGGGGTTCGACGACGAGGAGACCGTCGCGCTGATCACCGGCGGCCACACCTTCGGCAAGACCCACGGCGCGGCGGACCCCGACCAGCACCTCGGCCCGGAGCCCGAGGGTGCTGCCCTCGAGGAGCAGGGCCTGGGCTGGACCAGCAGCCACGGCGCCGGGGCGGGCCCGGACACCATCACCAGCGGGCTCGAGGGCACGTGGACGCCCACGCCCACCCGATGGGACTCGAGCTTCCTTTCGAACCTGTTCGGCTACGAGTGGGACGTGGTGCTCAGCCCCGCCGGTCTGTGGCAGTGGGTCCCGCGCGACGGCGGCGGGGCCGGCACGGTGCCCGACGCCCACGACCCGGCGCGGACGCACGTCCCGACGATCCTGACCACGGACCTCGCGCTGCGGTTCGACCCCCGCTACGAGCCGATCGCGCGGCGGTTCCTGGAGCACCCGGACCAGCTCGCGGACGCGTTCGCCCGCGCCTGGTTCAAGCTCACGCACATCGACATGGGCCCGAAGCAGCGCTACCTCGGGCCGCTGGTGCCCGAGGAGACGCTGATCTGGCAGGACCCGGTCCCGCCGGTCGACCACCCCCTCGTCGACGCCGAGCAGGTCGCCGCGCTGAAGCGCCGCATCCTCGCCTCCGGGCTCTCGGTCCCCCAGCTCGTCTCCACCGCGTGGGCCTCGGCCTCCACCTTCCGCATCAGCGACCGGCGCGGCGGTGCGAACGGGGCCCGGATCCGCCTCGAACCGCAGCGGGGGTGGGAGGTCAACGACCCCGACACGCTGGCACCGGTGCTGGACACCCTGCAGGAGATCCGGGAGTCCGCCGCGACCGCCGGCACGGAGGTCTCGCTCGCCGACCTGATCGTGCTGGGCGGCTGCGCCGCGGTCGAGCAGGCGGCGAGGGACGCCGGGTGCCCCGTCGAGGTCCCCTTCACCCCGGGACGCACGGACGCCTCGCAGGAACAGACCGACGTCGAGTCCTTCTCCGCGCTCGAGCCCGCGGCGGACGGCTTCCGCAACTACCGCGGCAAGCGCGCCCGGCTGCCGTCCGAGCACCTGCTGGTCGACCGGGCGAACCTGCTCGACCTCACCGCGCCCGAGATGACCGTCCTCGTGGGCGGCCTGCGCGTGCTGGGCGCGAACCACCAGGGGTCCCCGCTGGGCGTCCTCACCTCAGCGCCCGGGACCCTGACCACCGACTTCTTCGTGAACCTGCTCGACATGGGGGTCCGGTGGGCGCCGACCTCGAAGGACGCGGAGACGTTCGAGGGCCGCGACCGCGCCACGGGTGAGCTCCGGTGGACCGCGGGCCGCGTCGACCTCGTCTTCGGCTCGCACTCCGAGCTCCGTGCCGTCGCCGAGGTGTACGCGTGCGACGACGCGCGGGAGAAGTTCGTGCACGACTTCGTGGCGGCCTGGGACAAGGTCATGAACCTGGACCGCTACGACCTCGCCTGATCCGCGCCGCACGAGCGCGACGTCAGCGGGGTTCGGGTGCGTCGAAACCCCGCTCACGTCTCGCTCGTGCGTTGCCGGGCGCGGGTGAGCTGATCGATGATCAAGCCGGGTTTCCGCAGGATCTCGAGCTTGGTGTAGCGGTAGATGCGCCAGCCCTTGTCGACCAGCCCGGTGTAGCGGCCGATGTCGCGCAGCACTTGGCCCGGCTCGGTGTGGCCTTCTCCTTCGTACTCGATGCCGATCATCCGGTCCGGCCAGGCGAGGTCGAGCCAGACCGCGGTGCGGGTGTACGCGTCCTGCACCACCCACTGGGCCTCGGGTCTCGGGAGCCCGGCCTGCACGATCAGCATGCGGAGCCGGGTCTCCATCGGCGAACAGGCACGGCGGTCGGTGTGCGCGAGCACCTCGGGGACTTGGTCGTTTCCGCGGAACCGGCGATTGCGGGCGGCGAAGTGCAGCAGCAGGTCCGGTGAGAACCGGTGCACGTTGGCCAGGCGGTCGACCGCGACCACGCGTTCGACCAGGTCGCCGCGGCGGGCCAGGTCGTAGGCGGTGCGCACCGGACTGGTCACGCGCATGCCCCTCACCTCCTTGATCTCGCCGGGGAAGAGCCTGCTGCGGTGCACGACCAGGCCAGGGAGCGCGCGCTGCCCGAGATCGGGAACTGTGACCTCGGCCGGGGCGTCGCGCCGACCACACGAGGCACCGAGGACCTCGGCGGCCGAGTAGCCGGAGAGGACACCGCGGCCGTCGAGGTACCGGTATGCGGCGAGGGATCGCAGCAGCAGGTCGGGCGGCCCGTCCTCCGGCGTCCGGACGTAGGTGTCCGGGTACAGGCGCAGGAACCGCGGGCCCCGGAGCCTGTCCGGTGTGACCATGCCGGCGGCGACGGCCGCGGACCCCCGGAACGCGACCGGCCAGCCCGCAACCCCCACCCGTGGAGCATCGCGCACCGACGTCCGGGCCGGGGCCGTTTCGAAGAATCCGCACGAGCGAGACGTGAGCGGGGTTTCGAGCGGCCTCGAACCCTCTGACGTCTCGCTCGTGCGCAGTTCTTCAGATCTGCGGTGTGATCGCCTGCAGCGCAGCGGAGGACCGGACGGCCGCCGCCAGGTCCGTCAGGGCTGCCCCGTGCGCCGCCGCGAGCTCGGCGCTCTGGTCGGTGAGGGTGGTGCGGTCGGCGTAGCCGCCGTGGTCGAGGTAGAGGCCGGGCGAGAGCACCTGCACGGCGAAGAAGCCCGCGAGCACGTCGCGCAGGTGACCCAGCGCGAGGTAGTGGTGCCCGCTCGCGCCGGTGAGGACCGTGGCCGCGACCCGGCCCTGCAGTGGCGCCGTGGCCTCGCCCCACTTCCCGCGCTCGGTGCGTTCCAGCAGGTCCTTGAGCAGGGCGCTGTAGGTGGCCCGGTAGACCGGGCTGCCGAAGACCACGGCGTCGGCCTCGCCGAACGCGACGATCACGGCCTCGGCGCCGAACTGCGACAGCTCCCGCAGCGAGGTCGTGGCGCCCACCTCCTGCGCGCCGGCCAGCACGCCGGCCACCGCCGTGGCGGTGCGCCCGCCCGGTTCCGGTCCCGCCACCACGCCCAGCACCCGCACGGCCGTCATCGGTCCTCCTCGGCCCCGGTGGCGAGGCCGCAACGGCCAGGCCCCGGTGGAACGGCAGCGGTGACCGTCACGCCGGCACGGGTTCCCGGGTGGTCACTGCGCTCTCCTTCCGGTCTGCGGAGCGTCACGACACGCTGGTCAGGTACTCCTGGCACTTCTCCGGCTCGAAGAACCAGTCCGCGAGGTCGGAGGGGTCGTTGAAGCCGTTCGCGAACCGGTCGGCGACCGCCTGGTTCGTCTGCGCCACACCGAGCACCGCCTGCACGTGTTCGGGCGGGGCGAGCATGGTGTTGGTGAACTTCGTGACCCACTGGGCGTGCGTCCAGTACGCCTCGAACGTCTGCTGCATCCACTCCCGGTCGAACGGGGCGTCCCCGCGCGCCAGGATGCCCTCGAGGTAGTACTGCGCGCACCGGCACGCGTTGTTGGCGCCCTGCCCGGTGACCGGGTCATTGGCCACCACCACGTCGGCCATGCCCAGGACGATGTTCCCCGACGGCAGCTCGCCGACCGGCTTGCGCACCATCGGCGTGTAGCCGCCGACGAGCGTGCCGCGCGCGTCGGTCAGCTGCGCGTCGCGGTACCGCTCGTACTCCCACGGGAGGTACGTCTCGAGCAGGCTCAGGTGCCGCCGCCACTGCTCCTCGGGGCCCGGGCGGTCGGCGAACGCGTCGAACGGCCCGCCGGGCATGCCGGAGAGGTAGAGGATCTCGCACGGGCCGCTCACCGTGTAGCCGGGGATGTTGATGTTCTCCCCGATCCCCGGGACGATGTTGACCCACACGTCGACCGACCCCTCGGGCCGCTCCGGCCGCTTCGGGACCCGGTCCACGTAGGACACCGAGAGCGCGCGTGCCGGTCGGACGTGCACGGACCGTTCGTCGTCGCGGTCGAACAGCTGCACCAGCTCGCCCTTGCCCGCGGCGACCACCGTCAGGTCGTACATCCCCGCCAGCGCGTTCAGGTCGGCCGTCGTGACGCCGTGGATGACCACCTTGCCGCCGCGCTGCTCGAACAGCTCGAGCCACGTGGCCATCTTGACCCGCTGGTCGATCGACTGGGCGGGACCGGGCCACTCGCCCGCCCAGTTCAGCGCCCGCTCCCCCCGCTCGACGCTGAGGGAGAGCCCCTGGTGCGTGGGCGCAGGCGCGACGTCGTCCCACAGGTTCAGGCCGTGCGATCGCTCGATCGCCAAGGCCTTGTCGAACATGCACTGCGTCGACATCACCCGGCCGCCGCGGATCTCCTCCGCGGTGCGCGCCGACATCATCGTGACGTCGTAGCCGTGCTGCTGCAGCGTCAGCGCGAGCTGCAGCCCCGACTGACCGGAGCCGACGATCAGGATCTTGCGCATCTTCCCCCCGTGACGACGACGACCTCAGGCATGTGCGCGCACCCGCCCCGGCGGGGTGATCTCGCCGAGGGACATCACGTGCGTGACGACCCGCCGCAGCGCCTCGACCGTCGATCCGCGCTCCCGGGCGTCGCAGGTGATCAACGGGACGTCGGCGGGCAGGGCCAGGGCGTCCCGGACGTCGTCGAGGTCGTGGTGCAGGTCCCCGTGGAACCTGTTCACCGCCACGACGAAGGGCAGGTCCGAGTCGTTCTCGAAGTAGTTGATCGCGGCGAACGACTGGTCCAGCCTGCGGGTGTCGACGAGCACGACGGCCCCGAGCGCACCCCGCGTCAGGTCGTCCCAGAGGAACCAGAACCGCGGCTGCCCCGGCGTGCCGAACAGGTAGAGCAGCAGGTCGGGTTGCAGCGTGATGCGGCCGAAGTCCATCGCCACCGTGGTGGTCGACTTGCCGGCCTCCACCGGTTCGTCGACACCGGTGCCCGCCTCGGTCATCCACGCCTCGGTGTTCAGCGGCGGGACCTCCGACACCGAGCCGACGAACGTCGTCTTGCCGACGCCGAAGCCGCCGGCGACGACGATCTTCGCCGAGACGGTGAGCAGCCCGTCGGGATCGCTCCCCTCCTCGTCCGCACCGGCTCTGGACGTCACGGCCTGCGGCTCAGGTCCGTAGCCGCTCGAGTCCATCGAGGATCCTCCCGAGCATCTCGCGGTCGTGGTGGTAGGCGTGCGCGGTGGGGTGGATGTAGATCGCCCCCTGGGCCGCGAGGTCGCTGAGCAGGACGCGCACCACGCCGAGCGGCACCGAGAGCGCAGCCGAGAGCTCGGCGATCGACACGCGGGTGCGGGCCCGCTCGTAGAGCGCGCGCGACTCGGGCATCAGCGAGTCGGGCAGGCTCGGGTCGTACCGCGGCACCGAGACCAGTGCCTCGACCAGCAGCTCGTGGCGGGGCCGCGTCCGGCCCCCGGTGAGGGCGTAGGGCCGGATCCTCTTGCTGCGCATCTTCCGGTTCCCCCCGGGATCTCCCGACGTCTCCCCCGGTGTGGCGGTGCCGGCGGACATGGTGGTCACCTCCCGAGGGCTCCTCAAGCGGGTGCCCGCCGCGCGGACAGCACCCGCCGCAGGTCGGCGCGGACCTCGGGGGTCAGCGCGTGGCCCGTGTTGCGCACGAACTGGGTCATCTCGTAGGCGACGACCTTCATGTCGCAGTCCGGTCCGGTCAGCACGGCGAGGCCGGCGCCGGAACCGATGCCCATGAACAGGAACCAGCCCCGCGTCATGCGGATCATGAGCTGCTCGCACGTGCCCTTGTCGAACAGCGTGGCGCCGCTGCGGGCCAGGCTCAGCAGCCCGCTCGCGATCGCGGCGAGCTGCTCGGCGTCGTCCCTCTCCACGGTGTGCGACGCGGTCAGCGGGAACCCGTCCGACGACATGATCAGCGCGTGCGTGACTCCGTGCACGCGGCCGACGAAGTCGTTCACCAGCCAGCCGAAGTCCTGGGGCGGTCCGCCGCCCTCGGCGGTCACTTCGGCTCCCCGTGGGCGCTGCCGCGATCGTCGGCGTCCGGTCGGGTCGCGGTGTCCTCGGCGCGCGCGGCCTGCTCCCCGTCGGCGAAGTCGCCGAGGTCGGCGAGGAACCTGTCGTGGCCGTCGTCGGCCTGCGGCTCGCCGGTGCCCCCCGGGTCGTCGACCTCGACGGCGGTGTCCTTGGTGCTGCGGGACACGCGGCGCGGCAGCCCGCTCGCCGTGGTGCCGCTGACCGTCGGCGCCGCCGGGCGGGGAGTGGGTGAGGGCGGGGAAGGCGGGGCCGGTGGGAGCGGGGACGGCGGCGGCGCACCACGGCGTGGCAGGCCGGACGCCGTGACGCTCGGCTCGGCCGCCGGCGCCGCGGAGGCACCGGGAGGCCCGTCGCTCGCCGGCACGGGGACGGCCTCGCGGGATGCCGGCTCCGGGCGCGGCTGGTGCCTGCCGTTGATCGGGACGGTCTGGGCACCCGTCCACCGCTCCTCCGGCAGCTCCGTGACCAGCGACGGCGGGACGAGCACGGTGGCGGTGGTGCCGTTCGGGACCTTGCGGTGCAGCGACACCTGCAGGTCGTGCCGCTCGGCGAGCCGCCCGACCACCGCGAGGCCCATGTGCCGTACGGCGTCGTCGTCGAGCCGGAACGCATGGGCGAGCCGGCGGTTGAGGTCGGCGAGGCGGTCCGGTGGGAGCCCGATGCCGCCGTCCTCGATCCGGATCAGCACGCTCCCCTGCTCGGTGAGGTGGGCGCTGACCCGCACCTGCTCGTTCGGCGGCGAGTGGTTGGCGGCGTTGTCGAGCAGCTCCGCGAGCACCCGGGAGAGGTCGTCGGCGGCGAAGCCGACCACGCCCAGCGGCACCATCCGGCCGATGCCGATGCGGGCGTACTGGTCGATCGAGGACATCGCCCCGCGGACGGTGTCGAGGATCGAGGTGGTGTCACCCCCGCTCTCCCCGGCATCGCGGCCGGCGAGCACGCGCAGGTTCTCGGCGTTGCGGCGCAGCCGCGCGGCGAGGTGGTCGAGTCGGTACAGCTGGCCCAGCCGGGTGCTGTCGTCCTCCTTGCGCTCCAGCTCCTCGAGCTCGGCCAGCAGCGTGTCGATCAGGTTGAGGTCGCGCAGCGCGATGCTCGCGCAGACCTCGCCGAGCGACTCGTTCCGCGCGGCCGCACCCCACCCGCTCGGGGCGGCCTCGAGCACCTTCGGCGCGGGATGCCGTGGCGGGTCCAGCAGGTGCGCCGCCACCACGCGCGAGCGGTCGAGCAGTACACGTGACCGATCGAAGATCTCACGAGCGCGCGCCCGCGTCGCCATGCGGTCCCCTCTGACGTTCGGTGACGGTCAGTTCCGAATCACTCACTCTGCCGGGATCGCGGGCTATGCAAGCAGAGTCGGGCGAGCTTGTCGACTGCCCCGACCGGACGGCCCGGATCCCCTGCACGGACCACGCGCGCGTTCCCGCTGCTCCGCCGGGTGCAGCCCGCGAGGTGATCGCGTTCCGTGGGCACGATGTCATCCCAATGGGGGCGCGCACCCCGACGGTGGCCGAGCGCGGCCCCCGGGCTACTCACGCGTCCGCCCGTCGCACAGGAGAGGATGGCTCCGACCCACTGCCGCCCGAGGAGGAGCCGCCCGATGCCCTACACCGCCGTGGAGATCGCCGACGCCCGCCCCCAGGTCCACGCCGACGCCTGGGTGGCCCCGACGGTCGTCCTCGCCGGCCGGGTGAGCATCGCCGCGCAGGCCGGCGTCTGGTACGCCTCCGTGCTGCGGGCCGACCTGGACACCGTCACGGTGGGCGCGCGCAGCAACATCCAGGACGGCTGCGTGGTGCACGCCGACCCCGGCTTCCCGGTCACGGTCGGCGCGGGCGTCAGCGTGGGACACCGCGCCGTGCTGCACGGCTGCACGATCGAGGACGACGTGCTGGTCGGGATGGGCGCCGTCGTGCTGAACGGCGCGCGCATCGGCGCCGGGTCCCTCATCGCCGCGGGCGCCGTGGTCCTGGAGGGCACCGAGGTCCCGCCCGGCTCGCTGGTCGCGGGCGTGCCGGGCAAGGTCCGCCGCGAGCTGGGCGAGCAGGAGCGGGCGAACATCCTGCGCAACGCGGAGTCCTACGTGGCACTCGCCGCCACGCACGCCGCCGCGACTACCCCTTGATCCCCGTCTCCGCCACGCCCTGCACCAGGTAGCGCTGCAGGAACACGAAGACCAGCACCAGCGGCACGATCGAGATCAGCGCGGCCATGAACACCTGGTGCAGGTTGATCGTCTGGGCCGTCATCAGCGTCGACAGCGACACCTGCACCGTCCACATCGACTGGTCCTGCCCGACGACGAGCGGCCACAGGAACTGGTTCCACGCGTTGATCACGGTGATCACGGAGATGGCCGCGAAGAAGGCCAGCGAGTTCGGCACCACGATCCGGCAGAAGACGCCGACGTAGCCGAGGCCGTCGATGCGCCCCGCCTCTTCCAGCTCGCGCGGGAAGTTCAGGAAGTACTGCCGGAACAGGAACGCGGTGAACCCGCTGAACAGCACCGGGACGATGATGCCCTGGTAGGAGTTCACCCAGCCCAGGCGCGCGACGATGATGAAGCTCGGCACGAACGTCACGGCGGGCGGCACCATCAGGGTCATCAGCACCGCGTAGAAGATCGGCGTGGCGAACCGGAACGGGATGCGGGCCAGCGCGTAGCCCGCCATCGACGACAGCACCACGGTTCCGGCCGTCTGCGCGAGCGCGATGAACGCCGAGTTGGCCAGTGACCGCCCGAGGTTCGCGGTGGAGTCGGAGAAGGCCTCCGCGACGTTGCCCCACTGCAGCGAGCTCGGGAAGAGCGTCCAGTCGACGCCCGTGATCTCCGCGTCGGTCGCGAACGCGTTGCGCAGCATCAGGTAGAAGGGCAGCAGGAACAGCAGGGTCGCCACGACCAGTGCGGCGTAGCGGGCCACCGCCGCGGCCACGGAGGCGGGCGTCCTCGCCGGTGTCATCATCTGCGGGACCTCATTTCTCGGGCCGCCCGAATCCGTAGATGCGCCCCTGCACCAGCGTCACGATGACGATCAGGGCGGCGAGGATCATGGCGCCCGCGCTGCCGTGGCCGTAGTCCTGGTTGCCCTGCGCGGTGTAGTAGAGGTAGACCAGCGGCGGCCGGGCCAGCGAGCTGTTGCCCAGCAGGTTGTAGAACTCGTCGAACGCCTGGTAGGCGGCGATCAGGTTGAGCAGCAGCACCGCCACCGACGTGGTGCGCAGCTGCGGCAGCGTGATGTGGCGGAACGTCTGCCAGCCGGCCTTCGCCCCGTCGACGTAGGCCGCCTCGTAGAGCTCCGGGGAGATGCGCTGCAGCCCCGCGAGGAAGAGGATCATGTAGAAGCCCAGCTGCAGCCACAGCCGCACGGTCGCGATCACCAGCCAGTACCAGGGCGGGCTCACCGACGACAGCCATGCGACGTTCTCGACGCCGAACAGCGACAGCACCTGGTTGGCCAGGCCGAACCGCACCCCGTTGAAGATCGAGAGCTTCCACACGAGCGAGGCGACCACGTAGGAGCACGCCGTGGGCAGGAAGAACGCCGACCGGAAGAACGCCCGCGCCACCCGGACCTGGTTGAGCAGCACCGCCAGCGCCAGCGCCAGCACGAACGTCAGCGGCACGATGATCGCCGCGAAGATCGTGAAGGTCCACAGGCTCTCGAGGAACGGCCCGGGGGTGAGCAGGTCGACGTAGTTCTGGATGCCGACGAAGTCGCCGGGCTGCACGGTGTTCTGGGCGCGGTTGAAGCTCAGGACGAAGCTCCACGCGATCGGCAGGTAGACGAACACCACCAGGCCGGCGAGGAAGGGCCCCATGAAGAGCCAGAACGCCGCGGTGGCGCCCGGGGTCGTGCGGCGCCGCGGCACCCGCCGGGTGCCGGCCCCGCGCCGGACAGCGGGCGGCCGCTCCTGTACCGCGCTCACGCCGAGAGGCGCGCCAGCTCGGCCTCGACCGCCTGCTGCGCGGTGGCGAGCTCGGCGTCGATGTCACCGCCCTCGCGCACGATCGCGGTGGCCGCGTCCGCGAAGGCCGACTTCATCTTCGGGGTCCACATCGGGCTCTCGGCCACGGCCGACTCGTTGAAGATTCGCAGCGCCTCGGCCGCGACACCTTCCTGCAGCTTCTGCGCACGGGCCGCGAGGCTCTTGCGGGGCGGGATGTGGAAGCCGTAGGAGAGGTTGAAGTCCTCCTGCGCCTCGGTGTTGTCGATCCACAGCCACTTCGTGTAGTCCGTGGCCAGCTCCACGTCCTGCGCCTTCGCGCTGACCATGGACGTCCAGCCGCCGAGGAACGTGGACGGCGCGCCGACGGTGTCGCTCAGCGCGGGCCACGGCACGATGCCGAAGTCGTCGCCGAGGGTCTCCTGGATCTTGGGCATCGCCCACAGGCCGCACCACTGCATGGCGGCGAGGCCCTGGGTGAAGGCCGACGGGTCCCACCAGTCGGTCGGCGCACCGAGCAGCAGCGATCCGCTCTCGGCGAGCGCGCGCAGCTTCGCGAACGCGTCCTTCGCCTCCGGCGTGGTGAACCCGACGGTGTTCTCCGCGGTGAGGTTCGCGGTACCGGCCATCCAGAGCACGGGGTTGAGCAGTGCGCCGCCGCCGAACGCCGGGGTGACGCCGGCGTCGTTGCCGATGAACAGGCCCTTGACCCCGTCGCGGTCCAGGGCGCGGGAGGCGTCGATGAGCGCGTCCATGGTGGTGGGCGGCTGCACGCCCGCCGCGGCGAGGAGGCTCTTGCGGTAGTAGAGGAAGCCGCAGTCGTCGACGATCTTCACGCCCCAGATCTGACCGTCCAGCGACGAGGACGCGATGTCGGTCTCGGTGTAGTCGTCGCGGACCGGGCCGACGATGTCGTCGAGGGGGACGACCTGGCCGCTGCGGATCATGTCCACCTTCGGCTGGGCCTCGAACACGTCCGGCCCGTTGCCCGAGAGCAGGCCCGAGGACAGCTTGGAGTCGTAGTCACCGGGCGTCCACTGCACGTCGACGGTGGCGCGTTCGTAGGCCGCGGCGTAGCGCTTGACCGCCTGCTCGGTGCCCTCCTCGCCGTAGAGGTGGTACCACTGCCGGATCGTCGGGGTGCCGCCCGCGGAACCGCCGCCGCCGGTGTCGAGGCCGCCGCTGTCTCCCCCGCAGGCCGCGAGCGCGCCGCCGAGACCGAGCGCACCGGCGAGGGACAGGAACGTGCGGCGGGTGTGTGCCGGGACGTGCGGCAGCCGTGACTTCTCCGCGGACATGCTGGCCTCTCGTCGTTGGGGGCGCTGATGCGGTGAACCGGGGGATGGCGGAAACTTGCGGAAACCCTTTTACTTCAGTGGCGCGACGCTAGGACGTGCGTCACACCGGTGTCAAGGCGTCCTCGAGGAGGTGGGCCGTGGGCATCCCGCGCTCCGAGCGGGCCACGATCGTCGACGTGGCCGCGCGCGCCGGTGTCGCCGTGAGCACCGCGTCCAAGGCGCTCAACGGCCGGGGGCAGCTGCGCGCCGAGACCCGCCACCGCGTGCTCACCGCCGCCGACGAGCTCGGCTTCCAGGCCAACACCTTCGCGCGCAGCCTGCTGTCGGACCGCAGCTACTCGGTCGGCCTGCTCACCAGCGACCGCGTCGGCCGGTTCAGCGTGCCCGTGCTCGCCGGCGTCGAGGACGCGCTCGGGGTCGGCACGATCCTCGTCCACCTCTGCGACGCCCGCGGCGACCCGCTGCGCGAGCAGCACTACGTGCGCACCCTGCTCACCCGCCGCACCGACGGCATCATCGTCACCGCCGAGCGCACCGACCCCCGCCCGCCGATCGCGGTGCAGCGGCCGGTGCCGGTCGTCTACGCCTACGCGCAGTCCGAGCGTGCGCAGGACGTCTCGGTGGTCCCCGACGACCGCCAGGGGGCCACGCTGCTCACCCGGCACCTCGTCGAGTCGGGCCGGCGCCGGATCGGCCACGTCACCGGGGACTGGTGGCACGCGATCCACGAGCGGGCCGCGGGCGTCCGCGCGGTGCTGGCCGAGGCGGGGCTGGAGCTCGCGGGCGGCGAGCCCGTCGGCGGCGACTGGAGCGAGGCGTGGGGCCGGCAGGCCACCGAGATCCTGCTGCGCCGCGACCCGCACGTCGACGCGATCGTGTGCGGCACCGACGAGATCGCCCGCGGCGTCATGGACACCCTGCGCGACCACGGCCGGCGCGTGCCCGACGACGTCGCCGTCGCGGGCTTCGACAACTGGGAGCCGCTCGTCACGGGCAGCCGCGTGCCCCTGACCTCGGTGGACCTGGGCCTGCCCGCGATCGGCCGGCGTGCGGCGGAGCTGTTGCTCGCCGCGATGGAGGGCCGCGCCGAACCCGGCGTCCGGAAGCTGCCGTGCCGGCTCGTCGTGCGGGAGTCCACCGGGGCGGCGGCACCGTGAGAGCGGCGGCGTGAACGCCGATCAGAGCGAGTCGAGGAACCGCTGCGCCACCTGCTGCACCATCTCCGCGCCGCCGTCGAACTCGGCCGAGGAGTACTCGCCGTAGGTGTAGGCGAGGAAGACCGCGTCGCCGACCCGGGTCACCGCGATCCGGTGGCCGTAGGGGGCGAACTGCTGCCCGCCGAACCACACGGCGGCGAGGAACCCGTCCTCGCCCAGGTCGGGCTCGTCGCGGGTGGCCCACGTCCAGTCGCTGCCACCCGGCGTCGTCCCGGTGCGGCACGCCTCGAGCGCCCGGCGGAACCCCGCCACCACCTCGGTCGCGGCCTCGGCGGACGGGTACACGCCGAGCTGGCGCGCGTCGTAGGCCTCCGGGCCCTCCCGGAAGACGGTCCGGAACCGCGCACGCTGGGCGTCCGTCGGGTAGGCCGTCGGCCGGCACGGGTCGAGCAGCCACGCCCGGTCCGGGTTCTCGTCGGTGATCCAGTCGGTGAACTCGGCGGTGTCGCTGCGGCCGCCCTCGTCGGGCAGGAGCAGCGACTCGGGCACGCTCGCGCCGTCGACGTCCGGCGCTGCCGTGGCCGTGGACGTGGCAGACGGGGTGGCCGGCGCGGGGGCCGACGGGACGGGGGCCGCGGCCTCCACCGCAGGCCCTCCCCCGGTCCCGGCGCCGCAGCCGGCCGACAGCACCGCGACCACGGCCAGCGCGGCGACCGCCGCCCGGGGCGTGCACGTCCTGTTCATCGGATCCCCCGATCCTCGTCCCGCACCAGTAGGACGTGGCGCACGCCGATCCGGTTGCCCCGGTCAGCCGTTCGGGGTGCGCCGAGCGGCCGACTCGCCGCGGCCCGGGCTTGGGGGAACGGGCAGAACACGGAAGAGTGAGCGCAGATCCGATCATCGCCGCACCGATGCAGGAAGCGAGCACCCGACGTGACCGACGAGCCCGCCGACCCGATCGCCGGGACGGGAATCGACACCACCGTGCCGCACTCGGCGCGGATCTGGAACTACTGGCTCGGCGGCAAGGACAACTACGCCGTCGACCGGGAGGCCGGTGACGCCTGGACGGCCATCCACCCCGAGATCACCGTCATCGCGCGCGAGACCAGGGCGTTCCTGCGCCGCTCGCTGGAGCACCTGGCCGGTGAGGTGGGGATCCGGCAGTTCCTGGACGTCGGCACCGGCCTGCCCACGGCCGAGAACACCCACCAGGTCGCCCAGCGCATCGCCCCGGAGTCGCGGGTCGTCTACGTCGACAACGACCCGCTGGTGCTGGCGCACGCGCGCGCACTGCTCACCAGCACCCCGCAGGGCAGCACCCGCTACCTGCACGCCGACATGCACGACTCGCAGGCGCTGATCGACGGGGCCGCCGAGATCCTCGACCTCACCCAGCCGGTGGCGGTCTACTTCATGGGCGTCCTCGGACACATCGGTGACCTCGAGGAGGCCAGGACGCTCGTCAAGGGCCTCATGGACCGGGTGCCCCCGGGCAGCTACCTCACGATCTGCGACAGCACCCACCCCGCAGAGGACCCGGCCTTCCAGAAGGCCCAGGAGGACTACGCCGACACCGGCGCCATCCCCTACTGGAACCGCCACCCCGAGGAGATCGCGAGCTTCTTCGACGGGCTCGAGTGGGTGGAGCCCGGCTTCGTCTCGGTCCCGCTCTGGCGGCCCGACGACCTCAGGTCCCGCAACGGCGTCGCGCCCACGCCCCTCGACCACTTCGGCGGCGTCGCGCGCAAGCCCTAGCCCCCTCCCACCGTGTGATCGCCGCGATGCCGGGTAGCCCGACCCGGAGACGATCCACGAGGAGAGGGTGCGTGATGGCGCAGACGGTGGGCGACCACCTCCTGGGCAGGCTGCGGGAGTGGGGCGTCGAGCAGGTGTTCGGCTACCCGGGCGACGGCATCAACGGCATCATCGCGTCGTTCGGGAAGGCCGGGGACCGGCCCCGGTTCATCCAGACCCGCCACGAGGAGATGGCCGCGTTCGCGGCCGTCGGGTACGCGAAATTCACCGGTCAGGTCGGCGTCTGCACGGCGACGTCCGGCCCGGGTGCCATCCACCTGCTCAACGGCCTCTACGACGCGAAGCTCGACCACGTCCCGGTCGTCGCGATCGTCGGGCAGACCGAGCGGAGCGCGATGGGCGGGGCCTACCAGCAGGAGGTGGACCTGCAGGCCCTGTTCAAGGACGTGGCGAGCGACTACCTCGTCGAGGTCAACGTCCCCGAGCAGCTGCCCAACGCGCTCGACCGCGCCTTCCGCACGGCGATGGCCCGCCGCGCGCCCACGGCGCTGATCATCCCGAGCGACCTGCAGGACGAGGACTACTCCCCGCCTGCCCACGCCTTCAAGCAGGTGCCCTCGAGCGCACCGGGGCTCGCCGCGCCGACCCTCGTACCCGACGGCGCCGAGCTCGCCCGCGCCGCGGAGGTGCTCAACGCGGGGCAGAAGGTCGCGATCCTGGTCGGACAGGGCGCCCGCGGAGCCGCCGCGGAGGTCGAGCAGGTGGCCGACGTCCTGGGTGCCGGGGTCGCGAAGGCACTGCTCGGCAAGGACGTGCTGTCCGACGATCTGCCGTTCGTCACCGGGTCGATCGGGCTGCTCGGCACGCGCCCGTCCTACGAGCTGATGCGCGACTGCGACACCCTGCTCATCGTCGGCTCGAACTTCCCCTACAGCCAGTTCCTCCCCGAGTTCGGGCAGGCCAGGGCCGTGCAGATCGACATCGACGGCGGGTTGATCGGGATGCGGTACCCGACCGAGGTCAACCTGCTCGGTGACGCGCGCACCACCTTGGCGGCGCTGCTGCCGCTGCTGTCCGGGCCCACCGACCGCGCCTGGCGGGAGCTGGTCGAGGAGGGCGTGGCGCGCTGGTGGGGCACGATGGAGCGGCAGGCGATGCTCGACGCCGACCCCGTCAACCCGATGCGGATCGTGTGGGAGCTCTCCCAGCGCCTGCCCCTTGACGCGATCGTCACGGCCGACTCCGGCTCCGTCGCGAACTGGTACGCCCGCATGCTGCGCATCCGCGGCGACGTCCGCGGCTCGCTGTCGGGCACCCTCGCGACGATGGGACCCGCGGTCCCGTACGCGATCGGCGCGAAGTTCGCCCATCCCGGCCGGCCGGCGATCGCGCTGACCGGCGACGGCGCGATGCAGATGAACGGGCTCGCCGAGCTGCTCACGATCCGCCGCTACGCCGAACGCTGGTCCGATCCGCGGTGCGTGGTCTGCGTCCTGCACAACAACGACCTCAACCAGGTCACGTGGGAGCTGCGGGCGATGGGCGGGGCGCCCAAGTTCGAGGAGTCGCAGAACCTCCCCGACGTCTCGTACGCCGACTTCGCCCGCGGCATCGGCCTCGAGGCGATCACCGTGACCGCGCCCGACGAGCTCGGGCCGGCCTGGGAGCGGGCGCTGAGCGCCGACCGTCCGGCCGTCCTCGACGTGCGCTGCGACCCGGAGGTCCCGCCGATCCCGCCGCACGCCACGTTCGAACAGGCCGAGTCGATGCTGCAGGCCGTGCTCAAGGGCGACCCGGACGCCTTCCACCTCGTCGCCCAGGGCCTCAAGACGAAGCTGCAGGAGGCGCTGCCCGGCCGGCGCCACTGACGGCGATCGGACTGCGTCCGGACGGGTGCCGCGCGCACACGCAGCGTCACCGGCCCGGGGGGCGGGTCCCCGCCGTCGCCGGCGGCAGGAATGAGCCGTTCGGACCGACGCCTGCGCCCTCCCGGCCGCCTGGACCGGCGTCTGCGGCGGTGGGCGGTCGCGCAGGCACGCCCGGCGGCACCGCGGCCGGTTCCGGGACTGTTCAGGTGATGCGGGACGAGCGGGCGAACGACGTCTGGCAGGGCGAAACGCCCACGGAGTAGGAATCGACTTCCCAGCCGCTCTCGACCTGCACGAACGGCACTCCGGAAGGCCCACCGTGGAACCGCCCGTCCCCGCTCACGCAACCCGTCTCGGCGCACCCGCCACGATCACGGTCGCCGAGCTGCTCGCCCGGTGCGCGGCGGGGGCCGGTCCCGCCCGCGCCGCGGCGGTGCCCGGGTCGGCGATCTCGGTGACGGCGCTGTTGCGGCGCGAGGGGCGCGGCCCGCACACCGCCGACCGGCCGTTGCAGCCGCGCGGCCGCGACCGGCTCGTGGATGCCACGCCGCCCCGCCGGAGCGTCCGCAAGGCCACCGCGGCGGCGGGCGCGCTGTTCGCCGCCACGGCGGTCGTCGGCAGCACGCTCGTCGACAACGCCGTCCGGCACTCCGCCCCGGCCCCCGCGCTCGGCGCCCCGCTGTCGGACGCCGCGGGGGCGGCCTCCCCGGGCCCGAGCCGGCTCGCGCTCTCCGCGGACCCGGCGGACGGAGCCACGTTCGCCGGGGTGCGTCAGCTGTTCGCCGAGGTCGTCCCGTCCGAGCTCGATGCTCCCCTCCTCGCTTCGGCCGCCGCGTCGGTCCACCTCCCCTCGACTCCGTCCGGAGCTCGGGACGGGTCCACCGGACCCGCCGCGACGCCCGGGACGGGGACCGTCCCGCCCGGCGGACCCGGCACCCCGCCGGGCGGGACCCCGCTCGCCCCGTCGTCCGGCGCCGGCGGGTCCCCGACCACGCCCGGCCTGCTCGCGGGTCCTCCCGGTGCGCCCGGTGGCCCTCGGGGGGTTCCCGCTGTCCCCGGTGGCCCTCCGGGGGCTCCCGCTGTCCCCGGCGCTCCCGGCAACCCCCCGGGCGCCCCCGGTGGCGGTGCGGCTCCGGGCGGGCCCGGCGGCGGAACGGGTGTCGCCCCCACGCCCGGCGACCTCACGACACCGCAGGTGCACGTGCCCACCGTGGGCGCGGAGGTGCCCGTCGTCGGCCCGGTCCGCACGCCCGCGGTGACGCTGGGGCCGGCGCGCGTCGCACCGCCGGCCCTGTCCGCCGCGGTCGCCCCCGACGAGGTCGCCGTGGCCACCAGCGGCACCGGCGTCGACGTCCCCGACCTCGCGGTCTCCGGCGCCGCGGCCGGCCCGCTCGCCACCTCCGCCACCGGGCTCCGCACCCCCGACGTCGCACTCAGCGGGGCCGGGATCGCGCTGGACGCCGAGACGGGCCCCGAGCTCACCGTCCCCGGGGCGGCCGTCTCGGGCACGCGGCTGCAGACACCCGACGTGACGCTCGGTCCCGCCACGGTCCCGCTCCCCGACGTGGAGCTGCCGGCCGTGGAGCTCCCCGCCACGACCGTCGGTGGCGACGACGCGCTCGCCGACACCGTCGAGGGGCTCGGGCGGGGCGTGGGTGGCGCCGACGAGGAGGACGAGGAGAACACCGACGACGCCGGCCCGCTCCCGTCCCGCACGAGCGGCGACGGCGACAGCCGCACCCCCGCCGAGACCGACGCGTCCGGCACGACGTCGCAGGACACCGGCATCGACATCCCGCAGAACGACGAGCGCAGCGACGACGGCGAGCCCGAGGACGGCGAACGCGTTGCCGGTGACAGCGGTCGCGACACCGGCGAAGGCGACGCCGAGGACAGCGACGAGAACACAGCCGCCGACGCGGACGGGGATGCGGAGGCAGGCACCGACACCGAAGCCGACACGGACACCGATGCCGACGAGGACTCCGAGTAACACCCGGACGAACGGCACTTTCGTCGATACCTAGCCGACGAAAGTGCCGTTCGTCCCGCGAATCCCGTTCCGCCCCGGGCGAGCGCCCTCCCGTGGTGGAACCGGCCGTCCGGACTGCCGCCCCACCCGTGGCCGATCTACGCTTCCGGCGTGGTCACCGTGCGCCGCACCATCGATGCCCCTGCCGACGCCGTCTGGGCCGTCCTCGCCGACGGCTGGCTCTACCCGTCCTGGGTGGTCGGCGCCTCCCGGATGCGCGAGGTCGACCCGGCGTGGCCGGGGGTGGGCGCGAGCCTGCACCACTCCGTCGGCACCTGGCCGATGCTGCTGAACGACACGACCACGGTGCTGGCCAGCGTGCCGAAGCGGGAGCTCGTGCTGCGCGCCCGCGGGTGGCCGTTCGGGGAGGCCGAGATCCGGCTGGTGCTCCAGGAGCGGGCGCAGGGCTGCGAGGTGGAGATGTCCGAGGTGGCCCGCAGCGGCCCGGGCCGCCTGGTGCCCGAGGCCGCGCAGTCGGTCCTGATCCGTCCCCGCAACGTCGAGTCGCTGCGCCGCCTCGCCTACCTGGCCGAGGGCGAGTCCCGGTAGACCAGTTCCAGCGCCGCCGACGTGACGCGGCGCCGGACCGCGCCGAGCGCCCGCTGCTCCCCGAGGGCCGCCCTGGCGGCGAGCCAGCCGCACACGCCGTGCACACCGCCACCGGGGTGGGCCGAGGCGCTGCCCAGGTACAGCCCGCCGACGACGGTCTCGGGGCGCCCGAGGCCCGGCACCGGCCGGAACACGAGCTGCTGGAACAGCTGGGCCGTGCCGCCGTTGACGGCGCCGTGCACGAGGTTGGGGTCCGTGGCCTGCAGGTCGCCCGGCCGCTGGACGTCGCGGTGCAGCACCCGGGCGCCGAAGCCGGGGGCGAACTCCTCGACGGTCGCGTCGACCCGCCGGGCCAGCTCCTCGGCCGCGTCGTCGTCGCTCACCCCCCGCGGCAGGTGGGTGTAGGCCCAGGCGCTCTCCGTGCCCTCCGGGGACCGGCCGGGGTCGGCGGTGGTCATCTGCCCGAACAGCATGAACGGGGTCTGCGGGAGCGCCCGTGACTCGATGTCCGCCGACCAGTGGGTGAGCCCGGCCTCGTCGGCGCCGAGGTGGACGGTGCCGGCTCCGGCCACGCCCGGGTTGCGCCACGGGATGGGCCCGTCCAGCGCCCAGTTGACCTTGACGACGGGGGTGTCCCACTCGAAGCGGTCGAGGTCGGCGCGCAGCCGAGGCGGGAGCGCGTCGGCCGGCAGCAGGTCGCGGTAGAGCATCGGCGCCGCGATGTCGGCGATCACGGCGCGGCGGGCGCGCACCGTCAGGCCGGTGGCGGTGTGCACGGCGACGGCCCGGCCGCCGCGCACGTCGATGCGTTCCACGTGCTCGCCGGTGCGCAGCTCGGCACCCGCTCCCCTGGCCCGGCGGGCGAGGGCGGCGGCGAGCTCCCCCGCCCCGCCGACCGGCACCGGGAAACCGTGCTTCTGTCCCAGCATCGCGAGCAGCCAGCCGAACACGCCGCTCACGGTGGCGTCGGGAGGGGCGTCGGCGTGCACGGCGTTGCCGGCGAGCAGCAGCCGGGCACCCTCACCGGCGAACAGCTCCTCCCCCATCCGGCGGGCCGGCAGCGCGAGGAAGCGGGCCAGCCGCAGCGCGTCGGCCGTGCCGATGCGGCGCAGCAGCGCGGCCGGCCCCCGCACCGGCGGGAACGCCGTGAAGACCGTGCGCAGCACCGCGTCGCCGATCGCGTCCCACTGCGCGCACAGCGCCAGCCAGGCGTCGCCGTCGCGCGGGTGGTTCTCGGCGAGGCCCGCGGCGGTGCGCTCCCGATCGCGGTGCAGGACGGCCGCCTGCGCCCCGTCGGGCCGGATCGGGTGGGCCAGCACGGCGGGGGCGTGCGACCAGCGCAGCCCGCAGCGCTCCAGCTCCAACGACCGCAGCACCGGGGACGCGGCCGAGAGCGGGTAGAACGCGCTGAAGAGGTCCGCGGTGAAGCCGGGGTGCAGCTCGGCGGAGCGCACGGCCCCGCCGAGGACCTCGGCGGACTCCAGCAGGCACACGTCCCAGCCGGCGTCGGCCAGCACGGCGGCCGCCACGAGCCCGTGGTGGCCCCCGCCGATCACGACGGCGTCGGCGGTTCGGATCGTCATGGCGCCACTATCGCCCCCGCCGCGGCACCCGGCACCCGCAGATGACCTCAGGGGTAATGGAGCGGCGCACCGCGGGGCGCGAGGATGGACGCATGAGCACGAGGACGACCATCGACGAGTTCCTGCGCCGGAGCGCGGAGGGCGATCCGGAGCGGATCGCGGCGCTGTACGCCGACGAGGTCGAGTGGATGCTGGACTGGCCCGACGGCGACTACGCGGACACGGTGCCCTGGATCCGGCACCGCTCCACCCGTGCCGGGGTGGCCGAGCACTTCCGGCTGATCGCCGAGCACCACGTCCCGCAGGAGAGCACGACGACGCTGACGGCGGTCCTCGTCGACGGCGGCGACGCGGTGCTGCTCGGCGAGTTCCGCAACACCGCGAAGCCCACGGGCCGCCGCTACACGGCCGCGTTCGCCCTGCACCTGACCGTGACGGACGGGTTGATCACCCGCCACCACGTCTACGAGGACAGCCTCGCCGTGGCCAGGGCGTTCGGCGCGGCGTGAGCCGTGGCGGTCAGAAGAGGATGCCGTCGAGCTTCGGCTCGATCCCCGCTTCCCGGCAGTAGTCGGTGTAGCGCTGGAGCTTCCGCTCGGCCGTCTCGACCCAGGCGAGGTTGCCGTCGGCGTCCATGTACTCGATCGGGCCGTGGATGAAGAACAGCGTCATCATCGGCTCCGACTCGTCCTCGACGTCCGCGACGAGGGTGTGCACGTCGCCGGGCGGCTCGTAGACGTACGCGCCAGGAGAGGCCTGCCAGTCGTGCTCGATGTAGTGCCACCGGCCCTGCAGCACCCAGCCCTCCACCTCGGCGAGGTGGCGGTGGCGGTTGACCACGCCGCTCTTGGCGACCTTGAGGAGGTTGACCCAGCTGCCCTTCTCCAGGTTGATGCGCACCGGCTTGAACCAGACGTTGTCCGAGCCCTGCGGGACCCAGGGCAGATCGGCCGTCTGCACGAGGAAGTCGGCCGCGTGCTCGCTCGCAAGCTCGCTCATGCGCCCCGTTGTACCCCGCTCCGGACGCCGCGTGAACCACGCTTCGCGGATGCCGGCATCCGCCGCGCTGATGGTGCGCGCGTCGGGCGGCGCGCATAGGGTCGCGCGGTGCTGAGAGCGGACCTGCGGTTGGAGTGGCTCGTCTCGTTCCTCGCCGTGGTGGAGACGGGCAGCTTCGTGGCCGCCGCCGAGGTGACGCACCGGTCCCAGCCGCGGATCAGCATGCACGTGGCGGCGCTGGAGCGCGGGGTGGGCCTGCCGCTGTTCAACCGCCGCAAGCGGCCCGTGGAGCTCACCGAGGCGGGCAAGGCGCTGTCCGAGCACGCCCGCACGATCCTGCGCGAGGTCGAGGCCACGGAGACCGCGATGGCGGCGTGGCGCGACGGCGCGCGCGGCGTCGTCACGCTGGGCAGCCACCCCAGCGCCAGCGCCGCGTTCGTCCCCCTCGTGCTGCGGGAGGCCGCGCGGATCAGCCCGGACGTGCGGGTGGTGCTGGTCGAGCGCTCGACCCTGGAGCTGGACGAGGCGCTGGCCGGCGGCGAGGTCGACCTGTGCATCCGGCCGATGACGCCACCGCCCGCGCGCGCGACGGTGCGCCAGCACGTGCTGTGGCGCGAACCGCTCGTCGCCCTGCACCCGCCCGACCACCCGCTCGCGAACCTGCCCGAGCCGCTGCCGGTGGCCGCGGTCGCCGCGCACCCGCTGCTGTCGATCGGGCGCCTCGACGCGCCGGAGACCGGCGAGTTCGAGTCCTACCGCCTGTTCCGCGAGTGCGGGTTCGAGCTGGAACCGGTGCAGGCCACCAACCAGCCGCAGACGTTGGTGTCGCTGGTGCGCCACGGGTTCGGCGTCGGGGTCACCAACTCGCTCGCCGCGCAGGTCACCGACACCAGCGACCTGTGCGTGCGCCGGCTGGAGGGCGCGGCGGGGCGGCGGGTCGCCGTCTACTGGGACTCCACCCGGCTGCTCACCGCGGCAGCCCGCACCCTGCTCCAGCAGATCGTGCAACAGCCCCGGCCGGACGGGACGGAGGATCCGGCTTCCGAATAGCGTTATCCGGAACTCGGCCTTCACCCCCTCCCCGCCCGGCTCCTACCGTCGGTCCCGTGCCGCCCGACGGTCCCGCCCCCGCCTCCCCCTTCGGGCTGAAGGGTCGCCTGGCCATGGTCACCGGCGCAGGCTCGGGGATCGGCCGGGCGATCGCCCTCGGTCTTGCGGCGGCGGGATCGGATCTGCTGCTGCTGTCCGATCGCGACAACCTCGCCCCGGTCGCCGAGGAGGCCACGGCCACGGGCGCCGCGGTCACCACGGAGCTGCTGGACCTGGCCGACCGTCCCGCCCGCCGCGCCGCGGTCGAGCGCCTGCTGGACGCCCACGCCGTCGACGTCCTCGTCAACAACGCCGGCCTGATCCGCCGCGGCCCGTCCGCCGAGTTCGCCGACGAGGACTGGTACGACGTCGTCGAGGTGAACCTGCACGCGGCGTTCGAGCTGTGCCGGGCCGCCGGACGGCGGATGGTCGCCCGCGGGCATGGCAAGATCATCAACGTCGCGTCGCTGCTCAGCTTCCAGGGCGGGCTCGTGGTTCCCTCCTACACGGCCAGCAAGCACGCGATCGTCGGGCTCACCCGCGCACTCGCCAACGAGTGGGCACCGCACGGCGTGAACGTCAACGCGGTCGCGCCCGGCTACGTCACCACCGCCACCACGACGGCCCTGCGCAGCGACCCGACCCGCAGCGACGAGATCCTCGCGCGCATCCCGGCCGGTCGCTGGGCCGAGCCCGCGGACGTCGCCGGGTCCGCGGTCTTCCTCGCCTCCCCCGCAGCCGACTACGTCCACGGGCACGTTCTCGTCGTCGACGGGGGTTGGTTGGCCCGGTAAGCAGATCGGAGGGTTCGACGATGAGCCACCTGAGCAGCCGCCGCCTCGCCGTACTGGCGGGCGGGCCACTCGCGCTCCTGCTCGCCGCCTGCGGCGGTGGTGCGACGATCGACGACGACGTGAGCGGCGGCGAGGCGCCGCAGCTCGTCACGGTCGACGCGGGCTACGTGTCCGCGGTCGACCAGCTCGGCCTCCCGATCGGCCTGGAGACCGGCGCCTTCGAGGAGCAGGGGCTCGACGTGCGGCTGGCGCAGCCGTTCCCCACGGGCGTCGACTCCCTGAACGCCCTGCAGGCGGGCGAGGTCGACTTCATCCAGGTCGGCACCCCGGCGATCGGGGCCGCGCAGCGCGGGCTCGACCTCGTGCTGCTCGGCAACTACTCCGGCTCGGCGAGCCAGCGGGCGATCGACGACACGATGGCGGTCGTCGCGCGGCCCGGCTCCGGCATCAACGGCGAGGACCTCGCGACCCTGCGCGGCAAGCGCATCGCCGTGTCGATCGGCTCCATCAACCACCTGTACCTGATCGGACTGCTGCAGCAGCTGCAGATCCCCGTCGACGAGGTGGAGGTCGTGAACACCGCGCCGCCGGACATGCCGGTCGCCCTGCAGACCAGCGGCATCGACGCCGCGATCGTGTGGGACCCCTGGCCGATCACCATCGCGCAGCAGGTGCAGGGGGCCGAGGAGGTCGTGCGCGGCGGGGGCTACATCCCCTACGTCGGCTACATCGTCGCCATGCGGGAGTTCGTGGAGCAGAACCCGGACGTCGTCACGCGGTTCCTCACCGCGCGCGCCGCGGCCGACCAGTGGATGCGCGAGAACCCCGACGAGGCGGCCGAGGCGGCCACCCGCTGGCTGCCCGGCACCGCACCGGAGGTGGCGAGCGAGGCCATGCAGTACAACGTGGCGCAGCTCGACCCGCGGTTCTCCGCCTGCAACTACGCCGCGCTGGACACGGTGGCGCAGATGCTCGCCGACCAAGGCGTCACCGAGCCCGGGTTCGAGGTGGCCGACAGGTTCGTGCCCGGCCCGATCACCACGGTCGTGGCGGAACGTCCCGAGCTGTTCGACGACCTGCCGGCGATCCCGGAGCCGGCCCGCATCGGCGCCGACTACGCCTACGACCGCGAGGCCGCGCTCGCGGCCTGCCCGGCGACGTGACCGCCACCGCAGCACCGCCCCCGCCGGTGCGGGCGCGGCCCCGCCGCCGGAGGTCACCCCCGCGGTCGTTGCTGCGGTCGGCCCTCTGGTTCCTCGCGCCGTTCGCCGCGCTGCTGGCGGTGTGGGCCGCGGTCGTGGCCGCCACCGGCGTGCCGATGCGCATCTTCCCGCAGGTCACCGACGTGGTGGCGGCACTGGTCGACATGACCGCGAGCGGGGAGCTGTTCGCCCACCTGGGCGCCAGCCTGCGCCGGGTGCTGATCGGCTCGGCGCTGGCGGTCGTCACCGCGCTGCCGTTCGGCGTGGCGCTCGGGGCGAGCCGGCGGCTCTCGGCGTTCTTCGCGCCGCTGCTGCGCTTCTCGGTGGCGCTGGCCGGCATCGCCTGGATCCCGATCGCGACGCTGTGGCTCGGCTACGGCGACGGAGCGGTGATCTTCATCGTGTGGAACGCGATGTTCTTCGCGCTCACCTACAACACGGTGCTGGGCGTGCGGCGCATCCCGCTCCCGCTGCTGCGCGCCGCGCGCAGCATGGGGACCGGCCGGCTGCGGATGTTCTGGGAGGTGCTGCTGCCGGGTGCGCTGCCGAGCGTGGTGACCGGGCTGCGGGTCGGCCTGGGCTACGGCTGGCGCGGCCTGGTGGCCGCGGAGATCATCGCGACCAGCGCGGGCCTCGGCTACGCCCTGTTCCTGGCCCAGAAGACGTTCTCGACGGACGTGATCATCGCGGCGATGGTGATCATCGGGCTGCTCTGGCTCGCGATGGACCGGTTGCTGCTCGCCCCGCTGGAGCGGCGCACGGTGCAGCGCTGGGGCATGACGGCCGGTGTGTCGTGACGGTGCTCGCCCGCAGGTTGACCCGCACCGCGGCGGTCCGCACCCTCGGCCCGTTCGTGCCGGTGGTGGCGTTGTGGTGGCTGCTCGCGGAGCTGGCGGTCTTCCCGCCCGCGTTCTTCGTCGGCCCGGACGTCGTGCTGGCCGAGCTCGGCGGGCTCCTGGAGCGCGGGGTGCTGCCCGGCTACCTGTCCGACTCGCTCACCCGGCTCTGGTACGGCGTGCTGTTCGGGCTGCTGATCGGGCTCCCGCTCGGGTTCCTGGTCGGCATGTCGACGGTCCTGCGCAGGCTGACCTGGCCGCTGCTGCTGTTCTTCCAGGCGATCGCCGACATCGCCTGGCTGCCGATCGTCATCGTCTGGTTCGGGTTCAGCCTCACCGCGGTGACGTTCGTGATCGTCTACACGATCGTCTTCCCGCTCGTGCTCAGCGTCGTGGCCGGCATCGAGCAGGTGCCGCGGGAGCTGGTGCGGGCGGCCCGCAGCCTCGGCGCCGGCCGGTTCCGCGTGTTCGTCGAGGTGATCGTGCCGGGCGCGCTGCCCGCGGTGGCCAGCGGTGTGCGCACGGGGCTCGGCTACGGCTGGCGGGCGCTGGTCGCCGCCGAGATCATCGTCGGGACCAGCGGCATCGGGTTCATGATGTTCGACGCCCGCCGCGTCGGGGAGGTCGCCGAGGTCTTCCTCGGGATGATCGTGCTGGGCATCCTGTGGTACGCGCTCGACGCGCTGTTCCTCGCGCCGTTCGAGCGCGCCACGGTGGAACGCTGGGGACTGGTCCGTCAGGAGGCCGCCGCATGACCGCGCTGCAGATCGAGCACCTGCACAAGACCTACACCGACGCCTACACCGGCGAGGACGTCGTCGCGATCGGCGACGTGTCGTTCGACGTCGCCGAGGGCGAGTTCGTGTCCGTGCTCGGCCCGAGCGGCTGCGGCAAGACCACCGTGCTGAACATCGTCGCGGGCTTCGTCGAGGCGGGCGGCGGCACGGTCAGCGTGGCCGGGAGACCGGTGCAGGGGCCGGGCCCGGACCGGGGCGTGGTGTTCCAGGACCACGCCCTGTTCCCGTGGAAGACGGTGCAGGGCAACGTGACCTTCGGGCTGCGCATGCGCGGCGTCCCGAAGGCCCAGCGGGAGGCGACCGCCGCGGAGTACCTGCAGCTCGTGGGCCTGGCCGGGTTCGAGCACCGCTACCCGCACGAGCTGTCGGGCGGCATGGCGCAGCGGCTCGGCGTCGCACGGGTGCTCGCCAACGAGCCGGCCGTGATGCTCATGGACGAGCCGTTCGCGAGCATCGACGCCCAGACCCGTCGCAAGCTGCAGGAGGACCTCACCCGGATCTTCCAGGCGCGGCGCCCGACCGTCTTCTTCGTCACCCACGACGTGGACGAGGCGGTGTTCCTGTCCGACCGGGTCGTCGTGCTCACCGGACGGCCGAGCCGGGTGCACGAGATCGTCACGGTCGACCTGCCGCGGCCGCGCGACTGGCGCACCACCGGCGAGCTGGACCAGTTCCGCAGCACCCGCAACCGCATCACCGACCTGCTCGCGGGGGACGAGTCGCATGCCGTCGCCGACCCTGCGTAGGGCCGCTCGCGGCGCTGTCCGCAACACGGCGCTGCGTCGCATCGCGGTCGTCGTCCTGCTGGTGCTGCTCTACCAGGGCTGGCTCTCCGTGCAGGCGATCGGCAAGGCCGGTCCCGGTGTGGGCGCCGACCCCGACGAGCGCGGCCGCTTCGCCGTGGACGTGGTGCTCGACTTCCCGCCCGAGCGCTACCACGTCCTGGAGCTGCAGAAGCACGGGCGGATCGCCGGCACCACCGGGAACGTCGTGCACCTGCGCGGAACCTCGCCCGCGGGGGTGGACGCACTGGCGCGGGAGTACTGGATCGAGACGATCACCGTTCCCCAGGAGGGATGACCGGTCAGAGGAAGCGGGCCAGGAAGGCCCTGGTCCGCTCGTGCTGCGGGGCGTCGATCACCTGCTCCGGGCGGCCCTGCTCGACGACGAGCCCGTCGTCCATGAAGACCACGCGGTCGGCGGCCTCCCGGGCGAAACTGATCTCGTGGGTCACCACGACCATCGTCAACCCGCCTTCGGCGAGACCCCGCATGGCCAGGAGCACCTCACCGACCAGTTCGGGGTCGAGGGCCGAGGTCGGCTCGTCGAACAACATCAGCGTGGGTTGCATGGCGAGCGCCCGGGCGATCGCCACCCGCTGCTGCTGCCCGCCGGAGAGCTGTCGCGGGTAGGACTTCTCCCGCCCGGACAGCCCGACCTGCGCGAGGAGGGCGGTGGCCCGCGCCACCGCGTCGGAACGCTTCTCGCCCTTCACACCGACCGGCCCCTCGATCACGTTCTCGAGGGCGGTCATGTGGGGGAAGAGGTTGAACTGCTGGAACACCATGCCGATGGCACGCCGCCGCCGGGCCACCTCCACGGCGGAGAGCTCGTGCAGCCGCTCCCCGCGCACGTCGAAGCCGACGTCGCGGCCGCCGACGAGGATGCGCCCGCCGTCGGGCGACTCGAGCAGGTTGATGCAGCGCAGGAACGTCGACTTGCCGCTGCCGGACGGCCCGAGGATCACCACGGTCTCCCCCGCCTCGACCTCGAGGTCGATGCCGCGCAGCACCTCGTGGGACCCGAAGCTCTTGCGGACACCCGTCGCCTCCAGCACGGTCGTCATCCGGCCGGCCCTCCGCTCACCGTGGTCGGCGCGCCCGCCTTCGGTCGGATGCGCAGGAAGTCCCAGAAGCTCGGCGTCTGGTGCCGGTCGCCCCGGCTGTAGTGCCGTTCGATGAACGACTGCACGACGAACAGGATCGACGTGAGGATCAGGTACCAGACGCAGGCGACGAGCAGCATCGGGATGGTCTCGAACGTCCGGTTGTAGATCGACTGCACGGTGTAGAGCAGGTCGGACAGCGCGATGACGCTCACCAGCGCGGTCGCCTTGACCATGCTGATCACCTGGTTGCCGGTGGGCGGCACGATGAACCGCATCGCCTGGGGCAGCACGATGCGCTTCATGATCCGGTAGTTGGTCATCCCGATCGCCGCCCCGGCCTCCCGCTGCCCCGGATCCACCGAGAGCAGGCCGCCGCGGATGATCTCGGCCATGTAGGCGCCCTCGTTCAGCCCCAGGCCGAGGATCGCCGCCAGCAGCGGCGTGATCAGGCTGTTCGTGGTGAACGTGACGAACGCAGGCCCGAACGGGATGCCGAACGAGATCTCCGGCAACAGCGCGGACAGGTTGTAGAAGAAGATCAGCTGGACGAGCGTCGGCGTGCCGCGGAAGAACCAGATGTACGCGCTCGCGGCGGCTCGCAGCAGCGGGTTGCCGGAGATGCGGCAGACCGCCAGCAGCACGCCGAGCACGATGCCGATCACCATCGCGATCACGGTGAGCATCAGCGTGATGCCCAGCCCGCGCATGATCGACTCAGCGGTGAACCAGCTCGCGACGACCGGCCACCCGAAGTTGTCGTTGGTCACCAGCATGTGCCCGAGCTGGGCGGCCAGCACCGCGACGACCGCCGCCGCGACCCAGCGCCCGGGGTGCTTGCGGCGCGAGGCGTCGCGGATGTCCAGGGCGGGACCCTCCGCGGCCGGCGGCGCAGGCCGCCCGGTGGTCTTCCCGGTCGCGGCCACGATCAAGCCTTGCCCAGGTTGACGCCCGGCGAGTCGAGCATGTTGCCCTCCAGGCCCCACTTGGTCATGATCGCCTCGTAGGTGCCGTTGTCGTGCAGGCGCTGGATGGCCTCGAGCAGCACGTCGGCGAGCGGCGAGTCCTTCGGCACGACCGCGCCCTGGAACAGGTCGTCGAACCCGTTGGCCTTGCCCTGCCCGGCCAGCTCGAGCTCGCCGCCGGACTGCTGCACGAAGTAGGTCAGGGGCGCCTGCGAGGAGAAGAACGCGTCGGCGCGGTGGGACTGCACGGCCAGGATCGAGGACGGCTGGTCCTTGTAGGACTGCACGTCGATGGCCGGCTGTCCCTCGGCCGCGCACTTCTCGGCTTGCTCCTTGATGACCCGCTCCGCCGAGCCGGCCGCCTGCACGGCGATGCGGGTGCCGCAGGTGGTCTCCAGCCCGTCGATCCCCTTCGGGTTGCCCTTCTGCACCGCGAAGACGACGTACTCCTGGACCCAGTCGACGAACGTGGCCTGCTCCTGGCGCTCCGGGAAGTCACCGACCGGGCCCATGTCGAGGTCGTAGCGCCCGGCCTGCATGCCGGACAGCACGCTGGCGAGGCCGTCGATCGTCTCGTGCCGGATCTCGACGCCGAGGATCTGCCCGACCGCGTCCGACAGCTCGGCCGTCGCGCCCTGCATGGGGGTGCCCTCCGCGCCGACGATCGTGTAGGGCGGGAACGAGCCGGTGTTGACCGCGACGATGGTGCCGGCCTGCCGGATCTGCTCCGGCAGCCGGCGTGCAGGGCCTGGTTGAGCTGTTGCGCGGCGACCGGGGCCGCCGCGGGCGACGCCCCGCCGGCCGGGGTCTGCGGGACCGGGTCGGCGGTGCACGCGCTCAGCACGACGGCCGAGGCGGCGAGCACGCCGAGGACGCAGGTACGGGGGAGTCGCACTCCTGCTCCTTTCACGGGACGAGCAGCGGTCGGGGGGTGGCGTCGACCGTGAACCGCCGGTTCTGCAGGACCGGCAGCCGGCGGCGCGCGGCGTCGAGCCGCTCGCGGGTGACGTGGGCGGTGATCGTGGCCGGGTCCTCACCGGCCTGCGCGATCGGCACGCCGAGCGGGTCGACGACCAGGCTCTGGCCGATGTTGCGCGCACCGCACTCGCCGCTGGCCACGACGTAGGCGGTGTTGTCCAGCGCCCGCGCGGTGACGAGGGTGCGCCAGTGGTGTTCCTTCAGCGGCCCGCGCACCCACGCGGCGGGCAGGACCAGCACATCGGCCCCTGCGGTGGCCAGGAGCCGCGCGAGCTCGGGGAAGCGCACGTCGTAGCACGTCATGAGGCCGACGGCGAACCCGCGGACGTCGACGAGCGGCGGCACCACGTCGGCGGCGGTGACGTTGTCCGACTCCGCCATGCTGAACGCGTCGTAGAGGTGCAGCTTGCGGTAGACCTGCACGACCGCGCCGTCGCGAAGGACGACGAGCGTGTTGTAGGGCTTGTCCCCGGTCGACGGCTCGTGGATGCCGACGACCACGGTCACGCCGAGACCGGTCGTCACGTCCGCGAGACCGGTGACGAAGGGTCCGTCGACCGGTTGGGCGTGCTCGCGGATGCGCTCGCGGTCCTCGACGAACCGGGCGAGCACCCCTTCGGGGAGCACCAGCAGGTCGACGCCGTCGGCCTCGGCGGCGCGCACGATGCCGGCGCACGTCTCCAGGTTCGCGCGCCAGTCCCCGCTCGCGGCGAACTGGCCGGCGGCGACCTTCAGGCTGTCCATGCGGCGTCCTCCACGACGTCGTACTGCGGGGCGGGGTCGGGCCGGAACGGGAACAGGTCGGTGTCGGGCACCGGCGCCGCGAGGAGGCGCTGCGCGACGAGCTCCTCCTGGAACGCGGCGATCATCCGGCGGTTCGGCGACCACCCGTAGGGCATCCAGTCGGAGCCGAAGACGCGGGTCGTGGCGGCGACCTCCTCGTTGAGCCACGGGCTGACGTCCACGAGCTTCGTGCGCCGCGCCGCGCTGACCCGCTTGGCGGCCTCGAACAGGTCCACCAGTTCCTGTGCGAGACCGGGCTCGCGCGCGAGGACGTCGGCGCGGACGCCGAGCAGGTGGATCCCGGGGACGAAGCCGTGGGTGTCGAACCAGCGCTGCTCGGCGCTCCGCGGGGCGCGGAACAGCGTGCGCAGCGGCGAGCCCGTCCGGTGGAAGCCGGGCGGCATGAACGGCGTCATGACGGCGTCGAGCTCGCCGGTCTCCAACAGGTCGACGAGCGCCGCGCCGCCGTCGGTCGGGCGGACGTTCGGGCCGACGCGCACGCCGCCGATCCGGTCGAACGCCGGGTGCGCGGCGGTCAGCGGGCCCACCCGCCACTGGGCGTCGTCCACTCCGACGCCGGCTTCGCGCAGCACGGCGCGGGTCCAGGTGTTGCCGCTGTCCGGCCAGCCGGTGAGCCCGATGCGTGCCCCCACGAGGTCTTCCGGGCGCTCGGCGGCCGAGTCCCGCCGCACGAGGATGCAGCGGTGCCGGAAGCCGCGCATGAGGAACACCGGCAGCCCGACGACCCGGTTGTCACCGTCGGCGCGAGCGCGGACGTAACGGCTGAACGAGGTCTCGGCGGCGGCGTACCCCGGCTCGCTCCAGAGGTCCGGCGTGGTGTCCAGCCGGGACAACCGCACGCCGGGGGCCGAGACGTCTCCCAGCGCGATCGGGACGACGTGGTCCCAGTGCCGGGTGCCGAGGTGCAGGTCCACGTCCGGCACCATATGTTCAGCCAGAGTTGCTGGACAATACTTGTGAATGTTCCTGGACAAAAGGAGGGACACTCGGATGAGCGGTGCCACGCCCGACGGCGTCCCGACGATCTCCGCGGCGTGGCTCGCCGAGCAGATCGCCGAACCGACGGCGGCCGGGATCGCCGCCGCCATCGCGCGACTGGTCCGCGCGGGCGCACTGGTGCCGCAGACGCGGCTGCCCACGGTGCGCGCCCTGGCGCCGCGGCTGGGCGTCAGTCCGGCCACCGTCTCCGCCGCGTGGACCGCGCTGCGCAAGCAGCAGATCCTCGCCGGCGGTGGGCGGCAGGGCATCCGCGTGCAGGGCGGGCTCGCGGTCTCCCGGCCCTCCCGCTACGAGAACATCGCGCACCTCTGGCCGGAGCGGACCGTGAACCTCTCTCGCGCGGTGCCCGACCCCGCCCTGCTGCCGGACCTGCGGCCCGCGTTCGAGCACGCCGTCGGCGATCCGGACCTCAACTCGTACGAGGTCATGCCGATGAGCGGCCCCCTCGGCACGGCGATCGCAGGGTCCTGGCCGTTCCCCACGCAGCACCGGATGGCCGTGAACGGCGGCTACGAGGGGCTGCTCATGCTGCTGCGCACCAGCGTGGTGCCCGGGGAGTACGTCGCGGTCGAGGACCCGGCGACCCCGCGGCTGCTCGACATCCTCGACAACGTCGGGGCCCGCGTGGTGCCGGTGTCGCTCGACGCCTCCGGACCGGTGCCCGCCTCGTTGGCCGAGGCGGTGCGCGCGCAGCCCGTCGCGTTCGTCTACGAACCCCGCAGCAGCTCCTTCCTGTCCTCCACGACCACCGCGGAGCGTCGTGATCAGATCGCCGCGATCCTGGAGGGCACCGGGATCCTGGTCGTCGAGGACGACGGGCTCGGCGAGCTCGCCGCGCAGCCCTACCACGGCTTGGGGGAACTGCTCCCCCACCAGACCGTCCTGGTGCGCACCTACTCGAAGTCGCACGGCCCGGACCTGCGGCTGGCCGTCATGGCTGGAGCGGGCGAGGCCATCGAGCGCGTCCGGGTACACCGCCAGTTCGGCGCGGGCTGGACCAGTCGCGTCCTGCAGAACGCCCTGGCCTGGCTCCTCACCGACGCATCGTCGCGCGCGTCCGTGGACCACGCGCGGGAGGTCTACCGGAGCAGGCGGGACGCGATGCTCGGGCTGCTCGCCGAGCGCGGTGTCCCGGCGCGCGGCCCGGACGGCCTCGCCGTCTGGGTCCCGGTGCGCAGCGAGCAGGAGGCGAAACTGGTGCTCGCGTCGCACGGGATCGCGGTCGCGACCTCCGCGGAGAGCCGGACCCGCCCGGGCGACCCCGCGATCCGCGTCTCGACCGGCATCGCGGTGCCGGACCCGGAGGCGGTGGCCGACGCGCTCGCCCTGGCGGTCCGCGCCCGCTGAGCGCCCGGCCATCGCCGCGGGGGCGAGCTCTCAGGCGGCGCGACCGAGGTAGGCGAGGAAGCGGGTCTGCTCGTCCGCGCCCTCCGGCGGCGTCAGTTCCGGTCCGATCCCGCCGGGCACGCGCATGTCGAAGGTGCGCGACCACGCGAAGCAGCCCGGCACGAGGTCCGGGTCGAGACGCACGTCGAGGCCCGCTGGTGCTCCGATGTCCCAGGTGTGGGCGAGGAAGTCGGTCACCAGCGCGGTCACGAACGACTCCAGCGGCACCTCGCCGAAGGCTCGGAGGCTCACGGTCCGGGCGAGCGCGTCCGGCGTCAGTGTCGGGAGGCTGGCGGCGCGGGCGGCCCGCCAGGTGCCGAGCGGGTCGGCGCCGATGAGGGTGCCCGGGTGGGGTGCGCCGGGGGCGCCCTCGTCGGAGGTGAAGGGGCGGCCGGTGGCCAGGTGGCGGACCAGGTCCTGGCCCCAGACGACGTGGCCCAGCACGTCGCGGGCGGTCCAGCCGGCGCAGGCCGACGGGTCGTCCCAGCGGCCGGCCGGCAGGGCGGCGACGACGTGGTCGAAGCCGTCCTGGGCGCGGACGTAGCGGTCGATGGTGGTCTCGGGCATTTCTTCTCCCTGTCTCGGGTCAACACCTCCGAGGACGAACGGTCGCCGACCGACTCGACACCGGAGCCGGTCGATCTCGCTCGGCCCCGTTCGTCCTCGGGTTGGGGCTACCGTCTGATAGCTGCGGGGAGGAGCGGGAGATGCGCTACATGCTGCTGGTCTACGGGTGCGAGCGAGCGGACGCCGGAACGCCGGAGCGGGCCGCGAAGGTCGCGGCGGTGCGGGCGTTCACGCGGCGCTGCGCCGAGGACGGCGTGCTGCGCGGCTACGACCCGCTGCACACCACCGACTCGGCCACCACCGTCCGCGTGCGCGACGGCGACGCGCTGGTGACCGACGGCCCGTTCGCCGAGACCGCCGAGCAGCTCGGGGGGTACTTCATCCTCGACTGCGCCGACCTGGACGAGGCGCTCGCCTACGCCACGATGTGCCCGCTGGCGGCGGAGGGGGCGGTGGAGGTCCGCCCGATCCTGCAGGTGTCGATGGAGCCCGCGGGGTGACACCGGCGGCGGTACTGGAGCGGGTCTTCCGCGCCGAGCGGACGCGGGTGCTCGCGGCGCTGGTCCGCGGGCTCGGGGACGTCGAGCTCGCCGAGGAGGCCCTGTCCGAAGCGTGTGCCGCGGCGCTGCGCACCTGGGGCGCGGACGGTGTTCCGCGCGATCCCGCGGCCTGGCTGGTGACCGTCGGCCGCCGCGCCGCGCTGGACCGCATCCGTCGCACCCGCGTGGGCGAGGCCAAGTACGCGCAGCTCGCGCGGGAGGAGCGGAGCGTGGACGGGATGCCGGACGAGCTGCCGGACGGCCTGGCCCGCGTGGGCGACGACCGGCTGAGCCTGCTGTTCACCTGCTGCCACCCGGCGCTGGCCCTCGAGGCGCGGGTCGCGCTCACGCTGCAGGTGGTCGGCGGGCTCACCGCGGCGCAGATCGCGCGGGCGTTCCTCGTCGCGGAGGCGACCATGGCGCAGCGGCTGGTACGGGCCAAGCGCAAGATCCGCGACGCGCGGATCCGCTTCGCCGTCCCGGACGAGGCCGCGCTGCCCGACCGCCTCGCCGGGGTGCTCGCCGTCGTCTACCTGGTCTTCACCGAGGGGTACCTCGCCACGGCCGGTGACCGGCTGGTCCGCCCCGACCTCACCGCGGAGGCGCTGCGGCTGGGCAAGCTCGTGGCCACGTTGATGCCCGACGAGGTCGAACCGCTCGGCCTCGTGGCGCTGATGCTGCTGCAGGACTCCCGCCGCGACGCCCGCACGGGGCCCGACGGGGAGCTGGTGCTGCTCGAGGAGCAGGACCGCACCCGCTGGGACCGCGCGCAGATCGCCGAGGGCCTCGCCCTGGTGGAGCGGGCCCTGCGGCGGGGCCGGCCGGGGCCCTACCAGCTGCAGGCGGCCATCGCGGCGGTGCACGCGGGCGCGGCCGATGCCGCGACGACGGACTGGCCCCAGATCGTCGCCCTCTACGACGAGCTGGCCCGCCACCGGCCCGGCCCGGTCGTGGCGCTCAACCGCGCGGTGGCCGTCGCGATGGCGGACGGCCCGCAGCGCGGGCTGGACCTGGTCGAGGAGATCAGCGGGCTGGAGCGGTACCGGCTGTTCCACGCCGCGCGCGGCGACCTCCTGCGGCGGCTGGGACGGGCCCCCGAGGCCGTGGCGGCCTACCGCCGAGCCCGCGAGCTGGCCACCAACCCCGCCGAACAGCGGTTCCTCGACGGCCGCCTGCACGCGCTCGGGAGCAGGTGCTGAACCCGCGGGCCGGGGCGCCGCGTCCCACCGCCGCGGACTACTAGGCTGCCCGGGTCCCCCGACTGCCGGAGGTTGGATCGCGCGTGGCTCCACCGTCCGCCCGCACCCGCGCCACCAGGGCGCTCGCACTGGCCGTCGCGGTGGTGCTGCCCGCCGCGTGCAGCACGGCCCCGAGCGGGGCACCGGAGGCGGGGGCACGCGAGGAGGTGGCGCGCAACGTCATCCTCCTGCTCGGGGACGGCCTCGGTCAGCCGCAGCGCGAGTTCCTCCGCATGGCCGTCGCCGGGCCCAATGGCGAGCTCGCGATGGACCGCCTCGACGTCACCGGGTCGGTCGACACCTCCCCCGCGGCCGACGACCAGGTCACCGACTCGGCGGCCGCCGCCACCGCGTTCGCCACCGGCGTGCGGACCACCAACGGGGCGGTCGGCGTGGACGTCGACGGCGAGCCGCTGACGACCGCGCTGGAGCTGGCCCGCGACGCCGGGAAGGCGACCGGGCTGGTCACCACCTCGCAGGTCACGGACGCCAGCCCGGCGGCGTTCGCCGCGCACGTCGGCGACCGCGACCTGCAGAGCGAGATCGCCGAGCAGTACCTGGAGGACGCCCGGGTGGACGTCGTCCTCGGCGGAGGGCGGGACCACTGGCTCCCGGAGGGGTCGCAGCGCGGCGCAGAGGACGACGAGCGGGACGACGAGGACGGCGCTGACGAGGACGGCACCGACGAGGACGGCCGGTCGCGCGGCGACCTGATCGCGCGGGCCACGCAGCTGGGCTACACGCACGTCTCCGACGCCGCAGGACTCGCGGCCGCGGACGACGAGCGGCTGCTGGGTCTCTTCGCCGACCAGGAGATGTTCGAGAAGGGCGGCGAGGGCGAGGGACGGTACGCGCCCGCGGTCCCGCTGGCCGACATGACGCAGGCCGCGCTGCGCGCGCTCGAGCGCCGCGAGGCCGGGTTCTTCCTCCTCGTCGAGGAGGAGGGCATCGACGAGATGGCCCACCACAACAACGCCGCGCAGGTGCTGGAGGCGGGACGGGCGCTGGAGGGCGCCGTCGAGACCGCCCTGCAGTTCCAGGCGGGGCACCCGGACACGTTGGTCGTGGTCGCCGGTGACCACGAGACCGGGGGCATGGAGGTCACCGCCACCGCCCCCGGAGCCCCGCCGGCGGGCGAGGACGGCCCGTTCCCGGCCGCGGACTCGGACCGGCAGCTGTGGGTCGACTGGTCGACCGCCGACCACACGGACGCGCCCACCCCGATCACGGCGGGCGGGCCGGGCGCGGAGGCGTTCGAGGGCGAGATCCAGAACACCCAGGTGTTCACCGGAGTGATGGAGTCGATGAGCCTCGCCAACTGAGTGCGGGCACGGTTCGGGGACGCGCTAGCGCAGGTGGGCCAGCGCCGGGTGTGCGAACGCCTCGGGGTCCACCACGTGCTGCGGCCGCCGTCCGTCCCGCACGTCGAGCACCGACCGGATCGCGGCCGTGCCGCTCGCGAGCGCGAGCTCGTCGGTCCAGCAGGTGGCGTGCGGGCTGAACAGGGTGTTCGGAGCGGAGAGGATCGGGTCGTCCGGGGTGGGCGGTTCCTCCCGGAAGACGTCGAGCGCGGCGCCGGCGATGCGGCCCGCGGTCAGCGCGGCGGCGAGCGCGTCCTGGTCGACGATCGGCCCGCGCGCGACGTTGACGAGGAACGCCGAGGGCTTCATGCGGGCCAGTGCCGCCGCGTCGACGAGGTTGCGGGTGCCCTCGGTGAGCGCCGCGGTGACGAGCACGACGTCTGCCCCGGCGAGCACCGCGTGCAGGTCGCCGAGCTCGACGCCCGCGGCCGCTGCGGCCGCGGTGTCGGCGTACGGGTCGTGGGCGGTCTGGCGCATCCCGAGCGGCGCGAGCATCGTGCTGACGGTCCGGCCGATGTTGCCCCACCCGACGAAGCCGACGGTGCGCCCGGTGAGCCCGGTGCCCATGTGGTCGAGCCGGTCCTGCCAGCGGTGCTCGCGCACCAGGCGGTCCTTGTCCAGCAGGCGGTGGGAGATCCCGAGCACCAGCGCCAGCGCCGCCTGCGCCACGGGGCGGGCGACGGCGTCGCGGGTGATCGTGAGCAGCGTGCCGTTCGCGGTGAGCGCGGCGACGTCGACGTTGTCGTAGCCCACGCCGAAGCGGGCCACGATGCGCAACCGGTCGGCCTGCTCCAGCGAGCGGGCGGACACCCGGGGCAGCAGACCGATCAGCGCGTCCAGGCCGGCGAGCTGCCCGGGCGGCACCTCCCCCGCCGTGACGTCGAGGAACCGGTGCTCCACACCCGGGTCGTCCGCGAGCAGCGACAGCCCGATGTCACCCCAGCCGATCCGCCCGTCCGGGGTCAGGAAATCGCCGGTCAGCCCGACCTGGAAGGTCATCGGCTCGTCCTCTCGGTCGTGACGGCATCGGTGCGGGCGGCCCGGCTGACCCGCACCATGAGCAGCGCCGACAGCAGCATCAGCGCGCCCACCCCGAACATCGGGACGTGGTAGGAGCCGGTGAGGTCGGCGAGGGCCCCGGTGACGTAGGGGGCGGCGAAGCCCGCGGTGTTGCCCACCGTGTTGATCAGCGCGATGCCGGCGGCCGCGGCGGCCCCGTGCAGGAAGCGCGGCGGGAACGTCCAGAAGTTCGGCATGCCGGCGAAGATCGCGCACGCCGTCACGGTGATCACGGCGATCGTCGCCGCGGGGGATCCGGCGTAGAGGGCCAGCGGGATGCTCACCCCGCCCACGACGGCCGGCAGCGCGACGTGCCAGGTCCGTACCCCGCGCCGGGTGGCGTCGCGGCACCACAGGTAGAGCACGACGGCGGCCGGCAGGTACGGCACGGCGGTGACGAGGCTGGTCTCCCACACCCCGAACTCCTGGCCTGCCCCCGCCTCGAACCCGGCGATGATCGTGGGCAGGAAGAACGCCAGCGCGTAGAGCCCGTAGATGAACCCGAACGCCACGAACGCGAGGCACCAGACGCGACCGTCGACGAGCGCGTGACGCACGGAGCCGGAGTGGCGCGCCTTCCCGGCCGTCTCGGCGGCCTCCCGCTCCAGGGCCGCGGTGAGCCATGCCTTCTCGCGCGCGTCGAGCCAGCGGGCGTCGGCGGGCCGGTCGGGGAGGTAGAACCAGGCGACGACGCCGACCACGACCGCGGGCAGCGCGACGCCGAGGAACATGAAGCGCCACCCCTCCAGCCCGAACAGCCCGTCCCCGCCCGCGATGAGGGCGCCCGCGAGCGGGGCACCGATCACCGTGGTGAGCGGCTGGGCGAGGTAGAACAATGCCAGCACGCGGCTGCGGTGCCGGGCGGGCACCCACTGGGTGAGGAAGAGGATCGCGCCGGGGAAGAAGCCGGCCTCGGCCACGCCGAGCAGGAAGCGGAGGACGTAGAGGCTCTCGGCGTTGCCCACCCAGGTGAACAGGGCCGCGACGACACCCCAGGACACCATGATCCGCGCGAGCCAGCGCCGCGCCCCGAAGCGGTGCAGGGCGAGGTTGCTCGGCACCTCCAACAGGATGTAGCCGATGAAGAAGACGCCGGAGGCGAACCCGAACTGCGCCGCGGAGAGCGCCAGGTCGGCGTTCATGCCGTTCGGCCCGGCGAACGCGATCGCCGTCCGGTCCAGGTAGTTGATGAAGAACATCAGGGCGACGAACGGCACGAGCCGCACGGCGACCTTGCGGATGGCGGACGCCTCGACGGGGTCGGGATCGACGGGTGTCACGGAGGACCTCCCTCTGGCGGCGACGGTGCCGGCCCGGCGACCGTAACCACGCCCCCAGAAATTGGTCAACCGGTTGACATGCAGGGCGCCGACTTGTTGCCTGACGGGAGTCACACCGGCGAGAGGAAGGTGGAGCCGTGACCCTCCCCGTGATCGAGAAGGCGCGCGCGGGCGACCTCGTGCTCGGCACGTTCGTGTTCGAGTTCGCCACCCACGGGATCGGGCGCCTCGCGGCGCACGCGGGGGCCGAGTTCGTGCTGTTCGACGCCGAGCACACCGGCTGGGGGTGGGAGACCCTCGGCGGGCTCGTGGCCACCACCCGCCCCACCGGCGCGCCGGCCTGGATCCGGATCCCGTCGGCCTTCGACCGCACGACGGTGAGCCGGGCCCTCGACGTCGGGGCGAGCGGGATCATGGCGCCGATGGTCGGCTCCGCCGAGGTGGCCGCGCAGCTGGTGGACTGGGCCACGTACCCGCCCGACGGCAGCCGCGGCGCCGCCTTCGGCGTGGCCCACGACGACTACCGCGCAGGCGACAACGTCGCCACCATGCGCCGGGCCAACAGCGACAACGTCGTGATCTGCCAGATCGAGACGGTGGCGGGCCTGGAGGCCGTCGAGGAGATCGCCGCGGTGCCCGGAGTGGACGTCGTCTGGGTCGGGCACTTCGACCTCACCAACTCCATGGGCATCCCCGGGCAGTTCGACCACCCGGACTACCTCGCCGCGCTCGACCGGGTCGCGAAGGCCGCGGCGGACACGGGCACGATCGCCGGCTTCATGCCCACGTCCGTCGAGCAGGCCACCGACCTGGTCGCTCGGGGCTACTCGCTGCTGGCCTACAACGGCGACCTGTGGCTCTACCAGCAGGCGCTCGCGGCCGGGATCACGGCGATCCGCTCGGCCACCTCGTCCGGGAGCTGACGCGATGGCAGCGCCGGGCGCCGGGGTGGCGCCGATCCGGCGCGACAGCCCGGTGAGCCAGGTGGCGCGCCGGCTGCTCGACGAGCTCACCGGCGGCGAGCAGCGGCCAGGCACGCGGCTGCCCTCGGAGCGGCGCCTCGCGGAGACCCTCGGGGTCGGCCGGTCGGCCATCCGCGAGGCGATCGCGGTGCTCGAGGTGCTCGGGATCGTCGAGGTCCGCGTGGGCTCGGGCACCTATGTGCGCGGCACCGTCTCCGACCTGCTGCCGCAGGCGATCGACTGGGGCCTGATGCTGGGCGAGCGCCACACCCGCGACCTCGTCGAGGCCCGCCGCCACCTCGAGGCCGTGACGGCCCGCCTGGCCGCGCAGCGCGCCACCGACGACGACGTGGCCCGGCTGCGCGCGCGGCTGGACCGGATGCGCGAGACGGCGCAGGCGGTCGCGGAGTTCACCGAGGCCGACGTCGAGTTCCACCTCGAGGTCGCGCGGATCGCGGGCAACACGGTGCTGCGCGACATCCTGCACAGCGTGCGCGCCCTGCTGCGGGTGTGGATCCAGCGGGCGGTCGGCGCCGACGGCGACACCGCGGCCACCCTGGCCGAGCACGACGCGGTGTTCCGAGCGGTGGAGCGGAAGGACCCGCAGGCCGCGGCCGCAGCCATGGAGGAGCACATGGAACGGGCGAGCGCCCGCCTGGAGCGCTCGCTGTCCACCACCCCCTGATCGTGCTACTGGAGCAGGCCGATGACGAGGCCCATGCCCAGGAACAGCACGAACTGGTACGCACTGTTGATCACGGTGAGCTGAGCGGGCTTCTGCTCGAAGCTGTTGTGCTGAGCAAGGGTCGAGGCCGAGAAGCCGAGCCATGCGGTGAAGCCGACGGCCAGAGCCGGCCAGACCGAATCACTGCCGAAGAACACGGATGCGACGGAGCAGGCGGCGGCGAGGGCCAGCGCGGTGACGATGATCGACACCACCAGGACCGCGAACGGACCCTTGCCGGCTCTGATCGAGTCCTCTTCGGTCACCCCGGTCAGCTTCCGCCAGACGCCGCCGGCGAGGCCCCAGTCGCTGTACCAGACCCACGCTATCGCCATCCCGACCACGATCGCGGCCACGACAGCCGGCCAACCGATGCTCACGTCCACGGGAGCCCCTCTTCTCGACGACGACCTTCGCAGTTGATATCATCAACCGTGATGGAGAAAGTCAACCAGCAGTCGAAGAGGTCCCGCACCTACGGGCAGTTCTGCGCTCTCGCGCGGTCCCTGGACCTCGTGGGTGAGCGCTGGACTCTGCTCATCGTGCGCGAGCTCCTTCCCGGTCCGATGCGCTACACCGAGCTGAAGACCTCGCTCACGGGCATCGCGACGAACCTCCTGGCCGAACGGCTGCGGACCTTGGAGGCGAACGGGGTGGTGGAGCGCCGGCTGGAGGAGTCGGGCGTCGCCTACGCCCTCACGCCCTGGGGCATGGGACTGCGGGAGCCCATGGAAGCGCTCGGTCGATGGGGAGCGCCGCTGCTGGCGACGGGACGCGGCGACGACGCGTTCCAGCCGCGCTGGCTGACCCTCGCACTGCCCGCCCTGCTCGCAGGCGCGACCGTCCCGGGTCCCGTGGAGATCGGGATCGAGACGGACGGCCTTCTCATGGTGCTGAGGATCGACGAGGACGGGCCCAGCGCATTCGTCCGCCCCGATGACGAGCCGGAGACGGTCCTCGCCGCCGCGCCGGACGTCATCGTCGCACTTGCCGCCGGAGGAATCAGCATCGAGCAGGCACTGGCCCTTGGCGAGTTCCGGGGCGACCCGGACGTCCTTCGGACCGTCTTTGCCGCCGGCGAGGCGAACGCGGCTCCTCCGATCCCGCCGACGACCGGCGGCTGACAGCCACGCAGGAGCTCGGCCGCCGCACGCGCGCGCACTGATCTCGCCACCCGCCAAGAGCGTCACGCCCGTCGTTCGCGTCGGCTTGCGCCTGGAGCTCCTCGATCACCGAGAACGTCCTCGCATGCTTCTTCCGCACCCCGCCGACCACCCTGTTCCCACGCGCCGTCCTGGGAGGCCGCCCAGGAGGCGAGCATCGTGAGCGCGTCGGCGGTCGGTGTGCCGGCGGCCGCGGTGTAGACGTAGAGCTGCAGCCCTGGCGCCGAGGAGAGCTCCATCGACTCGGAGTCGAGGTCGAGCCGGCCGACGACGGGGTGGCGCAGCCGCTTGCGGCCGCTGGGGTGGAACTTCACGTCCTGGGATGCCCAGCGGCGGCGGAACCGCTCGGAGCGGGTGGACAGCTCACCGACCAGCTCGATGAGTGCCTTGTCGTGGGGGTTGCGGCCGGCCTCCAGGCGGAGCATGGCTGCGGCGTCGTCGGCGATCCGGTCGTGGTCGACGAAGAACTCCTCGGCTGCCTCCGGGTTCAGGTAGACGAACCGGGGCATGTTGGCCGGCCGTCGAGGGGCGGCGAGCACCGGGGAGTAGAGCGCCCGGGCGAGCCGGTTCGTCGCGACGACGTCGAGTCGGCCGTTGCCCACCCAGGCGGGTGCGTCGGTCATCGCGTCCAGCACCTGCTGGACCGCGGGGCGGATGGTGGAGGGGGCGGCGCGCCTGCCGCGGCGGGTGCTGCGTGTTCGGCTCTCGCGGGCCAGGGCGAACAGGTGGGCGCGCTCGGCCTCGTCGAGCCGCAGCGCGTCGCCGAGTGCCTCGAGGACGCCGTCCGAGGCGCCGGCCAGGCTGCCGCGCTCCATGCGGATGTAGTAGTCGACCGAGACGCCGGCGAGCATGGCGACCTCCTCGCGACGCAGGCCCTTCACGCGGCGGTTGCCACCGTAGGCGGGCAGACCGGCCTCGTCGGGCGTGATCCGGGCACGTCGCGTGCTCAGGAACTCCCGGATCTCGTTGCGGGGGTCGATCGAGCCCATGTGCCCACGGTAGGTGTGCACTCGACCTGGAGGGAGGCACTGGCAGTACCGGTCGCGAGACGGTGGGTCCGGCGACAGCTGCTACATCTCGCGCTCCCAGAAGCCGCGCGTGTCGACATCCGTGGCATCCGCGAGCGCCTCCAGCTCCGCGATCTCCTCGTCGGCGAGCTCGATGCCGCAGGCCCGGGTCAGACCGTCGATGTAACCCACCTTCGTGACCCCGATGATCGGGGTGGTCCCCTTGGCGATGGCCCAGGCGGTGGCGACGTCGGCGGCGGACGCGCCCCGGTCCTCGCCGATCGCCCCCATCCGCTCGGTCAGCGTCTGCAGCCGGGGCAGGATCCCGTTGTACGCGGCGGCCCGACTGCTGCCTTCGGGCAACGGGTGGGCCGGACCGTACGTGCCGGTCAGCGCCCCCTGTTCGAGGACCATGTAGGAGAAGAACCGCACGTCGTGCTCGCGGCAGTGGTCGAGGACGCCCGCGCGCTCAGAGCTCCGGTACAGGAGGCTGTAGTGGTTCTGGACCGCCTCCACGCGGAAGCCGGCCTCGCCGAGGATCTGATCGGCGAGAGCGATCTCCTCCATGTTGTGGTTCGAGACGCCGACGTGCCTGATCTTTCCGCTCTCCAGCAGCGGGATCAGCAGCGGCGTCCACCGTGCCACGTCTGCCGGGTTGTGGATCCAGTACAGGTCCACGTACTCCGTGCCCATCCGGTCGAGGCTCTGCTCCAGCATGTCCGCCACCGGATCGTCGCCGTCGCCCGCGACCTGCGGGGTGAACTTCGTGGACAGCTGGTACTCGCTGCGGTCGTAGCCCTTCAGCGCCCGGGCGAGGACCGACTCCGAGCGGCCCGTGCCGTAGACCACGGCGGTGTCCCACACCGTGAACCCGCCTGCCTGCGCCTTCTCGACGACCTCTCGCAGACCGGATGCGGTCAGCCGGCTGCCGAAGTAGCCCTCGCCCGCGTCGCCGCTGTCTCCCCAGGCCCACGTGCCCAGCGCCACCGCCGGCACTCTCAGCGTCTCGCTCGTCATGTCATTCCTCCATGCTCGTTCTCCGGTCGGCCTGCTCGACGTCCAGAGAACCCCTGCACCTCGCGTCCGGGGAGTGCCTGCTGTGCCGGGTACCGCGAGTGCCCCCCGGCTGCGCGCGGTCGCTGCCGGGGGGCACGTCACCTGCCGGCCCTCGAGCCGGACCGGCCTGCGCCCGAGCGTGGAGTTCGGGGGTCAGACGCCCACTTCGATCATCGCGTCCGTCACGAACCTCTTCGCGGCCGGGACCTCGTCCTCCGTCACGTGCTCGATGATCACCGGCATGTTCGGGTGCTGGGCGGCGAGCAGCTGCAGGTACAGCGGGTAGTTCAGCGCGCCCTGGCCGGGGCCGTGCAGCTCCATCGCCCCGACGCCCCGGAAGGACAGGTACTCGGCGGCGCCGGTGTCGGCGTGCTTCTCGTTCGCGTCGGTGGCGCGGTCGACGTCCTTCGCGTGCGCGATCCTGATGTGGGGGCCCAGCTCGCGGAACACGCGGCGCAGCACGCCGTCCATGTCGTCGAGGTTGTGGTCCTCGTAGTAGTTCGTCGGGTCCATCACGAGGCCCAGGTGCGGGCTCGCGATGTCGCGGAACAGCCGCAGCGTGGCGTCGATCGTGCCGATGACGTTGTTGACGTAGGTCTCGACGCAGAACACGGCGTCGTGCTTCGCGGCCTCCTCCACCAGCCCGCCGACCACGTCGAGGCACTCGGCATAGCCGGCCTCGGTGAGGTTGCGGGGGTCGGGGGCCCAGTCGCTCTCGACGTTGTACGTGCCGGTCTCGCTGATCACGTACGGGGTGCCGAGGTTGCGGCCGTTGCGGATGAGCGCACGCAGCCGGTTCAGCCGCACCTGCCGTTCCTCCGGGTCGGGGTGGATGATGTTGGTGTAGCCCGACACCGAGACGATCGGCAGGTCGTGGCGGCGGTAGGTGTCCCGGATCTCCTTGCACTCGGCCTCGGTGAGGCCCTGCTCGGCGAACCGGGCATCGGTGAAGTCGAGGTCGAACTGCACGCAGCCGAAGCCGTGCGCCCGCGCTCGGCGGGCGGCCTCGTCGAGGTCGTGCTGGTAGATGCCGGAGAAGATGCCGACGGGCAGCATGGGGCCACTCCTTCGTGGAAGGGGTTCTGTCAGAGGAACTCGGCCGGCGACACGGCGCGCCGCTCGGCGATCGATCGGTAGGTGGCCTCGACCAGCGCCATCGTCTTCAGGTTGTCCCGCGCGGGGAGCGCGGGCGGCTCGCCGGTGGCCAGGGCGTGCTGCAGCTGCTCCATCACACCGCCGAAGGCGTCCGGGAACCACTGCGTCGTCCAGGTCGGCTCGACCCAGCCACCGGACGTCTCGCTGGAGTACCGCAGGGTGGACGGGCTGCCATCGGGGAAGTCGGGCCAGCCGAGCGTGCCGGTGGCCAGTCCGCGGGTGCCCTCGACGCGCCAGCGGATGGCGACGTCGCCCTCGACGCCCTCCTGCACGGGGCCGCCCCACACGTCCTCGAACGAGAGCGCGAGCACGCCGCCCGGGAACCGCAGGGTGCTCGCCACGATGCCGTCGACGTGGGCGAACGTGGTGCGCGGGTCGGCGCGCGCCGCGGTGTAGACGTCCTCGGGCTCGCCGAACAGGTACCGCAGCGCGTCGAGGTGGTGGACGCTCATGTTGGCGATCGTCAGGCGGTCGTAGTCGCGCAGGAACGGCTGCCAGTGGGGCACCGCGCGCATGTCCACGGTCGCCGTGACGACCTCGCCGAGCTCGCCGCGGTCGATCAGCTGCTTGAGCACGCGGATCGACTGGTCGTAGCGCATGTTCTGGTTGACCGACATGACCTTGCCGGCCGCCTCGACCTCCTCGACGAGCGCGGTGGCCGCGGCGAGGTCCAGCGCGAGCGGCTTCTGCGCGAGGATCCCGCGCACGTGGTCGTGGCGCAGGGCCGCCCGGATGACGTCGGGCTGCAGGTGCGGTGGGTAGGCGACGTCGAGGATCTGCACCGACGGGTCGGCGACCAGCTCCTCGACGGTGTCGTGGACGGTCGGGATGTCCCAGCGCTTGGCCACGGCCTCGGCGTTCGACCGCGTCCGGGAGGTGATGGCCCGCACCGGGAAGCCCGCGCGGGCGTACGCGTCGAGCTGGACGTCGGCCATGATGAACCCGGCGCCGACGGCGCCGATGCCGAACTCGCGGCTGCGCACCGGCTGGTCGGGCAGGAGATCGCCGGTCACAGCTCCCCCACCCGGAACGTCGTCTCGTAGCGGCGCTCCTCGCCCGGTTCGAGGAACGTCATCGACCCGTCCTCGCGGGCGGCGAGCTCGCCCTGCACGTGGTGGGTGGACGGCTCGAAGCCCACGGCGTAGGCGCCCTCCCGCAGGTGCATCCACTGGAAGAACGCCGGGAACTGCGCCGTGTCGTACTCCAGCTCGAAGAACACCCCGAGCCGCTCGTTCACCAGCCGCGGACGCGCCTTCCCGGTCGCGTCCGGCTTCAGCTCGTGCTCGTAGACCTGCTCGACGAAGCCCTTCTGCGGCGCGGGCATCTCGGTGTGCGACACGCCCTGCTCGGCCACGCTGTCGCTCTGCCAGAGCGTGCCCTCCAGGGGCAGCTCGTAGCGGGCGCCCTCGTCGAGGAACGGCCAGCCGACGTTGACGTGGTAGAGGTACATGTGCGGCGTCGGGTCGAACCCGGCGTTGCGCACGGTGTCGACCAGCCGGATCTCCGTGCCGCCGACCTCGGCCTCGATGCGCCGGGTCAGCCGCAGGTGCTCGCCGAAGATCGCGGCCTGGCGCACCTCGCCCTCGGCCCAGAGCACACAGGTGTGCTCGTCGACCCAGCGCTCGCCGTAGCCGTGCAGCCGGGCGGGGATGTTGGCGACGCGCCCGTGCAGCCCGTTCCAGACGCCGGCGCGGTGCGGGTAGCGGTACTGCGAGGCGTCGACCTCGGCGGTGAACAGCGTGTGGTCCAGGCCGGCGGTGAGCAGCAGCCCGGAGAAGCTGCGCATCATCGACAGGCCGTCGTCGTCGCGGTACTCGTGCAGGCCCGGGTGGCGGAACCCGGTGGCCGAGCGCCAGCCGAAGCCGTTGCCGCGGAACTCCGCGGTACCCAGGTCCATCGCGCGGTCCACGAGCACGTCGAAGTTCAGACCCGCTCCGGTGCGGAACTCCAGCGCCCTGATCCCGCGCTCGGCGCCGTCGTCGAGCACGACCGCGCGCACCCCGCCCGCCGCGCTGACGTCCCCTGCTCGCCTCGCCAGTTCGGCACGGTCGATCTTCACGCCATCACCCACCCTCCGTTGACCTCGATGCACTGCCCGGTGACGAACGAGGAGTCGGGCCCGAGCAGGAACGCCACCACCGCGGCGAGCTCCTCGGGGCGGCCGCGGCGCTTGAGCGCCTGCCGGTCCAGCACGAACCGCTGGTACTCCTCGGGGTTCTCGTGGATCTCCTCGGCGGCCGTCGGGAACGCACCGGGCGAGACGCAGTTGACGCGCACGCCGCGCGGGCCGAGCTCGCGCGCGAGCGCGCGGGTGAACGCGGCCGCGGCACCCTTCGTGGAGACGTAGGCGGCGAGGTCGGCCCAACCGCCGTGCATGGTGATCGAGGCGACGTTCACGATCGCCCCCTCCCCCGCGTCGGCCATCCGGCGGCCCGCGGCCTGCGCGGCCACCCAGTAGGCGCGCTGGTTGACCGCCACGACCTGCTCGTACTCGGCCAGCGGGACCTCGAGGAAGGGCCTGCTCGGGTAGACCGCGGCGTTGTTGACCAGCGCCCGCAGCGGGCCCAGCTCGGCCTCCGTGCGGGCGACCGCGGCCTCGATCGCCGCGGCGTCACGCAGGTCCACGCGCAGTGGCAGCGCCTGCCCGCCCGCCTTCCCGACGTCCTCGACGGTGCGCTCCAGGCCGGCCTCGTCGACGTCGAGCACGGCGACGTCGAGGCCGTCGGCGGCGAGGCGGACCGCGGTGGCGTGGCCCAGCGCCCCGGCGGCGCCGGTGACCAGCGCGGCGGTCACGCCGCGACCGCGCAGGGACGGAACAGCGACCGGTTCATCGGCGAACCCCCTCGTGACGGCGATCATGCGCCCCCGATTGACATCGCGATCCGGGGCTGCCTAGCGTGATGTTAGCGCTATCGGTAGCGCTAACACCAGAGGAGAACGCATGAGCGAAGATGCCGCGGCGACCCGGAAGCGCTGGGTGCCGGTCTCGGCCAGCGCGATGGGCACGGTGATCGAGTGGTACGACTTCTTCCTGTACTCGTCGGCCGCGGTCCTGGTGTTCAACACGCAGTTCTTCGGCGACGTCAGCCCGGTCGTCGGCACGATGATCGCCTTCGCCACCTACGCCATCGGGTTCGTGGTCCGCCCCCTCGGCGGCATCGTCTTCGGCAACCTCGGCGACCGCATCGGGCGCAAGCCGGTGCTGCTCGCCACCGTGCTGATGATGGGGCTGTCCACGATCGCGATCGGCCTGCTGCCCAACTTCGCGGCGATCGGCTACTGGGCCCCGGCGCTGCTGATCCTGCTGCGGGTCGTCCAGGGCTTCGGCGCGGGCGCGGAGTACGGCGGCGCGGTCGTCGTGGCCGGCGAGTCCGGGCGCGTGCGGCGCGGGTTCTTCACGAGCATCCCCGCCGCGGGCGTCGACGTGGCGATGATGCTCGCCACCGGCGTGTTCGCCCTCTTCGCACTCCTGCCGCGGGAGGCGTTCGACACCTGGGGCTGGCGGGTCCCGTTCCTGCTGTCCGTGGTCGGCGTCGGCGTCGCGTTCTGGATCCGCGTGCGGATGCCCGAGACCGAGGAGTTCCGGGAGATCGAGTCCGAGGCCCGCGAGGCCCGGCGCTCCCCGTTCCGGGAGCTGTGGAGCGACCACCGCAGGAAGCTCCTGCTGGCGGCCGGGGTGAACTTCGGCGGCAGCCTCACCTACATCTTCCAGACGTTCGCGCTCTCCTACTCGATCAACAACCTGGGCTACCCGGCCGTCGTCTCACTGCTCGGCGTGGTCGTCTCCGGGCTCGTCGGGTCGGCCGCCACCGTGGCCTGGGGTGCGCTGTCCGACCGGGTCGGGCGCCGCCCGGTGATCATCGGCGGCGCGTTGTTCCTGATCGCGTTCGTCTACCCGTTCTTCGCCCTGATCGAGATGGGCAGCGTCGCGCTGCTCTACATCGCCGTGATCGTCGCGCACGTCGCCGACCGCGCCATCTTCGGCGTCCAGGCCTCCTACTACGCCGAGCTGTTCCCGCCCCGCGTCCGCTTCTCCGGGATCGCGACGGCCCGCGAGGTCACGGGCGCCCTGGTCGGCGGCCCGCTCCCGCTCGTCGCCACGGCGCTCGTCGTCGCGGCAGGTGGCAGCGCCTGGCTGGTCGCGCTCCTGGTCGTCGTGCTCGCGGGGGTCTCGGCGCTGTCGGCATGGCTGTCCCCCGAGACCAACCCCGACGTGGCCGCGAAGAAGCGGTCCGCCTCCGTCCCGACGTCCGTCTGAGGAGCCGAGATGACCACCGCCCCAGGGATCCTCACCGGATACCGCGTGCTCGACTGCTCGATCGCGATGGCCGGCCCGTTCGCCGCGCAGCGGCTCGGGGACCTCGGCGCCGACGTCGTCAAGGTGGAGCCGGTCGCCGGCGAGTGGCAGCGCCACGCCGCCGCTGGCGGGGCGAGCGGCAACCGGATCAACGTCTCGTTCCTCTCGCTCAACCGGAACAAGCGCTCGCTCGCCGTCGACCTCAAGGACCCGCAGGGCCAGGAGGTGCTGCGCAAGCTCGTCGCGGGCGCGGACGTGTTCCTGCAGAACTACCGCCCGGGCGTCGCCGCGCGCCTCGGAGTGGACTACGAGTCGCTCAAGGCGATCAACCCGTCCATCGTCTACGTCTCGATCTCCGGCTACGGCGAGGACGGCCCCTACGCCCAGCGCCCCGGCCAGGACCTGCTGCTGCAGGCGATGTCCGGCGCGATGCTCTCCTCCGGCCGCGCCGGCGAGGCACCCCGCGCGGCGGGCCAGTACCTCGTGGACGCGGTCACGGCGTCCACGGCCTTCGAGGGGGTGCTGGCCGCGCTGCTGCACCGCGAGCGCACCGGTGAGGGCCAGCTCGTCACGGTCAACATGCTGGATGCGATCACCACGCTGCAGATGCAGGAGCTGTCGGTGCACACGGTCGGTGGCCTGCCCCAGGAGCGTTCGGAACAGCCGCACGCGCACGTCTACATCCGCTCGCCCTACGGAGCGTTCGAGACGGCCGACGGCTACCTCGTGCTCGCGTTCCCGCCACTCAAGACGCTCGGGGAGATCATCGGCGATGACTCCTTCCTCGACATGGTCGACGAGGAGCACGGCTGGACCCACCGGGACGAGATCTTCGCCGCGACCGCCCGGCGCCTGCGCACCCGGCCGTCGCAGCACTGGCTCGACGCGTTCGCCGCCGCCGGGATCTGGGCCGGGCCCGTGTACGGCTACGCCGACCTGCTGCGGGACCCGCAGGTCCGGCACAACGGCACGTTCGTGACCTACGAGCACCCCACCGAGGGCGTTGTCACGGTGCCCGGCTTCCCTTACAAGTTCTCCGCGACGCCCCCGCGGATCGAGCGGGGCGCCCCGCTGACCGGCGAGCACACCCGCGAGGTGCTCGCCGAGATCGGGGTGGCCGACGACGAGGTGGCCCGACTGCTGGAGTCCGGCGTCGTCGTGGAGACCTCGTGACACCCCCCTTCCGCGGCATCACCTGGGACCACCCCCGCGGCCGCGACGCACTCGTCGCCGCGGCCGGCGAGCTGGTCGAGTGGGACGTCCAGCCGCTCGAGGGGTTCGAGGCGCACCCGGTCGACGACCTGTGCGCCCGCTACGACCTCGTCGTGCTCGACCACCCGCACCTGGGCGAGGCGCTCGCGACGGAGGCGCTCACCCCGCTCGACGACCTGTTCCCCGCCGCCGAGCTGCGGGCGTGGGCCGCGGCGTCGATCGGCCCGACCATGCGCTCGTACGCGCTGGGGGGCCGGCAGTGGGCGCTGCCGCTCGACGCGGCGACCCAGGTGGCGGCGACGCGCACGGACCTCGCAGGCGACGCTCCGGACACCTGGGACGAGGTCGTGCGCCTGGCCGACCGCGGCCCGGTCGCGCTGTCGCTGGCGGGCCCGCACGCCTACCTCACGTTCGCCTCGATCGCGGTCGCGCTGGGCGCGCCACCCGACGACTCGACCGGGCTCGTCCCCACCGCGACCGGCCTCGCCGCGCTCGAGCTGATGGCAGCGATCGACGCGCACGCCCCGGCGGAGACCCGCGCGCTCAACCCGATCGGGCTGCTGGAGCTGATGGCCGCAACCGACCGGCTCTGGCACGTCCCGCTCGTCTACGGCTACGTCACCTACGCCGGGCGCGTCGCGTTCACCGACGCACCGGCCGCGGCCGGGCGGCGCGGCTCCACCCTCGGCGGCACGGGCATCGCGGTGAGCGCGCGCTGCCGGCCCACGCCCGAGCTGCTCGCCCACGTCCGCTGGTTGATGTCGGCCGACGCGCAGTGCGGCTTCCTGCCGGCGCACAGCGGCCAGCCGAGCGCCCGCGCCGCCTGGACCGACCCGGCGCTCGACACCGGGCGCTTCTACTCGCGCACCGCCGCGACCTGCGAGGACGCCTGGGTGCGGCCCCGCTACGCCGGCTACATCGGCTTCCAGATCGCCGCATCGGCCGTCGTCCGCGACGTGCTGGCCGGCGAACTCGACCCCGCGAACGGGCTGGACCGCATGCGCGCGCTCCCCGCGGCGAGCCGCGCGCGACAGGAGGAGAACGCATGAACCCCGTGCCCGCCACCGACGACGTCCTGCTCGAGGTCGAGCACCGGGTCGCGACGATCACGCTGAACCGCCCCGCCAAGCTCAACGCGGTGACCCCGGAGATGTCGGAAGCCCTGGTGCGCGCCCTCCGGTGGTGCGACACCACCGACGACGTCCGCGCGATCGTCGTCACCGGCGCGGGTGAGCGCGCGTTCTCGGCCGGCTCCGACGTCCGCGAGCTGGACCGCTACGCCACCCCGTGGGACTTCCGCAACCGCACCGACTACTGCGACGCGATCCGCGCCGCCCGCACCCCCACGATCGCCGCCGTCAACGGCTACGCGCTGGGCGGCGGCCTGGAGACCGCGCTGTCCTGCGACATCCGCATCGCCGCCGAGACCGCGTCCTTCGGTGCCCCCGAGATCACGCTCGGCTGGATCGGCGGCGGTGGCATGACGACGTTCCTCGCGCACGCGATCGGGCCCTCCAACACCGCCTACATGATCATGACGGGTGAGCGGGTCGACTCCGCTCGGGCGCTCGCGTGGCACCTGGTCACCGAGGTCGTCGCGCCCGCCGAGCTGCTTCCGCGGGCCCGGGAGATCGCCGCGACGATCGCTTCCCGCGCCCCGATCGCGGCCGAGACGGCGAAGGTCAACCTGCGTGCGGCGTTCACGCTGCCCGAGGACCAGGCCATGGCCTACGAGCGCGACCTGCAGACCATCTGCTTCGCCACCGAGGACGCCGCCGAGGGCCGCCGGGCCTTCGCGGAGAAGCGCCCGCCCGTGTTCCGCCGCCGGTAGTGGATCACCCCCCGGATATCGTTCCCGGCGTGATGGAGCCCCGCCGCCGCCCGCGCCGGCGCTCGGCGACGCGCTCGGTCACGCTCAACGACGTGGCCGCGGCGGCCGGCGTCTCGCCGCAGACGGTCTCGCGGGTCGTGCGGGACCCCGACGCGGTGGCCGACGAGACCCGCGAGCGGGTCGAGAACGCCATCGCCACCACTGGCTACGTGCCGAACCTGGCCGCGAGCAACCTGGCGTCCAACCGCAGCCGCGCGGTGGCCGCGATCGTCCCGCAGATCAGCACGTCGGTGTTCGCCGAGACGGTTCACGCGTTCGAGTCCGCGCTCGCGCCGCACGGCTACCAGATCTTCCTCGGCACCACCGAGTACCGGCCCGACCACGAGGAGGAGCTCGTCCGCAGCTTCCTCGGCCGCCGCCCGGACGGCTTCCTCCTGGTCGGCACCCAGCACACCGCCGGCACCCGCACCCTGCTGGCCGCCGCGGGCATCCCCGTCGTGGAGACGTGGGGCTGGACCGAGGACCCCGTCGACGTCCTGGTCGGGTTCTCGAACACGGCGGCGGCCGCCGCCCTGGTGGCCCACCTGGTCGAGCGGGGGCGCCGCCGGATCACCTTCGCCGGCCGCCAGCTGCCGGGCGACCCGCGCGCCGCGGAACGGCTCGCCGGCTACCGCGACGCCGTGCGGGACCTGCTCGGCACGCCGCCCCGCGAGGTCGACGCCGGCCCCGAGGCCGTCACCATGGACACCGGTGTCACGCTGCTCGACGCGGTCCTCGAGCGCTACCCCGACACCGACGCGGTGATGTTCTCCAGCGACGTGTTCGCCGCCGGCGCCCTGCTGGCCTGCGTGCGCCGCGGCATCGAGATCCCGGGCCGGTTCGCGCTCACCGGGTTCGGCGACTTCGAGATCGCCCGTCACCTCGTCCCCGCGCTCACGACGGTCGCCGTGCCGAACGCGGAGATCGGCGCCACCGGAGCGGCCCTGCTGCTCGACCGGATGCGCCGCCGCGACGTCGCGCAACGCTGCCACGACGTCGGCTTCCGCGTCGTGGTGCGCGGGAGCACGTAGGCGCCGTTCCGGCTGTGGCGCGACGCCAAGGCTGCGGTGCGGGGCAGCTGCGGCCGCGGTGCCGGCCCGGGCGGATCGGGACAAGGCCATGCGGCCTGGGACGACACGCCCTGCCGGTGGTTCCGTCCCCGGCCCCTCAGCCGATCAGAACGGCGGTGGCTCGTCATGAGGTGCCGGGCCCGCCCGCGGAGGCGGCGGCCGCAGTGGGTCGGCCCCGGGGCCGTCGAGGATCTTCCGGTCGTAGCGGCGCAGTCGCCGCTCGGCCTGCACATCGCTCTCCTCACCCGGATGCGGTCCCGGCCCAGGGTCCAGGTCGGGCAGGTCCGGGCGGATCGGCTCGCCGCGGGTGAGGTACACCCGCCCCAACGGGCTCACCCACCGGAACAACCCCGGCTCGGGCTGGGTCAGCGTCCAACCACGGTCCTTGTCGCGGTGGTGGCGCCTGCATCCCGGACCGATGTTCGCCTCGACGGTCTTCCCACCGCGACTGTGCTCGTGGGTGTGGTCGAGGTCGGCCGAGCGGGCGGAGCGGGTACAGCCGGGGCCGCAGCAGTAGCGGTCACGAGCCCGGATGTGATCAGCCAACGGCCCGCGGGCGAAGCGAGCGTCAGGGTGCGCGGCCAACCGCGCCCGCAGCTCGTCGCGCCGGGCCCACTGGGCGGCGATCTCGGCCAGCAACCCGTGCCAGTCACCCAGCACGGGGTCGGCGGCGAAGCGCTGCATCTCCTCGACCGTCAGGTGGACCTCGACCGCCCCGCCCGCACCCGATCCGAGCCCGACCCCCGCCCGCCGCCACCGGTGTCGGCGCCGGTGTCGGGGCGGGTGCGGGGTCGGCGGCGCAGCACTCCGGCCAGCAGCAGGTGGCCGGTGTGGTCCACGACGACGAACCGCCAGGCCGCCCCGCGGCGCTGGGCGGCGACGGCGTCACGGGCGAGGTGCGCGCCGATCGGTCCGACCCGGGGGATCTCGCCGGGCCGGTCGTCGAGCCCGGCGAGGGTCGCCAGCCCGACGCGGATCTCGACACCCTCGCGGGTGCCGACCCGATCCCGGGTGCGCCGGTCCGGCCCCGCCCCGCCACCGGCCTGGGGCGAGGCGGCCGCGCCGGCACCGGCGGCGCCCGCCCCGACAGCGGCGGCGGTCCCGGCGGGAGCGGGAGCGGAAGTACCAGCGGCAGCGGTAGTGCCGGCAGCGGCGGCAGCACTCCCGGCCGCAGCGACACCACCAGCGGCTCCAGTACCAGGGTTCTCGGTGGCGGAGGCTTCGGTGGCGGTAGTCCCGGCGGTCTTGTCCGCGCCAGTCCCGGCAGACGTTCCGGCGGAACTGTCGGCGGCGCCGGCGCCGGCGAGTGCGACGGCCTCAGCGGGGGCGGCCTCAGCGGCGTCAGTGCTAGCGGGGTCGGCGTCCGCGTCCGAGTCAGCGGCATCAGCGCCAGCGGCCGCGTCCGAGTCCGAGTCCGCGACATCAGCGCCCGCGCCCGAGTCCGAGTCCGCGTCCGCGTCCGCGACATCAGCGCCAGCGCCCGCGTCCGAGTCCGCGTCCGAGTCCGCGACATCAGCGCCCGCGCCCGCGTCCGCGTCGGCAACATCAGCGTCAGCGTCCGCGACATCAGCGTCGGCGTCCGAGTCAGCGGCGTCAGCGGCGGCGGCGGCGTCAGCAGCGGTCGTGGTGGAAGCGGCGGACGTGCCGTTGCCGGCGGTGGCGGTGTCGGCCTCGCCTGCGGCGGGGGTGTCGTCGTCGGGGAGGTCTTCTGGGCGGGAGGTGCTCAGCAGCCGCTGGATGATCTCGTTCTCGGTCAGTCCGTGGAAGGCGCCGTTGAGCATCCCCAGGAACAGGTCCGCGCTGATCCGCCGGCGCGTCCCGGGGTGCCCGGCCCGTCTGGCGGCCTGGGCCAGGCGGTCCAGGCGCTCGGCCGCGGCGGCCGCCTCGTCCGCGGGTAGACCCGGTGCCGACGAGGGTGGCGGTTCCGGTGGCGGGATCGAGGTAGAGGGCCACCCCGCGTTCCTGCACCGCGCGGCGGTAGCGGCGGCGCCGGTAGTGCGGGTCGATGGCGTGCAACGCCCGGTAGATCCGGTCGCCGAGCTGCCTGGTGGTCAGGCCGGGCGCCGCGGGCAGGAACCGCTCGCACAACCGCCGCGACTGCTCCTCGCCGACCTCGCCGTGGGCGGGGTCGAGGTACTCGACGAACACCCGCGCCTTACCGCGGTCGATCTCGCCACGGTGCAGAGCGGCGTAGACCAGCGGCAGGCGTTCGACCAGGCCGAGGGCGAAACCGAGCTCCCGGTCAGCGGCGGTCGGGGTCCAGGTCAGAGCGGCCGCGATCTCGTGGGATGCCCATTCGAACGCCTCCCCGGCCCGCGCCACCGACTCGGCCCGATCCGCACCCAGCTCGGCCAGGGCCACGGTGTGGGCGACCTCGACCACGCCGGCCAGCCACTCGGCCTCCTCGTGCGCGCGCTGACGGGAACGCGCCTGCACGACCTCGACCAGCCGGCTGTTCGGGATCGTCCTCCACGGCAGCCGGTTCAGCAGGGCGGACAGCTGCGGGCCGGGCGGTGTGCTGACCGCCTGATCCACGAGCTCCGCCACTCCTGCCATGAGTCGAACTTACGTTCGATCCCTGACAGTTCGGGGTCGTTCTCGACACCTCCCGGGAGTTCACCCGAGAAGCGCAGTCGACCATGACGAACGGTGACATTCTCTGGCGGACGCGAGGAGCTCTCGGTAGTGGCGCCAACCCGGCCGCCCCCGCACCGTGAGTCGCACACGCGACCGGAGTGATCGCACGGAAGGCCGGGACGAGGGTGTGCCGGCTCGCCCCGAGCCGGGAACGGCCCGCCCACCGCAGCCACTCCCACGAGAACCAGCGCCGAGCCGCCCCCTCTCGCAGGTGAACGGAACACCAGAGCTGTCCATGCAAGATCGAACAACCCTGGTGTTCCGCTCACCCGCAAAACCCGCTCGTCGTGCGGATCCCGCTTCCGGAGCTCGCTCCGTCAGGCGTCCGCCGGGTCTCCGGGCGGGTGTGCGCGGAACCAGTCCACGATCCCCGGCATCCGCGGCTCGAAGGCGCCGGGAGCGGAGACGTTCAGCGCCCCCGCCCGCTCGTCGGTGCGGTTCTGGAAGTCGTGGGTGGTGCCGCCCGGGGCCAGGACGAACGACCCCGCCGGCGCGTCGAACCAGCGATCGCCGACGCGGAAGGTCATCGTCCCCTCGAGCACGTAGAAGGCGTCGTCCTCGGGATGGGTGTGCGCGCCCGGGCCCGTGGTGTGCGGCTCGAGCCACCACTCCGAGATCGAGTAGCGCTCGGCCGTCTCCGCCCCGTCCGCCTTGAACACGGCGTTGATCCGCCCCATCTCGTACCGGCGCCCCGCACCGGGCGCGAGGTGGATCGGGTGCCGGCGTGCAGGATCTGCGTCCACCCGTCGACCGTAGCCGGGTGGGGACACCTGGCGATTGGACGAATGGGAACGCGCCCTACCCCAGCCGGCGGTACCGCGCCCCCGGGTGGTCGTCTGCCAGCTGCGGCCCCGGCGCGGTGCCGAGGTTCTCCCGCAGCGTCGGGGCGGCGTAGCTCTCCTGCGCCCGCCCACGGCGGCGCAGTTCGGGCACGACGTGCTCGACGAAGTCGACGAACGTGCCGGGCGTGACGGCGTAGGCGAGGTTGAACCCGTCGACGCCGGACTCGTCCACCCAGCGCTCCAGCTCGTCGGCGACCGTCGCGCCCGAACCCACCACGACGGGGCCGCGCCCGCCGACCGTGACGAACCGGGCCAGCTCGCCGACCGTCCACTCCCGGTCCGGGTCGGCGGTGGTGAACGCGGCGAGCGCCGAGCGGGTGGCGTCGGTCTCGACGTACTCCAGGAGCTGGTCGGGGTCGGCACCGGAGAGGTCGACGCCGCTCCAGCCGCCGAACAGCGCCAGCGCGGCCTCGGGGCTCGCGAGCTCGAGGTAGGAGTCGCGCTTGGCAATGGCGGCCGCGTCCGTCTCGGCCGAGATCGCCGTGAGCATCGCGAAGATCTTGATCGCGCTCGGGTCGCGACCGGCCGCCGCAGCGGCCTCGCGGATCCGGTCGACCGAGCGCCGCAGGACCGTGGGCGTCGGGCCGCTGACGAACACGGCCTCCGCGTGCGCCGCGGCGAAGCGGCTGCCCCGCGGCGATGCGCCCGCCTGGAAGATCACCGGCGTGCGCTGCGGCGAGGGCTCGCACAGGAACGGCCCCGGCACCTCGTAGTAGCGGCCCTTGTGCGCGATGTCGTGCACCTTCGCCGGGTCGGTGAACACGCCGCGCTCGGCGTCGCGGACGACGGCGCCGGGCTCCCACGAGCCCTCCCACAGCTTGTAGCAGACCTCGAGGTACTCCTCGGCCAGCTCGTAGCGCTCGTCGTGCGGGATCTGCTGGCCGCGGCCCATGTTGCGGGCCGCGCTCTCCAGGTAGGAGGTCACGACGTTCCAGGCGACGCGGCCCTTCGTCAGGTGGTCCAGCGTCGTCATCCGGCGCGCGAGCGCGTAGGGCTGCTCGTAGGCCACCGACACCGTCACGCCGAAGCCCAGCCGCTGGGTGACCGCGGCCATCGCCGAGACCGGCATGATCGGGTCGTTCACCGGCACCTGCGCGGCCTGGCGGACGGCGGCGTCGCGCGAGCCGCCGTAGACGTCGTACACGCCGAGGACGTCGGCCAGGAAGAGCGCGTCGAAGCCACCGCGTTCGAGCAGCTGTGCGAGCTCGGTCCAGTAGTCGAGGTCGGTGTAGCGGTGGCCCTGGTCGTCGGGGTGGCGCCACAGGCCCGCGGACTGGTGCCCCACGCAGGCCATGTCGAACGCGTTGAGCAGGATGCGGGTCACCGTGCCACCCCCGCCGGCGTCCGCACGGGGCCGGTGGCGATCGAGCTCCGATGTGTCTCCGGCGCGAGCAGGGTCGCCGCGACCGTGATCACGGACAGCACCAGGAAGTACCCCCAGATCAACCAGGGCCGCCCGCCCCCGGCCAGCAGCAGTGCCGCCGCGATCAGCGGCGCCGTGCCGCCCGAGAGCACCGACCCGAACTGGTAACCGATCGACGCGCCGCTGTAGCGCACCTCGGTGGCGAACAGCTCGCTGAACCACGCGGCCTGCGGACCGTACATCGCGTCGTGGAAGACGTTCACCGCGATCACCATGGCCAGCACGATCAGCGCGGTGGAGCCGGTGTCGAGCAGCAGGAAGAACACGATCATGAACAGGCCCGCGCCGACCGCGCCGGCCAGGTACACCGGGCGCCTGCCCACGCGGTCGGACAGCATCGCCCACAGCGGGGTGGTGAAGAGCCCGATCGCGGACGCCACGATCACCGCCGTGAGGCCCGCGTCGGGGTCGGCCGTCGTGCCGCCGGCCAGGTAGGTGAGCGCGAACGTCGTGCAGAGGACGTAGAGCGCGTTCTGCGACATGCGCATCCCGATCGTGACCCACAGGCTGCGCCGGTGGCTGCGGACCACCTCGACCACGGGCCTACGCACCAGCTCGGCGCGCTCGCGAGCCTGCAGGAAGACCTCCGGGTCGGCGACGGTCAGCCGCACGGCGAGGCCGACCCCGACCAGCACCAGGCTGAGCAGGAACGGGATCCGCCAGCCCCAGGCGAGGAAGGCCTCCTCCCCCAGGCCGCCGCGGATCCCGGCGAACACCGCGGACGCCAGGAGCATCCCTGCGGGCGAGCCGATCTGGGGGAAGCTGCCGAACAGGCCGCGGCGGCGGCCCGACGAGTGCTCCACCGACATCAGCACCGCCCCGCCCCACTCGGCGCCGACGGCCGCGCCCTGCAGCAGGCGCAGGACGACCAGCAGTGCCGGGGCGAGCAGACCGACCTGGCCGAACGTCGGCAACAGGCCGATGCCCGCGGTCGCCACGCCCATCAGCAGCAGCGACGCGACCAGCATGGACCGGCGCCCGACGCGGTCGCCGAGGTGCCCGGACACGAGCGCGCCGATCGGGCGCGCCCCGAACCCCGCCGCGTACGTCGCGAACGAGGCGAGCACACCGGCGGCCGGGTCGACGTCGGAGAAGAAGAGCGGGCCGAACACCAGCGCGGCGGCGGTGGCGTAGAGGTAGAAGTCGTACCACTCGATGGTGGTGCCGACGAGGCTGGCCACGGCCGCGCGGCGCTGCTGGCGCGGGTCGGTGGCGATGGGTGCGGACGTGCCGGACAAGGCGGGCCCCCGGGGAGCGGATCGGGCGAGGAGTGGACGCGGAGACGGGCGTCAGCGTCGACAGTCACCCGGGGCACGACGGCACAGGTCGATCACGCGGCGGCGCGTCAGTCCCTGGTCCGGCACAGCGGTAGACGATATGTGGCCCTCGGGCCGGATGCCGAGTCGACTGTGACCACGCTCTCGGTGCGTCACGGGGCGACCGGCTCGGGCCTGCGGAACACCCGCGTCGCCGCCACCTGCCCGGTGCCGTCCGGCGCGCCGAGCTCGGTGAGACGGCGGGCCACCCGGTCGTCGACCGACAGGTACTTGCGGCCCGCGCGCAGGTCGGCGTCGTTGCGCAACCGGATGATCAGCGGGAACGCGCTCAGGGCGCCCGCGTCGAACAGCCCCGTCGTGTAGATCAGCTGCACGCCCAGCGCGCGGGCGACGCCGAACTGCAGCTCCAGCAGGTAGCCGGCCGACGCGCGGCCGATCGGGTTGTCCAGGAACAGCACGCCCGCGTGCGGGCGGCGACCCTGCCCCCGCTGGTGGGCGCGCAGGGCCGCCATCGTGCAGTAGAGGACGATCGCGGCGGTCAGCTGCTGGCCGCCGGAGAACACGTCGCGGATCTCCGAGACCCGCAGCCGCTCGGTGCGCAGCACCGCGTCGGGCTTGAGCATCTCGACGCGCACGCCCTTCGGCATCGCCGCGCGCACGCCGCGCAGCAGCAGCGACATGCCGTCACGGCGCTCGCGGGCGGTGCCGCTGCGCTCGTGGGCGGTGCGGTCGACGACCTCGCCGAGCTCGTGCAGCAGCGCCGCGTCGGTGAGCTCGTCGAAGCGGATGCGCAGGAACTGCTGGCCCGACCAGTCCGAGAGGCCGTCGGGCAGCTCCGAGAGCCGCTGGGCCAGGCGCAGCGTGCGCAGCGCCTCGCCGACCATGCCCTGCAGCCGGGTGACGATGCCCGAGCGGTGCCTGCCGATGTTGGCCAGGTCGTCCTCCAGCGAGCGCAGCCGCGGGCGCAGTGCGCGCTCCCAGTCGCCGGCCAGACCCGGCATGTCCGTGCGGGCCACACCGAGCAGGTGGCTGCGCACCGGGCTGGTGACGCCGGAGAAGCGCGCCTCCTGCGCGAACTGCGCCACCGCGTCCACCGCGGAGCGCACCTCCTTGTCCGCGGCGGCGCGGACGCGGGCGGCGTCGCGGACGGCCGCGCGGGCGTCCTTCCACCGCGCCAGCGCGGCGTCGACGTCGTCGGGGAACGGCGAGGCGTAACCCGGCTCCGCGCCGCCCTCGAGGAACGCGTCGTCCAGGCCGGCCACGACGTGCCGGAACCCCTGCGCCGACGACTCGGCCGCCCGGTGCGCGGACTCCGCCGCCGCCGCGGCCGCTCGCGCGTCGGCAGTCCGCGCCGCGGCCGACCGCGCGTCCTGCTCGGCCCGCTCGACCAGCTCCCGCCCGTGCTCGACGTCCTCGGGCTCGCCGTAGGGCTCGATCGGCCCATCCCCCGCACCGGTGGGCGCGGTGAACCGGCCTGCCTCCTTCTTCGCCAGTGCGAGCTCCGCGGCGGCCTCGCGCAGCTGCTCGGCGCAGCGGGTGAACGCGTCGCGGGCCTGCGCGGTGGCGCTGCGGCGCGACGCCGGGTCGGCGGCGTCGGGCGAGCGCAGCAGCGCGTCGGCCACGGCGCGCGCCGCGTCGGGCAGCTCCTCGATCGCGGCGTGGGCGGCCCGCGCCGCGCGTTCGGCCTCGCCGAGCCGCCCCCGCAGGTCCGCGTCCACCTCGGCCGCCGCGTACGCGGCCTCGGCGTTGCGGTACTCCGCGCGCAGCACGCCCAGCGCGGGGGCGTCCGCAGCGGGCCCGTCCGCCTCGGCGTCGATGTCGGCGCCGTCCACGGGCAGGTCGGCCAGCTCCGTGCGGCTGTTGTCGGCGACGGTTCGCTGCCGGTCCCGGCGCCGGCGCGCCTCCTCGGCCTCCCGGCGGGCCGCTGCCGCCTCGCCGCGGGCCCTCGCCGCGCCCGCCTCGGCCCGCTCCACGCCCGCCGTGGCCGCCCGGACCTGCTCGTCCAGCTCCGGACGGCGGCGCACCTCGGCCAGCACCGCGGCGAGCGCCGCCGCCCGGGCCCGGGCCGATGCCGCCGCGGCGTCCAGCAGGGGAGCCTCCTGCTCGAGCCGGTCGGCCCGGTCGTCGAGCGCGGTGATCTCGGCGTCCGCCGCATCGGCCTCCCGCGCCGTGGCGGCCACGGCGGTACGCGCGCTCTCGGCGGCCTCGCCGAGCGCGTCGAGCTCCCCCACCGGGTGCTGCGCGCGCCACGCCTGCAGCCGGGCCAGCAGCGCGCGGTCGGCGTCGAGAGCCGCGCCGAGGGTCTCCAGCGCCTCCGCACGGTCGCGCGTCTCGCGGTCCAGCTCCACCCGGACCTGCTCGGCGGCCGCCTCGTCCAGCATCGCCGGGTTCGGCGGGACGACGAAGTCGACGCCGGGCGCGGCGCCCTCCTCGGCGACGGCGGCCGTGGCGCCGACGGCGACGGCCGCGCACGGCAGCAGGCGCGCCCGCTCCAGCTCCTCGCGCGCCCGCGGCGCGTCCCCGGGGTTGTTCAGCAGCACGCCCGACACCAGGTGCGGCAGCCGCGCGACGACGGACGCGCGCCGCGCCCCGTCCAGCATGGTGAGGTAGCGCCAGCCGGAGTAGGCGGTGATGCCCGCGGCCTCGAGCACGCCGAGCACCTGCTCGATCTCCGCGGGCTCGGGCAGCAGGCCGCCGTCACCGAGCGCGCGCAACGCACGGGTGTCGCGCTCCTGGGCGGCGAGCAGCTCGGTGCGCCGCCGGTCCCCCGCGCCGATCGCGGCGCCCAGCCGCTCCTCGAGCGCGGACGCGTCGGTGTCGGGCCGGATCTCCTCCACCCCGAGCAGGTCGGCGAGCCGTCCCTCCCCGGCCAGCGCGTCCCGGGCGGCCATGGCCGCGGCCAACACCGACTCGGCGCGCTCGGCGGCGGCCCGCGCGGCGTCATCGGCTCGGCGGGCCGCGCTGCGCCGCTCGTCGGCACCGCGGCGCGCCCGTCGCAGCTCGGTGAGCTCGGCGTGCAGCGCGGCGAGCTCCTCGGCCGCCGAGCCCGCCTCCGCCTCCGCGGCGGCACCGGCCGCGGCGACGTCCTCGCCCTCACGGAGGTGCCCCGCCGTGACGGCCGTCGCGGTCGCCCGCTCGACGCGCGCCAGCTCGCCGCGGGCCTGTTCGGCGCTCGCCGCGTGCGTCGCCGCGTTCCCGGCCTCGGCCAGCTCGGCGGCGCGTGCGGCGTCGGCCCGCCCGTCCGCCGCCGTGGCCGCCTCCTCGGCGGCTCCGGCCGCGGCATCGGCCTCGCCTGCCATGGCGCGCAGCCCGGCCGCGAGCGCGCGGGCCGCGTCCTGGCGCGCGCGCAACGCCGGGCGGGCCCGTTCCTGCTCGGCGTCGACCACGCCGCGCAACCGGCGCGCCTCGGCCTCGGCGACCTGGTGGCGCAGCAGCGGCTCGACCGCCTGCCAGCCCGCCACCTGCCGTTCCGCCTCGTCGTGCGCGCGCCGCGCGGCCGCCTCGGCGTCCTGCGCCGCCGCGAGCTCCAGGAGCGCGACGCGCCGGCGCAGCTCGGTGGCGATCCCGTGGCGCCTGCGTTCCTCCGCCTCGGCGCCGCGCACCCGCTCTTGGGCGTCGGCGTGCGCCGCCGCCGCGGCGCCCGCGCGCTCGTCCTCGGCCGCCCGCCGGGCCGCGATCGCGGCGGCGAGTGTGCGCGCGCCCGCCTGCGCGGTCGCCTCCCCGTCGCGGGCGGCCGCCGCGGCGCGCTCGGCCCCGGTCAGCGGGCCGAGGCGGGCCAGGGTGCCCTCGACGAAATCGCGTTCGTGTTCCAGGTCGGCCCGCTGCGCGAGCCGGGTGGCGTAGCCCGCGACGAGGTCGGCGAGGTTCTGCGGCTCGTCCGGGTCGAGCACGGCGCGCAGCAGGAAGTCGACGAACGCCTCGTCGCTGGGGAAGGCGAACGCCTCGGCCGCCTCGCCCTCGCCCGCGTTCATGGCGCGCTGGTAGCGGAACAGCTCCGGGTCGAGCCCGGCGTCGGCGAGGTGGCGCGTCCAGTCCCGCGGGCCGGTCTCCCACACCAGTTCCAGCGCGGGCCGCCTGCGGTGCTCCTCCTGCACGCGGTCCTTGAACCCGGCCGTGGTCACCCGGCGGCCGTCGACGGTGAAGGGCAGCTCGTCCAGGCCGAAGCCGGCGCCGGGCCGGAAGGAGTACCAGGCGGCGCCGAGCTTCTCCGGGTCGGAGGAAGTGACGTGCCCGCGCCACTCCGACACCTTTCCGGTGACGAGCAGCTGCCCGGTGCGGGTGTGCATCCACTCGAGCACGACGTGGGCGACGTCCTCGCCGAGCACGAACTTCTCCAGCACGGTGGTGCTGGTCGTGCCCACCACCTGGCGCCGTCCCGGCAGCAGCACCGAGAACACCAGCTTCAGCAGCACCGACTTGCCGCCGCCGTTCTCCAGGAACAGCACCGACGCCGGGGACGGGCGCCGCGGCACCCGCTCCAGGTCGTCGGGGGCGAACAGGTCGGCCTGCGCCGCGACGCCGCGCACGGCCGGGCCGACGCCGCGCAGGTCGAGCGTGACGTCGGAGTAGCGCGCACCGGGCGGACCGACGGAGAACAGCCGGACGCGGGCGAGCTCATACATCCGGCACCTCCAGCCCGGCCGGAGCGCGCAGGCTGCCGGTCGCCGACGCCACCGGCAGCACGCCCAGCTCCAGCAGCTCGTCGAACGCGCGCTGCGCGGCCAGCTCGCGGACCTGCACCTGGTAGCGCGGGGTGGTGCGGTAGGCGCCCTCGGTGCCGACGGCGACGAGGAAGCCCTGGTCGGCGAGGAACCGCAGCGCCTTCCCGACGATGCCGCGCGTCGTGGCCTCGCCGGCGCGCCCGTCCTTCGTGGCCGTGGTCTCGGGGCGGCGCAGCCACGCCCGCCACGCCGCCTCCAGCTGCGGGGCGTCGGACTCCGGGTCCGTCTCCTCGCCGGATGTGCGTTCCTCCAGCACGCGGCACGCCTCGCGCACCGCCCCGTCGACCTGGTCGACCGACACGCGCCCGACGTAGCTGTCGTCGCCGAGGTCGTCCGGGCGCGGGAACGCGAGCGCCGCCGCCGCGAGGTGCGCGAGGCCGTGCAGCATCTTGTCGGCCTGCCGGTTCTGCAGCACGGTGCGCCGCGCGTACTCGTCCATCCGGATCTCGAACACCGACTCCTCGACCGCGGCGAGCACGATCCCCGACTGCGGTCCGGCCGCGAGCACCACCAGCCCCAGCCCCGCCGCCACGCGCTGCACGGCGTCGGCGAACGCGTCGTCGTCGCGGTAGCGCCGGACGAGCTCGGCGTAGCCGGCGTCGCGGGAGGGCAGTGCCTTGGGCCGCATGCCGTGCGCCACCAGGCGCGCCGCGGACTCGACGTCCTGGGCCGACACCTCCCGGCTCACGCCACCTCCTCCTGCACGTCGCTCTCCTGCTCGATGCCCTCTGCTTCGGGGAGCACGTCGGCCGTGGCGACGAGCAGGTCGGACCCGCCGAACTCGGGGTCGCGCAGCACGGTGCCGTCGTCGAGCGCCAGCAGGACGCGCGGGTCGCCGTGGTTGCGCGCGGTGCCGATGGCCGAGCCGACGCCGTGCACGACGCGCAGCACCACGAGCGCGGGCAGGTCGGGGTCGACGTCGCGGGCCTGCGCGAGGAGCTCGGAGAGCCGGCGCACCGGGACCTCGTCCAGCACCGCGGCCGCCCGCGACCACGCGCGCTCGCCGAACCGCTCCGCGGCGGCGGGCTCGAGGTCGGGCTCCACCACCGGCTGGCCGAGCGGGTCCCGCTCCACCGGCGGGGTCAGCAACGTCTCCACCAGCCCGGTGAGGCTCGGCACGCTCGGCACCCGCACGCCCGCGCCCGCGCTGAAGAACGCCGAGGCGGGCCCGGTGGCCGTCACGGTGTCCAGGGCCAGGCAGGGGCGCAGCAGCTGACCGAACACGTCGATCGCGCCGCGCTGGGGCCGCCCGCTGAACTGCTGGCGGTCCTGCTCGGCGCGGAACGTCGCTCCCGCCTCCTGCAGCCGCGCCTGCAGCTGCGTGTGGCGCTGGATGCAGTCGTTGACGACGTCGACCAGCTCGGCGGCCTGCCGGCGGCGACCCGGTTCGGTGGCCTCGTCGCGGGCGTCGGCGATGTTGGCCAGGATCGCGGTCTCCGCGCGGTAGCGGGACTCGATGTGCGTGAGCGCCTCGTCGAGCAACGCAGGCACGGCGGTGAGCCAGTCGACCGTCCGGACGTCACGGCGGGTGGCGTCCAGCTTCTGGCGCAGCGCCTCCGCGTACTGCACGGTGCGGTAGCGCGCCTGCTCGGCGGCGAGCCGGGCGTCCCCCAGCCGGCCGCGGCTGATCAGGTTCTCCAGCTTGACCTCGGCCGCGACCTGCGCGGACTCGACGTCGGTGTCCAGCGCTCCGACGAGGACGTTGATCGCCTCGTCGGAGGAGCGCAGGTACACCTCGCCGTCCGGCGCGGCGACCTCGACCAGCAGCTTGAAGTCGAAGCGGCGGCGCACGTAGCGCCCCTCGGCGTCGACGCTGCCGTAGTCGGCCTGGAACCCGCGGTCGAGGCTGCCCACGTTGATCAGGTTCTCGATCACCCAGTGCCCGACGCGCTCGTGCTCCCCCGGCGGGGCGGCCGGTGCCTGCGCCGCGACGAAGGGCCGCAACCGCCGCACCACCTGCGCCTGGTCGGCGCCGTGGTCGAAGTCCATCGCGAGGGTGACCTGGTCGATGGCCTGCAACGCGATCTCCGCCATCTGGTAGCGGGAGGCGTCGAGCCAGTCGAGGCGGGACTTGCGGGCGTCGAGGTCGTGCAGCGGCGCGGTGCACGCCAGCGCCTTGAGACGGCGGGAGACACCCTCGTCCACCGGCCGCACCGCACCCCCGTCCGCCATCACGGACGGGCACTCTACGGGCCCCGCGGATCAGGCCAGACCGAGCATCCGCACCGCGTTCTCCTTCAGGATCAGCGGGCGCACCTCGTCCTTGATCTCCAACTTCGCGAAGTCCGCCCGCCAGCGGTCGGGCGTGATCACCGGGAAGTCCGAGCCGAACAGCACCTTGTGCTTCAGCAGGCCGTTCGCCGCGCGCACCAGCTGCGGCGGGAAGTACTTCGGCGACCAGCCGGACAGGTCGATGTAGACGTTCGCCTTGTGCGTGGCGATCGAGATCGCCTCGTCCTGCCACGGCACCGACGGGTGCGCCATGACGATCGTCAGCTCCGGGAAGTCGGCGGCGACGTCGTCGAGCAGCATCGGCGCCGAGTAGCGCAGCTTGATCCCGTGGCCGCCGGGCAGGCCGGCGCCGATGCCGGTCTGACCGGTGTGGAACAGCGCCGGGACGCCCAGCTCGGCGATCGCGGCGTAGAGCGGGTAGTGGCGCTGGTCGTTCGGTTCGAACGCCTGCATGCTCGGGTGGAACTTGAACCCGCGCACGCCGTGCTCGGTGACCAGCCGCCGGGCCCGCGCGACCGACGCCTTCCCGGCGTGCGGGTCGACCGACCCGAACGGGATCAGCACATCCGCCTGCTCGGCGGCGAGGTCGGCGATCTCCTCGCTGGACAGCGCCGGGTGCCCGGTCGCGGCCGTGGCGTCCACGGTGAAGATCACCGCAGCCGTGTTCCGCTCCCGGTAGTGCTCGGCGATCGCCGCGACCGTCGGGGTGCGGTCCTGGCCGGACCGGAAGTAGGCCGCCGAGGCGTCCATCAGCTCCTGGTCGAGGGCGAAGCAGCCGTGGCTGTCCTGCTCGACGTGCACGTGCACGTCGATCGCGTCGAGGGCGGCGATGTCCAACGGGGGCTCCTAGGGAAGGTCGGCTTTGGCGGCGAGCACGGCGCGCAGGGCGGCGTCGCGGCGGGCGGCGAGCGCGACGGGGTCGGCGCCGCCCAGCTCCTCCTCCACGCCCGCCACCAGGTCGGCGACGAGCTCGGGCGTCATCTCCGGCTCGCCGAGGTCGCGCCAGATCGCCTCGGTGGGCGGGCCCAGGTGGGCGAGCACGTGCGCCAGCCCGCCGGCGCCACCGGACAGGTGCTGGGTGGCCAGCGGTCCGAGCAGCGCCCAGCGCAGGCCCGGGCCGTAGGCGATCGCGGTGTCGATGTCCGCGACGCTCGCCGCACCGCTCTGCACGAGCGCGTACGCCTCCCGCCACAGGGCCGCCTGCAGCCGGTTGGCGAGGTGGCCGGGCAGCTCGCGGCGCAGCCGCACCGGCTTCTTGCCGACCCCCGCGTAGAAGGCCATCGCCGCCTCCACGGCGGCCTCCGCCGTGGCCCCGCCCGGTACGACCTCGACGAGCGGCACCAGGTGCGGCGGGTGGAACGGGTGCCCGACGAGCACGCGCTCCGGGTGCCGCGTGCAGGCGTCGGCGAGGGCGCTCGGCAGGAGCGTCGAGGAGCTGCTGGCCAGCACCACCTCCGGGCGGGCCGCGGCGTCCAGGGTCGCGAACAGCGCGTGCTTGAGCTCGGGCCGCTCGGGGGCGCTCTCCTGCACGAAGTCGGCTGCGGCGCCCGCCTCGGCCGGGTCGGCGGTGAACGCCAGCCGGTCCTGCGCGACGCCGACCGACTCCCGCAGGCGCGCCTCGGCGTCCGGTGCCGGGTCGCTGGCGATCACCTCGAGGCCGTGGGCGAGGAAGTGCGTCGCCCAGCTCGCCCCGATCACCCCGGTGCCGATCACGGCCACGCGCGTCACGGGGGTCATCCGCGGCCCACCTTCGCGGCGCGGCCCTCCAGGAACGCCCGCATCCGGTCCTGGGCCTCGGCGTCGGCGCCGGCGACGGCCGCCATCAGCGCTTCCATCAGGTACCCCTGGTCGGGGGCGGCCTCGGCGATGCGGGGCAGCGCCTGCAGCACGGCGAAGTTCGTGACCGGGGAGTTGGCGGCCACCTTCTCCGCCAGCTCCAGCGCCAGCGCGAGGCCCTCCCCCCGGTCGGCGAGGTACTGCGTGATGCCCAGGGCGTGGCCCTCCTCGGCGTCGAGCACGCGGCCGGTGAGCATCATGTCCGCCATCCGGTGGGTGCCGATCAGCCGCGGCAGCCGCACCGAGGCCCCACCGCCGACGAACAGCCCGCGCTGCCCCTCCGGCAGCGCGTAGAAGGCGCTCGGCTCGGCCACCCGCACGTGCGCGGCGCACGCCAGCTCCAACCCGCCGCCGATCACCGCGCCGGTCAGCACCGCGATCACCGGTACGCGCCCGCGCTCCATCCGCTCGAAGACGCGGTGCCACATCATCGAGTGCGCGATCCCGGAGAACGCGTCGCGCTCGACGAGCTCGGAGAGGTCGAGCCCCGCGGAGAAGTGCGGGCCGTCCGCGGCGAGCACGACCACCCGCACGTCCGCCGGCAGGGTCGTGAAGTACGACTCGATGCCCAGCACGGTCGCGTCGTCCAGGGCGTTGCGCTTGGCCGCCCGAGCCAGGCGCAGGACGGCGATCTCCCCGTCCGCGCCGTGGCGTTCGCTGCGCAGCGTGGGCGGGAGCAACGGGCGGACGTGCTCGTGCTCGTCGGTCATGCGGGTCCTTCCGGGGGAACGGTCGCCGCCGCCCGCTCCCGCAGCTCCACCCGGCGGACCTTGCCGGTGGCGTTGCGGGGCAGCGCGTCGACGAGCTCGACGTACTTCGGGATCTTGAAGCGGGCGAGGTGGGCCTCCATGTGGGCCCGCAGCTGCGCCTCGGGCGGGACGGCGCCGGGCCGGGGCTGCACGTAGGCGACGCCGACCTCTCCCCACCGGGCGTCCGGTACGCCGACCACCGCGGCGTCCGCGACGTCGTCGAGCTGCACGAGCACCGCCTCGACCTCGGCCGGGTAGATGTTCTCCCCGCCGGAGATGATCACGTCCTTCACCCGGTCGACGACGTCCGCCCAGCCGTCGTCGGCCACGCGCAGCACGTCACCCGAGCGGAACCAGCCGTCGACGAACACGGCCTCGGTCTCCTGCGGCCGCTGCCAGTACCCGGCGAACACGTGCGGGCCGCGGACCAGCAGCTCGGCCGGCTCGCCCGCGAGCGGCCCCACCTCGCCGTCGCGCAGCATCGCGACGTCGGTGTAGAAGTGCGGCACCCCCACCGACACCGGGCGCTCGGTGCCGCCCTCCCCGGGCACCATGTACACACCGGGCGAGGCCTCGGTCATGCCGTAGCCCTGCCGGACCCGGACGCCGCGCTCGAGCCAGGCCCGTGCCACCCGTTCCTGCACCGGCGATCCGCCGTAGAGCACGGTGTGCAGCGAGCCGAGGTCCACCGCGTCCCACGACGGGTGCTCGACCATCATCTGCAGCATCGTCGGCACCGCCGAGAAGCTGGTGATCCGCGCCTGCGCGATCCTGGCGAGCACGGCGCCCGCGTCGAAGGCGGGCAGCGGCTCCACGCTGCCGCCCTTGAACAACGTCGGCAGCGTGACCTGCCCGAGCCCGACGCAGTGGAACAGCGGGGCGATGCACAGCGCCCGGTCGGTGGACAGCACGTCGACGTGGGCCAGCTGGTTGATCGTGTTCCAGGTCAGGTTGCCGTGGGTGAGCACGGCGGCCTTGGGCCTGCCCGTGGTGCCGGAGGTGTAGAGCAGGATCGCGGGCGCGTCCAGGCCCACGGCGGGCGGCGCCGCGAGCGGTTCCGCAGCCGCGATCGCCTCCTCGTACTCCCCCGGCACGGCGAGCAGGTGCCGCACGCCGGCGGGCAGCGGCCGCGCGGAGGCCAGGAGCGCGTCCGCGTCCGGGCTGTGGACCAGCACCGACGCGCCGGCGTCGTCGAGCATGTACCGGATCTCGGCGCCCGCGAGCCGGTAGTTCAGCGGCACCGCGACTGCGCCCAGCAGCCAGGTCGCGAAGAACGTCTCGAAGACGCTGGTGGCGTTCACGCCGAGGTAGGCGACGCGGTCCCCCGGGCGCACGCCGAGCGCGGCGAGGGCACCGGCCAGCCGGGCGGTGCGCCGGGCCAGCCCGGCGTGGGTCAGGGTGCGCTCGCCCTCGACGAGCGCGGGGCGGTCCGGGTCGATGCGGGCGCGCCGGGCCGGCCAGCTGCCGAGCCCTGCGGGAGCGTCTGCGGTCCTCACGTGTCCCCTCACGAGTGACAGGAATCCTTACTCATACTCTGTTGGGGCCGGGACGACAAGATGGGGGTGCTCCGTGGAACACGCGCCGCCGTCGCTGCTCTACGCCGTCAAGCAGGTCGAGCTCGCGGTGCGGGCGCACCTCGACGACCTGCTGCGCCCGTCGGGCACCACCGCGCTGCAGTACACCGCGCTCACCGTGCTCGCCCGCCGCGCAGGCCTCACCAGCGCCGAGTTGGCCCGCAACGCCTTCGTCACCCCGCAGTCCATGGGCGATCTCGTCACCGCCCTCGAACGCCGCGAGCTCATCACCCGCCACCGCGACCCCCGCCACGCCCGCCGCCTGCTGCTGAGCCTCACCCCCGCGGGCGAGGCCCTGCTCGAGCGGGTGGAACCGCAGGTGCGCGCGCTGGAGGAACGGATGCTCGCCGACCTGGCCGCCTCCGAACGTACCGCCTTGCGCGACTACCTCAACCGCTGCCGCACGGCACTGGCGAACGGCCCGGCGCAGTAGGTCCGGATCCGCACCATCCGTCTCGTTGACGCGAGTGACAGGAATCCCTACATTCCCCGGCAGCGGATCGCGGGGCGCACCCCGCCTTGGCAGGGAGGCCACCCGCATGACCGATCGACGTCCACAGACCCAGCTGCGCCGGGCGGTGCTCTCCAGCTACCTCGGCAGCGTCATCGAGTACTACGACTTCCTGCTCTACGCCACCGCCTCGGCGGTGGTGTTCAACCGGGTGTTCTTCTCCGACCTCGACCCACTGGTCGGCACGGTCGCGAGCTTCGGCACGCTGGCCACCGGCTACCTCGCCCGCCCGCTCGGCGGCGTCCTGTTCGGCCACTTCGGCGACCGGCTCGGCCGCAAGCGGATGCTGGTGCTAACCATGGCGCTGATGGGCGTCGCCAGCGTGCTCATCGGCCTGCTGCCGACGTACGAGCAGGTCGGCGCGTTGGCCCCGGTGCTGCTCATCGTGCTGCGGATCGCGCAGGGCGTCGCGGTCGGCGGCGAGTGGGGTGGTGCGGTGCTCATGTCGGCCGAGCACGCCACCTCGCGGCGGGGGCTGTGGGCGAGCTTCACGAACGCGGGCGCCCCCAGCGGCATGGTCCTCTCGACGCTGGTGCTGGCGCTGGCCTCCGGCGCCACCGGTGAGGAGCAGTTCCTCGCATGGGGCTGGCGGATCCCGTTCCTGCTCAGCGCGGTGCTGCTGGTGATCGGCCTGTTCGTGCGCGCGAAGGTCGACGAGACACCGGTGTTCGCCGCCGCGTCGCCGGGGAAGGAACGCCCGCCGCTGGTGGAGGTGCTGCGCCGGCATCCCCGCACCCTGGCGCTCTCGGTGGGCGTCGGGTTCGGCGCGTTCGTCGCGCAGGGCACCCTGACGACGTTCGTGATCGCCTACGCCGTCCAGGCCGGGTTCCCGCGCCCGACCGTGCTCAACGCGCTGACGGTCTCCTCGGTGGCCGCGATCGCCGGGATCATCGGGTTCTCGGCCCTGTCCGACCGGGTGGGCCGTCGCCCCGTGGTGCTCGCCGGCGCGGTGGCGATGGCGTGCTGGAGCTTCCTGATCTTCCCGCTGATCGACACCGGCTCGGTTGCGCTCCTGGTACTGGTGGTCGTGCTCGGGCAGGGCGTGGTGCACGCCGCGATGTACGGGCCACTGGCCGCGCTCTACAGCGAGCTGTTCCCCACGCGGTCGCGCTACACCGGCGCGTCACTGGGCTACCAGATCGCCGGTATCGGCGCGGGCCTCGCGCCGGTCGTGTTCGCCGCGGTGCTCAGTGGCTCGGCGGGCACGGGGGCGGTCTCGGCGATCATCGCCGCGTGCTGCCTGGTGAGCGTCGGGAGCATCGTCGCCCTGGGCGAGACGTCCCACCGGAACCTGTCCAGCGAACGGGACGAGCACCAATCAGCCTGACGAACGGCACTCCCGTCGGCACCTAACCGACGAGAGTGCCGCTCGTCGGGCTGTGGATCGTGCGCAGCTGCGACTCCTCCACGACGACCGCGGCGGCGGCGCCCGCCGTGAGATCGCCGTCGCCGGGGGCGAGGCAGGCCAGCGTCCCGGCGGCGGTGTCCACGTCCACGCGCGTGGGCCCGCCGAGCCGCACGACCCGGCGCACCGTTCCGGGAACCCGCACGTCACCGTCCCCGTCGCGGACCGCGCGGCAGTGCTCCGGACGCGCGACGAGCAGCCCCGCCCGGCCGGTCACGGCAGCCGGGAGCACGTTGGTGAACCCCACGAGCCGGGCGCAGTCGACGTCGGCCGGTTCGTCGAGCACCCGCGCGGTCGGCCCGAGCTGGCGGATCCGCCCGTCGACGAGCAGCGCGGTCGTGCCGGCCAGCGCGGCGGCCTCGTACCGGTCGTGGGTGACGAGCAGGACGGCGGTGTCCAGCCCGTCGAGGACCGCGCGCAGGTCCGCGAGCAGGTCGGCCCGCGTGGTGGCGTCCAGCCCGGCGAACGGCTCGTCGAGCAGCAGCACCCGCGGCTCGGGCGCGAGCGCGCGAGCCAGCGCCACCCGCTGCGCCTCCCCGCCGGAGAGCGTGCGCGCGTTGCGGTCCGCGAGGTGCCCGACGCCCAGCGCGTCCAGCCACGGCGCCGAGCGCTCCCGCGCCTCCGCGCGCCCGACGCCCCGCATCCGCAGGCCCGCGGCGCCGTTGGCCGCGACGCTCCCCCGCTGCAGGATCGGCCGCTGCAGGACCGCCGCGACCGCGGGACGCAGCTCCCGGGGCCCGGCGGGCCGCCCGTCGAGCAGCACCTCACCGGAGCTCCGCAGCCCACCGAGGTGGCCGAGCGCCCGCAACAGCGTCGACTTGCCCGCGCCGTTGGGGCCGAGCACGGCGAGCGCCTCACCGGCGGCGACGTCGAGCGCCGGGACGTGGAGCAGCTCCCGGCCCCGCGCGACGACCCGCAGGTCCCGGCAACCGATCCGGCCGCTCACCTGACGCGCTCGCGCTGGCCCGCCATCGTGGCCACCAGGTTCACGACGAACGCGATGAGCAGCAATACCAATCCGAACGCGATGGCCAGCGCGAACTCGCCGCGGCTGGTGGCGAGCACGGCCGCGGTGGTGAGCACGCGGGTCTCCCCCGCGATGTTGCCGCCCACCATCTGCGCCGCGCCCACCTCGCTGACGACGGCGCCGAAGGCCGCCATCCCCGCCGCGAGCAGCGGCAGGCGCGCCTCCGCGAACAGCGCCAGCAGCGCCCGTGCCCGCGTGGCGCCCAGCCCCTGCATCTGCACGAGGAACTCCGGGTCGACCTGCTGCAGCGCCGCGGCGACCAGCGCCACCACGACCGGTGTGGCGATCGCGGCCTGCGCCACGACCATGGCCGCCGGCGTGTAGAGCAGGCCGAGCCCGCCGAGCGGCCCGCTGCGCCACAGCAGCACCGTGACGAACAGCCCGACGACCACCGGCGGCAGGCCCATCCCGGTGTTCGCGGCCGAGAGCAGCAGCCTGCGGCCGGGGAACTCACCGAGCGCGATCGCCGCACCCAGCGGGAGACCGACGGCGGCCGCGACCGCCGTGGCGGTGAGCGACACCTGCAGCGTCAGCAGGGTGATCGCCCAGGTCTCCGCGTCACCGCCGAGCAGCAGCCGCAGCGCCTCCAGCAGCCCGTCGCGCAGGACGTCCACGACAGCTCAGCCGGTGGGGTCGGGCTTGCCCGCGTCGGGCACGAACAGCGGCTGACCGAACTCGGCGCGCCCGAACTCGCCGATGCGCTGCTGCGCATCGGTGCCGGTGATCCAGTCGGCGAACGCGGTGGCGGCCTCGGGCTGCACGCGGTCGCCGGCGCGGGTCGTCACCTCGATCACGTGGTAGACGTTGAGCAGGCCGGGGTCACCCTCGACGAGCACCGCGAGCCCGTCGGGCTGGGAGAGGTACGTGGCGCGGTCGGCCAGCGTGTAGCCGGCCTTCTCGGCGGCCACCCGCAGCGTGGCGCCCATGCCCTGGCCGGTCTCCTGGTAGCCCGCCCCCGCGGGCTCGACACCGGCCTGCTCCCACAGCGACTTCTCCCGCGCGTGGGTACCGGATTCGTCACCCCTCGAGACGAACACCGCCCCCGACGCCGCGATCCGCCGCATCGCCTCGTCCACCGCGAGCCCCCGGACCCCCGCCGGGTCGGCCTCCGCGCCGAGCAGCACGAAGTCGTTGTGCATCACGAGCAGCCGCCGCCCGGCCGTGCCCTCGGCCACGAACTCCTCCTCGGCGGCGGGTGAGTGCACCAGCAGCACGTCGGCCTCGCCGCGGCGACCCATCTCGATCGCCTGCCCGCTGCCCACGGCGATCGGCTTCACCCCCCACCCGGTGGCCTCGGTGAACGCCGGGAGCAGCTCGTCGAGCAGGCCGGAGTCCTGCGTGCTCGTGGTGGTGGCCAGGATCAGGGACCGCTCGGCGGACGGGCCCGCCGCCGGGCCCTCCGCGGGCGACCCGCACGCCGCCAGCACGAGCAGGACGACACCGGCGAGAACTGCGCGCATCTGTGCTGGCACAGACCGGGACTATAGAGTCCGCAGGCGTGACGCGGTACCGGGAGATCTGCGCCGACCTGGCGGGCCGGATCGGCGACGGCGACCTCGCCGAGGGCGCCGAGCTGCCCGGCGTGCGGGAGCTCGCCCAGCGGTTCGGCACCACCGCGTCGACGATCGGGCGCGCGGTCCGCACGCTGGCCGACGCCGGCGTGATCGTCACCGCGGACCGGCGCCGCACCCGCGTGGCACCGGACGGGGCGGTGGCCGCGCGACGGTTCCTGCACGCCGAGCGGGTGTTCCGGCTCGCCGGCAGCGACGACCCCGCGCTCGACGTCGTCATCCGCCGGCTGGGCCGCGGGCTGCGCCCGGTGAGCACGGAGGGCAGCTTCGGCGGGCTGCGCGCTGTGCGACAGGGGTACGCCGACGGCGCGGCGGTGCACCTGCTGCACCACACCGGCACCTACAACGCCCCGTTCGCGCGCGGGCTGCTGCGCGGCCTGCGGCCGCACCTGATCCACCTCTGGCGCCGCGAGCAGGGTCTGCTCGTGCCTCCCGGCAACCCGCGCGGCCTCGCGGCGGCCGCCGACCTGGCCGGGCTCCGCGTCGCCAAGCGCCGGCACGGCACCGGCACCCGCGTGCTGCTCGACCGGCTGCTGCTCGCCGCCGGCCACGACCCCGACGCGCTGCGCGGCCCGGAGACCGGCTCGCACCTGGAGACGGCGCTCTCGGTGGCCTCGGGCGTGGTGGACGCCGGGCTGGGCGTCCGCTCGGTGGCCCACGACCTCGACCTGGACTTCGTGCCGCTGGTCTGCGAGGACTACGACGTCGTGCTCACCGGCGACGCGCTCGACGCCGCGGCCCCGTTGGTGGCCGCGCTGCACGAGCCGGACGTCCGCGCCGCCGTCACCGCGCTGGGCGGCTACGACGCGGGCAGCGCGGGACGCGTGGAGGAGCTGGGCGCCTGAGCGCGCCGACCGTACACGTTCGCCGACTGCGATCATGCCGCGGTGCGGTGTGAGTCGCACATCAGGGTCCTCGCGGCCGCGCTCACGTACGTCTCGCCGGGGTGATGGCCGTTCCCGCGTTCCGCGGAACGCGCCCGTGCACGACCAGGTCGACGTCATGGGTCTCCGGCCGCGGGTGCTGGGTGGGTGCGCACCTGGCGGTGGTCCCGTTGCACCCTCTGAGGCTGTGATCGTCGGCCATCTCGGTGCTTGGTGACCCGTGTGCCGGTCATGATCGAGGTGTCGGCGCGTTATCGGGCGTTTTCAACACGGGAACGCGCCGACTTGCTGATCATGAGGTCGGGGCGCCCGGGTGATCTGCTGGTGTCGGGTAGGACCGTGTCGAAGGGGTTCGGGAACGGCACCACAGCCGGATAAGTGGCACCCGGCGGCGACGGTCTCGTCGTGGACCGGCCGGGGCCATGTCGGGGACGGCTGCCCAGGTGACCACGTCACCCGGTAGTTCTGCCAACCGGGCCACCCCGACACCGGCGGTCGGGCAGGGCACTGGGCCGACTGCGAGTGACGCCTGGGCGCGGAGTGACGCAGTTCGCCTCGAGCCGGGAACGGCGCGCCCACCGCAACCCGCCCCCCGTCTCCGCGCACGCCCCCGATTCGGCCCACGCGACCCGTCGACGGGGGGCGTCGGCGGCCGGCGTCGCGGCCCAGCGTTGCACGGGCCGGCGAACGGTAGACGGCGGTGCGGTGGCCCCGGCGCGGGCGTCAGCGCGTGGCGGAGGTCCAGGCCGCGAGCCGGGTGGCGAGCGCGGCGTAGAGCTGCGGGTCGGTGCCCATCCCGGTGTGGCTGCTGGTGACCTCCACCCACTCCGCCTCGGGGTCCTGGCAGGACCGCCAGCCCACGACGCCGTCCTCCCGCGAGTAGATGGCGACGGCGGGCACCCGCAGCGGCGCCGCGAGGCCGTCGGCCGTCGTGTCGCCGCACGCGCCGGTCAGGCAGTCGCCGTCGAGCAGGCCGGGCACGCCGCGTGCCGACAGCCCGACGAGGGCGGGCAGCAGCAGCTGAGCGAGACCGCGGGCGTCGAGCGGGTCGAGCACGGGGCTGCCGAGCATGGCGAGCCCCCGGACCAGGTCGGGCCGCCGGGCCGCGATCATCCGGGCGAGCATGCCGCCCCGGCTGTGCCCGACGAGCACGACCGGGCCACCGGTCGCGCTCGCGTGCTCCTCCACGCGCCGCTCGAGGCGCGTGACCAGGTCGGCGGTGCAGCCGACGTTGCCGCCGAGCCCCGCACCGGCGGGGACGTAGCCGCGCCGCTGCAGCCACCGGCGCAGCACGGCCATGCTGGCGTCCAGGCCACCGAACCCCGGCACGACGACCACACCGGTGCCGGCGCCGTCGACCGCGCGGGAGCGCCACACCGGGTGGCGCAGCAGCGCGGGCGTCGTCAGCCCGACGGCCGGCCCGAGCGAGCGCGCGAGGTGGCGCGTCGTGCTCCGCACGCGGTCCCACGGCAGGACAGCGGTCAGCTCGCCGATGGGCACGGCTCACACCCCCCGCTCGACGGGCAGCAACCCGCGGTCCACGGCCCGGACCAGCGCGGCGTGGTCGGCCTCGGTCTGGTCGGCGTAGGCGCGCGCGAACCGGCGGAAGGCCTGGTCGACGCGGTCCGACCGCCCGACGTAGCCCGCGATCATCGACGCCCCGCTGGTGCGGGCGTGCCCCTTCGCGAGCAGGTGCCCGAGCACGCCCGCGTAGTCGTCGAGGGCCTCGGAGTCGATGGCGTCCAGGGCCACGGCGCCCTTCATGTCCCGGAACTGGCGCACGTAGTACTGGCGCTCCCCGACGGTGGTCCAGCCCAGCAGCGGGTCGCTGACGGTCTGCAGCGCCTGCTGGTACTCGACGACCCGCTGCCCCTGGTGGGCGTGGAGTGCGGAGTCGCCGTGCACGTACCGCGCCAGGACCGAGCGGCGGGCCTGCTTGAGCTGCAGGAACACCACGTCGTCGGGCGAGGAGCCCTCGAGCAGGGCCACGTAGGCGCGCAACCCGACGCTGCCGACGCCGACGACCTTGTGCGCGATGTCGACGATCGTGTACCCGCCCAGCACGCGCTGCCAGTGCGGGGCGAGGGTGCGCAGGTAGTCGTCCAGCGCTGCCGCGATCCGGTCCGCGTCGGGCTCGGGCACGCGCGTGATCAGCGGCGGCTCCTCGACGATGCGCCGCCTCCCCTCGATCTGGCGGGTGAAGCGCGGCACCGCCCGGTCGCTGGTGCGGTGCCGGGCGCGCTTGGCGGCGCGCACCACCTCGGCCCGCAGCGGCTTGGGGCTGCTCTTGGCCAGCCGGTCGACGTCGAGGCGCTGGTAGGAACGCGAGAGCAGGGGCTGGTCGGCGAGGTGGCGGACCTCCTCCCGGTACGCGGCGACGCACTCGGTGACCGCCACGCCGCACGCGTCCTCGCCTGCGCCGTTCTGCCGCCCGGCCACCCAGATGCTCGCCACCAGCCGGCGCAGGTCCCACTCCCAGCTGCCGGGGTGGGCCTCGTCGAAGTCGTTGAGGTCGATCACCAGGTCGCGCTCGGGCGAGGCGTAGAAGCCGAAGTTGCCCAGGTGGGCGTCGCCGCAGACGACCGGCGTGATGCCGGTGGCCGGCAGCTGCGCCACGTCGTGGGCCATCACGACCGCCGTGCCGCGCAGGAACCCGTAGGGCGAGGCGATCATCCGCCCCACCCGCACCGGCACCAGCCTGCCGACGCGGCCCTCGTGGCTCTCCATGATCATCTGGACGGGATCGGGGCGGTCGACCGGCGGGTCCCAGTCCGCGAGCGACGAGCGCGGCACCCGCTTGCGCAGCGCCTTGCCCAGCGCGTACCGCTCGGCGCGCTCGACCGGGCGCCGGCGCAGCGAGGAGTACGGGGTGCCGTCGGCGTCGGCGAGCACGGTGTGCGCGTGCACGCGCCCGGGAGGGGTGGGTGGGGCGACCGGGTGCAGGTCGGAGGGGCCGGTCACGTCGGCGATGCTACGCGCGCCGCGCCGCCGCGCCCGGTTCCACCACAGCCGCGAGGACCTCGTCCTGGAAGGCCAGGTAGAGGTTCGCGATGGTGCCCGCCGCGGCGATGGGCGCGCCGAGGAGGTGCTCGACCTTCCGCAGCCGGTAACGGACGGTGTTGGCGTGCACGTAGAGCCGTTCGGCCGTGCGCCGCACGTCCTGGTCGCAGGCCAGGTAGGTGACCACGGTGCCTGCCAGCTCCGGCCGGGCCGCCAGTGCCCCGAAGTGCCGGTCGAAGCGGGCCGCCACCTGGGCGTCGTCGCGGCGGGTCAGCAACCACGTCGCGAAGTCGACCTCGTCGAGCCGCACGGTCGTCGCGCTGCCCCCGCGTTCGCGCCTGCGGGTGGCCACCTGCCAGGCGGTGAGCGCCTCGCCGAAGTAACGCGCCGACAAGGTGAGGTCGCCGAAGGGGCCACTCACGCCCGTGACGTGCGTGCCGGCGAGCAGCGTGAGCCAACGATCAGCCGCCGGGCCGTCGGCGAGCACGGCCGTGAGGGGTGTGGAGTGCTCATCGGGGTCGTCCTCGTCGGCGAGGACCACGCCGACGCCCTCGAGGTGGGCCTCCTCGAGCAGGGCGTCGGAGGGACGTCGCGGATCCGCCGTCTCCGTGGTGCCCGCGCCCGGTGCGGCGGCGACGACGCGAAGGTCCTGGCCTGCCCGGATGCGGAACGGGCGCAGCCGATCCCAGGTCTGGCGGACCCGTGAGGAGGGGATCCCGACGCGCAGCGCCGAGATCAGACGCGCCGCCTCCGCCCGCTCCTGCCCCATTGCCAGCGCCCGCACGGCGTTCGCCGCCGCCAGCACCCGTTCGGCCATCTCGAGCTGCAGCGACCCGACCTCGTCGACCAGCGTCCGGCTGCGGGACGCGATGGCCAGCCGGTAGCCGGCTCCGCGCAGTAGCAGCGGGCGCGTGACCACGGCCCACCGCCCGACCGCGAACTGCTGCGGTGCCACCTCCCGGGCGCCGATCTCCTCCCAGATGAGCCGCAGCGGCCCCTGTCCGGTGCTCGCGACGATCCGGCCCGAGGCCTCGTAGAGGACGGCGCTGCCCTTGCTCAGCGCCGCGAGCCGGGCGACGAGGGCGTGGACGGGGTCGTCGGCCGCGAGCGCCTGCAGGAGGTCGTTCTGCAGCCACACAGTGCGGCGCAGCAGCCGAATCTCGGCGTCCATCGTCCGAACCTACAACTGCGATCCCAGTTCCTTGGAGACTTCACAGTGACCGCTGGCACAACCTCCTGCAGAGTCTCCCGGCAACGCGAGCAGGAGGCATCGGATGGCGAAACAACGGGTAGCCGTCGACGTCGGCGGGACCTTCACCGACGTCTGCATCTTCGACGAGGGCAGTCGCGCGATCCGCGTGACGAAGGTGCCCTCCACGCCCGACGATCCCATGCGCGCGGTCCTGGACGGCGTGGAGCGCGCGGACATCGACCTGGCCGGCGTCTCGCTGTTCTCACACGGCACCACGGTGGCCACCAACGCGCTCATCACTCGGAACTTCCGCCCCCCTGCGCTGGTGACGACGACCGGGTTCCGTGACGTCATCGAGATCCGCGACGGCACCAAGGACGACCTGTGGGACGCGTACCGCGACGTGGCGCCGCCCTACATCCGCCGCCGGGACCGCTTCGAGGTCACCGAGCGGATCGACTACTCCGGTCAGGTCGTCACGCCACTCGACGAGGAGGGTGCCCGCCGGCTGGCGGCCCTGCTGCGCCGCCGCGGCGTCCAGACGGTGGCCGTCTGCTTCCTCAACTCCTACGTCAACCCCGCGCACGAGATCCGGATGCGGGAGATCCTCGAGGAGGAGCTGCCGGGTGCGGCTGTCTCGACGAGCGCGGAGATCCTGCCGGAGATCTTCGAGCACGACCGGTTCACCACGACCGTCGCGAACGCGGTGCTCGCCCCGCTGGTCAGCGGCTACGTCGGCCGGCTCGCCGAGCGGCTGGAAGCGGGCGGCTACACCGGCGACCTCCTGCTGCTGCACTCGGGCGGCGGGTCGATGACCCCCCGGATGGTGGAGCGCTACCCCGTTCGGCTGGCAGCCTCGGGAATCGCGGCCGGGGCCATTGCCGCCCGGCACGTCGCGGGCCAGTGCGGCTTCTCCAACGCGATCGGTCTGGACATGGGTGGCACCAGCACCGACATCTCCCTCGTGCACGGCGGCGAGCTCCGCGTGACGAAGGAGTGGTCTGTCGAGTTCGGCTACCCGATCATCTTCCCGTCGATCGAGGTGCTCACGATCGGCGCCGGTGGTGGCTCGATCGCCCATATCGACGAGGCGGGCTCGCTGCGCAACGGACCGCAGTCGGCGGGGGCCGACCCGGGACCCGCCTGCTACGACATGGGTGGGACGCAGCCGACCAACTCCGATGCGAACCTCGTGCTCGACCGGCTCGGCACCTCGCTGGCGGGCGGCGCCAAGGTGCTCTCCCCCGAGCTCGCGGAGCGGGTCGTCCTCGATCGGGTCGCCGCGCCGCTCGGGCTCGACCTGGAGCGGGCGGCGAGCGCCGTACTCCAGGTCGCGAACGCCAACATGGCAGACGCCGTGCGGCTGATCTCGATCCGTCGCGGGTACGACCCGCGCGACTTCGCGCTCGTCGCGTTCGGCGGCGCGGGCGCGCTGCACGGCGCGGAGGTGGCGCGTGAGCTGGGCATCCCGACCGTGATCGTCCCACCACATCCGGGGGTCACCTCAGCACTGGGCTGCCTCCTCGTCGACATCCGCCACGATCTGTCGGCGATGTTCGGCGCCGTCGCACACGAGGCCGACGAGGAGGAGTTCGAGAACGCCTTCGCCGGGCTGGAGGCCGAGGCGACCGCCCGGCTGCGCCACGAGGGCGTGGCTGCCGACGACGCGGTGCTGCAGCGCCAGGTCTCGATGCGCTACCTGGGCCAGTGGCGCTCGCTCACGGTGCGGTGCGGCAGCGGACCGGGCGCGCTCGGCGAGGCAGTCGCGCTGTTCCACGAGCAGCACGAGCGCGAGTACGCGTTCCGCCGCGACGACACGCCCGTGCAGATCTACCAGCTCGGGCTCACCGCGATCGGCACCACGCCCAAGCCCGCGTTCATGCCGGCCGAGGCCACGCGGGTACCGGCGCCGGCCGCGATGAAGACCCGCGAGGTCTACTTCGAGGGCGCGGGCCGGATCGCGACCCCGGTGCACGACCGCGACGCGCTGCCCGCCGGCGCCGCGCTGACCGGCCCGGCGATCATCGAGCAGCTGGACGCGACCACGCTGGTGCCGCCGGGCACGCGGGCCGAGGTCGACGAGTGGCTGAACATCCGCATCCACCTGACGGAGGCCTGAGCCATGACCCGCACACCCGCGACCCCGGCCGACCTCGACCCGGTGACCTTCGAGGTGCTCAAGAACGCGTTCGCCACGGCGGTGGACCTGATGAGCGAGCAGATCATGCGCACCTGCTACTCGTTCGTCATCTACGCGCGCGACTTCTCCTCCGCACTCTGCGACGCAGAGGGCAACACCGTGATGCAGGGCAGCGCCGACATCGCGGTGCACGTCGGCACCCTGCACTTCCAGTGCAAGGCCGTGCTCGAGGAGTTCGGCGACGACGTGCATCCCGGCGACGTCTTCGCGATCAACGATCCCTACCGCGGCGGCACCCACTTCAACGACGTCAGCTTCATCCGGCCCATCTTCGTCGAGGACCGGATCATCGGGTTCGCCCAGAACAAGGGGCACTGGGCCGACATCGGTGGCACCGTGCCGGGCTCGTTCGACGTCAACGCGAGCGAGCACTTCGGGGAGGGCCTGCGGATCACGCCGGTGCGCATCTGGCACCGCGGCCGGATGCTGCACGACGTGGCCCAACTGCTGGTGTCCAACACGCGATCGCCCTACAGCAGCATGGGCGACCTCAACGCACAGGCCGAGGCCACCGCCGTCTGCGAGCGCGAGGTGCTGCGGCTCGCTGACCGCTACGGCACCGACACGGTGGTCGCGGCGATGGGCGGGGTGCAGGACTACGTCGAACGAATCGTGCGCCACCGGCTCACCGAGCTGCCGCGCGGCACGTGGAGCACCGTCGACCACCTCGACGCCGACCCAGGGCAGCCGGAGGGGCTCGTGCCGGTCGTCGTGTCGATGACGATCGACGAGGACGGCATCCATTACGACCTCGCCGGCAGCGCGCCCGCAGTCTCGACATTCCTCAACTCCGGCTACGGCACCACGCACTCGGCCCTGTACGCGGGGACGAAGACGTTCTTCCCGGAGGTGCCGCTGAACTCCGGTTTCTACCGCGTGGTGCAGGCCGACATCGGTCCGGAGGGCACGGTGGTCAACGCCGGCTGGCCACATGCCGTCACCGGGTTCTGCTCCGGGCCCTACGAGAAGCTGATGAACGGGATCTTCGAGATCTGGTCGCAGGTGATGCCCGAGCGCGCGATGGCCTGCGCGTTCAACCTCGAGTACCTGCTCGTCGGCGGCCGCGACGCGCGGACGGCCGATCGCGCCTACTTCATGTGGTACGACTGGATGGCCGGTGGCTGGGGTGGCCGCGCCACCAAGGACGGCTCCGGCGCCACTGCGCCCGTGTTCGGCGCCGGGCTCGCCGTGCAGCCGGTCGAGGGACAGGAGCGGCTGTCCCCCGTGCTGACCTCGGCGCACCGCATCGTGGCCGACTCCGGCGGGCCGGGCCGCCACCGCGGCGGCTGCGGTCTGGAGAAGGGTGGCACGCTCACCGACTGCGAGAGCACCGTGATGTCGTACTGCTGCGACCGGGCGCGTTCGATCACGTGGGGGATCGAGGGCGGCCTGCCATCGGTCCCCCACGGGGTGTGGCTCAACAGGGGCACCGAGGAGGAGCGCTTCCTCGGCGCGACCTTCTCCGGCGTGCCCGTCCGGCCCGGCGACGCCTTCACCCGCCCGTCCGCGGGTGGTGGCGGGTTCGGCGACCCGCTGGAGCGCGATCCGGCGGCCGTGGTGGAGGACGTGGTGGACGGCTACGTCTCGGTGGCCCGCGCCGCACGGGACTACGGCGTGGTGATCACACCGATCGACCCCGAGCTCGACCGCTACGAGATCGACCGCACCGCCACCGACGAGCTGCGCCGCGAGATCGCCGGAGCGCGCCGCGGCTGGCTGGAGGAGGACGCCGCGGACGTCGCACGACGGTACCGGGAGGGAGAGCTGGACATCCTGGATCTGGTGCGCCGCTACGGGGTGATCGTGGACTGGGGCACCGGCGAGCTGCACGAGAACACCACGCGGCGGAACCGCGAGCTGATGGCGAAGCGGGCGGCGGCGTACTGGGGCTGAGCCACCCACCGCCGCTCATCCCCGGGCGACGGTGAGCGCGACACCCAGCAGCGCCCCGCCGGTGACGCCGTCGACCGCACGGCGCACCCGGGCGCGGGCGAGCGCGGCACGGCCCCGCCCGGCCACGAGGATCACCACCGCCCACCACAGCACCGACGCGACGATGGTGGTGGCGGCGAGCAGGAGCAGCTGCGCGGTCATCGCCGGGCCCGGGACGACGAACTGCGGGATCAGCCCGAGGAAGAAGAGCAGCGCTTTGGGGTTGAGCAGGTTCGTGGCGAGCCCGTCGCGGTACGGGTGCGGGGTGCGGGCGTCCCGGGCCTCCGAAGCGGGTGCGGGCCGGAACGCGGAACGCACCGCCTGGACGCCGAGCCACGCGAGGTAGGCGGCCCCCGCCAGGCGGATCGCGGTGAGCACGTCGGGCCGGGCCGCCAGCACGGCGGAGAGGCCCAGTGCCGCGGCTGCCGTGTGTCCGGCCAGCCCCGTGACGATGCCCGCGGCCGCCCGCGCCCCGCGCCGCGGGTGCTCCAGGGCGTGGCGCAGCACGACCGCGAAGTCCGGTCCCGGCGTGCACAGCACCACCAGCAGGACGCCGACGAACGCGGTCCAGCGCTCGATGCTCACGGGACCGGCACCGGGTCGGCGAGGGCGGACAGGTGCCTGGTGAGCCTGCGGACGGCGTTGCCCGGCCCGAGCAGCGCGACGGCGTGCAGCCCGATCCCGTCGGTGGGCGTGCGGGTCATCGCCTCTTCGAAAGCGGCGTAGGTGGGTGAGGCCTGCGCGAGGTCGGGGAAGGCCAGGGCGGTGACACCGGCGTCCGGTGCGGCGGCCCGGAGCGCCGCGAGCTCGGCGGGCGGCGCGGCCAGCACGGGCACGACGATCTCGGCGATGCCCGGCCAGCGGGAGCCGGAGGCGTCGGTCAGGTCGGGTCCGAGCGTGGCGGCACCCGCGGCGCCCGCGGAGGCGCCGAGCACGGCCGAGGCGTTGGCGATCAGCCACCGCGGAGCGGCGGGGTCGAGGACGAGGACACAGCGGGGAGGCACCCCACGAATCTCGGGGATCGTCCGACTTCTCGCAAACCACTCCGGATACTGTCCGGGCCATGCCTCGTGACGCCCAACTCGATCCGGTGGACTGGCGGATCCTGCAGCAGTTGCAGGACGACGCGTCCGTGACCAACAAGGAGCTGGCGGCCCGGGTCGGGCTGCCGACGTCGTCGTGCCACGAGCGGGTGCGGCGGCTGCGCGCGCTCGGCGTGATCACGGCGGTCCGCGCGGTGGTGGACCCGGCCGCCGTCGGGCGCGGCCTGCACGCGTTCATCGCCATCCAGCTGCGCCCGCACCGCCGGGAGCTGGTCGAGTCGCTCACCGCCGCCGTACTGGCGCTGCCGGAGACCCTCGCGTTCTACACGGTCTCCGGACCGGACGACTTCTTCCTCCACGTCGCGGTGGCCGACAGCGCCCACCTGCACCGGCTGATCGTCGACCACCTCACCACCCGCCCGGAGATCGGCCACGCCCAGACCCACCTGATCTTCGACCGGCCGCGGGTGTCGCCGGTCCGGCCGACGCGCGTCCCGTGACGAGCCCGGGTCCGAGCTGATCGCCGTGCGCCGGGCGCGGTCCCCCTACCGATCAGCGCCCGGGCGGGCCGACGCGGGCGATCCGCCCCGGCGGCGGTTCCGGCACGGCGTCCGCGTGCAGCGCCCACGCGATCGCCTCGATCCCGTCGACGAGCCGCGGCCCGGCGCGCACGACGTAGGAGTCGGCGTCGATCGCGAACACCGGGGCGTCGGGGAACCGCTCGCGCACGGTGGCGGCCTGCGCCAGGGCGTCGTCGAGGCCGTACCCGCAGGGCGCGACGAGCACCGCGTCCACGGGCAGCGCCGCCAGCTGCGCCCACTCCGCCGACGTGCTGCGCCCGCCGTCCGCCCCGCCGACCGGCTCCCCGCCCGCGCGGCGCACCAGCTCGGGCACCCAGTGCCCGGCGAGGAACGGCGGGTCGACCCACTCCAGCACGAGCACGCGGGGTCGCGGCCGGCCCGCCACGACGCCCGCCACCGCCGCCAACCGGGCGCGCAGCCGTGCCACCAGTGCCTCGGCCTCCGCCGCGGCGTCCGCCCGCTCCCCGATCGCGACGACCGCGGCGAGCACCTCGTCCACGGTGTGCGGATCGACCGAGAGGACGTCCGCGGCGCAGCCGATCGCCGCGAGGGCCTCGGAGACCGTGCCTGCGGGCAGCGCGCACACCCGGCACAGGTCCTGCGTGAGGATCAGGTCGGGCGCCAGGCCTGCCAGCGCGGCCCGGTCCAGCTCGTACAACGGCAGGCCCCGCGCCACGCGCTCGCGGACCGCGGCGTCGATCGCGGCGGGCTCCAGGCCGGCAGGCAAGGCCGTGTCCACGACCACGGCCGCGCGCCGCCGGGCGTCGGCGTCGCACTCGTAGGTCACCGCCACCAGGTCGTCGGCGCGCCCGAGGACGGTGACGATCTCGGTGGCCGCCGGGAGCAGCGAGGCGATCCGCACGGGCGAAGCGTAGGCCGGTCAGCCCGCGGGCACCGGCTGCCGCATCCGCCACACCGCCACGTAGGCGAGGCCTCCCGCGAGCGCCGAGCCGAGGATCGTCGCGGCCATGACGACCGGGGTGACCCCGCCCAGCGAGGCCAGTGGCGGCACGGTGGCCGCGAATGCGAACTGCAGCACCCCGAGCAGCGCGGACGCCGTACCGGCCCGGTGGCCCTGTCCGCCGAGCGCCAGCGCCGTCGCGTTCGGCATGAGCAGGCCGGTGCAGGACACGAGCACGAACAGCGGCGGCAGCAGCGCCCACACCGACCGGGTGGTGAGCGCGCAGACCAGCAGGACCAGCGCCGCGGCGAGCTCGACCGCGACCCCCGCGCCCAGCAGGCGCCGCGGGCCGGCCCGCCCGACCGACCACGCGCTGATCCGCCCGGCGAGCACGATCCCGAGCGCGTTCACCGCGAACACCAGGGCGTAACCCTGCGCGTCGAGGGCCCCGTCCACCACGGCGGGGTCCTGCAGCACGAAGCTGCCCATCGCGATGTAGGTGAACATCGCGCACATCCCCAGGCCCTGCACGAGGCCGGGCAGCAGGAACGTCCGGTCGCGCGCGACGTCGCGCAGCGTGCGGGCCACGACCCCGAGCCCGCCCGCGCGGCGGCGCTCCGGCGGCAGGGTCTCGCGCTGGGTGAGCGCCGCCGCGAACAGCACCGCACCGATGGCGGCGAGCGCACCGAAGACGCCCCGCCAGTCGGTGACGCGCAGCAGCTGCCCGCCGAGCACCGGCCCCGCGACCGGCGCCGTGCCGCTCACGAGCATGAGCAGCGCGAACACCCGCGCCGCGGCGGCGCTGTCGTAGAGGTCGCGGACCATCGCCCGCGCGATCACCAGCCCGGCACCACCCGCGATCCCGGTGAGCAGCCGCAGCGCGAGCAGCACCTCGATCGACGGGGCCAGCGCGCACAGGGCCGCCGAGACCGCGAACAGCCCCACGCCGGCCAGCAGCGGCCACCGCCTGCCCACGCGGTCGGTGGCCGGGCCGACCAGCAGCTGCCCGAGCGCGAGCCCGACCATGCACGTCGAGAGCGTCAGCTGGGCCGACGCCTCCGGCGTGCGCAGGTCCGCGGCGAGCTGCGGCAGCGCGGGGAGGTAGAGGTCCAGCGCCAGCGGGCCGAACGCGGACAGCCCGCCCAGGGCGAGCACGCGCCCCAGCGGCACGCGGGTGGGGACGGAGCCGGTCACCCGTCCTTCCTACGTCGCGCGGACGCAGGACGCTGCACGCCCCGGCAGGTGTCACAGATCGGCTCGCCGATCTGGCGTACCGGTGTAACGAGGAGGCCCCGGGGAAAGCAGGGGTCATGGACGCCGACATCACCCTGCACGTCGACGGCCGGCCGCGGCAGGTCACCGTCGACACCCGCACCACCCTGCTCGACGCGCTGCGCGAGCGGCTGGGGGTGATCAGCCCGAAGAAGGGCTGCGACCACGGCCAGTGCGGGGCATGCACCGTGCTGCTCGACGGCCGGAGGGTGCTGTCCTGCCTCGTACTGGCCGTCACGCGGAACGGCCACGAGGTCACCACCGCCGACGGGCTCGCACCCGCCGGGGCGCTGCACCCGGTGCAGCAGGCGTTCCTCGACCACGACGGGTACCAGTGCGGCTACTGCACCCCCGGCCAGGTGTGCTCGGCGGTCGGTGTCCTGGACGAGCTCGACGCGGGCTGGGCCAGCATCGTCACCCCGGACGGCGCCGAACCGCACCTGGACGACGAGGAGGTCGCGGAGCGGATGAGCGGCAACCTGTGCCGCTGCGGCGCCTACGCCGGCATCCGCGCGGCCGTCACGTCCGCGGGAGGCGCGCGATGAGGCCGTTCGCCTACGAGGCTCCCGGCGACGCCGCCGACGCGGTCCGGGTGGTCAGCGCCGACCCGGAGGCGGCGTTCCTCGCGGGCGGCACCAACCTCGTCGACCACCTGAAGCTCGGCGTCGCGGAGCCGGGGTTGCTGGTCGACGTGACCGCGTTGACCTCCGCCGAGATCCGCGACGACGACGGGGGCGGCTTGTGGATCGGCGCCGGCGTGCGCAACAGCGACCTGGCCGCCGACCGGCGCGTCCGCGAGCGCTACCCGGTGCTCGCGCAGGCCCTGCTCTCGGGCGCGTCCGGGCAGCTGCGCAACATGGCGACGACGGGCGGCAACCCGTTGCAGCGCACCCGCTGCGTCTACTTCCAGGACGTCACGACGCCGTGCAACAAGCGCGACCCCGGCTCGGGCTGCGCCGCCGTCGGTGGCGCGACGCGCGGGCACGCGGTGCTCGGCGCCTCGCGGCACTGCATCGCCACCCACCCGTCGGACATGGCCGTGGCCCTGGCCGCGCTGGACGCCCGCGTGCACGTGCTCGGCGTCGACGGCGAGCGCACGCTGCCGTTCGTCGACCTGCACCGGCTGCCCGGGGACCGGCCCGAGCAGGACACCGTGCTGTCGCACGGCGAGCTGATCACGGCGATCGACCTCCCGCCACTGCCGATGGCCCGCCGCTCCCGCTACCGCAAGGTGCGCGACCGCGCCTCCTACGCGTTCGCGCTGGTCTCCGTGGCCGCCGCGCTCGACGTGGCCGGCGGGGTGGTGCGGGACGCGCGGGTCGCCTTCGGCGGCGTGGCGCACAAGCCGTGGCGCGCCCACCGCGCCGAGGAGGTCCTGCGCGGGGCGGCCCCGGACGTCCGCAGCTTCCGCGCCGCAGCCGACGCCGAGCTCTCCGACGCCCGCCCGCAGGACGGCATCGACGGCGGCAACGCGTTCAAGATCCCGCTGCTGACGCGCACGCTCGTGGCGGTGCTGCGCGAGCTGGCCGTCGAGGAGGCGTGAGATGACCGAACTGCTGGAGCCCCACGCCATCGGGCGCGACCTCGTCCGCCGCGACGGCGCCGACAAGGTGCGCGGCCTGGCCGTCTACGCCTACGAGACCCCGGTGGAGCACGCGGCGTACTGCCACCCCGTCCAGTCCCGCATCGCCCGCGGGCGGGTGAACGCGATCGACACCGCGGCCGCCGAGGCGCTCGAGGGCGTGCTGGCCGTGCTCACGCCCCTGACCGCGGAACGGCTGCCCGCAGCCGAGGACGCCGAGCTCGCCGTGCTGCAGAGCACCGACATCGCCTTCCGGGGCCAGTTCGTGGGCGTGGTGGTCGCCGAGACCTCGGAGGTGGCACGGCGCGCCGCCGACCTCGTGCACGTCGACTACGCCGACGACACCCACGACGTCACGCTCGCGGCCGACCGCGACGACCTCTACGCCCCGGAGAAGGTCAACCCGGCGTTCCCGACCGACACCACCGAGGGCGACGTCGAGACAGCGCTCGCGGAGGCGCCGGTGACCGTCCGGCAGACCTACACGACCGCGATGTACCACAACAACCCGCTCGAACCGCACGCCACGACCGCCTTGTGGGACGGCACGTCGCTGACGCTGTGGGACTCCACGCAGGGCGTGCACCCGGCGCGCAGCGCGATCTGCGCGGTGTTCGGCCTCGACGCGGAGCGGGTGCGGGTGATCTGCCCGTACGTGGGCGGCGGGTTCGGGTCGAAGGGCGTGCCGCACGCCCACGTGGTGCTCGCCGCGCTGGCGGCCCGCGCCGTGCCCGGGCGCGCGGTGAAGCTGGCGCTCACCCGCCAGCAGATGTTCTCCCTCGCCGGCTACCGCACCCCGACGATCCAGCGCGTCCAGCTGGGCGCCGACCGCGAGGGCCGGCTCTCGGCGATCGCCCACGACGTCGTCGAGCAGACCTCGCGCATCAAGGAGTTCGCCGAGCAGACCGCCGTGGTGAGCCGGCACGTGTACGCCGCGCCGCACCGGCGCACCACGCACCGCCTCGCGGCGCTCGACGTGCCGGTGCCCTCGTGGATGCGCGCACCCGGCGAGTGCCCGGGGATGTTCGCGCCCGAGGTCGCGATGGACGAGCTCGCCTGCGAACTGGGCATCGACCCGGTCGAGCTGCGGATCCGCAACGAGCCCGACGTCGACCCGGAGTCGGGCAAGCCGTTCTCCAGCCGCAGGCTCGTGGAGTGCCTGCGCGAGGGCGCCGCACGCTTCGGCTGGGCCGGCCGCGACCCGCGTCCGGCTGCGCACCGCGAGGGCGGCTGGCTCGTCGGCACCGGCGTCGCGTCCTCGATCTACCCGGCGATGCGGCAGCCCTCCAGCGCGGTGATCCGGTTCGAGCGGGGTCGCTACGTGGCCCGGATCGGCGCCGCCGACCTGGGCACCGGCGCCTGGACCGTCCTCCCGCAGATCACCGCCGACGCCCTCGGCGTGCCGAGCGAGGACGTCGACGTGCTCATCGGCGACACCGACCATCCCACCGCCTCGGTGGCCGGAGGGTCGTCGGGGACGTCGAGCTGGGGCTCGGCGCTGGTCGCGGTCGCGCGGGCGTTCCGCGACAAGTTCGGCACCGAGCCCGACGACGGCGACGAGATCGACGGCTCCTCCGGGCCGAACCCCGAGGCCGAGCAGTGGGCGATGTTCGCGTTCGGCGCGCAGTTCGTCGAGGCGCGCGTGCACGCCGACACCGGCGAGATCCGCGTGCCGCGGGTGCTCGGCGTGTTCGACGCCGGGCGCATCGTCAACCCGCGCACCGCGCGCTCGCAGTTCCTCGGCGGGATGACCATGGGCCTGTCGATGGCGCTCGAGGAGGAGAGCGTGCTCGACCCGCGGTTCGGGCACGTCGTCAACCACGACCTCGCCGAGTACCACGTGGCGGTCGACGCCGACGTCGGCGACGTGCAGGCCCACTGGCTCGACGGCGCCGACCCGCACGTCAACCCGATGGGCGCCAAGGGCATCGGCGAGATCGGGATCGTCGGCACGGCGGCCGCGGTGTCGAACGCCGTCCACCACGCCACCGGCGTGCGCGTCCGGGACCTCCCGATCACCCTCGACAAGCTGCTGGCGGCCCTGCCCGACACCTGATCCGGTCAGGCCGGGTGCAGGAGCGCCTCCCCCGACACCGGGTCGAAGACGTGCGCGCGCCGGGCGTCCACGACCAGCTCGGCACGGGCGCCCTCGCGCAGCGCCGAGCCGCCCGGCACGCGCGCCACCACGGAGGCCCCGTCGGCCTCCCCGGGCACGGTGACCTCGGCGCTCACCACGGCGTCGGCACCCGGCCGCTCCACGCGGCGCACCGACACCGGCAGCGCGACCGAGGCCGGATCGGCGCCCGGTCCAGCCTCCGCGACGTCCTCGGCGCGCAGACCCAGCAGCACCGGCGCCCCGACATGGGCGGCGAGCCCAGCCGGCACCGGCCCCCAGAGCGGGAGAGTGCGCCCGCCGACCTGGAAGCCCGCGCAACCGCCCGACGCGACCAGCCGCGCCGGCAGCAGTCCCAGGCCGGGCCCGCCGACGAACTCGGCGACGAACACGTCGGCCGGAGCCCGGTACACCTGGCGGGGCCGGTCGAGCTGGCGGATGCGGCCGTCGTGCAGCACGGCGAGCCGGTCGCCGACGGCCATCGCCTCGGCCTGGTCGTGCGTGACGTAGAGCGCGCCCACCCCCGAGGTGCGCACGGCGTCGACGATCGTGCGGCGGGTGCGCGAACGCTCGGCCGCGTCGAGGTGCGCCAGCGGCTCGTCGAACAGGAACGCCCGCGGCGTGCGCACCAGCGAACGGCCGACACCGGCGAGCCCGTTCTCCCCGGCCGACAGGGTGCGGGGCAACCGCGGCAGCAGCCGGACCAGCCCCAGCAGCCTGCTGCGGGCCGCCACCCGCCGGGCCGCCTCGGGCGGCGCGACGCCGAACGCGCCGGCCGAGCGCGTGAGGTTCGCGGCCACGTCGAGGAACGGCACGAGCGACCCTTCGCGGAAGACCATCGTGACGTCGCGCCGCGCCACTGCCACGCCGGTGACGTCCTGCCCGGCCACCAGCACCCGGCCCCGCCGGACCGCCTGGAGCCCCGCGACGGCCCGCAGCGCGGTGGTCTTGCCGCTGCCCGACGGCCCGACGACCGCGAGCACCTCCCCGGGACGGGTCAGCAGCGTGACGCCGCGCAGCGCGGGCTCGCCGCCGTAGGTCACGGTGACGTCCTCGAGCCCCGTGCGCTGCTCCCCACCGTCCACGAGGTGGAACGCTAGCCACGCCCCGCACCGCTGTCACCCGAGTTGGGTCGCAAGATCGCAGGTCAGAGGCCCGATAACCGCTTGACGACCGCAGCTCCGATGTTCGCTCCGCAAGCTCCGCTAGCCGCTCGCCACCGCCGGCGACCCCGTCGCCCGCGCCGTGTCGAGCACCCGCGCGGCGATCCGTTCCCGGTGCGCCGCGGCGCCGCCCAGCAGCGCGGCGTCGCTCACGGCCCGCTTGAGGTACAGGTGCGCGGGGTGCTCCCAGGTGAAGCCGATCCCGCCGTGCAGCTGCACGGCGTCGGACGTCACCCGCTGGTAGGCCTCCGAGCAGGTGGCCTGCGCGATCCCGACGGCGAGGTCGGCGTCGTCGCTCCCGTCCTGCAACGCCCACGCCGCGTGCTGGGCGGCGGAGCGGGCGTGCTCCACGAGCACGAACATGTCCGCGCACCGGTGCTTGACCGCCTGGAAGGAGCCGATCGGACGCCCGAACTGCAGCCGGGTGCCCGCGTAGGCGACGGTGAGGTCGAGCATCCGCTGCGCCCCTCCCACCTGCTCGGCCGCGAGCAGCGCCCCGCCGACGTGCAGCGCGGCCGTGACGGCGCGCCCCGCATCGGCGCCGGTGGCGAGCAGGCGCGCCGGCGTGGCGTCGAACCGGACCCGGGCCTGGCGGCGCGTGCGGTCCAGGGTGGACAGCGGGGTGCGCTCGCCGCCGTCGGTGGCGTAGAGCGCGAGGCCGTCCGGGGTGCGCGCGGGCACCAGCAGCACGTCGGCCGCACCGTCGACGACCTGGGCGACCTCGCCGGTGAGCCGGTGGCCGTCGGCGGTGACGGTCGGGTCCGTGGCGGTCAATGCGTCGGCGGGCACGGCGAGGGCGCCCGTGCGCTCCCCCGCCACGAGTGCGGGGAGCAGCTCCTCGCCCCCGGCCGCGACGAGCGCGGGGATCGCGAGGCCGACCGTGCCCAGCACCGGGCCGGGCACGAGCGCCGCACCGAACTCCTCCGCGACGATCGCCTGGTCGACGATCCCGCCGCCCGCGCCGCCGCGGTCCTCGGGCACCGCCAGCCCGAGCACGCCCAGCTCGCCGCCCAGCCGCGCCCACAGCGCGGGGTCGTGCCCGGTGTCGCTGTCCATCAGCCGCCGCACGGTGGCCTCGTCGAACCGGTCGGCGCAGAACTGCCGCACGGCGCTGCGCAGGTCCTGCTGCTCCTCCGAGAACAGGTACTCAGCCACGGGGGATCTCCTTCCACGGCTTGCCGGCGTCGGCACGCAGGTCACCGGGCAGGCCGAGGATCCGTTCGCCGAGGATGTTGCGCAGCACCTCCGAGGTGCCCCCTTCGATCGTGTTGGCGCGGGCGCGCAGGAACCGCTGCTGCACCGGCCCGCGGTAGTCCTCCATGCGCGTGATCTCGCGCTGGGTGTAGTCGCCGTAGAGCGTGGCCTCGGGCCCGATCAGCTCCATGCAGAACTCGTAGACCTGCTGGTTGAGCTCGGCGTTGACGAGCTTCGCGATGGAGCCCTCCGGCCCCGGCGAACCCGTGGTGGCCGAGCGCCGCGCGCGCTCGTCGGTGAGCCGCTGCGCCTCCGCGCGCGTCCACAGCGCGGCGAGCCGGTCGCGCAGCACCGGGGTGTGCCGCTGCGGGTAGCGGGCCCACAGCTCCACCGCCTCGGCGATCGTGCCCTCGCCGCGCACGGACGACGACCCGCCGATCGCGGAGCGCTCGTTCATCAGCGTGGTCATCGCGACCCGCCAGCCGTTGCCGACCTCGCCGAGGCGGTGGGAGTCGGGGATGCGGGCGTCGGAGAGGTAGACCTCGTTGAACTCGGCCTGCCCGGTCATCTGCCGCAGCGGCCGGGTCTCGACGCCCGGGGCCTGCATGTCGAGCACGAAGTAGGTGAGCCCCTTGTGCTTGGGCTGGTCGGGGTCGCTGCGCGCGAGCAGCAGGGCGTAGCGGGCGCGGTGCGCGAGGCTCGTCCACACCTTCTGCCCGTTGACGACCCACTCGTCGCCGTCCCGGACCGCGGAGGTCGCGAGCCCGGCGAGGTCGGACCCGGCCCCGGGCTCGGAGAACAGCTGGCACCAGATGTGCTCGGTGGTCGCGAGCGGTCGGAGCAGGTCGCGTGCCAGCTCCGGGGAGCCGTGCTCGAGCACGGTGGCCGCCGCCATCCCGTGGCCGATCGGGTTGAGCGAGAACGGGTTCGGCCCGCCCGCCTCCTGCAGGATCGCGTCGGCGGTGGCCTGCAGCCCCCGCGACACCCCGAGGCCGCCGAGCCCCTCGGGGAAGTGCACCCAGGACAGGCCGGCATCGAAGCAGGCGCCCAGGAACTCGCTCGTGGGCAGCGAACGGGGGTCGTGGGACTCCACGACCTTCCGGGCGGCCTCCTCGACCCTGGCGCGGTCGTCGTCCATGACACCTCCGTGCCGACACTCGCTGACGGTCAACGCTGACCGTAACGGATCGCGCGGTGCCGGTCACCGGTTCCGCGGCACGGGCCGGCCCCGGCGTGGTGCGCGGGGCCGCCCCTCGAGCTCTGACGAGCGGCACTCTCGTCGGCTAGGGACCGACGAGAGTGCCGTTCGTCAGGGCGGGACGGGGTTCCACCGCGCGTTCGTAGCAGACCGAGAGCGTCGAGTTCGCGTAGTGGCCGTAGTTCTCGATCCTCCGGTAGCCGTGGCGCTCGTAGAAGGCCATCGCGTCGGGCTGCGCGGTGCCGGTCTCCAGGAGCAGGCGGGTCCAGCCCCGACGGGCGGCCTCCGCCTCCAGGGCGGCGAGCACGGCCCCGGCCACCCCGCCGCGCCGCCGCTGCGGCACCACGTACATGCGCTTCACCTCGCCCGCGCCCGGCTCCAGCTCCCGCAGGGCCCCGCACCCGACGGCGGCGCCGTCCGCGTCCCGGGCGAGCAGGAACACCGTCGTGTCCGCGGCCGTCGGCGCCGGACCCGGCTCGCTGTCCGGGGTGCCGTACCGGGCGGCGAGCTCGGCGCGCTGGGCCTCCCGCAGCGCGGTGGCCTCCGGGTGGTCGAACGGGACGGTCTCGATCCGCAGCACGCCCCGACCGTACGACGCCGCCGCCCCCGGCAGGTGACACACCGATTTCGGTGCTCACACACCGACTGCAGTCGGTGTGTGAGGCACGAAGTCGGTGTGTGAGCGAGCAGCACACCACGGCTGGTCCGCCAGCGCCACCGTGCACCTCGCATCGATCACCGCTGTCGCACACCGACATCTGCGGTCCCGCACCGACTGCAGTCGGTGCGTGGGACACGAAGTCGGTGTGCGAGCGGGCTCAGGCGGGAGCCGGCTGCCCCAGCCGCCGCTCCGCCGCCGCCCAGGCGCGGTCGTCGCCCTGCGGCTCGTAGCGCTCCAACCGCTGCGTCGCGCGCAGCAGGGCGCGCATCTCGGGCAGGCCGCCGCGGACCGCGCCCAGTGCGCGGGCCTGCACCAGGACGTTCCCCAGCGCCGTGGCCTCCACCGGGCCCGCCACGACCGGGAGGCCGCAGGCGTCGGCCGTGAGCTGGCAGAGCAGGGCGTTGCGCGCGCCGCCGCCGACCACGTGGACGACGTCGACGGCGCGGCCGGACAACGCCACCGCCTCCCGGACCGTGCGGCGGTGGGCGAGCGCGAGGCTGTCGAGCACGCACCGCACGGTGGCGCCGCGGTCGCGCGGCGGCTCCTGGCCGGTGCGCCGGCACGCCGCAGCGATCCGCTCGGGCATGTCTCCCGGCGCGAGGAACCCCGGGTCCCCCGCGTCGACCACCGCGGCGAACGCGGGGGCGCGCGCCGCGTCGTCGAGCAGGGCGAGCAGGTCGGCGCCGGGCCAGGCCCGCAGGCACTCCTGCAGCAGCCACAGGCCCATGACGTTGCGCAGGTAGCGCACCGTGGCGTCGACGCCGAGCTCGTTGGAGAAGTTCGCCACCCGGCTCTCCTCGGTGAGCACCGGCGCGTCCAGCTCGACGCCGACGAGCGACCAGGTGCCGCAGGAGATGAACGCGAACCGCTCCCCCTCGGCGGGCACCCCGACCACCGCCGACGCCGTGTCGTGCGAACCGACCGCGATCACCGGGACCGGGCCGGACAAGCCGGTGTCGGCCAGCACGTGCGGCGCGACCTCCCCGACCCGCTCCCCCGGCTCGACGAGCGGCGCGAACAGCCCCGGGTCGATGCCGGCCCGCCGCATGACCTCGGCCGACCAGTCCCGCTCGCGGACGTCGAGCAGACCCGTGGTGGAGGCGCTGGTCACCTCGGCCCGCCGGGCCCCGGTGAGCCAGTACGCGAGCAGGTCGGGCAGCAGCAGCAGGTCGGTGGCCGCCTCCAGCTGCGGCGTGCCGGCGGCCGCCACCAGCTGGTAGATCGTGTTGATCGGCATCACCTGCACGCCGGTGGCCCCGTACAGCTGCGCGGGCGGGAACGTCTCCCCCAGCCGCTGCGCCACCCCGTCGGTGCGGGCGTCGCGGTGGTGCACGACGTTGCCGAGCAGGGCGCCCGTGCGGTCGAGCAGGCCGAAGTCGACGCCCCACGAGTCGATGCCGACCGCGTCCAGCGCGGGGCCAGCGGCGCGCAGCCCGTCCAGCAGGCCGCGGTAGAGCGCGAGCAGGTCCCAGTGCAGGGTGTCGCCCAGCCGCACCGGCCCGTTGGGGAACCGGGCGGCCTCGGTGAGCTCCAGCCGGTCGGGGCCCACCTCGGCGGCCATGACCCGGCCGCTGGACGCCCCGAGGTCGACCGCCGCGACCCGCACGCCTGCCACGCCCGCCGCCCTCAGCGCAGGAAGGCCGCGGCGACCCCGGCGTCGACCGGGATGTGCAGGCCCGTGGTGTGGGTGAGGTCGCCACCGGTGAGGGCGAAGACCGCCGCGGCCACGTGCTCGGGCAGCACCTCGCGCTTGAGCAGGGTGCGCTGGGCGTAGAACGCGCCCAGCTCCTCCTCGGGCACGCCGTAGACGGCGGCCCGCTGCGCACCCCAGCCGCCGGCGAAGATCCCGGAGCCGCGCACCACGCCGTCCGGGTTGACGCCGTTGACGCGGATCCCGTGCCCGCCGAGCTCCGCGGCCAGCAGCCGCACCTGGTGGGCCTGGTCGGCCTTCGCGGCACCGTAGGCCACGTTGTTCGGGCCGGCGAACACGCCGTTCTTGCTGGCGATGTAGACGATGTCGCCGCCCATGCCCTGCGCCACCATCGCCTTCGCGGCGGCACGGGAGACCAGGAACGACCCCTTCGCCATGACGTCGTGCTGGAGGTCCCAGTCGTCGTCGGTGGTCTCCAGCAGCGGCTTCGAGATCGAGAGCCCCGCGTTGTTGACGACGAGGTCGACACCACCGAACGCCAGCGCCGCGGCGTCCACCGCGGCGGCCACGGCGGCGGAGTCGGTGACGTCCACGGTGACCGGCACGGCCACGTCGGTCGACCCGAGCTCGGCGGCGACGGCGGCCGCGGCCTCGGCGTCCCGGTCGGCCACGGCCACGCACGCGCCCTCGGCCGCGAGGCGCTGCGCGATGGCCTTGCCGATGCCGGAGCCGCCGCCGGTGACGAGCGCGACGCGCCCCGCGAGCGGCTTGGGCTTCGGCATCCGCGCGAGCTTGGCCTCCTCGAGGGCCCAGTACTCGATGCGGAACTTCTCCGACTCCGGGATCGGCGCGTAGGTCGACACGGCTTCGGCGCCGCGCATCACGTTGATCGCGTTGACGTAGAACTCGCCGGCCACGCGCGCCGTCTGCTTGTTCGCGCCGAAGCTGAACATGCCCACGCCCGGCACGAGCACGATCGCCGGGTCGGCTCCGCGCATCGCCGGGGAGTCCGGAGTGGCGTGGCGCTCGTAGTAGGCGCGGTAGTCCTCGCGGTAGGCCGCGTGCAGCTCGCGCAGCCGCGCGACGACGTCCTCGAGGGGAGCTGTGGCGGGCAGGTCGAGCACGAGGGGTGCGACCTTGGTGCGCAGGAAGTGGTCCGGGCAGCTCGTGCCGAGCGCGGCGAGGGGCTCCAGCTTCTCGCGGGACAGGAAGTCCAGCACGACGTCCGCGTCGGTGAAGTGCCCGACCTGGCGACGGTCGGTGGACGCCAGCCCCCGCACCACGGGCGCGAGTGCGGCCGCGCGGGCCCGCCGCTCGTCCTCGGGCAGTGCCTCGAAGCCGGGGCGCAGCGGTCCGAACGGCTCCGCCGCGCCCCGGGAGTCGAGGTAGGCCTGCGCGGTGCGGATGATCTCCATGGAGTTCCGCTCGCACTCCTGGCTGGTGGCGCCCCACGCGGTGATGCCGTGCCCGCCGAGGATCACGCCGACGGCCTGGGGGTTCGCCGCCTTCACCGCCGCGATGTCCAGGCCCAGCTGGAACCCCGGGCGCCGCCAGGGCACCCACACGACCCGGTCGCCGAAGACCTCCTTGGTGAGCGCCTCCCCGTCGGCCGCGGTGGCCAGCGCGATGCCGGCGTCGGGGTGCAGGTGGTCGACGTGCTCGGCCTCCACCAGCCCGTGCATGGCCGTGTCGATCGACGGCGCCGCCCCGCCCTTGCCGTGCAGGCAGTAGTCGAAGGCGGCGACCATCTCGTCCTCGCGCTCGACGCCCGGGTAGACGTCCACCAGCGCCCGCATCCGGTCCAGCCGCAGCACGGCCAGGCCCTTCTCGGTGAGGGTGCCGAGGTCGCCACCGGAGCCCTTGACCCACAGCAGCTCGACCGGCGCGCCGGTGACCGGGTCGGTCTCCGAGCCCTTCGCCGAGGTGTTGCCGCCGGCGTAGTTGGTGGTGGTCGGGTCGGCACCGAGCCGGTTGCTCCGCGCGATGAGCTCGGAGACGGTGGGGTGAGTCATGATCCCTTCCGGGGGTCTCTGGGTTGCGGCACAGCCACTTTCACGCAACGTGGTTGCAGCAAAGCCACTCTGCTGCAACCCGGGAGGGCCTACGCGCCCCAGCCGGCCTGTTCGCCGCCCACCCGCTCCGCCACGATGCGCTCCTGGTAGCCGGAGCGGTGGTAGGCGGCGATCGGGTCCGGGTCCAGGCCCATCTCCTCGCGCAGCTCGCGCAGCAGCGGGCGGACGTCGGTGTTGTAGGCGTCCATCAGCACGGCGTTCGCGGCGAGGACGTCACCGGCCCGCTGCGCCGCCGCGAGGGCATCCGCGTCGATGAGCAGCGCCTTCGCCGTGGCCTCCTGGACGTTCATCACGGAGCGGATGATCGCCGGGATCTTGGCCTCGATGTTGTGGCACTGGTCGAGCATGAACGCGATGCCCGCCTCGGCGGAGAGCGCGTCGGCGGCAACGATCTCGTGCATGATCCGGAACAGCTGGAACGGGTCGGCGGCGCCGACCATCAGGTCGTCGTCGGCGTAGAAGCGGGAGTTGAAGTCGAACGCCCCCAGCTTCCCGGCCCGCAGCAGGAACGCGACGATGAACTCGATGTTCGTGCCCGGGGCGTGGTGGCCGGTGTCGATGCACACCGTCGCCTTGGGGCCCAGCTCGATGCAGTGCGCGTAGGACGTGCCCCAGTCCGGCACGTCGGTGGTGTAGAAGGCCGGCTCGAACAGCTTGTACTCCAGCAGCATCCGCTGGTCGTCGCCGAGCCGGTCGTACACCTCACGCAGGGCCTCGGCGAGCCGGTCCTGCCGCGCCCGGATCGAGTCCTGGCCCGGGTAGTTGGTGCCGTCGGAGAACCACAGCTTCAGATCCCGCGAGCCGGTGGCGTCCATGATGTCGACGCACTCGAGCAGGTGGTCGGTGGCCTTGCGGCGCACCCCCGGGTCGGGGTTCGTCACCGAGCCGAGCTTGTAGTCGTCGTCCTGGAAGACGTTGGAGTTGATGGCGCCGATGCCGACGCCCTGGTCGGCGGCGTACTTCGCGAGCGCGCCGTAGTCCTCGACCCGGTCCCACGGGATGTGCAGCGCCACGGTGGGGGCCACGCCGGTGAGCCGGTGCACGACGGCGGCGTCGGCGATCTTCTCCTCCGGGTTGCGCGGCACACCGGCCTGCGCGAACACCTTGAACCGGGTGCCGGAGTTGGCGTAGGCCCACGACGGGGTCTCGATGCGCTGCTGCCGCAGTGCGGCCCGGACGTCAGTCACCTCTGGATCTCCGATCGGGACAGCTGGTCCTCCAGGTGGAAGACCTCTTCGAGGACCGCGAAGCCCTCATCCGGGCGCCGACCGTCGAGGTCGACGAAGAACGGGGCCATCTCGGCCTGCCACCGCGCGTTGACCTCGGTGGCGGCCATCGCCCGCTGCGCCGCCTCGAGGTCGTCGCTCTCGACGTACCCCACCAAGAGGCCGTCCGCACGCAGGTGGAGCGAGTAGTTGCGCCACCCGGAGTCCCGCAGCGCCGCGAGCATGTCGGGCCACACGGCGGCGTGGCGTCGGCGGTACTCGTCGATCCGGTCGGGCCGGACCTGGAGCAGGAAGCAGTAGCGCACGGACGTCGATCCCCCAGTCGGCGAAGCGGTGGCGGCCGGGAATGAAACCTTTCAATTCACTCTAGGCGGCGGGAGCCAGCACCGTCAACGGTCCCGCGCAGCGACGCGCGCCCGACCCCCACCCCGCCTCGCACACCGATTCCGGCGCTCACGCACCGACTGCAGTCGGTGCGGGAGCGCAGCAGTCGGTGTGCGAGCGCCGGCGGGTCAGGCGTCGCGGGCGATGCGGAAGCCCTGGTTGCCCGAGGAGCTGTCGGGCGAGTTGCTCGTGCGCGCGGCCACGCGGTAGCGGTTGCAGTACGAGTCGTGGCACAGGTAGGAGCCGCCGCGCATCAGCTTCGCCGTGCCGCGGTCCGGGCCCCGGGGGTCCGTGACGGGCTCGCCGCCCGGGGTGCGCGCGTGCTCGGTGGCCCACCAGTCCGCGCACCACTCCCAGACGTTGCCGGCCACGTTGTGCAGGCCGTACCCGTTCGGGGGGAACGCGTCGACCGGCGCCGTGCCCGCGTAGCCGTCCTCGGCCGTGTTGCGCGTCGGGAACCGGCCCTGCCAGATGTTGCAGCGGTGCTCGCCTCCCGGGGTCAGCTCGTCACCCCAGGCGAAACGGGCGCCGGACAGGCCGCCGCGCGCCGCGTACTCCCACTCCGCCTCGGTCGGCAGCCGCCCGCCCGCCCACCGCGCGTAGGCGTCGGCGTCGTGCCAGGAGACGTGGACGACCGGGTGGTCACCGCGCCCGTCGAGGTCCGAGCCGGGCCCCTCGGGACTGCGCCACCAGGCGCCCTGAACGCCGCACCACCACGGCGTGCCCTCCGGTCGGGGCGACGCCCCGCGCAGCGTCCCGGGCAGGAACCCCGCGAACACGAACGACCAGCCGAAGCGCTCCGCCTCCGTCACGTAGCCGGTGTCCTCCACGAACACCGCGAACTCGTCGTTCGACACCGCGCAGGTCGCGATCGCGAACGGTCGCACCCGCACCGGGGCCACCGGCCCCTCGCCGTCGCCCGCCACCGCGTCACGGTCCTCGCTGCCCATGGCGAACACGCCGCCGGGCAGCGCGACGAACCCGCCCGACGGCGCGGCCGCGCCGCGCGCGGGGACCGGCGGGCGGACGGGGTCGAGCGGGGTGACGCTGCCGCGCGCGGGCGGGCAGCACGAGGACGACGGCACGGACTCCACGCACTCCACCGTAGGACGGCCACGGGGAGCTCGGGTCGGCCGAGGCCCTTCGCCCGCTCACCGGCGATGCACCTGAAGCGTTTCAGTGCGCCGGCGCCCGCCGCCTCCGCCGCCCGCAGTGGGGTGCCCCTCGCCGATCGCGGGCGGGCGCGCCCTGGCCCGGGTGACCCCCACGCGGTACGCGCGCCACCCCGGCCTCCGCCGCACGGCGCAGTAGGATCTCGAGGATCGTGCAGGTCCGGCCGCATCGGGGAGGCGAGGCGCGTGACAGCGGGGACCACCCCACGGGGCGCCCCGAGCATGAAGGACGTCGCGCTGCAGGCGGGCGTCTCGCTCGGCACGGTCTCCAACGTCCTCAACCGGCCGGAGCTGGTGAGCGAGCACACGCGGCAGCGGGTGCTCGCCACGATCGAGGCGATGGGCTTCGTCCGCAACGAGTCGGCCCGCCAGCTGCGCGGCGGCGGCAGCCGCACCCTGGCCTACGTCGTGCTCGACACCTCCAACCCGTTCTTCACCGACGTGGCCGAGGGGGTGCAGGAGGCCGCCGACGCGGTGGGGCTGGCGCTGTTCCTGTGCAACAGCGCCGAGGACGCGGGCCGCCAGGCCGGCTTCCTCGACCTGCTCGAGCAGCAGCGGGTGGAGGGGGTGCTGATCACGCCCGTCGACGCGGGCGATCCGCGCATCGCCGCGCTCTCCCGCCGGGGCACGCCGGTCGTGGTCGTGGACCGCGGCGCAGGCCCTGGCCACTGCTCGGTCACCGTCGACGACGTGCTCGGCGGCGACCTCGCCGTCACGCACCTGCTCGAGTCCGGGCACCGGCGCATCGCCTTCGTCGGCGGACCCCGCGCGATCGGCCAGGTCGCGGACCGGATCAGCGGGGCGGAAGCGGCCACGGCGCGCACATCCGGCGCCGAGCTCGTCGTCATCGAGACGGCGGCGCTCAACGTCGCGGAGGGCCGCCGGGCGGGCGAGCGGATCGCCGGCATGCCCGCCGCGCGCCGCCCCACCGCCGCCTTCTGCGCCAACGACCTGCTCGCCCTCGGACTGCTGCAGCAGATGGTGCGGCTCGGCATGCGCGTGCCCGATGACCTCGCGATCGTGGGCTACGACGACATCGAGTTCGCGGAGGCGGCGGCCGTGCCCCTCACCTCGGTGAGCCAGCCCCGCCAGCTGCTGGGGCGCACGGCGGCCGAGCTGCTGCTCGACGAGGCGCGCGGCACCGGGGACCACGACCACCAGCAGGTGGTGTTCGCGCCCGAGCTCGTGGTGCGGGCATCGACCCACCTACCCCCGGGCGCCGTCCGCTGACCCCCAGCGGGGTGGGTCGGCGAGGTAGCGGTAGTTCGACGGGCGCAGCCGCATCGCGTGCAGGACCACCACCGGATCGCCCGGGGCCACCACCACCTCGAGCAGGTCGCGGCGCGGCGTGAGCCCGATGTGCAGCTCGACGGGCCCGCGCTCGCCACCCTGCACCACGGTGCGCAGCGGCGCGGCCAGCACGCGTCGGATGTCGTCGGCCGTGATCCCGTGCTTGCGGGCGCTGCGGGTCACACGCACGCACAGGATGGTACGGACCACGGCTGGTCATCGCCCACACACCGGCCGTGACGATTTCCGCGGCGAATGCGAAATGCGCGCCGATCTGCGTCACAAACCGTCGCTCCCGCCGTGATCGAGATCGACGCCCGCGGCGCGGCTCACGTAGCGTCGGATCCGGAATTCCGGAGGTGATGACGGTGGTGTGGTGGTCGCGGGAGGCCCGCGGTCGCGGTGCGGAGGCCCCGAGCCGCGAGGACGTCGCCGCGCTCGCCCGCCGCAACGGCGACGCCGCCACCCACTGCGCGGCCGGGCGCCCCGCCGAGGCCGTCGCCGGGTTCGAGGACGTGCTCGCGCGCTGCCTCGGCACGCTCGGGGCCGACCACCCCGGCACGCTCACGGTCGCCGGCAACCTCGCCACCGCGTGCGTCGGGGCGGGCCAGTGGCAGCGCGGCCTCGAGCTGATGGCCGCCAACCTCTCCGACCGCGTGCGGGTGCTGGGCGAGGACGACCCGCGCACCCTCACCGCCGCCGACGCGCTGGCGACGGCGTACCGGCTGGTCGGCGAGGTGGACGAGGCGCTGTCGCTGTCCGGCCGCGTCACCGCCGAGCGTCGGCGCGTGCTCGGTGCGGCGCACCCGGACACGCTCGTCTCGCGGATGGGGATGGCGCTCGCCCGTGCCGAGGCGGGCGACGTCGAGTCGGCCCTCACCCTGCTGGGCGCCGCCCTGCAGGACGCGGAACGGGCGTGGGGGGCACGCCACGAGCACACCATCGCGCTGCGCGCCAACGTGGCCGGTTGCCTCGCCTCGCTCGGGCGCACGACCCAGGCCGTCGCGACGTTCCGGCGGGCCGCCGACGACGCGGCCGCGCTGCTCGGGCCCGAGCACCCGGAGACCGTCGCGCTGCGCGAGGACACCGCAGCCGCTTTCCACTCGGCCCCTCTCACGGATTCGGAGGCGGTTCCCGCCTGAATTGCGTTCAGGCGCGGGAATCGCCGTGGGAATCGCCGCGCAATGCGGCCAGTAGCGCGGCCTCCAGTTCCGCGAACCGCACCGAGGTGATCAGCTCGACGCCGCGGGGGCGGGGCAGGTCCACGGCCACCTCCTGCCGCACCCGGGTCGGGCGCGGGCCCAGCACGACGACCCGGTCGGAGAGGAAGACGGCCTCACGGATGTCGTGGGTGATCAGCAGGACGGTCCAGCCGAACCGGGCGCGCACCTCCTCGAGCCAGGTCTGCATGTCGGTGCGGGTCAGCGAGTCCAAGGCGCCGAACGGCTCGTCGAGCAGCAGCACGGCCCGGTCCTGCACGACGGTGCGCAGCAGGGCGGCGCGCTGGCGCATGCCCCCCGACAGCTCGTGCGGGCGCGCCGTCTCGAACCCGGCGAGGCCGAACGGTGCGAACAGCGCGCGGGCGCGGTCCCGGGCCACGCGTCGCGGCACCCCGGCGACCTCCAGCCCGAGCGTCGTGTTGTCCAGCACGGTGCGCCACGGGAACAGCAGGTCGCGCTGGGGCATGTAGGCGAAGGGGTCGACGCGCCCGGTGGCGTCCTCCCCGTCGACGACGACGCGGCCCGCGTCCGGGCGCTCCAGCCCGGCGATCACGTTGAACAGCGTGGACTTTCCGCACCCGCTCGGGCCGATCACCGAGACGAACTCCCCCGGCGCCACGTCGAAGGCCACGCCGTCGAGCACCGGGAGCGGGCCGGGGAACGCCTTGTGCAGGTCGTCGAGCTGCAGCTTGCTCTCATGCATCGGCCCGCTCCGCCCGGTACCAGGGGATCACGAGCCGCTCCACGGCGTAGGTCAGCAGGAACAGCGTCACCGAGAGCAGGGCGGTGACCAGCACGGCGGCGAGCACGAGGTCGGTGCGGAAGGAGTTCTTCTGCAGGCTCATGAAGATGCCGAGCCCGGCCGTCGCCCCGACGTACTCGGCGAAGATCGCCCCGGTGACGGCGTAGGTGATGCCGATGCGCAGAGCGGTGAAGAACCGCGGCAGCGCGCCCGGCAGGCGCACGTAGCGGAACTGCGCCCAGCGCGAGGCGCCCATGCTGCGCAGCAGGTCGGTGGCCTGGCGGTCGGTGGCGGCGAAACCCTCGATCAGGCCGACCGCGATCGGGAAGAACGTCACCAGCGCGATCACCACGACCTTCGGCAGCAGGCCGAAGCCGAACCAGATGATCAGCAGCGGGGCGATCGCGATGATCGGCAGCGTCTGGGAGGCGACCAGCAGCGGCGTGAGCGCGCGGCGCAGCCACGGCGAGAAGTCCACCGCGACCGCGAGCGCCCACCCCAGCGCCAGCGAGACACCGAAGCCCACCGCGGTGACCTGCAGCGTCGGCACCGTGTTCGCCCAGATCTGCTCGCGGTACGCCCAGCCCTGCTCGAGCACGCGCAGGGGCGAGGGCAGCACCTGCGGCCGCACGCCGGCCGCGGTGACGTACCACTGCCAGCCCAGGAGCCCGAGCGCCACGAGCACCAGCGGCGGCGCGACCCGCCCCCACACCCGCGAGTCTCCCGTCCGGACCCGGCGAGTCCCCCGTTCCGACCGGGCGAGTCTCCCGTTCCGCCCGGGCGAGTCCCCCGTCCCGACACCGTGCACCGCGCTCTCGGACACCACGACGCCCTCCGGGTCAGGGCGTCGGCGCGAGGTGGTCATTGGTGAACCAGGTGGCGAAGTCCGGCCGGTCCGCGAGCGGCGCGCCGTCCGGTCCGGTCAGGGCGCCGGAGTCGAACACCCAGCCCGAGTAGCCCGACCACTTCTCGAGCGTCTGCGTGCCGACGAGGCCCCGCTCGTCGCGCAGGTACTCGGCGGCCAGCATCTCCTGGCTGCGCCGGACGAGCTCCGGCTCGGAGAACGCTCCGGGGTTGGCGTCCATGAGCAGCTGGGCCGCCTGCGCGGGATCGTCGGCGGCGAGCTGGTAACCGCGCTGCGCCGCCTGCACGAAGCGGGTGGCGACCTCCGGCTCGGCCGCGAGCCAGGGGGTGTTCGCGACCAGCAGGACGTTGTAGGCGTCCGGGAATCCGTAGTCGGTGTAGGCGAAGGTCTTCAACGGCTGCCCGCGCAGCTCCGCCTCGATGCCCTCCCAGGCGATGAACGGCTCGGTGAAGTCGACCTCGCCCGCGTACAGCGCCTCGTAGGCCGCGGTACCGAGCACCACGGTCTCGAAGGTGCCCGTGCCGCCCGCGTCCTGGATCACGGCGCGCATCTTGGGCTCCTCGTAGGCGGCTCCGAACCCGCCGTAGGTCGTGCCGTCGAGGTCGCGCGGGGAGGTGATGTCGGCCCGGTCGGCGCGCACCGCGATCTGCGTGGCCCAGTGCTGCAGCACGGCCATCACCGACGTGATGTCGGCGCCCGCCGCCTTCGAGAACGTGAACGAGTCCTGGAAGCTGATGCCGACCTCGGCGGCACCGGAGGACACGAGTGTGTCCGGCGAGGTGTTGTTGTAGGGCAGGAACTGCACGTCCAGCCCCGCCTCGCGGAACCAGCCCTGCTGCTGGGCCACGTAGAGGCCTGTGTGGTTGGTGTTCGGCGTCCAGTCCAGGGCGATGCGGATCGTCTCGCCGCCGGAGCCGCCCTGACCGCCGCCGCAGCCGGCGAGCAGGAGCGCCACCACCGCCGCGAGGGCGGCCAGGATCCGGGATGCGCGTACGGGTGCCACCGAGTTCCTCCCTACGCCGGTACTAACCGGGTCAGGTGCGAACGGTCGGCGGCCGGTCCTGCCGCCCTCTCAGCTCCGGAACGCGGAGCTCCCGTGGGTCGGGTCGAGGATACGGGGCGCCACCGGCGCACGGCACGCGGCCGGGCTCAGCCACCCCGGCCCTGCGCGCCGCGGCCCCGCCGTGACCCGGCGTAGGCCCAGGCGCGCAGCCGCCGCAGCGGCGGCGCGAGCTGCAGGTCGGGGTGGGAGTTGCGGGTGGGGTCGAACGCCACCGGGTCGCCGGGGTGCGCCGCATCGAGCACGAGCCGGCCGATCGGGCTCGCCGGACGACCGCGCTGCCGCTCGGTGAGGGTGAACGCCAGCGGCAGGGCGACCCGCGCCGTGCCCGGATCGGCGCCGCCGGGCCGCCACGGCTCCTCCGGTTCGAGCCCGAGCACCACCCGCCTGCCGCCGGCCGCGTACGGCAGCAGGGTCGTGTACGACCGCCTGCTCCACCCGGTGGACGGGGCGAGCAACCGGCGGCCGCTGGTGAACAGCACGTCGAGGACGTGCCCGCCCACCTCGACGCGGACGGCGACGCCGAGCAGGTCCGGGAGCGCCCCTGGGGTGCCCGCCCCCTTGGACAGCCGCACGAGCGCGGGACGCTCGCCGGTGCCGCCGAGCGCGGTGGCCACGACGGAGGCGCGGTCGGCGAGGTGGACGCGGGCGTCGAACAGCTCGCCCCGCGGGTGGAAGGCGCGCGCGGCGCGCCACCGCGCGATCGCGGCGAACACGGCGGAGACCAGCTGTCGCGGCATGGTCGTGGCGTTCCCGCTGCGGGGCCGGTGGAAGCGCTCGAAGGGGTGCACCGGGCCCGTCACCCGGGCCGGCCGTTCCCGCAACGGCCGTTGACCCAGTGGGTCGGGTCACAGGCGGGAGCGGCCCGGTCGAGAGTCCCGCCACACCGCCGGACGGGGCCCCGCGACATATGCGCTCCTCACAGCCGTGGGAATAAAGCGAGTTCGGCGTGAAGACGACCACGAGTCGCGGCCGGTGACCCGTGACGGACGCAGCGTGACGGGAATCTGAGACGATCTCAGGGAGCGTTGAGATAGTGTTTCTGCTGTGGGGTTTCACCGGCGAACAGCCGGTCCGCGGTACTGATTCGACCGATCTCGACTCCCGGTGACGGGGGGCCCGTCCGGCGGGGGCGCTACACCGGACGACTTCCCCGGGAGCCGTCTCCGGCCGCGCCAACGATCGGCCTGACCTGCACGGAGTGTGCGCGAGCACCGTCGCCCAGCGGGTGACTTGCGTGCTGCTGGCCCCGGTCGACGTCGACCGGACACCGGTACCACAGCCGGTGGACGACGACGTCCACCCATCCGCAACACCTGGTGCGGCGGCGATCCGCCGTGCCTGCCGGGATCCGGTCGGAAGCTTGCCGGGAATCGGATCAATCGTCAAGAGGGGGAACATTCGTGAAGACCAGGATTTTCATCATCGGTTCCGGTGTCGTCGGGGCGGCGACCGGTGAGGGGTTCCTGAAGGCCGGGCACGAGGTGACGTTCATCGATGTCTCCCAGCCCCGCATCGCCGAGCTCGCCGCGCGCGGGTTCGACGTCCGCAGCGAGATCGACCTGTCGGACGAGCCGGAGTCGCTGCTCTTCCTGACTCTGCCCACCCCGAACGACGGGCACCGCTACGACCTGTCCGCGTTCAGCGCGGGCACCGCGGCCGTCGGACGGGCGCTGGCCGGCTCGCCGACCCGCCACACCGTCGTCGTGCGCTCCACCGTGCCCCCGGGCACCACCGAGGGCCTGGTCAAGTCCACCCTCGAGGAGCACTCCGGCATGGTCGCGGGCGAGGGCTTCGGCCTCGCGTCCAACCCCGAGTTCCTGCGCGCGGTCTCCGCCGCCGAGGACTTCGCGCACCCGTGGATGACCGTCGTCGCCAGCCGGGACCCCCAGACGGTCGAGCGCCTGCGCGACCTGCTCTCGCCCTTCGGCGGCGAGCTGCGCACCTTCGCCGACCCGGCCCAGGCCGAGTTCATCAAGGCCGCGCACAACATCTACAACGCCACCAAGATCAGCTTCTGGAACGAGATGTGGCTGGTGGCGCAGAAGCTGGGTGTGGACCTCGACCCGATCGCCGCCACCGTGGCCCGCTCGGCGGAGGGTTCGATCAACCCGGAGTACGGCATCCGCGGCGGAGCTCCCTACGGCGGCGTCTGCCTGCCCAAGGACACCCAGGGCTTCCTCGGCTTCGCCGACCGCATCGGGGTGGACATGCCCCTGCTCTCGGCCGTGGTCGAGACCAACGACCGGCTCGCCGCGATCGTCTCGCACGAGGTGGAGGAGGCGGCGCACGCCGCGGCCGACCAGCTGCGCGGGCCCGCGGGTGCGGCGCGCGTCGTCGTCGGATCTGCGCAGGAGCGCGAGTCGGCATGAACCTGCCGCTGTACTACTACGTGCTGGGCACCCCGCTCGGGGTGCTCGGCCTGATCCGCTGGGGAGCGTGGCTGATCCGCCGCGTCCCCGCGGTGATGTACAAGCCGATCGCGGACGGTCGCCGGCTGCCGATGAGCATCGTGGTCCCCACCTACCAGGAGGACCCGGAGATCTTCGCGGCGGCGATCGAGTCCTGGCTGGCCAACGGCGTCGAAGAAGTCATCCTCGTGATCGACTCCTCCGACAAGACCTGCCAGGACATCGCCCGGCGCTACCCGGTCACCGTCGTCATCACCGACGTGCCCGGCAAGCGCGACGCGCTCCGCAAGGGGTGGCGCGCCGCCCGCACCGAGCTGGTGGCGCTCGTGGACTCGGACACGATCTGGGCCCCCACCGTCGCCGCCGAGGTGAGCAAGCCGTTCGCCGACCCCCGCATCGGCGGCGTCGGCACCCGCCAGTCGGTCTACGGCTCGAAGGGCTTCCTCGCCCGCATCACCGACATGTTCCTCGACCACCGCTACTTCGACGAGAACGCCAGCCAGAGCCTGCTGGGCAAGGCGGTCTCGTGCCTGTCCGGGCGCACCGCGGTCTACCGGCGCGAACTGCTGCTGGAGATCGAGGACGACTTCATGGACGAGACGTTCTGGGGCGTCCGCTCGCTGTCGGGTGACGACAAGCGCCTCACCACGCTGGTCCTGGAACGCGGGCACCTCACCTACATGCAGCGCACGGCCGAGGTCTGGTCGACCTTCCCCGACCGCTGGCGGATCTTCTTCCGGCAGCGGCTGCGCTGGGCGCGCAACACCTGGCGCTCGGACCTGCGCGCGCTGTCCAAGCCGTGGGTGTGGCGCCACCCGTTCCTCGCCTACACGATGATCGACAAGGGCATCTCGAGCTTCACGCTGCTGGTCGGACCGATCGTGATGGGGATCGCCCTGGCCACCGGCAACTGGATGTTCGCCGGGGTCCTGCTCCTGTGGTGGCAGATCAGCCGCTCGGCGAAGCTGCTGCCGCACATCCGGCGGCGGCCCTCGTCGTTCTTCTTCATCCTCCCCTACGTCGTCGTCTCGTGGGTCATGGCGCTCATCAAGATCCAGGCGCTGCTCACCATCCGCACGCAGGCCTGGCTCACCCGCCAGGTCGCCGTGGAGGACGGCGAGGTCGTCCGCACCACCCACGACGACCACGGGCACGACGACCACCACGACGACCACCGGGACAACGTCATCCCGCTGCGGAGGGCGGCATGAGCACCGCGTCCACGAGCCGGCGCTGGGTCGGACGGATCGTCGCGACCGGCGCGGCCGCGGCCATCGGCGTCGGGCTCGCCCCCGGCACCGCCCTGGCCGTCCCGGACGCCGCAGCCGCCCCGGCGGCGGCGTCCGCCACGCAGGCCCCGACCCAGGTCGTCGACCCGGACCGGTCCGCCTCGGCGCGCCGGACCTGGGAGGGCCGGGGCCGCCCGCACCACATGACCATCGTGCGTCCGGACCGGATCGACGTGGTCAGCGAGGGCCGTCTCACCCGCACCGTCTGGCACGGCGGCGGCCCGGTCACGATCGACGACCTCGAGCGCGCGCTGCCCGACAGCTGGCTGACCGTCACCGACGGCACGGCCGTCCTCGACGCCGCCGTCGTGCTGGTCCGCACCACCGACCTGCAGGTCGGCGGGCCGGGCGACGGGGTGCGGACGCTGCAGCTGGTCGGTGGCGCGACGCCGCAGGAGGCGGCGTCCCTGCACACCGGCGGCGGGGAGATCACGTTCACCGGCGTCACGGTCACCTCCCTCGACCCGGCCACCGGGCAGCCGGTCCCCGCCACCGCGGGCGGGCGGCCGTTGATCGTCGCGTCCAGCGGCGGACACCTGGAGGCCACCGACACCACGATCAGCGACCTGGGCACCCCGCGCGTCGGCACCGACAGCGGCGACGCGGGCGTGGAGTTCCACACCGGCGCCACCGGCTCGCTCACCCGCACCACCCTCCTGCGCAACAGCGTCGGCCTGCAGCTCGCCAGGTCCGAGGACGTGGCCCTGCAGGACGTCACGATCCAGGAGTCCGTCGACGACGGGCTGGTGCTCGCGGGCGACACCGGCACGACCATGAGCGGGGTCCGCGCGATCGGCAACGGCGACAACGGCGTGCTGGTCACCGGCGACAGCACGGACCGCCCGGTGAGCGGCATCGCCACCTCGGGCAACGCGGCCTTCGGCGTCGCCGTCGTCGGCCAGACCGGCACCCGGGTCAGCGGCGTGACCACCGAGTCCGACGAGGGCGGCGGGCTGCGGCTGTCCCGCTCGAGCGACGTCACCGTCACCGACTTCCACGCCACCGAGCAGCGCATGGGCGTGTTCACCCACGTCGGCAGCACCGGGATCGTCCTCGACGGCATCCACACCACCGGCGGCAGCCGCGGGCTCGTCGTCGAGAAGAGCACCACCGGGCTCGAGGCGCGCAACTCCACCTTCGCGAGCGCGCGCGTGGACGGCGCCGCCCTCGGCGGCAAGGACGTCACGCTCCGGAACGTGCAGGTGAGCGACGCCCGCTCGGGCGTCCGGGTCGAGCGCGGCGCGAGCGACGTCGAGCTCGCCGACCTCACCGTCACCGGCGGGCGCGACGGGGTCGTCACCGCCCCCGCCACGACCGGCGTCGTCATGAGCGGGCTGACCGTCACCGGCGTCGAGTCCGACGCCGTGCGCACGTTCAGCCCGGACGGCCGGATCACCGGCCTGCAGGTCGACGGCGCCAGCACCGGGATCGACGTGGCTGCGGCCACCACGATCACGAACTCCGAGATCAGCGGCATCGAGGAGGGGATCCACTCCCGCTCGCCGGAGCCGGTCTACGCCGAGCAGGTGACGGTCGACGCGGTCCAGCTCGGCGTCAACACCGCGCCGGGCAGCCCCTTCCTGCTCGTCGACTCCCGCGTGCACGCGCTCGAGTCGGTGCGCGGCGAGGTCGACATCCAGGGCGTCAACGACCTGAGCCTGCCCCCGCTGAACCTGCTCAGCGCGGTCGGGGTGCCGCTGATCCTGCTCGCCGTCGTGCTCGAGGAGATCCACTCCGCGCGGCAGCGGCGCGCAGGCGCGATCCCGCGGAAGCGCTGGCGCCCGGGCATGCCGATGGGTGCGACGTGAGCGGGCGCCGCGGGCTCCGTCTCGTGGTGCTCGCGCTCCTCACGATCGTCGTGGCGAGCGCGTGCTCCGCGGCGCCACCGGACCCGCTCCCCCGCCGGGAGGTCGCCGCGCCCGCGGCGGCCGACCCGGCGCTGCCCTGCGTCCGCGAGGCCGCGGCGGCCCCGGCCACGCCTGCGCCCGCGCCCGCCGGTCTCGACGCCCGCTACGACGCGGCGGCGAACCGGCTCGTGCTCGCCGGCGGCACCGGCGTCACGCTGCCGGCCCTCGCCGGCGCCGTGAACGCCCCGGACGCGCTGCGCGAGGTCGCCCCCGGCGAGTGGCGCCTCGGCGCCGACCTCGTCGTGCAGGGGGGCGCGGAGCTGCGGATCGCCGCGCCCGACGTCCGCTGGCTGCAGCTGGAGAGCGGCGCGAGCCGCTTCGTGTCGATGACCGTGCTCGGCGGACGTCTCGACGTCAACGGCACCTGCGTCACCTCGTGGGACCCGGCGCAGGGCCGGGTGGACACCGAACCCGGCGACGGCCGCAGCTACCTGCTCGCCCGCGACGGCGCGCAGATGACGATCGAGCACGCCGAGCTGCGCCACCTCGGCCACGGCGACGTGGAGTCCTACGGCCTGTCCTGGCGCACGGCCGGCACCGGCGGCGCGATCACCGACAGCATCGTGTCGCACCTCTACTACGGCCTCTACACCTACGAGGTGAACGGCCTGGCGGTGCTCCGCAACGAGTTCCACGACAACGTCCTGTACGGCATCGACCCGCACACCGGCTCGACCGGCCTGCGCATCGAGGGCAACACCGTGCACGACAACGGCAAGCACGGGATCATCCTCGCCGAGGACGTCTCCGACAGCGTGATCCGCGACAACGTCGTCTACCGCAACGACCACCACGGGATCGTGATGTACCAGCGGTCGGACCGGAACGTCGTGGAGGGCAACGAGACCTTCGGCAACGCCGCGCAGGGCATCAACATCAACGAGTCCACCGCCACCACCGTCCGGGACAACCAGGTCTACGACAACGGCGAGGCCGGTGTCGGCATCACCCAGACCGCGCGGGACACCGTGGTGGAGGGCAACCAGATCCGCGGCAACGGCAACGACGGCGTGCGCGTCGTCAGCGAGGCCACCGGCACCGCGGTGCGCGACAACGTCCTCGCCGAGAACACGCGCTACGGCGTCTACGTCGACAGCAGCGGCACGGTCGACGTCACCGGCAACACGGTCGTCGGCAACCGCGCCGGCATCGTCTCGCGCGGCGCGCCCGTCGGGGCGTCGGAGAACGCCAACACGGTGCACGACAACCGCGAGGGCGACCTCCTGGTCGACTAGTGTTCCCCGCCGGAAGGCCGTTGGGTAAGTCGGTGGATCCAGGTTCTCGCTGCGTGTGCCGGGCGGCGGGCCTCGTACCGGGTGTACTCGGGTCGTCGACCGGTGCGCGCAGCGTGGAGCTGGGCCGCCGAATTATTCGGCGGGCTTCCGGCGGGGGACACTAGTGGTTCCCGCGGGGGGTTCGGGCCGCGGCGTCGTACAGCTCGAGCAGCGCGGCGCCGCGGCCCGTCCGCGAGACCAGGGTGTGCCGCCCCTCCCGCCTGCGACGGGCGAGACCGGCCGCCACGAGCGCATGGACGTGGTGGGTGGCCACGCTCGGCGCGATCGCCGAGCCTTCCGCCACCCGCGACATCGACCGCTCCCCGTCCAGCGCCCGGAGCAGCTGCGCGCGGACCGGGGTGAGCAACGCGTCCAGGCCCCCGGGATGCGGCGCCGGGCCGGGCGTGCCCGGAACCGGGTAGGCCAGCCAGACGAGCCCGGCCCGTTCGAGGTTGCTGATCGAGACGTCGAGCCGGTTGAGCACCGGTGTGAGGACGACGAGGCGACCCACGGCGTCCAGGTCGGTGCCCTCGGGGTCCGGGAAGACGAGGGCGCCGTCCTCGGCGCGCCCGCGCGGGTGCGCCGAGGCGAGCACCACGTCCAGCGCGCCGCGGGCGGCCGCCGCCCCCACGCGCTCCGCCTCGCGGACCCGCAGCTCCGACTCGCGCCGCCAGACCGGCTCGACGCCCTGCCATAGCGCCTCCAGCCCGTCGGCGACGTCGCGGGCCCACCGCGCCGGCGCGTCCGCGACGGCCAGCCAGTGCGGCGGTGGCGACCCGCCGAAGGTGCGGTCCAGGTCGTCGTGGACCTCCGCGTCGGTGAGCCCGCGCAACCGGTCGACCTCGGCCGGGACGTCGGTGTCGGCCGCGGGCTCCGCGGGCGTCACGCACTCCGGCCCGACCGAACGCCCCGGCGCCACCAGCCGCGCGAACGCCTGCACCCCGTGGCGCGGGATCCGGGCCGCGACGCGGGCGGGCACCGTGTCGAGGCCCCGAAGCCGGTCCCGCACGCCCGCGCAGGCGAGCGCCAGCACGCTCGTGTACGGGTCGAAGGCCACGCGCACCGCGGCGCGCGGATCCACTCGTACCCGGCTGACCGGCCCGTCCATGCCTTCCCCCGAACGCTGACGAACACTTCCACGATCGGCGAAATGGCCGCGACCGCGTCACCCGTCCAGGGCATCATCCCTGACGGCGCCGCACTGGGGGGTCGGCGCCCTCACCCGCCTGGGGCTGCCCGGTCGAGTGGCCGCGGCGAGGACGCGCCGGGGTGCTCGGCCTCGAGGCGCCGGCCAGGCGCGGGGACAGCCCGGGCGGCGGGGACAGCACCTGCTGGATCTCGCCGCCCGGGCCTACGGCCCCGTCGCGGCGACTACACGCCGCCCAGGACCGGCTCGAAGGCCAGCTCGGCCGCGCCGACCAGCTTGGCGTCGCGGCCGAGGGGGCTGGTCACGACGCGCGTGCCGCCCACCGCCCGGCTGACGAGGCTGCGTTCGTGCACCTGGGCGCGGACCCGCTCGACGACGGCGTGCGGGAGTGCGGTGAACAGGTCCCCGAGCACGACCAGGTCCGGCGCGACCACGTTGACGACGGTCACCAGGCCGGTGGCGAGCCATTCCGCGAAGTCGTCGAGCGGGCCGGGCAGCGGGACCGTGGCGAGCGAGCGCAGCTCGGCGACCACCACGCCGCGCGGGGTGTCCTCGGGCAGCCCGAGCGCCCGGCACAGGGCCGCCTCCCCCACCTCGGTCTCCCAGCACCCGCGCGAGCCGCAGTAGCACGCGCGGCCCCCGGGGCGGACCACGAGGTGGCCGATCTCGCCGACGTAACCGCGGGTGCCGCGCAGCGGCCGTCCCCCGGCGATCACCCCGCCGCCCACTCCGCGGTCGGCCGAGACGTAGACGAGGTCGTCCACACCCCGGGCCTCGCCGCGGACGTGCTCGGCGAGCGCGCCGAGCTCGGCGTCGTTGGCCACCTGCACCGGGATCTTCAGGACCGCCGCCAGGCGCGCGCCGAGCGCGACGTCGCGCCAGCCGAGGTTGGGTGCCTCGTGCACGAGCCCGTCGTCACGGCGCACCACGCCCGGCACCGACACCCCGGCCCCGCGGGCGGCGACCGCCAGCTCGTCGGCGAGCAGCTGGGCCGACTCGGCGATGTGGGTGATCACCTCACCCGGCGTGCGGGTGCGGGGGTGCAGGTTCCAGCTGTGCCGCCCGAGCACCTGCCCCCCGATGCCGACCATCGCCATCGCGACCTGCTCGACGCGGATGTCGACGGCGAGCACGACCGCCGCCTCCGGTTCCGGCAGCACCATCAGCGACGGCCGTCCGGCCCCGTTGCGCTGCGCCGGCACCGCCTCGGTGACGACGCCGGCCTCGGCGAGCCCGTCGACGACCGACTTGATCGTGCTGCGGTTCAGCCCGAGCTCCGACGCGAGGGTCGCCCGCGTGCAGGGCCCGTCCACGTGGAGGCGCCGCAACAGGGCCGCCCGGTTGTGCCGGCGCGCCTCGTCCGGGCGGGCGCCGGCGGTGGCGCTGGACGCACCACCGCCACCGTCACCGCCCCACGTGCGACTCACGTGCCGGCGACCGCCGACCGCCGCCGCGAGAGCACGTCGACGCCCGCGGCCAGCAGGAGCACGACGCCGTTGACCAGGAACACCACCGACGCGGGCTGGCCGAGCAGCCCGAGACCGTTGTTCACGGTGGCGAGCACCGCACCACCGATCACGGCGTTGCTGACCCGGCCGCGCCCGCCGAACAGCGAGGTACCGCCGATGACCGCGGCGCCCACGGCGAACAGCAGCGTGTTGCCACCACCGGCCGCAGGCGAGACCGAGCCGACCTTCGACGAGTAGACGATCGCGCCGATGGCCGCGCACGCCGAGGCGATCACGAACACCGTGGCCTTCACCCGGACCACGTCGATGCCGGCCCGACGGGCGGCCTCCCGGTTGCCGCCCACGGCGTAGACGTGCCGGCCGAAGCGGGTGCGGTCGAGCAGGTAGGTGCCCGCGACGAGCAGCGCCAGCACGACCGGCACCACGTAGGGGACGCCCGAGATCGGCGTGAGGCCCGGTGAGCGGTCGAGGGTGAGCAGGAACGTCGCCACCGCGGCCAGCACCACCACCGCGCCGACCTTCATCAGCACCAGCCCGGTCGGCTGCGCCACCAGGCCCAGCCGGCGCCGCGACGCCTGCCGGTAGAGCAGCACCGCGGCGTAGCCGCCCGCGCCGACCACGAACAGGACCCAGCTGCCGAGCGTCGAGAGGTTGCCGTTGGCGACGGCGATGATCACGTCGTCGCGCAGGCCGAGGGTGCCGCCGTCGCCGATGAGCTGCAGGATCACGCCCTGCCACGCGATGAACAGCGCGAGCGTCACGACGAACGAGGGCATGCCCAGCTTCGCCACGGCGAAGCCGGTGAGGCAGCCGATCACCACGCCGACGCAGACCGCCAGCAGCATCTCCAGCCACGGGTTCGGCGGGAACCCGACCAGCATCAGCACCAGCGCCACCGCGGAGAGCGCGGCGCCGAACCAGATGCGCAGCATCAGCGCGATCACGATCGCGACGACGACCACCACGAGGAACATCACGAACACCGTGGTGCCCATGCCGCCCAGCAGGTTGCCGTTGCTGACCAGGTGCAGCGCCATCACGGCGGCCGCCAGCCCGGACGCGGTGCCGGCCGCGAGGTCGATCTCGCCGGTCAGGAGCACGAACACCAGGCCGATCGCGATGATCGTCTGCCCCGCGCCCTGCTGCAGCAGGTTGGCCAGGTTCAGCAGGCTGGGGAACGTGCCCCCGGAGTCGAGCACGGTGAACAGGACGAACAGCGCCGCCAGCCCGAGCAGGGCGGGCAGCGCGCCCAGGTCGCCGTTGCGCAGGTTGCGCACGTAGGCCCGAACGGCCTCGCCCGTGGTGCGCGCGGTGGTGTCGATGCCGAAGTCGGCGGAGCGCGCGGACGCCGGCGCCGCGCGCTCCGCGGCACTCGTGGCCGCGGGGGCCGCCGTGCTCTCCACCTGGGTCTCCTCCGTGCGCATCTTGTCAGCAGCCATCAGACGACCACGCTCTCGGGTCGCTGCAGGCCGAGGTCACCCGAGCGCCCGGCCGTGATCAGCTCCACGACCTGGCCGTGGGTGACGTCCTTGGTGGGCACCTGGGCGACCATCCGGCCCAGGTAGAGGGTGGCGATCCGGTCCGCCACCTCGAACACGTCGGCCATGTTGTGGCTGATCAGCACCACGGCGAGGCCCTGCTCGGCCAGCCGGCGCACCAGGTCGAGCACCTGGCGGGTCTGGGCGACGCCGAGCGCGGCCGTCGGCTCGTCCAGCAGCACGACCTTGGAGTCCCACAGCACCGCCTTGGCGATGGCCACGGTCTGGCGCTGTCCGCCGGACAGCGCGGCCACCGGCATCCGCACCGACGTCACGGTGCGCACCGACAGCGACGCGAGGGTGCGCCGCGCCGCCTGCTCCATGTCCGCCTCGTCGAGCAGCCACGGCTTGCCCCGCTCGCGGCCGAGGAACATGTTCTGCACGATGTCGAGGTTGTCGGCCAGCGCGAGGTCCTGGTAGACGACCTCGATCCCCAGGTGCGACGCGTCGGTCGGGCCGTGGATCGCGACCGGGGCGCCGTCGAAGCGCACCTCGCCGCCGTCGATCGGGTGGATGCCGGCGACGCACTTGACGAGCGTCGACTTGCCGGCGCCGTTGTCCCCGACGAGCGCGGTGACCTCGCCGGCCCGCACGTCGAAGTCCACCTCGTGCAGCACCTGCACGGCGCCGAAGCTCTTGTTCACCCCGCGCAGCTGCAGGATCGGTTCACTCATGATCTACCTCCGGTACGCGTGCCGGAGGGCGCCGCTCGTGACGGCGCCCTCCGCACACGCGGGTCGACGAGCTAGCTGGTGGCGATGCCCAGCTCCTGGCAGGCCGCGGCGGTGTCCGCGACGCAGATGTCCGACGCCGGCACGGCGCCCTCGTCGACCACGGTCTTGACGTTCTCGCGGGTGATCAGCTGCGGCTCGAGCAGCACCGACTTGACCTCGCGGTTGCCCTGCGGGTCCGCCACCGTGTCGGTGGCGAGCGCGTCGGCCGCGGCGGTGTCGCCGTTCGCCAGTGCGGCCGCCAGCTTGGCGGCGGCCTCGGCCTCCTGGACGATCGGCTTGTAGACGGTCATGTACTGGTCGCCGCGCAGGATGGCCTGCAGGCCGTCCGGGGTGGCGTCCTGGCCGGTCACCGGCACCTGGCCGTTGAGGCCGTACTTCGCGAGCACGGTGATGATCGCGCCCGCCAGGCCGTCGTTCGCGGCGACGACGCCGTCGACCTGGCCGCCGTTGCCCGTCAGGATCTGCTCGAACGTGGTGCCGCCGATCTGGTTGTCCCAGTCCTCGATCTGCTGGCTCTGCACGAGCCGGTACTCACCGGACTGGTACTTCGGGCCGAGCACCCGCTGCTGGCCGTTGTAGAACAGCGTGGCGTTGTTGTCGGTCGGAGCGCCCTCGATCTCGATGATCGACGGGTTCGGGGTGCCCTTCGCGTCGAGCGCCTGCACGAGGCCCTGCCCCTGCAGCTCGCCGACCTTCTCGTTGTCGAACGAGACGTAGTAGTCGCTGGAGCCGCCCAGGTTGAGCCGGTCGTAGTCGATCGTCGGGATGCCCTGGGCCTTGGCCTTCGCGGCGACGGCCGAGCCGGACTCGCTGCTGATCGACGCGATCACCAGCACCTTGACGCCGCTGGCGATCATGCTGTCGGCCAGCGTCGAGAACTTCTGCTCGTCGCCGAGCGCGTTCTGGATGTCGGCGTCGAGGCCCTCGGCCCGCATCGCCTCCTCCAGGAGCGGCTTGTCGAAGCCCTCCCAGCGGGCGGAGCTCTCGGTCTCGGGGAGGATCACACCGACCTTGGCCCCTCCGGCCGGCGCGGCGCTCTCCTCCGCGGGCGCCGAGGGAGCGGCGGCGTTCTGGCCGCAGGCGGCGAGCACGAGGGCGAGCCCCAGTCCCGCGGCCGCGAGCGCGGTTCTCCTGATGCGCATGGTCGTCCTTCCACAGCGTCGGGGACCCCGAGCCGGAGCACGGGCGAAGTCGAACGAAATGTTGTGGCGGACAACGTATGTCCCCGATCGGGGTGGCGCCAAGCACACTGGATCGTTCAAGTGATGGCGATCCGGTCACGATCGGGTCACGAGGACGGGGATTTGTTGTGAGAAGCGGAGCTGGACGCGGCGCGGCCCCGCACCACCCACCGACGAACGGCACTCTCGTCGGTACCTAGCCGACGAGAGTGCCGTTCGTCGGCGAGGCAGGTTCACCCGCGCGTCGCATGCTCACTCGATCAGGCGGAAACGCGTGACGCATCGTGAAGGCGACGTGCGTCACTCTGCGTGGTCATCCTCCCGTTCGGCCCACCGCGGCCGGGACGTCCCCGTCGCGGGTCCGGAGGGCGACCGCGGTCACGACCGCGCCGATGCCGAGGAGCTCCAGCAGCGTCGGGACCTGCGCGAGCGCTACCAGCCCGATCACCGTGGCGGTGGCCGGGAGCAGCGCCAGCAGCACCGCGAACCGAGCCTGGCCGACGCGCCGCAGCACCACCTGGTCCAGCACGTAGGGGACCACGCTCGACAGCACTCCGACCCCGACGCCCAGCACCAGCACCAGCGGGTCGGCCAGCGCGGCGAACCCGCCCGGGCCCGCGGTCAGCAGCAACGGCGAGAGCAGGACGGCCGCCACGACGAAGCCCACGGCCATGTCGTCCAGGCCGTTGCCCCCGCTCGCCACCCGCTTCCCCAGCACGATGTAGGCCGCCCACATGCTGGCCGCCCCCAACGCCCACAACACCCCCGAAGGGCTGCCTGACCAGCGCACATCCGCGATGAGCAGCACGCCGACCGCGGCGAACAGCACCGCCGCGACGTCCCGCGGACGCCGCGACGCCGCCGCCGCGACGGCCACCGGACCGCAGAACTCGATCGCCACCACGGTGCCCAGCGGGAGCCGCGCGATGGCCTCGTAGAACGCGATGTTCATCAGGGCGGTCGCGAGCCCGAAGGCCACGGCGCGCGCGAGCCGCACGCCGCGCCAGGCCTCCCAGCGCGGCCGCCGCCAGGCGATCAGCACCGCGGCCGCGCCGAACAGGCGCAGGACCGCGACGGCCGTGGGCGACAGCCGGTCGAACAACCCGACGGCCAGCGCCGCGCCGACGTACATCGACACGCCGCCGACGATGAACAGGACGGGCGCCGGGACCCGCGTCGCCACTCCACTCAGCACGTGTGCCCAGCGTAGTCGACCCGACGGCAGTGTTTACACCGGTCGCCTTGCGGTGTCACCCGCGGCACCCCATCATTCACTCGTAGTCAACTGGATCTGCAGGAGGCCCCGGAGTGTCATCGCGCCGTCGGTACGTGACGACCGTCGCGACGCGCCACGGGAACACGTGCAGGGGTGCTGTACGTCTGGGAGAGTGGGGCGCACCGCGCAAGCGGTCGTCACAGCAAGCGATTCCGGGCCCGACCCGGGATCGAGACGGAGGGAGACCGCTATGCAGCCAGGAACCCTGACCCGGCCCGAGTTGACCGCCGCTGACCGCTGTGACCGTTGCGGAGCGGCTGCGAAGGTCCGGGCGGTGTTGCCGAAGGGCGGCGAACTGCTGTTCTGCGGTCACCACGCCCGGGCACACGCCGACAAGCTCCGAGAGCTGGAGATCGACGTGCAGTCCGGCAGTTGACCGGGGCCGGCGCAGCCGGCCCGATCACATGCCACGGACGGGGCGGGGACCACACGGTCCCCGCCCCGTCGCCGTCTCCCCACCCGGGCCGCGAACGAAGAGCGCGAGTCCCCCGTCCCGCCCCGGCGAGTCTCCCGAACGAGCAGCGCGAGTCTCCCGAACGAGCAGCGCGAGTCTCCCGAACGAGCGGTGACAGTTGCCCTTTCGGACAGGGTGAGTTCCGCAGCGACAAGGCAACCCCCGTACGGGGGCCCGGCGTGAGATTTGCCCCACCCTGACGGAAGACCCGGCCCTGTTCGGACGGGAGACCCACCCGGCGCGTACGGGAGACTCGCCCTGTTCGGACGGGAGACTCGCCCTGTCGGGACGGGAGACTCGCCCTGTCGGGACGGGAGACTCGCCCTGTCGGGACGGGGGACTCGCGGGGTGGGGTCAGCGCCAGGAGCGGATCGTGGCGATGCGCTCCTCCAGCTGCTCGATGCTCGCCATCGCGGTGGGCGGCCCGCCGCAGGACTTGCGGAGATCGTTGTGGATCACGCCGTGCGGCTTGTTCGTGCGGTGGTGGTGCAGGGCCACCAGGGTGTTCAGCTCCTTGCGGAGCTTGTTCAGCTGCTCGCGCACGGTCAGCTGCGGGCGTTCGGCGGGCGGTGGGGGCGGGGCCGCGGCGGTCTCCTGCCTGCGCTGCTGCGACCGCGTCAGCCACTCCTTCTGCCGCTGGTTGAGCAGCGTGCGCACCTGCTCGGGCTCGAGCAGGCCGGGTAGCCCGAGGTAGTCCTCCTCGTCGGCGGAGAACGACGTGCCCTCGTAGATCAGCTGGTCCAGCTCGGCCTGCGCGCCGAGGGCCGTGAACGACTTCTCGTCCTCCCCCGGCTCGTCCTGCTGGCGCTGGGCCTGGGCGAGCAGCTCGTCGTCCCACTGCTCGTCGGGCCGGTGCGGTTCGCCGAGGACGTGGTCGCGCTGCGCCTCCAGCTCGCTGGCCAGCCCGAGCAGGACCGGCACGCTCGGCAGGAACACCGACGCCGTCTCCCCCGGCCGCCGGGACCGCACGAAGCGCCCCACGGCCTGGGCGAAGAACAGCGGTGTGGACGCGCTCGTGGCGTAGACGCCGACGGCGAGCCGCGGCACGTCGACGCCCTCGGACACCATGCGGACCGCGACCATCCAGCGGTCCTCGGACTCCGCGAACCGGGCGATGCGGTCCGAGGAGCCCGGCTCGTCGGACAGCACGACGACGGGCGGGGTGCCCGTCACCTCGGTGAGGATCGCGGCGTAGGCCCGGGCCGTGGTCTGGTCGGAGGCGATGACGAGCCCGCCCGCGTCGGGCATCCCGCCCGCGCGGTGCCCCTCGAGGCGCCGGTCGGCGGCCTTGAGGACGGCGGGGATCCACTCGCCGCCGGGGTCGAGCGCGGTGCGCCAGGCCCGCGCGGTCTGCTCGGCGGTCATGGGCTCGCCGAGCCGGGCGCTGATCTCCTCGCCCGCGCTGGTGCGCCAGCTCGACATGCCCGAGTAGGCGAGGAACACGACCGGCCGCACGACGCCGTCGGCGAGCGCTTCCGCGTAGCCGTAGGCGTGGTCGGCGCGACTGCGCAGGGCGCCGTCGGCGTCGGGCACGTAGTCGACGAACGGGATCGGGTTGTCGTCGCTGCGGAACGGTGTCCCGGTGAGCGTGAGGCGCCGGGTGGCGCCGTCGAAGGCCTCCTTCACACCGTCGCCCCACGAGCGGGCGTCGCCTGCGTGGTGCACCTCGTCGAGGATCACCAGCGTGCGCCGGTTCTCGGTGCGCGCCCGGTGCAACAGCGGGTGGGCGGCGATCCCGGCGTAGGTGACGGCGATGCCGCGGTAGTCCGACGAGGTGGCGCCCATCGAGTTGCGGAACTCCGGGTCGAGCGCGATGCCGACCTGGGCGGCGGACGCGGCCCACTGGTACTTGAGGTGCTCGGTGGGCGCGACGACGGTGATCGCCTCGATCACGCGGTCGGCCAGCAGCTCGGAGGCGACGCGCAACGCGAACGCCGTCTTGCCCGCGCCGGGCGTGGCGACCGCGAGGAAGTCGCGGGGCGCGGCGGCGAGGTAACGGGCGAGCGCGCTGCGCTGCCAGGCCCGCAGGGGGCGCGAGGAGGGAGCGATCTGCTGGGCCTGAGGGGTCGGCGCGGACACACATCTCCCTGACGTCTCGACTGCTCGGGGGAACGGCCCGGCACGGGCACCCGCGTCATCGCGGGGCCCTCGCGGCGCTGCGGGGCGCCGATCAGGGTAACCGGGAGGCGCGGCGCGGTCCGTCGGGACCCGCCGGGGTGTCGCCGCGGCATCCTGGGGGACGGGAGCCGCCCGACCGGGTGAGGCCGGACTTGCCCGCGGACCGGCGCCCCGCCCATGCTGCCGAGGCCGGGTCCGCCGGCACGACAGGAGCCGCCATGACCGATCAGCACCCGTTCCCGCCGCTCGCGGCGGAGGCGGCGGTCACCGGGCTGGACGCGCTGCTCGCGGACGCCGCGACGGGTCCGCTGCGGCTGCTGCCGGGCACGTCCGGGCTCCGCTGCACGGCGGCGCTGGCTGGCCGGCCGGTGGCCGTGGTGCGCCGGGGCGCGGGCGTGGTGGCCGAGCTCGCACGGATCGGCCTCGGCCGCTCCCGGGTGGCCCCCGCCCCGGACGACGCCCGCTACGCCGACCCGGCGTGGACGACGAACCCGTTCCTGCGCCGCCTCGCCCAGGCCCACCTCGCGGCGAGCACGGCCGCGGACGCGCTGGTCACCGACGCCGCTCTCGCACCCGACGACGACGCCCGCGTGCGCACCGCGGTCGCGGGGCTCGCGGGCCTGCTCGCCCCGAGCAGCACGCCGCTGCACCCGCAGGTCTGGCGCGCCGCGGTCGAGACCGGCGGGGCCAGCACCGTCCAGGGGGTGCGCCGGCTGCTCGCCGACGTCGCCACGGCGTCCGTCCCCGGCGCGGGGGGCGGCGCGTTCGAGGTGGGCGCCGACGTCGCCGCGACGCCCGGCGCGGTGGTGCTGCGCACGCCCGTCGTCGAGCTCGTCCAGTACCTGCCGCAGACCGAGCTGGTGCACGACGTGCCGCTGCTCGTCGTGCCACCGGTGCTCAACCGCCACTACGTCGCCGACCTGGCGCCCGGGCGCAGCGTCGTCGAGCACCTCGTCCGGGCGGGCGTGCAGGTGTTCGCGCTCTCGTGGCGCAACCCGCTGGCCGACCACGCGGACTGGGACCTCGACACCTACGCCCGCGCCGTCCTGGACGCGGTGGACGCGGCCGAGCACATCGCCCGCACCCCGCGCTCGTCGCTGATGGCATTCGGCGCGGGTGCCACGCTCACGGCGATGCTGCTGGCCCACCTGGCGGCCACGGGGGCGCAGGACCGCGTGGCGACGGTCACACTGGCCGGTGCGGTGCTGGGCGTCCGGCAGGCCCCGCGGGACGCCGCCGCGGCGGTGGCCGCGTCGGAGCGGGCCGGGCACCTAGACGCCCGCCCGCTGCTCGCGGAGCTGGCGTGGCGCGCGCCCGACGCCCTGCTGTGGCCGCAGGCGGTGCGTGCCTACCTCTGCGGCGCGGAGCCGGCGGCGTCGGAGGCGCTGTTCTGGCTCGGCGACACGACCCGGCTCCCGGCCGGCCTGCACCGCGACCTGGTGGACGTCGCGACGCGGGCAGCGCTCGCGGTGCCGGGGGCGGCCGGGCTGCTGGGCACGCCGCTGGACCTCGCGAAGGTCGACCGGGACTGCTACCTGGTCGCCGGCGCAGCCGATCCCGTCACGCCGTGGCGCGACGCGTGGGCCGCCACGTGCCTCCTCGGGGGCGCGTGCCGCTTCGTGCTGGCCGCGGGCGGGCAGGTGGCGTCGCTGGTGAGCCCGCCCGGGGGCGCGGACGTGCGGTTCCGGGCGGTGGACGGGGCGCACGGCGATCCGGACCGGCGTCTCGCGTCGGCCGCCGAGCACCCCGGCTCCTGGTGGGAGGACCACGTCGCCTGGCTCACCGCCCGCAGCGGACCGCTGCACGACGCGCCCCCCGAGCTGGGCGGCCGCGGCCTGCACGCGCTGGCCCCGGCGCCCGGGCAGTACGTGCAGCAGCGCTGACCGGGTGGGCTATGCGGCGCGGGCGACGGCCAGGCGGTAGGACGAGCGGCGGGTGCTGCGCATCGTGACGAGCTCCTCGAGTTCGACGCCGGCGTCGGCGAAGGCCTTGCGGAACTCGTGCTCGTAGGTGACCCGCCCGAAGTGGATCGTGGTGACGTGCTGGGCGAGCGGCTTGGCGCGCTCCAGCAGCGGGGAGCGCCGGTGGTGGAAGGTCTGCGTGCTGAACAGCCGGCCGCCGGGCGCGAGCAGCGACGCCACGTGCGCGATGGCGGCGACCGGGTCGGGCAGCAGCATGAGGCTGGCGCTGAAGTAGACCGCGTCGTACGGGCCGCCCCGGTGGTCGTACACCGAGCCGAGGACGGGCGAGACCTGCCCGGTGAGCCCGGCGCGGCCCAGGGCGTCGCGGCAGCGCGCGAGGTAGTCGCGGTCGATGTCGAGGCCGACGACGGCGAGGTGCTTGGCGCGCACCACGTCGGCGCACCGCGCGAGGGCCGCCCCGGTGCCGATGCCGACGTCCAGCAGGCGCGCGCCGTCGGGCAGCCGCTCGAGGACCTGCCGGTACCACGTGGCGGTCATGCCGGCGATGATCCGGTCGTAGACCCAGGCGCGCACGGCGCTGCGCGCGGGCACCCGGGACCCGGGCGGCACGTCGCCCGGTACTCGCGCGGGGTGGTCGCTCACCACGAGGGGCCGATCAGTCCTCGCCCCCGGACTGCAGCGACTCGTAGATCTCCTTGCACTCCGGGCACACCGGCGAGCCGGGCTTGGGCGAGCGGGTGACCGGGAAGGTCTCCCCGCAGAGTGCCACCACGACGTTGCCGAGCACGGCGCTCTCCGCGATCTTGTTCTTCTTGACGTAGTGGAACATCTTCGGCGTGTCGTCGCCGGTCGTGTCGGTGCCCTCGGGACGGGTGTCGACGTCGGGCAGCACCTGCGTGGCCATGTCGTCCATGATGCCCCACGTGCGCTCCCCCGTCTCCCCGCCGGTTCCGCTCCAGCCCTCCCCCGAGGTCGCCGAGGCCGTCGCCGCGGGGCGCCCCGTCGTCGCCCTCGAGAGCACCCTGCTCGCCCACGGGCTGCCCGCCCCCCAGAACCGCGCCGCGGCCGACCAGCTCGAGGCCGCCGTCCGGGCGAACGGTGCGGTGCCGGCCACGGTGGCCGTCCTCGACGGCGTCGCCCGCGTCGGGCTGTCGGCGCGCGAGCTGGACCGGGTGTGCGGGGACGGGCTCGCGAAGCTCTCGGCGCGCGACCTCGGCGCCGCCGTCGGGCTGGGCCGCGACGGCGCGACGACCGTGGCCGCCACCGCGGCGCTGGCGCAGGCCGCCGGCGTGCAGGTGTTCGCCACCGGCGGTGTGGGCGGGGTGCACCGCGGTGCGCGGGAGAGCTGGGACGTCTCCGCGGACCTGGCCGCGCTCGCGGTCACCGGCGTGCTCGTCGTCTGCTCCGGGGTGAAGTCGATCCTCGACGTGCCCGCGACGCTGGAGGTGCTCGAGACGGAGTCCGTGCCCGTCCTGGGTTACCGCACCGACACCTTCCCCGGCTTCTACCGGCGCGACTCCGGCCACCCGGTCCCGTGGCGGGTGGACTCCCCCACCGAGGCCGCCGCGGTGTGGCGCGCGCACCGGGCACTGGGGCAGCGGGCGGGCGCCGTGCTGGCGCAGCCGGTGCCCGCGGACGCCGAGCTCGACGCCGTGCTGCACGACCGGCTGCTCGACGAGGGGCTCGCGCTGATCGCCTCGCGGGGCGTCACGGGCAAGGACGTCACACCCGTGCTGCTGGAGCACTTCCACGAGGGCAGCGGGGGTGCGAGCCTGCGCACGAACCTCGCGCTGGTGCGGGCGAACGCCGAGCTGGCCGCGCAGGTCGCCGCGGCGCTCGCCGCGGACGGCGGGTGAGCCCCCGCGTCGTGGTGGTGGGCGACCTCGCGGTCGACGTGCTCGTCCAACCGCGGTCGCCCGCCGTGCCGGGGGCCGACGTGCCGGCGCGGATCCGCTCGCGCGCGGGCGGCGCGGGCGCCAACACCGCCGCCTGGCTCGCGCACCTGGGCGCCGAGGTCACGCTCGTGGGTCGCGTCGGCGACGACCCGGCGGGCAGCGCGGCGACCGCGGAGCTGCGCGCGGCCGGGGTCAGGACGGCGCTGGCCGTCGACGCGGAGCTGCCGACCTGCACCGTCGTCGTGCTGCTGGACGACGGGGAGCGCACGATGCTCTCCGACCGCGGCGCCGCCGCGCGCCTCGCCGCTGCCGACCTCCCGCCGCTGCGCGGCGCCGACCACCTGCACCTGTCCGGTTACGTCCTGCTGGACCCGGCGTCACGGCCCGCCGGGGTGGCCGCGCTGGCCGCCGCCCGCGCGGCGGGGCTGAGCACCTCGGTCGACCCGCAGGCGGCCCCCGCCCTCACCCCGGCGTTCACCGCCGACGTGCACGGCGTCGACCTGCTGCTGCCCAACGCCGCCGAGTGGCGGGCCCTCGGCGGGTCGGCGGAGGTGCTGCTGGACGTCGTCGGCGCGGTGGCCGTGACCGACGGCCGGCGCGGGGCCCGCTGGGTGGACCGGCGCGGCACCTGGACGGCCGACGCGCCACGGGTGGACGTGACCGACCCCACCGGGGCGGGGGACGCCTTCGACGCGGGGCTGCTGGTCGCGTGGCTCGCGGGCGCGGACCCGGTGACCGCGCTGCGGGCCGGGTGCGCGGCGGGTGCCGCGGCGGTGGCGCAGCTGGGCGCGCGGCCCACGCGGGGCCCCGGTCACCGATAGGGGGTGGAACCGGACCACCGCAAGGTGCGCCGGCATCCACAGCCATGGTCAGCGAGAGTGGTACCAGGGCGGCAGATCTGCCGCCCTCACACCACTCCTGGCGATCATGACCGGAGGTGCACGTCAGCGCGGTCGCGAGGGCCTGCCGCGGCTCAGACCGCGCCCCAGCCACATGATCAAAGCCGGCGGACGGACCTGGTCGACCCCGTCAACCGTCGATGACCGGGTGCTCGCGGCGCTCGATCTGGCGCCGGTCGGCCTGGTAGCGGTTGACGTCCTCGGCCTTCTTCGGCAGCCGGTCGTTGGCGATGAGCACGGCCATCCAGGGCAGCGGGATCGAGAGCACCAGCAGCGAGACCGCCAGCCACGGGATCTGGTAGAAGGCCGCAGCCAGGATCATGCACGGGATGCGCATGCCCATCATGATCTTGTAACGCCGCTTCCGCACCGCCAGCTCCTCCTCGTAGGAGCGGGCCGCATCGGTGATGAGCACCGGATCGGCGTCGCGCTGCGGTTCTGCCACGGCGAACTCCCTCGCTGGCGCCGGTGGGCGCCGTCCCGGTGAGGCCGACTGCGCATCCCCACCTCGCGGTTCCCATCGTGCCACTCGGGGGGCGGCCGCGCCTGCCGACCCCGCGGCGTGCGGCCGGCGTGTCAGCCGTGCTGGTGCGCGTGCAGCACCACGTCGCCGACGACGCCGTCGGACACCACGTCCAGCAGGCGGGTGGTGAGCTCGCCGGTGACGCGGTAGCGCACCAGCCGGCCCTCGCGGTGGGCGCTGACCATCCCGTGCGCGCGCAGCAACCGCAGGGCGTGGGAGACGGCGCTGTCGCTCATCCCCACGGCGAAGGCCAGGTCGGAGACGCAGAGGTCGCCGGCGTGGTGCAGGGCCAGCAGGATGCTCAGGCGGTTGGCGTCACCCAGCGCGTCGAGCACCGCGGCGGAGTGCTGCACCCGGTCGGCGTCGGCGAGCACCGCGGCGGCGTCGCACACCTGGTCGGGGTCGATGACGCGCGCGTCCCGTCGGGCCGCGGGCACCCGGTGCACGCGCTCAGCCCCCGGCCTTCGCGGCCTTCGCCGCGGCCTTCTTCGCCTGCTTGTACTCGCGCACCCGGACCAGCGAACCGGCGTCGACGACGTCGGCCACCGACCGGTGCACGCCGTCCTCGCCGTAACCGCCCGCCGCCTCCCGCCAGCCGGCCGGGGTGACGCCGCGTTGCTTGCCCAGCAGCGCGGTGAAGATCTGCGCCTTCTGGGTGCCGAACCCGGGCAGCGCGGCGAGGCGGCGGAACAGCTCGCGGCCGTCGTCGACGTCGCGCCAGATCGCCGAGGCGTCTCCGTCGTACCGTTCGACCACGGCGGCGGCGAGCGCCTGCACCCGCGCCGCCATCGAGCCCGGGTAGCGGTGCACGGCCGGCGGGCCGCGGAAGACCTCGACGAGCGCCTCCGGGTCGTGGGCGGCGAGCGCGTGCGCGTCCAGCTCGGTGACGCCGAGGCGCTGCGCGATCAGGCCGGGGCCGGCGAACGCGCGCTCCATCGGGAACTGCTGGTCCAGCAGCATGCCGATCAGCAGGGCCAGTGGGTCGCGGTCGAGCAGCGCGTCGGCGTCGGCGTCCTGGGCGAGACAGAGGGCCACGGGAGGAGGGTAGCGCCGCGGCCGGCCGCGGCGGAGCCGAACGCGCACCCGGTCGCGCCTGCGCCCGAGGCACCTCGCACACCGATTGCTGCTCTGCCACACCGACTGCAGTCGGTGTGGCAGCACCGGAGTCGATGTGTGAGGGCTCCGCGGGGCGGTGCCGGCTCCCGCGGCCGCGCAGTCGCCGCAGGCGCCGCTCGGCCTCCCACCGCGACCCTCGGTCCGTCGAACACCGAGTTCTGCGCTCCCACACCGACTGCAGTCGGTGTGCCGGCGTCGAAGTCGGTGTGCGAGCCGACTGTCCGGGTCCGCGCGTTCGCTCTCGGGGCCCGGGGCGAAACTGTGCGCGTGCTTCCCCACCTCTCCCCCGCCTCCGCCGAGTCGCTGCGCACCGCGCTGCGGCGCGCCCGCTTCACCACCGACGGCGTCCGGGAGCTGCTCGGCCCGTCGGCCCACGCGGCGCTCGGCCGCGGCGAGGTCGAGCCCGCGTTCCGCGCCACCCGGGAGGGCGGCGAGCTCGGGGTGCTCGTGCGGCTGCTGCTGCTCGGGGGCGTCGAGTCGGATGCCGCCGTCACCGCGGCGCTCGCGCCGCTCACCCCGTCGGAGGCGCGGGACGCCGGCCTGCTGGTCCCCGCGGGCGACGGGTGGGGAGCCGCGCTCGACCTGCGCCCCTACGCCGATGACGACGGCGAGTGGTGGGTGCTGTCGGACCTCGACGCCCGCCGCCAGGACCGCGACCACGTCACCGGGGTGGGCGCCGCGTCGCTCACGCTGGCCGCCGCCACCGTGCGCCGCCCGGTCGGGTCGCTGCTCGACCTGGGCACCGGGTGCGGGGTGCAGGCGCTGCACGCGGGGCGGCACGCGGGCGCCGTCACGGCCACCGACGTGGCACCGCGGGCGCTCGCGATGGCGCGCGCCACCTTCGCGCTCAACCAGGTCGACGTCGAGCTGCTCGAGGGGCCCTGGCTGGAGCCGGTGGCGGGCAGGCGGTTCGACCAGATCGTGTCGAACCCGCCGTTCGTGCCCGGCCCGGCGCGGGTGGACTACGTCTACCGCGACTCCGGTCAGGACGGCGATGCCGCCCTCGCCGCGCTGCTGCGGGCGCTGCCCGGGCACCTGGAGCCGGGCGGGGTGGCGCAGCTGCTCGGGTCGTGGCTGCACGTGCGGGGCGAGGACTGGCCCGACCGGGTGCGGTCCTGGCTGCCCCCGGGCGTCGACGCCTGGATCGTGCAGCGCGAGGTGTCCGACCCGGCGCTGCACGTCGGCACCTGGCAGCGCGACGCGGGCCTGGACCTCACCTCCCCCGAGGCGCGGGCGCAGGCGGGCGCGTGGCTGGACTGGATGGAACGCGAGCGCGTCGAGGCGGTCGGGTTCGGATTCCTGACCGTCCGGCGGACCGACGCGGAACCGGCCGTCGTGTTCGAGGACGTCCTCGGTGAGGTCAGCGACCCGCTCGGCCCGGAGACCGCGGGCTGGCTGGACCGGGTCGACTGGCTGCGCGCCCACGCCGCGGACGAGGCGCTGCTCGCCGCGCCGCTCACCGTGGCGCCGTCGGTGGTGCTGGAGACCTACGCCGAGCCGGGCGCGGACGGCTGGACCGAGGTCGGCGCCGCGGTCGCCCGCACCGACGGGCCGCGCTGGCGCCACGAGGTGGACGGCCCGGCCGCGGCGCTGCTGGCCGGCTGCCAGGGGGCGCTGGCGCTGGGCGAGCTCGTGGAGCTGCTGGCCGTGGCCCACGACCGGCCGTCCGGGGAGCTCGTCGCGGCGACCCTGCCAGCCGTGCGCGAGTTCGTGCGGCACGGCGTGCTGGTGCCGGCGTGAGGACTCTCACATGAGGGCGGTGGCCGCCCGCGTGACGCGCGCGGCCGTGCGCGTGGACGGCGAGGTCGTCGGCGCGATCGACCGGCCCGGGCTGCTGGTGCTGCTCGGCGTGCACCGCGAGGACACGGCCGCCGCGGTGCCGGTGATGGCGCGCAAGCTGCACGAGCTGCGCATCCTCGACGGGGAGCGCTCCTGCGCCGACACGGGCGCGCCGCTGCTGGTGGTGAGCCAGTTCACGCTCTACGGGCAGACGCGCAAGGGCCGCCGCCCGTCCTGGTCGGCGGCCGCGCCACCGGAGCGGGCCCAGCCGCTGGTCGAGGCGGTGGTGGCGGCGCTGCGCGAGCGCGGCGCGCCGGTGGCCACGGGCGTGTTCGGCGCCGCGATGGCGGTGGAGTCGGTGAACGACGGACCGTTCACCGTGCTCGTGGAGGTGTGAGCCCGCGTCGTGCGGGCACACGTTCTGAGGGCTCGCTGAGAGTGCACGAGCACACAACCGCGTCGTGGGAACGATGTGCGGCATGGACGCGTTGACGCCCATGAGAGCCCCGGCGGCAGCTGACGCAGACGCCCCGCCCGGGTCGCGCAAGGGGAGGACCACATGACAGCGCCCACCATCAACCGGCCCGCGAAGACCCGCCGGCCGGCCATTCCAGGCCAGCGTACCGACTCCGATGCCTTGGACACCACCACCGGCAACCGGATCGAGATCCCGGAGCTGTCCGCGGAGGACCTGGACGCCCAGAGCCCCGCGGCCGACCTCGTCCGGGTGTACCTCAACGGCATCGGCAAGACCGCGCTGCTGACCGCGGCGCAGGAGGTCGACCTGGCCAAGCGCATCGAGGCCGGGGTGTTCGCGCAGCACGTGCTCGACCAGGCCGCCCCCGGTGAGCTCGACAAGCAGTACGCCGCCGACCTGCGGGCGATCGTCCGCGACGGCCGGCGCGCCCGCAACCACCTCCTGGAGGCCAACCTCCGGCTCGTGGTGTCGCTGGCCAAGCGCTACACGGGTCGCGGCATGCCGCTGCTGGACCTCATCCAGGAGGGCAACCTCGGCCTCATCCGCGCCGTGGAGAAGTTCGACTACAGCAAGGGCTTCAAGTTCTCGACCTACGCCACCTGGTGGATCCGCCAGGCCATCACCCGCGGCATGGCCGACCAGGCGCGCACGATCCGCCTGCCCGTCCACCTCGTGGAGCAGGTCAACAAGCTGGCCCGGATCAAGCGGGACCTGCACCAGAAGCTCGGCCGCGACGCCACCCACGAGGAGCTGGCCGCCGAGTCGGGCATCGCGGAGGAGAAGATCGCCGACCTGCTCGACCACGCTCGGGACCCGGTGAGCCTCGACATGCCGGTCGGGTCCGAGGAGGAGGCCCCGCTCGGTGACTTCATCGAGGACGGCGAGGCCGCCGACGCCGAGACCACGGTGATCTCGCACCTGCTGCACGACGACCTGCGTCGGGTGCTCTCCACGCTGGAGGACCGCGAGCAGCAGGTCATCCGGATGCGCTACGGGCTGGACGACGGCCAGCCGCGCACGCTGGACCAGATCGGGCGCCGCTTCGGGCTCTCCCGGGAGCGGGTGCGCCAGATCGAGCGCGAGGTCATGGCGAAGCTGCGGATCGGCGAGCGCGCCGACCGCCTGCGCGCCTACGCCAGCTGACGGCCCGATCCGAAAGCCGGACCGGCGCCACCCGAATGGGCTCCCCGTGAGCCGGGTGGCGCCGGTCGCGGCGTGTGTACCGCACCCGCGGAGCCGCCGTGGTGGCGACGCACCGGATGAACGGCGGAGTTCACCCTGACGGGTGGCGCCGTCCGCGGCGTTAGGGTCGGGGCCATGGGGGCATCCGTCGGACCGGTCTCACCCGCCGTGATGCGGGAGGTGCTGGGCCACTTCGTGTCCGGCATCGTCGTCGTCACGGCCGCAGGTCCGGACGGGCCCGTCGGCTTCACCTGCCAGTCGTTCGCCTCGCTGTCGCTGGACCCGCCGCTGGTCAGCTTCGCACCCGCGCGCACCTCGTCCACCTGGCCCCGGATCCGCGCGGCCGGCACGTTCTGCGTCAACGTGCTGGCCGCCGACCACCAGGAGCTCAGCATCGGTTTCGCCCGCTCGGGCGTGGACAAGTTCGACGGCGTGCCGTGGCGGCGCGGCCCGTCCGGAGCGCCGGTGCTGGACGGCGTCAGCGCCTGGATCGACTGCACACTGTGGAACGAGTACGACGGCGGCGACCACACGATCGCCGTCGGCCGGGTGGTCGACCTGGGTGCCGATCCCGCCCGGCTGCCGTTGCTCTACTACCGCGGTCGCTACGGCGTCACGTCCGATCCGGGCGCGGTCTGAACCGGCGGCTCGAGCAGAACCGCGAAGCCGTCGAGCAGGCGCTGCAGGCCGAACTCGAACAACGTGTCCAGGTCGAAGTCGTAGGGCGTCGTGAGCATCCGCTCGAACACCGGGAACGCGCCATCGGCGAGCATCGCGCGCAGTGACGGCACCTGGGTGTCCATCCACGCGTCGGGGTCCATCCCGCTCTGCGCCTCGGCCTCGACCTCGGGTTCGAGGTTGACCGCCGTGCCGCGCACGTAGTTGAAGAGCGTGAGGTAGGCGGTGAAGGCCGTGACCCGGTCGGCCCCGCTGTCGTCCAGCGCGGCCAGCGTCCACTCCGAGTAGGCGAGCCCGCTGGCGAGCGGCTGCGGGCGCGTCATGGACATCGCCGGGGCCAGCCAGGGGTGGCGGCGGAACAGCGCCCACAACTGCCGCGCCGCCGCCTCCAACCGCGCCCGCCAGCCCGCCGGTGGGTCCGCCGGGGGGCGCCACTCGCCCATCGCCGCATCCAGCATCCGCAGCACGAGGTCGTCCTTGTCCGCCACGTGCCGGTACAGCGCCATCGTGGCCGCGCCGAGGTCGGTGGCCACGCGCCGCATCGACAGCCCGGCCAGCCCTTCCCGGTCGGCGATCGCGATCGCGGCGCCGACGATGCGGTCGGGGTCCAGCGCCCCGTCGGTCGCGGCCGGGCGCCGCGGGCGCCCCGGGCCGGGCACCGGGCCCGGGCGGGCCTCCACGACGGTGCCCGAGCCCCGTTCGGCGCGCACGAGCCCGTCCCGGCGCAGCACGCCCAGGGCCTTGGTGGCCGTGGCCATCGCGACACCCCAGCGCCGGGTGATCTCCCGGGTCGAGGGCACCCGGTCACCGGGGGCGAGCTCGCCGGACTCGATCCGCTGACGGATGTCGGCCACGATCCGCGCGTAGGGCGGGCTGTCGTCCACGTCTCCTCCGTACTAGTGCACCTCGATCAGGGGTCGAGAGTAGCCCTGCTCGCCCCCCTGCCTAGTGCACTAGTGCAGCTCGAATGCTCATCACCGCTGGCAGAACGCTTGTACAAGGTGTCTGTACGACGTACGCTCCGCTCGTGAAGAACACCGACATCCTGATCTCCGGCGCCGGCATCGCGGGACCCGCGCTGGCGTACTGGCTACGCGAGCACGGCTTCCGGCCCACCGTCGTGGAACGGGCGCCCGCCCTGCGCCCCGGCGGCCAGGCCGTCGACCTGCGGGGCGCGGGGCGCACCGTCGTCGAACGCATGGGACTGATGGACGACGCGCGGGCCGTGGCCCTCGACCAGCGCGGCATCGCCTACGTGGACGACGACGGCCGGATCCGCGCCCGGATGGGAGCGGACGCCTTCGGCGGCGAGGGCATCGTCTCCGAGATCGAGATCCTCAGGGGCGACCTCGCGGAGGTGCTCCACCGCGCGACGCCCCCCGGCACCGAGTACCTGTTCGACGACACGGTCACCGGCATCGCCCAGGACGACGACGGCGTCACGGTCACGTTCGAGAAGTCGGCGCCGCGCCGCTTCGGGCTGGTGATCGGCGCCGACGGGCTGCACTCGGCGGTCCGGACGATCGCCTTCGGCCCGCAGCCGCAGGCCGTCCGCCCGCTCGGCTGCTACATCGCCTGGTTCACCGCGCCGGCCGACATCGACCTCGACGGCTGGTACATGATGCACAACGCTCCCGGCGGGCTCGTCGCGTCGGCGCGGCCGGGCCGGCGGCCCGGCGAGATCAAGGCCGGGTTCGGCTTCCGCTCCGACCCGATCCCCTACGACCGCCGCGACGTGGCCCGGCAGCGCGAGATCGTGGCCGAGCGCTTCGCCTGCGTCGGGTGGGAGGCCCCTGCGCTCGTCGCGGCGATGCGCGAGGCACCGGACTTCGCCTTCGACGCGATGAGCCAGGTGCACCTGGACCGCTGGTCGGCGGGGCGGGTCGCGCTCCTCGGCGACGCGGGCTACTGCCCCACCCCGCTCACCGGGCTCGGCACGAGCCTCGCGCTCGTCGGGGCGTACGTGCTCGCGGGCGAGCTCGCGGCCGCCGGGGGCGACCACCGCGTGGCGTTCGGGCGGTACGAGGAGGTGATGCGGCCCTACGTCGTCGAGGCCCAGAAGCTGCCGCCGGGGGGCGTCGGCGGCTACGCGCCGCTGTCCCGGTTCCAGATCGGGCTGCGGACGGCCTCGATGCGGTGGATGACCCGCTGGCCGCTGCGGCCCCTGATCGCCGCGCAGTTCGCCAAGGCCGGGAACATCGCGCTCCCCGACTACGGCCGGGCGGCGTCGCTCTCCTCGTGACCGCTCCTCCGGTCAACCGACGAGGTGGCCGACCGTGGGGGCCACCGTGCCGAAGAGGTCGGCGATGGTGGTCAGGCTCCCGGTCTGGAGGGTGGCGGCGGGCACCGTGCTGCCGTCGGGGGCGAGCAGGGAGCGGGTGGCGGTCGCCTCGGCGACGACGGTGGGCCGGTAGCCCCGGTGGAAGGCGCCCTGGGCGGTGAACGTCACGCACATGTGGGTCATGAACCCGGCCACCACCAGGTCGGTTCCGGCGCCCAGGTCCCGCAGGACCTGCTCCAGGTCGGTGCCGTGGAAGGCGTCGGGGAAGCCCTTGACCACCACCGGCTCGCCGCCCGTGGGCGCCACCTCGGGGCTGATGGCCCCGATCTCGGCGCGGATGTCGTAGGGCGTGCCCTCGCCCCCGTCGTTGACGACGTGGACCACCGGCGTGCCGGCCGAGCGGGCGGCGGCCAGCAGGCGGGACCCGGCGGCGAGGGCGGGCTCGACGCCGTCGAGGGCCATGACGCCGGTGCGGTAGGTGTTCTGGAAGTCGATCATGAGCAGGGTGGCCGTTGCGAGGCGGGGCAGCGTGTTGTCGAGGCCGATGACGTCGCGCAGGGTCGCGGAGGCAGGCATGGGTAGGGGGCCTTTCGGGAGAGGGTGTGGCTCGCGCGTCGCAGGGGTCAGGACGCGGTGCGGAAGCGGCGGCGGTAGGCCGCCGGGGTGGTGCTGATCTGCTTGCGGAAGGCGCGGTGCAGGGTCTCCACCGAGCCCATCCCGACGGTCGCCGCGACCTGCTCCAGCGGCCGGTCGGTGGTCTCCAGCAGCCGGCGGGCCGCCTCCACCCGGGCGGCTTCGACGTAGGCGGCAGGCGTGGTGCCGGTCTCCTCGCGGAAGACCCGGGCGAAGTGGCGCTCGCTCAGGCACATGCGCGCGGCCAGCACCGGCGCCGACAGATCCTCGTCGAGGTGCTCGGTGACGAACACGCGCAGCTCGTCGATGTCCCTGCGCGCCGCGGCGGGCCGGCTCAGCGGCACGCTGAACTGGCTCTGGCCGCCCTGCCGCCGCAGGTACACCACCAGCTGCCGGGCCACGGCGAGGGCGAGCTCCTCGCCGTGGTCCTCGGCCACCAGCGCGAGCGCCAGGTCGATGCAGGTGCTGATGCCCGCGCCGGTCCACACCCGGCCGGAGCGGACGAAGATCGGGTCGGCGTCGACCCGCACCTGCGGGTGCTGCGCCGCGAGCTGCGCCGCGGTCGACCAGTGCGTGGTCGCCCGCCGCCCGTCCAGCAGCCCGGCCGCCGCGAGCACGTGCGCGCCCACGCACACCGACGCGATCCGCCGCGCGTGCGGGGCCGTGGACCGCACCCACTCGACCACGGCGTCGTCGACCCGGGCCACCGGGCCGTCCGGCTGCAGGTCCACCGCGCCGGGCACCAGCAGCGTGTCCACCGCGGCGCCGACGTCGGCGAAGGCGAGGTCGGCCAGCAGGCGCACGCCGGCCGACGTGCCGACCGGGCCGGCATCGGGGCCCGCCAGGCGGACCTCGTAGCCCGCCCGGCCCTCGGTCACCCGGTTGGCCAACGCGAAGACCTCGGCCGGGCCGGTGACGTCGAGCAGGTCGACGTCCGGGAAGACCGCGATCACGACGCGGTGGGGGCTGGGCACGCATCCATCGTCACGCGGCGCGGTCATGGCCGCAATGACGGCTACCTGTCAGATCCGGCCACGGCGCGGACGGCGGCGGGGCCGTCGGCGGTCAGCGCGGCGGCGGCGCGGGGCGCGGCGAGCGCCACGTCCAGCTCACGCACACCCTGCTTGGTGCCCGGCACCGCGGGCGGCGCGGTGCTCAGCTCGCGCACCCCGAGCCCGACGAGCAGCTCCGCGGCCACCGGGTCGGCGGCGGCCTCGCCGCACACCGCCACCAGTGCCCGCTCCCCCGCCGCCCGGCAGACGGCGTCGACGAGGCGCAGCACCCCCGGGTCGAGCGGGTCGGCGAGGGCCGCGACGGCCGGGTTGCCGCGCTCGGCTGCCAGCGCGTACTGGGTGAGGTCGTTGGTGCCGATCGAGAAGAAGTCGACGTGCGGGACGAACGCGGCCGCCTTCAGCGCCGCGGCCGGGACCTCCACCATGATCCCCACCTGCAACCCGGGCGGCGTGCCGCGCCCCTCCGCGGCGATCGCGGCGTCCAGCGCCCGGCGGGCGGTCACCAGCTCGTCGAGCGCGGCGACCATCGGGAACATCAGGCTCACCGGGGTCTCGTGCGCCACGCGGACGGCGGCGAGGAGCTGGTCGGCGAGCAGCCCGGGGTGCCCGGCGGCCAGCCGGATGCCGCGCAGCCCGAGGAACGGGTTCGCCTCGGCCGGCAACGGGAGGTAGGGCAGCGGCTTGTCGCCGCCGACGTCGAGCGTGCGCACCGTGATCCGGCGCCCGCCGAGCGCCTCGGCGATCTCGGTGTAGGCCGCCTGCTGCTCGTCGACGTCCGGGGCTGCGGCCCGGCCGAGGAACAGGAACTCGGTGCGCACCAGCCCCGCCAGGTCAGCCCCGGCCGCCGCCGCGGCGGCCGCGTCGGCGGGCGAGCCGACGTTGGCGCCGACGAGCACCGTGGTTCCGTCGCGGGTCGCCGCCGGGTCCGCGGCGTGCCGCCGGGCCTGCGCCTCCCGCTCGGCCCGGGCGGCGGCCCGGTCGCGGAACCCGGCCAGCGCGGCGGCCTGCGGGTCGACGGCGAGCTCACCGGTCTCGCCGTCGAGGGCGAGCACGGTGCCGTCCGGCACGTCGAGCACCGCAGCGCCGGCCCCGACGACCGCAGGCACCCCGCGGGCGCGCAGCAGGATCGCGCTGTGCGCGGTCGGGCTGCCCGCCGCGAGGACGACGCCTGCCACGCGTTCCGGGTCGAGCGCGGCGGCCTGTGCCGGGGTGAGGTCGGCGGCCACGAGGACGGCGGCCGGCCCGCCCTCGTCCGCCGCAGCGACGGCGGGACTCCCGACGAGCGCCCGGAGCACCTGGGCGGCGACGGCGCGCACGTCGGCGGCGCGGGCCGCGAGGTACGGGTCGGGCAGGGCCTCCAGGGCGGTGGCGGACCGGTCGGTGGCGTCGGCCCAGGCCCGCGGCGCGGACGCGCCACCGTCGATGCCGGCGCGCGCGCCGGCGAGCAGGCCGGGGTCGTCGAGCAGCAGCAGGTGCGCGTCGAAGATCGCCGCCTCGGCCGGCCCGAGCTCGCGGGCGGCGGCGTCGCGGCCGGCGCGGATCTCCGCGGCGACGGCGGGCAGTGCCGCGTCCAGGCGTGCGCGTTCGGTGGCCGGGTCGCCGCCGGGCTCGTCCGGGACCACCGGGGCCTGCGGGTCCGCTGCCCGCTTGGGCCCGATGCCGATCCCGGGCGACGCCGCCAGCGGCCCGTCCCCGGACGGCGCCGGCGACGGCGCCGGCGGTGCCGGGGCGGCGTCGGGTTCGTCGAAGCGCCGGGCGGCGAGCGTCAGCACGGCGTCGATCGCGGCGGCCGCGCGCGGGCCCGTCGCGCTCACCTCCACACGATGCCCGGCCAGCGCGCCCAGCGCGGTGAGCGCGGCCAGGCTCGCGGCCGGCACCGGGTCCGAGCCCGTGGTCACGTTGCGCACCCGCACCTCGGCGCCGTCCAGGCCGCGGGCGAGGGCGGCGAGCCGCGCGGCCGGGCGGGCGTGCAGCCCGTGCGCGTTGGCGACGGTGAACTCGGCCGTGAACTCGGTGGTGTCGGCACCCGAACCGGCAGGAGCACGAGGGCCATCCACCGGACCGCCGCCGGCCGCCGCGTCCGGCGGCGCGCCGAGCTGGGCCTGCTTGCCCCCGAGGGCCCTCGCCGCCTCGGCGGCCACCTCCGCGCGGTCGGCCCCGCCTGCCGCGGTCACGGCCGCGACGACCAGCCCCTCCACCAGCGGCGCCGGGCACAGCAGCACCCGCTCCCCCGCGGCCGGGTCGTCGAGCAGGTCGAGGGCCAGCTCCGCGGAGAGCACCGCGCTGCCCAGGTCCATCAGCACGACGACGCCGGCGCCGGAGTCGGCCGCCCCGATCGCGGCGGCGATGGCGACCGCGTCGGTGCCGAACGTGGCCTCGTCGAGCCCGGCGGCCACCTCGATGGCCAGCTCCCCCGGCGCCATCTCCCGGGCCAGCGCCACCGCCGCGTCGGCCAGCGCCCGGCTGTGCGAGACGACGACGAGCCCGACGAGCGCGCTCACCCCAGCGTGTCCGCCGCAGCCTGCAGCAGCAGGGCCGCCGAGGTCGCGCCCGGGTCCTGGTGGCCGACGCTGCGCTCGCCGAGGTAGCTGGCGCGACCCTTGCGGGCCTGCATCGGGGTGGTGGCGTCGCGACCCTGCGCCGCCGCGTCCGCCGCGGCGTGCAGCGCCCCGCTCGTGTCCTCGCCGCCCAGCGCCGCGTCCAGCGCGTCGAGGGCGGGGGCAAGCGCGTCGTACATCGTCTTGTCGCCCGCCTCGGCCTTGCCGCGCGCGACCACGCCCTCGACCCCCGCGCGCAGGGCCTCGGCGAACCCGGCCTGGTCGAGCGCGTCGACGTCGCCCGCCGCGGCCGCCATCCGCAGGAAGAACGTGCCGTAGAGCGGGCCGCTCGCCCCGCCGACGGTGCTGACCAGCGTCATCCCGGCCTGCTTCAGCAGCGCGGCCGGGCCGGCGGGGGCGGCGTCGTCGAGCTTCGCGACCACGGCCTTCATGCCGCGGGCCATGTTGGCGCCGTGGTCGGCGTCCCCGATCGCCGAGTCGAGCCGCGTGAGCTCCTCCTCGTGCTCGGCGACGGCGGCGGCGAACGCGCGGACCCAGCGGTCGAGGGCGGCGGCGTCGATGGCGGCGGGCTGGTCGGCCATCAGGCACCCCACCGCAGGCCGGGCGTGCGGACCGGGGCGTCCCACAGGCGCAGCAGCTCGTCGTCCAGCTGCAGCAGGGTGAGCGAGCACCCGGCCATCTCCAGGCTCGTGATGTAGGGCCCCACCAGCGACCGGGCCACGCGCACCCCGGACTTCGCGAGGATCCGCGCCACCTCGTGGTACATCACGTACAGCTCCAGCAGCGGGGTGCCGCCCATGCCGTTGACGAACGCGAGCACGCCGCCCTCGCCGTGGAAGTCGCGGTCGGCGAGCACCGGTTCGACGAGCATCTCGGCCACCTCGCGCGCCGGCGCGAGCGGCACCCGGCGCCTGCCCGGCTCGCCGTGGATGCCGATCCCGATCTCCATCTCGTCCTCGGGCAGGTCGAACGTGGGGCGCCCGGCGGCGGGCACCGTGCACGAGGTGAGCGCGACGCCCATGCTGCGGCCCGCCTCGTTCACCCGGCGGGCCACCGCGGCCACCCCGGCGAGGTCGCGGCCCTCGTCGGCCGCCGCGCCGGCGAGCTTCTCGACGAGCACCGTGACCCCGACGCCGCGACGGCCCGCGGTGTAGAGGCTGTCCTGCACGGCCACGTCGTCGTCGGTGACCACGGACACGACCTCGACCCCGGTCTCGGCCGCGGCGAGCTCGGCGGCCATGTCGAAGTTCATGACGTCGCCGGTGTAGTTCTTGACGATGTGCAGCACCCCGGCGCCGCCGTCGACGCCGCGGGTGGCCTCGAGCATCTGGTCGGGCACGGGTGAGGTGAACACCTCGCCCGCGCAGGCGGCGTCGAGCATCCCGGGGCCGACGAACCCGCCGTGCAGGGGCTCGTGCCCGGACCCGCCGCCCGACAGCAGCCCGACCTTGCCCTGCACGGGCGCGTCCGCCCGGAACACGATCTTGTGATCGAGGTCGACCCGCAGGTCCGGGTGGGCCGCGGCGATGCCGCTCAGCGCCTCCGTGACCACGTCGGCGGGATCGTTGATCAGCTTCTTCACGCCGGCCCTCCGCAACGATGGGACGATCTCGCGGACCCTACGGCTCCCCCGCTACCGCGCGCTACGCCCGATCGACTCCGGGTTCGCCGCGCACCACGCGCTCCAGGGTCGGGCGCAGCGCGGCGGCGAGCGCGGCGGGTTCGCGCGGGCCGCGGACCAGCGCGGTGAGCACCAGGCCGTCGAGCACGGCCATGAGCTGCTCGGCCGCGCGACCGGGCTCGACGGCGCCGATCGCGCCCAGCGCCGCGGCGCCGCGGGCCCGGATGACGTCGCCTGCCCGCACCATGCCGGCCCGTAGCTCCGGGTCTCGCACGGCGGCGAGGCTCAGCTCGTAGCGGGCGAGGGTGCGGTGCCGCTCGGTCGTCGCGAGCGCGACCCCGACCGCGACGAGCACGTCGACGAGGCCCGCGGCATCGTCCGCGGCGGCGGTCGCCGTGCTCTCCACCTCGAGGTCGACCTCCAGCAGCCGCTCGACGCACCCCGTGACCAGCGCGGACCGGCTGCGGAAGTAGTAGGAGGTGCTCCCCGTGGCGATGCCGGCGGCGGCGTCGACGGCGCGGTGGGTCAGGCCGCGCATGCCGTGCTCGGCCAGGACGTGCAGGGCGGCGTCGAGGATCTCGGTGCGGCGGTCGGTCAAATCCCTCTACTCCTGTAGAGCCGGGTGCGGTACGGTCGTCTCTACAAGCGTAGAGGAGGGGGATCGTCATGCACGTCGTGGTCGTCGGCGCGGGCCTCGGGGGGCTCGCGGCCGCAGTCGCAGCGCATCGCGCGGGACACCTCGTCACGGTGCTCGAGCGCTCTCCCGCGCTGCGGGAGAGCGGGGCGGGAATCGGGGTCATGCCCAACGGAGTGCTGGCGCTCGACGCGCTCGGGCTCGGGGAACCCGTCCGCGGCCAGGCCGGCCCGATGGCCGCGGGCGGTGGGCTGCGCGACCGGCGTGGCCGGGCCCTGCTCACCGCCGACCAGACCGCGGTGCGCGAGCGCACCGGCGCTCCCCTGGTGGCCGTGCGCCGCTCATGGCTCCACGGGCTGCTCGCGGACGCACTCCCGGCCGGGACGGTCTACACCGGCACACCGGTCGTCGGGCTGCGCGACCGCGGCGACCAGGTCGAGGTGGAACTCGAGCGCGCGGCGCCAGGGGAGCCCGTGCGCGCCGACGCCGTCGTGGTCGCGGACGGGGCGCACAGCCGGCTGCGCCGCGCCCTCCTGCCCGACCACCCCGGCCTCGCCGGCTCCGGTGAGCACGCCGCCCGCGCCGTGGCGCCGGCAGCACCCGCAGGCGTCGCGCTGGTGCTCGGCGAGCTGGTGGACCACCGCACCGGCGACCGCTTCGGCTGCCTGCCGCTGGCCGACGGCGGCGTCTACTGGTACGCGACCTGGCGCGGACCCTCCCCGGCCGACCCCCGGGAGCGGCACCGCTGGCTGCGCGCCCGCCGTGCGGACTGGCACCCGAGCACCGTCGCGCTGGTCGACGCCACGGCGCCGGAGGCGGTGCACGTCGTGGAGACCGAGCAGCTCGTCCGTCCGCTGCCCGCGCTCGCCCTCGGGCGGATCGCGCTGCTCGGCGACGCGGGCCACGCGATGACCCCCGACCTCGGCCAGGGCGCCTGCCAGGCCTTCGAGGACGCCGTGGCGCTGGGCGCGGTGCTCGACGGGGCCGCCGCCGCGCACGTGCCCGCCGCCCTGCGCGCGTACGACGCCCGGCGCGGGGCGCGCACGGCCGCCCTGCAGCGCGAGTCGCGCCGGATGCACCGGCTGCTCGGCCTCACCGGCGTGCGGGGCAGGCTCCGCGACGCCGTGCTGCGGTGCGTGCCGCCCGGGCTCGCCGTGCGCTCGCTCGCCGCGCAGTACCGGTTCGACCCGGCGGACGCCCGCGGCCCGGTCGCCGGCGCGCGGTAGGCCGGCGCCGTGAGCCGGGGACCCCGATCAGGCGGTCGCGGGCAGGCGCACGCCGGCGAGCACCGCGCGGTGGTCGCTACCGGGGAGGTCGAGCACGTCGAACCGCGTGGTGACGGCCGCGGCCGGGACGAGGACGTGGTCGATCTGGATGCCGAGCGGGCGCGGCAGCCCGCCCGGGAACGTGCCGACGAGGCCGCTGCCCGTGCCGGCGGCCGCGCTGCGGCAGCGGCCCAGCGCGGCGTGCAGCGCGGGGTGGTCGAGGGTGGCGTTGAGGTCGCCGGCCACCAGCGGCGCCACCGGGCCCGCGCACCACCGGGCGATGAGCCCGAGCTCGTCGTGCCAGCGCGCCGTGCCGCGTCGCGACATCGGTGCGGTGGTGTGCACGGCGTGCAGCGTGCGCTCACCGAGGATCCCGCCGGTGACCTCCAGGTGGGGTAGCCGCATCCCGGTGGCCGGCCGCACCTGCACGTCGCCTGCCCGCTCGCCGACGAGCAGGGTGACGTCGTAGCCGTCGGCCCTGCCGCCGCCCGAGGCGACCCACGAGCGGTAGCCCAGGTCGGCGAGCAACGGCATCAGCTTGTCTCGGAAGTCGCCGCCGGCCTCGGGCAGCACCACGAAGTCGGGCCCCTCGCGGGCGACGAGCCCCGCCAGTGCGCCGGTGTCGGCGCGGCCGTGCAGGACGTTCGCGGTGAGGACGGTGACGTCCTCGGGCGCGGGGCGGGTGACCGGCCCGCGCAGGGCCCGCGGTACCACCGGCGCGCCTGCCGCGATCCCCGTGGCGGCCAGGGCCACCGCCAGCGGGCGCCGACGTGGGCGCAGCGCCAGCAGCGCGGCCCCGGCCAGCGCCGACGCCGCCAGGTGCGGGCGCCACGGCTGCACGACGGCGGCGAGCGTGGACGGGCCACCGGTCGCGACGGCCCGCGCCGCGAACGCCTTCTCCCGCAGCGGGCGCCGCAGGCGGGGCGGGACGAGCGCGGCAACCACGGCCATCATCGATGCCGGTTCCTTCCTGGCGAGGGCGCCCGGCAGTCGCGTCGGCGGGCACGGGGTCAACGAGCGCGGCGCGCGGCCGGTTCCGCGGGCCGCCCCGGTCGCCGCCAGGCTATCGCCACCGCTGGTTCCGCCCGATCACGCCGGGCCGGTGGCGCGCGCTCGACCACGAACCGCCGGGCAGGCCGGCCGTCGGGGGGTGATCACTCCGAACCGTGCCCGAGCGCGGTGCCGACAGCCATGGTGCGCTCGTCGGAGGGATCACCGGTGACTGATCGCCCCGAGAAGCACGTCGCGGCGGCACCGGCCGCCGTGGTGTGCGGATGCGAACGATCTCGAGCGGGGCCCTACGCGCCCTGCCGCTCACTGCGGGCGGCCATCACTCCCAGGGTGAGCAGCAGGCGGTCTCGGGGGTCGGCGACCGAGCGGCCGGTGACGGCCTCGATGCGCCGCATGCGGTAGATGACGGTGTTGCGGTGGCAGAACAGGGCGGCGGCCGCGTGCGTGGGCGAGCCGCCGTGGGCGAGCAGCTGCTCCAGCGTCTCCAGCAGCGTGTCGCGGTCGGCGGGCGGCAGTTCCAGCAGGCCACCGAGGGCACCCCGCACGAGGCGCGGGGCCAGCTCGGGGCTGTCGGCGAGCAGCGCCTCGGGCAGCCGCTCGTCCAGCACGGCGAGCCCGGGCCCGGCGAGCGTGCGGGCCGCGGTGTGCGCCAGCCGGTAGCCGGTGTCGAGGGCACCCAGCCCGTCGACGACGGGCGAGACGCCCACCCGCCCGACCGCGCACGGGCGCAGCGCGTCCAGCACGACCTGCGGGGGCCGGTGGCCCAGCGCGACGATGCCGACCTCGTCGCGGGGCCGGACGAACCAGGCCGAGCCGACGCCGTGCGGGGCGAGCGCCTCCAGCGGCGCGCGCAGCGGGTCCGTGCCCGAGGGGTCCACCGGCGCGACGACGCACAGCACCGCACCCGCCTCCGGCAGGCCGAGCACGCTCGCGGCGTCGCGCAGGAACGCCGGGTCCCCGCCGCGGCCCTCGATGAGCCCGTCGAGCACGGCGTGGCGACGGCCCAGGTCGTGGCTCTGCATCCGCAGCTCCTCGAGCCGGTAGGCCTGCACCAGCGCCGACGAGCTGCTGTCGTTCACCCGCCAGACGAAGCTCGCCGCGTCCAGCAGCGCCTCGTCGTAGCGGCCGGCGAAGCGGAGGCGCGACGCCGACAGCAGCGCCTCCCACATCACGCGCCCGCCCAGCCGGTAGGCGCGCAGCACGACCTCCAGCGGCACCCCTTCCCGGGCGCGGCGCCGGCCGGTCTCGCGCGAGGTGTCCTCCGGGTCGACGCCGTCGGGCACGCGGTCGGCGACCACCTGGGCGCCCCGCTGCATGTTGCGTCGGCACGCGGCGCGCAGCTCCTCCACCATCTCGCGCTCGGCGTAGGACGGCTCGCGCTGCAGCACCAGCACGGTGAGCCGGTCGGCGAGGCCGTCGAGGTCCTCCAGCAGTGCGGCGCCGAGGATGCGCAGCGCCTCGTCCGCGGCGGGCGGCAGCCGCCGGCCCGGGCGTCCCTCCTCGGCGCGGCCCGCGTCGGCCCCCGCTGCGGTGTCGCCACGCCCGCTGGGCACCATCCGGGCACTGTGCAGCAGCGCGCACAGCGGCGTCCAGCCCTGCGGGCGCTCTGCCCAGTCGAACGGCGTCGATACTGGGCGCTGCGCCCATGGTGCCGGATGGGCGCTGCGCCCAAAGTGTGCGTCACCCCGGCCGCCGGGGTCACCGCCGCCCCCGAACCCCGGGAGACGCACGCCGTGAGCCCACCCGCACCTGCAGCGCAGCAGACCGTGTTCGCGGTGGCCGGCGTCGGCGTCCGGTTCGGTGGGCTCGTCGCGCTCGACGACGTCTCGCTCGGCGTCGCCGCGGGCACCGTCCACGGCGTCATCGGGCCCAACGGCGCGGGCAAGACCACGCTGTTCAACGTCTGCTGCGGGTTCGTGCGGCCCGACACCGGCCAGGTGCTGCGCCACGGCGAGCCCGTCGACGACCTGCGCCCGCACCGGCTCGCCGGCATGGGCATCGCCCGCACGCTGCAGGGCGTCGGCCTGTTCCGCGGGCTCACCGTGGTGGAGAACGTCATGGTGGGCGCCGACCGGCACCGCCGGGCCGGCTTCGCGTCCACCCTGTTCGCCCTGCCCCGCGCCGACCGCGACGAGCGCGCCCTGCGCGAGCGCGCCATGGTCGCGCTGGCGCAGCTGGGCGTCGACGGCTACGCCGACCGGCTGCCCGGCAGCCTGCCCTACCCGGTGCAGAAGCGCGTGGCGCTGGCCCGCGCCCTGGCCTGCGAGCCCGACCTCCTGCTGCTCGACGAGCCCGCGAGCGGCCTGGGCGCCGACGAGATGGCCGAGCTGGGCGAGCTGATCCGCTCGCTGACCGCGCGCATGTCGGTGGTGCTGGTGGAGCACCACATGGACCTGGTGATGAGCGTCTGCGACCGGATCACCGTGCTCGACTTCGGCCGGGTGGTGGCCGACGGCACCCCGGATGAGGTCCGCGACGACCCGGCGGTCATCGACGCGTACCTGGGCGAGGAGGCGCAGGGATGAGGGCTCGGGATTGCAGGGGGAGGACCTCGTGAGCGCCGGGCTCCTCGAAGTGCGAGGGCTCCGAACCGCCTACGGGCCCGTCACCGCGCTGGACGAGGTCGACATCGCGGCCGAGCCGGGGCGGGTCACCGCCGTGCTCGGCGCCAACGGGGCCGGCAAGACCACGCTGCTGCGGACGATCTCCGGGCTCGTGCGGCCGCAGGCGGGGCAGGTGCTGCTCGACGGGGCCGACCTGACGAAGGCGCCCGCCGAGGACATCGCCCGCGCCGGGATCTCCCACGTCCCCGAGGGGCGCGGGGTGATCACCGAGCTGACCGTGGAGGAGAACCTGCGGCTCGGGGCGATGCTCGGGGCGTCCCGGCGCAAGACCGAGCGCGGGCTCGCGCAGGTCTACGAGATGTTCCCCCCGCTGGCGGAGCGCCGCCGCCGCGACGCGCACGTCCTGTCGGGCGGGGAGCGGCAGATGCTGGTGATCGGGCGGGCGCTGCTGTCCGGGCCGTCGGTCCTCCTGCTGGACGAGCCCTCGCTCGGCCTGGCGCCGCGGATCGTCGGGCAGATCTTCGCGCTGCTGCGCGGGCTCGTCGACGCCGAGGGCACCACGGTGCTGCTGGTGGAGCAGAACGCCCGCAGCGCGCTGGCCATCGCCGACGACGGGATCGTGCTGAACCTGGGCCGGGTCGTGGCCCGCGACCGGGCCGCCACCCTCGCCGCCGACGACGCCCTCCGCCACGCCTATCTCGGATTCTGAGCAAGAGGGAGCGCGATGCAGCAGTTCCTCAACGTCACGCTGACCGGCCTCGGCCAGGGCGCGGTCTACGCCGCCTTCGCGCTCGCGCTCGTGCTGATCTGGCGCTCCACGCGCATCGTCAACTTCGCACAGGGCGCGATGGGCATGTTCACGACCTACCTCGCCCTCACCGTCATCGAGGGCGGCCAGTCCTACTGGGCGGGCCTCGTCGTGGCGCTGCTGGCCGGGCTCGTGCTGGGTGCGGTCGTCGAGCGGCTGGTCATCCGTCCCGTCGAGGGCGGGCCGGAGCTCAACGCCGTGATCGTCACGCTCGGGCTGTTCGTGGCGCTGCAGGCGCTCGCGGCGATCCTGTTCGGCTCGACCTTCCGGTCCTTCCCGGCCCCGTTCGACCTGCGCGGCTTCACCGTCGGCGGGGTCAACATCGCCTTCACCGCCAACAGCATCTTCGTGATCGTCGCGGTCGTCGTCGTGATGCTCGCGCTCGTGGCGCTGTTCCGGTTCACCGACCTCGGCCTGAAGATGCGGGCCGCCGCGTTCAGCCAGGAGGTCTCGCGCCTGCTCGGCGTGCGCGTGGGCCGGATGCTGACGCTGGGCTGGGCGCTCGCGGCGGTGGTCGGGTCGCTGTCCGGGCTGCTCATCGCGGGCGGGAGCCTGGTCTTCCCGGCCTACATGGACGCGGTGATCGTCTACGGGTTCGTCGCCGCCGTCCTCGGCGGGCTCGACTCGCCGGGCGGCGCCGTCGTCGGCGGCCTGACGATCGGGCTGCTGCTGTCCTACGTCAGCGGCTACCTGGGCAGCGAGCTCGTCGCGCTCGCGGCGCTGGCGATCCTCGTGGCGGTGCTGCTGGTGCGGCCGCAAGGGCTGTTCGCCCGTACCGCGGCGCGGAGGGTGTGATGGTGCAGCAGACCGACCGGCCCGCCACCGCGGCACCGGCCCGTCGCCGGCTGGCGGAGCTGCGCCGCTGGCGGCCGCGCTCGACGTTCGCGCGGCACGCGCTGGTGATCGTGGTCGCGCTCGTCGCCGTGGTGCTCGTGCTGGAGCTGACCAGCCCGTTCCGCAACTCGCAGTTCGCCACGATGTCCTACTACGCCATCGCCGCGGCCGGGCTGACCGTCCTCACCGGGCTGAACGGGCAGATCTCGCTCGGGCACGGGGCGCTGATGGCCGTCGGGGCGTACACGACCGGGCTGCTGCTCGGCTCCGAGGGCGAGGGCGCGCTGCCGCTCCCGCTGATAATGCTGATCGCCGCGGCGGTGACGGCGCTGGTCGGCGCCGTGGTCGGGGCCGCGGCCGCCCGGTTGCACGGGCCCTACCTCGCCGGCGCCACGCTCGCGCTCGCCGTCGCGGTGCCGGGGCTCGCGATCTACTTCGACCACACCCTCGGCGGCGAGCAGGGGCTGCGGATCTCCTCGCCCGAGGTGCCCGGCTGGTTCGACGCCGGGATCTACTTCCTGTTCGCCCACGAGACGCCGAGCGCGAAGTACCTGGCCTACCTGGGCTGGGGCACGCTGCTGCTCGTCCTGCTGCTGCTGGCCAACCTCATGGCGGGGCGCATCGGTCGGGTCTGGCGCGCCGTGCGCGACGACGAGGTGGCCGCCGAGCTCGCCGGTATCCGGCTGGGGCAGGTCCGGGTGCTCGCGTTCGTGGTCAGCGCGGCATGCGCGGGGCTCGCGGGCGCGGTGCTCGGCGTCGTCGTGCGGCTGGCGGCACCCAGCGGGTTCACGATCGTGCTCTCGCTCGGGCTGCTCACGGCCGTCGTCGTCGGCGGGCTCGGGAGCCTGGTCGGCGCCCTGCTCGGCAGCGCGCTGCTGGTGTTCCTGCCACCCGCCGTCACCAACCTCGGCATCGGCGCCGGGCTCGACGGCACGCAGGCCGCGCAGCTCGCCCCGTTCGTCTACGGGGTGGTGCTGGTGCTCGTGATGCTGCTCGCGCCGTCGGGGGCCGTGGGCGTGCTGAAGAAGGTCTGGGCTCGCCGGAGGAGGACGGGATGAAGGCAAGGGGTCTGTGCGCCGCACTGGCGGCGGCGCTGCTGCTCACCGCGTGCGGGGCGGGCGGCCGCCCGGACGAGGGCGGCGGCGCGGGTGGGGACGGCGCCGCCGAGGTCGGCGTCACCGAGACGACCGTGAAGGTCGGCGCCCACTTCCCGCTCACCGGTGTGGCCGCGCCGGGCTACAGCGAGATCCCGACGGGCACGAAGGCCTACTTCGACTTCGTCAACGCCGCGGGCGGGGTGAACGGGCGCCAGATCGAGTACGTCTTCCGCGACGACGCCTACAACCCCACCCAGACCAGCCAGGTCGTCAACGAGCTGGTGCTGCAGGACCAGGTCTTCGCGATCATGGGCGGGCTCGGCACGCCCACGCACTCCGCCGTGCTCGACTACCTCAACAGCGAGGGCGTGCCCGACCTGTTCGTCTCCTCCGGCTCGCTGCTGTGGGACCAGCCCGAGCAGAACCCGATGACGTTCGGCTGGCAGCCCGACTACGAGGTCGAGGCGAAGATCATCGGGCAGTACGTGGCACAGAACTTCCCGCAGGCGCGGGTGGGCCTGTTCCTGCAGGACGACGACCTGGGCCGGGACGCCGAGATCGGCGCCCGCAGGTACCTGGAGAACCAGATCGTGGCCGCCGAGCGGTACACGCCCGGCAACACCGACGTCGCCCCGCAGATCGCCGCGCTCCAGGCCGCGGGTGCCGATCTCGTGATCGGGTTCAACGTGCCGTCCTACACGGCGCTGTCGCAGCTGCAGTCGCTGCGCCTGAACTACCAGCCGCAGTGGATCTACTCCAACATCGGCTCGGACCCGGCGCTCGTCGGCTCGCTCCTCGCGCGGTTCTCCGAGGGGGCGGTGACCGACGCGGGGCTGCTGGAGGGCGTGATCACCACCGAGTACCTGCCGGGGGTGGACCAGCCCGACAACCCCTGGACGCAGCTGTTCGCGCGCGTCTGGGACGCCCACGGGGGCGAGGGTGAGCTGACCAACTTCCGGATCTACGGCATGGCCGAGGCCTACACCTTCGTGCAGGCCCTGCAGGCCGCCGGGCCGGACCCGACCCGCGAGGGCATCGTCGCGGCGATCGAGAACGCGGGCGCCACGTTCGAGGGGCCGTGGGCGGCACCGTTCCGCTACTCCGCCGAGCGGCACGCGGGCATCGCGGGCGTCGAGGTCACCCGGATCACCGGGGGCACGACGGAGAGCCTCACCCCGGTGCTGGTCACCGACAACGGCGAGGCCCCGATCACGGAGGCGACGGGCGAGCGGGCGACGCCACCGGCGAACGGCATCCCCGAGGTGCAGCCGGCGAGCTGAGCGAGCAGACCTCCGATGTCGGCAGAGCCACCTCCAGGACGCCGGACGACAGGGAGGTGGCTCTGCAGGCGCTACCGGTCCGGGTCCAGTGGATGCCGCCACCGCAATCGTGGATACCGCGCGAACCCTCGGTCGGCGGTGATCCAGCGCCACGTTGTCGTCGAGCGACACGTCGGCGATCGGCGCGCCCGGGCTGGTCGGCAGGCGGACCTCGACACGGTCGCCCCGCTGCCGGGGTACGAGCGTCTGCCTCAGTGCATCCTCGATGAGCTGGCTCAAGGTCCGACCCGTGTGCGCGGCCAGCACCTTGGCCTCGACGACCAGCGCGTCGTCCAGCTGCAGAAGCAGGTCGGGCTCGTCACCCGTGCGGGGGTCGTCGCCACGTTCGTGCTCGGCCCTGCTCGGGTAGAAGGAGCGGTATGCGGACCGGACTGACGGCAGCGGGCCTCGTGCTCGCCGGGGCCCTCCTCGGGGGATGCACGACAGCGGCACCGGAACGGCCGCCGGCGACCGAGGCGCCGCCCGCGACGGCCGACGCGCCACCGGGCGGGACGCCGTCCGCGGCCGACGTCGTCGCGCGCCTGGCGCCGAGCGTCGTGACCGTCGGCACCGGGGAGGGCGTGGGCAGCGGGGTCGTCTACCAGCCCGACGTCGTCCTGACCAACCAGCACGTCGTGGCCGGCGCCACCAGGGTCACGATCGACTACGCCGACGGCACCTCCTCCGACGGCACCGTCCTGGCCACCGACGAGGTCACCGACCTCGCCGTCATCCGCACCGCGCGGGGCGGCCTGCCGGTGCCGGAGTACCGCACGGAGCTGCCCCGCCCCGGCGACCCGGTGCTGGCGATCGGGAGCCCGCTCGGCTTCGAGGGGACGGTGACCTCGGGGATCGTCTCCGCCCTGAACCGGCAGATCCCCGGATCCGCCACGCAGTCCTCCGCGCTCGTCGACCTCATCCAGGTCGACGCCGCGATCTCGCCGGGCAACTCCGGCGGCGCCCTGCTCGACGCCAGCGGCCGCGTGATCGGGATCAACGAGGCCTACATCCCGCCCGCCGCGGGCGCCGTCTCGCTCGGTTTCGCGATCCCCGCCGCCACGGCCGTCGACATCGCCGACCAGCTGCTCGCCGACGGCACGGCCACCCACTCCGTGCTCGGGGTGAACGTCGCGCGGCTCACGCCCGAGATCATCCAGGCCTACGACCTGGGCGTGGAGTCGGGAGCGCTGGTGACCCGCGTGCCGCCGGGCGGGCCGGCCGCGGCCGCGGGCGTGCAGGCCGGTGACGTGATCGTGGCGCTCGGCGACCAGGAGGTCGGCAGCATCGAGGACCTGCTCGGCGCTCTGCGCGACACCGATCCGGGCCAGCAGACCACCGTGGCGGTATCGCGCGACGGCCAGCGCATGGATCTGCCGGTGACGATCGGCTCCGAGTCCGGCTGAGCGCGGCTACTCGCGCGGGGGCAGCACGCAGAACTCGTTGCCCTCCGGGTCGGCCAGCACCACCCACGGGTGCTCGGGCTCGTCGGACAGCCGGGTCGCCCCCAGCCCGACGAGCCGCTCGACCTCGGCCTCATGCGTCCCCGTCGCCGGCGCGAGGTCCAGGTGCAACCGGTTCTTGCCCGACCGGGCCTCCGGCACCGGTTGGAACAGCAGCAGCGGACCGCCGTCCCCGGTACCGATCTGCACGTACTCGACGCCGTGCGCGTCCTTCCACCGCCCCTCGACCTCGGTGCCGAGCGCCGCGCACCAGAAGGTGGCGCAGCGCTCGGCGTCCCGGCAGTCGACCGCCACCGCGAGCACCCTGCTGACCATGCCCGCCCTTTCCCCGCTCGGGGGTCCGCACTAACATGACTGACCAGTCAGCCATGAAGGAGTGCCGGATGAGCCCGAGGCGGGTCGACCGGGCCGCGCGCCGGGAGGAGATCCTGGCCGCCGCCGTACGGGTGTTCGCGAGCAAGGGTTTCGCGGCCACCCGGATCGAGGACGTGGCCGCCGCCGCGGGCGTCGGCAAGGGCAGCGTCTACCTCTACTTCGACAGCCGCGACGCCCTGCTCGACGCGGCCATGGAGGCGCTCGCCGGGGCGTCCCGGGAGGTGCTCGCCCGCGCCCGTTCCGGCGCGGAGCCGCCGCTGGAGCGGCTCGCCGAGCTCGTCCGCGGGGTCCTCGCCGCCGCCACCGCGGACCCCCACCTCGCCCGCGTGCTGCTGGACCTCTGGTCGCTCGGACGCCGCGGCGACGTGGACGTGCCACTGGACATGGCCGCGCTCTACGCGGAGTACCGGGAGGCGATCGGCGCGCTGCTGGCCGAGGCGGCCGGCCGCGGCGAGGTGCGCGACGACGTCTCCCCCGCGCACGCGGCGGTCGTCGTCGGCGCGGTCGAGGGGTTCCTGCTGCAGTGGGTGGTCGATCCCGGGCTGCCGATCGCCGGCATGGACGCGGTCGTCGTCGCGGTCTGCCTCGACGGGCTGCGGGCGCGGCCGTGACGGCGCTCGCGCGCGTCAACGCGGTCCTCGTCGCCCCCGCCGCAGGAGCCGCCGAGAGCGGGCTCTGCTACCTCGCCGGCGCCGCGGGGGCGGCGCTCGCCGCGGCCGCCGCGCACGGGGCGGGCCTGCCGTGGTGGTCGGTGGCCGTGCTCGCCGCCGTCGCGTTCGACCTGGTCGGCGGCGCCGTCGTGAACGCGACACCCGCGGCGAAGCGGCGCTTCCACGGCCCCGGCCGCTCCGGCGCGCACCGGCTCGCATTCGTGGCGGCGCACGTGCAGCCGTTCCTGCTCGCCCTGCTGGTGCCCGGCTTCGGCTGGGCGGCGGGCGCGCTCGGCTGGGGCCTGGCCGTCGGCGGTGCCGTCGCCGTGGTCCTGGCCGGCCCGCGGCTGCGTCGCCCGCTCGCCTTCGCGGTCACCGCGGTCGGCAGCGTGGTCGCCCTCGTGGCCGTGCCGCTGCCCGCGTTCCTGGCCTGGGTCATCCCCGTCCTGCTGGTCAAGCTGCTGCTGGGCCACCTGCTGCCCGAGGACGCACCGTGACACCGGAGGCACCGTGATGTTCTTCGCCCGCCCACCCCGCACCCGCCTGCAGCGCGCCGTGCACCGCGCGCCGGTCCTGCTGTTCCGGCTGGGGCTCGGCGGCCTGCTCGGCCCCCGGTTCGTCCTGCTCCACCATGTCGGGCGGACGACGGGGCGCGAGCGCCGGGTCGTCCTGGAGGTCGTCGGCAGGGAGGGCGAGGACTACGTCGTGGCGTCCGGGTACGGCGCCCGCGCGCAGTGGTTCCGCAACGTCCGCGCCGAGCCGCGGGTGCGCTTCCAGGTCGGGTGGCGCCGCCGCACGGGCCGCGCGGAGGTGCTGCCCCCTGCCGAGTCGGGTCGCAGGCTCGCCGCCTACGCCCGGTCCCACCCGCGCACCGCGGCCGCGCTCATGCGCACGATCGGGCACGACGTGAGCGCCCCGGGAGCGTACGAGCGGCTCGGCGCCGACCCGGAGCGCGGCGTCCCGCTGGTCGCGCTGCGCCCGGGACCTGACGAGTCCTAGTGCTCGTCGAACAGCACGCTGACGGACTCGCCGTTGTGGATCCGGCGCACGGCCTCGGCGAGGGCCGGCGCGATCGACAGGACGGTGAGCTTGGGCGCCCGGTCGGCGTCCGGGATCGGCACCGTGTTGGTGCAGACGATCTCGGTGACGTCGTCGCGCCGCCCGATCCGCTCCAGCGCGCCGTCGCTGAACAGCCCGTGCGTGCAGGCCACCCGCACCGACGCCACGTCGTGCTCGACGAGCCGGTCGAGCAGCTCGACGATGGTGCTCCCGCGCGCGATCTCGTCGTCGAGCACCACCACGTCCTTGCCGCGGACGTCGCCGATGATCGAGCTGATCACGACCTTGTCGTCGGAGAGCCGCTCCTTCGCGGCGGCCGCGACCGGGGTGCCGAGCAGCCGCGCGAAGCGCGAGGCCTCCTTGGCGTTGCCCAGGTCGGGTGACACCACGACCGAGCGGGACAGGTCCCCGGCCCGGAAGTGCTTCGCCAGCTCGTGCAGCGCGTGCAGGTGGTCGACCGGCATCCCGAAGAAGCCGTGCACCTGCGGGGAGTGCAGCGTCATCGTGAGCACCCGGTCGGCACCCGCGGTCTTCATCAGGTCGGCCACCAGCCGGGCTCCGATGGAGATCCGCGGGGCGTCCTTCTTGTCCGAGCGTGCGTAGGCGAAGTGCGGCATCACCACGCTGATCCGCGCGGCCGAGGCACCGCGGGCGGCGTCCAGCATCAGCAGCAGCTCGACGAGGTGCTCCTGCACGGGCGGCACCAGCGGCTGCACCACGAACACGTCGCGCTCGCGGCAGTTGGCCTGCAGCTGCACCTCGAGGCAGTCGTTGGAGAACCGCGTGACCCGCGACGGCGCCAGCGGCACCTCGAGGTGGTGGCAGATCGCGGCGGCGAGCTCCCGGTGGGCCGAGCCGCTGAAGATCGTGATCTCCTTCATCGCGGTGCCCAGCCTGCCACCCCCCGTGCTCAGGCGGGCACGGGGGCCCAGTCCTCGCGCCGCGCCTCCAGCAACGGGGCCTGCAGCCGGGCCCACGGGGACAGCGCCCCCGCGTCGGCCGCGGCGAGGAACGCCTCCCAGCCCCACCACTCCACCGACTCGACCTCGTCGGGCCGCGCCCGCGGCTCCCCCACGAGCGTGCAGACGTAGACGGGGCAGCGCTCGTTCTCCTCCACGCCGCCCGCGGAGGCGCGGTAGGCGAAGTCGGGCAGCACGAGCCGCAGGTCCTCGGCCTGCAGGCCGAGCTCGTGGTCCAGCCGCCTGCGCACGGCGTCCTCCACCGCCTCACCGGGGCCGGGGTGCCCGCAGCAGGTGTTGGTGCGGACGCCGGGGAAGGTCGGCTTGTGCAGCGCGCGGCGCGTCACCAGCAGCCGGCCCTCCCGGTCGAAGCCGTAGCAGGAGAACGCGAGGTGCAGGGGCGTGGTCGAGCCGTGCACCGTGGCCTTGTCGGCGACGCCGATGGCGCGGCCGTCGTCGTCGAGGAGGACGACCTGTTCCGGGGCGGTCACGCGGTCCACTGTGCGTCATGCCGGGGAGATCCGCGCGTCGACCCCGTTGCCGTTCACACGCCCGCGCCTGTATGAACAGCGGCGTGCGCCGGAGGCCCGATGACCCGGCAGGCACCCGCGGCGGGCTCGTCGCCGACCTCGTCCCCCTGGCCGTACCCGGAGGCACTCCCGCGTGAGCCCCGTCCCCACGCGCCCGCGCGTCGCCGTCGCGGTCGTCAGCCTCGCGCTCGCCGTCGACATGTTCCTCTACGGCAGCCTCGTCCCGCTGCTGCCCGTGCTCCCCGCGGTGGCCGGTTCACCCGGCGCGGCGGGAGCGCTGTTCGCGGTCTACGCGGTGGCGATGCTGGTCGCGATACCGCTGGTCGGGCGCTGGGTCGACCGCAGCGGACCGCGCGCTCCCCTGCTCGCGGGCCTGCTCGCGCTGGCCGCCGCCACCGCGCTGTTCGCCGCCGCCGTCGAGACCCCCGGTCCGCTCGGGCTCACCGTGCTGCTGCTCGCACGGGCCGCCCAGGGCGTCGCCGCCGCCGCGACCTGGTCCGCGGGGCTCGCGCTGATCGCCGCCACGCACCCGCCGCACCGGCGCGGCACCGTGATGGGCCTCGCGCTCTCCGCCGTCGGGGTCGGAGTGCTGCTCGGGCCCGCCGTCTCCGGGCCGCTCGCCGCGGCGTTCGGCCCGCGCGCCCCGTTCCTGCTGGTCGCGGCGCTGGCCGCGGCCGACGCGGTGGCCCGGCTGCTCTGGATCGCCCCCGTCGGCGGTACGCCCGCGGCCACGCCGCTGCGCGTGGTGGCGCGCGGGCCCCGGGCCGGGCTGCTCATCGGGCTCACCGCGCTCGGTGCCGCGGCGATCGCGTTCGCCGAGCCGGTGCTCCCGCTGCACCTGTCGGACCTCGGGCTGGGCATCACGGCGATCGGCCTGGTGTTCGGCGCCGCCGCGCTGCTCGGCGGGCTCGCCGCGCCCCTGGCGGGGGCGCTCACCGACCGGTTCGGGGCCACCCGGGTCGCCGCGGTCGGCACGCTCCTCGCGGCCGTCGGGTTCGCCCTGTGCGGGCTGCCGGCCCCCGGACCGTCGATCGCCGGCGTCGTGACCGTCGGGGTGGGCGCCCAGCTGGTGCTGGCACCCACGCTCGTGCTGATCGGCGGCCTCGCCGAGCACACCCGCCCGCCGGCGTACGGCGCCGCGTACGCGCTCTACAACCTGGCCTACACCGCCGGGCTCGCCGTCGCACCGCTCGCGGCGGGCACGGCGGCCGCGCTCGCCGGCGTTGCCGCCACGACGATCGCCGCCGCCGCGGTCGCGGCGCTCACCGGGCTCGGCCTGATCCTGCGCCGACGCACCCCGTCTCCGCCGACGCGCCCGGTCGACCGGTAGCGCCGGCGGACGCGGGGTGCGTCGGCCGGGAACGGTCGCGGGGTCACCCGCGGGGCAGGTGGTACCAGCGCAGCGCGGTGCCCGCGCGGACCTCCGCCAGCCCGGCCGCGTCGACGCCCGCCGCCACCACCGCGGCGTCGAGGTCGCGCAGGGCCGTGGCGTAGTCGGCGCGCAGCGTCACGACCGGCCAGTTGCTGGCCAGCATGACGCGGTCGGGGCCGAACGCCGTCACCGCCTCGGCCACGACCGGGGCCAGCGCGCCCGGCTCCCACCGCTCCCACGACGAGAGCACGTCGATCCCCACCGAGGCCTTGAGCGCCACGTTCGGGCACTCCGCGAGGGCCAGGAGCCGGTCCGACCAGGCGTCGACGCTGCCCCCGTCCAGGGGTGGCCGCGCCAGGTGATCGACGACGATCCGCAGGTCGGGCACCTGGTGCGCGAGTGCGACGACGGCCTCGACCTGCGCGTCGATGACCGGGACGACGTCCCAGGCAAGGTCCAGCGCGGCGAGCTCGGCCATGAGGTCGGGGGCGAGCCAGTCCAGCGGCTCGCGGGCCACCAGGCAGCGGACGCCGCACCAGCGGGTCCGGTCGGCGCGGGCGAGCTCGGCGCGGGCGGCGTCGGGGTCGGCGAGCGGCAGCCACCCGACGACGCCGGCGACCTGAGGGCAGGCGGCGGCGTAGGCGGCCAGCCGGTCGTTCTCCTCCGCGGAGTCGACCGACTCGACGAGCACGGTGGACGCCACCCCGGACGCCTCCAGCAGCGGGGTGAGGTCGGCGGGCTCGAAGTCGGCGGCCAGCTCGGCGTGCGCATTGCCGCGCCACGGCTGCTCCTGCGCCGCCGTGCGCCAGAAGTGGTGGTGGGTGTCGATCCGCATGTCCGCGCTCACCGGCCCGTCCACTCCGGACGCCGGCGCGCGACGAACGCGGCGACGCCCTCCTGGAAGTCGGCGCTGCCGTAGCAGTCGGCGAGGACGTCGTCGGCGTCCACGTCCCCCGGCCCGGCCGCGGCGAGCCGACGGTCGATCTCCTTGAGCCCGGCGAGGGTGCGGGGCGCGCCGGTCGCGATCCTGCGGGTCAGCTCCGCGGCGGCCTCGTCGAGCTCCCCGGGCGGCACGACGGCGTGCACGAACCCCGCGGCGGCCGCCTCGGCGGCGTCGATCGTGCGGGAGGTGAGCAGCATGGCCGTGGTCCGGCCGGCACCGAGGCGCTGCTGCAGCCGGGCCACCACGGCAGGCGCCAGGCAGTTGCCCAGCGTGCGCGCGATGGGCGCGCCGAACACCGCGCGGTCGGTGGCCACCAGCACGTCGCAGCACGCGGCGATGGCCAGCCCGCCGCCGACGGCGGGGCCGTCGACCACGCCGAGCACGGGCACCGGCACGGCGAGCAGGTCCGCCAGCACGGCGCCGACCCGACGTTCGTAGTCGAGGCCGTCGGCGGCTGAGGAGAACTCGGTGAACTGGGCGATGTCGGTGCCGGCGGCGAACGCCTCGCCCGCCCCGCGCAGCACCACGACGCGCAGGTCCGGGTCGGCGCGCGCCGCGACGCAGAGCTTCTGCATCTCGTCGTACATCTCCCAGGTCAGCGCGTTGCGACGGGCCGGGTTGGCCAGCTCGATGTGCAGGACCGGGCCGTCGCGCCTGCTGCGCACCTCGCCCTGCGGTCGTGGGTGGAGGGGCGTGCCGGGGCACTCGTCGCCGCTCACGACAGCTCCCGCGGAGGCCAGCACTTCACCGTTGTGCTCCCCCAACAAGGGCGGCGGGAGCCGCACGGAGGCAGGTGTGCGCGACAGGTGCAACGGCGACCCGAGCACCGGAACCAGACCCTCCACCGGGTGCTCGACGGTCGCCACCATGCCGCGCGCCTTGACGTGCGGGTCGTCCTCGAGCACCTGCCGGTAGTCCTGGATCGGGCCGGCGGGCACGCCCGCGGCGAGCAGCCGCTCCACCCAGGTGCCGGTGTCCTCCTCGGTGAGGCGGCGCTCCAGCTCCACCACCAGCTCCGCGCGGTGCTCCATCCGGTCGGTGTTGGTCGCGAACCGCGGGTCGTCGGCCAGGTGCTCCACCTCGAGGGCCCGGCAGAGGCGCTGCCAGAGCCGCTCGTTGTTCGCCCCGACCGTCACGAACCCGTCGCGCGTGGCCAGCGCCTGGTAGGGCGCCGACATCCGGTGGGCCGACCCGAGCGCCTGCGGCGCCTCCCCGGTGGCCCAGAACTCCGTCGACTCCCACACCGACAGCGCCAGCGCCGCCTCGAACAGCGACGTCTCCACGTACTGCCCCTCGCCGGTGCGCTGCCTCGACGCCCACGCGGCGAGGATCCCCACGGCCGTGAACAGGCCCGCTCCCAGGTCACCGATGGGGATGCCGGCCTTCACCGGCCGGTCCCCCGGCTCGCCCGTGACGCTCATGACGCCGGCCATGGCCTGCGCGATCAGGTCGTAGCCGGGCCGGTCGGCGTAGGGGCCGGTCTGCCCGAACCCGGACACGCTCGCGTAGATCAGCCCGGGGTTGAGCGGGGCCAGCGTCGCGTGGTCGACGCCGAGCTTGGCCGCGACGCCGGGGCGCCAGTTCTCGACGACGACGTCGGCCGAGCGCACCAGCTCGTGGAAGGTGGCGCGGCCCTCGTCGGACTTCAGGTCGAGGGTGACGCTGCGCTTGTTGCGGTTGAGCGCGAGGAACGCCTTGCTGTCCGCGCCCGTCCCGGCCTGGCCGAACGACGCGCGCGTCTGGTCCCCCGACTCCGGGTTCTCGACCTTGACGACGTCGGCCCCGAGGTCCGCGAGGATCATCGTGCAGAACGGGCCGGCCATGACCTGGGTGAGGTCGAGGACCGTCATGCCCGCGAGTGCGCCCTCAGGGGTCGCCATGCGTTGTTCCCTCCGCTCGTTTTCGGGGCTCTAGGTGGTCGCCAGGACCGTGTTGACCTCGGTGATGAACGCCTGCGCCGCCTCGCGCGGGGGCGTGCCGGCGAAGACGATGCTCTCGTACGCCCGGACGAACGCGTTCTCGAAGCTCGCCTGGTACCCCGGCGGGTAGACGACGCTCACCGGCTCCTGCGCCACGATCCGCTGGTACAGGTCGAGCTCCGCCCGCTTCAGCGCGGGCAGCGCCGGGTCGTCGAGCTGCTGCTGCAGGTGCCGGCTGTTGGTCACCGCGCCGTTGGCCGAGAGGAACGCCTTCGCGCCCGCGTCGTCGTTGACGAAGAAGTCGACGAACGCCGCGGCGGCCGGGATGTTGTCGCAGGTGGTCGGGATGGCGAAGCCCGAGGTGAACAGCACGTTCCCGGAGCCGGCCGGCCCCGACGGCAGCGGCAGCGTCACCAGCTGCTGGCCGGGCTGCGTGCCGTCGAGCGTCTTCTGCGCCGGGGTGAGAGCGTTGCCAGGCAGGTTGTCGGCGAGCACCTTGCCCTGCGCGACGAAGCGCTGCTCGGTCTGGTCGGGCTCCTCGGCGTTGACCTCAGGGGTGGGGGTGAGACCGGCGGTGCGGATGCGCTCCCACATGTCCCAGTACTCGACGAGCAGGTCCTCGGAGAAGCCGAGCTGCCGGTCGGCGAACAGCGACTCGCCACGCCCGGCGACGTAGGCGATGAAGTTGTTGGGCAGCCCGCCGCCGAGGTTCACCGCGGGGACGCCCTCGGGCAGACCCGGCTGGGCCCGCCCGGCCCACTCGGCGAACGCCTCCCAGTCGTAGCCGTCGGGCGGCAGGCCCACCCCGGCCTGCTCGGCGAGCGTGCGGTTCACCGTCATCGCGTCGTAGGCGGCGCCGTAGGGGATCATGTAGAGCTTGCCGTCGAGCCCGCGGCCGGTGTCGAGCACCTCCGGCGGGATCTGCGAGACGTCGATCGTCCCGGCGTCGACCATCGGCTGCAGGTCGAGCAGCACGTTCTTGGTCGTGTAGTCGTTCAGCTGGCGGCCCTGCAGCTGGGTGGCGCACGGCAGGTTGCCGCTGGAGGCCTGCACGTTGAGCCGCTCGATGTAGGCCTGGAAGTCGGCCGACTCCCCCTCCACCGTCGTGCCCGGGTGCGCCGAAGTGAACAGGTCGATCACCGCGTTGGTCACCTCGTTGCGCGGGCCGGAGCCCCACCAGGCGACGCGGATGTTCCCGGCGACCTCACCGGTGCCGTCGGCGCCCTCGTTGGGGTTGTCGCCGATGGACGTGCCGCCCGCGCAGCCCGTCGCCACCAGGGCGAGCGCGACCGAGCCGGCCGCGAGTGCCTTCTTGATGAACACCGTTGTTCCCTTCTACTACTTCAGCCCGCTGGTGGCGATGCCCTCGATGAGCAGCCGCTGGGCGGCGAGGAAGAACCCGACGATCGGGGCGAGCGAGAGCGTTGCCATGGCGAAGAGCGGCCCGTAGGCGGACTCGCCGGTGGCGTCCAGGAACCCGTTGAGGCCCTGGGCGACGGTCCACGTCTCGGGCCGGACGAGGTAGAGCAGCGGACCGAGGAAGTCGTTCCACGTGTTGATGAACGTGAACAGCGCGGTGGTGCCCAGCGCCGGGATCGCCAGGGGCAGCACCACCCGCCGGAAGATCCCGACGTGCCCGCAGCCGTCCAGGCGCGCGGCGTCGTCGAGCTCCTGGGGCAGGGTCCGGATGAACTGCACCATCAGGAAGATGAAGAACGCGTCGGTGGCGAGGAACTTCGGCACCACCAGCGGCAGGATCGTGTTGATCCAGGCCAGCTCGTTGAACAGGACGTACTGCGGCACCAGCGTGACGTGGTAGGGCAGCAGCATCGTGCCGAGCATCAGCGCGAACATCGTCCTCTTGAGCGGGAAACTCAGCCGCGCGAACGCGTAGGCGGCCATCGAGCAGGCCACCACGTTGCCGACCACGCAGAGCAGCGTGATCACCAGCGAGTTCAGGAAGAACCGGGAGAAGTTGAGGTTCCCCAGGCTCCAGCCCTCGGTGTAGTTCTCCGTGGTGAAGTGCGTGGGCCAGACCGAGAGCGTGCCGAAGGCCTCGTTGCTCGGCCGGAACGACGCGCCCACCATCCACAGCAGCGGGTAGAGGATGACGACCAGGATCGCCAGCAGCAGCGCGTGCCGGGCGAGCGCGATCACCAGCGGGTTGCGCGAGCGGCGGCGCCCGAACAGCGGGCGGGGAGCCAGGGCCGTCATCGTTCGTCTCCGTAATGCACCCAGAACCGGGCGCTGGCGAACAGGCCCGCGGTGAACAGGGCCAGCACGACCACGAGCGCCCACGCCATCGCCGACGCGTAGCCCATCTCGAGGTTCGCGAAGCCGCGTTGGTAGAGGTAGAGCGTGTAGAACAGGGTCGAGTCGAGCGGCCCGCCCTCGCCGTTCGAGATCACGTAGGCCGGGGTGAACGCCTGGAACGCGTTGACCGTCGACAGCAGCAGGTTGAAGAAGATCAGCGGCGTCAGCATCGGCAGCGTGATGTGCAGGAACCGGCGCACGGCGCCCGCCCCGTCCACCGCGGCCGCCTCGTAGAGCTCCTTCGGCACCTGCCGCAGCCCGGCGAGGAAGATGATCATCGTGGAGCCGAACGACCAGACGTGCAGCACCACCAGCGTGTACAGCGCGGTGCCCGGGTTGCCGATCCAGCTGCCGCCCTCGATGCCCACGAGGGCGAGCGCCTCGTTGACGATGCCGTCCTGGCCGAACACCTGCCGCCACAGCACCGCGATCGCCACGCTCGAGGCGATCAGCGACGGCAGGTAGAACGCGGCGCGGTAGCCGGACAGGAACGCCAGGCCCTTGTTCAGCACCATCGCCACGAGCAGCGACACCACCAGCAGCAGCGGCACCGAGATCGCGACGTAGCGCAGCGTCACGCCGACGGACGCGAGGTAGCGCGGGTCGGCGGTGAACATCCGCACGTAGTTGTCGAAACCCACCCACTGCGCCGGGGTCATGAGGTTGTAGCGGGTGAACGACAGGTACAGCGAGTAGAGCATCGGGCCGATGGTCAGCAGCAGCATCCCGACGATCCACGGCGAGAGGAAGCCGTAGGCCGCGAGCGCCTCGCGGGTGCGCCGGCTCGGCCCGCTCCCCGACGGCGGCGGCGCTGACGCCGTCGGGGCGACCGGGCTCACCGTCCCGGCCGTCATCGGGCCGCCTCCCGCGCGTGGGCCTCGACCCGACCGGCGAGCGTCTGCGCGAGCCAGCCGGCCAGCGGCACCGGCACCTCGGCGGCGCGCGCTGCCTGCACCACCTCGGCCAGGTCCTTGCTCCAGGGGCGCGCGGCGACCGGCGTGCCGCTCTCGTCGTACGCGGCGGCCGTGCGGTCCCAGAACCCGAGGTTCCGGGCGATCCACGAGTCCCCGAGGCTGGTCTCCAGGGCCGTGAGCAGCGCGTCGGTCGCGACGCCGTGCGCGGCGGCGAAGTCGATCGCCTCGTACACGCCCGCGAGGTTCGCGAACATCGTCAGCTGGTTCGCCAGCTTCGCCGCCGCCCCGGCGCCGACCGGGCCGACGTGCAGGACCGGGTCGCCGACGGCGTCCAGCAGCGGGCGCACCCGCTCCAGCACGGCCGGTTCGGCACCCACCATCACGGTCAACGTGCCCTTCTCGGCACGCTCGGCACCCCCGCTCACGGGGGCGTCGATCAGGTCGACCCCGTGCGCGGCCGCCACCTCGGCCAGCCGCGTCGCGGTCTGCGGCAGCACGGTGCTGTGCACGACCACGGCGCGGCCGGGGCGGTCCAGGGCGAGGTAGCCCTGCAGCACCTCCTCGACCGCGGCGTCGTCGGGAACGGCGAGCACCAGCACGTCGCGGTCGGCGAGTGCGGCCACGTCCGGCACCGCGGTCGCGCCGAGCGCGACGACCGGCTCGGCGCGTTCGGGGTGCGCGTCGAGGACGGCGAGGTCCCACCCCGCCCGCACGAGCGCGGTGGCGAGCGGGAGGCCGAGGTTCCCGAGGCCGACGAGGCCTACGGAGGTGAGCGGCGCTGCCATGCGTTGCTCCTGGGGACGGGCCGGCTCAGACGCCGGCGTAGTAGGCCTCGACGGCGTCGATGTCGACGGTGCTGTCGGCGGGCAGGCCCAGTGCGGCGTAGTGCTTGCGCCGGGCGGCCATGTCGGCGAGCAGGATCGCGCGGGCGTGCGTCGCGACCTCGTGCGCGACCTCGACGGGCACGACGATGCAGCCGTCGCCGTCGGCGCCGACGATGTCGCCGGGGCGGACCTGCACCCCGCCGCACGCGATCGTCGTCTGCACCTCCACCACCTCGATGCGACCGGGGATGATCGTGCGGCCGCGGTGGCGCACGCAGACCGGCGTGCGCTGGCGGATCACCTCGTCGGTGTCGCGGCAGTACCCGTCGGTGATGACGCCGTTGGCGCCCTTGACGATCGCGCCCATCGTGTTCTCGGAGCCCCAGAACCCGACCTCGCGACCGCCGCCGGAGTCGGTGACGACGACGTGACCCGGCTCGAGCCCGTCGGGCAGGCGCTTGTGGCCGTACTTCCCGAACCAGATGCCGTGCGCGCCGACGATCTCCTCGGTGGTGTCGAGCTTCCACATCGGCTTGTTGGCCGGCACGCAGCGCAGCGTGGCCGCGGGCCCCCAGAACCGCATCCCCTCCCACAGCGGGCGGATCTCCGGCGACATCAGCGTGAGGTCGAAGTAGCCGATGCCGTCGAGGGCGTCGGCCACGTCGGCCACGCGGAGGTGCTGGTAGAGCGACCCGAGGTTCTCGGGGTCGGCCTTCGCGGGGCCGGCCGTCTCGGAGCCGGTGGGAGCGGACTGGTCGTGCGCGGTCGTCATCGGGCGCCTTTCGCGTTGTCCTCCGGCAGCCGGGCCTGCGCCCCGCTGCGAGTCGGCTATTGTCTACAACAGTCAAAAGACGGGCGCAAGGATCGGAGGTGGCGCGATGTCGCGGTCGGCGGTGCGCTCACGCCTCCAGCGCGGCGTAGACCGAGGTCCAGAAGTCGAGCCAGACGGGGTTGGCGGTCGGGAACTCGAGGCGCTGGGTCAGCAGGATCCCCACCAGGCCCTCGGCGGGGTCGGTGTACCACGAGGTACCCATCCCGCCGTCCCAGCCGTAGCGTCCCGGCGTGCGCCACAGGTCGTCGCCGCGCAGGCCGACGCCGACGCCGAAGCCCCAGCCGTCGACGCCGCCGAACGACTCCTGGCACTGCTGCGGGGTGAGCCGGTTCGACGTCATCAGCGCGACCGCGCGGCGCGACAGGAGGCGTTGCCCGCCGTAGGTCCCCCCGTCGCGCAGCATCCGCGCGAACGCCAGGTAGTCACCGGCCGTCGAGACCAGGCCGCCCGCGCCCTCGGGGAAGGCGGGCTCGCGCGACCAGGCACCGCCCTCGCGCGGGTCGTAGGGCGCCAGGGCGCCGTCCTCGCCGACGCCGTACGCGGCCGTGAACCGGTCGAGGTCCGCCGCAGGCACGGTGAAGCCGGTGTCGCGCATCCCGAGCGGCTCGAAGATCCGCTCCCGGAGGAACTCGGCGAAGGGCCGCCCGGAGGCGCGTTCGACGAGGATGCTCTGGACGTAGGACCCGATGTTGTAGCTCCAGCGCCGGCCCGGGTGGTCCAGCAACGGCAGCGTCGCCACCCGCGCGAGCCACTCGTCCGGGGTGTGCGGGAGGTCCGGGCGCGGCGGGCCGAAGCCGGAGACGCCCAGCTCCTGGGCCGCGGCGAAGAACGGGTGGCCGAACGCCTCCGCCGTGAGGATCATCCCGAGCCCGAGGCGGAAGTCGAGCGCGTCGCGCACGGTGATCGGCCGCTCCGCGGGCACCGTGTCGTCCAGCGGCGCGTCCGGGGAGCGCAGCACGCGGCGGTCCGCGAGCTCGGGCAGGAGCCGGTCGACCGGCTCGTCCAGCCGCAGCAGGCACTCCTCGACGAGCATCAGCACGGCGGCCGCGGTGATCGGCTTGGTCATCGAGCTGATCCGGAAGATCGTGTCGGCCCGCACCGGGACCGTGCCGCCGAGCTCGGCCGTCCCGATCGCGTCCACGTGCGTCTCGCCGTGCCGGTCCACCAGCGTGACCAGGCCGGGTACCCGCCCCGCCTCGACGTGCCCGGCCAGCACGCGGTGCAGCCGCTCGAGGCCGGGCCCGCAGAAGCCGTTCGTGGAGGTCGTCGTGGGGGAGGTCGTCATGTGCAGTGCTCCGTTCCGTGATCCGGGCGTCGGGAGTCGCCCCGGGAATCGCCATCGAGGCAGACCCGGCGGGCGCGCACAACTCATCGGCGCGGCGACCGGCTCGGCGCCGGGCGGCACGGCCGGGTGCGGGATGCTGAGGGCAGTCGGAACAGGGAGGGCGACATGACCAGCGTCGACGCCGCCGGGGCGAGGGGCACCCGGCCCGGCGAGCGGATCGACCCGCCCAGCCTGGTGTCGCTGGCCGCGGAGTCGATCCGCAAGATGATCCTCTCCGGCGCCTTCGCGCCGGGCGAGCGGCTCATCGAGGAGCGGCTCACCGAGCACCTGGGCATCAGCCGCCCTCCCCTGCGCGAGGCGCTGCGGCTGCTGCAGAACGACGGGCTCGTCGTCACCCGGCCGCGCTACGGCTCCACCGTGGCCACGCTCACCGACCAGGACGTCTTCGAGATCCTCACCCTCCGGACCGGCCTGGAGCGGATGGCCGTCGAGCTGGGCGTGCCCGTGCAGGACCGCGATCGGCTCGCCGTCTGCCGCAAGGCGGTCGAGCGGATGGAGCGCGACGCGCGCGAGGAGGACCGCGGGTCGCTCGTCGAGGACGGCTACGCGTTCCACGCCTCGATCGTCGGGCTGGCCGGGCACCGGCGGCTCTCGGAGATCTACCGCTCGGTGCAGCAGCAGATGCTGCTGTGCATGTCGCGCAACCTCGACACCCGCGAGCGCTACCACGAGACGCTCGTGGAGCACGTGGCCCGCCACCGCTACCTGTACGAGCTCATCGAGGCCGGGGACCCCCGTGCCGTGCTGGACGAGCTGGCCGTGCACGGCGAGCGCAGCTTCGCCGAGCGCCGCGAGCCGGAGTGAACCCGCTCCCACACCGACTCCAGCGCTCGCACACCGACTGCAGTCGGTGTGCGAGCGCAGATGTCGGTGTGCGAGCGGTCGGTCGGGGCCGGCGGCCGGCTCAGCCGAGGGGCACCGGGTCCGGGCCGGGCACGATCCGGCCCGTCACCGCGCCGAGCTGCTCCACCTCCACCGTGACGACGTCCCCCGGCCGCAGCCACGGGTAGCGCTGCGAACCGTGCAGGCCGGAGAGCTCCAGCAGGCAGCCGGTGCCCACGGTGCCGCTGCCGATCACGTCGCCGGGGCGCAGCTGCGTGCCCCGGGAGGCGTAGGCGAGCATCTGGCCGAACGACCAGTGGATGTCGGCCCAGCTGCCGCCGCCGAGGTCGCGGCCGTTCACCGCCGCGCGCATCGCGAGGCGGTAGCCCTTCCCGCTGCGGTGGGGCTGGAGCTCGTCGGGCGTCACGAGGACGGGGCCGAGCGACGTGGCGCCGTCCTTGCCCTTGGCCGGGCCGAGCCCGATCGTCGACTCGCGGGCCTGGACGTCGCGGGCCGACCAGTCGCAGAACACGGTGTAGCCGGCGATGTGCGACTCGGCCTCCTCCGGGGTGAGGTCGCTGCCCGCGCGGCCGACGACGGCGGCCACCTCCACCTCGTAGTCGAACGCCGCGCAGCCCGGTGAGATCGGGATCTCCGCGTCCGGGCCGCGGATCGCGGCGGGGTTGGTGAAGTAGAAGACCGGCTGCTCGAACCACACCGGCGGGACGTCCTCGCGCCCGAGCGCGCGCACGGCGTTGCGCAGGTGCTCCTCGAAGGACAGGAAGTCGCGCACCGACGGCGGCCGCGGCACCGGCGCGCACAGCGCCACGTCGGCGAGGTCGACGACCTCCACCGGCGCCGCGAGGGCCCGGTCACCGGCGGCCGCCAGCCCGCCGTCCGACTCCAGGTGCGCGAGCAGGGACCCGTCGAGGCCGTGCACCCGGCCCTCGCGCAGCACTCCGGCGCGCTCGGCGCCGTCCGCGGCGCGGTAGGTGACCCAGCGCATCAGGCGAAGCACCCGATCGGACCGCCGTGGAACGCGACCATGTCGGGCCACACCGAGTCGAGCGGGATCCGGGTGCCGCGCGGGTTCCCGTCGAGCTCGCTGTAGGCCCGGTGCAGGTTGCCGACGAGCCGCTCGCTCTCCTGCCAGGAGGCGAACCGGTTGTCCGCCGCGGCCCGCGCGGCCTCCAGCGGCGGACGGCCCGCCCGGTGGTGCTCGCGCGCCACGGCGTCGACGAACGCGGCGTAGTCGGTGAGGTCGTCGAGCAGCGCGGGGATCTCCGCGCCCCGGCACACCGGCCCGTGCCCGGGCACCATGATCTCGGGCTGCAGCTCCCGGATCCGGGTGAGCGCCCCCGGGTAGCCGGCGAGGCTGCCCTCCGCGAGGAACGGCTGGCCGCCCGCGAAGGCGAGGTCGCCGGCGAACAGCACCCGGTCCTGCGGCAGCCACACCAGCACGTCGCTGCGGGTGTGGGCGGGCCCGACGTGGATCAGCTCGACCTGCCGGTCCCCCAGGTGCAGGGTCATGCTCCCGGTGAAGGTGAGGTCCGGCGGCCGGACCTCCAGGTGCCCGTAGTCGGGCCCGGCCAGCACCCGGGCGGCGACCAGCCCGGCGGCCAGCACGTCCTCCCGGCAGTGCACGTGCCCGATGATCGGGGTGCCCGCCGGCATGAGCCAGTTGCCGAAGGTGTGGTCGCCGTGGTGGTGGGTGTTGACCAGGGCCAGTGGCGGCCCCGGGCAGACGCCCGCGGCGGCCGCGAGCAACGCCCGGTTGCGCGCCTCGGTGGACGTCATGTCCACCAGCAACGGCCCCGTCTCCCCGGCCACCACGCCGGTGTTGTTGATCATCCAGCTGCCGTCCGGCTGGACGTAGGCGAAGACGCCGGCGGCGAGCTCGGTGAGCTCGGGCGGGGCGAGGGTCGTCATCGGGTCCTCTCAGGGTCGTGCCGGGTCAGGTCGTGGCGGGGCGGACGGCGGCGGGCACCTCGCGCGCCGCGGGGCGGTCGGTGCGGGGCAGCAGGAACGTCAGCAGCCCCGCCGCGGCGAAGAACGCCGCGCACACCAGCAGGCCGCCGGACAGGCCGGTGACCGTGGCCAGCGCGGCGAGCCCGAACGGCGCGAACGCCGAGACGCCGCGGCCGACGTTGAAGCAGAACCCGGCGCCGGTCGTGCGGATGCGGGTGGGGAACAGCTCGCCGATGTAGGAGCCGAACAGGCCGGTGAACGCGGCGAAGAAGGCGAACAGCGGCCCGAACCACAGCAGTGCCGTCTGGTTGCTGGTCAGGGCGTAGAGCGGGAGGGTCACGGCCACGCCGAGCAGCGAGAGGATGATCGCGGAGCGGCGGCCGATCCGGTCGGCGATCAGCCCGAAGACGTTGTAGCCGACGAACATGCCGAGGTTCAGCACCGTCATGAACACCGCCACCGTCGCCGTCGGGATGCCGCGCTCGGTGGCCAGGTAGGTCGGCAACCACGTCGAGCCGCCCCACCAGCCGGTGAGGGCGAGGCCGGCCACGAGCGTGGCGATGATCGTACGGCGGCGCACCTGCGGCGCGAAGATCTCGGTGATCGACACCCGGCCACCGGGGTCCGCGGCCTTGGCATCCACCCATGCCTTCGACTCGGGGAAGAACGCGACCACGACCAGCAGCGGCAGCACGACCCCCGCACCGGCCACGAGGAACATCGTCCGCCAGTCCGGCAGGAACACCCCCGACAGCACCGCGGCGACGACCCCGCCGACCGGGAAGCTGCTCAGCACGAACGCCGCGGCCCGCCCGCGCGACTCGCTCGGCCACGTCTCCACGACGTAGGCCGACACCACGCCCCACACCCCGCCGAGGCCGAAGCCGGCGACGAACCGGAGCAGCAGGAACAGCTCGAAGCTCGGCACGACCGCGAGCGCCGCCGTGAACACCCCGAACGTCACGAGCGAGGCGATCAGCGCTGTCCGCCGGCCGAAGTTGTCCGACACGTAGCCGGCCAGCAGGCTGGACAACCCGATGCCGAGCAGCGTCGCGGTGGCGAGCAGGCCGGCCTCGGCCGCGCCGAGCTGCAGGTCCTCGCGGATCGCGGGCAGCGCCAGCGACAGCAGGATGATCTCCATTGCGTCGAACATGTAGGCGAGGAAGCTCCCGCCCAGCACCACCCACCGCGTGCGTCGCATCGCGTCTCCCCTTCGAAACGGTCTCGGCGGACTGTACGGACGTCCAGTCAGTGTGGTCAAGAGCCGACTGCACGCCCGTCCAGTACGGTGGCGACATGCAGGCCCCTGCCGGCGGCACCGTCGACGACACGGTCACCGATCCGCCCCTCGAGCGGCGCGAGCGCATCCTCGACGCCGCCGAGCGCGTGTTCGCCGAGGCCGGCTACCACGGCACGACGTTGCGGCAGATCGCCGCGGCGGCCGACGTCAAGCTCTCGCTGATCGGCTACCACTTCGAGTCGAAGCTCGCGCTCTACACGGCCGTCTTCGCCCGCCGGCAGCACGTCAACGAGGAGCGGCTGCGGATGCTCGAGGCGATCGAGGACCTGGACGCACCCGACGCGCTCGATCGCATCGTCAGCGCCTTCATGGATCCGGTGATCGCGCTCGCCGAGCAGGGCACCGCGTACCGCAGGCTCGTGCTCCGCGAGGCCGCCGACCCCTCCAGCATGCAGCGCCCGGTCATCCGGGAACTGTTCGACCCGATGGCCCGGGAGTTCATCGCCGCGCTGCGCCGGGCCCTGCCCGGCAAACCGGCGGGGTTCTACGAGTGGAGCTACCTCTTCGCCGTCGGCGCCCTCACCCAGAGCGCCTTCGACGACCGCATCGGCAACCTCGCCACCACTCCCCCGCCGGCGTCGAACGTCGAACTGCTCCGCTCGTTCATCACGGCGGGCTGGCGGCACGGCTGACACCTGCTCGCACACCGACATCCGCGCTCGCACACCGACTGCAGTCGGTGTGGCAGCACGGGAATTGGTGTGCGACCGCTCCGCGTAGGCTGGCAACCGCTTTCCGAAGGAGGACGATGGCCATCGACGAGCCCCTGCGCGTCGCGCTGATCGGCGTGCACGGCTACGGGCAGGTGCACCTCGACGGGCTGCTCCGCCTCGCCGGGACCGGCGCGGTGCGGGTGGCCGGGCTCGCCGACCCGCGGCCGCCCGCGCCCGAGTCGCTCGCGCGGGTGCGCGCCCTGCCCGGCGGCGCGGACGTGCCGGTGCTGGCCGACGCGGCCGAGCTGCTCGAGCGCGTTCGCCCGGACGTCACGATCGTCTCCACACCGATCCACACGCACCTCCCGCTCGCGCGGCTGGCACTGGCAGCGGGGTCGCACCTGCTGCTGGAGAAGCCGCCGACGGCCTCGATGGCGCAGTTCCGCGAGCTGTCGGCCGAGGTCGCCGGCGCGGGGAAGGTCTGCCAGGTCGGCTTCCAGTCGTTCGGTTCCCGCGCGCTCGCCCACGCCGCCCGGCTCGTGGCCGACGGCGCGCTCGGCCCGCTGCGCGGCGTCGGCGTGCACGGGGCGTGGGTGCGCGAGCGCGCCTACTTCGCCCGCGCCGCATGGGCCGGGCGGATGGAGCTGGACGGCGTTCCGGTCACCGACGGCGCCCTGACCAACGCCTTCGCCCACGCCACCGCGTCCGCGCTGCGGGTGGCGGGCGTACCCGCCGGCGCGGACGTCGGCGTGGAGCTGCAGCGCTACCGGGTCGCGTCCCCCGAGGGCGACGACACCGCGTCGGTCCGGCTCACCGTCGGCGGCATCCCGATCGTCGTGGCCGTCACGCTCTGCGCGGCGGAGCACCGCATGCCGGTGATCGTCGTGCACGGCGAGCGCGGGCGGCTGGAGCTGGAGTACACGACCGACACCCTCACCGGACGCACCGCCGACGGCGCCGAGGTCGGCGCGCCGCCGGGGCGCGAGGTCCTCCTGGACAACCTGGTGGCCCACCTGCACGACCCGGCGGTACCGCTGCTGTGCCCGCTGGCCGACTGCGAGCCGTTCATGCACCTGCTGGAGGCCGTGCGCCGCGACGGCCCCGCCCGCGCGATGCCGCCCGCAGCCGTGGAGGAGATCGACGGCCGCCCGGTGGTGGTCGGCGTGGACGACCTGGTCCGCCGCTGCGCAGAGGACCTCACACTGTTCGCCGAACTCCCCGCCCCCTGGTCCTGACCTGCCGCACCTTGGAGCCTTACTGCTGTTTTCCGGCCCTTGGAACAGCAGTAAGGCTCCAAGGTGCGCCGGGGGTCGGGGGTCTTGGGGTCAGCGGAGCGCCGCGTTGCCCGTGTCCTGCGCCTGCTGCAGGCCTTCCGCCACCGGGGTGCGGGCGGCGAACACCTCGTTCAGGATCGGGTTGAACGCCGTCGACGCCGCCTCGAACTTCGGGCCGGACGGCGCCGGGATCGTGGCGGTGCCGCCCTCGTCGCCGAAGTACCGGGTGTCGACGCCCTGGGCCGCCCAGTAGTCGTAGTAGCCCCGCTGCGCGGCCGTCACGGCGGGCAGCCCGGCCCCCTCCGCGCCGACGAAGGACGCGCCCTCCTCCGAGCCGATCCAGCGCAGCACCCGCAGGATCGCGTCGCGGCGCGGGCTGTCGGCGTTGCCTGCGGCGATCACGCTGTTGACGACGCTGCCCCGGCCTTCCGGCCCGGCGAGCAGCGGCGCGATGCCCCACTCGAAGCCCGCGCCGTCGGCGATGTTCTTGAGGTTGTAGGTGCCGGACTGGAACAGTGCCATCTTGCCCTGCAGGAACTGGTCGCGGCTGAAGTCGCCGTTGTCGTTCGTGTCGGCGGCCGACGGCGCGACGTGGTGGGTGTTGATCAGATCGACCAGGTAGCCGAACGCCTCGGTGGTCTTCGGGTCGGTGAACGTCAGGCTCTCGTCCGGCGCCTGGATCCGGCCGCCGTTCGAGCCGACGAAGTTGTAGTAGATGGCCTGCAGGTCGCGGCCGGCGTTGAACCCGTACTGCGTCACGGAGCCGGGGTCGAAGCCGGGCTGGTCGGCGGTGGCGCCCGCGGCGTCGCGGGTGAGGCGCCGCGCGGCGGGCAGGAAGGTGTCGGCGGCCGGGTCGGCGGGGTGCCAGGTGAGGTTCGCCGGGTCGACGCCCGCGGCCTCGACCATCGCCGTGTTGTAGTACACGACGATCCGGCCGTCGGTGAGCGCGGGCACGCCCCAGAGCGTGCCGCCGCGCGAGTACTGCTCCACCGCCGCAGGCACCCAGGCCTCGACCTCGTCGGCGAGCTCGGCGCCCACGTCGAGCAGCTTGCCGCCGTCGGCGAGCGCGCCGAAGTTGGAGCTGTTGAGCCAGTAGACGTCCTCGGCCGTGCCGCTGGAGACGTCGAGCGTGAGCCCGGTGAAGTAGTCGGCCCACGGCACGAGGTTCAGCTGCACCCGCACGTCCGGGTTCTGCCGGCTGAACTCCGCGAACGACTCCTCGTACGCGGCGGCGACCTGCTCGTCCCAGAGCCGCACCGTCACCGTCGTCACGCCCTCCTCCGACGGCGCGCTGTCCGGGCCCGCGGGCGAGCACGCGGCGAGGGCCAGCACGGCGACCGCCGCCGTAGCCAGACGCTGGAGTCTCATCAGGTCTCCTCCTACCGGAACCCGGTGATCGTGATCGAGCGGACGACGTGTCGCTGGAAGATCAGGAACAGCACCATCAGCGGCAGGATGGCCACCGTGGCCGCGGCCATGACGATCGTCCAGTTGCTGTTGTACTGCGACTGCAGCCCCGCCGTCGCGACCGTCAGCACCTGCCACTGCCGGCCGGTGGTGATCACCAGCGGCCACAGGAAGTTGTTCCAGTGCGTGACGACGGTGATGATCGCGAGCGTCGCGATGATCCCCCGGCTCACCGGCACCACGACGTGCCAGAGGATCCGCGGGGTGCCGGCGCCGTCGAGCTTCGCGGCGTCGAGCAGGTCGCCGGGGATGCCGCGGAAGTGCTCGCGCAGCAGGAAGATCGCATAGGGCGACCCGAAGAGCTGGGGCAGCACCAGCGCCCAGAACGTGTTGCGCAGGCCGAGGTCGGTGAACAGCGTGTAGAGCGGGATGATCGTGACGGCCTGCGGCACCATCAGCGTGGCCAGGTACACCCAGAACAGCGCGTCGCGGCCCGGGAAGCGCAGCCGGGCGAACGCGTAGGCGGCGAAGACCGAGAACGCGAGCTGCCCGACCAGGATCACGGCGACGACCTGGGCCGTCACCGCGATCGGCGACACGAAGTCGTAGCGCTCGCCGAACAGCTCGCCGAAGTTCTCCAGCGTGGGTGGGGCGGGCGGGCCCAGCACGGACCCGGACGCGAACTGCTGCGGCGACTTCAGCGCCGTGGACAGGCTCAGCAGGAACGGGGCCACCGTGAGCACCGCGCCGGCGACGAGCAGCAGGTAGGCGCCCGCGGTCCGCAGCCGGCTCACGTCGACAGGTCGTAGGTCGTGCGGCGGGCGAACCACCGCTGCTGCACGAGGGTGACCACCACGAGCAGCGCGAACAGGACCAGCGCCATCACCGCCGCCTGCCCGACCGCGCGTTGCTCGAACGCCTCGTAGTAGATCCGCCCGGCGACGACGTCGGTGACGCCCTGCGGTCCGCCGTTCGGGGTGAGCGCGTAGACCGAGTCGAACACCTGGAAGCTGGAGATGACGCCGGTGACCAGCACGAAGAACAGCGTCGGGCGCAGCAGCGGCAGCGTGACCCGCCAGAACCGCTGCCACGGGCCCGCCCCGTCGAGCAGGGCGGCCTCCGTGACGGCGGTGGGGATCGCGCGCAACCCGGCCACGAAGAACAGCGCGACGTAGCCGGCCTGCGTCCACACCGTCACCGCCGCCACCGACGGCAGCGCGAGCACCGGGTCGGCCAGCCACTCGACGCGGCGCCCGAGCAGCGCGTTGAGGGCGCCGTCGGTGGGCGCGAGGATCCAGCGCCAGACGACGCCGAGCACCAGCGGCGCGCAGATCCACGGCAGGACGTAGAGCACCCGGAAGGCCGACGAACCGCGCAGGCCCCGGTTGAGCAGCAGGGCCGCGACGAGCCCCAGCACGGTCTGCGCGGGGATCACGATCGCCACGAACACGGCGGTGACCAGCAGCGACCGCGCGAACCGGCCGTCCGACGCCACGGCGACGACGTTCTCCAGCCCGACGAACGTGCGCGGGCTGATCAGGTCCCAGCGGTGCAGCGCGAGCCACGCCACGACGAGGATCGGCAGCACCAGGAACGCGGCGACGCCGAACAGGCTGGGCCCGAGCAGCAGGTACGCCGTGCGCGACTCGCGTCCGGTCACCCGCACCTGCCTCACGTCCACCCTCCGCAACCGGTGCTCGGAGCTAAGATCGCCGGCCTTCCGCTGTCAAGCCACCGGGCCGCACCCGCCGACGTCACAACGGCCGTGATCGCCGGGATCGGCTTGACCGGCCCCGCCGCACGCCCGTAACCTGCGCGCCAGGTCAAGAGCGCCAGCGCCAAGCCCCGGCTCGCTGGCCGGCAACCCTCCTCCGCGGTGGGGTGCTCCGGGTGACGACCAGGCCGCCGTGCAGACACGGCCGGCAAGCGCGGACCCGAGCGCCGTCCGGGTCCTGGAGAGGGTCCGGAGGACCGTCATGACCGCTGTGCTGCCCACCCGTCCCGCCGTCTGCGCGCCCGCGCTCCCCCGCGTGGTGGGCGCGGACCTGCAGGTCCCGCTCGTCACCGGCGAGCGCGTCCGCTACGCCAACCTCGACCTCGCGGCCAGCGCGCCCGCGCTCGAGGCCGTGGCCGAGCACGTCACCGCGCTGCTGCCCTACTACGCCAGCGTGCACCGCGGCGCCGGGTACGCCTCGCAGGTCAGCACCACGGTGCTGGAGCGGGCGCGCGAGACCGTGGGCCGCTTCGTCGGAGCGCGCGAGGACGACGTCGTGGTGTTCACCCGCAACACCACCGACGCGCTGAACCTGCTCGCCGGATGCGTGCCCGGCCCTGTGCTCCGGCTCGACGTGGAGCACCACGCGAACCTGCTGGCCTGGGGGCCGGGGCGGGTGCTGCGCGCGGCCGGCACCGTCGAGCAGACGCTCGCCGACCTGCGGCGCGCCCTGGCCGCCGACCGGCCCGCACTGCTGGCGGTCACCGGTGCCTCCAACGTCACGGGCGAGGTGCTGCCCCTGGCCGAGATCACCGCGCTCGCGCACGCCGCGGGCGCCCGGGTCGTGGTCGACGCCGCGCAGCTCGCGCCGCACCGCCGGATCGACATCGCCGCCGACGGCGTCGACTACCTCGCGCTGTCCGGCCACAAGCTCTACGCCCCCTACGGCGCCGGCGCACTGATCGGGCGCCGTGACTGGCTCGACGTCGCCCCGCCCCACCTGGCCGGCGGCGGCGCCGTGCGCGCGGTGCGCGTGCCGGACGCCGAGGGCGTCACCGAGGTGACCTGGGCGCCCGCCCCGCACCGCCACGAGGCCGGCACGCCCAACGTCCTGGGCGCCGCCGCGCTCGCCGAGGCGTGCCGCCACCTCGAGGCCGGCCTCGACCCCGCCCACGAGGCCGCGCTGCTCGCCCGACTGGAGGCGGGCCTGGCCGCGATCCCCGGCGTGCGCACGCTGCGCATCTGGCCCGACAGCGCCGACCGGGTCGCCGTCACCACGTTCGTCGTCGAGGGCCGGCCCGCCGGGCTCGTGGCGGCCTACCTGTCCGCCGAGCACGGGATCGGCGTGCGCGACGGGAAGTTCTGCGCCCACCCGCTGCTGCAACGCCTCGCCGGCACCGAGGACGGGTGCGCCGTGCGGGCCAGCTTCGGCATCGGCACCACGGCCGCCGACGTCGACCGGCTCGTGGACGCGCTGGAGTGGCTGGTCACCGACGGCCCGGCGTGGAGCTACGCCGTGGTCGACGGCCGCTGGAGTCCGACGCCCGACCCCCGTGACCTCGACCCGCTCGGCGTCGGCCCCACCACCAGTCCCCCGCGGCCCGCCTGCGGCCACTGACGCCAGGCTCCCACCCGACGAACGGCACCCTCGTCGGTACCTAGCCGACGAAGGTGCCGTTCGTCATGCGGATCCCGCTCCGGCGACAGGCGCGAGGGACAATGGGGGTGATGTCCTCTCCCGTCCCCGCGCACCTGCACGCCGACTGTTCCCGCTGCGCCGCGCTCTGCTGCACCGCCCTGCCGTTCGCCGCGTCGGCCGACTTCGCCGCGGACAAGCCCGCCGGCACCCCCTGCCGCAACCTGCGCGACGACTTCCGGTGCGGCATCCACGGGCAGCTGCGCGAGTCGGGCTACCCGGGCTGCACCGTCTACGACTGCTTCGGCGCAGGCCAGCAGGTCGTGCAGGTGACGTTCGGCGGGCGGGACTGGCGCCGCAGCCCGGACGAGGCTGCGCGGATGTTCGCGGTGTTCCCCGTGATGCGCACGCTGCACGAGCTGCTCTGGTACCTCACCGAGGCCCGCGCGCTGCCGCAGGCGGCGCCGTTGCACGACGAGCTCGACGCCGCCCTCGCCGCCACGGACCGGCTCACCCGCCTCGATCCCGCCGGCCTCGTCGAGCTGGACGTCGAGGCGCACCGCCGCGAGGTGAGCGAGCTGCTGCTGCGCGTGAGCGAGCGGGCCCGGCCGCGGGGCCGCAACCACCGGGGCGCCGACCTCGTCGGCGCCGCCCTGCGCGGGGCCGACCTGCGCGGGGCGAACCTGCGCGGCGCCCTGCTCGTGGGTGCCGACCTGCGGGAAGCCGACCTGCGCGGCGCCGACCTCATCGGGGCCGACCTGCGCGGCGCGGACCTCGCGGCCGCGAACCTCACCGGCGCGCTGTTCCTCACGCAGGCGCAGCTGGCCGCGGCCCGCGGCGACGCCCGCACGGCGCTGTCGGAGCCGCTCGTGCACCCCGCGCACTGGCCGCAGCGCGCGGAACCCGCACGGCGCCGCCGCCGCAGGCGCTGACGCCCGCTTCGTCCGGACATCTGCGCCTACCCGGCTGTTCCTCTGTCCGGACAGGCGCGCCGGGACACCTCGCCTGCGTCCACGATCCGGATGCCTCGTTGCGTTCGCGCCCGATGCGCGGTGAGGATCGCGGACGTGCCCGCCGCCCTGGTCCTCGTGGGACGCATCCACGTCGACCTGTGTCGCCTGCAGGCCGGCGCGCTCTGTCGCTGAGCGCCGCCCCCACGTCTTCGCGCCCCGTCCCGCGGACCCGCGCGTCCTGCTCTTGCCCGAAGGAGCCCCATGACCCGCACGCTCGCCGCCCCCACCCTCGACGTCGACCGCCTCGGCCCCGGCTTCGGCGCCGCCGTGCGCGGTGTCGACCTCGCCACCGCACCGGACGCGGTGATCACCGAGGTCCGGGCCGCGCTGACCGCCCACAAGGTCCTCTTCTTCGCCGACCAGGACCTGGACCCCGACGCGCAGGTGGCGCTGGGCAACCGGCTGGGCACGCTCACCGCGTCCCACCCGGTCGTCCCCGGCATCGACGAGGCGCACGCCGAGATCTACGCGCTGGACAGCGCCGACAACGGTTTCGCCGACGTCTGGCACACCGACGTGACGTTCGTGCGCAGGCCGCCGCTGGGGTCGATCCTGCGGGCCGTGACGCTGCCACCCTCGGGTGGCGACACGAACTGGGCGGACCTGGAGCTCGCCTACGCCTCGCTGTCCGCGCCGGTCCGCGACCTCGCCGACCGGCTCACCGCCGTGCACGACGGCACCCGCGAGTTCGGCTACTACCTCGCGCAGCGCAGGGGCGGCGAGGGCAGCCTCTGGGACGGCGAGCGCTACCGCGGCCTGGAGCCCGTCGAGCACCCGGTGGTGCGGGTGCACCCGGAGACGGGCCGCCGGTCGCTGTTCGTGAACCCGGGCTTCACCAGCCACATCGTCGGGGTGTCCGACGCGGAGAGCCGGTTCCTGCTGGACCTCTTCTACACCCACATCACCAAGCCCGAGCACGTCGTGCGGCACCGCTGGCGGGTCGGCGACGTCGCGATGTGGGACAACCGGGACACCGCCCACTACGCGAACCGGGACTACGGCGATGCGCGGCGCGTCATGCACCGGGTCACGCTGCGCGGCGACGCGCCCATCGGGGTACTCCCCGGGAAGCCCTGACGGCCTGCGGGTTTCCTGCGGACCTGCTTGGGTGATGCCCTGCCCTTCGACGGAAGGACCCCGACATGCTCGGTTCGTTCCGGCGCCGCCGCGGTGGCGCGCTCTGCGCGGCGGTGGCCGCGACGGTGTTGCTCGCGTCCTGCACCGGCGCCCCTGCCGACACCACCGGCGATGGGGAGTCCACGTCGGGCGAGGGCGTCACGGTCGCGGCCGTCGAGTTCCCGTGGAGCGCCGCCGCCCTGACCAACGCGATCCTCTCCGAGGTGGTGGCCAGGAACCCCGGACCTGGGCGTCGCCGGGATCGAGACGACCGCGCTCGGGCCCGCACCGGCGTGGGCGGGCGCCCAGCGCGGGGACGTCGACCTGCTCACCGAGGTCGCGATGCCCAACCAGCAGGAGCTCGCCGAGTCCGCCGCGGACCGGGTGACGATGGTGCACGAGACCTACGGCGGCGCCGCCCAGGGCTGGTTCGTGCCCACCTACGCGACCCGGCCCGGGCAGCCGCTCGAGGGGCTGACCAGCGTCACGCAGCTGAACGACTACGCCGCCGCCCTCGGCGGCCGGCTGGTGGACGCCGACCCGAGCTGGGTGACCACCGAGCAGAACGCGAAGCGCCTCGCGGGCTACGGGGTGAACCTGGAGCAGGTGACCGCCAGCGAGGCCGCGCAGCTCGCCGAGCTGCGCCGGGCGTACGAGCGCCAGGAACCGATCCTGGTCTACCTCTACCACCCGCACTGGGTGTTCGCGGAGTTCGACATGACCCAGCTGCAGGAGCCGACACCGTTCCAGCCGGGCTGCTTCACCACCGGTGACGGGGCCTGCGCGATGCCGGACTACTCGGCGTGGACGGCGGCGAGCACCGACCTGCAGCAGGAGGCACCGGCCTTCTACGCGATGCTGCAGCGCTTCGAGCTCCCGCTGGCCGACATCGAGACGATGCTGCGCCGCGTCGACGTCGACAGCGAGTCGCCCGACGCCGTGGCGACGGAGTGGGTCGAGGCCAACCCCCAGGTGGTGCAGCAGTGGCTGGCGGGATGACCACGCAGTCCCCGGCCATCCGGTGCCGGGAGCTGACGAAGGTCTTCGGTCCCGCGGCGGCGGTGCGGCAGGCGCTGGCGATGGCGGGCGACGGCGCCGAGCGCGCCGCGGTGCAGGAGCGCACCGGCGCCACCCTGGCCGTGCAGGACGTCTCGTTCGCGGTGGAGCCCGGGGAGCTGTTCGTCGTCATGGGCCTGTCGGGCTCGGGAAAGTCGACGCTGGTGCGCCTGCTCAACCGGCTGATCGAGCCCAGCAGCGGCTCCATCGAGGTGGGCGACCGCGAGCTGGGCGGGCTCGACGACGCCGAGCTGCGCGACCTGCGCAACCACCACATGAGCATGGTGTTCCAGCACTTCGCGCTGCTGCCGCACCGCACGGTGCTGCAGAACGCCGCGTACGCGCTGCAGATCCGCGGCGTCGGCGACGCCGACCGCCGGGAGCGCGCGCAGTGGGCGCTCGACCAGGTCGGTCTCGGCGACCGCGGTGACGCGCTGCCGGGCCGGCTCTCCGGGGGCATGAAGCAGCGGGTGGGGCTGGCGCGAGCGCTCGCCGCCGACACCGACGTGCTGCTGATGGACGAGCCGTTCTCCGCCCTCGACCCGCTGATCCGCCGCGACATGCAGGCGCTGCTGATCCGGCTGCAGGAGCAGCTGGACAAGACCATCGTCTTCATCACCCACGACCTGAACGAGGCGATGCGCCTCGGCGACCGGATCCTGCTGCTCAAGGACGGCCGGCAGGTGCAGCTCGGCACCGGTCCGGAGATCCTGGCGCACCCCGCCGACGACTACGTCGCCGACTTCGTCTCCGACGTCGACCGCAGCCGGGTCCTCACCGCGGAGGACGTCCTGCGCGAGGCGCGCCTCGTGCTGCGGGTGGACGAGCGGCCCGACGACGCGCTGCGCCGCATGGGCACGCTCGAGACCACCGACGCGTACGTGGTCGACCAGGAGCAGCGGATCCTCGGCGTCGTGCACGACGAGTGGCTCGCGCACGCCGCACGCAACGGCCACGACACCGTGGGCCGCGACGGGCTGCGCCACGACTTCGCCACCACCGAACCCGACCGCCCGCTGATCGACCTCATGGATCGCCTCGGGCGCCACGCCGTGCCGATGGCCGTGATCGACCACCACGAGCGGCTGCTCGGCGTCGTGCCCCGGGCCGCAGTGCTCGCCTCCCTCTCCGCCGCGCCGACCAGGAGCTGAGATGCCGCGGATCGACCTGGGCGCCGCCGTCGAGCAGTTCATCACCTGGCTGCTGCAGACCGTCCCCGGCCTGTTCGACGCGATCAGCGCGGTGCTGACCGTGCTGGTCGACGCGATCACCGCGGTGCTCCTCGGACCGTCGTACCTGGTGTGGATCGCGGTGTTCGGCGTCGTCGCGCTGCTGGCCCGCGGAGTCGGTCTCGCCGTCTTCACGGTCGTGGCGTTCCTGCTCGTCGCGTCCATGAACCTGTGGCCCGAGACGATGGAGACGCTGGCGGTGGTGCTGGTCGCGGCCGTGCTCGCCACCGCGATCGGGGTGCCGCTGGGGATCTGGGCCGCGCAGAACCGCACCGCGAGCACCGTGCTGCGCCCGGTGCTGGACTTCATGCAGACGACGCCGGTGTTCGTCTACCTCATCCCCGCCGTGTTCTTCTTCGGCATCGGGGTCGTCCCGGGCGTCGTCGCCACCACGATCTTCTCGATCCCGCCCGCCGTGCGGCTCACGGAGCTCGGCATCCGCGGGGTCGACGCGGAGGTCGTCGAGGCCGCGCACGCCTTCGGCGCGCACCCGCGCCAGATCCTGCGCGAGATCCAGCTGCCCATGGCCCTGCCCACGATCATGGCCGGGATCAACCAGGTGATCATGCTGGCGCTGTCGATGGTGGTCGTCGCCGGGCTCGCGGGCGCCGACGGCCTGGGCAGCGTCGTGGTCCAGGCGGTCACCCAGCTCGACATCGCCGCGGGTTTCGAGGGCGGCCTGGCCGTCGTCATCCTGGCGATCTTCCTCGACCGCCTCACGGCCTCGTTCGCGCAGCGCCCGGCCCGCGGGCTGTGGCGGCGGCTGGTGCCGCAGCGCAGGCCCGCGGCGGTCGCCTGACCAAACCGGGTGCGGCCGGGCGCACCGCTTCCTACCCTGGCCGGCGTGCCGAAGCACCTGTTGTTCGTCGCGCTCGCCGGCCACGGCCACGTCACGCCGACGCTGCCGCTCGTCGAGGAGCTCGTCCAGCGGGGGCACCGGGTCGACTACGCCACGTCCGAGGAGTTCTGTGACGCGGCCCGCGGCGCCGGGGCGCGCTGGGTGCCCCTGCCGCCGCTCCCCCCGTTCGTCCCGCCCGCCCGGGTCGACGCGGGCATGATCGCGTTCTGGTTCCGGCACTACTTCCGCGCGCTGCGCGCGACCTACCCCGTGCTGCTCGAGCACGCGCGCACCGAGCGCCCGGACGGGATCTGCTACGACGTCACGAACTGGCCCGCCCGGCTCGTGGCCGCCGAGCTGGACATCCCGGCCGTGCGCTGCATCCCGAACCTGGCCGAGAACGAGGAGTACTCGCTCGACGCGCAGATGCTGGCGGGCATCCCGCCCGCGCACCCCGAGATGGCCGGCCTCGCCGCCGACTGCGCCGACTTCTCCGCCGAGCACGGCGTCGACCTGGACGTGGCGGGCACGATGGACGTCACCGAGGCGGTGAACCTGGTGTTCGTCCCCCGGGAGTTCCAGCCGCACGGCGCGACGTTCGACGGCCGCTTCCACTTCCTCGGTCCCCTGCTGGGCCGCCGCGAGCAGCGAGAGCCGTGGTCACCGCCCGCCCCGGACCGCCCGCTCCTCTACGTCTCGCTGGGCACGATCTTCACCGAGCAGCCGGAGTTCTACCGGACCTGCCTCGAGGCCTTCGGAGGTGGGGACTGGCAGGTCGCGATGACCGTGGGCGGCACCGACCCGGCGGCGCTCGGCCCGATCCCGCCCGCGTTCGAGGTCCGGGCGCGCTTCCCCCAGCTCGCGGTCCTGCGCCACGCCTCCGCCTTCGTCACCCACGCCGGGATGGGCTCCACGATGGAGGCACTGGCCCACGGCGTCCCGCTGGTCGCCGTCCCGCAGATGCCCGAGCAGGTCGCCAACGCCGACCGGGTGGTCGAGCTCGGGCTCGGCGAACGGCTGGACCCCGCAGCCCTGACCCCGGACGTCCTCGCGGAGGCGGTCGCCCGCGTCGCCTCCGACGGGCGGATCCGGGCGAACGTCGCCCGCATGCGCCGCAGCGTCGCGGACGGCGGCGGGGTCGTGCGGGGCGCCGAGGTGGTCGAGGAGCACCTCGGCTGACCCGCTCCGCGCGGCGCGCGAGAGGATCACCGTCGTGACGGAAGCCGAACAGCCCGACGCCCGACGGTTCGCGGGCCTGAGCCGGGAACGGATCACCTTCTGGCAGGGCGTCGCGATCATCTTCGGCGCGAACATCGGCGCGGGCATCCTCAGCCTGCCCTACGGCTCCCGGACGGGCGGCTTCCCGGCGCTGCTCCTGGCGCTGCTGGTCGCCGGGTTCCTGACGACCGCGTCGATGCTCTACGTCGCCGAGGTGGCGCTGCGCACGGACACGCCGCTGCAGCTGTCCGGCCTGGCCCGCAAGTACCTCGGCAACACCGGCTCCTGGCTGATCTTCGCGGGCATCTCCGTCAACGGGCTCGGCGCCCTGATCGCCTACGCCAGCGGCAGCGGGCAGATCCTCGCCGACCTGTTCGGGATCCCGCAGGTGCTCGGCAGCCTGCTGTTCTACGTCCCGGGCGTCGTGGTCGTCTGGCTGGGGCTCAAGGCCACCGGCCGCTCCGAGCAGGCGATCACGGCCGGCATGGTCGTGCTGATGGTGGTGCTGGTGGGCTGGACGCTGCTCGGCCCCGGGGTCGAGGGTGCCAACCTGGTCTACCTGCGCCCCTACTTCATCATCCCGATCGTGAACCTGGCGGTGTTCGCGTTCATCGCCCAGTACACGGTGCCCGAGCTGGCCCGCGGCCTCGCCCACTCCCCCCGGGCCCTGCCGCGCGCGGTGATCGCCGGGATGTGCGCGACCGGGTTCTTCCTCGCTCTGGTGCCGCTCGCGGCGCTCGGCATGATGGGCCCGGACGCCATCACGCCGGTCGTCACGCTCGCGTGGGCCGACCGGCTCGGGCCGGTCGCCTACTACTGCGCCAACGTGTTCGCCCTGCTCGCAATGCTCACGTCCTTCTGGGCGATCGGGCTGACGCTGCTGACCAACATCTTCGACCGGTTCTCCTGGCCCGCCACCGGATCCGTCCGGCACCGCCTGATGGGCGTCGCGCTCGTGGCCGTGCCGCCGTTCCTGATCGCGGCGCTCGGGCTGGCCGGGTTCGTCTCGGCGCTGGGGTACGCGGGCGGCTTCGCCGGCGCGATCATGTCGATCATCCCGGTCCTGATGCTGCGCCGGGCGCGCTCGCGCGGGGACCGCGAGCCGGAGTGGCAGGCCGGCTGGGTCGCGCACCCCGTCGTCCAGGTGCTGCTGGTCGCGGTGTTCGGGTTGGCGTTCCTGTACTCGCTGCTGACGATCGTCGGGCTGGTCCCGCAGGGCTGGGCCTGAGTTGCAGGTAGTGCGCGCGACCGCCGCCGTCACCCGTTTCGGCCCGCGGTACGAGCCCGCGGCGACCGTCGGCCTGGGTGAGAGCTTCACCCTCGAGACGGTGGACTGCTACGACGGGCAGTTCACCTCCGCCGACGTCCTGCGGCCGGACATCGACATGACGCGGTTCAACCGCGCCACCGGACCGGTCCACGTCGAGGGCGTCGCGCCGGGCGACTGGGTCCGCGTGAACGTCGAGGACGTCGAGGTGCGCGGGCCGGGCGTGATGGCCGTGGCCCCCGGGCTCGGCGTGCTGGGCGAGCGCGTGGAGCAGGCGTCGACACGGCTGCTGCCCGTGGCGTCCGGCCGGGTGTGGCTCACCGAGCAGGTCGGGGTCCCGCTGGATCCGATGATCGGCATCATCGGGGTGGCGACCGACGGTGAGACCGTCCCGTCGTCGGTTCCGGGCCGCCACGGGGGCAACCTCGACACCAAGCTCGTCCGCGCCGGCGCGGCGGTGGCGTTCCGGGCGAACCAGCCCGGCCTCGGCCTCGCCGCGGGAGACCTGCACGCCGTGATGGGCGACGGCGAGCTCGGCGGGACGGGTGTGGAGATCGGCGGCCGCGTGCGGCTGTCGGTCGAGCGGCTCCCCCGGCACGAGGGGACCTGGCCGTTGCTGTTCTCGGCCGACGCGGTGCACGTGCTGGCCAGCGCCACCACCGTCGACGAGGCGGTGCGGGCCGGCTTCGCCGAGGCCGTGCGGATCGTCGCCGCCGGGCACGACATCGCGTGGCCGGACGCCTACCGCCTCACCAGCATCGTCGCCGACCTGCAGGTGAGCCAGGTCGTCAACCCGCGCGTGACGGTGCGGGTGCGGCTGCCCCGGCAGTGGTGCCCCGCCACCTGGACCGGCGCGTAGTGGAGCGGGCCGCGACGGGGTACACCGAGCCGTGACCGGCTCCTTCTGGTGGGACCTCGGCATCGGCCTCGTCGCCACCGTGGCGCTGGTCTGGCTCGCCCTCGTCCTCGTCCTGCTGCGCGTGCGTCCCGCAGGCGGGCTGCTGCGGGAGGCGCTGCGGCTGCTCCCCGACGTCCTGCGCCTGGTCCGCAGGCTGGCGGCGGACGAGACCCTTCCCCGCGGCGTCCGCGTGCGCGTCGCGCTGCTGCTGGCCTACCTGGCCATGCCGTTCGACCTGGTGCCCGACTTCATCCCCGTCCTGGGCTACGCCGAGGACGCCATCATCGCCGGCGCCGTGCTGCGCGGTGTCATCCGGCGCGCCGGGATCGACGCGGTGCGGGCCCACTGGCCGGGCACCGAGGACGGCTTCGCCGTCGTCGTGCGGCTCACCGGCGTCGACCGGACGGCGGGCTGACGCCCGGGCCTGCGGGAGTCCCGGCGCCCGGCCCGACCCGGCAGCGCCTCAGCGCACCTCGTACCACTCGTAGTCGAGCGACAGATCGTCCTGGACGACCCCCTTGCCGATCGCCTGGATGCGGTTGATCCACGCGTAGCGTTCGTCACCGGTCTCGAAGCGCGGGGCGACGTAGATCGTGATGGGTGGCTCCAGACCGTTCGACACGTCGGCCCGGCCGGTGTACTGGCCGAAGATGATCGCGCCGTCATCGGTGCGGAACGTCACCCGGATGTCGAGCGAGGCCGTGCCCTCGGCCCCGATGACCAGCCAGTCCGCGGCAGCGGAGCCCGTCACCTCACCGTTGAGCCGATCCCCCTCCAGCTTCGCGGTCGCGACCTCGAAGATCAGTCGCGTTCCCGCCGGTCCGGCGCCGACCTCGATCGGCGGCTTGAGCTGGACCCGAAGCGTGCAGAGCGGCACGAGTTCGAGCGCCATCGCGCCTCCTCGGAATCGAGAACGGCCGATCCTCCCAGCGGAGGACATCGCTCGACATACGCAGACCTACGCATGGCCGGGCACCGCCGGGGACCGGAGACCGCTCCCGGGGCGGCGGTCCGACCGTCCGTTCATCGTCCCCCGCGGGCGCGCTCGTAGTGGCGGCGCGCCTTCAGCCGGTTCCCGCAGATCTTCATCGAGCACCAGCGCGCCGTGCCCGGCTTGCTGCGATCGAGCAGGAACAAGCAGCACTCCTCGTTGGCGCAGGGGCGCAGCCGACCGGGCATCCGTTCCTGCACCTGCCCCCACGCCACCAGCACGCGCGCCGCTAGGCGTTCGGCGTCCTCGACGGCGAGCCGCCACGTGAGCCCCGCGTCGCCGATCTCGGGGCGCAGGTGGACGTCGGCGAGGAGCGGCGCCAGCACGGTCGCGGGGTCGACCCCCCGGACCACCGCCTGGAGCCGGTCGCGGACCCGCCGCAGCCGGGCGACCTCGGCCGTCGATCCCGTTCCGCCGCGGTCCCGCACCCATGCCGACGCCTCGTCCCCGTCTCCCAATAGGTCCTGCGGGCTGCCGTCGACGACCGGGGTCGTGTTCAGCAGCTCGAGGAGCAGCAGCTCGTCCGCACGCGTCGCCAGGTCGGGCACGCGACCATCCTAACCGCTTGCGAGGACTTGACAAGTTAGGCGACGAGCGGTGGGATGCGCAGGGCAAACAACCACCAAAACTCTCGTTAGAGGTTAGAGATGACCGAGACCCACCACCGGACGGCGGAAGTCGACGGGCAGCGCGTGTTCTACCGGGAGGCCGGCCCCGCCGACGCGCCCGTCGTACTGCTGCTGCACGGCTACCCGACCAGCTCGCGGATGTTCCGGAACCTGATCCCCGCCCTTGCCGACCGCTACCACGTGATCGCGCCGGACCACATCGGCTTCGGGCGGTCCGCGACCCCGCCGGTCAGCGAGTTCGCCTACTCCTTCGACGCGCTGACCGACGTCACCGAGGCCCTGCTCGACCAGCTGGGCGTCGAGCGGTTCGCGATGTACGTGCAGGACTACGGCGCCCCCATCGGCTGGCGCCTCGCGCTGCGCAGGCCCACCGCGGTCACGGCGGTCATCAGCCAGAACGGCAACGCCTACGACGAGGGCTTCGTCGGCTCCTTCTGGTCACCGCTGTGGGCCTACGCGCAGGCGCCCGGCCCCGACACCGAGGGCCCGGTCCGCGCCGCCCTCACCCTCGACGCGATCCGGTGGCAGTACCTCACCGGCGCACCCGAGCCCGACCTCGTCGACCCCGACACCTGGACCACCGACCACGCCGAGGTCAACCGGCCCGGCAACCCCGAGATCCAGCTCGCGCTCTTCCGCGACTACGCCTCCAACCCGCCCCTCTACCCGGCGGTGCACGAGTACTTCCGCACGAGCCGGGTCCCGCTGCTGGCGATCTGGGGCCGCGGCGACGAGATCTTCGACGCGGCCGGGGCCACCGCCTTCGCCCGCGACCTGCCCGACGCCGAGATCCACCTCATCGACGGCAGCCACTTCCTGCTCGAGAGCGCGCTCGACACGGCCGTGGGGTACATCCGCGGCTTCCTCGGGCGCACCGTCGGCGCCCCGCACCGCTGACGACGCATAGGATCATGCCGTGCCCGTCGCCGTGATCGTGGACTACGAGCCGGGGTGGCCCGACCAGGCGGCACGGCTGCTCGACGAGGTGGCGGCGGCGCTCCGACCCCTCGCCGACTCCGGTCGCTTCGACTACGCGCACATCGGATCGACGGCGGTGCCGGGCCTCGCCGCCAAAGCCGTCGTCGATCTGCAGGTGCGGATGCCTTCGCTGCCGGCGCTGGGCCACCTGGCGGACCTGGTGGCCCCTACCGGGTTCGTCCCCGCACCAGGGTCCCGGCCCGACTCGCCGGGCGTCCACCGGGACAACCCGCGCCCGGGCGACCCGCCCGACCCCGCCCTGTACGAGAAGCGGCTCTTCCACGACCCCGAACGCGCGGCCATCCTGCACATCCGCCGCGCGGACTCGCCGTTCGCGCAGTTCGTCCTGCTCTTCCGCGACTGGCTGCGCAGCAATCCCGAACACGCGGATCGGTACCAGCAGGTCAAGCGCCGGCTCGCGGCACGGCACGCAGGCGACGGGGACGCCGACGACTACACGCGGTCCAAGACCGCGTTCTTCGACGAGACCGACCAGGAGATGCGCGCCTGGGCGCGCGCCGCCGAGCGTGTCAGCCCAGGTCGGTTCGCCGCCGGATCCGGCCGATGAGATCCGTGGTGGACACCCCGGGGGTGTAGCCCACCAGCCTCAGCTTCCCGGCCGCGGCCACCTCCCCGAACACCTCGTCGACCGCTTCCGCCGAGACGTCGTCACCGTGCACGACCACCGCGATGTCGTGCGCCTCCAGGAAGTCGAGCGTCACCCGGTACGGCGCGGCCGGCACCACCTCGTCGACGTAGCGGCACGACCCGACCACGGCGACCCGCTCGGCGAGCGTCATGACCGGTCGACGTTTGTACGCCTCGACCACCTCGTCGGCCAGCACGCCGACGACCAGGTGGTCGCCGCACGCCCGAGCGGCCCGCAGGAGCGCCACGTGGCCGGGGTGGAAGAGGTCGCCGACCATGTCCACGTAGACCCGCACGGGTGGGTGGCTCCCTCGCTCGTTCCGACCGTCGACGCAGCAGTACCGCCGCGCTGCAGTCTGCACGGAGGTGTCGACGTCACCAACATGGGCCTCGAGCCGACCGAGCCCGGCACCACGAGTCGGGCCCGGTCGTTGACCCTGGACGAAGCCACCGCGGAGGAAGAGGACCCGATGTCGCAACCGCGCCAGTACGGAACGCCGTCCACACCGTCCGGGAGCGGACGCGTCGCCGCGATCCTCGCCCACCTGTCCGCGCCGATCGCGGCGTTGCTGAGCGCCGGAACGCTGAGCCTGCTCGGCCCGCTGCTCGTCTGGCTCGTGAAGAAGGACGACCCGTACCCCCGCCGGGCCGCCGCCGGCGCGTTCAACTTCAACCTGTCCTTCTGGCTGCTCTACCTGCTCAGCTGGCTGCTGATCGCCACCGTCATCGGCGCGATCATCGGCATCCCGCTGATCATCGTGCTGTTCCTGGTGTCCGCGTGGTGCCACATCAAGGGCGCGGTCCGCGCCGCCGACGACCGGCCCTACGACTACCCGTTCCAGATCCGCGTGCTGTCCTGACCGGCACGCCCCAGCTGGGCGAGGGCGCCCGGGAGGTCCCGGGCGTCGGAGATCTCGACGGTCGGGGCCGGCCCCCCGGGGTCGACCCGGTGCCCCGGACGGACGAGTCGCACCGTCGGGATCCCCGCCTCCAACGCCCCACGGACGTCCCGCGCCGATGCGGCCACGTGCACCAGCCCGGGTGCGGCCCGCGCCGCCCGCAGGTAGATCGCCGGCCCCGGCTTGAACGCCCCGAGCCGTTGCGAGGTCAGCACCCACCGCGGATCGACCAGCGGGTAGGCGCGGGTGGTGACGACGAGCTCGTCGTCCACGTTGGACAGGATCCCGACCGAGGCATGCGCCGCGACCGCCGCGACCCCCTCCGCGACGTCGGCCCAGAGCGGCCACCGCGCCACGCTCCGCCACAGGAGGTCGAGATCGGCCTCCGGGCGCCCGCGCAGTCCGAGCTGCTCGTACGCGAGGCGGAGGGCAGCGAGCGACAGCTCCCGGAACGACGTCCGAGCACCGGCGACGGCACGGCGCTGCTGCTCCTTGTTGTGCCGGTCCCAGACGTCGTAGAGCTCCTCCCCCGGCACCGACCAGCCGCGCTCCGCGGCGATCTCGCCGAAGGCGGCAGCGGCACCGCGCCGGGAGTCGGTGAGGGCGCTGAAGAGGTCGAAGGTGACGACCCGAGGAGAGTCGCGACCTGCGGTCCCCTGCTGCACCCCGGCACCGTATCCACGACCCGATCCCGGCACAACGAGCGCCGGACAACCGCTGGTCTGCGTCATCGTGCTCTTGAATCCGATACCCGGGTACGGGTTTAGCGTGGGCGTCGGGCCCCGTGGGCGGGCCGCCAGGAGGTGGTCGCAGTGAGCGGAACGGGTGCGAGCAGGCCCGGCGGGACCAGCGACGCGATGGCCCCGGCGACCGGAGCCGAGCCGGCGCCGGCGGCCTGGGCACCGGTCGACGCGTGCACGTTGCCGACGCCCGAGCGGCCGCTGCGCGAGACCGAGTTCGACGCGCTGTTCGCGAGGTCGCTGCGCGGCGTGGAACGGCGGGCGCCGACCTGGCTGCGGCTGCACCTCGAGGCCGAGGCCGGCGTGGAGGCACGTGCCCGGGACCTGACGGCGCGGGAGTCCTCGTGCTGCACGTTCTTCGGCTTCCGAGTGGCTGCCGTCGCCGACGGCCTCACGCTGGACGTACGGGTGCCCGAGGCGCGCATCGCCGTGCTGGACGGCCTCGCCCGCCGGGCCGCCGCCGCGCGCGTCGCCGCCGACCCGCGAGCGACCACGTGAGCCGGACGCTGCGATCGGGACAGCTGGCCAGGGCGGCCGGGGTGAACGTGCAGACGCTGCGCTACTACGAGCGCCGGGGGCTGCTGCCTGCCCCGCGGCGCACCCTGGGCGGGCACCGCGAGTACGACCCGGAGTCGGTCACGGTGCTGCGCGTCATCCGGGGACTCGCCCGGCTCGGGTTCACCCTGGACGAGATCTCCGAGCTGATCGAGGTCGGCTCGCACCGGGGCCCCCGCCCGGGCCTGCGCGAGGCCGCGACCCGGAAGCGGGCCGAGGTCGAGGCAAAGATCGCCGAGCTGGACCTGGTGCGGGCCACCCTGACCGACGTGATCACCGCCGGGTGCAGCGACCTCGCGGAGTGCTCGTGCACGCCGGGCTGCCCCATCCCGTTCGCCGACCTGGGCGAAGAAGCCGAGCATCTCGCCGGGCGACCACGCAATCAGTAGTTCCACCACCAGCGTTCACAATCGCAAACGCATTCATCACCCGAACGGCCGCCGCCTTCGAACACATGTTCTATTAAACTCGAGACATGCCCGCAGTCGCGACCGCATACGAACACCTCCACGAGGCGTTCGACGAATTGCGGCAGGCCGCGGAATCAGGACTGGCCTCGGATTCCGAGCTGTTGTCGGTGCTCACCCTCAGCGAGGGCCTCTCCCGGCAGTTGGAGCACCTCACAGTCGCCACGACGGCCATCCTGCAACGTCGTGGGACCTTCGCCGAACGCGGCTACCGCGACACCACCGGCGCGTTGACCGACCTACTCGGCTGTGACCGGCACGAAGCCCACCGCCGCGTCCTCGCCGCCGAACAGGCGTGCGAGCAGATCGGCCTCGACGGCACCATGCTCCCCGCCCGGCTGCCGGCCACCGCGAAGGCGTTCGCCGCCGGGCAAGCCGGTCTGCGTCACGTCGAGGTCATCGCCGGCCTGCTGAACACCCCGGCGGCGGGGCGGCTCACCGACGCCCAACGCGGCGGGCTGGAAGAACAACTCGCCGCCCTGGCCGGCGAGTACCGGCCCACGCAACTGCGCAACCTCGGTGCCCAGCTGATCGAAGCCCTCGACGACGACGGCCCCGAACCCGACGACACCCCACCCGCCCCGGTCAACGCACTGCACCTGCGTCGTCACCGCGACGGATCCGGCGGGAAGATCACCGGCCGGTTCGAGGACGCAGCCATGTTCGACGCGATCGCCACCGTCATCGACGCCAACTCCACACCCCTCGGCCGCGACGACCAGCGCCCCACCGCACAACGCCAGGCCGAAGCGTTGGCCGATGCCTGCGGGTACGTCCTCGCCCACGGCGAGGCCGACACCCTGCCCGACACCGGCGGCCGCCGGCCGCAGCTCAACGTCATCATCCGACTGGAGGACCTGGAGCAGCGGGCACGGTCGGCGATGCTGGACTTCGGCGGCACCCTCACCCCCGAGTCACTGCGCATGCTCGCCTGCGACGCCGCCGTCGTCCCGATCGTCATGAACGGCGGCGGACAACCCCTCGATGTGGGCCGCTCCACCCGGGTCATCCCCGACGGACTACGCCGCGCGGTCACCGCCCGCGACCGCGGATGCGCCCACCCCGGCTGCGATCGTCCGCCGGCCTGGTGCGAAATCCACCACATCCTCGAATGGGAACACGACGGCCACACCGTGCTGTGCAACCTGGTGATGTTGTGCAAGGCGCACCACCGCCTGATCCACCATTCCGGATGGACGGTCCAGATGCGGGACGGGAGACCGGAGTTCATCCCCCCGAAGTGGATCGATCCGCAGCAACGACCCCGGCGGAATCCCTGAGGCGGCCTTCTCGATTCGGCCACCTGGAAGCGTAGCTCAGGTCCTCCCTTCCACGACCGGGGCCGTGCTGTCGCGTACCGCGGGGGCCGTCTCGGTCAGCACGGCAACGGCGATCAGAACCCAGAGGACCTCCCAGCCCGTCAGCACCCACAGGGAGGCGACGGCGGGCGGTCCGCCCGAGGCCGCGATGACCGGGGTCATGACGACGAAGACGTAGGCTCCCAGCACGAGGGGGACGTACCTGCGCCAGCTGCTCCAGAGACCGGTGCGGATCACCGCGATGCCGGCCAGGACCAGGCCGAGCCCGACGAGGACCGGCGCGATGGTGAACAGGGTGTTGCTGAGCGCGGGGCTGCCCTCGGTGCCGACCTCGGCCACGGCCAGCAGCAGCGCGCCGAGACCGGCCGCGGCGAGACCGATCCGTGCGAGCAGTTCCCCGCCGGCGGCGCCGCACAGGGCCAGCGCCACGACGGCGGCGAGCTCGCCGAGGTGGATGATGCCGCGGGGCAGGTGGGCCCAGCCCGGGTCCGGGAGGCCTGCCAGCAGGGCAAGGGTGTAGACCACCGCGAGACCGGTGATCACCACGGCGATCGTGGCCGCGGTTCGGCTCTGACGGAGACGGTTCATGGGTGCGCTCCCGAGATGAGTGGTGGAAGGGACGGAGCCGGGCTCCGGTCCGTGCCGTGAACTGGAGCCCGGGCTCTGGTTGGGCCGGTGATTCCGGTCGGGTTCAGCCGCCTTCCCCTGGCTGGCCGTCGGTGTCCGGCTGCTCGGTGTTCTCGTCCTGTGGTGACGGGCCCTCGGGCGGCTGCTGGTCGCTGCCGTCGGCGCCTTGTGGCGATTGCCCCGCGCCGGGCGCGGGTTGCTCGGGCTCGGCCTCGATGGCCCCGTTGTCGGGAGCGGGTTCCTCGGGCTCGGCCTCGGTGGCCGGTTCGGGCGGGTTCTCGCAGCCGGGCTGCTCCGGGCGGGCGGCGTCGGGGCAGGCCGACGGCTGCTCGAGCGGCACGCCGTTGTCCGGGCCGAGCTGCTGCTCGGGCTCGCCGGGCCGGGCTCCCCCACCGGGCTCGGCCTCCGCGGGCGGCATCGGCGGGTCGACGGGCTTGTCGCCGTCCTGCGGCGTCTCACCCTGCGGGTTCGCTCCGACCTCGCCGGCCTTGTCGCCGTTGCCGACCTCGTTGCCGTCGCGCGGCTTGGGCTTCTTCACCGGCCCCTGCTCGGCGGCCTCCTCGGACTTCTTGGCCACCTCCTCGGCGTGCGCCGCACCCCCCTCGGCGCTCGTCGCCGCAGACCCGGCGTACTTCGCCTGGTCGGCCTTCTCCCGTGCGGTCGCTTCGGCGGCCTCGAAGTCCTTCTTCGCCTGAGCCGTCTCGGCAGCAACCTTGCTATAGGCGTCTGTGAGCTGGTTGTAGGTTCGCTTCGCCTGCTCCCGCGCAGTCAGGTTTTCGGGCGTCGGGTACTTTTCGTAAGCCTTGATCGCCTCGTACACGGCCAGCTCGGCCGGGAGGAGAGCATTCGCGAGCGCCTCGTGCATTTTCTCCTTGGCATCGAAGGCGCCCTTCGCCTTCTCCATCTCCAGCTGGGCCTGGCCGGCCTCCTGGTTCAGCCGGTCGGCCTTCGCGCGGGCTTCGGTCGCGCCCTTGCGGGCCTGCTCCGCCAGCTGCCGCGCGTCCGCCGCCGCCTTGTCGAGCTTCTCCTGCTCCTTGATCTCTGCCGGTGTCGGACCGGTGGGCTTGCCGCCGTTGCACTTGTCCGAGTCCGGGTGCCGCGTGCAGTAGCCGCCTTCCTCACCGGGCCAGTGCTTGCCGGGGCGGTGGCCCGACCCGCCGTTCTTGACGTTCACCACGGTGTAGTTCTGGACGACCGTGGACGCGGGCCGGACATAGGTGACCGTGGCCGGCTGGAAGTGCCCCCAGGCGGGGCCGGCGTGGCCGGCCTGCGGGTACGACTGGGCCTCGCTCAGCGGGTTGCCGCTGAAGCACTTGACCCTGGGTTCGCCGTAGCCGTTGACGAACACCGAGGTGCCGGCCTGCAGCACGGCCGGGTAGGCGAAGAAGGTGCCGTCCTCGTACCCGTAGCTGGTCACCGCGGTGTCCGAGCGCAGCACGACCGGGTTCAGGCTGTGGACGTAGCCGGGGATGTCCGCGGTGGCGATCCCGACGGCCTCCGCCCACGCGGCTGCCTTCGTCGGGTCGGTCTGCAGGTTGGCCAGCAGCGACGGGCTGTCACAGCTGGGTTCGTCGCCGGTCTCGCCGTAGAGCCCCTGGGTGTCGCCGGTGAACTCGCCGCCGGTGCCCGCCGGTGGGGTGATCCCGGCCTGGTCGGCGCCGACCGGCGTCATGAACGGGCTGGTTCCCGCCGTGGAGACGGGCTCGAGCTGCACCTGGGCGGCCACCGGCCGCACCTGTCCCGTGCCGGGCGCCTGAACGGCCCAGTACACCCCACCGGCGAGCGCCAACGCGATCGCGCCCGCCGCCGCGAGTGCGATCTTCGGGTACCCGGGTCGTCGATGTTCGGACGTGCTGCTCCCGGGCCGGGACGGCGGGTTCGCCCCCTGGTTGCGGTCCGGTCCTCGGACGTGGTTCATCCGGTTCTCCTCAGGTGGACAGGTCGGCCATGTGCACAGGGGTCTCGAACCCGAGCTCGTGGAGCTCCCGGTGGCCGGCGACGGCCCGGCGCTGGTTCATGGCGCTGACGGATATGCGTGCGGCTCGAGGACGGTGACCCGGTGGATCACCGTGATCGGCAGGCCGGCCCGGCGGGCGGCCTTGCGGATCGCCTCGGGGGTCGGCGCCTCGTAGAGGCAGAAGAGGCACGTGCTTCCCGAGTCCACGTAGCTGTACAGCCAGGCCACGCCGAGCTCGGTGTTGGTCAGGACGATCTGCGACACCGGGTGCTCGACGAGGAAGGCGCCGAGGCCCTCCGGAAGCACGCGTTCGATCAAGTACCGAGGCACCGCACCCTCCCGGTCCCGCTGATGTCGAGCGGAGACACTAGAAGTCGGTCGGTGTCGGACTCATCGGGCGGGACACCCCAGATTCACCGGGCTCGCACCCCAAGTACGCCGCGTGCCCGGCCGGTGACGGAGCAGAGCTCAGCGATCGTTCCCGCCGAACACGGCGCGCACGGCGTCCGCGCGGCTGTGCACGCCGAGCACGGTGAGCGCGGCGCCGACGTGGTGATCGACGGTCTTCGGGGACAGGTGGAGGCGCGCGGCGATCTGCGGCCCGGTCAGCCCCTCGGCCACCAGACGGAGGATCTCGAGCTGCCGGGTGGTCAGCCCGTGCGGGTTGCCCCGGGTCGCCGCCCGGGGCCCCCGGGCTCCCGAGCGCACTCCCCTTGCCCGCAGCCGCGCCGCCGCGATGCGCTCGGCGGCATGCGCGCCGAACGCGGCGAACGTCTGCCGCGCCTGCAGGAGCGCGGGCACGTCACCGGTGAGCCGGGCGAGCGCCGCGTCGTACGGGCAGCCACGCTCCTCCCACCGCTGGGCAGCCGACCGCCACTCCCCGGCCAGTTCCAGGGCGACCGGTCCCGCGGCGCGGACGGCAGGGACGTCGCCGCCGGACAAGAAGACCCAGCGGGCGAGCTCGCCGGTGAGCCAGGGATCGGTGTGGCCGGTGGCGGCGCCGAGCCCCTGGTGTGCCTCGGCCGATGCCCGCTCGTCGTCGCCCTCCAGCCACGCCGCCTCGGCCCGGAACGCCCTGGCCAGCAGGGTCATGTTCGGCTCGGGAACGGCGAGCGCCTCGGCCAGCGGTTCGCACGCCTCCGGATCGCCTCGACGGGCGCGGATCAGGCCGAGCACCGCGAGCGGCAACACCCGCGCGACGGGCGGTGGGCCGGGGTGATCGAGAACTGCCGCGGCGGTGGCGGCCGCCTCGTCCCACCGGCCGTCCTGCAGGAGGCGGTAGCTGTGCTGCGCACGGTTCACCGCACCGAAGCTCAGCAGGTCCCGATCCGTCGACAACCGCTCCAGCAGGTCGTACGCCGCGTCGGCACGGCCGTGGTCACGGTGCCATGCCGAGCACATCCCCATCAGCATCGTCATGAACGCCGCGGCGTCGACGAACCCAGCGTGCAGCGCGCCGTCCCGAGCCGCCTCGGCCTCCGTCCACGCGGCCTCGGGATCCCCGTCCTCGGCGCAGACGAACCGGGTCAGGGCGAGGTGGAACCGCGCCTCCCAGACGGTCTCCGGATCCTCGAGCTCGCGGCCGAGAGCGATGGTGCGTTCCGCGTAGCGCCGCGCGTTCGCGACACCGCTCTGGCTGAGCGTGCCGAGCCGGCACATGTTGACGTACGCCTCCGCCAGCTCGCGGGACGGCGGCAGATCGTCGAGAGCCCGGACCGCGCCGTCCCCGATCTCCACGGCCTCGGCGCACCGGCCCAACGGCCACAACACGTACGACAGCCAGCGCAGGTCGTCTCCCTCCCGCAGCCGATCCCCCGCCGCATGGCGCAGCTCCGCGGCGGAGCGCAGCGCGGTAGCCGCGTCGGTGAGCTCGTTGGCCACGGCCGCGACCTGGCCGAACTGCTCCACCAGGGAGTGACGCTGCCCGGGCGGCAGCCCTGAGCAGACCGCCACGGCGCGACGCAGGTGGGCGGCCGCCTCGCGATAGGCGCCCACAGCAGCCGCCATGCGCGCCGCGGCGGGTGCGTGCACGAGTACCGCCCCTACGTCCCCGGCGGCCGCCGCGTGGTGGGCCAGCACGGCGCTGTCCTCTCCGCCTACCGGGTCGGTCCGGAGCAGCTCGAGGACCTGAGCGTGCAGGCTCGCCCGACGCGCATGCGGGATCGTGTCCAGCATCGCCCTGCGAGCCAGCTCGTGCCGGAAGCCGAGCCCGCCCGCCGACGCTCGCAGCAGGCCGGCGCTCAGCAGGTCGTCGGCCGCCGTCAACGCCTGGCCGCTGAGGCGGACGACGAGGGGCACCGGGGCCGGCGAACCGAGAATCGCCACGGCCTCGGCGACGTCCCGCGCGGCGGTGGAGACCCGGCTCAGCCGGGCCGCCACGGCGTCGGCGACGCTCTCCGGAATCCCCGCTCCGCCGGCGGCCAGCACCTCGGTCACGTAGAAGGGGTTGCCCCCGGTCACCTGGTACAGCTGATCGACGTCCAGCCCTCTGCCCGCCGCGAGCCGGGCCACGGCGGGCAGGCTCAACAGCTCGATCGCCTCGCGATACACGCCCGGCACGCCCGCCAGATGTCCGAACAGCACGCGGAGCGGGCGGTTCGGGGCGATCTCGTCGTCGCGATAGGAGGCGACGACGAGGACGCGGCACCGGCTCAGCCGCCTGGCCAGCAGGCAGAGCAGGTCGAGGGATGCCTCGTCCGCCCAGTGCAGGTCCTCCAGCACCACGACGGTGCTGGTGCGGGCTTCGAACTCCGTCCTCAACAGCCGGAGGACGTGCGACAGACCGCCCGGTGAGCCCGACGCGCGGGCCATCTCGCGTTCGACGTCCCCGCCGAGGCCGGGCGCGACGTCCAGCCACGGCCCCAACGGTCTCGGCGTGCTCAACGGGTCGCACCACCCGGTCAGGACCTCGGCCGTGGTGCGCGCCGTCAGCGCGAACCGGTCGAGCACCGCGGTCTTCCCGACGCCGGCCTCGCCGTGCAGGAACACCAGCCGTCCCGTGCCGCGATCGGCCCGCGCCAGGTGGTCGGCGAGCGCGCCGAGCACGCCCTCCCGTTCGAGGAGCACCTGTTCCCCAGGATCTGCCGAGGTCACGTCGACCGCCCCGGAGGGGGCGCACCACGTCCGCGCGACCGTGCACGCCGGGTGCGAGACCTGCACAGCAGCACCCGCCGCCCGGACCCGGCCGCGGCACCGTCCAGGTGCTCGGCCACCACCCCCGGCAGCGCGTCCCGCTCCATGAGCGCCACGGGACGAGTATCGGGCCGTTCACCCGCGCCGACCAGCCCCGATGCGCCCGTTGACCGATCGGCCGCGCGCATTCCGGCCGCGTCCACTGGGCCGGTCGCCAGACGGCGGCGGAGGTGCCACGCTCGCGGATCGGACCGCGCACCCGCCGGGCTCCTTGCGCGGCGAGCACGGCGCCCGCAGATCTCGTGAGGACGGGGACGACATGAGCGTCAACGAAGCGTGGAACGCCGCCGCGGCGTACGAGCGCTACATCGGCCGGTGGAGCCGCCGGATCGCCGAGCCCTTCGTGAGTTCGCTGGACGCGCCGGCCGGTCTGCATTGGCTCGACGTCGGCTGCGGCACCGGTGCGCTCACGACTGCGGTTCTGCGGGCGACGCAGCCGACCGAAGTCCGGGGGATCGACCCGTCCGAGAACTTCGTGAGGCACGCACGTGATCGCCTGACCGGCACGGGAGCGCAGTTCGCGACGGGCGACGCCCGCGCGCTGCCCGTCCCCGATGCCCGGTTCGACGCCGTGGTGAGCGGGCTGGTGCTCAACTTCGTCCCCGAGCCCGAGAGCGCCGCCGCCGAGATGGCCAGGGTCGCGACCCCGGAGGGTGTGGTCGCCGCCTACGTCTGGGACTACGCCGACGGCATGGTGATGATCCGCCACTTCTGGGATGCGGCCACCGCCCTCGATCCCGGCGTCGCCGACCGGGCGGAGGGCCGGCGGTTCCCGCTGTGCCGACCGGATCCGCTGCGCGCGCTCTGGACCGGCGCCGGCCTCACCGATGTCACCGTGGAGGCGATCGAGGTGGTCACCGTGTTCCGTGACTTCGACGATCTCTGGACACCCTTCCTCGGCGGGCAGGGGCCCGCTCCCGGGTACGTCACGACGCTTGACGACGATCACCGGTCCGCCCTGCGCGACCTGTTGCGCGAACGTCTGCCAGTTGCGCCGGACGGGTCGATCACCCTGTCCGCGCGGGCGTGGAGTGTGCGCGGGTACCGCCCCGAGAACGGGTAACTGCTCGCTGTAGAGGCGCCGCCCCGTTCTCAGCGACGCCGCTCGCGTTCCTCGCGGTAGACGAACTCGACGAACTCAGCCGCATGGCTGCAGGGCGAGCCGTCCCAGCCCACCCGGCTGGGATCGATGCCGTCCACGCGCTGGATCCCGTTCCGGTCCTCGACCACCACCCACGCCGCCACGGGGTTGTAGGTCGTCGCGCCTCCTTCTCGGTACACCGCGTAGTAGCCCGCGGCTGGAACGATGTGCGTGATCTTGTCACTTGGTCGCATCTCGGGCTCTCCCTTCACATGCCTGCACGTCGGAGCGTCCTCGCGGACGCAGGCCGGCGAGGACGATGTCCAGACCCTCGTCGAGTTCTCGTTCGCCGTCGTATGCGGCGAGTTCGCCGGCCAGCGCGCGCAGCCGCGGGAACTCGCGGACCGGCAGCCGGTAGAGGCCCAGCCGCAGCAGGTCGTCGCTCTCGTCCGGATCCTGCACGCGTTCCTGCAGCTCGTTGAGCACGTGCCCGTAGAGGAACCCCATGTAGAGCCGGTAGGCGTGCAGCGCGCCACGCCCGTCGAAGCCGGCTCCGATGAGCAGGTCCAGCAGGGCCTCGAGCGGGCGCAGCGTGCCGAGCGGGCGCATGGCCAGCGGGGTGGCCAGCGGGCGGGTCACCAGCAGCGGCACGACGTGCGGGTGGGCGAGGGCGAGCGCCCGGAAGGCGTGCGCGGTGCGCCGCAGCGCGTTCTCCCAGTCATCACCCTCGGGCACGGCCGGGACCGTCAGCTCGGACAGCACGAGATCGACCACGCCGTCGAGCAGTGCCTCCTTGCTGGACGCGTGCCGGTAGAGCCGCATCGGGTCACGGCCGAGCGCCTTGCCGAGCCGGCGCATGGACAGCGCCTCGACCCCGTCGGCGTCGATCAGCGCCAGCGCCGTGGTGAGCATCTCGGCGCGGGACAACCCGGAACGTCGCCCGACCGCCGATCGAGCAGCCCCTGCGCCGCCGTTCCGTGTGGCGTCACCGTCCACCCTGCCCACCTCCGTGCTCGTCACCGTGTGCTGCCCCACCTCCGGTTGAAGTACGAACCGCTACACCGTAGTGTCTACATCATAGCGCTATGTCGTAGTCGGCGGATGTAGTGCTACAGGTGACCGATTCCGGGTATCCCTGTACCGACCGACCCTCGCGGTGGACGACGAGGGCCACCGGGCCGCGGAGGCGAAGCAGGCTTTCGAGACGCCCGCGGCGTCGTCCGGACGCAACCTTCACGATCACGGCACCGAATCGACCGGCCACAGCACGACTCCGCCCGTTCCGACATACCGAGGAGAACTCAGACCATGACGACAGTGACCGCCCCGGCCGCACGCGGCGGCCCGCCACCCAGCCGTGACCTCCAGAGCGGCCGCGCCAAGCCCGTCCTCGACGGCAGGCGCCCACCGGGCGAGAGCGCGCTGGTCTACGCCTTCACGCTGCTCCCGATGCTCGCGCTGGTCGCGGCGATACCCCTGGCCTGGGGATGGGGGCTGAGCTGGCTCGACATCGGGCTCGCCGCGGGCTTCTACCTGCTCTCCGGGTTCGGCGTCACCGTCGGGTTCCACCGCTACTTCACCCACCGCGCCTTCAAGGCCAACCGGGTCCTGCGCAACGGGCTCGCGATCGCCGGTAGCACTGCGCTGCAGGGTGATGTCATCACCTGGGTCGCCGACCACCGCCGCCACCACGCGTTCTCCGACAAGGAGGGCGACCCGCACTCCCCGTGGCTGTTCGGCACCACCCCTGCCGCACTCGCCAAGGGCTTCTTCCACGCCCACCTCGGCTGGCTCTTCGGCCGCGACCGCACCAACGCCGCCCGGTTCACCCCCGACCTGCTCGCCGACCGCGACATCGCCCGGATCAGCCGGCTGTTCCCGTTGTGGACCGTGCTCAGCCTGCTCACGCCCGCCCTGCTCGGCGGCCTGATCACCATGTCATTCTGGGGCGCCCTCACGGCATTCTTCTGGGCCGGGCTGGTCCGCGTGGCCGTGCTGCACCACGTCACCTGGTCGATCAACTCGATCTGCCACATGATCGGCGACCGCCCGTTCACCGCGCAGGGCAAGGCCACCAACTTCTGGCCGCTGGCAGTCCTGTCCATGGGCGAGTCCTGGCACAACCTGCATCATGCCGACCCCACCTGCGCCCGCCACGGCGTGCAGCCCGGACAGGTCGACATGTCCGCCCGCGTCATCTGGGCCTTCGAGAAGCTGGGCTGGGCGCGCGACGTGCGCTGGCCCACCACCTCACGCATCGCCAAGCTCAGCGCCGACCCGGCCGCGCCGAGCACCTGACCGGACCTCCCCCTCGCCGAGGCCCACGCCCTTCCTGGAGCGAACCCTGGTTCCCGTCGCCGGCGGAAACCAGGCCCTGCAGGACCTGCGCATCCCGGCGTGGCTCACTGGTCCAGGGCCGCACGCGCGTCGGCGGGCAACGCGCCGCTGCGCATCCGGCTTCTTCACTACAGTGTGGTGGTGAGCGATCCGGCCCCCGTGCGGCCCGATGTGGTGCAGCTCGTGCTGCGCACCGGGCTCGACCAGCGCCCGTGGCTCGTCGGCGCTCTGGACAGCGCCCCTGCCGCCATCGCCGTTCTCGACGGTCCGGAACACAGGTGGATCTACGCCAACGACACGTTCCATCGGTTGACCGGTGGCCGGCCGGTGCTCGGGTTGACCTTCCGCGAGTCGCTGCCGGAGCTGGTGGACGGGTCGAGGTTGCTCGGGTTCCTCGACGACGTGGGGCGAACCGGCGAGCCCTACGGTGCGACCGACGCGCGGATGGATTTCGACCGCGACGGCGACGGGCAGGTCGAGGAGGGGTACTTCACCGTGTCGTTGTCGCCCGTGACCGATGCGGACGGACGGGCGCGCGGGGTCCTCGTCGTCGCCGTCGAGACGACGAGCGAGGTGCTCACGCGCAGGTCGGCCGAGCGCCGGGCGGCTCGCGAGCAGGTGCTGCTGCGGATCGTGACGGCGTCCACGACGATGCTCGCCGCGGAGGCGAAGCTGAGCGCGCTGGCCGGAGCCGCCGTGCCCGTACTCGCAGATGCCTGCGTCGTCCATGTCCTTGATCGCCCGGTGCGGGGTGGTCGGGCTCCGCGGCTGCCGGTCGTCACCCACTGCAGTGTGGCCGCCGTGCGCGACGATGTCCGCTCACGCGCTCTGCCGGAGGGGAGGACGGTCCGGTGGCCGGGCGACGACCCGGTGACCGCCGCGATCGCGGCCGGCCGGCCGATCCTCTCCTCGTGTCGAGGTGGGCCGCAGTGGGCGGCCGAGGCCGGCCTCGTCGATCTGATCACAGTCCTGGACCTGCACGGCGTGGCGGCGGTCCCGGTTCTGTCCGACGGGCTCGTGCGGGCGGTCATCGTGTTCGCCGGGGCAGCCGCACGCACGCCCTACTCCGACGACGATCTCGAGTTGTTCCAGCTGATCGCGGATCACGCAGCCGTCGCGGTCCACCAGGGTCGGCGGTACGAGCACGTCCGCGACAACTCGTTGGCGCTGCAACACGCGTTGATGACCGAACCGCCGCCGCAGGTGAACGACGTGGAGATCTGCGTGCGCTACCGACCCGCCGCGATCGACGCCGCGGTGGGCGGGGACTGGTACGACGCCTTCCGCCTGCCCGGCGGTGATCTCGCGTGCGTGGTCGGCGACGTCGCAGGCCACGACGTCGACGCGGCCGCTGTCATGGGCCAGCTGCGAAGCATGCTGCGCGCCTTCGCCTACCACCTCGACGCCCCGCCCTCCGTCGTCCTCGACGCGCTCAACCGCGTGCTCATCGGGATGCGGATCGCGACGCTGACCACCGGCATCTACGCACGCCTGTCGGCCGGCCCAGACGGAGACGGGGATCAGCGGAGCCACACCGTCACCTGGTCCAACGCCGGGCACCCACCGCCGCTGGTCATCCATCCGGACGCAGCCGTCGACGTCCTCGACGGCCACAGCGGCGGCGCGCTCGGTTTCGTGCTCGACACGCCCCGCGGCGACGGTCGGATCACCCTGGAGGACGGCGCGACGCTGCTCCTCTACACCGACGGGCTGATCGAGCGACGCGGCGTGGACCTCGACGAGTGCCTGGCCCGGCTGGTTCGCCGCGCCACCGCGATGGCCGGCCGGCAACTCGGTCCGCTGTGCGACGACCTCCTGGCGGATGCTCCCGGCGACGACGACATCGCACTCATCGCGCTGCGCCGCCGCGGATGAGCACCGGGAACGGCTGATCGGCAGGCGGCGGGCTCGTCAGCCCGTCAGCTCCGGCTGCCGGTCGATGCCGGGTTCGTCGGGGCCGGTGGCCTCGGGTTCGCTGGTGTGGACGTCCTGAGGACGGGTGTGCAGGTCGGCGTCGCTGCGCAGGGAACGGATCCCGGAGTTCAGCACGGCGAGCAACGGGACGGCGAGCAGCGCTCCGGCGATGCCGGCGGCGAGCAGTCCTGCGGCGATGGCGAGGATCACGGCGAGCGGGTGGAGCTTCACGGCCCGGCCGAGCAGCAGGGGCTGCAGGACGTGGCCCTCGAGCTGCATGATCCCGACGATGATGGCCAGCACGATCAAGGCCGATACGGGGCCCTGCGCGACCAGGGCGACGAGCACGGCGACGCCGCCGGCGACCACGGCACCGATGATCGGCACGAACGCGCCGAGGAAGACCAGCGCGGCCAGCGAGACGGCAAGCGGGACGCGGAGCACGGCGAGTCCGATCCCGATGGCGACGGCGTCGACGACGGCGACGATCGCGGTCGCCCGGATGTAGCTCACGAGCGCGGCCAGGCCGCGCCGCCCGGCCACGTCCACCCGGGTGCGGACGTCGGCAGGCGCCGCACCCAGGACGAACTGCCAGATGCCCTGCCCGCCGTGCAGGAAGAAGATCAGGACGAACACCACGAGCAGGAGCTCGGTGGCCACCTCCCCGATCGTCGCCGCGGTGGTGAGCGCCCCGGCGGTGATGGACGACTGGTTGGCGCTCAGCGTCGCCAATACCTCGTCCTGGATGCTGCGCAACTGCAGCTCGCTCAGCTGCAGCGGACCGGTGGTCAGCCAGGTCACGACGGCGTCGACACTGGTGGAGAGCTGGTTGCCCAGCTCGGGAAGTCCGCGGACGAAGGTGATGATCACGAACGTGAGCACGCCGCCGAGTCCGGCGAGGCCGCCGACCATCACCAGCGCCGTCGCCAGACCCCGGGGCACGTGGTGCCGGGCCAACCAGCCGACCGCGGGGGACAGCAGGGCGACGAGCAGCAGGGCGATCGCGACGGGGACGACGATGGCCGCCAGGTACGCCACCACCGCGCCGATCACGTACAAGGCGGCGGCGACGACGAGCAACCGCCAGCCCAGCGCCGCGCTGATCCGCAGTGCCCTCGGGACGAACGGCCGCACATCGTCGAGCGGACCGCGTCCGGTGCGCTCGACGCCATCCACCCGGGAGCGTGGAGGCCGAGCGGCGGCGGCCGGACCTGCCGGAGCGGGCACCTGCTCGGGTCCTGTGGTCGCCATCGCGCCTCCCTCGTCGTGCTCGCCTGGGCGTACCCGCTGATGGCGGTTGCCCGAACGGAACAGCTTCGGATGAGGCCGAGCCGCATCGCCGGGCGAGGTCGTACGCAGAATGATCGGCAATCGTCAGGCTCCCACCCGGACGAACGGCACTCTCGTCGGTACCTAGCCGACGAAAGTGCCGTTCGTCATGCGAATCCCGCTCCCCGGGGCCCCGGTGCCAGCAGCCCCGCGAACGCGGCGGCACGGACCCCGGAGTCGCGTGCTTCGACGTGCCGCGCGATGAAGTCTGACTGATCGAGTACAGGAGCAACATGCTCGACGACGGGGCCTGACGCCGAACCGAGCGTCGGCTCCGGACGCCCCGTGGACCCGAGAACCCGCTTCCACCTCTGACATCTGTGGGCTCACCGGGTTGCGGCGGGGGTGGTGAGCTCGGCGAGCAGTGCCCTGACCCGGGCGTCGATGTCGTCGCGGATCGGGCGGATCTCCTCGGCGCTCTTTCCCGCGGGGTCGGTGAGGTCCCAGTCGAGGTAGCGCTTGCCCGGGTAGACCGGGCACGCGTCGCCGCACCCCATGCTGATGACGACGTCGGCGGCCCGGACGACGTCGTCGGTGAGCGGCTTGGGGAACTCCTTCGACAGGTCCAGGCCGATCTCGGCCATCACCTCGCGCACGGCGGGGTTGACGGTGTCGGCGGGTGCGGATCCGGCGGAGCGGACGTGCACGCGCCCACGGGCGTGGTGGTCGAGCAGGGCGGCGGCCATCTGGGAGCGGCCGGCGTTGTGCACGCAGACGAACAGGACCTCGGGGACGTCGGACATGATGGCTCCTTCGGACTGGGCGAGCGCGGTGAGCCGGTCGGTGGCGAACTTGCGGGTCAGCGACACCAGGTGCGTGGTGACCTTCGCGGTGCGGCGCAGCGCGGTGTAGGACTCGAAGACGTAGCGGTAGATGGTCTGCTCGGAGAAGAACCCCGGGAACTTCGCCGCGAGATCCGTCGCCATCCGTTCCAGGACGGCGACATCGGAGAGCAGCGGTGGGCGGCTGCCCTGGCGCGGGTTCATCGGTGGGCGGTTGCGTGGTCGCCCCACCAGCGCTTGCGCAGGGCGAGCGACACGTAGACCAGGGCGATGAGCACGGGAACCTCGATCAGCGGTCCGACCACCCCGGCGAGTGCCTGGCCGGAGGTGACCCCGAAGGTCGCGATCGCGACGGCGATGGCGAGCTCGAAGTTGTTGCCGGCCGCCGTGAACGCCAGCGTGGCGGCGCGGTCGTAGCCCAGGCCGACGGCCTTGCCGAGAGCGAGCGAGCCCAGCCACATGATCGCGAAGTAGGCCAGCAGCGGCAGCGCGATGCGGGCGACGTCGAGCGGCCGGGAGGTGATCGCGTCGCCCTGCAGGGCGAACAGGATGACGATGGTGAACAGCAGCCCGTAGAGCGCGAACGGGCCGATGCGCGGGATGAGCCTCTCCTCGTACCAGGTGCGGCCCTTGGCCCTCTCCCCGAACCGGCGGGTGAGGTAGCCGGCGACCAGCGGGATCCCGAGGAAGATCAGCACAGACTTGGCGATCTGCCAAGCCGAGACGTCCAGGTCCGCCTGGGGCAGGCCGAGCCAGCCGGGCAGCACCGAGAGGTAGAACCAGCCGAGACCGGCGAACGCGATGACCTGGAAGATCGAGTTGATCGCCACGAGGACGGCGGCGGCCTCGCGGTCGCCGCAGGCGAGGTCGTTCCAGATGATGACCATGGCGATGCAGCGGGCGAGCCCGACGATGATCAGCCCGGTGCGGTACTCGGGCAGGTCGGGCAGCAGCAGCCACGCCAGGGCGAACATCAGCGCCGGTCCGAGTACCCAGTTGAGCACCAGCGAGCTGACCAGCAGCCTGCGGTCGCCGGTCACGGTGCCGAGCCGGTCGTAGCGGACCTTCGCCAGCACCGGATACATCATGATCAGCAGTCCGAGGGCGATCGGCAGCGAGACACCGTCGACGGAGATCCCGTCCAGGGCCGCGCCGAGACCGGGGACCAGCCGGCCGGCGCCGAGGCCGACCGCCATGGCGGCGAGGATCCACACGGCCAGGAACCGGTCGAGGGTGGAGAGCTTCTTGACGACCGGCTCATCGGCCTGGTCTGCGTGGATGTCGGGGGTGGCGCTCATGCGGGGAGTTCACTTCCGTCGGAGGAGCAGTCGCTCGAGGGCAACGTGCCGCCGGGGACGAGGACGTCGGCGAGAAGGGCGACGGTCTCGCGGCGGACCCGGTAGTAGACCCAGGTGGCGCGGCGCTCGCTGGTGACCAGACCGGCCTGGCGCAGCACCTTGAGGTGGTGCGAGATCGTCGGGCCGGTCAGGTCGAAGGCACCGGAGATGTCGCAGACGCAGGCCTCGCCCCCCTCGTGCGCGGCGATCAACGAGAGCAGCCGCAGCCGGACGGGGTCCCCGAGGGCCTTGAACGCCGTCGCGAGCTCGGTGGCCTCGTCGGGGCTGAGCGCGGCGCGGGTGGCCGCGGACGAGATCAGCAGCGGCAGCGGGTTCGACACCCGTCTATCTTCAGCACCATCGAACCAGATGGGCAAGGGGCGGGCAGGTGAACATCGACGGTCATCGCATGAGCCGGCTCACCCCGGAACTGCACCTCCTGATCGGGATCAGCGTTGATCCACCTGGTCCTGGCCGGTCGCGGGCGCGGTCGGCCTCGGCGGCGAGGGAGCGGGTGGTCGGGGAACGGTGCCTGTGGCGAGGAGCGCGGCCAGGGCGGCGATGGCGGCCAGCAGGAAGAACACGACGGGGTAGCCGCCGAGAGCGACGGCGAGCGCGGCGCCGACCCAGGGTGCGAGGGCAGTGACGATCATCGCCGGGGCGGAGAGCAGCCCGTTGAGGCGCCCGTAGTGGGCCGCGCCCCATCGGTCGCTGATCGCGGTGGCCTGCAGCAGCGTGAACACCCCGCGGGCGGCGCCGGCGAGCATCGCCGCGGCGACGAGCAGGATCTCGGGTCCGGGGAGCAGCCCGAGCAGCAGGGTCGCGGCCGCCGACAGGCCGAGGATCACCACGGCACGCATCCGCACCGACAGCGCGGTGGTGAGCCGGCCGTAGCCGAGCCGGCCCAGCACCTGGCCGAGCCCGCCCAGCCCGAGCGCCCAGGCGGCGTCCGAGGTCGACAGCCCGCGCTCGATCAGCAGCGGGATCTGGTTGACCACGACCGCGAACGCGGAAAACGTGCCGAGCGCGATGGCCGGGACGAGGAGCAGGAACGCACGGCTCCGCACGATGTCCTGCGGCGCATGCGCGGCACCGAGCTGGTCGGCATGCTCGGCGTGGTCGGGCGCGGGCCAGAGGCCGCGGAGCCCGAACAGGTGCGCGGGGATCGTGATCGCGGCGAGGACGACCGCGAGGGCGAGGTAGGTGTGCCGCCAGCCCAGCGCGCCGAGCAGGGCGGCGGTGAGCGGGGCGAAGATGGTGCTGGCCAGCCCGGCCAGCAGGGTGAGCGCAGTCAGCGCCCGCATCCGGCGCGGCCCCCACCAGCGGGTCAGCGCGGCGAAGGCGGGCGGGTAGAGGGTGCCTGCCATCGCGACCCCGGCCAGTGCCCAGGCAGCGAAGAACAGCGGCAGCGACGGCGCGAGTGCGATCCCGACGACCGCGGGCACGGCCAGGACCGAGCCGACGGTCATGACCGGGCGCGGTCCGATCCGGTCCAGCCAGCGGCCGGCCGGAATCCCGACCAGCGCCGAGACCACTAGTCCCGTGGAGAACCCGGCGGTGATCGTGGAGAACGACCAGCCGGTGTCGGCCGCGATCGACGGGGCCAGGACCGGGAACGCGTAGTACAGCACCCCCCAGCTGACGATCTCGGTCGCGCACAGTACGACCAGCACGCGGCGCAACCCGCCGGTGCTCAGTGGTCCGGTGTCCGCCGGCGTCCTCACGGGCGACACGTCCTCACAGGTGAGCCTTCGGGCAGGAACGGCGCGGCCGACCCCGAACACACGGGGCCGGCGCGCCGATACGGACAGCAGGTCAACGGTCGATGCCGGCCGGCCCCTGGCCGACGGTCACCGCGACGGGTTCGGCGGGCCCGCAGCACCCGCCCTGGCCGGCCTCGGCGGTGGGGTCCGGGTCGTCGAACAGCCCGGCGCCTCCGCAGACGCCGGTGTCGGGCAGCACGAGTTCGACGCGCTCGGCGGCCTCCCTGTTCCCGGCGAGCGCGGCGGCGACGGAGCGGACCTGCTCGTAGCCGGTCATCGCCAGGAACGTCGGGGCGCGGCCGTAGGACTTCATCCCGACCAGGAACACCCCCGGCTCGGGCTGCGCGAGCTCCGTGACCCCGTGCGGGTAGACGGTGCCGCAGGAGTGCACGTTCGGGTCGATCAGCGGGGCCAGCGCCCGGGCGGCCTGCAGGGTCGGGTCCAGGTCCAGGCGGACCTCCGACAGCCACGACAGGTCCGGGCGGAACCCGGTGAGCACCACGACCTCGTCGACAGGGGCGAGGCGGCGCCCGTCGAGCGACTCCAGCACCACGCCGTCGACGGCCTGCTCGACCGCGACGGTGCGGAACCCGGTCACGGTGGTGACGTGGCCGGCCTCGACCGCGGCCGCGGCGCGCTTGCCGAGGGCCCCGCGGGCGGGCAGCTGGTCGGCGTCGCCACCGCCGAAGGTGTCGCCGACCCGCCCGCGTCGCAGCAACCACTCCACGTGCGTGCCCGGCTCGGCCCCGGCCAGCTCGACGAGCGCGACGAGGGCCGTCAGCGCCGAGTGCCCACTACCGGCCACCGCGATCCGCTTGCCGGCGTAGCGGGCCCGCACGTCCGGGTCGACCAGGTCCGGCACCTGGTAGGCGATCCGCCCGGCCGCGGTCCGCTCCCCGACCGCCGGAAGCCCGTCCCCGCCCAGCGGGTTCGGCGACGCCCAGGTCCCGGACGCGTCGAGCACGGCACGGGCGAGGATCCGCTCCTCACCACCGGTGGTCTGCACGTGGACGGTCAGCGGCTCCGACTCCCGTCCGGCGTCGACCACCCGGTCCCGCCCGCGCCGCGCGACCCCGACCACGCGGGCACCGAACCGGACCCGATCGCCGAGGACCTCAGCCAGGGGCTGCAGGTAGCGCTGCGCCCACTCCTGCCCGGTCGGGTACGCGTCCGGGTCCGGATGCGTCCAGCCGGTCGCCGCGAGCAGCTTCTCCGCCGCCGGGTCGACGACCTCGGCCCAGCGGGAGAACAGCCGCACGTGGTGCCACTCCCGCACATGGGCTCCGGCCTGCGCGCCGGCCTCCAGCACCAGCGGCTCCAGCCCCTGGTCGAGCAGGTGCACCGCTGCGGCCAGGCCGACCGGGCCGGCTCCGACGACCACCACCGGCAGCCCGACCTGCTGCTCCTCGCTCATCCGCACTCCTCAGCCATCCCCGTACTCCATCGACGTCCGTCGATGCGTTGGCCGGGACTGTATCGACGACTCTCGATTGACGCAATCATCGATCTGGGTCGATACTGAGCGGCATGAGCACCACCGCGGCCGCCACCGAGCCATCGCGCCCCTCGCTGCCCGGCGCGCTGCCGCTGACCGACGTGTCCGCCCCGGCGCCCCAGCTCGCCCCCGCCGATGCCGCGACCTACGCGGAGTGGTTCGCCTGCCTCGCGGAGCCGACGCGGGTGCGACTGCTGCACGCGGTCGCGGTCGCCGGGCACGAGGTCACGGTCGGCGAGCTGACCGAGCAGCTCGGCATCTCCCAGTCCACCTGCAGCCACCACCTGCGCAAGCTCGCCGACGTCGGGTTCGTGACGATGCGCAAGGAGAAGACCGCCACCCTGGTGTCGGTCAACCCGGCCTGCTGCACCGGGCTCCCGCACGCCGCCGACGCGGTGATGGGGATGCTCGGGCCGCGCCCGTGCTGCCCCACCGACCTGCCCGTCGACGTCACCGTCCGCCCGCTGGAGGGCGGCGACTGGGCGGCGGTCCGGCGGATCTACGGCGAGGGCATCGCCACCGGCAACGCCACCTTCGAGACCGAGGTCCCCGAGCGGCGCGAGCTCGACCGCAAGTGGCTGCCCGGCCACCGGTGGGTCGCCGAGCTCGACGGTCGGGTCGTCGGCTGGGCCGCGTTGGCCCCGGTGTCCGCTCGCCCGGTCTACGCAGGGGTGGCCGAGTCCTCGATCTACGTCGCCGAGGGCGTGCGCGGCCGCGGGATCGGCAAGGCGCTGATCCACAAGCAGGTCACCGCGGCCGACGCCGCCGGGCTATGGACCCTGCAGACCGCGATCTTCCCCGAGAACCGGGCCTCGATCGCGCTGCACCAGTCCGCCGGCTACCGCACCCTCGGCCTGCGCGAGCGCATCGGGCGCCACCACGGCGTCTGGCGCGACACGGTCTTCCTCGAACGCCGCCGCGCCGCCGACCCCGACTGACTCCCGCGCTACCCCACCGCCGGCCGCTTCCACCGTCGGCGGTCACCCACCCCTGCCCGCGTTCCTCCCCACGGAGGACCGTCACCTCGAGGTGCCCATGTCCAGCTCCGCCCGCTCCAGCTCCGACCGTCCGACCGGCGCGTGCGACGCGATCGTCGTCGGCGCCGGCCAGTCCGGGCTCGCCGCCGCGCACGCGCTGCGCCGCGCCGGGCTCGCCCCGGTGGTGCTCGAAGCCGGGCCCGAACCCGTCGGGTCATGGCCGCGCTACTACGACAGCCTCACGCTGTTCTCCCCCGCCCGCTACAGCTCCCTGCCCGGCCTGCCGTTCCCCGGGGACCCCGACCGCTACCCCCACCGCGACGAGGTCGCCGACTACCTGCGCCGCTACGCCACCCGCCTCGACGCCGAGATCCGCACCGACCAGCGCGTCCACGCCGTCGATGGCGTTCCCGGCAGCTACGTGGTCCGCACCGGCGACCACACGTTGACCACGCCGCTGCTCATCGCCGCCACCGGCGGTTTCGGCAACCCGCACCGGCCCGCCCTGCCCGGCCTCGACGCGTTCACCGGTCAGGTCCTGCACGTCAGCGACTACCGCGCCCCGCAGCCGTTCGCAGGCCGGCACGTCGTGATCGTCGGCGGCGGGAACTCCGCCGCCCAGATCGGCGTCGAGCTCGCCCGCCACGCCCGGGTCACCCTCGCCACCCGCGCCCCCGTGAAGTACGCACCGCAGATCGTCCTCGGCCGCGACATGCACTGGTGGTCCACCACGCTCGGCGTCGACCACCTGCCCGTCGGCCCCTACCTGCGCGCCGCGCCGTCCGTGCCCGTCGTCGACGACGGCACCCACCGTGCCGCCATCGACAGCGGCGAACCCGCGCGGATGCCGCTGTTCACCGACCTCGACGGCACCGACGTCACCTGGCCGGACGGGCGCACCGAGCAGGTCGACACCATCATGCTCGCCACCGGCTACCGCCCCGACCTGCCCTACCTCGCCGACCTCGGCGCCCTCGACGAGCACGGCCGACCGCTCCAGGTCCGCGGCCTGTCGACCTCGCACCCCGGCCTCGGCTTCGTCGGGCTCGAATGGCAGCGCAGCCTCGCCTCGGCGACCCTGCGCGGGGTCGGCCGCGACGCCGCCTACGTCGTCACCCGGCTGTTGCGGAACCGCGGCGCCCTGCCGGCCCCACGATGCTGCGAACGGCAGCCTGCAGGCACGGCGTGACGGAGGCGCGACCGGCCGCCGGGCAACGGCGACGCAGACTCCCTACCCCCAGAGGCCAAGAAGGTAGAGCGCGACCCCGCTGAGGACGATGCCGAGCCACAGCACGACGAAGAACAGCCAAGGCGACACCGCCCTCCCGGACCACGCCCGCATGCAGCCACCTCTGCCGGAGATGAGCCGTGGACACGGGAGGCGCACGCCCTCATGGTGGGATCCCCGCACGCCGGAGGGGCCGCGCGCCCGCGAGATCCTAACGCGATCTTGACGGCCGGTGCCCTGCGCCCGACCTAGGCTCCACCGCGTGATCCGGCCCGGCGCGACCGTCAAGCGGCTCCTGGTGGGACGCCCGCAGCGCAGCGACCGGCTGACCCACACGCTGCTGCCCAAGCGGCTCGCGCTTCCGGTGTTCGCCTCGGACGCGATGTCGTCCGTGGCGTACGCGCCGCAGGAGATCTTCCTGACGTTGTCGGTGGCGGGCGTGGCCGCCTACGCGCTGTCCCCGTGGATCGGGCTGGCGGTCGCGGTCGTGCTGCTCACGGTGGTGACCAGCTACCGGCAGAACGTGCAGGCCTACCCGTCGGGCGGCGGGGACTACGAGGTCGCGACCGTCAACCTCGGCCGGCGCGCCGGCCTGACCGTCGGCAGCGCACTGCTGGTCGACTACACCCTCACCGTCGCGGTGTCGATCTCCTCCGCGGCGGACAACCTCGGCGCCCTGATCCCCTACGTCGGCGAGCACAAGGTCGCCTTCGCCGTCACCGCGATCGTCGTGCTCACCGCGATGAACCTGCGTGGGATCAGGGAGTCCGGGGTCGCCTTCGCGATCCCGACCTACGCCTTCATGCTCGGCATCGGCGTCATGATCGTGTGGGGACTGACCCGGATCCTGCTGCTCGGCCACGACGTCCGAGCACCGAGCGCCGACGTGGACCTGCACGCCGAGGGCGACCCGTTCACCGGGCTCGCGCTCGCGCTGCTGGTCCTGCGCTCGTTCACCCAGGGCTGCGCCGCGCTGACCGGTGTGGAGGCGATCAGCAACGGCGTGCCCGCGTTCCGCAGACCCAAGCCGCGCAACGCCGCGGCCACCCTCGCCCTGCTCGGTGGAATCGCGGTCACCATGTTCATGGGGCTGATCGCGCTGGCGCTGCTGACCGGGGCGAAACTGGCCGAGGACCCCGAGGTCCAGCTCGCGGGCGCGCCCGCGGGCTACGTCCAGCAGACGCTCGTCGCGCAGCTCGCCGACGCCGTGTTCGGCGAGTTCCGGGCGGGGTTCCTGTTCGTCGTCGTGTTCACCGCGCTGATCCTGGTGCTCGCCGCGAACACCGCGTTCAACGGCTTCCCCGTCCTGGGGTCCATCCTGGCCCAGGACCGCTACCTGCCCCGCCAGCTGCACACCCGCGGCGACCGGCTCGCCTTCTCCAACGGCATCCTGTTCCTCGCCGGGTTCGCCATCCTGCTCGTCGTCGGCTTCCGCGCCGACGTCACCCGGCTGCTCGCGCTCTACACCGTCGGCGTGTTCGTCTCCTTCACCGTCAGCCAGGTCGGCATGGTCCGGCACTGGAACCGCCTGTTGCGGACCGGGACCCACCCGGCGGGCAAGCGGCGCATGCACCGGTACCGGGCCGTGAGCGCGTTCGGCGCGGCCATGACCGGCCTCGTGCTGGCCACAGTCCTGATCACGAAGTTCACCGTCGGCGCGTGGATCGCCATCGCCGCGATGGCGGGCTTCTACGCCCTGATGATCGCCATCAGGCGGCACTACGACCGGGTCGCGGACGAGTTGGTCGCCGGCGAGGCCGACACCGTGCTGCCGTCGCGCAACCACGCGATCGTGCTGGTGTCCAGGTTGCACAAACCGACCCTGCGAGCGGTGTCCTACGCACGGGCCACCCGACCCGACGTCCTCGAGGCGGTCACCGTCAACGTGGACGACGCCGACACCCGGCGGCTGCTCGACGGGTGGAGCAGCCGGAAGCTGCCGGCGCCGCTCAAGGTCATCGAATCGCCCTACCGCGAGATCACCAAACCGGTCCTCGACTACGTCAAGCGCGTGCGTTCGGCGAACCCGCGCGACGTCGTCACGGTGTTCATCCCCGAGTACGTGGTCGGGCACTGGTGGGAGCACGTCCTGCACAACCAGAGCGCGCTGCGGCTCAAGGGCCGGCTGCTGTTCCAGCCCGGTGTGATGGTCACCAGCGTCCCCTGGCAGCTCGCCTCCTCCGAACGCGCCGGACGGCCCCGTGCGGATACCGCTCCGGGAGCGACGTGACGCGGCTACCCCAGCCCGCGCGGGGAGCCGGAACGGGGTGCAGCGGGTTTCGTCGGCACGGGTGACCGCGTCAACTGAGGTCGAGGCGAGCGAGGTCGAGGCGAAGGGCGGCGGGTCAGGTGCGGTTGGCGAAGGCCTCCACCTCGTCGATGCGCCCGGAGACGATGAGCACGTCCCCGGCCCGCACCACCGTGTCCTGGGTCGCGTAGGTGAACTCCTCGCCTCGGCGCTTCACCCCGACGACGGTGATCCCGAACGCCTGCCGCAGCCTGCTCTCGGACAGCGACCTGCCCACGATGCCCTGCGGCGCGAGGGTCTTGACCATCGCGAAGTCGTCCTCGAACTTGATGTAGTCGATCATCCGCCCGGTCACCAGGTGCGCGACGCGCTCGCCCATCTCGTGTTCGGGCAGGACCACGTGGTGCGCGCCGACCCGCTCCAGGATGCGGCCGTGCTGGCGGCTGACCGCCTTGGCCCAGATCCGCGGGATCTCGAGATCGACGAGAACGGCGGTGGTGAGGATGCTCGCCTCGAGGTCGGTGCCGATGCCGACCACGGCGCGTCGGAACTGCGGGACGTCGAGCTGGCGCAGGGCCTCGACGTCGGTGGTGTCGGCGACGGCGGTGTGGGTGAGCTCGTCGGCGTAGCGCTGCGCGATCACCGGATCGCTGTCGATGCCCAGGACCTCGGATCCGCGGCGCACCAGCTCCCGAGCCAGCGAGGCGCCGAAACGCCCCAGCCCGAGCACGGCGACCGGGCCGGCGCCCGGCTCACGATCGTTCTTCCTAGCCAACGATGGGTCGCTCCTCGGGCAGTTCGTAGCGGCGGACGCGGTCGCGCAGCGCGAGCGCGGACGCCAGCGTGATCGGGCCCAGTCTGCCCAGGAACATCAGTGCCGTCAGCACCAGCTGCCCCGCCGGGGGCAGATCCGCGGTGATCCCCGTCGACAGGCCGACGGTGCCGAAGGCGGACACGACCTCGAACAGCACGTCGTCGAGCCGGAACGGGGTCAGCGACAGCAGGACCACCGTCGAGACGGTGACGAGGCCGACGCCCAGCAGCGCGACGGTGAGGGCCTGGCGTTGCACCGCGGCAGGGAGGCGCCGCCCCAGTACGTGCACGGTGGGTTCACCGCGGACCTCCGCGGCGATGACGAACGCGAGCAGTGCGAAGGTCGTGACCTTGATTCCTCCTGCGGTACCGGCGCTGCCGCCGCCGATGAACATCAGCATGTCGGTGACCAGCAGGGTCGCCGGGTACAGCTGCCCGACGTCCACGCTGTTGAACCCGGCGGTGCGCGGCATGACGCCGTGGAACAGCCCCACGACTGCTTTGCCGCCGATACCCAGCGGGCCCAGTGTGGCCGGATTGCGCCACTCGGTGATCAGGAACGCTGCCACGCCCACGACCAGCAGCACCGCGTAGGTGATCACAGTGATCCGGACGTGGAGTGACCACCGGCGGCTGCCGGTGCGGATCCTGCGGCCGAGCTCGAGCAGCACCGGGAACCCGATCCCGCCGAGCACCACGGCCAGCACGATCGGCAGGCAGATCCACGGGTCGGTGGCGAACGGGATCATGTTGTCGGTGAACAGGGCGAAGCCGGCGTTGTTGAACGACGACACAGCGTGGAACACACCGAGGTACACCGCTCGGCCCGGCTCCTCGCCGTAGAACAACGCGAACCGCGCCGTCAGCGGCACCGCGACCACGAGCTCGATGACCACGCTCAGCGCCAGGATCGCGCCGACGACCTGACGCACATCGCCCAGGCCCAACGACTTCGTCTCGGCCTGCGCGGTGAGCTGCAGCCGCAACCCGACGCGGCGCGCGATGAGCAGCCCGAGCAGCGTCGCCAGCGTCATGATCCCGATCCCGCCGACCTGGATCAGCCCGAGGATGACCAGCTCGCCGAACGTGGACCAGTAGGTCGGCGTGTCGACCACGATCAACCCGGTCACGCACACCGCCGACACCGCCGTGAACAACGCCGCGACGACGGGGGCCGACGACCCGTCCTCCGTGGCGACCGGAAGCAGCAACAACACCGTTCCGACCGCCACCGCCGCCCCGAAGCCGACGACCACCGCCGCGGCCGGCCGCCGGAGCAACCACGGGACCGGGGCCGGGCGTCCCATCGCAGAGCTCGGCACAGCGCGAGGCTAGACCCACCCGCACTGCGCGGAGCCGTGTCCGGCGTCACCGGGAAGCCGCTTGAAAACATAATCCCAAAGTGTTTTCATGGATGCAGTGCCGACCGACAGCGGCACCGACGAGAGGTCCGCCCATGCCGCCCGCGTTCTCCACCGCCGAGAAGGCCCGCATCAGCCGCCTGCTGCTGGAGACCGGGCACCAGCTGTTCACCACGCAAGGCCTGCGCAAGACCTCGCTGGAGGAGCTCGTCGCACCGGCGGGGGTCGCGAAGAGCACCTTCTACCTCTTCTTCGACTCCAAGGAGTCCCTCTACCTCGAGCTCATGCTGCGGCAGACCGCCCGCGTCACCCGCAAGGTGATCGACGAGGCGCTGCTGTCCACGCCTGATCCCCGGGAGGGGCTGCGCAGGTTCCTGCGGGCCACCCTCGACGAGCTGTCCACCAACCCGCTGTGGCGCCGCCTCATGACCCATCCCGAGGAGATGCAGGCCGTGGCGCGCAAGCTCGACCCGGCACGGGTCACCGGCATGGCCGAGAACCCCGTCACGGCCCTGCACGACCACATCGCGGCCCGGCAGGCGAAAGGCGAGATCGTCGGTGACGACCCGGCGGTGGTCATCGGTGTGCTGCAGACCGTGCTCCTCGTCCCGATGAACGCCGAACGGCTCGGCGACCCCGACCGCCACCCCCAGATCCTCGACCTGTTGATCGACATCGTCGCCACGGGTCTCACCCCCGAGAAGAGCTGAACGACATGACCAGGACCAGGCGCGCCGTCATCGTCGGCGCCGGCATCGCCGGCCTCGCCGCGGCACTGCGGCTGCACCAGATCGGCTGGGAACCGATCGTCGTCGAGCGGGCCCCGGCACGCCGCTCCGGCGGCTACGCGGTGACGTTCTCCGGCATCGGCTACGACGCCGCCGAACGGATGGGCATCCTGCCCGCCCTCGCCGAACGGCACATCACCCCGGACGAGATGACCTACATCAGGCCGGACGGCACCACGCGCTTCTCCGTCCCCGGGCCGACGGTGCGCGCGATGCTCGGCGACCGCGCACTGAACCTGCTCCGCGGCGACATCGAGGACGTCCTCCACTCGGCCCTCCGCGACCAGGTGCAGATCCGCTACGGCACCACCGTCACCGCCGTGGCACAGGACGACGCGGCCGTGCACGTGACCCTGTCCGACGGCACCGCCGTGGACGCCGACCTGCTCGTGGGCGCCGACGGCCTGCACTCGGCCACCCGGGCACTGGTCTTCGGCCCCGAGCAGGACCACCGCCTCGACCTCGACCACATGGTCGGCGTCTACCTGATGGACCGCCGCCCCGACGCCGTCCCCGAGGGCACCACCGCCACCCTCACGGTCACCGGACGCACCCTCGCGATCATCAGCCTCGGCCCGGACCGCGCCGCGGCATTCTTCGGCTACCGCACCGACGACCCCGCGCGCGACCTCGCCGAAGGCCCCCAGAAGGCGCTCCCCCGCGTCTACGAGGGCATGGGCTGGGCCGCACCCCACGCTCTCGCCCAACTGCGCACCACCGGGTCCGTCTACTTCGACACCATCAGCCAGATCGTCATGAACCGCTGGAGCCACGGCCGCGTCGTCCTGCTCGGCGACGCCGCCTGGTGCGTCACGCTCTTCGCCGGATACGGCTCCTCCCTCGCCGTCGGCGGCGCGGAACTGCTCGGCAGCGCCCTCCAGCGCCACCCCGATGACGCCCCCGCCGCCCTGGCCGCATGGGAAGCTCAGCTGCGCCCCGAAGCGGAGCGGAAGCAGAAGCTCGGCCGCCGCGTCAAAGGCCTCTACGCCCCCGCCGACCCGCTGCGACTCTGGCTACGCGACCTCCCCCTCCGCATGGCCGCCCTGCCACCGATGGGTCGTCTCCTGCAACGCAGGCTCCAGCTCAAAGGCTGACCGCAGCTTCCCCGGCGCTCGTCCCGCCCCGAGGGCTGCGATTTCGACCGTGCACGCCCCGTCGGCGTCGACGTGTGCCCCGAACGATCGAGGACTGCGTTCCCCACAGCTCAAGGTGTGGGGCGGACGAGCTGGCCTGTAAGCCGGATCCTGTTCCCGGGCGCCTCGCGGCGCACCGTTCGGCGACCATCCATCTAGGCCTGCCGTCACCGGCAGGCTCGAGCGGTCTACCCGCAGGCTCGGACGGGCCGCCCTCGAACGCCTGCGCAGCTCCCGCGGACGGGAGCCTCTTGACCTTGCTCCGGGTGGGGTTTACCGAGCCACCCCGGTCACCCGGGGTGCTGGTGGTCTCTTACACCACCGTTTCACCCTTACCCCGCACGGTGTGTGCGAGGCGGTCTGTTCTCTGTGGCACTTTCCCGCGGGTCACCCCGGGTTGCCGTTGACAACCACCCTGCCCTGCGGAGTCCGGACTTTCCTCGGCGGCGATCCGGAGATCGTCGACGCGGCCGCCCGGCCAGCTCGTCCGCGTCGGCAGTCTACCCGCAGGGGATCACGTCCAGCGGTGCGCCACGTCGAGGACGAGGCGTGCGCCGCCGCCGGGTCCGTCGAGGACCAGGGCGCGGAACGGCAGGCGCGCCCGCACGCCGACCCCGAGGACCGTGTCGCCCTCGAAGCTGCTGGCGTAGACGACCGAGCGCAGGGCCTCGTAGCCGGTCACGTCGGCGACCGGTTGGCCCGCCGTGGCGGGCGGGACCAGGGTCTGCGTGCCGGAGTTGTCGTAGGCCGGGTGGCGCAGCCGCACCAGCAGGCGGGCGTCGCCGGGCACCGGGATGACCTTGCCGGAACCGTCCTGGGTGACCTGGTCGACGTACTCCACGTAGTACCCGACCGGAGGCCCGGCGAGGGTGTACACGACCCGGTCGAAGCAGTCGTGCCGCCCGGTACGCACCTCGGTGAGCGGGCCGCCCCCCATCTCGTCGACGCGCTCCACGGTGCTCCCCCACGGGGTGTCGCACGCGGTCGCGGCGGAGGGCACCACGGTGGGTGCGGTCGCGGCGGTGACGGGCAGGGCGACGGCGGTGCACGCGAGCACCGCGGTCAGCAGCTGGCGAGCGGCACGGGACACGGCGACCTCCTCAAGGTCGTGGATGCGCCACACCTCGAAGACGTTCCGGTGGTCTCTCAGGTTGCCTCGTCACCGCGCCGTTCGTCGGGGCGCTCGGCCCCGCAGCGCCAGCACCGGTCCGTTCCCTCGCTGGGCATCGCCCCGCACTCGGGGCACAGCGCGCCGAGCCAGCACACCGGGTCGCCGCCCTCGCCGTCGTCGGTCACCCCTCCATCCTGCCCCGGAGAGTGTCGCGCTCCCCACGCGTGACGCGCGACGCGCGACGGCGGCTGCGGCGTTCGGCCCAACTAGCGTGGAACCCCGTGATCGATGCGTCGCCGGGCTCGCTGGCGTTCCTGCTCGTCGCGGGTCTGGTGGCCGGTGCGGTGAACGCGGCCGCGGGCGGTGGCTCGCTGCTGGTGTTCCCGTCCCTGCTCGCGGTCGGCCTGCCCCCGCTCGCCGCGAATGTCACGAACTCCATCGCCCAGTGGCCCGGCTACCTCGGCATCGTCGCCGGTGCGCGCCAGGACCTGAACGGCCAGCGGCGCCGGATCGTGCTCACCTCGGCCGTCGCGGCGGTCGGGTCGGCGATCGGCTGCACGCTCCTGCTCGTGCTGCCCACCTCCGTGTTCAACGCCGTCGTGCCGGTGCTGGTCCTGCTCGCGAGCGTGCTGTTCGCGCTGCAGCCCCTGATCCGCCGGTGGACGGCACCCACCGCGGGCGCCCCCGACCGGCTCGTCACGCTGCTGCCGTCCGTGTTCCTCGCCGCGGTGTACGGCGGGTACTTCGGAGGGGCTCTCGGCGTCATCCTGATCGCGACGCTGTCGCTGTTCGCGCACGACCGCCTCGTGCGCCTCAACGCGCTCAAGGGGCTGCTGTCGCTGGTGGTGGCCACGGTGACGGTGGTCTACTTCGCGATCGGTGCTCCCGTCGACTGGCTGGCGGTGGCGGTGCTGGCGCCCACCACCCTCGTCGGCGGGTACGTGGGGGCGAAGGTCGCCCGCCGCTCCCCCGAGTCCGTGCTGCGCTGGGCCGTGGTCCTGCTGGGTGTGGCCGTCGGCGTGTACCTGCTGCTCACCGGGTCCTGAGGGCACGGCGACGACCGTCGAGCGACGGTCGCGAGCAGGAACCGTCCGTTCACCGCTGGTCACCGGTCGTCCCCACCGATAGCGTGATCGCGGGGATCTGGACGTGACGCCGGGGGGCAGGTTGCCGAAGGAACGCTGGTGGAGACGGCGCGCGGGGCGCGCGCAGAGCGGTGGCCCCACGGAGGGCGGGGCCGTCCGGACGACGTTCACGATGACCCCGGACGCCGGCGAGGTCGACGGGATGGCCGCGCACTGGCGCGCCACCCTCGCCGAGCGCACCCGCCACCACGGGCACCGGCACCCGGACACGCTCCGCGCCGGGTACACCCTCGGGGTGCTCGAGCTGGCGGCCGGTCGACCGGCCGAGGCCGAGGCGGTGCTCCGGCCGCTGCTCGGCCCGTGCGCGGACGTCCTCGGCCCTGAGCACCCGACCACGCTCGATGTGCAGGGCCACCTCGCCCGCGCCCTCACCCACCTGGGCCGCGACGCCGAGGCGGAGGAGCTCTTCCGCGCCGCGCTCGACGGCTACGCGCGTGCCGCCGACCCGCCCGCGGACCACGTCGTCGCGCTCCGCCGAGCCCTCGTCCGGTTCCTCGACGAGCGGAACCGGCACCGGGAGGCGGCCCGGCACCAGCAGGGCGTGCTCACCCACGTCGAGCAGGAGCTCGGCCGCGACTCCGCCGAGGTCCTCGACGAACGCGGCATGCTCGCCGACCTGTGGCGCCTGGCGGGCCACCCGGACGAGGCGCTCCCCGTCTACAAGGCGACCCTCGCCGACGCGGAGCGCCTCCTCGGCCCCGATCACCTGCACACGACGAACGTCCGCACCCTGCTCGCCCAGGTCGCGATGGACGTCGACGATCCTGACGCCGAGCGGTTCCAGCGGGGCGTCGTCGCCGACCAGGAGCGGCTGTCGGGGCCGGGGAGCCCCGGCGTGCTGGTGGCCCGCAGCAACCTCGCGGAGCTGGTGCGGCACCGCGGCCGCCAGGACGAGGCCGAGGTCCTCTACCGGGAGGTGCTGGCCGAGCACCGCAACCTCCTCGGGCCGGAGCACGAGGGCACGCTGTTCACCGCGGCGAACCTCGGGCAGCTGCTGCTCGAGATGGGTCGGTCCGACGAGGCCGCGGCCCTGTTCCGGGAGCTGCTGCCCGCCGCGGAGCGGGTCTTCGGCCCCGATCACCCGGTCACCCGCGACGCCCGGCGGCACGGGGGTGACCCGAGGGGTTGACGCGGGCGCCGCTCGGCGCCACGCTCCGGTCTCCCGCGGAAGGGAGCCGACGATGCAGACCCTCGATCGCGACGAGCTGAGCGTGCACGTCCCGGCCCCGCCCGACGTCGTCTACCGGCTGGTCTCCGACGTCACGCGGATGCCGGAGTTCAGTCCCGAGATCCTGCGCTGCGTCTGGCTCGACGGCGCGGACGGGCCCGCGGTCGGCGCGCGGTTCCGGGCCACCAACAAGCTGCCGCGGCGACCGCCCTGGCGGAACACGCCGGTCGTCCTGGTCGCCGACCCCGGCCGCGAGTTCACGATCAGCCGCACCGAGCCGTTCGCGGGCACGCTCGTGTGGCGCTACCGGCTGGAACCCGAGGGCGACGGCACGCGGGTGACCGAGAGCTACGAGGTCACCCGGCCGATCACGCGGCTCGGCTGGTTCATCATCGGCACGTTGTTCGGCGGCCGGGACCGGCGCACGGACCTGCGCCACGGCATGCACCAGACCCTGCAGCGGGTCGCGGCCGCGGCCGAGCGGGAGACCGCCGCCGGATGATCGGGCCTCAGGTGGGGTGGTGGCTCGTGTCGTTGACGAGCCGGACGCTCGCGCCGCCGTCGGGGTAGAAGTCGACGATCGACAGCGCCGCCAGGTCCAGGTGCAGCCGGTAGAGCACCCCGGGCCCGCCCTGCAGGGCGTCGCGGAGCAGCATCTTGATCGGGGTGACGTGGCTGACCAGCACCAGGGTGGCGCCCGGGTGCTCCTGCACGAGCTCGGCGCGCTCGGCCTCCACGCGCCTGCCGACGGCAGCGAAGCTCTCGCCGTCGGGCGGGGCGACCTCCTCCGAGCCCAGCCACTCCCCGTGCAGCCGCGGGTCGCGGGCCCGGGCCTCGGCGAAGGTCAGCCCCTCCCAGGCGCCGAAGTCGGTCTCGACCAGCCGCTCCCGGACGACCAGCGGCGCGCCCGTCGCCTCTGCGACCGCGGCCGCCGTCTGCCGCGCCCGCAGCAGGGGCGAGGTGAGCACGGCGGCGACGTCCGGAACGCCCGCGAGCCGGGCGGCCGCACCCGCGGCCTGCGCGTGGCCGAGCGGTGTCAGCTCGGGGTCGCCGCGCCCGGAGTAGCGGCGCTGCACCGAGAACTCGGTCTGCCCGTGGCGCAGCAGCAGGAGCCGGGTGGGGGTGCCGACCTGCCCCGTCCAGGACGCCGATGCCGGCGCGCTCACAGCGCTGCTTGCGCGTCCATCGCCTGGTTGGCGAGGGCGTCGGCGCGGGAGTTGCGGAGGCGGGGGATCCACTCGAAGCGCACGGCGCCGATCTGGCCGACCAGTCCGCGCGCCTCGAGCGCGAGCGGCTGCATGGCCGGGTGCTTGACCTTCCAGCGCCCGCACATCTGCTCGACGACCAGCTTCGAGTCCATCCGCACGTCCACCTCGGTGGCGCCCAGCTCGATGGCGGCCCGCAGCCCTGCGATCAGGCCCTGGTACTCGGCGACGTTGTTGGTGGCGACGCCCAGCCCCTCGGCCCGCTCGACGAGCACCTCGTCGGTGTCCGGGTCGAGCACGACCGCGCCGTAGCCGGCCGGACCGGGGTTGCCGCGCGAGCCGCCGTCGGCCTCGACGACGACCTTCACAGGCCCGACCCCTCCGTGCGCACGAGGATGACGCCGCACTCCTCGCAGTGCACCAGCTCGTCGGCCGGCGCGGCCTTCAGCTCGGCGATCGCGGTGCGGTCCAGCTCCAGCCGGCACGCCTGGCAGCGCCGCGCCACCAGCAGGGCCGCACCGGTGCCGCGCTGCTCGCGGCGCCGCTCGTACACGGCGAGGACGTCGGCGGGGATGGTGGCCACGACCTCCTCCCGCGCGCGGCGGCGCCCGGCCTCGGACGCGTCGATGTCGGCGAGGGCGTTGTCGCGCCGCTCGGTGATCGCGCTGAGCTCCTGCTCGGCCGCGGCGAGCACGCCGCGGGAGTGCTCGACGTCGACGCCGACGGCCTCGCGCTGCTCCATGACCTCGAGCTGCTCGTCCTCCAGCACGCCCTGCCGGCGCGCCAGGGTCTCCAGCTCGTGCTGCAGGTCGGTGGCCTGCTTGGCGCCGATCCCGGAGCTCGCGAGCATCTGGTTGTCCCGCTCGGTGCGGGCGCGGACGCCCTCGACGTCGCGCTCGATGCGGCGGATGTCGCGGTCGAGGTCACCCGCGGCCGTCTCGACCTCCACGAGCTTGTCCTTGCCCGCCCGCACGGCCTCCTCGGCGGCGGTGAGCTCGGCGTGCTCGGGCAGGGTGCGGCGGCGGTGCGCGAGCCGCGCCAGCTCACCGTCGACCTCGGCCAGGTCGAGCAGCCGGCGCTGGACGGCGGGGTCGGCTTTCACGAGAGAGGTCCTTCCGGCGGGATGCGGGCCCCGACGCTACCGCCTCGAGCCGGGCCGCCTTCGGCAGGCGTCACGCGGGCGCCCGGCGCGGCCGCCGGCCGAACGAACGGCACCTTCGTACGATAGGGCGCAACGAAGGTGCCGTTCGTTCGCCGGCGGGCCGCGACCCGGTCAGCCCGCGGCGACGCCGACGGTCCAGGGATCCGTGCGTCGCACCGACACCGCCACCTCGACGCCGTCGCCCAGTGCGGCGCGCACGACGCCGGCCGCCTGCGCGCACCACGGCCACTCCGACGCCCAGTGCGCCACGTCGACGAGCGCGGGCGTCGGCTCGCCGACCGTGCCGGCGAGCAGGTGCTCCGAGGCGGGGTGGTGGCGCAGGTCCGCGGTGACGTAGGCGTCGACGCCCGCGGCGGTCGCGGCGCCGAGCGCGGAGTCGCCCGCCCCGCCGCAGACGGCGACGGTGCGGACCGGCCGGTCCGGATCACCCGCAGCCCGGACCCCCCATGCCGTCGCGGGCAGCGCCGCCCGCACCCGCGCGGCGAACGCCGAGAGCGGCTCGGGCGCGGGGAGCGCGCCGATCCGGCCGAGCCCGCGCGCCGAGGGCAGCTCGGCCAGCTCGAGCACGTCGAACGCCGGCTCCTCGTAGGGGTGCGACGCCCGCAGCGCGGCGACGACCGCGGCCCGCCGCGGTCGCGGCAGCACCATCTCCAGCCGCGTCTCGGCCACGCGCTCGAGCCTGCCGACCGCGCCGATCACCGGGTGCGCGCCTTCGAGCGGCTTGAACTGGCCGGTGCCCGCCGTGGCGAACGAGCAGTGGCTGTAGTCGCCGAGGCGGCCCGCGCCCGCCGCGGAGAGCGCGTCGTGCACCGCGGTGAGTGCCGGCCCGGTCGGGACGAAGGTGACGATCTTGTCCAGCGGGTCGGCCGCCGCGGTGACCAGCGGGCCGGACACGTCCAGGCCCAGCGCCGCGGCCAGCGCGTCGGAGACGCCCGGGTCGGCGGAGTCGGCGTTCGTGTGCGCGGTGAACAGGGCCGTGCCGCCGCGGATGAGCCGGTGCAGCAGCGCACCCTTCGGCGTGTCCGCGCCGACCCCGTGCACGCCACGCAGCAGCAGCGGGTGGTGGGTGATGAGCAACTGGTGGCCGTCGAGCGCCTCGTCGACCGTCTCCGGGACCGGGTCCACCGCCACCAGCACCGACGACACGGGCTCGCCGGGGTCACCGCAGACGAGCCCCACGGCGTCCCAGTCGGCGGCCAGTGCCGGCGGGTAGGCGGCTTCCAGGGCGGCGATGACGTCGCCCACGGTCGCGGTCATGGTTCCTCCTCGGGGAACGATCCGGTGATCGGTGGGGCAGCTTCCCAGCCGACGAACGGCACTCTCGTCGCTACCTAGCCGACGACCGTGCCGTTCGTCATGCGGATCGCGTCGGCCAGCGCCGCGGCCAGCCGGGTGACCTGGTCCGCGGGGCGCACCGCTACCCGGATGTGGTCGGGACTCAGGCCGGGGAAGGTGTCGCCGCGGCGCACCGCGATCTTCGCGTCGCGCAGGGCGCCCCTGACCCGCTCGCCGCACCCGTCCGGCAGCCGGAGCAGCAGGTAGGGAGCCTGTCCCGGCAGCACGGTGACCCCCGGGAGGGCGCCCAGCCGCTCCGCCTGCGCCGCCCTGGCCACCGCGAGCCGATCCGCGGCGTCCTGCGCCTGCGCCACCGCCGACGGCGCGGAGCACGCGATCACCGCCTCCAGCGCGGGCGTCGACACCGGCCAGGGCGGGCGCGGCGCGGCGAGCCGGGCCAGCAGGGCGGGGTCGCCGAGCGCGTAGCCCGCGCGCAGCCCGGCCAGCGCCCAGGTCTTGGTGAGGCTGCGGAACACCAGCAGCCCCGGCACGTCCGCCGCCCCGGCGAGGGTCTCCGGCTCGCCCGGCACCGCGTCGGCGAACGCCTCGTCGACGAGCAGCACGCGGCCCGGGGCGGCCAGCGCCCGCACGTCCGCGGCCGGGTGCAGCACGCCGGTCGGGTTGGTCGGGTTGCCGACGACGACGAGGTCCGCCTCCGCGGGCACCTCCGCCGGCACCAGCCGGTGCCCGTCGGCCTCCCGGGTCTGGACGCGCACGACCGGCACCCCGGCCGAGCGCAGCGCGGCCTCCGGCTCGGTGAACCCCGGGTGCACGACCGCGGCCAGCCGCGGGCGCAGCGCCGGGAGCAGGGCGAACCCCTCGGCGCTCCCGGCCAGCACGAGCACCTCGTCGGCGCGCCGGCCGTGCCGCGCGGCCACCGCCTCCCGCGCCTGCGCGTCGTGCGCGGCGGCCGGGTAGCGGGCGATCCCGTCGAGGGCGGCGACCAGCCGGTCGCGCAGCCACGGCGGCGGGCCGCTGCCCTGCACGTTCACGGCGAAGTCGAGCAGCCCCGGGCGTGCGTCGACGTCGCCGTGGTGGCGCAGCGGGTCGGAGGACGCATGATCCATGCAGGGAGCCTACGGCGGCGGTGCCTCCCCGACCGCCGGCAACATCGCTTCCCGCCACCGCACGCGCTCCAGTCGCGTCTGCGCGAGGAGGGCGAGGTACCGGACCGGACACGGCGCCGTGATCGTGTTCCGGCCGCCCGGCATCGTGCAGCCCGAGCAGACCCCGACCTCGCCGTGACCACGCAGCAACCGCGCGACCAGGGTCGGCCACTCGCCGAGCGCGTCGGCGAGTCGGATGAACTCGCGTTCGTTGCGGGTCACGGGGACACGGGTCCCGGCCCGCGGGTCGTCGCGCGTGTCCGATGAGAAGGTGTTCACGGGTTCGCAGGGCCTCTCTGCGGATCAAGGGCCGTCGGCGGTGTTCGCGCACCCCGGCGGCCCGACTCATGTGTGACGTACAGCGCTCATCATTGCGCCAAACTCGCACAACTAGCAGCTCACGCACATCTGGGAGATCAACCACACCTGACACAGCCATCGGCAACTCGCACAACTCGCAACTACCGTCGGCTCGTGTCGTTGACCTCCGGCGAGCTGGCCCGTCAGCTGGGCGTCTCTCACTCCGCGATCTTGAAGTGGGCGCGCGAGGGCTTGATCACCCCGGAGTGGACGACCCCTGGTGGTCATCACCGCTGGGACGCCGACAAGGTCCGTCGGGAGCTGCGGGACCAGCGGCAACGTGACCCCGAGTGATCCACCCCTGACGCGGGCGGAGACTGACGAGGTGCACCCCGAGTCAAAGAGCCTGTCCGTGGTCTTCGTCTGCACCGGCAACATCTGCCGCTCGCCGATCGCCGAGAAGGTGTTCGTGCACGAGCTGGAGCAGGCGGGCCTCGCCGACGACGTGCAGGTGTCGAGCGCGGGCACCGGCGGCTGGCACATCGGGTCGCCTGCCGACGAGCGCGCGACGGCCGTGCTGCGGACCGGCGGGTACGGCGTGGACCACGTCGCCCGCCAGGTGGACGCGGAGCAGCTCGGCGCCGACCTGATCGTCGCGCTCGACCGGTCGCACCAGCGCGCGCTGCGCGCGATGGTGCCCGAGCCGGACCGGGTGCGGCTGCTGCGCTCGTTCGACCCGGACTCCCCGCCCGGCGCGGAGGTGCCCGACCCCTACTACGGCGACGACGACGGCTTCACCGCCGTGCTGGAGATGATCCGGGCGGCGATGCCGGGGATGCTCGAGTGGGTCCGCGAGAACAGGTGACGGTCCTCGGGACGGCCGTGCACGAGCGCGTCCCGCTCGGCGGTGGCGCGGCCCGCGTCACGCTCGCCGACGGGCGAACCGTGCTCGTCAAGGACGGGGAGCAGGCGGCCGTCGACGCCGAGGCGGCCGGGCTGCGTTGGCTCGCCGCCGCGGACGGACCGCCCGTGCCCGCGGTGCTCGAGGCGGGCGGCGGGCGGCTGGTCACCGAGTTCGTGGCGGCCGCGGCGCCGGACACCGCCGCGGCCGCGGAGCTGGGCAGGGCGCTCGCCGGGATGCACGCCGCGGGCGCCCCCGCGTTCGGCGCCCCGCCGCCCGGTGGCCCGGTCGACGCCCGCATCGGCGGCGCCCCGATGCGCAACGCGCCGGCCCCGAGCTGGCCCGAGTGGTACGCCGCCGACCGGCTGCTGCCCTACCTGCGCCGCGCCCGCGACGCCGGGGGCCTCGGCCCCGACGCGGCGCGCGAGGTCGAGGCCGTGGCCGACCGGCTGCCCGCGCTCGCCGGCCCCGCGGAGCCGCCGGCGCGCCTGCACGGCGACCTGTGGTCGGGCAACGTCCTGTGGTCGCCGGCCGGGGCCGTGCTCATCGACCCGGCCGCCCACGGCGGGCACCGCGAGACCGACCTCGCGATGCTCGCCCTGTTCGGCTGCCCGCACCTGGACGCCGTGCTCGCCGCGTACGACGAGGCGGCGCCCCTGGCCGCGGGGTGGCGCGACCGCATGCCGCTGCACCAGCTGTTCCCGCTGCTCGTGCACGTGGTGCTGTTCGGCGGCGGCTACGCGGCGCAGGCGCTCGCCGCGGCCCGGGCGGCCCTGCGGGCCGGGTAGGCGGCGTTCAGCGCCAGTCGTCCACCAGGCGGACGTCCTCGCGGTCGTAGCCGGGCTCGTTGGGGCGGTGCATGGTGACGCCGGGGATGTCGGTGCGGAAGCCCTCGGCGAGCAGTTGGCGGTAGGCGTCGTGGCGGGCGGTGTTGACGCCGAGCGTGAGCCGGGCGGCACCGGCCTCGGCGGCGAGGCCCTGGCAGGAGGCCAGCAGGGCGGCGAAGGCGGGCCCCGCGCCCGGGCCGGGGCGCACCGCGGCGAACTTGACGTAGGCGATGCCGCTGCCCGCCTCGGTGCCCGCGCCGGTGTGGCACACCGCGAACCCGCGCGGCGTCTCCGGCTCGCCGATCAGCACGACGTCGCCGAGGCCCTGGTCGAGGACGGCGTCGATCTCGCCGCGGACGTCCAGCCCGGGGTGGATCGCGTCGGTGACCGCCGCGCACCCGTCCACCAGCGCGGCGCGGGCAGGCGGCGCGGCCGCCGAGAGCCGCCAGCCCAGCACGGGCTCACCGCCCGTCACCGGGCGGGACATGATCGCGGTCAGGAACCGCGGCCAGAAGCCGAACCGTTCGTAGAAGCGGTGGTGGCGTGGGCTCTGCGCGAACGTGAACAGTCCCTGGTGCCCCGCCCCCCACCCGTCGAGGACGTCGACGGCCGCCGCCACGAGCCGCGCGCCGATGCCGTGGCCCCACAGCTTCGGCGTCACCGACAGCGGCCCGAGGTAGGCGACGCTGCCCCAGCGGGCGAGCAGGGCGGAGCCGGCCAGCTCGCCGTCGACGAACGCGGCGAGCGCGGCCGTGTGCGGCGCCCGGAACCGGGTGCGGACGAGCGCGGTGTCGCGGTGCACGTCGCCGCCGAGGACGGTGGCGAACGCGTCGCGGAAGACCTCGTCCGCCGCCGCGACGCCGGGCGCCTCGAGCGGCCGCACCTCGATGTCCATCCCGGCAGGATGCACTGCTCCTACCCTGAACGGACGCCCGGGCTACTCCGGTTCGACACCAAGGAGTGACCACCCCACGTCCGGGAAGCCGGCTGCCGTCGCGACCGCCGCCGAGGCCGTGTTGCGGCGCGCGTGGACGTAGGTGGGCACCGCGCCCTCGTCGAGGACGCGCCGGGCTGCCTGCGCCACGAGTCGCCGGGCGAGGCCGCGCCCGCGCGCCGCGGGGGCCGTCACGACGGCCAGCTCGCGGCCGTGCGCGTCGTGCCGCTTCACGCCGACGCCCGCGAGGTGCTCCCCGCTCGCCGGGTCGACGGCCACCAGGACCTCACCGCCGAAGGGGCGCAACCACTCCGGCACCGACGGTTCGCCCGCCGGCCGCCACTCCCCCGCGTCGGGCAGCGGGGCGGGCGCGGTGCACCAGCGGAAGACGCCGTCGAACCAGCGTCCGGCGATGCCCGTGGCCGCGGGGATGCCGGCCGGGTCCCGCCCGGCCGCCAGCCACGCCCTGACGACGTCCGCGACCGGCGGTGGCACCGACAGGACCCCGTGCTCCGGCGTGGTGACGCCGAGGACGCGGTGCAGGCCGCCGTCCCACCCGGGCTCGTCGCGCGCGGGCCAGCCGACCACCGTGGGCCCGGGTCCGTCGCCCGGCCAGCGGCCGAGCCAGGTGCGCAGGTGGGCGGCGAGCCGCTCGTCGATCACGCCCGCGAGTAGACCACGCGGGTCTCAGCGTCCGGAACGTCAGGAGAGCTCCACCAGCTCGGCCAGGGAGTCGACGAGCGCCTCGGCGAGGACGTCGACGTCGGGGAGGGCGTCGCGGTCGGCGGTGAGCCCGTAGTGCACACCGCCGTCGTAGGAGGTGATCCCGATGGCGACGGCCTGGCCGCCGGCCAGCGGGACCACCGGGAACATGTCGAGCATCCGCGCGCCCATCGCGTACAGCGGCCGCGGCGGCCCGGGCACGTTGGTGACCAGCACGTTGTAGAAGTTGCTGGAGTACTGGCTGGCCAGCCGCGCCCCGAGGCTGTGCACGATGGGCGGGGCGAGCCCGACCAGGCGCATGAGGGTGGAGGCGGCGACGGCCTGTCCGCTGCGCTTGTGCACCTCCATCGCGTCCCGCAGGACCGCCAGCCGGGCCAGCGGGTCGTCCTCGGTGACGGGCAGGTCCACCAGGTAGGCCGAGATGCGGTTGCCGGCCGGGACGTCGGCCCCGCGGCGGGCCCGGGCCCGGACGCTGACCGGCACCATCGCGCGGACGGCGGTGTCGGCGGTGAGCGGCTCACCCCGGCTGATCAGCCAGCGGCGCAGCGCGCCCGCGACCACGGCGAGGATCACGTCGTTGACGGTGCCGCCGTGCGCCTTGCGGACCGCGCGGTGGTCGGCGAGCGCCGTGCGCCGCATCCCGTACCGGCGCGCCTCGCCAGTGGCGGCGTTGAGCGGCTGGACCGGCCGGGTGGCCGCAGCGCTGCGGCCCGCCGCGAGCACGCCCTCGACGGTCTTCCCGACCACCGCGGCGGCCTCCCGTACGTCGGTGAGCGCGCGTCCGGCCACGTCCAGCACGTCACGGGGGCGCCGCAGCGCGTGGGCCGCCGCGGACGCCGCGAGCTCCACGGCCGACGGCTCCGGGGCGGGCTGCCACTCGTCGGCGGGCGTCTCGCGGGGCTCCGGGGTGCGGTCGAGCAGCACCGCGCCGATGTCCATCGACGCGAGGCCGTCGACCATCGCGTGGTGGCTCTTGGTGACCACGGCGAACCGGCCGTCGGTGAGGCCCTCGACCAGGTAGACCTCCCACAGCGGCCGGGACCGGTCGAGCTGGCGGGCCAGCAGCCGCCCGACGAGGTCGAGCAGCACCTCCTCGGTGCCCGGCGCGGGCAGCGCCGAGCGGCGCACGTGGAAGGCCAGGTCGAACTCCGGGTCGTCCACCCACACCGGCAGCCCGAGCCCGCCGGGCACCTCCCGCACCTTCTGCCGGTAGCGCGGCACGAGCGCGAGCCGGCGTCCGATGAGGGCGGTGAACGCGTCCGGGTCGAACGGGCCGCCCGCCGGTGGGGCGAACGTCATCACCGCGCCGACGTGCATGGCCGCCGTGCGGTGCTCGGCGAACAGGAAGGACGCGTCGAGCGGCGAGAGTCGGTCGACCACGCTCCTATTCTGGACCGTTACCAGCCGCGCAAGGGGAATCCGGCACGCCCACGATCGTCGAGCCGCACGCCGAGCACCTGGTGGAGCTGGATGTTGTCGCGCTCGAAGCCGAGCCGGCTGGCCGCCATGTACAGCCGCCACACGCGCGCCCGCCCGATGCCGACCTCGGCGACGGCCTCCTCCCAGTGCTCCTCGAGGTTGCGGCACCACCCCGCGAGGGTCAGCGCGTAGTGCTCGCGCAGGTTCTCCTCGTGGCGGATCTCGAAGCCCGCGTCGTTCATGACCGACACCAGGTGCCCCACCGGCTCGAGCTGCCCGTCGGGGAAGACGTAGCGCGCGATGAACGCGTCGAGCTTGCGCGTGGGCGTGCGCGGCTGCGTGATGCAGTGGTTGAGCAGCCGGCCACCGGGGCGCAGCCGCTCGTACAGGGACGCGAAGTAGCTGGGCAGGTTGTCCTTGCCGATGTGCTCGGTGAGCCCGATGGAGCTGATCGCGTCGAACTCCGACTCGGGGGCGTCGCGGTAGTCGAGGTGGCGCACCTCGGCGAGGCCGGCCAGCCCCCGGCGCTCGATCTCGGCCTGCGCCCAGTCGGCCTGGTTGCGCGACAGCGTCACGCCCAGCGCCTTGACGCCGTGCTCGGCGGCGGCGTGCATGACCATCCCGCCCCAGCCGCAGCCGACGTCGAGCAGGCGCATCCCCGGCTCGAGCGCGAGCTTCTGCGCCACCAGCTCGTGTTTCGCGGCCTGCGCCTCCTCGAGCGTGGCGTCCGCGGTCGGGAACACCGCGCAGGTGTAGGCCATCGACGGGCCCAGCACCCACTCGTAGAAGCGGTTGGAGACGTCGTAGTGGTGCGCGATCGCCTTGCTGTCGCGGAACTTCGAGTGCAGCCGGCCCGGCGGGCGGTACTCGAGGTCGGGCGGCGGCTGGCGGTGCCGCAGCCACACCGGCAGCAGCGTGCGGGCCAGCCGCAGCCGCTCGGAGCCGCTCAGGTCGTGCAACGCGACGTCGGCCATCGCGTCGAGGACCTCGTACACGTCCCCGTCGACCTCGATCTCGCCCGAGACGTACGCCCGCGCCAGCCCCAGCGTGCCGGGTGCGGTGACGAGCCGCGCCATCGCCCGCGGGGTGAGGATCCGCAGCGCGACGTCCGAGCGGTCCGGCCCCGCCTTGCTGCCGTCGTACGCCACCACCCGTACCGGCACGTCCTCGCCGAGAACGTCGGAGATGATCTCTGCGACCTGCATCATGCCCCTCCTGATCCGGTGACCTTCGTAAAGAGGTCGGGTTGCCTGCCGTGCGGGTCGTAGCGCTCCTTGAGCGCCCGGTAGGCGGGCCCGTTGTAGTGCTTCCAGAACTGAGCCTCGTCGTAGTGGACCGTCGAGTACAGCGACTTGTGACCGCCGAGGTCGGCCACCAGGTCCTCGATCCGCCGGTTGTGCGCGTCGGGCTGCCCGGGCTCCTCCGGCACCGAGGACCAGAAACCGACGTTGACGTACAGCTCGCCCGGTTGCATCGGGTAGAGCGGCCAGCTGCGCTTCCCGCGCAGCCGCAGCGGGCACAGCCAGACGGGCGTGATGCCGATGTCGCGGTGGAACGCGTCGAGGAACTCCCCGAGGCGCTCCACCGGGATCTCCACGTCCTGGATCACCATCTCCTCCTGCGGAGTGCGGGTGACCCGGTGGGCGAGCCGGGAGAAGCCGTACCGGCGGTCGAGGGCGACGATGCGGCGGTAGACGTCCGAGCGGCGGTAGCGGCGCGGCCAGAAGCGGCGCACCACCGGGTGCTGCGCACCCAGTGCCCGCGAGCACCAGAACCAGTCGGTGTCCCAGCGCCAGATGTAGTCGTGCACGGTGAGCACGTCGGTCCTCCGCTCGCGGATCGAGCGGTAGAAGACCTGCTGACCGGTGTAGTCGCTCACCCCGGGCCCCGGGTCCTCGCTGAACCTCCCCAGCGTCAGGTACTGCTCCCCCGGCGCGAACACGGTGCCGTCCACGAAGTCCGGCGCGTCCGGCCCGCAGACCCCGCTGATGACGCTCGCCAGGTCCGCCGTGTCCACCCGCCGGTGCTCGAGGTGGACGTAGGGCGCCACCGGCATCAGCTCGATCTTGAGCCGCAGGGCGTAGCCGAGGGTGCCGTAGGAGTTGGGGAATCCGGCGAACAGGTCGGCGTGCTCGCCGCCCGGGGTGGCCGTGACGAGCTCGCCCTCCGGCGTCAGGATGTCCATCTCGAGCACCGACTCGTGCGGCAGCCCGTGCCGGAACGACGTGGACTCGATGCCCAGCCCGGTGACCGCGCCGCCGAGGGTGATCGTCTTCAGCTGCGGCACCACCAGCGGCATCAGCCGGTGCGGCAGCGTGGCCTCGACGAGGTCCTCGTAGGTCGTCATGCCCTGCACCTCGGCGGTGCGGGCCGGGCCGTTCACGGAGATCACGCCGGAGAGCGCCGACGCGTCCAGCCGCCCGGTGGGCTCGGCCCCGCCGAAGCGGAACAGGTTCGAGGTCTTCTTGGCCAGCCGCACCCGCGTGCCCGGCGGCAGCGCCCGGTACCGGCTGACGAGGTCCGCGACCGCCGCGTCGTGCCGGGCCGCCCCGTCCCGCCCCGTCATGGTCATGACCGCGACGCTAGTCCCGCTCCGTCGGCGACGCACACGATCCCACCAGCCCTGTTCGTCACACCGTCCGGATCATCCCGGTGTGGGGGATCCCTGCGGGGCTCCCGTGCTCGTGGTGTGATGACGGCCGTGACCGAGAACCCGCTCCAGAACGTCACGTTCCCCTCCGGCGGTCGCACCGCCCACGGCTACCTCGCCGTCCCCGCCTCCGGCAGCGGGCCCGGCGTCGTCGTGATCCAGGAGTGGTGGGGGCTGACGAGCCACATCGCCGACGTGACCAACCGGCTCGCCGCCGAGGGCTTCGTGGCCCTCGCGCCCGACCTCTACGGCGGCAGCACCACCCACGACTCCGACGAGGCGGGCAAGCTCATGCAGGAGCTGCCGGTCGAGGACGCCGCGCGCGACCTCGGCGGCGCGGTCGACTACCTGCTCGGCCACGAGGCCGTCACCTCGTCGCGGGTCGGCGCGGTCGGCTTCTGCATGGGCGGCGGCTTCGTGCTGGTGCTCGCCGCGCAGCAGGGCGACAAGATCGGCGCCGCCGTACCCTTCTACGGCGTGCTCAAGGAGGAGTTCCCGAGCTTCGCAGGACTCACCGCGCCGCTGCTCGGCCACTTCGGCGAGCAGGACCAGATGGCCGACCCCGACGCGGTCCGCGCCCTCGCCCAGCGCATCGAGTCCGAGTCGGGCGTCACGCCGCAGTTCCACATCTACCCGGCCGGCCACGCGTTCTTCAACGACGAGAACCTGCTCGGCACCTACGACCCCGAGCAGGCGCAGCTGGCCTGGAACCGCACGCTGGAGTTCCTCCGCGGCCACCTGCGCTGACGCGCTCGGACCTCAGCCGTGGTCGGCGACGAACGCGTCCAGCGCCGACCACGTCGTCGTCCGCGCATCGCGCCCGGTGAGCACCCCCAGGTGCCCGCCGGGCGCGGTGCTGAACCGCACCTCCGGTGCCCCGGTGAGCAGCCCCACCACCTTCTGGACGGCGGGCAGCGGCGCGATGACGTCGCTGCGCCCGGCCACGACGAGCACCGGGACGTCCACGGCCGCCAGCCGGATCGCGCGCCCGGACAGCGACAGCTCGCCGTCGGCGAGGTCGTTGCGGCGCAGCATGAGGTGGTAGATCTGCCCGAACAGCCGCCCCGGGTAGCCGTGCATGTTGCTCATGAGGTGGTCCACGGCCTCGATCTGCGCGAGCACGTCGCGGTCGTCGAGCCGGGACAGCAGCGTGAGCGGCTTGGTGACCAGCTTGTCGACGGCGGTGAGGTGGAACGCGGCGCTCACCAGCGGCGCCGGGAAGCTGCCGATGGCGCGGTAGACCGCGGAGAGCCCACGCCCTCCGGCCACCATCGCCAGCGGCCGCAGCGGCGCCACGAACGGCACCGCGGAGACGTCGACGGGGCTGCCGATCATCGTGAGGGTGCGCACCGGCAGCGGGTGCCCCGCCTGCACCCCGGCCGCGACGGCCAGCGCCGTGAAGATCCCGGCGATCGACCAGCCGACGAGGTGGACGTCCGGGCCCGCGTCCTCGGCGGTGACCCGCGCGGCCCACGGCACGACGTCGTCCACCCAGTGCTCCATGCCCAGCCCGCGGTCGGCGAAGGACTTCGGCCCGTGGTCCACGAGGTAGACCAGCCGGCCCTCGGCCAGCAGGTGCTCGACGAGCGAGCAGCCGCGGCGCAGGTCGTAGGCGAAGTCGGGCGCCCCCAGCGGCGGCACGAGCAGCACCGGCTCGCCGCCGGCGGGCGCGACGCCGGGCACCGGCAGGTACCGGTACAGGGCGCCGCGCGGCCCCTCGTCGACCAGCTCCCGGGGCATCCGGCGCAGGTCGGCGACGCCGCCGCACGCCATGCCGACGAGGTTCGCCGCGGCCGCGGGCAGGTCCACGTGACGAGAGCCTAACGCTAGGGAAGTTACCGACGGGTATGCCAGGATCCCGGCATGCAGCGCGACATCTTCGACGCCGAGCACGACGCGTTCCGCGACCTGGCCCGCACGTTCGTCGCCAAGGAGGTCACGCCCTTCCACGACCAGTGGGAGCGCGACGGCCAGGTCAGCCGCGACGTCTGGCTCGCCGCGGGCAAGGCCGGGCTGCTGGGCACCGACGTGCCCGAGGAGCTCGGCGGCGGCGGGGTCGCCGACTTCCGCTACAACGCCGTGCTCACCGAGGAGCTGACGCGGGCCGGGGCGAGCGGCGTCGGCTTCCCCCTGCAGAACGACGTGGTGGCGCCCTACCTGCTGCGGCTGGGCACCGACGAGCAGAAGCGGCGCTGGCTGCCCGGCTTCTGCTCCGGCGAGATCATCACCGCGATCGCGATGACCGAACCCGGCACCGGCTCGGACCTGCAGGGCATCGCCACCTCCGCGCGCCGCGACGGCGACGACTGGATCCTCGACGGGTCGAAGACCTTCATCACCAACGGCATCATGGCCGACCTCGTGATCGTCGTGGCCCGCACCGACCCCGACGCCGGCAGCCGCGGGTTCACCCTGCTCGTCGTCGAGCGCGGCATGCCCGGCTTCGAGCGCGGCCGGCGCCTGGAGAAGGTCGGGCTCAAGGCGCAGGACACGGCGGAGCTGTCGTTCAGCGGCGTCCGCGTGCCGGCCGCGAACGTGCTCGGCGAGGTCGGCGGCGGCCTGATCGCGCTCATGCAGAACCTCGCGCAGGAACGGCTCTCCATCGCCGTCGGCAGCGCGGCAGGCGCCGCGCGGGCCCTCGCGCTGACCGTGGACTACACCAAGGAGCGCACCGCCTTCGGCCGGCCGGTGGCGGGCTTCCAGAACAGCCGCTTCGAGCTCGCGGAGATGGACACCGAGGTCAGCGTCACGCAGGCGTTCGTGGACCGGTGCATCGCCGAGCACGTCGCGGGCCGGCTCTCCCCCGCCGACGCGGCCAAGGCCAAGTGGTGGGCCAGCGACGTGCTCAAGCGCGTGGTGGACCGCTGCGTGCAACTGCACGGCGGCTACGGGTACATGCTCGAGTACCCCATCGCGAAGGCCTTCGTCGACGCGCGGGTGCAGTCGATCTTCGGCGGCACCAACGAGATCATGAAGGAGATCATCGGCCGGGAGCTGCTGAAGTGACGCCGAGGTGGCATTCAGCGCTGTTCGACCTCGCCCGGGCAACGCTCAGTGCCATCTCGACCATCAGGTGAGCGCGCGGTCGATCGTCGCGGCGATCCCGACCAGCGCGCGGCCAGGTCGACCACGCGCGGCAGCTGCCCCAGCCCCCGAGCCCCCGGGTAGCGCTCGGCGAGCCACAGCACCTCCTCGGGGTCGAATAGGTGTCGGGGAAGAGACGCAGATAGCGCGGGCCGCGCAGTTCACCCGGTGTGACGAGCCCGTCCCGCACCGCCTCGGACCCGCGGAAGAACCCGGGCCAGCCGGGGACCGGCATGCGCTGTGGGGAGCTGGACACGCCCCGAGCGTCGCGCGCGAGCCGCCTCGGCGAGGCCGGATCATGATTTCGGGCCCCGAGATGGCAGTGAGCGCGGTTCGCGGGTGATCGAACTGCTGAGTGCCATCTCGGCACCCAGCGGTCAACCCACGACGCTCGCGGCCAGCCGGGCGCGCTCGGCGTCGACGTCGATGCCCGGCTCCGGGAACCGCGGGTCGAGGTCGGCGAGGGTCTCGGCGAGCAGCGCCGCGATGGCCCAGTTGCGGTACCACTTGCGGTCGGACGGGATGACGTACCACGGGGCGGCGTCGGCGTCGGTGCGGTGCAGCGCCTCGGCGTAGGCGTCCTGGTAGGCGGGCCACTTCGCGCGGGCGTCCAGGTCGCCGGTGTTGTACTTCCAGCGCTTCGCGGGGTCGTCGAGGCGGGCCAGCAGGCGCTCGGCCTGCTCCTTCGGCGAGATGTGCAGCATGCACTTCACGAGGGTGACGCCCTGGCCGGCGAGCTCGGCCTCGAAGTCGGTGATCTCGGTGTAGCGGTGGCGCCACACGTCCTCGGGCACCAGCTCGTCGACGCGGCCGATGAGGACGTCCTCGTAGTGCGAGCGGTCGAAGATGCCGATCCGGCCGGGCTCGGGCACCTGGCTGCGCACCCGCCACAGGAAGTGATGGGCGAGCTCCTCCTCGGTGGGCTTCTTGAACGTGGCGATCTGCAACCCCTGCGGGTTGACCAGCCCGCCGACGTGGCGGATCACGCCGCCCTTGCCTGAGGTGTCCATGCCCTGCAGGACGAGCAGCACCGCGCGCGTGCCCCCGCCGATGGCCTCGGCGTACAGGGCCTCCTGCAGGTGGTCCAGGCGGTCGGCGAGGTCGTTCATCTCCTCGGCCGCCGCGGTCTTGTCCCGCGGCCCGATCGGACGCGCGCGCGGGTCGAGGGTGGCGAGGTCGGCACCGGTCCGCAGGTCGGCAGGTATCCGGAACGTCTCGCGCACGGTCTTCCCCATGCGGCGAGCCTACTGGCCGACGGGCCCGTCGAACCGCTCCCGGATCGGGTCGGCGCGCCAGGCTCCCCACCCGACTAACGGCACTTTCGTCGGAACCCAGCCGACGAAAGTGCCGTTCGTCATGTGAATCCCGCTTCCCCGGGGCACGAACCGTGAACGCCCGTGGCCGGTGCGCTAGGCCCCCGCTTCGGCCGGCGTCTCGACGGGCGCCTCGGCCGGGGGCTCCTCGTCCGCGGTGACCGCGGTGAGGTCGAGGTCGAGCGCGAAGGGCTCCTCGATCTGCAGCCGCTCGCCGCCGTGGGCGTACTCGTGGTACCGGCCGCCGATGATCATCTCAGCCACCGCGAACGGGCCGTCGTGGTCGATGAGCAGCGAGTACGGGATGCGGCTGCGGGCGTAGAGCTGCGGCTTGAACGTCCGGTCGGTGGCGCCGTGGTCGCAGCCGACCACCTCGATCACCATGAGCGCGGCGGCCGCGTCGAGGACCGCGGGGGCGTCCTCCTCCTCGGCGGGCGGTTCCTCGCCCTCAGCGCCGGGAGCCGCCGTGATCACCAGGTCCGGCACCAGCACGCAGTCGGTGCCCAGCCGCAGCGGCTGCGGACCGCGCACCCGCAGCCCCGCGGGCAGGGCGGCCGCGACCGCCGCGCGCACGCGCTCGATCACCCGCACCCGCTGCGGGCCCGCCGCGGGTCCGACGAGCAGCGTGCCGTCGACGACCTCGACGCGCCCGTCGTGCGTCAGCGTGAGGTAGGCGTCCTCGGTCCAGGGGCCCTCGTGGTCGAACAGGTCCACCACGGCCTCCTCTCGCTCGTTCCCGGTCGTCGCAGGCCACATCGTGGCACGTGACAGCAGGGGAGCTCAGGACGACGGAGCGTGACCGCCCATCGGCACGACGAGCGGGGTGCCCGCCACCGGGTCGGGGATCACCCGCGCGGCGAGCCCGAACACCTCGGCGAGCAAGGACTCGGTGATGACCTCGGCCGGCTTCCCCGCCGCGACGATCCGCCCGTCGCGCATCGCGACGAGCCGGTCGGCGTAGCGGGCGGCGAGGTTGAGGTCGTGCAGGACCATCACGACCGTGCGGCCCGCCTCCTGGTGCAGCCGCCGCACGAGCTCGAGCACGTCGACCTGGTGGGCGAGGTCGAGGAACGTGGTGGGCTCGTCGAGCAGCAGCAGGTCGGTGCCCTGGGCGAGTGCCATCGAGATCCACGCGCGCTGGCGCTGCCCGCCGGACAGCTCGTCGACCGGCCGCTCGGCGAGGTCGGCGATCCCGGTCCACTCCAGGGCCAGTGCGACGGCCTCCTCGTCGTCGGCCGACCACTGCCGGTACCAGGCCTGGTGCGGGTGCCTGCCGCGGGCGACGAGGTCGGCCACCGTGAGCCCCTCGGGCGCGGTGGGCGCCTGCGGCAGCAGGCCGAGCACCTTGGCCACCTCGCGCGTGGCCATGCGGTCGATCCGCGCCCCGTCGAGCAGCACGTGCCCGTTCTTGGGCTTCAGCAGCCTGCCCAGGGCCCGCAGCAGCGTGGACTTGCCGCACCCGTTGGGGCCGATCACAGCCGTGATCGTGCCGGCGACCACGTCGAGGTCCAGCCCGTCGACGACGGTGCACTCGCCGTACGCCAGCCGGACGTCCTCGGCGCGCAGGCGCACGGTGGGGGCGGCCGGCTCGGCGTCGCGGACGTCTGCCTTCGTGAGGGGGGTCATGCGCGGGCCTCCCGGCCGTATCGGGCGAGCAGGTAGAGCAGGTAGGGCGCGCCGAGCACCGCGGTGACGATGCCGACCGGCAGCTCGGTGCCGCCGAACGCGGTGCGCGCGACGACGTCGGCGATCACGGTGAGGGCCGCACCGACGACGAGGGACATCGCGATCGGCGGGCGCGCTCCCCCGACGAGGCGCTGCGCGATCTGGGGTGACACCAGCGCGACGAACGCGATGGGCCCCGCCGACGCGGTGGCCACCGAGGCCAGGCCGACGGCGACGATCAGCAGCAGGCTGCGCGCGCGGTCGACGGGGACGCCGAGCCCGCGCGCGGTGTCGTCGCCGTACTGCAGCGCGCCCAGCACGTGCGCGAGCAGGAAGGCGGCGGGCAGCAGCACGGCCAGCGCGATCGCGACGGGGACGACGTGCTCCCAGCCGCGGGCGTTGAGGCTGCCGTTGAGCCAGACGTACGCGCGCGCCGCCTCGAACACCTCGGCCACGACGAGCAGCCAGTGCACGATGGCCAGCAGCATCGCCTGCAGCCCGATCCCGACCAGCACCAGGCGGAAACCGTGCACGCCCTTGCGCCACGCCAGGCCGTAGATGATCGACGCCGTGATCAGGCCACCGATCAGGGCGGCCACCGGGAGCCCCGCCGCGGCGAGGAACCCGCCGAGCACGCCGAACCCGCCGCCGATCACGATGACGAACACCGCCGCGGCGCTGGCACCGGCCGTGAGGCCGATCATGTCGGGGCTGGCCAGCGGGTTGCGCGCGATCGACTGGGTGATCGCGCCCGCCACGGCGAGCGCGCCACCGACCAGCGCGCCGGTGAGCGACCGCGGCAGCCGCAGCTCGAGGATGATGAACTGCTGGCCCGAGTCGCCGCCGCCGAACAGCACGGCGAGCACCTCGGGGATGCTGATCGGGTACTCGCCACGGCCGATGTTCACGGCCATCCCGAGCACGAGCGCGGCGAGGCCGAGCGAGAGCACGAGCACGTAGCGCGGTCGCCACACCACCGACGCGCGCCGCATCCGCAGTGCGGGCCGCCCCGCCACCCGGGCCGGGGCGCGGTCGAGGACCGCCATCAGATCGCCACCATCTTCCGGCGCCGGACCAACCAGATGAAGAACGGCCCGCCGATCAGCGCGAGCACGATGCCGACCTGCAGCTCACCCGGTCGCACGACCACGCGGCCGATCACGTCGGCCAGCAGCAGCAGTGCGCCGCCCGCCAGCGCGGACGCGGGCAGCAGCCACCGGTAGTCCGGGCCGGTGAACGACCGCACGATGTGCGGCACGACGAGGCCGACGAACGCGATCGGCCCGCACGCGGCCGTGGCGGACCCGGCCAGCAACGTGATCGCGACGATCCCCAGGACCCGCGTGCGGCGCACCGAGTGCCCGAGCGAGCGCGCGACGTCGTCACCGAGCGAGAGCGCGTTGAGGGCCGGGGCGCTCGCCAGCCCGATGAGGGCGCCGACGAGCAGGAACCACTGCACCTGCCCGGCGATCTCCGGCTCGCGCCCGGCGAGGGAGCCGACGGCCCAGAAGCGGTAGGCGTCGAGGGTCTGGACGTCGATGAGGACGACCGCCGAGGTGAGCGCGGCGAGCAGCGCCGACACCGCGGCGCCGGCCAGCGCCAGCGTCACCGGCGTGGGCCCGCCGCGCCCGACGGAGCCGAGCACGAACACCACGACGCTCGCGACCAGCGCACCCGCGAAGGCGAACCAGACGTAGCCGTACAGGCTGGTGACGCCGAACGCGTAGATCCCGATGACGACGAAGAACGCCGCCCCGTTGTTCACCCCGAGCAGCCCGGGGTCGGCGAGCGGGTTGCGGGTGTGGCCCTGGATCAGTGCACCGGCCAGGCCCAGCGCACCACCGGCGAGGATCCCGAGCAGGGTGCGGGGCATGCGCAGCGAGCGCACGACGATGTCGTCCTCGGTGCCGGTCGGCGCGAACAGCGCGTGCCACACGGCGTCGAGCGGGATCGCCTTCGCCCCGACCGCGATGCTCGCGAGCGCGCAGGCCACCAGGAACACGGTCAGGAGCGCGAGCCCGGCGAGCCGCCGGCGACGCAACCCACCGACCGAGGGCGCGGAGGCGGCCACCGTTGTCAGCACGCCCACACCATAAGTGAGGCTGCCCTTCACTCGATAGCGCAGTCCTCAGTGGGGCAGGACTCACTGTGTTGGGATGGGTCCGTGCGACCCCTGCTCCCCGCTTCGGGTGACGATCTCGACGACGCGCGGCTCGCGGCCCGCTACGCCTACCCCGACGACCTCGCCGCCCCGTTCGTGCGCGTCGACGTCGTGGCGAGCGCCGACGGCGCCGTGTCGGTGGAGGGCCGCTCTGCGGGCCTGGGCTCACCGGCCGACCGGCGCGTGTTCCTGCTGCTGCGCGAGCTCGCCGATGTGCTGCTCGTCGGCGCGGGGACGGTGCGGGCGGAGGACTACGGGGGCGCGCGCCGGCCCGTCCGCGGTACCGAACGGCCGCCGCCGGTGGCCGTCGTGACCGGCTCGGCGGACCTCGACCCCGCCGGCAAGCTGTTCACCGACACGCGCGTTCCCCCGATCGTCCTCTCCCTCACCTCGGCGTCGCCGCGGCGGCGGGAGCGGCTCACGGCCGCCGGCGGTGACGTCGTCGCGCTCGAACGGCTCACCCCGGACCTGGTGCTCGCCGAGCTGGCGCGCCGCGGATTGCACCGGGTGCTCTGCGAAGGCGGCCCGACCCTGCTCGGCGAGCTCGTGGCCGCCGACGCCGTCGACGAGCTCTGCCTCACCGTCGCCCCCCTGCTCGCGGGCGGCCCGGCCGGCCGGATCGCGGTGGGCCCGCAGGGCGCTCACCCGCGCCCGCTCGAGCTCGCCGACGCGCTGCACGAGGACGGGGTCCTCCTGCTCCGGTACCGCCGAGCTAATCCGATCGGGTGACTTGCCGGGAGGGCACCCCGGGTATCCGCGTCCCACTGGCGAACACTCCCGACAACCGACCGACAAGGATCAGCTGCATGAGCGAGAGCACCGCGACCACCACGACGAAGACGCCCACCACCACGGTGTCGTCGCCGGCCCGCCTCGCCGACGACACCTCCCAGGGCAAGACCACGATCGCCGCCTCGGTGGTCCAGAAGATCGCCGGCATCGCCGCACGCGAGATCTCGGGCGTGCACTCGATGGGCGGCGGCGTGTCCCGCGCCTTCGGCGCCATCCGCGAGCGCATCCCGGGAGGAGCCAGCACCGGGGCCGCCAACGTCGCCGGCGTTCAGGTCGAGGTCGGCGAGAAGCAGGCCGCGGTCGACCTCGACATCGTCGTGGAGTACGGCGCGTCGATCGTCGAGCTGGCCCGCGCCGTGCGCCGCAACGTCATCACGGCTGTGGAGCGGATGACCGGCCTCGAGGTCATCGAGGTCAACATCGCGGTCAACGACATCCACCTGCCCGAGGCGCTGGGCGGCGACGAGGAGGCGCTGCCCACCGTGCAGCAGGCCCGCGTCGAGTGACCCAGGAGCTGGCCGAGCAGGTCGCCGCCGCCGTCCGCGCGCACCCCGCCGTCGCCCGCCTCGACGGCGGGGTGTTCGGTGCGGTGGCGACGTACCTGCCGGGGCGCAGGCTGGTCGGTGTCCGGATCGGCGAGGGGGACGAGCCCGTGGAGGTCGCGGTCGTGCTGCACCCGGACCGCCCCATCCCGGGCGTCGTGCGCGCGCTGCGCCGCGACGTCTCCCGGATGTGCGGCGGCGCGGCCGTCGACATCACGGTCTCCGACCTGGCGCTCCCGGAAGACGCGTGAACGAGCAGGAGCGGGCCGCCTTCCGCGCGTTCGTCCGCGAGCACCACCCGGACCGGGGCGGCGATCCCGAGGTCTTCGTCGCGGGTCTGGCGCGGTTCGGGCAGGCTCCCCCGGAGCCGCCGCCCGACGACCCGCGCTTCGACGCCCCCATCGAGGTGGTGACGCCGCTACCGTTCCCGGTGCGGGTCGGCGTCGCCCTGATCCGCACCTGGCACCGCAGGCGGAACACGCGAGTCGAGTGAGTGACATGAGGAGAAGCAGATGAACGCCACCCAGACCGGCCTGCTGGCGGGTCTCGCCCTCGGGCTCGCCGGCGCGTTCGGCGGCCTCGGCGCCTTCCTGATCGTGCTGGTCCTCGGGGCGATCGGCCTCATCGTCGGCCGGGTGCTCGACGGGCAGCTCGACCTGAACGCGGTGCTCGGCCGGGGCCGGGACCGGTGATCCGCGAGCTCGCGCCGCCCGCCGAGCGCGGCCGGCTGGAGATCCACCCCGCGGTGCTGCGCAAGGTCGTCGAGCACGCCGCCGACCAGGTGCCGGGCACGCTGCGCCACGAGCGCAGGCTCGCCGGCATCGACATCGGGGAGGCCGGGGCGAGCGCGCGGATCAGCACCGGCTCCGGCGACCCGGCCGCCGTCGACGTCCGGCTCGAGATCACCCTGCAGTACCCCGCCTCGGTGCGCACCGTCGTCGACGCCGTGCGCGCGAAGGTGGGCGAGGAGCTCGCCCGCGTCGCCGGGCGCCGCGTCCGGGCAATGACCGTCACGGTCGCCGGGCTGCGCCCGGCCCGGCCCACCGCAGCCCGGCTGCAGTAGAGGAGGAGCCGTGCGCGTCCTGCTACGGGTGCTCGCCCCGCTGCTCGGCCTCGCCGTCGCCGGGACGGGGGTGCTGCTGGTGCTCGAGGTCGTCGCCGCCTGGGTGCGCCCCGACACCACGCGCGGCCTCGTGGTGCCCTGGCCGGACTGGTACTCCTCGCTCGGGGCGACCACCTGGACCGACACGCCGGTCGCGGGCGTCGCGATCGGCCTCGCGGTCCTCGGGCTGCTGCTGGTGCTCGTCGGACTGCTGGCCCGGCGCGCCGACATCGCGGTCGACGGGCCGGCCCCCGAGATCACGGTCACGACGTCGCCGCGCGTGCTCGCCCGCCTCGTAGGGCGCCGCGTGCGCTCCACCGACGACGTCGCGGCCGCGTCGGTCACCGCGTCCGCGCGCAAGGTGCGGGTGGCCGCGCAGGCCTGGAACGACGCGGGCCCCGAGCTGCGCGACTCCGTCCGCGGCCGCGTCGACGAGCTGCTCGACGAGCTGCCCCTGCACCGCCGCCCCCGGGTCGCCGTGTCGGTGCAGGACCGGGAGGGACCCCGATGACCGCCGACCTGCGCAAGGCCGACCTGCAGAAGAGCACCGCGCCGGGCGTCCGTCCGGCCACGTTGCGCCGCAGGGCCCACGCGGCGATCGCCCGCTCGGCCGCGGGCGACCGCTCGCTCGCCGTGCTGATCGGCACGCTGCTGCTCGTCGCGGGCACCCTGGTCGCGCTGCTGTCCTACGGCGTGTTCGGCGCCGCCCGCGCCGGGCGGCCGCTGCTGGACCCGATGATCCTCGAGGTGCTGCGCACCCAGCAGTTCGCGGCGCGCCTGGTGGCCGTCGCCGTCGGGCTGCTGCTCGTGGTGCTCGGGCTGCTGTGGGCGGCCCGGTCCCTGCGCCCGGAACCGCGGCCCGACCTCGTGCTCGACGGGGGCCAGGACACGTCGATCGTCGTCAACGCGGCCGCCGCGGCCGACGCGGTCGCGATGCAGGCCGGGGAGCTGCCGGGCGTGGGCCGGGTCCGGGCGCGGCTGGTCGGCACCGAGGCCGCGCCCGCGCTGCGCGTCACGCTGTGGCTGGCCGACGACGCCGACGTCCGCGACGTGCTGGCCCGCCTTGACGGCGAGGTCCTCGCCACCGCGCGCAGCTCGCTCGGCCTCACCGCGCTGCCCGCCGCCGTCCGGCTCGAGCTGGACTCCGCCCCCGCGGGGCCACGCGTCGCCTGACCCGTTCACGGGCGCCACACCGGCGGTGCGGCAGGCTGGTCGGTGGACCAGCACGACCGGGAGGGCACGTGGCACGACCACCGCGTCATGCGGTCACGGGTGCCCTGCCCCGCCTGACCGCGTTCCTGTGCCTGGCCGCGCTGCTCGCGGGCTGCACCGTCGGGCCCTCGCAGCGGCCACCGGTGGCGGTGCTCGGCGAGAACGTGCCCGCGGCCCCGCCGACGCCACCCGCCCCCACCCCGGCACCGGCGCTGCCCGCCCCCGAGCCGCAGCAGGCGAGCATCCCGTTCTTCGAGTGCACCGAGGACACCCTCGTCACCCTCGTCGAGCCGGTACCCGCCGACCGCAACCTGCAGGTGGACTGCGGCGAGCTCACCGTCCCCGCCGACCCCGACCAGCCCGGCCTCGGCGCGGTCACCCTCAACGTGATCCGCGTCGGCACGGCCGGAGCGCCCGAGGACCGGCCCCCGCTGCTCGTGCTCGGCGACAGCACCCAGGAGCCGTCCACCCGCCACGCCGCGATCCTGGGCGGGCAGGTCGACCCCGCCCTGCTGGAGCGCTACACGCTGATCGGCCTCGACCGCCGGGGCGCGGGGCTGGACATCCTCGACTGCGCCCCCGACGACGCCCGCGCCGCCCTCGTCGACGCCGACCTCACCGCCACCAGCGACGCCCAGCTCGCGCTGCTGCTCGAACGCGCCCGCGCCGTCGTGCAGGAGTGCAACCTCACCCTCGACAGCGGGCTCGGCAGCTACCGCACGGCCGCGAGCGCGGCCGACGTCGAACTGCTGCGCGCGGCGCTCGGGGTGGACCGGCTGTCAGCCGTCGGAGTGGGCGACGGGGCCGCGGCGCTGGCCTCCTGGGCCCGGACCTCGCCGGGCTCGGTCGGGCGGCTGGTGCTCGACGGCCCCCCGCACCCCGCCCTGGACGAGCCCGACATCACCGACGCGCGCGCAGGCGCCGCCGAGGCCGCGCTGGGCGCGTTCGGCGTCGCGTGCACGGCGACACCCGGCTGCCCCCTGGGCGCCGATCCCCGGGCCACCGTCACGGCGTTGCTCGAACAGCTCGAGCGCCAACCCCTCCTCGCCGCCGACGGGCGCAGGCTCACCGCGGGCGCCACCGTCACCGCACTGCTCGCCGGACTGGGCGAGCCCCGTCGGTGGCCCGGGCTCGCGGCGGCCCTGGCCGCGGCGGGCGCGGGTGACCCGCTCCCCCTCCTCACGATCCTGGAACCGCTGACCGGCCCGCGCGGGCTGTTCGACGGCATGCTCGCCACCAGCTGCAACGACAGCCAGCGCCGGCTCGCCCCGGGCGAGATCGCCGACATCGCCGAACGCTGGGACACCGCCTACCCGGTGTTCGGCAGCACGTTCGCCATGCGGCTGCTGGCCTGCGCGCCCTGGCCGACGGGACGCGCCGCGCCCGTCGTCGGGCAGGCCGAGGGCGCGCCCCCGATCCTCGTCATCGGCACCGCCGCCGACCCCCGCGGCGCCCTCGACGGATCGCGCCGCACCGCCGACTCCCTGGCCACCGCCCGCTTCCTCGGCTGGCAGGGCGCCGGCACCGGCGCCTACCCGCGCACCTCCTGCGTGCGGCGGATGGTGGACGCGATGCTGGTGGAGGGTCTGGTGCCGGAGTCCGGCACCCTCTGCCCGCCCTGACGACCGGCGGCGGGCGCGAGGCTCCCACCGGACGAACGGCACTCTCGTCGGTACCTAGCCGACGAAAGTGCCGTTCGTCATGCGAATCCCGTCAGCGCACTAGCAGTAGTGCTCCTGGGCGAGCTCGACGACGTCGCCGGCCTGGTTCCGGTCCACGTCCGGCAGGACGGCCGGCACCGAGCGCTCGAGCTGGGTCTCGTCGGCGCCCTGGTCCAGTTGCGAGCAGATCGCCGCGGCCGCCTCCGTCTCGGCCTGACCGCTGCGGCTGGTCGGGACGTCGGCGTCGCGGAGGGCCGTGAGGTAGGCGATGGCCTCCGCGCTCTCCGGGTCGATCCCCGGCTGCGCCACGGCGGGCGGTTCGACCGGCGGGGGCACGGCCGCCGCCGTCACGGCGGCGGGCGCCGGGTCCGCGCCGGTGGCCGTCAGGGTCGCGACGACCCCGGCCACGGCGAGCACGACGGCCACCGCGCCACCCGCGAGCACGGACCGGCGGCTCAGCCATCCGCGGCGCGGGGCGGCGTCGGTCTCCTCTCCGCCACCGGGCTCGGCGCGACCGGTGTCCCGCGCGTGCTCGGCGTCGACCTCGTCCTCGCGAGCGTCCGCCTCGGCGGGCAGCGGTGGCGCGACCGTCGTGGCCTCCGCGGCCGAAGGCGGCTCCGGCGGGCGGGCGCGACCCGGTGCACGCAGGGCGCGCAGCCCCGACATCACCTCGGTGACCTCGGCGTCACCCTCGTCACGCGGGCTGCCGGCGCGGTGGGCGGCCCGGCCGCGCGGCGCCCCGGGCGGGGAGCCGTCGTCCGGCCGCGCACCGCGAGGCGGTGGCCCGGCCAGGCGCACCGGCGGCCGCGCGGCCTGCGGACGAACGGGGGCCGCCACCAGCGGGACCGCCTGTGTCGGCGACTCGGCCGGGTCCGGACCGGCCGGCCCGGGGCCCGCCGGGGCGGGGCCGGAGGGATCAGGGCCCTCGAGATCGGGACCCTCGAGATCGGGACCGGCGAGATCGGGGCCCGCCAGATCGGATCCGGCGGGGTCGGGCCCGGCGACGTCCCCCGGGCCGACCTGTCGGTCCGCCGGGTCCGCACCGCCCGCGTCGGCGATCGCGCGCGCTTCCGCCGCGGCTGCGGCCTCGGCGTCCTCCGCCGCCCGCGCCGCCGCCTCCGCGGCCGCCTCGGCCTCGTCCGCCGCCCGTGCCGCCGCCGCGATGGCCGCGGACGCGCGTTCCGCCGCGGCCGCCGCGGCGGCTTCGGCTGCCGCGGCCGCCTGCTCGGTGGCGCGACGGCGGGCGCGGTACTCCTCCAGCCGAGGCGTGGAACCGCCGGTCTCGGGCCCTCGCGCCACCGCCGGCAGATCACGGTCCCGGGACTCGGCACCGCCGTCCCTGGGCACGACGTCGAGCACGGTGGTCGGGTCGGGACCCAGGTCGTCGGGAGCGTCGAGGGCCTCGGAGCCGCCGCTCCCGTGCGGAACCCGGCGGGCCGGACCCCATGCAGGGGTGCCACCGCTCGGGCGCCGCTCGACGGTCACCTCTCCGAACGGAGCACGCACGTCCAACCCGCCGCCCAGCCCGTCGCGCCGGGAGGCGGCGGGACCGTCGCGCCGGTCGAACCGCGTGTGTTCGCGGGGCACGTCGGCCTGCGAGCCGAAGCCGAGCGGATCGCGATCACGCGGGTCCCGGTCGGGCAGGACCCGGTCGGCCGGACCACGGTCCGGGCCCCCCGGCGCGTGCCCGTTGGTGCGCCCGTACCACGGGTCCCAGTCACGGAGGTCCCGCTCACGAAGATCCCGGTCACGCAGGTCCCGCTCACGCGGGTCCCAGTCACGAAGGTCCCGCTCACGAACTTCCCGATCACGCGGGTCCCAGTCACGCAAGTCCCGGTCACGAACGTCCCGGTCACGAACGTCCGGGTCACGCAAGTCCGGCTCACGAACGTCCGGGTCGCGCGGGTCGCGCGGGTCGCGGTGACCGTCGTCGAGGTCCCGGTCGTGCAGGTCGGAGTCGTGCAGGTCGGAGTCGTCCAGGTCGGAGTCCCGCGGGCTCGGGCCGAAGGCGCGGACGCCGTCCTCGTCCGGCGCCGCACGCCCGGACAGGCTGCTGCCGAGGAGGTCGGTGCCGCGATGGTCGGCGCCGCGATGGTCGGTGGCACGGGTGCCGAGGAGGTCGAGGCCACGCGCGGCGGCGGTCCAGGCCTCGTCGTCCCATGCGTCGTCGTCGCGTCGACCCGCATCGTGCGGACCGTCCCCGTTCCGCCGGTCGGCGTCACGCGCGTCCGCCGCCCGCATGTCCGCACCGTCCGGGGAGCCGTCATCCAGGGAGTCGTCATCCGGGGACACGTCACCAGGAGGCGTGTCGCCCGGGTCCCCGATCCGCGGCTCCCCGTCCTGCGGGTCGGCGGCACCTCGGTCCTCGTCCCGCAGGTCGCCGTCCGGCCCGTGGACCTCCGGCCTGCCGCGGTCGGGCTCGTCGCCGTCCGGGCCCCCGAGGCCGCGGGAGTCCCGGTCCTCCGCCCCGCGCTCCGGGTCCTCGGCACGCTCGTCGTTCCCGCTGCCCTCGAGCAGGCCGGCGGCAACCCCGGGGACCCAGCCGGTGGACGCGTGGCCGGCGCCGTCGTCCGGGTCGGGGCCCGCGGCGCCGTTGCGGGTGCCGGCGACGAGGTCGTCGAAGATCGTGAACCCCGGGCGGGTGGGCGATGCGGCGCCGGACGCGGCCTCGGGCACGGTGCTCACCGCGTCGTCGGGGTCCGGGGCCGCGACGTCCCGCTCACCGGGCTCGGGCCGGCGGTCCGGGCCCCACAGTTCGGGGATGTCGTGCGCCGCGGGCGGTTCACCCCATCCCCAGTCGAAGACCTGCTCGTCCGCGGCCAGCAGCCGGTCCACGAGCGACCGGTCGTCGGTCGTGGGCCGCTCCGTCCGCTCGGGCCTGCGACCCCCCGGGTCGTCGGCCACGGCGTGCCGGGCTGCACCGTCACGCCCACCCACCGCCTCACCGGCCATCGCGCGCTCCCGTCGTCCGAGACATCGTCGACACTCATCGGGCTGCCGTGACCTGTACAACGAGCAGGTGTCGACGAGGGAGCGGTCAGACGCGTCACGGCGCCCGCGTGAGTGAGTTCGCTCACAGCACGTCTTCCGCAGGTCCGGTTTCCGGCCCCCGCCGGAGCCGCCCGGTACCCCGGTCGGGTCGGTCCCCGCCGCCGGCTGCCCCGTTCGGTAGCAGAGAATACACCCGTCCGGGTCACGGGTCCGCGGCCTCACCCGCGGACCGGCAACGCGATCTCCAGGGCGTGCCTGCGGACGTGGTCGAGCGCGGCCTTGACCGCGCCGAGCGCCACGATCTCACCGCCGAGCCGGGAGGCGAGCACCCGTGGCCTGGCGTCGTCGAAGTAGAGGGGCAGTTCGCGGGTGACGATGTCGACGATCGGCCCGCACGAGTCCGCCACCCCGCCCGCGATCACGACCTGCTCGGTGTCCACGATGCTCGCGACCGTGGCGACGACGCGCGCCATCCGCTGCCCCACGCGCCCGACCACGGCGGCGGCGAGCGGGTCGCCGTCCCGGGCGGCGGCGAAGACGGCCTCCGCGTCGACGGCCGCCGGGTCGAGGGCACCCAGCACCGACCCGGCGCCGCCCGGGCCGGCCAACGCGGCCCGCGCGCCGTCGCGCGCGAGTGCCGCGATGCCGGCCGCCGAGCCGACGCCCTCGACGAGGCCCAGGTAGCGCATCTCCCCCGCACCGCCGTGCGCCCCGCGCAGCAGCCGCCCGTCGTCGACGATGCCGGCACCGAGCCGCTCCCCCGCGAGCAGCGTCACGTGGCTGCGCACACCCCTCCCGTGCCCGCGCCACCCCTCGGCGAGCGCGGCGAGGTTGGCGTCGTTGTCGACGAGCACCGTCCACCCGTGGCGCCCGGCGAGGTGCTCGGCGAGCGCGGGGTTCATGCGGTCCCAGTACTCGTTGCCGCCGAACGCGGTACGGCTCGCGCCGGCGACCGGCGCCGGGACGCCGACGGTGACCGCGAGGACGGCGGGCGCGGGGGCCGGCACCGCGGCCAGCGCCTCGAGGACGGTCCGGGAGACGATCTCCTGCCGCTCGGTGGACCGGGACCGGCCGCCCCCCGTCCCGCGGGTGGCGCGACCGCGCACGTCGCCGCGCAGGTCGGTGACGGTGGCGCTCACGCGGTGCTGCCCCGCGTCCACCCCGACGACGACGCCGGCGCGGGGCGCGAACGCGTAGCGCCGGGCCGGCCTCCCCTTCCGGTAGCCGCCGTGCTCGCGCTGGTTCGCGACCTCGTGCACCCAGCCGCGCGCGATGAGCTCCTCGCAGACGTCGTGCACGGTGGCGCGGGAGAGCCCGGTGGCCGCGATCAGGTCCGACCCGGTGACCGCGTCGGCGTCCCACACGTGCTCGAGGACCACCCGCGCGTTGGCCTCGCGCACCCATCGCGACGACGTGGGGATCGCCTCCATGCGCTCCTTGACCTCCTCCCGGCGACCGGCCTAGCTTAAGACCAGAGAGTTTATTTAATCGCTACACAAAAGGAGGGCTCGTGTCGGAACTGCGCGCGACGGACGAGGCGTCGTGGTGGCGGCAGGCGGTCGTGTACCAGATCTACCCGCGCAGCTTCGCGGACGCGAACGGCGACGGCATCGGTGACCTGCGCGGGATCACCAGCCGCGTGGACCACCTGCGCGACCTCGGGGTCGACGCGGTGTGGCTCTCCCCCTTCTACCCGTCCGCGCTCGCCGACGGCGGCTACGACGTCGACGACCACCGCGACGTCGACCCGAAGATCGGCACGCTCGCGGAGTTCGACGACATGGTCGCCGCGCTGAAGGCGGCCGGCATCCGGCTGATCGTCGACATCGTTCCCAACCACACGTCGAACCGGCACGTCTGGTTCCGCGAGGCCCTGGCCGCCGCGCCCGGCTCGCCCGCGCGCGACCGCTACGTGTTCCGCCGCGGCGAGGGCCCGGACGGCGAACGGCCGCCGAGCGACTGGATCGCGAACTTCGGCGGCTCGGCCTGGGAGCCGGTCGGCGACGGGCAGTGGTACCTGCACATGTTCGCGCCCGAGCAGCCCGACCTGAACTGGCAGAACCCGGAGGTGCGGGCCGACTTCCTGGAGACGCTGCGGTTCTGGGCCGACCGCGGGGTCGACGGTTTCCGGGTGGACGTCGCCCACGGGCTCGCGAAGGACCTCACGCCGCCGCTGCCCAGCCAGGCGGAACTGGACGCCGAGGACCTGCCCCACGGCATGCACCGCCTGGAGGACCGCGACGAGGTCCACGAGATCTACGAGGAGTGGCGCGAGGTCTTCGACTCCTACGACCCGCCCCGCACCGCCGTGGCCGAGGCGTGGGTCGACTCCGCGCCACGCCGCGCCCGCTACGCGTCCCCCGAGGGGCTCGGGCAGGCCTTCAACTTCGACCTCCTGCTCGCCGCGTGGGACGCGGCGGAGTTCCGCGAGGTGATCGAGGAGAACCTGGCGCTGTCGCGCACCTCCGGGACGTCGTCCACGTGGGTGTTCTCCAACCACGACGTGGTGCGCCACGCCACGCGTTACGCCCTGCCTGCCGGCACGGACCTCAAGGCGTGGCTGCGCAGCGACGGCACCGACCCGAAGCCGGACGCCGAGGCCGGGCTGCGCCGTGCCCGGGCGGCCACCCTGCTCGCGCTCGCGCTGCCCGGCTCCACCTACGTCTACCAGGGCGAGGAGCTGGGCCTGCCCGAGGTCGCCGACCTGCCGCCGGATGTGCTGCAGGACCCGACGTGGGTCCGCTCGGGGGGCACGAGGAAGGGCCGGGACGGCTGCCGCGTGCCGCTGCCCTGGACCGCGACCGGCCCGTCGCTGGGCTTCGGTCCGGGCCCCGCGCACCTGCCCCAGCCCGCCGGCTTCGCGGAGCTGTCGGTGGAGCGCCAGCGCGCGGACGAGGAGTCGACGCTCGCCTTCTACACCCGCGCGCTCGCCGAGCGCCGCCGGCTGCAGACGGCCGAGAGCCTCGAGTGGGCGCCGGACGCCCCGGCCGACGTCGTCCGCTTCTCCCGGCCCGGAGGCTGGATCTCGATCACCAACTTCGGCACGGACCCGGTGCCGCTGCCCGCCGGGCGGGTGGTGGTGGCGAGCGCGCCCCTGCCGGACGGGCAGTTGCCGGGCGACACGACGGCCTGGCTCGAGCCCGAGGCCTGAGCACCGCCGGCACACCGACTTCCGCGCCGGCACACCGACTGCAGTCGGTGTGCCGGCGCCACTATCGGTGTGCGAGGCCTCGCACGGCGCTCGTCAGCCCACGTCCGCTCGGTGCGGCGGCTGGGGACGCAGGCCGTCGAGCATCACCGTGGTGACCGGGTCGCCGGGCGTCGCCCCCGGCCGGCAGGCCACCACGCTGAACAGCGCGAGGATGTCCGCTGTCGTGAGGTCGGCGCGGATGCTGCCCTCGGCGCGCCCCCGTCCGATCACCTGTGTGAGCAGGGCGTCGCTCTCCGCGGCGAGCGCCTCGAGCCGGTCCGAGGACGGCAGCTCCTCGGTGATCTTCTTGGCGAGCGCGAGCGGGAGGCCCGCGGCGTGGTGGGTGATGTCGCGCAGCACCTCCCACGCACTCGCCCCACCCCCGGCGGCACCCCGGACGAACTCCACGAGCTCGGCGGCCGCGTCCGCGGCGATCTCACCCGCCAGCGCACGGCGGTCCGGGAAGTGGCGGTAGAGCGTCCCGACACCGAGCCCGGCGGATCGGGCGATGTCCTCCATCGAGGCGGCCGGCCCGCACGCGGCGAACCGCTCCAGCGCGGCGGCGACGATCCGCTCGCGGTTGCGGCGCGCGTCCGCTCGCATCGCCGCCTCCTCACCCACATCCGGAACCCGATCTTCATGATAACCTCGACCGGAAATCGGAACTCGAGATTCACCTTCCGGATAGGGGACCAGGATGTTGATCGGAACGGCGGCCTTCGGGCCCGGCCTCGGCCTCGACGCGCTGCTCGCGCAGGTCAGGGCGGCCGAGGCCGCGGGGCTCGACAGCGTGTACCTCACGCAGCAGACGTCCTGGGACGCGCTGACGCTGGTGGCACTGGCGGGCCGCGAGGTGCCGCGCATCGGCCTGGGCACGGCGGTCGTGCGCACCTACCCGGTGCACCCGCTGGCCATGGCCGGTCAGGCGCTCACCGCCCAGGCGGCCACGGGCGGCCGGCTCACGCTGGGCCTGGGCCCCAGCCACCGGCAGATCATCGAGGGCCAGTACGGGATGTCCTTCGACCGCCCGGCCCGGCACGTCCGCGAGTACCTGGAGGCACTGGGGCCGCTGCTGCGCGGCGAGACCGTGCAGTACCGGGGCGAGACGCTCGCCGCGGCCGGGTCCGTCGACGTCCCCGACGCACCGCCGCCGTCGATCCTGCTGTCCGCCCTCGGCCCGGTGATGCTGCGCATCGCAGGCGAGCTGACCGACGGCACCGTCACGGCGTGGGCCGGCCCCGAGGTCGTCGCCGAACGGATCGTGCCCGCCCTCACGCGCTCCGCGGAGGCGGCGGGCAGGCCCGCGCCGCGGGTCCTCGCCACCGTGATGGCGGCTGTGACGTCCCGGCCCGCGCAGCTGCGCGAGGAGCTCGGCGCCGTGTTCGGTGCCGCAGGCGAGATGGACAGCTACCGGCGCCTGCTCGACCTGCAGGGCCTGGCCGGACCGCAGGACACCGTCGTCGCGGGCGACGAGGCCGCCCTCGATGCGGAGATCCGGCGGTTCGCCGACGCCGGGGTGACCGAGCTGCTCGTGCTCGCCGTCGGCGACGAGCACGAGCAGGCCCGCACCCGCGCACTGCTGGCCGACCTGGTGGGCCGCCGGGTCGCCGTCAGCTGACCGCGTCCAGCCCGCCGCGCAGCGCGTCGACCAGCAGTTCGACGTGCTCGTCGGTCATGGTGAGGGGCGGCGAGACCGCGATCGCGGAGATCATCGGCCGCACCAGGACGCCGCGGTCGCGCGCGGCGCGGGCCACGGCGGCGGGCAGCGCGGGATCGGCGGCCAGTCGCTGCGGGTCGAGCTCGATCGCCGCGAGCGCGCCCGTGCCGCCGCGGGCCTCGACGACGAGCGGGTGGTCGGCGAGCGAGCGCACCGCCGCGTGCAGGGAGCCCTCGAGCGCGTCGGCCCGCTTGAGCAGCCCCTCGTTCTCCAGGACGTCGAGGTTCGCCAGCGCCGCGGCGCAGGCCGTGGGGTGCCCGGCGTAGGTCGGCCCGTGGCGGAACGCCGGTGCCCCGTCCGCGAAGAACGGCGCCGCCACCCGCTCGTGCGCCACGACGCCGCCCAGCGGCACGTACCCGCTGGTGACGCCCTTGGCGAAGGTGATCAGGTCGGGCTCGACGCCGAAGCGGTCCAGCCCGAACCAGTCACCGAGGCGCCCGAACCCGCAGATCACGCTGTCGGCCACGAACAGCACCCCGTGCCGGGTGCAGATCTCCCGGACGCGCTCGACGTAGCCCGGCGGCGGGGGCAGCACCCCGCCGGCCCCGATCACCGGCTCGGCGAAGAACGCCGCCACCCGCTCCGGGCCGATCCGCTCGAACTCGGCCTCCAGCGCAGCCGGGTCGTCCCACTCCACCTGCACCACGTCCGGGACGAACGGCGCCGCCAGCCGGTTCGCCGGCATCCCGCCCAGCGCCGTGCCGAACCCGTGCGTGCCGTGGTAGGCGTGCCGGCGGCTCACCAGCACCGTGCGCTCGGGCTGCCCGGTGCGGGCGAAGTACTCCCGGGCGATCTTGGCCGCGGTGTCGATCGCCTCACCACCACCGCTGACCAGGAACACCTTGGCGCCGGGCACCGGCGCGAGCGCGGCGAGCCTGCGGGTCAGCTCCAGCGCCGGGGGGTTCGCGACGTCGGCGAAGGTCTGGTAGGTCGCGAGCTCGCGCATCTGCGCGGCGACGGCGTCGGCGATCTCGGCCCGCCCGTGCCCGGCGTTGACGCACCACAGGCTCGCGGTCGCGTCCAGGTAGCGGTGCCCGGCGTCGTCCCAGAGCCAGACGTCCTCGCCCCGGGCGACCACGAACTCGGAGCGGCGCACCGCTCCCATCGCCGCGAAGGGGTGCCAGAAGGAGGTATCGGTGACGGCAGCGTCCATGACGGCGACGGTACCCATCGCTCAGTCGTCGTCCAGCCCGTTCCGTTCTGTCACAAGGTGCACCGCGGCCTCCTCGGCGGAGGCGGCGCCGCCGTCGATGCCGGCGTCGCGCGCGAACAGCTCGTCGCCGTACGCGCCGTCCGCCGCGACCAGCCGCCCCGCGCGGACGTCGCCGACCTCGTCGTCGCGCAGCTCGCCGTCGGTGTCGGAGGTGTCGCCGAGCCCGTCGCCGTCCCACACCACGCCGTCGGGCAGCTCGCGGGCCAGCCGCGCCTCGAGGGACTCGCCGCCGGCCTCCTCCCGGGCCGTGGTGCCCCAGCCCGTGACCGCCCAGGGGCGTTCCGGCGGTGACCAGCCCTCGTCCAGGACGTCGCGCACGCCGCGGTCGTCCAGGCTGTCCTCCGGTTCGAGGACACCGGATTCGTCCTCGTCGGACCGGTTCTCGGGATCCATGCGGGCCACCCTGGCACGGCCGCTCCCGGCGGGCCAGGCCGTGTCCCGTGGATCTCGGGCGCCGGGATTCGTGATCCACATCGCTCCTGGCGAGGCGGACGCCCGAGCCGTTGTACGCGCATACCCGGTCGGGCCGACGACGCAGCCAGGAGCGATGTGGGCGCGAACACCGCGGTCGAGATCCGCGGGACACGGCCTGGCGCCCCGGCTTTCCCGCTCCGCTCCCGCCGTTCATGCTGTAGAGATGTCGATCCCCGAGCGGCCATGCACCTGACGCCCCGCGAACACGAGCGGCTCCTGCTCGCGGCGGGCGCCGACCTGGCGCGGCGCCGGCTCGCGCGCGGCGCCCGCCTCGGCGCGCCGGACGCCGTCGCGCTGGTCTGCGACGAGATCTGCGAGCTGGCCTGGGACGGCGTGCCCTACGAGGAGGTCGTGAGCCGCGCCCGGAAGGTGGTCTCGCCCGGGCAGCTCGTCGACGGCGTTGCCTCGGCGGTGCCCGCGCTGCAGGTGGAGGCGCTGTTCCCGCACGGCAGCGTGCTCGTGCACGTCGACGCGCCGTTCGGGGAACCTCCCCTGGAAGGACCGGGCTCGGTCCGCACCGGTCACGGCGGCGTCGAGCTGGCGCCCGGCCGCGAGCGGGCCACCGCGCTGCTGCGCAACACCGGGGAGCTGCCGATCTGGGTGTCCTCGCACGTGCCGCTCGACCAGCTCAACCCCGCCGTCCAGGTGGAGGTCCCCGGCGAGGGCCGGTTCCGCCTCGACGTGCCCGCAGGCACCGCGCTGCGGGTGGAGCCGGGCGCCGAGCGCCAGGTGGAGGTCGTGCGGATCGGAGGAGGGGCATGACGATCGTCGACCGCGGGACCTACGCCCGCGTCTACGGCCCGACCACGGGCGACCGGATCCGGCTCGCCGACACCGGGCTGTGGGTCGAGGTCGAGGCCGACGACACCGAACCCGGCGAGGAGCTGCTCGGCGGCTGCGGCAAGACCGCCCGGCACGGCGCGCTGGTGTCGAGCTCGGCCGACCGCGCGAGCGCGCTGGACATGGTGGTGCTCGGCGTCGTGCTGCTGGACCCGGTGCTCGGCATCCGCAAGACCAACATCGGCATCAAGGACGGCCGCGTCGTCGGCGTCGGTCGCGCGGGCAACCCGGACGTGCTCGACGGCGTGCAGCTCGAGGTCGACGCGCACACCGCCATGATCACCGGCGAGGGCCTGATCGCCACGCCCGGCATCGTCGACTCGCACGTGCACCTGTCCAACGCCGACCTCGCCGCCGCGGCCCTGTCGGCGGGCGTCACGACGATCGTCGGGATGGGCATCGGCGGGGTCTGGGACGTCGGCGCGAACCCGGCCCACAACCTGCATTCGCTCATCGCCGGGTGGGCGGACGTGCCGATCAACGCCGCGTTCCTGGCCCGCGGCTCGTCCACGTCGCCCGCGCTGCTCGAGCAGGCGGTGCTGTCCGGCTGCGGCGGGTTCAAGGTGCACGAGGACTGGGGCGCCACGCCGGGCGTCATCGACACCTGCCTCGGCGTGGCGGAGGCCGCGGACCTGCCGGTGGCGCTGCACACCGACACGCTCAACGAGTCCGGCTACCTGGCCGACACCCTCGACGCCGTGGGCGGGCGCACCGTGCACGCCTACCACGTGGAGGGCGGCGGCGGGCACCCCGACCTGCTCTCGATCGTCTCGCGGGAGAACGTGCTCACCAGCTCGACCACGCCCACGCTGCCGCTCACCACCTCGACGGTGGCGGAGCTGGGCCCGATGACGCTCACCGTGCACCGCGGGCACGCCCTGCTGCCCAGCGACACCGCGATCGCGGCGAGCCGGATCCGGGAGCACGCGATCGCCGGCGAGAACCACCTGCACGACCTGGGCGCGATCAGCATCGTCAACTCCGACGCGCTGGGCATGGGCCGCATCGCCGAGAGCGCGCGGCGCACCTGGCAGCTGGCCTCCGTGCAGGCCGCGCTGGCCGGCGAGACCGGCCCGGACGTCGCCAACAACGCCCGCGTGCTGCGCTACCTGGCCAAGCTGACGGCCAACCCGGCCGTCGCGCACGGGATCGCGGGGCAGGTCGGGTCGCTGCTGCCCGGGCGCCTGGCCGACATCGTGCTGTGGAACCCGGCCTGGTTCGGCGCCCAGCCGGAGCTGGTGATCAAGTCCGGCTTCGTGGCGTGGGGCGCCGCGGGCTCGGGCTCGGGCTCCACCCGGCTCACCCAGCCGCGCCGGATGCGCGCGTTCTACGGCGGGCACGGGGCGGCACCGGCCCGGCTGGCGCACGTGTTCGTCGCGGGCGCCTGCCTGGACGACGCCGAGGCGCGGGCCGCGCTGCCCGCCGGGCGCACCTACTCCCCCATCGCCGGCAGCCGTGGCCTCGGTTGCGCGGACATGCTGCACAACACCGCCACACCGGAGGTCGAGGTGGCGCCCGAGCCGGTGCCGGTGCGCGTGGACGGGCGGGAGATCCCGCTGCACCGCGCGGCGACGCTACCCCTCACGCAGCTGCACCACCTCGGCTGACCGGACGAACGGCACCTTCGTCGGCTAGGTACCGACGAAAGTGCCGTTCGTCGCGGGACCAAGAGCGGAAGCGGCGGCGTGCGCAGCTCACATTGCTCACATCATGAAGGTGTGTTCGTATGGTGAGCAACCTGGGCTCGACCGGCCTTCGCCGGGAGCCGTCGACACCTCGCTCGCTCACCGCCGAGCGCCCGAAGAGGGGAACGCGCCGTTGTCCGACACCGCGATATTGATCAATACGGGCGTCGCCGTGCTGGCGGTGGTCCTGCTGATCGTCCGCTTCAAGCTCAACCCCGTCGTCGCCCTCGTGCTGGGGTCGGCCTACCTGGGGCTCAGCACCGGGCTGGGCGTCGACGGCACCGTCGAGGCGATCACCGGCGGCTTCGGCGACATCATGGCCGAGGTCGGACTCCTGATCGCTTTCGGCGTGCTGACCGGCGCGATCCTGCAGGAGATCGGCGCCATCGAACGCCTGGTCGCGACGCTGCTGCGCGTGTTCGGGCCGAAGCGGATGCCCTATGCCATGTCCGTCACGATCGCGACCGCACTCCAGTCGATCTACCTCGACGTGCTGCTCGTGATCTCCGCCCCGCTCGCCCGCAACCTCGCGCCGCGGCTCGGCCGGCTCGGCACCGCGCGCATGGCGACCGCGCTGGCCATCGGCCTCGAGTGCGGGATCGTGCTGATGGTCCCCGGCGTCGGCACGCTCGCGCTGGCCGGGCTGCTCGGCGTCCCGCTCGGCCGGATGCTGCTCTTCGGCCTGCTCCTGGTGGTGCCGACGGTGATCATCGCCGTGGCGATCATGTCCTTCCTCTTCCGGAAGGGCTGGTGGGACCCCGCCAAGGACGAGGGCCGCATCGACGCGGCGGGCCCGGCCGGCGACGACGCGACCCCCGGGAACCCCGGGCCGCGCGGGGACGCGGAGCCGTCCCCGTCCGCCCCGGACGGCGCCTCCGAGCAGGGCCGTGTCGCGGCGACCGCCACCGGGACCGTGGTGGACCCGCGCCCGGTCCGGGATCCGCACCACGTCAAGCTGATCGTCCTGTTCGCGCCGCTGCTCGGCGCGCTGCTGCTCATCGCGGCCGGCGCGGTGCTCGACATCACCGGCTTCCAGAACCCGGTGGTCGACTTCCTGTCGCAGCCCGTGGTCGCCCTGCTGGCGGGGATGGTCGGCACCAGCCTCGTCGGGCGCTACACGGCCGGGCGCAGGCGCGTCGAGCGCGCCATCGCCACCGGCTTCCGCGAGAGCGGCCAGATCCTCATCCTCACCGCCGTCGGCGGTTCGCTCGCCGCCACCATCGACAAGGCGGGCCTCGGCGACATCCTCGGCCACTACTTCACCGCGCAGACCGCGGCGCCACTGCTGATGGTGTGGGTCATCGCCGCGGTCCTGCACATCGCCGTCGGCTCGGTGACGATCTCGGCCATCACCGCGGCCGGCATCCTCGCCCCGATCGCGCCCGTCATCGGCCTCGACCCGGTGCTGATCGCGCTGGCCGCGGGCGCCGGGTCGCTCTTCGCCGTGCACGTCACGAGCAACACGTTCTGGCTGCTCCAGTCGCTCATGGGCCAGACCACCCGGGGCACCCTGAAGAGCTGCTCGGTGGGCGTCTCGGTCGCCTCCGTGGTCGCGATCCTGCTGATCCTGCCGCTGAGCCTCGTCGTGTAGCGGCGCACCCGCAGTCGTCGAAGATCCAGGAAGGACGGAAGTGGACGAAGGCCCGATCCAGCCCCTGCACGGAGTGCGGGTGCTCGAGCTCGGCAACTACATCGCCGCACCGACGGCCGGGCGGCTGCTCGCCGACTTCGGCGCCGAGGTGATCAAGGTCGAGCGCCCCGGCACCGGCGACGAGCTGCGCGGCTGGCGGCTGTACAGCGGGTCGACCTCGATGCTCTACCGCACGATCAACCGCGGGAAGAAGTCCATCACCCTCGACCTGCGCTCGCCCGAGGGCCGCGACGCGGCGCTCGACCTCGTGCGGCACTGCGACGTCCTGCTGGAGAACTTCCGCCCGGGCACCCTCGAGAAGTGGGGCCTCGGGCCCGAGGTGCTCGACGCGGCCAACCCGGAGCTCGTCATCGTGCGGGTCTCGGCGTTCGGGCAGACCGGACCGCTGGCCCAGCGGCCGGGGTTCGCCGCGGTCGCCGAGGCCGTCGGCGGGCTGCGCGAGCTCGTCGGCGACCCGGACCGGCCGCCGTCGCGGGTCGGGGTGTCGATCGGGGACTCGATCGCCGGGCTCTACGCGGGCTTCGGCGCGGTGATGGGGCTCTTCCAGCGCGAGGCCCGCCGCGGCGGCACCGCGGGGGCACCCGCGCTCGCCGAGCGGGTCGTCGACGTCGCGCTCAACGAGGCGATCCTGTCGATGATGGAGTCGCTGGTCCCCGACCACCTCGCCCACGGCGTGCACCGCACGCGCTCCGGGGGCCGGATGGAGGGGATCGCGCCCTCCAACGCCTACCCGTGCGCGGACGGCACGAGCGTGATCATCGCCGGCAACGCGGACGGCATCTTCCGCCGCCTGAGCGCGGTGATCGGGCGGCCGGAGCTGGCCGAGGACCCCGACCTCGCCACGAACGCTGGCCGCTGGGCCCAGCGCGACCGCCTCGACGAGGCGATCGGGGCCTGGACCGCGTCGCTGCCCCGCCCGGAGGTGCTCGCCGCCCTCGACGCGGCCGGGGTGCCCGCGGGCCCCGTGTACACGGCGGCCGACATCGTGGCCGACGAGCAGTACCGGGCCCGCAACATGATCCAGTACCTGCCGGTCGACACCGGCGACGGCGAGCCGCGCGAGGTCGGCTTCCCGGGGGTCGTCCCGGTGATCGGCGGCGCGTCGCTGCCGGTGCGCAGCGTCGGCCCGGACCTCGGCGAGCACACCGCCGAGGTGCTCGGGGAGCTGCTGGGAATGGACGAGGAAGCGATCACGACGGCGAGCGGGGTGCGGGCATGACGGTGGAGCTGCGGGACGTCACGCTGCGGGACGGGTTGCAGCTCACGGGGAAGGTGCTGCCGACGGTGCGGAAGGTGCGCCTCGCCCGCGCGCTGCTGCGCCTCGGCGTCCCGAGCCTGGAGATCGGCTCGATGGCCCGCCCCGACCTGGTGCCGCCGATGAGCGGCACGCTGGACGTGATCGCGGCGCTGACCCCGGAGGAGCTCGAGCGCTGCTGGGTCTGGGTGGCCACCCCGAGGCACGTGGAGCGGGCGCTCGACGCGGGAGCGCGCAACGTCCAGTACTGCTTCTCCGCCTCCGACGCGCACAACCGGGCCAACATCGGCCGGAGCACCGAGGCGAGCCTCGACGCGATGCCGGCAGCGGTCGAGCTGGCGCGCGCGGCGGGCGGGCGGATCCAGCTGTGCATCGCCACCTCGTTCACCTGCCCGTTCGACGGACCGGTGCCGCCGGAGCGGGTGCTCGCGATCGCGAACGACGCGCGCACCGCGGGCGCCGATGACGTCGTCGTCTGCGACACCCTCGGCCAGGCCGCACCCGGGGAGGTCGCGGACCTGGTCGCGCGCGTCCGCGCCGAGACCCCGCCGCGGCGCATCGTCTTCCACGGCCACGACACCTGGGGGCAGGGCGTCGCCAACAGCCTCGCCGCGGCGGCCGCGGGCGCGGACGTCGTCGACGGGTGCCTCGGCGGGCTCGGCGGCTGCCCGTTCGCGCCCGGCGCGAGCGGCAACACCGCCACCGAGGACCTCCTGTTCGGCACCCGGCCGGAGTGGCTCACCCCCGACCGGCTGGCCCGGCTCGTCGAGCTGGGCGAGGACCTGCTCGCCGAACTGGGTGAGCCGAACCGGTCGAAGGCCGCGCAGGGCGCGCGGTCGAAGGCCACCGCCTTCCCGTGGACGATCGCCGCCGGCGCTACAACGGGAAGCGACCGCCCAGCGTCCGCGTGAGCTGCTCGGCCGCCCCGACGAGCAGGTCGACCCACTCCTCGCAGCGGGCCCGGGGCATCCGGATCGTGGGCCCGCTGACCGCGATCGCCCCGACGAGCTCGGTGGCCGAGTCGAAGACGGGCGCGGCGAGCCCGGACGACCCGTCCTCGCGCTCGGCCGTGGTGATCGCGTACCCGTCCTTGCGGGTCTGCGCGACCAGCTCGCGCAGCACCTCCGGGTCGGTGACCGTCGTGCCCGTGATCGGTTCCAGCGGGCGCGACAGCGTGCGCTCGGCCAGCCCGTCGTCCCAGGCCAGGAGCACGCGCCCGGCCGAGCCCGCGTGCAGCGGGAGGAGCTTGCCCACGTACATGTCGCGCCGCAGGGCGTGGCGCGTCTCCGCCATCGCGACGCAGACGCGGTAGCCCTGCTCCTCCCGGAAGAAGCACGCGGTCTCCCCGGTGGCGTCGCGCACCTCGCGCAGCACCGGGTTGACGATCGTGAGCACGTCCACGCCCTTGCGGGCGGCGGCCGCCCAGTAGGCCATGCGCAGCCCCACCCGGATCTGGTCACCGGTGCGGTCCAGCAGCCCCTGCGCCACCATGTTCGTCACCAGCCGCTGCACGGTGGACGTCGGCAGGCCGGTGGCCTGCTGGATCTCGCCGAGCGTGAGCGAGGGGCGGGCGAGCGAGAACGCGTCGAGGATCTCGGTGATCTTCCCCAGCACGAGCAGGGGCTTCTGGGACGCCGAGGTGGCGCCGTCGTCCGCCGGCATGGCGCCGAACCTAACAGCCACCTCGAGGTCGAGACCTGCGGTTGATCAGCCCTGCCGCGCGACCGGTCGGGAGGACGCTCGTCGCGCCGATGTCACCCGCTCCAGGCCGCGGCCGGCACCGCGGGCAGCGTGTCGCCGGTCTCCAGCAGGGTCTTGAGGTCGGAGAGCAGGTGCGGCCAGCCACCGCTGACCATCTCGCGCATCGTGCTGCCCTCGGGGAAGCCGTCGTGCACGACCGTGAGCTTGACGATCTCACCCAGCGGCTCGATCTCGAACGTCACCGTCGACCGGTCCTCGGCGGCGAGCGTGGCGCGCACGTCGTCGCCGATGCCGGCGGCCGCCGCCCACTCGGGTGTGGGGGTGTGCCAGGTGTAGGCGAGCCTGCGGTGCGGCTCGGCCTGCAGCACGACCTGCTCGGGGTCGGCCGTGCGCCGTCCGTTCTCCTCCCAGACCATGGGCGACCCCGGCGTCCAGTCGGTCTCGAAGGCGACGCCCCAGTACCGGCGCGTGAACGCCGGCTCGGTGAGCGCCTGCCACAGCTTCTCGGGCGTGGTCCGGATGAAGGTCGTGTACACGAAGGCCGGTGCGTCCATCGATGACTCCAACGCGTTCTTGAGGTCGGCGAGTGCCTCCACCCGCCTGCGGTCGTACTGGTGGATCCAGCGGTCGGCGATCGCGTGGATCGGCGCGGCGTTGAGGTAGTGCAGCTTGTCCCGCCCACGGCGCACCGCGGTGACGAGGTTCGCCTCCTCCAGCACCGCGAGGTGCTTGCTCACCGACTGGCGGGCCATGTCCAGGCCGGCGCACAGCTCGCGCAGCCGCTGCCCGTTGCGGGAGTTGAGGCTGTCGAGCAGCCGGCGCCGGCTCGGATCCGCCAGCGCCCTGAAGACCTCGTCCATGCCGCCGTCCCGATCGACCAATACGCAGCCTCTTGGCTGCATGTTGAACGATAGGCAGCCAAGCGGCTACCTGTCAATCCCGTCCGCAACGCCGCACCGGGGCGACCGGGCGGGCACCACGAGCACCTCCCCGACCGCGTCGAGCACGTCCGCCACCGTGACACCCAGCAGCGCCGGATCGGGGTCAGCGGCGAACGGGTCGCCGCGGCGGCGCTCCGCGACGGTGAGCGCCCGGTGCGGCCCGCTCCCCGGCGGACCCCACTCCTCGATCGGCGCCGGGCCGAACAGGACCACCGACGGCGTCCGGTAGGCCGACGCCAGGTGCGCCACCCCGGTGTCGCCCGCGACGAGCAGGCGGGCGCCGGCGACCAGGGCCGCGAGCTCGGACAGGCCCGTGCACCCGGCCAGCACGTCGGAGGCCGGCAGGCCGGCCCGCTCCGCCACGGTGAGCGCCCTGGGACGCTGCGCCGCCGACCCGGTGACGACGACCCGGTGCCCGTCCACCCGCAACCGGGCGGCCACCGCGGCGAACCGCTCAAGCGGCCACTCCTTCGCCCCGTACCCGGCCCCGACGTGCACGACCGTGGCGGCGGGCACGGGCGCCTGGAGCGGCGGCGGGCGCAGCAGCAGGTCGTCCGGGTCGGCGGGGATGCCGTGGGCCACCAGCAGCTCGCACCAGCGCCCGCGCTCGTGGCCGCCGTCGGGCCACGCCGGCCCCGGCCGTCCCGGCGCCGCATAGCCGAGGTGGCGCCGCGGGACCAGCGCGGCGAGCGCCGCGGCGCTCCCGGCCCCGGCGCCGTGCAGGTCCACCGCGACGTCGGGACGCAGCGGGGCGGTCAGCGGGGCGAGGCCACGGGTCGCGCGGAACCGGTCGATGCCCCCGATCAGCTCGGCGAGCGGCTCCAGCCACGCGTGCGACACGAGGGTGATCTCGTGGTCGGCGAAGTGCCGCCGCAGGGCCCGCAGCGCCGGGACCACGACGAGCAGGTCACCGAGGTTCAGCGCGCGCAGCGCCACCAGGCGCCGGGGACGGCTCATGGGGCCGCCGTACCCCGGCCACCGCGCCCCACGCAGCGGACGGCACCGCATCCGCCGTCCGGGCGACGGCGCAGGGCGTCGCACACCGACAATGGCGCTCCCGCACCGACTGCAGTCGGTGTGCGGGTGCAGCGATCGGTGTGCGAGCTCGGAAGGGAGCAGGTCGGCGCACGGCCGTCAGCCTTCGGCGGACCCGGTGTCGCCGGGCCGGCGCGCCGCCTCCAGCGTGCGTGCCACGACCTCGTCGGTGGCGCCGAGCGTCTCCGAGACCTGCCACGCCACCTCCCGCAGGCGCTCGCCGAGCTGGGCGGCGCGCCGATCGTCCATCCGCACCTCCGGGACCGAGGTGCCCACCGCACCGACCACGCCGGTGTGGTCGAACAGGGGCGCGGCCACCGCGCGGATGCCCACGACGCGCTCGGCGCGCGACTCGCTGAAGCCGCGCTGCCGGATGAGCCCGAGCTGGGCGCGCAGCTCGTCGGGATCGGTGACGGTGCCCGGCGCCACCGGCGGGACCGGCCGCCGCAGCCACCACTCCTGCCGCTCGACCGGCAGCATGGCGAGGATCGCCTTGCCGGGGGCGCCGAGCGGGAGGTCGATGGGCACGCCGATGTCGGTGTAGGTGCGGCGCAGGACCTGGCGGCTCTCCACCTGGTCGAGGACGACGCGCTCGCCGCTGGGCAACAGCTCGTGTACCGCCACCGTCTCGTCGATCTCGTCGCGCAGGGCGTGCAGCACCGGCAGGGCCGCGTCGCGCAGCGTGGTGGGCACCGCACCGCTGCGGGCGAGCTGGACCAGCAGCGGCCCGAGCCCGTAGCGGCGGTCGGCGGTCTGGCGCACCAGGCGGTTGGTCTGCATCGCCACCAGCAGCCGGTGGGTGGTGCTGGTGGACAGGCCCGTCATCCGGGCGATCTCGCTGATCCCCAGGTCAGGACGTCGCGCGTCGAAGCAACGCAGGATCGCCACCGCGCGGTCGACGGCCTGCACGCCGGTGCGGGCACCCCGCTCATCTGTGATCGACATCTCTCGTTTCCTTGACCTGGGTCACAACGGATCCTAATCTTCCCGTTCAACGGGATGTTATCCCGTATCACGGGAAGGCAGGCGATGCTCCCTCTCGACGGCTTCCGCGTCCTCGATCTCACCCGCTTCCTCTCCGGGCCCTACGCGACGATGGTGCTTGCCGAGCTCGGTGCCGACGTGATCAAGGTCGAGCAGCCGCAGACCGGCGACGACTCGCGACGGCTCGCGCCGAAGGTCAACGGCGAGAGCTATCCCTTCGCGATGCCCAACCGCAGCAAGCGCAGCATCTCCCTGGACCTCAAGACCGACCGCGGCCGCGAGCTGTTCCTGCACCTCGCCCGCGAGGCCGACCTCGTGATCGAGAACTTCCGGCCCGGCGTCGTCCGCAGGCTCGGCATCGACTACGAGGCCGTGCGCGCCGTGCGTCCCGACGTCCTGTACTGCGCGATCAGCGGCTTCGGGCAGACCGGCCCGTACCGCGACCGGCCGGGGTTCGACATCATGGCCCAGGGCGCCATCGGGCTCATGCGGATGACCGGGGAGCCGGGCGGGCGGCCGGCGAAGGTCGGCATCGCGATCAACGACATCGCCGCGGGCGCCACCGCGATCTACTCGATCCTCGCCGCGCAGATCCAGCGCTCCCGCACCGGCGAGGGCCAGTACATGGACATCTCCCTCGTCGACGCCGGGCTCGCGTGGACGGTCTGGGAGTCGGGGGCCTTCTTCGGCGCCGGCGAGGTCCCGCAGCAGACGGGCACCCGGCACCGCCGTTCGACGCCCTACCAGGCCTACCGCACCGCCGACGGCTACGTCACGATCGGCGCCAACAACGACCGGCTGTGGGCGCGGCTCGTCACCGACGTGCTGGACCGGCCCGACTGGCTCACCGATCCGCGTTTCGCGACGCTCCCCGACCGGATGGACCACATCGACGAGCTCGAGGTGGAGATCGAGCGCCTCACCACCACCCGCGGCACCGACGAGTGGATCAAGCTGCTGGACCGCGCCGGCGTACCGGGCGGGCCGGTCCTGACCTACGACGAGGCGCTGGCCGACCAGCACGTCGTCGCCCGCGGGATGGTCACCGAGCTGGAGCACCCGCTGATCGGGGCGATGCGCACGATCGCGCCGCCCACGAAGTTCTCCGGGCTCGACCAGCGCGTCCGCTCCCCCGCCCCGTGGCTCGGCCAGCACACCGCGCAGCTGCTGCGCGAGTCCGGCGTCGACGACGCGGAGCTGGCGCAGCTGTTCGCCACCGGCGTCGCCTACGACGCCCACCCCGACCACGAGAGGGACTGAGATGTCCGACCAGATCCTGGTGGAACAGGTCGGCGCGGTGGCCACCGTCGTGCTGAACCGGCCGCAGAGCCACAACGCGATCACCATCGACATGTACCGGTCGCTGCCGGAGGTCCTCGGCGGGCTGGACGCCGACCGCGCGGTGAAGGTCGTCGTGCTGCGCGGCGCCGGGCAGAAGGCCTTCGCGTCGGGTGCGGACATCAGCGAGTTCGAGCGCGAGCGCGGCGACGCCGAGAGCGCCCGCGGCTACAACGAGCACGTCGCCGCGGCCGAGCACGCGCTCGCCGCAATGACCAAGCCGACCGTCGCGATGGTGCACGGGTACTGCATCGGGGGCGGCGCCGGTCTCGCACTCGCCTGCGACCTGCGCTTCGCCGACGAGCGGGCGCGCTTCGCGATCACCCCGTCCAAGCTGGGGCTCGTCTACGGCCTCGCGTCGACCAAGCGCGTCGTCGACCTCGTCGGCCCGTCGCGGGCGACCTGGATCCTCGTCTCCGGCCAGCAGATCCCGGCCGAGCGGGCGTGCGCCCTCGGCCTGTTCGACGAGGTGCTGCCCACCGACGAGCTCGCCGCGCACACCTACGGGTTCGCCGACCTGGTGAGCACGCGCGCGCAGTTCAGCGTGCGCGGTGGCAAGGAGATGGTCCGCCGCGTCGTGGCCGGCCAGCTCACCGACGACGAGGAGACGCGGCGCATCCGCAACTCCTCCTTCGACACCCCCGACTACGCCGAGGGCGTGCGCGCGTTCCTCGAGAAGCGCCCACCCCGATTCACCTGGTCCTGAACCGCCCCGCACGTACCCGGCAACGCCGCCGGGGAAGGGAGGCACGGCATGTCCAGCGCGATCCTCAGGAGGGCCTGCGCGGCCGCGGCCGCGGCGGTCGTGGCCGCGGCAGCCACCGCCTGTTCGGCCGGGGCCACCGACGAACCGCCCGAGCAGTACCCCTCCCAGGAGCTGGAGTGGACCATCGCCTTCGGTCCGGGCGGGGGCAACGACATCATGGCCCGCAAGATCGTCGAGATCCTGCAGGGCCACCAGCTCTACCCGCACGACATCGTCGTGGAGAACCGGGAGGGCGGCAGTGGCTCCACCGGGTGGGGGCACGTCTTCGCCGAGGAGGGCAGCGGCTACGCCATCTCCACGACGTCCGGCTCGTTCATCACCACCCCGCTGCAGGCCGACACCGGCTGGCAGCCGCAGGACTTCACGCCGGTCGGGCTCTTCGCCACCGACGACGCGCTGTTCCTGCTCCCGGGCACGAGCCCGGTCACCGACTGGGCGGGGTGGGTGGAGTTCGCGAAGGCGAAGGGCGGTGCCGTGGTCGGCGGCATCGGCACCGTCAACGTCGACTTCATCGTGCACTCGATGCTCGCCGAGAAGGCCGGCTACCCCATCGAGTACGTGCCCTTCAACGACGAGGGGCAGATGCAGACCGCGCTGCTGTCCGGCGCGCTCGACGCCGCCGTCTCCAACCCCGGCACCGTCCTCGGCCAGGTGCAGGCCGGCCAGCTGCGCGCACTGCTCAGCACGGCCGAGAAGCCGCTGCCCGAGCTGCCCGACGTGCCGACGGACGCGAGCCTGGGCTTCACCGGCATCCCGTCCATGCCGCGCGGGCTGATCCTCCCCCCGGACGCGCCCGAGTACGCCCAGCAGTGGTGGATCGCGACGATGCAGAAGGTCGTCGAGACCCCGGAGTGGCAGGCCTACGTCGCAGAGAACCACCTGTCGGTCGACCTGCGCTGGGGCGCGGACTTCACCGCCTACCTGGAGCAGACGCAGGGCGAGTTCCGGCGCATCCTCACCGAGCAGGGAGCGCTGTGACTGCCGTGGAGGCCGAGCGCGCCACCGCCGGCAGCGGCGGGCTCCGCGTGGGGCCCCGCACCGTCTTCTTCGGGGTGCTGCTCGTCCTGCTGGCGGCCTACCTGCAGCTCGCCATGGGCATGGAGTGGCGTACCGCGGCGGGCCGCATCGGGCCCGGGTTCTTCCCGCGGGTGATCGGCGCGCTCGGGGTGGCGCTCGCGCTCGTCGCGCTGGTGCAGAGCCTGCGGGCGCCGGAGGCCGCCGCCCCCGACACCGACCCCGACACCGGCGCCGACGGCGAGGAGGCGGGCGAGGCCGAACTCGGACGCCACCCGCGCACGATGGCGGTCGTCGTGGGCGCGAGCGCCGTGTTCGCCGCCGCGTTCGTGACCCTGGGGGCGGTGCTCGCCTGCGCGCTGTTCCTGTTCGGCTGCCTGTGGCTGCTCAACCGCCCGCGCCCGGTGCTCAACACCCTGGTCAGCGTCGGCCTGGCGCTGGGGTTGTACCTGCTGTTCGAGACCCTGCTCGGCGCCGGCCTGCCCGCGGGCGTCCTGCCGCTGCCCTGAGGAGGAGGCGCGACCGTGGACGTCTTCGCGGACCTCGGCCAGGGCATCCTGGCCCTGCTCACCCTGCAGAACGTGCTGCTGCTCGGCGCGGGCGTGCTGCTCGGGATGGTCGTCGGCGTCATGCCGGGGCTCGGGCCGTCGGCCGGCCTCGCGATCCTGCTGCCGCTGACCTTCGCCCTCGAGCCCACCGGCGCGATCATCATGCTGGCCGCCGTCTACTACGGCGCGATGTACGGCGGCACGATCACCTCCGTCCTGATCAACACGCCGGGCGAGTCGGCCACCGTGGCCAGCACCTTCGACGGCTACCCGCTGGCCCGCAAGGGCCGGGCCGGGCCCGCGCTGGTGATGGCGGCCGTCGCCTCGTTCGTCGCCGGCACGATCGGCGCCGTCCTGATCAGCGTCGCCGCTCCGGCCACCGCAGCCGTCGCCGCGAGCTTCGGGCCACCCGAGCTGTTCCTGGTCGTGATCGCCGGGCTGCTCACCCTGATCGTGGTCATCGGACGCCACCGGCTGCTCGGCGCGCTGTCCGCGCTGCTCGGCTTCGGCCTCGCGACCGTGGGCGTCGACGTCGGCGGCGGGGAGCAGCGCTACACGTTCGGCTCGACGGAGCTGATCAACGGGATCGACTTCGTCCCGGTGGCCATCGGCCTGTTCGGGATCGGCGAGATCCTGCACACCCTGTGGCGCGGCGGGCACCTGGAGCGCCTGGGCTACGTGCGTGTCAGCAGCCGCGCTCGCGGGTTCTGGCCGAACCGGGAGGACTACCGCGAGTCGCGCGGTCCGATCGTGCGCGGCTCGTTCCTCGGCTTCCTCGTCGGCACCGCGCCCGGCGCCGGGGCCACGGTGGCGTCGCTGATGTCCTACAACCTCGAGAAGTCCCTCTCCCGCAGGCCCGAGCGCTTCGGGAAGGGCGCGATGGCCGGGCTGGCCGGCCCGGAGGCCGCCAACAACGGCGCGTCGGCGGGCGCGATGGTGCCGCTGCTGACGCTCGGCATCCCTGGCTCGGCGTCCACCGCCGTGCTGGTCGGCGGGTTCCTCATGTGGGGTCTGCAGCCGGGCCCGCTGCTGATGGAGCAGAACCCCGAGTTCGCCTGGGGCCTGATCGCGAGCATGTACCTGGGCAACGTGATGCTGCTGCTGGTCAACCTGTTCTGCATCCCGGTCTTCGCCTCCATCGCGCGGGTGCCGTTCCGGGTGCTCGCGCCGGTCGTCATCGCGCTCTGCGTCGCCGGGACCTACACGGTGAACGGCAGCATCGTCGAGGTCGGGATCATGCTGGCCTGCGGGGTGCTCGGGTTCTTCATGCGCCGGTTCGGCATGTCCCCCGCGGCGCTGGTGATCGCGCTGGTGCTCGGGCCGCTGGCCGAGGAGACGCTGCGCCAGACGATGATCATCTCCGGTGGCGACCCGTCGATCTTCCTACAGCGCACCACGAGCCTGGTCCTGCTGATCGTGATCGCGCTGCTGGTGCTGGTGCCGTTCGTGCTGCCTCGCGTGCGCCGCGCCGCCCGCGACCGCACGCTCGTCCCTTAGGTTCGCCACTGACGGCACGCTTCCCCGAGAGGATCACCATGCGCCTGGCCAGCATCCGCCACGACGGCACCGAGGTCCCCGCCCTCGTCGACGCCCGCCGCGGGGTCGTCCGCGTCGCCGATCTCGTGCCCGGGTTCTCCGGCGACGCGCTGTCGATCCTCGTCGACGGGCGGTGGGCGGAGCTGGAGAAGCTCGCCGCGGACGCCCCGGACCGCGTGTTCGCCGACCGGGCGTCCGTCGAGTTCGGCGCGCCCTACCGCCACCCCCGGTTGATCTGGGGCATCGGGCTGAACTACGTCGACCACGCCGCCGACCTGTCCGAGCAGGTCCCGGACGAACCCGCCTCCTTCGTCAAGGGCGACCACACCGTGATCGGGCCCGGCGAGCCGATCCCGGTGCCGCCGCAGAGCTCCCGCACCACCGCCGAGGCCGAGGTCGCGCTCGTCATCGGCCGGCACTGCCGCAACGTCTCCGAGGCCGACGCCCTCGAGTACGTCGCGGGCGTGGTCGCCGTGCTCGACCAGACCGCCGAGGACATCCTCGAGCGCAACCCCCGCTTCCTCACCCGCTCGAAGAACTTCCCCGGCTTCTTCTCCTTCGGGCCCGAGATCGTGCCGCTCGCCGAGCTGCCCGACCTCGCCGAGCTCGAGGTCAGCACCGTGCTGAACGGTCAGGAGCACCGGACGAACACGGTGGCGCGGATGCGCTACTCCCCCGCGTTCCTGGTGAGCTTCCACAGCGCGGTGATGCCGCTGCAGCCCGGCGACATCCTCTCCACCGGCACCCCCGGAGCGGCCCACATCCGACCCGGCGACACGGCCGAGTGCCGCATCCCCGGCGTCGGGGTGTTGAGCAACCCGGTGGTGCGGGGTTAGGGCTTCCGCATCACCTCGACCAGGCTCGTCCAGCTGTCCTCGCCGTGGCCGCGGGCGATCGCCCGGTCGTAGAGCGACCTGACGGCGTCCGGCAGGGCCGTGTCGAGCCCGAGGTCACGGCTCGCCCCGGCGACGTGGTCGGCCGACGCCCCCATCATGATCACGGAGGCGAGGTCGCCGGGATGGCGGCCCTCGTCCACCGCCCGCGCCGCGTCGGGCAGGTACGCCGCGATGTCGTGGGCGTTGGCCACGGCGTGCGACAGGAAGTCCGCCGCCGGCACGCCGGCCGCCGCGACCATCGCGAACGTCTGCAGGTGCGTGGCCAGCGACGTGAGGAACACCTGCAGCATGGCCTGGTAGTACAGCTGCGCGAGGCCGTGGTCCGCGCCGAGGAACTCGGTCCGGCCGATCACCTGCAGCGTCGCGGCGTGGGCGTCGAACGCCTGCCGGGAACCGCTGTAGAACACGTACGCGCCGTCCTTGCCCACCAGGTCGGCGGGAGCCATCACACCGCCGGTCACCAGCTCCGCGCCGCGCTCGGCCAGCCACGTCGCCGCGCCGCGCGTGACTTCGGGCGTGTCCGAGCCGAGGTTCGCGACCACCCGCCCGGCCAGCGCGTCCCCGGCGCCGCCCAGGATGTCGTACATCGCGCGGTAGTCGGTGAGGCTCAGCACCACCAGCTCGTTGGCCCGCACCGCGTCCGCCGCCGTCGCCGCCCGCCGTGCACCGGCCGCCACCAGCTCGTCCGCCCGCGACGCCGTCCGGTTCCACACCGTGACCGGATGACCCGCCGCGAGGAACGACCTCGCCATCGCCCGCCCCATCGGCCCCAGGCCGATGACGGTCACCCCACTCGCGCTCGTGCCCACGTCCGCCGCCTCTCCTCGTGCTCCGTTCCCGGACACCCACCCTCCGGACGCGGGCGCACGCTTTTCCTACGACCGGCGCACGCCGGGACGGACGGCGCCCTACCCGTGTCGCCGGTCGACCACCCGCACGCAGCAGTGCGCCGGTGCCGGCCGCAGCGCGGCCTCCAGCAGGTCGGAGCACCCGAGCTCGTCGAGCAGGGCGGCGACGAGGTGCAGGTTCATGCCGCAGACGAGCTCGGTGTGCTCGCGCGCCAGCGTGTGGAAGGGGCAGTTCGCGAGCACGACCCCGTCGCCCTCGACGCGCGGTTCGTACCCGTGACCGGCGAGCACCCGGGCGACCTCGTCGAGGACCGACGCGGACGGGTCGGCGACGCGCACGTCCTCGTCGGCGGCGAGGCGGCGGCCCGCCGCGGCGGCGGCGCGCTGCACCGCCTCCCGCACCGGCACCCCGTCCCGGGCCGACTCGTCCACGGCGCCGGCCAAGATCCGCCCGGCCAGGTCGTAGTGCCGCGGTGGGAGCGAGACCGCGAGCTGGCGGGCGGAGCGCCGGTACAGCTTCGCCGGCCGCCCGGCTCCCGGTCCGCGCCGCCCGGACAGCCGCCGGAACTCGACGTCGAGCAACCCGTCGGCGACCAGCTTGTCCAGGTGGAACTTCGCCGTGTGCCGCGGCACCCCGACGGCCGCGGCGGCCTGGTCACGGCTCACCGGCCCCGGCTGCGCGGCCACGTGGAGGTACAGCGCGCGGCGGGCCGGCTCGGCGAGCGCGCCCACGCTGCTGACCTGCGCGACGAAGTCGTCCAACGGGTCCACCACCTTCTCCCGGGACGCCGGCCGTTGACGGCGCACCCCCCAAGTTCTAACGTCAAGAGTATTATCCTTTAGAACGCGGAGGATGCGACATCATGACGGCGTCGGGGTGGTCATCGAGGCCGAGCACATGTGCATGACCGTCCGCGGCGTCCGCGCGGGCGGCGCCAGCACGGTCACCTCGACCCTGCTGGGGACCCTGCGGGAGGACCCCCGATCGCGCGCGGAGTTCCTCGCCCTCACCACGGCAGGCGACGCGTCCGGCCGCGCGCATCGGCACCTGTAGAACGCGGCGCACGAGGACAGGAGCGGACATGAGCGGATCACCCACCTTCGCCGTCGTCGGGGCGGGACTGGCCGGCGCCAAGGCGGCCGAGGCGCTGCGCGCCGAGGGCTTCGACGGACGCGTCGTCCTGTTCGGCGCCGAGCCGCACCGCCCGTACGAGCGGCCCCCGCTGTCGAAGGGGTACCTGCAGGGCATCCACCCCCGGGACTCGGTGTTCGTGCACCCGGAGGGCTGGTACGCCGAGAACGCGATCGACCTCCGGCCGGGCACCACGGTCGCGGAGATCGACCGGAGCGCCCACGAGGTCGTGACCGGCACCGGGCAACGGGAGCGCTACGACAAGCTGCTGCTCACCACCGGTTCGGCCGCGCGCCGGCTCCCCGTCCCCGGCGCGGACCTCGCCGGCGTGCACTACCTGCGCAGCCTCGACGACAGCGACGACCTCGGGGCCGCCCTGCGCGCCGACGCCCGCATCGTCGTCGTGGGGGCGGGCTGGATCGGGCTCGAGACCGCCGCCGCGGCCCGCACGGCGGGCGCCGAGGTGACCGTGCTCGAGCACGCCCGGCTGCCGCTGCCGGCGGTGCTCGGACCGCAGCTGGCCGAGGTGTTCGCCGACCTGCACACCGCGCACGGGGTCGACCTGCGCTGCGGCGTCACCGTCGCCGCCGTCCGGCCCGCGGCCGACGATCCCGCGCGCGTCGGCGCCGTGCTGCTCGCCGACGGCACGGAGCTCGCCGCCGACGCCGTGGTCGTCGGCATCGGCGCCGCACCGAACGTCGATCTCGCGCGGTCGTGCGGGCTCAACGTCGACGACGGCGTCCTCGTCGACCGGCACCTGCGCTCCTCCGACGCCGACATCCTCGCCGCCGGCGACGTCGCCAACGCCTACCACCCGTTGCTGTGCCGCCAGCTGCGCATCGAGCACTGGTCCACCGCGCTGCACCAGCCGGCCGTGGCCGCGCGGACCATGCTCGGCCGCGACGCCACCTACGACCGGCTGCCCTACTTCTTCACCGACCAGTACGACCTCGGCATGGAGTACACCGGCTACGCCCATCCCGACGTCACCGACCGGGTCGTCGTGCGCGGGGACCTCGCCACCCGCGAGTTCGTCGCGTTCTGGCTCGCCGGCGACCGGGTCCTCGCCGGCATGAACGTCAACGTCTGGGACGTCGCCGAGGACATCGAGCGGCTCATCCGGGCGCAGGCCGACGTGGACCCCGCGCGCCTGGCCGACCCGGCCGTGCCGCTGACCGAGGTGTGAAATCGGGGGCGCCCACCGGCCGTCGCGAGCAGGATGGCCACGTGCCGCAGGAGATCCCGCTCGCCGGGGGCAACGTCAGCGACGGGGTCGTTCGCGTCGGCGACACCGTCCGCCGCCCGGCCGGCCCGTGGACGCCGGCCGTGCACGCCCTGCTGGCCCACCTGCACGAGGTGGCCTTCGACGGGGCGCCGCGCCCGCTCGGCCTCGACGAGCGCGGCCGGGAGGTCCTGGAGTTCGTGCCGGGCCGCACGATCTGGCCCGACCACTTCGACGAGGTGGGACCCGCAGACCGGTTGGCGCGGGTCGCGCGCCTGATCCGCGCGTTCCACGACGCCGTCGCCGGGTTCACCCTGCCACCGGACGCGGTGTGGCAGGTGGTGATCCCGCCCGAGGACGACGGCGGCGGCGAGATCATCGCCCACCACGACCTGGCGCCGTGGAACCTCGTCGCGGAGGGCGACGCCTGGACGTTCATCGACTGGAACGTCGCGGGCCCGGGCTCGCGGCTGTGGGACCTTGCCTACGCGGTGCGCGCCTTCGTCCCGCTCTCGGCCGACCCGGCCTGGCAGCGCCCCGACGCGGCCGCCCGCGTGCGGCTCGTCGCCGACGCCTACGGCCTCGACGAGGCCCGGCGCCGCCGGCTGGCCCCGATGCTCGCCCGCCGCTCCAAGCGCCATGTACGACCTGCTCGCCGGCGGGCACGCGACGGGCGCCCAGCCGTGGGCGCGGCTGTGGGACGAGGGCCACGGCGCGGTCTGGCGGCGCGACACCGCGTACATCGCCCGGCACGAGCAGGACTGGCTCGCCGCCCTGCTCGCCTGATCGGTCGGCGTGCTGCTTCCGTTTCCTCCACGACCGCCGCCGGCGCGACCGCCAGACTGGGCGCATGACGCTCTACGACGAGATCGGCGGCTTCGACGTCCTCCTCGCCGTGTGCCGCCGCTGGCACGAGCTCTGCCTCACCGACCCGGTCTCGGCGCACCCGTTCGAGCGCCCGATGCATCCCCGCCACGACGAGCGGCTGGCCGCCTACCTCGCCGAGGCGTTCGGTGGGCCGCACCTCTACACGGGCGGCTACGGGGACGAGTCGTCGATGATGCGCCTGCACGCCGGGAACGGCGAGCACGCGGAGCTCGACGGGATCTGCCTCGCGTTCTTCGACCAGGCGCTCGCCGACGCCGGCGTGGCGGGCGCAACGGCGGCCCGCGTCGCGGGCTACTTCCGCGCGGCCACGCTCGCGCAGCACGCCTACCGGGAGAGCCCCGACCAGGTGCCGGACGGGTTGCCCTTCCCCCTGGCGTGAACCCGCATCCGCGCCGCCCTACGGGGCCGCACCGGCGTCCAGCACCTCCGGGTTCACGCAGTTCGTGGGCGCGCCGCCGGACAGGACCGTCGCCACCTCCGCCGCGATCCGCGCGGCCGACTCCTCCGCCACCTGCCGGGACGCGCCCGCCAGGTGCGGGGTGGCGAAGACGTTCGGTCTGCGCAGCAGCGGGTCGTCCGGAGCGGGGGGCTCGGGGTCGAACACGTCCAGCACCGCCGCCCGCAGGTGTCCCGACTCCAGTGCCGCGTCCACCGCTCGGGTGTCCACCAGCTCCCCGCGAGCGGTGTTCACCAGCACCGCGCCCGGGCGCATCGCGGCCAGCGCGGCGGCGTCGACCATCTGCTTCGTCTCCGGGGTGAGCCGGGCGTGCACGCTGACGACGTCCGAGCCGCTCAGCAGCTCGGGCAGCTCCACCAGCCGGACGCCCACGCGCTCGGCCGCCTCGGCAGAGGCGTACGGGTCGTGGGCGAGCACCGTCGAGCCGAACGCGCGCAGCAGCTCCGCCACCCGCAGCCCGACCGCGCCCAGCCCGACGAGCCCGACCGTGGCGGCCCGCAGCTCCAGGCCGGTGCGCTCGTAGCGGAACCCGCCTGCGTCCCAGTGCCCGGACGCGAGCCGGATCGCCGCGGACGGCAGGCCGCGCATCGCGCAGATCATGGTGCCGACGCAGAACTCGGCCACCGCGCCCAGGTTGCGCCCGGGCAGGTGCACGACCAGCGTGCCGGCCGCGGTCGCCGCGGGCACGTCGACGTTCACGGGGCCGCCGCGCGTCACGCCGACCACCCGCAGTCCCCCGGCGGCCAGCACGTCGGCGGTCAGCGGGGCGAGGTGGGTGACCAGCGCGTCGGCGCCGCGGACCAGTTCGGCGAGCCGGGCCGGGTCCCCCGCTGCCTCGCGCACACCGTCGAACGCCGCGAACGGCTCCGTGGGCCAGCGCGAGTCGATCCTGCGGAACTCCGCCTCCACCCCCGCGCCCTCCAGGGCGCGCGCGAGCAGGTCGGCGGAGATGAACTCGTCCCCCGCGCACACGATCACCGGGGGACGGAAGCCTGCGGAGCCGGCGGGGTGGGTGAGGGGGGTCATCGCAGCCGCTCCCCGCTCGCCGGGTCGAACACGTGCACGCGCTCGGGCGGGGCGGCCAGCGTGATGCGGTCGCCCGCGCGCACCGGGTGCCCCGGCTCCACCTGCGCGACCACGCGGGTGTCGACCCCGCGCAGCTCCACCGTGGCCAGCCCGAACTCGAGCAGGTCCTCGAACACCAGCACCGTCCCTTCCAGCCCCGGGCCCCCGTCGGCGGGGTGGCAGTCCTGCGGGCGCAGCCCGACCACGACGTCGCGCCCCTCGGCCACCCGCACCGCCGCGCGCAGCCCGCCGGCGTCGCCGACCCGCACACCGTCGCCCGTGCCGGTGCCGGGCAGCAACGTGATCGACGGCTCCCCCACGAAGTCGGCGACGAACCGGTCGGCCGGCGCGTCGAAGACCTCGTCGGGCGTGCCGAACTGCTTGATCACGCCGGCGTCCATCACGGCCATCCGGTCGGCGAGGCTGAGCGCCTCCAGCTGGTCGTGGGTGACGACGATCGTGGTGTAGCCGAACTCGCGCTGCAGCACCTTCAGCTCCCGGCGCACCCGCTGGCGCTGCCCCGCGTCCAGGTGCGAGAGCGGCTCGTCGAGCAGGAGCACCGGCGGGTTGCGCACCAGCGCGCGGGCCAGCGCGACGCGCTGCTTCTGCCCGCTGGACAGGTTCGCGGGCCGCAGGCCCAGCAGCTCGGTCATCTCCAGCCGCTCGGCGATCGCGTCCACCCGCGCCGTCGCGTCCTTCGCGCGGCGCGCCTTGAGCCCGTACGCGAGGTTCTCCCGGACCGTCAGCGGCGGGTAGAGCGCGTAGCTCTCGAACCCGACGCCCACGTTCCGCTTCCCCGGCGGCAGGTCACCGACCGAGCGGTCCCCGATCATGATCTTCCCGCCGGTCACGGTCTCCAGGCCGGCGATCATCCGCAATGTCGTGGTCTTCCCGCAGCCGGACGGGCCGAGCAGGGCCACCAGCTCGCCCGGCTCGATGTCCAGGTCGATGCCCTTCACCGCCTCGAACGGCTCGCGGCCGCGCGCGGTGTAGGTCTTGCGCAGCGACTCCAGCCGCAGGCTCTGGGCCGTCGCGGTCATCGGGCGCCTCCCGCCGGCGCAGAACTGGACCGAGCGGCCTCCGGGCAGCGGGCCGCGCCGAGCCGGAGCCCGGCGCCGTCGGCCGCGAACACGTGGACCCGCTCCCAGTCGACGGCCAGCACGACCTCGTCGCCCTCGTGCACCCGGTGGTCGGAGGTGACCGCGATGACGGACACCCCGGCCACGTCCACGGACAGCTCGACCGACCGGCCGAGGCGCTCGGCGAGCACGACCCGGCCGCGCAGCACCAGCCGCTCGGCGGGCGGCGGCCCGTCCACGATCTCGAGGTCCCGCGGCCGGATCCCGATCCGCACCGGGCCCTGCGCCGCGGGCGTCCCGGCGGTGAAGGCCTTCCCGACCCGCGCCACGCCCGCATCCACCGCCGCGTCCAGCAGGTTCATCTCCGGCTGGCCCAGCGCGCGGGCGACGAACGTGTCCACCGGCTCGGCCCAGACCTGCGCCGGGGTGCCCACCTGCACCAGCCGGCCCTCCCGCAGCACCCCGATCCGGTCGCCGAGCGCGAGCGCCTCCTGGTAGTCGTGCGTCACGTAGAGCGTCGTGGTGCCCGACAGCTCGCCGAGCTGCTTCAGCTCGGCCCGCATGGCCGCGCGCAGCTTGGCGTCCAGGTGCGAGAGGGGCTCGTCGAGCAGGTAGACCTCGGCGGGGCGCACCAGCACCCGGCCCAGCGCCGTGCGCTGGCGCTGCCCGTTGGACAGCTCGCGGGGGAAGCGGGCCAGCAGGTGGTCGATGCCGAGGGTGGTGGTGACCTCCTTGATCCGCTCGGCCTGCTGCGCCGGCGTCCAGGTGCCGTTGCGGCCCGAGCGCAGCGGGGAGGCGAGGTTCTGCTCCACCGTCTTCTGCGGGTAGAGCGCGTAGCTCTCGAAGGCCATCGCGACGCCGCGGTCGTAGGGCTCCACGCCGGTCATGTCGCGCCCGGCGATGCGGATCTCGCCCTGCGCGCCGTCGACGAGACCCGCGACGCTCTTCAGCGTGGTGGTCTTGCCGGCGCCGGACGGGCCGAGGACCACGAAGAACTCGCCGTCGGCCAGCTCGAGGTCGATCCCGTGCAGCGCGACCGTCTTCCCGTAGCGGGCGGTCAGGCCCTTCACCGAGAGGGAACCCACTAGGACTTCACCGCCCCGAAGGACAGCCCGCGCACGAGGTAGCGCTGGATCGACAGGGCCACCAGCAGCGGTGGCAGCGCGGCGATCAGCGCGGCCGCGGCCGTCAGGTTGTAGTAGGCCTGCCCGCCGCCGCCCAGGAACCGGGTGACGGCCACCGTCACCGGCGTGTGCTCGCTGCCGGTGAGGATCAGCGGGAACACGTAGTTGTTCCAGGCGAAGATGAACGCCAGCAGCGCCGCGGCGGCGATCCCCGGGCGCACGAGCGGCAGCGCCACCATGACGAACGCGCGGCGCCGGGTGTAGCCGTCGAGCAGCGCGGCCTGCTCCAGCTCGGCGGGCATGTCCTGGAAGTAGGAGCGCAGGATCCAGACGATCAGCGGCATCGTCACCAGCTGCAGCACCCAGATCATGCCGACGTTCGTGTCGAACAGCCCCAGCTGGTTGTAGATCACGAACAGCGGGACGATCACCATCAGCTCCGGCGCGAACCGGAACGACAGGATCGTGAACATCACGTCATTGCTCCCGCGGTACTGCCAGCGCCCCGCCGCGTATGCGGCCGGGAGGCCGATCACCAGCGACACCAGCACCGCGCCCACGCAGTTGACGACGCTCGTGAAGATCGCCTGGGTGAAGTCGACGCTGGTCAGCCGGGTGCCCTCGTCCGACAGCACCGTGGCGAAGTTCTCCAGCGTCGGCGTGAACGCGAAGTAGGTGCTGATCTGCTCCGCGTCGGTCTTCAGCGCCAGCAGCACCATCCAGACCAGCGGGAACAGCGAGAACACGAACCACACCAGCAGCGCGGCGTCCGCGCCGACCGACGCCGGCGAGAACCGCCGCTGACCCGGCGAAAGCTCCTTCGAAGCCATTAATGCCCCCCACCGGGAGTGCCGCACATATCTCGACGGCCCAGCTCCCCGCTGGCCGCACCGGCGAACCGGCCGAGTATGTCCAATACGAGGTCGGCCCGCCGGCACGCCCAGCGGAAACCTGGATCCGCCGATATACGCACTGCACTCCCGGTGGGGGGCATCAATCCTCCGATCCGGCGGCGCGCCGCTGGGCCTTGCCCAGCACGCTGACCAGGTAGCGGGCGGTCAGGAAGACGATCACCCAGAGCAGGAACATGTACGTGCTGCCCTGGCTGTAGTTGAGGTTGACGATCGAGTTCTGGTACGCGCCGATCTGCAGGGTGCGCGTGGCGTCGCCGGGCCCGCCCGCCGTCAGCACGTACACGTGGTCGAAGATCTTCAGCGAGTCCATGAACCGGAAGATCACCGCGACCAGGATGTAGGGCCACATCATCGGCAGCATCAGGCGGCGGAACATGTAGAACCAGCCGGCGCCGTCCACCGCGGAGGCCTCGAAGGGCTCCTTGGGCAGCGACCGGATCCCGGCCAGCACGAGGATCGCCACGAACGGCGTGAAGATCCAGACGTCGACGAGCACCACCGACCAGATCGCGGTGCTCTCACCGAGCCAGTCGAACGTCGAGCCCAGGCCGAGCACGTGGTTGAGCACGCCGAACTGCGGGTTGAACATCAGCCCCCAGATCACGCCCGCGATCACCGGCGCGATCATCAGCGGCAGGATCAGCACCCGCTCGAAGACCCGCCCGATCAGGCTGGAGCGGTTGAGCAGGAGCGCGATCGCGACGCCCAGCACCGTCTCGATCACGGTGGCGGCCACGGCGTAGAACAGCGTGACGCGCACGCTCGTCCAGAACGTCGGATCGGAGAGGATCTCGGCGAAGTTCTCGAACCCGACGAACGACGGGCGCGGCACCACGGCGGCGTAGTTGAGGAACGCGTAGTAGGCGCCGAGCACGAACGGGTAGAGGATCCCGACGATGATCAGGACGGCCGGGATCGAGAGCAGGTAGGGCCGCAGTCCCCGCCGCCACGCCGGCACCGCGCGCGGGGCGCGGTCGGCGGCGGCCGGTCCCTTCGTCGGTGGGACGGCAGTGGTCGTCACGCGTCAGCCCGCCCGGTTGACGGCCGTCGTGTTCGCCTCCGCCAGTGCGTCGAGCCGGGTCTGCGCGTCCTGGCCGGCGTAGATGTCCTGCAGCGCGACCGCCCACTCCTCGGTCGTCTCGAAGAACTGGGTCTGCGGCGTGAACTTGATGTCGGTGGAGCCGATGACCTTCTCGAACGTCTCCTGGTAGCCGGGGAAGTCGCCGAGCGTCTGCTTGAAGGCGCCGTCGAAGACCGAGGCGCGGGTGGGGTCGGCGAAGCCGAGCTGCCCGGTCTGCACGGCCTTGGTCTGGGCCTCCTTGCCGGTGGCCCACTGGATGAACAGCCACGCCGCGAGCTTCTTCTGCGACGCCGAGTTCATCGCCAGCGACCACGTCCACAGGTTCGTGTCGTAGTTGCCGTCCGGGCCGGCGGGTCCCGGGTGCCAGGCCAGGTTGCCGGCCTGCGCACTGTTGCCGGAGATGTTCTGCGGGTAGGTCGCGGAGTCGGCGTCGTAGACCATCATCGCCGTCCCGGCGCCGAGGTCGGCCGTGCAGTCCGGGTAGTCGTACGTGGTCCACGACGTCGGGCCGGCCGTGCGGGCGAGCTCGACCCACTTGCGCGTGAAGTCGACCGCCTGCGGGGAGTTCATGGTCGCCGTGAGCTGATCGCCCTGCAGCTCGTAGTCCTTGCAGCCCTCGCGGGTGAACTGCGTCATGAAGCCCGGGTGGATGGTCGCCCATGAGCGCGAGCCGCGGAACGCGATGCCGTAGGTGTTGTTCGCCCGGTCGGTGAGATCGGTCGAGAGCTGGATGAGCTCGTCGAAGGTCTCCGCGGGCCGGATGCCGCGCCGGTCGAACTCCGACTTGTTGTAGCAGATCACGTTGGTCTCGAAGCCCCACGGGATCGCCCACTGCCCGCCGGTGCCCAGCGGGCTGCCCACCTGGAAGTCCCAGGACGTGGAGCGGCGCAGGCCCTCGTAGATGTCCTCGAAGTCGTACTCGGGGTTCGTGGCGGAGGTGTTGTCCAGCCAGGGCTTCAGGTCCTCCATCCACCCGGGCGGGCCGTAGGTCCAGATGAAGTAGGCGCCGGTCATGAACGCGTCGTAGTTGCCGGCGCCGCTGGCCAGCTCGGTGTTGAGGCGGGTGAAGTAGTCGGCCTCGGCCACCAGGTCGGCGCGGACGGTGATGCCGGTGAGCTCGGTGAACTCGGCCAGCAGCGGCTGGAACGCCACCTGGTAGGGGTGCGGGGTCTGCAGCACCGAGATCTCGGTGCCCTCGGCCTTGCGCCAGTCGAACCCGCCCGTGACCTCGGCGGCGCCGTTCTCGGCGACGGGGCCGCCGCCGGTGCCGATCCCGCACGCGGACAGAAGGGACGTGGCACCGACGGTGGCACCACCGACTCCGAGCATGCGCAGCACGTCTCGGCGGGTGGGGGTCCAGAGCTCGCGGCGGGTCATGCGGTCCTCCCTGCGATCGGATCCGGCGCGTCGGCGGTGACGGCCGGTGAGGTGGGGACGTTCAGGGCCAGCAGCGCGGGCGGCCGGCCGGGATCGGCGGGCACGCGCAGCCGGGTGGCGGCGGCGTTCTCCAGCCGCGGCAGCACGTCGCGGTAGCGGGAGAGCGGGATGCCCAGCCACGCGCAGAGCGCCAGGCGCAGCAGCGTGTTGTGCGCGACCACCAGCACGTTCGCCCCGCGGTGGCGCTCGGCCACGGCGCGCAGCGCGTCCACGGCCCGCGCGGCGGCGGCGGCAGGCGGCTCGGCGCCGGGGAACGGGTGCGCCACCGGATCGGCGACGAACGCCGCCGCGGCCTCCGGGTGGCTCGCGCGCAGCTCGGCGAGGGTGCGCCCCTCGGCGACGCCGAAGTCGGTCTCGCGAAGCTCGGGCACGACCTCCGGTTCCAGGCCCAGCGCCGCGGCCACCGGTGCGGCGGTGATCCGCGCCCGCGACACCGGCGAGCAGACCAGCACGTCGAAGCCCTGGTGGCGCGCCCAGTCGGCGAGGGCAGCGGCCTGTGCGCGCCCGGTGTCGTCGAGCGGCACGTCGCTGACACCGGCATACCGGTTCTCGGCGTGCCACACGGTGCGGCCGTGCCGGACGAGGGTGAGTTCGGTGGCGCTCACGAAGGGCCCTCGCCCTCGCCCGCGGAGTTCAGGAAAGCCACATTCCTGTCCTGCACGTTCATGAAAGTGGCTTTCCTGAACCCCGGGGGCACGCTTCCGAGCCAGCCCCGGTCGTCCAGGGCGGCCACCAGGCGCGCGTATCCCTCCGTCAGCTCGTCCGCCCGGGCCGGGTCCGGGTCGAAGCGGCGGCGGATGCGGACCATCGACCGCGCCGTCTCCGCGAGGCGCCCGGGTGGGGCGGCGGCCAGCACGGCCGACCCGAGCGCGGAACCGGACTCCTCCGGCACGGCCACCGGGCGCTGCAGCACGTCGGCGCGCAGCTGCGTCCACCAGTCGTTGCGGCCGGCCCCGCCGGTGGCGACCACCGGGCCCGAGACGTCGGCACCCAGGCCGGCGAGCACGTCGAATGCCAGCCGCTCGACGTAGGCGACGCCGTGCGCGACGCGCTGCAGCCGGTCCGCCGCATCCCCGCCGGGCGGGCCCCCGAGGTCGAAGCCCTCGGCGTCGTCGGCGACGAACGGGAACCGCTCGCCCCGCCCGGCCAGAGGATAGGTCGCGCCCGCGGGAACCCCGCGCTCCCGCGCGCGCGCCGTGAGGACGTCCAGGTCCGCACCGGGCAGGTCGGTGGCGAGGACGCCGGCCCCCGTGCTCGACGCCCCGCCGGGCAGCCACCCGCCGTCGGGGTTGCGGTGGCAGTACACCGCGCCGCTCGGGTCGTGCAGCAGGTCGGGTGTGGAGCCCTTGAGCACCAGCGTCGTGCCGAGCGCCGAGCACCACTGCCCCGGCGCCAGCGCCGCCGTGGCCACCTGCGCGGCACAGCCGTCGGTCATGCCGGCGACGATCGGCGTGCCCGCGGGGACGCCCGACTCCTGGGCGGCGGACGCCGACACCACGGCCACGCGCGTGCCGGGCGCGACCACCGGGGGCAGGACCGCGGGATCGACGCCGAGCCGCTCCAGCACGGCGTCCGGCCACGCGTCGCGGAGCAGGTCGTACCCGGTCTTGAGCGCGTGGCTCCAGTCGGTGGGCACCGGGTGGCCTGCCAGCCGCGCGCCGACGTGGTCGGCCTGGTGGGCGAGGCGGTGCCCGGCCGGCACCGCGTTCCGCGCGGACAGCCACGCCGCCTTCGGCAGCGCCCAGCTCGCCTGCATCCGGTAGCCGAGCTCGTTCCAGAGCGCGGCGCCTGCGTCCTGTGCGAGGAGCGCCTCGCGCGCGGCACGCCGGTCGTCGTACATGAGCGCGGGCCCGGCGGCGCGACCCCGCGCGTCCTGGACGACGAGCGTGCCCGACGTCGCGTCGATGCTCACCCCTGCGACGGGTCGCCCACCGCGTCCGGCGAGCGCTGCCCGGGTGGCGGTGCAGGTGGCGCTCCACCACTCCGCGGGGTCCTGCTCGTGCCGCTCGCCCTCGCGCACGTCGCGCTCCAGTGGCGCCGCGCCGCTGCCGAGCACCGCACCCGTGCCGTCCACGAGCACGGCACGCACGCCCTGCGTGCCGAGGTCGACCCCCAGCCAGAGCGGGGCGTCCGCAGGTCCGGGCACCGGTTCTCCCTCCTCGGCCGCTGCTCGACGCGGCGGCGCTGCTGTGCGCGGCGACACAGTATGGCGAGCGACATCTCACGTCAACACGTTGTTGTCACAGCGATACCCGTGAAGTCTGCGGCGAGCACGACCGACCTCGGACCCAACTTCACAGCGAAAGCAGCGTTGTTCACATCGAAGCTTGACGAATCGCGATCCGCGCGCTGTGATGCCAACCGCAGCAGCGCGACGGAGGAGGCGAGCGGTGACCGAGCGGGAGGTGGACGCGACCCGGACGCTCGGGCCAGAGGGCCGCCAGTCCCGGATCACCGACCGCGTGCTGAGCGCGGGATCGGTGTCGGCCCAGGAGCTCGCGGAGGACTTCGGGGTCTCGGTGATGACCATCCACCGCGACCTCGACGAGCTGCAGCGCCAGGGCGTGCTGCGCAAGTCCCGCGGCATCGCCACAGCGCAGCCCAGCGGCACCTTCGAGTCCAACGTCGAGTACCGCGCCAAGGCCAACGTCGAGGCCAAGCGCCTCATCGCCCAGCACGCCTGCCGCCACGTCGAGCCCGGGATGTCGGTGCTGCTCGACGACTCCACGACCGCACTGCAGATGCTCCCCCACCTCGCCGCGCTGGCCCCGCTCACGGTGGCCACCAACTACCTCACCGCGCTGGTCGAGCTGGCCAAGCTGCGCGACGTGCACGTGGTGGCGCTCGGCGGCGGCTACGACATCCAGCACGACTCGTTCCTCGGCTCCACCTGCGTGGACGCCGTGCAGTCCATGCGCTTCGACGCCGCGTTCGTCAGCACGTCCGCGGTGAGCGACGGCTACGCCTTCCACCAGGAGGACAAGATCGTCGCGGTGAAGCGCGCGATGGTCGACGTCGCCGCACGCAGCCACCTGCTCATCGACCACACCAAGCTCACCCGCAGCGCCCTGCACCGGCTGCTGCCCCTGCACCGGTTCGCCTCCGTCGTCGTCGACCCGGGCGTCCCCGCCCGGGACCTGGCCGCGCTGCGGGAGAACGACGTGCTCGTGGAGGTCGCGGGCCGCGCCGAGTGACCCCGCCTCCCCCGACAGGAAGGACCCGCCCATGCTCCTGCACGACGAACGCGTCCAGCTCGTGGAGTACTGCCGCCGGATGCAGGCCGACGAGCTCACCGTCGGCACCTCGGGCAACCTCTCGGTCCGCTCGGGGGACCACATCGCGATCACGCCCAGCGGCGCGGCCTACGAGGACCTCACCCCGGAGTCGATCTGCGTGATCGACCTGGACGGCAACCGCGTCGAGGACGGGCTCGACCCGTCCTCCGAGGTGCCGATGCACACCTCGGTCTACCGGCAGACGGACGCGCGCGCCGTCGTGCACACCCACCCGCTCTACGCGAGCACGCTCTCGGCCGTGGTCGACGAGCTGCCCGCGGTGCACTACATGGTGGCGCTGCTCGGCGGGCCGGTGCGGGTGGCGCCCTACGCGACGTTCGGCAGCCCGGAACTGGCCGACAACAGCGTGAAGGCGATGGAGGGCCGCTTCGGCGCGATCCTCCAGAACCACGGCGCCACGACCTACGGCGAGACGCTCGCGAAGGCCTACACGCGCAGCATCTACCTGGAGTGGGTCTGCCGGATGTACTACCAGGCCCGGCTGCTCGGGGAGCCGAACATCCTGCCCGCCGACGAGATCGCCCGCGTCGCCGACAAGCTGAACAGCTACGGGCAGACGGTGCCGGCCCGGTCATGACGCGCACCTGGCTCGGCATCGACGCCGGGACGTCGGTCGTGAAGGCCGCCCTGTTCGACGACGACGGGCAGGCGCTCGCCGTCGCGGGCCGCCCGCTGGAGCTGCGGCACGGGGCGGACGACGCCGTGGAGCAGGACCTCGACGCGGTCGTGGCGGCGGTCGGCGAGGTCACGCGCGAGGTCTGCGCGGGGCGCGTGCCGCACGTCGTGGCGCTCACCGGGCAGGGCGACGGCTGCTGGCTCACCGACGCAGGCGGCGCCCCGGTGCGCCCTGCGCTGTCGTGGCTGGACGGGCGGGCCGGCGCGCTGCTCGCGCGCTGGACCGCCGACGGCGTCACCGAGCGCGTGTTCCGCGCCAACGGATCCACCCTCTTCCCCGGCGCCCCCGGCCCGCTGCTCGCCTGGCTCGACGCGCACGAGCCGGACGCGCTCGACCGCGCGGCCACCGCAGGCAGCTGCAAGGACGCCGTGTTCACCCGGCTCACCGGCGAGCGCGCCACCGACCCGAGCGACAGCTCGATGCCCTTCGGCGACGGCACCGGCACCGGCTACAGCGACGCCGTGCTCGAGGCGATGGGGCTCGCCCACCGCCGCGACCTGCTCGCGCCCATCACCGTGCCCGTGCCCCGGGCGCCGCTCTCGGCCGCCGGCGCCGGGGTGCTGGGGCTCCCGGCCGGCACGCCGGTCAGCTCGGGCCCCTTCGACTTCCCGGCCTGCGCGCGCGGTGGCGGAGTCCGCGAGGTCGGCGACGCGCTGCTGATCGTCGGCACCACGCTGGGCTGCATGGTGCACGTGGACCGGCTCGCCACCAGCGGTGATCCCGCCGGCTTCTCCGTCGCCACCGGCGAGCCGGGCCGGTGGCTGCAGGCGATGCCTGCCATGGTCGGCACGGCCTCGGTGGACTGGATGCTCCGCACGCTCGGCCTCCCGGTCACCGCGATCGACGCCGCCCTCGCCGCCAGCCCGCCCGGCGCGGGCGGGGTCGAGGTGCTGCCCTACTTCGCGACGTCGGGCGAGCGCGCGCCGTTCGTCGATCCGCACGCGTCCGGGCAGGTCACCGGGGTGCGCCTGACCACCACCCGCGACGACCTGCTGCGCGCGGTCTGCGAGGGCCTCGCCTACGCCGCGCGGCACTGCTTCGACACCGCCGGCGGACTTTCCCGGCTCGTCGCGGCCGGAGGTGGCACCCGCTCCCGGCCATGGCTGCAGGTGTTCGCCGACGTGCTCGGCGTGCCCCTCGAGCTGGCCCGCACCCCGGAGGTCGGGGCGCGCGGCGCCGTGCTCGCCGCGGCGGCAGCGCACGGGGAGGACCTCGACGTCGCGACGTGGACGGCCGCCGAGGGCGTCGTCGAGCCGGATCCCTCGGTGCGCGAGCGCTACGCCGAGGGCTACGCGCGCTACCTCGACCACGTGCGGGCCGCGCAGCCGTTCTGGGCCACCCGGCAGGCGTCGGCGGTGGTGCCGGCGTGACCGCCGCGGACCTCTCCCCCGCCGGGCGGGCCGGCGCGCTCGCCGCGGCCCGGGCCCACCGGTTCGACGTCGCGGTCGTCGGCGGGGGCGTCACCGGGGCCGGCGTCGCCCTCGACGCGGCCGCGCGCGGGCTGTCGGTGGTGCTGCTCGAGGCCGGCGACCTCGCCTCCGGCACGTCGTCGCGCTCGGGCAAGACCGTGCACGGGGGCCTGCGCTACCTCGAGCAGCTCAACTTCCGGCTGGTGGCCGAGGCGCTGCACGAGCGCGACCTGATGGTCCGCACCCTCGCCCCGCACCTCGTGACGCCCGAGCCGTTCCTGTTCCCGTTGACCCGGCGCTGGGAGCGGCCCTACGTCGGCGCCGGCGTGCTGCTCTACGACCTCATGGCCGCGGCGGGGCGGACCGGCGGGCGCGGCGGGGTCCCGCACCACCGCCACCTGAGCAGGCGCGGCGTGCTGCGCGAGGCGCCCGGGCTGGACCCGGACGTCGTCACGGGCGCGCTGCAGTACTACGACGGCCGCATGGACGACGCCCGCCACACCCTCGCCGTCGCCCGGACGGCCGCGGCGCACGGGGCGCTCGTGCTCAGCCACGCACCGGTCGTGGACGTCCTGCGCGAGGGGCCCCGCGTCGGCGGTGTCCGCGTCGAGGACGCGATGTCGGGCGAGCGGTTCGAGGTCGGCGCGTCCGTCGTGGTCAACGCCGCCGGTGTGTGGGCCGCCGACGTGCAGGCGATGGCAGGCGCGGCGACGTTCGCGGTGCGCCCGGCCAAGGGCGTGCACCTGCTCGTGGAGCGGTCGGCGTTCGACTCCCGCACGGGCATCCTCGCCCGCGCCGAGGACTCGGTGATCATCCTGCGCAGGTGGTTCGGGCACTGGCTGCTCGGCACCACCGACACCGCGTGGACCGGTGAGCGGCGCGCGCCCACCGTCGCGCGCGAGGACGTCGACTACCTCCTGCGCAACGTCAACCGCTACCTCGCCCGGCCGCTGTCGCGCGCCGACGTGCTGGGCACGTTCGCCGGGTTGCGCCCGCTGCTCGCACCGGTGGCCCGCGACGCGCAGACGACCTCGGCGCTCTCCCGCGACCACGCCGTGATCGAGGAGCCCGCCGGCATGGTCACCGTGGTCGGCGGCAAGTACACGACCTACCGGCGGATGGCGCGCGACGCGGTCGACGCGGCAGGCCGGGCACTGGGCGCCGACCTGCCCCCGACGCCGACCGCGCAGCTCCCCCTCGTCGGCGCCGCGGGCTGGCGGGCGACCGGGAACCGGGTGGTGCGCCTGGCGGCCGAGCACGGCGTCGGCGAGGAGCACGTGCGTCGGATGCTGCACCGCTACGGCGACGAGCTCGCCGACGTCCTCGCGCCCGTCCGCGACGACGCGGCGCTCGGCCGTCCCCTGCCCGGGGCCGACGACTACCTGCCGGTGGAGTTCCGGCGCGCCGTCACGCACGAGGGTGCGCTCACGCTCGCCGACGTGCTGCACCGGCGCACGCACCTCGCGATCGAGCGGCCGGACGCAGGGCTCCCCGCGGCGCCGGCCGTCGCCGCCCTGCTCGCCCCGCTGCTCGGCTGGGACGCCGACCGGCAGGCGCGGGAGGTGGCGGCGTACCGCGCCGAGGTCGAGCGCGACCGGGCGGGCCTCGCCGACGACGGTGCTACCGCGGCTGTTCCGCCCGGCCGCTGAGGTCGGTCGTGGCGGGCGTCGTGGCGGTGCCGCCCGACGCCGTCGCGGCTGTCGTGGAGAGGACCTCGCGGGCCTGCCCCGCGGCGCGGGTGATGCTCTCACCGACGAAGTCGAGGAAGCGGGCGATGCCCTCGAGGCGGGCGGCGGCCGGGGTGTCGGGTCCGAGGACGCCGACCCCCTGCCGCGCGGTCTCGGCGAGCCGGGCGTGGGACCGGGCGCCGGCGATCATCGACTGGTACCAGACGTCGTCGTCGACGATGTAGCGCTCGCGGCGGCGTTCGTCGCGTTCCCGGCGGATGAGGCCCTGGCTCTCGAGGAACGCGACCGCCTTGGAGACCGACGCCGGGCTGACCTGGAGGCGCCGGACGAGCTCGGCCGCGGTGAGGCTGCCCGCGTCGGTGGTGTAGAGGCAGACCAGCACCCGGGACGTCATCGTGGGCAGGCCCTGCTCCACGAGCAGGGTCGCGAACGCCTCCTCGTACTCGCGTAGGGCCTCGGCGTCGCGCCCGTCGGCCTGCGGGGACGCCCGCGACCCTCGGGGTGCGGCCTGCCTGCGCCGCTGGGCGCGGCGTTCGGTGGCGCGGTGGGCCAGGTCGGCACGGTAGGCGGTGGGCCCGCCGTTGCGCATCACCTCACGCGTGATCGTCGAGGTGGGGCGGTCGAGTCCTCTGGCGATCTCCGCGTAGGCGAGGCCCTCGGCCAGCCCCAGCGCGATCTGCCGGCGGTCCTGCTGGGTGAGCCTGCCTCCGGGCACCGCGATCTCCCTTCCCCACCTCGTCGAAGCCCCAACCTAGCGTTCATCCCACACTCGATGCAACGGTCAGCGCATCGTCCGTTGCGTTGAAATCCAATCCGTTGCAACGATATGCGCTTTTTGACCTGCATAAACATCATCATTTCGCAACGATCTAGTTGTACGGTCCGCGAACGCAACGTAGCGTTCGCGATGTCAGAAACACGAGGCGCAATGAGGAGAGCACGATGCAGACGTTCGACACCCCACCCCGATCGCCGCCGTCCTCGACATCCCCGCGGGGTACGTCCGGTTCATCGCCGCCGACCGGACCGACACCGCGGTCGAGGTCCTGCCGGCCGACGCCGCGAGGCGTCGTGACGTGCAGGTGGCGGCGCGGACCACGGTCGAGTACGGCGAGGGCGTCCTGCGGATCGCGGCCCCGCCGACGAACCAGGTCCTCGGCGCCTCCGGCTCCCTCGAGGTGACCGTCCAGCTGCCCGCCGGGTCCCGCATCGAGGCGACCGCGGCCGGCGCCGAGATCCGCGGCGTCGGGCGGCTCGGCGACGTCACCGTCGAGAGCTCGCACGGCCCGATCACGCTCGACGAGGCCGCGAGCGCCCACCTCACCACCGCCGCCGGTGACGTCTCGGTGGGACGTCTCACCGGCCCCGCGGAGATCGCTGTCGCGAAGGGCGACATCGGCATCACCGAGGCCGTGCACGGCACGGTCGTGCTGCGCACCCAGGTGGGCGACGTGACCGTCGGCGCCGCCGCCGGCGTCTCCGCCTCCCTGGACGCCGGCACCTCCTCCGGCCGGATCCACAACGCGCTCCGGAACGCCGACGGCGCCGCCGATCTGACCATCCACGCGACCACCGCCCAGGGCGACATCACCGCCCGCAGCCTCTGACCCGCACGTCACCACGGATTCGAAGGAGCGCACGACATGGCCGGCACCGTCAGCACCAGCGAGGACTACCGCGCCGCGGAGCAGCTCCTGCGCCGACCCGCCCGCCCCGGCGAGCTCGTCGTCGGCGACAAGGTCCGACCGCAGTGGATCGACGGCGGCGCCCGCTTCTGGTACGCGGTGCCGGGTGGTGCCGGCAGGCGGTTCGTGCTGGTCGACCCGGCGGCGGGCACCCGCGGGCCGGCCTTCGACCACGCCCGGCTCGCCGCCGCGCTGGCCGGCGCGTCCGGGCAACAGGTCGACCCCGAGGCCTTGCCGTTCCCGGCCATCGAACCGACCGGGAACGCCGTGGAGTTCGACGCGTTCGGCGAGCGCTGGTGCTGCCGCCTCGACAGCTACGCCTGCGAGCGGGTCGAGCCCACGCCGCCCGGCACCCCCCTGGCGGTGCCGTCGCCCGACGGGAAGGTCGCGGTGTCCCGGCGGGGGCACGATCTGTGGGCGCACTCGCTGCCCGACGGCCGCGAGTGGGCGCTGACCACCGACGGCGAGCCCGACCACCAGTACGGCACCGGCCCGGCCTGCACGAGCAACGCCACCCTGCTGCGCAAGCTCGGCCTGCCGCACCTGCCGCCCGCGGTGGCCTGGTCGCCCGACTCGACGAAGGTGCTGGCGCACCGGACCGACGAGCGCCGCGTCCGGCAGACCCACCTCGTGGAGGCCGGACCGGCCGACGGCGGCGCCCCGGCGCTGCACACCCAGCGGTACGCCTACCCCGGGGACGAGAACCTGCCGCAGGCCGAGCTGGTCGTGCTGGACGTCGCCGAGGCCACGGTGGTCCGCGCGCAGGCCGAGCCGCTGCTCATGCCGACGATGTCGCCGATCTCGGCCAGGTGGGCGTGGTGGGCCCCGGACGGCTCGGCGGTCTACTACCTCGGCCAGCCCCGCGACCGGCGCTCGCTCACCCTGCACCGGCTGGACCCGGCCACCGGCGAGGTCGCGGTCGTGCTCAGCGAGACCGGTGCCACCCGCGTGGAGCCCAACCAGTGGATGTTCGAGCCGCCGATCGTGCGGGTGCTGGTCGACGAGGTGCTGTGGTACTCGCAGCGGGACGGCTGGGGCCACCTGTACCGGTACGACCTGAACACGGGCGCGCTGCTCGGGCAGGTCACCGCCGGGCGGTGGGCGGTGCGGCAGATCCTGCGCGTGGACGAGGTCGAACGGGTCGTGTACTTCACGGCCTCCGGGCTCGTGGACGACGATCCCTACCGGCGCACGGTGTGCCGGGTCGGCCTGGACGGCTCCGGCTTCGCCACGGTCACCGACGACGCGCTGGACCACGTCGTCACCGTGCCGGACCACCAGGAGTACTTCCTCGACTCCGCGTCCACCGTCGACACCCCGCCGGTGACCACGGTCCGCGACTGGACCGGGCGGGTGCTGGTCGAGCTGGAGCGCGCCGACATCAGCGCACTCACCGCCACCGGCTGGACGCCGCCGGAACGGTTCCGCGTCACGGCGGCCGACGGGGTGACCGACGTCTACGGGGTGCTGTACCGGCCGCGGGGGTTCGACCCCGCCCGGAGCTACCCGGTGGTGGACACCGTCTACCCCGGCCCGCAGGTCGACCGGGTCGCCCCGGGCTTCGACCCCGGTGGGATGGGGCTGGACGCCGAACCCCTCGCGGCGCTGGGATTCGTGGTGGTGGCCCTGGACGGGCGGGGCACCCCGGGGCGGAGCAAGTCCTTCCACGACGCCTCCTACGGCCGGCTGGCCGACGCGGGCGGCCTGGCCGACCACGTCGCGGCGCTGCGGCAGCTGGCCCGGACCCGGCCGTGGATGGACCTGGACCGGGTGGGCGCGTTCGGCCACTCCGGAGGCGGGTTCGCCGCGGTGCGGGCGATGCTCGACTTCCCCGAGACCTACCGGGTGGGGGTCGCCCTCGCCGGCTCGCACGACGCCCGCTGCTTCAGCCCGGGCTTCGTGGAGGCCTACGACGGCGCGGACAACCCCGAGGCGTGGGCCCGTGCCTCCAACGTGGAGCTCGCCGACCGGTTGGCGGGCAGGCTGCTGCTCGTCCACGGCGAGATGGACGACCAGGTCCACCCGCACCACACGCTGCGGCTGGCCGACCGGCTCGTCGCCGCGGGCAAGGACTTCGAGCTGCTCGTCGTGCCCGGGGCCGAGCACACGTTCCTCGACTGCCTCGCCTACGTCCGCACGCGCTGCTGGGACTTCCTGGTGCGCGAGCTGATGGGCGCGCAGCCACCCGCCCACCGTCCTGCCCCCATCGCCATCGGCCCCGAGTTGCTCGGCGAGCTGTTCGCGTGAGCGCGACCACGACCGGTGCGGCCCGCGGAGGCACGCGCTCAGGCCGGGTGCCCCGGCGGCATCGTCCGCACCTGCCCGTACGCCATCGGTTCCGCGCCGCAGGCGACCTCCGCCTCGACCGGCTCCAGCAGGTGGCCGACGTGGTCGCCGAGCGGGATGCGCTCGTGCACCCGCCCGACGAACCACGCCGCGGCTCCGCCGAGGACCGGGACGCCGTGGTGGTCCTGCCAGTCGCAGGCGGCGAACTTGTCGACCTCGTCGCCGGTGCGCCCGCCGAACAGCCGCGCGAGGAAGGTGTCGGCGCGGTCCAGGACGTGCACGGCGAGGTGGGCACTGCGCGCGGCCACGGTGAACGTGTGGTTCTCCCGGGAGATGCAGACCAGGTAGCGCGGCGGGTCCATGCTGCACTCGGTGTGGAAGCCGACGAGGCAGCCGCTGCGCTCGCCGCCCGCCGCGGCGGTGACGACGAGGACGGGGTGGTCCAGCCGGTCGACGAGGTCGTGGAAGGCGGGTGGCGCGGGCACCCGACCATCCTCGCCGGGATCGGCGCGGGTCGCGCGTCGACGAGGGCGTTGCCTCCCGCTCGTCCTCTGGTCGAGACTCGTGCCATGAGCTGCATGCAGCTGGCCCGCGACGAGCGCGCCGACCTCGCCGAGCTGCTCGCCGAGCTGACGCCGCAGCAGTGGGACGCACCCACGTTGTGCACGGAGTGGCGGGTGCGCGACGTGGTCACGCACATGATCAGTTACGAGGGGCTGCGCCACCGGGACGTTGCCCGGCGAGCTCTCCGGGCCGGGTTCCGCCCGAGCCGCCTCAACACCCTCGGCGTCATCGAGCGCGGCGACGAGGACCCGGCGGAGCTGCTCGCGCGGTTGCGCGAGCAGCTCGAACCGACGGGGCTGACGGCCGGCTTCGGCGGCCGCGTCGCGCTGCTCGACGGCGTGATCCACCACCAGGACATCCGCCGGCCGCTCGGCCTCCCGCGCGCCGTCCCCGCCGAACGGCTCCGCCCGGCCCTCGAGTTCGCCCGGTTCGCGCCGCCGATCGGGGCGTTCTGGCGGGCCCGCGGGCTGCGGCTGGTCGCCACGGACCTCGTCTGGGCCGCGGGCCGCGGGCCCGAGCTGCGCGGGCCCGGCGAGGCGCTGCTGATGGCGATGGCCGGGCGGCGCGGCGTCGTCGACGAGCTCACGGGTCCCGGCCGCGACGTCCTCGCCGCCCGGATCGGCTGAGCCCTACCCCGCGGGCTGCAGCAGGGTCTTCACCATCCCGTCCTCCTTGGCCTGGAACGTGGCGTAGGCCTGCGGCGCGGCGTCCAGCGGGAGGCGGTGCGTGGCGAAGGAGTCGACGCCGAGGGGGTCGTCGTCGGTGAGCAGCGGGAGGATGTCGGGCACCCAACGGTGCACGTTGGCCTGGCCCATGCGCAGCTGGATCTGCTTGTCGAACATCGTCAGCATCGGCAGCGGGTCGGCCATGCCCCCGTACACGCCGCTGAGCGAGATCGTGCCGCCGCGGCGCACCAGCTCGATCGCCGAGTAGAGCGCGTTGAGCCGGTCCGTGCCCGCCGTCTCCATGAACTTCGCCGCCACGGCGTCGGGCAGCAGGCCGGCGAGCTGGTGCCCGAGCTTGCCGACGGGCGAGCCGTGCGCCTCCATCCCGACGGCGTCGATCACCGCGTCCGGGCCGCGGCCGCCGGTGAGCTCCCGGACGTGGTCGGCGAGGTCGCGGCCGTGCTCGGACAGGTCGAGCACCGTCACGCCGTGCGCGCGGGCCCGTTCCAGCCGCTCCGGCACGAGGTCGATGCCGATCACGTTCTCCACCCCGCGGTGCTGCGCGACGCGCGTGGACATGTCACCGATCGGCCCGAGCCCGAGGACGGCGAGCGAGCCGCCGTCGGGCACGGCGGCGTACTCCACGGCCTGCCACGACGTCGGCAGCACGTCGGAGAGGTAGACGAACCGGTCGTCCGGCGGGCCGTCCGGCACCGGGATCGGCAGCGTGTTGCCGAACGGCACGCGCAGGTACTCCGCCTGCCCACCGGGCACCTGGCCGTAGAGCCTGGTGTAGCCGAAGAGCGACCCGCCCTTGCCCTGCGCCCGCACCTGCGTCGTCTCGCACTGGGAGTGCAACCCCTGGGAGCACATCCAGCAGGTGCCGCAGGAGACGTTGAACGGGATGACGACGCGGTCCCCGGGCGCGACGGCCGTGACGTCCGGTCCCACCTCCTGCACGACGCCCATCGGCTCGTGCCCGAGGATGTCGCCCTCGGACAGGAACGGGCCGAGCACCTCGTACAGGTGCAGGTCCGAGCCGCACACGCCGGTGGACGTGATGCGCACGACGACGTCGGTCGGGGCCTGGATCGTCGGGTCGGGCACGGTGTCGACGCGCACGTCGCGCTTGCCGTGCCAGGTGACCGCTCGCATGGTGCCTCCTCGGGGCCGGTCGGTTCCCCCAGGCCTTCCCGCCCCCGGTTGGCGGAAACCGAGCCGGACTCGGCGCCGCAGTAGCGCGCGCCACCCCACGTCGCACACCCAGCATGCACTTCGCGCAAGGCCGGCGGTGTGCGAAGTGCATGCACGGTGTGCGGAGCCCGCGGGTCAGGTCTCCTCGGCGGCCGGGGCCTTCGCCCGGCTCGGCTGCACCCGCATCGGCTCGCCCGGCATCTTCGGGTACTCGGGCGGGTAGGGCAGGTCGCCGAGGCCGCGGTCGCGCTCGTCGGCGGCGTACCAGTCCAGCACCACCTCCAGGCCGCCGACCGCGTCGTCCATGCCGGCGTGCGGGTCGCCGTGCTCGGCCAGCAGACCGGGGACGGTGCGCACGTCGAAGTCCTCGGGCTCGACGTCGGGCAGCGACTCCCAGGTCACCGGCATCGACACCGTTGCCCGCGGGCGCCCGCGCACCGACCAGGCCGACGCCACCGTGCGGTCCCGGGCCGCCTGGTTGTAGTCGAGGAACACCCGCTCGCCGCGCTCCTCCTTCCACCACGCGACCGTGGCCCGCTCGGGCAGCCGGTCGGCCACCCGGCGGGCGATCGCGATCACGGCGTGCCGGACGGCGACGAAGTCCCACTCGGGGCGGATCCGGCAGAACACGTGGACGCCGCGACCGCCCGAGGTCTTGGGCCATCCGACGAGGCCGGCCTCGTCGAGCACCTCGTGCAGCACGCCGGCGACGGCGACGGCGACGGCGAAGTCGGTGCCCGGCTGCGGGTCGAGGTCGATGCGCAGCTCGTCGGGACGGTCGGGGTCGGCGCGGCGGACCGGCCACGGGTGGAAGTCGAACGTGCCCATGTTGGCCGCCCAGACCAGCACGGCCTGCTCGGTGGGGCACAGCGAGTCGGCGGTCCGGCCGCTCGGGAACGTCACGCGCGCCGTCTCGACGTACGGCGGAGCGCCCTTGGGCAGCCGCTTGGCGAAGAACGCCTCGCCCTCGACGCCGTCCGGGTAGCGCTTGAGGTTGGTGGGCCGCTCGTGCAGCGCGCGCAGCAGCGGCTCGGCCACCGCCCGGTAGTACCGCACCAGCTCGCCCTTGGCGATCCCCCGCTCCGGGAAGTACACCTTGTCGGCGCTGGTCAGCCGTACCTCACGGTCGCCGTCAGGCCCGGGGACGCTCAGCAACTCCACCGCGCTCTTGCTCGCCACGGAACCGGACCGTACCCGCTACCCTTCCCGAGGTGCCCGATCTCCACGAACCGGACCGCCCGGGATGGTCCCGGCAGTTCGACGACGAGCTGCTCGGGCTCGACCCCGACGACCCGGAGGCGCAGGCGTTCGCCGCGCACCTGGACCGCATGCAGCGCCAGACCCCCGCGTTCACCGTCGAGGGCTACCTGGACGGGGTCAGCGACTTCGCCGACTCCGCCAACCGCGCCGAGGGCGGCAGGCGGTGGGCTGCCGTGCTGGTGGTCGTCCTGCTGCTCGTCGGCGTGGTCTACGTGGTGTGGAACGCGCTGGTGTTCGTGCTCACCACGCTGGCGTAGTGGCGCCGGGCACCACGAGGCCGCACTCGTAGGCCAGCACCACGGCCTGCACGCGGTCGCGCAGCCCCAGCTTGGCGAGGATGCGCCCCACGTGCGTCTTGACCGTCTCCTCGGCGACGACCAGCTCCGCGGCGATCTCCCGGTTGGCCAGGCCCCGCGCCACCAGCCCGAGCACCTCCCGCTCCCGCGCGGTCAGCACGGCGAGCCGCTCCCGGCCACCGGTGCGCCCGCGGGCGGCCACCTCGGCGATGAGGCGGCGGGTCACGCTCGGGGCCAGCAGCGCCTCCCCCGCCGCCACCACCCGGACCGCGGCCGCGAGCTCCGCGGTGGGCGCGTCCTTCAGCAGGAACCCGCTCGCCCCGGCCCGCAGCGCCTCGTAGACGTACTCGTCCAGGTCGAACGTGGTCAGCACCAGCACGCGCGTCGGTGGGTGGGCGGCCTCGGCGAGCAGCGCGCGCGTGGCGGCGAGGCCGTCGAGCACGGGCATCCGGACGTCCATCAGCACGACGTCGACGGGCGTGCCGAGAGCCCGGAGCCGGCGCGCGCGGTCGACGGCCTGCCGGCCGTCCGCGGCGGTGTCGAGCACCCGGATGCCCGGTGCGGCGTCGAGGATGGCGGCCAGGCCGTCACGCACGATGTCCTGGTCGTCGGCGACGAGCACGGTGGTCACGCCGGCTCCGTCGGCAACGTGGCGTCCACGGTGTAGCCGCCCGGGCCCGCGCCCGCCACCAGGAACCCGCCGACGGCAGCCACCCGTTCCCGCATCCCGACGAGCCCGGTGCCGACGCCGGGGGACGCACCGCCCCCCACCGCGGCGGGCATCCCGCTCTCGACCTGCACGCGCACCGCCGCCGGCAACCACCGCACGTGCACCGCCACCGGTGCGCCGGTCGCGTGGCGCGCCGCGTTGGACAGCGCCTCCTGCACCACGCGGTACGCGGTGAGCCCGACGTCGTCGGGCACCGGCCGCGCCGTACCGGTCACGTCCAGCTCGACCGGCACGCCGGAGCCGCGCAGACCCTCGACGAGCCCGGCGATCCCGTCCAGGTCGGGGACGGGGGCGCTGGGCCGGTCCGGGTCGTCGGCCCGCAGCACGCCGAGCAGCCGGCGCATGTCGGTGAGCGCGTCGCGCGCGGCACCGGCGATCGTCGCGAACTCGGCGACGGCGCCGGGGCCGGTCCCCGGCACCCGCTGCGTCGCGCTCTCCGCGCGCACCGCGATCGCGGACAGGTGGTGGGCGATCACGTCGTGCATCTCGCGGGCGATGCGCGTGCGCTCCTCCAGCACCGCGCGCCGCGCCTGTTCCTCGGCCGTGCCGCGCTGGGCCTCCGCGAGCCGGCCGGTGGTGCCGCGCAAGGCCCGCAGCGCGGTGCCCAGCCCGGCGACCAGCACCAGTACCCCGGTGACACCCGCGATCAACGCCGGAGCCGCCCCGCCCACGAGCGTCCACGCGGCCCCGGCAACGAGAGCGGCGACCGCCGCCAGCGCGGCGACCGGCGCCGGGACGGCGACGGCCAGCAGGAACAGCGTCGCCAGGTGCAGCACGAGGGTGGAGGTGGGCCCGGGCACCGTGCTCGTCGTGACCAGCAGGGGCGTCAGGACGGTCGTGAGGAACGACAGGCGCCACCCCATCAGCGGCTGCCGCAGCGCCAGCCCGACGGCCCCGGCGTGGGCCAGCGCCAGCAGCAGGGCGACGAGCTGGTCGTTGTGCCCGTCACCGACCAGCTGCACGAGGTCGACCCCGATCGCGGCGACGACCGCGACCTGGAGCCCGATGCGGACCCCACGGCCCAGCCCGTCGACGACCCCCACCGGCTCGTCGGCCCCGGCCAGCAGGTGCCGGGCCGCGCGGCGGGCACCCGCGAGCACCGGCACGGCGCGGGAGGCGCCGGCGGCGGATCGGGTCGGCACGGCAGGCATCGGCGCCGATGCTACGGACGGGCGGCGCCGACGCCGTCCCCCTGCAGAGCCACGTCCGCGCCCGCCGGAACCGCTCCGCAGCGGGACGGCCCGCGGCCGCGCCGTTCCTAGCGTCGGTCGCCATGCCCCGCACCCGCCCCGGACCCCCGCCGGCGAGTCCCGCAGCCACACCCGGCGAGTCTCCCGTTCCGACAGGGCGAGTCCCGCATCCGGACAGTGCCGCGCCCGGTGGGACACCACCACGGCCGCGTCCCCCGTCCGGTCCGGGCGGGTCCCGCACGGGCGCGGGGCGGGTTCCGCGGCCGGACGGGAGACCTGGGCCGGCCACCGGACGCCGGCCCGGTCCCCGCATGCTGCTCGTCGCGTGCGCGGCAGGTGCCCTCGGCCTCGCGGCCGTCACCGACCAGCCCGCGTACCGCGTGTGGGGCCTCGTCGCGGGCGCCGGCTACCTGCTGCTCGCGGTGACGCCGACGGCCCGCCGGCCGCCCGCCCCCTGGGTCGCGGGCGCGCTGTGCGGGCTCGTGCCGCTGGCGGTGCTGGTGCTCGCCCGCGGTGGCACGCGCGGTCCCGGCCCCTTCGCACAGCCCGAGGTGTGGGTGGTCGAGGAGGCGGCCCGCCGCTGGCTCGCCACCGGGAGCCCGTACCCGTCCCCGGTGGCGGCCGCCGCCGGACCGGACGGTTTCTTCCCCTACCTGCCCGGGATGGCGGTGTTCGGCCTGCCCCGCGCGGTGTTCGGGGACGTGTGGTGGACCGACGCCCGGCTCGCGTTCGCCGCGGTGGCCGTGGGCGGGTGCGCGCTCGGCCTGCGCGCGCTCGCGGGCAGCGCCCGGCCCGGCACCGCTGCGGGCTGGCTGCTCGCCGGAAACCCGCTCGTCACGCTCACGCTCGCAACCGGCGGCCACGACCTGGCCCTCGCCGGCCTCCTCGTCGCGGCGGTCGGCCTCACGCACGCGGCTGTGGTGCGACGGTCGCGGCCCGACGACGAGCTGCGCCCGGTCCTCGCCGCCGGTGCCCTGGCCGGGATCGCGGCCGGGACGAAGCCGTCGGCGTGGCCGGTCGTGGTCGTCCTGCTCGTCGTACTGGCCGGCACCGGCGGCCGTCGCCCGGCACTGCGCTTCGCCTGCGCCGCGGCGGGACCTGCGCTGCTGCTCGCCCTGCCCGACCTCCTGCGGGCGCCGCGGCTGGTGCTCGAGCACCTCGTGGTGTTCCCCGCCGGCCTGGCCACCGTGCCGACGCCCGCGGCGAGCCCGGTGCCGGGAGCGTGGCTGGCGGCGCTGCCCGGTGGCCGGGCGCTCGCGCTGGGGCTCCTGCTCGCCGCCGCGGTGATCGCCCTCGCGCGCCTGCTCGCCCGCCCGCCGCTCGACGGCCCCGCGGCCGCCCGGTTCGCGGCGGCGAGCCTCGCGGCCGCCGTGCTCCTCGCGCCGTCGAGCCGGGTGGGCTGGTTCGTCGTGCCGCTGCTGCTCGCCGGTGCCGGGTCGCTGCACCGGCCCCGCGGGCGACATAGTGTGGAGCGCATGGATCCCGCCACCGAACCCGCACCGAAGGTCGTCAAGTCCGACGCCGAGTGGCGCGCCCAGCTCACGCCCGCCGAGTACCAGGTCCTGCGCCAGGCCGGCACCGAGCGGCCCTTCACCGGTGAGTACACCGACACGAAGACCCAGGGCGTCTACTCCTGCCGCGCGTGCGGCGCCGAGCTGTTCCGCTCCGACACGAAGTTCGAGTCGCACTGCGGCTGGCCGTCGTTCTTCACCCCGCTCGCCGGCGACGCCGTGATCGAGCGCGTCGACACCAGCCTCGGCATGCGCCGGGTCGAGGTGCTGTGCGCCGCCTGCCACAGCCACCTGGGGCACGTCTTCGAGGGGGAGGGCTACCAGACGCCGACCGACCTGCGGTACTGCATCAACTCGGTCTCCCTGCGCCTGGAGCCGGACGCTAGCTGATCACCTCGACCTCGCACGGGAGGCCGGGAGCGTTCGCGAGCCTCTTGTCGGCGGATATCGCGTCGCGATCAAGGGCTCCAACGCACGGAGCGCTGCTTCCGCGGTGTCGGCTTCGATCGCACCAGCGGCAACCTGCTGACGCAGGGCGTTGCCGACCTCCGCATCGACGAGGTGGGGAGCGTGGCAGACAGAGCTCGTCAGCCGGTCGCGCAGTCCTCGATCTCTGGCCGAAGCCGCCGTCACCGCCCGCGCGGCGACTGAGGCGTCGACGACGAGATCGATCACCTGTCGCGCTCCTCGCGAATGTCGGCGACGAGCTGCTCCGTCGTCACAGCGGTCCCGCGGTCTCGCGCCATCAGCTCGCCGAGTAGCGCTGATTCAGCGCTACTCGGTCACGGCAGTGTCGCCACCAGGTCCCCGGGTTCCACCCGGGGGCCGGTGAAGAACGGGGTCTCCTCGCGGACGTGCCGGCGCGCGTCGGTGCCGCGCAGGTGGCGCATGAGGTCGACGATCCGGTCCAGCTCGTCGGCCTCGAACGCGAGGATCCACTCGTAGTCGCCGAGCGCGAACGCGGGCACGGTGTTCGCGCGCACGTCCGGGTAGTCGCGCGCCTCCTTGCCGTGCTCGGCGAGCATCCACCGGCGCTCCTCGTCGGGGAGCAGGTACCACTCGTAGGAACGGACGAACGGGTAGACGCAGATGTAGCGCCGCGGCGCCTCCCCCGCGACGAACGCCGGCAGGTGGCTCTTGTTGAACTCGGCCGGCCGGTGCAGGGCCACCTGGCTCCAGACCGGGCTGCTCGCCCGGCCGAGCGCGGTGGTGCGGCGCAGCCTCGAGTACGCCGCCTGCAGTGCCTCGACGTTGTCGGCGTGCCACCACACCATGAAGTCGGCGTCGGCCCGCAGGCCCGCCACGTCGTAGACCCCGCGCACGGTGACGCCCTTGCCGCGCAGGGCGTCGAGGAACTCGGCGAACTCACCGGCAGCGCCGGCACGCTCGTCGCCGAGCCGACCGGGTTCGACCCGGAACACCGACCACATGGTGTAGCGGATGGCGCTGTTCAGCTCGGCGTAGTCCAGACGTGCCACGTCCCCATCCTGCCACGCACCCCGTCAGCTCCCGGCGTCCGAGGCCGTGGGCTCCAGCACGGTGGCCACCAGCCGGGCCGCGAGCGCGGACAGCTGCCCGGACGACGGCGTCTCCCCGGAGAACGTGACCAGGAACGCGTGCTGGAAGCACGCGCCGAGCAGGAGCCCTGCCATCGCGTCGGGGTCGGCGCCTGCGCGGACCCGGCCGCGCCGCTGCTCCGCGGCGAGGTAGCGGGCCAGCGCCACGAGCGGGTAGCGGGGCCCACCGGCGCCGAGCTCGTCGATGCGGGCGCGGTGGGCGTCGAGCAACCGGCGCGACGAGAAGAGCGAGACCGCGAGGGGGAACGCGTCGGCGTAGAACCGCAGCGCGGTGGTGACCAACTCCTCGAGGTTCGCCCGCACCTCGCCCCGCCCCGGGTGCTCCTCGAGCTCGGCGAGCAGGGCGCCGAGACCGGGCAGCCGGCCGTCGAGCACGTGCAGGAAGATCTCGGTCTTGTCCCGGAAGTGCTTGTAGAGCGTGGCCTCCGAGTAGCCGGCCGCGCGCGCGATCTCCTTCGTCGTCGCGCGCGCGAAGCCCTCGGTGCGCATGATCTGCGCTGCCGCCCCGACGATGTCCTCCCGCGTCCCCATGCGTCCCCCTGGCGAGCCCGCTTGACAGGTGAGTGAGTACTCACCCACCCTAGTGGTGAGTGTTCACTCAACCCAGGAGGACCCATGCGCATCACCGTGTTCGGGGCGACCGGCGGCACCGGTCGGCACGTCGTCGAGCAGGCGCTCGACGCCGGGCACCACGTCACCGCGGTCGTACGCGACCCCGCCCGGCTGGGACTGCCCGCCGCCGATCGCCTGGACGTCGTGACCGTGCAGCTCGACGATCGGGCCGCGGTCCGCGCAGCCGTCGCCGGCGCGGACGCCGTCGTCGACGCCCTCGGTTCCGGCTCCGGCCCCACGACGGTCCGGACCGACGCCGCCCGCGTCATCGTCGCCGCGATGCGCGACGCCGGGGTGCGCCGGCTCGTGGTGGTGAGCGCGGCAGGCGCCCACACGACGGGCGACACCGCGTTCGTCCGGTTCGTCGTCAAGCCCGTGCTCGGATACGTCCTGCGGCACCCCTTCGCCGACATGCGCGCGATGGAGGAGGTCGTGCGCGCGAGCGACCTGGACTGGACGATCGTGCTCCCGCCGCAGCTCACCGACGGCCCCCGCACCGGCGCGGTGCGCCGCCGCGTGGGCGCGAACGTGCGCGGCTCGTACCGGCTCGCCCGCGCCGACCTCGCGGCGGCCGTCCTGGACGCCGTGGGCGACGACGGCGTGCGGCACGCGTCGCTGTCGGTGGCCGCCGGTTGACGGCGCGTCGCTCCGGTCCGACGTGACGCGCCCGCCCCACCCCGGCACGATGTGCCCCTGACGAGTGGCGATGATCGGGGAGGCGACGTGGCGCGAGCCGTCGAGGTCGGGTCCGGTGAGCGGTACACCGGCCGCTACCTGCTGGTGCTGGGCGACGATCTGCGGAGCGACGACGACGCCGCCTGCACCGCGATACGGGAGCTGAGCGGCGCCGAGGAGGTCACGAACACCCGCGACTCCGACCGCGGCGCCGCGGCCCGCACCCACCCGACCTTCTTCGCCGAGCTGGGGGTGGCCGTCGCGGACCTCACCGCGCAGCAGCTGGACGCCGCGCGGGCCGACCGTCGGCTGCTGGGGGTGGAGCGGGAGCGGGTGCAGCGGGCCATCGGCGTGCCCCGCTTCGACGCGGCGCCCGGCGGGTCCCTGTCCGAGGAGTACCTGCGGGGCTTCCGCGACGCGGCGCAGTTCCTCTACGCCCGGGCCGCGGGGCCCGGGGCCCGGGTGGCACCCGCGCAGTTCGGCGACACCGAGGAGCTGACCTGGGGACTGCAGGCCACGGGCGTCGCCGTGGCCCCGGAGACCGGCGCGGGCGTGGCGATCGCGGTGCTCGACACCGGCCTCGACCTCACCCACCCCGACTTCGCCGGCCGCGACATCGAGGCCCGCTCGTTCGTCGAGGGGCAGGAGCCCCAGGACGTGCAGGGGCACGGCACGCACGTCGCCGGCACGGCCTGCGGCGCGCTGGCGCCGGGCACGGGCCGCCGCTACGGGGTCGCACACGGGGCGCGCATCCTCGTCGGCAAGGTCCTCGGCGACGACGGGTCGGGCACCGACGCCGACATCCTCGCCGGCATGAGCTGGGCCGTCGCCGCCGGCGCCCGCGTGATCTCGATGTCGCTGGGCGCCGACATGCAGGAGGTCTCCACCGCCTACGAGACCGCGGGCCGCCGGGCGCTCGAGGCGGGCACCCTGGTCGTGGCCGCGGCCGGCAACAACGCCGAACGGAGCGCGGGCAACCCCGGTTTCGTGGGGGTGCCGGCCAACAGCCCGTCGATCATGGCGGTCGGCGCGGTGGACGTCGCGCTGGCGATCGCCGACTTCTCCGCCGCGAGCTCGCCGGTCGAGGGCGGGCAGGTCGACATCGCCGCGCCCGGCGTCGACGTCTACTCGTCATGGCCGTCGCCGCAGAACACGAACACGATCTCCGGCACCAGCATGGCCACACCGCACGTGTCCGGCATCGCGGCGCTGTGGTCCCAGCGCACGGGGGCCACCGGGCAGGAGCTGTGGACCCAGCTCCTGCAGGCCGCGCAACGGCTGCCGCTGCCCGCCACGGACGTCGGGGCCGGCCTGGTCCGCGCGCCCGGGGCCTGAGAGGGGACCACGATGCCCGAGAAGATCACGGTCTCCGTCGCCGACGACGCGCTGGACCGGATCGACGACGTCGTCACGGCGCTGGAGGGCGGCGGGATGCGCGTCGAGCACGTACTGCGCCCGCTGGGGGTGATCACCGGCTCTGCCGAGGACACGCAGCTGCAGGCGCTGGGCGCGGTGACGGGAGTGGCCGCGGTGGAGCCGCAGCGAACGGTGCAGCTGCCTCCCCCGGAGTCGGACGTGCAGTAGGAGCCACCGACGAACGGCACTGTTCACCCAGTGCATGGCGTCGGTACCTAGCCGACGGAAGTGCCGTTCGTCGCGAAGGGGGCCACCCGCTCGGCGGCCGCGCGGCCCGTCGCCACGCATGCCGGCACCCCGACGCCGTGCAGCGCCGACCCCGCCACCGCGAGGCCGGGTGGCAGGCCGTCCTCGATCGTGCGCACCCGGTCCAGGTGCCCGACCGCGTACTGCGGGAGCCCGCCGCCCCACCGCTGGACGTGCACGGCCACCGGGGCCGCGGTGAGCCCGGCGAGTGCGGCCAGCCCGGCCCGGGCGCGGGCGACCAGCTCCGCGTCGTCCACCTGCAGGGAGGCGGCCTCGCCGAAGCGGCCGAGCGACGCGCGCAGCCGCACGAGGCCGTCCGCGCCCAGGTGCGCCCACTTGTTCGAGGAGTGGGTCACCGCCTTGACCGGGAGCGGCTCGTCCGCGGCCACGAGCACGCCCGACGTCGCTGGCAGCGTCCCGGCGTCCTGCGCCCGGTAGGCCAGGGCGACCACGACGGAGGACGCCAGCTCGATCTCCCCCGCCGCCCGCGCGACCGTCGGCGCCGCACCGGCGAGCAGCCGCGCCGCCGCGGGCGCCGGGACGGCGAGCACGACCGCGTCGACGTCGAGGGCCTCGGGCGCCGTGGTGGGCCCGAGCACCAGCCGCCAGCCCGCATCCCGGCGCCGCAGCTCCCGCACCGTGGTGCGCAGGCGCACGTCCGCCCCGGCCGCTGCCGTGAGCGCGTCCAGCAGCACCCGGTAGCCGCCCCGCACGGCGCCGAACACCGGAGTCCCGGGCGCACCCGCGCGGCTCGCCCTGCTCGTTCGCGGCACTCGCCCGGCCGGAACGGGGGACTCGCCGGGGTGGGACGGGAGACTCGCGCTGTCGGTTCGGGGGACTCGCCCTGCTCGTTCGGGAGACTCGCGCTGTCCGTTCGGGAGACTCGCGGGTGGGGCCGTCGCCGCGTCGGCGGCGGCCGTCAGGCTCGGGGCGCCGGCGTCGAGGGCCGCGGCGAGGGCCGGCACGGTGGCGCGCAGGCCGAGCGCGTCGACCCGGCCCGCGTAGACCCCGCCCAGCAGGGGGTCGGCGAGCCGGTCGGCGACCTCGTCGCCGAAGCGGGAGCGCAGCAGCCCGCCCAGCGCGACGTCCTCGCCCGGCTGCCAGGACACGGGGCGTTCCGGCTCGGCGGCGACGGCGGTGAGCCCGGCGGCGGACAGCAGGCCGTCCAGGCGCGCCGCGCTCGTGGGGACGCCGAGCAGGGTGCCGCCGGGGAGCGGCCCGGTGCGCCCGCCCGCCCGCACCGACGCCGTCGCGCCGGTCGGGTGCACCAGCTCGGCGGTGAGGCCGAGCTCGGCGAGCAGCGCCGGGACCTCCGGGCGGCGGGCCAGGAACGCCTCAGCCCCGACGTCGAACGCCACCCCGGCGAGGTCGACGGTGCGCAGCACGCCACCGAGGCGGTCGCGCTGCTCGAGGACGGTGATCGCGGCCGACGGCCCGAGCAGGGTGCGCAGCCGGTGGGCGGCGGCCAGCCCGGAGATCCCGCCGCCGACGACGGCGACACGGGGGGCGACCCGCGGTGTCACGGCCGCAGGGAGTGCACCAGCTCGACGAGCCTGGTGAGGGCGTCCGGGTCGGTGTCGGGGAGCACGCCGTGGCCGAGGTTGAACACGTGGCCCGGGGCGCGGCGGCCCTCGTCGACGATGCGGCGCGCCTCCGCCGCGATCGAGGCGGTGTCGGCGAACAGCACGGCCGGGTCGAGGTTGCCCTGCACGGCGACGCGGCCGCCGGTGCGGCGCGCGGCCTCGTCCAGCGGCACCCGCCAGTCGGCGCCCACGACGTCGGCGCCGGCCTCGGCCATCGCGCCGAGCAGTTCGCCGGTGCCGACGCCGAAGTGGATGCGGGGCACGCCCGCGCCCGCGAGACCGGCGAGGACGCGGGTGGAGTGCGGCAGGACGTACTCGCGGTAGTCGCGCTCGGACAGCGCGCCCGCCCAGGAGTCGAACAGCTGCACGGCGTCGACGCCCGCGGCGACCTGGGCGCGCAGGAACGTGCCCGTGATGCCGGCGAGGCGTTCCATCAGCGCGTGCCAGACGTCCGGCGCCGAGCGCATCAGGGCCTTGGTGCGCTCGTGGTTGCGGCTCGGCCCGCCCTCGACGAGGTAGGAGGCGAGGGTGAAGGGGGCGCCGGCGAAGCCGATCAGCGGGGTGTCGCCCAGCTCGGGCAGGAGCAGCCCGATCGCGTCGGTGACCGGGGCGACCTGCTCGACGTGCAGCGCGGGGATCCGCTCGACGTCGGCCATCGTGCGCACGGGACGGGCGACGACCGGACCCGTGCCGGCGACGATGTCGACGCCGACGCCCGCCACGTAGAGGGGCACGACGATGTCGCTGAACAGGATCGCGGCGTCGACGCCGTGGCGGCGCACCGGCTGCAGCGTGATCTCGCACGTGAGGTCGGGCGTGAGGCAGGCCTGGATCATCCCGGTGCCGGCGCGCAGCGCCCGGTACTCCGGCAGCGAGCGCCCGGCCTGGCGCATGAACCACACCGGCACCCGCGACGGGCGCTCGCCGCGCGCGGCGACGAGGAGCGGCGCGTCGGGCAGCTGCCGGCGGGGGTGGACGGCGGAGGCGGGCGAGAGCGTCATGGCCCCTCCATCCTCCCACGCGCCACCACCGGGTCACCGCCGGGCGGTCGGTGTCCCCCGGACGGGTTGCCTCGTGTGCGGCGCGCCTCGCCTGCGGATCACCCAGAGCGACCTAGAGTCCTCGCTCGTGTCCGACGCGCCCGCCCCACCACTGGAGTTCCAGCAGGCCGTCACCTCGATGCGCACGGTACGGCCACGCCCCGAGCTCGCCCTCGCGCCCCTGGAGGCGCCACCCCGGCTCGCGCCGTGGACGTGGGCGTTCAGCGTGGAGGCCGACCCGGCCCGGGAGCACGGTGACGACACGGACGAGCCGGACACCTCCGGCCGTCTGATCCTGCTGCACGACCCGGCCGGACAGGACGCCTGGGAGGGCACCTTCCGGCTCGTCTGCTTCGTCCAGGCCCGCCTGGAGCCCGAGCAGCTGGGTGACGAGATGCTGCCGGTGGTGGGCTGGTCGTGGCTGACCGAGGCGCTCGAGTTCGCCGGTGCGGAGCACGTGGCGCTGGGCGGCACCGTCACGCAGACGTCGTCGGTGCGGTTCGGCGACATCGCCGGCCCCCGCCGCGACGACGACGTGGAGCTGCGCGCGTCCTGGAGCCCGGTCGGCACCGACCTGTCCCGACACGCCGAGGCGTTCTGCGCCCTGATCGCATCGGCGGCCGGTCTTCCGCCGGTCGGAGTGCTCCCCCTCGCCCATCGGACGGTCTGACGGTCACAACCCGTCAACGAACGCCGATCGGGGGGTTCACCAGCGTGTTCGACGCTCCCAGTGATCACCATCGTCACCCGGACGAGTGGTCGGGCATCGACAACGCTGTAACTTTCACCCGGAGAAGTTCGATCCGATACACGACGTTAGACCGCTTGGGGGGCTACGCTTCCTCCACGACACCTCCTCGGGCGGTCGGGCGAGTAGCTCCATCGACCGGGGGTCTGGTGCCGGTCGGGGGGCAACGACCGACTCCAGGAGGTAACGACGTGGCCGTTGTGGGCCAGGGCGCACCAGTGCGCGGCACTGCGGGTCATTCACCCGCCCATGCTGTGCTGTCGCCCGCGATGGTCCCGCACCCGCGGGAAGAGCTGTTCTCGGTGCTGGTGGTCGACGACCACCCGCTCCTACGCGAGGCGATCGCCGCGCGGCTGCGCTCCATGGGCGCCGGTACGGTCTACGAGGCCGCCTCGGTGGCCGAGGCGCGGGCGCGGGCCCATGCCAACGGGCCGTGCGATCTCGCGATCCTCGATCTCGGCCTGCCCGACGGCAGCGGGCTCGACCTGGTCACCGAGCTGCGGTCACTGGGTTGGAACCGCCTCGTCGTGCTCGCCTCCTCCGACGACCCGTACGCGGTGCGTTCGGCGTTCCAGGCGGGCGCGCAGGCCTACCTGCTCAAGTCGGCGTCGGCGGCGATCGTCACCGACGGCGTGAAGCGGGTGCTGGACGGCGGCGTCTACGCCGACCCGACGGTCGCGCCGCTGCTCGCCACCGGCACCCGCGTGCCGGGCACCGACAACACTCCGCGCGAGCTCTCGGCGCGCGAGGTCGAGGTGCTGCAGCTCGTGGCCGACGGGCAGTCCAACAAGGAGATCGGCGAGGCGCTGAGCCTCTCCGCGCTCACGGTGAAGAGCCACCTGTCGCGCATCGGGCGCAAGCTCGGCACGGGTGACCGCGCGCAGATGGTCGCGCTGGCGATGCGAGCCGGGGTCATCCGCTGACAGGAGAAACACTCGAAGACCACCAGGGGCCGGTCCCGCTGCTGCGGCCCGCCGACGGGCTACCGCCGGTCGTCGCCGACGGCGCGGCCCTGGCCCGCACGGCCGAGGCCGTGGCGGCCGGGACCGGGCCGGTCGCCGTCGACGCCGAACGCGCCTCCGGCTTCCGGTACTCGCAGCGGGCCTACCTGGTCCAGCTGCGTCGGGCCGGCGCGGGCACGGCCCTGGTCGACCCCATCCCGCTGGGCAGCGACCTGTCCGCGCTCGCGCCGGCCCTCAGCGGGCCGGAGTGGGTCCTGCACGCGGCCAACCAGGACCTCGCCTGCCTCGCCGAGACCGGGCTCAGGCCCTCGGCCCTCTTCGACACCGAGCTGGCCGGACGGCTGGCCGGGCTCCCCCGGGTCGGGCTCGGCCCGCTCGTGGAGCAGCTGCTGGGGCTGAGCCTGGAGAAGGGGCACGGCGCGGCCGACTGGTCGCGCCGCCCGCTTCCCGAGGACTGGCTCGTGTACGCGGCGCTCGACGTGGAGGTGCTCGTCGAGCTGCGGGACGTGCTCGCGGGGCTGCTGACCGAGCAGGGCAAGCTCGAGTGGGCCTTGCAGGAGTTCGAGGCCGTCCGCACCGCACCGCCGCCCCTCCCCCGCGCCGAGCCGTGGCGGCGTCTGTCGGGCGTCCACAAGCTGCGCAAGCCGAAGCTGCTCGCCGCCGCCCGGACCCTGTGGGAGGCGCGCGACCGGCTGGCCGCCGAGCGGGACATCGCCCCGGGGCGCATCCTGCCCGACGCCGCGATCGTCGCGGCCGCCGCCGCGCAGCCGGAGTCACCCCAGGCGCTCGCGGCCATGCCGACGTTCCGCGGCCGCGCCCAGCGCCGGCTCACCTCCTACTGGTTCGCGGCCCTGGCACAGGCCGCCGCGCTCGACCCCGCCGAGTACCCCCGCGCGTCCCCGCCCAGCGACGGGCCCCCGCCGGTCTCGCGCTGGGCGGACCGCGACCCCGACGCCGCCGCCCGCCTGGCGGCCGCCCGCGCCGCCGTGGCCGCGGTCGGCGAGCAGTGGAACGTCCCGGTCGAGAACCTGCTGCTGCCCGACCTGCTGCGCCGCCTGTGCTGGAGCCCGCCCGCCGACGGCGACGTCCGCGCGGCGATGCGCGCAGGCGGCGCCCGCGAGTGGCAGGTCGACCTGCTGGGCGCCGACCTGGAGAAGGCACTGGCGACGCGCGCGACCCCCTGACACACCGACATCGGTGCCGGCACACCGACTGCAGTCGGTGTGCCGGCACCAGGATCGGTGTGCGAGCGTCAGGGGCCCGGCAGCCGGACCGTCACCACCAGGCCACCACCGGGCACCGGTTCGGCCCGCACGGTGCCGCCGTGGGCGTGGACGACGGCGCGCACGATCGACAGGCCCAGCCCGGAGCCGGGGGTGTCGGCGGTGCGGGCGACCGGCCCGCGCCGGAACGGTTCGAACAGCTCGACGACCCGGTCCCCCGGGATCTCCGGGCCGGAGGAGGACACCTGCAGGCAGGCCAGCCCGTCGGTCGCACCCGTGGACACCTCCAGCCAGCCGCCGGTCACGTTGTGCCGCACGGCGTTCTCCACGAGGTTGCCGGCGACGCGCTCGAGCAGGACCGGGTCACCCCGCGTCGGTGCCGGGTTCGCCCGCAGCTGCGTGCGCAGGCCGCGCCGACCCGCCTCGGCCCGCACGGCGGCGAGCGCGGGCACCACGACGTCGGCGAGGTCGACCGGGCGCACGTCGGCCAGCTCCGCGCCCTCGGTGCGGGCGAGCAGCAGCAACCCCGCGATGAGGTCGTCGGCGCGGCGGGTGGCGTCGCGCACCACGGACGCCATGCGCCGCAGCTCCTCGACGTCGGCCGCCGGGTCGGCGAGCGTGACGTCGACCTCGGTGCGCAGCACCGACAGTGGGGTGCGCAGCTCGTGGCTGGCGTTGGCGACGAAGCGGCGCTGCGCGTCGAACGCCGCCTGCAGCCGGTCGAGCATCGCGTCGAAGCCCGCAGCCAGCTCGGCCACCTCGCCGCGGGCGTCCTGCAGCCCCGTGCGGGTGTCCAGGGACTCGACGGTGAGCCGGCGCGCGGTGGCCGTGACGGCGTGCAGCGGGCCGAGAACGTGCCCGACGAGGACCCAGGAAACGACCGCGGCCGCGGCGACGACCAGCGGGAACGCGATCAGCCCCGCCCGCAGCACGTCGGCACGGGCGGCGGCCCCGATCGCCTCGTTGAGCTGTTCCGCCGGGACCGCGACCCCGCCGACGCGCACGGTCGTGCCGGCCGGCAGCGACGGGACGCTGCGCGCGACGCCGCCCACCAGCAGCCAGCCCAGCCAGAGCAGCAGCGCGCTCACGAGCGCGACCACCGCCGTGCAGACCAGCGTGAGCCGTGGGCGCAGCCCGACGCCCCGCGACCCGCGGCGGACCCGCGCGGGCACCGGGGGCGGCGGCGCCGGTGCCCAGTCCGGCTGCCGGCCCGTCTCGCGGACCGTCGGTGGCGCAGGCTCGGCCACGCCCGCCCCCTCGGCTCAGCCGGCGGCGGGCACCCGGTACCCGGCGCCCACCACGGTCTCGATCACCCCTGGCTCGCCCAGCTTCTTGCGCAGCGTCATCACCGTCACCCGCACGGTGGTGGTGAACGGGTCGGCGTTCTCGTCCCAGACCCGCTCCAGGAGCTCCTCGCTGCTCACCACGGCGCCACCCGCGGCCAGCAGCACCTCCAGCACCCCGAACTCCTTGCGGGTGAGCTCCACGGGGCGCTCGCCGCGGTGCACGGTGCGGCGCGCCGGGTCCAGCGCGACGTCGCCCGCCACGAGCATCGGGGGCACGGCCGGGGTGGCCCGGCGGCCCAGCGCCCGGCAGCGCGCGACGAGCTCGGGGAAGTCGAACGGCTTGGCGAGGTAGTCGTCGGCGCCCCGGGACAGCCCGTCGACCTTGTCGGCGAGGGTGCCGCTGGCCGTCAGCATGATCACGCGCGTCGTCGACGCGGACGCGACGATCTCCGCGCACAGCCGGTCGCCGGACATGCCGGGCAGGTCGCGGTCGAGCACCACCACGTCGTAGCGGGTGACCACGGCCTTCTCGTGACCGCTGTCGCCGTCGTAGGCGACGTCGACGGCCATCCCCTCGCGACGCAGCCCGCGCGCCACGGCGTCGGCCAGCGGCCGCTCGTCCTCGACGATCAGAACCCGCATCAGCGGGCCTCCTCCTGCGAGGGGGCCTGCTCCACGACGCCGGGCTCGGCGGGAAGCGCGGCCGCCCACTCGGTGACGCGGCGCGCGACGTCCTGCGCGGTGAGGCCGGCCTCGGCCAGCACGTCGGCCCGGCTCCCGTGGTCGAGGAACCGCTGCGGGATGGCGAGGTCGCGCAGCGGCACGTCGCACTCCGCGTCCCGCAGCACCTGCGCGAGCGCCGAGCCGAACCCGCCGTGGCGCCCGCAGTCGGTGACCGTGACGACGAGCCGGTGGGCGCGCGCGAGGCCGACCAGCGCGTCGGGCACCGGCAGCACCCAGCGCGGGTCGACCACCGTGACGGGCACGCCCTGGCGCTCCAGCCGCTGCGCCACCGCCACACCCAGCTCGCCGAACGCGCCGGCGCACACCAGCAGCACCGAGGGCTCGTCGCGCGCACCCGCGCCCGGCTCGTGCAGCACGTCCACGCCGTCCACGCGGCGCAGCGCGGGCACCGACTCGATCACCGAGCCCTTGGGGAACCGGATCGCGGTGGGCCCGTCCTCGACCGCGACGGCCTCGCCGAGCTCCTCGCGCAGCGTGGCGGCGTCACGGGGCGCCGCCACCCGCATGCCGGGCACGATGCCCAGCAGCGACAGGTCCCACATGCCGTTGTGCGACGGCCCGTCGTTGCCGGTGACGCCGGCGCGGTCCAGCACGAGCGTGACGCCCTTGTCGTGCAGCGCCACGTCCATCAGCAGCTGGTCGAACGCGCGGTTGAGGAAGGTCGAGTACAGCGCCACGACCGGGTGCAGCCCGCCCGCGGCGAGGCCCGCCGCCGAGGTCAGCGCGTGCTGCTCGGCGATCCCGACGTCGATGCAACGCTCCGGGAAGGCCCGGGCGAACGGCGCGAGCCCGGTGGGCCCGAGCATCGCCGCGGTGATCGCGACGACGTCGGGCCTGCGCGCCCCGATGGCCAGCAGCTCGTCGGAGAACACGCTCGTCCACCCGACCGAGGGTGGGCCCGTGGGCCTGCCGGTCTCCGGGTCGAACGCCGACGGGCTGTGCATCTGCTCGGCCTCGTCGTTCTCCGCGGGCGAGTAGCCGTTGCCCTTGCGCGTGACGGCGTGGACGATCACCGGCCCGCCGAAGTGCCGGGCGCGCCGCAACGCCGACTCCATCGCCACGACGTCGTGCCCGTCGACCGGGCCGAAGTACTTCAGGCCCAGGTCGGAGAACAGCTCCTGCGGGCTCAGCGCGTCCTTCACGCCCGCCTTGAGCGCGTGCAGGCCCGCGTAGAGCGGGCCGCCGACCAGGGGGGTGCGCGCCAGCGCCTGCTTGCCGGCCTCCAGCACGCGCTCGTAGCCGGGCTGCAGCCGCAGCGTGGCGAGCCGGTCGGCGAGCCCGCCGATGGTCGGCGCGTAGGAGCGGCCGTTGTCGTTGACCACGATGACGACGTTGCGGTCCTTGCCTGCCGCGATGTTGTTCAGCGCCTCCCAGGCCATCCCCCCGGTGAGCGCTCCGTCGCCGATCACGGCGACGACGTGGCGCTGCTGCCCGGTGAGCGCGTAGGCGCGCGCCACCCCGTCCGCCCACGACAGCGAGGTGGACGCGTGGCTGTTCTCGACGTGGTCGTGCTCGCTCTCGGCGCGGCTCGGGTAGCCCGACAACCCGCCGGTCTTCTTCAGCGCCTCCCAGCCGTCCTGGCGGCCGGTGAGCATCTTGTGCACGTAGGCCTGGTGCCCGGTGTCCCAGATCAGGGTGTCCCGGGGGGAGTCGAACACCCGGTGCAGGGCGATGGTCAGCTCGACGACGCCGAGGTTGGGCCCGAGGTGCCCGCCGGTCCGGGAGACCGACGCCACCAGCTCCCGGCGGATCTCGGCGGCCAGCGTCGGCAGCTCGTGCGCCGCGAGCCGTTTCAGATCGGCCGGGCCACGGACGGATCGCAACACGGTCACCGGGCCAGCTTACGGAAGCCCGGGGAACCGGCCACCCGGCGTGCTCGATCAGCCCGCGGTCCGCGGGGCCGGGATCTGCACCGGACCCGCGATCCGCACCAGGTTGCGCCCGCTGCGCTTGGCGGCGTACAGCGAGGCGTCGGCCACCTTCAGCGCCTGCTCGAGGGTGGCCCCGTCGACGGGGATGGCGGCACCGCCGATCGACACGCTCAGCCCGGAGATCGTCAGGTTCCCGTCGGGGGTGCAGACGGGCACGTCGAGCTCGGCGACCAGCCGGCGCAGCCGCTCCGCCACCGCGCGCATCTCGGCCCGGCCCAGCGGGCCGGGCGGGAGCTCGGGCAGCAGGACGACGAACTCCTCACCGCCGAACCGGCCCACGAGGTCCTGCTCGCGCACGCCGGCCCGCAGCTCCGCCGCGACCGCGGCCAGCACGTCGTCGCCCGCGAGGTGCCCGTGCGCGTCGTTGACCAGCTTGAAGTGGTCGAGGTCGAGGATGAGCACGGCCGCGGTGGCGCGGACGCGCTGCGTGCGCCGCAGCGTCCGCGTGGCCTCGGCCTGCCAGCCCGCCGAGTTGAGCAGCCCGGTCTTGGCGTCGGTGCTGGCCACCTCCTCGAGGTGGCGCACCAGCACGGCGCGGTGCAGCACGAGGATCGGCGGGAGGACGAGCGCGACCAGCCACGGCGTCGCCCCGATCGTGACGGCCGCGAGGCCGCCCATGCAGAGCGTGGCGACCTCGAGCGCGTTGTCGTCCCAGCGCCCGACGAGCTCGCGCACCCCGGGCCACTCGTGGGTCAGCGCGATCACGCCGGCGACGAGGAGCGTGTTGACCACGACGTAGGCCAGCACGGCCGCGGCCATGCCTGCGACGCCCGCGACGTCCTCCGGGCCACTGGGCAACCCGCCCGCGGCGGTGACGACGCCGTGCGCGGCGGCTGCGGCGAGGACGACGGTGGCCGTCGTGTAGACGTGCCGGTGCACCGGCACCTTCGCCGGCCGCCACACCCGCTGCCACAGGTGCAGGTACACCACGGCGATGACGGCGGCGGCGAGCGCGGGCGGCAGGAGCAGCGCGGCCGCGAACGTCCACACCGAGCTGAGGTCGAAGTAGGAGGTCTGGGCCGCCCGCCTGCGGATCCGCTCGATGCCGGTGGCGAGCTCGGTGTGCACGACGCTCAGCAGGGTCAGGAACGCGGCGAGGGCCACCGCCTCCGGCGTGGGCACGGCGAGGTGGGCGGCGACGAGCGCCACGGCCGCGACCTCGACGACGAGCACCAGCCCGACGGCTCGGGCGGGCCGGCGCCAGAGCTCCCAGCTCGCCGGGTCCCAGCCGGCCGGTGGTGACGGCTCATCCACGCCCGCCCCCTCCTCTCGCGCGACCGGCTTGCGCCTGTCGGCGAGATTAGTGAGGCCTGCGTGGCGTGTCAGGAGGACGACGATCGCTCATCGGGGTGGAGTACGCGACCGAGCCGTCACGCAGCGTCACACCCTCAGGTGGGGTCGGGCGGCCGGCCGATGGGGTGCAGCGGCACCACCGGCGGCGGAGCGGGCACCGGCACGCCCATGCGCACGGCGTTGCGGCCCCCGCGCTTGGCCGCGTACAGCGCGGTGTCGGCGATCTGCAGCAGCGTGCGCAGGTCGGCCCCCTCGTCCGGGGAGAGGGCTCCCCCGATGGACACGGTGAGCCCACTGACGGTGAGCGGGCCGTCCGGCGTGGGCATCTCGACCCGCAGGTCGGCCACCCGCCTGCGGATCCGCTCGGCCACCGCCTCGAACTCGGCGGGCCCGGCCCCGCCGAGCATCACGACGAACTCCTCCCCGCCGAAGCGGCCGACGAGGTCCTGCTCGCGGACCTCGCCGCGCAGCGCACCGGCCACGGCGGCGAGCACGCGGTCGCCCGCGAGGTGTCCGTGCGTGTCGTTGACGGTCTTGAAGTGGTCGAGGTCCAGCACGAGGACCGCACCCGGCCCCTGCCGCCGGCCACCGCGGCGCAGCACCTGCTCGGCCCGCGCGTGCCACGCCGCGGCGTTGAGCAGCCCGGTCTTGCCGTCGGTGCTCGCGGCCTCCTCCAGGTGCTTGACCAGCACGGCGCGGTGCAGGACCAGCAGGGGCGGCAGCGCGAGGAGCACCAGCCACGGGTTGACGAGCACCGCCACCGCGGTGAGCGCCCCGAGCGAGAGCGTGGCCACCTCGAGCAGGTTGTCGTCCCAGTCGCCCAGCACGCGCGCCAGGTCCGGCTGCGGCGCGCTCATGGCGACGGCACCGGCGACGAGGCCGTTGTTGATCGTGGTGTAGACACCGAGCGCGAGCACGATCCCCGGGAGCCCGGCCGCGGAGAGGCCACGACCGAGGAGCGCGACCACCCCGGCCGCGGCGAGGCAGGCCAGCACGATCGTGGCGGTGCTGTAGGCCCCGCGGTACAGCGGCACGCGGGGACGCCCGGTGCGCGCCCACACGTGCAGGTGCACCACCACGGCGACGGCGGCGGCGCACACCGGCGGCAGCACGAGCGCCCCGGCGAAGGTCCACACGGAGCTGAGGTTCGCGTGGCTGCCGCCCGCCGTGGCCCGGCGACGGATCCGTTCGACGCCGATCGCGGCCTCGGTGTGCAGCAGGCCGAGGCCGGCGAGCAGCGCCGTGTGCAGGACCTGGGTGCCGTCCGGGAGTGGCGTGCGCGTCGCGACGGCCACGACGAGACCGAGCGCCGTGGCCTCGACGACGAGCACCGCCGCCACGAGCCGGCGCGGCATCTCCCACAGTGGCCAGCTGCGGACCGTCCACTCCCGGGCCCGGCGAAGCGCGCCGTGAGCTCCCTCGGGGTGTGTGGACATCTGCGCTCTCGATCGCTGTTCGGCGTCTCTCCCGAGGGTAGTGCAGACCGATCGCGGCGTCATTCGTACGACCGCACGGGAGGAGGGGTCGTGACACAGTGAGATGGTCCGAGTGCGCAGAACACACGATTCCACCGAATTGACGACCCAGTTGCCACCGAATGCAGTCCGCGGGATGGAGCGGATGGCACACGCGCCCTCACCACGCCTCCGGGGTGCCGCCGCTTCCTCCGCGGAAGCGGGGGTGATGTCCGTCCCATCGCAGGAGATCGAATCCCATCGAGCCGGGGAGGAGGGATGACGGATGCGCAACAAGGACTGGAACTGATCAGGGAACCGAATGATCACGGCTCCGGTGCTGATCGCCGGAAGTGGGGCAGGGCAGGATCTTGCGACTCGATCTACGGCTCGATCTACGACGGATCCGCGACGGATCTGCGGCAGATCGCCCGCCCGCCCACGTCCGGCGATCAGCGCCGGACCGGGGCCACCTCGATGCGCACGGTGTTGCGGCCGGCCCGCTTGGCGGCGTAGAGCGCGGTGTCCGCCGTCTGCAGGAGGGAGGCGAGATCGCTGCCGTTCGCCGGGAGCACCGCGCCGCCGATCGAGACCGTCAGGCCGACGACGGTCCGGGCACCGCCCGCCGCCGGGAGGGTGAGGCGCAGATCGGCGACCCGGGCCCGGATCCGCTCCGCCACCACCTCGAGCTCCACGGCATCGAGCTCGACCGACCGGGCCCCGTGCGCCATGCGCCGTGGCATCACGACGAACTCCTCACCGCCGAGACGGCCGACGAGGTCGTGCGCCCGGACGACGCGGCGCAGCGCGTCCGCGACCGCGGCCAGTACGCGGTCCCCGACCACGTGGCCGTAGGTGTCGTTGACCGCCTTGAAGTGGTCGAGGTCGAGCACCAGCACGCCACCGGCGCGTTCGGCGGCGCCCGGACGGACCAGGACCCGTTCCGCCTCCGTGAGCCAGGCCGCCGCGTTGAGCAGGCCGGTCTTGCCGTCCGTGCTGGCCGCGACCTCCAGCGGCCGGACCTGCACGGCCCGGAGCACGGCGAACAGCGGGGGCAGCACGAGCAGGACGGACCACGGGTTCAGCACGAGCGCGATGGCCGTCAACGCGCCCATGCAGAGCATGCCGATCTCCAGGACGTTCTCGTCCCACGGCCCGAGGAGCGCCGACGGGACGGCGTCCGGCGTGCTCACCCGGACGACCGCCGCGATGAGCCCGGTGTTGACCGCCGCATACAGGCCGATCGCGACGAGGAGCACCCACAGCCGATACTCCGGCGGCCCGACGCGCTCGAGGAAGGCGCCGGTGGCGAGGCAGGCCAGCACCACGGTGGCGACGCTGAACAGCTGGCGGTACAGCGGAACGGACGGCCGCCACGCCCGCGCCCAGAGGTGCATCAGCATGACCACCGCCACCACCGCGGCGTGCGGGCCGGTGAGGACGACGATGCTCGCGAACGTCCACACCGAGTTGAGGTCGACGTGATTGGCGTCGACGAGCCGGCGCCGCATCCGCTCCACGCCGACCGACAGCTCGGTGTACGCGACACCCAGCAGCACGAGCACAGCCGCGGCCGTGAGGTCCTCCGGCGAGGGCGGCGGACGGCGGGCGAGACCGCCGACCACGAGCACGACCGCGACGACCTCCACGAACAGGACCGTGGCGAGCACACGGGGCGGGAGCGTCCACACCGCCCAGCCGCGGACGCCGGGCCGCTGCGGTTCGGAAGCCTCCACGCTCACCGCATGCGCTCCACCGGTCTCGTCCGTGTCCTCGATCGAGTCGACCCGTTGCGGAGCGTAGTGCAGGCGGTGACGCGATGACCATGGAGCCAGAACGGTCCCGGGACGGCGGGAGTGATCGGTCCGAGCGGCGCACCGCGAGCGTCAGGACAGCTCTGGTGCGCTGCGCGACGCGATCGGGGTGCTCAGTCGCCGGCTTCCGGGCCGGTCGTGGTCACGGGCCGCAGCGGGGCCCGTCCCAGCTGCACGCTGCCCATCCGCACGGCGTTGCGCCCGGCGCCCTTCGCCACGTACAGCGCCTTGTCCGCCGCCTGCAACAGGTCACGCAGGTCCACGCCGGTGTCCGGGGAGAGCGCGCAACCGATGGACACGGAGAGGCCCATCACGCTCAGCGGCCCGTCCGGGGTCGGGATCTCGACGCGCAGGTCGGCCACGCGCCGCCGGATCCGGTCGGCGACCGCCTCCAGCTCCGCCGACCCGCTGCCCTCCAGCCCGGCCAGCATCACGACGAACTCCTCGCCCCCGAAGCGGCCGACGAGGTCGCGTTCCCTGACCTCGGTGCGCAGGATGTCGGCCACCGCGGCGAGCACGTGGTCCCCTGCGAGGTGGCCGTGGGTGTCGTTGACCGCCTTGAAGTGGTCGAGATCGAGCACCAGCACACCGCGCATGCCGTCGGCCCGCCGCCGCCGGTGCAGGACGCGCTCGGCCTGCACGTGCCAGGCGGCGGCGTTGAGCAACCCGGTCTTGCCGTCGGTGTTGGCGGCTTCCTCCAGGTGCTTGACCAGGACCGCTCTGTGCAGCACCAGCAGCGGGGGCAGCACGAGGACCACGAGCATCGGGTTGATCGACAGCGCGACCGCGGTGATCGCTCCGAGGGACAGCGTGGCGAACTCGAGCAGTATGTCGTCCCAGCGGCCGAGGGCCTTGCTGATGTCGGGCTGCGGGTTGCTCATCGCGACCGCGCCGGCGACCAGTGCGGTGTTCACCGTGGTGTAGACCAGGATCGCGCCGGCGAGCAGGAGCACTCCGGCTCCCTCGCCGTCCAGCCCGCTCCCGCCGTCGCGGTGCACCCCCGCCACCGCGGCCGCGGCGAGGCAGGAGAGAACGATCGTCGCCGTGCTGAAGACGTGCCGGTAGACCGCCACCCGCGGACGCCAGGACCGCCACCAGAGGTGGGTGAAGACGACGGCCGCCACCGCCACGGCGAGGACCGGCGGCACCAGGACGGCTGCGGCGAACGTCCACACCGAGCTCAGGTCCACGTGCAGCGTGTCGATGATCCGACGACGAACGCGCTCGACGCGCAGCGCGACCTCGGAGTGCACGATGCCGAGCCCGCACACGAGAAGGCTCATCATGATCGTCCGGCGGTCGAAGTCGCCGGGCGCGATGCTGAGGACCGTGAGCAGAGCCGCGGTGAGCTCCACGACGAGGATGGGGCCGAGCAGCCGCCGGGGCATCGACCAGACGGCCCAGGACGAGGGTCTCCATGCGGAGCTGACCTCGGTGTCCGGGTCGGAGACGCCCGAGGCAGCGTCCTGGCGCGCGCCCCTAGACATTCATACTCTCAGCCATCTCCCCTATCGAGGGACGCAAGGCTAGTGGACCCGCCCAGGGCTGTCACGGGCGACGGCGCCCCTGCCGGGGCGGCCGTGACACAGCCCACGAACACGAGCGGCCCTCGCTGACGAAGGAGGTGGCTCTGCCGCCCCTGCCGGGCCCCCAGTGTGTCGCCCACCAGGCGCCCTCGGGCAGGAGGCCCTCCCACCCGGAACCGGAGCCGAGGGTCGTACCCGCCGCTCGACCGCCCACCTCGAAAGGAGCACCCGTGCGCAACCGCAGCTGGTGACCCACCCACCACCCGACCACCCACCACGAAAGGAGCACCCGTGCGCAACCGCAGCTGGTGACCCACCCACCACCCGACCACCCACCACGAAAGGAGCACCCGTGCGCAACCGCAGCTGGTGACCCACCCACCACCCGACCACCCACCACGAAAGGAGCACCCGTGCGCAACCGCAGCTGGTGACCCACCCACCACCCGACCACCCACCACGAAAGGAACCCCCGTGCGCAACCGCAGCTGGTGACCCACCCACCACCCGACCACCCACCACGAAAGGAACCCCCGTGCGCAACCGCAGCTGGTGACCCACCCACCACCCGACCGCCGAGCCCCTCCGCGGAGCCCGGCGACGACGCGCCCCCGGTCAGCGCTACCGAGCGGGGGTCGAACGTCGCGTCCCCGGTGAGGCGGTGACGTCGGCCCGGTGCCACGCGACGGCCCCGCCGACCGACAGCACCGCCCCGATCGCGCCGGCCACGGCCACCGCCGTGGCCGGATCCCACGCGTCGGCGAGCAGCCCGCCGACGAGCACGGCACCGCCCTGGGAAGCGATGATCCCGGACGCCGCGACGCCGATGGCCCGGCCACGGCCGGCGTCCGGGGTCGCGCGCACGAAACCGGCCTGGGTCTGCAGGAGGTATGCGGTGGACAGCATCCCCGACACGCCCCACAGCACCAGGGTGAGCGCCAGGCCGGGGCGGAACGCGCACAGCACCAGCGGCACGCCGGCCGCCACCGCCAGCACCCCGACCAGCCGCGCCCTCGTCGCGGCGGGGACGAACCGGACGAACAACCAGGCGCCGAGGACGCTGCCGAGGGGGTCGGCGGCCATCAGCAGGCCGACCACGGCGGGTCCGGCGCCCAGCTGGTCGGCGTAGGGGGCGGCGAGCGCCTCCGGCACGACGTACCAGCCGACGAGCCATGCGAGGGCGACGAGAGCACGCCGGCGCGGGTCGGTGGCGATCTCGACGAGGCCGGCGACGACACCGCGCAGGCCCCCGACCGGCGCCTCGGCGGGGGCGTCGGCGGCGCTGCCCGGCCGGGGCCGGTCCTTCACGCCGAGCCGCACGACGAGCGCCGACAACGCGAACGACACGGCGTTGCCCAGCAGTGCGCCGGCCGGGCTGACGGCGGCGACCAGGAGCCCGCCGCTCGCGAAGCCCACGAGCTGGGCGGTCTGGCTGGTGATCTGCCGGACGGCGAGGCCGCGCTCGTAGAGCTCGCCGCGCAGGATCTCCGGGTACAGCGCCCCCTGGGCGGCGGTGTGCGGGGAGCCGAGCAGGACGACGGCGACCAGGAGCCCGCACAGCGCCCACAGCGGGAGCCCTGGGATCGCCATCGTCGCGACGAGCACGGCGCGGGCCAGGTCGGAGACGATCATGACCTCGCGGCGCCGGTACCGGTCGGCGAGCCCGGACAGCAGCACCCCGCCGAGCAGGGCCGGCAGGAAGGTCAGGGCGTAGGTCACCGTGGCCCACAGGGCCGATCCGGTGCGGCCGTAGACGAGCACCGCGAGGGCGACGCGCGCGAGCTGGTCGCCCACGACGGAGAACAGCTCCGCTCCCCATACGATCCGGAACTCGGGGACGCGGAAGACGGAACCGAGTCCGCTACCCGCCATCCGGTCGTTCCCCCTTCAGCCCGCGCCGGCTGAGCCGTTCGGTGTACCGAACGTCATGGATCATGCGCAGCGCGTCAGCCCGTCGGGCATGCTGCCGCGTCCTGCCTCTCCTGTGCAAATGCTGTGCGACGACCCCGGTGCCGGGCCGCCCGGTCGCTCACCGGGGGTCCGGCAGATCGCCGAGGACGTCGCTCAGCGCGACGGCGGGCAGGCCGTGGGCGGCGGCGACCTCGGGTTGGACCACGTGCCCGGCCGCCACGTTGACGCCGGCCTCGAGCGCCGGGTCGTCGACGGCGCCCGCGATCCCCCGGTCGGCGAGCGCGACCGCGTACGGGAGCGTGACGTTGGTGAGAGCGCGGGTCGAGGTGTTCGGGACGGCGCCGGGCATGTTCGCGACGCAGTAGAAGATCGACTCGTGCACGCCGAACACCGGCTCGTCGTGGGTGGTGGGGCGGGAGTCGGCGAAGCAGCCGCCCTGGTCGATCGCGATGTCGACGAGCACGGAACCCGGTCGCATGCGGGAGACGAGCTCGTTCGAGACGAGCGTCGGGGCCTTCGCACCGGGCACGAGCACGGCGCCGATGACCAGGTCGGCCCACAGGCAGGCGCGCTCCACCTCGTAGGCGTTGCTCATGATCGTCTGCAGGTGTCCGCGGTAGGTGAAGTCGATCTGCCGCAGCCGGTTGATGTTGGTGTCGAGCACCATGACCTCGGCCTGGAAGCCGAGCGCGATCGTCGCGGCGTTCATCCCCGACACCCCCGCGCCGATCACGGCGATCTTCCCGGCGGGGACGCCGGACACCCCGCCGAGCAGCACGCCGCGCCCGCCCGCGGTGCGCTGCAGGTGGTGGGCCCCGACCTGCGGGGCCATCCGGCCTGCCACCTCGCTCATCGGCGCGAGCAGCGGCAGCGACCCGTCGGGCAGCCGCACCGTCTCGTAGGCGACGGCCGTGGCGCCGGCCGTGACCAGCGCGTCGGTGCACTCCTTGGACGCCGCGAGGTGCAGGTAGGTGAAGAGCACCTGGTCGGGGCGCAGCCGGTGGTGCTCCTCGGGCACCGGCTCCTTGACCTTCAGCACCAGACCCGCCGCGGCCCACACCTCGTCGGGGTCGGCGCTGATCCGCGCCCCGGCCTCGACGAACTCCTCGTCGCGCAGGCCGGCACCCGCCCCGGCGTCGCGTTCGACCAGCACCTGGTGGCCGCGGCCGGTCAGCTCCCGCACGCCGGCCGGGGTGATCGCCACCCGGTACTCGTGGTTCTTGACCTCGCGCGGGACCCCGACCAGCATCCCGGTGATCCTGCCCTACCCGGCGCCCGCCGTCATGGCGAGCAGGTCGGCCACGTGGGCGATCTCGTTGACCGTGCGGACGACGCGGCGCCCGTCGCGCCCGGCGAGCACGCGCGTGACACCGGTGTAGTCGAGCGGGAACACCAAGGGGCGGTCCAGCCCGAGCAGGTGGGCGAGCCAGGCGTTCACGACGCCGGCGTGGGCGACGACGACGGCGGTCTCCCGGCCCGGGTGCGCGGCGACGACCCGCTCGAATCCGCCGGCGACCCGGCGCGTGAAGGCCGGCAGGTCGACGCTCTCGGGCAGCAGCCCGGCGAGCATCCGCTGCCAGGCCGCCGGGTCGAGCCGGGCCATCTCGTGGACGGGCACGTAATGGGTGGAGTCGGCGTCGTACTCCCGCAGCTCGTCGACGACCACCGGCTCGCGCGCGAGCGCGGTCGCGAGCGGCGCCGCGGTCTCCCGCGCCCGGGCCAGCGGGCTGGTGTAGAGCCCGGCGACCTCGTCCCCCGCCAGCGCCTCGACGAGCCGCTGCGCCTGCTCGCGTCCGAGCGTGGTGAGCGGCGGGTCGGCAGGTCCGCCCGGCCGGTCGGCCGCAGCGGCGTCGGCGGGATGGATGCGCTCCGGCAACGCGTGCCGGACGAGGACGAGCTGCACGGTCACACCTCCACCGAAAGGTTCCATCCACGGGCCCGCACGCGCGAGACCGACGTGGTGGGCGTCACGCTCTTGATCGAATCCCGCACGTCGATCTCGCCTGCGAACCTTCACCGGGTCATGCAGCGGCCGGCCTCCGGTACCCGAGCCGACACACCCCGTCTGCGCCGACGCACCCCGTCGACGGGTGGCGTTGGGCGAATCGGGGTGCGTGCGGCGGACACGGGGTGCGCGAGCACCGCGGCCGCTCCTGCCGAGAGGTCGCAGCCGGTCCGGCGGCGTACCCGATCGCCGGTACCGAAGGTGGCCGGGTGGGCAGAAACGACCGAGTGACGTGGTCGCCCGGGCGACCGTCCCCGACGAGAGCCCCGGCCGGTCCACGACGAGATCGTCCCCGCCGGGTGCCACTCATCCGGCTGTGGTGCCGTTCCCCGACCCCATCGAAGCGAACTTGATCAGCGAAGCAGGGACCTGAGCCGCACCCGTGCAGCACATGTCCCGTTTCCGCCGGTCAAGAGCGCCTGGACGGCATCGGACCGGTCCGATGATCACCGGGACGGGGCGGGACGGGACCACAGCCAGGTGCGCACCCACCCAGCAGCGACGATCTCGTCCGGAACAGGCCTGGGCCAGGTCGGGGACGGCCGCCCGGCCGGCCACGATATTCGGTAGTTGACCCCACCCGGCCACCTCGCCCACGGGCCGGGGGCAGGGGAACCGGCCGACTGCGCCGAGCACACGGGCCGAGGCGGAAGGCCGTGGCCTCGAGCCGGGAACATCAGAGCGACAGATCTGACGCTCTCACACCACTCTTGGCGATCATGACGGCGAGGCGGCGTGCGAGAAGTACGTCAGCGCGGTCGTGAGGGCCATGGCGCGCGACTCGCACGCGCCGCCCTGTGATCAACGCCTGCGAACGCACGTGGGCATCCGTCAGTCGGGGACGGAGTCCCCGTGGCCCGCGGCCCGCAGCGCGGCGCGCAGCTTCTCCGCGTGCCCCTCCTGCTCCTGCGCCTCCACCGACGGGGCCGCGTTCGCGAAGTCGAAGGCGGCCATGTCCCAGGCCGGGAACACGTGCACGTGCAGGTGCGGCACCTCGAAGCCGGCGACGAGGAGCCCGACGCGCGGCGGCTGCCACACCTCGCGCACGGCCGCGCCCACGGCGTGGGCGACCGTGGTGAGGTGCGCGACCAGCTCGGGATCCGCGTCGACCCAGTGGTCGACCTCGGCGCGGGGCACCACGAGGGTGTGCCCCGGTCCGAGCGGGTTGATCGAGAGGAAGCCGACGGCGCGGTCGTCGGACCAGACGAAGCGTCCGGGCAGCTCGCCGTCGATGATCCGGGTGAACAGGGTGCTCATCACCGGGGAGCCTAGCCCGGCGCGCACTACGCTCGGCGGCCATGGCCCGGAGCATCGCCACGAACACCGCCGTCGACCGCGACGGCCTCCTCGAGTTCATCCGCTGCCGGCACAAGATGGTCCTGCTCACCCCGCGCGCGGACGGCGGCTGGCAGGGCTCGCCGGTCACCGCGGGCGTCGACCCGGAGGGCCGGATCGTCATCTCCACCTACCCCGAGCGCGCGAAGGCGGTCAACGTCGCCCGGCACGGGAAGGCGTCGGTGATCGTGCTCTCCGACGACTTCGGCGGGGCCTGGGTGCAGGTCGACGGCGACGCGGAGCTGCTCACCCTGCCCGACGCGGTCGAGCCGCTGGTCGAGTACTTCCGCTGCATCTCAGGGGAGCACCCGGACTGGGACGAGTACCGCCGCGCGATGCAGGAGCAGGGCAAGGCGCTGATCCGGCTCACCCCCACCCGGTGGAGCCCCGTGGCCACCGGCGGGTTCCCCGCCCGCCTGGCCTGAGCGACGCCCGCGACCCGGCGCGCTGTCGGGGTACCCCGGTAACCTCTGCTCGTCAGGAGGGCCGGGCACCGGCTCCTCACCGGGACGACAGCGAGTACGTACGGCCGCGGCCGGGCGGTCACTCACCAGACGCGGAGGAACCATGCGGCCGTGGCCGGGCCACGCCTATCCCCTGGGCTCCACCTACGACGGGTCGGGCACCAACTTCGCGCTCTTCTCCGAGGTCGCCGAGAAGGTCGAGCTCTGCCTGTTCAGCCCGCGGGGCAAGGAGACGCGCGTCGCGCTCACGGAGGTCGACGGCTTCGTCCACCACGGCTACCTCCCGAGCGTCGAACCCGGCCAGCGCTACGGCTACCGGGTCCACGGGCCCTACGATCCCGCGCAGGGTCTGCGGTGCAACCCGCAGAAGCTGCTCATCGACCCGTACGCGAAGGCCGTCGACGGCCCCGTGCGGTGGGACGAGGCCGTGTTCGGCTACCCGTTCGGGCAGGCGGAGGCGCGCAACGACGTCGACTCCGCGCCGTACGTGCCGAAGTCGGTGGTGGTCAACCCGTTCTTCGACTGGGGCACCGACCGCGCCCCGCGCATCCCCTACCACGAGTCGGTGATCTACGAGGCGCACGTGCGGGGCCTCACCATCGCCCACCCGGAGATCCCGGCCGAGCTGCGCGGCACCTACACCGGCCTCGCCCACCCGGTGATGATCGAGCACCTCAAGACGCTCGGCGTCACCGCGGTCGAGCTCATGCCGGTGCACGAGTTCCTCAACGACCACCACCTGCAGGAGAAGGGCCTCTCCAACTACTGGGGCTACAACACCATCGCCTTCCTGGCCCCGCACCACGCCTACGCGCGGGACTCCGGGCGCGCGGGCAACCAGGTGCAGGAGTTCAAGGCGATGGTCCGCGACCTGCACGACGCGGGCATCGAGGTCATCCTCGACGTGGTCTACAACCACACCGCCGAGGGCAACCACATGGGCCCCACGCTGTCGCTGCGCGGCATCGACAACGCCGCCTACTACCGCCTCGTCGAGGACGACCCGCGGTACTACATGGACTACACCGGCACCGGCAACTCGCTGAACGTGCGCAACCCGCACACCCTGCAGCTGATCATGGACTCGCTGCGGTACTGGGTCACCGAGATGCACGTCGACGGCTTCCGGTTCGACCTCGCCTCCACCCTCGCCCGCGAGTTCTACGACGTCGACCGGCTGTCGGTGTTCTTCGACCTCGTGCAGCAGGACCCGGTGATCAGCCAGGTCAAGCTGATCGCGGAGCCGTGGGACGTCGGGCCCGGCGGCTACCAGGTGGGCAACTTCCCGCCGCTGTGGACGGAGTGGAACGGCAAGTACCGCGACACCGTCCGCGACTTCTGGCGGGGCGAGCCGGGCACCCTCGGCGAGGTCGCCTCGCGCATCACGGGCAGCTCCGACCTCTACCAGGACGACGGCCGCCGCCCCTACGCATCGATCAACTTCGTCACCGCGCACGACGGGTTCACCCTCGCCGACCTGGTCTCCTACAACGACAAGCACAACGAGGCCAACCTCGAGGGCGGCAACGACGGCGAGAGCCACAACCGCTCGTGGAACTGCGGTGTGGAGGGCCCCACCGACGACGAAGCCGTGCTCGCGCTGCGGGCGCGCCAGCAGCGCAACTTCATCACCACCCTGATGCTGAGCCAGGGCGTCCCGATGCTCCTGCACGGCGACGAACTGGGCCGCACCCAGCGGGGCAACAACAACGTCTACTGCCAGGACAGCGACATCGCATGGGTCGACTGGTCGCTGGCCGGCAAGAACGCCGCGCTGGTGCACTTCACGGCGGGCGTCACGGCGCTGCGCCACGCGCACCCGGTGTTCCGGCGGCGCAAGTTCTTCGCGGGCAAGGTGGTGGGCAGGCGCCGGGCGGGCGCGCTCGCCGACATCGCCTGGTTCACCCCGTCCGGGGTGGAGATGACCGAGCAGGACTGGGACTCCGGCTTCGGCAAGTGCGTCACCGTGTTCCTCAACGGCCAGGGCATCGACGAGGCCGACACCCGCGGTGAACGCGTGAGCGACGACTCGTTCCTGATCTGCCTCAACGCCCACTACGAGGACATCGACGTCACCCTGCCCGCCGCGGAGTACGGCACGCAGTGGGCCGTCGTCGTCGACACCGCGGCCGGCGAGGTCACCACGCTGTCCACCGCTCCCGGCGTCACGGCCGCCGAGCCGCACATGGTGGCCGGCGGCGCCGTGCACCCGGTGGCGGCCCGGTCCGTGCTGGTCCTGCAGCGCATGGAAGCGGCGGGCTCGTGAGGCCGTCCGCCGCACCGAGCTCCACCTACCGGTTGCAGTTCTCCCGGGACACCACGTTCACCGACGCGATCGCGCTGCTGCCCTACCTCGACGCCCTCGGCGCCGGGGCGCTCTACGCGTCACCGCTGCTGGAGTCCGGTGCCGGCTCCAACCACGGCTACGACGTCGTCGACCCCACGCGGGTGTCGCAGGAGCGGGGCGGCGAGGAGGGCAGGCGGGCCCTGGTGGCCGCGGTGCGGGAACGCGGGCTGGGGTTCGTGCTGGACATCGTGCCCAACCACGTCGGTGTCGACGTGCCGCAGGCCAACCCGTGGTGGTGGGACGTGCTCGCGCACGGCCGCGCCTCGGAGCACGCGGGCACGTTCGACATCGACTGGGACGCCGGGCCGGTGCTGCTGCCGGTGCTGGACGCCGACGAGGAGAAGGCCCTCTCCGAGCTGAGCCTCTCCGACGACCGCACGCAGCTGCGCTACTACGAGCGCGCCTTCCCGATCGCGCCCGGCACCGGCGATGCCGGCACCGCGCAGGAGGTGCACGAGCGCCAGCACTACCGGCTCGTGTCCTGGAAGCGCGGGGCGGCGGAGCTGACCTACCGCCGCTTCTTCGACGTCTCCACCCTCGCCGCGGTGCGCGTCGAGCTTCCGGAGATCTTCGAGAAGACCCACCGCGAGGTGCTGCGCTGGGTCGAGGCGGGCGAGGTCGACGGCATCCGGGTGGACCACCCGGACGGGCTGTCCGACCCCGGTGCCTACGCCCGCAGGCTGCGCGCCGCACTCGGGCCCCAGCGCTGGCTGCTCGTGGAGAAGATCCTCGCGGTCGGTGAGGAGCTGCCGGCGTCCTGGCCGGTGAACGGCACGTCGGGCTACGAGGCGCTGCGCGAGATCCAGGGCGTCTTCGTCGATCCCGACGGCGCCGGCGTGCTCACCCAGCTGGCGGCCGAGCACACGGGGCGCAAGGAGTCGGCGCACGCGGCCGAGCACGCCGCGCGCCGGGAGGTGGCCGACACGATCCTGGCCGCGGAGGTGCGTCGCATCGCCGCGCTCGTGCCGGTGCCGGAGACCGCGCCGTCCACCGAGCCGGACCCCGGAGAGGCGGCCGAGCGCGTCCGGGCCGCCGTCGCGGAGCTCCTCTGCGGCTTCCCGGTCTACCGCAGCTACCTGCCCGAGGGCCGGGACGCGCTGGACACGGCGGTCACCGTGGCGCGCACCCACCGGCCCGATCTCGCCGACCTGCTGGAGGCGATCCGGGCCGCGATGCTCGCCGACCCGGCGGGGCTGCTGGCCACCCGGGTGCAGCAGACGTCGGGGATGGTGATGGCCAAGGGCGTCGAGGACACCGCGTTCTACCGCTGGAACCGCTTCGTCGCGCTCAACGAGGTCGGCGGCGACCCGTCCCGGTTCGGGGTGGCGCCGCAGGAGTTCCACCGCGCGCTCGCCGCGCGCGAGGCGTCCTGGCCGGTCACGATGACCACGCTCTCCACCCACGACACCAAGCGCTCCGAGGACGTCCGCGCACGCCTGGCCGTCCTCGCCGAGATCCCGGGCGAGTGGGCCGACCGGCTGCGCCGCTGGGCCGCCGCGCACCCGCTCCCCGACCGGTCGCTGGAGCTGCTGGCCTGGCAGAACCTCGTGGGCGCGTGGCCGATCCCGGCCGAGCGGATGTCGGGCTACCTGACGAAGGCGGCCAAGGAGGCCAAGCTCGTCACCAGCCACGTCGAGGCCGTGCCCGAGGTCGACGAGGCGATCGCCGCGTGGCCGGAGCAGGTGCTGGGCGACACGGAGATCGTCGCGGAGATCGAGGAGTTCGTCACCCGCATCGCGGGCCCCGGCCGGGCCAACTCGCTGGGCCAGAAGCTGCTGCAGATCGCAGGCCCCGGCGTGCCCGACGTCTACCAGGGCACCGAGCTGTTCGAGTACTCGCTCGTCGACCCGGACAACCGCAGGCCCGTCGACTGGGCGGCCCGGCGGGAGCTGCTCGCCCGGCTGGACGACGGCTGGCTGCCGGACGTCGACGCCGGGATCGATTCAGCGGGCGCGGCGAAGCTGCTGGTCACGGCCAGCGCCCTGCGGCTGCGCCGCTACCGCCCCGAGGTGTTCACCGGCTACCGCCCGCTCCCCGCTCAGGGTCCGGCGGCGAGGCACGCCGTGGCGTTCGCGCGTTCGGCGTCGCTGGTGGCGGTGGCCACGCGGCTGCCGGTCGGCCTCGCCGAGCGGGGCGGCTGGGCCGACACGGTGCTCCCCCTGCCCGAGGGCACGGCGGACTGGCACGACGTCATCACAGACACCCCCGTCGACGGCGCGGCGCCGAGGCTGGGGCAGCTGCTGAACCGTTACCCGGTGGCTCTGCTGGTGCGTCCCGCCTAGCGGCAGCCGGCTGTGCGCCGGGCCGGTTCAGCCCCGAGGCAGGAGGGCAAGGCCTTCCGCTGCGGCGGCCGTCGACAGCGCGTTGTCGAACGACGCCATCACAGTGCCGTCTCCCACTGCCGCGCGCGTCGCCACCGCGCTGGCCAACTGCACGGCGTCGTACGCCCGTAGCCCATGGACGCCGGCCAGCCTGGCCGCGGCGTCCAGCAATCCGGGCGTCACGGCCAGCGCGACGAGCCTCGGATCCCGGTCGGTGCCCCCGAAGTAGTCGGCCTCGAACGCAGCGACCAGCACGGCGGTGTCGGCGACGTCGATCTCCCCCAGACGATGCTTGCGCCACAGTGCCGCCGGCACCTCGACCCTGGCCAGTTGCGAGACGACGAGATGGGCAATCCTTCGCACGTCCGCGGCACCGGCCTCGTCGGCGTACAGCTTCACCAGCGCCGAACTGTCAGCGAAGACAGTCGCGGTCACCCACGCCCCTCGGTGACCAGATCCGCAAGCGGGGTGCCGTGACCGGCTCTCTGCCGCGCATCCGAGAGCGCGTCGGGATCGGGCCGCTGTCGCGGCGCTCCTGCAGGTGCCAGGAGGCCCGCGCGACCTAGCCGCTCCCTCAACTGCTCCAGATCGGTACCGGCGAGCTCGGGATCCGTAGCAGCGCGGGCCAACCTCGTGAGGTAGTCGTTGAGGCTTCGCCCCTCGCGCACGGCGGCCGCCCGGACGCGGTCCACGACTTCGTCCGGGGCCCTCCAGGTGACCTGAGTCATGCAGGCATGCTAGCAGGCAGAATCAGCCTGCCGATCGCCCCGAACTCGAGACCGTCCTCGGAACGGCTGCACGCTGCCCTCCCATCCCGCCCATGGGCGGGATGGGAGGCGTCACACCGCTGCGGCGGGCGTGTCGGAGCCGCGGCGGGCAGGATCGTCGGGCGTGACCGATTTCGCCGTGTGGGCGCCGCAGCACGACCGCGTCCGGGTGCTCGTGGACGGCACCCCGCACGAGATGACCGCCGACGCCGCCGGGTGGTGGCTCGCCGCCGTCCCGGACGCGGCGCCCGGCACCGCCTATGCCTTCCTCCTCGGCGAGGAGGAGGAACCGCTGCCGGACCCGCGCTCGCGGTGGCAGCCCACCGGTGTGCACGGCGCGTCACGCGTCTACGACGACACCGCGTTCTTCTGGACCGACCAGCACTGGACCGGCCGGCAGCTGCCCGGCAGCGTGCTCTATGAGCTGCACATCGGCACCTTCACACCCGAGGGCACCTTCGACGCCGCGATCGCGCGCCTCGACCACCTCGCCGCCCTGGGCGTCGACATGGTCGAGGTGCTGCCGGTCAACGCGGTCGACGGCCCTCGCAACTGGGGCTACGACGGCGTCGGCTGGTACGCCGTCACCGAGAACTACGGCGGCCCGGACGCGTTCAAGCGGTTCGTCGACGCCTGCCACGCGCGCGGACTGGGCGTCGTCCTCGACGTGGTGCACAACCACCTCGGGCCCTCCGGCGCCTACCTCGACAGGTTCGGCCCGTACTTCGCCGGCAGCAACATCTGGGGTCCGTCGCTGAACCTGGACGGCGCGCACTCGGACCAGGTGCGCCGCTACGCGATCGACAACGCGCTGATGTGGCTGCGGGACTTCCACGTCGACGCGCTGCGCCTGGACGCCGTGCACGCGCTGCGCGACAGCCGCGCCACCCACCTGCTCGAGCAGATGGCCGTCGAGGTGGAGGCGCTCTCGGCGCACGTGGGACGGCCGCTGTCGCTGATCGCGGAGTCCGACCTCAACGACCCCCGGCTGATCACCGCGCGGGAGGCGGGCGGCTACGGCCTGCACGCGCAGTGGGCCGACGACATCCACCACACCCTGCACACGGTGCTCACCGGCGAGTCCCAGGGCTACTACGCCGACTTCGCGGCCGCCGGCTTCACCGGCCTCGCGCACGTGTTCACCCGCGCGTTCCTGCACGAGGGCACCTGGTCGAGCTTCCGGCAGCGCACCCACGGCGCCCCCGTGGACACCCGCCGCACACCCGGTCACCGGTTCCTCGCCTACCTGCAGAACCACGACCAGATCGGCAACCGCGCCACCGGGGACCGGCTCACCCAGAGCCTCTCCCCCGGCCTGCTGGCCTGCGGGGCGGCGCTCGTGCTGTGCTCGCCGTTCACGCCGATGCTGTTCATGGGCGAGGAGTGGGGCGCGCGCACGCCGTGGCAGTTCTTCTCCTACTTCCCCGACGAGAACCTGCGCGAGGCCGTGCGGGCGGGGCGCACCGCCGAGTTCGCGGAGCACGGCTGGGGAGACGTGGAGGTCCCGGACCCCAACGCCGAGAGCACCTTCCTGAACTCGAAGCTCGACTGGGACGAGCCCACCCAGGAGCCGCACACCACCCTGCTGCGCCTGCACCGCGAGCTGATCGCGCTGCGCAAGGCCTGGCCGCAGCTGTCCGACCCGTGGCTGGACGAGGTGGAGGTGGCGGTCGACGAGGCCGCCCGCACGGTGGTGCTGCACCGCGGCGCGCTGCGGGTGGCCTGCAACCTCGGCGCGGAGCCGGCCGCACTGGGCCTGGACGCCCCGATCGGCCGGATCCTGCTGGCGTCGGAGCCGGTGGAGGGCGACGAGTCGTCGCTCACGCTCCCGGCGGAGTCGTTCGCGGTCGTCCTGCTGGCGTAAGGGCCCCTGATGCAGCAAAGCCACTTTCCTGCCACCTGGTGGCGGGAAAGTGGCTTTGCTGCAACGAGGTCAGAGCAGGCCGAGGCCCTTCACGGCCTCGCGCTCCTCGACGAGCTCGTTCACCGAAGCGTCGATCTTGCCGCGGGAGAACTCGTCGATCTCCAGGCCCTGCACGATCTCCCACTTCCCGTTCTTCGACGTCACCGGGAAGGACGAGATGATGCCCTCGGCCACGCCGTAGGAGCCGTCGGACGGGATGGCGGCCGACGTCCAGTCGCCCTCGGGCGTGCCGTTCACCCAGTCGTACACGTGGTCGATGGCCGCGTTGGCGGCCGAGGCCGCCGACGACGCGCCGCGGGCCTCGATGATGGCCGCGCCACGCTTGGCGACGGTGGGGATGAACTCGTCGCGCAGCCAGGCGTCGTCGACCTGCTCGGCGGCGACCTTGCCGCCGACCTCGGCGTGGTAGAGGTCGGGGTACTGGGTGGCGGAGTGGTTGCCCCAGATCGTGAGCTTCTTGATCTCGGTGACCGGCACCGACAGCTTCTTCGACAGCTGCGCGACCGCGCGGTTGTGGTCGAGGCGGGTCATCGCGGTGAACCGCTCGGCCGGGACGTCGGGCGCCGCGGCCTGGGCGATCAGGGCGTTGGTGTTGGCCGGGTTGCCGACCACGAGCACGCGCACGTCGTCGGCGGCGTGGTCGTTGATGGCCTTGCCCTGCGGGGCGAAGATGCCGCCGTTGGCCTCGAGCAGGTCGCCGCGCTCCATGCCCTTGGTGCGCGGGCGGGCGCCGACGAGCAGAGCGACGTTCGTGCCGGCGAACGCGGTGTTCGCGTCGTCGGTGATGTCGATGCCCTGAAGCAGCGGGAAGGCGCAGTCGTCGAGCTCCATCGCCGTGCCCTCCGCAGCCTTCACCGCCTGCGGGATCTCCAGCAGGCGCAGGCGGACCGGGGTGTCCGGCCCGAGCAGCTGCCCGGAGGCGATCCGGAACAGCAGCGCGTAGCCGATCTGGCCGGCAGCTCCGGTGACGGTGACGGTGACGGGGGACGAGGTCGACGCAGACACGCGGGCAGGCTAGCCCTCGTCGCCGATTCGCGCCGCGACGGGGACCACAGGATGGTGGGTGACCCTCCACCCATCGACTGATCCGCGGCCGGGGGCCCACGGCCTATTTTGTCGGGTATGACCGCGCCGCCGCCCGTCGACCCGGGCGCCACGCCCACCACCGCACGCTCTCTCGCGCCCGATCTCGCCCGCGGCGGCATGCTGCTGCTCATCGCGCTGGCGAACGTGCACCTCTGGATCTACGGCCACCCGGCAGGCGTCCGGGGCTACCCGCAGGACCTCGACGGCGCCGACCAGGTGGTCGCGCTCGTGCAGATGCTGCTGGTGGACGGCCGCGCGTACCCGCTCTTCGGGTTCCTGTTCGGCTACGGGATCGTGCAGCTCTCCCGTCGCCGCGGGGAGGTGGGGCTCCCGGTCGACGCGGTGACGCGGCTGGTCCGCCGGCGCGGCGGCTGGATGGTCCTCATCGGCCTCGTGCACGGGGTGCTGCTGTGGTCGGGCGACATCGTCGGCGCCTACGGCCTGATCGCCGTGGCGCTGGCCGGGCTGCTGGTGCGCGGGAGCGACGTGTCCCTGCTGGTCACCTCGGCGGTGGGGGTGTTCCTGGTCTCGGTGCTCTACTCCGGATCGGGTCTGGCCCCGCAGGGCGCGGACACACCGCTGCTGCCCTCCATGACCATCGCGGATCCGGTCTCCGCCCTCCTGGTGCGGGCCGTGGAGTGGGTCGGGGTGGGCTTCCTGCTGCAGGCCTTCTCCGTGTTCGCCGCGGTCGCCCTCGGTGCGTGGGCCGCGCGCCGGCGGTTCCTCGACGAGCCGGAGCGGCACCGCGGGCTGCTGGTCCGCGTCGCGGTCATCGGCATCGCCGCCGCGATCCTCGGCGGTCTGCCGTTCGCCCTCATGACGGCGCAGCTGTGGGTGGACCCCCCGCTGCTCGCCCTGGCGCTCGGCGGCTTCCTCCACGCGCTCGGCGGGTACGCGGGCGGCCTCGGCTACGCCGCGCTGTTCGGGCTGCTCGCCGTCCGCCTCGGCCGGGGAGCCCCGCACCACCCCGTGGTGCGAGCGCTGCAGGCGTGCGGGCAGCGCTCGCTCTCCTGCTACCTGGCCCAGTCGGTCGCGTTCGCGCTGCTGCTGCCGGCGTGGACGTTCGGTCTCGGGGACGGTGCGCACCTCTGGCAGAGCGCGCTCTACGCGATCGGAACGTGGCTGGTGATCCTCGCCGTCGCCGCCGTGGCCGACCGGCGAGGCTCGCGGGGGCCCGCCGAGCTGCTCCTCCGGCGCCTCACCTACGGCCCGCGCCGCCGCGCCACCCAACCCACCTGACTCACCGAGCGCGCTCGCACACCGATCGTGGTGCTCGCACACCGACTGCAGTCGGTGTGCGAGCGACAGAACCGGTGTGCGACGAGGGGCGGGGCTACCGTCGGACGATGGCCGAACCGCCCCCGGAGCCGCGGCCGCCCTCGTGGGCGGGTGCGCCCGGCTACTCCCCCTACTCCGACGACCTGCCGCCGCACGCCCCGATGCCCGGCGCGCCGCCCTACCCGGCGGCCCCGGACCCGGGACGGGCGCCGGTCGCGCGGCCGCGGGCGCGCACGCGGTTCCGGGCCGCGCTGGGCGCCACCGCCGTGTGGGCCGCGGTGAACGTCGTGCTGGTCCTGCTCGTCTCCGGCGCGCCCGACGGCGCGGAGGCGCTCGGGCGGTTCGTGGGCGGGCTGCTGGTGGTCACGTCGGCGGCCGCACTCGCCCTCTGGCTGGTCGCGCGCCGCCGCACGTGGTCGTTCTGGATGCTCGTCGTCGTGGCCGCCCCGCTGTTCTGGGTGCTGCGCGCGGTCCTGCTCGCGGCATCGGCGACGACCTGACCCTCCGGTTCGCTCGCCACCTCAGGTCTGCTGCGCGGCCCGGACCGCGGCGACGACCGCGCCCGCGGCGGCGTCGAGCGCCTCGGTGCTGCGTGCCGCCCGGCACAGGAGGAACGCGCCCTCCAGGCTGGTGATCAGCGCGATCGCGAGGCGCCGGGCGTCCGGCGTGGCGAAGCCCCACCGCACGAACCGGTCGGTGCCCGCGTCGACCCAGCCCGCGAAGACCTCGGCCGTGGCCGCGCGCAGCGTCTCGTCGGTGCTCGCGACTTCCAGGGCGACCGTCGCGATCGGACAGGCGTCGGCGTAGCCGGTGGCCACCAGCGTCTCGGCGGCCGCGGCGAACGACGTCTCGATCGCGACGACCGGGTCCGGTGACGCGTCGAGCAGCGCCACCACCAGGTCCTGGTAGGCGCGCCCCGAGGAGCGGATCACCTCGGCGGCGAGCTGCTGCTTCCCGCCCGGGAAGAAGTGGTAGATCGAGCCGAACGGCGCCCCCGCCTCCGCCACGATCTGCTTCAGCCCGGTGCCCGTGTAGCCCTGCCGCCGGAACAGCTCGCCCGTGGCGTGCAGGATCCGCGCCTTCGTGTCCGCCACCCGTTCCTCCTTGCCCGTCCGCTCCCCACACCCTAGCCTCTCAGTAGAGCGATCTATCAAGTCGGAGGGCGTCATGACGAAGATCGAGCTGTCGGCCGGCACCATCGAGTACACCGACACGGGGGGCGACGGGCCCGTCCTCGTCTTCCTGCACGGCGTCGCGGTGGCTCCCTCGGTGTGGCGGCACGTCGTCGCCGAGCTGCGCGGCGAGTACCGCTGCGTCCTCCCCCACCTGCCGCTCGGGTCGCACCGCCGTCCGATGCGGCCCGGCGCGGACCTGTCCCTGCGCGGTATCGCGATGCTCATCGGCGAGTTCCTGGAGCGGCTCGACCTGCGCGAGGTGACCCTCGTGCAGAACGACTGGGGCGGGGCCCAGGTCCTGGTCGCCCACGGCGGTGCCGAACGGGTCTCCCGCATGGTGCTCACCCCGTGCGAGGCCTTCGACAACTACCCGCCGGGACTGCCCGGCCGCCTGCTGACGCTCACCGCCCGGGTGCCGGGCGGGCTCGCGGCACTGGCACAGCTGCTGCGGCTGCGCGCGAGCCGGCGCGCTCCCGGCGGATGGGGCTGGATGAGCAAGCGCCCGGTGCCCGACGAGATCATGGACGAGTGGTTCCGCCCGCTGCGGGAGCAGGCAGGTGTCCGCCGCGACCTCGCCGCGTACGGGCTCGGCCTCCCGTCGCGCGAGGTGCTCCTGGAGTGGGCCGAGCGCAACCGCGCGTTCACCGGCCCGGTCCTCGTCGCCTGGGCCGCCGAGGACCGGGTGATGCCCGTCGCGCACGGGGAGCGGCTCGCGGCGCTCTACCCGCAGGGCCGGCTCGTGACCCTCAGCGACAGCTACACGCTCGTGCCCGAGGACCAGCCCGCGGCCCTCACCTCCGCGATGCGCGGGTTCCTCGCCGAGACCGCCGTCACCGGGCCCGCCGCCGCGAGCTGATCACGCCGGTGTCGAAGCCCGCGATGTGCAGCCCTCCGTGGAAGCGCGCGTGCTCGACCTTCAGGCAGCGGTCCATCACGACCTCCAGCCCCGCGGCCTCGGCGCGGTGCGCCACCTCCTCGTCGAACAGGCCGAACTGCGTCCAGAAGGTGCGGACCCCCTCGACCGCCAGCACCTCGTCGAGCACCCCGGGGAGGTCCTCGCGACGGCGGAACACGTCGACGAGGTCGGGCGCCACAGGCAGGTCGGCCAGGCTCTTGTGCACGGGCCGGCCGAGGATCTCGCTGGCGTTCGGGTTGACGAAGTACACGTCGTAGTCGGTGCTGGCCAGCAGGTAGGTGGCCACGAAGTTGCTCGCGCGCGACGGGTTCGGGGACGCTCCGACCACCGCGACGGTCCGGGTCCCGCGCAGGATCTGCTGGCGCCGCGAGGCGGACGGGTTCTCCCAGGTCATGCCGATGCTCCCTTCTCGGCCGCGGCGAGGGCCTGGTCGAGGTCCCAGAGGATGTCCTCGACGTCCTCGAGCCCGACGCTGATCCTGATCAGGTCCGGTGGCACTCCCGCGTCGCGCAGCTGGTCGTCGGTGAGCTGCTGGTGGGTGGTCGAGCCCGGGTGGATGACGAGCGTGCGGGCGTCGCCCACGTTGGCCAGGTGGCTGCACAGGCGCACCGACTCGATGAACCGCTGCCCGGCCTCGCGCCCGCCCCGCACCCCGAACGCGAAGACGGCGCCGGGCCCGAGCGGCAGGTAGCGCGCGGCGAGATCGTGGTGGGGGTGATCCGGCAGGCCCGCCCACCGCACGTACGACACGCGCGGGTCGGCGTCCAGCCACTCCGCGACCGCCCGCGCGTTCGCCACGTGCGCCTCCATGCGCTGCGGCAGCGTCTCCACGCCCTGCAGCAGCAGGAACGCGCTGTGCGGCGACAGCGAGGCGCCGACGTCGCGCAGCTGCTCGGCGCGCAGCTTGGTGAGGAAGCCGAACTCCTGGAAGTTGCCCCACCAGGTGAGCCCCCCGTAGGAGGCGACCGGCTCGGTCATCTGCGGGAAGTTGCCGTTGCCCCACGGGAAGCGGCCCGACTCGATCACGACCCCACCGAGCGTGGTGCCGTGCCCGCCGATGAACTTGGTGGCGGAGTGGATCACGATGTCGGCGCCGTGCTCGAGCGGACGGCACAGGTACGGCGTGGCGAGCGTGGCGTCGACGATCAGCGGCACCCCGGCGGCGTGGGCGACGTCGGCGAGCGCGGCGATGTCCGCGACCTCCCCGCCCGGGTTGGAGACCACCTCGGTGAACAGCAGCTTCGTCCGGGGCGTGAGGGCCGCCGCGAACGACTCGGGGTTCCCGCCCGACACGAACGTGGTCTCGACACCGAAGCGGCGCAGCGTCACGTCGAGCTGGGTGATCGTGCCGCCGTACAGGCCGGCGGACGCCACGATGTGGTCCCCCGCGCCGGCGAGGGAGGCGAAGGTGAGGAACTCCGCGGCCTGCCCGGTGGCGGTCGCGACGGCTCCGAGCCCGCCCTCGAGGCTCGCCAGCCGCTCCTCGAGGATGGCCACGGTGGGGTTCGCGATCCGGCTGTAGATCAGCCCGTACTTCTGCAGCGCGAACAGGCTGGCCGCGTCGGTGGTGTCCTCGAACACGAAGCTCGTGGACTGGTAGATCGGCACCGCTCGCGCGCCGGTCGCCGCGTCGGGGACGTGGCCGGCGTGGACGGCACGGGTACGGAAGCCCCAGCTCCGGTCCTGCTCGCTCATGCCCCCATCCTGCCCCCTCGATCCCCGGGGTCGTCAGAGGTGCTCGCGGAAGAACGCGACGACGCGGCGATGGGCGTCGGCGGCGCTCTCCGCGTGGTACTCCGCGTGGATGGGCGAGCGGGCCGCGATCGCGCCCTTGACACCGGGTGTGCGGGTGAAGAACGAGTGGCCCGCCTCGGGGTAGGTCGCGACGTCGTGCGGCACGCCGAGCTCGTCGAGGCGCGCCTCGAGCCGCTCGGGGTAGCCGCGGGTGGAGACGTCGCGCCCGCCGTAGCTGGCGACCACGGGGCACGCCCTCGCGACCGGCAGGGGGAGGTTGTAGAACGGGGCGCTCACCTTGTACCGCCCGGTGCCGGCGAGCAGGAGCGCGAAGCCGCCGCCCATGCAGAACCCGATCGTGCCGATGCGGTCCGCATCGACCTCGGCCCGCCGGGCCAGCCAGCGACGACCCGCCTCGATGTCCTCCAGCTCCCGTCCCGCGCCCCGCCGCACGGTGCGCACCGCACGCGCGACGCACAGCGCGGTGATCCGGCCGCGCGCGAACAGGTCGGGGATCAGGACCGCGAACCCCTCGGCGGCGAGGTCACGGGCGACACGGCGCATCTCGTCGGTCATCCCGAACGCCTCGTAGATCATCACGAGCGCGGGACCCGGCGCGCCCGCGGCGTCCGGGACGGTCAGCACGCCGGGCAGCGACGTCCCGTCGTCGGCGGGGAAGCTGATCTCGGTCTGCACCGTGCCGACGCTAGCGCTTCCCGCCGGGAGTTCGTCGGGGATCGGTGGGTTCGCCGAGCAACGCAGCCGGCGGTCCGCGAGCGCCGACGCACCCCGTCGACGCGGCACGGGCGGAATCGCTCCCACCCGGACGAGCGGCACTCTCGTCGGTACCTAGCCGACGAAAGTGCCGTTCGTCATGCGAATCCTGCTTTCCGGATCGGCGGGTCGTCGTCCGGGGTGATCACCGCGGGCGGGAACCAGCGGTCGTCGGTGAAGGCGTCGGAGTCGTCGAGCAGGTAGTCGGGCCTGCGGTGCTCGCGCTCCTGCCCGCCGGCCATCCCCGGCGCGATCGGCGGCGGGTAGAGCCCGGCCGGGTGCCCCGTCAGCGGGGAGCGGGGCGCGGCACGCGGCGCCGGCTCGGTGCCGACGGTGGACGGGGCCGGGCCGCCGCGCAGCGGCGCCTCGGGAGCGCTCCGGACGCCGCCGGGTGGCGGCGCGCTCTCGGGCACGGGGCGGCCGCCGCCCGGCGGCAGGGCGCGCTCCGGGTGCGCGCCGGGGACGGGCGGGCGGCCTGCGCCCTCCCCCGGCGCCGCGGGCCGGGGGACGAGGTCGCGCCAGCTCGGCGGCGGGGCGCCACGGGGCGGCGGGGCCGGAACGACCGGGCGGGGACTCGGCGGAGGCGACGTGCCGTTCGGACGCCCCGGTTCGCCCGCGGGTGCGGCGCCGCCCGACCGCGACGGCGCCGGGGCGGCCGGTGGACGCGGCGCCGGTGCGGGCGTCCGGGCAGCAGGCGTCGCCGCGCCGGGAGCGTTCGGCACCGTGCCCGGCACCGGTGGCACGACGCTCCCCGGACCCGCGCCCGGCCCACCGCCGGTAGGACCCGCGCCTGCGGGTCCGCTACCGCCGGGCGCGCCGGCCGGCGCCGGCACGGGCACACTCCCCCCGGGCGCGGTGCCCGCCGGGCCGGTGCCGGGCCCGGACGGCGGGCCGGGCACCGACGCGGGGGCGGCACCGGCGTCGAGGGCCGCGGGCGCCGACGGCGCCGCAGCGAGCCCCGCCGCCGCGGGAGCGCCCGGAGTGGCCTCCGCGACGCCGGGGCCCGCGGGGGCACCGGCCGCACCCGCCACCCCGGAGACGACCGTGACCTGCGGCGGCAACGTCCAGTAGTCCATGTTGCGGCGGTTCTCGTAGGAGTTCTGCGTGTAGGTGTTCATCAGCTCGACGGCCCGCGCCGACCGGTTGGCCGCGTCCTGCTCGACCGCGTGCAGGTCGTCGAGCCCGTGGAAGAGGTACAGCGGATCGGTCTGCGCCTTCACCATCTCGGCGTCGCGCTGCGCCGTGAGCGGCTCCGGCATCGTGACGCGCAGCTCCCGCGCCTGCTCCCCCTGCGCCGACACCGCCTGCGCGGTGATCCTGGCGTCGTTGGCCGCGTCGAGGGCCCACCGGCCCAACGGGGTCATCGCGCCCCGCGTGGCGTCGGCCGCCGCCCCCTCCCAGCCCGCCGAGGCCCCCGCCGCCACGGCGCCGGCGATCCGCTGGTCGATCCGCTGGATCAACGCCTCGGACTCCGCCCACGCCAGCTCCGCGGTCTCGGAGATCCCCCGGCCAGGACCGCGGTGCACGGCGTCGTAGATCTCCTGGTGGCTGAAGCCCTCCCACCGCACGTCGCTCACGCCGGCCTGCCCATTGCGCCCCCTCGGTCCGCGACGTCGGCAACGCTACGAGGGCAGGGGCGCCGAACAGGCCCGATCGCCCTGTTTCGTGTGCGATCGCGAACGGAGTTGCTCCGCTCCGGTGACGCCTCGGGTGCGGCGGCCGGTCAGGCCCTGCCCTTGCGGGGCAGCCGGACCAGGCCCTCCTGGACGGTGGTGGCGACGAGGCGGCCGTCCTGCGTGGTGAACCGGCCGGTGGCGAGCCCGCGCGACCCGGACGCGGTGGGCGAGTAGCAGGTGTAGAGCAGCCACTCGTCGGCGCGGAAGGGGCGGTGGAACCACATGGCGTGGTCGAGGCTGGCCATCTGCAGGGGCTGGCCCGCGAGGTCGTGGCGGGCGACGACCGAGCCCAGCAGCGTCATGTCGCTCGCGTAGGTCAGCAGGCAGACGTGCAGGAGCTGGTCGTCGGGCAGGGAGCCGTCGGCGCGCATCCACACCCGCACCGGCGCGTCGGAGCCGGTGCGGGCCGACGACCAGACCGGCTCGTCGACGAAGCGCATGTCGATCGGTCGCGGAGCCCGGGCGTGCCAGCCCGCGTCGTCGCCGCGCGCGATCCGTTCGCTGATCGTCGGGAGCTCGTCGGGGGCGGGCACGTCCGCGGGCGCGGGTTCGCTGTGCTCCAGCCCGTCCTGGGGCAGCTGGAACGACGCCGACAGCGAGAAGATCGCCTCACCGTGCTGGATCGCGAGGACCCGACGGGTGGTGAACGAGCGGCCGTCGCGCACGCGCTCGGACTCGTAGACGATCGGCACGCGCGGATCGCCGGGCCGGATGAAGTAGGCGTGCAGGGAGTGGACGAGCCGGTCGTCGGGCACCGTGCGGCCCGCGGCGACGAGCGCCTGGCCCGCCACCTGGCCGCCGAACACGCGCGTGGGGCTCTGCGGCGGGCTCACGCCGCGGAACAGGTTGACCTCGAGCTGCTCGAGGTCGAGCAGCTGCACCAGCCCGTCCAGGACGGCCTGGCCGTGCAGGTCGCCGTCGGGAGCGGTCTCGGGAGCGGGCGGACGGGTCACCGCGGCATCCTCTCAGGACGTGCCGGGCGCGCGGTCCCGCCTCCCTCCGGAGCTGCCCCGCGTGCCGAACGCCCGCTGCTCCCCCGCGATGGCGCGCAGGTAGGACACCACCGTCGCGCTGCCCTCGGCGCCCAGCTCCTCCGCGACCCGGTCGAACCGGGCGAGCAGCGGGCCGAGCTCGGCCAGGACGGCGCTCCGTCCGGACTCGGTGACCTCGACGACGACCCGCCGCCGGTCGCGCGGGTGGCGCACGCGCCGGACGTGACCCGCGCCCTCGAGCCGGTCGACGAGCTCGGTGGCCGACGCCGACCGCATCCCGAGCCGGTTCCCCAGCTCGACCGGGCCGAGCGGGGCCTCGGACTCGACGAGCAGGCTCATCGCGCGCACGTCGTTGTCGGGCAGGCCCAGCCGCTGCGCGAGCACGTGCCCCGCGTCGTCGGCCGCGCGCAGGACCTCCCACAGCGCCCAGGTCGCCTCGGCCGCCTGCCAGCGCCTGCGTTCCCGCGTCTCGATCTCGTCGGCCACCCGGCCACGCTACGGTAGCTAGGCTGCCTAGCTATCTGAGGAGCCGCAGATGTCGGACTCGCCGCTCGCCCCCGTCGATCCCTTCACCCCCGCCGTCCGCGCCCTGGACGAGCCCGGCACCTCCGCCGCGCTGCGCGCCGCCGGGCCGATCGTCCGGGCCGAGGCGCCCGCCGGAGGGCCGGTCTGGATCATCACCGAGGACGCGCTCGCGCGGCGGGCACTGTCCGACGAGCGGCTGGTGAAGGACCCCGCCTGGGCACCCCTGTCCTGGGACCGCTGGTCGGCGGGCCTCGAGCCCACGGCGGCGGAGCAACCGTCGCTCACCACCCTCGACGGGCCCGCGCACACCATGCTGCGCCGGGCCCACACGCCGCTGCTCACGGCCCGCCGCGTGCAGGGCTACGCCGACCGCATCGCCACGCTCGCGCGCGAACTGCTCACGGCGGAGGCGCCCGGTCCGGTGGACCTGATGGTGGAGTTCACGACCCGGTTCCCGCTCGCCGTGATCTGCGAAGTGCTCGGGGTGCCCGGCGAGCGCCTCGACCAGGCGGTGGCGGCGTGCCGGCGGTTGAACGGCACCGACCCGGCGGCGTTCGCCGCGGCGATGGCGGCCTTCTCGGAGCTGGCCGCGGCCGCGCTGGCGAGCGGCGGCGGCACGGCCGTGGAGCTGCGCGAGCGCACGCCGGAGGAGATCGACGACCGGCAGCTGCACTACCTGCTGTTCGGGCTGATCTTCGCCAGCCAGATCACCACGGACGCCGCGCTCGGCTTCCTGCTCGCCCGGGTGCTCGGCGACCGCCCGGCCGGTCCCGACAAGATCGACGACATCGTCCGCGACGGCCTGCGCCGCCACCCCCCGGCACCGTTCACGCTCTGGCGGTTCACGCGCACCTCCGTCGAGCTGGGCGGGGTGGCGCTACCGGAGCGCGCGCCGGTGCTCGTCGACATCGCGGGCATCAACACCGCCCCGGGCGCGGCCGGCGGGCCGGACCTGACGTTCGGTGCCGGCGCGCACTTCTGCGTGGGCGCGCAGCTCGCCCAGCTGGAGCTGCGCGCCGTGGCCGAGGTGCTGGCGGCCGACTTCCCGGACGCGCGGCTCGCCGTGCCCTACGCGGACCTGCGGCGGACCGACCGCGGGATGCAGGGCAGCAGGTTGATCACGCTGCCCGTGCTCCTGCGCGGTTGATCCGTCACGCGTGGTCCTCCTCGCCCAGGCGGTGCACCCGGATGAGGTTGGTGGAGCCGACGGTGCCGGGGGGCGAGCCGGCGACGATCACCACGAGGTCGCCGGGCTGGAAGCGCTCGATCGAGAGCATCGCGTGGTCGACCTGGCGCACCATCGCGTCGGTGGAGTCGACCTGGTCGACGAGGAACGTCTCCACGCCCCAGCTCATCGCGAGCTGGCTGCGCACCTCGGCGGCCGGCGTGAACGCGAGCAGCGGCAGCCGGGTGTGCAGGCGGGCGAGCCGCCGGACGGTGTCGCCGGACTGCGTGAACGCCACGAGCGCGCGGGCCGAGAGCCGCTCGCCGATGTCGCGGGCGGCGTAGGACAGCACGCCCCGCTTGGTGCGCGGCACGTGGTTGAGCGGCGGGACGTTGACCGGCCCGTCCTCGACGGCCTCGATGATCGTGGCCATCGTGCTGACCGACTTGATCGGGTAACGGCCCACGCTCGTCTCGCCGGACAGCATCACGCAGTCGGCGCCGTCGAGCACGGCGTTGGCGACGTCGGAGGCCTCCGCCCGCGTCGGACGCGAGTTGGTGATCATCGAGTCGAGCATCTGGGTGGCGACGATGACCGGCTTGGCGTTCTCGCGCGCGATCTGGATGGCGCGCTTCTGCACCAGCGGCACGTGCTCCAGCGGCAGCTCGACGCCGAGGTCGCCGCGGGCGACCATCACGCCGTCGAACGCCAGCACGATGGCCTCGAGGTTGTCGACCGCCTCGGGCTTCTCCAGCTTGGCGATCACCGGCAGCCGCCCTCCGCGGCCGTCCATGATCTTGTGCACGATGTCGATGTCGGCCGGGCTGCGCACGAACGACAGCGCGACCGTGTCGACGCGCAGGTCGAGGGCGAACTCGAGGTCGGAGCAGTCCTTGTCGGTCAGCGCCGGCACCGAGACGTTCATCCCGGGCAGGGAGATGCCCTTGTTGTCGCTGACCGGGCCGCCCTCGGTGACCTTGCAGACGACGTCGAGGCCGTCGACGCCGACGACGCGCAGGCCGACCTTCCCGTCGTCGACGAGCAGCCGGTCGTCCGGGCGCGCGTCGTTGGCCAGGCCCGAGTAGGTGGTGGACACGCGGTCGTGGGTGCCGGCGACGTCCTCGACGGTGATCCGCACCTCCTCGCCGGTGCGCCACTCGACGGGGCCCGCGGCGAAGCGGCCGAGCCGGATCTTGGGGCCCTGCAGGTCGCCCATGATCCCGACGGCACGGCCCTCGGCGTCGGCCGCGTTGCGGACCATCTCGTACACGCGCTTGTGGTCGTCGCGGTTGCCGTGGCTGAAGTTCAGGCGGGCGACGTCCATCCCGGCCTGCACGAGCTCGCGGATCCGGTCCGGCGACGCGGTCGCGGGACCGATGGTGCAGACGATCTTGGTACGTCGGCTCACGCGGGGCAGTCTAGCGCGGCTACTGAAACGATCAGGTTGAGGTTTGCCTTAAATCTCGCATCCTTCGGCGTTACCGCCGGGGCAACTCGCTCGGTCCGACGTGGTCGGCGAGCCACTCGACGAGCGGGCGCAGCGCGCGCCACGTCGCCGCCACGCGCTCCTGGGTCCCCGGCTCGTGCAGCACGTCGTCGGGTTCCCAGCCGCGCCACGCGTAGAGGCCCTTGTGCCGCAGGAGTCCGATGCGGGGGTGGTCGCGGTCGAACCCGCGGGGAGCGGTCTTGAGCGTCTCCCCCGCCACCTCGAGCCCCTCGGCGGTGAGCGCGGCCAGGCGCTTCTCCAGGTCGGTGCCGCGGCGCTCGTCGTCGACGGCGGTGCGGTAGCGGGTGAGCTGGTCGGGGGCCATCCGGTAGTACCCGCCTGCGGCCATCAGCCCGTCGGCGCCGACCTCGACGTAGAACGGCCCGGCGGTGGCCCCGCAGTGGGTCTTGTACGGGGTCTTGTCGTGCGAGAAGCGGACGTCCCGGTAGGGCCGGAAGATCTTGCCGGGCCCGAACTCGGGCTCGAGCGCGGCGAGCAGCGCCAGCATCGGGGCGCGGACGTCGGCCTCGTACACCGCGCGCTGGTCGGTCCAGTAGGCCTTCGAGTTGTCGGCGATGAGCCCGTCGTAGAACTCGACGGCGCCGTCACCGAAGCCGGTGAAACTCACGTGCTGCGGTCTCCCGAGGACGGGCGGTGGACGCCGGCGTCGGCATCGGCGGGCTCCTCATCGCTCTCCTCCGTGCCGGCGCCCGCGGGCTCGGCCGCCGCCTTCCCGGCCGCGGGCTCGGGCGGTTCGAGCACCTCCCGCGGCTTGCGGACCAGCGCGATGTAGAGCACCGCGGCCACGAACACGACGACGGAGACCACCACATTGATGCGGATGTCGCCGAAGACGCGGGTGGCGTAGTCCGTGCGCATCTGCTCGATGAAGAACCGCCCCGCGGTGTAGCCCGCGACGTAGACGGCGAACGCGCGGCCGTGACCGAGCCGGAACCGGCGGTCGGCCCAGACCACGAGGCCCGCGACGGCGAGGTTCCACAGCAGCTCGTAGAGGAACGTGGGGTGCACGACCTCCACCGGCGTGTGGTCGACCGCGACGCCGCCGAGCGCGTCGGGCAGCCCGGTGGCCGGGTCGACCCGCTCGTAGATCTCTAGGCCCCACGGCAGGGTGGTGGGAGCGCCGTACAGCTCCTGGTTGAACCAGTTGCCCAGCCGCCCGATGGCCTGGGCCACCACGATCCCGGGCGCCACGGCGTCGGCGAAGGCCCCGAGCGGCACGCCGCGGCGCCGGCAGCCGATCCACGCCCCGACCGCGCCGAGGGCGACAGCGCCCCAGATCCCCAGGCCGCCCTGCCAGATCCGCAGCGCGCCCCACGGGTCGCCGCCGGGGCCGAAGTAGGTCTGCCAGTCGGTCATGACGTGGTAGAGCCGGCCGCCGACCAGGCCGAACGGCACCGCGAACACGGCGACGTCGGTGACCGTGCCCGGCTCGCCGCCGCGCGCCACGAAGCGCCGCTCGCCCCAGAGCACCGCCACGACGATGCCGGCGATGATGCAGAGCGCGTAGGCCCGGATCGGGACGGGCCCGAGCATCCAGACACCGCGGTCCGGACTCGGGATGTTCGCCAGCACGGTGACGACGGCAGGACTCACGACGCCACGGTAGCGAGTGCCGGCCGCTCAGGCGGGGGCGGGAGCCCGGCGGACGCCGTCCGCGAGCTCGGCTGCGAGCCGGCGCACCCCGTCCGCGCCGGCCGCCTCGGCCGCCGTGACGAACGCCGAGCCGACGATGACGCCGTCGGCGAACCCCGCGACCTCGCTGGCCTGCGCGGCCGAACGGATCCCGAGCCCCACCCCGATCGGCAGCGAGGTGTGCGCGCGGCAGCGGGAGACGAGTGCCGGAGCCGCGTTCGCGACGGTGTCGCGGGCCCCGGTGACCCCCATCGTCGAGGCGGCGTAGAGGAACCCGCGCGTGGCCGCCGCGGTGGAGGCGATGCGCTCCTCCGTGGAGGACGGCGCGACCAGGAACACCCGGTCCAGCCCGTGCGCGTCGGACGCGGCGAGCCAGTCGTCGGCCTCGTCGGGCACGAGGTCCGGGGTGATCACGCCCAGGCCGCCCGCCGCGGCGAGGTCGCGGGCGAACGCGTCGACGCCGTAGCGCAGCACCGGGTTGATGTAGGTCATGACGACCGCGCGCCCACCCGCCGCGCTGACCCGCTCCACGACCGAGAACAGGTCGCGCAGCCGGAACCCGGCGCGCAGCGCGGTGTCGGCGGCCGCCTGGACCGTGGGCCCGTCCATCACCGGGTCCGAGTACGGGATGCCGACCTCGAGCAGGTCGCAGCCGCCCTCGCTCATCGCGGTGAGCAGCTCCACCGAGCCGTCGACGGTGGGGTAGCCGGCGGGCAGGTAGCCGACGAGCGCGGCGCGACCCTCCGCCTTCGCGGACGCGAAGATCTCCTGCACGCCACTCATCGGGACTCCTCCGTCACGCCGCTGGGCCGGTCCTCCGGCGCGTCGGCACCGGGACCCGCGAGCGAGGCCTCGGCGATGGCGGTGCCGCTCGCGTCCTCGGCGCTCTCGTCGCTCGCGATCATGCCGAACCACTTCGCCGCGGTGTCGACGTCCTTGTCCCCGCGCCCGGACAGGTTCACGAGGATCACCGCGTCCGGCCCGAGCTCGCGGCCCAGCCGCAGCGCGCCGGCCACGGCGTGGGCGGACTCGATCGCCGGGATGATCCCCTCGGTGCGCGTGAGCAGCGCGAACGCGTCCATCGCCTCGGCGTCGGTGATCGGCCGGTACTCGGCACGGCCGAGGTCCTTGAGCAGGGCGTGCTCCGGGCCGACGCCCGGGTAGTCCAGGCCCGCGGAGATCGAGTGCGACTCCGAGGTCTGCCCGTCCTCGTCCTGCAGCAGGTAGGACAGCGCCCCGTGCAGCGCGCCCGGCGACCCCTCCGTCAGGGTGGCGCCGTGCCGGCCGGTCTCGATGCCGTCGCCGCCGGGCTCGAAGCCGACCAGCCGCACGCCGGGGTCGTCGAGGAAGGCGTGGAAGATCCCGATCGCGTTCGAGCCGCCTCCGACGCACGCGGCCACCGCGTCCGGCAGCCGCCCGGTGCGCTCCAGCACCTGCTCGCGCGCCTCCAGGCCGATGATGCGGTGGAAGTCGCGCACCATCACCGGGAACGGGTGCGGGCCCGCGACCGTGCCGAGCAGGTAGTGGGTCTCGTCGACGTTGGTGACCCAGTCGCGCAGCGCCTCGTTGATCGCGTCCTTCAACGTGCGGGAGCCGGTCTTCACCGGCACCACCTGCGCGCCGAGCAGGCGCATCCGGGCGACGTTGAGGGCCTGCCGCTCGGTGTCGACCTCGCCCATGTAGACCACGCACTCGAGGCCGAGCAGCGCGCAGGCCGTGGCCGTGGCCACGCCGTGCTGCCCCGCACCGGTCTCGGCGATGACCCGCGTCTTGCCCATCCGCTTGGTGAGCAGCGCCTGACCCAGCACATTATTGATCTTGTGCGAGCCGGTGTGGTTGAGGTCCTCGCGCTTGAGCAGGATGCGCGCGCCGCCCGCGTGCCCACCCAGCTTCGGCGCGTCGGTGAGCGGGGACGGGCGCCCCGAGTAGTCGCGGTGCAGCCGGTCGAGCTCGTCGAGGAACTCCCGGTCGCCACGCGCCTTGTCGTAGGCGGTCTCCAGCTCGTCGAGCGCCGCGATCAGCGCCTCCGGGACGAACCGCCCGCCGTAGCGCCCGAAGTGGCCCCGCGCGTCCGGCTCGTGCCCGGACGGGGTCTCGATCCCGTCGCTCGCTCGGGCGGTGCCCGCCTTGCTCGTCGTCACCGCACCATTCTGGAGCACGACGGATGGAAGCCCGCAGCCACCAGGCTGCGCACCGCTCCGCCCGGGTCGCCGCTGGTGACGAGCCCCTCGCCGACGAGCACCGCGTCGGCGCCCCAGCCCGCGTAGGTGAGCAGGTCACCGGGCCCGCGGACGCCGGACTCGGCCACCCGCAGCACGTCGTTGGGCAGGCCGGGCGCGATCCGACCGAAGACCGTGCGATCGACCTCGAGCGTGTGCAGGTCACGCGCGTTGACGCCGATCAGCCGCGCGCCCGCCTCCAGCGCGCGGTCGGCCTCCTCCTCGGTGTGCACCTCGACCAGCGCGGTCATCCCGAGCGACTCGACGCGGTCGAGCAGCGCGTCGAGCGCGTTCTGCTCCAGCGCGGCGACGATCAGCAGCACCAGGTCGGCACCGTACGCCCGCGCCTCGTGCACCTGGTACGGGCTGACCACGAAGTCCTTGCGCAGCACCGGCACGTCCACCACGGCGCGCACGGCCGCGAGGTCGGCCAGCGACCCGCCGAACCGGCGCTGCTCGGTGAGCACGCTGATCACGCGTGCCCCACCCTCGGCGTAGGACGCGGCCAGGTCGGCCGGGTCGGCGATCGCGGCGAGGTCGCCCTTCGACGGGCTGCGCCGCTTCACCTCCGCGATCACCCCGATGCCCGGCGCGCGCAGCGCGGCCATCACGTCCCGCGGGGGCGCGGCCGCTGCCGCCCGCCGCTTGATCTCCGCGAAGTCGACCTCCGCCTCACGCACCGCGAGATCGGCCCTGACACCGTCCACGATGGAATCGAGGACACTCGCTCCGCCGTTCGCCATGGCAGCTGTCCCCCTCTCCGGATAGGGCCGGGCGCGAATCATGCTAGACAGCCGCGTTCCGCGGCCCGTCGCCAGGATCGTCTCCCCTGTCCTCCGGCCTGCCGTCGGGGGGGTCCGTGGTGGGGTCCTGCCCTGCGTCCAGCGCCTGCCAGGCGGCGCGGTCCGGGTCCTGCACGACCCGCCGCTCCCCCGGTGCCGCGTAGCGCGCGCCGAGCCGCGGCAGGCTCCTCTCCCGCACCGCGACCAGCGCTCCCACCCCGAGCAGCAGGAGCCCGCCCGCCGCAGGCAGCAGCGGTGCCGGGGTGCCCTGCGCGGTCTGCCGGCGCAGGTCGTCGACGGACTCCCCGTGCGGCGACTGCGGCAGCGCCGACGCGGGCACGTCCGTGGCGCCGGGGTCGGCGAACAACGCGGTCAGCGCGAACGCCAGCACGCCCGCGCCGGCCAGCGCCAGCACCACCCCCACCACGCGGCGCAGCACACCGCCGCTGGCCACCAGCCCCGCGATCCCCGCCAGCGCCAGCAGCGCCACCCCGCCCAGCCACGGCGCGACCTGGGCGCCGGTCACCGAGTCGGGGGCGCCGGTCGCGGACGGCACGCGGTACCAGACCGCCGTCCCGCCGATCCACAGCAGGCCGGCCGCCAGCGCGAGGCCCGCGCACGCCGTCACGAGCGCCCGCGGGCGGGGGCGTGCGGTCACCGCGGCGTGCTGGACGCCGACGAGGCCACGCCCGGTCGGGCCGCCAGCGGCTCGGCCGGCCCCGCTCCCGCGCCCGTGCGCGGGTCCGCGAGCGTCCCCGCGGTCGCCACCGCCGACAGCACCGCCCGCGCCTTGTTGAGGCACTCGGTGTCCTCGGCGACGGGGTCGGAGTCGGCGACGATGCCGCCGCCCGCCTGCACGTACGCCACCCCGTCGCGGACCAGGGCCGTGCGGATCGCGATCGCGGTGTCGGCGTCGCCCGCGAAGTCGAGGTAGCCCACGATCCCGCCGTAGAGCCCGCGCCGCGTCGGCTCCAGCTCCTCGATGATCGCCATCGCCCGCGGCTTGGGCGCGCCCGACAGGGTGCCCGCCGGGAAGCAGGCCGCCACGGCGTCGAACGCCGTGCAGTCGCCGCGCAGCACGCCGGTGACCGTGGAGACCAGGTGCATGACGTGGCTGTAGCGCTCCACCGAGAAGAAGCTGTGCACCTTCACCGTGCCCGGCTCGCAGACCCGGCCCAGGTCGTTGCGGCCCAGGTCGACGAGCATGACGTGCTCGGCGCGCTCCTTCTCGTCGGTGCGCAGCTCCTTCTCCAGGAGCAGGTCCTCCTCCTCGGTCTCGCCGCGCCACCGCGTGCCGGCGATGGGGTGCGTTGTGGCCCGGCCGTCCCGCACCGTGACCAACGCCTCGGGACTCGAGCCGACGATCTCGAACCGCTCACCGTCGGCAGACTCCAGGCGCAGGAGGTAGAGGTACGGGCTCGGGTTGGTGGCGCGCAGCACCCGGTAGACGTCGAGCGCGTCGGCCTCGCACTCGGCCTCGAACCGCTGCGACACCACCACCTGGAACGCCTCGCCCGCGCGGATCTGCTCCTTCGCCTCCTCGATCGCGGCGTGGTGCTGGGCGGGCGAGCGGCGGCGCGTGAACTCCGGCTGCACGGGCCGGTAGACCGCCACGGTCGACGCCGACGGGGCGGCGAGGTCGGCGGTCATCCGGTCCAGCCGGGCCACCGCGTCGTCGTAGGCCTCGTCCACCCGCTCGTCGCTGGCGTCCCAGTTGATGGCGTTGGCGATCAGCGTGATCGTGCCCTCGTGGTGGTCGACCGCGGCGAGGTCGGTGGCCAGCAGCATCACCAGCTCGGGCACCCGCAGGTCGTCCTCGGCCAGCTCGGGCAGCCGCTCCAGGCGCCGCACCGCGTCGTAGGCGAGGTAGCCGACCATGCCCCCGGTGAGCGGCGGCAGCCCGGGCAGCCGCTCGCTGCGCAGCTCGTCGACGACGGTGCGCAGGGCCGCGAGCGGGTCGCCGCTCGTGGGCAGGCCCACCGGCACCTCGCCGGTCCAGGTGAGCTCGCCGTCCACCGCGGTCATGGTCGCCCGGCTGCGCGCACCCACGAACGACCACCGCGACCAGGACCGCCCGTTCTCCGCCGACTCGAACAGGAACGTGCCGGGCCGGTCACCGGCCAGCTTGCGGTAGACCCCGACGGGGGTCTCGTCGTCGGCGAGCAGCCGCCGGGTCACCGGGATCACCCGGTGCCCGGCGGCCAGCGCGCGGAACTCCTCGCGGCTGGGGGTGACCGTGCCGAGGGCGCCCTTCGCCGCAGTGCCGAGGGCGCCGGCAGGCGCGGTGACGGTCATGGCGCCATTGTGCGGCACGCCCTCCCGGCGGCCACCGCGGCGTTCGGCGCCGCCACGCCGGTCGCGGCACCACCCACCGGGTTCTCAGCCGGGGACCGGGAGAATGGGAATCGTGGCCGCAGCCGACGAGAACACCGCCCCCCGACGCCGCGGGCGCAGGCCCGGCGGCGCCGACACGCGGACGTCGCTGCTGGACGCGGCCCGCGCCGTCTTCGCCGAGCGCGGCTACGACGGCGCGACGGTGCGCGTGATCGCGGAGCGCGCGGGCGTGGACCCGGCGATGGTCAACCACTGGTTCGGCGGCAAGGAACCGCTGTTCGTCGCCGCGCTGAACCTCCCGGCCGACCCGGCCACGATCCTCGGCGAGGCGGTGTCCGGCGATCCCGACGAGCTGGCCGAGCGGATCCTCTGCCGGCTCCTGGAGGTCTGGGACAGCACCGGCGGCGCGCAGTTCGCGGCGCTGCTGCAGAGCATCGCCACCCAGGACGTCGCGGCGGCGCTGCTGCGCGAGTTCATCGCCCGCGTCCTGGTGGGCAAGGTGCTGCGGGAGGTCGCCCCGGATCGCCCCGAGCTGCGCGCCACCCTGTGCGGCACGCAGATGTTCGGGCTGGCGTTCGTGCGGTACGTGCTGAAGGTGGAGCCGCTGGCCTCCGCCGACCACGCCACGATCGTGTCCGCGGTGGCCCCGAACCTGCAGCGCTACCTCACGGGCCCCCTGCCGTGACGGCGGCGGGCGCGAGCCCGTCCACGAACGCGCCGAACCGCTGCGCGCGCTCCGGCGAGCACAGGAACGGGCACGTCATGCAGTACGCGTCGGACGCGCGTTCCACCTGCGGCTCGGTCTTGTAGTACAGGCAGCAGGCGGCGCGGACCGGCACCGCGTAGGTGTCGGCCCCGCGCTGCACCGCCTCGGTGCCGCCGCGGTGCCGGATGCGGGCCCCGTGGGCGACGAGCGCGTCCACCAGCGCGGCTCCGAGCTCGGCGGCGGCGGTGCGGTCCGTGCCGGCGTAGAGGGGGACGTAGGTCGCGGCGCTGCGGACCGAGTCGGCGACGCCGTTCCACAGCGGCACCAGGCCGTAGCGGGTGGCGGCGCGCACGGCGTCCAGCAGCGGTCCGAGGGTCGCGACGGCTGCCTCGGCGACGCGGTCGAGCAGCACGGTGGTGTCGGCCACGACCTCCACGTCCCGGTCACCCGCCGCAGGGTCGTCGGGCAGCACGAGCAGCGTGGCGTCCCGCACGGCGACCCCGCCGGTGCCGGGGTGCACGAGGAGGTTCCCGGCGCGCACGTCCCATGCCCGGCGCTCGAGCAGGAGCGCGGCGCTCACCCGGCCGAGCACGGCGTGCACGAGCGTGCCGGCCACGGAGGTGGCCGCCACCGAGGCCAGCCCGGCCGGGTTGTCCTCCTGCCGCGCACGCGCGCACCACTCGGCGACGTCCGGCACCGCGACGGCCAGCGACCGCCAGCCGGGTTCTGCGGGCACCCCGATCCGCACGGCGTAGGCGTCCGGGTAGGCCGGGCGCAGCTCGCGCAGCCGCGCGGTCGTGGCAGCCAACGCACTCATGAGGCGAGGCTAACCTGATCGACGCGGGCCGCGAAAGGCCCCGGGCCCCCACCGGTCGTGAGTGGATACGAGTGCTCCCGCACTCGTATCCACTCACGGGTGGCGGGGGTCGATGAAGCCGGACTCGTAGGCGGCCACCACGGCCTGGGTCCGGTCACGCGCCCCGACCTTGGCGAGCACGTTGCCCACGTGGGTCTTGACCGTCTCCACGCCCACCACCAGCTCGCGCGCGATCTCGGCGTTGGACAGGCCCCGCGCCATCCAGCGCAGCACCTCACCCTCGCGCTCGGTGAGCCCCGCGCCGCGCAGCGCGTCCCCGCCGCGGGTGCCGCGGGTGGCGACGAGGTCGCGCACCGCCGCCGGGAACAGCAGCGACTCCCCCTGCGCGACCGTGCGCACGGCCTGCACGATCTCGGCCGGGCGGGCCCGCTTGAGCAGGAAGCCGGTGGCCCCCGCCTGCAGCGCCTCGTAGACGTAGCCGTCGTTGCCGAACGTGGTGAGCACCAGCACGCGGGGCGGGTGCGTCAGCGCCGTCACCAGGTGCCGGGTGGCGGTGATGCCGTCGACGGCCTGCATCCGCACGTCCATCAGCACGACCTCGGGCGCGAACCGGCGCACGAGCCCGGGCACCTCGGCACCGTCCGACGCCTCGCCGCGGACCTCGATGTCCGGCTCGGCGTCGAGGATCGCCTTGAGCCCGGCCCGCACCAGCTCCTCGTCGTCCACCAGCAGCACGCCGATCATCGCGACATCATCCCGGCATCCGCCGCGTCCCGGCCAGCGGCAGCCGCGCGGTCACCCGCCAGCGTTCCTCGTCGCCGCCGGCGCACAGCTCGCCGCGCAGCACGGTGACCCGCTCGCGCATCCCGGCGAGCCCGCGACCGCCGCCGGTGCGGGGCCGCGCCCGGGCGTCGCCGAGCGGGTTGGTCAGCTCCAGCTCCACGGCGTCGTCGCGCACCGCCACCCGCACGGCCACCGGCACCGGCCCGGCGTGGCGCAACGCGTTGGTCAACCCCTCCTGCACGATCCGGTACGCCTCGCGCGACACCGCCCGCGGCACCGCGTCGGTCGCGCCGTCGCGGTGCAGCTCGACGGCCACGCCCGCCGAGCGGGCCCCGTCGACGAGCGCGTCGAGGTCGCCGAGGTCGGGCTGCGGGGCGCGGTCGTCGGCGCCGTCGGTCCCGTCCGACCCGTTGCGCAGCAGCCCGAGCACGTGGTCGAGGTCGGCCAGCGCGGATCGCCCCGCCTCGGCGATCGCGTCCAGCGCGCGGGCGACGAACGCGGGGTCGGTCTCCAGCACCCGGGCCGCCGCCCCGGCCTGCAGCGTCGTGATCGTCAACGCGTGGCCCACGGAGTCGTGCAGCTCGCGCGCGAGCCGGTTGCGCTCGGCCAGTGCACGCTCCGCGGCGTGCGCCTCGGCGAGCTCGGCCGCCATCCGCTCGGTGGGCGTGGGCCCGAGCACGCGGGGGGCGAGCCGGGCCAGCGCCGCACCCGACGCCGACGCCGCGTGCAGCAGCAGCACCGGCAGCACCAGCCCCACCGGCGGCAGCCACCACGCCCCGCCGCCGGTCGGGAACGGCCGCAGTGCGAGCCACGGCGCGAACAGGAAGCCGATCGTGATGGGCAGCACGGCGAGCGTGACGAGCGCGGTCACCGCGCCCGCGGCGGCGTTGAGCACCAGCCAGCCCGCGGCCCGGCGCCGCGCCGGCCAGCTGTCGGCCGTCGCCGGGTCCGGCTCGGGCACGGTCGCACCCAGCAGCGCGCGGGCGGCGGTGATCGCCAGCGCCCGCACACCGGGCACCAGCGCGACCCCGAACGCGATCACCACCCCCGGGACCACGACGAGCAACGCACCGAACACGTCGAGGTCGCCGCTGGTCATGCTGGTGGTGATGAGCGCACCCAGCCCCACGTAGGGCAGCAGGATCACGGCACCCAGCAGCAGGTGCACGAACCGGCGGTAGGTCAGCCCGTCGGTGAGCGGGGCGAGGAAGCGCCGGAGCGGGCGGGGCACGCCACCGATCGTCGCAGAGCACCCCCGGCGCACCCCTCCCCCGCCAGAGGGAGCGGGATCGTCCCGCGGCGGGAGTCGCGCGACGATCCGGTCCCGGATCGTCATCGCCATGACCACCGGAGCGGCAACCGCACCGCCGACCGCGGTCCCCGTCGGCGTCCGGGTACTGGGCCGGCTCGCCGCCGCCGGGACCCTGCCCTATCTCACGATCAAGCTCGGCTGGCTGTCCGGCGCCACGCTCGGCGCGCGCGAACCCGCGTTCCTCGCCGAGCCGGCCGTCGTGGTCGCCAACGCCGTCACCTTCGCGATGGACCTCGCCGTGATCGGGCTGGCGTTCGCCCTCACCTCCCGCTGGGGCGAGCGGCTCCCGGCGTGGCTGGTCCTGCTGCCGGTGTGGGTCGGTACCGGGTTCCTGGTGCCGATGGCCGTGTCCGTCCTGCCGGCCACCGCGGTCACGGTGCTCACCACCACGCCGGAGCCCACGGTGTTCGAGCCGTGGCTGCAGCCGGTGGTCTACGGCGGCTTCGCCTGGCAGGGCGTCTTCCTCGGGGCCGCGTTCGTCGCGTACGCGGTACGGCGGTGGGCGGGCGTGGTCACGGCGTCCGCACCGCCCGCCCCGCCGTTCCTCCCCCTGCTGCGCGTGATCGCCGTCGGGGGCTGCGTGATGGCCGGTGCCAGCGCCGCGGCGCACCTCGGCGTCGGCCTGACCGCCGGTTCGGCCGTGACGCTGGGGATGCAGACCGTCGACGCCGCGCTCGCGGTCGCCGGCGCGGTCGGCGTGGTCGCGCTCGTCCGCGCCCGGGCCTCGAGGCGGTGGGCCGCCACCGCCGCCGCCTGGACCGGCAGCGCCGCGATGTTCTCCTGGGGCCTCTACACGGTGGTCGTGCGGCTCACCGCGGACGGCTTCACCGAACTCGACGCGGCGGGCGGCGTAGCGCAGGTCACCGGCCTGCTCGGCGGTTTCGCCCTCGCCGTGGCCGGAATGCTCGCCCTCGTCGGTTCCGGGGAGGGCCGGCGCGGGTAGCGGGGGGAACGTCGCCCACTCCCGCAGCGGTCAGGCCGGCGCGTCCACCACCTGCAGGCGCACCCGCTTGTTCCCCTTGCCCTTCGACTCGGTGCCCGTCACGCGGACGGCCCCGACCTCGGCGGTGCTCGCCACGTGCGTGCCGCCGTCGGCCTGCTTGTCCAGCCCGACGATGTCGATCACGCGCAGCGGGTCGATCTCCCGGGGGATCAGGTTCGCGGCCGTGCGGATCAGCGCCGGGTCGGCGTCCGCGGCGTCGCGGCCGAGGAACTCGACCACCACGGCCCGCGCCGCCGCCAGCTCCTCGTTGATCCGGCTCTCCAGCCGCTTGCCCAGCTCGGTCGAGATCGACTCGAGCGGGAAGTCCAGGCGGCCGGACCCGGGCTCCATGTTGCCGCCGGTGACCGGGATCGCGAACTCCGACCACACCACCCCGCACAGCACGTGCAGGGCCGTGTGGGTGCGCATGAGCAGGTGCCGGCGCGACCAGTCGATCTCCCCGGCCAGCTCGGCGCCCGTGCCCGGCAGCTCGGGCGCGTCGACCCAGTGCCAGATCCGGCCGCCCTCGCGCTTCACCCTCGTGACGGCGACCGCGCCGCCACCCCAGTCGAGCGTGCCGAGGTCGTGCGGCTGGCCGCCGCCGCCCGGGTAGAACGCCGTGCGGGCGAGCGCGACGCGCCCGGCGTCCCGGTCGACCTCGGTGATCGCGGCCTCGAACGAGCGGCGGTAGGCGTCGGTGGCGAAGAGCTCCTCGGTCACGCCGCGACACTAGGACGTCGGCCACCCCGGCTCGCACACCGGTTGTGGTGCTCACGCACCGACTGCAGTCGGTGTGCGAGCGCTGAAGTCGGTGTGCGAGCGATCGGCGCGGCGCGGACGCGACGGCCGACGCCGGTCGCACACCGATCGTGGTGCTCACGCACCGACTGCAGTCGGTGCGTGAGGGCTGAAGTCGGTGTGCGAGCGCGCCGCGTGGCCGCGGTCAGCCGGCGGCGAGCAGGACGTCGGTGTCGAAGCAGGTGCGGGTGCCGGTGTGGCAGGCCGCGCCGGTCTGGTCGACGACCACGAGCAGGGCGTCGCCGTCGCAGTCCAGGCGCACCTCGTGCACGTGCTGGACGTTGCCGGAGGTCGCGCCCTTCACCCAGTACTCCTCGCGGGAGCGCGACCAGTACGTGGCCCGGCCGGTGGTCAGGGTGCGGTGCAGCGCCTCGTCGTCCATCCAGGCGACCATCAGCACCTCGCCGGTGCCGCGCTGCTGGACGACCGCGCAGACCAGGCCGTCCGGGGTGCGCTTGAGCCGGGCGGCGATCCCGGCGTCGAGCGCCGACTCCACCACGCGCGGCATCACCGCACCTCCACGTCCGCGGCGCGCAGGCCGTCCTTGACGTCCTTGATCCGCAGCTGTCCGAAGTGGAAGACGCTCGCGGCGAGCACCGCGTCGGCCCCGGCGCGGACCGCGGGCGGGAAGTGCGCAGGAGCGCCCGCCCCACCGCTCGCGATCACCGGCACGTCCACCCGGGCGCGCACCGCGGCGATCATCTCCAGGTCGAAGCCGGCCCGGGTGCCGTCGGCGTCCATCGAGTTGAGCAGGATCTCCCCCACGCCCAGCTCCTGGCCGCGGGCCGCCCAGTCGACGGCGTCGATGCCGGTGCCGCGGCGCCCGCCGTGCGTGGTGACCTCCCAGCCCGACGGCGTGGGCTCACCGCCCTCGGGCACCTTGCGGGCGTCGACCGACAGCACGATGCACTGGGCCCCGAACCGGCGGCTGGCCTCGTGCAGCAGCTCCGGGCGCAGGATCGCCGCGGTGTTGATGCCGACCTTGTCGGCGCCGGCCCGCAGCAGCGTGTCGACGTCGTCGGCGGACCGCACGCCACCGCCGACCGTGAGCGGGATGAACACCTGCTCGGCGGTGCGCCGCACGACGTCGAGCATCGTGGCCCGCTCCCCGGAGGAGGCGGTGACGTCGAGGAAGGTCAGCTCGTCGGCGCCCTCGGCGTCGTAGACCGCGGCCATCTCGACGGGATCGCCCGCATCGCGCAGGTCGGTGAAGTTGACGCCCTTGACCACCCGCCCGGCGTCGACGTCCAGGCAGGGGATGACGCGGACGGCGACCCCCATCAGCCCGCCGCCCGTCCCGCCGGCCGCACCGCGCGCACCGCTTCGAGGGCCTCGGGGAGGGTGAACCGGCCGGCGTAGAGCGCCTTCCCCACGATCGAGCCCTCCACGTTGACGCCGGTGGCCGCCAGCTCGGCCAGCGCCACCAGGTCGGCCACCTCCGAGATGCCGCCGGAGGCGATCACCGGTGCGGACGTGGCCGCGGCGACGTCGCGCATCAGGTCGAGGTTGGGGCCGCGCAGCATGCCGTCCTTGCTGACGTCGGTGACGACGTAGCGGGCGCAACCGTCGCGGTCCAGCCGCTCCAGCACCTCCCACAGGTCACCGCCGTCGCGGGTCCAGCCGCGGGCGGCGAGCCGGTGCTGCCCGTCGACGATCCGCACGTCCAGCCCGACCGCGATCCGCTCGCCGTGCCGCGCGATCGCCCGCGCACACCACTGCGGGTCCTCGAGCGCGGCGGTGCCCAGGTTGACCCGGGCGCATCCGGTGCCCAGCGCGCGCTCCAGGGACGCGTCGTCGCGGATGCCACCGGAGAGCTCCACGGCGACGTCCAGCTCACCGACGACCCCGGCGAGCAGCTCGGCGTTGGACCCGCGGCCGAACGCCGCGTCGAGGTCGACGAGGTGGATCCACTCCGCGCCGTCGCGCTGCCACTGCAGCGCCGCCTCACGGGGGGCGCCGTAACCGGTCTCGGTGCCGGCCTCGCCCTGCACCAGGCGGACGGCCTGACCGTCGGCGACGTCGACGGCGGGAAGCAACGTGAAACTCACCGGTCAAGCCTACCGACCGGGTACGCGGCGACCCGGGCCGCGCGCCGTGGCTGCGCGCAAAGGGGGCAAGCCGTTGGACGAGCGGCACACCCGTACAGCCCTGTCGGACGAGCGCGCCGTTCGTCCGATGGAGAGGGCTATCCGACGACGTCGCGCAGCCAGTTGCGCAGCACCGTGGCGCCGGCGTCGCCGGACTTCTCCGGGTGGAACTGCGTGGCCGCGAGCGGGCCGTTCTCCACCGCGGCCACGAAGTCCTCGCCGTGGTGGGCCCAGGTGACCAGCGGCGGCGCCAAGACGTCGGACTCCTCCAGCTCCCAGCGCCGCACGCCGAAGGAGTGCACGAAGTAGAAGCGCGTGTCGGGGTCCATGCCGGCGAAGAGCGTGGAGCCGGCCGGGGCCCGCACGGTGTTCCAGCCCATGTGCGGCAGCACGTCGGCCTTGATCTGCTCGACGGTGCCGGGCCACTGCCCGCACCCCTCGGTGCGCTCGCCCCACTCGACGCCCAGGTCGAACAGCACCTGCATGCCCACGCAGATCCCCAGCACCGGGCGGCCGCCCGCGAGTCGGCGCTCGATGATCCGCGGACCGCCGACCCCGGCCAGGCCCGCCATGCAGGCGGCGAAGGCGCCGACCCCGGGGACGACGAGGCCGTCGGCCTCCAGCGCGGCATGCGGATCGGCCGTGACCGTGACATCGGCACCCACGCGCTGCAGCGCGCGTTCCGCGGAACGCAGGTTGCCCGATCCGTAGTCCAGCACGACGATCCTCGACACGCCCTCCAGGGTACGGCGTCGCCCGGGACCGGCGAGCGGGCCGGAGCCGCAACCCGGCGGACCACCGAACGGACGATCGCTGCGGTGGCGGGATCCGGTCGGATGGACGACCGTTCACGGTGTGGACGAGCGGACGGGCCGCTGCTCGCGGCGCGGGTTCCTGCGGGGCACCCTCCTCACCGGTTCCCTCGCGGTCACCGGCGGTTGCTCGGCCCTCGGGCTCGGCGACACCCTGGCCCGGATCAGGGACGAGCAGGTGGTCCGGATCGGGATCGCGGACGAACGCCCCTACTCCTACCTGGAGGGCGACCGGGTCGAGGGTGCGATCGCGGCGGTGCACCGCGAGGTGTTCCGGCGGATCGGCGACATCGAGATCGACGCGGTGGTCACGCCGTTCGGCGAACTCGTCGAGGCGCTCAACGGAGGCACGGTCGACGTCGTCGCGGCCGGCATGTTCGTCACCGCCGACCGCTGCGAGCTGGTGGCGTTCTCCGCACCCGTCTACTGCGCCCCGACGGGTCTGCTGGTCGCGGCCGGCAACCCGCTCGGGCTGGACGACCTCGGGTCCGTGGCCCGCACCGGGGCGTCGCTGGCCGTGCTCGCCGGTGCCGTCGAGCGGGAGTACGCCCTGGCCGCCGGAGTGCCGGCGGACAGGATCATCCTGGTCGGGACACCCGAGGACGGGCTGGCGGCCGTCGCGGACGGCGATGTCGACGCGCTCGCCCTGACCGCCATCTCCCTGCGCAGCCTGCTCGCACCCCCCGGTGGTCCGGCACCGACCGGGGTCGAGCTGCTCGCGCCGTTCGCGCCCGTGATCGGTGGAGAACCGCGGCTCGGCTGCGGAGCGGCCGCCTTCCGCAGGCCCGACGAGACGCTGCGCGCCGAGTTCGACGACGTACTGGCCGCGCTGCGGGACGAGGGCGCCCTGCTGGAGCTGATGGCGCCGTTCGGGTTCACCCGGGACGAGATGCCGGATCCGGGGGTGACCACCGAACAGCTCTGCCGGGTCGAGCACGGCGCGGGGACGGAGCTGGACCCGCTACCGCGCTAGCGGGTGACCACCCGTGAATCCGCTCGCCGGAGGTCAGCGCGCGGGCGGGGCGCGCGCCGGGGAGCCGCTCCGGAACGGGATCCGCATGACGAACGGCACTTTCGTCGGCTAGGTACCGACGAGAGTGCCGTTCGTCCGGGTGGGAGCCCTCCGATTTGCCGATCATGAGCTTGGGGAGCCGGTCTCGCCCCTCCTGGATGCGGAGCGCGCAACATCCGCACTGCGACCGGGTGACACGCCGCGCTGCGCCCGCCACCCCGGCTGCCTAACCTCGCTCCATGAGCGTGGAGGAGTCCGAGCAGGGCGCCCCGCAGCGCCCCGCAGCCGCGGGGTGGCGCTCGGGCGTCGACCTCCCGGTCGCGGTGGCCGCCGTCGCGCTGACGTTGCTGTTCCTGCTGGCGGGGCTGCTGTTCACCGACGAGGTCCGGGTCGGTGCCTCGCACATCTACACGTTCATCGCCGAGAAGTTCGGCTGGGTCTACGTCCTGTCCACGGCGGGGTTCGTCGCCTTCATCCTGTTCATCGGGTTCAGCCGGTACGGGCGGATCCGGCTCGGCAGCGCGGACAGCAGGCCGGAGTACTCGTCGTTCTCCTGGATCTCGATGATGTTCGCGCTCGGCGTCGGCATCGGACTGATCTTCTACGGGGCCGCCGAACCCGCCCTGCTCTACACCGCGCCCCCGCCCGGCGGCCCGGCGCCGCGCACCGACGAGGCCGCGACCGTGGCGATGCAGTACTCGCTGTTCCACTGGGGCCTGCACGTGTGGGCGTTCTTCGGGGTGGCCGGGCTCGCGCTGGCCTACTCCGTCCACAACAAGGGCAGGCCGTCGCTGGTGACCTCGACGCTGCGGTCGCTGCTCGGGTCCCGCACGGAGACGGCGACGGGCCGCGCGATCGACACCTGGGTCATCGTGACCACGCTCGTCGGCAACGCGGTGACACTGGGGCTGGGGACCCTGCAGATCGTGGCCGGGCTCGGGTTCGTCGCGGGCCTCCAGAGATCGACGTGGCTGCTGGTGGTCGTCGTCGGTGTCCTCACGGTCGGCTTCCTGTTCTCCGCCGTGGCCGGCGTGGACCGGGGGATCAAGCGGCTCGCGGACTTCAACTCACTGCTGGCCATGGCGCTGCTGGTGTACCTGTTCGTGCTCGGTCCGATCGCGTTCATCCTCAACCTGATGTCCGAGGTGATCGGCGGCTACCTGTTCAACCTCATCCCGATGGCCTTCGAGACCGGCGCGTTCGACGACGGCACGTGGATGCAGAACTGGACCGTCTTCTTCTGGGCGTGGGGCATCTCCTGGGCGCCCTACGTCGGCTCGTTCCTCGCCAAGATCTCCCGGGGACGCACGATCAAGGAGTACGTCCTCGGCGTGCTGGTGGCTCCGACGGTGGCCACGGTGGTGTGGTTCGCGGTCGTCGGTGGCACGGCGCTGAACCTGCAGCTGACCGGGCAGCGCGACGTGGGCGCCGCGGCGGCGGAGAGCCCGCAGGCTGCGCTGTTCACCGTGCTCGAGGAGTTCCCCGCGAGCACCGTCACGAGCATCGCCGTGATCATCCTCGCCGCGGTCTTCTTCGTCAGCGGTGCCGACGCGGGCGCGATCGTGCTCGGCACGTTCTCCTCGAAGGGCGATCCCGACCCGCACCGGTGGCTGGTGCTGGTGTTCGGCACCCTGATCGGTCTCGTGGCGCTCGCGCTGCTGGTCATCGGCGGCCTGGACGCCCTGCAGTGGGGCGCGATCGTGGCGGCGTCACCGTTCGTGCTGATCCTGGTCGCGATGTGCGCCGGGTTGATGGTCGACCTGCGCCGCGACGTGCGGGCGGATCCGGCGCTCGCCCCGCGGACCCGCGGGCGGGCCTGAGGGGCCGGCGGCCGGTCAGGCCCGGCGGGACCAGAGGCCCGCCGCGTCGGTGCCGGGCCGGAACCCGCAGCCCAACGCCACGTCCGCGGCGGCGGCGAACCCGTTCGCGAGGTCGGCGGGCCGGTGCGCGTCGCTGCCGAAGGACACCGCGTCGCCGCCGGCGTCGGCCCACCAGGCCACCAGCTCGGGCGCGAGCGGCACCCGGGTGTTGATCTCCAGGGCGCGCCCGCTCGCCGCGAGCACGGTCAGGACCGCGCGGAACTCCTCCTCGAAGTCCGCCGGCCGGAACGGGCCGGCGTCCACGGGCCAGTGCCGCACCGGGTAGTCGATGTGGGCGAGCACGGAGAACGGGGCGTCCGAGGCGGCCATCACCGCGGCCTCCGCCAGGTAGGAGCGCACCACGTCGGCGGCCGCGGTGTCGCCCATCGCGTGGTCGACCAGGCGCGGCTCAGCGCGCCCGCCGACCGAGTGCACCGACCCGAGCACGCGGTGGAACCGCCCGCCGGCGAGCAGTGCCGCCGTCTGCTCCGGGTGCCAGTGCGGCTCCGACAGCTCGACGCCGGACAGGATCCGCAGCTCGGGATACCGCTCGCGGCAGCGCTGCAGGCACGCCAGGTAGCCCTCGACGTCGAGCGGGCGCGGCGCCACCCGGCCGTCCGGACGCAACCAGCGCGCCAGCACGTCGGGCATCGCGTCGCCGGGCCGCACGACCCAGGGCGTCAGGTCGGCGTGCTCGGTGAACGCCACCGACGGCAGCCGCAGCTGCTCCGCCCGCGCGCAGGTGGCGTCCATGGCGCCCTCGACGGCGTCCCAGGACCACTCGGTGTGGACGTGATTGTCACCGGGGAGATCCGGTACCTCGCTCAGAGCGTGCCCTTCGTCGAGGCGATCCCGGTCAGCCGGGTGTCCGGCTCCACCGCCGCGCGCAGGGCGCGGGCGATCGCCTTGAACTCGGCCTCGGTGACGTGGTGCGGGTCCCGCCCGCCCGCCACGCGCACGTGCAGCGCGAGGTGGCCGTGGAAGGCCAGCGACTCGAAGACGTGCCGGTTGAGCACCGTGGGGTAGTGCCCGCCGACGACGAAGCCCTGCATCACGTCCGGCTCGCCGGTGTGCAGCGTGTACGGGCGCCCGGACACGTCGACGACGGCCTGCGCGAGCGCCTCGTCCATCGGGATCCAGGCGTCGCCGAAGCGGCGGATGCCCTTCTTGTCCCCCAGCGCCTCCCGGATCGCCTGGCCGAGCACGATCGCGACGTCCTCGACGGTGTGGTGGACGTCGATCTCGATGTCACCGGTGGCGCGGACGGTGAGGTCGAACGCGCCGTGCTTGCCGAACGCGTCGAGCATGTGGTCGTAGAACGGGACGCCGGTGCTGATCTCGGTGGTGCCGGAGCCGTCGAGGTCGATCTCGACGAGCACCTTCGACTCCTTGGTGACGCGCTCGACGCGCCCGATCCGACTCACATCAGCTCCTTGTCCGCGACGTCGACTGCGATCTGCAGGAACGCGTCGTTCTCCTCCGGCGTGCCGATCGTGACGCGCAGGTGCTCGGCGATCCCGACGTCGCGGATGAGCACCCCGCGGTCGAGGAAGGCGCGCCAGGCGCGCGGGGCGTCGGCGAAGCGGCCGAACAGCACGAAGTTGGCGTCGCTGGGCACCACGGAGTAGCCCGCCGCGGCCAGCGCCGGGACCACGCGGTCGCGCTCCGCGCGCAGCAGCGCCACCGAACCCAGGGTGGCGTCCGCGTGGCGCAGGGCGGCCCGCGCCGCGGCCTGCGTGGGCGCGGACAGGTGGTAGGGCAGGCGCACCAGCTGCAGCGCGTCGACGACGGCGGGCGCGGCGGCCAGGTAGCCCAGCCGCCCCCCGGCGAAGGCGAACGCCTTGCTCATCGTGCGGCACACCACGAGCTTGTGGCCGTGGCCGGCCAGCAGGGAGATGGCGCTGGGCCGGTCGGAGAACTCGGCGTAGGCCTCGTCGACGACCACGAGCCCGGGGGCGGCGTCGACCAGCACGGCCAGCTCGTCGGGCTCGATGCTCTGCCCGGTGGGGTTGTTCGGGCTGGTGAGGAACGTCAGGTCGGGAGCCTGCTCGCGCAGTACGGACGCGGCCTCGCGGACGTCGAGGGAGAAGTCCGAGCGGCGGGGCGCGGGCAGCCACTCGGTGCGCGTGCCCGAGGCGATGATCGGGTGCATCGAGTACGACGGCTCGAACCCGACGGCTACCCGGCCCGGCCCGCCGAACGCCTGCATGAGCTGCTGCAGGACCTCGTTCGAACCGTTCGCGACCCAGATGTTGGCGCAGGACAGCGCCACGTCGGTGGCCCCGGACAGGTACGCGGCGAGGTCCGTGCGCAACCCGACCGCGTTGCGGTCCGGGTAGCGGTGCAGCTCCTCCGCGACCGTGTGCACGGCCTTGGTGATGTCGGCGACCAGCTCCGGCGGCGGCGGGTAGGGGTTCTCGTTGGTGTTGAGCCGCACCGCGACGTCCAGCTGCGGGGCGCCGTACGGGCTGCGACCGCGCAGGTCCTCGCGCAGCGGCAGGTCGTCGAGGGTGACCTCGCCCCCGACCGCGTTCTGGACCGCGGTCATCGGGCGAACCTCGCCGTGACCGCTTCCCCGTGCGCGGGCAGGTCCTCGGCGCCGGCGAGGGTGACGACCTGGTCGGCCACCTCGCGCAGCGCCTCCTCCGTGTACTCCACGACGTGCACGCCGCGCAGGAAGGTCTGCACCGACAGGCCCGCGGAGTGCCGCGCGCACCCACCGGTGGGCAGCACGTGGTTGGAGCCGGCGCAGTAGTCGCCCAGCGACACCGGGGCGTAGGGGCCGATGAAGATCGCGCCCGCGTTGCGCACCCGGAAGCCGACCTCGCGCGCGTCGCGGGTCTGGATCTCCAGGTGCTCGGCGGCGTAGGCGTCCACGACGGTGAGCCCGGCGTCGATGTCGTCGACGAGCACGGTGCCCGACTGCGGCCCGCCGAGCGCCTCCCGGATGCGCTCGGTGTGCTTGGTGGCCGCGACCCGGGTGGCCAGCTCGCGGTCGACCGCGTCGGCCAGCTCGACGGAGTCGGTGACCAGCACCGACGCGGCGGCCGGGTCGTGCTCGGCCTGGCTGATCAGGTCGACGGCGACGTGCACCGGGTCGGCGGTGTCGTCGGCGAGCACGGCGATCTCGGTGGTGCCGGCCTCGGCGTCGATGCCGATCAGGCCGCGCAGCAGCCGCTTGGCCGCGGTGACGTAGATGTTGCCCGGGCCGGTGACCATGTCGACCGGCTCCAGCTCGGCGCCGTCGGTGTCGGTGCCGCCGTGGGCGAGCAGCGCGACGGCCTGCGCTCCGCCGACCGCCCAGACCTCCTCGACGCCCAGCATCGCGGCCGCGGCCAGGACCGTGGGGTGGGGCAGCCCGCCGTGCTCGGCCTGCGGCGGGGACGCGAGCACGATCGACTCGACGCCCGCGGCCTGCGCAGGCACCACGTTCATCACGACGCTGGACGGGTAGACGGCCAGCCCACCCGGGGCGTAGAGGCCCACCCGGCGCACCGGCACGAACCGCTCGGTGACGGTGCCGCCCGGCGCCACCTGCGTGACGAGGTCGGTGCGGCGCTGGTCGCCGTGCACGGCCCGCGCCCGCGCGATCGAGGTCTGCAGCGCCTCCCGCACGCCCGGGTCGAGCGCCGACAGCGCGCCCTGCAGCGTCTGGGCCGGCACCCGCACCGCGCTCGGCCGCACCCGGTCGAACCTCTCCGCGAGCTCCAGCGCCGCCTCGGCGCCGCGCTCGCGCACGTCCTCCACGATCGGCCGCACCTGGTGCAGCACGGCGTCGACGTCCTGCTCGGCCCGCGGCAGCAGCCCCCGGAGGCGGGCGGTGCGGGGCAGGGGTGCGGAGCGCAGGTCGAGGCGACGGAGCATGGGCCCCAGGGTAATGCGGTCCAGCGGGCGTACCGGCGTGACGTGCGCCGGGGGTGGCTGATCACGCGTCGCGGCCCGCCCCGCGGGTACGCCGCGGGCATGAAGGCGATCGCGTTCCGGCGGTACGGCGGCCCCGAGGTGCTCGAGCCGATGGAGCTCCCGGAGCCGAAGGTCGGCCCGGACTGGGTGTTGATCCGCGCGAAGGCGGCGTCGGTGAACCCGGTGGACTGGAAGGTCCGCGAGGGCGGGCTCGACGCCCTCATCCCGGCGCACTTCCCGGTGGTCCCCGGCTGGGACGTGGCTGGGGTCGTCGAGCGGGTCGGGCCCGCGGTGACGGGCCTGCGCCCTGGCGAGGAGGTGGTCGCCTACAACCGCCAGGACCACCTGCAGTGGGGCACGTACGCCGAGCTGGTGGCCGCCCCGCTGCGCACCGTGGCCCCGGCACCGTCCGCGGCGACCTGGGAGCAGGCCGGGGCGCTCCCCCTGGCCGGCCTCACCGCCTACCAGGCACTCGTCGAGCGGCTCGAGGTGCGGGCGGGCGAGACCGTGCTCGTGCACGCCGCGTCCGGCGGCGTCGGGCGGATGGCGGTGCAGATCGCGCGCGTGCTCGGCGCCGAGGTGATCGGGACGGCGGGTGGGCGCAACCACGAGCGGCTGCGCGAGCTGGGCGCCACTCCGGTGACCTACGGCGACGGGCTCGTCGACCGCGTGCGGGCGCTGCGACCCGACGGCGTGGACGCCGTGCTCGACCTCGCCGGTGGCCGGGCCCTCGAGGACAGCCCGGAGGTCGTCCGCGACCGCTTCCGGATCACCTCGGTCGTCGATCCGGGCGTGCTCGACATGGGCGGGCAGTACCTGTTCGTGCGACCCGACCGCGAGCACCTGACCCGGCTGGCCGAGTGGGTGGACGAGGGGCACCTGCAGATCGACGTCGGGGCCACGCTGCCGCTCGCCGAGGCCGCGGAGGCGCAGCGGGTGCAGGAGGCGGGCGAGGTGCAGGGCAAGGTGGTGCTGACGATCTGACGCGGCTCTGCGCTACTCGACCGCCATCCCGAGGGCTGCGGCTGCGGCGGCCTGGCGGTGGTCCCGCGTCACGAGCACCACCGGTTCTCCCCCCGCCAGCTCGGCTGCCGTGGTGCGGGCGACGGCGAGGTGCAGGGCATCGGGGCTGCGCAGCGGGTGCTGCGCCACGAGCGCGGTGGCGAGCCCGAACACGGCCTCGGGCTGCAGGCGCAGCAGCGCGACCGGGCCGTCCTCGGCGCAGTCGGCGTCGACCACGGTGAGCAGCGCCGCCGGGTCCGGCAGTCGGCCGGCCCGGTGGGCGGCGTGGGCCGCGCTCGCCAGCTCCAGCCGGGTCAGCTCGCTCGTCACGACCGGATCGGCCCCCTCCAGGAGCAGGGCGCGCAGCTCCTCGTGGTCCGGCTCGTCGGGGAAGTAGCAGCGCACGAGCGCCGACGTGTCGGCATAGCGCAGCATCAGCGGGCGTCGCGGTCGGCGGCGAGCGCGTCGCTCACCGGCGTCCCCAGCCCCTCCAGGCCGGCGAGCACCTCCTGCCGCGGACGCGCGGTGACGGGCCGGGGCGGGAGGACCCGCAGCCCGGACCGGTCGATCCGGCGCCGGACGGACTGCGCGTCGTCCTCCACCGCGGCCGCGAGCACGCCGGCGACGAGGTCGTTCAGGGAACGGTCCTGCTCCGCCGCGCACTGCTTGAGGCGACGGTGCAGGTCGTCGTCGATCCGGGCGATCAGCTGCTTCACGGCGACGATGATAGCAATCTGAAGCCGAAGTGCTATCAGCTCGCGAACGCCGCCACCACCCCGGCCGCCACGGCCGCCCGCTCCACCATCCCGTCGATGCTGACGTGCTCGTGCCGCGCGTGCGCCCCACCGCCGACCGCACCGAGGCCGTCGAGCACGGGCCGGCCCAGCGCCGCGGCGAAGTTGCCGTCGCTGGCGCCGCCGACCGCGGTCTCGGGCAGGTCCACGCCCAGCGGGGCGGCGGCCGCCCGCGCGAGCGCGTACATCGCCGCGATCGGGGCGCTGCGCTCCATCACCGGCCGGTTCCAGCGGCCCTCGACGCGGATCGCGGCGCGGGGGTCGTGCGGGCGCAGGCCGGCGAGCAGCGCGTCGATGCGGTCCTGCGCGGCCACCGACGGCACGCGCACGTCGATCCGCGCCTCGGCCGAGCCCGCGACGACGTTCGGCCGGGTGCCTCCGCGCAGCACCCCGACGTTGACGGTGGTGCCCTCGCCGAGGTCGGTGGCGTCGTGCAGGGTGCGGACGGCGCGGGCGATCTCGTCGATCGCGCTGGCCCCTGCCGTCGGGTCCAGGCCGGCGTGCGACTCGAGCCCGTCGGCGTGCACGTCGAACAGCCCCACGCCCTTGCGCGCGGTCTTGACCGCGCCGCCGTCGGCGCTCGCCTCGAACACCAGCACGGCCGCGGCGTCCGCGCAGGCCGCCTCGATGTGCGGGCGGGAGAACGGGCTGCCGATCTCCTCGTCGCCGGTGAGCACCAGGCGCAGCGGCGGGTGCGGGAGCCCGGCGGCGCGCAGCGCGCGGACGGCCCAGACGGCCTGGACGAGCCCTGCCTTCATGTCGAACACGCCGGGCCCGCGCACCACGTCGCTGTCGACCCCGACCGGCCGCTGCGCGAGGGTGCCTGCGCTCCACACGGTGTCGTAGTGGGCCAGCACGGTGAGCGTGCGGTCGCCCACCCCGTCGTGGTCGAGGACCACGACGTCGCCGCGCTCGTCCGAGCCGTGGTGGGTCCGCCGGGCGGGCGCCCCGAGCCGCTCACCCAGCCACCCCTCGAGGTACGCCAGACCGGCGGCGAGCAGGTCGAGGTCGTCGCTGGGGGTCTCGTGCTCGGCGTAGGCGACGAGGTCCGCGACGAGGTCGGCCCGCTGCTGCGCGAGCCACCGGTGCAGGGCGGGGACGTCGAGGCCGCCGAGCACCGACGGGTCGGGAACACCGCTCACCGCCGCGCCCCCGCGAGGTCGGCGATCCGGTGCTCGGCCATCGCCGCCCCGGCCTCCAGCTCGCCGATCTGCGCCACGAGCCGCTCCAGGCCGGGAACGGCGATCCCCAGCCGCGCGGCGCGCTCCAGCACCGGGCCGTAGTGGGTGGGCACCTCGGTGGGCCGGTGCCGCACGGCGATGTCGCGCCAGATGCCGCTGCGGTCCTTGGCCTGCGTGCGCAGCCACGCGACGAGGGCGTCGGTGGCGGCGTCCTTGGCGGCCGCGTCGTCGCCCGCGTAGGGCAGCGGGTCGAACGCGTCGAAGGGCTCCAGCGCGATCCCCTCCGCCGCCGCGACCGCGTAGACCTCGGCGGCGAGCGCGTGCATCACGCCGCGGTGCCGGTCGATCAGCTCGGCCATCGGGGCGTCGGCGAGCGCGGTGGCCACGAGCATCGCGCCGAACCCGAGCTTCGACCACAGGTAGCCCGACACGTTCGCCGTGGCCTGCGCGGGCCCCCACGCCTGCAGGTCCGCGACGACCTCGCGCACCCGCGCCGAGTCCCGCCCGGAGAGCTCCCCGACGACCAGCGCGCCGAGGCCGCCGTCGCGGATCTCCCCCGGACCGACGACGTCGGCGAACAGGTTGACGAACGCGCCGACGGTGCGCTCCGCACCGACCCGGTCGGCGATCGCCTGCTCGTTGAGCCCGTTCTGCAGCGACACCACGAACCCGTCGGGGGCGAGCCGGGGCGCGATCCAGTCCAGCGCCCGGCCCGTGGCCTGCGCCTTCACCGCGAGCAGCACGCGCCCGATCCGCTCCGGGCCGGGCTCGTCGGGGGTGAGCGCGGCCGCCACCGGCACGGCGGTGCGCTCGTCGCCGCGCCGCACGACCAGCCCGTGCTCGCGGACGGCGCGCACGTGCTCGGCGTCGGCGTCCACGACGGTGACCTCGTGCCCGGCGCGGGCGAGGTGGTGGCCCAGGGTGCCGCCGATGGCCCCGGCCCCGACGATCACGTAGTTCACAGCGAACCCTCCTGCAGGACTGTGGTGGTGGGGTGGTGGACCGGCAGGGCGGTGGTGCCCGCCGTGGCGCCGCCGTCGACCCGCAGCACCGCGCCGGTGACGAACCGGGCGTCGTCGCCCGCGAGCCAGACGACGGCGGCGGCGATCTCGTCCGGCTGCCCGGGCCGGCCGAGCGGGTTGACCGCGACGGCGGACGCGTACTCGTCGGTGACCGGGTTGACCGGGCTCGCGACCTCGGCCGCCGTCATGTCGGCGAGCGGGGTGGCCGGGTAGAGGCCGGCCGCGTTGACCAGCACGTCGACCGGCCCGGCGAGCGCCGATGCGCGGTCCACGACCTCGGCACGTCCGGGGTCGGCCAGGTCGGCGACGAGCGCCCGGCCGCCGAGTCGGGCCATCGCCACCTCCAACTCCGGCGCGCGGGCGTCGACTCCGCTGACCGCGTCGCCCCGGGCCGCGAACGCCTCGGCGACGGCGAGCCCGATGCCGCCTGCCGCCCCGGTGACGAGGACGTGCCTCACGTCAGCTCCTGGCCCTTCGTCTCCGGCATCGTCGCGTAGACGGCCACGCCGATCAGCGCGGCCGCGGCGACGTAGAGCCACACGTAGTCGGCCAGCCCGTTCGAGCTCATCCAGGTGAGGATGTAGGGCGCGGTACCGCCGAAGATCGCGACGGCGAGCGCGTACGGCAGCCCGATCCCGGTGCTGCGGACCTCGGCGGGGAACTGCTCGGCCATCACGACCGCGCAGTTGGCGGAGTACCCGGCGATCAGGGTCACGCCGATCAGCTCCACCACCAGCAGCGTCCCGAACCCGCCGAGCGACAGCAGCTGGAACAACGGCCACGCGAGGAGGAGGAACCCGATCGCGAACGCCAGCAGGGTGGGCTTGCGCCCGTACCGGTCCGACAGCAGGGCCACGAACGGCAGCAGGCACAGGAAGTAGGCGATCGCGATGGTGTTGGCCAGCAGCGCCTCCTCGAGCGGGATGCCGATGGTCGTGCTGGCGTAGCCGGGCATGTAGCTGATCCACACGTAGTAGGTCAGCGTGCCCGCGATCGTGATGCCGACGACGCGCAGCGCCGCGACGGGGTGCTCGGTGAGCATGCCGATGATCGGGTGCTTGCCGCTGGTGCGCCCCTCGCCGCTGGCCCGCTGGAAGCTCTCGGTCTCCTCCACGCTCACCCGCAGCCACAGCCCGACCAGGCCGAGCAGGCCGCCCACGGCGAAGGCGACGCGCCACCCCCAGGACTGCATCGCGGCGTCGTCGAGCGTCGAGGTGAGCACGAAGCCCATGAACGACGCGATGAGCGCGCCCGCCCCGACCGACACCTGCTGCCAGGAACCCGCGAACGCCCGCCGCTTCGGCGCGGCCGACTCCACGAGGAACGACGAGGACGAGCCGAACTCGCCGCCTGCGGAGAAGCCCTGCACGAGCCGGGCGAGCAGCAGGATCAACGGGGCCGCGATGCCGATGGCGGCGTAGGTCGGGGTGATCGCGATGACGAACGCGGCGCCGGCCATCAGGCTGATGGTGAGCATCAGCCCCTTCTTGCGGCCGTGCCGGTCGGCGTAGGCGCCGAGGACGGCGCCGCCGATCGGGCGCATGATGAAGCCCACCGCGAACACCGCCAGCGTGGACAGCAGCGCGACCGTCTCGTCCCCTGGCGCGAAGAACTGCGAGGCGAAGATCGGGGCGAGGGTGGCGTAGACGGCCCAGTCCACCCACTCCACGGTGTTGCCGATCGCCCCGGCGACGATCGCCTTGCGCTGGCGCGGCGTGAGCTTGGTGCCGGCCTCGAACGACGCCCCGGTGGTCGAGTCGGTCGTCGGGTCGGTCATGGTCGGGTCTCCTCGAGCTGGGCGGCCGCAAGGGCGGCGATCTCGGCGTGCGTGGCGAACCAGACGTCCGAGTGGGCGCTGATGTGGGTGAGCAGGTCGCGCAGGACGACCAGCCGGGAGCGGTGGCCGATGATGTGCGGGTGCAGGGTGAGCTGGAAGAGCCCGCCCTCGCGGTGGGCGGCGTCGAACTCGTCGCGCCAGATCTCGAACAGCCGCCGCGGCGGCGTGTAGGGCCGCAGCCCGCCGTAGCGCTCCATCATCAGGTAGGGGGCGTCGTCGCGGATCCACTCGACCGGCAGCTCCACGATCCCGGTGCGGCGACCGTCGGCGAGCAGCTCGTAGGGGTCGTCGTCGGCCATCAGCGAGGAGTCGTAGCGCAGCCCGAGCTGCGCGATGATCTCCAGCGTGTGGTCGGAGAAGTCCCAGCTCGGCGTGCGGATACCGACGGGGCGCACGCCCGAGAGCCGCTCGAGGGTCTCGATCGCGCGACCGGTGAGGTCGAGCTCGTCGTTCCGGCTGAGCAGCATGTTCCGCTCGTGGATCCAGCCGTGCACGGCCAGCTCGTGCCCGCCCGCGACGTAGGACTCGACCTCGTCCGGGTGCAGCAGCGCCGACACCGCCGGCATGAAGAAGCTCGCGGGCACGCCGTACTCGGCCAGCAACGCGAGGATCTTGGGCGCGGCCACCCGGGAGCCGTACTCGCCCTGCGCGAGCTTGCCCGGGCGGGTCTCGCCGTCGCGCAGCGGGATCGTCTCGTGGTCGGAGTCGAAGGACAGCGCGACGGCGACCCGCGCCCCGCCCGGCCAGCTCTCCGGCACCAGCCGCTGCCCGGCGCGGACCCGGTCGACGTGGCCGCGCCACGTCGGCTCGTCCCACTGCCAGGGCTCCGGCGCGCCTTGCTCGGTCATGTCTTCCGCTCCCTCGTCCCATCGGCGCTGATGCGCACGTAGGCCCGCTTCAGCGCGCGGGCCTGCAACGTCAGGTCGGCGGTGCGCACCCCGGGGAGCGCCCCGACCGCCTCGGTCATGTAGTGGTAGAGATCCCCGTACCCGGGCAGGACCCCGTGCAGGCAGAGGTTGAACCGGCCGGTCGTCGCGCTCACGTACTGCGTCGAGCTCAGCCTCGCCAGCCGCGCTCCCACGTTCTCCAGCTCGCCGGGCTCGACGACCAGCCACTGCATGAACTCGACGTCCAGCCCGACCAGCGGCGTCTCGAACAGCGTGCGGAACCGCAGGCAGCCCCGGCGCACCAGCGACTCGACGCGCCGGGCCGCCGTGGACTCGCTCACGCCGACCGCGGCCGCGAGCTGCGCGTAGCCGGCCCGCCCGTCGTCGGCGAGCAGCCGGGCGATCGCGAACTCCTGCGGCGTGAGCCGCTCGGGCTCGCTCCACTCCCGGTGGCCGGTGCGCGCCCGGTCCGCCCGGAGCAGGGCCGTGGCCTCGGGCGCCAGCAGCCCGGTGTCCCACTCCTCGACCGCGGAGAACTTGCGGACGACCACCATCGACTCGGTCTCGACGATGTCGTCCGGGCGGGGGAGCTCCTCCACGAGCACCCGGGTGACCTCGTGGTGGTCGCGGACCACGAACTCTGCGGCCACGTCGGCGCTGCCGGTGACGACGGTGACGAAGCGCGTCTCGGGCAGGACGGCGAGCGCCTCGGCGACCGCGTTCGCCGTGCCCGGCCGGGACCGCATCCGGACCTGCAGGGAGATCCCCAGCCCGCAGCGCAGGTGGTCCAGGACGCCCGTCACCCCGACGACACCGGACTCGAGCAGCTGCTGGCCACGCCGGGCCACCGTGGACTCGGTGGCGTCGAGGGCCCGCGCGACCTGCTTCCAGGACGCGCGCCCGTTCACCTGCAGCGCGGCGACGAGCTTCCGGTCCAGCTCGCTCAGCTTGGGCGTCTCCCTCACCGCGCCACTATCTGCTGCCGGATTCTCCCAAGTCAAGCCGATCTTCTGGTGGATCTTCCCAAAAAGCACCGGCACAACAATCGGATGTCGTCGAACGCGCCGACCTGCCAGGGTAGGCGCATGATCGGTAGCGGAACGCACGTCGCCGTGGTCACCGGCGCCAACCAGGGCATCGGCGCCGCCACCGCCGTCGCCCTCGGCCGCCGCGGCACCGCGGTGCTCGTGTCCTACTTCCGTCCCGGCGACGACGCGGGCCAGTCCGACGAGTACAACCGCCTGCGGCGCGGCGACGCCGCCGACGTGGTGGCGCGGATCGAGGACGCCGGGGGGCGCGCGCACGCGGTCGAGGCCGACCTGGCCGACCCGGACGCCCCGGCCCGGCTCTTCGACGCCGCCGAGGAACGGCTCGGCCCGGTGGACGTCCTCGTCAACAACGCCAGCGGCTGGGTGCAGGACACCTTCGCCCCCGCCGAGGTCGACAAGTTCGGCCGCCCGATGCAACCGGTGACCGCGCAGACCTTCCGGCGGCAGTTCGCCGTCGACGCGATGGCGCCCGCCCTGCTGATCGCGGAGTTCGCCCGCCGGTTGCGGGCCCGCGGGGGCAGCTGGGGACGCATCGTCGGGCTCACCTCCGGCGGTCAGCACGGGTTCCCGGACGAGGTGTCCTACGGCGCGGCCAAGGCGGCCCAGGAGAACTACACGATGTCGGCGTCGGTGGAGCTGGCCGACCTGGGAGTCACCGCCAACATCGTCTACCCGCCGGTGACCGACACCGGCTGGGTCAACGACGAGGTGCGGGCCGGCGTCGCGGCGAGCCGGGAGCTCACCCACGTGGCCACCCCGGAGGAAGTGGCCGAGGTGATCGCCTGGGTGGCCTCCGAGGAGGCGCACCTGCTCAACGGGAGCGTGCTGCGCCTGCGTTGACCGGCGCCGGCACCCACCCCACCGAGCTCAGCCGGCGCGCAGGTCCAGGCCGAGATCCAGGGCGCGGACCGAGTGGGTGAGCGCTCCGACCGACAGGAAGTCCACCCCGGTCTCCGCGTACGCCCGCGCGTTCGCCAGCGCCAGCCCGCCGGACGACTCGAGCTGCGTGGGCCCGTTCCCCCGCCGCCGCACCGCCTCGCGGGTCCGCTCGACGTCGAAGTTGTCCAGCAGCACCAGCTCGGCGCCCATGGCCAGCACCTCGTCGAGCTGCTCCAGGGTGTCCACCTCCACCTCGCACGGCAGGTCGGGGGCCTGCGCCCGGGCCGCCGTCAGCGCCGCGCCGACCGAACCGGCGGCGGCCACGTGGTTGTCCTTGATCAGGACGGCGTCGCCGAGTCCGAGCCGGTGGTTCACCCCGCCGCCGCAGCGCACCGCGTACTTCTCCAGCAGCCGCAGCCCGGGAAGCGTCTTGCGGGTGTCGCGGATCCGCGCGCCGGTGCCGGCGACCGCGTCCACCCAGGCGGCCGTGGCCGTGGCGACACCGGAGAGGTGGCACAGCAGGTTCAGGGCCGTGCGCTCGGCGGTGAGCAGCGCCCGCACCGGCGCGCGGACGGTCAGCACCACGTCACCCGGCGCGAGCCGCTCGCCGTCGGCGCGGGCGTCGAGCACCTCGTAGCCGTCCACGACCTCGTCCAGTACGGCGCGCACCGCGGGCAGCCCGGCCAGCACGCCCGCCTCCCGGGCCGCGAACGCCGCGACGGCGACGGCGTCGGCCGGCACGGTGGCCGCGGTCGTCGCGTCGGGGCCGTAGCGCAGGTCCTCCTCCAGCGCCGTCGCGACGACGCGGTCCAGGTCCGCGACGTCCGGTTCCACCAGTGCACCGATCATGCCGCCACCGCCGTTCCGGTCCGCACCACCGGCTGTCCGGCGGCGTCGAGGGTCAGTTCCAGGCTCGCGCGCTGCCACACGTCGTCGCGCTCGGGGAAGTCGGTGCGCACGTGGCAGCCCCGGCTCTCGGTGCGGGTGCCGGCCGCCGCGAGCACGGCCTGCGCGAGCAGGGTGAGCGCGGCGTCCTCCACGCCGGCCCGGTCGACCGGCACCCCCACCACGGCGGCGGCCTCGACGCGGTCCGACGCCGCGGCGAGCCCTGCGGCGTCGCGACCGATCCCGGCGGCCACGGTCATCGCCTGCTGCACGACCCCGCGCGGGGCAAGCGGCACGGCCGGCGCGGCCACCAGGCACTCCCCCGCGGCGGGCCGCGGGGTGCGCGCGTCGGCCGCCACCGCCCGCGCCGCGCGAGCGCCGACGACGAGCCCTTCGAGCAGCGAGTTCGACGCCAGCCGGTTGGCGCCGTGCAGGCCGGTGCGCGCCACCTCGCCCGCGGCGTAGAGCCCCGGCACGGCGGTGCGCCCGTGCAGGTCGGTGACCACCCCGCCGCACGCGTAGTGCGCCGCCGGGGTGACGGGGATCGGCTCGCGGGCCGGATCGATGCCCGCAGCGCGGCAGGCCGCGTGCACGGTCGGGAACCGCCGGGCGAAGTCGGGGAGCGCCGTCGCGTCCAGGTGCACGCAGTCGGCGCCGGTGGCGGCGAGCGTGCGGGTGATCGCGCCCGCCACGACGTCGCGCGGGGCGAGGTCGGCGAGCGGGTGCACGCCGGTCATGAACCGCCGGCCCGCGCGGTCGAGCAGCACCGCGCCCTCGCCGCGCACGGCTTCGGTGACGAGCGGCCGCCTGCCCACCGCGGGCCCGGTGTAGAGCACCGTGGGGTGGAACTGCACGAACTCCAGGTCGGCTGCCGTCGCGCCGGCCCGCAGCGCGAGCGCCAGCCCGTCGCCGGTGGCCGTCGCCGGGTTCGTCGTGCTCAGGTACAGCTGCCCGTACCCGCCGGTGGCCAGCAGGACGGCGGGCGCGCGCAGCACCCCGGGACGGCCGGCGTCGTCGAGCACCGCGAGCCCGGTGACGGTGCCGCTGCCGTCCCGCAGCGCGTCGACGGCGACGTGGCCGACGAGCAGCGGGAGCCGCCGGTCGGTCGCCGCCGCCACGAGGGCGCGCTCCACCTCGGCGCCGGTGGCGTCACCGCCTGCGGGCACCACGCGGAACGCCGAGTGCCCGCCCTCGCGGGTGCGGGCCGGGCGGCCGTCGGGAGCGGAGTCGAACACCGCGCCGCGCGCGCGCAGCCGGGCGACGGCGGCCGGGCCGTCGGCGAGGATCTCCGCGACGGCGGCGGCGTCCGACAGGCCTGCGCCCGCGGTGAGGGTGTCGGCGACGTGCGCCTCCACGCTGTCGCCCGGCACGTCCCCCAGCACGACGGCGACGCCGCCCTGCGCGTAGCCGGTGGAACCGGCGTCGACGGCGTCCTTGGTCACGACGACGACGCGCATGCCGAGCTCGGCGGCGTCGAGCGCGGCCGTGAGCCCCGCGACCCCGGACCCGACGACGACGACGTCCGCCTCGGCCTCCCAGAGGACCGCGGTCACTCCGCACCCCCCGGCTGCCCGATCTCGATCATCCGCCGGACGGCGGCGCGGCCGCGGGCGGCGAGCTCGGGGTCGACGTGCACCTCGTCGCGGCCCTCGCGCAGCGCGCGCAGCAGCTTCTCCGGAGTGATCATCTTCATGTAGCGGCAGGAGGCGCGGTCGTTCACGGCCCGGAAGTCGATCTCGGGCGCGGCCCGGCGCAGCTGGTGCAGCATGCCGACCTCGGTGGCCACGAGCACCGAGGAGGCCCGCGACTCCCGCGCCGCGTCGAGCATGCCCCCGGTCGAGAGGATCTTCACGCGGTCCGCGGGCACCGCGCCGGTCCCGGCGAGGTAGAGCGCCGAGGTGGCGCAGCCGCACTCGGGGTGGACGAACAGCTCGGCGTCGGGGTTCGCCTCGGCCTGCGCCGTGAGGGTGGCGCCGTTGATCCCGGCGTGCACGTGGCACTCCCCCGCCCAGACGTGCATGTTCTCCCGCTGCAGCACGCGGCGGACGTGCGCGCCGAGGAACTGGTCGGGCAGGAACAGCACCTCCTTGCCGGCCGGGATCGAGGCCACGACCTCGACGGCGTTGGAGGAGGTGCAGCAGATGTCGGTCTCGGCCTTCACCGCGGCGGTCGTGTTCACGTAGGAGACGACCACGGCGCCCGGGTGCTCGGCCTTCCACGCCCGCAGCTGGTCCACGGTGATCGAGTCGGCCAGCGAGCAGCCCGCGGCGGCGTCCGGGATCAGCACCGTCTTGCCAGGGCTGAGGATCTTCGCGGTCTCGGCCATGAAGTGCACGCCGCAGAACACGATCGTCGAGGCCTGCGACTCGGCCGCGATCCGGGACAGGGCCAGCGAGTCGCCGGTGTGGTCGGCGACGTCCTGGATCTCCGGCAGCTGGTAGTTGTGCGCGAGCAGCACCGCGTCGCGGCGACGGGCCAGTGCGCGCACTTCGTCGGCCCATCCGGGCTCGAGCCCGGACCGGGCGATCGTCGGGCTGGCGGTCATGACCCCTCCTGGTTTTCGACTATGAGTCGTAAACGAGGGCGATCGTAACAGCGGCAACGCCACCGCAACCCCTCCGCGTGACCGGGACCTCATCCCGGGGCAACCCGACGTTCACCGCGCTCGCCGGGGTGGTCGGCACCCTACGATCCGTCACATGACGCGCCCGACCGAGCACGAGGTGCTGGCCGCGGTGCTCCAGATCCGGTGCGGCGCGCTGCAGGTCCTCGCCTGGCAGCGGGCCCGGCCGCCGGACTCCGGCCGCTGGGCGCTGCCCGGCGGCCTGCTCGGCGACGACGAGGACGTCGAGCGGTCGGTCCGCCGCCAGCTCGCCGAGAAGGTCGACGTCCGGGAGGTCACCCACGTCGAGCAGATCGCGGTGTTCAGCCGGCCGGACCGGGTGCCCGGCACCCGGCGGATCGCCACCGCCTTCCTCGGCCTCGTCCCGTCCGACGCCGACCCGGCGGTCCCGGCGGACACGGCGTGGCACCCGCTGGCGGCACCCCCCGCCACGGCGCTCGAGAAGGCGGCGTTCGACCACGCCGCGATCGTCGACGACGCCCGGGACCGGCTGCGGGCCAAGCTCTCCTACACCAACCTCGGCTTCGCACTGGCGCCGCGCGAGTTCACGATCTCCGCGCTGCGCGACCTCTACGCCGCCGCGCTGGGCCACCCGGTCTCGGCCACGAACCTGCAGCGCGTGCTCACCCGGCGCCGGGTGCTCGAACCGACCGGCGCGATGGCCCCGCCCGGGCCCGCGGGCGGCCGCCCCGCCGCGCTCTTCCGCTTCACCGAGCGCACCCTGCGCGTCACCGACGCCTTCGCCGTGCTGCGACCGCCGGGCGAGGGCGCGCGCACCGCCGTACCGTAGCGCCCGTGCCCGAGTCGCTTCCGCTGTTCCCGCTGGGCACCGTGCTGCTCCCCGGGGCCACGCTGCCGCTGCACATCTTCGAGCCGCGGTACCGCCAGCTCGTCGTCGACCTCGTCACCGGCGCCGTCCCCGACCGGGAGTTCGGCGTCGTCGCCGTCCGCGAGGGCTTCGTCCCCGACGACGACGGCATCGCCGGCCTGCACGCGATCGGGTGCACCGCGCACCTGCGCGACGTGCACCGGCTGCCCGACGGGCGGTTCGACGTCGTCACGCGCGGCGCCCGGCGGTTCCGCCTGCTCGACCTGGACGAGGACTCGAAGCCCTACCTGCTGGGCTCGGTCGAGTTCCTGCCCGACGACGCGCCTGCCGACGCGGCCCCTCCGGAGATGACGGAGGTCCTCGCCACCGCCGCCCGGGCCGCCCACCGGCGCTACTGCCGCACCGCCTGGAAGACCGGCGACTGGACCGAGCCCGAACCCGACGTCGAGCCCGCCGCCCTGCCGCACGTGCTCGCCGCCGACTGCCTGCTGCCGATCAGCGACCGCCAGCGGCTGCTCGAGCAGACCTCACCCGTGGAGCGGCTGCGGCTGGTGCGGGTGCTGCTCGCGCGCGAGACCGGCCTGCTCGCCCAGCTGCGCGCCGTGCCGACGCCGATCACCACCTACGCGGTGGATCACAGCGTCAATTGATGCAGTGCACCGACACGACGTCGACAAGCTGATCGATGCCGCGGAAGTCGTCCGGGTTCATCGTGAGCAGCGGTATACGGGCCGCGGCCGCGGTCGCCGCGATCTGCAGGTCGAGACGACGGGGCCGCGGGTTGCGGCCGGCAGCCCGAACCAACGTGGCGAGCACACCGTAGAGCTTCGCCTCCTCGATCCCGTACGGAATGATCTCCAGGTCGGTCAGCACGGTGCGAAGGCGAGCTTGCCGAGCTCCTGGATCGGGTCCGCTGGTGGCTCCGAAAGCGAGCTCACCGACGCTGATCGCGCTCGCAACCATGACCGAGCCCTGGTGGTCCCCCAGGTCAATGCGCTCGAGATCGATCAGCACGCACGTGTCGAGCAGCGCGTACGCCAACTCAGTACTCGATACGGTCGTCGCCGAAGATCAAATCATCTGCCTCACGATCCCGGCGCCATTGCTCGACGTCGATCGGGGGGAGGGTGCGGAAGTGCTCCTGCAGCTCACGACCGGTGTACTGCCGCTTCCTCGGGTTACTAGCGTGCGGCACGAGGTCGGCGACAGGCTTGCCGTTGCGGGTGATGACGAAGGCCTCCCCCGCCTCGACCCGCCGCATGATCTCGGCGTTGTCGTTGCGGAGCTGGCGCTGGCCGATGGTCTCGGGCATGCCCCACCGTAGCACTGAATGTGCTACGGCGGACGCGGGCCCTCAGTGCCAGCCGTACTGCTCCCGCAGCCGCTGCGCCACCCGGTCGAACCGGGGGCGGTCCAGCACCGCACCCTCACGACGGATGCCCTGCTCCTCCACCGCCAGCACGCGGTCGAGGCGGACGTAGGACTCGCGGCCCTGCCGGTCCCAGTCCCCCGTGCCGACGGAGACCCACTCGCGGTGCCCGGCCCGGTCCTCCTGGCTGGACAGCATCAGCCCGACCAGCTCCGCACCCTCGCGCCCGACGACGAGCAGCGGCCGGTCCTTGCCGCGGCCGTCGTCCTCCTCGTACGGCACCCAGGCCCAGACGATCTCGCCGGGATCGGCGACGCCGTCGAGGTCGGGCGAGTAGATGATCGTGCGGGTGCGCTCGCCCGTCGGCGCGCTGCGGGCCCGCGCCCGCTGCGCCGTACCCGACGACCGCCCCGAGAGCAGGTCCTGACCGATCCGCACTGCCTGCCGCAGCACCCTGCCCCAGTCCGCCATGCCCTACAGCATGACGCCCGCTCCCGGCGGCCCGACGGTGGGTCAGGAGTGCCGCTCGCCGTGGCGGCTGCAGCGGGCCGTCCAGCCGTCCGGCGTCACCTGCACGACCATCCGGCGCGCGCAGTCCGGGCAGTACCGCGGCGGCTCGAGCGCGCGTCGGTCCGCGCAGCGCGCGTGCTCGCCTTCCGCGGCGGGGTTCCCGCACTGGTCGCAGAAGGCCACCACGAGCTCCACTAGATCGTCTCGCTCAGTGCCTTGATCGGCATCTGCAGCTCGCCGAGCAGGTCGATGTCGGTCTCGGCCGGGCGGCCCAGCGTGGTGAGGTAGTTGCCGACGATCACCGCGTTGATGCCGCCGAGCAGGCCGCGCCGGGCGCCGAGGTCGCCGAGGGTGATCTCGCGCCCGCCGGCGAAGCGGAGCACCGTGCGCGGCAGCGCCAGCCGGAAGGCCGCGACGGCGCGCAGCGCGTCCGGCCCGGACACCGGCTCGAGATCACCGAACGGGGTGCCGGGGCGCGGGTTGAGGAAGTTCAGCGGCACCTCGTCCGGCGTGAGCGAGGCGAGCTGGCCGGCGAACTCGGCGCGCTGCTCGAGGGTCTCCCCCATCCCGAGGATCCCGCCGCAGCAGACCTCCATGCCGGCCTCGCGCACCAGCCGCAGCGTCTCCCAGCGCTCCTCCCAGGTGTGGGTGGTCACCACGTTCGGGAAGTGCGAGCGCGCGGTCTCCAGGTTGTGGTTGTAGCGGTGCACGCCCATCGCGGCGAGCTGCTCGACCTGCTCGGGGGTGAGCATGCCCAGCGAGCAGGCGATGTTGATGTCGACCTCGTCCTTGATCGCCGCGATTCCCGCGGCGACCTGGGCCATCAGCCGCTCGTTCGGCCCGCGGACGGCCGCGACGATGCAGAACTCCGTGGCGCCCGTCTTCGCCGTCTGCTTGGCCGCCTCGACCAGCGAGGGGACGTCCAGCCACGCCGAGCGCACCGGCGAGTCGAACAGGCCCGACTGGGAGCAGAAGTGGCAGTCCTCCGGGCAGCCGCCGGTCTTGAGCGAGATGATGCCCTCGACCTCGACCTCCGGGCCGCACCAGCGCATCCGCACCTCGTGGGCCAGCGCGAGCAGCGGGTCGAGCGCGTCGTCGGGCAGGCGGAGCACCTCGAGCACCTGCTCGCCCGACAGCCCCTCGCCGGCCTCCAGGACCTGCTGCCGTGCGGTGTCGAGGATGTCGAATCGGGTCATCGTCACAGCTGCGGAGTCTGCCAAACGCCACCCAGTTCCGCAGCCAGACTGTGACGCGCGACCGTCGCGAACCGCTCCGGCGCGAGCGCGCCCGCCCCGTCGGGCAGGGCGCCGAGCAGCGGCACACCGCTCGTGGCGGGCAGGTCGGCGAGGTTGCAGCGGGCCGCGAGGTCCGGTTCGGCGGGCCACGCGCCGATCACGACGCCCGCGCAGCCCAGCCCGCGGGAGCGCAGCGCGGCGACCGTGAGCTCCGTGGCGTTGAGCGTGCCGAGCCCGGCGGCGGCCACCACGAGCACCGGCGCGGCGAGCAGCCCGGCGACGTCGGCGAGCGTGCCGTCGGCGTCGAAGCGCACCAGCAGCCCGCCCGCGCCCTCGACGAGCACCAGGTCGTGCTCCGCGGCGAGCGCGGTGGCCGCCTGCGCCGCGGCGGCCGGGGTGACGGGCGCCGCGCCCACGCGCCGGGCGGCGGTGTCGGGGGCGAGGGGGTCCGGGTAGCGCGCCAGCTCGCGCCCGGTGGTGCCGGGCACCAGCCGGGCGACGTCCGCCAGGTCCCCCGGCTCCCCGGGGGCCACCCCGGTCTGCGCGGGCTTGAGCACGGCCACCCGTTCCCCCCGTGCCGCGGCGACCGCGGCCAGCGCGGCCGTGACCACCGTCTTCCCGACCCCCGTGCCGGTCCCCGTGACGACCAGGACGCGGCCGGTCACGGCGCGGCCACCAGCGTCAGCACCTCCGCGAGCACGCCGCGGACGAGCGCGACGTCGGCCTCGGTGAGGGTGGCCCGGGCGGTCAGGCGGAGCCGGCTGGTCCCCTCCGGGACCGACGGTGGGCGGAAGCAGCCCACCCGCAGGCCGCGCTCGGCGCAGCGCCGGGCCGCGGCCACGGCGACGTCGGGCTCCCCGAGCACCACAGCCACCACGGCCGACGGCGGAGCGGGCACGCCCGCGGCGGCGGCCAGCGCGGCCGCCGCCCGCAGCACCGCGTCGGGGCGGCGCGGCTCGTCGCCCAGGACGCGCAGGGCGGCCAGCGCGGCGCCTGCGGACGCGGGCGCGAGGCCGGTGTCGAAGATGAACGAGCGCGCCGTGTCCACCAGGTGCGCGACGACGGCCGCCGGCGCGAGCACGGCGCCCCCCTGGCTCCCGAGCGCCTTCGACAGCGTGACCGTGGCGACCACGTCGTCGGCGCCGGCCAGCCCGGCCTCGGCGAGCAACCCGCGCCCGCCCGGCCCGACGACGCCCAGTCCGTGCGCCTCGTCCACCACCAGCAGGGTGCCGTGCCCGCGGCAGACGCCGTGCAGCGCGTGCAGCGGCGCGAGCCCGCCGTCGACGCTGTTGACGCTCTCGGTCACGACGAGGGCGCGCGCCTCCGTCCGGGCCGCGAGTGCGGCGTCGACGGCGTCCGGATCGTCGTGCGGCACCACCACGACCCGCGCCCGCGAGAGCCGGCAGGCGTCCACGAGCGAGGCGTGGTTGGCCGCGTCGGACACGATCAGCGCGTCCGGCCCGGACAGCGCCGTGAGGACGCCGAGGTTCGCCGCGTAGCCGGAGGAGAACACGAGCGCCGCCTCGGCCCCGGTGAACGCGGCGAGCTCGGCCTCCAGCTCGGCGTGCAGCGCCGTGGTGCCGGTCACCAGCCGCGACCCGGTGGCGCCCGCCCCCCAGGTCCGGGCCGCCCGCACCGCGCCGTCGATCACGCGGGGGTCGGTGGCGAGGCCGAGGTAGTCGTTGCCGGCGAGGTCGAGCAGCGGCTCGTCCGCCGCACGCGGACGCAGCTCCCGGCGCAGCCCGGCCGCGCGCCTGCGGGCGGCGTGCGGGGCGAGCCAGGCGAGCGGGTGCACGGGATGGGGGGACGTCACGGACCAGACGGTAGCCACGGCAACCGCCGCGACACACGCCGTCCGGGTGCAGGTCACTCCGCCGCGCGGAACTCCTGCGCCTCCTCGTCGAGCACCAGCACGCGGGCCGTGGGGATGTCGAAGTACAGCCCCATCAGCGCCGCGTCGACGTCGCGGGCGCGCAGCACCGCGAGCTGCACCGCGACGTTCACCATGGCCAGCGCCTCGACCTCGCCGTACCCGGCCGCGAACGCGTGGCGCGCCACCGGGTGCCCGGCGCGCAGCGCCTCCAGGCTGGACACACCGGCGCTGAGCCAGTCCCCGAGGGCGTCGCCGGGCTCGGGCGCCCCGTCGAGCAGCCCCCGCATCGCCCCGCACCCGGAGTGCCCGCACACCGCGATCAGCGGGACGCGCAGCACCTCCGTGGCGTACTGCAGGGCGGCGTGCACCGAGGTGCCTGCCACGAGGTTGCCCACGTTCTGGACGGTGAACAGGTCACCGGGCCCGCTGCGGGTGATCAGGTTGGGTTGGACTCGCGAGTCGGCGCAGCACAGCAGCAGCCCCTTCGGCGCCTGGCCGTGGGCGAGCCCTTCGAGCGTCGGGCGGACGAGCTCCGCCGCGTCGGAGTGGTAAGCGGCGACGCCTGCGAGCAGCGGGGCGTGCGGCGTGTGGTCGACCTCCTGCCACTGCGACCACGTCGCGTACCGGTGCAGGGTCGGCCCGTCGAGCCCGTCCCGCGCTCCGGGCTCGGTGACGGTGACCTCGCCACCGCTCGCGCGCCGCCGAGCCGTCCAGGCGTCCAGGTGGTCGAAGGCGGTGTGGTCGAGGTAGTCGACGACGAGCTCGAGCCGGACCGGGACGTCGGCGGGCACCCCGGCCAGCGTGCGGGAGAGCGCGGGCACCGACAGGAAGCTCAGGCTGCCCTCGACGACCACGCGCCACGGCGCAGCGCCGTCCGGTTCGACGATCCGGACGCGGGCCCGCGCGGCGCGGTGCAGCATCACCAGGCCGGCGAGGACCAGCCCGATGATCACCCCCTCCAGCAGGTTCAGCAGGAGCACGCCGGCGACCGTGCCGAGGTAGACCAGCAGCTCGCCGTGCGCGCGGGCCCCGCGGATGTCCGACGGCTTCACGAGCTGGACGCCGACGACGACGAGCAGCCCACCGAGCGCGGCCATCGGGATCAGCTCGATCACCCCCACCAGCACGATCCCGAACAGGGCGATCCAGAGGCCGTGCAGCACCGCCGAGGCGCGCGTGCGCGCCCCGGCCGCGACGTTGGTGGAACTGCGCACGATCACGCCGGTCACGGGCAGGCCGCCGAGCACACCGGAGAGCGTGTTGGCCGCGCCCTGCCCGATCAGCTCCCGGTCCGGGTTGCTCCGCGGGCCGGAGTGCATGCGGTCGACCGCGACGGCGGACAGGAGGCTCTCGACGCTCGCGACGAGCGCGATCGTCAGCATGCCGCCGAGCACGGCGGCCCACGGCACGTCGGGGAGCAGCGTCGGCAGCGTGACCGCCTCGAGCAGCCCGCCGGGCAGGTCGACCCGGGGGATGCCGGTGAACGGCAGGGCGAGCGCGGTGACCGCCGTGACGGCGACGAGGTGCCCCGGGACCAGCCGCATCCGCCGCGGCAGCCGGGGCCACAGCAGCAGCAGCGCGATCGTGGCGAGACCGGCCAGCGCGGGGCCCGGGGCGATCCCCGCGAGCGCGCCCGGCAGCTCGACGAGCGCGGCCACCGCGCCCGTCGGCGGCGAACCGCCCAGCACGACGTGCAGCTGGGAGAGCGCGATCGTGACGCCGATCCCGGCCAGCATGCCGTGCACGACGGCAGGCGGGATGGCCTGGCTGAACCGCGCGATGCGCACGAGGCCGAACAGGATCTGCAGCAGCCCGGCACCGGCGGTGATCAGGCAGGTGACCTGCCAGCCGAACCGGGCCACCATCTCGGCGACCACCACGGTGAGACCGGCGGCCGGCCCGCTGACCTGCAGCGGTGTGCCGCCGAGCAGGCCGGCGACGATCCCGCCGACGACAGCGGCGATCAGCCCGGCCATGAGCGGCGCGCCGGAGGCGAGGGCGATGCCCAACGAGAGGGGCACGGCGACGAGGAAGACGACGAGCGAGGCGAGCACGTCCGCGCGGACGGTGTCGCGGCGGCGCGGCGGGGAGTGCTGGTCGGGGCGGGGCGGGGAGGTGGTCATCTCAGGCTCCGGACAGACGTCGGGACGACCGGCGGCGGTGCGCGAGTCGGGGACAACCGGCGGCAGTGCGCGGCGGTGGGGCAACGATCTCCATCGGCTGTCCGTTCCGCCGGTTTCGTCCGATCCGCGCTCACCGCACCCGCCGTAACCCGGCATTCATGTTCATCTGGATGGCGTGATCCATACTGGTCGGGAGCGCGGGCCGGAAGGCGGGAAGCCGGGCGCTTTGCCCCTTTCGGGCGTATTGCCGGAACACTCGGTCGGGTGGTGTGCGCCCTGCGCTGCGCATGACCCGCGCGACGGCCGAGTGCGCGCCACGTCGGCGCTGCTCCGTCCGCACACCCCGTCGCACTACTCTGGGCCGCCATGACCGCAGCCGACACCGCTCACCCGGCGTTCTCGCGCCGTCGCGAGCTCGGGGCCACCAGCGCCCGCTCGCTGCTGCTGACGGTGCTCGGCGAGTTCGTGCTGCCCCGTGACGAGCCCGTCTGGACCCAGGTGCTCGTCGACGTGCTGGGCCGCCTCGGCGTGGAGGCCAAGTCCGCCCGCCAGGCACTCGCGCGCACCGCCGCCGAGGGCATGCTCGCATCGGACCGCGCCGGTCGCCGCGTCCGGTGGTCGCTCACCGCGAAGGGCCGCCGCCTGCTGTCCGACGGCGCGCAGCGGATCTACGGCTTCGGCGCCGCCGGGCACGCCTGGGACGGGCGGTGGCTGGTGCTGCTCGTCAGCGTGCCGGAGTCGCGCCGCCGGCTGCGGCACCGGCTGCGGACCCGCCTGGCATGGGCCGGCCTGGGCTCACCGGCCCCCGGCGTGTGGCTGACGCCCGACCCGGACAAGCAGGACGAGGTGGCCGGCGTGGTGGACGACCTCGGGCTCGGCGCCGTCACGAGCTCGTTCGTCGGGCCCTTCGGCGGGATCGGCACCCCCCGGCAGGTGGTGGAGCAGGCCTGGGACCTCGCCGAGGTGGAGGCCGCTTACGAGGAGTTCCTCGACGCGTTCACCGACGCCTCGCCGGTGACCCCCGCGGACGTGCTCACCCACCAGATCCACCTGGTGCACGCCTGGCGCCGGTTCCCGTTCCTCGACCCGAAGCTGCCGGCCGAGCTGCTGCCCGACGGCTGGGCAGGCGCCCGGGCCGCCGCATTGTTCGACACGCTGCACGACCGGTGGGCCGAGACCGCCCAGCGACAGTGGGAGCACCTCGCGAGGAGTTCCTCCCCGTGAGCGATCCACGGGGCAGCTGGTAATACTGGCGCTATTCTTACCGGGTGCGCATCACGAGCAAAGGCCAGGTGACGATCCCGCAGGAGGTGCGTCGGGAGCTGGGGCTCGAGCCGGGCGACGAGGTGGAGATCGTCGTGCAGGACGGGGCTGCCAAGATCGTGCCTGCTCGTGGGCCTTCCGGCCGCGGGCGACGCGTCGTGGACGCGCTCCTCGGCCGCGGGGACGTCGATCTGACCACCGACGAGATCATGGCGCTCACCCGCGGTGACTGAGGTGGCGCGGGGCGGCACACTGGTCGACTCGAACGTCCTGCTCGACATCTTCACCCAGGACCCGGTGTGGGCGCAGTGGTCGGCCGAGCGGCTGGCAGAAGCCCTCGACCAGGGCCCCGTAGTGATCAACCAGGTCGTGTACGGCGAGGTCTCCCTGAGGTTCTCGCGCATCGAAGACCTCGACGCGGTGCTCGCGCCCGACCGGTTCGTGCGGGCCAATCTGCCGTGGGCAGCGGCGTTCCTCGCCGCCCGCTGCTTCCGCACCTACCGCGGTCGCGGCGGCACCCGCACGTCGACGCTGCCGGACTTCCTCATCGGCGCGCATGCCGCGGTGCTCGGCCTCACTGTGCTCACCCGCGACACCGCCCGCTACCGGACGTACTTCCCGTCCGTGCAGCTCGTGGCGCCGGAGAACGCCTGACGGCCTCAGCCGAAGCAGCCCGGACCCAGCAGCGCCTTGAGGTCACCCATCAGCGCCGAGGACTGGGTGACCTTCAGCTTGTCGTCGAGGCGCAGCATCGTGCTGCGTGAGCCGTTGACCAGCGACAGGTGCACCTCGGAGGTGCCCGGGTGGTTGGTGAGCACCTCCTTGAGCTTCGACACCCGCTGCGGGGTGACCAGCTCGGTGCGCATGCTCACCTTCACCGGCGCGCCCGCGCCGCCCGCGGCCTGGGAGAGGTCCGGGACCGCGAGGTCGTTGACGATCAGCGACAGCCGGTCGTCGCGCTTGTTGACCCGTGCCTTCACCAGCACGATGGCGTCCTCGGCGACGTCGACGCCGACCACCTGGTAGCACCGCGGGAAGAACAGCACCTCGATGCCGCCGGCGAGGTCCTCCAGCTGCGCCGACGCCCACGGCTCGCCGTTCTTGTTCACCCGCCGGTTCACGCCGGTGAGGATGCCGCCGATGGTGACCTGGTGGCCGTCGGGCACGTTGCCCTCGAGGATCGTGGAGATCGACATGTCCGACTTGGACAGCAGCGCCTGCTCCACGCCGTGCAGCGGATGCCCGGACACGTACAGGCCCAGCATCTCCCGCTCGACGGCGAGCTCGTGCTTGGTGTCCCACTCGTCCTCGGGCACCTTCACGTCGAACACGGAGTCGAGCTCGGAGGGGGCCGAGCCGTCCATCGACCCGAACAGGTCGAACTGCCCCATCGACGCCGCGCGTTTCGTGCTCATCACCGCGTCGATGGCGTCGGCGTGCACGAGCAGCAGGCCCTTGCGGGGGTGGCCGAGCGAGTCGAACGCGCCCGCCTTGATCAGCGACTCGATGACCTTCTTGTTGCAGACGACGGCGTCGACCTTGCGCAGGAAGTCGGAGAAGTCGGTGTACGCGCCCTTCTCCCGGCGGGCGGCGACGATGGCGTCGACGACGTTGACACCGACGTTGCGGATGCCGCCCAGCCCGAACCGGATGTCGTCGCCGACCGGGGCGAAGTTGCGCACCGAGTCGTTGACGTCGGGCGGCAGCACCGTGATGCCCATGCGCCGGCACTCGGCCAGGTAGACGGCGGCCTTGTCCTTGTCGTCGCGCACGGACGTGAGGACGGCCGCCATGTACTCGGCCGGGTAGTTGGACTTGAGGTAGGCCGTCCAGTACGAGACCAGGCCGTAGGCCGCCGAGTGGGCGCGGTTGAACGCGTAGTCGGAGAACGGCAGCAGGATGTCCCACAGCGTCTTGACCGCGGCGGCCGAGTAGCCGTGGTCCTTCATGCCCTGGGCGAAACCCTCGTACTCCTTGTCGAGGATCTCCTTCTTCTTCTTGCCCATGGCGCGGCGCAGCAGGTCGGCCTTGCCGAGCGTGTAGCCCGCGAGCTTCTGGGCGATCGCCATGACCTGTTCCTGGTAGACGATCAGGCCGTAGGTCTCGCCGAGGATGTCCTTGAGCGGCTCCGCCAGCTCCGGGTGGATGGGCGTGACCTCTTGGCGCCCGTTCTTGCGGTCGGCGTAGTCGTTGTGGGCGTTGGCGCCCATCGGACCCGGCCGGTACAGCGCGCCGACCGCGGAGATGTCGTCGAACTCGGTGGGTGCCATGCGGCGCAGCAGGTCGCGCATCGGCCCGCCGTCCAGCTGGAACACGCCGAGCGTGTCGCCGCGGCCGAGCAGCTCGTAGGTCTTCGGGTCGTCGAGCGGGACGGACTCGATCTCGAGCTTCGGCTTGCCGTTGAGCTCGATGTTCTCCAGCGCGTCGTCGATGATCGTGAGGTTGCGCAGGCCGAGGAAGTCCATCTTCAGCAGCCCGAGCGTCTCGCAGGCGCCCATGTCGAACTGCGTGATGATGGCGCCGTCGGCCTCGCGGCGCTGGATCGGGATGACGTCGATCAGCGGCTTGCTCGACATGATCACGCCGGCGGCGTGCACGCCCCATTGCCGCTTGAGGCCCTCCAGCCCCCGGGCGGTGTCGATGATCTCCTTGACCTGCGGGTCGACCTCGTACAGCGCCCGGACCTCGGTGGCCTCGGAGTACCGCTTGTGCGACGGGTCGAACACGCCCGAGAGCGGGATGTCCTTGCCCATGACGGCGGGCGGCATGGCCTTGGAGATCCGGTCGGCCACCGCGTAGCCGGGCTGGCCGTAGAGCACGCGCGCCGAGTCCTTGATCGCGGCCTTCGCCTTGATCGTGGAGTAGGTGATGATCTGCGCGATGCGGTCCTCACCGTACTTCTCGGTGGTGTAGCGGATCATCTCGCCGCGCCTGCGCTCGTCGAAGTCCATGTCGATGTCGGGCATCGAGATGCGCTCGGGGTTGAGGAACCGCTCGAAGATCAGCTTGTGCTCGATCGGGTCGAGGTCGGTGATCCCGAGGACGTAGGCCACCAGCGAGCCCGCGGCCGAACCGCGACCGGGGCCGCACCGGATGCCGACGGACTTGGCGTGCTGGATGAGGTCGGCCGTGACGAGGAAGTAGCCGGGGAACCCCATCTGGATGATGACGCCGACCTCGTACTCGGCCTGCTTGCGGTACCGCTCGGTGATCCCCTTCGGGAACCGCATGTGCAGGCCGCGCTCGACCTCCTTGACGAGCCAGCTCTCCTCCGTCTCCCCCTCGGGGACGGGGGCGCGCGGCATGAGGTCCTGGCCCTCGACGAAGCCGACGTCCACCCGCTCGGCGACGAGGAGCGTGTTGTCGCAGGCCTCCGGGAACTGCGGGTCCCACTGGGCCCGCATCTCGGCGGCCGACTTGAGGTAGAAGTCCTGCGCGTCGAACTTGAACCGACCCGGGTCGGCGAGGGTCTTACCGGTCTGCACGCAGAGCAGCACCTCGTGCGGCTTGGCGTCCTCGGCGTAGGTGTAGTGCAGGTCGTTGGTGGCCAGGCCCGGCAGGTCCAGCAGCTTCTTGAGCCGGAAGAGGTCGTCCTGCACCCTCTTCTCGATCTCGATGCCGTGGTCCATCAGCTCGCAGAAGAAGTTGTCCTTGCCGAAGATGTCGCGGTAGTCGCTCGCGGCCTGGCAGGCGTCGTCGAAGCGGTCCTGCTGCAGCAGCCGCTGCACCTCACCGGACGGGCAGCCGGTGGTGGCGATGATCCCCTTGCCGTAGGTCTCCAGCAGCTCGCGGTCCATGCGGGGCTTGTAGTAGTAGCCCTCCAGCGACGCCAGCGACGAGAGCCGGAAGAGGTTGTGCAGCCCCTCCTGGTTCTCGGCCAGCAGCGTCATGTGGGTGTACATCTCACCCGGGTTGTCGTCGCTGACCTGTTGCCCGCCGAGCGTGGCGCGCTTGCGCTCGTGGCGGCTGCCCGGCGCGAGGTAGCCCTCCATACCGATGATCGGCTTGACGCCGTGCGCCTTCGCCTTGCGCCAGAACTCGTAGGCACCGAACACGTTGCCGTGGTCGGTCATGGCCAGCGCCGGCATCTCCATCCGGGACGCTTCCTTGAACAGGTCGTCGAGCCGCGCCGCCCCGTCGAGCATGGAGAACTCGGTGTGGGTGTGCAGGTGGACGAAGCTGTCGGTGCTGCCGGCCGCCATGGGTGGGGAGCTCCCTCCTGGCACCGCCGGGGCGGCGCGCGATCACGCAGAACCTGCCTACGTCGCCAGCCCTGAAGAGCCGTCGGCCGACGAGGACGCTGGGGACGGCTCAGATTAGCTCCGGCCCCCGACAGTTCCGCGAACCCGGTCCGGGCCTGCGCCGAACCCCCTGCTCATCCCGCCGACCGGCGTGTCGGAGGCGCCAGGCGCCTCCTCCGGCCGACGCGTAGCGCGAGCCGAGACCGGGTGCGTGACCGACCGTGTGGCGGTGGATTCTCCTGTGGGCGCGCCGTTCCCGGCTCGCGACCACCGCCTCTCGCCCCGCGCCCGGGGTCTTCGTCGCGGTCACCCCGTTCCGCCCGAACCTCCCCGTCAGCGGGACGGCCGGGTTGGTGGAACCACCGAACATCGTGGTCGGCTGGGCGACCACGTCACCCAGTAGTTGTGCCACCCCAGCCACCCCGGCCACGGAAGCAGGACGCGGCACCGGACCGAACTCGGGGGGCGTGGGCGGCGGGCGCGGACCGGCCGCCGCGCGGCCCGGGTCCCGTTCAAGAACCCCTCCGACACGGACTTGGCAACCGCGCCCACGCAGGGCATGTCCCATTTCCGCCGATCAAGAGCCTGGAACGACCTCGGACCGGGCCGATGATCACAGGCAATGGGTGGAACGGGCGCGACCACAAGGACCCTGGGGCGCGACGGCTCGCCACATGATCAAAGCCGCCGAACGTACGTGGTCGACGCAGCTCTAGACTCCCCGTGATGGCTGCCCAACCCTCCCCCTACGCCGAACGGGTCGCGCGCGTCCCGGTCCGCGAGGACGAGATCGCGGTGCGGGGCGGGCGTACGCGGCTGTGGGTGTACGGGCCCGAGGACGCCGCGCACCGGGTGGTGTTCCTGCACGGCCTGCGCGGCGACCACCACGGCCTCGAGCCGATCCTCGCCCACCTGGACGGGGTGCGGGTGCTCGTGCCGGACCTGCCGGCGTTCGGGGCCTCCCCGCCGCTGCCGGGCGACCGGCACGACGTCGCCGGCTACGCCGCCTGGGCCCGCGACCTGCTGATCGCGGTCGCCCCGAGCGGGGACGCCGTGCTGGCCGGGCACTCGTTCGGCTCGATCGTCGCCGCGGCCGCGCTGGCGGGCGACGCCGCACCCGCGGTGCGCGGCCTGGTCCTGGTGAACCCGATCGCCGCGTCGGCGCTCACCGGGCCGCGCCGCGTCATGACCGGGCTGACCGTCCTGCACCACCGCGTCGCCGCCGCCCTGCCGGAGCGCGCGGGCACGTGGCTGCTGCGCCACCCGCTGGTCACGCGCATCGCGAGCGTCGCCATGGCCACCACGCGGGATGCGGAGCTGCGCCGCTGGATCCACGCCGAGCACGACCGCTACTTCTCCACGTTCGCCGACCGGCGCACGCTGCTGGAGGCGTTCCACGCGTCGGTGCGCCACGACGTCGGAGAGTCGGCCGCCGCGATCGGGGTGCCGACGCTGCTGGTGGCGGCCGAGCGCGACGACATCGCCCCGCTTCCCGCCCAGCAGGCGCTGGCCGGGCGGTTCGCCGACGCCCGCCTCGCCGTGGTGCCGACCACCGGGCACCTGGCCCACTACGAGGCGCCGGCCGCCGTCGCCCGCGAGGTCGACGCCTTCCTCGCGGCCCTGCGGTGAAGGTCCTGTTCGACTGCCGGTACGTCCGCACCGGGCACCACGACGGCATCAGCCGCTACACCGTCGGGCTCGTCGGCGAGCTCGCACGGCTGCACCCCGGCGTCGAGCTGCTCGTGAGCGACGAGCGCCAGCTGGCCGCGCTGCCCGACCTGCCGTGGCACCGGGTGAGCGCCCCCACGAGCATCCGCGAGCCGCTGGTGGCGCGGCAGGTGCGCCGGATCGGCGCCGACGTGGTGTTCTCCCCGATGCAGACGATGGGCAGCTGGGGCCGCGACTACGCCCTGGTCCTGACGCTGCACGACCTCATCTACTACCGCAACCGCACCCCGCCCCCGGAGTTCGCGCTCCCGATCCGGCTGCTGTGGCGGCTCTACCACCTGGCGTGGTGGCCGCAGCGCGTGCTGCTGAACCGGGCCGACGCCGTCGTCACGGTCTCGGAGACGACCGCCGGGCTCATCGCGGCGCACCGCCTCACCCGCCGCCCCGTCACGGTCGTGCCGAACGCCCCCGAGCCGGCGCCGGACCTGCCCCGCCTCCCACGCACCGGGGCGCTGGTCTACATGGGCTCGTTCATGCCCTACAAGAACGTGGCGACGCTGGCGAGCGCGATGCCGTCGCTGCCCGACCACGAGCTGCACCTGATGAGCCGCGTCCCACCGGAGGAGCGGGCCCGGCTCCCCGCGCTCGCCCCCGGCGGGCGGATCGTCTTCCACGACGGCGCGAGCGACGAGACCTACCGCGACGTGCTGCGCGGCGCCACCGCCCTCGTCTCCGCCTCCCGCGACGAGGGGTTCGGCATCCCCCTGGTCGAGGCGATGGCGCTCGGCACGCCGCTGGTCGTCAGCGACATCCCGGTGTTCCGCGAGGTCGGCGGCGACGCCGCGGCCTACGTCGAGCCCGACGACGTCGGCGGGTTCGCCCGCGCCGTCCGCGAGCTGGACGACCCGGAGGTCTGGGACCGGCGCTCGGCAGCGGCGAGGACCCGCGCGCAGCACTACACCTGGGAGGCCTCGGCGAGGATCCTGCTGGCCCTGCTGGAGCGAGTGACGCCCGCTCGCCCCTGATTTGCAGCAAAGCCACTTCCACGCAACTACGTGGCATGGAAGTGGCTTTGCTGCACGGGACGGGGTCAGGCCGCCCGGGCCGTCACCTGCTCGCGGCCCAGGACCTGGTCGTAGATGCCCTCGAACCGGTCCAGGGTGGCGTCGATCGCGTGCGCGGCGACGATGTCGCGGCTGGCCGCGCCCATCCGCCGCCGCGTGTCCGCGTCGCCCAGCAGGGCCGCCAGCCGGGTGGTCAGCTCCGGCACGTCGCCCGGTGTGTAGAGCCAGCCGTTGCGGCCCGGGCGCACCAGGTGCGGCAGCGCCATCGCGTCGGCGGCCACCACCGGGAGCCCGGCGGCCATCGCCTCGAGCGTGACGAGGCTCTGCAGCTCGGCGACGCCGGGCATGCAGAACAGGTCCGCGCCGGCGTACGCCTCGAGCAGCTCCTGCTCGGAGACGAACCCGCGGAAGCGCACCCGGTGGGCGACGCCGAGCGCGTCGGCGAGCGCCGTCCACTCCTCGCGCCGGGCGCCGTCGCCGACGATCTCCAGCCGGCCGGGCAGCCCGTCCGGCAGCGCGGCGAACGCCCTGACCAGCTCGTCGACCCGCTTCTCCTGGTCGAGGCGGCCGACGAACAGCACCGTGGGCTCGGGCCCCGGGGAGTGCGGCACGCTGCGGTAGCGGTCGGCGTCGATGCCGCACGACACCGGGAACGCGTCCACCAGCCCCGCGTGCCGGACGAGCAGCTCGACCGCACGGGGCGTCGGCGCGGTGACCACCGCGGCCTTACCGAAGACGCGGCCGAGGTCGCGCCACGCCCACGTGTTGAACACGCGCTGCAGCGGCTTCGGGATCGGGCTGTAGCCGATGAGGTTCTCCGGCATCAGGTGGTTGGTGGCGACGAGCGGCCGCCCGGACCGGTGCGCCGCCCGGACGACGCCACGCCCGACGACCATGTGCGCGTTCGTGTGCACGACGTCCGGGTCGATCTCGTCCATCAGCGCGGTGACGGCCGGGAACGCCTCCCACGGCATGCAGACCTGGAAGCCGTCGTGCTGGTAGTAGCGGTGCGAGCGCACGCCGTGCACGACGACGCCGTCGCGGACCTCGCGGACCGCGGGCCCGGTGGGGGACGGGGCGACGACGTGGATCTCGTGCCCCCGTCCGGCGAGCCCGGTGGCGAGGCGCTCGGCGAAGCGCGCCGCGCCGTTGACGTCGGGTGGGTAGGTCTCCGCGCCGATCAGGATCCGAAGCGGCTTCACGGGATCTGGTCCTCTCGAGTGGGTGCCGGCGCTGGGGCTCACCGGCGGTGCACGGGATCGGCCGGTCGCGGCGCCGCGGCCGGCTGTGGGGTCTGCGGGGCCGGCAGCGGGCCGGCCGCGGCTCCGGGGCCGTTGCGGGCGGCACGGGCGGCCGCCGCGTCGGGGTGGTGGCGGGCGAGCGCGACCACGCCCGCCGTCGCCGTGATCGCCGCGCCCGCGAGCAGCAGCCACGTCTCGGCGGGGGTGGCGACGCCCTCACCGAGCAGCACCGCGCCGAGCAGCACGGCCACGATCGGGTCGACGACCGTCAGGCAGGCGATGACCACCTCCGGCGGACCGGAGGCGAACGCCTGCTGCACGAGCCAGCCGCCGACGAGCACGGCGGTGGCGATGCCCGCCACGGCGGCGAGCACGGGCAGCTCCAGCGGGCCGACGTCGCCGGCGACCACCGACTGCGACACCGCCCGGACGAGGGCGGAGACGAGGCCGAACGCCACGGCGCCCGCCATCGCGCAGGCCACGCAGCGGACCCAGCCGGAGCGGGCGAAGCCCACGCCGGCGAGCACGAGCACGACGCCCGCGACGACGAGGCTCGCCACCAGGGTGGCCTGGTCGGGCGGGGGCGAGCTCACGGCGGTGCCTGCCGTGGCGCCGACGAAGACCGCGACGCCCGCCACGCTCAGCAGCACCCCGACGAGCACGCCCGGCGCGGGCCTGCGGTCGGTGCGGACGGCCGTGAGCAGGACCGCGATCGGGACCGCCAGCACGCCCAGCGGCTGCACGACCGACAGCGGCGCCAGCACGAGCGCCGTGGCGTGCAGCACGGACCCGCCCGCGGCGAGCGCGAGACCGGCGAGCCAGCCCGGCCTGCGGGTGATCGCCCGCAGGCCGCTCATCGACACCGCCTTGCCCGGACGGTCGTCGGTGGCGGGCCGCGACTCGGCGTTCACCGCACCGTGCTGGAGCACCGCGGCCCCGGCGAAGCAACCGGCGCCGAGCACCGCGAGGACGATCGCGAGGACGGTCGCGAAGCCGCCGCCTTCCAATGCGCTGATCATGCCGCGCCCCGCAGCTGCCCGGGCACCGGTACCGGCCCGGTGCAGTCGACACGGTCGACCGCGAGCCGGGTCGCCCGGGCCGTCATCACGAGTACCACCATCACCGCCGCACAGAGAACACGCTGGACCCCGCCGATGAGTGGAAATACCGGTGAACCGGCGATAACGATCGGGACATGGTTCAGCACGAAGAACGTGCTGATCACGCCCGCGACCCCGGCACCCCGGGACAGGGCGGGTGCGGCGGGCGCCCACACCGGGACCGACCGGGCGCGGCGCGCCACCAGCCACGAGGCCAGAGGCAGGACCGCGAACACCCAGCCCCCTGCGGCCCGGTGCACGGTGGACACCAGCCCCGGCGTGGTGCCCGCCGGATGCGTCGGGAACACGGCCACGAGCACCAGCGCCACGGCGGCGGAGACGAACAGCGCGGCCGGCACGCGCGGGGCGGGCAACCCGGCCCGGCGCAGGCCGGCGGCGATCGCGAGGCAGGCCACGGCGAGACCGAGCGCGGCCGCCCCGAGCAGGGCGTAGCCGCCGGGGAGGAAGACGTAGTCGCTGATCACGTCGGTCATCGGGTCGATCGACCCGCTGCCGGACAGGTGCAGCAGACCCAGCGGCAGGAGCGCGGCCGTCACGCATGCGATGACGATCGCCTCACCCGCCCACGTGCCCCCCGCAGGTTCTCCTGCGGACCCCCCGGTCGGCGTCATGGGAACACCGTGCCAGCACCGCACTGAGACGGACATCAGGATCTCCACCGAGTCCGACCGGGGGAAATCCCCCAGTACCCGATGGGGGGCACCGGTGCCGCACCGCTCACGAGGGGGCCACCACCCCGTCGTCGGGCGGCGGGTCGGCCCGCCGGACCTGCTCGGGGAGCAGCGGGGCCAGTGCCAGCTCGCGGGCGGTGACCCCCGCCGGGGCGGCGTGCACGGCGCGCACCGCCTGCGCGACGGCCACCGCGTCGAGCCCGGCCCGGTCGGCCCGGACGACGAGGGCGAGCACGCACGGTGCGGCCGGGTCGGCGAGCGCCCGCGCCTCCACGGCGGCGACGTCGGCGGGCCGGCCGGACAGCCGCTGCGCGGCGGCCTCGGCCTCCCGGCGGGCGTGCTCGCGCGCGGTGGCCAGCGCGGCCGGGGCCGGCGCGCCCGTCTCGAGGGGCTCGAACCGCAGCGCCGTCTGGACGCGGGGCACGGGCACCCGCAGGACCGCGGTGACCGGCGTGGCCGCGCCGACGGCGGCCATCGCGTCCGGGACCGGCAGCGCGGCCTCGAACTGCACCAGCGCGAGCGCCACCGTGCCCGGCGCGGGCAGCTCTGCGGGCAGCCGGGCGAGGTAGGCGCTCACCTCCTCCCCCGGCTCGGGGCCGAGGAACACCGAGCCCGGTGCCGGAGCCGGCGCGCTCTGCGGGACGCGGGAGCCCGCGTACCAGGCGGTGAGCAGCACGACGACCGCGCAGGCGAGCAGCACACCCGCTCGAACTCGCCCGGTCACGTCCACCCCCTGCGGCCTCTCGTCGCCCCCCTGCTCGCGCGGGCGCGACGGCGCGCCCGGTCCCCTAGTGTCGGCGGTCGCGCCGACGGCGGTGGCAGCGGGTCCGGACCCGGCGCTCCGACGGGCTTCGTGATCGGTGCGAGACGTACGTGAGCGACCCCGCAACCGCACTCCTGTACGTCTCGCGGGCCGGCGCGCTGCATGGTCGCCAGGAGTGGTGTCACGGCGTCAGATCTGTCGCTCTCACACCACTTGCGCGATCATGCATGATCGGATCGACCTCAGCGCCTGTTCCCCCGCGCCTGGACGACCGTCAGGTCTACCTGTCCATGGACACGTTCCGGTGGGCGCGCCGTACCCGGCTCGCTCCCTCTGCCTCCCGCCCCGGCTCAGGGTCTGCGGCCCGATCACCCACCTCGGCCCGACCTCGCGCGTCGGCGAGGTGGCCGCAGGGCGGGTCGGGCACGGGCCCGGAGCGATCGCGCGGAAGGCCGCGACGGGATGGGGCAGCTCGCCTCGAGCCGGGAACGGCGCGCCCGCGCGCCTCGAGGCACGGAGATCGAGTTCTCCTAGTCGCGCAGCAGCTCGAGCGCGCGCTCCAGGTCTGCCGGGTACGGGCTGGTGTACTCCACCCAGCGGCCGTCGCCCGGGTGCTCGAAGCCGAGCCTGCGGGCGTGCAGCCACTGGCGCGCCAGGCCGAGCCGCTTGGCGAGCACCGGGTCGGCGCCGTAGGTGATGTCGCCGACGCACGGGTGGCGCAGCGCGGCGAGGTGCACGCGGATCTGGTGGGTGCGCCCGGTCTCCAGCCGCACGTCCAGCAGCGAGGCGGCGCGGAACGCCTCGATCGTGTCGTAGTGCGTGACGCTCGGCCTGCCGCCCGCGACGACCGCGAACTTGTAGTCGTGGCGCGGGTGCCGGTCGATCGGGGCGTCGATCGTGCCGCTGGACGGGTCGGGGTGGCCCTGCGCCACCGCGTGGTAGCGCTTGTCGACCGTGCGCTCCTTGAACGCGCGCTTCAGCGCGGTGTAGGCGTGCTCCGCGGCGGCGACGACCATGACACCGGTGGTGCCGACGTCGAGCCGGTGCACGATGCCCTGCCGCTCGGCCGCACCCGAGGTGGAGACGCGGTAGCCGAGCGCGGCGAGCCCGCCGATGACGGTCGGCCCGGTCCAGCCCGGGCTGGGGTGCGCGGCCACCCCGACGGGCTTGTCGACCACCACGATGTCGTCGTCGGCGTGCAGCACCGTGAGCCCGGCGACCACCTCCTGCGGGCCGGTGATCGGGGCGGCACGCTCGGGCTCGGGCAGGTCCACCTCCAGCCACGACCCCGCGGTCAGCCGGTCGGACTTGCCGGCCGCGCGCCCGTCGAGGGCCACGCGACCGTCCTCGGCGAGGGCGGCCACGGCGGTGCGCGAGAGGCCCAGCAGCCGCGACAGGCCGGCGTCGAGGCGCATGCCGTCGAGGCCGTCGGGCACCGGCAGCTGTCGGGTGTCACCCACCGGCGGGCCCGCCCCGCTCGTCGGAGCGGCCCTCGACGCGGTCCGGCGCGTCCGGGGCATCGGGCACCGGCCTGCTCTCGCCACGGGCCGGGGCGCGCGTGCCGTCGAGCTCCCGCCCGAGCAGGGCGAGCAGCACGAGCAGCGCGCCACCGCAGACGATCGCGGAGTCGGCGAGGTTGAACACCGGGAACACGCGACCGTCCGGCGCGAACACCGAGACGACGTCGACGACGTGGCCGCGCATCGGGCCCGGCGAGCGGAAGAACCGGTCGACCAGGTTCCCCAGCGCCCCGCCGAGCACCATCCCCAGCGCCACGGCCCAGCCGGTGGAGCGCAGCCGCCGGGCCACCCGGATGATCACGACGACGACGGCGCACGCCACGAGCGTGAGCACCCACGTGTAGCCGGTGGCGAACGAGAACGCCGCCCCGGGGTTGCGCACGAGCTGCAGGTAGACCAGGCCACCGAGGAGCTCCACGGGGGCGCGGTCCTCCAGCTGCGCGACCGCGACCACCTTCGTGACGATGTCGGCGGCGAGCAGGGTCACGGCGATCAGGGACAGCAGCATGACCTTGGGTCCGGTCGCGCGGTCCGGCGCCACGCCGGACCCGGACCGCTGACTCGGGTGCTCGCTCACGGACCCATCATCCCCTACCGCCCGCCGCGTCCGGTCCGGCGTGCCAGCGGGCCATGCGCCCGCGCTCGTCGACGGCGCGGATCCGGTCCTCCGCGGCCTGCCGCGCCTCCACCGTCGTGACGACGAGCAGCTGGTCGCGCTCGCGCAACCGGGTCTCGGCGGAGGGGGTGAAACCCTCGCCGTCGCGCACGACGAGGCTGACGGTGGCGCCGCGGGGCAGCCGCAGCTCGCGCAGGTACACCCCGCGCAGCCGGGACCCGACCGGGACGCGGACCTGCAGCAGGTCGGCGCTCAGCTCGTCGAGCGGGGCGACCTCCACGGAGATCTGGCGCGGTTCGGCCGTGCGCGACACCCCCAGGCGCCGCGCGACCCAGGGCAGCGTGGTGCCCTGGATCAGGGTGAGGACCACGACCAGCACGAAGACGACGTCCACCAGCGCCGCCCCGGTCGGCGCGCCCTCCATGAACGCGATCAGCGCGAACACGATGGGCACCGCGCCGCGCAGCCCCGCCCAGGACAGGAAGGCCTGCTCGCGCCAGGGGACGCGGAACGGCGAGGCCGCCGCCAGCACCGACAGCGGCCGGGCCGCGACGATGAGCACCACACCCGCGACGAGGGCCGGCACGATCGCCTCGACCAGCCGCGGGGGCGAGGCGAACAGCCCCAGCAGCACGAACAACCCGATCTGGGCGAGCCAGCCCATCCCCTCGGCGAACGACCGGACGCCTGCCCGGTGCGGGAGGTCGGAGTTGCCCAGCACCAGCGCCGCGACGTACACCGCGAGCAGGCCGGACGCGTGCGCGAGCTGCCCCGCGGAGTAGGCGAGGACGCAGACGGCGAGCGCCGCGACCGGGTAGAGGCCCGTCGCCGGCAGCGCAGCGCGGCGCAGGGCCCACGCCCCGCCCAGCCCGAACAGCCCGCCGATGATCCCGCCCGCCGCCAGCTCGTAGGCCACGAGCAGCGGGGTGAGCCAGGTGATCGGGTCGGTGGAGGCCAGCAGGATCACCGTGAGCACGACCGGGGCGTCGTTGGTGCCGGACTCCAGCTCCAGCATCCCGGCCAGCCGTGGCGACACGCCGACCCCGCGCAGCACGCTGAACACGGCGGCGGCATCGGTGGAGGAGAGCACCGCGCCCCACAGGAACGCGGCCCGCCAGTCCAGGCCCAGCAGCAGGTGCAGGGCGACACCGACGACGCCGATGCTCACCGCGACGGCCACCGTCGCCAGTGCCACCCCGACGCCGAGCGAGGGGCGCACGGCCGTCCAGCGCGTGGTGAGCCCGCCCTCGGCGAGGATCAGCACCAGCGCCGCCCACCCGATCGACTCGGTGAGCTTCGCGTCGGAGAACTCGATCCCGAGCACGGACTCGCCGAGCAGGATCCCGATGCCGAGGTAGACCAGGAGGGAGGGCAGCCCGAGCCGGACCGACACGCGCACGGCGAAGACCCCGAGCAGCACCACGGCGGCCACGACGCCGAGCGTGATCTCCAGGCTCGCCATGCCCACCTCCGCCCGGGATACGGTATCGGCGCAGGTGAGCGGCCTCCTCACGGGGGATCGGGCCGGCGGGCACCTCCGTCACGTGGTCATCGGCGTCCGCTCGCGCGCGGTCGGCGCCCCGCTGTCGCGCCGGAACGTCCGGCGCCCCGCGCGCCACAGCCCGGTCCCGATGAACGTCGTACCCGAGACGGTCCCGAGCGCTGCGGTCAGCGGCCTGCCGACCTCGATGGCGGGGCTCGGCAGGCCGAGGGCGGCGGCGGGCGCCGTGGAGACCAGGTCGACCGCGTCCCCCAGGCCGACGACTCCCGCCCGCGCGAGGGCGTGCGGCGCCGCCTGCAGCGCGAAGGGCAGGTAGTCGCAGCACAGGACGTCGCAGGCCCCGGCCGCCACCGCGTCGGCGACCAGCACGTTGCCCGGCGAGGTGGACCGGCCGCGGATCGCGTTCGGGGCGCCCAGGACGGTCGCCATGCCCCGTCGCCTCGCGTGCAGCGCCGCGTCGATCGTGAGCGGGAACTCCGCGACCGTCGCCCCGAGGGCGTGCGCGGCGTCGACGTCGCTCGGCGACCGGTCGTCGTGGCTGGCCAGCACGATGCCGGCGGCCCGGCTGAGCCGCGCGACCTCCGCCCGCCGCGACTCGCGATCCGTGCCGCCGGCAGCCTTCGCCTCCAGGATCCGGTCGACCTCGTCGAGCGACACCCCCCAGTCGGCCGCGTAGAACGCCCGGTGCTCCTCCCGCGAGGCGAACCGGCTCCGCTCGGCCGAGTGCTCCATCACCGAGATGATCGCGACCCGGCTGGAGATCTCGAGGATCGACGCCAGCGCCCCCAGCGCGCGGTCGTCGGTCACCTCGACCCGGGCGTGGATGCGCCAGTCGCAGGCCAGGTGGGGGGCCAGGTCCTCGAGGACGCGGGCGAGCTCGACGGCGTCCTCGACGACCACGCCCTTGCCGGGGGCGTCCTCGCACCGGGCCGCGATGCAGACGGTGCCGATGCCGGCCGCCGCGCACTCGGCGTCCAGCACCGCGATCACCGCCGCCTGGTCGAGCCGGACGGTGGCCCGGGGCCGACGGCGTTCGGCGAGGTTGTCCAGGTGCAGGTCGACCGCCGCGGGGACGAGGAACCGGCCATCACTGCGCGCGGGATCGCCGTCCCGGATCGCCACGACGGTGCCGTCCGCGTCCAGATCGACGGTGGCGCCCGCGATCGGGTCGCGTCCGCCGCCCGGCACGAGGGTGACGTCGTGGACGGTCGTTCCCGTCGTCGCTGTTGCCGTCGTCGCTGTTGCCGTCATCGCTGTTGCCGTCATCGCTGTTGCCCTTCGCTGAGCTGGAGCACCGTGGTGGCGCAGGTGTGGGAGGCACTGCCGGGCCAGGCCGGGCCGCGGCGAGTGCGACCGCGTGGCGCTGCGCGGGCCGCAGGCGCCCGAGTGCGACATCGGCGAACCGAGCCGTCCCGAGCCGATCCAGGGCGAGCACCGCGTCCTCGCGAGGGACCCTGCCGCCCTGGCCACAGCGGTGAGGCGCGACGTGACCGACCACGCACGTCGGACGGCCCGGCACCGCCATGGGGTAGCGGATCGGCGTGCTGACCACCTGCGGCCCCGCGATCACCCGGATCGACGGGCCCGCCGCGAGGATGCGGTCGGCCAGTCCCTCGATGTCGGCCGACGCCACCGTCGAGAGCGCCGTGCAGCGGTGCTCGGTCTTCATCCGAGCTCCACCGAGAACTGGATCCGGTCACCGCGGAAGCGGTGCTCGACGGCGGCGATCGCCACCCCGTGCTCGTCGACGTTGAGGCCTCGGGCCTGCAGGATCGGCGACGCCACCGGCACCCGGAGGATCTCCGCCTCTGTCGCGTCGGCGGCGAGGGCGGCGAACGTGCGCGTCGAGCGCTTCATCTGCACGCCGTACTCCTGCAGGAGCACCTGGTGCAGTGACGACCGGTCGCGCCACAGCACGTCCAGGCGCGGGAACCGGTCGGGGTCGAACCACGTCGACGTGATCGACCACGGCTCGTCGTCGACGTACCGGATGCTCGCGAACCGCTGCAGTGCCCCCGCGGCCCCCAGCTCGCCCGTCAGCCCGGGATCGGCGTCCTCGACGACTCCGAGCACGCGGTTCACCACCGCGTGCCCACGCGCCCCCATCACCTGCGTGAGGCTCGCGTCCTGGCCGGCGCGGACGTCCCACCGGATGATCGGCAGCGCGACGAACGAGCCCTTGCCCCTGACGGTGGTGACGAGGCCGCGGCGGACGAGGACGTCCAGTGCCTCGTGCACCGTGAGCCGGTTGACCGCGTAGTGCTCCGCCAGCTCGGCCACCGACGGCAGCCGGTCGCCCGGCTCGTAGGCCCCGGCGAACTGGGCCTCGAGGTCCTGGGCGATCTGGCCGTAGAGCGGCACCCCGGAATGGCGGTTGAGGCCGGCGACACCCTTCATCGGGAGGCTCCATCCATGATGCGGCGCCGCAGCGCGGCCGAGATCCGTTCGACGCAGAGCACGACCACGAAGATCGCGAGGATGATCGTGAGCGCCTCGTCGTAGCGCAGCAGCGACATCGACACCGACAGCTCGATGCCGATGCCGCCCGCTCCGACCAGGCCGATGGTCACCGAGGAACGCAACGCGGACTCCATCGCGAACATCGACGTCCCCGCGAAGGACGGCAGGCACGTGGGCAGCACCGCCCCGGCGATGACCGCGTGCCCCGGGGCACCGCCGGCACGCAGGCCGTCGAGCACGCCGTCGTCGATCTCCTCGATGGACTCGGCGAAGAACCGCCCGCACAGTCCGAGCACGTCGACGGCGACGGCGAGCACACCCGCCTGCGGCCCGAGGCCGACGGACACGACGAAGATCAGCGCCCACACGAGGTCGGGGATCGTGCGGCAGACCGAGATGAACGCCCGGGTCACGAGGTGGACCAGGCGGTGCGGCGTGGTGTTGCGAGCGGCCGCCACCGCGAGGGGCACGCTCAGCACGACCCCGATCAGCGTCCCGAGCAGGGCGATCTCGAACGTCACGAGCAGGGCGGACCCGATCGCGCCGATGCGGTCGAGATCCGGGGGGAAGGCGTCGGCCAGGAACTCGCCCAGGCGCCCGACGCCCTCGACGAGGTCGGCGGGGCGGAGCGCCACCCCACCGATCCAGCCGTGGACGACGAAGGCGACCACGACGACGACCGCCAGGAAGCCCGCGGCGCTCGGGCGGGCGAAGCGCTCCGGCGGCCCCGAGGTGACCGCCGGTGGTGGAGCTGATCTGCCCAGGCGGAGGGGCATCAGTTCACCGCCTCCAACCGGCCCGGGTCGGCGCCGTAGACCGCCGAGAGCTGTTCGACCGTGCACCCGGGCGTGGGCCGGTCGAGGACCACCTTCCCGGCCTGCATGCCGACGATCCGCTGGGTGTAGGTCAACGCGAAGTCGACCTGGTGCAGGGCCGCCACGACCGTCAGCTCGCGCTCGACGGCGATGGATCGCAGGAGCTCCATCACGTCCCGGCCCGCCGACGGGTCGAGGCTCGCGACCGGCTCGTCGGCCAGCACCAGCCACGGCTTCTGCATCAGCGCCCTGGCGATCGCGACCCGTTGGCGCTGGCCGCCGCTCAGCGTGTCCACCCGCCGGCGGGCGAGATCCGCCAGCCCGACGCGGTCGAGGCACTCCATCGCCTCCGCGCGCAGCGCCGTCGTGCACAACGCCGGCACGAGGCACCGGCTGCCCTCACGGCCGATCGCGCCGTGGACGACGTTGTGGAAGGCGCCGATGCGTTCCACCAGGTTGAAGCGCTGGGACACGACGCCGACGTCCTGGCGGAGCCTGCGCAGCTGACGCGCTCCGGCCTTGCGCACGTTCACACCGTTCACCACGACCGACCCACCGGTCGGTTCCTGGAGCCGGACCAGGCAACGCAGGAGCGAGGACTTGCCCGCCCCGTTGGACCCGACGAGCGCCACGAGCTCACCGGGACCGACGACCAGGTCCACTCCGCGCAGGGCCTCGTGCCCGTTGCGGTAGCGCAGCGCGAGACCGGTGGTGACGATCTTCGCCGTCATCGTCACCCGACGAACTCGGAGAAGTCGTCGGCACCGATGGCGCGGTACATGGATCGCACGACGTCGTAGTCGCGGTCGGTGACGTCGACCAGGGTGGCACCGGTGAACTTGGCGTTGTCCTTGCCCTCGAGGAGTGCGGCGAGGAGGGCGTCGAAGTTCTCCTGGAACGTCGCCCGCACCACTCGGACGGTCTCCTCGCTCAGACCCTCGCGGGCGACCAGCAGGTCGGGCGGGAGCGCAGGTCCCTCGGCGAGCACCGGGTAGTCGGTCCGGACCTCCCCGGCCATGAACTCCTCGTAGTCGTGGCACCCGATGCCGACCGCGTCCACGTCGCCACGCTCGAGCGCCTGGTGCACGGCGTCCCCGACGGTCAGGACCTCGACCTCCTCCAGCGGGTCGATGCCGGCGTCGACGAGCATCTGCGACGGGCCCAGGTGGCCGCTGGTCGAACCGATGTCGCTCATCGCGATCTTCTTGCCCCGCAGGTCGGCCAGCGACCGGGCGCCGCTCCCGGCCGATGTGTAGACGCACGACCGGTAGCCGTCCCGCGCGATGGCGACGACCGGCTGCGCGTTCGTGCGCTCGTGGATGGCGACGTACTCGGCCGGGCCGGTGAGCACGACGTCGACGTCACCGGAGTCCAGGGCCGCGGCCGCCGCCGCTCGGTCGTTCACGGCGAAGAACTCCAGGTCGAGCCCGGACCGCTCCTCGAAGGTCGTCTCGAAGGCACCGAACTCCCGTTGGAGCTCCTCGAGCCCCTGCAGGTCCGTCACCGCGAAGCGCAGCGTCGACGCGCCGCCGCCCTCGGCGGGCGCGCCGCACGCGGCCGTCGCGGCCACCAGCGTCGCGCCCAGCAGCGACCCGCCCCAGCGCCGCCACCTCGTCTGTCGATCCATCGTGAGCCCCGTTCAAGGAGGAGAAGGCTGACGACGAGATGTCTAGATATCTAGGATGAACCAGGGGCGACGGCGCACTGGCCGCTCGGCGTACATCCGAAAGAGATCGTGACGGTGCTGTGCGGGACCCGGGGGGGTAGCCCCACCCCGGTGCGGGGACTCGCGGGATGGTGGCGGCCCGTCGGGGTTCCCTAGCCTGCTCACATGGTCATCGCCTCCCCCACGGAGCGCCTCCCGCCGGCGCGCGGGCCGCAGCCGGACCCGCTGCGCGCCCTGCTGGCGCCGTCGACGTGGCTCACCGCCGCGCACCTGCTCCTGGACGTCGTGCTGGGCGCGGCCTACGCGTTCACGCTCGGGCTCGGGCTGTTCCTCACCGTCGTGCTGCTCCCGGTCGCGCTGCTCGGGCTGCCGGTGTGGATCGTCACCACGTGGGTGAGCGCCGCGATGGCCCGCATCGAGCGGGCCCGCTACCGGCTGCTGCTCGGCGTCGAGATCGAGGCGCAGCCCATGCCGCCCGCCCAGCGCAACCCGCTGCGCTACGGCGCCGCGCTCTGGCAGGACCCGGGGGTCCGGCGGCGCGCCGCGCACCAGCTGGTCGCCGCGCCGCTGGGCCTGCTCACCGCGGGGATCACCTACACGCTGCTGGTCGGCGCGCTCACGCTGCTCTCGATGCCGCTGCTCACGTGGGTCGCGCCGAGCACCGGCACCACCGTGTACGCCATCCCGTTCGCCGACACCGGCGGCGGGCGCGCCCTGCTCGCCGGCCTGGGGCTGGTGCTGCTGCTCGTCGCACCCGCCGTGCTGCGCGGGCTGGGCACGCTGGACGTCACCGTCGCCCGCGCGCTGCTCGGGCCGGTCCCGGAGGAGCTCGCGCGCCGCGTCGACGAGCTGGAGCGCAGCCGCGCGCGCGTCGTCGACGCGGGCGAGGTCGAGCGGCGCAAGCTGGAGCGCGACCTGCACGACGGCACCCAGCAGCGGCTCGTGGCCCTCGGCATGACCCTGGGGCGGGCCAAGACGCGCTACAAGCAGGACCCCACGGCGATCGGGCCGCTGCTCGACGACGCCCACCAGCAGGCCAAGGACGCCGTCACGGAGCTGCGCGGCCTGATCCGCGGGCTGCACCCGCCGGTGCTCAGCGACCGCGGGCTGGACGCGGCGCTGTCGGCGATCGCGGTGCGCTGCCCGGTGCCGGTGCAGCTGAGCGTCGACATCGACGAGCGCCCGAGCTCCACCGTGGAGGCGATCGGCTACTTCGTGGTGGCCGAGGCGCTCACCAACGTGGCCCGGCACTCCCGGGCGGCACACGCGTCGGTCACGGTGCGCCGCGAGGGCAGCGGGTCGGTCTGGATCACCATCGTCGACGACGGCGTGGGCGGCGCCGATCCCGACCGCGGCACCGGCCTGCGCGGGCTGGCCGACCGGGTGTCCGGGGTCGACGGCCAGCTGCGGGTGGACTCGCCCGTCGGCGGGCCCACCGTGCTCACGGTGGAGCTGCCGTGCGGGCCCGGGACGGAGGCCCGATGACGGCGCTGCGCGTCACCGTCGCCGAGGACTCGGTGCTGCTGCGGGAAGGGCTGTGCCGGCTGCTCACCGAGGCCGGGTTCACCGTCGCCGACGCCGTCGGCGACGGTGAGGCGCTGCTGCGGGCCGTGGGCGACCAGCAGCCCGACGTCGTCGTCGCGGACGTCCGCATGCCACCCACCCACTCCGACGAGGGCCTGCGCGCGGCACTGGTGATCCGCTCGCGCTGGCCGTCGGTGGCGGTGCTGGTGCTCTCCCAGTACGTCGAGGAGCGCTACGCCACCGAGCTGCTCGCCGGTGACACCCGCGGGGTCGGCTACCTGCTCAAGGACCGCGTGGCCGACGTCGAGACGTTCGTCGAGGCGCTGCACCGCGTCGCGGGCGGCGGCACGGCCCTCGACCCGGAGGTCGTCTCGCAGATCTTCGCCCGCTCGCGCCGCGCCGCGCCGCTGGCCGGGCTCACCCCGCGGGAGCGTGATGTCATCGCGCTGATGGCAGAGGGCCGGTCGAACGCGGGGATCGCCGAGGCGCTCGTCGTCAGCGAAGGAGCGGTCGAGAAGCACATCAGCGGGATCTTCGGCAAGCTCGCGCTCCCCTCCGCCCCCACCGACCACCGCCGCGTGCTCGCCGTGCTGCGCTACCTGGGGGGCTGAGCGATGACCACCCCCGCGCCCGCGAAGGCGCACCCCGCGGTCGTCACGGCCGCGGTCCTGCTGGTCGCCCTGGTGTGCGGCATCGGGGCCGTGGAGTGGCTGTCACAGGTGGCGCGGGCCACGCTGGAACGCACGAGCACGATCGCCCCCGCCACCGACCGCTTCGTCCTCGACGCCGACGTCGGCGACATCACGCTCACCCCCAGCGCGGACGGGCAGGTGCACGTGCGCACGGTCGTCCACCACGGGCTGGGCGAGCCGGAGCTCGTCGAGGAGTCCACGCCCACCGGCGTGCGGCTCGACGTCGACTGCGACGCCCCGCTCGCCGACGACTGCGACGTCCAGTACGTCGTGGAGGTGCCCCCCGCGTTCGAGGTGCGGGTGGAGGGGGTCGCGGGCGACGTCACCGCCAGCCGGCTCACCGGCTCGGTCACCATCGACCGGCGGGTGGGCGACATCGCCGTGTTCGACATGGCAGGCCCGGTGGACCTGGGCACCTCGACCGGCGAGATCACCGCGGAAGGCCTGCGCAGCGAGGTGGTCCGCGCCGTGTCCGACACCGGCGACGTCCGGCTGGAACTCTTGGCGGCCCCGCGTTCGCTCGACGCGCGCAGCGAGACCGGCGAGATCGACCTGGCGGTGCCGGGCGACGTGGGCTACCGCGTGGACGCGCGCACGCGTTCGGGCGATGAGCGCGTGCTGGTGCCGGTCGACCCGGCATCGCCGCGGATCATCCGCGCCGAGGGCTCCAGCGGCGACGTGAGCCTGCGTCCCTCCCGCTGACCCGGCTCACGGGTGGCGTGGCCGCTCGTGCCACGGCGCGCTACGCCGCCGCGTGCCCCGGGTCGGCCAGCATGCCAACCAGCATCCCGAGGCGCTCCTGCTCGTCCCCGGCCGACAGGCGGGCGCCCCGGGTGAGGCTCACCAGGCCGTGGACCGCGCTCCAGGCCACCTCCGCGAGCGTGGCGGGGTCGCGGTCACCGGCGAACGGGCGGAGGACCTCCTGGATGTGCCCGAACCCCGCCTGCAGCGGCTCCGGGGTGGTCGGCTGCGCGAACGGCAGCTCGGTGGCGAGGGTGAACATCGCCTCGTACAGCGCCGGGTTGGCCCCGGCGAACTCGACGTAGGCCCCGAACACGCCGGCGACGGCTTCCCTCGGCGTGCCCGCTCGCGACCGTGCGGCGGCGAGCGCCGCCGCCAGCTCGGCGAAGCCGTCCAGGGCCACCCCGGCGACGATCGCGTTCTTGCCGGAGAAGTGGCTGTAGAGCACCGGCTGGCTGTACTCGATCCGCTCCGACAGCCGGCGGGTCGTGACGGCGTCCCAGCCCTCGGTCTCGGCCAGCTCGCGAGCCGCCCGCAGGATCAGGCGGTGGCGCTGGTCCCGTTCGCGTTCGCGGCGTTGCTGCACGGACATGCGCGGGATGCTAGCAGCGCTAGGAGAACGAGCGATGGCCTCACAGGGCCGTAGGCCCGGACGGTCAGGCCGCCGCCCAGCTGAGGGTGGCGGCGACCCCGGGCCGCTCCAGTCCCTCCAGCGCACCGGCGACCTCGGGCACCGCCTCCGGCGGCAGGCACAGCCGCCGCGCCACCCACGCGGCGTCCCGCGGGCCCGGGCTCCCCCGCTCCCACCGCTGGACGGCCGGGTCGACGCCGATCTCCCGCAGCGCCGCGACCGCGTCGTCGGTGGTCGCGGACGGCGGGCGCCGCAGCCCGTGGAACCGCAGCCAGAGCGGGTCGAGCCAGGCCATCGGGTGCTCGACCATCATCTCGACGACGACGCCGCGGCGAGCCGCTTCCGTCAGCGCCCGCACGAACGGCACGAGGTCGACGACGTTGTGCAGCACGTGGTGGCAGGTCACGACGTCCGCGGTGCCGGCATCCGCGGCGACGTCGGGCCAGCGGCCCAGGACCGTGCGGTGCGGCACGCCGCGCGCGCGGGCGTCGGCGGCGAAGGCGTCGAGCATGTCCTGCTGCTGGTCGACGGCGGTGACGTGGCCGACCCGGCCCGCCAGCGCGAACGCCGCGCGCCCCCCACCGCAGCCGACGTCGAGCACGGTGCCGCCGTCGGGCAGCAGCGCGAGGGCGGCCCGCCGCGACGGGGAGTCGACGGGCTCCGGTGGTGCGGCGAAGAGGCCCACGTCGTGGTGCCAGGGGTTGGTCGCGGCCGTCGCCAGGATGTCCGCCGGGATGCCCCGGCCCTCCTGCCGCTGCCTCCACACCGCGGCTGCGTCGTCCACGTCCGCGAGTATGGCCCGCGCGCCACAGCCGCGGGCGGGATGCGGCCCACGAGGGGCGATCCGGCCCACGTTCGGCCTCCGCCCACCGACCGCGGTTGATCGGTCCGAGCCGCACACCACGGTCGCGCCACAAGCGCTGGTGCGCGACCCAGAACGATCACCGGCCCACGATCACTCCGACCCGCACACCACCGCTGCCACGACAACCGGCCCGCGCGCCTCGCAACGATCACCCCTCACGATCCGTGCGAGCCGCACACCGCGGCTGGCGAAGCCACGACCACGTGCGGCTCACGGGAGACTCGCCCCGTTCGGACGGGAGACTGGCGGGGCTCAGGCCTTGGCCACCAGGGCGGCGATCTCCGCGGCCGTGCCGTCGGGGGCGGCGACGCCACCCCGCAGGGTCGGGTCGGCGGCCCCGGCGTAGGCGACCGACGTCGCGAGCACCTCCCCCGCCACGAACTCCTCGTGCACCCGCACGGCGTCGAGGACGGCGGCCGGACCGTCCAGGGTCAGCGCGATCCGGTCGGCGACATCGAGGCCGGCGTCGCGGCGGGCCTGCTGCACGACGCGCACGACGTCGCGGGCCGTGCCCTCCGCCCCCAGCTCCGGCGTGAGCGCGGTGTCGAGCACGACGAGGCCGGTGCTGCCCGGGAGCGCGGTGGTGGAGTCCGGGTCGGCGGCCACGAGCTTCTCGGTGAACTCGCCCTCGAACAGCTCGATGCCGCCCGCGACGACCGTGCCGCCGTCCGCGCGCGACCACTCCCCCGCCTTGACGGCGCGGATCACCTTCTGCGTGTCGCCGCCGAGCCGCGGCCCGCAGGCCCGGGCGTTCACGGCCACCTCGAACCGCCCGTGCGCGGCGACGTCCGTGGTGAGCACGACGTCCTTGACGTTCACCTCGTCGCGCAGGATGTCGGCGAACGGGGCGAGCGACTCGGCGTCGGCCGCGGCCACGGTGAGCCGCGCCAGCGGCAGGCGCACCCGCAGCCCCCGGGCCTTGCGCAGCGACAGCGCGGCCGAGGCCACCTGCCGCACCCGCTCCATGGCCGCGACGAGCGCATCGTCGTGGGGCAGCACCTCCGAGGTCGGCCAGTCGGTCAGGTGCACCGACCGCTCCCCGGTGAGCCCCTGCCAGATCCGCTCGGTGGTGAGCGGCAGCAGCGGCGCGGCGACCCGGCAGGTCACCTCCAGCACCGTGTGCAGGGTGTCGACCGCGTCGGCGTCACCCGCCCAGAACCGGTCGCGCGACCGCCGCACGTACCAGTTGGTCAGCGCCTCGGCGTGGTCGCGGATCCGCTCGCACGCGCCGGCGATGTCGTAGACGTCCATCGCCGCCGTGAGGTCGTCGACGAGCGCGGCCGTGCGCGCGAGCACGTACCGGTCCAGGACGTGCGGCGAGTCGGTGCGCCGCACCCCGCGACGCCCCGCGTAGAGCGACAGGAAGTACCAGGTGTTCCACAGCGGCAGGATCGCCTGGCGGACGCCCTCGCGGATGCCCTGCTCGGTGACGACCAGGTTGCCGCCGCGCAGGATCGGCGAGGCCATGAGGAACCACCGCATGGCGTCCGAGCCGTCGCGGGAGAACACCTCGTTGACGTCCGGGTAGTTCTTGCGCGACTTGGACATCTTCAGCCCGTCGTCGCCCAGCACGATCCCGTGCGCCACGCAGGAGCGGAACGACGGCCGGTCGAACAGCGCCGTGGCCAGCACGTGCAGCGTGTAGAACCAGCCGCGCGTCTGCCCGTTGTACTCGACGATGAAGTCGCCCGGGTAGTGGTGCTCGAACCAGTCGCGGTTCTCGAACGGGTAGTGCACCTGCGCGAACGGCATCGAGCCGGACTCGAACCAGCAGTCGAGCACCTCGGGCACCCGGCGCATCGTGGACTTCCCGGTGGGGTCGTCCGGGTTGGGCCGGGTGAGCTCGTCGACGTGCGGGCGGTGCAGGTCCGTCGGCCGCACGCCGAAGTCGCGCTCCAGCTCGTCGAGCGAGCCGTAGACGTCCGTCCGCGGGTAGGTGGGGTCGTCGCTCACCCACACCGGGATCGGCGAGCCCCAGTACCGGTTGCGCGAGATCGACCAGTCGATCGCGTTCTCGAGCCACTTGCCGAACTGGCCGTCCCGGATGTGCTCCGGAACCCAGGTGATCTGCTGGTTCAGCTCCACCATCCGGTCGCGGAACTTCGTGACCTGCACGAACCACGAGTCCACGGCGCGCTGGATCAGCGGGTTGCCGCAGCGCCAGCAGTGCGGGTACGGGTGGTCGTAGGTCTCGTGGCGCAGCAGCACACCCTTCGCGTGCGGGGCGCCGCGCTTGAGGTCGGCGATGATGTGCGGATTGGCGTCGAACACCTGCATGCCCGCGTACGGGGGCACCCGCTCGTCGAACTCGCCCTTGCTGTCCACCGGCACGACGACCTGGATCCCGGCCGCGTCGGTGACGACCTTGTCCTCCTCACCGAACGCGGGCGCGATGTGCACGATCCCGGTGCCGTCGTCGGTGGTGACGTAGTCGGCGGCGAGCACGCGGTGGGCGTTCTCCCAGCCGGCGAAGAAGTCGAACGGCGGGGTGTAGGAGAGCCCGAGCAGCTCGGTGCCGGGCAGGCGCCGCAGCACCTCCGGCTCCTCGCCCAGCTCGCGGGCGTAGGCGCCGACCCGCGCGCTCGCGATGACGTACCGCTCCCCGTTCACGGCGACCAGCGAGTACTCCACCTCGGGGTTGACGGCCATCGCGAGGTTGGACGGCAGCGTCCACGGCGTGGTGGTCCAGACCAGGGCGAGCGCGCCGTCCAGGTCGCTCCCCTGCGCCTGCAGCCGCAGCCCGACGGTGACGGCGGGGTCCTGCCGGTCGAGGTAGACGTCGTCCATCTTGGTCTCGGTGGCCGACAGCGGCGTGCCGTCGTGCCAGCAGTACCAGAGGACGCGGAAGCCCTGGTAGATCAGGCCCTTGTCCCAGAGGGACTTGAAGGCCCACATGACGCTCTCCATGTAGTCCAGGTCGAGCGTCTTGTAGTCGTTGTCGAAGTCGACCCAGCGCGCCTGGCGCGTGACGTAGTCGCGCCACTCGCCGGTGTAGCGCAGCACCGAGGTGCGGCAGGCCTCGTTGAACGCGGCCACGCCCATCTCGTCGATCTCGGCCTTGCTCTTGATCCCGAGCTGGTGTTCGGCCTCGACCTCGGCGGGCAGGCCGTGGGTGTCCCATCCGAAGCGGCGCTCGACCCGGCGCCCGCGCATCGTCTGGTAGCGCGGCACCACGTCCTTGACGTAGCCGGTGAGCAGGTGCCCGTAGTGCGGCAGGCCGTTGGCGAAGGGCGGGCCGTCGTAGAAGACGAACTCGTTGCTGCCGTTCTCGCCGGACGGCCGGGCCTCGACGGAGGCGCGGAAGGTGTCGTCGGCATCCCAGGCGTCGAGGACCTCGCGTTCCACGGCGGGGAACGACGGGTGTGCCGGGACGGGCGGGTAGCGTTCCTCGCGCGGTGCCGCGGATTCGCTCATCAGGTGCTCCTCGTGCTGGCTCGTGCTGCTGCCTGCACGGGGACGACGTGAACGCCGCGGTACCACCCCGCTTGCCGCCCGGTTGCGGACGGCCTCTCATCGGACGGCTGTGACGGGCCGCTCCCGTCCGGTTCTACTCCGCCCGGTGGCCGGGCGTTTCTTCCGGAGGCTCCCCGGTGATGGCCGGATCGGTGCCTGTGCCACCAGGGTAGCGCCCACGCGCCACCCGGTATTCCGACGGGGCCGGATGTGGGGCTCCGGAACGGGATTCGCATGACGAACGGCACCTTCGTCGGCTAGGTAGCGACGAGCGTGCCGTCCGTCAGCGGGGGCCGGGGGCGGTGCCGGCTCGTGCGCCTAGCGCGTGGCGGGCTGCTGCGCGGCCAGGGTGCGGTCGGGCGTGCACCAGCCGCACGGCGTGAATCCCAGCTCCACGGCTTCCCGGGCGGGCAGCGGGATCAGCGCCTTCCCGGTGAGCGACCGGCAGCCGACCACGTGGTAGCGCGGCTGCTCGTCGATCACGAGCACCTCGATCTCCAGGTTGGCGACGAGCGCAGCGGCCGCGGGGTCACGCGGCTCCTCCGGAGGCTCTTCGTCGGCGGCGGGCGGTGCGGCGTCGGGCTCGGATCCACCCGTGGCGCCGGCGCCCGGGGCGTCCGCGCCCGTGGTGTCGGCGCCCGCGGCGCCTGCGTTCGCGGCCCGCTCCGGCGACCCGGCCGCCGCGGCCGCACCGGCGGCAGCGGCGCCTGCCGCTCCGGCCGTGGCGGCGCCGGTCCCGGCGTCGGCCGGGCGCTCCGAGGTGCCGCGATCCGGTGTGTCCCCGCGCGGTCCGTCGGCCGTGTCCGCGCCGCGTGTGCCCGGCGTGCCGGACTCGGCCGCAGTGGCCCCCGGCTGCTCGCCGTCAGGGGCACCGCTCCGGGACGGCGTGGACCCGGACGGCGCGGATCCCGTTGGCGCGGATCCCGACGCCGCCGACCCGGCGGGCGTCGATCCGGCCGACGCGGTGTCGGCGGACGGGGAGCCGGTCGGTCCCGCCTCCGAAGTGCTCGCCCCTGCCGCGCTCGACCCGGACGGGGCGCCCGGGGGTGGCGTGGTCGGCGGTGTGGCCGGTGCCAGTGCGGTGGGGTCCTCCGGGGCCTCGCCCGTGGGCGTGGCCGCCGTCGGTGGCGCGGCCGCACCGGCGGCCGTGGGCGCCGCCGTGGTCGGTGCGGCGTCGGCGCCCGTGGCGGGGCTGCTCTCGGGGCCTCGGACGCCGTCCTCCCCGCGTGCCACCGGAGGGGTGGACGGAGAACGATCGGAACCCGATTTGGTTACGGTCGGTGATGAATCTCCGCCCGAGGGGGTGGTGTCACCGGAAGCGCCGGACGGTCGGTCCGCAGAGGCGGACGGTTGCACCACCGGCATCACAACGGTCTTCGCGGAGTCGCCGACGTGGTCGAACCGGTTACCGGGCTCCTCCTTCTCGGCGTCGCCCGGTTCCGCGCCGGACCGCGGGATGACCGGCAGCACCTCGGTGACCGGCTCCAGGTCAGGCGTGGTGCGGCCCCGCGGCGGCGCTGCCGCGGAGGATGCCCCGGCGGCTGCATCGGCACCTGCCCTCACCGCGCTCCGCCGCTGCAGCCAGTCGATGAGCAACACCGCCGCGGCGGCGACGCTCACACCGACGGACACCCAGGCCCACAGGACGCTGCCGGACAGCAGCGCCACCACCAGCAGGCCGAAGGCGATCAGAACGAGGATCAGGACCAGCAGCAGCACGTTTCACTCCGTGTTGCGGAGGTGCGGCGCCATCAGGCCCGCACCGCCCGGGGTCGTCGTCGAAAGGGGGGCTCAGCTCCCGGCGTCGGCGCGCTGGCCGTAACCGGTGGAGGCGTACCCGCCGTTCGAGCTGGACCGGCTTTCGGACGGAGCCGCGGAGCCGCGTTCCCCGAGGTCCCGCAGCTGGGACTCCAGGTAGGTCTTGAGGCGGGTGCGGTACTCGCGTTCGAAGGTGCGCAGCTCGTCGATCTTCTTCTCCAGGACGGACTTGTCCCTGGTGATCGTCCCGATGATCTCCGCCTGCTTGCGCTCGGCGTCACCGACCAGCGTGGCGGCCTTGTCCCGGGACTGCCGCTCGAGCGTCTCGGCCCGGGTGCGGGCGTCGTTGAGCATCGTCTCGGCCCGCGAGCGGGCGTCGTTGACGAGGCCGTCGGACTTGCTGCGTGCCTCGGAGAGCAGCTGCTCCGACTTGGTGCGCGCGTCCGTGAGCATCGCGTCGGCCTCGGACTTGGCCTCGGCGGTGAGCCGCTCGGCCATCTCCTGGGCCATGCTCAGGACCTTCGCGACCTGCACGTGGCTGTCGCCACCCCCCTCGCCGGTGTCGCCCAGCGACGGACCGGCCATGGCCGGTCGCGGGGGCTCCATCTGGCGCAGGGGCGGCTCCTGCCGCTGGATCTGCTGCGTGGGCGGGGAGACCGGCGACATCGTCGCCGGCGGCCGCGACCGCGCCTCCTCCAGGTCGGCCTGTGCGTTCCCGAGTCGCTGCTCGAGCTGGGAGACCTGCTCGCGCAGGTCCTCGTTCTCCTCGATCAGGCGAGCCAGCTCGGCCTCGACCAGGTCGAGGAACGCGTCGACCTCGTCCTCGTTGTACCCCCGCTTCCCAATCGGGGGCTTGCTGAACGCGACGTTGTGAACGTCGGCGGGCGTCAGCGGCATCGGATCACCTCATGCAGTCCTCGGCGGCGGCACCGTGTGACTGGGGCTCACATCGGCGTCGGCTGGGCAACGCTCATCAGTATGAACACGACCAGCAGTAGAACCATAATCGACAAGTCCAGCCCCACGCCGCCGATCCGGACGACGGGGATCACTCTCCGCAACAACTTCACAGGCGGGTCGGTGGCTGTGAAGATCAGCTCGAGAGCGACGGCGCTCGGACCCGCCGGCACCCACTGGCGCGCGAAGCTCCGTACGAGCTCCACCACGATCCGCCCGATGAGCAGGAGCCAGAAGAAGAACAGCACGTAGTAGAGGACGAACTGGATGGCGAGGGGCACGTCGCCGATCCTAGCGGCGCCTGCTCGTCACTCCGCCCGGAAGCCGCGCTCCGTGTCGCCGCGGGTGCCCGAGACGCTGCGCTGCGCGAGCATGCGGGCGTCGTCGGCCGACACCTCGACGTCCGCGGGAGTGAGCAGGAATACCCGGTTGGTGACCTTGTCGAACCCGCCGTGCAGCGCGAACACCAGTCCGGCGGCGAAGTCGACCAGGCGCTTGGCCTCGGCCGCCTCGAGCTCGGTGAGGTTCATGATCACGGGGACGCCGCTGCGGTAGCGCTCGCCGATGGTGCGGGCGTCCCGGTAGCTGCGGGGCTGCAGCGTCGTGATGCGCCCCAGGGCGGCGGCCCCGGTGGCGGGACGTTCCCGCTGCTCAGGGACGGCGGTCGGCACCGGCGCCACCGACCGCAGGGGCTCCTGCAGCCCGACCTCGGGGTCGATGGCGAGCGCGCCCCGCACGGGCGACGGCCCCGCCGCGGACGGGCCGCGCGAGGCCGCGCGCTCCGCCGCCACGGGGTGCGGCGAGCGCCGGTCCCACTCGTCGTCGTAGCGGTCCTGCCGGTCCTGCCGGTCCTGCCGGTCGCGCCGGTCACCGGTGGCCTCGTCCTCGTAGGCGAACCGGTCGTCCCAGCGCTCGTTGGCGTAGTCGCGGAGGCTCCGGTCGCGGCGCGGATCCGCGTAGCGGTCGGCGAACGGCTCGTCGGCGTACTCGCCCAGCTCCTCGGCGGGCACCATGCCGAAGTAGGCCTTGAGCCGGTACATCGCGCCCATCCGCGCTCCCATCATCGACTGCCCCCGACAGCCGGCCGCGCAGGTGGGCGGCGGCCGACGATCACCGCGAGGTTAACGGTCGGTCCCCCACAAGGGCCGTTCCGACACGCACGACACCCGATCCGTGCCTGATCGCGACTTCGAGGTCGCCGCTCATGCCGGCCGAGAGGACCGTGGCCTGCGGAAACTCGGCGCGCAGGCGGGCGGCGGCCGCGGCGATGGCTCCGAACGCCACGTCCGGGTCAGCGCCGAGCGGCGCGACGGCCATCATCCCGGCGAGCTGCAGCCCGGCGCACGAGGCGACGTGTTCGGCGAGCGGGCCGAGCCCGTCCCGGGGCACCCCACCGCGCTGCGGGTCCCCGTCGACGCTGAACTGCACCAGAACCGGTAACCGATCGGTGCGCCCACCGGTCTCCTGGTCGCGCCGTACGGCCGCGTCCAGGGCGTCGGCCAGCCGGACCGAGTCGACCGATTCCACCCGGTCGGCCCAGCGCACCACCGCTCGCGCCTTGTTCCTCTGCAGGCTCCCGACGAAGTGCCATCGGGGATGCGCGTCGGGGCGCAGCCCGGCAACGGCCTCGACCTTGGCCCCGGCCTCCTGCACCCGGTTCTCCGCGAACGCGGTGAGACCGAGGTCCAGCAGGACCGCGACGTCCTCGGCGGGCACCGTCTTCGTGACGGCCAGCATCTCGACCGAGGCGGGGTCACGGCCCGCGGCAGCGCAGGCGGCGGCGATCCGCTCCCGCACGGCGGCGAGGCGCCGCGCGAGCTCATCACGGCGCTCGGCGCTCACGGGCGGGGCTCCGGCTCGTACGAACGGCACACCCGTACAGACCTATCGGACGGGCGGCGCGTTCGTCCAACGCCGGGCGTGCACCTCACCGCGGGTCGAGCCAGGTGATCGCCGCCTGACGGCCGCTGCGGGGGTCGCGGCGGTGGCTGTAGAGGTCCGGGGTCTCGCGGGTGCAGCGCGGGTCGCCGCCGATGCGGGCCACGCCGAGCTCGGTGAGCTGGTGGTACAGGCCGGCCCGCAGGTCGAGTCCGGGGGTACCGCGCCTCGTGCGCACGGCGCTGCCCGGCAGGCGCGCGTCCACCTCGGCGCGCAGGGCGGCAGGCACCTCGTAGCAGCCACCGCAGATCGCGGGACCGAGCAGGACCTCGAGCGCGCCCGCCCGGGCGCCGAGCGCCTCCATCGCCGCCACCGTGGCCGGCAGCACCCCGGCCGCCGCCCCGACGCGCCCGGCGTGGGCGGCGCCCACCACCCCGGCGCCGGGGTCCGCCAGGAGCACGGGCACGCAGTCGGCCGCCAGTACGGCGAGCCCGACACCCGGCAGGGCGGTGACGGCCGCGTCGGTGGCCGGGACGTCCGCGGCGTCGGCGGCGGGCACGGCGTCGATCGTGGCCACGCGCGTGCCGTGCACCTGCTCGAGGAACACGACCGGCACCCCGAGCTCGGCGCGCAGCCGTGCCCGGTTGGCGGCCACGGCCGCAGGCTCGTCCCCCACGGAGGCGGAGAGGTTGAACGAGGCGAAGCCTCCCCGGGACCGGCCGCCCGCACGCGTGCTCACCACGCGCCGGACCCGCCCACCCCGGCTCACGCCTCCGCCCGGCGTCGTCGGTTCGCTGCGCACGGCTTCGCCCGGGGTCGTCGGTCGGACCCGCTCAGCGCTTCATGAACGGCGGCACGTCGACGTCGTCGTCGAGATCGGTCACGTCCACCGGCTGCGTGTACACCGGGCGCTCGGGCGCCGGGTGGCGCTGCGGCTCGGGCTCGTACGCGGCCTCCCGGCGCAGCGGCTCCGGCTGGCGGGGCGCAGGGGCGTACCCGCCCGGCTGGGCGGCCGGGGCCGCGGGGGGCAGGGTGCCGGCCTGGTTCGGCGTGGGCGGAGCGCTCGGCGCCGCGGGCGGCGGCGCCGGGGCCTGGTGCACCGGCGGCGGGACGTGGGCGGCCGGTGCGGTCGGCGGCGCGGGTGCGGCCTGCGGCGCCGGCGCGGCAGCGGGACGCCCGTTGCCCGCGGTGGCGGGGCTGCCGTTCCCGTAGCCGGTGCCGCCCGGGTTCCCGTTCTGGGCCGCGGTGCCCGGCGGCGTCCCCGTGCCCGTGGACGCCGAGGCGCCCGCCGCGGGCGCCGCGCCGTTGCCGGCGGGCTGGCCCGCGGGCGCGGTGTTCCCGCTCACCCCCGACGCGATCACGCCCGCACCGGAGGACTGCTGCTTCTCCGGGGACCGGAACGCGGTGGGCTCCAGCTTCTTGTGCGTGGGACCGCCTGCCTCGAACCCGGCCGCGATGACCGTGACGCGCACCTCGTCGCCGAGGGAGTCGTCGATCACCGTGCCGAAGATGATGTTGGCCTCGGGGTGGGCGGCCTCCTGGACCAGCGACGCCGCCTCGTTGATCTCGAACAGCCCGAGGTCGGAGCCGCCCGCGATGGAGAGCAGCACGCCCTGCGCGCCGTCCATCGAGGCCTCCAGCAACGGCGAGTTGATGGCCTTGCCTGCGGCCTGCACCGCCCTGCCCTCGCCGCGCGAGGACCCGATGCCCATCAGCGCGCTGCCCGCGTTGGACATGACCGACTTGACGTCGGCGAAGTCGAGGTTGATCAGACCCGGCGTCGTGATCAGGTTGGTGATGCCCTGGACACCGGAGAGCAGCACCTCGTCGGCGGAGCGGAACGCGTCCATCAGGGACACGCCCACGTCGCCCAGCTGCAGCAGCCGGTCGTTCGGGATCACGATGAGGGTGTCGCACTCGTTGCGCAGCGACTGGACGCCGTCCTCGGCCTGCCCGGCGCGACGGCGACCCTCGAACGTGAACGGCCGGGTGACCACGCCGATCGTCAGCGCGCCGAGCTTGCGCGCGATCGACGCGACCACCGGCGCGCCACCGGTGCCGGTGCCGCCGCCCTCCCCCGCCGTGACGAAGACCATGTCGGCCCCCTTGAGGACCTCCTCGATCTCCTCGCGGTGGTCCTCGGCGGCCTTCCGGCCGACCTCGGGGTTGGCGCCGGCGCCGAGGCCGCGCGTGAGCTCGCGACCGATGTCGAGCTTGACGTCGGCGTCGGACATCAGGAGGGCCTGTGCGTCCGTGTTCACCGCGATGAACTCGACGCCCTTCAGGCCCACCTCGATCATGCGGTTGACGGCGTTCACGCCGCCGCCACCGATGCCGACGACCTTGATCACGGCCAGGTAGTTGTGCGGGGGCGTCATATGGCGCACCTTCCAGTCCAGCTCGGGTCCGTCCCCGGGGGTCCGGGCCATCAGGGGGGAACGCTAGGTCTCGTACCGGTCTCGGTCCAGCAGGCGCGCCGCACGCGCGCCAGCCCCCAACCGGGTCGATCTTCGCGTCCTGATCTTCCCCTGCACCCGCCGCGGACGCACCGGCGGGGGCGTGTCATCACCACGTCGGGTGGTGCGGCGCTGGGCGCAGGGGTCTCGCTTCAGCGGCGGATCGTGGGCAGGTCGGGGCTCGTCACGTCGTAGACGGTGCCGGGCTGGGTGAGCAGGGCGCTGAGCGCGGCCGCCTTCTCGCCCGCCCGCTCCGGGGCGCCCCAGCGCACCTCCTCCCCACCGGCCATGACGAGCGTCACCTGGCCCGGGGCGCCCGGCACCGACACGGTGGCGCCCACGGAGTCGACCTGCGCGCGCAGCGAGTCGGGCAGCGCCGCGAGCACCCCGACGGCGGCGACCGTGGCGGGGTCGCCGGATCGCGGCGCGGTCGTGAGGCGGGGCAGGTCGGCAGGACCGGCGCCGTGGTAGACGACGCCGGTGCGGTCGACGAGCGCGGGGCCCTGCGCCGTGGTGACGGTGGCCACCGGCACCCGCTCGGTGATCGTGACCGTGAGGGTGTGCGGCCAGGACCGATCGACGTGCACCGACTCCACCGGCGGCAGCCGGGCCACCCGCGTGGCCACGGCGGCGGTGTCGACGGCGGCGAGCGGGCCGCCCGGCGCGACGGCGGCCGCGGCGCGCACGTCCGCCTCCGCCACCGTGGCGGCGCCCGCGACGCGGACCTCCTCGACGTCGAACAGCCCCGCGTCGTACAGCAGCACGCGGGCGCCGAGCCCGAGCCCGACGAGCAGCACCAGCCCGATCAGCAGCGCGGCCAGCCGCCTGCGCCGGTACCGCGCCTTCGACACCGGGCGGGCCGGGGGGCGCTCCGGGTCGCGCGGCGGCCGCGCGGCGGGCCGCTCGGCGACCGCGCGCTCGGGGCCGCGGCGGCCGCGGGTGCCGCCCGGCCGCGTCACGAACCCTCCCGCTGCTCCAGCTCCCGCAGGATCTCCGGAGCGAGCACGGTGATGTCACCGGCGCCCATCGTGACGACGAGGTCGCCGGGCGCGGCCAGCCCCGCCACCACGGCGGGCACGTCCTCCCACCGGGGCACGAACCGGACCCGCTCCGCCGGGAGGGGCACGGCCTCGGCGATCAGCGCGCCGCTCACCCCGGGCACCGGGTCCTCGCGGGCGCCGTACACGTCCAGGACGACGACCTCGTCGGCGATCCCGAGCGCGGACCCGAACTCGGCGGCGAACTGGCGGGTGCGGGAGTAGAGGTGCGGCTGGAACGCCACGAGGACGCGCCCGCGCCCGTCCGCCACCTCGCGCGCGGCCCGCAGCTGCGCCGCGACCTTGCTCGGGTGGTGGGCGTAGTCGTCGTAGACGGCCACGCCCGCGGCCCGGCCGCGGAACTCGAACCGGCGCCGCACCCCGTCGAAGGCCGCCAGCCCGGCCAGCAGGCCGTCGACCCCGGCGCCCAGCTCCACACCGGCGAGCAGGGCACCCAGCGCGTTGAGCGCCATGTGCTCGCCGGGCACGGCCAGGCGCAGGAGGTACTCGCGGCCGTCGTGGTGCAACGCCACGCGGGCACCGGAGCCGTCCGGGCGGAAGTCGGTGAGCTGGGCGTCGGCCGCGGCGTGCCGCCCGTAGCGGCGCACGCGGATGCCGCGCTCCTGCGCCCGGTCGGCGAGCGCGGCGGCGCCCGGGTCGTCGGCGCAGGCCACGAGCGCGCCACCGGGCGCGATGCGGCCCAGGAACTCGTCGAACGCGGCGACGTAGGCCTCCGCGCTGCCGTAGTGGTCGAGGTGGTCGGCCTCCACGTTCGTGACCACCGCGACCGACGGCGAGAAGGCGAGGAACGACGCGTCGCTCTCGTCGGCCTCCACCACGAAGACGTCACCGCTGCCCTCGTGCGCGCCGGATCCGGACGCGGCCAGGTCCCCGCCGATGGCGAACGACGGGTCCAGCCCGCTGTGCTGCAGCGCGACGGTGAGCATCGACGTGGTCGACGTCTTGCCCGCCGTGCCCGTGACGGCGGCGAGCCGCCGCCCGGTGGTGAGAGCGGCCAGCGCCTGCGCCCGGTGCACGACGGCGAGCCCGCGCTCACGGGCCGCGCTGAGCTCGGGGTTCGTGGGGCGGATCGCCGAGGACACGACGACGGTGGCCGGCGCCTCGGGCAGGTGCGCGGCGTCGTGCCCGACCGCCACGTCGGCGCCCAGGGCGCGCAGCGCGAGCACGGTGCCGGAGTCCTTCGCGTCCGATCCGGACACCGCTGTGCCCCTGGCCAGCAGGATCCGCGCGATGCCGCTCATCCCGGCACCGCCGATCCCGATCAGGTGCACGCGGTCCGCGAGCTGGGCTGTCATCGTTCCCTCCACGGCCGCATCACCTCGGTCTGCGGTTCCGGTGCCGCGCCCACCAGCTCCAGCACCATGCGCGCCAGCCGGTCGGCCGCGTCGGCGTGCCCGGACGAGCGTGCGGCGCGGCCCGCGTCGGCCAGCCGGCGCGGGTCGTGCAGGAGCGGAACCAGCTCGGACGCCACCCGCTGCGGGGTCAGGTCGGCGTCGTCGACGAGCACGCCCCCGCCCGCGGCCACGACCGGGCGGGCGTTGAGCGCCTGCTCGCCGTTGCCGTGCGGCAGCGGCACGTAGACCGCGGGCAGCCCGACGGCCGACACCTCGGCGACGGTCGTGGCCCCGGCGCGGCAGAGCACGGCGTCGGCCGCCGCGTAGGCCAGGTCCATCCGCTCGATGTAGGGCACCCCGAGGTACCCGCGGGCCGGCGGGGCCGGCTCGCCGCTCTTGCCGTGGGCGTGCAGCACCGCGATGCCGGCGCGCAGCAGCTCGGGCAGCGCGGCGGCGACGGCGGTGTTGAGCGTGCGCGCGCCGAGCGAGCCGCCGAACACCAGCAGCACCGGCCCCTGCGGCGGCAGCCCGAAGAACTGCCGGGCCTGCGCGCGCAGCGCCTGGCGATCGAGCCCGGTGATCGAGCGCCGCAGCGGCATGCCGACCAGCTGCTCCTTCGGCAGGCCGGTGTCCGGCACGGCGGTGGCGACGATGTCGGCGAAACGGGCGCCGACCTTGTTGGCCAGGCCGGCCCGCGCGTTCGCCTCGTGCACGACGATCGGCACCCGGCCGCGCGCGCCCAGGTAGGCGGGTAGCGCGACGAAGCCGCCGAAGCCGACCACCGCGCCCGCGTCGACGGCGGCCAGCACCTCCCGGACCCGGGAGACCGCGGCGCGCACCTTGCCGGGCAGGCGCAGCAGGTCGGCCGTGGGCTTGCGGGGCAGCGGCACCGGCGGGATCAGCTCGAGGGGGTAGCCGCGGGCCGGGATCAGCGTGGTGTCGAGGCCCTTCTCGGTGCCCAGCGCCGTGATCCGGGCGTCGGGCCGCAGCGCGCGCACGGCGTCGGCGACGGCCAGGGCGGGCTCGATGTGCCCGCCGCTCCCGCCGCCTGCGATGACGATGGAAGGGCCGGTCATCGGACCCGCCCCCGCTGCGGGGCCGAGCGCGCGACCGGCGCCCGGTAGGGCTGCGGGAGCGGCAGCCCCACGAACCGGGCCAGGCGGCCCTGGCCGTGCTGCTTGAGCGCCGCGATGGCCTCGGGTTCGTGGCGCGCCGCGTTGGCGAGCACCCCGAAGACGAACATGGTGACCACGAGCGACGTGCCTCCCGAGGAGATCAACGGGAGCTGCAGCCCGGTCACCGGCAGCAGCCCCACGACGTAGCCGATGTTGATGGCGGCCTGCGCCACCAGCCAGGTGGTGGACGTCGCCACGACCAGGCGCAGCCACGGGTCGTTGCTGCGCGCGGCGATCCGGAAGCCGGTGTAGGCGAGCGTGGCGAACAGCGCCAGCACCGCGAATGCGCCGAGGAAGCCGAGCTCCTCGGTGACGATCGCGAAGATGAAGTCGTTGTGGGCGTTGGGCAGGTAGCTCCACTTGGCGCGGCCCTGCCCCAGCCCCTGGCCGAACAGCCCGCCGTCGGCGAGGGAGTACAGCGCCTGCCGGGCCTGGAACCCGGCCTCCTGCGGGTCGGCGCTCTCCGGCGAGAGGAAGGCGGTGATGCGGCTCATCCGGTACTCCGCGGTGAGCGCCAGCACGACCGCCCCCGCGAGCGCGCCCCCGCTGAGGGTGAGGATCAGCCGCATCGGGGCGCCGCCGAAGAACAGCAGGGCGATCAGCACGATGCCCAGCGAGATCGTCATGCCCAGGTCGGGCTGCAGCACCAGCAGCGTGAGCAGCACTGCCGTGACGGGGACGACCGGCGAGAGCGCGTACTTCCAGCGGTGCATCACGGCGACCCGCGCGACGAGCACGTGCGCGCCCCACATCGTCAGCGCCACCTTCACCGCCTCGGAGGGCTGCACCGAGAACGAGCCGACGGCGAACCAGGCGCGCGAGCCGTTGCGGGTCTCGCCGAGGAACAGCACCGCCACCAGCGACAGCACGCCGACGACGAGCGCGGCGGGCGCGAGCGATCGCAGCCGGCGCGGGGAGATGCGCAGGCCCAGCCAGAACATCAGCAGGCCGGGCACGCAGAACATCAGCTGCCGGGTGAACACCGAGTAGGACGACCCGCCCGCGGTGAGCGACTCCACCGACGACGCCGAGAGCACCATGACCAGCCCGAACAGCGTGAGCAGGCCGAACACGCCGAGCACGAGGTGCAGCGAGGTGAGCGGGCGGCGCAGCCACTGCCCGAGCGCGATGACGGTGCGGCCGACCGCGAGGCGCAGCCCGTGCGGGCGGGTGCCGGCGCGGCCCCGCCGGGTCCGGCTCCCCCCGCGCGGCCACGGCACGCTCACGACGCGGGTTCCCGCGCGGATCCCAGCGCGCTCGCCGCCTCCGCGAAGCGCCGGCCCCGTTCGGCGTAGTCGGAGAACTGGTCCATCGACGCGGCGGCCGGGGCGAGCAGGACGACGTCGCCCGGCCGGGCGAGGGCGGCGGCGCGCCGCACGGCGGTCGTCATGACGTCGGCGCTCATGCCGTCATCGTCACCCGGCACCACCTCCGCGACGGGGAGGTCGGGCGCGTGTCGCGCGAGGGCGGCGAGGATCTCGGCGCGGTCGGTGCCGATCACCACGGCCGCGCGCAGGCCCCGGGCGTGCCGCGCGACGAGCTCGTCCACGGAGGCGCCCTTCAGCAGGCCGCCCACGACCCAGACGACGGGGTGGGGCGCCTGCGCGGCGAGCGAGGCGGCGGCGGCGTGCGGGTTGGTTGCCTTGGAGTCGTCGAGGTAGCGCACCCCGTCGACCGTGGCGACCACGCCGCCGCGGTGCGGCCCCGGCCGGAAGTCGTCCAGGCCGGCGCGCACGGCGTCCGGGCCGACGCCCGCGGCGCGGGCCAGCGCGGCGGCGGCGAGCGCGTCGGCGATGCCGGGCGCCCCGCCCGGGTGCACCGCGGCGGCGTCGACGAGCGCCCGCCCGTCGCGGTCGCCGTGGTCGCCGAAGGCGCGGTCGACGAGCACCCCGTCGACGACGCCGAGCTGGCCCGGTCCGGGCGTGCCGAGGGTGACCCCGACCCGGCGCGGCGCGGGTGCCTCGGCGAGCAGGGCCGCCGCCGTGGGGTCGTCGATCCCGGCGACGGCGACGTCCGCCCGCAGCGCCTGCGCCTTGGCCGCGGCGTAGGCGGCGAACGAGCCGTGCCAGTCGAGGTGGTCGTCGGCGACGTTGAGGACGCAGCCCGCGTGCGGCCGGATCGACGGCGACCAGTGCAGCTGGAAGCTCGACAGCTCCACGGCGAGCAGCTCGTGGCCCATCCGGACCGCCTCGACCACCGGGTACCCGATGTTCCCGCAGGCCACGGCGTCACGTCCGGCGGCGCGCAGGATGGCGGCGAGCATCCCGGTGGTGGTGGTCTTGCCGTTGGTGCCGGTGACCGCGAGCCAGACCGGCGGCCGCTCCCGCGCCTGCCCGAGCCACCAGGCCAGCTCCGGCTCCCCCACCAGCGGCACCCCCGCGGCGGCGGCCGCCGCGACGAGCGGGTGGTCGGGACGGCGCCCCGGGGAGGTGACGACGAGCGCGGTGCCGTCCGGCACGGCGTCCGGGTCCCCGCCCGGCTGCGCGCCGGGCGGCAGGTCGGCGAGCGCGGCCTCGCGCGCGTCGGTGACGGTGACGCGGGCACAGACCTCGACCAGCGCGGCGGCGGCGGCGAGACCGGAGACCCCGGCCCCGGCCACGAGCACCGGCGCGCCGGACAGCTCGTCGGGCGTCATCGTCGGTCACGCTCCCGGCGGGTGGTCGGTCGGAGGATCGGTCGGATTGCAGGAGGGCGAGCGGCGCCGGGGAGCCTACTCCGGGCGGCGCGGGCGGCCGGGGTCAGCTGCCGCCCGCCGCCGTCAGCCACTCCTGGTAGAAGAGCCCGAGGCCAAGGGCCGCGCACATGGCCGCGAGCAGCCAGAAGCGGATGATCACCGTGGTCTCGGCCCAGCCGGCGAGCTCGAAGTGGTGGTGGAAGGGCGCCATCCGGAACACGCGGCGCCGGGTCGTGCGGAACACCGCGATCTGCACGGCCACCGACAGCGCCTCCACCACGAACACGCCGCCGATCACCACGAGCAGCAGCTCGGTGCGCGTCACGATCGACAGGCCCGCGAGCAGCCCGCCCAGTGCGAGCGAGCCGGTGTCGCCCATGAAGATCCGCGCCGGGGCGGCGTTCCACCAGAGGAAGCCGATGCAGCCGCCCATGGCCGCGGCGGCCACGAGCGCGACGTCGAGCGGATCCCGCACCTGGTAGCAGCCCGCGGCGCTGGCGATGGCGCAGTTGTTGCGGAACTGCCAGAACCCGATGATCGTGTAGGTGGCCAGCACCATGGCCGCCGTGCCGGCCGCGAGGCCGTCGAGGCCGTCGGTGAGGTTCACCGCGTTGGACCAGGCGGCCACCACCAGGTTGGCCAGCAGCACGAAGCCGATGGCGCCGAACGAGAGCACCGTGATGTCGCGGACGAACGACAGGCTGTCCGACGCGGGCGTGAGCCCGTCGGCGTTGGCGAACCGCAGCGCGAGGATGCCGAAGATCGTGGCGGTCAGCACCTGCCCGACGATCTTGGAGGTCTTGTTGAGACCGAGGTTGCGGGCGCGGCGCAGCTTGATGAAGTCGTCGAGGAACCCGACGACGCCCAGCGCGGTGGTCAGGAAGAGCACCAGCAGCGCCGACGCCGACATCGGGTCGCCGGTGAGCAGGTGCGAGAGCACGTAGCCCAGCCAGATGGCGATCAGGATCGCGACCCCGCCCATCGTGGGCGTGCCCCGCTTGGCCTGGTGGCTCTGCGGGCCCTCGGCGCGGATCTCCTGGCCGAAGCCCTGCCGGGCGAAGAACCGGATGAGGTAGGGGGTCAGCAGGATCGAGACCGCGAGCGCCACGCCCGCGGCGATGAAGACTCCTCTCACCGCGGCACCGCTCCCGGCGCCCGCAGCAGACCCTCGGCCACGCGTTCCAGCCCCATCGCCCGCGACGCCTTCACCAGCACCACGTCACCGGGGCGGGCCTCGGCCGAGAGCAGCTGGAGCGCCGCGTCCACGTCCGCGGCCTTCTGCGCGCCCGGGTAGCCCGCGCTGCCGACGTCGACCAGGCGGTCGATGCCGAGCTCGCGGGCCGCGGCGGCGACCTCGGCGTGCACCGCGGCGTCGTCATCGCCCAGCTCGGCCATCCGGCCGAGCACCGCCCACGTGCGCCGCGTGCCACCACCGAGCGCGGCGAGGGCAGCGAGTGCCGCGCGCATCGACTCCGGGTTGGAGTTGTAGGCGTCGTTGACGACCGTGACGCCGTCCTCGCGCTCCGTGACCTCCATCCGCCACCGCGAGGCCGGCTCCGCGGCGCTCAGGGCCGCGGCGACCCCCTCGGGCGTGCCGCCGAGCTCCAGCGCGACCGCGGCCGCGCCGAGCGCGTTGCTCACGTGGTGCTCCCCCACGAGCCGCAGGGCCACCGGCGCGCGCCCGGCCGCCGTCACGAGGGTGAAGCGGGCGCACCCGCCGTCCAGGGTCACGTCCTCGGCGCGGACGTCCGCGGTCCCGCGCCCGAACGTCACCACGCGCGCCCGCGTGCGCGCGGCCATCGCGGCCACGAGCGGGTCGTCGGCGTTGAGGACCGCGGTCCCGCCGAGCGCAGCGTCAGCGGAGCGAGCATCGACACCGGCCGGCAGGGCCTCGACCAGCTCCCCCTTGGCCGCCGCGGTGCCGGCCACCGAGCCGAACTCGCCGACGTGCGCGCGCCCGACGTTGAGCACCAGCCCGATCCGCGGCGGGACGGCGGCGGCCAGCCGCGCGATGTGCCCCGGCCCGCGCGCGGAGAACTCGAGCACGAGGTGGCGGGTGCCCGCGTCGGCGCGCAGGGCCGTCCAGGGCAGGCCGAGCTCGTTGTTGAACGAGCCGGGCGGGGCCACCGTGGCGCCCAGCGGGGCGAGCACGGCGGCGAGCAGGTCCTTGGTGGAGGTCTTGCCGGAGCTGCCGGTGATCCCGACCACCGCCGTGCCCGGCAGCGACCGCACCACGTGCCCGGCGAGCGCCGCGAGCGCGCTCAGCACCGCGGCGCCGGAGCCGTCGTGGTCGGCGGCGTCGAGGTACGTCCCGCTCTGCCGGGCGACCGGTGCGGCGACGACGGCCGGGGCGTCGACCTCGCGCCCCGCGAGCACGCCCGCGGCCCCGGCGGCGACCGCAGCGGGCACGAACGCGTGCCCGTCGACGCGCTCGCCGGGCAGCGCGACGAACAGCCCGCCCGGCCCGACCGCGCGCGAGTCGAACTCGACGGCGGTGACGCGCTCCTCGCCGGTGGCGCGGTGCAACCGGCCACCGGTGACGGCGGCGACGTCGGCCAGCCGCATCTCGATCATGCTCTCGTCCTGCTCATCGGGGAGTATCCGATCATCCGTGGGCGCGGGGCCCGCTACCGCGTGCCGTGCCCGGCCGCGACCAGCGCGGCGGCGAGCTCGGCGGCGTCGTCGAAGGGGTGCTTCACGCCCTGGATCTCCTGGCCCGCCTCGTGCCCCTTGCCGGCGACGACGACCGCGTCCCCGGGCTTCGCGAAGGCCACCGCTGCCGCGATCGCGGCCCGCCGGTCGCCGATCTCCATCAGGTCGCCCGCGTGCGGCTCCGCGGTGGCGCCTGCGAGCATCGCGGCGCGGATGGCGGCCGGGTCCTCGCTGCGCGGGTTGTCGTCGGTGACGATCAGCAGCTCCGCGCGCGCCGCGGCGGCCGCGCCCATCAGCGGGCGCTTGCCGCGGTCGCGGTCGCCGCCGCAGCCGAGCACCACGACAAGCCGTCCGGGCACCTGCGGGCGCAGCGCGTCGAGCAGCGCCGCCACGGCCGCGGGCTTGTGGGCGTAGTCGACGACGGCGAGGAACGGCTGCCCCTCCTCGACCCGTTGCATCCGGCCGGGGACGGCGAGCGCGGCGAAACCCTCCGCGGCGACGGCCGCGGGCACCCCCGCCGCGTCCAGGCACGCGAGGGCGACCAGCGCGTTGGCGATGTTGAACGAGCCGGGCAGCTGCAGCCGCACGGGCAGCTGCGCACCGTCCGGCGCGACCGCCGTGAAGGTCTGGGTGCCGTCGGCGCCGGTGCTCGCGTCGACCGCGCGCCACGCCGCGGGGCCGGTGGTCGACACCGTCACCGCGCCCGGCGTGCGGGCGGCGAGCCGCCTCCCCCACTCGTCGTCGACGCACACCACCGCGTGCTCGGCCCGGCCGTCGAAGAGCGCGGCCTTCGCCTCGAAGTAGTCCTCCATGTCGCGGTGGAAGTCCAGGTGGTCCTGCGACAGGTTGGTGAACGCGGCCACGGCGAACCGGGCGCCGCTGACGCGCCCCATGGCGAGCGCGTGGCTGGACACCTCCATCGCGACGTCGGTGACCCCGTCCTCGAGCATCGCGGCGAACAGCGCCTGCAGGTCGGGGGCCTCGGGCGTGGTGAACGCGCTCGGCAGCACGCGCCCGGCCACGCGCGTGCCGACGGTGCCGACCAGCCCCGCGGTGCGGCCCGCCGCCGTGAGCCCGGCCTCCACCAGGTGCGCGGTGGTCGTCTTGCCGCTGGTGCCGGTCACGCCGATCACGGACAGCCGCGCCGTCGGGTCGCCGTGGACGAGCGCGGCGGCCGCGCCCAGCACCTCCCGGGGATGCGGGTGCACGAGCAGCGGGGCGTCGGCGAGCGCGGGCCGCCGGGCCCCGGCCGGGTCGGTGAGGACGGCGACCGCGCCCGCGGCGAGCGCGCCCGCCGCGTAGTCGGCACCGTGCACCCGCGCTCCGGGCAGGGCCGCGAACAGGTCCCCCGGCCGCACGTCGGAGGCGCGCTGGGTGATGCCGGTGACCGTCGCCGACCGGGTGGCGGCGACGCCGATCGCGGCGCCGACGGCGCTCAGCTCGACCGGCCGCACCGACCGGGGACGCGGCGGCGCGGCGGCCGGCACGGGAGGAGCGGAGCTGGCGGGCGACACGTCGCGGAAGGCTACCGGCGGGCCCCCGCCGGGCCCTGCGCGCACCGCCCGCACGTCACTCCTCCGCGTCATCGGCTCCCCGGACCAGCACGGACCGTCGCAGGCCTTCGGCCGGAGCACGGTCAGGGCAGCTGCAGGGTCTGGACGGGCGGGGGCTCGTCGCTCACCGGCAGCCGCTCGCGCTGGGCGAGGTAGGTCGCGATGTCGTGGAACAGCGGCGCCGCGCTCGTGCCCGGGTCCGGGGCGTCCAGCATGATCGCGATGACGTAGCGGGGGTCGTCGGCGGGCAGCATCCCGGCGAAGTTGATCCAGTGCAGCGACGAGGAGTAGCAGCCGCACGCCGGGTTGACCTGCTGCGCGGTGCCGGTCTTGCCGGCGACCGCGTAGCCGGGTACCGCCGCCTGGTGGCCGGTGCCCCGCTGGCCGCGGGCGTCCTGGGTGACGGCGGTGAGCATCGTCCGCAGCTGCTGCGCGGTCTCCGGGGAGACCACCCGCACCGGCTCCGGCGGGGGCGGCGCCACCGGGACGCCGTCCGGCCCGGTGGTGCTCGCGACGATCCGCGGTGGCACGCGCACCCCGTCGTTGGCGACCGTCTGCAGCATCGACGCCATCTGCAGGGTCGTGACGGTGAGGCCCTGCCCGATCGGCAGGTTGCCGAACGTCGACCCGGACCACGACTCCCGCGGCGGCACCTGGCCCGGCTCCTCGCCGGGCAGCCCCACACCGGTCTGCTCGCCGAGGCCGAAGCGGGAGAGCATGTCGGCGAAGCGCTCCTCCCCCACCTCCTGCGCGGTCATGATCGTGCCGACGTTCGAGGACTTCGCCAGCACGCCGGTGAGCGTGTAGCGCTCGGTGCCGTGGTCCCACGAGTCGCCGATCGTGCGGTCCGCGACGCGGATGCTGCCGGGCACCGTGAGCACGTCGTCCGGCTTCGCCACGCCGTACTCCAGCGCCGCGGCCATCGTGATGACCTTGATGACCGAGCCGGGCTCGAACGTGCCCTGCACGGCGGTGTTGCGCAGCTGCTCCGGGGTGGCCGACGAGAGGTCGCGCGGGTCGAACGTCTGCCCGTTCGCCATCGCGAGCACCTCGGACGTCCGCGCGTCGAGCACCACGGCGGACGACGACACGTCCGCGCCGGTGCGCGCCACGTACTCGGTCAGCGCCTGCTGCACGGTGAACTGCAGGTCGGAGTCCAGGGTGAGCCGCATGTCCGAGCCCTGCACCGCGGCCCGCTCGAACCGCGTGCTGCCGGGGATGACGGCGTTGCTGTCCTCGGCGGTGTCGACCACGCGCAGGCCCTCGAACCCGGACAGCAGGTTGTCCTGGGAGCTCTCCAGGCCCACCCGGCCGGTCAGCTTCCGCTCGTCGGCGTTCCAGGTGGAGGAGCCCACCACGTTGGCGGCGAGCATGCCGGCCGGGTACTGCCGGTCCTCGCGGCGCTCCTGCGCGATCTCGGGGAACCGCTCACCGAGGTCGCGCGCGACCTCCGGGGCCACCAGCCGCGCGAGCACGACGTAGCCGCGGTCGCTGCGCAGCTGCTCGAGCAGCGCGTTCGGGTCCTGCCCGGTGGCCTGCCCGACGGCGGTGGCCATCTCCGCCGTGTACCGCTCCGCCTCGGGCCCCTTGTTCTGCGCGATCAACCGCGGGTTGGTGACGAGGGCGCGCGCGTCGACGCTGAACGCGAGCGGGGCGCCGTCCCGGTCGGTGATCGCGCCCCGCTCGGCGGGCAGCCGGATGTTCGTCGTGGACTGGCGCTCCGAGGCAGCCGTGAGCTCGCCCGCCTGCACGGTCTGGACGGCCACGAGCTTCAGCGTCGCGATCGCCAGCACGACCACGAGCAGGATCCGGCCGACCTTCAACCGCCGCTGACCGAGCGCGATCCCGGCCTCCGGGGTGCGCGGGGGTGGCGGTCTGCGGGCCGCCGCACCAGCGGCGCGGGGCCGGGGCGGGGCCGTCGTCATCAGCCGGCGTCCGTCCCGCCGCCGTCGGCCCCACCGGCACTGGTGTCCTCAGCACTGCTCTCCTCAGCACCGGTGTCCTCAGCGCTGGTGTCCCCGGTGCCGGTGTCCGTCCCGGCCGCCGCGCCCGTCCCCTGGGCGGACGCGTCGGTGTCCCCAGCGGTGTCCCCAGCGGTGTCCCCAGCGATGTCCCCAGCGGTGGCCGGGGCGCCGTCGACCGGAGCGCCGACCTGGCTCTGGGCCGCCGCGAGCGGGTCCGTCCCGGCGGTCGCACCCGGTGTCGTGCCCTCCGGTGCCGTGCCCTCCGGTGCCGCACCCGGCTGCTGCGTGCCCGGAACCAGCGGCTGCGCCGGCACCGGCGGGGCCGGGGCGACCGCCGCTCGCGGCTCCCCGACGACCTCCACATCGCCGCCCGGCGCCACCACGAGCCGGGCCGGGTCCTGGACCGGGGTCATGCCGAGCTCGGTGGCCCGGCGCGCCAGCTCGGGCGCCGACTCCAGCACGGCCACCTCGCGGTGCAGTCGCTCGGCCTGTTCGGACAGCGCCCGCGCCTCCGCGGTGGCGTCCTTGAGCCGGTAGGAGTCGGCCGCGGCCGCCGTCGACAGCCACAGGGTGGCCACCAGCCCGACGGCCAGCAGCACCATGATCAGCAGCACGAACTGCGGCCGCCCGGCCGGCGCGGCGGTGCGGGCGGGCCGGCCACCGACGAGCCTGCGCAGCCGGTCGTCGCGGCGCGCGTACGCCTTCTGCTGCGCCGACCGCCTGCCCCCCGCGGGTTCGACGGTCGGCGTGGGCCGCAGGCCCGCAGGGGTGCCCCGCTGCGCCGGGATCGTGGCGGTGCGGGACCGGGTGGTGCTCCGGACCCGCTCCGTCACCGGCGCGCTCACGACAGCTCCCCGTTCCCTGCTCGGACCTGCAGCGCCCGGACCAGCGGTGTCTCGATCAGCATCGGCTCCTCCTGACGATCGGCGTGCCGCGCACGGACCCGTTCCAGCACCATCACGCCACCTCCCGGATGCGTTCCGCGGCACGCAGGCGGACCGGCGCCGCCCGCGGGTTCTCGCTGATCTCCTCCTCGGTCGCCTGCTCGGCCCCGCGGGTGAGCAGGCGCAGCTCCGGACCGTGTCCCGGCAGCTCCACCGGGAGGTCCACCGGTGTCCGGGACGACGCCCGCGCCGCCAGCTCCCGTTTCACCATCCGGTCCTCCAGCGAGTGGTAGGCCAGCACGACGATCCGCCCGCCGACGGCCAGCGCGTCGAGCGCGGCCGGCAACGCGGCCCGCAGCGCGTCCAGCTCGCCGTTGACCTCGATCCGCAACGCCTGGAACGTCCGCTTGGCGGGATGGCCGCCGGTGCGCCGCGACGCCGCCGGAACGGCGTCGTACAGCAGCTCGACGAGCTCGCTGCTGCGGCGCAGCGGCGCCTTCTCCCGCCTGCGCGCGACGGCGGAGGCGATCCGGCTCGCGAACCGCTCCTCGCCGTACTCGCGCAGCACCCGCGCCAGCTGCGGCACCGGGTAGGTGTTGAGGACGTCGGCCGCGGTGGGGCCCCGGGAGGGGTCCATCCGCATGTCGAGGTCCGCGTCGCGGGAGTAGGAGAAGCCGCGCTCGTCGGCGTCCAACTGCAGGGACGAGACGCCGAGGTCGAACAGCACGCCGTCGGCCCGGGAGAGCCCCAGTTCCCCCATGACGTCGGCGATCTGGTCGTACACGGCGTGCACGAGGTGGATGCGATCGGCGTGGGCGGCGAGGCGCCGCCGGGCGATCGCGAGTGCGTCCTGGTCCCGGTCGAGGCCGACGAGGGTGAGCTGCGGGTGCGTCGCGAGCAGGGCCGCGGCGTGGCCGCCGAGGCCGAGCGTGGCGTCGACGAGGACCGCGGGCCGATCGGCGAGCGCCGGCCGCAGCAGGTCGGCGACCCGGGGCAGGGCCACGGGGACGTGCCTGGCCCCAGCTGGCCCGTCCTCGTGGTCGTGCTGCCCCACCGCACACCTCCCTGCCCCGTGTCGCCGTGACCCCCGCAGGCCCGGGCTCCCAGCCGGGCCCACACCGTGCCGCCCGCCGGCTTCGCAAGGCTCCGCCGGCCGCCGTCCTCCGGCCGGCGATGCCTCCACCCGGCAGACCTGGCACCGGGGAAGGTGCGCCAGGGCCACCGGGTGGGGGCACCGCCGGGTCCATCTCCACCCCGCGTCCCGCCTCCCTGCGTCAGATCAGTCCGGGGAGCACCTCCTCCTGCGCCTGCGCGTAGGTGTCCTCGTGCTGGTCCTGGTACCGCTGCCAGGCCTCGGCGTCCCAGATCTCGGCGCGGGTGAACGCGCCGATCACCACGCACTCCTTGCTGAGCCCGGCGTAGCGGCGCAGCTCGGGGGTGATGGCGATGCGACCCTGGGAGTCGGGGTTCTGCTCGTCGGTGCCGGAGAAGAGGTTGCGCTGGAAGACGCGGGCGGACTCGCTCGTCAGCGGCGCGGACGCCACCTTGCGCGCCAGCTCCGTGAAGGCGTCACGGGTGAACACGTACAGGCAGTGGTCCTGCCCCTTCGTGATCATCAGCCCGCCTCGCAGCTCGTCGCGGAATTTCGCGGGCAACGTGAGCCGCCCCTTGTCGTCCAGCTTCGGGGTGTAGGTGCCGAGGAACACCGGCCCCACCTCCACCTGCGGCCCGTTGTGCCCCAGCGATCACCACATTACCCCACTCTCCCCCACCGTCAACTCGGGAGACCCGGCCCGTTCGCGGAAAGATCGCGGAAAAGCCCAGGTCAACGACGGTGGGGGAAGGTGGGGGACCACCCGCTCGCGGGACGCGCGCCCAGCTACGGACGGTGCCTCCGCGACGACGCTGGGTGCCGGAACCGGCGGACCGCGCCCCGATCAGCGGCCCCCGACCGGGACAACACGCCCGCCCCACAGCCCGGTGGGGCACAGTGGGGGATCTCCGCGGTACCCCATCACGGGAGTATCTGCGCAGGTGTTTGACACACTGGTGCCTCGTCCCGCCCCGCCAGGGACGAGGAGGACGAGCGCGAGGAGGTCACGTGGCCGAGCTTGCGGGGTCACCGACGGACACAGGCCCGTCGGGCACGACGGCGACGAACGCCGGTGAGGAGCGGTCGTGACCACCACGAGCAGCCGTGCCGGACTGGACGGCGACACCGGGGGCGCACTGGCCGAGGTGACGGAGCTGTGCGGCCGGATCGCCGCCAACGTGCAGCGCGTCCTCGTCGGCAAGCCGGAGGTGGTGCGCGTCGCCCTCGTCACGCTCCTCGCCGAGGGGCACCTGCTCGTCGAGGACGTGCCCGGCGTGGGCAAGACGTCGCTGGCGAAGGCGCTCGCCCGGTCGATCGACTGCTCGGTGAGCCGCGTGCAGTTCACCCCCGACCTGCTCCCCGCCGACATCACCGGGCTGTCCATCTACAACCGGCAGACCTCGGAGTTCGAGTTCCGCCCCGGCCCGGTGTTCGCGAACGTGGTGATCGCCGACGAGATCAACCGCGCGTCCCCGAAGACGCAGTCGGCGCTCCTGGAGTGCATGGCCGAGCACCAGGTCACCGTCGACGGCGCCACCTACGCGCTCGCGAGCCCCTTCATGGTCGTCGCCACCCAGAACCCGGTGGAGATGGACGGCACCTACCCGCTGCCGGAGGCCCAGCGCGACCGCTTCACCGCACGCGTCAGCGTGGGGTACCCCGACCTCGCCGCCGAGCTGGCCATGGTCGACGAGCACAGCGCCACCGACCCGCTCGACGTCCTGCGCCCGGTCACCGACGCGCGCCGCCTGCGGGTGGCGATCGACGCCGTGCGGCGGGTGCGCGTCGGCCCCGAGGTGCGCCAGTACTGCGTCGAGCTCGTCGGCACCACCCGCCGCATCCCCGACCTGCGCCTCGGCGCCTCCCCGCGCGCCACCCTGCAGCTCGTGCGGGCGGCGCGCGCCCAGGCCGCGCTCGCCGGGCGCATGTTCGTCGTGCCCGACGACGTGCAGGCCGTGGCCGTGCCGGTGCTGGCCCACCGGCTACTGCTCACCCCCGACGCGCTGGCCTCCCGCCGGTCGGCGGTCGACATCGTGCGCAGCCTGCTCGGCCGCCACCCGGTGCCCGCACCGCCGCGGGGCTGAGCGTGCCCGTCGCCGGTGGCCGGTTGGCCGGCCTCACCACCCGCGGCCGCTGCCTCCTCGCGGGCGGCGGGGCCACGGCGGTGTGCGCCGTGGTGCTCGACGAGCGCGACCTGCTGCGCGTCGGCGTCTTCGTCGCGCTGCTGCCGCTGCTGGCGCTGGTCCTGGCCGCACGCACGCGGCGGATCGTCCGCGTCGAGCGCGAGCTCGAGCCCGCCAGGGTGCCGGTCGACGCGGAGGTCTCGGTGGCCGTGGCGCTGCAGGGCGGGGCGCTGCTCGGGGCGCTGCGGCTCGTCGACGCCGTCCCGGACGCCGCGGGGCCGCAGGCCGATGCTCCCCCGCGGTTCACCGTGCACCGGCTCTCCAGCCGCGGCACCGCCGCCCTGACCTACCCGCTGCGCCCGGTGCTGCGCGGCGTGCACCGCGTGGGTCCGCTCACGGGCACGGCGAGCGACCCGCTGGGGCTCGCCGAGTTCGAGCGGGAGCTCGCGGGCCCCGACCGGCTGCTCGTCCTGCCGCGCGTCGTGCCGCTGCGGGGGCTCCCGCCTGCCGTCGGCACCGGTGAGGGCACCCCCGGCGCGGCGCTCGCCCACCAGGGCCAGGGCGCGTCAGACGTCCTGATCCGCCCCTACCGGCAGGGCGACGAGCTGCGCCGCGTCCACTGGCGCAGCTCGGCCCGGCACGACGAGCTGATGGTGCGGCTCGAGGAGCGGCCGTGGCGCGGCGGGATGACGCTGCTGCTCGACCGCCGCGACGCCGCCCACCGCGGGCGCGGCGCCGACTCGAGCCTCGAGTTCGCGGTGAGCCTCGCGGCGAGCGTGTGCGTGCACCTCGTCGGTCGCGGCGAGCCGTTCACGCTGGTCACCGAGGACGGCACCGCGCTCGTGCCGCCCGGCGCCGTCGCGGGGCAGGAACCGCTGCTCGACGCGCTCGCCGCGCTGCGCCCCTCGGCGCGCACCGACCTGAGCGGCCAGGACCTCGCCGCGGGCACCGACGTGCTGGCCGTGCTGGGGGCGCTCGGCCCCGGGCAGGTGGAGGCCCTGCTCGCCCGCAGCAGCGGCGTCGGGCACGCGGTGCTGCTCGACACCGCCACGTGGGACCCGGCCGCCGACCGCGCCCGCGGCTCCGCAGGCGCGCACGCGGCCGCGTTGCGGCGCGCGGGCTGGCGCGTCACCGTGGCGACGGCGGGCACGAGCCCGGCCCGGGTGTGGGACGACCTCGTGCTCGGCGCCGCCCCCGACGCGGTCCGGGTGAGCCTGTCGTGACGCGCTCCGCCAGCCCGCAGCGCACCCGGCGGGACTCCCGCACACCTGCGGTCGAGGTACCGCGCCCCCGCACCCCCGCGCCCACCCCGCCCGAGCCGGAGCCGGAGCCACCGGCGCGGCCCGCCGTGCCCTGGGCCGCGTCCCTCGCCGCCGGCGCCGCCGTCCTGCTCGCGGGTGCCCCCGTCTCCTCCGTCGTGCAGGGCAGCGCCTGGATCCTCCACGCGGTCGCCGCCGTCGCCGCCGTGGTCGCCGCGGGCCTGCTCGCGCACCGCGCCGGTCCGGTCGTCGCCGCGCTCGCCCAGGCCGTGGCCGTCGTGGCAGTGCTCACCGTCTCCTTCGGCGACGGCGCGCTGCTGGGCTTCCTGCCCGGGCCCGCGACGTTCGGCCGGTTCGGGGAGCTCCTCGCCGGGGCCGGTCAGCAGATCGACGCCAGCACGGCGCCCGTCGCCGCCACTCCCGAGATCCACTTCCTCGTCACGGCCGCGTTCGGGCTGCTCGCGCTGGGCGTGCACCTCGCGGCCGTCGTCTCCGTCGCGCCCGCCGCGGCCGGCGTGCCGCTGCTGGCCGTGTTCGCGGTGCCTGCGGCGCTGGCCGACCAGCTGCTGCCGTGGTGGACGATCGTCGGCGCGGCCGCCGGGTTCGGCCTGCTGCTGGTGGCCGCCGGGGGGATGCGGGGCCGGCTGCCCGGCGGTGCCGCGCTCGTGGCCGTGGCCGTCGTGCTGGCGCTCGGCGTCGGCGTGGCCACCCCCTTCATCGGCACGGCGGGGCGCTTCGCGGGCGGCGGCAGCTCGGGCCCCGCGGCCGGCTCGATCGGGCTCACCCCGTTCACCGCCCTGCGCGGCCAGCTCGACCAGGCCGCCCCCGTCGACCTGTTCGAGGTCAGCGGGCTCACCCGGCCCGCCTACCTGCGCGCACTCACGCTGCAGCAGTACGTCCCCGACTCCGGGTGGCAGGCCACGCGCCCGGCCCCCGGGATCCCGCTGCCCGGCCCGGTGCAGCAGCTGCCGGCCGTCCCGGGCGAGTTCGTCGACGTGGAGATCACGAACCTCTCGTTCCGCGACTACTGGCTCCCCCTCTACGGCGAGGTGCTCGACGTCACCGGCGTGCCCGGCGACGAGTGGCTCTACGACGTCGGCACCGGCACCGGGTACACCGGGCGCCCCCGCGAGGAGGACAGCTGGCACCAGCGCGCCGTGCTCCCGATGCCGACGATGCAGGAGCTGCGCGCCAGCCAGGGCATCGAGGGCGTCGGCCTCGAGTACCTCGACACGACCGGCGTCGACCCGCGGGTCGGGCAGATCGCGTCGGAGGTCGTCGGCGGCGCGGGTCCCGGCTTCGACCGGGCCTTCGCCATCCAGAACTGGTTCGCCGGGCCGGGATCCCAGTTCACCTACAGCCTCCAGACCGCACCCGGCGGGGGCGACGACGCCCTCGTCGAGTTCCTGACCGTCGGGCGCACGGGCTACTGCGAGCAGTTCGCCTCCGCGATGGCCGTGATGTTGCGGACGGTCGGCGTGCCGGCGCGGGTCGCCGTCGGGTTCACCGCGGGCTCCGACCGCGGCGACCACCGCACGATCACCACCGCGGACGCGCACGCGTGGGTCGAGGCGTGGTTCCCCCGCATCGGCTGGACCGCCTTCGACCCCACCCCGCTCGACGACGGGCGCGCCATCGACCCGCCCTACGTGCAGGAGGCGCAGGCCGAGCTCGCCGGCAACGAGGTCGAGCCCGCCGAGGAGGCGCCCGTTCCCGAGGAGCTGCCGGGCGAGGCGCAGCAGCCCGAGCCCAGCTCGCCGCAGCCGCAGTCCCAGGAGCCCGCATCCCCGGCGCCGTCGACGGGCCTCGGCATCCCGCTCTGGCCCTTCGGGGCGGCGCTGGTCGTGGTGCTCGCCACCCTCGTGCCCGCCCTCGTCCGGTCCCGGGACCGGCGGCGGCGGCTCTCCGCCGTGGCCGCAGGCGGGCCGGACGCCGCCGGAGCCGGCTGGGACGAGCTGCTGGCCGAGTCGGCCGACCGCGGGGCCGACAGCCCGCCCAGCGACACCGTCCGGGCCGCCGCCCGCCGCCTCGTGCGCGAGCACCGCCTGGACCCGGACGCCCAGCAGGCGCTGCGCGACGTCGTGGGCGCGGTGGAAGCGAGCTGGTACGGCGGCACGCACCCCGCTCCCGGCCGGCTGGACGAGCCCGTGCGCACCGTCGCGGCGGGGATCGCGGCCGGCAGTGCGCTCTCGCTGCGGGGCCGGTTGCTGCCCCGTTCGGTGGTGCAGCGGGCACGGGCGCGGGCGCAGGCGCGTGGCGGCGCGACACCGGAGCGCGAGCGCGCCGAGGTCGTCTCCCAGCGCTGAGACGGGTGACGGACGCCAGAACGGGGTGACGGCGCCGGGACGGGTCCGTGCACCGAGGTGACCGCGGCGTGCCGTGACGGCCCTGGGCGCTCCGGCCGGGCAGCCGACCGACCGCCCGGCGACGCGCCAAGACCCGCCGCCGGGGCCGCGCCCCGCTACGGGTGCGCGATCCGCCCGGGGCGGGTCGTGCCGCTGGGTGCTACTCCTGCTCGAAGCGGCGGCGGAAGCGCTCTTCCATCCGCCCGGTGAACCGGTTCTTGTCGGGCTCGGCGGGCTTCGCCTCCTGCGCCTGCGCGCCGGAGCCCACCGACGTCACGGTGAGCACCGCTCCCCCGAGCATCATCAGGAATCCCACGACGCTGAGCACCGGGAAGCTGCCCAGCCACAGCTGGGGCACGGCGACACCCACGACGAGCAGCACGAGGCCGACGACGAACAGCGCCACGCCCTGGAGCCGACGGCGGCGCGTGGGTTTGCGCAACCGCCCACCGCGGACGGTCGACGCGAACTTCGGGTCCTCGGCGTAGAGCGCGCGCTCGATCTGTTCGAGCAGCCGCTGCTCGTGCTCGGAGAGGGCCACGGCTTCACCTCCGGCACTGGTCATCCTGTCGGGTCATCTTCCATGGTGCCGGAACGACGCGACGAGCGCCCAGGCTGGGCGTCTAGTGCAGAGGATACGAGTCGGAGGGCCCGGCGACCACCCGGACTCGTCGAGCGGACGGGTCGATCTTCCCCGGACCGTGTGCGCGGACCGTGGCGACAGGCGGTTCGCGATCACCCGGACGACGTCATCGCTGGTATGAGGGGTACCGCGGCGGCAGGCCGGGCGCGTGCGCACAGCACGTGCCGACCTCATCACACCCGGTTGGACGAGCAGGATGGCGTCGGTGTCCGGAGCGTGACGATCAGCAGGCCACGGCGCGACCGCGCTCGCGCGCCGCGGTCTCAGCGCCGGCGGGCCAGCGCGTGCAGCCGTGCGGCGACGTCCAGCAGCGGTGTGGCCGCCGCGGCCAGGTTCTCCAGCTCGGTCACCTCGCGCACCGTCGCCGGGCCGCCGTCGCGCACCGACCCCGGCGTCCAGCCCTCGAGCACGCCGTCGCCCTGCAGCACCTCCACCTGCAGGTCCCCGCTCGCTTCCACGAGCGCGCGCAGCGCGGCGGCGTCCAGGCGCCTGCGCAGGGCGTCGTCCGGGCCGAACCGCCCGTCGGGGTCGGTGAGCACCGCCCGCGCCTCGCCGAGCCGGCCGGCGAGCGTGCGCGAGAGGACCGCGGCGAAACGGCCCGCGACGAGCACGGAGACGGCACCGCCCCGCACGGTCGCGGCCGTGAGCGCGGCGAGGGCGGCGGCCGCGTCGTCGACGACCTCGAGGAGGCCGTGACCCAGCACCAGGTCGGCCCCGCCGGCGGGCGCGACGTCCGCGAGCGCGTCGACGTCGCCCTGCACCGGGGTGACGAGCTCGTGCACGCCGGCGTCCCGGGCCCGGCGGTGCAGGGCCGCGAGGGCGTTGGGGCTGTAGTCGACGACGGTGACCGCGCAGCCCAGCCGGGCGAGCGGCACCGCCCACGCCCCGCTGCCACCACCGACGTCCAGCACGCGGGGTGCGCGCTCCGGTGTCCGGTCGCGCACCCGCGACACCTCGGCCGTGATCGCCCGGTGGACGGGGCCACCACCGGCGACGCCGGGAACCTCCCCCGTCGGACCACTCAGCATGCTCGCCTCACGGCGGCAGCGTAGAGCGTGCGGCCGATCACGGGGCACGGCCGGGCGTTCACCGGAAAGGGGGTAGGTTGGCGCCGTGCTGGTGGTGGCCACATTGAGCCTGAAGGGCGGGGTCGGCAAGACCACCGTCGCACTCGGGCTGGCCGGGGCCGCCCAGCAACACGGCGTGCGCACGCTGCTGGTGGACCTCGATCCACAGGCCAACTCGACGATCGCCCTCGACACCGCGCCCACCACGGCCACCGTGGCCGACGTGCTGGACGAGCCGCGCCGCTCCGTGCTGCACCGCGCGATCGCCCCCAGCGGGTGGGGCGACGGGCTCGACGTCCTGGTGGGCGCCGAGCAGACCGAGCGCCACAACAACCCCGACCCCAGCCCCAAGCAGCTGGGCCGGTTGCGCCGCGCCCTGCAGCGCCTCGTGGAGCACGACGGGCTGCTCGGCGACGCGGTGGACCCCGACGACGGCGGCGAGGACCCCTACCGGCTGGTGATCATCGACTGCCCGCCGTCGCTGGGACAGCTGACCCGCAGCGCACTGGCCGCCGCGCACCGCGCCGTGCTCGTGACGGATCCGACGATGTTCGCCGTGTCCGGGGTGCAACGCGCCTTCGACGCCGTGCAGACCGAGCGCCAGCGCGGCAACTCCGAGCTGCAGCCGCTCGGTGTGCTCATCAACCGCGTGCGCCCCCGCAACACCGAGCACGAGTTCCGCATCGGCGAGCTGCGCGAGCTGTTCGGCCCGCTGGTGCTCACCGGTGTGCTCCCGGACCGTTCGGCGATCCAGCAGGCCCAGGGCGCGTGCCTGCCGATCCAACGCTGGGACACCCCCGGCGCCCGCGAGGCGTCCGCGGTGTTCACTCTGCTGCTCGGCCGGGTGCTGCGCAGCGAGCGGGCCCGCCGCGACGGCGCCGCCCCCGACGCCGCCCCCATCGCCCCACCCGCCACCCGCTGACCGCGGAGGCCACGCCGGCGCGCGGCGCTCAGCGCAGCGGCACCGACGCCGTGACGATGCCGACGAACTGCTCGGCCTGCCGCAGCAGGTCATCGGCATCGCGACGGCCGACGAGCCGGGCGATGCCGGCCTCGGCCGCAGCGCGCGTGTCGGAGCAGGACGCGAAGAACAGCGCCCACTCCGCGAACTCGGGCGCGACCTCGGCGAGCAGCTGCCAGACGTTGCGCGTGGACCCCCGCCGCGGGCGGGGCCGGGCGCGCACCGCGAGCACGGCGGCCCCGGCCCGCAGCGCGGCGAGGTACGCCGCCGGGTAACGCAGCAGCGGGTCGTCGACGCGGTGGGCCTCGGCGAGCCCGTCGGCGGCCTGGCGCAGCAGGCCGAGCGCCGCGCGCGAGGTGGGCGCAGGCGCCGCGCGCGGGGCCGGCCGCGCCGGGGCGGGACCGGCACCGGCGGCCCGCGACCGCGGCGCGACGGGGGTGCGCGGCTGCGGCACCCGTGCCGGGGCCGCGGACCTGCCGCCGGTCCTGCCGTTGGTCGTGGCCCTGCCGTTGGTCGTGGCGGTCGTCATCATCGCCTCCCGAGGTCTCTCACTCCGCAACCCGCACGAGGTCCCACACCCCGGGGCCGGCGCGCATGCGCAACACGAACTCGTGGGCCGGAGCCTCCGGCTCCCCCGCCGACCGGGCGACGACCCGCCAGCAGCGCATCCGGTCGCCCCCGACCGGCATCGGGGACGGGAACGGCCATGGCGACTCCTCGATCCAGCGCTCCCGCACGTCGGTGACGAGGTAGCGCGGGCTGCGGCGCATCGGCCTGCGCTGGAACTCGACGGGCTCGCCGTCCTGCCACCGCACCTGGACGGGAGTCGGCTGGCGCGATCCGAACAGGCTGAACGGGCTCATCGCACCGCCTCGCCGACGCTCGGCCGGAACCGCGCGGCTGCTCCGGACCGTGACCTCACCAGCTCGTTCACCGGCATACGCTCCTCCCGACCGGTTCCGCCGCACCCGGTGGCGGGGCGCTTCCCCCGCCCCACCGACCGGGGCGTCGAGATCGAACACATGTTCGATCGATGTCCAGTACAGCGCTCTCCGCCCTCCACGTCAAGTCCGGGGCACCGGAGCGGGACTCGCGGCGCCGGACGTGGTGTGATGGACGGGTGACCAGGGCACCGGCGCGCCAGCTCGTCCAGCTCGGGCCGGACGACCTCGCCGACCGGCTCACCGAGGCGCTGCACGTCTACGTGGCGGCGATGGGCTATCCCCCCAGCACGGCCCGGCACCGGCGCACGCTCTGGCTGGAGCACGTCCAGCGACCGGGGTGGCGGGCGGTCGGCTGGGTGGACGCCGCCGACACGCTCCTCGGCATCGCCTACGGGTACACCGGCGGACCGGGTCAGTGGTGGTACCAGGAGGTGCGCCGCGGGCTGCTCCCCGCAGGTCCGGACGCCCAGCTCTGGCTGCACGACTACTTCGAGCTCACCGAGCTGCACGTCCGCCCGGACGCCCAGGGTCACGGGCTCGGTGAGTCGCTGCTGCGCGCGCTGCTGGCCGGCGTGCCCAGCTCGCGCGTCCTGCTCTCCACGCCGGAGTACGGCACCGACGCGCCCGGCCGCGCCTGGCGCCTCTACCGCCGGGCGGGATTCCAGGACGTGCTGCGCCAGCACCGCTTCACCGGTGACGCCCGCCCCTTCGCGGTGCTCGGCCGCCACCTCCCCCTCGAGACCCACTGAGCAGGATTCGCATGACGAACGGCACTCTCGTCGGCTAGGCACCGACGAGAGTGCCGTTCGTCGGGGTGGGAGACCGTCCTGCACGTGCACGATCGAGGTCGCCGCTGCGCGGCGGCGCGGGAGGCGTCGGTGGGGTTTGGCACGATGCACGCGTGCCGACCACCGCCTCCCGCCACCGCGTCCTGTCGCTGCTGCTCGTGCTGCTGGTGGCCACCGTCGCGCTGAGCGGGTGCGCGCGGGTGCGCGCCGCGCTCGCGGTGCAGCCCGACGACACCGTCACCGGGCAGATCGTCGTGGCCACCCCGGAGACCGGCCCGGACGACCCGGGGCCGCCGATCACGCTGCCCCCGGACCTGGAGTCCCGGGTCGACGTCTCGGAGTACCGGCAGGACGGCTACGCGGGATCGGTCCTGCGCTTCGACGGGCTGGATTTCGCCCAGATGGGCGAGCTGATCGGGGCGGCGGGCCCCGGGCGCGACGCGGTCCGGTTCGAGATGCGCCGGGCCGGCAGCCGCGTGCTGGTGAACGGCGCCGTGGACCTCACCACGGTGGCCGTCGACCGGGCCGACTTCCAGCTCAAGATGGGCTTCCCCGGCCAGGTGCTGGAGTCCAACGGCGACGGCGACTCCAGCGAGGTGAGCTGGACCTTCACCCCGGGCGAGGTGGGCGACTTCTCCGCGGTCGTGGCCTACCCCGACCCGGGCGCACCGTCACCGGTCAACTGGACGCTGGGGCTGTTCGCCATCGTGGCGCTCGCCTCGGGTGCGGTGGTGCTGCTGGCCCACCGCACCCGCAACCCGCCGGTCAGCCACTGACGGGGGTCACCCACCGACGGGCGCGGCGTCCACCAGCTCGTCGCGGCGGGCGCCCAGCCCGAGTCGCCGCACCAGCTCCACGGTGGCCGTGGACCGGTTCAGCGTGTAGAAGTGCAGGCCGCGCACGCCCTCCTCGAGCAGGCGGCTGCACATCTCGGCGGTGACGTCCATCCCGGCGGCCCGGAACGCGGTCGGGTCGTCGGAGTAGCGCTCCATCCGCTCGACGAGGGCGGGCGGCAGCGGCGCGCCCGAGAGCTCCGGGCCGCGGCGCAGCGTGCGCACCGTGGTGAGCGGCATGATCCCGGGCAGCAACGGCACCTCGCAGCCTGCCGCGGCCATCCGGTCGCGCAGCCGCAGGAAGCCCTCGGGCTCGAGGAACAGCTGGCTGATCGCGAAGTCTGCGCCCGCGCGAACCTTGGCGACGAGCCGGGCCAGGTCGGCCTCGGGGCCCGGGGAGCGCGGGTGCCCGTACGGGAAGGCCGCCACCCCCACGCAGAAGTCGCCCAGCCTGCGCACCAGCCGCACGAGCTCGTCGGCGTAGGTGAGGCCCTCCGGGTGGGCCACCCACTCGCCCAGCGGGTCGCCGGGCGGGTCGCCGCGCACCGCGAGGACGTTGGGGATCCCCGCGGCGGCGTACGCCCCGATCACCTGCCGCAGCTCGGCCACCGAGTGCGAGACGGCCGTGAGGTGGGCCATCGGCACGAGCGTCGTGTCGGTGGCGATCCGCGCGGTGGTGCGGATCGTGCGGTCCCGGCTGGAGCCGCCGGCGCCGTAGGTGACGGAGACGAACGCGGGGTCCAGCGGTTCGAGGCGGCGGATCGCGCGCCACAGCTCGGCCTCACCGGCCTCGTCCTTGGGTGGGAAGAACTCCACCGAGAAGACGGGCCGGTCGCCGCGGATCCGCTGGGTGACCTTCACGCCGTGCAGCGTAGTCGGGTGCTCCGCGCTCCCGCCTCCGCTCCGCTCCGGCGAGCTCGCGGGCCTGGTCGGCCGCAGCCACCGCGCCGGATGCCGCTCCCGCCGTTAGGCTCGCCCCCGTGGCCCGCTCACGAGGACCTCGGCTCCCCTGCCCACGACGTGCCCGGACGGGGCACGTGAGCGAGCGCCGGCGAGCGAACCATCGACACCGCGCCCGCGCGAGCGTCGGCGGGGGCGGGGGCGGGCGATGAGCCGCGCGGGGGCGGTGCGGGGCGACGCCTCGACACCGGGTGGTCCGACGGCCCGCGCAGCGGGCGCACCCGCCGACGGGCCGCCCGACGACGCCGGGCTCGTCGCCGCGGTCGAGGCCGCGCTCACGACCTACCTCGACGCCCGCACCGCCGAAGCCGCGGGCATCGACCCGGCGTTCGGCGAGGCGGCCGAGGCGCTCGCCTCGTTCGTCCTCGGCGGCGGGAAGCGGGTGCGGCCGACGTTCGCGTGGTGGGGCTGGCGCGGCGCGGGCGGCGTTGTCGAGTCGCCGGAAGCGCTCGCCGTGCTGCGGGCGATCAGCGCCCTGGAGCTCATCCAGGCGTGCGCGCTCGTCCACGACGACCTGATGGACGCCTCGGCCACCCGGCGCGGCCGGCCCACGGTCCACGTCGAGTTCGCCCGAAGGCACGCCGCGGCGCGCTGGCGCGGGCAGCCTGCGCGCTTCGGGGCCGCCGCGGCGATCCTGCTGGGCGACCTCGCACTCTCCTGGGCCGACGACATGATGCACGCCGCGGGCCTGTCCCCGGCGGCGGAGCGGCGGGCGGCGCCCGCGTGGCGCGCGATGCGCACCGAGGTGCTCGGCGGGCAGTACCTCGACGTGCTGCACCAGTCCACCGGCGACACCTCGGCCCGCGCCGCCCTGCAGATCGACCGCTACAAGACCGCCGCGTACACCGTCGAGCGCCCGCTGCACCTGGGCGCCGCCATCGCCGACGCGCCGGCCGAGCTGGTGGCCGCGTACCGGCGCTTCGGCGCCGACATCGGCGTCGCGTTCCAGCTCCGCGACGACCTGCTGGGCGTGTTCGGCGACCCGGCCGTCACCGGCAAGCCCGCGGGCGACGACCTGCGCGAGGGCAAGCGCACGCTGCTCGTGGCGCTCGCCGTGGAACGCGCGGAGCAGCGGGGCAGGCCGGAGGCGCGCGACGCGATCCTCGACGCGGTCGGTGACCCGAGGCTGGACGCCGACGGCGTCGACCGGGTGCGCGGCCTGCTCACCGAGCTCGGCGCCGTGCAGGCGGTGGAGCAGCGGATCGCGGCGCTCACCGGCTCGGCACTCGACGCGCTGTCCGCCGCCGACGTCGCCGAGCCGGCCGCGGCGCAGCTCGCCGAGCTGGCCGTCACGGCGACGCGGCGCCGGAGTTGACCCACCGGGTCCCGGGGCGCACCGACCACGTGGTGGTCGTCGGCGCCGGGCTCGCCGGGCTGTCCGCCGCGCTGCACCTGCTCGGCGCGGGCCGGCGGGTCACGGTCCTGGAACGCGAGGAGCACCCCGGCGGCCGGGCCGGACGGCTCGACCTGCACACCGTCCGCGGGACCTACCGGGTGGACACCGGGCCGACCGTGCTGACGATGCCCGACCTGCTCGACGAGGCGTTCGCCGCCGTCGGCGAGAAGGTGCAGGAGCGCCTCGACCTCGTCGCGCTCGACCCCGCCTACCGCGCGCGCTTCGCCGACGGCTCCACGATCGACGTGCACACCGACGGCGAGGCGATGGCCGAGGAGGTCCGGGCGGTGTGCGGGCCGCGGGCCGCGCAGGGGTACGTGCGGATGCGCGACTGGCTCACGCAGCTCTACCGCGCCGAGATCGACTCGTTCATCGGCGCCAACCTCGACTCGCCGCTCGACCTGCTCGGCCGGGACCTGGTGCGGCTGGCCCGGCTCGGCGGCTTCGGCAGGCTCGGCCCGCGGGTGGCGCGGATGCTGCCCGACGAGCGGCTGCAGCGGATCTTCTCCTTCCAGGCCCTGTACGCGGGGGTGCCGCCGCACCGCGCGCTCGGCGCGTACGGCGTGATCGCCTACATGGACACGATCGGCGGCGTCTTCTTCCCCCGCGGGGGGATGCGCCAGGTCGGGCGGGCCATGGCCGACGCGGCCGTCGAGGCCGGCGCCGAGATCGTCCACGGGCGCGTCGCCACCGGGCTCGAACGCCGCGGTGGGCGGGTCACCGCGGTCCGGCACGAGGGCGTGGCGGGCGGCGACAGCGACCGGCTGCCCTGCGACGCGGTGGTGCTCACCCCGGACCTCCCCGTCGTGCACCGCCTCGTCGGCCGGGCGCCGCGCCGGCCGGTGCCGCTGCGGTGGTCCCCCAGTGCGGTGGTGCTGCACGCGGGCCTGCGCCGGGCCCGCCCGGACCTCGCCCACCACACGATCTCGTTCGGGACGGCGTGGCGGCGCACGTTCCGCGAGATCATCGACGACGGCCGGCTCATGAGCGACCCGTCGCTGCTGGTCACCCGGCCCACCGCCACCGACCCCGCGCTGGCGCCCGTGGGTGCGGACCTGCTGTTCGTGCTGGCGCCCTGCCCCAACCTCGAACGGGGCCGCATCGACTGGGCCCGCGTCGGACCGGCCTACCGCGACGAGCTGCTCGGCGTCCTCGCCGACCGGGGGCTGGACGTGGCGGGCGAGGTCGAGGTGTCCCACCTCGTGACGCCCGCCGACTGGGCCGCGGCGGGCCACGCCGCGGGCACCCCGTTCTCCGCGGCCCACACGTTCGCGCAGACCGGCCCCTTCCGGCCGCGCAACCTCGTCCGCGGGCTGTCCAACGCGGTGCTCGCAGGCTGCGGCACCACTCCCGGCGTCGGGATCCCGCCGGTGTTGATCTCCGGTCGGCTGGCGGCCGAGCGCGTCACGGGGCCGCTCCCGCGGGGGCGCAGGGTACCCACAGGCTCGTGACACGAGGCATGCGAGCATGGATCGCGTCATGAAGCCACCACCACCGGTCGACGGGCCGACGCTCCCCGACGCGGCAGCGGAGCGCGCACCCGCCCAGGACGACGCGCCCACGGTGCGCGACGCGCTGCCCGCCGCGGCCCCCGACCAGCCCGCCACCGAGCCGCGGTCCTGGCGGGACCGCTTCGGGCGGCCGCCCCGCGGCCCCCTGCTGCTCGGTCTCGCCGCGTCCCTGCTGATGGTCGTCGGCGGCTTCGGCGCGGGCGGCGTCCTGGTCCACGACCCGCTGCTGTCGAACTCGCCGCTGGGCTTCTGGCGCTACGGCCACGGTCGCGAACTGGCCGCCTTCACCGTCTACGCCGGTGTCGCGCTGATGGTGTGGGCGTGGGTGCGCCTGGGCCGCGACGTGCTGGCCCACCGCATCGGCGGACGGGCCGTCCTCACCGTGGCGTGCGTGTGGACCGCGCCGATGCTGGTGTCGCCCCCGCTCTTCACCCGGGACGTCTACAGCTACCTCGCGCAGGGCGGGCTGCCGCTGGCCGGCTTCGACCCCTACGCGGTGGGCCCCGAGGCGATGCCGGGGCTCTTCGCCGACAACGTCCACTACTTCTGGCAGGACACCCCCGCGCCGTACGGGCCGCTGTTCATCCTGATCGCCAAGTTCGTGGCCTGGCTGACCGGCGACGCGATGATCCTCGGCGTCATCCTGATGCGGCTCGCGCTCCTGCCGGGGCTGCTGCTGCTGATCTGGGCCCTGCCGGAGCTGACCCGGCGTCTCGGCGGGCGCGTCCCGGTGGCGCTGTGGGTGGCCGTGGCCAACCCGCTGATGGTCATCCACCTCGTCGGTGGGGGCCACAACGACCTGCTCGTGGTCGGCCTGCTCGCCGCGGGCTCGCTGGTCGCGCTGCGGGGCGGGCACATCGGCGGGATCGCGATGGTCACCGCCGCGATGGCGGTCAAGGCGAGCGCCGCCGTGGCCCTGCCGTTCCTCGTGCTGGTGTGGGCGGCCCACCTGGCCGGTTCGCAGCGGGTCCGGATCGCGAAGGCCACCGCGGCGGGCGTGGGTGTGTTCCTGGTGGTGTTCGCGGCCTGCACGGTGGCCGCCGGCGTCGGGCTCGGCTGGCTTCCCGCCCTCAGCGCACCGTCGATGATCGTGAACTGGATGTCGATCCCCACGGCGGTCGGGCAGTTCACGCACACCCTCGTGGCCAACCTCGTGAACGTGCCGATGCAGCCGTTCATCAACGTCGCCCGTGCGCTCGGCGGGCTCCTGCTGGCCTACATCGCCGTCACGCAGTGGTGGGCGGCCCGGGACGGCGGGCCCGATGCCGTGCGCCGGGCCGGGATCGTGCTGCTGGCCGTCGCCGTGCTCTCCCCCGCCACCCTGCCGTGGTACGTGAGCTGGGGCATGGCGCTGCTCGCGGCGGCGGCGTGGACCGTGCGCGGCCTGACCGTCACCGTGTTCCTCTCGGTGATGCTCACGATCGCGTACTACTCCCACGGCGAGGACGCCCTCTACGACGGGCCCTACCTCCTGACGTGGGCCCTGGTGGCCGTCCTCGCCGCGGTGTCGCTGCGACGGCCGGACCCGCTGCGGCTCTCCGCGGGCGCCCGCCGGCGTCCCCGGGAGGCGTCCGAGCCGGTGCCCGCCGGTGCCGAGCCCGGGGCGCGCTGAGCTCGACGCCGCCGGCGTCACCGATCCGGGGCTGCGGGCCGCCTACGCCACCTGCCGCGCCCTGAACGCCCACCACGGCCGCACGTACTTCCTGGCCACCCGCCTGCTCCCGCCGGAGCGGCGGCCGGCCGTGCACGCCCTCTACGGGTTCGCGCGCTTCGCCGACGAGATCGTCGACGACCTGCGCGACGGGCGGCCCGCCCCCGACCGGGCCGCGCGGCTGGACGCGCTGGACGCCGAGCTCCGCCAGGCGCTGGCGGGCGGCCCCGCCGCCCACCCGGTGCTCGCCGCGGTGGCCGACACGGCCCGGCGCTTCACGATCGACCCTGCGCACTTCACCGCGTTCATGACGTCGATGCGGATGGACACCGAGGTCACCGACTACGCCACGTTCGACGACCTCGCCGTCTACGTCCACGGTTCGGCCGCCGTGATCGGGCTGCAGATGCTCCCGGTACTGGGCACGACGGTGCCGCGCGCCGAGGCCGAGGCCCCGGCGGCCGCGCTGGGCGTCGCGTTCCAGATCACCAACTTCCTGCGCGACGTCGGCGAGGACCTCGACCGCGGCCGCATCTACCTGCCCGCCGCCGAGCTGGCCGCGTTCGGCGTCGACCGGGAGCTGCTCACCTGGTGCCGGCGCACGCGTCGGCAGGACCCCCGGGTCCGCCGGGCCCTCGCGCACCTCGTGGCGCACACGCGGGCGGTCTACCGGCGCGCGGCCCCGGGCGTCGGCATGCTGGAGCCGGTCTCCCGGGCCTGCGTGGCGTGCGCGTTCACCCTCTACCGGGGCATCCTCGACGAGATCGAGTCCGCCGGGTACGACGTCCTGCACCGCCGCGTGTCGGTCCCGGCCCGCACCCGCGCCGCCGTGGCCGTCCCCGGCCTGGTCCGCGCCCTCGCCGCCCGCGCCCGCACCTGACGCCGCGCGCGACTCACCCTGTCGAGACGGGAGACTCACCCGGACGAAACGGGAGACTCGCGCTCTGAGGGCGCGAGTCTCCCGTCCGGACAGCGCGAGTCTCCCGTCCGGACGGGGTGAGTCTCCCGTTCGGCCTCCGGGTCAGAAGGCCATGGCCTGGGCTCGGCGCTTGACCTCCCGGTGCCGGCCCGCGCGCAGGGAGGCGACCGGCGTGCCGGGCAGCGAGTCGTCCTCCTCGAACAGCCAGCGCAGGATGTCGGGGTCGGCGTAGCCGCCGTCGCGCAGCACGGTGATCGTCCCGGCCAGACCCTTGATCACCACGCCGTCCTCGCCCAGGAAGTCGGCCGGGACGACGACCTCGCCCTCGCGCCGGAAGGACAACAGCTGGCCGTCCTTGACGAGCTGGTGCACCCGTGACACGGGTTGGTCCAACCGCTGGGCGACCTCCGCGACGGGGAGCGTCGCAACATCCTCGGACAGCCCGAACACCTCGTTCACGGGGCGATAGCCTGCCACAGGCGCGGCGCGTCGGAGAAGGCTGCACCGCAGCGGTACCGTCATCGCGTGAACGCCCCGCCCGCCGCGCTGCTCGACGCGCGCTACCGGGTGGGCCCGCTGCTGGCCCGCGGCGGCATGTCCGCGGTCTACCGGGGCACGGACATCCGGCTCGACCGGCCGGTCGCGATCAAGGTGATGGAGCCGCGACTCGCGGCCGACCCCGCATTCCGGGCCCGGTTCGAACGCGAGGCCCGCTCGGCGGCGCGCATCGACCACCCCGCCGTCGTCGACGTCCACGACCAGGGCGAGCACGTCAGCGACACCGGGCACGACAGCGCCCTCGGCCTCGGTGACGGCCCGCTGCTGTTCCTGGTCATGGAGCTGGTGGAGGGCGGCACGCTGCGCGACGTCCTGCGCGCCCGTGGCGCCCTCGGCGTGCCGGCCGCCTTCGCGGTGATGGAGCCGGTACTGGCGGGGCTCGCGGAGGCGCACCGCCTCGGGATGGTGCACCGCGACGTCAAGCCGGAGAACGTGCTGATCAGCCGCACCGGCGAGGTCAAGGTGGCCGACTTCGGGCTCGTCACCGCGGCCGCCCAGTCGCGCGCCAGCAGCGCGGGAATGATCATGGGGACGGTCGCGTACCTGTCCCCCGAGCAGGTCGCCACCGGTGCCGCCGACGCCCGAAGCGACGTCTACGCCGCCGGCATCCTGCTCTACGAGCTGCTCACCGGCGCCCCGCCCTACACCGGCGACACGGCGATCTCGGTGGCCTACCGGCACGTGAACTCGGACGTGCCGCCGCCGTCGCAGATCGCCGGGGACGTACCCCCCGAGCTGGACGCGCTGGTGCTGCGCGCCACCCGCCGCGACCCGGCCGCCCGCCCCGCCGATGCGGCGGCCCTGCTGGCGGAGCTGCACCGGGTGGCCGTGCGGCTCGACGTGCCGCGGGTTCCGCCGCCGGTGCCACCCGCCCGACCCGTCGAGGACCAGGACACGGTCCCCGCGGCGCCGCGCCGCCTCACTTCGGGTGCCGCGACCGGCGCGCACGCGGGGCCAGGGGGCACCCGCGCGATGCCCCGCCCTGTCGACGACGGCCCACCGCCCCACCTGCGTGCCCGCAGGCGCAGCAGGCGGGTCTTCGCGGTGTGGATCGCGATCGTCCTCGTGCTGGCGATGCTGGTCGGCGTCTCGGCGTGGTGGCTGGGCAGCGGCCGGTGGACGGCGATGCCGCGGCTGGTCGGCCTCGAGGAGTCGGCGGCCCAACGGGTGCTCGCCGACGCCGACCTCGTCGGGCGCCTCACCGAGGCCCACCACGACGACGTCGACGCCGGGCTGGTCAGCGCCACCGACCCGCCGCCGGACGCGCGGCTGCTGCGCGGCAGCACGGTGACCGTCACGGTCTCCTCAGGTCGCCCGACGGTCCCGGACGTCGCGCCGGGCACGTCGGTGGCCGCGGCGGAACAGGCGATCCGCGAGGCCGGCCTCACGCCCGTCCGCAGCTCCGAGGCCACCGAGGACAGCGACTCGGTGCCGGAGGGCGCCGTCGTGCGCACCGATCCGGAGGCCGGCGAGGAGGTCGCGACCGGTGAACCCGTCACGATCGTGGTGAGCAGCGGCGAGGGCGAGCCCGAGACCGTCCGGGTGCCGATGGTGATCGGCGAGGACTACGAGGACGCGGCCGACATCCTCGAGGAGCTGGACCTCGAGGCCGAGGAGGAGACCGCGTTCCTCATCGGCCGCGAGAACGGCCGGGTGATCGGCCAGGACCCCCCGGCAGGCGCAACGGTCGACAGGGGAACGACGATCCACCTGAGCACGGTCTAAGCGGCAGCCCAGCTCGCACCTTGGAGCCTTACTGCTGTTCAGCGGCCGAAAAGACAGCAGTACGGCTCCAAGGTGCGGGCAGGAAGGTGCGTCAGCCGCGCAGCATCTCCGCCACCAGGAAGGCCAGCTCCAGCGACTGCTGGGTGTTCAGGCGCGGGTCGCAGGCCGTCTCGTAGCGGCCCGCCAGGTCGGTGTCGGAGATCTCCTGCGCGCCGCCGAGGCACTCGGTGACGTCCTCGCCGGTGACTTCGACGTGGATGCCGCCGGGGTGGCTGCCCAGCGCGCGGTGGACCTCGAAGAAGCCCTGCACCTCGTCGACGATCCGGTCGAAGTGGCGCGTCTTGTACCCGGTGGTGGACTCGACGGTGTTGCCGTGCATCGGGTCGCACTGCCAGATGACCTTGTGGCCGGACGCCTCGACCTTCTCCACGATCGCCGGCAGCACGTTGCGGACGCGCCCGTTGCCCATGCGGCTGACGAGCGTGAGGCGGCCCGGCGTGGCGTGCGGGTCGAGCCGCTCGACGTACTCGACGGCCAGCTCCGGCGTGGTGCTCGGGCCGATCTTGAGCCCGATCGGGTTGGACAGCAGCTCGGCCAGCGCGATGTGGGCGCCGTCGAGCTGGCGGGTGCGCTCCCCGATCCAGAGGAAGTGCGCGGACAGGTCGTAGAGCCGCGGCTCCGGGCGCGAGGCGTCCAGGCGCAGCAGGGCCCGCTCGTAGTCCAGGAGAAGGGCCTCGTGGCTGGCGTAGAACTCCACGCTGTGCAGGTTGTGGTCGTCCACACCGCACGCGTCCATGAAGCGCAGCGCGCGCTCGATCTCCGCGGCGATGTCCTCGAACCGCTCCCCCGCGGGCGAGGTGCGCACGAAGTCCTTGTTCCAGTCGTGGACCATCGTGAGGTCGGCCATGCCGGTGGCGGTGAGTGCGCGCACCAGGTTCATCGCCGCGCCGGCGTTGGCGTACGCCCGGACCATCCGCGACGGGTCCGGCACCCGCGCGGCCGGGTCGGCCACCAGCGAGTTGACGATGTCACCGCGGTAGGAGGGCAGGCCGAGCGCGTCCAGCGGGGCGCTGCGCGGCTTGGCGTACTGCCCCGCGATGCGACCGACCTTCACGACCGGCAGCGACGCGCCGTAGGTCAGCACGATCGCCATCTGCAGGATCGTGCGGATCGTGGCGCGGATGTGCGGCTCGGTGTTGTCGACGAACGTCTCGGCGCAGTCGCCGCCCTGCAGCAGGAACGCCTCGCCGTTGGCCACGGCCGCCAGCCGCTCCTGCAGCCGGTCGACCTCCGGCGGCAGCGTCACCGGCGGGACGCTCTCCAGCACCGTGCGGACGTGCGCGACGTGCGCGGCGTCGGGCCAGTCGGGCTGCTGAGCGGCCGGACGGGAGAGCGCGTCGTCGAGCCGGGCCCGCAGGTCCGAGGGCAGCGGGGGCAGCTCGGGCAGCACCTCGACAGGTGCGTCGACCGTCCAGTTCACGAGGTCCAAGGGTAGGCCGTGCGCCGGAAGACCTCCGCGTCGGACCTGCGCTGGGCCGGACGGCCCCCTCCCCCGGTGCCTCCGGCCGACCCGACGTGGCCGTGATCACCCGATCGGCCCGATTCCACAGGGGACTCCACGGGGCACTCCGTCGCCATGGCAACTCTTCTGTGGATCCTCGCAGTGGTCCTCGTCGTCGCCGGCGTCTTCGCGATCCTGCGCAAGCAGCTCATCTGGGGCATCGTGCTCATCATCGTCGGCCTGCTGGTCGGCCCCGGTGGGGTGAGCATCTTCGCCTGATCCGGGCGGCGTGGTCTGCGCTCCTAGCGCGCGGCCACCGCCGCCTCGATCGCGTCCCACCGTCTGAGGTTCAACCGGGCGTCCGCGAGCGCGTCGTGGGCGTCGGGGGTCGGTGACGGGAGGGGAGGACGCCCGGCGTCCTCCCACCGTTGCCGCAGCTCGCGGGTGAACCGGGGCAGCGCCCGCGGCAGCGCCGGCATGGCGCCCCACAACTGGCACAGCGCCACGTGGTCGTACGCCGCGATCCACGCCCACAGCTCCACCTCGCCGGGGGCACCGGTGAGGAACTCCAGCAGGTCGGCCCGCAGCCGCGCGCGCGACCGCCACGCCCGGTCGGCAGGCGAGGGCAGCTTCGGCAGCACGTGGGCGCGCACCCACGGGCCGGCCCGGTCGGGGTCGAACTCCGTGGAGACGGCGTAGAACTCGCGTCCGTCCTCCCCGACCACGCCGATCGACACCAGGTCGATCGTCGTCCCGTCCTCGATGAACTCGCAGTCGTAGAAGAACCGCACGTCGGCAGGTTAGAGGACGCCGCTCCCGACGCTGCGGGTGCGGCCGCCGGTCGGTGCGGTCGTCAGTCGTCGCCCTCGTCCGAGGAGTCCTCGGACGAGCCGGTCGCGGAGTCGTTCGAGGAGTCCTTCGCGGCGTCCTTCGACTTCTCGTCCTCGTCGGAGTCCTCGTCGCCCGCCATCTCCGCGGCGGCGGCGCCGCTCGCGGCCTCGGCCGCGGGCGGCGGCGGAGTCGCAGCGCTCGAGGCCGCGGGCGGTGGGTTCGTCGGCCCGGCGTCGTCCGCGGCCGCCGGCGGTCGCGGGGGCGGGGCCTGCGTCTGCGTCCGCGGCGCGCGGGTGCGCTCCCGGGTGACCGGCGGCTGCGTGGCGCGCGCGACCGGCTCCGGCTCGGCGCTCGGTTCGGGGCTCGGCTCCGCGGTCGGCTCGGGGGCGGGCGGTGCGGGCGCCGAGGTCTGCACCGGTGCGATCCGCGGGGTCGCGGCGTGCTGGTCGGTGGTGGGACCGCGCAACCAGGACGCCCATGCCGACGTTGCGGCGACCACCACCACGGCCACCACGCCGAACACCGCCCAGGGCGCGACGCCCGCGATCCAGGAGCGCGGCGCGACGGGGGCCTGCTCCTGCACGACCCGCGGGAGCTTCGTGGTGGGCCGGTCGTCGTCCCCGGCGATGGCCGTGGGCTCGTCCAGGCCGTCCCCGACGTAACCCGGCTCGCCCACCGCGTCGCCACGGGTGTCGTCCGCGGGATCGTCCCGGAGGTCGTCGAGGCGGATGTCGTCGCGGAGGAAGTCCTCCGCGGGTGCCGGGACGGCTGCATCCTCCCGGAGCGGATCGTCCGACACTGCCACACCCCCTCATCGCCGCGTGCGATCGGCGTATTACATCGTGCGTTCGGCGGAGCCGAGCGCCGGCGGCGGTTCCCGGAGCTAGCCGGCGCGCGTCCCCGGGACGCGGCTTGCGTCGCGGCCGTCCCCGCCCTCGTCGGGGGCCGGGGGCTCGGCGGGCGCCTGCTCCGCCGCGGCCGCCCGCTCCTTCACCGAGGCCGCGTAGAGGTCCACGTAGGTCTGCCCGGAGAGCTCCATGAGCGCGTACATGATCTCGTCGGTCATCGACCGCTCGATGAACCGGTCGCCCGCCATCCCGGCGTACCGCGAGAAGTCCAGCGGCGCGCCGATCTTGATGCGCACCTTCCGCGGCCGCCAGATCCGGGAACCGATCGGGTTGACGCGGTCGGTGCCGATCATCGCGACCGGGATGACGGGCACGCCCGCCTCCAGCGTCATGCGCGCGACGCCGGTCTTGCCCTTGTACAGCCGCCCGTCCGGCGACCGGGTGCCCTCGGGGTAGATGCCCAGCAGCTTGTCCTCGCGCAGGAGCCGGACGGCGGTGTCCATCGCGGCCTGCGCCGCCGACCCGCCGGACCGGTCGATCGGCACCTGGCCCACGCCCGTGAAGAAGATCTTCTTGAACCAGCCGACGAGCCCCGGCTGCGTGAAGTACTCGCGCTTGGCGAGGAACGTGATCCGCCGCGGGACGAGCAGCGGCAGGAAGAACGAGTCGGCGACGGCGAGGTGGTTGCTCGCCAGGATGGCACCGCCCCGTTCGGGGACGTGCTCGAGGCCCTCGATCGAAGGCCGGAAGAACAGTCGCAGCAGCGGACCGAGGAGCACGAACTTGGACCACCAGTACAGCACCTGGGCGTGCCCCCTCCACCTCGACCGCGCCAGCCTACGGACGCACGCGACGCGCCGACAACGGGCACTCGCGATCGGGCGCGAACTCCTCCCCATCCTCGCCCCGGCGTGTCAGGATGGGGCTCCCGCCGCGTGCGCTCCCCGGCTCCACGGCGACGCGTCCGGGCCGAGCGGCCCGTGCAACAGGGAGGAGGCCGCGTGAACCGGGATCCCGACGAGCGCGCGCAGCCCGACGGCGCCGCGCCCGACGAGTTCGAGGCGATCGTGGCCGGTTGGCGCCGCGAGGGCGAGGTGCCCGAGTGGCCTGCCGACGTCGATCCGCCTGCGGGCCTGTTCGAGTCGCCGCAGGCGCCACCACCGCCGCGCTCCCCCGATCCGGCGCCGCCCACCGCTCCGGTCCCGCTTCCCGAGGACGAGCACTTCGTGCCGCCCGAGCCGCCGCCCCTGCCGCGGCTGGGCCCGCCGGCGCTGGTCGGGCTCACCCTGCTCGCCCTGGGGCTGGTCCTCGTCGTCTCCCCCGGGCTGTTGGGCGTGTCCGAGCCGTACGGGCTCCCGTTGGGTCTGGTGGGACTCGCGGCCGGCCTGGGCTGGCTGGTGCTGCGCCTGTGGCCGGACCCGCCGGACCGCGACGACGAGGACGACGACGACGGCGCGGTTCTGTAACACCGCGTTGGGCGAACGGCGCTCAGCGCGCGGGGCGGGCCAGTTCGCGGGCCAGCTGAGCGGCACCGACCACCGCGGCGGCCTCACCCAGCTGCGCCGTGCGGATGCGGGCGAGCGGACGCCGTCCTGCGCCGGTCACGGTCGCCGCGTAGTGCTCGCGCGCCTCGTCGAGGAACAGCGGCGCCGACACCGAGACACCGCCGCCGATCACCACCAGCTCCGGGTCGAAGACGTCGGCCACGAGCGCGAGACCCTGGCCGAGCCAGCGGGCCAGCTCGTCCATCGCGGCGCAGGCCACGGCGTCGCCGTCGCGGGCCGCCGCCGCCACCCGCTGCCCCGTCACCCGCCCCGGGTCGCCCGCGACCAGGCGGCGCAGCAGCGGGGAGCGGCCCGGGTCGCGGGCCAGCAGCTCCACGGCCGTGGTGGCCAGCGCGGTACCGCTGCAGTAGCGCTCCCAGCAGCCGTTCTTCCCGCACGGGCACGGCCGGCCGTCCGGCACGACCTGCAGGTGGCCCAGCTCGGGGGCCACCCCGAACGCGCCGCGGTAGAGCTCGCCGTCGATCAGCAGGGCCGAGCCGATGCCGGTGCCCAGCGCGACGAAGACCACCGTGGACGCGCCCGACGCGGCCCCGAAGTGGCGCTCGGCCAGCGCCGCGGCGTTGGCGTCGTGCTCGACGACGACCGGGAGCCCGATCCGCTCGGCGATGCGGTCGGCGACGGGCGTGTCCCGCCAGGACAGGTGCGGCGCGAACCGGACGCTGCGCCGGTCCGGTGTGACGAACCCGGCGAGCGCGAGGCCGACGGCCCCGATCGGGTGCCGGGCCGCGAGCTCGCCGATCACGCCTGCGAGGGCCGCCTCCAACGCGGTCTGGCTGCGCGGCGTCGGCGTGCGCGCGGTGTCGTGGACGTTGCCCTCCGCGTCGACCACCCCGGCCCGGACGCTCGTACCGCCGACGTCGACCCCGATCGTCAGCACGAGGCCTGCCGATCCACGTGGATGCGCTGCACCCGCCGCGACGGCGCGGGCTCCGGCGGCGCGGCGGCGCCGGGAGCGGGCCCGCCCTCCTCGAGCGCGGCCCGCAGGACGGCGACGAGCCCCGACGCGTGCTCGGCCAGCCGGGCCGCCAGCTCGGGGCGTTCCCCGCGCAGGGCCGCGACGACGGCGCAGACGGGGCACACGGCGCAGGTCCCGGCGCCGGTGGTCGCGGGCTCCTCGCGCAGGCGCTCCAGCACGGGGTCGACCTTGTCGAGCGCGCCCAGGACGAGGGTGCGCAGCTCCTCACCGATGTCCGCGCCGGCTCCCGGATGCGCGTCGCAGCCCGTCACCGGAGCCAGACCGCGGGATCGGGGACGAACGCGACGCGCAGGTCGTCGCCGTCGAGGTGCGCCCCGGTGGCGGTGCAGCGGCGCAGCACCGACGGCAGCGCGAGGACCCGCCGCGTGCCGCCCGTGGTGATGGCCAGGTCGTCGTCGATGCGCGTGATGTCGAGCTGTCCCCGCGCCGCGCCGGGCAGCGCCACGACCAGTTCGAACGCCGAGTCCGGCGAGGTGCCGCTGCCCGCCGTGCGGCGGACCTGCAGCAGCGGCGGTGCCGCGTCCTGCGTCGCCGCGGCCGGGTCGTCGGCCTCGTACAGGACCCCGGCCAGCTCCCGCAGCGCGGGCAGGCCGGTGGGCTCGGTCGCGGTGTGCTCGGCGATCCGCAGCGGCAGCGGCAGCGCGTCCAGCTCGGCGAGGACGGCCTTCTGCTCGGCGTGCCGCTCGCGCAGCCAGCGCCCGGCGGGCCCGCGCAGCGACGCAGGCGCCTCGGGCAGCACGCGGTTGGCCACCAGCCCGTCCACGCGCAGGCCGTGCAGGGCCAGCGCGGTGAGGGTGCGACGGGTCTCGGCGACCACCACCCGTTCCGGAGTGAGCACGAGCCGGATCGACGTGTCCGGGTCGGCCAGCAGCTCGCGCAGCCCCCGCAGCTGCTCGGCCAGCGCGTCCAGGGCGTCGACGGCGCGGTCCCAGGCGGGCTGCGCGTCGCGGCCCGCGCCTGCCAGGCCGGTGAGCAGCCCGCGCACGGCGCGGCGGTGGGCCGGGAACAACCGCTCCAGGTAGGCGGTGAAGGCCTCGGGGAGGCCGAGCAGCCGCAGGGTCTCGGCGGTGGGGCCGCAGTCGACGACGACGACCTCCCACAGGCCGCTCTCGACGAGGCGGCGCACCTCGCCGAGGGCCAGCAGGTCGTCGACGCCGGGCAGCACGGTCAGCTCGTCGGCCACCAGCTCGTCGACACCGGCCCCGGCCAGCAACGTGCCCAGGTGCCCCTGCAGCCGCGACCACGCGCCGTCCAGCAGGGCGCGCGCGTCGACGTGCGCGGCGTACAGGCCCGCCTCCACCTCGACGGGCTCACCGCCCAGCTCGACCTCGAGCGCGTCGCCGAGCGAGTGCGCGGGATCGGTGGAGACCACCAGCACCTTGCGCCCCGAGCGCGCGAGCGATGCGGCGGTGGCCGCGGCGAGGGTGGTCTTGCCGACGCCTCCCTTGCCGGTGAACAGGACGACGCGCACGACGCGGAAGGGTAGCCGCGGGATCAGGCGCCGGCCGTCAGCGGGGCCGTCACTTACCGGTCTCCACGCGGCGCTTCAGCCCCTTGAGCGCGGTATCGATGATCACCTTCTCGGCCTTGCGCCGCAGCATGCCGATCATCGGGATGTTCAGGTCGACGGCCAGCGAGTACGTCACCGTCGTCTCGCCGCCCCGCTCCGCCAGCGTGTACGAGCCGTTCTGCGCCTTCTGGATCTGGCCCTTCACCAGGGTCCAGCTGACCGAGCGGTCGTCGGGCGCCCAGGTGTAGTCGAGGGTGTAGGAGTCCTTGATGGGGCCCGCGTCCATCGTGAACCGCACGCGCTCCGCGCGCCCGTCCCCGCCGCTGCTGAGCACCTCGACGCTCTTCACCTGCGACGCCCAGTCCGGGTAGGCGGGAAAGTCGGCGATCACGGCCATCACACGCTCCGGTGGCGCGGAGATGGTGATCGAGGAGGTCGTCGCGTCGGCCATGCCGGGCACGTTACCGGTGGGTTCGCGGTGCGCGGTCACCAGCGCAGCACGTAGGGGGTGGCGCTGCTGCGGAAGTGGCCGACGTTCACGCACTCGGTGCGCCCGATCCGCACCCGGGGGGCGAGCGGCTGGTGGACGTGGCCGAACAGGGCGGCACGCGGACGGTCGCGGCGCACGACGTCCAGCAGCGCGCGCGACGCCGCCTCCGCGCGCCGGGTGACCACGTCGAAGGCGAGCTCGGGCACCGCCGGTGGCACGTGGCTGCACAGCACGTCGAGCGGCTCGGTGCCGTCGAGGCCGTGGACGGCAGCCGCGAACTGCTCGGCGGGCACCACGTGCGGCGTCCACGGGCCGCCCGGGCGCGGCGTGACGCCGGGCGGCAGCGGCGCCCCGCCGACGAACCCGAAGCGCAGCCCGCCGATCGTCACGACCTCGCCGTCGACCAGCTCGAGGCCGGGACGGGCGTACTCCGGCCACAGCAGCGGCACGTCGACGTTGCCCGGGATCGCGTAGGTGGGCGCGGTGACGGCGCCGAACACCCGGTCGTACTGCTCGCGCACCGCCTCCCGCACGACGGCGGGCGCGTCGGGCACGCGGGCCCACGCGTCGCGGATGTAGGCGATGAGCTCCTCGCGGGCGCCCGCCGTGCGCAGGCGGGCGAACTCGCTGCTCACCTGGGCGCCGAGTACCCGGCCGAGGATGCCGCCCGTCGGGTCCCGGTAGTCGACGTAGTCGACGAGGTCACCCAGGACGATCAGCGCGTCGGCGCCCTCCCCGGCCCGGGCCAGCGCGTCCGCGGCGCCGTGCACGTCGGAGACCACGTGCACACGCATGCCGCCCAACCTACCGACGCGGCGGCTCCCCCGGTTCACGCCCCGCCTCGAGGCGCTGCTTGCACGCGAACGCGATCGCCTTGGCGGCGCGCTGGCGCCGGCGCGCCTCGGCCGCCGCGCGCCGGGGCGGCGCCGGGCGCGGATGACCGTCCGGGCCCGGCGGGTCGGCACGCAGGTAGTAGTGCAGCACCGTGCCGTCGAGCACCGGCTCCAGCCACACCTCCATGCTCCCGACGAGCGCGCCGCGCACCGTCCAGCGCATCCCCTCGTCGCCGCGGTCGGCCATGACCTGCAGCTGCAGGTCCGGCCAGAGCACCGGCCACCGCGCCGGCACCGCGAACTCCGCGGCCACCACCGCAGGCGGGCACGCGAGGAACGTCTCGTCGATCACGTCCACCGAAGGCACGGGGACAGCGTGCCGGACGGCCGCGCGTGCTCACGGCCCCAGGCCCGCGCAACGAACGGCACTTCCGTCGGCTAGGGAGCGACGAAAGTGCCGTTCGTTGCGGTGGGGCGGGCCTCGCTGCCGCGGCGTTCGCCCTGACGGTGCGGGCTACCGCGGGGTAGGTTGCCCACTTACCAGAGCCAGTGCCGGTCAGGAGGTCCTGCGTGCGCGAGTACAGCGTCCCCGCCACCGTTCGCGTCGGTGACGAGGAGAACCTCCTCGACGCGGTGTTCGACAACGCCGAGCACCACGGGCCGTCGGTCGTCTACCGGCTCCGCGACGCCTCCGGCGGCTGGTCCGACGTCACGTGCGCGCAGTTCGCCGAGCAGGTCGTCGACGTCGCCCGGGGCCTGGTCGCCGCCGGCGTGCGGCCCGGCGACCGCGTCGCGCTGCTGTCGCGCACCCGCTACGAGTGGTCGCTGCTCGACTACGCGATCCTCGCCGCGGGCGCGGCCACGGTGCCGATCTACGAGACGTCGTCGGCCGAGCAGATCAGCTGGATCCTGTCCGACTCCGGTGCCGTCGCGGCGGTCGTCGAGTCGGGCAAGCACGTCGGGCTGGTCGACAGCGTGCGCGCCGACTGCCCGGAGCTGCGGCACGTGTGGCAGATCGAGCCCGCCGAGGGCCGGCGGGCCGCCGTCGACGAGCTGCTCGCGCTGGGCGCCGACACCCCCGCCGACGAGGTGCGCGCCCGCACCGCGGCCGTGCGTGCCGACGACCTCGCCACGCTGATCTACACCTCCGGCACCACCGGCAGGCCCAAGGGCTGCGAGCTGACCCACGGCAACCTGGTCAGCGAGGTCAAGGCGTGCGTCAGCATGCTGCCGCAGCTGCTCACCGACAGCGGCTCCGTGCTGTTGTTCCTGCCGCTCGCGCACATCTTCGGCAAGGTCATCCAGTGCGGCGCGCTGTACACCCGCACCGTCGTGGCCCACACCCCCGACGTCGCCCAGCTGCTGCCCGACCTCGCCGCGTTCCGGCCGACGTTCCTGCTCGCCGTCCCGCGCGTGTTCGAGAAGGTCTACAACGGCGCCCGCCAGCGCGCCCACGACGACGGGAAGGGGCGGATCTTCGACGCCGCCGCCGACACCGCGATCGCCTGGAGCCGCGCGCAGGACACCGGCGGGCCCGGGCTCGGCCTGCGCCTGCGGCACGCGCTGTTCGACCGGCTCGTCTACGGCAAGCTGCGCGCGGCCGTCGGCGGCAACGTCGTGGCCGCGGTGTCCGGCAGCGCCCCCCTCGGCGAGCGGCTCGGGCACTTCTTCCGCGGGATCGGGCTGCCGATCCTGGAGGGGTACGGGCTCACCGAGAGCACGGCGGGCGTCACGCTCAACGCCCTGGGCGCCCAGCGCATCGGCACCGTGGGCCGTCCGGTGCCCGGGCATTCGGTCCGGATCGCCGACGACGGCGAGGTGCTGCTCAAGGGCCCGATCATCTTCCGCCGGTACTGGCACAACGAGACCGCCACCGCCGAGGCCCTCGAGGACGGCTGGTTCCACAGCGGCGACCTCGGCGAGCTCGACGACGCCGGCTTCCTGCGGATCACCGGCCGCAAGAAGGAGATCCTCGTCACCGCGGGCGGCAAGAACGTCGCCCCCGCCGTGCTCGAGGACCGGCTGCGGGCCCACCCCCTGGTCAGCCAGTGCATGGTCGTGGGCGACGGCAAGCCGTTCATCGGCGCGCTCGTCACGATCGACCCCGACGCCCTGCCCGGCTGGCGGGAGCGCGCCGGCAAGCCCGCGGGCGACGGCGTCGCCGACCTCGTCGACGACCCCGACCTGCGCGCCGAGATCGCCGCCGCCGTCGAGGAGGCCAACAAGGCCGTCTCCCGGGCCGAGCAGATCCGCGAGTTCCGGATCCTCCCGGTCGACTTCACCGAGGCCGGCGGCGAGGTGACCCCCACGATGAAGGTCAAGCGCGCGGTGGTCGCGAAGACGTTCGCCGACGAGATCGCGAGCATCTACCGCACCACGAAGGCCCCAGCCTGACCCGGCCCACGGGATTCGCGGTCAGGGGGGTGTGGGGAGGGGGGTGCCGGTCAGGAGGGCCTGCAGGCGGGCCACGCGTGCCGGCCAGGTCCACTCCCGCTGCATCCAGGCCCGGCCGGCGGCGCCCATCGCCCTGGCCCGGTCCGGGTCGGCGAGCAGCCCGGCCAGCGCGGCGGCCACCGCGGGCACGTCCCGACCGTCGACGACGTGGCCGGTCCGGCCCTCCTGCACGGTCTCCGGCGCGCCGCCGGACGTCCCGGCGACCACGGGCAGCCCGGTGGCGGCGGCCTCCAGTGCCACGATGCCGAGGCCTTCGACGTCGAGCCCGCCGCCCCGGGTGCGGCAGGGCAGGGCGAAGACGTCGCCCACGGCGTGGTGCGCCGGCAGCTCCTCCGCGGGGACGGGCCCGGTGAGCACGACGTGCTCGGCCACGCCCGCGGTGCGGGCGAGCCGCTGCAGGCGCGCGGCGTCCGCGCCGCCCCCCACGATGAGCAGGCGCGCCCCCGGAACGCGCTCGCGCACCGTGGGCAGCGCGCGGATGAGGGTGTCCTGCCCCTTGCGCGCGACGAGGCGGGACACGCAGACCACGAGCGGGGCGTCCCCGAGGCGGTGGCGGCGGCGCAGTTCCGCGCGCGCGGCGGGGTCGGGCCGGTAGCGGTCGGTGTCGATCCCGGACGGCAGGACCTCGAGGGCCGCGCGCGGGCCGAACGCGGCCGCGACCCGGTTGCGGGTGTAGTGCGAGATCGTGGTGAGGACGTCGGCGTCCGCCCCGATCCGGCGCAGGGCCGCCCGTGCGCCGGGCAGCATCGACCACCCCACCTCGTGGCCGTGGGTGCTGCCCACGACCCGCTCGACACCCGCGTGTGCGCGCAGGTGGGGCCCGAGGAGCGCCAGCGGGGCCGCGGCGCCGAACCAGACGGTGCGCGCGTCGTGCTCCCGTGCCAGCGCCACGGCGCGCCGCGCGACGCCGGGCACCGGGAGCATCAACGGCGTCGGGTGGCGGTGCACCGGGTAGGGGGCTGCGGCGTCGAACTCCGGCGCACCCGGCCACGCGGGCGCGTAGACGGCGATCTCCCCCGCGGGGAGCAGGTCGGCGAACGCCCGCAGGTAGGTCTGGATGCCACCGGTGCGGGGCGGGAAGTCGTTCGTCACGAGCAGCGTGCGCGCCACCGCTCGACGCTATCGCCGCGGTCTGGGTGGTCGGGCGGCGGCCGGTCGCCCCGGCCGGCCGCCGCCCGTTCCCGGGGAGCGGACGAGGTCCGTGTCTACAAGCGACGTGCGCTGGTGAGCTTGCGGGAGGTGATGTTCGAGTACTTGACGACGTCGCCCGTCTGGGGCGCGTTGATCATCTTGCCATCGCCGACGTAGATGCCCACGTGGCTCACCGGCTGGTTGAAGAAGACCAGGTCACCGGGGCGCAGCTCGCTGCGCGAGACCGGTGTGCCCACCCGTGCCTGCTGGCTGCTGGAGCGCGGCAGCGTGACGCCTGCCTCCTTGAACGCCCAGGACGTGAGCCCCGAGCAGTCGAACGAGCCCGGCCCCTCGGCACCCCAGCGGTAGGGCTTGCCGAGCATCCTCTGCGCGAACCGGATCGCCTCCACGCCCGCGCCGGTGCCGGTGATCGGGCCGCTCGGCCCACCGACATCCGAACCCCGCCGCGCGCGCTGCTCCTCCGGAGTGAGCCGGTCCAGGAGGCGCTCCGCCTCGTCGATGCGCTTCTCCGCGTCGCGCTTGCGCTTCTCGATGTCCTCTTCGGCCCGCGCGGCCTCGTCGGCCGCGGCCTGCGCCCGTGACACCGCCGCGTCGGCCTCCGCCTGCTTCCGCGCGGTGTCGTCGACCGTGGCCAGCAGCTGGTCGAGCGCTTCGCGGTAGTCGATCGCGACGGTCTCCAGCGCGGACATCTGGTCGAGGAACTCCTGCGGGGAGCCGCTCGCGAGCAGGGCGTTGAGCTGGTCGAGGTTGCCGCTCTCGAACGCCGACATCGCCATGGCGTCGACCTGGGCGCGGAACTTCTCCTCCTCGGCGCGCGCGGCGTCGACGGCGGCCCGCGCGGGTTCGACCGCGGCCTGCAGCGCGGTCAGCTCGGACTGCCGTGCCGCGAAGGTGTCCTTCGCGGCGTGCCACTCCTCGGTGAGGGCCTCCGCCTCGTTCTGCACCTGCTCGAGTTGCGCGGCGGCGCCGGCCTGGTCCTCGGGCGGCGCGGGCTGGGCCACCGCCGGGGACGTGGCGAACAGCATCGCCATGACCGCCAGCAGCACCACCGACGCCACCGAGGAGGCGGACCGACCGCGGCGCACTCGACGCTCGGACCGGCGCACCCGGGACCGGGAGCCCGGAGAGGTACGTCGACGCGACTCCACGCGGACGGAACTCCTCTCAGCACTCCGCGCGGCCGCCCGATCGGGCGAAGGACGGCACCGATCGGACTAGCGCGCGGTGACCTCGCGTTGCCGTTCGCGGTCGAATGGCTGACGAGCCGCAAGGTCTCGCGGAGATTACGGAGCAGCGGCCGGAGCGTCCAAACCGGGGGTGCCTCGGCGTGGCGCGCTCCCCCCTGTCACCCACAGGCACAGAGCGGAGCGATCATGCGTTCTACAACGCCGTGATCTCACCCTGCGTCACGAGCGCCTCCCTCTTCTCCGGCCTCCAGGGGCGTTCGGCGCGTCCGGGTGGCCACCAGCCGCAATCTCGGCACCAGCCCTTGATCGGCGAGCACGGCGAGCGCTTGCCGCTCCGGTGCGTCGAGCTGCACGATCGGCGCGCCGGACGGCACCTCCGGCGGCCGCCCGTCGTCGACGTTCCCCGCCCCGGACGCCCCGGGTGGGCCCAGCAGCACGCCGATCACGCATTCCCCGCAGGCCGATCCGCGGACCGCGCAGCCGTCACAGTCGATGATCATTTCTGCTCCCTCGACGCTTCGGACGGGTCCGTGGCCGTCCGATGCCCAGGACGCTAGGAGCGACCTCCGACAATTCCGGGCGCTCGCGGTGCCCGCACCCCCGACCGGGCGACCGGGCCGGGCCGTTGCGGAGGCAGCAGCGTGTGGCGGCAGTGCCGCTCAGCCGCGCATCAGGCGCGTCAGCAGCACCGCGGACGGCACGGCGTGCGCCCCGCACGCGCGCACGGACTCGACCACGGCCCGGTCCGACGTCGCGACGACGACCGGCCTGCCCTGCGGCTCGGCGGCCACGAGGTCGCGGATCACGTCGTCGGCGAGCACCCCGGCGTCGCTGAACAGCACGCGCACGCCGCGCGACCCCCGCGGGGGCGCCGTGATCACACCGGCGCCGTCGAAGACGACGGTGACCTCCACGCCGGTGCGCGCGGCGAGGGCGCCGAGCTGGCTGACGAGGCGGGCGCGCTGGTCGGCGAGCGTGAGCTCGGGGTAGCCGGTCTTGCTGACGTTGTAGCCGTCGACCACCAGGTGCAGCGACGGGACGGCGAGCAGCGCGTCCAGCTCGGCGGCCGAGGCGACGGCGCTGCCGCCCCGCGCCGTGCGGGCCCCGGCGACCAGGTCGGCGGGTCGGGGTCCGCCGCCACCGAGCGCGAGCTCGCGGCGCAGGCCGGTGAGCGCGCCGCCGAGGGTGTCGATGAGCAGGGAGAGCCGCACCTCGTCGGCCTTGCGCGCCTCGCGGGCCGCCTGCCGGGCGGCGGCCACCTCGGCCGCGGCGCGGTCGGCGCGGCGGCGTTCGGCCTCTGCGCGCTCGCGCTCGCGGTCGCGTTCGGCGAGGGCGGCGGCGAGGTCGCGTTCGGCGCGCCGGCGCACCTCCTCGACCGCGTCCTCGGCGGCCGTCCGCGCGTCGGTGGCGGCGCGCAGCTTGGCGCCCTGCTCGGACACCCGCCTGCGCAGCTGCTGGTACTCCGTGTCGCGCTGCTGCCCGGCGGTGCGGGCCTGGGCGCGCGCCTCGGTGAGCTCGCCGCGCAGCCGTTCCAGCTCCGCGGTGAGCTTGTCGACGCGGGACACCGCCGCGTCGCGCTCGGCCCGCACCTCCATCGCCTCACCGCGGCGCGCCGCGGCGGCGACGGCCTCACCGGCGTCCGCGTCGTCGCCCAGCAGCGCGGCGGCGGCCGCCATGACCGGATCGTCGGCGGAGGTCGTCAGCTCGCCGGGGCGGTGCTCCTCCCACCACGCGACGACCACCGCGCGGAACATGGCCGACGAGGACAGCTCCGCCGTGAGGGCGGGCCCGCCGAGCTTGGCGCGCTTCGCGGGGGTGAAGCGGGCGAGCCTGCGCAGCGAGGCCGGGACGTCCGAGCTCGGCAGCCCACCCACCGCGGTGGCCGCGAGGTCCGCGAGCCGGGAGCGCACCGCGTCCGGCAGCCGCGTCCAGTCCACCGAGCCGGCGGACGACGCAGCGGACGACGCGGCCCCACCCTGCTCGGGCGGGCCGTGCGCGCCGTCGGACCTCGACATCGCACCAGGTTAGCTGCGTTCCGCCCGGTCCACCGGTGACGCGACGGTCACAATCCGTACGCGCGGTCGGCAACGGACTGTCGGGGGCCGGCGCTAGCGTCCGCCGCCGTGCACGCCCGACCGTCCCAGCTGTCGTTCGACGAGCTCGGTACCCCGCTGCGCGAGGTCACCTTCGTCGTGCTCGACCTCGAGACCACCGGCGGTTCGGCGGGCAAGGACGCCATCACCGAGATCGGCGCGGTCAAGGTGCGCGGCGGCGAGCAGGTGGGCGAGCTGGCCACGCTGGTCGATCCGGGCACGGGTCTCCCGCCCCAGATCGTGGCGCTCACCGGCATCACGTCGGCGATGACGGCCGGCGCGCCGCGGCTGGCGCAGGTGCTGCCCTCCGTGCTGGAGTTCCTGCGCGGCACGGTCCTGGTGGCGCACAACGCCCCGTTCGACTCCGGGTTCCTGCGCGCCGCGTGCGAGCGCCACGGCCAGGCCTGGCCGCGTCCCCCGGTGCTCTGCACGGCGCGCCTCGCCCGCGCGGTGCTCTCCCGCGACGAGGCGCCGAGCGTCCGGCTCGGGGCGCTGGCCGAGCTGTTCGGCACGGACACCCGCCCCACGCACCGCGCGCTCGCCGACGCCCGCGCCACCGTCGAGGTGCTGCACCACCTGCTCGAGCGGGTCGGCAACCTCGGTGTGCAGAGCCTGGAGGAGCTGCTCGCGCTGGCCCGGGAGTCGGCCCCGCACCGGCCCACGCAGCGGCAGCGGCAGAAGCGGGTGCTGGCGCAGGGGGTGCCCTCGGCGCCCGGCGTCTACCTCTTCCGCGGCCCGCGCGAGGAGGTGCTCTACGTCGGCACCAGCGGCGACCTGCAGAAGCGGGTGCGCAGCTACTTCACCGCCGGCGAGCGGCGCAGGCGGGTGCGCGACATGGTGGCGCTCGCGGAGCGGGTCGACACCGTCGTCTGCGCCCACGCCCTCGAGGCGTCGGTGCGCGAGCTGCGGCTCATCGCGGCGCACCAGCCCCGCTACAACCGCCGGTCGCGCCGTCCGAACCACACCTGGTGGGTCGCCCCCACCGCCGAGGCGTTCCCCCGCCTGTCCGTCGTGAACTCGCCCCGCGACGGCGCGCTCGGCCCGTTCCCGTCCCGGCGCGCGGCGGCCGCGGCCGTCGACACCGTGCTGGACGTCGTGCCGCTGCGGCCGTGCACCCAGCGCATCCCCGCCACGGGCGCCTCGGCCACGCCGTGCGCGCTGCACGAGCTCGGCCGCTGCGCCGCGCCGTGCGCGGGCCTGCAGACGCCCGAGGAGTACGCCCCGGCCGTGGGGGCACTGGACGACCTCGTCGGCGGCCGCGACGACGCCGCCCTGCGCGCCGCCGCCGACGAGATCGACGCGCTCGCCGCCCGCGAGCGGTTCGAGGCCGCGGCGCGCCGGCGCGACCAGCTGGCGGCGCTGGTCGTGGGCCTCGGCCGGGCGCAGCGGCTGGCCGCCCTCGCCGCGTTGCCCGAGGTGGTCGGGGCCCGCCCGGACGGTCGCCGGGGGTGGGAGGTCGCGGTCGTGCGGTACGGACGGCTCGCCGCCGCCGGGGTGGCCCGCCGCGGGGTCGCCCCGATGCCGGTGATCGACGCGCTGCGGCTCGGCGCGCAGACGGTGCTGCCCGGGTCCGGGCCGCTGCGGGGCGCGCCGGTGGAGGAGGTGCGGCTGCTGCACCGCTGGCTGACCACGGGCGGCACGCGCCTCGTGGTCAGCGAGCCGTCGTGGACCGAGCCCGCCCGCGGCGCCGGTGCGTGGGGCGCGTGGGCGGAGCGCGCGCGGCCGGTGGAGGTGGACTGAGTGCCGCCCCGCCCCGGGCGCCCGTTCCGCTGCAGGCTCCCACCCGGACGAACGGCACTCTCGTCGGTTCCTAGCCGACGAAAGTGCCGTTCGTCATGCGAATCCCGCTTCCGGGGTCGCCGGAGGCATGGCCTAGTGTCCGGGCCGACCGGAGCCGAGCCGACCTGATCTCGAGGGAGCCGTCGTGATCACCGCGATCGTCCTGGTGCACACCGCCGCCGACCGCATCCCCGAGACCGCGCAGGCCATCGCGGACCTCGAGGGGGTCAGCGAGGTCTACTCCTGCGCGGGCGACGTCGACCTCATCGCCGTCGTCAAGGTCGGCGAGCACGAGGAGCTCGCCGACGTGATCGCCGGGCGCCTCAGCAAGATCGACGGCGTGCGTCGCACCGACACGCACATCGCCTTCCGCTCCTACTCCCGCGCCGACACGGAGGCCACCTTCTCGGTGGGCCTCGACTGACCGCAGGGTTCGCGGGCGGCGACCGCGGGTAGCCGGTCGCTCGTGGGAACGGTCACGGTCGAGCGCAGGCCCGGCGCCTGAACGCCGCCTGCACGCCGTGCTGACCCGGCTGTGGCGCGACCCACCGCTCGCCGGGCGGTGGTCGGCCGCCGTGGCGATGGCGCTGCTCGGCCTGGGGCCCTTCGTCCTGTTCTCGACGGCGTCGTTCCCCCTCACCCCGGTGCTGAGCTCCGAGCTCGGCGCGGCACCCGGGGGCCTGCAACCGGCCACCGCCCTCGCCAACGCGGCGTACGCCCTCGGTGTGGTCGTGGCCGCCGACCTCGTCCAGCGCCTGCCTGCGCACCGGCTCTACCTCGCCTGCACGTCGGGCTTCGCCCTGGGATCGGGGGTCGCCGCGCTGGCGCCGGGCGTCGCCTGGTTCACCGCGGGTCGGGTCGTCCAGGGCGCGGCCACCGGCATGTTGCTGGTCGTGGCGCTGCCCCCGCTGGTCACGCGGCACGGCGCCGCCCGGGTCCCGCTCACCGTCGCGCTGGTCAACCTGGGCCTGTTCGGCGGCGCCGCCGCCGGCACCACCGTCGGGAGCGTCCTGACCGGTCCCGGCCAGTGGCGCCTGCTGCTCGGCGCGCTGGCCGTCGTCGGGCTCGCCGGGTGCGCGGTCGGGGTGCTGGGGTTCGACCGCGCCGCGCCGCCCGCCCCGCGGATGGGTTTCGACTTCTCCGGCATCCCACTCGCCGCGGCGGCGACGGTGTTGCCGTTCGTCGGGGTGGGCCTGCTGGCCGGCGGCACGGGCCCCGTGGCGGTGCACGTCGTGGTGGTCGCTGCGGGCCTGGCCGCCCTCGTGGCGCTCGTCGTGCGCGAGTACCGCAAGGAGCAGGCGCTGATGCCGGTGCGGCTGATCGCGCACACCCTGCCCGTCACGGGCATCGGCAGCGCCATGCTCGCCGGGGCCGGCTTCACGGCGCTGGTGGAGCTGTCGGTGATCCGCCTGCGCGACGTCGACGGGCTGAGCGCGCCCGTGGTGGGTGGCGTGCTCGGGACGCAGGTGGCCGGCATGGCGGTCGCGCTCTGGCTGATCACCCGCGTGCTCCCCACCCGCTGGCTGCCCGTGCTCGTGCTCGGCGGGCTGCTGACGATCTCCGCCGCCGGGGTCCTGCTGGCGGGCGCGGGCGTATTGCCCGCCGTGCCCGTCGCCGCGGGCGTCGGTCTGCTGCTGGGCCTCGGCGCGGGCGCGGGCGTCGGACCGGGCCTGTTCCTCGGCGCCCTGAGCGTGCCGGCACCGCGGCTGGGTCCGGCGTTCGCCCTCGTGCAGCTGCTGCGCGTGGAGGCGGCGTTCCTGTTCGCCCCGCTGGTGATGCGCCTGGCCACCGCGGTGCCCGACACGGCCACCGGCGTCCGGCAGGTCGCGGTGGTCGTCGCCGCCACGACGGCGGTGGGCGCCGTGCTGCTCACCGGAGTGCTGCTGCTGGGCGGCTCCCGCCCGCAGGCCCCGGACCTGCGGCGCTGGGTGGACGGCGACGGCCCGGCCTACCTCTCGCCCCCGGTGGCGGCGCTCCTGCGCCGCCGCGACGGGCGACCGGTCGCCGATCACGACCGTTCCTAGTGGTCCCCGCCGGCTAGGCGCCGCGCTCGGCGGCCGCGATCCCCCGCCGGCAGCCGCGCTCGAGCGCCCGTGACCGCCGCAGCCGCTCCAGCAGGCGTGGCGGACGCGGGTCCAGCCCGGGGACGCCCTCGCGGGAGGTGACCTCGAGCCGGTCGCCGCGCAGGTGCCCGCGCACGCCCCAGCTCGCCCAGCGCTCCCGGTCCGGGGAGAAGTCGTGCCCGTGGGCCAGCACCGGTGCCCCGTCCCCGCGCAGGGCGCCGGTGCCGCGCAGCGCGACCTGGCTGCCCGACCAGTCGTCGGCCGTGGCCACGTCCAGTCGCAGACCCGTCCCGTCGTCGCGCACCAGCAACGCGTCGCGGGCGGCGTCGCGGCGCGGCGCGAGCTCGTGCACGCGGTGGACGCGATCCAGGCGTACCACGATGCGCGCGACGTACCACCAGTTCTCCCGGCGCAGTAGCAGCGAGTCGGCCAGCGCGCGCGAGGGCGGGAACTTGCGCAGCTCCTGGGTGAGCAGCGCCTCGTCCAGGGCGGGATGCTCGACGACCCCGGCCGTGCCCACCACCGCCGCGGCGTCCGCCCCGGCGGGCAGCACCCGGCCATCCGTCACGGCGAGGGCGACCTCCCCGGCTCCGGCGAGCGACGCGACCGTCTCCGCGCGGTCGTAGGTGATCGCCGCACACGGCACCTCCCCGTCCAGCAGCGGGATCACGGTCATCGCCGCGGGGGACCCGGAGCCGTCGATCCACGCGATCTCCGCGCAGGTCGCGCGTCTCCATAACGGGACGAACTCGTTCACTCGCCACCTTCCTCGCGGACTGTTAGCGTCCGCTCACCTGAGTGATGCACGACCCGTGTTGGGGAGAGTTCGATGCCCGCCATCGTCGTCGCCGTCGTCGTACTCGCGCTGTTCGCGGTCGGCTACCGCTACTACTCCGACTACCTCGCGCGCAAGGTGTTCGCCCTCGATCCGGACTACGTGACGCCCGCGCACACGTTCAACGACGGCGCGGACTTCGTGCCGACGAACAAGCACGTGCTGTTCGGCCACCACTTCACGTCGGTGGCCGGGGCGGCCCCGATCGTCGGGCCCGCCATCGCGGTGTTCTGGGGCTGGGGCCCGGCACTGGCGTGGGTGGTGCTCGGCACGATCTTCGCGGCGGGCGTGCACGACTTCGGTGCGCTCGCGGTGTCGGTGCGGCACCGCGCGAAGAGCATCGGCACCCTGGCCAAGGAAGTGATCAACAAGCGGGCCCGCACGCTGTTCCTGCTGATCATCTTCTTCCTGCTCACGCTCGTGAACGCGGTGTTCGCGGTCGTGATCGGGAACCTGTTCGTGGCCAACCCCGGCGCGGTGCTGCCGATCATCCTGGAGATCCCGCTGGCGATCGGCATCGGGCAGTACGTCTACCGCACCCGCTCGCCCGCGCTCATCCCGTCCATCGTCGGCGTGCTGGTCCTGTACGTCACGATCCCGCTCGGGCAGCTGCTGCCGATCTCGCTGGGCCCGCTCGCCGATGCGCTGGGCATCGCGCCGGAGCGCAACCTCTGGGTCGTCCTGCTGTTCGTCTACACGTTCGTCGCGGCGCGGCTGCCGGTGTGGCTGCTGCTGCAGCCGCGCGACTACATCAACTCCCACCAGCTGTTCATCGCGCTCGCCGTCATCCTGGTCGGCATCGGTGTGGGCATGAACACGATCGTCGCCCCGCTGCTGAACGACACCCCGCCCGGCTCGCCGAGCTGGTTCCCGTTCCTGTTCATCACGATCGCCTGCGGGGCCATCTCCGGCTTCCACAGCCTGGTGTCGTCGGGCACCACCTCGAAGCAGCTCGACAAGGAGACCGACGCCCGCTACGTGGGCTACATGGGCGCGGTCGGCGAGGGCTCCCTCGCCCTCGGCTCGATCCTGGCCTGCACCGCGGGGGTGGCGGCCACGCAGGTCGACTGGAACGCGCTGTACGCCGACTTCTCCACCGCCTCCGGTGGAGCGACCGGCAACTTCGTGGACGGCATCGCCGTCTTCGCCGGGAACCTCGGCGTGCCGATGGGCATCGGCACGATCTTCGCGGCCGTGGTCGTGATCAGCTTCGCGGCCACCACGATGGACACCGGGGTGCGACTGCAGCGCTACATCGTCCAGGAGATCGCCGAGATCACCGGTGCCACCCGGGTCGCCCGCAACGCCACCATCGCCACGACGATCGCGGTGGTCGTGCCGCTGGCGATGGCGCTGCTGCCCGGCGGCGGCGACGCGGGCTACACGTTCGGCGTGCTCTGGCAGCTGTTCGGCACCACGAACCAGCTCACCGCAGGCCTCGCCCTGGCCGTGATCGCGGTGTGGGTCACCCGCAACGGGCGCAACCCCCTGGCGGTGCTCGTCCCGCTGGTGTTCCTGCTGGTGATGACCACCCTGGCGCTGATCCTCAACCTGGTCGAGTTCGTCCAGGAGGGCCAGTGGGTGCTCGCGCCGCTGGACGCGATCATCTTCGTGCTCGCGATCTGGCTGATCGTGGAGGCGGCGCTCGCCCTGCGCGACGCGCGCCGCAATCCCGTCCCGAGCGACGAGGGCGCGCCGCGGACGTGACGGGGTTCGGGCGGCGGGTCGCCGCAGGCTGGCGGGCCGTCGAACGGTTCCACGACGAGCTGTTCGTGGTGCCGTGGCGGCGGGCGGCCGCCCGCGAGGTGCGCCGCCAGGAGGACACGCTGCGCGCGCTCGTGCTGCTGGAGAGCCTCGGGGTGGACAACCCGGTCGCCTACGACACGCTCGACCTCGTCCCGTACCTGGTGACCGACCTGCACGAGTGGCACCGGCGGATGGGTCGCGCGGAGTTCGGCGACGCGGGCGTCTGCTGTTGACGGCGGCGGTGACGGCGCCGCTGCGGTTCCTCGGCGGCAAGGGCGGCGTCGGCAAGACCACGCTCGCGGCCGCGCTCGCGCTGCGCGATGCCGGGCGCGGGCTCCGCACGCTCGTCGTCTCGACGGACCCGGCGCACTCGCTCGGTGACGTTCTCGACCGCCCGCTCGGCGACGAGCCGCGCGCGGTCGCGCCCGGCCTGTGGGCCGCGGAGGTCAGCGGCGAGGCGCAGGCCGCGCGGCGGGTCGCGCAGATCGTGGACGACGCCGCCGAGTCCGTGCCGCGCGAGGTGCTGCCCGCCGTCCGCGCGCACCTGGAGCGCGCCGTCGCCAGCCCCGGCACCGTGGAGGCTGCGCTGCTGGACCGGCTCGCCGACCTCGTCGAGCAGGTGCCGTCGACGTTCGACCGGCTCGTGGTCGACAGCGCGCCCACCGGGCACATGCTGCGCCTGCTCACCCTGCCCGACCTCGTGACGCCCTGGATCGAGGGCCTTGCGCGCAGCCGTGAGCGCGCCCGCGACGCGGACCGCATGTTCGCCGGCATGCTCGGCCACCGCGCCGACGACCCCGACCCGCTGCTGGAGCGCCTGCACGCCCGCCGGGACCGGATGCGGACGCTGCGCACGCGGTTGCGCGCCGACGCGGCCGTGCACCTCGTCCTGGTGCCCGAGCGGCTCGTCTGGGCCGAGACGCAGCGCGCGATCGAGGCCCTCGACGAGGCCGGGATCCCGCTCGCGACCGCCGTCGTGAACCGGGTCGTCCCCGGGGACGAGACCGGGCTGCTCGCCGTCACCCGCGCCGCTCAGGACGAGGTGCTGGGCGCCGTCCGCGCCCGGGTCGGGAACGCGGTGGAGATCCCCCTGCTGGCCGGCGGTCCCACCGGCGCCGCCGGGCTGACCGGCGTGGCGGCGCTGCTGGGAGACCTCGGCTGACCGGTGCGGGCCGGGGAGGCCCTACCGCTTCTGCGCGGTGGAGAACTCCACCCAGCGCGCCAGCAGGTGCTCCGCGGCTCCCGAGTCGACGGCCGCCGCGGCGCGGGCGAGCGCCGCGGGGAGGGCGTCGGCCAGGTGTGCGGTCGCCCCGTCGAACGCGACGAGCGCGCCGGCGGCGTTGAGCAGCACGGCGTCGCGCACCGGCCCGGCGCGGCCGGCGAGGAGGTCGCGGACGACGTCGGCGTTGTCGGCGGGGCTGCCGCCGCGCAGGTCCTCGCGGGACGCCGGTGCGATGCCGAGGGCGGCCGGGTCGATGCTCTCCTGCCGCACCTCTCCCCCGCCGACGACCCACGCACTGGTGGTGGTCGTGGTGGTGAGCTCGTCGAGCCCGTCGTCGCCGCGCACCACGAGCGCCGAGGCACCGCGGCCGGCGAACACCTCCGCGAGCACCGGCGCGAGCCGGGCGTCGGCGCACCCGACGAGCGCCGCGAGCGGCTGGGCCGGGTTCGTGAGCGGCCCGAGCACGTTCATGGCGGTGGGGATGCCGATCTCGCGGCGCACCGGCGCCGTGTGCCGGAAGCTCGGGTGGAACACCGGTGCGAAGCAGAACCCGATGCCGACCTCCGCGACGCAGGCCTCCACGCCGGCGGGCGGCAGGTCGATGGCCACGCCGAGGGCCTCCAGCACGTCGGCCGCCCCGCTGGACGACGACGCGGCCCGGTTGCCGTGCTTGACGATCGGCGCGCCGGCGGCCGCGACCACCACGGCGGTCATCGTGGAGATGTTGACGGTGTGCGCCTGGTCGCCACCGGTGCCGACGACGTCGACGGCCGGGCCGGGCACGGTGACCCGCCGGGCGTGGCGCAGCATCGCCTCGGCGAGGCCCGCGATCTCGGCGGCGGTCTCGCCCTTGGCGCGCAGCGCGACGAGGAACCCGGCCAGCTGCGCGGGGGTGGCCTCGGCCGAGAGCACCCGGTCCATCACCCAGGCGGTGTCGGCGGCGCCGAGGTGCTCGCCGCGGATCAGCCTGCCGAGCAGGGCAGGCCAGGTGTGCCCGGAGTCAGCCACGGCCGGAGCCGAGAGGCGCTCCGCCTGCGCTCCGCACCGCGGGCGCCGCGGACTTGCGCAGCACGTCGGCCACCGTCTCGGCGGCGGTGAGGGGGTCGAGCGGGTGCACGAGCACCGCGTCGGCCTGCGACCAGGTGGCGAGCCACCTGTCGTCGCGCCTGCGCACCGTGACGATGATCGGCGGGCAGTCGTCGATCTCGTTCTTGAGCTGGCGGGAGACGCCCATGCCGCCCGTGGGCTGTGCCTCGCCGTCGAGGATCGCGAGGTCGAGCCCGCCCGCGTCGGCGGCCTGGAGCACCTCGGCGATCCCGCCGGCCTCGACGAAGCGCACCCGGCCGAGATCCGGCGCGGGACGCCGGCCGATGGCCGAGATGATGGCCTCGCGGATCTCGGGACGGTGGCTGAACACCAGCACGGTCAGGTTCTCGCGCGCGACGGGGCTGCTCACACCGACGAACTGTAGTGCGAGGCCCTCGCGGGCCCCGTGGTGCCCGGTCCGGGGGTAAGGACGACACGCTGTAGAAGATGGGTCATACTGCCCCGGTGACGACTGCGGCCCCCAACATCAGCGCGCGCATCCACTCGCTGAACCGCCCGAACCTGGTCAGCGTTGGCACCATCGTCTGGTTGTCCAGCGAGCTGATGTTCTTCGCCGGGCTGTTCGCGATCTACTTCACGGCCCGCGCGCAGAACCCGCCGGCGGAGACGTGGCCGCCGGAGCCGACGCACCTGAACGTGCCGTACGCGCTCGTGGTGACGATCATCCTCGTGCTGTCGTCGTTCACGTGCCAGTTCGGCGTGTTCGCCGCCGAGAAGGGCGACGTGTTCGGGCTCCGCCGCTGGTACCTGCTCACCCTGGTGATGGGCACGGTCTTCGTGATCGGCCAGGGCTACGAGTACTACCAGCTGGTGCACGAGGGCACCACGCTCTCGTCGAGCGCCTACGGCACGGTCTTCTACCTGACCACCGGCTTCCACGGCCTGCACGTCATCGGCGGACTCGTCGCCTTCGTCTTCCTGCTGATCCGCACGAAGCTCAGCAAGTTCACGCCGCAGCAGGCCACCGCCGCGATCGTCGTGTCGTACTACTGGCACTTCGTCGACGTGGTGTGGATCGGCCTGTTCACCGTCATCTACTTCATCAAGTGACCCCCGAGCGCTAAGGGCTGGACGACGCCGACGATGACCACCACACCCCCTTCGAAGCCCCGCGGACCGCGCAGCCGGTTCCGCCGCCGTGTGGCCGGCGCCGTGGCGCTGGGCATCGGGTTGCTCACCGCGGGCGGCCTCTACACCGCATTCGCCCCTGAGCCCCAGGTGGCCACGGCGCAGGAAGGCGACACCGCGCTCGTCGCGCAGGGCCAGGAGCTCTACAACAACCACTGCATCTCCTGCCACGGGTCCAACCTCCAGGGCGAGGAGGACCGCGGCCCGAGCCTGATCGGCGTCGGGGACGCGGCGACGTACTTCCAGGTCTCCACCGGCCGCATGCCGCTGGCGCGCCAGGAGGCCCAGGCGATGCGCAAGCCGCCGCTGCCGCAGTTCGACCCCAGCACCGAGGAGGGCGCGGCCAACCTCGACGCGCTGGGCGCCTTCATCCAGGCCAACGGCGGCGGTCCCACCCGCCCGGGCGCCGACGGTGCGGCACTCGTGGGCGCCGACCCGGCGCGCGGCGGCGAGCTGTTCCGCCTCAACTGCGCGTCCTGCCACAACTTCACCGGACGCGGTGGCGCCCTGTCCTCCGGCAAGTACGCGCCGGACCTGGACGCCGCCACTCCCATGGACGTCTACACCGCGATGCTCACGGGCCCGCAGAACATGCCCAAGTTCTCCGACCGGCAGCTCGCGCCGGAGGAGAAGGAGGACATCATCGCCTACGTCGAGTCGGTGACGAACGGCAAGAACAACCCGGGCGGTCTCGCGCTCGGCGGAGTCGGGCCGGTGTCGGAGGGTCTCGTCGCCTTCATCGTCGGCATCGCCGCCATGATCGGCGTCGCCATGTGGCTGGGAGCCAAGTCATGACCACCTCGAGCCAGCACCCACCCGCCCTCGGCACCGAGAACCCGCAGCCGCCCGTGCCCACGGCAGCCGAGGTCGAGGACATGTCCGTCGAGCAGCGCGCGCGGCTCGCCGGCACCCTCGACGACGTCGACGTCGTCCACAACCAGCGCAAGTGGCCGCTGGCCGGCACCCGCGCGGAGAAGCGCGCCGAGCGCGCCGTGGCCCTGTGGTTCGTCATCTCCGCGCTCACCGGGCTGGCCTTCCTCCTCGCCTTCGTGCTCTGGCCCTACGAGTACAAGGCGCCCTCGGAGGAGGGCTACCTCCTCTACGCGCTGTACACGCCGGTCGTCGGGGGCATGTTCGGCCTCTCGGTCTTCGCGCTGGGCATCGGCGTGATCGCCTACATCAAGAAGTTCTTCCCGGACGAGGTGTCGGTGCAGCAGCGCCACGACGGCGCCTCCGACCAGGTCGCCCGGCTCACGGTCACCGCCCAGCTGATGAAGGCCGGGCAGGACACCGGGATCGCGCGCCGCAAGCTGATCATCCGCTCCGCCGGTGGTGCGGCGGGCATCCTCGGCCTCGGCCTCGGCGTCGCCGCCGTCGCGCCGCTGGTGCGCAACCCCTGGAAGGGCGGCGACGAGGCCGCGCTGTGGGTCACGGGGTGGCGGCCGGTCAACGGCGAGACCGTCTACCTGCGCCGCGACACCGGCGACCCGCACGAGGTCTCGCTCGTGCGGCCCGAGGACCAGGCGCCCGGCTCGATGGAGACGGTGTTCCCGTTCCGCGAGTCCGACCGTGACGACGAGGAGGCGCTCATCCACGCGCTGCGCGCCTCGGACGCCCCGGTCATGCTGATCCGGCTGCGGCCCGGCCAGCAGGTCGTGGAGCGGGAGGGCCAGGAGGACTTCAACTACGGCGACTACTACGCCTACTCGAAGATCTGCACCCACCTCGGCTGCCCCACGTCGCTGTACGAGGCGCAGACCAACCGGATCCTCTGCCCCTGCCACCAGACGCAGTTCCTGGCCACCGAGTACGGCAGGCCCATCTTCGGTCCGGGAACGCGGCCGCTCCCCCAGCTTCCGATTACGGTCAACGACGAGGGATACCTCGTGGCCACGAGCGACTTCCGCGAGGCGGTCGGCCCGGCATTCTGGGAACGGAGGTACAACCCGTGAGCGCGATCACGACACCCACCGGCTCAGGGGGCAACGCACGGGTGGCCGGGGCGCTGGACGAGCTCGACCAGCGCTACCACCCCGCCGCCGGCATGCGGAAGCAGTTCAACAAGGTCTTCCCGACGCACTGGTCGTTCATGCTCGGTGAGGTCGCGCTCTACAGCTTCATCATCCTGCTGCTGTCGGGCACCTACCTCGCGCTGTTCTTCGACCCCTCCATGGAGGAGGTCACCTACAACGGCCCGTTCGACAACCTGCGCGGCATCCACATGTCCCGGGCGTACGAGAGCACGCTCGAGATCTCCATGGAGGTCCGCGGCGGGCTGTTCGTGCGCCAGGTCCACCACTGGGCCGCGCTGCTGTTCATGGCCGCGATGGTCGTGCACATGTTCCGCACCTACTTCACCGGCGCCTTCCGCAAGCCGCGCGAGGCCAACTGGGTGATCGGTGTCCTGCTGCTGTTCATCGGCTTCTTCGCCGGCTTCACCGGCTACTCGCTGCCCGACGACCTGCTCTCGGGCACCGGCCTGCGGATCGCCTCCGGGTTCATGCTGGCCGTCCCGGTGATCGGTACCTGGTCGCACTGGGCGATCTTCGGCGGGGAGTTCCCCGGCACCGAGATCATCCCGCGCGTCTACATCGCGCACGTGCTGCTCATCCCGGGCATCCTGCTGGCGCTGATCGCGGTGCACGTCGGGTTGGTCTGGTACCAGAAGCACACCCAGTTCCCCGGCCCCGGACGCACCGAGGGCAACGTCGTCGGCGTCCGGATCCTCCCGGCCTTCGCGGCCAAGGGCGGCGCCTTCTTCGCCGTCACCACCGGCGTCATCGGGATCATGGGCGGGGTCCTGCAGATCAACCCGGTCTGGAACTTCGGCCCCTACAACGCGGCGCACGTCTCCGCGGGGTCGCAGCCCGACTGGTACGTGCTCTTCACCGAGGGCATGCTGCGGATCTTCCCGCCGTGGGACATCCACATCGGCGACTACAACATCCCACCGGCCTTCTGGGCGAGTCCCGCGTTCCTCCCGGTGCTCTACACGATCGCGGGCGCCTACCCGTGGATCGAGCGGAGGTTCACCAAGGACAACGCGCTGCACAACCTGCTGCAGCGGCCGCGGGACGTGCCGGTCCGCACCTCGCTGGGCGTCATGGGCATCTCCTTCTACACGGTGCTCGTGCTCAGCGGCAGCAACGACCTCATCGCCTACTTCTTCGACGTCTCGCTCAACGCCACGACGTGGGCGGGCCGCATCGGCGTACTGGTCGTGCCGCCCATCGCCTACTGGGTCACCTACCGGATCTGCCTGGGCCTGCAGCGCTCGGACCGCGCGGTGCTCGAGCACGGCATCGAGACCGGCGTCATCAAGCGGCTGCCCCACGGCGAGTTCGTCGAGGTGCACCAGCCCCTCGGCGGCGTCGACGCCCACGGCCACGCCATCCCGCTGGAGTACCAGGGCGCCCCGGTGCCCAAGCGGATGAACCAGCTGGGCTCGGGCGGTGCCCCGGTCCCCGGCTCGCTGCTCACGCCGGACTCCGCCGAGGAGACCGCGGCGCTGGAGCAGGCCCGTGCCGAGGAGGCCGCCGCGGAGGCGGCCGCCCGCGACGGGCACCGCAACGGCCACCACGGCGGTCAGGTCGGCGACGCGGAGCGCGAGGCCCGTTCCGAGCAGCGGGAGGCGCTCACCGGCGGTACGCCGGACGCGCGCCACTAGCCCGCAACGCCAGCACGAGATGGCCCCGCCGGTCCGCCGGCGGGGCCGTCGTCGTTCCGGGACCTGCTACGACACGCCGGCGCGCCCCCGGGTCGGATCCCCGGCCCGGAGGTGGACGGCCGTCACCGCGAGCACGGCGACCGAGAGCAGCAGGTAGGCGTCGGGCCGGAGCGAGATCAGGCCGGTGGCCGGTACCGGGCCGACCGCGGGACCGGGGAGCCTCGTGACGACGGCGGCGGTCCCGACGAGGACGCCCAGCAGCCCGGCCGCGGCCCACCGCTCCCCCGCGACGGCGCGGGCGCCGAGCAGCACCGCGAGCGGCACGACCCAGACGTAGTGGTGCGACCAGGCGAAGGGCGACAGCGCGGCCGAGGCGAGCCCGCACAGCGTCACCGCGAGCACCTCCTGCCCGGCGCGGTGCGCACGCACCGCCAGCACGACGGTGACCGCGCCGAGCACGGCGGCGCCCGCGAGCCACGGCAACGGCCCCTCGACCCCCATGCGCCCGAGCATGCCGTTCAGCGAGTGGTTGCTCGGACCGGCGACGTCGGAGATCCGGTCGGCGGAGGCGAACGTGCCCTCGAACCAGAACGCGACCGAGTCGGCGGGCGCGGCCAGGAAGCCGAGCGCCCCGGCGGCCACGAACGTCGCCACGGCCGTGGCGGCGGCGCGCCAGCGGCGGGTGACGAGCAGGTAGCCGACGAACACCAGCGGCGTCAGCTTCACCGCCGCGGCGAGCCCCACGCCGACGCCGCGCCAGCGGCTCCCCGGCCGGCCGAGCAGGTCGCCGACGACGAGCGCGAGCAGCACGATGTTGATCTGGCCGAGGTAGAGCGTGGTGCGCACCGGGTCGAGCGCGGTCGCGACGACCGCGAGGAGCACAGCCGCAGGCAGGCCCGCCCGCGGCACGCAGCGGCGCACGACGTGGGCCAGCAGGACGACACCCGCCGCCGTCCAGAGGACCTTGAGCAGGCCCAGCGGGAGCAGCGCCAGCGGGGCGAACAGCACCGCGGCGAACGGCGGGTAGACGAACGGCAGGTCCAGCAGCACCCCGCCCTCGTAGAGCGGCTGCCCGGCCGACACGTGCTCACCGCCCGCGCGGTAGACCTGCAGGTCGATCAGCAGCAGGTGCGCGTCGGGCCACAGCGCGAGCACGACGGCCTGCGCCACGAGCACCAGCGCGGCCGCCCCGGCGAGGACGGGCACTACCCGGGCAGGTCGAACTCGCCGGCGTCGACGCCCTTGACGAACGCCTCCCACTCCGCGGCCGTGTAGACGTGCGGCTCGCAGTCGGGATCGGCGGCGCGGCGCAGCGCGGCGCCACCGTCGGGCAGCCGGGCCACCTCCACGGCGTCGTCGCCGTCGCTGGCGCTGGCGCGCATCCAGACGACGTCGTCGGGCACGCGGCTCACCGGTCGTGCTCCCCCGGGGCGAGACCGGGAACCATGGCGCCACCTCCGGCTCTGGGTACTCGTTCGACGGCCCGGCTGGGCCACTTGCGCGCCGACCGAGCCGCACCAGATCCTAGTCAACGGGATCCCCCTGACGAACGGCACTTTCGTCGGTTAGGTACCGACGAGGGTGCCGTTCGTCAGGGACCGCGGTCAGCGGAGGGCGACGACGCACTCGTCGACCACGCGGCGCACGAACGACCGCGGGTCCTCGTGCGCCGCGGGGCGTTCCGGCACCACCACGTGCACGGTGCCGTCCTCGAGCAGGTCGAAGGCGCTCACCCGCTGCTGCTGCGCCATGAGCGGCGCGTGGGCGGTGTCGTGGTGCACGATCTCGCTCGCGCCCTCCGGGGGCAGCGGGGCGAGCCATGCGTGCTCGGCGGCGATCACGCGGTCGGCGGGGAGCAGAGCGAGCGCCGCGCCGCCGCTGCCCTGCCCGAGCAGCACCGACACGGTGGGCACGGTCAGGCTGGACATGTCGGCCAGGCACCGGGCGATCTCCCCGGCGAGCGCGCCCTCCTCCGACTGCGGCGACAGGTCCGCGCCCGGCGTGTCGATCACCGCGACGACCGGGAGGCGCAGTTCCTCGGCGAGCCGCATGCCCCGGCGCGCCTCGCGCAGCGCGGTCGGCCCCAGCGGCCGCTCCGGGGTCTGGCGGCGGCGGTCCTGCCCGATCAGGACGCACGGCGTGCCGCCGAAGGAGGTGAGGGCGAGCAGCAGCGCGGCGTCACGCTGGCCGTCGCCGGTGCCGCTGAGCGGGATGACGTCGTCGGCGCCGAACCGCAGCAGCTCCCGCACACCGGGCCGGTCGGGACGCCGCGTCAGGAGCACCGACTCCCACGTCGACGTCGTGCGCGGCGGTGGCGCGGAGGGTTCGGCCGCCGCTGGGGCCGGCACCCCCTCGCCGGGGCGGAGCAGCCGCAGCACGCGCCCGGCCACCGCGGCCAGCTCGTGCGGCGCGACGACGGCGTCGATCACGCCCTTCCGCACCAGGTTCTCGGCGACCTGGACGCCGCTCGGGAACGGCGTGCCGGTGATCGCCTCGATGACCCGGGGGCCGAGGAAGCCGATGAGCGCCCCGGGCTCGGCGACCGTGACGTGTCCGAGCGACCCCCAGGACGCGAAGACCCCGCCCGTCGTCGGGTTGCGGAGGTAGACGAGGTAGGGAAGGCCCGCCGCCTTGTGCGCCACCAGGGCCCGGGAGATCGGGATCATCTCGACGAACGCGGGCGTGCCCTCCTGCATCCGGGTGCCGCCGGAGGCGGTGGTGACGAGCAGCGGGAGGCGTTCCCGCGTGGCCCGCCGCACCGACGCGACGATGCGCCGGGACGTGGCGCGCCCGATCGTCCCGCCGAGGAAGCCGAACTCCCCGAGGATCACCGCGACCGGGATCCCGTCGATCACACCCGCACCGGTGACGACGGCTTCGTCGGTGCCGGAGCGTTCGCGCGCCGCCGCGAGCTGGGCCGCGTACTCGGGGTCGGCACCCGTGTGGTCGATCGGGGTGTCCCAGCCGACGAAGGTGTCGCCCAGGGTGAGTCGGATGAGCTCGCGGGCGGTCGCCATCAGGTCTCCTCCTCCGACCACGCCGGTGGGTTCCTCTGGTCCGGGCCGTCGGCCCGCGGTGCGCCGCTGGCGACGACCAGGCATGGCTCAGTGGACTAGCCAATAGCGGCCCACGCCGTTCGTCAAGGGGTCGGGGTACGGGTCGCAGCTTCGGCTCACGCGTCGCGCAGGAGAGCCACGTCGGACACCGCCGCGATGTGCTCCCCCATCGCGGCGGCGGCAGCGACCGCGTCACCGTCCCGGATCGCCGCCGCCACCTCGCGGTGCGCGTCGAGCGACTCGCGCGGGCGGCCGGGCTGGGACAGCGACTCGACCCGGCTCTCCCTGATCAGCTCCGCGATCTCGGCCATCAGCCGGGCGAGCAGACCCGAGTGCCCGGCGGCCGTGACGGCCGCGTGGAAGCGCTCGTCACCGGCCGCACCGCGCCCGCCACCCGCGATGTCGCGGGCCATCTCGTCGAGCGCGGCGTCGATGGCGGCGAGGTCGTCCTCGGTACGCCGCTCGGCCGCGAGACCGGCGAGCTTGACCTCCAGCGCCTCACGGGCCTCGATCACGTCCCGCAGGCGGTCGCGCCGCGCGCGCAGGGCGGCCAGCACCTGCCGCTCGGGCGGGACGTCGCGGATCACGGCGCCGTCACCGTGGCGGACGTCGACCACACCCTGCACCTCGAGCGCGACGAGCGCCTGGCTGATCGACGCACGGCTGACGGCGAGCTGCGCGGCGAGCTCACGCTCCGCCGGCAGGCGGTCGCCTGCCTTCAACCCCTCGGCCTGGATGTGGTCGAGCAACCGCTCGACGAGCTGCTCGTACAGCCGGGGCCGGACGAACGGGCGCAGCGCACCTCCCCGGGGACGATGGGGTGCACTCATGATCCGGTCCTCTCCGCGCTGGTCAGGACGGTACGAGTGTCTCACTGGACAGGCCTCTGGCCGCCGACACCGGGCCACCAGCGCGAGCAGGGGCCCGCCCTTGATCGCGAAGTCGGCGCGAACACGGGTGGAATCCGCCCGGGAACGCGCCGAACCGGCGATCATCGAGGAATCACGGGCCGCCGGGTGCCACTCCACCGGCTGTGGTGCCGTTCCGAACCCCTTCGGCCCGCCCTTGATCAGCGAACCAGGGACTTCAGCCGCACCCCTGCAGTACATGTCCCGTTTCCGCCGACCAAGAGCGCCTGGAGGGCCCCGAAGCCGTCCGATGATCACTAGGACGGGGTGCAACGGGACCACAGCCAGGTGCCCACCCACCCGGCAGGGACGGACTCGTCCGAACAGGCCTGGGCCATGTCGGGGACGGCCGCCCGGCCGGCCACAATATTCGGTAGTTGCACCAACCCGGCCATCCCGCCGACGGGCGGGGTCGAGCCGAACCGGCCGACTGCGCCGAAGACCCGGGCCGAGGCGGACGGCAGTGGCATCGAGCCGGGAACGGCCCGCCCACAGAAGTCGCGGAGACAACGAATATCCCGGCACGCAGCCACCCAATCAACAGCCGCAGCATTCACTATCGCAAACACAAACCACCCGAACGCCACCTGCGTTCGAAAACATGTTCGACTAAACTCAGGGGCATGTCCGCAGTCGCCGCCGCACACCAGCACCTCCAACAGGCGCTGGACGAATTGCGGCAGGCCGCGGAATCCGGCCTGACCTCCGATCCCGAGTTGTTGTCGGTGCTGACGGTCAGCGAAGGACTGTCACGACAGCTGGAGCACCTCACCGTCGCCACCACCGCCGCCCTGCAACGGCGCGGGACCTTCACCGAACGCGGGTATCGGGACACCACCGGCGCGTTGACCGACCTACTGGGCTGTGACCGGTTCGAGGCGCACCGCCGGGTCGTCGCCGCGGAGCAGGCGTGCGAGCAGATCGGGCTGGACGGCACCATCGTCGCGGCCCGGTTGCCGGCCACCGCGAAGGCGTTCGCCGCCGGGCAGGCCGGTCTGCGTCACGTCGAGGTCATCGCCGGCCTGCTGAACACCCCGGCGGCGGGGCGGCTCACCGACAGCCAACGCGGCGGGCTGGAAGAACAACTCGCCGCCCTGGCCGGCGAGTACCGGCCCACGCAACTGCGCAACCTCGGCGCCCAGCTGATCGAAGCCCTCGACGACGACGGCCCCGAACCCGACGACACCCCACCCGCCCCGGTCAACACACTGCACCTGCGCCGTCACCGCGGCGGATCCGGCGGGAAGATCACCGCCCAGATCGACGACGCCGCCATGTTCGACGCCATCGCCACCGTCATCGACGCGAACTCGAAGCCGCTCGGCAAGGATGACCAGCGCCCCACCGCACAACGCCAGGCCGAAGCACTCGCCGATGCCTGCGGGTATGTCCTCGCCCACGGCGAGGCCGACACCCTGCCTGAGACCGGCGGGCGCCGCCCGCAGTTGAACGTGATCATCCGGCTGGAGGACCTGGAGCAGCGGGCGCGGTCGGCGATGCTGGACTTCGGCGGCACCCTCACCCCCGAGTCACTGCGGATGCTGGCCTGCGACGCCGCCGTCGTCCCGATCGTCATGAACGGCGCCGGACAGCCCTTGGACGTCGGCCGTTCGACCCGCGTCATCCCCGACGGGCTACGCCGGGCGGTCACCGCCCGGGACCGGGGATGCGCCCACCCGGGGTGTGATCGTCCGCCTGCTTGGTGCGAAATCCACCACATCCTCGAATGGGAACACGACGGCCACACCGTGCTGTGCAACCTGGTGATGTTGTGCAAGGCGCACCACCGCCTGATCCACCATTCCGGATGGACCGTCCGGATGCGGGACGGGCGACCGGAGTTCATACCCCCGAAATGGATCGATCCGCAGCAGAGGCCGCGGCGGAATCACTGAAACGGCTTTCCCACGCGCCGACTGACTCGAGCACGTCATCGGGCCACCCCACCGGCGCGGCGGCGGTCGGTGCCGGACCTCGGTCGTCCCACCAGGTGCCTGGCCGAGGACGTGCGTCCCGCCCGGCGCCGCCGTGCCCCGGCAGCGCCGGCCGCCCTCACCGTCGTCCCCGACGGGCGGCGGCTCACCGGGGTGATCGGAGCGTCGCGACCCGTTCCCGGTGCTCACGGCGCCTGTCACGACCGGGTGCATCAGAGCCGTTGATCACAACCAGGGGATTGACCTGGAGTGTGTGCCGGGTCACCCTGGGTGCCCCACGGTGTCGAGGAGAGGAACGGTCAGGGTGTTTCGAGCCGAGGTCAGCTGCCACCCGGGCGACGGGTACGTCGCCGTCCGGGTTGCCGGTGACGTCGACACGGGCACCCGCGCCCAGCTGGCCGACGCCCTCGACCGCGCGGTGGGCGCCGGGGCGCACACGGTGGTGGTCGACCTCAGCGGCGTCCGGTTCTTCGCCGCGGCGGGTGTCCACTGCGTGGAGCTCGCCGTCGGGACCATCGAGGCTCGCGGCGGCGCGGCCCACCTGGTGTGCCCCCGCCCTGGAGCGGCGTGGCGGGTGGTGTCGCTGCTCGGGCTGCACCAGCAGTGGCGGGTGCACCAGGACGTGGCCGGCGCCGTCTCCGGCGCCGCGGCGGAACGCCTCCCCGACCGGCTCATCCCCCGGCCCCGGGCCGCGCTGCAACAGCCGCGCACCGGCTGACGCCCACGCGACTCCGCCCCTTCCCCGCACCGCAGCGCCCCGCGACGATGTCCGCGGCGTCGGCGCACACGGCCACGCCGCCCGCGGGCTACCGCGGCGAGCCGGACACGACGATGGCGACGGAGGGCCCATGAAGGTCGATGCGATGCTGCGGGGCACCGGGCTGGCGGAGATCGCCGGCGAGGCACGCGAACGTGAGGCCGCGGGCGTCGACGGGCTGTGGAGCTTCGAGGGCCCGCACGACCCGTTCCTGCCGCTGATGCCCGTGGCCGAGCACACCTCGCGGGTGGCCATGGGCACCGCAATCGCGGTCGCCTTCGCCCGCAACCCGATGAGCACCGCCTACGTCGCGCACGACCTGCAGGTGCACTCGGAAGGGCGCTTCCTGCTCGGGCTGGGCAGCCAGGTCAAGCCGCACGTCGAGCGCCGTTTCGCGATGCCGTGGAGCCACCCGGCGCGACGCATGCGCGAGTACGTCCAGGCCCTGCGCGCGATCTGGTCGGCCTGGAACGACGGCGAGCGGCTGGCGTTCCGCGGCGAGTTCTACTCCCACACCCTGATGACGCCGTTCTTCACGCCCGCACCCAGCGCCTACGGGCCGCCCGCCGTGTACCTCGCCGCCGTCGGCGACCAGATGACGCGCGTGGCGGGCGAGGTCTGCGACGGGCTGCTGCCGCACGCCTTCACCACCGAGCGCTACCTGCGCGAGCACACGCTGCCGGTGCTGGAAGGGGGGATCGCCGCGAGCGGGCGTTCCCGCGCGGACTTCTCGATCGCGCTGTCCGGCTTCGTCGTTTCCGGCACGAGCGAGGAGGAGATGGCCGCCGCGGCACGGGGTGTGCGCGAGCAGATCGCCTTCTACGGCAGCACCCCGGCCTACCGCCCGGTCCTGGAGCTGCACGGGTGGGGTGAGCTCGGCGTCGAGCTCAACCGGCTCTCCCGCGGCACCGACCCCGACCGGTGGCGGCGGATGGGCGAGCTCGTCGACGACGAGGTGCTGGCCACCTTCGCCGTGGTGGCGGAACCGGACCGGCTCGGCGACGCCCTGCTCGCCCGGTTCGGCGGGATCGCCGACCGCTTCACCTTCTACGCCCCCTACCCGCACGAGGACGCCCTGTTCGCGCCGGCGGCGGAGGTGCTGCGGCGGGGGTGAGGCGTCCGCCGGTTGGGATCACCCGACAGGGGGAACAGGTCCTCATCGGACCTGCGGAAGGACTCCCATGCTCGCTGTCGTCGCTGCCGTCCTGTTCGGTCTCGCCCTCCTCTTCGAGCTCGCCGGGATCTCCGTCCAGGTGATCACGAGCTCGCTGCTCGTCACCGCCGGACTGCTGTGCCTCGCGCTGTACTTCGCCGGCGTCGGGTCGCGGCAGGTGACCTACCGGCGGCGCACCCGCCGCTGAGCCGAATCCCGTTGTCGGCCGGCGCCGGCTGACGCGATCCTGGCCCGATGAGGGCTCGGGGCGAACCGCTCGGATCGGCGTTCGGCCGGTTGTGGGCGGCTGCCGCCGTCTCCAACGTGGGGGACGGGGTGGCGCTCGCGGCGGGCCCGCTGCTGCTCGCGTCGCTGACGTCGGACCCGGCGCTCGTGGCCGGCGCGATGTTCGTGCAGCAGCTGCCCTGGCTGCTGTTCGCCCTGCCGGCCGGCGTGTACGTCGACCGGCTGGACCGGCGGCGCGTCATCGTGCTCGTCAACCTCGTGCGCGCGGCGGTGATCGGCGGGCTCGCCGTGGCCGTCGCGACCGGCAGCGCGACGGTCGCGCTCGTCTACGGCGCGCTGTTCGTCGTCGGCGCGATGGAGACGCTCGCGGACAACGCGAGCACGGCGCTGTTGCCCGCCGTCGTCCCCGCGGCGCAGCTGCCGAGGGCGAACGCGCGCCTGATGGGTGTGCAGCTCGTGGGCAACCACCTGGTCGCGCCGCCGCTGGGCGCCGCCCTGTTCGTCCTCGCGGCGGCGTGGCCGTTCGGGCTCAACGCGGTCACCTTCCTCGTCGCGGCACTGCTCCTGGCCACGCTGCGGGGGCGGTTCCGGCCGGTGAGCGACCAGCCGCACCGCCCGGTGCGCCAGGACATCGCCACCGGCATGCGCGCGCTGCTCGGCCACCCGGTGCTGCGCATGCTCGCGGTGTGCCTGTGCCTGATGAACGTCACGCTCGTCGGGGCGTTCGCGATCCTCGTGCTCTACGCCCGTGAGCGGCTCGGCCTCGACGAGATCGGGTTCGGGCTGCTGCTCGCCGCGAGCGCCGTCGGCGGCATCGCCGGCACCCTCGCCGCGGCACGTCTGCAGGAGCGGTTCGGCACCGCCCTGCTGCTGCGCGCCGGCCTGGTGATCGAGACCTGCACCCACCTGTCGCTCGCACTCGCCCGGGTGCCGTGGGTCGCGGTCGCGACCATGGTCGTGTTCGGTGCGCACGCCAGCCTCTGGGGCATCCTCTCGGTGTCCTGGCGCCAGCGCGTGGTGCCCGACGCGCTGCGCGGGCGCGTCAACAGCGGGTACTTCCTGTTCTCCGTGGGTGGGGCCGCGCTGGGCGCGCTCGGCGGCGGCCTCGTGGCGCGCGGCATGGGGATCACGGCGCCGTTCTGGATCGCGTTCGCCGGCATGGTCGTGCTGACCGCGCTGGCGTGGCGGCGCTTCACGCCGGCACTGCTCGACGTGGCCGACCCGCTCCCGATCGGCCCTACCCCCGCCGGCTGAACCGGGGCTCGTAGCCCAGCACGCGGCGGGCCTTGTCGATCGACAGCATCGTCTCGTGCTCGCCGAGCTCCCGGGTGACCGGCACGCCCGGGTAGACCTCGGCGGCCAGATCCACGCTGGGCCGCGACATCACGCTGTCGGCGTTGGCGATCACGAACACGTCCGTGGTGAGCCCCGGCGCGAGCGCGACCACCCGGTAGCCGTGTTCCTGCAGGTGGCGCACCACGTGGCGCCCGAGCTTCCCGCTGCTGCCGGTCACGGCGACGGTCGTCCTCCCCGTTGCTTCTCACCCGGGAGGGGCGGGTCGGCGCACCCGCCGGGTGTGATGCGCGTTATCCTCATGTCATGCGCAACGCCCTCGCCCTCGCCGCGGCCGTAGTGCCGCGCGTCGGCTGAACCAGGCCGCCGGCGCGCCGCGCTCCCCCACGCACCCGAGGCCTGGCTCGGCCCCCACCCTCCGTGGAACTGGAGCCGAACGATGAGCGTTCTCGACCACCAATCCCCCCGCGCCACCTGGGCCCCGCGCCTGCAGCGCCGCCACGAGATCGTCACCACCGGTGGCATGCAGGGCGTCCTCGACATCGCCTCGGCCCTGCGCGCCGGCGGCTTCCCCGTGCGGGAGTTCACCGTCGAGGTCCGTGACGGGGTCCCGTACAGCTCGGTGACCTGCACGGTCTCCCTCACCGCCGCGGAGTGCGCCGGCTTCGCCGACCGCCTCGGCGCGGTCCCGGCGGTCGTCTCCGTCGAACCCTGCTGACGGCCCGACCCGCGCGCACGCGGAGCTCGACGGACCCGCCCGGGGCCTGTCCATCCGTTGACATCACGTCGGCAGAGCCATACGGTTCTCGTATTGTCTGAGTTCTGTATTATCTGACCATCGTATGGAGAGCGCCCATGCACCTCACGATCGTCGGGGCAACCGGCGGCATCGGTTGCCACGTCGTCGACCAGGCGCTCGCTGCCGGGCACGCGGTCACCGCTGCCGTGCGCAACCCGCAGAACGTCGACCGCGATGTTTCCGCTGTCGCGGTGGACCTCGCACGCCCCGACCCCGCGGCTCTGCGGTCCGCTGTGGAGGGGGCCGACGCGGTCCTGTCCTGCCTGGGACCGCGGGGCAGGCACGAGTACGGAGTCGTCTCCACGGGCACCGAGGCGATCCTCGCGGCGATGCAGGACACCGGCTGCCGCCGCATCATCGCGATCAGCGGCGCCGGGGTGTCGACCGCCGCCACACCGGCCCGGCCCCACCCGCCCAAGCGCGAACCCGGAGCCGGTCTCTACAACCAGTACTTCGCCACACCGCTGGCGCGACTCGCCGTCGGCTCACACTTCGTCGACGTCGCGAAGATGGAGGACCTCCTCCGTGCCAGCGGCTTCGCCTGGACCGCGCTGCGCACGCCGTACTTGACGAACTCGGCCCTGACCGGTCGGTACCGCACCGCCGTCGAACGCAACGTCCGACGCGGCGTACGCCTCTCCCGCGCCGACGCCGCGCATCTCATGCTCCGAGCACTCGGGGAACGGTCGACGTTCGGCCGTGCGATCGCCGCCGCCTACTGAGCTCCGACAGGAGCCCATCATGGTCGGCCACTCACGACCGCAACCACTCACGGGCCGGTGCACGCGCGGTGCGCGGCGTCGAGCATCTCGCTCAGCTCCGCGACCTTCACCCGCTCGGCGCCGCGCAGCCCGCCGCGCCGCACCTCCTCGGCGTCCAGGCGCAGCCACGCCGACCAGTCCACCGGCCGCACCCCGTGGGCGGTCAGCGCGGCCCGCAGCGCGGCCGGCTCGGGGTGCGCCGGGGCGGGTAGGCCGGGCAGGTCCTCCAGGAGCGCGGCGACGGTCTCCACCGCGTCCGCCTTGTTGGTGCCGATCACGCCGGTCGGCCCGCGCTTGATCCAGCCCGTGACGTAGGCCCCGGGCACCGGCACGCCGTCCCGCACCACGCGGCCCCCCTCGTTCGGGACCGTGCCGGTGGCGGCGTCGAACGGCAGGCCGGGGATCGGCTCGGCGTCGTAGCCGATCGCCCGCACGACCAGCCCGACGTCGATCGTCTCCTGCTCACCGGTGCCGGTCACGCGGCCGTCGACGATCTCGTTGCGCTCGACGACCACGCCGCTCACCCGGCCCCCCGTGCCGAGGATCCGCACCGGGGAGCGCAGGAAGCGCAGGTGGATCCGCCGGCTCCGGCCGGTCGGCGCCGTCGCCGACCACTCCGCCAGCAGGTCGAGCATCTGCCGGTGGCGCCGGTCCTCCGGCTCCTCGACGCCCGCCGCGAGCAGGCCGTCGTCGTGCACGAGGACGTCGGCGTCGGCCAGCTCGCCGATCTGGCGCAGCTCGGCCGGCGTGAACCGCACGTGCTGCGGGCCGCGCCGGACCAGCACGTGGATGTCGCGGACCGCGCTCGTGCGCAGGACGTCGAGCACCGGATCGGGCACGTCCGTGGCCGCCATCTCGTCGGCGGACTTGGCGAGCACGCGCGCGACGTCCAGCGCGACGTTGCCGGCGCCGACCACGGCGACGCCCGGGTGGTCGAGCAGCGGCCGCAGCCCGGTCCGGTCGGGGTGGCCGCAGTACCAGCTGACGAACGCGCCCGAGCCCAGCGAACCGGTCAGGTCCTCGCCGGGGACGCCCAGCGCGCGGTCCACCGAGCTGCCGGTGGCGTGCACGACCGCGTGGACGTGCTCGCGCAGCACCTCGAGCGGGATGCCGCCGTCGCCGACGTGGACGCCGCCGAGGAACTCGACGGCGGGGAGCTCGCCGCGCCCCCGTTCGAACGGTTGCTGCAGGACGCGGATGACCGACTTCATCTTCACGTGGTCGGGGGCCACGCCGTAGCGCACGAGGCCGTACGGGGCGGGCAGCCGGTCGAGCACCTCGACGCTCACCGGCTCCCCGGAGGTCAGCAGCGCGGCGGCGGCGTACAGCCCGGAGGGGCCCGCTCCGATCACCGCGACCCGGGCAGGTCGCTGCTGCATGTGTCATCTCCTGTGGTGGGGGAGGTCAGTCCGGGAAGGGACGGGCGGCAGGCGCCGCCCGGGGGTGCAGGTCACCCCCTCCCGCCTGCGGGCCGACCGTGCGCAGCGGTCGGCGGTGGGCGCCGGTGGTGCGGCGCGGGGAGACGGGGACGCCGAGGCGCCCGGCAGCGGGCGGCGGGCGGGCGCGGCGCATCCGCCGCCGTCGGTGCCCGTGCCCTCGGTCACCCCACCGACCCTAGTGGCCCCCGGCGGAAGTCCGTCGGTGAAGCGGCGCGGGCGCGTCAGCTCCCGGCCAGCGCCGTGCGCGTGGCGAAGGTGCGCCGGAAGTCGGCCGGGGCCACCCCGACGACCTTGCGGAAGTGGTGGCGCAGCAGCGCGCCGCTGCCGAAGCCGCAGCGCTGGGCCACCTCGTCGATGCCGAGATCGGTGTCCTCCAGCAACCGCTGGGCGCGCAGCACCCGCTGCAGGGTGAGCCAACGGTGCGGGGTGGTGCCGGTCTCGGCGACGAAGCGGCGGGCGAAGCTGCGGTCGGACATCCGCGCGCGTCGCGCCAGGTCGGAGACCGAGTGCTCGATCTCCAGGTTCTCCACGACCCAGTCCAGCACCGGGGCGAGCCCGTCGGCGCGGCAGTGCGGTACCGGCTGCTCCACGAACTGCCGCTGCCCGCCGTCGCGCTGCGGGGGCACCACCATGCGGCGTGCGATCACGTTGACCGCCGCGCTGCCCAGCTCCCGGCGCACGACGTGCAGGCACGCGTCGATGCCCGCGGCCGTGCCGGCGCTGGTGACGAGGTCGCCGTCGTCGACGAACAGCACGTCCGGATCGATGCGGGCCCGTGGGAACCGCTGCCGCAGATCGTCCACGTTCATCCAGTGCGCGGTGCACGGCCGGTCGTCGAGCAGCCCCGCCGCGCCGAGCACGAACGCGCCCGAGCACACGCCGAGCATCGTGCTCCCCGACGCGGCGGCCTCCCGCACGGCGTCGACCACGTCGTCGGGGAACTCGCGGAGTCGGGTGGCCGACACCGCGACCAGGTCGGCGCCGCGCAGCCCCTCGAGCCCGTACTCCGGCACCACCTCGCACCCGACGGTGCTCGGTATCGGCACCCCGGCCTCGGGCCCGCACACGCGCAGCTCGAACGGGGGCAGCCCCTCGGCGGTGCGGTCGATGCCGAAGACCTCGCAGATCGTGCCGAACTCGAACGGCGAGACCTGCGGGAGGACGAGCACGGCGATGGAACGGAGCATGACCCGAGTATGGCAGGATTTTTACAGCAGTGGTCAGTTCCGCCACTGGTGGCAGTAAGTTGGCGGGCGAAGACTTCGTGCCATGACTTCAGCGATCGTCCTCCTGCTCGTCGTCGCCGCGCTCGTGACCCTGTCGATCGTGCGCCCGGCCCGCCTGCCCGACCTCGACCTCCCCACCGTGGAGAAGGACCGCGACCGGGCGCGACAACTCGCCGAGCTGCGCGCCCTGCCCGACTCGCGCGCGGAACTCCCTCCGATCTGAACCCGCCGCTCAGGCGTGGAACGCCGCCAACCGCTCCGCCTCCTCGGCCAGTTCCCGGCCTGCGGAGGCGGGCAGCGGGTGGAACGGTTCGCAGCGCACCGCCCCGTCGACGAGGCGCCAGGTGCCGGCCACCTGCCCGTCGACGAGGAACGTGGGCACCGACTGCGGGATGTTCCGGGCGAAGACGCGCGGGCGGTGCTCCTCGGGGAGGATCTGCGCCCGCCGCACGTGCACCAGCAGGTTGGCGTCCCACTGACCGAGGAACCGCACCGGCGCGGGCGTGTCGGCGGCCGGGAGCGGCGCGTCCGGCACGTCGACCAGCTCGGCGCCCGACTCGCCCCGGAAGCGGCGCAGCTCCATGCGGGCGAGGACGGCGCGCGCCGCCGTGACGCTCCAGCCGCAGAACGAGGCGAGGTCGCCCGCCGCGGCCGGACCGAAGGCCCGCAGGTAGCGGCCTGCGAGCAGCTCCGCGGCCACCTCGGGGTCGACCGCCTCGTGCGGCACCGTCCGTTCGGCGAGCCCGTACACGTGGGCGCGCGGAGTGCCCCACGTTCCTGCGGGCGGCACGCGCACGAGATCGAGCCACAGCTGCACGCCGGGCCAGACCTCGCGGGGGAAGCCGTCGGCGACGAGCCGCTTCTGGATCTCGGCCTGCTTGAGCGGGCCGTCGACGAGGTGGCCCCGCACCGCCGCCGCGACCGCCGTCATGTCGCACTGCGCCGGCAGCGGGCTCACCCGCCGCCACCACTCCCGGCGCGCCTCCCGCACCGCCTCCGTGAACGGCCAGTAGTCACCCGCCGCGACCATGTGGATGGTGCAGCGCATCATCCAGGCCTGCACGATGCGCCCGTCGAGCAGCGCCTCGGTGAGCACGTCGCGCCGGAACCCGGCAAGGCGCGACCACAGGCCGACGTACCCCGAGGGGGCGTACTGCGTCTGCAGCCCCGCCACCTGCTCGACGACCCGCTCCGGCCCGGCCGTGGAGCGCTCCAGGAGCAGCTGCCTCGCCAGCAAGGCGCGGTTGAGCTCCCGGGTGGACAGCACGCGCTCGACCATGCGGCGAAGTCTGCCGCCCACCCCCGACACCGCGAGTCCCCCACCCCGACACGGCGAGTCCCCCATCTCGACACGGCGAGTCCCCCATCTCGACACGGCGAGTCCCGCATATCGACATTCCCTCACCCCCGCGCGAGGGGCCCCGAGGCCTCCGGCCCGGACGGGAGACTCGCGCTGTCCGGACGGAGACTCGCCCGGCCCGAACGGGAGACTCGCGCTGTCCCGACGGGAGACTCGCGCTGTCCGGACGGGAGACTCGCGCTGTTCGGACGGGAGACTCGCGCTGTCCCAACGGGAGACTCGCGGTGGCGGCGGGGGGCTCGCGGTGGGTGGGCGGGAGGCTCGCGGGGTCAGGCGCCTGCGGCGAGGTCTGCGGTGATGGCGGCGGCGCAGGCCCGCAGGGCCGGGAGGACGTCGCGGACGACGTCGCGCGAGCCCGCCCTGGTGCTGACGTTCGCGGCGGCGACGACCTCACCGTTCCGGTCGCGGACGGGCACCGAGATCGAGCGGAGCCCGAGCTCCAGCTCCTGGTCGACGACGCAGTAGCCGGCCTCCCGGACGGCGTCCAGCTCGCGCCCGAGGGCGTCCGGGTCGGTGATCGTGCGTTCGGTCAACGGCCGGGCCGGGGCGGTGGACAGGAGCCGTGCTCGCTCGTCGGGCGGGAGGGCGGCCAGCAGCACCCGGCCCATCGACGTCGCGAAGGCGGGTAGCCGCGTGCCGATCGTGATCGCCACGGTCATGATCCGGGACGTCGGGACGCGCGCGACGTACACGACGTCGGCACCGTCGAGCACCGACACCGAGGCGGACTCCTGCACCTCCCGCACCAGCGCCTCCAGGTGCGGTGCGGCGACCTCGGGGAGCGAGAGGCTGGACAGGTAGGCGTAGCCGAGCTCGAGCACGCGGGGCGTCAGCGCGAACAGCTTCCCGTCGGTGCGGACGTAGCCGAGCTCGGCGAGGGTCAGCAGGAAGCGGCGGGCGGCGGCCCGGGTCAGGCCGGTGCGCCGGGCGACGTCGCTGAGGCTCTGCTCCGGGTGCTCGGCGTCGAACGCCCTGATCACGGCGAGACCCCGGTCCAGCGACCGGACGTGCTCGCTGCGCGGTGCCGGTCCGTCCGCGCCGTCCCCGGCGCTCACCGCACCCGCTCGGCGAGCAGCCGGTCGACCAGTTCGCCCGCGTGGCCGGGCGCCGCGGCGCCCACCGGGGGCAGGGCGAGGTTCGCGGCCATCCGCTCGGGGTGGACCTGCAGTCCTTCCAGCGACGTGCGCAGCCGCGCCGCGGCGCCGCCTGCGGCGCGCAGCAGCTCGTCGAGGGTCTGCCACTCGGCGTGCCACGGCCCGGCGGCGCGCTGGTGCTCGTGGTCGGCCGCGGCGAGCAGCACGGCCGCGAGCCCGGGCGCCCGGCGCGCGGCCGCGCGGGCGGTGACCGCGGCGATCGGGTTGCGCTTGTGCGGCATCGACGACGAGTCGCCGGGCGCCGCCTCCGACACCTCCCCCAGCTCGGTGCCGGCGAGCAGCACCACGTCGGTGGCCGGCTTGGCGCAGGCTCCCGCGGCGACCGCGAGCGCGCCGGCCAGCTCCCCGATGCGCGTCCGCTCGGTGTGCCACGGGGCCGCGTCGGCGAGCCGCAACGCGCGGGCGAGCGACGCGGCAACGGCCGGCCCGTGCGGGTGCAGGGCCGCGAGCGTGCCGGCAGCCCCGCCGAGCTGCACCGGCAGCGCGCCCACCACCTCGGCCAGCCGGGCCCGAGCGCGGTCCACGCCGGTGCACCATCCGGCCGCGACGAGCCCGAACGTCGTGGGCAGCGCCTGCTGCCCGAGCGTGCGGGCGATCATCGGGGTGTCGCGGTGCTCCTGTGCGAGGGCCGCGGCGGCGTCGGCGGCGCCGCGCAGGTCGTCGAGCACGACCTCGCCCGCCCAGCCGACGAGCAGCACCGCGGCCGTGTCCATGACGTCCTGGCTGGTGGCACCGGGGTGGACGGACGCGCCCGCCTCCCCCGCCGCCGCCCGCAGCATCCGCACCAGCGGGATCACCGGGTTGCCGCCCTCGACGGCCGCCCGGCCCAGCGCGGCGGGGTCGACCCGCAACCCGGCGGCGACGGCCTCGATCCGCTCGGCGTCGGCGGTGGGCACGACACCGTGCTCGGCCGCCGCGCGCACCAGCGCCACCTCGACGGCGACGAGCGCCGCCACCCACGAGGCGTCGTCGAGGCGAGCAGCCACCCGGTCGGCCCCGAACACCGGGTCGAACAGCGCACTGACCATGACGCGGAACCGTACGTCGCGCGGGGACGCGGGCTCGCGCCCGGGCCGACCTCGTCCGAACGAGCGTGTTCGCATTGCGAACGCTTGTGCGAACAGCGAACCGCTCGATACAGTGCCGGGCGTGATGGACAAGGTGGTCGCAACAGCGGCGCAGGCCGTCGCCGACGTGCCCGACGGCGCGTCGCTGGCCGTCGGCGGGTTCGGGATGTCCGGCGTGCCGGCGGCGCTGATCGCGGCGCTGCTCGAACAGGGCGCCACGAACCTGGAGACGATCAGCAACAACCTCGGCGTCGACGGGTTCGGGCTCGGCACCCTGCTCGCCGCGGGCCGCATCCGGCGCACGATCGGCTCCTACGTGGGCAACAACAAGGAGTTCGCGCGGCAGTACCTGGCCGGGGAGATCGAGCTCGAGCTCACCCCGCAGGGCACGCTCGCCGAGCGGCTGCGCGCGGGCGGCGCCGGGATCCCCGCGTTCTTCACGCCCGCGGGCGTCGGCACCCAGGTGGCCGACGGCGGGCTGCCCTGGCGCTACGACGCCGACGGCGGGGTGGCGGTCCGCTCGCCCCGCAAGGAGGTCCGCGAGTTCGGCGGGCGCGGCCACGTGCTGGAGGAGGCGATCGTGCCCGACTACGCGCTCGTGCACGCCTGGAAGGGCGACCGGCACGGCAACCTCGCCTACCGGCGCAGCGCGCGCAACTTCAACCCGGTGTGCGCCACCGCGGGACGGATCACGATCGCGCAGGTCGAACACCTCGTGGAGCCCGGCGAGCTCGACCCGGACGCCGTGCACACGCCCGGCGTCCACGTCCAGCGGGTGGTGCACGTGCCCGACGCCGCGAAGCCCGTCGAGTTCCGGACGGTGCGGTCGTGAAGCGCACGCGGGAGCAGCTGGCCGCGCGGGTGGCCGAGGAGCTGCCCGACGGGGCCTACGTCAACCTCGGGATCGGGATGCCCACCCTCGTCCCCGGGTTCGTGCCGCCCGGCCGCACGCTGGTGCTGCACTCCGAGAACGGCATCCTCGGCGTCGGCCCCTACCCGAGCGAGGACGAGGTCGACCCGGACCTGATCAACGCGGGCAAGGAGACCGTCACCGTCCTGCCGGGGGCGTCCTACTTCGACTCGGCAGCGAGCTTCGGCATGATCCGCGGCGGGCACGTCGACGTCGCCGTGCTGGGCGCCATGCAGGTCAGCGCCCGCGGCGACCTCGCGAACTGGGCGGTGCCCGGCAAGATGATCAAAGGCATGGGCGGCGCGATGGACCTGGTCCACGGGGCGGCCCGCGTGATCGTCATGATGGAGCACACCGCCCGCGACGGCGCCCCCAAGATCGTGCCGGAGTGCACCCTGCCGCTCACCGGCCTCGCCTGCGTCGACCGGATCGTCACCGACCTCGCCGTGATCGACGTGACCGACGGCGGGCTCGCGCTGGTCGAGACGGCGCCGGGCGTGAGCGCCGACGAGGTCCGCGCGGCGACCGGAGCGCCGCTGCGCTGAGGATTCCGAGGACCGCGCATCGGTGAAGTCGGAGCCTCAGGCGGCGGGGCCCAGCTCCACCGGCAGCTCGGTCAGGCCCCGGATCAGCGTGCTGCGCCGGTGCACGAGCTCCTGCGCGTCGACGGCGAGCGCCAGCTCGGGCCGGCGCGCCAGCAAGGCCGCGATCGCCTCCTGACCCTCGATGCGGGCCAGCTGCGCCCCGAGGCAGTGGTGCAGGCCGTGCCCGAAGGCGACGTGCCCGCCCGCGTCCCGGTCGACGCGCAGCTCCTCGGCGTCGTCGAACCGACCGGCGTCGCGGTTGGCGGCGGCCAGCGACAGGGTGACGACCGCGCCGGCCGGGATCGTGACGCCCGAGTACTCCACGTCCTCGGCCGCGAACCGCACCGGCGCGCTGTGCACCGGGGAGTCCCAGCGCAGGAACTCCTCGACGGCCGCGGGCAGCAGGTCGGGCCGCTCCTGCAGCAGCGCGCGCTGCGCGGGGTGGGTGAGCAGCGCGAGCACGCCGTTGCCGATGAGGTTGACGGTGGTCTCGTGGCCGGCGATGAGCAGCATCATCCCCATCGCGACGAGCTCCTCCTGCGACAGCCGGTCGCCGTCCTCGGCCACCTCGACGAGCGCGCTGAGCAGGCCGCCGTCGGGACGGGCGCGCTTGGCCTCGACGAGGTTCCCGAGGTAGGAGTGCATCGCGGCGGACGCGGCCTGGGCGTCGCCCTGCGCCGACTCGTCGACCATCGTCCGCGACCACGCGGCGAACTCGTCGCGGTCCTCCTTGGGCACCCCGAGCAGCTCGCAGATCACGAACACCGGCAGCAGGAAGGCGTACTCGGCCATGAGGTCCACGCGCCCCGCGGGCGGCAGCGCATCGAGCAGCTCGCCGGCGATCTCCTCCACGCGCGGGCGCAGCTCCTCCATCCGCCGCAGGGTGAACGAGCGCGACACCAGCTTCCGGAGCCGGGTGTGCTCCGGCGGGTCCATGAGGATCATCATCGGGATCGGCGTCGCCGGCATCGACGCGCGCTGCTCCGGCGGGAGCGTGTAGCGCCAGTCCTTGGACAGGCGCGGGTCGGCGAGCGCCGCGCGGACGTCGGCGTAGCGGCTGATGAGCCACACGGTGCCGTCGGGCCGCTGCACCTCGCGCACCGGTTCGTCGGCGCGCAGGGCCGCGTAGGCCGGGTAGGGATCGCGCCAGAACGCGCCGTCGAAGAGCTCGAGGGTGGCGGTCACTGATCCTCCCGCAGTCGATGTAAGCACCAGCTTACAGACGTCGCCGGAGGTCGCCGGAAAATCCGTGGCGCGCCGGATCGCCCGCGCCTATCGTTCCTCTCATGCGCCTGTAAGAGACGGCCGCCACGCGCGGCACCGCGGCCCGGGAGCCAGTCCCCCGCCGCCCCCGTCCCAGCCAACCGGCCGGCCCCGGACCCGATCCGGGAGCCGCCTCGGCTCCGCTGCGCCGGCCCCGTCACCCCTGCAGGAGGCACCCCTTGCGTGATCCGTTGCTCTCGTCCCTGCTCGCCGTCGACGGCGAGCCCGTTCCCGCCGACGCCGCTCCGGCGCCGGCCAACCGGGCGGCCCGTCGCGGCCGCGCGGGCCGGAAGACCCCGAGTGGAGCCGTCCACGCCGGCTCCTCGGGGCAGGCCCGCGCCGCGCAGGGCCGCCGGATCAACCCGGTGCGCCGCACCGGTTGATCCTCGCGGACGACCGAGCAGTACGAGCGCCACTCCGCTGAGGAGCGCTCGACGTCCTGCTGCTCGGTCGTCCGTGACCTCACCTCACGACGTACCGGAGGCACCCAGCCGCGCGAGTGCGGTGGCGCTCGGGCTGCCGGGATCCGCGGTGTAGAGCACCAGCCGCAGGTCGGTGCCGGGCACCAGCAGGGTCTGGCGGTCCAGCTCGAGCTCGCCGAGCTCCGGGTGGTGCAGGTGTTTGCGCAGCGTCGGCACGGGCCGCACGTCGTGGCTGCGCCATGCGGCGGCGAACTGCGGGCTGTGCGCGGCGTACTCGTCGACCAGCTCGCCGAGCGCGCGGTCGGCCGGGCGCCGGGCGCTGCTGGCGCGGAGGTCGGCGGCCGCCTGCCGGGCGAACCCGTCCTCCTCGCCCGCCGGTGACGAGCAGAGCGAGCCGCCCAGCCGGACGGACAGCCGCACGGTGTTGCGCTCCTCGACGGGCAGCCGGGCGAAATCGATGATCAACGCGACCGCCGCGGCGTTCCAGGCCACGACGTCCCCGCGCTCGTCGACCAGGTAGGCCGGAACCGGCCCGAGCCGGTGCAGCATCCGGCGGGCATCGGCGGGCACGGGCGCGCGGTCCCCGTCGGTGCCGGGTGCGGTCTGCCCCGCCAACCGCGCCAGGTACTCGCGCTCCGCCGCGGTGAGCCGCAGCGCCGTGCCCAGCGCGGCCAACACCTGCGGCGACGGGCGCGGCCCCCGGGCCTGCTCCAGCCGCTCGTAGTAGCTGTGGGACACCGCCGCCCGCTCGGCCACCTCCTCCCGGCGCAGCCCCGGAGTGCGCCGGGCCCGCCGGCCGGAGGCGTGGGCCGGCACCTGCTCCGGGCGCAACGCCTCCCGACGACGGCGCAGGAAGTCGGCCAGCTCACCTCTGCTCACGCCGACCAGCGTGGCACGGCGGCACCCGCCCCATCCACGGACCGGCGGTCCGGGTCTCACCCGTCCGTTCCGCGGCGGCGGCCCCCGCACCCAACCTGGTGTCGTCACACCTCGCGAGACGCTGGAGGACCACGGTGCCACGCACCCCCGAGCAGACGTTGCGGCTGCTGCTGGAACTGCTGCTGACCAAGGACATGGATGCGATCGCCGAGCTGTGGGCGCCGGACGGCGTCGCCGAGTTCCCGTTCGCGGAGGGCAGCTCGCCGGGCCGGGTGGCCGGGCGCGAGGCCGTGCGCGCCTACCTGGCCGGCTACCCGGAACGGATGGATGTGCGGGCGGTCCCGGAGGTCACCGTGCACCACACGCAGCATCCGGACACGGTCGTCGCCGAGTTCACCGCGCACGGGCGCACGGTCCGCACCGGCGAGCCCTACCGGTTGGACTACATCACCGTGATCACCACCCGGGACGGGTTGATCACCCGGTACCGGGACTACTGGAACCCGCTGGCCGCCGCCTCGGCGGCCGGCACGCTCCCCGATCTGCTCGGCTCGCTGGGTCCCGGGAGCGCCCGGTGACCGGCGTGCTGATCACCGGGGGCACCGGGAAGACCGGGTCCGCGCTGGCCGAGCTGCTGCGCAGCGGTGGGGTGCCGGTCCGCGTGGCCGGGCGCCACCCGGCGGCAGGTGATCCCGACGCGGTCCGGTTCCACTGGGACGACCCGGCCACCCACAGCGCGGCGCTGCGCGGCGTGGACCGGGTCTACCTGGTGCCTCCGCCGCTCACGGTGGACCCGATGCCGCTGGTCGGGCCGTTCCTGGCCGAGGCGGAGCGGCTCGGCGTGCGCCGCGTGGTGCTGCTCGGTTCCGCCATCGAGCTGCCCGGCGCCCCCGGCGCGCTGGAGATGGCCGCGCGGGTGCGGGCCCGGCCCGGCTGGGTGGTGCTGCGCCCGTCCGCGTTCATGCAGAACTTCCTGAGCCCGCACCCGATGGGCGAGCGGATCCGGCAGCACGGCGAGATCCGCACCGCCGCCGGGTCGGGCCGGGTGGGCTGGATCGACGCGCGCGACATCGCCGCCGTCGCCTCCGCGCTGCTGTCCGACCCCGACGGCCACCCCGGCGACGGGAGCGACCACCTGCTCACCGGCCCGAAGGCGCTCGGCTACGCGGATGCGGCGGCGATCATCACCGCCCGCACCGGCCGTCCGGTCCGCGTGCTGCGCAGCGGGACCGGCGAGGTGGCGGAGCAGTACCGGGCCGCAGGCCTGCCCGCCGGGTTCGCCGCCTCCCTCGCCGCCGTGGACGCCGGGCTCGCCGCCGGCCGGGACGACGCGGTCAGCACGGCGGTGCTCGACCTGACCGGTCACCCGCCCCGCACCTTCGCCGAGTTCGTGCAGGACCACGTCACCGAGTGGACGACCGACGGGCCTGCCACGCGGTGACGCCACCCGGGCCCGCCCCGTCAGCCGGGCCCGGGTGGCGGGCGGGTGCCGATCATCCGCAGCGCCAGGTCGGCGTAGAACTCGCCGAGGGCCTCGGGCGGGTCCGCGCCGTCGAGGCGGTACCAGCGCACGAGGTCGATGCCCAGCGACAGGATCGCGCGTACGGCGCGGTTGACGTCGGGGACGTCGAAGACGCCTTCCTCCACACCGCGTGCCACCGCGGAACGCAGCACCGCCGAGAACTGCTGCCGCAGGGCGAGGACGGCGGCGTGGTGCGCGGGCTCCAGGGCGCCCAGCTCGTACTGGCAGACCCGGGCGATGGTGTGGTGGCGGGCGTGCCAGGTCACGAGGCCGGCCACGAGCCGCCGGACGTAACGCGCGCTGTCACCGTCGTCGGTCCGGGACCGCAGCGCGTCCAGGGCGCGCTCGTGGCCGGTCCGCGCGATCTCGAACAGCAGCTCCTCCTTGGACGCGAAGTGGACGTAGAGCGCGCCCGGGCTCAACCCGACCCCCGCCGTGATGTCCCGCGTGGTGGTGGCGTGGAAGCCCCTGCGGGCGAAGCACCGCACCGCCGAGGCCAGCAGCGCCCGGGAGACCGGCGAGGTCCCCTCGTCCCAGAAGCGGTCGGGGACCTCACCTGCGTCGAGGTCCGCCACGGGCGCGGGTCGCCTCCCACCGCTGCGCCGATGTTCCTTCGACGGCATTGGTCCCCTCTCCCTCGTCAGGACGGGCTGCGGGCTCCCTTGACACCACCCCGGCCCACGGTAACTATGCGCTCAGTCACATGCGCTGCCAGCGACTCTCCGAACTGCCGACGACGACGTGCGGAGCGAGGTCACGATGGGGCAAGGACAGCCGGCGACCAGGGAGCTGACGGTCGTGCTGGACGGGTTCTCCTTCCTGGAGTGCCCGCGCTGGCGCGACGGCAGGCTGTGGGTCTCGGACTTCTACACCGAGAAGGTCGTGACGACCGACGGACGGGGCGGCACCGAGGTCGTGGCCGAGGTGCCCGGCCAGCCGTCCGGGCTCGGCTTCCTGCCCGACGGGCGCGCGCTCGTCGTGTCGATGCGCGACCACCGCGTCCTCGTGCGCGACGAGGCGGGAGAGCTCCGCGAGCACGCCGACCTGTCGGGCGTCGTCAGCGGGTTCCTCAACGACATGCTCGTCGACGAGCGGGGCCGCGCCTACGTGGGCAACTTCGGCTTCGACCTCATGGGCGGTGGCGCGCTGCGCTACACGACGCTCACCCGGGTCGACCCGGACGGCACCGTCACCACGGTGGCCGAGGACCTCGGCTTCCCCAACGGGATGGTGCTCCTCCCCGGCGGCGTGCTGGTCGTCGCCGAGACGTTCGCCGGGCGGCTGACCGCCTTCGACGTGGACGACGACGGGGGCCTGCACAACCGGCGGGTCTGGGCACAGTTCGGGGAGACCCCGCAGACCGGGGACGTCGGCGAGGCCGTGCAGCTGCTCGAGGTCGCCCCCGACGGCATCTGCGCGGACGCCGAGGGCGCGATCTGGGTGGCCGACGCCCTGCACGACCGGGTGCTGCGGGTCCGCGAGGGCGGCGAGGTCGCCGAGGAGGTCCCGGCCGGCACAGGGGTCTTCGCCTGCATGCTGGGCGGTGACGACGGCCGCACCCTGTTCCTGTGCGCCGCGCCCTCGTTCCCGGAGCACGAACGCCGCCCGGTCCGCGAGGCCCAGCTGCTGGCGGTCCGCGTCGACGTCCCGCACGCCGGCCTGCCCTGATCATCCCCTGCCGACCCGTCCGACCCGTTCCTGAACAGGAGGGGCCCCGTGGAGGTGTCCTGCGCTTTCCCGACCGCCCTGGACTCACCGGACAACATCGCGCTGGCCGAGCGCCTGGGCTACGCCCGGGCGTGGGTCTACGACACGCCGCAGCAGAGCCCGGACGTGTGGATGACCCTCGCGCTGGCCGCCGAGCGGACGGAACGGATCGGGCTGGGCCCCGGCGTGCTGGTGCCGAGCCTGCGCCACCCGATGGTCAACGCCGCCGCGACCGCCACCCTCGCCGCACTCGCCCCCGGCCGGGTCGCGATCTCCTTCGGCACCGGGTTCACCGGGCGCCGGGCCATGGGGTACCGCGCGATCACCTGGTCGTACATGGCGTCCTACATCCGCGCCTACCGGGGCCTGCTGCGCGGCGAGGTCGTCGAGTGGGAGGGCGCGCAGATGCGGATGATGCACCCCGACGGGCACGCACCCGCCCGCCCCGTCGACGTCCCCGTGCTGGTCGGCGCGCTCGGCCCCAAGGGCCACGAGGTGGCCCGCGAGCTCGGCGACGGGCTCTACCTCACGCTGCAGCTGCCGGAGTTCACGGCCGAGTACTCCTGGGTTCCCTACCTGGCATGGGGCACGGTGCTCGACGAGGAGGAGGCCGTGGACTCCGAGCGCGTCCGCGTGGCCGGCGGCCCGGGCTGGGCGCTGGCCTACCACGGCGCCTACGAGTTCGGCGGCCCCGACGCCGTGCGCGGGCTCCCCGGCGGCGCGCAGTGGTGGGACGTCGTGGCCGAGACGCCGCAGGAGCAGCGGCACCTCGCCGTCCACACCGGTCACTGCGTCCACCTCAACGAGGCCGACCAGGCGGCGTGGGACGCGGGCGGCCACGCGATGCTGCGGGACGTGACGATCAGCGGGACCCGCGCCCAGGTGCGGCACCGCCTGGACGAGCTCGCCTCCCGCGGCGTCACCGAGATCGTGTTCCAGCCCTGCGGCCCCGACATCCGCGGCGAGCTCGAGAGGTTCTTCGAGGCGGCCACCTCCGACCCGGACGGGTGATCGTCGTGGCTCCGTTGCGCTACGGTCACGGCGCCGCTACCGCCCGCACCCTCGCCAGGAGGACGTCTCCGTGACCGACCAGCCCCTTCCGGACATCCGCACCGACGTTCCGCACGGAGCCCGGATCTGGAACTACTGGCTGGGGGGCAAGGACAACTACGCCGCCGACCGGGAGATCGCCGACGCGGTGAGCGCGACGTTCCCCGAGATCGTGGACATGGCGTTCAAATCCCGCCAGTTCCTCAACCGCGCGGTGCGCTACCTCGCAGGGGAGGCCGGGATCCGCCAGTTCCTCGACGTCGGCACCGGCCTGCCCACCATGCAGAACACCCACGAGGTCGCGCAGTCCGTCGCGCCCGAATCCCGGATCGTCTACGTCGACAACGACCCCCTGGTGCTCGCGCACGCCCGGGCGCTGCTGGTCAACACGACCCCCGAGGGCGTCACCAAGTACGTCGACGCCGACTACCACGACCCGGCCCGCATCATCGAGCAGGCACGGGAGATCCTCGACTTCTCCCAGCCCGTCGCCGTGATGTTCATGGGCGTCTTCGGCTACGTCCCCGACTACGACGAGGCTCGAAGGATCATCTCGCACGTGGTCGACGCCACCCCGTCCGGCAGCTACCTGGCCCTCTGGGAGGGCACCAGCACCAGCGAGGCGGTCGTCCGGGGCGCCCAGGCGCAGGCCGACCTGGGATCGCCTTACCAGCTGCGCACCGTCGACGAGGTCGCGGGCTGGTTCGCGGGCACGGAGCTCGTCGAGCCCGGGCTGGTGCCGCTCACCCAGTGGCGGACGGACGGCGTCGAGGTCGGCAGGCCCGAGCCGATCGACGCCTACTGCGCCGTCGGGCGCAAGCCCTGACGCGAGCCCACCCGTGACCGTCGTGTGGTGGGCGGCCCCGGTGGCGCCTGTGGACGCCCCCGGGCTGCTCGCGCTGCTGGACGATCACGAGCGCGACCGGCTCGCCCGCTTCCGCCGCCCCGCCGACCAGGCCCGCTACCTCGCCGCCCACGCGCTGGTGCGCCTCGTGCTCGCCGAGGCCGCGGCTGGGCCCGCGGCCGCGCTGGTGTTCGACCGCACCTGCCGGTGCGGCGCGCAGCACGGCAAGCCGGTGCTGCCCGGCGGCCCCGGGTTCTCCCTGACCCACGCCGGCGACCTCGTCGGCGTGGCCGTCCACCCGCCGGGACCGGTCGGGCTGGACGTCGAGCAGGTCCGGGAGCTCACCGACCTCGCCGCGATGGCCGCGCACGCCTGCTCCCCCCGCGAGACCGTGCCCGACGCGGAGGCCTTCTTCACGCTCTGGACGCGGAAGGAGGCCCTGCTCAAGGCGGCGGGCACCGGGCTCGCGGCGCCGATGTCGGCGATCACGCTCGGCCCGTCGGGCGTCCTCGACTGGGCGGGCGAGGACGCCCCCGCCGGCCCCGTCTGGCTGCGCGACCTGCACCCGGCGCCCGGTTACCGCGCCGCCGTCGCCGGGTTCGGCGCGAGGCCCGCGGTCACCGAGGAGACCGGGGACGACCTGCTGGCTCAGGCCCGGTAGAGCTGCTCGGCGTAGGACGCCGGGCTGTAGTAGCGCTCGAGCTCCTCGAGCGGGGTGTCCTTGCGGACGAGGGCCTTCGAGATGCGGGCCGTGGACGGGATCGCCTCGTGGTCCCAGGTCTCGGGTCGCCACAGCTTCGAGCGCATGAACGCCTTCGCGCAGTGGTAGAAGACCTCCTCGATCGCCACCTCGAGCGCGAGGATCGGCCGGTGGCCCTTGACGACCATCTCGTCGAAGTACGGGGCGTCGCGCAGCACCCTGGCCCGCCCGTTGACGCGCAGGGTGTCGCTGCGCCCGGGCACCAGGAAGAGCAGGCCGACGTGCGGGTTGACCAGGACGTTGCGGTAGCCGTCCACCCGCTTGTTGCCGGGCCGCTCCGGGATCGCCAGCGTGTGGTCGTCGATCACGTGGGCGAGCAGGCCCGCGGGGTCGCCCTTGGGGGAGACGTCGCCGCGCCCCTCGGCGTCGCTCGTGCCGACGAGGCACAGCGGGGAGTGGGCGAGCCACACCCGGTCGATCGGGTCGAGGGAGGGGCGGACCTTCTCCGCGACCGCCGGCTGGGGCGTGCCGACGACGGCCTCCAGCTCGGCGATGCTGGTGATCTCGGTACTGGTCCCGGTACTGCTCTGGGTGGACGTCACGTTCCCAGGACGGTACGGCGGAAGATGTCGGGGTGTCCAGGGAGAATGTCGGTGTGGGCGCACGCTGGGTCCTCCACCTGGACATGGATGCGTTCTTCGCCGCGTCCGAGCAGCTCACCCGTCCCACCCTGCGGGAGCGGCCGGTGCTGGTCGGCGGGCTGGGGCCGCGGGCCGTCGTCGCCGGGGCGAGCTACCAGGCCCGCGTGTTCGGCGCCCGCTCGGCGATGCCGATGGGCCAGGCGCGGCGGCTGTGCCCGCACGCGGTGGTGCTGCCCGCGCGGTTCGCGCTCTACCAGGCGCTCAGCGCGCGGGTGATGGCCGTGCTCGCGGACGCCTCCCCCGTCCTCGAGCCGGTGTCGATCGACGAGGCGTTCCTCGAGCCGCCCGCCCTCGCCGGAGCACCGGCAGCCGAGGTGGAGCGGTTCGCCGCGCGGCTGCGCGCCGACGTGCGGGCCGCCACCGGCCTGCCGGCGTCGGTCGGCGCCGGCTCGGGCAAGCAGCTGGCCAAGATCGCCTCGGAGCTGGCGAAGCCGGACGGGATGCGGGTCGTCGCGCCCGCGCAGGAGCGCGAGGTGCTGGGGCCGCTCCCGGTGCGGTCGCTGTGGGGCGTCGGGCCGGTGGCCGAGGCCGGGCTGCACAAGCTCGGCGTCCGCACGATCGGCGAGCTGGCCGCCATGGACCTGCGCGAGGTGCACGGGCTGCTCGGCACGGCGATCGGCACCGAGCTGCACCGCCTCGCCCGGGGGATCGACGAGCGGCCGGTCGCGCCGCGGGGCACGGCCAAGCAGGTCAGCGCGGAGACCACGTTCGACACCGACCTCACCGCGATGACCGCGGTCCACGACGCCGTCACCCGGATGACCGAGGCCGCCCACCGCAGGCTCGTCGCGTCCGGGCGCGCGGCGCGCACCGTCACCGTGAAGGTGCGCAGCGCCGACTTCACGACGTCGAGCCGCTCCGAGACGGCCGCCTACGCGAGCTCCGACCTCGGGGCGTTCACGTCCGTGGCCCAGCGGCTGGCCCGCGCCGCCGTGCCCGAGGGCGGCGTGCGGCTGATCGGGGTGTCGCTGGCCGGGCTCACCGACGACCCGCCGCCGGCGCTCTTCGAGGCCCTCATGCCGGCGCCGGACGCGCCCGCCGCGGTGGAGGAGCCGCCGTCCGCGGTGGCCGAGCCCGCCGCGGACCCGGAGCGCCCCTGGCGGCCCGGCGACGACGTCGCCCACGCCGAGTTCGGGCACGGATGGGTGCAGGGCGCCGGGCACGGCCGCGTCACGGTGCGCTTCGAGACGCGCAGCACGGGCCCCGGCCGCGCGCACACGTTCGCGGCGGAGGACGCGGCCCTGACCCGAGCCGACCCTTTGGCCAGCCTCGACTGAGCACCTTGGGGCCTGAGGGCCTGTCAGGCCGGTGGGCGCCAGGGGCGGGGAGGGAGCACCGGGAGGCCGGTCGGGGCGCACTGGCCGCCGCGCTCGCCCGCCACCCGGAAGATCAGCCAGCCGATCAGGCCCGCGAGCAGGGAACCGGTCAGGATGCCGATCTTCGCGTCGGTCACGAGGGCCTCGTCGTCCAGCGCGAGCTCGGTGACGAACAGCGCCACGGTGAACCCGATGCCCGCCAGCCCGGCGCCGCCGATCAGCTGGCCCCACCGCAGGGTGTCGGGAACGCGTCCGAGGCCGGTGCGCAGCGCCACCCACGTGCCCGCCGACACGCCGATGAGCTTGCCGACCGTGAGCCCGACGATGATGCCCCACGTGATGGGTGAGACGAAGGCCGCGGCCAGCGTCTCCCCCGTGAGCACCACACCCGCGTTGGCCAGCACGAACAGCGGCACGATCACATAGCTGCTCCACGGCTGGATGCGCAGCTGCAGCCGCTCGTTGGGCGACACCGCCTCCGTCACCGCGGCCTGCGCGGCGAGCGCCCGCTCCGGGCTCGGGTCGAGCAGGAAGCTGCCGCCCATCACGTGCGCACGGGCGATGTCGCGCGGCCGCGGGGCGTAGGCGTTGACCAGCAGGCCCAGCACGACGCCGACGACGCTCGGGTGCACGCCGGAGTCGAGCACCGCGAGCCACATCACGACGCCGATCAGCACGTAGATCGGGGTGCGCCAGAACCGCGCGAAGCGCAGCCCGAGCAACGCCGCGAAGAGCACGACCGACACCAGGAGCGAGGTGAGGTCCACGTCCTCGGTGTAGAAGATCGCGATGGCCGCGACGGCGCCGATGTCGTCGACGATCGCGAGGGCCAGCAGGAACACGCGCAGCTGGTCCGGGCACCGCGGACCGACGAGCGCGAGCACGCCGATCACCACCGCGGTGTCCGTGGAGATCGCGATGCCCCACGCCCCCGCGCCCGGCCCGCCCGCGTTGAACAGCAGGAACAGCACGGCGGGGACGACGAGCCCGCCGATCGCCGCGATCGTGGGCGCCGCGAGCGCGCGGAGCCCGCGCAGCTCTCCGAGCACCATCTCGCGCGAGATCTCCAGGCCGACGCTGAAGAAGAACAGCACCATCAGCCCGTCGTTGACCCAGTGCCGCAGGTCGAGGGCGAGCTCCGTGCCACCGAAGGAGAACGCCACCTCGGTGTGCCAGAACTCCTCGTAGCCCGGGCCGAGGTTCGCCCACGCGAGGGCGAGCACCGCGGCGGTGAGGAGCAGCGCGGCCGACCCTGACTCGGTGCGCAGGAACGAGCGCGCGGCGCGGCTGAGGTCACCGCGCTCGGCTAAGGTCGTGACCGTCACCTGCATGATCCTGCCACCTGGAGATCCCGCCCGGATCTGCACGCCGTCCACGAGCCATGGAGGTCAGACGATGCCGCTCGAACCCCGCATCGGCAGCTACGACCACCTGCAGGGCGTGCTCGGCGCGGAGCTCACGCTGGTGGAGTACGGCGACTTCGAGTGCCCCTACTGCCGCCTCGCCGCGCCCGTGATCGACGAGGTCGTCACGCGCCTGGGCAACCGGATCGTCTTCGCGTTCCGGCACTTCCCGCTGGCCGAGCTGCACCCGTTCGCGCTGTCGGCCGCCGTCGCCGCCGAGGGCGCGGCGCTGAAGGGCCAGTTCTGGCCGATGCACGCCCGGCTGTACGCGGGCGACGAGCCTGCGTTGCGGCAGGAGGACCTGCGCCGCTACGCGGAGGAGATCGGCATCCCGCCGGAGAAGGTGCTCTGGCCCGCCACGCGGTTCGTCGAGGACCGGGTGGAGGCCGACTTCAACTCCGGCGTGCGCAGCGGTGTGCGGGGCACGCCGTCGCTGTTCGTCAACGGGGAGCTCTTCCACGGCTCGATCACGGTCGAGAACCTCCTCGACGCGCTGGAGAGCACGGCCCCGGCTCCTGTGGGCCCCGCTCTCTGATCCGGGAACACACCACCCGGCTCGCCGCGTTCGGATGATCGCGCGGCGACGAACGGGGGGCCAGGATGAGGGGTGTGCAGCGGTCGAGGTTGTTGAGCGTGGCGACGCTGCTGCTCGCCGTGCTCGCGCTGCTCGCGGCGGCCCGCGCGAGCTTCATCATGATCTACCTCGGCTTCGCCTACCGCGACGAGCTGAACCCGGTGACCGCCCCGCTGAGCTACTACGTCCTCGTCGACGGCGGCGAGCAGCTGTTCACCTCGGCCGCGGTGGCGATGGCCGTCGGGGCCCTCGCCGTGCTGGTCGGGATGGCGCGGTCGGGGGTGCGGATGGCCGGGCGCCCCACCGTCCTGTTCGCGGTGTGGGCGCTGTGCCTGGTGCTCGCCGCGGTGTTCCCCATCGACGACTCCCCGCGGATCCTCACCTTCGCCGGCTGGGTGCACCAGTTCGCCGGAGCCGGAATCCTCGCGCTGCTGTCGTTCGCGGGCCTCGCGGCCGCTCCGCGCCTGGCCGAGAGCCCGGCGTGGCGGCCCGTCGTCCCGACGGTCCGGATGCTCTCGATCGGCGCGGCCGTCATCGCCGCGGCCTACATCGTGGGCCGGCTGGACGACCTCGTGCCCGGGCTGTTCGGATCCGTCGACGTCGGAGGCGTCCTGCAGCGGGTGGTCCTCGGTTTCCAGGTCGCGGTCGTGTCGGCCCTCGCGGTCCAGCTCGTGCGCGTGTCGTGGTCGGCGGTCCGCTCGGGCGCAGCGACGGGGGCGGCGACGGGCGCGGCGGCCCCGACCGTGCTGCCCCGCCCCTGACGCAGCGCGCGGGAGTCAGCGCGCGCGTGTCGCGGTGGTCTTGTCGGTGGTCTTGTCGGTGGTCTTGTCGGTGACGCCGGCCGCGTCGAACGTGGCGACGTCCTGGAGGGCCTGGGCCGCGCTCTGCAGCACCGGGAGGGCCAGGAGCGCGCCGGTGCCCTCGCCGAGGCGCATTCCGAGGTCCAGCAGCGGCTCGAGGCCGAGGTGGGCGAGGGCGCGGGCGTGGCCCGGTTCGGCCGAGCGGTGACCGGCGATCCACGACGGCACCGCGGCCGGGGCGAGCGCGGCGGCGGCGAGCGCCGCGGCGCCTGCGCTCACCCCGTCGAGCAGCACCGGGACGCGCAGCGCGGCCCCGCCGAGCGCGAACCCGGCGAGTGCCGCGTGCTCCAGCCCGCCGAAGGCGGCGAGCACGCCGAGGGGGTCGGCCGGGTCGGGCCGGTGCCGGTGCAGCGCCGCCGCGACCACGGCCGTCTTCCGGGCCAGCGTGGCGTCGTCGACGCCGGTGCCGCGGCCCGTCACCTCCTCCGCGCCCGCCCCCGTGAACGCGCTGATCAGCGCCGCGGCCGCGGTGGTGTTGGCGATGCCCATGTCGCCCGTGACGAGGCAGCGGTTGCCCGCGGCCACCAGGTCGCGCGCGGTCTGGATCCCCACCCCGACGGCGGCCTCGACCTGCTCGCGCGTGAGCGCGGGACCGGTGGCGAGGTCGGCGGTGCCGTCGGCGACGCGCCGGGGCAGGAGGCCGGGCACGGGGTCGAGCGGGGGCGCGGCCACGCCGACGTCCACCACGCACACCTCGACTCCGAGCCGCCGCGCGAACGCGTTGACCACCGCTCCCCCGCCGAGGAAGTTGGCCACCATCTGCGCGGTGACCTCCTGCGGCCACGGCGTCACGCCCTGCGCGTGCACCCCGTGGTCACCGGCGAACACGGCCACCGCGGCGGGCTCGGGCACCGGCGGCGGGCAGGTCCCGGCGATGCCGGCGAGCGCGATGGCGAGGTCCTCCACGCGGCCGAGGGCCCCGCGCGGCTTCGTCATCCGGTCCAGCCGCTCGACGGCGGCGGCCCGGGCCGTGGCGTCCCCAGGGGTGATCGCGGCGACGGTCTCGGCGAGCAGGTCGCGCGGGAAGCAGTCCCGACGAACGGCACTTTCGTCGGCTAGGTACCGACGAGAGTGCCGTTCGTCACGGGGATCGGGGTTCACAACGCTCCGCCTCGGCCCGTGCGCTTCGGTGGGACTATCAGCGTCGCCAGGTACGGGCCCCGCTTCCGGGGATCGAGGTCCTTGGCCGGGCGGATGTCCTCCTCCGGCAGGCCCAGGCCGGCGCCGTACACGGCCTCGTCCAGGCGTCCGGTCTCCTCCAGCACGGCGAGGGTCTCGGGCAGCATCCGGCCGAACTTGTAGGCGGCCACGGCGTCGCCGCGCTCCAGGGCCTCGCGGAACCGCTCGGGTCCGGCCGTCATCGGGAACAGGGACAGCGGCTCCCGGCCCTCCACCAGCGGTGTGCCGGAGCGGGCGGCGAGGTCCTGCATCGCCGTGATGCCCGGGACGAGCTGCACGTCCAGCTCCCCCAGCACCTCCCGCACGGAGGCGGCGAGGTAGCTGAAGGTGGAGTAGACGCACGGGTCGCCGATGGTCGCGAACACCGCGGTGCCGCCCGGGTGCGCGGCGAACCAGGCCGCCACCTGGGCGGCGGCGGCGTCCCACGCGCGCTCGCGCCGCTCGGTGTGCTCGCGGTCGTGCAGCGCGAACACCACGCGCTCCACCCGCCACGCCTCGGCGTAGTAGAGGACGGTCTGCTCGGCGCGGCCGGTCTCCCCGGAGTCGGCCACCGGGACGAACACGACGTCGGCCTTCGCGAGCAGGTTCGCGGCCCGGACGGTGACCAGCTCGGGGTCGCCGGGTCCGACGCCGACTCCGACCAGGGTGTTCACTCCTGGCCCTCCAGGTCCCCTTCGAGGTCCAGATAGGTCTGCCGGAGCCGGTCGAGCACGGCGTCGTCGGGCTTGGCCCACATGCCGCGGTCGGCGGCCTCGAGCAGCCGCTCGGTGATCCCGCGCAGCGCCCAGGGGTTGCTCTTCTCCATGAACGCGCGGTTGGTCTCGTCGAACACGTAGCTCTCGGCGAGCCGGCCGTACATCCAGTCGTCGACGACGCCCGCGGTGGCGTCGTAGCCGAACAGGTAGTCGACCGTGGCCGCGAGCTCGAACGCACCCTTGTAGCCGTGGCGCTGCATCGCCGCGATCCACTTCGGGTTCACGACGCGGGCGCGGAAGACCCGCTTGGTCTCCTCGGCCAGCGTCCGCGTCTTGACGGCCTGCGGCACCGCGGAGTCGCCGACGTAGGCCGCGGGCGAGCGGCCGGTGAGCGCGCGGACCATCGCGACCATGCCGCCGTGGTACTGGAAGTAGTCGTCGGAGTCGACGATGTCGTGCTCGCGGGTGTCCTGGTTCTTCGCCGCCACCGCGATCCGGCGGAACGACTGCTCCATGTCGGCGCGCGCCTCGCGCCCGTCGAGGCCCCGGCCGTAGGCGTAGCCGCCCCAGACCGCGTAGACCTCGGCGAGGTCGGCGTCGCTGCGCCAGTTGCGGGCGTCGATCAGCGGCAGCAGGCCCGCCCCGTACGCGCCCGGCTTCGACCCGAAGATCCGCGACGTGGCGCGGCGGCGGTCGCCGTGCTCGGCCGTGTCCTCCTCGACGTGCGCGCGCAGGTAGTTCTGCTCGGCCGGCTCCTCCAGCTCCGCGACGGCCCGGATCGCGTCATCGAGCAGCGTGATGACGTGCGGGAACGCGTCGCGGAAGAACCCCGAGATGCGCACGGTGACGTCGATGCGCGGGCGGCCCAGCTCGTCGAGCGGCACGATCGCGAACCCGGTGACCCGGCGCGACGCGTCGTCCCAGACCGGGCGGCACCCGATGAGCGCGAGGATCTCGGCGAGGTCGTCGCCCTGGGTGCGCATGGCGCTCGTGCCCCAGACCGTGAGCCCGACGCTGGACGGGTAGGCGCCGGTGTCGGCGAGGTGGCGGGCGACCAGCGAGTCGGCGAGCGCCGAGCCGATCTCCCACGCACTCCGCGAGGGGATCGCCTTCGGGTCGACCGAGTAGAAGTTCCGCCCGGTCGGCAGCACGTTGACCAGCCCGCGCGTCGGCGAGCCGGACGGCCCGGCCGGGACGTAGCCCCCGTCGAGGGCGTGCAGGACGGCCGTGACCTCGTCGGTGGTGCGCTCCAGGCGCGGCACGACCTCGCGGCAGCCGAAGTCGAGCACGGCCACGACGGAGGGGATCTCCTCGCCCAGCAGGTCGGCGCAGACGGCGGCGGGCTCGGCCCACCCCCGCTCCTGCAGGCGGGTGACGAGCGCCCGGGCCACGCCCTCGAGGACGTCGACGAGATCGGCTCCGGTGACGGCAGGCCCGGGGGCGACGGCGAGGAGCCGCCCGAGCCGCGCCGGCCCAGGTTCAGGAAAGCCACTTTCATGAACCTGCAGGACAGGAAAGTGGCTTTCCTGAACTTCGGAAGCGGCCGCTCCGGGGCGCTCGCCCGGGTTCGCCAGGAGCGCCTGCTCGTCCCAGCCCGCCCACGCCGCCAGGGCCGCGCGCAGGCCGGGGAGGGCCGCCTTCCCGCCCCACACCTGGCTGGCCCGCAGGATCGAGAGCACCAGGTTCACCTGGGCCTCGTCGGCCGGCGGGCCCCCCAGGATGTGCAGGCCGTCCCGGATCTGGACGTCCTTGACCTCGCAGAGGTAGCCGTCGATGTGGAGGATGAAGTCGTCGAAGTCGTCCTCGCCGGGGGCCGCGTCGACGTGCAGGTCGTGGTGCAGCTGCGCCGCCGTCACGACCTCCCAGATCTGCGTGCGCAGGGCCGGGAGCTTCGCCGGGTCCATCGCCTGCACCGTGGCGTACTCGTCGAGCAGCTGCTCCAGCTTGGCCATCTCGCCGTAGGTGTCGGCGCGGGCCATCGGCGGCACGAGGTGGTCGACCACCACGGCGTGCCCGCGGCGCTTGGCCTGCGTGCCCTCGCCGGGGTCGTTGACGATGAACGGGTAGACCAGCGGCAGCTCGCCGAGCACGGCGTCGGGGGCGTCCTCTGCGGCGAGGCCGAGGCCCTTGCCGGGCAGCCACTCGAGGGTGCCGTGCTTGCCCAGGTGGATCACCGCGTCGGCGCCGAAGCCCTGCTGATCTGCTGAGGCGTCCAGCCAGCGGTAGGCGGCCAGGTAGTGGTGCGAGGGCGGCAGGTCCGGGTCGTGGTAGATCGCCACCGGGTTCTCGCCGAACCCGCGCGGCGGCTGGATCATCAGCACGACGTTGCCGAAGGTCAGCGACGCCAGGACGATCTCGTCGCCGTCCACGTAGAGCGACCCCGGCGGCTCCCCCCAGTGCTCCCGCATCCCGTCGGTGAGCGGGGACGGCAGGGCGTCGAACCAGCGCCGGTAGTCGGCCAGGCGCACGCGGGCCGGTGCCGCGGCCAGCTGCTCCTCGGTGAGCCACTCCACGTCGTGGCCACCGGCCGCGATGAGCGAGTGGATCAGCTCGTCGGAGTCCTCGGGGAACTCGCCGACCGCGTAGCCGGCCTCCCGCAGCGCGCGCAGCAGCACGACGGCGGACGCGGGCGTGTCCAGCCCGACCGCGTTGCCCACCCGCGAGTGCTTCGTCGGGTAGCTCGACAGCACCACGGCCAGCTTCCGGTCCGCGACCGGGGTGGCGTGCAGCCGCGCGTGCCGCACCGCGAGCCCGGCCAGCCGGGCGGCGCGCTCGGGGTCGGCGCGGTAGACGGGGATGTCGTCGCCGGGCTCGGTCTCCTTGAACGAGAACGGCACCGTGATCAGCCGGCCGTCGAACTCGGGGATCGCGACCTGCATCGCGGCGTCCATCGGGGAGAGCGCGGCGTCCGACTCCGCCCACGTCGCGCGCGAGGTCGTCAGGCACAGCCCCTGCAGGACGGGCACGTCGAGGGTGGCGAGGGCGCCCGCGTCCCAGGAGTCCTCTTCACCGCCCGCGCTCGCGTCGGCGGCGACCGTGCCGCCGGCCGCGAGCACCGTGGCGACCAGCGCGTCCGCCCCGCCCAGCAGCCCCATCAGCTCCGGCTGCGCGCCCCGCAGCGAGCCGCAGAACACCGGCAGCGCGTTGGCTCCACGGGCCTCGATCGCGTCGCACAGGACGTCGACGAACGCGGTGTTGCCCGACAGCGCGTGGGCCCGGTAGAAGACCACGCCGACGGTCGGGCGCGCCGGGTCCTGCACCCGCGAGCCGTGCACCCCGAACTCCGGCGTCGCGGCGGGCGGGTCGAAGCCCTCGCCCGTGAGCAGCACGGTGTCGGACAGGAACCGGTGCAGCTCCCGCAGGTTCGCGGTGCCGCCGGCCGCCAGGTAGGCCAGCGCCTCCGACGCGACGCCCGCGGGCACCGTGGACGCGGCCATCAGCTCGGCGTCCGGCGCGGACTCCCCGCCCAGCAGCACGACCGGCAGGCCGGACGCCACCAGCGCGTCGACCCCCTCCGGCCACGCCCGGCGCCCGCCCAGCAGCCGCAGCACCACGACGGCCACGCCGTCGAGCAACGGAGGCAGCCCGTCGGGCTCGACGCGGGCCGGGTTGGCGGTGCGGTAGAGCGCCCCGGAGCTGCGGGCGGCCAGCAGCTCGGTGTCGGCGGTGGAGAGCAGCAGGACGGGCTGCGTCATCGGTGTTCCTCCCGAGGGTCCGCGCCCTCTGCTCGGTGGAGTCGTGACGGCAGCGAGTGTCTGGCTCCCGGGGTCGCCCCCGGTGACAGTGGCGGGACCGCGCCGGACTCGCACCGGCTTCCTGCACTGCCGTCGCGAGCACTGCAACACACCCGCGGGTCGCGGGTCAACGCGGGGTGATGATCCCGACCGTCCCGGCGACGCCGGCGTGACCGACGAACGGCACTCTCGTCGGCTAGGTACCGACGAGAGTGCCGTTCGTCGGGAGGCGGGCGGCGGTCACTCCCGGCCCACCTGCGTCGTGAGCACCCGGGCGGCTTCGGCGATCTCGCGGGCGCGGTCGCGTTCGGCGGCCCCCTGCTCGCCCTTGACGTTGGCGGCGAGGAGCTCGGCCGCCGTCGCCGCCGCGCCCGCCGCGAGGTGGACGGCCGCGGCCGCGTCGCTGCGCAGGTTGGGGTTGCCGTTCAGGACGAGGTCGGCGGCGAGGCCTGCGACCTCGCCGGCCACGTCGGCGATCACGACGGGGACCGCAATGGTGTCCGCGCGGGCCCGCGCGACCGCCTCCGCCCGGCCGGGCTCGTCGCGCGGCCGCCGGGTCGCGGCGAGGAACGCCCCGTACGCGGCGGCGTCGGCGTCGGCGAGCGGGGCCGCCGCGGCGCGCAGCTCGTCCGCCCGCGCGGCCACGGCGCCGTCGCCGAACCGGGCGGCCATGCCGGTGAGCCCGGCTGCCATTGCCGTGACGAGCGCGGCGACCCCGCCCCCGCCGGGCGCGGGCGTGCGGGCGGCGACGGAGTCGAGCAACTCGCGGACGGTCAGGTCGAGCAGGGACCGCTCCGGTTCAGAGGCTGCATCGGGCACGCGGCCACTCTCGCAGACCGCCGGGCCCGCGCTCCTGCCGCACAGATCCCGTCGTGGCCGCACACACCACAGGACGTGTGTGCGGCGCAGGTCGGGTCTGTGCGGCGGTTCAACCGCCGCCGTCGGTGACCCCGTCAGCCAGGCCCGCCACCGACCCCACCACGACCACCGCGGGCGGGTTGATCCCCTGCTCGCGCACCGCGTCGGCGACCGTGGCCAGCGTGGCGCGCAGCGAGCGCTGGATGCGCATCGTGCCGTCCTGCACCACGGCCACGGGCGTGTCGGCGGGGCGGCCGCCGTCGATCAGCGCCGCGGCGAACGCCCCGATCCGCTCGACCGCCATGAGCAGCACCACCGTGCCGCGCAGCCGCGCGAGGGCGGGCCAGTCGACGAGGCTGCGCGGGTCGTCCGGCGCGACGTGCCCGGACACCACGACGATCTCGTGCGCCACGCCGCGGTGGCTGACCGGCACGTCGGCGACGGCCGGGGCGGCGAACGCGCTCGTCACGCCAGGCACGACCGTGACCGGCACCCCGGCCTCGGCGCAGGCCAGCGCCTCCTCGAAGCCGCGGCCGAAGACGTAGGGGTCACCGCCCTTGAGCCGCACCACGAACTTGCCCGCCCGCGCGTGCTCGACGAGCAGCTCGTTGATCCGCGCCTGGTTCATCGCGCGCCCGTAGGGGATCTTGGACGCGTCGATCACCTCGACGTGCGGGGCGAGGGAGTCGAGCAGGTCGCGGGGGCCGAGCCGGTCGGTGACCACGACGTCGGCGCGTGCGAGCAGCCGCCGCCCGCGCACCGTGATCAGCTCGGGGTCGCCGGGACCGCCGCCGACGAGCGCGACGCCCGGGTGCACCGGCTCCGCGGAGTCGTCGACGAGGCCGGCGTGCAGGGCCTCGACCAGCGCCGTGCGGACGGCGGCGGAGCGGCGCGGGTTGCGCCCGGCGAGGACGCCGACGGTGAGCCCGTCGTGGCGCCCGACGGCGGGGGTGACCGCGCTGCCGGCCGGGGCGTCGTCGGCGCGGACGCAGAACACGCGCCGCTCGTGGGCCTCCGCGCCCACCGCGGCGTTCACGTCCGCGTCGTCGGTGCAGGCGATCGCGTACCAGGCGCCGTCGAGGTCGCCGGGGCGGTAGCCGCGCGCGGTCCAGCGCACCTCGCCCGCGCCTGCCATGCCCTCGACGGCCGGGGTGACCTCCGGGGCGACGACCTCCACGTCGGCGCCCGCCGCGAGCAACCCGCCGAGGCGGCGCTGGGCGACGACGCCGCCGCCGACCACGACGACGCGGCGGCCGGCGAGGTCGAGCCCGACGAGATACGGGTCCATGGGCAGCATCATCCCGCCTGCACGTGACCGTGCCCGTGCCCGTGTCCGTGCCCGTGGGACGGGTCGTCCGGGTGGTGGTGCGGGGTCTGCGCGGCGCCGAGCTTGTCCTCGAACCCGGGCAGCAGCACCCGGTAGGCGCAGGTGTCGCAGTTCATCCGGATGTCGCCGTGCAGGGCCTCGCGGTAGCGCTCGAGCACCAGCTCGGCGAGCTGGGGGCAGTCGCCGATGTGCGGGGCCACGCGCACGTCGACGTCCGGGTGCGCGGCGGCGAACGCACGGGCCTGGTCGCCGACGCGGCGCGGCAGCACGCCGTCGAACAGGAAGTAGGGCGCCACGACGACGCGGCGCGCGCCCAGCGCCCGGCAGCGGGCGAGGCCGCCGGGCACGTCCGGGCCGGTCAGGGAGACGAACGCGGGCTCGACGAAGTCGTAGCCGCGACCCTCCTGCAGCAGCCGGGCGACCTTGCAGACCTCGGCGTTCGCGTCCGGGTCGGTGGAGCCGCGGCCGACGAGCAGCACGGCCGTGCCCTCCGCGGGCGCGACCTCGGCGATGCGGGCCTCGACGGCCTGCTGCAGCAGCGGGTGCGGGCCGAGCGGGCGCCCGAAGACGTAGCCGGTGGCCGGGTCGCGCACCACCTCGCGCTGCAGGGCCGCGGGGATGTCGCCCTTCGCGTGCCCGGCGGCGACCAGCACCATCGGCACCGCGGCCATCGTCGTGTGCCCGCGGCCGGACAGGTCGGTCCAGGCCTCGTGGACCGTCGGCGCGGACAGCTCGATGAAGCCGCCCGCGGCATCGATCCCGTCGGCGGCGAGCAGCCCCCGCATCCGGTCGGTGAACGCGACGAACTCCGCGACGCCCCCGGCGTCGACCGTTCCGTGCCCGACGAGCAGCAGCGGCGCGCTCACGGTGCCTCCTCGGCGTAGAGGAGCGCGTTGACGGCGGCGGCCGCGACCGCCGCACCGCCGCGCTCGCTGCGGTTGGACACGGCCGGGAGCCCGGACGCGCGCAGCGCCGCCTTGGCGTCGACGGCGCCGACGAACCCGACCGGCAACCCCACGACGAGGGGGGTGCGCAGCAGCCCCTCGGCGGCGCAGCGGACGAGCTCGGCCAGCGCGGTCGGGGCGTTGCCGATGGCCCACACCGCGCCGTCGGGGTGCTGGGCGACGGCGGCGCGGATCCCCGCGGCCGAGCGGGTGAGCCCCGGCTCCGGCGCGGCGGCCAGGTCGAGCGCGACCGTCGCCTGCCGGGCGGTGATCCCGGCGGCGACCATCCGCACGTCCGTGACCAGCGGCGCGCCCGCGAGCAGCGCCTCCCGGCCGGCGCGCAGGGCGTCCTCGGCGGTGACGAGGTCGCCCACCCACGTGGTGTCGGCGCTCGTGTGCACCACGCGCTCGACGACGGCGCGGGTGAGCGGCGGCAGATCGGTGGTGTCGAGCCTGCGGCGCAGGATCGCGTACGACTCCTGCTCGATCGGGTGCACGGCGGCGCGCGCGTTCACGGTGCTCCTCCCCGGGTGTCCACGCCCGGACGGGGTCGGTGGTGGGTGCGCCACGCGAGGTCTGGCTCCCCGGCGCCGCGGCGCCGGATCACAGTGGCGGGTCCGCCCCGGTCTCGCACCGGGTTCCCGCGCAGCCGGGCGAGCCTATCCCGGCGTCGGCCCCGGCCCGTCCGTCACGTGCGCGAGGTCGCACCCGCCGAGCCACCACCGGGATCGTCGACGCCGAGAACGGCGAGGAACGCGGCGGCCGCGGGCGTGGCGCCGTCGCGGCTCCAGACGACGTGTTCGACGCGGGTCGGCGCGTCGACGACCTCGATCGTGGTCACGCCGGTGAGCTGGGGCACGTAGGCGGACGGGAGCATCGCGATCCCGAGGCCCTGTTCGACGAGCCGGGCGATGAGGAACGCGGTCGTCACCTCGAAGGCGACGTCGCGGGTGAGACCGGCGGCCGAGAAGGCGTCGTCGGACTCGGCACGGCCGGCCGTCCTGGCCGGCAGGTCCACGAACACCTCGCCGGCGAGCCTGCGGAGGTCGACCACCTGCTCCCCGGCGAGCGGGTGGTCCGGGGCCACCACCGCGACGAGCCGGTCGCGGGCGAGCTCGTGGGCGTGGACACCGCGGGGGCGTACCGACGTCGGCAGGCCCAGGAACGCCACATCCACGGCTCCCTGCTCGACCTGCTCGACGAGCTCCTCGCTCGCGCGCACGCGCAGGCCGACTCGGACGTGCGGATACCGCTCGCGGAAGGCACGCAGGGCCGCGGGGATGTCGACGGCGGCGACGGTGGAGATCAGGCCCACGGCGAGCCGGCCGCGCACCTCCCCGACTGCCGCGGCGGCCTCGGCGGCCGCGCGCTCGGCGGCGTCCAGGCACTGGCGGGCGGCCGGGAGGAACGCTGTACCGGCCGGTGTCAGCCGCACCCGCCGGCTGGTGCGCTCGAACAGCCGCGCTCCCAGCTCCCGCTCCAGGCGGGCGATCTGGTGGCTGAGCGCGGACTGAACGACGAGGCAGCGCTCCGCGGCCCGGGTGAAGTTGCTCGTCTCGGCGACGGCGACCACGTAGCGCAGCTGCTGGAGCTCCATCCATCCATCGTGCATCGAGATCGATGGAATGACAAGCATGTATTGGACTCATAGGTTGATGCGGATGAGACTTCGGGCGTGACCGAAAAGCAGTCCACCACCGTCCACATGTGGTTCGATCCGCGCTGCCCGTGGGCGTGGATCACCTCGCGCTGGTTGCGGGAAGTCGAACAGGTCCGTCCCATCGAGACGCGTTTCCACGTGATGAGCCTCTCGGTCCTCAACGAGGGTCGGGAAGTTCCGGAGAAGTACCGGAAGGGAATGGTCGAGGGTCGGGGCCCGGTGCGCGTCTGCATCGCCGCCGAGCAGCAGTACGGGGGCGACGTGCTGCGACCGCTCTACACCGCCCATGGGCAGCCGGATCCATCACCAGCAATCCGGCTTGGGATCCGGCATGGCGCTCGCCGATGCCGGTCTCCCGGCCGACCTCGTCGCCGCGGCGGATGTGAGCGATTTCGACGCGGCGCCACGCGCGAGTCACCACGCCGGCATGGATCCCGTCGGCGCCGAGATCGGCTCCCCCGTCATCCATGTCCCGGGGCCCGACGGGGAACTCATCGCGTTCTTCGGCCCGGTGGTGTCCCCCACTCCGCGGGGAGAGGCCGCGGCCGCCTCTGGGACGGCGTACTCGCCGTGACGGGCACCGACGGGTTCTTCGAACTCACACGCAACCGCAACCGCGACCACGCCTTCGCGTGACCGCGAACCTGAACGCACGTGGACCGCGCGCGACGACGAGCCGCCGGCGGTTGCGCACCGCGGGTATGACGGCGCTGGCGCCGGCGATCTGGGGCAGCACCTACCTGGTGACGACCGAGTGGCTGCCGCCGGACCGCCCGCTCCTCGCCACCACGGTGCGGGCACTTCCCGCAGGCCTGATCCTGCTGCCCTTCGCCCGCATGCTGCCGACCGGTATGTGGCTGTGGCGCGCCCTGGTGCTCGGGACGCTCAACGTCGGCGCGTTCAACTTCCTGCTGTTCGTCGCGGCCTACCGCCTACCCGGTGGGGTCGCAGCGATGATCATGGCGGTGCAGCCGATGGTCGTGCTGGTCCTGGCGGCCCTGCTCCTCAAGGACCGGATCCGCGTCCCGCACGTGGTGGCGTGCCTCCTCGGCGCAGGCGGTGTCGTACTGCTCGTGTTCCAGGGCGCGGCGGCACCGGATCTCGTCGGTGTGGCGGCGGCACTGGCCGCGGCAGCCTCCATGGCCACCGGCATCACGCTGACCAAGCTGTGGGGACGTCCCGACGGAGTGGGGCTGCTCGCGTTCACCGGTTGGCAGCTCACCGCCGGCGGGCTCGTGTCGTTGCCCTTCACGCTGGCGATCGAAGGGCTGCCGAGAGTACTCACCGGAGCCAACATCGCCGGTTTCGGCTATCTCATCGTGCTGGGTGCCGTACTCAGTTATGCGATCTGGTTCCGCGGGATCGAGAGGTTGCCGGCATTCGCGGTCTCCTTCCTCGCCCTGGGCAGCCCGATCGTCGCCACCCTGCTCGGATACCTGTTCCTGCGCCAGACGCTGTCGCTCCTGCAGGTGGTCGGGATCCTGGTGATCCTCGCCGGCGTGCTGCTCGCACAATTCAAACCCACGATGTGAACAGTCAGAAGGATGAAATGGTCACACAGGATGAACGTACGCACTCCACCGCGAGAGGATGGCTGGGAGTAGCGGCGATCACGGCGAGCCTGTTCGTCTTCCTCACCACCGAACTGATGCCCATCGGCCTGCTCACCCCGCTGAGCACGAGTTTGGAGATCACTGCCGGAACCGCCGGCCTGATGGTCACCCTGTACGGCATCTCGGCCGGGATGGGCGTGCCGTTCATCGTGGCCTGGACCAGGCGCGTCAACCGGCGCGTCCTGTTGTCCACGCTCCTGGTGGTGCTGTCGGTGGGGAACCTCGTCACCGCGATCTCCCCGAACTACCCCTTGGTCCTCACCACGCGACTCGTCATGGGATTCGCCAGCGGCGTGTTCTGGGCGATCGGTGTGAGCATGGCGATGCGCATCGTTCCGCCGCACCACGCGAGCCGGGCGGCCGCGGTCGTGATGTCGGGCATCTCGATCGCCACGGTGGCGGGCATCCCCCTGGGAACGGTCGTCGAGAGCCTCACCAGCTGGCGCACCACGTTCCTGATCTGGGCCGGTCTCGGCGTGCTGGTGCTCGTCGCGGTCGCCGCCACGGTCCCCTCACTGCCGTCGCAGAACGCGGTTGCGGTTCGGGAGGTCTTCGGGCTCCCGCTATGGAACGTGCGGCTGCGGCTGGTGCTGGTCGTCGTCGTGCTGTTCGTGCTCGGCCACTTCGGGGCGTACACCTTCGTGCGCCCCTTCCTGGAGAGCGACGCCTCCGCCACACCCGTCTACATCACGGCCGCGCTGATGATCTTCGGTGCGGGCGGTGCGATCGGCAACGTCATCGCCGGGTACACCGTGACCAGGAGCGTGCGGACCAGCTTCGTCGTCGGCGCTGCGGGACTCGTGGGGTCCTTGCTGTTGCTGCTCGCCATCGGTCAGGTCCCGGCAGCCCCGCTCGTCCTGCTGGGCCTCTGGGGGATCTCCTTCGGCGTCGTCCAACTGAGCCAGCTCACCATGACGCAGGCCGCGGCACCCGACACCTTCGAAGCCGCCATGTCGCTCAACACCCTGGCGTACAACTCGTCGATCGCGATCGGCGCGCTCCTCGGCGGGCTGCTGGTCGACAACGCCGGTGTACGGAGCGTCATCTGGTTCGGCGCGGCGCTGACGGCGGCGTCGCTGCTCGTCATGCTCACCACCCGCCGGACGACGTCGGGCGCGCCGGCCGGCAGTGGGTGACCGCGATCAGCGGGCCGGGGACCAGGCGGCGAGCTGGGCCGCGATCTCGTCCAGGTCGTCGAGGGTGCCGGCGGCGACGGCAACCACCAGGTCGACCACCTCGTCCTGGCCGATGACGACCCGATGGCCGTTGATGCCGAGGAAGACCGCGGGCGCCGCCCAGGCCAGGCGCTTGTTCCCGTCGACGAGCGCGTGGTTGCGCGCCAGCGAGTGCAGCAGCGCGGCGGCCTTCAGATGGAGGCTCGGATAGGCGTCGGCGCCGAAGACCGTGGGCGACCCAGCGCGGAATCCAGGAGCCCGATGTCGCGCACGAGGACGTCGCCCTCCACCGACGCGTCGGCGATCCGCAGGAGGTTGTCGAGCGAGAGGTAGCGGGTCACGAGTCGCCGAGACGGCGGAGCGCCTCCTCGTACGTGGTGACGACGTACTGCAGCTCCTCGTCCACGAGCCGGGCGTTGCCGCGGCGCGCGACGTACTCGCGCAGGGCGGCTCGGGCCACCTCCTGCATCGAACGCGATTCGATCTCGGCCTGTGCGCGGAGGGCCTCGGTCTCCTCGTCGGTGAGTCGCAGGGTCATCGCCATGCGACGACGATACCGCCGTGATACCACCGCTGTCAGAAGATGGTTCCGGTCAGGCGTCCTCGACCAGGCGCGCCCGCCGCGTCCGGAGGAAGGCCCGTTCGGTGTCGTTGGCGGCCAGGGAGATCGCCTCCTCGTAGGCGGCGACGGCGTCGGCGGTGCGGCCGAGGCGGGCGAGCAGGTCCGCGCGGGTGGCGGGCAGCAGGTGGTAGCCGGGGATCTCGAGCCGGTCGATGATCGCCAGTGCCGGCGCCGGTCCGTGCACCTCCGCGACGGCGACCGCGCGGTTGAGCGCCACGATCGGGGTCGGGGTGTGCTGCAGCAGCAGGTCGTAGAGCGCCAGCACCTGCGTCCAGTCGGTCGCGGGCCCGTCGGTGTGCACGGCGTTGATCGCGGCCTGCAACTGGTAGGGCCCCGGCCGGTTGCGGCGCAGGCACCGGCGCACCAGCTCGTGCCCCTCGGCGATCAGCTCCCGGTCCCACAGCGACCGGTCCTGCTCCGGGAGCACCACCAGCTCACCGGAGGGCCCCACCCGCGCGGGCCGGCGGGCCTCGACGAGCAGGAGCAGCGCCAGCAACCCGGTCACCTCCGGTTCGTCGGGCATCAGCTCGGCGAGCGCCCGCGCCAGGCGGACGGCCTCCAGGCACAGGTCGGTGCGCAGCAGCTCCCCCGACGTGGACGCGTAGCCCTCGTTGAAGATCAGGTAGAGGACGGTGAGCACCGAGGCCAGCCGATCCGGGAGGTCGGCGTCGTCGGGCACGCGGTAGGGGATCCCGGCGTCCCGGATCTTCTTCTTCGCCCGGACGATCCGCTGCGAGACGGTCACTTCCGGCACCAGGTAGGCCCGGGCGATCTCCGCCACCTCCAGCCCCCCGAGCAGGCGCAGCGTGAGCGCGGCCTGCGCGGCGGGCGACAGCGCCGGGTGGCAGCAGGTGAAGATCATGCGGAGCTGGTCGTCGCGCACCGGTCCCACCTCCTGCGGCTCGTCGGGGCCGTGCAGCAGCAGCGCCTGCGCGTGGCGGGCCTCCCGGGTGGACTCCCGGCGCAGCCGGTCGATCGCCCGGTTGCGGGCGGTGGTCACGATCCATCCGCCCGGGTTGGGGGGCAGTGCCCGATCCCACTTCTGGACGGCGACCGCGAACGCGTCCTGGACGGCCTCCTCGGCGAGCCCGATGTCACCGAGCAGCCGCGTCAGCGTGGCCACGCACCGGCCGTACTCCGCCCGGTAGACGCCGTCCAGGTCCATCCGCGCTCACGCCCGCTGCGCGTCTTCGAACGGGCGCACCTCGATCGGGGACCCGCAGGCCAGCACGCACTTCTGCGCCCAGGCCAGCGCCTGGTCGAGATCGTCGCACTCGATCACCCAGAACCCGCCGAGCTGCTCCTTGGTCTCGGCGAACGGGCCGTCGGTCATCGTGGTCGTGCCGCCCGCGGGCCGCACGACCGTGGTGGCGTGCGAGGGCCGCAGGCCCCCGACGAACACCCACGGGACGGCGGCCTGCATCTCGGCGGTGACCCGGGCCGTGCGGGCCATCTGCTCCCGGCGTTCCTCGTCGGTCTCCGGCGCGCTCTCGTCGTACTGGACGGCGAGCAGGTACTTCGTCATGGCGAGCTCCTCGGAAAGATCAGGCGTGCGGGGTGGGCCGGTAGACGAGCTCCTGGATGTTGCCATCGAGCGTCCGGTGCTCGAGCAGTTCGAGGTCGAAGTCGCCCGCGCCGCCGAAGACCGGGTCCGTCCCGGTCCGGCCGGTGATCACGGGGAAGAGGGTCACCTGCACGCGGTCGACCAGGCCGGCGGCCATCAGCGCCCAGTTCAGCGACAGGCTGCCGTGGGAACGCAACGGCACCTCCGACTCCTCCTTGAGCCGCGCGACGACGTCGACGGCGTCGCCGCGCACGACGGTCACGTCCGGCCAGTCCTGGGGGCCGTCCAGGGTGGAGGACACCACCGTGGCCGGCATGCTCCGCATCCGGGTGACCCACGGGTCGCGCACCTCGTCCCCCTCGGTGCTCGAGGCGAGCATCTGCACGAACTGCCGGAACGTGGTGGCCCCGAGGACCATCCGCTGCTCCGCCTCGAACGAGGCGAGGCGGTGGTCGAGCAGCTCGGGGCCCTGCTTGCCCCAGTAGCCGCCCCAGTCGCCGTCGCCCCCGTAGGAGCCGTAGCCGTCGAGGCTGCTGAAGACGTCGAAGGTGTACGTGGCGGTCATGATGTCGCTCCTCGCGTGCGGTCGGTCGGCGGTGGTCGGTCAGGACAGGTCAGGACAGCTTGCGGGCGACGGCGGGGATCACGATGGCCGCTGCCACGACGTGGGTCACCATCAGGAACACCTTCGTGGTGACGGTGGCGTCGGCGAGCACGTCCGGCACGAAGGACAGCACGGTCAGCGCGACGGTGGTGCGGACCCACGCGACGCGCGGGCTGCGGGCGAACCGGCGCAGCAGCGCGGCGATCCCCAGGCCGAGGACGGAGAAGATCACCGTCAGGACGGCGAACCCGGACGGGGGGATCGACGCGCCCGAGACGGCCGTGCTGATGCCGGCCGCCTGGCCGGCGACGGCCACGAGGGCGGTGGCGGCCGCCGCGGCGACCGTGGCGGCCGAGCCGGCCAGCAGCAGGGAGCCGGCGGTCGGGGCGTCGGTGCGGGCAGGGGCGTCGATCGAGGCGGTGCTGGTCACGGGGACCTCCGGTGGTGCGGAGACCGGCGGGATGCCGGTCCCTCACCATGGCCACGAACGCGCCCACCGGGATTCGACACCGCGATGCGAATCCCCCGAGATTTTTTCGGCGCCGCTCAGCTCCAGCGGTAGCCGCGCGGCGTGACCATCCGCCCGCCCACCATCCGCGTGGCCGAGGACCCGACGACCACCGTCGTGAGCATGTCCACCTCGACCGGGTCGAACTCGGACAGCGGCGCGGTCCAGACCCGCTGGCCGGTGCGGCTCGCCTGCCGCACGGCCCCGACCGGCGTGGACGGCGGGCGGTGTTCGCGGAAGGCGTCGAGGGCGGCGCCCAGCTGCCAGTGCCGGCCGCGGCTGCGCGGGTTGTAGAAGCAGGTGACGAGGTCGGCCGCCGCGGCCGCGGCGACCCGCCGCTCGATCACCGGCCACGGCGTGTGCAGGTCCGACAGCGAGATCAGCACGTGGTCGTGCCCGAGCGGGGCGCCGAGCAGCGCGGCGGCGGCGAGCGCGGCCGTGACGCCGGGGACGCCGACGACCTCGATGTCCGCCCCGGCCTGCTGCAGCGCGGGGCTCGCCATCGCGTAGACGCCCGCGTCGCCGGAGCCGATCAGCGCGACGGCGCGGCCCTTCCCGGCGAGCGCGACGGCGTCGGCGGCGCGCTGCTCCTCGTCGCCGAGGCCGCTCGCGTGCACCTCGGTGCCGGGTCGCAGCAGGTGGCGGACCTGCTCGACGTACTGGTCGAGCCCGACGACGACCGACGCGCGCCGCAGCTCGGCCTCGGCGCGCGGCGTCCGCAGGTCGGCCGCACCCGGCCCCAGCCCGACGATCGCCAGCCGGCCGCGGGGCCGGATCCGCGCGGCCGCGACCGTGACGTTCTCGCCCTTGACCTTCTCCACGACGAGCTCGACGGGGCCGCCACCGGCCAGTTCGTCCGCGGCGTGCAGGGCGGCGGCCTCGGCCACGCTGGCCGTCCCGACCTCGGCCCGCACGACCTCGCTCGGGTTCGGCACCTCGACGCGCGCGAGCACCTCCGCCGGGTAGGTCCGCAGCTCCGCGGGCGCGATGGCGGCGAGGATCCCGGCCTCGTCGGCCTTGAGGTCGACGCTCGCGTAGGCGCGGACGGCGCGCAGGTCGTACCCGTGGTCGGTCTCGATCCGCCGCAGCGCCGCGGCGACGGCCTCCGCGGGAACGCCCCGGGCGGACCCGATCCCGACGACGAGCGTGCGCGGCACGACCAGGGTGAGGTCCTCGCCCGCGGGCCCGGGTCGGTCGGTGACGACGATCCGGTGCCCCGACCCGACCTCTGTGGGAACCGGCAGCGGGGGCAGCGGCACGCCCGCGGGGTTCTCGACCACCGCCGTGCCGTCCAGCAGGGCCCGACCGGCCGCGGCCGCGTCGCCGTCCACCACCGCGTCCAAGGCGGCGGCCAGCTCGTCCATCCCGGTGCTGCCTGCGGCGTCGGAGGCCGTCGTGACCACCGGCTGCGCGCCGAGCAGCCCGCCGACGCGCTCGGCCAGCGCGTTCGCCCCGCCCTCGTGCCCCCCGGTGAGTGCGACGGCGAAGCGGCGGGCCTCGTCGACGCAGACGACCCCCGGGTCCGAGCGCTTGTCGGCCAGCAGCGGCGCGACCAGCCGGACGGTGGCGCCGGTGGCCAGGAAGAACACCGCGCCGTCGAGGCGGGGCCACAGCGCGGGCAGCGCGTCGAGCGGGTGCACGTCCGCCTCGAGCGCGGGCGCCACCTCGGCGGCGGCGCGGCGCCCGGCGTCGGTGACGGCGAACAGGGCGATCATGGACGGGTCCCCCACAGGATGGTGATCGGGTTGGTGGCCGCGAGCCGGACGCTCCCGTCGGGCAGGTCGGCGAACCGGGACGCCGCGAGCTGCACCCCGTCCACCGCGAGCCCTGCGGCGTGCAGCGCGGCGCGGGTGGGCGCGATCCGGTCCAGGGCCGCGAGCGCCACGACGACGCGGTCGGCGCCGGTGGCGGCCGCGACCACCTCCGGGCCGCCGCCACCGACGAACACCGCGTCCGGGTGCGGCAGGCCGGCGAGCGCGGCGGGCGCCTCCCCCTCGACCACCCGGACGTCGACGCCGTGCGCGGCGGCGTTGGCGGCGATCCGGGCGGCGTCGTCGGCCCGCCGCTCGACGGCGAGCGCGGCGGCCCCCAGGCGGGCGCACTCGACCGCGACCGACCCGGAGCCCGCGCCCACGTCCCAGACGAGCGTGCCGGGGCGCGGCGCGAGCCGGGCCAGCACCAGCGCCCTGACCTCGGCCTTCGTGACCATCCCGGCGCGGTGGTCGAACGCGTCGTCGGGCAGGGCCCATCCGCGGCCGGGCGGGACGGGCTCGCCACCCGCGTGCCAGCCGCGGCCGGGCACGGCGTCGGGGTCGCGCAGGCACAGCACGACCGTGAGCGGGTGCCAGTCGCGCGCGGCCGCCTCGGCGGCGGGCAGCGTGGTGAGCCGCTCGTCCGGCCCGCCGAGGTCCTCGGCCACGACGAGGGTGCGGGGCCAGCCGTCCAGGGCGGCACCGATCTCGGCCGGCCCGGCGCCCGGCGCGGTGAGCACGGCGACGGCCGGTCGCGCGCGGCAGACGTTGACGGCCGGGCCGAGGGCGCGCCCGTGCGCGCTGACGACGGCGACGTCGTCCCACGAGCGGCCGAGCCGGGCGAACAGGAGCTGGACGCTGGAGCGCGCCGGCAGCACGACGGGCTCGTACCCGCGCTCGCGCAGCAGCCGCACGATGCCGAAGAAGCCGGGGTCGCCACTGGCCAGCACGACGCCGCGGCGCCCGGCCAGCCGTTCCAGGGCGGGCTCGACCGGCCCCAGCTCCACGCGCGAGGCGGACGGCGGCACGGGCACGGAGCGGAGGTGACGAGCGCCCCCGAGCACGACCTCGGCGGCGGCGAGCGCGTCATCGGCACCCGGCGGCAGGCCACCGCCATCGATCCCGATCACGGTGACGCGAGCCCCCTGCGGCAACGAACGGCACTCTCGTCGGTACCTAGCCGACGAAAGTGCCGTTCGTTGCTCGGGGGTGCGGGTCACGGGGCCGGGCGGGACGCGGCGCGGGACGCGCGCAGGGCCTGGCGGGCCGCCTTGTCCGGCTTGCGGAACGTGTGGAAGTGCCCGGGGTGGTAGAGGTGGCTGCGGGTACCGCTCGCGCCCAGGGCGGGGCCGACGAGGAAGAGCGTGTGCCGCCACAGCTTGTGTCGCTTGCAGACGGACTCGACCTCGTCGAGCCGGCAGCGCAGCGTCAGCTCGTCGGGCCAGCTGGTGCGGTGGGCGACGACCACCGGGGTGTCGTCGGCGTAGCCGCCCGCGCGCAGCTCGGTGACCATCTGCGCCGAGCGCGCCGCGGACAGGAAGATCGCCATCGTGGTGCCGTGCCGGGCGAACTCGCGCAGCCGCTCCTTGGGCGGCATCGGGGTCTTGCCGCCCTCCAGCCGCGTGAGCACCACCGACTGCGCGACCTCCGGGATGGTCAGCTCCCGGCCCGCGACGGCCGCCGCCGCCCCGAACGCCGACACCCCGGGCACGATCTCCACGTCGAGCCCGAGCTCCTCGGCCGCGTCGTACTGCTCCTGGACCGCACCCCACAGCGACGGGTCGCCGGAGTGCACCCGCGCGATCCGCAGGCCCTCCTCGGCGGCGCGCCGGTAGAGCGCGAGGACGTCCTCGTGCGCGATCTGCGAGGAGTCGACCAGCTCGGCGCCGGGTCGCGCGTGCTCGGTGACGCACTCCGGCGTGACCAGGCTCGCCGCCCAGACCACGACATCGGCCTCGGAGATCCGCCGCGCCCCGCGCAGCGTGATGAGGTCGGCCGCGCCCGGCCCGGCCCCGATGAACGACACCTTCCCGCGCTCCACGCCGGTCAGTCTGTGCCGCGCACGGCGGCCGCGTCCATCCAGCCGAGCGGACTGCGACGTTGCGCACGTCAGGACGTCGGACGTCAGCCGGGTTGCAGGGCCCGCAGCGCCGACGCGAGCGCGGCGTCCCGGTAGCTCGAGAGCGGCTCGTCACCCATCAGCACCACGCAGTCCTGCAAGCCGCCGAAGGCGATGATCGCGCGCACGCGGTCGGCAGGCCGGTCGCTGCCGACCAGCGCCCGGTCGATCTCCAGGCGCCGGTAGAGCAGCGCGGTGAGCACGTCCAGCCGGGCGAGCGCCGCCGGGTCGCGCAGCATGCCCTGTAGCAACGAGCGGTTCCGGTGGCACAGCGCGAGGTAGCGCTCGACCACGTCGAGGGCGTCAGCCGGGCCGGCGTCCGCCATGTCGGCGAGGAAGGCGTCGAGATCGTCGATCATGGGTTGGGCGAGGTCGGCCAGCAGGTCGTCCTTGGACGGGAAGTGGTAGTACAGCGCCGCCTTGGTGATGTCGAGCCGCTCGGCGATCTGGCGCAGGCTCGTCTGCTCGAACCCGTTCGCGGCGAACAGTTCCCTCGCGACGGCGCGGATCTCCTCGCGCGTGTCGGTGTTGCGGCGCGGCACGGCGCTCCCTCCTCCGGCTCTCCGGAGCGTAGCCAACTGCCGGTCGCCCGGTTACCTACTTGCCAGCCGGTCAGTACCAGCCTACCGTGCGGCAAGTAGACAACCAGGAGGGAACATCATGCCCCGCACCGTCCTGATCTCCGGCGCGAGCATCGCCGGGCCGGCACTCGCCTTCTGGCTGCACCACCACGGCTTCCGGCCCGTGGTCGTGGAACGGGCGGCCACCGTGCGGGGCGGCGGCTACCCGATCGACGTCCGCGGCTCGGCGATCGAGGTCGTCGAGCGCATGGGGCTGCTGCCCGCATTGCGGGACGCCCACGTCGACACGCAGCGCACGACGTTCGTGGACGCCCGCGGCCGCGTGATCGCCCGGATCACCCCCGAGATGTTCACCGGCAGCCCCGAGGGCCGCGACGTCGAGCTCTCCCGGGGCGAGCTCGCCCGCCTGCTGTACGAGCGCACGCGCGACGACGTCGAGTACGTCTTCGAGGACTCGATCACCGCGCTCGACCAGCGGTCCGACGGCGTGCACGTCACCTTCCGGCACGGCCCGCCCCGGACGGTGGACCTCGTCGTCGGCGCCGACGGCCTGCACTCGGCGGTCCGCAGGCTCGCCTTGGGCGCCGAGACCGCCTTCCGCCACGACCTCGGCTTCGCGTTCGCCGGCTTCTCCCTGGACCGCACCGGGTTCGCCGAAGGGGTCGAGCGCGAGGTGCTCGTGCACAACACCCCCGGGCGGATGGCCGGGTACTACGCGGTGCGCGGGCAGCCGGGGCTCGTCGGGGTGCTGGCCTTCGCGACCCCGCCGGGGTTCACCGTCGAGCCCGGCGACACCGACGGGCAGCGCGACGTCGTGGCCGCCGCCTTCGCCGACGGCCGGTGGGAGGTGCCCCGACTGGTCGCCGCCATGCGGACGGCCGAGGACTTCTTCTTCGACACGGTCAGCCAGATCCGGATGCCGCGCTGGAGCACGGGGCGGGTCGCGCTCGTCGGCGACGCCGCCTACGCCCCGGCGCTGCTGTCGGGCCAGGGCACCAGCCTCGCCCTGGTCGGGGCCTACGTCCTGGCCGGGGAGCTCGCCCGCGCCGGCGGTGACCCCGCCGTGGCGTTCGGCTCCTACGAGCAGGCGCTGCGCCCGTTCGTCGACCGCAACCAGGACCTCGCCCGGTCCGGCGGCGCCACGCTGATCCCGGCCACGCGCACCGCGCTCTGGCTGCGCGACCGATTCCTCGCCGCGCTCCCCCACCTCGGGCCGCTGAAGCGGCTGCTGTCGGGGCGGATCGACGGGGCGGCGCAGTCGTTCACGCTGCCCGACCACACGCGCCCGACCGTGGGCTGAGAGCCGCCGGTCCGGATCAGGCCGCGTCGCACCGGGCAGCCGCGTCCAGCGCGGCCGCCGACGTCGCCAGTGCCGTGTCCAGCACCCGCGCCCGCCGGCGCGGGTTCATCAGGTTGCCGCCCATGGCCTGCAGGTCGGCGGGGCCCGGGGTGAGCACGGTGACGCGGACGCCCCGGGCCCGCACCGCGCGCACCTCGGCGTCGAGCCAGCGGGTGAGCAGCCTGCGCACCCGGCGCTCCACGACGGCGACGGGGTCGACGGGCCGGTCGTAGGCGTGGCTGGCCATCGGGGCCAGTACGTACACCTCGTCCAGCGCCGGGGCGCCGGGCCGGGCCAGGAGCGCCACCGAGGTGGCGGAGGCGACGGCGCCGTCCACGTAGCGCCGCCCGCCGATCACGTGCGGGGCGAACCAGCCCGGGATCGAGCAGGACGCCAGCACGGCGTCGGCCACGGGGGCCGCGGGCGCGCCCGGCCGTCCGAACACGACCCGGCGTCCGGCGTCGTAGTCGACCGCCACGACCCACAGCGCCCGGCCCGCCACCCAGCCGTCGGCGCTCGTGCCCCCGCGGCTCGCCAGGACGTCCACCATCCGCACGAGCGAGGTCATGCGGGCCCGGCCGCGCGGCAGCAGGCCCGACGCGGCCACCACGGGGTTCATCCGGCGCGGCGCCGCGGCGGCGGCCGCCAGCAGCCGGGGCGAGCCGAGCAGCGGCACCGGCACCGGGGGCCATCCATCTCCGGACTCCCACTCGAGGTCGCGGACCTGCGGCAGGTCGCCGGGCCTGCGGTCCGGGGCGGCGGCGGGGTCGTCGCCGCGCTGGTGCGCCACCAGCTCGGGGACGTCCATGCCGCACCGCAGCGCGGCCCCGAGCACGGCGCCCGCGCTGGTGCCGAGCACGAGGTCGGCATCGCCCGGGGGGCGGTCGAGGCGCTCGGCGAGGACGGCGAGGGCGCCGGCCGTCCAGGCGGACCCGAGCAGTCCGCCGGCTCCGAGCACGAGGCCCACGCGAGGCGCGCGGCGGCGGGAGCGGGACCGAGGCGTGAGCGCGTCCGGCACGACGACCTCCCCGGTGAGCGTCGGTTACCGAACGGTAGCAAGCGAGGAGGCGCGGGCGGGATCCCCTGATCAGGGACGCGCCGCGGCCGCGGCGGCAGCGGCGAACCGCGCGACCGCCTCCGGGTGTCCCGCGGGGTGCGTGTGCAGGAACGACGCGTGCACGCCGCCTGCGACGAAGCCCTCCGGGCCCGCCCCGCGCCACCCCCACGCCGCGGTCGCGCCGGCACGGGGGGTGACCGACCAGTGGTGGAACTCGTGCCCGGCCACCCGCGTGCCCTGCGGGAACAGCGGGGAGTCACCGAGTGCGACGGCGTCGCGGTAGCCCAGCGTGAGCCGCCCGGCGCGGGTCGCCGCCGCCGGCAGCACCCCCGCCATCGGCGCGCCGTCGAGGGTCGCGCACAGGTACAGCAGCCCGCCGCACTCGGCGTGCACGGGTGCTCCGGACGCCGCCAGCTCGCGCACCGCGGCGAGCAGCGGCGTGTTCGCGGCGAGCTCCGCGACGTGCTCCTCGGGGAAGCCGCCGGGCAGCACGAGCGCCGCCGTACCGGGCGGGAGGCCCTCGTCGCGCAGCGGGTCGACGGTCACCGGCTGCGCCCCCGCCGCGGCTAGCAGCTCGACGTGCTCGGCGTAGCCGAACGTGAACGCGGCCCCACCGAGCACGGCGACGACCGGCCCCACCCCGGCGAGTCCCCCGTTCCGCCCCGGCGAGTCTCCCGTTCGGACAGGGTGAGTCGCGCGTCCGGACCGTCCCACGGCGTCCGCGGGCGTCCACGCCGGTACCGCCGGCAGCGGCGCTGCCAGCGCGACCACGGCGTCCAGATCGACGTGCGCGGCCACCAGATCGGCCATCGCGTCGACGGCGCCGGTCGCCGCGGCGCCGTGCTCCGCCGCGGTGACGAGCCCGAGGTGCCGGGACGGGACCGCCAGCGCGTCACGGCGCGGGAGGGCCCCCAGCACCGGGAGCCCTGCCTCGTCGGCCGCGGCGCGCAGCGCGTCCTCGTGCCGCTCGCTCCCGACCCGGTTGAGCACGACACCGGCGATCCGCAGGCCAGGGTCGAACGAGCGGAACCCGTGCAGCAGCGCGGCCAGGCTGCGCGACATCCCCCTGCAGTCGACGACCAGCACGACCGGCGCCCCGAGCAGGGACGCGACCTGCGCGGTGGACCCGGCCCCGGCCGTGCCGACGCTCGCTGCGCCTGCGCTCCGCTCGGGCACCCGGCCGTCGAACAGCCCCATCACGCCCTCGACGACGGCCACCTCGGCACCCGCGGACCCGTGCCGGGCCAGCGGGCCGATCCGGTCGGCGCCGACGAGCACCGGGTCGAGGTTGCGCCCCGGCCGACCCGCGGCGAGCGCGTGGTAGCCGGGGTCGATGTAGTCCGGCCCGACCTTGAACGGCGCCACGGCCGTGCCCCGGCGGCGCAACGCGGCCATCAACCCGGTCGCGACGGTCGTCTTGCCGCTGCCCGAGGCGGGCGCGGCCACCACCAGGGCGCGGGTCACAGGCCGGGAGGCTACCCAGCCGCGTCAGCCGCTCGTCCAGGAGCGGAGCTTCTCGGGGTTGCGCACGCTCCAGATGTGCGTGATCCGCCCGCGCGCCACGGCGAAGGCGAACACCGTCACCGTCCTGCCGTCCTGCATGGCGAGCAGCCCAGGCTGGCCGTTGACCGTGGTCTCCACGACCGTCATGTCCGGAACCCGCACGGCGATGTCGAGGCAGGCGCGCGCGATCCGCTCGCCGCCGTCCAGCGGGTGGAGCAGGGCGCTGACGAGGCCGCCGCCGTCGGTGACCGCGGTGGCGTCGGGGTCGAGGAGGCCGACGAGGGCCCGGATGTCCCTCGCCTCCCACGCCTGTCTGAAAGCCCTCACGAGCCCGGCCTGCTCGGCCGACGAGGAGACCGGCGCCGGTGACGCGCGAACGCGGCGGCGGGCCGACGAGGCCAGCTGGCGGCAGGCCGCCGGAGAGCGCCCGACGACATCGCCCACCTCCGCGAAGGGGTAGCCGAAGACGTCGTGGAGGACGAAGGCGACGCGCTCGGCCGGCGTCATCGACTCGAGGACGACGAGGAAGGCCATGCTGACCGACTCGTCGAGCGTGACCCGGTCGGCCGGGTCGCCCTCGGCCCCACCCGGCAGGCCCCTGATCCACTCCGTCGGTCCGGGCAGCGGCTCGGGGATCCACTCGCCGACGTAGCGCTCCCGGCGCGCCCGCGCCGAGCCGAGCAGGTCGAGGCAGATGCGGCTCGCCACCCGCGTCAGCCAGGCGCCGGGGACCTGGATGGCGCCCTGCTGCTCGGTCGACATGGCGTACCAGCGGGCATAGGTCTCCTGGACCGCGTCCTCGGCCTCGGCCAGCGATCCCAGCATCCGGTAGGCGAGACCGAGCAGCTGACGCCGCTCGCTCATGATCGCGTCCAGGCCCGGATCGGGCCCTCCTCGCCCGGCTTCGCTGCTCATGGTGTCGCCGCTCCCCTCCTCGCCCTGTCCTCCCCCTTCCGACGGGACAGCACAGCGGAACGTGAGGCCTCACATTCCCCCGCGCCCTGCCGTCGTACCCGGCGACGACGTACCCGCATCCGAGGAGGGAATCATGACCACCGCTCCCACGACCGCCGCGATCCCGGGATACCTGGCGGGCACCTGGACGGCCGACCCGGCGCACTCCGACATCGCCTTCACCGCCCGGCACCTCGTGATCGGCCGGACCCGTGGCCGGTTCACGGGCTACGACGTCAGGATCGTCACGGGCGAGGACCTGCTCTCGTCGTCGGTCGTCGCGACGATCGACCTCGCGTCCGTCGACACCGGCAACGAGACCCGGGACGCCCACCTCCGCTCCGCCGACCACCTGGCGGTCGAGACCCACCCGACGATGACCTACCGCTCCACCGGGATCCGGCCCGCCGGCGACGGCTGGGTGGTCGAGGGCGAGCTGACGCTGCACGGCGTCACCCGGCAGGTGCCGCTCGCCGTCGCGGTGAACGGGTTCCGCCCCGACCCGTGGGGCGGGCAGCGGGCGGGCTTCTCCGCGACGGCCCGGATCGACCGGCGCGACTTCGGCATCGGCCCGACGGTACCGGTGGAAGCAGTGGGCGCCACCGTGTCGATCAGTCTCGAGATCGAGGCCGTCCTGACCGCGCAGGACGAGCGATGACCGCCCCGGCGAGCGACCCGGCGACCAACAAGGCGGTCTACCGCCGGTTCCACGACGCGCTGAACACCCGCGATCTCGACCTCATCGCGCAGGCCATCGACGAGGTCGTCGATCCGGACGTGCTCTTCCACGCCCCGGTGCCGATGGGCGCGACGGGGCGGCAGGCGATCACTCAGGTGTGGGCCGTGCTCCTGCAGGCGTTCCCCGACATCCGCGTCACGGTCGAGGACATGATCGCCGAGGGCGACGAGGTCGTCTTCCGGAACACGGTCACCGGGACCCACCTCGGCGAGTACCGGGGCCTCCCGCCGACCGGCAGGTCGGTCACGTACAACGAGATCTTCGTCGTCCGCTTCGCGAACGGCCGGGTGGTGGAGGTCTGGGGGGTCGTCGACGTCCTCTCGCAGCTGCGCCAGCTCGGCATGATCCAGCTCTGAGCGTTCGCCGCCGAGATCCGAAGTATCGGTTGCTCGTCGTCGTGACAGCAGCGATGGACAACCGATACTGCGGATCTTGCGGACGTCGTCGGCGCAGCGCCTAGTGACCGAGCACCGGGTGCGGCACGTACGCCGCCTCGAGCGCGCCGATCTCGTCGTCGGACAGCTCGACGTCCACCGCGGCCACGGCGTCCTCCACGTGCCCCGGCTTCGTGGCCCCGACGATCGGCGCGCTGACCGCCTCCTTGTGCAGCATCCAGGCCAGTGCGACCTGCGCGAGCGGCAGGCCGCGGGCCTTGGCGACGTCGGCGACCGCGCGCACCACCGCGTCGTCGGACTCGGTGTACATGCGGTCCGCGATCGGGTCGCTGGAGGAGCGGGTGGTGGTGCGCTCCTCCGGCAGCCGCGCGAGCCGGCCGCGTGCGAGCGGGCTCCACGGGATCACCCCGATGCCCTGGTCGAGGCACAGCGGGTGCATCTCCCGCTCCTCCTCGCGGTAGATCAGGTTGTAGTGGTCCTGCATCGCGACGAAGCGCGTCCAGCCGCCGAGGTCGGCCGTGTGCTGCGCCTTCGCGAACTGCCACGCGTACATGCTCGACGCGCCGATGTAGCGGGCCTTGCCGGCGCGCACCACGTCGTGCAGCGCCTCCATGGTCTCCTCGATCGGCGTGTGCGGGTCGTAGCGGTGGATCTGGTACAGGTCCACGTGGTCGGTGCCGAGGCGCTGCAACGACTTGTCGATGCTCGCCATGACGTGCTTGCGGGACAGGCCGCGGTCGTTCGGCCCGTCGCCCATCGGGTTGAAGACCTTCGTGGCGAGCACGTAGTCGTCGCGGTCGGCGAAGCACTCGCGCAGGAGGGTGCCGGTGACCTCCTCGCTCGCGCCGAGCGAGTACATGTCCGCGGTGTCGAAGAAGATGATCCCGGCGTCGACGGCGCTGCGCACCAGCGGCCGGGACGCGTCGAGGTCGAGCACCCACTCGCGCCAGCTCGGCGAGCCGAAGCTCATCATCCCCAGGCAGATGCGGGAGACCTGCAGTCCGGTGGAACCCAGTCGCGTGTACTCCATGGCGTCTGTCTACTCCCCCGGCCGGGGCGCGGTCACCACTCGATCCCGCGCTGCCCCTTCTGCCCCGCGTCCATCGGGTGCTTGACCTTCGTCGTCTCCATCACGAGGTCGGCCGCCGCGATCAGCTCCGGCGCGGCGTCGCGGCCGGTGATGATCACGTGCTGGCGGCCCGGGCGCGCCGCGAGCGCCGCCACGACCTCGTGCACGTCCACCCAGCCCCACTTGATCGGGTAGGTGAACTCGTCGAGCACGTAGACGTCGTGCGCCTGCGCCTCGAAGCGGCGGCGGATCTCCGCCCAGCCCTCGGCGGCCGCCGCGGCGTGGTCTTCCTCGGTGCCGTGCTTGCGCGTCCAGGACCAGCCCTCGCCCATCTTGTGCCACTCGACGGGCCCGCCCTCGCCGGTCTGGGAGTGCACCCGGCCGAGGGCGCGGAACGCGGCCTCCTCGCCGACCTTCCACTTCGCCGACTTCACGAACTGGAACACCCCGATCGACCAGCCCTGGTTCCAGCCGCGCAACGCGAGCCCGAAGGCCGCGGTCGACTTCCCCTTCATCTCGCCGGTGTGCACGACGACCAGCGGCCGGTTGCGGCGCTGGCGGGTGGTGAGCCCGTCGTCGGGCACGGTGGTGACCTGACCCTGCGGCATGTTCGTCCCTCCTACGCGGCGCGCACGGCGCGCACGACGCCCGCGACCTGGTCGGCCGACAGCTCGGCGAGCCCCAGCACCGGGCCGCCCGCCGCGGCCGCGACCCGGCCGGCGAGGCCGAGCCGCACCGGCCCGCTCTCGCAGTCGACCACGATCGTCGCCACCCCGTCACCGGCGAGCAGTGCGGCGGCCCGGCACGCGTCGTGCACCGCGTCGCCACCCGGGCGGGCCGCGACCGTGGCGCGCCCGTCGGTGAGCAGCACCAGCAGCGAACGCCGTCGCGGGTCGCGCAGCCGCTCGACGCGCAGGACCGAGCGCGCCCGCAGCAACCCGTCGGCCAGCGGGGTGCGCCCGCCCGTGCGCAGCTGGGCGAGCCGCGCCTGCGCCGCGGGCACGCTCGACGTCGGCGGCAGCACCAGCTCCGCGCCCCCGGCGCGGAAGGAGACGAGGCCGACCTTGTCGCGGCGCTGGTAGGCGTCGCGCAGCAGCGACAGCACCGCCCCGCTCACCGCGGCCATCCGCTGCCGGGCGGCCATCGAGCCGGAGGCGTCCACGGCGAACAGGACGAGGTTGGCCTCGCGGCCCTCGCGCTCGGCGCTGCGCAGGTCGTCCGGGTGCAGCCGCAGCCCGGCGCCGGTTCGCCCGCGGGCGCGCTGGTGCGGTGCCGCGGCGGCGACCGTCGCCGCCAGGTGCAGGTCGGCGGCCCGGCGCGGGGTGCGCCCGGACGCGCGAACGACCCGCCCGGTGCCGGTGCGCGCCCGCGACCGCCGGCCCGGCGCGCCCTCCCCGACCCCGGGAACCTCGAGCAGCCGCGCCCGGAACGGTGCCGACGCCGGCGGCGAGGCCTGGGTGCGCCCGTCGCCTCCAGGACGGGCAGTGGGCTCTCCGCCGGTCGCGGGGTCCGGCGCGCCGCTGTCGGCCCCGTTGTCCGGACCGCCCCCGTCCGGACCGTCATCGGGTCCGCCGCCGCCGTCGGGGCCGCCGCCGGGGCCGTCGTCGTCCGGCCCCTCCGGGGGCTCCTGCTCCCCCGCCTCGCGCAGGGCGTCGTCGAGCGCCTGGTCGTCCATACCGGGCTCGTCGAAGGGGTCGCGGCGGCGGCGGTGCGGCAGCGCGAGCCGGGCCGCCACCCGCACGTCCTCCTCGCCGACGGCCGGGGCCCCGCGCCACGCCGCGTGCGCGACGGCGGCGCGGGCGATCACGAGGTCGGCGCGCATCCCGTCGACGTCGAACGCGGCGCACACGGCGGCGATCCGGCGCAGCTCGGTGTCCGGGAGCGTGACCGCGGCCAGGCGGGCCCGGGCCGCGGCGATCCGCTCCGCCGTGTCGGCCTCGGCGTCGCGCCACCGGTCGACGAACCCGTCCGGATCGGCCTCGAACGCCAGCCGGCGCCGCACGACCTCCACGCGCGTCTCGACCTCGCGCGCCGCCCGCACCTCGACGGCGAGCCCGAAGCGGTCGAGCAGCTGCGGGCGCAGCTCGCCCTCCTCCGGGTTCATCGTCCCGACCAGCAGGAACCGCGCCGCGTGCGACACCGAGACGCCGTCGCGCTCCACGTGCGCGCGGCCCATCGCGGCCGCGTCGAGCAGCAGGTCGACGAGGTGGTCGTGCAGGAGGTTGACCTCGTCGACGTAGAGCACGCCGCGGTGCGCGTCCGCGAGCAGGCCCGGCTGGTAGGCCCGCACGCCCTCGAACAGCGCCCGCTCCAGGTCCAGCGAGCCGACGAGCCGGTCCTCGGTGGCCCCGACCGGCAGCTCGACCAGGCGCGCCGGGCGGGTCTCGCCCGCCCCGCCGGCGGCGTGCGGGCCGTCGGGGCAGGCGGGATCGGGAGCGCCCGGCGCGCAGCCGAAGCGGCAGCCGGGCACCACGTCGAGGGCCGGGAGCAGCGCGGCGAGCGCGCGCACGGCCGTCGACTTCGCGGTGCCCTTCTCCCCGCGCACCAGCACGCCGCCCACGCCCGGGTGCACGGCGTTGAGCAGCAGCGCCAGGCGCAGGTCGTCGTGGCCGACGAGCGCGGAGAAGGGATAAGGCGATGCGGTCACCGGGGGGAGCCTGCCAGAGAGGAGGTCACCGTCGGGAGGTCCGGGGGCGAACCGTGATTGATGACATGTTCAAGTGAGCCTATGTCGACGTGCCGCTCGACGAGGTCGCCGAGCACGTCGAGCTGGGCGGTGCGCTCGGCCGCGAAGCACGTGTCGGGGGCCGCGACGAAGCCCGTGCGGCCGGCCTGCGCGGCGATGCGACGCAGCAGGGCGCGCCGGAACCCGTCGTTCTCCAGCAGGCCGTGCCAGTGCGTGCCGAGCACGGCGCCGCCGTCCGAACCCTCCCCGTCGAGCAGGTGCGGATCGCCGCTGTGCACCACGCGCCCGTGGTGGATCTCGTAGCCGCGCACCGCCTCGCCCCATGCGGTGCCGGTGGGGTTGCCGAGGTGCTTCTCGGCGTCGAACGCGACCTCCAGGTCGAGCAGGCCGAGGCCCTCGGCATCGGCGCCCTCCACGCGGAGCGGGTCGAGGATCCGCCTGCCCAGCATCTGGTAGCCCCCGCAGATCCCCAGGACCGGGCGTCCGGCGCGGGCGTGCTGCCGCACGGCGTCCGCCAGACCCGTGCGGCGCAACCAGGCGAGGTCGCTGACGGTGGACTTGGAGCCGGGCAGCACCACGAGGTCGGCGTCGGCCAGCCGGGACGGCTCGGTCACGTACCGGACGGCCACGCCCGGCTCGACCGCGAGCGCCTCGGCGTCGGTGGCGTTGGAGATCCGCGGCAGCCGCACGACGGCCACCCGCAGCCACTGCGCGCCGTGCGGTGGCGCCGGGCGACCGAGCACCCCGTCGGCGACGGCCGAGAGCGAGTCCTCCGCGTCCAGCCACAGCCGCTCCTCCCACGGCAGCACGCCCAGGGTCGGGCGGCCGGTGAGCGCGGCGAGCTGGTCGAGGCCAGGAGCGAGCAGTGCGGGGTCGCCGCGGAACTTGTTGACGACGAACCCCGCGATCCGCGCCTGGTCGGCGGCGTCCAGCACGGCGAGGGTGCCGAAGAGGTGGGCGAGCACACCGCCGCGGTCGATGTCGCCGACCACCAGGACCGGCAGGTCGGCGGCCTGCGCCAGGCCCATGTTGGCGATGTCCGAGGCCCGCAGGTTGATCTCCGCGGGCGAGCCGGCGCCCTCGCAGACCACCACGTCGTAACGGGCGCGCAGGTCGGCGAGGCTGCCGGTGACGACGTCCAGCAGCGCGGCCTTGCGCTCCTGGTAGGACCGGGCGCTCACGGTGCCGTCCACCCGGCCCCGCACGACGACCTGGGAGCTGCGGTCGCTGCCCGGCTTGAGCAGCACCGGGTTGAACGCGACGCTCGGTTGCAGCCCGCACGCCAGCGCCTGCACCGCCTGGGCGCGACCGATCTCGCCGCCGTCCGTCGTGACCACCGAGTTGTTCGACATGTTCTGCGCCTTGAACGGCGCCACCGCGACACCCCGGCGCGCGAGCAGCCGGCAGATCCCGGTGACGACGGCGCTCTTGCCGGCGTCCGACGTCGTACCCGCCACCAGCACCGCACCCCGCACGCCGCCAGTATCGTCGAACCGTGCGGTTCCTCCTGCGTCCCGGCTGGCTCGCCCTCATCGCGGTGATCGTCGGGTTCGCGGTCGCCGCGTTCACGCTGCTCGCCCCGTGGCAGTTCGGCCGCGAGGCCGAGCGCGAGGCCCAGCAGCGCGCCATCGACACAGCGAGCGCCACCGCCCCCGTCCCGCTCGACACCCTGGTGCCCCCCGGCGACGCGGTGTCCCCCGCCGACGAGTGGCGCCAGGTGCTCGTCACCGGCAGCTACCTGCCCGACGGCGAGGCGCTCGTGCGGCTGCGCGTGGTGGACGGGCGGCCCGCCGTCGAGGTGCTCACCCCGTTCCGGACCGACGACGGGCGGCTGTTCGTGGTGAACCGGGGCTCGGTCACCGCCGAGAGCGGCAGCGTCGTGCCCGGCTACCCGCCACCCCCCGCAGGCACGGTCACGCTCACGGCCCGGCTCCGCCTCGACGAGACCGACCCCCAGGGCCGCGACCCGATCGAGACCGACGGGCACCGCCAGGTCTACGCCGCCGACTCCCGCGCCCTCGCCGCCGCCACCGGGCTCGACCCCGAGCCCGGCTTCCTGCAGCTCGCCCCCGAGCAGCCCGGCGTGCTCGACCCGCTCGACGTGGCCCCCACCACCGGCGGTGGCGCCCCGTTCACGAACCTCTCCTACGCGCTGCAGTGGCTGACGTTCGGCCTCATCGCCCTGTTCGCGCTGGCCTACTTCGTGCGGCTGGAGCTGCTGCAGCGCGGCGGCGGCGGCAACCGGAAGTCCGAGCGCGCCGCCCTGCGCCGCGCCCTGGCCGGCGAGGACGAGCCTGCGGAGCCCCCGGCGGACCGCTGACCCGGCGCGCCGCGATCCCCCGCTCCGGGCCCGCGCCCACGTAGGCGGCGTCCCGCCGACCACGGCCCTTGATCCGTCCGAACCGCACCACAGCGCGTGGGCGACCGCACTGGCGTTCGCCTCACATCGATCACCAGCTTGATCGTTCCGAACCGCACCACAGCGCCTCTGCGACCGCACTCCCGTACGCCCCGGACCGATCACCAACCCCTGATCCAACCGAGCCGCACACCAGCACCCCCACAACCGCACCCCCGTACGACTCACACCGATCGCCGGTCCGATCGGCCCGAGCCGCCTCGATCGCGGCCCCGCACGCCTGAGATCGATCACCAGCCCTGATCGGTCTCAGACGTACGACAGCGTTGTTCACGGGTCGCTCGCGCGCTTCTCGGACCGATCAACCTGCCTCCAGTCGACCCGGAGGCGACGGGGCACCCCGCCTCGCGCCGCCGTCAGGTGCGGTTCGGAACGATCTCGTCCCGCCCGCGGCGCCACCGGCCCACGCCGGTGGCCAGCCCGGCCGCCAGGACGGCCGCCGCGGCGCCGACCAGGCGGGACAGCCGGGCGGCCCGTGCGAGGTCGGCCGGGGTGGGAGGGGCGCCGGAGCCGAGCGCCGGTCGGTCCTCGACGCCGTGCGGGTAGACGGTCCGCCCCCCGAGCCGGACGCCCAGCGCTCCCGCCGCGGCAGCCTCCACCGGCCCCGCGTTGGGGCTGGGGTGGGCGCCGGCGTCGCGCTGCCACGCCGCCAGCGCCGCCCGGGGCGACCCGCCGACGGCCGGGGCCAGGCAGGCGAACAGCAGCGCCGACACGCGCGCGGGCACGAGGTTCGCCGCGTCGTCGAGCCGGGCCGCGGCCCAGCCGAACCGCCGGTGCCGCGCCGACCGGTAGCCCACCATCGCGTCGAGGGTGTTCAGCGCCCGGTAGCCGAGCAACCCCGGCAGCCCCGCGACCGCCCCCCACAGCAGCGGCGCCACCACGGCGTCGGACGTGTTCTCGGCCATGGACTCGGTGCCCGCGCGCGCCATTCCGGCGGCGTCCAGCGCGGCCGGGTCGCGCCCGCACAGCGACGGCATCCGGGCACGGGCGCGGGTGAGGTCCGCGGTCCCGAGCTCGCGGGCGAGGTCGGCGCCGTGCGCGGCGAGCGAGGATCCGCCCAGCACGGTCCAGGTCGCCACCCCGGTGAGCAGCAGCCCGGCGACCGGGCGACGCGCGGCGAGCCGCTCCCCCAGCGCTCCCAGCCCGGCCGCCCCGCCGACGAGCACCGCCGCGTACGCCAGCCCGGCCGCACGCTCGTCGGCGTACCAGCGGTGTTCGAGCGCGGCGGCGAGCCGGCCGAAGCCGGCCACGGGGTGCCCGCGGCGCGGATCGCCGAGCAGGGCGTCGGCCGCAGCACCCACGATCAACCCCGCCGGCCGCACCCACACCCGCCTCCGCACGCCCGGACCGTACGCGCTCCGCCGACGGCTCCCGGAGGTCACACACCGATTCTGGAGCTGGCACACCGACTGCAGTCGGTGTGCCAGGGCAGAAGTCGGTGTGCGAGTCGCGTACGCCGCGAACTCGGGACCACGACTCGCGGGAGCGCGCCCGACGCGGGCGGGTCATCATCGCGGGCATGCGCACCGACCTGGATCCCACCGAGCTGGGCCCGCGGCCGTTCTACAAGCTGCTCACCGCGGTCGTCGTCCCGCGCCCGATCGCGTGGGTGTCCACCCGCTCCGCCGAGGGCGTCGACAACCTGGCGCCGCACTCGTTCTTCACGGTGGCGTGCGTGGACCCGCCGATGGTGCAGTTCACCAGCGTCGGCAGGAAGGACTCGCTGCGCAACGTCCTCGAGACCGGCGAGTTCGTCGTCTGCCTCGCGACGGAACCGCTGTTCGAGCACGTCAACGCGACGGGCACGAACTTCCCGGCCGGGGTGAGCGAGTTCGGCGAGGTCGGCCTGACCCCGGAGCGGAGCACGCGCGTGGCACCGCCCCGGGTCGCGGAGTCGCCGGTGGCCCTCGAGTGCCGGCTGCACCAGTCGCTCGAGCTCGGCGACTCGACGGTGGTCATCGGCCGGGTCCTGCACGCCGCGGTCGCCCCGGACGTGTTCGACGCCGACCCGCACGAGGGTGGGCTGCCCGCCATCGGCAGGCTCCGCCCGCTGGCCCGCCTCGGGCGTGACGAGTGGTCCACGATCGGCGAGGTCCTCGACATCACCCGGATCCCCCACCGGGAGTGGCCCGGCCACTTCGCGGCCCGCCGCCCCACCGACGGCAGGGACGCCCAGGACAGGCCCTAGCGGCCCCGCCGGATCCGCCGAACGATTCGGCGGCCCAGCTCCACGCTGCGCGCACCGGTCGACGACCCGAGTGCACCCGACCGGCACAGCAGCGAGAACCCGGATGCACCCACTCACCCAGCGGGCTTGCGGCGGGGGGACCTAGAGACTGTTTGGAAAGTCGATCTTCGCCTGCGTGTCGGTGAGCGGAGACAAGTGAGGTCTCCGGTAGATGGATCAACGACCAAGCCGACCATCACACCGGAGACCTCGTGGGGAACCTACCCGCGGGCGGACGCAAGGACCTCACCGACGCGCAGTGGCAGCTGCTGGAGCCACTCCTGCCAGCGACAAGCGTGCTCGGCCGGCCCCCGATCTGGACCCGACGCCAACTGATCAACGGGATCCGCTGGCGGATCCGCACCGGCGCCCCGTGGCGCGACGTGCCCGAACGCTACGGCTCCTGGCAGTCCATCTATGGGCTGTTTCGGCGCTGGCAGCGCGACGGCACCTGGGCCCGGGTCTGGTCCAGGCTGCAGGAGCTCGGCGACGCGGCCGGATTGATCACCTGGGATGTGTCGGTCGACTCCACCGTGGTGCGCGCCCACCAGCACGCCGCCGGTGCCCGCCATGAGCCGGACCGGCAATGCGAACCGCCCGGTCCGGAGCCGGCCGATCACGGGCTGGGGCGTTCCCGCGGCGGGCTGTCCACGAAGCTCCATCTTGCGTGCGAGCAGGGCCGCAAACCGCTGTCGGTGGTGCTGTCGGCCGGGCAAGCCGGGGACAGCCCGCAGTTCACCGCCGTGCTCGACGCCATCCGCGTCGCCCGCACCGGCCCCGGCAGGCCTCGCACCCGGCCAGATCGCGTCCTGGCCGACAAGGCTTACAGCTCCCGCGCCAACCGCGCTTACCTGCGACGACGTGGCATCGCCGCGACCATCCCGGAACCGTCAGACCAGATCCGCAACCGGCGCCGACGTGGCCGCGCCGGTGGCCGCCCACCGACGTTCTGTGCTGAGACCTACAAGCAGCGCCACGCCGTGGAGTGCGGCATCAACCAGTACAAACAGCACCGCGCTGTGGCCAGCCGCTACGACAAACTCGCCGTCCGCTACCAAGCCACCGTCCACGTCGCCACCATCGACACCTGGCTCCGCGACTTATCAAACAGGCTCTAGTCGCCCCCGACCGCCTGGCCCAGCCGCAGCCCGTGCAGGTGCTGGGCGTTGCTGGCGATGTGGTGCAGCGAGCAGGGCCAGCGTTCCCCGGAACCGCTGGAGTTCCGGCAGGCCGTACAGCGGCCGAGCCGGTCCGGCACGTGCGCGGCGAGCAGCCGACGCCAGACCTCGGGCATCCCGGCCATGACGTCGGCGAGCCCGCCCGGCGTCTCTGGAAGCATCACGCCCGTTCCAACCGCAACCGGTCAGAGGAGCTATTCCACCTGGAGGGGCTCGTCGGCGAGCGGCGCTCGGGGCGCGATCGACCGCTCGTGACGTGCGCCATAGCGTCGTGCACGACCGATCATCGGTTGGCGACCGCCGTTCGCCGCATGCGGTTGTGGAGGCCGGCCCGGACTCCCGGACGCGGAACTCGCCCCGTCCGAACGGGAGACTCGCCCGGTCCGGACGGGAGACTCGCCCGGTCCGGACGGGAGACTCGCCCGGTCCGAACGGGAGACTCGCCGGGTCCAGACGGGAGACTCGCCCGGTCCGAACCGGAGACTCGCCGGGTCAGAGGGTGAACTCGCCGGACGGGGTGGCCGTGGCGTCGGCGTGCAGCTCGGCCTCGCGGCCCCGCAGCTCGACGCGCCGGATCTTGCCCGAGATCGTCTTGGGCAGGGGCGCGAACTCGAGGCGCCGGATCCGCTTGTACGGCGCCAGGTTGTCGCGCGCGAACTCCAGGATCGCCCGCGCGGTCTCCTCCGTCGGCTCGTGGCCTGCGGCGAGCACCACGTAGGCCTTCGGGACGGCGAGGCGCACCGGGTCCGGCGACGGCACGACGGCGGCCTCGGCCACCGCGGGGTGCTCGATGAGGACGCTCTCCAACTCGAAGGGGCTGATGCGGTAGTCGGAGGCCTTGAACACGTCGTCGGAGCGGCCGACGTAGGTGATGTAGCCGTCCGCGTCGCGGGACCCGACGTCCCCGGTGTGGTAGTAGCCGCCGGCCATGGCCTCGGCGTTGCGTTCCGCGTCGCCGGAGTAGCCGACCATCAGCCCGAGCGGGCGCTGCGCGAGGTCGATGCAGATCTCGCCCTCGTCCGCGGGGGCGCCGGTGGCGGGGTCGACGAGGACGATCGGGTAGCCCGGGATCGGCCGGCCCATCGAGCCCGGCTTCACGGGCTGCCCGGGCGGGTTGCCGATCTGGACGGTGGTCTCGGTCTGCCCGAAGCCGTCCCGGATGCGGATCCCCCACGCCTTCTCGACCTGCTCGATGACCTCGGGGTTCAGCGGCTCCCCCGCCCCGACGACCTTGCTCGGCGGGTTCGCGAGGCTCGACAGGTCGGCCTGGATCAGCATGCGCCACACCGTCGGCGGGGCGCAGAAGCTCGTGACCCCGCAGCGGTCCAGCACCCCGAGGACGCTCTCGGCGTCGAACTTGGCGTAGTTCATGACCAGCACGCAGGACTCCGCGATCCACGGCGCGAAGACGTTGCTCCACGCGTGCTTCGCCCAGCCCGGCGAGGAGATGTTGAGGTGGACGTCGCCGGGCTGCAGCCCGATCCAGTAGACCGTCGAGAGGTGTCCGACCGGGTAGGACGCGTGGGTGTGCTCCACGAGCTTCGGCTTCGCCGTGGTGCCCGAGGTGAAGTACAGCAGCAGGGTGTCCGAGCCGCGGGTGACGCCGTCGGGCGTGAAGTCGGCGGACGCCGCGGCGGCGTCGGCGTAGTCGAGCCACCCCTCGGGCGCGCCGCGCACGGCGACGCGGGTGTAGTCGCCCTCGACGTCGTCGAACTTGCCGGCGTCGGCGCCGCCCACCACCACGTGCCGGGCCCCGCCGCGGTCGATCCGGTCCCGGAGGTCGGAGGCGGTCAACAGCGTGGTGGCGGGGATGACGACCGCACCGAGCTTCATCGCCGCGAGCAGGGTCTCCCACAGCTCGACCTGGTTGCCGAGCATGAGGATGATCCGGTCGCCGCGGCGCACGCCGTGGGAGCGCAGCCAGTTCGCCACGCGGTTCGAGCGGTCGGCGAGCTCGGCGAAGCTCCAGTGCGCCTCGGAGCCGTCCTGCTCGACGATCCACAGCGCCCGCGCGGCGCCGCGCTCGGGGTCGGCGGCGACGGCGTCGAAGTGGTCCAGCGCGAAGTTGAACTCGTCGATCTCGGGCCAGCGGAAGTCGCGGTAGGCGGTGTCGTAGTCCTCGCGGTGCGCCGCGAGGAACTCGCGGGCGGCGTAGAAGTTCGCCAGGGACGACGCTGCGGACTGGTTCATGACCTCACCTCGGGAGTTGCCACGCTGCCGATCCGCACCCTAGCGATCGGCCCCCGGTGCGGGGCACCTCCCGAGGGCATCCCCCGGACGCGCGACGCCGCGCGCCCCGGCCCGGGGTCCGCGCCGCACTACCGTGGCACGGTGACCACGCCCGCCCGGCACGCCGGCGCCGCCCCCCTGCTCGGCGGGCTCCTGCTCGGCGGGCTCCTGCTGGTGGGCTGCACGGCCGAGCCGCCGACGTCCGGCGTCCCGGCGGGCGCGGAGCTCGCGCCACGCGCCGCCGCGCCGGGTGCGACGCCGCCCGCACCGTCCCCGGGGCAGGAGGCCTCGGTCGAACCGGTCGAGCTCCCGTGGCCCGCCGCCGGCGCCGCCGAGGCGGCGGCGCTGCAGACCGAGGTGGACCGGGGGTCGCAGCCGTGGCTGCTCGACCCGTCGGAGGTCGCGATCGCCTACGCCGCGGCGGCGCACGGCTGGCCCGACGCCGAGGCCTACCCCGGCCCCGACGGCACCAGCGTGGACGTCCGCAACGCGGCGGGCGACCGGATCAGCCTCAGCCTCGCCCAGCCCGCACGCACCGGTGACGACGGCATCTGGGTCGTGACCGCCGAGCACCGGGGCGGGCGCTGAGGCGAGCACCGGCGCGGGCCGCGGATCGCCCGTTCGACCTGCGGGAACAGCCCCGTTCGGTCGGCGTAGCGGCTCGTCACGGTGCGTGCGAGCGCGTGTACCCGATCACTTGTTCGGGTGAAGAGCGCCGGGAAGTGCAGCGTTTCAGGTCGGGGCGGCGATGCACCCAGTGACGCCGCCCGCACGAGAGGGCGGCCCCGGCGCCCAGGGGGCGAGATGACCAGCGACACCGTTCAGCAAGACATGTTCACCGTGCTGCACGGCCAGCCGGCACCGGTCGTGACCCGGTGGGGCTACAGCGCGGCGGACCCGTTCGCCGTCTCGCTGTCGGTCCGCACCCGGCACGACCGGTGGGTGGAATGGCTCGTCGGCCGCGAGCTCGTCATCGACGGCCTGACCGGCCCCGCGGGCGAGGGCGATGTGCGGATGCGCCCGTGCTCGGTCCAGGGCTACGACATCGTCGAGATCGAGATCTGCTCGCACGACGGCCGCGCCGTGCTCGAGGTCGACCGCGACCTCCTGCGCCACTTCGTGGACGCCACGCTCGATGTCGTCGCGCTCGGTGACGAGTCCGGCCGGATCGACCTCGACGAGGAGATCGCCCGCATCACCAGCAGCTGCGCGGAGTAGAGGGCCCTACCCGCGCCAGGCCTCCGGCCCGGCGTCCTGGCGGCCCGAGGCTCCGGCGGCCGCACCGCCTGCGTCCGGCGACTCGTCGATCGACCCGGCGAGCTCGCGGCGCGCCGGATCCGCATCGAACGGATCACGCGGCCGGGAGGGGTCGGGACCGCGACCGGTGAGGTCCCCGCCCGCCGGGTCACCGCCCTCCGGTGCGGCCGGGCCGCGGACGTCCTCACCGCTCTCCGCCACCGGCGCCTCCGTGGAGCCGGGATCGAACACCTGCCCGTCGGCCCGGACGTCCCGCGCGGCCTCCGCCCGCGCCCGGTCCGCCTGCGGGTCGCCACCGGCGACCTCGTCCAGCTCCGGATCCTCCAGTGCGGGTGATCCCGCGACCGACGGCTCCGTCTCCACGGGCGCGCCCGGGTCGTCGACCACGTGCACGGCCGCTTCCTCGGCACCGGCGGCACCACCGTCGATCCCGACGTCGACACCGTCCATCGCGTCCGGCGTCTCCAGCGCGGCCCCTTCCCCCTCGAGGGCGATCCGGCCGGTCCGGTCCTCGTCCGGCGCCTCGTCCCCCCGCTCCCGGCGCAGCCGGTCGTCGAGCGAGTCGCCCTCCCGCATGCCGCGGGCGGTCACCCCGTCCTCCTCCGCCGCGTAGGGCCGGTCGGGTGGCGAGTACCCGGCGTCGAGGCCGTCGCGGTCCCCGGGTGGTGCCGCGAGGTGCTCGTCGCTCTCCAGCTGCACGGATGCCCCGAGGTCAGGGGCCTCGGGCTGCTCCTCGTAGTCGCGCTGCGCCATGCGGCGGTGCACCTCCTCGATAGCGATCGGGCACCGGTTACCCCGGTCCCCGTCGTGCCACACCCGGCCGCGACACGTCCGGGTGGTCGGTGTGTGCTGTGATCACCGTGCTGATCACAGGTGCTGATCGCCGTGCTGCGATCGCCGTCCGGCGAGCCGTGCAGGAGGGCCTCATGACCGAGCCGAAGCGGGCGACGCGTCCGCGCGACGCCGCGGCGACCCGCCGGGCGCTGCTCGACGCCGGCCGCGCGCTCTTCGCCACGGCCGGCTACGACGCCACGACGGTGCGCGGTATCGCGGAGCGCGCCGGCGTCAACCAGGCGCTGCTCTTCCGCTACTTCGGCAGCAAGGAGGGGCTCTTCGGCGAGGCGGTGCTCGGTGACGCGGTCCAGCTGCTCGCCGAGGGGTCGCGCGAGGACCTGCTGACGCGCACCCTGTCCGCGATCCTCGCCGAGGACGACCGCGGCGGTGAGGTCCTGATGGCGGTCCTGCGGGCCACCGGCAGCGCCCAGGTCGGCGCGGGCGTGCGGGAGCGCCTCGGCGCCGCCTACGTCGACGCGTTCGCCACCCAGGCCGGCACCGACGACCCGGCCGACGCGACGGTGCGCGCCGAGCTGCTGGTGGCCTGGCTGCTCGGCATCGCCCTGCTGTACCGGGGGTTGCACGCCCGCCCGGCACCGGACGCCGCCGTCGTCACCGCCCACGTGCGGCGGGCCGCGGAGACGCTGCTCGGCCCGACGCCCGGTACGGCACGGGAGCAGCCTCCGGCGTGAGCCCCTGCCTCTCCCGCCGGGTCCCGCGCACCCGACGGCGTCTGAGGCACGCCCCTGCCCGAACGCGGGACTCGCCCGGTCGGAACGGGAGACTCGCCCGGTCAGAACGGGAGACTCGCGGGGTCAGGTGGGGAGGGGGATGCGGAGGGTGTCCACGTGGACGCCGCCGCGCGGGCGGCCGCCTGCGTCGCGCGTCAGGCGCAGGCACGTCTCCACCCACAGGTTCAGCTGGATCTCCTTCGCCAGCCGCAGCCTGGTGTAGAGCAGGTCCGAGAGCCGGTCGCCGGAGCGCGCCCACGACTCGATCTCGAACAGCAGCGCGCCGTCGTCGGCCCGGCAGCGGAACTCGATCTGCCCGGCCTCCAGGTGCCCGCGCAGCGTCGCGAGCCGGAACGACGCCGGTCCCGTGCCGATCACGCGCACCGGCCCGTCCCACGGCCCCGGCATCCGGATCAGGAACTCGTCGCCGACGTGCAGCCTGCCGTCCTGCCCGCGCACCTTCTCGAAGACCGCGACCTCCGACGGCGCGCCGCAGTTCGGGTCGCCGGAGAACCGGCCGATGACCTGGTCGGGCGGCAGCGGCGAACCCTCGATGCGCACGGAGTAGCGGCGCTTCAGCAGCGGGCCCACGCCGTCCTCGACGCGTTGGACGTCGTCGTCGAGGACGTCCGGCGGGACGGGATCGGGCGCGTCGGCGGGCCCGCCGTCGGCCTCGCTCCGGTGCACGGCGGTGACGCGCCACATGTAGCGCCAGCTCACCCGGGCCAGGCCCAACGGCCAGCGCAGGGCGATCCCGAGCCGGTGCACGGGGCCGCCCGGACGGCGGCGACGGCGTATCAGCACGAGAGCCGGGGTACCCGCTCGGCATGATCTCCAACGGAGCGCTGCTCCGGCGCGCCGCGCTCACCTCCCGCGCAGCCTCGCTCGCCTCGATCGGCCTCTGCATCGGGCTGTGGGTGCGCGCCAAGACCGTCGACCAGACCGAGCGGGGCAACGCGGAGCGGCGCGCCCTGTTCGTGGGCCTGTGGCCGCCGATGCTGTGGTTGATGGGCGACACCGTCGACCGCACCGCGGACCGCTACGACGGGCGGGGGCACCGCACCCGGCCGGGCGGGTGGTTCAGGCGGGGGGCGGGAAGCCCTGCTGCTTGAGCAGGGTGGCGAGGTGGGCGGCGTTGGTCGCGAGCTTCTGCAGCGTCGACGCGACGGCGGCCGGCGTCTCGTCGAGGTCCTTGTAGTCGGTGGTGGTCATCGCCTCGCCGTTCCAGTACACGCCGCCGTTGGCCGGGATCGTGAAGCCGACGTCGTTGAGGCCCTGGAACAGGGACGCGGTGATCGCGTGGCCGCCGTCCTCGTTGCCGACGACGGCCGTGACGGCGACCTTGCCGTAGGTCTCCATCCGGCCCTCGTCGTCGGTCTCGGACAGCTCAGCGTCGAGGCGCTCCAGCACGCGCTGGGCGATGCTGCTCATGTTGCCCATCCAGGTCGGGGTGGCGAACACGAGGATGTCGGCCGCGAGCACCTGCTCCCGGATGCCCGGCCACGCGTCGCCCGCACCCATGTCCTTCTGCACGCCCGGCTTCACGTCCAGGTCGACGACCCGGACGCTCTGGCCGGTCACGCCGTGCTTGCCCAGTGCCTCGAGGACCTGGTCGGCCATGATCTCGGTGCTCGACTCGTCGGGCGACGGGGTCAGCGTGCAGTTGAGGGCGAGCGCGGACAGCGGTGCGGGGTTGCTCATGGTCGTCCGGGTACCCGGGCGTTTGCCCCGTACGCCCCCGGCAACTCTGCGCCCATGTGGCCCTTCGACGAGATCGACCGGCTGGAGCGGCGCGCGGAGCTCGACCGGCCTGCGGCGCCGGCGCGCGCCGCCGTGCACCGCCTCCTGGACGACCGGAAGCCGCTCAAGGACGCCCTGCACGGCGTCTGGCTCGGGCACCCGCTGCACCCCGTGCTGGTGCAGGTGACGCTGGGGTCGCTGCTGTCGGCGTCGCTGGTCGACCTGGTGGGGGGCCGGCGCAGCGTGTCGAGCGGGCTGATCGCCACCGGGTTGCTGCTCACGCCGCCGACCGTCGCCGCGGGCGCCGCCGACTGGTCGGACTCCAACCCCGACCAGCAGCGCGTCGGCGTCGTGCACGCCGCCGCGAACGGCCTGGCCGTCACCTGCTACGCCGCCGCGCTGGTGCAGCGGGCCCGCGGGCGCAGCGGACGGGTGCTGTCGCTGCTCGGCGCCGCCATCAGCACGGTGGGCGCCACCCTGGGCGGGCACCTGGCCTACCACCAGTCCCTCGGCCCGAACCACACCGACCGCGTCCGCGACCACGCACCCCAGGAGTGGCGCCCGCTGGGCAGGCTCGCCGACCTGCCCGACGGCGCGCCCGTGCGCCGCGACGCGGGCGAGGTGCCGGTGTTCGTCCTGCGCCGCGGCACCGAGGTCACCGTGCTCGCGAACAGCTGCCCGCACCTGTCCGCGCCGCTCTCGGACGGCGAGGTGACCGGCTCCGACGGGGACGCGCGGATCGTCTGCCCGTGGCACGGCAGCGAGTTCTCGCTCACCGACGGCTGCGTCGTGCACGGTCCGGCCACGGCCGCCGTCCCTGTCTTCGCCGCACGGGTCGTCGATGGCGGCGTGCAGGCCCGGATCGTGGAGAGCGCGGGGGCGCCGACGCTCTGAGGCCGGCGGTCCCGGACGTCCACCGGCTCGCGCAGGGCCTGGGGACTCGGGGGGCGTGAGCACGCGGCCCGCTCTCCCGAGGCCGTCGTCCCCGGCTCGAGACCACCGCACGGTGCACGGTCACGACGCCCGGCGGCGCTTGCCGAACACGGTGACGAACATGTAGTCCTTGCCCGCGGCGTGCGGGGAGAAGAACTCGACCACCTCGTCGTCGAACGACGTCGAGCCCACCGCCCCCAGGCCCAGCGCGTGCGTGCCGAGATGCAGTTTGCCGGCGTGCAAGGCGCCTTCGAGCTGCGCGAGGCGGTAGCCGCGGTCGCCGTACCGTTCCAGGATCGACGGCAGGTGTGCGAGGTAGTAGAGGTTCACGTGCGCATCGCCCGCGTACTGCTGGTTCGCCGCGATGCGGGTGGCCTCGTTGCGGAAGGTGCCCGCGCGGAGGAGCTCGACCGCACTCCGATCCGGGTGGTGCAGGTACACGCCCGGCGTCAGTCCCTCGACGCCGTTCACGATCAGGTAGAGGTCGGTGAGCGGTGCACCCGGCGTGAGCACGTCGGACGCCACGCCACGCGTCGAACGCTCCAGCAGCGTGGAGAACGCGTCGAACGGGATCGTCACGTCGGTGTCGTAGTTCCGGGTCGAGCGGCGGCGGAGGATGATCTGCTCTACGGGGCGGGGATCGAGCTGGTCGGCGGGCACCGGGCGCAGCTCGGTCAGCTCGCCGGTCGGAGGCTGTGCCGGCCGGCGCCACCGGCGCGACCGCCACTGCGCGGCCTCCGCGCCGCTGCCGAGGGACGACGCGAGGTGCAGGTCGGTGATCGCGTGGAACGTCACCTCCGCAGGCGACAGCCTCCTCGTGGGAAGGCCGAGCGGGTGCAGCGCCGGCGCGGTCGCCGGTGCGGCGTCGGCGTGGCCGAGCGCGACGAGCGCCACCGCGGACTCGCGCACCCCGTCGATACCGAGCAGCGCGTTGACCAGCGGGTCGGCGTAGGAGAACACGAGCTCGGTCGCGACGCGCGCGGACGCGGCGACCGCGAGGATGTGGGAGAGCGACGTGCCTGCGTCCCAGTACGTGTGCCGGTAGGCGCGCTCCCGGTAGCGCCACGCGTTGCGCCAGAACGTGCTCGTCACGGCCAGTACCACCGGTGCGGCGGCGATCGCCGGCTCGTCGCCGGTCGCTTCCACGAGCGCGGCACGGAAGTCGCCCGCGCGCAGCAGGCGCAGGCTGTGGTCGATCGCGGAGTAGTGGTAGACGCCGGCGTCGAGGTCGGCGAGATCGGTACAGGCGACGTACAGCTCGAGGTGGTACTGCGCGCCGGTGCCGCCTGCCGTGCGGTAGTGATGACGGCGGCCGTCGGGCGTGGTCCAGGTGCGCTCGAGCGAGCCGTTCGTCAGCAGGCCGAGCCGGCCGAGCAGCGCCCGGTCGGGGACGCCCGGCGACGCCGGCACGTCCGCTCCGGTCGCCGCGATGGCCTCGAGCGCCGGCGGGCCCGTGTCGGGCAGGTCGCGCGTCAGCGCGATCGGCGGCACCGTGTCGTAGACCTTGTACAGGAAGGGCTTGATGTCCCAGTCCCGCTGCCAGATCGCCTCGGTCCGGGTGGCCGGGTCGCCGATGCCGATGCGCTCGTCGCCCGGCTCGGTGTCGCTGAGCGAGTAGTACTTGGTCGCGTGATGAAACGTCCCGGCCTGCCGGGTGTCGTCGCCTCGCATCCCGCCGAGTCTGCCGTGGGATCCGGGTCGGCACGATCCGGAAGGCTGGGGGCATGGCGACCGCGGATCCGGTGACGGTGTTCGAGAACCAGCGGCGGCGGTTGTTCGGCATCGCCTACCGGCTGCTCGGGTCCGCCACCGAGGCCGAGGACGTCGTGCAGGAGGCCTACCTGCGCTGGCACGGCGTCGATCCGGCGGCGGTTGCGGCACCGCCCGCGTGGCTGGCGAAGGTCGTCACCAACCTGTGCCTCAACCGGCTCACGTCCGCCCGCGCGCAGCGCGAGATCTACACCGGCCCGTGGCTGCCCGAGCCCGTCCTGACCGGCGGAGACGACGCGCTCGGCCCGCTGGAGGCCGTCGAGCAACGCGACTCGGTGTCGTTCGCGCTGCTCACCTCGATGGAGCGGCTCACCCCGGCCGAGCGCGCGGTCTTCGTGCTCCGGGAGGCGTTCGCCTACAGCTTCCGCGAGATCGCCGACGTGATCGGCCACACCGAGTCCGGCTGTCGCCAGCTCCACCGCCGGGCGAAGCAGCACCTCTCGACGGCGCGACCGCGTCACGAGGTGTCGCGCGAGCACGGCCGGCAGGTGGTCGCGCGGTTCCTCGCCGCCGCCCGGGGCGGCGAGCTCGAACGCCTGGAGGACCTCCTCGCCGCCGACGTCATCTCCTGGTCCGACGGCGGGGGCAGGGTCTCCGCCGGGCGGCGCCCGGTCGTCGGCGCCGAGCGCGTCGCCCGGTTCGCGTGGGCGCCGTTCCAGCGCAGGACCGTGGACAACCTCGTGGTGGAGCGGTTCGGGGGCGAGCCGACCCTGCGGGTCGTCGAGGTCAACGGCGAGCCCGCACTCGTCGCCCGGGCGGGCGAGCGGCTCATCGCCGTGGCGGTGTTCGAGCTCGCTCCGGAGGGCATCGCCGGCCTGCGGGTCGTGATGAACCCGGACAAGCTCGTGTTCATCGGCCGGCAGCTGTCACGAATCGAGGCGGTCACCGGTTCCTCCCCCTGACAGCAGGAAGGGGACAGGCATGGGGAACAGGAGTGACGAGGTACTCGTCACGGGGGGCCGCGGCACGCTCGGTCGTCTCGTCGTGAGGCGGCTGACCGCCGCGGGGGTTCCGGTGCGGCTGGTCAGCCGCCGGCCGCGGCCGGCGGACGCGCCACCACCGGTCACCTGGATCACCGGCGACCAGACCGACCCGGTCGGCATGAGGGCCGCCCTCGACGGTGTCGGCGCCGTCGTGCACTGCGCGAGCAGCGTCAGGTCGAAGGCCGACCTCGTCGGCGCGCGCGTCCTGGTCGACGCCGGTGCCGCCACCGGACGGCCGCACGTCGTCTACATCAGCATCGTCGGGGTCGACCGGATCCCGCTCGGCTACTACCGGGTCAAGCATCAGGTCGAGGCCGTGCTGCAGGAGTCGGGGCTGCCGGTGACGATCCAGCGGGCGACGCAGTTCCACGAGCTGTTCCTGGAGGCCACCAGGATGCTCAGCCGGTCGCCCCTGGTCCCGGTGCCCGCAGGGGTGTGGTTCCAGCCGATCGCGGCCGACGAGGTGGCCGCGAGACTCGTCGCACTGGTATCGGGCGAGCCGCGAGGCCGCATGCCCGACATCGGCGGTCCCGACGTGCATCGCGGCGAGGATCTCGTCCGGGCCTGCCTCCACCGGCTCGGGAAGCGTCGCCTCGTGGTGCCGATCCCCGCATGGGGAAGGACCGTGTCGGCGTACCGGGCGGGATACCACCGCACTCGGGGGCCCGCCCACGGCCGCACGACGTTCACCGAGTTCCTCCACTCGACGGGAGCCGCCGCGTGAACGCCGGACTCGTGGTGCGGGCCGGGCTCGCCGCGTTCGCGGTGGTCGAGACGGCCCTGGGCCTGTGGACCTCGGTGCTGCCGCGCAGCTTCTACGACGTCGTGCCCGGCGTCGACATGCAGCCCTACAACGAGCACCTGCTGCGCGACTACGGCTTCATGAACCTGGCGCTGGCACTCGTGTTCTGGGTTGCGCTCACCCGCTCGGGGGAGGTGTGGATGGCGAGGACCGCGTTCGGCGCCCTCCTGGTGTTCGCCGCGCCGCACCTCGCGTTCCACATGGCTCATCTCGACGGGCTCACCACGGGCGAGCTGCTGTACCTCGTGATCAGCCTGTGGCTGGCGGTGCTGATCCCCGTACTGCTGATCGCGTTGACACGTGTGGTCCCCGATCAGCGCCCGGCCGAAGGGCGCCCGAGGTCTCCCTCGGCGTGACGGCGGTGGGCGGGCGGGCTCGGAGAAGCCGATCGCCGCGGGCGGTCAGGTGGTTCAGCGCCACCTGTCGAGCACCGCGTCCACCCGCAGCCCAGCACACCGAGCACGTCCAGCGGGGACACCGAGGTGCTGCCGGCCAGCGCCGCCTCCGCGGCCGCACCGACCCGATGCTCGATCGAGGGCACCTCCATGGTGCCGGGAGCCCGCCGCGCGCAGCTGCTCGCCCGGTCGTTCGGGGCCGCATGCCCGGTGGCGGATGCCGTGTCGGGCGGCGGGCGTCCGGCGGAATCAGTGGCGCGAACACCGGTCGCCCGACCTGATCGACGTGAGCGAGTGCTGGGAGCCGGCGATCGCCGGTGGTCAACGCCCTACGAACGCTCGATCGGCACCCGGATCGAACGGCCGTCGGCCGCGAGCAGCCCGCTGCGCCGCGCGTCCTCGATCATGGACGCCCAGCGCTGCGGCCAGTCCGGGGCGGTGGGGCTCATGATCGCCAGCGAGCGGAGGACGGCCACGTCCATCAGAACGGCGTCCGCGCCCGCCGGCTCGCCGGTGCCAGTCGTCTGGAGGGCGGTACGCAGGCCGTCGGCGTCGAGGTCGGTGCGCAGGCGCACGCCGGCCAGGTCGTCGGGGTCCTGCACGACGGCGCCCTGCACCGTCAGTCGCACGATCACCCGATCGATCCTGCCCGATCACCGGCGGGGGACGCGCGCCGGTGGGCGTGACGAGGGACGTGCCGCGGCCGCAGGCATGGTCGCTGCGCGCACCGGGCACTCCTGCCCCATGACGGACCGATCGCACGGCATCGCGCCCGACGAGCTCGCCGACGACGACCTCCGCCGCGAGGTGGCCCACCTGCACGAGACCCGGCACGAGACGCTCCTGCACGGCAGCGAGTCCGCGCTGCGGGCGCACACCGAGCGGATGCTGGCGCTCGAGCAGGAGTTCCTGCGCCGCTTCCCGCAGGACAGCGCGCCCGACCCGCAGCGCACCCGGGCCGGCAGCCGCGAGCACGCCGGCCAGCCGGTGCCCGGCCGCGACCTGGGCGGCTCCCCCTACTGACCCGCGGTCCCCCGGGGCGAGGGGTCAGCGGTCCGCGGACAACCGGCGGGCGTGCCCGCGGTTCAGCTCCCCGAGGCGGCGGAGGTCGTCGGCCAGCCCGTGCAGCTCCCGCGCGGGGCGCGACCCCAGCAACCGCCCTGCGTCGTCCAGGAGCGGCTGCCACACCGCGCCACGCAGGTCGGCGTGCGCGTCGGAGACCTCGACGATGTGCGCCCGCCGGTCGTCGCGGCTCGCGCGGCGCGTGACGTAGCCGGCGCCCTCGAGCCGGTCGACCACCTTGGTGACGGCGGCCGGGCTGAGGTGGCTCGCCGCGGCGAGCGCGCCCGCCGTCATCGGCCCGTCGCGCTCGAGGATCTCCAGGCAGCGCAGGTCGTTGCGGTTGACGCCGTAGCGGGCCGCGACGGCGTCGAGCAGGGCCTCGGTGGCGGCGTGCAGCTCGCGAGCCGCGCGCACGACCGCGGCCGCCTCGCTGTCCATACCGACTCCTTCGCACGGTGTACATTTCACGGCGTAAATCATCTTACCGCCGTGGAGGACCACCATGCCGAACCGGCACCTGCCCGCGATCGCCGCGGGGCTCTACTCCGCCTGGGGACTGCTGCACCTCGGCCTGGGCACGGCGATGTCGTGGAGCGCGCTCGCGAGCGGTCCGCCCGCGGGCGAGCTCGAGGCCGAGAGCGCGATGTACTTCCTCTGCGCCATCGTCTTCGGCGTCCAGGCGATCGTCGTCGCCCTCACCCTCAACCGGCGCAACGACCGCGTCGGCTACTGGCTGAACCTCGCGGTGCTCGGGGCCGTCGACGCCGCGTTCCTCGTCGTCATGGTCGTTCCCGGACACGTCGACGTCGCCGGCGGCCTCTCCGGCCCGCTCCTCTGGTGCCTCGCGGCCGCCGTCTCGACGGCCGCGCTGCGCTCCGGGGGAGTCCCCGCGCAACAGCCGGAACCGGCTACGACGCCAGCGCCTCCGCACCCGCCGGGCTCCAGCGCCGCCCGTGCCAGCTCCGGAACGGGCCCGGCCGGTTGGTGATGACGCCGTCGACGCCCGAGGCGCCCGCGGCGCCCCACTCGTCGGGCTCGTCGAGCGTCCACGGGTACACGCTGTAACCGGCCTCGCGCAGCCGGGCCGCGAGGCCGGGCACCTGGCTGGGCAGCTGTCCGATCGGGTTGCAGCCGGCCACGTCGAGCGCGCGCAGCCGCCCGAGCAGTGCCTCGGGGTCCTCGCGGCGGAGCACGAGCAGCGACCGGGGCAGGTCGGGGGCGGCGTTGCGGGCCGCGGCGACCGTCTCCGGCTCGAACCCCTGCAGGATCGTGCGCCCGGCCAGGCCGTGGCGCCGGATCGCGGCGACCGGCCCGGCGAGCTGCGCGGCCGTCCAGCGGCCCTTCAGCTCGATGAGCCAGCCGACGTCCGGGTGCGCCGCGCCCCACTCGGCGACGGCGCCGAACATGGGCACCCGCGCGCCGGCGAACTCGGACCCGAACCAGCTGCCGGCGTCGGCCGCACCGAGCGCCGCGGCCGTGAGCTCGGCCACCGGGGCGTCGATCCCGGTGGTCCGCAGCGCGGACGCGTCGTGGATGACGGCGGCGTCGCCGTCGGCGGTGAGCCGCAGGTCGATCTCGATGAGGTCGCTGCCGGCGGCGACGGCCGCGGCGAACGCCTCGATCGTGTTCTCCGGGGCGGACGCCGAGTCGCCGCGGTGGGCGATGGTGCGGATCCGGCCGGGCTGCGGGCGGAGGGCTTCGGGGAGCAGGTCGCTCGGCTGCGTGCCCCCACTGCGCGGGCTAGAGATAGCGGGCAACGTTCTGCTCGTACGAGGTGGTGATCTCGGCGGCGGCCGCGGAGAAGGCGGTGGCCGGGTTCTCGTTCTGGAGCATGATCCTTTCCAGGGCCGTGGTGAGGTACTGGTCGCCGGACGGGACGAAGGTGCGCACCCAGTCCTGCACGCGGGTGGTCGCGAGCTGGTCGACGGCGGTGCGGGCCTGCGGGCGCTCGGCGAACACCGCGGCCATGTCGGGGCTGTCGACGGCCGAGGTGCGCACCGGCATGTAGCCGGTGCCGGCGGAGAAGTGGGCCGTCTGCTCGGGCTCGGTGAGGAACTTCAGGAACATCCCGGCGGCGAGCTGCTGCTCGGGCGACTTCGCCGAGGCGATCGCGATCCCGGTACCGCCGGTGGGGCAGGCGGGGCCCGCGGGGCCTTCGGGCAGGAACCCGGTGCCGACCTCGAACTGCGCCTGCTTCAGGATCGCGCTCAACGACCCGGTGGAGGCCATGGTGCACGCCGTGACGCCCGCCGTGAAGTCCACGACGTACCCGTCCGATGCGCCGGCGGACACGGCGGCGACCTTCCGGTCGTTGACCATCGCTCGCAGGTACTCCCCCGCGTCCAGGGTCTCCGGCTTGTCGAGGGTCACCGTCCATTCGTCGGAGTACGCCCCGCCGCGACCCCACATGATGTTGCAGAACCACCACGCCGTCCACGACGGGCCCTTGCCCAGGCCCAGCGGCGGCGCGCCGACGACCCCGGCGAGCGCCGGCGCCCACTGCTCGTACTCGTCCCACGTCTGCGGGGCGCGGTCGGGCAGTCCGGCGCGCTGCCAGACCTCGCGGTTGTAGTAGAAGAGCGGCGTGGAGCGCGCGTAGGGCAGCGCCCAGTGCTGGTCGTTGAACGCGTAGTCGTCGTAGAGGGTGCGGTTGTAGTCGGCGGTGTCGATCTGCAGGTGCTGCGCCAGCCCCTCGAGCGGGATGATCTGGCCGTTGATCATGTAGCGGAACCACCAGACGTCGCTGGCGCCCACCAGGTCGGGCACGTTGTCCGTGCCGCTGGCCGCCTGGAAGCGCTGGGCGATCTCCTCGTAGTCCTTGCCCGCGGTGACCAGGTTGACCGTGATGCCCGGGTTCTGCTCCTGGAAGCGGCGGATGTACTCCTGCTCCAGCGCGATGGAGGTGCCGGGGTGGTTGCTCCACCAGGTGATCTGCGAGGCCGGCTGCACACCGGACCAGTCGGTGTCGCTCTGCGCGGCGCCACCGCCGCCGCTCAGGCTCGGCCCGCCGCAGGCGGCCAGCGCGGCCGAGCCGCCCAGCAGGGCACCCAGGCGCAGCAGGTCGCGCCGGGAGAGGTCGAGAGTACGCATCGAACGCCTTTCGAGGAGGTTCAGCCGGTGACGGCGCCGGCGACCAGCCCGGCGACGATCCGGCGCTGGAGGAGGAGGAAGACGGCGAGGACGGGCACCGTGACCAGGACGGTGCCGGCCATGACCACGCCCCAGTCGGTGAGGCCGTCGCTGTTGATCAACAGGGTGAGCCCGACGGGGAGCGTCATCATCTCCGGCCGGTCGATCACCAGCAGCGGCCAGAGGTAGTCGTTCCACTCGGTGACGATCGAGACGAGGCCGACGGCGGCGATGGTGGGCCCGGACAGCGGCACCACGAACCGCCACAGCCGCCGCCAGTGCCCCGCACCGTCCAGCTCCGCGGCCTCGAGGATCGAGCGGGGCAGGGTGAGGAAGTGCTGACGGAACAGGAACGTGCCGAACGCGCTGGCCAGCCCGGGCATGATCAAGCCCTGGTAGGTGTTGAGCCAGCCGAGGTCGGCGATCAGCACGTAGTTCGGGATGAGCACGATCTGCTGGGGCACCAGCAACGCGCACACGACCAGCCAGAAGAAGAACCGGCGGAACGGGATGTCGAGGAACACCAGCGCGTAGGCGGTCATGAGCCCGAGCAGCATCTTCAGCCCGGCCCCGAGCACGGTGGCGATCGCGCTGTTGACGAAGAACCGGCCGAACGGCACGGTCTGCGTGGCCGTGCCGTAGTTCGTGGGCGCGAACGACTCGGGCAGCCACTGGATCGGCAGCCGGTAGATCTCGTCGAGGCCCTTGAAGCTGGCCAGGACCATCCAGACCAGCGGCAGCACCATCACCGCGACGGCGAGCGCCAGCGCGAGGTAGCCGCCCACGGCGGGCCGCGGCGCCCGGGGCGCGGCGACCGGTGCGTCCCGCGTCACGACGCTCATGAGTAGTGCACCTTCTTCTCCACGAACCGCAGCTGGACCACGGTGATGGCGAAGAGCACCACGAACAGGATCGTCGCGACCGCCGAGGAGTATCCGGCGCGGCCGTTCGCGAATCCCTCGAGGTAGATCTGGTACATCATCGTGGTCGTTCCCTCGAGCGGTCCGCCGTTCGTCATCGCGCGAATGATGTCGAACGACTGCAAGGACGTCAGCAGCGTCGTGATGCTGAGGAAGAACGTGGTGGGGCCGAGTAGCGGCAGCACCACGGAGAAGAAGGTCCGAGTGCTGGAGGCACCGTCGAGGGTGGCCGCTTCGAGCAGATCCTTGGGCACCGCCTGCAATCCGGCGAGGTAGATGATGGCCACGTATCCGACGTTCTTCCAGAGGTACACGATGATGATCATCGCCAGTGCCCACTGCGGATCCGTGTACCAGTCCGGCGAACCGATTCCGACGACCCGCAGCAGCGCGGAGAGCACACCGAAGTTCGGGTCGAACACGAACAGCCACAGCAACCCGATCGCGACGCCCGAGAGCACGTACGGGGCCACGACGATCGTGCGGGCCGCGCCGCGCAGGCGCAGCTTCCGGTTGAGCAGCAGGGCCAGCAGCAGCCCGATCACCATGCCACCGCCCACGGTGGCCAGCGTGAACACCGCCGTGATGGCGACGGTGCGCGGCGTACCGGGGTCGGAGAACCACGCCACGTAGTTGTCCAGCCCGATCGGGATCGCGGTCGGCGAACCCAGGTTCCACTGCAACGTGGAGTAGAAGAAGGACTGCAGCAGCGGGCGGTAGGTGAACACCACCAGCAATGCGATGTTCGGCCCGGCGAGAACAGCGAAGAGCAGCCAGTTGCGCAGCCGGTTGCGAGATCGGGCGCGCCGTCGGGAATCGGGCGCACGACGCAACCCGGCCGGCCGGATCGGGGCGTCCGGCGGCGAGGTGGCGGTGGACATGTTGCGGGGAGGTCCTCCCTGGTGGGTGCGATCACCCTAGAGTGCCGACACGCCCGGGATCAAGGGGCCGACGAGAGAAGTCCGATGTTTGCAGGGCGATGTCGTTGAGCGTTCACCCGCCGTTTCCCGGGCAGCCGGGATGTCCGTTCCGCGCCCGTTCCGGGAACCGTCAGCGCATGGCCGCGCTCACCCGCTCCGCGGCCGCCACCGCCGCGGCTCCCAGCGTCACGGCGCGATCGGCGTCGAACCGCTGCTGCGGCGCGGAGACGGCCAGCGCCCCGACCGGGCGGCCCGCCGCGTCGACGACGGCCGCCGCGACGGCGCCCACGCCCGAGCGCCAGCTCTGGTCGGCGATCGCGTAGCCGCGCCCGCGCACCGCGCGCAGCTCGGCGGCCAGCGCGTCCGGATCGGTGATCGTCTGCTCCGAGTAGCGCTCCAGCGCGTCGCCGACCAGGGACCGCGCCTCGACCGCGGGCAGGCGGGACAGCACCGCCCGCCCGCTGCAGCTCGCGTGCAGCGGGACCGGCGTGCCCAGCCGCACCCAGGTGCGCACGGGCTCGGGGCTGTCCAACCGGTCGATCACCACGAGGGCCGCGGGACCGGCGTCGGAGGCCGGGGCGTGCTCGGCGCCGAACCCGATGAGGTGGATGGTCTCGCGGGTCGCGTCGCGCAGGTCCTGCATCACGGCGTGCGCGGCCTCCCGCAGGCCGTGCTCGGCCGAGCCCCGCAGCCCCACGGCGAGCGCCCGCCCGGTGAGCGACCAGCGCTGCGGCCCACCCGGCGGCGCCGCGATCCAGCCGGCCTCGCGCAGGCTCACCAGGCAGCGCTGCACGGAGCTCTTCGGCACGCCGGTGACCCGGGCGATCTCCGAGACCCCCACGGGCTGCAGCTCCGACACCGCCTCGAGCACGCGCAGGGCGGTCCGGACGACGCGCATGCCCGACTCGGCGGCAGGACTCATCAGAGGTCTCCTCTTGACAGGCGCGGACGACTCCCCGATGGTGGCACGAGCCCGGACCGCAGCACGGAACATGTGCCGGGAGACGGCACGAATGGAGGAGCGGAGATGCTCGTGGGCCGGACGCTCCTCTTCGTGCCCGGCGACCGGCCGGAGCGCATCGGGAAGGCGGTCGCCACCACCGCCGACGCGGTCGCGGTCGACCTCGAGGACGCCGTCGCCCCGGACGCGAAGGCCCGGGCCCGGGAGGCCGTCCCCGGCGCGGTCGCCGCCACACCCCCGCGAGCCGGGCTGTTCCTGCGCGTGAACGCCCTGGACACCCCCCACTTCGCCGACGACATGGCCACCGTCGCCGCGCTGCTGCCCCGGCTGGCCGGCGTGCTGCTGCCGAAGGTGGAGGACGCCAGGGCCGTGCAGCGCCTGGACGAGCTGCTCACCGGGCTCGAGGCGGCCGCGGGCCGTCCGGTCGGCGCCACGGCCGTGCTCCCGATCGTCGAGACCGCACGCGGTGTGCTGGCCGCGCCCGCCGTCGCCGCGGCCGGTCCGCGGGTGGCGACCCTGCTGTTCGGCACCCTCGACCTGGCCTCCGACCTCGGTGTGACGCCCACCGTCGATGGCCGGGAGCTGCTGCACGCCCGTTCGCAGGTGGTGCTCGCGACCGCGGCGGCCGGGCTGCCCGGCCCGCTCGACGGCCCGCACGCCGCCCTCGACGACGCCGACGGCCTGGTCCGCGCGAGCGTGCTGGCCCGCGAGCTCGGCTTCACCGGCAAGGTCGTGCTGCACCCGCGCCAGCTCGCGCCGGTGCAGGAGGCGTTCTCCCCGACGGCCGCCGAGCTCGCGCGCGCCCGGGAGGTCGTCGCGGCCGCGCGGGAAGCCGGCTCGGGCGCGTTCCGCCTCGCGGACGGCACCTTCGTGGACGCCCCGGTGCTGCGCCGGGCCACCGCGCTGCTGGGGGTGCAGGAATGACCGCTCTCCCGCTGGACGGCGTCACGGTCGTCGGCCTGGAGCAGGCCGTGGCCGCACCGTTCGCCACCCGCCAGCTCGCCGACCTCGGCGCGCGCGTCATCAAGGTCGAGCGCCCCGACGGCGGCGACTTCGCCCGCGGCTACGACACGGTGGTGGGAGGCGAGTCCAGCGCCTTCGTCTGGCTCAACCGCGGCAAGGAGTCGGTGCAGCTCGACCTGGCAGACCCGGACGGGTTCGCGACCCTGCACCGCCTGCTCGCCCGCGCCGACGTGCTGGTCGCCAACCTCTCCCCCGCCGCCCTCGAGCGCCGCGGGCTCACCGCCGCCGCGCTCGCGCCCCGGCACCCGCACCTGATCACGTGCGTGATCAGCGGTTACCCGCCCGGCGGCCCCTCCGCCCGGAAGAAGGCCTACGACGCGCTCGTGCAGGCCGAGGCCGGGCTGATGTCGCTCACCGGCAGCGCGGGGGCGCCGGCCAAGGTCGGCATCTCGATCGCCGACATCGCCGCCGGCTGCTACGCGTACAGCGGGGTGCTCGCGGCGTTGCGCCACCGCGACCGGACGGGCGAGGCGCTGCCGGTGGACGTCTCGCTGTTCGGCGCGCTCACCGAGTGGATGGCCTACCCGCTCTATTACACGCGCCACTCCGGCACCGCGCCGGAGCCGATGGGCACCGCGCACCCCACGATCGCCCCGTACGGGGCAGTGACGGCTGCCGACGGGCGGTCGATCATGATCGCCGTGCAGAACGAGCGCGAGTGGACGCGGTTGTGCGCCGAGGTCCTCGACGACCCCGCGCTCGCCGCCGACCCGCGGTTCACGTCCAACTCCCGGCGCGTGGCCCACCGCGCCGAGCTGGACGCCGCGCTCGCGGCCGCGTGCGCCGGGCACCCGGCCGACGTCCTGATCGCGCGCCTCGACACCGCCGGCATCGCGTGGAGCCGGTTGACCGAGCTGGCCGACCTCGCCGACCACCCGGAGCTCGCGCCCGACGGGCGCTGGCTCTCGACCACGACTCCCGCGGGCGAGGTGCGCACGCTGCGCCCGCCCGCGGCGCCGAGCGACCGGGTGGCCACCGACGGCGCCGTGCCCGCGCTCGGCGCGCACACCGCGGCCGTGCTGGCCGAACTGGAGGAGGGACAGTGACCGTCCACACCGGATGGCAGGGCCGGTTCTACGAGGACTTCGTGGTCGGTGACGTGTACGAGCACCCGCTCGGGCGCACGGTCACCACCACCGACAACATCTGGTTCACGCTGCTCACGCAGAACACCGCGCCGCTGCACTTCGACCACGAGTACGCCAAGCGCACCGAGTTCGGGAAGCCGCTGGTGAACTCCGCGTTCACGCTGGCGCTCGTCACCGGCCAGACGGTCACCGACGTCTCGCAGAACGTGTTCGCGAACCTGTCGTGGGACGGGATCAGGCTGCCGAACCCCGTGTTCGAGGGCGACACGATCCACTCCCGCTCGACGGTCGAGGCCGTGCGGGAGTCGAGGTCCCGGCCCGGGCTCGGCCTCGTCACCGTGAGCACCACCGGGTACAAGCAGACCGGCGAGACCGTCGTGGAGTTCACCCGCACGCTGCTGGTCTACAAGCGCGGGCACGGCCCGCGGGCGGAGGGTTCATGACCGAGAAGGCCGAGCTGCGCAAGGACCTGCGCGAGCTCATCGACCGCATCTGCGCCGACTACCCCGACGCCTACTGGCGCGAGGTCGACGAGGCCCGGCGCTACCCCGAGGAGTTCGTCGACGCCCTCACCGGCACCGGCTGCCTCGGCGCGCTCGTGCCCGAGGAGTACGGCGGCCTGGGCCTGGGCCTCGGGGACGCCTCGGTCCTGCTGGAGGGCATCAACGCCAACGGCGGCAACGCCGGGCCGGTGCACGCGCAGCTCTACACGATGGGCTCGGTGCTGCGGCACGGCAGCGAGGAGCAGAAGCGCCGCTACCTGCCCGGCATCGCGTCCGGGGAGCTGCGGCTGCAGGCGTTCGGCGTCACGGAGCCGACCGCGGGCACCGACACCACGAGCATCCGCACCACCGCCCGGCGGACCGACGACGGTTACGTCGTCAACGGGCAGAAGGTGTTCATCTCCCGCGTGCAGCACTCCGACCTCATGCTGCTGCTGGCGCGGACCACCCCGCGCGAGGAGGTGGCGCGCAAGTCCGAGGGGCTGTCGCTGTTCCTGCTCGACCTGCGCGAGGTGAAGGGCGTCGAGCTGCGGCCCCTTCGCACGATGGTCAACCACGAGACCAACGAGGTCTTCCTCTCAGACGTCCACATCCCCACCGACGCGCTCATCGGCGAGGAGGGCAAGGGCTTCCGCTACGTGCTCGACGGCATGAACGCCGAGCGCATCCTCATCGCCGCGGAGTGCATCGGCGACGGGCGCTGGTTCGTGGAGCGGGCCAGCCGCTACGCCACCGAGCGCGAGGTGTTCGGCCGCCCGATCGGGCGCAACCAGGGCGTCCAGTTCCCGATCGCGCGGGCGCACGTCCACGTGGAGGCGGCCGACCTCATGCGCTGGAAGGCCGCCGACCTGTTCGACGCCGGGCAGCCGTGCGGCGCCGAGGCCAACATGGCCAAGATGCTCGCCGCCGACGCCTCGTGGGAGGCCGCGGACGTCGCCCTGCAGACCCACGGCGGCTACGGCTTCACCGCCGAGTACGACATCGAGCGCAAGTTCCGCGAGACGCGCCTGTACCAGGTGGCGCCGATATCGACCAACCTCATCCTGTCCTACGTCGGCGAGCACGTGCTGGGCATGCCCCGCTCGTTCTGACCTGAGGAGTCCAACGATGGACGCTCCTGAATACGGCCTCGTCCTGTGCAGCCAGTTCCTGCCGGGCGACGACGCGGCGGCCCGCTTCGCCGAGCAGGTCGAGCAGGTGCACTTCGCCCGCGACCACGGGTTCACCTCGGTCTGGGCGACGCAGCACTACCTGGCCGAGGAGGTGCAGTACCTGCACCCGCTGGCCGTGCTGGGGCGGCTCGTGCCCGAGTCCGGCGACATGCGGATCGGCACCGCGATCACGCTGATGGCACTCGCCCACCCGGTGGACCTCGCCGAGCAGCTCGCGACGCTCGACATCCTCTCCGGCGGGCGGCTCGTCGTCGGCGCCGGTCTGGGCTACCGCGACGTCGAGTTCGACGCGTTCGGCGTGCCGCGCGACCGCAGGCTGCGGCGGTTCCGGGAGAACCTCGACCTGGTCCGCAAGCTCTGGACCGAGGACGAGGTCACCTTCGAGGGCGACGCGGGACGCATCGACGGGCTGCGCCCGCAGCTGCGGCCGGTGCAGCGCCCGCACCCGCCGATCTGGCTGGCCGGGCACACCGACTCCGCGCTGACCCGGACGGCGGCCACCGGGCTGCCGTGGATCGCCGCCGCCGCCCACGTCGACGCCGACCACCTGCACACGCAGGCCGCGTTCTTCCGCGCCCGGTGCGCCGAGCACGGCCGGGAGGCCGAGATCAACGTGCTGCAGGAGGTCTACGTCGGCGCGAGCGACGAACAGGCCGTCGAGGACGTGCGCGACGCGCTCGCCATGAAGTACGCGACCTACCGCTCGTGGGGCCAGGACCGGATCCTGCCCGACTCGCAGAGCTTCGACCGGGAGTTCGACGAGCTGCGCCGCGGCCGGTTCGTCCTCGGCGGGCCGCAGACCTGCCGCGACCGGCTCGCCGAGCTGATCGCGACGACCGGCGCCGCGCACGTCCTGCTGCGCCCGCAGTGGCCCGGCCTACCGCATGAGCGCGTGATGGAGAGCCTGCAGCGGCTCACCGACGAGGTGCTGCCCGCGCTGGCGGGGGTGCCCGCATGAGCGCGACGTTCGGGCGGCGGGCCTTCCTCGCCGCGGCCGGGCTCGGGATCGCGGGCCTCTCCGGCTGCGCCCGCGCGGAGGCCGGCGGCCCGCAGACGGTCACCACCACGACCTACATCCCGCAGTCCTACGACGACCTCTACCCCGGCATCCAGACGTTCATGGACACCCTCGCCACGGCGAGCGGCGGCCGGATGGCCTGCGACATGTTCGACTCCGGCGCCCTGCTCGGCGCCGAGCAGCTCCTCCCGGGCCTGCTGCTCGGGGTGACCGACGTGATGTTCCAGACCAGCTCGTACGTCTCGTCGAGCTTCCCGATCCTCGGCGCGGCGGAGCTGCCCTTCGGCGCCGAGGACTTCGCGAAGCAGCGCCGCGCCCTCGATCCCGACGGCCCGCTGTACGCGCTGATCAACCAGCAGCTGGCCGAGCAGCGCGTGCGGCTGCTCGGCGGGATGCCGTGCACGTTCGAGTACCTCTGGACCGTCGACCGACCGATCCTGGAACCCGCCGACGCCCGCGGCCTGCGGATCCGCGTCGCCGGCGAGATCGAGGGCGAGACCGTCAAGGCGCTCGGCGGGGCGCCGGTGTTCATGGGGTCCTCGGAGGTGTTCGAGGCCCTCGAGCGCGGGACCATCGACGGGCTGATGAGCTACCTGGGCACGATCGTGTCCCGGGACCTGCAGGAGATCGTCCGGTACGGGACGCGCGCGCACGTCGGGGCCTACACCGTCGACGCCTACTGCCGCACCGACTGGTACGACGCCCAACCGCCACCGCTGCGCGCCGCGCTCGACGAGGCCGGCCGCGCCCTCTACCGCGACGGCACCGAGGTGATGGTCGGCGTGCACGAGGGCGAGTACCTGAAGGCGGTGCTCGAGGGCGGCGTCGAGCTGGTCGAACCGAGCGGCGCGAAGCTGCAGGCGTTCCGCGCGGCCGTGGAGCCGGTCTACGGGCGGTGGGAGCACCTGATCGGCGACCCCGCCGTCACCGACCGGGCCGTCGCACTGATCAACGAGGCCTAGGAGGAACCGTGGATGGAATCCGCCGGGCCGTGCTGGCCTGCACCTGGGCGATGGCCGTCGTCGCGATGGTCGTCGTCGGGGTGATGATGCTGACGATCAGCTACGACGTGGTGATGCGCTACGCGTTCGTCGCCCCCACCGACTGGGCCTACCCGCTCAACTCCGCCGGTGTCCTCGTCGCGACGGTCCTCGCGGTGCCGCACCTGTACGCGACGGGCAACCACATCTCGATGGACCTGCTGCACCGCGCCCTGCCCGCGGGCGCGCGCCGGGCCGCCGACGCGGTGACGACGGTGGCGACGGCGTTCCTCGGGCTGGTGCTCGCCGTCACCGCGTTCCACTCCATGGCGGTCGCCTGGGCGGGCGGTCTCATCGGTGCCGGCACGTTCAACATCCCGCTGTGGGTGCCCGATGCCGTCCTGGGCGTCTCAGGAGTGTTCCTCGTCCTGGTGGCGCTGCTGTTCCCGGCCACTCCCCCGGACGCGCACGCTCCGGCCGCCGTGCCCGGTGACGTCGACGCCCGCGCCGATGCGCAGGGGGTGGCCTGATGATCGCCGATGGTGTGGTCGTCGCGCTCGCGGTGGCGCTGCTGCTGGTGCTCATCGCGCTGCGGACGCCGATCTTCGTGGCGCTCGGCGTGGCCGGCGTCGCCGGCCTGCTGGGCATGGGCGGGTTCACCGGCGTGGAGCTCGTGCCGCTGGCGCTGGTCTCCCAGCTGCAGGAGTACGCGCTCGTCGCGGCGCCGCTCTACATCCTGCTCGGCGAGGCACTGGCCGTCAGCGGGCTGGGCCGGGACCTGTTCGGTGCCGCGCACCGCTGGTTCAACCGGGTGCCCGGCGGCCTGGGGGCGTCGGCGGTGGGATCGTCGACGATCTTCGGCGCGATGTCCGGGGTGAGCATCTCCTCGGTCGCGGTGATCGGCCGGATGGCCGTGCCCGAGATGCTGGAGCGCGGCTACAAGCCGGCGTTCGCGAGCGGCACCGTCGCGGCGTCCGGGGCGCTCGCGATGCTGATCCCGCCGAGCCTGATGTTCATCCTGTACTCGTCGGTGACCGGCGAGAGCGTGGCGGACCTGTTCGCCGGCGGGCTGATCCCCGGGCTGCTGCTCGCCGCCATGATGATCACCTACGTCGTGGTGCGCGCGAAGCTCTCGCCCGCCGACGCGCCGGTCGACCCCGACCGCTTCACCTGGCGCGAGCGGCTCGTCGCGCTGGGGAGGATCTCCCCCGCGCTGCTGCTGATCCTGCTCGTGCTGGGCTCGATCTACACCGGGATCGCGACGCCCACCGAGGCGGCCGCGGTCGGCGCGCTCGCGGCGTTCGTCGTCACCGGCGCGATCTACCACAAGCTCGGCTGGGCGAACCTCAAGCGGATCTTCGTCTCGACGGCGCAGGTCACCGCGGCCATCCTCGCGATCGTCGGCGCGGCCTTCGTGTTCACGCAGATGCTGGTGCTGGCCCGGGTGCCGGACGCGTTCACCGCGTTCATCGTCGGGCTCGACGTCCCGCCCACCGTCATCATGATCGGGATCATGCTGGTGCTGGTGCTGCTCGGGTGCCTGGTGGACGCCGCGTCGCTGCTGCTGGTCGTGACGCCGATCCTGGTGCCCGCGATCAGCGAGCTGGGCTACGACCCGCTGTGGTTCGGCGTGCTGCTGGTCGTGAACCTCGAGATCGCGGTGATCACGCCGCCGGTCGGGCTGAACCTCTACACGATGAAGTCGGTGGTCCCCGAGCTCGACCTCGCCGACATCTTCCGGGGCATCGCGCCCTACGTCGCCATCGAAGGGCTCCTGCTGGTCATCATGATCGCCTTTCCGCAGATCGCCACGTTCCTGCCGGGGCTGCTCTCATGAGCGCCCGCATCGCCGAGCTGGCCGACTGGGCGTGCGACGTGCGCCCCGGCGACGCCGACCTCGAGTTGGCCCGGCGCTCGCTGGTCGACACCGTGGCCGTCACCCTCGCCGCGGTGGACGACCCGGTCGCCGGTTTCACCGCCGGGTCGGACGCGGCGCTGCGCTGGGCCGCGGTCGGGCACGTCCTGGACTTCGACGACGTGCACCTGCCCTCGACCTCGCACGTCAGCGTGGTGTGCACGGCCGCCACCCTGGCCTGCGGCGGCGGCGCGCGGGAGTACCTCGCCGCCGCGGGCGTGATGGCCCGCCTCGGCGCGGCGCTGGGCTGGGAGCACTACCGGTCGGGCTGGCACGCCACCTGCACCGCGGGCGCGCCGGCCGCCGCCGTGGCCGCCGGGCTCTCCCTCGGCCTGGACGCCGGGCGGCTCGCACGGGCGATGGCGCTGGCGGTGCCGGCCGCGGGCGGGGTGCAGCGCGCGTTCGGCACCGCCGCGAAGTCCCTGCAGGTGGGGTTCGCCGCGGCGGCGGGCGTGCGCGCCGCGCACCTGGCCGCCGCCGGGGCCTCGGCCGACCCGGCAGCGCTCGACCTCTGGTTCGACCTCGTCGGCGGTTCGGGCGAGGTGCAGCTGGCCGGGCCGCTCGTCCCCGAAGGGCTCGCGATCAAGCTCCACCCCTGCTGCTACGCGCTGCAGCGCCCGATCTCCGCCGCCCGCGCGCTGCCGCCCGTGCCGGTCGAGGAGGTGACGCGCCTGCGGGTGCGCACCCCGGCCGCCGCGCTGCAGCCGCTGATCCACGACCGGCCGCGGACCGGCCTGGAGGGCAAGTTCTCCCTGCAGTACGCCGTGGCGACCGCGCTGCTGGACGGCTTCCCCGGCGCCGCGAGCTTCACCGACGCCGCCGTCACCCGGCCCGCGGCGCAGCGGCTCGTCGGCTGCGTCGAGGTCGACGCGCCGGCCGGTGGCACCGGGATCCTCGACGGCGACGTGCTGATCGTGCGCGAGCACGCCGACGGCACGAGCGACGAGGCCCGCCTCGACGTGCCCGACGGCCACCCGCTGCGCCCGCCGACCGAGGAGGACCTCGCCCGGAAGGTCACCGACTGCGTCGGCGCGGACCGCGCGGCGCAGGTGCTGGCCCTGGACTGGCCGGGCGCGGCGGCCCTGCTGCACCGCACCCTCCCGCCGGGCTGACCGCACGGGTCAGCGGCGCTGCAGGATCCCGCGGACGAACGCGGCCTGCCCGGCGTGCTGCGCGCAGTCGTCCACCACGCTCACCAGCCGGACGCCCAGGGTGACGGGCGGGTCCCACGCCTCGTCGACCACGCGGTCGAGGTCGGTCCCGGTCAGCCGGCCGATGTAGTCGAGGCTGGCCGCGGCCACGGCGTCGTAGTAGTCGGTGAGCAGCTCCGGGGACCCCACCCGCACCGCGGCCACCTCGTCGGAGGAGTGCCCGTAGCCGATCGCGCCGACTCCGAAGGGCAGCGCGAAGCGCTCGGCGAAGCCCTGCGCGGTCCACACCTGCTCGGTGCCTGCGACACCGGCCACGTGGTCGTCCTGGACGCGGGTGAGGTGCCAGACGAGCCAGCCGATGGAGTTGGCCTGCGGGTCCACGCGGAAGGCGAGCTGCTCCGCGGACAACCCCTCGACGGCGGCGTGCACCTCCTCCCCGATGCGCGAGTACGAGTCGGTCAGCAGGGCGGCGACATCCACGGCTCGACACTACGTCGGTAAGCGCTCACCGCGCGGCTTCCCGTAGCGCGACGATCACGCTACTGTCGGCGCGCACATCGGACGGGGGCGGCCGGGACGGGCCGCCGGAGGAGGGTTGCGTGGACGACCAGGTGCCGGCGTCCTCCGATGTCGACCTCTCCCGCCCCTCCATCGCCCGCGTGTACGACTACCTGCTGGGCGGCAAGGAGCACCTCGACGTCGACCGGCGCGCCGCGAACGCCCTGCTCAACGTCGTCCCCGAGGCCGCCGAGATCGCCAAGGACAACCGCAGCTTCCTGCGCCGCGGGGTGGAGTACCTGGTGGGCGAGGCCGGCATCCGCCAGATCGTCGACGTCGGCTCCGGGCTCCCGAGCGCCGGCAACGTGCACGAGGTCGCGCACGCCGTCGATCCGGGCACGCGCATCGCCTACGTCGACAACGACCCCGTCGTGCTGGCCCACGCGCGGGCGCTGCTCGCCACCGACGAGCGCACCACGGTGGTCACGGCCGACCTGCGGAAGCCCGACTCGATCTTCGACCAGCTCGGCGCGAACGACCTGATCGACCTCGACGAGCCCGTCGCGGTGCTGCTGAGCGGTGTGCTGCACCACCTCTCCGACGACGACGACCCGGCGGCGGTCGTCGCCACGGTGCGCGACCGGCTCGCCGCAGGCAGCCACCTGCTCATCACCCATTTCCTCTTCGACGACGAGTCGCGCGCGTTCGCGCTCGAGCGCGCCTTCCTGCACGGCGGGCTCGGCTCGGGCCGCTTCCGCTCGTGGGACGAGCTGCGCAGCTACTTCGGCGGTTGGGAACTGGTGGAGCCGGGCCTGGTGTACGCCAACGACTGGCGGCCCGACGAGCACACCCGGGTGGACGGGCCGGTGCATACGCTCTACGCGGGCGGGGTCGCGCGCAAGGCGTAGGGCAGGCGCCCGCTCATGTGATCAGACGTTCGGCGCGTTCCCGGGCGGATCCCGCCCGGGAACGCGCCGAACTCGTGATCATGTGACGGCGCGGTGCGCGGCCTCAGCCCGCCAGGTCGTCGAACTCCCCGTCCTTGGCCCCGCGGAGGAAGGCGGCGATCTCGGCCCGCGTGTACACGAGGGCGGGGCCGTGCGGGTCGCGCGAGTTCCGCATCGCGACCGCACCGCTCGCCAGGGCCGCCACCTCGATGCAGTCACCACTCGGGTTGCTCGCCCGGCTCTTGCGCCAGGTCACGGCACCGAGCTCGTCCGCGGCGATGCCGTTGTCCTCGATGTGCTGCATGTGCGTCTCCCCGATGCCAATCCCAGATGGGCGCGACAGATGTACGCGACGAATGTACTTGCAGACGTGCTTGCATCCGCAAGCCGGAGTGGGGACACTGACTCCCATGAGCGGGGGCGATCGGTCAGGTCCGGGTACCGTCGACACGATCACCGTGACCTGCTGCGTGGACAGCCGCGCGCACGAGGTTCCCGACGCCGAGCTCGCCGAGGCCGCCCGCCGTCTCGACGGCTACTTCCAGGCGCTCTGCGGCCACCGCATCACCGCCGCCTCGATGGTGGAGCCCGACGGCCAGCCGTGCCTGCTGTGCGCAGCGATCCGCGAACGCACCAGCGCCCCGCGCCGCGCCCCGCGCCTGCAGCGCATCCTGGGCTGATCCGGCCTCCTCCCCGAGCCTCCCCTCCACGATCGGGTACTGACCCGACGAACAGCACCCGCCCGGGCAGGGCGGGTGCTGCCGCCGGCCGGGGCGGACCCCGGCCGATGCGCCCGCAGCCGGGGGGATCACCGCGGACGCCTGGATGACTCCGCATCGGCGTGCGGTTCGTTACCCGGTTTCGGCCCGATCGGCGGGTGGTGTCGCCGGCCGGTGCGGGAGACAGTGGGGACGAACCCGGAGAAGGAGCCTTCTCGTGACCGCTACCGAGCAGCGTCCGTCCACCACCGTCACGCATCCCCTGGAGCCGTTGTCGGCCGCCGAGGTCGGGGCCGCAGCCGCGTTGCTGCGCGAGACCGGCCACGCCGGCCCCACGTGCCGGTTCGTCTCGCTCGTGCTGCACGAGCCGCCGAAGGCCGCGGTGCTGGCGTTCGACGCCGACGGCACCCCCACCGCCCGCGAGGCCTCCGCGGTCGTGCTGGACCGGGCCGACGGGCGCACCTACGAGGCCACCGTGTCGCTGACCGACTCGGCCGTGACGCGCTGGGAGCACGTGCCCGGTGTGCAGCCGCAAGTGCTGCTCGAGGAGTTCTTCGCCTGCGAGGAGATCGTCAAGGCCGACCCGGGCGTGCAGGAGGCCCTGCGGGAGCGCGGCATCACCGAGTTCGGCGGCGTGATGGTGGACCCGTGGTCGGCGGGCCACTACGGCGACGAGACCGAGGGCAGGCTGGTGCGGGCCCTGGTCTGGGTCAAGATCGGCGGGCCCGACGACAACGGCTACGCGCACCCCGTCGAGAACCTCGTCGTCTACGTCGACACCCTCGCCGGGCGGGTGGCGAAGCTCGAGGACCACGGCGTCGTGCCCGTGCCGCAGCAGCCCGGCAACTACACGGCCGCGGACGTGGAGCCGCGCACCGACCTGAAGCCGATCTCGATCACCCAGCCCGACGGCACGTCCTTCGCCGTGGACGGGCACGAGGTGCGCTGGCAGAAGTGGCGCTTCCGGGTGGGGTTCACCCCGCGCGAGGGCCTGGTCCTGCACACCGTGCGCTACGACGACGCCGGCCGGGAACGCCCCGTCCTGCACCGCGCGTCGCTCTCGGAGATGGTGGTGCCCTACGGCGACCCCGCTCCCACGCACCGGCGCAAGAACGCGTTCGACGCCGGCGAGTACAACATCGGCACCCTCGCCAACCCCCTCGAGCTGGGCTGCGACTGCCTCGGCGAGATCCGCTACTTCGACGCCGTGCTCGCCGACGGCGACGGGAACCCGCTCACGATCCCCAACGCCGTGTGCCTGCACGAGGAGGACCACGGCCTGCTGTGGAAGCACACCGACTTCCGCACCGAGAAGGTCGAGGTCCGCCGCTCCCGCCGGCTGGTGATCTCGTTCGTCGCCACCGTGGGCAACTACGAGTACGGCTTCTTCTGGTACCTCTACCAGGACGGCACGATCGAGTTCGACGTCAAGCTCACCGGGATCATGTCCACCGGCGCCGTGCCGCCCGGCACCACCCCGACCCACGGGCAGCTGCTCAACGCCGACGGCCTCTACGCGCCGATCCACCAGCACGTGTTCAACATGCGGCTGGACTTCGACGTCGACGGCACTGCCAACTCGGTCTACGAGATCGACACCGAGACCGACCCGCCCGGCCCGGACAACCCGCTGGGCAACGCGTTCCGCACCACCGCCACCCGGTTGGAGACCGAGTCGGCCGCGCAGCGGCGGGTGAGCCTGGACCGCGCCCGGTACTGGGTGGTGCGCAGCGCCGAGGCCCGCAACGCCGTCGGCGAGCCCACCGGGTACGCGATCAAGCCGCACGGCACGACGGTGCCGTTCGTGCGGCCGGAGGCCAGCGTCATGCGACGGGCCGGGTTCATGGCCCACCACCTCTGGGTCACCCCGTACGACGAGCACGAGCGGCACGCCGCGGGCGAGTACCCCAACCAGCACTCCGGCGGCGACGGCCTGCCCCGCTGGACCGCGGCCGACCGCGACGTCACCGACACCGACGTCGTGGTCTGGTACACGTTCGGCTCGCACCACGTGGCCCGGCTGGAGGACTGGCCGGTGATGCCGGTGCAGCACGTGGGCTTCCTGCTGCAGCCGGTGGGCTTCTTCGACCGCAACCCGGCCCTGGACGTCCCGCCTCCCCAGGGCCACTGCGAGTGACACCGGACGAACGGCACTTTCGTCGCTACCTAGCCGACGAGAGTGCCGTTGGTTCGGTGGGGGCTCGCCTCGTCAGTGGCCGTGGCCGTGGCCCTCGCCGTCGTTGTGGTCCTCGTCGAAGTTCGTCACGCCGCGCTTCCAGTAGCCGGTGATGTCGCAGTCCTCGTGGGGGATGCCCAGCTCGTCGCGCACCCAGCGGCGCAGCGGCTTGAGCACGCCCGCCTCGCCCGCCAGCCACACGAAGACGCGCTCGCCGCGCGGCACCTGCACGGTGCGGACGGCGCGTTCGAGGATGTCGCTGGTGCCGGGCGCCGCGGTGCCGCGGTGCAGCCACCGGACGGCGACGCCCTCCGGCGCGACGAGCTCGATCTCCTCGGACCCGTCGGCGACCTCGACGAACGTCCACCCGGCCGCGGTGGCCGGCAGTTCCTCCAGACGCCGGGCGATGGCCGGCAGGGCGGTGATGTCGCCACCGAGCAGGTAGCTGTCGTAGCTGTCGGGCACCACGACGCCGCCGGGCGGGCCTGCGACGTGCACGCGGGCGCCGGGGGCGACCGTCGTGGCCCAGTCCGCCGCGAGCCCGCCGGCGTGCAGCGCGATGTCGAGGTCGATCTCCCGGGCGTCCGGGTCGTAGCGGCGCACCGTGTACTCGCGGCTCACCGGCATGGGCCGCGGCCACCGCAGCTTGAGCCCGTCGGGCTCGGGCAGCCGCAGCTCGCCGTGCTCGTCGGGGAAGATCAGCTTGACGTGCTCGCACGGCGCGTGGCTCTCGAAGCCCGCCGCGCCGTCGCCGCCGAGGGTGAGGCGCAGCAGCGCCGAGCCCAGCATGCGGGCGCCGAGCACCTCGCACTCCCGGATGTGGATCGGGTACGGAACCCGCTCGCTGCTCGTGCCCGCCCTGACCTCGGCGATCCGCTCCAGGTGCCGTTCCCGTGCCATGGTCATCAGTGTCCCATCGCCGCGCGCAGGCTCCGCGGGCGCAGGTCGCTCCAGTGCTGCTCGACGAACTCCAGGCACGCCGCGCGGGTGTCCGGCCCGAAGGCCGGGCGCCAGCCCGCGGGCACCGGCGCGAACTCCGGCCAGAGCGAGTGCTGGTCCTCGTCGTTGACGAGCACGCGGAACGTGCCGTCCGGATCGTCGAAGGGGTTCACGCTCCCCCTCCGACCAGCTTCTCCCAGTGCCGCAGCACGGGCTGCTCGGCCAGGTCGGCGAACTCCAGCCCGGTGGCGCCGGCCTGCCGCCACTGCTCGACCAGCGACATCAACCGGATCGAGTCGACGCCGCGGTCGAGGAGGTCCTCGTCGGGGTCGATCTCGGCCGGGTCGCAGCCGAGCAGGTCGGCGACGTCGGCGCGGACCTGCTCGGGGGCGAGCACCGGGTCGTTCCCCGCGGCGTTCACCGCGCCGCTCCGGCGGGCACGCGCGCGTCCAGCGCCTCGAGCACCGCGGCCGTCGTGGTGACCACCCCGCAGCGCTGCGCCACGTACTCCAGCGCCTGCTCGTGGTGGCGGCGGGAGAAGTCGGCGACCCCGTCGGCGACGAGGAACGGCCGCACGTCGCGCATGAACGCCTCCACGGCCGTGGTCTGGCAGCCGATGTGCGCGTACACGCCGGTGATCAGCAGGTGGTCCCGCCCGCGCGCGGCGAGCTGCTCGGTGAACGTGCTGCGCTGGAACGCGCTGTAGCGCCACTTCGTCAGCTGCACGTCCGACGGGGCGGGCGCGAGCTCGTCCACGATCTCCGCGGCGTGCGGGTCGGTGTCGATCACCGCACCGATGCCGGCACCCCAGAACTCCGTGAGCAGGCCCCGGTCGCGGGGGTCCTGCCGCCCGGGCTGCGCGGTGTAGAACACCGGCACCCCGCGCTCGCGGCAGGTCGCGACGAGCGCGGCGACGTTGCGCATCAGGCTCGCCAGCGGTTCCGCGTCCGGCGCGTACGCGGCGAGGAAGTAGCGCTGCATGTCGTGCACGAGCAGCGCGGCCCGCGAGGGGTCGGGCCGCCACCCGACACGCCCGGCGGGGACGTCGGTCGCGTCCGGCAACGGGTAGGGCTCGATGCGGGGCAGTGACTCGCGGTTCCGGGACATGCTGCTCACCTCTCCTTCGATCCGGGCACCAGCGACCGGGCGATCGCGGCGCGCAGCTCTCGCTTGCTGGTCTTGCCGACGGGGGTGGCCGGGAACGCGTCGACGACGAGCACCCGGTCCGGCACGGTGAACGCGGCCACCCCGCGCTCGCGGACGAAGCGCCGCAGCTCACCGGCGCTGGGCCGGGCGCCGGCGACGGGCACCACGTAGGCGCAGCTGCGCTCGCCCAGGTACTCGTCGGGCACCCCGACCACGGCGGCGTCGAGGACGTCCGGGTGGGCCATGAGGTGGTTCTCGACCTCCTCGGCCGCCACCTTCTCCCCGCCCCGGTTGATCTGGTCCTTCACGCGTCCGACGACCTCGAGGTGCCCCGACGCGCACCGGCGCACGAGGTCACCGGTGCGGTAGAAGCCGTCGGGCGTGAACGCGGTGGCGTTGTGCGCGGCGGCGCGGTAGTAGCCGCGGATCGTGTACGGCCCGCGCGTGAGCAGGGCGCCGGTCTCCCCCGCGGGCACGTCCTCGTCCGTCAGCGGGTCGACCACGCGCACCTCGTCGTCGAGCGAGATCGGCCGCCCCTGCGTGACGAGCACGACGTCGGCGGGGTCGTCCAGGCGCGTGTAGTTGACCATGCCCTCCGCCATGCCGAACACCTGTTGCAGCGCGCAGCCCAGCGCAGGCCCGATCCGCGCGGCCAGCTCGGCGCCGCACTTCGCCCCACCGACCTGCAGCACCTCCAGGCTCGACAGGTCCAGCTCGGTGCGGGAGGCCGCCTGCACCCACGCGGCGGCGAGCGGCGGCACCACCCCCGTGATCGTCACGCGCTCGGCCTCGATGAGCCGGAACGCGGTGTCGGCATCGGGACGCGGGGCGAGCACGCAGGTGGCACCGGCGTGCAGGGCCCCGAGCACCCCCGGCGAGCTGAGCGGGTAGTTGTGCGCCACCGGGAGCGCGGCGAGGTAGACGCTCTCGGGGGTGAGCCGGCAGATCCGGGCGCTCTCCCGCACGCTGTAGAGGTAGTCGTCGTGCGTGCGCGGGATGAGCTTCGGCAGCCCGGTGCTGCCACCGGAGAGCTGCAGGAACGCCACGCCCGCCGGGTCGGGGTCGGGCAGCTCGCGCGGCGCCCGGCCCAGCTCGTCGAGGGCGAGCGCCCCGGCAGGCGGCTCCACAGCACCGATGTTCGCTCCGCAAGCTCCGCTCAGCACGACGACATGGCGCACCGACGCCACCCGGTCGGCGACCCGGCGCGCCAACGCGGCGTGGTCGTACCGGTCGTGGGCGTCGACCGTGACGATCGCGACGGCCTCGGCCTGCTCCGCGAAGTGCACCAGCTCGGTGTCGCGGTGCGCGGGCAGCGCGAACACCGGCCATGCGCCCACCCGGAACAGCCCGAACACCACCGGCAGGAACTCCGGCACGTTGGGCAGCTGCACCACCACCCGGTCGCCGGGGCGCACCCCCAGATCGACGAGCCCGGCGGCGAGCCGGTGCGCGCGCTCGTCCAGCTCGGCGTAGCTGAAGCGCGCGCCCTCCCCGACGACGGCGGTCCGGTCGGCGTGGGCCGCCGCCAGCGCCGTGAGCAGGGCGCCGAACGTCTGCCCGCGCCAGTGCCCGGCCGCGCGGTAGCGGGCGGCGAAGTCGGGGGGCCAGGGCGTGTGGTCCGGGCCTCTCATGCGTCCTCCAGCCCGATCGCCCGCAGCAGGGTGCGGAACTTCGCGCCGGTCTCGGCCAGCTCCGCGTCCGGGTCCGACCCCGCGACGACGCCCGCGCCCGCGAAGAGCCGCACCGTGTCGCCGCAGACCTCCGCGCTGCGCAGCGTCACGGCCCACTCGCCGTCGCCGTCGGCATCGCACCAGCCGACGAGGCCGCTGTAGTAGCCGCGGTCCACGCCCTCGATCTCGGCGATCGCGCCGCGCGCGGCCGCCAGCGGCGTCCCGCACACCGCGGGCGTCGGGTGCAGGGCCTCGGCCAGCGCGAGCGACGACACCGCGGGGTCGGCGAGGCGTCCGGTGACCGGGCTGGACAGGTGCCACATCGTCGCCGTGCCCAGCACCTCGGGCTCTGCGGGCACCGCCACGTCGGTGCAGAACCGGCCGAGCACCTCGGCCACCTGCGCGGTGACCAGGGCGTGCTCGCGGCGGTCCTTGTCCGATGCGCGCAGCGCCGCGATCCGGCGGGCGTCCTCGGCCGCGTCCCCGGCCCGCGGGAGGGACCCGGCCAGCGGGTTGGCGCGCACCGCGTCGCCGTCCCGGGAGACCAGCAGCTCGGGGCTCGCGCCGACGAGCGTGCGCGGCGCCGCGTCGCCGGGGGCGGTGACGTCGACGGCGAACGCGTGCGCCGCCGGGTCGGCCGCGACCAGCCGGGCCAGCAGCGCCGGCACCGGCACCGCCCGGTCCGCGGTGAGCTCCAGGCCGCGGGCCAGCACCACCTTCTCCAGCGCGCCGTCCGCGATCAGGCCCAGGGCGCGGCGCACCCCGTCGACGTAGCCCTGCGGCTCGGGCCGGCGCCGCACCGTGAAGCGGCCCGGCAGTGGCGGCGGCGCGGGCTGGGCGCTGCGGGCGCCTGCGCGGCGGACGAGCGCGGGCACGACGAGGCTCGCCTCCGCGTCCGGCCCGAAGCCGAGCGCGCCGACCACCACCGCGTCGTCGACCCCCGCCGCGACGGCACCGGCCAGTGCGTCGCGGGCCGCGTCGGCCCGCGGTCCGTCGCCGGTGCCGACCAGCGCGTGCACGCCGTCGGCGAGCAGGCTGCCGCTCGTCGAGGAGTAGAAGAACGAGCCCGGCAGGTAGGCCGCCAGCAGATCGGCCGCGCGATGCTCGGGACGCGGCCGGACCAGGGCCGGAGTGGACACGTGAGGTGTTCCTTTCGCCGGAGGGGGATCAGGCGCCGAGCGCGGCGCCGCCGTCGACGGTCAGCGACTGCAGGGTGATGTGCCGCGCCGCGGACCCGGAGAGGAAGAGCACGGCCGCGGCGACGTCGGCGGGAGCGGCGATCCGACCCAGCGGGATGCCCACCCGGAACTGCTCGGCGACGCCCTCGACCACGGCCTCGGTGCCCGCGCCCGCGGGCAGCGAGGCCTGCAGCATCGGGGTGTCGGTGGAGCCGGGGCACACGACGTTGCAGCGCACGTGCGGCGCGAGCTCCAGCCCGAGGCAGCGCGTCAGCGCGACCGCCGCGGCCTTCGACGCCGCGTACGCCGCCATGCCCGTGCGCGGGACGGCGGCGGCGTTCGACGCGACGGTGACGATGCTGCCGCTGCGGCGCCGGTGCATCCGCCGCCCGACCGCCCGGCCGGTGTTCCACACGCCGGTCGCGTTGACCGCGATGCAGGTGTGCCAGTCGGCGTCGTCGAGCTCGAGCACCGGCCCGCCGCGCAGGACGCCGGCGACGTTCGCCAGCGCCCCGATCGGACCGGCCTCGTGCTCGACGTGCGCGACCGCCGACTCGACCGCCTCGGCGTCGCCGACGTCGGCGACGACCGCCGGGGCGCCGAGCTCCGCCGCGACCTCGCGCACCGCCTCGTCCCGGTCGAGCAGGGCGACCGGCGCGCCGGTGGCGGCGAACGCGCGCGCCACCGCGGCCCCGATCCCGTGCGCCGCCCCCGTCACCAGAGCGAGGGTCGGTTCGGATGGGACGAACGGTGGCACGAGCTACTCCCGCGGTCGGTGAGGCTAGGCTCTCCTAACCAAACATGACCCGCGGCTCTGCGCAAGGGGACGGCCACGCTCCGGAAGTTAGGCTAACCACACCGTCAACGGTTGCCGAAGCGTGTTCCCAGGCCCATCCGGACGAACGGCACTCTCGTCGGTACCTAACCGACGAAAGTGCCGTTCGTCATGCGAATCCGCTCCCGACGTGGCGTCAGGGGATGACGAGCTCCGCTGCCGGCTCTCCCCCGGCCGGCGCGCTCCGCCGGTCGGCACCCAGGCCCCACGCGGTCTCGCGCGGTGCCACCCCGTCGGTGTCCCACCGGTCCAGCAGCAGCGCGACCTTGCTCCGCATCTCGGTGCGCAGGCGGCGGAACGAGTCCTCGGGGTCGGTGCCGACCTGCCCGAGCAGCAGCCACCACGCCCACGCGGCGGCACCGGCGTTGGCCACGAAGTCCGGGATGACGGGGATGCCCCGCCCGGCCAGCATGGCCTCGGCCTCCGGCGTCGTCGCGGTGTTGGCCGCCTCGACGACGACGCGCGCGGCCACGTCGTAGGAGTTGTCCGGGGTGATCGCGTAGGAGATGGCGGCGGGTACCAGGATGTCGGCCTGCGTGGCGATCACCGCCGTGCGCGGCAGCTGCCGGACCCCGGCCGGCAGGCGCGTGCGGTCGACCTCGCCGTAGGCGTCGCGCAGGTCGAGCAGGGCCGGGACGTCCAGCCCGGCCGGGTCGTACAGGGTGCCGGCCGCGTCGGCGACGGCGACGACCCGCATGCCCGCCTCGTGCAGGTACCAGGCGGCACCGCCGCCCATCGTCCCGATGCCCTGGACGGCCACTGTGGTGTCGGGGAGGGGCCAGCCCCATGCGCCCGCGGCGGCGAGGCAGGCCTGCGCCACGCCGTAGCCGCCGATGACGTCGCCGAGCAGGCCGCCCGGCACCGGGGTGTCCAGGCCGGCGCGCACCCGGCGCAGAGTCTGCTCCGGGTCGGCGGAGCGGCGGATGGCGGCGTGGTAGGACTGCCCGAGCCCGATCCGGGCGAAGACCTCGTCGATCAGGTGCTGGGGCACGCCCAGGTCCTCCGCGGTCACCCAGTGCGCGTCCAGCCAGGGGCGCATGGCCTGGCAGAACCGTTCGAGGACCTCGACGGCGCGCGGGTCCTTCGGGTCGAAGTCGATGCCGCCCTTCGCCCCGCCCACGGGCAGGTCGAAGACCGCGGTCTTCGCCGCCATCCCCCGCGCGAGGTCCTCGACCTCGGACATGGTGGCGCCGGCCCGCATCCGGGTGCCGCCGGTGGCCAGCCCGGAGACCAGCGAGTGCACGACGAGGTAGCCGTGGGCGCCGGTGACCGGGTCGGTCCAGGTCAGGCGCAGCAGGGGCTCGCTGTCCCGCGGACCCGGAACGCCCGCCTGCGGCACCGCGTGCAGCGCCTCCGCGCCGGCCGGCCCCATCGGGTCCTGCATCGTCGTCACTCGACTCGCCTCCACTCCCGTACTCGACCTGCCACCACCGCCCGGCACGACCGTCCGGACGCCCCCGCGCAGCACACGTCGGCCGCGGCACCATCGCGGTGCGCGGCTGCTGTGCGCGGAGGATCCGGGTCGTCGGCGTACTCGCCCGGGTGATCCCAGAGTGCGCCGGTCCCGAGGCCGGCGTCCAGTTAAGGACCATGCACGGTGGCGTTCACGGTTCCTACACAGCACGAGTCGCGACTGCTTACCCTGAGCCGTGTGGAGCTCTCGCTGCAGCGGTTGCGGATGCTTCGGGAGCTGCATCGTCGGGGCACCGTCACGGCGGCCGCCACCGCGATGCACTACACGGCCTCGGCGGTGTCCCAGCAGCTCGCCCAGCTCGAGCGCGACGTCGGCGCCTCGCTGTTCGAGCGGCTCGGCCGGCGCGTCCAGCTCACCGAGCTCGGGATGGTGCTGGCCGAGCACGCCGAGGAGATCCTCGGGTCCGTCGAGCGCGCCACCCGGGCGCTCGAGGAGGCGCAGCAGACGGTCTCCGTGCGGCTCACGGCCGGCGTGTGGGCGTCGGTCGCCACGGGCCTGCTGCCTTCGGCGCTCACCGCGCTCGCCACCGAGCACCCCGGGATCCAGGTCCGGACCCGCGAGCTCGCACCCGAGGACACCGCGGGCGCGGTGCGGGAGGGCGCGCTCGACTTCTCCTTCGTGATCGACTACTCGAGCTACGCCATGCCGTGGGACGCGGCCCTGTCCCGGGCGGAGATCGCGGTCGAACGGCTGCACGCCGCCGTGCCCGCAGGCGCCCTGCCCGCGGCGACCGTGTCCCTGCCGGAGCTGGCCGAGCACCCCTGGATCCTGGCCGGCCCGCGGTCGCACTTCGGGCGGGCGGTGCGGATCGCCTGCCAGCGCAGCGGGTTCGAGCCCACGATCAACCACGAGGTCGGGGAGCAGACCACCGCGCTGGCGATGGTGGCCGCGGGCCTCGGCGTCACCCTCGTGTCCGACCTCGGGCTCTCCCTGTGCCCACCCGGTGTCGACGTCGTGGCGCTGACCGAACCGGTGATGCGGACGGTCTCGATCGCCTACCGCACCAGGGACGCCCGCAGACCGTCCCTGCAACTGGTCATCGAGGCGGTCCGGGCCGCCGCGGCCGCGAAGGGCCTCGGGGCGCAGGCCGCACCGTCCGCCGGCGTGCAGGACCCCGAGCACGCCCAGCCCTGGTGCTCGCCCACGACGTAGTACCGATGAAGGAGGAGCGAGCGAACCCGATGCGCATCACGACCCTGTGGCGCTACCCCGTGAAGTCCATGCTCGGCGAGCGCCTCGACGAGGCGCGCGTGGAGCCCGACGGCCTCGCGCTCGACCGCGGCCTCGCGGTGATCGACGAGGTGACCGGCCTCGTCGCCACCGCCAAGCACCCGCGCCTGTGGCGCGACCTGCTCACGCACTCGGCGGAGGTCCGCGACGGACGGGTGGTGATCACCTCTCCCGCCGGGTGGACGCTCGACGCGCGAGCCGACGACGTCGACGGCAGGCTCTCCGACCGGCTCGGTCGAGCGGTCCGCGTCAGCGCGGAGCGCCCGGAGGGCGCCACCGTCGAACGCCCCGACCCGGCGGACGTGCTGGACCGGGGCGTCGACGCGGTCGTCCCCGCGGCCACGCTGCAGATCGGGCAGGGCACACCCGGCGAGACGTTCGTGGACTACGCCCCGGTGCACCTGATCACCAGCGCGACGCTGGAGGCGATCGGCGCCGAGCAGGTCCGCTACCGCCCGAACCTCGTCGTGGAGACGCCGCCGGGCACGCCGCCGTTCGTCGAGAACGACTGGGTCGGGCGCGAGATCGCCGTCGGGGAGGTGGTGCTGCGGATCGTGCTGCCGACCCCGCGCTGCTCGGTCCCCACCCTCGAGCACGGCCCGCTCCCCCGGGCCGCGCACGCCGTACGGACGTTGATGACCGCCAACCGCGTGGACGTGCCCGGCTTCGGGGTGCTGCCCTGCGCGGGCTGCTACGCCGAGGTCGTGCGCGGTGGGGTCGTGCGCGTCGGGGACGAGGTGACGCCGAGCTGAGCCGCCGCACCAAGATCCGCGGTATCGGTTGCTCATCGCCGTCCGCACGACGATGGACGACCGATACCGCGGATCTTGGCCTCGGGGGTGCGCCGGATGGCAGGATCGGCCCATGGCCTCGACCTTCGCCGTCCTCTACACCTACACCGACGACGCCGCGCTGCGGGACGAGACGCGCCCCGTGCACCGGGAGTACCTGCGCGGCCTCGCCGACGAGGGCGCGCTGCTCGTGGCCGGCGCCTGGGCCCCGGTCGAGGAGCCCGGCGGCCTGCTGGTCTTCCGGGCCGAGGACAAGGCCGCGGTGCAGGTGTACGTGGACGACGACCCGTTCACGACGGCGGGCGTGGTCGCGCGCGCCGAGATCCGGGAATGGGCACCGCCGCTCGGTCCGCTGGCGGACGCGCTGAACGGCCGCTGACCGGCACCGGCGCCCGCGCTCAGGTCGGCGGGGTGAACCGGCCGTCCACGGCCGTCCAGCCGCCGTCCACCATGACGGTGGAGCCGGTGACGTAGCTCGCGGCCTCGGAGGCGAGGAACACGACCGCACCGGCGACCTCCGAGGGGCGGGCCCAGCGCCCGAGCGCGCCCTTGGTGGCGTAGGCGCGGTACCACTCCGGGTCGGCCTTGATCTGGGCGGTCAGCGGCGTCTCGACCACGCCGGGGGCGACCGCGTTGACCCGCACCCCGGCCTCGCCGAACTCCGCCGCCGCCGTCTTGACCAGCTGGATCGCACCGGCCTTGGTCGCCGCGTACACGGATTGCCCGGGTTCGACGACCTGGCCGCGCACGGAGGAGAAGACGACGATGCTCCCGCTCCCCCGCTGCACCATGGCCCGCCCGAAGGCCTGCAGCACGGTGAAGGTGGCGGTGAGGTTGAGCCCGACGACGCGGTCGAACTCCTCGGGCGCGTAGTCGAGGATCCGCTTGCGGACGTTGGTGCCCGCCGTGAGCACGAGGACGTCGACGTCACCGAGCTGCGCGGCCGCCCGCCCGACCGCGTCGGCGTCGGTGACGTCGAGCGTCACGGCCTCGCCGTCGACGGCCGCGGCGGTCGCCCCGGCGGCCTCCGGGTCCCGGTCCGCGCACACGACGCGGGCCCCGTGCGCGGCGAGGGCGAGGGCGACCTCGCGTCCGATCCCACCGGCTCCGACCAGCAGCGCGCGCTTGCCGTCGAGCCGGAACAGCGTGCTGTAGGGGTTGTCCGCCATGCCTCTCACTCCTCCTCCGGCCGGTTGACGGCCTTGCGGTCGAAGGGTCGGCTCCTCGACCCGCCACGGCATGATGTCCGACCGGACGCGGGGCGTCTCGTTCACCACGCCCGGGCGGTGCGGCCGGCCCGAGGCGTCAGCGCAGTGGTATCCCGCCGTCGTCACCCGGGGCCCGGGGGCCGTGGATGCGGCGCTCGTCCTCGGTGATGGCGACGTCGTTGATGCCGGCCTCGCGACGGCTCATGTAGCCGCGCTCGTCGAACTCCCACTGTTCGTTGCCGTAGCTGCGCCACCACCGGCCGGCGTCGTCGTGCCACTCGTACTGGAACCGCACGGCGATCCGGTTCTCGTGGAACGCCCACAACTGCTTGCGCAGGGCGTAGTCGAGCTCCCGCCGCCACTTCTCGGTCAGGAACGCCTCGATCTCGTCCCGGCCGGTGAGGAAGGTGGACCGGTTGCGCCAGGTGCTGTCGCGCGTGTAGGCGGCGGCGACCCGTCGGGGATCGCGGGTGTTCCAGGCGTCCTCGGCCGCCTGGACCTTGGTGCGCGCCGTCTCCGCGGTGAACGGCGGCAGCGGGTGGCGCGGCGGCTCGGCAGCGGTGGGGTCGTCCGTGCTCATGGGAGTCCTCTCGCGGTACGGGTCAGGGGGTGGCGTCGCGACGGTCGTCAGCGCAGGACGCGGCCGAGGAAGTCGCGGATCAGCACAGCGATCTCGTCGCCGTGCGTCTCCAGGGCGAAGTGGCCCGCGTCGAGCAGGTGCTGCTCGGCGTCGGGCAGGTCCTTGATGAACGCCCGGGCTCCGTCCGCACCGAAGATCTCGTCGTGCTCTCCCCAGGTGATCAACGTCGGAGGACGGTGCTCCCTGAGGTACTCCTGGAAGGTCGGGTAGGCGTCCAGGTTGAACTGGTAGTCGTAGAACAACTGCAGCTGGACGTCCTTGTTGCCGGGACGGTCCAGCAGCGCCTGGTCGAGCGTCCAGGTGTCGGGGGTGAGCCGGTCGAGGCGGTCCGCGGGAACACCATGGGTGTACTGCCACCGGGTCGCCTCGGGCTCCAGGAGCTTGCGCACCTCGGCCTCGTTGCCGCCGCGGTCCGCGGCGTGGGCGAACAGCACGTCCCAGAACGGGGTGAACCCTTCGGTGTAGGCGTTGCCCGACTGCACGATCAGGGCGGTGACCGCCTGCGGACGGCGCGAGGCGATCCGGAGGCCGATCGGCGCCCCGTAGTCCTGGATGTAGAGGGCGAAGCGCTCCAGCCCCAGCTCATCGAGCAGACCGAGCGTGACGGGCGTGAGGTTGTCGAAGGAGTAGTCGAACTCGGTCACCGGCGGGGCGTCGGAGTAGCCGAAGCCCAGGTGGTCGGGAGCGATGAGGTGGTAGGCGTCGGCGAGGTCGACGATCAGCCGCCGGAACATGTGCGACGACGTGGGGAAGCCGTGCAGCAGCACCACCGTCGGCGCCGCCGGGTCCCCGGCCTCCCGGAAGTAGACCGTGCGCCCGTCGACGACCGCGGTGCGGTGGTACACGGCGGGTGCGACGGCGCCGGTCCGGGGTGCGCTCGTCCCCATGGTGGTTGTCCCTTCTCGGCGAGGAACGATCCAGCGGTTCTAACCTCTGTGGTCGCAGTGAACGGTAAGAACGTAAGCCGAACGGACTCACCTGTCAAACGCCGGACAGGGGTAAGGTGATGGGGATGAGGCAGCGGCCGCTGGTAGGGGAGCCCCTCGCCCTGGACCTGGTGAACACCCAGTGGGTGGATCGGGGTCAGGCGGTGGACCTGTTCGACGAACCCGGAGGCGTGCGCGCGTGGCTCGGCGAGCACGACCTCCCGGGTGATCCCGCGTCGGCCGAGGAGCCGTTGCGGCAGGCCCGCGCGGCCCTGCGGCGCGCGCTCGAGCAGCCCGGACCCCACAGCGAGGACGACCTGAACGCGATCCTGGCCCGGGGGGCATCGCGCTACGCGCTGCACGACGCGACGCCGCGCGAGATCCACGACGTCGACAGCGCCTGGCTACCCGCCTGGCGTGCGGTCCGCGACTACCTCGACCTGCTGCGCTGCCGGCCGGACCGGATCCGGCCCTGCGCCCACCCGGCCTGCATCCTGTTCTTCCACGACACCTCCCGCAACGGCACTCGGCGCTGGTGTTCCATGGACGGCTGCGGCAGCCGCGCCAAGGCGGCGCGCCACTACCAGCGACAACGCACGACCGGCGCATGATCCTCGGCACCGGCCGAGCCCGTCCCGTCCGTCCCCGAGGAGGACGCCGATGACGACGCCCCCGCGCACGCCCGCCACTCCCGAGGTCCCCGCGCCCGCCCCGCAGCCGGCCCGGTCCGGCCGCACCGTCCCGCCGCGGCAGAAGGTCGCCCGGCGCGTGCCGAAGTGGTCCGAGGTCCGGACGCTGCTGCAGTTCGAGCCGATCCGGCCGACCGCCCGGCAGCGCAGGCTGCAGCGGGCCGTCACGGTCGAGGACCTCCGCGCCGCCGCGCGGCACCGGGTTCCGCGTTCGGTCTTCGAGTTCGTCGACGGCGGCGCCGAGGACGAGCTCACGATCCGCCGCACCCGCGAGGCCTTCGACCGGGTCGAGTTCCGGCCGCGCGTCCTCGGCGGGGCGGCCGTGGTCGACCCGTCGACCACGCTGTTCGGGCGGCCGTCGGCGCTGCCGGTCGTCCTCGCCCCGACCGGCTTCTGCCGCCTGTCCCACCACGAGGGTGAGCGGGCCGCCGCCCGTGCGGCGGCCACCGCCGGGATCCCCTTCGCGCTGACGACGATGGGCACGGTCTCGATCGAGGACGTCGCCGCCGTCGGCGGGCCGGACGCGGAGCGGTGGTTCCAGCTCTACGTCATGCGCGACCGCGGCCTGACCGTCGAGCTGATCCACCGAGCCAAGGCGGCCGGCTACTCCGTCCTCGCGATCACCGTCGACACGCCGGTCACCGGGCAGCGGCGCAAGGACGTGCGCAACGGCTTCTCGGTGCCGCCCAAGCTCACCCCGCGCACCGTCCTCGACATCGCCCGTCGCCCGGCCTGGTGGCTGAACCTCCTCACCACCGAGCAGCTGGTCTTCGCGACCATCCCCGCGGGCGAGCCCGAGGCGCACGCCGCGTTCATCGACGGTGTCTTCGACCCCGCCGTCTCGTTCGCCGACCTCGCCATGGTGCGCGAGGCGTGGGACGGCCCCCTGGTGCTCAAGGGGATCCAGACCGTCGAGGACGCCCGCAGGGCCGCGGACCACGGCGCCGACGGCGTGGTCGTCTCCGCCCACGGCGGGCGCCAGCTGGACCGCTCACCGGTGCCGCTGGAGGTGCTGCCCGAGGTCGTCGCCGAACTGGGCGACCGGCTCGACGTCCTCCTCGACTCCGGCGTCCGCACCGGCGCGGACGTCGCCGCCGCCGTGGCGCTCGGGGCGAAGGCCTGCCTCGTGGGCCGCCCCTACCTCTACGGGCTGATGGCGGGCGGCGAGGCGGGCGTCGACAAGGTCATCGAGATCCTCGGGAGCGAGCTGAGGCGCACGATGCACCTGCTGGGCGTCTCCCGGATCGACCAGCTCGACCCGGCCCTGGTGCGGCTGCGCCCCTGAGGACCACCGGGTTGGTCAGCGCGGCCATGGTGCCGTCGGAGTGCCGCACCTCGACGCGGACGAATGCCGACTCCCGCGCGCTCGTCCCCCATTCGACCGTGCCGGCTCCGGTCGCGGGCAACGGGCTGCGGTGCACGGCGCCCCGGTCGGTGTGGACGCGGACGGTGCCGTCGGGCACACCACGCACGTCGAGCCGCAGCAGCACCGGCTCACCGTGGGTCGGCAACCGGTCCCCGATCCCGGCGACGCGGTCGCCTGCCGCGACGGTGAGCGACAGGTCGACCGCGGCCGATCCGGCGACCCAGCTCCGGCCCGCCCGGATGGCGTCCAGCACCGCCGCGGCGCTCAGCTCCTCGGCCCGCACGACGGTGTGCGGCGTGCCGATCTGGCCCGCCAGGTGGGCGTCGCTGTTGCCCATCGCGGGGATCCACCGCCCGCGGTGGACGCCGGCGGCCAGGGTGCGGCCCCACTCGGCCAGCGCGGCCTCGTTGTCGGCCTGCCAGGGCCGGTCCGAGGTCCACGGCCCGTTCCAGACCTCGACCACGTCGAACCCCTCGTAGGGGTACATGAACGTGCCGGAGACGTACGGCGCGTGCGGGTGGGCCGCCACGCAGAGCCCGCCTGCCCGGTGCACCGCGTCCAGGTGCCGGTCGATCACGTCGTCGCGGACGCGGTACCGCCAGTCGACGACCTGTCCCGGCTCGATGCCGAGCGCCAGCCAGTGCCCCGTCTCCGTGGTGACCTCCTGGCCCAGGACCACCACGAGCCCGTCGGTGTGCGCACCCCACTGCCGGTGCCCGGCGGGAGTGTTGTGCTCGGTGCTCGCGAGGAAGTCCAGGCCCGCACGACGGGCCTCGGCCGCGATCTGCCCGGCCGACAGGTCGGCTCCGGACGAGTACGCCGAATGCACGTGGCAGTCGCCCCGGTACCAGGTCACGTCAGGTCCGCGCCGCCGATCCTCATCTCAGGTGCCGCAGTAGGTGACGTGGGGGCCGCAGCCCGCGGGTGCCGGCTCCGCGTAGCGCTCCAGCCCCGGACGCTCGGTGAACGGGTCGGTGACGACCTCGACCAGGCGCTGGAACGGCCCCATGTCCCCCGCGGTCGCCGCGGTCAGCGCCTCCTCGACCAGGTGGTTGCGCGGGATGTGCACGGGGTTGACCCGGTCCATCGCCACCGCCACGGCGTCGCGGTCGCGGGGCAGCAGCGCCTCCCACCGCGCGGTCCACGCGTCGAACGCCTCCGGCTCGGGGAACAGCGACCGCGGCTGCCCGCCCCGCAGGTGCGACGACAGCGCCCGGAAGAACGTGGTGTGGTCGACGCGCTGGGCGTGCAGTAGCGCCAGCAGGTCCCGGGCCAGCTCGGGCGCGGGCGCGTCCAGGCCGAGCTTGGCGGCCATGCCGTCGGCCCAGTAGCCCTCGTACCGCGGGACGAACGAGGTGACGACCTCGGTGGCGGCCGCGACCGCGGCGTCGGGGTCGGGGTCGATGAGCGGCACCAGCGTCTCGCCCAGCCGCGCCAGGTTCCACTGCGCGATCCCCGGCTGGTTGCCGTAGGCGTACCGGCCGGCGTGGTCGATCGAGCTGAACACGGTGGCGGGGTCGAACGTGTCCATGAAGGCGCAGGGCCCGTAGTCGATGGTCTCGCCGGAGATCGTCGTGTTGTCGGTGTTCATGACACCGTGCACGAACCCGACCAGCATCCAGCGGGCGACGAGGGATGCCTGCGCGTCGACGACCAGCCGGTAGAACTCCAGGACGGGGTTCTGCGCCTCGGCGGCCTCGGGGTGGTGGCGCGCGATCGCGTGGTCGGTGAGCGCGCGGACGAGCGCCGCGTCGCCGGACGCGGCCGCGTACTGGAACGTGCCGACGCGCAGGTGGCTGGCCGCGACCCGCGCGAGCACCGCGCCCGGCAGCACCGTCTCCCGCACGACGCGGTCCCCGGTGGCGACCACTGCGAGGGCCCGGCTGGTGGGGATGCCCAGCGCGTGCATCGCCTCGCCCATGACGTACTCGCGCAGCATCGGCCCGACAGCGGCCTTCCCGTCCCCGCCGCGCGCGAAGGGGGTGCGTCCGGAGCCCTTCAGGTGCAGGTCCCGGCGGCGGCCGCGGCCGTCGACGAGCTCCCCGAGCAGCAGCGCACGCCCGTCCCCCAGCCGCGGGACGTAGCCGCCGAACTGGTGCCCGGCGTATGCCTGAGCGACGGGGTGCGCCCCCTCGGGGACCTCGTTGCCGACGAGCAGCGCGACGCCGGCCGGTTCCCGCAACGCCGCGGCGTCGACGCCCAGCTCGCCCGCCAGTTCCTCGTTGAGGGCCAGCAGGGTGGGCGCCGGCGCCGGCGCGGCCGTCCACGGCACCGACAGCCGGGGCAGTTCGGTGGCGTAGGCGTCGCCCAGCTCGAGCAGCGGTCGCGTGCTGACGCTCATGTCGGAGAGGCTACGTGCCGTCAGGGGATGACACCCGGCGCGGAACGGGACAGGTCTTGCCCTGCCACGCCTCGCCGCGCAGCGTGTACCGGGTGATCTCCCACCGCACGAGCCGCCGGTTGGAGCGCTGGGGCCTGAGCGGCGCCGGCCCGCTCGCCTCCTCGGCCACCGCATGGCTGGCCCGGGAGCTGACCCGCCGCCGCGCCACCTCCGTCGCGGGTCCGCTGGTCCGCATCGCTGCCGGCGCGCCCGGCCCCAGCGCCGGACGGGCGTTGGCCGCGCTGGACCGGATGAGCGCGGACCCCGAGGTCTTCGGCGAGATCGCCTTCCAGTGCCTGCTGCAGTCGGGCGGCCCGCACTCGGACCAGTCGGCGCGGGTGTGGTCGTCGGTGGCCGCGCCGCTGCTGCTCGCGCCCACCCCACCCGGTCGCCACGTGCCGCACGTCCGGCTCATCGCGTTCCTCGACGCCGGCCCGGAGCCCGCCGGCGGGCGCGACGTTCGCGAGCGCCTCGTCAGCTCGCTGGTGATGGGCGCCTCCTCCGACTCCCCCCGCCGCGAGGATCTGCAGGACCTCCTCTCGACGACCGATCACCCGTTGATCCTCGACGCGCTGGCGGCGCCGTGGCGCCGCCCCCACTTCCTGCCCGACCCGCTCGCCGCCGAGGCCGCGGTCGCGAACCCCCACCTCGTCCCACGGGAGCGGGACGACGTGCTCCTCGCCGTCGCGAAGGGCCGCCTCGACCTGATCGACGACGAGCACGCCGGGACGGCCGACGCGCTGGTGCGCGGCACCGGTCTGACCGGAACAGGTCTGGCCGAGCGGTACCGCCGGTCCCTGCGGCGGCTGGGGCCCGGCGCGGCTCGCGAGCGGGTGTGCGAGCTCGCGCAGCGGCGGTCGTACCCCGACCACGTCGAGCCGCTGGCGGCGGCGATCGACGCCGGCTACCTCCCGGCGGACGAGCGGAAGCGCGTCCTGTTCCTCTACCGGACCGAGCAGTGGGAACGCTACGAGTCGGCCGACCCGGACGGGCAGCTGCTCTACGAGATCTGGCTCGAGTCGCACCGTTCCCACGACTGGTACCTGCACAACCTGTCCGACGTGATCAGCGAGGCCGCCCGCCGCGCCGGCCGCGCCGACCCGCTGGATCGGTACCTCGCGACCCGGCCCGTGCGCGACACCGATCCCGACGGGCCGCGACCCGCCCGGCACCGGCCGATCGGCGGCATCAGCGGGGCGTGGGGCGACTCCGGCAGCGTGCACACCTGACCCGTCGTCACCGCTTCCGCAGCAGGCCCGCGGCGACGGCGAGCAGCAGGCCGGAGCAGGCGACGAGCGGCGGGGCGAGCCCCCAGGTGTCGGCCGCCCAGCCCGCCGCCGCGGTTCCCAGTGACGTCGCGGCCAGCCCTGCCGCGATCACGAGCGTGACGGCGGCCGCGGGTGCCTCGGGCGTGCACCGCTGCAGGTCGATGAAGCAGCGCACCGCGATCGGGCCGCCGCACATCCCGAAGCCGAACACGACGACGGCCAGGAACGGCACACCCGGCGCCACCGCGGCCGCCACGAGCGCTGCCGCCTCCGCGGCCAGCAGCGCCGGGAGCAGCCTGCGACCGCCGACGGCCCGCGCCCGGCTCCCGTACAGCACGGTCCCGAGCAGGCTTCCCGCGGTCAGCAGCGCGTACAGCAGCCCGGCCTGCGCGGGAGCGCCCGCAGCGTCCACCGCTGCCGCGCTCGTGACCTGCAGGACCCCGAGCGCCGTGCCCGGCACCGACATCGCCACCACGATCACCCGGACGCCGGGGATCGCGAGCGGGCCCAGCAGCCCGGCCGCGCGGCCCCGCTCCCGCAGCGGCGGGCGCGGCCGCCACCGGCGGGCCGCACCGCTGCGGGCGAACATCCACGCGCCGGCGACGGCGAACCCCGCCGCGCCCAGCACGGCGACCTCGACCGGGAGAACCGCGATCACCAGCGCGAGCAGCAAGGGCCCGGCCACCACGGGCAGCTCGAACACCACCGACGACACCGCGTTGGCCGCCGGCAGCAGCTCCCGCCGGACCAGCGACGGCCACATCGCGCGCAGCGCGCCGTTGACCTGCGGCTCACCGGCCCCGATCGCGAACGCGAGGGCCGCCAGCACGGGCAGCGGTGCCCCCGTCCCGGCCACCGCCACGAACGCCACGGAGGCGACGGCACGCAGCGCCGAGCTCACTGCGAGGACCCGCCGTGGCCCGATCCGGTCGAGGAGGCGCCCCTGCACGAGCATGCCGACGACGGTGCCGATCCCCAGCACCGCCACGACGGCCCCGGCCGCGGCGAAGCTCCCGCTGCGCTGTTGCACGAGCAGCAGCAGGCTGAGCCCGAGCATCCCGATCGGTACCGACGCGACCGCGGCGCCGAGCGCGGGCACCGCCACCCAGGGCGTTCTCAGCACCCGCAGGTAGGCCCGCAGACCGGGCGCGGCGGCAACGGGTTCGGACATGGGTGCGGGACAGGTCACGGGCGTCTCCAGGCATGCCTCGAAGACGCGCCAACCCAGCCACCGGACGCGTGCCTCTCCCGCTTCTGCGGGCGACGCTACCGCCTCGGCAGGCTGCGCCGCAGCCCCCTCCGGTGATCGAGATCATGCACCTCGGACGGGTGTCACACGTCCGCACGGCCGACCGCGACCGTGCCTGTGCGGAACCGTTCGCGCAGGATGTCGCACAGCGGCACGGTCCCGGTGGTGCCCGATCCGGACAGGAGTGGCAGTCGTGGCGTGGAGCACCCGTGAGATCGCCGAGCTCGCCGGCACCACCGTGCGTGCGGTGCGGCACTACCACGAGGTCGGGCTGCTCGCCGAGCCGGAACGTCGCGCCAACGGGTACAAGCAGTACGGCGTCGCCCACCTCGTCCGCGTCCTGCGCATCAAGCGCCTCACCGACCTCGGGTTCTCCCTGTCCCAGATCGCCGCGATGGGAGACGCCGACGACCACCCCGCGGAGGAACTGCGCAGCCTCGACGCCGAGCTGGCCGCCACCATCGAACGGCTCCAGCGCGTGCGCGTCGAGCTCGGCCTGATCCTGCGCCGGTCCGCACCGACCGACCTGCCCCCCGACTTCGCTCCGGCCGCGGCGGAGGCCGGGCTCTCCGACGCCGACCGCTCGCTCGTCGTCGTCATGACCCGCGTGCTCGGCCCCCGGGGCCTGCAGACCTACGCGGACATGCTGCAGAACCTGCGCGCCGACCCCACCCTGGGCAAGTTCGACGACCTGCCCCCCGACGCCGACGAACAGACCCGCGACGCGCTGGCCGTGCGCATGGCCCCCTACGTCCGCGACCTGCTCGCCGACAACCCCGGGCTCGTCGACGTGAACGCGGACGCACCCGGCGGCTCGCGCTTCGCCCAGGAGACGGCCAACCGGGCGATGCACGACCTCTACAACGCCGCCCAGCTCGACGTCCTCCGCCGCACCTACGCGCGACTGCGCGAGATGCCACGACCGGACCAGGGCGAGTCCCCCGCCTGAGCAGCGCGAGCCCCCCGTCTCGACAGCGCGAGTCCCCCGCCTGAGCAGCGCGAGCCCCCCGTCTCGACAGCGCGAGTCCCCCGCCTGAGCAGCGCGAGTCCCCCGTCTCGACAGCGCGAGTCCCCCGCCTGAGCAGCGCGAGTCCCCCGTTCCGACAGGGCGAGTCTCCCGTTCCGACAGCACGAGTCTCCCGTTCCGACAGGGCGAGTATCCCGTTCCGACAGGGCGAGTCTCCCGTTCCGACAGCGCGAGTCTCCCGTTCCGACAGCGCGAGTCCCCTTCTCGAGAGGCCGCCGGCCACCGGCGGGAACCGGTCCCGGCGAAGCACACCGCTGCGCGGGAGGATGCGGCCATGTCGGGAGCTGCCAGGGCCATCGACCTCAGCCGGTCCGAGCTCCGGGAGGTCACCGAGTACGCGGTGGCCTGCGCACTACCGGCCCTGGCGATCTTCGAGCGGGAGCGCCCCGGGGATCGGCGGGTCCGGGCCGCGTTCGAGGCCGCGAAGGCGTTCGCGGAGGGAGGCGAGCGCACCAAGGCGATCCGGGACAGCGCGTGGGCCGCGCACCGGGCCGCGCAGGAGGCCCGCGACGCGGGGCAGGCCGCGGCGAGCGATGCGGCGCGCGCGGCCCTCGCGGCGGCTGGTGCGCCGTACCTGCACCCCCTGGCGAATGCCACCCAGGTCAGGCACATCCTCGGACCGGCCGCCCATGCGGCACGAGCTCTCGAGCTGTCCGCGGGCGACGATCCCGCAGTCGGAGCCGGGCACATCGCGCTGTCGCGGACCCTCGCCGGTCCCGTCGTGGTGGACGTCCTGAGGCGCTACCCGGCGGCCCCGAGCGGCGGTGGGCGGGTCGGGGAGCTGATCCGGCAGCTGGACGCGACCCTCCGCTGATCACCGTGATTCCGCCGACGGCGTAACCGGTTCCGCCCGCGCAGCCCGGGTCCTACCGTCGCCGCATGCAGTCCTCGATCACGGGCACGGCCGCCGGGGTGCCGTTCACCGCCCTGCCGCCGCCCGGCGACGGCCCCGCCCCGCTGATCGTCACCTGGCACATGCTGGACGCCCCGCGGTCCGACGCGGCGTTCGCCGCCGCGTTGCCGATGGACGGCCTGCCCGCGTGGCGGGTGCACCTCGGCATGCCGATGTGCGGGGCGCGCATGGTCGACGGCAGCGTGGACGCCGTCGGGGAGCTGATACGCGAGGACGTCCTGATGTCCTTCCTGCACCCGTTCGTCCGGCAGGCGACCGAGGAGCTCCCGGCGGCGCTGGCGTCGATCCGTGCGCAGCTGCCGGTCGAGGACGGCCCGATCGGCGTGCTCGGCGGCTCGCTGGGCGGGGCCGTCGCGCTGCGGGTCCTCGCCGACACCGAGATCCCGGTCTTCGCCGGCGCCGTCGTGAACGCCGCCATCCGGATGCGGTCGGTCGTGGAGCTGTTCCCGGGCGACTACCCGTACGACGCCGAGTCCGAGAAGGCCGTCGACAGTCTGGACTTCCTCGCCGACGCCGACACCATCGCCGGCCGTGCGCCGCTAATGGTCGTCAGCGGCGAGCTGGACCACCCGGGGCTGCGTGCCGACGCGCTGCGCCTCGTCGACGCGCTGGGGCCGGAGTCCGAACTGCTGTCGATCTCCGGGCTGGCGCACCCCCTCGCCGAGGAGCCGGGCATCGAGCCGGCGCCACAGCTGCCGCTGGCCCGCGAGGTGGACTCCGGCCTGACCAGGTGGTTCCGCCGCCACCTCGCGCCCTGACGCAGCGGCAGCCGAGCCGCTCCACGAGCGCCGCGAGAAGCACGCCACGGCGGTCGGAACCGCTCTGAGGTACGCCTCGGGCCGATCACCGTCGGCCGGCTGCCCGTGAGTACGACCGATGCGACGAGCACGCGTCCAGGAAACCGGTTGCGCGCCACCAACGGCACGCGCGAAGCTGCCTGACGGTGACCACCCACTCTGATCGCACCGGGAGTCCGACCCGCCCCGTCGCGCTCGTGACCGGCGTCGGGCGGACCGGCGGGATCGGCGCAGGCATCGCCACCGGGCTCGCCGCCGAGGGCTGGGACATCGCCTTCACCCACTGGGACGCCTACGACCGCCGCATGCCATGGGGTGCCGAGCCCGGGGCCACCAGCTCGATCGCCGACGCCTGCCGCCGGCACGGGGGCGCTGTCCTTCCCCTCGAGGCCGACCTGGCCGACCCCGACTCCCCGGACCGGATCTTCGACGCCGTCGAGGAGCACCTCGGTGCGGTCACCGCACTGATCATCGCGCACTGCGAGTCCGTGGCCTCGGGCCTGCTCGACACCAGTGTGGAGAGCTTCGACCGGCATTTCGCGGTCAACGCCCGCGCGACCTGGCTGCTCATCCGCCAGTTCGCCATGCGCTTCACCGGCCCGCACGGATCCGGGCGGATCATCAGCCTCACCAGCGACCACACGACCCACAACCTCCCCTACGGCGCCAGCAAGGGCGCTCTGGACCGCATCACCCTCGCCGCGGCGCACGAGCTCGCCGACCTCGGCGTCACCGCCAACGTCATCAACCCCGGCCCGGTCGACACCGGGTGGATGTCCGAGGAGATCCGCGCGAGCGCTACGACCGCCACGCCGCTGGGGCGCCTCGGCACACCCGAGGACACCGCGCACCTGATCCGGTTCCTCTGCTCGCCCGACGGACAGTGGATCAACGGTCAGCTCCTCGCCAGCAACGGAGGCTTCCGCGCCGATGACCTCACGACGTCAGCACCGGACACGGGAGGTTCGATGAAGTCCTACGAGGAGCTGGTGGCCGCTGCGCTCGCCGCTCCTTTCCAGGGCTGGGACTTCGGCTGGCTCCGCGGACGGGCCCACCAGGCCGAACCGTCCTGGTCCTACGACACGCGGGCGTGGCACCTCATCGCCGGCGCCACGAGCCTCCTCGACGTCGACACCGGCGGTGGCGAGCTGCTGGGGAGCCTGGCACCGCTGCCGGGGCACGCCGTCGCGACCGAGAGCTGGGAGCCGAACGTCCCGCTCGCCCGCGAGCGCCTCACTCCGCTGGGCGTCGAGGTGCGGACGCCCGACGGCGACGCGCTCCCCGCCCGGGACGGCGAGTTCGACCTCGTCCTCAACCACCACGGCGCTGCCCCGGCCCGGGAGATCGCCCGCGTCCTGCGCGCGGGTGGCACCTACCTGGAGCAAGGCGTCGGCGCACACAACCTCGACGACCTGAACAGGGCACTGGGCGCCCCGCCCGGTGACTACGCGGAGACGTCCACGCTCGCCGCCGCGAGCGCGGCGTTGCAGGCAGCCGGGTTGGAGATCGTCGACAGCCGGGAGGAGACGCCCGAGCACGCCCTCCACGACATCGGTGCGCTCGTGTACTTCCTGAAGGCCGTGTCCTGGCAGGTGCCGGACTTCGCCGTGGACCGGCACGAGGCACGGCTGCGGGAGCTCGACGCGACGATCCGCGCGAACGGCCGTGTCGTGTTCCACGACCACCGCTATCTGGTCGAGGCGCGCAAGCCCAACAGGACGTGATCGGCCCGAGCCGCACACCAGAGCGGCCGGCACCACCCCCACGTGCGACTCACAACGATCACTAGGACGTGATCAGCCCGAGCCGCGCCTCACAGCGCCGACGCCACCCCACGTGCGACACACAACGATCAGGTCCGTGATCGATCCGAGCCGCACGCCACAGCGGCCGGCACCACCGCCACGTGCGGCGCGCAACGATCAGGTCCGTGATCGATCCGAGCCGCGCCCCACAGCGGCCGGCACCACCCCCACGTGCAGCTCACAGCGATCACGAGGCCATGGTCACTCCGAGCCGTACGCCACAGCGCCGGCGCCACCCTCACGTGCGGCTCACTGCGATCACGAGGACGTGATCGGTCCGAGCCGCACCCCACAGCGGCCGCCACCGTCAGGTACGGCTCACGATCAAGCACCTGACGGTATCCGAGCGGTTCTGGTTCGGCGGAGCCACGATCGACGACATGGCGGCGGCCGCGGCACTCGCCAGTGACGACACCGTGGCCGGACTCGTCGCCGGGTACAACCGCTCCACGCAGGAGTCCGACGTGATCATCGCCGGGTGGACCGACCTCGACCAGATCATCGACACTCCGGCGAACGGCAGGCCGCGCTGCACCGCCCGATGGATCCTCCAGCACATGATCACCGAGACGGCCCGCCATGCGGGCCACGCCGACATCCTGCGCGAGCGGATCGACGGAGCGGTCGGCCGGTAGGCCGCCATCGCTCCCGGCGGATCAGAGGCCTCGCGGGCGCGATGGTCCCGAGGACCACAAACGATCTCCAACAGCGACCGTCAGCCCTTGATCGCCGCGGTGACCTGCCATCGGCCGCCCACGCAACCCGGGCCCCGAAGACACGAGGTGGGCCGCAGTGCCGCCTTACAGTGAGGGAATGGGTGAGTGGTGGCGGGACCTGCGCGGCGACGACCCGGACGGCCGTGCGCCGCTGGTCTTCGCGGACGCGATCGCCGCGTTGGGCCGGGACGGCGACATGATCGTCTACCCGGACGACGTGCGCACCGACCGGATCGTGGGCACCGTGGGGCGTGCCGGGGACTTCGACGCGCGGTTCCGGTTGCTGAACCGGGCGTTGCGGTCGCGTCACCGCTCGGTGGCGGATGCCGTGGCCTGCGGGATCGTGCTGCCCCGGGTGGAGCTGATCCAGCTCGGCGAGATGTACTTCGTGGTCGACGGGCACCACCGGGTGTCGGTGGCCCGGGAGCGCGAGCAGCACAGCGTACCGGCGATCGTCCGTCGAATCTGCACGACGGCGTACGCGATGTGGTGCCTGCGGCTGTCGCACCTGGCCAGCAAGGCGGCCGAGCGGGAGTTCCTGCTGCGGGTGTCGCTGCCCGACGAGACCCGGTCCGAGCTGTGGTTGGACCGTCCCGCCGACTGGGCGCGGTTGGCCGACGCCGCCGAGGCCTGGGGGTTTCGCCGTGGACTGGCCGGTATCGGCCCGCGCGAGCTGGGGCAGCGCTGGTGGGCCGACGAGGTGGTGCCGCTGGTCGGTCGGCTGCGGGCGAGCGGGCGGGGCGTCGGCCTGCGAGACATCGAGCTGTACGCCGCAGCGCTCGCCGATCGGGACCGCTGCACCGGCCGTACGTCGAGCTGACCCGGAGCAGGACCCACCGGGACGCGGTAGCCCGTCGTCGGCTCGACGAGGCTGCGCTGCTCCTCGCGCGTCCCGCCCGTCGGACGTCCCGGCACATGTCCTGGTCGGACTGGTGGGCGCGGCAGGGTTCGAACCTGCGACCGCTCGGGTGTAAGCCGAGTGCTCTCCCGCTGAGCTACGCGCCCTGAGGGCGGGACCGACCCTATCCGGCGAGCGCCGCGACCGCCTTCTTCCAGACCGCCTGGTCGCGCGCCTCACCGGGCTGGTTGACCTCGGCGAACCGCACGACGCCCGACTTGTCGACCAGGAACGTGCCCCGCAGGGCCATGCCGCGGACCTCCTGGAACACACCGTAGGCCTGGGCCACGGCGCCGTGGGGCCAGAAGTCCGACAGCAGCGGGAAGCGGTAGCCCTCGGCGTCCGCCCACGCCTTGAGGGTGTACGGGTGGTCGACGGAGACCGCGAGGATCTGCAGGTCGTCGTTCTGGAAGCTCGCGAGGTCGTCGCGCACGGCGGACAGCTCCCCCCGGCAGGTGCCGGAGAACGCGAACGGGTAGAAGACCAGCAGCACGTTGCGCTCGCCGCGGAACGACGAGAGCGTGATCTCCTGGTTGTCCTGGTCCTTGAGCGTGAAGTCCGGTGCCTCGGTGCCGGCCTCGGGCGCCATCGCGTGATCTCCTCGACTCGTGCGGTGCGGTCGCGGGGAGCCTAGTCTCCGCGGCCGGCGGGAAGGGGTGGGGATGCGGACCGAGGACTGGTTCCTCGCGGGCGCCGAGCGCGGCAACGACGCGTGCCGGCTGCCCGAGTGGTGCGAGGGGAACCGGGTCGTGGCGCACGTGCACGGGTCGGCCTACTTCGCCCGCCTCGTCGACGAGGTGCGGCGGCTGGGGCGCGGCGACCACCTCTTCTTCACCGACTGGCGCGGCGACGCCGACGAGCGCCTCTGCCCCGGCGGGCCGACCGTCGGCGAGCTGTTCTGCGACGCCGCACGCCGCGGCGTGCTCGTGAAGGGGCTGATGTGGCGCTCGCACCGCGACGAGCTGTCCTACAGCGAGGAACAGAACCGCCAGCTCGGGGACGAGGTCAGCGCAGCGGGCGGCGAGGTGCTGCTGGACCAGCGGGTGCGCCGGGCCGGGTCGCACCACCAGAAGCTGGTGGTGCTGCGCCGCCCCGGTGCCCCCGAGCGCGACGTCGCGTTCGCGGGCGGCATCGACCTGTGCCACTCCCGCCGCGACGACGCCACGCACGCGGGCGACCCGCAAGCGGTGCCGATGTCGGGGGCATACGGCGACCGGCCGCCGTGGCACGACGTGCAGCTCGAGGTGCGCGGCCCGGCCGTCGGCCTGCTCGACGCGGTGTTCCGGGAGCGCTGGGAGGACCCGCACTCGCTGGACACGCACAACCCGATCGCGCACCTGCGCGACCTGTTCTTCCGGGCCGACCTGGTCGCCGACCCGCTGCCGGAGCGCCCGCCGGACCCGCCACCCGCGGGGGACGCGCGCGTGCAGGTCCTGCGCACCTACCCGGCCATCCGGCCCGGCTACCCCTTCGCGCCCCGCGGCGAGCGGTCGGTGGCCCGCGGCTACGCGAAGGTGCTGCGGCGGGCGCGGCGGCTGGTCTACCTCGAGGACCAGTACATGTGGTCCCCGCACATCGCCGAGCTGCTCGCGGACGCCCTGCGCCGCAGCCCCGAGCTGCACCTCGTCGTGGTCGTGCCCCGCCACCCCGACGTCGACGGCGGGTTCGCGCTGCCGCCCAACCAGGTCGGGCGCCTGCAGGCCATCGAGGTGTGCCACCGGGCGGCCCCGGACCGCGTGCACGTCTACGACCTGGAGAACCACGAGGGCACGCCGGTGTACGTGCACGCGAAGGTCGCCGTCGTCGACGACACGTGGGCGTGCGCGGGCAGCGCGAACCTCAACCGGCGCTCCTGGACCCACGACAGCGAGCTGTCGGTCGCCGTCCTGGACGCTGCGTTCGCCCGCGACCTGCGGCTGGAGCTGCTGCGCGAGCACCTCGACCGGGACCCCGGCGACGACGCCGACCTGGTCGAGGCGGACGGCGCAGTGCGCGCCGTCGAGGCCGCGGCCGACGCGCTGGACGCATGGCACGACGCCGGCCGGACGGGCCCACGACCCGCGGGCCGGCTGCGCCGGCACCGACCCGAACGGATGAGCAAGCTCACCCGGTCGTGGGCGGTGCCCGCGTACCGGATGCTCTACGACCCGGACGGCCGCCCCTGGCGGGACCGTTTCCGGCACCGCTGGTGAGGACCTGCCGGGAGCAGGGGCTCGGCTCTCAGCGCTGCCTGTTCGCTCCTCAAGCTCCGCTCAGCGCCGTCTGTTCGCTCCGCGAGCTCCGCTCAGCGCCCTCTGTTCGCTCCGCTCAGCGCCCTCTGTTCGCTCCGCTCAGCGCTTCGACTTCGCCGACTTCGGCGACACCAGCCGCGCCCCGACCCAGCTGTCGCTGACCGTGACGTTGGACGTCTGCGAGAGCCCCGCCGTCGGGGCGGCCTCGGCGATCTCGCTGGGCTCGACGTGCCCGGTCCGACCGGTCTTCGGGGTCAGGACCCAGATCACGCCGTTGTCCGCGAGCGGACCGATGGCGTTGATCAGGGCGTCGACCAGGTCGCCGTCCCCGTCCCGCCACCACATCAGGACGAGGTCCACCACCTCGACGGCGTCCTCGTCGAGAAGCTCGTCCCCGGCTCTCTCCTCGACGGCGTCGCGCACCGCCTCGTCGACGTCGGTGTCCCAACCGAGCTCCTGGACGACCATTCCCGGCTCGACGCCGAGCTTGCCCGCGATGTCGGACGAACGTCCGGCATCATCCGCGGCGACCACGCGTGTACCCCTTTACCTCGTACCCTGGTTCGACCGGCCCTGACTGGTGCAGGTCCGGCCCGTCGGTTGCGGAATCCGAACACGACGACTGTCCGGCGCGCAACCACTCGTTACGAGATCGAGCGCCGAGGGGCACGATAGGGGACGACAGCAGCGTCCACCGACTCAGCACGAGCCATGCAGGGAGATCCCTTGACCGGCCAGAACAACGACGGCAGTACCCGGACTTCTGGGTCTGGGCCGCGCCGCGTGCACGTCATCCGCGACGGGCTCGCCGCGCACCTGCCGGACATCGATCCCGAGGAGACGGCCGAGTGGCTCGACTCCTTCGACGCCATGCTCGACGCCGCGGGTCAGCAGCGGGCTCGGTACCTGATGCTCCGGATGCTGCAGCGCGCCCGGGAGCGGCACGTCGGCGTTCCCTCGCTGACCAGCACGGACTACGTCAACACCATCCCCACCGACCGCGAGCCGTGGTTCCCCGGTGACGAGGAGGCCGAGCGGGCCTACCGCCGCTGGATCCGCTGGAACGCCGCGATGACGGTGCACCGCGCGCAGCGGCCCGGCATCGGCGTGGGCGGGCACATCTCGTCCTACGCGTCCTCGGCCACGCTCTACGAGGTGGGTTTCAACCACTTCTTCCGGGGCAAGGACCACCCGGGTGGGGGTGACCAGATCTACATCCAGGGCCACGCCTCCCCCGGCATCTACGCCCGCGCCTACCTCGAGGGGCGGCTGACGGAGGACCGGCTCGACGGGTTCCGCCAGGAGCTCTCGCACGGCGGGCCCGGCCACGGCCTCCCGTCCTACCCGCACCCGCGCCTGATGCCGGACTTCTGGGAGTTCCCCACGGTCTCGATGGGCATCGGCCCGATGAACGCGATCATGCAGGCCCGGTTCAACCGGTACCTGGGTGACCGCGGGCTGTCCGACACCTCCCAGCAGCAGGTGTGGGCGTTCCTCGGCGACGGCGAGATGGACGAGCCGGAGTCCCGCGGGATGATCCACGTGGCGGCCACCGAGGGTCTGGACAACCTCACGTTCGTCATCAACTGCAACCTGCAGCGCCTCGACGGGCCGGTCCGCGGCAACGGCAAGATCATCCAGGAGCTGGAGTCGTTCTTCCGCGGCGCCGGCTGGAACGTGATCAAGGTGATCTGGGGCCGGGAGTGGGACTCCCTGCTGCACGCCGACCGCGACGGCGCGCTGATCAACCTGATGAACCAGACGCCGGACGGCGACTACCAGACCTACAAGGCCAACGACGGCGGCTACGTGCGCGACCACTTCTTCGGCCGCGACCCGCGGACGAAGGCCCTGGTCGAGCCGATGTCCGACGCCGACATCTGGAACCTCAAGCGCGGCGGGCACGACTACCGCAAGGTCTACGCCGCCTACGCGGCGGCGCTGGAGCACGAGGGCCAGCCCACCGTCATCCTCGCGAAGACCATCAAGGGCTACGGGCTGGGCTCGCACTTCGCGGGCCGCAACGCCACGCACCAGATGAAGAAGCTCTCGCTGGACGACCTCAAGGAGTTCCGCGACTCGCAGCGCATCCCGATCCCGGACAAGGACCTCGAGGCCGACCCGTACCTGCCCCCGTACTACCACCCGGGCGAGGACGACCCGGCCATCCGCTACATGCAGGAGCGGCGGCGGACCCTCGGCGGGCACCTGCCCTCGCGGCGCGTCACGGCGAAACCGCTGGTGCTGCCGGGCGACAAGGTCTACGACATCGTCCGCAAGGGCTCGGGCAAGCAGGAGGTCGCCACCACGATGGCGTTCGTCCGGCTGCTGCGCGAGCTCGTCAAGGACCCCGAGATCGGCGGCCGGTTCGTGCCGATCATCCCGGACGAGGCGCGCACGTTCGGGATGGACTCCATGTTCCCGACGCAGAAGATCTACAACCCGAACGGGCAGCAGTACACGTCCGTGGACGCCTCGCTGATGCTGGCCTACCGCGAGAGCGAGCAGGGCCAGCTGCTGCACGAGGGGATCAACGAGGCGGGCTCCGTGGGCTCGTTCACCGCGGCGGGCACCTCGTACGCCACGCACGGCGAGCCGATGATCCCGGTCTACGTCTTCTACTCGATGTTCGGGTTCCAGCGCACCGGCGACTCGATCTGGGCCGCGGCCGACCAGATGGCGCGCGGCTTCCTCGTCGGCGCCACGGCCGGACGCACCACGCTCACCGGCGAGGGCCTGCAGCACAACGACGGGCACTCGATGCTGCTCGCGGGCACCAACCCGGCCGTCGTGTCCTACGACCCGGCGTTCTCCTTCGAGGTGGCGCACATCGTCAAGGACGGGCTCCGCCGCATGTATGGGGCACGCACGGACGGGGGTGACGGCGACACGCTCGAGGGCGAGAACGTCATCTACTACCTGACGGTCTACAACGAGCCCTACGTGCAGCCCGCCGAGCCCGAGGGCCTCGACGTCGACGGGCTGCTGCGCGGCATCTACCGGTACGCGGCCAGCCCGCGGTCCGAGGGCCCGCAGGTGCGGCTGCTGGCGTCGGGCGTCGCGGTGCCGTGGGCGCTGCAGGCCCGCGACATGCTGGCCGAGCAGTGGGGTGTGGGCGCCGAGGTGTGGTCGGTGACCTCGTGGGGCGAGCTGCGCCGCGACGGCGTCGAGTGCGAGCAGCACAACCTGCTGCACCCGGACGCCGAGCCGCGCGTCCCCCACGTCACCCGGGCGCTCGACGGGGACGCCCCCGTGGTCGCGGCCTCGGACTGGATGCGGGCGCTGCCCGACCTGGTCCGCCAGTGGGTACCGGCGCCGTTCACCAGCCTCGGCACCGACGGGTTCGGCCTGTCCGACACGCGCCCCGCGGTGCGCAGGCACTTCAACGTCGACGCCGAGTCCATCACGGTGGCGGCGCTGGCCACGCTCGCCGGGCGCGGCGAGTTCGACCGCGCCGCGGTGGCCGAGGCCGCCGCGAAGTACCGGATCGACGACCCGCAGGCCGCCGGACCGCAGACCAGCGACAGCGGAGTGGCCTGACCCCGCCGGTGCGGGAGAGCCGCGTCGCCGCGCGAACGCGGCTCTCCCACGCCACCGGTCGCCGAAAAAACACTGGTCATCAACTCTCGGCAGCGGGGCCCGAACACGATACGCTCCGGCGCGACGCCGGCGCGGGTGATCTCGCGAACGGTGTCCCGACCGGGGCGGACGTGCCCCGGCACCAGGTACGAGGAGAGCAAGAATGGCAGAGGGCACCGTCAAGTGGTTCAACAGCGAGAAGGGCTACGGCTTCCTCGCTCCTGACGGTGGTGGCGCGGACGTGTTCGTGCACTACTCGGCGATCCAGACCAACGGGTACAAGAGCCTCGACGAGGGTCAGCGGGTGTCGTTCGACATCGAGCAGGGCCAGAAGGGCCCGCAGGCCACCAAGGTCACCCCGCTCGGCTGATCGCCGGAACACCGGCAGGTCCTGACGCTGCAGGTCCCGGCGCTGCCGCGCCGGTATCGACGGCCACCCTCCGCAGGCTGGAGCTGGCCGCTGGAGACCTGGCTGCCGCATGCCTCGCGGCGATGGAGCAGCGGCTGCCGTGGTTCGCCCGGCTGCCGGCCGGCATGCGGGCGGGCGTCCAGCTCGTCACGCAGACCGGGGTCGCCAACTTCGTCGCCTGGCTCGGCCAGCGCGGCGAACGGGTGCGGCTCACGGCGGAGGCGTTCCGCATCGCGCCGCGCGATCTGGCGCGCCGGCTCACCCTGTCCCAGACCGTCGACCTCGTCCGCATCGCGACGCAGGTCTTCGAGCAGCAGCTGCCACCGTTGGCGGCGGACGAGGCCGAGCGCCGCGCCCTGGTCGAGGGCGTCCTGCGGTTCGGGCGGGAGATCGCCTTCTCCGCGGCCACCGTGTACGCGGGCGAGGCGGAGAACCGCGGGGCCTGGGACGCGCGCGTCGAGGCCGTGGTGGTCGACGCCGTCGTCCGCGGGCCCGGCGCGGATCCGGGCAGCACCGCCCGCAGCAGTGCCGACGGCCTCGTCTCACGCGCGTCCGCGCTGGGGTGGGACCCGACCGAGCCGTTGCGCGTGGTGGTCGGCACCCCTGCGCCGGAAGCCCGTGAGGACCTGCTGTCCGAGGTGCGCCGCGAGGCGGACCGCTCGGGCCAGTCCGTGCTCGTCGGGGTGCAGGGCAACCGGCTCGTCGTCCTGCTCTCGGAGCCGCCCGGGCTCGACACGGGCGGTGACATCGGCACGGTCGTCGAGGCCTTCGGGCCCGGCCCCGTCGTCGTGGGGCCACGCGTCGCCGACCTCACCACCGCGCACGTCAGCGCCCGCGATGCGCTCGCCGGCCTGCGGGCGGCGCCCGCCCGGCCGGACGCCCCGCGCCCCGTGGCGGCGGACGACCTGCTGCCGGAGCGCGCGCTCGCCGGCGACCCGGTGGCGCACCGCAAGCTCGTCACGGCCTACGTCGACCCGCTGACCGCGGCGGGCGGCGAGCTGCTCACCACGCTCGCCACGTTCCTCGACGGCGGTGGCGCGCTCGAGGCGTGCGCCCGCGCGTTGTTCGTCCACGCCAACACCGTGCGCTACCGGCTGCGCCGCGTGAGCGAGCTCACCGGGCTGCAGCCCACCGATCCGCGCGACGCGCTGGTGCTGCGCATCGCCGTCCTGGCCGCCAGACTGGGCACCGACCGCGGCCCGGAAGACCCCGGGTGAGCTGCGGAGACCCGACGAACGAGGACGGTGGCGCAGTGCAGTACCCCGACGGACGGGACGACGTCGTTGGAGGAAACCTCCAAACCCCGCTGCCGGACTTGGTGGGCGTCAGGGGTGCCCCCGCGGACCGCGACCGGGTTTGCTCGCAGTCGTGATAGCCCTCCTCGCGCCCGGCCAGGGTTCGCAGACCCCGGGAATGCTCGCCCCGTGGCTCGACGGGCGGGAAGGCTCCGACGCCGCCGCGGAGACCCTCGCCCGCTGGTCCGCCGACACCGGTCTCGACCTGCGCCGCCTCGGCACCACGGCCGACGCCGACGAGATCAAGGACACCGCCGTCACGCAGCCGCTGGTGGTCGCCACCGCGTTGCTGGCCGCCGCCCGGCTCGGCGAGCGCACCGCGCTCCCCGCCGCCGCGCCCGTCGCCGGGCACTCCGTCGGCGAGCTCGCCGCGGCCGCCGTGGCCGGGGTCCTCTCCCCCGACGCCGCGGTGTCGCTCGCCGCGGTGCGCGGCCGGGAGATGGCCGCCGCGTGCGCCCTCGAGCCGACGGGCATGAGCGCGGTCCTCGGCGGGAAACCCGACGAGGTGCTGGCGAAGCTCGCCGAGCTGGGGCTGGACCCGGCGAACCGCAACGGAGCGGGTCAGGTCGTCGCGGCCGGTCCGCTCGAGACGCTCGAGGCACTGGCCGCCGCCCCGCCCGAACGCGCCCGCGTGATCCCGCTGCCGGTGGCGGGCGCGTTCCACACGCGCTTCATGGCCCCCGCCGAGGACGCGATGCGCCGCCACGCCGAGTCCGTCACCGCGGCCGACCCCGCGCGGCCGCTGCTCTCCAACGCCGACGGCGACGTCGTCACCGGCGGCGCGGAGGCGCTGCGCCGGCTGGTCGCGCAGGTCACCCGCCCCGTGCGGTGGGACTCCTGCATGGCCCGGCTGCGCGAGCTCGGCGTCACCGCGGTGATCGAGCTGCCGCCCGCGGGCACGCTCGTCGGCCTCGTCAAGCGCGAGCTCAAGGGCACGGCGACGCTGGCCCTCAAGACTCCCGACGACCTCGACAAGGCCGTCGCCCTCATCACCGAGCACGCGGGAGCCGACACGTGACATCCCTCCGAACCGCGCGGGCCGCCGCCGGCGCCCGGCTCCTCGGCCTGGGCAGCACGCAGCCCGAGAACGTCGTCACCAACGACGACCTCGCCCAGCGCATGGACACCAACGACCAGTGGATCCGCGAGCGCGTCGGCATCCAGAGCAGGCGCATCGCCGAGGAGGGCACGCTGCTGGTCGACATGGCGGCCGAGGCAGGCTCCCGGGCGGTCAAGGACTCCGGCCTCGCCCCGACCGAGATCGACACCGTCATCGTGGCGACCTGCACCATGCCCAACGGGATCCCGAACGCCGCGGCGCAGACCGCGGAGCGCATCGGCATCCCCGCGCCGGGGGCGTTCGACCTGAACGCCGCCTGCGCCGGCTTCTGCTACGGGATGGGCACCGGCGCCGACCTCGTCCGCGCGGGTTCCGCGCGGAACGTGCTGGTGATCGGCGCGGAGAAGCTGTCGGACTGGATCGACTGGACCGACCGCTCCACCGCGATCATCTTCGCCGACGGCGCGGGCGCCGCGGTCCTCGGACCGGCCGCCGACGAGGCCTCGGTCGGCGTCGGGCCGCTGGCCTGGGGCAGCGCGGGCGACATGGCCCAGACCATCCGCGTCAACCCGGACACCAACGCCCTCTACCAGGAGGGCCAGGCCGTCTTCCGCTGGGCGACCACGAAGATCGCCCCGATCGCCCTGAAGGCCATCGAGCTGGCCGGCGTCACGCCCGCCGACATCGACGTCTTCGTCCCCCACCAGGCCAACCTGCGCATCGTCGAGGCCGTCGCCAAGCGGCTGCGTGCCTCGGGGGCCCGCGACGACATGGTCGTGGCCGACGACATCGTGCACTCCGGCAACACCTCCTCGGCGTCGATCCCGCTCGCGCTCGACCACATGCGGGCCGCGGGCCGCGTGCGCTCCGGCGACACCGTGCTGCTCGTCGGTTTCGGCGCCGGCCTGTCCTACGCGGGCCAGGTCGTCGTCTGTCCTTAGGATCCCTGCGGAACCCGCGCGGATCAGCTCGCGTGACAAGCTCCAGTCCCCCACCAGAAGGAGAACCACCGTGGCCGACAACACCGAGATCCTCAGCGGGCTCGCCGAGATCGTCGAGGAGGTCGCCGGCATCGACACCGCCGAGGTGTCCGCCGAGAAGTCCTTCGTCGACGACCTCGACATCGACTCGCTGTCCATGGTCGAGATCGCCGTGCAGGCCGAGGACAAGTTCGGCGTGAAGATCCCGGACGACCAGCTGGCCGAGCTGAAGACGGTCGGCGACGCCGTCGACTACATCCAGAAGAACCAGTGACTTCCCAGGTCGGCGGCACCCAGGTCGAGGTCGTCGTCACCGGGCTCGGCGCGACGACCCCGCTCGGTGGGGACGTCGCGTCGACCTGGGAAGCCATGCTCGCCGGGCGCTCCGGCGTCCGGCGGATCGACGACGACGAGCACGAGTGGGTGACCCGCCACCAGCTCCCGGTCAAGATCGCCGCGCCGCTCGCGGTGGCGCCGACGGAGGTGCTGCCCCGCGTCAAGGCCCGGCGCCTGGACCGCTGCGAGCAGGTCGCCCTCGTCGCCGCCAAGGAGGCGTGGGAGCACGCCGGACTGGGCGAGCCGGGCGAGCAGGTGGACCCCGAGCGGCTCGGCGTCGTCATCGGCACCGGGATCGGCGGCGCCGTCACCCTCCTCGACCAGGACGACCTGCTCGAGTCCGACGGCCTGCGCAAGGTCTCGCCGCTCACCGTGCCGATGCTGATGCCGAACGGTCCCGCGGCCTGGGTCGGCATCGAGTACGGCGCCCGCGGCGGGGTGCACGCACCGGTCTCCGCGTGCGCGTCCGGCGCCGAGGCGCTGGCCTGGGCGCTGACCCTGCTGCGCAGCGGCGAGGTCGACGTCGTGCTCGCCGGCGGCGCCGAAGCCTGCATCACGGGCATCACGGTGGCCGGTTTCGTGCAGGCCCGCACGCTCTCGCAGCGCAACGACGACCCGGAGCGGGCCTCGCGTCCCTTCGACACCGGGCGCGACGGGTTCGTGCTCGGCGAAGGAGCCGGGGTGCTGGTGCTGGAACGGGCCGAGCACGCCGCGGCCCGCGGTGCCACCGTGCACGGCCGCCTCGCCGGGGCCGGGCTCACCGCCGACGCCTACCACATCACCGGCCCCGAGCCGGAGGGCGTCGGGCAGTCGCGGGCCATCGCCAAGGCGGTCCGCGAGGCCGGGCTCGACCCCTCCGACGTCGGGCACGTCAACTGCCACGCGACCTCCACGGTGGCGGGCGACGTGGGCGAGACCCGTGCCGTCCGCAAGGCGCTCGGCGACCACCCGGTGCTCACCGCGCCCAAGTCGGCGCTGGGGCACCTGGTCGGCGCGGCCGGCGCCGTCGAGAGCATCGTCACCCTCCTCTCGATCAAGGAGGGGGTCATCCCGGCCACGCTCAACCTCGAGGAGCTCGACCCGGGCGTCGAGCTCGACGTGGTGGCGGGCGAGCCCCGCAAGGTCGACCTCACGGCGGCGGTCTGCGACTCGTTCGGCTTCGGCGGTCACAACGCCGCCGTCGCGTTCACGAAGGTCTGACCGGACCCCGCGTCAGCACTCCTCGGGCGCGGAGCTGCCGCCCCCGGTCACGTCGATCAGGGGCGGCACTCCGCGCATCGGCAGGGTCGAGCGCCAGCAGATGCGCTCCGCCTGCAGGTCTGCCGGCGCGTCCTGCAACGCCTGCGCGCTGACGAAACGCACCCGCACCAGCAGGCCGCCGTCGACATCGGCGTCGATCCGGTCCACCCGGATCGTGCCGTCCCGGGTCGTCGCGTACGCGTCCTGCCAGTCGTCCTCGGGCAGCGCCTCCGCCCGGGCGGGCACCACCGTGGTGCGCCACCCGGCGTAGTCGCGCTCGTTGATCGCGTCGTAGTGGCGCTGCAGCTGCGCGCGCACGGAGTCGGCCGCCGGGTGCTGCGCGGCGTCCGCGGAGAGCTGAACCTCCCCCGACCCCACTCCCTCGGCGGGCACGGACGGTGGTGCGGCGAGCGGTGCGGGCCCGGCCGTCGCCCGGGTGGCGAGCGCGGTCGCCCCGCCCGCCACGAGCAGCGCACCGAGCAGCAGCGCGACGGCAGGCGTCGCCCAGCGGGTCACAGCGGGGTCCTCCCAGGGCAGTACACCTAGTGCACGCCTTCCATGTGGCGCACGATCCACGGGCTGAGCGCGAGCACGACCAGCCCGATCACGATCACGACCGCACCGTTGAGGCCGAAGTAGGCGAACTCGGCGTCCGGCGAGTAGAACTTCGCCAGCACGCCGGACATCGACGTCCCGAGGCCCACGGAGAAGAAGTACAGCGCCATCATCTGCGCGCGGAACGACTCCGGCCCGAGCTTCGTGGTGACCGACAGCCCGATCGGCGAGAGCATCAGCTCGGAGATCGCGAACAGCGCGAGGATGAACAGCACGGCCACGGCGGGTGTGCTGGGCCCGGTACCGCCCGCGAAGATCAGGAAGAGCAGGAACGCCACGCCCATCCCGATCACGCCGAACGCGAACTTGTGCGGGGTCGAGGGCGCGCGCCGCCCGAGCCGCGTCCAGAGCGCCGCGAACACCGGCGACAGGATGATGATCCAGATCGGTTCCAGGGAGCCGATCCAGGACGCGGGCGCGGTCCAGCCGAAGATCGTCCAGTCCATCCGCTCGTCCGAGTACACCGCGAGCACGGTGAAGATCTGCTGGAACAGCGACCAGAACGCTGCGTTGGCGATGAACAGCGGGATGTAGGCGCGCAGCTTGGTGCGCTCGCTCGCCGTCACCTTCGGGCTCGTGAACATCGTGGCGAAGTACGCGATCGACCCGACGACCAGCACACCGGTGACCACGCGGGGCAACGTCGCCAGCGTCACCAGCCCGGTGAGCGCGACGACCGCGATCACCACGACGATCGCCACGCCGATCCCGACGGCCTTGGGCAGCGCCGAGCGCGGCAACGGGTTGGGCGCGTGCCGTCCTGCGTCGCCGAGGTTGCGGCGGAACAGCCCGTACTGGAGCAGCCCCAGCGCCATGCCGACGGCCGCGGCCCCGAACCCGACGTGGAACCCCGCGGAGGTCTGCAGCAGCCCGGTGATGAGCGGCCCGATGAACGCCCCGAGGTTGATGCCCAGGTAGAACAGGGTGAAGCCGCCGTCGCAGCGCGGGTCGTCCTTCTCGTAGAGGGTGCCGAGCAGCGACGAGGCGTTGGCCTTCAGCGCCCCGCTGCCCAGCGCGACGAGCACGAGGCCCACCCCGACGCCGGACAGCCCCGGCAGCACGGCGAGCGCGATGTGGCCGAGCATCACCACGACGCCGCCGTAGAAGACCATCCGCTCCATGCCGAGCACGCGGTCGGCGAGCCACCCGCCCAGCACCGTGCTCAGGTAGACCACGCCGCCGTAGGCACCGACGATGCCCGTGGCGGTGGCCTGCGGCAGGCCGAGCCCGCCCTCCTCGAGGCTGTAGTACAGGTAGTACCCCAGGATGAGGATCATCCCGTAGAACGAGAACCGTTCCCACAGCTCCACACCGAACAGGTTCGTCAGCCCGATCGGGTGACCGAAGACCGTTCGACGTGATGGGCCGGCCGTCCCGACTGTGTCCGCCACCGTTGCCGTCCTCCCGTTGCCGCGCAGGGGATCTGCCCCGCGGATCCCGGCGATGCTAACGGCCGAACGGAGTAGCGGTCGCTCGTCCGGGTGAGGTTCGGACCGTTTCGTCCGACTCCTCGTCCGGATCGTTACCGGCCGGTCACCCCACCTGGTGCAGCAGCGTCATGGGGGCGCCGTCGCCGGCCAGTCGGAACGGCTCGAGCGCGTCGTCCCACGGTCCGCCGAGCAGCTCGTGCACCCGCCCGGCGAGGCGGTTCGCCGGCACCTCGGCCACCAGGCTGCGCAGCCGGTCCTCCCCCACCACGATGTCGCCGTTGGCGCTCGTGCGCCCGCTCCACAGGCCGAGCGTCGGCACGTGGCAGAACCGCTCGCCGTCGACACCCGGGCTGGGTTCCTCGGCCACCTCGAAGCGCAACATCGGCCACGCCCGCAGGGCGCCGGCGAGCGCCCCGCCGCTGCCCGCGGGACCACTCCAGCTGCACTCGGCCCGCATCTGGCCGGGAGCGGCGGGCTGTGGAGCCCACTGCAGCGAGACCTTGGACCCGAGCACGCCGGAGATCGCCCACTCGACGTGCGGACAGACCGCAGTCGGCGACGAGTGGACGAAGACCACGCCGCGTGCATTCACTGCAGACCTCCAACGTCGACGAGGAACGTCTTCCCCTACGCCCTCGTGTCCCGTTCGGGTCCGCCGATCTCGGTTGTGGTGATCAGTCTGCCCGGTGCGGCGCGACTCGCGCCAGCCGGGCTGCCGCCCGGGCGTGTCGCACCCCGGGAGGCGTCACCGGTCAGGGCAGCGGCAACCGCCCCCCGTCCAGGTAGGTGTTGTCCTCCAGCACCGCGCGCCGCGACACGCGCAGCGGCGCCTGCTCGGCGTCGCGGCGGAACCGGTTGCCGGTGATCCGGACGTCCGAGGGCATCCGCGGCTCGTCCTGGCGCAGCGTGTAGCGGCCGCCGCCGAGCACGTTGCCCCGGATCACCACGGGTCCCTCGCGGGCCTCCGCCGGGTCCTCGGGCGCCAGCAGGACCGCGCTGTCGCGGCCGGGGCCGCTGCCCAGCTCCACGGTGTTGTCCTCGACGAGGACGTCGCGGCCCGTGCCCCGCACGACCAGCGCGGACGCCGCGTCGCCGGGAGCGGTGGCGAAGTCGTGCACGCTGCTGTTGCGCAGCCGCGCGGAGTCGCCGAGCCGGGCGCCGTCGCGCGTCACGCCGCAGATCTCCACCCGCTCGCCGCTCCAGTGGTCCCCGCCGATCGCGGCCTCCGGGAAGTCCCCCGTGAGCGTGACGTCCTCGATGCGCACCGAGCCCTCGCCCTCCGTGCGGATGCCGAAGGGCGTGGAGCCGTCGCCGACGATCCGGCTGCGGCGCACCACGACGTCCGGCGCCGCGACGACGATCCCGCCGCGCACCTCCCAGCCGTCCAGCACGGCGCCCGGCACGGTGACGGTGCGCGGCCCGCTCGGGCACAGCGTGACGTCGGCCGGGACGCCGACGCTGCCGCGCTCGGGGATCCGGTAGGGGCCCGCGGCGGCGCACTCGACGACCGCTACCGCGGGGGCGAGCGCGACGGTGGGCGCCGACACCCCCGGGAACGTCGTGCCGTCCGTGGCGACGAGGACCCCCGTGACGGCGAGACCGCACGTGGCCAGGGCCAGGCCGCCGCGCGCGAACGCGCGCACCGATCCCCGGGGCCTCGACATGGAGCAGAGCGTACGGCCGGACGGCGCAGCTGTCGCCGGTGGGGTTCTACGAAGAGTGAATCGTTATCACGATGTGTAGTGGACGATGCCGTTCTGCTCCCGAGCGGTCACGAGGCCCCGCTCGGCCAGCACCTCCAGGTGCGCCCCGGTCTCCAGGGTGGCGAGCATCGCGTTGAACAGGTCGAGCTCGGCCAGCGGCGTGTCCCGGCGGGTCCAGGGCAGCACCTCGGCCACCTCGTAGGCGGTGGACCGCCCCGCCTCCACGGCGGCGAGCGTGGCGTCGAGGCGTTTCGCGTGGTGGGCGATCAGCTCGTCCACGCGCTGGTGCACGCTCATGCCGGTGGGTCCGTGCGCGGGGAGCAGCACCGCGTCCGGGCGGTTGCGCACCAGTTCGAGGGACGCGAGGAACTCGGCCAGCGGGCTCGCGGGCGGCTTCGGCTCCAGCCCGAGCGACGGCGTGATCCGCGGGAGCACGTGGTCACCGGCGAACAGCAGCTCACCGGCCTCGTCGGCGAACACGACGTGCCCGCGCGTGTGCCCGGGCGTGGCGACGGCCCGGAGCACCCGGCGGTCCCGCGCGTCGGCGTCGACGACGATCTCGGCGCCGTCCTCGATCCACTCGTCGGGCAGCCCCCAGTCGGCCGGGTCGAACGATCGCTCGCCGAGCGCCTCCAGCTGCCGGATCACTTCCTGCGCGCCCGCACGGCGCAGCCGGTCGCGGTGCGCCGGTCCGGTCGGCGGCCGGTTCAGCGCCTCGAGGGAGGGCTGCTCCCCGCGGCCGACGGCCACCGGTGTGCCGAACTCGCGGCGCAGCGCCACCGCCTGCGTGTAGTGGTCGCGGTGCGCGTGGGTGACCAGGAAGCGCCGGACGTCGCCGAAGCCCGCCCCGAGCTGCCCCAGCGCGGCGTCGAGGACCTCGCGGGCCCGCGACAGCGCCCAGCCGGCGTCGATCAGCGTGAGGCCGTCGCCGTCGGCGAGGGCGTACACGTTCACCGCGCGCAGCCCGTCGTTCGGCAGGGGCAACGGGATCCGGTGCACCCCCGGGGCGCAGCGGTACACGCCGGGAGCCGTCCAGTCCCCTGCCGGGTCGTCCTCGAAGATCACGCGTGGCATCCCTCCTGCGCCCGGTGCGCCCCGGTGCGCCGGGAGGACACGTTACGTCCCGGGTCGGCCGCCGAGGGGCGGAGGTGACCACCGTGATACTGCTGTGCGGCGCCGTCACCTTCTCCGCGAAGCCGAGGGACACCTGCAATGACCGATGCCATCCAGGCATTCCTGGACGCCGCGTCCTCCTTCATCTGGGGGCCGTTCTTCCTCATCCCGCTGCTGCTGGTCGTGGGTGTCTACCTCACGGTGCGGCTGCGCGGTCTGCAGTTCCGCGTGCTGTTCCACGCCCTGTGGCTGGCGCTCGTCCGGCGCAACGAGAAGGGCGGCGAGGGGGACATCTCCCACTACCAGGCGCTGAGCACGGCGCTGGCCGCCACGGTCGGCGTCGGCAACATCGCCGGTGCGGCCCTCGCGATCGGGGTCGGCGGCCCCGGCGCGCTGTTCTGGATGTGGGTGACCGGCCTGCTGGGCATGGCCACCAAGTACAGCGAGGCGCTGCTCGGCGTGCGCTACCGCCGCCCCGACTCCAAGGGCGAGATGAGCGGCGGCCCGATGTTCTACCTGCGCCACGGTCTCGCCGAGAAGTTCGGCGCCGGCAGCACCGGCGCCCGCGTCGGCGTGGCGCTGGGCTTCCTGTTCGCCCTCTTCGGCGCCGTGGCCTCGTTCGGCATCGGCAACATGACCCAGGCCAACGCGGTGGCCGCCCAGCTCGACTCCACCTTCGGCATCCCCACCTGGGCCTCGGGTCTCGGGATGGTCGTCCTGGTCGGTGCCGTCATCCTGGGCGGGATCAAGAGCATCGGCCGGTTCGCCGCCGGCGCCGTCCCACTGATGATCATCGTCTACGTGGTCTCCGCCCTGCTCGTACTGGCGGTGCACGTGGCCGACATCCCCGCCGCGCTGGCGCTGGTCGTCAGCGACGCCTTCACCGGCACGTCGGTGGTCGGCGGCTTCGCCGGCGCCACCTTCCTGCTCGCGATGCAGCAGGGCATGGCGCGCGGCATCTTCTCCAACGAGTCCGGGCTGGGGACCGGGGGCATCGCGGCGGCCGCGGCCAGGACCGCCCAGCCGGTGCGCCAGGCCATGGTCTCCATGACCCAGACCTTCATCGACACCATCATCGTGGTCACCATGACCGGCCTGGTCATCATCGTCACCGGGGCCTGGAACACCCAGGCCGAGACCGGCGACGGCTCGCTGATGACGAACTGGGCGATGACCGAGGCGTTCGGCGGCATCTCCCCGGCGCTGGCGCCGATCGGCGGCTACGTGGTCGCGATCAGCCTGATGTTCTTCGCCTTCACCACGCTCGTCGGGTGGTCCTACTACGGCGAGCGCTGCCTGGACTTCCTGGTCGGCCGCGCCGCCGTGCTGCCGTTCCGGCTGCTGTTCGTGGCGGTCGCCTACGTCGGCGCCACCTCGGAGCTGAGCCTGGCCTGGACCTTCAGCGACGTGGCCAACGGCCTGATGGCCGTGCCCAACCTGATCGGCCTGCTGGTGCTCTCCGGCGTCGTCATCGCCGAGACCAGGAAGTACTTCGCGGAGCCGGACTGGCGCGACCCCGACCTGGTCGACGCGCGCTAGACGACCTCCAGGTTGGCCATCATGCCCATGTCCTCGTGTTCGGCGTTGTGGCAGTGGAACAGGTAGCGGCCGCGGTAGCCGTCGAACCGGGTGATGATCTCCACCGCTTCGCCCGGCCGCAGTGAGACCGTGTCCTTGAGCCCCGCGTCGTGCGGCAGCGGCGGCCTGCCGCTGCGCGACAGCACCCGGAACCCGACCAGGTGCAGGTGCACGGGGTGGTGGACGTCGGCGACCAGCCGCCACACCTCGACCTCGCCGAGCCCGACGGCGACGTCGGAGCGGGCGGGGTCGAACGGCAGCCCGCCGATCAGCCATCCGTGGTCGCCGCGCATCCGCCCGGCCCGGAAGGCGAAGTCGCGCACGCGGACGGCGTCCGACCGTCGCCAGTCCGGCAGGTCGGTGGACAGCGTGCCCGGGACGCGGCTCTCGTCGAGGGCTCGGCGCGCGACGCGGAAGGCCATCACGTCGCGGGTGCGGCCCGAGCCGAGCCGGTTCACGAGGCTGACGCGGCTGCCGACCGGGGCCCCGGAGAAGTCGACGACCACGTCGTAGCGCTCGGCGGGCGCCACCGGCAGCAGCCGGTGGGTGACCGGCGCGGCGAGGAGCCCCTGGTCGGCACCGATCTGGACGAGGTCGAGCCGGCGCCCGTCGTCGGTGACCGCCTCGAGCTCGTAGTGGCGGGCGTTGGAGGCGTTGAGGATGCGCAGCCGGTAGCGGGCGGCGTCGACCTCGTGCACGGGCCAGGGGGCGCCGTTGACCAGGATCACGTCGCCGAGGACCCCGGCGAGGTAGGGCTCGAGCACGCCCGGCCGTTCGCGCAGGCTGGGGTCCAGCGAGGGGTAGGCGAGGCCGCCGTCGGCGGCGAACGACCGGTCGGTGATCATGAGCGGCAGCTCGCGCGGCCCCGCGGGCAGGCCGAGGTCGTCCTCGGCGTCGTCGCGGACGACGTGCAGCCCGGCCAGGCCGCGCCAGATCGCCGGGGCGGTGAAGTCCATGCGGTGGTCGTGGTACCACAGCAGCGTCGGCCGCTGGTCCAGCGGGAAGGTGTAGTCCCGCGTCCGCTCGGTCACCACCGCCCGCGGGTCGTGCATGCCGTGCGCGGGGCCGTGGGCGGAGGCGTGCCCCGTGTGCGCCTCGTGCCCGCCCGCCGGGAGGACGAGGTCGGTCGGGTACCCGTCGGAGTCCGCGGGCGTCCGGCCGCCGTGCAGGTGCACGACGGTCGGTAGCGGCAGCTCGTTGCGGTGGGTCACGGTGACCGGCCGGCCGCGGCGCGACTCGATCGTCGGCCCGGGGAACGTGCCGCCGTAGGTCCACAGGGGCGTGGTGATGCCGGGCAGGATCTCCGCGCTCGCCTCGCGCTGGGTGATCTCGTACCGATCGGTGCCGCCCGAGGTGGTGACGGGCTCGAGCACGGCGGGGACCGGCAGCGGCACCTGGAAGGCCGGCGGCAGCGGCACGGCGCTGCGCAGCTCGGCGCCGGTGACCGCCGGGCGCCGGGCCAGCGCGGCCGAGGTCGTCAGCCCCGTGGCCGCCATCAGCCCGAGCGCCCCGCCGATGCCCAGCACCCGCCGCCTGGTCATGCCGCCTGCGTCGGCGCGGTGGTCCGGCTCACGCACCGCGGGCCTCCCGCCGCACGAGGGGACGGCGCCAGACGGCGACGAACTGCACGACGAGCGCGGCGACGGTCAGCACGCCCAACGGGAGGTGCAGCCACAGCGCGCCGTCCAGGCCGGCGAAGTACTGCACGGTCTCGGCCACCACCACCGCCGTGGTGGCCAGGAACGGCCACGCCCGGCCCAGCCGCACCCAGACCGCGATCGCCGCGATCACCTGCAGGTAGCCGATGGACGTGACCACGTCGGCGCCGAGCGCGTGCCAGCGCAGGCCGTCGAAGTCGCCGGTCAGGTACACCCCGGCGAACACCGGCTGGCCGAGGATCGCCAGCACGTGCGCGCTGACGACGGCCCGGAACAGCCACGCGGGCGATCCCGGGAAGCGGGTGGTCATGCGGTGTGTCCTCCTGTGCTTTCCCGATGCGAGCACCCGCGACGCTATGCCCGTGTTGTCATCATGTCTAAGATCAGTATCGCTATGAGGCTATGACTCAGGAGGCATGGTGGAGCTGAACTCGCTCAGGCAGTTCCTGGTGGTGGCGCGGCTGGAGCACCTGAGCCGGGCGGCCGAGGAGCTCCGCGTCGCCCAGCCGTCGCTGAGCCGCACCATCGCCCGGCTGGAGGGCGAACTGGGCACACCGCTGTTCGACCGGAGCGGCCGGCTCCGGCTCAACGACACGGGCCGGCTCTTCCGCGACCACGTCGAGCGTTCCCTCGGAGAGCTCGACGCGGGGCGCCGCGCCGTCGCCGAGGCCGCCGACGAGGGCGTCGGCTCCGTGCGGCTGGTGTCGGAGACCTTCCTCACGCTCACCGGTCCGGTCGCGGCCTACAAGCGAGCCCATCCCGCCGTCGAGATCGAGCTCCACTGGGCGCCCGCCGAGGACATGGCACGCCGCCTGCGGGCGCAGGACGTGGACCTGTGCGTCGCCTCGCAGCCGATCCGCGCCGACGGCCTGGAATCGACCCAGCTGTTCGACGAGGCGGTGGGCGTGGGCACGCCACTGGACCACCCGCTCGCGGCGCGCACGTCCGTGGGGGTCGACGAGCTCGTCGACCAGCCCTTCGTCACCGCCCGCGAGGGGCACTGGGTGCGGCGGCTGCACGACCGCCTCTTCGCCGGCAGCGCGCTCGCACCGAAGATCGTCTGCGAGAGCGACGAGCCCAGCGCCATCGCGGACCTCATCGGCGCGGGACTCGGCATCGGCCTCGTGCCGGCCTTCGCCCGCCGCAGCGTCGCGCGCGCCCCGCTCGCGTGGATCCCCGTCGACAGCCCCGACTGCCGTCGCACGGTCACGCTGTACTGGGGCGCCGACAGCCACCTGTCGAGCGCCGCGCGGCGGATGCGCTCCACCATCACGGGCTGGAACTGGGCCGCCGGCGAACCGGGGTGAGGAGTGCGCCTCAGCCCGTCATCCACGAGCGGAGCTTGTCGGGGTTGCGCACCGCCCAGATGCGCGTGATCCGGTCGCCCTCCACCTGGAAGGCCGCCACCGTCACGGTGACGCCGTCGCGCTGCACGACCAGGCCTGGCCTGCCGTTGACCGTGCGCTCCAGGATCGTCTGGTCGCGCAGCCGGCCGGCGAGCCGGACCAGGGAGCGCACGATCCGCTCGGCGCCCTCGATCGGGTGGAGCGCGGTGCTGACCAGGCCACCGCCGTCGGCGGTCGCCCTGACGTCGGGGTCGAGGAGACCGATGAGGGCGTCGATGTCCCCGGCCTCCCAGGCCTGCTTGAAGCTCCTGACGACAGCGGCCTGCCTCGAGGCCGGGGCCGCGGGTGCCTGCGCGGCGCGGATGCGGCGGCGGGCGGAGGAGGCCAGCTGGCGGCACGCCGCCGGAGTCCGGCCGACGATCTCCGCCACTTCGGCGAAGGGGTAGCGGAAGACGTCGTGCAGGACGAACGCGACGCGCTCGGCGGGGGTCATCGCATCGAGCACGACGAGGAAGGCCATGGTGACCGACTCGTCGAGGGTGATCCGGTCGGCCGGATCGATGCTCCGCCCGTCCGATCGTCCGCCCCGCCACTCCGCCGGCTCGGGCAGCGGCTCCGGGATCCACTCGCCCACGTAGGTCTCCCGCCGGACGCGTGCCGAGGAGAGCACGTTGAGGCACAGGCGGCTCGCGACGGTGCTCAGCCAGGCGCCCGGGGACTCGATCGCGTCCTGCTGCTGCCGGGACATGGCGTAGAAGCGGGCGTAGGTCTCCTGGACGACGTCCTCGGCGTCGGCGAGGGAGCCGAGGAGCCGGTACGCCAGGTTGGTCAGCTGACGGCGCTCGCCCGTGATCGCGCTCAGGCCTGGCTCGGACGTGGTCATCGTGTCCTCGACTCCCTCGGTCGCCTTCTCCCCCGTTCGACAGGACAGCGCAGCGAACTGTGAGGTCCGCGCCGGCTCACATCGCGACGTCCTGCGTTGTCGGACCGGTGAGACCGAGAAGGGAACCCCACCATGCCCACACCGGCACGCCCCACGTCCCACCAGGTCGTCGTCATCGGCGGCGGCTACGCCGGAGCGGTCGCGGCCAACCGGCTGCGGATGCGCGACGACGTCGACGTCACCCTCGTCAACCCCCGCCCGATGTTCGTCGACCGGATCCGGCTCCACCAGGTCGTGGCCGGCACCGGCGAGGCCGGCGTGGACTACGGCACGCTGCTGGGCGAGGGCGTCCACCTGGTCGTCGACGACGTCACGTGCCTCGACACCGCCGCCCGCGCCGTACGGCTGTCGTCGGGCCGCGCACTCGGCTACGACTACGTCGTGTACGCGGTCGGCAGTACCGGGGCGACCCCGCCGACGGTGCCCGGCGCGGCGGAGCTCGCCCACTGCATCGCCGAGTGGGAGCCCGCGCAGCGGCTGCGCGCCAGGCTGGCCGAGCTCCCCTCCGATGCTCCGATCATCGTGGTCGGCGCCGGGCTGACCGGCATCGAGACGGCATCCGAGCTGGCCGAGCAGGGTAGGCGGGTCACGCTGGTGTGCGGCGGCGTCCTGGCGCCCTCGGTGGCCGCGCGGGCGCGCCGATCCGTGGCCGGGTGGCTGTCCCGGCACCGCGTCGCCGTGCTCGAGGCCGCTGTGGTGGCCGAGGTCCGGTCCGACGCGGTCGTCCTCGCCGACGGCACGGTGCACCCGAGCGCGCTGACGATCTGGGCGGCCGGTTTCGGCGTGCCGGGACTGGCGACGGCGAGCGGGCTGCGCACCGACGAGCTCGGCCGGCTGCGCACCGACGAGACGCTGACCAGCGTCGACGACACCCGGATCGTGGCGGCCGGAGACGCTGCCGCACCGTCGGGCCTCCCGCTGCGGATGAGCGCCCAGGCCGCCGCGCCGCTGGGGGCGCAGGCCGCCGACACCGTGCTGAGCCGCATCGCGGGAACCGAGCCTGCCGAGATCGACCTCGGCTTCGTCGGGTCGTGCGTCAGCCTCGGCCGCAGCGCAGGCGTGCGACAGCTCGCCCGCAAGGACGACACCCCGGTGGACTTCTCCTTCGGAGGCCGCGCCGGCGCCGCGTACAAGGAGCTCACCTGCAAGCTCGGGGTGTGGAAGATCCGCCGCGAGGCCCGCAGGCCGGGGTCCCTGCTGTGGGCCAAGGGCGGTCGGCGTGCCGGGCGGACGCCCTCCGACCTGCGGGCGGACACCTCCCCGTGACCACCGGCCGTCGACGACAGTGACGGGGGGCCGGCACGGGCCGGCCCTCCGCCGCCGTCGCGACTCCCGGGATCAGCTGCAGCCGCTGGTGGAGCCGCAGCCCTCGCACAGGTAGCACGAGCCCGCGGGGCGCATCTTCGTGCCGCAGGTCATGCACAGCGGCGCGTCGGCGGCCTTGCCCAGCCGCAGCTCCAGCAGCTCCGTGGAGCTGCCCACCTCGACCGGGGCGGCGGTCGACGCGGCCGGCTCGGCCGCCCGCTCGGCGGCGGGTGCGGCGTCGACCGTGGAGCGCAGGGCCTCCATGTCGACCTCGCCCGTGCCGTAGTCGGTGCTCGCGACCTGCGCGGTGCGCTCCTCCGCGGAGAAGATGCCCAGCTCGGCCCGCTTCTCGTACGGCAGGTGGTCCAGGGCGAGCCTGCGGAACAGGTAGTCCAGCACGCTCGTGGCGATCCGCACGTCCGGGTCGTCGGTCATCCCCGCGGGCTCGAAGCGCAGGTTCGAGAACTTCGAGACGTAGAACTCCAGCGGGATGCCGTACTGCAGGCCCACCGAGATCGACATCGAGAACGCGTCCATCACACCGGCCAGCGTGGAGCCCTGCTTGCCGAGCTTGACGAAGATCTCGCCGAGGCCGTTGTCGGGGTACGAACCCGCAGTGAGGTAGCCCTCGGCACCGCCGACGGTGAACGACACGGTCTCGCTCGGGCGCTTCTTCGGCAGGCGCCTGCGCACCGGGCGGGCCTCGACGGGGGCCGCCGCCTCGACGGTGGCCGTGTCGGCCTTCCTGGCCTCCTTGCCCGCCGACAGCGGCTGGCCCACCTTGCAGTTGTCGCGGTAGATCGCGAGCGCCTTGAGCCCGAGGCGCCAGCCCTCGAGGTAGATCCGCTCGACGTCCTCGACGGTGGCCGCCTCCGGCATGTTGACCGTCTTGGAGATCGCGCCGGACAGGAACGGCTGCACCGCGGCCATCATCCGCACGTGACCCATCGGCGCGATGGACCGCTCCCCCATCGCGCAGTCGAACACCTCGTAGTGCTCCGGACGCAGGCCGGGGGCGTCGATGACGTGACCGTGCTCGGCGATGTACTCGACGATCGCCTCGACCTGCTCGGCCTGGTAGCCCAGCTTCACGAGCGCGCGCGGCACCGTCTGGTTGACGATCTGCATCGAACCGCCGCCGACCAGCTTCTTGAACTTGACCAGCGCCAGGTCCGGCTCGATCCCGGTGGTGTCGCAGTCCATCATCAGGCCGATCGTGCCGGTGGGGGCCAGCACCGACGCCTGGGCGTTGCGCCAGCCGTTGCGGTCACCGACCGCGAGGCACTCCTTCCAGGCGAGCGTGGCCAGCTTGTGGACCGGGCTGCTCGCCGGGAAGGTGCGCACGTCGTCGTTCGCCGCGGCGTGCTTGCGCATGACGCGCTGGTGCGCGTCGGCGTTGCGGGTGTAGCCCTCGTACGGGCCGACGACACCGGCCAGCTCGGCCGACCGCTTGTAGGCGGCGCCGGTCATCAGCGACGTGATCGCGGCCGCGAGCGCCTGCCCGCCCTCGGAGTCGTAGGCGTGCCCGGTGGCCATCAGCAGCGCGCCGAGGTTGGCGTAGCCGATGCCCAGCTGGCGGAACTTGCGCGTGGTGTCGGCGATCGGGTCCGTCGGGAAGTCGGCGAAGCAGATCGAGATGTCCATCGCCGTGATGATCAGCTCGACGGCCCGCTGGAACCGGGCCCCGTCGAACTGCCCGTCGTCACCGAGGAACTTCAGCAGGTTCAGCGAGGCGAGGTTGCAGCTGGAGTTGTCCAGGTGCATGTACTCCGAACACGGGTTGGACGCGGAGATCCGGCCCGACTCGGGGCAGGTGTGCCAGTCGTTGATGACCCCGTCGTACTGGATGCCGGGGTCCGCGCACTCCCACGCCGCCTGGGCGATGGTGCGGAACAGCTTGCGCGCCCCGACCCGCTCGATCACCTCGCCCGACATCCGGCCGCGGAGGCCGAAGTCGGTGTCGTCCTCGACCGCACGCATGAACTCGTCGGTGACGCGCACCGAGTTGTTGGCGTTCTGGTACTGCACCGACGTGATGTCGGAGCCGCCGAGGTCCATGTCGAAGCCCGCGTCGCGCAGCACGCGGATCTTCGCCTCCTCCTTGGCCTTGGTGGCGACGAACTCCTCGATGTCGGGGTGGTCGACGTCGAGGACGACCATCTTCGCGGCCCGCCGGGTGGCCCCGCCGGACTTGATGGTGCCCGCGCTGGCGTCGGCGCCGCGCATGAACGAGACCGGCCCGGAGGCCGTGCCGCCCGAGGACAGCAGCTCCTTGGAGGAGCGGATGCGAGAGAGGTTGAGGCCGGCGCCCGAGCCGCCCTTGAAGATCAGCCCCTCCTCGCGGTACCAGTTGAGGATCGACTCCATCGTGTCGTCGACCGCGAGGATGAAGCACGCGCTGACCTGCTGCGGGCTCGACGTCCCGACGTTGAACCACACCGGCGAGTTGAAGCTGAAGACCTGGTGCAGCAGCATCCAGGTGAGCTCGTGGGCGAAGACCTCGGCGTCCTGCTCGGTGGCGAAGTAGCCGTTCTCGACCCCGGCGCGGTGGTAGACCCCCACCACCCGGTCGATCAGCTGACGCAGGCTGGACTCGCGCTGCGGCGACCCGGCGGCCCCGCGGAAGTACTTGCTGGTGACGATGTTGGTGGCGTTGATCGACCAGAAGTCCGGGAACTCGACGCCGCGCTGCTCGAAGTTGACCGTGCCGTCGCGCCAGTTCGTCATGACGACGTCCCGGCGCTCCCAGGTGACCTCGTCGTAGGGGTGCACACCGGCGGTGGTGTACAGCCGCTCCACGGTGAGCCCGGCCTGCTTCCCCGCCTTGCCGGTGCTCCTCTTCCCTCGTCCGGTCGCGGTTCCGACGGTCTCGGTCATGCTCTCCCTCTCCTTGCGCGCGCCCCGGCGGGCTGGGGTCCGCCGGGGTCGCGGTGCTGCGGTGCGGCTGGTGCTGGCGGCTGTGCTCGTGCTCGGCGGTACTCGTGCTCGGCTGTGCGGTGACCGTGCCGTCGCAGGCGGACGAACCGCCGCGATCGGCGGCACGGCTCGACGCCGATGGGCGTCGATGGGTGGCGCATGACGGGGACGTGGCGATCGGCCGGCGTGTGCCGGACCGGTCGAACAGGCGGACCGATCAGCCCGGCGGGTCGGCCCCTGGTGGTCTGCGCAGGTCGGCGATCTCCTTCTCGAAGTCCTCGATGGAGGAGAACGAGCGGTAGACGCTGGCGAAGCGCAGGTAGGCCACCTCGTCGAGATCGCGGAGCGGACCGAGGATGGCCAGGCCGACCTCGTGGCTGGGGATCTCGGCGGTGCCGCCCGCGCGGACGGCCTCCTCCACCCGGTGGGCGAGCTGCTGGAGCGCGTCCTCGTCGACCGGCCGCCCCTGGCAGGCCCTCCGCACGCCGCTGACGACCTTCTCGCGGCTGAACGGCTCGGTGACACCACTGCGCTTCACCACGGCGAGCACGGGCTCCTCGACCGTCGTGAACCGCCTGCCGCACGCCGCGCAGGACCTCCTGCGGCGCGTGGCCTGGCCGTCGTCGACCTCCCGGGAGTCGATCACCCGGCAGTCCGAGTGGCGGCAGAACGGGCAGCGCATCGGCACTCTCCCCCTCCTGCAGAACCCCACCTCTAGACGAACGACACGAGTGTAACCACAAGATGTGGGGCCGAGGGAAGCAGGACACCCCTATCGGTGCCGACGTGTCGTCCGAACGGGACGAACCCCCTCAGAGCACCGCGGGACGGCCGCGCAGTGTCAGCCGGAGGTCACTCTCAGCACCTGCCCGAGCCCCGGCAGCACCGGAGTGAGGGAGCCGCCCGTGACGGTCTGCTCGACGGGAGCGACCCGCGCGGGGACCTCGGCCGAGCGCTGCGCCGCGACCGCGTCGGCCAGCAGGCCGAGCCCGGCCACCGCGACGGCGGCGCCCAGCGCGACGGCCAGCCCGGCCAGCACCCGGCGAACCCGCAGGCGCACCCCGCCCGCGGGCACCACGGCGAGCGGGCGCCGGACGAGCACCCGCACCCCCGGCACCGGGTGCCGCAGCGGCGCCGACCGCCGCACCCGCGGCCGCTCGGCCTCCGCGGGCCGCACCCGGACCGGCACGACGCCCGGACGGACCGGCCGGGGCCCGCTGGCCCGCCTGCGCGGCGCGTGCCGCCGCTCCCCTGCCCGCCGGTCCTGGACCGGGCGCCCGCTCACCTCGTGCTCGTGCATTTCGCCGCCTCCGCTTCTCCCGCTTGGCGCGAGCCTGAACAAGTGTTCGAACGAACGTCTGTGCGATGTCTACCACCACGGTCCGACAGAAATCGAGAAATGCGGGCGTGTCGTTCGAACATGTGTTTGGCGACGAGCCCGATCGGGGCTACCGTCGTCCGCGACGAGGCGTGGGCGCCCTCATCCCGGCGCCCCACCCACACCCCAGCGGGCGGCCTGCGCCGCCCACGACGAGGAGGCGCGAGCAGATGGCACGGGACGAGCCCGGCACCGGTACCCGCCGCAAGGCCGGCCCCGACACCCCCGACGCCACGCGGGGTCGCTCCGCCACGGCCCGGGTGAGCACGTTCCCCGACCCGCCCACCGAACCCGCCGGGCTCACACCGCGGCAGCGCAAGGTGCTCGAGGTGATCCGCGACTGGGTCGAGCGGTTCGGCTACCCGCCCAGCGTGCGGGAGATCGGCGACGCCGTCGGCCTCACGTCCACGTCCTCGGTGCACCACCAGCTGCGCACCCTGGAGCGGAAGGGCTACCTGCGCCGCGACCCCAACCGCACCCGCGCCGTCGACGTCCGGGGGCCCGAGGACGTCGCGGAGGTCCCCGCGGCTGCCGCCACCGGCACCGAGGACGCCGCGGGCGACGACCTGCACCCCGCGCCCGCCTTCGTCCCCCTGCTGGGCAACATCGCGGCCGGTGGCCCGATCCTGGCCGAGCAGGCCGTCGAGAGCGTGTTCCCGCTTCCCCGGGAGATCGTCGGCGAGGGCACGCTGTTCCTGCTGAACGTCCGCGGCGACTCGATGATCGAGGCGGCCATCACCGACGGCGACTGGGTCGTCGTGCGCCAGCAGCCGGTGGCCGAGAACGGCGAGATCGTCGCGGCCATGATCGACGGCGAGGCCACGGTCAAGACCCTGAAGCGCCGCGACGGCGGCATCTGGCTCATGCCGGCCAACCCCGCCTACGACCCGATCCCCGGCGACGACGCCACGATCCTGGGCCGGGTGGTGGCGGTGATGCGGCGGCTGTAGGCCCGCGTCACCGAGTGCGGCCGCATCTCGGCCGTCGCACACACCTCGGTGCCGTGGCACACACCCCCTGTCGTGTGTGCGAGGGCGCCGACCTGTGTGCGGCTCTCATCGAAACACGTGCGAGCCCCACGCGCGTCTGCCGCGGCACTCCCCCGGCCCAGCCGGCCGTGCAGGCGCACCACCGGCACGCGGATCAGCGCCGCCGGCCCCGCAATGCGGCCGCCGCGCTCAGCAGGAGCAGCACCCCCACCACGACCACGCCGCCGAGCGCCGCGGGCAGCCAGTCGGGCGGGCCGGGGTCGGCCGCGAGGTCCGAGCCGGGGGGCGGTGCGCCGGTGCCCGACGTGTCGACGGGCCGGGTCCCGACGGGGGTCGGTGCCCCGGCCATGGCCGTCGCCTCGGGGACCGCACGGATCTCGCCGAGCACGCCGCCGCGGGTCTCCGAGCCCGAGAGCAGGGTGCCGTCGTCGTCGAACGCGATCGCCTCGCCCTGCGGCTCGTCCGGCAGGGGTACGCGCACGGGGGTCTCGTTCAGGGCGGCGACGAGGTCCCCGTCCTGCACCGGGAACAGCCACGCGTCGGTGTAGGTGCGGACCGCGACCACGGCGCCGTCGGCGCTCATGGCGGCGCCGGTCACCACGCGGGAGCCGATGCCGCCGACCGGGCCGCCGAGGGTGTCGGACGCGGGCAGCGCCAGCTCACCGACCCGCAGGAGCGGGGTGGGCCCGACGCCGTCGGGCGGGTCGGCGGTGCGGTAGAGCCCGGCGGGCCGCCCGACCTCCTTCGTCACCACGAACGGGCGCCCGCTCGCGTCCACCAGCAGCGCCTCGGCGTCGTGGGGGCCGTCGGGGTAGGTCAGGCGGTGCAGCCGGGCGTCGCCGCGCCGGGGCAGCACGACCACGGCGACGGTGTCGCGGCCCCGCTCGTTGTCGCCGGTGTCGCCGACCCACAGGGCGCCGTCCGGGCCGACGGCGAGGTCCTCGGCGTCGTACGGGTCGACGTCGGCGGTGCGGGTGTCCACGACGGCGCAGGAGGACCGGTCGAGCCGGTGGACCTGCACGCGGCGGCCGCCGTCGCCCATGGCCCACAGGTCGCCGTCGTGCACGACCATGCCGGACAGCTCGTCGAGGCGGGAGTCGTCCACCGCGCACTCCGGCGACGGCGCGGGCACGGCCGCGACTGCGGCGCCCATCAGCAACGGGCCCAGCGCCAGGACCACCAGCGGTCGGATCAGTGCACGGCGCCGTTCTGCTCGGGCGCCCCCACCACGGCGTACGGGAGCACGGCGGTGGCGAGCTCGGCGCCGACGCGGGCACGCATCCGGGTGCCGTCGGGCGTGTGGTCCTCGCTCAGGACCTCCCCCTCGGCGTGCACGCGGGCGACGAGCGAGCCCTGCACGTAGGGCAGGAGCAGGTCGACCTCGACCTCGGGGGTGGGCAGCAGCTCCGCGATCCGCTCGCGCAGCCGTGCCACACCGTCGCCGGCGCGGGCGGAGACGAACACCGCGTCGGGCAGCAGGTGGCGCAGCCGGGCCAGTTGGAGCTCGCCCGCGGCGTCGGTCTTGTTGACGACGAGCAGCTCCTGCGGCATCCGGCCGTCGTGCTGCTCACCGACCTCGACGAGCACCTGCCGGACGGCCTTGATCTGGTCCTCCGGCAGCGCGTCGGAGGCGTCGACGACGTGCACCAGCAGGTCGGCGTCGGCGGTCTCCTCCAGCGTGGAGCGGAAGGCCTCGACGAGCTGGTGCGGGAGGTGCCGCACGAACCCGACCGTGTCGGTGAGGGTGTAGGTGCGCCCGTCCGAGGTGGTCGTGCGCCGCGTGGTGGGGTCGAGGGTGGCGAACAGCGCGTCCTCGACGAGCACGCCCGCCCCGGTCAGCGCGTTGAGCAGGCTCGACTTGCCGGCGTTGGTGTAGCCGACGATCGCGACCGACGGGACGTCGTGGCGGCGCCGCTCGCCGCGCTGGGTGGCACGGACCTGCTTCATGCCGGAGATCTCGCGGCGCAGCTTGGCCATGCGGTTGCGGATGCGGCGCCGGTCGAGCTCGATCTTGGTCTCACCGGGGCCACGACCGCCGATCCCGACGCCGCCCGCCGCCCGGCCACCGACCTGGCGCGACAGCGCCTCGCCCCACCCGCGAAGGCGCGGGAGCAGGTAGGACAGCTGGGCCAGCTCGACCTGCGCCTTGCCGTCCTTGGAGCGGGCGTGCTGGGCGAAGATGTCGAGGATCAGCGCCGTGCGGTCGATCACCTTGACCTTGAGCTTGTCCTCCAGCTGGCGCAGCTGGCCGGGCGAGAGCTCGCCGTCGGCGATCACGGTGTCGGCGCCGGCGGCGAGCACGGCGGAGCGCAGCTCGTCGACCTTGCCCGCGCCTATGTAGGTGGCGGGGTCGGGGCGCGACCGGCGCTGGACCAGGCCGTCGAGCACCTGGGAGCCCGCGGTCTCGGCGAGCCGCGCGAGCTCGGCGAGCGAGGCGCCCGCCTGTTCGGAGCTGCCCTCGGTCCAGACGCCGACGAGCACGACGCGCTCGAGGCGCAGCTGCCGGTACTCGACCTCGGTGACGTCGGTGAGCTCGGTGGAGAGCCCGGCGACGCGGCGCAGCGAGCTGCGTTCCTCGAGCTCGTAGTCACCCTGCGTGGCGCGCAGCAGGTCGTCGGCGGAGGTGGACAGGGCGGGTTCAGTCATCGTGGAAGTCATGCTCCCACGTCAACGCTCCGGACGTCGTGTCTGATTCCGCGCGTCGCCCTCCCCGGGGTAGACCGAGAGGTAGACGGCCACGGCCTCACCGCCGGGGACGTCGGGCCGCCCGGCGTAGGCGTCGAGCACCGCGCAGAGCTCGGCGCGCAGCGCCGCGGCGTCGTCGGGGGACAGCTGCACCGCGAGCCTGCTCTGCTCCAGCGCGCCGACGCCCACCTCGGTGACCTCGTCCAGGTAGGCCTCCAGCATCGCCTCGGCCAGCGACGGGTCGTGGGCGCCGTCGAGCGACCAGGACAGCCGGGTGCCCCGGTACGGGATCTCCCGCGAGCCCCGTGACCCCCGCCGGACCGGGAGCGCCTCCAGGAAGCCGTGCCGGACGAGGCGCCGGACGTGGTGCAGCGTGGTGGCCGGGTCGCGGTGCAGCCGCGCGGCGATCTGGGCGTTGGTGAGCGGCTCCGCCAGCGTCAGCCGGATGATCCGCAGCCGGACGGCGGAGGCCAGGGTGGCGGCCTCGGCCTCGGTGGCGGGCCTGCGGCGCGGGGCACTCATGCCGGAAGCCTAGTCATTGACGCTTTCCAATCAGTGGACCACGCTGGATCGCATGAGCTTGTGGCGCCACCGCGACTTCCTGCTGCTCTGGTCGGGCGAGGCCCTGAGCCAGGTCGGCACGATGGTCAGCCACCTCGCGCTGCCGCTGCTCGCCGCCACCGCCCTGCACGCGACCCCGTGGCAGATGGGACTGCTCGTCGCGGCGGAACGCGCCGGGTTCCTGCTGGTGGGCCTGCCCGCCGGGGTGCTGGTGGACCGCCTGCCGCGGCGCCCGGTGATGATCACGGCCGACCTGGTGCGGTTCGTCCTGTTCGCGAGCATCCCCGTGGCCTGGTGGCTCGGGCACCTGGGCTTCGGGCAGCTGATCGCCGTCGCGCTGCTGGGCGGGTTCGCCACGGTGTTCTTCGACGTCGGCTACCAGTCGGTGCTGCCCGCGGTGGTCGGCCGCGGCGGGCTCGTCGAGGGCAACGCGAAGCTGGAGTCGACGCGGGCCGCGGCCGAGGCGGCCGGGCCGGCGCTGGGCGGTGGCCTCGTGCAGCTCGCCGGGGCCGCGAGCGCGGTGCTGCTGGACGCCGTGAGCTACCTCGTCTCCGCGGCCTGCCTGGCCCGGATGCGCACGGTCGAGGTCGTGGCGCCGCGGGAGGAGTCCCGCACCCTGCGGGCCGACATGGGCGAGGGCCTGCGCTACGTGCTCGGCCACCCGCTGCTGCGCCCGATCGTGCTGTGCACGGGCACGGCGAACCTGTTCGGGGGCGTCCTCGCCGCCGTCTCCGTGCTGTTCCTCGCGGGCGAGCTCGGGCTGTCGGCGGGGACGGTGGGGCTCGTGCTGGCCGCGGGCAGCGTCGGCGGGGTGCTCGGCGCTCTCACCGCAGGCCGCTGGATCCGTCGCTTCGGGCAGGCGCGGATGCTCGTCGCGGCGCTGCTCGTGACCGGCCCGGTCGCCCTGGTGATCCCCCTGACGAGCGCGGGTGCGGGCCTGGCGTGGTTCGCGCTCGGCACGTTCGCGGTGGCGTACGGCGGCGTGGTCTACAACGTGGCGCAGGTCAGCTTCCGCCAGACGGTCTGCCCCGACCGGCTGCTGGGCCGGATGAACGCGAGCATCCGCTTCCTGGTCTGGGGGACCATCCCGGTGGGCGGCCTGCTCGGCGGCGCGCTGGGCGAGCTGCTGGGCCTGCGCGCGACGCTGCTGGTGGTGGGCGCCGGGATGGTGGTCGCCCCGCTGTGGCTGGTGGCCTCGCCGCTGCGCCGGCTGCGCGAGCTCCCCTCGGAGGTCGCGGGGTGAGCGCTCAGACGGAGCGGGCCCACCACTCGGGCGTGAGCTCGCCGTGCGCCACGAGCACGGCCGGGCCGTGCAGGACCGTGGTGCCGTCCGCGACGGTGACCCGCAGCCGCCCTCCCGGGGTGCGCACCGCGACCTCCCCGGTGTCGCGGCCCGCGTGGCGCAGCGCGGCCACCACGGCGGCGACGGTGCCCGTGCCGCACGAGCGGGTCTCCCCCACGCCCCGCTCGTGCACCCGCATGGCGATCTCGCCGTCCTCGTTCAGCGGCGTCAGGAACTCGACGTTCACGCCGTGCGGGAACAGCGCGGGGTCGTGACCGGGCGGGCGGGTGAGGTCGAGCCCGTCGATCGCGAGGTCGGTGACGCACGCGAGGTGCGGGTTGCCGACGTCGACCGCGACGCCCGCGAACGCGTGCCCGTCCACGCTCGCCGTGCCCTGCGCCCCGACCGCGGCCGCGCCCATGTCGACCGAGACCTCCTCGCCGTCGACGCGCACGGTGCGCACCCCACCGCGCGTGCCCAGGCGGAACTCGGTGCCGGGCAGCCATCCGGCGTGCTCGAGGTAGCGGGCGTAGACGCGCACGCCGTTGCCGCACATCTCCGCGACGCTGCCGTCGGCGTTGCGGTAGTCCATGAACCACTCGACCCCGGGCACCGGCTCCGGCCCGTCCCGCAGCGCCTCCCAGCGCACGACGCGCAGCACCCCGTCGGCGCCGATCCCGCGCCTGCGGTCGCAGAGCGCGGCGACGCGCCCGGGCGTCAGGTCGAGCTCACTCGCGGGGTCGGGGATCAGGACGAAGTCGTTCTCCGTGCCGTGGCCCTTGCTGAACCGGACGTCGCGGGGATGCACGTCACGAGCCTACGTGGCGCCGCGCCTCGGCGATCGGGTCGCCGTGGCCGGCCTCCAGCCACCGGATCCGGGGGTCGCGGCGGAACCAGGACCGCTGGCGGCGGACGAACCGGCGCGTGGCGCGCACGGTCTCGGCGGCCGCGGCCTCCAGGTCACCGCCGCCGTCCAGGGCGTCGAGCACCTGCTGGTAGCCCAGCGCCCGCGAGGCGGTGCGCCCCTCGCGCAGACCGCGCCCCAGCAGGTCGCGGGTCTCGTCGACGAGGCCGGCGGCGAACATCCGCGCCACCCGGCGCGCCACCCGCTCGTCCAGCTCCGCGGTGGGGCGGTCGACGCCGAGCAGCACCGCGTCGTAGCGGGGTGTGCCGCCGGTGGACAGCCGCGCGGGGAAGGGCCGCCCGGTCAGGGCGATCACCTCCAGCGCGCGCACGATGCGGCGGCCGTTGCTGGGCAGCACCACCTCGGCCGCGGCCGGGTCGACGTCGGCGAGCCGCGCGTGCAGGGCGGCCGGGCCGCGGTGGGCGAGCTCGGCCTCCAGCCCGGCGCGCAGCGCGGGGTCGGTGCCGGGGAAGTCCAGCTCGTCGACGACCGCCTGCACGTACAGCCCCGAGCCGCCGACGAGCACCGGCGTCCGGCCCGCGGCGAGCAGCCGCTCCACCACGGCCCGCGCGGCGCGCTGGTAGGCGGCCACCGAGGCGGCCTCGGTGACGTCGAGGACGTCGAGCAGGTGGTGCGGCACGCCCGCCCGCTCGGCGGGGCGCAGCTTCGCGGTGCCGATGTCCATGCCGCGGTAGAGCTGCATCGCGTCGGCGTTGATCACCTCGCCGTGCAGCGCCGCGGCGAGCGCGATCCCCAGGTCGGACTTGCCGGTCGCGGTGGGCCCGACGACGGCGACGAGGCGGGTCACGGCTGCGGACCTCGGCCCGGGAGCCGGACGGCGGCGCCTGGCGGGAGCACGCAGCGCAGCGTAGAGGTCGCCCGGGACGGCGCGCTCGACGCCGCGTACCGCCCGTCCGCGGCGCGGCGCCCGTCCGGGCTGTTCCGGTCCGACCGCTGAGCTGTTTGAATCGCGGGACGGCCACCGGTTCCTGGTGAACCGGCCACGGCCGACGTGCACGGCCCCGCCTCCGGGCGGGGCGCCCGCCATCGCAGGTGGGCCGGAGCGAGGAGGACGACCGTGTCGGAGCACCAGGGGAGCGGAACGCCGGAGCCGGGGGGCGACCGGGCTGCGGAGGACCAGCGGACCCCCACGTCGCAGGCGCAGGGCACGGGCGCCGGATCCGAACCGGGCGCGGGCGTGGAGGCCGACGCCACCGCCCCCGCCTTCGACGCGGACAGCCCGGTGCACCCGGCCCCGCAGGGACCGGGCGGCGAGCCGGACGCCGTCGACGCCGCGCGGACCGCCGCCGACCCCGCCGCCACCGAGGCGGCCCTGCCCGCCGACCCGGCGGCGGAGGGCCTCCCGGCGACGCAGGCGACTTCCGAGACGCCCGCCGTCGAGGACCCCGACCGTGCCGCCGCCGTGCAGGCGGCCTCCGATCCGGCCGCCACGGAAGCCGCGCTGCCCGCCGTCGCCCCGACCGGCACGCCCGACCGGCCGACACCGCCGACCGACGGCCCGGTCGCCGAACCGGCACCGGCCGCCCCGCCCGCGGGCAGCAGCCCGTCCGCCGCCCCCGCCGACCCCGCCCCACCGGCCGGCAGCCCGACGGGCGGCGCGACCGCCCCGGCCGGGAGTGCCTCCGCGCCCGCGCCCGGCACGCAGGCAGCACCTCCCGCGCCGGCGCCCGCCGGGCGGGCGGCACCCGCGGGCCCGTCCGCCGCGCCGGTCCCCGGGCCGCCACGACCGGGTCGTCCCCCGGTTCCCGGCCCGCCGCCCGGCCGGCGTCCCGGCGCCCCGCGTCCCACGCCGCCCCCGGCAGCGACGCGGCCCGAGCCTGCTGCCGCCCCGGCCCCCGAGCCGGTCACCCACACCTCCCCCGTCCCGGAGGCGAGCGCTGACCCCGGCCGCTGGGGCCGCGTGGACGCCGAGGGCACCATCTACGTGCGCACCGCCGACGGTGAGCGGGTCGTCGGCTCGTGGCAGGCGGGCGCGCCGGAGGAAGGGCTCGCGCACTTCGCCCGCCGGTTCGACGACATGCTCACCGAGGTGGAGCTGCTGATCACCCGGCTCGCCACGGGCGGCGCCGACCCGAAGCACACCCTGAGCAGCGCGAAGGCCCTGCGCGACGGGCTCGACGAGGCCACGGTCGTCGGCGACCTGGTCGGGATGCGCAGCCGCCTGGACGAGCTGGTCACCGCGGCCGAGGACGCCGTGGGAGCGGCGCGGTCGGCCCGCGACGCCCAGCGCAGCGCGGCGGTCGCCCGCAAGGAGGCGCTCGCCGTCGAGGCGGAGACGCTGGCCGCCGAGGCCACGCAGTGGAAGCAGGCGGGCGACCGGTTCAAGGCGATCCTCGACGAGTGGCGCACCATCCGCGGGATCGACCGCAAGACCGACGAGCTGCTGTGGAAGCGGTTCTCGAAGGCACGGGAGTCGTTCAACCGCAGGCGCGGCTCCCACTTCGCCGACCTGGACCGGCAGCGGTCCACCGCGAAGGCCCGCAAGGAGGAGCTGGTCCTCGAGGCCGAGAAGCTCAGCGACTCGGAGGACTGGGGGCCCACCGCCGCCCGCTTCCGCGACCTCATGACCGAGTGGAAGGCGGCCGGGCGGGCCCAGAAGGACGCCGACGACGCCCTCTGGCAGCGCTTCCGCACCGCCCAGGACGCGTTCTTCGCCCGCCGGTCCGACACCTTCGCGGAGCGGGACGCCGAGTTCGCGGCGAACGCCGAGGCCAAGAAGGCGCTGCTCGCCGAGGCCGAGAAGATCGACACCTCCGACCCGACCGCGGCCCGCGCCGCCCTGCGCGCGATCCAGGAGCGGTGGGAGGAGATCGGCAAGGTCCCGCGCGACGACATCCGCCCGCTCGAGGGCCGGCTGCGTGCGGTGGAGGAGAAGGTGCGCGAGGCCGCCGACCGCCAGTGGCGCCGCACCGACCCGGAGGCCGAGGCGCGCGTGGAGCAGTTCCGCGAGCGCGTCGCCCAGTTCGAGGCCCAGGCCGAGAAGGCCCGTGCCGCAGGCGACGCCCGCCGCGCCGCGCAGGCCCAGAACCAGGCCGACCAGTGGCGCGAGTGGCTCTCCACCGCGGAGCAGGCGGTGCAGCACCGCTGAGCCCCTCCTGCCGCCGAGCGCGACATGTTCGGCGGCAGGGAGCGGGGTGCCCGATGGTCAGGCTCCCACCCGACGAACGGCACGCTCGTCGGTACCTAGCAGACGAGAGTGCCGTTCGTCATGCGAATCCCTCAGCGGCGCGTCGCGATCCGCACCCAGGACGCCGCCAGCACCAGCACCGCGAGCACCGACAGCACCAGCCCGATGCCGGCCCCCGTGGCACCGACCGGCACCGCGATCTGCCGCGACCAGATGGCCCAGATCCCGGTGACCACCGAGAACCCGCAGCCGACGGCCGAGAGCCACGCCAGGCTCCACCAGCGGGTGGTCAGGGCGAGGGCGGAGCACACCAGCCCGAAGCCCAGCGAGGTGCCGGCGAACAGGGGCGGGAGGACGCCGAGCGGGGCGAGCCCGGCCAGCACCTCCCAGCCGTGCACCGAGCCGGTCCAGGGCAGCATGGTGCCGCCGATCAACACCAGCATCGCCACCGACACGACCATCCCGGTGGGGCCGGGATCGATCCCGCGGACGGCGCGCCGCTCGGCGTCGCGCAGCTCGGCATCCAGGGCGGCGAGCTCGTCGGGCACCTTCTCCTCCTCGGTCACGTGCTGGTCCCGCAAGCGGCCGCGGGCTGGGGCGGCGGCGCGCCGAAGCCCGGCAGGCCCAGCCCGGTCGGCGCACCGCCGGGCCGCTCGCCGGACTCGTGGACGTCGCCCGCGCGGGTGCGGCGGTGGGCGTGCACCGGCCCGTCGGCCACCAGGTGGTGCGGGGCGCCGTAGCCGATCGTCACCTCGACCAGGTCCCCCGGCCGCACCGCGAGCTCGCCCGGCGCGAAGTGCACGAGCCGCCCGTCGCGGGCGCGGCCGCTCATCCGGCGGGTGGCGCCGTCCTTGCGGCCCTCGCCGGTGGAGACGAGGACCTCGACGGTGCGCCCCTCGAGGGCCCGGTTCTGCTGCCAGGAGATCTCCTCCTGCAGCGCGACCAGTCGCTCGTACCGCTCCTGCACGACGGCCTTGGGCAGCTGGTCGGGCAGGCCCGCGGCGGGGGTGCCGGGCCGGGGCGAGTACTGGAACGTGAACGCCTGCGCGAACCGCGCCTGCGCCACGACGTCGAGCGTGGCCCGGAAGTCCTCCTCCGTCTCGCCGGGGAAGCCGACGATGATGTCGGTGGAGATCGCGGCCTCGGGCAGCGACGCGCGCACCTCGTCGAGGATCGCCAGGTACCGCGACGAGCGGTAGGAGCGGCGCATCCGGCGCAGCACGTCGTCGGAGCCGGACTGCAGCGGCATGTGCAGCTGCGGGCACACGTTCGGGGTCTCGGCCATCGCGGCGATGACGTCGGAGGTGAAGTCGCGCGGGTGCGGCGAGGTGAACCGCACGCGCTCCAGGCCGTCGACGTCGCCGCAGGCCCGCAGCAGCTTGGCGAACGCGCCGCGGTCGCCGAACTCGACGCCGTAGGAGTTGACGTTCTGCCCGAGCAGCGTGACCTCGAGGACGCCCTCGGCGGCGAGCGCCTGCACCTCGGCGAGCACCTCGCCGGGGCGGCGGTCGCGCTCCTTGCCGCGCAGCGACGGGACGATGCAGAAGGTGCAGGTGTTGTTGCAGCCGACCGAGATCGACACCCAGCCCGCGTAGGCCGACTCGCGCCGCGCGGGCAACGTGGACGGGAACACCTCGAGCGACTCGGCGATCTCCACCTGCGCGGCCTCGTTGTGGCGGGCGCGCTCGAGCAGCGTCGGCAGCGCGTGCACGTTGTGCGTGCCGAACACGACGTCGACCCAGGGGGCCCGGCGCACGATCGTGTCGCGGTCCTTCTGCGCGAGGCAGCCCCCGACCGCGATCTGCATGCCGGGCCGGGCGTCCTTCGCCGGGCGCAGGTGACCGAGGTTGCCGTAGAGCCGGTTGTCGGCGTTCTCCCGCACGGCGCAGGTGTTGAACACGACGACGTCGGCCTCGTCGGAGGCCGACCGCTCGTAGCCCGCCGCCTCGAGCAGTCCGGCCATCCGCTCGGAGTCGTGCACGTTCATCTGACACCCGTAGGTGCGGATGGTGTAGCTGCGGGTCACAGGTGTCGAGGGTAGGCCGTCCCCGCCGTGTCGACCGCACCGGCCGGGCACGGCAGGATGCGGCGCATGCAGGCCCGGACCGACGTGGTGGACCGTCGTCGCGTGCTGCGCGGTCTCCTGTCCGGCGTCGCCGCGCTCGGTGCCCTCCCCGCGGTCTCCGGCTGCTCCTCGCCGTTCGCGCAGGTGCGGCTCACCCTCGCCACCGGCGGCACCCAGGGCGTCTACTACAACCTGGGGAATGCGCTGGCCGACGCGTGGCAGGCGCGCCTGGACCTCGACGCCCGCCCCACGGTGCTGCCCACGGCGGGGTCGGTGGACAACCTGGAGCGGCTCGCGGCCGGCGCCGCGGACGTCGTGTTCAGCCAGGTGGACACCGCCGCCGACCAGCTCGTGCGCACCCCGGCGACGGACCCCCGGGTGCCCCGGGCCCTCGCCCGGATCTACGACGACGTGGTGCACGTCGTCGTGCCCGCCGACTTCCCCGCCACCACGGTGGCCGACCTGCGCGGCGCGCGCGTGTCGGTCGGCGCGCCCGACTCCGGGGTGCGGGTCGTCGCCGAGCGCCTGCTGGCCGCGGCGGGGCTGTCCGCCGCGACCGACTTCCAGGCGCTCCAGCTGGGCATCAACGACTCGGTCGCGGCGGTGGCCCGCGACGAGATCGACGCGTTCTTCTGGGTCGGTGGGCTGCCGACGCGCGGTGTGACGGAGCTGGCGGCGGTGCGCCCGATCCGGCTGCTGAACCTGGAGGACCTGATCACGCCGGTGCGGGCCGCGTTCCCGGCGTACGCGGCGGGCACCGTCCCGGCGCAGAGCTACGGCATCCCGGAGCCCGTCACCGTGCTGCTGGTGCGCAACTTCCTGCTCGTCGGCGCCGGCATGCCCGACGAGCTGGCGAGCGCGCTCGTGAAGGGGCTCTTCGCCGCGCAGGAGCAGTTGGCGGCGGCGAGCCCGGCGGCGCTCACGATCGACCTGCGGGCCGCGATCGGGACGCAGCCCGTGCCGCTGCACCCCGGCGCCGAGCGCTTCTTCCGCGAGGAGAAGGACCCGTGAGCAGGCGTCAGCCGGCGGCGCGCCGGGCCGCGGCCAGCTCCTCGGCCGAACGGTCCATCATGCCGCTGAACAGCTGCTCGCCGTAGTCGTTCATCGGGGCGAGGTGCCCGATCAGCTCGAGCATCACGAACCCGTGCATCTGGGCCCGCAGCTCGTAGAGCAGCGCGAGCGCTCCCGCGGGCAGCGGCACCCTCCTCGTGTCGACCTCCACGAGCCGCTCGGCCCCGGGCCGCAGGGGCACCCGCGCGAGCTCCTCGGGGCTCCACCCGTCGAAGACGACCTCGATGAACGGCGGCGCCAGCGCGGCGGCGGCCCCGATCACCTCCTCGCCGGACGGCGGCTCGTAGCCGGGCACCGGCGTGCCGTACAGCAGCAGGAACGCCGGCCGGTTCGCCAGCGCCCAGCACCGATAGGCGTTGGATGCGGCGAAGAGCCGCTCCGCGTGCGGCCGCCCGCGGCTGGTCTCGGCCGCCTCCCGCACGACGGCGGCCAGCGCGCGGTGCCCGTCGATGACGAGCGCGGTGAGCAGCGCGTCGCGGCTGTCGAAGTAGTGGTAGAGCGACTGCACCGTCATCCCGACGGCCCGCGCGACCGCGCGCAGCGACAAGCCCGCCGGGCCCCCCTCGGCGAGCTGCTCGAGCGCGGCCGACTTGATCTCGCGCACGGTCTCGGCCCGCCTGCGGTCCCGCACCGATCCTTCGACTGGCAACGACAGTCCTCCTTGACACTGTCAGGCTTGCGCCCTCATACTGGCGCCGCTCGCAGAGACTAACACTGTCAGGCAGGAGTGGGTCGTGCGTACGGTTCTCGCGGACGCCCGGCGCGGGCATCCAGGCCTCTACCGGACCGCGGTCGCGATGGCCGCGCTCAGCCTGGTGACGGCGGCGCTCGTCGTGATCGACCAGCGCACCCTGCTCGGGGTCCCGCTCTGGGTCAAGCCGCTCAAGTTCTCGGTGTCGATCATGCTGTACACGGCGACCCTGGCGTGGATGCTCTCGCGGCTGCCCGGCCGGGGCATGCGGCGCACCGGGTGGGTGATCGTCGCCGCGCTCGTCGTCGAGCAAGTGATCATCGTCGGCCAGGCGGCCCGCGGCGTGCGCAGCCACTTCAACGACGACACCCCGTTCGACGCGCTCCTCTTCGGCGTCATGGGCGCGACGATCACCCTGCTCTGGCTGCTGACCGTCGCCGTCGCGCTGCGGTTCCTGCGCGAGCCCTCGACCGACCGCGTCACGACCTCGGCCGTGCGGCTGGGCCTGCTCGTCGGGCTGCTGGGGATGGCCGTCGGGTTCCTGATGCCGCCGAACGGCGCGCACGCGGTGGGGGTGGCCGACGGCGGGCCGGGCCTGCCGTTCGTCGGCTGGAGCACCACCGGCGGCGACCTGCGGATCGGGCACTTCGTCGGCATGCACGCGCTGCAGCTGCTGCCGCTGCTGGCCGCCGGGCTCGCCGCCCTCCGCCACCGGCTCGACGAGACCGCGCGCCTGCGCGTCGTGCGGGTCGCCGCTGCCGGGTACGGCGCGCTCGTCGTGCTGGTCACCTGGCAGGCCCTGCGCGGACAGCCGCTGCTCGCCCCCGACGCCCCCACCCTGGCCGCGCTCGCGGTCGTCGTGCTGGGCACGGCGGGAGGTCTGGCCGCCGCGTTGCTCGGCGCCGCCCGTCGCGCCGCCACCGGGCCCACCCCCACCGCGGCCGCCTGATGACCGCCGTGGACCCGCAGCTGCTGTTCTCGCTCACGTTCCCGGTCGCGGCGCCGTTCTGGGCGCTGATGATCCTCGCGCCCCGCTGGTCGGTCACCCGGCGCGTGGTCGGGTCGCCGCTGATCGTGGTGCCGCCGCTGCTCGGCTACGCCGCGCTCGTGCTCCCGGACCTCGCCGGCTTCCTCGCCGCGGTCTCCTCACCCCAGCTCGCGGGGGTGGCGGTGCTCCTGGGCACGCCCGTGGGCGCGGCGGCGGGCTGGGCGCACTTCATCGCCTTCGACCTGTTCGTCGGCCGGTGGATCCACCTCGACGCCCGAGAGCGCGGCATCCACCCGCTGGTCACCGCCCCGGTGCTGGTGCTGACGATCCTGCTCGCGCCGCTCGGCCTGCTCGCCCACCTGGTGCTGCGGACGCTGCTGCCGTCCCGGCGCGAGGTGGCGCAGCCGGCCTGACCGCGGCCGCGCCCCGCCCACTCCGCGTTCAGCGGCCCTGCGGCGGATCCGGCGGGGGCGCGTCGCCGTCGTCGTCGACCGCGCGGGGCAGCCGGGCCACCACCCGCAGCCCGCCCCCGGCGGGGAGCTCGAGCACCAGCTCACCGCCCGCGACCTCGAGGGTGCGGGCCGCGATCGCGAGACCGAGTCCCGATCCCTCGACGTTGCTCTGCCCGGGGCTGCGCCAGAACCGGTCCGTGGCGCGCTCCAACTGCTCCGGCGACATCCCGGGGCCGGTGTCGCGCACCGCGATCTCGACGGTCTCCCCCGCCACCGCGGTGCGCACGGTGATCGCGCTGCCCTCGGGCGCGTACTTGACGGCGTTGTCGAGCACCGCGTCGAGCACCGTCTCGATGGCGTTCTCCGGGGCCCGCACCCGCAGCCCCGCCACCCCGCCGTTCACCAGCCGCAGCCCCTCGTGCTCGGCGAGCGGCCGCCACGCCTCGACCCGGTCCTCGACCGCCGGGTCGACCTCGCCGACCACCGGCGGCGCCGTGCGCTCGGCCCGGGCCAGTGCCAGCAGGCCGTCGAGCAGCGTCGCCAGCCGCTCGGCCTCCTCCAGTGCGGCGACGTGGTCCTCGGCGGCATCCGCGTCGACGTGCCCGTCGAGGTTGGACAGCCTCAGGTGCAGCGCCGTGAGCGGGTTGCGCAGCTGGTGGCTCGCGTCCGCGACGAACGCCCGCTGCGCGCCGTAGGCCTGGGCCACGGTCTCGGTCATCCGGTCGAAGGAGACCGAGAGCTGCCGCAGCTCCGGCGGGCCCGAGCCGTCCGCGACCGGTTCCGGGTCCGCCCCGGCCAGCACCGCGGCGGCGACCCGGCCCGTGCCTTCGTCGAGGCGGCGCACCGGCCGCAGGATCCACCGGACGATCGGCAGCGCCACGACGACACCCAGCCCCAGCGCGACCAGCCCGGCCGCCGCGACCAGCGCCCACACCCGCAGCTCCTCGGTGCGCAGCTCCTCGGTCGAGGAGACGGTCACCGCGACCCCGCGGACCTCGGTGTCCACCAGCACCGGCTCGGCGAGCACCAGCGGCCGCTCGTCCCAGGGCAGCAGCAGCGGGTAGACCTCCGACCGCCGGTTCGCCAGCGCCAGCTCCACCCGCTCCCGCGCGTCCGCGTCGAGGGCGGGCGGGGGCTGGCGGGAGGTCGCCACCAGGTCGCCGTCCTCGTCGAGCACGAGGACCGCGACGCCGTACACCGCGTCGTAGCGGGCGAGCTCGGCCTCGAGACCGGTGGTGTCGGCCTGGGCGATCGGGCGTTCCGCGACCGAGGCGTAGAAGATGGTGTCGGTCAGCCGGTCGGTGAACATCGTGAGCTGCCGCGCCTGCGCGTAGGACAGCGCCAGCGGCACGCCCAGCCCGGCGGCGAGCAGCCCCACCAGGAACAGCACGATGACCAGCAGCCGGGCGCGCACGGGGGCTCACCTACTCCGGTGAGCCGAGGCGGTAACCGACGCCGCGGACGGTCTGCACGAGCTCGGGCCTGCCGAGCTTGGTGCGCAACGTGGCCACGTGCACGTCCAGGGTGCGGTTGGCGCCGGCCCACGAGCGGCCCCACACCTCGGCGACGATGCGGCTGCGCGTGCACACCGCACCACCCGAGGTCGCGAGCAGCGCGAGCACCTGGAACTCCTTGCGCGTCAGGTTGATCGGCCTGCCCGCGACGCTGACCGCGTGCTTGGTCAGGTCGACGACGACGTCGTCGAACTCGACGACCTCGTCGGCACCGTGGGGCGCCGACTGCCTGCGCCGCCGGTACACGGTGTGCACGCGCGCGACGAGCTCGTTGATGTCGTAGGGCTTCACGAGGTAGTCGTCGGCGCCGGAGTGCAGACCCAGGATCCGGTCGTCCACCTCGCCGCGCGCCGACACCACGATCACCGGCACCTCGCTGACCTCGCGGATCTCCCGGCACACGTCCACTCCGTCGACGTCGGGCAACCCCAGGTCCAGCAGCACGACATCGACGTCCGCCAGGTGCTCGACGGCATCGCGCCCGGTGGCGAGGCGCGTCGTGGTGATGCCGTGGCGGTGCAGGGCGGGGCGCAGCGCGGCGGCGACGCGGTCGTCGTCCTCGACCAGCAGGATGTGCACGTCCCCACCTTCTCCAAGAGCGTTATCGGAGCGAAACCCTATGGGTTGCTCAAGGTGCTGGACTGGACGGACCACTCAGCCCTAGCGTCCCGCCATGCCCGGAGGCCCTGCATGACCGCCCGCACGCCCATGATCCGGATGGCGTCCGTCGACAAGCACTTCGGCGAGCTGCACGTCCTGCGCGACATCAACCTGGAGGTCGCCGCCGGCCAGGTCGTCGTGGTGCTCGGCCCGTCGGGATCGGGCAAGTCCACTCTCTGCCGCACGATCAACCGCCTCGAACCGATCGACAGCGGCACCATCGAGGTCGACGGCCAGGCGCTGCCCGCCGAGGGCAAGGCCCTCGCCGCCCTGCGCGCCGACGTCGGCATGGTGTTCCAGAGCTTCAACCTGTTCGCGCACAAGACGATCCTCGAGAACGTCACGCTGGGGCCCATCAAGGTGCGCAGGATCGGCAAGGATGACGCCGAGAAGAGCGGGCTCGCGCTCCTCGAGCGGGTCGGCATCGCCGACCAGAAGGACAAGTACCCCGCCCAGCTCTCCGGCGGGCAGCAGCAGCGCGCCGCCATCGCCAGGGCGCTGGCGATGAAGCCCAAGGTCATGCTGTTCGACGAGCCCACCTCGGCGCTGGACCCGGAGATGGTCCAGGAGGTCCTCGACGTGATGACCACGCTGGCCAAGGACGGGATGACGATGCTCGTCGTCACCCACGAGATGGGGTTCGCGCGACGCGCCGCCAACCGTGTGGTGTTCATGTCCGACGGCGAGATCGTCGAGGATGCACCGCCGGAGACGTTCTTCTCCAATCCCACCTCGGATCGTGCCAAGGACTTCCTCGGCAAGATCCTCACCCATTGATCAGGGCCGTCGGGCCCTTCGGTTCCCCAAGGAGAGCAATGCGCTGGAAGTCAGTGCTCCGGATCGGCGCGGCGGTCAGCGCCGTCGCCCTGATCAGCACCGCATGTGGCGAGCAGCAGTCGATCGGCGGCGGGGGCGAGCAGGCCCCGGAGCCGGAGGTCGCACAGGACACCCAGTTCGAGGCCGGCACCACGATGGCCGAGCTGAGCGAGGCCGGCCGGATCCGGATCGGCACCAAGTTCGACCAGCCGCTGTTCGGGCAGCGCACCCTCGACGGCGAGCTCGTCGGGTTCGACACCGAGATCGGCCGGATCATCGCCGGCGGTCTCGGGATCGCGCCGGAGAGCATCGAGTGGACCGAGGCGCCGTCCGCCCAGCGCGAGGACCTCATCGAGCGCGGCGACGTCGACATGGTGATCGCCACCTACACGATCAACGACGCGCGCAAGGAGCGCGTGTCGTTCGCCGGCCCGTACTACGAGGCGGGCCAGACCCTCATGGTGCGCTCCGACAACACCGACATCACGGGCCCGGAGGCGCTGCGCGCCAGCGGTGCACGTGTCTGCTCGGTGACGGGGTCCACCCCGTCGGAGAACATCCGCGAGTACATCGACGAGGGCCAGCTGACGCTGTTCGACACCTACTCGCAGTGCCGCGATGCGCTCGGCAACGGCCAGGTGGACGCGGTCACCACGGACAACGTCATCCTGCTCGGCTACGTGGCCGACAGCGACGGCGCGTTCAAGCTGGTCGGCGACCCCTTCACCGAGGAGCCCTACGGCATCGGCATCACCAAGGGTGACGTCACGTTCTGCGAGTTCATCAACGAGCAGCTGACGCAGGCCCAGCAGTCCGGCGCGTACGCGGCGGCGTGGGAGGCCACTGCGGGCGAGGCCGCGGAGGAGACCCCGGCCCTGCCCGAGCTCGCCCCCTGCAGCTGACTCCGCCTCCGGCCGGGGCACCCACGGGTGCCCCGGCCGGCCCGTGACCGGGAGGACCCGTGTTCTTCGACCCCGTCTTCGACAACATCGGGCTGTTCGCCAGCGGGTTCCGGACGACGCTGGTGATCTGCCTGTACGCGGCGATCGGTTCGCTGCTGCTCGGCACGCTGATCGCGAGCTTCCGGGTGTCCCCGCTCCCGCCCCTGCGGTCGCTGGGCTCGGCATGGGTCACCGTCGTCCGCAACTGCCCGCTCACCGTCGTGCTGTTCTTCTGCGCGTTCGGGCTGCCGGAGATCGGGATCAACGCCCCGTACTTCTGGTTCGGGGTCGGTGGGCTCATCATCTACACCTCCGCCTTCGTCTGCGAGGCGCTGCGCAGCGGCATCAACTCCGTCTCCCCCGGACAGGCCGAAGCCGCACGGGCGATCGGGCTCACCTTCACGCAGTCGCTCGGCACCGTGGTGCTCCCGCAGGCGTTCCGCACCGTCGTGCCGCCGCTGGGGAGCGTCATGATCGCCATGATCAAGAACTCGGCCATCGTCGGCGCGTTCGGCGTGGGTGGGGACCTGTTCTCGGTGCAGGCGACCCTGGTGTCCGCCCGAGGTCTGTCCCTGATCCCGATCCTGCTCGGCACGGCGGTCGGATACCTGCTGCTGACCATCCCGGCCGGGATCGGTCTCGGCGTTCTCGAACGGAAGCTGGCGGTGGCCCGATGACCACTCCCGTCCTCTACGACAACCCCGGCCCGCGCATGCAGCGCCGGGTGCGGATCGGTTCGATCGTCGCCGGCGTCGTCCTGCTCGGGGTCGTCGCGCTGGTGCTCGTGCGGCTGGGGCAGGCGGGCCAGCTGTCCGGCGAGAAGTGGGGCCCGATCGTCAACCCGTACCACCCCCAGATCGCCGCGCTCTGGACCGGGCTCAGCGGTGCGCTGCTGAACAACTTCATCGCGGCCGTCCTGGCGATGGCCCTGTCGCTGGTCGTCGGCACCGTGCTCGCGGTCACGCGCCTCACCAGCGCGCCCTGGTACCGCTGGATCGTCGTCGGCGCGATCGAGCTGTTCCGCGGGCTCCCGGTCGTGATCGCGATCTACCTCGCCTACCGGATCCTCCCGGAGCTCGGTGTCGACGTCTCGCTGCTGTGGTACCTGGTCATCGGGCTCACGGCCTACAACTCGGTGATCATCGCGGAGATCGTGCGCTCGGGCGTGCTCTCGCTGCCGCGCGGTCAGGCCGAGGCCGCTGCGGCGATCGGCCTGACCCGCGTGCAGTCGCTGCGGCTGATCCAGCTGCCGCAGGCGTTCCGCGTGATGCTGCCCGCGCTCATCAGCCAGCTCGTGGTGATCCTGAAGGACACGTCGCTCGGGTTCATCATCCTCTACCCGGAGTCGGTGCGGTTCGTCCGGATCGCGATCCAGGAGCTGGACAACCCGATCCAGCTGTTCTTCGTGCTCGCCGTCATCTTCATCGTGATCAACTACCTGCTCGGCCGCTTCGCGGAGTGGGTCGAGCGGCGGTTGAGCCGCGCCCGCACCGGCGCCACCCCGGCGGGTGGGGCGGGCGAGCCCGAGACCCGGGCTCTGGCGGGGACCAGCGCCACCGGCGGGTGAGCCGGGAGATCGAGCACACGCATCCGCCAGCAGGATCGACATCGTGGTGCACGCGGTCGGCGGTAGCACGACACAACCCATTTTCGTCGCCGGTTCATCCGAACTCACCAAGACGATCATCGTCCTCGAACCGAGTAACCCTGACGGCATGAAATATCTGCGCGCCGGGGTGCTCGGGGTGCTGTACGCCGATTGCGAGATCAAGCAACTCGCCCGGGCAATCGACGCCGTGCGCAATGGCGACTGCTACTTGAGTCGTGACCTCGGACGCGCCTTGGCCGAGCAACTGCAGCGACAGCAGGGCGACCCGGTCCGCCGCGATCCCACCCGCGTCCTGACCGAACGCGAACTCCAGGTCGCACACCTGCTCGCCAAAGGGCACCCCAACCGGATCATCGCGCAGGAGCTAGCGATGTCCCAGGCGACCACGAAATTTCGCGTCTCGAACATCCTGCATAAACTGAAGGTCCAGACCCGAGCTCAGGCAGCCTCGGTCCTGACCCGATATACAGTGGCCGTCACACCCGTCAGCCGATGACGTTCACGCCTCTTGATGCCGGCGGGCCTTGGCCCGACACATCGAACTCGCCGAACGACTAGGCCGTATTCGCCGTTCGGCCAGTTGCCTGGTCAGCGACCCAATGAGAGACTTTAATTGTCGTACTCACGATAAGGAGAACCAGTGCGAGAACGGAAGCGCTCGGCCATCGCATCCGCGCTGATAGCGAGCATGGCAGCATTCGCGGTTGCCTTTGTCCAGCAACCAATAGCATACGCGGCACCGCCCACCGCAGACACCACCGAATTCACGCCGGCGGCCGTGCAGCGCATCCTCGGCGGCACCGGCAAGACCTGCGGCCCGATTCAGGCTCACTAGGTGGGCAATGCATGCTCGAAGCAGCTGGATTCCCAGGAGGCGCTGTGCAGGTGCACATCGATGTCTCCGGATCGTTCCGCAACCCCACGGAGTGGACGCTCCTCAACCTGAAGGACGGAGGCGAGTGCAGCGGCTCCTTCGTTCCGGCCGACGAGGGGCGAAACTGGACGTGCACGCTTCCCGCCGGCACCCTCACACTCGTCACGTTCCGGCCGCCCGGCGCCTCCGCCGAAATCGCTGTGAGGTGGTGAACGATGCTTTCCGAGCTTCGGCTTCCGGTACTGCTTTCCGTGACTGCGCTAGCCGCAGGAGCGAGTTTCTCGCTGGGCACGGCACCAGCTTCCATATTTGCATGGGACGCGGAGTCAACGGCTCCCCGATGCAGCGCTCAGGGCTTCCCTGACCGGACGCCGCCGGAGAGCTCGTACTCCTGCGCGGGCGCACGCACAGAGGTCAGGGCAATAGCCGTCTGCGACTCGCCGGAGGGCCACCGATACACGGTCCGCGGGCCATGGATGTCTGCCGGCTCCACGTCGGTGACCGCCTGCGGAGTAGGCAGCATCCTTGTCGATTGGGGAGGCGAGACCCGCTGAAGTGGGCCACCGCCCCGGCTCCGTCGGGGATCGGCGGTTCGAGGATCAGAGGTTGTCGACCACCACCGGCTCGATGCCCTCCTCCGCCGGCAGGTCGAAGCCGAGCACCTGGGCGTAGAAGCTCAGCTCCGCGTCCAGGGCCCGGCGGATGTTCTCCGCCCGCCGGAAGCCGTGCTGCTCGCCGTCGAAGAGCAGGTAGGCCACCGGCGTGCCCTTCGCCCGCAGCGCGTCGACGATCATCTCGCTCTGGTTCGGCGGCACCACCTCGTCCTCCGCCCCCTGCAGCACGATCAGGGGGCGGGTGAAGCGGTCGACGTGGTGGATCGGGGACCGCTGCTCGTAGACGTCGCGGGCCTCCGGGTAGGGGCCGACCAGCCGGTCGAGGTAGCGGCTCTCGAACTTGTGGGTGTCGGCGGCGAGCGCCGCCAGGTCGGCCACGCCGAAGTGGTCGGCGCCCGCGGCGAACGGGGTGTCCTCGCGGGCCAGTGCGGCGAGCGTCGTGAAGCCGCCCGCCGAGCCGCCGCGGATGCACAGCCGCTCACCGTCGACGCGGCCCTGCGCGGCGAGGTGGCGTGCGGCCGCGAGACAGTCGGCCACGTCGATCACGCCCCACTCCCCCAGCAGCTCCTGCCGGTAGGCGCGCCCGTAGCCGGTGGAGCCGCCGTAGTCGACGTCGACGACGGCGAAGCCGCGGCTCGTCCAGTACTGCACGGTGGTGCTCAGCACGGGCGTGGCGGCGCCGGTCGGGCCGCCGTGGATCTGCACCAGCAGCGGCGGGCGCTCGTCCGCCGGGCCGGTCCACTCGGCGGAGGCGGGCGGGTAGAACTGCGCGTGGGCCCGCCGCGACGCGCCGCTGCCGTCCACCGAGTCGAAGGTGAGGTGCTCGGGCTGGGAGATCCCGGCCGGGTCCAGCCCGAGGTCCCGGGGCGCCCGCAGGGTCTCGACGGCCGAGGTGGCGACGTCGACCCGGTGCACGCCGGGCTCGGCGGTCGGGCTGCCGGCGACCACCACGACGGCGCCGGGGCCTGCCGCGCGCACCGCACCGATCGCCGAGAACGGCACGTCCAGGTCGATCAGGCCGCCGTCGGTCTCCTTCACGGCGAGCCCGTCGCGGCCGTTGCTCCACCGCGCGTAGACGACCCGGCCGTCGTCCAGGGGTGCGTAGCGCGCCGACCCGAACACCCAGGCCGGCACGCCGAGATCGGAGTCCAGGCGCACCACGGGCTCGATGTCGCTGCCGGGCGTCCAGCGGTAGAGGTTCCACCAGTCGGTGCGGTCGGACAGGAACAGCAGCGACCCGTCGGGCTCGAAGCGCGGCTCGAGCACCGACTCCCCCGTGCCGCCCGCGACCACGGTCTCCTCGCCCGACGCCAGGTCGCGCGCCACGAGCAGCGTGTCGTCCCACGGCATCGACGGGTGGTCCCACTGCAACCAGGCCAGCGTGCCGCCGTCCGGGCTCAGGCGCGGGGCGGCGACGAAGTCGGGGCCGCTGACGAGCACCTCCGGCTCCGACAGGTGGTCGGCGGCGAGGCGCACGACCTCGTTGTGCACGTCCGTGGCCGACGATCCGGTGTGCCGCTCCCGCACGCAGACGATCGTGGCCCCGTCCGGGGCGACGTCACCGTCGGCGTAGCGGTCCGCCCGCGGCGACGCGGGCTCCGGCGTGATCGGCTGCGGCGCGCCTCCCGGTGCGAGCCGGTAGAGCCGCTGGTCGGCCCAGTCGGTGAACCAGACGACGCCGTCGCGCACCCACCAGGCCGCGCCCCCGTACTCGTGCACGGCGGTGCGCGCGTTCGTCCCGTCGGGCAGGAGGTCGGTGGTCGTGCCGTCCGGGCTGCGGCGCACCAGCTGCGTGCGGCCGCCCTCGCCGGGCCGTCCCTCGGCCCACACCACGTCGGCACCGTCCACGTGCACCTCGCCCAGGCGCACGGCCGCGGCCGTCACCAGCTCGGAGGTGACGGGGGTGGGCCAGGAGCCGTAGGGCCGCTCGGAGATCGTCACACCGCCACGTTATCCGCGCCGCACCCCCGCTCACACACCGACTTCCGCGCTCCCACACCGACTGCAGTCGGTGTGCGAGCACCACGATCGGTGTGGGACCGGGCCGCGGCGCGGGGGCCGCGAGGCGCGGGGCCGCGAGGCGCGACGCCGCACCTCCCGCGCTCGCACACCGATTGCCTCGCTCGTGCACCGACTGCAGTCGGTGTGCGAGCACCACGATCGGTGTGGGAGCGGTCGGGGCGCGGTGGCGCGTAGCGTGGGCCGCACCGGAGCGAGAGGAGCCGTCGTGCCCGAGCCGTCGCAGGAACCGACCCCGCAGCCGATCGACGCCGAGATCGTTCCCGACCCGGCCCCGCGTGCCACGCCTGCGCCCGACTACGACGAGCACGGCGTGCCGAGCCTCGACCACGTCCGCGACAAGATCGAGAGCCGTTACGCCACCTCGATCGGGGCCGCGGAGCTGGCCGAGAGCACCGCTGCGGGTCGTGACGTGGAGCAGCAGGAGGCCGACCGCGCCGCCGCCGCGAAGGCGAAGCTGGACGAGATCCGCCGCTCCCTCGGCTGACCGCGGCACCGTTGCAGCAAAGCCACTTCCACTCCACGTGGTTGCGTGGAAGTGGCTTTGCTGCAATACCTGCTACGCCCCGGAGCGCTTGAAGATCTTGCTCCCCAGCCAGACCAGCGGGTCGTACTTGCGGTCCACCACGCGCTCCTTGAGCGGGATCAGCGCGTTGTCAGTGATCTTGATGTGCTCGGGGCAGACCTCGGTGCAGCACTTGGTGATGTTGCAGTAGCCGAGGCCGTGCTCCTCCTGCGCCTCGTCCACACGGTCGGCGACGTCGAGGGGGTGCATGTCGAGCTCCGCCACGCGCATCAGGTAGCGCGGCCCGGCGAAGTTCTCCTTGTTCTCCTCGTGGTCGCGCACCACGTGGCAGGTGTTCTGGCACAGGTAGCACTCGATGCACTTGCGGAACTCCTGGCTCCGCTCGACGTCGACCTGCTGCATCCGGTACTCACCGGGCTCCAGGTCGGGCGGCGGCGCGAAGCTGGGGATCTCGCGGGCCTTCGTGTAGTTGAACGACACGTCGGTGACGAGGTCCCGGATCACCGGGAACGTCCGCAGCGGCGTGACCGTGATGACCTCGTCCTCGGTGAACGTGGACATCCGGGTCATGCACATCAGCCGCGGCCGGCCGTTGATCTCCGCGCTGCACGAGCCGCACTTGCCGGCCTTGCAGTTCCAGCGGACGGCGAGGTCCTGGGCCTCGGTCTGCTGGAGCCGGTGGATGATGTCGAGGACGACCTCGCCCTCGTTGACCTCCACCTTGTAGTCGACGAGCTCCCCCTTCTCGTCGTCGCCCCGCCAGACGCGGTAGTGCGCCTCGTACGTCACTTGGCAGCCTCCCCGGCTCGGTGTCCGCCCAGCTCCTCGCCGGTGTAGTACTTCTTCAGCTCGTCCATCTCGAACAGGTCCAGCAGCTCGGGCCGCATCGGCACCTGCTCCTGGCGCACGAGGTGCACGTCGTCCTCCCCGTTCGCCGACAGCACCAGCAGCAGGTGGCGCCAGTCGGCGTCCATCGCCGGGTAGTCGTCACGGGTGTGCCCGCCGCGGCTCTCCTGCCGCTCCAGCGCCGCCTTGGCCACGCACAGCGAGACCAGCAGCATGTTGCGCAGGTCCAGCGCGAGGTGCCAGCCGGGGTTGAACGCCCGCCCGCCCTCGACCGCGACCGACTTCGCCCGGGTCGCGATGTCCTGCACGGCCTTGAGCGCCTGCTCCATCTCGTCGGCCTTGCGGATGATGCCGACCAGGTCGTTCATCGTCTTCTGCAGCTCCAGCTGCACGACGAACGGGTTCTCGCCACCCTCGACGGCGTTCGAGAACGGCAGCAACGCGCGCTCCTGCGCGGACGTGACGTCGTCGATCCGCACCGCGGGGCGCACCCCGGCCAGCCCGTCGACGTACTCCGACGCGCCCGCGCCCGCCCGGCGGCCGAACACCAGCAGGTCCGACAGCGAGTTGCCGCCGAGCCGATTGGAGCCGTGCATGCCGCCCGCCACCTCGCCCGCGGCGAACAGGCCCGGCACCTTCGACATCGCCGAGTCCGGCTCGACCTCGACCCCGCCCATCACGTAGTGGCAGGTCGGGCCGACCTCCATCGGCTCCTTCGTGATGTCGACGTCGGCCAGCTCCTTGAACTGGTGGTACATCGACGGCAGCCGCTTCTGGATCTCCTCGGGCGACAGCCGCGAGGCGATGTCGAGGAAGACGCCGCCGTGCGGGCTCCCGCGGCCGGCCTTGACCTCGGAGTTGATCGCGCGCGCGACCTCGTCACGGGGCAGCAGCTCCGGCGGGCGCCGGTTGTTGTCGGCGTCGGTGTACCAGCGGTCGCCCTCCTCCTCGGTGGTGGCGTACTGGTCCTTGAAGACGTCCGGGACGTACTCGAACATGAACCGCTTGCCCTCGGAGTTGCGCAGCACACCGCCGTCGCCGCGCACCGACTCCGTGACCAGGATCCCCTTCACCGACGGCGGCCAGACCATGCCCGTCGGGTGGAACTGCAGGAACTCCATGTTGATCAGCGTGGCGCCCGCGCGGAGGGCGAGCGCGTGGCCGTCGCCGGTGTACTCCCAGGAGTTCGACGTGACCTGGTAGCTCTTGCCGACGCCGCCGGTGGCCAGCACGATCGCCGGGGCGTCGAACCGGACGAGGCCGCCGGTGCTGCGGTAGTAGCCGAAGCAGCCGGCGATCCGGTCGCCGTCCTTGAAGAGCTCGGTGATCGTGGTCTCGTGGAAGACGCGGATGTTGGCCTCGTAGTCGCCGGTCTCCGCGTAGTCCTCCTGCTGCAGCGACACCACCTTCTGCTGCAGCGTGCGGATCATCTCCAGGCCGGTGCGGTCGCCGACGTGCGCGAGCCGGGGGTAGGTGTGCCCGCCGAAGTTCCGCTGGCTGATCTTGCCGTCCGCGGTGCGGTCGAACAGCGCGCCGTAGGTCTCCAGCTCCCAGACGCGGTCGGGGGCCTCCTTGGCGTGCAGTTCCGCCATCCGCCAGTTGTTGAGGAACTTCCCGCCGCGCATGGTGTCGCGGTAGTGCACCATCCAGTTGTCGTTGGGGTTGACGTTCCCCATCGACGCGGCGCAGCCGCCCTCGGCCATCACCGTGTGCGCCTTGCCGAACAGCGACTTGGAGATGATGGCGGTGCGCTTGCCCTGCGCCCGCGCCTCGATGGCGGCCCGCAGGCCCGCGCCCCCGGCGCCGATCACGACGACGTCGTACTCGTGCCGCTCGATCTCTTCCGACATGTCGCTCACCCCACGATCCGCAGGTCGGAGATCCACCCGGCCGCGACGGCCATGATGTAGAAGTCCGTGATGGCCAGCGTCGCCAGTGTCGTCCAGGCGAGCTGCATGTGCTTGGTGTTCAGCTTCGAGACCTGCAGCCACAGCTTGTAGCGCACCGGGTGCTTCGAGAAGTGGTTCAGCCGGCCGCCGATGATGCTGCGGCAGGAGTGGCAGGAGATCGTGTACGCCCACAGCAGGATCACGTTGGCGAGCAGGATCAGGTTGCCCAGGCCGAGGCCGAACCCGCCCTCCGCGGTGCGGAACGCGAGGATCGCGTCCCAGGTGTTGATCACCGAGATGATCGCGGCGGCGTAGAAGAAGTAGCGGTGCAGGTTCTGCCCGAGCAGCGGGAACCGGGTCTCACCGGTGTAGCGCTGGTGCGGCTCGGCCACCGCGCAGGCCGGCGGCGACAGCCAGAACGCCCGGTAGTAGGCCTTGCGGTAGTAGTAGCAGGTGAGCCGGAACAGCAGCAGGAACGGCAGCGTCAGCGCCGCGTAGGGCAGCCACCACACGTCGGGCAGGAAGCGCCCGAAGTGCGCGGCCTCCTCGATGCAACCGGTCGACACGCACGGCGAGTAGAACGGTGTCAGGTAGTTGTACTGCTCGACGTAGTACCACTCCTGCATGAAGGCCCGCACGGTCGCGTAGGCGACCCAGAGCGTGAGCCCGATGAAGTTGGCCAGGGGTGGCAGCCACCACCGGTCCGTGCGGAGCGTCCGTTCCGAGATCTGCGCCCGGCCTGCGGACGCGTCTGTGGTGGATGACACGTCAGGGTCCCTCGTCTTCTGCGGTGCCGACGCCGACCGCTCCAGGCCGCGGCGTCGGGACGTCTGGATCTCGCCGGAGCCTACGACGCCCGGTCGCACCCTGCGTGCGGGGCTGTCACTGTGCGTTCCCCATCGTGATGCGATTCACGCGCCGAACCGCTCCAGACGCGCGGCGAGCCCGTCCAGGAGGATCTGCACCCCGAGCTCGAAGATCTCCTCACCGCGCTGGCGGGCGAACGCGGGGGCCACCTGTCGCAGGTTCGGGTAGGCCGCCATGCGCTCCCACAGCGCGGCCGACTCGTCGGGGTCGGGCTCCGGGCGGGCGGTTTCGGCGGAACCCAACACGTGCGCGGTGAGGAGCCGGCTGATCCCGGCGGCCTCGTCCGGCCCGAACCCGGCGCGCAGCAGGATCCCGACGGTGGTCTCGATGTGCCGGAGCCGGTGCGGACCGGTCGGCGGGCGCCCCCGCAGCAGGGCCGCGACATCGCGGTGGCGCAGCAGCAGCGCTCGGAACTGGCGCAGGCCGTCGGCGAGCTGCGCGCGCCACGGCTGCGACTCGTCGATCTCGAAGGCGTCGGCGCACACCGCCTCGGCCACGAGGTCCAGAAGGGCGGCCTTGTTGCGGACGTGCCAGTAGAGGGTGGGCGAGCGGACGCCCAGCTTCGCCGCCAGCCGGCGCGTGGACAGTTCTGCGAGGCCGACCTCGTCGAGCAGCTCGACGGCTGCGCTCGTGATGCGGGCGAGGTCGAGCGGCTCCGGCACCGGGCGACTCTATCGGTGTTAGAGTCTCTATCACTGATAGAGGAGGCTGGCGTGGGCAGAAGCAGGCGACTTCAGGTGCTGACGGCCGTGTGCTCGGCGGTCTTCGCGATCGGGACGGCGCTGCAGGCGTTCGTGGTCATCGACGAGGAGCTCGTCGCACGGGCGATGGAGCTCGCCGGGGCGCCGGCGACGGAGGCCCCCGGGTTCGTCGCGGTCCTGCGGGCCGTCGGCGTGGCCTACGTCGTGGGCAACGCGCTCGGCCTCCTGGCCCTCACCGGTCGGGCCTGGGTGTTCTGGGTCGTGCTCGTGGTGAACGTGACGCAGGCGGCCGGGGTCGTCGCGGGGATGGTGCCGGCCGTGGTGTTGCAGGCGGCACGGGACGAGCACGGCGTCGCGGGGCTGCTGCCCACGTTCGTCACCGACGGCGGGGCCGCCGTGCTCGTCCTCGTCCTGCTGTGGTTCTCCGCGCGCTACCGCGGGCCGTGGGCCCGCGGGGATCAGCGACGGCGGCTCGTGGCCGCCAGGTAGTCCCGGTTCAGCTGGGAGATCACGTCGAGGGGGATCTCCTTCGGGCACGCCACCGCGCACTCGCCGGTGTTGGTGCACCCGCCGAAGCCCTCGGCGTCGTGCGTCTGGACCATGCGGACGACGCGGTCGGAGCGCTCGGGCTGGCCCTGCGGCAGCTCGCCGAGGTGGGTGATCTTCGCTCCGACGAACAGCGACGCGCTGCCGTTCGGGCAGGCGGCCACGCACGCGCCGCAGCCGATGCACGCGGCCGCGGTGAAAGCGCGGTCGGCGTTCGACTTCGGCACCGGCGCGGCGTGCGCCTCGGGCGCCGCGCCGGTGGGCGCGGAGATGTAGCCGCCGGAGGCGACGATCCGGTCGAAGGAGGTCCGGTCCACGACCAGGTCCTTGACCACGGGGAACGCCGCCGCGCGGAACGGCTCGACCGTGATCGTCTCGCCGTCGCGGAAGTGGCGCAGGTGCAGCTGGCAGGTGGTGGTGGCCTTCTGCGGGCCGTGCGGCTCGCCGTTGATCACCATGCTGCAGGCACCGCAGATGCCCTCGCGGCAGTCGTGGTCGAACGCCACGGGCTCCTCGCCGTCGAGGATGAGCTTCTCGTTGAGGACGTCCATGAGCTCGAGGAACGACATGTCCTCGTCGGCGTCGTCGACCCGGTAGGCGACCAGGCGCCCCTTGTCCTCGGGGTCGTCCTGGCGCCAGATCCGCAGGTTCAGTCTCACTTGTAGCTCCGCTGGCTCGGGGTGACGTAGTCGAAGGTCAGGTCCTCCTTGTGCAGGACCGGGGCGGCGCCGGTGTACTCCCAGGCCGCGACGTAGGAGAACTCGTCGTCCTTGCGGGCGGCCTCCCCGTCCTCGGTCTGGCTCTCGGCGCGGAAGTGCCCGCCGCAGCTCTCCTCGCGGTGCAGGGCGTCGAGGCACATGAGCTCGCCGAGCTCGAGGAAGTCGGCCACGCGGCCGGCCTTCTCCAGCGACTGGTTCAGCGTCGCGGCCGAACCCGGCACCTTGACCGACTGCCAGAACTCGCGGCGCAGCTCCGGGATCCGGTCCAGCGCCTTGCGCAGGCCCTCCTCGGTGCGCTCCATCCCGCAGTGGTCCCACATGAGGTGGCCGAGCTCGCGGTGGAAGGAGTCGACGGTGCGGTCGCCGTCGATCGCGAGCAGCTTCGTGACGCGGTCGGCCACCGCCTGCTCGGCCTCCCGCACCTCGGGCGCGTCGGCGGCGACCGGCTCGACGCCCCGGGCGAGGTAGTCGCCGATCGTGTTGGGCAGCACGAAGTAGCCGTCGGCCAGGCCCTGCATCAGCGCGGACGCACCGAGCCGGTTGGCCCCGTGGTCGGAGAAGTTCGCCTCGCCGACCACGAACAGGCCGGGGATGCTGCTCTGCAGGTCGTAGTCGACCCACAGCCCGCCCATCGTGTAGTGCACGGCCGGGAAGATCCGCATCGGCACGGTGTAGGGGTCCTCACCGGTGATGCGCTGGTACATCTGGAACAGGTTCCCGTACTTCGCGGCCACCGCCGAGCGCCCGAGGCGCGTGATCGCGTCGGCGAAGTCGAGGTAGACGCCCAGGCCGGTCGGGCCGACGCCGCGACCCGCGTCGCAGACGTTCTTGGCGGCGCGGCTGGCGATGTCGCGGGGCACCAGGTTGCCGAACGCCGGGTACTGGCGCTCGAGGAAGTAGTCGCGCTCGGCCTCCGGGATGTCGCCCGGAGCGCGGGTGTCGCCCGCCTTCTGCGGCACCCAGACGCGGCCGTCGTTGCGCAGCGACTCGCTCATCAACGTGAGCTTGGACTGGTGGTCGCCGCTCACCGGGATGCACGTCGGGTGGATCTGCGTGTAGCAGGGGTTGGCGAACAGCGCGCCCTTGCGGTGCGCGCGCCAGCTCGCCGTGACGTTGCAGCCCTTGGCGTTCGTGGAGAGGTAGAAGACGTTGCCGTAGCCGCCGGAGGCGAGGACCACGGCGTCGGCGAGGTGGCTGCGGGTCTCCCCCGTGACGAGGTCGCGCGCGACGATGCCGCGGGCGCGCCCGTCCACCACGATCAGCTCGAGCATCTCGTGGCGCGGGTACATGGTGACGCCGCCGGCGTCGATCTGGCGCTCGAGCGCCTGGTAGGCGCCCAGCAGCAGCTGCTGGCCGGTCTGGCCGCGGGCGTAGAAGGTGCGGGAGACCTGCGCGCCGCCGAACGAGCGGGTGTCGAGCAGCCCGCCGTACTCGCGCGCGAACGGCACGCCCTGGGCGACGCACTGGTCGATGATCTGCACGCTGATCTCGGCGAGCCGGTGGACGTTCGACTCGCGGGAGCGGAAGTCGCCGCCCTTGACCGTGTCGTAGAACAGCCGGTGGATGCTGTCGCCGTCGCCGCGGTAGTTCTTGGCGGCGTTGATCCCGCCCTGGGCGGCGATCGAGTGCGCCCGGCGCGGGCTGTCCTGGTAGCAGAACGAGCTGACCTGGTAGCCGAGCTCGGCCAGCGTCGCGGCCGCCGACCCGCCGGCCAGCCCGGTGCCGACGACGATGACCTTCATCTTGCGCTTGTTGGCCGGGTTCACCAGCTTGACGCCGAAGCGGCGACGCTCCCAGCGGGTCTCGATCGGACCGTCGGGGGCCGCGGTGTCGACGACCGGGTCGCCGAGGGTGAAGTCGGAGAAGCTCATCTTCAGGCCACCAATCCGGTGAGCACGGCGAACGGGACGGAGAGGAAACCGACGACCAGCACGACCGCGACGCCCAGCGCCACGCCCTGGAGTGCCTTCTGGCTCGCGGCGCTGGACCGACCGAAGCTCTGCAGCGCGCTCCACACGCCGTGCCGGACGTGGAAGCCGACGGCGACCACCGCGAGCGTGTAGGCGAGCGTGACGTACCAGCGGTCGGGCGCGAAGTCGGCCACGACGTTCGCGTGCACCTCGCCGTGCACGCCGTGCGGGTTCAGGTGCCCGGTCGTGAGGTCGAGCAGGTGGTAGACCACGAACAGCGCGATGATCACGCCACCCCAGCGCATCGTGCGGGCCGCGTAGCTGCCCTGCACGGGCTGGCGGTGGGCGTAGCGGACGGGGCGGGCCCGGCGCGCGCGGCGGGCCAGGATCGTCGCCGAGACGATGTGCGCCACCACGGAGACGAGCAGCACGACCCGGACGAGCCAGAGCACGGTCCCGTACGGAAGCGCGGGCTCGCCGACCTCCCGCAGCCAGTGCGCGTAGGTGTCGATCGCCGCCATTCCGAAGAAGATCTTCAGGTTCCCGACCATGTGCGCCACGAGGTAGAGCAGCATCACCGCACCTGTGACCGCCATGACGTACTTGAGCTGCACCGACGTCCGCCGCACCGGTGTGCGCGCGGCCGGGCGCTGTCCCAGGGTCACCATGCGGACAGCGTCGTTAGCGGGCCCGGCTGCCGTCCAATGCATCGAAGGGGCAGCTGCGATGTACGTAGGCTATGGGCGTGACGTTCACGCAGCTCGCGTACTTCCTGGCCGTGGCCGACGTGCGCAGCTTCACTCGGGCGGCCGAGTCGCTGGGCGTGGCGCAGCCCACGCTGTCACGCCAGCTCAAGGCGCTCGAGACCGACCTGGGCGCCGCCCTCGTCGACCGCGGCGGCCGCGAGGGTCCCGTCCTCACCCCGGCGGGTGCGGCGCTGCTCCCCCTCGCCCGCCGCATGCTCGCCGACGCCGACAGCGCGCGCACCGCCGTCGCCGAGATCGTCGGCCTGCGCAGCGGCCGGATCCGGGTGGGCGCCACCCCGTCGCTGTGCATCGGCGTGCTGGCCGACGTGCTGCGGGTCTTCCACGAGCAGTACCCCGACGTCCGGCTGGAGCTGGCCGAGAGCGGCTCACAGCCGCTGGTGCGGGCGCTCGCCCGCGGGGAGCTCGACGTCGCGCTGGTGATCGTGCCCCCGTCGGGCGCCGACGCCGCCCTGCACACCACCCCCGTGCTGCGCGAGCGGCTCTCGGTGGCCTCGCCGACGTCGGAGCGGGCGCCGTCCTCGCGGGGCTCGATGAGCGTGCGGGAGCTGGCGCGCCGGCCGCTCGTCGTGCCGCGCAAGGGCTACGACGTGCGCGAGACCGCCCTCCAGGCGTTCGCCGACGCGGGCGTGACGCCGCACTTCGCGGTGGAGGGCGGCGAGATGGACGCCGTGCTGCGGCTGGTCGAGGCCGGTACCGGCGTGGCGGTCGTGCCGGACCTGGTGTTCGCCGGGCGCCCGCGGCTGCGGCGCACCGTGCTCACGCCGCCGCTGTTCCGCACGGTGGCGCTGGCGCGGCGCGCCGACCTCGTCCCGACGCACGCGATGCAGGCGTTCCGCAGGACGCTGCTGTCGTTCCTCGCCGTGCTCTCCGCGGGTGACGGCTTCACCGGCGACGTCCAGGTGCTGCGGCCCGCCGAGGAGTGAACCGGGCGCACAACTCCGTACAGCGTACTGCTACGATCTGCGTACGCTGTACGATCGAGGAGGACGCATGACGATCCTGGTGACGGGCGCGACGGGGAACATCGGCCGGATGGTCGTCGACCACCTGCTGGCCCGCGGCGCGGGCGCGGTACGGGCGCTCACCACGAACCCCGCGAAGGCCGCGCTGCCGGAGGGGGTGGAGGTCGCTGTCGGCTACCTGCGCAGGCCGGCGACCCTGCCCGCGGCGTTCGACGGCGTCGAGGCGATGTACCTCGCGCCGACCCCGGAGACCGTCGAGGAGGTGCTCGGGCTGGCGCGCGAGGCCGGGGTGCAGCGGGTCGTCGACCTCTCCGGCGAGCACGAGAGCTGGTGGGGCGGGGTCGCCAAGGCGGTGGAGGCGAGCGGCATGGCGTGGACGCACCTGTCCCCCGGGGACTTCATGGAGAACGCGCTGAGCTGGGCGCCGCAGATCATCGCGACCGACACCGTCCGCGAGCCGTACCCGGAGGGCCGCAGCACCCCGATCGCCATGGACGACATCGCGCGGGTCGCCGCCACGGTCCTGACCACCGCCGGACACGAGGGCCGGGCGCTGTCGCTCACCGGGCCCGAGATCCTCTCGCGGGTCGATCTCGCCGACCGGATCGGCGCGGCCCGGGGCAAGCCGGTGCGGTTCGAGGCGGTCACCCGGGACGAGGCGGTGGCCGAGCTGCAGCCGACCATGGGCGACGAGGCGGCGTGGTACGTCGACACGATCTTGGCGGGATCGGTGGAGTGGCCCGCCGCGGTGCAGCCCACCGTGCAGCGGGTCACCGGCGCACCGGCCACCACGTTCGCGCAGTGGGCACGGGCGAACGCCGCACAGTTCCTGCCCTGACCGACCACGTCCGGGCCCGGAGTCGGCTCACCGGGCGGCGATGTGCCGAGCACCGACCGCGGGACTACCGTCACCGCCGTGGCCGATGCCGACATCCACTTCTACTTCGACCCCGTCTGCCCCTTCGCCTGGATGACGAGCAAGTGGGTGCGGAAGGTGGCGGAACGCCGCGACTACCGCGTGGACTGGCGCTTCATCTCGCTGCGCCTGCTCAACTCCCACATCGACTACGACGCGCACTTCCCGCCCGAGTACGAGGCCGGCCACACCGCGGGCCTGCGGCTGCTCCGGATGGCTGCCCGCACCCGCGAGGAGCACGGCCGCGAGGCGGTCGCGCGGCTCTACGCCGGGCTCGGGGACCGCATCTTCGAGCGGGAACGCGACCGCACCCGCGACGAGACGGCCGCCCGCGAGCGGCGCGGCACGCGCGAGTTCGTGGCACCCGTGCTCGCCGACCTGGGGCTGCCGATCGCCCTCGCCGACGCGCTGGACGACCCGGCGTGGGACGCCGTGGTCCAGGCCGAGACCGACGAGGCGCTCGCCCTGACCGGCAAGGACGTCGGCACGCCGATCCTGCACTTCGAGCCGCCGGAGGGAGTCGCCTTCTTCGGTCCGGTGATCAGCAGGCTGCCCGATGACGAGCAGGCGCTCGAACTGTGGGACCACGTGATCGCGCTGGCCCGCTTCCCGGGCTTCGCCGAGATGAAGCGCAGCCTGCGCGAGCGGGTGCAGCTGCGTGCCCTCGGCGGCGACGAGGACGAGGTCGGGAAGCAGGAGGACTGGCACGGCGGGAGCCGGCGGCAGAAGCGGTAGCCCTGCTCCGTCACTCCTCCGGTGGTTCGGCGTCGCCGAGCTCGTCGGACTCGGCGCCGCGCTCGGCGAGCGCCTCCTTCACCACCCGGTACGCGGTGCCCGCTCCGTAGCCCTTGCGGGCCAGCATCCCGACCAGCCGCCGGCCGGCCGCGGCGCGCTGCTCGGTGGTGCCGACGGCGAGCGAGCGCAGCTTGCGGTCGACGAGCTCGCGGGCGCGCTGCGCCTCGGACTCCTCGTCGACCTCGGCGAGCGCCTCCCCCGCGTCCTCCTCGCTCACGCCCTTGCGCCGCAGCTCCATCGCGATGGCCCGGCGCGCCAGCCCGCGGTGGTTGTGCCGGGAGCGCACCCACTGCCCGGCGAACGCCGCGTCGTCGATCAGGCCGACCTCGTCGAAGCGGTCGAGCACCGCGTGCGCCGCGTCGTCGGGCACGCCCTTGCGCTGCAGGGCCTGCGCCAGCTCCTGGCGGGTGCGGGCACGGTCGGTGAGCATCCGCAGGCAGATCTCCCGGGCGACGGCCACAGGGTCGGCGTCGGGCTCGAGCTCTTCGCGGCCACCTGGCCTGCGGCTCGCGCCACCCCGCCCGCGCGACCGACCGCCGCGCCGCACCCCGTCGCGGCGATCCCCTGCGTCGAGCTGTGGCTGCCCGTCGGCATCGGCCTGCTCGAGGTCCGGCGGGACGGCCCCTGGCGCCGCCCCGTGCGAACCGGCGGCGTCCGAACCGCCGGCGCGCGGCTCAGCGGTGTGGAGCTCGGACGTCGCGTCGCGCGCCCGTGACCGGCCGGCTCCCCGTGCACCGGCTCCCCCGCCCGCCCGGCGCGGGCCACCGCGTTCACCACGCCCGGCGCGATCCACCCGGCGGTCGCCACCGGAGGCGCCCTCGCCACGGGCGTCGTCGATGGCGCGGTCGCCCCCACTCCGCCCGCCTGCCGAGCGGCCGCGCCGGCGGAGGGCTGCGGCGCCGAACTCGGCCACGCTGACGTCCGTGCGGTCGGCCCCGAGCGCCCCGGGGTCGAACAGCGCCACCGGCCCCGGCTCGGTGTCGCCGGGCGATGCGTCGGCCCCGAACGCGGCCACCGGTGCGGCGGGTTGCTCGACCGCGCCGATGCGCCCCAGGTCGGCCGCGGCACCGGAGCCGCGCCGATCAGCCGGCGGCTCAGCGGGCGGCGCCGCACCCCCGCTCACCTCGGAGGGCACCGGCCCGGCGACGGTCCCGGCGGGCCGGGCCGCCGCGGACGCGCCCAGGGCACCGAGCCGTGCGACCGGCGCGCCCGCGGGCTCCGCCGACCCGCCGGCGATCCCGTCGAGGCTCGCGACGCGGTCAGCGTCCGCCTCGGCCCGCTCCGCCGGGTGCTCGGACCGGCCCTCGGCCATGCTCAGAAGTCGACGGGAGCGGGCAACGGCTCGACGTCGGCGTCGACCTGGGCGCCGATCCCGAGCTTCTCCTTGATCCGCTTCTCGATCTCGTTGGCGACGTCGGGGTTGTCGCGCATGAACTTGCGGGCGTTCTCCTTGCCCTGCCCGAGCTGGTCGCCCTCGTAGGTGTACCAGGCTCCGGACTTGCGGATGATCGCCTGCTCGACGCCCACGTCGATCAGCGAGCCCTCGCGGCTGATGCCGACGCCGTAGAGGATGTCGAACTCGGCCTGCTTGAACGGCGGCGCGACCTTGTTCTTGACGACCTTGACGCGGGTGCGGTTGCCGACCATGTCGGAGCCGTCCTTGAGCGTCTCGATGCGCCGCACGTCCAGGCGCACCGACGAGTAGAACTTGAGCGCCCGGCCACCGGTCGTGGTCTCCGGCGACCCGAACATGACGCCGATCTTCTCGCGCAGCTGGTTGATGAAGATCGCGGTGGTGCCGGAGTTGCTCAGCGCACCGGTGATCTTGCGCAGCGCCTGGCTCATCAGCCGGGCCTGCAGACCCACGTGGCTGTCGCCCATCTCGCCCTCGATCTCCGCGCGCGGGACGAGCGCGGCGACCGAGTCGATGACGATGATGTCGAGCGCGCCGGAGCGGATCAGCATGTCGGCGATCTCGAGGGCCTGCTCACCGGTGTCGGGCTGCGACACGAGCAGGGCGTCGGTGTCGACGCCGAGCGCCTTGGCGTACTCGGGGTCGAGCGCGTGCTCGGCGTCGATGAACGCGGCGACGCCGCCCGCCGCCTGCGCGCTGGCCACGCTGTGCAGCGCGACTGTGGTCTTACCGCTGGACTCCGGGCCGTAGATCTCGACCACGCGGCCGCGCGGCAGGCCGCCCACGCCGAGCGCGACGTCGAGCGCGATCGACCCGGTGGGGATCACGCCGATCGGCGGGCGGGTGTCGTCGCCCAGGCGCATCACCGAGCCCTTGCCGTGGTTCTTCTCGATCTGCGCGAGGGCGAGCTGCAACGCCTTCTCGCGGTCGGGTGTGCTCATCGCCGGGTCTCCACCTCAGTGCTCGGACGGTTGTCGGTTCTGGCGCCGACGGTAGGGGGCACCACCGACGGTCTGCGGGAGCGGTGGCGATCTGTGGACAGCCGCACCGCGATGTGGAGAAGCGTAGCGAACACCTGTTCGATAGACGACGCTGACACGCCGGATGGCTAAGATGCGCGACCGCCGTGCGCCGAACGGTCAGCGCTCGACCGTCAGCGCCGCGCGGCCGGCACGTCGTAGGCGTTGCAGACCGCCTTCCACACCTCACGCGGCTCGATGCCGGCCTCGAGGGCGTCCTCCACGGTGCGGTCGTCGAGCTCGGCGAACACGTGGTCGCGGGACACGGAGGCCGCGCGGGCGGCGCCGAACTCGCCCTCCATCAGCTCCCGGAAGTAGGTCAGTCGCACCCGCACCACGGTAGTGGCAGGCTGCCTGCGTGCCGGACCTGCTGCCCCCCGTGTGGGCCGCGCTCGGCGGGGCCGAGGCGGAGCTCGCCCGGATCCGGGTCACCGGTCCCCCCGCCGTCCTGCGGTCCGCGTTCCCCGTCACCGCCGTCGGTGCCGCGGCGGTGGGTGCGAGCCTGCTGGCCGGCACCTCGGGCACCGGCGCGCCCGTCGGCGTCGACACCACCGCACTCGCGGTGGCGCTGCGCAGCGAGCGACACGTGCGCCTCGGCGGGCGGTCGGTCGGGAGCCCGTTCGACCCGCTGTCGGCCTTCCACCGCACGGCCGACGGCTGGCTGCGGCTGCACGCCAACTACCCGTGGCACCGCGCCGCCGCCCTGCACGTGCTCGGGTGCACCGAGGCCGAGGCCCCGGCGGCGATCGCGGAGCGCGGCGCCGTCGCGCTGGAGACCGCGCTGCACGCGGCCGGCGGGATCGGTGCCGCCGTGCGCACCGAGCGGGAGTGGCGGGCCGCGTCCGGGCCGCCGCCCCCGCTCGTCGAGCGGCGCGTGCTCGGCCCTTCCGCTCCGCGCGCCCCGCGTCGCCCGCGCGTCCTCGACCTCACGCGGGTGATCGCCGGGCCCGTCGCGACGCGCACGCTCGCGGCCCACGGCGCCGACGTCCTGCGCCTCGACCCACCGGACCGCCCGGAGATCCCGCTGCAGGCCTACGACACGCTGCCGGGCAAGCGCAGCGCCCTGCTCGACCTCGCCGCGCACGGCCCTCGGCTCGAGGAGCTCCTGGCCGGCGCCGACGTCGTCGTCACCGGGTACCGGCCGGGCGCGCTCGACCGGTTCGGGCTCGCACCCGAGGCGCTGGCGCAGCGGCACCCCGGGCTGGTGGTCGTCACGCTGTCGGCGTGGGGGCACCGGGGGCCGTGGGCGGGGCGCCGCGGCTTCGACAGCATCGTGCAGGCGGCGTGCGGGATCGCCGACGCCGAGGGGTCCGGCGGCGTGCCCGGCGCCCTGCCCGCCCAGCTGCTCGACCACGCGACCGGCTACCTGGCGGCGGCCGGTGCCCTCCTCGCCCTCGACGCGCAGCGCCGCACGGGCGGCACCCACCACGTGCGGCTCGCGCTGGCCGGCACCGCGGCCTGGCTGCAGGCGCTGCCCCGCACCGAGCCCGCCGACGTGCCCGACGTCGACCCGGCGCCGCACCTCGTCGCGCTCGCCGCACCGGACGGGCGGCTGACCCTCGCCGTCCTGCCCGGCACGGTCGACGGCAGGCCCCTCACCTGGCCCGCGCCCGCTCCCTCGTACGGGACGGCGGAGCCCGGGTGGGCCGGCGCGTGACGCCCCCACCCGGACGAACGGCACTTTCGTCGCTACCTAACCGACGAAAGTGCCGTTCGTCATGCGAATCCCGCTTTCCCCGGCGGTAGCGTCGTGTCCGTGATGTCCGTTCTCGCGCTCGCGCAGGACCCCACGGGGCTGTCGTCCCCGGTGGGGCGGCTGGTCGTGCTGTTCGGGCTGCTGGCGTCGCTGGCGGTGCTGCTGCGCTGGTGGTGGTTCAACCGCAGGCGCTGACGCGCCGCCTCAGGTGGCCGGGCGGGGCGTGCCACGCACCGCGGTCACGCCGGCGGCCGCCAGGTACGGCAGGACGACCACCGCGGCCACCACACCGAGCGCCGCGTAGGAGGCGCCGGCCACCACGATCCCGGCGGCCACGCCGCCGACCGCGCCGCTGACGTTCATCGCCACGTCGGACAGGCCCTGCGCGCCGGTGCGCACGTGCGCCGGCACCGACTCCGACAGCAGCGCCGACCCGGCGACGAGGCCCGCCGACCAGCCCAGCCCCAGCAGGACGAGGCCTGCGGTGAGCAGGCCGGTGTCGGTCGGGCCGGCCACCGCGCAGACCACGCCGGCGGCGAGCAGCAGCGCCCCGGCCAGCGCCAGCACGCGGGACCGCCCGGCGCGGTCGGCGAGCCAGCCGAACAGCGGGCTGAGCGCGTACATGCCCGCGACGTGCAGGCTGATCACAAACCCGACCACGGCGAGGGTGGCGCCGCCGTGGTCCATGTGCACCGGCGTCATCGACATCAGCCCGACCATGAGCAGGTGGCTCACCACGATCCCGCCCAGCCCCAGCAGCGCGGCGGGCGAGCGGCGCAGCGCGGCGCGGACCTGCGCTCCCCCGGCCACCGCCGTCGTGGCGCCCGCGGCGTGCCGGGCGAGCAGCAGCGGGTCAGGGCGCAGGCCGACCCAGGTGCCGGCCGCGGCGACGGTGAACGCCACCGCGCACAGCAGGTACGGGCCGGTGGTGGGCTCCAGGCCGAGCCCACCGGCCACCCCCTGGACCGGGCCCGCGAGGTTCGGCCCCGCCACCGCACCGACCGTGGTGGCCCAGACGACCATGGCGAGCGAACGCGCCCGCCGCTCGGGGGCCGCGAGGTCGGTGGCGGCGAACCGCGCGGCGAGGCCCGCCGCCGTCGCCGCGCCGACCAGCACCAGCCCGACGAGCAGTCCGGCCGCCGAGCCCGCCGACACCGCGACCACCGCGACCGCCCCGCCCACCGCCGCGGTGCCGTAGCCGAGGCTCAGAGCGGGCCGGCGCCCCTTCCGGTTCGCGATGCGGGCCACGACGAACGACGCCGCGGCCGCACCGAGCACGGTGCCGGTCTGCGCCAGCCCGCCCACGGCCTCCGACCCGGACAGCCGCGAGGCCACCAGCGAGCTGACCGCGATCGCGGTGGAGACGCCGACCCCGCCGAGCACCTGGGTGGCGGCGAGCACGAACAGGATGCGGCGCTGGACGGCGGTCTCGACGGGCACGACACCCGATCCTGGTGCGCCGCCGCCCGCCGCACCAGTGTGTTCTGCGCCCCTTCCTGGACCCTTTCCTAGACCCCCTTGTGGAAGCCGCCGTCGACGAGGACGTCGGCGCCGGTCGTGCTCGCCGAGCGCGGCGAGGCGAGCAGCGCGATCACGTCCGCGACCTCCTGCGGGTCGAGCAGCCGCCCGGTGCGCAGCGCCATCGCCTCCGGGGCCACCTGCTCCATGACGGCCTCGCGGTCGGAGCCGAACGCGGCGGCGAGGACGTCGGCGGCACCGCCCTCGTCGGTCCACCACGGGGTGCGCACCGGGCCGGGGGAGACGGTGTTGACGCGCACGCCCTGCGGCGCGAACTCCTCCGACAGGGCCTTGCCCAGGTTCGTCATCGCCGCCTTCGCCGCCGAGTAGTCGACGTTCATGGTGCCGGGCTGGCGCGCCACGGCCGACGACACGTTCACGATCGCGCCGCCACCCCTCTCCACCATGACGGGGATCGCCGCACGGCAGGCCCGCACGGCCGAGAACAGGTTGAAGTCGAACATCTCCCGCCAGTCGCCGTCGGTCAGGGGGAGGAAGGAGAAGCGGGGCAGGGACACGCCGGGCGGTGGCCCGCCGGCGTTGTTGACGAGGACGTCCAGGCCGCCGAAGACGTCCACGGCGTGCGCGACGACGGCGGCGGGCGCCTCGGGGTCGGTCAGGTCGACCGGGAGGTGCACGAGGCCGGGTCCGGCGAGCGCGTCGAGCTCGGCGCTGCTCTTGCGCGACGCCACGACCACGCGGGCGCCCTCCGCGCGCAGCGTGCGAGCGGTCGCCAGTCCGATGCCCTTGCTGCCGCCGGTGACGACCGCGACCTTGTCCATGAGGTTCAGTTCCACAGGACCGAGCCTCGGGCCCCGGACGCCCCGGATCCGGCGGCTATCGGACCCCGCATGCCGGCGTCCGATTCCCGCCGACGCCGCTCGCACACCGACTGCCGCGCTCGCACACCGACTGCAGTCGGTGTGCGAGCACAGGAATCGGTGTGCGAGCCCGGTCCGCGCTCGGCCACGCGTGGTGGTAGCCGGGCGGAAGTGGCGCACACTGTGCTCGTGACCGTCATCGCCGTCCCGTTCCACCTCGACGAACACCTCCCCGACCTGGAGCTCCCGCTCACCCCCGACCGGACGGTCGCGCCCGCGCTGCCCGGGGGCACGCTCTGGGAGCGGGCGGCGGTCGTCGCCGAGGAGGTGGCGGCCGCCGTCGCCGCGGAGGTCTCCGCCGGAGGCGTCCCCGTGGTGCTCTCCGGCGACTGCACGACCGCCCTCGGTGTCGTCGCGGGCCTGCAGCGGGCCGGGCGCGACCCGCGCGTCGTGTGGTTCGACGCGCACGGCGACGTGCAGACCCCCGAGACGTCGACGTCGGGCTACGCGGGCGGCTTCCCGGTGCGCCAGCTCGTCGGCGGGTCCGACCGCACGCTGCCCGAGCGGCTGCGGCTGCGCTCCGTCGCGGAGCGGGACGTGGTGCTCGTCGACGCGCGCGACCTGGACCCGCCCGAGGCGGCGTTCCTCGCGAACTCGGCGATCCGGCGCGTGCCGGTCGGCGAGGTGGCTGCCGTGCTGCCGGGCGGGCCGACCTACCTGCACCTCGACGTCGACGTGGTCGATCCGGCCGACTTCCCCGGCCTGCTGTTCCCGGCGCCCGGCGGTCCCGGGTTGTCCGCGGTCGCGGACGCCGTGCGCGCGGTCGTGGCCGGCACGGCGGTGGCCGCGGTCGGGATCGCGTGCACCTACCGCCCGGGCAGCGGTGCCGACCGCGCGCTCGGCGAGCTCGCGCGGGAGCTCTCAGCCCTCCAATAGCCGCGCGGCGGCGGCGCGGGCGTGGTCGATCGCGTCGGCCTGCCCGCCCGCCGTCACCGCGACGTTCGCGCCCTCGTAGAGCACGTGCAGCTGCGCGCCGAGGCGCTCGGCGCCCGCGAGGCCCGCCGCCCGCACCTGTTCGGTGAACAGCGCGCGCATGGCCGCCTTCTCGGCGCGGATGACCGGGACGCCCGGGTGGTCGGTGCCGCCGATCTCGGCGTGGGCGTTGACGAAGGCGCAGCCGCGGTCCTGCTCCTCGAGCCAGTCGGCGAGCGCGTCGAAGACCACCAGCACGCGGTCGCGCCCGTGCGGCGTGCGCTCCAGGTACCCGCCCACGAACTCCTGCCAGCGCAGTGCCCTGCGCCGCAGGTACAGGGCGACCAGCGCGTCCTTGCTGCCGAACCGGTCGTAGAGGGTCTTCTTGGTGGTGCCGGCGGTGTCGGCGATCAGGTCGACCCCCACCGCGCGGATCCCCTGTCGGTAGAACAGCTGCGCCGCCGCGGCGACGAGCCGCTCGCCCGCCGGCGTCAGCGGCTGTTCGACCTCGAAGTCGGTGCTCATACACGGCGAGTATACCGACCGGTATGGTTACCTGCAGGACATGGATGCACGACGGGCAGATGCGGCCGCGGGCGCGGCGCTGGTGGTGCTGTGGAGCTCCGGTTTCGTCGGAGCCGAGCTGGGCACGCGGTTCGCGCCGGCCGACACCCTCCTCGCCTGGCGCTACCTGGTGGCGGCCGGCGTCCTGACCGCGGTCGCGCTCGTGCTCGGGACCCGGCTCGGGCCCCGCGCGCTGCTGCGCCAGAGCGCGCTCGGGCTGCTGTGCCAGTGCCTGTACCTGGGCGGGGTCGTCACCGGGGTCGCGCTCGGCGTGCCTGCGGGCACCACGGCGCTGGTCGCCGCGCTGCAGCCGCTGCTCGTCGCCGCGGCCGCCGGGCCGCTGCTCGGGGAGCGCACGGGCCGCCGGCAGCGCGTGGGCCTCGGGGTGGGCCTCGCGGGGGTCGCCCTGGTCGTCGCGGGCGACCTCGGCCTCGACGGCGCGCCGTGGTGGGCGTTCCTGCTCCCGGTGGGCGGCATGGCGGCGCTCTCGGCCGGCACGCTGCTGGAGCGGCGGCTGCGCCCCGCAGAGACGCCCCTGCAGTCCCTGACGGCGCAGACCGTCGTCGCGGCCGGGTTCTTCGTCGCCGTGGCCGCCGCTGGGGGGCGCCTGCAGCCACCGGCCGACCCCGCCTTCTGGTGGGCCGTGGCGTGGGTGGTCGTCCTGTCCTCCTTCGGCGGGTACGGCGCCTACCTGGTGGTGCTGCGCCGCACCGGCGCCGTCCGCGTGAGCACGCTGCTCTACCTCACGCCGCCGACCACGATGGTCTGGGCGCTGCTCATGTTCGGCGAGGTGCCCGGCCCGCTCGCGCTGCCCGGCATCGCGCTCTGCGCGGTGGGGGTGGCGCTGGCGCTCCGGCCACGGGTTGCGGGAACGCCGCTCCGTTCCCACTGATACGCGTGGGCCCGCGACGCCGTGGGCGGCCTGCGCACAGCCCGCGCTCCCCCACCCCCACGACCGCCGGCCGGGTGCTCACGCCGCCGCGTCGCGCCGCAGCGCCCGGACGGCGAGCTGGGCGTGCAGGACGGCGCCGTCGGCCAGCACCGCGTCGTCGAACACCGCCCGCGGGCTGTGGTTGTTCGGGCCGTCCACGCCGTCGCTGCCGTGCGCACCGAGGAACACGAAGGCCCCCGGCACCTGCGCCAGCACCCGGGAGAAGTCCTCCGACCCGGTGAACGGGTCCACCAGCGGTGCGGCCCGCCGGTCGCCGAAGACCTCGGCGGCCACGCCGGCCGCGAAGGCGGCGTGCGCGGGGTCGTTCACCGTGACCGGGTACTCCGCGGTGAACGCGACGTCGGCCTCGCAGCCGTAGGCCTCGGCGATCCGCGCGCACAGCCGCGGCGCCTCCTGCCGCATGCGGTCGCGCGCCGCCTCGGAGAACGAGCGCACGGTCGCGTCGAACCGGGCCTCGTCCGGGATGATGTTGCGTTTGGTGCCGGCGTGGAACATGCCGACGGTGAGCACCACCGGGTCGAACACGTCGAACCGGCGGGTCACCAGCGTCTGCAGCGAGGTCACCATCTCCGCGGCCGCGGTGACGGGGTCGAGCGCCAGGTGTGGCGCCGAGCCGTGCCCGCCCGCGCCGCGCACCGTGACGAAGAGGCCGTCGCTCGCGGCCAGCATCGGCCCCGGCCGCGTGGTGAACACCCCGTGCGGGATCCGCGCCGACATCACGTGCATGCCGTACGCGGAGTCCGCCCGCCGCCCCGCGGCGTCCAGCACGCCCTCGGCGATCATGTGGCCGGCACCGTCCCAGCCCTCCTCGCCGGGCTGGAACATGAACACGACGTCGCCCGCGAGCGCGTCCCGCTGCGCGGCGAGCAGCCGGGCGGCGCCGACGAGCATCGTCGTGTGCAGGTCGTGGCCGCAGGCGTGCATCGCGCCGTCCACGCGGCTGGAGTAGCCCAGGCCGGTGGCCTCTGTGACGGGCAGCGCATCCATGTCGCCGCGGAGCAGGACGGCGGGGCCCGACGCGGTGCCGCGCAGCACCGCCGTCACCGAGGACAGCGCCGTGCCGGTGCTCACCTCGAGCCCGAGCCCGTCGAGCTCCTCGAGGACCGTCCGCTGCGTGACCGGCAGGTCCAGGCCGACCTCCGGGTGCCGGTGCAGCCGGTGGCGCAGGTCCACGAGCTCCGGGGTGAGCGCGTCCGCGTCGTCGCGGAGCCGGTCGTCCAGTGCCATCGCACCTCCATGCGGATTGCCGGGAACCCGTTCATGATGGACGACGACGCCGAGCGCAGGCGTCACCCTGGGCGAAGCGGGCCTGGCCTCGTCGAGGCGCTGCAGGTCGCGCCGCGAGCACCGTCGACCTGGGCGCCGTGCCTGTTGGTCGGCGGCGGCAGCGTAGCGTCGGGCGTGGTCCGATGTTCCGGGGTCGGAGGCGAGGTGCGCCGCGTTGGACGATGAGAGGGAGGCGGGCCCGGCCCACCGAACCCGGGTCCTCGCTCCGGACGAGGTGCGTTCAGCCGTTCGTGACGGTGCCCGGCTGGCTGCGGTGGCCCGCTACGACATCCTCGACACCCCGCGCGACGGCGCCTTCGACCGGGTCGCGGCGCTGGCGGCGCGGTGGCTCGACACCCCGATCGCGACCGTGAGCATCGTGGACGAGGACCGGGTCTGGTTCAAGGCGACGCATGGTCTCGACGGTGTCACCGAGATCGGGACCGAGCCCGGGTTGTGCGCCTCGGCCGTCTGCCAGGACACCCCCTACGTCGTCACGGACGCCCTGACCGACCTCCGCACCGCGAATCATCCGCTGGTCCACGGCGAGATGGGCGTGCGGTTCTACGCCGCCGCGCCCATCGTCACCCGCGACGGGCACCGCCTGGGCACCGTGAACGTGCTCGACACGCGACCGCGCGAGGCCGGCGCGGCCGGCCTGGAGACGCTCTCCGACCTGGCTGCGATCGTGATGGACCAGCTGGAGCTGCGGCTCTCGTCGCTGCGGACCGTCCGAGCAGAACGGCAGCTGCGGGCGCGTGCCGAGCGCGACCGGGCCACGATGGAGCGCGACAGCGCGATCATCCAGACCTTCGCCACCACCCTGCAACGCACCCTGCTCCCGCCCGCCCTGCCCGAGGTGCCCGACCTCGAGCTGGCCAGCCACTACCACCCCGCCTCCACCCGCAACGTCGGCGGCGACTTCTACGACGTGTTCCCGCTACCCGGTGGCCGGTGGGCCTTCTTCCTCGGCGACGTCTGCGGGCACGGGGCACCGGCGGCCGCCCTGACCTCGCTCACCCGCTACACGCTCCGTGCGGCCGCCTGGCACGACCCGCGTCCGATCAGCGTGCTGGCCGAGGTGAACGCCGCACTGCTCAACGAGCCCACCACCGGCCCGCGCTTCGCCACCGTCATGTTCGGGCTCCTGCAGCCCGACCCCGGCGGACCCGGATTCCTCGTCACCCTCGGCACCGGCGGTCACGAGCCGGCCATGTTGATCCGGGCGCAGCCCGGCGGGCAGGACGACGACGTGATCGAGATCCTGCCCGAGGACGGGATGCTCGTCGGCGCCCTGCCCGACGCCCGGTTCAGCGCCTGCAGCGTCCGCCTGGGGCCCGGCGAGACGCTGCTGCTCTACACCGACGGACTGACCGACACCCCCGTCGACGGTGAGCCCTTCGGGCAGGAGGGCCTCATGCGGTTCCTCGCCGCCCGGATCGGCTGCGGGGCCGCCGCACTCGTCGCCGACCTCACGACCCGCATCGACCAGTTCGCGCCCGCACCCAAGGACGACATCGCCTTGCTGGCGATGACCGTGCCCCGCCCGACGGACGAGCCGACCAGGGGCGACTGACGGAAGACCGGGTACGACCTGCCGGCGGCCGCACGGGCGACGGACCACCCGAGGCACGTCCCACAGCGCCCTGCCCGGAGGGGTCGGGGGAACCTCGGGGGTCGGGCGCGCGGAAAGTGTCGGACTCCGCGCGCATCATGGACCCGTGAGCGCGCTCGACGGCTTCTCCCCCGCCACCCGCGACTGGTTCCGCGGGGCCTTCGCCGCGCCCACCGCCGCCCAGGAGGGCGCGTGGGCGGCGGCGCAGGCCGGCCGGCACGCGCTCGTCGTCGCCCCGACCGGCTCCGGCAAGACCCTGGCCGCGTTCCTGTGGGCGCTCGACCGGCTCGCCGCCGGGCCGCCCCCACCGGAGGCCGCGCAGCGCTGCCGCGTGCTCTACGTGTCCCCGCTCAAGGCGCTGGCCGTCGACGTGCAGCGCAACCTGCGCTCGCCGCTGGCCGGCATCCGCCAGGCCGCCACCCGGCTCGGCCTGCCCGAGCCGGACATCACGGTGGGCATGCGCACCGGCGACACCCCCGCCGACGAGCGGCGCCAGTTCGCGCGCACCCCGCCCGACGTGCTGGTCACCACCCCGGAGTCGCTGTTCCTGCTGCTCACCTCGGCCGCGCGGGAGTCGCTGCGCGGCGTGCAGACCGTCATCGTCGACGAGGTGCACGCCGTCGCGGGCACCAAGCGCGGCGCCCACCTCGCGCTGTCCCTGGAGCGGCTCGACGAGCTGCTCGCGCCAGACCCGCTCGCGGGGTCGGGCCATCAGCACCGCCCGGCGCAGCGCATCGGGCTGTCGGCCACCGTGCGCCCGGTCGACGAGGTGGCCACGTTCCTCGCGGGCGCCCGCCCCGTGGAGGTCATCCAGCCACCGATCCCGAAGACGATCGAGGTGGCCGTCGAGGTGCCGGTGCCCGACCTCGCCGCGCTCGACGAGCAGCCCGCGGTGGGCAGCAGCGACGAGGAGGTCATCGGGTCGGCGGCCGGGTCGGCGCAGCGGCCGTCGATCTGGCCCGCGGTGGAGCGGCGCCTGCTCGGGCTGGTGCGCGAGCACCGCTCCACCATCGTGTTCTCCAACTCGCGGCGGCTGGCCGAGCGGCTCACGGCGCGGCTCAACGAGCTGGCCGCCGAGGAGGTCGAGGGCGAGGTGCAGGACCTCGACACCTTCCCCGCCGAGGCGATCGGGCAGTCCGGCATCGGCGGCGGGGCGGTGCCCACCGTCGCGAAGGCGCACCACGGATCGATGTCGCGCGAGCAGCGCACGCTCGTGGAGGAGGAGCTCAAGAGCGGCCTGCTGCCCTGTGTGGTGGCCACCTCGAGCCTGGAGCTGGGCATCGACATGGGCGCGGTCGACCTGGTCGTGCAGGTCGAGGCGCCGCCCAGCGTCGCATCCGGCCTGCAGCGCGTGGGCCGGGCGGGCCACCAGGTGGGGGCGGTGTCGCGCGGCGTCGTGTTCCCGAAGTACCGGGGCGACCTGGTCTCCTGCGCGGTCGTGGCCGAGCGGATGACGTCCGGTGCGATCGAGTCGACGCGCTACCCGCGCAACCCGCTCGACGTGCTCGCCCAGCACGTCGTCGCGATGGTGGCGCTCGAGGCGTGGCAGCTCGACGACCTCGCACGGGTGGTGCGCCGGGCGGCGCCGTTCGCGGCGCTGCCGGAGTCGGCGCTGCACGCCGTGCTCGACATGCTGGCCGGGCGCTACCCGTCGGAGGAGTTCGGCGAGCTGCGCGCCCGCATCACCTGGGACCGCGTCACCGACACCCTCCAGGGGCGCCCGGGCGCGCAGCGGCTCGCCGTCACGTCCGGGGGCACCATCCCCGACCGCGGGCTGTTCACGGTCATGACGCCCGGCGGGGCCGACGGGCGCGGTTCCCGGGTGGGCGAGCTCGACGAGGAGATGGTCTACGAGTCCCGCGTCGGCGACACGTTCCTGCTCGGCACGTCGAGCTGGACCGTGCAGGACATCACCCACGACCGCGTGATCGTCACCCCTGCGCCGGGGCAACCGGCGCGGATGCCGTTCTGGAAGGGCGAGCAGGTCGGTCGCCCGCTGGAGCTGGGGCGGGCGGTCGGTGCGTTCGTGCGCGAGATGACGGGCCTGTCCGCCGAGGACGCCCGCGAGCGCGCCACGGCGGCCGGGCTCGACGAGTGGGCCACCGACAACCTCATCGCCTACCTGCACGAGCAGCGCGAGACCACCCGCCACGTCCCCAGCGACCGCACCCTGCTCGTCGAGCGGTTCCGCGACGAGCTGGGCGACTGGCGCCTGGTGGTGCACTCCCCGTTCGGTGCCAAGGTCAACGGGCCGTGGGCGCTCGCGATCGCGGCCCGGATGCGGGAGCGGCGCGGGGTCGAGGTGCACGCGTCGGGCGCCGACGACGGCATCGTCCTGCGGGTGCCGGACGCCGTCGACGACTCCGGCGCCGAGGTCGTCCCCACCGCCGAGGACGTGTTGCTCGACCCGGCCGAGGTGGAGCAGGTCGTGGTGGCCGAGCTGGGCGGCTCGTCGCTGTACGCGTCCCGGTTCCGCGAGTGCGCGGCGCGGTCGCTGCTGCTGCCCCGCCGCGACCCGCGCCGGCGCACCCCGCTGTGGCAGCAGCGCCAACGAGCCTCGCAGCTGCTCGCGGTGGCCGGGCGCTACGAGCAGTTCCCGGTCACGCTCGAGGCGATGCGCGAGTGCGTGCAGGACGTCTACGACCTGCCCGGGCTGCGCGAGCTGATGGCCGACGTGCAGGCGCGCAAGGTGCGCGTGGTCGAGGTGGCCACGCCCGCGCCGTCACCGTTCGCGCGCAGCCTGCTGTTCGGCTACGTCGGGATGTTCCTCTACGAGTCCGACGCGCCGCTGGCCGAGCGGCGGGCGGCGGCCCTGTCGCTCGACTCCACGCTGCTGGCCGAGCTGCTCGGCTCGGAGGCCATCCGGGAGCTGCTCGACCCGGAGGTCGTGGCCGAGGTCGAGGCGCAGCTGCAGCGCCTCGCACCGGACCGGCACGCGCGCGACGCCGAGGGCGCCGCCGACCTGCTGCGCTTCCTCGGCGACCTCACCACCGCCGAGGCGGCGGCGCGCGGGGTGGCGGAGGAGTGGCTGCAGGGGCTGGAGTCCGCGCGGCGCGCCATCCGCGTCCGCATGGGCGGCGAGGAGCGCTGGCTGGCTATCGAGGACGCCGGGCGGGTGCGCGACGCGCTCGGCGCGGCGCTGCCCGTCGGGGTGCCCGAGACGTTCACCGAGCCCGTGGCCGACCCGCTGGGCGATCTCGTGCTGCGCTACGCCCGCAGCCACGGGCCGTTCGCCGCGGCCGAGTGCGCGGCGCGCTTCGGGCTCGGGGTCGCCGTGGTCACCGGCGTGCTCGACCGGCTCGTCGGCGCCGGCCGGCTGGTCCGCGGCGAGCTGCGCCCGCTCGCCCTGCAACCCGCCGACGCGAGCCGCGGGGCCGACCCGCTCGAGTACTGCGACGCGGAGGTGCTGCGGCGGCTGCGGCGCGGCTCGCTCGCCCGGTTGCGCGCCGAGGTCGAGCCGGTGGAGCAGCGGGCGCTCGGGCGGTTCCTGCCGGCCTGGCAGGGCGTGCAGGCCGCACCCGGCGGCGAGCGCCGCGGCCGGATGCGTCGCGCACCCGGCGCGGAGGACGTGCTCGGCGTGGTGGAGCAGCTCGCCGGGGCGCCGCTGCCGGCGAGCGCGCTCGAGTCGCTGGTCCTGCCCGCCCGGCTGCCCGGCTACACCCCGGCGCTGCTCGACGAGCTCACGGCGGCCGGCGAGGTCACCTGGACCGGGTGCGGCCCGCTCGCCGGCAGCGACGGCTGGCTCGCGGTCGCCCCGTCCGACGTCGCCGACCTGCTGCTGCCCGAGCCGGAGCCGGACGTCGCCGGCACACCGCTGCACCGGGCCGTCCTCGCCGCGCTGGGCCTGCCCGAGCTCGACGCACCGCCGGTCGGCGCCGGCGCGCTCTTCTTCCGGGAGCTCACCGATCGCACCACCCGCACCCTGCTCGACGCCGGGGAGCAGGCCCCGTCCGACGACGTGGTCGTCGCCGCGGTCTGGGACCTGGTGTGGGCGGGCCTGCTCACCAACGACACCCTCTCGCCGCTGCGGGCGCGCCTGGGCGGCGGGCGGGCCCCCGGCAGCCGCGGTGGCCCGGCCCACCGCAGCCGCCGCTCCCCCGCCCGTGGCCGGTACGCGCAGCTGCGCGCCGGGCGCCCGGCCATGCCGAGCCGTGGCGGGCCGCCGTCGGTCGGCGGGCGGTGGTCACTCGCCGTGGAACGGGAGCCCGACCCCACCCGTCGCGCCCACGCCCGCGCCGAGGCGTTCCTCGAGCGCCACGGCGTCCTCACCCGCGGCGCGCTCGGCACCGAGCGGGTCAGCGGCGGGTTCGCCGGGGTGTACCGGGTGCTGCGGGCCATGGAGGATTCGGGCCGCGCGCGGCGCGGCTACGTGGTGGAGGGCCTCGGCGCGGCGCAGTTCGCGGTGCCGGGCGCGATCGACCGGCTCCGCGCGATGTCGCGACCGGACGGCGGTCCCCCGGGCGCGTCCGGTGCGGGATGGCCCGGAGCCGACGGGGCGGGCCGCGGTCCGGCGGGCCCGGCCGGCGTGGTGCTCGCCGCCGCCGACCCGGCGCAGCCCTACGGCGCCGCGCTCGCCTGGCCCGGCACGGTCGGCGACAGCAAGCACCGGCCGGGCCGCAAGGCGGGGGCGCTCGTCGTGCTCGTCGAGGGCGCACCCGTGCTGTACGTCGAGCGGGGCGGCCGGTCGCTGCTGTCGTTCGCCGCGGAGCGCGAGGAGCTCGTGGCGGCCGCCCACGCCCTGGCCGGTGCGGTGCACGAGGGCTGGCTCGGGAGCCTGGCCGTCGAGCGCGCCGACGGCGTCGGGTCGCTGGGCTCCGACCTGGCCGAGGTGCTCACCGAGGCCGGATTCCGCGTCACCCCGAAGGGCCTGCGGCTGCGGGCGTGACGCGCGCTCAGCCGCCCATGCCGGTCACCGCGGTGTCCAGGCGGGCGGCGAGCTCGTCGAGGGTCTCGCCCTCGGGGCGCCGGCCGCCCCGCGCGGCCAGCAGGTCGGCGCGGGAGGCGACCACGAGCCCGTCCCCCTCCTCGGCCGGCCCGTCGACGACCCGGGGCTCCCCCGCGGTGACGACGAGGTGCGGGTCGGCGAGGTCGGAGTCGAACAGCTGCGTCAGGTGCTCGGCGGTGATGGCCACGGATGCGGGATAACCGCAACGGCGCTCCGGTAGTCGGGGAACGGAGCACCCCGCTGACGAACGGCACTCTCGTCGGTACCTAACCGACGAAAGTGCCGTTCGTCATGCGTGCCGTTCCGCGGCGAGGAACGCCTCGACCAGCGGGCCCGCGACGTCGCGGAACTCCTCGAAGTAGGCGTGCCGGGCGCCCGGGATCACGTGCAGGCGCGCCCCGGGGATGCGCTCGGCCAGCAGGGGGGCGTTGGCGGCCGGGTTGAGCCGGTCGTCGCCGCCGTGCAGCACGAGCGTGGGGGCCGCGATCCCGGGCAGCGCGTCCCAGGCGTCGTGCCGCGCGCTGGCCCGCAGGTGCCCGCGCCGCGAGTGCGGGGGCATGTCCGGGTCGCCCAGCGTCCAGTAGGGGCCGGGCTCGCGGCGCAGCCAGTCGGGCGTGTACATCAGCTCGAGCAGCGCCTGCCGGTTGGCCGCCGGGTCCGGCTGCGCGAGCGAGCGGCGCACGTCGTCGGCGCGTTCCACCGCGTGCACCCCGCCCGGCGACGTGCAGCCCAGGACGAGGCGGCGCACGCGCCCCGGGTACCGGGCCGCCAGCCACTGGGCCACCCGCCCGCCCATCGACGTGCCGTAGACGTCGGCCTGCGTGATCCCGAGCGCGTCGAGCACCGCCACCGCGTCCTCGGCGAAGCCGGGCGTGCTGTGCGGGGTGTCGGGCTTGTCGCTCGCGCCGGTGCCGCGGTAGTCCATCGTCACGGTCGTGTGGGCGGCCGCGAGCTCGTCGCGGACGCCGTTCCACCAGGTGTGGGAGCTCGCCTGCCCGGAGAGCAGCAGCAGGGGCGGGCCCGACCCGCCGACCTGGTAGGCGATGCGGGTGCCGTCCGGGGTTGTCGTGGCGTGCACGACCCGATCTTCCTACCGCCGGGACCGTCACCTGCGCCGGCCCGGGGAGCCGCGCCGGGGCCCGGGCGACGCGGAGCCGCCCCGCGCCCGGGCGACCGGGGCGGCGACCGGGGCGGCGAGCGCTGCGGCCGGCGCCGCGACGGCGGTCTCGGGCGGGCGCGGCGGCTCCCCGGCCGGCCGGAACACGATCCACTGCTGGACCAGCGTCCAGAGGTTGTTGACCAGCCAGTACAGCAGGATGGCGATCGGGAGCGGGAAGAACGCGCCGCCGACCAGCGCCCCGAGCGGGAAGACCCAGGGCGTCCAGCGCATGACCGCGCCGAGCGGGCCGTCGGCCGGCTGGTGGCGCAGCGAGTGCCGCGCCGAGAAGTGCGTGGCCACGGCGGCCAGCACCATCAGCGGCACGGCCACCGCCGCGACCTCCCAGCGGTCCACGTGACCGCCGAAGGAGTCGAGCAGCTGCTGCGGCATGCTCAGGTACGACGAGAGCGGCGCCCCGAACAGCCGCGCGGTGAGGAACGAGCGCACCTCGTCGGGGCCGAAGGCGTAATTGGCCAGTGCGGCGTTCTGCTCGAAGGTCAGGCCGCGGCGGTTGAAGTGGGTCAGCACGTGCAGCAACCCGACGAACACCGGCACCTGCAGCAGCGCAGGCAGGATCGTGCCGGCCGCGCTCACGCCGTGCGACTGCTGGAGCGCGCGGGTCTCCTGCAGCAGCCGGGCCGGGTCGTCGGCGTGGCGGGTGCGCAGCTGCGCCAGCTGCGGCGCGAGCGCGCGCATCGCCCGGCCCGACCGCACCTGGGCCAGGAACGGGCGGACCAGCAGGGCGCGCAGCGTCAGCACGAGGAATACGACCGACAGCGCCCACGCGGCGCCGCTGGCCGGGCCGAGCAGGAGCCCGAACAGCTGGTGCCAGCACCACATCACGCCGGAGACGGCGTAGTAGACGGGGTCTAGCACGGCGCCACAGCCATGGCGCAGGGGTCGACGAGGACGGTACGGGGCATGACGGCACTCCACGGGCAGCCGGAACGGGGACTCGTCGTCCGGCGGCGTGGACGCGCGTCTACGCCGCCGGGGCGAGCTCCGACGGCGCTCGGGAGCGGGTGTGGCCAGGGGCGTCCGGGTCGCGGTGGCGGGGCACCGGCCGTCGCGCGAGGGCGCGGTGGTGGTCGCGCGCGGCGACGACCGGGCCGAGGCCGGTGAGGGCGGGCAGCACGACGGCGACGCCGCGGGCGACCGCGCAGGCGGCCAGCAGGGTGCCCAGCACGCCGACGACGAGCGAGGCGTCCCCGGCGGGCGCCGCCGCGGCGGCGAGGACGGCCGAGGAGACGACGGCGAGGACCAGCGCGATCCCCGGGAGGCGCAGCGAGCTCAGCAGCTCCGCCCGTCCCGTCGTCCACCGCACGCCACCACGGTACCGGCTAACCGGTGGCGCCCGCGGCGGCGGCGCGGCAGGGTGCGCGTCGTGCTGACCGTCGCGCCCGACCGGCTCCCCGCGCTGCGCCCGTGGTTCGCCCCCGAGCGTCCAGGGCCGCTGATCTTCGAGCACGTGGCGCGCACCGGGCACGGGCGCGTGCAGGTGGACCGCTGGCCCGACCCGCGGGTCGTGGTCGCCGCGCTGCCGGGCAACCTCGCCCTGCGCGGGGCGCCCGACCGCCTGCCACCCGACGCCCTCGACGGTGCGGCCGGGTTCGTCGAGGCGCCGCCGGACTGGCTGCCCGCACTGCGCGCGGCAGATCCCGCCGCCGGCGTGTGGAACCGCCTGGTGGCGGTGCTCCCCGCCGGGGTGGCGGTGCGCGCCCCTGACGTCCGCCTGCTCACCCCCGCCGACGCGCCCGCGTTCGCCGCACTGGACGCGGACAGCGCGTGGATCGCCGAGACCTGGGGTGGCGTGCCCGGGCTGCTCGCGGCCGGGGTCGCGCGCGGCGTGGTCGTCGAGGGCCGGGTGGCCGCGCTCGCCGTCCCGTTCTACGTCGGTGGCACCTACGAGGACATCGGTGTCGTCACGGAGCCCGCGCACCGCAGGCGGGGGCTGTCCACGGCGTGCGCGGCCGCGCTGGTGGCCGACATCCGGGCCCGGGGCCACGTGCCCACGTGGACGACGTCCCCGGACAACACCGGCAGCCTCGCCGTCGCGGCCCGGCTGGGGTTCGTCCACGACCGCGACGACGTCCTGTACGCGCTGCGCACCCGGGTCCCGGTCTCCTACTAGGGACTCAGCAGGCCGCGCTGGTACCCGGCGGCGGAGGCACGGTCGCGCACCTCGAGCTTGGCGTAGATGTGCACATGGCACGATCGCCGGGGTCGGCCACGGCGTCGGCACGAGCCGACCCGAGCCGCGGCGGCGCAGCCGGGACATGATCGCCGCCTGCGGTCTCAGGACCGCACGGCTGCAGCTCCGGCGCCGCTCCTGGTGATCGCCGCCCGTCCCGGCCCGGCGCCGTCCGCCCCTACCCAGCGATGATCGCCGTGTGCGGTCACGGAACCGCACGGGCGCGGCCCTGGAACCGCACTCGGCGATCATGCCCGGCCGCACCGGGACCCGACCGACCCATCAGGAATGATCTCGCCTCGAGGGCGTCACGGGGCCGTGTGAGCCGCGGAGGAGGAGCGGGTGGAGCCGGACGGGGAGCCGGGGGACTCGCGGCGGGACCGGCAGCGGCGCCGCCGGCAGCGGTGCGAGCAGCGGTGCGACGAGGTCTCCGACACCTGCGAGGTGATCAACGGCGTACGCACCTGCGCCAGCGGCTGCGGGCGGGGCGGCGCCGGAGGCGGAGGCGAAGGCGCGGGCGGGGGACGCTGCGACGGCTGCGACTGCAACCTGTCGCTGCTGCGGGTGTCCACCCTGCTGTTCCTGGCCGCGGCCGTGGTGCCGCCGCGCGGAGCCGACCGGCTGGTGCGGACCGCCGTCCGCGCCTACCAGCGGTGGCTCAGCCGGTTCACTCCGCGCTGCCCGGGCACCCCGAGCTGCAGCGCGTTCGCGCTCGCGGCGGTCGAGGCATCGGGCGCGCGGCGCGGGCTCGCGGCCGCGGCCGCACGGGTGCGCGGGTGCGGGTCCGGGTCGGCGGCGGGCTGAGCCCGGGTCAGCCGCCCACCTCGCTGCGCGGCGGACCGGAGCACCTGCCGCCCGCCGACCTGGCCGCGCTCGCCGGCTTCGTCGACACCCCGCCGGAGTGGCTGCCCGCCCTGCTCGCCTCCGACCCGAACACCGCGGTGTGGCCGGGTCCCGGTCTCGTAGCTAAGGGCTCAGCAGGCCGCGCTGGTACCCGGCGGCCACCGCGGAGGCGCGGTCGCGCACCTCGAGCTTGGCGTAGATGTGCAGCAGGTGGGTCTTGACGGTGGCCTCGCTGATGAACAGGCGCCGGGCGGCGTCCCGGTTGGTCGAGCCGGCCGCGACGAGCCGCAGCACCTCCAGCTCGCGTGCGCTCAGGGCGTCCTGCGTGGGTGTGCGGACCTGCCCCATCAACCGGCCCGCCACCGCGGGCGACAGCACGGCCTCACCCCGGTGGGCGGCGCGCACGGCGCGCAGGAGCTCCTCGCGGGGCGTGTCCTTGAGCAGGTAGCCGGTGGCACCCGCCTCGATCGCGGGCAGCACGTCGCGGTCGGTGTCGTAGGTGGTGAGCACGAGCACGCGGACGTCCGGGGCGGTGCGCCGCAGCTCCCCGATGGCCTCGACGCCGCCCATGACGGGCATCCGCAGGTCCATCAGCACCACGTCCACGGCGACGGCCCCCGCCCGCGCGAGCGCCTCCGCCCCGTGGCCGGCCTCCCCGACGACCTGCATGTCCGGCTCGCCGTCGAGCACGCCGCGCAACCCGTCGCGGACGACGGGGTGGTCGTCGACGATCAGCACCCGGATCGGGTCCATCACCGCACCTCCGCCGGGATCGCCGGCACGCTCGCGCTCAGGGCCGCGCCCTCCCCCGGCTCGCTCTCCACGGTCAGCGTGCCCGACACGCGCCGCACCCGTTGCTCCATGGCCGTCAGCCCGAAGCCGGAGCCGTCCCCGCGCGGGGTCTCGCAGGGGGCGACGAAGCCGCGCCCGTCGTCGCGCACGTCGAGCACCACGACGTCGTCCATGTAGGACAGGGTGAGCCCGACCCGCCGCGCCTGGGCGTGCTTGCCGACGTTCGCCAGCGCCTCCTGTGCCACCCGGAACAGCGTGACCTCCAGCTCCGGCAGCAACGGGCGGGGGTCGCCGGTGGTGTCCAGGATCAGCTCGACGCCCGCCGTCTCGGCCCACGCCTTGGCCATCTCCGCGATCGCGTCGGGCAGCTGCGCGGCCGCGAGCTGCCCGGGGGCGAGCGCGTCGACCGACCGGCGGGCCTCGGTGAGGCTCTCCCGGGCCAATGCGCGCGCCGTGTCGATGTGGCGGCGGCGCACGGTCGGCTCGCCGTCGGCCGCCCCTGCCGCCTCGAGCTGGGTGACGATCCCGGTGAGCCCCTGCGCGATCGTGTCGTGGATCTCCCGCGCGAGCCGGGCCCGCTCGTCGATGACGCCCGCCTCCCGGGCCTGGGCGAGCAGCTGCGCGTGCAGCGCCGCGTTCTCCCCGAGTGTCTCCGACAGCCGCCGGTTGCTCTCGTTGAGCTCCTCGATGATCTGGCGCCTGCGCTGGCTCTGCTCCGAGATGAACACGCCGAAGTAGGTGGCCCCGCCGCCGAAGAGCGAGTTCGCCACCACGAGCACCGCCACGGCGACGCCGAGGCCCGGGGTGAACTCGGCGAAGCGCCCGCCGACCTGCGAGTAGGCCACGAGCGCCGCGCCCGCGGCGACCGCGACGAACCGCCACCTGCCGCGCAGGTAGGCGAAGGAGTGGATGTACACGGCGATGACCTGGAACGCGAAGAACGGCGACGCGTAGACCAGCGGGGTCATCAGGACGAGCAGCCCGACGATGTACACGGCACCGACCGCAGGCCGTTCCGCCCGCACCGGCCGCACGCTCACCAGCAGGGCGCACCACAGGGCCGTCACGGGCGCGAGGACGCCGATGGTCACCCACGCCCACACCGGCCCGTCGGCGAGGAACAGCGGCGTCAGCACGGCGCCGAGGAGGAGCCCCGCGTAGGGCGACCAGCGGTCGAGGAGCACGTCGATCCGGTGCTCCACGGCGTCGAGGCGGCGCTCACGGTCCCCGGGCAGCGCCGGCTCACTCCGCGCCGCGGTCACCGTCCAGCTCCCACTGCCGCACGGTAGCTCTCCGGACGGGCCGCCGGGCGGCTCGCCGCCGAGCGCACCCCCCTCGACGCGCTCGGCGCGGCCCCGGCACCGCCCCGAGGACGTCGCTGCTCCCCGCTCGACGGCACTCCCCCATCGTCGCGGCCCACCGCCGCCCCCGGATCGACCGTCCCGGGGGCCAGGACCAACCGATCGGTGGATGGCCGCGCACCGCGCTACCGTCGTCGGCGTGCCCGAGGGCGACACCGTCCACCTCACCGCGCGCCGGCTGCGCGCCGCGCTCGCCGGGCAGGTGCTGGTGCGCGGCGAGCTGCGCCACCCGCGCCTCGTCGGGCACGACCTCGCGGGCCGCACCGTGCTCGAGGTCGCCTCGGTCGGCAAGCACCTGTTCACCCGCTTCGACGACGGGCGCAGCCTGCACAGCCACCTGCGCCTGGACGGCTCGTGGCACCTCTACCCGCCCGGCGCGCCCTGGCAGCGCCCCTCCCACCAGGCGCGCGCGGTGCTGGAGACGGACGGGCGCACCGCCGTCGGGTTCAACCTGCACGACCTGGAGCTGCTGCCCACCGGCGAGGAGGGCCGGCTGGTCGGGCACCTGGGCCCGGACCTGCTCGATCCGGCCTGGGGCGACGCGCACGCCGCGGAGGCGTTGCGCCGGTTCACCGCGCGGGAGGCGTCCGAGCTGGGGCTGGTGCTGCTGGAGCAGCGGGTGATGGCCGGGGTCGGGAACCTCTACAAGACCGAGGTGTGCTTCCTGCTCGGGCTCTCCCCGTGGACGCTCGTCCGCGACGTCCCCGACCCGGCCGCCGCGATCGCGCTCTCGCGCGAGCTGCTGCTGCGCAACGCCGACCGTCCCCAGCAGTCCACCACCGGCGATCTCGCCCGTGGACGGCAGACCTGGGTGTTCGAGCGCGGCGGGCAGCGCTGCCGCCGCTGCGGCACCCGCATCCGCACCGCCGAGCAGGGCGACGGCGTGTACGCCCGCATCGCGTACTGGTGCCCCGCCTGCCAGCCGGGCCCGGCTCCGACCAGGATGAGGCGGTGAGCACCGACACCCCGAGCAGTACGTCGTCGCGGTTCCTCGTCGTCGCACTCTGCTGCGTCACGATCGTGATCGACGGCTACGACCTCATCGTCTACGGCACGGTCGTGCCCACGCTGGTCGACGGCTCCGCCGAGTGGACGCTCACCGCGCCCCAGGCCGGGCGCATCGGCGCGTACGCGCTGGTCGGGATGTTGATCGGAGCGATGGTGATCGGCACGATCACCGACGTCGTCGGCCGGCGGCGCATCATGCTGGGCTGCATCGCGTGGTTCTCGGTGGCGATGGCGCTCGCCGCCGCCGCGCCGACGCCCGAGCTGTTCGGCGCCGCCCGGTTCGTCGCGGGGATCGGGCTCGGCGGCGTGGTCCCGACGGCGATCGCGCTCACCATCGAGTACGCCCACCCGCGCCACCGGAGCACGACGAACGCGGTGATGTTCTCCGGCTACTCGATCGGCGGGATCGCCGCCGCGCTCGTCGCGATCATGGTCATCCCGAGCCTCGGGTGGCGCGCGATGTTCTGGATCGGCGCCGCCCTCGGCGCGCTGCTGCTGCCGGTGGCGTGGCGCCTGCTGCCGGAGTCGGCGAGCTACCTGCTCGCGCGGGGCCGCGAGGCCGAGGCCCGCGCGCTCGCCGACCGCTTCGGCCTGACGCTCGAGCAGCCGGCGGCACCGGCCGAGGACGCCGGCGCGGCGAGCACGCTGAAGCGGCTCGTCGCCCCGAACCTGGTCCGGGGCACGCTGCTGTTCTGGCTCGGCACCGGGGTCGGCCTGCTGCTCGTGTACGGGCTGAACACCTGGCTCGCGCAGATCATGCGCGAGGCCGGCTACCCGCTGGGCTCGGCACTGGCGTTCCTGCTCGTGCTGAACCTGGGCGCGATCGTGGGCACCCCGCTGCTCGGCGCGGTCGCCGACCGGGTCGGCTCCAAGCCCGTGACCGTGGGGATGTTCCTCGTCGCGGCCCTGTGCATCTTCCTGCTCAGCGTGCCGCTCCCGGCACCGCTGCTGTTCGTGCTGGTCGGCGTCGCGGGCGCGTGCACGATCGGCACGACCATCCTCGTCAACGCCTACACCGCGGCCTACTACCCGGTCGACATGCGGGCCACCGGGCTGGGCTGGGCGTTGGGCGTCGGCCGGCTCGGCGCCATCCTCGGCCCGCTGTACGGCGGCGCGGTGCTCGCGTCCGGCTGGGGCATCGAGGCGAACTTCTACGCGTTCGCCGTGCCCGCGCTGCTCGGGGCGCTCGCCATGCTGTTCGTCCCGGCGAGGGGCACGAGCGCCGTCGCGACGTAGCGCGCCCGGCGTCAGCCGCAGGAACGGGCGCGGACCAGCAGGTCGGCGCCGTCGAGGATGAGGCGCAGACCGACGTCGAGGGCCTGGTCCTGCGTGCCGTGCGCGGCGACCGACGCGAGGGCCGCCGCCAGCGCCGGGAACCGGTCCTCCCGGCCGCGGACGAGCGCGTCGAGCGTGGCGCCCATCGCCTGCTCCGGAGGGCCGCCGGACGCGGCGGCGCCCTGCTGGGCGATCGAGCGGACGTGGCCGACGAGGGTGACGGCGACGTCGAGCGCCTCGCCGCCGTCGAGCCCGGTGCCGTCGAGGGCTGCGATGGCCTGCTCCATCCAGCCCAGCTCGTGCGGGCCCATCGCACGGGCGCCCACGGTGCTCTCCAGCGTCCACGGGTGCTGCCAGAACCGGTCGAACAGCCGGCGGGCCCATCCGTCGAGCCGCGGCCGCCAGCCGCCGTCGACGGCCTCGAGGCGCGGCGGTTCGCCGATGGCCGTGTCGGTCATGAGCGCGATGAGCTCGACCTTGCCGGGCACGTACCGGTACAGCGCCATCTTGGTGACGCCGAGCGCGCCGGCGACGCGCTGCATGGTCACGCCGGCGAGGCCCTCCGCATCGGCGATCCCGATCGCGGCCCGCGCGATCGCGTCGGGTGTCAGGGTCGGCCGGGGACCCCGGGTGGACGGAGGGCGCTCGCCCCACAGCAGGGCGACGGCCCGGTCGTGCTCGCTCGTTGCCACATCGCTCCTCGCAGACCTACTGCGTCCACCATATACTGTGTCCTTCAGACACAGTTTCGATCCGAGGTGGCCCCCATGAACATCCTCCCGCTGCGCGGTCTGCGCGTCCTCGTCTCCGGCGCGGGCGTCGCCGGCCCGTCCCTGGCCTTCTGGCTCTCGCGGTACGGCGCCACGACCACCGTCGTCGAGAGCGCACGTGCGCTGCGCACCAGCGGGTTCGCGGTCGACTTCCGCGGCCCGACCCATCTCGGCGTCCTCGCGGCCATGGGTGTGCTCGACGAGCTGCGCTCCGTCCAGACGCACGGCGGCGCCTCGAGCTGCGTCGACGAGCACGGGCGGGAGATCTTCGGGCTGCCGGCCGAGTTCGCCGGCGGCGACATCGAGGTCCGGCGCCGGGACCTGTCCCGGGTGCTCCACGACCGCAGCGCCGAGCGTGCCGAGTACCTGTTCGGCGACTCCGTCACGGCTCTGACGCAGACCGCCGACGGAGTGCACGTCGACCTCGCGCGCGGCGCCTCCCGCACCGTCGACCTCGTCGTCGGCGCCGACGGGATCCACTCCGGTGTGCGACGCCTCGCCTTCGGCGACGAGTCGCGCTACGTGCGGCACCTGGGCTACCACCTCGCCGGCTGGGACCTCCCGACCGACGCCGTGGCCGACCCCCGGCTGCGCACCACGCCCCAGCAGTACAACGTGCCCGGACGGATGGCGAGCGTCTCCCTCGACGACCGGGACCCCGAACGCGCCGGCGCGTTCCTCGTCTTCGCCGCACCCCGCCTGGAGTACGACCCCACCGACATCGACCGCCAGAAGGAGCTGGTCGCCGGCGCGTTCGCCGGTGTGGGCTGGCTCGTGCCGCAGCTGCTCGAGACGCTGCCGGGGGCGGCGGAGCTGTACTTCGACGCGATCAGCCGCGTGAGCGTCCCGCGGTGGTCCACCGGGCGCGTCGCCCTGCTCGGCGACGCCGCCACCGGCGTCACGCTCGGCGGCATGGGTGTGGGCGCCGCCGTCGTCGGCGCCCACGTGCTGGCCGGGGAGCTCGCTGCCGCGCAGGGCGATCACCGCGCGGCGTTCGCCGCCTACGAACGGCGGATGCGCGCCTACACCGGGCGCTGGCAGCGCGGCGCCGCCCCCGGCGAGTTCCTCGCGCCGTCCACCGCCACCCGGTTGTGGCTGCGCAACGCCCTGCTGCGGACGAGGCTGGTGCAGCGGCTGCTCGTCGCGAGCACGAGGTCGATCGCCACGGAGCTCGACCTCCCCGCCTACCCGGTGCCCGCGGACGAGCCCGGGCTCGCCGCGTAGCCGTCGGCCCCTCGGACGCCGACGCCGCCCGGCCCCGGGTGGGGCGGGCGGCGTCGGGACGTGCGGCGACTCAGGCGGTGCCGGGCTGCTGCTGCTTGTTCAGCTTGGTGGGGGCGGCGGCGGGGTCGCCGGAGGTGACCTCCCCGGCCACGGAGCCGCCCTGCAGCGACGCGCGGATCTGCTCGAGGCGGTTCGCCCCCGCCATGTCCACCGTGGCCTGCTGGACCTCCAGCATGCGGCCCTGCACCGAGTTCTGCGCCAGCTCGGCCGAGCCGATCGCGTTGGCGTAGCGCCGCTCGATCTTCTCGCGCACATCCTCCAGCGACGGGGTGCTCCCCGGCGACGCGAGCTCCGTCATCTGCCGCAGCGAGGCGGCGGCCTGCTCCTGCATCTTGGCCTGCTCGAGCTGGCTGAGCAGCTTGGTGCGCTCGGCGATCTTCTGCTGCAACATCATCGAGTTGCGCTCGACGGCCTGCTTGGCCTGCCCGGCGGCCTGGATCGCCTGGTCGTGCAGCGTCTTGAGGTCCTCGACGGACTGCTCAGCGCTGACGAGCTGGGTGGCGGCCATCTGCGCCGCCTGCTCGTACTGCTGGGCCTTCGTCTCGTCGCCGGCGGCGCGGGCCTGGTCGGCGAGCACGAGCGCCTGCCGCGCTTGGGCCTGGAGCTTCTCGATCTCACCGAGCTGGCGGTTGAGCTTCATCTCGAGCTGACGCTGGTTGCCGATCACCGCGGCGGCCTGCTGGGACAGCGACTGGTGCTGACGCTGGGCGTCCTCGATGGCCTGCTGGATCTGCACCTTCGGGTCGGCGTACTCGTCGACCTTGGACGAGAACAGCGCCATCAGGTACTTCCAGGCCTTCGTGAAACCGTTGGCCATCTGCTCCGCCCTCCGAGTGCGACGCGCTCGCCGCTGCCTGTCCGTGTCCGTTCCGGCTGCCCGGCCTGCCGGCCGGGTGCGCTGCGCCCCATCGTGGCACCGACGCGGCCCGGCTTCCACCGATCCGCGACGATATCGGGGATCATCCGGAGGTCACCGTGGGGGCAACCCGGACCTCAGGCTACCGGCCCGACCCCGAGAACGCCGACGCACGCACGCACCCATCACCGCACGTTGGAGCCTTACCGCTGTCCTCGGGCGCGCGAGAGCAGCAGTAGGGCTCCAAGGTGCTGACGATGCGTGCGCCCTACGCGGCGCGTACCGAGGCCAGGGCCACGGGCTGCGGGCTCTTCGGCTGCTGCGGCACGTGGCGCGGGGCGACCGGCGCCACCGGGGACATCGCGGGGATCGGCTCGTCGGCCCCGGACGCCAGGCGCAGGTCCATCTGCCGCAGGCCCACCGGGCGGCGCAGGCGCGCGGCCTCGGCCGTGACCGCCTCCGCCGCGATGGCTTCCGCCGCCTCGGCGAGCAGGTCGCTCAGCGCGATCTCGAGCGCCTCGCAGATGGCGGCGAGCAGCTCGCTGGAAGGTTCCTTGCGGCCACGCTCCACCTCGGAGAGGTACCCCAGGCTCACCCGGGCACGGCGCGACACGTCCCGCAGGGTGCGCCGCCGCGCCGTGCGCACACGTCGCAGGCTGCCGCCGATCGCCTCCCGCATCAGCACCGCCATGCGACCCTCCTCGCTCGTCCGCCGGCACGCCCGCACACCGCGGCCGGTGAGATCACCGTACCGACTCCGCGCCCGCCGCGTCCCCGCACGACGCGGTCCGGCGCGTACGCCCACGGCGAACACGGGGGTGCGCGCCGGTCCGATCAGCGCGTGTCGGGCACGGCGGCAGCAGCCGCGGCGCGCAACCGCACGGCGCGCAGCACGTAGTCCAGCCCGGTGAGGACGGTCAGGGCGAGGGCGATCCCGAGCACCGTCCAGCGCGCGACCTCGACCGGCCCGGTGACGCCGAGCAGCTCCGGCAGCGGCAGCAGGTACAGCCCGATGGCCACCGCCTGGCACAGGGTCTTCGCCTTGCCGCCGCGGCTCGCGGGGATGATCCCGTGCCGCAGGACCCAGAACCGCAGCACGGTGATGCCCAGCTCCCGGCCCATGATCACGATCGTGACCCACCACGGGATCTCGGCCAGCACCGAGAGCCCGATGAGCGCCGCCCCGGTGAGCGCCTTGTCCGCGATCGGGTCGGCGATCGTGCCGAACGCCGTGACGAGGCCGCGGCTGCGCGCCAGCTCCCCGTCGAACCGGTCGGTGATCGCCGCGAGCGCGAAAACACCCGTGGCCGCCAGGCGCCAGCCGGTGTCGCCACCGTCCTCGACGAACAGCACGACGAGGAACACCGGCACCAGCAGGAGCCGGACACCGGTGAGGACGTTCGCGATGTTCAGCAGCGGGGGCGGGTTCGCCGGGGCAGAGCTCACCCGGGCCCCCGGCCGGCTCCGGACGCGGCGAGCGCGCTCGACGCCACGGTCTCCCGCGGCGAGACGACGAGGTCGGCGCCCTCGGTGCCGACGACGACGGCCCGCACGAGCTCGCCGGGTCCGAGCCCGGAACCGCGCTCGAGCACGCACTCGCCGTCGACCTCGGGCGCCTGGTGGTCGGCGCGCCCGGTGCACTCGAAGTCGTCGTCCTCCGCGGCCTCGACGAGCACCGTGACCTCGGTGCCGACCCGGTCCTCGGCCCGCTGCGCCATCAGCTCGTCGACGAGCGAGGTGATCCGCTCGACGCGGGCGGCGACCTCCTCGGTCGGGAGCTTGCCGTCGTAGCCGGCCGCCTCGGTGCCGTCCTCGTCGGAGTAGCCGAAGACGCCCACCGCGTCCAGCCGCGCGCCGGTCAGGAACGCCTCCAGCTCGGCGAGGTCCTCCTCCGTCTCGCCGGGGAAGCCGACGATCACGTTGCTGCGGATCCCGGCCTCGGGGGCGAGCGCGCGGATGCGCTCGCAGAGCGCGAGGAAGTCCTCCCGCGAGCCGAACCGGCGCATCCGGCGCAGCACCGCGGGGCTCGCGTGCTGGAACGACAGGTCGAAGTAGGGCGCGACGCCCGGCGTGGTGGCGATGACCTCCAGCAGGTCCGGGCGCAGCTCGGCGGGCTGCAGGTAGGACACCCGCACCCGGTCGATGCCCGGCACGTGCGTCAGGCGGGGCAGGAGGCGGGCCAGCGCGCTGGTGCCGCCGGGCAGGTCCTTGCCGTAGGAGGTGGAGTTCTCGCTGACGAGCACGAGCTCGCGCACGCCGTGCATGCCCAGCCACGCCGCCTCGGCGACGACGTCGTCCGGCGGGCGCGACACGAACGCCCCGCGGAAGGACGGGATCGCGCAGAACGCGCAGCGGCGGTCGCAGCCGGAGGCGAGCTTCAGCGGGGCCACGGGCGCGTCGGACAGCCGCGTGCGCGCGAGGTTCGGCACCCAGGCGTGGCCGGGGACCGCGACGTCGTTCGCGGCCGCCGGGCGCTCCACGGGGGAGATCGGCAGCAACGTGCGCCGGTCGACCGGGACGTGCGGGGCGGGCGCGTGACCGCCGAGGACGTCGCCGAGCCGCTCGGCGAGCTCGGGGTAGGCGTCGAAGCCGAGCACGGCGTCGGCCTCGGGCAGGTTCTCGGCCAGCTCCGCGCCGTAGCGCTCGGCGAGGCAGCCGACGGCCACGACCTTCGCGCCGCGGGGCGCCGCCGCGTCGGAGGCCGCCAGCAGGGTGTCGATGGAGTCCTTCTTGGCCTGCTCGACGAAGCCGCAGGTGTTGACGACGATCACATCGGCGGTGCCGGAGTCGGCGTCGACCAGCTCCCACCCGCTGCCGGTCAACCGACCGGCGAGCTCCTCCGAGTCGACCTCGTTGCGGGCACAGCCGAGGGTGAGCAGGGCGGCACGCCGCGGAGCGTCGGGTTCGGGCACGCGCACCAGGGTATCGGCAGCGGTTGATCTAATCTGACGGGTCGTGGCAGAGGTGGTTGTCCGGCGGGCGCGCACCGCGGACGTCGGGACGATCAAACAGCTCGTGGACGCCTACGCGGGCCGGGTGCTCCTGGCCAAGGAGATGATCACCCTCTACGAGTCCGTGCCCGAGTTCCTCGTGGCCGAGCTCGACGGCGAGGTCGTCGGGTGCGGGGCGCTGCACGTGCTCTGGGAGGACCTCGGCGAGATCCGCACGGTCGCGGTGGACCCGCGCGTCGTCGGCCGCGGCGTCGGCCACGCCATCGTCTCCGCGCTCGTCGACGGAGCGCGCGAGCTGGGCCTGCAGCGGCTGTTCGTGCTGACGTTCGAGCGGCAGTTCTTCGGCAGGCACGGCTTCGTGGAGATCGACGGCACGCCCGTGGAACCCGACGTCTTCGCCGCGATGCTGCGCTCCTACGACACCGGCGTGGCGGAGTTCCTGGACCTGGCGCACGTGAAACCCAACACGCTGGGCAACGTGCGGATGCTGCTGCACCTGTAGAGGCACCCCGATGGTCGGGGTCCGCGCGTAGCCTCCCGGGTATGGCCGCCCCGGTCCTCGAGAGCGCGTTCCGCGCCTGCTGGCGCACGCCCGCGGCGCCGCTGCGGCCGTACGTGAGCGCGTACACGGGCTACCGGCAGGAGGCCGCACCCCCGTCGGTCCACCAGGGCGTGGCCTCGGCGCACCTGACCTTCCTGATCTGCCTCGACGGCCGCGTCGAGGTGCTCACCAACGCCGATCCGAGCAAGCCGCCGGGCAGCTTCGTCTCCGCGGTCGGCGGGCTGCACGACGCGCCGGCCCGCATCGCCCAGGGCGAGCCGCAGACCGGCTTGCAGCTGCGGCTCACCTGGCGCGGCGCACGGGCGCTGCTGGGGGTGCCCGCCGGGGCGCTGGCAGGCGACACCGTCGGTCTCGACGCGCTGCTGGGCCGCCGCGCGGCCGCCGTCACCGACCGGCTGGCCTCCGCCGACGGCTGGCCGGAGCGGTTCGCCCTGCTCGACGACGAGCTCACGGCGCTGCTGGCCGACGGGCCCGGTGAGCGCGGTGTGCGACCGGAGGTGGGGTACGCGTGGGACCGGCTCACCGCCACCGGTGGCACCCTGCGCGTCGAGGAGCTCGCCCGCGAGCTGGGCTGGAGCCGGCGCCACCTCACGGAGAAGTTCCGCACCGAGACCGGGCTCGGGCTCAAGGCGGCGGCGCGGCTGATCCGCTTCGAGGCCGCCTGCGACCGGCTGCGAGCCCCGGACCGCCCTTCGCTGGCCCAGGTGGCGGCGGAGGCGGGCTACGCCGACCAGGCGCACCTGTCCCGCGACTTCCGCGACCTGGCGGGCGAGCCGGCGACGAAGTGGCTCTCCCCCCGCCTGCCGAACGGCGCTCTCGTCGGCTAGTGTCCCCCGCCGGAAGTTCGCTGGGTAAGTCGGTGGATCCAGGTTCGCGCTGCGTGTGCCGGGCGGCGGGCCTCGTACCGGGCGTACTCGGCTCGTCGACCGGTGCGCGCAGCGTGGAGGTGGGCCGCCGAATTATTCGGCGGGCTTCCGGCGGGGGACACTAGGGGCAGACGAAGGTGCCGTTCGTCGACAAGGGGCCGCTGAGGCGTTCGCAGAGCGCCCAGATCACCTCCCGGTTGCGCGCGTCGACGGCGCAGCGCGGCCACGGGGTGGGCCGGCCGTTCGTGTCGACGTAGGTGCGGTGCACGCCGGACAGCGCGGGGTCGGACGCGAGCCGGACGCTCGAGCGGGAGGCCTTCTCGATCGCCCGGCCGCCGTAGGCGATCGGGAGGACGAGCCGCAGCAGCGGCACGAGCGGGCGGGCAGGCGCCGGGAACGTGGCGGCCGACAGGTTCCGGTTCATGTCGGTGTACGCGTGGCCCGGGTACGCCACGTTGATCGTCACCTCGTCGCCGGGGAGGCGGGTCGCGAACTCGTAGCTCATCGCCATCAGCGCGCGTTTGGTCTGGTTGATGAACCAGGGGTAGCGCCGCTCCCCCTGCAGGTTGTCGAGGTCGATCCGGCCGCGGGGCACGGCGCCGGTGACGTTCACGACCCGGGCCCGTCCCGCGGCGCGCAGCGTCGGGAGCAGCAGGTGGGTGAGCAGGAACGGCGCGAGGACGTTCGCCGCGAACATCGCCTCGACACCGTCCTCGGTGAGCTCGCGGCGGTCCCGCACGATCGCGGCGTTGTTGACCAGCACGTCCAGCCGGCCGTACCGGGCGCCCACCTCGTCGGCCAGGCGGCGCAGGTCGGCCTGCCGCGTGACGTCGGCGGTGAGCGCGTCGACGGCGTCGTTGCCGGTGTGGCGGCGCAGCTCGTCCGCGGCCGCCGCGGCGCGGTGCGGGTCGCGCCCGACGAGCACGACGCGCGCTCCCAGGCGCGCCAGCCCGCGCGCCGTCTCCTTGCCGATCCCGCCGGTGCTCCCGGTGATCACGATCGTCCGGTCCCCCATGTTCCCTCCATCTGTCGATCGGGGATCAGACTACGACACCGAGTGACAGGTTCGACAACAGATGCAGAGAAGTAGTCTCAGGTGATGGCCGAGACGCTGCGGGATCGGACCCGGCGTGCGGTGCGCGCCGAGCTCGCGGACGCCGCCGTCGCGCTGTTCGCCGAGCGCGGCTTCGACGAGACCACCGTCGAGGACATCGCCCGGGCCGTCGGCATGACCAAGCGCAGCTTCTTCCGCTACTTCCCGACGAAGGAGGACGCGGTCTTCGCCGGCACCGAGGTCCTCGTCGAGCAGGTCGTCGAGGACCTGCGTGCGCGGCCGGCGGGCGAGGACCCCTGGGAGTGCCTGCACCAGGTGCTGCGCCGCTGGCACGAGCAGATCCACACCTCGGCCACCGCGCTGGCCCACCAGCGCCTCATCGAGACGACCCCCGTTCTGCGCGCCCGTCTGCACCAGAAGCGCGAGCTCTGGCGGCACGCGGCCCGTGACGCGCTGGTCGCGCGGTCGGCGGGCGCGCTCGACACCTTCACCGCCGACCTGCTCGCGAACGCCGCCGTCGCCGTGCTCGACAGCGTCGCCGCGGAATGGGTGCGCACGGACGGCCGCGCCGACCGGACCGAGCTGCTCGACCGGGGGTTCGCCGCGCTGCGCCCGATGCCTCCTGGCGCAACGGAGGAAGCTCGCGTGAGCTCTCGCGACGCCCCGGATCGGGGCCCGGACGGCGCGTGATCGCCGCGAGACGCACGTCAGCGTCCCCACGACCGCCCTCTCGTACGTCTCGGACCTCGGCTCGCCAGGGTGATCGCCAGGAGTGGTGTGAGGGCGACAGATCTGTCGCTCTGAGGGCGACAGATCTGTCGCTCTGATACCACTTCTGCTGATCATGGCCGTTGGCGCGTTCCGCGGGACGCGCCTGCGCACGACCCGGTCGACGTCATGGGTCTTCGGCCCGCGGTCGCGGACTCATGGTGTCGATGTGGCGGTGGATTCTCTTGTGGGCGGGCCGTTCCCGGCTCGAGGCCGCTGCCGCCCGCCTCGTCCCGGTCTTGGGCGCAGTCGACCGGTTCCGCTGCCCCGCCCGTCGGCGAGGTGGCCGCGTTGGCTCAACTGCCGAATGCTGTGGCTGGCCGGGCGGCCGTCCCCGACATGGCCCAGGCCTGTTCCGGACCAGAACGTCGCTGCCGGGTGCGTGCGCACCTGGCGGTGGTCCCGTCCCGCCCCGTTCCGGTGATCATCGGACCGGTCCGAGGCCGTCCAGGCGCTCTTGATGGGCGGAAACGGGACATGCGCTGCACGGGTGCGGCTCATTTCCCGGGCCGGGTACGCCGCCGGACCGGCTGCGAGTGACGCCTGGAACAGGGGTGGGCAGCTGGTCTCGAGCCCGGTAGGGCGCGCCCACGCAAGCCGAACCCCCGCCGCACCACCCCGGCGCCGCACCGGAGGAGCTGGACCGGGCGCGTCAGGCCGCGTCGAGCAGCCGCCGGAAGCACACCCGGTCCTGCCCGGGGCCGTCGTGGTCGGTGTGCACCGGAATCCCGTCGACCTGCTTGTCTCCGGGTTCGAGGTCGAAGCCCAGCGCGCGGTGGAAGGCGACGGATCCCGTGTTCGCCGGCGAGGTGATCGCCCGTACCGTCCGCCTGCCGGCCATGGCCGCCTGCGCGAAGAACCTGCCGTAGAGGTCGCGCCCCGTGCCGGTGCCCCGCAGCTGCGGGTCGACCCCCACGAAGTGGATGTACGCCTCGTCCGCCGCGTCGGCGGAGTGGAATCCCACGAGGAACGCCCGGATCCCGGAGGCGTCCTCGACCACCAGGCTGGTCCGCGCGAAGTGCTGCAGGAACAACCTCGGCAGGAGCAGCGAGAGCTCCCGCGCCTGCTCGGGCGTCCGCGAGTCGGCCCACCAGCGCTGCACGCACCCGACGATCGCCCGGTGGTCGCCCGCCGTGGCCTGCCGGGTGTTCATTCGTCGTCCTCGCCGTCCGGGCCGCCGCCGCCGCGGATCAGCCAGAGCACGCTCTCCAGCTCGTCCGGCTTGATCAGCACCTCGCGCGCCTTCGACCCCTCCGACGGCCCGACGATGCCGCGCGTCTCCAGCAGGTCCATCAGGCGCCCGGCCTTGGCGAAGCCGACGCGCAGCTTGCGCTGCAGCATCGAGGTCGACCCGAACTGCGAGGTGACGATCAGCTCGGCGGCCTGGATCAACACGTCGAGGTCGTCGCCGATGTCGGGGTCTATCTCCTTGGCCTCGCCCTGCTTCTGCGCGGTGACGCCCTCGGTGTAGGTGGGCTCGGCCTGGTCCTTCGTGAACGCGACGACGCTCGAGATCTCCTCGTCGCTGACGTAGGCACCCTGCATGCGGACGGGCTTGCCGGCGCCCATCGGCAGGTACAGCCCGTCGCCCATGCCGATCAGCTTCTCCGCGCCGGGCTGGTCGAGGATGACGCGGGAGTCGGTGAGCGAGGACGTCGCGAACGCCAGCCGGGACGGCACGTTCGTCTTGATCAGGCCGGTCACGACGTCGACGGACGGGCGCTGCGTGGCGAGCACCAGGTGGATGCCTGCGGCGCGGGCCTTCTGGGTGATCCGCACGACCGCGTCCTCGACGTCGCGCGGCGCGGTCATCATGAGGTCGGCGAGCTCGTCGACGATGCAGAGGATGTACGGGTAGGGCCGGTACTCGCGCTCGCTGCCCAGCGGCGCGGTGATCTCGCCGGAGCGGACCTTGCGGTTGAAGTCGTCGACGTGGCGCACCCGGCTGGCCTGCATGTCCTGGTAGCGCTGCTCCATCTCCTCGACGAGCCACGCGAGCGCCGACGCCGCCTTCTTCGGCTGGGTGATGATCGGGGTGATCAGGTGCGGGATGCCCTCGTACGGGGTGAGCTCGACCATCTTCGGGTCGATGAGGATCATCCGGACCTCGTCGGGCGTGGCCCGCGACAGCAGCGACACCAGCATCGAGTTGACGAAGCTCGACTTGCCGGAGCCGGTGGAGCCGGCCACCAGCAGGTGGGGCATCTTCGCGAGGTTGGCCACGAGGAAGTGGCCCTCGATGTCCTTGCCCAGCCCGATCCCGAGCGGGTGCTGCTCGGTGCGCGCGGCGCCCGAGCGCAGCACGTCACCGAGGCGCACCATCTCGCGGTCGGTGTTGGGCACCTCGATCCCGACCGCCGACTTGCCCGGGATCGGTGCGAGCAGCCGCACGTTGTCGGTGGCGACGGCGTAGGAGATGTTGCGCTGCAGCTGCGTGATCTTCTCGACCTTCACGGCCGGGCCGAGCTCGATCTCGTAGCGGGTGACGGTGGGCCCGCGGGTGAAGCCCGTGACCTGGGCGTCGACGTTGAACTGCTCGAGCACCCCGCCGATGGCCTCGATCATCGCGTCGTTGGCGCGGCTGCGGGTCTTGGGCGCGGGCCCGGTGGGCAGCAGGTCGCTGGGCGGCAGCTTGTAGGGCTCCTGGCCCTCGGCGGTGGGCTGCACGGTCAGGCGCAGCTGCTCCCCCACGGCGCCGTCCGGCTCGGCCTCGGCGGGCGGGGTGGCCTGCACGGCCCCCGGCTTGCGCTTGGGTCGCGCGGGCTCCTCGGCGGCAGGTGCCCCCTCGGCAGCGGGCGGGTCGAGCGCCTCCGGGGTCTCGTCGGGGTCGTCGCGGTAGACGTCGGCCACCCGGGAGGCCTGCCGCCGCCGCGACGGGCGCCGCAGCGCCACCGGCGGGGTGTCGGTGACGGCCTCGCCCTGCGCACCGCTCTCGGGCTCGGGCTCCTCGACGGTCTGCCCGAGCAGCCGCCGGACCCGGTTCGGCACCGCCCGCACCGGCGTGCCCGTGAGCACCAGGAACGCGTACCCGGACAGCAGGACGAGGACGGGGACGGCCACCCAGGACGTCAGGCCGGTGGCGAGCGGGGTGGCGGCCACGTAGCCGATGGCTCCCCCGCCCTGCGACCAGAGCGCGGGGTCGTCGGGGCGGCCCGCGACGATGTGCACGAGGCCGAGCACGCCGAGGGCCAGCAGCAGCGACCCGACGGCCACCCGGGGCCGCGACTCCGGGTGCGGCGGCGTGCCCATCAGCAGCACGCCGGTGGCCACGAGCAGCACGGGCAGCACCACCGCGCCGAGCCCGACGACGGCGGCCACCGCGCCGGAGAGCCACCCCCCGACCGGCCCGCCCGCGCCCCACCAGATGCCGGCCGCCGCCACGACGCCGAGCACGAGCAGCGCGAAGCCGAGCCCGTCGCGGCGGTGGGCCGGGTCGAGCTCGCGGGTGCGGCCGACGGCCCGGCCCAGCGACCTGCCGGCGCGGGCGATGCCCCGGCCCACGCCGTCGATCCCGCGGTCGATCATGTCGGGCTGGCGCTTCGCCGGGGTCCGGCGCGTGGAACCGGACGAGCGGCGCGGCGTCGACCGGGACGTGGGCTTGCGCGCCCCGCCCCGGGACGACCGCGCCGCGGTGCCCCGTCCGCCGCCGGCGGTCGTCCGTCCTGCCATGCGTTCCACGGTATCGGGGAGGGACCCCCGGTCCGGTGACCGACACCCGTGAGTGGATACGAGTGTTGGAGCACTCGTATCCACTCACGGCCGCCTCATCGGTAGCGCGTCAGCACCACCCACGTCGTCGTCCGCACCGTCTCCCGCCAGCCCTGGATGCCGTCGAGCACGGCGTCCAGCTCGCCCGCGCTCGACGCCGTGACCAGCACCATCAGGTCGTACTCCCCCGTCACGGTCTCGATGCCGGTGACGCCGGGCAGTGCGGAGAGCCGCCGGACGTAGCCGGCGACGTCGGGGGTGCGGATCACGATGCCGACGCGGGCGCGGTGCGCGGCCTCGGAGCCCGGCAGCACGATCTCGGCGTGGTAGCCGCGGACCACGCCCTCGCGCTCCAGGCGCTGGACGCGCGCGAGCACGGCGGTGCGCGACAGCCCGACGGCGCGCCCGAGGTCCGCCATCGAGGCGCGGCCGTCGGCCGCGAGGAGCGCGAGCACCTTGCGGTCGAGGTCGTCGAGCTGACGATCCGTCGGTGACACGGCGCACATCGTGGCACTTCGTGGTCGGATCCCGACGCTCGGAGTCGTGTGCCGTGACGATCACCGCTCCGACACTGGTGCGCATGACCGTCACCCCGGACCGCGTCCACGAGACCCAGGTCATGGAGATACTGCGCCGCCACCTGCTCGTCGACGGCTTCGACCTGGTGCTCGACACCCGCGCCAGCCGGGGGTCGTGGCTCGTCGACGCCCGCGACGGCACGCGTTGGCTCGACATGTTCAGCTTCTTCGCCTCCGCGCCCCTGGGGATGAACCACCCGGCGCTCGCCGACGACCCGGCGTTCCTGGCGGAGCTCACCGAGGCGGCGGTCAACAAGCCGTCGAACTCCGACATCTACACCGTCCAGATGGCGGCGTTCGTCGAGACGTTCGAGCGGGTCCTCGGCGATCCCGCCCTGCCGCACCTGTTCCTCGTGGAGGGTGGCGCGCTCGCCGTCGAGAACGCGTTGAAGACCGCGTTCGACTGGAAGCGCAGGCACAACGCCATGCTGGGACGTCCTGCCGACCGGGGCACGAAGGTCCTGCACCTGCGCAAGGCGTTCCACGGCCGCAGCGGCTACACGCTCTCGCTGACCAACACCGACCCGGTCAAGACGGCCCTGTTCCCGACGTTCGACTGGCCCCGCATCGACGTGCCCGCGCTGCGCTTCCCGCTCGACCGCGGCGAGGTCGAGGCCGCGGAGGCCCGCGCGCTGGAGCAGGCCCGCGCCGCGTTCGCGGCCCACCCGCACGACATCGCCTGCTTCATCGCCGAGCCGATCCAGGGCGAGGGCGGCGACAACCACATGCGGGCCGAGTTCCTGCAGGCGATGCAGTCCCTGTGCCACGAGCACGACGCCCTGTTCGTGCTCGACGAGGTGCAGACCGGCGGCGGGATGACCGGCACCGCGTGGGCATACCAGCAGCTGGGCCTGACGCCCGACGTCGTCGCGTTCGGCAAGAAGCTGCAGGTCTGCGGGATCATGGCGGGCGGGCGCGTGGACGAGGTGCCCGACAACGTGTTCGCCGTGTCGTCGCGGATCAACTCGACGTGGGGCGGCGGGCTCGCCGACATGGTCCGCTCGCGCCGCTACCTCGAGGTCATCGAGTCCGACGGGCTGGTCGAACGCGCCGCGGTGCTGGGCAAGCGGCTGCTGGACGGGCTCGGAGGCGTCCCCGGGATCGACAACGTGCGCGGGCGCGGCCTGTTCGTCGCGGTCGACCTCCCCACGCCGGAGGCGCGCGCCGCCGCCGTCGCCCGGCTGCACCGCGACGAGAAGGTGCTGATCCTCGGTGGCGGTGAGCGCTCGATCCGCTTCCGGCCCGCCCTGACCGTCGGCGAGGACGAGCTCGACCTCGCGGTCGCGGCGCTGGCGCGGGCGGTGCGGTCGTGACGCGCCCCGTCGGCTCCTTCGTCGGAGGCAAGTGGCTCGAGGACGCTCCCGGTGGCCGCCTGGTCTCGGTCGATCCGGCCCGCGAGGAGCCGGTGGCCGAGGCGCTGCTCGCCGACGCCGAGAAGTTCGTCGACGCCTGCCGCACCGCCCGCGACGCGCAGCGCGGCTGGGCCGCCGTTCCCGCTCCGGTGCGCGGCCGGGTGGTCGAGCAGATCGGTCGCCTGGTCGAGGCCAACGCCGACGCCCTGTCCGCCCTCGTCACCCGCGAGATCGGCAAGCCGATCAGCGAGGCGCGCGGCGAGGTGCAGGAGGTGATCGACACCTGCTCCTTCTTCGCCGGGGAGGGTCGACGCCTCTACGGGCAGACGGTGCCCAGCGAGATGCCCGACAAGCAGCTGTTCACCTTCCGCGTGCCGGTCGGCGTCGCCGCGATCGTGACGGCGGGGAACTTCCCCGTTGCGGTGCCGTCCTGGTACCTCGTGCCCGCCCTGCTCTGCGGCAACGCGGTCGTCTGGAAGCCCGCGGAGTACACCCCGGCGATCGCGCAGGCGTTCACCGAGCTGTTCGTCCGCGGCGGGCTGCCCGACGGCGTGCTGAACACGGTGCTCGCCGACGGCCCCACGACCTCCGACGGGCTCGCACGGGCCCTCGACGCCGGGCTCGTCGACAAGATCGGCTTCACCGGCTCGTCCGCGGTCGGGACGCGGATCGGCGAGCTGGCCGGTCGGCACCTGCAGAACCCGTGCCTGGAGCTGGGCGGCAAGAACCCGCTGGTCGTCATGCCCGACGCCGACCTCGACCTGGCCGTCGAGGGCGCGCTGTTCTCCGGGTTCGGCACCGCGGGGCAGCGCTGCACGTCGCTGGGCACCGCGATCGTGCACGCTGGCGTGCACGACGGGTTCCTGAGCCGCCTCGACGCCGCCGTGCGCGGCGCCGCGATCGGCGACCCCACCCGCGCCGACGTCCTGTACGGGCCGATGATCTCGCAGCGGTTCCTGGACGCGTTCGAGCAGCACCTCGGGCTCGTCGAGTCGCACCACGCGCTGCACGGCTCGACCGGCACCGGCCGGATCACCCCGGCCAACCCGCGCGGGGAGTTCACCGGCGAGCCGGGTCTCTACGCCCACCCCACGATCGTCGACGGCGTCCGCGAGGGCGACGCGCTGTACCGGACCGAGACGTTCGGGCCGGTCATCGGCATCGCGGAGTTCGAGACGTTCGACGAGGCCGTCGCGCTCGCGAACGGGCACGGCTACGGCCTGTCGGCGTCGATCTACACCTCCACCCCGGTGCACGCGTTCCGGTTCCGGGAACGGGTGAGCGCGGGCATGGTCAGCGTGAACAACTCGACGTCCGGGGCCGAGGCGCACCTGCCCTTCGGCGGCAACGGGCGCTCGGGCAACGGCAGCCGCCAGTCCGGCATCTGGGTGCTGGACCAGTTCACGCGCTGGCAGTCGATGAACTGGGACTACGCCGGGAAGCTGCAGAAGGCGCAGATGGACACGGCGGTGCTGCCGAGCGACCCGGGCTTCCGCCTCCCCTGAGGGCGGACGCCTCCGGCGGGGACTACTAGGAGCGGCGGTCCGGCTCGTCGTCCTCGGCGCCCGCCTTGCGGATGTCGTCGGCGACGAGCTCCTTGAACGGGTGCAGCCGCTCGTAGAGCTCCTCCGGCGCGACGGCCTCCTCCGGCTCACGCGTGCCGAGGATCCACGGCGCCGCCTCGACCGCCGTGTCCCACGCCGACTCGTCGGCCGGCTGGGCCGCGCGCCCGCCGCCCGGTGGCGGGCCGTCCGCGCCGTCCGGGCCGGACGGCTCGGGCGCGGGGCCGATCCCGTCGAGGTAGACGTTGTGGAAGCCGCGGCGCTCCTCCTCGTGGAACTCGATCCGGGCCCGCTTGCCCCGGAAGCGCATTGCCTCCTTGCCGATGCGGTCGCGGAAGGTCGTGTACTCGGTGGCGTCGTCGTCGCGCAGGACGAACCGGGTCGTGCCGGACCGCCCGGTCAGCTCCTCGACCTCGCGCACCTGCACCTCACGCTCCACGCCGGCGGAGTACCCCACTACCCGCCCGATCAGCCGATCACCGGCTCTTCGCCGGTGACGACACGCAGCGCAGGTTCGACCTGCGGGAGGTCTCCGCCAGCTCGGCGGGCACGGTGTTCCTGACCTGCGGCCGGAGCTCCTCCCCCACCTGATCGAACCGCTTCGGCCTCACCTTCCTGGACCCTTGCCGTTACCGCTCCCGGCCGAGGCCGCGCAGGACGGCCCGCTCGACCGCGGAGCGCTCGCCGTCGGCACCGTCCAACCGCAGGTCGGCGACCGGTTCCAAGGGCGGCTGCGCCATGAACCGGGGCCGCGTGCCGTGGTGCGGCTGCGCGGAGTGCACGACGAACGGGTGCACCAGGTAGACGTCGCCCGCGGCGCCGACCGCGTCGACGACCGGCCGGTGCGCCGTCGCCGGGACGGCCTCCCCGGCGAACGCGAAGAACTCCGCGCCCTCGTCGCCGTGGGGTGCGAGCAGCGCCGCGACGTCGAGGTGCGAGCCCACGCGGATCCGGGTCGGGGCGTCGTCCGGGCCGACGTCGGAGTAGAGGAACAGCATCAGGAGGGCCCGCCCGTGCGAGCGGATGTCGAGCCGCGGCTCACCACCGGGGCCGGCGTAGCTGGCCTCGACGTGCCATCCCGCGTCGCCGGGATCGTCGGGATGCGGGAACCGGATCGGGAAGGTGCCCATCCCGATCCGCGGGCGCCACCGCCCGGGCCCGACGAGCGCGTCGAAGGCGGCGTGCAACGCGGGCGTGTTGGCCGATGCGGTGAACGGCTCGTCGGCCATCCCCTCGATCCGCACGACCGGTCTGGTCCACGTCGCGGGCTCGTCCGGGCGGGCGTCGAGGCGCTGCCACAGCAGGTCCCGGCAGGTGGCGGCTAGGGACGTGTCGAAAGCGCCGGGCAGGTGCACGAACCCGTCGCGGACGAATGCCTCGGTCCGTTCGGCCGGCCACATCAGCTCGTTCATCGCACCGCATCCTGCGGGGTGGGCGGCGGTCGGTCGACCGGTTTCGGCGGCCCGAGATCGGTCGATCATCCTCCGACGACGGTGATCGGGCGCTCAGGGCGCCTGGTTCGTGTCGTAGGTCGCCACTCCACGTTCCCGCCACGCGGCCAGCAGGTGGTGGTCTCCGGTGGCGGCCACGAGGTCGTCGTCGGAGAGCTGCTCCGCCGCGGCGCAGTGGACGGCGTCGTAGCCCCGCAGACCCAGGGCGTGCGCCGCATCGGCTGCGGCCCGGGCCAGCGGCTCGTCGATCTCGATGACGTCGAGCTCCGACCAGAGGTCGTCGAGCAGGTCCCGCGCCCGCCGGTGCCGGGCCCGGTCGAGGCGCGCCATCCGCTCGGCCTGCGCGAGAGCCGCGGCCGTCTCGACGTACAGCAGCCGGCACGTCACGACCGCGTCGGCGGAGTCCCAGAACCGCCGGCACACCGCGCTCGACGGTTCGGCGACGAGCAGCGGGACGAACGCGGACGTGTCGAGGTAGCCGATCACCGCCGCTGGTCGTCGACGAGATCGGACACGGACCCGGAGCTCTCCACCGGATCCGGTGCCGGTCGCCTGCGACGGGCCGCGGGACGGACCCGACCTTCGGCACGCAGCTGTTCCAGACGGCTGAGCCGCTCGACCGGGACGATGCGGGCGATGGGCCGCCCGTGGTCGGTCACGGTGACGGTCGCACCTCGCCGCACCTCGGCGAGGTGCCTGCTCAACCCGTCGCGCAGCTCCCTGATCCCGATCTCCACGCCGACCTCCGGTGGCTACATCAATGGTCGCAATTGTAGCCACGCCCGCGTCACGACGCCGTCCGCCGACCCGTTACCGCCCGAGACCCACCCGGGGCTCAGACCGCGATGACCGTCGGCACGATCATCGGGCGGCGGCGGTAGGTCTCCCCCACCCACTTGCCCACGACCCGGCGCACCGACTGGGCGATGCGGTGGGTGTCGGTGATGCCTTCGGCCTCGGTGCGGGAGAGCTCGTCCTCGACCATCGGCAGCACGGCGTCGAGCGCCTTCGGGTCGTCGGAGAACCCGCGCCCCGACAGCGTGGGGCGCGAGACGGCGCGGCCGGTGTTGGCGTCGACGGCCACCGTGATCGAGATGAACCCGCCCTCGCCCAGCACCAGCCGGTCACCCAGCGTGCTCTCGCCGATGTCGCCGACGGCCAGCCCGTCGACGTACACCCGCCCGACCTCGACGCGCCCGCTGATGGCCGCGCGGCCGTCGACGAGGTCGACCACCACGCCGTCCTCGGCGAGCACCACGGCGTCCTCGGGCACCCCGGTCTGCACGGCGAGGCGGCGGTTGGCGCGCAGGTGCCGCCACTCGCCGTGCACCGGCATGACGTTGCTCGGCCGGACGGCGTTGTAGAGGAACAGCAGCTCACCGGCCGGGGAGTGGCCCGACACGTGCACCTTGGCCGTGCCCTGGTGCACGACGGTGGCGCCGAGGCGCGTGAGGCCGTTGATGACCGCGAAGACCGCCGTCTCGTTGCCCGGGATCAACGAGCTGGCGAGGATGATCGTGTCCTCCGGCTGGATGCGCACCGAGCGGTGGTCGCCGCGGGCCATCCGGGCGAGCGCGGACAGCGGCTCCCCCTGCGAACCGGTGGAGACGATCACGAGCTTCTCGTCGGGCAGCTCCATCGCGTCGTCCAGCTCGACGAGCAGCCCGTCGGGCACGTTCAGGAAGCCCAGCTCGGCGGCCAGGCCCATGTTGCGCACCATCGAGCGCCCGACCAGGCACACCTTCCGCCCGTGCTCCGCGGCGGCGTCGAGCACCTGCTGCACGCGGTGGACGTGGCTCGCGAAGCAGGCGACGATGATCCGGGCGTCGGCGCGGTGGAACACCCCGTCGAGCACCGGGCCGATCTCCCGCTCGGAGATCACGAAACCGGGGACGTCGGCGTTCGTGGAGTCGACGAGGAACAGGTCGACACCCTCGTCGCCGAGCCGGGAGAACCCGGCGAGGTCGGTGAGCCGCCCGTCCAGCGGCAGCTGGTCGAGCTTGATGTCACCCGTGTGCAGCACCAGCCCGGCGGGGGTGCGGATCGCGACGGCCAGCGCGTCGGGGATCGAGTGGTTCACCGCGAAGTACTCGCAGTCGAACGTGCCGTGGTGCAGCCGCTCCCCCTCCTTCACCTCCAGGAGGTGCGGGGTGAGCCGGTGCTCCTTGCACTTGGCCGCGACGAGCGCGAGCGTGAACCGCGAGCCGACGATCGTGAGGTCCGGCCGCTGGCGCAGCAGGAACGGCACGGCGCCGATGTGGTCCTCGTGGCCGTGGGTGAGCACGAGCGCGTCGATGTCGTCGAGGCGGTCCTCGATGGCCCGGAAGTCGGGCAGGATCAGGTCGACGCCCGGCGAGTCCTCGGCCGGGAAGAGCACCCCGCAGTCCACGACGAGCAACCGCCCGTCGTACTCGAAGACCGTCATGTTGCGGCCGATCTCGCCGATGCCGCCGAGCGCGACGACGCGCAGGGCGCCGTCCGGCAGCACCGGTGGCGGCCCGGCGGGCAGCTCGGCCCGGTTGACCTCCTCGGGCGGGGCGGCGGGGGCGGGACGGGCGCGATCGCGCCGGGGCGGCCGCGAACGACGGTCGGACCGGGGGCGGTCGGACCGCGCGGGTGGACGACTCAAGCTCTTCTTCCTCGCAGTACGGTTGCGCTCGGCGCGCTCGGCGCCGCGCAGGGGGTCAGTGTTGGTAGGCCACCTCGGCGCCGAGGTCGGCCGCGGCCCGCGCGCCGAGGGCGCCGTGGCCGAGGTCGGTGCGACGGTCGGTGGCGAGCGCGATCCCGGCGGCCTGCAGGTCGCCCGAGATCGCGGCCACCTGCTCCTCGGTGGCGGGCGGCAGCGGCAGCCGGGGGTCGCCGACGTCGAGGCCGCGCAGGCGCAGCGCCGTCTTCGCGAAGACCACCCCGCCGACGCGCCCCATCGCGCGGATCAGCGGCAGGGTGGCGTAGTGCAGGTTGCGGGCCCGGTCGACCTCGCCCGCCTCGTACGCGTCGAGCATCTCGCGCAGCCGGTTGGCCGCCACGTGCCCGATCACGCTGACGAACCCGACCGCGCCGACCGAGAGCCACGGCAGGTTCACCGGGTCGTCGCCGGAGTAGTAGGCGAGCGTGGTGGTGGCGAGCACCTCGGTGCCGACGCGCAGGTCGTTGCGCGCATCCTTCACCGCGACGATCCGCGGGTGCTCGGCGAGCCGCTGCAGCGTCTCCACCTCGATCGGGATGACGCTGCGCGGCGGGATGTCGTAGAGCATCACCGGCAGGTCCGTGGCGTCGGCCACGGCCGTGAAGTGCAGCACGAGACCCGACTGCGGCGGCCGCGAGTAGTACGGCGTGACCAGCAGCAGCCCGTGCGCACCCGCCTTCTCGGCCTGGCGCGCCAGCTCGATGCTGTGGGCGGTGTCGTACGTGCCCGCCCCGGCCACCACCGTGGCGCGGTCCCCGACCGCGTTGACCACGGCCCGGACCACCTCGGACTTCTCCTTGTCGGTGGTGGTGGGCCCCTCCCCCGTGGTGCCGTTGACCACGAGGCCGTCGTTGCCCAGATCGACGAGGTGACCGGCCAGCTCCTCGGCCTTCGCGAGGTCCAGGCGGCCATCGGCGTCGAAGGGCGTGACCATCGCGGTCAGCATCCGGCCGAACGGGCGGCCGGGCGGCCGCAGTCCAGGGGCGATGGGGCTCATGGGGAGACGGTACCCCCGCGGCCCCGGCCCGAAGCGCCTGGACGCGACCCTCGCACCCCCGCGGGGCGCGTTCAGACCCCTCGCGGCGTCCGGCGCAGCGCCTCGACGTCGCCGTGCTCCCCCTGCAGTTCGACCCGGGCGGCCTCGCGCCCGAACGCGAACAGGACGAGCTCGCCGGGCTCCCCGACCACCGTCACGACGCCGGGACCGGTCCGCACCGCGTACCGCTGCCCCGAGGGCCGCGCCAGCACCACGCCGACCGGGCTACGCCGCATCAGCACACCCAGCCGGCGCACGCCGGCCCAGAGCGCGGTGTCGCGGTCCACGTCGGGCTCGCGCGGTTCCCAGCCCGGCTCGCCGCGGCGCACGTCCTCGTGGTGGACGAAGAACTCCGTGCCGTTCGCTGCGGCGTCGACCCGCTCGATCCGCAGCGGCGACCACTCCTGCGGGCCGCCCCGGAACAGCGCGACCGCCTCCGCCCACGGCATGTCGCGGTAGGCGTCCATCGCCCGCTCGGTGACCCCGGCCAGCGGGGGCACCAGCGCACCGGCGGCCGCCCAGGTCTTCCGCTCGCGGACCAGCAGGTGGGCCAGCAGGTCGCGGGTGGTCCAGCCGGTGCACAGGGTGGGCCGGTCGGGGCCGACGCGCTCCAGCTCGGCGCTGAGCGCCGCGCGCTCCCGGGTTGCGAGGCTCATGCACCCGACCCTACTGACGGGCGGGCTCCCCGGGCCGCTTTCACGCGTGAAGGCGCGGCGAGGGCCGGGTGAAACCGGCCCGCCGCACCCTCCACCCGTGACGACATCCCCGACACCCCCCGCCGTCCGCACCGAGGGGCTGGTGAAGGCGTTCGGCGCCCACCGCGCCGTCGACGGCATCGACCTCGAGGTGGCGCCCGGAGAGGTCTTCGGCGTCCTCGGCCCGAACGGCGCGGGCAAGACGACCGTGCTGCGCATGCTGGCCACGCTGCTCGCGATCGACGACGGGCACGCCGAGGTCTTCGGCGTCGACGTGCGCCGCCACCCCCACCGGATCCGCCAGCTCATCGGCCTCACCGGGCAGTACGCCTCGGTCGACGAGAACCTCACCGCCGCCGAGAACCTGTGGCTGTTCGGCCGGCTCCAGGGCCTGCCCTCCGCCACGGCCCGCCGCACCGCCACGCGGCTGCTCGGGCGGTTCGGGCTCGAGGAGGCCGCGAACCGCCCGATCTCGCAGTTCTCCGGCGGCATGCGCCGCCGCCTCGACCTGGCCGCCAGCCTCATCACCCGCCCACCGCTGATCTTCCTCGACGAGCCGACGACCGGGCTGGACCCGCGAACCCGCGGCCAGATGTGGGACACGATCCGCGCGCTCGTCGACGACGGCGCCACGGTGCTGCTCACCACCCAGTACCTCGACGAGGCCGACCAGCTCGCCGACCGGATCGCGGTGATCGACCGGGGTCGCAAGGTCGCCGAGGGCACCCCCGACGCGCTGAAGTCCTCCGTCGGCAACTCCTCGCTGCACCTGCTGCTCACCGAGCCTGCGCACACCGCAACCGCCGCGGACACCGTGCAGGGCCTGCTGGGCACCGAACCCGTGCTCTCCCCCGAGCGGGGCCGCATCACCGTCCCCCTCGACCGCCCCGACGACGCCGCCGACGTCCTCGTCGCGCTGCGCGCGCGGGAGATATCCATCGCCTCGGTGAGCGTGCAGAAGCCCAGCCTCGACGAGGTCTTCCTCGCGCTCACCGGCCACGACACCACACTGGAGCAGTCCGCATGACCACCCTCCTCGCCGAACCGGCCCGCGCCACGGGCCCCGACCGGGTCGCCATGACGCGCACCCGCATCACGCTGGGCGAGACCGCGCGCCAGACCATGATCCTGGCCTGGCGCGCGACGAAGAAGATGCGCCGCAACGGCGAGCAGTTCTTCGACGTGACGTTCCAGCCGATCCTGTTCACCGCGATGTTCGCCTTCATCTTCGGCGGGGCGATCGCCGGGGACGTCGCGAGCTACCTGCCGCTGATGATCCCCGGGATCCTCGCGCAGACCACGCTGACAGCCTGCATGGCGACCGGTGTGCAGCTGCGCGAGGACATGGACAAGGGGGTGTTCGACCGGTTCAAGTCACTGCCGATCGCCCGCATCGCCCCGCTCGCCGGCCCGATGGTCGCCGACCTGCTGCGCTACGCGATCGCCGCCACGCTCACGTTCGCGATGGGCCTCCTCCTGGGCTACCGGCCCGGCGGAGGAGTGCTCGGGGTCGTCGCGGGCGGCCTGGTCGCGGTGGTCGCCGGGTGGTCGCTCGCGTGGGTCTTCACCTGGGTCGGGACGATCGCCCGCAGCGCCCAGAGCGTCCAGGGCATCTCGATGATGATCATGTTCCCGCTGACGTTCCTGTCCAACGCCTTCGTCCCCGTGGAGACCCTGCCGGGCTGGCTCGCCGGGTTCGTGCAGGTCAACCCGGTGTCCCACGTGGTCTCCGCGGTCCGGGCCCTCGCCAACACCGGCAGCCTGACCGCCGACGTCGGCTGGGCGCTGCTCGGCTGCGCCGTCGTGGTCGCGATCTTCGCGCCGCTGTCGGTGGCGACGTTCCGCCGGCGGATGTGACCTCACGCCAGCGCGCGCACGACGCCGCGGGCCTCGTCGAGCAGGTCGGGCCCGCGGCGTTCGCCGTACTCGTCGAGGATCTTCCCGAGCAGGCCCGGCGCCGCGCGCTCCGCGACGTCGACGGCACGGTCCCAGCTCATCGTGGGCACCGAACGGTTGTAGGCGAACCGCTCGGCGAGCGCGAGGAGCCGCACCGCGACCGGCACCGCGCCCTCCGCACTCCGGCACGCCGGCACCCGCAGCGACCACATGCCGACGCCGTAGAGCGCCAGCCCCACGATCGGGTGGTCGAGGAACTGGTCCGGCTCGAGGAGGGCGGCCGCCTTGCCGCGCACCACCGCGTCCAGGTCGGCACCGTCGGGATCGGCGGCGTCGCCCCCGCCGTGCAGCGCGTGCGCGGTGAGCGCGACGGCCTCGATGTACACCGTCCACGGCTCGTACCCGTTCACCGACGGGAAGCCGGGGAACCGCAGCTCCCGCGCACTGGTGACGGCCGCGCGGTAGAACGCCAGCCCCTCGGACGTCCGCCCCCGGGCCAGGGCCAGCTCCGCGCGGCCGACCAGCCGGACCACCTCGCTGCCGACGCCCATCCCGCGCTCGCCCACCCCGTCCACGGTCGTGAAGATCCGCTCGGCCTCCTCGAGCCTGCCCTCGACGAGCGCGTGCACCGCCGTGACGGACAGGAGCTGGGCGCGGTCGTCGTCGACGCCCAGCCGCTCGAGCACCGGGATGGCCCGCCGGGCGTGCCCGGCGGCCTCGCCGTGCCGCCCCAGTGCGGCGTGCAGCTGCGCCAGCTGGGTGTGCAGCATCGCCCGGGTCCAGGGCCCGTCCTCGTCCGGGACCATGGCCAGGGCGCGGGTGGTCAGCGCGATCGCCGCCTCGACGTCCCCCGCGTTCTCCCGGGCGTGGCTGCGCCACATCAGGGCCTTGACCGCCGTGCGCGGGTCACGGCCGTCGGACAGGGCCTCGAGCCGCGCGTCGATCCCGCCGGGGTCCGCCGGGTCCACGGCGAGCGTGACCGCGACGCTCGCGGCGACCTCCGACGGGCCGGGCCCGGGGCCGAGCCTGCGCAGCAGCGCCCACAGCTCGCCCACGTCGAACCCGAGCTCGTCGACGATCACCGTGTTGTTCAGCGCGCCCGCCAGCGCCATCCGGGTGTGCCCGGCCAGCTCCGCGGGCGGCGTCCACCCGTGCAGGGCGACCTGGACGGCGTCGACCAGGCCGACCACTCGCGAATGATCACCGCTGATGGACCAGAAGCCGGTCAGCGCCGCGTACAGCACCACCACGGCGGCGGGGTCGGGCTCCGCGAGGGCCTGGCGGAGCGCGTCGGCGAGGTTGGTCTCCTCCTCGAGCAGGAGGTCCGTGCACCGCACCTGGTCCGCACCGTGCAGACCGGACCGCGCCGCGTCCGCGTACGCGGTTGCCCACCGCCGGTGCGCGGCCAGCGCCTCGGCGTCCTCGCCGGCCTCCATGAGCTGCCTGCGCCCGAACTCGCGCACCGTCTCCAGCATCCGGAACCGCACGCCCGCCCCGGACTCGCGCACCGCGAGCAGCGACTGGTCGACCAGCGCGGGCACCGCGTCGGCCGCCTCCGGCCCGAGCACCGCCTCCGCGGCGGCGAGGGTGAACCCGTCGTGGAAGACCGAGAGCCGCCGCCAGGCCCGGCGTTCGCGGTCGGTGAGCAGGTTGTGCGACCAGTCGATGACGGCCAGCAACGTCTGGTGCCGGTCCGGGGCGCCGCGGACCCCACCGCGCAGCAGCGCGAACCGGTCCTGCAGGCGGCGCGCGACGTCCGCCACCGACATCACGCGCACCTTCACGGCGGCCAGCTCGATCGCCAGGGGCACGCCGTCCAGCCGCGCGACGACGTCGGCGACGGCGTGCTCGTCGAGGGCCACGCCCGGCCGCGCCGCCCGCGCGCGCATGCGGAACAGCTCGGCGGCGTCCGGCGTCCCGAGCGGGGCGAGCGGGTAGACGTGCTCGGCCGCGATGGCGAGCGGGGCCCGGCTGGTGGTCAGCACGTGCAGGTCGCGCGTGGCGGCCACGAGGAAGGCCACCAGGTCGGCCACGGCCTCGACGACGTGCTCGCAGTTGTCCAGGATCAGCAGCGCGGGGGCCTGGCCGAGGTGGCGGGCGATGCGGGAACGGACGTCGGCGCGCTGCGCCGGGGTGAGGCTGCGGCGGCTGCTGACCGAATCACGCACCCCGAGCACCGACCCGACCTCGCTGACCACGTCGTCACCGGTGGTGACACCCACCAGCTCGACGAACTGCACCACCGGCTGGACGGCCTCCCGGCCCAGCACGTGTGCGAGGCGGGTCTTGCCCAGCCCGCCTGCCCCGACGATCGAGGTGACCCGGCCGCCGCGCAGCAGCCCCCGCAGCGCGGCGAGGTCGGCGTCCCGGCCCAGCAGCGAGGTGGTGTCGAAGAGCAAGCCGTCGCGCACCGGCCGGTCGAGGGCGAGCAGTTCGGCGTGCACGCGGCGCAGCGGCTCCCCCGGCTCGACGCCGAGCCGGTCGACCAGGTTCCGGCGGTAGGACTCGTAGCGGGCCAGCCCCGCACCCGGCCCCCGGACCGCCGCCTCGCTGCGCAGCAGCGCGGCCAGCAGCTCCTCGTCGCCGGGGTGGCGGGCCACGGCCGTCTCCAGCAACGGCAGGGCCGCGGGGTGCGCGCCGGAGCGGTGCAGCGCGACGCCGAGCAGCGTCCGGGCCTGCGCCGCGTGGTCCGCGGCGCACACCAGCACCTCGTCGAGGGGGCCGTCGGCGGCGCGCGGCGCCACCCCGCCCGCCAGCTCCAGCGCCGCCTGCGCGTGGTCCCGCGCCGCGACGGCGTCGCCGCCGACGAGCGCGGCCCGGGCCCGCGCGACCAGCCCGGCGAGCCGCAGGACGTCGACGTCGTCGTCGGGCAGACCGAGCCGGTAGCCGCGCGCGGTGCGCACGACGACCTCCGGGGCGCACGCCGCACGGGTGCGCGAGACCACGACCTGCAACGCCTTCGCCGGGTTCGCCGGCGGGACGTCCCCCCACAGCTCCCCGGCGAGGCGCTCGTCGCCCGCGCCCTCACGCCCGTGGCGCACCAGCACGGCCAGCAACGTCTGCGCCCGCTCGCCCGCGACGGGTGCGCCGCGCCAGCGGACACCGTCGAGGAAGGTCAACGCGGGACGCACGCGGCCAGCCTAAGCCGCCCCGCACACCCGGCCCCCGGCGACGAACGGCACTCTCGTCGGTACCTGGCCGACGAACGTGCCGTTCGTCATGCGGATCAAGTGGAGTCGAACTCTCCTGCCCGCACGCCGGACAGGAACTCCGCCCAGTGGGCGGCAGGGTAGCGGTGCGGCGTCAGCGTGCGGTCCTTCGTGTCGCGCACGGCGACGGCATCGGGCAGGAAGGCCACCTCGACGCAGCCGTCACCGTTACCGCCGCTGAAGCTGCTCGTGAACCAGCGGAGCTCGTCGTCGCCCACTGCCATCGCCTCCAGAGGGCTCACGACCCGGCGAGCCGGTGGACGAGCGCGACGGACTCGGCCGGGTCGAGCGCTTCCGCCAGCCCGCGCTCGAACGTCAGCCTCGCCCGTGCGACTTCGCCGTCCTTGTCGAGGCTCAGCGCACCCAGGCCGTGCTCGACGTAGACCATGTCCGGCTCTCCGAGGTCACCGAAGTTGAGGATCGTGAACCCGGACGGCAGAGCCGCGTGGGCGCCGACGGTCGCAGGCAGTACGTGCAGGGTCACCGTCTCCAGCGCCGCCAGCTCGATGATCCGCCCGAGCTGGGCCCGCAACACTGCCGGTCCGCCGACCGGGCGCCGCAGCGCCGCCTCGTCGACCACCGCAACCAACTCGAGCGGGTCCTCGGCCGACGACAGCCGATGCTGGCGGTACATCCGCGCCGCGACCTCGTTCTCCAGCTCGTCGGCTGTGCGCCGCACCGGCACCGCGCGCATCAATGCCCGGGCGTAGTCGGCAGTCTGCATGAGGCCAGGAACGTAGGCGACCATGAATTCCTGGACTCGGCGCGCCTCGGTCTCGTAGCCGATGTACCAGGTGTGCTTGCCCAACCCGTAGGCCCGCCACCAACCGGGCTGCCGTGCCTCGCGGGCCAGCTCGACCAGCTCGGTCCAGCGGTCGCCGCCCACGTCGTAGACGTCGAGCATGCTCTTCACCCAGTGCACGTCGATGATGACCTGCGCGTTCTCGATGCGGCTCAGCTTGCTCACCGAGAAGTCCAGCTTCGGCGCGGCCTGCTCGAGCGTGAGCCCCGCTTCCTCGCGCATCGCCCGCAGCTGCCGGGCGAGCACGCGTCGGCGGATCATCGATCCCTCGTGCTGCACCACGTGACCCCCCGTCCGGCCCCGGTCACGGATCGTGGCACACGGGAACGCGGGTGTGGGATTCCCGCACCGGTCGTTCCCGCCGCACCGATCCCGATCCCGCGGACCCCCGCGCGAGCCTGCGTCGCATGACGACCACCCGCGCCGAGCGCAACGGCCGGCTGCTGTTCGAGGCCGCCGAGATCATCACCGGCTGGCCGCTCGTGCGCGGCCGCCTGCTGGCCGCCCACGTGCCCGACGCCCGTGGCCGCTGCCGGGCCTGCACGAGCCAGACCCGCGACGCGCCGCGCTGGCCGTGCGCGCTCGCCGTGCTGGCGGGCGCGGTGCGGCCTACCCCTCCGTGACGAACGGGCTGGAGGCGATCTCGGTGCCGTCCTCGAGCGCGGCGATCTCGAAGTCGCCGAACACCGTGGGCACCTCGCGCTGCAGCTGGCGCAGGCACTCGACGGCGAGGGCGCGGATCTCCACGTCGGCGTGCTCGGTGGCACGCATGGCGATGAAGTGCCGCCACGCCCGGTAGTTGCCGGTGACGACGACGCGGGTCTCGGTGGCGTTGGGCAGGATCGCCCGCGCCGCCTGCCGGGCCTGCTTGCGGCGCAGGGTGGCGTCGGGGACGTCGGCGAACCGCTTCTGCAGGCCCTCGAGCAGCGCCTCGTAGGCCTGCACCGAGGCGGCGGCGGCCTCCGTGAACAGGGCGTGCAGCTCCTCGTCGGCGGCGATGACGTCGGGCTCGACCATCGCGGCGTCCCGCTCGGGTACGTAGCGCTGCGAGAGCTGGCTGTAGGAGAAGTGGCGGTGGCGGATGAGCTCGTGGGTGAGCGAGCGCGACACCCCGGTGAGGTAGAAGCTCACGGTGCCGTGCTCGAGCACCGAGAGGTGCCCGACCTCCAGGATGTGGCGCAGGTAGCCGGCGTTGGTGGCCGTGGCCGGGTTCGGCTTCGACCACGACTGGTAGCAGGCCCGGCCCGCGAACTCGGCCAGCGCCGCACCGCCGTCGGCGTCGGTGCTCCACGGGACGCCTTCCGGGGCGACGAACTCGGTCTTGGCGACCAGCTGGACGCCCAGCGGCACGGACTGCGGCATGGCGGCAGCGTAACGAGGCACCATGGCAGCACCGGCGTGACGCCGATTGACGCCATCTGGTTCCTTGACTGATGTCAGCCCTGACGCCATAGTGACGTCATGGACCTGAACCAGTACGTGCGGCAGCTGCGGGAGGACCTCGCGTCCGCCGCCGCCGCAGGTGACGAGCAGACCCAGCGCACCGCCGCGCTGCTCGGCGCCGCGATCGAGCCCGCCGCCCGACTGGCGATCATGAACGCGCTATCGGACCTCGCGGCCGAGGTCACCGCCACGCTCGGCGACCGCGTCGTCGAGGTGCGCCTCGACGGCCGCGACGTGCGTGTCGCCGTGAGCCGCGACGAGGGCTCCGAGCCGGGGCCGGACCCCGAGCCGCCCTTCGGCGGGTTCGGCGGCGCCGACACCGGTGACATCAGCCGCATCACGCTGCGGCTCGTCGAGCAGATCAAGAGCCAGGCCGAGCAGGCCGCCGCGGCGCAGGGGGTGTCGCTGAACTCCTGGGTGGCCCAGGCGGTGCAGGGCGCGCTCGCCGGGGGGCACCGCCGGCACGGGCGGCGCGGCGACGGCACGGGTGACCGCGAGGGCAAGCGCCTGCGCGGCTGGGTGGAGGGCTGAACGACATGGACGACTTCGGGATCGACTTCACCAAGGACTCCGCCGACGAGCCCGGGCCGGGTCTGGTGCGCCGTCAGGAATGGCGCGCGGACGGGCCGGCCGAGCTGGAGCTGAACACGGACGTCGGGCGCATCCGGGTGCACCTGGAGGACCAGCCCGACGGGGCGGGCGAGGTGCGCGTGGAGGTGCGCCACGACCCGTCCGCGGGCAACAGCTGGAGCCAGGGCCTGTCGGGCATCATCTCCTGGCTCGGCAACGCCACCGCAGGCAGCGCGCCCGGTGGGAGCACCGAGGAGCTGGCCGCCGAGGCCGTGTCCGCGGCGGAGATCAGCTGGTCGGAGAGCGGGCGGCGGCTCGTGGTGCGCTCGTCGCAGGACCTGCCCCTGCGGGTGGTGCCGCTCGCGATCACCGTGTGGGCCCCCACCCGTTCCCGGCTCGCGGCCCGGATCGGCGCGGGCGAGGTGCGCGTCGCCGGCCGGGCCGGCTGGGCGGGCGTCCGCACCGGCTCGGGCGGCGCCACCCTGGACGCCGTGGACGGCGACGCGGACGTCACGACCGGCTCCGGTGCCATCGACCTCGGACCGGTGAGCGGCCGGGCGCGGCTGCGCACCGGCTCCGGTGACATCCGGGTGGCCGCCACGGGCGGACACACCGAGGTCAAGACCGGCAGCGGCGACGTCACCCTCGGCGCGGTGCACGGCGACGTCGAGCTGCGCACCGGCTCCGGCGACGTCACGATCACCGACGCGCGCAGCGGGGCCCTGCAGGTCACGACCGGCTCCGGGGCCCTGCGGGTCGGCGTGCACCCCGGCGTCGCGGCGGAGCTGGACCTGGTGTCGGGCTCGGGACGCGCCCGCAGTGAGCTCGACGTCGCCTCGGTGGCGCCGGCCACGCCCGCGGCGGTGCAGGTCCGCGGCCGCACGGGCAGCGGCGACGTACTGGTCTCCCGGGCCGCCGTGCCGGCCTGACCGGCGGCCCGGGCGCTCGCACACCGACTGCGTCGCTCCCGCACCGACTGCAGTCGGTGCGGGAGAGCGGAAGTCGGTGCGTGAGCGCGCGGGAGCGGCGTGCCTGCCCGATCGACGGTCACGGGGGAGGCGCGGGCCGAGTGGGGAACGGCCCGCGCGGACCGGATCGGTGCGGGGCGAGGGGCGGGCGGGGCGGAACGCGTCGCCCCGCCCGCCCGGAGCTGTCTGATCAGAGGAGACGTGACATGACCGGGTGGACCGCGGCAGACGTCCCTGCCCAGCACGGACGCACCGTGCTCATCACCGGCGCCACCAGCGGGCTCGGCGCGGAAGCGACGCGCGTGCTCGCCGGGGCCGGCGCGAGGGTGGTGATGGCGTGCCGCGACCCCGACGCCGGGCGCGCCGTCGCGGAGCGGATCGGCGGGCTCACCGAGGTGCGCCGGCTCGACCTGGCCGACCTGTCGTCGGTGCGGGCGTTCGCCGAGGCCCTCGACGGCCACGTCGACGTCCTCATCAACAATGCCGGCGTCCTCGCGGTGCCGAAGGGCACCACGGCCGACGGGTTCGAGCGGCACATCGGCACGAACCACCTCGGCCCGTTCGCCCTGACCGGCCTGCTGGTCGACCAGGTGCGCGACCGCGTCGTCACCGTGTCGAGCGGCCTGCACGTGCTCGGCCGGATCCGTGCCGACCTGAACTGGGAGCGCCGCCCCTACCAGCGGTGGCTGGCCTACGGGCAGTCCAAGCTGGCCAACCTGCTGTTCGCCTACGAGCTCCAGCGGCGGCTGGCCGCGGCGGGACGGCGCACCGTCTCGGTGGCGGCGCACCCCGGTGTCACCGCCACCGAGGGGCAGCGCCGGGACAGGTCGTTGCAGGGCCGGATCGTGGCCGGCGGGCGCGCGCAGAGCCCGCAGATGGGCGTGCTGCCACTGCTGTACGCGGCGGTCGCGCCCGGTGTACGCGGCGGTGACTACGTCGGCCCCGACGGACCGCGCCACCGCAACGGCTACCCCACGCTCGTCCGGTCGAGCCGCGCCGCACGCGACCCCGCGCTCGCCGCCCGGCTGTGGGAGCGCTCCGAGCACCTCACCGGGGTGCGCTACGCGATCGGGCCCGGCTGAGCCCGCTCAGCGCAACGCGGCGGCCAGCGGGCCCGCGAGGTCGCCGCGCTCGCCTGCCACCACCCCGTCGAGACCGAGCCAGCCGGCCATCACCCGCAGCTCCGCGGCGAGCTCGGCGGTGACGCGCGGCCGGTCGGCGTGCGGCTCGGCGAAGGCGCCCGGCACGCGCAGGACACCCGCCTTGCGGTCGGCCTTGAGGTCGACCCGGCCCACCAGCTCGCCGTCGAGCAGGAACGGGAAGACGTAGTAGCCGTACCGGCGCTTCGGTTCCGGCACGTATATCTCGATGCGGTAGTGGAACCCGAACATCCGCTCGGTGCGTTCGCGTTCCCAGACCAGCGGGTCGAACGGGCACAGCAGTGCCCGCCCGGTGATGCGGCGGGGCACGCGGGTGCCGGGCAACCGGTACGCCGGGCGTTCCCACCCGCGCACCCGGACCTGCTCCAGCTCGCCCGACCCGACCAGCTCCGCCACCGCCGCCTGGCTGCGCGCCGGGGCGAGGCGGTAGTAGTCGCGCAGCTCGGGCTCGGTGGCCACGCCCAGCGCGGACGCCGAGCGCAGCACGAGCGCCCGGGCGGCCTCCTCCGGCGACGGCTGCGGCACGGCGAGCACTGCGGGCGGGAGCACGCGCTCGGGCAGGTCGTAGAGGCGTTCGAAGTGGCGCCGGGTGCCCGTGGTGAGCGCGCCGATGCCGAACAGGTACTCGCAGATGCGCTTGACCTCCGACCGCTCCCACCACGACGCCCCGGCGGGCCGTGGCCGGGTGGGGGCCTGCAGCGCCGCCTCGAGGGCGCCCGCACCGACCGGCCCCAGCTCCTTGACGGCGGCGAGCACGTCGTCGACCAGGCCCGGGTGCCGATCGACCAGCGGCTGGTAGCCGCGCCACCAGCGGTCGCGGGTGGCACCGGCCCGGATCAGCGGCCACTCCTGCACCGGCAGCAGGCTCGCCTCGTGCGCCCATGCCTCGACGAGCAGGCGGGGCCTGCGCGCGGAATGCGACCACGCGGCATCGTCGACGAGGGCCGGGTCGTAGGGACCGAGCCGGCTGAACAGCGGCATGTAGTGGGCGCGGACGGCGACGTTCACCGAGTCGAGCTGCAGCAGCCGGACGCGGCCGAGCGCGCGCAGCAGGTGGCGGCGCGTGACCGGGCCGGACGGCGGCGGGTCGGCGAAGCCCTGGGCGGCCAGCGCGGCCCGGCGGGCGACGGCGGGACCGATCGTCTCGACGGTGGATGTCACGTCGGCGATGCTGCCAGCTGCCCCCGACGTTTCCGCCGGCCCGTGCGCGGCCGCTCCGCCGCGACCACCAGCACCACCGCGAGCAGCACCACCGCGCCGCCGAGCAGCTGCAGCCCGCTGAACCGCTCCGCCGCCACGAGGGCGCCGAGGAGCACCGCGATCACGGGGTTGACGTAGGCGTAGGTCGCGACCGTGGAGACCGGCAGCGCCGCCAGCGCGTAGGCGTAGGCGCTGAACGCGAGCAGCGACACCACCACGGCCATGTACGCCCATGCCCACCATGCGCTCGGGGAGACGGCCGTGAGGTCCGGGCGGTCGCCTGCGACGATGCTGCCCACCATCAGCACGAGGCCACCCACCAGCATCTGCACCGCGGCCAGCGCGAACGGGTTGCGCGGGGTCGGCAGGCGCGTCGTCGCGAACGTCCCCGACGCCCAGCCGACCGCGGCCAGCACCACCAGCCACGGCCCCCACCACGCGTTGCCGACGACTCCGCCGGAACCCCCGGACGACCCGGCGAGCAGCAGCACCGCGAGACCCACCACACCGACCCCGGTGCCGGCGACGGTGGCGGCCCGCGGCCGGTCCCCGGTCAGCGCGCGCAGCACGACGATCCACAGCGGCACCGAGGCGATCAGCAGTGCGGCCACCCCTGACGCGACGTGCTGCTGCGCGACCGTGACGAGCCCGTTCCCCCACGCGGGCAGCAGCAACCCGGCGAGCGCCGTGGTCGCGAACTGCCGCCGGTCCATCCGGAAGGCCCGCCACCCGCCGACGGCCAGCACCACGAACGTGAGCAGGGAGCCCCCGACCAGGAAGCGGGCGCCGCTGGCGAAGAGCGGCGGCACGTCGGCGATGATGAAGCGGTTGGCCAGGTAGGTCGAGCCCCACAGCACGTAGACCACCCCGAGCGCGGCCCAGGCGAGGGCGGGCGGGCGGCGGGGACCGGCGGGAACGGGCACGCCCACCACGTTGCCACGGCGGGCGGACGCCCGTGCGGGGGGCGAGCGACCGACCGGGCGCCCGCGTGGTCTTGGATGGCGGCATGGCCACCGCCCTCGTCCGCCCCGCCGCCCCCGAGGACGTCGCAGAGATCGTCCGCATCCAGTCCGACACCTGGTCCACGGCCTACGAGGGCCTGATCCCGCCGGCGGCGCTCGAACAGCTGCGCGCGCCGGAGGCGCATGCGGCGTGGGCCGCCGCCGTCACCGCCGGTGAGGGCCACCACGTGCTGGTGGCCACCGAGGGCGAGTGGACGGTGGGTTTCTGCGCCGCCGCCCCGGCCGTCGCACCCGAGGGCGCGGTGGCACCGTCGGGCCCGACGCTCGGGCCGGAGGCGTGGGCCGAGATCAGCATCCTGCTCGTCGAGCCGCGCTGGGGCCGGCGCGGGCACGGCGGCCGCCTGCTCGCCACGGCGGCCGCGGCGCTGCGCGAGGACGGCGCCCGCTACGGGCTCGCCTGGGTGCCGGAGAGCGACACCGCCTCCCGCGGGTTCTACGAGCGGGCCGGCTGGTCCGCCGACGGCACGGTCCGCGTGCTCGACACGGGCGAGGGCACGGTGCGCGAGGTCCGTGTCACCGGCGGCCTCGACCTGGAACTCACCTGACCCGTGTCACACCGAGGCGACGGCACCGTGGGCTCGTCGACCACGGTCGCGGCACTTGATCGGTCCGACCCGTACCTGAGCGCTGTCGCCAGAGCCCTCACGCACGCCTCGCGGCGATCACCCGCCGGAGATCATTCCGAGCCGCGCACCAGCAAGCCCGACAGCACCCTCAGGTACGACCCGCAACGATCCTGCCCGTGATCGTTGCGATTCGCACACCAGCGCTGCAGCCGGAACCCTGACGTACGGCTCGTGGCGATCATCAGCCTCTGATCATTCCGAGCCGCGCGCCAGCAACCCCGACGCGACCGCTGCGTACGACTCGGAACGATCACCAGCCCTTGCCTACGAGCGGCCCGCTACAGGCCCAGCAGGGGTTCCAGGCCGACGGTGAGGCCGGGGCGCTCGCCCACCGCCCGTACCGCCATGATCACGCCGGGCATGAAGGACGCCCGGTCGAACGAGTCGTGCCGGATCGTCAGCGTCTCCCCCGTGGTCCCGAGGACGACCTCCTGGTGCGCCACCAGTCCGGGCAGCCGCACCGAGTGCACCCGCACGCCCTCGACCTGCGCGCCGCGGGCGCCCGGGAGCTCCGCGGTGGTGGCGTCGGGCAGCGGGCCGGCACCGGCCTCGGCCCGGGCGGCGGCGATGAGCCCCGCGGTGTGCACGGCCGTGCCCGAGGGCGCGTCCGCCTTGCCGGCGTGGTGCAGCTCGATCACCTCGACGGACTCGAAGAACCGGGCGGCGGTGCGGGCGAACTGCATCATGAGCACGGCGCCGACCCCGAAGTTGGGCGCGACGAGCACGTTGCCCGGCCGCGCCTCGAGCCGCGCGCGCACGTCGTCGAGCCGGGCCTCGTCGAAACCGCTCGTGCCGACGACCACGGCGATATCGTGGTCCAGGCAGAACTGCAGGTTGTCGAGCACGGCGCCGGGATGGGTGAAGTCGACGGCCACCTGGGCGCCTGCGTCGGTCAGCGCCGTCAAGGGGTCGCCGTCGTCGACGCGCGCGACGAGCGCCAGCCCGTCGGCCTCCTCGACGGCCGCGCAGACCTGCGTGCCCATCCTCCCGCGCGCGCCCAGCACGCCCACCCTGATCTCGCTCACGGCGGGCAGCGTAGTCACGCGAAGACGAGCGCTCCGACCCAGACCGCCGCCGCGATCAGGCCGGTGGCCATCTCGATGACGAGGCTCCAGCCCACGGCCGCGAGCGCCTGCTTCGTGGACGGCCACGCGCTCTCCCGCCGGCCGAGCCGGGCCAGCTCCCCGAGGTACACCCCGAGCACGAACCCGAGGAACAGCCCGACCACCGGGATCACGAAGAAGCCGACGACGCCCAGCACGGCGCCCAGCGCGAGCGTCCGGCCCGGCACCCCGGAGTCGCGCAGCCGCCGGCCGGGCAGGAGGTACTTCGCCACCGATCCGAGCACCACGATCGCGACGACGATCCCGAGCACCGTCCACGCCACGACGTCGCCCCGCGGGACGGCCCAGACCGCGACCCCCGCCACCACGAGGACCAGCCCCGGCAGCACCGGCACCACGATCCCCACGATCCCGACGGCGACGAGCACCGCGGCCAGCACCACAGCGAACTCCACGCCGCGATGATGTCACCAGCCGGTGGACCCGCTCGCGCCACCGCCGAGGCGACGTGGGTCTAGGGCTGCGCCGGGACCGTGGACGGGTCGCCCGCCACGGCGTTCTCCAGCAGCGGCACCAGGTGTTCCAGCACGTACGGCAGGCTGAGCGGCGTGGCGAAGTAGATCGCGCCCGCGAGCACGCCGTCGGTGAACACGAGGTTGCCCTCCCGCACCGGCGTCAGCCCCCGGTAGATCGGCTCCGCCTCCATCTGCGCACGGGCCTGGTCGTCTTCCGTGGCCCAGACCAGCACCTCGCCCGCGTTCAGCACACCGAGTTGCTCCATCGGGATGTAGGCCTGCGCGCTCCCGTCCTCGGGAGCGAACGCGGCCAGTTCCGCGGGCACGACGAAGCCGAGGTCGGTGAGGAACGCCGTGCTCAGCCCGTCCTGGTAGGCGATCGCCCGCCCCTCGTAGAACGGGGCCTGCAGGAAGATCGCCGGGACCCCGGCGAACTCGGGGTGCGCGGCCGCGGCCGCGTCGAAGTCCGCCTTGATCCCGTCCACGAGCTCGCGCGCCTGCTGCTCGCGGCCCATCGCCCGCCCGACCTGCAGCGTCAGCTCGTCCCACGGGGCGAACACGGCGAGCTCCCCGGCCGGCTGCGCCACCGTCGGCGCGATCGCGGAGAGCGTCTCGTAGTCGGCCTGGTCGAGACCGGCGTTGACGGCGACGATCAGGTCCGGCTCCAGGGCGGCGATGCGCTCGAACTGCGGGCCGTCGATGTTCTCGAGCACCTCGGGCGTGGCCCCGCCGAGCTCGTCCTGCGCCCACGGCCACGTGGCGTGCGGCTGGTCGCCGTACCACTCGGTGACGCCCACGGGCGTCGCGCCGAGAGCGAGCACGATGTCCTGCTCGGTGTAGCCGGCCGTGACGATGCGCTGCGGCGGCGCCGGCACCGTGGTGCTGCCGAACGCGTGGTCGACGGTCACGGGGAACGCAGCCGCCGCGGGCGCCGGCCCGGGTGGCGGCGGATCGGCCGGAGCGGAGGGCGCGGCACAGGCGCCCATCAGGGTGGCCGCGCTGAGCAGCACGGCGAGAACGATGTGGGATCGACGCACCGGCTGAGGATAGCCTCACCTTCACTCCTACCGGCTGGTAGATCCGGCGGGGTTCGACTCAGGAGAGGGGGCCGTCGATCGCGGCGCGATCCCGGCTCCTGCGGCGGTAGTTCCGTGCCTTGTTGATGGACCCGCAGGCCCCCATCGAGCACCAGCGGCCGGTGCGGCTGCGAGAGGTGTCGTAGAACAACCAGGCGCAGCTCGGGTCGGCGCAGGCCTTGAGGCGGGGCCAGGCGCCGGTGAGCACGGCCTCGTGCACGGCGCCGGTGAGCCGAGCGACGACCGCGGCGAACCCGGAGTCGTGCGGGGTCGACACCGCTGCCGGCCGGCCGTGGTCGTCGGTACCGATCTCGACGACCTGGGGACCCGCGGCACTGACCCGGTTGAACGCGGCGAGGACGTTCGGCGCAGGCGGGCCGCCCCCGGCCCCGTTGCTCGCGGCCAGCTCCCGGACCGCGTCCCGGAGCTCGTGCAGGGCGGCGAGCTCGGCGGCGGTGATGCGCCGGTAGGGCGCGAGCAGGCCATGCGCGACCAGCCAGCCCGCCGCCTGACCGGGATCGGCGAGCTCGTCGTGGCCGTTGTAGCGGTCGTCGGTGTTGGCGAAACGCTGGACCAGCGCCAGCCGACCGGGCGCGGGGTGCGCTGGATCGATCGTCATCGTCGCCCCCTGCGGCCTCGTCGGTAGTGGATCGACCGTCACCATCATAAGCCATTAGATGGTAACGTGAGCTGCCATGGCGAACAGCAGCGAGATCGTCGGCGCGCCGCTCACCGAACACACGTGGGCCGACTTCGAGCAGGTCATGGGGCCCGACGGCGGCGCTCGCGGCTGCTGGTGCATGCACTGGCGCATGACCTACCAGCAGTGGGAACGCGGACGTGGCGCGGGCAACCGAGCGACGATGCGTGAGCGCGCCGAGTCGGACCCACCACCGGGAGTGGTCTGCTACCTCGACAGCGAGCCGGTGGGGTGGGTCGCGATCGGCGAGCGCTCCGAGTATCCGCGGATGCAGCGCTCACCGGTGACCAAGGCGATCGACCATGCACCCGTCTGGGTGATCAGCTGCGTGTACGTGCGTCGTGACCACCGCGGCGCCGGGCTGCACGCGCCGCTCATCGATGCGGCCTGCCGCTTCGCCGCCGACCAGGGCCAGGAGATCGTCGAAGCCGTCCCCGTGGAACCGGCCGGGGGCAAGCGCGCCGGAGCCGACACGGCCATGACCGGGATGGCATCCGCCTACCTCGCGGCGGGATTCCGCGAGGTCGCCCGCCGCAAGTCCGATCGGCCGGTGATGCGCCGCACCCTTCGACCGGTCGAGCGGCCGGTCCTCGTCACCGACCGCCGGTGAGTACGACGACGCCCGCGCTTCGCCCTGCCGACGAGGTCAGGCCAGCGAGCGCAGCGAGCCCGGCAGGTCGGCCTCGTCGTCGTACGGACCCACCACCGCAGCCGTGAGCGGCGCGGCCAGCAGCTCGTGGGCGAGCTCCGCCACCTGCTCGGGGGTGACCGCGGCGATCCGGTCCAGGCTCTCGGTGATCGTGCGCTGGCGGCCGTGGTCCAGCTCCGAGCGCCCGATGCGGTTCATCCGCGACGGCGTGTCCTCCAGCCCGAGGACCAGCCCACCGCGCAGGTTGCCCTGGGCCCGGGTGACCTCGGCGGGGGTGAGCCCGTCGACCGCGACCTCCGCGAGCACGGCCCGCACGACGGTGACGACCTCGTCGAGCCGCTCGGGCGCGCAGCCCGCGTACACCGAGAAGCTGCCCGCGTCGGCGTAGGTGGACAGGGCCGAGTACACCGAGTACGCCAGCCCGCGCTGCTCACGGACCTGCTGGAACAGCCGGGAGCTCGGCCCGCCGCCCAGCGCCGTGTTGAGCACGGTGAGCACGCTGCGGCGCGGGTCGTGCCGGGACAGGCCGGGCACGCCGAGCAGCAGGTGCGCCTGCTCGGTGTCGTCGGGTCGCAGCACCAGGCGCGGCCCGGACGCGAGCGCCGCCGGGGCCGGCCGGCGCGGCGGGACCGGACCGACGTCGCCCGCGCGGGCGGCCGCCCCGCTCAACGCGGCGCCCACCAGCTCGACGACCTCGTGGTGCACCAGGTTGCCCGCGGCCGCGACGACCATCCGCGGGGTGGTGTACCGCCCGCGCCAGAACTCGTGCAGCGTGTGGCGGGTCATCGACCGGATCGACTCCTCGGAGCCGATCACGGGCAGGCCCAGCGGGTGGCCCGCGAACAGGGCCTCGTCGAACAGCTCGCCGAGCAGGTCCTCGGGGTCGTCGTCGCGCATCGCGATCTCCTCGAGCACCACCCCGCGCTCCACCTCGACGTCCGGCGGCGCCAGGGTGGCGTCGGTGACGACGTCGGCGAGCACGTCCACCGCGAGCGGCAGGTCGGTGTCGAGCACCTGCGCGTAGTAGCAGGTGTGCTCCTTCGCGGTGAACGCGTTGAGATCGCCGCCCACGGCGTCGAACTCCTCGGCGATCGCCACGGCCGTGCGCCGCTGCGTGCCCTTGAACAGCAGGTGCTCGAGGTAGTGGGCGGCGCCGGCCTGGGTCGGCGACTCGTCCCGCGAGCCGATGCCGATCCAGATCCCCAGCGACACCGAGCGCACGCCCGGCACCGTCTCGGTGACGACCCGGAGCCCACCGGGCAGCTCGGTGCGTGAGACGCCGCCGGGGGCGGAGGCCGAAGCCCCCGCCCCCGGCGTCAGAACACCTGTCAAGAGGGCGAGACCGCCTCGGCGTCGGCGTCGGCCTCGGTGTCGGCCTCGGTGTCGACGGCGGCCGGAGCGGCACCGTTCTCCGAGTCCTCGCCCACCGGAACCAGGCTGATCTTGCCGCGGTTGTCGATGTCGGTGACCTCGACGCGGATCTTGTCGCCGACCTTGACGACGTCCTCCACCTTGGCGATGCGCTTGCCCTGCCCGAGCTTCGAGATGTGGACGAGGCCGTCCTTGCCCGGGACCAGCGAGACGAACGCGCCGAAGGCCGCGGTCTTGACGACCGTGCCCAGGAACCGCTCCCCGATCTTCGGCAGCTGCGGGTTGGCGATCGCGTTGATCATCCCGATGGCCTGCTCGGCCGAGGGGCCGTCGGCCGCACCGACGTAGATCGTGCCGTCGTCCTCGATGGAGATGTCGGCACCGGTCTGCTCGGTGATCGAGTTGATCATCTTGCCCTTCGGGCCGATGACCTCGCCGATCTTGTCGACCGGCACCTTGATCGCCGTGACGCGCGGCGCGAACTGGCTCATCTCGTCGGGCCGGTCGATCGCCTCGCCGATGACCTCGAGGATCGTCAGCCGGGCGTCCTTGGCCTGCGACAGGGCCGCGGCCAGCACCTCGGACGGGATGCCGTCGAGCTTGGTGTCCAGCTGCAGCGCCGTGACGAACTCGGACGTGCCGGCGACCTTGAAGTCCATGTCGCCGAAGGCGTCCTCGGCACCGAGGATGTCGGTGAGCGCGACGTAGCGGGTCTGGCCCTCCACCTCGTCGGACACCAGGCCCATCGCGATGCCCGCGACCGGCGCCTTCAGCGGCACACCGGCGTTGAACAGCGACATCGTGGACGCGCAGACCGAGCCCATCGACGTGGAGCCGTTGGAACCCAGGGCCTCCGACACCTGCCGGATGGCGTAGGGGAACTCCTCGCGCGTGGGCAGCACGGGCAGCAGGGCCCGCTCGGCCAGCGCGCCGTGGCCGATCTCGCGGCGCTTCGGCGAGCCCACCCGGCCGGTCTCACCGGTCGAGTACGGCGGGAAGTTGTAGTGGTGCAGGTAGCGCTTGTGCGTCTCCGGGCCGAGCGAGTCGATCTGCTGCTCCATGCGCAGCATGTTCAGCGTGGTGACGCCCATGATCTGGGTCTCGCCGCGCTCGAACAGCGCCGAGCCGTGCGCCCGCGGGACGACCTCGACCTCGGCCGACAGCGGCCGGATGTCGGTGATGCCGCGGCCGTCGATGCGGACCTGGTCGCGCAGGATGCGCTGGCGCACGAGCTTCTTGTTCAGCGCCCGGAACGCGGCGCCGAGCTCCTTCTCGCGGCCCTCGAACTTCTCGCCGAGCGCGGTGAGCACGGCGAGCTTGACCTCGTCGAGCTTCGCCTCGCGCTCCTGCTTCGGGCCGATGGTCAGTGCGGCGGCGAGGTCCTTGCTGCCCTCCGCCTCCACGGCCTCGAAGACGTCGGGCTGGTAGGCCGGGAACGTCGGGTACTCCCGCGTCGGCTTGGCGGCGACGTCGGCCAGCTGCTGCTGCGCCACGCACAGGCTGCGGATGAACGGCTTCGCCGCCTCCAGCCCGGCCGCCACGACCTGCTCGGTGGGCGCCTGCGCGCCACCGGCGACGAGCTCGACGGTCTCGGTGGTGGCCTCGGCCTCCACCATCATGATCGCGACGTCGTCACCGACGACCCGGCCCGCGACGACCATGTCGAACACGGCGCGCTGCAGGTCCTCGTGCTGCGGGAACGCGATCCACTGGCCGTCGATCAGCGCGACGCGGACGCCGCCGATCGGGCCGGAGAACGGCAGACCCGACAGCTGGGTGGACATCGACGCGGCGTTGATGGCCAGCGCGTCGTAGGGGTCCTGCGGGTCCAGGCTCATCACGGTGACGACGATCTGGATCTCGTTGCGGAGGCCGTCGACGAACGACGGGCGCAGCGGCCGGTCGATCAGGCGGCAGGTGAGGACCGCGTCGGTGCCCGGGCGGCCCTCCCGGCGGAAGAACGAGCCGGGGATCTTGCCGATCGCGTACATCCGCTCCTCGACGTCCACCGTGAGCGGGAAGAAGTCGAAGTGCTCCTTGGGCTGCTTGGATGCCGTGGTGGCGGACAGCAGCATGGTCTCGTCGTCGAGGTAGGCGACGACGGAGCCGGCGGCCTGGCGCGCGAGGCGCCCGGTCTCGAACCGGATCGTGCGGGTGCCGAAGCTCCCGTTGTCGATGACGGCACTGGTCTCGTGCACGTCGTCCATCGGGTCGGTCATGTGGTCCTTCTCTGTGCGTGTGTGACTCCACGCCGCAGCGGCGGATCCTCGGCCGAGCCGGTCTTCGATCGAAGCCCTCGGGTTCCCACCCGGGAGCCACTACCGAGGACCGGCGGATCGTCTACCGGCGAGGCGTGGTGTCGTTCCAGTTGTGGCACCGGCCCGGATCCGTCGAGGATCCGGGCCGGCGTGTGTCAGCGGCGGAGGCCGAGGCGCTCGATCAGGGACCGGTAGCGCGCGACGTCGACCGACGCGAGGTACTTCAGCAGCCTGCGGCGGCGGCCGACCAGCAGCAGCAGCCCGCGACGGGAGTGATGGTCGTGCTTGTGCATCTTGAGGTGCTCGGTGAGACCGGTGATGCGCTTGGTCAGCAGCGCCACCTGCGCCTCGGGCGAACCGGTGTCGCCCTCGTGGACCCCGTACTCGTCCAGGACGCTCTTCTTGGTTGCGGCGTCGAGTGCCACGTGCTCCTCTTTCCATCTGCTGTGCCGTGAAGCCCGCTCCCCGCGACGGGGGCGGAAGACGGTCACGGCCGCCACGGACTGCAGCCGGACCCGGTACACCACGTTACCAGCCACGATGTGCAGCGTTGATTCGCCTCCGCCGCGCTCCGGCGTGCTCGGGGCTCACGCACCCGGCCGGCTGGCCGCCTGGCGCAGGACCTCGGCCAGCTCCGGGAACGAGGGTCCGAGCGCGGCCGCGGCGGCCGCGAGCCGGGCCGGGTCGGTGACCCCGCGCAGCGCCGCGGCCGCCGTGCCGTCCGCCGCGGCGCGACGGGCCCGCCGCGCCGCCGTGCGCGGGCCGTTCCACTGCCAGCGGGCCCGGGAGATCTCCCCGAGCAGCGTCTCGACCGCCCGCGGGTCGGGGGTGCGCGGCAGGCCGTGGCAGCGGTGGTCGAGCATCAGCATCCGCGCCAGCACCGCGGGATCGCCGATCTTCACCCGGCGCGCGCTCACGAGCTGGCTGAGCATCGCCGGGCTGATCCCCAGCGTGCGGGCCAGGCGCGCCTGCGAGATGCCCAGCGCCCCGGTGAGGCGGCGGACCCGGTCGCCCAGCGGAGCGCCGTACAGCTCGCGCTGCCGCTCCCGGTTCTCGATCAGCCAGGCACTCGTCGCCTCGCCGTCCGCGTCCGCCATGAGGAGGATGCTCGCAAGCAGGCGGCCCTCTCCGTGGGCGAACGGGGAAACAAGTGCCTCCCGGCGGAAGTTCGTCGGGCCCCCACCGGACGAACGGCACTCTCGTCGGTACCTGGCCGACGAAAGTGCCGCCCGTCATGCGAATCCCGTTTCGGAGCCCCTGGGTCAGCGCTCCGGTCAGGGAGCGAGCAGCTCGCGGGTGCGGGCGACGTCGCGGTGCATCTGCGCGACGAGCGCGTCGACGTCGGCGAACCGCTCCTGGCCGCGCAGCCGGTGCTCGATGTCGAGGGCGACCTCGAAGCCGTAGAAGTCCTCGTCGACGTCGAGCACGTACGCCTCGACCGTGCGCTCCTTGCCGGAGAACGTCGGGTTGGTGCCCACGGAGATCGCGGCCGGCAGGCTGCGCTCCCCGAGCACGAACCGCCCGGCGTAGACGCCGTCGGCGGGCAGCGCGGAGTAGGGGCCGGTCGCCAGGTTGGCGGTCGGGAACCCCAGGTCGCGACCCCGGCGGTCGCCGTGCACCACCACGCCCTCGACGCGGTGCGGCCGGCCCAGCGCCGCCGCCGCGGCGGCCATGTCGCCGGCGTCGATGCAGGCGCGGATGTAGGTGGAGGAGAACGTGATCCCGTCGTCGGTGATCAGCTCCAGGCCCTCGACGCCGAACCCGAAGCGCTGCCCCAGCTCGGTGAGCAGCGCGACGTCCCCGGCCGCCTTGTGCCCGAAGGTGAAGTTGCGCCCGACCACGACGTCGGCGGCGTGCAGCCGCTCCACCAGCACCTCGTGCGCGAACTCGGCGGGCGCCGTGCGGGCGAGCTCCGGGGTGAAGGGGAGCACGAGGAAGGCGTCGACGCCGAGCCCGGAGACCAGGTCCGCGCGGCGCGGCAGGGTGGTCAGCCGCGCCGGGTGGCTGCCGGGGCGCACGACCTCGGCCGGGTGCGGGTCGAACGTCACGAGCACCGTCGGGAGTCCGCGCGCCCGCCCCCGCTGCACCGCGCGGCCGATCAGCTGTTGGTGCCCGAGGTGCACGCCGTCGAACACACCGACGGTGACGACGCTGCGGCCCCAACCGGTGGGAACCGCCTCCAGCCCACGCCAGCGCTGCACGGTCGCGAGCCTACGGAACGCCGATGACGCCACCGCGGGCGGTGCGCCCACCGCCTGGCACACCGACTCCAGCGCTCGCACACCGACTGCAGTCGGTGTGCGAGCGCGGCGATCGGTGTGCGAGACCCGGGGATGGTGCTGGCGAACCGGGTTCGCCCACACCACGGTGTGGAACCGCTCGGCCGGGAAGGCGGCCGAGCTGGTGGCGCAGGGGGCCGTGGAGGCAGCGACGGTGGCCGACGCGGTGCGGGCGAGCCGGGTGTGATCGTCTGCCTCTTCGACCACGCGTCGGTGCACGAGGTGCTCGACCCGGTCTTCGGCGATCTCGCAGGCCGCACCGTGATCAACGTGACGACGACGTCACCGGCAAAGTCCCGCGAGCTCGCCGCCTGGGCCGCCGCCGCCGGGATCGACTACCTGGACGGCGGGATCATGGCCGTGCCGGCCATGATCGGGCAGCCCGGCTCCTCGATCCTCTACAGCGGGTCCGCGGCGGCGTTCGAGCAGAACAAGCCGCTGCTCGACCTGTGGGGGGAGAGCAGGTACTACGGCGAGGACGCCGGTATGGCCTCCTTGTACGACCTCGCTCTGCTCGCCGGCATGTACGTCATGTTCGCCGGGTTCGTGCACGGCGCGGCGATGGTCGGGGCGGCCGGGGTTCCGGCCAGGGAGTTCGCTGCGGCGGCCGTACCCTGGTTGAGCGCGATGACCGGCGGGTTCGAGGGTTTCGCCACGGTCATCGACGGCGGGGACTACTCGGTGGACGGTCAACAGAGCCTGGAGTTCTCCGACCTCACCGACATGGTGACCGCCAGCGCCGACCAGGGCATCAGCACCGAGGTGATCGGCATGGTCCAGAACCTGATCCGGCGCCAGATCGACGCCGGGCACGGCAAGGAGGGCTTCGCGAGGATCATCGAGAGCATCAGGAGCCCCGCGTAGGCCGAGCGTCAGGTGGCCGCGGGGGCCAGGACCACCAGGGGGCGGGCCCGGTCGTCGCGGTCGGCCACCAGTGCGAGGGCGCGACCGTCGGGGGCGAAGACGCCGTACGTGCCGCCTGCGCCGGTGGCCGGCAGCGGGCGGCCGTGGGAGATGTCGGCCGCGAGCGCCGCGTCGAGGTCGCGGCGGGGGAAGGCCAGTGCGACCGCGTCGTCGAGCGGCACGACCGCGCGGGGATCGGCCTCCAGCTCCTCGAGGGTGCGGGCGCGCTCCAGGGTGAACGGGCCGACCCGGGTGCGGCGCAGCGCGGTGAGGTGCCCGCCGACGCCCAGCGCCGCGCCCAGGTCGCGGGCGAGCGCGCGCACGTAGGTGCCCGAGGAGCAGGTCACCGTCACGTCGAGGTCCGTGCCGCGGCGCTGCAGCAGCGTGAACTCCGAGACGGTGACGGGGCGCGCGGCGAGCACGACCTCCTCCCCCGCCCTGGCCAGCGCGTAGGCGCGCTTCCCGTCGACCTTGATGGCGCTCACCGTGCTCGGAACCTGTTCGATCGACCCCGTCAGGGCCGCGATGCCGGTCGCGATCGCGGCGTCGTCCACCCCGCTCGCGTCGGCGGTGGCCAGCACCTCGCCCTCGGCGTCGTCGGTGCTGGTGGCGGCGCCGAGGCGGATCGTGGCCGTGTAGGCCTTCGTGTCCAGCGCGAGGTGCCCGAGCAGCTTCGTGCCGCGGTCGACGCCGCACACGAGCACACCCGTGGCCATCGGGTCGAGCGTGCCGGCGTGGCCGACCTTGCGCGTGCGCAGGATCCGGCGCAGCCGCGCGACGACGTCGTGCGAGGTGAGACCGGCGGGCTTGTCGACCACGACGAGGCCGGGGGCGGGGGCGTCCACGCCGGTGATTCTCGCAATGACCCCACCCGCTGTCGGCGGCGCCGGTTACCGTCTCCCGCGGACAGCGGTCAGGGGGGACTCGGATGTCACGCACGACGATCACCGCGGGCGGCGTGCTGCGCCGGGGCGCGGGCGCCCGGCCCCGTGACCTCGCCGTCGCGTCGCTGCTGGTGGCGGTGCACCAGCTGGCCGAGGCCGCGGTGCCCGTCACCGTCGGCTGGGTGATCGACGTCGCGGTGGCCACCGGTGACCCCGTCGCGCTGCTGCGCTGGCTCGCCGTCGTGCTCGGGGTGTTCGTGGTGCTGGCCACCAGCGCGCTGGGCGGCTACTGGCTGGCCCGGCGCGTGGAGCTGCTGGCCGCCCACCGCATCCGCATGGACGTCGCCGCCCGCGTGCTGCACCCGGCGGGCGGTGCGCCCGGGCGCTCCGGCGAGCTCGTGAGCACCGCGGGCGCCGACGCCGACCGGGCCGCGCTCGTGTGCCAGGTGATCTGGGCCGGGGCGGGAGCCCTCGCCGCGCTCGCGGGCGGCGCCGTCGTGCTGCTCGGCTCGTCGGTGGTGCTCGGTCTCGTCGTGCTCGGCGGTGTGCCGCTGGTGCTGGTCTCCTCGCGGCTGCTGGCCCGCCCGCTGGTGGGGCGGGCCGAGGCCGAGCAGGGCGCGCTCGCCACGGCCACCGGCGTCGCCACCGACGTGGTCAGCGGGCTGCGCGTCGTCAAGGGCATCGGGGCGGAGCGGGCGGCGGCGCAGACCTACCGGCGGGCCAGCCGCGCGGCGCTGGCGGCCCGCCTGCACGCCGCTCGCCTGGAGGGCGGCTACCTGGGTGCCACCAACGTGATCACCGGGCTCTTCCTCGTGGTGGTCGCCTGGGTCGGCGGCCGGCTCGCGCTCGAAGGCGCCATCAGCATCGGCGAGCTGGTGGCAGGCGTCGGGCTCGCCCAGTTCCTCATCGGGCCGCTCGAACGGCTCACCGAGCTCGGCCCGCTGCTCGCCGGCGCCCGGGGGTCGGCGCGCCGGGTGGCCACGCTGCTGGACGCGCCGCCCGCGGTCCGCGAGGGCGCCGGTGCGCTGCCGGAGCAGCCGGCCGGGGCGCTGCGCGTGCGCGTGCCCGGCGGCCTCGCCGTGGAGGTGGCGGCAGGCGAGCACGTCGGGATCGTCACGCTGCGGGCCACCGACGCCGCGGCGCTGCTCGACGCGCTGGCCCGCGACACCGACGCCGAGGTCGTGCTCGACGGCGCCGACCTGCGCGAGGTCACCCTCGACCACGCCCGCCGCGCGGTGCTGGTGGCCCGGCACGAGGCCACGCTGTTCGAGGGCACGGTCGCCGACAACACCGGCCGCGATCGCGCCGCGCTCGCCGCCGCGGCCGCCGACGAGGTCGTCGAGACGCTCCCGCACGGCCTCGACAGCGAGGTGGCCGAGCGGGGCCGCACCCTGTCGGGCGGGCAGCGCCAGCGGGTCGGGCTGGCGCGGGCGCTGGCCGCACGGCCGTCCGTGCTCGTGCTGCACGACCCCACCACCGCGGTCGACGCCGCCACCGAGCACCGGATCGCCGCGGGCGTCGCGACGCTGCGGGCCGGGCGCACCACCGTCCTCGTGGCGTCGAGCCCCGCGCTGCTGGCCCGCTGCGACCGCGTGCTGCTGGTGGACGCGGGCGCCGTGGTCGCGAGCGGGACCCACGCCGAGCTGGTGTCCGACCCCCGCTACCGGCAGGCGGTGCTGTCGTGAACAACGGCGGCGCGAGCAACGGCGGCGCGAGCAACGGCGTGGACAACGGCGGCGCGAGGGCGCACCTGCTCCCGATCGCCACCCCCGCGCGCACCCGCGGCGCGCTCGCCGGCCTCGTCCGGCCGCACCGCGCGCTGCTGGCCGGCACCGTCGTCACCCTCGTGGCGGCCTCGGTGGCGGTGCTGGTGGTGCCCGCGCTGCTCGGCCGGATCGTCGACGTCGTGATCTCCCGCGGCGTCGCGGGGCTCGTCGACGCGCTCGCGCTCGGCATCCTCGTCGCGCTCGTGGCACGGGCGCTGCTGGCGGCGCTGGGCTCGGTGCTCGTGGCCCGCCTCGGTGAGCTGGTCCTGGCCGAACTGCGCGAGAACGTGGTGCGGCGCGCGCTGGACGTGCCGCTCGCCGACGTCGAGCGCGCCGGTTCCGGGGACCTCCTGCAGCGCGTCGGCGGCGACATCGCGGTGATCTCCGAGGGCGTCCGGCGCGCGCTGCCCACCGTCGTCATCTCGCTGCTCGACGTGGCGCTCACGCTGGTCGGGCTCACCCTGCTCGACTGGCGCCTCGCGCTCGCCGGGCTCGCCCCGCTGCCGATCTGGATCCTGATCGGCCGCTGGTACCTGCGGACGTCCGGGCGCCTCTACGCGGCCGAGCGGGTGGCCGAGGGCGCGCGCACACAGACGCTGCTCGCCGGGATCGGCGGGGCTCCCACCGTCCGCGCCTTCCGCAGGCGCGCCGCCCAGCTCGCCCGCATCGACCGGCACTCGACGGCCGCGGTGCGGGCCTCGGTGCGCGCCTCCACGGCGGAGTCCCGGTTCGGCCTCGTGATGAACGGCGCCGAGCTGGTCGGCGTGCTGTCCATCCTCGTCACGGGCTTCCTGCTGGTGCGGGCCGACGCCGTGACGGTCGGCGCGGCCACCGCGGCCGCCCTGTACTTCCTGCGGCTGTTCGACCCGATCGGGATCATGCTCTACCTGCTCGACGAGGCGCAGTCCGCGGGCGCCGCGCTGGCACGGCTGGTCGGCGTGGCCGACATGCCCGCCCCGCCGCAGCCGCGCGCCCCGCGCACCCCTCGGGATGCGTCGGTGCGCCTGCGCGGCGTGCGGCACGCCTACGACTCGGGCCCCGAGGTGCTGCACGGCGTCGACCTGGAGATCGCGCCGGGCGAGCGCGTCGCCGTGGTGGGGGCCAGCGGCGCGGGCAAGACGACGCTCGGCGCCGTACTCGCCGGGGTGCACACGCCCACCGGGGGCACCGTGGAGATCGGCGGCGTGCCGCTCGCCGCGATCGCGCCGCTGCGCCGCCACGTCGCGCTCGTCACGCAGGAGGTGCACGTGTTCGCCGGCACCGTGGCCGACAACCTGCGCCTGGCCCGCCCGGACGCCACCGACGCCGACCTCGCCGCGGCCCTGCGGACGGTCGAGGCACCGCTGGCGCTGTCCGACGTGGTCGGGGACGGCGGCGACGAGCTCTCCGCCACCCGCGCCCAGCAGCTCGCGCTCGCCCGGCTGGTGCTGGCCGACCCGGCCGTCGCGGTGCTCGACGAGGCCACCGCGGAGGCCGGCAGCGCCGGCGCGCGCACCCTGGAGCGCGCCGCCGAGGCCGCCCTCGCCGGCCGCACCGCCGTGGTGATCGCCCACCGGCTCACGCAGGCCGCGGACGCCGACCGGGTCGTGGTGCTGGACAAGGGACGTGTGGTCGAGTCGGGGCCGCACGAGCAGCTGGTGGCCGCCGGGGGCAGCTACGCGGCGCTCTGGGCGGCGTGGGCGTCCCCCCGCACGCCGTGAGCCGTACACACGGCGGTTGCAGGAACGGTGGTTGTGCGGCGGCAAACGACCTGATCGCGGTGATCAGTGCGAGCCGCACGCCAGGGCGGCCGCGGTCAGCGTGACGTGGGGCGCAACGATCACGAGGACGCGATCAGCCCGAGCCGCACCCCACAGCGCCGCCACCACCCCCACGTACGACTCACGGCGATCACCAGGACGCGATCAGCCCGAGCCGCACGCCACAGCGGCCGGCACCACCCCCATGTGCGGCGCGCAACGATCAGATCCGTGATCGATCCGAGCCGCACATCAGAGCGGCCGACACCACCCCCGCGCACGGCTCACAGCGATCACGAGGCCATGGTCGCTCCGAGCCAAACGCCACAGCGGCCGGCGCCACCCCCACGTGCGGCTCACTGCGATCAGGTCCGTGATCGATCCGAGCCGCACCCCACAGCGGCCGACACCACCCCCACGCACGACTCACAGCGATCACGAGGCCATGGTCACTCCGAGCCGAACGCCACAGCGGCCGGCGCCACCCTCACGTGCGGCTCACTGCGATCAGGTCCGTGATCGATCCGAGCCGCACATCAGAGCGGCCGGCGCCGCCGTCGGGTACGGCTCACGGCGATCACGGGGTTCCTGATCTATGCGGACCACGGGACGGTGGTGTGCGGTGGGGATGGATCACGGTGGCACGTGGCTAGCCGCCGAGCAGGACCTCGGCCACCGGGGCGGCGCTCGCGTCCAGGGCGGCCCGCTCCTTCTCGGCCTCCGACGGCCTGCCACGGACGGCCCACAGCTGCACCGCCCGACGCCAGTGCTCGCCCCGCGCGAACAGCAGGACGAGATCGCGCGCATCGGCCCGGGTGAGCAGGTCGGCGTCCGCGGCGGCGTCCCCGACAGCGCCCGAGACCAGGCCGACGACGTCGCGCACGACCGCGCGCTCGACCCGCCCGGGCACCCGGCCGAGCACCGTGCACGCACTCACCACCGCCGGGGGGAGGTCGTAGCCGACCAGCGCGTGGGCCCCCGCCAGCGTCGTGCGGGCGGGGTCGGCGCCCGCCTCCCACCGGTCGAGCACGACCCGCCACACCCGCGCTGCCGCGGCGGCACGCGCGTGGCCCCGCACCGCACGCAGGTAACGCCGCATCAGCTCGGCGACCAGCGCGGCGCGGAACTCGCGGGCGGCATCGGGCGGTCCGTCGTCGCCCGCGCCGGCGAGCGCGGTCAGCAGCTGCCCGACCGGGCCCGCCCCGTGTCCCCGGTCCCGCGCGTCCGCGCCGGCCTGCAGCCGCACCACGGCCTCGGCCAGGCCGTCCGCGCGCGGGTGCGGCCGGGGGGCGTTGTCCGCGTCCGTGCCGACCACCCCCGGGCCCGTCGCTTCGATCACCGTTCCTCCTCGCCGAGCCTCTGGTGCCCGTCCCGGCGGTCGCCGGCCACGAGGAGAGGTCGCGCGCCCGCCCGCTGATACGCGCGGGCGCGATGTAGGGGGGCCGCACGGGCGGATATAGGGCGTTGACCTGACGACACCCACCCGCGCCCCCACGAGGCTGGGGCGGCCCCCCGCCCCGCCTCGTGAGGAGTCTGCGATGACCGCACCCACCCGGACCGGTGCCGGCAACGGCGAGCTGCTCCGGTCGGCGGGTCGCGGCGACGAGCGCGCCTGGACCGAGATCGTGCGGCGCTACGAGGGGATGGTCAGCGCGGTCGTGCGGTCCTACCGCATGCAGGACGCGGACGCGCGGGACGCCGAGCAGCGCACCTGGCTGCGCCTGGTGGAGCACCGGGGCGCGGTGCGCGACCCCGAACGGCTCGGCGGTTGGCTGGCCACCACGGCCTCGCGGGAGTGCCTGCGGATCCTGCGGGAGAACCGGGTGGTCGTCACCGACGAGCTCGACGCGGTGCCCGACCCGGTCCCTCCGGTGGAGGACCAGGTCGTCGACGCCGACACGGTCTCGCGGCTGTGGACCATCGTGTCGGACCTGCCGCCCCGGGGCCGCACGATCATGACCGAGCTGTTCGCCGAGGAACCCCGCCCCTACGCCGAGGTGGCGCGCGACACCGGCATCCCGGTCGGCAGCCTCGGCCCCAGCCGGGCCCGCCTCATCGAGCGGGTGCGGCGCACCTTCGACATGGGCACGCCCGAGCCGGCCGCGCCCGTCCCGGCGTGACCCGGGCCGACGAGTCAGCGGGCGCCGGGACGAGCCTCGGGACGCGCGCGGAACAGGACGGCGCTCGCCTGCACCCGGCTGTGCACGCCGATCTTGGCGTAGATGCGCCCGACGTGGACGCCGACGGTCTTCTCGCTGATGAACAACCGCTGCGCGATCTCCCGGTTGGTGTGCCCCCCGGCCAGCTCGGTGAGGACCTCGAGCTCCCGGGCCGTGAGGGCGGCGAGCTCGTCGTCGGGGGCGGGGGTGGCCGGTGGCTGCGCGGGCTCGGGCGCGCGGCCGACGCCGTCGAGGCGCACCCGCGCCCGCTCCGCCAGCTCGGCCACCTCGGCGAGGAACGGGCCGGCCGCGAGGTCGCGCGCCACCCCGGCGGCGTGGCGCAGCGACTCGGCCGCCGCACCCGACCGCGCCCGGGTGCTGAGCAGCGCCTCGGCCCGCCTCAGGTGGGCGTAGGCCGCGGGGTAGGGCTGCCGGTGGACCCGCCAGACCTCGGCGACGTGCTCCCACGCCTGCGGGTCGGAGCGCTGCGCGGCGCGCCCGTCCTCGGCCGCCGACATCGCGACGAAGCCGAGGACGACGTCGCGCACCGCCGGCACGGAGGACGCCGCGGTGCGGGCCAGCTCGTCGGCGTGGCGGCGCAACCGGGCGACGGTGGCGTCGTCGGCGCGGCGCATCCCCAGCCGGGTGAGCTCCGCCCGCGCCCGCGCGCCGTGCCAGACGAGCGGCGCCACCAGCCACACGTCGTCCGAGCCCTGTTCCACGACGTCGAGCCCGGTGGCCACGTGGTCGAGCGCCACGTCGGGCCGGCCCTGCCACATCGCGAGCCCGGCACGCAGGGTGAGCAGCGGGAGCCGGTAGCGCGGGCCCACGGTGGCCGCCGACAGCGCCTCGACGGCCTCCAGGTCGTCCTCGGCGGCGTCGAAGCGGCCCCGTCCGGTGTGCAACCGCGCCCGGGACAGCCGCAGCTCCAGCGCCTCCGCGCCGCGGGGCGCCAGCTCCCAGGCCTCGGCGATCGTCGCGTCCGCCTCGTCCCAGCGACCGATCCGGAACATCCCGTTCGCCGCCAGGGCGAGCAGGCCGGCGCCCGCGCTGCGGGCGAGCCCGAGCTCGCGTGCCCGCTCGACCCCGGCGCGGGCGATCGCGATGCCGCGGTCGAGCTCGTTCAACGGCCCGGACAGCAGCTCGGCGAGCCTGCGGTGGGCGCTCACGATCCCGGTCGGCTCGCCGGCGCGCTCGGCCACCGCGATCGACTCGCGCAGCGCCGCCTCACCCGCCTGCGCGTCCTCCCGGTAGGCGAGGCTGAACCCGAGCGTCGCGAGGGCCCGCGCCTCCTCCACGGCGAGACCGGCGCGGCGGGCCGACGTGAGCGCGCGCCCGGCCGCCTCGTGGGCGCCGGCGTAGTCACCCGCCGTCCAGAGCGCTCCCGCGTACCCGCCGAGCACCTCGGCCCGCTCGGGCTCCGCACCCGCCGCGGGGAGGGCCGCGGTGGCCCGGCCGAAGGCCTCGGCGGCCTCCCCGCCGCGGCCGGCCGCGACCAGGTAGCGGCCCGTGCGGGCGTGCAGCAGGGCGGCGGCGAGGTCGTCGGGCGCTGCGGCCGGGGCCGCGTCGGGACCGGTGTCGGGGCCGGTGTCGGGTGCCCCGACCGGTTCGAGCAGGTCGAGCCGCTCGGCCAGCAGCGCCACCGCCTGGTCGGCGTCCCCGGCCAGGTGCGCGGCCTCGGCCGCGCGCTCGAGGCAGGTGGTCCGCGGCACGGGCGCGCCGTCCAGCTCCCCCGCGAGCTGGGCCGCGCGCAGCCAGTGCCGGTGCGCCTCCGCGTAGCCCCGCACCCGGTCGGCGGCCTCGGCGGCGGCCACGGCGGCGGCGCCCGCGCGCTCCCGGTCGCCCGCTCCGTACCAGTGGTGGGCGAGGCGGGCGTCCACGCCGGGGAGCTCGCGCGCCCACGAGCGCGACAAGGCCGTGGCGTAGCGGCGGTGCAGGTCCATCCGCTCTCCGGGCAGCAGCTCCCCCACCACCACCTCGGTCATCAGGCCGTGCCGCAGGCGGTAGCCGTCGGCGGCCCCGTCGACCACGACGACGCCGGCGTCCACGGCCTCGCGCAGGGCGTCGAGCAGCCACGAGCCGGCCGACGGGTCGTCACCGAGCACCGCGTCGAGCAGCCGGTGCGGGAGCGGGCCCTCGCACAACCCGACGGCGCGCACCGCCCGCAACGCCGGCGGCGTGAGCCGCCCGACGCGGGAGAGCACCAGCTCGCGCAACGTCGTGGGCAGCGCGGTCGGGTCACCGTCGAGCGCCGCGCGCAGGGTCTCCTCGGCGATGAACGCGTTGCCCGCCGAACGCGTCCAGACAAGGTCGACCAGGTCGGGCCGGTCAGGAGCGTCGGCGCGCACCAGCTCCGCGATGTCGGTCCGGCGCAGCGGCGCCAGTTCGATGCTGCGCACCTGCCGGTGCCTGCCGAGCTCGCGGATCATCGTGCGCGCGGCGGTGGCCTCCGCGCCGGGCTCGCTGCGGTGGGTGCCCACGAGGAGCAGCCGCTCGTCGGGGAGGTCGGCGACGAGGTAGGCCAGCAGGTCCAACGTGGAGCGGTCGGCCCACTGCACGTCCTCCACGACGAGCACGACGACCGACTCGGTGGCCAGCCGCAGCACCACGCGGTGCAGCAGCTCCAGGGTCTGCACGCGTCCGAGCGCGGCGGGCACCGGGGCGCGCAGGGCGAGCAGCTCGTCGAGCTGCTCGGACCACGGTGCCAGCAGCCGCCGGATCGGCTCCCCCGCCGCGGAGCGCAGCACCGCGCGCAGGGCCGAGGCCACCGGCCAGAACGGGGGGCTCTCCGCGATGTCGGACGCCGCGCCCAGCAGCACCGTGGCGCCGGCGCCGTCGGCCCGCCGGACGAGCTCCTGCACGAGCCGCGTCTTGCCGACACCGGCGTCGCCGGTGAGGAAGACCGTGGCCATCCGCCCCTGCCGGACGGTCTCGAGCGCGGCGACGAGCGCGCCGAGCTCGTCCTCCCGGCCGACCAGGGTGCGCGCCGGCCATCGCTCGGTCACGGTTGGTGACGTTAGTGTGCACCCGTTCCGGGAGCCAGGTCGGTACCCGTCACGTTCCGCGCCGCGGGAAGTTCGATCATCTTCGACGTATCACGAGGGCGTCCACGTGCTCCTCGAGGCGGGTCCGCCGGCGAGGTGCGGTGTGCGAGAGGAGTCAGGGTGGGGAGCAGCGGGATCGTGACCGGGGAGCGGGAGCGGGCCATCGCCCGCAGGCCGGGCGGTCGCGGGAGCACCCAGCGCCTCGCGGAGCTGGCAGGCGACCGGCCGGCGGGGTCGATCCCGGAGGTCGTCGAGCGGCTGGCGGCGATCCGCGACCACGCCGCGAGCACGTCGCTGCTCGGCGAGGGCGACGGCATCGCCTCGTTCTCGACGCTCTACCACACCATCACGAGTCGGATCGGCTCCATGGCCGAGAGCGGGGAGTTCCGCTCGACCGACTTCCTGGTGCGCCTGGACATCGAGTTCGCCGAGCGCTACTTCCAGGCGCTGCGCAGCTACGCCGCGGACATGGCGTCGGCCCCGCGCGTGTGGCGCGTGCTGTTCGACAACCGCAGCGACCCGTACGTCGCTCCGGTGAACTTCGCCGTGGCCGGGGTCAACGCCCACATCAACTTCGACCTGGCGTGCGCGCTGATCGCCACCTGGCGGCACATCGCGCCCGACGGTGAGGGCGAGGGCGGTGCCCAGTTCCACGACTACCGGCTCGTCAACGAGGTGTTCGAGGTCGAGATGGACCCGCTGCGCGAGGACCTCGACTCGCTGCTGTCCGCGGGCCCCGACGGCGCGATCTGGGACCGCGCCGCCAACTGGGTGGCCGACCTGGTCATCCGCTTCACCCGTGACCTGGCCTGGAACGAGGCCGAGCGGGTGTGGGGCCTGGGGGCGTCGCCGGAGGTGTGCGCGGCGTCGGAGGAGCGCCTGGACACGATCGCGGCGTTCATCGGCGAACGCCTGCTGCGCACGCCGTTGCCCATCTGAATTCCGGTCGACCGCGGGGCGGCGAACCCCCACCATCACCGCGTGGGCCACATCGAGGCGATGGCGGTCGGGCACCGGCTGCCCGACGGCCGCACGCTGTTCTCCGACGTCTCCTTCCGCGTGGGCGACGGCGCCAAGGTCGCGCTCGTCGGGCCGAACGGCGCCGGGAAGACCACCCTGCTGCGGATGGTCGCCGGCGAGCTGACGCCGGTGGCGGGGAGCATCGCGCGCAGCGGCGGGCTCGGCGTGATGCGCCAGTTCATCGGCTCGATCGACGACGACTCGACGCTGACCGACCTCGCCCTCTCGCTGGCCCCGCCCGCCGTCCGCGCGGCCGGGGAGCGGCTGCGCGCGGCCGAGCGGGCCCTCGACGCGACCGAGCGGTCCCAGCTGCGCTACGCCGACGCGCTCACCGGGTGGGGGGAGGCCGGCGGCTACGGCGCCGAGGTGGAGTTCGACACGGCCGCCGTCGCCGCGCTGGACCTGCCGTGGGAGCGGGTGCGCGACCGCCGGGTCGCCACCCTCTCCGGAGGCCAGCAGAAGCGGTTCGCATTGGAGCTGCTGCTGCGGGGCCCCGACGAGGTGCTGCTGCTCGACGAGCCGGACAACTTCCTCGACGTCCCCGGCAAGCGGTGGCTGGAGGCGCGCCTGGACGAGTCGGGCAAGAGCGTGCTGTACGTCAGCCACGACCGGGAGCTGCTCGCCCGCACCGCGCAGCGCGTGGTCACGGTCGAGGCGGGCTCTGTGTGGGTGCACCCGGGTGGCTTCGCGTCCTGGCACGCGGCGCGGGTGGCCCGGCACGACCGGCTCGACGAGCAGCGCCGCCGCTGGGACGAGGAACGCGCCAAGCTGGAGCGCCTGGTCACCTACTACCGGACCAAGGCATCCCACAACGACTCCATGGCGTCCCGCCTGCAGGCCGCGCGCACCCGGCTGGCCCGGTTCCTCGAGGCGGGCCCGCCGCCGGAGAAGCCCCGCGAGCAGAACGTGCGGATGCGGCTGCGCGGCGCGCGCACGGGCAAGCGCGCGGTCGTCTGCGAGCAGCTGGAGCTCGACGGCCTGACCTACCCCTTCGACCTGGAGATCTGGTTCGGCGACCGGGTGGCGGTGCTGGGCGCCAACGGCACCGGCAAGTCGCACTTCCTGCGCCTGCTGGCCCGCGGCGGCACCGATCCCGAGCCGCGAACGGTTCCGGCGAGCGGGCTCGCGCTCGCGGCCGTGGCGCACGACGGCACCGCCCGCCTGGGCGCGCGGGTGCGTCCGGGGCACTTCTCCCAGACCCACGACCGTCCCGAGCTGGCCGGCCGCACGCTGCTGGACGTCCTCGTGGGCGGCGACGTCGACCGGCCGGGGATGCCCCGCGGCGAGGCGATGAACGCACTCGCCCGCTACGAACTGGCCGACCAGGCCGAACAGCCGTTCGCCACCCTGTCCGGCGGGCAGCAGGCGCGGCTGCTCGTCCTGCTGCTGGAACTGTCCGGCGCCACGCTGCTGCTGCTCGACGAGCCCACCGACAACCTCGACCTCGCCTCCGCCGAGGCCCTCGAGCAGGCGCTCGGGGCGTTCGAGGGCACGGTGCTCGCGGTGACCCACGACCGCTGGTTCACCCGGACCTTCGACCGGTTCCTGCTGTTCGGCGCGGACGGGGAGGTCCGCGAGACCCCGGAGCCGGTGTGGGAGTCGCAGGAGCGCACTACGTCGGCAGCCCCGGTGCGGTAGCCGGCGGGGGCTGCCGGCTCACGATCGCACCGATCACGTCCGGGTGATCGCTGCGCCCTATGCTTCGGCGCGACGGAGCCGGGCGACCCGACGGGATGGGCTGGGCAGTTGGCCGCTGTGTGGGACGCGCTCGTGTCGGTTCTGCAGACGTTCGGCCCGATCGGGCTCCTGGTGACCCTGGGGCTGGCCGTCCTCGCCCTGCTCGTCCGGCTCTACGTCGGGCGCAGGCGCCTGGTGTGGGAGGAGGAGCTCAACACCAAGATCGGGATGGAGCCGTTCGGCCCGCACGACTCCTCCCCGGCGCTGGCGCAGTTCAACTCCGTCACGGTGCTGGTCGTCAAGTTCCGCAACGCGGGCTGGAGCACGATCCCCGAGACCGCCTACCGCACGTTGCCGCAGGTGTCGCTCGACGGCCGGTTCATCGTCGACTTCCGGGTCTCGCAGCCGTCGCTCATCGCCCTGGACAACGAGATCCAGTGGGGCATCGACTCCGGTGGGCGCGCCGATGACAGCGGGGAACGCACGGGCTGGGTCGTCTGCCCGCGGGGCCGGGACCAGGCGGAGGCGCTCCGGCACGGACTCGTCCGCACCGCACTGCGCCAGACCCTGCCGGACTCCCTCGTCGACGCCGCGGACGGCGGCCTGGACCCCGCCGCCCGCGACCGGCGACGGGTGCTCATCCTCCCGCCGCTCACGATCCCGCCCGGCGGCCAGTTCCGGCTGATCATCTGCTGCCGGGACGACGACCCGGGTAGCCGGAAACGGGAGTACACCGTCGACGGCGCCGTCGACAACCTGCTGCCGACCGACCGGCGGATCGTCGAGCGCGGGCGCAAGCGCCGGATCGTGACGCTGACGCGCGCCCTGGTCGCGGCGGTCACCGTCCTGGCGATCGCGCTCGTGGTCGCGATCGCGGTGCCCCGCACCCCTCCCCCGTTCTGCGGATCCGGTGGCGTGACGGTCACCGGTTCCAGCGCGTTCGTCCCGGTCGTCGCGGAGGCCGCCCGGCCCTACCTCGCCGCCTGCCCGGGCGCCTCGGTCGCCACCACCGTGTCGACCAGCCGGGAGGGCATCCGGTCCCTCCTCGCGCCCGACGCCGACCGCGAGGCGGTCCTCGCCCTGTCCGACGGCGTGGCGGACGACCCGAGCGGCCAGCTCCAGCGCCAGGCCGTCGCCGTTCTGATCTACGCGGTCGTCGTCAACGACGACGCGGGCGTCGACGGGCTGTCCACCGGGCAGATCCGCGCGATCATGTCCGGCGCGGTGACCTCATGGGACCAGCTCGGCGGCGCCCCGGTGCCCATCCGGATCGTCGGCCGCGGCCCAGACTCGGGCAGCCGGGAGGCCTTCGAGCGCTACGTCCTGCAGGGCGGCGCCGAGCCGCGCGAGTCGTCCAACGACTGCCTGGAGCGCGACCGGGTGCCGGGCGACCCGGTCGTGCGCTGCGAGCGCGCCACGACCGAGGAGGTGCTGCGGCAGGTCGCCGCGGTACCGGGGGCGATCGGCTACGCCGATGCCGAGGCCGCAGGCGCGTACCCCGGCCTGGCCGCGGTCGCGATCGACGGCGCTGAGGCCTCCCAGGGCAGTGCCCGCACCGGCTACCCGTTCTGGACCGTCGAGTACGCCTACACCTACGGGCGGCCGCGCCCGGGGGGTGCGCTGCAGCGCTTCCTCGAACACCTGTCCGGCGACGCGACGGCCCGGCTCATCAGCGAGGCCGGGTACGAGCCGTGCGTGCTGTTCGACCGCAGCCTCGACCCGCTGTGCGTGGGAGACCGCTGACCCTCCTCAACGGGCCGCGGGCTCGAACAGCTCGACGGGGTTGCCGGACGGGTCGTCGAGCAGGATCTGCCGTCCCCCGTTGCCCACGACGATCTCGTTGCGGAAGTCCGCTCCGGCGCTCCGCAGCTCATCGACCACGCCGTCCAGGTCGTCCACGCTGATCTGGATGCGGTTCCACCCGCCGGGACCGGGTCGGCGCCCGTCGGCCGCGGGCCGGGTAGCTCCTCCCGAACCCCCTGTCGCGCTGAGCAGCAGGCGCAACGGACCCCGCGACAGCACCGCGAAGCCGCCCGCCGCCCGGAACGCGACCTCGAAACCCAGATGACCGGTGTAGAAGCCGACGGAGGAGTCGACGTCGTGCACGAAGTAGCGGACCGAGGCGGTGTCCATGGTGACCTCCTAGAAACGATACGACAGCGTATCACTGCGATACGAGATCGTTCTACAGCGATACGGGGTAGTCTCGCTCGGGACGCGCAACGGGAGGCGGGCGAGCGGTGAGCAGGAGCGCACGCACCGGCGACGACCTCGATCCGCGGGTCGAGCGGTCGCGCCGGGTGATCCGGCAGGCGGCGCTGGACGAGCTCGCCGAGCGCGGGTACGGCGGGTTCACCATCGAGTCGGTCGCCGCCCGGGCCGGCGTCGGCAAGAGCACCGTGTACCGCCACTGGGGCAACGGGCTCGCACTGATCACCGATGCGCTCGAGACGCTCAACGAGCAACCGCGCCCGGACGCCGGCGACGGCGCCCCCCGTCAGCGGGTCGAACGGCTCCTGCAGCACCTCACCGAGGCCCTCGCCGACCCGGTCCTGTCGGCCACGATCCCCGCCCTCGTCGAAGCCGCCGAGCACGAGCCCGCGGTACGCACCTTCTACCGCGACTACTCGGCCCGGCGCCGGCAGAGCGTGGTCGACGCCGTCACCGCCGGGATCACAGCCGGGGACTTCGCGCCCGGCCTGGACCCCGACCTCGCATCCCTTGCCCTGGTCGGGCCGATCTTCTACTGCCGGCTCATCACCGGACAGCCCTTCGACCCGGCCCGGATCTCCGAGCTCGTCGACCACGTGCTCGGCCCCGCCCGGACCGCGTGAGGAGGCCGCGCGACGCGGCGGGGCACGCTCAGAAGAGCTGCGTGAAGAACCGGATGATCGACTCGGCGCCGGTGCGGAGCAGGTTGCCGATGTCCTGCACCGTGTTGGCAGCGCTGTCGGGACTCACGAAGACCCAGAAGACGAGCAGCGCGATCACGAGGAGTCCGATGATTCTCTTCACGTGCACCCGATCCGTGGCCCGCAGGGTTGGCGATGTCACTTCCTGTCTACCGCACGTGACGGCGCGGCGGGTACCGACACTCAGGCGCGGACCGCGCCCGTGACGATCCACCGGTCGCTCCTGGCGCGCAGCCCCACGGCAACCAACCGGAGCAGCATGAACGCCGTGAGACCCGACCAGATGCCGGCCAGACCCCACCCGAACGCCAGCGAGGCCCAGATCGGTGGCAGGAACCCGATCACGGCCGCGGCCAGCGTGGACGTCCGCAGGAACGCCGCGTCGCCCGCGCCGAGCAGCACCCCGTCGAGGGCGAACACCACCCCGGCCACGGGCTGCATCGCGGCGAAGAACCACCAGGCCACCGGCACGACCTGAAGCACTGCGGGGTCCGGGGTGAACACCGGCGGCAACACGGTGATCAGGACCGCGAACAGCACGCCGAACCCGATGCCGAGCACCAGCCCGTAGCGCGCGACCTGCCCGGCCAGCGCCCTGGCCCGCTGCGCACCCCGCTCCGGCGAGCCGAGTGCGGCTCCGACCAGCGCCTGGGCCGCGATGGCCACGGCGTCGAGCACGAGTGCCTGGAAGAACCAGAGCTGCAGCACGATCTGGTGCGCGGCGGCCGTGGCGGCCCCGAACCGCGTGGCCACCGCGGCCGCCGACAGGAAGCACGCCTGGAAGGCGAGGCTACGCGCGAGCAGGTCGCGCCCGAGGGCGAGCTGCGCGCGCAGCACCACCGGCGCCGGGCGCAGCGGCACCGCCCCCGCCCGCGCCGCCCGCACCAGCGCGACGAGGAACAGCGTGGCCGCCACCGACTGCCCGGTGACGTTCGCGACGGCCGACCCGACCATGCCGATCCCGGGCCACTCCCCCACGCCGTGCACCAGCACGGGGCAGACCAGCGCCGACAACGCGTTCCCCGCCAGCACGATGCGCAGCGGTCGCGCGGTGTCCTGCACGCCCCGCATCCACCCGTTGCCGGCCAGCGTGACCAGCACCATCGGCGCGCCGCACAACGCCACCCGCAGCCACGAGGTGGCCGCGTCGGCGATCTCGCCACCGTCCCCGAGGAACTCCGCCACGGGACGGGCGACGAGCTGCCCGACCCCGAGCACGAGCACGCCGACGGCGAGCGCCAACCAGGTGGCCTGCACGCCCTCGCCCACGGCGTCCCCGCCCCGCCCGGCGCCGTGCAGCCGCGCGGCACGGGCCGTGGTGCCGTAGGACAGGAAGTTCAGCTGGCTGGTGACCTGGGCGAACACCACCGCGGCGACGGCGAGCCCCGCGAGCGGCACCGCGCCGAGGCGCCCGACCACCGCGGTGTCGACGAGCAGGTAGAGCGGCTCGGCGGCCAACACGGGCAACGCGGGCGCGGCGAGCCGCAGCACCTCGCGCAGCGGGACCCGGTCGGACGCGGTCGTCATCCCCGTGGCGCGAACGGCCGCCGGCACACGTAGACGAACGCGGGCGGCAGGTTGCGCCACACCGTGGCGGTGACCTGCACCTCCTCGAAGGTCGCGCGCAGCGTGCGGCGGAACCGGCGGGCGGCGGACAGGCTCATGCCGTGCAGGTAGGCGAACGTGGTGAACGCGCCGGTGTCGCCGATGGCGCGGCTGATCTCCCCCAGGAGGCGCGTCTGCGTGGCGTCGTCGAGCAGCGCCCACGGCAGCCCGCAGATGATCGCGTCGGCCCGCGGGAGGCCGCGCTCGGCCAGCAGGTCCCCGAGGTCGGCGGCGTTGCCCGGCACGACCTCGAGGCCGGGCCGGGTGCGACGCAGGTAGGCGACCATGTCCGGGTCCAGCTCCACGGCCAGGTGCCGCCCGCCCGCGGGCAGCCTCTCGGCGATCACGGCGCTCACGGCACCGGTGCCCGGGCCCAGCTCGACCACCACCGGCTCCCCGGTGCGCGGCACCACCGACGCCAGTACCGCACCCAGGCGCGGAGAGCTCGGCGCGACCGCGCCCATCGTGGCCGGGCGCCGCACCGCAGCCGCGAGGAAGGCCCGGCGGGCCGAACGGCCGTCCGCTCCGGTCGCCGGGGTGTCGGACGTCATCGAATGCCCTCCGCTCGTCACGGCGTCACCGTAGCGGGCGGGTCGGACGGGCCGGTGCCGGCGGCGAGGTAGCCCGCCGAGGGCTGCGTCTCGCCGTGGTGATCGCCCGGAGTGGTGGGGCGGCGTCAGATCTGTCGCTCTCGCACCACTCCTGCTGATCATGGCCGGGTCGCGTTCCGCGGAACGCCGTGTGCCTGACCAGGTCGACGTCATGGGTCTCCGGTCCCGGGTTCAGACCCGTGGTGTCGATGCAGTCGAGGATTCTCCTGTGGGCGGCCGTCCCCGACCTGGCCACCCTCGCCACGGGAGATCGAGCAAGGCACCGGGGCGACTGCGGGTGAGGCCTGGGCGCGGGGTGGGGCAGCTGGCCTCGAGCCGGGAACGGCGCGCCCACCGCAACCCGCCCGACCAGTCAGGACCCCCGGGGAGGAGCGGCCGCGTGCTCACACGCCCCGATTCGCGCCACGCGACCCCGTCGACGGGGTGCGTCGGGGCAGAAGGGGCGCGTCGGCGGAGAGGGGGAGCGTCGGTGGGCGCAACCGGTGGTCGCGGGCCGGCCCCTGCGCGACCGGTGAACTTCCCCGGCCACCGCTAGACGAGGGCCGCGCGGATCGCCGCGAGGACCTCCTGCTCGGTGCCCTCGCGGGTGAACCCGGCGGCCGCGCGGTGCCCGCCGCCGCCGAGCGCCGTGGCCGCGGCAGAGACGTCGACCGCGCCCGTCGAGCGCAGCGAGACCACGAACCGGGCCGGTCCGGCCTGCTTGAGGACGGCCGCGACCTCGGCCTCCTGCGCGCTGCGCAGGACGTCGACGACGCTGTCGATCTCCTCGGGCCGGTAGCGCCGGACGTCGTCCAGCGGGATCGTGGTGTGGACGAGGCCGGTCGGTTCGAGCACCGCCCGCCCGAGCGCGGCCGACAGCCCCGAGAACCAGGCGAACGGGTGCTCGTCCATCAGCGTCCGGGCCAGGACGGCCGGCTGCACGCCCGCCTCCACCAGCACCGCGGCGAGCCGGTGCGCGTCGGGGCCTGCGGTCCGGAAGCCACGGGTGTCGGTGACCAGGCCCGCGTAGAGGCAGCGGGCGACGTCGACGTCGAGCGGGGCGTCCATCGCGACGAGCACGCGGTGCGCGAGCACCACGGTGGCCTCCGCGGTGGGGTCGAGCACCTGGATCTCGCCGAAGCCGGGGTTGGTGCCGTGGTGGTCGAGCATGACGGTGCACCCGGCGGTGTCCAGCAGCCGGGCCAGCGACCCGAGCCGGGCGGGCTCGGCCGCGTCGCAGCAGACCAGCACCTCCGGAGCCGCCGAGACCGCGGCCGGGGCGACCACGAGGCCCAGCACGTCGAGCGGGGCCAACGACTCGGGCACCCGCTCCGGGCTCGCGAACGCCACCTCGACGTCGGCGCCCCGGCGGCGCAGGGCGATGCCGAGCGCCAGCGCGCTGCCCAGCGCATCGGCGTCCGGGTCGACGTGGGCCAGCAGCGTGATCTGCCCCGCGCCGGCGAGGACCTCGGCGGCGTCGTCCATACCTCGCTGCCATGCCCTGCCGGACCCGGCCGCACGCATCGCGCCGTCCGGCTCCCTCACGTGTCGTCGGCCTCGTCCCGCTCCCGCGGGGCGCGGTACGGGTCCGGGTCGCCCGCCGGGCGGGCGCCGGCCGCCAGCCGGGCCACCTCGGCGTCCGACTCGCGGGTGCGGGCGAGCAGCTCCTCCATGCGGCGGGCCTCGTCGGGCACCACGTCGGGCACGAACGCCAGCGAGGGCGTGTGCCGGATCCCGGTGCCCGCTCCCACCAGCGAACGCAGGACGCCGGTGGCGCTGGCCAGGGCGGCCGCGGCGCCCGCGCTGTCGGGGTCGGCGTCGACCGTCTCCCCGATCACCGTGTAGTACACGGTGGCTTCGCGGAGGTCGCCGGTGACCCGGGTGTCGGTGATGGTCACCATCTTCAGCCGCGGGTCCTTGACCTCGTGCTCGAGGGCGGCCGCCACGATCTGCGTGATCCGCTTGGCCAGTCGCCGCGCGCGGGCCTGGTCGACCATCTCGCCTCTCCTCTTACTCGTCCTCGGGCCCCAGCATGCGCTGCCGGGCCGAGAGCAGCTCGAGCTCGGGACGGGCGGCGACCAGCCGCTCGCACCGCTCGAGCACCTCGATGACGTGACCGGACTCGGCCGCGACGCAGCTGACCCCGAGCAGCGCACGGCGGTGCAGGTCGAGGTGGCCCGCCTCGGCGACGGCCACCTCGAACTTGCGGCGCAGCTCGGCCAGAACGGGCCGCACCACGGACCGCTTCTGCTTCAGCGAGTGGACGTCCCCGAGGAGGACGTCCAGCTCCAGTGCTCCGACGTACATGGCTTCCCGACAGACACCTCGGGGCCGGTCCGCGGACCGGCCCCGAGGATGCGTCAGCTCCTCGGCTTCTCGCGCATCTCGAACGTCTCGATGACGTCGCCCTGCTTGATGTCGTTGAAGTTGCCGAGCGTGAGACCGCACTCGAAGCCCTCGCGGACCTCGACCACGTCGTCCTTGACCCGTCGCAGCGAGTTGATCGACAGGTTGTCCGCCACCACCACGCTGTCGCGCAGCAGGCGCGCCCGGGCGTTGCGCCGGATCACCCCGCCCATCACGAGGCAACCGGCGATGGTGCCGAACCGCGACGACCGGAAGACCTCGCGGATCTCCGCGGTGCCGAGCCCGACCTCCTCGTACTCCGGCTTGAGCATGCCCTTGAGCGCCTGCTCGATCTCCTCGATGGCCTGGTAGATCACCGTGTAGTAACGGATCTCCACGCCCTCGCGGTTGGCGAGCTCGGTGGCCTTGCCCTCGGCCCGGACGTTGAAGCCCAGGACGATGACGTTGTCGGCGATCGCGAGGTTGATGTCGCCCTCGGTGATGCCACCGACGCCGCGGTGGATGACCCGCAGCTCGACGTCGTCGCCCACCTCGATCTTCATGAGCGCGTCCTCGAGTGCCTCGACTGTACCCGAGTTGTCACCCTTGATGATCAGGTTGAGGGTGTTGGTCTCCTTCAGCGCGGCGTCCAGGTCCTCCAGGCTCACGCGCTTGCGGCGGCTGGCCAGCTCGGCGTTGCGCTCGCGGGCGCGGCGCCGGTCGGCGATCTGACGGGCCACCCGGTCCTCGTCGACGACGAGGAACGTGTCGCCCGCGCCGGGCACCGAGGTGAACCCGATGACCTGCACCGGACGCGAGGGGTAGGCCTCGGTGACGTCCGCGCCGTGCTCGTCGAGCATGCGCCGGACGCGCCCGGAGGCGTCGCCCGCGACCACCGAGTCGCCGACCCGCAGCGTGCCGCGCTGCACCAGCACCGTGGCCACCGGACCGCGACCGCGGTCCAGGTGGGCCTCGATCGCGACGCCCTGGGCCTCCATGTTCGGGTTGGCCCGCAGGTCGAGCGCGGCGTCCGCGGTGAGCAGGATCGCCTCGAGCAGCTGCTCGATGTTGATGTTCTCGCGCGCCGAGATGTCGACGAACATCGTCTCGCCGCCGTACTCCTCGGCGACCAGCCCGTACTCGGTGAGCTGCTGGCGGATCTTGGCGGGGTTGGCCCCCTCCTTGTCGATCTTGTTGACCGCGACCACGATCGGCACGTCGGCCGCCTGGGCGTGGTTGATCGCCTCCACCGTCTGCGGCATCACACCGTCGTCGGCGGCGACCACGATCACCGCGATGTCCGTGGACTTCGCGCCGCGGGCACGCATGGCGGTGAACGCCTCGTGACCCGGGGTGTCGATGAAGGTGATCGGCCGCTCGTAGCCGTCCAGCTCGGACATGACCTGGTAGGCACCGATGTGCTGGGTGATGCCACCGGCCTCGCCCTCGGCGACGTTCGCCTTCCGGATGGTGTCCAGGAGGCGCGTCTTGCCGTGGTCGACGTGACCCATGATCGTGACGACCGGCGGCCGGACGACGAGGTCCTCCTCGCCACCGGCGTCCTCGCCGTAGGAGATGGAGAAGCTGTCGAGCAGCTCGCGGTCCTCCTCCTCCGGGCTGACGACCTGGACGTTGTAGTTCATCTCGGTGCCGAGCAGCTCGAGCACCTCGTCGGCGACCGATGCCGTGGCCGTGACCATCTCACCGAGGTGGAACAGCACCTGCACCAGCGAGGCCGGGTTGGCGCCGATCTTGTCGGCGAAGTCGGTGAGCGACGCACCGCGCGGGAGCTTGATCGTCTCGCCGTTGCCCTTCGGCAGGCGGACGCCGCCCACCGAGGGAGCCTGCATCGAGTCGAACTCCTGGCGCTTCTGCCGCTTCGACTTGCGACCCTTGCGCGCGGGACCGCCGGGACGGCCGAACGCACCCGCGGCACCGCCGCGACCACGACCGCCGCCACCGGGACGACCACCGCCGCCACCGGGGCGGAACCCACCGGCCGGCGGGCCACCGCCACCGGGGCGGAAACCGCCGCCGCCACCGCCGGGACGCCCACCGGGACCGCCCGGACGACCGCCCGGACCACCGGGACGCCCACCGGGACCGCCGCGACCCCCACCGGGGCCACCACCGGGACGCCCACCGGCCGGACGCGCCGGCATCATGCCGGGGTTCGGACGCGGAGGCATGTTGCCCGGCGACGGCGGACGGGGGCCGCCACGACCGGCGTCACCGCCGGGTCGGGGACCACCGGGACGCGGACCACCGGGGCGCGGACCGCCCTGGCCCTGGCCCTGCCCCTGGCCGCCCTGACCACCCTGGCCGGGCGCCTGCCCGCCGCCGGGCGGGCCGGGACGCGGTGCCGCCGGACGCGGCGGGGCGCCGGAACCGACGCCGAACGGGTTGTTGCCCACCCGCGGGGTGCGGGGGCCCGGACGCGGGGCGGCCGGACGCGGCGGGACGACCCCGCCGTCGGCCGCCGCGGCGGCCGGGCGCTGCTGCTGCGGCGCGGGCGCCGGCTCCGGCGTGGGCGCGGGGCGCGGCCCCGGACGCGGACCCGGACGCTGCTGCTCCGGGGCGGCCGGGCTCTGCGCGGCGGGCTGCTGGGGTTCGGCGGCCGGGGGCTCCTGACGCGGAGGCTCCTGGCGCGGCGGCTCCTGACGCGCGGGCGCCGGTCCCGGGCGTGGGCCCGGACGCGGCCCGCTGGGCCGCGGACCGTCGGACTGGGACGGCGCCGGGGCGGCCGGGCGCTCCTGCTGCCGGGGCGGACCGGGAACCGGGCCGCCGGACGGCTGGGACGGGCGGGGCGGAACGGCGCCCGGGGTGGGCGCACCACCCGGACGCGGACGGCCCCCGCCGGACCGGCGGCCACCGGAGTCGCCGCCACCCGCGAGGGACTCGCGGAGCTTGCGGGCGACCGGGGCCTCGACGGTCGAGGACGGGGACTTCACGTACTCACCCAGATCCTGCAACTTGCTCAGGACCTGCTTACTGCTGACTCCGAGCTCCTTCGCGAGCTCGTGCACGCGGGCCTTGCCTGCCACTGCACTCCTTGTTTCCGGAGGCCGGGCGGCGGTCCCGCTCGACCTCGAACCTAGTGTCGAAGCACGTTCATGGTGCGATCTTCACGACTGGCTCATGACGGGTCGACCTTGCTTCCTGGTGTGCCGGACCCGGGTGTTTCCCGGGCCCCGTCCATGCTCACGGCCCTGATGTGGGCCCGTACCGGCGCGGTGTCCAGCGGACCCGGGACGCGGAGCGCCCGCGGGAACGCCGAGCGTCGCTCGGCACGGTCCAGGCACTCCGGAGCGAGGTGCAGCCATGCACCGCGCCCGGGGAGCCGGCGCCGCAGGTCCGGGGTGAGTACCCCGTCCACCGCGACGACCCGCAACAGACCGTCGGCCACAGCCCGGTTCCGGCAACCGACGCACGTCCTGACCGGTGCCACGGCGGATCGGTGATCCGCTGCGGAGGTCGGTCGTGCGACGGCCGAACCCGAACGGTGGGCCGCTGTGGAGTGTAGCGCAGCACTCGCGCCCACTCCCCTCGCGCTACGTGCTCGCCGACTCAGCCGACCGACTCCGTCTCGGAGGCGTCGAGGGCCCCACGGGGGTCCGCGTCGCTGCGGATGTCGATCCGCCACCCGGTGAGCCGGGCCGCCAACCGGGCGTTCTGGCCTTCCTTGCCGATCGCGAGCGAGAGCTGGAAGTCCGGCACGACCACCCGCGCGGTCTTCGTGCGGGCGTCCAGAACCGTGACCGACACCACCTTCGACGGCGAGAGCGCGTTGCCGACGAACGTGGCCGGGTCCTCGTCCCAGTCGATGATGTCGATCTTCTCTCCCGCCAGCTCGCTCATCACGCCGCGCACCCGCGCCCCTACCGGTCCGATGCACGCGCCCTTCGGGTTGACCCCGGACACCGTGGACCGCACCGCGATCTTGGATCGGTGACCGGCCTCCCGGGCGACCGCGACGATCTCCACGGACCCGTCGACGATCTCGGGGACCTCGAGCGCGAACAGCTTGCGCACGAGGTTGGGGTGCGTGCGGCTCAACGTGATCTGCGTCCCCCGCATTCCCCGGGTGACGCCCACGACGTAGCAGCGGATCCGTTCGCCGTGCTCGTAGCGCTCGCCGGGCACCTGCTCGGCCTGGGGCAGCACGCCCTCGGTGTCGCCGGAGAGCTGCACGATGACGACCCCGCGGGCGTTGGCGCGCGCGTCGCGCTGGATGACGCCCGCGACGATCTCGCCCTCCTTCGCCGCGAACTCGCCGTAGGTGCGCTCGTGCTCGGCGTCGCGCAGCCGCTGCACGATCACCTGCCGCGCCGTGGTGGCCGCGATCCGGCCGAAGCCCTCGGGGGTGTCGTCCCACTCCGTGTCGACGACGCCGTCGGGGCCCAGCTCCTGGGCCATGACGCGGACCGCGCCGGTCTTGCGGTCGATGTCGATCCGCGCGTGCGGCTGGTGGCCGTCGGTGTGCTTGTACGCGGTGAGCAGCGCCGTCTCGATGGCCTCGATCACCGTGTCGAACGGGATGTCCTTCTCGCGCTCGATCGTGCGCAGCGCCGCGATGTCGACGTTCATGCCGTCTCCTCCTCCTGCAGCAGCGCCACCTCGGACTCCGGCACCTGCCGGAACTCCACCTGCACAGCCGCGTGGGCCACGTCGGCGTAGCGCACCTCGCGCCGCCGCCCGTCGACCAGCACCGTGACCGCATCCTCGCCCGCCCGGCCGACGCGACCGGTGAAGGTGGCGCCGTCGTGCAGCCGCACCGCGACCTGGCGCAGGTGCGCCCGCCGCCAGTGGCGCGGGAGCGTGAGCGGCCGGTCGACACCGGGCGAGGTCACCTCGAGCGTGTACGAGCCGCCGAGCAGGTGCTCGTGGCCGTCCAGCTCCTCGGAGACGGACCGCGAGACGGTCGCGATGTCGTCCAGCCCGACGCCCTCATCGGAGTCGATCACCACCTTGACGGTGTGCCTGCGCCCGGCGGCCCGCACGTCGAGCTGGTCCAGCTCGAACCCGGCCGCGGTGACGATCGGTTCCAGCACGCCGTGCAGCTCGCCGGGCGGGGACCCGGGATCCTGCGCGGGGTGGGGGGAGGGCATCGCGTGTACTCCTGCTCGGTCGGTGACCACCGTCCTGCCGGTCGGACGTGCGCGGTGGGTGTCGGTGGGTCTGTCAGGGTATCGCGCCGCTCCCCCGGCTCCGGCAGCCCGTTACCGCCCGTGCACCCCCCGGCACCCCGGTCGCCCGCATGCGACGCCTGGCAGGATGTGCGCCCGGCGAACGACGCCGGACGAGGCGCGGAGTCGGGGGAACAGCGAGTGAGCGGGTGCCGTCCCACGCAGGCACGAGGAGCTCGCCGGAGCGCGGCGGAGGCGATCAGAGGGTGAACGCGGTGGCAGGAGCGTCCCGGTCGGCGGCCCCGCCGTCCGGTCGGGAGCCGCGGACCGCGTGGAGCAGGCGGCGGCTGCTCGCCGCGCTGCTGCTCGTCCCGCCCGCGCTGGCCGGCTGCTCGCTGGCGACCGGGTCCGGGTCCGACGAGCCCGACCCGCTGATCGCACTCGCCGACGCCGCCCGCGCCGACGCCGCGCTCGCCGCCGCGGCACTGGCGGCCGACCCGGACCTCGCCGAGTCGCTGCGGCCGCTCGTGGACGCGCGCACCGAGCATGCCACGGCCCTCGACGCCGAGGTCGCGCGGCTGGACCCCGACCGCCCCACCCCGGGGCCGCCGCCCCCGCCCGCCACCTCGCAGCCCGGCCTCGACGACGTCCGCCGGGCCGTGCTCGCGTCCGCCCAGACGGCCTCCGAGGTGGCGCTCGGCCTGCCGGCGGAGCGGATCGGCCTCGTCGCGTCGGTCGCGGCGTGCTGCAGCACCTACGCGGAGGTCCTGGGGTGAACAGGACCGTTCCCGCCGACACCCGGATCGACGAGACCGCCGTCGCCGCCCTGCAGAACGCGCTCGCGGCCGAGCACGCCGCCGTCTGGAGCTACGCGCTCACCGTCGCGTTCCTCACCGGCGCCGACGCCGAGCGGGCCCGCGAGAACGAGGACTCCCACCGCGACCTGCGCAACCTCATCGAGCAGACGCTGTCCCAGCTCGGCGCCCCGCCGGTGTCGGCCCAACCGGCCTACCGCACCCCGCAGCCGGTCACCGACGCCCCCTCCGCGGCCGCGCTCGCCGTCGTCGCCGAGACCGACGCGCTCGCGGCCTGGCGCTCCGTGCTGGAGCGCACCGACGACCGCGCCCTGCGCCAGGCCGCGCTCGACGCCCTCACCTCGGGCACCCTGCGCTGCGCGCGCTGGCGCGCGGTGGTGGGCACACAGCCCGCGATCCCGGTCTTCCCCGGCCGCCCCTGACCCCACCCGCGAGGCGCATCAGGTCAGGGCGTCCAGGGCGCGGGCCGCGTCGGCCTCGGTGTTGTAGAGGTGGAAGGCCAGGCGGGCCGCGCCGGCGCGGTTCGCGCTGACGACGCCCGCGGCGGCGAGCCGCTCGGCGGCGTCCGGGCGGCGCACGGCCACGATGGCGGAGCCGGCCGGCTCCATCCCCAGCCCGGCGCGGACGGTGTCGGCGAGGCCCGCGCAGTGGGCGTGCACGGCGGCGCGGTCCAGACCGGCCAGCCAGGGCAGCGCCACCGCGGCGCCCGCCTGGCAGTACCAGGCGGGGGACGTGTCGAGGCCCCGCGCGTCCGTCGCCAGGTCCATCGGCAGCCCGTAGATCGCCGTCCACGGGTCGGCGCCCGCGTACCAGCCGGCCGCGTTCGCGTGCGTCGGCAGGTCCGGCCGGACCGCCATCCACGCCACGCCACGCGGGCTGAGCAGCCACTTGTACCCCGCGGCGACCACGGCGTCGGCCCAGGAGACGTCGACGTCGAGCCAGCCGAGCGACTGGGTGGCGTCCAGCAGCACCCGCGTACCACCGTCGCGGGCGGCCCGCAGCGCGTCCAGGTCGACCACGCGCCCGTCCGCGGACTGCACGACGCTCACGGCGACGAGGTCGAACTCCCCCGCCCGCGCACCGACATCGGCGAGGTCGACCTCGGTGACCGTGACGCCGCGCCCGGCCTGCGCCGCGAACGGCCACGTGACGCTGGTGAACTCGCCCTCCGCGGCGAGCACGCGGGTGCCGTCGGGCACCGCGGCCGCCACGAGCCCCACGAGCGCCGACGCCGCGGGCCCGATCGCCACCCGCTCGGCGGCGACGCCGACGAGGTCGGCGAACCCCGCCCGCGCCCGCGCCACCGGCTCGTCGAAGTCGCCGGGGCTGCCGGCACCGGCGCGCCAGCCGGCGACGGCCGCGGCGACCGCCGCGCCCGCGTCCGCCGGCGGGATGCCGATGCTGGCCGTGTTGAGGTAGCCCTCGGGGACGTCGAACTCCTGTCCGAATGCAGTGCGCACGGTGGCCGACCCTACGGGCGGGCACACTACGGCCGTGGACAGCACGCTGATCGAGATCCGGACCGGGGGCCGCGAGGCCGTCGTCGACCTGACCGACGAGATCGCCGCGTTCCTGCGCTCGGCGGGCGCGGGCGACGGGCTGCTGAACGTGTGGGTGCCGCACGCCACCGCGGGCCTCGCGGTGATCGAGACCGGCGCCGGCAGCGACACCGACCTGCTCTCCGCGCTGCGCGACCTGCTCCCCGCGGACGACCGCTGGACGCACCGCCACGGCAGTCCCGGGCACGGTCGCGACCACGTCCTCCCGGCGATCGTCGCGCCGTCGATGTCCGTGCCGGTCCTGGACGGCAGCACGGCCCTGGGCACCTGGCAGTCGGTGTGCCTGGTCGACACGAACGGCGACAACCCCGTCCGCTCGGTCCGCCTGTCCTACCTCCCGGGCTGACCCGGGAGACCCACGCCGCCAGAACGGGAGACTCGCCCCGTCAGAACGGGAGACTCGCGCTGTCCGAACGGGAGACTCGCGCTGTCCGAACGGGAGACTCGCGCTGTCCGAACGGGAGACTCGCCTGCAGCCGGCGAGTCTCCCGTTCCGGCAGGGCGAGTCTCCCGTCTCGGCAGGGCGAGTCTCCCGTTACGGCAGGGCGAGTCTCCCGTTACGGCAGGGAGCGCAGGACCGCGAGGCCGTCGGCCACGTCGGCGGCGGTGCCGAGCCGGGCGCTGTCCTCGAGGCAGGCGCGCACCAGGGCGGCCTCCGCGGGTTCCAGCCCGGGCCGCACCTGGGGACGGGTCGTGAGGACCTGCCGGATCGCGTCCAGCGGCTGCGGGCCGAGGGGCTCGTCGTAGAGGCCCACGCCGGTCAGCGCGCGGTGGATGGTGGCGCCCAGCGCCCAGACCTCGGTGCGCCGGGACGGGGCCGCGCCGGTGATCAGCGCGGGATCGGTGAACGCGAGCGGGTCCACCCGGCCGGTGCCGGTGACGACCGCGCCCGGCGTCAGCACGCGCGCCAGCCCGGGATCGGACAGCCGCCCGCCCAGCATCCCGCCGGGCTCCTCGACGAGCAGCACGTTGCCGGGGTGGATCCCGCCGTGCGCGATCCCGGCCTGGTGCAGGTCGTGCGCGGCGCGGGCGGTGTGCTCAAGCGCCGTGAGCACCTCGATGCGGGCGAGTGGGCGGGCCGAGTCGGCGAGCGATCCCAGCGGGCAGTGCTCCATCGCGTAGACGGCGGTGTCCTCGCGGACGGCGTCCTCCCGGGCGGCGTCGAAGACGCGCACGACGTACGGCGAGGCCGCCGCGGACACGGCACGCAGCACGCGCACGCCGCGGGTGAAGGCCTGCTCGCCCACGCGGTCGTCGAGCACCTTGAGCACGACGACCTCCTCGTCGAGCCCGAGTCGCGCCGGCGGCCGCGCGAGGTAGCAGCGGCCGTGCGCGCCCGCACCGATCAGGTGCAGGACCTCGTAGTCGGCGACCGCCGTGGGCAGCGGCGCGGTCGTCACGTCCACCCGGTGTCCCCCCTCGGCGACGACGGCACGGCCGGCAGCACTCAGTGCCCGCCCACGGGGGTCTCGAACTGGAAGCTGCGGCCGCCGATGCGCACCCGGGTGCCGGGCACGAGGCGGTGAGTCTCGCCCGCGGGCAGCTGCGTCCACACCTGCTCGCCCGGCGGGGACACGAACGTGCCGTTGCGCGAGCCTGCATCGACGATGAGCGCGTCCCAGCCGTCCACCACGATCTGGGCGTGCACGCGCGACACCGCGCCCGAGGTGTCCTCGAGGGCGAGCGGGCGCAGGCTCCCCGAGGTCACCCGGTCGTCCGCCTCGGGCATCCGACCCATGAGGTACTCGGCGTCAACCGTGTAGGTGGCACCGTCGTCGAACACCAGCAGGCCGAGCGGGGGCCGCGCACCGAGCGTGGGTGGGCCCGACTGCTCCTCCATCGGCACCCCGCACAGTCCGCAGAACTGCGCGCGCGGGTCGTTGAGGTGCCCGCGGGCGCACAGGTACCCGTGCACCTGCTGCTCGTCCTGCCGGGCGTCGACGGCGAGGCCGCCGGTGACCGGCCCGTCGTCGAGCGCGGGGCGCTCCGCCTCACCGGGCGCGACGCCGAGGATCCGCTCGGACCGCAGCGCCGTGGTGTGCGGGGCCTCGACGTCGGTGAGCGTGGCGTGCGGGTCCTGCTCGGGTCCCGCCTCCTCGGCGCGCGGAACGCCCAGGCGCGGCGTGCCGTCCCCGGACCCGTCCAGGTCCGCGCCGTCCGGGACCGCGCTCCGGTCCGCATCGTCGGCCACCGGCTCGGCGCTGTCGTACTCGGCGGACCCGGCGCCGAACTCGCCCTGGTCGCCGTACCCGCCGAACTCGCGCTCGCCCTGCTCGGGGTCGGTGCCCTCGTGCGCGGTCTCCGCGGCGGGCTCGTGCTCGTGCGCGGCGTCGTCCTCGGGCCGCCCGTGCCGGCGTCGGCGCAGCTCGGTGGGGCCGATGGCGCTCAGGTCCGCCTCGGTGCCCGAGTCGTCGCGGGTGGCGAACCACCCCTCGATCCGGTCCGGACGGCCGAGGTCGGGGCCGTCGCTCCACGGGCTGCGCTCCGCCTCGCGCTCCGACTCGCGCGGCCCCTGCTCCGGGGTCCCGCCGAGCAGATTGTACGCGGCGCCGTTGGTGCGGTGGCCGTTCAGGCCGTTCAGCCCGTTCAGGCCAGTCAGGCCGTTGCGGGGGCGGTCGTCGAGCGGGCGGTCGTCCAGCGCGCGGTCGCTGCCGGCGCGGTCGCTGCCGTGCTCCGCGCCCGGGTCGTCACCGATCCCGGGCGAGGTGGTCTCCGGACCGCGCGGGTCGTCGCGGTCGGGCGGGAGGCGTCGCCCCTCGGGGCGGTCGGATCGCGGCGGTGCCGCCTCGGCCGGCTCGTCCTCGGCCGGACCGCCTGAGCGCCGCTGCTCGGCGGCGTCCTGGTCGCGGTCGACGTCCAGCGAACCGCGGCGCGGAGCCCAGTCGCGGTGGGCCACACCGTTGGAGGGCACCGGGCGCAGGTGGGCGCGACCGTTCCCGTTGGTCCGCTCGGGGCCGCCGCCCTCGTAACGGCCGAAACCGCCGTCGATCGCGTCGAAGCTGGTGCGCGTCGTCATCCCGTTGCCGGGGGTGTCACCCGGGTACAGGCCCTCCGCGGGCGCGGTGGACGGCTCGGGCACCCAGCGGGGGCGCTCCGGCGGCCCGGCGTCGGGCCAGCGTGGCTCGTCCGGGCGGTTGCGCACCGACTCGTCCGCGGCGCCCGCGGAGCGGTCCTCACCCCCGGGGACGAGCACAGCGCCCGCCGCGGGGACGACGCCGGCGCGCAGGTCGTGCACCCCGTCGACGACGCCGGGCGGGATGGGTCCGCCCTCGAGCGCGAGCACGACCGGGGCGTCGGGGCGCGGCAGCAGCCGGTCGGTCCAGGCCACCGACTGCGCACCCGACAGCGCCACCTGCCGGTCGGGCACGACCAGGCCGACGGACCCGTAGAGGAACACGGCCCACTGCTCGCCACGCGCCCGCGAGTCACCACCGGTGACCGCCACGGTGCCGAACCGCAGCCCGTCGCCCGGGGCGTCCGACCCGCCGAGCCACCCCGCGAGCCGGCGCGCGAGGGTGCGGCCCGGCTCGCCACCGGACGCACTCGCGCACACGTCGAGCAGCTGGCGCAGGACGTGCCGGTCGGCGCACTCGGCCACGCAGATCACGCCGGGCCAGCGCCCGACGACAGCCGCGCCGGGCACGACGGCGGCCCGCAGCGCGTCGAAGTCCACTCGGATTCAACCTCCCCCGCGACAGCCGCAGACGGACGGCGCGGGGGCCCGTCCGCCACCGGCCAGGTGACGATCCCGGTCGTGCAGAACAGCAGGCGAACGACGCGAACGGTACGTGGCCCGTGATCCACGGCTACCGCCGCACCGTCGTCGTCGCAGGTGGTGACGGTGCGGGTCCGGTGCGTCACAGGATCCGGTACGCCGTCGCACCCGCTCAGTCGACCATGCCCGTAGTGGCCACGACCAGACCGGTCGCCGCTCAGCGGGTGCCGGTCAGCTCCACGAGGTGCTCGACGACCGCGTCCACCGCGATCTCCTGCCGTTCACCGCTGCGCCGGTCCTTCACCTCGACGACGCCGTTCGCCAGCCCGCGCCCGACCACGACGATCGTCGGCACGCCGATCAGCTCGGCGTCGGCGAACTTGACGCCGGGCGAGGCCTTGCGGTCGTCCAGCAGCACCCGGACGCCTGCGGCGTCCAGCTCCGCCGCCAGCCGCTCGCCGCCGGCCGCGATCTCCTCGGACTTGCCCGCGACCACGACGTGGACGTCGGCGGGTCCGATCCCGCGCGGCCAGATCAGGCCGGACTCGTCATGGCTCTGCTCGGCGATCACGCCGACCAGCCGGGACACGCCGACGCCGTAGGAGCCCATCGTGATGCGCACCGGCTTGCCGTCGGCGCCGAGGGCGTCGAGCTGCGCGGCGTCGGCGTACTTGCGGCCGAGCTGGAAGACGTGCCCGATCTCGATGCCGCGCGCCGCCTCGAGGGGCCCGGAGCCGTCGGGCGCCGGGTCGCCCTCCCGCACCTCGGCGGCCTCGATCGTGCCGTCGGGCGTGAAGTCGCGGCCGCAGACCAGGTCGACGACGTGGTGGTCGGGCTTGTCGGCCCCGGTGACCCAGGCCGTGCCCGGCGCGATGCGCGGGTCGACGAGGAAGCGCACGCCGTTGGCCGCCAGCGCGGACGGTCCGATGTAGCCCTTGACGAGGAACGGGTGGGCCGCGAAGTCGGCCTCGTCGAGCAGCGCGACCTCCGCGGGCTCCAGCGCGACCTCGAGGCGCTTCATGTCGACCTCGCGGTCGCCGGGCACGCCGACCCCCAGCAACGTCCACTCGCCCGAACCGGGGGCCCGGGTCTTGACCAGCACGTTCTTCAGGGTGTCGGCCGCGGTGAAGGTGCGGCCGAGGCCTGCGCCGTTGAGGAAGTCCACCAGCGTCTCGATGGTGGGGGTGTCGGGGGTGTGGTGCGCCTGCGCGGCGGGCAGCCCGTCGACGGGCCGCGCGGGCGGCGCGGGCGTGGTGACCGCCTCGACGTTGGCCGCGTAGCCGCCGGGGCTGCGCACGTAGGTGTCCTCGCCGGTGGGCGCGACCGCCAGGAACTCCTCCGACGCGGACCCGCCCATCGCCCCGGACGTGGCCTTGACGACCACGTACTCGAGGCCGAGCCGGTCGAAGATCCGCACGTAGGCGTCGCGGTGCAGGCGGTAGGACTCGGCAAGGCCCTCATCGGTGAGGTCGAACGAGTAGGAGTCCTTCATCAGGAACTCCCGGCCGCGCAGGATGCCCGCGCGGGGCCGCGCCTCGTCGCGGTACTTGTTCTGGATCTGGTACAGCATCACCGGGTAGTCCTTGTAGGACGCGTACTCGCCCTTGACGACCTGGGTGAACAGCTCCTCGTGCGTGGGCCCGAGCAGGTAGTCGCCCCCACGCCGGTCCTTGAGCCGGAACAGGTTGGGCCCGTACTCGGTCCACCGGTTCGTCGCCTCGTAGGGCTCGCGGGGCAGCAGCGCCGGGAACTGGATCTCCTGGGCGCCGATGGCGTCCATCTCCTCGCGCACCACCCGCTCGATGTTGCGCAGCACCCGCAGGCCCAGCGGCAGCCAGGAGTAGATCCCCGGCGCGACGCGACGGACGTAGCCGGCGCGGACGAGCAGCTTGTGGCTCGGAACCTCCGCGTCGGCCGGGTCCTCGCGCAGGGTCCGCAGGAACAGCGACGACATCCTGGTCAGCACCTGGAAGAGGGTAGCGACGCCCCCCGACGGCGGACGCGCCGGTCACCGGTCACGGGTCGGCCGGCCCGCTCGCACACCGACTCCGGCGTCGGCACACCGACTGCAGTCGGTGTGCGAGCACAGCTGTCGGTGTGCGAGCGGCCGGCGCGCCGCTCGTGCCGGTCCGCGCCGCAGCGTCGGCCGGTCATCCCAGCAGGTGCGCGTTCGGTGCGCGGGCGGCCGCGGCGAGCTCGGGCAGCTCCACGACCTCCACCCCGCCGGCGCGGAGCAGCTCGGCGCCCTCGCCGTCGACGAACAGGCTCGGCTCCCGCCAGGCGAACACCACCCGGTCGACGCCCGCGGCGAGGATCAACTCCGAACAGGTCCGCGGGCGGGAGGCGCGTGCGCTGCACGGTTCGAGCGAGCTGTAGACCGTGATGGCCGGCGGCGCCCGCCAGCCGGCCCCCAGGTCGGCGAGGGCCGACTCCTCGGCGTGGTCGTGCGGGTCGCGGCGGCGCGACCACCCCTCGGCGAGCACGTCGCCCGCGGCGTCGACGACGAGGGCGCCCACCGAGAACGCGGTCTGCGACGGCGGGCAGCGGCGTGCCAGCTCGACGGCGCGGGCGAGCAGCTCCCGGTCGTTCACGCGCCGTCCAGGAGGTAGCGCAGCAGCACGAGGTCGCCGATCGGGCGCGCCTCGGCCAGCCGCATGCGGTGCGCGGCGTCGTGCGGGAAGCGCCCGGGCCCCACGAACCGCGGCGCGTCGGCGTCGCCGACGAAGAACGGGGCGACGACCAGCTGCAGCTCGTCGACCACCCCGCCGGTGAGGAACAGGGTGTGCACGGCGGTGCCGCCCTCCACCATCAGCCGCGCGACGCCCCGGGCGCGCAGGTCGGCGAGCAGCCGGCGCACGTCGAGGGGAGCGCCCGCGTCGGCCACCTCCGCCACCTCGCCCACCGCCCGCCGGGCCGCGTCCACCGCGGGCGTCGCGGCGTAGACGAGCTTGGGCCCCGCGCCCAGCGCGAAGAACCGGGCGGCCGGGTCGAGGTCCCCCGTCCCGGTGAGCGTGACCTTCAGCGGGTCCGGCCCCCGTCCCGCCGCCACCCGCGCTGCGCGGCGCTCCGCGGAGCGCACGAGCAGCCGCGGGTCGTCCCGGCGCAGGGTCGTGGCGCCGACGAGGATCGCGTCCACCCCCGCCCGCAACTCGTCGACGCGGTCCAGGTCGGCGGCGTCGGAGAGCAGCAGGGGTGCGGGCCCGCTGTCGTCGATGCGGCCGTCCACCGACATCGCGGCCGAGAGCAGCACGTAGGGGCGGTCGGGCACGGCCCGATCCTGCCCCACCCCGCGCCGGGCCGGTTCCGGCCCGGGTCCCCACACCCGCTCGACGGCCGGGCGGCGCGCAGATGGCCTGGGAGGTGATCGGTCCGAGCCGTACACCGATGCTCCAGGCGTGATCGATCCGAGGAGCACGTCCCGGCTGTTCCGACGCCCCGGTACTCCTCGGGCCGGTCGGTGGGTGATCGCCCCGAGACGGGACGACAGGCTGTCCGCGCCACCGTGATGCGCGGATCGGACCGATCTTCCGGACGTGATCGGCCCGAACAGCACGTGACGGCTGCCCGGACCACCACGACGCGCGACTCGGACCGATCTCGGCGATGTGATCGATCCGACCAGCACGTCACGGCTGCCCGGACCACCGTGGTGTGCGGCTCGCACCGATCCTGCGAGTGATCAGTCCGACCAGCACGTGACGGATGTGCGGACCACCGTGGTGCGCGGCTCGGACCGATCTTGCGGCTGATCGGTCCGACCAGCACGCCACGGCTGCCCCGACCGCCACGAGGCGCGACTCGCACCGATCTCTGCCGAACTCGATCAGTCCGACCGGCACCTCACGGCTGTCCCGATCGGCGGGGTGCACGGCTCGGACCGATCTTGCGGAGCGAGCCCGTTCCTGTCGGACCCCGTCGCTAGCGTCGTCGGCATGGCACTCTCGATCGGCATGGTCACCGTCGACTCCGCGGACCCGTCCGCGCTGTCGCGCTTCTGGGCGTCCGCGCTCGACACCACCGTCATGGCCGACCACGACGGCGAGTTCGTCATCCTCGCCCCGCCCCCGGAGGGCGGGCCGCTGCTGGCCTTCCAGCGGGTTCCGGAGGAGCGGTCGGGCAAGAACCGGCTGCACCTCGACCTGGGCGCGGCCACGGGCGCGCGGCAGGCGGAGGTCGAGCGCCTCGTGCAGCTCGGCGCCACGGTGCTCGGGGAGCGGGGCGAGCCCGGGACCTTCGCCTGGACCACCCTCACCGACCCCGAGGGCAACGAGTTCTGCATCGGGGAGACGGAGGCGGCCACGGCCGACCTCGTCCCGTCTTCCGCTTCCTGAGACGACCCACCTCGGCCGCCGGCGTGCGGCGGGGCGGCGGTGGGCGCATGTCGCGCGGCGCGGGGGCCGGTCACCCGCCTCCGCCCGCGCGCTTCGCCCGGGCGCTGCCCCGGGCAGCGAGGAGCGCCCCGGCAACGGTGAGCACCGCGTAGCACAGCAGCCACACCCCGAACCCGCCCGGCATCCAGGCGAGGAGCCCGGCGTCGGTGTGGTCGACCACCAGCCTGATGGCGCCCTGCACCGCCAGTACGAGCAGGAGCATGCCGACGACCAGCGTTGCCACGTGCTTCATGTGTCCCTCTTTCCCCTCGGCCCACACGGGCCCGCCTTTGTGGTTCGATCGCACCATAGCGCTTCGTGGTTCGATCGCACCACAACGGGGTGGTGGAGATCGCGGAACTGCGGCGACGGAGGATCGACGGCATGCCTCGACAGGTGGACCACGACCTGCGCCGCCGCCAGATCGCCGAGGCCGTGTGGCGGCTCGCCACGCGAGGCGGCCTGGAGGACGTCACCCTGCGGCAGGTCGCCGCCGAGGCGGATGTCTCGGCGCGCCTCCTGCAGTACTACTTCGGCACCCGCGACCAGCTGCTGCTCGGTGCGCTGGAGATCCTCAACACCGACGCGGAGCAGCGCGCTCGGCAACGGCTGGCGGCGCTCGGCGCGGCGCCCGGCACGCGCGCGATCGTCCGCGGCGTCCTCCTCGAGATGCTGCCGCTGGACGAGGAGCGGCGGAACCGGCACCTGACGTACGTGGCGTACTTCGTCCGCTTCCTCGCCGACCCGAACCTCGGCGCGGTGGTCCGCGACGCTCCGCTCGCGCTCGAGGAGCTCGTCGCCGACCTGCTCCGGCGCGGGCAGAACCTCGGCGAGGTCCGCGCGGATGTGGACGCGCGGGCCGAGGCCTCGTTCCTGGTGGCCGGTGCCGACGGGCTGCAGTCAGGCGTCCTGCTCGGGCAGCGCGCCCCGGAGCAGGCCGTGGCGCTCATCGATCACCAGCTCGCGCGCATCTTCCCCGGGACGACCGACGAGCCGGAGCCGGCGGCGGGCGGGCTCAGGCCTCCAGCAGCTCCGTGAGCAAGGCGCCCACGGTCGCGGCCTCGATGAGGAAGCCGTCGTGGCCGTACGGGGAGTCGATGAGCTGCAGCGGGCCGGCGCCGGGGATGCCGTCGGCCAGCTCGGCCTGCTGCTCGGGCGGGTAGAGGCGGTCCGAGGTCACGCCGGCCACGAGCGTCCTCGCCGTCACGCGCGCGAGACCGGCGGCCACCCCGCCGCGCCCGCGCCCCACGTCGTGGGCGTTCATCAGCTCGGTGAGCCGGACGTAGGACGCGGCGTCGAAGCGGCGCACCAGCTTGTTCGCGTGATGGTCGAGGTAGCTCTCCACGGCGTAGCGCCCGCCGTGGAACGGGTCCTCGTCGTCCTGCGGGCTGCGACCGAAGCGCTCGCCGAGCTCCCCGGCGCTGCGGTAGCTCAGGTGCGCGATCCGGCGGGCCACGCCGAGGCCGCGGTGCGGTCCCTGCCCGGGCGGGGCGTCGTGGTAGTCGCCGCCGTGCCATCCGGGGTCGGCGCGGATCGCCGCCAGCTGGGGCGCGGCCCAGCCGATCTGGTCGGCGCTGGTGGCGGCCGGGGAGGCGAGCAGGCACAGCCGCGTCACGCGGTCGGGTTCCGTCGCCGCCCACTCCAGCGCCCGCATGCCGCCCATGGATCCGCCGATCACGCAGGCCCAGCTCCGCACGCCGAGCGCGTCGGCCAGCGCCCGTTCCGCCACGACCGAGTCCCGGGCGGTCACCAGCGGGAAGCGGCTCCCCCACGGCCTGCCGTCCGGCGCGGGCGATGCCGGCCCCGTGCTGCCCTGGCAGCCGCCGACGACGTTCGGGGCCACCACGAACCACCGGGCGGGGTCGAGCGCGCGGCCGGGCCCGATGAGCGCGTCCCACCAGCCCGGGGTGGCGTGGCCCGGGCCCTGGGGACCGGCCACGTGGCTGTCGCCGGTGAGGGCGTGCAGCACGAGCACGGCGTTGGACGCGTCCGCGTTCAGCGCGCCCCACGTCTCGTAGGCGATCCGGACTCCGGGCAGCGTGCCCCCGGCCTCCAGCGGCAGCGGCTCCGGCAGGGAGATCCACTGGCGGCGGCCGGGGTCGTCCCCCTCCCGCCAGGCGCCGCTGGCGGGAGGAAGGTCGGTGTCGACGGCGGTCACGTGCGGTGTCAGGCCCCCTTGGCTGCCCGGAAGCCCGCCTCGAGGTCGGCCTTGAGGTCCTCGATGCCTTCCAGGCCCACCGACAGCCGCACCAGGCCGGGTGTGACGCCGGTGGCGAGCTGCTCCTCACCGGAGAGCTGGCTGTGCGTGGTGCTCGCCGGGTGGATCACCAGGCTGCGCACGTCGCCGATGTTGGCCAGGTGGCTGTGCAGCTCGAGCGCGTCGACGAACCGACGGCCGGCCTCCACGCCGCCGCGGATCTCGAACGACACCACGGCGCCGGCGCCGCGCGGCAGGTACTTCTGCCCGGCCTCGTACCAGGGGCTCGACGGCAGGCCCGCGTAGTGGACCTTCTCCACCTCGTCGCGCTGCTCGAGCCACTCGGCCAGCCCCTGCGCGTTCTGTACGTGCCGCTCGATCCGCAGCGACAGCGTCTCGATGCCCTGGATGAGCAGGAAGCTGTTCTGCGGCGAGATGGCCGGGCCGAGGTCGCGCAGCAGCTGCACCCGCAGCTTGATGATGTAGGACTGCGGCCCGAGGGCGTCCCAGTAGTTGAGGCCGTGGTAGCTCGGGTCCGGCGTCGTCAGGCCCGGGTAGCGGTCGGCGTGGTCCCCCCAGGCGAAGTTGCCGGAGTCGACCACCACGCCGCCGATCGCGGTGCCGTGCCCGCCGAGGAACTTCGTGGCCGAGTGCACGACGATGTCGGCGCCGTGCTCGAGCGGGCGCAGCAGGTAGGGCGTGGGCACCGTGTTGTCGACGACCAGCGGCACGCCTGCGGCGTGCGCGGCGTCGGCGACGGCACGGACGTCGAGCACGTTGCCGCGGGGGTTGCCCAGCGTCTCGGCGTAGAAGGCCTTCGTGTTCGGGCGGACCGCGGCGCGCCAGGCGTCGATGTCGTCGGGGTCCTCGACGAACGAGACCTCGAGGCCCATCTTCGGGAACGTGTAGTGGAACAGGTTGTAGGTGCCGCCGTAGAGCGCGGCGCTGGAGACGATGTGGTCGCCCGCCTCGGCGATGTTGAGCAGCGCGAGGGTCTGCGCGGCCTGCCCGGACGCGAACGCGACCGCCGCGATGCCGCCCTCGAGGGCGGCCACGCGCTGCTCCAGCACGTCCTGGGTGGGGTTCATGATCCGCGTATAGATGTTGCCCAGCTCGCTGAGCCCGAACAGCGCGGCGGCGTGCTCGGTGTCGCGGAAGGTGTAGGACGTGGTCTGGTAGATCGGCGTGGCGCGGGCGCCGGTGGTCGGGTCGGCGGTGGCGCCGGCGTGGACCTGCTTGGTCTCGAAGGACCAGTTCTCGGACACAGCTGTCTCCCGGGGAGGGGCGGAGTGGGACTCGGCGGTCAGCGGCCGGGACGACACATCGCGCTCGTGGTCCGCATGAAGTCGACATGCCGGCGCGTCACGAGGCGGATCACGCCCGAGACCGTAATCCGCACGTCATCCCGGCACAACCGGGCGCGCGGGCTACCCTCCCCCGCGTGCTCGTCCTGCTGCCCCCGTCCGAGACCAAGCGCGACGGCGGCGACGGCCCGCCCCTCCGGCTGGACGCGCTGTCGCACCCGGCGCTGGACGCGGTGCGGAAGGCGCTGGTCGAGGAGCTCGTCGAGCTGGCCGCCGACCCCCCGGCCAGCCGCGCGGCACTCGGCCTCTCCCCCGCGCAGGACGCCGAGATCGCCCGCAACGCGGCGCTGTGGACCGCGCCGACCCTGCCCGCCCTGCACCGCTACACCGGTGTGCTCTTCGACGCACTCGACGCGGGCTCGCTGCGAGGCGCCGCGGCCGCCCGTGCCCGGGCACGGCTGGCCGTGGGCTCGGCGCTGTTCGGGATCCTGCGCGCCGACGACCCGGTGCCGGCCTACCGCCTGTCGGCCGGCTCGGCCCTGCCCGGCCGCGGCACCCTCGCCGCGCGGTGGAAGCCCGTGCTCGAGCCCGAGCTGGCCGCGGTCGCGGCGGCGGAGCTGGTGGTGGACCTGCGCTCCGGGTCGTACGCGGCGTTGGGCCGGGTGCCGGGTGCGGTCACGGTCACCGTCCTCGCCGAGAAGCCGGACGGCACCCGCAGCGTCGTCAGCCACTTCAACAAGGCCCACAAGGGCCGGCTGGCCCGCGTGCTGGCCGGCACGAGGGCCGAGCCCACCGACGCGGCAGGGGTGGCGGCGATCGCGCGCCGCGCCGGCATGCGGGTGGAACGAGCCGCGCAGGTGCTCTCGGTCATCGTCCCCGCCTAGCACTTTGGATCCGTACTGCTGATTTCTCGCCCTGAGAACAGCAGTACGGCTCCAAGGTGCGGAATTCGGTTGCGGGGGGTGTGGGCGCGCGGGGAGAGTGCTCCCGTTCGGTGCCGGGGGTCCGGCGTGATCAGAGGGAGGTGGCCTGTGTCGATGCCTGTCCTGGACGTGGCCTGCCCCCGTCCGATCCCCGCCCCGCGCTGACCACGATCCGCGGGGCGCACACTCCACCTGGAGCCCCGCGTTGCGCGACTACGAGTCGTACTCCGAGACGTTCGAGAGCGAACGTCCCCGCAAGCCCCGTCGGCGTCGCTTCGACGACGACGCGCCCGCCGGCCGGCGACCGGCGCCGGACCTGTCCGCCCTCGACGAGCGGGAGGGCGTCGAGCCGGACGGGCCGCCGGCGGGTGACCGCTGGTCCACCTGGGACGGCGCCGAGCACGGCCCGCGTCCGCACCCGGACTGGGTCGTCACCGAGCACGCCGCGGTCGACACCGAGCTCGGCGTGATCAAGACCGGCAAGGAGGCGGACGTCCACCTCGTCGAGCGGGCCGTCCCCGGCACCCGGCGGCGCGCCCTCATGGCCGCCAAGCGCTACCGCACGGCCGAGCACCGCATGTTCCACCGCGACGCCGGCTACCTCGAGGGACGCCGCGTCCGCCGGTCCCGGGAGATGCGGGCCATGGCCAACCGCACGGCGTTCGGCCGCGACATGCTCGCCGGGCAGTGGGCGAGCGCCGAGTTCGCCGCGCTCTCCCGGCTGTGGGCCGACGGCATCGCGGTGCCCTACCCGGTCCAGTGCAGCGGCACCGAGGTGCTGCTGGAGTTCCTCGGCACCGACGACGGCGCGGCGGCGCCGCGGCTGGCCCAGCTGCGCCCCGACGAGGACGAGCTGGGTGATCTGTGGCACCAACTGGAGGACGCCCTCCTCGGGCTCGCCCGGCGGGGACTGACCCACGGCGACCTGTCCGCCTACAACCTGCTCGTGCACGACGGACGGCTGGTGCTCATCGACCTCCCGCAGGTCGTGGACGTGATCGGCAACCCGCAGGGGGCGGAGTACCTCGCCCGCGACGTCCGGCGCGTCGGCGACTGGTTCCTCGCGCGCGGCCTCGCCACCGGCCTCCCTGACGCGTTGCTCGCCGATCTGCGGGCGGAGGCGGGAATGCCACCGGACCCCGGGGCGTCTCAGGGATAGCCGCCCGGTCCGTCCGGCGTCCGGCCGGTCGCTGCCCGTAGACTCGATCAGGAGCGCCCGGCCGGATCCCCCGCCGTGGAGTGGGCGCAACCGCAGCATTCATGCAACCGCAGTACTCATCAGGGCGCAGTGCCTGCGCCCGGGGCTCGTCCTTCAGAGATCCCAGCCGCCGCCGTTCCGGGCGCTGCTTCTCCGTGCGACGTGCCACGTCCCGGAGGTCCTACTTGTCATCCCCGTCCCCCCGCCGTGCCCCGCAGTCCTCGCGCTCGGGTTTCTCGGCGGACCCGCGTTCCCGTCGCTCCGACGGCGGACGCTCCCGCTCCCCCCGCGGCCGCTCGCGCGCGCCGCAGAACCGACCCGTCGCTCCCACCCACGCCGCGCCGCCGGAGGTGCTCTGGACCGCGCCGGAGAGCGGCATGCCCTCCTTCGCCGAGCTCGGGCTGCCCGAGCCCGTCGTGCGGGCGTTGGCCCAGCGCGGTTTCTCCGAGCCGTTCCCGATCCAGGCCGCGACGCTGCCGGACACGATCGCAGGCCGTGACCTGCTCGGGCGGGGCCAGACCGGCTCGGGCAAGACGCTCGCCTTCGGCCTCGCGCTGCTGGCGCGCCTCGCCGGCGACCGGGCGCGGGCCCGCCAGCCCCGCGGGCTCGTCCTCGTCCCCACCCGCGAGCTCGCCCAGCAGGTGGACGACGCGCTGGCCCCGTTCGCGAAGGCGCTCGGCCTCACCACCGCCGTCGTCGTGGGCGGCCTGTCGTTCAACCGGCAGGTCGCCGAGCTCGCGCGGGGCGTCGACCTGCTCGTCGCCACGCCCGGCCGGCTCACCGACCACACCAACCAGCGCACGTGCGACCTGTCGCAGGTCATGATCACGGCGCTCGACGAGGCCGACCGCATGTCCGACATGGGGTTCCTGCCGCAGGTGCGGGCGATCCTCAACCTCACCCCGCCCGACGGGCAGCGGCTCCTGTTCTCCGCCACCCTCGACGGCGAGGTGGGCGCCCTGGTCCGCCAGTACCTCACCGACCCCGTCACCCGGTCCGTCGCCTCGGCCACCGCGCAGGTCGAGACGATGGACCACCACGTCCTGCTGGCGCACGCGGCGGACAAGCCCCGGATCGTCACCGAGGTCGCCGCGCGCGACGGGCGCACGATCCTGTTCTCCCGCACCAAGCACGGCGTCGACAAGCTCGTGAAGATCCTGCGCCGCGAGGGCGTCGCGGCCGGCGCCCTGCACGGCGGCAAGGCCCAGAACGCGCGCAACCGGGCGATCGCCGCGTTCAAGGACGGGAGCACCCCGGTGCTCGTGGCCACGGACGTGGCCGCGCGCGGCATCCACATCGACGACGTCAGCCTCGTCGTGCACTTCGACCCGCCCGCCGACCCGAAGGACTACCTGCACCGCGCCGGTCGCACCGCGCGGGCGGGCGACTCGGGCACCGTCGTCACGCTGGTGACGCCGGCCGAGCGGCGCGACGTCGAGCGCCTCATGCGGCTCGCGGGCGTGCGCGCACCGCAGACCGAGGTGGGCCCGGGCGCGCCGGAGCTGGCGCGGATCACGGGCGCGCGCCCGCCGTCGGGCGTTCCGGTCATCGAGCCGCCCAAGCCCGCACCCACCCCGCGGGGTACCGGCCGACGCTCCCGTGGTTCCGGCGGGCGGGGTCGCCCGGGCGCCCGCTCGGGTGGCCGGCGCAGCAGCACGGCGGCCTGACCGCGCGCGCGGGAACCCTCTCAGCCGCTCCACAGGGACGTCCTGACACTGTTCGGACGGAATTGCCCATCCCGACATCGAGGGTTCCCGTGCGCGCTCCCCGTCTCCTCGCCGCTTCGCTCGCCGTGCTGGCCGCGGCGCTGGTGGCCTGCTCCACCGATCCGAACACGACGGAAGGGTCGGCCACGCCCGCACCCGACGCGCCGCTGCCCCCCATCGAGCTGGCGGGTGACTGGCAGTGGACCCCGCAGGCCGGGCCCCTGGAGCTCGGCGTCACGCACACCCAGTACAGCCTCGACGACCACGGTCCGGCCGAGGCGCGCCGGCGCGGCATGGACATCCTCGCGAACGACAGCGCGATCTGGCAGAACCACCACCTCATGGGCTTCGGCTCCGGCAACCCGGAGCCCTCGCCCGGTGAGTACGACTGGGACACGCTCGACGCGCGGATGCAGCTGACCGAGCAGACCGGCCAGCGCAGCGTCCTCACCCTCTGCTGCGCCCCGGACTGGATGAAGGGCGGCGAGGCGGGCGAGACCGACTGGGACGAGCTCGAGAGCGACCCGGAGCCCGAGCACTACGGCGACTACGCCGCGCTGGCCGCCGAGGCGGTGCAGCGCTACCCGCAGGTGGAGCGGGTCATGGTGTGGAACGAGCTCAAGGGCTTCTGGAACCACGACGAGGGCCGCTGGAACTACGAGGGCTACACCGATCTCTACAACCAGGTCTACCGGGCCGTGAAGGACGTCCGGCCCGACGTCCTGGTCGGCGGGCCCTACGTCGTGATGATCAGCCTCGACCCCGGGTCGGAGGACGCGTCGTCGTTCGCGGGTCCGTGGGGCGTGGCCGACCAGCGCACCCTCGACGTGGTCGACTACTGGCTGCAGAACAACGTGGGTGCCGACTTCCTCGTGGTCGACGCGGCGACCGACACCCGCCAGGAGACCGTCCCGGCCCCGATGGACGGCAACCAGAAGTTCGCCGACGTGGCGCGCTGGCTGCAGGAGCGCAGCGACCTGCCGATCTGGTGGGCCGAGTTCTACCCGGAGGTCCCCGACGGCGAGAGCGACGAGGCCACCAGCCCGGCCAACGCCGCCGTCATGCTCGGCGCCGTCGCCGCCATGGCCGAGTCCGGCACCGCGGGCGCGCTGCTGTGGGGCCCGCAGGGACACAGCCTCGGGTCGGCCGCCCTGTGGACCGACGCCACCGAGGAGGACGGCGGGCAGCCGACGCCGCTGACGGCGGCCTGGCAGTTCCTGGTGCCGCACCTCGCGGCCGGGGACGTCGAGATCGGCCGGTCCCCGTCCCGACCGGACCTGCTCGCCTTCCGCGCGGACGACGGGGTCGTCGTGGCCAACCTGAGCGACGCGCCTGCCGAGCTGGCGCCGGGCGCCGAGCCGCTGCAGCCGTGGCAGATCTCGGTGGGCGGGCGCGACTCCTGACGCCGGGCTCCGCCCGGTCGTGAGTGGATACGAGTGCTGGAGCACCCGTATCCACTCACAGCCGGCGGCCTCGGCGGGCGGCCCGGCGCAGCTGCAGGATCCGCAGGCCTCCCGGGATGGCGACGAGCAGCAGCCCCGCGATGGCCGCGAGCAGCAGCGCCACGCCCGTGGGCAGGGTGCCGGACGCGGCGAAGAAGTTGATCTGGATCGGCGCGTCGTTCTGCAGGATGAAGACCAGCAGCAGGAGCAGCACCAGCGCCGAGAGGATCAGCCCCGTCCACAGCACGCCGGTGCGGGAGTGCGCGAGCTTGTCGCGGGGCTGCGGGTCCTCCCAGCCCGTGGGCGTCGGGACCGTGGGCCCCTCGGGCACGGCGGGCTCGGCCGCGGGCCGCATCGTCGGGCGGGTGGCCGGGTCGGCGCGCGGGTCCTGCGGGCCGGCGCTGCCGTGGGTCCGCGGCCCGTGGGACGCGGGGCGCGCGGTGGCGCGCGTCCGGTCCTCGCTCATCATGCCCACCTCGCTCCGCTCGGGTCCGCTCCTGCCCGGAGTATCCCGGAGGGCGCCGCCTCACGCGCGCCGTCGCGATCTCCGGTGCGCTCAGGCGCGGCGCATCGGCAGGTGGGTGACGCCGTCCCAGTCGTAGGTGTCGCCCGCCGCGCTGAAGCCGAACTCGCGGTAGAAGCCTGCGAGGTGCTCCTGCGCGTCGAGCACGCAGGGCCGGTCGCCGACCTCGGCCAGCGCCGCCTCCATCAGCTGCCGCCCCAGCCCGCGGCCCCGGACCGTCCGGGCCGTGCACAGCCGACCGATCCGGAACTCGCCCCCGGGTTCGCGCAGCACCCGGACCGTGCCCAGCACCGGCTCCGGGTGGCCGTTGCCGCCGAGCCAGAAGTGCCGGGCGCCGTCCTCGAGGTCCCGGCCGTCGAGCTCGGCGTAGGGGCAGGCCTGCTCCACCACGAAGACGTCGACGCGCACCCGGAGCAGCTCGTAGAGCGTGGCGGGCAGCAGGTCGGCCGCCCAGGACCGGTGCACGGTGGCGGTGACCGCGTCGCTTGTCATCCGGCCTGCCTACCAGATCGGGTGACCACCCGCCGGGCGCGGGCGTGCGAGGCTCGACGCGTGCTCCCGCGCCCCGTGCTCCACGCCCTGACGGCCGCCGTGACCGCGGCCGCCGCGCTGTCGCCCGGGGCCGTGGCGTCGGGAGCCGAGCGCCCACCGCTGCCGCTGCGACCTGACGGGTACGGGGTCGCCCAGCCCACGCCGCCGGATCTCGTCGACCGCAGGCTGCCGACCCGCGACCTGCTCCCACCGCCCGTCGACGGGGAGTTCGCCGCCACGGTCGCCCCCGTCCCCGACGACGTGCTCGCCCGCTCGACGTGGACCCCGGACTGCCCCGTCGCCCCCGCCGACCTGCGCTACGTCACCGTCGCCTTCCGCGGGTTCGACGGCGCGGCGCACACCGGGGAGCTGATCGTCGCCGCCCGGGTGGCCGACGACGTCGCGGCCGCGTTCCGGGAGCTGTTCGCCGCGGACTTCCCGATCGAGGAGATGCGGGTGGTCGAGGAGGCCGAGCTGACCGCACCCCCGACCGGCGACGACAACAACACCACCGCCTTCGTGTGCCGGCCCGCCGTCGGCCTGACCCGCTGGTCGGCGCACGCCCTCGGCCTCGCCGTCGACGTCAACCCGTTCCAGAACCCGTACCGCAAGGGCGACCTCGTGCTGCCCGAGCTCGCCTCGGCCTACCTGGACCGCGACCGCGACCTGCCCGGCATGATCGTCGACGGCGGGCCGGTGGTCACCGCGTTCGAGCGCATCGGCTGGGCCTGGGGCGGGCGCTGGCGCTCGCCGGTGGACCTGCACCACTTCTCCGCCACCGGCACGTAAGACCGGCACGTGGTTGCCCGCGGTGGCGTTCCGTAGCGTGGGGACGTGCACCACCACGATCTCGTCGTCATCGGCACCGGCTCGGGCAACTCGATCGTCGACGAGCGCTTCGCGCACCTCGACGTCGCGCTGGTCGAGCACGGGGTCTTCGGCGGTACCTGCCTGAACGTCGGCTGCATCCCGACGAAGATGTTCGTCTACGCCTCCGACGTCGCTGAGGTCGTCCGGACCGCGAGCCGCTACGGCGTCGACGCCACCGTCGACAAGGTGCGCTGGAGCGACATCCGCGACCGGGTCTTCGGCCGCATCGACCCGATCTCGGCGGGCGGGCGCGAGTACCGGGTGGACCGCAGCCCGAACGTCACCGTCTACGAGGGCCACGCGCGCTTCACCGGGCACAAGGAGATCGCGATCGCCCGCACCGACGGCTCCGGCACCGACGCGTTCACCGCAGACCAGGTCGTGATCGCCGCCGGCAGCAGGCCCGTCGTCCCCCCGGTGGTCACCGGCTCCGGCGTGCCGTACGAGACCTCCGACACGGTCATGCGCCTCGACGCGCTCCCCGAGCACGTCGTGATCCTGGGCAGCGGCTACATCGGCGCGGAGTTCGCGCACGTCTTCGCCTCGCTCGGGTCGCGGGTGTCGATCGTCGGGCGCAGCAGCCTGCTCCGTGGCCAGGACGAGACCGTGTGCGAGCGCTTCACCGACGTCGCGGCCCGGCGCTGGGACGTCCACCTCGGCCGCGAGGTCGAGCACGTCACCGGCGGCGCGGGTGACGTCGCGCTGCACCTGGAGGGCGGCGCCACCGTGCGCGGCGACCTCCTGCTCGTCGCCACCGGCCGCGTCCCGAACGGCGACCGCCTCGACCTGGACCGCACCGGCGTGGCGGTCCACCCCGACGGGCGGGTGATCGTCGACGACCAGCAGCGCACGGGCGTGGACGGGATCTTGGCGCTCGGCGACGTCAGCTCCGCCTACCAGCTCAAGCACGTGGCCAACCACGAGTCGAAGGTCGTGGCGCACAACCTGCTGCACCCCGACGAGCCCCGCCGCAGTGACCACCGCTTCGTGCCGGCCGCGGTCTTCACCGACCCGCAGATCGCCGCCGTCGGGCGCACCGAGGCCGAGTGCCGCGCCGGTCACCTCGACTACACCGCCGCGGTGCAGGACTACGGCGACGTCGCCTACGGCTGGGCGATGGAGGACACCACGGGCTTCTGCAAGGTGATCGCCGAGCGCGGGACCGGGCAGATCCTCGGCGCCCACGTCATGGGCGCGCAGGCGTCCACCGTGATCCAACCGCTGATCCAGGCGATGTCGTTCGGGCTCGGCGCCCGCGAGATGGCCACCGGGCAGTACTGGATCCACCCCGCGCTGCCGGAAGTGGTGGAGAACGCACTCCTGGGTCTCGACCTGTAGATCCGGCGCACAGCGGGTAAGGTGACCCTTCCTTGGATCACTCCTGGGGATCACTCGTGAGGTGCATGCCGTGACCGTTGCCGACTCTCCCACTCGACCGGCGGGAGGCGCCCGCCCGATCATCGCCGGGCGGCGGGGCCTGGCGCCGCAGATCAGCGTCTACGTCTTCGTCATACTCCCGCTGCTGGCGCTGGTCGCCACCGTCCCCATCGCCTGGGGCTGGGGACTGACGTGGCTCGACGTCGCGATCGCCGCGGTGTTCTACGTCGCGAGCGGGCTCGGCATCACCGTCGGCTACCACCGCTACTTCACCCACGGCTCGTTCAAGGCCAAGCGCCCGCTGCGGGTCGCGCTGGCCGTCGCAGGCAGCCTCGCGATGCAGGGCCCGGTGATCACCTGGGTCGCCGACCACCGCCGCCACCACGCCTTCTCCGACAAGGAGGGCGACCCGCACTCGCCGTGGCTGTTCGGGACCGGGCCGGTGGCCCTCGCCAAGGGCTTCTGGCACGCCCACACCGGCTGGCTGTTCGACCGCGACGTGACCAATCGCGAGCGCTTCACCCCGGACCTGCTCGCCGACCGCGACATCTCGCGCGTCGACCGCCTGTTCCTGCTCTGGTCGGTGCTCACGCTGCTGGTGCCCGCGGTGCTGGGCGGGCTGCTGTCCTGGTCGTGGTGGGGGGCGCTCACCGCGTTGTTCTGGGCGGGGCTGGTGCGCGTGGGGCTGCTGCACCACGTCACCTGGTCGATCAACTCGATCTGCCACATGATCGGCGACCAGCCCTTCGCCGCCCGCGACCACTCCCGCAACGTCTGGCCGCTCGCCGTGCTCAGCTTCGGCGAGTCCTGGCACAACCTGCACCACGCCGACCCCACCTGCGCCCGCCACGGCGTCCAGCGCGGGCAGGTCGACATCTCCGCCCGCGTGATCTGGGCGTTCGAGAAGCTGGGCTGGGCCCACTCCGTGCGCTGGCCCACCCAGCGGCGGCTGGCGAAGCTGGCCCGCGAGACCGGCTGACGCGAGGCAGCGGCTCCGGGTCGGCCCGTGCCATCGGCCGCGCGACTCGGGAGCTCACTGACCCCCGTCACGCCCCGGCCCGGCCGAAGATCACCGGGTGCGGTCGTGAAGCGGCGCCCGTGCGGACCTCCCACCGCAGACGCCGATCATGCCGTCGTCCACCGACATGTCCGGGCCGGCCGGCGTCAGGCCGGTCGCCTGCGGGCGAGCTCGCGGGTCTCGAGGATCTCCGCGATGCAGGCGTCGGGTTCGCCGTCGAGCGCGTGCCACGGGTAACGCAGGAGGTCCCAGTTCCCGCGGGTGAGGGCGTTGCCCTTGCGGCGGTCGGCGCGGAAGCGCTCGGCGTCCATGTGCCATGCCCAGCCGTCCACCTCGATCGCCACCCGCTCGGCCGGGAACGCCAGGTCGATGAGGTACGGACCGAAGGGGTGGCCGAGCACCCAGCCGTCGATGCCCGCCGCGCGCAACAGCCGGACCAGCAGGCGCTCGGCTTCGGAGTCGGCCCGATCGGCCGCTGACACCAACATCCGGTGCATGGCTGCCGAGCCCTGCCGGCCGATCGTCCGGCAGTAGCTGCGGTACACCGCGGGGAAGCGGACGTGCCGTTGCAGCGCGCGGTCCAGGAACACCGAGCCACGCGGGACGGCGATCGCCGTCTCCAGCGCCGCGAGCGGTGGGGTGGCCACGGCGACGCCGCGGTGCTCGACCAGGTCGGCGGCGGGGAGGTCGCGGCGGCGGAGCGCCACGCCCGGCCGCGGCGATCGATGCATCGCGCGCGGCAGCGTCAGCTCCACCGCGCCGGGAGCGCGGTCGAGCATGCCGTGCCAGAACGCGGCCGCGGGCCCCGTCACGGCCGCGCCGGCCGCCCGCCCCCACAACGACGCCGCCCGCACCCGTGCCTCGTCCGTGAGCCGGTGCCCACCGACCAGGTACACGCAGGGGTGCAGCTCGCGCCACACCCCGGCCCGCACCCGGCGCCGCACCGTGTCGGCGGACAGGCCGCAGGCGAGCGCCTGCGCCCGCGTGACGACGCCGGCCTGCCGGACGAGGACGCGTTCGAGGCTCACGGACCGTGAGCATCCCCGTCGCCGCTCCTCCCCGGGCCCGTTCCGCAGAAGTCGGCAGCATGATCTGCGCCTGCGGTTGCAGAACCGCACCGGCGCGCCCCTGCAACCGCACTCGGCGATCACCCCTCCCGCCCTGACTTCGAGAAGTACGTCAGCGCTGCGCCGACAGCGCTCCTGTACCGCTCGGAACGATCACCGTGCGGTCGCGGGGCAGCTCGCCGCGGCGCCGGCTGACCCGGGCCGGCTCGCGGGACCGGCCGGCTCAGCTCGCCGGTCGCTCGTCCCGGGCGTCCGCGGCCGGGCGGGCCGGGTCGTACGGGGCCGAGGGCGGGGTCTCGCCGCGGATCTCCCCGACCAGCCGCGTGACGTCGGCCATGATCGCGGCGGTGGCGCCGTCGAGGGCGGTGCGGGTGCGACGGCCGTCGGCCCAGGCCGAGAGGTCGACGGGCGGGCCGGCGACGACCGTGACCCGCTTCCGGGGGAACAGCCGCGGGCGGCCGCTCGAGGGCGGGAGGACGTCCTGCGTGCCCCAGTTCGCCACCGGGATGACCGGGGCACCGGTGATCAGCGCGATCCGTCCGATCCCGTTCTTCGCCTTCATCGGCCAGCCGTCGGGGTCGGCGGTGTAGGTGCCCTCGGGGTAGAAGGCCACGATCTCGCCGCGTTGGATCGCCGCGACCGCGTCCTTGTAGGCGTCGGCCGCGCGGGACGACGCGCGGTAGACCGGGATGTGCTTGCCGCCGCCGAGCACGGAGCGGACCACCGGGGTGCCCCACAGCTCCGACTTCGCGAGGAAGCGGGGCATCCGCCCGTGCGAGATCGTGAACGCCACGTCGAAGATCGGGTCGGAGAACGACACGTGGTTGATGGCGAGCAGGGCGCCGCCGGTGCGGGGCAGGTATTCGCCCCCGCGCCAGGCGATCCGGGTGCCGAACATCGCGAACGGCCAGATCAGCGCGATCGCGAGCCCGTACCAGAACCCCGAGTCGCGCCAGCGCCGCGTGACCGTGAGCCGCAGCTTCTGCCACTCCGAGAGCGGCCGCACCGCGGCCGGCGCCGGGCTCCCCTGCGTCGGGCTCCCCTGGGTCACTGCGTTCTCCTCGCACTCGTCACCGGACCCCAGGATCATCGCACCCGGGCCCGCTCGTGCGGTGCCGGCCGCTGCGGGTGCGAGCGCTGTGACGTCGGTCCCACGCCCCGAACCGCCCGGGTGCGCCGGGCAGAACACCGGACGACACCCCGTCCCGCGTGAGGTTCCCCGTTGCCCCTTCCCCGGCTCGATCCGATCCCACCCCGTCCCGACGTTCCGCCTCCCGGCGTGGTGCTCCTGCTGCACGGCGGGCGCTCGCGCAGCACCGAGAGCGGTGAACGCAGCCGGTTGACGCGGCTGCGGATGCTGCCGTTCGCGCGCGGGCTCGCCACCGCCGGGGCCGCCACGTACCTGCTGCGCTACCGGTACCGCGGCTGGAACGCCCCGCGCAAGGACCCGGTGCAGGACGCGCGGTGGGCGCTGGCCGAGATCGCGGCGCGGCACCCCGGTGCCCCCGCCGTGCTGGTCGGGCACTCGATGGGCGGCCGGGCCGCCCTCGCGGTGGCGGGCACGCCCGGCGTCACCGCGGTCTGCGCCCTCGCGCCGTGGCTCGACGCCTCGGACCCGGTCGACCAGCTCGCCGGCCGGACGGTCCTCATCGCGCACGGCGACCGGGAGCGCTACACCGACCCGCGGGAGTCCTACGCGTACGCGGTGCGGGCGAAGCGCGTGACCGACCGCGTGGCCCGCTTCGACGTGCACGGCGCCGGCCACTCCATGCTCGCCCGCGCCCGCGACTGGCACGCGCTGGTGCGCGGGTTCGTCCTCGGCGAGCTCGGGATCGAACCCGCGGACCCGCTGATCACGAACGCCCTGCGACGACCGAGCCCCGAGGGCCTGTCCGTGGCCCTCCCCCGGAACGGAGCCGACCGATGACGAGCCGCCCCACCGCCGCCGTGATCGGCGCCGGGGTCGCCGGCCTGACCGCCGCGCACCTGCTGCAGCGCCGCTACGACGTCACCCTCTTCGAGGCCGACCACCGGCTCGGCGGGCACGCGCACACGCACGAGGTGGTGAGCTCCGACGGCGGCACCGCGCGCGTCGACAGCGGGTTCATCGTGCACAACGAGCGCACCTACCCGACCTTGCTGCGCCTGTTCGCCGAGCTCGGCGTCGCGACGCAGGAGTCGGACATGTCGATGAGCGTGCGCTGTGAGGGCTGCGGGCTGGAGTACGCCGGGGGACGCCGGCTCGGCGGGCTGTTCCCGCAGGCGTCGAACCTGGCCCGGCCCGCCTACCTGCGGATGCTCGCGGAGGTGCTGCGCTTCCACCGGCACGCCCGCCGGGTGCTCGCCGACGAGCGCGCGGGCGACGTCACGCTCGGCGCGTTCCTCGCGATCGGCGGCTACTCGCGCTACTTCGTGGAGCACTTCGTGCTGCCCGTCGTCAGCGCCGTCTGGTCGGCGGGCGAGACGGTGTCGTCCGCCTACCCGGCGCGCTACCTGTTCACGTTCCTGCACCACCACGGCCTGCTGGCGGTCGGCGGGTCGCCGCGGTGGCGCACGGTCGTGGGCGGCTCGCAGCGCTACGTGGAGCGCGTCGTGAAGGACCTGACCGCGGTGCACGTGGCCACGCCGGTGCGCGCGGTGCGGCGCGCGGGTGACGGCGCCGAGGTCCGCGACGGGGCCGGCGGGGCGCACCGCGTCGACCGGGTGGTCGTGGCCACCCACCCGGACCAGGCCCTCGCGCTCCTCGCGGAGCCGACGGCGGCACAGCGCGAGGTGCTGGGCGCGTTCACCTACTCGCGCAACACCACCTGGCTGCACTCCGACACCGGCGTGCTGCCGCGGCGGCCGCGGGCGCGCGCCTCGTGGAACTACCTCAAGCCCTCCTGCTCGTCGACCGACGCCCCGGTGCTGGTCAGCTACGACGTGAACCGGCTGCAGAGGCTCGTGGAACCCGACGACTACGTGGTGACGCTCGGCGGGCAGCAGCGGGTCGACCCGGAGCGGGTGATCGCGCGGATGGTCTACGAGCACCCGGTCTACACGCCGGAGTCGGTGGCCGCGCAGCGGCGGCTGCCCGCCCTGAACGACGGCGTCCTCGCCTTCGCCGGCGCCTACCACGGCTGGGGCTTCCACGAGGACGGCGCCGCGGCCGGCGTCCGCGCCGCGGAGTCGCTCGGAGCGGGATGGTGACCGCGGACCCCCGCGGCGCGGCCCTCTACGACGTCGAGGTCCGCCACGTGCGCCGGCAGCGGGTGCACCGGGCGTTCTCCCACCGCGCCTACTACTGGCTGGTCGACCTCGACGCGCTCCCGCGGCTGCCCCGCCCGCTGCGCCCGTTCGCGCGGTTCCGCGCGCGGGACCACCTCGGGGTGCCCCACCGCTCGATCCGGGAGAACCTCGACGCCTGGCTCGCGGGCCAGGGCGTGGACCTGCGCGGCGGGCGGGTGCTGATGCTCGCGAACGCCCGGGTGCTCGGCCACGTGTTCAACCCGATCACGGTGTACTGGTGCCACGACGCCGCGGGCGCGCTCGCGTGCGTGGTGGCCGAGGTGCACAACACCTACGGCGGGCGGCACTGCTACCTGCTGCGTCCCGACGGCTCCGGTCGCGCCCGCGCCGTGAAGGACTTCTACGTGTCCCCGTTCCTCGCGGTGGAGGGCGAGTACGCGATGCGGCTGCCGGTGCCCGGCGAGCGGCTCGCGCTGGCCGTGACCCTGCACCAGCAGGACGAGACCGCCTTCACCGCCACCGTGACGGGCACGCGTCGCCGGGTCACCCCCGCGGCGCTCGCGCGCCTGCTGGTGCGCCACCCGCTCGTCACCCACCGCACCACGGCGCTGATCCGCGGCCACGGCACCGCGCTGTGGCTGCGCGGGCTCCCCGTGGTCCCCCGGCCCGTGCACACCCCGCAGGAGGGCGTCCAGTGACCACGTCGATGAGCAGCCCCGTCGCGCCCGTGCCCCCGGTCCCCCGGCCCGCCGAGGGCGTCTGGCCCGGCCTCGCCACGCCGCCGCACGCGCCGCTGAAGGCCCGGATCGCCGAGGCGCTGTTCCGGCGCGCGGTGCGCGCGCTGCCGGTGCGCGTGGTGTTCCCCGGCGGGGAGCGGATCGGGGCAGGCGGCCCGGACTCACCGGTGATGCGCATCGTGGCGCCCGAGGCGTTCTTCCACCGCCTCGGCGCCGGTTCGAAGATCGGGTTCGGCGAGGCCTACATGGTCGGCGACTGGACGTCCCACCGCCCGGCGGACCTGCTCACGCCGTTCGCGGCCCAGCTGTCGACGCTGATCCCGCCCGCCCTGCAACGGGCGTTCCGCCGGGTCGCGGAGGCCCGCAAGCCGGCCGTCGAGGCGAACACGCTCGACGGGTCGCGGGAGAACATCCACCGCCACTACGACCTGTCCAACGCGCTGTTCGCCACGTTCCTCGACGAGACCATGTCCTACTCCTCGGCCTGGTTCGCCGACGGCGGCGACGACCTCGCCGCGGCGCAGCTGCGCAAGATCGACGGCGTGCTCGACATGGCGGGCGTCCGCGCGGGGCAGCACGTGCTGGAGATCGGCACCGGCTGGGGCGCACTCGCGATCCGGGCCGCGCAGCGCGGTGCGCGCGTCACCACCCTCACGATCTCCGCGGAACAGGCGCGGCTGGCCGAGGAGAGGATCGCCGCGGCGGGTGTGTCCGACCGGGTGCAGGTGCTGCTGCGCGACTACCGCGAGGCGCAGGGCGGCTACGACGCCGTGGTCAGCGTCGAGATGGTCGAGGCCGTCGGGGTCCGCTACTGGCCCACCTACTTCGCCGCGCTGGACCGGCTGCTGCGCCCGGGCGGGCGCGTCGGTCTGCAGGCGATCACGATGCCGCACGACCGGATGCTCGTCTCGGCCGACGACTACACCTGGATCTCCAAGTACGTCTTCCCCGGCGGCGTGATCCCGTCGGTCGAGGCGATCGAGCAGAACCTGCGCGACCACACCGGGCTGCGGATCGTCGAGCGCCGCAGCCTCGGCCCGGACTACGCCCGCACCCTCGCGCACTGGCGCCACACCTTCCTCGACCGCTGGGACGAGGTCGCCGCGCTCGGGTTCGACGAGACCTTCCGCCGGATGTGGGAGTTCTACCTCGCCTACTGCGAGGCCGGGTTCCGCGTCGGCTACCTCGACGTCTTCCAGTTCTCGTTCCAGCGCCGCTAGGAGTGCCCGTGCCCGTCGCCCCGCAGCTCGCCGCCCTTGTCGAGGGCGTCCTCGGCGCCCCGTTGCCCGTCCGGATCCGCGCGTGGGACGGCTCGGAGGCCGGCGCCGCCGACGGCCCGGTCGCCGTGCTGCGCCACCGCCGCGCGCTGCGCCGCCTGCTGTGGAACCCCGGTGAGCTGGGCCTGGCCCGCGCGTTCGTCGCCGGCGAGCTGGACGTGGAGGGCGACCTCGCCGAGGGCCTGTCCCGGTTCTGGCGGCTCGCCCGCGAGCACGGCCCGTCCGGCGTGCGACCGACCCGGTCGGACGCGCTCGCCGCGGCCCGGCTCGCGGCGCGCTTCGGGGTGCTCGGCCCGCGTCCGCACCCGCCCGCGTCCGAGGCCCGGCTGGGCGGCGGCCTGCACACCCGCCGCCGCGACCGCGCCGCGATCGCGCACCACTACGACCTGTCCAACGAGTTCTACGCGTTCCTGCTGGACCCGCGGATGGCGTACTCGTGCGGCTACTGGACGCGGCCCGCGTCGCCGTCCTACGGGCTGGCCGACGCCCAGCGCGACAAGTTGGACCTGATCTGCCGCAAGCTCGGGCTGCGGCCCGGGATGCGGCTGCTCGACGTCGGGTGCGGGTGGGCGTCGCTGCTGGTGCACGCCGCGCAGCACCACGGCGTGACGGCCGTCGGCGTCACGCTCTCGGCGCAGCAGCGCGCGTTCGGACTGGCCAGGGTGCGGGAGCTCGGGCTCGACGACCGCGTCGAGATCCGGCTGCAGGACTACCGGGAGATCGACGACCCGCCGTTCGACGCCGTCGCGTCGATCGAGATGGGCGAGCACGTCGGCGAGGACAACTACCCGGTCTACGCCCGGCAGCTGCACCGGCTGCTCGTGCCGCGGGGCCGGCTGCTGCTGCAGCAGATGTCGCGCGGCGCGGCGGGCACCAACTCCGCGCCCGGCGGGGGCGCGTTCATGGAGCGCTACGTCGCCCCGGACATGTTCATGCGTCCGCTGGGATCCACGCTCGACCTGCTGGAGGCGGCCGGTCTGGAGGTCGTCGACGTGCACGCGCTGCGCGAGCACTACGTCCACACCGTCCGCCCGTGGCTCGACACGCTGCAGGACCGCCGGGACGAGGCCGTGGCGCTGGTCGGCGAGGAGCAGTACCGCATCTGGCGGCTCTACCTCGCCGGCGCCGCGCTCGCGTTCGAGGAGAACCGGATGGGCGTGCACCAGGTCCTGATGGTCCGTCCCGACGCCGAGGGCCGCTCCGGCCTGCCCCGCGCGCGACGCGACGTGGTGGGCGTCGACCCGGCGGCCGACCACGCCGCCGCCGGCAACGGCTCGGTGCGCGACGTGCTCACGGCTGCGCCACGATGATCGCCGTGCTGACGAACCTCGCCGTGACGGCCGTCGTCGTCGTGGTGCTGTTCACGGGCGCGCTGCTGCTGGCCCTGCGCCGCGACGGGGGACGGGGCCGCCACGACGGCGTCGACGTCCTGTGGGGCGCCGGGTTCGCGGTGATCGCGGTCGTCACGCTGCTGCTGTCCGACGGCGACGCCTGGCGGCGCTGGCTCATCACCGTGCTCACCTGCGTGTGGGGCCTGCGCCTCGCCTGGCACATCGGGCGCCGCAACCGCGGCCGCGACGAGGACCCGCGCTACCGCGACATCCTCGCCCGCGCGCCCGGCCACCCCGTCGCGCACCTGGTCCGGAAGGTCTACCTCCCGCAGGCCGTGGTCATGTGGGTCGTCTCGCTGCCGGTGCAGCTGGGCCAGTACGGCACGGCGGGCGGCGCCCCCGCGATCGTCCTGGCGGTGCTCGGCGTGGCGCTGTGGCTGCTCGGGTTCGCCTTCGAGACCGTCGGCGACGCGCAGCTCGCCGCGTTCACCGCCGACCCGGCCAACCGCCGGCGCGTGATGGACCGCGGCCTGTGGCGCTACACCCGCCACCCGAACTACTTCGGCGACGCCGCCGTCTGGTGGGGCCTCACCGCCCTCGCCCTGCACCACCCCGCGGGCCTGGCCGGGCTGGTGAGCGCCGCGCTGATGACGTGGCTGCTCACCCGCGGCACCGGCGCGACGCTGCTGGAGTCCACGATCGGCGAGCGCAGGCCCGGCTACGCCGAGTACGTCCGGCGCACGAGCGGCTTCCTGCCGCTCCCCCCTTCCCGAAAGGTTTCCCATGAAGACCGGTGACCACGTCGAGGACTTCGAGCTGCCGGACGAGACGGGCACGCCACGCCGGCTGAGCAGCCTGCTCGCGGACGGCCCGGTCGTGCTCTTCTTCTACCCGATCGCCTCCAGCGGTGGCTGCACGCAGGAGGCCTGCCACTTCCGCGACCTGGCCGCCGAGTTCGCCGCCGTCGGCGCCCGGCCGGTGGGGATCAGCAGCGACGCGGTCGCGGAGCAGCACGCGTTCGCCACGGCCCACATCCTCGGCTACCCGCTGCTGTCCGACGACGGCAACCGCGTGGCGAGGCACCTCGGGGCCTACCGCTGGTTCCTGCCCGGCGGCCTGCACACTCGGCGCATGACATTCGTGATCGACACGGACCGCCGGATCCGCCACGTGGTGGCGAACGAGCGGTCGATGACGGCGCACGCCGACGCGGCGCTCGAGGCGCTGCGGACGGGGCAGGCGGCGTGACCGGCGACGAGCAGGCGACCATCAGCGGACGCACGGTCTCGGCCGCCACGGTCGTCGCCGCGCCGCCGGAGGAGGTGTTCGCGCTGCTCGCGAACCCGCACCGGCACCACGAGTTCGACGGCTCCGGCACGGTCCGCGGCGCCGTCTCCGGGCCGGAGCGGCTCGCGCTCGGCGACCGCTTCGGCATGAGCATGAAGATCAAGCTGCCGTACCGGATCACGAACCGGGTGGTGGAGCTCGAGCCGGACCGCCGCATCGGGTGGTGCCACGCCGCCAAGGCGGTCTGGCGCTACGAGCTCGAGCCGGTGCCCGGCGGCACCCGGGTCACCGAGACGTTCGACTACACCGCCTCCCCGGTGGCGAAGGGCATGGAGCTGCTCGGCTTCCCGAAGGGCAACGCGAAGTCGATCAGGGACACGCTGCGCAGGCTCCGCGAGATCTTCGGAACCCCTTGACCCCTCACTTGTTCGATCCCACCAGCAACCCGGACACGAACTGCTTCTGGAACACGAAGAACACGATCGCCGTCGGCACCGCCGCCACCAGCGACCCGGCGGCGATCACGTTCCAGGAGTTGGAGTAGCCGCCCTGCAGGTTGAGCAGGGCCGCGGTGATCGGGAACTTGGTGTCGGTCTGCAGCACGGTCATCGCCCAGATCAGGTCGTTGTAGATCCAGGTGGTGGCCAGCGCGGCCAGTGCGGCGAGCGCGGGCCTGCACAGCGGCAGCACGATGCTCCAGAACGTGCGTCCTGCGGCGGACCCGTCGAGCAGGGCGGCCTCGAACACCTCGGTCGGCAGCCCGCGCATGAACCCGTGCAGGACGAACGTGTAGAAGCCCAGCCCGAACCCGACCTGCACGACGACCAGCGCGAACAACGTGTCGTAGATCCCCAGGCTCTGCGCGATCCGCGACACCGGGATCAGCAGGATCTGCGGCGGCAGCAGGTTGCCGGCCAGCATCACGAGCAGGATCGTGCGCCGCCCCGGGATGCGGAACCGGGAGAGCGCGTACGCCGCGACCGCGGCCAGCGCGAGCGACAGCAGCACCGTCGCGACCGTGACGACGGCGCTGTTGAGCAGCGCGGTGGCCACGGCGCCCCCGGCGAGTGCGGTGGCGAAGCCCTCGAAGGAGAGTCCGGTCGGCAACGCCCCGAGGCCGCGGGCGGCGATGTCGTCGAAGTCGCGCAGGGACACGAGCACGACGAAGACGATCGGCGCCAGCCACAGCAGCGTGAACGGGACCATCACGACGTGGAACCAGGGCGATCGGGACCTCATCTCAGACCTCCTCCGCCCGGGCCTGGCGCACCAGGTAGGTGATGATGAACGCGATCGCCAGCAGGAAGATCACCACGGCGATGGCCGAGCCGTAGCCCAGGTTCACCAGCGTGAACCCCTGCTGGAACATGTAGGTCGAGAGCAGCTGGGTGGTGTTGTAGGGCCCGCCGCGGGTCATCGCCCACACGATGTCGAACGTGCGCAGCGAGTCGATCACCGTGACGGCGAAGACCACCGTGTTGACGCCCCGCAGCTGCGGCATGACCACGCGCCAGAAGCGCTGCCACGCGTTGGCGCCGTCGACGGCGGCGGCCTCCTCCAGCGTCGGGTCGCAGCCCTTCAGCCCCGCGAGGTAGAGCACCATGATGTAGCCCACCTGCCGCCACACCGCGGCGATCAGCACGGCGTAGAGCGCGGTGTCGGGGTTGGCGAGCCACTGCTGCTGCAGCCCCTCGAGCCCGATCACGCCCAGCCCGGCGTCGATCGGACCGCCCGGCTGGTACATCACCCGCCAGAACAGGCCGGTGACCGCGAGCGAGATGACCATCGGCAGGTAGATGGCGCTGCGGTAGATCCCGACGCCGCGGCCGGGCCGGTTGAGCGCCACCGCGAGCGCGAGCCCGCCCGCCACCGACAGCCCGCCGAACCCGATCGCCCAGATGACGTTGTTGCGCAGGGCCGTGGCGAAGATCGGGTCGGCGAGCAGGCGCTCGTAGTTCTCGAAGCCGACGGGCTCGGCCGCCCCGACCCCGCTCCACGAGGTGAAAGACAGCGAGAAGCTGTTCATCGCAGGCCAGAACACCCAGAACAGCTCGACGGCCAGCGGCAGCGCCAGGAACAGCCACACCAGCGGCGGCACCCGGCGCGTGACCCCGCCCCGCCGCCCCCGCCGTCCGGCCGCGCCACCGGGCGGGGCACCCGCCGGGGCCTGTTGGAGGGCGGTCACGAGGAGAAGACCTGCTGCGCGGCCGTCTGCCAGGCCTGCAGCTGGCCGGGGACGTCGGTGGGGTCGGCGAGGAAGCGGGTGAGCGCCGCGTCCGCGGTCGTCTGCAGCGCGTCGCTGGAGTCGCGGTTGAAGAACTGGGTGAGCTCCTGGGTGGAGTTGAGCAGCTCGATGCCCTTCTGCACGACCGGCGCGAACCCCGACGTGTCGACGTCGGGCGAGGTCGGCAGGCTCCCCGACCCGGCCTCGGCGAGCTTGGCGATGTACTGCGCCTGGACCTCCGGCGAGGCCAGGTAGCTCATCAACGCCTTCGCGCCGTCCGGGTTGTCGCTGGCCGCCGCGGCGAAGTAGCCGTCGGTGGGCGCCTCCTCGGCGCTCGGCACGCTCGGGTCGATCGTCGGGACGGAGAAGAAGTCGAGGTCGTCGCGCTGGTCGGCCGGGAAGTACTGCATGGCGAACGCGCCGACCAGATACATCGCCGCCTCGTCGTTGACCATCGGCGTGACGGCTTGCTGCGAGTCCCACGACGTCTGGTTCGGGTGGAAGTAGGGGATCAGCCGCGCGTACTGCTCCATCACCGCCGCCACCTCGGGGTCGGTGAACGAGCGTTCCCCGGCCAGCAGCGCGCGGTGGTACTGCGCGCCGTTGATCCGCAGGTTCAGGTAGTCGAACCAGCCCGACGCCATCCACGGGGTGGTGCCGATGCCGTTGGTGAGCGGGTGGACCCCCCGCCCCTTCAGCTCGTCGCAGAGCGCGATGAAGCCGTCCCACGTCGTCGGCGGCTCGATCCCCCACTTCTCGAACGCCGAGCGCTTGTAGAAGATCGACCACCAGTAGTAGCTGGTCGGCACGAAGATCGCCTGGCCGTCGGCCGACGTCGACAGCGACCGCAGCGCGTCGGAGAACCCGGCGCACGCACCGTCGCCCGTCCACAGGTCCGAGACGTCGAGCAGCAGGCCCTCGGCGGCGTAGGAGTTGGCGACCGACCCGGCGTACCAGGTGAGGACGTCCGGCGGCGTCGCCGAGGACAGGTAGGTCGACAGCTGGGCCCGGAACTGCTCGGTGGCCACCGAGTTCATGGTCACCGGAGCACCCACCCCTGCGTAGGCGGCCACGAGCTGCTCGAGGGCGGCCTTCGGGCCGGCGTCCTGCACCGAGGACTGCAGCGTGATGGTCGACGACACCTCGCCCCCGCCACCTCCCCCGCTGCCCGAGCCGACGCAGGACGTCAGCAACGGCACGCTGGTGAGGCTCGCAGCTCCGAGCAGGAACCGGCGGCGGGACAGCGGTGACGGGTTCATGACAACCTCCAGCGCGCCCTCGTTGGCGCGGTCGGACCGGTTACTGGGTGAAGCGCGTGTTGCATTCCTGCTGGAGGGCGACGTCGGCCCACATCGGGTGCTGCGGGGCGGCGTTGGAGCACACGACCGTGCCCCACGCGCCGACCTGGCGGGCGTAGCGCACGGCGTCGCGGCAGATCTGCGCGCCGACCGGGCCCTCCTCGAAGTCGCCGCGCAGCGGGGTGTATCCCACCCAGCCCTCGCCGAGGACCAGCGGGACGCCGTGCGCCGCGGCCCAGTCGGCGGCGACGTCGAGCCACAGCCGCAGCTTCTCGTCCATCGCCACGCGGTGCTCGCCGTAGTGGTCGTAGAGCCAGCGGTCGAACGCGTCCGGGTCGCACCAGTCGTGCACGTAGACCTCGGAATGCTGGATGATCATGGCATCGAGCCGCCAGCGGTGCTCGTCCGGGACGCTCCACTCGGCGGCGGGCGGCGCGCCGGCGCGCAGCAGCTGCGCGTTCGCGGCCTCCTGACCGAACTCCTCGACCGGGCGGCGCAGCCCGAACTCCTCGATCAGCGCGCCCAGCACCCCGTAGACGTAGGGGTGCACGACCAGGACGTCGATGTTCTCCGGGATCCCCCGCATGCTCGCGTGCGGCACCCCGCCGTAGTTGACGGTGCAGGGACGGTCCGGGTGGCGCGCCTTGAACGCGTCGACCGCCTTCTCCAGCGACGGACGCAGCTCGACCACGGCGTTCGCGCGCTCCATCCCCTCCGTCAGGTGGCCGATCTGCACCTCGTTGTGGATCTCGGTGAACGCGACGCGGTCGTCGAGGCCCTCGGCGACCAGCAGGTCCACCAGGTCGGCGTGGGCGGCGGCGAGGCGCTCGGGCCGCTCGGCGGGCGGCACCGCGCGCAGGGCGTCCCACCAGGCCGGTTCCGCCGCGAACGCCGAGCTCTGCTGGTACTCCCACGACGAGACGATCACGTAGCAGTCGTGGCGGCGCGCGGCGCGGAACAGCTCCAGCAGGTGCTGACGGGCGTCGATCGTGGTCGGGGCGCCGACGTCGTACCAGCGCAGGCCCTGCCCGTACTCCCCGCCCAGCGGGCCGAGCCGCAGCGCCGACGTGTCGAGCCCGGAACCGAACAGCAGGAACGGCATCGCGCAGATCCGCACCGTGTTGTAGCCGCGCTCGACGGCCTGGGCGAACGCCGCGTCGAGGTCCTCGAAGGGCTCCCCCGGCCCGGTGCGCACGTACCAGGAGAAGTCCCACAGCGAGATCGTCAGGCGGTCGGGCAGGTGGGCGGGCAGGGACGTCATCGAGCTTCCTCCAGGATGGCGTGCAGGGAGCCGGCGAGCTCCAGGGCGTCGACGTGGTGCGGGTCCTGCGCGAGCAGCGCGCCGAGCCGCTCGCGCGCCCGGTCGGGGGCGCCGTCGAGGACGTCGAGCTGCGCGCGCAGGAAGGCCACCCGGCGGTCCCGGGCGATCTCCGGGTCTTCGGCGAACAGCAGCATCGAGGGCAGCGATGTCGCGAAGTAGTCCACCGTCGCGGGCGCGGCCTCCAGCGCGTCGACGAACGCGCGCAGCGACGCGGTGCGCTCGCGCGCCTCGGCGTCCCGTCCCAGCCGGCGCAGCGCGAGCACGGAGGAGTACGTGGCCTCGGAATGCGGATCGGCCGACATCGCGCGGAAGTCCCCGTCGGCCACCGCCGCCTCCCACGCCGCACGCGCCCCCGCCGCGTCCCCCGCGGCCGCCAGCGCGTCGCCGCGTCCCAGCTGCAGCGCCGCCGTGCTGGCCAGCGGGTGCCGGGCCTCGCCGAGGGAGGCGGGCGGGTCGAGGGCCGCGTCGTGGGCGGCGACCGCCTCCTCGCCGCTCGCGCGCGCCGCCTCCAGCCGGCACAGCCGGTCCCACGCCGCCAGCACCGCGCCCTCGCCGCCCTCCCACGGCTGGAACGTCCGGCCCAGCAGCAGCGCGCGGGCCGCGTCGAGCCGGCCCGCGGTGAGCAGCAGGTGCGCGAGCTCGACCGTCGCGTCGTCCCGGGACTCGACGACCTCCCGCACCGCGAGCAGCCGCTCGAGCCGCCGCGCGGGCGACACGCCGCGCCGGGCGTCGAGCTGGTCGCTCTCGAACACCAGCCGGGCGTCGGAGGTGCCGGCGGCGGCGAGCGCGCGGTCGTAGGCGCCGCGGGCCCGCTCGGCGTCGCCGAGGTGGTTCCAGGCGGCCAGGCCCAGGTTGCGCCACACGACCGGGTCGGACGGGTCCAGCGCCGCGCTCTCCCGCCAGGCCGCGATCGCGTCGTCCGCGCGGCCCACCGCGTAGCGCCAGTGCCCGAGCAGCGCGAGTGCGCGCGCATCGGTGGGGTCGGCCGCCGCGGCGCGTTCCAGCGCCTCGATGTCCTCCAAGCGGACCGGGACGCACCACGTCAGCGGCTGTGAGTGGATACGGGTGCTGGAGCACTCGTATCCACTCACGACCCGGTCGAGCAGGGCGGCGCGGTGGTAGGAGATCAGCGGGCCGGCGGCGGTCTGACCGAGCGCGCGGTGCGCCTCGCGCTCCTGCGCGGCGTCCAGGACCCGCAGCGCCTCCTCCGGCTCGCCGACGCCCGCGTACTCCAGCGCCACGTCGAGGCAGGTCTGCGCGTCCGCGGTGAGCGGCAGGCCGGCCAGGTCGCGGCTCCACCAGTCCAGCGGATCGAGCGCGAGGGTCTCCCGGAGCAGGGCCGCGGCCACATCGGCCCGCCCGGTTCGGCGCAGCAGCAACGCCGTCAGCGCGCGGGCCTGCAGGTGCTCGGGCTCGACGCGGCGCACGTCGGCGAGGCGGTCCAGGGCCGCCGCATCCCGGCCGGCCGCGGCGTCGAGGCGGGCCATCCGGTAGCCCGCGGGGGCCCGCCACGCCCGGGCCCAGGACGCGGCCGCGTACCGCGCGTAGGCCTCCTCCGTGCGGCCCTGCCGGTCGAGCACGAGGCCGAGCGCGTACAGCGCCGTGGTGTCGCCCGGGTGGGCGTTGAGCGCCGTGAGCCGCTCGACCGCGGCGGTGAGCAGGACCTCGGCCTCGGCGTACTCGCCCCGCCCGTAGGCGCGAGCCGCCAGCCCGACGCTGCTGGCCACGTGCCCGGGGTCACGGCGCAGCGCCTCGCGCCAGTACGGCTCGGGCGAGCGCGTCGCGTGCCGGTACTGCGCCAGGTGCGCGCCGATGACCGCCAGCTCCTCCACCGACGTGACGTCAGCGGGTGCCGCCGGCTCCCTCGCCGCCGTGACGTCCGCGCCGGCGTCCGGCACGAGCGAGTCCCAGCTCACGAGCTCGGCACCGGCGTGCAGCACCCGCAGCACCAGCCGGTCCGGCACGTCCAGCGCGACCCGGGAGCGGTGCGGTGCTCCCGGCGCGAGGTCGGCGTCCACCTCGGCCAGCACCGCGCCCGCCCCGTCCTCCAGCCGCACCCGGCAGCCGGGCCGCTCCGCCGTCACCGCGACGCCGACGCGCACGCCGCCGGGCTCGACGTCCACCCGCACCGCCGCGTCGACGCTCGCCGCGTGCACCGGCCCGATCTCCTGGATCGGGTACCAGAACTGCGAGAACACCTTCGTCTCGCCGGGGGCGATGAAGGAGAAGTCGGGCTGGTTGTCGGTGAACACCCCCGCCATCAGCTCGACGTACGCGGCGCCGTCGTCGCCGAGGTTGCGGTCCCACGCGTGCCCGAACGCGGCGTTGCCCCAGGTCCACTGCTTCTTGCCGATCGCCACGTGCGGATCGGCCACGTGCACGAACCCGGCGCGGGCGGCGTGGTCGTAGCCGCCGAAGAACCCCTCACGGCTGCCCACGCACATGTACGACGTCGGGACCTCGATGTTGCGGTACCAGTCGAGGCGGTCGCCGCCGGTGTCGCGGCGGGCGGGGTAATCGATCCCGTAGTACGGGCGGTCGGCCGCCGGGAACGCGGTGATCGCGCGCTTCGCGTGGTCAGCGACCACACGCACGTCCCGAGGGAAGAACGACTGGTACTGCTCGTGCACCCGGGCAGCCACGTTCGCCCACCACAGGAAGGTCTGCGTCTGCTCGCTGCGGTTGTACAGCCGCGCCCGCACCTCGATCACCGCCCGGTCCGGGCGCAGCCGGATCCCGTGCATGCCCTTCATCCGGGCGAACGGGTCGTGGTCGGAGCACCAGACCGTCACCGCGCCGTCCGGCTCGTGCTCGATCTCGACGTCGGTGGGCAGGAACGTGGCCGGCCGGTGGTGCTGCGGCCAGTTGAACTCCACGCCGCCGGCGATCCACGGCCCGGCCAGCCCCACGAGGGCGGGCTTGATCACGCCGTTGCGGTAGAAGAAGTCGTAGCCCGCACCGCGGTCGTACCCGACGTGGATGCGCCCACCCAGCTCGGGCAGCACCATGACGCGCAGCCACCGGTTCTCCAGGTGCACGGCGTCCCAGGTCACCGGGCGGCTCGTCGCGCTGATCCGGTCGTGGAACGGCAGCGGGTACACCCGGCCCGAGGACCCCTGGTAGACGCGCCGGTCCAGATAGGCGGGGTAGCGGTCGGGCGCCTCCGGCAGGTAGGTCTCGATCACCACCGGCTCCCGCCACCCGGCCACGCCGGCACCGGCCAGGTCGGCGGGCCGATCCGGGAGCTGCAGTCGGGACTCACCGTCGAGCACGCCGCGACGCTACGAGCGCGCGGCCCGCGGCGGCATGGGCGATTCGATCGAGAACCCTGGACGATCCGACGATCGCCGCCGGCGCCCCACCCGCAAGGCCACCGAACAGCCCGGCCGCCCCGCCCCGCGCCGCGCTCAGCGGCCGACGACCCCGACGGACCCTCGGCGGGTGGCACTAGCGTGAGGCCGTGCTCCTCCCCGACGGCTTCCCCGGCCAACGGATCCGGGTGCTCCCCCGCCCGCTCGTGACATCCGCCCTGCGCAGGACGCCGACCTCCGCGCTGCTCGTCACGGACGCCGGCTACTTCCCGCGCGCGGCGAACCACGGTCGGCGGCGCCCCGGAGGCGCCCCGGAAGCCATCGTGATCGTCTGCGTCGACGGGATGGGGCGGTGCCAGGTCGAGGGTCGCACCACCGTCGTCGCCCCGGGGCAGGCGCTCGTGCTGCCGCCCGGACGCGCCCACACCTACCTTGCCGACCCGCGGCGCCCATGGACGATCTGGTGGCTGCACGCGGCCGGCACCCAGGTCCCGGAGCTCTTGGGGTTGATCGCGCCCGACGGGCGCGAGGCGCTCGTCGCGCTGCAGGACACCTACCGCGCCGTCGCCACGATCGACGACGCCATCGGCTTCCTGGAACGCGACGAGACGTTCCCGAACCTCATCTCCGCGGCCGGCACCGGATGGGCGCTGCTGGCCCAGCTCGCCGCCGACGTCGTGGCGGGCGGCGCGCAGCGCACCGAGCCGGTCCGCCAGGCGCAGGCCTACCTACGCCACAACTTCGCGAAGCCGCTCAGCGTCGCCGAGCTCGCCCGCACGGCCGGGCTCTCCCCGTCCCACTTCTCGGCGCTCTTCCGCGCCGCCACCGGGGGCGGGGTCGTCGAGTACACGAAGCGGCTGCGGATGGCGCGCGCCCGCGAGCTGCTGATCACCTCGTCCCGCGACATCGGCGACATCGCGGCGGCGGTCGGCTACTCCGACGCCTTCTACTTCTCCCGCCAGTTCCGCACCGTGCACGGGTGCAGCCCGAGCGACTACCGCACGGCGCACCGCGAGGGTCAGGGCGGGTAGGGCGATGACCACGGCGTTCGCTGGGTCATCCAGCAGCCGGTCCGGGCCACCCTGCCCACGCCCCCCTTCTCCGCCCACGCCCCCCGTCGACGGGATGCGCGACGCGGAACCGGGGGCGCGACCGGACACGAGGGGCGTGAGCACCCCGACCCGGCGCCACTCCTCCCCGGGGCCCTGCCTCATACGGCGAGTTGCAGTGGGCGCGCCGTTCCCGGCTCGAGGCCTCCTGCCGCATCCGTGTACCGCGTGGGCCGATCAGACCGATCACGAGGGCAACACACCTCGAACCCGCCCGATGATCACAGATGAGGGGTGCAACAGAGGTGAGCGGGGTTAGATCCTTCCTGAACCCGTTCACGTCGACCTGATCACGAAAAGGGTGCGTTCAGCGGACGCGGGACGGCCATGATCAGCGAGCGTGGTGCTAGAGCGGCAGGTCTGCGGCCCTCGCACCAATCTTGGCGACCATGACGGCGAGTTGCGTGCGCCCCGTGATCAGCACGCCGGCGGGAGCTGGGGCTGGGTCGTCCGGGCCGCGAGCCCCGGCAGCCCGTCGAGGCTCACGGCGTTGCGCTCGGCGTGGTAGCGCGCGATCCGCTCGTCGTCGCGGCTGCTCCAGACCGCGTCGAGGGTCTCGCGCTCCGCCACGAGGTCCATCTGCGGCACCGAGTAGCCACACGAGTCCGACACCCGGGCCACCTCCACGCGCACCACCCCGCGCAGGTAGGGCCGCCGGATCTCGGCCGCGTCCCCGAAGGGCGCGAGCTCGGCCTCGTAGCCCGGGTCATCCACGAGCACGGCCCGCCCGGTGCCGTGCAGGCGCACGATGGTCGGACGGCCCTCGAACGCGCAGAACATCACGCAGATGCGCCCGTTCTCCCGCAGGTGGGCGACGGTCTCCACGCCACTGCCGGTCATGTCCAGGTAGGCGAAGGTGTGCGCGTCGACCACCCGGAACGTGCCCATGGTGCCCTTGGGCGAGAGGTTCACCAGCCCGTCCGCGGCCAGCGGGGCGGTGGCCACGAAGAACACCGGCTGCTTCTGGATCCACGCCGCCATCGCCGCGTCGATCCCGTCGTAGACCTTCCCCATGACGCGGACAGTAGGCCCCGTCAGGGCAGCGTGAGGATCTCCACCCCGTCGGCCGTGACGAGGACCGTGTGCTCGAACTGCGCGGTGCGGGCGCGGTCCTTCGTGACGACGGTCCAACCGTCGTCCCAGATGTCGTAGTCGATCGAGCCCAGCGTGATCATGGGCTCGATGGTGAAGGTCATCCCCGGCTCGAGGACGGTGTGCACGCTCGGCTCGTCGTAGTGCAGCACCACCAGACCGCTGTGGAACGCGCGGCCGATGCCGTGGCCGGTGAAGTCGCGCACCACCCCGTAGCCGAACCGCTTGGCGTAGGACTCGATCACGCGGCCGACGACGTTCAGCTCCCGCCCCGGACGCACCGCCTTGATCGCCCGCGCCGTGGCCTCGCGGGTGCGCTCGACCAGCAGCCGGTCCTCCTCGGCGACGTCACCGGCGAGGAACGTGGCGTTGGTGTCGCCGTGGACGCCGCCGATGTAGGCGGTGACGTCGATGTTGACGATGTCGCCGTCCTGGATCACGGTGGAGTCCGGGATGCCGTGGCAGATCACCTCGTTGAGGCTCGTGCAGCACGACTTCGGGAAGCCCTTGTAACCCAGCGTGGACGGGTAGGCGTCGTGGTCGATCAGGAACTCGTGCACCACGCGGTCCACCTCGTCGGTGGTGACGCCTGGCGCCACCGCCGCGCCGCCCGCCGCGAGCGCCTGGGCCGCGATCTTGCTGGCCACCCGCATGCCCTCGATGACCTCGGGCGTCTGCACCCACGGGTCACCGCTGCGCTCGGGCCGGGACTTCCCGACGTACTCCGGGCGCGTGATGTGCGCGGGCACGGGCCGGGTCGGCGAGACGGTGCCGGGGGTGAGCAGCGTGCGGGCGGGCATGGCCTCCAGTCTAGGCCGCGCGTCCCGACGACCCACCGTGGTCGCTCGCACACCGACTCCTGCCCCGCCGCACCGACTGCAGTCGGTGCGGGAGCACCGATATCGGTGTGCGACCACACCGGACGCCGTCGCCCGCGCCGCCCGCCGCTCGCACACCGACTTCCGCCGCCGCACACCGAGTCCTGCGGTCGCACACCGACTCCTGCGCTCACGCATCGACTGCAGTCGGTGCGGGAGCGCTGATGTCGGTGTGCGAGCGTCAGCGGCGCCACGCGGCGCCGGCCGGGGAGGCGGCGAAGGCGCGGCGGAGGCGGTCCGCGACCGGGGCGAAGTCGTCGATCTCGGACCAGATCCAGCGGGCCACCCGCAGGTCGAGGTCCCGGATCTCGTCCTCACGCAGCTTCTCGGCCACCACGACCTCCGCCGGGTCCTGGCCGGGCCGCAGCAGGCGCCCGTACTTCGAGAGCCCGTCGAACTCGGCGACCGTCCGCAGCTCCGGCCACGCGAAGTCGACCTCGTAGGTCCGGCCGTCGCCCTGCACCTTCCACTGCAGCTTCGGCTTCGGCAGGCCGGCGCGCTGCATCGCGAGGCGGCTGCGGGACTCGCCGACGCTCTCGCTCCCGCCATCGGAGACCGTGATGACCCTGCGGGCCTGTGGCGCTCCCTGCCATCCGGCGCATCGAGCGGCGACGCTGCTCAGCTCGTCCAGGTCGACGAGGTGCTTGTGCAGCGCGCTGTCGGCCACCGCGACCGCGGCCTCGAAACCGGCCGAGCGCGCGAGGTCGACGACCGTGCGCGCGACCGAGGTGACGGCGAGGCCGTCGACCTCGTCCACGTCCTCGGGCGCCAGCGGGGCGGCGTGCAGGTGCACCCCCCGGCCGACCCGGCCCCCGCTGCGCAGGTCACGGGTGCGGTGGATGCGGTCGAGCCGCAGCCCCCACGTCGAGAGCCGGTGGAGCACCGCGGCCGAGACGTGGCTCAGCACGCCGTCGGCCGCATGGCGCTCGTCGCGGACCGCCGCGAGCAGGGCGTGCCGGACCTCGAACTGCGGTGGGGCGTCCGGGGGCCTGCACGTAGGCGCCCCTCCCGAGCCGCAACAGCTCCCCCGCCCGCTGCCGGCGCCGCACCTCCTGATCGCTCCAACCGGCCCTGATGAGCTCGCGACGCAGGACGAGGCGCGGGGTCTCCATGCGGCGAGGATGACGGCGAGGCGCGTCCGGCGGGCCCGATTGCGCGAACTGCCCCCGTCGCACACCGACTTCTACCCTGGCGCACCGACTGCAGTCGATGTGCCAGCACCACAATCGGTGTGCGACCGCCCGCCGCGGCCGCGGCCGCCCCGCCGGCCGCCTCGCACACCGACTCCGTCGTCACACACCGAATCCTGGCGTCGCGCACCGACTGCAGTCGGTGTGGGAGCGCGGATGTCGGTGTGTCAGCGCAGGGCGCGTTGGCGGGCCCGGAGGGCGACCAGGGCCGAGAGGCCGCGCCAGCCCAGCATGAGCACGGCGAGGGAGACGGCCGTGACCACCGCGAAGCTCAGCGGCAGGCGTTCGGTGAAGCCCGCGCGCAACGCCAGGCCGAGCACGACGGTGCCCGCCCAGACCACGAGGGCACCCCGGATGCCGACCGGGTGGGCCCGCACGACCGGTGTGGCCCACACCGCCGTGAGCCCCACGAGGAACGGCGCCGCGGTGCCCAGCAGGCCCAGCAGGTCGTCGGGTTGCGCGTGGTTCATCCGCCCGATGGCGGCGAAGACGACGACGGACACCACGTCTGCCGTGATCGCGAGCGCGGGGATCCGCCGGGGCGACATGGGTTCCAGGGTAAGCGCCGAGGCAAGACCCACCTCACCTCGCGAAGGAGGATTCCTCCGTTCGCGGTCAGCCCAGCGCCCCCAGGAACCGCTCGGCGACCCCCACGGCGGGCGCCGCCGACGCGCCGTCCACCACCAGCACCGCGAACGCGACGTCGCCGCGGTAGCCCATGAACCAGCCGTGGGCCCTGCCGTCGGCGGTGAACTCCGCCGTGCCCGTCTTGCCGTGCACCTCGCCGAGCCCGGCCAGCGTCGACGCCGTGCCCTCGGTGACGACGGCCCGCATCATCGTGCGCAGCTGCTCCAGGACGGCGGGGTCCGGCGCGGCGGCCGGGACCAGCACCTCGGTGGGCCGGTCGCGGAACAGCTGCGGCACGACCGGTCCGCCGCGCGCGACGGTGGCGGCCGCGAGCGCGACGCCGAACGGGCTCGCCAGCACCTCGCCCTGCCCGAAGCCGTTCTCGGCGCGCAGGACCTGCTCGGCGGCCGTGGGCACGGAGCCGGTGATCGTGGTGATGCCCGGCACCGCGTAGTCGGCGCCGATGCCGAACCGCAGCCCCGCTGCGGGCAGGGCGCCGGGTTCGAGGTCGACGGCGAGCTGCGCGAACGTGGTGTTGCAGGAGCGCGCGAACGCCGTGCGCAGCGGGACCGTGCCGAGCCCGAACCGGCCGGCGTTGGGCACCTCGCGCCCGCCGATCACGGTGGCGGGCGGGCACGGCAGCGGCGTGGCGGCGGTGACGCCGTCCTCGGCCATCGCCGCGGCCGCCGTGACCACCTTGAACGTGGAGCCCGGCGGGTAGCGGCCGGTGAGCGCGAGCGGGCCCTCGGCGTCCGCGGCGGGGTTCTGGGCGACCGCGAGCAGGTCACCGGTGGACGCCGACACCGCCACCAGCATCGCTTGCTGCGCCACGGGCTCCACGGCGTCCTCCGCGGCGGCCTGGATCGTGCGGTCCATCCCGATCGTCACCGTGGTGCCCGAGCGCGGCTCGTGCTCGGCGAGGGTGCGCACCGCGGCGCCGCTGCCGTCGACGACGCGCACCGACCAGCCCGGGACGCCCTCGAGCTGCGGCGCGGCCTCGGCGCGGACGCCGGTGAGCACCTGCCGGCCGAAGTCGGCGTCGGGGGCGAGCAGCCGCTCCGAGGTGGTGAACCGGACGCCGGGCAGGTGGTGGATGGCGTCCTTGACGCTCGCGTAGTCGGTCTCGCGCAGCACCGCGACCGTGTACGCCCGCCCGTCGGGAGTGCGGGCGGCGCCCTCGGCGATGGACGCCTGCGTGATCTGCGCGTCGAACGGGGACAGTGCCTGCGCGAGCGCGCCGGTGACGGCCGGCAGGTCGCCCGCGGCGAGCCGGTCCAGCAGCACCGCCACGACGGTGGTGGCCGACAGCAGCGGCGCACCGTCGCGCCCGACGACCGGCGCGGGCGAGGGCGAGGCGGTGCGCAGCGCGAGCCGCTGGCCGTCCGCCAGCTCGGGGTGCACGACGGTGGGCGCCCAATGGACCCGCCAGCCCTCCTCGGTGTCGGGTGCCGGGCGCAGTTCCATCTCGGCGAGGTAGTGCCAGCTGCGTTCGGGTCCGAGCCGCCACGTGACGTCGACGGACGCCGACGCCAGGTCGGCGGCCGTGCGCACCTGGCCGAGCGTGGCGGTGAGCGCCTCGGGGTCGAGGGATCGGCGGGTGGCTCCGAGCAGCTCACCCGCGCTCTCCGGGTCGTCGGTGAGGGCGGCCGCGGCCCGGTCGTCGCCCGCCGACCAGGCGCTCAGGAACGCCGTGGCGGTGTCCTGCGCGCCGGTGTCCCGGAAGACCCCGCAGCCGGTGGCGGCGAGCAGCACGACGGCCACGACGGCGATCGCGGCGAGCGGCCGGGGAGTTCGGGAGGGCGGCACGGCGCCGAAGTATGCCGAGCACCCCCGACGACCTCGGGCTTCGCCCGATCGTGCGCGAGCCCGGTCACGGGGCGCAGCGGGCCTCGAACACGGTGCACCGCCGGGTGAGGGTGCGGCGCACCTCGGGGAAGCGGACACCCAGTGCGTCGTCGATGCGGCGCAGCCGCTCCTCGGGCAGCACGAGCCCACGCGCCATCCGGGCCGGCCGTTCCCCGCCGTGCCAGCTCAGCACGAGCCGACCACCCGGGCGCAGCACGCGGCGCAGCTCGGCCACGCCGGCGTCCAGATCGGGCCAGATCGCCACGTTGTTGACCGCCACGACGAGGTCGACGGCGGCGTCGGGCAGGCCGGTGGCCCCGGCGTCGCCCGCCCGCACGTCGAGCCGGCCCGCGGCGATCGCACGGGCGTGCGCGCGGATCGCGAGCCGGCGCATCTCCTCCGAGGGGTCGACGCCCGTGACGTGCCCGGCCGTCCGGGCGAGCAGGCCCAGCAGCACGCCGGGGCCGTGCCCCACCTCGAGCACGTCCGCGCCGGGCACCGGCCCGAGCAACCGGGCCACCTCGTGCTGCTGCGCCCGGTTGAGGAGGCGCATGAGCTGCCCGCCGAGCGTGCCGAGCGCGCCGGTCGGGAGTGCGGCGAAGGAGTTGGGGACGGTGCCGGTGGTCCAGCTCGGTGGTATCGATGCAGCCATGCAGCCCACCGTGGATGCTCGAGCGCCCTTGATGTCAATCGGCGAGGCGGCCCGCCGGGTGGGCCTCGCGCCGTCGGCGATCCGGTTCTACGAGGCGGAGGGCCTGCTCGACGCCCCGCGCGGCGACGACGGCCGACGCCGCTACGGCCCCGCCGAGCTGCGGACGCTCGCGTTCGTCGCCATGGCCCGCGACCTCGGCCTCGGCCTCGCCGCGATCCGGGACGCGCTGCACCCCGGCCCGGACGGCTGGGCGGCGGTCGTCGACGCCCAGGTCGCCCTGCTCGACGCGCAGATCGCCCGGGCCCGCCGCGCCCGGGAGGTGCTGCTCTCGGGCCGGGACTGCCCCGCCCCGCAGCCGGTGCGCGACTGCCCCTACCTGCGGGATGCGCTCGACGCGCTGGTAGCGGGGTCGCCGCTGCCCGGTGCCGGCCACCGCGGCGGCGCCGCGACCGGTAACGCGGCCACCGGTGGTGACGGATGAAGGGGCATCATCCGCCCGGTCTAGGCTCCGGGCGGACCTCAAGGACGACGTGAAGAGGACGAGCCTCCCGACATGCAGATCCACACCACTCCGCTCCCCGGCTCGGCCCTGGTCGACCTGAAGCTCCTGGAGGACGACCGCGGCTTCTTCGCGCGCGCCTTCTGCCGCCAGGAGTTCGTCGACGCGGGCCTCGAGCCGCTGGTCGAGCAGGCCAACATCTCGTTCAACCACAAGGCGGGCACGCTGCGCGGGTTCCACTACCAGCTGGAGCCGAACGCGGAGACGAAGTTCATCCGCTGCTACCGCGGCGCGATCTGGGACGTGATCGTCGACCTGCGCCCGGAGTCGCCCACCTACCTGAAGTGGTTCGGCGCCGAGCTCACCGAGGACAACCGCACCGCGATGTACGTGCCGCGCAACTTCGCGCACGCCTACATCACGCTGACGGACAAGGCCGAGGTCATGTACCAGGTCTCCACCGCCTACACCCCGGGCGCGGAGCGCGGCCTGCGCTGGGACGACCCCGCGCTCGGCGTCGACTGGCCGATCCCCCCTGCCGTCATCTCGGAGAAGGACGCGGCCTGGCCGCTGCTGTCCGAGGTCTCGGTGGAGGCCCGCTGATGCTGATCCTGGACACGGCGCTCGCCCGGCGCGAGGCCGAGGACCGCCCGATCCGCGTCGGCATGATCGGCGCCGGATTCATGGGCCGCGGGCTGGCCAACCAGATCGTCAACTCGGTGCCCGGCATGCGGCTCGTCGCGATCGCCAACCGCACCCTCGCCAACGCCGAGCGCGCCTACGCCGAGGCCGGCGTCGAGCCGGTGCGGGTGGAGAACGCCGACCAGCTCGACGCCGCCATCGAGAAGGGCTCGCCCGCCGTCTGCGAGGACGCGTTCGAGCTGCTCAAGGCCGTGCACCTGGACTGCGTCGTCGACGTCACCGGCGCCGTCGAGTTCGGCGCCCGCGTCACGGTGGCGGCCATCGAACGCGGCCTGCCCGTCGTCACGATGAACGCGGAGCTGGACGGCACGGTCGGGCCGCTGCTCGCCCACCGGGCGCGCGCGGCCGGCGTCGTGCTCACCGGCTGCGACGGCGACCAGCCCGGTGTGCAGGGCAACCTCATGCGGTTCGTCAAGGGCCTGGGCGTCACGCCGCTGGTCGCGGGCAACATCAAGGGCCTGCAGGACGAGTACCGCACCCCCACCACGCAGAAGGCGTTCGCCGAGCGCTGGGGCCAGGACCCGTACATGGTCACGAGCTTCGCCGACGGCACGAAGATCTCCTTCGAGCAGGCGATCGTCGCCAACGCGTTCGGCCTCACCGTCCCGAAGCGGGGCATGAACGGCTGGGACCACGAGGGCCACGTCGACGAGCTGACCACCCGCTACGACGTCGACGAGCTGCGCGAGCTGGGCGGCATCGTCGACTACGTGGTGAAGTCGAAGCCGGGCCCGGGCGTGTTCGTGCTCGGCACGCACGACGACCCGAAGCAGCGCCACTACCTGAACCTGTACAAGCTGGGCGAGGGCCCGCTGTACAGCTTCTACACGCCCTACCACCTGTGCCACTTCGAGGTGCCCAACTCGGTGGTGCGCGCGGTCGACTTCGCCGACGCGGCGCTCGCGCCGCCCGCGGGGCCGCACGTCGACGTGGTGGCCACGGCGAAGCAGGACCTCGCGGCCGGCCACACCCTCGACGGGCTGGGCGGCTACGACAGCTACGGCGTGGCCGAGTCCACCGCCGCCACGCGCGCGGAGGGCCTGCTGCCGATGGGTGTGGCCGAGGGCTGCGTGCTCAAGCGGAACGTGGCCAAGGACGAGGTGCTGACCTACGCCGACGTCACCCTGCCGCCCGGGCGGCTGGTCGACCAGCTGCGCGAGGAGCAGGACAAGCTCTTCGCCTGACACCCGCCGACGGAGGGCCGGTCCGCACGCCGCGGGCCGGCCCTCCCGTCGTCTCAGACCGCGGCGGTGCGGCGCCGCGAGGCGAGGGCGTGGTCGACGCTGAACCGGCCGGCGCCGACGGCCGCCAGCACCAGCGCCAGTGCACCGATCACGCCGACGAGCTCCCACCCGCCGTCGGAGGCGAAGACGCCGTTGGCGGCGTGGACGAGCAGCGCGGCACCGATCATGTCCAGCACGACGAGGACGCCCACCAGCGCCGTCGCCGCACCGGCCACGAGCAGGACACCGCCGACGAGCTCGACCAGTCCGGCGAACGCCGCCGAGACGGGCGCGAGCGGCACGCCCATACCGGCGAACCCCTCGGCGGTGGCGCCGAGGCCGTTCGTGACCACCTTCTGCCAGCCGTGCGCGACGAGCACCACTCCGAGCACCAGCCGGGCCACCAGCAGCGCGGCGTCCCGGGCGGAGGGCGGCAGCGTGCGGATCATGGGGTACGACTCCTCGTGTAGGTGAACGCTGAACTGTTGCGCGTTCACATTACGAGGGTCGCTGTGACGGCGCGGTGTGGCCGTCAGCTCCCGCCGGCCGCCCGCCTGCCCTCGATGAGCACCCCGAGGCCGTCGAGCACGCACTGCAGCCCGAACTCGAAGTTGTCGAAGCTCGAGTTGAACGCGCCCGCCTCGCCCACCTTCGTGAGCATCGGCAGCTCCCCCGCCACGACCGCCGGGCCGACGTACTCGCCCTGGATCTCCCACCACTCCTCGTCGCTGATGCCCGTGCGGTCCGCGGCCTGCATGGCCTCGATCGTGCTCTTGGCCAGCCCGGCGACGAAGGCGCTGAGCGTGACGACCGCGCCGAGCATCTCGTCCTCGGTGAGGCCGAGGTCGTCGACGGCGCGCAGGGCCACGTCGGTGGAGCGCATCGCGTTGGGGCCCAGCATCGGGCGGCCTTGCGCGATCTGCAGCATCCACGGGTGCCGCAGGTACATCGCCCACTCCTGGCGCCCGAAGGCCTCGAGCCGGGACCGCCAGTCCCCCTCGAGGACGTCCACCGCCGCGGCGTCCTCGGCGTAGACCTCGTCGACCATGAGGTCCACCAGCTCGGCCTTGCCCGGGACGTAGCGGTACAGCGACATCGCCCCGACACCCAGCGCCCCCGCGATGCGCCGCATGGACAGGGCGACCAGCCCCTCGGTGTCGGCCAGCTCGATCGCGGCCCGCACGATCGAGCCGACCGCGAGGCCCGGCTTCGGGCCGCGGGTCGGCTCGGGCGCCCCGCCCCACATCAACTGCAGGCTGCGTCGGACGGCTGCGCCGCCGTCGGGGCGAGCCGACCCCTCATCGTGTGACATTGCCGCAGATCCTAAAATTGAGTACGGTGTACGAAGCTACCAGTACAGTGTACTCAGTGAGGGGGGTGTCGTGGCACGCGGGTCCGATGCGGTGATCGTCGACGGGCTGGGCAAGCGGTTCGGCGACAGGTGGGTGCTGGAGGGGTTCGACCTGACCGTTCCCCAGGGCACGGTCTGCGGGCTGCTCGGCCCCAACGGGGCGGGGAAGACCACGGCGGTACGGGTGCTCACCACGCTCCTGCGGCCCGACGCGGGGCGGGCGGAGGTCGCCGGGTTCGACGTCGCCCGCCGCCCGGCCCAGGTGCGCCGCGCCATCGGCTTCACCGGGCAGCAACCCATGGTCGACGAGATCCTCACCGGGCGGGAGAACCTCGTGCACTGGGGCCGGTTGTTCCACCTGCCGGCCCGGGAGGCGGCGCGGCGGGCCGACGAGCTGCTCGAGCAGTTCGGGCTCACCGAGGCCGCGCACCGGCGGGCCAAGCACTACTCGGGCGGCATGCGGCGCCGGCTCGACATCGCCAGCAGCCTGGTGCTCGCCCCGCGCGTCTACTTCCTCGACGAGCCGACCACCGGGCTCGACCCGCGCAACCGCGGCGAGGTCTGGAACGCGCTGCGCGGGCTGGTCGCCGGCGGCACGACGGTGCTGATGACCACGCAGTACCTGGACGAGGCCGACCAGCTCGCCGACCGCATCGTCGTGATCGTCAGCGGGCGCACCGTCGCCGCGGGCACGCCCACCCAGCTCAAGAACGCGATCGGGGGCGATCGCATCGACGTCACGATGCGGTCCGAGGCCGACCTCCCCGCCGCCGCCGCGCTGCTGGCGAGGGGCGCGGGCGGCGAGCCCGAGATCGATGCGCCGGTCCGACGGATCAGCGCCGCCGTGCACGACCGGGTCGCCGCGCTCACCGCGGTCGTGCGGGCACTGGCGGACGCGGGCCTCGAGGTCGAGGACATCGGCGTGCGCAGGCCCACCCTCGACGAGGTGTTCCTGCACCTCACCGGCCACCCGGCCGAGGAGCCCGCTCCCACCCCCCGGATCGGGGTGCCGGCATGACCACCCTGACCGCCCCCGTGGGCGATGCCCTGCGCTGGACGCTGGTCGACTCCTGGACGATCGCGCGCGCCGAGCTGCTGCACTGGGTGCGCAACCCGAGCCTGATCGCGTCCAGCGTCGCGTTCCCGGTGATGTTCGTGCTGCTGTTCGGGTTCGTCTTCGGCAGCGCGATCGCGGTGCCCGGCGGCGGCGACTACCGCGAGTTCCTCATGCCGGGGATGTTCGCGCAGGCCATGGTCAACGGCGCGGCGGCCACGGTGGCGGTCGTCGCGGCCAACCGGGCCCTCGGCGTCACCGACCGCTACCGCTCGATGCCCGTGGCCCGCAGCGCCCCGCTGATCGGGCGGAGCCTGGCCGACATGGTCGGGTCGGTGCTCGACCTGGTCGTCCTGGTGGCGTGCGGGCTGCTGGTGGGCTGGACCACGCGCACCGGTGTGGGGTCCACGCTGGCCGCGGTCGGGCTGCTGCTCCTGCTGCGGTTCGCGATGATCTGGGTGGGGATCTTCCTGGGGCTCCTCGTCAGCCAGGAGGCCGCCGGGCTGGCGTGGGCGCCGCTGTTCCCCCTCACCATGATCGCCAACACCTTCGTCTCCCCGGCGCAGATGCCACCGGTGCTGGGCGCGGTGGCCGACTGGAACCCGATCTCGGCCACGGTCACCGCCACCCGGCAGCTGTTCGGCAACCCGGGCGCCGAGCTCACCGCCACCTGGCCGGCGCAGCACGCGATGCTGCTGGCCGTGCTGTGGCCGGTGGCCATCGTCGCGGTGTTCCTGCCGCTCGCGGTGCACCGCTACCGGCGCACGTCAGGCTGAGGCTGAGGGCTTCCGCCCCACCGCGCCCACGTGCTCGACGAGCCTGCCGGGCGGCCCGTCCGGGCGCCACAGCGAGCTCTGCACGACGCCGGGCTCGAGCAGCTCCAACCCGTCGAGGAAGCAGGTGATCTGCTCCGTGGTGCGCAGCACGTACGGCTGCGAACCCGCCTGGTTCCACATGCTCACGGCGGCGTCGAACGGCCCGCCGCCGTCGGTCCGGCCGTCCGCCACGACGAGGTGGCTGCCCGGAGCCACGGCGGCCACGAGATCGCGGACGGACCGGCGGGCCTCGGCGAGGTCCGGCAGGTGGCCGAGGACGTTCGTCAGCACGAGACCCACCGGGCGGTCGAGGTCGAGGTCGCGGGCGGCGGCGTCGAGGAGCCCCGCGGGGTCGCGCAGGTCGGCCTCGACGTAGGACGTGCCCTCGCCCTGCAGCAGCACCCGGGCGTGCGCGAGCACCACGGGGTCGTTGTCGGCGTAGACGACCCGCGCCCCCGGCGCGACCCGCTGCACGACCTCGTGGGTGTTGTCGACGGTCGGCAGCCCCGGGCCGACGTCCACGAACTGGCGCAGGCCGACCTCCCCCGCGAGGTGCTGCAGTGCCCGGGCCAGGAAGCGCCGCGACGAGCGCACGAGGTCGACGACCGGCGGGTAGGTGGCGCGCAACAGGTCGCCCACCTGCCGGTCGACCGCGTAGTTGTCCTTGCCGCCGAGCCAGTAGTCCCACACACGGGGCGAGTGCGCGACCGGGGCGTCGGTGCGGCGCTGCTCCCGGTTCACGCGCGCACCCTATCCGGTGATCACCACCCGATCGGGGTACACCTGCCCGTCGGGATAGCCCGTCAGAACAGGACGGTGGCGAAGCTGCCGATCTGGGTGAACCCGATCCGCGTGTAGGCGGCGCGCGCCACGGTGTTGAAACCGTTGACGTACAGGCTCGACACGCGGCCCATCGCCGCGAGCCGCTCGGCCACCGCGGCCGTGCCGGCGGTGCCGAGGCCGTGCCCGCGCCGCTCCGGGTGCACCCAGACGCCCTGGATCTGCCCCACCTGTCCGGACAGGGCACCGATCTCGGCCTTGAACACGACCTCGTCGTTCTCGAACCGGGCGAACGCGCGGCCCGCGGCCACCAGCTCCGCCACCCGCGCCCGGTACCCCACCCCGCCGTCGCCCAGCCGCGGGTCGACGCCGACCTCCTCGGTGAACATGGCGATGGCCGCGGGCAGGTAGCGGTCCAGCTCGGCGGGTCGCACCGGGCGGACGTACGGGTCCGGGTCGACCGCGGGCGGGCCCGCGAGCACCATCAGCGGCTGGTCGGCGCGCACCTCGCGCGGAGGCGCCCAGTGCGACGCGAGGTCGTCCCACAGCGGCAGGACGAGCTCGGCCCGCCCGACCAGCGAGGAGCAGGTGCGCCCGTGGCGCCGGGCGCGGTCGGCGAAGCTGCGCAGGGCCGCGCGGTCACCGCGCAGCGGGACGAGGTTGGCACCGGAGAAGCAGAGGCCGTCGAGCCGGGAGCCGACGGCCCAGAGCTCACCGCCCAGCCGCCACGGGTCCAGCCCCGCCACCTCGACGCGGGCAGCGACCATGCAGGCGGCCACCGGATCGTCCTCCAGGGCCGCGCGCACCCCCGCGCGGTCCCGGTCGTCGAGGAGCCGCGCTCCGGCGAGACGAAGCACCCCCCAACGATGCCAGACGCCGGCTGCGGTGCCCACGACGGGATCAGCTCTCTCGGAGGGCGTCAGCCCACCGTCACCTGCGGCTCGCCGTCGCCCTCCATCGACTCGGCGATCTTCATCGCCTCCTCGATGAGGGTCTCGACGATCGCGTGCTCCGGCACCGTCTTGATGACCTCGCCCTTCACGAAGATCTGGCCCTTGCCGTTGCCCGACGCCACGCCGAGGTCGGCCTCCCGGGCCTCGCCCGGCCCGTTGACGACGCAGCCCATGACGGCCACGCGCAGCGGCACCTCCATGCCGGTGAGCCCGGCCGTGACCTCGTCGGCGAGCTTGTAGACGTCCACCTGGGCGCGCCCGCACGACGGGCAGGAGACGATCTCCAGCTTGCGGGGGCGCAGGTTCAGCGACTGCAGGATCTGCGTGCCGACCTTGATCTCCTCGACCGGCGGCGCGGACAGCGAGACGCGGATCGTGTCGCCGATGCCCTGACGCAGCAGCGCCCCGAACGCGACGGCCGACTTGATCGTGCCCTGGAACGCGGGCCCCGCCTCGGTGACGCCGAGGTGCAGCGGGTAGTCGCACTGCTCGGCGAGCAGCTCGTATGCCCTGATCATCACGACGGGGTCGTTGTGCTTGACCGAGATCTTGATGTCGTGGAAGTCGTGCTCGGCGAACAGGCTCGCCTCCCACATGGCCGACTCGGCGAGCGCCTCGGGTGTGGCCTTGCCGTACTTCTGCATCAGGCGCTTGTCCAGCGAGCCCGCGTTGACGCCGATGCGGATCGGGGTGCCGTGGTCCTTCGCGGCGGCCGCGATCTCCTTGACCTGGTCGTCGAACTTGCGGATGTTGCCGGGGTTCACCCGGACGGCCGCGCAGCCGGCCTCGATCGCGGCGAAGACGTACTTCGGCTGGAAGTGGATGTCGGCGATCACCGGGATCTGCGACTTCCGCGCGATCGCGGGCAGCGCGTCGGCGTCGTCCTGGCTGGGACACGCGACGCGCACGATGTCGCAGCCCGAGGCCGTGAGCTCGGCGATCTGCTGGAGGGTGGCGTTGACGTCGGCGGTGAGGGTGGTGGTCATCGACTGCACCGAGATGGGGTGGTCGCTACCGACACCCACCGCCCCGACCTGCAGCTGCCGGGTCTTGCGGCGCGGGGCCAGTGTCGGCGCGGGCGGTGCGGGCATGCCCAGGGAGACGCTCACGGCTCCAGTATCCCCGGGCCGTGCCGGAAGCGCCGCCGACGGTGTCCGGGCCCACCCCGGCTCTCGCAGGGTGAGCGCCACCGGGCGACCGACGAACGGCACTGTCGTCGCTTCCTCGCCGACGAGAGTGCCGTTCGTCGCCCTGCCGCTCAATCGCGCAACGCGCTCAGGAGTCCGCGGAGCCGGTCGAGCGCGACGCCGGGCTCGTCCCAGAAGACCATGTGGCCCGCTCCCGGGACCTCTTCCAGCCTCGCCGCCGGGTTCGTGGCCGCCGCCTCCGCGGCGCCCTCGGCCGTCACCACCGGGCTGTCCCCGCCGTGCACGAGCACGGTGGGGGCGGGCACGTGCGGCCAGGTCGCGAAGAAGTCCTCGCTCTCGAACCCGGCGTGGGTGGCCGCGATCGCCTCGGCGTCGCAGCTGGACAGCCACCGGGCGCGGAGCTCCTGCTCGCGGCGCGGCCAGCGCGGCCACGACCGGGCCACCTCGTCGGCGTCGGTGCCCCGCCGCGCCTGCTCCAGCTGCCCGAGGAACGCCTCCAGCGTGGTCGGGTACGGGCCGCGGCCCGGCCCGCTCATCGGCGGGTCGACGAGCACCGTGCCCCGCAACGGGACGCCCCGGGCCGCCACGACCGCCGCGATCCGCGCGCCCATCGAGTGGCCGAGCAGCAGCGGGCGGTCGAGGCCGAGGCCGTCGAGCACGGCGACGGTGTCGTCGGCGTAGTCGTCGAGCGTGTAGGACTTGCCGGAGTCCGAGAGCCCCCGGCCCCGGACGTCCACGACGATCGGGCGCACCAGGTCCGTCAGCTCGCGCGCGACGAAGTCCATCGTGACCGCCGGGCTGGTGATCCCGGGCAGCACGACGAGCGGGACGCCGTCGCCGCCGTAGTCGAGGACGTGCAGGCGCAGGTCCCCCGACCGGGCCCAGCGCGACTGCGCGGGCACGTCGGCCAGGTCGGCCAGCGCCGCCTGGAGCACCGCCCTCATCGCGCCGCCTTCACGTAGGAAACGGCCTCGGTCACATCGATCACGTCTCCGTACTTCGCCTGGATGTCGAACAGATTGGCCTCGTGCGGGCTCTGCGCGCGGTCGCCCACGCACTCCCGCGGCACCAGCACCGAGAACCCGCTCTGCACCGCGTCCACGGCGGTGGCACGCACGCACCCGCTCGTCGTGGCGCCGCAGACGAGGACGGTGTCGACCCGCAGGCCGGCGAGCAGCGCGGCGAGCGTGGTGCCGAAGAAGGCCGAGGCGCCCTTCTTGGTGATCAGGTGGTCGCGCGGGTCGACCGGCAGCCGGTCGTCCACGGCGACGGCGCGGCTTCCCTCGCGCAGCGCCCGCATGCCGGGAGCCTTGGTCAGCCAGGTGACGTCGTCGCCGTCGGCCTCTGCCGGGGTGTAGGCGATCGTCGTGAACACCACCGGCACGCCCGCGGGCCGGCCGGCCTCGATCAGCTCGGCGGTCGCCGCGACGACGTCGGACAGGTCTGCACCCGTCGGGGCCGCGGGGTCGGTGAAGCCGTGCGTCAGGTCCACCACCACGATCGCGGGCCGCTGCCCGCGCCGCACCGGCGCACCGAAGCCCGCCCGCTCGTAGACCGCGTCCGTCATGCGCTCCTCCTGTCCAGCTGCTCCTGCAGCGCCGTGCGGCGCCGGGACGCGCAGTCGTCCACGGCCTCGACGATGGTCTGGTAGCCCGTGCACCGGCACAGGTTCGACGCCACCACCTCGCGGATCTCCTCCTTCGACGCGTCCGGGCGCTCGGCGAGGTAGCCCTCGGCGAGCATCAGGAAGCCCGGTGTGCAGAACCCGCACTGCAGTCCGTGGTGCGCCGAGAACGCCTGCTGCAGGTCCGAGAGCGTCCCGTCCGGTTCCGCGAGCGACTCGACCGTCCGGATGTCGGCGTCCTCCGCCTGCGCGGCGAACAGCAGGCACGCCCGCACCGGAGCGCCGTCGACGAGCACCGTGCACGCCCCGCAGATCCCGTGCTCGCAGCCCACGTGCGTGCCGGTGAGGCCGAGGTCGTGGCGCAGCACGTCCACGAGCGTGCGCCGGGGCTCGATCGCGAGGTCGTGCCGCTCGCCGTTGACGGTCAGCTCGATGAGCTGGATCTCAGACATGCGTTGCCTCCAGGGCCCGGTGCACGGACTCCCGCGCGATCGGGGTGTCGTCCAGCTCCACGCCGGTGGCGCGCAGCGCGTCGTTGACCGCGTTGAGCACGGCGGCGGGCGCGCCGATCGTGCCGCCCTCCCCCGCGCCCTTGGCGCCGTTCGCGGTGAACGCGCACGGCGTCTCCAGGTGGTGGATCGCGACGTCGGGGATCTCCGCGGCCGTGGGCACCTTGTACTCCATGAAGCTCGGCGCCTGCGGCTGCCCGGCGTCGTCGTAGGTGACCTGCTCGAACAGCGCGCCTGCGATCCCCTGCGCGATCCCGCCCCGGCACTGCCCCTCGACGATCTGCGGGTGGATCGCCACCCCGCAGTCCTCCACGCAGACGTAGCGCAGGATGTCCACGCCACCGGTCCCGGGATCCAGCTCGACGACGACGCCGTGGGTGGCGTTGGAGAACGTGCCGTCGCCGCCGACGTCGAAGCTCGCCGTGGCCGTCAGCCCCGGGCCGACGCCCTTGGGCAGGAGGTGGGAGCGCAGGTAGGCGACGTCGGCGAGCTCGGCGAACGACAACCTGCGGGAGCCGTCGCGCAGCCGTACGCCACCGGCGCCGTCGAGCTCGCAGGCGTCGACGTCGGCGTCGAGCAGGTGCGCCGCGATCTCCCGCAGCTGCTCGCCGAGCTTCTCCGAGGCCGCCGCGACCGCGCTGCCGCCGATCGTGATCGAGCGGCTGGCGAACGAGCCCCAGCCGTAGGTGATCCGGTCGGTGTCGCCCTGCACGATCTTGACGCGGGCGATGTCGAGGCCGAGCCGGTCGGCCACGATCTGCGCCATCGTCGTCTCGTGGCTCTGGCCGTGGCTCATCGTCCCGGTGGTGACGCTGACCGTGCCCGAGGTGTCCATCCGGATCTCCGAGATGTCGAAGCCGGGCACCACCTGCATCTTCCGCTGCGCGAACGCGCCCGATCCGTACCCGGTGCGCTCGGAGAAGCAGGCGTAGCCGATCCCGACCACTCGGCCTTCGGCGGCGCGCGCGTCGTACCAGCCCTCGTCGCGCAGCACCTGCTCGCAGAGGTCGAGCGACTCCCGGTAGGAGCCCGGGTCGTAGGTGATGCCGTTGACGCCGGTGTAGGGGAACACCGTGATCACGTTGCGGCGCCGGATCTCCACGGCGTCCATGCCCAGCTCGCGGGCGGCGCGCTCCATCAGCCGCTCCACGACCATGACGTATTGCGGGCGGCTCACCCCGCGGTACGGGGCCGTCGGCGCCTTGTTCGTGGTGACGGCGCGGCCGCGCACCCGGTAGGCCGGCACCCGGTAGACCGAGGGCATCTCGGCCGAGGCCATCAGAGGCTCGATGCCTGCGGTGAACGGGTAGCAGGAGTAGGCGCCCATGTCGCAGACGACGTCGGCGTCCAGGGCCAGGATGCGGCCCTCGGCGTCGAACGCGGCGCGCACGTCGTAGCGCTGCTCGCGGGCGAGGAACGCGGCCGTCAGCGCGTCGCGGCGGTCCTCGATCCACTTCACCGGGCGGCGCAGCCGCAGCGCGGCGGCCGCGGCGGCGATCTCCTCGCGGCCCACCACGCACTTCTGCCCGAACCCGCCGCCCATGTCCGGGACCGTGACGCGCACCTCCTTCTCGTCCAGCCCGACGCAGCGCGCGAGCACGGTCCGCACCTGGTGGGGCACCTGCGTGGCCGTCTGCACCTGGAGCTGCTCGTCGCGGTCGTCGAAGGAGGCGACGACGCCGCGGGTCTCCAGCGGCAGCGCGTTCTGGCGGCCGGTCTTGCTCCGCACCCGGACCACGCAGGGCGCCTCGGCGAACACGTCGTCGATGCCCTCGGTGGCGAACAGCGAGACGTCCACCAGCGTGTTGCGCGGGGCCTCGGCGTGCACCAGCGGGGCGTCGTCGGCCAGCGCCGCGGTGTCGGAGACGACAGGCTCCAGCTCCTCGTACTCGACGACCGCGGCCTCGAGACCGTCCTCGGCGGCGTACGGGTCGCGCGCCACGACGATCGCGACGGGCTCCCCGACGTAGCGGACGGTGTCGCGGGCGAGCACCGGCATGGCGGTGGGCACGAACTCGTGCGGCGGGCGGTCGAGCAGCGCGGTGATGTCGCGCAGGTCCAGGTCGGCCGCGGAGAAGGCGGCGACGACGCCGGGCACCGCCCGCACCTCGTCCAGGTCGACCGCGACGATCCGCCCGTGCGCCACCGGGCTGCGCACGAACTGCGCGTGCAGCATCCCGGGCAGCACGATGTCGTCGACGAACCGGCCGCGCCCGGCCAGCAACCGCGGGTCCTCCCGCCGCGGGACCGACGCCCCGATCCAGGCGCCGTCGCGGCGGAACCGAGGCTCGTTCATCCCTCTCCTCCCTGCTCATGATCAGCGTGTCGGCGCGTTCCCGGGTCGTTTCCGCCCGCGATCGCGCCGAACCGCTGATCATGCGGGCGGGCCGCCTCGGCGCAGGCCCGCGCGACGAGCGTCCGGACGAGCCCGCGCCGGTAGTGCGCGCTGATCCCCGGCTCGTCCCGGGCGTCGATCGCCTCCGCCGCGGCTGACGCCGCCCGTGAGTGGATACGAGTGCTGGAGCACTCGTCTCCACTCACGACCTCGGCCAGCACGGCCTCGGCCGCCGGGACGCGCAGCGGCACCGGGGCGACGCCGCCGAGCACCACGCGCGCGGCGTCCAGGTCCACGGCCGCGGCCACGATCGCGAAGTCACCGCGCCGCTCGGCGTACTCGGTGAGCGCCGCGCGGGGCGCCGGCCGCGGGAAGACCACCTCGACGATCAGCTCGTCCGGCTCGAGCGCGGTGGTGAACACGCCCTGGAAGAACTCCTCGGCCGCGATGCTCCGCCGCCCCGCCGGTCCCTCCACCACGACCTGCGCGTCGAGCAGCACCGCGAGCAGGCACCACTCGGCGGTGGCGTCGGCGTGCGCGATGCTGCCGCCCACCGTGCCGCGGGTGCGGATCGGCAGGTGCCCCACCCACGCCATCGCCTCGGACAGGACCCGGAAGCCCGGGCCGAGGTCGGCGGTCTCGACGGCGTGGTGGGTGACGAGCGCGCCGAGCCGCAGCGCGCCCGAGTCGCGGGTGATCGCGTCGAGACCGGGGATCCGGCCGATGTCGATCAGGTGCTCGGGGCGGGCGAGGCGGAAGTTCATCATCGCGACCAGGCTCTGGCCGCCCGCGATGACCTTCGCGTCGTCCCCCAGCTCGGCGAGGAGCCCCACCGCGCCCGGGACCGTCCGGGCGCGGTGGTAGGTGAACGCGGCGGGCTTCATGGGCTCAGCCTCGGACAGCCGTGTCGTCCGGCGCCACCAGGACGGGCTTCTCCGGGGTGACGATGTGGTCGAGCTCGCGGCCCCGCGTCTCCGGCGCCGCGACCGCCATGAAGATCACGGCGCCGAGCACGACCACACCCATGAGCGCGAACGTCAACGGCAGGCCGAGCACCGGCCACAGGAGGCTGCCGAAGATCAGCGGGACGAAGCCGGTGACCGCGCGGCTCGACGACGACGCCCAGCCGAAGCCGCTGGCCCGCAGCTCCGTCGGGTAGAGCTCGGAGACGTAGGCGTACATCACCGGGATCACCACCAGCGAGAAGAACCCGAAGACCGCGATCATCACGATGGCCGCGGTGGGCGAGCCGAGGACGAGCGAGAACACCAGCAGTGACGCGGCCGACAGGAGCGCGGCGACCCCGATGACCCACTTGCGGCCGACCACCTCGACCAGCAGCACCGCCGTGACCACGCCGAGGATACCGACCGCGTTCATCACGGTCGTGCTGCCGAACGCGGCCACCTCACCCATGCCCTGCGCCCGCAGGATCGACGGCATCCAGGCCAGCGCGGCGTAGTACACGACCATCACGGAGATGAACAGCGACCAGGCGACGCCGGTGACCTTCGGGTTGAACGCCCACACCATCCGCAGCTGCTCCAGCCCCGCGGCGAGCCCCCGCTTGCGGGACGCGGCAGCGGCCGGGACCACGACGGGGATCTCGTAGGGCTCGGGCGTGGCACCCGTGCGCATCACCATGTCGTCGATGACGGCCCGGGCCTCGGGCTCCCGGCCCATCCGGGCGAGGTAGAGCGGCGACTCCGGCACGCCGCGCCGCACCCAGAACAGCAGTAGGGCGGGCAGCACCATCAGCGCGAGCATCCAGCGCCAGTTGCCGCTGACCGGGACGAGCAGGGTGGCGCTCAGTCCGGCGAACGTCGTGCCGATCGGCCACCAGCCGTCCATCGCCGCGAGCACCCGGCCGCGTTGCTTGCGCGGGGAGAACTCGCTGACGATCGCGTAGTCCACCGGGATGCAGCCACCGAGGCCGACGCCCGCGAGGAAGCGCAGCACGAGGAAGATCTCCCAGCTCGGCGACAGCGCGCCCAGCACGGAGAACAACGCGAAGATCATCAGCGTCAGGCTGAAGGCCTTCTTGCGGCCCACCCGGTCGGCGATGGTGCCCCAGGCGACCGCCCCGACGGCCATGCCGACGAGGTTGGCGGTCGCGACGAGCCCACGTTCACCGGTGGAGAGGTCGAACTCGGTGCCGAGCAGCGGCGTCAGGAAGCCGTTGAGGGCGACGTCCCAGGCGTCGAACATGTAGCCGAGCCCGCCGATGATGAAGATCTTGCCTTGGACGCCCCACTTCCACGGGAGGTCCTGGACGACCTGGTCGCCGGTACGCATACGGTGCTCCTTCGCGGAGGGGGGATCAGCGCACGAACGGGTAGGAGAAGGACTCGAGGTCGGCGTCGTCGCGCGGGGTGCCGCGCCACAGCCAGTCGTAGGACACGTCGGACTCACCGCTGAACTCCCGCAACAGCCGGTCGCGTTCCCGCTGCTCGGGGCCGTCGGGCAGGTGGTAGAAGCGCATGTTCTCCAAGGACGCGTCCTGGACCATGCCGGCGTGGGTGGCGCGGCGCGCCACGTACCGGGTGAGCGCGCCCGCGATGCCGTCCCGGGTCACCGCGCCCAGCTCCTCGGCGAGGACGGCCGCGTCCTCCATCGCCTGGGACGCGCCCTGGGCCTGGTAGGGCAGCATCGCGTGGCAGGCGTCGCCGAGCAGCGCGACGTGCCCGTCCACCCACACCGGGTCGCGGTGGCGGCGGAACATCGCCCACTTCGACGCGTCGCCTTCGGCCTTGGACAGCATCGACGCGACGCGGTCGTCCCAGCCGCGGAACGCGTCGACCATCTCGTCGGCGGTCGCCGGTCCGGTCCAGGTCTGCTCGACGTCGAGGGTGTTCGGGACGATCGCGACGACGTTGAGGTACTCCCCGCCGCGGATCAGGTAGTGCACGAGGTGCCGGTCCGGGCCGTACCAGATCGTGGAGTGGAACCGGTCGAGCAGGAAGCGGGTCGCGGGGTCGGCCGCGATCTTGTCGCCGGGGATGAGGGCCCGGTAGGCCATCTCGCCGGAGAAGACGAGTGTGTCGGGCAGTCCCATCGCGTCGCGGACCGCCGAGCGGATCCCGTCGGCGCCGACCAGCACGTCGCCGCCGAAGCGCCGGCCGTCGGTGGTGATCACGACCGGTCGGGCGGGATCGGCGACGTCGATGTCGATGACCTGCGCCCCGGTGTGCACCTCGACCACCGGGCCGGGGCCGTCGGGGTCGAGGCAGGCGTCGAGCAGCACCTTGTGCAGGTCGGCCCGGTGGTAGTGCCAGTACGGGGCGTCGAACTCCCGCTTGACGCGGTCGCCGAGCGGGAGGGTGGCGATGATGCTGCCGTCCTCCCAGCGTCGGCGCACCTGGTCCTGCGGCTCGGTGTGGATGGCCTCGAGCCTGCGGCGCAGGCCGAGCCCGAGCAGGACCCGGCTGGCGTTGGGCGCGGTCTGGATCCCCGCTCCCACCTCGCCGAGCTGGGGGGCCTGTTCCAGCACGGTGGTGCGCAGCCCTCGCCGGCGCAGCGCGAGCGCGGTGGTGAGGCCACCGAGACCGCCGCCGGCGATGGTGACCGCAAAGGACTGGCTGGCCGGCACTGTTCCTCCCAGGGCGTCGTCGAGCGGGATCAGCTGTCCACTGTGGACAGAAGGCATCGGGCGGTACGCCGCGATCCCCGCTCGTCGCGGGCACCGGTCGCGGCGCCCGGCGGAGATAATCCGAACACTGACGATCCCGGAGCGCAAGGGGTTCCGCAAGCTGTAACGCGTCAGAAACCCGCCGGACCCGCGCCGATCAGTCGTCGACGAGGCTCTCCCAGTGCTCCGTGAGCACCGTCAACCTGCGCAGCAGCGCCTCCTGCTCCGCGCCGTCGTAGCCCTGCATGAGCAGCCGGTCGAGGTCGCGGGCGCGCCGATCGGTCTCCCGCAGCGTCGTCTCACCCTCGGCCGTCAGGCGCAGCAGCCGCTTGCGGCCGTCCTCCGCGGGCCGCTCCCGGACGATCAGCCCGCGGTCCTCCAGTCGACGCACGATGCTCGCCATCGTCGAGCGGTCGAGCGCCACCGACGAGGCGAGCGACCCCTGCTCGGCACCCGGGAAGGCGTCGACGGCGGTGAGCACCGCGAACTGCGGACCGGTCAGCACCGGATCGACCAGGCGGACCCAGGCGGCGGTGTAGGCCTGGTGGAGCCTGCGCGCGACGTAGCCGGGGGCGGCGAGCAGCGCGGACGGCGCGGGCAGGCCCTTCGAGGGGTCGATCCCTGCACGTCCCGCCGGTCCCCCACTCGCCACGGCACCCATCTCACCACGCCGGGGCGTCACCAGCGGCGTCCGGTGCGTCACGCGCCGGAAACACGCTCCCCCTTGACCGGAGCGGACGAACGAGGGATCGTCAGTGTTCGGACTATCTCCCCCGGACTCCCTGGAGGGACCCCTGTGGACCAGAACCTGTTCAACGAGATCTGCCTGCAGCAGCTGACGCTCTCGGGCGTGCACGAGGGCGAGACCGTCGCGGTGCTGACCCGCGGCGGTGACCGCGGCGAGTACGCCGACGCGTTCCTGTGGGCGGTGCAGAAGCTGGGCGCGCAGGGCTTCCACCTGCGCCTGCCCGCACCCGCGAGCGCCTCGGGCGCGTGGGCGGTCGGCGACTCCGGCCTGGCCGACAACCGCCTCGCGGTGGAGGCGCTCAAGTCCGTGGACATGGTGGTGGACTGCACCTTCCTGCTGTTCAGCCCCGAGCAGTTCGAGATCCAGGCCGCCGGCACCCGCATCCTCACCGCGGTCGAACCCGCCCCGCTGCTGGCCCGCCTGATGCCCACCCGCGAGCTGCGCGAGCGGGTCGAGATCGGCGCCGAGCTGCTGGCCAAGGCCCAGACCATGCGGATCACCAGCCCGCACGGCACCGACGTCACCTACCGGCTCGGGGTCTACCCGACCATGTCCGAGTACGGCTACACCGACCAGCCCGGGCGCTGGGACCACTGGCCCGCCGCGTTCGTGTTCACCGGCGGCGCCGACGACGGCGTCGACGGCAAGATCGTCCTCGCCCCCGGCGACGTGCTGCTGCCGTTCAACACCTACGTCCAGACCCCGGTCGAGATCACCATCGAGGCCGGGTTCATCCGCGACATCCGCGGCGGCGCCGGCTCCTCCGGCCTGGACGCCGACCTGCTCTCCTCCTACATCCGCAGCTTCGACGACCCCCGCGGCTACGGCATGTCCCACGTCGGCTGGGGCCTCGACGAGCGCGCTCACTGGCACGGGCTGACCCAGTTCGGCGGCGGCATGGGCATGGAGCTGCGCAGCTTCTACGGCAACGTGATGTTCTCCATCGGCCCGAACAACGAGCTCGGCGGCCCCAACGACACCGCCTGCCACTTCGACATCCCGATGCGCGGCAACTCCCTCTACCTCGACGACGAGCTCATCGTCGACAACGGCGAGCTGACCGTCCCCGAGATGCGCCCGGCGGCCCGGCGATGACCGACCACCACATCGGGATGATCGTCCCGTCGTCGAACCTGACGATGGAGACCGAACTGCCCCGCATGCTGCACGCCCGCGAGCAGACCCACCCGGGCGACCGGTTCGTGTTCCACTCCGCCCGCGCCCGGATGCAGCACGTCACCCCCGAACAGCTGCGGGCGATGAACGCCCAGGCCGAACGGGCCGCGACCGAGCTGGCCGACGCCCGCCCCGACGTCGTGGCCACCGCCTGCCTCGTGGCGATCATGGCCCAGGGACCGGGCTACCACTGCACCGCCGAGGACACCATCACCGCCGCCCTGCGCGCCGAGGGCGCCCAGGCCCCGGTCGTGTCCTCCGCGGGGGCGCTGCTCTCGGGCATCGCCGCGCTCGGGGCCCGGAAGGTCTCGATCATCACCCCGTACCTGAAGCCGCTCACCCAGCTGGTGGTCGACTACCTCGAGGACGCGGGCGTCGAGGTCGTCGACGCCCTGTCCCTGGAGGTGCCCGACAACCTCGCCGTCGCCCGCCTCGACCCCGCCGACCTGCGCCGGCACTGGCGCAAGCTCGACCTCACCGGCGCGGACGCGCTCGTGCTGTCCGCGTGCGTGCAGATGCCCTCGCTGGACGCGATCCAGGCGGTGGAGGACGAGGCCGGCATCCCGGTCCTGTCCGCGGCGACGGCCACCACGCACCGGATCCTCACCGAACTCGGGCTGGAACCGCACGTCCCGGGAGCAGGCCGGCTGCTCGCGGCCCGGCAGGGGTAACGCCTCGACGCCACCGGGGCCGGGAGCGCCGACGCCCGGCACGTGATCGGCCCGAGACGCACACCAGCGCTGCCTCGACGACCCTGGGGTGCGGCTCGGCCCGATCACCGGGCGTTGATCGCGGCGAACCGCACACCACGGTGGCGCGCCCCGCGCTGGCGTACGGCTCGCGACGATCTCGGGTCGCACGGAGACGCCGCCGTCCACAACCGGTGTCGCGTGGAGCAGGAGGTCGAGCCGCTCCTCCTCCAACAGCACGGTCGCCACGCTGCCAGCTCGTCGAGCGGCTCGTCTCCCGGACTGAACACACCTTGATGAGCTCAGAACGGTGTCGCGATCGGGTTGATCAGGTCCGCGACCAGCAGGATCGCACTCCACCCGATGAACGCTAGCGCCACCACGTACGCGACCGGCAGCAGTTTGGCCGCGTCCACCGGCCCGGGATCGGGCTTGCCGCGCAGTCGGGCGATCCGCTTCTTCACGGCCTCCCACAGGGCCGGGAAGATCTGACCGCCGTCCAGCGGCGGGAGCGGCAGCAGGTTGAACAGGAACAGCGAGATGTTCACCAGTGCCAGGAGGTTGATCAGGAACAGGATCTCCTGCGTCGCGGTGAAGCCCGCCGACAGGTACTCCCCGCCGATCCGCGACACCCCCACGATGCCGACCGGCCCGTCCTGGTCGCGTTCCGCGCCGAGGAAGGCCGAACCGAACAGGTTCGGCAGCCGCTCGGGCAGGTTGATGATCGCCTGCCCGGTACGGACCACGACGTCGCCGACCTGCGCGACCACGACTCCCGGCCCCTGCGGCACGAAGATCGGCACCGGCGTGACCCCGAGGAAGCTCGCCTCGACAATGCGGCTCGGTTCGTCGAGATCACGGGCCTCGGTACGGATCAAGGTCGGGGTGAGGTCGAGCCGCTGGCCGTCACGTTCCACCGTGATCGTGACCGTGCCGGACGCCGCCCGGATGGCTTCCTGCAGGCCGCGCCAGTCGTTCTCGACCACCGGCGCACCGTTGAACGCGACGATCTCGTCACCGGGCTGGATGCCTGCCGCGGCGGCCGGCGTCGGGGGCGCGTCCGCGGGGCACTCGTTGGTCGCCGGGGCCGATGCCGGCAATACGCACTGGCTGACCTGCGAGATCGTCGTGGTGTTCTGCGTACCGTCCGCGCCGCCGGCCACCCCGATCCCCATGATCGCGATCGCGAACAGCACGACCGCCAGGATCAGGTTCTGGAACGGCCCCGCCGCCATCACGACGATCCGCTTCCACGGCGCCCGGGTGTAGAACTGCCGGTCGGCGTCCTGCGGCAGGACGTCCTGGGCCGACTGCTGCCGGGCGTCGTCGATCAGCCCCTGGAACGGGCCGGTGCGGCGGCTGCGGCCCAGGGTCTCGCCCTTGGCCGGCGGCAACATGCCGATCATGCGGATGTAGCCGCCGAGCGGGATGGCCTTGACGCCGAACTCGGTCTCGCCGACCTTGCGCGACCAGACCGTCTTGCCGAAGCCGACGAAGAACTCCGGGACCTTGATCCCGAACTTCTTGGCCGCGAGGTAGTGGCCGAGCTCGTGCCAGGCCACGGAAACCATGATCCCGACGAAGAGCAGCAGGATGCCGAGTACGAACATCATGAGAGGGACGCCCTCCTCGACGCCGCGAGCTCGCCTGCCCGCGCCCTCGCCCATTCCTCGGCAGCCAGCACGTCGGCAACGGTAGCGGGGTCGCCCGTCCAGCCGTCGGCGGCGTCGAGCACCCGCTCCAGCAGGTCGCAGATGCCGAGGAACGGCAGGTCGCCTGCCACGAACGCGGCCACCGCCTCCTCGTTGGCCGCGTTGAACACCGCCGGCACGCAGCCGCCCGCGGCACCGGCCGCCCGCGCCAGGCGCACGCCGGGCAGGGCGTCGTCGTCGAGCGGCTCGAACGTCCACGCCTGGCTGGTGTCCCAGCGGCACGGACGGGCGACGCCGGGCAGCCGGTCGGGCCAGGCCAGGCCCAGCGCGATCGGCAGCTTCATGTCCGGCGGGCTGGCCTGCGCCAGCGTGGAGCCGTCGACGAAGGTGACCATCGAGTGCACGATCGACTGCGGGTGCACCGCCACGTCGATCTTCTCGTACGGCACGCCGAACAGCAGGTGGGCCTCGATGAGCTCGAGGCCCTTGTTCACCAGGGTCGCCGAGTTGATCGTGACGACCGGGCCCATGTCCCACGTCGGGTGGGCGAGGGCCTCGGCCACGGTGACACCGGCCAGCTCCGCGCGCTCCCGCCCGCGGAACGGCCCGCCGGACGCGGTGAGCACCAGCCGGTCCACCTCCTCGGCCCGGCCGCCGCGCAGGCACTGGGCCAGGGCGGAGTGCTCGGAGTCGACCGGCACGACCTGCCCGGGCGCCGCCGCGCCCGTGACGAGCGCGCCACCGGCCACCAGGGACTCCTTGTTGGCCAGCGCGAGGGTGGCGCCGGACGCGAGCGCGGCGAGCGTCGGGCCGAGCCCGACCGAGCCGGTGATCGCGTTGAGCACCGTGTGGACGTCGGCGGTGGCGGTGAGCTCGGTGGCGGCGTCCGGGCCGGCCAGCACCTCGACGCCGGGCAGGCGCTCGCGAAGCTCGGCGGCGACCTCGGCGCTCGCGACGGCGACCCGCGGCACGCGGTGCTCGCCGACCTGCCGGACCAGCAGGTCGGTGTCGCGGCCGCCGGCCGCCAGGCCTGCGACCGTGAAGCGGTCCGGGTGGGCGGCGACGACGTCGAGGGCCTGGGTCCCCACCGAGCCGGTGGAGCCCAGGACGAGGACGGAACGTGTGCTCATCGCCGTCCATCATCCTCGTCGCCGCGTTGTGCGAGGATGAGGCCCACATCCGGTCGATCAGGAGGATTCGGTGGCGAGGAACACCCGAGAGCTGGCGCAGCGTCCCGCTGTCGATCCGCGCGACGAGCCGTCGGCGGAGTGGGGCTGGCACGGCAGCTTCCCCCGCGGTTCGGTGATCGCCGGGTGGGTCGTCGTCGTGATCCTGCTGCTGTTCAACTTCACGAACAACAACCTCGTCAACAACACCGCGAACGTCTGGCTCACCGGGCTCGCGATCCTGATGGCGATCGGGCTGGTCATGCACTCGGCCCGCAAGCGCACCGCCTGGCGGCGCTGAGTCCGCCATGGCGGGTTCCGCCGTCGAGCTGGAGGTCGGCGACCGCGTCGTCCGGCTGAGCAGCCCCGACCGGGTGTACTTCCCGGCGCGCGGGGAGACCAAGCTCGACCTGGCGCGGTACTACCTCGCGGTCTCCGACGGCATCGTGCGCGCCCTGCGCGACCGCCCGTGCATGCTGCACCGCTTCCCCACCGGCGTCACCGGGGAGAAGGTGCACCAGAAGCGGCTGCCCAAGGGCGCGCCCGACTGGGTGCAGACCGTGCGCATCCACTTCCCCCGCTGGAACCGCACCGCCGACGAGCTGTGCGTCCAGCACCCGGCCGACGTCGTCTGGGCGGTGCAGATGTCCACCGTCGAGTTCCACCCGTGGAACTCCCGGCGGGCCGACACCGAGAAGCCCGACGAGTGGCGCATCGACATCGACCCGATGCCCGAGGCCGGCTACGCCGACGTCCGGCGCGTCGCCCACGTCGCCCACGAGGTGCTCGACGAGCTCGGCGCCACCGGCTGGCCGAAGACGTCCGGCGGCAAGGGCATGCACATCTACGTGCGGATCCCGCCCGACCACGGCTTCGCCGACGTCCGGCGCGCCGCGCACGCCTTCGCCCGCGAGGTGGGCCGCCGCTGCGACCTGGTCGACCTGACGTGGTGGCGCAAGGACCGCGACCCGAAGTCGATCTTCGTGGACTACAACCAGAACGCCCGCGACCACACGATCCGCAGCGCCTACTCCGTGCGGGGGGTGCCCGAGGCGATCGTCTCCACCCCCATCCGCTGGGACGAGGTCGACGACGCCGACCCGCGCGACTTCACCATCGCCACCGTCCCCGCCCGCTTCGCCGAGCTCGGCGACCTGCACGCCGGCATCGACGAGCACGTGTTCCTGATCGACGAGCTGCTCGAGTGGGCCGACCGCGACGCCCGCGAGGGCGCCGAGAGCCCGCCCGACGCCGAGGAAGCCCAGGACCTCGACGCCTGAGCGCGCCTCGGAGCACCGCCGCACACACCCTGGCGAGGCCGCACACAGCGCCGACCGTGTGTGCGGCCGGGCTCCGGTGTGTGCGGTCGCGCCTCAGCCGCCGGGCGGCCCGGCTTCCGGGCCGCGGGCGTCGCGCAGTCCGGCGGCCGCGCGCAGGCGGGCGTACTCGGCGGTCATCGCGGGCAGCTGCCAGTGGGCGTTGAGGCCGCTCGGGTTGGGCAGCGCCCACACCGCGGTGTCGCCCCACCGCTCCCCCTGCGGCCCGACGGCGGCACGGGGCGCGCGGAACGCGGTCCGGTACGCCGTCACCCCCACGACCGCCAGCCAGGCAGGCCGGCGCGCCGCCACCAGACCGCGCAGCCGCTGCCCGCCCGCCACCAGCTCGGCCGGCGTCAGCTCGTCGGCGCGGGCCGTCGCGCGGGGTGCCATGTTCGTGATGCCCAGCCCGAGGCCGCGCAGCTCCCCCTGCTCGGCGGGCCGCAGCAGCCGGGGCGTGAACCCGGCGCCGTGCAGGGCGGGCCAGAACCGGTTGCCCGGGCGGGCGAAGTGGTGCCCGGTCACCGCGGACACGAGGCCGGGGTTGATGCCGCAGAACAGCACGCGCAGCGGTGGGTCGCCGGAGCCCGGCAGCACGTCGTCGAGGAGGCGGTCGCGGGCGGCCTCCAGCTCGGCTCGGGTGAAGCGGGGCACGCCCTCATGCTCTCGTGACCACGGTCGACGTCGACCCCACGGGTCTCCCGGGCGTCCACCAGACCCATGGCGTCCACGGCAATGGCGTCGATCAGCTCGAGAGCCTCCGCCGCGGGTCCGGTCCCGCTCACGCGGCCACCGCGATCAGCCCCACCGCCGCGCCCGCGAGCCCCAGCCCGGCCGTCTGCGCCGCCGTGAGCCGCTCGCGCAGCACCGTGAGGCCGAGCAGCACCGGCACCACCGGGTAGAGCGCGGTCAGCACCACCGCCACGGCGAGCAGCTGCTGCCGCGTGGCGAGGGTGTAGCAGGCGATCGCGAGGGTGCCGACCGCCCCGCTGGCCACGGCCGCGAGCGCGAGCCGCCGCGGCATCCGCAGCGAGGCGCGGGCGGCGCGCAGCACCGGCAGGATCGTGACGACCGACGCGACGCGGCTCGCGACGAGCGGCCAGAGCCCTGCGGCCGGGTCCACCGGCACGAGCGCGACGAACTGCAGCGCGAACCCCAGCCCGGACACCAGGCCGTCCGCGCTCCCGGCGGCCGTCGGACGGCCGCACCCGACCCGGGTGATCAACCAGAGCGCGGGCGCCGCGGCGGCGATCCCCAGCCACGCGAGCACCGAGGGCCGCTCCCCCAGGAGCGTCACACCGACGAGTACCGGCAGCACGACGCCGCCGACATCGCTGAGCGGCACCACCACCGAGAGCTGCCCGGTGCCCATCCCGCGGAACAGGAACGCGATGCCGATCCCGGTGCCGACGCCGGACAGCGCGCCCCAGCCGAGCGCGCCCGCCGTCACCGCGGGTGCCGGCACGAGCAGTGCCGCCACCAGGATCAGCGCGGTCCCGCCGAGCTGCGCCACGAGCGCGACGGCGGCGCTGTGCACGCGGCGGGCGAGCAGCGCGCTGACGAAGTCGGTGATCCCGAAGCAGAGCGCCGCGCCGAGCGCGAGCGCCTCACCCATCGTCCACACCCCGCTCGTCGTCGCGCTCGGCCTGCCCCACCGGGCAGATCGCGCCCGCCTCGGTGCACGTGGGCCGGTCGCACAGCCGGCACACCCGCTCCGAGCTGCCGACCTCGCCGTAGACGGCCCCCAGCAGGCGCTCCAGCACGGCGGCGAGCGACTCCTGCTCGGCGGGCGTGAGGGTGCCGACGAGCGCGGTGAGCCGGCCGCCGCGCGCGTCCAGCAGGTCCGCCGACGCCGCGCGCCCGGCGTCGGTGGGGTGCACGGCCACCCACCTGCCCAGCGTCGGGCGGCGCTCGACGAGCCCGCGTGCTTCCAGCGCGTCGACCATCCGTGCGGCGGCGGACTGCGTCAGCCCGACCCGGCGCCCCAGCTCGGTGACGCTGATCCCCGGATCCGCGCCCAGCACGACGAGGGCCGCCGCGCCGCTCCCGCTGGTGCCGGCGGCCGCGGTGGCCCCGGCCAGGACGAGGTCGGTGACGGCCAGCGCGGCCGCTCCGAGCAGGTTCGCGGTCCTGCGTTCGTCATGCATGACTCATGCATAACACGGACCACCTGACAGCGCAGCCCGGAACGAGCAGACTGGCCCTCGTGCGCCTCCCCGTCATGCCGCCCGTCGCGCCGATGCTGGCCAAGCCGATCGCGAACATCCCGGCGGGCCAGATGTACGAGCCGAAGTGGGACGGCTTCCGCTCGATCGTCTTCCGCGACGGCGACGAGGTCGAGATCGGCAGCCGCAACGAGCGCCCGATGACCCGGTACTTCCCCGAGGTCGTGGACGCGATCAGGGCGAACTTCCCGGACCGCGCGGTCGTCGACGGGGAGATCGTGGTCGCCGACACCGCCCGCAACACCCTCGACTTCGACGCCCTGCAGCAGCGCATCCACCCCGCCGCGAGCCGCGTGACACTGCTGTCCGAGCAGACGCCGGCGAGCTTCATCGCCTTCGACCTGCTCGCCCTCGGCGACGACGACCTCACCGAGCGGCCCCTCGAGGAGCGCCGTGCGCTGCTGGAGGAGGCGTTCGGGAACGTCGCGCCGCCGATCCACCTCACGCCGGTCACCCGCGACCTCGACACGGCACGGCGGTGGTTCGAGCAGTTCGAGGGCGCCGGGCTGGACGGGCTCATCGCCAAGAAGCTCGACCTGCGCTACCAGCCCGACAAGCGCGTCATGAGCAAGATCAAGCACGAGCGCACGGCCGACTGCGTGGTGGCCGGCTACCGGGTGCACAAGTCCGGCCCGGACGCCCTCGGCTCGCTGCTGCTGGGCCTCTACGACGACCGCGGGGTGCTGAACTCGATCGGCGTCGTCGGCGCGTTCCCGATGGCCACCCGCCGCGCCCTGCTCACCGAGCTGCAGCCGCTGGTCACCACGTTCGAGGGCCACCCGTGGGACTGGGCCGCCCACATGCAGGGCGAGCGGACCCCGCGCAAGAACGAGACGAGCCGCTGGAACGCGGGCAAGGACCTGTCGTTCGTGCCGCTGCGCCCGGAGCGCGTGGTCGAGGTCCGCTACGACTACATGGAGGGCGACCGGTTCCGCCACACCGCGCAGTTCGTGCGCTGGCGCCCGGACCGCGAGCCGGCGTCCTGCACGTACGAGCAGCTGGAGCGGCCGGTGGAGTTCGACCTGGCCGACGTGCTCACGGCGGCGACCCGCACCTGACCCGGCGCGCCGGGGCCGCTGTGGCGGGTCCTACGGTGTCGAGGGGCCCTCGGCACCGGCCAGCCTGCTCGCCCGGGCACGCAGGTAGCGCTGCTCGGGCCGGCTCGCGGTCCGGCGGGCGGCAGCCTCGAACGCCGTCCGCGCGGCCTCGCGGTCGCCGTGGAGCTCCAGCAGGTGGGCCCGCACGGCGTGCAGGCGGTGGTGCCCGGCGAGCTTGCGGTCGCGTTCGAGCTCCTCCAGCAGGTCGAGGCCGGCGCGCGGGCCACGCACCATCGCCACCGCGACCGCGCGGTTGAGCTGCGGCACCGGGCCGGGCTCGAACCGGACGAGCAGGTCGTACAGCGCGAGGATCTGCGCCCAGTCGGTGTTCTCGGCGCGGTCGGCCTCGCTGTGCACGGCCGCGATCGCCGCCTGGATCTGGTACGGGCCGATCGGCGTCCGGTTCAACACGTCGGTGAGCAGGGCCGTGCCCTCGCTGATCGCCGCCCGGTCCCACCGGCCGCGGTCCTGCTCGGCGAGCGGGACGACGCTGCCGTCGTCCCGGGTCCGCGCGGCCCGCCGGGCCTCCGTGAGCAGCATCAGAGCCAGGAGCCCGGCCACCTCGCCGTCGTCGGGCAGGAGGCGCCGCACCTGGCGGGCGAGTCGGATGGCCTCGCCGGTCAGCTCGCCGCGGTGCACGTCCGGGCCCGACGTCGCGAGGTAGCCCTCGTTGAAGACGAGGTAGAGCACGTGCAGCACCGCGCCCAGCCGCTGCGGGCGCTCGGCGGGCGCGGGCGGCGCGAACCGGCCGCCCGCAGCCTTGATCTGCTGTTTCGCCCGGCTGATGCGCTGCGCCATCGTGGCCTCCGGCGTGAGGAAGGCACGGGCGATCTCGGCGGTCGTGAGCCCGCCGACGGCGCGCAGCGTCAGGGCGACCTGGGACGGTGGCGACAGCGTCGGGTGGCAGCACAGGAACAGCAGGGTGAGGGCGTCGTCGGCGGCGGGCCGTACGGCGTCCGCGGCCGGCGACACCCGCGCCTCGGACGGGAGCCGCGCGGCGTCGATCTCCTCGCGCCGCCGCCGGGCCGCGTCGCTGCGCAGCTGGTCGGTGAGCCGGCGCGCGGCCACCGTGATCAACCAGCCGCGGGGGCTCTCCGGGACGCCGTTCTCACCCCACTGCACCGCGGCCGCGAGCAGCGCTTCCTGGACGGCGTCCTCGCACGCGTCGAAGCGACCGTGGTGGCGCACGAGCGCCGCGAGCACCTGCGGCGCGAGCTCACGCAGCAGGGCGCCGACGTCGTCGCCCACCACGACGGCCCTCAGAACCCGCGGCCGGCGACGTCGACGGCCTCCCGGATCTCGACCCGGTCCCACCGGGCGTCCGGGATCCGGGCGGCGATCTCGGCCGCCCGGTCGGGGCTCGCGCACTCCACCAGGTAGTAGCCCACGAGGTGCTCCTTGGCCTCCGCGTACGGGCCGTCGGTGCTGACGACCCCGTCGCGCACCCGGACCGTACGGGCCGTGCCTGCGTCCTCCAGCGCGGCCGACAGCACGAGCTCCCCGGAACGCAGCAGGTCGGCGTCGATCGCCGCGTGCTCCGCGCCGGCCCGCCCGCCGAGCGCCTCCTGCTCGGCAGGCGTCAGCGCGTCCCAGTTCGCCGGGTTGCGCCAGATCATCAGCATGAACTTCACGGGTCTCCCCTCCCGATGTCGAGGACGCCGCAGCGGCTCCGATGTCCCCGCGTCACCGAACCGGAACGAGGAGCCTCCCATGACCACCACCACCGCATCGACACCCTCGAACGGGTCCCGGCTGCGGTCCCGCCTGCTCCCCCTGCACATCGCCGTGTTCCTGCAGGGGTTCGCCTTCTGGGTGCCGGTGGAGAAGCTGTTCATGAACGAGATCGGCTTCACCGCCGCGAGCATCGGCCTGATGGCCGCGGCCTACGCAGCGGTCGTGCCGCTGCTCGAGGTGCCCTCCGGGATCCTCGCCGACCGGTGGAGCCGGCGCGGTGTGCTCGTGGTGTCCAGCGCGGCGCTCACGGTGAGCGCGCTGTTCGGCGGGCTCAGCCACGACGTGCCCACCTACGTCCTGAGCGCACTCGTGCTCGGCGTGTTCTTCGCGATGAGCTCCGGCACGCTGGACTCCGTCGTCTACGACACCGTGCTCGAGGAGACCGGCGACAGCGCGGCGTTCGAGCGGCAGCTCGGGCACTCCCGCCTTGTGAACAGCGCCGCGATGGTCCTCAGCTCGCTGCTGGGCGGCGGGCTGGCCGCGCTGCTGGGCACGCGCGCCACCTACCTGCTGACCGTGCCGGTCGCGGTCCTGTCGATCGTCGCGCTGCTGCGGTTCACCGAACCGACGCTGCACCGGCCCGCCGAGCCGACCCCGCTGCGCGCGCACCTCGCGCTCACCTACCGGGCGCTCGCCCGGCGCGGGCGGCTGCTGCCGATCGTCACCCTGTCGGTGCTCGCCGGGCTGGTCCTGCAGGTGGTCCTCGAGTTCGGGCCGCTGTGGCTGGTGGCGCTGGCCGCGCCGGCCGCGCTGTACGGGCCGTACTGGGCGGGCGTCGTCTCCGCGCTGGGGCTCGGTGGGCTGGTCGCAGGCCGCTTCCCCCTCGGACGGCCGCGCGCCGCGGCGGTGGCCGCCGCGCTGATGGTGCTGGCCGGCGTCGCGCTGAGCACCAGCAGCCACGTCGTCGTCGTGGCGGTCGCGCAGGTGCTGCTCGCCCTGCTGGTCGTGGCCGCGGGCATCCACGTGGCGCGGCTGCTGCACGACGCCGTGCCGTCCACCGTGCGGGCCGGGGTCGCGTCCGGCGTCAGCACGCTCACCTGGCTCGTGTTCCTGCCGGTCGCGCTGGGCATCGGGCTGCTCACCGAGCAGCAGGGCGTGCACGCGTCCGGCTTCCTGGTCACCGCGTTCGCGGCGGCGAGCGGTGGCCTGCTCGTCGCGACGGCGCTGCGCGGTGGCGCCGCTCAGACCTGCGACGCCGCCAGCTGACCGCACGCCGCCGCGATCTCGCGGCCGCGGGTGTCGCGCACGGTGCAGGCGACGCCCGCGGCCTGCACGCGCGCGACGAACTCGTCCTGCACCCGCCGCGGCGAGGCGTCCCACTGGCTACCCGGTGTGGGGTTGAGCGGGATGAGGTTGACGTGCACGCGCGCGGTGCCGACGTGCTGCCGCAGCAGCTTCCCGAGCAGGTCGGCCCGCCACGGGTGGTCGTTGACGTCGCGGATGAGCGCGTACTCGATCGACACCCGCCGCCCGGTGGTCTTCGCGTAGCGCCGGGCCGCGTCCAGCACCTCGCCGACCTTCCAGCGGTTGTTCACCGGCACGAGCGTGTCGCGCAGCTCGTCGTCGGGGGTGTGCAGCGACACCGCGAGCGTGACCGGCAGCCCCTCCGCGGCGAGCCGGTCGATCGCCGGCACCAGCCCGACCGTCGAGACGGTGACGCCGCGCGCGGAGATCCCGAGCCCGTCCGGCGACGGCGACGTGATCCGCCGGACGGCCGCGACCACGCGCTTGTAGTTGGCGAGCGGCTCGCCCATGCCCATGAACACGACGTTGGACAGCCGCGTGGGCGCGCCGAGCGCGCCGTCCCGGGCCGCGGCGGCCGCCTGCCGGACCTGCTCCACGATCTCGCCGGTGGACAGGTTGCGCTGCAGCCCGCCCTGCCCGGTGGCGCAGAACGGGCAGGCCATCCCGCAGCCGGCCTGGCTGGACACGCAGACCGTGGCGCGGTCCGGGTAGCCCATCAGCACCGACTCGGCGCGGGTGCCGTCGTGGCCCTTCCACAGCGTCTTGCGGGTGGTGCCGTCGTCGCACTCCTGCTCGAGCACCGGGGTGACCAGCGGCGGCAGCAGCTCGCGCAGCGTGTCGCGCGCCGCCGCGGGCAGGTCGGTCATCGCGTCGACGTCGGCGGTGAACCGGCCGTAGTAGTGGCGGGCGAGCTGGTCGGCGCGGAACCCGGGCAGGCCGAGCTCGCCGATCGCGGCCCGGCGGTCGGCCGGGTCGAGATCGGCGAGGTGGCGCGGCGGCTGGGCGCGCCGCGGCGCGTCGAACACGAGCGGGAGGGAAGTCATGACCCCCCGATTGTGCCAGGTCGCGCCGACTCCCCCCGACGCCGCAGCACGTAGCCCAGCACGGCCAGCCCCAGCGCCGGCCCCCACACCGGGAACGGGAACACCAGCAGCGCCCACAGCTCACCGGAGCGGATGGATATCAGCGCCATCGGCACCGCCGCCACGGTGAACAGCGCCGCCACGAACGTGCCGGGCACGACGGCCGCCGCGAGCGGGACCCGCCGTCCCCGCACCACCGGCATCCAGCGCGGCCACACCTCGCCCCACCGGGCCACGAGCCCCGTCGTCAGCACCGCTCCCGCCAGCGCGGCACCCCCGAGGAGCAGGCCGTGCAACCGCATCTCGGGATGGGCGGCCAGCTCCGCGGCGTCCACGCCCACCGGCCACGGGGTGAGCCAGGTCAGCCGGTGCAGGCCGTAGGGCAGGGCGCAGGCCGCCGCGACGACCACCGCGGCCCTCCCCCAGCGCGCCGCCGCCTCCGGGCGGGTCCACCCCGGTGCCGGGTCGCCGCCCCGCTGCACCGCCCGGACGCCGAGCGCGGCCCACACCAGGGCGCCGACCAGGAAGAACAGCATGATCGCGGGCGGCACGGTCTTCTCCAGGGTGCCGGTGACGACCACCCAGTAGCGGCCCAGCACCCCGGCGTCGGCGATCCCCGTGCTCCACGCGAGCACACCCACCAGCACGAACACCGCGACGGCCGCCGGTCCGCCGCGCCACCGCCACGCACCGGCGAGCACCGTGGCGAACAGCACGGGCGGCCCGAGCATCGCCATCGCGTAGCCGGTGAGCGTCAGCGGCGCCACCCCCGGCACCGCGAGCCCGAACACCACCACCCACACGGCAGCGATCACCACGACCGCACCGCGCGCCCGGCCCTTCCCGGCGAGCGCGGCGCCCCCCAGCCCGACGAGCCCGGCCCCGACGAGCACCGGCGGCACGGCGGCCGCGGGGACGACGTCGAGCAGCGTTCCCCTCGGCTCCCCCGCGACCGGCGCGAACGGGTAGCTACCCGGCCGCAGCCACCACCACAGGCCGAGCGCGATCGTGAGCGCGGACCATGCGGCGGCGAGGACCGCTCGGCCGGCGACGCCCCTCCGGGTGTCGCCCCAGTTCGTGATCTCCATGCCGGGAACGATCCGCCGATCTCGGCGCATGATCCTCCCGGTGCCGGGGGAAGCTCCTCCCCCGGCGGGGGGACGAGGGCCGGGCGGCGGTCAGCGGCGGACCCGGTGGTGCGCCTCGGCCAGCAGCCCGGTGCGGTGCGCGCTCGTCAGCCAGAACAGCGCGCCCGCGACGAGCCCGACGACGCCCTGCGGGTACAGCTTCCCCGCCGAGTCGAGCGCGAGCAGCGCCCCCGCCGCCCCGAGCACCATCAGCGCGCCCCCGAGCGCGACCAGCGACCGCTCGTCCAGCTGCGACGACAGCATCAGCACCGCGATTCCCACGACGGCGGCCACCACCGGCACCGTGAGCTCCCCCCACGACAGGCTGGAGAGCACCGTTCCGGTGACCGCGACCAGCGCCGCGGTGATGCCCAGCAACCGCAGGAACCGGCCCCGGCCGCGGTGCGGGAGGGGCTCGACCGCTCCGTGCCTGCTGCGCAGGGCCATCACCAGCACGGCGGTCAGCCCGAGGCCCGCGGCCAGCACGACGGTGCCGGGGCCGCCGTCGAGCGCGGCCGCACCGACCGTCCACCACGCCGCGCCGACGATCGGCTCGAGGTAGGGCACCCGGGTCGCACGCATGCTCCCCACGGTAGCGAGGAGCGGCTCGCCGGATCCCCACGCCCGCCCCACGCCCGGTCTGCGAGGGTCTGCGACGATCCCCCGCTCCCGCCCGCCACCACGAGGAGTCCTGCGATGGCCGACCCCGCTCCCCTGACCCGTCGCACCGTCGTCACCGGCGCCGGTGTCGCCGCCGTCGGAGCCGGCCTGCTCGCCACGGGGTGCTCGACCGCTCCGCCGCCCACCGCACCCGCCGACGCCGCCGCGGGCACGCCGGTCGGCCCCGCCGCCGACGTCCCGGTCGGCAGCGCCCAGATCTTCGACGCCGCCGGTGTGGTGGTCACCCAGCCCAGCGCGGGCACCTACGCCGCCTTCTCCACCGCCTGCCCGCACCAGGGCTGCGCGGTGTCGTCGGTGGAGGGCACCAGCATCGTCTGCCCGTGCCACGGCAGCACGTTCGGCCTGGACGGCAGCGTGCAACAGGGCCCGGCGGAGGCACCGCTCCAGAGCCGGGCCATCACCGTCACGAACGGCGAGATCAGCCTGGCCTGACCGGGTCCTTCCGGCGGACGTGCAGCCGGTAGCGCACGGGGAGCTCGATCCCGGTGGTCCCGGCGATCGCGCGTTCGGCCACGCCGCGGGAGAACTCGATCCGCAGCACGGCCTCGAGCGTGGCCCGGTCCGGGAAGCGCCACATCGTGGGCACCCGGCGCATGGAGAAGCCCGCCCGCGCGAAGAACGCCTCCACGCGGGCCGGGTCGTAGCGCGGCAGGTCCGCCCGCATCCAGCGACCGTAGGGCGCCGCGGTGGCGTCCAGGTCCACGATCGCGAGCGCACCACCCGGCCGCAGCACGCGCTGAGCCTCCGCCAGCCCCGGCTCGCACCCCGGGCCGAAGAAGTAGGCGGTGCGGGCGTGCACGAGGTCAACGCTCGCGTCCGGCAGCGGCAGGGCGGCCGCCCCTGCCGTGAACACCCGCGCCTGCGCTCCCACCCGCTCGCGCGCCCGCTGCGCCAGCGGGGCGTGCGGCTCCACCCCGACCACCGACGCCGCCTCGGCGGCGAACACCGGCAGGTGGAAGCCGTCACCGCACCCCACGTCGAGCACGTCCCGGCCGGCCCAGGGCGCGGCCTCGCGCAGCGCGGCCCAGATCGCCCCCTCGGCGTCCTGCGCGCGGTTCTCGCGCTCGTAGACGTCGGGCCAGTTCCAGATGTTCGGGCTGGGGATCGCCGGATCCGGCTCGGCCGCGACGACGCGGCGGAACCTCTCGATCACGGGACGACGATGCTCAGCAGGACCCAGGCCACCACGGCGGTGGGCAGCAACGAGTCCAGCCGGTCCAGCAGGCCACCGTGACCGGGGAGGAGGGTGCTCATGTCCTTGATGCCGAGGTCCCGCTTGACCATCGACTCGATCAGGTCGCCCAGCGTGGCGCAGGTGACGAGCAGGGCGCCGGTGAGCGCACCGGCCCACCACGCGCCGCCGAGCAGGAAGTGCACGCACAGCGCACCCGCGACCATGCCGACCAGCTGCGACCCGCCGAAGCCCTCCCACGACTTCTTCGGGCTGATCGTCGGCGCCATCGGGTGCCTACCCAGCAGCACGCCCGCCGCGTAGCCCCCGACGTCCGAGGCGACACCGCAGAGCATGAACGTGAGCACGCGGCCCAGCCCGTCCTCGGCCACCAGCATCAGCACCGCGAACGAGCAGAACAACGGGACGTACGCGGCCGTGAACAGCCCCGCGGTGGCGTCCCGCACGTAGTGCGCGGCGCCGGCGCGCATCCGCCAGAGCAGCACCGCGAGCGCGGTGAGCGCGAACGCCGCACCCAGGCCCTGCAGCCCGAACGGCCAGGACGACCAGATCATCGCCTGGCCGCCGACGAGCAGGATCGGCAGCGGGACCTCGATCCCGGCGCCGCGGCGCAGGGCACCGGCGAGCTCCCAGGTGGCGACGGCGGTGGAGAGCGCCAGCACGCCGACGAACAGGTGCCGCTCGACCAGCAACGACGCCAGGATGACGACGCCCAGCCCCACGCCGACGGCGATCGCCGCGACCAGGTCGCGGCCCGCACGGGACGGGCGGCGGGCCGGAGGGGGCACCATCGCCGCGGCGTGCGAGGAGGACGAGGCGGTCACCGTCAGACTTCGAGCAGCTCGGTTTCCTTGTGCTTCACCAGGTCGTCGACCTGGTGGACGTAGCGGTCGGTGGCGCTCTGCAGCTCCTTCTCGGCGCGCCCGACCTCGTCCTCACCCGCTTCGCCGTCCCGGACGATGCGGTGCAGCTCGTCCATCGCCTTGCGGCGGATGCTGCGGATGGTGACGCGGGCGTCCTCGCCCTTGCCGCGCGCGACCTTCACCATCTCGCGGCGCCGCTCCTCGGACAGCTGCGGGATGACCACGCGGATGATCTGACCGTCGTTGCTCGGGTTGAGCCCGAGGTCGGAGTTGCGGATCGCGGTTTCGAGGGCCTTGAGCTGGCTGGCGTCGTAGGGCTTGATGACGGCCATGCGCGCCTCGGGCACGTTGATGGACGCGAGCTGGTTGATCGGGGTCATCGCGCCGTAGTAGTCGACGACCACGCGGGAGAACATGTTGGGCGTCGCCCGGCCGGTGCGCACGGAGGCGAGGTCGTCCTTCGCGACGGCGACCGCCTTCTCCATCTTCTCCTCGGCGTCGAAGAGCGTCTCGTCGATCACGGCGCGTCCCTGCCTTCCTGCCCAGATCCATCGTTCCAGCCCGGGGTGCTGACCAGCGTGCCGATCCTCTCACCCCGCACCGCGCGGGCGATGTTGCCCTCGACGAGCAGGTTGAACACGATGATCGGCATCTTGTTGTCCATGCAGAGGCTGAACGCCGTGGCGTCGGCGACCTTCAGCCCCTGCTCCAGCACCTCGCGGTGGGTGATCTCGTCGTACAGCTTGGCGTCGAGGTCGATCTTGGGGTCGGCGGTGTACACGCCGTCGACGCCCTTCGCCATCAGGACGACCTCCGCGCCGATCTCCAGGGCGCGCTGGGCGCTCGCGGTGTCGGTGGAGAAGTAGGGCATGCCGACACCCGCACCGAAGATGACGACCCGCCCCTTCTCGAGGTGCCGGATCGCGCGGCGCGGGATGTAGGCCTCGGCGACCTGCCCCATGGTGATGGCGGTCTGGACGCGCGTGTCGACGTGGTGCTCGCGCTCCAGGAAGTCCTGCAGCGCGAGGCAGTTCATGACGGTGCCGAGCATGCCGATGTAGTCGGCACGGGCGCGGTCCATGCCCCGCTGCTGCAGCTCGGAGCCGCGGAAGAAGTTGCCCCCGCCGATCACCACGGCGACCTGGGCGCCGGTGGCGACGACCTCCGCGATCTGGCGGGCGACGGTCTCGACCACCCCAGGGTCGACCCCGACGGCCCCGCCGCCGAACATCTCGCCGCCGAGCTTGAGCAGCACGCGGCGGAAGCCGGGGCCGGGGCCGTCGGAGCCGATCCGTGGGGTGGTCATCATGCAGTCCTCGGCCGGCCTCAGGCCTGGCCGACCTCGAAGCGGGCGAAGTCGCGGACGGTGACACCCGCCTCGTCGAGCAGCGCCTTGACCGTCTTCTTCGGCTCGTGGACCGACGGCTGCTCCAGCAGCACGACGTCCTTGTAGAAGCCGTTGATCCGGCCCTCGACGATGCGCGACAGCACCTGCTCGGGCTTGCCCTCCTCGCGGGCGGTGGCCTCGGCGATGCGACGCTCGTTGTCGATCACGTCGCCGGGGACCTGCTCACGGGTGGTGTACTGCGGGCGGGCAGCGGCGATGTGCATCGCCACGCTCTTGGCGGCCTCGTCGCCCGCGCCCTCGTACGCCACCAGGGCGCCGATGGCCGGCGGGAGGTCCGACGCGCGGCGGTGCAGGTACAGCGCCACCGGCCCGTCCACGTGGATGTAGCGCTTGAGCTCGAGCTTCTCACCGATGCGGGCCGACAGCGCCTGCACGGCGTCGTCGACGGTGGCCCCGTCGAGCGGGGCCTTCCGCAGTGCCTCGGCGTCGGCCGGCTTCTGCTCGACCGCGACGCGCAGGACCTTGTCGGCGAGCGCCTGGAAGTCGTCGCTCTTGGCGACGAAGTCGGTCTCGCAGTTCAGCTCGACCATCGTGCCGCCCTCGGCCGCGACGAGCCCGTTGGCCGTCTCGCGGCCGGCGCGCTTGCCCACGTCCTTGGCGCCCTTGATGCGGAGCAGCTCGACCGCCTTGTCGAAGTCGCCCTCGGCCTCCTCGAGCGCCTTCTTGCAGTCCATCATCCCGGAACCGGTGAGGTCCCGGAGCTTCTTGACGTCGGCGGCGGTGTAGTTCGCCATGGTGCCTTTCGTCCGTTCTGTTCGGGAGGTGTCGGGGGGAAGGCCTGTTCAGCCGGCGGTCTGCTGCGTGCCGTTGCTGGTGGAGGCCGGCGCGGGCTCGGCGGCCGGGTTGGGCGCCTCGGCGGCCTGACCGGCCGCGGTGAGGCTGGCGCCGTCGGACCCGGCACCCTCGGAGAGCAGGTTCTGCTCCCACTCGGCCAGCGGCTCGTCGGTGCCGACGCCCGCCTCCGGCTTCTCCTCGGCGTCGCCGCCGCGCGAGCGCGCAGAACGCGCCATCAGGCCGTCGGCGGCAGCGCGCGCGATCACCTTGGTGAGCAGCGCGGCCGAGCGGATCGCGTCGTCGTTGCCCGGGATCGGGAAGTCGACCTCGTCGGGGTCGCAGTTGGTGTCCAGGATGGAGACGACCGGGATGCCCAGCTTGCGGGCCTCACCGACGGCGATGTGCTCCTTCTTGGTGTCCACGATCCAGACCGCGCTCGGAACCTTCGACATGTCGCGGATGCCGCCGAGGGTCTTCTCGAGCTTGTCCTTCTCGCGGGTGAGCATGAGGATCTCCTTCTTGGTGCGACCCTCGAAGCCCCCCGTCTGCTCCATCGACTCCAGCTCCTTGAGGCGCTGGAGGCGCTTGTGCACGGTCTGGAAGTTGGTGAGCATGCCGCCCAGCCACCGCTGGTTGACGTACGGCATGTTGACCCGGCCCGCCTCGTCGGCGATGGCCTCCTGCGCCTGCTTCTTCGTGCCGACGAACATGACCGTGCCGCCGTGGGCGACGGTCTCGCGGACGAACTCGTAGGCCCGGTCGATGTAGGACAGGGTCTGCTGCAGGTCGATGATGTAGATGCCGTTGCGCTCGGTGAGGATGTAGCGCTTCATCTTCGGGTTCCAGCGGCGGGTCTGGTGCCCGAAGTGCACACCGGAATCCAGCAACTGCTTCATGGTGACGACGGCCACGGCCGGTACTCACCCTCTCGTCAGGCGCGGCCCTCGAGCGGCCACGCACGCGGTTTCGCGGAGCGCCGGTCGGCGGCACCGCCCTGGCGTGGCGCCGGTGGCCGGACCCGGGAGGCCCGGGACCGCCCGTCCACCGCTCCCGCTCGATGCGGGTGCGCACACGCGCGAAGTCACCCCGACGCCGTCGAGGTGCAGATCGAGTGTACGCCGCGGGCGGGAACGCCCCGACGGCGCGTCCCGCGGCCGTCCACCTCGGCTCCGGACCATCCACAGGGCCGCGCCGACGGGCCCCGCGGGCCGTCCCCGCGGGAGAGGCTACGGGCGTGGACGGACGCGCGCGCCGGGGTGGAGCGGCCCTCCTCGTGCGGCTCGCGGTCGTGGCGGTCCTCGGCGCGACCGGCACCGCGGTCGCCCACGCCGCCCCGCCACCCGACGCCGGGCCGCCACCGCCACCACCGCCCGGCGCGGGGGTGCCCGCCCCGGGCGCCCGGTACGCCTGGCCGCTGCTGCCTGCGCCCGCGGTCGCCGTGCCCTTCCGGGCGCCGGAGCACGTCTACGGGCCGGGGCACCGGGGTGTCGACCTCACCGGAACCGCGGACCAGGCCGTGCTCGCCGCGCGCGGCGGCACCGTGGTGTTCGCCGGGCCCGTGGCCGGGCGCGGCGTGGTGTCCGTGCAGCACGACGACGGGCTGCGCACGACGTACGAGCCGGTGCGCCCCCTCGTCGCCGCGGGCGCCGTCGTGCGCGCCGGTGACGTCCTCGGGCAGCTGGAAGCCGGGCACCCCGCCTGCGCGCCCGCCGCGTGCCTGCACTGGGGGCTGCGGCGGGGCCGGCAGGAGTACCTCGACCCGCTCGTGCTGCTGCGCCCGCCGCACGTGCGGCTGCTGCCGGTGCCCGTCCCGTGGCCCGCGGCCGGGCCGTGAGACCGGCGGCGGCTCAGCCGGCCGCCAGCTCGTCCAGCCGCCCGCGCAGGCGGCCGACCAGCCGGGTGTGCAGCTGGCAGACCCGCGACTCGGTCACGCCGAGCACCCTGCCGATCTCGGCGAGGGTGCGGTTCTCGAGGTAGTACAGCCGCACCACGGCGCGGTCGCGCTCGCCCAGCTGCGCGACCGCGAGCGCCAGCTGCCGCAAGGTCTCGGTGGTCTGCACGACGGTCATCGGGTCGGGCGCGCCCTCGTCGGCCAGCACCTCCGAGACACCGCCGCTGTTCTCGTCCAGCGCCTCCACGCTGATCAGCTGCACCCCCCGGCCGGCCGAGCGCAGCTCGTGGACGCCCACTCCGAGCTCGGCGGCCAGCTCGGCGTCGGTGGGTGCCCGCAGCAGCCGCGCCTCCAGGCGCTCCTGGGCCCGCTCCAGCTCCCGCGCCCGCCCCCGGACGGTGCGCGGCACCCAGTCCTGCGCCCGCAGCTCGTCGATGATCGCGCCCCGGATGCGCGCGACGGCGTAGCTCTCGAAGCGGGGGCTGCGCTGCGGGTCGAAGCGCTCGATGGCGTCGATCAGGCCGAAGACCCCGCACTGCACCAGGTCGCCGACCTCGACGTAGGACGGCAGCGCGCTCCCCAGCCGGTGGGCGACGGCGCGCAGGAGCGGCGTGTAGTGCACGACGAGCCGGTCCCGCAGCGCCCGGCTGGGCTCGGCCAGGAACGCGGCCCACAGCTCGTCGACGGGCGTCGGGGCCACCGGGTGCACCGCGACCTGCACGACCGGACCGGGGACGGCTCTGAGCTGCGCCGATGGGGGCTGGACGACGTCATGCCCTCGGGTGCGCCTGCTCATGAACCACCTTCAGCCGCTCGACCGTCACCTGCGTGTAGAGCTGAGTGGTTGCTAGCTTAGCGTGACCGAGCAACTCCTGTACGTAACGGAGGTCCGCGCCGCCCTCGAGCATGTGCGTTGCCGCAGCGTGGCGCAGGCCGTGCGGCCCCACGTCCGGCGCGCCGGGCACGGCGGACAGCGCCTGGTGGACGACCCCTCGCGCGACCCGGGTGTCGAGCCGCCCGCCGCGCACGCCGAGCAGCAGCGCACGCGGCGACCCCTGGCGCGCCAGCGCCGGGCGCCCGCGGGCCAGCCAGCGTCGCAGCGCGTCGGAGGCGGGCACACCGTAGACGACGGTGCGCTCCCGGTCGCCCTTGCCGACGACCCGCAACGCGCGCCGCTCGCCGTCGACGTCGTCCAGGTCGAGGCCGCACAGCTCGGCCACGCGCACCCCGGTGGCGTAGAGCAGCTCCAGCACCAGCAGGTCGCGCAGCGCCACCGGGTGGTCCTCCGCCGCCCCGCTGCCCGCGGCGTGCAGCACGGCGGCGGCCTCCTCGGCGGTGGGGACCTCCGGGACCGCGTGCCGCGGGCGCGGGGAGGCCAGCCGGGCACCCGGATCGCCCGGCAGCCGGCCGGTGCGGTGCGCCCACGCGGTGAAGGTGCGGGCGGCGGCCGCGCGCCGGGCGAGCGTGGCCCGGCCCAGCCCCGCCGCGTGCCCGGCCGCCAACCAGCGGCGCAGCAGCGCCAGGTCGACCTCGTGCGTGTCGCCGACGCCCGCGAGCAGCCCCGCGAGATCGCTGCGGTAGGCCCGGACCGTGTGCGCCGAACGACCCTGCTCGAGCTCCAGGTGCTGCAGGAACGCGTCGAGGGCCGCCGCCGGCCCGGGCGCGGTGACCACTGGCTCCGGCGGGGACGACATCGCTCGACCGTGCGCGCACCCGCTCCCCCGGTCAAGCACCGCCCGCGCGTGTCGAGGCGCCCGCTCGGGCCGGTGGCGCAGGCTCCTCCACGACCGGGCACCGCCGCCAGCGGCCGTCCCGGTGCTCCACGAGCCCCCGGCGCTCCAGCGCGACGAGGGCGGCGCGCACGGCGCCGATCGGCACACCGGACTCGAGCGCGAGCCAGCGCGTGTCGCGGGCGGCACGCGCCGGCAGCGCGTCGTGGACGCGCGCGGCCGCGGCGTCGAGTCCGTCGGTGGAGCGCGCGGTTCCCAGGTCCGGGAGCTCGGCCAGGTGCAGCCCGATCGGGGCCACCGCCTCCAGCACCTCCTCGGTGCGGGTGACCAGCAGCGCACCGTCGCGCACGAGCCGGTGGCAGCCCGCGGACAGGCCCGAGGTCACCGCGCCCGGCACGGCCATCACCGGCCGCCCGAGCGAGACGGCGTCGGACGCGGTGCGCTGCGCCCCGCTGCGCAACCCCGCCTCCACCACCACGGTGCCGCCGGCGATGCCCGCGATCAGCCGGTTGCGCACGAGGAAGCGGTGGCGCGCCGGCACGCTGCCCGGCGGGTACTCGCTCACGACGAGCCCCTCGGCGGCGATCCGCTCCAGCAGCAGCTGGTGCGACGCCGGGTAGGCCCGCTCCACGCCGCACGCGAGCACCGCCACGGTGGGCCCCTGCACCGCGAGGGCCCCGCGGTGGGCGGCGCCGTCGACGCCGATGGCGGCACCGGAGACGACCGTGTAACCGCGGTCGGCGAGCCCGGCGCCCAGCTCCCCCGCCACGTGGGTGCCGTAGCTGGTGGCCGCGCGCGCCCCCACGACGGCCACCGCGTGCCTGCTGAGGGCGCCGAGCGCTCCCGGCCCGCGCACCCACAGCGCGAGCGGTGGTGCCAGCTCGCGCGCTCCCGCGGCCTCGAAGGCCTCGAACGCGTCGCCCGGCCAGTCGTCGTGCTCCGGGACGAGCAGCCGCGCGCCGGCCGCCGCCGCGGCGGCGAGGTCCTCCCCTGCCCGGTACACCGCCCGGCGCACCCCGGTCTCCCCCGCCACGCGCTCGCCCACCCGCCCGTCACGCACCCGTGCCGCCGCCTCCACGGGCCCGACCTCGGCCACGAGCTCAGCCAGCGCCGCGGCGGGCGGCTCGGCGACCCGTGACAGGTACGCCCGCGCGTGCAGGATCCGCTCGTTCACGCCGCCCTCCGGTCCCGGAAGTACAGAGCGGTGGCGACCAGGTCCTCATCGGGTTGGTCCCGCCCGCCCAGGTCGGCCAAGGTCCACGCCACCCGCAGCGCCCTGTCCGCGCCGCGCGCGGTGAGCTCGCCCGCGCGCAACCCGGCGTCGAGCGGCCGCACGGCGGGCCGGGGCAGGGCGAACCGCGTGCGCAGGACCGGGCCCGGCACCTCCGCGTTGGTGCGCCAGCCGAACGCCCCCCAGCGCTCCGCGGCCGCGGCACGGGCCGCCTGCACCCGGGCCCGGACCGTGGCCGTGTCCTCGCCCTCGCCTGCCGCCGAGAGCGCCGTGACCGGGAACATCCGGGCGCGCAGGTCCACGCGGTCGAGCAGGGGTCCCGACAACCGGCCCAGGTAGCGGCGGCGCACCAGCGACGGGCAGACGCAGTCGCGGTCGTGCGCAGGCGCGCACGGGCACGGGTTGGCCGCCAGCACGAGCTGGAACCGCGCCGGGTAGGCCACGGTGCCCTCCGCCCGGGCCAGCCGCACCTCGCCCTCCTCCAGCGGCGTGCGCAGGGCGTCGAGCATGGCCGCTCCCCACTCCGGCGCCTCGTCCATGAACAGGACCCCGAGGTGGGCCAGCGACACGGCGCCGGGGCGGGCCAGGCCGCTGCCGCCGCCGACGAGCGCGGCCATCGAGCTGGAGTGGTGTGGCGCCACGAAGGGCGGGAGCGTGCTCAGCGCGCCGCCCCCGGGCAACCGCCCCGCGACCGACCGGACCGCCGCGAGCGCGAGCGCCTCCTCCGGGCCCAGGCGCGGCAGCAGCCCGACGAAGCGCTGGGCGAGCATGGTCTTCCCGGTGCCCGGCGGGCCCACCAGCAGCACGTGGTGACCGCCGGCTGCGGCGATCTCGATGGCGTGCCGCGCGTCGTCCTGGCCGACGACGTCGGCGAGGTCCAGCGGTCGCACGGCCTCGTCGTGGACGATCGCGCCCGGCCTGCGCAACGCGTGCCCGTGGCCCAGGAACGCCAGCGCCGCGTCGAGGTTGGGCGCCCCGTGCACCGCGATGCCCTCCACGAGGGCGGCCTCGGCCAGCGAGGACTCGGGCACCACGGCCCGCTCCATCCCCGCCTCGCGGGCCGCGAGCAGGCACGGCAGCACGCCGCGGACCGGGCGCAACCTGCCGTCGAGCGCGAGCTCCCCGAGCAGGACGGTGCGGTCGAGGGCGGCCTGTGGCAGTACCTCGCACGCGCCGAGCACGGCACAGGCGAGCGCCAGGTCGAACGCGCTGCCCGCCTTGCGCAGGGTGGCGGGCGAGAGGGCCAGCACGATCCGCTCGTTGGGCCAGCTCCGATCGCTGTTGACGATGGCCGCGCGCACCCGGTCCTTCGACTCGTGCAGCGCGGCGTCGGGCAACCCGACCAGGTGGAACCCGGGCAGCCCGCCCCCGACGTCGGCCTCGATCTCGACCACGTGCCCGTCGACGCCCAGCAGTGCCACCGAGTGTGCGCGTGCGAGCGCCATCAGAACGCCCCCTCGTAGTGCTGGACCGTGACCGGTGCCCCGGGCTCGGCCACGACGGCGAGCACGTCGAACCGGATCTCGCACCAGCGGACCTGGTGCGCCGCGAGCCAGGCCCGGGTGATCAGCCGGATGCGGGCCGCCTTGCGCCGGTCGACCGCCTCGGCCGGCACCCCGAACCGGGTGCTCGAGCGGGTCTTGACCTCGCACACGACCAGCCGGGTGGAGTCGGTGGCGACCAGGTCGAGCTCGCCGTGGCGGCACCGCCAGTTGCGGGAAAGGACCACCAGGCCCTGCCGCTCGAGGTACTGCGCCGCGAGGTCCTCACCGCGGCGCCCGAGCACGTCCTTCGCTGCCATGCCGACCACGATCGGCGAGGTGGGCGGCGCCGGACAGCCCGTTGCGAGAACTGTGGACAGCCGGGGGGCGAGGTGGACAACCCACCCGGGGCGGCCCGCGACCGTCGGAGGCCTATGCCCCGAACTGGTTGCCCTCCGGAAGGCGCAGGTCGGGCTTGTCCAGCTCCTCGACGTTCACGTCCTTGAACGTCAGCACCCGGACGTTCTTCACGAACCGCGCGGGCCGGTACATGTCCCACACCCACGCGTCGGACATCCGGACCTCGAAGTAGATCTCCCCGTCGGCGTTGCGGGCCGCGACGTCGACCGAGTTGGCCAGGTAGAAGCGACGCTCCGTCTCCACGACGTAGGAGAACTGGGCCACGATGTCCCGGTACTCCTTGTAGAGCGTGAGCTCCATCTCGGTCTCGTACTTCTCGAGATCCTCGGCGCTCACGGTCCTACCCCTCCTCCGGCACCGTCGGACGTCCCGACGACGAGCGCCCCATTGTGGACCAGACCCTCGGCGAGGTCCTCGGCGAGCCCCGCCTCGATGGTGTCGTCCCCCGGCTCGCCCAGGATCTCCTCCCCCGGCGGCACGGCGGGCGGCCGCACCCCGTCACGGGCGGCGCGGACGTTGACGAACGAGTAGCGGTGCACCCGGCTCGGGCCGTGCGCGAGCATCGCCTGGTCGTGCACCGGCGTGCAGTAGCCCTTGTGCTCGGCGAACCCGTACTCCGGGAACTCCGCGTCGAGCGCGACCATGATCCGGTCCCGGGTGACCTTCGCCAGCACCGACGCGGCCGCGACGCACGCGGCCACCTGGTCGCCCTTCGGCACCGCCAGCGCCGGACTGCCGAACCCGCGCACCGCGAACCCGTCGGTCAGGACGTAGCCGGGCCGGTCGCGCAACCCGGCGACGGCGCGGCGCATCCCCTCGACGTTGGCGACGTGCACGCCGCGGCGGTCGACCTCCTCGGGCGGGATGACGACCACGGCCGAGTCCTGCGCGCGGCGGGTGATCAGCGCGTAGTACTCCTCGCGGGCCGCCGGGGTGAGCAGCTTGGAGTCGGTCAGCCCCTCCAGTCGCTTGGCGTCGCCGGGACGCAGGACGCACGCGGCCACCACCAGCGGGCCCGCGCAGGCACCCCGGCCCGCCTCGTCGACGCCCGCGACGGGGCCCAGGCCGTGCCGGTGCAGGGTGCTCTGCAGGGTCCAGCTGCCCGAGCGGCGCACCACGGCGCGGGTGGGGCGCAGTTCGGGCGGCAGGGTGGGGCGCACCGGGCGGCGCGTGCGCCTGCGGGGTACGGGTCGTGCGGCCATCGGGGAGCAGTGTCCGCCAGGCGTTCCGGCGGCGCGCGTTCAGGGGGGCGGACGCGGGAGGAACTGCGGGTCGCCCGCCGCCCGGCGCCGCCGGGCCACCGCCAGCGGGAGCGTGCCGATCATCCCGAGGGCGAGCGGGGTGCCGGCCCCGTCACCCATGCCGACGGCCGTGGACTGCGGGTCGTCCGCCTCGATCCACCCGAACCGGTCGAACGGCAGCACGACCAGCCGGGCCAGGCCGATGACGTTCTCGACGGGCACGGCGCCGTGGTCGGGCACCCGGGAGTCGGCCGAGTTGTTGCGGCTGTCGCCCATCATCCACAGGTGCCCCTCGGGGACCGTGACGGGCCCGAACGGCGCCTGCTTGGGCGGTCCGGCCTCGGGGAGGTAGTAGACGTAGGGCTCGTCGAGCGGTTCGCCGTCCACCATCACCTGGCCGCGCGCGTCGCAGCACTGCACGGTCTGGCCGCCGACCGCGATGATCCGCTTGACGAAGTCCTTCTCGCTCGGCGGGGCGAGCCCGATCAGGGACCCGAACAGCTGCAGGCCCCGCGTCACCGCGTTGCTCGGCTCCTCGACGTCGATCTCGCTGCTCCAGCTGTCCGGGCCGCGGAAGACCACGACGTCGCCCGGGGCGGGGTCGGTGAACCGGTAGGTGATCTTGTCGACGAGCACGCGGTCGTTGTTGCAGCCGGTGCAGCCGTGCAGCGTGGTCTCCATCGACCCGGACGGGATCACGTAGACCTTCGCGAGGAACGTCTGGATCAGGAACGTGAGCACCAGCGCCGTGACGATCAGGATCGGCAGTTCTTTCCAGAACGTCGGGCGCCGCCGCCGGCCGGGGCGGACCTTGCGGCCGCTCGCCTCCACCTGCTCGCGGTACTCCGACGCGGGCCGGCCCTGCGGGGACGCGCCCGCCCGCCTGCGGTGCCGGCCCGGGGCCTCGGGAGACTCCGCGGCCGCGCCGCCCAGCAGGTCCCCGTGCACGACCGTGGGCTCGTCGTCGGCGGGGTCGGGCGGGCCGGCGCGCCGCGCGGGGGGCACGTTCCCACCGGGACGGACACCGGGCGCGCCGTTCGGACCGGCGGGCGCGGGCATGCCGCCCGTGGGCCGCCCGTTGCCTGCCGGACCGGGCGGATTCCCGTTCGGGACGCCGGGCCGCGGGACCGGGCGTCCCGGGGGCGGGACGTCCGGCGGCGCGATCGGCCGCTGACCGGGCGGTTGCGGGTGGTGACCCGGCTCCGGCGCGAGCCGCGGGCGCGCCCGACGGTCGTCGGGGAGCTCGGGGAGGGCCACGCCCACGAGGCTACGGCAACCGCGGTGAGGCGGTCAGGACGCGGACGGGGTCTCGCGCTTCTCCTTGATCTTCGCGGCCTTGCCGCGCAGCTCACGGAGGTAGTAGAGCTTGGCGCGGCGCACGTCGCCGCGGGTGAACAGCTCGATCTTGTCGATGTTCGGGGAGTGCACCGGGAAGGTGCGCTCGACGCCGACACCGAACGAGATCTTGCGGACGGTGAAGGTCTCGCGGGCCCCGGCCCCCTGGCGCCGGATGACGACGCCCTGGAAGACCTGGATGCGGGAGCGGTTGCCCTCGATGACCTTCACGTGCACCTTGAGCGTGTCACCCGGGCGGAAGGCGGGGATGTCGGAGCGCAGCAGCTGTGCGTCCAGGGCGTCCAGGGTGTTCATCGCGAAGATCCGTCCTCGGTCCGTGTGGCGGTCGTGCAGGGGCGCCGTTCGCAGTCGAGCACGGGGGCGCCGGGCAGGCCCGCGTCGGGCGCGGGCAACCAGTCCATAGTGCCAGACGCCCGGCGGGCGGGTGAAATCACCCGTCCCCCGAGCCCTCCAGGCTCGCCAGGAACGCCCGGTCGGCCTTGTCGAGGGCGCGCTCGGGCAGGGCGGCGAGCAGGTCGGGCCGTCGCTGCGCCGTGCGCTCCAGCGCGCGGTCGCGGCGCCACCGGGCGATCGCCGCGTGGTTGCCGCTGCGCAGCACCTCCGGGACGGCGAGACCGCGCCACGTCTCGGGCCGGGTGTAGGCCGGGCCCTCCAGGAGCCCGTCGGAGAACGAGTCCTGCTCCGCCGACGCCGGGTTGCCGAGCACGCCGGGCAGCAGCCGCACCACGGCCTCCACCATCACGAGCACCGCGGCCTCGCCGCCGACGAGCACGTAGTCGCCGATGCTCACCTCGTCGACGGGCAGGCCGCGACCGCGCGCGTCGTCGACGACGCGCTGGTCGATGCCCTCGTAGCGGCCGCACGCGAACAGCAGCCGCTCCGCTCCGGCCCACTCCTGTGCGGTGGCCTGGGTGAACGGCCGCCCCGCGGGCGTCGGGACGACGATCCGCGGCGTCCGCGCGTCCCGGGCGAGCACCGCGTCGAGGGCCTCCCCCCAGACCTGCGGGCGCATCACCATGCCGGGCCCGCCGCCGTAGGGCGCGTCGTCGACGGCCTGGTGCACGTCGTGCGTCCAGTCGCGCAGGTCGTGCACGTCCAGGTCGACCAGCCCGGCCGCGATCGCCCGCCCCAGCAGCGCCTCGCGCAGCGGGGCCAGGTAGCCGGGGAAGATCGTGATGACGTCGATCCGCACGGACGGATGCTGCCAGGACGGCCGGGCGCGCGCCGCACCCACCCGATGCGGGCGCGGCGCGCGGCCCCCTCATCCGGCCTTGCGGTCGCGCACCAGCTGCTCCACGACCGCCCGGGCCGGTTCCAGCCGCACCCCTCGCGCGGCCAGGACGTGGTGGGCGGCCCCGCCGTCGGCGTGGATCAGCCCGAGCAGGATGTGCGCGGCGCCGATGCGGTCGTGCCGCAGGTGGACCGCCTCGCGCAGCGCGAGCTCGAGCGCCTTCTTGGCCTGGCCCTCGAAGGGGATGTGGCCGAAGAGACGACCGGGGCTCCCGCCGTGGGCGGCCCGCGTGCGGTCGAGCGCGCCCGGCCCGAACGCCTCCTCGACCTGGCGACGCACCTCGTCGAGGTCGATCCCGATCGCGGACAGCGCATCGGCGTCGAGCGCCGGGGCCGAGCCGGGGCGGAGCCGGTCGATGTCGCGCAGCACGTCGGCCTCGTCGACGCCGAGCTCGTCGAGCACGGCGAGCGCGAGGTCGTCCCGCACCGTGTAGATCGCGGCGAGCAGGTGCTCGGTGCGGATCTCGTCCGCCGCCCGCGTCCGCGCCTCTTCCTGGGCGTCGACGACGACCTTGCGGGCCTCGCCGGTGAACCGTTCGAACATCTCGTTCCCCTCAGAACCCGTACCGGCGGTACTTCTTGTGCACGGCCTGTCGGCTCACGTGCAGTGCGTCCGCGATCTGCTGCCAGGACCAGCCCTGGGACCGCGCGTTCGAGACCTGCAGCTCCTCCAGCGACTCCAGCAGTCCCCGCAGGGACGCCACCGCCGCCAACCCGACGGCCGGGTCCCTGCTGGACGCCGCCGCCGCGACCTTCGTGGCATCGCTCATGCCGTCAACCTACGTTGACAGACCGCCTCTGTCAACCTTAGTTGACACCGCGGCTCGCTGCGCCGAACGGCCGTTGCCCGTCCGCCGGTTCAGCGGTGCACTGGACCGCCTGCCACCCGTCCACCGCCGAGGACCACCGTGCCCGCACCGAACGCCACCCGCGCGACCCGTCGCCGGACCCCGTCCGGCACCGGCCGCGCGCGCCTGGTGCTCCGCTGCCTCGGCGAGGCGAGCGCCACCCTCGACGGGCGGACGGTGCCGGAGCTCACCGCGCCGCGCATGCAGCGCCTGCTCGCGCGGGTGGCGCTCGCCCGGGACGCGGGTGTGCCCCGCGACCGGCTGGCGGGCGAGCTCTGGCCGGACTCGACCGCGGCCCAGGCCCGGACCAACCTGCGCAAGCTGCTCCACGACCTCCGCCGCGCCCTCCCCGCACCCGGCGAGGTCGTCGACGCAGGCGCGCGCACGGTGCGCTGGTGCGGCGGGGCCGCGTGGCTCGACGTCGTGGCGTTCACCGACGCCGCCACCGGCGGGGACCCTGCGGGCGCGGCGCGCTGCTACGGCGGTGACCTGTTGCCGGCGTGCGACGACGAGTGGGTGGTCGCCGAGCGGGAGCGGCTGCGCCTGCTCGCCGTCGAGGCGCTGGCCGGGCTCGCGGTCCACGCCGACGCCGAGCACCGCGACACCGACGTCGTGGCGTACGCGCGCCGGCTGCTCGGGATCGATGCCCTGCACGAGCCCACCTGCCGGTTGCTGATGCGCACGCTGGCCCGGCGCGGCGAGCGGAGCGAGGCCCTGCGCGTGTACGAACGCCTCGCCGAGCGGCTGGCCCGCGACCTGGGCGTCACCCCCGAGCCCGCGACCACCGCGGTCGCCGCACGACTCCGCGCGACGGGCCCGACGGGTCCCGCCGGACCCGAGCTGGTCGGCCAGGCGGCCGAGTGGCGGGCGGCCCGCGCGGCGTGGCGCGCCGCCTCCGGGGGCCGGGCCCACCTCCTGCTGGTCACCGGGGAGGCGGGCATCGGCAAGTCGCGCCTCGTCGAGGAGCTGGCCCGGCGCACGGCCGCGGACGGGCACGCCGTGGCAGGCGGCCGGGCCTACGAGGCGGCGGGCCGACCACCGTGGGGACCGGTGGTCGACTGGCTGCGGTCCGAGCCCGTGCGGGCCGGCCTCGACGCCCTCGGCGACGCCTGGCTCGCCGAGCTCGCGCGGCTGCTGCCCGAGCTCCGGCTGGCGCACCCGCAGCTGCCGGACGGGCCGCCGGCCACCGACGTCGGCCGCCGCCACCACCTGCTCGACGCCGTCCGCCGCGGCCTCCTCGCGACGGGCCGCCCGCTGCTGCTCGTCGTGGACGACCTGCAGTGGTGCGACACCGACACGGTCGAGCTGTGCGGCTACCTCGTCCGCAGCGCGCCGTCGGCTCCCCTGCTGGTGGCGGGCACGGCCCGCGACGACGACGCCGCGGGCGAGCGGGCGGTGGCGCGCCTGCGCCGCCACCTCGCCCCGGCGGGCGCCGTCACGACGATCCCCCTCGGGCCCCTCGACGCCGCCGCGACGGCCGCGATGGCGGCCCAGGTCGGCCCGGGCCTGCACCCCGATGCCGCGGCCCGGCTGTGGCGGGAGACCGAGGGCAACCCGCTGTTCGTCCTCGAGGCCGTGCGGGCGGGGTTCGGCGCGGGCACGGGCGGGCGCGTCGCGCTGACGCCCACCGTGCACGCCGTGATCAGCGCCCGCCTCGACCGCCTCTCGCCGGGAGCCCGGGCGCTCGCCGAGGTCGCAGCGACGATCGGCCGCGAGTTCACCCCGGCGGTCCTCGCCACCGCCGCCGGGCGCCCCGAGGACGAGCTGACCGAGGACCTCGACGAGCTCTGGCAGCACCACGTCATCCGCGAACGCGGTCCGGCGTTCGACTTCAGCCACGACCGGCTGCGCGAGGTCGCCGTGGAACTGATCAGCCCCGCGCGCAGGCGTCGGCTGCACCGCCGGGTCGCCGAGGCCGTCGAGGTGCACCACGCGGCCGATCTCGACCCGGTCAGCGCCCGCCTCGCCGTCCACTGGACCAGCGCGGGGCTCGCCTCCCGCGCCGTCGCGGCCTACGAGCGGGCCGCCCGCCACGCCCACCGCGTCTTCGCCCTCGACGACTGCATCGCCCTGCTGGAGCGCGCGGTGGCGCTGCTCGACGAGTCGGCGCGCGGTGCGGGGCGCGACGAGGTGGAGCTGAGGTTGCGCTCGGCGCTCGGGGTGCCGCTGGTCGCGCGCCGCGGCTACGGCGCGCCCGAGGCCCTGCACTGCTTCGAGCGTGCGCTCACCCTGCACCGCAAGCTCGGGCGCCGCCCCAGCGCGGCCGTGCTGCGCGGCCTCGCGCTGCACGCCGTGGCCACCCTCTCGTTCGACCGGGCGGAGGAGATGGGCAGGGAGCTGGTCGCCACGGCCGGGACCGAGCCGACCGCGCGCACCGAGGGCGAGTACGTGCTGGGGGTCAGCGCGTTCTGGCGGGGCGGGTTCGCGGCCGCGGAGCACCACCTGCGCGCCGCCATCGGCTCCTACCGCATCGAGGACGCCCCGCTGCACGTCGCGCTCCACGGCCAGGACCCGCTGGGGGTGTGCTCGTCCCGCCTGGCCCTCACGCAGCTCTTCCGCGGCAGGCCCGCCGACGCCGCGGCGTCGATGCGCGAGGCGCTGCGGGTGGCCGCGGAGCTCGACGACCCGATGACCACGGGATACGTCCGTGCCTTCGACGCGATCCTGGTCGCGCTCGAGCCCGGGGATCGGGACCTGCGCGCCGCGGTCGACGCCCTGGACACCGCCACGCACGCCGTGAACATCGGGTACTTCGCGATCGTCGCCCGGTTCCTGCGGGGGTGGTGCGACGTCCTCGACGGCGACCTCGACGGCGTCGACGTGATCCGCGGGGCCACCGACCAGCTCCGGCAGGACCAGCCGCTGCACCTGACCCTCGGGCTCAGCCTGCTGGCCCGCGCCCACCTGCGCGCCGGCGACCCGCGCGCCGGGCTCGCGGTCGTCGACGAGGCCGTGCACCGCACCACCGCGAGTGACCAGCGCTACCTGCTCGCCGAGCTCCTGCGCATCGACGCGGAGCTGCGGGCGGCCGCAGGCGACCGGGCCGGGGCGCGGGTCAGCGCCCGCTCCGCGGTCGACGAGGCCGTCCGCGCGGACGCGCCGTGGCTCCGCGACCGCGCCGCCGCGACCGCGGCCCGGCTGAGCGGGACAGCGTGATCGGGACGGCGTGATCGGGAACGCTGCGTGATCGGGAACGCTGCGGGAACGCCCCGTCCGGCATGGTCTCGCCTCCACCAGGACCGCAGGAGGGGACATGACCACCATCGCCGAGCTGCGCGAGCAGGTGCGCGGGCCCGTCATCGAGCCGGGCGACGACGGCTACGACGAGCACCGCCGCGTCCACAACGGCATCCACGACCGGCGTCCCGCGCTCATCGTCCGCGCCGCGGCGACCGCGGACGCCGCCGCGACCGTCGACTACGCCCGCGATGCGGGCCTCGATCTCGCGGTGCGGGGCGGCGGGCACAGCGCTCCGGGGTTCGGCACGTGCGACGGCGGCGTCGTGCTCGACCTGTCGCTGATCAACAACGTGTTCGTCGACCCCGTGCGGAAGACCGCTCGGACCGGGGGCGGCGCCACGTGGGGCGACTTCAACCACGCCACCCACGCCTTCGGCCTCGCCACCACCGGGGGCATCATCTCGACCACCGGCGTGAGCGGCCTGACGCTGGGCGGCGGGGTCGGGTACCTCGCCCGCGGCTGCGGGCTGTCGTGCGACAACCTCGTGAGCGCCGAGGTGGTCACCGCGGACGGCCGCATCGTCGTCGCGAGCGAGCACGAGAACGAGGACCTGCTCTGGGCCCTGCGCGGCGGCGGGGGCAACTTCGGCGTGGTGACGTCGATGGAGCTCGCCCTGCACGACGTCGCGACGATCTACGGCGGTCCCATGCTGTTCGAGGTCGAGGACGCGCCGGCCGTGATGCGCGCCTACGACGAGTACATCCAGGAAGCGCCCGAGCAGCTCGGGGCGTTCTTCGGCTGGCAGATGGCCCCACCGCTGCCGTTCATCCCGCAGGACCGGCACGGGGACATGTTCTGCGTGGTGGTCACCTGCTGGAGCGGGCGGCCGGAGCAGGGCGAGCAGGCGATCAAGCCGTTCCGCGACGCGGCCCGGGTCAAGGCCGAGCACGTCGGCCCGATGCCCTACCCCGCCCTCAACTCGGCCTTCGACGGGCTGTTCTACAAGGGGATGCGGCAGTACTGGAAGGCCGACTTCGTGCGCGATCTGCCGGACGAGGCCGTCGCCGCGCACGTCGAGCACGGGCCGCCGACGCCGAGCCTCACCTCGACGATGCACCTGTACTCGATCAACGGGGCGCCGTCGCGGGTCGGTCCGGAGGAGACGGCGTTCGGGCACCGCGACGCGCGGTACGTGATGGTCATCGGCGCGTTCTACGACACCCCGGCCGAGGACGAGGGCGCCATCCGGTGGGCGCGGGACTACTACGACGCGGTCCACCCCTACGCGGGCACGGAAGGGGGGTACGTCAACATGCTGTCGGAGGACGAGGGCCGCGTGCCGCAGAACTACGGGCGGAACTACGACCGGTTGCGGCGGGTCAAGGCCACCTACGACCCGGACAACCTCTTCCACCTCAACCAGAACATCGAGCCGATGGCGTGATCGATCCCGGGATCCCGTCCAGCAGCCACGGCGTCTGACGGACGCTCCCACACCGACATCTGCACTCACACACCGACCGCAGTCGATGTGCCAGCACCGAAATCGGTGTGCGACCGCGTCGAGGCGGCGCCGGCCGCGGCGAGCGGCAGCTCGCACACCGACATCTGCGCTCGGACACCGACTGCAGTCGGTGTGTGAGGGCCGAAGTCGGTGTGCGAGGCCGGAGTCAGGCGGGGTCGAGGAGGCCCTCGGGTGGGGTGAGGACCAGCCGGCCGCCCGCCAGGTCCACCGTCGGGACGATGGCCTGCACGAACGGGACCAGGATGTCCGGGCCGCCTCCGGGGCGGGCGAGGACGAGCAGCTCGCCGCCGGGGCCGTGCACGACCTCGCGGACAGTGCCGGCGACGGTGCCGTCCACCAGCTCGGCCCGCAGGCCCTCCAGCTGGTGGACGTGGAACTCCTCGTCGTCGGCGGGCGGCGTGATGGCGTCGGCCGCGACGAGGAGCCGGGTGCCGCGCAGCGCCTCGGCCGCGTCGCGGTCGGGCACCTCGACGAACCGGACGAGCAAGCGACCGGAGTGCGGCCGGGCCGACTCGACGGTCAGGGTCCCGCTGGGCGCACCCGGCCGCTGCGCGATGAGGGACGCCCCGGCGGCGAACCGCTCGTCCGGGGAGTCCGTGTGCACGTCCACGACGAGCTCGCCGCGCAGGCCATGGGCCCGCACGGCGATCCCGACGAGGTACTCGGTGTCCGGGCGGGGTGCGCCCGGGGTGCTACCGGTCGGTGTCGACGACATCCACCCGCACGCCCCGGCCACCGATACCGCCGACGACCGTGCGCAGCGCGGTGGCGGTGCGCCCGCCGCGCCCGATCACCTTGCCGAGGTCCTCGGGGTGCACCCGGACCTCGAGGGTGCGACCCCGACGCGTGGTGACCAGCTCCACCTGCACGTCGTCGGGGTGGTCGACGATGCCCCGGACGAGGTGCTCCAGAGCGTCCGCCAGGACACTCACGAGACCTCCTCGCTGACGCTCGTCGGCCTCGTTCGCGGCACTGCTGTGCTCATTGGTGACCTCGCAAGCTCGGTCACGCTTCTGCGGGAGCCTCGGCGGCAGCGTCTCCGCTGTCGCCCTTCGCCCGGCGGTCGCCACCCTTCTTGCGCGGCGTGGTGGCCTCGGTGGTGGGCTCCTCGCCGGCGGCGGCGAGCGCGGCCTGGAAGCGGGCGAGCTTGTCGACCTTCTCCGGCTGCGGCTTGAGCGTGCCCTCGGCGCCGGGCAGGCCCTTGAACTTCTGCCAGTCGCCGGTGATCTCGAGCAGGTTCTGCACCGGCTCGGTGGGCTGCGCGCCCACACCCAGCCAGTATTGCGCCCGGGCCGAGTCGACCTCGATGAGGCTCGGGTCGTTCTTCGGGTGGTACTTGCCGATGGTCTCGATCGCCCGGCCGCTGCGACGGCTGCGGGCGTCGGCGACGACGATTCGGTAGTACGGCTGGCGGATCTTGCCCAGCCTCATCAGCTTGATCTTGACGGCCACGCTGGTCGGTGCTCCTCGAGGATCGTGTGCTTCGGGTGGGTCCGCGCGGCTCGCGTGGGGGTACGGGCTGCGCGGTCCTCGCGTGTGTGGTGCGTCCGCGGCACGGTAGAGGGCCAGCCGCGGGGCCGATCGGCCATTCTGCCAGACGACGCCGGGTTGCGCTCCGGCGCGTGCCCCGCGGCTCGCCGCCTACACCGGGATGTTGCCGGTCAGCGCGAGGAAGAGCACGACGCCCGGAAGGAAGTTGTTGATCTGGTGCGCGATCACGCTCGCCAGCAGGCGGCCGGTGAAGAGCCGCGCCAGCCCGATGGGGATCGAGATCACGAGCAGCAGTGGCGCGCGCTCCAGCTCGAAGTGGAACAGGGCGAACACCAGCGTGGTGACGCCGAAGCAGACCCACCGACCTGCGCCGATCCGCTCCAACGCCCCCCACAGCAGGCCGCGGTAGAGGATCTCCTCGCAGATCGGCGCGACGATCACGACGAGCAGCGCGATCCCCAGGGCCGCGGGCCACGACGCGCGCTGGCCGTCGAACGCCGTGCCGACGGCCGAGTTCACGTCGGGCCCGACGATCGACACCCACACCATCGCCGCGACCGCGGTGACGAACAACCCACCGAGCCCGAAGGCGAGCCCCGCGCCGACGTCGCGCCACGACCAGACGAGCCCCAGGTCGCGCACCGGACCGTTGCCCCGGACGAGCGTGGCGGCGATCGCGACGCCCGCGGCGACGAGCGTCGGCACGGCGACCGCGATGCCCAGCTGGGGGACCGACGGCGCGTCCGGGTCGACCAGGAACCACGCGACGAGGACGGAGCAGGCGAGGAACGCCAGCTCGGCGAGCGCGAACGCGCCGAGCCCCCACCGGTGGGTCCGGCGCGGCGCCGGCGGAGCTGCCGGGGGCTGCTGCGGATGCACCGGAGGCGGACCGGCGGGGAAGCCGGGAGGAGGCACGGCCGCGCCGACGGCCTGCGGGAACGGCGGCTGCTGCGGCGGATATGCCTGCTGGGGCGGATATGCCTGCGGGAACGGCGGCCCCGCCGGCACGGTCTGCGCAAACTGCGGCGGTGCGGCTTGCGGGGACGCCGGCGGCACGGCCTGCGGGAACGGCGGCGGCACGGCAGGCGGGAACGGCGGCGGCGCGGCCTGCGCGAACGGCGGCGGCTCGCCCTGTGGCGCCTGCGGTTGCGCGGGCACGACCTCCGGCGCAGGCGGTGGCGGTGGCGGTGGCATGGCCTGCGTCCCGGCTCCCGGCGACACCTCGCCCGGGGCGGGGTCTGCACTCGTCGACCGCGGATCCGGACGCTGTGGGTGGCCGTTCACGTCGACGTGCCCGGGCGCCGGGTCCGCGGCCTGCTCGACCGGGGCGCCGTCGGGTCGCGCGGGATCCGTGCCCTCCGGTTCCTCCGCACGCGATCGACCGTCACCCTGCACCGCTCCCACGCCCCCGACGCTACCGGCCGGTCAGGAACGCCGCCGCTCCCCTGCCCGACGGCCCGGCCCTCGCACACCGACTTCCGTCCTCGCACACCGACTGCAGTCGGTGTGCCGGCGCAGGATTCGGTGTCCGAGCGGTGGGCGGTCAGGTGCCGGCGTGCACCGGACGGCCGCGGAGCACCACCAGGGCCGGTTCGTGCAGGACCGAGAGGTCCAGGCGCGGGTCGCGGCGGTAGACCACCAGGTCGGCGCGGGCGCCGGGCTCGAGGCCGGGCCGGCCCAGCCAGCGGCGGGCCGCCCAGCTCGCGGCGCCCAGCGCGTCGGCCGCCGGCAGGCCGGCGCGGTGCAGGGCGATGACCTCGTCGGCGAGGCGGCCGTGGGCGATGCCACCACCGGCGTCGGTGCCCGCGTAGACGGGCACCCCCGCCTCCACCGCCCGGCGGACCACCGCTCCCGCACCGGCGTGCAGCCGCCGCATGTGGTCCGCGTAGGCGGGGTACCGGACCGCCTGGTCGGCGATCGCCGGGAACGTCTCGATGTTGATCAGCGTGGGCACCAGGGCCGTGCCGCGCGCGGCCATCTCGGCGATGACGTCGTCGGTGAGGCCGGTGCCGTGCTCGATGCAGTCGATGCCCGCGCGCACCAGGCCGGGGATCGATTCGGCGCCGAACACGTGTGCCGTGACGCGGGCGCCTGCGCGGTGGGCGGTGTCGATGGCCGTGGCCAGCACGTCGTCGGGCCAGAGCGGGGCGAGGTCGCCCGCGCCGCGGTCGATCCAGTCGCCGACGAGCTTGACCCAGCCGTCCCCCGCGGCGGCCTGCTCCGCGACGGCGTCGGGGAGCAGCGCCGGGTCGTCCAGCTCCTGGGCGACGCCCGGGATGTAGCGCTTGGGCCGCGCGACGTGCCTGCCGGCCCGGATGATCTCCGGGAGGTCGTCGCGCGCCTGCAGCGGTGAGGTGTCGATCGGCGAGCCGCAGTCGCGCACGAGCAGCGTGCCGGCGTCGCGGTCGACGCGGGCCTGCGCGTCGGCCTCCTCGAGGTCGACGCCGCCGCCCGGCCCGAGCCCGATGTGGCAGTGCGCGTCGACGAGGCCCGGCACGATGTACCCGCCGTCGACCAGCGTCTCGGCGCCCCGCAGCGGCTCGCTCAGCCGCCCGGCGCCGTCGATCCACAGCTCGACGGACTCCTCGCCCGGCAGCAGGACGCCGCGCAGCCGGAACATCTACTTCCCCTTCGGGAACCTCAGCTTGCTCGGGTCGAAGCCGGGTGGCAGCTGGTCGAGCCCGGGGGGCATGTCGCGCAGCGACGCCGGGAGGCCCGAGAGGTCCGGCATGCCGCCGCCGGGGAGGCCGGCGGGGGCGCGCGGCGGCGTCGGACGGCTCTTGCCCTTCGACTTCTTGCCCTTGCGGCCCTTCGCCTGCTTCTTCGTGGCGCTGCGGCTGCCGAAGCCGAACTGGCCCGCCATCTGCTTCATCATCTTCTTCGCCTCGAAGAAGCGGTTGACGACGTCGTTGACCTCGCTGACCGTGACCCCGGAGCCGTTGGCGATGCGCAGCCGCCGGGACCCGTTGATCATCTTCGGGTCGGCCCGCTCGGCGGGCGTCATGCCCCGGATGATCGCCTGCAACCGGTCGAGCTGCTTGTCGTCGACCTGCGCCAGCGCGTCCTTCATCTGCCCGGCGCCGGGCAGCATGCCGAGGATGTTGCCGATCGGTCCCATCTTGCGGACCGCGAGCATCTGCTCGAGGAAGTCCTCCAGCGTGAGCTCGCCGCTGGAGATCTTGGCGGCGGTCTTGGCCGTCTGCTCCTGGTCGAACGCCTGCTCGGCCTGCTCGATGAGCGTGAGCAGGTCGCCCATCCCGAGGATGCGGCTGGCCATCCGGTCGGGGTGGAAGACGTCGAAGTCGGCGAGCTTCTCACCGTTGGAGGCGAAGAGGATCGGCTGGCCGGTGACCTCGCGGACCGACAGCGCGGCACCACCGCGGGCGTCGCCGTCGAGCTTGGTGAGCACCACACCGGTGAAGCCGACGCCGTCGCGGAACGCCTCGGCGGTGGCCACGGCGTCCTGGCCGATCATGGCGTCGACGACGAACAGCGTCTCATCGGGCTGCACCGCGTCGCGGATGTCCGCGGCCTGGCGCATCAGCTCCTCGTCGACGCCGAGGCGGCCCGCGGTGTCGACGATGACGACGTCGTAGTGCTTGTCGCGGGCGTGCGCGACGCCGCGGCGGGCGACGTCGACCGGGTCGCCCACCCCGTTGCCCGGCTCGGGGGCGAAGGTCGTGGCGCCCGCGCGCTCGCCGACGATCTGCAGCTGGTTGACCGCGTTGGGACGCTGGAGGTCGCACGCCACCAGCAGCGGGGTGTGGCCCTGGTTCTTCAGCCAGCCGGCGAGCTTGCCGGCGAGGGTCGTCTTACCGGAACCCTGCAGACCGGCGAGCATGATCACGCTCGGCGGCTCCTTGGCCAGCCGGATCCGCCGGGTCTCGCCGCCGAGGATGTCGACGAGCTCCTCGTTGACGATCTTGACGACCTGCTGGGCCGGGTTCAGCGCCCCCGAGACCTCCGCGCCCTTGGCCCGCTCCTTGACCCGCGCGATGAAGCCGCGGACCACCGGCAGCGCGACGTCGGCCTCCAGCAGCGCGATGCGGATCTCGCGCGCGGTGGCGTCGATGTCGGCGTCGGAGAGGCGACCCTTGCCGCGGAGGTTGGCGAGGGTGCCGCTGAGGCGCTCGGAGAGGGTGTCGAACACCCCTCCCACCCTACTGGCGTGCCGCGAGCTCCTGCAGGCGTGCCAGTGCCGCGGCCGACGGCGAGCCCGGCTCGGCGAAGTAGGTGACCACCAGCTGGCCCGGCGCGCTCGCCACGGCGAGCGACTCCCAGCCCACCGTGACCTCCCCGACGACGGGCGACACGAGCCGCTTGCGGCCCGCCGCCTTGGCGCGCACGTCGTGGCGCGCCCACAGCCTGCGGAACTCGTCGCTGCGCACCGAGAGCTCCCCGACCAGGGTGACCAGCCGCGGGTCGTCGGGTGCGTCCGCGGCCGAGGCGCGCAGCGCGGCGACGGTCTCCTCCGCCACGTCCGACCAGTCCGGGTAGAACTCGCGCGCCCCGGGGTCGAGGAACACGTGCCGCACGATGTTGCCGTCCCCGGGGATCGTGCCGCACAGCAGCTCGCACAGCCGGTTGGCGGCGAGCACGTCCATGCACCGGCCCAGGACGAACGCGGGCACGCCCGCCATCGACTCCAGCAGCCGCACGATCTCGGGCGCGGCGCGCTCCGGCTCCCGGCGGCTGCGCCGCGGCACCCGGGGCGCGGGCGCGGCGAGCGAGGCGAGGTAGGCGGTGGACTCGGCGTCGAGCTCGAGCACGCGGGCCAGCGCCTCCACCACCTGCGTCGACGGGTGGCGGTCGCGCCCGCGCTCCAGGCGCAGGTAGTAGTCGGCGCTGATGCCGGCGAGCATCGCGACCTCCTCGCGCCGCAGCCCGGGCACCCGCCTGCGCCCGACGGGCAGGCCGTGGTCCTCGGGTCGGGTCAGCTCGCGGCGGGCGCGGAGGAACTCGCCCAAGAGGTTCGGCACGGACCTCACGGTAGGGCGCGCCCGGGGAGAAGGGGTGGTCCTGTGACTACCCCCCTTCGCGGGGCCTCCCCGGCCCCTCCGCGCCGCCCGCAGGCTCGGTGGCATGACGCAGAACGCCACAACTCAGAACGCCGCGACCCAGAACACCCACGACCTCACCGGACGCACCGCCGTCGTCACCGGGGCCAGCAGCGGGATCGGTGCCGCCACCGCACGGGCGCTCGCCGCCTGCGGCGCCCGCGTCGCCGTGCTGGCCCGGCGCGCCGACCGCATCGAGGCGCTCGCGAAGGAGATCGACGGGGTCGCCGTGCCCGCCGACGTCACGGACCCCGCGAGCCTCGCCCGCGCGGCCGCGACCGTCCGCGCCGCGCTCGGCGCACCCGACCTCGTGGTCGCCAACGCCGGCGTGATGCTCGGCGCCCCGTTCGCCACGGCCGAGCCCGCGGAGTGGCACGCGATGGTGGACACGAACGTCACGGGCCTGCTGCACACCGGCAAGGCGTTCGTCGACGACCTCCTCGCGGCCGCCGCCGACGGCGGGCCCGCCGACCTCGTGCACGTCGGCTCGATCGCGAGCCACGCGATCTTCCCGACCTACGCCGTGTACAGCGCGACGAAGGCCGGCGTGGCCGCGCTGACGCGCGGGCTGCGGATGGAGCTCGGACCGCGCGGGGTGCGGGTGCGTGCGGTCGAGCCGGGCCTCACCGAGAGCGAGCTCGGCGAGACGATGCTCGACAGCGCGGGCCGCGACACTCTCGAGGAGATCCGGCGGGCGGTCGGACCGATCCCGGCCGGCGCCATCGCGGAGGCCATCGCCTGGTCGGCGGCCGCGCCGCCCCGCGTCAACGTGGCGGAGCTGATCGTGCTGCCCACCGCTCAGGGCTGACCGGCATTCTCAGCTCACCGTCGTGGGCTCCGGCGCGGTGGCCTCCCGGGCGAGCACCGTCCTCGTCGGTTCGGTGTCCAGCCGCAACCCGCCCGCGGCGGCGGCCCGGTCGAGGACCGTGATGCTGCGCCAGCCGGGAGGCGGGTGGCCGAGCAGGTCGGCCGCGGTGCCCTCGGCCCGCCGCGCGTGCCCGCTGAACGAGCCCTCCGACACCACGCGCCCGCGCTCGCGCTGGCCGCGGCGCGCCTCCTCGACGCCGACCTGCAGCCAGAGCAGGTGCGCGGACCTGCGGGTGGCGGCGGCCAGACGCGCGACCGCCGCCCGGGTGCCGGGCTGCGTGGCCGGCAGGTGCACCACGACGGTCGGCGTGCGCGACGCGGCCGCGGCGACCACCGCCGAGCGGTGCAGCAGGTGCACCACGGGGCGCTGCCACCCGTAGGGCACGCCGCGGGCCAGCAGGCGCAGTGCCGCGCGTTGCGACTCCGAGTCGAACACGGCGACCCCGTCGGTATCGGGCAGGCTCGCGAGCAGTGTGGACTTCCCGGCCCCGGGCATGCCGGCCACCAGCAGCAGGCTCCGGCCGGGCAGGGCGAGCCGCACCGGCCGTGTCGCGGTCGTCACGGCGTGTCCAACGTACGGTTCGGGCGGTTCGTTCCGTTCGACGGCCATGACCGAGCGTGACGATGATCATCCGCGCACGCCCGACGAACGGCACTCTCGTCGGCTGACACGACAGCCGGATCTCGTGACCACGGGTGTTCCGGCGGTGGCCGGGCCGTTCGGTGGTGGTCGCGGGCATGATCCGCGGTATCGGTTGCTCATGGTCGTGGCAGCAGCAATGGACGTTGGGTCGGACACGGGCGCGGTGCCCGGGTTGCCCCGGGTCCGTTTCCCGTGCCCGCCCGCCGAACCGGACGTGCGGCTCTCACCGCATCCGGCTCTCCGCATGTCGTGGCCGTTGCTCAGCCTGTGAGGGCTGGGGTCCACGGGGTTGGTATGTTCGCTCCGCGGTAGCGGTAGCGGGTCACGGCGACGCTGGAAGCGCCGGTGAACACCACCCCGTTGTGGGCGATCCGCCAGCCATGATCGCAGAAGCGGCGGCGGATCTCCTTCCAGCTGATCTTGGGGTGTTTGCGGCGGATCCACCCGACCAGTCGCCACCAGGTGTGGTGGTCGACCGCGCTGAAGGTCGCTTTGGACACCCCGTGCCGGAAGTAGTTCGCCCACCCTCGCACCGTCTGGTTGAGCCCGGAGAGCAGCTCGTCCAGGTCGGTGTTCAGGTTTGACTTGTTCGTTTTCTCTCGCACCCGGTCCCGCACCTTCTGTGTTGATTTGCGGGAGGGTGTGGTGTAGACGTAGCGCTTCTGCGTTCCACGTTTCCGCATCCGCCGGATGTGGAAACCGAGGAAGTCGAAGCCCTCGTCGATGTGCACCGCCCGGGTTTTCTCCTCGGCAAGCCGTAGCCCCAGTGGGGCGAGCACGGCCGCCACCTCGACCCGGAGCGCTTCGGCGTGGTGACGGTCCCCGGAGACCAGCAACACGAAGTCGTCGGCATACCGGATCAAACGCCAGTTCCCCTTGCCGTTACGTTTCCGCGCGGCCCGCCGTGCCGGGGTGCCCATCGCCCCGGTGGCCGGGTCCCAGTGTTGGGTGAAGTGTTCATCCAACACTGAGAGTGCGATGTTCGCCAGCAGCGGCGAGAGGATCCCACCCTGCGGGGTGCCGGTCGGTGATTCCTCCCGATCCCCGAGATCGGTGAAGATCCCGGATTTCAGGAACGCCTTCACCAGATTCGCCAGCCGCTTGTCCTTGATCCGCCGCCGCAGCCGGTCCATCACCGCGACGTGGTCGATCTCATCGAAACACGCGGCGATGTCGGCCTCCAGCACCCACTCGTAGTTGATGGGTGCGGAGGTGAAGTGGTGGATCTCGGCGATCGCGTCCTGAGCGCGCCGGTTCGGGCGGAACCCATACGAGCACGGCAGGAAGTCCGCCTCGAAGATGGGTTCGAGCACCGCCTTGACGACGGCCTGGACCACCCGGTCGGCCACCGTGGGGATCCCCAGCCGGCGCAGCTTGCCGCCGCCCTTGGGGATCATCACCTGCCGGACCGGACACGGCCGGTACTCACGCGTCTTGAGTGAGTCCCGGATCTGACCCAGGAACACGTCCACTCCGATGCGGGTATCGACCGCGGCCACCGTCAGCCCGTCGACCCCCGCGGTCTTCGCCCCCTTGTTTCCGGCAACACGCGTGAACGCATCGACCAGGAACGCCGGATCATAGACCAGGTTGAACAGATCATCAAACCGGCGAGCCGGGTCCTCGCTCGCCCAACGGTGCAACTTGCGCTGCATCCTCCGTACCGCCAACCCGGCCGAATCCACATCCGGCCAAGCCACGACACCAGTATTCACCGGTGTATCTCCGTCCCTTGCAGTCAGCATCCTCGCCCGACACGCTGCCGCCCTTCCCCGTGTGCCGGGCTTTCCCCGGCCCGGAGTACTACGGCGGCTCCGCCCCACCCGGCCCTTCGGTCGGCATCGCACCTATCCAGCGGTCGTCACGCCTGGCCGGCGCACCCTGCTGGAACGTCGCACGGATGGTTCCCACGTTCACTGTTGCTCGGTCGACGAGTGAGGCACCCAGCTGTACCCCTGCGGCATCGCCACGGCTACGCCGTAGACATTCACCATGGCCTCCCGGACCCGGCACGGCCATACCAGCCGGGAGTTCCTCACCCGCCGGGACACGACCGGCAGCCGAGTACGCGCCGCACCCCAGCCCATATCCACCGGATTTCGAGCTGGCCGCGAGTCAAGAGGCGTAATAGCGCTGGTTTCTCTCGTATACCTTCTCGTCTCGCTCACCGGGCCCGGCCCATCCGGCAGTCCTGAGCCGTCCCGACTTTGTCGCGGCTGCTCCCACCCTCCCCGGCGATCCCCGGATCAGGCTGCCGCCAGCTTCACCCCACCGCTACGACGACAGGGCCACGAAGGTCTCCCACCTCCATCCGAACCAACAGCGCCTCGTGGCGCACAACCGATACTCGTGATCTTCCCGTCCATGATCCGCAGTATCGGGCGCACATGGTTGTGATGGCGGTCAGGTCGCGGTGTTCCTGGCGGATCGCAGGGGCGGGGCCCGGTCGGGGACGGCCGTCACGGTGACCACGATGCTCGGTAGTGGTGCCCACTCAGCCACCTCGCCGACGGAAGGGGCGAGGGACGGTGGGTGATCGCCGCGGACGAGAGGTGGGGCGGGAGGCCGTGGTCGCCAGCCGGGTACGGCGCGCCCACAGGAACGCACCATGTCCTGCGCGGCAGTTCCGCGAGCATGCCGCGCAGGAACCAGCAGTGGCCCGCGTTCCCAGGACCCCATCGGCAAGATCACGAAGCCCGGCTGGAGAACCAGGTACCGACGAAGATGCCGTTCGTCGGCAGGCTACAGCGCGTCGGGGCCGCGTTCCCCCGTGCGGACCCGGACCACCGTCCCGACGGGCGTCGTCCACACCTTCCCGTCGCCGATCTTGCCGGTGCGGGCCGCCGCCACGACGGCGTCGACGACGCGGTCGGCCACCTCGTCGTCCACGACGACCTCGACCCGGACCTTCGGGACGAGGTCGACGCTGTACTCCGCGCCCCGGTAGACCTCGGTGTGCCCCTTCTGCCGGCCGTAGCCCTGGACCTCGGACACCGTCATCCCGAGCACGCCGAGCCGCTCGAGCGCGGCCTTCACGTCACCGAGCACGAAGGGCTTCACGACGGCCGTCACGAGGATCACGACCAGCCACCGTAGGGCAGGCTCACCCGGCCGCGGCCAGCACGGCCTTCTCGATCCGCCTGCGCTCGGTGCGGCTCGTCCCCCCGGCCAGCCCGAACGCATCGACGACCGAGGCGCCCAGCGTCGACGCCCGCGCCCAGCGCACGTCCGCCCCGCACTGCTCGAGCGCCGCGGCGACCCGGTGCAGCAGACCGATCCGGTCGGTGCCCCGCAGCTCGAGGACCACGGCACCGGTGGCCTCGTCGTCGAACCACAGCACCCGCGGGGGCGCGGGCGGCTCCGCCGCGGCGGTCGGCGCGTAGTCGCGCTCCTTCCGGGCCAGCGCGTCGGCCAGCCCGAGCCCGCCGTCGAGCACGCGGGTCAGGTCCGAGCGCAGCAGGGCGGGGTCGGGCAGGCCGCCGAAGCGCGGCGAGACGGTGAACGTGAACACCCCGACGCCGCCGAGCGTGGCCAGCTCCGCCGCGTGCACCTCCAGCGAGTGCAGCGCGAGCACACCGGCTGCGGCGGCGAGCATCCCCCTCCGGTCCGGGACGGCGACGACGACGGTGGCCGGGTCGCCCGCGTCCAGGCCGACCTGCGGACGCGCGTCGGCCTCGACGGCACGGGCGAGCGCGGCCGCCCCCTCGTCCGCCTGCGTGGGCCCGGGCAGCGCCTCGCCGGCCAGCAGCGCGCGGCAGCGGCGGGCGAGGTCGTGGATGAGCGCCCGCTTCCACGGGCTCCACACGCCCGGACCGGTGGCCAGCGCGTCCGCCTCGGCGAGCGCCTCGAGCAGGTCGAGCAGCAGGCCGTGACCGTCGAGGGTCTCCACGACGCGCGTGACGGTGGCCGGGTCGTCCAGGTCGCGGCGGGTGGCGGTGTGGGGCAGCAGCAGGTGGTGGCGCACCATCCCGCCCAGCACGGCGACGTCCGGGGCGCCGAAGCCGATCCGGCGCCCCACCTGCACCGCCAGCGACTCCCCGACCTCGGAGTGGTCCCCTCCTCGCCCCTTGCCGATGTCGTGCAGCAGGGCGCCGACCAGCAGCAGGTCCGGCCGGGCCACGCGCGTGGTCAGCCGGGCGGCCTGGGCGCACGCCTCGACCAGGTGCCGGTCGACGGTCCAGACGTGCGCGCGGTCGCGCGGGGGCAGGTCGCGCACCGCGCCCCACTCCGGCAGCAGCCGTCCCCACAGCCCCGTGCGGTCCAGGGACTCGACGACGTCGACCAGCGGCCGGCCGGTGCCCAGCAACGAGAGCAGCTCGCCGCGCGCCGACGCCGGCCACGGCTCGCGCAGCTCCGGCGCGGTGTCGGCGAGGCGGTGCAGGGTGCCGGCGGCGATCGGCATCCCGGTGCGCGCGGCGGTGGCCGCGACACGCAGCACCAGGCCGGGGTCCCGGACCGCGCTGGCGTCACGCGCCAGCGTCACCTCGCCTGCGTGCTCGACGACCCCGCTGTCCAGCGGGCGTCGCACCGGCGGGCGGCGCAGGGCGGCCAGCCCGCGGCGGGGCAGCGCCGCACGGGCCGCGCGCAGCCCGACCTCGGCCACGAACGCGACCGACCGGGCCGCCCCGGACAGCGCGCGGGCCAGCTCGAACCGGTCGGCGATCTCCAGCGCCGCCGCGACCTCGTCGGCCTCCTGGGCGCGCAGCACGTCACGGGCGCGACCGGCCAGCCGGTGCAGCTCGGTGCGGACGTCCAGCAGCAGGCCGCGGGCGGCGACCACGTCGGCGCCCGGCCGGTCCACGAGCTGGGCGGCGGCGAGCGCGTCGATCAGCTGCACGTCGCGCAGACCGCCGTGCCCGTTCTTCAGGTCCGGCTCCACCCGGTGCGCGACGTCGCCCACCTTGCGCCAGCGCTCCTGCGCGGCGCCGGCGAGCTCGTCGAGGCGGCCGCGGATGCCCGCCCGCCACGCCTGCCGCACCGCCGTGCGCACGGTGTCGGACAGCGCCGGGTCCCCGGCGATGTGCCGCGCCTCGAGCAGGCCGAGCGCCGCGCGCAGGTCCGTTGCCGCCACCTGCACGGCCTGGCCGGGGGTGCGGACCGAGTGGTCGAGACCGATCCCGGCGTCCCACAGCGGGTACCAGAGCCCGTCGGCGAGGCGCTCCACGTCCTTGCGGCCGTCGTGGAGCAGGACGAGGTCGAGGTCGGACCAGGGCGCCAGCTCCCGGCGCCCCAGCGCCCCGACCGCCACGAGCGCGGCGCGGTCGGTGAGGCCGATCGTCGCCGCGCGGGAGGACAACCAGAAGTCGTGCAGGTCGACCAGTGCCGTGCGCAGCGCCTCCGGGCCGAGGCGCCGCTTCCCGGACCCCTGCTCCAGCAGTACCGCCTTCGCGCGGGCCAGGTCCTCCGCGTCCCCCGACGCCACGGCCACGGCACCCACTACGCCACTCCCTCCCGAGCACGCGGTGGCCGTGCTCCGCTGCCGGAGCACGGCCACCGCGCTGTGTGCAACGGACCTCAGATGGCGTCGGCGCCGCGCTCGCCGGTGCGGACCCGGACCACGCTCTCGACGGGGGTGACCCAGACCTTGCCGTCGCCGATCTTCCCGGTGCGGGCGCCCTCGACGACCGCGTCCACGACCTTGTCGGCGAGGGCGTCGTCCGCGACGACCTCCACGCGCACCTTCGGCACGAAGTCCACCGAGTACTCCGCGCCCCGGTAGACCTCGGTGTGCCCCTTCTGCCGGCCGTAGCCCTGCACCTCGCTCACCGTCATGCCGAGCACGCCGATCTGCTCGAGCGCCCCCTTGACGTCCTCGAGGACGAACGGCTTCACGATCGCGGTGATCAGCTTCATGATCAGGCCTCCTTGCCGGCGGTGGCCGGGACGTGCGCCGCGGCCGCGGCGGTGGCCGCGTCCGGGCGCGGGGATCCGAGGCCGGAGACGCTGCGGTGGCTGGAGAAGTCGTAGCCGGTCTCCGCGTGCTCGGTCTCGTCGATGCCGGTGGCCTCCTCCTCCGGGGTGATCCGCAGGCCCATGACCGCCTTGACGAGGTAGGCGAGCACCAGCGAGACCACGAACGAGTACGCCAGCACCGCCAACGCGCCGACGACCTGGCGCCACAGCTGGTCGACACCGCCGCCGTAGAACAGGCCCGCGACGGCCGCGGGCGAGCCGGGGTCGGCGAAGAAACCGATGAGGATCGTGCCGGCCAGGCCGCCGACCAGGTGGACGCCGACCACGTCGAGCGAGTCGTCGAAGCCGAAGCGGAACTTCAGCCCGACGGCCAGCGCGCACAGCACACCGGCGATGAGGCCGATCGCGATGCCACCCATCGGCGACACCGACGAGCAGGCCGGCGTGATCGCCACGAGGCCCGCGACGATGCCGGACGCCGCACCCAGGCTCGTCGGCTTGCCGTCCCGGACGCGCTCGGTGAGCAGCCAGCCCAGCATCGCGGCGCACGTCGCCAGGATCGTGTTGACCATCGCGAACGCGGCGATGCCGTTGGCGCCCAGCGCCGAGCCCGCGTTGAACCCGAACCAGCCGAACCACAGCAGCGCGGCGCCGAGCATCACGAGCGTGAGGTTGTGCGGGCGCATCGGCTCGCGGGGCCAGCCGACGCGCTTGCCGACGACGATCACCAGCGCGAGCGCGGCGGCACCGGCGTTGATGTGCACCGCGGTGCCACCCGCGAAGTCGATGGCCGCCAGGTCGTTGGCGATCCAGCCGCCGACCACGCCGGACTCGTCGTCGCTGAACGCGAACACCCAGTGGGCCACCGGGAAGTAGACGATCGTGGCCCACAGCCCGGCGAAGACCAGCCACGGGCCGAAGCGCATCCGGTCGGCCACGGCACCGGAGATCAGGGCGGTCGTGATGATCGCGAACGTCGCCTGGAAGCCGACGAACACGAGCGCGGGGATCGTGCCCGACATCGGGAACGTCGCCGGGTCGGCGCCGTAGTCGCCGACGAACAGGCCGGCGAGCCCGAAGTACTCGCCCGGGTTGCCGAGCAGGCCGCCGCCCACGTCGTTGCCGAACGCGATCGAGTAGCCGTACAGCGCCCACAGGATGCCGACGAGCCCGACGGAGCCGAGGCTCATCATCATCATGTTGAGCACGCTCTTGCTGCGGACCATGCCGCCGTAGAACAGCGCGAGCCCAGGCGTCATGAGCAGCACGAGCGCGGTGCTGGCCAGCATCCAGGCGGTATCGCCGGTGTCGAGCACGTCAACTCCTTCCCGAAGTGGTGACGGGAACTATCGGAGCGACGTGTTTCGGACACCCTCCACCGCTGTTTCCGCACTGTGAACGAGCGGACCGGCGGTGTTACATCCGCGTGACGTGCGCAGCGGCGGCCGTACTACGGGGCGAGCAGGGCCTCCACGAACGCCGCGGGCTCGAACGGGGCCAGGTCGTCGGCGCCCTCGCCGAGGCCCACGAGCTTCACCGGGACACCCAGCTCGCGCTGCACCCGGAAGACGATGCCGCCCTTCGCGGTGCCGTCCAGCTTGGTGAGCGCGATGCCCGTGACCTTGACGACGTCGCCGAACACCCGGGCCTGGGTGAGCCCGTTCTGGCCGGTGGTGGCGTCGAGGACGAGCAGCACCTCGTCCACCTCGGCCTGCCGTTCCACCACCCGCTTGACCTTGCCCAGCTCGTCCATCAGGCCGGTCTTGGTGTGCAGCCGCCCCGCGGTGTCGAGCAGGACCGCGTCGGCGCCCTCCTCGGCGCCCTGCTTCACGGCGTCGAACGCGACGCTGGCCGGGTCGGCGCCCTCCGGGCCGCGCACGACGGTGGCCCCGGCGCGCTCGCCCCACGTGGCCAGCTGCTCCGCGGCGGCGGCGCGGAAGGTGTCGGCGGCGCCGAGCACGACGTGGCGCCCGCCCGCCACCAGCACGCGGGCCAGCTTGCCGGTGGTGGTGGTCTTGCCGGTGCCGTTGACGCCGACGACGAGCAGCACCGCGGGACGGCCGCCGTGCGGCAGCGCACGGATGGAGCGGTCCAGATCGGTGCGCAGGGCGTCGGTCAGCACGTCGCGCAGCATCTGGCGCGCCTGCTCCGGGGTGCGGACGGCCCGGCGGGCCAGCTCGGTGCGCAGCGTGTCGACCAGCTCGAGGGTCATCTCCGGGCCGAGGTCGGCCTGCAGGAGCGTGGCCTCGACGTCCTCCCACGACTCCTCGTCCAGCTCGCCGGCGCCGAGCAGACCGAGCAGGCCCTGCCCGAAGCCGGACCGCGACCGGGCGAGCCGGCCGCGCAACCGCTCCAGCCGGCCCTCGGCGGGCGCGATGTCGGCCGGCGCGGGAGCGTGCTCGGCGGGCGGTGCGGACGCGGCCGGCGCCTCCGGCCGCGCGGGCGGCGGGGCGACCGGCGGGGTGGCCTTCTGCGGGGCGGCAGGCGGGGTGCCGTTCGGGGACGCCGGAGGCGCGGTGGGCTCGGACGGAGCCACCGGGGGCGCGGCCGGTGCGGCCCCGTTCGCCGGCGGCGCGGGGGCCTCGGGGGACTGCGCGGGCGGCGGGGTGACCGGCGGCGCAGGGGGCGCGGGAGGGGCGCCGCTCTCCCGGGCCGGGGTCGTCGGCCCGGCGGCGGCGCCGTTCGTCGAGGGTGCTGCCGGCCCGGCCTCGGTGGGTGGCGCCGGGGCCGACGTCTCGTCGGCGGCCGGGGTCGTCGCCTCGGCGGCGGCGCCGTTCGAGGGCGCGGGCGCGCCGGGCGGTGCCGTGTCGGTGGCGGAGGAGTCGGTGGCGGAGGAGTCGGCGGCCGGGCTCTCCTCCGGCGCCGGAGCGGCGGGGGACACGAACGGCGGGCCGTCCACGCTCGGTGCCGCGGCCGAGGGGGGCTCGGCGCCGGGAGCGGGCGCGGGGGGCGGCTCGGCCTCGGTCGGAGCCCCCGACGAGAAGGAGAAGCCCCCGCCCGCCTGGTAGGTGCCCCCGCGCCGCGGAGGAGCGGTGCCGGTGCCGGTGCCGGTGCCGGTGCCGCGCTCGACCTGCTCGGCCTCGCGGAGGCTGATCCGACGACGGCGGCGCAGCACCAGCCCCAGCGCGACGGCGATGATCACGATCGCCGCCACGACCGCGACGACGATCCACAAGGTCTCCGTGGTCACCCGACCACCCTGTCACGCGCCACGCAGCGCCGCCGCGCCGCCCGCTGTCCCGCCGGCTCCCCGGGCCGCTGCCGGGTGGGGCGAGCGCTCGCACACCGACTTCCGCGCTCGCGCACCGACTGCAGTCGGTGCGCGAGCGTCGATGTCGGTGTCTGACGGGCGCCGGCCCGGCCTCGGCCCGCGGCGGCTGTCACCGCAGCGACAGGCCCCTCTCCCGCAGCGCCTCGGCCAGGATCCGCACGGCCTTCGGCCCGACCCCGTGCAGGGCGAGCAGCTCGGCCTCCGTGCGACCGGCGACCTGCTCCAGCGTGGGCAACCCGGCCCCGAGCAGGGCGCGGGTGGCCGGCTTCCCGATGCCCGGCGGGAGGTCGGCGTCCGGCGCCGTTCCGGCGTCGGCGGCGGCGAGCGCGGCCGCCAGCCGCTTGGGCGCGCGGCGGTACCAGGCGGCGCGAACCAGGGAGTTGAGGGCCTGGCCGTCGACGTCGGCGAGCGGCACCCGGACGCCGATCGGGGTGCCCATCCGCACCAGCCGCTCCCCCGTCGGGTGCGCGGCGAGCGCCGCCTCGGCGTCGTCGTCGGAGAGCTGGAGCTGCACCCGGCCGTCGCCGGTCACCGAGGCGAACCCCTTGCCGCGCACCGAGAACGCGACCATGCCGAAGTGGGTGCCCTCCTCCGTCTCCGGGAGGCCGAGCGCGGCCTTGCGCAGCTGGGCCACGGTGGTCACGAGACCGCCCGCAGCCGCTGGCTGATCACCGTGGTGATGCCGTCGCCGCGCATGGAGACGCCGTAGAGGGCGTCGGCGACCTCCATCGTCGGCTTCTGGTGGGTGATGACGATGAGCTGGCTGGTCTCGCGCAGCTCCTCCATGAGCGAGATCAGCCGGCGGAGGTTGACGTCGTCGAGGGCGGCCTCGATCTCGTCGAGGATGTAGAACGGCGACGGCCGGGCGCGGAAGATCGCCACCAGCAGCGCCATCGCCGTCAGGGAGCGCTCACCGCCCGAGAGCAGCGACAGCCGCTTGACCTTCTTGCCCGGCGGGCGCGCCTCCACCTCGATGCCGGTGGTGAGCATGTCGTCGGGGTCGGTGAGCACGAGCCGACCCTCGCCGCCGGGGAACAGCGTGTGGAAGACGATCTCGAACTCACGGGCCACGTCGGCGTACGCCGTGGTGAAGACCTCGAGGATCTTGTCGTCGACCTCGCGGACGACCGTGAGCAGGTCGCGGCGGGTGTTCTTGAGGTCCTCCAGCTGCGTGGAGAGGAAGCGGTAGCGCTCCTCCAGCGCGGCGAACTCCTCGAGCGCGAGCGGGTTGACCTTGCCGAGCAGCGTGAGGTCCTTCTCCGCGCGCTTGGCCCGCCGCTCCTGCGTGCCACGGTCGTAGGGCATGGGAGGGGGCTCGGTGACCTCCTCCCCGCGCTCCTTCGCCGCCTCGTACTCGGCCATCTCGGCGGCCGACGGCGGGACGGGGACGTCCGGGCCGTACTCGCCGACCAGGTCCTCGACGCCGAGCCCGTGCTCGTCGAGCGCCTTCTCGGTGAGCTGCTCCAATCGGAGCCGGTTCTGCGCGCGCAGCACCTCGTCGCGGTGGACGGCGTCGGTGAGCTTGTCCATCAGCCCGGAGAGCCGCTGCGTGGTGAGCCGGGCCTCGCCGAGGGCGCGCTCGCGGGCGTCACGGGCGGCCGCTGCGGCGTCGCGCTCCTGCGCGGCCGCGGAGAGCGAGACGGCGATCCGCTCCGACGCCGTCTCCCCCGCCGCGACGACGTGGCGGGCGATCGCCGCGCTGCGCTCCCTGGCCTCCCGCGCGGCCGCCGCGCGCGCCCGGGACTGCCGCTCCGACGCCGCCTGGCGGCGCAGCGACTCGGCCCGTCCGGCGATCGCCCGCGCCCGCTCCTCGGCGGTGCGCAGCGCGAGCCGCGCCTCCACCTCCTCGGCCCGGGCGGTGGCGAGGGAGTCGGCGGCGGCGTCGCGGACCTCGGTGTCGGGCTCGTCGTCCACCGGCTCGTCCTCGGCCACGGCGAGCTGCTGCTCGGCGGCCTCCAGCGCGAGCAGGGAGTCCGAACGTCGCGACTCGACGGCGTCGCGGCGCTCGCGCAGCCGCTGCGCCTCGGCGGTGGCCGAACGGACGGTCTCCTCCAACCGGCCCAGCTGCGCCGACGCCGCGGACCGGCGGGCCTCGGCGGCGTTCTGCACCTGCTGCGCCGCCTGGACGTCGGCCAGCCGGGCGGCCTCCTCGGCCCGCGCCCCGTCCAGTGCGGGCCGCAGCCGGGCCAGCTCCTCCTCGACGGCCTCACGCCGCTCCAGCGCCTCGTTCACGGCGGCCTGCACGTCGAGCGCGCTGGACGCCGTGCCGGAGCCGCCGGACGCCCGCGCGGCCCCGAGCACGTCGCCGTCGCGGGTGACGGCGGTGAGCTCGGGGTGGTCGGCGACCACGGCCCGTGCGGCGGCCAGGTCGTCGACGACGAGGACGCCGTCGAGCAGGAGCGCCACGGCAGGCGCGACGGCAGGTCGGGCGGTGACGAACTCGAGCGCCCACCGCCCCCGAGGCGCCTCGCCGAGTTCAGGAAAGCCACATTCCTGTCCTGGCGGTTCATGAATGTGGCTTTCCTGAACCTCCGGGGCGACCACCAGGCTCGCTCGGCCCGCGTCCTTCGTGCGCAGCAGCTCCAGGGATGTCACCGCCGCTCCCGGGGACTCCACGGCCAGTGCGTCGGCCAGCTCGCCCAGTGCCGCCGCCACCGCCGCGCGGGCCTCCGGCTCCACCGTCAGCAGGCCGGACAGGGGGCCGAGCACGCCGTCGGTGCCCACGAGCTCGCCGGAGCCGTCGCGGCGGGCGAGGCTCACCGACAGCGCGTCGACGCGGGCCCGCCAGTGCGCGCGCTGCTGCTCCAGCTCGCGCTCGCGCGCCACCAGCTCGGCGACGCGGGCGCGGGCGGCCTCGTGGGCCTCGGCGGCCTGGGTGCGGCGCTCGTCCAGCCCGCTGTCGCCCTCGTCGAGGGTGCCCAGCTCGTCGCGGGCGTGCTCCAGCTCGGTCTCGGCGACGGCGGTGCGTTCCTGCGCCTCGGCGAGCGCCTCGGACAGGCGCTCGATCTCGTCGGCGGTGGCCGCGGCCCCGCTGCGCAGCGCCTCGGCGCGCCCGGCGAGGGTGGCGAGCCCGGCCCTGCGGTCGGCGAGCGCGCGGACGGCGGCCATGTGCGCGCGTTCCGCGGCGGCGAGGGTCTTCTCGTGCTCCGCGCGTTCCTCCAGGACGTCGGAGAGCCGGCGCCGGGCCTCCGCGACGGCCGCGACGAGCTCCTCCTCCTGCTCGGCGATCGCGTCGGCCTCGGCGTCGAGCTCGTCGGGGTCGCGGCCGGGGGTGCGCTCCTGCGGGTCGGCGAGGTGGCGGGTGCGTTCCTGGGCGAGCCGGACGGTGCCGGCGATCCGCTCGGCGAGCGCCGAGAGCCGGTACCAGGTGTCCTGCGCGGCGGCCAGGCGCGGGGCGTCCTGGGCGAGCGCGGTCTCGAGCCGCTCCTGCTCGACGCGCGCGACGGACAGCTGCTCCTCCACCTCGGCGCGCCGCGCACGGGCGCTCGCCTCGTCGGCCTCCTCGCGGGCGAGCTGGTCGCGCACGGTGACGATGTCGTCGGCGGCCAGCCGCAGCCGGGCGTCGCGCAGCTCGGACTGCACCGACTGCGCGCGCCGCGCGATCTCGGCCTGCCTGCCCAGGGGCTTGAGCTGGCGGCGCAGCTCGGCGGTGAGGTCGGTGAGCCGGGTGAGGTTGGCCTGCATCGCGTCGAGCTTGCGCAGCGCCTTCTCCTTGCGCTTGCGGTGCTTGAGGACGCCCGCCGCCTCCTCGATGTAGGCGCGCCGGTCCTCGGGCTTGCTCTGCAGCACGGAGTCGAGCTGGCCCTGCCCGACGATCACGTGCATCTCGCGGCCGATGCCGGAGTCCGAGAGCAGCTCCTGGATGTCCAGCAGCCGGCAGGACGAGCCGTTGATCTCGTACTCGCCCGCACCGTCGCGGAACATGCGGCGGGTGATCGAGACCTCGGAGTAGTCGATCGGCAGGGCGGCGTCGGAGTTGTCGATCGTCAGCGTGACCTCGGCGCGGCCCAGCGGCGCGCGACCGGAGGTGCCGGCGAAGATGACGTCCTCCATCTTGCCGCCGCGCAGCGCCTTCGCGCCCTGCTCCCCGAGCACCCAGCTGATCGCGTCGACCACGTTGGACTTCCCCGACCCGTTCGGGCCCACCACGCACGTGATGCCCGGCTCCAGGCGGAGCGTCGTGGCCGAGGCGAAGGACTTGAAGCCCTTCAGCGTCAGGCTCTTGAGGTGCACGGGCGGGGTCTCCAGAACGGCAGGTGGTCGAGGAAGGCTACTGGTTAGGCCTCGCGGAACCCCGCAAGCCCGCCGCGCGCCGGGCCCCACTGCTCCACCACGCCGTCGACACGCCCCGGAGTCGCATCGCCACGCAGCGCAGCCAGGAGTAACTCACACGAGTGATGTGGACCTTCGGCGACGACCGCGACGCGGCCGTCCGGGAGGTTCCTGGCCGTGCCCACGAGGCCCAGCTCCAACGCCCGGGAACGGGTCCACCAGCGGAAACCGACACCCTGGACCCGGCCCTCGACCCACGCCGTGAGCCGGACCACCTCGTCGCTGCCCGTGATCACGAGCTGCTAGCTTACCGCCTCGTGCTCCCCAACCGGCCTAACGCCGGTGCGCAAACGCTCGCTCTCGCGACCGGTGTCCTGCTGGTCGCCGGTGTCACGGTCGCGGCCTTCCCGGAGGTCGTGCCGGTCGGGTTGCGCATCGCGCCGGTCGCCCAGGCGACTTCCCCGTCCGCGGCGGCCGACGTGCTGCCGCGGGCCGCGCTGGTCGACGAGCCGCCCGACGACCCACCGCCGTCGGAGATCTCCACGCTGCACGCCTTCGCCACCGCAGCCGGTGCCACGGCGTCCGGGCCGCAGTTCGCCCCCGAGCCCACGGAGCCGCCGGAGCCCGAGGAGCCCGAGCAGGAGCGGGCGCCGATGTCGGTCTCCGGCACGGAGGGCGAGGTCATCGCGCTGACCAACAAGGAGCGCAACGAGCACGGGTGCGGTTCGCTCGCGCCGGACGCCCGGTTGGCGCGGGCCGCGCGGGCGCACGCCGAGGACATGGCGGAGAACGGCTACTTCTCGCACGTCAGCCGGGACGGCAGGCGCTTCGAGCACCGGGTGCGCGCCGCGGGCTACCCCCGGCCCGGAGCGGAGAACATCGGCAAGGGCCAGACGAGCGCGGCCCAGGTCGTGCGGGAGTGGATGGCGTCACCCTCGCACCGCTCCGCCTTGCTGACCTGCGGGTTCACCACCATCGGCGTGGCACGCGCGGGCAACTACTGGGTCCAGGAGTTCGGCAAGTAGGTCCCGGGGAGCCCAGGTGCGCCCGTGCGTGCCGTGCCGCGGTCGCCTCGGCCCGTCCGCGCCGCCACTCCCCGGGACGACGTGGACGGGCCGGGCCCGGCGGGCTACCCCGCCGGCGTCGCCGGAACGGGCGGGGCAGGCGGCACGGACACCGCAGGCGGCAGGGCGGCCGACGGCGGGGCCGGGACCGAGGGCGTCACCGGCGCCGAGGGCGCAGCCGGAGCCGGTGACGACCCGGCCGCGGGCGGCGGGGCCGGGACCGTCACCGTGGTCGGCGCCACCGGCGCCGTCGGGGCCGTCGACCCGGCGGAGGGCACGGCGACCACGAGCGGGACGGGCGGCGTGAGCACGCACTCGCCGGTGCGGTGGTCGTAGTCCCAGGTGCCGCGCGGGTACGGGCGCGCCGCCTCGGCCGCGTCCTGATCGCCCGGGGCGCCGGCAGGCGCGCAGAAGCGGCCACCCGAGGTGTCGATCGGCCGCCCGTCCTGGTCGAACAGGTACACGCCGGTGAGCGGCGTGCCGGACGCGTCGACGGGGCGGATGTCCTGGATCTCGCGCTCCGAGTCCTGCCACAGCCCGGGCTGGTAGGACGCGGCGCTGCTCTGCACGCTCGGACCGCTGAGCCCGCCGTCGACGGGCGCGACGAGCAACACCATCGCCGCGAGGGCGTTCAGCGGGACCACCGCCCAGAGCCAGCGGCGGTCGCGGCGGGTGCGGTGGCCGACCCAGACCGAGACGGGCACGCCGACCAGCCCGACGAGCAGGGTGGGCGCGAAGCCGCCGCCGCCGAGCACCGCGACGAGCACCACCGCCGCCGCGAACGCCCGCGCGACCCACCACGCCGGCTGCAGGCTCGCGAGGAAGCCGAGCACGGTGCGCCCCGCCGCGCCCGCGGCGAGCCGTTCGGACAGGCGCCGCACCTCCGGCAGCGCCGTGACGCTCGGCAGCCGCGGCCCGTCCCGCAGCAGCAGGGGCAGGGCGGGCGCGGTGAGCAGCAGCCCGAACAGGACCACGCCCGGCTCACCCACGAGCAGGCCCGCTCCCACCACCACCGTGGCCACCACCGCCGCGGCGATCGCGAGCCGCGCCAGGCCGACGTGGGCGCCCTGCACCTGCTCCGGCGCGGCCGGCGGGTACCCGGCGGCGGCGCGCAGCTCGGACGCGTAGGCGCGGGGCGGGCCGAGCCGGTCGGTCAGGGCCGCCGCGTCGGCGTCCGCGCCGAGCTCGGCGGTCAGGTCGGCCAGGTGCGCGCGGACGTCGTCGAGGATCTCGGCGACCTCCGGGGCCGGGAGGTCGGCGAGAGCGCCCCGCACGCCGTCGAGGTACTCCTCGGCTCCCCCGCTCGCCAGCCGCACCGTGGGCGCCCCACCCTGCGTCGCCTCGTCGTCGCTCATGCCGCCCCCACCAGCCCTTCCATCGTCTCCGCGAACGCGCGCCACGTCTTCGCGGTCTCCCGCAGCCGGTCGCGCCCCGGCGCGTTCAGGCTGTAGTACTTGCGGTGCGGGCCCTCCTCGCTCGGCACGACGTACGACGTCAGCAGCCCGGCGTTGTAGAGCCGGCGCAGCGTGCCGTACACCGACGCGTCGCCCACCTCCTGCAGCCCGGCGGCTCGCAGGCGACGCACCACGTCGTAGCCGTAGCCGTCACCCCGCTCCAGCACCGCGAGCACCGCGAGGTCGAGCACACCCTTGAGCAGCTGGCTCGTGTCCATGGCTGCCCCCCTCCTGCGCGATGCACGGTACTACGCATCGCACAGTAGTGTCGCCCGGGGCTCCCCGTCCCGCGGGCGGGCTAGTCTCACCGCATGCCGCTGGTCGACAACGCGATCTACGTCGACGGCAGGCGGGCCGCGGCGCCGGGCTCGCTCGACCGCACCTTCGAAGAGCTGCGCCAGTGCCCGGACAACGGCCACAGCTTCTGCTGGATCGGCCTGCTGCGCCCCACGCCCGCGGAGATCCAGGCGGTCGCCGAGGAGTTCTCGCTGCACGGCCTCGCCGTCGAGGACACGATCACCGCCCACCAGCGGCCCAAGCTGGAGCGCTACGGCGACGTGCTGTTCGTGGTGCTGCGTCCCGCGCGCTACGTCGACCGGCACGAGGTCGTGGAGCTCGGCGAGGTCCACCTGTTCCTCGGACCCGATTTCGTGATCACCGTCCGGCACGCCGAGGAACCCGACCTCGCGCAGGTGCGCCAGCGGCTGGAGCACGAGCCCGCGCTGCTGGACGACGGCCCCTACGCCGTGCTCTACGCCGTGCTCGACAAGATCGTGGACGACTACGGCCCGGTCCTCGACGGCCTGCAGGACGACATCGACGAGATCGAGGTGCAGGTCTTCGGCGGCGACCCGGGGGTCTCGAAGCGGATCTACCAGCTCTCCCGCGAGGTGATCGAGTTCCAGCGCGCGGTGGAGCCGCTGGCCGACGTGTTCGACAACCTGCGCGCGAAGCTGAAGGAGCAGGCCGGCGAGTCCGACCTCGAGCTGCGGCGCGCCCTGCGCGACGTCGCCGACCACGCCACGCGCGTCCTGGAGCGCATCGAGGCGTTCCGCCAGCTGCTCACGAACATCCTGCAGGTCAACGCGGCGCTGGTCGGGCAGCGCCAGAACGAGGAGATGGCCCGCCTGACGCAGGCAGGCTTCGACCAGAACGAGCAGGTCAAGCGCATCTCCTCGTGGGCGGCGATCTTCTTCGCGCCGAGCCTGGTCGCCTCGATCTACGGCATGAACTTCGACCACATGCCGGAGCTGCACTGGGCGCTGGGCTACCCGTTCGCCGTCCTGCTGATGGTGCTCGGGATGGTCGCGCTCTACCTCGTGTTCAAGCGCCGCGGCTGGCTCTAGCGCCTCCTCCCGGAGGTTCGCGGCGAGACCCTTGCGCTATTTATGCAACCTCCCTAGCGTAATGCCCCGATCGGGTACGACCGGCATGACGGGGGGCAGCGATGGCATCCGACTCCTCCGCGGAGCGGCACGCCAACACGGTCGGGGTGCTCACCGCGCTTCGGGTCGACGCCGGCCGCAGGCTCGCCGAGCTCGCGCAGGCCACCGGCCTGTCCCGCCCCACCGTCGACTCGATCCTCACCGAGCTCGGCCGCCTCGGGTGGGTCGAGCAGCGCGAGCCCACCGACCCGCCGGCCGGCACCCGGCAGGCGGGCCGGCCCGCGCGGACCTACCGGCTCAACCCGGACGCGGGCTTCGTCGTGGGCGTCGACGTCGGGGTGAACCTCCTGACGGCCGTGGTCGCCGACATCACCGGCACGACCCGGCACACCGCCACCCGCCCCATCAGCCGCTCGACGCCCGGCGCGGACCGCCGCACCGCGGTGCAGTCGCTCGTCGCCGACACCGTGGCCGAGCTCGGGATCGAGCCGGCCGAGACGCTGGCCCTGAGCCTCGGCGTGCCCGGCATCGTCGACCCGTCGGGGCGGGTCACGCTCAGCACCGTCATCCCGGACTGGACCGGCTTCCACGTCGAGAAGCACTTCGGCCGCTGGGCGGGCGTGCCCGTCACCGTGGCCAACGACGCCAACATGGCCACCCTCGCCGAGCACTGGATGGGCGCGGCCCGCCTCGTCGACGACGTCGTCTACGTCCTCGCCGGGCGCCGCACCCGCGCCGGCATCATCGTCGACGGCCGGCTGCACACCGGCCGCCACGGCGCCGCCGGGGAGATCGGGAGCATCCCGGAGCTGTACTTCGACACCGAGGAACTGCTCGCCACCGCCGGCAGCGACCCCGACGCGATCGGTGCGGTCTTCCGCGCCGCCCGCCACGGCGACGCGCACGCCGCGGAGCTGGTGGAGGAGTTCTACCGGCGCCTCGGCCGGGTCGTGGAGTTCCTGGTCAAGGCGTTCGACCCGGACATGGTGGTGCTCGGCGGCGGCCTCTCCCAGGCAGGCAGGCCGCTCGTCGAGGGCGTCGAACGCCACGTCGAGCGCCCCGCCTTCCGCACGATGCCGATCGTGCTGTCCCGGCTCGGCCCCGAGGCCGTCGCGCTGGGCGCGGTCCGGTCCGCGCTCCAGCTCGCCGTCCGACGCTCCCCCCTCATCGCGGCGCTCGTCACGCCGCCGCTCTCCGTCCCCGTTCCCACCATCGCTGGAGGCCAGCAATGACGCCGGTTCCCCGACCACCCACGCAGGTGCCACGGCGCACCCTGCTCCGCTCCCTCGCCGCGCTCCCCCTCGCCGGCGGCATCGCCGGGTGCGCCGGCACCTCCGGCCCCGCGTTCGTGCCCGACGGCGGGCGCGCCACCATCGGCTACGGCGTCTGGGACGCCGACCAGGTGCCGGCGATGCAGGAGGTCATCGCCGCGTTCCACGCGGAGCACCCGGACGTCGACGTCGCCATCCAGCTGACGCCGTGGGCCACCTACTGGACGAAGCTGCAGACCTCGATCGTCGGCGGCGGGGCGGCGGACGTCTTCTGGATGAACGCGCCCAACATCGCCCGGTACGCCCGCTACGACACCCTGCTGCCGCTGTCGGACCGGCTGCGGCGCGACGGCGTCACGCTCACCGAGCACCCGAAGAACCTGGTGGAGCTCTACCAGCACGAGGGCGAGCAGTTCGGCATCCCCAAGGACTTCGACACGATCAGCCTCTACTACAACACCGAGCTGTTCGACCGGGCCGGGATCTCCTACCCGGACGAGAGCTGGACCTGGCAGCACGTCCTCGACGCCTCGGCCGAGATCCGCGACCCGGCCTCGGGGGTGTTCGGCTTCTCCGCGGCGCTGGACCGCCAGCGCAACCTGTACCCGGCGATCTTCCAGAACCGGGGGTGGGTGCTGCGGGGCACCCGCTCGGGGTTCGACGACGACGCCACGATCGGCGGCCTGCGCCACCTCACCGACGCGATCGACCGGGGCCTCGCGCCCAACGCGATGGTCGAGGCCGACACGCGGCCGCGGGAGCTGTTCCAGGGCGGGAAGGTCGCGATGTACAACGGCCTGCCCAACGACTCGAACGCCACCTACGAGGACCCGGAGGTCCGCGCGCGCACCGGCATCGCCGTGCTCCCCCGGGGCGTGCAGCGGGGCAACGTCATCCACGGGCTCGCGAACGTCGTCAACGCGCGCACCGCGTACCCGGACGCCGCCTACGAGTTCGTGAAGTTCATGGCCGGCCGCACCGCGGGCGAGATCCAGGGGCGCTCCGGAACCATCCTGCCCAGCTTCTCCGGCACCCAGCAGGCCTTCCTCGACTCCAAGCCGGAGTTCCGCATGCAGTCGTTCATCGACCAGGTCCCCGACGCCACGGCGTACCCGGCCTCGGTCAACACCATGACCTGGGAGCTCATGCAGCTGCGGCACCTCGGCCCGTCCTGGATCGGTGCCGGCAGCAGGCCCGTCGAGCAGTCGGCCCGGTCGCTGGCCGACGACATGAACGGCGTCCTCGCCAAGGAGGCGGTATGACCCAGCTCGCAACCGAGCCGGCCGTCCGGGCGGCGCAACCGGCACCCGCCCGGCGACGCCGCCCCCACCACCGCAGCGCCTACCTGTTCATCGCCCCGGTGGGCCTCGGCCTGCTGTCCCTCTACCTCTACCCGGCGATCTCGACGTTCGTGCTGAGCTTCGCCGAGTGGGGCCCGTTCGGCGGGCACACCTTCACCGGGCTCGCCAACTACGTCAACGTGTTCCGGCTCGACGCCTTCTGGACCGCGCTCGGCAACACCCTGCTATACATGGTGATCGGCCTGCTCACGCTGCCCGCCGCGATCCTGTTCGCGGTGCTGCTCAACCGCGAGGGCCTGCGCGGGGTGTCGGTCTACCGGGCGCTCTACTTCATCCCGTTCATCACGCTCCCGGTGGCGAGCGGGATGGTGTGGAAGTGGCTGTACAACGGTGACTTCGGGCTCGTCAACCAGTTCCTCGGCATCTTCGGCATCCCCGGCACCTACTGGGTCTCCAACCCGGACACGGCGCTGTTCGCGATCGGCGTGGTGCAGGTGTGGTCGCAGATCGGCTACTACCTCATCATCTTCATCGCGGGGATCAAGGCGATCCCGAAGGAGTACGCCGAGGCCGCCGAGATCGACGGGGCGAGCGCGTTCCAGCGGTTCTGGCGCATCACGCTGCCGCTGCTGTCGCCCAGCATCTTCTTCTGCACGGTCATCAACGTCATCGCGACCCTGCAGATCTTCGACCTGGTCTACGTGATGAGCGCGACGGCCACGGTCAACCCCGCGTTCGGGGCGTCGCAGTCGATCGTCCAGCTGTTCTACGAGAAGGCCTTCGTCGAGGCGGACAAGGGCACGGCCACCGCGCTGGCGTTCCTGCTGATGCTGCTGATCGGGGCCCTCACTTTCGTCCAGTTCCGGCTCCAGCGCAGGTGGGTGAACTATGTCTGAGTCCGCGCGCGTCACCCGCACCGGTTCCGTACTCACCCACGCCGTGCTGGTCCTCGGCGCCGTGGCCATGATCGGCCCGTTCGTCTGGCAGTTGCTCACGGCGTTCAAGTCGCTGCCGGAGACGACGACGGTGCCGCCGACGGTGTTCCCGCAGGAGTGGCTGTGGTCGAACTTCGCCGACGTGTTCGACGCGCTGCCGTTCGCCCAGCAGCTGGTGAACTCGCTGATCGTGGCGTCCGTCGTGACGGTGGGCCAGCTCGCGTTCTGCTCGCTGGGCGCCTACGCCTTCGCGCGGCTGGAGTTCCGCGGCCGGGAGCTGATCTTCGCGCTGTTCCTGTCGGTGCTGATGGTGCCCAAGCAGCTGCTGATCCTGCCCCAGTACCAGATCATGTCCGACCTCGGGCTGCTCAACACCCTGACCGCGCTCGTCCTGCCCGGGCTGTTCTCCGCGTTCGGCACGTTCCTGCTGCGCCAGTTCTTCGCGACGATCCCGAAGGACCTCGAGGAGGCCGCCCTGCTGGACGGCGCCGGCCGGTTCCGCATCTTCTTCTCGATCATGCTCCCGCTGGTCAAGCCCGCGCTCGCAGCGCTCGCGGTGATCACCGTGATGCACTCCTGGAACGACCTGCTGTGGCCGCTGGTGGTCAACACCGCCCCCGCGACCATGCCGATCAGCGCGGGGCTCACCAGCCTGCAGGGCCAGGAGTGGACCGACTACCCCGTCCTCATGGCCGGGTCGCTGATGGCCTCGATCCCGATGCTGCTCGCCTACCTGGCGCTGCAGCGGCAGTTCGTGCAGGGCATCGCCCTGTCCGGAACGAAAGGATGAACGACTTGGGTGGCACACCCGGACCCCGCCGCGTGGGCGTGGTTGGCGCGGGCGGCATCGCGAACGCGCACCTGCCGGCCTGGCTCCACCTGGGCGCCGAGGTGGTGGTGCACTCGCTCCACGGCGCCCCGGAGCTGGTCGTCCGCCACGGCGGCGGCCGGGTCGTCGACACGCTCGACGCGCTGCTCGCCGAGGTGGACGTCGTCGACGTCTGCACCCCGACCTACACCCACCCCGAGATCGTCCTCGCCGCCGCGGCCGCGGGGAAGCACGTGCTGTGCGAGAAGCCGCTCGCGCTCGACGCCGGGACCACCGAGTCGATGGTGAAGGCCTGCGCGGCCGCCGGGGTGCAGCTCTACCCCGGGCACGTCGTGCGCTACTTCGCCGAGTACGCCGCCCTGCAGCAGGCCGTGACGGCCGGGGCGATCGGCACGCCCGCCGTGCTGCGCTTCCACCGCTGCGGGGCCCGGCCCCGCGCCGGCTGGTTCGCCGACCCGGCGCTCTCGGGCGGCATCATCATGGACCAGATGATCCACGACCTCGACTTCGCCCGCTGGCTCGGCGGGGAGGTCGAGTCGGTGCACGCCCGCCTGTCCGACAGCGCGCCGGGCACCACGACCGGCGTGGTGTCCGCGCACGTCGTCGCCCGGCACCGCGGCGGCGCCCTCAGCAGCGTCACCGGCACCTGGGCCCGGCCGGGCACGCGGTTCCGCTACGGCTTCCACGCCGCGGGCACCGACGGGATGCTCTCCTACGACTCGGCCACCGACCTGTCGCTGCGCACCGACACCGGCGCCCCCGACGAGGGCGGCGAACGGCTGCTCCCCGACGTCTCGCTGGTGGAGAGCCCGTTCGTCACCGAGATCCGCGAGATCGCCGCCGCGTTCGCCGGCGGCCCGGCGCCGCGGGTGAGCGCCGACGACGGGCTGGCCGCGGTCCGGCTCGCCGCCGCCGCGAACGTCTCGCTCGCCACCGGGCGCCCCGCGAACATCGAGGAGGTCACGCCGTGAGGCCGCTGCGGATCGGTGTCCTGTCCCTGGCCCACCTGCACGCGGCGGGCTACCTCGCGCTGCTCTCCGGCCGGCCCGACGTCGAGGTCGCGGTCAGCGACCCCGACGCGGCCACCCGCCCGCCCGGGGAGTCCGGGGGCCGGGCGTTCGCGGAGCAGCTGGGCGTGGGCCGCTACTTCGACACCCACCAGGAGCTGCTCGACTGGGGGCCGGACGGCGTGATCGTCTGCTCCGAGAACTCGCGCCACCGCGAGCTCACCGAGCTGGCCGCCGCGGCGGGAGCGCACGTGCTGTGCGAGAAGCCGATGGCCACCACGGTGGCCGACGGCGAGGCCATGATCGCGGCATGCGCCGCGGCCGGGGTGCACCTCATGATCGCCTACCCGGTGCGGTTCTCCCGCCAGTTCCGCGCGCTGCAGGCCACCCTGCCCGCGCTGGGCCGGGTCGTCGCCGCCGCGGGCACGAACAACGGCCAGCTCCCCGGTGGCCGGTCGTGGTTCTCCGACGCCGAGCTCGCCGGCGGCGGCGCCGTCATGGACCACACCGTCCACCTCGCCGACCTGCTCGACTGCCTGCTCTCGGGCGCGGAGGCGGAGTCGGTGCACGCGGTGACCAACCGGATGATCCGCGGCGACGACGTCGAGGTGGAGACCGGCGGGCTCGTGTCGCTGAGCTACCCCGGCGGCATGATCGCGACCATCGACTGCAGCTGGTCGGTGCCGCAGCACTACCCCACGTGGGGCGGGCTGACCCTGCGGCTGTTCGGCGAGGACGGGATCGCGGACATGGACGCGTTCGCCCAGGCCGTCCACGGGTTCCGGGCGTCGACGCGCGGGCCGCTGCGGTTCGACTTCGGCGAGGGCGGCGACGGGCCGATGCTCGAGGAGTTCGTCTCGGCGATCCGGGACGGGCGGCGCCCGCAGCCGGACGGCGAGTCGGGCCTGCGCTCGCTGCGGGTCGTCGCGCGCGCGTACGAGTCCGCGCGTACGGGTGTGCCGGCGTGACCGATGTGCTCGGTGTGGGGGTTGTCGGGGCCGGCTTCCGCTCCGGCCTCGCCCTGGCCGCCGAGCGTCCCGGCACCTCGCGTGTCGTGGCGGTGGCCGACGTCGACGCCGAGGCGGCACGGCGGGCGGTGCGCGAGCGGCACCCCGACGCCGACGCGCACACCGACGCCCGCACCCTGCTGGACCGCGCCGACGTCGACGCCGTCCTGCTGATCACCCCCGACCACACCCACGCCGACCTCGCCTGCGCCGCGCTGCAGGCGGGCAAGGCCGTGTTCGTGGAGAAGCCGCTCGCGACCACCGTCGAGGACTGCGACCGGGTGCTGCGCACCGCGCGGGAGACGGGCAGCCGGCTCTACGTCGGCCACAACATGCGGCACATGCCCGTGGTGCGCACGATGCGGGAGATCGTCGCGCGCGGGGACATCGGCACCGTGCAGTCGGTGTGGGTGCGCCACTTCGTGGGCAACGGCGGCGACTTCTACTTCAAGGACTGGCACGCCGAGCGCCGCTGCACGACCTCGCTGCTGCTGCAGAAGGCCGCGCACGACTTCGACGTGGTGCACTGGCTCGCCGGCGCCTACACCGAGCGGGTCTCCGCGTTCGGCGCCCTGCGCGTCTACGGCGACGGGCACCGGCGCGCCCCCGGCACGCCGAAGACCGCGGGCTGGCTCGACCCGGACCGGCACTGGCCGCCCCGCAGCCAGCGCGACCTCAACCCGGTGATCGACGTCGAGGACCTGTCCCTGGTGAACCTGCAGCTGGGCGGGGGCGTGCTGGCCGCCTACCAGCAGTGCCACTTCACCCCGGACTACTGGCGCAACTACACGGTGATCGGCGACGAGGGGCGGCTGGAGAACGTCGGCGACGGCTCGGACGCGGTGGTCAAGGTGTGGAACCGGCGACGCTCGGGCCACGCACCCGACGCCGACATCGAGTACCGGCTGCCGCCGACCACGGAGGTCCATTCGGGCGCGGACCCGCTGCTCATGGCGGAGTTCCTGCGGTTCGCCCGCGACGGCGGCGCCACCGACACCTCCCCGGTGGCCGCCCGGATGAGCGTGGCCGCGGGCGTCCTGGCCACGGAGTCGCTGCGGGCGGCGGGGGAACCGCGGGAGATCCCGCCGCTGGACCCGGAGCTCGTCGCCTACTTCGAGCGGGGGCAATGCTAGTGTCCCCCGCCGGAAGTCCGCCGAATAATTCGGCGGCCCAGCTCCACGCTGCGCGCACCGGTCGACGAGCCGAGTACGCCCGGTACGAGGCTCGCCGCCCGGCACACGCAGCGAGAACCTGGATCCACCGACTTACCCAGCGAACTTCCGGCGGGGGACACTAGGAACCGATCCGGTGGCGGCGCTCGGCGTCGCGTGATCGGTCCGAGTCGCACGTCAGCGTCCTCGCGACCGCGCTGGTGTGCTTCTCGCAGGTCGACTCGCCGCGACGGATTCGTCGCTCTGCTGATCATCCCTCGGTCAGGCCGTGGAACGCCGCCGTGACCGCCTTCGCGGGGGAACTCATCGGTCGGGCGAGTTGCGGGTGCGCCGTTCTCCTGCTCGGGGCCGGGTTTTGCGGGTGAACGGAACACCAGGGCTTTTCGATCATGCTTGGCCAGCTCTGGTGTTCCCTTCACCCGCGAACGGGGATCCGGTGGGCCCGTTCGCGGGTGCGCCCTCCCGTGGGCGCGCCGTTCCCGGCTCGGGGCGAGCTGCCCCACCCCTCGCCCCGGCCTTCCGCGCGATCACTCCGGTGCCGAGCGGCATCCCGCCATGCGGAGGTGGCCGGGTTGGCACCACTACCGAGTTACGTGGTCGCTCGGGCGGCCGTCCCCGACCGGGCCCCGGCCGGTTCGGGACGAGAACGCCCCTGTCGGGTGCCACGCGACCGGCTGTGGTGCCGTTCCGGACCCCTTGCCACGGCCATGATCGCGAATACGGGATCTGACCTGCAGCCCGAGCGTGTTGCCGATCGTCAGGCTCCCACCCTGACGAACGGCACTCTCGTCGGTACCTAGCCGACGAAAGTGCCGTTCGTCATGCGAATCCCTCTTCCCGAAGCCCTGAATCAGCCGCCCACCGCGCGCGACCGGAGCCCATCGGCAACAGGCTCGTCGTGCAGCGCATGTCCCGATCCCGCCGATCATGAGGTGCGACGGCCCGCTGATCACCGGACTTGCAGGGGTAGTGGGTGCACCGGGACCACAGCAAGGTGTGTATGGGAACAGCGCTCAGGTCGATCTGATCATGGCCCGCCGGGCGCCTCTCAGGTCGACAACCCGAATCTCCCGCGCGGGTGGCGGGAGCGGACGCCCCGGTGCGGCCGCCGGAGCGCCTCCTCGACGAACCACCAGGCCTCCTCCCGCGTGTCGGCGAACCCGTGCGAGGACTTCCCGCCGTCCAGCACGACGGTCCAGCGGTACCGACCGGTGTGCTCGTTGAACGTCACCGACCCCCGCTGCTGCGACTCGATCATCGATCGCGCCCCTGCCTCGTCCGCAGCCTCACCCATCGCGAACCCGCCTCCCGGAAGCTCCGTGACCCAGAACACCATGCGGGCACTATATCGGACATCTGGGTATCGCGGGGTATGTATGGATAGCTACGGATACGTCTGGTTAGATCAAACTACCTCCGGTCGGGTACTCGCTCGAACATGTCCGGTGTGCCGGACCGTCTCCTGAACAGCAGCGAGCTTGCGGAACTGCTGCACGTCAACGTCAAGACGGTCCAACGATGGGTCAGGGCAGGCCGCATCCGGCCGACGATGACCACGCCCGGCGGCCAATACCGCTTCTCCCTGGACGACGTACGGGAGCAGCTGGGGCAGCCGAGAAGGCGCCCGGACGCCGACTGACCCGGGGCCTCCGCGACCGGGCGGATGCACGGGCGCCGCGGGTGAGATGAACACCATGGCGATCCGCGGGCGCTGCGATCGCCCTGACGTTCATCTCACCCGCAGTCCACGCGTCCCCGCGGTGCGCCGTCAGGGGTGGGAGTTGCGCGGGCGGGGCTGGCAGCGGGGGCAGGTGTAGGAGCTGCGGTTCATGAACGCGTCGCGCCGGATCGGGGTGCCGCAGCGCGGGCACGGCCGGTCGGCCTGGCCGTACACCGCGAGCGAGCGGTCGAAGTAGCCCGAGGCGCCGTTGACGTTGACGTACAACGCGTCGAACGAGGTGCCCCCCGCCACCAGCGCCTCCGCCATCACCTCGGTGGCCGCGTCGAGCACGGCGCGCCCCTGGGCCCGGGTCAGCTTCTCGGTGGGACGGGCGCCGTGCAGCCGGGCGCGCCAGAGCGCCTCGTCGGCGTAGATGTTGCCGATCCCGGAGACGACGGTCTGGTCGAGCAGGGCGCGCTTGAGCCCGGTGCGCCTGCGGCGGATGCCGGCGACGGCGGCGTCGGGTTCGAAGACCGGGTCCATCGGGTCCCGGGCGATGTGGGCCACGGGCGCGGGCAGCAGCCCGCCACCGACGGCCGGCACCAGCGGGTGCAGCGACAGCCCGCCGAACGTGCGCTGGTCGACGAACCGCAGCTCCGGCCCGCCGTCGGCGAACCGCACGCGGACGCGGAGGTGGGTCTCGTCGGGCCGGTCGGCGTCGGCGACGAGCATCTGTCCGCTCATGCCGAGGTGGGCGAGTACGGCGTCCTCACCCTCGGCGCCGCCGTCGAGGTCGAGCCAGAGGTACTTGCCGCGGCGACGGGCCGCGCTGATCCGGCGACCCGCCAGGCGCGCGGAGAAGTCCGCGGCCCCCTCGACGTGGCGCCGGACGGCCCGGGGGTGCGCGACGTCGACCCGCTCGATCGTGCGGTCGAGCACGTGGTCGGCGAGGCCCCGCCGGACGACCTCGACCTCGGGCAGCTCGGGCAACCTAGCGCCCCTCGGAGCCGCCTGCGGCCTCGGCCGTGAGGGTGCGCCACGCCAGCTCGGCCGCCTTCTGCTCGGCTTCCTTCTTGGTGCGCCCCACACCCGAGCCGAGGTCGCGGCCTGCGACGACCGCGGTGGCCGTGAACTCCTTGAGGTGGTCCGGTCCGTCCTCGGTGATCCGGTACTCGGGCACACCGAGGTCGGCGGAGGCGGTGAGCTCCTGCAGGCTGGTCTTCCAGTCCAGGCCGGCGCCGAGCAGCGGCGCGCCCTCCAGCAGCGAGTCGAACAGCCGGTGCACCAGCTCGCGGGCGGTGTCGAGACCGTGCTCGAGGTACACCGCGCCGATCAGCGCCTCGGTGGCGTCGGCGAGGATGCTCGCCTTCGTGCGGCCGCCGGTGAGCTCCTCGCCGCGGCCCAGGTAGAGGTGCGCGCCCAGCCCGTCGTCGCCGAGGGTGGTGGCCACCCCGGCGAGGGCGTGCATGTTGACGACGCTCGCGCGCAGCTTGGCCAGCTGCCCCTCGGGCAGCTCGGGGTGGTCCCGGTAGAGCCGCTCGGTGACGACGATGGACAGCACCGAGTCGCCCAGGAACTCGAGCCGCTCGTTCGTGGGCAGCCCACCGTTCTCGTAGGCGTACGAGCGGTGGGTGAGTGCGAGGGTGAGGAGATCGTCGGAGATCTTCACCCCGAGCGAGGCGAGGAGGGGCCCGCGATCGTCCACGGACCCCTGCGGCACGCGCTCTCCCATCCGTGCGGCGTGATCAGGCCGGGGTGACGACCGGACGGCCGTCGTAGGTGCCACAGGTCGGGCACGCCACGTGCGGGGGCTTGGTGGCCCGGCAGGCGCGGTTCGAGCAGGCGACGAGGGTGGGAGCAGCGGCCTTCCACTGCGCCCGGCGCGAGCGCGTGTTCGACCGCGACATCCGGCGCTTCGGAACAGCCACGTGAGATCTCCTAGCAGTGTGTGCGGGTCATTCGGCGGGCAACCGCTCACGGAGAGCGGCCCAGCGAGGATCCAGTGTCTCATGCCCGTGGTCGGGCCCGAGGTCGGCCCGCTTCTCCCCGCAGTCGGGGCACAGACCGGGGCAGTCGTCCCGGCAGAGCGGGGCCAGCGGCAGGGCGAGGACCACGGCGTCGCGCACGATCTGCTCGACGTCGACCATCTCGTCGACGACGCGCGACACCTCGTCCTCGTCGGTGGTCTCGTCGGTGACGCTGTCGGGGTAGGCGAACAGCTCCGACAGCGCGACGTCGATCTCGTCGGACAGCTCGTCGAGGCAGCGCGAGCACTCGCCGGACACCGGCGCGTGCGCGCGGCCCGAGACGTAGACGCCCTCGGTGACCGACTCCATCCGCACGTCGAGCTCGATGGGCGCACCGGGTGGAACCGCGATCGCGTCGACCCCGAGCGGGATCGGACCCGCCGGGGCGTCGATGCGGCGCGTGTAGGTGCGCATGTTCCCCGGACGCCTGCCGAGCTCACGGGTGGCGAAGACCCACGGGCTCGCCGGGTCGGGGTGACCGGGGGTGGGGCGGTGCGTGCTCACGGCTCCAGGGTAGGCCCGCCGCGCGCGGGCAGGTCGATCACGCCGGTGGTCGCGAGCACGGCGAGCAGGACGAGCCCCGCCAGCACGGCCCAGGCGACCGGGTGGCCGAGGTTGAGCGTCCACCCCATGCCGATGCGCTTGTGCACCAGCAGCGCCGGGTCGGCACGGTTGCCGTAGACGAGGCCGGCGAGGTACCAGTGGCGGTCGTCGTCGCGCTGCACGAGCCGGCGCTGCACGAGCCGCGACGGCGCGGTGCCGCCCGGCAACCGGTGCCCGGCCTCCCCCACCCGCACCGCGAACACCACCCAGGCCAGCCCCGCGACGGCGAGCGGCACCACCAGCGCCGCGGTGGCGAGCGGACCCGGCGCCGCGAGGCCCCAGAGCAGCGCGGCGACGACCGCGAGGCTCAGGTTCCCCAGCGCCGTGCTACCGAGCAGCAGCACGGCGAGGCCGCGCAGGTAGACCCGGTACCGCGCGGCGCTGCCGGCCGGGTCGGCGGCGTCGAGCTCCGGGCGGGCCCGCAGCGAGACGGCCACCAGGGCCGGCATCAGCACGGTCAGCACCGCCTGCTGGACGACGGGCGCGAAGGCCGCGCCGGCCGTGGTGGGCACGCGCACGTCCGGCAGCACCCCCGTGCCCCCGAGGGCGGGCAGCGTCGCGGGCAGCTCCGGGTAGCGCAGCACGCCGACCGCGGCCGTCGCCAGCAGCACGACGACGGCGGGGACGAGCACGGCCCAGGGCACCCGCACGGGGTCGGTCCGCAGCGAGGTGTCGGCGGTGACGCCCTGGCGCGTCCCGGCGTACCAGTCCCCCGCCCGCTTCGCCCTGCCGACGGCCCGGGAGGCGACCAGGAAGAACGCGAGGTCGGCCGCACCGAGCGCGGTGACGGCGCCCGCCCGCACCCCGGCCGGGGCCGCGAGCAGCGCGAGCACGACCACCACCACCGCACCGAGCGCGCCGGCCTCGTCGACCCAGCGCGCGTACCGGTGCCGCTCCCGGCGCAGGGCGGGCTCGTCGACGCGCGCGGGCGGCACGCGCACCCCGAAGGGCAACGTCGGGCGCGCGAGCGCGGGCAGCGCCCGGAACGCGACGGTGACGAGCGCGACGGCCACCAGGTCCGAGGCGAGGCTCACACCCGGTCCCCGGCCCGGAACGACGCGAGCACCCCGTCGCAGCGCTCGCGGACGCCCGCGGGTGCCACGCCGTGCACCACCGCCTCGGCGAGCAGCGTGCGCAGCCGCTGCTCCCAGTCCTCGACGAAGCCGGGCTCGGGTGGCCCGGACCCGGCGTCGCGGCGGACCACGGCGCCGCTCTTGCGGTTGATCCGGATCACCGACTGCTGCCGCAGCAGGTCGTAGGCCTTGTTGACGGTGTGGAAGTTGATACCGAGGTCGGCCGCCAGCTGCCGGGTGGACGGCAGCGGCGAGCCCTCCGCGAGCCCACCGTCGGCGATCGCCTCCACCACCTGGTCGCGGAGCTGGAGGTAGATCGGCACCTCGCTGTCGAGGTCCAGGGTCAGGTGCACGCGGACAGCATATCTGCTATACATCTACTAGAACAGCGAGACAGAGGAGGCAGGGATGGCGCGGATCGAGGAGCACGACACGGGCGTGGTGGTGCGGTTCGAGGGGTGGGAGCCGCTGTTCACCCTGCGGGCGCAGCTGGAGGTTCCGTTCGGCGCGATCCGGGAGGTCGAGGTCGTCGAGAACGGGCTGCGCGCCACGCGGGGTGGGCGCGCCGGGCTGCTCGTCACCGGGGTGCGCAAGATCGGCCGCTGGGGCATCGGGGTCGGGCTGCGGCAGCTCGTCAGCGTCCGGCGCGGCCAGCCGGCCCTGCGCCTGCGGCTCGACCGCGGCGTCACCGGCTACGACGAGGTGCTCGTCGGCCTGCCGGACGCGGCGGCGGTCGCGAGGGGCCTGCGCGCGGCGCGGCCCTGAGCTGCGCTCGCACACATCTCCACGGCCTCGCACACGCGCCCGGTCGCGTGTGCGGGGTAGGCATGGTCTGTGCGAGCACGCGGCGCAATCCGGTCGACCCCTGCCACGACCGCTCGTAGCGTCGCCGTCGTGATCTACGAGCATCCGCTGGCCTACGTGCTCGGCATCGAGGGGATCGCCCTGCTGCGGGGGTTCACCGGGGAGTACGACCGCGCATTCGTCGAGGCGCGCCTCGCCGAGGTGCGCAGGCTGCTCGACGACGAGTCGCTGGCGGGCGCGGGGGTGGAGGTCGACCGGGTCGGCACCGTCGAGGGCTACCGCATCTGGTCGCGCACCTACGGCGGCCCGAACGCGGCGTTCGACCTCGACGAACCGGTCGTCGGCGAGATCCTCGACGCGCTGCCCGCGGGCGTCGCGCTCGACGCCGCGTGCGGCACCGGGCGGTGGTCCGCGGCGCTGGCCGCGCGCGGGCACCGCGTCATCGGCGTCGACAGCTCGCCGGAGATGCTCGCCCGGGCCCGCGCCGAGGTGCCCGGGAGCGAGTTCCGGCTCGGCGAGCTGACCGGGTTGCCGCTCGACGACGACGCGGTGGACCTGGTGGTCTGCGCGCTCGCGTTGTCACACGTCCCCGACCTCCGCCCGGTGCTGGCCGAGTTCGCTCGCGTGCTGCGGCCCGGCGGGCACCTGGTGATCGCGGACATGCACCCGGAGGTCGTCGCCCGCGGCTCGAACCAGCCCGTGCGCGACGCCGAGGGCCGCCCGGGCCGCCTGGTGTCGCACCGCCACCTGGTCGGCGACTACCTGCGTGCCGCCCTCCCGGTGGGCTTGCAGGTGCGCCGCTGCGAGGAGCCGCGGATGCCCGTGCCGGATCCGGACCCGGACGCCCCTGCGCCCGCGGCGCCCGGCCCCTGGGAGGTCTGGCCGTGGGCGCTCAACGCGCTCGTGCCCGACGCGGCCCGCGCGGCGAGCGCCGGCGTGCCCGGCCTGCTCGTCTGGCACTTCCACCAGCGGTCGTGAGTGGATACGGGTGCTGGGGCACTCGTATCCACTCACGGCAGAGGTGAGTCAGCCGGTCTCTCGCATGTCGCCAGTAGCGGCCCACGGCTCCGGGTGGGAGGCCGCGCGACGGCTGGTAGCGGCCGTCCAGGCCGGCCCGGCGGGGTGGCGGGGACGCGGGGCGCGCCCGTGCGGCTGCTCCACGGGCTCGACCGGGTCGAGCACCGGGATGTCGCGGACCTGCGGCTCGTCCTCGGTGAGCGCCAACGCCTCGCCGTGGTGGCGCAGCCGCATCGGCGGGCCCGACACCAGCCGGTACTCCACCTCGTCGGGCCGGATCTCCACCCGAAGCTGCCGGCCCTGCCAGCGCAGCCCGAACGAGATCCGCGGCAGCGCGGCCGGCAGCCGCGGCGCGAACGCGATCCCCGCGTCGTCCATCTGCATGCCGCCGAAGCCCGCGACCACCGCGGTCCAGGTGCCGGCCATGGACGCGATGTGCACGCCGTGGTCGGAGTTGCCCGCCAGGTCGTCCAGGTCCACCAGCGCCGCTTCGGCCAGGTAGTCGTAGGCCAGCCCCAGGTGCCCGGTGCGCGCCGCCACCACGCTCTGGGTGCACGCCGACAGCGACGAGTCGCGCACCGTGAGCCCCTCGTAGTAGGCGAAGTTGCGGCGCATCTGCTCGAGGTCGAACGCGTCGGGGCGCAGCTGCATCGCCAGCACCAGGTCCGCCTGCTTGATCACCTGCTTGCGGTACAGGTCGAAGTACGGGACGTTCAGCAGCAGCGGGTACATGTGCGCCGGGGTCCCCGCGAAGTCCCACACCGCGTGCGAGGTGAAGCCCTCGGCCTGCGGGTGCACCCCGAGCACCTCGTCGAACGGGATGCGCATCGACTTCGCGGCGTCGCGCCAGCTGGCCATCTCCTCCGCGTCGACGCCCAGGCGGGCGGCGGCGCGGCCGTGCCGGGCCGCGACCTCGGCGGCGTAGCGCAGGTTCTGCTGCGCCATCAGGTTCGTGTAGACGTTGTTGTCCACGATCGCGGTGTACTCGTCGGGGCCGGTCACCCCGTCGATGCGGAACTCCCCCGACGAGTCGTGGTGACCCAAGGAACGCCACAACCGTGCCGTCGCGACCAGCAGCTCCAGACCCACCTCGCGCTCGAACACCTCGTCGCCGGTGGCCGCGACGTGCCGGCGCACCGCGTCGGCGATGTCGGCGTTGATGTGGAACGCCGCGGTCCCCGCGGGCCAGTACCCCGAACACTCCTGACCGCGGATCGTCCGCCACGGGAACGCCGCACCACCCAGCCCCAGCTGCTCGGCCCGCTCGTAGGCCTGCGGCAGGATCGACTGCCGCCAGCGCAGCGCGTCCGCGGCCGCGTGCGGGGCCAGGTGCGAGAGCACCGGCAGGCAGAACGTCTCGGTGTCCCAGAACGTGTGCCCGTCGTAGCCCTCGCCGGTCAGGCCCTTCGCCCCGATCGCCCGCCGCTCGGCCCGCGCGCCGGCCTGCAACACGTGGAAGGTCGCCAGCCGCACCGCCTGCTGCAGCTCCGCGTCCCCGTCGATCTCGACGTCCGCGGTCTCCCAGAACTCGTCCAGGTACTGACGCTGCTCGGCCACCAGCCCGTCCCAGCCCGTGTAGCGCGCCGCCGCCAGCGCCGCGCGGACCTGGTCGTGCAGCGCCGGCAGCGACCGGCGCGACGACCAGCCGTAGGCCAGGTACTTCACCAGCCGCAGCGGCTTGCCGGGTTCGAGGCGCGCGATCACGGTGGTGCGGCCGGTGTCCTCGGCCGCCTCCGAGGTCACCTCGGCGGTCTCCGGGCCGTGCACCTCGTGGTCCATCGCCGCGGCGACGTGCAGACCGGAGCGGCGGGTGCCGTGGATCAGGTACGCGCCCGCGCCGTGGCTGCCGTGCTGCTCGGCGACCAGCGGGTCGGTGAGCGCGGCCTCGACCCGCGGGTCGGCCTCGTCGCGGCCCGGCAGCTGCTCGTTGGCCACCAGCTCGGACTGCAGCACCACCAGCGCCGGCGCATCGACGACCTCGACCTCGTAGCAGATCGCCGCGATCGCGCGCTGGGTGAGCGACACCATGCGGGTGGAGCGCACGCGCACGACCCGGCCGGCGGGCGACTCCCACTCGACGTCGCGGGAGAGCGTGCCCGACCGCATGTCGAGCACGCGCTCGTGGCGGTGCAGCCGCCCGTAGCGCAGGTCGAACGGCTCGTCCTCCACCAGCAGCCGGATCAGCTTGCCGTTGGTGACGTTGATGATCGTCTGACCCGACTCGGGGTAGCCGTACCCGCCCTCGGCATACGGCAGCGGGCGCCGCTCGTAGAACGAGTTCAGGTACGTGCCGGGCATCGCGTGCGGCTCACCCTCGTCGAGGTTGCCGCGCAGCCCGATGTGCCCGTTGGACAGCGCGAACACCGACTCGACCTGGCCCATCCGGTCCAGGTCCAGCCGCGGCTCGCGCACCACCCAGGGCTCCACGGAGAACGCACGACCGGACGACATCAGACAACCTCCATGGATCGGGACGGTACGCATCGGGCCTCGGCGGCCACGACGGGCAGGGGTGTGCGCTCGGACCTGGGCCTCGCACGCTCCCACACCCGGATGGCGGCGTCGCCACGGGCCACCCGGACGAGCGTCGTGCCCGTCACCTGGTGGTTCCGGCGAGGACGCCTTGCACGAAGTGCCGCTGGAAGGCGAAGAACACCGCGAGCGGCACGATCATCGAGAGGAAGGCCCCGCTGGCCAACACATCGACGTTACCCCCGAACTGGCGCAGCTGGCTGCGCAGCGCCACCGTGATCGGCGCCGAGCTCTCGTCGGCGAACACGAGCCCGACGAGCAGGTCGTTCCACACCCACAGGAACTGGAAGACCGCCAGCGACGCGACGGCGGGCAGCGAGATCGGCAGCACCAGGCGCCAGAAGATGCGCAGCTCCCGCCCGCCGTCCATCCGGGCCGCCTCGAGCAGGTCGCGCGGGATTCCCGCGAAGAAGTTGCGCAGCAGGAAGACCGCGAACGGCAGGCCGAACGCGACGTGGAACAGCACCACGCCGGGCACGGACCCGTAGAGCCCGATGCCGCCCAGCAGCCGCGCCACCGGGATGAGCGCCACCTGGACCGGCACCACCAGGAGGGCGACCACGCCGATCAGCACCCAGTCGCGGCCCGGGAACTCGATCCAGGCCAGCGCGTAGGCCGCGAGCGCCCCGATGGCGACCACGAGCACCGTGGACGGCACCGCGATCAGCACGGTGTTCCACAGCGAGCCCAGCACGACGCCGTCCGACAGCAGCGCGGCGTAGTTGGCCAGGGTGAGCTGCGCGGGCGCGGTGAACACCGTCCACCACCCGCTGCGCGCACCGTCCTCCCCGGGGCGCAGCGAGGCCACCAGCAGCCCCAGCACCGGCAGCAGCCAGAAGACGGCCACCGCGGTCAGCACGATCCGCACCACCGGGCCGCCCATGCGCGCGACCAGCCGCGCGGCGAGCGGGCGGCGGGGCACCGGGTCACCGTCGCCGGGGCCGCCGCCGGGATCATCGGGTGGATCGGCGGCAGGCGCACCCCGCGCCGCCGCGCCGAGCACCGAGGTCATCCCTGGTCCCCCCTGAACCGCCGGATGTTGAACACCATGGCCGGTACCACGAGCAGGAACAGCAGCACGGCGAGCGCGCTGCCGAGCCCCTGGTCGCCGCCACCGGCCCCGAACGAGACCTGCCACATCTGCAGCGCCAGCACGTTCGCCTCCTCCTGCACCGACCCGGGCGCGGTGACGAAGACGAGGTCGAACACCTTCAACACGTTGATCACCAGGGTCACGACCACGACCAGCAGAACGGGCGAGAGCAGCGGCACCGTCACGCGGCGGAACACCTGCCACTCGGTGGCCCCGTCCACCCGCGCCGCTTCGAGGGCGTCGCGGGGGATGGACGCGAGGCCGGCCGCGATCAACGTCATCGCGAACCCGGACATGATCCACAGCCATGCCGAGATCACCACGGGCGTGACCAGGACCGGCCCCAGCCAGGTCAGCCCGCGGAACGGCTCGGCGAAGCTCGCTCCCGGCAGCCGGACCGCGTAGGTGCCCGCGGCGAGGTCGGGCACCGTGAACCGGCCGTCGTCACCGGTGGTCGCGGTGGCCACGACCCGGTCCCCGGCGACGACCTCGACCGCGACGCCCGGCACGCCACGCTCCCCCTCGTCGACCAGCCCGGTCCGGTCCGGCCCGCTGCCGACGTCGAGCCACACCAGGCCGCGCAGGCCCGGACCGGGTTCGGGGACGGCCGCCGCCGCGGCCGTCGGCGGCAGGTCGGCGGGGTCGTAGCCGGTGAGCGGCAGCGCGAGCGCGTCCTGCGCCGCGACCGGGGCGGACGTGACGAGCGCACCGTCGGGAGCGACGACGAGGCCGCCGCCGTCGCGGGGCCGGGCCCCCGGGTAGGGCGCCGACGCGGTGAACGCGTCGTGCACGGCGACGACCACCGCGTTGGCCAGGCCGCTGTCCGGGTCCTCGTCGTAGACCAGGCGGAAGATGATCCCGGAGGCGACCAGGGAGATCGCCAGCGGCATGAACATCACCAGCCGGAACGCGGCGGCCCACCGGACCCGCTCGGTCAGGACCGCGAGGACCAGCCCGATCCCGGTCACCAGGGTCGGCGCCACCAGCACCCAGATCGCGCTGTTGCGCATCGCCACGAGCGTCCGGTCGTCGGTGAAGGCGGTGCGGTAGTTGTCGAGCCCGACGAACCGCGTGCCGGGCGCGTCGAAGAGGCTGCGCACCACCGAATAGACCGCCGGGTAGACGAGGAAGACGGCCATCAGCGCCACCGCGGGCGCGAGGAACGCCCACGCCATCCACCGCCCGCCGCGGGCCGGGGTGCCCGCGCGGCGCGTCACCGTCCACCACCGTCGTACGCGGCGGCGGCCTCGGCCTCGAGGTCGGCGAGGATCCGGTCGATGCGCGACGGGTCGGCGAGGTAGTCCTGCATCGCCCGCCAGAACCCGTCGCCGCGGATGCCGCCCAGGGCGGTGGGCATCAGGTCGGACATGTCGAACCGCACGTTCTCGGCGTTCACCAGCTCGTCGGCGATCTGCCGGGTGGTGTCGTCGGGGTAGTCGCCCAGCTCGACCTGCCGGTTCGGGGAGACGAACCCGCCGTGCTGCGCCCAGATCGACGCGGCCTCCGACGAGGCCAGGAAGCGCATCAGCTCGGCGGTGCCCGGCTCGTCGGTCAGCGCGACCAGTGTGTCGCCGCCGCTGACGACGGAACGGACGGGGCCGATCCGGGGGAACGGGAAGACGCGTGCGTCGCGCCCCACGGTCGCCGAGGTGCTCTCCGCGATCGCCCCGGCCACGAAGTCCGCCTCGTAGACGATCGAGGCCTGCGGATCGGCGCCGAAGACGTCCACGACCGACTCGGTGAACTCGGTGTGCAGGGCACCGGAGACGCCGCCGGGCAGGTACTCGGGGCGGAAGGCCTGGCCGAGCGTCTCCAGCGCGGTGCGCACCGACGGGTGCGTCCACGGGATCTCGTGGTCGGCGAGGCGGTCGTACATCTGTCCGCCGGCCGTCTGGAGGTAGACGTTCTCGAACCAGTCGGTGAGGACCCAGCCGTCGGCGCCGCCGACCGAGAGCGGGGTGTCGCCGGTGTCGGAGAGCTTGCGCAGCGTCTCGGTGAACGCGTCCCACGTGCGTGGCGGGGTGAAGCCGGGGCCGAGCTGCTCCGCGTCGTACCAGACCGTGGACTTGTTCGCCGCCTTGAACACGAGCCCGAACAGCTCGCCGTCCACCGTGCCGAGCCCCTTCCAGACCGGCGCGAACTGCGCGTCGATCACGGACTCGGTGGCGGCGTCGAGCGGGACCAGGGACCCGGCCCGCGCCAGTGTGCGCACGAGCGCGGGCTGGGAGATCCCCGCGACGTCGGGCGGGGAGCCGCCCGCCAGCCGGGTGGCGAGCAGGGTGGGCACCTCGTCGCCACCCGAGACGTAGGTGACGGTGGTCCCGGTCCGGCGCTCGAACACCTCCAGCACCCGCTCGAACGCCGCCTGCTCCTCGTCGGACCAGACCGCGAGGACCTCGATGCTCCGCCCGGACAGCCCCGGTCCCCCGCGCCCCGCCTCCGGGTTCGCGCACCCCGCCACCACGACCACCACCGCGACCAGCACCGGGAGGCACCTGCGCAACGCTCCGCTCCGCATCGGCGTCAGGCCCGGATCGAGCGGCCGGTGTCGAGGTCGAAGAAGTGCAGGCCCTCGGTGTCGACGCGCACCGTCACGGGCTGGCCCTCGAACACGCGCGTGCGCGGGCTGAACCGCCCGACCAGGACGCTGCCGCTCCCGGCCGCCCGCACGCGCCCCGACTCGCGTTCGAGGTTCACCCGGTCCTCGGTGCGCACCGGCGCGGCGTCGACCGGGAAGTGCACCATCACGTCGGCGCCCATCGCCTCGACCAGGTCGGCGACCGACTCGAGCGTGCCGCCGTGGACGGCGCCGACGAGCCCCGCGTCCTGCATGTCCTCGGGCCGGATGCCGACGGCGAGGCGGCGCCCGTCGTAGCGCGTCAGCCCCGGCCGCGCCCGCAGCACGCTCTCGGGCACCGCCAGCCGGTGCTCGCCGAAGGACACCGACGCCTGCCCGTCGGCGTCGAACGCGAGGTCCGCCGCGATCATGTTCATGCCCGGGGAACCGATGAAGCCCGCGACGAACATGTTGACGGGCTGGTCGTACAGCTCCTGCGGCGAGGCGATCTGCTGCAGCACGCCGCCGCGCACGACCGCGACGCGGTCCCCCAGCGTCATGGCCTCGGTCTGGTCGTGCGTGACGTAGACCGTGGTGACGCCGAGGTCACGCTGGATCCGTGCGATCTGGGCGCGCATCTGCACGCGCAGCGTCGCGTCGAGGTTCGACAGCGGCTCGTCCATGAGGAACGCGCGCGGCTCGCGCACGATCGCCCGGCCCATGGCGACGCGCTGGCGCTGGCCGCCCGAGAGGTGGCGCGGCTTGCGCTTCAGGTGGGGCCCGAGCTCCAGCACGTCGGCGACCTCGCGCACCCGGCGCTCGACCTGCGCGCGCGGCGTCTTGCGCAGCGTCAGCCCGAACGCGATGTTGTCGTACACCGTGAGGTGCGGGTAGAGCGCGTAGGACTGGAACACCATCGCCACGTCCCGGTCCCGCGAGGGCACCGCGTTGACCACCCGTCCCCCGATCCGCACCTCGCCCTCGGTGATCTCCTCCAGCCCGGCGACCATCCGCAGCGCCGTGGTCTTGCCGCATCCCGAGGGCCCGACCAGCACGAGCAGCTCGCCGTCCATGACGTCGATGCTCAGGTCGGTGACGGCGCGCGTGCCGTCGGCGTAGACCTTGCCGACGCGGTCCAACTCGATCCCCGCCACGATGCTCCCGTCGACGTCGCCGAGCGGCCCCCCGAACGCCGAATCGTAGGGACGCGCGCCCGAAGGCGACCTTAAGGAGCCGCCAGATCCCGATGAAGGTCGGGATCGCAGCGGAGGGCGGTTCCCGAACGGGTCACCCGGCATCTACGGTTCCGACCATGGCGCTGGTGCTACTGGTCGAGGACGACCACGCCGTGCGGACGGCGATGACGGGGGCGCTGCGCGAGGCCGGGTACGTCGTCCAGCCGGTCGGCAGCGCCCTGGACGCCTTGCGCACCGTCACCGACGACCACGTCGACCTCGTGGTGCTCGACCTCGGGCTGCCCGACCTCGACGGGTTCGAGGCCCTGCGGTTGCTCCGCGGCGTCAGCACGGTCCCGGTGATCATCGCCACGGCCCGCACCGACGAGCCGACGATCGTGCGGCTGCTCAACGCGGGCGCCGACGACTACGTCACCAAGCCGTTCTCCAGCGACCACCTCGCCGCCCGCGTCGGCGCGGTCCTGCGGCGGTCCGCGGCGCCGGAGCCGGCGGACGACGGGCGGATCGAGGTCGGCGACCTGGTGGTGGACCCCGCCACCCGGGAGGCCCGCATCGGCGCCACCCCCCTCACGCTCACCCGCCGCGAGTTCGACCTGCTCGCCTACCTCGCGGCGCGCAGCGGGAAGGTCGTGTCCAAGTCGGAGCTGTGCCGCGAGGTCTGGCGCCAGCCCAACCTGCACCTCGACCAGACGATCGACGTGCACCTGTCGTGGCTGCGCCGCAAGCTCGGCGAGACCGCGGCCGAGCCGAGGTTCCTGCACACCGTGCGCGGCGTCGGCATCAAGCTCGTCGACCCCTGCGGAACGTCCGCACCCGCCTGACGCGAGAGTGGAGCCGTGCGGCACCTCGTCCTCCGCCTGATCGTCGCCACCGCCGTGGCGAGCGTCGCCGCCGTCACCGCGGTGGCGCTGGTCGTGCAGCTCGCGGGCGAGCGCGACCGGCTGCGCAGCGCGTCGGAGTCCGATCTCGCGGCGCTGGTCAGCCTGGCCGAGGCGACCCCGGACGGCGAGGCCCTGCTGCGCGGCATCGCCCGCACCGCCGCGGGTCGCGAGGGCAGGCTCGCCGTGCACGTGGCCGGGACGACCGTCGGCACTTCGCGGCTCGGGCCCGGCGCGCCGGCTCCCGGTGAGGTGCCCGTCGCGGGCGGCACCGTGCTGGCCCGCACCGCGGGCCCGGCCGTCGTCGAGGTGTTCGTGCCCTACCGGGCCCCCGGCAGCGCCGAGCTCGGCCTCGCCGCGCTGCTGATCGGCACCGGCGCGCTGGTCGCGGGCGGCGGGGTGGCGGTGGCCGCGCGCCGGCTGCGGCCGGTCGTCGCCGACCTCACCACGCTCGCCACCGAGGCCGCGGCGATCGGGCGGGAGGACGCGCCGCCGCCCGCCCGCCGGATGCACGTCCCGGAGACCGCGGCGCTCGCCCGGGCCCTCGCGGCGGTGACCGCCCGCTTCGCCGAGGCCCGCGCCCTCGAACGGCGCCTCGCCGCCGACCTGTCGCACCGGCTGCGGACCCCGCTCACCGCGCTCGCCCTCGACGCCGACGCGATCGGCGACGGCCCGGCGGCCGAACGGGTGCGCCGGACCATCGCGTCCCTGGACGGCGACGTCGACGCGCTCATCCGCGCCACCCCCGCCCCCGACGCGGCCCCGGCCCGCTGCGACGTCGTCGCCGTCGTGCAGCGCCGGATGGCGTTCTGGTCGGCCCTCGCCCAGCACAGCAGGCGCTCCTGCGAGGTCCGCACCGCGCCGCCGCCCGCCACGATCGCGCTCGCCGAGGACGACCTCGCCGCGGTCGTCGACGCCCTGCTGGGCAACGTCTTCCGCTACACGCCCGACGGCACCGGCTTCGCCGTCTCCGTGGTGTCGCACGCCGGGTGGATCAGCCTCGTGGTCGACGACGCGGGACCGGGCGTCGCGGACCCGGCCGCCGCGCTCAGCCGCGGCGTCAGCTCCGGGGGTGGCACCGGGCTCGGCCTCGACATCGCCCGCGACGCCGTGGAGGCCACCGGCGGCACGATCCACGTCGAGCGGGCGGCGCTGGGCGGTGCCCGCATCCGGCTGCGCTTCGCCGACGCGGAGCACGAGGCGCCGCACGTGCCGCGCGCATGGCGGCTGTGGCGGGAGCCGGTAACCGGCTAGCCGCCGCCATGACGAACGGCACTTTCGTCGGTTAGGCACCGACGAGAGTGCCGCTCGTCAGTTGGGGAGCCTGATCAGATCGGCGCCGACACCCACCGGCGTGGCGTCGAACCGGTCGGCCAGGTGCGCGGCGAGCGCGCGGAACGCGTCGTGGGTCGCGGGCCGGATCCGATCCAGGTCGATCCGGGCGCCGGTGGCGAGGTGCGGGTCGTGGGGCACCTCGACGACCGCGCGGCAGCGGCCCTCGAAGTGGCGGCGCACGCGCGCGGTATCGACGTGCTTTCCGGCCCGGTCGCAGGTCAGCACGAGCACGGCGGCGCCCACGCGGTCGGCGTGCCCGCGCACCGTGAGCCAGTCGAGGGTCTTGGTCACCCGGCTCGCGCCGTCCGCCGTGGGTGAACCGACGATCACCAGGTTGTCCGCGAGCGCCAGCGTGCCGGCGATCGCGGAGTGCACGAGGCCGCTGCCCGAGTCGGTGATGACCACGTCGTAGAAGCGCCGCAGGACCGTGCACACGCGCTCGTACTCGTCGCGGTCGAACGCCGCGCTCATCGCCGGGTCCTGCTCGGAGGCCAGCACCTGCAACCGCCCGGCCAGGCTGGTGAAGCGCGCGACGTCGGCGAGGGAGCGCAGCGACTCGATCTGGCCCACCATCTCCCGCACGGTCGTCGAGGCGTCACCGGTGAGCCGGTCGGCGAGGGTGCCCGCATTCGGGTTGGCGTCGACCGCGACGATGCGGTCGCCCCGGTTCTCCGCGAGGACCAGGCCGACGCAGGCGGCGACGGTCGTCTTCCCGACACCGCCGTTGATCGAGGTGACGGCGATCTGGTGGGCGTTGCCGAGCGGCCTGCGGATGCGCCGGACCTGCTCGCGGCGCGCGTGCTCGGCGGGCCCGACCCCGGGGTTCAGCAGGCCACCGGTGGCCGAGAAGAGCAGGCCCCGCCAGCCGTCGGTCGGCCGGTCGACGCGCCGCCGGACGATGGTGTCGGAGGTGAGGGCGTCCGCGTCGGGGCCGCCGAGGTCCGCCGGGGCCAGGCCCGTCCTGCGGTGCGGAGCGGGAGACGCCGGGCCCCCCTCCTCGGTGCCGGGCCGCCGGCGCTGGGAGCGGCTGGGGCGCGCCGCGGACCCGTCGTGGTCCCCGACCGGCCGCGCACCTGCGCGACCGTCGGCCTGCTCGTCCCCCGGGCCGCTCACCCGACCACCCCGTTCCCCCACCGTGGTTGTGTCTTGATGATCTCGCCGGGAGGCTACCGGGTGCCCGTCCCACCCGGCGCCGCGAACTCAGCCCGCGGGCTCGACCTCGAACTCGGCCGCGCCACCGTCGACGCTCCCGACCGTGATCCGGTACGGGCCCACCGCGGCGGCCGAGCCCGGCGCCACCGTCGCCGTGGCGCCGTCCGCGGAGAAGGTCACGCCCGAGCCGTCGATCGCCTCGATCGCGATCAACGGGCCCGATCCGCAGGAGAACGAGGTCCGCCCGTTCGTCGTGACGGTGCGCCCACCTGCCCCCGAACTGCTGATGGAGCCCGACGACGAGGCCCGCACCTCGCACCCCGACGCCGACGGCCCCGAGTCGGGCGCCGGCGCGGCCTGCGCGCTCGGCGAGGCGGCACCCGGGGTCGGTTCCCCCGGGACGGTGGTGGAGCAGGCCGAGGTCAGCAGCGCGGCCGCCGCGACGCCGGCGAGCAGGCGGGGCAACGCAGGGAAGATCTTCACAGCGGGCATGGTGCCGCCGATCACGCGCCGTCGCCAGGCCGGCCGGCGAGGACGTCGACGCGCGGCGCGACGACCGGCTCGTCGGCGAAGTCGTCGGCGACGAGCGCGGCGATCTCGAGGAACGCGTCCGAGGTGGCGGTGCGCAGGGCGCCGAGCTCGATCCGCCCACCGGTGGCGAGGTGCGGGTCGTGCGGCACCACGACCACCGCGCGGCAGCGGGCCGAGAAGTGCCCGACCAGCAGGTCGGTGTCGATCTCCTTGCTCGTCCGGTCCCCGGACAGGACGACCACCGCGCGCTCGACCATCCGGCCGTGGCCGTGCGCGACCAGCCAGTCCAGCGTCTTGGCGGCCCGGCTGGCACCGTCGATCGTGAGCGACCCCACGACCACCAGCCCGTTCGCGAGCGCGAGTGTGCCGTCCATGGCCGAGTGCACCATGCCGGTGCCGGAGTCGGTGACCACGACGTTGTAGAACCGGGCGAGCACCGCGCACACCCGCTCGTACTCGGCGCGGTCGAACGCCTCGCTGCGCGCCGGGTCCTGCTCCGAGGCGAGCACCTGGAGCCGTCCCGCGAGGGTGGTGAACCGGGCCACGTCGCTGAGCGAGCGCAGGTCCCCGATCCCGTCGAGCAGGTCGCGGACGGTGGAGTCGGTCTTGCCGGTCAGCCGCTCGGCGAGCGTCCCGGCGTCGGGGTTGGCGTCGAGGGCGATGATCCGGTCACCGCGGTGCTCGGCGAGCACCAGGCCCAGCAGTGCGGTCACCGTGGTCTTCCCGACGCCGCCCTTCATCGACACCACCGCGATCTGGCGCGGGCCGGGCAGGGGTCGCCGCACCCGCAGCGCGAGCTCCTGACGACGTTCCTCGGCCGACCCGATCCCCGGGTTCACCAGGCCCCCGCTGACCAGGTGGACCGCGCGGCGCCAACCGGAGCCCGGCCGGTCGGAGCGGCGCCGGACGATCGTGTACTCGCTCAGCGCGGAGGCATCACCGATGTGCGCGTCGACCGTTGGCCTGACGGGCGCCGGCCCGGGCGGCAGCAGGTCCGGCGGCTGCGCCCGTGGCGGCGCCGGTGGAGGTGCCGTGCGCGGCGGGGGCGGCGGGCCCGACACGGACGGTCCCGGCGCAGACGGCCTTGGTGCGGTCGGTCCGGGCGGTCGCGATGCGGACGGCCCCGGGCCAGGCGGTCTCGGCGCAGCCCATCCCACGTCGGACGGTCGTCGTGCGACCGATCCCGGGCCGGACGGCCTCGGCGCGGACGGCCCCGGCGGTCTCGGCGCAGCTGGTCCCGCGCCGGACGACGGCGGTGCGCCCGATCCCGGGCCAGGCGGTCTCGGGGCGGCCGATCCCGGCCCCGGGGTTCGCGGCACGGGAGCGTGCGCAGGTGGGCCCGGCGGTCGCGGCGCAGCAGGCCCTCGTCCGGACGGTCGCGGCGCGGACGGCCCCGGCGGCGCGGACGGTGACGGCGCGGACGGCGGCGGAGGCGTCGGTGGGGACGCGGAGGGCGGCGGAGATGCGGCAGGCCGCGGCGGCTCCGTCCCGGGCGCCTCCGTGCCGGGATCGCGCGAGTTCCCCCGTGCGAACGATCGCTTCGGCACGTCCCTCCCCCACTCGCGGTGATCACGCGAGCCCGGATCCTACGCAGAACCCCCCGCGCAGGGCGATGAGCAAGCTCGCGCGCGAACCATTGTCACAATGCTCGCGCGCCGCGTGGGCAGTCGCGGGGGTGACCGCGGCACTCACCCGGCGGGTGCGGCCTGCCGTTGCGCGTAGGCCTCCACGAGCTGCTGCTCGGCATCGTGCAGGTACACCTCGAGGTCCTCCGCGGCGCCCGGCCCGTCGCCGTCCTGCAGCCGGTGCAGGATCCCCCGGTTCCGCTCGAGGTAGGGCTCGTGGAAGCGCTGCGGGTCGGCCATGACGTGGAAGACGAGCCGCAGCTCGGCCAGGATGCCGCTCATGAGCTCGTCCGAGCGCGGGCTCCCGGCCAGCGCCACGAGGGCCCGGTGGAACGAGATGTTCGCGGTGCCGAGGGCCTGCCACTCGCTGCGGCGCAGCGCGTCCTCGCCGTCGGCGACCGCGGCGGCCACCACGGGCAGCCCCGGGTGCGGTCCGGACACCGTGCGGACGACGCCGCACTCGACGAGCCGGCGCACCCGGTACAGGTCGACGACGTCCTCGACGGTCAGGGTGCGGACGAACATGCCGCGGTTGAGCTCGTGCGTGAGCAGGCGCTCGTGCGAGAGCAACCGGAACGCCTCCCGCAGCGTGTTGCGGGAGACCCCGAGTGCGTTCCCGATGCCGTCCTCGGCCAGCCGGGTGCCGGGCGGGAACCAGCCCTCGATGATCCGGCTGCGCAGGATTCCCGCGACCCGCTCCGCGGTGCTCGTGCGCGACAGGAGCGCGCGGTCCGCGACCAGGCCGTCGATGGCCGGCCCGTCAGTGGTCACGTCGCCGCCTCCCCCGCCGCCAGATGTTCGACTGAAGGATCGTACAACGATCGAACGCCGCGCTCTTTCGCACCGGCAGCCCGAGATGTCCTGTTCATCCCGGATCGAGCGCCGCCTCACTCACAGTGGGCGACCTTCTCCTCACGGGGAGCGAGGGCGTGCGCAGGGCTTCCGATGGTGATCGAACCGCCATCGATCTGGCAGGGGGACGGCAGTAGGCTGCTGCACAATCGAGTGACGGTTCGACGGCACACGAGGACGGGGGGTAACTGCGTGGTGGAGCACGGGCACCTCGCGGCGACGTCCGTTTCGAGTCTTCTTGCACGCGAGTCGTGGTTCGATCGGGCCGGTCCACCTGGTGGGCCGGCTCTCATCGTGTCGTGAGGCCCGCCGTGACGAGGAGACGGCGGCAGTGATTGTCCTTGGGGGGACGACATGACCGACGGGCCACAGCAGTGCGCCCTGCCCGGATGCAACGAGTTCGTGGTGCAGCCGGACGACGGCGGGCCGCGCCGGTTGTACTGCTCGCCTGCGCACCGCGCATCGGCGCGCAAGATGCGCCACGCCGCGCGCGCGGAGACCACGACCGTCGCAGCCGAGTCGACCACGGGCGAATCGACCGCAGCCGACACCACCGCTCCGGAGAACACCACTCCGCCCGAGCCGCTCGCCGCTCCCCGGGAGCCGGAACCCGCTCCGGCGGCGGCGCTGAGCGACCCGCCGGAGCGCGAGTGGAACCCCGCCGCGTCCTGGACGATCTCGAAGACGCCGCTCCCGCCCGTCCACGCCGGGCGCACCGTCCGGACGATCACCTCGAAGCGGGTGAAGAAGGCGAAGCCGGCCCGCACCAGCGCGGAGCGCAAGGCCGCCGCCACCTCCATGCGGCGCCGCGCCGTGGCGAGCGTCGCCGTCGCGAGCCTGGTGGCCGGCGGCACCAGCTACTACGTCACCGAGAACCTCGGCACCACCCCCACCGTCGTCCCGCCGCCGCAGGCCGCGCCGGAGCCGGCGGTGGAGGCGGACGTCTGGGCGAGCCAGGCCGAGGTCGTGCTCGCGTCGATCAACCAGCAGCTGGAGACCGTCACCCGGACGGAGGCCAGCTGGCAACAGGCGCCCGTGGCGGACCCCGCCCAGCCGCACGAAGCCGTGCAGGCCCTGCGCGAGCGCAAGGCCCAGCTCGAGCAGCAGCGCACCACGCTGGCCTCGCAGCTCGCCGCGCTGCGCACGCTCCCGGAGCTCAACAGCGAGCTCGCCGCGGCGCAGGCGCAGTTGGACGCCGTCGAGAAGACGCTCGCCGAGAACGAGGCCGCCACCGCCTCCGCCGACCACGCCGAGGCGCTCCGGCAGCTCGAGGAGCAGCGCGAGCGGCACCGCCAGGAGCGCGACCGCGCCATCGAGGCGATCGACGAGGCGCGGTCCGGTGTCGAGGAGGCCCTGCGCCGACCGCTTCGCGACGAGGCCGACCGCACCCGGCCGATCGTCGAGCGCGTCAACGCCCTGATGGGCAAGGGCTCCGACGACGACTCCGACAACAAGGACTCCGACAACGCGGACTCCGCGAACGAGGACTCCGACAACAAGGACCCCGGCAACGAGGGGCCCGGCAACGAGAACCCCGACTCGGGCACGGCCGGCAGCGCGGGCGGCAGCACCAACGCCGACAGCAACGCCGGTGCCGTGAACGGGGACACCGGCGGCGACGGGAACAGCACGCCGTCGTCCCCGGACCGTCCTGACGTCTCGGTGCTCGCGGGTGGCGGCGGGTCGCAGTCCGAGCGGCGCGAGTCGGCCGGGCAGGGCTCGGAGTCGCGTGACGGCGACGAGGAGCGCGGAGGACCGGTGCGGGGCATCGCCTCCGGCTTGTCCGGCACCATCGACCGCGTTCTGCCCGGCGGCGACGAGGACTCCGACTCCGACTCCGACCGTTCCGGTCGCGACGAGGACCGGGACGACGACCGCGGCAACAACGACCGGGACGACCGGGACGACCGGGACGACGACCGCGACCGGGACCACGGCGACCGCGACGAGGACGACGACGACCGCGGGCCGGTCGGCGACGTCGTGCACGGGGTGGGTGACGTCGCCGAGGGCCTGCTGGGCGGCTCGGACGACGACGACGACCGCGACAGCGACCGCCGCGGCGATCGGGACGACGACCGCGACGACGACGACCGGGACGAGCGCGACGACGACTCGGCCTCCGAGCACCGCAACCGCCCGATCGGCAAGGCGGAGCGCAACCGTTCGCACGACTCCGACGAGCACTCCCGCGACCGCCACGAGGATCGCGCCGACGACGACGGGGACGACGACCGCGAGGAGCGCGCGGACGGCGACGACGAGCGCAAGCGTCCGAGCGGCAAGGCCGAGCGCGAGCGCAAGCGCGCCGAGGACCGGATCCGTGACGCGGCCGACCGCCTCGGCGACTCGGACCGCGACGACGACGAGAACGACGACGAGGACTCCGGAAAGAACTCGAAGAAGGACTCGAAGAAGGACTCGGACGACGAGGACTCCGACGACTCCGACTCGAAGAAGAAGTCGGACGAGAAGGACTCCGACGACGAGGACTCGCAGGAGAAGTCCGAGAAGGACTCCGACGACGACTCGGACGACGAGGACTCGGACAACGATTCCGACAAGGATTCCGACGACGAGGACTCCGACGACTCCGACTCGAAGAAGAAGGACTCCGACGACGGGGATTCCGACGACGGGGATTCCGACGACGGCGGCGACTCCGACGACGGCGACTCGGACGACTGACCTTCCCAGCGACACCTCGGGCCCTGCCGCGATCCTGCGGCAGGGCCCGAAGTCGTTGCGGTGTGCGTCCCGTCGGCGCTGGTCAGCCCGCGTGGGGCGCCTGCCTCGTGGGCGTCGCGACCGGCCGGCCGCCGAAGCCGTCGGCGAGGAGGGCAGCGAGGGCGACGAAGGCGTCCACGGTGGCGGGCCGCATCCGGTGCAGCTCGATGAACCCGCCGGTGGCGAGGTGGGGGTCGTGGGGCACCTCGACGACCGCCCGGCAGCGCGCCTCGAAGTGTTCGCGCACGCGCCCCGAGTCCACCTCGGTGCTGGTGCGGTCGCAGGACAGCACGACCACCGCGTTGGCGACCTGGGTCGCGTAACCGTGGGCGATGAGCCAGTCGAGGGTCTTGCTGGCGCGGCTGGCGCCGTCGACCGTGGGGGCGCCGACGACGACGAGGCTGTCGGCCAGGGCGAGCGTGCCCTCCATGGCCGAGTGCACCAGCCCGGTGCCGGAGTCGGTGATCACGATGTTGTAGAAGCGGGCGAGCACGGCGCACACGCGCTCGTACTCGTCGCGGTTGAACGCCTCGCTCATCGCGGGGTCCTGCTCGGACGCCAGCACCTGGAGGCGTCCGGCCAGGCTGGTGTACCGGGCGACCTCGGTGAGCGAGTGCGCGGACTCGATGTTCTCCAGCATGTGCCGGACGGTCACCGAGGTGTCCCCGGTGAGCCGGTCGGCGAGCGTCCCGGCGTCGGGGTTGGCGTCGAGGGCGATGATCCGGTCGCCCCGGTTCTCGGCCAGCACGAGCCCGAGGCACGCCGAGACCGTGGTCTTGCCGACCCCGCCCTTGATCGAGCTGACGGCGATCTGGTGCGTGCCCGGCAGCGGGCGGGCGATGCGCCGCAGCCGGTCCCGGCGGGCCCGCTCGGCGTCGCCGAGGCCGGGGTTCACGAGCCCGCCGCTGGCCTTGTAGAGGGCGCCCCGCCAGCCGCGCTCGGGACGGTCGCCGCGGAACCGGACGATCGTCTCCTCGCTGAGCTCGTCGGGCCGTCCCAGGTCCTGGCCGCTCACGCACACTCCTCGCTGACGCTCGTCGCCCGCGCTCGCTGCGCTGCTGCGCCCACCGGTTCGCTCGCGAGCTCGCTCACGCCACGAACCGGTCGGCCATGAGGGCTGCCAGCTCGTAGGCCGCGTCGCGGGTGGCCGGTCGCAGGTGGGCGAGCTCCACGCGCCCGCCGGTGGCGAGGTGCGGGTCGTGCGGGATCTCGACGACGGCGCGGCTGCGGGCCGCGAAGTGCTTCCGGATCCGGTCCTGGTCGACCTCGGCGCTGGTGCGGTCGCAGGACAGGACGACGACGGCCTCCGTGGCGAGCGCGGAGTGCCCGTGCGCGAGCAGCCAGTCGAGCGTCTTGCTCGCGCGACCCGCGCCGTCCACGGTGGGCGCGCCGACGACGATCAGGCTGTCGGCCAGCTTGAGCGTGCCCTCCATGGCCGAGTGCACCAGCCCGGTGCCCGAGTCGGTGATGATGATGTTGAAGAAGCGGTCGAGGAGCGCGCAGATGTGCTGGTACTCCTCGCGGCTGAACGCCTCGCTGGACGCCGGGTCCTGCTCGGAGGCGAGGACCTGCAGCCGCCCGGCGAGGCTCGTGTAGCGCGACACCTCGGTCCAGGAGTGGATCCGGTCGAGGTCGCGCAGCAGCTCCCGGACCGTCACCGACGACTCGCCCGTGAGCCGGTCGGCGAGGGTGCCGGCGTCGGGGTTGGCGTCGAGCACGATCACGCGGTCGCCGCGGTTCTCGGCCATCACGAGCCCGAGCAGGGTGGACACCGTGGTCTTGCCGACCCCGCCCTTGATCGAGCTGACGGCGATGCGGTGCGACTGCACCAGCGGCCTGCGGATCCGGTGCACCACGTCGCGCCAGTGCACCTCCGCGGCGCTCGGCCCCGGGTTCACCAGCCCTCCGGTGGCGCGGAGAACGGCCCGGCGCCACCCCATGGACGGCTCGTCGGGCCGGGCTCGCAGGATCGCGTCGGCGTCCAGCGCCGTAGCGGTCGTCGCGTCGTCCTCACGAGGAGGACCGAGCGGAGAAGCGGGCCCCTGCGAACTCACTGCACCCCCTGGCTGTTGCGGCCCTGGCTGTTGCGGCACCGGCCGTTGCGGCGCTGCGTCGGTGTGCCGCAGCGGTTCCAACCGATGGCCGTACCGCTCCCACCAGATCGAGGGGTCCGGTTCGACCCGACGGCGCACCACGCGCCTGAGCCTATCGTCCTGACGGGCTACATTCGCCAGCCCTGTGATCGAGGACGGATCAATCGATGAGATCCATCCCGGTGCCCGATCGCCCGTTCATCGCGGGACCGGACGGGACCCCGTTCTGGGGGCCCCCGCGCCACAGGTTGCTGCGCCCCCGCGAGACGGTGCGCAGTGCTTTCGTGAGGCTGTCCTCGAACTCGGCGAGCTTCGCATCCACGTAGCCGTCGCATTCGCGGCGCAGGCGTTCCGCCTCACCCTCGGCGGCGTCCACGATCCGCGCGGCCTCGGCGTGCGCCGCGCGCGCGACCTCGCTCTGCGCCACCAGCCGCGCCTGCTCGGCCTGGCCGTCGGCCACGAACCGGTCGTGGGCGGCCCGGCCGGCGTGCGCGATCCGGTCGGCCTCGGCCTGGGCGCGGTCGGTGAGCTCGGCGTACTGGCGCCGCCCCTCGGCGACGGCGCGCTCCGCCTCGTGCCGCGCCCTGGCCACCGTCTGCTCGGCCTCCGCCCGCGCCTCCGCCACCAGCCGCTCGGCCTCCGCCTGCGCGTCGGCCACCAGCTGCTGGGCCTCGGCCTGCGCACTGCTGCGGGTCTGCTCGGCCTCCTGGACGGCGTCGTCGATCAGCTCGTCGCGCCGGTCGAGGACGTCCTGCGCGTCGTCCACCTCGCCCGGGAGCGCCTCACGCACGTCGTCGAGCAGGTCGAGCACGTCACCGCGGGGAACCACGCAGTTCGAGGTCATCGGGACGCCCCGAGCCTCCTCGACGACGGTGACCAGCGCGTCGAGCGATTCGAAGACCCGGTACACGCGACGCATCCTCTCATCGCGGCACGACGCTGCTGCGCATTGCCCAGCGCCAGCGTGTCAAGTTCCGAACGGGTGACTCATGTTTGGTGTTCGGCGATCCGTTCCTGCAGTCGGCCGTACACGCTCTCCGGCAGCAGATGCGCGACGTCGCCGCCGTAGGTCGCGACCTCCTTGACCAGCGAGCTGGAGACGAAGCTGTACTCCGGGTTCGTGGACATGAACAGCGTGTCCACCCCGGCGAGTCTCCGATTCATCTGCGCCATCTGCAGCTCGTAGTCGAAGTCGCTGACCGCCCGCAGGCCCTTGACGATCGCCTGGATCTCGTGGTCGCGGCAGTAGTCGACGAGGAGCCCGTGGAAGGAGTCGACGCGCACGTTCGGGTACGGCGCCGTGATCTCGGCGAGCATCTCCATCCGCTCGTCCACGGTGAACATGCCGGTCTTCTTCTTGTTGACCAGCACCGCGACGACGACCTCGTCGAACAGGGCGGCCGTGCGCCCGACCACGTCGAGGTGCCCGTTGGTGGGTGGGTCGAACGATCCCGGACAGACTGCGCGCCTCACAGTCGGGGACCGTACCGGAGCGCGACGTGCAAGGTCGTCTCCCCGTAGCGACGCTCACGCACCGGACGCAGTGGGGCGGGCCACGGGAAGGGGCCGTCGCGCCCCGCCCGCTCGATCACCACGGTGGCGTCCTCGGCCAGCCACCCGTGCGACTCCGCGCTGCTCAGCCACCCGGCCACCTCGGCGGCCGGCACGTCGTAGGGCGGGTCGACGAGCACGACGTCGTAGGCGCGCTCGGCGGGCGCGGCGAGCACCGTCGCGGCCGGGGCCACGCGCACGACGGCGCCGGGCACGCCGAGCGCGTCGACGTTGCGGCGCAGGACGCCGGCCGCGCGCCGGTCGGACTCGACGAACAGCGCGTGCGCCGCCCCCCGCGACAACGCCTCCAGCCCCAGCGCCCCGGACCCCGCGCACAGGTCGAGCACGGCCGCGCCGTCGAGCCCCGGGTCGGCGGTGAGGGCGGAGAAGAGGGCCTCCCGCACCCGGTCGGACGTGGGCCGGGTGCCCCGAGGCGGCACGGCGATCCGCCGCCCCCCGGCGACGCCGGCGATGATCCGGGTCACGCCCCGACTCCACCGCAACGAACGGCACGTTCGTCGCTTCCTAGCCGACGAGAGTGCCGTTCGTTGCGTGGCGGTGTCGTCACTCCAGGACCAGGAGCAGGTCCCCGCCCTCGACCTGCTGCACCTTCCCGATCGCGAGGCGCCCGACCGTGCCCGCGCGGTGCGCGGTGATCGAGGCCTCCATCTTCATGGCCTCGATCGTGGCGACGGTCTGGCCGTCCTCCACCTGGGCGCCCTCCTCCACCTGCAGCGTCACGACCCCCGCGAACGGGGCGGCGACGTGGCGCGAGTCGGACCGGTCGGCCTTCTCCGCCGCCTTGACGTCGCTGGCGATCGAGTGGTCGCGCACCGACAGCGGACGCAGCTGGCCGTTGAGGGTGGCCAGCACGGTGCGGTAGCCGCGCTCGTCCGGCTCGGAGATCGCCTCGAGCTCGATGATCAGCGTGACGCCGGGCTCGAGCTCGGCGGTGTGCTCGACCTCGGGTTCCAGCCCGTAGAGGAAGTCCTTGGTCGACAGCACCGAGGTGTCGCCGTAGGACTCCTGGTGGGCGAGGTACTCCCGGGTCGGGCCGGGGAACAGCAACCGGTTCAGGGTGCCCCTGGGGTCGTCGCGCAGGCCGGCGCGGTCCTCCTCGGTCAGGTCGGCGTCCTCCGCGCGCGCCGGGCGTCCCTCCAGCGCGCGGGTGCGGAACGGCTCCGGCCAGCCGCCGGGCGGGTCCCCCAGCTCGCCGCGCAGGAAGCCGATCACCGAGTCGGGGACGTCGAACTGGCCCGGGTCGGCCTCGAAGTCCTTCGGCTCGACGCCCGCCCCGACCAGGTGCAGTGCGAGGTCCCCCACGACCTTCGACGACGGGGTGACCTTGACCAGCCGGCCGAGCATCCGGTCCGCGGCCGCGTAGCAGTCCTCGATCAGCTCGAACCGGTCGCCGAGCCCGAGCGCGATCGCCTGCTGGCGCAGGTTGGACAGCTGCCCGCCGGGGATCTCGTGGTGGTAGACGCGGCCCGTCGGCGAGGGCAGCGCCGCCTCGAACGGCGCGTACACCTTCCGCACGGCCTCCCAGTACGGCTCCAGGTCGCCGACCGCCTGCAGGGACAGGCCGGTGGCCCGCTCGGTGTGGTCGGTGGCCGCCACCAGCGCCGAGAGCGAGGGCTGGCTCGTCGTGCCCGCCATCGACGCGACCGCGGCGTCGACCGCGTCCACGCCGGCGTCGATCGCGGCGACCAGCGTGGCCAGCTGCCCACCCGCGGTGTCGTGCGTGTGCAGGTGCACCGGCAGGTCGAACCGCTCCCGCAGCGCCGTCACGAGCCTGCGCGCCGCGGGCGGGCGCAGCAGGCCCGCCATGTCCTTGATGGCCAGCACGTGCGCGCCCGCCTCGACGATCTGCTCGGCGAGGCGCAGGTAGTAGTCGAGGGTGTAGAGCTGCTCGCGCGGGTCGGACAGGTCCGCGGTGTAGCAGAGGCACACCTCCGCGACCGCCGTGCCGGTGGCGCGCACCGCCTCGATCGCCGGGCGCATCTGCTCGATGTCGTTGAGCGCGTCGAAGATCCGGAAGATGTCCATCCCGGTGCGCGCCGCCTCCTGCACGAAGGCGTCGGTCACCTCCACCGGGTACGGCGTGTAGCCCACGGTGTTGCGTCCGCGCAGCAGCATCTGCGTGCAGATGTTCGGCGCCGCCTCGCTGATCGCGGCCAGCCGCTCCCACGGGTCCTCGGCCAGGAAGCGCAGCGCGACGTCGTAGGTGGCGCCGCCCCAGCACTCCAGGCTGAACAGCTCGGGCACCGTCCGCGCCACGTGCGGGGCGACGGCGAGCAGGTCGCGGGTGCGCACGCGCGTGGCCAGCAGGGACTGGTGCGCGTCGCGGAAGGTCGTGTCGGTGACCGCCACCGCGGTCTGCTCGCGCAGGCGCCGCGCGAAGCCCTCGGGGCCGAGCTCGCGCAGCAGCTGGCGCGACCCGTCCGGCGCCGCGGCGTCCAGGTCGCACCGGGGCAGCTTGTCCACAGGCTCGACGACGTGGGGGCGCGGCCCGTTCGGCGTGTTGACGGTGGTCTCGGCCAGGTAGGTGAGCACGCGCGTGCCGCGGTCGGCGGGCTGGCGCGCGGTGAACAGCTGCGGGCGCTGCTCGATGAAGCTCGTGGTGACGCGGCCTTCGGCGAAGTCCGGGTCGTCGAGGACGGCCGCGAGGAACGGCAGGTTCGTCGACACGCCGCGGATGCGGAACTCCGCGATCGCCCGCCGCGCCCGGCGCACCGCGTTCGGGAAGTCGTGCCCGTAGCAGGTGAGCTTCACCAGCATCGAGTCGAAGTGGGCGCTCACCTCGGCGCCGGTGTGCGTGGTGCCGCCGTCGAGCCGGACGCCCGGCCCGCCCGGCGAGCGGTACGCGCTGATCGTGCCGGTGTCGGGGCGGAAGCCGTTCTGCGGGTCCTCCGTGGTCACGCGGCACTGCAGCGCCGCGCCGCTGAGCGTGATCTGGTCCTGGGTGAGCCGCAGCTGCGGCAGCGTCATCCCGGACGCGATCCGCAGCTGGGCGATCACCAGGTCCCGGTCGGTGACCTGCTCGGTGACCGTGTGCTCCACCTGGATGCGCGGGTTCATCTCGATGAACACGTGGTTGCCGCGCTCGTCGAGCAGGAACTCGACGGTGCCCGCGTTCCGGTAACCGATGTGGCGGGCGAACGCCACCGCGTCGTTGCAGATCCGCTCGCGCAGCTCGGGATCGAGGTTGGGGGCCGGCGCGATCTCCACGACCTTCTGGTGGCGCCGCTGCACCGAGCAGTCCCGCTCGTAGAGGTGCGCCACGTTGCCCTCGGCGTCGGCGAGGATCTGCACCTCGATGTGGCGCGGGTTCACCACCGCCTGCTCGAGGAACACCGTGGGGTCGCCGAACGCCGACTCGGCCTCGCGCATCGCGGCCTCGATCGCGTCGCGCAGCGCCGCGGGCTCCTCGACGCGGCGCATCCCGCGCCCGCCACCGCCGGCCACCGCCTTGACGAAGATCGGGAAGCCGACGTCGTCGGCCGCGGCCAGCAGCGCCTCCACGTCGTCGGAGGGTTCGGACGAGGCCAGCACCGCCACGCCCGCCGCCCGGGCCGCGGCGACGGCACGGGCCTTGTTGCCCGTCAGGTGCAGCACGTCGGTCGGCGGCCCGACGAACGTGATGCCCTCCCGCTCGCACGCCTCGGCCAGATCCGGGTTCTCCGACAGGAACCCGTAGCCCGGGTAGATCGCGTCCGCGCCCGCCCTCTTCGCGGCCTTGACGACCTCCTCGACCGACAGGTACGCCCGGACCGGATGGCCGGGCTCGCCGATCTGGTAGGACTCGTCGGCCTTCGCCCGGTGCAGCGAGTTCCGGTCCTCGTGCGGGAAGACGGCCACGGTCGATACGCCCAGCTCGTAGGCGGCGCGGAACGCCCGAATGGCGATCTCTCCGCGGTTCGCGACCAGCACCTTGCGGAACATCGAGCTCCCTTCCTGTGGACCGGCGCCCCGGTCGAGGCGAGCAAACCGTACCTTCGGCACTCGTTCGGACCCGTGCGAAGAACGCCACGTTTCCGGTAACAAGGAGTGGTGCGAGACGGTACGACGCCCCGTGCGGAGGGCGCGCGCACCGGCCGTCGAACGAACCGAGGGGTGGCCCGCCATGCGTCCTGACCCACGGGCGACCCACGGCGCCGCGTTCGCCCACGGCCGGCGGCTGCGCGAGATGGCCCAGCACCGCCGCGCGCACCGAGAGGCCCACCACGCCCGCATCGAGGCCCATCGAGCCCGGATCGCCGGCCACCGTGCGCGTCGCTTCGCGGGGCGCCGGCACCGCCGGCACTCCCCGGGCTGGGTGTTGCTGGCCCTCCTGCTCGCCTCCGCAGCCGCGGGCACCGTCGCCCTCATCGTGGTCTCGATCTTCGCGGCCGCGGTGGCCGTCACCGCGATGGCGCTCCCGGCGCTGCTGGTGGGTGGCACGGCCATCGCGCTGGCCCGGCACGGCAGGCGCCGCGCCCTCGCGGCGGGCACCGTGCCCCTCCCGGCCCGCCCGGCCGCGCCGCCCCGACCCGAGGCCGTGTGGGAGCGGGCCCGCGACCGCTTCGCCGCCCTGCGCGGTGAGTACGCCGCGTTCGAGTGCGACCCGATGCAGGTGCTGCACCGCCCCGCGCTCGCCGACGTGTCGGTGCCCAGCACTGCGCGCTTCGTCGACGCGTTCGCCGAGGCCCAGGCGCTCGCGACGGACGCATACCCGCCCGGTGAGCACGGCGCGTCGTTCGTCTCCGCCGTCGACCGGGCCGAGCGCGCCTGGCGCGCCGCGGTGGAGGCCGCCGACCGCATCCGCCTGTCCGGCCTGTCCCCCGCCGAGCGCGGCACCGTCGAGCGGGTGATCAAGCTGCTCACCACGGCCCGCGACTCCGACAACGACCCCGAGCGCCTCGCCGCCTACTCCCTCGCCCGCGCGGAGCTGACCAAGCTCGACCGTGCCGGGGTCGTGCACCTCCCCCGCACGGCCGCCGCCGCTCTGGACGAGGCCGCACGCGGCGCACTGCCGGCCTGACGCCCGCCCGCACACACCTCCCGACACCCGCACACAGGCCCGGCCGTGTGTGCCGCGCTGCGGAGGTGTGTGCGGCGGTGCGGGCGCCTCAGGGCTTGCGCGCCACTCCGCCCGTGGTCTCGGGCAGGGGCTCGACATCACCGATGTCCGTGCGCTCCGGCCGCCATTCCGTGACGGGCACCAGGCCGGGCTCGACCAGCTCCAACCCGGAGAAGTACCCGCGGATGTGCTCGATCGGCTGCTGGATGTAGGGCACGCCCCCGGACTTCGCGTAGTTCTCGGCGAGGGCGTTGAGCGCGGCGTTGGTGTCGTTGCCGTCCCACAGGGCCAGGTAGCTGCCCGACGGCACCGCGTCCATCACCCGCGCCACGACCGCGTGCGAGGCCTCGAAGCCCCTGGCGTGGCCGAGGACGCCCATGAACATGACCGCGATCGGCTGCTCGAAGTCCAGGATGCGCCGCGCGTGGGCGAGGATCTGGTCCGGGTCGTGGTAGTCGGCCTCGACGTAGTCGGTGACGCCCTCGGGTGTCGTGTTCCTCAGCAGGACCCGCGCGTGCGCCAGCACGATGGGGTCGTTGTCCACGTAGGCGATCCGGGCGTCCGGTGCGATCGCCTGGGCGATCTCGTGGGTGTTCTGCATGGTCGGCAGCCCGGTCCCCACGTCGAGGAACTGCCGGACGCCCGCCTCCCCTGCCAGGAACCGCACGACCCGGTTGAGGAACTGCCGCGACTGCCGCGCGAACGTGGCCATGTCGTAGTACTGCAGAGCCGCCTCGGCCGCGAGCCGGTCGGCCTCGTAGTTGTCCTTGCCGCCCAGCCAGTAGTTCCAGATGCGGGCGGCGCCCGGAACGCTGGTGTCGATCTCGCGGCTCGGCTCGGTCACTTGCTCACTCCTCGGGGTGGGGATCGCCACACTAGTGCGGTGGCGATGACGGTTCACCGGGTCGTGCAGCGGCCGGTCCGCGCCCACCGGTTGCACCCCGTCGACGGGTGGTGGGGCGAATCGGGGTGCGTGCGAGGACCACCCGGACGAACGGCACTTTCGTCGGTACCTAGCCGACGAAAGTGCCGTTCGTCATGCGGATCCCGCTTCGCTGCGCCTCGCACCATCTGTCACCGCACCGGTCCCAGTTCGGCCTACGCTCGTTGACTGAACGGCTGGGCAGCCGCTACGGTTGTTTCAGTCAACGAGTGTTGCCTGGAACGGAGCGGACATTGGGTGCCCCACCCGCACGGGAGGTCTTCGCGCAGGCCCTGCGCTGCTTCCTGGCCAAGGACATGAACGCGTTCGCCGACATGTTCGCGGTCGACGGCAGGCACGAGCTGCCGTTCGCCCCGCCGGGCGTCCCGGCGCGGCTCCAGGGCCGCGAGGAGATCCGTGCGTACCTGACGTCGATCGTCTCGACGCCCCTCGTGCTGACGGGCACGGGTGACCTGCACGTCATCGAGGGGTCCGACCCGGAGCTGGTCGTGGTCGAGTACGAGGCCAGGGGCATCGTCACGAGCACGGGCAAGGGCTACCGGATGCCCTACGTGCAGGTGCTGCGGGCCCACGACGGCGAGATCGCGCTGTGGCGCGACTACTGGAGTCCGCTCTCCGGCGTGCAGGCCCTCGGGCTGCGCGGCACGGTGCGGGTGGCCGCGGACCGGGTCGGGACGGCGCTGGTCGGCCGTCTCCGCGCGGCGGGTGCCCGGAGCGGACCGGGCGCTCGGCGGCTCACGACCCCCGGGGCCCGGGCTCCGCACCCCCGTACGTGAGGGCGTGGATCGCCGGGCGCAGCAGCGCCACCACCTGCTCGGGAGGCGCGTCGCGCAGCCCGTCCAGCTCGAGCAGATCACGCCCCAGCACGACCCCGAGCACGAGCACCCCGACGAGGCCGATCCGCAGGGCGGCATCCGGGCTCCCGAGCGCCGCGGCCCCGGCCCGCTGCTGGTCCGCGAGCGCCTGGCGCACCTCGCGCTCAGCGTCGGGATGGGTGAGCATCGAGCGCAGCACCGCCACCGAACCCGCCGCGTCGGAGGTCAGCTTCGCCTGCAACGACGCCAGCATCTGTTCGGCGATCCGCGCGGGCTCACCCTCGAGCCGGTCGTCCGGGGGCAGCTCCGCGGCCCGGGCGAACAGCTGTTCCTTCGACCCGAAGTAGCGGATCACCAGCCCCGGGTCGCTGCCCGCCTCCCGCGCGATGGCGCGCACCGTGGTGCGGTCGTAGCCGGCGGAGGCGAAGAGCCGGCGGGCCGCGGCGAGGATGCGCGCCTGCGTCCGCTCACGCTGCGCATCCCGGGACGTGCGGTGAGACCTGGGTGGCACGGCGCTCAGCCTACGTGCGTTGACCGGCGCGGCACCCGCTCCACCTGACAGGGCGAGTCCCCCATACCGACCGGGCGAGTCTCCCGTCTCCACAGGGCGAGTTGCGCGGTCCGACACCGCTGATCACGCCCCAGCCGTACGACCGCGGCTCGAAGCCCGCCAGAACGCGAGACTCGCCCTGTCCGAACGCGAGACTCGCCCTGCTCGAACGGGAGACTCGCCCTGTCCGAACGCGAGACTCGCCCTGCTCGAACGGGAGACTCGCGGGGGTGGCGTCAGACCTTGTCCAGGTAGGCCGCGCGCTCCTCGTCGCCCACGGTCTCGCCGACCAGGGCGGCGAGGCCGGGGTGGCGGCGCAGGCCCGGGTCGTCGGCCACGACGTGCTGCGCGTACACCTGCGCCTTGGAGATGACCTCCTCGTGGCGCAGCAACGACAGCAGCCGCAGCCCGGAGCGGCGGCCGGACTGCAGCGCGCCCAGCACGTCGCCCTCGCGGCGCAGCTCGAGGTCGAGGCGGGCCAGCTCGAAGCCGTCGGTGGTGCCGGCGACGGCGTCGAGGCGCTCGCGGGCCGTGGTGGCGGCGGGCATGTCGGTGACGAGCAGGCACACCCCCGGCGCCGACCCGCGGCCGACGCGCCCGCGCAGCTGGTGCAGCTGGGAGAGCCCGAAGCGGTCGGCGTCGAGGATGACCATGCAGGTGGAGTTGGGCACGTCGACACCGACCTCGATGACGGTGGTGGCCACCAGCACGTCGAGCTCGCCACGCTCGAAGGCCCGCATCACGGCGTCCTTCTCGTCCGGCGGGAGCTTGCCGTGCAGCACGCCGATCCGCAGACCGTGCAACGGGCCGTCGTCGAGCTTGGGCGCGACCTCCAGCACGGCCATCGGCGGGCGCTTGGCCTGCCCGTCGTCGCTGTCGGCGCCGATGTCGGGATCCTCGGTGTCGACGAGGTCGGCGTCGGCGCCGGTGTCGGCACCGCCGACGCGCGGGCACACGACGTACGCCTGGTGCCCGGCCGCGACCTCCTCGTGCACGCGGCGCCACACCCGCTCGAACCACGACGGCTTCTCCGCCAGCGGCACGACTGTGGTGGCGATGGGCGAGCGCCCCTTGGGGAGCTCGCGCAGCGCGGAGACCTCGAGGTCGCCGTAGACGGTCATCGCCACCGTGCGCGGGATCGGCGTGGCCGTCATGACGAGCATGTGCGGGGCGAGCTCGCCGCGGCTGCGCAGCGCGTCGCGCTGCTCCACGCCGAACCGGTGCTGCTCGTCGACGACGACGAGCCCGAGGTCGGCGAACCCGACGTGCTCCTGGATGAGCGCGTGGGTGCCGACGACGATGCCCGCGGCGCCGGACTGCGCGTCCAGCAACGCCTGCCGGCGCGCCTTCGCCCCCAGCGACCCGGTGAGCAGCGTGACGCTCGTGGCCTGCTCGGCGCCGCCCAGCTCGCCGGCCTTCCCGAGCGGCCCGAGCAGCGTGCGCAGCGAGCGCGCGTGCTGGGCTGCGAGCACCTCGGTGGGCGCGAGCAGAGCCGCCTGCCGACCGCCGTCGACGACCTGCAGCATCGCCCGCAGCGCGACGACGGTCTTGCCCGCGCCGACGTCGCCCTGCACGAGCCGGTTCATCGGGTGCTCGCGGGCCAGGTCGGCGGCGATCTCGGCGCCCACGGCGTGCTGGCCGGCGGTGAGCGCGAACGGGAGCTGGGCGTCGAACGCGTCGAGCAGGCCGCCCGGCACCGGCGGGCAGGCGGCAGCGGGGCGGGTGGCGGTGGCCTGGCGGCGCAGCGCCAGCGCGAGCTGCACGCCCATCGCCTCGTCCCACACGAGCCGGTGGCGGGCGGCGTGGATGTCGGCCTCGGACTCCGGCACGTGGATGCGCCGCAGCGCCCGCCCCAGGTCGGTGAGCTTCTCCCGGCCCCGCACCAACTCGGGCAGCGGGTCGGTGGGGTCGTCGAGCACGTCGAGGACCTGCCGGACGCAGCGCGCCACCTGCTGCGAGGTGATCTTGCCGGTGGCCGGGTAGACGGACAGGAACGGGCGGATCTCGTCGGCCTCGTCGAACGGCTCGAACTGCGGGTGCGTGAGCTGCAGCTTCCCGTTGAAGACCCCGACCTTGCCCGAGAACACGGCACGGACCCCGGGGTGGATGACGTGCTGCACCTTGTGGCCGTTGAAGAAGGTGCAGTCGATCGTGGCGCCCTTCTCGTCGCGGATGACGACGCTGAGCAGCTTCCCGCGCCGCGAGCGCATGTCGCGCAGCGCCGACTTCTCCACCTGCGCCACGAGGGTGGCCTGCTCGCCGATCTCGAGGCCGGCGATGTCGGTGAGCTTGCCGCGGTCGACGTAGCGGCGCGGGTAGTGCCGCACGAGCTCGCCGACGGTGGCGATGTCGAGCGACTCCAGCGCCGCGGCCGTGCGCTTGCCGACCAGCGGCTCCAGCGCGCTCGACATGTCGATCCCGGTCATTCCACCCCCAGTACGAGCGGGTAGTCGCTCTGCCCCCCGCGGTGCACCACGACGTCGACCTCGGGATGGGTGCGACGCAGGTCGGCCGCCAGGCCCTCCCCCAGCGCCGCGTCGGCCCCCTCACCGAGGAGCACGGTGACGATCTCACCACCCGCCGTGAGCATGCGGTGAGCCAACCACAGCCCCCCGACAGCCAGGTCGGGGGCGATCAGCACCACCTCCCCGTCGGTGATGCCGAGCACGTCGCCGGGTTCGCAGCGCCCCACCCAGGTGAGCGCCTCGGACTCGGCCACTTGCAGCCCGCCGGTCCGGGTGCCCGCGGCGGCCTCGGCCATCGCGACCACGTCGTCGCCCGCGCGCCGCGCCGCGTCGTGCACGGCGAGGGCCGAGAGCCCCTGCAGCACCGACGCCGTCGGCACGACCAGCACCTCCTGCCCGTCGCGGCGCGCCGCGGCCGCCGCGCGTTCGGCGGTCCCGGTGAGGTCGGCGTCGTCGGGCAGGAGCACGACGTGGCGCGCGCGGGTGCCGGCCAGCGCCGCCGCCAGCTCCTCCTCCCCGGGGCGGTGGCCCGCGCGGCGTTCCAGCACGGCGGCGCCCGCCGAGCGGGCCAGGTCGGCCACGTCCGGACCGGGCACGACCATCAGCACCGCGCGCTCGCGCACGAACCGCCCGGGCGCCTCCCGCGGGGTGTCGGCGAAGCGGACCACGGTGATCCGGTGCGGCCGTCCCGCCGCGATGCCGGCCTCGATCGCGGCCCCGATGTCGGTGCAGTGCACGTGGACGTTCCACAGGTCGTCGCCGCCCTCGGCCACCACCACCGAGTCGCCGACGGCGCCCAGCCGGGCGCGCAGCGCGTCGACCCGCGCCCGGTCGCTGCCGTCCAGGAGGTACATGACCTCGTAGTCGTGCTCGGCCGACCCGGTCTCCCGCTGCGCCACCAGCACCTCCCGGCTCCGGGCCGCGGGCGCGGGCGGGCGCGGCAGCTCGCCGCCGACCCGCCCGGTGACCAGCGCGGCGAGCGCGTCCAGCACGACGTAGAGGCCGAGCCCGCCGGCGTCGACGACGCCCGCCCTGGCCAGCTCCGGCAGCTGCCCCGTGGTGGCCTGCACCGCGGCACCGGCGGCGTCGGCCGCGGCGACCGCCACGTCGTCGAGCCGGTCCGAGCCGACCGCGGCGGCCGCACCCGCCGCCGCCGCGAGCACCGAGAGCACGGTGCCCTCGCGGGGCGAGCTGACGGCGGCCGTCGCGAGCCGGTGGGCCCGCTGCAGCGCGTCGGCGAGGACCGCGCCCGCAGGGGCCGGACCCGCCACCTTCGCGATCGCCTCCGCGACGCCGCGCAGCACCTGCGAGAGGATCACCCCGGAGTTGCCGCGCGCGCCGAGCAGCGCGCCGCGGGCGAGCGCACCCGCCACCGCGGAGGGGCCGCGACCGTTCTCCCGCACCGCCCGCCGCACGGCGTCGGCCGCGGCACGCATTGTGAGCAGCAGGTTCGTGCCCGTGTCACCGTCGGGAACCGGGAAGACGTTGATCCGGTCGATCTCCGCGCGGTGCCGCTCGAGCGCGGTGGTGGCGGCGCGCGTCCACCGGGTGATCAGCGCGGCGTCCAGCGTCGGGGGCACCCGTGCGAGCCTAGGCGGTAGGGGGTCTGCAAGCCGCTGCGGCAGCACGCGTATCCTGGGTAATCGCGACCGGGGCCAACCCGGCAACCCCCCTATCGTCTACCCGAGGAGTGTCCGACGTGGCTGCCGTCTGCGACGTCTGCGGCAAGGGTCCGGGCTTCGGCATGTCCGTCTCGCACTCGCACCGCCGTACCCACCGCCGCTGGAACCCGAACATCCAGACGGTGCGTGCCAGCCTGAACGGCGGCAACCGCCGCCGGCTGAACGTGTGCACCTCCTGCCTGAAGGCGGGCAAGGTCGCGCGCGCCTGAGCGCTCGTACGTACGAACGGCACCCTCGTCCGATCTGATCGGACGAGGGTGCCGTTCGTCTAGAGGCCGTGCCTGCGGCCGCTCGTCACCAGGTCGCTGAGCCGGGACTCCGAGCGCGCCGAGAACGGGTCCCGGTAGGCGTCGACGGCCCGACGGGTCTCCTCCGCCATCAGGTCGGCGTTGATCTGGGCCGCCGCGAACGCCCCGGCGGCCGCGGCGGCGCCGACCTGCGCGCTCAGGTCGGTGACGTTGCCCGCGGCCCACACGCCGGGCACGTCGGTGCGCCCGGTCGCGTCCGTCGGGACGTACTCCCCCACCCCGGAGGGGTGCGGTTGCGCCCGCAGGCCGAGCCCGGCGAGCAGCTCCGCGCGGGCGACCATCCGCGTCGCCACCGCCAGCGCCGTCCGGCGAACCAGCTTGCCGTCGGCCAGGCGGACGCCGACGAGCCGGTCGTCGACGACCTCCAGGCCCTCCACCTCGCCGTCCACCACCTCGATGCCGCGGGCCGCGAGCTGCTCCCACTGCTCGTCGGTGAGGTCCGGCCGGTCGTGGGTGAAGTACGTGAGGTCGGCGCTCCACTGCCGGAACAGCAGCGCCTGGTGCACCGACATCGGTCCGCTCGCGAGCACGCCGATCGGCTGGTCCCGCACCTCCCACCCGTGGCAGTACGGGCAGTGCAGCACGTCCCGGCCCCACCGCTCCCGCAGCCCCGGAACGTCCGGCAGCTCGTCCACCAGGCCGGTCGTCACCAGCAGCCGCCGGGCCCGCACGGCTCTGCCGTCGGCCAGCGCCACGACGAGCCCCGAGCCGTCCCGGTGCACGCCGGTGACGGCCCCGGTCACCACGCTCCCGCCGTAGGAGCGCACCTCGGCCCGGCCGCGCTCCAGCAGCTCGGCCGGGGGCGTGCCGTCCCGGGCCAGCAGCCCGTGCACGCCGTCGGCCGACGCGTTGCGCGGCTCCCCCGCGTCGACGACCACCACCGTGCGCCGGGCGCGGGCCAGTACCAGCGCCCCGCTCAGGCCGGCGGCCCCGCCGCCGACCACCACCACGTCGCAGCCGTTCTGCAGCTGTTCGGTCACGTCGACCACCTCCGCGACCAGGGTGCGGACAGACGGGGTCGACTGGCAAAGTTCATTGCCGTTCCAGCAACCCCTGGCCGCTCAGTCGGTGTGCTCGATCGCGAGCGAGTACACGACGACCTCCCCCACGGCGTCGGGGTCGTCGCCCCGCTCCGGGTTGGACTGCGTGTACGCGCCCACCTTCCAGTACCAGCTGCTGCCGCTGCGGTCGATCACCGCGCTCTGCTCGCCGTCGTAGAACACCGTGATCCGCCCGTCGGCCGCCACGATCTTCAGGTCGTAGGGCGTGCCGAGCACGTAGTCGGGGTCGATCACGATCTGCTCTTCGCCGTCGGCGTACTGCGCCACGAGCGTGGAGCCCTCGAGCCGGATCTGCATGACGTCGTCGCCGCCGTCGTGGATCTGCGTGGCCGACACCTCGGGCTTCGCCGGCGGCACCTTCGTGATCGCCTGCCGGCTCTCGAGCGTGTGCACGCCCTCCGTGTTCGACCAGGCGGCCTTCTCCTCGCCGTTCATCTCCCGCAGCTCCGACCGCGGGTACTTGCTGTTCTTCGTGGTCACGCCGCCCGCGGGCGCCCGGAAGACGACGCCGGTGCCGTCGGGGGTCAGGTCGAACCACTCGCTCTCGTAGTCGAGCAGCTCGGGCTGGTCGATGGAGTCCGGGTCGCCGGGCGGCCCGATCGGCAGGGTGAGGAACCAGTTCCCCAGGTCGAGCAGGTCCCCCGGCTTGTCCGCGCCGCCCTGCGCGTCCGGCGGAGCGATCTCGGGCAGCGCGGGCGGCAGCGGGCACGACGGCGGCCTGGCAGCCGCCACCACCTGCACGACGGCGCAGGGGTCGATCACGGAGGGCTCGGGGGCGGCGACCGCGGGGACGGCCAGCACGGCGGCCACGGCGACCGCCACGGGGGCGAGGAGATCCGGCACGGCGATCACCTCCCGCGGGAGGGGCGGTCGGGGGCGGGGAGCAGGACGGCCTCGGGCATGGGATCTCCCGTCGTGGAGACGCGCAGGACGGACCCCGGGCAGGGGTGTGGACCGAGCGGGCGGCCAGGCCGCTCGTGGTGACGACGGGTCACGTCGTCGTACCCGGTGATCGTATGAGCGCCCCCGGCGTCCCGCCGGTGATCGTGCGCAGCGTTCCCCGAACGGGGCGGATCCCACCCACACGGGTGATCACCCGGGTGTGGACCCCCGCGACGTGCGGTGACCGGCTCCGGACGCTCGTCGGTCCCGCCGGAACCACAGTGGTTCCGCCGCATTTCCTGACCTTGCCGGCGAGGCGGCCGGGAACGTGGACGGCCACCGCGTGAGGATCCTCGGCCCGCTGGACGGTCGACGTCAGCGTTGCTGAATCCGAGGCCGCTGCCCGACGACCGTCACGTCTCCCTGACCAGGGAAACCCTCCTGTGGGCGCGCCGCACCCGGCTCGCGACGACCGCCTCGCGTCTTGGCCCAGGCCTGCGGCGCGATCACCCGCCTCCGCCGTCCCCTCGCTCGACGGGTGGTCGGGTGGGCAGAACTACCGCCCAACGTGGTCGCCGTGACGGCCGTCCCCGACTGCGCGGCACACCGTTCCTGGACGAGGTCGTTCCTGTGGGGTGCCACCCGACCGCCTGTGGTCCCGGTGCACCACCTCACCCCGGCAGACCGAACATCCCGGGCAGCCGCAGGGGCCAGGGCTCGGGAACGGCACCACCGGACGTTGCGTGGCACCCGGCAGGGGCGTTCTCGTCGGGAAGCGGCGTGCCGCGCAGTCGGGGACGGCAGCCCGAGCGACCACGCCACTCGGCAGTTCCGCCAACCCGGCCACCCCGAGAGATGTGCCGGGCTCGCCCACCGGTCCGACCGCGCGGAAGACCAGGCCAGGGGTGAGGCAGCTCGCGCCGAGCCCGGGAACCGCGCGCCCACAGGACCCGCGTGCGAGGCGGCGACCAGAGATGATCGGCGCGTGCGGTCGGAGAACCGCACAGCCGCGGCCCCACAACCGCAGACGCCGATCTTTCGCCCGAGGCCATCGCATGATCGCCAAGTGCGGTCGCAGGGCCGCACCACCGCGGCCACGGCACCACATCCGACGAAAACGATCTCGGGCTGTCGTACTAGGGCAGCTTCCAGTCCACCGGCTCCCCGCCCAGCTCCTCGAGCAGGGCGTTGGCGCGGCTGAAGGGGCGCGAGCCGAAGAAGCCGCGGTCGGCCGACATCGGGCTCGGGTGGGCCGACTCGATGCACGGCACGTCCCCGAGCAGCGGCACCAGGTTGCGCGCGTCGCGGCCCCACAGGATCGCGACCAGCGGCTCACCGTCCCGGTCCACGAGGGCCCGGATGGCCTGCTCGGTGACCTTCTCCCAGCCCTTGTCGCGGTGCGAGCCGGGATTGCCGGGCTCGACCGTGAGCACCCTGTTGAGCAGCAGCACGCCCTGCTCGGTCCACGGCGTCAGGTCACCGGTGGACGGGGTGGGGTGGCCGAGGTCCTCGGAGTACTCGCGGAAGATGTTGGCCAGCGACCGCGGCACCGGCCGGGTCTGCGGCGACACCGAGAACGACAGCCCGATCGCGTGCCCGGGCGTCGGGTAGGGGTCCTGGCCCACCACGAGCACCCGCACCTCGTCGAAGGGCTGCTGGAACGCGCGCAGGACGTGGGCGCCCGCCGGCAGGTACCGGCGTCCGGCGGCGAGCTGGGCCCGCAGGAAGTCACCCATGTCGGAGATCACCGGCGCCACCGGGGCGAGCGCCTGCGCCCACCCGGCCTCGACGACCTCCTCGAGCGGTCGGGCGGCCATCAGGAGATCCTCCGCAGCTCCGCGCGGAACCGCTGCCCGCGGCGGACGTAGCTCTGCACGGCGCGGTCGTAGTAGCCCTCGGGCACCTCGTGGCCCTCGCGGACGCGCGCCGGCACGCCCATCGCCATGCGGCGGGGCGGGATCTCGGCCTTCGGCGAGACGACGGCACCGGCCGCGACGACGGCACCCTCGCCGACGCGGGCGCCGTTCAGCACCACCGACCCGGACGACACCAGCGCGCGGTCCCCGATCACCGCGCCCTCGATGTGGACGTTGTGCCCCACGGTCACCTCGGCGCCGATGATCGTCGGCTCGTGCGGGGTGCAGTGGATGATCGAGCCGTCCTGCACGCTGGTGCGCGCGCCCACCTCGATGCGGCCGTCGTCGCCGCGCAGCACCGCGGTGGGCCAGACCGAGGCCTCCGCCCCGATGGTGACGTTGCCGATCACGACGGCGTCCGGGTGGACGTAGGCGTCGGGATGGATGTCGGGTTCGACGTCGCCGAGCGCGTAGAGGGGCACGCCCGGCAGCTTAGGAGGGTCGCTCCTCGGGCATCTTGTCGGCCAGTTCGTCGACGACCATCCCGTCCCGGCGCACCGTCCCGCTGCGGTAGGCCGACCGGCCCAGCAGCTGCGAGATCACCGGCGCCGTGATCACCTGGAACAGGCCGACGAGCACGAGCGTGACGGCGCTCTCGAGCGGGACGCGCAGGGCGGTGCCCGCGAGGATCAGCAGCAACCCGAGCGTCTGCGGCTTGGTGGCCGCCTGCAGCCGCGCGGGGAGGTCCGGCAGCCGCACGAGCCCGACGGCCCCGAGGAGGCAGGTCAGGGCGCCCGTGAGCAGCAGCACCGCGGAGAGGACGTCGACGACGACCGGCGCGACCGTCATCGCAGTCGCTCCCTGCGCTCGGCCAGCCGGGTGGCCGTGGCCGACCCGACGAAGCCGAGCAGCGCCACCGCGGCGAGCAGCGGGATGTTGGAGCCGTCGCCGTAGATGGCGATGTACACCGAGGCCGCCGCCACGATGAGGATCACGAAGACGTCGAGCGCCGCGATCCGGTCGAGCGTGTCCGGCCCGCGCAGCAACCGCACGAGCGTCAGCGCGCCCGCGAGGCACAGCACGCCCAGCACGACGGTGAACACGACGTTCACGAGGCCCTCCTCACCGGTACCGCCGCCACCAGCCGCTCCGCCTCCGCCACCTCGGCGGGCGAGCCGAGCGCGGCGAGCACCCGACGCTGCATGTCCAGGGTGCGCCGCCGGATCCGGTCGACCCCGGCCTCGTCGCGCGGGCCGAGCGCGTAGACGTACCAGACGTCGTGGTCATGGTCGATCTGCAGCGCCATCGTGCCCGGGGAGAGCGAGAGCGCGTTCGCCATGACCGTGACGACCCGGTCCGAGCCCGACAGCAGCGGGACGGCGATGATCGCCGAGCGGGCGCGGGGGCCGTGCCGCACCACCTGCCAGCTCACCTCGGCGCCGGACACCACGAGGTCGTAGACCAGGTAGCACAGCAGGCCGACGAGCCGCAGCGGCCGCAGCGGCAACCGCTCGCGCGACAGCGGGAGCCGGAACAGCCCCGTGACGAGCAGCGCCACGAGCACTCCTCCGACCACCGAGGCCACGGTGAACGTGCCCCACAGCAGCACCCACACGACGGTGAGCCACAGCACGGACGGCAGCCGGGCGCGGATCCGCCGCGCGAGACCCCGCCCGCCGCGCTCGTCGGGAACCGTCATCGGCCCTCCTGGACGCCCAGGACCGCGACCCGGTACGGCTCGCGGTCGAGCAGGTCCACCCCGGCGCGGTCGGTGACGGCCGCCAGCGGCCCCGCGAAGACGGCGATGGCCAGGCTGGCCGCCACGAGCCCGCCGGTGGCCGCGTACATCGGCACGGCGGAACGCGCCGTGCCGACGACCACCTCGTCGGACGGGTCGTCGTCGGGCAGCGGCGGCACCGGCTCGCCCCAGAAGACCCGCACCCACACCCGGACGAGCGCGTAGAGGGTGAGCAGGCTGGCCAGTACCACGACCCCGGCCACGACCTGCGCGGCCACGCTGCTCCCCGCACCCGCCTGCAGCAGCGCGAGCTTGGCGACGAACCCGGCCGTCGGCGGGACCCCGGCCAGGGTCAGCGCGGGGATCGCGAACAGCACCGCGAGCCCGGGCGCATCACGCAGCAGCCCGCCCATCTGGTCCAGGGCCACGGTGCCGGTGCGCCGGGTGATGAGGCCGCTCACCAGGAACAGCGTGGCGAGCACGGTGATGTGGTGCGCGGCGTAGAGCGTGGCGCCCGACGCGCCGGCCGCGTCGAACACGGCCAGGCCGAACAGCAGGAAGCCGATGTGGCTGACCAGCAGGAACGACAGGATGCGGTTGAGGTCGTTCTGGGCGAGCGCCCCGAGGACCCCGACCAGCATCGTGGCGACCGACAGCACCAGCATGAGCGTCCACGGCTCCTCCCGGGGGAAGAGCAGGGTCTGGGTGCGCAGCAGCGCGTAGAAGCTGACCTTGGTGAGCAGCCCGGCGAACAACGCCGCCACCGGCCCGGGCGCGTTCGGGTAGCTGTCGGGCAGCCAGAAGTGCAGCGGGACGATCGCCGCCTTGATGCCGAAGACGACGAGCAGCATCATCGCCAGCACGGTCTGCAGCCCGGGTGGCAGGTCACCGACCCGGCCCGCGAGGTCGGCGAGGTTCACCGTGCCGGTGGCGGCGTACACCATCGCCACGGCCGTGAGGAACAGCAGCGACGACATCAGGCTGACCGTCACGTAGGTCATGCCGGCGCGGATCCGCTTCGCGCCGGTGCGGCGCGTGATCAGCACGTAGGACGCGGTGAGCATCAGCTCGAACGCCACGAACAGCGTGAACAGGTCGCCCGTGAGGTACGCGAGCGACACGCCCGCACACAGCATGAGGTACATGGGGTGGAACGTGGTGCTGGCGGTGGCCCGGCCGTAGTCGGCGATGCGCTGGTCGATGGCGTAGACCAGCACCGCGAGCGTCACCAGCGTGGAGACGAGCAGCAACAGCGCCGAGAGCCGGTCGGCCACCAGCGCGATGCCGACGGGTGCAGGCCAGCCGCCGAGCTCGGCGACGATGGGCCCGCCGCGGTCGGTGGCCACGAGCAGCACGCCGGCGAGGACCGCCACGGCCGTGAGCACGACGACCCCGACCACCCGCTGCAGCGCGGCCGACCGGCTGCCGACGATCGAGAGCGCCGCGCCGAGCATCGGCAGCAGCACCGGGAGCGTGAGCAGCGTGCTCATCGCACGGCCTCGCTGACGCTCGGCCGGCTTCGCCGGGCGCTCTGCCGATGGCGCGCTCGCAAGCTCGCGCGCGGGGCGCGGGCGCTGTGCTGATGATTCGCTCGCTGACGCTCGCTCATGGTTCCTCCCGCCCCGTCGCCGCGGCCTCGACGTCGTCGTCGGTGCGCTCGGCGCGCGCGAGGGGATCGGGCTCGTCCGCGTCGTCGTCGTCCTCGAGCGGCACCGACGGGGCCTTCTGGCGGGCGATCCGGCGGTCCTCGACGTCGTCCTGCACCTCGTCGTGCCCGACGAGGACGTAGGAGCGGTAGCCGAGCGCGAGCAGGAACGTGGTGAGCGCGAACGTGATCACGATGGCGGTCAGCGCGAGGGCCTGCGGCAGCGGGTCGGTGAAGGACTCCGCGGGCGCCGAGCCGAGGATCGGCGCCCGGCCGGGCGGGCCGCCCGCCAGCTGCAGCAGCAGGTTGGTGCCGTGGCCGAGCACCACCACGCCGATCAGCACCCGCATCAGCGAGCGCGACAGCAGCAGCGTGAACCCGGTGCCGTAGAGCACGCCGACCGTGCCCGCCATGACGAGGTTGACCGCGGTCACCGGGACTCCCCCGCGTCGCGCATGTCGCGCTCGATGCCGGCGCCGAGCGAGCGCAGCAGGTCCAGCACGACGCCGATGATCAGCAGGTACACGCCGACGTCGAGGACGACGCTCGTCTGCGTCTCGAGGTGCCCGAGCAGGGGGACGTCGACGGCGACCTTCGCGGTGGCGAGCACCGGCGCCCCGAACGCCACCGGCGCGAGCGCGCTGAGCAGGGCGACCCCCAGCCCGCTCCCGATGAGCACGGGAGGGCGCAGGCGCACGGTCGCCCCCAGGTCGTCGCTCCCGCCTGCGATGTAGCGCAGCACGAACGCCAGCCCCGCCACCAGCCCCGCGGCGAACCCGCCGCCCGGCCCGTAGTGCCCCACGAGGAGCAGGTAGACCGAGAACACCAGCACGGTCGGGAACAGCGCCCGGGTCGTCATCTCCAGCAGGAGGGTGCGCTGGCGGTCGCCGCGGCACTCGCCGGACAGCAGCCACGCCTCCCGGGGGTGGTCCCACTCCTCGAAGGGGAGCGGGTCGCCGCCGGAGCGCTCGTCGTCGATCGTCGTCATCCGAGCACGTCCTCCTCGTGCCGGGGGCTGCCCTGGCCGCTCTCCACCGGGCTGCGGCCGCCGCGCCGGTCGTAGCGGGTGGCGAGCACGAGGCTGGCCACCCCGGCCGCCGCGACGAACAGCACGCCGATCTCGCCGACGGTGTCCAGCGCGCGGAAGTCGACGAGGATCGCGCTGACGACGTTGGCGGCGCCCGCCTCGGGGGCGAGCCGGGCGAACTCACCGCTCGCCGCCGACGGTGCGGTCCGGGCCCCGGACAGCACGATCGCGAACACCGCGACGGCGGCGCCACCCGCGGCCCCGAGCAGCGCCTTGGGCACGCGCACCCGCCGCGGCGGGCGCTCCTCGGTGAACTGGGCGGGGAGCCTGCGCAGCACGAAGACGAACGCGACCAGGGAGAGCGTCTCGACGAGGAACTGCGCCAGCGCGAGGTCCGGCGCGCCGTCCACGACGAACAGCCCGCCGACGCCGTAACCGATCACCCCGACCAGCAGGACGGCGGTGAAGCGCCGCCGCGCCCGGGTGACGGCCACCGCGGCGACGACGACCACGATCGCGAGCGGCACCTGGATGGCCGCGTGGTAGAGCGGGGGGAGCGCGGGCCAGGAGCCCGCCAGCACGGTGGCGACCCCCGGCAGCAGCACGAACGCCACGAGGATGGTGGCCAGGTACGCGGGCAGCGACCCGACCTGCAGCCGCCCGGTGATCCCCACGGCGAGCCGCCCGATGCCCGCGATCGTCTTCTCGTAGGCGCGCTGCGCGTCGACGGGGCTGCGCCCGGCGAGCGCGCTCGTGCGGCCCCGTGCGGCGTGCAGGGCCAGCCCGCCGGCGAGGGCGATCGCGGAGAACAGCAGCGGGAGGCCCAGGCCGTGCCACAGCGCGAGGTGGTAGCCGGACTCGCCGGGGTACGCGGCCGCGTAGCTCGCGGCCTCGGCGTCCACGACCGGGGCGGCGAGGCCGAGCACGGGGCCCGCGACGGCGCACAGCCAGACCGGCGCGGAGAGCAGGGCGCCGATCCCGTGCACCGGGGTGTCCTCGCGGCCGGGCTTGCGCAGGAACGCGCCCCACAGGAAGCGGGCGCTGTAGGCCACGGTGAGCACCGAGCCCAGCAGCAGACCGACCGCGACGGCCACGTTCTGGACGCTGCCGTGCAGGAACGCCTCGAACGCCGCTTCCTTGCCGACGAACCCGATCAGCGGCGGCAGGCCGGCCATCGACGCGGCGGCGAGCGTGGCGGCCACCGCGAGGCCGGGCAGCGCCCGGCCCACACCGGAGAGCTTCCGCACGTCGCGAGTGCCGGTGGCGTGGTCGACGGCGCCGACCGTCAGGAACAGCGTGGCCTTGAACAGCCCGTGCGCGAGCAGCATGGCGATCCCGGCCATGGCCGCGACGCGGCCGCCCGCGCCGAACAGCACCATGAGGAACCCGAGCTGGCTGACGGTGCCGAACGCGAGCATCCGCTTGAGGTCGGTGGCCGACAGCGCGCGCCAGCCGCCGATCAGCATCGTGGCGATCCCGGCGACCAGGATCGGCACCGTCCAGACCGCGAGGTCGGAGAACGCGGGCGAGAACCGGCCCACCAGGTACACGCCCGCCTTGACCATCGAGGCGGCGTGCAGGTAGGCGCTGACCGGGGTGGGTGCGACCATCGCGGCCGGGAGCCACGGGTGGAACGGCAGCTGCGCGGACTTGGTGAACGCGCCGAGCAGGATCAGCAGCAGCGCCGCGGGCACCAGCGCACCCCGGGGCGGGTCGGCGAGGATCTCCGAGATCCGGTACGTGCCCGCCGCCTCGCCCAGCAGCACGAACCCCAGCAGCATGGACAGGCCGCCGAAGACGGTGACCAGGAGCGCCTGCACGGCGGCGCGGCGCTCCTCGCGCTTCTCCCCGCCCTGGCCGACCAGCAGGAACGACGCGATCGACGTCAGCTCCCAGAACAGGTAGAGCGTGAGCAGGTCGTCGGCCAGCACCAGGCCGAGCATCGCGCCCGCGAACGCCAGCAGCAGGGCGGCGGAGCGCGGCGACTCCGGGGAGTCGCCGCGGAAGTAGCCGATGCAGTAGACGAGGATCACGGCGCCGATGCCGGAGACCAGCACGATCATCGCCAGGGCCAGCGCGTCGAGGCGGAACGAGAGGGTGAGCCCCAGCGCGGGCGACCACGCGGTGGACTCCCCCAGCCCGCCGCCCAGCGCGGCCCCCGCGTTCGCCAGCGCCCACAGGAGGGTGGCGGCGGGCAGCACGGCGGCCACCCCGAACGCCGCGGGCCGGCTGCGGGCCGACACCAACGGCAGCAGACCGGCGACGACGAGGTGCGCGACGACGAGCGCGAGCACGCGGTCCTCCTCCCGGTCAGGGCCGATGTCCACCCCGCCGAGTCGGGGCTCGGCGGACGGACGAGGCCGCCCTCGGGCACGAGGTACCCGGGGTCGGCCCGATCATCGTCCGGCGGCCCCGCGAACCGTCGGTGGCGCCGCGGAAGTGGACATTCCGGGCCGGGGGCGCGGGAACCACCCTACCGATCGGTGCTCGCGCTCCCGGCCACCGCACGCCGTGTCGAGCACGCCGGTGACCGTGCGACGACTCACAGCGGTCAACTGGAACGATCCAGTCGTCGGGTGCGCTGTACCCGGTGGAACCAGCCATCGAGACCCCCGTGAGGAGGACACATGACCGGCACCACGCGCCTCACCGGCGCAGTCCGGCGGGCCCTGCGTCGCCTCGACGCCTGGACCCTGACCGCGTTCAACCCGCGCTACCCGACCCCGCGCGACTGAGGCCCCCACCCGCGCGGGCCTCAGCTGCGCCCGCTGGGCGGCACCAGCGGGCGCAGCCGGGCCCACAGCAGGAACAGCGCCGCGACCACCAGCATCACGATCCCGGACCACAGGTTGATCTCGATCCCGCCTGCCTTCTCGAGCTGCGCCTCGTCCTCGAAGAACGCGCCCTGGACCGTCAGCACGACGCCGTAGAGGCCGAACAGCACCGCGATGACCGTGCGCAGGTCGAACAGCTGCGACGCCGCACTGGACGTGGCGCCCTGGTCGACCGCCGACTCCTCCGGCTCGGACATGACCGCACCTCCTACGCGAAGACCAGGTACAGGGCGAGGGTCAGGACGAGCACGATCGCGCCGAGCACGACCGGCGACTGCCACCAGCTGCCCTCGTCCTCACCGCCGCGGCCCCGCTCCCGCGGGGTCAGCGACCAGACCAGCCCGGCAAGCTCCGACTCCGGACGCGGCGCGGTCACCATCGTCACGACCACGCTCACCGCGATCCCGACCACGAACGCCGCGCTCGCCCCGATGAACGAGCCCGCCTGCGACGACACCGCGATCACCCCGACGCGCACCAACGCGTCGACCGTGACCGCCGCGACGGTGCCCGCGATCAGGCCCGTCCACCCCGCGGTCCCGCTCATCCGCTTCCAGAACAACCCCAGGATGAAGATCGCGAACAACGGGGCGTTGAAGAAGCTGAACAACGCCTGGATGTAGTCCATCAGGTTCGTGAAGCTGCTCGCGATGAACGCCGTCCCGATCGCCAGCAGACACCCGATCACCGTGACCGCGCGCCCCACCCGCAGGTAGTAGTCGTCCGGGCGGCCCGGTCGGATCCAGTCCTGCCACAGGTCGTAGGTGAACACCGTGTTCAGCGAGCTGACGTTCGCGGCCATGCCCGCCATGAACGAGGCCAGCAGCCCCGCGAGCGCCACCCCGAGGATCCCGTTGGGCAGCACCTCGCCCATCAGCAACGTCAGCGCGTTGTCGTAGGTGACGTCGGTGGGCCCGCCCTGCTTGAGCGTGGTCAGCTGCGGCACCAGCACCCCGGCGATCATCCCCGGGATCACCACGACCAGCGGGATCAACGCCTTCGGGAACGCCCCGATGATCGGCGTGCGGCGCGCCGCGGACATGCTGCGCGCCGAGAGCGCCCGCTGCACCTCCGCGAAGTTCGTCGTCCAGTACCCGAACGACAGCACGAACCCGAGCCCGAACACGATCCCCAGCACCGACAGGAACGGGCTGGCGATCTCGGTGAGCGACGTCCCCGGCCACGACGACACCTGCTCAGGGCCCGGCGGCAGCGCGCTCACCCGCTCGACCAGCCCGTCCCAGCCCCCGACCCGCGCCAACCCCGCGACGGTCAGCGGGATCAGCAGGGCCAGAATCACGAAGAACTGCAGCACCTCGTTGTAGATCGCCGCGGACAACCCGCCGAGGAAGGTGTAGCTCAGCACCACCAGCGCCGCGATCGGCACCGCCACCGCCAACGACCACCCCAGCAACGCCTCCAGGATCAGCCCCAGCGCGTACAGGTTCACCCCGGCGATCAACACCGACGCCAGCGCGAACGTCACGCCGTTCACCCGCTGCGTGGTCGTGTTGAACCGCATCCGCAGGAACTCCGGCACGCTGCGCGCCTTGGAGCCGTAGTAGAAGGGCATCATCACGATGCCCAGGAACACCATCGCCGGGATCGCGCCGATCCAGTAGTAGTGGAACGTCGGCACCCCGTACTGGGCGCCGTTGGCCATCATCCCGATCAGCTCGATCGCACCCAGGTTCGCCGAGACGAACGCCAGGCCCGTCACCCAGGCCGGCAGCGACCGCCCCGACAGCAGGAAGTCCAGGCTGGACGCGATCGACCGGCGCGCCAGCACGCCGATCCCCAGCACCAGCACGAAGTAGAAGACGATGAACACGTAGTCGATCCACGCCGTGTCCAGCCGCAGGTCGGTCTGCCCCAGCACCGTCACGGTCGCCACCGGCGTCCCCTCCCTCGCTCCCGGCAGTCACGTGCTGCGGATCATTCGCCACACTCCGCGATCGCGCCACACGGAGCGACGGCGCGTCCGGAGGACTGCCGACCAGGACCCGCTCGTCGGCACTTGCCTCCACGGGGCCGGCATGCCACCGTCGCCACGGCGTCCGGCGACGGTGCGGACCCGGACAGCGGTGGGGGGAAGCGTGCACGTGGGTCGCCGCACCGGGATCCGATGACGCGAGCCGTGCTGCGCGCGGCGGACCCGGTGCCCGGTCGGTCGCCCGTGCGCGCCCGCCGACGGCGCACCGATGCCTGGCCGCTCGTGCTGCCGGCCCTGGTCCCGGTCGCGCTGTTCAGCGTCTACCCGCTGGCGCAGGGCCTGTACCTGGGCTTCACCGACGCCCGCGCGGGCCGCGGTGTCGTCACCAGCTTCACCGGGTTCGACAACCTCACGCGGCTGCTGTCCGACGAGCTGTTCTGGTCCTCGTTCCGGATCGGGATCGTCTGGGCCTTCTCGGTGACCGTGCTGCAGTTCGCCGCGGGCATGGGGCTCGCGCTCCTGCTGAACGAGGACCTGCGCCTGCGATGGCTCGCCCGCACCCTCGCGCTCGTGCCGTGGGCGATGCCGCCGGTGATCATCGCGATCATGTGGCGGCTGCTGCTCAACCCCAACCACGGCCCGCTGCCCGGCGGCGTGAACTGGCTCGGCGAGTTCTCCACCGCCTTGCCCGCCGTGATCGTCATCGGGGTGTGGGCGGGCATGCCGCAGACCACGATCACGCTGCTCGCCGGCCTGCAGACGATCGACGGTGCGCTGCACGAGGCCGCCGCCGTGGACGGGGCCGGGCCGTGGCGCCGGTTCTGGCACGTCACGCTGCCCGGGCTGCGCCCGGTGATCGTCGCGATCACCACGCTCGACCTCATCTGGAACCTCAACTCGTTCGCCCTGGTCTACGTGCTCACCGCGGGCGGCCCCGGCGGGCAGACGATGCTGCCGATGCTCTTCGCCTACAACGCGGCCTTCCGCTACGGCGAGTTCGGCTACGCCTCGGCGATGGGCGGCGTGATGGTGGTCCTCGTCGTCGGGTTCCTGCTGTTCTACCTGCGCTCGCAGCTGCGGAGGATGCCGTGAGGCGCCCGCTGCAGTACCTCGCGCTGGCCGCCTACCTGGTCTTCCTCGGCTTCCCGCTGCTGTGGCTGCTGGGCACGGCGCTCAAGTCCCCGGACGAGCTCGCGACCGGCGGGATCGTGCCGCTGTCGCCCACCGTGGAGAACTTCGCCGACGCCGTGGTGCGCGCCGACCTCGTGACGGCCGCGACCAACAGCCTCCTCGTCGCGCTCGGCACCACCGTGCTAGTGCTGGTGCTCGCGCTCCCCGCCGCGTACGCGCTGGCCCGCTACCGCACCCGGCTCAAGCTCGTGGCCAACGGCTGGGTGCTGGTCAGCCAGGTCTTCCCGGTGATCCTCGTCGTGGTGCCGCTGTTCCTGATCCTGCGCCAGTTCCGGCTGGTGGACAGCCTCGTCGGGCTGACGCTCGTGCACGCGGTCTACGCACTGCCGTTCGCGCTGTGGATGCTGCAGGGCTTCATCGCCGCGATCCCGCGCGACGTCGAGGAGGCCGGTGTCGTCGACGGCGCCGGCCGCGTGCGGGTGCTGGCGAGCATCGTGGCCCCGCTGCTGGCACCCGGCCTCGTCGCCACCGCGATGTTCACCATGATCTCCTCGTGGAACGAGTTCTTCTTCGCGCTCGTGCTGATCCAGGACCCGGCGAAGGTGACGCTGCCGCTCACCCTCGCCCGGTTCGTCGGCGCCGAGGGCCAGGTGCAGCTCGGGGCGCTCGCCGCCGGTGCACTGCTGGCCACGGTGCCGAGCCTGCTGTTCTTCGCCGCGGTCCAGCGGCGGCTCACGTCCGGGCTGCTCAGCGGCGCGGTGAAGGGATAGGAGCACCGATGCGGAAGCTGCTCGTCGCGATCGGCGCCGTCGCCGCGCTCGCCGGCTGCGCCACCGCCCCCGTCGGCCCCGAGGTCGACGAGGGCACCGGCCCCGTCACGCTGACGTTCCAGAGCCTCGCGTTCCAGGAGCCGAGCGTCGCCGCCACGGAGCGGATCGTCGCCGACTGGAACGCCGCCCACCCGGACGTCCGGGTGGAGCTGACGCAGGGCAGCTGGGACTCCGTGCACGACCAGCTGGTGACCCAGTTCCAGGGCGGCACGGCCCCGGACGTCATCCACGACGAGTCGGCCGACATCAGCGGCTTCGCCCGCCAGGGCTACCTCGCCGACCTGGGACCGCACCTGTCCGATGAGACCCGGGCGGCGATCCCGCAGGGCGTGTGGGACGCCGTCACCGTCGACGGGACGACCGTCGCCGCACCGACCCTGCTGCAGTCCTACGTGGTGTTCGCGAACACCACGATGCTGGAGCAGGCGGGCGTCCCGATCCCGACGAGCCCGACCCTGACCTGGGACGAGCTCGCCGCCGCCGCGCGGAGCACCACCACCGCGACGACCGCGGGGCTGGGCTGGGGCCTGCGGCAGCCGACGGCCACCGTCATGAGCCTCGGGCTGAACTTCGGCGGCACCTTCTTCACCGGCGCGGGCGAGGCCACCACCGTGCAGGTGGGAGACGCCGAGCTGGAGGTGCCGCGGCGGATCCACGAGATGGCCTACGTCGACCGGTCCCTCGACCCGACCTCGCTCACGCAGAGCGGCTCCGACGTCGTCACCGCGTTCCTCGACGGGCGCTACGCCATGGTCGTGGCGGGCAGCTACGTGGCGCAGCAGATCGCGGAGGCGGCGCCGCCCGGCTTCTCCTGGGCGGTGCTCCCCGCGCTGGCCGGCACCTCACCGGAGCAGGCCGCCAACCCGCAGACGCTCTCGGTGCCCGCCGACAGCCCGCACGTCGCCCAGGCCGCCGACTTCATCGAGTTCTACCTGCAGGCGCAGAACCTCGCGGCGGTGGCGCAGGGCGAGTGGCTGATCCCCACGTCCGGCGCGGCCCGCGACGCGGTGGCCGAGGCCACCGGCGGCCAGGACGGGTGGACGGCCACCCTGGCCGGGGCCGAGTACCTGACCACGGCCCCGTTCCAGTCGGTGACCGACTACCCGCAGTGGAAGGACCAGATCGCCACCCCCGCCCTGCAGCGCTACCTGGGCGCCCAGATCGACCTGCCCACCCTGCAGCGCGAGCTGACGGAGGGCTGGGCGCAGGTGAGCGGCGGCTGAGACCCCCGGCGCAACGAACGGCACTCTCGTCGCTACCTAGCCGACGAAAGTGCCGTTCGTTCGGCAGGGGCGGCGCGTGATCGGTGTGAGCCGCACCTCACCGTGCTCGCCGCCGCGCTCACGTACTTCTCGCACGCCTGCTCGCCGTCGTGATCGCCAGGAGTGGTGTCACGGCGGCACATCTGCCGCTCACGGCGGCACATCTGCCGCTCTGGCACCACTCCTGCTGATCATGGCCGTCTCGCGTTCCGCGGAACGCGCCTGCACGTGATCAGATAGACGTGAGCGGGGTTGAGGCCAAGATCGAACCCCGCTCACGTCGATGTGGTCATGGAATCTCCTGTGGGCGCGCCGTTCCCGGCTCGAGACCACTGCCCCCGCCCTGGCCCGGTCCTCGGCGCAGTCGGCCGGTCCTCCTCGATCCCGCCCCGTCGGCGAGATGGCCGGGTTGGGCCAAGGACCGAATGTCGTGGCTGGCCGGACGGCCGTCCCCGACCGGGCCCAGGCCTGTCCCGGACGAGACCGCCCCTGCCGCGTGCGTGCGCACCTGGCGGTGGTCCCGTTCTCCACCCGTCCCGGCGATCATCAGACCGGTCCGGGCCGTCCATGCGCCCTTGATCGGCGGAAAGGGGCCATGCGCTGCACGGGTGCGGCTCAGGTCCCTGGTTCGCTGATCAAAGCCGTTTCGAAGAGGTTGGGAACGGCACCACAGCCGGATGAGTGGCATCCGGCAGCAACGAGCTCGTCCAGAACAGGCCTGGGCCCGGTCGGGTACGGCCACCCGGGCGACCCCGTAACTCGGTCGTTCTGCCAACCGGGCCACCTCGACACCGGGGGGCGGGTACGCCGCCGGGGCGACTACGAGTGACGGCTCGGCGCGGGGTGGGGGCAGTTCGCCTCGAGTCGGGAACGGCGCGCCCACCGCAACCCGCCCCACCCGACAGGAACAGACCACGAAGTGAACGCGGAACCGCCGCCGCTCAGCCCGGCGAGATCAAAGTGCCGGGCGCCACCCGCGACGGCAGCGGCTTCGCGAAGTAGCGGCTCGACTCCGAGTCCGCGTAGTGGCCGAACGCCGGCATCGGCGCGTAGCCGGAGCTCGCGTACAGCGCGATCGCCTCGGGCTGGCGGGTGCCGGTCTCCAGCACGAGGCGCGTGAGCCCGGCCGCGGCGGCGGCGCGCTCCAGCTCGGCCAGCACGGCGCGGGCGTGGCCGTGCCCGCGGTGCGCGGCGTTCACGTACATGCGCTTGACCTCGGCGTCGCCGTCGCGCAGGGCCGGGGACTCCGCCGCGCTCCGCGCCCGCCACCCGCCGCACGCCACCGGCTGCCCGTCCACGTAGCCGACGACGAAGAAGCCGGCAGGCGGCGCGAACTCCCGCGCATCGAGCACCGTGGCGTCCTCGCCGCCGTAGCGCTCGACGTAGACCTGCTGGACCTCGGCGATCAGGCGGGCGGCGTCGGGGTGGTCGAGGGGCGTCGGGCGGAGATCGAGCACGCCCTCGATCCTACGAGCGGCTACCCGCCGGTCCGCCCGTCGATCAGCTCGCGGACCACGTCGAGGTGCCCCGCGTGCCGGGCGTACTCCTGCAGCAGGTGGAACAGCACCCGCTCCAGGGTCGGTAGCCGAGGAGGACCTCGGCGCGGGAGGCGCGCGGGCTGGTGGGCTCGGGGAACGGGAGGGTCACCGGCTCAGCCTGGCACCGGCTCCCGCACCCGGCCCGCGCTCATCACGGCCGCGAGGCTGAGCGCGGCCAGCAGCGCCACGACCAGCAGCAGCACCGGGTACCCGGCCAGCCCGGTGAGCGCCGCGAGCAGCACGGGCAGCAGGAACCCGATGTAGGTGAACGCGTAGTACACGGCCGTGAGCCCGGCGAGCTGCGCCGGCTCGGCCATCCGCTGCACCTCGATCAGGCCGGCGACCAGCAGCAGCCCGTAGCCCGCGCCGAGCACGACCGACGCCGGCACGGCGAGCACCGGGGAGCCCAGCGCGGCCGCCGCGGCGGCGACCAGGAGGCCGCCCACGAGCGCCACGAGCCCGAGACGCGCGCCCGTCACCGGGGAGAGCCGGCGGGCCCACGACTGCACGGCGATGCCGGTGCCGAGCGTCACCGTGGTGAGCAGGGTGGCGTAGACCAGCCCGAAACCGGCCAGCTGCGGGCCCAACGCCGCGGGCTGCACGGCGAAGGACAGCGCGGGCGCCCCGAACACCCAGGGCGCCATCGGGGCGACGACCCGGCGGAACCGCCGCGGCAGGTGCACCCGCAGCCCGGACCGGAACGCCCCCGGCGGGCGCGTCTCGGGCAGCCCCGCCACCGCGGCCACCACGGCGGCGGTCAGCACGATGTGCACGAGGTAGGGCAGCTCCATCGGCAGCGGAGCCCACTGCGCGAGCACCCCGGCGACGAGCGGCCCGACGCAGAACCCAGCCGACAACCCGAGCGCGGCGCGGCGCGCGCCCGCGGCGGCGTCGGCGCCCGGGTCCCACGGGGCCTGCGACAGCTCCTTGACCCACGTGGTGCCCACGGCCATCGCGATGCCCGTGACCACACCGAACAGGAACCGGCCGGTGTAGAGCGCGGGCTGGGACACCGCCGCCACGCCGCCGAGCGCGAGCACCGCGCTGGCCGGCGCCGACACCACCAGCGAGGGCAGCAGCAACCGCCGCCGCCCCCACCGGTCGGACGCCGGCCCGCCCAGCAGCAGGCCCGGCACGAGCCCCGCGGCGTAGACGCCGAAGAACGCCGCGACGACCACCGCCGGGTAGTGCGCCTGCTCCCGGTACATCACCATCAGCGAGCTGAACTGGTTCGCCCCGTACCCGATGGCGAACAGTGCCGCCGCCGCCCGCATCCATCCCTGCACGCCCGCCATGCTGCGCGCCGGACGGTTCGGTCGCCCCCGAACTGTGGCCGGGAGCTCAGGCGCCGGCCTTGGCGGTGCGCCGCCAGGTGGTCAGCACGCGCTCGGTGTAGCCGTTCGGCTCGGTGCGCCCGGTGAACACCAGCTCGAGCGCCGCCTGGAAGGACGGGCTCGCGTCGAGGTCCGCCGCCATCGGCGCGTATCCCGGCTCCCGGGCGTTCTGCTCGTCGACGAGCGCGGCCATGCGCGCGAACGTCTCGCGCACCCCCGCCTCGTCGACCAGGCCGTGGTGCAGCCAGTTGGCGATGAGCTGGCTGGAGATCCGCAGCGTGGCGCGGTCCTCCATCAGGCCGACGCCCTCCAGGTCCGGCACGGTGGAGCACCCGATGCCCAGGCCCACCCACCGCACGACGTAGCCGAGGATCGACTGCGCGTTGGTCTCCAGCTCGTGCTGCCTCTCCTGTTCCGACAGCTCACCGGTGAGCAGCGGGACCTCGAGCAGCAGCCGCCGGTCGGTCTCCCGGCCGGCGAGCTCGCGCTGGCGGGCCGCGACGTCGATGCGCAGGTAGTGCAGCGCGTGCAGGGTGGCGGCCGTCGGCGAGGGCACCCACGCGGTGTTGGCGCCGGCCTCGGGGTGGGCGCCCTTCGTGGCGAGCAGCTCGGCCATCGCGGCGGGCTTGGCGAACATCCCCTTGCCGACCTGGGCGTTGCCGACGAACCCGGCGCGCAGCGCGACGTCGACGTTGCGGTCCTCGTAGCCCTGCAGCCACGCCGTGGACTTCATGTCGTTCTTGCGCACGACCGGGCCGGCGAGGAAGTCGGAGTGGATCTCGTCGCCGGTGCGGTCGAGGAAGCCGGTGTTCACGAAGATCACGCGGTCCTGGGCCTGGGCGATGCAGGCGTCGAGGGTGAGCGAGGTGCGCTTCTCCTCGTCCATGATCCCGACCTTGAGCGTGGCCGGCGCCAGCCCGAGCGCCTCCTCGACGGCGGCGAACAGCTCGGCGGTGAGCGCCACCTCGTCCGGGCCGTGCTGCTTGGGCTTGACGATGTAGACGCTGCCGGCGCGCGAGTTGGAGTAGCGCCCCAGGCCCCGCAGGTCGTGCAGCGCGGCGGTGGCGGAGACGAGCGCGTCGAGCACGCCCTCGCCGACCGGCTCACCGTCCACCTGCACGGCGTCGGTGAACATGTGGTGCCCGCAGTTGCGCACGAGCATGAGGGAGCGCCCGTGCAGGGTGAGCGGGGAGCCGTCCGGCGCCGTGTACTCCCGGTCCCCGTTGACGCGCCGCTCGACGGTCTCGCCGCCCTTCTCGAAGCGCGAGACGAGCTCCCCGGTCATCAACCCGAGCCAGGTGCGGTAGGCCAGGGCCTTGTCCTCGCCGTCGACCGTGGCGACCGAGTCCTCGAGGTCGACGATCGTGGTGACGGCCGCCTCGACCGCGACGTCGGCGACGTCGGCGTGGTGCTGGCGCCCGACCTGGTGCTCGGGATCGATCGTCAGCTCGACGTGCAGGTTGTGGTGGCGCAGCAGGACGGCCGCGACCGCGCCCCGCGACCCGCCGCCGCCGTCGGAGCCGCTGCGGTGGCCGGCGAACTGCCCCGCGTCGGCGAGGCCGGTCTCCCCCGTGCCCGTCGCGACGACCAGCCGCCCGTTCTCCACCCGGTAGGCCGTGGCGTCGGCGTGGCTGCCCTGGGCGAGCGGGAAGAACTCGTCGAGCAGCCGGTCGGCCTCGGCGATGACCTGCGCGCCGCGCTCCTCGTCGTAGCCGGGGGCGAGCTCGTGGTCGAGCGGCAGCGCGTCGGTGCCGTAGAGCGCGTCGTAGAGCGAGCCCCAGCGGGCGTTCGCCGCGTTCAGGGCGTAGCGGGGCACGGTGGCCGGCACCACGAGCTGCGGGCCGGCGATCTCGGCGATCTCGGCGTCGACGCGGTCGACCTGCACCTTCGGCGAGGCCGGCGGCACGAGGTAGCCGATCTCGGTGAGGAAGGCCTCGTACGCGGCGACGTCGCCCCCACCGTTCTCGGAATGCCAGGCGTCGAGCTGGGCCTGCAGCTCGTCGCGCCGCTGCAGCAGCAGCTTGATCCGGCCGTCGAACCGGCCGTGCAGCGCGGCGAGGGTGGACCAGAACCACTCCGGCTCGAGGTCGAGGCCGGGCAGCAGCTCGTCGGCCACGAACTCCCGCAAAGCCGGATCGATCTGCAGTTGCGCACTCATCTCTCACCCTCCGGTCGGCAGCACGCACGGCGGGTACCCGCCCGGCGACTTTTCTACCAGACGGACTTGCACTTCCGCATTGCGGAAGCGAAACTCATCTCATGACGACGGCAGCGGGCGCCGGCACGGGGTCGACCGACGCGGGTCCCACGGCGCCGGTGAGCGCCAGCACCACGACGACGGCCGCCACGACGACGAGGGACAGCTGCAGCTTCCGGCGGGGACCCACCGCTCCGACCTCCCGAAGGCTCACCGGCAGTGCGCACTCGATCACTGCGTGCCCGGTCCCGGCGGCGCCGAGGACCGCGCGGTCCGCGGACCGCGGCCGTAGTCTCCATGCAAGCCAGCGACCCGCGACGGAGGGGGCCGGTCGATGAGTCCCGACCACGCTTTCGCGTCCGTTCTCGACCCGGCGGACATCATCAGCGACCCGGTCCGCTGCCGGGCCTACGAGTGCGACGGCCTCACCGGCTACCGCGTCGTCCCGCAGCTCGTGCTGCTGCCGCGCGACGCGGAGCAGGTGGCCGCCGCGGTGCGCGTGTGCCACGAGCACGGGGTGCCGTTCGTGGCCCGCGGTGCCGGCACGGGCCTGTCCGGGGGCGCGCTCCCGGTGGCCGACGGCGTGGTGATCAGCCTGGCCCGGCTCAAGCGGGTGCTGGAGGTCGACCCGGTCGACCGGCGCGCGGTCGTCGAGCCGGGCGTCACCAACCTGGAGATCACGGCGGCGGCCGCCCCGCACGGGCTGTACTACGCGCCGGACCCGTCGAGCCAGCAGGTGTGCACGATCGGCGGCAACGTCGCGGAGAACTCCGGCGGCGCCCACTGCCTCAAGTACGGCTTCACCACCAACCACGTGCTGTCCTGCGAGGTCGTGCTGCCCGACGGGTCGCTCGTCACGCTGGGCACCGACACCGGCGAGCAGGCCGGGCCGGACCTGCGCGGGGTGTTCCTCGGTTCCGAGGGCACCCTCGGCATCACCACGAAGATCACGGTGCGGCTGCTGCGCACGCCGGAGTCGGTGCGCACGCTGCTCGCCGACTTCGGATCGATCGCCGCGGCCGGGGACGTCGTCTCCGACATCGTCGCCGCGGGCATCGTCCCGGCGGCGGTCGAGATGATGGACACGCTCGCCATCGAGGCCGCCGAGGAGGCCGTCCACGCCGGCTACACGGTGGGCGTCCCGGCCGCGCTGGTCGTCGAGCTGGACGGGCCCGCCGAGGAGTGCGACGTCCAGTTCGAGCAGGTGAAGCAGATCTGCGACCGGCACGGGTGCACCCGCCTGCACATCGCGGGCTCCCCGGAGGAGCGCGCCGCGATCTGGCGCGGGCGCAAGGCCGCGTTCGCCGCGGTGGGGCGCATCTCCCCCGACTACTTCGTGCAGGACGGCGTCGTCCCGCGCACCCGGCTCGCCGAGGTGCTCGACCGGATCGCCGCGATGGGTGACGACGCCGGGCTGCGCGTGGCCAACGTCTTCCACGCGGGCGACGGCAACCTGCACCCGCTGGTGCTCTACAGCGCCGCGGCCGGGGAGACCGAGCGCGCCGAGGAGCTGTCGGGGAAGATCGCCGAGCTGTGCGTGGAGCTGGGCGGGTCGCTCTCGGGCGAGCACGGCATCGGCACGGACAAGGCGTGCTCGATGCCGAAGATGTTCTCCCGCGACGACCTGGCGGTCATGGACCGCGTGCGCGCGGCCTTCGACCCGCGCCACCTGTGCAACCCGGGCAAGGTGCTGCCCACGCCGCGGCTGTGCGGCGAGCGGCCCGGCAAGTACCGGCCCCACCCCCTGGAGGAGTCGGGAGTGATCGAGCGCCTGTGAACACCGCGACCACACTGCGCCCCACCGACCTGCGCTCGCTGCGCGACGCGGTGCTCGACACCGCGGGCCCGATCGGGATCGCCGGGGCGGGCACGGCCACGGACTGGGGAGCCCCGCTCGGCCCGGTCGACCACGTCCTCGACACCACCGGCCTCACCGGGGTGATCACGCACAACCCCGGCGACATGACGGTCTCGGTCCACGCCGGCACCCCGCTGCGGGAGCTGCAGGCCGACCTCGCCCCGCACGGCCAGCACGTGGCGTTCGACGCGGCGCACGCCGCCGACGGCGCCACGGTGGGCGGGCTCGTCGCCACCGCCGACGCCGGACCCGCGGCGCTGGTGTTCGGGTCGATGCGCGACCTCGTCATCGGCGTCACGGTCGTGCTGGCCGACGGCACCGTGGCCCGCAGCGGCGGGCACGTCATCAAGAACGTCGCCGGCTACGACCTCGCCAAGCTGCTGCACGGCAGCTACGGCACTCTCGGCGTGCTGGCCGAGGTCGTCCTGCGGCTGCACCCCGTGCCGAAACGCACCGCCACGCTCGCCGTCCCGTGCTCCCTGGAGGAAGCGGCCGCGCACGCCGCCACCGTGCTCGGCGGCCCCTACGAGCCGGCGGCCCTGGAGTGGACGAGCGACGGCACCCTGCTGATCCGCGTCGAGGGCACCGAGGACGCCCTGGACGCGAGGCTGCAGCGCCTGCGGAAGGCGCTGGGCGCGACTCCGCGCGACTCCGACGAACGGCACATTCGTCGTCGGCTAGGTACCGACGAAAGTGCCGTTCGTCCGGAGGCGCATGCCGCGGACGCGCTCGACGCGCCCGGCCCCGACTCGCACGGCGCCGAGGCCCTCGCCCCGGACGCAGCCGACACGCAGCCCGGCACCCGGGGCCCGGTCCGCACAGGCACCCCCGACGCTCCCGACGAACGGCACTCTCGTCGGCTAGGTACCGACGAGAGTGCCGTTCGTCAGTCGGAGGCCTGGGAGCGGCACGCCTCGCTCGTGCGCGGCACGCCTGAGCTCGCCGTCCTGCGCATCGGGGTGCGGCCCTCGCGGCTGCCCGGCGTGCTCGCGGACCTGCCCGCCTCGTCCGTCACCGCGGGTCTCGGCACCGGGGTCGCCACCGTCGCCCTCCCGCCGGACGCCGTCGCCGACGCGCACGCCCGGGTGCACGCCGCGGGCGGCACCTCCGTGCTGCGCTCCCGCCCGGCGGGCTCGGGTGTCCCCGCCTGGGGGCCGCCGCCGTCCGCGATCGCCGTCCTGCGCGCCGTCAAGGCCGAGCTCGACCCGCAGGGTCGCCTCGGCCCGGGCCGTTTCGACCCTTGGATGTGAGATGAGCACACCCGCCGGTTCCGCCGACACCAACCTGCCGCAGACGGGCCCGAGCGCCTTCGACGAGCGGCGCCCGCCGGAGCGGGAGCTGCTCGACGACTGCGTGCACTGCGGCTTCTGCCTGCCGACCTGCCCCACCTACCAGCTGTGGGGCGAGGAGATGGACTCCCCGCGCGGCCGCATCTACCTGATGGACCTCGCCGAGAAGGGCGAGATCGAGCTGCCCGGCCCGTTCACCGAGCACATCGACCGGTGCCTGGGCTGCATGGCCTGCGTGACGGCGTGCCCGTCGGGCGTGCAGTACGACCGGCTGCTGGAGTCGGTGCGCCCGCAGATCGAGCGCAACGTGCCGCGCGAGCGCAACGACGCCTGGTTCCGCAACGCGATCTTCGCGCTGTTCCCGTACAAGCGCAGGCTGCGGGCCGCGGCCGTGCCCGGCGCGCTCTACCAGCGGCTGCGCAAGGTCCCGGCCGTCGCGAAGCTGGCGGGGAAGCTCCCCGGGCGGCTCGGGGCGATGGAGTCGCTGCTGCCGCCGGTGTCGGTGCGCGAGGCGTTCGCCCGGCTGCCCGTGCACACCCCCGCGGTCGGTGAGCGCCGGGCGCGGGTGGCCCTGCTGTCCGGCTGTGTGCAGGACGTGTTCTTCCACCGCGTCAACGCGGCCACCGTGCGCGTGCTGGCGGCCGAGGGCTGCGACGTCCTGGTGCCGCGCGAGCAGCAGTGCTGCGGCGCGCTCGAGCTGCACGCCGGCCGCGAGGACAGCGCGCTGGCCAGGGCGAAGCGCGAGATCGCGGTCTACGAGAAGCTGGACGTCGACCACGTCGTCACCAACGTCGCGGGCTGCGGCTCGTCGATGAAGGAGTACGGCCACCTGCTCGCCGACGACCCCGAGTGGGCCGAGCGGGCGGCGGCGTTCAGCAAGCGGGTGCGCGACGTCCACGAGGTGCTCGCGGAGCTGGGGCCGCGTGCCCCGAGGCACCCGTTCCGCGGGCGGGTGGCCTACCACGACGCCTGCCACCTCGGCCACGCCCAGCAGGTGCGCAGCCAGCCGCGCGAGGTGCTGCGCTCGATCCCGGACCTGGAGCTGGTGGACCTGCCCGAGGCCGCGCTGTGCTGCGGCTCGGCCGGCATCTACAACATGATCATGCCGGAGGCCGCCGCCGAGCTCGGGGCCCGCAAGGCCGGGAACGTCCGGTCGGTGGCGCCGGACCTGGTGGTCACGGCCAACCCGGGATGCCTGCTGCAGATCGGCAAGCACCTCGGGCAGGACCTCCCCCTGCTGCACCCGGTGCAGCTGCTCGACGCCTCGATCCGCGGGGTCCCGGTCCCGCGCAGCTGAGGCTCCCGAAGATCCGAAGTATCGGTCGTCCATGGTTGCGCGCGCAGCCATGGGCAACCGATATCGCGGATCTTGTGGGTTGTCAGAGCCCCGGCAGTGTCATCCGCACGCTGCCCGGCACCGCGGCGAACGCCTCCCGCAGGCGCTCCGGCAGTTCCTCGCGAGCAGCCGCACCGGGCCGGGACGCCCACCGCTCGAGCGCGGCGCGGAACGCCGCCACCACCACGTCGAGGGCGAGCCGGAGGCGCAGGTCGTCCTCGACCACCCCGAAGCGCTCTGCCACGACCGCGATCGCGGCCCGCGTGGTGCGGTCGCAGAACTGCAACCCGTGAGCACTGATCGACGGGGTGCTCCCGGCCAGCCGGCAACTGGCCGCGGCGCGCTCGGCCCACCCGTCGCGGGGCATCCGGGCCAGCACCACGAGCAGGGTGTCCTGGAGCAGCTCCAGGAGCGTCGAACCGTCCGCCGGCTCGCGGACGCGGAGCTCGGCGAGGAACGCGGTCCACATGTCGTGGGTCGGGGCGAGCGCGAGGTCTTCCTTGCTCGTGAAGTACCGGAACAACGTGCGCTTGGAGACCTCCACCTCGGCGCACAGGTCGTCGAGCGTGGTGGCGTCGAAGCCGTCGGCGGTGAACCGCCGCAGGGCGGTGTCGACGAGGGCATGCCGCGTGCGGAGCTTCTTGCGCTCCCGCAGCGGCAGCCCGGCGGGCGACGGCGTGTCCATCGCCACTCACTGTATCCCGGGCGCCAACGCCGCTCGTACGCCTACGCCTCTCAGTGGCGTTAGCTTCTCAGTGGAGGTTCACGACCGTGCGCGCTCTCCTCGTCGACCGCTCCGCACCCGGCGGCCTGCATCTCGGCACGACCGCCGATCCCGTGCCGGCACCGCACCAGGCGCTGGTCCGGGTGACGGCCACGTCCCTGAACGCCGGGGAGGTGCGGTTCGGCATCGCGAACGCCCCGGACGGGGCGGTGCTGGGCTGGGACGCGGCCGGCGTCGTCGAGCGCGCCGCGGCGGACGGGACCGGGCCGGCAGCCGGCACCCCCGTGGTCACCCTCGCCCCGGACGGGGCGTGGGCCGAGCTGCGCGCCGTCGACACCGGACTGATCGGCACCGTCCCCCCGGGCGCGGACCTCGGCGCGATCAGCACCGTGCCCGTCGCCGGCGCGAGCGCCCTGCGCGCCCTGCACCGGCTCGGGCCGATCCTCGGCAGGCGCGTGCTGGTCACCGGCGCCACCGGGGGCGTCGGCGGCTACGCCGTGCAGCTCGCCCGCCTCGGCGGCGCGTCCGTCGTCGCGACCACGGGCGACCCGGAGCGCCACGGCGAGAGCCTGCGCGCCCTCGGAGCCGACGAGGTGCGGGCCGACCCCGCCGACCTCGCCGACCAGGTGGACGGCATCGTCGACATGGTGGGCGGCGGGCAGCTCGTGGCCGCCTACGAGCGACTGGCGAAGGGCGGCACCCTCGTCTCGGTGGGGCACTCGACCGACGGGGGCGAGAACTTCCCGTTCGGCGCGTTCTTCGGCAACGAGGGCCGGCACGACCGCTCGATCACCGCGTTCTACCTGCTGGACTGCCCCGACCTGGCCCCCGACCTCGGCTGGCTCGCCCGCGCCGTCGCCGCCGGACGGCTGGACCCGCAGATCTCGTGGCGCGGCGGCTGGGACGGCGCCGCGGATGCGATCGCCGCCCTACTGGAGCGGCGACTGCACGGGAAGGCGGTGCTCGACATCGGCTGAACGGCCCCGCGGCCGCGATCCTCGGGGGACACTGACGGCAGGCCCCACTCGTGGTGATCCGCTCCCTGCGCGGGCACGCGGCGTCAGCCGAGCTGCTCGGCCAGTCCGACGATGATGCCCTCGGGGCCGCGGACGTAGCAGAGCCGATAGCTGTCCTCGTACTGCACCAGCTCGCCGACGAGCTCGGCACCGCGGGCGCGGAGGCGGGCGACGACGTCCTCGATGTCGTCGACGGCGAACATGACGCGCCGGATGCCCAGCGTGTTCACCGGCGCGTCCTTCGGCTCCGCGCTGATCGCCTTCGGCGTGTGGAACCTCGCCAGTTCGACCCGGCCGTGGCCGTCCGGGGTCCGCAGCATCGCGACGTCCTCCCGGACGCCGTCGATCCCGATAACACGCTCCACCCAGCGTCCCTCGACGGGCCCCTCGCCCTCCAGCTCCATGCCGAGCTCGACGAAGAACGACACAGCGGCGTCGAGGTCGTCGACCACGATGAGGACGTTGTCCATCCGCTTGACCGTCATGCCGGGCCTCCTCGGTGTCGTGCGGCCACTGCGGCCGCGTCCGCCCCTGGGACGGAACCGCCGGACCGGTCTCGACATCGGGTCCGGTCGCTGGGGTGTGGTCGGTGACCGCGCTCAGCCCTTGACGGCGCCCTGGGTGAAGCCGGCGATGAACCGGTCGAGGAACAGGTTGAACACCACCGCGATGGGCACGGCGACGAGCACGGCGGCGGCCTGCAGCGACTGCCAGAAGAACACGTCGCCGCGCACCAGCTCGGTGGGCACCCCGGTGCTGATCACCTTCTCCGCGCTGGGCGAGATGAACGCGAGCGCGTAGATGAACTCGCTGGCCGTCAGCGTGAACGCGAACACGACGACGGCGACGAGCCCGGGGAACAGCAGCGGCGCGACCACCCGCACCATGGCCCCGACGCGGCTGTAGCCGTCGACCATCGCCTGTTCCTCGATGTCGCGCGGGATGGTCTTGAGGAAGCCGATGAGCAGCCACACCGACACCGGCACCGTGATCGTCGGGTAGATCACCACGAGCGACCACGTGGAGTCCTGCAGCCCCAGCGCCACCACCAGCCGCGACAGCGACAGGAACAGCAGGGTCGGGGGGACCAGGTAGACGAAGAAGATCGCGATGCCCATCCGGCCCGCCCACGGGCGGTCCAGCCGGGCCAGGCTGTAGGCGGCGGGGAGGGACAGCGCCAGCGTGATCAGCACGACGAGTACGCCGACCCACAGGGTGTTCCACGCGAACGTGGCGAACCCGGTGCCGGTCAGCAGCAGGTCGAGGTGGTCGCGCGTGGGCAGCTCGTTGAAGACGAACGGGTTGTTGGCGCGCCGGTAGAGGTCGCTGTCCTGCTTGAACGTGGTGATGGCCGCCCACACGAACGGGCCGGCCGCGGCCAGCGCGGACAGCACGGCGAGCGCGTACAGCGCGACCCGGCCCATCCGGTGCCTGCGCGCGAACCGCCGCCGGTCGGCGTCGGTGATGACGAGCGCGTCCATCTCAGCTGACCTCCATGCGCCGGACCGCACGCAGGATCGCGATCGCCGCCGCGAGCAGCAGCGGGAACAGGAACAGCGCGATCGCCGCGCCCTGCGCCACGTCGCTGCCCTCGATGCCGCGGAAGAACGCCCAGCTGGCGAGCACCTGGGTCTCGTTGGTCGGGCCGCCGCGGGTGAGCACGTAGACGACGGTCATGTCGGTGAACGTGAAGATCGCGCCGAACAACGCCGAGATCGCGATGACGGGGGCGGTCAGCGGGATCGTCACCTCGAACATCCGCCGCCAGTAGCCCGCGCCGTCGACGGCGGCCTGCTCCTGCACGTCCTTCGGGATCGACAGCAGCCCCGCCATCATGATCACCGCGGCCAGCGGCACCAGCCGCCAGACGTGCACGGCGATCACCGAGGCCATCGCCAGCGTCGGCTGCCCGAGCCAGAACATGTTCGACTGGATCAACCCGGCCTGGCGCAACACCCAGTCGATCGGCGAGAACACCGAGTCGAGCAGCCACAGCCAGGTGATCGTCGAGAGCGCCACCGGTGTGGTCCAGGGCAGCAGCACGCAGAACCGGACGATCCAGCGGCCGCGGAAATCGGCGATGAGGATGTTGGCCAGCACCTTGCCGAAGATCACGATGAACAGCATCGACACGGCCGTGAACAGGAACGTGTTGCGCAGCGAGCGCCAGAACACCGGGTCGGCGAAGACCCGCTCGAAGTTCTGCAGGCCCACCCAGTCGAAGCTCGGGTCGCCGCCGGTGACGTCGGAGAAGCTGAACGCGACCGCCAGCACGAACGGCACGCCCACCAGCGCGAGGATGTAGAGCACCGCCGGGGTCAGCAGCAGCCAGGACAGCACGTCGTCGCGGTCGGCGAGGCCACGCCGCCGCAGCTCGACGGGCCGCTCGCGGGTCCGCGGGGCGGCCTCGGCGGGAGGAGCCGACCGTGCCATCACGCGCCCAGCCGGACCGGCTCGGTGCGCAGACCGCTCCCGGCGTCGAAGAAGCGCAGCCGGGCGCCCGGCACCGCGAAGTCGTGCCGCTCGCCGACCGCGATGGGCGTCTCGACGGTGGCGGGCAGCCGGGCGATCACCCGGCACGGGCCGTCCCCGAGGTCGACCGTGCCGTACACGTGCCGGTCCCCGGACAGGTACTCCATCCGCTGCACCTCCAGCGTGGCCGTCACCCGCTCCCCGGCCACGTTCTCGACGGGCAGCAGGTGCTCGGGCCGGAACCCGACGAGCACGTCACCGTGCGGCACGAGGTTCATCGGCGGCGACCCGATGAAGGTGGCGACGAACGTGTCGGCGGGGTCGTCGTAGATCTCGACGGGCGCGCCGATCTGGCGCACCCGCCCGGCGGACAGCACGGCGATCCGGTCGCCGAGGCCCATCGCCTCGCTCTGGTCGTGGGTCACGTAGATCGTGGTGGCGCCGATGTCCTGCTGGAACCGCTTCAGCTCGTCGCGTGCGCTCGTGCGCAGCTTGGCGTCCAGGTTCGACAGCGGCTCGTCGAGCAGGAACACCGTGGGATCGCGCACCAGCGCCCGGGCCAGCGCCACCCGCTGCCGCTCACCGCCGGAGAGCTGGCGCGGCTTGCGGGCGAGCAGGTGCCCGATGCCCAGCATCTCGGCCGCCGTGCGCGCCTTCTCCTCCCGCTCGCGGGGCGGCACCCCCTCGGCGCGCAGCGGGAAGACGATGTTGGCCTGCACGGTCTTGTGCGGGTAGAGCGCGTAGCTCTGGAAGACCATCGCGATGCGCCGGGCCCGCGGCGGCAGCCCGGTGACCACCTGCCCGCCGATCAGCACGTCGCCGCTGGTGGGCTCCTCGAGCCCGGCGATGGTGCGCAGCAGCGTGGTCTTGCCGCAGCCCGACGGGCCGAGCAGGACCAGGTACTCCCCCTCCCCGGTGGCCAGGTCGACCCCGTCGATCGCGTGCACGCGACCCGAGTCGAACGACTTGCGCAGCTCCTTGACCTCTACGGTGCTCAAGGGCTCAGCTCCCGCCCGTGCCGATCAAGCCGCGCGCACGCCAGTTGTCGAAGATCGGGATGATCTGCGCCTCGGCGTCGGCGACGGCCTGCTGCGGGCTCACCTCGCCGCGCGCGGCGCGGGCGAACATGTTGGGGATGACGAACGTGGCGAACACCTCGCCCTCGGCCGTGTTGGCCGTGCCCGGGTAGCCGATGTTGGTGCTCCACTCGACCGCGTCCTCGAGCAGGGAGAGCTTGTCCGGGGGCTGCGCCCCGAACGGGTCCGCGCCGAGCCACTTCCCGAGGTCGGGGACGACGTCGGTGTAGGCCGGGAAGTCGTAGAGCTTGGAGTTCCACGCCACGACGTCGAGGTTGGCCGTGTAGTGGAGCAGGAACTCCTTGGCCGCGTCCGGGTTCGCGGCGAAGTTCGGGACGATCCAGTTGTACATGACGTGGCTGGCCGCGCGGGCGTCCGCGGGGCCGCGCAGCGCGGGCGAGAAGAAGATGTCGGCCGCCACCTCGGGGTCGGTCTCCTGGGAGGTCCGCCATGCCGAGAGCGAGTTGAGGATGTAGGACAGCTGGCCCGCGGCCAGCCCCTGGTTGTTCGACGCGGCGTTCCACGAGAACACCTCGGGCGTCATCGCGTCCCGGTAGAGCCTGCTCATGAACTCCACCGCGGCGACCGCCTCCGGCGAGTTGATGACGACCTGCTCGGACTCGTCCTGGATCGAGGCGCCGAACGACCACAGCAGGGCCCGGCCCGCCATGTTCGAGTCGATCTCCTGGGACATCCCGATGCCCAGCTGCACGCCCTGGCTGTTCTTGATCTCGGTGCCGCCGCGGAGCAGCTCGTCCCAGGTGGTGGGGCCCTCGGGCAGGCCGACCGGCGTCCACAGGGTCTTGCGGTAGTCGCCGGGGTCGGGCACCCACGCGGGCGCGTACCCGAAGTACTTGCCGGTGGTGGGGTTGAACGAGGACTTCCGGCAGAGCTCCAGCATCTCGCCGTGCCGGTTGTTCGCCTCGGTGACGACGTCGGTCAGGTCGAGCACGCTCGGCTCGTACTGCGGCACCGGCGCGATGTGCAGGATCAGGTCGTGGCCCTGGTTCGCCTGGATCTCGGCCTGCGTGCGGGCGGGCAGCTCGGCGTAGTTGATGTGGTCGACCGTGACCTGGAGGCCGACGCGGCTGCCCCACTCCTGCACCCACGGGTCGAACCACGTGTCGTGCGCGGGCACGAAGTGGCTCCACATCAGGATCGACAGCGCGCCGGACAGCGGCGCCGACGGCTCGGTGAACGTGCCCGTGGGCGCGGGCTGGGTCGGCTCCGGTGCGGCACCGCCGATCCCGTCGTCGGATGCACACGCCGCGAGCGTGCCTCCGAGCGCCGCCAACCCGGTGGCCTGCAGGAACCGCCGCCGGTCGAACTCCGAGCGCATGTGCATGACGTATCTCCCGAGGCATCGTCGACTCGATCGGCTGAGACTATGACCGGTGGGCGACGACCGGGAGTGGGTAGGACGAGATCGTTACCCCAGCCGTTGTCGGTGCCCTGCCCTACCGTCCACGCCATGGGCATCGACTGGACGACACAGCTCGTCGAGCAGTTGGAGTGGCACTGGCAGGGCCACCTCCGCCCGAAGCTGCACGGGCTCACCGACGACGAGTACTTCTGGGAACCCGCGCCCGGGAGCTGGAACGTGCGGCCACGGGGCACCTCGCCCGCTCCGGTGCAGGCCGGCAGCGGCGGGTTCACGATCGATTTCGCCTTCCCGGAGCCCGACCCGCCGCCGGTCACCACGATCGCGTGGCGGATCGGGCACGTCGTCGTCGGCGTCTTCGGAGCGCGAGCCGGCTCACACTTCGGCGGCCCGGCCATGGACTACCAGAGCCACGTCTACGCCGGCACCGCCGAGGAGGCCCTGCGCCAGCTCGACGAGACCTACGACGCCTGGATCAGCGGGGTGCGCGGGCTGGACGACGCGGCGCTCGCCCGACCGGTCGGGCCGGCCGAGGGCCCGTGGGCGGAGCACCCGATGGCCACACTGGTGCTGCACATCCACCGGGAGGCCATCCACCACGGCGCGGAGATCCTGCTGCTGCGCGACCTGTACCGGTCGCGGGGCGCGGGCTGAGGTCGGGAAGGCCGCGGACGGCTACCGCGTACCCTCGCGCGGATCCGACGCGCGCGCGCCTGCGCCGCCCCACGGGCCCGCTCCAGCCCACGGGGTCGTCCACGTCGGCCGGGTCCCAGGCCCCTGCTCCCCCGGATGCCCGCACCGTGCTCACCGCGGCGGCTCCACCATCGACGGAGAGGACTGCGCCGTTGACGTAGCTCGCGGCGTCGCCGAGCAGGTACGCCACGGCATCCGCTACCTCCTCCGGGGTCCCGGTGCGGCGCTGCGGCACGGTGCCGCCTCGGCGGCGCATGTCCTGGGCGGCAGCGGGAGCGGACGCGAGCCCGGTGGGCACCAGACCGGGGGCGACCGCGTTGACACGCACCCCCCTCGGCCCGCCGTACACGGCAGCACCGCGAACCGCACCCAGCAGACCGTGCTTCGAGATCTGGTAGGGCAGCAGGTCGTGACTCCCCCGCAGTCCCGCGATCGACGAGGTGATGACGATCGCGCCGCCGCAGCCCTGGCGGCGGTACTGGCGGAAGGCCGCGCGCAACCCGAGGAACGGGCCCCGCAGGTTGACCGCCATCACCCGGTCGAAGTCCGCCACCTCGAGGTCGGGCGGGGCGGCGGTGCTCCCGCCGATACCGGCGTTGAGGTGGTGCAGGTGCACGGCGCCGAACTGCTCGACCGCCGCCTCGAGGTACCTGTCGACGTCCTCCTCCCGGGAGACGTCAGCGGTGACGGCGATCGCGCGGCCCGGGAGGTCGGCGGCCGTGCCTCGGGCGGCGTCCTCGTCGACGTCGACGACCACCACGTCCGCCCCGGAGGCGGAGAGCAGGCGGGCGGTCGCCGCGCCGATCCCGCTCCCCGCTCCGGTGATCACGGCGACCCGGCCGTCGAAGGATGTGTCCGGCACGTGCGTTCCTCTCGTGGATCCGTTCATGCGGGGTCGAGCACCACGGGGGACGGCGCGGTCGGCGCCGGGCGGCGTTGCCAGAGGGCGAAGACCACCGCGAGGACGGCGGCTCCCGTGATGCTCGCGCTGAGCACGAACACCGCCGCCGTGAAGAAGTTCCCGGTGGCCTCGCGGATGATCCCGGTGACCTGCGGGCCGATGTATCCACCGATGTTGCCGAGCCCGTTGATCGCTCCGATACCGCCGGCGAGCGCCGCCCCGGTGAGGAAGCTCGACGGGATGGCGAGCTGGATCGGGATGCACGTGTACAGGCCGATCCCGGCGACGCAGAAGCCGATCATCGCGATCAGCGGCGTGCTCATCGAGAAGCCCGCGATCAGGAAACCGAGCCCGGCGGTGGCAGCGGCCGCGGCGTAGTGCAGCACCCGCTCCCCCGTGCGGTCGGAGTGCCGCGACCACCAAAGCATCGGTCCGACGGCGAGCAGCGGCGGAAGCGCTGCGAGCCACCCGATGGTGTTCGTGCCGAAGCCGAACTGCTGGAGCATCTGCGGGATGAAGAACTGGAAACCGAAGAGGCTGAACGCGAAGAGGATGTACATGACGACGAGGAACGCGACGCGCGGGTTGAGGACCCCGCGCAGGAACGGGTGGGCGGCGTTCCCGCCGAGGTCGGCGGCGTCGGCCTCCAGGCGCGTGATCAACCACCGCTTCTCGTCGGGGTCCAGGAAGGTCGCCTCGCTCGGCCCGTTGCGGATGACCTTGTAGAAGACGAAGCCGAGTACGACCGCGGGAAGGCCGGTGATCAGGAACATCCACCGCCAGCCGGGCAGGCCGAGCAGGCCGTCCGTGCTCGTCATGATCATGGCCGACAGCGGTGTCCCGAAGCCCGACATCAGCACCGCGACCGCCATCAGCGAGATCGCCCCGGCCCGCTTGGACGCCGGGAACCATAGCCCGATCAGCACGATCATCGCGGGTGCGAAGCCGGCTTCCGCAGCGCCGAGCAGCAGCCGCAGCAGGATCAGGCTGACCTCCCCCTGCGCGGCAGCGGTCAGCATCGTCACCAGTCCCCAGCTGATGATGATGCGGGTGACCCACACCTGCACGCCGACCCGGGAGACCACGTAGTTGCTCGGGACCTCGAGCAGCGAGTAGGTCCAGAAGAACACGCCTGCGACCAGCCCGAAGACCGCCGGGCTGATGCCGAGGTCCTCGTTCATCGTCAGCGCGGCGACGGACACGTTGAGGCGGTCCAGGTACAGCGCGAAGTAGCAGCACCACAGCAGGGGGATGAACTTCCACATGATCTTGCGGAGGGTCCTGCTCTCGATGTCGGGTGGCGTCGTCATCATCGAGTCGCCTTCCTCGTCGGCGGGGTCGGCCCCCGGCGTCAGCGCGCGGTCAGCACGCGGGTGATGTGGTCGGTGGAGGTCGGGACGGAGACGCCGGTCACGAGCACGGCGGCGACTCCGTCGGGGAGGAGGGACGGCGGGGGCAGGTCACCGGCCCGCCGGGCGTGCAATGCGAGACGGCCCCCTGCCGCGCCGGCGAGCTCCGCGAACGTCGCGAGTTGCTCGGCCTCGCTCTCCGCGCGGAGCACGGGAGTGAGCAGCGCGATCGTGAGCTCGGCGCCGGCCTCGCGGTACTGCCGCATCCGGCGGAAGGTGTCCGGCCGGTCGTGCGCGATGCCGTCGGTGCGGGCGAGGAACACCAGGTCGCAGCAACGTCGCGCCTCGGTGATGTCGGCGGCGAACCCGCCGGCGGGGCGCAGGTCCTCGCCGGCGGCGGAGTCGCCGACGACCACTCCCGCCGCGCCGGCTGCGGCGAGCTCGCCGCAAAGCGCCACCGTGTTACCGAACCCGTCCTCACCGTCGACGATCACCGGCAGCGGCGACGCGGCACACACCAGCTCGACGTAGCGCAGGTAGGTCCGCGCTCCCCACCGCGGCACGTCGGGCGTGTCGAAGAGCGCCCGCCCGACGGCGCTGCCGGCGAGGAATACCGCGGCGGCACCGGCCTCCGCGGCGAGACGCGCGCTCAGCGGGTCGTGACAGCCCGGCACCACGACCGGAACGCGGTCCTGCAACGCGTTCCGGAGCAGCGTGGGCGCAGGGCGGATCAGCATCCGGGGTTCTCCCTCGACACGGTGGGTCCCCGCCGCACGGGGAACGGCGGGTGCGCGCGGGTCAGCGGGCGCGGTGGGACGCGTAACGCCGCCAGGCGTCGGCGATCGCCTGCTTCAGCGAGCCCGCAGCATTGCTCAGGTAGCTCTCGTCGATCTCGGCGAGTACGCCCGAGATGTCGGCGGAGAAGTCGACGCCCAGCAACAGCTCGTTCACCCAGGCTCGGTGCATCGCGCTGACCGCGGTCGAATCAGCCTCCACGACCGTGCCGGTCGCGGGGTCGATGCGCAGGCTGACCGCAAGCAGGTCGGTGGCACCGTGTGCGCCGGACGTGCGCGGCACCTTGGCGTACCCGACGACGATCAGGCTGACGCGGGGCCGCATCGTGGCAGCATCGCACCAGCGGCGGGGGACCTCCAGCTCCGAGGCGACAGCCACCGCGGTCATCGCGCCTGCTCCTCGGCGATGCGCGGGTCGAAGTCCGAGTCCTCGGGCAGGAACCGGTTCATCGGAGTCCCCGCCGGGTCGGGCTCCTCGCGCTCGCCGAACAGGCCCACGGCGAACGCGGCGACGGTGGGGTCGTGCTGCATCCCCGGCGCGTGGACCTCCACGAGGGTGCAGGGGGCGTCGGACTTGTTCCACGCCCAGTGCACCGCACCCGCAGGCACCCGGAGGAAGTCACCCACCCGCATGTGGAACGCGCGGTCCTCGATGAAGACCCACACCTCACCCGCCTGCAGCCAGTTCAGCTGCTCGCACTCGTGCGTATGGGGCGTCGAGTGGTAGCCGGGCGGCCGCGTCGCGATCATCAGGGACGACTCGTTGCCGTACACGGCCGTGGTCGTGAAGGTCATGACCCCGACCCGGGCGGTGTCCTCGGGGACGTCCGTGGCGGACACGTGCAGAGACATTGGGGTGCTCCCTCGGCACTGCAGACCGGCGGCGCAACGGTGCGACACCTGCCAAGGGAGTGGGCCCGACCCTGGTGCCGGTGACGGGGCGGAATGCCCGGTCGCGCCGACATCGTCGAGGTCCGCTGTTGGTCAGGTCACCGTATGACCCGCGCACGCGCCGCACAAGCCCACGGTTCATCAACGGCCGGCGAGGTGGTCCCAGCCCCCCGACCCGCCGTCGTAGGCCCACCCGGGATAGCCGCCACTTCGGTCACCGCCACTTCGATCACCGCCCTCGACGGCCGCCGAACCGTACGACGAGCGCAGCGAGCAGGAACAGCGCCGCGGCCAGCCACAGGACACCGGTGAGCGCGGTGCGGTCGACGACGAGCCCGCCCACGAGGGCACCGAGCCCGATGGCGAGGTTGAACACCGCCACCCACAGCGCGGTGGCCGCCTCCACCGCGCGGGGCGCCGCCGCGACCATCCAGCTCTGCAGGCTCACCGAGACACCGCCGTAGGCCAGCCCCCACAGCAGCAGGAGCGCGGTGCCGCCGGCGGCGCCGGTGCCGAGCAGCGGGTACAGCGCGAGCACGAGGGTGAGCGCAACGGCGATCCCCAGCACGGTCCGGCGCAGCCGACGGGCCACCGCGGCACCCGCCACGAAGTTGCCGACGATCCCCGCGGCGCCGAAGCCGAGCAGCAGCGGCCCGACGAGCGCCGCCGGCACGCCGGCGCGGTCCTGCAGCACCGGGCTCACGAACGTGTAGGCGGCGAAGTGGCCCGTGACCACGAGGAGCGTCACGAGGATCCCGGTCGCGACGGCGGGCTCGCGCAACTGCGCGAGGAGCACGCCCGGCCGCACCGGGCTCGTGGCCACCAGCTTCGGCAGCAGCGCGAACAGCGCCACCAGCACCACGGCGGCGAGCGCGCCGAGCGCCCCGAAGGCGATCCGCCAGCCCGCGAACCCGCCGAGCAGCGTGCCGATCGGGACGCCGAGCACGTTGGCCGCCGCGACGCCACCGAAGATCACCGCGGTGGCCCGCGGGACGTCCGGACCGGGCACGAGCCGGGTCGCCAGCCCGCCGGCCACGGCCCAGAACCCGCCGATCGCGATGCCGACCAGGACCCGCGACGCCAGCAGCGCCGCGTAGCTCGGCGCGAGCGCCGACACCACGTTGGCCAGCGTCATGAGGGCCATCAGCACACCGAGCAACACGCGCCGGTCCAGGCGCCCGACCAGTACCGGCACCAGCAGCGCCGACACCGCCGCAACGATCCCGGGCACCGTGACCATCAATCCCGCCACGCCGTCGCTCACGCGCAGGCCCGCACCGATCGGCGTCAGCAGACCGACCGGCAACTGCTCGGCGGTGACCAGCAGGAAGGTCCCCACCGCCACCGCCACCACCGCGGCCCACCGCCGCACGCCGGCCCGTTCGGCCTGGGCCACCGTCGCCCGTTCCATTCCCGCCTCCATTTGGGATCGATCGTTCCCATACGGCCGGGGACCCTAATACGGGAACGATCGCTCCACAACTGGTACCCTCGGCGGCGTGCCACGGCCCCGGGAGTTCGACGAGCAGGACGTGGTGGCGCGCGCCACCGACCTGTTCTGGCGGCGCGGCTACCACGCCACCTCGACGCGTGATCTCGGCGACGAGCTCGGGCTGTCGCCGAGCAGCCTCTACCGCACCTTCGGCGACAAGCACGCGCTCTTCCTGCGCGCGCTCGACCACTACCGCGCCACCGAGTCCGCCGAGGCGCGCGAGCACCTGCTGTGCCGCGGGCCGGCGCCGCAGGTGCTCCGCGACTGGCTGATCCGGATGGTCGGCCTGCCCGAGGACCGAACCGCGGCCCGCGGCTGCTTCGTCGTCAACACGGCCACGGAGCTCGGTGCCGACGACCCGGACGTCGACCTGCGCACCCAGGCGGCGTTCGACGTCACCCGCGGGGCGCTGCGGGAGGTGCTGCACCGCGGGTGCCGTGAGGGTGCGCTGCGTGCCGGCCTCGACGCCGCCGCCACGGCCGAGATCCTGTTCACCCTCGTGCTCGGGCTGCGCGTGCGGGCCAGAGCGGGCCACGACCCCGCTGAGCTCGCCGAGGTCGTCGACACGACGGTCCGCTCGCTGCAGTGATCGGCGGTTCGGTGCGCTCAGTGCTGCAGGCGCGACAGCAGCCGCACTGAACCGGCGATCACGGGCTCAGCGGGTGAAGTGTTCCCAACCGCTCGGCCCGCCGTCGTAGGCCCGCCCGTCCACCATGACCTCCGGTTCCCCCTCGGACACCGTGCCGATCGCGGTCCAGCCGTCCGGGAGCGCGCCGGGGAAGGTCGCGGCGAGGGCGTGATCCTCGCCGCCGGTGAGCAGCCAGTGCAGGGGGTCCACGCCGAGCGCCGCGCCCACGTCGACGAGCCGGGAGGGCACCTCGAACGCGGCGCTGCGCACGTCGATGCGCACCCCGGAGGCCCGCGCGACGTGGCCGAGGTCGGCGAGCAGGCCGTCGGAGACGTCGATCATCGCCGTTGCGCCCCCGTCGGCCGCCTGCGGGCCCGCCCCGTAGGGCGGCTCGGGCACCCGGTGCGCGGACACCACTGCCACCGGTGAGCGGAAGCCACGCGCCAGCACGGCCCACCCCGCGGCCGCCCATCCGACGCGGCCGGCGATCGCCACGCGGTCGCCGGGGCGGGCGCCGGCGCGCGTCACCGCGTCCCGCCCCTCCAGCGAGCCGAGCGCGGTGACCGACAGCACCAGCGTGCCCGAGGACGCCACGTCGCCGCCGACGACGCCCGCCCCCACCGATCGCGCCTCCGCCCAGAGGCCGTCGGTCAGCCCGGTGAGCGTCTCGACCGGGGTGTCGGGCGGGCAGGCGAGCCCGACGAGCAGTGCCGTGGGCACCGCACCCATCGCGGCGATGTCGGCGAGGTTGGCCGCCGCCGCCTTGCGCCCGACCTGCTCGGGGTTCGACCAGTCCAGGCGGAAGTGCACGCCGGCGACGAGCACGTCCGTGCTCGCCACCACGCGGCCGTCCGGCGCGGCCACGACCGCGGCGTCGTCACCCGGCCCGAGCAGCGTGGCGGGCGTCGGCGCGCGCTCGGCGGTGAGCCGGTCGATCAGACCGAACTCGCCGATACCGGCGAGTGTGTTCTCCGCCTCCGCCGCGCCGGTCGGGGGCGGTTGCGATGTGGGCACGGGCGCCTCCTCCGGTACGTTCGGCTTCCGACTCTCCTACGCCCAACGATCGAACTGGAAGGGGCTCGCCGTGGTGCAGGCTTACATCCTGGTGCAGACGGAGGTCGGCAAGGCCGCCGCCGTCGCCGCCGAGATCTCCAAGATCACCGGCGTCGTCTCCGCCGAGGACGTCACCGGGCCCTACGACGTCATCGTGCGCGCCGAGTCCGACGACGTCGACCTCCTCGGGCAGCTCGTCGTCGCGCAGGTGCAGGGCGTCAGCGGCATCACGCGCACGCTGACCTGCCCGGTGGTGCACCTCTCCTGACCTCCCGTGCGCACCCGGGTCTCCCTGCCGGTGGCGATCGCGATCGCGCTGCCGCTGCTGCTCGCCGTCACGGTGGCCGCGATCGCCGTCGCCGCGCGGGTGCAGGGCGTCGGCGCGCCGCCGCCGCCCGACACCGGGCCGCTCGCGGTCGCCCCCGTCGACTCCCCCGCCGCGGGCGGACCGGAGTGCCAGAGCCTGCTGGCCGCTCTCCCCGCTGAGCTGGACGGCCCGGACGGCCCCATGCCGCCCCGCCCGATCGCCGAGGCCGAGCAACTGCCGGGTGTGCGGGCCTGGGCGGCGGCGCCGCGGCCGGTCGTGCTGCGCTGCGGGCTGCCCCGCCCGGTCGAGCTCACACCGACCTCGGCCCTGCTGGAGGTCAACGGGGTGCGCTGGCTGCAGATCGACGACGGCCTCCCCGAGCCGGTGCAGGTCAGCTACATCGCCGTGGACCGGCCGGTGTACGTGGCGCTGACCACCCCCGTCGACGCAGGCAGCGGGCCGCTGCAGCAGGTTTCCGAGGTGGTGCGCGCCACCCTGCCCGCCACCGCTGTGGCCGTGCGCTGAGCGGCATACGATTTCTGCCATGGTGACCATGTCCCGGGCGACCGAGGACTACCTCAAGGCGATCTACCACCTCGCCCATCGGGGCGAGCCGGTCACCACCGGCCAGCTCGCCACCGAGCTCGGGGTGTCGGCCCCGTCGGTCTCGGCGATGGTGAAGCGCCTGGAGGACGGGAGCCTGCTGGTCCGCCCGGACAGCCGCTCGCTGGAGCTCACCGCGTCCGGGGAGCGGGCCGCGCTGCGCGTCGTCCGGCGCCACCGGCTGCTGGAGACGTTCCTCGCCCGGATGCTCGACGTCCCCTGGGACGAGGTGCACGCCGAGGCGGAGCTGCTGGAACACGCGCTGTCCGAGCGGCTCGAGGAGCGCATCGACGCCGCGCTGGGCCACCCGACCCACGACCCGCACGGCGACCCGATCCCGCCCCGCGACGGCCCGCACGAGGAGGGCTGGGGCGAGTCGCTCGACGCGGCGCCAACCGGCGGCCGCTTCCACGTGGACCGGGTGTCCGACCGCGACAGCGCCGCCCTGCGCTACCTCGGCGAGCTGGGCATCTACCCCGGCGTCGTGATCGTGGTCGAGGAGCAGGCGCCGTTCGGCGGGCCACGCTGGGTCCGGGTGGGCGAGCACCGGCACGCGCTGGGGCCGGCCCTCACCCGCCTGGTGCACGGGCACGCCGAGCTGCGCTAGCTAGCCGAGCGGATCCTGTCGCACCACATGTTCCCTCGCTAGCGATCCTTGGTCGCTAGCGATCCTTGGTCGCTAGGAGTTCGGCACTTGTCCAGAGTTTCAGGCAGTCGTGGTCGGTAGCCGGGCCGCTGCCAGCCGGGCGTCGATTTGTGTGTCGATGGTGCGTAGCGCGGCCTTGAGCGGTGGTGGTGCGTGTGGCGCGTCGGTGGTGGCGAGCAGCGGTCGCAGGACCCGGTTGTGGACCTTGCTGTAGAAGATCGCGAAGGCGAGGCCGTCCGGGGTGAGCCGGTAGAGGTTGCGGCCGGGGAGGCGTTCGATCAGTCCGTTGCGGCGCAGGCGGGTCAGGTCGTAGCTGGCCCGGCTGATGCTGTAGTTCGTGTGGTTGGGCTCGACGAGCAGTCCGGTCATCAAGGCGCGCAGGCTCTTGTTGGTGATGCCGGTGACGGCGAGCAGGGTGTGGCAGAGCGCGCCGGCCAGGGCCTGGACCCGAGGGTCGCCGAACCGCAGGGCCGGGGCCCTCCGCCCCTCCCGGGTGCGGGTGGGGTGCGCGATCCGCTCAAAGGCTGGACTCGCAAGGACGCAGCCCTGACCGACCCGTTCAGTATCGAGCAGGCGGCGGTTGGCCGCACGGGCCCTGGCTTGTAGCTCGGGCAGGTGGTGCAGGCGGCGCAGGCAGCCCAGGTCGGCAGTGTCGTTGACGACGGTTTCGATGCGCAGCGCGCGACCGTCTTTCAGATACTGCTTGATCCGGGAGTGTTTGTAGGCGGCGTTCACCGTGACTTGGGTGCCTTGGGTGACCAGCCAGGTGGAGAACCGTTGCTGCCCGGACGGTCGGCCGCGCCGGGTCGGCCACCGGGAGAAGATCAGCTCGACCTGTTCCGGGCGGCCGATGTCAAGGTTGTCGGTGACCAGCGCTTCGAAGAACGATCGCGCGTGGCGGGGCTGGGTGAACACGATCGTGCGGGAGACCTCGACCTGGCGCATCGACAGCTCCCACCAGTAGCCGGCGGCCCGATCGGCCTCGGTGAGCGGCAACGGCAGCACCGCCAGCCAGCGCTCGACGAACGCTTCGATGGTGGCCGGGCCCAACCGGTCGCAGATGGCCTGCAGCCGGGCCGGGTCGTCGGTGGCGGCGAACCCGTTGGACAGCTCGCGGTAGCCGATGCCGGCGTGGGTGGCCTGGCGTTTGGCCCACTCGTGGCCGTTGATCCAGACCTTGGCGGGGTAGGGGAAGTAGGAGCAGACCTTGATGAACCCCGGCCCGAACTCGTCATCCCAGAGGTAGAAGTAGTAGCAGCTGACCCGCCTCTTGGCCTTGGTGAAGGAGAACCAGACCGCGTTGCCCTGGCCCTTCTTGCTGGGCGAGAACACCTGGGCGAACTCCTGGGCGATCCCGATCGCGGCCACCCCTGACCGCCCGGTGGCGGCCTGTCGGGCCAGGTAGCGGCCCATCCTGTCGATCTTGCGGTCGGTTTTCGCGAACCGCACCACCGGGATGTGCTCGTCGGCAGCGAACCGGTCCACCGCGGCGCGGAACGCAGTGCCGATCTTGTCGAAGATCGCCGGCGACGGGATCGGATACCCCAGATGCGCGGTCAGGAAGGACACGACCTGCCCGCCGACCTGTAGGTTCGGCACGTAGGCGTTGAGGTAGATCCGGTCCAGACACTCCAGATCGAGTCCGACATGCCCGTCCAGGACGTCGTTGACCGTTACCGGCGTGGCCATACCGGCAGCCTGGCCCCATCCCGGCGCGCTGGCCAGCGGCCAGCCACGCGGCGAAGCCGCGATCGCTTACCCGGACAGCCTCGGACCGCTCCCCAGCCCGCACTCAACCGAAACGGACCCAACCACGGCGACCACCCACCTTGGCGGTCCGAGGCTGGCCTCACTAGTGTCCCCCGCCGGAAGTTCGCTGGGTAAGTCGGTGGATCCAGGTTCGCGCTGCGTGGGGCTGGGCCGCCGAATTATTCGGCGGGCTTCCGGTGGGGGACACTAGGGCTGAACCGCGTTCACCACGTTCTCCCAGGTGCCGAGGACGACGATCGCCTCGGAGCCGCCTCGATCGGCGCCGACGAGAGACCGTGAGGCCCGGCTGTGGACGATCTCGGCCCACAGGATGACGAGCGCGCTCGCGACCGCCCCCAGACCGCTGCGCGGACGCGTGATGGTGACCGCACCGCCTCAGCGCAGGCCGGTACCGCGGGCGAGCGCCGTCTCGACCAGCGTGGTCAGCAGCGTCGCGAAGTCGACGCCGGTGACCGCCCACGCCCGCGGGTACATCGAGATCGGGGTGAAGCCGGGCATCGTGTTGACCTCGTTGACCGTGAGCTCCCCGTCGGGTCCGACGAAGAAGTCGACGCGCGCGAGGCCCTGCCCGTCGACGGCGCGGAAGGCGTCCACCGCCATGGCGCGCAGCCGCTCGGCCACGTCGTCGTCGAGCTTGGCGGGGATGTCGAACTCGCAGACGTCGTCGAGGTACTTGGCCTCGAAGTCGTAGAAGTCCGGCGTGGCGCCGCCTGCCGTGGTGCCGACGATCCGGATCTCCGCGGGCACGCTGGCGCGCACGCTGCCGTCGGGGAGCTCGAGCACGGCGCACTCGACCTCGCGTCCGACCACGGCCGCCTCCACGAGCACCTTCGGGTCGTGCTCGCGGGCCAGCGCGATCGCGTCGTCCAGGTCGGCCCAGTCGGTGATGCGCGTGATCCCCACCGACGAGCCGGCCCGGGCCGGCTTGACGAACGCCGGCAGGCCGAGCCGGTCGCGCTGCGCGGGCGTGACCGTCGCCGTGCCGGGGCGCAGGACCACCAGCTCGCCGACCGGGAGGCCCTCGGCCGCCAGCAGCTTCTTGGTGAACTCCTTGTCCATCGACACCGCGCTCGCGAGCACGCCCGCGCCCACGTAGGGCACGCCGGCCATCTCCAGGAGCCCCTGGATCGTGCCGTCCTCGCCGAACGGGCCGTGCAGCACCGGGAACACGACGTCGACGCCCGAGAACACCTCGCCGGCCCGGTCCGCGTCGAGGACGACGAGCCCACCGCGCGTGGGGTCCCCGGGCAGGGCCAGCGCGGTGCCGCTCGCGTCGACCGACGGCAGTGCCCGGTCGGAGATCACGAGCTCGCGGGGGTCGGAGGTGCCCAGCACCCAGGCCCCGTCGCGGGTGATGCCGACCGGCACGACCTCGAAGCGCTCCGGATCGAGGTGCGACAGCACGGCTCCGGCGGAGACGCAGGAGATGGCGTGCTCGCTGCTCCGGCCCCCGAACACGACAGCGACCCGCACCTTCTGCGTCATGGCATCGGAGGGTAGGCGCTGCCGGCGCGGCGGACCGACCCGGGCACGGCGTGTCGGCCGAGCCGGACCGGCTCAGGGCGACGGCCGTGGACGTCCACCGGGTCGCGCAGCGGCCGGCCCGCGACCACCGGCGCACCCGCCGCAGCTCCTTCCACGACGAGCCCGTCCCCGCCGGGTGCCACTCATCCGGCTGTGGTCCCGTTCAAGAACCCCTCCGACACAGCCGTGATCAGCGAACCGGGGACCTCAGCCGCAGCCATGCAGCACATGTCGCGTTTCCGCCGATCAAGAGCGCCTGGACGGCCCCGGACCGCCCCGCGCCGCATCGACACCATGTGTCTGCGATCGCGACCGGAGACCCATGACGTCGACCGGGTCCGCATGGGCGCGTTCCGCGGAACGCGCGACCGGCCATGATCAGCAGAAGTGGTGGGACTCGCACCCCGCGCATGCTCGAAGCCGACGAACGTAGCGGGTCCGGTGGATCCGGCCCGATGAGTTCTGCCGTCTCGCGCGGTCTCGTCGGTATGGAGACCCTTCTTCCGGTCGGCGACGTCGAGCTGTGCGTCGACACCGTCGGCCCGCCGACCGGCATCCCGCTGCTGCTGATCGGCACCACCGTCGCCACCTGGGACGACGAGCTCGTCGAGCGGCTGACCGGCCGGTTCGTCATCCGCTACGACCTGCGGGACGCCGGCCGGTCGACCACCGTCGACCCCGACTCGCCCGGCTACACGCTGCGCGACCTCGTCACCGACGCCGTCGGTGTGCTCGACGGGCTCGGCATCGCACGCGCGCACGTCGTGGGCATCGCGACCGGCGGCTTCATCGCACAGCTCCTGGCCCTGGACCACCCGTCACGGGTCGCCTCGCTCGTGCTGGTCGGCACCCGCCCGGTCGCGCCGGGCCCCGTCGACGACGACCTGCCCGAGCACTCCCCCGAGATCATGACCCACTTCGGCAGCGCTCCACCGGTCGACTGGACCGACCGCACGTCGATACTGGACGGCGCGGTGGCCACGGCACGCGCGTTCTCCGGCTCGCCGCAGTTCGACGCCGGCGAGGCCCGCGCCCGCGCGGCCGGTGTTCTCGACCGCTCCGGTCCGCACCCGGCGTCGGCGCGCAACGGCCTGCTGAGCACGGTGTTCTCGAAGCTGGACTGCACGCCACGCTGGCGCGAACGGCTCCCGGAGATCACCGCACCGACGCTGGTGGTGCACGGCGCCGCCGACCCGTTCTTCCCGGTGGGCAATGCGAAGGCGCTGGCCGAGGAGATCCCCGGCGCAACCCTGCTGGTCCTCGACGGGGTCGGGGCGGAGCTCCCCCGCCGGGCGCACGCGGAGGTGGCCACGGCGGTGCTCGCACAAACGGCGCGGTAGCCCGGGGCGCTCGGTACCGCGCGCCGAGCCGATCCGAGCCGGAACCGGCCGTCGCCAGGTGTGGGCTAGTCGAGCACGCCGACGACGGATCCCGTTGCGGTGCGCACGGCACTGCCGCAGGTCAGGTCGAGGACGGCACCCGTGATCGCGGCGGCACCGTCCGACGCCACGAACACCGCCGCGGCGCCGACCTGGGCCAGCGTCGGGAGCCGCCCCAGCAGGGTGACATCGGCCGGCAGCTGCGCGACGTCGACGCCCGCCGCGGCGGCCCGTCGCGCGAACAGCTCACCGGTGGGGGAGCCGTGGGCGGGACCGTCGGCGATCAGGTGCGAGCGCAGGCAGGCGACGCGGACGCCGCTCGGCCCGAGCTCGACGGCGAGCCGCTGGGTCAGCGTCTCGATCGCGGCGCAGGCGGTGCCGTAACCGAGGCTCCCGGGGGTCCCGATCCGCGACGCGGCCGCCGAGAGCGTCAGGATCGTCCCCGCCCCGCGCGCCGCCATGTGCGGTGCCACCGCCTTGGCCGTGACCAGGTTCGTGCGCAGGTGGCGCTCGATCGGGTGCAGGACCTCCTCGACGGACACCTCGGCGAACGCCCTGTCGTGCACGAACGGGAAGGACACGGCGTTCAGGGCGATGTCGATCCCACCCTCGGCCGCCGCCACCGCGTCGGCGTGATCGGCGACGGCGCGCCCGTCGAGCGCGTCGACGTCCGCCACGACGGCGGCGTCACCGATCTCGTCCGCCACCGCCTCGAGCCGGGCCCTCGACCGCCCGGCGAGGTGGACGCGGGCTCCCGCGGCGGCGAACGCGCGCGCCACGGCGCCGCCGACCGCCCCACCGCCGCCGTGGACCAGCGCCGTCCTGCCCGTCAGCACCATCATGAGCTCCTCCGATCAGCCGTCGGTGCAGACACCACGATGGCGAGGAACTGGGCGCGGCCGCTGCGCCCGGTTCGCGGGGCGCCCGGTGTCGATACTGGCGTGATGACGACCGACCTGGTGGCCAGGGCGCAGGCCGGGGACGGCGAGGCGTTCCGCGTGCTGACCGAGCCGTACCGGCGGGAGCTGCAGGTGCACTGCTACCGCATGCTCGGCTCCTTCCAGGACGCCGAGGACGCCCTGCAGGACGCGCTGCTGGCCGCGTGGCAGGGCATCGGGGCGTTCGAGGGGCGCGCCTCGATCCGCACGTGGCTCTACCGGATCGCCACCAACCGGTGCCTCAACGCGCTCCGCGCGGCCGGCCGCCGCCCGACCGTGCAGGCGAGCGTGCCCGGCTTCGCGCCGCCCGAGCCGTCGCGCCTCGGCGAGGTCCTGTGGCTCGAGCCCTATCCCGACGCCCTCCTCTTGGGCGGCATCGACGTGCCACCCGGCCCGGACGCGCACTACGCGCAGACCGAAGCCGTCTCGTTGGCCTTCATGACGGCCCTGCAGGTGCTCCCCGCCCGCCAGCGCGCCGTGCTCGTCCTGCGCGAGGTGCTCGGATTCCCGGCCGACGAGGTGGCCGACATGCTCGACACGACCGTCGCGTCGGTGCACAGCGCCCTCAAACGCGCGCGCAGCGCCGTACGCCGCCGCGTGCCACCGGCCGGGGCGAGCGAACTGGCGCCCGCTCCCGGCTCGCCTGCCGAGCGGGCGCTCGTCGACCGGCTCACCCGCGCCTACCGGTCCGGCGACGTCGACGCGCTCGTCGCGCTGCTCACCGACGACGTCCTCCTGGCCATGCCACCGATCCCCCTGGAGTACGTGGGCCGCGGGCCGGTGGCCGGCTTCTTCACCGAGGTATTCCGCCTCCGGACCTACGACGTCGTCCCGACCCGGGCCAACGGCCAGCCGGCGGTGGGCACCTACCTGCGTGCCCCCGCGGGCGAGGTCCGCCACGGCACCGGCATCGACGTCCTCACCCTCGACGGCGACCGCATCCGCGCGATCACCCACTTCGACAGCGGTGTGCTCCCGTCGTTCGGGCTGCCGCGTTCGTTGCCTCCCCGGTGACACGTGGTTCAGCTCGCGCGCGCGAGCGTGCAGAGCCGGTCGGGGTGGTCGGTGGTGACCCCGTCGACCGCCAGCTCCGCGGCTCGCGCGAACACCTGCGCGTCCGGCACCGGCCACGCCGTCACGTCGAACCCGCGCTCGTGCAGGTCGGCGACGCCGTCGACGGTGAGCCCCGCGATGCCGCACAGCGCGGTGCCCGCGTCGGCGGCGGTCGCCCGGGCGACGATCTCGTCGAACGCCGGGGTGCGGCCGAGGATCAGCCCGGTCGCGGCGTCCGGCAGCTCCCGGCGCACGGCCAGCAGGACCTCCGCGTGCGACGACGTCACGAGGGTGCGGCGCGCCAGCTCCGGATCGGTCCGCAGCGACTCGGCCAGCAGCCCGACCGCGGCCTCCGCCTTCACCTCGGCCTGGAACCGCACGTCGACCGCGGCCACCACCTCGGCCCACGTCGGCACCTGCTCGCCCAGGCCGGCGTCGAGCGCGCGGACCTCGTCGAAGGTCAGGTCGGCGACGGCGCCGGTGGCGTCGGTGGTCCGGTCCACGGTGGCGTCGTGCAGCACGACCAGCCGCCCGTCGGCGGTGACGCGCAGGTCGAGCTCGATCTCGTCGCAACCCTCCTGCACGGCCCTGCGGAACGAGCGCAGCGTGTTCTCCGGCTCGCTGCCCATGGCGCCGCGGTGACCGGTGATGATCATGCTTGTACCTTCTCCTCGTACTGGCGCCGGACCTCGTCGGCGATCGACTCGAGCCGCCGCGCCACGGACCGGAACACCTCGCGCGGATCGGCGTTGTCGGCGTAGATCTGCTGCAACCCGGTGTAGATGGACACGTTGGCGTTGCGTCCGTAGAGCCGGATGGCGTCCTGCTGGCGGGCACGGGGGAGCTGCCGGATCGCGACGCCGTAGTTGGGCTGCCGCGCGATGAGGTCCACCAGCGCGGGCTCCCGCTGCGCCGCGGTGACGACGGGCAGGTAGCCGGTCTCGATCGTCCAGTGCGCGGCGACCTCGGGCCGGGCGAGGTAGGCCAGGAAGACCGCCGCGGCCTGCTTGCGCTCCGCCGTCGCGTTGCGCATCATCCCGATCCCGCCACCACCCGTGGCCACTCCCGCGGCCACCTCCGACGGCACGAACCCGGCCCCCACCTCGAACGACGCCTTCTCCATCGCGTTGCGCAGGCCGCCGGTGCTGTCCTGCGCCATGGCCGTGAGCCCGCCCGCGAAGTCGGTCATCGCGCTGTTGGCCATGTAGCCGTGGCCGTCCTCGTGGATCAGCCGCCGCTGCCACTCACCCGCGGCGACGGCGCCGTCCTCGTCGATCGTCACGTCGAGGCCGTTGGAGTAGGCGCCGCCGAACTGCCAGACGTTGCCCTGGAACTGCCAGTCGCCGTCGGTCTTGACGAACGCGAGCGCCCGCAGCGACCGCCCCGCCGACTGCACCCCCGCCAGCGCCGGCGCCCACTCCCGCAGCTCGCTCCAGGTGTCGGGGGCCCGGTCGGGCAACCCGGCACGGGAGAACGCGTCGCGGTTGAAGTAGAGCATCGGGGTGCTGCGCGCGAACGGGAGCCACCAGCTGCGCCCCCGCAGCACCCCCTCGTCGAACAGCTTCGGCTCGTAGACGCCCGCGTCGAACCCGGTCCGGAAGTAGCCGTCGAAGGGCTCCAGCGCGTCGTTGAGGTAGAACCGCTCCCACGTGACGTCGGAGAAGATCGCGATGTCCGGCACCTGCCCCGCGATCAGCGACGCGGCCACCTTCTGCGCGGTGTCGTCGTAGCTGCCCTGGTACTGCGCCTCGACGTACACGTCGTCCTGGACGTCGTTGAACCGCGTGACCAGCTCGCCGAGCACCTTGCCGTTGCGGCCACTGTAGGAGTGCCAGAACACCACCCGCACGCGCCCGGCGTACTGCGGTGGCACGGTGCCGGAGGGCTGCCCGTACTCCGCGTCCGGGGAGCGGAAGCCGCAGCCCGCGAGCCCGGCCGCGCCGAGGAGCCCCAGGAAGGCGCGCCTGGTGGTCATCCCTTCACCGCCCCGGCCGTGATGCCACCGACGATCCAGCGCTGCGCCACGAAGAAGATCAGCAGCATCGGCACGAGGACGAAGGTCGTCCCGGCCATCGTCGTACCCCAGTTCGCCGGGCCCTCCTGGTCCTTCAGCAGCAGCAGGCCGATCGGCAACGTGCGCATCTCCGCGGTGTTGGTGACGATCAGCGGCCACACGAAGTTGTTCCACTCCTCGACGGCCGTGATCACGACGACGGTCACCAGCATCGGGCGCGACATCGGCAGCACCACCTGCCAGAGCGTGCGCAGGTGCCCCGCCCCGTCGACCGAGGCCGCATCGGTCACCTCGCGCGGCAGCGTGAGGAAGTGCTGGCGCATCAGGAACGTGGCGAACGCGGAGCCGATGCCCGGGATGATCAGCCCGGCGTAGGTGTTGATCCAGCCCAGGCTCGCGACCGTGAGGTAGTTCGGCAGCAGCGTGACGTGGCCGGGCACCATCATCGCGCCCAGGATCGCCAGGAACAGCACGTTCTTGAACGGGAACCGCAGGTGCACGAAGGCGTACGCGGTGAGCACCGCGTTCACCACCTTCAGCGCGGTGCCGGCCACCGTGGCGACCGTCGAGTTCACGAAGAACCGGTCGAAGGGGGCAGCCTCCCAGGCCAGCCTGAAGTTCTCCCAGGTCAGGCCGCTGGACCACCAGGCGGGCGGGAACTGGTAGATCTCGTCCGGCGTCTTCAGCGACGTGGCGAGGAGCCAGTACAGCGGGCCGAGGAACACCGCGGCGACGCCCAGCAGCAGGACGTACTGCACGGCGCGCACGGGCCGTGGTGTCCGCTGCGGACGGGCCGGGACCGACCGCGGCGGCATCGTCGCCGTCATCCGACGTGCACCCGCCTCTCCATGACCTTGACCTGGACCGCGGTGACGATCAGCAGGAGGACGAACATGATGATCGACAGCGTTGCGGCGCGGCCGGCGTCGAACGCCTCGAAGCCCTCGCTGTAGATGGCCCAGCTGAGCGTGGTGGTCGCGTCACCCGGCCCGCCGCCGGTCATCACCGCGATCACGTCGAACGCCTGGAACGTCCCGATCACCGTGGTGATCAGCAGGAAGAAGGTGATCGGCCGCAGCTGCGGCAGCGCGACCCGGCGGAAGCGGGTCCAGGCACCCGCGCCGTCGAGGACGGCGGCCTCGTCCAGCTCGCGGGGCAGGCCCTGCATGCCGGTCAGGTAGATCAGCCCGGCGAAGCCCACGTTCTTCCACAGGTAGACGAGCACCAGGCCGAACAGCGCCCCGTCGGAGGAGTTGAGGTCCGGTGCCGTGAGGCCGAGCGGGTCGAGCAGCGCCCGCACCAGCCCGTAGCCGGGGTCGAAGATGAACAGGCACAGCGTGGCCACCGCGGCGCCGGAGAGCACGTGCGGCGCGAACGAGAGCGTGCGCACCACCCCGCGCCCGGCCAGCGGCTGGTTCAGCAGGACCGCGAGCGCCAGCCCGATCACGAGGCTGCCGGCCACGACCAGCCCGGTGAACACCACGGTGACCCACAGCGTCTGGTGGAACGCGGGGTCGGTGAGCGTGCGCGCGTAGTTGGCCAGGCCGACGAAGGTCGGCCGGACGGCGATCATGTTCCAGTCCGTCAGGCTCAGGTAGGCGTTGTAGAGGATCGGCCAGTAGGCGAAGACGGCGATCACGAGCAGGTTCGGGGCCACCATCAGGGCGAAGAGCCCGTACTCCCGCAAAGGGCGTTTCCGCCCGGCCGGTGGTGCGGCCTGCGCCGCCACGCCCGGACGGGACCGGACGGGCTGGCCGACAGCGGTCATGCCCGCCTCCTCGTCGTGGTGGGCGTCACCTCGGGGCGACGACTGGACGGGAAGTTATCACCCGATCATGGGTACGAACAGGCCCAAAGCGTGAAGTTCAGAGGTAACTAACAGAGCCGGTGGTGGCTCAGACCGCGACGACCTCCACCGCGGCCCCGTGCTCGCGCAGCGCGGCGATGCCGTCCGCGGGCGCCTGGTCGTCCACGAGGACGAGGTCGAAGCCGGTGAGCGGGGCGAGGCGGTGCAGCGCCGTGCGCCGCAGCTTGGCGTTGTCGATCAGCAGCACCCGCGTGCGGGCGGCCCGCAGCATGGCCCGCTTCACCAGCACGATCTCCTGCTCCTGGTGGTAGGCGTGCGTGCCGGAGACCGCGGAGACGCTGCAGAACAGCAGATCGGTCTGCAGCGCCTCGACGGCCTCGGCGCAGGGCACGCCGCCGAACGAGTCGTGCGTGGGCGAGTAGATCCCGCCGAGCACGATCAGCTGGGTGTCGGGCATCGCGGTGAGCAGGGAGATGGCCGGCAGGAAGTTGGTCGCCACCGTGAGCGGCCGGACGTCCTCCAGCATCGGGACCAGGGCGAGGGCGGTGGTGGAGTCGTCGAGCATCACCGACATCCCGGGCTCGACCAGCTCCCGGGCACGGCGGGCGAGCGCCTGCTTCTGCGCCTGCGCGGTGTTCAGCCGGTAGGCCACGTTGCTCTCGAACACGCTGGTGGGCTGCGCGCTCACCCCGCCCCGGTACTTGCGGACCACGCCCTGGCGCTCCAGCGCGTCGAGGTCGCGGTGCACCGTCATGAGGCTGACGCCGAACGCCTCGACGAGCTCGTGGGCGGTGGCGGTGCCGTGCTCGACGACGTAGGCCGCGATCTCCGCCTGCCGGCGGACCGGACGCCGAGCGGCCTCGCCGCTGTCCGCACTCATGCCGTCATGATGTCGCCCTCCCACCCCGCACCCGTCGGGGGTCACCACCTGCGGAGCAGGACCTCCGCCCCTTCCGCCAGCTCCCGGACGACCTCCTCGGCCGCTCGCACCGCGGTGACGTGCTCGACGGCGCCACCCGCGTACAACGCCATGGCGTGCACCTGGCCGTGCACGCCCTTGTGCGGCGGCAGTCCGGCGCGGGGCGGCAGCGGCCGCTCGCCGTCCCCGGCCGCGACGGTGCCGACCGACCCGCTCCCCCAGGCCCCGACCGCCTCGACGGCCGAGCGCAGCACCCGGGCCCGCGGGAGCGTGGCGCACATCGGGCACTCCGCGAAGGCGTCGGTGACGGCCGTGCTCTCCGGCCCCGCGGCGAGCAGCGCGAGGACGTACTCGGGGTGCGCGCCGGACTCCCGCGCCGCGAGGAACCGCGTGCCGACCCGCGCGCCGGACGCCCCGGCCGCGAGCACGGCGGCCAGCGCCCGCGGCTCGGCGATGCCGCCCGCGGCGAGCACGGGCACGTCCACCGCGCGCAGCACCGCGGCCAGCAGCGCCAGCAGCGGGGTGTCGCCGCGCACGTGCCCGCCCGCCTCGCTGCCCTGCACGGTGACGACGTCCGCGCCCACCTCGACCGCCAGCACGGCCTCGGACAGCGATCCGACCTGCCAGTTCACCAGCGCCCCGGCCTCGTGCGCGGCGTCGACGAGCCTGCGGTCGGGCACGTTCCAGAAGAAGTCGACGATCCGGGCCCTGGCGCCCGCGACGCCGACGGCCGCCGGATCGACCTGGTCGGTGATGAAGTTGACGGCGAGGACACCGGCGCCGGCGTCCACCGATGCGTCCAGCCAGGCCGCCAGCTCGCGGGGCGCGACACCGAGCGGCGCGCTGAGAGTGCCGACACCACCCGCCCGGGCCACCGCGAGCGCGAGGCCCGGCGGGGACACGAGCCCCATCGGTGCCTGCTGCAGCGGGACGTCGCAGCCGACGAGCTCGGTGAACCGGGTGCTGAGCATCGGGGACCTCCACGGACCGGGGCCCCCAGGATGGCGCGCCCCCGGTTCCGGGTCGAGCCGGGCGCGACTTCTCCCGAACGGCCACGGGATCATGCCCCGCTGCGCCACGCTCCCCGCATGACGCTTCCGAACCCGGCCGACGCCCCGCTCCTGCTCACCGACGACGACGTGCTCCAACGGGTGGAACAGCTGGTGGGGCCGGCAGCCGCCGCCCGCCAGCTCTGGATCATGTTCGTGGACGGCGACGGCCGGCAGTCCCCGGTCATCGTGCCGATCTCGGACATCCCGCTGCGCCCGGAGCTCCGCGTGATCGACGACCTCGCCGCGGGCCTGAGAGACCTCTGCGCCCAGCTGTCCACCGAGGTGGGCGGCGGCTCGGTCGTGTTCACGCTGGAACGCCTCGGCCGCGACGCCGTGCTGGCGGGCGACCGGCAGTGGGCCGCGGCCCTCGAGCAGGCCTGCCACCGCGCGGGCGCCTCGCTGCGCGGCGTCTACCTGAGCACGAGCGGCGGCGTCCACCGGATCCCCCCGCCGTGACGGGGGCCCGGGTGCAGACTGGGGTCGTGACCAGCCCAGACCTGACCCCGGTCCGCACCATCGTCACCCGTGAGCACGGGCTGGCGAGCGTCAGCGTCGTGCGGGCCGACGGCACCCCGCACACCTCGCTCGTCAACGCAGGGGTGCTCGAGCACCCGCGCACGGGCCGCCCGGTGGTCGGCTACGTCACCTACGGCCCGGTGAAGCTGCGCAGCCTCCGCGAGCGCCCGGCCACGTCACTGCTGTGGCGGGCGGGGTGGCAGTGGGTGGGTGTCGACGGCCGCAGCGAGCTCATCGGCCCCGACGACCCGGCCGACGGCGTCGACGCCGACGGGGTGCGGTTGCTGCTGCGCGCGGTGTTCACCGGCGCCGGCGGCACGCACGACGACTGGGACGCCTACGACCGCGTGATGCGCGAGGAGCGCCGGGTGGCCGTGCTGGTCGAGCCCGAGCGGGTGTACGGCAACTACTCCTGATCCCGACCCCACCCCAGTGACCGCACGAGGTCACGCAGCTCGGCCTCGTACAGCCGCGCCGGGTCGGTGGTCTGCCCGCGCAGGTGGCCGTACACCTCCAACGCGACGAGGCCGTGCATCCGGCCCCACACGCGCAGGGCCAGCCCGACGGCCGCGGGCGGCAGGTCGGGGAAGTCGCGGCGCACCTCCTCCACCAGCTCGGGGGTGAAGTCGGACCAGTCGGCATCGGGCTGGTGCGGCGCTGCCCGGCTCCAGGCGGCCGCCACCAGCTGGGTGAGGCCGGCGCACGCGCGGTGCTCCGGCTCGGCCGCGGGGCCGCCCTCGGGTTCCCGGTAGCCCGGCACCGGGTCCGAGGCCTTCCCGGCCACGGCCCGCGCGTTGCTCGCCGCGATGGAGGCGCTCCCGCGGCTGCGCCTGATCGTCGTCGGGGGCGCCGGCAGCCTCGAGGTGGCGCCGGGGTTGCAGGTCGTCGACACCGCCGGTTTCGCGGAAGGGCTGCCGGACGCACTCGGTGTCCCGTCCGAGTACGTCCACGTCGTACGCGCACACCGGAAGGCGCTGGAGCTCTATCGTCTGTCGAACCGGAACTGGACCTACGTCAGCCCCTCGGCCGGGCTCGTGCAGCCGGGCGAGCGCACCGGCCGGTTCCGGATCGGTGGCGACCAACTGCTGGTCCGCGAGGACGGCACGGCCGACATCTCCGCCGAGGACCCGGCCGTCGCCGTGCTGGACGAGGCCGAGCAGCCCCGGTTCGCGCAGCGGCGGTTCACCGTCGGCTACTGACGGCCCCGCCCGCCATCGCCCGTATGCGCTCCGCCTCCGCCAGCTGCATGGCCCGGCCACGCTCCAGGAAGTCGGCGATCAACCCCAGTTCCGCGGCACTCCACCGCGCCAGCGTCACGCGCGCGGCCTCCACCAGCGGGCCGTAGACCTGCTCGATGATCCGCATCGCCTGCGAGGTCAGCGCGACGACCGCGCGCCTGCGGTCGACCGGGTCCGGCTCCCGGGTCAGGTGCCCGCGCGCGACGAGCCGCTGGATCGCCGTGGTCGCGGCGGCGGGGCTCAGCTGGACGGCGGCGGCCAGCCGCCCGGCGCTGAGCGGGCCGTCGCGCAGCGCGCCGATCAGCCGCAGGTCGGTGCGGTTGACGCCGAAGACGGCCGCGGCCGCGTCGTCCACGGCGTCGCCCGCATCGCCGAACTCGGCGGCCGCCCGCGCCGTGCGCTCCACCGCAGATTGCTTCGACACTCGAAGGAGTATAGGGTCCGGCACATCATTTCGACGATCGAAGGGTCTCGCCGTGGCGACAACCCACCTCCCCTCGTGGCTGCCGACCGTGAACCGGGTGGTCAAGGCGCTGAACCGGCTGAGACTGCCGACCGGCACGATCCACGTGCTCACCCTGCCCGGGCGGAGCTCCGGCGAACCTCGAGCAACACCCGTCTCTCCGCTCACGGTGGACGGGCGGCGCTACGTGATCGCCGCGTTGCCCCAGGCGGACTGGGCCCGCAACGCGCGGGCCGCGGGCCACGGCGAGCTCGCCGCCCGCGGGCGGAAACGGGCGGTGATGCTGGTCGAGACCACCGACGCCCACGTCCGCCGCGCGGTGATGCGGGCCTTCCCCACCGAGGTGCCGCACGGGGTGCAGTTCTTCGTGCGGCTCGGTCTGGTGCACGGCCCGGACCCGGACGAGTTCGCCGCGGCAGCCGACCGCGTGGCGGTGTTCGAACTGCGGGGATGACCGGCGGCACTCGCCGCCGAACGACGCGCTACGACGCGCTCACCCGCTTCTCGCGGACGCCCTCGATCGCGGTGGCGAACTCCCGGTCCATCTCGTCGTTCGGCGTGTAGGTCATGCGGCTGACGACGACGGCGACCACGAGGTTCACGACGAACCCGGGCACGATCTCGTACAGGTCCACACCGGACAGGGCCTGGCCGTAGGCGTCCCACACGAAGACGGTGACGGCGCCGGCGACCATCCCGGCCAGAGCGCCCCAGTTGGTGAGCCTGCGCCAGAACAGGCACAGCAGGATGGCCGGGCCGAAGGATGCGCCGAAACCCGCCCAGGCGAACGCGACGAGGTCCAGGATCGTGTCGCTCGGACTGATGGCCAGCACGCCGGCGATCAGGGCCACCCCGAGCACGCACAGCCGGCCGAGCAGCAGCAGGGTGCGCGGCGAGGTGTCGCGGCCGAAGACCTTGTACAGGTCCTCGACGAACGCCGAGGAGCTGACGATCAACTGGCTCGACACGGTGCTCATGATCGCCGCCAGCACGGCGGCGAACACGAACCCGACGACGAGTGGGGGCAGCAGGGCCTGCGACATCGCCAGCACCACGAGCTCGGGGTCGTCCAGGGCCACCGGGGTGCGCAGGAAGAACGCGATGCCGACGAGACCGCAGACGACCGCCCCGAGCAGCGACACCACCATCCAGCTGATCCCGATCCGCCGCGCGGCGCCGGCCGAGGCGACGTCCCGCATGGCCATGAACCGCACGATGATGTGCGGCTGGCCGAAGTACCCCAGGCCCCAGGCCGCGGCGGAGATGATGCCGATCACCGTCGTCGCGGTCAGCGCCCCTCCGCCCACGAGGGACAGCCGCGCCGGGTCGACCTCCCGGATCGCCGCGGCCGTCTCCCCGAGCCCGCCGACCGCGGAGATCGCGACGACCGGCACGACCAGCAGGGCGATCATCATCATCACGCCCTGCACCACGTCGGTGAGCGAGGCTCCGAGGAAGCCGCCGAACAACGTGTAGCTCAGGGTCACGACGGCGACGAGGACCACGCCCAGCAGGTAGGAGCCCCCGAAGGCGAGCTCGAAGAACTGGCCGCCCGCGACCAGCATCGAGGAGACGTAGAACGTGAAGAACACCAGGAGGATGGCCCCGGACGCGACCCGCAACGCCCGCGAGGAGTCGTGCAGCCGGTTCTCGAAGAAGCTGGGGATCGTGAGCGAGTTCTGCGCCACCTCGGTGTAGGAACGCAGCCTCGGCGCCACGAACAGCCAGTTCAGGTAGGCGCCGACGGTCAGGCCGATGGCGATCCACGCCTCGACCAGCCCGGCGACGTAGATCGCACCGGGGAGGCCCATCATCAGCCAGCCCGACATGTCTGAGGCACCCGCGCTCAGCGCGGCCGCCCACGGCGGGAGCCGGCGCCCGGCCAGGATGTACTCCTCGTGGTCGGCGGTCTGCCGATAGGCGTAGTAGCCGATCCCGATCATCGCCGCGAAGTAGACGACCAACGCAGCGACCTCGTAGGCCTGATCGGACATCCCTGTTCCTTCCGCCGGTGCTGCGTTGTCGACGTTCAGCCGCGGGTCACGAGCGAGCGCGCGAAGAATGCCAGGTTGGCGGGCCGCTCGGCCAGACGGCGCATGAAGTACCCGAACCACTCCGTGCCGTAGGGCAGGTACACCCGCACCCGCTGCCCCTCGGCCGCCAGCTCCGACTGCGCGCGGGGCCGGACCCCGTAGAGCATCTGCAGCTCGTAGTCGCGGGTGCTGCGCCCGGCGCGCTGCGCGAGGTGCTGGGCGATCGCGACCAGCCGCGGGTCGTGCGTCGCGACCATCGGCAGCCCCTGCCCCGCCATGAGGACCCCGAGGCAGCGGACGTAGGACCGGTCGACCTCGCCCGCCCGCCGGAAGGCCACCGACTCGGGCTCGTCGTAGGCGCCCTTGCACAACCGCACGCGCGAGCCCGGACCGGCGAGGTCCCGGCAGTCGCCCTCGGTGCGGCGCAGCTGCGACTGCAGCACGGCGCCGGCCCAGGGGAAGTCGACGCGCAGGTCGCCCACCGCCGCCAGGGTGGCGTCGGTGGTGGTGTGGTCCTCCATGTCGACGGTGACGGTGGTGCCGACGCCCGCGGCCGCCTCGCACACCTGCCGCGCCGACTCCAGCGCGATCTTCTCCCCGTCGCGGGGCAGCCGCTGACCGAAGGCCGACAGCTTCACCGACACCTCGACCCGGTCGGCGAGGCCCTCGTCGCCGAGGCGGTGCAGCAACGCCCGGTACGCGGCGACGTTCGCGTCCGCCTGCGCGCGGTCGGTGGTGTCCTCTCCGAGGTGGTCCACCGTGACCAGCCGGTCCGCGGTGATCCGCCGCGCCACCGCGACCGCCTCGTCCAGCGTGGTGCCGGCGACGAACCGGCCGACCAGCGCGTCGAACGGCCCGGACTCGACGGCGGCGCGGAACGCGGTCGACCGGGCCGCGGCCAGCAGGGTGCTGCGGAGCATGCGGAGGACCGTAGATCGCGGCCGCCCGCGACAGGCTCGTCCGGCCGGACAAGGATTCGGAGAACCCTTGGTCCGACCGGACATCGGTGCCGTGTCACCGCCCGGGCCACCCCCACCGCGGCCGGACCACGACCACGATGGCCCGGTCCCGCCTCGGTCCGTCGGGGACCACCTCGACGTCCGTGGCGCCGCAACTGCCGGCGAACACGCGCCGCGCGGCGACGAGATCCTCCACGAGGAGCCCGGCCGGCAGCCGTACCCAGCACCGGGCCTGGTCGAACCGGCACTGCGAGCGGACGATCGCCGGCAGGCGCCCGTCACGCGTGGCGACGCCCCCGCGCACGAACCCCAGCCGCAGCCGGTGGGGCACGATCATCCGCTGGACCACGCCGAGGACCGCCTCCCGCACGGGCTCGACCTTCGCGGTGGCCACGGTCAGGGTCGCCCCCGCCGCGAAGCCGCACGCGACGGCGCCGGGGCCGCCGACCAGCTCGACCACCGCCCACGAGGCGGCGGCGAGCAGCCCTGCGACGGTCAGTTCGAACCACCACCGGGCGACCACGACCGGAGGCGAAGGCCGGCGCCGGAGCGGAGGGAAGAAGCGGCGGACATCGCCGCTGGTCATCGGCGGGCCGACCGCCCGCCGCTCGATCGGCTCACCCCTCTTGCAATTGCACGAACCGCTAGTACGCTCGTCCATTGTCGTTCCGCCCTTGCTTGTGCAGCGCATCTGGACGGCGAGCCGAGGAACGCACGCCGCTCGGTGTTGGCGCACCGGGCGACATCCACAGTCGACGATCGAGGGGGCTCGCCGCTCACCTCGTCGTCCACGGAGGAAGCGCTGCACCGGCCCACGAACCGGTTGCGGCGCTTCTCTCTTCCCAGGGTTCCGTCGTGCCGGCGGAGCGGGCACGCGGCGTCGCGCAGACGGCGTCCTGACGACCACCTCCCACCGCGACCGGTGTCGCAGCCGGCGCGGAACGACCCGCGCCGGCCCGAAGGGCGACACCGTGAATGGTGCGGGGCAATTTGCCTGAAGGCAAGAGCACGAGTGCTACCGTGACACTCCGTGAAGCGGATGCGGCCGAACGGCGGACTCGCCTGATGTCCGCGGAGTCGACACCACCGACCGCCCGCCGCGAGCTCGGCACCATGCTCCGCAGCCTCCGCACCCAGCACGAGCTGGGCCTCGAGGAGGTGGGAGCGGCCATCGCCGTGACGCCCGGCTTCCTGTCGAGGGTGGAACGCGGGCTCCGCGGGCTCGGCGACGACAAGGCCGAGCGGCTGGCGGACTTCTACGCGCTCCCGGCCCGGTCGCACCGAAAGCTGCGGCAACTTGCCCGTCTGGCGAGGCAGAAGCCGTGGTGGGAACACGCCCCGGTGACGCGGGAGATGCGGGAGTACATCGGCTTCGAGCAGGCAGCGTCGGCGATCACGACCTACGGCTCGATCGTGCCCGGGCTCTTCCAGACGCGCGCCTACTGCGAGGCGGTGGTGGACCGCACGGCGATCGACACCCCCGACGAGGACCGGGCGACCACCGTCGAGCACCGGATCCGCCGCCAGGAGCTCCTCGACGGAGCCGACCCGCCATGGATCTGGGCCATCCTCGACGAGTCGGTGCTCCACCGCGCGACCGGCGGACCGGACACGATGCGGGAGCAGCTGACGGCGTTGGCCGCGGCGGCCGACCGGCCCCGGGTGTCGATCCGCGTGCTCCCGTACTCGGCCGGCGCCCATCCCGGCATGGACAGTCGCTTCGTGATCGTGAGCACCAAGGGCGACCACGGGCCCGAGCTCGTCTACGTGGAGGGCCTGTCCGGCGCCCGCAACCTGTTCAAGGACGAGGACCTCGCGCGGTACGCCGCAGCGTGGCAGTCACTCTCCGCGCTCGCGCTCTCCGAGGAGGACAGCGGAGTGCTGATCCGCGAGGCGATTCCGCACAGCTGACGAGAAGTGGGCACGCAGCGCATCGAGCGCGCGGCGCCGTTCGGATCATGCCCCTCCCGGATCGGATGACCGCCGTCCCGAACCAGTACGCTTCCCGCGCCGCAAGGCGCTCCCCGCTCTCGAACACGCGATGACCAGCCCGGACACGGGTGGCACGCACGCTTCCCGGAGGCTCACGACGTGGCTCCCCTCCAGCTCGACTGGGTCAAGGCATCGCGCAGCTACGGCCACGGTGACTGCGTGGAGCTCGCTCCAGCGGGCGACATGATCGCGCTCCGGGACTCGAAGCGGCCCGAGGCCCCGCACCTGCTCTTCACCCGCGCCGAGATTGCCGCCTTCCTCGACGGCGCCCGCCGCGGCGAGTTCGACCACCTGCTCGGCTGACCCCCGCCGTCCGGCCAGCGACGCCACAGACCGCTGGTTGTCCGGCCGGATAAGGTTCACCTCCTCCCCTCGTCCGATCCGACGAGCAGCTCGAGGAGGCCGGCCGTGGACACGACGCTGCGCCAGCTGCTCGCCGCGATCGGCGAGCCGCTGGTCGAGGTGGCTGCGACGCCGGCGGGCCTGGACGTCGCGCTGACCGGGCTCGCGATCGTCGACCCCGACGACGAGCCGGACCGCTATCCGGGCCAGCTGGTCCTCGTGATCGGGGTCCGCGGCCGGGCGGCGACGGCGGCGCTGCGCGCCGCGGCCCGGCGCGGAGCCGCGGCGGTCGCGGTGAAGGCCGGCGGGGCCACCGACGTGCTGCAGGCCGCCGCGACGGAGGCGGGCGCAGCCCTGCTGCTCGTGCGGCCGGACGTGCGCTGGGAGCGGCTCGAGTCGCTCGCGCGGGACGTGCTGCACGAGGGCGGGGCCGCGGGCGAGGACGGTCCGGGCGACCTGTTCTCGCTCGCGCAGACCGTCGCGCTGCTCACCCGCGGCGTCGTGAGCATCGAGGACACCGCCAGCCGCGTGCTCGCCTACTCCCGTTCCGACGACGACGCGGCGCAGGTCGACGAGCTGCGCAGGTTGTCGATCCTCGGCCGCCAGGGCCCGCCGGCCTACCTGCGGATGCTGCGCGAGTGGGGCGTGTTCGACCGGTTGCGCGCCGGCGAGGACGTCGTCCACGTCGACGAGCACGCCGATCTGGGCATCCGGCGCCGGCTGGCCGTCGGCATCCACGCGGGCTCCCGCCAGCTGGGGACGATCTGGGTGCAGGAGGGGGCGGAGCCGTTCGCCGAGCGCGCGGCCGACGTGCTGGTCGGGGCGGCGCGCGTGGCGGCGGGACACCTCGTGCGCCGGCGCAGCCAGCAGACGCCCGGCGGCCGCTGGGAACGCGACCTGGTGGCCGGGCTGCTCGACGGGCGCGCGAGCCCGGACCTCGTCGCCGGCACGTTCGGCCTCGACGAGCACGCCGGCGCGCTGGTCGTCGCGTTCGCCGTCCGCGACGGCGACCCCGCCACCCACGACCTGGGCCTCGCCGAGCTCGCCGAGATCGTGTCGGTGCACGCCGCGGGCCACCGCAGGGCCGCGTTGTGCACCGCGGTGGAGTCACGGGTGTACGCGGTGCTGCCCGGCGTGCAGCGCACCGACGCGGCGCTCAGGACGATGTGCGCCGAGGTCGTCACGGCCGCCCGCCGCCGCAGCGGGGTCCGCGTGCAGGCGGGGCTCGGGTCGCCGGTGCCGGGGCTCGCGGGCGTACCGGACTCGCGCCGCGAGGCCGACCGGGTGCTGGGCGCGATGGGCGACGCGCAGGACGTCGCGGTGTTCGGCGAGATCCGCGCCGAGGTGCTGCTCACCCAGACCCTCGACCTCCTGGAGGCCGGCCCCGACCTGCACGACCCCGGCATCGCCCGGCTCGTGGCCTACGACCGGGAGCACCGCACCGACCTCGTCACGTCGGTCGTGGCCTGGCTCGACGCGATGGGCGACGTCCGGGCCGCGGCCGAGAAGCTCACCGTCCACCCCAACACGCTGCGCTACCGGGTGCGCCGGGCCACCGCCATCGCCGGCCTGCGGCTGGGCGACCCGCGAGCCCGGCTGGTGCACCACCTGCAGCTGCTGGCCGCCCTGCGCGAGCGCTCCTGATCTCGGAGGGCTACCGAGCGGGGCTCGAGGAGTCGATCAGACCCTGGAGCGCGTGGCGGGTGCCGAGGAGGCCCGCGATCCGCTCGTCGTGCGCGCGCAGGTGCTCGACGAGGGTGGGCACCGCACAGGGCTCCAGGCGACCCGGTTCCCGGATGCAGCCGAGGAGCTCGCGGATGACGCGCGTCGGCAGCCCGGCGTCCAGCAGCTGCCGGACGTAGCGGACCTGCTCCACCGCGGCGGCGTCGAAGAGCCGTTGGCCGGTCGAGGACCGAGCCGCTTCGATGAGCCCTTGGTTCTCGTAGTAGCGCAGGAGCCGCGGGTTCACCCCCGTGCGTGCCGCCAGGTCCCCGACGCGGAGCAACTCGCGCGCCTGGCGACTTGCCTGTGACACTGGTGTCAACTCCTACGTTCGCGGTATGTCGATCTCGATCGCCCACCTCAACGGTCGGGCCGCCACGGCCGAGGACCTCGCGCCGCTGGCCTTCGCAGGTTACGCCCACTTCACCGCCATGCAGGTCCGTGATCGGTCCGTCAGGTCCCTGGACCTGCACCTCGACCGGCTCCGGACGGCCAGCGACGAGCTGTTCGACCGGCACCTGCCCGACTCCCGGATCCGGGAGCACCTGCGGACCGCGATCGATGCCGGTCCGCCGGACTCGTCGCTGACCTTCGTCGTCACGTCACGCCCGGGGGAGTTCCTGCCCGCCGACCCCGACGGGAGCCTCGACGTCGTCGTCCGGATCACCGAGCCCGCGCAGCCGCCCGCGGGGCCACTGGCGCTGGACGTCGTCGGGCACGAGCGCTACCTGCCCCACATCAAGCACGTCGGCGAGGTCGCCAAGACGCACTTCCTCAGGAGGGCGCACACCCGCGGCTTCGACGACGCCGCCTTCGAGGACCGCGCCGGCCGGCTGAGCGAAGCGACCATCTGGAACCTGGCGTTCTGGGACGGCGACTCCGTGATCTGGCCGAAGGCCGCGGTACTGCCCGGGGTGACGATGCAGACCCTGGCCCGCCGGCTCGACGCCCGTGGAGTTCCCCAGCGGTCCCGGGAGATCCGCCGGTCGGACCTGACGGACCGCATGTCCGCGGTGGTGATGAACTCCTGGGTCCCGGCCATCCCGGTCTCGCGCCTCGGCGAGCACCGGCTGGCGGACGACCCCGGGTTCACCCGGCTCCTCCACGAGGCCTACGCCTCCGAACCCGCCACTCCGGTGTGAGTCGCGAGCGGACGGCGGCTTGACAGCCTCGCGCGCCCCGCAAATACTGAGCCACATGGTTCAGTGTTCGGACGGACTCGACGACTCCTTCCACGCACTGGCCGACCGGACCCGCCGCGGCATCCTCGAGCGCCTGGGCAGGCAGGAGGCATCCGTCACCGAGCTCGCCGAGCAGTTCGGGATGACGCTGACCGGGATGAAGAAGCACATCCGCGTCCTCGAGGAGGCGGGTCTGGTGAGCACGGAGAAGGTCGGCCGGGTCCGGCGGTGCCGGCTCGGCCCACGCCGGCTGCAGGACGAGACCGCGTGGATCGCGCGGTACCAGGAGATGCTCGAGGCCCGCCTCGATCGGTTGGGCGAGTTCCTCGAGCGGGACAGAGGAGACGGACGATGAGCGAGGCGACGATCACCACCCCGGCCGAGCGCGAGATCCGCGTCGAGCGCGACTTCGCGGCACCCGTCGCGCGGGTGTGGCAGGCCTACACCGACCCCGACCTGCTCGCGCAGTGGTGGGGCCGCGGCAACAAGCTCACGATCGAGCGCATGGAGGTGGAGCGCGGCGGGCGCTGGCGGATCGTCGAGCACGGCCCGGAGGGCGACAGCGGGTTCGAGGGCCGCGTCCGCGAGGTGGTCCCGCACGAGCGGATCGTGCAGACGTTCGAGTGGGACGGGATGCCGGGCCACGTGATCGTCGAGACCGCCGAGTTCACCGACCTGGGCGACGGCCGCACCCGGGTCACCACGACCTCGCTGTTCCACACCACCGAGGAGCGCGACGGGATGCTGGGCTCCGGCATGGCGACCGGGCTCAACGAGAGCTACGCCGCGCTCGACGCCCTGCTCGCCCGGCAGGTATGACCGTTCTGGGCGGTTGTCCGGTCGGACAACCGCCCAGCCGGATCGTCGTCTGCTCGGACGACTCGCGGAGCGGCGCTCCTTCCTAGGGTTCTAGGCACCCTCCGACCCCGGGAGCCCCTGCCATGGACGCGATCACCACCACGCCGACGCCGCGGAACGAGCCGGTGCGCGACTACGCGCCGGGCACGCCGGAACGCGCGAGCCTGCAGGCCGCACTCGCCGAGGTGGGCGGCCGCCACCACGAGCTGACGGTCACCATCGACGGCAAGCAGCAGATGGCGGGCGGCGCGCGGTTCGACGTCGTCGCCCCGCACGACCACGCCCGCGTGCTCGGCACCGCGGCGAACGCGGGCCACGGCGAGGCGAAGGCGGCCGTCGAGGCCGCGCTGCGGGCCGCGCCCGCGTGGCGCGCGATGCCGTTCGAGGACCGCGCGGCGATCCTGCTGCGCGCCGCGGACCTGCTGTCCGGGCCGTGGCGCGACCGGCTCAACGCCGCCACCATGCTCGGCCAGAGCAAGACCTGCATCCAGGCCGAGATCGACGCCGCCTGCGAGCTCGCCGACTTCTGGCGCTTCAACGTGGCGTACGCGCGCCAGCTCATGGAGAACCAGCCGCACAGCGCCGCCGGCGCCTGGAACCGCATGGACTACCGCCCGCTGGAGGGCTTCGTCTACGCGATCACGCCGTTCAACTTCACCGCGATCGCCGGGAACCTGCCCACCGCGCCGGCGCTGATGGGCAACACCGTCGTCTGGAAGCCGTCCCCGACGCAGACGCTCGCCGCGCACTACACGATGCGCCTGCTGGAGGCGGCGGGCCTGCCGCCCGGCGTGATCAACCTGCTCACCGGCGACGGCCGCGAGGTCTCCGAGGTGCTGCTGGCCGACCGGGCGCTCGCCGGCATCCACTTCACGGGCTCGTCCGCGACATTCCAGCACCTGTGGCAGCAGGTCAGCGCGAACATCGCCGGCTACGCGAGCTACCCGCGCCTGGTCGGCGAGACCGGCGGCAAGGACTTCGTCGTCGCGCACGCCTCGGCGGACGTGGACGTGGTGCGCACCGCGCTCGTGCGCGGCGCGTTCGAGTACCAGGGCCAGAAGTGCTCGGCCGCCTCCCGGGCGTTCGTGCCGCGTTCGCTGTGGGCCCGGCTGCGCGACGACCTCGTCGCCGAGGTGGAGGCGCTGCCGATGGGCGACGTCGAGGACTTCGGCAACTTCCTCGGCGCGGTCATCGACCGCAGGGCCTACGACAAGGTCACCACCGCGATCGAGCGCGCCCATTCCGACCCCGGCCTCGAGGTGATTGCGGGCGGCACCGCCGACGACAGCACGGGGTACTTCGTGCGGCCGACCGTGGTCGTCGGCGGCGACCCGGGCAACGAGGTCTTCTCCACCGAGTACTTCGGCCCGCTGCTGGCCGTGAACGTGTACGAGGACGACGAGTTCGAGCGCACGCTCCAGCACGTCGACCAGGGCTCCCCGTACGGGCTGACCGGGGCGGTCATCGCCCAGGACCGCGCGGCCGTCGCCACGGCGTCCGAGGCCCTGCGCTTCGCGGCGGGCAACTTCTACATCAACGACAAGCCGACCGGCTCGGTCGTCGGCCAGCAGCCCTTCGGCGGCGGCCGCGCGTCCGGCACGAACGACAAGGCCGGCTCGATCTTCAACCTGCTCCGCTGGACCAGCCCCCGCACGATCAAGGAGACGTTCGTCCCGCCGACGACCTCCCGCCACCCCCACCAGGGCTGAAAGCCCGCTCAGGGCGCCCCGCTCAGGACGCGGACGACGTCCAGCAGGGAGCGGTCGTCCCCCACGTTCCCCGCGAACACGACGTAGGGGATGCCCCGGGCCGGTCCGTCGACCGGTTCCCAGAGCGAGACGATGCCGGGCAGCATCGGGCCGCGGACGACCGCGCGGCGGATCTGCAGGCCCTCCCCGGCGACGTCCGACGAGGTGATCCCGCCCTTGGCGATCACGAACCGGGGCGGGCGCTGCGCGAGCGTGCGCCGCACGACCTCGACGAGCGCGGCCGAGACGGTGCGGGCGATCCGCAGGCTCGCGCCCGCCGAGTCCCCCCGCACCAGGTCGCGGCTGGTGTGCAGCACCACGTCGCCCTCGGCGAGGCCGGCCACGACGTCGGCGACCACGGCGTCGAGCTCGGCGGGAGCGTCCCCGAGCAGCTGCGGGACGTGCAGCTCGACGGTCCGCACGTCCGGGCGCCCCTCGCGCATCGCGTCGAGCTGCCGCGTGGTGAGCCCGACGTGCGAGCCGATGACGATCAACCCACCGCCGGGTCGCGGCGTCCCGCCGTACACCTCCTCGGCGGTGAGCGGCGCCCGCGCCTCCTGCCCGATCCGGCCGCGGACGAACGGCGGGCCCACGCGGTACAGCAGCGACTTCCCCGCCGCTCCGCCTCGGCCAGGCCGAGGGCCAGCGCCCGCAGGTCGTTCTCGGTGACGATGTCGGCGACGACCGGGACGCCGCCGGACACGCAGGCGAGGGCGTCCGCGATGCCGTCGGCCCCGCCGCGGACCACGCCGAGGTCGAGCACGACCACGTCGCGCGCCGCGTACCGACCTCCCGACTTCTCCTCGACGTACTCGGCCAGGTGCGAGCGCGTGAAGCCGAACGTCGCGTCCTGCGCGAACTCCGTCTCGGCCACGGGGACGAGGCTCCCGCCGCCGCCCCGCATGTAGTGGGTGCCGCCGATCGTGACCCGCCCGGCGTCCGGGAACGCGGGGACGACCACGACGCCGTCGGTGCGCACGCCGACGCGCGCGAGCTCCTCGGCGATCACCTCCGGCTCGAGCGGGAAGTGCCCGCGCAGCGTGGAGTCGCTGCGGCTGACGAACCCGAGCGGGCGCCCGTCCGCCGCGGCGAGGGCGTTGGCCACGACCTCCCGGTTGCGCGCCGCCGCCTCCTCCGGGTCGAGGCTGCGGGTGTTGGTCAGCACGTAGACCGCGGGCGCGTCCTGCTCGAGGGCCCACCGCAGGTCCGCCTCCGACCAGCGGGTGAGCACCGGGAGGTCGGCGACGGACTGGGTGCCGGTCGGGTCGTCGTCGAGCACGACGAGGGTGCGCCCCGCCGCGGCGACCGAGGCGGCCACCTCGCTCGCGGGGACCGGCACCTCGGTCGGGTAGCCGGCGAGCAGCGCGGACTCGCTCGTCATGAGATCTGCAGCCCGCCGTTGATGTCGTAGGTTGCGGCGGTGATCCAGCCGGCCTCCTCGCCGAGCAGGAACGCGATCAGCGCCGCGACCTCCTCCCGGGTGCCCACCCGGCCCAGCAGGGTGTCGGCCGCCATCGCCGCCTTGCGCTCCTCGGTGAGGGTGCCGCCCATGATGTCGGTGTCGATCGGCCCGGGCGTCACGGCGTTCACGGTGATGCCGTGCTCCCCCACCTCCCGGGCGAGCGCACGGGTGAAGCCGATGACCGCCGCCTTCGACGCGCTGTAGGCCACCTTCGAGTAGGTGCCGCCGCCGCGCTGGGCGGACACCGACGAGACGCTGACGACGCGGCCGAGCTTCCGGTCGATCATGCCGCGCAGCACCCGCTGGGTGACGACGAACGTGCCGCGGGTGTTCACCGCGAAGACGCGGTCCCAACCCGCCACCGTCTCCTGCATGAACGGCGTGGGCGAGCTGATCCCGGCCAGGTTGGCCAGCCCCACCAGCGGCGGCAGTTCCGCCTCCACCCGCGCGACGGCCGCGTCGACCGCCGCCTCGTCGGAGACGTCCGCGCCGACGCCGAGCACCGGCACGCCGCGGGCCTGCCCGATCTCGGCCGCCGCGGCTTCGGCCTGGCCGGCGTCGACGTCGAGCACCGCGACCGCCCAGCCCTCCCGGGCCATCCGGTCGGCGGCGGCGCGGCCGATGCCGCGCGGGGACGCCGCGCCCGTCAGCAGCACGGTCCGTTCGGCGGGGAACGGGGTCATCGCCTGCCTCCCGAGTAGGTCTCGATCACGCGTGAGTCGTCGCGGACGGTGAGTCCGGCCTCGGCGGCCGCCAGGTAGCGGTCGCGCGCGGCGTCGAGCAGCGGGGTCTCGGCCGCGACGGCACGAGCGGCGTCGGCGACGAGCCCGCTGTCCTTCACGAAGATCCCGACCGCGCTGGCGACCTCGACGTCGGTGCCCGCGAGCATCCGCCGGCCGCGGTCGGACAGCATGAACGACCCGGCGGCGCCCTGCTCGACGAGCGAGAGGACCTGCTCCTGGTCGAGCCCGAGGGCGTCGGCCAGTGCCAGCGCCTCGGCGGCGGCCACGATGTGGACGGCGCACAGGTGCTGGTTGACGACCTTGATCGCCTGCCCCTCGCCGATCTCGCCGCCGACCTCGCGCACGGTGCCGAGCGCCTCGAGCACGGGGCGCGCCGCGGCGACGTCGGCCGCGGGGCCGGAGGCGAACATCGTCAGCTCGCCGGCCTTCGCCCGCGCCACCCCGCCGGTGACGGGGACGTCGAGCACGCTCGCCCCCGCGGCGCGCAGCCGTTCACCCTCCGCGCGCACCGCGTCCGGCCCGACCGTGCTCATCACGACCCAGCGCTGCCCGCCCACGTCCCCGGCCAGCGCCTCGCTCACCAGCGCCGCGAGCTGGTCGGGCGTCGCGACCATCACGATCACGAACTCGGCCCGCGGCGCCTCGGGGAAGCGCGACACGGCGGACAGGCCCGCGGCGGCGGCCCGTTCGAGGGCCGCGGGGAGCGGGTCCACGCCGGTGGTGCGGTGGCCCGCGGCGGCCAACCGGCCGGCCATCGGCAGGCCGATGGCCCCGATGCCGACGAAGGTGACGTCTTTCGGTGTCATGGCAGTTTCCCGTCCGTGGGTTCCTCGGGGGTACCGGTGGCGTCGCGCCACACCAGGAAGTGGCGGCGCATGGCGGTGCGCGCCGCGTCGCCGTCCCCGGCGGCGAGCGCGTCGACGATCTCGTGGTGCACGGCGTCGGACGGACGTGGCGTGCCGGCCGGCGCCTGCTCGCGTTCCGCGGCCAGCCGCCTGCGGTCGACGACGGCGTCGCGCAGGACGTGCGCCAGCCCGTTGCGCAGCATGGTGAAGATCGGGTTGTCCACCACGGCGAACAGGCGGCGGTGGAACTCCAGGTCGGCCTCGAGTGCGCGGTGCTCCTCGCCCGCGTCGGCGGCGCGGACCATCTCGTCGACGAGCCCGCGCAGCGCCGCGACGTCCTCGGGGGTGGCCAGGCCCGCCGCGGCCTCGGCGACGGAGATCTCCAGCATCTCCCGCGCCGCGCCGAACTGCTCGTGCGTCAGCTGGCCGAGCTGCTGCGACAGGTCGAAGGACAGCTGCAGGAACCCCGCATCCGGGACCCGCAGGTAGGAGCCCCGGCCCTGGGTGCGTTCCAGGAAACCCAGCGCCTCCAGCATCGACAACTGCTCGCGCAACGCACCCCGGCTCACCTCCAGGCCGGCACCGAGCTCCCGTTCGGTCGGCAGCCGCAGCCGGCCGGTTCGCGGCTCGGGGACCGCCTGCTCCGCGAGGCTGCGGATCAGGAATGACAGGTCCACACCCACCCGCCCACCTCCTCACGATTGGTCGAACCAATGTGGGGAAGGCTAGGGGCGATGCCGCGCCGCAGTCAACGCCCCCCGACGGGTCACGGGCGGACGGACGGCCCGGCCGCTACGCCACGTCCATGACCAGCGCTCCCGCGCGCGCGATGGCGTGCCGGAACGCCTTGAGCGGCGCGTACTCCTCGGACTCGTAGAACGCCCGCACGTGCTCCTTGCTCGGGAACTCGAGGATCACGGCGATCCCGGGCGCCACGGCGCCCTCCAGGGCGAACGAGGCGGTGTCCCGGGCGACGGGGCGACCGCCGAAGCGCTCCACGACGGCGAGCGTCCGCCTCTCGTACTCCGCGAACCCCTCCTCGTCCTCCGGCGTGACACTGATGATCATGTAAGCGCTCATGCGCCCTCCTAATGTTCAAATGTTGCTGAACTATGAGACAGCATGACCGCAACCTTTGGCAAGTTCACGTACTGTTGAACCGTGCAGACGCTCAGCCACCCGACCCGCGAGCAGATCCGCTTCGAGTCGGTCCTCGACGCACTGGCCCACCCGGTACGGCTCCGCGTGGTGCGCAGGCTCGCCGACGGCGAGGAGCTGACCTGCGGCACCACGCTGCCCGACGTGCCGAAGTCGGCGGCGAGCCACCACTGGCGGATCCTGCGGGAGAGCGGCGTCCTGCACGCCCGGCGGGAGGGCCGCACGATCCTGCACACGCTGCGGCGCGAGGACCTCGACGCCCGCTTCCCCGGCCTGCTCGAGGTCGTGCGGAACGCCGTCGACGCCGACGTGTGAACCTCAGCGCCGGAGCGCCTCGGTGACCAGCGGCAGCGCCCACTCCAGCTCGTCGGAGCCCGGGCCCGCGTACCCGAGCACGATCCCCGCCCGGGCCGGCGGGGCGGCGTAGTGGCGCCCGAGGCCGTCCAGCGCCACCCCGCTCGCCGCGGCCGCGGCCACGACCGCGCGCTCGGTGGCCGCGCCGGGCAGCGGGACGAGCACGTGCGCGCCTGCGGCGTCACCCTCCACCGCCCGCCCGGCGGCGTGCACCGCGGCGACGACCGCGGAGCGGCGGCCCGAGAGCTCCCGGCGCAGCCGCCGCAGGTGGCGGGCCAGGTCGCCGTGCGCGCCGAACGCGGCGAAGACGCGCTGACCCGCCCGCGCCGGACGCCCGCCGGTGCGGCCGCGCACGGCCAGCACCGCGGCGCGGACGGCGGGCGGGGCGACCAGCCAGCCGGCGCCGAGGGTCGGGGTGAGCAGCTTGCTGGCCGTGCCCAGGTGCGCCACGACGTCCGGGCCGAGTGCGGCGAGCAGCGGCAGCGGCGCCACGTCGTAGCGCAGCTCGCCGTCGTAGTCGTCCTCCAGCACGAGGAAGCCCTCGGCGCGGGCCCGCTCCACCAGGGCGACGCGGCGCGTCGCCGACAGGCGCGCCCCCAGCGGGTACTGGTGCGCCGGGGTGCAGTACACGGCCGCGGTCCCGGCGGGGACGGCCTCGACGACGAGCCCGGCGCCGTCGACCGGCACGGCGACGACCTCGAGGCCTGCGTCCCGCAACGCCGTGACCGCCCGCTGGTAGCCCGGCTCCTCCACCGCGACGCGGGCGCCGGGGGGCAGCGTGCGCGCCACCTCGCCGATGGCGGCCGTGCTGCCCCCGGTCGCGAGCACGTCAGCGGGGTGGGCGGGCAGGCCGCGGTGGCGCAACAGGTGCTCGACGACCACGGCCCGGAACTCCGGCAGTCCCACGGGGTCGGGCATGACATCGGGTGCCGGATCGGCGGCCGCGCGCCACGCCCGGCGCCACGCCGCCCGGTCCAGCGCGCCGACGCACGGGCTCCCGGCACTCAGGTCGACGAGGCCGGCGTCGCCTTCGGGTACGGCGGCGGTCGCCGCGGGCACCGGCGTGCGGGACGCGGCGGGTGCGCCGACGACGAACGTCCCCGACCCGCGCCGTCCCTCCGCCCAGCCCTCGGCGAGCAGCTGGTCGTACGCGGCGGCCGTCACGGTGCGGCTCACGCCGAGCGCGGCCGCGAGCGCCCGCGTGGACGGGAGCCGGTCCCCCGCGCGGAGCGCGCCACCCGTCGTGGCGGCGCGCAGCCCGTCGGCGAGCTGGGCGGCGAGCGGACGACCGGCGTCACGGTCGAGCGGCAGCGGCGGCAGGTCCACGAGTGGCCTTCCGAAGTCGGGAAGAAGTGGCCCTGCCACGATGCCACCGCAGCGACGAGGATGGTGCGGTGAGCCTCTCGACCACCGACCGCACCACCGTCACCCGGCACCGCGAGCGCGCCCGCACGGAACGAGCCGACCTGCACGCCGTGCTCGACGCCGGGCTCGTCTGCCACCTCGGCCTCGTCCGCGACGGCGCCCCCGTCGTCATCCCCACCGGCTACGGGCGCATCGACGACACCGTCTACGTGCACGGCTCCACGGGCGCGGGCTGGCTCCGGATCGCCGACGGCGCGCCCGTCTGCCTGACCGTGACCCACCTCGACGGGATCGTCTACGCCCGCTCGGTGTTCAACCACTCCATGAACTACCGCAGCGCGGTCGTGCACGGGCCGGTCCGGCACGTCACCGACCGCGACGAGCAGCTGGCCGCGCTGCGCGCGATCGTCGAGCAGCTCTCGCCGGGGTCCTGGGAGCACGCCCGCGAGCCCGACCGGCGCGAGCTCGCTGCCACCGCGGTGTTCGCCCTCGACCTCACCGAGGCCAGCGTCAAGGTCCGCACCGGCCCACCCGCCGACGACGAGGCCGACGTCGCGGCCGGCGACCGCTGGGCGGGCGTGCTGCCGGTCCGCACGGTGTTCGGTGCCCCCGAGCCGTGCCCGACCCTGCCCGCCGACGCCCCGGCGCCCGCCCACGTGGCCGACCGACGGCCGGAGTGAGCTCACGCCCGCGACGGACGGCGCCCGCGTCGGTGGAGGGAGCGACGCGGGCGCTCGTCCGGCGGTCGAACGGCGCCACGCCGCGGGCGAGCGGCCGCCCGTGGCGGCGGACCGCCGTTCGTCGGCGGGGGTCGCCGGTCCGGCGCGGGCCGCCACGACCACCGGACCGGGTGACGTAACCTCGGCCCGCGTGGACGCCCCCTACCCCGACGCCTTGCGGCTGGACCTCGTCGAGGACCTGCACGGCCATCGCGTGGCCGACCCCTACCGCTGGCTGGAGGACGCCGACGACCCGCGCACGCGGGAGTGGTCCGCGGCGCAGGACGCCGTGACCGGCGCGCACCTGGAGCGGCTCCCCGGACGCGACGGCCTGGCGGCCACGCTCACCGCGCTCCTGTCGGCCGGATCGGTGTCCGCCCCGCTGTGGCGGGCCGGGCGCCGGTTCGCCACGCGGCGCGAGCCCGGCCAGGAGCACGCCGTGCTCCTCGTGCGGGAGCCCGACGGCGCCGAGCGGGTCCTGCTCGACCCGGTCGCCCTCGACCCCAGCGGCCTGACCACGCTCGACGCCTGGGTGCCCGACCTCGAGGGGCGGCGGCTGGCCTACCAGCTCTCCTCCGGCGGCGACGAGCACTCGGTGCTGCACGTGCTCGACGTCTCCACCGGTCACGACGTCGAGGCGCCGATCGACCGCTGCCGCTACTCCGACGTGTCCTGGCTGCCCGGCGGCGAGGAGTTCGTCTACGTCCGCATGGTGGACGAGGACGAGGCACCGCCCGGGCAGCAGGCGTTCCACCGCCGCATCTGGCGCCACCGGGTCGGCACCCCCGCCGACACCGACGAGCTGGTCGACGGCCCGGGCCTCTACGACGAGCACACCTACTACGGCGTGCAGGTCTCCCGCGACGGCGGTTGGCTGGTCGTCACCGGCAACGTCGGCACCGCCCGTCGCGACAGCGTGTGGATCGCCGAGCTGGGCGGCACCGACGTCAAGCTGGCCCCGGTGCTCACGCAGGCCGACGACGTGCAGTGCCACGCGTGGGTCGAGCGGGACGGCCGGCTCTACCTGCACACGACCGACGGCGCGCCGCGGTGGCGGCTCGCCGTCACCGACCCGCGCACGCCCGAGCGCGAGCACTGGCGCGAGCTGGTGGCCGAGGACCCGGGCTCGGTGCTGCAGGCCGTGCGCCGGCTGGAGGCGCCCGACGGGACCGTGCTGCTGGCGCTCGCCCGCGCCCGGCACGCGGTCGCCGAGGTCGCGCTGCACGACGCCGCCGACGGCACGCCGCGCGGCACCGTCCCGCTGCCCGGCACCGGTTCCCTGATCGGGTTCTCGGTCGCCGACCGCGACACGCCCGCCGAGGCGGGGCGCCTCTGGCTCGGCTGGACCGACCTGGTGACCCCGCCCGAGGTGCACCGCTTCGACCTGGCGACCGGGGAGACGCTCCGGGAGGAGGCCGCACCGGGCGCGGTCGACCTGCCCACCGTGCGCAGCGAGCAGCGCGAGTTCACCTCCGCCGACGGCACCACCGTGCGGATGTTCGTCCTCTCCCCGCCCGACGCCCGCGGCGCGCGCCCCGCGCTCGTCACCGGCTACGGCGGGTTCGGGATCAGCCGCGAGCCCGCCTACACCGCCTCGGCGCTCGCGTGGGTGGCGGCCGGCGGCGTGTACGCGCTGGTGTCGCTGCGCGGCGGCGGCGAGGAGGGCGAGGAGTGGCACCTCGCCGGCAACCGCGCGCACAAACAGAACGTGTTCGACGACCTGCACGCCGCGGCCGAAGCCCTGATCGACGCGGGTGACACCGCCGCGGACCGGTTGGCGATCATGGGCGGCTCGAACGGCGGGCTGCTCGTCGGCGCCGCGCTCACCCAGCGCCCCGACCTCTACCGCGCGGTCGTCTGCTCGGCGCCGCTGCTGGACATGGTGCGCTACGAGGAGTTCTCCCTCGGCCGCACCTGGAACGACGAGTACGGCACCGCCGCCGACCCCGACGAGCTGGGCTGGCTGCTGTCCTACTCGCCATACCACCACGTCCGGGACGGGGTCGCGTACCCGGCGGTGCTGTTCACCGTGTTCGACTCCGACACCCGCGTCGACCCGCTGCACGCGCGCAAGATGTGCGCGGCGCTGCAGCACGCCACCACCGGCGACCCGCGCACCCACCCCGTCCTGATCCGCCGCGAGACCGACGTCGGCCACGGGGCCCGCTCGGTCTCCCGCACCGTCGCGCTGGCGGCCGACCAGCTGTCCTTCCTCGCCGCCCATACCGGTCTGGAGCTGTCGTGACCACCCCCGCACCCCCGCCCGACACCGCATCCCCCGCTCTGATCGCACCCTCCCAGCCCACCTGCGCCACCGAGGCCGGGAGCTGGTGCGCCAGCTTCTACCAGTGGACCAACAGCGACTTCCTGGCCCGCTCGGCGGACGCGATCGTCTCCACGACGACGTCGGTCGCGCTGATCCTGCTGCTCGCGTTCGGCGCCCGCTACCTGATCCACCGGACGATCAACCAGATCGTCGAGGGCGCCGCGAACTCGCGCATCTCCAAGCTCATCGGCCGCACCCCGCGGCTGCGCGCCAACGGCAACGCGCCGGTCACCCCGCGCCGCGCGCAGCGGGCCCGCACGATCGGCTCGGTGCTGCGCTCGCTCAGCTCGATCGTCGTGCTGACGATCGCGGCGATCATGGTGCTCGCCGAGTTCGGTGTGGCGCTCGCGCCGATCCTCGCGTCAGCGGGGATCGTCGGCGTCGCGGTCGGCTTCGGCGCGCAGAACCTGGTGCGCGACTTCCTGTCCGGCATGTTCATGCTGCTCGAGGACCAGTACGGCGTCGGTGACATCGTCGACGTCGGGGACGCGATCGGCGTCGTCGAGGCCGTCGGGCTGCGGATCACGACGCTGCGCGACCTCAAGGGCACGGTCTGGTACGTCCGCAACGGCGAGATCCTGCGCGTCGGCAACATGAGCCAGGGCTACGCGGTCGCCGTCGTCGACGTCCCGCTGGCGCACACCGCCGACATCCCGTCGGCCACGGCCCTCGCGGAGCGCGCCGTCACCGATCGGGTGGCCGTGAAGGACATCGTCGACTCCGTGCTGGAGCCGCCGGAGATGCTGGGCGTGGACCGGGTCGCGCCGGAGGGCGTCACGCTCCGGCTGACCGTCAAGGTCAAGCCCGGTGAGCAGTTCTCCGTCCAGCGCGCCCTCAACGCCGCGATCGCCGACGCGCTCGAGGACGCCGCTGTGCCACGGCCCACGGTTTTCCCCACCTCGCAGGCCAGCGCGTAGCAGGGGGGATGATGGGGGCGTGACCGAACCCCAGAACTTCTACGCCGAGGTGGGCGGCGCCCCGGTCTTCGAGAAGCTCGTGCGCCGGTTCTACGAGCAGGTCGCCGAGGACGAGGTGCTGCGCCCGCTCTACCCGGAGGAGGACCTCGGCCCCGCCGAGGTCCGGCTGCGGATGTTCCTCGAGCAGTACTGGGGCGGCCCGCGCACGTACTCCGACCAGCGGGGCCACCCGCGGCTGCGGATGCGGCACGCGCCGTTCAAGGTCGGGCCGATCGAGCGCGACGCGTGGCTGCGGTGCATGCGGGTGGCCGTCGACGACGCGGGCCTGGACGACGCGCACCGCGACCAGCTGTGGCAGTACATGACCTACGCGGCCGCGAGCATGGTCAACAGCAACTTCTGACCGGGTGCCGTCCGGCGGGGTGAGAACCACCCGAAAGTGCTACCGGGTGTGACGGAGGGCGCTCACTCCGTCCCCGGTGCTGGCAAGATCTGGCGCGTGCAGTGGTGGCGCGACGCCGTGGTGTACCAGGTCTACGTCCGTTCGTTCGCCGACGGCGACGGCGACGGCGTCGGCGACCTCGAAGGCATCCGGGCCCGGCTGGGCTACCTGGAGCTGCTCGGCGTCGACGCGCTGTGGCTCACACCGTTCTACACCTCCCCGATGGTCGACCACGGGTACGACGTCGCCGACGCGCGCGACGTCGACCCGGTCTTCGGCGACCTCGCCACGTTCGACCGGCTCGTCGCCGACGCCCACGAGCACGGCCTGCGCGTCACGATCGATCTCGTCCCCAACCACACCTCCAGCGAGCACGAGTGGTTCCGCGCCGCCCTGGACTCCGCACCGGGCAGCCCGGAGCGGGCCCGCTACCACTTCCGCCCCGGCACCGGCACGAACGGCGCCGCACCGCCCAACAACTGGCAGAGCGTCTTCGGCGGCCCCGCCTGGACGCGCGTGCAGGATCCGGACGGCGGCGCGGGCGAGTGGTACCTGCACCTGTTCGCCGCCGAACAGCCCGACCTGAACTGGACGAACCCGGAGGTGTGGGCCGATCTGGAGAAGACGCTGCGGTTCTGGCTCGATCGCGGTGTCGACGGGTTCCGCATCGACGTGGCGCACGGGATGAGCAAGCCGCCGGACCTGCCCGACACGCGCGATCCCCGGGGCGGCGCGCGCGACGACGCGCGCTGGGATGGCTCCGGCGCGGAGCCGGACCCGCGCTTCGACCACGACGGCGTGCACGACGTGCACCGGATGATCCGCGGCGTGCTCGACCACTACCCGGGTCGGCTCGTCGTCGGCGAGGTCTGGATCGGCGACGACACCCGCTTCTCCCGCTACGTGCGCCCCGACGAGCTGCACCTGGGCTTCGACTTCCGGCTCGTGCGCGCCCCGTTCGAGGCCGACGCCGTGCGCGCCGCGATCGAGCACTCGCTCGCCGCGGTCGCGGCGGTGGGCGCCCCGCCGACGTGGACGCTGTCCAACCACGACGTCTCCCGGCCCGTCACCCGCTACGGCGGCGGGGCCACCGGGCTCGCCCGCGCGCGGGCCATGTCGCTGGTGGAGCTGGCGCTGCCGGGTGTCGTCTACCTGTACAACGGCGAGGAGCTGGGGCTGCCCGACGTCGACCTGCCAGACGAGGCGCTGCAGGACCCGGTGTGGGAACGCTCCGGCCGCACCCGCCGCGGCCGCGACCGCTGCCGCGTCCCGATGCCCTGGGAGGGCGGCGGCCCGAGCTACGGCTTCACGGCGGGCGACCCCTGGCTGCCGATGCCCCCCGAGTTCGGCGAGCTCGTCGTGGCCGACCAGCTGGAGGACACCGGGTCGACGCTGTCGCTGGTGCGCCGGGCCATCGAGCTGCGCAAGTCCCACCCGGGGTTCCAGGGCGGGGAGCTGGAGTGGTTCGGGGCCCCGGAGGGCTGCTTCGCGTTCCGCCGCGCCGGCACCACGCTGGTGTGCGCGCTGAACACCTCCACCGAACCGGTCCCGCTCCCGCCGGGTGAGGTCCTGCTGGCCAGCGGCCCGCTGGAGGACGGCCGGCTCCCCCCGGACACGGCCGCCTGGCTGACGTGACCCGCGGCTCGAACGCGCATCTCAGCCGGTCCGAACGGGAGACTCGCGCTGCTCGATCGGGAGACTCGCGCTGCTCGAAGGGGAGACTCGCGCACCACCAGCGCGAGTCTCCCCTTCCGACAGCGCGAGTCTCCCGTTCCGACAGCGCGAGTCTCCCGTTTCGACCGGGCGAGTCTCCCGTTCAGCCCACCAGCAGCGGAAGGGCCGTGATCCGGCGGCGCACCACCGCGCCGTAACGCGCGTCCAGGCGCATCCAGGTGCCGGTGGCCGACACTCGCACGGCAGGGCCGTCCTCGCCGAGGAACCCCATGCCGGACAGCGCGAACAAGCAGCGCAGCGGCACCTTCACCGCCGGCCGCGTCCCGGTGCCGGTGCTCGGGCCCGCAACCGGGCCTTCGGCCGACACGGTGAGCACCGTCTGGTCCAGCAGCGAGGCGGGCGGGCCCATCGGACCGGCGTTCTCCCGCGCGAGCGCGAGGCCCCGCTCGGTGAGCCTCTCGAGCTCGGCGGCCGGTACCTCGTCCACCGGCTGCCACCCCTCGGCCGGGGGCAGCTCGCCCTGCCACAGCCCGCCCGCGCCGGGGTCGACCGTCTCCGCCCGCTCCACCGTGAGCGCGGTGAGCAGCCCGGCCGCCGGAGCCGTGACGTCGGCGGGCTCCAGCGCGCCGTGGACGGTGCGGGTGGCGAGCACGTCGAACGGCGTGGACGCCCACGCCGACACCGTTCCGCCGGCCCCCTGCAGGCGCACGAGCGCCGCCTGGTCCAGCCGGACGACCCGCGCCACGAAGGCGCCGAGGTCGGCCCGCTCGTCCGGATCGGGAACGGTCAGCCGCGTCATGCCGCCCACTTTCCCAGGAACTCCTTCTCCTCGGTCGTGAGCCGCCGCGGGCGCTGGGCGCCCAGATCGAACGCGGCGAGTGACGTCTCCGCCGTGACGGCGACGGCGTCGTCCGGTTCCGGGCCGTCGTGCATCGCGTACCGGATCCGGAACGTCGCCGCCCGCACCGCCTCCACCGTCATGGCCACGCGCAGGAGCCGCGAGGGGTAGGAGATCTGGCGCTTGTAGTCGACGGAGAGCCCGGTGACGAGCAGTCCGTTGACGAAGCCGGCCACGCCCTCGGCGGTCGCGGCGTCGAACACGAGCTGGATGCGGGCCTCCTCGAGCAGCGTCACCGCGACGGCGTGGTTCACGTGCCGGTAGACGTCCTGATCGGTCCAGCGCACCGGGACCTGCGCGACGAAGGGGGCCACACCGCCACCCTCTCAAGCCCCCTTCCCACCCGGCGCGCCAGGGCCCGTCCGCGTCGCGCTCGTCAGCGGGCCAGGCCGCGCAGCTGGCGGGAGATCACCGACAGCGTGGCCAGGTCGAGCTGCCCCGCGGTGCCCACCTCCTGCAGCGCCGCGCGGGCCCGCACGAGGCGGGAGGCGTTGGCCTTCTCCCACAGGGCGATGGCCTTCCCCACCGACGTGCCCGGCCCCGCCTCGCGCAGGGCGTCGAGGGTGATCGCACGCAGCGAGGCGTAGAGGTCGTCGCGCAGGGCGAGGCGGGCGAGGGCGTGCCAGCGGTCGCCGCGTTCGAGCGCGCTGACCGAGGTGAGCGCGGTGTCGAGGCCCAGGTGCTCGGACAGCCCGAAGTACAGCGCCGCGACGTCGTGGGGCTCGCGCGCCTCCCGGTCGCGTTCGGACAGCTCGGTGAGCTCGACGACGTCCAGCAGCCCGTAGCCGTAGACGAGCGCGGCCGAGCGCATGGCCGCGTCGGGCTCGATGCCGGCCGACCGGAGCTCGGCGGCGCGCATCTCGACGCTCGCCTTCTCCCGGCCGCGCATCAGCTCCGGCAGCGCCGCGCGCAGCTCCCGGACCGTCGCCGCGAAGCGGCTCACCTCGGCCCCGACCGCGAGCGGCTGGGGCCGGTTGGTGAGGAACCAGCGCGAGGCGCGGTCGAGCAGGCGCCGCGAGTCCAGCACGAGCTCGTCCGCCACCTCGGTGGGGATCCGCGGCGAGCGCAGCTCCTCCCACAGCGCCGGCAGGTCGAACACCGCCGTGGTGACGGCGTAGGCGCGCATCGCGTCGGTGGGGGTGGCCGAGAGCTCCTCCCCCAGCCGGAACGCGTACGTCATGCCCGCGCCGTCGACCATCTCGTTGACCAGCAGCGTCGTGACGATCTCGCGGCGCAGCGGGTGCTGCCGGACGGCGCCGGCGAAGCGTTCCCGCACCTCCTGCGGGAAGTACTCGGGAAGCCGGCCGGCGAACGCCGCGACGTCGGGCAGGTCCGTGGCCAGCACCTGCGCGGTGAGGTCGAGCTTGGTGTGGGCGAGCAGCGTGGCCAGCTCCGGGCTGGTCAGGCCGGCGCTCGCGGCCTCCAGCGCGGCGAAGCCGTCGGCGTCGGGGAGCACCTCGATCCGCCGGTCGAGACCGCGCCGCGCCTCGAGGTCGGCCGTCAACCGGGCGTGCACGCTGACCATCGCGGGCGCGTGCGCCCGCGCGATGCCCAGCACCGCGTTCTGGTCGCGGTTGTCGGCGAGGACGAGCGCGCCCACCTCGTCGGTCATCTCGAGCAGCACCGCGTTGCGCGCGTCGCGCTCCAGCTCACCCGCTGCGACCAACCGGTCCAGCAGGATCTTGATGTTGACCTCGTGGTCGGAGCAGTCGACGCCGGCGGAGTTGTCGATCGCGTCGGTGTTGATCTTCCCGCCACGCCGCGCGAACTCGATGCGTCCCCGTGCGGTGAGCCCGAGGTTGCCGCCCTCGCCGACGACCTTCACCCGCAGCTGCGACGCGTCGGCCCGCACCGCGTCGTTGGCCTTGTCGCCCGCGTCGGCGTGCGTCTCCTCCGAGGCCTTCACGTAGGTGCCGATGCCGCCGTTCCACAGCAGGTCGGCGGGTGCGCGCAGGATCGCCGCGATCAGCTCCGGTGGGCTGAGCTCCTGGACTTCGTCGGCCAGACCGAGGGCCGCACGGATCTGCGGCCCGATCGGCACCGTCTTCGCCGTGCGCGGCCACACGCCGCCACCCTCGCTGATCACCGAGCGGTCGTAGTCGTCCCAGGACGAGCGCGGCAGCGCGAACAGCCGCTCGCGCTCGGCGTAGCTCGCCGCGACGTCGGGGTCCGGGTCCACGAAGACGTGCCGGTGGTCGAACGCGGCGAGCAGCCGGATGTGCCGGGAGAGCAGCATGCCGTTGCCGAACACGTCACCGGACATGTCCCCGACACCGACGACGGTGAACTCCTCGCTCTGGGTGTCCACCCCCAGCTCGCGGAAGTGCCGCTTGACGCTCTCCCACGCGCCCTTGGCGGTGATGCCCATCGCCTTGTGGTCGTAGCCGACCGAGCCGCCGGAGGCGAACGCGTCGCCCAGCCAGAAGCCGTAGGACGCGGCGACGTCGTTGGCCGTGTCCGAGAACTTCGCCGTGCCCTTGTCCGCGGCGACGACGAGGTAGGAGTCGTCGCCGTCGTGGCGCACGACGTCCGGTGGCGGCACGGTCTCGGTGCTCCCGTCCGCGGCCACGACGAGGTTGTCGGTGACGTCCAGCAGCCCGGAGATGAACGTCCGGTAGCAGAACTCGACCTCCTCGGGCCCCGCGGCGTCGCGCCGGACGACGAACCCACCCTTCGCGCCCACCGGCACGATCACCGCGTTCTTCACGGCCTGCGCCTTGACCAGGCCGAGGATCTCGGTGCGGTAGTCCTGCGGGCGGTCCGACCACCGCAGGCCCCCGCGGGCCACCGCCCCGAACCGCAGGTGCACGCCCTCGACGCGCGGCGAGTACACGAAGATCTCGAACTTCGGCCGCGGCGCCGGCATGCCGGGCACCTGCGCCGGGTCCAGCTTGAACGAGAAGAACGGCCGGTCGCGGAACCAGTTGGTGCGCAACGTCGCCATGATCATCGCCAGGTAGCCCCGGAGGATGCGGTCGGCGTCCAGACCGGTGACGGCGTCGATCAGTTCCCGCACCTCGGCGAGCGCCGCCTCCACCGCCCGGTCCCGCTCCCCGGTCGCGGGATCGAAGCGCGCGCGGAACAGCGCCATCAGCGACGTGGCGACCGACGGGTGCGCGAGCAGCGTGTTGGCCATGTAGTGGGGCCCGTACGGGCTGCCGAGCTGCCGCGCGTAGCGCGCGTACGCCCGCAGCACGGCCGCCTCCCGCCACGGCAGCCCGGCGCGCAGCACCAGCGCGGAGAACCGGTCGGACTCGGCGTCACCGCGCCACGCCGCCCGGAACGCCGTACCGAACGACTCCTCGACCGCGGGATCGTCCAGCGCGGTCCGGGTGGCGTCGTCGACCCGCAGGCCGAAGTCGTAGAGCCAGCACTGCAGGCCGTCGGCGCGGACGAACTGCGACGGGCGCTCGTCGAGCACGTCGACGCCGAGCTGCTGCAGCAGCGGCATCACCGCGGTGAGCGTGACGGACTCACCGGCGAGGTAGAGGGTGAACCGAGGCTCCCGCTGCACGTCCTCGGCGAGGTACATCCGGGTGTCGAACGCCCCCGGCCCCGGGAGCGCCGCGATCCGACGCAGGTCCTCCACCGCGTGCCGCGGCGCGACGGCCGCCTTGTACGCCTCGGGCACCCCGGGCAGCAGCGCGGCCATCCCCGCGGTGTCGGGCTGGGAGAGCAGCCGGTCGTCCCACGTCCGGACCGCCTCGGTCAGCTCGTCCTGCAGCGCGGCGACGTCGACCTCGCCGTAGCCCGACGCGTCGGCGCCGGTCAGGACGGTGAAGTGCACCATCGCGAGGCTCGACTCCGACAGCCGCACGGTGAACTCCGCGCCGTGTCCGCCGAGCCTGCGCTGCAGGACCTCCGACATCCGGATCCGCGCGTCGGTCGTGTAGCGGTCGCGGGGGACGTAGACGAGGCAGGAGATGAAGCGGCGGTACGGGTCCGGTCGCAGGAACAGCCGCACCGCGCGGCGCCCGGCGACCGCGAGCACCCCGACGGCGGTGTCGTGGAGGCGCTGCTCCCCCGCGCCGAACAGCTCCTCGCGCGGCAGCCCGGAGATCACCTCGAGCATCTGCTGGCCCGAGTAGGACTCCAGCGGGAACCCGGCGCGGTGGATCGCGTCGCGCACGCGCCGCTCGACGACCGGGATGTCCAGGACGCTCTCGTACATCGCCGGGACGGTCAGCAGACCCAGGAACCGGTGCTCCCCGACCAGCGCTCCGGCGGCGTCGAAGGCGCGCACCGCGAGGTAGTAGGGGTGCACCGGGCGCAACGGGCTCGGCGCGCTGGCCCGGGTCATGATCAGCAGCTCGCTCGTGCCGTCCGCGGACTCGACGCGCGGCGCGAACTTCTCCGCGATCGCCGACCCGGACCGCAGCACGCCCAGCCCGGACCCGGGTTCGAGCTGCAGCTGCCCGGAGGAGGACTCGTAGTGCTGGTAGCCCAGGAACGTGAAGTGGCCGTCGGCGAGCCAGCGCAGCAGCTCGGCGACGTCGGCCGGGCGCGTGCCGCCGGGCGCGACGCCGCTGCCGGGCAGTTCGTCGGCCACGCGGCGCGCGCGCTGCACCATCGGTTCGGAGTCCTCGACCACCTCGCGGACGTCGCGCAGGACCCGCGTGAGCCCGCGCTCCAGGTCGGCGAGTGGCACGTCGGTGGGCAGCAGGTCGAGGTGGATCCACGACTCGGCGAGCGCACCTGGTGGTGGCGCCGCGGGATCGCCGTCGGTGAGCACGTCGGTGAGCTCACCGTCCGGCGCGCGCCGCACCACGACGATCGGGTGGATCACGCGCTGCACCTCGGCGCCGGCGCGCGAGACCCCGGCCAGCAACGACTCGACGAGGAACGGCATGTCATCGGTGACGACCTCGGCCACCGGCCCCGCCGGGTCCGGCCCCTCCTCCGGCTCGCGGACCCGGATCAGCACCTCGCCCGGCGCCCGCACGCGCGCGAGCTGCAAGTGGCTGCGCGCGGCCGCGAGGAGCAGCGGCCGGTGGTCCGCCCGCTCGAGGTCGGGGGCGTGGCGTGCGTAGAGCGCGCCCAGGTCGGTCAGCTCGGGATCGGTCGCGGGCAGGTCCGCCCACTCCCGGGTCCGGCTCGTCACAATGCAGCTCCGGGTCTCACCGGCGGCGTGCTCGTCCCGTCGCCGTGGATCGCCCGCCTGCGCGGCGGGCTCGTCGTCACCCTAGTGCGGGGCCACGGACGTGGGACCGCCGATCTCGCTACGGAGCCGACGCGCTCCGGACGGTATCCGCGCTGCTCCCAACGGGCGGTCCAGAGCGCTCGACGGCCGTCACGCGGCCGGTCGCCGACCGCGTCGGCGGGCGGCCCGCAGCGCCGTCAGATCCCCCGGTAGGCGGCGAGCGCTCCGGCCAGCAGGTCGGCGATGCCGAGGTTGTCGGCCGACCCCGCGGCCCCGCGCCCGGGCTCCTCCTCCGCCCCCGCCCCGTTCCTGCCCGTGGCACCGGAGCCCGCGGAGTCGGCGCGACCGGCGCCGTCCGCGTCGCCGGCGGCGGCACCGTTGCGACGACCGCCCCGCGCGCCGGAGGCGGTCGCTGTGGCCTCGGCCCGGGCGGGGGTGGCGACCGCGGGCCGCTCGCCGGGGGCGGATTCGGTGACGCGCGCAGCCTCACCGTTGCGCGACCCGGTGGTGGACGGGCTCGGTGGCGCGGCTTCCCGGCCGGCCGGTTCGTCGCGACGGGCACGGGCTGCGCGCTGCCCCTCGCGCGGCGCATCGCCGGCCTCGCGGCGTTCTCGCCGCCCGGCACCGCTGCGCGCCCGGCCGTTCGGGACGTCGGCGCGGCGGCTGCGCGCCGGGTCGGTGTCCGCGTCCGCGATGTCCCCGGCCGGCTCGTCGGGCCCCGCCTCGTGCCGTCCCGCCCCGCGGTCGGAGCTCGCTCCGCTCTCCGTCGCCGGACCTGCGCCGTTCGCCCCCCCGGTCGACGCGGCAGCCGGGTCGACGGCGGTGTCCCCGATGTCGGCGCCGCTGTCCTCGCCGCTGTCCTCGCCGGACCAGGGCCACCCCGGCGGGTCGTCCGTGCGGACGCGACGGTCGACGGTGTGGGACGAGCGCGTACCTCGCCGGGCGGCGTCCGGGCCGCCCCGCCGATCCGCCGGGTGCGCCGCGCCGCGCGGCTCCGCCTTCCGGGTGCCGAGGTCGTTCCACGGGTCGGGCGCGCGCCCGGCGGGGCGCGAGAGGTCCTGGAGGATCTGCGCGCCCACCGGCCCGTCCGCGTCGTGCACGGCCGCCCGCAGCTGGGCAGCCGGGAGGTCCTCCTCGGGCACGAACCCGGCCAGGAGGCCGGGCAGCGTCCGGTGCATCCACTCGGTGGCCGCGACGCGCCCCCAGCCGGGGCGGTCGATCACCAGGGCGTCGGAGTCGCCGAACCGCTGGTGCGCTCCGGACGGCAGCCGCGCCTCGAGCCGGTCCGCGACGGCTCGCACCACGGCCCCGGCCCGCCGGCCGGCGAAGCGCCGCCCGTCCCGGGCGATGTCGACGACGACCACGCACCCGTCGGCATCGAACCCGTCCGCACCGGACCCGTCGTCGAGGATGCTTCCGGGGCTGGAGCCGGTGGGCCCGGGGTCGGGGTCGGGACCTGGACCGGGATCGGGATCGCGATCTGCGCGCGGCACCACCGACGTGCTGCCCAGCACGCGGTCGAGGTCGGCCAGGGCCGCCTGCAGCCAGCCGCCGGGCTCCGCGGCAGGGACCGACGGTGCGGGGACGGGCGGCGCGGGAACGGGCGTTTCGTCGGCCGCCGAGGGCTGCGGTGCCTGCCGCACGCCGGGCGTCACCGTCCAGCGGCCCGTGGCCCACGGATCGTCCGCGCGGTGCCGACGCCCGTTGACCGGCACGTCGGCGCCGAGCGCGGGGTCGCCGAGAACCTCGCCGAGCACGCCGCCCGCAGGTCCGGTGTCACCGCCCGTTCCCGTGTCCGCGTCCGCGGCAGCACCTCGCCGGGATCGGCTCCGGGACGAGGAGCGGTTCGTCCCCTCCTCCGGGCTCTCCGGTGGCGCGCCGTCGGTGGACGGCGCCGTGCGGTCGTGGCGTCCGCGGGCGGACGGGCGCGCACCAGAGCGTTCCGACGCGCTCCGCGCGGTCGCGCGCCCGCCGTCCCCTTCCCATGCCGTACGGGCGGGGCGGTGTCCGCGGGACTCCTCCGACGAGGTCCGCCGGACGGAGCGTTCGTCGGGCTCCTCCGTCGCGCTCGGGTCGGCGGCACGCCTGCGGCCACGCGGGCCCGCGTCCGTGCGGCGCCGGGCGGACCGCTCGTCGGCCGTGTCACCGGGTCGGTCATCGGGCGCGCCACCCGCTTCGTCGCGGGCCTCGCCTGCGTCGGTCCGCCGCACGTCGTCGGGGCGGGAGTGGGCGCGGGAGCGCCGACTGCGGCTCGGTCGCTCGTCCGCGGAGTCGACGGACGCCGGCATCCACCCGCTCGGACCGGCGGGCTCCGCGGTCCCGTTCCGGTCACGGCGGCGCGACCGCCGTACCTCGGGCGCCGGTGCGTCCTCGCCACCACCGTCGCGGGCCTTGCCGTTGCGTCGACCGGGTGCCTCGTCGCCGCCCGGACCCCCGGGACCGGAGCGCAGACCGCGGATCAGCAGGTCACCGATGGGTGACTCGCCCGTCGACCCGTTCCAGGACACGGCTCCCCAGCCGGCGGCGGTGTCGCCCTGCTCCGCGTCGTCGGCGGCGGCGTTGTCGGCGTCGTCGGCCGCATCGCCGTTGAGCATGCGCTCGAAGCGCGCCCATGCCGGGGGGGTTCCCGTGCCCGTTCCCCCGTCGTCCGGCGCACCGCTTCGCTGCTCGTCGCGCCCCTCGCGCAGGAGCTCCTCCCACCGGCTCCTGGCCAGCTTCCGGTCGCCCCGGGTGATCGCGGGCAGCACGGTGGTGGCTTCGCTCGCGACCGCCTCGTCGAACCGCTCGGCGTCCTCCGCGGCGCGGCGCGCACGACGCGGAGCGGTTCGCGCGGCCGGAGCGGACGCCTGCGCGGGGGCGGAGGTCGGGCCGCGCTCGGCAGCGCTCGTCGACGCGGGTGCCGGCTCGTGCGACGGCTCGCTCGACGACGCGGTCGACGGCTCCGCCAGCAGCTCCGTCGACGATTCGGTCGGCGCCGGGAGCTCGGCGAGCGCCTGCGCGAACCGCCGCGCGCGGGCCCGGTCGCGACGCTCGGCGGTGACGGCGAGCTGCAGGGTCTCGAGCGCGGCATCGAGCCGCTCCGCCTTCTCGTAGAGCGCGCCGAGCGCGGTGCGGCACACCGCCTCGAGGTCGGAGGCGCCACTGCCCGCAGCATCCTCGGCCGCCTGCTCGAGCAGCTGCGCGGTGTCGGCGGCACCGTCCTGCGCCGCCAGCACCCGGGCGACGGTGAGCCGCAGCAGCGCCAGCTGCCGGGTGGGCCGGGACCATTCGGACAGGCGCGGCAGCAGCGCGGCGCACCCGTCGAGGGCTTCTGCGGCGCGGTCGGCATCGAGGAGCGCCGAGAGCCACTCGGCGGCCAGCGCCGCGCCGAGGTGCCCGGACGGGGTGCCCGCCCCGGCGCGTCCACGCTCCAGCCGGGCCAGCCCGTCCTTCGCGCGCTCGACGGCCGCGGCCGGGCGCCCGGCGCGGCGCTCCACGACCGCTTCGATCAGCGCGACGGATGCGCCGCCGATCTCGCCCGCCGGTCCCCCGACGGCCTGCCACGCCGCCACAGCGGCGCCGATGGCGTCGGTCACGTCGGCGGGCGTGTCCTCCACGGCGCACCGGGCGTGCACGCACCGGAGGTCGGCGAGGAGCTCCGGCTCGCCGTCGTCGACCGCGACCGGCGCGACGAGCTGCCGCGCGGACCCGACCTCGCCGGCACCGGCGGCGACCATCGCCAGCTCCACCCGCAGGCGCCGGGCGGCGGGCAGGTCGAGCACCGACGTGCCCCACCGGCTCAGGCCGGTCAGGACGTCACACGCGATGTCCCGCCCGTCACCCGTGGTGGCGCGCCCGTGCACCGCCCAACCGGCGGCGGCGAGCCAGCGCTCCCGCTCGCCCGCCGCGGACGCCTCCTCGAGCACGTGATCGGCGAGCGCGGCCGTCAGATCGGGACGAGCCCACCGCAGTGCAGCAGCTGCAGCGACGAGGTCCGCTCCCCGTCCTGCTGACCCGGCAGCCGCTACGCCTCCGGCACGCGTCGACCCCACGTGACCTCCTGAAGTGCCGGGATCCACCCTCCGGACCGTGAACGGTGACCGGCCGGGGGATCAATAGCTCTCAGTCGCGGGTCAGCTTACGGTGCGTCACTCGGTGCGGTCGCGCGGCCTCCGCCCCCATGCGTTCGATCTTGTTGCGCTCGTAGGCCTCGAAGTTGCCCTCGAACCAGAACCACGAGGCCGGGTTCTCGTCGGTGCCTTCCCACGCGAGGATGTGCGTGACGACCCGGTCGAGGAACCACCGGTCGTGGGAGATCACGACCGCACACCCGGGGAACTGCTCCAGCGCGTTCTCCAGGGAGCTGAGCGTCTCGACGTCCAGGTCGTTCGTCGGCTCGTCGAGCAGGATCAGGTTGCCGCCCTGCTTCAGCGTGAGCGCCAGGTTGAGGCGGTTGCGCTCACCACCGGACAGCACCCCCGCGGGCTTCTGCTGGTCCGGCCCCTTGAACCCGAACGCCGCCACGTAGGCGCGCGAGGGCATCTCGGAGTTGCCCACCTTGATGTAGTCGAGCCCGTCGGAGACGACCTCCCACACGTTCTTCTTCGGATCGATGCCGGCGCGGTTCTGGTCGACGTAGGACAGCAGCACCGTCTCGCCGACCCGCACCGTGCCGGAATCGGGCTCCTCGAGTCCGACGATCGTCTTGAACAGCGTGGTCTTGCCGACCCCGTTGGGCCCGATCACACCGACGATGCCGTTGCGCGGCAGCGAGAACGACAGGTCCTTGATGAGGACCCGCCCGTCGAACCCCTTGTCGAGGTGGTCGACCTCGACCACCACGTTGCCCAGGCGCGGCCCCGGCGGGATCTGGATCTCCTCGAAGTCGAGCTTGCGGTGCTTCTCGGCCTCGGCCGCCATCTCCTCGTACCGCTCCAGCCGCGCCCGGCCCTTCGCCTGGCGGGCCTTCGCACCCGACCGCACCCAGGCGAGCTCCTCGACGAGGCGCTTCTGCAGCTTCGCGTCCTTGCGGCCCTGCACCGCGACCCGCTCGGCCTTCTTCTCCAGGTAGGTCGAGTAGTTGCCCTCGTAGCCGATCGCCCGGCCCCGGTCCAGCTCCATGATCCATTCTGCGACGTTGTCGAGGAAGTACCGGTCGTGCGTGACGGCCAGGATGGCGCCCGCATAGCTCGCCAGGTGCTGCTCGAGCCAGAGCACGCTCTCGGCGTCGAGGTGGTTCGTGGGCTCGTCGAGCAGGAGCAGGTCGGGCTTGCTCAGCAGGAGCTTGCACAGGGCCACGCGCCGGCGCTCGCCGCCGGAGAGCTGGGTGACGGGAGCGTCCGGCGGCGGGCACCGCAAGGCGTCCATCGCCTGCTCGAGCTGGGAGTCGAGCTCCCACGCGTCGTTGTGGTCGAGGATCTCCTGGAGCTGCCCCATCTCCTCCATCAGCTCGTCGGAGTAGTCGGTGGCCATCTGCTCGGCGATCTCGTTGTAGCGGTCGAGCTGCCGCTTGATCTCGCCGAGACCCTCCTCGACGTTGCCGAGAACGGTCTTCTCCTCGTTCAGCGGCGGCTCCTGTTGCAGGATGCCCACCGTGGCACCGGGCGCGAGGAGCGCGTCGCCGTTGTTCGGCTGCTCCAGCCCGGCCATGATCTTCAAGACGGTCGACTTCCCGGCCCCGTTCGGACCGACGACGCCGATCTTCGCTCCGGGCAGGAAGTTCAACGTCACGTTGTCGAGGATGACCTTGTCGCCGTGGGCCTTCCGGACCTTCTGCATGCTGTAGATGAACTCCGCCACGCGACGATGGTAGTTCCGGCCGGTCACGCCCTTCCGGCGCCCTCACCGGTCAGCACGCCTCGGTGCTGCCCGCCGTCCAGGTGGCCGCCCGCGCCGTCGTCGGGTGCGGGCGCAGGTGCCGGCACGCGCGGGCCGCCGGGCTCCTCGGCTCCGACGCCCTGCGGGGCCTCCGCCGCCGCGGCACGGACGCGGCTGACGACCGCGGTGGACCACCGCAGGTCCGGACCGACCGCGTCGGCCCGCATCTCGAGGCGGTACTCGACGCGCCCGTCGCGCTCGAAGCGCGAGTTCACCAGCTTGCCGTGCGCGATGACCGGATCCCCGATGCGGAGCGATCCGAGGACGCTCTCCGCGAGCTGTCGCCAGCACGTGACGGTGAGGTAGACCGGTTCCGCGTCGTTCCAGGCGTCCGCGGAGCGGTCGAACCGCCGCTCGGTGCTGGCGATCCGGAACTTCACGCCGACCACGTTGCCGGAGGAGAGCCGCTCCGGCTTAGTCGCCACGCGCCCCGGCACCGTTAGGAAGATCGTGCTCATCACCGCTCCTCGCTCGTCGGCGGGCCCGTCACGGGCCCGGTACGTCGAGCGTGCGCCACCTGCAGCGGCGGAACGAGGCCCGCGGCGAATCTGTGGATGAGCGACCCACGAGGTGGATGGCCGGGCCGGCCGACCGCCGATCCGGTCGGGGGTACTTGCAAGGATGGGCAGAAAAAAAGAGGAGCCCCGCCGAACGGCGGGGCTCCTCTGAACACGTTGAATGTCGGCGGCGACCTACTCTCCCACACCCTGACGAGTGCAGTACCATCGGCGCTGGAGGGCTTAGCTTCCGGGTTCGGGATGGGACCGGGCGTACCCCCTCCGCCATAACCACCGACAACACTATCAAATTATGTGAATCATAGTGGATGCGATTATGCGCTCAGGGTCGCACAGTGGATGCAAACAACTCGTCATGAACAAGCCCTCGGCCTATTAGTACCAGTCAACTCCACCCCTCACAGGGCTTCCATCTCTGGCCTATCAACCCAGTGGTCTGCTGGGGGCCTTAACCACGCAAGGTGGTGGGAGACCTCATCTTGGAACGAGCTTCCCGCTTAGATGCCTTCAGCGGTTATCCCTTCCGAACATAGCCAACCAGCCGTGCCCCTGGCGGGACAACTGGCACACCAGAGGTTCGTCCGTCCCGGTCCTCTCGTACTAGGGACAGCCTTCCTCAAGTCTCCTGCGCGCGCGGCGGATAGGGACCGAACTGTCTCACGACGTTCTAAACCCAGCTCGCGTACCGCTTTAATGGGCGAACAGCCCAACCCTTGGGACCTACTCCAGCCCCAGGATGCGACGAGCCGACATCGAGGTGCCAAACCATGCCGTCGATATGGACTCTTGGGCAAGATCAGCCTGTTATCCCCGGGGTACCTTTTATCCGTTGAGCGACACCCCTTCCACCAGGAGGTGCCGGATCACTAGTCCCGACTTTCGTCCCTGCTCGACCTGTCAGTCTCACAGTCAAGCTCCCTTGTGCACTTACACTCGACACCTGATTGCCAACCAGGCTGAGGGAACCTTTGGGCGCCTCCGTTACACTTTGGGAGGCAACCGCCCCAGTTAAACTACCCACCAGGCACTGTCCCTGAACCAGATCATGGCCCGAGGTTGAGACACCCAATTCGACCAGAGTGGTATTTCAACAACGACTCCACCACCACTAGCGTGGCCGCTTCACAGTCTCCCACCTATCCTACACAAGCCGAACCGAGCACCAATACCAAGCTGTAGTAAAGGTCCCGGGGTCTTTCCGTCCTGCCGCGCGTAACGAGCATCTTTACTCGTAGTGCAATTTCGCCGAGTCTGTGGTCGAGACAGCGCCCAAGTCGTTACGCCATTCGTGCAGGTCGGAACTTACCCGACAAGGAATTTCGCTACCTTAGGATGGTTATAGTTACCACCGCCGTTTACTGGCGCTTAAATTCTCCGCTTCGCCCCCGAAGGGACTAACAGGTCCTCTTAACGTTCCAGCACCGGGCAGGCGTCAGTCCGTATACATCGTCTTGCGACTTCGCACGGACCTGTGTTTTTAGTAAACAGTCGCTTGGGCCTGGTCTCTGCGGCCGGCCACCCCTAGCCCGCGAAGGGCTTCAGAGCAACCGGCCCCCCTTCTCCCGAAGTTACGGGGGCATTTTGCCGAGTTCCTTAACCACAGTTCACTCGATCGCCTCGGTATTCTCTACCTGACCACCTGTGTCGGTTTAGGGTACGGGCCGCAACAGCACTCGCTAGAGGCTTTTCTCGGCAGCATGGGATCATCCTACTTCGCCTCAATCGGCTACGCATCACCTCTCACCCTTGATGACACCCGGATTTACCTGGATGTCGGGCTACAGGCTTACACCAGGACTACCACCGCCTGGCGGGACTACCCTCCTGCGTCACCCCATCGCTTGCCTACTACCGGATCGGGTCCCACGCTCCCCTGACAACCCAGCCCGAAGGCCGGAAAGCGGGTTCGGATGGTTAGCATCACCGGCCTCAGCACGGGCGCACTATCACGGGCACGGGAATATCAACCCGTTGTCCATCGACTACGCCTGTCGGCCTCGCCTTAGGTCCCGGCTCACCCTGGGCGGATTAACCTGGCCCAGGAACCCTTGGTCATTCGGCGGCAGAGGTTCTCACTCTGCATTCGCTACTCATGCCTGCATTCTCACTCGCACACCCTCCACGACTCGATCACTCGGCCGCTTCACCGGATGCACGACGCTCCCCTACCCAACACCACGACTACACCCACACCCCGAAGAGCATGAGCGGATCTCATGTGATGTTGCCACGGCTTCGGCGGTGCGCTTGAGCCCCGCTACATTGTCGGCGCAGGACCACTTGACCAGTGAGCTATTACGCACTCTTTAAAGGGTGGCTGCTTCTAAGCCAACCTCCTGGTTGTCTGGGCGATCCCACATCCTTTCCCACTTAGCGCACGCTTAGGGGCCTTAGCCGGTGATCTGGGCTGTTTCCCTCTCGACTACGAAGCTTATCCCCCGCAGTCTCACTGCCGCGCTAGAAATACCGGCATTCGGAGTTTGGTTGAGTTCAGTAAGCTTGTCGGCCCCCTAGCCCATCCAGTGCTCTACCTCCGGCATCCACCACACGACGCTGCACCTAAATGCATTTCGGGGAGAACCAGCTATCACGGAGTTTGATTGGCCTTTCACCCCTACCCACAGCTCATCCCCCAGGTTTTCAACCCTGGTGGGTTCGGGCCTCCACGACGTCTTACCGACGCTTCACCCTGGCCATGGGTAGATCACTCCGCTTCGGGTCTACACCCCGCGACTCGACGCCCTATTCAGACTCGCTTTCGCTACGGCTACCCCACACGGGTTAACCTCGCCACGAAGCATAACTCGCAGGCTCATTCTTCAAAAGGCACGCCATCACCCCAAAGAGGCTCTGACGGCTTGTAGGCACACGGTTTCAGGTACTATTTCACTCCCCTCCCGGGGTACTTTTCATCTTTCCCTCACGGTACTAGTCCGCTATCGGTCATCAGGGAGTATTTAGGCTTACCGGGTGGTCCCGGCAGATTCACAGCAAATTCCACGAGCTCGCTGCTACTCGGGAACAATCTCCAGACCACGAAACGTGTTTTCATGTACGGGGCTCTCACCCGCTACGGCGACCCTTTCCAGAAGTCTTCCACTAACACGAATCAATGACCTCGGCAGCGCGGCAGCACCACCACGAGAAAATCCCACAACACCCCAGCCGCAACGCCTGCCGGCTTGACACGACCAAGGTTTAGCCTCATCCGCTTTCGCTCGCCACTACTCACGGAATCACGGTTGTTTTCTCTTCCTGTGGGTACTGAGATGTTTCACTTCCCCACGTTCCCTCCGACAGCCTATGTATTCAGCTGGCGGTGACACCCCATGACGGGTGCCGGGTTTCCCCATTCGGACATCCTCGGATCACAGCTCGGTTGACAGCTCCCCGAGGCCTATCGCGGCCTCCCACGTCCTTCATCGGCTCCTGATGCCTAGACATCCACCATGTGCCCTTAAACACTTGTTCACAACAAGATGCTCGCATCCACTATGCAACACTCAACACACAACCACACCCCAACCCCCACCGACCACCACCACACCCACGAGGAATGCGTTAGACGATCCGGGTCAGGAGCCAGAAGACACACCCCACAACGAGTGTCCCCTCAGGACCCAACAGCGTGCCAAGCACTCATGAACCAGCACTATGTTCCACCCAGCGCCACACCCCACAACCAGCAGGCGCGACATTTATCGAAGAAAGGAGAACCAACCCCAACACTCGAGACCGGTCAACCCCACCAACACGGTGGACTCCTTAGAAAGGAGGTGATCCAGCCGCACCTTCCGGTACGGCTACCTTGTTACGACTTCGTCCCAATCGCCAGTCCCACCTTCGACGACTCCCTCCCACAAGGGGTTAGGCCATCGGCTTCGGGTGTTACCAACTTTCGTGACGTGACGGGCGGTGTGTACAAGGCCCGGGAACGTATTCACCGCAGCGTTGCTGATCTGCGATTACTAGCGACTCCAACTTCACGGGGTCGAGTTGCAGACCCCGATCCGAACTGAGACCAGCTTTAAGGGATTCGCTCCACCTCACGGTCTCGCAGCCCTCTGTACTGGCCATTGTAGCATGTGTGAAGCCCTGGACATAAGGGGCATGATGACTTGACGTCATCCCCACCTTCCTCCGAGTTGACCCCGGCAGTCTCCCATGAGTCCCCGGCATAACCCGCTGGCAACATGGAACGAGGGTTGCGCTCGTTGCGGGACTTAACCCAACATCTCACGACACGAGCTGACGACAGCCATGCACCACCTGCACACCAGCCACAAGGGAACGCCTATCTCTAGACGCGTCTAGTGCATGTCAAACCCAGGTAAGGTTCTTCGCGTTGCATCGAATTAATCCACATGCTCCGCCGCTTGTGCGGGCCCCCGTCAATTCCTTTGAGTTTTAGCCTTGCGGCCGTACTCCCCAGGCGGGGCGCTTAATGCGTTAGCTGCGGCACAGAGACCGTGGAATGGCCCCCACACCTAGCGCCCACCGTTTACGGCGTGGACTACCAGGGTATCTAATCCTGTTCGCTCCCCACGCTTTCGCTCCTCAGCGTCAGTATCGGCCCAGAGACCCGCCTTCGCCACCGGTGTTCCTCCTGATATCTGCGCATTTCACCGCTACACCAGGAATTCCAGTCTCCCCTGCCGAACTCAAGTGATGCCCGTATCGACCGCAAGCTCAGAGTTAAGCCCCAAGTTTTCACGACCGACGCGACACACCGCCTACGAGCTCTTTACGCCCAATAATTCCGGACAACGCTCGCACCCTACGTATTACCGCGGCTGCTGGCACGTAGTTGGCCGGTGCTTCTTCTACCGGTACCGTCACTCACGCTTCGTCCCGGTCGAAAGAGGTTTACAACCCGAAGGCCGTCATCCCCCACGCGGCGTCGCTGCGTCAGGCTTTCGCCCATTGCGCAATATTCCCCACTGCTGCCTCCCGTAGGAGTCTGGGCCGTGTCTCAGTCCCAGTGTGGCCGGTCGCCCTCTCAGGCCGGCTACCCGTCGTCGCCTTGGTAGGCCATCACCCCACCAACAAGCTGATAGGCCGCGGGCCCATCCCCAGCCGAAAAACTTTCCACCCAACCCCATGCGAGGCCAGGTCATATCCGGTATTAGACCCAGTTTCCCGGGCTTATCCCAGAGCTGAGGGCAGGTCACCCACGTGTTACTCACCCGTTCGCCGCTCGTGTACCCCCGAAGAGGCCTTACCGCTCGACTTGCATGTGTTAAGCACGCCGCCAGCGTTCGTCCTGAGCCAGGATCAAACTCTCCAACTAAATCTGGCTCTAGCAAAACCGAGACGGGGTCTCGGCTAAAACAAACTGGCATAAACCAATTCATGATAAAGCTCGACACACTGTTGAGTTCTCAAGAGACACCCGCACACCATCACGATCCTCGCGGACCGCGCCGGGGCAACTTTCTCACAGTACATGGTCCTGAGCGCGGAGTCAACCTCCGCCAGGCCCACCACCCTTTGGGCAACACCTTGCGGCGCGACCTTCCGGGAGTGTCGTCTCCAGCTGGGCTGACTCTGGGCCGGAGATTCCGTCCCGGTCTGTCGTGCTGCCCGCCGTGGCGACGAGGAGAAAGATACACACCCCCGTCAGAGGCCTTCGACAGGGGGGTCGGTCGTGGGCGCCCGCACCCGCGCGCCGGTGTTCCGTCGCAGGTCATCGGCTCGATCGGCGCCTCCGAGCACCGGATCCCCGGTCACGCGGCTGCCGACGCGCCCCGCCGCCCGTGCAGAACCGAGACGATGCTCCCGCGTTCGTGATCGCCGTCCTGGCGCAGGAACGGCCGGATGGAGCGCGTTGCCCGACCGTCAGGCTCCCACCCGGACGAACGGCACCCTCGTCGGTACCTAGCCGACGAAAGTGCCGCTCGTCATGCGGATCCCGCTCCTCAGCCCGGACGGGGCGCGCTCCGACGGTTCGGAGGGGTCGCGGAGACCCGGTCATCGCACGAGATGGGTCGATGCCCGTTCCCATGATCACGTGCGGGCGGCGTTCGTGCTGGTCAGATCGTGTGAGCGGGCGACGGGAATCGAACCCGCGTAGCCAGTTTGGAAGACTGGGGCTCTACCATTGAGCTACGCCCGCGTGGCCCGCTCGGTCGCGGAGCCGTCCCCACCTTAGCGGACGGGGCGGCGTCTTCCGCGCCCACCACGTGATCCCGGCCGTCCCATTGCCCGCGACGGCGATGAGTTCGCCGCGCGGTGGCGGTCTCCACCGGTGAGACCCGTGACGTCCATCGGAGGAGCCGAGCGCGTGCGCACCCTTGCCATCACCCAGAACACCACCCTCGACGGCTCGATCGAGATGCTCGGCGACTGGTTCGACCCCCAGGGCCAGGCCGACGTGGACAACTCCGACCTCCTCGAGGAGCTGCACCGCCAGGACGGCGCGGCGGACGCGTTCCTGGCCGGTCGCCGGACCTTCGAGGACCTGCGCGGCTACTGGCCGGCGCAGTCCGACGACGCCACCGGGATCACCGACTACCTCAACCGCGTGCAGAAGTTCGTCGTCTCCTCGACGATGACCGACCCGGGGTGGCAGAACACCACGGTGCTGTCCGGCGACCCGGTGGCGGAGGTGCGCGCGCTCAAGGAGCAGCCGGGGCAGGACATCGTCGTCACCGGCAGCATCACGCTGTGCCACACGCTGATCGGGGCCGGGCTGGTCGACGAGTACCGGCTCTTCGCCTACCCGGTCGTCCAGGGCCGGGGCCGGCGGTTGTTCCCCGAGGGCGTCGAGGTGCCCGCCCTGCGCCTGCTCGAGGCCACGGCGTTCCGCAGCGGGATCACCTACGCCCGCTACCGCCGTCGCTGACACGGTCCCGGTTCCCCCGTCCGCGACGGCGGGTGCCCGCAGGTCGCGAACGGCGCTTAGACTCCTGCCGACGGGGTGTGGCGCAGCTTGGTAGCGCACTCGCTTTGGGAGCGAGGGGCCGTGGGTTCAAATCCCGCCACCCCGACCAGTAGCGCCGAGGAGGACGAGTGGACGAGCCCGTCCGACGCCGGATCGGCCAGGACCTCTGCCGTCGTCGGCACGCGGTCACCGGCGTCGAGTGCCATCTCCCCGACACCCACTACCCGCGGCCGCACCAGGCGCTCGACGGCGAGTGCTGGCACGACGGGTTGTGCGACAAGTGCCGCGGTGGCGGCACGTGGGGTTCCACGACCTGCGACCGGTGCAACGGCGTCGGGTTCACGCTGATCGCCGTGGACTGAGGATCGCGCGCCCGTACAGCTCGGCGGGCCCGGCCGCCTCGAGGACACCGGGGTCCGGAACTGCGGGGAGCTTGCGTTCCTCGTCACCGAGCGGGTCTCCATCGCGGCGCGCGCAGCCGCCGGTGCACGCCGAGGCCGTCCGGCCCACGCGCGTACCCCGCGCCCTCGTGCGTGCGGGAACCGGAAGAGCCCGCACACAGCTGCGCGCCTCGGCACCCGCGCCCGGTCGTGCGTGCGGCGTCCTCGGGGTGTGTGCGGAGACACCGAGGCCCGGCCGACGGACCGTGAGGGGGGGCGGTCCGGCGGCCGGGCCGGTGTCGCAGTGCCCGCTGGGCTCCGCGCTGACAGATGGGTAGGCAGAAGCGGGTGGGTCCCAAACCTGGATCACCCGGTCGACGTCGTCGAGCCCGGGTGCGCGCCGGCGGAGGACCTGACCGCGGTTACCGTCGCCGGGCACGGACGTACCGACCGGAGGTGCCGGTCGCGAGGACGGAGGCCCATCGATGGAGATCGCCGAGCTGGTCACGCGCCTGGCGCGGCTGCAGGTGTCGTCGCTGAGCGACGCGGACAAGACACTCCCGGTCTGCGACCCGGCGATCGGTCCGCTGCTCCCGGACGTCACGCTGGTCGGGACGGCGTTCACGGTCCGCTCCGACGGCGATCTCCTCGGCATGATCGACGCGATCGGGCAGGCCGGACCGGGCACCGTGCTCGTGGCGGCCACCGACGGCAGCCCGCTCGCCGCGTCCGGGGAGCTGTTCGCCACCGAGGGCAGGCGGCGCGGGATCGCCGGGATCGCGGTCGACGGCTGGTGCCGGGACCTGCGTGGGTTGCGCCGCGTGGGCCTGCCGGTGTTCGCCCGGGGCACCACACCGGCCGCGGGCCCGGCGGCGGGACCGTCGGTCGTGCAGGTGCCGGTGCGGTTCGGCGGCGTCGACGTGCGGCCCGGCGACATCGTCTTCGGCGACGACGACGGGCTGCTCATCGCCCCGCCGGAGCGGGTCGCGGCGGCTCTGGAGCGGGCCGAGGAGATCGAGCGCGTCGAGGCCGAGGTGGCCGCGGGGATGGGCCGCGGGCGCAGCCTGCACGAGCTCACGAACGCCGCCGAGCACCTGCGCGCGGTCGCCGCGGGCGAGCCGAGCACGTTCCGCTTCCAGCCGTGAGCCCCGCCATGATGGCCGGATGCGCGTCCTCACGCTGAACATCCTCTCGCCGCGGTACGCCGGGGACTGGGATCGGCGGCGTGACGCCCTGGTCGCGGGGGTGCGCGCGGTCGACCCCGACGTCGTCGCGCTGCAGGAGGTGACCGACGCCGCCGAGGTGCTGGGGCCCGGCTGGCACCTGGCGCCGCACTCCCGCCGTGACGCCGGACTCGGCGCCACCCTCGCGAGCCGGTGGCCGCTGGGCGCGGTGCACGAGGTCGACGGCGCCGTCACCGACCGCGCCGCCGAGTTCCCCTGGGGCGGCACCCTGGTGGCGGAGGTGCTCGCGCCCCCACCGATCGGGCCGGTGCACGTCGTGCACCACAAGCCCGTCTACCAGCTGCCCTACGAGCGGGAGCGCGAGCTGCACGCGGTGGCCGCCGCGGGGCTCGTCGAGGAGGTCGTGCCGGACCCGGCCCGGCACGTGGTGGTGCTCGGCGACTTCGACGCCCGCCCGGACTCGGCCTCCCTGCGGTTCTGGACCGGGCGCCAGTCGCTCGACGGCGCGAGCGTCTGCTACCACGACGCGTGGGAGAGCGTGCACGGTGACGAGCCGGGGCACACGTTCACGCCGGAGAACCCGCTCGTCCGCGCGGGCGGCATGCGCCTCGTGCGCGGCAGGCGCATCGACTACGTGCTGGTCCGCGGTGGATCCCACGGGCCGACGCTGCAGGTGCGTTCGTGCGAGCGGGCGCTCGTCGAGCCGATCGGCGGTGTGCAGGCCAGCGACCACTACGGCGTCGTCGCCGAGCTCGCCCTCCCCGACTAGCGCGGTGACCCGAACGTCCACCGGGCCGTGCAGCGATCGGTTCGCGACCGCCGACACGGGAGGCGGCACCCGGAGCGTTGTTGCCCGATGGGTCAGGCTCCCACCCGGACGAACGGCACTTTCGTCGGTACCTAGCCGACGAAAGTGCCGTTCGTCATGCGAATCCCGTTTCCCGAGGCCGCACGCGTCAGGGGCCGCCGCCCGCGGCGCCGACCGCCCGCACCGCGTCCGCGACGAGCGCGTCCAGGCGGCGCCCGTGCGCGCCGTGCCAGTACACGCGACCGCAGGAACGGCAGCGGGCGAACCGCTCGTAGCGCCGCCGGGTCCCGGGCTCCAGGAGGTCGACGACCTGCTCCTTCGGCACGTCGACGAGCTCCCCGTTGCAGGCCGCGCAGCGGGTCCGTGGACGCAGCGGCGGGGCGAAGCGGTCCAGGACGTCGGCCAGCTGCGCCGTGGCGCCGTGCCCCCGCACGTATGCGCCGGCCCACAAGGCGCGCCGCATGAGCAGGCCGCGGTCCTGGGTGAGCAGCACGCGCTGCTCCCGTCCGGCGCGCGCGACGAGGTCGGGGTCGTCGGCGTCGTTGTCGTAGGAGGTGTCGACGCCGAGCACGCGCAGCCGGCGGGCGAGCGTGCCGAGGTGGACGTCGAGCAGGAACCGGGCGCCGTGCGGCAGGGGCTGCGGGCGGGGCGGCGGGTCGAGTCCGACCACCGCGCCCTGATGCAGCGGCCGGCTCGCACCGGCGGCGGCGCCGTCGACGCTGGGCGGCCCGACCTCGGTCAACGGGATGCCGAGGGACTGGACGACGTGGCCGAGGGAGGCGCTCCCGTCGTAGGGCACCGTGATCTGCGTGCGGCGGCGCCGGGGTGGGAGGAACAGCCACAGCGCGGGCGCCGGCCGGACCACGAGTTCCACCGCACCGACGATCCCAGGTCGGCGACCGGTCGTCAGCCGCGCCCGGGGAACACCCGGGACAGGTGGTAGTCCACGGTGGCCACCGCCTGCTCGGGCGTGCGGCCGCCGAGGACGATCGCGGTGGCCTGCGCGTCGACGAGCGACCACAGCACGACCGCCTCGTGCACGGGGTCGACGCCGGGGGCCAGCTCGCCCGCGGTCCGCGCCGCGGCGAGCCGCTCGGCGAAGACCTCGATCACCTTCGGCCCGCCCGCGGCGACGATCGCGGCCATCCGCGGGTCGGACATCGCGCGGATGAAGTACGCGATCCCGGCCAGCCACGCCGCGCGGCTGGGTCCGTCGATGGGCAGGATCTCGAGCATGATCGTCCGGATGACGTCGCGGTCGGTGGGCGGATGGCCGGCGTCCCGCAGCGACGCGACGATGCGCTGCTCCTGCTGCTGCGACTGGTGCTCGAGCGCGAAGACGACCATCTCGTCCTTGCTGCGGAAGTAGTGCTGCACGGCGCCCATCGAGATGCCCGCCTCGGCGGCGACGTGGCGCAGGCTCACCGACTCCAGGCCTTCTGCGGTGGCCAGGCGCAGCAGCGCGTCGGCGATCTCCCGCCGGCGCGCGTCGTGGTCCACCCGTCTGGGCACGGCCGCAGCCTATACAATGCGATCGCATGGCGAAGGGGACGACATGACCACGGCCACCGGCTCGACCCGCGATCGACCACCCGGCGAGCTGCGGCTGCGGCCGCCCCGCCACCCCGTGGACCCGAGAGCGGTGGCCTGGTGGCGCACCACCCTCGCCCTGCTCGTCGGCACCCCGGTGGTCGTGCTCGCGGTGCTGGGCGCGCTGATCCCACCGGCGCGGTTCTGGCTCCTGCTGCCCGCGGCCGTCGTCCTGGTCGCCGGGCTGCCACTGGTGCTCGCCCTGCCGCGCTGGTGGTACCGGCTGCACCGCTGGGAGGTCACCGACGTCGCGGTCTACACGCGTTCCGGCTACTTCTGGCAGGAGTGGCGGGTGGCGCCGATGTCGCGCATCCAGACCGTCGACACCGAGCGCGGACCGCTCGAGCAGCGATTCGGGCTCGCCACCGTCACGGTCACGACGGCGTCGGCGAAGGGCGCGCTCAAGATCGAAGGGCTCGGCCACGAGGTGGCGGCCGAGCTCGCCGAGCGGCTCACCGCCACCACGCAGGCCACCCCGGGGGACGCGACGTGACCGCACCCGGCACCGCACCGGACGAGGGCTGGCACGAACTGGACCGGCGGACGGTCGCGGTCACGGCGCTGCTGACGCTCGGCGGCTCGGTCGCCGCCGGCATGCCCATCGGGCTCGCGGTCGCCCGCAACACCTCGACCGGCACGGCCCTGCTGTGGGTGCTGCCCGCCGTGGCGCTGCTGGTGGCCGGGGCGGGCGTCCTCGACCACGTCCGGTGGCGCCGCACGCGCTACCGGGTCACGCCGAGCCGGGTCGAGCTGCGCACCGGCATCGTCGTCACCAGGCACCGCTCGCTGCAGCGCGACCGCATCCGCGCCGTCGACGTCACGGCCGACCCGCTGCTGCGCGCCTTCGGGCTCGTGGCCGTCCGGGTCGGCACGGGCGAGCAGTCCGGCGCGGGCGAGGGGTCGGTCGCGCTGCGGCCGGTGCCGTCGGCGACCGGTGAGGCGCTGCGCCGCGAACTGCTGCGCCGCGAGCGGCGGGACGGCGCGGACGCGGACGCTCCGGTCGACGGCGCGCTCGCCGTGCTCGACCCGGCCTGGATCCGCTACGCCCCCGTGTCGTTCGTGGCACCCGTGCTCGGGGCCAGCGCGTTCGGCGGCGCGCTGCAGGTGTCGGAGTGGTTCGGCCTGCAGGCCGGGGTGATCACCTGGGTCGCGGAGGTGTTCCACGGGGTCCCCCTCGCCGCGGTGATCGCGATCCTCGCCGCGGGCGCGCTGGTGGTCGGCGCGGTCGGGGCCCTCGGGCTGTGGGTCGAGATGTGGTGGAACTACCGCCTGGAGCGCGAGCCCGGCACCCTGCGCGTCAGCCGCGGCCTCCTCACCACCCGCTCGATCTCGGTGGAGGAGGCGCGGCTGCGCGGCGTCGAGCTCGTCGAGCCGCTGGGCGTGCGGCTGTCCGGCGCCGCCCGCATCGACGCCGTGGCCACCGGCATGGGCGCGGCGAAGCCCGAGGACGACAAGACCGACCGCCGCACGCTGCTGCCCGCGGCGCCGCGGGCCCTCGCCCAGGGGGTGGCCGCCGCCGTCCTGCGCGAGCAGGTGTCGCCCACCGATGCCGTGCGCCTGACCGGCCATCCGGCCGCCGCGCGCGGGAGGCGGCTGCGGTGGGCGCTCGCGACCGTCGTCGCGGTGGAGGCGCCGCTGGTGGTCCTCGGCGTGCTGCTCACCGACGTGCTCCTGCACATCGCCTGGATCAGCGCGCTCGCTCTCGTGCCGCTCGCCGTCGTGCTGGCGGTCGACGCCTACCGCAGCCTCGGCCACGGCCTCGGCGAGCGGTACCTCGTGGCGCGCAGCGGCACCGTCCGGCGCAGCACGGTGGCCCTGCAGCGCGGCGGCATCATCGGCTGGACCTTCCGGCAGTCGATCTTCCAGCGGCGCGCGGAGCTGGTGACGGTGATCGCGACGACGGCCGCGGGCACGGGCGCCTACGCCGTGCCGGACGCGGGGACCGACGAAGGCCTGGCCCTGGCCAGGGCGACGGTCCCAGGCCTGCTGGAGCCGTTCGCGGAGGAACTCGACGCCCCCGCGACGAACGGCACATTCGTCGGCTAGGCGCAGACCAGAGTGCCGTTCGTCATCAGGATCAACGCAGCCCGCGGCGGACCGCTGCCGTCGTGCGCTCCACGTCGCCGGTCGCCAGCACGTCGAGCAGGGCTCCGCGCAACGTCGCGAGCACCGCGGTGGGGTCGCCGTCGGGGCCGAGCACGTCCCCGAGCAGCGCGATCCAGTCCTGCACGCCCTGCGCCGCGAAGCCGGCCCACGGTCCGTCGGGCTCGACGAGCGAGCGCGCGTAGCCCTCCACCCACAATCGCAGGAGGTCGCGCCGCTGCGGGGCGGCCAGCCACGCCCAGAGCCGCTCGACGGTCTCGACCGCCCCGCCGCCGTGCGCGCGCACCTCGGCGAGCAGGGCGAGCTCCTCGGCGCGCGAGCGGTCCAGCAGCGCCCGGACCAGCCCGTCCTTGGACCCGAACAGGTACAGCAGCACGCGCGGGCTCGACCCGACCGCCTCCGCGAGCGGCCGCAGCGACATCCCGGCCATGCCGTGGCGCAGCACGTAGGCGTAGGCGAGCTCCAGCAGCTCCTCCCGGCGCCCGGAAGGGGGTTGCGGATCGGCGGCCACGAGGACAGTCTGCACTGAAACAGTCGTTTCAGTGACAGGAGGGCCGCGGTGGGCGACGTGCGGATCCGGCAGCTCGGCGAACCCGGTGACCTGGGCTGGGTGGTGCTCGCCCACGGCGAGCTCTACGCCCAGGAGTACGGGTGGGACACCTCCTTCGAGGCGCTGGTGGCCCGGATCGTGGCCGACCTCGCCGCGGGCCACGACGCCGCCCGCGAGCGGGCCTGGATCGCCGAGCTCGACGGCAGGCGCGTGGGCTGCGTGTTCTGCGTGGCGGGCGACGAGCCCGGCACCGCGCAGCTGCGCATCCTGCTCGTGCACCCGGATGCCCGGGGCCACGGCGTCGGCACGCGACTGGTGGACGCCTGCGTCGCGTTCGCACGGGAGCGCGGCTACACCCGCATGCGGCTGTGGACGAACGACGTGCTCGCCGCCGCGCGCCGCATCTACCTCGCCACGGGCTTCCGCCTCGTGGCCCAGGAGCCGCACCGCAGCTTCGGCGCCGAGCTCGTGGGCCAGGACTACGAGCTCGAGCTGTGAGCGGCGGCTACGCCGCCAGCGCCTCCCAGCACCACTTCTCGGTCATCGGTTCCGCGCAGTCCGGGCAGGGGACCTCGCAGCCTGCCGTCGCCGCGACGGGCAGCTCGGCCTCGACGCCGCACCCGGTGCAACCCCACCATCCGGTCGTGATCGTCGTGTCCATGGCTCCCGATGCTAAATGACACCTCTGTCATTCTCCGGGCGCGCGACACGCCGACGGAGCACGGCGGCGGGTAACGCGGCCTCCGCGGGTCGCGAGTGCAGTCGGGGAGGCGGGACGTGCGCGAACGGCGCCGACGTCCCGCCACCGGCCGGCGACCCCCTCCTCGTCCGGCCCCGGATCCGCGTCGGCGTGCCCGTCGGCGTGGGTCCGGCTAAACCTCCTCGACGAGGTCCGCGATGGAGGCCACCACGCGGTTCGGCCGGTAGGGGAAGCGCTCGACCTCCTCGGCCTGGGTGATCCCGGTCAGCACCAGCACGGTGCGCATGCCGGCCTCCAGACCGGCGATGACGTCGGTGTCCATCCGGTCACCGATCATCACGGTCGACTCCGAGTGGGCCTCGATGCGGTTCAGCGCGGCCCGCATCATCAGCGAGTTCGGCTTCCCGATGAAGTACGGCTCGACGCCCGTGGCCTTGCTGATCAGCGCCGCGACGGCCCCCGTCGCGGGCAGCACGCCGTCGCGGGACGGCCCCACCGGGTCGGGGTTCGTCGCGACCCAGCGCGCCCCGTTGCGGATCAGGCGGATCGCCGTGGTCACCGCCTCGAAGCTGTACGTGCGCGTCTCGCCGAGCACGACGTAGTCGGGGGCGTTGTCGGTGAGCACGTAACCGATCTCGTGCAGGGCCGTGGTGAGCCCGGCCTCGCCCACGACGTACGCGCTGCCCTGCGGGCGCTGGTCGTCGAGGAAGGTGGCGGTGGCCAGCGCCGACGTCCAGATCGACTCCACCGGCAGGTCGATGCCGCTGGTCCGCAGCCGGAACTGCAGGTCCCGCGGCGTGAAGATCGAGTTGTTGGTGAGGACCAGGAACGGCCTGCCGGTCTCGCGCAGCCGGGCGATGAACACGTCGGCGCCGGGGATCAACCGCCCTTCGTGGACGAGCACGCCGTCCATGTCGGTCATCCAACATTCGATCGGCTTCGGATCGGCCACGACCGGGCAGCCTAGCGAGGGGAACGCCGGCCCGCTGACGTGCGTTGACCCTGATGAGTCGTGAGGAGTGGTTCGAGTGACCGGCACGATCCTGACCATCGTGGTCCTCGCCCTGATCGTGGTGGGCGCCGTCTGGCTGGTGCGCCAGCGCGCCGCCGAGCGGACGCGGGAGCTGGAGGACGCGAAGTCCGAGGCCCGCCGCTGGGTCGAACGCCTCGGCGGGCAGGTGCTCAACCTCGTCGGTACGGACGAGGCCTCCAAGCAGGCGCTCGCCGACGCCGCGGAGCGCTACACCGCCGCGGGCTCGCAGATGGAGCAGGCCCGCAGCACCGCCCAGGCCCAGCAGGTCACCGAGACCGCCCGCGAGGGCCTCTACTACGTGCGCGCCGCCCGCACCGCCATGGGCATCGACCCCGGCCCCGAGCTCCCGCCGCTGCCCGGCCAGCAGCGCGCGGGCGCCGTCAGCGAGGAACGCGAGGTCGAGGTGGAGGGGCACGGCTACAGCGCCTCGCCGGTGCCGTCGCAGCGCAACCGCCACTACTACCCCGGCGGCACCGTGGCCGGACGCCCGGTGCCGCAGGGCTGGTACTCCGAGCCGTGGTGGCGGCCCGCGCTGGTCGCCGGGGCCTGGGGCATCGGCTCGGCCCTTCTGTTCACCACGATGTTCTCCGGCATGGCCGGCGTGGCCTACGCGGACGGCTTCTCCGACGGAGCCGCCCAGGACGACGCCGGCATGGGCGGCGACGACGCGCAGGGCGACGTCGGGGCCGACATGGGCGGCGACCCGGGCTTCGACGGGGGCGGCTTCGACGGCGGGGGCTTCGACGGGTTCGGCGACTTCTGACCCTCGGTCGCGAGTGGATGCGGGTGCTCCAGCACTCGCATCCACTCACGGCACCGTCAGGCCGCCGTCTCCCAGCTGGGCCGGTCGGCCCGTTCCTTGACCGTCACGTTGAACCGGTTGAACAGGTTCAGGGTGCCGATCATGACGAGGAGCGCCGCGAGCTGCCGCTCGTCGTAGTGGTCGGCCGCCTCGTCCCAGACCGCGTCCGGCACCGGCTCGTCGGACCGGTCGGCCAGCCGCGTCACCACCTCGGCCAGGTGCAACGCCGCGCGCTCGGCGTCGTCGAAGAACGGCGAGTCCCGCCACGCGGCCACGGTCGCGATCCGCTCGTCGGTCTCGCCCAGCTCCTTGGCCTCCCGCAGGTGCCCGTAGATGCACGCGCTGCAACCGTTGATCTGGCTGACGCGCAGTCCGATCAGCTCGAGGGTGCGGCTCGGCACACCTCCCTGGTTGGTCGCCTTCAGCAGGCTCTGGATGCCCTTCATCGCGTCCGGGAGCACGATCGCCGGGTTCTTCATGCGCATGGAACTGCCTCCTCGTCACATCGCCGCGGTTCGGCGGGTCACTGCACTGACACGCGCCGATCGAGGGATGTGACATGGACGAGGACGAGTTCCTGGCCGCACGGTTCGAGGAACACCGCGGACACCTGAAGGCGGTGGCCCACCGGATGCTGGGGTCGCTCGCCGAGGCCGACGACGCGGTCCAGGAGGCGTGGCTGCGGGTCGCGCGCGCCGACGCGTCCGGCGTCGAGAACATGGGCGGCTGGCTGACGACGATCGTGGCGCGCGTCTGCCTGAACGCGCTGCGCTCGCGCGCGGGGCGGCGCGAGCAGCCGCTGGACGTGCACGTGCCCGACCCGGTCCGCACCCCCGCCCAGGACATCGCGGACGACGGTGCAGACCCCGAACGCGAGGCGCTGCTCGCCGACTCGGTCGGTCTCGCGCTGCTCGTCGTCCTGGACACGCTCGGTCCGGCCGAGCGGCTCGCGTTCGTGCTGCACGACCTGTTCTCGATGCCGTTCGACGAGATCGCGCCCGTGCTCGACCGCAGCGAGGCCGCGACCCGCCAGCTGGCGAGCCGGGCCCGCCGCCGGGTCCAGGCCGCGCGACCGTCGCAGGACGCGGATCTCGGCGCCCGGCGGGGCGTCGTGGACGCCTTCCTCACCGCTGCACGGGGAGGTGACCTCGCGGCCCTCGTCGAGCTCCTCGCCCCGGACGTCGTGGTGCGCACCGACGGCGGGCCGCTGCGGCCGGCCACCGTCGTCCGCGGCCGCCGGGCCGTCGCCGAGGGGGCGATGACCTTCGCGCGGCTGGCCGGGCTCACCCGCCCCGCGTGGGTGGACGGCGCGCCGGGCGCGGTCGCGCTCTCGGGGGACCGGCTGGTGTCGGTCGCAACGTTCACCGTCGCAGGCGGGAAGATCACCGCGCTCGACATCGTCACCGATCCCGAGCGCCTCGCCCTGCTCGACCCGGCGGTCCTGCGGCCCTGAGGGCGTGCGCGTCGCCGTCGACGGCCGCGATCAAATCGGTCCGCGAGGCACGACGGCCGGCTCACCCCTCGCCCTCGGTGCGCAGGCCGAGCAGCACCTGGTCCCGGCCCTGCAGGATGTGCTCGCGCATGAGACCGGCGGCGCGCGACGCCTCACCGGCGGCGATCGCGTTCCTGATCATGGTGTGGAACTGGTGGGACCGGCGCAGCTGCGCCTCGTCGAAGTGCCGGAACGCGTCGAACACCAGCGGGGCGTCGACCGCCCGCGCGAGCATGTGCTGCAGCCGCTCGTGGCCGCCGGCCCGCACGACGGCGTCGTGCACGCGGCGGTTGGCCGCGCTGATCCGCCGGGTGCGCGCGAGCGGGTCCTCGTCGGGCGCGTCGAGCGCGGCCGCGAACTCCGCGATGCCACCGTCGAGCTCGACGATGTCGGCCTCGGTGCGGCGCTGCGCGGCCAGCTCGGCCGCGTACGCCTCGAGCCGGGACCGCAGCTCGTAGAGGTCCACGACGGCGTCGCGGTCGAGCGTGCGCACCACGGCGCCCCGGTGCCGCTCCGAGACCACGAGCCCCTCGGCGGCGAGCATGCGCACCGCCTCCCGCACCGGGGTGCGGGAGAGCCCGAGCTGCTCGGCGATGCGCTGCTCGACCAGGTGCTCGCCGGGGCGCATCCGCCCCTCGACGATCCAGGCGCGGACGGTGGCGTAGGCGTGCGCGGGCCCGCCCTCGGGCGACGGCTCAGCTGCCACGACCCCCCTTTCCGCGATCGGGAGCATAGGCGCAGGCGCCCGGCCCGACCGCTGCACCGCTCAGGCGCGGGATCCCGCCCGCCGGCGGCGTCTGCGCACCTTCTGGCAGGTCGGGCACCAGAACAGGTTGCGGGCCGCGTGCTCGGTGTGCGCCACCGGCGTGCCGCAGAGCAGGCACGGCTCGCCGGTCCGGCGGTAGACGTAGACGCGCCGGCCGCTCACGCCCTCCTCGCCGGTGGACAGCGGCTCGTGCTCGGGCCGCAGCGTCTCGATCAGGCCGCGCCGGTAGCCCTCCCGGAGCAGGTCCACGAGGTCGGCCCACAACGCGTCCCACTGCTCCCGGCGCAGGTCCCGGCCGGGCAGCTGCGGGGCCAGGCCGTGGCGGAACAGCAGCTCCGCGCGGTAGACGTTCCCGATCCCCGCGATCACCGACTGGTCCATGAGCAGCGTGGCGAGCGGGGCACGGGAGCGGGACACCTTCGCCCACGCGCGCTCCGGGTCGGCGTCGGGACGCAGCGGGTCCTCGCCGAGCCGCGCGTGCACCGCGTTCGCCTCGGCGTCGGTCACCAGCTCGCACGCCGTGGCGCCGCGCAGGTCGGCGTAGGAGGTGGAACCGACCATCCGCATCCGCACCTGGCCCACCGGTTCCCCGGCCGGCAGCGGCTCGTCGCTGAACTTCCCGTACAGCCCGAGGTGGACGTGCACGACGAGGTCGGGTCCGTAGTGGTGGAACAGGTGCTTGCCGTGCGCCTCGGCACGCTCCAGCACCCGGCCGTCGACCAGGGCGGCGCTCGCGGCGAACCGCCCCTGCGGGCTCGACACCGCCACCGGACGGCCCGCGAAGCGGCGGTGGTGCAGGTCGGCGAGGCGGTGGAGGGTGTGGCCTTCGGGCATCAGCTCGTGGTCGTGGGAGCCGGGATCTGCTCGGGCGGCAGCGCGGGCGGCACGCCGGTGCGCTCGAAGTCGCCGACCATGTCGATCCGGCGCTGGTGGCGGGGCTCGCCGGAGAACGGCGTGGCGACGAACGCGGCGACGATCTCGGCGGCCTCGTCGAGGGTGTGCATCCGGGCCCCCACGGCGACCACCTGGGCGTCGTTGTGCTGACGGCCCAACGTCGCCGTCTCGACGCTCCACGCCAGCGCGCAGCGGACGCCGGCCACCTTGTTGGCGGCGATCTGCTCCCCGTTGCCCGAGCCGCCGAGCACGACGCCCAGGCTGCCGGGGTCGGCCAGCGTGCGGCGCGCGGCCTCGACGCAGAACGGCGGGTAGTCGTCGCTCGCGTCGTAGGCGGCCGGCCCGACGTCGACCGCCTCGTGCCCGAGGGCGGTCAGGTGGGTGACCAGGTGGGTCTTGAGCTCGAAGCCTGCGTGGTCGGAGCCGAGGTAGACGCGCACGGTGGGTCATCCTCCCCCATGCCCGGCGCGCGCCCGGCCTCAGCCCTGGCCGTGCCGCGCGGCGCGCCCGGCGTCGCGCATCTCGGGGATCTCGGGTTCGGGCACGTCGGGTTCGTGACGGGCGCCGCCACCGCCGTCGGGCCCGGAACCCGGGTCCGCGCCGTCCGCGCCGTCCGCGTCCGGGTCCGGGGCGTCCGGGTCGGGGACGTCCGGGTCGGGGACGGTGGCGTCCGGGGTGGGGGCGCCGGGCAGGCTGTCGACCACCTGCACGGTCTCCAGCGGCGGGTCGACGTGCGGCGCCGTTCCACCGCTCGCGCGCGCGTCGACCCGTTCCCCGAGGTAGCGCACCACCACGGCCGCGGCCGCCACGACCGGCACCGAGAGGAACGCGCCCGCGATGCCGTACAGCGTGCTGCCCGCGGTGACGGCGAGCAGCACCACCGCGGCGTGCAGGCGCAGGCTGCGGCCCTGCAGCAGCGGTTGCAGCACGTTGCCCTCGAGCTGCTGCACCACGATGATGATCACGAGCACGACCAGCGCGGTGGTGAACCCGTTGCTCACCAGCGCCACCAGCACCGACAGCGCGCCGGCCACCAGCGCACCCACGATCGGGATGAAGCCGCCGAGGAACGTGAGCACGGCGAGCGGGATCGCCAGCGGCACCCCGAGGATCACCAGTCCCAACCCGATGAGCACGCCGTCGACCAGCGCCACGAGGGCCTGCACGCGGATGAACTCGCCGACCGTGCGCCAGACCCGCCGCAGCACCTCCGCCATGTGCCCACCCGCGCCGTCGCCCGCGACGGCCACCAGCCACGGCAGGAACCGCGGCCCGTCCTTCACGAACAGGAACGCGAGCACCAGCGTCAGCAGGGCGGTGACCACCCCGGACGCCACGCTCCCCACGCCGGTGAGCACGCTCGTGGTGATCGTGGAGACGCTCTGCTGCAGCTGCGCCGTGGCGGTCTGCAGGGCCGCGTCGAGCTGGCTGCGCGCCAGGTTGAGCGGCGGCCCGGACATCCACTCCTGGATGGCCTGGATGCCCGAGGTGGCGCTCGCCGCGATCTGCGGGATGCTGCCCGACACCGACGTGGTGATCAGCGTGACGAGCCCGGCGAGCACGATCATGCCGGCGAGCAGCACGGTGGCCGCGGCGAGCGCGGGCGGGAAGCGGTGGCGGCGCAGCCAGTCCGTGGGCGGCCACAGCACCGTCGCGAGGATCACTGCCAGCACCACCGGCAGCACGATGGACCACAAGGCCCCGACGAGCAGCCAGATCAGCGTGGCGCCGGCAGCGGCGAGGATCAGCCGCAGGCTCCACCGCGCAGCCCAGGTGACGCCCTCGCCGATCGCGGTGCCGCGGCCCCGCTGCGGAGTCCCGCTCGTCGTCACGACCAACTCCTCTGCTCCCCCCGACAGCCGGGTTTCCCGTCCCCCAGGCTTCCAGACATCGCCCTCGCGCGGACGGCGTTTACGATCGCGCGGGTGACGCCCACCCGGATCGCCGGCATCGTGCTCGCGGGCGGTCGCTCGTCGCGCATGGGACAGCCGAAGGCCACGCTGGAGTGGCACGGCTCGACGTTGCTGCGGCGCACCACCGGGCTGCTCGCCCGCGCCGTGGACGGCCCGGTCGTCGTGGTCCGCGCCCCCGGCCAGCCGCTCCCCCCGCTCCCGGACGCCGTCGCGGTCGTCGACGATCCCGTCGAGGGGCTCGGGCCGGTGCAGGGCATCGCCACCGGCCTCGCCGCCGTGGCCGACCGCGCCGACGCCGCGTTCGTCTGCTCCACCGACCTGCCCTTCCTGCACCCGGCCTACGTCCGGCGCGTGCTCCGGCTGCTGGACGCCGGCTCCGACGCCGTCCTCCCCCACGCCCGCGGCCACCGCCAGCCCCTCGCCGCGGCCTACCGCGCGGGGCTCGCGCCCGTGCTCGCGCAGATGGCCGCGGACCGGCAGCTCAAGCTCGGCCAGCTGTTCGAGCGCTGCCCCACCCGCCGCGCCGACGACGCGGACCTCCTCGCCGACGCCCACCTGCGCGCGCTCGACCCGGAGCTGGAGTCGGTCGTCAACGTCAACGAACCCGACGACTACCGCGCGGCCCGCGCGCGCCCTGCGCCGGAGATCACCGTGCAGCGCTACGGCGCCCTCGCCTCCCGCGGCCACCGCGGGCCCGGCACCGTCGCGGCGGCCACCCTGGGCGCGGCGGCCGCCGCCGTCGAGCTCCCGCTGGACCGGCACGTCGTCGCCGCCCTCAACGGCGACCAGATCACCCGCGACCCCGAGACGCCGCTGGTGGCGGGCGACTCGGTCGCGTTCCTGTCGGCGGACGCGGGGGGTTGATCGGCCCGATCAGGAGCGTTCGCGACGTCGAGCGCATACAGTCGTCCGGGTGACGGCAGGTGGGTACTTCGGACGCGCGCTGGTCGTCGACGTCGCCGCGACGTCGGCGAAAGGCAGCGCGCTGGAGCTGCCCGAGCCCGTGCTGCGGGCCTACCTCGGCGGGGTCGGGCTCGGCACCTGGCTGCTGCACCGCCTCGCCCCGCCCGGCGTCGACCCGCTGGCGCCCGAGGCACCGCTGGCGTTCGTGTTCTCCCCGCTGGTGGGCACCCCGCTGACGACGAGCGCGAAGTTCGCGGTGCTCGCGAAGTCGCCGCTCACCGGGCTGCTCACCGACGCGCTCGCCTCGTCGCAGTTCGCGATCGCGGGCAAGCTCACCGGCCACGACGCGATCGTCGTGCGGGGGCGGGCGGCGCAGCTGTCCGTCCTGCTCGTCGACGCCGACGGGGTGCGCCTCGAGCCGGCGCCGGAGCTGGCCGGGATGCCGGCGGCCGACGCCGAGTCGGCCGTGCGGGAGCGGTTCGGCCGGGGGTGGCGCACGGCCGCGATCGGGTCCGCGGGCGAGCGCGGCGTCCGCTACGCGACCATCAGCCACGACGGCAGGCACGCCGGGCGCGGCGGGCTGGGCGCGGTGCTGGGGGCGAAGAACGTCAAGGCCGTGCTGGTGCGCTCCGGTGCCCGCGTCGACGTCGCCGACTCCCCCGCGGTGCTCGCCGCCGCGAAGGACCTGCGGCAGCGCAGCTTCGGACCGGCCACCGCCAAGTACCGCGAGCTGGGCACGCTGGCCAACCTGCTCGCGTTCAACGCCGTGTCCACGCTGCCGACGCGCAACTTCACCGCGGCCACGTTCGCCGAGGCGCCGCGGCTGGCCGCCGAGGAGCTGCACGAGATGCGCGGTGTGGCCCGCAACAGCTGCGCGTCCTGCTCCATCGGCTGCGAGCACATCTACTCGCGCAAAGGTGGCGGGTCGCAGCGCATGGAGTACGAGAACGTGTTCGCGCTCGGCCCGCTGTGCGGGGTCTCCGACCCCGACGACGTGTTCGCCGCCAGCGCCCGCTGCGACGAGCTCGGCCTGGACACGATCTCCGCGGGCGGCACGATCGCCTGGGCGATGGAGTGCGTGGAGCGCGGCCTGATCGACGAGCCGTGGCTGCGCTTCGGCGACGGTCCGGCGCTGCTGCGGGCACTGGACCTGATCGGCACCCGCGCACCGGGCCTCGGCGAGCTGCTGTCCCTGGGCTCGCGGGCGGCCGCCGAGGTCGTCGGGCACGGTTCCATCGACTTCGCGCCGCAGGTCAAGGGCCTCGAGCTGCCCGGCTACGAACCGCGGTCGCTGCAGTCGATGGCCCTCGGGCTCGCCGTCAACGCCCGGGGCGCCGACCACAACCGCTCCGGCGCCTACGAGGCCGACCTCTCCGGCGACCTCGACCGGCTCTCGGGCGGCCCGGCGCACGTCGCCGCGGCGATCGGCACCGAGGACCGCGCCGCCGTCATGGACTCGATGATCCTCTGCAAGTTCCTGCGGGGCGTGTTCGCGGAGCCGTTCGAGGAGTGGGCGCAGCTGCTGCGCCCGGTCACCGGGTGGGAGGTCACCGCCGACGAGCTGCGGGCGGCGGCCCGGCGGATCGTGCTCGCCAAGCGCGTGTTCAACATGCGCGAGGGCGCCACCGCCGCCGACGACGCGCTGCCCCGCCGCATGCTCGACACCCCGCTCGAGCTGGGCTCGGGCCGCACGGCCACCCTCACCGCGGAGCGGCTGCGGTCGATGGTGACGGGCTACTACGCCGACCGCGGCCTGGACGCCGAGGGCCGGCCGGACCCGGCGGACCTCGCCGGGCTGCTCCTCGACGCTTGACCTGTACCTGACTTCAGCTCCTAGCGTCTCCGACGGAAGCCGGAAGGCGATCGGACCAGAACTGTCGGACCCCTCCGCCACACTGGCGACCCACGCAGCGACCGATGAGTTCTCCCGGTCCGAGGGGTCGTAGGTGCGGGCGAGGGCCGGGGCGATGAGGAGTGCGCAGTGAGTATGGAGATGGTGGCGTGGCAGTCGATGTACCAGGCTGCACACGCCACGGAGGAGAGACGCCCGTTCTCGATGGCCACCCTGCGGCGGATCGGCGCGTTCGCGGCGCCGCACCGGCGCCGGATCACCGCGTTCCTGGTGGTCAGCGTCATCGTGGCGGCGCTCGCGGTGGCGACGCCCGTCCTCGCGGGCCGGGTGTTCGACACCATCGAGGCCGGCGGGCCGCTCGGCGTCGTGGTCACGCTGGCCCTCCTCATCGCGGCCATCGCGGTGGCGGAGGCGGGCGGCGGCATCGTGTCGCGCTGGCTGTCCGCGTCGCTCGGCGAGGGGCTCATCCTCGACCTGCGGGCCGCCGTGTTCGACCACGTGCAGCGCCAGCCCGTCGCGTTCTTCACCCGCACCCGCACCGGTGCGCTGGTCAGCAGGCTCAACAACGACGTCATCGGCGCGCAGCGCGCGTTCAGCGACACGCTGTCGGGAGTGGTGGGCAACACCGTCCAGCTGGTGCTCACGCTCGTCGTGATGCTCAGCCTGTCGTGGCAGGTCACGCTGCTCGCGCTCGTGCTGCTGCCGGTGTTCGTGCTGCCGGCCCGGCGGATGGGCCGCAAGCTCGCCTCGCTGGAGCGCGAGGCGGCCGAGCACAACGCCGCCATGGGCACCACGATGACCGAGCGCTTCTCGGCCCCCGGCGCCACGCTCATCAAGCTGTTCGGCCGTCCCGCCGACGAGACGCGCGAGTTCGTGGCGCGCGCCGCCCGCGTCCGCGACATCGGGGTGCGCACGGCCATGGTGCAGTGGGTGTTCGTCTCGGCGCTCACGCTGGTGTCGGCGCTGGCGCTGGCGCTGGTCTACGGCCTCGGCGGCTGGTTCGCGATCTCGGGCGGCGTCAGCTCCGGTGACGTCGTCGCGCTCGCCCTGCTGCTCACCCGCCTCTACGCCCCGCTCACGGCGCTCGCGAGCGCGCGCGTCGAGGTGATGAGCGCGCTGGTGAGCTTCGAGCGGGTGTTCGAGGTGCTGGACCTGCCGCCGCTGGTCGCCGAGCCGGCCCACCCGGTGCCGCTGCCCGATGGCCCGCTGTCGGTGGAGTTCCGCTCCGTCCGGTTCGGCTACCCGTCGGCCGACAAGGTGTCGCTGGCGTCGTTGGAGGAGGTCGCCCGGCTCGACTCGCGCGGGGGCGAGGAGGTGCTGCACGACGTGTCGTTCCGGGCCGAGCCGGGGCAGATGATCGCGTTGGTCGGGTCGTCGGGCGCCGGCAAGTCCACGATCGCGCAGCTGCTCCCCCGCCTCTACGACGTCGACGAGGGCTCGGTGCGGCTCGGTGACGTCGACGTCCGCGACCTGTCGTTCGACGCGATCCGCGGCGGGCTCGGCCTCGTCACGCAGGACGGGCACCTGTTCCACGAGTCGATCCGCTCCAACCTGCTGCTGGCCGCCCCGGGCGCGAGCGACGCCGAGATCTGGGACGCGCTGGAGCGCGCCCGGCTCGCCGAGCTCGTGGCCTCCCTGCCCGACGGCCTCGAGACCGTCGTCGGGGAGCGTGGCTACCGGCTCTCCGGCGGCGAGCGCCAGCGCCTCACGATCGCCCGCCTGCTGCTGGCCAAGCCGCGGGTCGTGGTGCTCGACGAGGCCACCGCCCACCTCGACTCCACGTCCGAGGCCGCGGTGCAGGAGGCACTGGGCGAAGCGCTCGAGGGGCGCACCGCCATCGTGATCGCCCACCGGCTCTCCACGATCCGCGCCGCCGACCAGATCCTGGTCCTCGAGGCCGGCCGCGTCGTCGAGCGCGGCACGCACACCGAGCTCCTCGCCCGGGACGGCCGCTACGCGGAGCTGCACCGCACCCAGTTCGACCAGCCCAGCACGGTCTCCCCGGTCGCCCTGGCCGGGAGCTGACGTCCCGCCCGGCCGGAGAGGGGTCCGGCCGGGCGGGCCTGGTCCGAGCGTGTTGCTCCCACCCGGACGAACGGCACTCTCGTCGGTACCTAGCCGACGAAAGTGCCGTTCGTCCGGTGGGGGCCTGCAGCGGGCGCCATCAACTAGTCTCGGTTCCTCGCACCGTCGCTGAATCGGGGGATCTCGATGACCGCCCTCCAGGAACCCGCCACCGCGGTCCGCACCGTCACCGCCACCATCGACGGCCAGGAGGTCAGCGTCCCGGAAGGGACGACGATCTACGACGCGGCGAAGCAGGTCGGGGTGGAGATCCCGGTGCTGTGCCACGACGAGCGGTTCGACCCGGTCGGGGTGTGCCGGATGTGCGTGGTCGACACCGGCGGTCGGGCGTTCGCCGCGGCCTGCGTGCGCCCGTGCGAGGACGGCATGCAGGTGCAGACGGCCACCCCCGAGGTGCAGCGCTCCCGCGACGTGCTGACCGAGCTGCTGATGGCCGACCAGCCGGCGCCCGAACAGGACCGCAAGCACACCACCACCCGGGACAACCTGCTGTTCGAGCTGGCCGAGGGGTCGGGCATCGGCCAAGACGGCCTCCCCCGCGGGTCGGGCCGGGGCACGGACCTGTCGAACCCGGTGATCGCGGTGGACCACGACGCCTGCATCCTGTGCGACCGCTGCGTGCGGGCGTGTGACGACGTGCAGGGCAACGACGTGATCGGCCGCTCGGGCAAGGGGTATGCCACGCGGATCGCGTTCGACCTGAACGACCCCATGGGCTCGTCGAGCTGCGTGACGTGCGGGGAGTGCGTGGCGGCGTGCCCGACGGGGGCGTTGACCAACAAGGCGATCAACAACATTCCGATCCGGCCGCGTGCGGAGTTGGAGCAGGTCGAGTCGGTGTGCCCGTACTGCGGTGTGGGGTGTGCGCTGACCTACAACGTGGACCGCGAACGCGGCGCGATCTCCTTCGCCGAGGGTCGGGACCAGCCGGGCTCGCAGGGCCGGTTGTGCGTGAAGGGCCGCTACGGCTGGGACTACGCGGCGTCCCCGCAGCGGCTGACGGTGCCACTCATCCGCCGCGAGAAGTCGTACCCGAAGGGTGCGCTCTCGGCCGACGTGCGCGGCGAGGGCAACGGCAAGCGGCGCAAGGACGACAGGCCGGGCAAGGACCGCGGCCGCAAGCCGGGCGGGCTGGTCGACTACGACGAGGTGCTGCCGCACTTCCGGGAGGCCACCTGGGACGAGGCCCTCGACCTCGTCGCCCGCCGGCTCCGCGAGATCCACACCGCGGGTGGGCCGGGGGCGATCGCGGGGTTCGGCTCGGCGAAGTGCTCCAACGAGGAGGCCTACCTCTTCCAGAAGCTGATCCGCACCGGGTTCGGCACGAACAACGTCGACCACTGCACGCGGTTGTGCCACGCATCCAGCGTCGCGGCGCTGTTCGAGGGCGTGGGGTCCGGGGCGGTGTCCACCACCTACGGCGACGTCGCCAACGCCGACGTCGTGATCATCACCGGCTCCAACCCGACGGCCAACCACCCGGTCGCGAGCTCGTTCTTCAAGCAGGCCCGCCGGCGCGGCACGAAGATCATCTACATCGACCCCCGCGCATCGACGGTCGCCGAGCACGCCGACATCTTCGTGCAGCTCAAGCCGGGCACCGATGTCGCGTTCTACAACGGCGTGATGCACGAGATCGTCCGGCTCGGGTTGATCGACCGGGAGTTCATCGCGAACCGGACGTCGAACTACGACGAGCTCGCGCGCACGCTCGCGGACTACCCGCCCGAGCGCGCCGCCCAGATCACCGGCGTCGACGCCGACACGATCCGCGAGGTCGCGCGCACCTGGGGGGAGGCGGGCGCCGCGGTCGTCTACTGGGGGATGGGGATCTCCCAGCACACGACGGGTACCGACAACGCCCGTTGCCTCATCGCCCTCTGCACGATCACCGGGAACGTCGGGCGCCCCGGCACCGGTCTGCACCCGCTGCGCGGGCAGAACAACGTGCAGGGCGCCTCGGACGCCGGCCTGATCCCGATGTTCTACCCCGACTACCAGGGTGTGGACGCCGACGCCACGCGCGAGCGGTTCGAGCGGGCGTGGGGCACGGCACTGGACCCGAAGCGCGGCCTGACCGTCACCGAGATCGTCAAGTCGGTGCTGGAGCCGGGCGGCGTGCGCGGGATGTACATGCTCGGCGAGAACCCGTTCCTGTCCGACCCCAACACCACCAAGGTGCGCAAGGCGCTCTCGGCGCTGGAGTTCCTGGTGGTGCAGGACATCTTCCTCACCGAGACCGCCGAGTTCGCCGACGTGATCCTGCCCGCCAGCTCCTACCTGGAGAAGGACGGCACCTACACCAACACCGACCGCCGCGTGCAGCGCGGGCGCAAGGTCCTCGACCCGCCGGGACAGGCCCGCGCCGACTGGGTGATCGTGCAGGACATCGCCCGCCGCATCGGCCTCGACTGGCGCTACGAGAGCCCGAGCGAGGTCTTCGACGAGATGGTCGCGCTGATGCCCTCCTACGCGAACCTGCGCTGGGACAACCTCGGGCCGTCGGGGAAGCTCTACCCGAACGCCGATCCCGAGCACTCCGACGGCACGGTCGTGATGTTCGACGAGCGGTTCAACACCGATGACGGGCTCGCGCACCTCGTGCCGGCCGAGTGGCTGCCGCCCAAGGAGCTGCCCGACGCCGAGTACCCGCTGGTGCTCAACACCGGCCGCTTGCTCGAGCACTGGCACACCGGCTCGATGACGCGGCGCTCCTACGCCCTCGACGCGATCTCCCCGGTGGCCGAGGTCTACCTGCACCCCAAGGACGCCGCCGAGCGCGGGTTGGCGCACGGGCAGCGGGTGCGGGTCCGCTCCCGCCGTGGGGAGATCGAGCTGCTGGTGCGGATCAGCCACCGCGAGCAGCTGGGCAACTGCTTCATCCCGTTCCACTTCCGGGAGGCGGCGGCGAACCTGCTGACGATCGACGAGATCGACCCGTACGGCAAGATCCCGGAGTTCAAGTTCTGCGCGGTGCAGGTGGAGGCCCTATGACGCGATCGCTGGTGCCGGGGGTCGAGGCGCGGGCGGGGAAGTTCCCGGGCCCCTCGCTGATCCCGGCTCTCAACGCGATCCAGGCCCGGCTCGGCTGGCTGCCCCGGGAGGAGCTGGAGGAGCTGGCCCGGGAGAGCCGGCGCCCCCGGTACGAGATCGAGGGCCTGATCTCGTTCTACCCGCACTTCCGCACGACGCCGCCGGCGCCGGTGGCGCTGCACGTCTGCCACGACCTGCCGTGCGCCCTGCGCGACGGCGGGGAGCGGCTGGCCGAGCTGCGGGAGCGCTACGGGGCGGACGCCGACGTGGAGCTGGTGGAGGTCAGCTGCCTGGGCCGCTGTGACAGCGCCCCCGCGGTGGCGGTGAACGAGCGGCCGGCCCCGGTGGCGGAGGCGGATGCGCTGGTGGCCACCGCACGTGCGGCGGTCGCGGCGGGGAACTCATCGGGTCCGAACGGGGGACTCGCGCTGTCGGAACGGGAGACTCGCGCTGTCGGAACGGGAGACTCGCGGGCTGGGGTCTGGCCGAACGATCCCTACCCCGCCGGCTCCGGGGTCGCCGAGCGCTACGCCACGCTGCGCGCCCTGCTCGCCGGCGAGCTGGACGCGGACGCGCTCGTCGACGTCTTGAAGGACTCCGGCCTGCGCGGCATGGGCGGCGCGGGGTTCCCGACGGGACAGAAGTGGGGTCTGGTGCGAAAGGCCGAGGACCCCGTCAAGTACGCGATCTGCAACGCCGACGAGTCCGAGCCCGGCACGTTCAAGGACCGGCAGATCCTCGCCGACCAGCCGCACCTCGTCCTCGAGGGGCTGCTGCTCGGGATGGCCGTGGTCGGGGCCGAGCAGGGGTGGGTGTTCATCCGCCACGAGTACGGGCCCGAGGAGCACGTGCTGCGCGCCGAGATCGACGCGCTGCGCGCCGCGGGCGTGATCGGCGCGGACGCGTGCGGCAGCGGCCGGCGCCTGGAGCTGGACGTGTTCGTCTCGCCCGGCGGCTACATCCTCGGCGAGGAGACGGCGCTGCTGGAGTGCATGGAGGGCCACCGCGGCGAGCCGCGCAACAAGCCGCCGTTCCCGGGCAACTACGGCCTTCACGGCCGTCCGACGTTGATCAACTCGGTGGAGACGTTCGCCGACGTCCCGGTGATCGTGCAGCGCGGCGCGACGTGGTGGCGGGACCAGGGCCTCGGGAACTCCGTGGGCTGGAAGTTCTTCGCGGTGTCCGGGCACGTGGAGCGGCCCGGGGTGTACTGCGTGCCGATGGGCACCGCCGTCGGCGCCCTGATCGAGCAGGCCGGTGGCGTGAGCGGGGGGCGCGCGGTCGGGGCCGTCCAGCCGGGCGGGGCGTCGTCCAACTTCATCGGGCCCGACCAGCTGGACCTGGCGCTCGACTTCGGCACCGCCGCCGAGGCCGGCACGATGCTCGGTTCCGGCGCGCTGGTCGTGCTCGCCGAGGGCACCGACCTGCTCGCGGCGGCCACCAACGTGCTGCGGTTCTTCCGCAACGAGTCGTGCGGCAAGTGCGTGCCGTGCCGGGTGGGCTCCACGAAGGCCTACACCCTGCTGGAGGGCCGCAGCAGCCTCGACGACGCCGAGCGCGCGCGGATCGTCGAGCTGGAGGAGGCCATGCGCAAGACGTCGATCTGCGGACTCGGGCAGGTGGCGCTCGGTCCCGTCGTGAGCGTGCTGGGCCTGCGCAAGGGTGGAGCGGCCGCGCGGCCGCAACCCCGACCCGACGGGGCGGAGCAGCCCGACCGATGACGCACCACCCCTCGACGGGCACGCACCCGCGTACCCCGGGACCACGCTCCGCGGGGCGGGAGTTCTTCACCGCGCGCACGGTCGCGGACGCGCTCGCCGGGTTCCGGCCGGCGCGGCGCACCACGGTGGAGGAGGTGCCGCTGGCCGACGCCCTGCACCGGGTGCCGGCCGCCGAGGTTCCCGCCGCGGCGCCGTTGCCCGGCTTCGCCCGCTCCACCGTGGACGGCTACGCGGTGCGCGCCGCCGACACCTACGGCGCGTCCGAGGGCCTCCCGTCGTACCTGGACCTGGTCGGCGCCGTGCGGATGGGCGCCGCGCCGGAGGTCGCCGTCCGGCCCGGCGCGGCCGTGGGCATGCCGACCGGCGGCGTGCTGCCCGAAGGTGCGGACGCCGTCGTGATGGTCGAGCACACGGCCGAGACGATGCCGGGAACCATCGAGGTGACGCGGCCGGTCGCGCCCGGCGGCGGCGTCGTGCGCGCCGACGAGGACGTGGCGGCCGGTGCCCCGCTCGTCCGTGGCGGGCGACCACTGCGCGCGCCCGACCTCGGCCTGCTCGCCGCGGCGGGCGTCACGGCGGTGGCGGCGCACGCCCGTCCCCGGGTCGTGATCGTCTCCACGGGCGACGAGGTGGTGCCCCCGGACACCGCGCAGCTGCACCCGGGCCAGGTCCGCGACGCGACGGCCTCGGCGCTGGCGGGTCTCGTGCGCGACGCGGGCGGCGATCCCGTGGTGGCCGGGATCGTCTCCGACGAGCCGGGCGCGCTCGAGGACCGGATGCGCGCGGTGCTGCCGGGGGCGGACCTGGTGGTCGTCTCGGCCGGGTCCTCGGTGGGCGCCCGCGACGAGACGGCGGGCGCGGTGGCCGCGCTGGGCGAGATCTGGTGCCACGGCCTGGCGATCAAACCGGGCAAGCCGACGCTGCTCGCCGAGTGCGCGGGCGTGCCCGTGGTCGGGCTGCCCGGCAACCCGTTGTCGGCGTTGGTGGTGTTCCGGCTGGTCGGGGTGCCGCTGGTGTGGCGGCTGGCCGGCTGCGACACGCCGCCGCCGGAGCCGTCGACGAGCGCGCGCCTCGCCCGGGACCTGCCCTCGGCCGCGGGACGGCTGGACGTCGTGCAGGTCGTGGTGCGCGACGGGCTCGCGGAGCCGATCTTCGGCCCGTCGGCACTGCTCTCGGTGCTCACCCGCGCCGACGGGTTCCTGGTCGTGCCGGAACCCGCGACGGGCCTCGACGCGGGCGTCGAGGTCGCGGTCACCCTCTACCGCTGACGGGCGGCCGGCTCAGTCGATGCCGCCGATGCGGTCGAACGGCCACACGATGAACCGGGCCTTGCCGATGACCTGCGCGACGGAGACCGGGCCGTTGCCCTCGGCGCGCGAGTCCACCGAGTCGTTGCGGCTGTCCCCCATCACCCACAGCTCGCCCTCGGGGACCCGGACGGGCCCGAACGCCGCCTGCTGCGGGGGCCCGGCCTCGGGCAGGAAGTAGAGGAACGGCTCGTCCACGCCGGCGCCGTCGACCACGATCCGGTTGCGATCGTCGCAGCACTGCACCGTCTGCCCGCCGACGGCGATCACGCGCTTGACGTACTCGGTCTCGTCGGTGGCCTGGATCCCCACGAGCCCACCGAGCTGCGCCAAGCCCTCCACGACGGGGTTCCCGCCGCCGTGCGGGATCTGCAGCTCGGTGCTGGTCCAGGTGTCCGGGAGCGTGAACACCACGACGTCACCGGGCTCCGGCGTGCCGAACCGGTAAGCGAGCTTGTCGACCAGCACGCGGTCGTTGGCGCAACCGGGGCACCCGTGCAGCGTCCGCTCCATCGAGCCGGAGGGGATGACGTAGATGCGCGCGACGAACACCGGGATGAGCGCCAGCACCAGCAGCGCGACGACGACCAGCGCGGGGCCGCGGCGGATCCGCCACCGCCCCGCCCGCGCCGTCGACGACGCCTCCCCGCCGCTCGAGCCGGGGTCCTCCGCGGCACTGTTCCCCGCGGCACTGCTCTCCGCGGCACTGCTCTCCGTGGCACCGGCTTCCACCGGCTGCCGGACCGACCTGCGCAACACGGTTCCTCCCCGCATACCGACGGGCGACCCCGGGCGCGAGGAGCCTGCGCCCGGGATCGCCCGTGCGATCAGTAGTCGACGTCGGAGCCGCCGGCGCCGGCCGCCCCTCGGGTGGCCGTGCACTGGACGATGAACGCGTCCTGTACCGGCGGCATCCAGCGGCAGGTGGCGGTGGCCGTACCCGACTCACCGGGCGCGCCGTCCTGGTCCTTCGGGTCACCGGCCTGGGCCGCGCCTGCGCACAACGCCGCCGACGCGGTCGCCGCGGCGGCCGCGACGGCGATCCGGCACACGATCCGTGTCACGGAGACACCTCCTGGGTCGATCACGGCGGGCGTCTGCGGAACCCTCATCGGTCGACTCCCGTCCCGCCGTCGGCACCGTCCGCGCCCACCGCGTTGCACACCGGCATGTTCACCGGGGGCAGGTACGCGGTGCAGGTGACGTCCTGCCCGTCCTCGCCGGGCGCCCCGACGCCGTCGGGTTCGTCACCGGCGTGGGCGAGCCCCGTCGAGGCCAGGAACCCGCCACCGGCCAGGAGCACCGCCGCGGCCACGATGGCCGGCCGCCGCGCCGGACGCCCGGTCATCCCGGGTCCGCTCGACACCACGGCTCAGTAGTCGGCGCCGGTGCCACCGGCGCCGCCGGCACCGCCGGTCGCGTTGCACTGGGAGACGTCGCCGCCCTGGCCGAGGAGGCCGAGCGAGATGCCGATCGGGATCAGGCAGTTCGCATTGGCGTCGCCGCCCGAACCGCCCGGCCCGCCCACATTCTCGGTGTCGCCGTGGCCGTGACCGTGGCCGTGGCCGTGACCGCCGGCGAGTGCGGTGCCGCCGAACAGCATCGAGCCGGCCGCTGCGAATGCCGACACCGCGACCGCAGTCTTTCGTGCACGCACGTTCATCCTCGTTCTCCGTCCATTCTTCCGATGGTCCGATCGATCTGTGCTGTCTGACCTGAGCATGCCCTGGTCACGAAAGAACCGGCGCACTCCGCGGAACTGCGGAGAGGCCGGGAATCGTGCCGGGTGGCGGTTCGGTGATCCGGAACCGCGCCGTGACGGATGCCGCAACGATCGATCTGGTCGCCGGCCACCGTCGAGAGCTACCCTGAGGGTGGTGCAGGCCCCCGACGAGTCCGGGGGCCTGCACCGCCATTACGCAGGGGTGTTGGAGATCAGTAGTCGGCGCCCGTGCCGCCGGCACCGCCCGCGCCGCCGCCCGCGTTGCACTGCGAGACGTCGCCGCCCTGCCCGAGCAGCAGGCCGGCCGAAACGCCCACCGGGATCAGGCAGTTGGCGTTGGCGTCGCCGCCGCTACCGCCGGGGCCACCCACGTTTTCGTGGTCGCCGTGGCCGCCGGCCATTGCCGCGCCACCGAACAGCGCCGCCCCCGCCAGAGCGAAAGCAGCTGCAGCAGACACGACAGAGGTCTTACGAAGCATCCTTGCTCTCCTTGGTGATTGACGGAACGCCAGTCGCTCCGTGCAGACCAATGAGTAGTCCTCTCCCCCAGGCCTGTCCAGCGCACGACCCCTGCCGTCCGCGGATCCCACCCGGTCGAGTTGCGCGGCCCGTCCTGGATCACCAGAAGTTATTTCCGGATGGCAATCGTGTGATGTCAGAGGACTCGCGGCTCACATCCGTGTGATTCACCGAGCGAGGGCCACTCGAATTGAGCTACCGAGCGGTACCGAGCACGGAGTGTGCGTAACCCTGACCTGCGCGACCCACTCGGGTGGTTGCGCGGCAATTGACGTAACAGGCGCGACCCGCCTTCGTTGTCCTGCCGGGATCGCCGCCACCGTCCACGGACGGAACGCGTGACGGTTCATCGACATGGCCGGCGACTGAAGAGCCGGCCGGTGCGTCCGTGTGCCCCGGGGGAGGGTGGCCAGGAACCCGATGATCAGACTCGAGGATGTCGGCAAGAGCTATCGCGCCGGGGACGCCGAGGTCCGCGCGCTGCAGGGGGTCACGCTCACCGTCGACGAGGGCGACTTCGTCGCGATCATGGGCCCGTCCGGCTCCGGCAAGAGCACGATGATGAACATCCTCGGCTGCCTCGACGTCCCGACGCAGGGGCGCTACCTGCTGGACGGGGTGGACGTCTCCGGCATGGAGGACGACGAGCTGGCCGACATCCGCAACCGCAAGATCGGCCTCGTCTTCCAGTCCTACAACCTGCTGCCGCGCACGACGGCGCTCGCCAACGTCGAGCTGCCGCTGCTCTACGGCAAGCAGCGGGCGCGCCGCACCCGGGCCCTGCGCGCGCTCGAGGAGGTCGGCCTCGCCGATCGCGCCGCGCACCTGCCCAACCAGCTCTCCGGTGGCCAGCAGCAGCGCGTCGCCATCGCCCGCGCGCTGGTCACCCGCCCGACGATGATCCTGGCCGACGAGCCGACCGGGAACCTCGACACCGAGGCCAGCTGCGAGATCGCCGAGATGCTGGGGCAGCTCTCCGACGCCGGTCGCACGGTCGTGCTCATCACGCACGAGGAGGAGATCGCCGCGTACGCGCGCCGCGTCGTGCGGCTGCGCGACGGGCGCATCGTGAGCGACGTCCGCAACGACGTCCCCGGCGACATCCCGTCGGACATGCCCGGCATCTCGCTCGCGAGCGGCGCCGGGAACCGGGCGGAGGCCGGCGGATGACGCTCCGGCTCGCCATCGTCATGGCCTGGCGCGGCCTGCGCGCCAACCGGCTGCGGTCGCTGCTGACCATGCTCGGGATCATGATCGGGGTCGCGTCGGTGATCCTGCTCGTCGCGCTCGGCAACGGCACGTCCGCGCGGCTGAACTCGCAGCTGGAGGCGCTGGGCACGAACCTGATCGGGGTCTTCCAGGCCCGCGGGAGCGTGTCGGAGGGCGGCCGCAGCCAGCCCCTCACCGACCAGGACGTCGAGGCGCTGCGCGAGTCGACCGAGGTCCCGCGCTTCGTGACGGTGACCCCGGTCAAGCAGGCGAGCGCCGTGCTGAAGGGCGTGTACGGCACCTGGCGCACCAGCATCGTCGGGTCGTCGCAGGACTACCCCTCCGCGCTCAACCGGACGCTCGACGCCGGCAAGTTCTTCACCGACTCCCAGGTCCGGACCGGCGCCCGCGTCGTGGTGATCGGCCCCCGCCCGGTCCAGGAGCTCTTCGGCGGCATCCCCGCCGCGGCGCTCGGCCAGCAGCTGCGCATCGGCTCGCAGATGTTCGAGGTGATCGGCGTGCTGGAGCCCAACGGGCAGCAGGACGACGTCGCGGTCATGCCGATCACGACCGCGCGCACCTACCTGGTCGGCGGCGGGGCGGACAACCGGGTGGACCAGCTCGTGGTGCAGGCGACGGGCCAGGACGCCGTGCCCGCCGCCATGGCGAAGATCGAGCGCGTCCTCATGGACGCCCACCGCATCGACGACCCCACGCAGAAGGACTTCGAGGTCCGCTCGAACCTCGACCTGCTCGAGCAGTACGGCGAGGTCACGGCCGTCTTCACGCTCTTCCTCGCGGCCATCGCCGCGATCTCGCTGCTCGTGGGCGGGATCGGCGTCATGAACATCATGCTGGTGACGGTCACCGAGCGGACCCGGGAGATCGGTCTGCGCAAGGCGATCGGCGCCCGCCGCAGGACTGTGCTCGAGCAGTTCCTCGTCGAGTCGACCGTGCTGTCGGGCATCGGCGGCCTGGTCGGTGTCGCCCTCGGGGTCGGGCTGTGCGTGCTCGGCGCGCGCTTCGGCGCCGCGTTCGGCGACTTCGCCCCACCCCGGCTGTCCGTCCCCTCGGTGATCGTCGCGTTCACCGTCAGCCTGTGCATCGGCCTGTTCTTCGGCGCCTACCCCGCGAAGCGCGCCGCCCGGCTCCGCCCCATCGAAGCGTTGAGGTACGAATGACCACGCGAACCACCGTCCGCCGCCTCGGCGCCGCGGCCCTCGTGTTGCTCCTGGCCGGGTGCACCAGCGGGGAGTCCGAACCGCTCACGGTGAAGGTGACCCGCACGAGCGTCACGTCGACCGTGAGCGCCACCGGCTCCCTGCAGGCCATCACGGAGCAGAACCTCGGCTTCCCCGACGGAGGGAAGCTCGTGGAGCTGAACGTCTCCGTCGGACAGCAGGTCGAGCCGGGCCAGGTCCTGGCCCGCGTCGACGACTTCGCCGCCCGCCAGGACCTGCAGAAGGCCGAGGCGCAGCTGGCGCAGGAGCGGGCGGCGCTGGCCCGGATCCGGGACGGCAACCAGGTGAACGCCGCGGAGGACGACGTCAAGCGGGCCGGTGAGGTCCTCGAGGCCACCGAGGAGCAGGCCGAGGCGGTCGACGACGCGAACGCCTCGGCCGTCGAGCAGGCGAAGAAGCAGCTGGCGCTCGACAAGGAGGTCCTCGAGGACACGAAGGACCGGACCCGGGCCGGCCGGCGCTCCTGCACCAGCGAGGACCGCAGGGCCGCCGAGGAGGCGGCGGAGGACGACGACCGGGACAGCCTCATGTCGTCGCTCTCGGGTGGCTCCACGCAGGACTCCGACTGCGAGGCCGCCGCGCAGAAGGAAGCCGAGGTCGAGGCCGCCGAGCGCCAGGTCCGCTCCAGCCGGGCGGCGCTCGAGCAGGCCGAGAAGCAGCGGCGGGTCGAGAACGCCCAGCAGGACCTGGCCGTCGAGAACGCCCGGCGCGACCTCGCCGCCGCGAAGAACGAGGCCGCGAGCGCCCGCGGCGACCGTCCGCACAACATCGACGAGCAGGCGGCGGTCGTCTCGCAGCTCCAGGTGGACGTCGAGACCGCGCACCGGGCCATCGAGGACACGGTCCTGCGCGCACCCGTCGCCGGCAAGATCGCGAGCATCAACGGCATGATCGGCGAGTTCCTCGGCGGCGGCTCGGGCACCACCGCGCTCGCGCCCGGCGGCACCGTCCCGCTGCCCGACCGCAGCAGCGGCGTGTCGTCGGGCGACGAGCTGGCGAGCGGCGAGGACCGGCCCGGCGGTTCGGCGTTCATCGTGCTCGACGACGTCCGCACCTTCCAGATCGTCGCGCCGTTCGCGGAGTCCGACGCCGCGCGCATCGAGCCGAACCAGGCGGTGGAGGTGACCTTCGACGCGATCCCGGACCTGACCCGCTCCGGCCGCGTCGTCAGCATCGCGCCGACCGGTACCGACATCCAGGGCGTCACCAGCTACTACGCCGTCATCGTGCTCAACGAGCTCGACGACCGGCTGATGGACGGCCAGACCGCGTCGGCCAACGTGGTGGTCGACCACCGCGACAACGCCCTCGCCGTGCCGAACGCCGCCGTCATGCAGAGCGGCCAGTCCGGCATCGTCACGGTGCTGGAGGCGGACGGCGCGCAGCGGCAGGTCCAGGTCGAGCTGGGCCTCGCCGGCGACAGCGCCACCCAGGTCCTCGCCGGCCTGCGCGAGGGCCAGCAGATCGTCGTCGCCCCCGGGGAGGAGTGACCGCTACCGGGGGAACAGCCCCTCCGGGTCCAGCTCGGCGACGAGCGCGGCACAGCCCGGGACGTCCGACGGCCGCTCCTGGGCGGCCCGGGCGCCGAAGCGGAGGTTCGGGGTGCGGCCCGCGGTCCACGGGGCGATCCGGTCCATCAGCTCGTGGTGCAGCCGTCCCGGCGTGGGGGTGTCGTCGACCAGGGACAGCACGCTCAGCAGGTACGCCGCGTCCCGGTGCGCGACGGCGTCCGGTACGGCCAGTGGGCGGGCCAGCGCGCCACCCAGGTGGCGAAGACCCAGCACGCACATGACCGGCGCCGCGGGCCCCGCGACGTCCAGGGCGGCCGTCAGCACGGCCGGGTCGAGATCGCGCAGCATCGCGTTGGTCCCGGTGTAGGGGTGCGGCTGCGTCGGGTCGTCGAAGATCGTGTCCGCCCGGGTGTGAGGCAGCTCGCCGAGCGTGTCGCCCAGCACCGGCACCGCGGCGCGCAGCGGCGCGACCAGCCGCTCCCCGTCGGCCACGGTGCCCGTGCAGGCGATGTGCACCTTCGCGACGTACCGGCCGCGCAGGTGCTCCGGCACGAACGCCACGTCGGGGTGGGGCAGCATCGTGATCGACGAGGTGAGCTCGTCGGGCAGGTCGGCCGTCCACTCCCGGTACGCGTCGAGCAGGGCGGGGACGTGCGGACCGTCGACGAACAGGGTGCCGCCGAACAGCCGGGTCACCGGCACGAGCTCCACCTCCATCGCCGTCACCACCCCGAGCCCGGCCCCCGCGCCGCGCAGCACGCGGAACAGCTCGGGATCCGATGCGGGCGTGACGCGGCGCTGCTGCCCGTCGGCGGTGACCAGGTCGACGGCGCGGACCCGGTCGCTCGCCCAGCCGAACGTGCGGGCGAGCACGCCGATGCCGCCGCCGAGCGTGTAGCCGACGGCGCCGACGCCGGATGAGGAGCCCGAGAGCGGCGCGAGCCCGTGCGGGGCGCCGGCCTCGACGACCTGAGCCCAGCGCGTTCCGGCCGCGATCCGCGCGGTGCCGGTGGCCGGGTCGACGCGCACGCCGCGCATCCGGTGCGTGCTGATCAGCACGCCGCCCTCCAGCGGCGCGCCGCGCCCGTGCCCGCTGGTCTGCACGGCCACCGGCAGCCCCCGGTCGGCGGCGTGGCGCACCGCGGCCGCGACGTCCTGCGCGCTCGTGGCGCCGACCACCAGGTCCGGCCGGTGCGGGTCGGCCACCTGGTAGCCGCTGGTCTCCGCGTCGTAGCCCTCGTCGCCCGGGCGGAACACCGGGCTGTCGATCTGCGCGATCTCGTTCATGGGCCCGACCGTAGGGAGCCTTGCGGACAGGATCGGTCCGTAAGCTGAGCGGTGTGACGACGCCCGCTCGCCTCCTGCGCCTGCTGTCGCTGCTGCAGACCCGGCGCGAATGGTCGGGTGCGGAGCTCGCCGAGCGGCTCGGTGTCACCGACCGCACCGTGCGCCGCGACGTCGGGCGGCTGCGCGAGCTGGGCTACCCGATCGCGGGCACCACCGGCACCGCGGGCGGCTACCGACTGACGTCGGGACGCGACCTGCCCCCGCTGCTGCTCGACGACGAGGAGGCGATCGCGGTGGCCACGGGCCTGCTCACCGCCACCGGAACGGAGGGCGTCGAGGAGACCGCGGTCCGCGCGCTGGCCAAGCTCTCCCAGGTGCTTCCCGACCGGCTGCGCCACCGCCTCGCCGCCGTCGGGGAGACCACCGTCCGGTTCCCCGCCCGGCGCGGCACCCGCGTCGACCCCGCCGTGCTCGGCCTGCTCGGGGGGGCCGCGCGCGACCGCGAGGTCGTGCGGTTCGGCTACCGCCGCCGCGACGGCGCGGTGGCGGACCGCCGCGTCGAGCCCTACCAGCTCCTGGCCGGGTACGGGCTGTGGTGGCTGCTCGCCTACGACCTGCACCGCGACGACTGGCGCACCTTCCGCGTCGACCGGGTCACCGCGCCGCAGCCGGTGCGCCACCGTTTCGCCCCGCGCCCGCTCCCCGCCGAGGACACCGTCACCTACCTGCGGGAGAGCATCGGGCGGGCGCTCGCCCGGCACACCGTGCGCGCCGTCGTCCGCGCCCCGGCCGAGGTCGTCGCGGCCCGGCTGCCGATGGCGGTCCCGGGGCGCGTGCAGGCCATCGACGGGGAGCGCTGCCGGGTGCACCTGAGCTCGGACTCGCTCGACCGCGTCGTCCAGGACGTCGTCGCGCTCGGCCCCGAGCTCGAGGAACTGGACGCGCCACCGGAGGTGCGCGAGCACCTGCGCGAGGTGGGCCGGCGCCTGCTGGGGGTCTGAGGCCCCGCTCAGGGCCGGGCGAGCAGCCGTTCGCAGGTCCGGACGAGGACGTCCGCGGCCGTGCGCGCGTCCGATCCGGCGAGGGGGTTCACGGCGTGCCGCTGCCACCGGGCCAGCTGCTCGGCCGCGGCGCGCCGCACGTCCGGTGCCGGCGAGCCCGGTGCCAGCCCGAGCCGCGTGGGGGTCTCGGGCCCCAGCACCCCGAGCAACCGCTCGGCCGCGCGGCGCTCCCCGTCCGGGAGCTGGAGCTCCCCCGCGCCGAGCGCGTCGAGCACGTCCAGCTCCGCGAGCTCGTGCGCCCCGGAGCGGATGCGGTCCAGCCGGTAGCGCAGCAGCTCGGCGCCCGCGTGCGGCGGGTCCGTCCGCACCAGCTCCTCCAGCGCCCGCAGCACGGCGCGGGCGGCGCGCGCGTCCTCGCGGCAGGCGCGGCGCTCCGCGGGCTCGGGCCCGCGAGGCCCGGTCCGCGGATCGTCGAGCCGCTCGGCGAGCGCGCGCAGGGCGCCCGCCTGCACGCCGACGGGGTAGAGCTCGCGCGCCTCCCGCACCGCGTCGCGCACCTGGTCGAGCAGCGGAGACCCCGTCGAGGCGGGCGGGCGCGGGGCCGGTCGCGCGTCGGGCTCCGGCAGCGGCAGCGACCCCTCCAGGGTGGTCCCCCGGCCCGGGGCCGACCGGACCTCGACCCGCCCGCCCACGGCGGAGATGCGTGCGGTGACGTTGCGCAGGCCGCGTCCCGGCGAGCCCGTCGTCCCGGCCTGGTCCCAACCCGGTCCGTCGTCCTGGACGGTGAACCGCAGCCGCCCGTCCTCGGTGCGCAGGCGCACGACGACGCTCGCGCCGGGAGCATGCTTGCGCGCGTTGCCGACCGCCTCGAGGCAGCAGAAGTACACCGCCGACTCGACGTCGTGCGGGAACCGGCCGTCGCCTGCCGGCACCACGCCGTCCGCGTCCACCGCGATCGGCGGCTGCCCGCGCGCCAGCTCCTCCTCGAGGGCCCGGACGAGCCCGCGCTCGGCCAGCAACGGCGAGGACACGCCCATCGCGGTCTCCGCGAGGATGGACTCGGCCACGTCGATCTGACCGGCGAGCTGCTCGAGCCGCGTGCGCGCCTTGTCGAGCTGGCCGGTCGACACCTGGTGCTCGACCAGACCGAGGGTCAGGCGCAGCGACACCAGGTGGTGCTGCGCGCCGTCGTGCAGGTCCCGCTCGATGCGCCGCCGCTCCGCGTCCATCTCGGCGACGACGGCCCGGCGCGACGCCGCGATCTCGCCGGCGTGCGCGAGGGCGGCCCGCAGCTGGCGCTCCAGCTCGATCCCGGACCGGCTGGCCTGCAGGACGACGCCGAGGCTGTCGGCGACGTCCTCCAGCAGGTGCCGGCGCTGGTGGTGCAGGCCGGCCACGGCGCCGTGGTCCACCGCCAGCGTGCCGACGGCCTCCCCGCCGTGGCGGACCACGACCTCGACGAGCTCGCCGGGGCCGTGCTCCCCGCCCTCGGTCCATGTGTGGCTGCGGTCGCGCAGGCCGGGCCGGGTGACGGTCAACCGGCACGTGCCCGCGCCCAGCCCACGCCCCACGGCCTCCGCCACCTGCGTCAGGTCCGGCGCGTCGGTCGCGGTGACGCGCGAGAGCGCGGTGATCCCGGCGAGCACGCGGTACGGGGTGGGTCGGCTGCCGAACAGCAGCCGGTCGGCCAGCCGTTCGGCCCGCACGTAGACGGGCAGGAGCGCCGGCGCGGCCATGGCCGTCGCGACCACGGCCGCGGTGAGCGCGCCGACCTCGAGCACGTGGTCGAGCGTGCGACGCACGACGACGTAGCCCCCGCCGACCAGCGCGGAGGTCAACCCCACCGCGAGCCCGCGGCTGAACAGCCGCTCCGCCGTCCACAGCCCGCCGCGCCGCGTCGCGACGAACACCGCGACCGCGACGGCGATGCACGCGAGCCGGGAGAACCAGAACAGCAGCGCGGTCGGCTCGCCGTGACCCGGCATGCCCTCGTGCGAGGTCATGTCCACCAGGACCACGCTGCGCCAGCCCGTCGACCACAGCAGCAGCGTGATGACGGCGAGCACCGCGGTGATGGCGAACGCCGCGGCGAGCACGCTGAACAGCAGCCGTGCCTGGGTGCGGGCCGTGGCGGTCGGCGCGCCCCGGATCCGGCGCGGCAGCACCACCAGCCCGGCGACCGGCACGAGGATCCCGAAGAACAGCACGCAGCTCGTGGTGTGCGGCAGCAGCGCCGTGCCGACACCGACGAGCAGCAGCGTGCCGGTGCCCGCCACGACGACGACCGCGCGGGCCGCCCCGCCCGGTTGCGCGCCGCGCCCGGGCGGGAAGAGCAGCAGCGCGACGATGTACGCCGCGCACGCGACCCCGTGCAGCAGCACCTGGTGCAGCGTGCCGATCGGCAGGCCGGTCGCCGTCTCGACCACCGCCGATGCGGCGTGCGCCTGCAGGTTGAACGCGCCCGCCGCGCCGACCATCGCGAGCACCAGCAGCCGGATCGACCAGCTCCGCTCCTGGCTCGTGCCCAGCACCGCCGCGATGACGAGGGTGGCGGCGCTGAAGCCGTAGTCGAGGACGGCCTGGCCGGCCGGTCCGCCGGCCGGGAGCGCGGCGAGGACCCCCTGCGCCCACCGGTCGCCCGCCGCCCCCGCGACGGCCAGCGCGTCCGCGGCACCGGGGAGCTGCGCGGCGACCGCCACGACGGCGCCCGCGGCCAGCCAGGCGACCGACAGCAGGGCGCAGGCCACCAGCAGAACGCCGTACGCCGCCGTGGCGAGGACCTCCCGCCGCCCGCCGTTCACGGCGCCACCTCCGTGCCGAGGCGGCTCTCGACCACCGGCTCGAGCCGGTCGAGCAACCGGACGTGCAGCTCCAGCGGGCCGGGGTCGCCGTCGGCGCCGCCGGTGAGCGCCATCTCGCCACCGAGCGCGGCGAGGCGCTCGGCCTCGTCGGCGAGCGCCTGCCGGAGCTCGTCGGCGCTCACGACCGCCACCGGGTCGTCGACGCGCACCGTCACCGTGCCGTCGGTGCGGTCGAACCCGACGACGACCTCACCGGCACCCGGACGGCCCGCGAGGACGTTCACCGCTGCCGCGACGACGTAGTAGACGCCCGACTCGATCTCCCAGTCCAGGCGCCCGTCCAGGTCGCCGACCAGCCGCACCGGCCGCGGCAGGTCCGCGGCCACCTCGTCGAGGGCCGCGGCGGGCCCCTGGTCGCGCAGGACCGCGGGGTGCACGCCGCGGGCGATCAGCCGGAACCGTTCCAGGAGCTCGTCGAGCCCGACCCGCGCGCGGACCAACGCCTGCTGCGCTCCCCGGGCGTCCTCGGGCCTGCGGTCCAGCCCGGCCCCCGCCGCGCCCACGTGCGCGCGCAACGCGGCCAGCCGGTCCCCCGTCACGTGTCCCAGCTCGATGACCAGGCGCCTGCGCTCGACCTCCCGGGCCCGCGCCAGGCGCTGCCGGGACGCCCGCAGCTCCTCGGCGAGGTCATCGGCCCGTCGCACCCGCTCGGCCAGCTCGGCGTTGAGCGCGACGCCGCGCAGGAGCAGCGCGGCGCCGTTCGCGACGTCGCGCACGAGTTCCCGGTCGCGCGGCGTGACCGCCGCTCCGGGCTTGGTGACGGCGAGCGCGGCGCGCAGGACCGTGCCGTCGACCACCGGGACGACGTGGTCGGTGTCCGGTCGGGCCAGCAGCACCGCCAGGTTCTCCACGGTCGCCTGCGGGGCGCCGGTCGGCGGTGGCGGGTGCTCGGCGGCCGCGACCAGCCGGTCACCGACCGCGAGCCACACGACCGCACGGGTGGCCCCGGTCCCGTCGGCGAGCACCTGGGCGAGCCCGGGCAGCGCCTGCTCCAGCACCCCGGCCCGGATGCGCGTCGCGACCGCGGCCAGCGACGAGTACGGGGTGACCTCGCGGTGGTGTGTGAGGCGCTCGACCAGGCGGTCGATCCGCGGCCGGACGACGCCGAGCCCGGCCGCCGCGAGGGCGACGACCACGAAGGGCAGGAGCACTTCGAGCGGGCCCGCGGCCGCGATGCCGTCGACCACGACGACGAGCACGACGGCGACGCCGCAGGCGACCAGCAACGCCCGCAGCAGCCGCGCCACGACCGTCCGGTCCATCGCGCTCCACCGGTCCCCGCCCGGGTCGGATCCGGGCCCCCGTCGCGTCACGCTAAATGCCACGGCGACCGCCGCCAAGGGGACGAACCGGCCTGGATCGCAGGGGCCTCACTCCCCGTCGCGCTGCGAGCGCAGGTAGGTGAGCACGGCCAGCACCCTGCGGTGGTGCTCGGATGTGTCGGCGTGCAGGTTGAGCTTGCCGAAGATGTTCGCGATGTGCTTCTCCACCGCCTTCGGGGTGACGAACAGCTGGCCGGCGATGCCGTTGTTGGACCGGCCCTCCGCCATGAGGCGCAGCACGTCCAGCTCGCGCTCCGACAGCCGGGTGATCACGCCCTTCCGGTCCCCGCGTGGCCGCTCCACCAGCCGCTTGGCCAGCACCGGCTCGATGACGATCTCGCCGCTGCCGATCCGGGTGAGGGTGTCGCTGAGGACGTCGACGCTGCCCACCTTCTCCTTGAGCCGGTACCCGACGGACTCCGTGCCGATCTCCAGGATCCGCATCAGGTAGTGCGACTCGGCGTAGTGCGAGAGGAACAGCAGCCCCATCCCGGGGTGCGCCGCGCGGAGCCGCTCGGCCGTGACCAGGCCGCCGTCGGGTTCGGGCGGCATCCGGATGTCCAGGATGGCGACGTCCGCCTGCTCCTTGCCGAGCAGCTCGACGAGGGAGTCGCCGTCGGCGGTGCACCCCACCACCTCGTGCCCGGCCGCCTCCAGCAGCATCAGCAGGCCCTCGCGGAACAGGGCGCCGTCCTCGGCCAGTGCTACTCGCATGGGATCCTCACTGTGATCGTGCCGGCATCCGGTCCGCCCGCGACGTCGATCGTGCCGCCCAGGCGCCGCACCGGCACCACCATCGCGGCGGCGTGGTGCAGGTCGACCCCGGCGACCTCGACCACGAGGTCCGCGCCGTCGCGCCGCACCACGACGTGCAGGCCGGCCGCGGTGGGGTCCGCGGCCTCCAGGCACCCGGTCACCGCGAAGTAGGCGGCGCCCTCGGCAGCGGGCCCGAAGCGGTCGGCGGGGGCGTCCACCCGCACCGGCGCCGCCAGCCGGCCGGCCACCTCGCGCAGGGCCGGACCGAGGCCGGCCTCGTCGAGCAGCGGGGGGTAGATCTGCGCGGCCACGTCGCGCAGCTCCTGGAGCACGGCGTGCAGCTCGTCCTGCAGCCCGTCGATCGACACGTCCAGCTCGGGCCCGCCCTCGGCGGCGCGGTGGCGGAACAGCCCCAGCTGCAGGGTGAGCGCCGAGATCCGCAGCGCCGCGCCGTCGTGCAGCTGCCGCTCGAGGTCCCGGCGGCGCCGCCACTGCTCACGCTCGGTGCGCAGGCGCGCGTCCGCTGCGGGGGCGGGCAGGCGGGTGGACCCGCCGGACGCGGGGGGAGGGTGCGGCGGCGGGGCGGGCGTGCCCTGCTCACGGGCGGTGCGGGGAGCGTCGCCGGCGCGCTGCGGCGCTGGCTCGAGCATCATGCGACGTATCCTCCGCCGCCCCTGCGCACTCGTGAAGGGGGCGGCCCCCACCCCGGGTAGGGCTGTCCCCCTGTTGTTCGGCCCCGGGACCAGGAAGCGTAACGATCAGCCATCGGGGAGCGACGGGATCCGGAGTCCCGCCATGGGAGGCGTCGTGGGCTATCACCTCGGAGTAGATCTCGGTACGACGTTCGTCGCAGCCGCCCTCGCCACGGAGTCGCGCGTCGAGATGTTCACCCTCGGCGACCGGACGGTGGTCACCCCCGCCGTCGTCTACCTCCGCGAGGACGGCGCCCTGGTCTCCGGCGACGCCGCCGCCCGCAGGGCGGTCAGCAGCCCGGACCGGATCGGGCGGGAGTTCAAGCGCCGCCTCGGCGACCCGACGCCCGTGATGCTCGGCGGCGCCCCGTACGCGGTCACCGGGCTGCTCGGTGCCCTCCTGCACGACGTCATCACCCGGGTCACCGAGACCGAGGGCGCGAAGCCCGCGAGCGTGGTGCTCACCCACCCCGCGAACTGGGGGCCGTTCCGGCGCGAGCTGTTCGAGGAGGTCCCCCAGGTCGCCGGGCTCACGGCCCCGCGCACCGTCACCGAGCCCGAGGCCGCCGCGGCGCACTACGCCGCGTCCCGGCAGCTCTCCGACGGTGAGGTCATCGCGGTGTACGACCTCGGCGGCGGCACCTTCGACGCCACGGTGCTGCGCAAGCACCCGGGCGGCATCGAGATCCTCGGCGTCCCGGAGGGGATCGAGCGCCTCGGCGGCGTCGACTTCGACGAGTCGATCCTGTCCCACGTCAACTACGCGGCGGGCGGTGCGCTCAGCGAGCTCGACATGAGCGACCCGCAGACCGCCGTCGCGCTGGCCCGGTTGCGCCAGGACTGCGTGCTGGCCAAGGAGGCCCTGTCGATCGACACCGAGACGACGATCCCGGTGTTCCTGCCGCACCGCCACTTCGACGTGCCGCTCACCCGGGCCGAGTTCGAGGACATGATCCGGGCCCCCGTCGAGTCCACCATCGGCACGCTGCAGCGCACGCTGCGCTCGGCCCAGGTCGAGCCGAGCACGCTCTCCGCCGTGCTGCTGGTCGGCGGCTCCTCACGGATCCCGCTGGTCTCCCGGATGATCTCCGAGGAGCTGGGCCGCCCCACGGTGGTCGACGCGCACCCGAAGTACGCCGTCGCGCTCGGAGCGGCCAGCCTGGCCCTCGCCGGTGCCGGTACCGGTACCGCGCCGGCCGGTGTCGGCGCCGGAGTCGGGGTCGGTGGGTACCCGCCGCCGGTCGGGGACGTCGCGCCACCGCCGGTACCGCCCGGCCCGCCCCCGTCGCCCCGGTCCCCGGAACCCCGGCCGGGCCCGGCGACGAGCGGGTACGGCGCACCGCAGCGCCCCGCGACGGCCCCGACCCGGCCCGCCGACCAGGACCGCGTGCCGGCGGCCCACGGGGGCCCGCCGGGCGTCGCGCCCCCCGGGCCGCCCGCCTCCCCGGGCGGCGGCAGCGGTCGCCGAGCGCTGGTCGTCGTGGCCGCGGTGGTCGCGCTGCTCGCCATCGTCGGCGGTGTCGGCTACATCGCCGCCGACCGCCTCCGCACGCCGCCGCCCGCGGCCCAGCCCACCGCGGCGGCCGACCCGCAGGCCGTCCCGCCCGAACCCGCCCCGGCACCGCCCATCCCGTCGCCCGCGGTGGCCTCGAGCGTTCCGGTGCCTGCCCTGGGCACGACGGTCCCGGTCGGCGACACCCCGGGCTTCGTCGTCGTCTCCCCCAACGGGCGCCAGGCCTACATCGCCAACCGGACCGCGGGCGTCGTCACGGTCGTCGACACCGCCGTCGACCGCGTCACGGCCACGATCCCGGTGCCGGCGGGCCCGCCGCAGTTCCTGTCGTTCTCCCCCGACGGCAGGCGGATCTACGTCAGCATCTGGAACGAGGCCCGCACGATCGCGGCCGTCGGCGTGCTCGACACCACCACCAACTCGGTCATCGCCACGATCCCGGTGCGCACGCGGCCGTTCCTCGCGGCGGTCACGCACGACGGCAAGTGGCTGTACGTGCCCAACCACGACTCGGGCACCCTGTCGGTCATCGACACCGCGACCCACGTGGTGACCACCGAGATCAAGGTCGCGCCCAACCCGCACTGGATCGAGTTCTCGACCGACGGCTCGCGCGCCTACATCGCCAACCACGAGTCCAACCTCGTCTCCGTGCTCGACACGTCGAACAACACGGTGCTCGCCGAGGTGCCCGTGGAGCGCAGCCCGCACAGCGTGGCGGTGCACCCGACGCGCCCGCTCGTGGCCAACGTCAACTACGACGCGGCATCCGTCACCATGATCGACACGAACACCGAGCGGGTCATCGCCACGATCGACGTGGGCGCGAACCCGCAGGACATCACCTGGGCACCCGACGGCCGGTTCGCCTACACGACCAACGTCAACGACCACAGCGTCTCCGTGATCGACGCCGAGTCGATGACGGTCACGGCCACGATCCCGACCGGCATGTCCCCGACCTCGGTCGCGGTCCACCCGGACGGCACGACCGGCTACGTCACGAACCTCGACGACGGCACCCTCACCCTGCTGCACCTCTCGGGCTGATCCCGGCGCGGCTGCACCCCCTGGGGTTCACCCCACCTCGACCGGCGGGTCGTCCCACCCGGTCGTAGGGCCAGCGCGATGTTGCCGGACGCCGCCGCGGCGCATCCTTCCAAGGTCACCGGGAAACCCCGCCGGGCCGGAAGGAGAACGACGATGAGCACCACCACCGCCACGCCCCTCACCCCTCGGGACCGGGCCGTGCTCCGGGCCGTCGCGGCCGGCCGGTGCGAGATCTCCGCAGCGGCCGGTGGTGTGCTCGTCGTCGACGGCCTCTGCTTCGCCGACCAGTTCACCGGGCCCCGCCTCACGTCCGCGGGCCTGATCGCCGCGGCGGCCGAGACGGGACGGGCCCTGCTCACCGCGTCCGGCCGCGCGCTGCTGGCGGCGTGATCCCCATGTCCACCGCCCCGACCGGCACCGCCCCGACCGGCACCGTCCACGCCGCGCTCACCCGCCACGACCGGTGCGACCGCTGCACCGCGGCGGCCCAGGTCGTCGCCGTGATCCCGAACGCGGGGGAGCTCCTGTTCTGCGGTCACCACACCCGCGTGCACGCCGCGCGGCTGCGCGACATCGGCGCCGAGTTCCGCCTCGGTCGCTGACCCACCCGCCCCCCGAGCCCGGTCGCCTCCCGCGCGGCCGGGCTCGGGTGTCAGCGCGTGTCCGCCGGCGGCCCGCCGCCCCGCTCCCCCGCCGTCACGGCCTCGAAGCGGCGGCGCTGCCTGCGGGACAACATCGCGACGAGCGCGCCCACGACCGCGGCGAGGGCCAGCAGCGCGCCGACCGTCGTGGCGATCCCGCCCGGAGTGGCGGCGTCCGCGGCCGGGAGGGCGGCGGCCCCCTCGCCGTGGTGGTGGCCGTGCGCGGCGGCGGCCGGCTCGGGGCGCGGTGGTGCACCGAGCGCCAGCTCGAGGGCGTCGTGCGCCGGCCTCGGTCCACCGTCGGCCCAGCTGTTCGTCCACTCGACGGAGCGCCCGGAGGCGTCGGACAGGACCGCGCGGAAGCGGACCGGGCCCGCGCCGTCCGGCATCAGGTCCACGTGCAGGACGAGCTGCGCCGCACCCGTGGTCGGCGGTGCCGTGGCCGTCCAGGCGACCTCCGACACGACCTCGTGGACCGGGCCGTCGACGCTCGGGGCGGGGGCCGGGAGCACGGTCGTCGTCACCTGGGACGTCCAGCCGGGCACGGCCGGCGCCGTGACGCCCACGAGCGGGCGCCCCGTGGGCAGGAACAACCGGAACCGGACGGCGGGAGCCGCCGGGTCGATGCCGCTCAGCAGGACGCGCAGCGTGACGTCCCGGGCGCCGCGCTCGACGTGGTCGGGCTCGAGCGCGGCGTCCGGGTCCGGCGCGACCGGGTCCGCTGCGACCTGGGCGGCAACCCGGCCGGCGGGCTCGGCCGACACGCCGGCGGCGGGGGTCGCGGCACCCAGCAGGGCCGGCCACAGCAGGGCCAGCGCCACGAGCCGGCCGGCCGCGACCGGCCCGCGTCCTCGCCGCACCCGCGCAGACCACACCCGAGCAGTGTGCCCGGCGCTCACCCGTGGCGGCTCAGGTCGTGGAAGAAGTCGTCGACGACGTGCAGCCCACCGCCGCGGGCGATCTCGTCGTGGACGAACTTGCCGACCGCCAGGTCGAGCACCCCGAGCCCGAACGGGGAGAACACCACCGGACGGCCCGCCGGGACCCCGACGCGTCCGCTCAGGACGTCGTCGAGGGTCCCGTGCAGGAAGTCCCGGTTGCCGGTGAGCTGTTCGACCAGGTGCGGTGAGGTGTCGGCCTTGAGGCAGTGCTCGACGTCGTCGACGATGTTGGTGGCGGCCAGGAGGACTTCCGGAGCGAGGTCGCGCAGCGACACGTGCAGCACGACCGGGTCGTGGTCGAACCAGGACGGTTCGTGCACGTGCGGTCGGGCGGCGACGGTGGCGAACACCACCAGGTCGCTGGAGCGGATCAGCTGTTCGGCCGTGTCGTGCGCGGTGATCCGCCCGGCGGCGCCCGCGGCCCGCAGGTGGTCGCGGAACCCCGCGGTGCTGCCCGCGGACAGGTCGAACAGCCCCACCTCGTCGAACGACCAACCGGTGCCGGCGAGGAAGGTGTGGATGTAGCGGGCGATCAACCCGGTCCCGATGAACCCGACCCGCGCCGGTCGGGGCCGCCCGCGGCTGAGCCGGTCGGCGGCCAGTGCGGCCGAGGCGGCGGTGCGGGTGGCGCTGATGATGGAGCTCTCCAGGCACGCGAAGGGGTAGCCGGTCTCGTGGTCGTTGAGGATCAGCACCGCGGACGCGCGCGGGATCCCGGCGGTCACGTTGTCCGGGAAGCTGGAGATCCACTTCAGGCCGTCGACCCCGGTCCGCCCGCCGAGCGACGCGGGCAGCGCGATGATCCGGGAGGATGGCCGGTCGGGGAACCGCAGGAAGTACGAGGGCGGGTTCACCGAGTCGCCCGCCCCGTGCGTCCGGTAGGTGGCCTCGACCAGCTCCACGATCTGCTCCTCGCGCCCGTGCAGCACCTGCTGGACCTGCGCACCGGAGATCACCGCGAACGGTGGCACCACCCCGGTCATCGCAGGCTCACCGCGTCGGCCATCGCGACGAGCACCTCACGCGGGCCGGTGAAGGCCTCCCGGCTGTGCGCGGTGCGGATGTTGTCGACCAGCATCAGGTCGCCGTCCTGCCAGGGCTCGCGGGCGGTGTGCTGCTCGTACACGGCGTTGAGCAGCTGCACGACGTCGGCGCCGATCGGCTCACCGCCACCGAAGCGGGTGGTGAAGGGCAGCCCGTCGGGGCCGTAGGTGTCGACCAGGAACTCGCGCACCTCGGGTTCGATGGTCCACTCGTTGAGGAACGCGATCTGGTTGAACCAGCAGCGTCGTCCGGTGAGTGCGTGCCGGAGGACGGCGCGGCGCCGCTGCCAGGTGCGCAGCCCGCCGTCGGGCTGCCACTGGAAGCTGATCGCGTTGTCCCGGCAGTAGGACTCGACCGCGGCCGGGTCGTCGGTGCCGAACGCGTCGGCGATCGAGGCGCCGATCTCGTCGTTGTAGTTGCGCACGAGCAGCCAGCCCTCCTGCTCGAACCGCCGCACCAGCTCGGCGGGCAGGGCGTCGAGGACCCGCGACGAGTCGGCGACACCGGTCGCCCCACCGGTCTGCGGTGCCTGCAGGCAGGCGAACAGCATCAGGGCGGGGACCTCCACGGCGTAGCTGCGCTCGTGGTGCATGCACATCGGCTGGTTCGCCGGCCACACCGACGAGGAGTACACGCCGTCGGCGTGGACGCGGCGGGCGGCGAACGCCTCGCGGTCGACCATCAGGTTCGCGGACAGCCGCCCGAACACGGCGGCGACCGTGTGCGGGTCGCGCAGTCCGAGGCCGCGCACGAGCACCGCGCCGTGGTCGGCCACCACCGAGTGCAGCACGTCGCGGTGCGCGGCGGCCCAGGCGGTGGGATCGGGGGGTGTCGGCACGTGCAGCAGCGCGGGTGCGCCGGGCCGCAGGTCGACGCGCAGGGACGGGGCGGGGTAGGACATCGGGATCTCCTTATCGGGTGGGCGCGGGGGCCGGCTCGCCCCTGCCGTCGAGCAGTGCGGCCAGGTCGGCCAGTACCGGGTGGGCGGTGACATCGGTGATCGAGACGGCGCGCCGGAGCGCGATGACGAGCTTGACCGCCGACAGGGAGGTGCCGCCCCGGTCGAAGAAGTGGTCGTGCCGCCCGACGCGCTCCTCACCGATCCCGAGCACGGTCGCGAACGCCGCCGCCAGCCGGCGCTCCCCGGGGCCGCTCGGGGCGTGGTAGCCGTCGTCACCGGGACCGGGCTCGCCGGTACCGAGCTCGGCGGCGAGCGCGCCGAGCACCTTCTTGTCGATCTTGCTGTTCGGCGTCAGCGGCAGCGCCCCCCGGTGGTGGAACGCGGCCGGGACCATGTAACCGGGCAGCGAGGCCCCCAGCCCGTCCCGCAGGACGTCGAGGGGAAGGGGTGCCGGGGCGGAGTAGAAGGCCACCAGCCGCCGGCCGCCGTCACCCCGCTCGGCGACCACCACCGCCCCGTCGCGCACGCCGGGCACCCGCAGCAGCGCGTTCTCGACCTCACCGATCTCGATCCGGAAGCCGGAGATCTTCACCTGCGCGTCGCGGCGGCCCAGGAACTCCAGCTTGCCGTCCGGACGCCAGCGCCCGTAGTCGCCACCCAGGTACAGCCGGGCGCCCTCGCGGTGCGGGTCGACCCGGTAGGCCTCGCGGGTGCGGACCGGGTCGTTGACGTAGCCGCGCCCCACGCACACCCCGGAGAAGGCGATCAGCCCCGGCGCACCCAGCGGGACCGGGCGCAGCTGCTCGTCGACGACGTAGAGCACCACGTTGCGGATCGGGCGACCCAGCGGCACCCGGTCGTCGGCCGGCGGCCGGCGCAGCACCTCGTGGTTGGTGTCGTCGGAGGTCTCGGTCAGCCCGTAGGCGTTCACCAGCGGGACGTCGGGTTCGAGGGCGAACCAGCGCCGGATCAGGTCGGCCTTGAGCGCCTCCCCGGTGGCGGACACGCACCGCAGGTCCGGCAGCGGGCGGGGGTGGCGTTCCCGGTGGGTCAGCACCACCTCCAGGTAGGAGGGCACCATCTGCACCACCGCCACCCGCTGCGCGGCCAGCGTGTCGACGTAGCGTGCGACGTCGAGGACCACCGCCTGCTCGACGACGACGGTGCGGCCGCCCACCAGCAGGGCCGCGAGGAGCTGCCAGAGCGAGATGTCGAAGCACTGCGGCGCGGTCTGGGCCACGACGCCGCCCTCGGCGATGTCGAGGTCCTCGACCTTGGCGAGCAGGTGGTTGAGCATCCCCGCGTGCTCGCACATCGCACCCTTGGGCTCACCGGTGGAGCCGGAGGTGAAGTAGACGTAGGCGAGCTGGTCGGGGCCGACCGGGATCCCGAGGCTGCCGTCGGGGTGGCCCTCGGCGTCGGCGTCCTGCACCTCGAGCCGCTGCACGCCGGGCAGCTCGGCCAACGCCGCGTCCAGGGAAGCGCTGCTCCCGGGCTCGGTGACCGCCCACCGGCACCCGGCGCGGGCCAGGACGGTGGCGATCCGCGCGGCCGGGAAGTGCGGCTCGACCGGCAGGTACACCCCACCGGCCTTGAACACCGCCAGTACCGCCGCCATCCAGTCCAGGTTCCGCTCGGTGACGACCGCGACCACCCCCTCCCGGTCCAGCCCGCGCGCCCGCAGCGCGCGGGCCAGCCGGTTCGCCCGGGAGTCCAGCTCCCGGTAGGTCCACTCCCGCTCGCCGTGCACCGCGGCCACCGCGTGCGGGTGCGCCCGCACCCGGTCCTCGAACAGCTCGTGGAACCGCCGGTCCGGCAGCTCCCGCGCAGGCCCGGCCAGCTCCTCGAGCTGGAACCGGAGCTCCTCGCGCGAGAGCAGGCTCTGCCGCCCGTGGTCGGCGGCGGGATCCGCCGTCATCTGCATGAGCGCGGTCAGGTGGTAGCCGGCGATCCGCGCCGCCGCAGCCGCGTCGAGCACGTCGGTCCGGAACCGCAGGACGAGCACCCGGCCGCCGTCGGCGACCCCGACCCGCAGCACCGTGCCCGCGGTCAGGTCAGCGTCCCCGCCCGGGTCGAGCACCACCTCGACCGACGGGCCCGGGACATCCAGCTCCCGCCGCAGCTCCTCGAGGGGGAAGTCCGCGTGCGCCGCCAGCTCCGACGCGGCGCGGTCGGCGTCCGCGAGCAGGGCCCGCCAGGAGCCCTCCCCGACCACGAGCCGGCAGGGCAGCCGCCGGCCGCCCACGACGATCCCGGTGACCACCTCCCGCTCCCCGGAGACCGACGCGAGCACCTTCGCGTGCACGGCCAGCGCCCCCGCCCGGGTCGACAGCGCGGCCACCAGGTCCTCGGGCACCGCCTGCCGGTGCACGCCGGCACCGGGCTGCGGGGCCGCGCTCCACCGCGGAACCGCGGTGCCGCCACCGGCGAGGAGCACGTCCCGCCAGAACGCGCGCGCGGGGTCCGTCGTGCTGGTCGTCGCCATTTCCGTCGTCGTCATTTCCGTCGCCGTCATGTCGTCATCTCCCTGGCCGGATTCCCACCCCACCGCTCGTGCGGCGGGACTTCCTCGCCCTTCATCAGGAACGAATCGGGGGCGAGTACCGCCCCGTCGCCCATCGTCACGCCGTAGTGCACGAATGCGCCGACCCCGAGCGTGCAGTGCGCGCCGATCGTGACGAGGTCGGACTTGAACGCGCCGTCCTCCTGCGAATGCGCCTGGACGACCGTTCCGGCGTTCAGCGTGCAGCCGTCCCCGATGGTGACGAAGGACTTCTCGGTGATCACGCAACCGTCGTCGAACACCCGCCGCCCGATCCGCACGCCCAGCATCCGCCAGATCAGGTTCTTGAACGGAGTGCCGTTGAACGCCTGGAGGTACTGGGTGAACGGCACCTTCCAGAAGCGCTCGTGGCGCCAGAACGCGCGGTCGTAGATCGAGCAACCGTTCGGGACGAACGCCTTCAGACCGGTGACGGCCCGCTCGACCAGCACGAAGTAGCCGACGCTGACCAGCGGCAGGAGCGCGGCGGCCAGTGCGATCAGGGGTGCGCCCCACGACTGGTACAGGTCGATGCAGACCATGCCGAGCACGGTGACGAGCAGGAGGTGCAGCCACCGAACCAGCAGGCGCAGCGCGATCGTGGTGACGTTGTGCGCGTTCTTCTCCGCGAGCCGGCGGCGCAGTTCGGCCGGGCTCTGCAGTTCCAGGTTGCTGTCCCGCTCGACCGAGCGCGGGATCTCGAACGAGGGTGATCCCAGCAGGCCGACGCCCTCCCGGACATCGCCGTCCACCGGAACCATGACCTTCGTGGCGAGCAGGCAGTTGTCGCCCGTTCTCCCCTGGGCGGGATAGGCGATGTTGTTGCCCAGGAAGTTGTGGCGCCCGACCGATACCCGGGCCACCCGGAACGACGTGTTCGAGAAGTCGGCGTTGACGAACGACAGCCCGTCGGCCACCACCGTTCCGGTGCCCACCGCGCTCAGGAACGGGTTGTCGTGCTTCACCGCCGCGCCGAAGTTCGACCCGGTCTGCTCGACGGGCGACAGGCGGTAGCCGAGGCAGCGCAGGTACCCGACGATGTAGGAGCTGTCGCCGAACAGTTCCGTGAAGTACTTGACGTTCGTGATGCGCCCGATCACCCGGTGCGCCCAGTAGCGCACGCCGTAGAGCGGGTGGACGGTGTCCGGCGGGACGAGGGGGCGCAGCACCCGCGGGACCGTGACCACCATCAGGAGGCCGACGAGCAGGGAGCCGAGGAAGACCCAGTAGGAGACCGCGACGGCCTGCAGGTGGAAGCGCCAATCGGTGATGGCCGACGGGCCCGTCCCGAGCAGGTCCGTGAGGTGGGGGATCCGGGCGGCGACGAGCACCCCGGTGCCGAGGAGCAGCGGCAGGAGCAGCAGTACGTTCAGCAGCTGCACGGCCGAGAAGACGACCCGGCGCAGACCACCGCAGCGGGCGGGCGCGACGGCCCGGTAGTCCACGTCGGTGGGCACCGCCGGGGAGCCGTGCCACCGCCGGCCTGCCGGCACGGTCTGCCCGGTGTGCAGCGAGGAGCTGTGCCCGAGCTGGGCCCCATCGCCCATGGCGGTGTGGATGTCGAGCACCGTGGCCTCGCCGACGACCACGTCGCGCCCGAGCGTGACCGCGCCGGTCTGGATCAGCCCGTCGTGTGCCCGGTAGCAGGAGAAGTGCGAGTCCTTGCGCACGACCGCGCCCTCGCCGATCGTCAGCAGGTCGGTGCAGACGGGGACGTGCGGGCTGAGCACCACCGCGCCGCGCCCGATCGTCGCGCCCAGCGCCCTGAGGTAGAGCACGTAGAGCGGTGAGCCGGCGAACAGCACGAGCGGGTTGGTCCGGATGAGCATCTTGACCAGCCAGAACCGGAAGTAGGCCAGGCTCCACACGCGGATCCGGCGCGGCGTCCACCGGCCCACGACCAGCCACTTGGCCACCACGGACAGCAGGGACAGCCCCACGAAGCTCGCGCCGGCGAACAGCAGCGACCGCAGGTAGACCTGCACCACGTCCGGGCCGGTGGCCACCCACTCGATCCCGCGGATCGCGACGAAAGCGGTGAGGTAGCCGTACCCGACGATCGTCAGCAGCTGCAGCGCTCCGCACAGCACGTGGTGCGGCGTGCCGACCGGCTCCTCGAGCTCGAACGGCGCCGGCTCGGCGGGCGGCTGCGGTTCCGCGAGCTGCGGCGTCGCCCGCCCGGCCGGGGCGGGCTCGGCGAACGCGCTCGCGAGGCCGGCGATGGTCGGGTTGCGGTAGACGTCCTTCATCGACACCGACGGCAGGTCGGCACGCTTGCGCACCCGCGCGCAGAACTGCGCCATCACCATCGAGTCCGCGCCCAGGTCGTCGAAGAAGTGGCTGCCGACCGCCACCTGCTCGGCCTTGAGGACGTCGGCGAGCACCTCGGCGAGGCTGTGCTCCAGCAGGACGGGCGCCGGACCGGCGAGCGCCGTCGCCAGTGCCCGGACCGTCGGGTTGCGGTAGATGTCCTTCATCGACACCGACGGCAGGTCCGGCCGCTTGCGCACCCGCGCGCAGAACTGCGCCATCACCATCGAGTCGGCACCGAGGTCGGAGAAGAAGTGGCTCCCGGCCGGGACCCGATCGACCCCCAGGACGGCCGCGAGCACCTCGGCGAGCGCCGTCTCGACACCGGTCGCCGGGCTCGCGGCCGGGGCGGGGGCGGGGGCCAGTGCCTCGGGCGGGGCCACGCCACCGGCGGTGACGGCCTGGACGATCTCCGGCGCCCGCAGCAGCAGCGACTCGATCTCGGCCAGCTCGCTGCGGTAGCCCCGCGTCTCGTCCCGGTCGACCCGCCCGTGGTGCTCGATCTCGCCGTGGGCGTCGACCCGGCCCAGGTCGCCGGTGCGGTAGATCCGGCGGGACGGGTTGGCGGGGATCCCCAGGAAGTCCGGGATGAACGCCTTCTCGGTGAGCTCGGCGCGGTCGAGGTACCCGCAGGACAGCCCGATCCCCGCGATCCCGATCTCGCCGATCTCGCCGTGCGGCAGGGCGCGGTACGGGTCGTCGGGGTCCAGGACGACGGTGCTGTAGGTCGGCAACGGCACGCCGATGGTCGGCGGCTTGTCCGGGTGCAGCTGGGTCCAGGCCGCGCTGACGGTGGCCTCGGTGGGGCCGTAGACACCCACGAACCGGCGGCCGGGCCGGTGCCAGCGGCGGACCAGCTCGGGGGGACAGGCCGCGCCCGCCACCAGCAGGAAGCGCAGTCCGGGCAGGTCAGCGGGGATCGTGGCCAGCACGCCCGGCACGCAGCACATCGCCGACACGCGCTGCGCCACGAGGAACTCGTGCAGGTCGCGGCCCTGCAGGCGCACGCCCGTCGGGCGCGGCACCAGGGTAGCCCCGCGCATCCACGGCACCCAGATCTCCTCGACGGAGAAGTCGAACGCGAGCGAGAGCGCCTGGTAGACCCGGTCCCGCGGCCCGATGCCGTACACCTCGGCGGCGACCTTGACGAAGTTGCAGATGCTGCGGTGGTCGATCGCCACCCCGCGGGGACGCTCGTCGGATCCGGCGGGGTAGATGATGTAGGCGAGCTGGTCGTCGCGGACGCCACGCTCGGCGGCGACGAGCCGGTGCGGGCTCTGCTCGTCGATCAGGCGCGCGGCCCGGTCGAGGTGCACCAGTTCGGCGCGGCCCGCGGTGAGCTCCTCGATCCGCTGCACCCGGTCGGCCACGGCGGTCGTCGACAGCACCGTGCGCACCCGGGCGTCCTCGACGATGTGGGCCATCCGGTCCGCGGTGAACCCGACGTCCAGCGGGACGTACACCGCGCCGATCTTCAGCACCGCCAGCATCGCGACGTAGGCGTCGGTCGCGCGGTCGAACAGCAGCGCGATCCGGTCGCCCGCGTCGGCCCCGCGCAGGCGCAGGTAGCGCGCCGTCCGGTTGGCCCGGGCGTCCAGCTCCTCGTAGGTGAGGGACACCTCGCCGGCATCCACGGCGAGCTGGCCGGGCCGCCCGTACGTGCTGACCCAGTCGCACCGTTCCTCGAACAGGTGGTCCAGGCGCTCGTCCTGGCGGACCCGCCAGCCCTGCGCCTCGTGCCGGTCCACCAGGACCAGCTCGGAGATCGGCACCGCAGGCCCGTCGAGCTGCAGCATCGTGGTCATCCCGGGCTCCGGGGCTCAGGCCGCGCGGGGGACGTCGAGCGGCTCGTCGGAGCCGAGGACGTCCTCGCCGTACAGGTCGCGCAGCCAGTTGGTCTGGTAGACGGTGTCGAGGTAGCGCTCGCCGAGGTCGGGGGCGATCGCCACCGCGGTCAGGTCCCGCGCGCCGTGCCGTTCCAGCCAGGTCGTCGCGCCGCTGACGACCGTGCCGGTCGAGCCGCCGAACAGGAACCCGCGCCGGGCCAGCGCGTGGCAGGTGCGGATCGTGTCGCGCTCCTCGACGAGCACGACGTCGTCGACGTAGGACTCGTCCAGGAAGTGGGGTCGCACGGCCATGCCGAGGCCGGGGATCATCCGCTGGCCCGCCGGACCGCCGAAGCTCACCGATCCCACAGTGTCCACGGCGACGATCCGCACCGCCGGGTGCCGTTCGCGGAAGAAGCGCGCGCAGCCCATCAGCGTGCCGGTCGTGCCCGCGCCGACGAACAGCACGTCCAGCGCGGGGAACTGGCGCGCGATCGCGGGAGCGGTCGTGCGGTGGTGCGCCTTCCAGTTGCTCGGGTTCGCGTACTGGTCGAGCCAGACGCAGCGGGGGTCGGAGGCGCAGAGGGCGCGGACGTGGTCGATGCGCGCCTGGAGGAAGCCGCCCTCGGGGTGCGGCTCGGTGACGGTGTGCACCTCGGCGCCCAGCGCCTCCATGAGACGCCGCGTCGCGAGGTTGCAGCGCGGGTCGGTGACGCACCGGAAGCCGTAGCCCCGGCTCGCGGCGATCATGCTCAGCGCCACGCCGAGGTTGCCCGACGAGGACTCGACCAGGATCGAACCGGGGCGCAGGAGCCCGTCGCGCTCGGCGGCCTCGACCATCTCCGACGCCGCCTTCAGCTTGATCGAGCCGGCGAAGTTGAATCCCTCGCACTTGAGGAACAGCGAGTGCCCGACCACCGCGAGCAGGTCGACGTAGAGCTCGTCCTCGTTGAACTCCTGGGGAACCGAGATCACTGGCATGACGACTCCTCTGCCGGAAGCCCTGGTGGGTGGCGCTTCGCTGCGTCACAGAGTGCGACCGGAGGCGGTGCCGATCGATGGTGTGCACACCACGACGCGGGCGGAGAACACCCGGAGTCGAAGGCGTCCTCCCCCACGCCGGCGGTCGGGTTTCCCCTACCGGGCCCACTCCCTGCGCCCGCGTCCCGGCGTACCGTTCGCGGGTGGCCGCCGACTCGCCGTTCGTGTCCGACGTCCCCGCCGCCGCGGCGCTCGACGCGTGGCGTGAGGCCTGTGCCGCCACCGGCTGCCCGCCCCGGGTGGACGCCGTGCGGGTCCCGGTGGCCGAGGCCGTCGGGCGGGTCACCGCGGAGCCCGTGTGGGCGCGGCGCTCCTCCCCCGCCTTCGACGCGTCGGGGATGGACGGCATCGCGGTGCGGGCGGCCGACACCGTCGGGGCGGCCGAGACCACGCCGGTGCTGCTGCGCGACTTCGCCGTGGTCGACACCGGCGACCCGCTGCCCGAGGGCTACGACGCCGTCGTCATGCGCGAGCACGTGCACCGGGTGGGCGAGGCCGCCGAGGTCCGCGCCGCGGTGCCGCCCTACCAGCACGTGCGCTCGATCGGCGAGGACATCGCGGCCGCGGAGCTGCTGCTGCCCGCCGGGCACCGGCTGCGCCCCGTGGACGTCGCGGCGGCCGCGGCGGCCGGTGCCGTCGAGCTCTCCGTGCGGCGCGCGCCGGTGGTCGTCGTCGTGCCGACCGGCGACGAGATCCGGCCCATCGGCACCGACCCGGCCCCGGGCGAGATCCTCGACACCAACTCGCTGATGCTGGCCGCGCAGGCGCGCGAGCTGGGGTGCGAGGCGCGGGTCACGCCGATCGTCGCGGACGACCCCGCGGTGATCATGCAGACGCTGCAGGAGGCGACCGCGGAGGCCGACCTGGTGGTGCTCGTGGCCGGTTCCAGCGCGGGCCGCGACGACTACACGGCGCGCGTGGTGGCGAAGGCCGGCACCCTCGCGGTGCACGGCGTGGCCGTGCGGCCGGGGCATCCCGTCGTCCTCGGCGCCGTCGAGGCGACGCCGGTGCTCGGCGCGCCCGGCTACCCGGTGTCGGCCGCGCTGACCTTCGACATCTTCGCCGCGCCGCTGCTCGCCGCCCTGGAGGGCGCCGCGCCCCGCGAGCGGCCCACGACCACGGCGAGGTTGGCGCGCAAGCTCGCCTCGAACGTCGGCATGGACGACTGGGTGCGCGTGCGGCTGGGCCGCGTCGGCGGGGACGTCGTCGCCACGCCGCTGCCGCGCGGCGCGGGCGTGCTCACGTCGCTGGTCCGCGCGGACGGGCTGCTGGTCGTCCCGGCGGGGCTGGAGGGCCACCACGCGGGCGAGCAGGTGCGGGTGGAGCTGCTGCGGGGCCTCGGCGAGATCGGGCGCACGATCGTCGCGATCGGCTCGCACGACCTCGTGCTCGACGTCGCCGCGTCCGCCCTGCGCACCGACGACCCGCTCGTCACGCTGGCCGGCTCCAACGTCGGCTCGCTGGGCGGCCTCGTGGCGCTGCGCGACGGGCTGTGCCACCTCGCGGGCTCGCACCTGCTCGACCCGGCGACGGGCGAGTACACGCTGCCCTACGTCGACAAGATCCTCGGGGCCGAGGATGTCGCCGTGGTGCGGCTCGTGCACCGCGACCAGGGGCTGATCGTCGCTCCCGGCAACCCGCTGGGGATCTCCGGTATCGAGGACCTCGCCCGCGGGGGCGTCCGCTACGTCAACCGGCAGCGCGGGGCGGGCACGCGCGCCCTGCTCGACCACGAGCTCTCCCGCCGGGGCCTCGACCCCGCCCAGGTCGACGGGTACTCGCGCGAGGAGCACACGCACCTCGCGGTGGCCGCCGCCGTCGCCGCCGGGCGGGCCGACGCGGGCCTGGGCATCCTCGCCGCCGCACGCGCGTTCGGCCTGGACTTCGTGCCGGTCGCCCGCGAGCCCTACGACCTCGTGCTGCGCGCCTCGACCCTGGACGAGCCGCTGCTCGCGCCGCTGTGGGAGCTGCTCGCGCGCCCCGCGTTCCGGGACGAGGTGGAGGCGCTGGGCGGCTACTCGTGCGCGGAGACCGGGCGGCGGATCCGGTAACCCGCGAGTATCGGATCATGACCCATTCCGAGCACCGCCAGCGCGCGTACCCGGTCCGGCTCGAGTGGGGGCGGGAGGGGGCCGCGATGCTGGCCGCCGACTGCGCGGTGGTGGTCGTCGTCGACGTGCTGTCGTTCTCCACCGCCGTGGACGTGGCCGTGGGGCGCGGGGCCGCGGTCCTGCCGCTCCGCTGGGTGGATGAGCACCCCGCGCTGCCGCCGGACGTGCAGCTCGCCGGTCCGCGGCGGGGGCCCGGCCCCTCGCTCAGCCCGGCGTCGCTCGTGGACCTGCCCGCGGGCACCCGGCTGGCCCTGCCCTCGCCCAACGGCGCCACCCTGTGCGCGGTCGTGGCCGCCTCCGGGGCCGTGCTGCTCGCCGGCTGCCTGCGCAACGCGTCGGCGGTGGCGGCCGCCGCGCGGGGCGTCGGCGGCCCGATCGGGATCGTCCCGGCCGGGGAGCGCTGGCCCGACGACACGATGCGCGTCGCCGTCGAGGACGCGCTCGGCGCGGGCGCGGTCGCCGCCGCGCTCACCGACCGCTCCCCCGAGGCGGAGCTGGCCGTCGCGCAGTTCCGGGCGGCCCGCGAGCAGGGACTCTCCGACGTCCTCGCCGCCACCGCGTCGGGGCGTGAGCTGCACGCGGAGGGCTTCGCGGGCGACGTCGCGCTCGCCGCCGCGCACGACGCCAGCGACGTCGCGCCGACGCTGCGCGACGGGATGCTGGCGGCGTGAGCGAGGGACGGTGGATCGAGGTCGGCGACGGGGTCCTCGCCCGCCGCCACGCCGAGCTGGACCTCACCGTCGGCCTCGTGCTCGGCGCCGACCGCGCCCTCGTGGTCGACGTCCGCGGCGACGCGCGGCAGGGCCGGGAGCTGGCCGCGGCGGTGCGGGCGGTCACCACGCTGCCGCTCGTCGTCGCGATCACGCACGCCCACTTCGACCACTGCTTCGGCGCCGCCGCGTTCGCGCCCGCCCCCGTACACGCGCTGCCCCGCTGCCGGGACGTGCTGGCCGCGACCGCCGCGGCGCAGCGGGAGCGGTGGAGCGCGCACTACCGCGGGCGCGGCGACCACACCACGGCCGACGCGCTCACCGGCACCGTCCCGCCGCTGCCGGACCGGGACGCACCCGCCGTCCTCGACCTCGGCGGGCGCCGGGCCGACCTGCGCCACCTCGGGCGCGGGCACACCGACCACGACCTCGTCGTCGCCGTGCCCGACTCCGGGGTCGTGTTCGCAGGCGACCTGGTCGAACACGGCGCGCCACCCGACCTCGAGGACGCCGTCGTCGCCGAGTGGCCCGCCACCCTCGCCGCCCTGCTGGAGCTCCGTCCGCGCGTGGTCGTGCCCGGGCACGGCGACCCCGTCGGCGCCGCGTTCGTCGACCGGCAGCGCGCCGAGCTGGCCGAGGTCGCCACGCTGCACGCGGCGGTCGGCCGTGGCGAGATCACGGCCACCGAGGCGGCGCGCCGGTCCCCGTACCCGGGCGTGCCGTGGCCGTCGTGACTACCGTCCGCCCGGTGACCTTCTCAGCACAGCTGCGGGAGCTGACCGCCCCGACGTGGGACGCCGCCGTCGGGCACCGCTTCGTCGACGAGATCTGGCGCGGCGAGATCGACGGGGACGTCCTGGCGAACTACCTCGTGCAGGACAACCAGTTCGTCGACGCGTTCCTCGCGCTGATGGGCGCCGCCGTCGCCACCGCCGACCACGCGGAGGCGCGCGTCGTGCACGCCCGCCAGCTGGGGATCGTCGCCGGCCCGGAGAACGACTTCTTCGCCCGCGCCCTCGACACCCTCGACGTGCCGTTGGCCGACCGCACCCACCCCGAGCTGCGGGAACCGACGGTCGGGTTCATCGCGCTGATGGACAGCGCCCGCACCAGCGCCGACTACCCGTCGTGCCTCGCGGTGCTCCTGGTCGCCGAGTGGCTCTACCTGGACTGGGCCACCCGCGCCGACACCGAGCCGCCCGACGAGCCGCTGCAGCAGGAGTGGATCCAGCTGCACAGCGGCCCGGCCTTCACCGCGTGGGTGGACTTCCTGCGCGACGAGTTCGACCGGGTGAGCGGGGGCCTCGACACCGGCCACCGGCAGCGGGTGCAGGAGCTGTTCGTCCGCGCGGTCGACCTCGAGCTCGCGTTCTTCGACGCGGCGTACGCCTGATCGGACGGGTGTCGGCGGGCTCGGGAACGGGCAGAGGATGCACGTGCCCGCGCTTCCCGTCGTGACCCGGCCGCAGCACGGTCGTCACCTGCATCTGACAGCGTCACCGGTATGAGTGACGTCCCGCTGCTCGGCGTCGAGGAGGAGTTCCACGTCGTCGACCTGGAGTCGCGCCGGGCCGCGCCGGAGGTCGACGCGCTCCTCGCCCAGCTCGACGGCGCGGAGTTCGCGCCCGAGCTGCAGCGCTCGCTCGTGGAGACGAACACGCCGGTCTGCGGCACCCTCGACGAGCTGCGCGGCAACCTCACGCGGCTGCGCGCCCGGCTGGAGTCGGTGGCGGAACCGCTCGGGCTGGGCGTCGTCGCCGCCGGCACCGTCCCGCTGGCCGAGGCGGGCGGCGACGCCGTCTCGGCGGGCGCCCGCTACGAGAAGATGCAGCACGAGTACCAGCTGCTGGTGCGCGAGCAGCACATCTGCGGCGCGCAGGTGCACGTGGACGTGCCCGACCGCGACCTCGCCGTGCAGGTGGTGCGCCGCGTCGCGCCGTACCTGCCGATCCTGCTGGCGATCTCGGCCAGCTCCCCGTACTGGAACGGCCGCGACTCGGGATACGCGAGCTTCCGGTCGATGGTCTGGTCGCGCTGGCCGACCGCGGGCCCACCGGCCCACGTGGAGACGGCGGAGGACTACGACGCGCTGGTCGCCGACCTCATCGCGTCGGGCACGATCAGCGACCCCGGGATGGTCTACTTCGACATCCGCCCCAGCGCCCACCTGCCCACGGTGGAGCTGCGGGTCTGCGACGCCTGCCCGGACGTCGACGACGTCGTGCTGATCGCCGGGCTGTTCCGGGCGCTGGTCGGCAAGGCCCGCGAGGACACCGAGGCCGGCCTGCCGCTGCCCGACTCCCGCCACGAGCTGCTGCGCGCCGCGTCCTGGCGGGCCGCCCGCTCCGGCCTGGAGGGCGACCTCGTCGACCTCGTCGGGCCCACGCTGGTGTCGCCACCGCTGCTCATCGGCTCGCTGGTCGACCAGCTGCGCCCGCAGCTGGAGGAGCTCGGCGACTGGGAACAGGTGCTCGAGCTCTCCCAGGCCACGCTCGTGCGGGGCAGTGCTGCCGCCCGCCAGCGCCGCGCGTTCGGCCGCCGGGGCGAGCTCGCCGACGTCGTCGACGTACTGCTCGCCGGCACCCAGGGCCGTACACCCGAGGCCGAGCCGCCCGCCACGGTGCCGTGCACGCCCGGCCTGCTCGTCGGCTACCACCGCGACGGCGGGGAGCGCGCCGCGTTCGACGAGGCCGTCAGCGAGGGCGGCACCGTGCTGCCGCACTACGGCTGGCTGTTCCGCACGCTCGACCGGCTCGGCCCGCGCGGGATGGCGGCCGCGCAGTCGGCCCTGCACACCGAGCAGCGGGCGCGAGGGGTCACGTTCCGCGTCGACGACGAGAGCGAGCGCCTGTTCCCGCTCGACCTCGTGCCGCGGATCATCACCGCCGAGGACTGGGCCGGGCTCACCGCGGGCCTGGCGCAGCGGTTGCGCGCGCTGGAGGCGTTCCTGCGCGACGTGTACGGCGAGCGGCGGATCGTCGCCGACCGCGTGGTGCCCGCCGCGGTCGTCGACGGCGCGCCGGGCCGCAGCCGCTCGGGCCGGCTCGTGCCGGCCGACGCCGTGCGCGTCGCCGTGGCGGGCGTCGACCTCGTGCGCGACCGGGCCGACCACTGGTACGTGCTGGAGGACAACCTGCGCGTCCCGTCGGGCATCGGGTACTCGCTGATCAGCAGGCGCCTCATCCGCAGCGCGATGCCCGACCTCGAGGCGCCCGCGGGTGTCGTCGGCGTGGAGTCGGTGCCCGACGCGCTGCGCGCCGCCCTGATCTCGGCCACCGAGCCGGACGCGGCGGGCCACGACGACGTCGCGGTGCTGTCCGCGGGCCCGTCGGACTCGGCCTTCTTCGAGCACCGTCTGCTCGCCGGCCGGATGGGCGTACCGCTGGTGACGCCGCGCGACCTGCAGGTCGGCGAGGACGGCGTCCACCTCGTGAGCTCCGGCGCCCGTCGGCGGCTCTCCGCGCTCTACCGGCGGCTCGACGAGCGCGAACTGCTCACCGCGAAGGGCGCCGACCTGCGCCCGATCGGCCGGGCCCTGCAGAACGCGGTGGCCCGCGGCACCGTCGCGCTGCTCAACGCGCTGGGCAATGGCGTCGCCGACGACAAGCTCGTCTACGCCTACGTGCCGCAGATGATCGACTACTACCTCGGCGAGGACGTGCTGCTGGACAACGTGCCCACCTACCCGTGCGTGGACCCGGACCGGCGCGCCGAGGTGCTCGACCGCCTCGACGAGCTGGTGCTCAAGCCGGTGGACGGCTACGGCGGGCAGGGCATCGTGATCGGTCCGCAGGCGAGCCGCTCCGAGCTCGCCGAGCTGGCCGAGGCGGTGCGGGCCGACCCCGCCGCGTGGGTGGCCCAGGACGTGGTGCAGCTGTCCACCCACCCCACCTTCACCGACGGCCGCCTCGAGCCGCGGGCGGTGGACCTGCGGGCCTTCGTGTTCCAGTCCCGCGAGGGCGAGCGCACGAACGTGGAGGTGGCCCCCGCGGCCCTGAGCCGGATGGCCCCGGCCGACAGCATGATCGTCAACAGCTCGCGCGGGGGCGGGGCGAAGGACACCTGGATCCTCCGCTGAAGATCGCCGGTTCAGTGCACTGACTGCTGCGCCGACCGTCAGCGCACTCAAGCGGCGATCTCTCGCTGCTCGTCGTACATCTGTGGCTTCTCCTGTACGTTCTGTACATGGCGGACGAGGCTGTGACCATTTCCGAGGCGCGCGAGAACCTCGCTTCAGTGATCGACCGCGCCCGCACGGAACACCGGCCGGTGTTCCTCTCCCGCCGCGGGCAGCGCATCGCCGCGGTCATCGACGCCGACGATCTCGAGAAGTTGCTCGACCTCGCCGAGGACATGGCCGACATCCGTGCGGCGGAGGCGGCCAGGGCCGAGATGCGGGACACCGACGCAACGCCGATCCCGTGGGACGAGGTCAAGGCGGACCTCGGGCTGTGACCTACAGCGTCACGCTCGCACCCAGCGCCGCACGGCAACTACGCAAGTTCGATGCTCAGGCACGGCGCCGCATCCAGGCCGCGATCGAGCTGCTCGCCGACGAGCCCCGCCCTCCGGCAGCTACCCGATTGGTCGGTGGCCGCGGTGAGTGGCGGGTACGTACCGGCGACTACCGCATCGTCTATGAGATCAAGGACGGGGAGCTGCTCGTTCTGGTGCTGGCGATCGGCCACCGTCGCGACATCTACCGGTCCCGCTGAAGATCGCCGTCTCACTGCGCTGACTGCTGTGCTGACGACGCGGATCGCGCTCAACCGGCGATCATGACGCCGCGGCGGATCAGTTCGGCCCGGACCACCGCCACCAGGTGTTCCTGGTCGTGGAGCACCGTCCGGGCGTCGAAGCGCAGGATCGTCCAGCCGAGCCCCGTCAGCACCGCCTGCCGTTCCAGGTCGCGGCGCGCGCGCTCGGGGTCGAGGTGCTCGGCGCCGTCGTACTCGATCGCGAGCAGCACCTCCGGGTAGGCCAGGTCGAGCCGGTGGGAGCGGCCGAACCGACCACGCGGTGCTGCACGACGGGAACGGGGAGCCCGCCGAGGACGAGCGCGAGCCGGATGCGGGTCTCCATCGGTGACTCGGAGAGCCGGTTCGCCAGCGCGCACACCCGCGGGAGCTCCGCGCCGCCGTACACCCCGAGGTAGCGCCCGGCCAACTGCCGGACGGCGTCGATCGCAAACCGGTGCCGGTAGGCCAGCGCGTCCACCGCCACCACCTTCTCGACGAGCGTGGGCGCCCAGCGGGCGAGGTCGAACGCCGTGCGGACCGGACGGGTGATCCGGCAGCCGCGCCGCCAGGTCGTCTCGTCCGGATCCACCGTGCCCCGCCGCACCGCCAGGCCGGGGCAGCGGCCGCGTTGCCGGCCGGGGAACATCAACACCGTGGCCGGCGCCCCCAGCGGCCCGCACGAGGCGCCGAGCAGTTCGGCCGCCGACCAGCCGGCCAGCACGCCCCGCCCCTCGACGAGCAGGTACGCCGCCAGCGACCACAGCACGAGGTCGAGCTCACGCCGCGCCGCCACGTAGATATCGGGGTAGAGCCGCCGGAACCGCGGCCCGCGCAGGACCCCAGGCGTCAGCACCCCGGCGGCGACAGCGGCAGAACCCCGGAACGGACTGTTGATATCGATCGTCATGGCCTGCACTGACGACGCGGAGCGGCACCAGGTTCCGTGATCGCCGGTTCAGTGCGCTCACTGCAGTGCCGACGACGCTGAGCACACTCAACCGGCGATCATGAGCCGCGCGCGGGTCGTCGCGGGTCAGGCTCGGGCCGCGAGCGCCGCGATCAGCGGCTCCGGGTCCGGGTCGTCCAGGAGCGCCTGGAACACGACCGTGTCGGCGCCGGCCTCCGTGAACGCGGCGACGGACTCGTCGATCCGTCCGGCGAGGCCGGGTGCGGACGCGTCGAGCTCCACGAAGGCGATGTTGTCGAACGGCTCCGCGGCCCGGGCCACGCGGCCCTCGGCCGCGGTGGCGAAGATGCCCCGGACCTGGTCGGGCGTGTGTCCCGCGTCGATGATGAGCCCGTCGGCCACCTCGCCGGCCAGCCGCACGGTCTTCGGCCCCCGCCCGCCGACGAGCACCGGCGGCGGTGACACGGGCGGCCAGTCGAGCGCGACCTGCTCCAGGTGCACGAAGCGCCCGTCGACGTCGACGGTGCGGCCGTGCAGCAGGTCGCGGACGGCGCTCGTGTACTCGCGCAGCAGCGTCATCGGCGAGGCGACGCGCGCCCCGACCTGCCCCATCCAGTCGAGGACGCCGTGTCCGAAGCCCGGGAGGAACCGCCCGGGGAACAACCGGGCGACGGTGGCGACCTCCATCGCCACCAGGGCGGGGTTGCGCAACGGCACCGGCATCAGCCCGATGCCGACCTGCAGCCGTTCGGTCCAAGACAGCGCGGCCGTCGCGGCGGTGAGCCCGCCCTCGTAGAAGCAGTCCTCCCACAGCCACAGCTGGGCGACGCCGGCGTCCTCGGCGGCCCGGGCCACCTCGCGCAACCGCTCCGGCGGGGACTTCGGGGTGAGCACCACACCGACCGTCGTATCCGTCATGGGTGGATCACACCACGAGCCGCCGACAACGCGACACGAATTGGAAACACGCCCCGTCTTGCGCCGGCGGGCCACCGCGTCGTCCACTCGTGGGCACCAGGAGCGGAGGGCTGCGATGTGCGGGATCGCCGGCGAGATCCGGTTCGACGGCGCCGAGCCGGACGTCGCGGCCGTCGCGCGGATCACCGCCGAGATGCACCGGCGCGGCCCGGACGGCTCCGGGGTGCACGCGTCCGGCGCCGTCGCGCTCGGGCACCGCAGGTTGAAGATCCTCGACCTCTCGGAGCGGGGCGCCCAGCCGATGGTGGACCCGGAGCTCGGGCTCGCCGCGGTGTTCAACGGGCTGATCTACAACTACCGGGAGCTGCGGTCCGAGCTGGAGGCGGCGGGCCACCGGTTCTTCTCGACCTCCGACACCGAGGTGCTGCTCAAGGCCTTCCGGCAGTGGGGGCCCTCGTGCGTCGAGCGCTTCCTGGGCATGTTCGCGTTCGGGATCGTCGAGCGCGACACCGGCGTGCTGACGCTGGGCCGCGACCGGTTGGGCATCAAGCCGCTCTACGTCACGGAAGGGACGGGTCGGCTGCGCTTCGCGTCGTCGCTGCCCGCGCTACTCGCCGGCGGGGGCGTCGACACCGCGATCGACCCGGTGGCCCTGCACCACTACCTGACCTTCCACTCGGTGGTGCCGGCCCCGCGCACCATCCTGTCCGGCGTCCGCAAGCTGCCGCCCGCCACCGTCCGCACGATCCGTCCCGACGGCACCGCCACCGAGCGCGTGTACTGGCGGCCCGAGCACGTAAGGCGCCCCGAGCACGCGGGGATGGACGCCCGTGACTGGAGCGACGCCGTGCTCGAGGCGCTGCGCGTCGCGGTGCGCCGGCGGATGGTCGCCGACGTCCCGGTCGGCGTGCTGCTGTCCGGCGGGCTCGACTCGTCGCTGGTCGTGGCCCTGCTCGCGCGGGAAGGCCAGTCGGGGCTCAAGACGTTCAGCGTCGGCTTCCACGCCACGGCGGGCGAGGCGGGTGACGAGTTCGAGTACTCGGACCTGGTCGCGGCCGAGTTCGGCACCGACCACCAGCAGATCCTGGTGGACCCGGACCGCATGCTGCCCGCCGTCGACGCCGCGATCGGCGCGATGGCCGAGCCGATGGTCAGCCACGACTGCGTGGCGTTCCACCTGCTCGCGCAGGAGGTGTCGCGGTCGGTCACGGTCGTGCAGTCCGGCCAGGGCGCCGACGAGGTGCTGGCCGGCTACGACTGGTACCCGCCGCTGGCCGGCGTGCCGCGCGAGCGCGGGCCGGAGGCGTACGCTCGCGTGTTCACCGACCGCCCGCACGCCGAGCTGGCCGCCGTCCTGGAGCCGGAGTGGCTGCTCGACCACGACCCCAGCCGGGCGTTCGTGGCGGAGCACTTCGCCGCCCCCGGCGCCGAGGAGACGCTCGACGCCGCGCTCCGGCTGGACTCGACCGTCATGCTGGTGGACGACCCGGTCAAGCGGGTGGACAACATGACGATGGCGTGGGGCCTCGAGGCGCGGGTGCCGTTCCTCGACCACGAGCTGGTGGAGCTCGTCGCGGCGTGCCCGCCCGAGCACAAGCTGGCCCACGGCGGCAAGGGCGTGTTGAAGGACGCGGCGCGCGGAGTGGTACCGGACGCGGTCATCGACAGGCCCAAGGGGTACTTTCCGGTTCCGGCGATCCGGCACCTCGAAGGGCCGTTCCTGGACCGGGTGCGGGACGCCGTCACCGATCCGGTCGCGAAGGCACGGGGGCTGGTGCGCCGGGACTGGTTGGACACGATGCTGGCCGACCCCAACACGACGCGGACGAACCTGGGTTCCAACGCGTTGTGGCAGGTGGCGTTGTTGGAGATGTGGCTGCAGGAGAGGGGGCTGTGAGGGAGATGGAGCACGTGGAGGTGTCGGGGTTCACCGAGCGGCGGCTCGCGCGTCTCGGCGGTGGCACGGACGCGCCCGTGCTGTTCCCTCCGCAGTACTCCCATCCGGCGCCCTCGCCGGACGGGGCGCTGCTCGCCTGGATCTCCGACCGCGACGGGCGCCCGCGCGCCTACGTGGCCCCGCTGCCGCCCGGGGGGAAGCCGGTCGAGGAGCCGGAGCTGGCGCTCCCCGTCGACGGTGACGTCGAGACGCTGAGCTGGTCGCCCGACGGGCTGTGGATCGCCTGCCAGACCGCGCGGTACGGCGGCGAACGCACCCGGGTCCAGCTCGTCGCGCCCGAGAGCGGCGAGGTCCGCGAGCCGGCGCCCGGTGCGGCCGCCGCCACCCTCGGGGTCTGGTCCCCGACCGGGCGGCAGCTGGGCGTCACCGTCTTCGCCGAGGGCTCCGGCGACGGGCAGGCCTGCCTCGTCGACCTGCGCGACGGCACCTCCACCGTGCTCGCGTCCGGCCCGTCGGCGCGGGTCTGCGCGGTGAGCGGCGACGGCCGGCGCGCCGTCGTGCGGTTGGGCCGCCGCGGCGCCCGCCGGCTCGAGCTGGTGGACCTGCGCTCCGGGCGGCGCACCGAGTTGCTGCCCGGCGGGGCGAACGTCGCCGACGCGCGGTTCGGCGTCACCGGCCGCCAGCTCTACGTGCACACCGACGCCGGACGGGAGCGCCCCGCGCTGCTCGCGGTGACGCTGCGCGGCAGCAGCGGCGTGTCCAGCGTCTACACGATCGCGCAGCGCCCCGACGACGACCTCGACCTGGTGGCCCTCGACCCCGCGGGCGTGCGCGCCGCGCTCGCCTGGAACGTCGACGGGCGCAGCGAGCTGGAGCTGCTCGACCTGCGTTCGGGCCTGCTGGAGCCGGTGGTCCCGGTGCCCGGCGACGTGGTCACCGGGGCCGCGTTCAGCCGTGACGGCACGGCGCTGCTCGTGGCGAACGAGGGCCCGACGGTCCCACCGCGGATCTCGCGCGTGGGGCTGGACTCGCACGACCCGGCCACACCGCTGCTGCGCGCCTCCCGGCAGTTCGGCACCTCGCTCGTCGAGCCCACGCTGCAGAACTTCCGCGGCGAGGACGGCCTGCGGCTGTCCGGGTGGCTGTTCCGGCCCGGCGGCGTGCTGGGCCCGCTGCCCACCCTGATCTGGCTGCACGGCGGCCCGGAGGGCCAGGAGCGCCCGACGTACCAGCCGCTGTTCCAGGCGCTGCTCGCCGAGGGTGTGGCGGTCTTCGCGCCGAACGTGCGCGGTTCGGGCGGCTACGGTCGCAGCTTCACCACCGCCGACGACGGGGAGCGCCGCTTCGCCGCGATCAGCGACGTCCGCGCGGCCGTCGACTTCCTGGTCGGGGCGGGCCTGGCCGACGCCGCGCGCGTCGGGGTGTCGGGCCGGTCCTACGGCGGCTACCTCACCCTCGCCGCGCTGGCCTGGTACCCCGACCGGTTCGCCGTGGGCGTCGACGTGTGCGGGATCTCCGACTTCGCCTCGTTCTACGCCCGCACCGAGCCGTGGATCGCCACCGCGGCCACCACCAAGTACGGCGATCCCGACGACGACGCGGCCCTGCTGCACGAGCTCTCCCCGTTGCAGCACGTGGACCACATCGCCGCGCCGCTGCTCGTGGTGCACGGCGCCCACGACACGAACGTGCCGCTCGGCCAGGCGCAGCAGGTCGTGGACGCGCTGCGCGAGCGCGGCGCCAGCCCCGGCTTCCTGCTGTTCGACGACGAGGGCCACGAGGTGCGCGGCACCGACAACCGAGTGATCTTCGTGCGCGAGGTGGTGAGCTGGGTGAAGGCCCACCTACACGAGGTCGGCGAACGCACCGCCTGAGCCGCCACCCTCGGCGCACCTTGGAGCCGTACTGCTGTTTTCCGCTCCTCAGAACAGCAGGAGGGCTCCAAGGTGCGGGTCAGCCCTGGCTGAAGCTCTCGATGATCGGCTGGCCGTTCTCGCCCGTGCCCACCACGAAGCGGTACGGCTCGGTGGTCGTGGCGCCGTCGCGGGGGTCGAACACGACCGTGGCCTCCACGGTGTTCTCCCCCGTCTGGCGGACGTTCTGCACGCTCACCGAGTCCATGCCGCCGTAGAAGCCGTTGAAGGAGTCCCGGCTGCCCGACTGGCCCTGCGCCTGGGCGCCGAGCATCTGCCAGGCCGCGTCGGTGTTGCCGGGCAGCAGCCCGTAGTAGGTCTGCACGACGGCGGCGGCGTCGCCGGCCGCCGCGGCGGGTGGCGCGCTCGTGGCGGGCGGCGCAGTGGTGGTGGTCGGCGCCGGTGTGGGCGTCGGGGTGGGGGACGGGGTGGTCGTCGGGGCGGCCGCGGCGGACTCCGTCGGCGCAGGCGCGCTCGTCGCGGGCAGGGCGGCCGGCGTACCGCCCGGGTCGCCGCTGCTCGTCAGGAGCGCCACGGTCACTCCGACACCCGCGGCGAGCACCGCCAGCACACCGATCAGGACCGGCAGTCGGCGGTTGCGGCGCCGCTGCGGCTCGGGCCGCCGCATGTCGGACACGGTGGGCGGACCTGCGGGCGCGGGTGGCACGGCCGCGACGGCGGTGCTCGCCGCCGCCGTGGGCGCGAGCGGCGCGAGGCCGGTGTCACGGCCCGCGGCAGCCGCGGCCAGTGCGTCGCGGGCCTGCGCGGCCGACGGACGGTCCTCCGGGTCCCTGCTGAGCAGCCGCATGATCACGTCCACGACCGGGCCGGTCTCGCGCGGCGGGCGCACGTTCTCGGTGGCGACTTTGTGCAGCAGCGCGTAGGCGTTGTCGTCGAGCCCGAACGGCGGGGTGCCCTCGACCGCGGCGTACAGGGTGGCGCCGAGCGCGAACACGTCCGACGCAGCGGTCGGGTCGAGCCCGCGCGCCACCTCGGGCGAGATGAACGCGGGCGTGCCGGCGATCAGGCCGGTGCGGGTGAGCTGCACGTCGTCGACGGCACGGGAGACCCCGAAGTCGGTGAGCTTGACGCGGCCGTCCTCGGCGATCAGCACGTTGCCCGGCTTGACGTCGCGGTGCACCACGCCCGCGACGTGCGCGGCCGCCAGCCCGTCGGCGACCTGGCGGCCGATGTCGGCGACCTGGGACAGCGGCAACGGTCCCTTCGCCCCGAGCACCTGGGCCAGCGACTGCGACGGGAGGTACTCCATCACCAGCCACGGCCGGTCCTCGTGCACCACCACGTCGAACATGCTGATCACGTGCGCGTGCTGCAGCCGGGCCCCGATCCGGCCCTCGCGCAGGATGCGCTGGCGCGACTCCTCCAGCGCGTCGTTGCCCGCCGCGGTGGGTGGGGCGGCCGCGATGAGCAGCTCCTTGACCGCCACCGTGCGGTTCAGCAGCTCGTCGGTGGCCCGCCAGACGGCGCCCATCGCGCCCGCACCGATCCGCTCGTCGAGCCGGTAGCGGGCGCCGACGCGGACGGGGGTGTGATCGGATGCGGGGCTCATCGCCCGCAAGGGTAGCCAGGGGCACCGAGAGCGTGCCGAACGGCCGGGGTCAGGCGACGCACCTGCACGAACGGCCCGTTCGCCCGAACCTATCGGACGAACTCGCTGCCGCGCGAGGGTGGCGCAGGGTGATCACCAGCTCCAGCGCGGGAGGCCGAGCCGGCTCGCGCAGGCGGGCCACGAGCCGTAGCCGCCGCGGTCGTCGCGGACCCGGGTGGCCACGAGGATCTGCTCCTCCCGGGTGGCCAGGTGCGCCTGCGGCGCGAACTCGGTGCCGCCGTAGTCCTTCCACGTGGCGTCGCTGAACTGCAGGCCGCCGTAGTAGCCGTTGCCGGTGTCGATCCCCCAGTCCCCCGAGGACTCGCACGCGGCGAGCCGCTCCCACACCGCGGCGTCCGCTGCGGCCGGTGCCGGCGCTTCCTGCTCGGCCGGGGCGCGCTCCGATTCCCCGCCGTCACTCCCCCCGCCCTCGGCGCCGCCCTCCCCGGCGCCGCCCTCCTCAGCGCCGCCCTCCTCAGCGCTGCCCTCCTCACCGCCGCCCTTGCGATCATCCGCGTCACCGGCGCTCTCGTCGCCGGTCTCGTCAGCGCTCCCGCCGCCGCGCTCGTCCGCACCGCGGCTGTCGTCACTGCGGCCGTCCTCGCCGGCGTCTTCGCGCGCGTCGCGTCCTCCGGCGCGATCCCCGCCATCGTCGTCCCCGCCTCCGTCCCCGCCTCCGTCCTCGTCGCCCCGGTCGCGGTCCTCATCCGTTCCGCCCCGCTCTCCCCCTTCCTCCCCGCCGTCGCCGGGGCCGAAGCCCGCGTCGGGATCGTCGAGGTCGCGGCCGGAGGCGCCCGTCCGGTCGGAGGCGGGCGCGTCGCGGCCCGGGAGGCGCCCGGCGCCGGGCGCGCCGAAGCCGGCGGCCGCGTCGTCGACGACGAGGACCCAGTCGGCCTCGTCGCCCTCGCCGGCGGGCGGGGTGAAGGTGGCCGGGCCGCTGTTCTCGACGGGGTCGAGGCGGACGGCGTCGCCGGTGCGGGGGTCGAACCACCACGGCTGCAGGGTCGTGCCGGACAGCACGCCCGGGTCGAGCGCCACCTCCCGGCCCGCTGCCGTGTAGGCCATGAGGGTGGAGCCGTCGGCCGCGACCGCCGCCTGGATCCGCCCGGCGCCCTCCCCCGGGTCGGCGACGACCGCGGCCGGCTCCACCCGCGGCCGCGACTCCGCCAGCGCCCGCACGTTCTGCATCTGCTCCGCCCCGGGCGACCGCAGCGCCTCGGGCCAGGTGCCGCGGGCGTGCAGCTCAGGGGACCGGCCGCCGGCGAGGAACTGCCAGACCGCGTGGTGGCCGTAGGTGTGTCCGGCCGCGCCGCCGAGCACCGACCAGTAGGCGTCGCGCCGCACGTCCTGCGCGGTCGAGTACCCGTCGGCGGGGCGCCAGCAGTAGGGGTGGTCCTCGTAGATCGGCTCGCCGTCCACGAACGGCAGGCCCGCGGCGTAGGTCTGCGCGACGAGCTCGGCGCGGACGTCGTAGCGCAGGCAGTGCCCGCCCTGCAGCATGTGGAAGCCGATCCGCTCGTCGCCGTCGAACCAGGTGACCGAGGTCTGGTCCCCGCGGGGGTGGTAGGTCGCGGGCTGGGTGCCGCCGCCCTCCCGGATCCCGTCGGCGAGCGCCTGCCAGACGCCTTCGACGCCGTCGGCGGGCGCGTCCCCGCCCAGCACCCAGACCACGTTCCCGGCACCGCCGTAGCGGTGGCCGAGGAACTCGCCGTACGCGCCCGCGTTCTCCTCGGTGAGCAGCTCGCCGACCTGCCCGTCCGCCCACACGGGCAGCACCGCCAGCACGAGGCCGCGCTCGGCGGCCTGCGCGACCACGAAGTCGACGTGGTCCCAGTAGTCGTACTGCTCCTCGCCCTCGTCGCCAGGGGTGACGGCGAGGTCGTCGAGGCCGGTGCCGTGCGGCGAGTCGCCGTACTGGTTCGGGCCGGGCCCGCCCGCCTGCGGGAACACGGCCGCCGCCTGCACGACCGTGAACCCCTGCGCCGCGCGCGCGTCGAGGTACTCCTCGGTCTCGGCACGGGTGAGGTTGACGAAGAGGCTCCAGGCGGTGTCGCCCAGCCAGAAGAACGGCTCGCCGCCGCGGGTGAAGGTGCGCCCGTCGACGGCGAGGGCGCCGGGGGTGCAGGCCTCGTGCCCCGCCCCGACGACGCTGCCGCTCACCGCCGCTGAGTCGTCCGAGCCCGCGCACTCCCACGTCGCGGCCGGACGCGCCGACTCGGGTCCCCGGAGCACCGTGGTGAGCGCAGCCACGGCCACCACGACGACCACCACGACGACCGCAGGCAGCGCGACCCCGGATCGGCTCGGACGACGCACGGACCACCTCGGCTCCCACCGGATCGGGTGGGCTCGGACGGGTGTGGCGGCACCGGTCCGCGCCGCCCCTCGGGCAGGCGCACGCTAGGCAGGCACGCGGCGCGCGCGGGCCGGAACGAGCCGGACGAAGCGCCCGTCCGGGCCCGGTCTCCGCGATCCGGGCACCCTCGTCAGCAGGTCAGCGGTCCGGCGACGGGATCGTCGCGATCACCCGCGACCGTTCACGATCGTGATCGGTGACCGTTCGGCGCACCGACCCCGACATCGCGGACGGATGGTGCGACTTTCCGGGTGACGCGCACCGCTGCGAGCCCGCACGACGCCGCCGGGAGGAGGACCATGGAACCGTTCGCAGCCGGATGTGAAGGGGGAACGATGAAGATCGCCGACATCCTCGACACCAAGGGACGCGACGTCCATTCCGTGCTGCCGTGGCTCACGGTGGCGGAGGTGGTCGACCGCCTCGGCCGGCTCGGCATCGGGGCGGTTCTCGTCAGCGAGTCGAACTCCATCCAGGGGATCGTCTCCGAACGCGACATCGTCCGCGCGCTGCGCAAGCACGGCGCCGCCCTGCTCACCATGCCGGTGAGCGAGGTGATGACCCGCTACGTCGAGACCTGCGACCCGGACGAGACCGTCGCGCACGCGATGGCCCGGATGACCGCGGGCCGCTACCGGCACCTTCCGGTGGTCGTCGACGGGCGGGTCGTGGGCATGGTCAGCATCGGGGACCTCGTGAAGCACCGGGTCCGGGAGATGGAGATCGAGACGGGCGTGCTGCGCGACGCGGTGATCGCGCGCTACTGACGCCACCGCGTTGGTAGGCACCTCTTCGTCAACCGCGCCGAGATGATGGGGTGGTCGCATTCGGCCGCCGAGGCTCGTCGTCCCGTCCTCTGGGGGATGAACGACGCGGGGTTCGACGTCGCGGGCGAGACGACCGGCGCGGGTCGGGTCGCCTGGTTCCAGGTCGGGACCGGCGAGGGCGAGCTGTCGGGTGTGGCGTTCCCGTTCCATCCGCTGCTGACGTGCGCGGTCGACTCCGTCGCCCGGGTGGGCCGACTGGGCCTGGAGGGTGTGCAGTTCCTCGTACCCGTGCAGCACGCCGGCGCGCCGGCGTTCCGCTCCGCGGTGCCGAACTGGTTCACCCCCTGCGATCCGGCCTCCCGCACGCGCCTGCGGGTGACCCTGGACAGCGGCGAGGACGCGGTCCTGCCGCGGGTGGCGGCGCAGCTGTCGGAGCTCGTCATGCTGATGGCGCCGGAACGGTTCGCGGTCGAGCCGGGCACCCGGCAGGAGCACATGCAGCTCCTGCCGGAGGTCACCGAGTTCTGGATGGGCGAGGGCCGGCACCCGGTCACGTTCGACACCGTGGCCCCGGACTGGACCCTCGACTCCATCGCCTACACCGCGGACCTGTTCGCCGAGGCGTGCCGGCGCATCGAGATCCGCACGTCGGTCCAGATCAACATCGGCCGCGCGTAGGCCGGCTCAGTCGAACGCCGGGTCCTCGGTGCGGGTGCGCTTCAGCTCGAAGAAGTGCGGGTAGTCGGCGAGCAGCCGGGCGCCGTCGAACACCTTCCCGGCGTCCTCGCCGCGCGGGATGCGGGAGAGGACCGGCCCGAAGAACGCGGTGCCGTCGACGTGGATGGTCGGGGTGCCGACGTCCAGGCCCACCGGGTCCATGCCGCGGTGGTGGCTCGCGCGCAGCTCCTCGTCGTGGTCGGTGCTGGTGGCGGCGTCGGCGAGGCTCGCCGGCAGGCCGAGCTCGGCGAGCGACTCCTTGATCACCACGTCGAAGTCCTTGTTGCCCCCGTCGTGGATGCGGGTGCCGAAGGCGGTGTAGAGCGGCTCGAGGATCTCCTGGCCGTGGTTGCGGGCGGCGGCGATGGCGACGCGCACCGGGCCCCATGCGCGGTCCATCATCTCGCGGTACTCCGCGGGCAGATCGCGGCCCTCGTTCAGCACGGCGAGGCTCATGACGTTCCAGTGGATCTCGACGTCCCGGACCTCGCGCACCTCCAGCATCCAGCGCGAGGTGATCCAGGCCCACGGGCAGAGCGGGTCGAACCAGAAGTCGACGCGGGCGGTCTCCGTGGACACGGCACTCGACACGGCAAGCTCCTCGGGTTGCGGCGGGCGGTTCGACGGCACCAACCAGAAGGGTGGGTCCGGCATTCCGCGACGGCGCGATCTCACCGGCGCCCCGCACGCGCTCGTGGTTGGATCGGCAGCCAGTCCGAGCGTCCACCGATACAGGAGTGCCGAGTCCGCATGGCCCCGCCCAACCTGACCCGCACCGACGCCGAGCGCCGGGCCGCGCAGCTCGAGGTCGCCGACTACGTGGTCGAGCTCGACCTCACCGACGGCTCCGGCGAGCCCGGTGCGGCGACGTTCGCGACCACCACGACCGTCCGGTTCCGCGCCGAGCCCGGCACCGACAGCTGGATCGACTTCGTGGGTGCCGAGGTCGCCTCGGCCACGCTCAACGGCGAGCCGCTCGACGTCTCCGGCTACCGCGAGGAGGACGGCATCGCGCTGCCCGGGCTCGCCGCGGAGAACGAGCTGCGCGTCGAGGCCACCGGCCGGTACATGAACACCGGGGAGGGCCTGCACCGCTTCGTCGACCCCGTGGACGGCGCGGTCTACCTGTACTCGCAGTTCGAGACGGCCGACGCGAAGCGCATGTTCGCCTGCTTCGACCAGCCCGACCTCAAGGCGCGCTACACGCTCACGGTCACCGCGCCGCAGGACTGGAAGGTCGTCTCCAACGCCGCCGCCGAGAGCGTCGAGGGCGGGGTGCACCGCTTCGCCACCACCGAGATCATGTCGACCTACCTGGTGGCCCTGATCGCCGGGCCGTACGCGGAGTGGCGCGACGAGCACGACGGCATCCCCTTGGGGATCTACTGCCGGGCCTCGCTCGCCGAGCACATGGACGCCGAGCGGCTCTTCACCGAGACCAAGCAGGGGTTCGACTTCTACCACCGCAACTTCGGCGTGCGGTACCCGTTCGGCAAGTACGACCAGCTGTTCGTGCCGGAGTTCAACGCGGGCGCGATGGAGAACGCCGGCGCGGTGACGTTCCTGGAGGACTACGTCTTCCGCTCCCGCGTCACCCGCTTCCTCTACGAGCGGCGCGCCGAGACCGTGCTGCACGAGATGGCGCACATGTGGTTCGGCGACCTCGTCACGATGCGGTGGTGGGACGACCTGTGGCTGAACGAGTCGTTCGCCACGTTCGCGTCGGTGCTCTGCCAGGCCGAGGCCACCGAGTACCGCAACGCGTGGACGACGTTCGCCAACGTCGAGAAGTCGTGGGCGTACCGGCAGGACCAGCTGCCCTCCACGCACCCGGTGGCCGCCGACATCCCCGACCTCCAGGCGGTGGAGGTCAACTTCGACGGCATCACCTACGCCAAGGGCGCGTCGGTGCTCAAGCAGCTGGTTGCCTACGTCGGGCTGGAGCCCTTCCTCGCCGGGCTGCGCAGCTACTTCACCGCGCACGCCTGGGGCAACGCCACCTTCGACGACCTGCTCGGCGCGCTCGAGGAGGCGTCGGGCCGCGACCTGTCCGGCTGGGGCGCGCAGTGGCTGCGCACCACCGGGCTCAACCTGCTGCGCCCGTCGTTCGAGGTCGACGCCGAGGGCCGGTTCACCCGGTTCGCCGTGGTGCAGGGCGGGGCCCGTCCCGGCGCCGGTGAGCTGCGCACGCACCGCCTCGCGGTGGGCGTCTACGACGACCGGGACGGCAAGCTGGTCCGCACGCACCGCGTCGAGGTGGACGTCAACGGCGAGCGCACCGACGTGCCGGAGCTGGTGGGGGTGCCGCGCGGGCAGCTGGTGCTGGTCAACGACGACGACCTCACCTACTGCGCGCTGCGGCTGGACCCGGGTTCGCTGGCCACGCTCGTCGACCGCATCGGCGACATCGCCGATCCGCTGCCGCGCACGCTGTGCTGGTCGGCGGCGTGGGAGATGACCCGCGAGGCCGAGCTGAAGGCCCGCGACTTCGCCACGCTCGTCGCGGGCGGGTTCGGCGCCGAGACCGAGATCGGCGTGGTGCAGCGGCTGCTGCTGCAGGCGCAGACCGCGATCACCTCCTACGCCGACGAGACGTGGGCGGCCGAACGCGGCTGGCCGATGCTCGTCGACTCCCTGCTCCTGCGTCTCGACTCCGCGGCCGCGGGCTCTGACGCGCAGCTGGCCACCGTCAACGCCCTGACCTCCAGCGTGCTCTACACGCCGGTGCTCGAGGGCATGCGCGAGTGGCTGCACGGCGAGAACGTGCCTGCGGGCCTCACCATCGACACCGACCTGCGCTGGCGGCTGCTGCACGCCCTCGCGGCGCACGGCTTCGCCGGCGAGGCCGAGATCGAGGAGGAGCTGCGGCGCGACCCGACGTCCACCGGCCAGCGCCAGGCCGAGCGGGCGCGCGCCCTGGTCCCCACCGCGGAGGCGAAGGAGCGGGCCTGGAAGCGCGCGGTCCACGACGACGAGGTCCCGAACGCGGTGCAGGAGGCCATCATCAGCGGCTTCTCCCACCCGGGGCAGCGCGGCATGCTCGGCGGGTACGTGGAGCGGTACTTCGCCGAGGTGGCCGAGGTCTGGGAGCGGCGCACGAGCGAGCGGGCCCAGCAGGTGGTGGTCGGGCTGTTCCCGTCGTGGGCGGTGGACAAGTCCACGGTGGAGGCCGCCGACGCGTGGCTCGCCGACGAGTCGCACCCGCCTGCGCTGCGGCGGCTGGTGTCCGAGGGCCGGGCCGGGATCGTCCGGGCACTGGGTGCGCGCGAGTTCGACCGCTCGTAGCGCGTAGGGGGAGGCCAGGATCGTCGACGAGGACGTGCTGACCGGCACCGGTCAGCGGTACCGGCGCTTCGCCGACGTGGAGGCACGCGGCCGCTCACCGCTCTACGAGCGGTGGGCGCGCGCGATCGCGGGCGATCCGGGCGTGCTGGCCTTCCTCGCCACCCTGCCCGAGCCCAAGCGGCAGCCGAACCTGCTGTTCGCGGCGGTGCGCCACCTCGTCGGGCTCCCCGGCAGCTACGCCGGGCTGCGTGCGGCCGTGCTCGAGCGCCCGGCCGAGCTCACCGACGTCGTGCTCTCGCGGCGCACCCAGACCAACGAGCCCGCCCGGTGCGCCACCCTGCTCCCCGCCCTCGCCGCGCTACCGCAGCCGTTGGCCCTGCTCGAGGTCGGCGCCAGCGCCGGGCTCACCCTGCTGCCGGACCGCTACCGCTACGACTACGACGGGCACACCCTGACCAACGGCGATCCGGGCGCCCCCGTCCTGCGCTGCCGGCCGGTGGGCCCGGTTCCGGTGCCCGCCGAGCTCCCCCGCGTCGTCTGGCGCGCGGGCCTCGACCTCAACCCGCTCGACGTCACCGACCCGGACGACCTCGCGTGGTTGGGCTGCCTGGTATGGCCCGGCGAGCACGGCCGGCAGGAACGTCTGGCTGCGGCCGCGGCGGTCGCGCGGCGCGACCCGCCGCGCATAGTGCGGGGCGACCTCGTCGACGACCTCCCGGCGCTCGCAGCACAGGCGCCCTCGGACGCCACGCTGGTCGTCTTCCACTCCGCCGTGCTGCACTACGTCGACCCGGACCGGCGACGGGAGTTCGCCGACGCGGTCGGGCACCTGGGCGCGGTCTGGCTGTCCAACGAGGCCCCGGGCGTGCTCACCGACCTGCGCGACGCACCGGCGCCGCGCGCGGGCACCGACGCGTTCCTCCTCGTCCGCGACGGACGCACCCCGCTCGCGTTCACCGACGGGCACGGCACCTGGGTCGAATGGGTCGCCGACCGGCCGGGCCGGCCGGAACCCGGGGTCAGGAACTAGCGGTGATCTTGCGCCAGAGCTGCCGGAAGAACCCGTTCTCGGGCCGGAACTCCGCGCAGCCCAGGCGGCCGCAGGTGCCGCAGTCGCTGCCGGGCCGGTAGTGCTCGTGCGCGGCCTGGCCGTGCCCGCAGGTGCACGGGTCGACGACGGTGCGCTGGACGGGCGGCGGCGGGACGTCCGCCGGAACCGGCGGTGACGAGGTGCGCTGCGTCGGGAGGGAGGTGTCCAGATCGGAGAGGGAGGGCATGCCCGTGGGTGGCGTGAGGACCGAGGAGCCTGCGCTGTGTGCGCGGCCGCGTCGCTGCCCTGCGCCGGCCGAGTGCCCCGATGCCGCATCACCCATGTGGGTCCCTGCCCTTCATCAGTCCGTGCCCTGGAGGGGGCGTGCACGCACAGTATGCGACCGGAGCCATGAAGTCGACCATCACCAACTCCGGTACAAGCTCGGAGGTTACGGTCGATCTGTTACCGGTCGTGCTGCACGTCGCGTCGTCGCCGACGGTGGGGAGTACCCGTTCGGGGTCGGCGGGGAAACGACGGACCGCGTCGGTGAGCGGTGGGTCAGCGCGTGCGGGGGCGTCCGCCCGCCTGGTCGGCGAGCATGCGCAGACCGCTGAGCAGCCCGCCGAGCAGATCGCCCTCCTTGAAGGAGGCCACCATGCTCATCACCGCGAGCTTCGCCCCGCGGTCGGGCAGGCGCACCCGCGCCTCGCCGCCGCTGAGGACCTCCACCACCCGCTGGCCCGGGCTGACCGCGATGAGCACCGCCTCGTCCGAGCCCTCGAGCTCGTCGTGCAGCTGCGCCACCCGCGCCTGCGGCTCCGGCCCGAGGTCGCCGAGGTAGACGCTGAACCGCAGGCCGGTCTCGCGGCTGGCCAGCGTGAGCGCCTCGTCGAGCCGGGCGAGCTGCACCGGGGTGAACGGCTCGTCGGCGCGGGAGGGCTCCTCGAACTCCTCCGCCTGCGAGATCCGGCCGGACGCCGTGACGACGGCGCCGTCCGGCAGCTCGTCGCTCTCCGGGCGGGCGACGGCGGTGCCGGTGCCGCCGTGGTCGGTCGTGCTGCCGGGGGTCACCTCACCAGCTGCCACGGGCACCTCCTCGCTCGGTGCCGGCGCGCGCTCCGGTCACAGCGGTCGGGTGGTGGTCGGCGGCCGGAAGCTGCGCGCCCTGCGGGTTGGCCGTCCACCAGATGGGAGCGTGCGGCCAGGGCTGGCCGACCCGGTAGCGGGGCCGCCGAGCCATCCGCGGTGCGACGACCAGCAGCACGATACCCAGGTACAACGCCACTGACGGCACCACGAAGAAGAGGATCGTCTCCCACACGCTCACGTGCCGGAACGATAGTCGACGCCCTTGCGGGCACTTCATCCGGCGGGCGGTGCCCAGCCGTCCCGGAACAGCGACTCCATCTTGTCCAGGCACTGCTCCAACCCGGCCCGGGACACGTCGCGCGCCTCGGCCGTGCCGTAGCCGAACTCCTGCACGGTGAGCTCGGTGCGCCCACCGTCGACCGGGCGGAGCGTCACCACGTGCCGGACGGCGCGGGGCACGCCGGGCGGGATGGACGCGTCGTCGAGCGGCGCGCGGTCGGCATCGGTGAAGTCGAGCGCGAACTCGAGCCGCTCATGCGGCACGACCGTGCGGTAGGTCCAGGTGTTGTACATGTCCTGGCCGCCGTACTCGGCCGGCGCGCGCATGCACACCAGCGACGTGCCTCCCTCCCGGACGTCGAGCTCGGCCAGCGGTGAGGTGAAGCCGGTCGGACCCCACCAGCGCATGACGTACTCGGGCTCGGTCCAGGCCTTCCACGCCTGCTCGACAGGCGCTTCCAGCAGGCGGGTGACGGTGAGGTCGTGGGTCACGCCCGCCCGGCTGCTGATCTGCTGCACCGACCACCGGTTGCCGTCCGGGTCGGCGAAGTGCACGAACCCCACGTTGTCGAGAGCGTCCCCCTCGCGCGCGGGGCGGAAGGTCTCACCGTCCTCGCTGACCACGACCCCGCTCGTCGCCACCCCTCCCGCCGCCAGGTGGGCGTGCGCGGCGTGGACGTCGGGCACGACGAGCACCAGCCCGCGCAGCGACCCCGGGACCAGGTCGTCGTGGTAGCCGGTCGAGAGCTGGATCGAGCACCCCGAGCCCGGCGGGGTGAGCTGCACGAACCGGTGCTCGGCGTCGCTCGCCACGTCGAGGTCGACGGTGAACCCGACCCGGTCGGCGTAGAACGCCTTCGCGCGTTCCACGTCCGACACCGGGACCTGCACCACTTCCAACGTCCACTGCACGGCGCACCTCCTCCTCGTCGTCTCCCCGCCACGGTGCCCCGGCGGCGGCGCGGGCGGACCCGGGACGAGCACGTGACCACCACCCGACCACCACGTGCCCGGGGACGGTCCGCTCCGCTCCCCCCGCTCAGGAGGACGGGGCCGGCTGCGGCACCCGGACCCCGAGCAGCGCCAGCTCGGCCGCGCCCTCCTCGGCCCGCGGGGGCAGGAGAGCCAGGGTGACGGCGCGTTCGAGGCGGGCGCCGATGCGCTCGAACCCGGCGACGGCCGCGGCGAGGGCCGCCTCGTCGGCGTGCAGGCGCCCGGCGGCGCGGTCGAGGCAGGCGACGGCCCACGGGTGCGCGCCCGCCTCCCGGCGCGCGGCGTCCAGGCGCGCGGGCGCGTCCGGCCACCCCGCGACGACGGCCAGCTCGGCGTGCGCCGCCACGGCGTAGGCGTGGTAGCGGCCGGCGGCCGGTTCGGGCGGGCGCACCCGCGTGGCGCGACCGGCGTGCACGGCCGCGCGGGCCTGCGTGAAGACCGCGAGCGGCGCGTGCTGGGCGTGGAACACGTTCGCGGTGCCGGCCTCCCGCGCGCGGGCGTCCCAGAGCGCGGCCTGCGCGTCGTCGCCGCGCAGCGCCGCGGCGAGCGCGGCGAACCGCGCCGCCACCGGCATCCACACCGCGGGCGGGCGCCCGGCCCGCTCCCAGCCCGCCCACATCGCGGGCGCGTGCCGCAGCGCCCGGTCGATCTCGCCCGCCAGCACGAGCGCGGGGAGCACGGTGCTCAGCGCGAGGTGCGGGGAGTCGCCGTGCACGTCGGCGTCCAGGATCCGGCCTGCGACGTCCAGCGCGGACCCCGGCTCCCCGACCGCCACCGCGTCCGCGCAGGCGACGGCGAGCACGTCCTCGATCTCGGCGGCGTCCTGCGGGTCCGTGGGGTCCATGCCGGGCAGCAGATCCAGCCGCTCGGTGCAGATCCGGTGCGCCTCGCGCAGCCGGCCCTCCTCCACGGCCGCGCCCCGCAGCGCGCCCAGCGCGGCGCTGACCAGGAGCGGTTCGCCGGTGCGCCGGGCCGCGGCGACGGCCTCCTCGGCGAGGGCCCGCGCCGGTGCGAGCTTGCGCGGACCCGCGTTCCAGGCCGCGGCGATCGCGAGCCGGGCCGTGGCCACCGGGTCGCGGCGGTCGCAGGCGGCCGCCGCGTCGGCCTGCAGCGCGCGCAGCCGCTCGTGGGGAACCTCGACGGCGAACGTGGCGGGGCAGCGGCAGGCCAGCTCGACGGCCCGGGCGAGCGCGACCGCCGCCGCGTTCCCGTCCGCGGCCGTTCGGCCTGCCTCGACGAGCAGGTCGAACGCGCCGCCGGAGTCGTGGCCCACCTCCGCGCAGTCGGCAGCCGAGCGCAGGTCGCGGGCCGCCTCGTCCGGGCCGCCCGCGTGCCCGCGCGCCTCCAGGTAGCGCCGGCGCGCTTCGTCGAGGAACCCGCGGGCGTGGGTGATCCACCCGAGGGCGCGGGCCAGCGCGTGGCCGTCGGGGTCCGGGCCGGGCGGGCAGGCGGCCAGCGCGTCGCGCAGGTCGTCGAGGGCGGCGTCGACCTCCTCGCGCCAGCCGTCACCGGTGCGCGGCGAGCCGGTGAGCGCGTCGGCCCGCGCGACCGCCCACCGGCGGTGCCGCGCCCGGACCTGCGCGGTCTCCCCCGCCTCCGCCAGCTTGTCCGCGGCCACCGCCCGCACCGTCGCGAGCAGCCGCCACCGGCCCCGCTCGTGCACGACGAGGCTCTTGTCGACGAGCCTGCCGAGCACGTCGGCGGCCACCGCGAGCTCCAGGCCGGCGACGGACGCGGCAGCCGGGAGGTCGAACGCGCCCACGAACGCGGCGAGTGCCCGGAACAGGCGGCGCTCCTCGTCGTCGAGCAGGTCGTGGCTCCAGCCGAGCACCGCGCGCAGCGACCGGTGCCGCACCGCCCGACCGCGCCCGCCGGCCAGCAGGCGGAGGTAGTCGCCCAGCCCGGTGAGCAGGCCGGGCCCGCCGAGCGCGGCGCTGCGGGCCGCCGCCAGCTCGATGGCCAGCGGCAGCCCGTCGAGCCGGGCGCACAGGTCGGCCACGGCGCCCGGCTCGACGGGGGCCACCGCGCGGTCGGCGAAGAGCCGCTCGGCGTCGGATCCCAGCGGGAGCGGCCCGACGGCCACGACCCGCTCCCCCGGCACCGCGAGCCGCTCCCGGCTCGTGGCGAGCAGCGTGACGGTCGGGCACGCGGCGAGGACGCGCTCGGCGAACCCGGCGACCGCGTCGACGACGTGCTCGCAGTTGTCGAGCACCAGCAGCGAGCGGCCGCGGCCCAGGCGCCCGGCGATCGCCGCCTCCAGCGGCTGCTGCGGCCCCTCCGCGACGCCCAGCGCGGCGGCGACGGCCTGCGCCACCGAGTCCTCGCGGGCGGGCACGAGGTCGACGAACGCCCCGCCGAACGGGAACGCGGCCGCCTCGGTGACCTCCGCGGCGACCACCGCGGCGAGCCGGGTCTTCCCGACGCCGCCCGGGCCGACCAGCGTGACCAGCCGCTCCCGCGCCAGCGCGGCGAGGATCGCGGTCCGCTCCGCTCCCCGCCCGACGAACGAGGTGCGCGCCACCGGGAGCCCGGCCACGCCGCCCGGCGGGGGCGCCGCGCCCGCGTCCGGGCCGACCAGGGCGGCCAGCTCGCGGCGGTCGGCGACGCCGTACTTGCGCAGCAGCGACGAGACGTGCCCCTCGACGGTCCGCACCGACAGGTGCAGGCGCCCGGCGATCTGGGCGTTGCTCAGGTGCGCCCCGACGGCCGCGAGCACCTCGGCCTCGCGGTCGGACACGTCGACGGGCAGCGCCACGACACCATCATGGCCGTGTGAGCGGACAGCGCGCGCCCGACGTAGACGTCAGCGCGGTCAGCCGGCCCTGAACCTGTTCGTGGCCAGCGGGATGTCGGGCATGACGGTGCTGCAGTCGTGACCTACGTCCCGGCGATCTCGCTCGCGTTCCTCGGGGGTTAGCTGCTCTCCTCCGCGGTGATCGCCAGGAGTGGTGTCAGGGCGTCAGATCTGTCGCGCTCCAGGGCGTCAGATCTGTCGCGCTCCCACCGCTTCTGCTGATCATGGCCGTTCCCGCCTTCTGCGGAACGCGGCAGTGCGCGACCCGATCGACGTCATGGGTCTCCGGCCTGCGGCGCAGACTCATGGTGTCGATGTGGCGGTGGATTCTCCTGTGGGCGCGCCGTTCCCGGCTCGAGGCCACTGCCGCCCGCCCTCGCCCGTGGTCTCCGGCGCGGTCGGCCGATTCCCCTGCGCCGCCCGTCGGCGACGTGGCCGGGTTGGGCCGAGTACCGAATATCGTGGCTGGCCGGGCGGCCGTTCCCGACCTGGCCCAGGCCTGTTCCGGACGAGAACGTCGCTGCCGGGTGGGTGCGCACCTGGCTGTGGTCCCGATCCACCCCGCCCCGGTGATCATCGGACCGGCCCGGGGCGCATCGAGGCTCGTGATCGGCGGAAATGGGACATCTGCTGCATGGGTGCGGCTGCATGGGTGCGGCCCTGGTCCCTGCTTCGCTGATCAGGGGCGCTTCGGAGGGGTTCTTGAACGGAACCACCGCCGGATGAGTGGCACCCGGCGGGGACGGGCTCGTCGTGGACCGGCCGGAGCCAGGTTGGGGACGGCTGCCAGGGCGATCACGATATTCGGTAGTGGTGCCAACCCGGCCGCCCTCGCCACTGGAGGTCCGGCAGGGCGCCGGGGCCGACTGCGAGCGACACCTGGACGTGGGGTGGGGCAGCTGGTCCCGAGCCGGGAACGGCGCGCCACCGCAACCCGCCCTGCCCGTCAGGAAACCCCGGAGTAGGCGCGGACCGCGTGCTCACGCACCCCGATTCGGCTCACGCACCCCGTCGACGGGGTGCGTCGCGGCAGACGGGGGGCGTGAGCGCAGACGGGGGGCGTGAGCGCAGACGGGGGGCGTGGCCTTCCGACAGCGCTCACGTCGACCTCGACCGCGGTGGGGGCGGTGCCCGCTACGACCGCAGCCGCAGCACCAGCAGCCAGTCCTCGCCGTCCGCCGCGTTCCGCCCCGGCGTGGTGACCGCTCCCGGCGGGTCGAGGCGCGCCTCCACCGGCGGGGCCGTGGCGTCCGCCGCGTCGACCCAGCGCGCGGTCGGCGGTTGCGCGAGCGTCGCGGGGTCCACGGTCAGCGTGCGGGCCGTCGGGACGTAGGCGACCAGCGTGTCACCGGTCCGGGCGGCGGTGACGTGGTCGTCGGCCATCACCCCGACCTCGGCGTCGCTCCCGACGGGCTCCCCGCGCCCGGCCACGATCACCTCGCCGGGCTCGACGGGAGCGAGCTCCCACCAGGGCAGCGCCGCGAAGAACTCCCGCATCCGCCCCAGCTGACCGACGGCCGGGGTGTCCAGCCGCGTCTCCCAGCCGGGCGGGAGCTCCCAGTCGTCGGAGCCGTAGAAGTAGCCCGGGGAGCCCGACGTCAGCGCCCACCCCATCTGCCGGCGCAGGACCTCGTCGTCGGTCACCGGGGTGCCGGGCAGGTTGTTCTCGCCCTCGTAGTTCGCCTCCATCAGCAGGGCGGGGCGCCGGTCCCGGGCGTGGCCGTCCAGCACCGCCCGGTAGGTGGGGAGGTAGGTGTAGACGAAGTTGAAGTCGACGTGCGGCTCCCACATCGGGCTGTCGGTGGACACCGACGCCGGGTACCCGAGCTGGATCGAGAAGAGCCGGGTGTCGCCGGTGGAGCGGATCCCCCGCAGCACCTGCTCGAACCTCGCGTCGTGCTCGGGCGGCGAGTCGTGCCGGCCCGTCACGTCGTGCGGGAAGTGGTCGCCGCCGGTCATCCACACGATGTTCGGGAAGCGGGCGTAGCGCTCGGCGACCATGACGCCGAACCGGTGGGCGTCCTCGGGTGCGGCGCCGCGGAACACCGTGCTGACGGTCCACCCGTCGATCGGGTACAGGAACAGTGTGTTCCCGTGGGCGCACGCCGCCCGGACCAGCTCGTCGACGCGCTGCCAGTACGGCTCGTTCCAGCGCGTCACGTCGCCGCCGACGAACGGCAGGATCCCGTCGTGGGTGCGCCCGTCGTCGCCCGGCCCGCCGTTGGCGCGGGACCCGATCAGCGAGACGATCGAGGCGTTGAAGCCGTGCGCCTCGCGGTTCGCGAAGTAGTGCTCCGCCTGCGGCGGTGACCAGCGCACCGGCCCCGCCCACGGGGAGTCGCCGAAGACGAGCAGCGGCGTGCCGTGCTGGTCCTCGAAGTACCGGCCGTCCGCGCCGACCGCGGTCACGTAGGAGTGCTCGCCCATCCCCGTCCCCTCGCACGACGCCTGCGGTACCGGACCGGTGACGATAGGGCCGGGCGTCGCGGCGCCGCAGGACGCGAGGAGCACTCCCGAGAGGAGCAGCGCGCAGCGGCGCACCGGGCTCGGCCCGCGGTGGGGTACCTCGATGGGGCGCACGCCGGGCACGGGTCCATCATGGCCGAGGAGAACCGTTCGAGCTGACGCGCAACGACGCGACCCGCAACGACGAAGGTGCATGCATGACGCTCCCGGACCCGTCCCTGCCGCGGTCGGCCGCGCTCAACGAGCGGCTGCACGCCGCCGTGCCCGGCGGCGCCCACACCTACGCCAAGGGCGACGACCAGTACCCCCAGGACCTCGCGCCGGTCATCTCCCACGGCCGCGGCGCGCACGTGTGGGACGTCGACGGCAACTCCTACATCGAGTACGGCTCCGGCCTGCGCGCCGTCGCGCTCGGCCACGCCCACCCGCGCGTGGTGGAGGCGGTGCGCCGCGAGATCGACCGCGGCACGAACTTCGTCCGCCCCGCCGCCATCGAGGTGGACGCCGCAGAGCGCTTCCTGCAGACCGTCCCCACGGCCGAGATGGTCAAGTTCACCAAGAACGGCTCCGACGCCACCACCGCCGCCATCCGCCTCGCGCGCGCCGCCACCGGGCGCACGCTCGTCGCCCTCTGCCACGACCAGCCGTTCTTCTCCACCGACGACTGGTTCATCGGCGGCACGCCCATGAACGCCGGCATCCCCGAGCAGGCCACGGTCACCTTCCCCTACGGCGACCTGGGCGCCCTCGCCGCGCTGCTCGACCAGCACGAGGGCCGGATCGCCTGCATGATCCTCGAAGCCGCCACCCAGACCGACCCGCCGCCCGGCTACCTCGAGGGCGTCCGCGAGCTCGCCACCCGGCACGGCGTCGTCCTCGTCTTCGACGAGATGATCACCGGGTTCCGCTGGTCCGAGCACGGCGCCCAGGGCGTCTACGGCGTCACGCCGGACCTGTCGACGTTCGGCAAGGCGCTCGGCAACGGTTTCGCCGTCTCCGCGCTGGCCGGCAAGCGCGAGCTCATGGAACGCGGCGGCCTGCGCACCGACCGGGAACGGGTGTTCCTGCTCTCCACCACGCACGGCGCCGAGACCCACTCCCTCGCCGCCGCGATCGCCGTCATGGACACCTACGCCGCGGAGGGCAGCGCCGCCCGGCTGCACGCGCTGGGGGAACGGCTCGCCGCGGGCGTCCGCGAGGTCGCCGCCGGGATGGGCGTCGCCGAGCACGTGCTGGTCAGGGGGCGCACGAGCAACCTCGTCTTCGCGACCCTCGACGTCGAGGGGAAGCCGTCGCAGCCCTACCGCACCCTGTTCCTGCGCCAGCTGCTGGCAGGCGGGGTGATCGGTCCCTCCTTCGTGGTCAGCGCCGCGCTCACCGAGGACGACGTCGACCGCACCGTCGAGGTCGTCGCGCAGGCGTGCGCCGTGTACCGCAAGGCCCTCGACGCGGGCGACCCCACGCCGTGGATGGGCGGGCGACCGGTCAAGCCGGTGTTCCGGCAGTACGCCTGATCGGGCCGCATGCCTCCTGGTGCGGCAATTTGCCGACACCTTGCCTTCGCGAGGTTTCCCGTTAGCGGCCGATCGCATAGCGTAGGGAACCGGCGCCGGCGCCCTTGCGCGCCGGACGTGAGGTACCGCGGACACCGCAACCGACGGGACGATCACGATGGACCTCCGCTTCGCAGCCTTCGAGCTCATCACGCGTGACGCGGTGCTGCGAGCGCTCCTCGTGAACTACGCCGACCGCATCGACCAGGCACGGGTCCCGGAGCCGCCGGCACCGGCGAGCTGCTTCCTCGCGCTGGCGTGGAGCGGCAGCGACCGGGTGGACGCCCGGGACGGGGCGCAGCTGCTGGCCGCTCGCGCCCACCTGCCCCGGCGGCTCGCGGAGCGGCACGCGCACCTCGACGCCGTGCTGGCACGGCTGCGGGCGGCCCTGACGGCGCCCGCGGCGCGCGGGGTGATCAGCACCCGGTGCCTCCCGCCGCCGCGTGCGGCCGTCGAGGACGGCGCAGACACGATCTTCAAGACCCGGATGTTCGAGATCTCCCCCGCTGCCCCGCGCGGCAGCGGGGCCGCGCTGCTCGAGCTGGCGCCGTGGCCGGGGCAGGCCCCGGTCGGGGCCGCGCCCTCCCTCGCACGCCGCGGTGCGGTGCCCAGCATGAACTGACCGGGCGGGTGAGGTAACGGTCCTGGCCGCCGCGCAGAGCACAGCCTGTGGGACACGGCGGCCACGGATCGGAGGCGACGCTCGTGCGCACTCGAATCATCGGCCTGGCCGTCTGCGCGTCCGCCCTGGCCATCGGCCTGTTCGGGGTGCCGCTCGCGGTGGCGGTGCTCCAGTACGCGATGCAGGTCGAGCGGGGCGAGCTCGCGCAGACGGCCCGCGCGGTGGCTATCAGGGTGGCCGCGGACGTCTACGACGAGGACGAGGTCGCGAACGTCGAGGTACCCCGTTCGGTCCGGGTGTCGGTGTACGACTCGGACGGCGACCGGCTCAGCGCCACCGGGCCGCCCGACGGCGGACCCGAGGTCGCGCGGGCCCTCCAGGGCAGGGCGGGGAGCAGGATGGACGGCGCTGACCTCGTCGTCGCGGTGCCGGTCACGCACGAGGACGACGTGATCGGTGCGGTGCGCGCCGCCGTTCCCCGCAGCGCCGCCCTGCAGACGGTGGCGCTGGTGTGGGTGGCGATGGCAGCGCTGGCGGCCCTCGCCGTGGGCGCCGCGTGGCTGGTGGGACGGCGACAGGCCCGGCGGCTCGCGCGCCCGCTCGAGGACCTGGCCGTCGCCGCCAGGCGGCTCGGCGACGGCGACTTCAGCGTGCGCACGCGGCCGGGCGGCATCGCCGAGATCGACTCGGTCGGTTCGGCCCTCAACTCCACCGCCGGTCGCCTCGACGCCCTGCTCGCCAGGGAGCGCGCGTTCTCCGCCGACGCGTCGCACCAGCTGCGCACCCCGCTCGCCGGGCTCCGCCTGCGGCTCGAGGCGGCCCTCGAGTCGCCCGGCCGCGACCTCGCACCCGCCATCGCCGCCAGCCTCGTCGACGCGGACCGCCTGGAGTCGACCATCGACGAGCTGCTCGCACTCGCCCGGGACCAGCGGGCCATCCCGGGCGGCACGGTCGAGCTCTCCGCGCTGCTGGCCGCGATGTCGTCGGAGTGGAGCGGGCGCCTCGCGCTCCAGGGCCGCGACCTCGCGCTGAGCGTCGATCCGGACACCCCGGACCCGTGCGCGTCGGCCGCGGCGGTCCGGCAGATCCTCGCGGTGCTCGTGGACAACGCGACGACCCACGGCGAGGGCACGGTGACGGTGGCGGTCCGGGAGGCCACCGACGCGGTCGCGATCGACGTGGGCGACGAGGGAGCCGGCGTGCACGACGCCGAGGGCACCCTGTTCGACCGGCGCGTCGACCGGGAGCGGGGCCGGCACGGGATCGGCCTGGCGCTGGCGCGCCGGCTGGCCGAGGCGGAAGGGGGCCGCCTGGGCCTGACCCGGCCGTCGCCCCCGATGTTCACCCTCCTGCTGCCCGCCGACCGCTCGGCCGGTCCGCGGGCTCTCCCAGCTCCAGCCGGTACCCGTAGCCCCGCAGGGTGACGATCGCGGGAACGCGGGCGGACGCCGGCGGCGCGACCTCCCCGATCTTCCGGCGGAGCGCCGCGACGTGGACGTCGAGCGTCTTGGTCGAGCCGAACCAGTGCTCGTCCCACACGTCGGACATGAGCGTCTCGCGGCTCAGTGCCACGTCCGGTTCCGCGGCCAGGCGGGCCAGCAGGTCGAACTCCTTCGCCCGCAGGCGCAGCTCCCGACCGCCCACGCCCGCCCGGCGGCGGGTCACGTCGACGACGAGGTCACCGACGGCCCGTACCGGCGCCGGCCCGGCGGCACCCTCGTTGCGCCGCAGGTGGGCGCGGATGCGCGCGTGCAGCTCGGCCAGCCGCACCGGCTTGACCAGGTAGTCGTCGGCGCCCGCCTCCAGGCCCACGACGACGTCCATCTCCGCCGACCGGGCGGTCAGGACGACGATCACGCAGCCGGGCTGGCCGCGCCGCAGCTGCCGGCAGACCTCGACGCCGTCGAGGTCGGGGAGCCCGAGGTCCAGCAGCACGAGGTCGACGGCGGCGGCCGCTGCGAGGCCCGCGGCGCCCGTCCGCTCCCACCGGACCTCGAAGGCGTGGCTGCGCAGGCTCGACGTGAGCACCTCCCCGATGGTCGGGTCGTCCTCGACGAGGAGGATGCGGCCGGCCATCAGCCGCCCGCCATTGCCCGCTCCACCTCGTCGAGCGTCTCGACGACGGCCACGCGCGCCGGGTCCGCGGGCCCGCCCGCCGTCACCTCCCGGCCGGTGACCAGCAGGACCACGGTCTCCTCCCGGCCCACCCGGCGCAGCTCGACGGCGGCGGCGAGCCCTGCGAGGGCCGCCGCCCCCGCGGGTTCGGCGCCGACGCCGGCCGTGGCGGCCAACGTCGCGACCGCGCCCCGGAGCGCTTCGTCGGTGACCGCCACCATGGCCCCGCCGCCGCGGCGCACCGCGTCCAGCACGGCGTCGCCGATGGCCGGGCGCATCACGGCGATGCCGTCGGCGACGGTGGCGGCGGGATCCAGATCCGCCGGCCCGACGGGCTCCCCCCGCCACGCCCGCACCAGCGGCTGGCACGGCTGCGCCTGGACCCCGATCAGGCGCGGTCGCCGCGTGACGAGCCCGTGGCTCTCGAGCTCGGCGAAGCCCTTGTCGAGCGCCACCAGCGTGGGGCCGTCGCCGACCGGGGCGACCAGCACGTCCGGGACCCGGCGCCCGAGCTGCTCCCACACCTCGAACGCGACGGTCTTCTTCGCCTCGAGCGTGACCGGGTTGGCCCCGGTGTTGCGGTCGAGCCAGCCGAACGCGGCGGCGGCGGCGCGGGAGAGGTCGACCGCGGCCGCGTAGCCCGCGCGGACCCGGAAGACCCGCGCACCGGCCTGGGTCATCAGCGCCAGCTTCTCCGGCCGGCAGTCGGTGGAGACGAAGATGGCGGCCCGCATCCCGGCGGCCGCGGCCCCGAACGCGGTGGCCACGGCCGCGTTCCCGGTGGACGCGGTCGTGATCGTGTCCACCCCGCGCCGCAGGCCGCCCTCGATCACGAGCGCGGTGGCGCGGTCCTTGTTGGAGGCGGTCGGGTTGCGCGTCTCGTCCTTGATCCACAGCTGCGGCAGGCCCCAGGCCCGGCGCAGCGCGGGCGCGGGCAGCAGCGGCGTGCCGCCGATCGGCAGCGGGTACCGGATCGGACCGTCGGGCACGGGCAGCAGCTCCCGGTAGCGCCACATCGTGAACGAGGCGGGCGGGTCCGCCGACCGCATCCACCCGCGCCCGGTCGGCGCCACCACCTCGTCAGCGATCCCTCCTGCGGTCACGGGCAGTTCTCCTCTTCGTAGGAGTCGATGCGCTCTTCCGCCTGGTCCAGCGCACCCTCGTCGGGGGCCTGCACCCCCGGCTCGCCCGCCTCGGCGAGGGTGTCGGCCACGGAGACGGCGACCGCGTCGCGGATCTCGGCGGGCGCCACGCGCGGCATGTCGGCCAGCGGGCCGCGCGCCTCACCGATGAACGCCACCGGATCGTCGGGGTGCTGGTCGTCCGCCGCGTCGACCTGCTCCGACAGCACGCAGTACCGGTCGAGGTCGGGTGCGGGGCCGGGGCCGGGGTCGGCGACGACGGCGGGCGCGGGGTCCGGTGGCGGCGCGGCCGCGGCGGGCGGCGCCGGCGCGGCGACGGTCCCGGCGCCCGCCACCTCGCCCTCCACCGACTCCGGTGCGGGCCGGGCCACCAGGACGAGGGCGAGGGCCACCGCTGCCGCGCAGGCCACCGGCACCACGAACTGGGCCACGCGCGTCCCCCGTGCGGCGGCGCCGCGGTCCGCGGGCGGGTCGCCGGGTCGGCGGGAGAGCCGCTCGGCCAGCCGGCGGCGCGCCGTCCCGGCGACGATCGCGACGACCCGCTCCAGCGGCCCCTGACCGAGCCAGCGCCGCCAGACCACGGCGAAGACGCCCGCGCCGACGACCATGAGGACGAAGAGCACGACGGGCTCGTCCTCCAGCACGCCGGTGGCCAGCAGGACCAGGTGCGCGGAGTACAGCGTGAGGGCCATGCTGCCGGCCGCCGCGAACGGCGCCAGCAGGCGGGCCGGGATCCCGGGGCGGGTCAGCAGCAGCGCCGCACCGAGCACCGCGACGGCGCTGCCGAGGGTGTGCACCAGGTCGACCGTCGTGCCCGAGTGCGGGGCCGGGAGCGCCAGGTACCACCACGACGTCGCCGGGTCGGGGTCCCACAGCAGGATCCGGGCCGTCTCGGCGGCGGTGTCGCCGGATGCGCTCCCGGACATCAGCGCGGCGAACCCGCCCAGCGGGTACAGCACGAGCGCGGACACCAGCCGGGCCAGCACGGCCAGCGCGACGCCGCCGCCGAACAGCCACCACGCCACCCGGCGCGAGGCCAGGTCGAGCCGCCCGATCGCGAGCCCGGCGCAGAGGTAGGCGAAGTAGACGACGACAGGGTAGGCGCCGGTGACGAACAGCTGGGCCGCCACCCCCAGCGGGTCCTGCACGAGGGCGGTGAACGTGGGGTCGGAGTCGGGCTCCGGGAGCGGGAGCCCGGCCGCGGCGACCAGCAGGACCGGCCCGGCGACGGCCACCGCGGCGGCCACGCCTGCCGGCACGGGCGGCGGGCGGCCGATCAGCGGGACGGCGAGCAGGAACAGCACGGCGTAGAACGGCAGGATCCCGTCCACGCCGTTGCGTTCCGAGAGCGTCCCGAGCGCGAGACCGATCGCCCCGATCAGCAGGGCCCGGACCACCAGCCCGCCGGCCACCGCCGTCCGCGCGGAGCCCCGCACGACGTGGCGTCCGCCCGAGAGGAACGCCAGGCTGACGCCGGCGACCAGCACGAAGGTCGCTGCCGAGCGGCCTGCGGCGACGAGGGTGGTCGCGGTGGGCGCGTCCTGCTCGTCGAACGAGTCCAGGACGTGCACGGCCATCATCCCGAGCAGCGCCGCGCCGCGGGCGACGTCCACCCCGACGACGCGCGTCCGGGGCGGGGCCGGGTCGCCGCTCCGCGTGGCGACGGCGGTCCGCGCGTCGGTGCTCGGATCCGGTGAGATCAGCATCGGACACCCCTGTTCAGCGGTGAGCTCACGCCGGACGGGGAACGGGGGTATGCGTCCGCTCCTCGGTGTCGAGCACGTCCGCGCCGTAGAGGTCCTCCAGCCAGTTCGTCTGGTAGACCGTGTCGAGGTAGCGCTCGCCGAGGTCCGGTGCCACGGCCACCGCCGTGATCGCGGGCGCCCCGCGCCGGGCCAGCCACCCCATCGCGCCGCTGACCACGGTGCCCGTGGAGCCGCCGAACAGGAACCCGCTGCGCGCCAGGCGGTGGCAGGCGCGGATGGTGTCGGCCTCCTCGACGCGCACCACGTCGTCCAGGTAGGACTCGTCCAGCAGCGGCGGGCGGATGCTCATCCCGAGACCGGGGATCATCCGGCGTCCCGGCGGCCCGCCGAAGGTCACCGAGCCGACGCTGTCCACCGCGACGACCTCCACCCTGCGGTGCCACTCCCGGAACCAGCGCGCGCAGCCCATCAGCGTCCCGGTCGTGCCCGCGCCGACGAACAGCACGTCCAGCTGCGGGAACTGGCGGGCGATCGCCGGTGCCGTCGTGCGGTAGTGCGCCATCCAGTTGCCCGGGTTGGCGTACTGGTTGATCCACACGTACCGCTCGTCGGAGGCGCACAGCGCGCGGACGAAGTCGATCCGGGCGCCGAGGAAGCCACCGACGGGATCCGGCTCGGCGATGATGTGCACGTGGCTGCCCAACGCCTCCATCAGCCGCCGCGTGGAGAGGTTGCAGCGGGAGTCGGTCACGCACAGGAAGCGGTAGCCCTTGCTCGCCGCGAGCATGCTCAGCGCCACGCCCAGGTTCCCGGACGAGGACTCGACGAGGATCGCCCCGGGCGTCAGGGCCCCGCTGCGCTCGGCGGCGTCCACCATCTCGGTCGCGGCTTTCAGCTTGATCGAGCCGGCGAAGTTGAACCCCTCGCACTTCAGGAACAGCGAGCGGCCGTACACCGACTGCAGGTCGACGTAGAGCTCGTCCTCGTTGAACTGGTGCGGGGCGGTGATGACAGGCACGATGCCTACTCCTCATGTGGGTCGAACCGCACGGCGCTCATCCGTGCCGGCGCAGTTCGTGGAAGAAGTCGTCGATGACGTGCAGGTCGCCGGACCGGGCCAGGTCGTCGTAGACGTACTTGCCGACGGCCAGGTCGAGCACCCCGAGGCCGAACGGTGAGAACACCACCGGCCGGTCGTCCGGCACGCTCACGCGCCCGGTGAGCACGTCGTCCAAGGTGCCGTGCAGGAAGTCGCGGTTGCCGGTGCGCTGCTCGGCCAGGTGCGGCGAGGTGTCGGCCTTCAGGCAGTGGTCGACGTCGTCGACGATGTTGGTCGAGGCGAGCACGACCTCGGGGGCGAGGTCCCGCAGCGACACGTGCAGCACCACCGGTGCGTGCGCGAACCACGACACGTCGCTGATGTGCGGCGCCGCGGCCACGGTCGCGAAGACCACCAGGTCGCTGGACCGGATCAGCTGCTCGGCGCCGTCGTGGACGGTGATCCGGCCGGCCGTGCCGGACTGCTCCAGGTACCCGCAGAACCCCGCCGCGCTGTCCGCGGACAGGTCGTGCACGCCGATCTCGTCGAACGACCAGCCGGTGCGGGCGAGGAACGTGTGGATGTAGCGGGCGATCAGGCCGGTCCCGACGAAACCGACCCGGGCCGGGCGCGGCCGCCCGCGGGTGAGCCGGTCGGCCGCCAGCGCCGCCGACGCGGCCGTCCGGGTCGCGCTGATGATCGAGCTCTCCATGCAGGCCAGCGGGTAGCCGGTGTCGTGGTCGTTGAGGATCAGCACCGCCGAGGCCCGCGGGATGCCGGCCGCCACGTTCCGCGGGAAGCTCGAGATCCACTTGCACCCGTCCACCCGCACCTGCCCGCCGAGCGAGGCGGGGAGCGCGATGATCCGGGACGACGGGCGGTCGGGGAAGCGTAGGAAGTAGGACGGCGGGTTCACCGAGTCCCCGGCGCCGTGCAGCCGGTAGGTGGTCTCGACCAGCTCCACGACCTCCTTCTCGCGTCCCTCCAGCACGCTCCGCACCTGCGCACCGGAGATCACCGCGAACGGCGGCACCGCGAGCGGCGCGGCGTCGGTGGCCGTCATCGCGGCGCCACCTCCACGGTGGGCGCGCAGTCGGTGAGGCGCACCGGGTCGGCCATCCCGACGAGCACCTCCCGCAGTCCCCGGAAGGCCTCCCGGCTGTGGGCGGTGCGGATGTTGTCGACGAGCAGCAGGTCGCCCGACTGCCACGGCTCGCGGACCGTGGCGGCCTCGTAGGTCTGGTTGAGCAGCTCCACGACGTCCGCGCCGATCGGGTCGCCGTTGCCGAAGCGGGTGGTGAACGGCAGCCCGTCGGGGCCGTAGACGTCCACCAGGAACTCGCGAACCTCGGGATCGATCGTCCACTCGTTCAGGAACGCGATCTGGTTGAACCAGCAGCGCTCACCGGTGACCGGATGGCGCAGCACGGCGCTGCGGCGCTGCTGCGTGCGCAGGCCGCCATCGGGCTGCCAGGCGAAGGCGATGCCGTTGGCCCGGCAGTAGCTCTCGACCGCGCCCCGGTCGTCGGTGCCGAAGGCCTCGGCGACCGAGGAACCGATGTCGTCGTTGTAGTTGCGCACCAGCAGCCAGCCCTCGCGCTCGAACCGGTTGACCAGGTCGAGGGGCAGCGCCGCGAGCACCGCCGCCGCATCGGCCACCCCGGTCGCGCCGCCCTCGGTGGGGGCGGTGCGGCAGGCGAAGAGCATCAGGCTCGGGAACTCGAGGGTGTAGCTCAGCTCGTGGTGCATGCACATCGGCTGGTTCGCCGGCCACGCGGAGGAGGAGTACACGCCCTCGCCGTAGGTCCGCCGCGCGGCGAAGGCCTCCTTCTCGGCCATCAGGCCGGTGGCCAGCCGCCGGAAGACGGCGGCGATCTCGTCCGGGTCGCCCAGCCCGAGGCCGCGCACCAGGACGCACCCGTGCTCGGTGGTGGCGGCGCGCAGGGCGTCCCGGTGTTCGGCGGCCCAGCCCGGCGCGTCCCCGGTGGCCTCGACCCGCAGCGTCGGGCGCGCACCGGGACGCAGGTCCAGGTCGAGCAGTGCGGTCGGTGAGGTGGACATGTCGTTTCCCTTCGGTTCCGGGCAGGTTCTGGTCAGGACGGGGACACGAGCGCGGCGGGATGTGGCACGGCGGACCTGCTCTCGATCTCCCGGGCCAGTTCGGCGAGCGTGGGACAACCGGTGATGTCGGCGAGGGACACCTCGCGCTGCAGGGCGATCACCAGCTTGACCGCCGACAACGAGTCGCCGCCCCGGTCGAAGAAGTGGTCGTGGCGCCCGACCTGGTCCTCCGAGACGCCCAGCACCGCCGCCCACGCCGCCGCGACCCGCTGCTCGCTCGGCGAGGCGGGCGCCTCGAAGCCGGTGCCGTCGACGTCGAGCTCGTTCGCCCGGACCGCCAGCGACGCCCTGTCGATCTTGCCGTTCGGGGTGAGCGGGAGGCGCTCGCACCAGTGGAGCGCGGACGGCACCATGTACTCGGGCAGCCGTTCGGCCACCACGCGCCGCAGCACGTCGGCCGCGATCGCCCGCTCCCCCGAGTAGAAGGCCACGAGGCGCTTCCCCGCCGCGGACCCGTCGGCCACCAGCGCGGCGCCGTCACGGACGCCGGGCACCCGCAGCAGCGCGTTCTCGACCTCGCTGATCTCGATCCGGAAGCCACGGATCTTGACCTGGTTGTCCCGGCGGCCGAGGAAGTCCAGCGTGCCGTCCGGCCGCCAGCGGCCGTAGTCGCCGGTCCGGCAGATCCGCCGCCCCGGGTGGTGCGGGTCCGGCCCGAACATCCCCCGCGTGCGCTCCGGGTCGTTGACGTACCCGCGGCCGACGCAGACGCCGGAGAAGACGATCAGGCCGGGCGCGCCCAGCGGCACGGGTGCCAGGTGCTCGTCGACGACGTAGACGGTCGTGTTCTGGATGGGCCGGCCCAGCGGGATCCGCGTCCCGTCCGGGGCCCCGTGCAGGACCAGGTGGACGGCGTCGTCCGAGGTCTCGGTCAGCCCGTAGGTGTTGACGAGCCGGGTGCCGGGCACGGCGGCGAACCACCGCCGCACGAGCTCCTCCTTCAGGAAGTCCCCCGTCGGGCACACGCAGTGCAGGTCCGGCAGCTCCCTGGGGTGCTGCTCCAGGTGGGACAGCAGGACGTCGAGGTAGGACGGCACGACCTGCAGCACGCCGGCCCGGGCCTCGACGAGCGTGTCGACGAGCCGCGCGACGTCGAGGACCACGTCCTGCTCGACGAGCAGGGTCGAGCCGCCGACCAGGAGCGCGCCGACCAGCTGCCACACGGAGATGTCGAAGCACTGGGGACCGGTCTGCGGGACGACCTCGCCCTCGCGGACCCCGAGGTCGGCGAGCTTGGCCTGGATGTGGTTGAGCATGCCCGCGTGCTCGCACATCGCGCCCTTGGGCTCACCGGTGGAGCCGGAGGTGAACAGCACGTAGGCCAGCTGGTCCGCCGCGACGGCGAGGCCGAGGTCGTGGTCGGCGTGGCCCTCGGCGTAGGCGGCGTCGGCGTGCAGCACCCGGACCCCGGGCAGCGTGGCGAGTGCCTGGTCGAGCGTCGTGGTGCTGCCCCGCTCGGTCAGCACGAGCCCGCACCCCGCCCTCGAGACGGCGGCCGCGATCCGCGCGGGCGGGAAGTGCGGTTCGAGGGGCAGGTAGGTCAGCCCGGCCTTCCAGATCGCCAGCACGGAGGCCATCCAGTCCAGGTTCCGCTCCATGACGACCGTGACCACGGCTTCGCGCGGCAGACCCCGGGCCCGCAGTGCCCGCGCGAGGCGGTTGGCGCGGGAGTTCAGCTCCCGGTAGGTCCACCGCCGGGAGCCGTGCACGGCGGCGACGGCGTCCGGGTGCCGCGCGACCCGCTGCTCGAACAGCTCGTGCACGCGCAGGTCCGGCAGCTCCCGGTGGGGTCCGGCGAGCCCGTCGAGCTGCAGGCGCAGCTCCTGCGCCGAGAGCAGGTTCGCCCGCCCCGGCTCGGCGTCCGGATCGGTCACCATCGCGGTGAGGGCGCTGCGGTGGTACCCCGCCACGCGCGCCGCCGCGTCCGCGTCGAGGGCGTCGGTGCGGTGCCGCACCCGCAGCACCAGCTCCTCGCCGCGCGGAGCGATCCCCACCCGCAGGACCACGCCGTCGGGCAGCTCGCCGCGAGCGTGGTCCCCGACGTCGACGACGGTCTCGAACGACGGCCCGGGCAGGCCGAGCTCGCGCCGCAGGTCGGCGACGGGGAACCCGCGGTGGCGCAGCAGGTCGTCCTCGGCCCGCTGCGCCTCCCGCACCAGCTCCCGCCAGCTGCCGCCCGCCGGGGTGACCAGCCGGCACGGCACCGGTGCCCCGTCCGGCGGGGCGTAGCCGGTGACGATCTCGCGCTCGCCGGAGAGCGCGGCGTGGACCACGGCGTGCGCGCCGAGCATGACCGCGCCCAGCCGCACGTCCAGCGCGTCGGCCAGCCGCCGCAGTGCCGCCACGAGGTCGGCGGGGACCGTCTCGACGTGCTCCCCGACGCCCGGCGCCGGATCGCGGGTCCACCGCGGCACCGTCGCGGCCCCACCCGCCGCGAGCACCCGGCGCCAGTAGTCCCGGCCGGTGTCCGGCATCCCCATCTCCTCGTCCCTCCACTCGTCCTCGCGACGCACCGCTCACCGCCCCCTCTGCAGCGCGGCCCAGGTGCCGGGCCCCACCGCTCCGTCGACCTGCAGCCCCCGCGAGGACTGGTAGTCCCGCACCGCCTCGACGGTCGCGGATCCGTAACTGCCGTTGCGCGGCAGCGAACGCCCGAGCGCGACGAGCAGGGCGTGCTGCAGCCGGTGGACCTCCTCGCCCCGGGAGCCCGCCGCGAGCTCGGGCCGGTCCCCGGCGGCCTCCAGCGCCTGGGCGGTGGACCGGCCGACCGTTCCGGGCGGGTCCTCGACGACCCCCGCCGCGGCCTGGAAGGCACGCACCGCCGCGACCGTCGGCTCGTCGAACGAGCCGTGGGCGTCCCCCTGGTGGTGACCGAGCCGCTGCAGGTGCTGCTGGACGGTGACGACCGGCGGCCCGCTGTCACCGACGGCCAGCCCGGCCTCCAGCGACGCGATGTCGGCGAGGCCGAACGAGGCCGTCGCCTCGGCGGCGGGCGCGGCAGTCGACGCGGCCGCCGCCGCATCCGGGACGGGCGAGGCGGCGGGCGCGGGGGTGGGCGGCGCAACCGGCGGCGCAACCGGTGGCGGGACCGGCGCGGCGAGCGGCTGCCGCGCGCTCTGCGCCGGCGGCGCGTTGAGCGCGCTCCAGCTGGTGACGACCGTCAGGCCACTGGCCACTCCCAGCGGCACCAGCGCGGCCGCCAGCCACAGCGGCGGTGCGGACCGGGTCGGGCGCGCCGGTGGCTCCAGTAGCGGCGGCACCGCCGGTGCCGGCGCGACCGGCCGTCCGGCCCGGATCTCGTGAGCGGGGTTGCCGCCCCACTCCGCGTACGGCGGGACCTCCTCGCCCTTCATGAGGAACGAGTCGGGCGCGAGCACCGCGCCGTCGCCCATCGTGACGCCGTAGTGGACCAGCGCGTTCACCCCGACCGTGCAGCCGGAACCGATCACGATGCGGTCGGACTTGAAGGCGTAGTCCTCCTGCGAGTGGCACTGCACCACGGCGCCTTCGTTGAGCGCGACGTCGTCGCCGAACGTCACCAGGTTCTTCTCGGACAGGTCGGCGCCGTCGTCGTAGAGCCGCTTCCCGACCCGCACGCCCAGCGACCGCCAGAAGAGGCACTTGAACGGGGTGCCGTCGAGGAGCGCGCCCGCCGTCGCGTGCATCTTGTAGAAGCGTTCGACCCGCCAGAAGTCGCGCTCGTAGATCGAGCAGTAGGTCGGGCGCACCCCGCGGAACCGGGTGGAGGCGCGTTCGACGACCACCTGGTAGCCGATGGTGACCAGCAGGATCGCGTTGGTGGCCAGCACGATCGACCACTCACCGAGCAGCGCGTAGAGGTCGGTGGCGGCCAGCGCGATCACCGTGATCCCGAAGAACAGGACCCAGCTCACCAGCAGGCGCAGCCCGATGGTGGCGGCGTTGTGCCGGTTCTTGGCCGCGAGCCGGCGCCGGAACTCGTCGCCGACCCGCAGGTGGTCGAACCGGCTGTCCCGGTCGACGCTGCGCGGGATCTCGAAGCTGGGCGAGCCCAGCAGCCCCACGTTCTCCCGGACCTTCCCGTCGATGGGGACCAGTACCTTCGTCCCGAGCAGGACGTTCTCCCCGGTCCGCCCGCGGGCGGGGTAGGCGATCAGGTTCCCGAGGAAGTTCTCGCGCCCGATCGACACCCGCGACACCCGGAAGGACGTGCTGGAGACGCCGACGTTGAGCATCGACAGCCCGTCCGCGACGACGGTCCCGCTGCCCACCGAGCACAGGTAGGGGGAGTCGTGCTTGACGCCCGTGGCGAAGTTGGAGCCGGTCTGCACGACCGGCGCGAGGTCGTACCCCAGCCAGCGCAGGTAGCCCACGATGTAGGAGCTGTCGCCGAAGAGGTTCGTGTAGAACCTGCTGTTCGTCGCCCGCTCGACGTACCGGTGGGCCCAGAAGTGGAAGCCGTAGAGGCGGTAGGTCTTCTCCGGGGTGAGCACGAGGTTGACCACCCGCGGCACGGTGCCGATGACGAGCAGGCCGAGGAGCAGGGAGCCGAGGAACAGCACGAGGGACGCGGCGAGCGCCTCGACGTAGAGCAGCCAGGTCGTGAGCGCCAGCGGCCCCGGACCCAGCAGGGTGGCGAGGCGCGGGACCTCGAAGAACACGATGGTCACGCCGCCGATGCCCAGCGGCAGGTACACGACCAGCAGGGTCAGCAGCTGCACCAGGGAGTAGCTCACCCTGCGCCAGGTGCGGACCCGGCGCGCCGGCACCTCCCGGTAGTCCGCACCGGTCCGCTCCGCGGGCGAGCCGTGCCAGTTCTCGAAGGCCGGCACGGCCTGCCCGGCGTGGAGGGCGGAGGCGTGGCCGATCTGGGAGCCGTCGCCCATCGAGGTGTCGATGTCGAGCACCACCCACTCGCCGACGAACACGCCCCGGCCGAGCGTGACCGGGCCCGTCTCGATCACCCCGGAGCGGGCCCGGTAGCAGCTGAAGAACGTGTCCTTGCGGATCACCGTGTCCGGCCCGACCGTCAGCAGGTCGGTGCACAGCGGGAAGTGCTTGGAGAAGATCACCGCACCACGCCCGATCCGCGCGCCCAGCGCCCGCAGGTAGAGCACGTAGAGCGGCGAGCCGACGAACATGACCAGCGGGTTCGCGCGGACGAGGGTCTTGACGAGCCAGAAGCGGACGTAGGCCGGGCTCCAGATGCGGATCCGCTGCGCCTTCCACCGGCCGACGAGCAACCACTTGGCCAGGATCGGGAGCAGGCACATCGCGAGGAACGTCCCGCCGGCGAACAGCGCCGACCGCAGGTAGATGTCGAGCACACCGGTGGCGGCCGAGACGAACTCGAAGCCGCGCACGGCGACCACGGCGACGGCGTAGGAGTAGCCGAGGTAGAACAGGACCTGCAGCGCCCCGCAGAGGAGGTACTGCGCCGTGGGGACGGGCGTCGCGACCTCGACCGGCGCGGTCGCCGTCGCCGTCGAACCGCCCGCGGCCGGCGTCGAACCCGAGAGCGCGGCCGCCAGGCTCCGGATGCTCGGGTACCGGTAGATGTCCTTCATCGACACCGACGGCAACCCGTCCCGCTTGCGCACCCGGGCGCAGAACTGCGCCATCACCATCGAGTCCGCACCCAGGTCGTCGAAGAAGTGGCTCTCCACCGACACCCGCTCGACACCCACGACCTCGGCCAGCACCTCGGCGAACCCGCCCTCGACAGGAGCCGGCGTGACGCCCGGGAACGCCGTGGCCAGGCTCCGGATCGTCGGGTGCTGGTAGATGTCCTTCATCGACACCGACGGCAACCCGTCCCGCTTGCGCACCCGGGCGCAGAACTGCGCCATCACCATCGAGTCCGCACCCAGGTCGTCGAAGAAGTGGCTCTCCACCGACACCCGCTCGACACCCACGACCTCGGCCAGCACCTCGGCGAGCGCACCCTCGACACCGGTCGCCGGGCCGGCGTCCTCGAGCCGTGCGATCTCGGATACGACCGGTTCGGCCGTCAGTACCTCGAGCTGGTTTCCCACGAGACGAACTCCTTGCGGGGACGGGCCGCCCCCTCGCGGCCCCAGGTCCGAGTTCTCGCAGGCTCGCGGGGGAGCGTTTCTCGATACCGGGAACCGTCATCCGTTCGGCCCTGACGCCGTCGCTCACGGCGACGAGAAGCGGAGGGCATCCCTCGAACAGGGGAAAAGCGCGGAACACGTGTATCTCGTTCGGCGTACCGACCGGTCCCGCCCCGGGGTCGGAGCGTGCGTCAGCTCCCGATCGCGCCGGGCGCCGCCACGGGTCTGCTAGCGCTACAGCCGGATTTCGTGATCACGGATGTCGGCGGTGGCCGGGGCCGCTCGGTGGTGGTCCCGCGCATGATCCGCGATATCGGTTGTCCATGGTCGTGGCGGCAGCGATGGACAACCGATACTCGCGATCTTCCCGCCCATGATCGGCAGTATCGGGTGCACATCGTTGCGATCACGACCTACCGCTGGAGTACTAGGCGCGCGGCCCGCTCCGCCAGGGCATCCACGGGGTCCGGCCCGCCTGGTACATCGCCTCGAGGGCGTGCCGCTCCTTCACCGTGTCGGCCGGGTGCCAGAAGCCGTGGTACGGGTAGGCGATGAGCCGCCCCTCCTTCGCCAGGACCGCGCAGGCGTCCGCCACGAGATCGCCGTTCTCCGGGAGGTAGTCGAACACCTCCTGGCGCAGCACCAGGTACCCGCCGTTCTCCTGCAACCGCATGTCCTTGAGCGCGGTGATCGCCTCCACCCGCCGGTCCTCGCCCATGTCGACCACGTGGAACGCCGCCTGCGGGGGCACGGCCAGCAACTGCCCCACCGCATCCGGGGTGGCGGCGAACTGGGCGATCATCGCGTCGATCGGGGCGTCGGTGAGGACGTCGGCGTAGTTGGCGAGGAACATCTCCTCGCCCGCGACGTGCTCGCGGACCCGGCGGAGCCGTTCACCGATGGGCGAGTCCTGGCCGGTGTCGACGAACGTGATCGACCAATCGGCGATATCGCTGCTCAAGAGCTGGACCTGCCCGCCCCGCAGCACGAAGTCGTTCGACGCCGCCTCCTGGTAGTCCAGGAAGAAATTCTTGATGTGGTGCCCGCCGTAGCCGAGGCACAGCACGAAGTCGGTGTGCCCGAAGTGGGCGTAGTAGCGCATCACGTGCCACAGCAGCGGACGCGGGCCGACCGTCACCATCGGCTTGGGCGTGTCCGAGGCGCCGTCACGCATCCGCATTCCGTAGCCGCCGCAGAACAGCACTACCTTCATCTGCCGCACCCCCCTCGACGTCGGGACCGGACGGCCCGTCAGCGATCGTCTACTCGGCCCGTCGCGCGAGCCCGTTACGCCGGCTCGTTCCCGCACCGCGACCGGCCGGACCGTCCGACCGACCTCACGTCATGTCGGGGGCGCCCAGCCACAGACCGCGGACGTAGGCCGCGTGCTCCCGGGCGGTCACCGCGCGGCCGCGGAGTCGCGCAGCCACCCGCCGGGCGAAGTAGCCCGCGGTGAGGGCCAGCCGGATGCCGAGCGCCGTCCCGGCGCCGTTGTACCGGCGCACGTAGCTCATCATCGACGCGGCCCTGAGCCGGACCATCCGTTCCCGGCCGTCCCCGGAGCCGGTGCCGCCGTGCAGGACGACCATGTCGGTGAGGAGCACCTGGCGCAGGCCCGCGGCGCGGACCCGCCTGCCGTACTCGACGTCCTCGCTGTAGACGAAGTAGCTCTCGTCGAAGCCCCCGAGCTCGCGGAAGTGCCGCATGGACATCGCCATGCACGCGCCGCCGAGCCAGTCGAGCTCGAGGGGACGGCCGCGCCGCGGCCGCGCCCAGAGCCCTGCCGTCGGGAACAGCTTGTGCGCACCCGTCGCGTGCACGAGCGCCCGTGCCGCGGTCGGTTCCCAACCGCCGACCCCGATCTCCGCGCGCCCGTCGTGGTCGGCGGTCATGGCGCACACGACCGCGAGGTCGTCGCCGCGCGCGAGCGTCGCGGCCAGGCCGTCGAGCTGGGTGGGCGTGGGCCGGCTGTCCGGGTCGACGAAGATCACGGTGTCGTACCCGGAACTGCGTGCCCCGAGGTTCGCGCCCGCGGCGTACCCCCGCCCCGGCCCGTCGAGGTAGCGGGTGGCAGGCCGGTTCGCGACGAGCTCCGCGAGGCCGTCCGCGCCGTGGGCGTTGTCGACGACCACGGCGGGCAGATCGGCGGGGAGGCTCGCCAGGAGGGCCTCGACCAGCGGACGGCTGTGGTAGGCGACGAGCACCAGCTCGTAGTCGTAGCGGCGGCGCCCGGCGGGCGCGAGCGCGAGGAGGTCGGTGGCCTGAGCGTCCATCGGTTCCTTCCGGGGAGGGAGGCGGAACATCCTGGAGCAGGCTCGCGGTCGCGGGGCGAACGTTACGGTGCGCGGATGCCCGACACCGCGCTCGTGGTCAGCGCGACCGTCCCGGACCCGCCGGACACCGGCAAGCGCGTCGTGCTCCGCGGCCTGCTGCGCTACCTCGTGGACCGGCTCGGGCCGGGGAACGTGCACTACGCGCTGGTGGGTGCCGACACCGCCGCGCCGATCCCCTTCCCCGTGACCGTCCACCACCTCGACCGGCCGAGCGTCGGCGCCCAGCTCGGCGCGCTCACGCGCTGCCTCACCGACCGGTCCTACACCATCCAGGAGGCGATGCTGGGCTCGCGCGGCCTGACCCGGCAGGTGGCCGCACTCGTGCACGAGCTCGACCCGCGGATCGAGGTCTACGACACGCTCCGCATGGGCCAGCACGCGCCCCCGCGCCGGACGTCCCGGCGGCGGGTGCTCTACGTCGACGACCTCTTCTCGGTGCGCTACGCGCGGATGCTCGAGGTGGCCGAGGAGGACTCGGTCGACATGGACCCGCTCGGCGGCTTCGTCGACAACGTGCCCGCCCGGCTGCGGTGGCTCGCCCGCAGGCGCGCGGTCTACCTGCCCCTGCTGCGGTTCGAAGGGCGGCGCCTGCAACGCCGGGAGGCCCGGGTGGTCCGGGACTTCGACGTGAACCTGCTCGTCAACGCCGACGAGGTCGAGCTGCTGATCGGCGGCCTCGCCGATCCGTCGCGCAACGCGGAGCTGTCCGCGGCGGCGAGCGCGTTCTTCGACCGGACCTACGCCACCGCGGTCGTCACCGCCCGGTACGACGCGGTCTTCGGGCTGCGGCCGGTGGTCGGCGGGCGCTAGGAGCCCGCCCACCCGGACCGCAACCGCCGCTCGACGCGGCCCGCGAAGACCGCGCCTGCCAGGCGCGTGGCGAAGTAGACCGCTTCCAGCGCGAGGGCGGGCAGGTACGAGCGCGGCGGGTAGTAGACGAGGCACCACAGCGGCGCCGCGGCCCAGCGGAGTGCGTCGCGCGCCAGCTTGCGACGCGCGTCCACGCCGGTCAACCGCCACACCGCGGGCCCCAGCCACGCGGCCTGGACGACCCGCCCCCAGACGTAACCCCAGTGGCGTCCGTACGGGTGGGTCACGCTGACCGCCGGGTCGTAGTGCAGGTCGTGGCCCGCCGCGGTGAGGCGGTAGCAGAACTCCCAGTCCTCCATCGACGGCAGCCGGAGCGGGGAGAACCCACCGACGGCGGCGAACGCGGATCGTTCGACGAGCAGGTTCATCATCGGAACGGCGGCGACCGGCTTCGACCGGGCGCCGAAGATCGTGGCCATCCGGTGGGCGTAGTAGCGCTCGGCGCCCGTCTCCATCCGGGCCGGCCGGAATCCCCCGCTCAGCGCGCTGACCCGGTGGTGCTCCCTGCTCGCGAGCATGCCCGCGACCCAGCCGGGCGGAACGGTGCAGTCGTCGTCGGTGAACAGCAGGTACCGGCCGCGTGCCACCGCGGCGCCGGCGTTGCGCGCCGGGCCGGGCGCCCGCACGCTGACGCTCTCGTGCCTGATGCGCCCCGCTGCGGCGTACCGGGCGAGGATCGCGGGGGTGTCGTCGGTGGAGCTGTCGTCGACGTAGATGACCTCGGTGTCGACGCCCGCGCAACCGGCCAGCACGGCCTCGATCCCCTGCTCCAGGGACGCGGCGCGGTCGTGCGTCGGGATCACGACGCTCACGAGGGGTTCGCGCGAAGTGCTGCCCGCTGCGGCCACGGCGGGGACAGTAACGCCTGCGACCGGCCTCGCGAGCATTCGGGAGAGCCCAGCGATCTCGGGGGACCTGCGGGCACCGCAGTAGCTCCCGGCTGCCAGTTGACGAAGGAGCCGCGGCGTGTCCTCTGAGGCGATCGTCCTCGACCCGTCCTCGGAGCGTGCACGGCCGGGGGTGCTCTCCTCGATGCGTGCACACGCCGTGTTGATCGTCGTTCTGGGCGTCCTGTGCGGAGCGGCCGGCTACGGCGCGTCGATGCTGCTCCCCACGAGCTACACCGCGCAGAGCTCGGTGTTCTTCAGCGTCACGAGCCCGTTCGACCCCATGGACGAGATGGGCGCCGACGCCACGCGCTTCACCGCCGACCAGGTCGAGCTCATCGTCACGACCGAGGTGCTCGAGCCTGCGGGCCGCCGGGTCGTCCCGCCGGTGCCCGTGGAGGAGGTGCGCGCCAGCACCTCCGCGGTCGGCTCGGCCGAGACGAACCGGGTCACCGTCAGCGTCGAGCGCCCGACCGCCGAGCAGGCGCGCGCACTCGCCGACGCGATCACGCGGTCCTACGCCGAGGCCGCGCGGCAACGCGTGGTCGAGGTGACCTCACGCGCCCAGGACGCCATCGCGGACGGGTTCGTCGAGGCCGAGATGCTGGCCCGCTCGGCCGCCTACTTCGACGGCATCCGGGCCATCGAGCCCGCGGTCCTCCCGAACGCACCGTCCGCCCCGCTGCGCGTCCAGAACGCCCTCATCGCGGCGGCCGTCGGGATCGCGATCGCGATCGGGCTCGCGGTGCTGCGCGACCAGCGGCGCGCGCGCAGGCCCACCATCGCCGACTTCGACATGTTGCTCGGCGCACCGCTGATCACGCGCTTCGCGCGGCCGTCGTCCTCCGCCGTCGCCGACGTCGTGCGCACCGACGGCAGCGACCTGCCCGCAGCGCTGGACCTGCTCGCGACCATCGACGTCGCACTCGACGGCAGGCCGCGGGTGAGCGTGCTGTTCGTCAGCTGGCAGGAGACGCTCACCACCACCTCGCTGGTCGCCACCACGGGGTTCGCGGCGGCCAAGGCCGGCCGCGAGATCGTGCTCATCGACGGCGGCATGAAGGAGCGGGGCATCAGCAGCCTCACCGACGTGGATCCCGGCGTCGGGCTCGAGGCCCTGGCCGACACCGCGAACCCGATCGCGGACTCGGTCCGCCAGTGGCACGTGGCCAACACGGAGGTCGGGGTCGTCCCGCTCAGCGGGTGGGCGTCGCGGTCGGGCACCGGCGTGCCGGCGCGCCCCCAGGTCCTGAGGGCGGCGGCCGAGCGGCTGCACTCGGTGGCCTCGCTCGTGCTGGTCGACGCGCCTCCGCTGGGCGAGCTGTCGGTCGGCCTGGCGTTGGGGCGCGGGGTCGACGGGGTGGTCCTCGTCGTCGACGCCGACTCCTCGATCGACGACGCGCACGAGATGGGGCGTCGGCTCGCCCTGTCCGGCGTGACGCTGCTGGGCTACGTCCTGGCCGTTCCCCCGCGGCGCCGTACGAAGGTGCCGTGGCCGCGGCGGGCGCCGGAGTCCCTCGACGCGGGCGAGTGGGCCAGCCGCACATGACCGTCGTCGTCCGGAGCGGCACGGAGCCGGACCCCCTGCCCCACGCGCCCCGGCCGGGCAGCCCGCGGGACCGGCCGGGGGACCCCGCGCTCACGCGGGCGCAGACGCGGCTGTGGCGTGGCGCCGGCCGGGCCCCGGTGGCCGGGCTGTACCTGCTCGTGGTCGCCACCACGGTGCTGCAGCGCATCGTCGTGCCGGGCACGGTCGTCTTCGTCGCGCTGCCGATCGCGTTCCTCGTGGTGGGTGCGCTCGCGGTGCGCGGCCACATCGTCGCGGACGTGCCGCGGACCCTCGCCTACCTCGGCGCGGTCGCGCTGTGCGGCGCCGCGACGCTGGTGTCCACCGGCTGGGCCGGTCTCGACAGCTCGTCGCTGACGTCACTGGCGCTGCTCGCCGTGATGTACGTGCCCTGCTGCGGTCGCCTCACGCCGGCCCTGCGCCGGCGGTTCCCCGACGTGCTCGAGTTCTTCCAGCGGCTCATGTGCGCGGTCGCCGTGGTCTGCCTCGGGCAGTACGTCGCGCAGCTCGGCGGCTGGACGTTCGAGGACCTGCTGTCGTTCCTGCCGAGCGGCATGATCGCCTCGACCGTCGAGTACAACCTGAGCTACCCGGTCTCGTACGGCTCGCCGATCTACAAGAGCAACGGGATCGTGTTCCTGGAGGCGAGCTTCTGCTCGCAGTTCCTGGCCATGGCGATCATCGTCCAGATCCTGCTCGGGCGCGGTTACTGGCGGATCGCCCTGCTCGCCGCCGGCCTGGCCACGACGTTCTCCGGCACCGGGGTGGTGCTGCTGGGCGCGGGCCTGCTCGTCCTCGCCGTGCGCCGCGGCGGCCGGTGGGCGGCGCGGGCGGCGGTGGCCGTCGTCGCCGCGGTGGTCGCCGTGTCGTTCACGCCTGCGGGCGAGCTGCTCGTCGACCGTTCCACCGAGACCGCCCAGGAGGGCTCGAGCGGCTACATCCGCTTCGTCGCGCCGTACGACCTCGTGCTCGCCGCCGTCCCGTCCGACACGTCCGCCCTGCTGGCCGGTCGCGGCCCCGGGTCCATCACCCGCGACGCCGCGTTCTTCAACCCCGACCACGTCGAGGCGAACTACCCGGCGGTCCCGAAGCTGCTGGGTGAGTACGGGCTCCCGGCGACGCTCGCGTTCCTGGCCTTCCCCCTCATGATGTTCCTGAGACGCGCGCCGTCCGCCACACTCGGACTGATGGCCGCCTTGCTGTTCTTCGTGTTGTCGAGCGCGCTGCTGACCGCGCCGATCGTCTACTTCGCGTGGCTGATCTCCGGGCTGTTCGCCGCCGGCCCGGTCGCCGGGGCGCGACGCGGGCGAGGAGCACGATGACCTCAGGCGGACGCGCGTTCGTCCTGGCCGCGGCCGTTGCCGCCGTCCTGATGCTGATCGGGAGCTTCGCGCTCCCCGGGCGCCAGAGCGACGAGCAGCGACCCGCCGCGGGCCCGGAGGCCGCGGCGCCCGCCACGCAGCGGGGCTTCGTGGAGCGGGACGGCACGCGGCTCACCGTCGACGGCAGCACCTACCGCTTCGTCGGCTTCAACACCTACGTCCTCTTCGGGTGCGGTCACCCGGAGGAGGACATCAACGGTGCCGACCGCGAGGAGTTCTTCTCCGCGCTGCGCCCCGGGGGCGTCGTGCGCCTGTTCCTGCTGCCCGGCACCGACCTCGCCGACTTCGACGAGGTGGTGGGGTACGCCGCCGAGCACGGGCAGCGGCTGGTCGTCGTCCTCAGCGACCACCACGGGGAGTGCGGCGACGTCGCGAAGGACGACGAGTTCTACGACGACGGCTTCCGCGGCGACTACCTGGAGTGGGTGGAGGCCGTGGTACCCGCCTACCGCGACGAACCGACCATCGCGATGTGGGAGCTGATGAACGAGCCCCGCACCTCGGACCCGAGCACGCTGCGCGCGTTCTTCGACGAGGCCGGCGGCGTCGTCCACCGGCTCGCCCCCCACCACCTGGTCAGTTCCGGGACGTTGCAGCCCGACACCCTCGGCGGGCCGGAGGCGTTCCTGGAGGTGTCGCAGAGCCCCGGCATCGACGTGGTCAGCCTGCACGAGTACGACGCCGTGGACGACGCCTCACACCACCTCGCGCCCGCTCTGGAGGCGGCCGAGGCGGTCGACAAGCCCCTGATGCTCGGCGAGTGGGGGTTGTACGCCGGGCTGCCGGGAGCCGACGAGGTGAACGACACGCTGTGCTACTCGGTCGAGGACCGGGCCGAGGTCGCCGAGGCCAAGCTCGAGGCCTACCTCGACGTGCCGGAGGTCGCCGGCGCGCTCTACTGGTCGTTCATGGCCGATGGCGCCGCGCCCGGCGACGAGACGTGCACGCTCAGCACGACCTCGGACGACCCGCTCACCACGATGATCCGTAACATCCCGATCCCCGTGCCCGAGTAGACCAGCGGCGATGCGCTCCCGCTGCCGATCTTCGTACGGGTTTTGAGGTGACATGGCGCGTTCGGAATTCGACTTCGTGGTGGTCGGCGGCGGCTCGGCCGGTTGCGTCCTGGCGAACCGGCTGAGCGCGGACCCCGCGAACCGGGTCCTCGTCCTCGAGGCGGGTCGTCGGGACCGCTGGTGGGACATCCTCGTCGAGATGCCCGCCGCGGCGATCTACGCGGTCGGCGACGAGGCGCACGACTGGCGGTACGACTCCGAACCCGAACCCGAACTGCACGGCCGCACGATCAGGCACGCGAGGGGCAAGGGGCTCGGCGGGTCCAGCGCCATCAACGGGCAGGTCTACCAGCGTGGCCACGCCGCCAACTACGACGAGTGGGCCACGCAGCCGGGCATGGAGGGGTGGAGCTACGCCCACTGCCTCCCGTACTTCGCGCGCCTGGAGAAGTGCACGGATCCCGACGCCGGACCCAGCCGGGGGCGGACCGGGCCCCAGGACCTGCGGCGCGGCCCCGCCTCCGGCCGCCTGTGGGACACGTTCTTCGACGCGGCGGTGCAGGCCGGGCACCTGCGCGCCGTCGACACCAACGAGCACCAGGAGGGCTTCGCACCCTTCGACCGCGCCGTGCGACGCGGCAGGCGCGTCTCCGCGGCCAAGGCCTACCTCGCGCCCGTCCGCAGGCGGGAGAACCTCGAGGTCCGGTGCGAGGTGCTGGTCACGAAGGTGCTGTTCGAGGGGCGCCGCGCGGTCGGCGTGCGCGTCCGGCCGTCCTCGGGTCCGGAGTACGACGTCCGCGCGGGCGAGGTGGTGCTCGCCGGCGGCGCGCTCAACTCCCCCCAGCTCCTGCAGCTCTCCGGTGTCGGTGACATCGACGCGTTGGGGGCGCTGGGGCTCCCCACGGTCCAGCACCTGCCGGCCGTGGGTGCGCACCTGCAGGACCACCTCGGCCTGTTCGTCCAGCACCGGGCGGCGCAGCCGGTGTCGATGATGCCGATGCGCCGGCGCATGCGGTGGCCGGGAATCGGGGCCAGGTGGCTGCTGTTCGGCACCGGACCGGCCGCGTCGAGCCAGTGGGAGGGCGGCGGCTTCCTCCGCACCGACCCGGCACTGCCCTACCCGGACCTGATGGTCACGTTCGCCCCGCTGCTCACGAACATCGACCCGCGGACCGAGCCGGACAAGCACGGGTACCAGTTGTACCTGGACGCCCTGTGCCCGGAGTCCGTCGGCTCGGTGCGGCTGCGTTCGGCCGACCCGCGGGTCCCGCCGGCCATCCGGTTCGACTACCTCTCCACCGAGGCCGACCGCGCCTGGTGGCCCCGCGCCCTCGACGCCGCCCGGGAGCTGCTCGCCCAGCCGGCGTTCGCTCCCCACGACGCCGGGGAGTTGGTGCCCGGCCCCGGGGTGCGCACCGACGAGCAGGTCGTCAAATGGGTGCGCCGCAACGGCAGCCCCGGACTGCACCCGACCTCGACCTGCCGGATGGGGCTCGACGAGAGCTCGGTCGTGGACCCGTCGTCGCTGCGGGTGCACGGCCTCGACGGCGTGCGCGTCGTGGACGCCTCGGTGCTGCCGGCGATCATCAACGCCAACACCTACGCGGTCGTCATGATGATCGCCGAGAAGGCGGCGGACATGATCCTCGGCGTACCGCCGCTGCCCGCCGCGCCGGTCAGGACGCCACCCGCTCCGACCCGAACCGCCTGACCTCGCGCCGTAGGCGGAGCCACCAGAACGGGCTCGTCACCGCGTACGCCACCGCGAAGCCCCACACCGCGCCCTGGGCGTCCCAGAGCAGGACGCCCACGACACCGCACACGAACGCCAGCGGGCACTGGACCGCGTTCAGGGCGAGCGTCATGCGCGCGCGGTCCATGGCGCGCATCATCGTGGCCGGCCCGATCCCGCTCGCCAGCAGCGCGTTGCCCAGCACCGAGGCGAACAGGATCTCCGACACGCCGTCCCAGGTGTCACCCAGGAGAGCACGGCCGAAGGCGTCCGGCGCCAGCAGGAACCCGAGGCCCCACAGGAACCCGAGACCGGCCACCACCGCCGACAGGCCGACGGCCGCGCCGTACCACTGACGGGGGGTCAACCTGTCGCGCCTGCGTGAGAGCTCCGGCAGCGCGAAGGCGACCGCGGCCATCAGCAGGATGTTGGTGACCCCCAGCAGCACCTGCACGCCGCGCAGGGCCCCGATCGCGGCCAGCGAGCCGACGGCTGCGATGACCAGCAGTGCGCCCTGCATGGAGCCCTGCTGGGTGCCGAACTCGGTGAGCAGGACGCCGGTGAGGTCGCGGTGGTCGCGCAGCCAGCCCGTGGTCGCCGACGGTCGGGGTCGGTTGCGCGCCTGCCGGACGCCGAGGACGGCCGCCATCACGGCGGATCCGCCCCAGGCGAGCACCAGCGGGCCGACGGTGTCGACGTCGGCGAGCAGCAGCGCCCCGACCACGGCGACCTGGACGACGGCCCATGCCGTGTCGTTCAGCGTCGCCGCGGCCGGGCGGCCTTCCGCGAAGAACACCTGGCGCCACGCGTCCTGCACGAGCAGGCCCGGGAACACCACGCCGAGCGCCGACAAGGCGCTCCCGGTGGGACCGTCGAACCACGCACCCGCCAGGAGGCAGCCCGCGCCGGCCAGCAGACCGAGGCTGAGCGCGGTGCCCAGGGCGGCCGCCGAGGCCGGCCGGAACCGCTCGGGCTCCGCGCCGGCGAAGCGGATGAGCAACGGCGTCGTGGCCACGGCGCGGCTGACGCCGACCAGGACGGCGAACACGGTGAACGCCACCGCGAACCCGCCGAACGCGTCAGCGGCCACCGAGCGCGCCACCACGACCGACAGCGCGGCGTTGGTGACGCTCGAGACGACCTGGTCGGCGAGGTTCCAGCCGGCTCGACGGATGAGTGCGCTCCGGTTCACCACCGGTGCGCGGCCTTCCTCATCGACCCTTCGCGAAGATCACTTCGCTCACCGTCCTGATGAGGATCTTGATGTCCAGCCACAGCGTCCAGTTCTCGATGTAGTAGTTGTCGCACCGCGCGCGCTTCGCGATCGAGACGTCGCCGCGCAGGCCGCTGACCTGCGCGAGCCCGGTGAGCCCTGCCTGCACCCGGTGCCGGTGGGCGTACCGGTCGTACTCCTGGGAGAACTGGTCGACGAAGTGCGGGCGCTCCGGCCGCGGACCCACGAGCGTCATCTCACCGCGCAGGATGTTCCACAGCTGCGGGAGCTCGTCGAGCGAGGTCCGGCGCAGGACCCGGCCCACGGGGCCCACGCGCGGGTCGTCGGCGATGGACCAGGTGGTGCCGGCCTCCTGCTCGCTGGCGGGGCGCATCGAACGCAGCTTGAGGCAGTCGAAGACGATGCCGTCGCGGCCCACCCGGGGCTGGCGGAAGATCACACCGGGGCCGCCTTCGATCCGGACGGCGAGCATGCAGGCCAGGAGCACGGGCGCCACCACGAGCAGCAGCGTGCCCGCGACGACGACGTCGAACAGCCGCTTGATCAGCCGCGCAGGCCCCCGCAGTGACGGCGTGCGGATGCGCATGATCGGGATCGACTCGATGTGGTCGGCCATCCCGGTCTGGGTGTGGAAGTAGTGCAGCCGGGGCACGACGAGCAGGTCGCAGGGCAGGCACGCGGGGGTTCGGACGATGTCGAGCAGGTCCCGCTCGGCGAACTCGCCGTCGGCGATCAGCAGCACGTCGGCCTGGGTGCGCACCACGGCGGAGTCCAGGTCCACGAGCTTGCCGAGCCGTGGCGCCTCCTGCTCGGCCACCGGGTCCTCACCGTCGTCCACGAAACCGGCGACGCGCAGGCCGTAGCGGCTGTTGGCCCGCACGACCTGCATCAGCTCCAGCGCGAGCGGGCCGCCGCCGATGACGACCACCCGGTGGGACGTGAGCTGCCACCGCCGGCTCCAGCTGATCAGCCGGGTGGTGACGAGGCGACCGGCGACGACGAGCCCGATCGACGACGCCACGTTCACGAGGAACGTCGTGACGGCGGCCTGCTCGTGCCGCAGGGCGATCACCGTGGCCACCACGGCGGCCGCGGTGAGCAACCTGCTCCCCAGCGTCGGGAGCTCGTCGAGAACGCTCAGGTGCAGCCGTGCGCGATAGCGCCCGCCGCCCGTGAGCAGCAGCAGCGACAGCCCCGTCATCACGACCATCGCCTTCCACTGGCTGCGGTCCCACAGCAGCGGCGCGAGCAGCAGCAGCCCGTCGACGGGCAGCACGACCATCCACGCCCGGATCTTGCGCAGCACCGCCAGCGGCACCAGCCGCACGAGCAGTCGTGGCCGCAGCCGATCGCCGCCCCGTGATCCCATGGAGGACGACGACAAGGCGGTCGACTCCAGAGCAGTCACGGTCGAGTCCCCCATCCCCCCGAGCCCCGTGCGACGACTGGTGTCGCTCCTGCAAGCTCGGTGACGGTCGGAGGAACGTTTCATCTCGCACGGCCCCCGCGGTGGAGGCCCGCGCGCTTACCCCGGTTGCGCTGCGTCGATGGGCCGAACGTCGGCATTCACTACGTGTGTCTGCGCCCCGTCGTTAACACGTGCGGCCCAGGCTCCGAACGACGGATGTACCCGCTGCAGGCGGGGCCGCGAGGGGGGAACACCGATGGGGGTCGGGTCCGGCTCTGCACGGGAACGGGTGGGGCGCAACGGGCTCGTCGTCGCGGCCGTGACGGGCGTCCTGCTGGGCCTCGCCGTAGCCGCCCTCGCCGGTCCGGCCTGGGTGGTCGGCGCCGTGCTCACCGCAGCAGCGCTGAGCCTTGCGCGCCTCCTCCCGGTCACCGCCCGGCTGCTGAAGCCGGCACTGGACTCCACGGTCGCGCTCGCGATCCTCGCGGTGACCGCGCCGCTGTTGCTCGCCGTCGCGGTGGTGGTGCGCGCGGACGGCGGCCCGGCGCTCGTCCAGGAGGAGCGCGTCGGCGCCGGCGGCCGCACGTTCGGGATGCTGGCGTTCCGCTGCACGTCCGCGCGCGGCAGCGGCGACACCCGGGTCGGTGCGCTCCTGCGGCACTACTCGTGGGACGCGCTGCCACAGCTGCTCAACGTGGTGGCCGGGTCCATGGCCTTCGTCGGCCCCCGGCCGCTGCGGCCCACCGAAGCCGCAGGCGCGCCGTCGCGGGCACCGGTGGCCAAACCCGGTGTCACCGGCCTCTGGCCCCCTGGGCGGGACCGCGACGACGCGGCCCGCCTCGAGCTGCGCTACGTCGAGACCTGGACGCCCGCCCTCGACACCGTGATCCTCTTCCGGGCGCTGCGAGCGGCGAAGGAGCGCGACGGCACCGCCGCGTGACGTCCGGCCCCGCGGTCGTCACCGGACGTGACGCGCCGCTCCCGGCGAGGGGTGCGCCGCCACCTGCTCCGCGTCGTCGCGGCGGTGCCTGGGCTCGCTCCGGCGGGGCGCCGGTATCGCCGCCCGTGCCGCCTCCGCCCGCCGGCGACCGCCCCGCTCCTCGGCTCCGTGCCGGGGCGGCGGCGCCACCGGGAGCACCGTGGTCGCCACGTCCCCCGGATCCACCGTCACCGGCGGCCGGGGCCGCGGTACCGCGAGCACCCGCAGCGCCCGCACGTCCACGAGCCGGGCGACGAGCACCTCGAGCACCGTGCGTGCCGCGTCGAGGTCCCGCGGTTGGACCGGCCGCCGTGCGTCCCCGAGCAGCTGCAACGCCCCGAACCCGGCGGACGCGGTGCGCAGGGGCACGACCACCGAGCTGGCCCGGCCGGTCTCCGCGGCGACGGCGGCGAGCTCCGGGGGGCCGAGGCGGGTGAGGTCGGGCGTGTGCAGCGGCCGGCCGCTGCGGATCACCGCGGGCAGGGGGCCGGTGCCGGCACGGCGCTGGGCCGCTCCCATCCAGCCGGCCTGCGCGTCCGACGCCGCGACCGTCGGTTCCTCGTCGGACGGCTCGGTGACCATCACCAGCGCGGCCGCCACGCCGAGCGCGGGTGGCAGCGCCTCGCAGAGCCGTCCCAGCTCGGCGCGCAGGTCCAGCTCGCCGGCGCTGAGGCGCGCGAGGTGCAGGGCGAGCGAGGTGAGGGTCGGGTCGGCCGCGGTCACGGCAGTCCCGTCCAGCGGGTGCAGAACATGGCAACTCCTCGGCCCGGCGGGTGGGGAGCGAGCCGGGCTCTGATCAAGTGGTCGCCTGGCGGCGCCGTGCCGTTACGCCACCGGATCGAGCGCCGGTCGGGCGTGCCGACGTACCTGCAGATCGTCACGCAGGTCAAGCAGGCCCTGCGCCTGGGCACCCTGCGGAGCGCGGCAGTCGGCGTGCACCGCGACCGTGGGACGGCAGACCCGCGCGCCGGTCCGCGGCGTCGACACCCCACCTGGTTTCCGCGCCGAACGTCCCGGGCTCGACGACCTCGTCCTCGCCTACCTGCAGGAACCGGAGCGTGCCGCATGACATGGCTCGTCTGGCGCCGGCAGCGCGCCGCCCTGCTGACGGCCGCGTCGCTGGTGGCCGCGTTCGCCGCCGTGCTCGTCGCCGGCCGGCACGACTTCGTGGCCTTCCTGCGGGAGTACGGGATCGAGGAGGCCTGCTTCGAGGTCGTGACGGAGGCGTGCCGCGACCAGCGGCCTGCTGGTGGCCGCTCGACACCCCGCTCTTCGAGACCTCCGGGATCGTGCCGATGGCGTACGCGGTGCTCGCGTTCACGCTCGCGGCCGGCACCGGGCTCGTCGCGCGCGGGAGCCTCGCGCCGGTCGCCGTCGCGGTCGTCGGCTTCGCGCGTCCTGACGATCTGGGCGACGCCGGCGGATCCGAGGCCACGTCCGGCATCCCCGCCCGCCGTTCCGCTGCCTGGTCAGAAGGGCGGCGGGCCGGTCTCGTCGAAGGACGTCGGCGGGTCGGTGGGCCTGCGCGCGAAGTACCCGTCGTAGTCCTGCTGCGACATCCGCGGACCCCGCGACCGCGGCTCCGGCCGGTCACGGCGCGGCGCCGTCGGCGGGTCGGGGTCGGGGCGGTAGTCGTAGGGATGGCTGCAGTAGCGGTGCCCGGTAGGAGTGATCCACTGGATCCGCCCGTCGGGCAACGCCCGCACCGCCCACCCCGGGGCGTGCTTCATCACATGATCATGACCGCACAACCCGTCGAGGTTCTTCTCGTTCGTCGGGCCCTGCGGGAACGGCACCACGTGCTCCAGATGCGAGTCGAGCACCCGGCGCCGGCAGATCGGGCTGCGGCAGTACACATCGCGGGCCCGCACGAAATCGGCCAGCCCGGCCGGTGGCCGGTAGGTCGTGCGCCCGTAGTCGAGCACCGTGCCCGACAACGGGTCATAGACAAGGCGCCGTAGGTTCGCATCAACTGCGATCTCGCGGGCCAACTGGGCAGGGATCGGACCGTGACCGACCAACTCACACGGCTGGTCATCGAGACCGGCCAGCGTGGACAGCGGAACCAGCACCTGCACCAGGGGCTTGGTCGGGGTGACCGGCCGCGGCAGCAGCCCGCCGCCACCGCTCCCCGACGAGGAATCGCCCGACCCGCACCGCTCGCAAACACCCCGGCCGGCGGCGCAGCCGGTGTCAGCGGCGCCCGGGTCAACGGTGCCGGTATCGGCGGCACCAGTGGGACCGGGACCGGAGTCGTCGTCAGCAGCGGCGCCCATGTCAGCAGTGGCGTCGGCATCGTCGACCGCGCCGGTATCGGCGTAGTCGACAGCGGCGTCGGAGTCAGTATCGTCAGCGGTGTCGGCGTCAGCAGCGTCGCCGGTGTCTGCATCTGTGTCGGCGTCGGTGTTGAACGCCGCATAGGCGAGGGCACCGGTCAGCAGCGCAACGACCAGATCCGAACGCCGGGCGTCGATCCCCCGCGGATCATCCTTGCCAAGCCCCTTGGCCAACCGGGTCAACGACCCGAACACGCCAACGCATCCGCGGCCGACATCGACGCCCACAACGACGCCATGCCCTCCTCTTCCGGGTTGAGCACCACCCGCCGCTCCCGATGCGCCGCCCGATGCCGGGCGAAAACACCCTCCGGGTCGACCTGCGCCACCGCCCGCTTCACCGCGGCCTTCACCTGCGCCAACGTCTGCTCCGGCGCCCGGTCCAGGACCCGCGCCTGCACCGCCCGCGCCTTGTCCACCGGCAGGTAATGCACGCCATCACAGATCGCCGCCACCCGGCGTTCGTCGAGCCGACCGGCCTTCCACACCGCCAACGCCTCGGGCAGCACCTGCGTCAGCTGCACCGCCCGACCCAGCTCGGCCTTGGCCGTCATCCGCGACTTGCGCAGCGCCAGCCCCACCTCGTCCGGGGCGAACCGGCCCAACCCGCACGGCTTGTCCACCGCCACCATCGTGTTGTCATCACCCGGGCGACGGCGCGCGAACTCGGCCAACACCTCGGTCCGCCGCGCCTGCGCCCACGCCGCGACCCGGTCGAACCCCACCACCGCATCGATCAACTCCGCATCCGACAGGCTGCCCGGCGAGTCGGCATCGACATCCAACTCCATCCCCAGCAGCGCAGAAGGCTCGGTGTTGCCGTACGTGCGCTCGACGCCGAAACGCAGCCACTCCTCCCTCCCGCGCCACTGCCGCGCCGCCCGCTCCTCCGCGGTCTCCACGGCGACCTCCTCCAGCGGCGGCAGGTCGGGGCAGTCCTCGGGGCAGTCCTCACCCCGGTCCAGCACCGCGTCCAAGGGCGCGTCCTCAGGCCAGTCCCGAAGGAGACCCGAGGAACACACCGTGTCGAACATGTGTTCGATTCTAGCACGGTTGCGGCGGCCGTGCTCCGCGATTCCTGCAGGTCGGGCGGGTTGCGTGGGCGCGCCGTGCCCGGCTCGAGACCACTGCCCCACCCCACGCCCCGGCCTCACTCGCGGTCACCGCGGCGGGTACCCGACCCCCGGGTGCCGAGGGTGGCCCTGTTGGCACAGTTACTCCGTCCAGCGGTGATCAAGGGCTGACGACGGCGCTCGAAGCCCGATCAGCGACCCGGACCAGGCCGACGATCACAGGTAGGGGTGCAACGGGACCACCGCAAGGAGCACACCCACCCGGCAGCGACGGGCTCGTCCGGAACAGGCCTGGGCCATGTCGGGAACGGCCGCCGGCCGACCACCGGCCACCTCGCCGACCGGGCGGAATCAGGGGAAGGCGCCGACTGCGGCGAAGACCCCGGACCAGGGCGGGCGGCAGTGGCCGCGAGCCGGGAACGGCGCGCCCACCGCCGGAAGATCCCGCGATGAGCACCGCCCGCCACCACGAACTTCCGCGGTCGGACCCGGGCCACCGGCGGAAAGGCCGTCGCCCGCACCCGTCACGATCAGCCCTGACGCGTCGGCCGGATTGTCAGATCCCCGATCTCGACGTCGTCGGGCTGGTCGATCGCGAACGCGATCGCCCGGGCCACCGCCACCGGGTCGATACCGAGATCAGCCATGTTCCGCCTGACCTCCTCGCGCACGGCAGGATCGTCGACGGCGTTGTCGACGAGCTCGGTGCGGACGTAGCCCGGCGAGATCGACGTCGTCCGCAGGACCCCGTCGGTGCTCTCCTGCCGCAAGCCCTCCAGGAGGGTGCGCACCGCGTTCTTCGTCCCGGCGTACACCGCCTGGGTGGGGACGATCTTCAGGCCGGAGGTCGAGACGACGGTGACGAGGTGGCCGCCGCCCTGACGGCGGAACACCGGCAGGGCCGCGGCGATCCCGTGCAGGATCCCCTTGACGTTCACGTCGACCATCGCCGCCCAGCCCTCGACGTCGAGGTCGGCGATGGTGCTGATCCTGGTCGTCCCGGCGTTGCCCACCAGGACGTCCAGGCGGCCGAAGCGCTCGACGGCGACGGTGACGAGCGACCGGAGGCCGTCGGGATCGGTGACGTCCACGCGCGTGGCGGCCGCCCGGCCGCCGCCGGCTTCGATCTCGGTGACCAGCCGGTCCAGCCGGTCGGTGCGGCGGGCTCCGACGACGACGGGCGCGCCGAGCGACGCGAGGTGGCGAGCCGTCGCCTCACCGATCCCGCTGCTGGCGCCGGTGATGGCGACGACCTTGCCGTGGATGGCCATGACTTTCCCCTGCCTAGAATGGACACATGTCCGGTTACCCCGACAAGCCTAGCGGACACGTGTCCGGTTCAGTCAAGGGTCGGCGCGCCGACGCGCAACGCAACCGCGAGCGGATCTTGCACGCGGCGCGCGAGCTCGTGCACGAGCCGGGAGAGCTGAAGCTCAACGCCGTCGCGAAGGCCTGCGGTATCGGGCAGGGCACGCTGTACCGGCACTTCCCGACCCGCGAGGACCTCCTCGCCGAGGTGTACCGCCGCGAGATGGACGAGCTGGTCGCCGAGGCCCCCCGGCTGCTGGAGATCCACCCGCCGCTGGAGGCGTTGGCGGCGTGGTTCGACCGGGTTGCCGCCTACGCCCGGGTCAAGCGCGACGTGTTCGCCGCCGTCGAGGCCGGGACGTGGCGCGATCTCGCCGCGCACAGCCTCGGCCCGATCGGCGAGGCGGTGGAGCTGTTGCTGGCTGCCGGTCGCGAGGCCGGCAGCGTCCGCGCCGACGCCGAAGCCCGCGACGTCATCGTGCTCATCAGCTGGTTGTCGCGGCTGGACGACGCAGAACTCGACGCGCGGGGGTCGCGACTGCTGTCGATCCTCGTCGACGGTCTCCGGGCACGCCGCCCCTGAGGCGCCGTGGAGGTCGGGCCGGTAGCGGGCGCCGACCCCCTTCGCGCACCAACCGGTCAGCGCAGATGCGACGCCTGCTCGGCCGCCGGTTGCGACTCCTCGTCGGGCACCCAGCGCAGGACGTCGCCCGGCTGGCACCCGAGCACGCGGCACACGGCGTCGAGGGTCGCGAACCGGACGGCCTTGGCGCGCCCGTTCTTGAGCACGGCGACGTTCGCGGGGGTGATGCCGACGGCCTCGGCGAACTCGGCGACCGACATCTTGCGCCGGGCGAGCATGACGTCGATGTCGACGACGATGGCCATCACACCACCTCGTCGAGCTCGCGCCGCAGGACCGTCGCGGAGCGCAGCAGCCCCCGCATGACGACCATCAACAGCGCGAACGCGACGCCGCTGAGGCCGATGCCACCGCCGATCAGGACGAGCCCGGGCGCGTCGTCGACCTCGCCCGCGTGCGCGCACAGCCCGGCGACCAGCACCGCGGCGACGAGCCCTGCGACGGAGATGACGTCGACCCAGCGGAACGCGCGCTCGTCGAAGATCGCGTCGCGCCGCACCATGGACAGCAGCACCCACAGGGCGGCGAGCAGGACCTCGACGCACGCGACGGCCGCGATGCCGAACGCCGAGTACGCCACGGCGAGGATGACGGTGTCGGGTGCCGCGAGCTGCGTCGCGATGACGACGGCGAGCACGACCTGCAGGCCGACGGCGCCGAGCGCGATCAGGACGAGGAGTCCCCGCAGGACGAGGATCACGAGCTGGCTCACCGCTCGATCCTCGATGGATATCTATCGAAAGTCAATAGATACTCCGCCCGGCGATGAGTTCTGCCGTCCGCCCCGGTCCACCCGTCATGGCAGAGACGACGGTGACGACCGACGGCGTGCGGCTGTGCGTCGAGACGTTCGGGAACCCGGCGCACCCGGCGCTGTTGCTCGTGGCGGGCGGGGGCCAGTCGATGGTGTGGTGGGAGGACGGGTTCTGCTCCCGGTTGGCCGCCGGCGGCCGCTACGTGGTGCGCTACGACCACCGCGACACCGGGCGCTCGGTGTCGTCCCCGGCCGGCTCCCCCGCCTACACGTCCACCGACCTGGCCACCGACCCCCTGCGGGTGCTCGACGCCCTGGGCGTGGACGGGGCGCACGTGGTGGGCATGTCGATGGGCGGCGGCATCGCCCAGTACCTCGCGGTGGAGCACGGCGACCGGATCCGGTCGCTGGTCCTCGTGGAGACCAGCCCGGCGGGGCCGGGTGACGCCGAGAACGGCCTGCCGCCGATGGCGCCGGCCGTGGCCGCGTCGTTCACCGATCCCGACCCCGAGCCGGACTGGTCCGACCGGAAAGCGGTCATCGACTACCGGGTGGCGGTCGAACGCCCCTACGTGGGCGGCCTGGGCTTCGACGAGGAGCGGGTGCGCAGGCTCGCCACGCTCGAGGTGGACCGCACCACCGACATGGCGGCGAGCCTGACCAACCACTTCGTGCTCGACGGCGGCTGGTCGGGCCGCCACCGGCTGGGCGAGATCACGGCGCCGACGCTGGTGCTGCACGGCTCCACGGACCCCCTCCTCCCCCTCGGGCACGGGGACGCGCTCGCCCGGGAGATCCCGGGCGCCCGCCTGGTGGTCCTGGAGGGCGCGGGGCACGAGATCCCGCCGCCACCGCTGTGGGACCTCACGATCTCGTCGATCCTCGAGCACACCGCGCCGGGCTGAGTCAGTTCCCCACCCCGAGCCCGGACATGAACACCGCCGGGTAGCGGTCGCCGCGCGCCGAACCGGCAGGCACCGCCTCCTCGATCTCGGCGAGGTCGTCGGCGGTGAGCTCCAACCTCGCCGCGGGCAGCGCCTCGGCCAGGCGCTCGCGGGTGCGGGCGCCGACCAGGGGCACGATGTCGGCGCCCTGCGCGGCCACCCAGGCGATCGCCAGCTGGGCGACCGTGCAGCCCTTCGCCCCGGCGACCCGGCGCAGCGACTCCACCAGGGCGAGGTTGTGCTCCACGTTCTCGGCGGCGAACCGCGGGCTGAACCCGCGCATGTCGCCGGGGCCCGCGGTGCGGCCTGCGCTCCAGTGCCCCGAGAGGAGGCCGCGGCCGAGCACCCCGTACGCGGTCATGCCGATGCCCAGCTCCTGCAGGGTCGGCAGGACCTCCGCCTCCACCGCGCGGGACAGGAGCGAGTACTCGATCTGCAGGTCGGCGATGGGGTGCACGGCGTGCGCGCGGCGGATCGTCGCGGCGTCGACCTCGGAGAGGCCGATGTGCCGCACGTACCCGGCGTCGACCATCTCCTGGATCGCGCCCACCGTCTCCTCGATCGGTACGGCCGGGTCCAGCCGGGCCGGGCGGTAGACGTCGACATGGTCGGTGCCCAGCCGCGTCAGCGAGTAGGCCAGGAAGTTCTTCACCGCCTCGGGCCGGTTGTCCTGCGCGCCGAACACCGGGCCCGGGCCCCGGAGCTGGCCGAACTTGACGCTCAGCTGGTAGCTGTCCCGGTTCCGGCCGCGCAGCGCCTCCGCCAGCAGCAGTTCGTTGTGGCCCATCGCGTAGAAGTCGCCGGTGTCGATCAGCGTGACGCCGGCGTCCAGCGCGGCGTGCACCGTGGCGATGCTCTCGTCGCGGTCGGTGGCGCCGTAGGCCTCGCCCGAGAGGCCCATCGCGCCCAGGCCCAGCGCGGAGACGGCCGGCCCGGTGCTTCCCAGAGTTCGTGTCTGCATGGAGCCACCTTGTGCCGCCGTGAGGGCGCACGGGAGCGGAGCGTTCATCGTGGGAGAGCGGCTCCCTGGATCTCCTCCGCGACCGCGGGGAGCATGGGGGTCATGCAGCGCGACGAGCTCGCCGACTTCCTGCGTCGCCGCCGGGAGGCGATCCGCCCGGCGGAGGTCGGGATCGCCGACGGCCCGCGCCGCCGCACCTCCGGGCTGCGCCGGGAGGAGGTGGCGATGCTCGCCGGCATGTCGGTCGACTACGTCGTGCGCCTCGAGCAGGGCCGCAGCAGCCAGCCCTCCACCCAGCTGCTCGGCGCGCTGGCCCGCGCGTTGCGCCTCTCCGACGACGAGCGCGACCACCTGTTCCACCTGGCGGGCCACCAGCCCCCGCCGGCCGACGGGGTGGCCGGCATGGCCCGCGCGGGCCTGGTGCGCATGCTCGACCTGCTCGGCGACACCCCGGCGGTGGTGCTGTCCGACCTGGGCGAGATCCTCGCCCAGAACCGGATGGCCCTCCTGCTGAACGGCGACCACCGCGGCTTGTCCGGCGACCGCCGCTACCTCGTGTACCGCTGGTTCACCGAGCCCGCCACCCGCGCCGTCCGGCCGCCCGAGGAGCGGGAGCACAACTCCCGTCAGACGGTGGCCGACCTGCGCGCGGTCGCGGGCCGGCGGTCCGGCGACGCGGAGGTCGCCCGGCTCGTCCACCGGCTGCAGCGCGCGAGCGCCGAGTTCCGCAGGCTGTGGGCCGAGCACGAGGTCGCGGTCCGGCGTTCCGACCGCAAGACCCTGATCCACCCGCGGGTGGGCCCGCTGCTGATGGACTGCGAGACCCTGGTCACCCCCGACCAGCGTCAGCTGCTGCTGGTGCTCACCCCGGCGGACGCGGAGGCCCGTGAGCGGCTGGAGCTGTTGCGGGTGCTCGGCACCGAGGAGTTCCCCGCCGGGGCCGCGGACGCGTCCGCGCGGTGAACCTCGCGCGCCTGGTCACCTCAGGGCGCGCAACGCCACCGCGGCCTCCGCGATGCAGTCGGCGAAGCCGGGCGCACCGTCGTCGGTGACCCAGCGCGTGAACGCGACCTGGAAGACCGTCACCGCGCTCTGGGCGGCGAGGCTCGCGGACGGCTCCGGCACGCCGCGCGCGCGGAGCCCGCCGGTCGTGACGTCGGCCATCGCCGCGAGTTTGAGCAGCTCACGCTCCTGGAGGGCGGGGTTGGCCGCGATGATCCGCGCGCGGCGGACGGCGTGGTCGTGCCGGTCCTCCAGCAGGCCGGCGGCCGCGGCCACCCCCGCGAGCGCGGCGTCGAGCGGCGGGAGGTCCGGCGCGGCGGCCAGGATCGCGTCGCGCACGGTCTGCTGCATGGCCTCGGAGCCGTCGAAGAGGACCTCGCGCTTGTCGGTGAAGTGCCGGAAGAAGGTGCGCTCGGTGACGCCGGCGCTCTCGGCGATGTCGCCCGCGGTCGTCTGCTCGAAGCCGCGCTCCGCGAAGAGCTCCATCGCGGCGCGGATCATCCGCCCGCGCGCGTCCGGCTCCCAGCGGCTCATGGCGGCGAGTGTAGTGATGACAGTGACCGACATCAGGTGCTAGCGTTGATGTCAGTCACTGTCATACGCAGAAGGGAAGCCACCATGCGCGTCTTCGTCACCGGTGCCTCCGGCTGGATCGGCTCGGCCGTCACCGACGAGCTCCTGGCCCACGGGTGCGAGGTCGTCGGCCTCGCCCGCTCCGACCGGTCGGCCGATGCGCTGCGGGCGAAGGGCGCCACCGTCCACCGCGGCAGCCTCGACGACCTCGACAGCCTCGCCTCGGCCGCCGAGGCCGCCGACGGCGTCATCCACCTCGCCTTCAAGCACGACTTCGCCGACTACGCGGGCGCCGGCCGCACCGAGCACGCCGCCGTCCGGCGGATGCTCGACACGCTGAAGGGCAGCGACCGGCCGTTCCTGCTCGCCTCCGGGCTGGCAGGAGGCATCAGCGGGCGGCCGCTGACCGAGGACGACGCACTGCCGCACCACGGTGCCGACTCGATGCGCGGCGGCAGCGAGAACCTCGCGCTGTCCTACGCCGAGCTCGGGGTCCGGCCGGTCGCCCTGCGCTTCTCCGCCACCGTCCACGGCACGGGCGACCCGGGCTTCACCGCGACGCTGACGAGGATCGCGAAGGAGCGCGGCGTGGCCGGTTACATCGGCGACGGCGCGAACCGCTGGGCGGCCGTGCACCGCTCCGACGCCGCGCGGATGGTCCGGCTCGCGCTGGAGAACGCACCGGCGGGTTCCCGGATGCACGCCGCGGCCGAGGACGGCATCCCCACCCGCGACATCGCCGCCGCGATCGGCCGGTACCTGGCCCTGCCGACGGCATCGGTCGCGCCGGAGGACGCCGAGGCCCACTTCGGCTGGATCGGCCGCTTCTTCGCCCTGAACGGCGCCGCTTCCCACGCTCGCACCCAGGAGGTGCTCGGCTGGACGCCGACGGGTCCGACGCTGTTCGAGGACATCGCCGCCGGGGCGTACGCACTCCCGGGGTGACCTGCGCTCAGCCGATCCCGACCGTCTGGCGCTCCGGCTCGATCACGGCCACCACGCGCTCTTCCCCGCGGGGGTAGGGCGCGCCGGCGTACTTCACGGCCAGCTCGTCGATGATCTCCCACGCGGCATCGCCCTCGATCCACTCGACGACCCGCCCCCGCACGACCACGGGCTCGAACGGGTTGTCGGCGGGCGCGATCGACAGGGCCAGCCGGGGGTCGCGGCGCAGGTTGCGCGCCTTGCGCGTGCCCGGGCCGGTGAAGGTGACGATCCGGTCGCCGTGCGCGCCGACGTAGACGGGAACGCAGTGGGGCGCGCCGTCCGGCAGGACGGTGGCGAGGTGCGCGATCGAGGTGCCGTCGAGGACGCGGCGCACGTCGGGTTCGAGCATGGTGTTCTCCTTCAGCGGTGGTTGTCGGCGCGCCACGCGACGTAGTGCGCGACCGCCGCGGCGACGTCGAAGGCCGGCGCGAACCCCGTGTCCCGGGTGAGCCGGGTGATGTCGAGGTAGGGGTCCTCACCGGGGCCGCCCCTGCGCCCGGGCAGGAGGGCCGGCCGCGGGCCGGGAGTGATCGCCTCCAGCGCCTCCGCGAGCCTGCGGTTGGTGAACGGCCGGCCGCTGGAGACGTTGTAGGTGTCGTGGTGCAGGGTCGGCGCGGTCATCAGGAGGGCGATCGCGCGGCCGGCGTCGGGGGCGTAGCAGCTGTCCCCGCCGTCGTCGCCGTGCAGCGGCGGCGGCTGCTCGCCGCGCAGCACCGCGCTGATGTAGGGCGGGATGGGGTTGAACGGTGACTCCGGGTCCATCAGCGGGCCCCAGGTGCTGCCGATGCGCAGCACGACCGGCTGGACACCGCTGCCCGCGAGGCCGTGCGTGGTGAGCGGTTCGACGGCCTTCTTGAACGCGACGATCGGGTGCGGCAGCGCCGCGGTGGGCAGCGCGAGCTCCTCCGTCCACGGGACCTCGCTGCGCCCGACGTAGACGCCGAGGCTGCCGGCGACGGCGAACCGCCGGACACCCCAGGTGCGGGCGGCGTCCAGGGCGTTGAGCAGGCCGGTCGTGTCCGTCCGGAAGAAGGCGACCGGGTCCTCACCGGGGACGGTGCCGGCGAGGTGGACGACGTCGCTGATCTCGTGGCGCTCGCCGAGGGCGAGGATGGCCTCCCGGTCGGTGACGTCGAGGGCTTCGACGGTGACCCGGCCGGCGAGGAACGACGGCACCCCGGTGCGGCGGTGCGCGGTGACCACGACCTCCTGCCCGAGGTCGACCAGCGCGCGTGCGGTGTGGGCGCCGATCATGCCGAGCCCACCGGTGACGAGGATCATCTCGCGGTCCGTTTCTCGTCGATCAGACAGCTTGGGGGAAGTCGAACAAGCGGTGCGGGTCGTAGGCGCTCTTCACCGCGGCCAGCCGGGCGTGGTTGGCCCCGTGGTACGCCGTGGCCCAGCCGTCGAGCGCCGGGTCGGGGAAGTTGGGGTAGACCCGTCCCGACCCGTCGACGTGGGCGATCGCCCAGGAACGGTCGACCCACGGGTCGCCGACGTCCGCGGCGTGCTCGAGCAGGAAGCGCTCGCTGCGGTGGGCGAACGCGGTGGCGTCCTCGGCGATCCGGTTGTAGGCCCCGCCCATCGCGGTGAACGTGATCTCCCGCCGGCCCGCCGCCCTCGGTTCGCCGAGCTGGGCCAGGAGCGCGGCGAGGGTGCGGCCGGACATCGCGCGGGAGAAGAACTCCGACCGGGCACGCAGAGCGCGTTCGGCGTCCGGCGGGTCGTCGAAGGTACCTTTCAGCTGGTGGAAGGCCAGCCCGGGGCGCAACGCGGTCGCCTGCGGCGCGCCCAACCCGCGCACGATCTCCCGGGTCGCTCCCGCCTCGAGGGTGGAGGCGCCGAAGAGGGTGGCCCGGACGGGCGCGCCGGGCCGCGAGACGAGGGTGAGGTTGGCGGTGAGCCCGTCCGGGGCGTCCGGTGCCCGGGACTGCCAGGCCGCGACCAGCGCCTCGGGGTCGGGCTCCGACCAGTGCGCCTCGATGCGGGTGGTCGTCGGCTCGGCGACGGTGGCGAACCGCAGCGACGTGACCACCCCGAACTGGCCGCCGCCCGCGCCGCGCAGCGCCCAGAACAGGTCCGGTTCGCGGTGCTGGTCGCACTCGACGACGCGGCCGTCCGCGAGCACGACCTGCGCCCCGACGAGGCGGTCGCAGGTCAGGCCGTGCTCGCGCCCGAGCAGCCCGATCCCGCCGCCGAGCGTGAGGCCCGCGATGCCCACCGTGGCCCCGCACCCGGCCGGAACGGTCCGGCCGTAGGCGTGCAGCGCGGCGTACACCCGGCCCAGGCGGGCGCCGGCACCGATCGTGGTGACCCCGTCGCCGGACACGGTGACCTCGTCGAGGCCGGACAGGTCGAGCACGACCCCGTCCGACGACGACCGGCCCGCGAAGCAGTGCCCCCCGCCGCGGGGGACGACGCGCTCCCCGCTGGCGAGCGCGTACGCGACGACGGCGACGACGTCCGCGACCGAGCGGCACCGGACCACGAGCCGCGGCCGCACGTCGCGGTGGGCGGCGCCGGCCGGGCGGCGGACCGCGTCGTACCCCGGCGAGCCGGGTCGGAACGACTCGCCGTCGAGCGGGGTGGGGAACGCGGCCAGGTCGGGCACGGGCTCGAAGCTAGGCGCGGCGCGAGGACGGCGATTGAACGGAACGCGCAGGGTCAGACCCGCAGCGGCGGCCTGCCCCGGGTGGCGAGGAAGGGCGCGTAGGACGCGGAGTGCTCGTGGCCGCAGGCGCAGCGGTCGAGGTCGCCGCCGAGGAGCCGGCGCGGGGTGAGTCCGGTCAGGCGCAGGCACTCCCGTCCGAGGTGCGCCTGGTCGGCGTACCCCACGTCCACCGCGAGGCCCGCCACCCCGTCGGCGCCACGCCGACCCGAGGCGGCGGCGCCGGCCTGGGCCAGCGCGAGGAAGCCCTGGAACCGCAACGTCCGCTGGAGCGCCTTGGGCCCCACCCCGACCGCGTGCAGGCAGCGGCGGCGCAGCTGGCTCGCGGAGAGCGCGAGGTGGCAGGCCAGGCCGGCGATGTCGACCGGGTGCCAGGGCATCAGCGCGTTCACGGCTTCGCCCACCAGCGGGTCCACCCGGACCACGCTCCGGAACTCCCGCAGGAGGTGGGCCTGCAGCAACCCCAGGGCCTGCTCGGGCGACCCGGCGAGGGCCATCGCCTCCACCAGGCGATCCACCGGGCTCCCCCACAGCTCCGCCAGGCCCAGGCGCTGGTCCACCAGGTCGTCGAGCACGGTCGGGAGGTGCGGCGCGGCCCCGGGCCGGAACCGCACTCCCACGATGGTGGTGTGCGGCGGGATGACCTCGATCTGCGGTCCGGTCAGCGGGCCGACGAGCTGGGGACGGCCCCCGAGCGGGAAGTGGATCTCGACGCCGCCCGTGGGCAGGTGCCGTTGCAGGTACCGCGCGTCACCGGTGCGCTGGACCCAGACCGTCCGCACCACGCCGGCGAGCCCCGGCAGCGGCGGCCGCTCGACGTAGGACTCCACCGCGGCATCCTGGCACCGGAGCAGCCCGAGCGGCACCCAGAAAATCTCCCCCAGCCAAGGTAGACATTCGGCGGCAGCCGGGTGTACCTTCGGCCCCGTCGCGGCGCAGAGAAGGTCGCCGGGACACAGCAACGCCGAGGAGAAGGGAAGTCGCACACTGTCCGACCCGCCCGGGGCCGTGAGGCCGGGTGGGTGCCGCCTCGTCCGGAACGGAAGGTGATTATCGGTTACTACGCAGATGCGATCCCGCAGGAGCTGGTATCCGAGTCCTGCGGGTCGAGGAAGCCGACGATGAGTCGGTCGATGGTGTGACCTACAACCCTCGGGGCCCCGGTGCAACGGCACCGGGGCCCCTGTCATGTGGAGGTGCGATGGCAGAAGACCCGCGAACAGCGGACGACAAGCTCGACGACGAGCACTACCCCGCGTACACCATGGGCCGTGCCGCGGAGCTGCTGGGCGCCACGCCCGGGTTCCTCCGCAGCCTCGACGAGGTGAAGCTCCTCGTCCCGCAACGCTCCCCCGGCGGACACCGCCGCTACTCCCGCTACCAACTGCGCATCGCCGCTCGCGTCCGGGCGCTGGTCGACAACGGCACCGCCCTCGACGCCGCCTGCCGCATCATCATCCTGGAGGACCAGCTCGAGGAGGCCCGGCGGATCAACGCCGAGCTGACCCGGCGCCGGGCGAGCAGCTGACGCCGCAAGAGCGCGTCGAGCCCGGCGACGAAGTGACGTGCGCCGCCCTACCCGGGTGGCGCCTGGAAGCCACCGATCTCCCGCTCCAGCAGTTCGGCCAGCCGCAGCGGGGTGCGGTCCTCGTACATCGGGCCGATGAGCTGAACGCCCACCGGCAGTCCCTCGGGGGACCGGCCTGCCGGCACGGCGGTGGCGGGCAGGCCCGGCATGGTGGCCAGACCGGCCCAGACCAGCTGGTCGAAGAACGGGTGCTCGACGCCGTCGATGTCGATCCGGCGTCCCAGCAGGTCGGGGTCGTGGTCGTGCGGGAACGCGGGGGTCGGCGTGATCGGGCAGACCACGGCGTCGAACTCGGCGAAGAGCTGTCGCCAGCCGTGGCGGTGGAGCTCGCGGCGGTTGTTCGCCTCGAGCCAGTCGCGGTGGCTGAGCACCATGCCGCGCAGCCGCGAGGCTCCGGTCGCCTGCGCCCAGTCCGGCGGCGCGGGCCCGCAGCTGCTCGTACGCCTCGACGGGGAAGCGGGCAACGGAGCCCGAGAAGAGCAACTGCGTGTAGAGCATCGCGGCTTCGGCCAGATCCGGCAGCAGCGGATGGTGCCGTTCGACGCGGGCGCCGCCGGCGACCAGCGCGTCGACGACCCGGTTCACGGCCGCTCGCACCGCGGACCCGGTCGGGATGAGCGGGTGCTCGTCGAGGACCAGGACCCGGAAGTCGCGGATCTGCTCGTGGCGGGCAGCCGGCAGCGTCAGGCGGTGCGCCACGCCGAGCGTCAGCGGGTCCGGCCCGGCCATGACGTCGAGCAGCAGCGTGAGGTCGCCCGCGGTGCGCGCCATGGGACCGACGACGGCGAGGTCGAGGTCGACCGGCAGCGCAGGCTCGGTCGGCGCGACCATGCCGCGGTTCGCCGCCAGCCCGAGTGTCGGCTTGTGCGCGTAGACGCCGCAGAAATGCGCGGGGGTGCGCAGCGAACCGCCGATGTCGGAGCCGATGGACAGCGCGCCGAATCCGGACGCCAGTGCCGCCGCTGACCCTCCCGACGATCCGCCCGACGTGCGGTCCTGATCCCACGGATTGTTGGTCGTGCCGTAGATCTCGTTGAAGCTCTGCAGGTCTTGCAGCCCCAATGGCACATTGGTTTTGCCGAGCACGACGGCGCCGGCGGTCTTGAGCCGCGACACCTGCACCGCATCCTCGGCAGGCACGTGGTTCCGATGCTGCGGCATGCCCCAGGTCGTGGGCAGACCGGCGACGTCGTAGGACTCCTTGACCGTCACCGGGACACCGAGCAGCGGCCGGTCCTCCCCGCGGGCGAGCGCCTGGTCGGCACGCCTGGCGGCGGCCCGCGCACGGTCGAAGTCCGACACGCAGATCGCGTTGATCTCCTTGTCGTCGCGCTCGATGCGGACTATCTCCTCGTCGATCAACTCCACCGCGGTCATCTCACCGGCACGCAAGGAAGCCGCGATCTCTTCGGCCGATCGGAAATTACGCTCCACGAATCCGACGCTACCAGCCGTCCGCAGACACTCGACCCACAAGCGCGGGGACCGCACGTCCTTCTGCAGATCCCCGGAAAGGTGACAATCGCGAGGTCAGAGCCTTGGCCGTCGAAACTCGATCCGCCGGGGCCACGAAACGCCATATCGCGCAACGGGATGGATGTCTCAACCGAGCGATGCCGCCCGCGCCGCCGCGGCGCGCGCGATGTTCGCCATCGTGCACGGCCAGTGCACCAGCGGTCGGCACGCGGAACAGCGCCCGTCCCCACGGGGGCGGTGGATGCTCAGCATCCGCTCGACGGCCCCGGGCTGCGCGGCGAGGAAGCGCGCGGCGGCGTCGATGCAGCTGGCGGCGATGCCGGACGCCGGATCGGGAGCGCTCGTCCCGCTGCCCCGAGCGTCGGGCTCCCATCCATCCCGACGATCTGGTGTCTGCGTGCCATTCACCCACAGGGGCATTCGCGAATCGATGACGAGAGCAGCCCGCGCACGAGCCAGGAGTCACGGCGAGCGGAGGGCCCGCGCCTTCATCACATCAGGGATTGTGGCGAGGTCGTTGTTGTGGGTCGATCCATTTCGGTGGTATGAACTCCGGTCGCCCGTCCCGCATCCGGACCGTCCACCCGGAATGGTGGATCAACCGGTGGTGCGCCTTGCACAACATCACCAGGTTGCACAGCACGGTGTGGCCGTCGTGTTCCCATTCGAGGATGTGGTGGATTTCGCACCAAGCAGGCGGACGATCACACCCCGGGTGGGCGCATCCCCGGTCCCGGGCGGTGACCGCCCGGCGCAACCCGTCGGGGATGACGCGGGTCGAACGGCCGACGTCCAAGGGCTGCCCGGCGCCGTTCATCACGATCGGCACCACGGCGGCGTCACAGGCCAGCATCCGCAGTGACTCCGGGGTGAGGGTGCCGCCGAAGTCCAGCATCGCCGACCGCGCCCGCTGCTCCAGGTCCTCCAGCCGGACGATCACGTTCAACTGCGGGCGGCGCCCGCCGGTCTCGGGGAGGGTGTCGGCCTCGCCGTGGGCGAGGACATACCCGCACGCGTCGGCGAGTGCTTCGGCCTGGCGCTGCGCGGTGGGACGCCGGTCATCCTTGCCGAGCGGCTTCGACTTCGCGTCGATGACGGTGGCGATGGCGTCGAACATGGCGGCGTCGTCGAACTGGCCGGTGATCTTCCCGCCGGAGCCGTCACGGTGACGGCGCAGGTGCAGTGTGTTGACCGGGGCGGGTGGGGTGTCGTCGGGCTCGGGGCCGTCGTCGTCGAGGGCTTCGATCAGCTGGGCACCGAGGTTGCGCAGTTGGGTGGGCCGGTACTCGCTGGCCAGGGCGGCGAGTTGTTCTTCCAGTCCGCCGCGTTGGGCGTCGGTGAGCCGCCCCGCCGCCGGGGTGTTCAGCAGTCCGGCGATGACCTCGACGTGACGCAGGCCGGCCTGTCCGGCGGCGAACGCCTTCGCGGTGGCCGGCAGCCGGGCGGGGAGCACGGTGCCGTCCAGCCCGATCTGCTCGCACGCCTGCTCGGCGGCGAGGACGCGGCGGTGGGCCTCGAACCGGTCACAGCCGAGTAGGTCGGTCAACGCCCCGGTGGTGTCCCGATACCCGCGTTCGGTGAAGGTCCCGCGCCGTTGCAGGGCGGCGGTGGTGGCGACGGTGAGGTGCTCCAGCTGTCGTGACAGTCCTTCGCTGACCGTCAGCACCGACAACAACTCGGGGTCGGAGGTCAGGCCGGATTCCGCGGCCTGCCGCAATTCGTCCAGCGCCTGTTGGAGGTGGTGGTGTGCGGCGGCGACTGCGGACATACCCTGAGTTTAGTCGAACATGTTTTCGAATGCAGGTGGCGTTCGGGTGGTCCGCGTTTGCAATAGTGAACCCTGCGTGGCGAGACGGTCGGCGTGACCGAACAACCCGAACCTGATTGTTCTCCGATTAGCGAAGCGGACCAGCGCGGGATCCTGATCCACAAACCCCTCACCGAGCTCTACGGCGGTAGCCTGTGCGCCCCTGCTCCTACTGCCTACACAAGGCATTCGCACCGATGCGCACCCGCACCTGGGCTGACGTCGGAGAATCACGGCCGTACCCGCTCCTACCCGGAGCCGTGACCGGACGGGTCGCGCCGCCCGGACGTACCGCCGTCGCGGACGGGAGGTCCGCGTCGCACGGTGGCTCGCCGGCCGAGGCCTCGTCGTCAACGCCATCGTTCGGGCGAAGAGGAACCAACCGCGCGCGGGGTGGGAGGAGCGGTCGGGCCCAGGCGGTGACGGCCCGGACCCGACCGCCGCCCCGATCAGGGATCAGGCGTCTGCGCCCTCCGTAGGAGCGCATCGAGGCCCGCGTCGAGGTTGAGCTGGCCCGCGATCCCGGCGACGAAGTCGCGATGGGCGTAGCGGTCCTCGAGGTGCGCGAACCCGGCGTCGAGATCGAGTGCAGGAGCCAGGGACTCGACGTAGGCCAGGTAGGAACGGCGAAGGGGCTCGACGTCGTGCTCGGCGAGGAGCTCGAAGACGTCAAGAGGCGCGGCACCCCCTTGGGCCGCCGACGAGCGCAACCGAGCGAGCGCCCGGTGCTGGGTGACGCGGACCGCTCCCGGCGTGGAACCGACCACCTCGGCCGTCTCCTCGATGGAGAACCCACCCAGGACGCGCATCACCAGGACCTCACGCTGCTTGTCCGGGAGCGCGCCGAGGAGGCGGATCATCTCGGCGCGGAGCGCGCGCTCGGGACCGTCGACGGCGCCGTCCCGTCCGGGGGCCCGCCCGCTGTACGCCTCCGACACCTTGCGGGACGCGACGCCGTAGACGAAGGCGAGCAACGGACGCCCCCTGGCGTGGTAGCCGGGCAGGGCCGCGAGCACCTCCATGCACACCTCCTGCACGATGTCGTCCACCGCGATGTCCGAGCGGTCGAGTCCGCGCAGACGCCCGCGGCAGTAGTTCGCCACCACGGGCCGGATGTGAGCGATCACGTCCGCGACCGCGTCGCGATCGCCCGAGCGGGCGCGGTCCACCAGCTCGTCGGGCAGTCCGTGGCCGACGCCGAGCTGATCGTCTGAGGCCGGGATGCGACGGGGCGAGGCACTCATCGGGCTCCGCCGCCGTTCTCGCCGAGCAGCCTGGCCAGGTCCAGCTTCGCGTACCGGTGCGTGGACCGGACAGTGGCCGGAGTCATCCCGAGCGCTTCCGCGATCTCGTCGTAGGAAGCCCCGTCGTAGACGCAGGCCATCACCTGACGCCGACGCAGCGGCAGGCGCTCGAGGAGCCGGACGACCTCGAAGTGCTCTTCGAGCTCGTCGAAGTCCGTGTCGGTCGACAGCAGAGGGTGGTCGGTCAGCCCGACGTCCGCGACCGGATCTTCCCGGTTGCGGGCAGCCTGGCGGCGGTAGGCGTGCATGCAGGTGGTGCGGCACCATGCCCGGGGGTGGGTGAGCGTCCCCCAGACCGGGGGAAGCGCCTTGAGCATCGTGTCCTGCACGCAGTCGGCGGCGACGGGGTAGGAGGCACCCAGCAACCGGAGGAACCCGATCAGTCCGGGAACGGCCTCGCGGTAGAACTTCGCGAACTCGGCGAGCTCCACCGGGTCCTGGGCGGCCCGGCTGCTGGTCATCGCCTGCTCATGAGCCGGCTGCACCGGAGCACACGCTTCGGGCTCATTCGACATCAGGCACTCCGGTGTCGTGCATCGGGGGCATCTGGGCGATCCTCTCGGTGGGCGTCGAACTCCTCGTCTCCTAGAGCCCCCCAGCCCTCAGTGGTGTGCATCGACGAACCGAAGTTCTTCCGCCGCAATCCTCGAGCTATGCCGAACGGCCGCCGAGCTCCAGCCGGTAGACCTGTCGAGGCCCACCTTCCGGGCCTGCACCCGCGGGTTCGGCAGCGACGAACCCGAGACGTTCGTAGAAGGCCCGGGCACCGCTGATCCACGCCGCGGGATGCTCCTCGGCGAAAGTGATCACCTCCACGGCGGCGCGCGGTTCGTGCACGAACCTGGAGATCGCGTCGACGATCAGAGCTCGGCCCACGCCCTGTAGGCGCCCGTGCTCGGCCACGACGAGCCAGTGCACGTGGAAGGTCGGGAACCTCCCGCCGAAGAGCAGACCACCCCTGAGACCGGCCTCCTGCTCGCCATCGACGACGAGTGCACTGCCCCTTCGGATGCTCCGCATCACTGCAGCCCGGAAGCCCTCGTTCTCCACCATCGGCCCGAACCAGTGCTCGACCTGCGCAGCCAACTGCAGGTATCCCGACAGATCCTCGTGGCGCGCGGGCCTGGTGATCACGGGTGCAGTGTCCCTCAGTTCCCGTCGAGGGTTCTGGCTCGGCACGGGCCTGCTCGCGCGGACGAATTCGGCGCCGATTAGATGACCCCGACCGTCTGCCGCTCCGGCTCGATCACGGCTACGACGCGCTCGTGATGTCGGGAATGGGGCCTGTGTGCTGCCGGGCGTTGATCCACCAGCGCACTGTCGCCGGGTGGCAGGAGGTCGAGTTCGGAAGGCTCACGGGTACGCGGAGCGCACGACGTGCGTGGAGGGTGACGGCCCGGCCGCCACCACCGCTCGCGCCATCTCCCGACGCGCCTGCTCCTCGGACTCGGCGAACCCGGACAGCTCGGTGACCGTGGACGGGCGCCACGCGTTCCACCACCACCGTTGCCGCCGCTCGACGTAGACCACGCAGGTGTCCCACAGGGAGTCGGCGGCTCCGCGGTCAGCGCTCTCCATGGACCGGGTGGCTCCGCGCTGCCGCGGCGCGCGCGATGTTCGCCATCGTGCACGGCCAGTGCACCAGTGGTCGGCACGCGGAGCAGCGCCCATCCCCGCGGGGGCGGTGCATGCTCAACATCCGCTCGACGGCCCCGGGCTGCGCGGCGAGGAAGCGTGCAGCGGCGTCGATGCAGCCGGCCACGCCGGACGACGGATCCGTGCCGTTGTGCATGTGATCTCCACCGATCTGTGTCAGTCAAAACGGGCTCAGGGCGATGCATCTGACGAGGCGCGACCGCGTCCCTGGGTCGTCCTGCCCCGCTCGTCCCACCGCCACGAGCATCTGACTCTCCGGCCTGTGGAGGGAGGGCACACCGGCGGGCAACTTGGGGCATTCTGTAGTCGTCATATCGCCGAGCGTGGCCGCTACGCTCGCGCTCGTGGGGGGTGCCGTGGAGCCGAACACCAGGCTGCGTGCGCTGCGCGAGTCCCGGCCATCGACCTCGATCCCGGGCGCGGCGATGAGCCGGGCAGAACTCGCCGAAGCGGTCAACGCGGAACTCTGGCAGAGCACGGGCCGCCGCTATGCGCTCGACGCCCACACCATCGCCCGGTACGAGCGCGGCGCAGTGCGGTGGCCGAACGCCGCGTACCGCTCGGCTCTGCGAAAGGTGCTCGGAGCGACGGACGGCGGGCTCGGGTTCCGCCCCACTCCCCGCGGCCCCGCGACGGGACACGACGAGCTCGGCGAGTTGGAGGTACACCTCCCCGCCCCCGCACGCGCCGGATGGCCGGAAGTCGAGCAGGTTCGAAACGCGACGACCGTGCTGGCGAGATCGGAGAACCTCTTCGGCGGCGGTGTCACGTGCCACGCAGCGGTCTCACAGCTGCGGGCGACGGCCGAACTGCTGTCCGTTCCCACGTCCAACGCGGTGCGCAGCGCCATGGCGGAGGCGGTCGGGAACATGGCCGGCGTGGTCGCGTTCACCGCGTTCGACGTCGGCGATCACAAGGCGGCGAAGAAGTGCTTCCAGTTCGCCTTGCGATGCGCGAACGACGCTGGGTCTTGGCCGCTCCGCTCCAACGTCCTCGCGGAGATGGCGCGAACCGCGGCTCACGGGCGACGGTTCGACGACGCGCTCTCGCTGGTCGAGCTGGCGCAGGTCCGCTCGGATCGGCTCACCGCCACCGCGCAGGCGATGACGGGCATGCTGCGCGCCCGGGCGCTCGCGCACCTCGGCCGCCAAGCGGAGGCAGCGGACGAGATCACTCGCGCTGACGACTGGATGACCCGCTCCGATCCGGCCGTCGATCCACCATGGCTGTGCTACTACGACAAGGCAGAGCACCAAGGGAGCACAGGTTGCGTCCTCGCGGTACTCGCCGAGGCCCTACGTGATCCCCTGCCCGCGGCCGCGCGCCTGGCCGAAGCTGTCAAGTCCGCGGGAGACGCATACCCGCGATCACGCACCTTCTCGAGGACCCGGCTGGCGACGCTGCTCATGAAGCTCGGTGACCCTGTCGAGGCGTCGACCATCGGTCGAGTCGCAGTCAGGGAGGCAGCACAATTCCGTTCAGAGCGGATAAGGCACGAGCTGTCCGCGCTCGCCGCGGCGTCCCGAACTCGGCCAACCGGCTCGACCGTCGAGTTGCGACAGATGATCGAAGCGTTGCCTCGCCGCTCCTGAGAGGATCGGAGGGTGCCGATCCCCACCGAGACACTCGAAGAGATTGTGACCGAGGCGGCAGGCCTCGCCGGGATCGACGGCAGCGAGCCGCGCCTCCTTCGAAACGGCAGCAACGCGATGTTCCGCCTCCCCGGAGCCGTCATCGCACGGGTCGCACCCGCCGGCCGCGCGACGATCGCCGAACGCGAGGTCCGCGTCGCCCGCTGGCTCGCTGCCGAAGGCCTCGCGGTCACAACACCTTTGCCGGGCGTGCCCCAGCCGACGCTGGTCGGGGAACGTCCCGTCACCTGGTGGGCGGCCCTCCCTCCGCACCGGCCGGGCACACCCCGCGAGCTCGGCGCCGTTCTGCATGACGTCCACGCCCTTCCGCCGCCGTCGTTCGCGCTTCCCCGTCACGACCCGTTCCACGGGATCTCGACGCGCATCCACGAGACCCGAGCGCTGTCCGACGACGAACGCGGATGGCTCTCCCGCCACCTCGCTCGACTCCGCGAGGAGTTCGCGCAACAGGCACCGTTCCGTCCACCCCGGCTCCTGCACGGCGACGCGTGGCAAGGCAACCTCGCCGTCGTCGACGACAGCCCGCCCATCCTGCTCGACTTCGAGAACGTCTCTCTCGGCGACGCAGCCTGGGATCTCGTTCAGATCGCCGTCGACCACACGGACTTCGCGCGAATCAGCCACGACGAGTACGCCGACTTCGTCGGTTCCTACGGGGACGACGTCTTCGCCTGGCCCGCCTACCCGCTCGCAGCCGCGGTCCAGGAACTGCGTTGGGTTGCCTTCGCACTCAGCAAGGCCGATGAGCCACTGGCCATCCCCGAGATACGGCACCGCGTAGCCTGCATCCGCGGCGCTGTCCCGAAACCCTGGACGTGGACCGCGTTCTGAAGGTGCGCTTGCTCGTCATGGTATGGACTGCCGGCTTCGACATCGAAGGTCGCCAACTTGCGACCTCCAGACCAGAGGATCAATGGATAGAACCGCAGCGGTGCCCTCCTGCTGCCAGCTTTGTCAGTCGAAGCCGTCGATGTTAGCAATTCAAATGGAAGAGCCATTCTCTCGGATCAGATCTCGTCCCCAGGAGCGGGATATCATCCTCGTTGCTTTAAGAGCCCACAGGCGACCGTGGTGTGTGCATCGGCGAGCCGAGATTCTCCGCGAAGTCTCCGGCGGGTCGATCACGTGCGCGAGCCGCGCTCGCTCCTTGTGATGCGTCCGCCGCGACGAATACAGTCGCCCCCGGGGAGCCAGCGAGCCCATGACAGCGGTTCGGTGGTGGACCGGTCTCCAACGCACGGTTTCCGCTGCCGCGTGTCTCGCGTAGCCGCCGCGGAGGAAGACTGAAACGTAAGCAAAGCCACCTTGATGTCGTCTCCTGCAGCGAAGGTGGCTTTACCGACGCTCGGGACGGCGCCGAGGCGGCCGAGTCGGGGCCGTGATCACCGGATGGGTGCACCGGCGGCAACATCCCGCCGCATCTACACCAGAATGGTGATCACCGCGATCGTGGCGACGATGTGCGGCTTACCGCACTCGTCGAAGCCCACTATTGCCGCGGTGGCACTACAGTCGCAGCTACCCGCGCGACGACCTGATCACTACGCTCCCGCTGGGCATCGTCACGGCCTCCATCCTGCCGCTCACCGCGGCGACGGCATGCGCCGAGCGAGGGCCGGAGGCCGAGAGCTTCCAGATCGACGGGCTCGCCCCGTCCCCCAGCCGTCCGTGGTGTGCATTCGCAACTCGAGCCCGCGCATTTTTGCGGCGGTGGGCGATATCACGTACGAGAGGCACGCTGCTCTGAGCTATCGCGTAACGATCGCCGCGGCGGCCAGCGGCGGAACCGCCGCCGCTCGGGCGCCGAGCACAAACCCACGGCCTGCATAACCGCAGCCGTCGTCCACGCAAGTAGCGACACGGTCGCGACCGAAATCGGCGAGATGTTGATTCCGACCACTGGCAACCCAGCAAACCCGGACACCATCACGGCCAGGGCAGCCACATTCGCAATGATCAACCATCGTGTCGCCCCTCGAACCAACAACAGTGCACCAGCTATAGCCGACCCACAAAACATGAATACCGTCATAGCCACCGTCGCCGTCAGCACCGCAGGGAACTTGTACTCGGGCCACACAGTAGAGCCATGCCTGACAAGCAGCATGGATAAAACCCCAAGAACGGCGGAGGCCACGAGGATGACACCGCAACCGAGGACCCGCACCCGGCCACGATCACCCCGGTTCTCTGCGGCCTGCAGGAGCGAAAGCGCCGGGAACACAACGTAGGTGACACCAAGCATCGGGCGGTACACGGCTTGGTACATCCCAGCCTCGGCGAGGCCGAGGGTTGAGGCGATCAAGTAGGTATCTGCCCAGCTCAACAGGAAGGCGCACAACGAGACGACGACTCCCGGGGCCCACCACGAACAGTTCGCCCACAGTGAACGCCAACCCGCTTGCGGGCGCACCCATCGCACACGGGTGACAGCCATCGCCGACACGAGACCGGCAACGACGACGCCCAGCCCGGAACCAGTCAGCGTCCCCGCCAACTGCCCCATCTTTGGTGAGTTCTGCCAGGAGAACGCCAGGCGCATTGCACGTGATCCTGCGCCCGCGTGGATCGCCTCGTTCGCTGCCATCTTACCGTTCATCAATAGCGCGCCAGCTATAGCCGCCACGGCGAGCGCGCCGACCACGTCCGCTCTAGAGCCCGTGAGAACCCCGATCAGCACGATAGCCACCGCCAGTACTAAGCCGACCGTATAGGCGATCGCCAGACCACTGCTGCGCAGATCCTGCCGCGCCGCGCCGGGCAGATCAGCTCGCATCGCAGCGTTGCCGTGTCCAACATCCCCGAACTGCAGCATCGCCTGAGTCACCGAGAAGGCGAGCAGTGCGATGCTGAACTGCACGGGATCGAGCAGCTGCGGCATCATCAGAAGCTGTGCGACCGCCAAGGCAGCCCCGGCCAAGGTGAATAGCAGATACCACGGAGAGCCGCGAAGCGATGCGCGCACGTCGGCCCACGCCCCACTTGTCACGCGTAACCCCTGGTCCGCGCGGATGCGTCGCGCTGCCCGACCAACAGCAGCCCCATGAGGAAGGCCAGGCAGTAGAACGACGACTTACTCGCGAAACCGCTCACTGTTATCGTGCTGGCGGTCAGCACGATAACCAGCGCCAGGAGCATGCTGGCTCGAGCACGGACAGGCTCGGGTTCGCTGCGCACCCAGCACCGCATCGCCGTCCAGGCGGCCACGACGAGCAGCAACACGTACAGGCTGAGACCCAGCACTCCAGACTTTGTTAGGTAGTAAAGGTAGCCGTTGTGCAGAATCGGCGCCTCCCGCCTCGTGAACGTCGCAGTCGACGACGCGGTGTCAGCGACCAGATACACCGAACTTCCCCACCCGGCACCGATGATCTTCTCGACCACGCCTGCATCCCGGAACTGCGCCAGCGCGCGGCTTGATTCGTAGGCCCGGTAGTTCTGAGTGACCTGATTGCGCGAGGCCGCGACCAGATCGGAGTCCAGTTCGGACCAGCTATTTTCTATCTTGAGCACGTAGTTCGCCACGGCGGGCTCGATGTGCGTGCGCAGCGGGACTGCCACCGCAATCGTAATCAGAAGTGCGACGGTCAGACCGACACCGAGTCCCGAGCGCACCCCCCCTCCCCGATGTGACCTTGTCCGGAACAGCATCCTTTCCGTCGCCGCAACAAGCACGAAGATGGCTGAGTCGAGGACCAGCCCGCGAGACAGGCTTGTGATGATCGACAGGACGATGACTGCATTCGCCCCGACAACTAGCCAGTGCGGGACGCGGGCGACAACGCGGTATCCCAGTCGGGCCAGGAGGTATGCCGAAGCCAACGCGAGTACCTCCAGCACGGCACCGCGACCCGCCGCATCGCGCAGCTCCTCGGCGGTGCCGAAGGCGAAGCCACCGGCCCCGACCCGGATCAGGTGCACGACGGCGAGACACAGGCCGCCCGCGTAAAGCGTCCGCAGGCCCGCGACCAAAAGCCGTTCGGTTGATCCGAGCACCTGACCCAGGATCATGAACGCAGCGGTGGCCCCTAGGATCATCAGGTCGCGCACGTAGTCCCGCATCGTGAACAAGTCGGGCTGGCCCCACAGCGGCAGCGTCCCGGCGACTGCGAGTACCGGGAAGACTAGCGCTATGCCCGGCCGACATCGCCAGACGAGCGTCCGGGCCGTCACCACGGCGGCGACCAGCGCGGCCACACTGATCAACATGCTGATCTCTGGCGGCGCCAACTCGGCCGCGACGACACCAGCGAACACGAGCACGCAGAGGGCCGTCGGCCGACGGTCGGTATCGGTACCGGCCCCAGCGCTAGGCACCCGCGTCGTTGGCAGCACGTCGGTAGACCTCGAGGTACTGATCAGCAATCGCCTCAACCGAGAAGCCACGTGCACGACGCTGCGCCTCGGTGCCGAGATGCATGCGCAGCGCCTCGTCGCCGGCGAGCCGGGACAGCGTGGCTGCGAGATCCGTGGCGCTGCCGGGCGCAACCAGCAACCCGGTCTCCTCGTGGTGCACGATCTCCCGTAGGCCGCCGTGCTCCGCCGCCACCACAGGTACCCCGTAGTGCGCGGCCTCCACAGCGACGCGTCCGAACGGCTCAGGGCGGGTGCTGGGGACCACCACGATGTCAGCCGCTGCGTACACCGGGCCCGGCTCGGGCAAGAATCCGACGAACTGCACCCGCGCCGCAAACGACGCAGACTCCATTCGATCCCGTAGCGCGTCGACGCGCCATTCCTGTCCAGGCGGCGCGCTGCCAGCGATTAGCAGTCGGAGATGTGGCCACCGCGCTGCCAGTTTTTCGAAGGCCGACAACAGGACGTCGTGACCTTTCCATTCATTGATGCGCCCCAGGATCGCGACGACGACGTCGTCGGGGCCGAGCCCGAGCTGGGTCCGTGCCTCACAGCGCCGCGCGAGCTCGTTAGGAACGGACACCTGGTTGGCTACTACGGTACTTTTCATCGCGAGCGTCGGCGCAACTGTCAGCCAGAACTCGGCGGTGGCGCGGCTGTTGTAGGTCACTGCCTTGCTGCCGAAGCGCAGCGCCGACCCGATGGCTTTCCTCACCGCTGCCGGACGCTCGATAATCTCACGCACAGTCCAGACGTGCGGTGCTCGGAGCAGTCCGGCGAGCACTGGCCCTCCGAGCACACCGGTGGTGTTCGAGTGCACCACGTCCGCTCGACCCAGCCGGGCAGCCAGCCGGAAGGTGTCGACAAGGCGGCCCAGCAGCTTGACCGAAGACCGCACCTGCCGAAGGGTCGATCGGTCCAACTTGGCCGCAGCCGGTGCAACGATGGTACGCACCCCACTGCCCCTCAGGAGCGGGACCAACGGGCCGTCCGACGGAACCACGACGGCAACTGCCAGTCCGCGGCGTACATACTCCGCACAGAGTTCTGCCAAGCTCCGATCGGAACCGTAGAGCTCTGCGGAGCTGTGCACAAACAACACACGCTGCACCATCCTGCCCGCCCTAGGACACACTGCGGTCCGCGGAGACTGTCCGGTGCACTTGTCTGGTTCGCACAGCGCTCTTCAGCGCCAGCAGGCGAGGGTATACGATTCGCTGACGACGATTTCCATGGTCAGCCACGAAGCGAAGCTGCCCGTCAATGACGAGCTGCCGACGGGCATCACTGTAACCGCCGTCGTGAACGTATCGCACAAGTGGCGAGAGCACCGCCCGTAACCCCGCCCGAGCGAGTCTATACATCAGATCCCGCTCCTCGCCGTACATAAAATAGCGCTCGTCGAAGCCGCCCATCCGCAGATAGTCGGCACGGCGCAATACTGCGAGCGAGAACTCGAAGTAGTCGACGCTGATCAGCGGTTCGCCGTTCGTTAACGCATGCATCGCGCGCCGGTCGTGGGAGCGACGCCTCCACACGACGTTGTCCAGTCGGGGGTAGCGGTATGCGTTCGGCCGCGTCTGACCGGCCGAGTCAGTCATCGTTCCACCGACGGCCCCCACCCATGTCACCGAATCCAGTATCCGCTGGGCGTCTGCGAGACTGCTCTCCAGCACGACGTCCTGATTGAGTAGAACGATGTGCTCCGCAGTGGCGGCATCCACCCCTCGGTTACACGCCGTGCCGAACCCGAGATTCGATCCGTTCCGAATCAAGCGCACCCCGTGCTGCTCGACTCGAGGCACCGTGTCGTCGGTGCTGGCATTGTCAACTACAATTATCTCGACATCCGGAAGATGCCGTTCGACGCTGTCCAGGCATCGTCCTATCAGGCAGCCCGCCTGATAGGTCGGAATAACCACACACAACGAACTAGACATGAGACCACCGAACTCTCCGACAGTTGGCTTGCACATCGTCAAGTGCTAGCCGGTAGCTCTCCATAACAGAATTCCAGCCATACGTCCGGGCCGCCCGATCCCGAGCCAGCCGTGCCAATTTCTCCTGCTGCTCGGAATTGTCCATCAGCTGGAAGATGCGGGACGTGATCCCGGCGGCGACCGGCTCGACATATAGGCCGCACTCGTCCAGGACCTCACGGTTATACACGGTCTCGCGCGCCACGGTGGGTGCACCACAATGCATCGCCTGCACCAGCGCGGGATTCGTCCCACCCACGCTGTGGCCGTGAAAATACGCCCCCGCGTTGTTCCACAGGGCAAATAGCAGATTGTCGTCGCTCACGTGTCCCAGCCAGCGAATGTCTTGCTGTTCACTGGTCAGATCAGTCAGCTCCTGCTCGAAGGCGCCGCCGTACCCAGAGGAACCAACCACGACGACGGGCCAGCGGCGCGAAATCTCCCGGGCCGCCTCAAGAAACGCGCCAACGCTGTTCTCCGGCACCAGTCTCGCGACCATCAGCACGTAGCCACGCCGCGCAAGGCCTAGAGGCGGCGTGACATCGTCGAGTTGCTCGCCGCCGTACGGAATGAAGTACCCACTGCGGCCGAAGTCGCGGCTCCACTGCTGCGCAATCGCTGCTGAGTCGAGGATCAGCGCGTCGGCGGCGGCAGCAGTGCACCGTGCGCCCGCCCGAAAGAGCGCCCGAGCGGCCCGACCCCACTTGTCACGCTCCCACTCGATCCCATCGACGTTCACGAGCGTTGGCACACCCCGCAGCTTGAGCATCGGCAGGTAGAAGCCGTTGGCGACATTGAGCACGAGCGCGACGTCAGGCTTCCTACGAGCTGCGTCGACCGATGCCGAGAGCCCATAAGTCAACGTGCTGAGTGACTTGGAATCCATACCCCAGGTCACTGTTGTCTTGACACCAGGATGCGCCTCATCGCGGCGATCGCCGGCGAGCTGCTCACGCCCATACACCGTCACCCGCCAGCCGTGTTCGGCCAGGTACGGCGCAAGCTTGCGGACGAGCGTCTCGAAACCACCGTAGTAACTAGGGTAACCACGGCTTCCAATGATGGTGACGCTTGGACTGATCTGTTCGGACATGTCAGTCCGTCCTCGACGAGGCGGCGGCCACGGGCGGCGTGAGAGCGTGCGCTGTACGCGGCCGACCGAGGCACACATGCCGAATTGCGGCCCGCGCAAGCACCGCCTCGTCGAGCAAGTTCCGAGTATCGATCACCAATGGTTCGCATGCGTCGCGGGCGACCCGCCGCCAGTCGAGCAGCCGAAATTCCGACCACTCGGTGAGCACGACAATTGCATTAGCACCGGCTGCCGCGGAGTACGGGTCATCGAGAACGGTGAGCAACCAGGCCTCACTAATCGCGGCCGCCGTGCGGACCCCGGGATCGTAGGCAGCCAACTCCGCCCCGGCCTGCTTCAACAACGCCGCCACCGCCAGCGCCGGCGAGTCCCGCAGATCATCCGTGCCAGCCTTGAACGTCAGCCCGAACAGCGCGATCTTCTTCTTCGCCAGCGACCCGTTCCGCTTCCCCGTCACCGCCAGCCGGATCTTGTCCACCATCCGCTGGAACTGCCGGGTGTTCGTGTCGATCGTCGCCCTCAGCAGCCGGAATTCGAAGTCCGCCGCGTCCGCCACCTGCAGCAACGCGTGGGTGTCCTTCGGCAGGCACGAGCCGCCCCACCCCGGACCCGGCGACAGGAAGGCCTGGCCGATGCGCTTGTCATAACCCATGCCCTCGGTCACGTCCGCCACGTCGGCGTCCAGCCGCTCGCACAGCTCCGCGATCGCGTTGACGTACGACAGCTTCATCGCCAGGAAGCAGTTGGCGGCGTACTTGATCATCTCGGCGCTCGCCGCGTCCGTGAGGACCATCGGGGCGCCCAGGCGGGCGTAGAGGGCTGCCACGCGTTCTGCGGCGTCCTGGGAGGTGGATCCGACGACGATGCGGTCGGGGTGCAGGAAGTCGTGCACGGCCGAGCCCTCGCGGAGGAACTCCGGGTTGCTCACCACGGCCACGTCCTCGCGTTCCAACAGCTCCGCCGTGCGGGCGGCCGTGCCGACCGGCACGGTCGACTTGTTCACCACCACGCAGCCCGGCGGGAGCTGCGCCCGCGTCTCCTCCACCACGGCCTCGACGGCGGTCAGGTCGGCGATGCCGCCCACTCCCATCGGGGTCGGGACGCAGAGGAACATGACCTCGACGGGGTTGCCGTCCGCCTCCAGTTCCTTCAGGGCGGTGCCTGCGCCGACGACGAACGAGAGCCGGCCGGCGGCCACGCCCTCGCTCACCAGCTCGGCCAGGCCGTCCTCGCGGATGCCGATCTCGCCGGCGCGCAGGCGATCGACCTTGTCCTCGTCGACGTCCGCGCAGACCACGCGGTGACCGAGCGACGCGAGGCAGGCGCCGGTCGTCAGGCCGACGTATCCGGTTCCCACCACTGCGATGCGACGTGCGAACACTGGGATGCAGCCTCCTCGGCTACTCGTGGACGGCGCCCTCCCGAGGGGGCCCGCTGCGTTCGTGGGGCCGGGCTAGCGGCCGCGGGCTGTGGGGCTGGGACGCGTGAACGTCCCGTTCGTGCCCGGATGGGGCGAGCGGTGGTGGGTGTTGCGGCGCGGCAGCGGTGGGTGAGCGCTGTCGGCGTCGTAGGGCTCCTCGAACTCCGGCGGCGCGTGGTGGCCGTTCGTCCCGGACGGCTCGCGGCGGCTGTTCGGGGGCGCAGCGCGGCGGCCACCACGGTTCTCGGGCGCCACCGGAACGGCACGCCGCCCGTTCGGCTCCGCCTGCTCCTGGTGCCCGTTGGGCGAGGCCACCACGCGGAGCCCGCTCGTCGACGCGGGCTCGCGATGCCCGTTCGAGGACGTCGGGCCGTGGTGTCCGTTCGTCGGCGCCGCCTCACGGTGCCCGTTCACCGGCGCCGGCTCTCGGTGCCCGTTCACCGGCGCCGGCTCTCGGTGCCCGTTCACCGGTACCGGCTCTCGGTGCCCGTTCGTCGCGACCGGCTCGCGATGCCCGTTCGTCACTGCCGGTTCGCGGTGCCCGTTGAGCGGTGCGACCGGGCGGGGCCCGGTGCTCGCGACGGGTGCACGCCGGGCGTTGGTCGGCTCCGGGGCGCGGCGCGGGGTGTCCGCGACCGGTGTCGGCGGGGCCGCCGGAGTGATCGGCTGGGCGGAGCGGTAGTAGGAGTTGTACTGCGCGTACGCGCGGGGGCCGGAGTTCGGCACCATCGTGAACACGGTGCCCAGCAGCGGCGCGGAGACGGCCTCCAAAGCCTGGACGGCGGTCTCCACCTGGAAGCGGGTGGTCTGCTTGAAGCGGCAGGCGAGGATCGCGCCGTCGGTCGCGGGAGCGACGGCGGCGGCGTCGGTGACGGGCAGCAGCGGCGGCGTGTCGATCAGGATCACGTCGTAGTGCTCCCGCAGCTCTCGCAGCATCTCCTCCATGTGCCGGGAGGCGAGCAGCTCGCTGGGGTTGGGCGGCAGCGGCCCGCTGGCGAGCACGTCGAACATGCCCCCGCCCCACGGCTGGATCACCTGTTCCGCGGCCGCACGGCCGGACAGCACGCTCGTGAGGCCTGCCGTGCGCTCGAGGCCCAGCAGGTCGGCGGCCTTCGGGCGGCGGAGGTCGGCTTCGATCAGCAGGATCCGGCTGCCGGCCGACGCCAGCGCGATAGCCAGGTTGACGATCGTGGTGGTCTTGCCCTCGCTCGGCATCGCGCTGGTGACCACGAGGACCTTGTTCGGGTTGTCGACATCGACGAACTGCAGGTTCGTCCGCAGCTGCCGGAACGCCTCCGCCCGCGGCGACTGCGGGTCCTCGTGCACCGTGAGCGGGCGCTTGGGCACCTGCGCGTCGTGCGCGATCGTGCCCAGGTTCGGCGCGCCGGCGGCGTCGCGCAGCATCTCCGGCGACTTCACCGACGTGTCCAGGGCGTTGCGGGCCAGCGCCCCGCCGACCCCGACGGCCAGGCCCGCGAGCAGGCCGAGTGCGAGCGTCACCGGCAGGCCGGTGGACGACGGCGTGCTCGGCGGCGCCGCCGGCTGCACCACCCGGACGGCGACGGCCTGCGGCGCGGCCGGGTCGACCGGGCGCTCCAGCTCGTCGACCAGGCCGGTGAAGACCTCGCCGACGGTGTTGGCCAGCTCGGCGGCGCGGGCCGGGTCGGCGTCGACGACGGCGACGTCGATCAGCACGGAGTCCAGCGCGCTCGTGGCCGTGATCTGCTTCGACAGCGCCTCGGGCGACTCGGTGAGCTGCAGCTGCTGGGCCACCTCCTCGCTCACGCGCAGGCTGGTGACCAGCTCGACGTAGGACGTGACGCGCTGCTGCGACAGCTGCGCGCCCTGGTACGCGGCGCTGGCCGAGTCGCCGCCCTGCGACGACACGTACATCGTGAGGCGCGCGGTGTACTCGGGCGGGCGCACGAAGAACGCGGCGGCGGCGCCGGCGAGGCCGAGCACCACGGCGAGCAGCACGACGAGCCACTGCTCGCGGAGCACCCGCAAGTAGTCCTGGATCGTCACGGAGGGGTTTCTCCCAGGGTGTCGGTGGGGTTGCGCCGGGTGTATGCCGCCAGTGCGTCGGTCTGCACCGCGTTCCACAGCTCGCTCGAGCGGGCGTCGTCGAGGTACACGACCGACTGGTCGCCTTCCCGGCCCAGGCCGCGCACGGGTGCTCCGACGAACGTCAGCCCCGACGGCCGCAGGCCGCGCACCTCGAAGCCGAGCTCGCGGATCCCGCCGTTGCTGAGGGTGTCGTCGACGCTCACCGAGCGGCTCACGGCGTCGAGCAGCCGGTAGAGCGGCACCGGGTCGGTGAGCATCCCCGCGGACGCCGCCTTGTCCAGCAGCGCGCGCAGGGCGTTCTGCTGACGTGCGGCGCGGTCGATGTCGCCGCGGGGCAGGCCGTGGCGCTGCCGGACGTAGGCCAGCGCCGCGGCGCCGTCGAGCTCGTTGACGCCCTGGTGGAAGCGCACACCCTCGTTCTCGGTGGCCTCCGCGACGCGCACCCGGATGCCGCCGACGGCGTCGACCATGGCGCGGAAGCCGGCGAAGTCGATGACCGCGAGGTGGTCGACGCGGATGCCGGTCAGCTGCTCGACGGTGCGGACGAGCAGCGACGGGCCGCCGAACGCGTACGCCGCATTGATCTTGTTCTCGCCGTGCCCGGGGATGTCGACCCAGCTGTCGCGCGGGATGGACACCACCGACGCGCCCGTGCGCGCCGGGTCGACGCGGGCGAGCATCAGCACGTCGCTGCGCTCGGACCCGCCGTCGGCGGTCGCGCCGGCACCGGTCGTGGGCGCGTCGGCGCGCGAGTCGCTGCCGACGAGCAGGAACGTGAGCGCGGGGCTGTCGGCGGGGCGGGCCGCGGCGTCGAGGTCGCCGAAGACGTCCGGGACGCGCGCGACGTTGTTGCCCAGCGACTCCGTGGCGACGAACAGCGCAGTCGCGGTTGCGCCGATCAGCAGCAGCGCGACGACGAGCACTCCGGCGAGGACCCGGCGGCCCCTGCGGCGCCGCGCCACCACAGCGGGCAGGCCGCGCGGTTCGGTGGCGTCGTCGAGGACGAGCAGGTCAGAGCCGTGCGGCTCGGCCTGCGGGCCCTGCTGGCGTGCGTACATCGGCGTGCTTGTCCGTCCTGGGACGCGGGGAGCTGTCGACGACCCTTCGCACGGACGGGCGGCGTGTTAGCGGTGGTCGGGGCGTTCTCCTCAATGCTGATGAGAGCTCAACCGGAGCCGTAACGATCTCCGAGGAGGCCACGAGGACCGGGCATCCACCGTCCGTGCTGACCCGACCGCGCGCTGCTCCCCCCACCCCGCACCCGCGCCCCGAGGTCACTCGCGCCCCCCGAGGAGATCGCTCCCGTGACAACGTCCGGAGCGCGGCACGCTGCTGCGCATCCTCCGGTGCCGCTCCCCCGGCCGCCGGAGCACGACACCGGGCCCGTCACCGTTCCCGCGCCCCGCCGGGCGCCCGAGCAGTGGCAGGGCCGCTACGCCGCCGCGGTCTCCACCACCGACGTCGCGCTGCTCGTGCTCTGCCTCGGCACCGGCGCGCTGCTGGGGATCACCACGCTCGAGGGCCCCGGCGAGCGGGCGCACCTCGTGGCGGGCGTGGTCGCGGCCGCGCTGCTGGTCATCGGGCTCGCCGCCACGCGGGCGTGGGAGCCGCGCGTGCTCGGCAACGGCTCCGCCGAGCTGCGACGGGTGCTGCGCGCCGTCACGGGCAGCGCGGGCGCGCTCGGCCTCGCCGGGCTCGCGCTGCAGGTCGACTCGGTCCGCCCGTGGGTCTTCCTCGTGCTCCCCCTCTACGGCGTGCTCGCGCTGTCGGCCCGGTACTGCTGGCGCCGCTGGCTGCACCACCAGCGCCACCACGACCGGTGCGTGCTGCCCGTGCTCGTGGTGGGCAGCGACGACGCCGTGGCCGACCTGATCCACCGGACGCGGCGCGACCGGCACTTCGGCTGGTCCGTCGAGGGCGTCTGCACGCCCACCGGCGCCGGGCCGGGCGGGGCCGCGCACGTCGAGGGCGTCCCGGTGGTCGGCGACCTCTCGTCCGTCAACGGCGCGGTGCGCGCGTCGGGCTACCGGGTCGTCGCGGTCGCGCCGTCCCCGGGCTGGGGACCGCGCCGGCTGCACGAGCTCGCCTGGCAGCTCGAGGGCACGCAGACCGAGCTCGTGGTCAACCCGGGGCTGATGGAGATCGCCGGGCCGCGCATGCACATCACACCCGTGGACGGCATGCCCCTCGTGCGGCTCACCCAGCCGAACTTCTCCGGCGGGCACCGCATCCTCAAGAACGCGGTCGACCGGCTCGGGGCGGCGGTCGCGATCGTGCTCGTCGCGCCGTTGCTGCTGGCCATCGCCCTCGCCGTGCGCAGCGACGGCGGGCCCGCGTTCTTCCTGCAGGAGCGCGTCGGGGTGGGCGGCAGCCGGTTCCGCATGGTCAAGTTCCGGTCGATGCGCGTGGACGCCGACCGCGAGGTCGCCCGCCTCGCCGCCGCCAACGAGGGCGCCGGGCCGCTGTTCAAGATGCGCCAGGACCCGCGCGTCACGCGCGTGGGCGCCGTCCTGCGGCGCTACTCCCTCGACGAGCTCCCGCAGCTGTTCAACGTGCTCACCGGCGCGATGTCGCTCGTCGGCCCGCGCCCGCCGCTGCCCCGCGAGGTGGAGGCCTACGGCGACGACGCGCGCCGCCGCCTGCTCGTCCGGCCCGGGATGACCGGGCTCTGGCAGGTCAGCGGCCGCAGCGAGCTGTCCTGGGAGGAGACGGTGCGGCTCGACCTGCGCTACGTCGAGAACTGGTCGATCACGCTCGACTTCATGATCCTCTGGAAGACGGTCAACGCTGTGACGCGGGGGCGGGGCGCTTACTAGGAACGTCGACCGGGGGCTTACGGCGGCGGGTCCGCGGCCGCCGACGCACCCCTTCTGCGCCGACGCACCCCGTCGACGGGTGGCGTCGGCTGAATCGGGGTGCGTAGGGGGACACGGGGGGGTGTCAGCACCGCCCCCGCTCCTCCCGGGGGAGCGGGCCTTGATCAGCGGAGTAGGGACATGAGCCGCACCCATGCAGCGCATGTCCCGTTTCCGCCGATCACGAGCGCCTGGACGGCTTCGAACATGTCCGATGATCACCGGGACGGGGTGGATCGGGACCACAGCCAGGTGCGCACCTACCCAGCAGCGACGGGCTCGTCCCCAACAGGCCTGGGTCAGGTCGGGGACGGCCGCCCGGCCGGCCCCGATAGTCGGCAGTTGCACCAACCCGACCACCTCGCCGACGGGCGGGGCAAGGGGTAGGCGCTGACCGCACCGAGGACCGTGCCGGGGCGGGCGGCAGTGGCCTCGAGCCGGGAACGGCCCGCCCACAGGAGATCCCACGACCATGTCGACATGGGTCTGCGACCGCGGGCGAAGACCCATGACGTCGACCGGTCGTGCACCGGCGCGTTCCGCGGAACGCGCGACCGGCCATGATCAGCAGGAGTGGTGGGAGAGCGACAGATCTGTCGCCCTGGTGAGCGACAGATCTGTCGCCCTGGCGCCACTCCTGGCGATCACCCCGGCCGAGAAGGGTGCGGCCGAGAAGCCCTGACCTGCGACTCGCACCGCCCGCCGCCGCAGGATCGAGGTCCGTGGACGTACGTGGTCACGCACCGGCCCGTGCCAGACCCGGCGGCGCGATCATGTCGACGATCCGCGTGACGGCCTCCCGGATCAGCACGGCCGCCTCGTGGTGGGCCTGCGGCGGCCCGCCCATCGGGTCGGGGATCCGGTCGGCCTCGGGCAGGCTCGGCGGCGACACCCCCCGGCGCGTGCGCACCTGCTCCACCAGGGCGTGAGCGCGGCTCACCGGCTCGGTGGGCAGCTGCGCCGGATCGACCTCGCCGGCCAGGCGCGCGAACTCCCGCAGGCTGAAGCTCGTGGCCAGCGCGGCCGGCTGCCGGTCCACCACCACCGCGCGGTGCCGGGTGTTCGCCCCCAGCACGAGGTGGGCGTCCTCGATCATGTCCGGCTGCAGCCCGCGCGCCACGAAGCGGTCCGCCGCCGCGCGGTGCAGGCCCCACGGCGCCAGCTCCTCGCGCGTCGACGCGTGCATCCCCGAGCCCACGACGGCCTGCACGCCCGCGCTGGCCACGTCGAACGCCGCCGCGCCGCGGCCGCCGAGCCGCCCCACGAGCAGGTGGCGCGTCAGGATCTCGGCGAACGGGGACCGGCAGATGTTGCCCGTGCAGACGTAGAGCAGCCGGAACTGCGTCTCCTCCCGCCGGTGCCGCGCCATCGGGCCATCATCTCCCGGGCACCAGGTCCTCGACGCCGGTCCGGGTCCTGCGGGCGTGGCGACGGGTGTCGCGGTAGAGCTCCACGGCCCGCTGCTGCGAGTTGACCTCGAGCTTGGTGAGGATCGACCGGATGTGGCTGCGCACGGTGCTCATCGCCACCCGCGCCTCCGCGCTGATCTCGGCCGCCTTCTGGCCGCGCTCCATGCGCTGCAGCACCTCGAACTCGCGGTCGGTGAGCAGGTCCAGCCGGCGGCGGCCGGCGTCGACGTCCAGCAGCACCCGGTGGTGCACGGCCATCCAGGCCGCCCGCTGGTCCTCGGTCATCCCGGGGCGGCCCTCGCGCAGCTCGGCGACCTCGTGCACGAGGGCGTCGAGCGGGGCGCGGCGCGACAGCTGCGCGTGCGCGCCCGCGGCCACCGCCGCCGCCGTCCGCTCCGGCTCGCTCGCACGGCCCAGCACCAGCACCGACCAGCCCGCGACGACCGCGTACGACACGCGTTCGGCGGGGTCGGGCACGTCGAGGTTGACGACGGCGACCCCACCCCGGGCAGGCGGTGCCGGCAGTGGCCCCGCACCCGTCCACGCGTGCACCGCGAACCCGCGGGCGCTCAGTGCCGTGCCGACGGACGTGGTCACGAGGTCGTTCGGACCGACGACGAGCACGGGGACATCGGTCGGCATCGACGCGGTTCCCCCAGAAACGTTCGAAGACTGCAGAGACGGCTACGGGCTCGGTCGTCGCCTCCGTGGCGTTACCTCGCGGCTACCGTGGCGGGATGGTGGAGGAACCGGGCGGGGTGGTGTCCGGGCGCCGCCGTCGCGCGTTCCTGGTGGCGGTGTGGGTCACGGCCACGCTCCTCGGGCTCGCGGTCGCCGCCACCACCCGCATCGGTCCGGTCCTGCTCGCGCTCACCCGCAACCACGGCGTGCACCTCGGCGACCTGGTCGCATTCGCCGCGATCTACGGAGGAGCGCTGGTGGTCACACTGCGGAGCCGATGACCGGATACGTGTCGTCGATCACTCCCAGCATGCTGTGGCGGGGTGTCAGCGAGCAGCCGCTCAGCGTGGCCGAGGCCGGAGAACCGCAGGTCAGAGGGGATGCTCCTAGGCTCCCGTCCGCATCTCGCCACGGCTCCCGGCTCCCCGGGGCGCGGGGTAACGGCGCCCGGGCGCGTACCGAAAGGCCAGGTGGAGCTCCCCAGCACCCGGTTCGCGTGATCGCGGCCGTCCCCCGACGTCGAGGGGTTGAGAGCACGTTGCGCAGCACGATCAGCATCCGCTGCGGCCAGGATCCGGCCGGCCGCGCGCTGGCCGTCGACCTGGTGGCACTCGCGGCCATGGGCGCAGGCGCCTGGCTGCTCGGCGTCCTGATCCACGGGCGGCACGCCGTGGCGCACGAGGCGGTCGCGGTGCTCGCGTTCGCGGCCGGCGTCGCCGCGGCGATCCTGCTCGCCGCCGTCGCGGGGCTGTCGGGCAGCGCCCGCACCGGACGCATCGCGACCGCCGTCGCCCTCTACTCCGGCGTCGCGCTGCTGGTGCGCGCCGCCGGGCTCGAGGACCCGATGAACGTCTGGGTGCTGGCGAGCTGCACCGCCGTGCTCGGCGCGCTCGGCATGCTGGCACTCGCGGTGCGCGGGCCGGTCACCGGCAGGGCGGGACGGCGCGCCGCCCTCACCGTCGGCATCCTCACCGTCGTCGCCGTCGCCGCGATCGGCGCCGTCGCGGTGGCCCAGCCGGGCTGGATGCCGCCCGCGTGGGCCGTCGGCGGGCTCGACGTCGTCGCGTGGTCGGGGGCAGGGGCGGCCGGCATCGTCGCGCTGGTCGGGGGCACCCGGTCGCGGCGGGCGCTGGTGCGCCGCACCGGGATCGCGTTCACCACCCTCTCGGCCGCCCACGCCGTGCGCATCGTCTCCGGTGGAGCGCCCGGCGGGGACCGCGACGCCCTCGGCGCCGCGCTCGAGCTGGCCGCCGTCGGGATGCTGCTGGTGGCGGCCGTGGCGTTCTTCGTCGCCGTCCTGCGCGGGCTGCGCGAGACGGAGGTGCCCGCGCCGCGCGCCGTCCGGACGCCGGCGCCGCGGACCGGCGCCGACGACCTCCCCGACGGCCGGCGCGACGCCGCCGCGCCCAGCCCCGCGGGCGGTCTCACCATCGGCCCGGTCACCGACGGCATCCGGATCCTCACCGCCGCCCGCCCGCCGCAGGCCGGCCAGCCCCACGACCCGGCAGCCGGGGTCGGCCGCGTCGCGGGCGGGCACCGGCAGTGGGCCCGCGGCAGCGGCCAGCGCCGCGCCCGTCCCGGCCGCGGCCGGCCGCCCGGGCGCGACTGAGGGGTGTCAGCCGGCGCGCTCGCCGTCGACGAACACCTCGTCGAGCGCGAAGGTCTCGATGTCGAGCACGAACCCGCGCACCCGGGTGTCGGGGTGCAGGAACGGGTCGCGGCGCAGCCGGGCGATGCCGCGGCGGACGCTCTCGGCCGGGTCGGGGAACGCCTGGGGGCGCCACGACGGCTCGATGCCGGTGTCCGCGGCCAGCTCCTCGCAGAACTCCGCGTCGGTGAACGTGGTGAGCCCGCACTTGCTGTGCTGGACGAGGAGCACGTCCCGGGTGGCCAGCTTGCGCTGGCTGATCACGATGGAGCGGACCACGTCGTCGGTCACCACGCCACCCGCGTTGCGCAGCACGTGCGCCTCACCGACGTTCGCGCCGAACAGGGTGAGGACGTCGATCCGCGCGTCCATGCACGTCACCACGGCCGTGTGCAGCGACGGGACCGCCGCGAGCCCCGCCGCGCCCGCCGCCGCGCGCCGTCCTCCTCCGACCTGGTGCCGTCTCAGCAAATCCTCGGAAGCCACCCCGACAACTAACCACGACGGACGCGGGCGCGGCGGGAATGCGGGCGAATTCACGCGGCCGCGGTCAGGCCGCGCTGGTGGCCCCCAGCCACGGCTCCCAGGACGGCAGCGGCTCCACCGCCAGGACGAGGATGCCGCCCGCCGCGCGGTCCGGTGCGCGGGGCACGACCGCGAGCGTCCAGCCGAGCTCCTCGATCATGCGGTCGGCCTTGCGGGAGTTGCAGGTGCGGCAGGCCGCCACGCAGTTGTCCCACGCGTGCGCGCCGCCGCGGCTGCGGGGTACCACGTGGTCGATGGTGTCGGCGCGCTTGCCGCAGTAGGCGCAGCGGCGCCCGTCGCGACGGAGCACGCCCGCCCGCGTCATCGGCACCGTGCGGCGGTAGGGCACCCGGACGTAGCGGGAGAGGCGCATCACCGAGGGCGCGGGGAGGGTGAGGCTCTCCGAGTGGAAGGCCGCGCCGTCGAGGCCGGCCTCGACGCACTCGGCCTTGCCGGTGAGCATCAGGACGATGGCGCGCTTCGCGGTGACGACCGCGAGCGGCTCGAAGGTGGCGTTGAGAAGCAGGACCCGGGACCCCTTCGGGATCACGCTCGGGTGCGGCGCGATCCCCGGTGCCTCCCCTGGATCGGGGTGGGCACCGTTGGGGCCTGGTTGTCGGTGCTTCACGCGACCACCTCCCTGCGCTGATTCGACCATAGCGGGGGTGGGTTACGCACGTGTGATAAGGGGGCGACGCGCCGGTGGCGCAACCCCCCTCAGGTGAGCAGGGCCTTCGCGATGCCGTTCTTCTGGATCTCCGAGGAGCCGGTGAGGATGCGGAACATCCGGAGCCGGCGGAACATCCACTCGATCTCCGAGCCCCGCACCATCCCCGCCTTGCCGTGGATCTGCATCGCGCTGTCGGCGATCGCGAAGGCGTTCTCGGCCACGAAGAGCTTGCACATGAACGCCTCGGTGCGCGGGCTCTCGCCGCGGTCGAGCGCGGCCAGCGCGTCGTAGGTCATGGACCGCGCGGCGTAGAGCGCGGTGGCCATGTCGGCGATCTTGTGCTGGATCGACTGCAGGTCGGCGAGGGTGCCGCCGAAGATCGCCCGCTGCTTCGCGTACTCGATCGTGAGGGCGAGGACCCGGCGGGCGTGCCCGATGATCGTCGGGCAGTGCAGCAGCCGGTTGCTCGTCACCCGGCCGAGTCCGATCTTCAAGCCGTCCCCGACGCCGCCGAGGAGCTGGTCGGGACCGACGTAGCAGTCCTGCAGCAGGATGTCGGACTCGATGTGCTGACCCGAGAGCGGCACCTCCCCGTCGAGGACGGTGCACCCCGGCGAGTCGAGGTCGACGAGGAACGCGGAGTAGACCTCCCCGGGCCCCGCCATCCGCGCCACGAGCACGGAGAAGTCCGCGAACGGCCCGGCCGAGCTGAAGACCTTGCGCCCGGTCAGCCGCCAACCCGCGCCGTCCGGGGTCGCGGTGGTGCGCATCGCGCGGACGTCGGACCCCGCATCGGTCTCGGTGAGCGAGAAGCAGCAGGCCCGGTCACCGTCGACGACGGGCAGCAGGTACCGCTCGAGCTGGACGGGGGTGGCGTGTCCGAAGATCGCGCCGGCCCGCAGCGGACCGCCCATGTCGCCGAGCACGCTGTGGTAGAGCGCTCGCCCGGAGGCACCGACCTCCTCCTTGAGAGCGGCGAGCTCGGAGTGGGTGAGGCCGCGGCCGCCGTACTCCGGCGGCAGGTGGATCCCGTAGAAGCCCAGCTCGCGGCTGCGCTTCCACACCGGTTGCAGGACCGAGCGGTCGTACCGCGACTCGGGTCCGAGGCCGTGTGCCCGCTCGTAGTCGGCCAGCTCCCCGCCGAGGTAGCGGCGCAGCTCGTCGACGACGGGCCGGACGCCCGGGAGCTCGTCGTAGGAGGGCGTGAGGTCGAAGGACATCCGTTGCTCCCGGCGCTTCAGTTCACGGCCCGGTCGGAGCCGGCCCAGTACGGGGCCCGCACCGCGCGGCGGTCGATCTTGCCGTTGCGGTTGACCGGGAGGGCATCGACGAGGTCGACCGACTGCGGCTTCTTGAGGCGGTCCAGCCGGTCGGCGCAGAAGGCGATCAGCTCGGCGGGGTCGAGCCCGGCGCCGGACCGCGGCACGACGACGGCCTTCACCGCCTCGCCCCACTTCTCGTCGGGCACCCCGACCACACAGGCCTCGACGACGGCGGGGTGCTCGTAGAGCGCCGCCTCGACCTCGCTGCAGTAGATGTTGAAGCCGCCCGAGATGATCATGTCTTTCTTGCGGTCGACGATGAACACGTAGCCGTCTTCCCGCAGGTAGGCGACGTCGCCGGTCAGCACCCAGCCGTCCCGGAAGGTCTCCGCGGACAGCTCGGGCTCGTGCCAGTACTCGGTGACGCAGTCCGGCCCGCGGACGACCAGCTCGCCGGTGACCCCGGTCGGCACCGGGCGCAGCTGCTCGTCCACCACCCGTATCTCGGTGTCGAACTGCGCGCGGCCGCACGACAGCAGCAGCTCCGGGTCGCTCTCGATCCCGCGCACCACATCGGCGCGGGTCAGCGTGGTCACCCCGCTGGTGGTCTCGGCCTGCCCGTAGCCCTGCATCACGACCGGTCCGAACAGCGCGACCGCATCCCGCAGCCGTTGCGGGGACACCGGTGCGCCGCCGACCCGCACGACCTTCAACGACGAGACGTCCGCGGTGTCGCGACCGGGGTGGGCGAGCACCATGTTGAGCATCGTCGGCACCAGGAAGGTCGACGTGACGCGCTCCTGGGCGATCAGGTCGAGGAAGGCCTGCGGGGTGAACGCCGGCAGCACGACGATCGTGGCACCCCGGCTCATCAGGGCGAGCAGGCCCATCCCGGAGGCGTGGGTGATCGGGCCGGCGACGAGGTAGGTCTCGTCGGGCGATGCCGCGGCGTCGGGGTCCATCAGGCGTTTGCGCATGTTGGCCAGGCGGTTGCCGGTGGTCTGCACCGCGGCCTTGAGACGACCCGTCGAGCCGGACGTGAAGTGCAGGACGCTCGGTGCGTCCAGCCCGACGTCGACGGCGACCGGAGCCTCGTCGCCCGCGGCGAGCAGGTCGTCGTAGGAGTCCGCGTCGGCGACACCGGCGTCGAACACCACCACCGGGATCTCGCGGCCGGCCGCGCGGGCCGCACGGCGCCCGGTGTCGGCGTGCGCCGCGTCGGTGAGCAGCAGCCGGACGTCCGCGTCGGCCAGGATGTGCCGCACCTCCTCGAACCCGAGCCGGTGGTTGATCGGCACCCGGAGGAGCCCCCCCTTGTAGAGCGCGACCTCGACCTCGACCAGCTCGGCGCGGTTGGCGGCGAACGTCGCGACGGCGCCGCCGACGGCGATACCCCGCCCGGCCAGCGCGGAAGCGAGCCGGTTCGACCGCGCGTCGAGCTCGGCATAGGTCCATCGCCGCCCATCGCAGACCAACGCGTCGTTGCTCGGCCAGTAGGTCGCCGCGCGTGCGATGAAGCGGCCGAGGTTCAGCATCGAATCACACACCGGGACTCTTTTCAGTCGTGCCGATCACTACTGGACACGCTGTCTACCAGGCCGCTCGAGGGCGCGCAACCCTTTCCTGTATAGGTCGACCGACTGTTGACAGTCCGTCTACTTACGGACAGCATGTCGCAGGACCCGGGCTGCCAGTCAGAGAGGACTGCACATGGCATCGAGGACCGCACTGTGCCTGGTCGCCGTGGCGGCCATCGCGTCCCTCGTCGGATGCGGGGCTCCGGGCGTGAGCGCGCCGGACGCCCCGGGGAGCCGGATCCGCTACATCGTCCCGTTCGCCCCCGGCGGGGGCACCGACACCGCCGCACGGGAGACCGCGCGCACGCTCTCCTCCGCGGGCATCTCCCACGGCGACATCTACGTCGAGAACATCGGGGGCGCGGGCGGCCTCCTGGGTATCCAGACCCTGGCCCGGCAGGGCGATGACAACACCCTGATGCAGTGGGTGGACGTGCTGGCGCCCCTCTACCGCGAGGACGCGCCGATCCGCATGGACCAGCTGCGTCCGGTGGCGCAGCTCGCGACCAGCCCGCTGATCCTCGTCACCGCGACCGGCTCGCGGCTCCGCACGTTCCAGGACCTGATCGACGGCATGGCGACGGACGAGGCGACGTTCGGACTGTCGAGCACCTTGCAGTCGAAGGAACCGGCGACCTGGCAGACGATCGCCCGCGACCGTGGCATCGACCCGCAGACGCTGAACTTCGTCCCCAGCAAGGGGGTCTCGCAGGTCGTCCCGGACGTCGTCAGCGGGCGGATCGACGTCGCACTGGTCGTGCCGAGCCTGGCACGCAGCTACATCGACAACGGAGACCTGCGCGCGCTCGCCGTGACGTCGGACGAGCGGCTCGAGTCGTTGCCCCACGTCCCGACGCTCCGCGACCACGGACTCGACGTCTCCTACTACCGGGCGCAGGGCGTCGTCATGTCCGCGGCGGCGTCGGACGAGGCGGTCGCGTACTGGGCCGAGGCGCTCCGCGACGTCAGCCGCACCGAGGAGTGGGCCCGGTTCGCGCAGAAGAACGGCCTGATCGTCGAGTACAAGGGCCCCGACGAGTACGGCGCGTGGCTGCGCGAAGAAGGCGACGAGTTCGGCCGCTACCTCCAGGAGCGTGGTTGAGATGTCCACGAGCACCGACACCCGTCGACGCGGCGGGCTCCCGTCCGCCTTCCCCGTCGTCGCCGGCCTGTGGACCGCCACGGTCCTGTGGCAGGCGGCCACCCTCTGGACCGGCAGCACCGACACGAGCGCGGACCTCGGACCCGCGTTCCTCCCCCTGGTCCTCGGCACGGTCGTGCTGGTCCTCCTCGCGATCGACGCCATCCGGCAGACCCGGCGGCCGCGCCCCGAGGAGGTGCCCGCCGCGCCCACCGGTCCCGGAGCGCGGCTGCGTCGCTGGTCAGAGCCTCCGATGCACCGGTTCGTCGCGCTGGCCGTCGTCGCCGCGCTGCTCGGCCCGTGGATCGGCCTGGCGGCGGTGCCCCTCCTGATCCTGTGCTGCCTGCGCGTCGTCGAACGGCGTTCCTGGACCCGGGCCGTCCTGACCACGGCGCTCCTGACCGCCGGCCTGTACGTCGTCTTCGTCGTCCTGCTGCAGGTCCCCATCGACCTGCTGCCCTCGTGAGGGAAGTGCTGCGGTGGAACTCCTGACCCTGCTGGGCGGCGGGCTGGCCTCGGTCCTGTCGGACCCGGCCACCCTCGCCTGGTGCGCCCTCGGCGTCACGATCGGGACGGTGGTCGGCGCTCTCCCGGGCATCGGCACCGTCACGACGATGGCCGTGCTGCTCCCGTTGACGTTCGGGCTGTCCCCGGTGAGCGCCCTGGTGCTGCTCGTCGCCATCTACATGGGCGGCATGTTCGGCGGGCGGATCAGCTCGATCCTGCTCAACATCCCGGGCGACGCGTCGAGCGTCGTCTCGACCTTCGACGGGTACCCGCTCGCCCGGAGCGGCCGGGTCGGCTACGCCCTGACGCTCAGCGCCGTCGCGTCCTTCGTCGGGGGGATGATCGGTTTCGTGGGGCTGGCTCTCCTCGCCGCGACCCTCGCCCAGGCCGCGATCCTCTTCGGACCGGCCGAGTACTTCCTGCTCGTCACGCTCGTGCTGCTCCTGACCTCCGGCATCACGAACTCCACGCGGACGAAGGCGATCGCCGCCGTCGGCATCGGGGTGCTCATCTCCACGGTCGGGCTCGACCGCGTCACCGGCGACGAGCGGTTCACCTGGGGAGTGGTCGACCTCTGGGACGGCGCCGACCTCGTCGTCGTCGCCATCGGCATCTTCGGGCTCTCCGAGGTCTTCGTCCGCGTCCGGGACGGCGGCACCGTCGACCACGCCACCCGGGTGTCGCTGCGTTCGCTGTTCCCGCCCGCCCGCAGCATCGTCCGGTACTCCCCGAGCATGGCCCGCGGTGGCCTCATCGGCTTCCTGATCGGGATCTTCCCCGGCGCCGGGGCGTCGATGGCGACGTTCATCGCCTACGCCACGGAGAAGCTGTTCGGGAAGGACCGCGACAGCTTCGGGAAGGGCAACCCGCGCGGGCTCGCGGCACCCGAGGCCGCGGACAACGCCTCCGTGGGCGGTGCGCTGATCCCGACCCTCGCGCTCGGCATCCCGGGCTCGGCGAGCGGCGCCATGATCCTCGGCGGGCTCGTCATGGTCGGCCTCCAACCGGGGCCTGCGCTGTTCACGAAGTCCTCCGACATCGTCTGGGCGGTCATCGCCGCGGTCGTCGTGGCCAACGTGATGCTGCTGGTGCTCAACACGGCGCTCGTGCCGTTCTTCGCGGGTGCGCTGCGGGCCGTCTCCCCGTTCCTCACCGCGTTCATCGCGAGCTTGTGCTTCGTCGGCGTCTACTCCCTGCGCAGCAACTTCTTCGACGTCGGCCTGATGGTCGTCTTCGGGATCGTCGGCTACCTCATGCGACGCTCGGGCTACCCGCTGACCAACCTGCTGCTCGGCGTGATCCTCGGCCCGATGCTCGAGGACAACCTCCGCCGGGCCCTGCTCGTCTCCAAGGGCGAGTGGTCGGTGTTCTGGTCCGGTCCGGTCGCGGCGACCCTGCTGGCCGTCATCGTCGTCGCCGTTGCCGGCCTGGTCGCGCACGGCCTCTGGCAGATCCGGGGAGAGAGGCGACAGGATGTCCGACTGTAGGCTCTGTGTCGGAAACACCGCGCCGTGTTCCACGGCCGGCAGCGCCGATCCCGGAGGATGAGATGGCCGAGGACCGCCGGACCCGGCGCACCAAGCGGCTCCTGAAGGCCGCCCTGGTCCAGCTCGTCCTCGCGAACGGCTTCGACGACGTCACCGTCGAGGACATCACCGAGCACGCGGACATCAGCCGCGCCACGTTCTACAAGTACTACCGGGACAAGCAGGCCCTGCTCGACCAGGTCGTCGCCGACGTGCTGGCCGAGCTGCAGGAACGCCTCGTCCCGCTCGCGCCCGCGTCCTCCCGCGGGTTCACCGGCAAGCCGGTGCTGGAACTGTTCCGGCACGCCCGGGAGGAACGCGACACCTACCGGGTGATCCTGCGCGGGGAGGGGCACGGGAGCGCCCTGCGGACCTTCGTCGACAGCCGGACGGCGACGGCAGCGAAGATCTTCGCCGACCGCGCAGCCCACCACCGCGTCACCATGCGCATCGACGCCGAACTGCTCGCCCGCGCCTGGGTGGGTGAGCAGGTCGCGATCCTGCAGTGGTGGCTGGAGGAGGACGAGCCGTCGATGTCGGCGGAGGAGATCACCCACATGCTGCTCGACCTGTCCCTGCGCGGGCGGCTCTGGGCGAACGGGTTCGACGGTCCCGCCGAGGGCCTGCTCGACGCCCCGAGCCCGTGACCGCCGTCAGCCGGGCAGGTCGGCGAGCAGCTCGCTCTCGATCACGGCGCGCATGCGTCCGAGCACGTCCATCATCGTGTCCACCAGCTGCTGGGCCTCCTTGGCCGAGCGCGCGGAGGCGATCTCGCGGCGGGCGTCGCCCATGAAGCTGGTGAGCAGCGCGACGAGCACGCGGTTCACCGGGCTGTTGCTCGCGCCGAGGAGGCGGAAGTTGTCCTTCACCCACTCCTTGCCGCTCTGGCGCAGCAGCTTCTGGAACCCGGGCGGGGTGTCGCCGTCGTGGACGAGCTTGACCAGGTCCCGGTTGGTCCACGTGGCCTGCAGGTAGGCGCGGGCACCGGCCTCGAACAGCGCGAACGGGTCGGTGACGCCGTCGGCCCGCGCGGCGGCGACCGCGGCGGCCGCCACGGCGTGCTGCTCGTCGCGGTAGCGCTCCCACAGCGCGGTGAACAGCTCCGCCTTGCCGCCGAAGTGGTGGTAGAGGCTCCCGACGCTCGACCCGGCCCGCTCCACCACCTCGGAGACACTCGCCTCCGCGAAGCCGCGGCGCGCGAACACGACCCGGGCGGCGTCCAGGAACTGGACGCGGGTCTGCTCGGTGGTGCTCCACTGCCGGCCCGCACTGCGGCCGCTGCTGCGCGCTGTCACGGCGCCTCCTCGATCGCTCGACATCCGGACCCCACCTCGGACGCCGGTCGCGCAAGCCTACGTAGCCACGGTATCGACGGGGCGGAAGACCGGGACCGCGGTCTCCCCGTGGTCCTCCCAGCCGAGGTCGACCCGCATCCCGACGCGCACCGCGTCCGGATCGGCGTCGACCTCGGCGAGCATGCGGAAGCCCTCGTCGAGGTCGACGTAGGCCACCACGTAGGGCGCGTGCGCGCGGAAGAACGGGTGCCCGTGCTGGCGCACCACGGTGAACGTGTAGACGACGCCGCGGCCCGCCGACTCGCGCGTCTCGCCGCCCTCCACCCGGCGCGGGAAGAAGACGACCTCCCCGTCCGGACCTGTGCCGTAGGTGAGGCGGTGCTCGCCGCACGCCCGCCAGAACTCCGCGGTGTCGGGCTCGGTGAGCACGGGCAGCGGTCGGGTGTCGGTCATGTCAGTCCCTCCCCAGTACGACGGTCGCGGCGGCGTGGCGGGTGCCGAGCAACCCGCCGTTGCCGTGGGCGACGGCGGTGCGGGCCCCGTCCACCTGCGAGGTCGACTCCCCGCGCAGCTGCCGGGCCGCCTCGATCAGCAGGAAGATCCCACGCATCCCGGGGTGGTTGGACGAGAGCCCGCCGCCGTCGGTGTTGAGCGCGGGCGCGCCCGGCCGGTCGAAGCGCAGCCGCCCGCCCTCGACGAACGGGCCGCCCTCGCCCTTCTTGGCGAACCCGAGGTCCTCCAGCAGCGTGAGCACGGTGATCGTGAACGAGTCGTAGATCATCGCGATGTCGACGTCCTCCGGCCGCACGCCCGCCTCGGCGAACGCGGGCGGACCGGACTGCGCGGCCGCGCTCGTGGTGATGTCCCGGTCGTTGCCCGGGTAGCCGACGGCCTCGCCGGAGCCGAGGATCCACACCGGCGACGGGCGGCAGTCGGCCGCCACGTCCGCCGCCGCGATGACGACCGCGCCGCCGCCGTCGGAGACGAGGCAGCAGTCGAGCAGGTGCAGCGGGTCGGCGACCATGCGCGAGCCGAGCACGTCCTCGACGGTGATCTCGCCGGTCTTCCGGATCCCCAGCGCGGCGAGCCCGGCGACCGCCTCGGGGTTGCGCACGGCGTGCGCACGCGTGGTGACCGCGATCTCGGCCAGCTGCTCGGGCGTGGTGCCGTACTCGTGCATGTGCCGCCGCGCCACCAGTGCGTAGTTGCCGATCAGCGGCAGCCCGTAGGGCGTCTCCATGTTGTTCGCCGGCGCGGGGTCACCCGGTGGGCGGGCGCCGGTGCCGATGGCGCGCGACTCGCTCTTCGCCGTGGACCCGTAGGTCAGCAGCGCGACGCGGGCCCGGCCGGCGGCGATGTCACGGGCGGCGTGGGCCGCGTGGAACTCGTAGGAGCTGCCGCCGACGCCGGTGGTGTCGACCAGCCGCGGGGAGATCCCGAGGTACTCCGGCACCGCGATGCCGGCCATCGGGCCGGTCTCCCCCGCGTCGTAGACGGCGTCGACGTCGGCGAACGTGAGGCCGGCGTCGGCGAGCGCGCGGGCCGCGCACTCGGCCTTGATCTGCCACTTGCTCAGTCCGTCGACCCGCCGCGAGGCGAGCTCGTGGATCCCGACGATCGCGGCGGCGCGCGCTGCCATCTCCTGCCTCCTGCTTCTAGTGTGGTCTGTTCGCTCCGCAAGCTCCGCTCAGTGGAACCGGACGCGGCCGCGGTCGATCACGACCCAGCCGTCGGCGGTGGCGGTGCGGAAGAGCGCGGTCCCCGGCTCGTCGCGCCAGATCGAGACGACGAGCTCGTCACCGGGCAGGACGGGCCGGCTGAACCGGCCCGACATCGCGTCGAACCGGTCCGGGTCCGAGTCGCACAGCGCGTGCAGCAGGGCCCGGCCGGTGAACCCGTAGGTGCACAGCCCGTGCAGGATCGGCCGCTCGAACCCGCCGCGGGCGGCGAACGCGGGGTCGGCGTGCAGGGGGTTGCGGTCGCCGGACAGGCGGTAGACCAAGGCCTGTTCCGGGCGGGTGCGGTAGCGGACCTGCTCGTCGGGCGCGCGCTCGGGCAGCGCCCACGGATCGCTGGTGGAGCCGGATCGCCCGAAGCCGCCCTCGCCGCGGATGAACACCCCGCTGCGCGTGGTGACCAGCGGCTTCCCCGTCTCGGCGTCGGCCGCGGTGCTCTCGGTGGTGACGAGCGCGCCGCTGCCCTTGTCGGCGATGCCGGTGACGGTGGAGACGACCTGCACCCGCCCGTCGACGGGCAGCGGCGCGTGCAGCTCGAACGCCTGCTCGGCGTGCACGAGCTTGGCCGGGTCGAAGTCGCCGAGCCTGCGCCCGGTGCGGGCCTGCGCCGCCAGCACGGCGAACGTGGGCAGGACCCGCAGCTCGACACCGGCGGTGTTCTCGGTGGTGAAGGCGAGCTCGTCGGTGGGGTCCTGCGCCCCGGCGCCGACGCCGAGCGCGTAGAGGATCACGTCGTCGGCGCGCCAGCTGCGCTCGACGGGCTCGGAGGCCACTCCGACGAGATCGTGGTCCAGCGCCATCGCTGCTCTCCCGTCCCCGATTTGGAATGCGGTTCTAGGACAGAGTTGGCCCAGCGGCACAGCCGTGTCAAGCCGTTGACACGGCGCGACGCTTGCGCCCATAGTCGAATCCGGTTCTAGGACGCCGATTCAGTCGACGCCCGGGGAGGATCCGATGGCGCAGCCGACTCGATCAGTGACGCTCGACGCCGCGGGGCGCCACGCCCCGCCCGACCCGCTCGACCCCGCCGCAGCACGCAGGCGGCTGGCCACACCCGAGCGGCTGCGCGAGTTCTTCGCACCGCGCAGCATCGCGCTCGTCGGGGCATCGGACAGCTCGGGCTGGGGCCGCTTCGTGGTCGACAGCCTGCGCACCGCCGGCTTCACCGGCGCCCTGCGCCCCGTGCACCCGAAGCACCCGACGGCCTTCGACCTGCCCACCGTGCCGAGCCTGCGCGCGCTCGACGCGCCCGTCGACCTCGCCTACGTCTTCGCACCCACGCACGCGGTGGAGAGCGTGCTCGACGACGCGGCCGCGGCCGGCGTCCGCAACGCCGTGGTGCTCGCCTCCGGCTACGGCGACGGCGGCGACGCGCAGGGCCGCGAGCTCGAACGCAGGCTCGTCGAGCAGGCCGTGGCCCGCGACATCACGCTCCTGGGCCCCAACTGCCTCGGCTTCGTCAACGCGGCCGCGTCGGTGGCGCCGTTCGGCCTGGGCATCGTGCCGCCGCTGCGCCGCGGCCCGGTCGGCATCGTGCTGCAGAGCGGGGCGCTCACCAGCAACGTCCTCGCCTTCGCGCGCGTCCACCAGGTGGGCATCAGCCTGCTCACCTCGATGGGCAACGAGGCCGTGATCACCACGGCCGACGTCGTCGAGCACCTCATCGCCGACGACGACTGCGAGGTGATCGGCCTGTTCCTGGAGTCGGTGCGCGACGCGCCGCGCTTCACCGCGCTCGCCGCGGCCGCGATGGCCGCGGGCAAGCCGATCGTCGCGCTCAAGGTCGGGCGCACCGAGGCGGGGCAGCGCACCGCCCTCGCCCACACCGGCGCGCTGGCGGGCGACGACGCCGTGGTCGACGCCGCGTTCCGCCAGTACGGCGTGATCCGGGTCAAGAGCCTGGAGGAGCTGCTGGTCACCTGCGGGCTGATGGGGTCGGGGCAGGTGCCGAGCGGGCGCCGGGTCGGTGTGGTCACCGCATCCGGCGGGGCCTGCGACATCATCGCCGACCGCAGCACCGACGAGGGCGTCGAGATCGTCGAGTTCGCGCCGGCGACGACGGCCGCGCTGCGCGCGGTGCTCCCCCCGTTCGCGGCGGCGCAGAACCCGCTCGACGTCACCGGCGTCATCCTCGCCGACCGCGGCTCCGCGCAGTCCGCCCTCGGCGACGTCGCGCTGAACGCCGTGGTCGACGACCCGGGTGTCGACTTCGTCTTCAACATGCTCGCGCTGCCCCAGGCCGAGCCGCCGGACCCGTCGGTGGTGGAGCGGCGCGTGGCCGAGGTGGCGGCCACGACCGCGCGCTCGCGCGTGCCGGTCGTCAACTTCACGGCCACCTGCACCGACCTCTCGCCCTACGCGCAGTCGCTGCTGGACCGCCACGGGCTGCACGCGCTGGGCGGCATCGAGTTCGGTCTCACCGCCATCGGGCACGCCCTGACCTGGCACGAGACCCGGTTGGCCCCGCCGGCGGTCGGTGCGGGCACCGCGGCGACCGCGCCGCCCGGGCTGCCGTCCGGGCCGTGGTCGGAGGCGCGCGGGCGCGACCTGCTCGCGGCGAGCGGCGTGCCGCTGGTGCCCGCCGAGCTCGTCATCGACGCCGACGCGGCCGTCGCCGCCGCGCTGGCGTTCGGCGGGCCGGTGGCGCTCAAGATCTGCTCGGCCGAGATCACGCACAAGAGCGACATCGGCGGCGTCGCGCTCGGGGTGTCCGGCGCCGACGAGGTGCGCACGGCCTTCGGGCGGGTGCTGGCGGCCGGGCGGGCGGCCACGTCCGCGATCGACGGCGTGCTGGTCAGCCCGATGCGCGCGCCCGCGACGGAGCTGTTCGTGGGCGTCACGGTGGACCCGTCGTTCGGCCCGGTGCTCGCGGTCGGGCTCGGCGGCGTGTTCATCGAGGTCCTGCACGACGTCGCGCTGCGGCTGCTGCCGGTCGACCCGGGCCAGGTGCGCCGCATGCTCGGCGAGCTGCGCGGCGCGGCCGTGCTCGGCGGGGCCCGGGGCACCCGGCCCGCCGACCTGGACCGCGTGTCCGAGGTCGTCGCGGGCGTCGCCGCGGCCGCGGCCGGGCTCGGGCCCGCGCTGCAGACGCTGGAGATCAACCCCTTGCGCGTCGACGGCGGCGACGTCGAAGCGCTCGACGTCCTCGTGGTGACTGCGTCGTCGTAACTGGAGGCAACTGATGGAACTCGACCTCGGACCGGAGGCGGAGGCCTTCCGGCGCGAGATCCGGGAGTGGATCGCCCGGAACGCCCCCAAGGGCCTCGCGGAGCTGGTGGACTGGAACTCGCCGCCGATGACGGGCGGCGACCGTGCGGCGTTCGAGCAGGCGGAGGCCGATCCCCGGTACGCGGAGTGGACCCAGGCCCTGCTGGCCGACGGCTGGATCTGCCCGCAGTGGCCCGAGCGCTTCGGCGGCCGGGGCCTCGGCCCGGTGCAGAACGCGATCTACAGCGAGGAGCTGGTGCGCGCCGGCCTGCCGCGGATCCGGCGCGGGTTCGGCGAGAACATGGTCGGCCCGTCGATCATGGTGCACGGCACCGAGGAGCAGCAGAAGCACTTCCTGCCCCGGATCATCAGCGCCGAGGACGTCTACTGCCAGGGCTTCTCCGAACCCGAGCAGGGCTCCGACCTCGGCGGTGTGCAGACCCGCGGGCAGGTCGTCGGCGACGAGGTGGTGGTCACCGGGCAGAAGGTGTGGACGTCCGGGTTCTACCGGGCGAACATGATCTTCGTCCTGTGCCGGACGGACCCCGAGGCGCCCAAGCACAAGGGGCTGTCCTACGTCCTGCTGCCGATGCGCGACAACAACATCGACGCGCGCCCGCTCAAGCAGCTCACCGGCTCCGCCGAGTTCGGCGAGGAGTTCATCGACGGCGCCCGCGCGCCGCTGTTCAACGTCATCGGCGGGCTCAACAACGGCTGGCGGGTCGCGATGACGACCCTCGGGCACGAGCGCGGGGGCAGCGCCACCACCGCCCACCTGCGCTACCGCCGCCAGTTCGAGGCGCTGGTCGACCTGGCCCGCAAGCAGGGCCGCGACCGCGACCCCGCGATCCGCGACGAGCTGGCGTGGTGCCACACGCACGTCGAGATCATGCGCTACCAGGGCATGCGGCTGATGGCGCAGCTCGCCGAGGGCCGCGAGCCGGGGCCGGAGGCGTCGATCGCGAAGCTGTTCTGGAGCGAGTACGAGCGCCGCGTCGGCGAGCTCGCCGCGGAGCTGCTCGGCGCCGAGGCGCTCGTGCGCCCCGAGGGCGAGGGCTACCGCACGACCCACTGGCAGGGCGTGTTCCTGGCCAGCCGCGCCGGGACGATCTTCTCCGGCACCAGCGAGATCCAACGCAACATCATCGCGGAACGGGCGCTGGGCCTGCCGCGGGAACCGGTGGCAGGAGGGGTCAAGTGACAGGCAGGCTGGACGGACGGGTCGCGGTCGTCACCGGGGCCGGGCGGGGCATCGGCGCGGGCATCGCGCGGCTGCTGGCCGCCGAGGGTGCGGCCGTGGTCGTCAACGACCTCGGCGCCGAGGTCGACGGCAGCGGCGCCGACACCGGACCCGCGGCCACGGTGGCGCAGGAGATCACCGACGCGGGTGGCGCGGCCGTGTCCGACGGCGGCGACGTCGCCGACCCCGAGGTCGGCGAGCGCCTCGTCCGCACCGCGGTGGACAAGTTCGGGGCGCTGGACGTGCTGGTCAACGCGGCCGGCATCCTCCGAGACCGGATGATCTTCAACCTGGCCGAGAAGGAGTGGGACGACGTCATCCGCGTCCACCTCAAGGGGCACTTCTCCACCACCAAGCCCGCGTCGGCGTACTGGCGCGAGCAGCGCAACGCCGAGGGGCACTACCGCCTGATCAACTTCACGTCGGTGTCGGGGCTGTACGGCGCGCCCGGCCAGCCCAACTACGCCGCGGCGAAGATGGGCATCGTCGGGCTCACGTACTCGTGCGCGAACGCGCTGGCCCGCTACGGCGTCACCGCCAACGCGATCTCGCCGGGCGCCGCCACCCGCATGATCGCCTCCATCCCCACCGAACGGCAGCGCGGCACGCTCCCGTCCGACGACGAGCGCTCGCCCGACAACATCGCCCCGATCGTCGCGTACCTGGCGAGCACGGCGTCGGACTGGCTCACCGGCCAGGTCATCGGCGCCCGCGGCTACGAGGTGCACCTGATGAACAAGCCCGAGCCGATCCGGCACGTCGTCTCGAACGGCCCGTGGGAGCCCGACCGGCTCGCCGACCTGGTCGAACGCGTCTTCAAGCCCGCCGTCAGTTAGCAGGAGGCAGCCATGCAGCTGGTGTTCGACACCGAGCAGGAGGACCTGCGCCGCTCCGTGCGCCGGTTCCTGGAGAACGAGGTGCCGCTCGCGACGGTCCGCACGCTGATGGACACGCCCGACGCGCACGACCCGGCCCTGTGGCGCCGGATGGCCGAGGAGCTGGGCCTGCAGGGCCTGATGGTGCCCGAGGAGCACGGCGGCAGCGGCGCGGGCTTCGTCGAGCTCGCCGTCGTCGCCGAGGAGATGGGCCGGGCGGTCCTGCCGGGCCCCTTCTTCGCGACGGCCGTGCTCGCCGTGTCCGCGATCCTCGACGCGGGCGACGACGAGGCGGCCAAGGACCTGCTGCCCGGCATCGCCGACGGCTCCACGATCGCCACCCTCGCCGTCACCGAGGCCGGCGGGCGCTGGGAGCTGGACGCCACCGAGGCCACGGCGCGCGCGTCCGGTCCGGACTGGACCCTGCACGGCGTCAAGAGCTACGTGCCCGACGGGGCGCTCGCCGACCTCCTGCTGGTGGTGGCCCGCACCGACGCCGGGCTCTCGCTCTTCGCCGTGGACGCCACGGCCTCCGGGCTCACCCGCACGGCCGTGCCCACGCTGGACCAGACCCGCCCGCTCGCCCACCTCGAGCTCGACGGAGCGGCGGCCCGGCTCGTCGGCACCGACGGCGCCGCGGCGCAGACGGTGCGGCGCACCCTGCACAAGGCCGCGGTGGCGCTGGCGCTGGAGCAGGTCGGCGGGGCGCAGGCGGCCCTCGACATGGCCGTGGCGTACGCGAAGCAGCGCGTCCAGTTCGGGCGCGTGATCGGCTCGTTCCAGGCCGTCAAGCACAAGGCCGCGGACATGATGCTGAAGGTCGAGTCGGCCCGCGCCGCCGCGTACTACGGGGCGTGGGCGGTGGCGGCGGACTCCGACGAGGTCCCGGCCGTCGCGAGCCTGGCCAAGGCCTACTGCTCCGACGCCTACTTCCACGCCGCCGCCGAGAACATCCAGATCCACGGCGGCATCGGCTTCACCTGGGAGCACGACGCGCACCTGCACCTCAAGCGCGCCGAGGCCACGCGCCTGTGGCTGGGCGACCCGTCATGGCACCGCGCACGGCTGGCCGACGCGATCGGGGTGTGACGCCCGCAGGCCCCTCCGGACAGCACCTTGGCTCCAACGTGCGGTCCAGCGGGGCCTCCCGACAGCAGGATGGCTCCAACGTGCGGTTCAGCGGGGCCTCCCGACAGCAGGATGGCTCCAACGTGCGGGAGGCAGAGGGCTCCGAGCGGGAGCGGGTCCGCTATGCCTGGCGACTGCTGTCCGTCGTCTGCCTCGCCTCGCTGATGAGCGGGATCAACGTCAGCTCGCTCAACATCGCGCTGCCCGCGATCGTCGCCGGGCTCGACGCCGGGCCGGTCGGCGCGAGCTGGATCCTGCTGTCCTTCCAGCTCACGCACGTCACCCTGCTGATCTTCTTCGGCCGGCTGGCGGACGTGTTCGGAAGGCGCACGATGTACCTCACCGGCGTCGGGCTGTTCACCGCGGCGAGCCTGCTGGCCGGGGCGGCGCCCGACGTCGGGCTGCTCATCGCCTGCCGGGTGCTGCAGGCCGCCGGCGCGGCCATGCTGATGACCAACAGCGCCGCGCTGGTGACGGCCGCGTTCCCGCGCCGGATGCTCGGGCAGGGGCTGGGCATCTACATGGCGTCGTTCTCGCTGGCCCAGATGCTCGGGCCGACGGTCGGCGGCCTCGTCACCACCGAGTGGGGCTGGCGCTGGACGCTGCTGCTGAACGTGCCCATCGGCATCGTCTGCCTGCTGTGGGGGCTGCGGGTGATGGAACGGGTGCCGCGCTCGGGCGAGCCGCTGCGGCTCGACCCGGCGGGCAACCTGCTGGTCGTGCTCGGCCTCGGCGGGCTGCTGGTCGCGCTGTCCCAGGGCGGCTCGGGCGACTGGCTGCACCCGCTCGTCGTCGCCGGTGCCATCGCGTTCCTGGTGGCGGTTCCGGTGTTCCTGCTGGTGGAGAAGCGGGTGGCGGCACCCGTGGTGGACGTGCGGCTGTTCTCCGAGCCGGTCGTCGGGATCGGGGTGCTCGCCGGGTTCCTCGGCACGATGTCGCGTTTCGCGGTGGTGCTGCTCATGGGCCTGTACTTCCAGGCCGTGCAGGGCGACACCCCGAGCGAGGCCGGGCTGAAGGTGCTGCCGATCGCGATCGCCTCGATCGTCTCCGCACCCGGGGCGGGGCTGGTGCTGCGCTGGGTGCGGGCCCGGACCGTCGCGGTCGTGGCGTCGACGGTCTCGCTCGCCGGGCTGGTGCTGCTGCTGGCGGTGATCGACGTCGACACGCCATACCCGCTGCTCATCACGGCGGTCGTGGTGATCGGTCTGGGCTCCGGGGCGTTCGTGCCGGCCAACAGCACGGCGATGCTGCAGGACGTGCGCCCCGACCGGCTGGGCATCACCAACGCGGTGCGGCTGATGGCGCAGAGCTGCGGCGTGACGATCAGCACCGCGCTCTCGCTGATGCTGATCGGCCTGCCGCTGCCGCCCGACCTGCGCGCGCACGTGCTCGAGGGCTCACTCTCGCGGGTCTCCCCCGACGCGCTCGACGGCCTGATCACCGGCTTCCGGTGGACGTTCGGACTGATGGCGGTGATGTCGGTGCTGTGCGTGCTGGCATCGCTCGTAGGACGGCAGGCGGGCCGGGGAGTCCCCGGGCCGCGCGCCGCGGTGACCGATCTGGAGGAGTGAGATGGGACAGCTCGACGGACGGGTCGCGCTCGTCACCGGCGCCAGCCGGGGCATCGGCGCGGCGATCGCGCGCCGGCTCGCGGCCGAGGGCGCCGCGGTGGCGGTGTCGGCGCGCACCGCGGCGGAGGGGGAGTCGCGTTTCGCCGGCACGATCACCGAGACCGTCGCGGGTATCGAGGCCGCGGGCGGGCGGGGGCTCGCGGTGCGGGCCGACCTCTCCCGGCCGGCCGACCGCGTGGCGCTCGTGCAGCAGGTGGAAGCCGGGCTCGGCCCCATCGACGTGCTGGTGAACAACGCCGCTGTCACGTGGTTCACCCCGGTCACCGAGTTCTCCGACAAGCGGTTCGCGCTGATGTTCGAGGTGCAGGTGACCGCGCCGTTCGACCTGGCCCGCCGCGTGGTGCCGGGCATGCGCGAACGGCGCCGCGGGGCGATCCTCAACATCTCCTCCCGGGCCGCGATCCACCCGCCGGTCGAGCGGGCCGGGCGCGGCGGCACCGTCTACGGGATGTGCAAGGCCGCGATCGAGAGGTTCAGCACCGGCCTGGCCGCCGAGGTGCACGCCGACGGCATCGCCGTCAACGCGCTCTCGCCCAACCGCGTGGTGCCGACCCCGGGCACGCTGTTCCACCACCTCACCACGGAGGGCGCCCCGGACGCCGAACCCCCGGAGGTGATGGCCGAGGCCGCGCTCGCGCTGTGCCGGCCGAGCCCGCTGCTCACCGGCCGGATCGCCTACTCGCAGGACCTGCTCGCCGAGCTCGCCACCCGCACCTCGGAGCCGTCCTGATGTTCTCGAGCCCGAGAATCAGCAGTACGGCTCCAAGGTGCTGTCGGGAGACCTGTGCGCGCTCAGGCCGGTGTCGCCACGGTCTGCGCCCTGCCGGCCGCGACCTCGATGTAGTGCGGGTTGTTCATGACGCCGAACAGGTTGCCGAACGGGTCGACCACGGACGCGGTCACGAAACCGGAGCCGTCACCGTGCTCGGTGATCGGCTGGTACTCCCGCGCCCCCAGCGCGATCAACCGGTCGACGGCGCTCTCGAGGTCGTCGACGTGCCAGTACATCACCGCTCCGCCGGGGGCGTTGGCGGCGCCCGGCGGGGCGTAGCGGCGATCGATGAGCCCGATCTCGTCACCGTCGTCGCCGATGCGGAACTCCACGTAGGCGGGCGTCGCCGGGGCCGACGGGTAGGCGTAGTAGGCCTCGACACCGAACAGCTCGGCGTACCAGTCGCGCGCGGCGGCGAGGTCGTCGGCGTAGAGGTTCATGGTCGCGAATCCGCGGAACATCGGATCTCCCTCGGTGGGCGGTCGGTGTGCGGTCACCGCTGTGACCGCCGTTTGAAAGTAGCCGGTAACAGGTGACCAGTCAATGAGCTTTGTTGGTAACATTCGGTCATGACGCCCCCTCTCGACACCCTGCAGAGCTTGATCAACACCTGGTTCGGGCGGGTCGCGACCGGCGACGGCGACGAGACCCTGCAGTCCCCTGCCGATCTCGCCCGCTGGTGCCGTGGGCACGGCGTCGACGTCGCCGACGGCGAGATCTCCGCCGCGGACCTCGAGCTCGCTCTCGCCGTCCGGGAAGGCATGCGCGCGGCACTGGCCCGCCACAACGACGCCGAGCAGCCCGCCGACGCCGCTGCACGGGAGCGACTCGACCAGGTCGCGTCGGACCTGCACCTGCACGTCACCCTGGACGGCGGGCGACCGCGCCTGCGGCCACGCGAGGTCGCCCCGGTGCGACACCTGATGGCGACGCTGCTCGCGGCAGCCGTCCTCGCCGACCAGGACCGCACGTGGCAGCGGCTGAAGGTGTGCCGCGAGCCGCGGTGCCGGGCGGCCTTCTACGACACCTCGCGCAACAACTCGGGCGTGTGGTGCTCGATGAGCGCGTGCGGCGCCGCGGCCAAGCAGCGCGCGTTCGTCGAGCGCAGGCGGGCCAGGAACGCCGCCGCGCGCCGAGCCGCGGCGCCGTGAGCCGGCCCGGCCGGGACCCCCTGCCCGCGGGCTGGGTGCGGGTCGACTGCCACGTCCACACCGTCGCTTCCGGGGACTCCGTCCTCGGGATCGAGGAGCTGGCCGAACGGGCCGTCGCCGCGGGCATCGACGTCGTCTTCGTGACCGACCACCACGAGGTCTCCGCGGCGCTCGCCGCCCGCAGGCGCGATCTGGGCGTGCGGATCGAGGTCGGCGAGGAGATCCGCACGCCCGACGGCGAGGTGCTCGGCCTGTTCCTCGCCGAACGGATCCCGTACGTGCTGCCGCTGCCGGACGTCGTGGCGCGGATCCGCGCGCAGGGCGGGCTCGTCGGGCTCCCGCACCCCTACGACCCGGTGCGCTCGGGCACCGGTGCGGTGGCCGACGAGCTGTGCGGGGCCGGCGGCGTCGACTTTGTGGAGGCGTTCAACGCGAAGGTCGGCGACGCCGCGCACAACGCCGCGGCGGCCGCGTTGGGCGTCCGGCACGGACTGCCGGTGTCAGCGGGCTCGGACGCGCACGACGGGCCCGGGATCGGCGCCGCGTACGTCGAGATGCCCGACTTCGACGGACCCGCGGGCTTCCTCGACGCGCTGGGCCGCGGGCGCCTCGTCGGCGAGCTGCGACCCCATGCCGAGCGCTTCCGCAAGCCTTGACATGCACCGTGACGTGCCGCACGATCGAGACGCGTTCTAGAGCTGGATTCTAACGGTTCTGGCCGCTCGCAGCGCTGCGAGCGCACCCGCGCCCCAACGAGGAGGCTGCGTGTCCACCACCGTGACCAACCCGCCGCTGCTGCAGGTCGAGGACCTCCACGTCACCTTCGACACCCCCGAGGGCACGGTCGAGGCGGTGTCCGGGGTGAGCTTCTCGGTCGGGGCGCAGGAGACCGTCGCGGTGGTCGGCGAGTCCGGCTCCGGCAAGACCGTCACCGCGCTCGCCGTGCTGCAGCTGCTCGACGGCGGCCGGATCAGCGGGGGCCGGGTGCTCTGGGACGGCGAGGACCTCGCCGCGCTCGACCGCCGCGCGCTGCGCCGCGTCCGCGGCAACGAGATCGCCATGATCTTCCAGGACCCGATGACGTCGCTCGACCCGCTCTACAGCGTCGGCCACCAGATCGTCGAGGCGCTGCGGCTGCACCGGCGGATCAGCAAGCGGGACGCCCGCGAGCGGGCGGCCGAGCTGCTGGAGCAGGTCGGGATGCCCGACCCGCGCCGTCGGCTCGCGGCCTACCCGCACCAGCTCTCCGGCGGCCAGCGGCAGCGCGTCATGATCGCGATCGCGCTCGCGTGCTCGCCGCGGCTGCTGATCGCCGACGAGCCGACCACCGCGCTGGACGTCACGATCGAGGCGCAGATCCTCGAGCTGCTCGGCGACCTGCAGCACGAGTACCGCAGCGCGATGCTGCTGGTCACCCACGACATGGGCGTGGTCGCCGAGACCGCGGACCGCGTCGTCGTCTTCTACGCGGGGCAGGTCGTCGAGCAGGGCGCCACCGCCGACGTCCTGAGCGACCCGCAGCACCCCTACACCGCGGCGCTGCTGGACGCGATGCCCACGCCGGGCACCGACCGCGCGCAGCCGCTCGCCGCGATCCCGGGCGCCGTGCCGCCGCTGCGCGCGATGCCGGCGGGCTGCCGCTTCCACACCCGCTGCGCGCGCGCGTGGGACGAGTGCGGGCACACCGAACCCCTGCTGCACGAGCTGCCCGGCGACCGCGCGGCGCGCTGCCTGCTGCACCGGCCCGGCCAGGAGCGCCCGCTCCGGGACGCGCTCACCACGAAGGGGGCCTGATGTCGTCCTCGCCCGCGGCGCACCCCCTGTCCGCCGACGCCGCCCCGGCAGGCGACCTGCTGGAGGTCACCGGCCTCGTCAAGCACTTCCCCATCACCCGCGGCCTGCTGCGCCGCACGGTCGGGCACGTCCGGGCGGTCGACGGCGTGTCGTTCCGGATCGCGCCGGGCGAGACCGTCGGGCTGGTCGGCGAGTCCGGGTCGGGGAAGTCGACGGTGGCCCGGCTGGTGCTGCGCCTGCTCGACCCGACGAGCGGCAGCATCCGCTTCGACGGCCGCGAGATCGCCGGGCTCTCCGCCCGCGAGCTGGCCCCGCTGCGCCGCCGGATGCAGATCGTGTTCCAGGACCCGGTCAGCTCGTTCGACCCGCGCATGACGGTCTGCTCGGTGATCACCGAGCCGCTGGAGGCCCAGCGCATCTCGTCCGGGCGCGCGGCCCGGCAGCGCGCCGGCGAGCTGCTCGAGCTCGTCGGGCTCTCCGCGGGCGACCTCGACCGCTACCCGCACCAGTTCTCCGGCGGCCAGGCCCAGCGCATCGGCATCGCCCGCGCGCTGGCCACCGACCCGCGCCTCCTGGTGTGCGACGAGGCCGTCAGCGCGCTCGACGTCTCCGTGCAGGCCCAGGTGCTCAACCTGCTGCGCAGGCTGCAGCGCGAGCTGGGGCTGTCCTACCTGTTCATCGCCCACGACCTGAACGTGGTGCGCTACGTGTCCGACCGCGTCTGCGTCATGTACTTGGGACGGATCGTCGAGCAGGGCCCGGCCGAGGCGCTGCTGGCCGACCCGCGCCACCCGTACACGCAGAGCCTGGCGGCGGCGATCGCGGCGGACCCGCGCAACCCGACGCGGCGCCGCCGCGGCGTCGTGCGCGGGGAGACGCCCAGCCCCAGCGACCCGCCGAGCGGATGCCACTTCCACCCCCGCTGCCCCCACGCGTTCGACCCCTGCCGCGACGTCGAGCCCGCCGCCGTCGCCGCGGGCCCGGGCCGCACCGCGTCCTGCCACCTGCTCGGGGAGGCCGACCGTGCTTGAGTACGTCGTCCGCCGCGGCCTCTACGGCGTGCTCGTCGTCGCGCTCGTCACCGTGTTCGTGTTCCTCACGCTGCGCCTGATCCCCGGCGACGTCGTGCGGCTGCAGCTCGCCGACGCCCCCGGCGTCACCCCGGAGCAGCTCGCCGAGCGCGCCGCGCAGCTGGGCCTGGACCAGCCACTGCTCACCCAGCTCTGGGTCTTCCTCACCGACGCCGTGCGCGGCGACTTCGGCACGTCGTTCCAGAGCGGCGAGCCGGTCACGGCGCTCATCGCCGAGCGGCTGCCCACCACCCTGCAGCTCGGGGTGATGGCGGTGCTCGTGAGCATCCTCCTGGGCGTGCCGCTCGGCCTGCTCTCGGCCGTGCGCCAGAACAGCTGGCTCGACCAGGGCCTGCGCGCGGTCTCGGTGGCGGGGCTGTCGATCCCCAACTTCTGGCTCGGCCTGCTGCTGGTCACCTACCTCGCGCTGTGGTTCAGCTGGTCGCCGCCGCTGGTGTACCGCACGCCGGGCGAGGACCTGGGCTCCAACCTGGTGCACATGGCGCTGCCCGCGATCGCGCTGGGGGTGGCCGGCATGGCGGCCATCGCCCGGATGCTGCGCTCGTCGCTGCTGGAGGTGCTGCGCTCGCCGTTCGTGCGCACCGTGCGGGCGAAGGGCGCGCCGGAGCACACGATCCTGTTCACCCACGCCGTGCGCAACTCGCTGGTGCCGGTGTTCAGCCTGCTGGGCCTGCAGGTCGGGCACATCCTCGGCGGCACCGTGATCCTGGAGTCGATCTTCGCGATCCCCGGCATGGGCATGCTGATCTTCGAGTCGGTGCAGGTGCGCGACTACCCCGTCGTGCTCGGCTGCGTCGTCGTGTACGGCGCGGTGTTCGTGCTGGTCAACCTCGTGGTCGACGTGCTGTACGGCGTGATCGACCCGCGCATCCGGTACGCGTGAGGAGCAGCTGATGAGCGAGATCGCGGTCCCGATCGCCGCACCGCGGCCGGGCGGCACGCGCCGCACGCTGCGGCTGCTGCGCCGCCAGCCCCTCGGGGTCGTCGCGGGCGTGGTGGTGGTGCTGCTCGTGGTGGCCGCGGCGCTCGCGCCCGTCATCGCGCCCTTCGACCCCACCGCCCAGCAGCGGGAGAACTTCCTGCAGATCCCCGGCGGGCAGTTCCTCATGGGCACCGACGACCTGGGCCGCGACATCTTCAGCCGCGTGCTCTACGGCGCCCGCACCTCGCTGCTGGTGGCGGTGTGCACGCTCGCCGTCGGCGGGGCGCTCGGCGTCGCGATCGGGGTGGTGTCGGGCTACTTCGCGGGCGGCTGGATCGACACGCTGCTGCAGCGCGTCATGGACACCCTGATGGCGATCCCCGGGATCGTGCTGCTGCTGTTCGTCGCCGCGCTGCTCGGCCCCAGCATCCGCAACACGGTGATCGCGCTGAGCCTGCTGGTCGTGCCCTCGTTCAACCGCGTCGCGCGCGGGGAGATGCTGCGCATCCGCGAGGAGCTCTACGTCGAGTCGGCGCGGGCCAGCGGCTGCAGCACCTGGCGCATCCTGCGCCACCACGGCCTGCCCAACCTGCTGGCGCCGATCCTCGTGGTCACCAGCCTGATGTTCGCGATCGTGATCATCGCCGAGTCGGCGCTGAGCTTCCTCGGCATCGGCACCCCGCCGCCCACGCCGTCGTGGGGGGCGATGCTGTCCGACGGCTCGCGCTACATGGAGATCGCCCCGTGGATGGTCGTGTTCCCCGGCGGTGCGCTCACCGTCGCGGTGCTCGCCTTCAACCTGCTCGGCGACGCGCTGCGCGACGTCTTCGACCCCAAGCAGTCCCGCTAGAAGTCGTCACTGACCATCTGGGAGTCCACATGCGCTCGTACCGGCTGGTGCTCGCCCTCGTCGTCGTGGCGCTGCTCGGCACGGCCTGCTTCAGCGCCCCCGGCGGCGGGGGCGCCGGGGGCGCCGCGCTCGAGGACCGCCGCCCGGAGGAGAACGCAGGCCCACCGCAGCCCGGCGGCGCGTTCCGCTACGCGCTGCCCTCGGACGCGCGCTCGCTCGACCCGCACCGCGAGTCGTCGTTCAACACGCACATCGCGATCGGATCCACGTACAGCAAGCTGGTCGACTTCAAGACCGGCCCGGACGTCCCCTACGGCGCCCCGGAGCTGGAGGGCGACCTCGCGGAGAGCTGGGAGACCTCCCCGGACGGCACCACCTGGACGTTCCACCTGCGCCAGGGCGTGCGCTTCCACGACGTCGCGCCGGTGAACGGGCGGGAGTTCACCTCCGACGACGTCATGTGCACGCTCCAGCGGATCCGCGAGCTGCCGGGCCACCAGGTCAGCCAGCTCGCGATGGTGCAGGAGGCCGGCGCGCCCGACCCGTACACCGTCGTCTTCCGGCTCACCGAGCCCTACGCCGAGTTCGACACCAACCTGGCAGGCCACTTCATGTGGATGCTGCCGTGCGAGGCCACCCGCGGCGAGTTCGACGTGTCCACCACCGCGATCGGCACCGGCCCCTACGTGCTCGAGCGCTGGGAACGCGACCGCGAGCGCGTGCTCACCGCCCACCCCGACTACTACGTCGAGGGCCAGCCCTACATCGAGCGCATCGAGATCTCGATCGTGCCCGACCAGGCCGCCGCGATCGCCGCGTTCCGCACCGGCCAGACCGACTTCCTCAGCGCGCTGTCGCTCGACCTCGCACAGGCCGAGCGGATCCTCACCGAGGACCCGGAGGCGGTGCTGTTCCGGGAGCAGGGCCTCACCCAGACCCGGCTGTACATGAACCAGGCCCGCGAGCCCTTCGACGACGTGCGCGTGCGCCGCGCGATCGCGCTCGCGATCGACCGGCAGGGGATGGTCGACACGATCCGCGCCGGCGGCAGCCCGACGGCGGCCGTCACGCCGACGCTGTTCGGCGGGCTGCCCTCGGAGGAGGCCGCCCGGCTGCAGCCGCACGACCCGGAACAGGCCCGCGCGCTGCTCGCCGAGGCCGGCTTCCCGCAGGGCTTCTCCACCCGGATGATCCTCACCGACGGGTACGGCGAGAACGTCGTGCGCGAGGCGCAGTGGGTGCAGCAGGACCTCGCCGAGATCGGGATCCAGGTCGAGCTCGTCCTACAGGACTACGCCACGTACTTCACCGAGAGCTTCGCGGGCGAGAACTACGACATGGGCTACGGGCTGCAGACGCCCATGCTCTCCGCCGACGACTACCTCAGCAGCGAGTGGGCCTCCGACGGCCCGCGCAACTGGTACGGCATCTCCGACCCTGCGCTCGACCAGATGATCAACGAGCAGCGCGGCGAGCTGGACCGGGCCACCCGCGAGGAGCAGCTGCACGAGATCCAGCGCTACATCATGGAGAACGTGTCGAACCCGGTGCCGCTCTACGTCTACGACGGGCTGTCGATCTACGCGCCGTACCTGCACGACGCGTGGCCGCACCCGGACTACGGCACGCGCCACCAGGCGAGGATGTGGCTGGGGCCCGAGGCCCCGGGTCGCGCCTAGAACGACGAACGGCACTCTCGTCGGTAGCGACGCCATGTATGTCTGAGAGTGCGCGCCGAGCGGAGCCGGCGCGCACTCTCAGTGGAATCAGAGTGCCGTTCGTTGCGGGAGGATCAGCGCAGGCCGAGCTTCTTCGAGCAGGCGGGCCAGGCGCCCCAGCCCTGGCCGTCGAGGACGCGCTCGGCGACGGCGATCTGCTCGGCGCGGCTGGCGTTGTGCGCCCTGCCCTCACCGCCGAAGGCCTTCCAGGTGGACGGCGTGAACTGCAGGCCGCCGGAGAAGCCGTTGCCGGTGTTGGCCGACCAGTTGCCGCTGCTCTCGCACTGGGCGAGCTTGTCCCAGACCCCGGACGGGGCGGCGTTGGCGGTACCGGCCAGCGCGAGCGGCGCGCCGACGGCGATCGCTCCGGCGACGGTGAGCCGGAGCAGGTTCTTGCGGGTGGACGTGCGGGAGCGGAAAGACATTCTTGGGGGTTTCTCCTCGAACGGGGCGAGTGCCTCACAGGTGTCGTCGACTCACTCATCCGGTCGACGGCCAGCGACAGTACGTGCAGGTCAGCCGCCCGCGTCAAACCACGGAAACCGTGAGGAGCGTCATGTAACGCTGCTTCCCGACCAGTCGCAGCGGACAACTCCGCAGCGCACACGGCAAATCGATCACCACGAAGATCGGAGTATGTTTCCGAGATCAGTTCGTGATAGAGGCGTGACTCACCCCGAAAGTGTGAGGCGGGCCATGCCGCACCGGCACCCTCGGTGACCAGCGACGATGATCGATCCGACCCGCACGACGCGGTCGTCGGAGCGGCGTGCTTCTCGGCGACTCGCGGAGTCCAGATCGGTTCGAGCCGCGCATCAGAGTGATCCGCGCAGCGCTGCGGTACCTCTGGGAGCGATCACCGCGTGATCGCGGCGACGGGACCGCGGGGATCAGTGAATGATCGCGTCCAGGGCGGCGCGGACGTCGGCGACGAGGTCCTCGGTGTCCTCGCAGCCCGCCGAGAAGCGCAGGAGGCCGGGGGCCACGTCGTCGCCCCAGCGCTGCCGGCGGTCGGCGGTGCTGCGCGGGCCGCCGAAGCTGGTGGCCGACCCGATCAGCCGCGACGCCGCGAGGAACTGCCCGACCGCCGCCTCCGAGGCGAGTGTGAAACGCAGCACCCCGTTCCAGCGGCGCATCTGCCGGGACGCGACGGCGTGGGCCGGGTCGTCCGGGTCGCCGGGCCAGCGCACGTCGGTGACGGCGGGGTGCGCCCGCAGCACCGGCACGAGCGCGGCGGCGTTCTGCGCCTGCCGGGCCAGCCGCAGGTCCAGCGTGGCGAGCCCGCGGTGGGCGAGCCAGGCCTCCATCGGCCCCGGCACGGCGCCGCCGCGCGAGCGCGCCTCCCGCAGCCGGGCGAGCAACTCGGGGTCGCGGGTGCTGACGTGCCCGAGCACCACGTCACCGTGCCCGGCGAGGGCCTTCGTGTCGGAGGCGATCACCAGGTCGGCGCCCAGCTCCAGCGGCCGCTGCCCCAGCGGGGTCGCCGTCGTGTTGTCGACGCCGAGCAGGGCGCCCGCGGCGTGGGCCGCCGCCGCGGCCGCGGCGATGTCGGTGACGTCGAGGCCGGGGTTCGAGGGCGTCTCCAGCAGCAGGAGCGCGACGCCGTCCAGCGGCGGCAGCGGCGCGGTCGTCGCCGTCTCGCGGACCTCGACGCCCAGCGGCCCCAGCTCGTCGTGCGCGAGCGCGCGGGCGAGGTAGTAGCCGTCCGAGGGCAGGACGAGCGCGCCGTCGCGGGCCGCGATGCGCAGCACGGCGGCGATCGCGGCCATCCCGGAGGCGAACACCACGCACTCGCCGCCGTCGAGCTCACCGATCGCGGCCTCCAGCCCCCGCCAGGTGGGGTTGTCGGCGCGGCCGTAGAAGTCGGCGGGCGTGGGGTCGGCCGGAAGGCCGAGGTGGAAGGTGGAGGAGAGGACGGGCCCCGGGTGCACCGGCGCCCCCGGCGCCTCGACGTGGTGTCCCGCATGCGTGCACGCCGTCCCGTCCCCGCTCACGAGCCGACCCTACGTCGGCGGTCAGCGGGCTTCGCGCTCACTCCGCCCGGGGGGCGCGGCTGATCAGCTCCTTGCCCATCTCCGCCGCTGAGAGGCCCTCGTGGCAGACGCGGCGCACGGCGTCGGCGATCGGGAGCTCGACGCCGTGCCGGTCGCCCAGCGCGCAGATCGACTTGCACGACTTCACGCCCTCGGCGACCTGCCCGTGGTTGGCCGCCTCGGCCTGGGCCAGCGACTCGCCGCGGCCGAGGTGCTCGCCGAAGGTCCGGTTGCGCGACAGCGGCGAGGAGCAGGTGGCCACCAGGTCGCCGAGGCCGGCCAGGCCGGCGAACGTCAGCGGGTCGGCGCCCAGCGCCGTGCCCAACCGGGCGGTCTCGGCCAGCCCGCGGGTGATCAGCGACGCCCTGGTGTTGTCGCCGAACCCCATGCCCGCGGCGATCCCGCAGGCCAGCGCGATGACGTTCTTGCCGGCGCCACCCAGCTCGCAGCCGACGACGTCGGTGTTGGTGTAGGAGCGGAAGTAGCCGGTGGTGCACGCCTGCTGCAGCGCGACGGCGCGGTCGTGGTCGGTGCAGGCGATCACCGTGGCGGTCGGTTCCTCGGCGGCGATCTCCCGGGCCAGGTTCGGCCCCGACACCACGGCCACCTGGTCCGCGGGCACCTCGGCGACCTCCGCGACCACCTCGCTCATCCGCTGCAGCGTGCCCAGCTCGACGCCCTTCGCGAGGCTCACCAGCGTGCGTCCGGGCGGCAGCAGGGGGCGCCAGCCCGCGAGGTTGGCCCGCAGCGTCTGCGACGGGACGGCGAACACCACCGCGTCCGCGCCCTCGAGCGCCTCGCCTGCGTCCGACGTGGCCGTCAGGAGCGTCGGCAGGACGACGCCGGGCAGGTAGCCGGGGTTCGCGTGCCGCTCGTTCACCGTGGCGGCCACCTCCGGCCTGCGCGCCCACAGCCGCACCTCCCGCCCGGCGTCGGCCATCACCTTCGCGAACGCCGTGCCCCACGAACCCGCGCCGAGCACCGCCACCCGGCGGACGTCCACGGCGGCGCTCACGAGGCGCTCCGCCGGTAGAACTGCGCGGGCGCCTGCTCGCCCCGCACCTCGGCGAGCAGGTCACGCACCCGCACCATGATCAGGTCGGTGACCTCGCGCAGGATCGCGGCATCGATGGGGAGCCCGCGGTAGGCGGACAGGTCGATGGGTTCCCCGCACCGGATCGTGATCGGCTTGCGCGGCAACGGCCGGAACGTCTTGTTGTAGCCGTCGAGCACCTCGCGCGTGCCCCAGTGCACGAACGGCACCACGGGGACGTCGGTCGACAGGGCAAGCCGGGCCACCCCGGTGCGCGCCTGCATCGGCCAGCCGTCCGGGTCGCGGGTGATCGTGCCCTCCGGGTAGATCACCACGACCTTGCCGTCCTCCAGGGCCCGGGTGCCCTCGCGCAGGCTCTGCTGCGCATCGGCCGTGTCGCGGTAGACCGGGATCTGGCCACTGCCCGCGAGCGCCCAGCCGAGGACCGGCGCACGCCAGAGGCTGTGCTTGGCGAGGAACCGCGGCACCCGACGGGCCCGGTGCACCACGAGCCCGCTGAAGATCGGATCGAGGTGGGACAGGTGGTTCGCGACCATCAGCGCGCCGCCGGTCGACGGGACGTGTTCCTTGCCCTCGAACCGCGAGCGGGCCACCAGCCAGCTGATCGGGTAGAAGAAGACCGCGCAGAACGCGATCCAGAACCCGCCCTTCTCACGCCTGACCACGCCCAGAGTCTTCCTGGCGTGGCGCCTCGGGTCCACCACGGGGTCGGGCACGATGGAGGGGTGGGCTCGATGACCTCGACCGTGGACCTGGTGATCCCGGTCAAGCCGCTCGCCAAGGCGAAGTCCCGGCTCCGCGGTGCCGCCGACGGCGGTATCGGGGAGCCGCGGGCGCACGCCCGGCTGGCGATGGCGCTCGCGCGCGACACGATCGAGGCGGTGCGGGCCGCCCCGTCCGTCCGGCACCTGCTGGTGGTGAGCTCCGACCCGGTGGTGGCCGCCGAGCTGGGCGTCTTCGGCGTCGACGTGCTCCCGGACGGCCCGGTCCCCGGCCTGAACCCCGCCTACGAACGCGGCGCGGGCTTCCTGCGCGCACGCGACCCGGACGCCGTGGTGGGCGCGCTGCAGGCCGACCTACCCGCCCTGCACCCCGCGGATCTCGACGACGCGGTCGCCGCCGCGATCGCGCTCTTCGCGGCGGGCGCGGCGCGGGCCTTCGTGGCCGACGCCGAGGGCACCGGCACCACGTTCCTGCTGGCCGCCCCGGGCTCGGCCCTCGACCCGCGCTTCGGCGTGGGCTCGGCCCGCCGGCACGAGGCGTCCGGCGCCCTCCCGCTCGCCGGGGACTGGCCGGGCCTGCGCCGCGACGTCGACACCGCCGACGACCTGCGCGAGGCCACGGCTCTGGGCCTGGGCCCGCACACGAGCGGCGCCCTGACTCCCACGCCACGCTGCTGACCAGGGGATCCGCATGACGAACGGCACTCTCGTCGGCTAGGTACCGACGAGAGTGCCGTTCGTCGGCTTGGGGCCCGTCACCGCTACGACCCATCCTTCCTTATCCATCCTCGGATAGGGAATAATGCGGAAGCATGCAGCAGGATTGGTACTCCGTGGAACAGGTCGCCGACCGGCTCGGCCTGCACGTCCGCACGGTGCGCAGTTACGTGCGGGACGGGCGGCTCGAGGCGGTCCGCATCGGGAAGCAGTACCGGATCGCCCGCGCCGACCTGGAGGCCCTCACCGGACGTCCGACGGCCGCGCCCACCCGCGGGGTGCAGGTCACGAGCATCGTCGACGTCGATGCGGTCGACGCCCCCGAGGCGGAGCGGATCGCGGGCGTCCTCACGGGCCTGCCCCGGGGCACCGCCGAGCCGAGACCCCGGATCGAGACCGTCCACGACCCCGCGCGGGCCCGCCTGAAGATCGTGGTCGTCGCGCGGCTCGACGAGACCGTCGAGCTGCTGCGGTTCGTCCGCACCCTGACCGAGGACGCGGCGTGAGCCCGCTCACCGGTGCGGTCGCCCTCCCCGACGGCACCCTCGTGCGCGGCCGCGGGAGGCGCGAGGGGCTCCCCGCCGGGCCCCTCCCCGACTTCGGCCTGTACCTGGGCCACCCGGACCGCCCGCGGCGCGCCCCGTGGCGGCCCGACTGGCCCGCCGAGTGGGTCGACTGGCCGGATTTCCGCGTGCCGCGTGATCCCGACGACGCGGCCGCGAAGATCATCGAGGCGTACGGGCTCGCCCGGTCCGGGCAGCGCGTCGAGATCGCGTGCACCGGTGGCACCGGTCGGACCGGCACGGTGATCGCCTGCATGGCGGTGCTGGCCGGGCACCCCGTCGCCGACGCGCGCGCCTGGACACGCCGCCACTACCGCCCCCGCGCCGTCGAGACGCCCGGTCAGCACCGGTGGATCCGGTGGTTCGCCACCCACCGTTCACCCTGATGTCGGTCACGGCCACGAGCACTCCCGGCGGTCGTGCGGAACAATCGCGGCGTGGGTGAGGACGCGAGCAGGACCCCGACCAACGGTGCGGGCGAGACGCCGCCCGCCCGACGCACCCGTCCGGCGCGGCGCGCGCCCCGGCCGTCCACGCGCCGGGTCCACGCGGCGAGCAGCACGCTCCCCGCGGGCGCCTCGGCCCCCGCGGAGCGTGCGGCGCCCGGCCCGGCCGCGCCGGCCACCGGCGTGCGCACCGCGAACCCGCCGCTGGGCTCGTCCTCGACGCCCGCGGCCGCGGTGCCGATCAGCCCACCGGCGCGCACGCCGGCCCCCGGCTCTGAGCTCCCCGACGACCGCTACCTCAACCGCGAGCTGTCCTGGCTCGACTTCAACGCGCGCGTGCTCGCCCTCGCCGAGGACCCCAGCCAGCCGCTCCTGGAGCGCGCCAAGTTCCTGGCGATATTCGCCTCGAACCTCGACGAGTTCTACATGGTGCGCGTCGCCGGCCTGAAGCGCCGCGACGAGACCGGCCTCGCCGTCCGCAGCGCCGACGGGCTCACGCCGCGCGAGCAGCTGGCCCGCATCGCCGCCCGCACCCAGGCCATCCAGGAGGCGCACGCCCGCGTGTTCCTCGACCACGTGCGCCCCGAGCTCGAGGAGCAGGGGATCTCCATCCTGCGCTGGCGCGACCTGTCCGAGCAGCAGCGCGAGCGGCTGTCGGCGTACTTCTCCGCGCAGGTCTTCCCGGTGCTCACGCCGCTCGCGGTCGACCCGGCGCACCCGTTCCCCTACATCTCCGGCCTGTCGCTGAACCTGGCCGTCACCGTCCGCGACCCCGACGGGCGCACGGAGCGCTTCGCGCGGGTCAAGGTGCCCAACAACGTGCCGCGGCTGGTGCGGGTGGCCAACGACGACGACACCGTCACGTTCCTGCCCATCGAGGACCTGATCTCCGCCCACCTGCACGAGCTGTTCACCGGCGTCGAGGTCGCCGAGGTCCACGCGTTCCGCGTCACCCGCAACGCCGACCTCGAGGTGGAGGAGGACCGCGACGAGGACCTCCTGCAGTCGCTCGAGCGCGAGCTCGCCCGTCGCCGGTTCGGCCCGCCGGTGCGCCTCGAGGTCACCGACACGATGAGCGAGCACGTGCTGGAGCTGCTGCTGCGCGAGCTCGACGTCGACCCGCACGACGTCATCACGGTGCCGGGGCTGCTCGACCTCACCGCCCTGTGGGCCGTGCACGGCGTCGACCGCCCCGACCTCAAGGACGACACCTGGGTGCCGGCCACGCACCCGGCCTTCGCCGACCGCGAGACCCCGCGCAGCGTGTTCGCCACCCTGCGGGAGGGCGACGTGCTGGTGCACCACCCCTACGACTCGTTCTCCACGAGCGTGCAGCGGTTCATCGAGCAGGCCGCGGCCGACCCGAACGTCCTCGCGATCAAGCAGACGCTCTACCGCACGTCCGGCGACTCCCCGATCGTCGACGCCCTCATCGACGCCGCCGCGGCCGGCAAGCAGGTCGTCGCGCTCGTCGAGATCAAGGCGCGGTTCGACGAGCAGGCCAACATCCGCTGGGCGCGCGAGCTGGAGAAGGCGGGCGTGCACGTCGTCTACGGGCTGGTGGGGCTGAAGACGCACTGCAAGACCTCGCTGGTGGTGCGGCAGGAGGGCTCGACGATCCGGCGCTACTGCCACGTCGGCACCGGGAACTACAACCCCAAGACCGCCCGGCTCTACGAGGACCTGGGCGTGCTCACGGCCGACCCGGTCATCGGCGCCGACCTCGCCGACCTGTTCAACTCGCTCACCGGCTACTCCCGCCAGACCTCCTACCGCAGCCTGCTCGTGGCGCCCTACGGGGTGCGGCGCGGGATCGTGCGGCGCATCGAGGACGAGATCGAGGCCAAGCGCGCCGGGCGCGACGCCGGCGTGCGCATCAAGGTCAACTCGCTCGTCGACGAGCAGGTGATCGACGCGCTGTACCGGGCCTCGCAGGCGGGTGTGCCGGTGGACGTCGTGGTCCGTGGGATCTGCGCGCTGCGCCCGGGACGCCCGGGGCTCTCGGAGAACATCCGCGTGCGCTCGATCCTCGGCCGGTTCCTGGAGCACTCGCGGGTGTTCCACTTCGCCGACGCCGACGAGTACTGGATCGGCAGCGCCGACATGATGCACCGCAACCTGGACCGGCGCGTCGAGGTGCTGCTGCGCGTCGCCGACCCGCGCCTGGCCGCCAAGCTCGGGGAGATGCTCGACTCCTGCATGGACCCGGCCACCCGCTGCTGGACCCTGCACGCCGAAGGCCCGTGGGAACCCTCGCCCTCCCCCGGGTCGGGGGCGTCACCGGTGCGGGACCACCAGGCGGAGATGATGCTGCGCCACGCCGTCACCCCCGCTGCGGAGGCCGAGTGACCGCGCCGCGAGTCATGGAGCCCACCGCCGCCGACGTGCTGGCCGCCGGAGCCGTGCTCTGGCGTCCCGGCGCCCGCGGCGTCGAGATCGCGCTGGTGCACCGGCCCCGCTACGACGACTGGTCCTTCCCCAAGGGCAAGCTCGACGCGGACGAGACGATGCCGTTCGCCGCCGTCCGCGAGATCGCCGAGGAGACCGGGCAGCAGGCCCGGCTCGGGCCGGTGCTCGGCGACGTCCGCTACACCGTGCCCGACGGCGCGAAGCTCGTGCGGTACTGGGCGGCCGAGGCGCGCGGGGGCGAGTTCGCCCCCGGCGAGGAGACCGACGAGCTGCGCTGGGTCGACCTCGCGCACGCCGCCGACATGCTGAGCTACAAGCACGACGTCGAGGTGCTCGAGCAGTTCGCCCGGATCGGCCCACCCGCATCGGTGATCGCCCTCGTCCGGCACGCGAAGGCCGGCAGCCGCAACCAGTGGGAGGGCGAGGACGCGCTGCGCCCGCTGTCGGGCTCCGGCCGCGAGCAGGCCCAGCAGCTCGACCCGTTCCTGCGCCTGTTCGGCCCCGACCGGCTGGTGAGCGCGCCGCCCGTGCGCTGCCGCGACACCCTCGTGCCCCTGGCGGGGCAGCTGGACCTGGCGATCGGCGACGAGCCGCTGTTCGGCGAGGCCGCCTACGGGGACGACCAGGCCGGCGCGCTCGCCCGGCTCCGCGAGCTGGCCGAGGTGCCCGGGGTCACCGTCGTGTGCAGCCAGGGCGGCGTCGTCCCCGGCCTCGTCGGCGCCCTCGCGACCGGCGCCCACCTGCCCGGGGTCGACCCGGACGACCTCCCCTCGAAGAAGGGCAGCACCTGGCTGCTGACCTTCGGGCCGGGCGGCGAGGTGCGCGCGGCCGACTACTACGAGCGCCCCACCGGCTGAACCGCCTCCGCTCCCGCACGGATGTTGTAGCCGTGCAGGCGGGCGCCGTCGACGCCGAGGTCGAGCACGGTGAGGCTGGCCGGCCCGACCGGCACGATCCGCGCCGGTTCGAGCCCGAGCAGGTGCCGCAGGACCGCACGGATCGGCCCGCCGTGGGTGACGACCAGCACCACGCCCCCACCCGGATCGGCCCGCAGGTCGGCCACGCCGGCCGCGACCCGTTCGGTGAGGGCCGCGAACGGCTCACCACCGGGCGGGGTGAACCGCCCGGCCCGCCAGGCGGCGTAGGCCCCGCCGCGCTCGCGCAGCACCGCGGTGCGCAGGCCGGTCCAGTCCCCGAGGTCGGCCTCCTGCCAGCGCGCGTCGTGGCGCTCGCCGGGGAAGCCGAGCAGCTCGGCCGTCTCGCGGGTGCGCGCCAGCGGCGAGGTCACCACGCACGCCGGGGCGTGCGCGGCCACCACGGGGGCGAGTGCGCTCGCCTGCGCGCGTCCGGTGGCGGACAGCGGGATGTCCCGGTCGCCCTGGAGGCGGCGCTCGGCGTTCCACACCGTCTCGCCGTGGCGGACCAGCAGCAGCCTCATGCCGCCCGCACCAGGTCGACCCGGCGGCCGGTCGCGGCGTCGAAGAGCCGGTCGGGCCGCTCGGGGAGCGCGACGAGCAGCGCGTCACCCGGCTCGGCCGCGGGGCGGCGGTCCTCGAGCACGGACACCCGCACCCGTCGCGCCGGGTCCCCCACGACCCCGGTCACGACGACGCGCCCGGCCATCGGGGTGGCCTCGGCGAACGCGACGCGCAGCACCGGCCCGCCGGCGCCGGCCGAGGTGAGCCACAGGGACTCGGGCCGGTACATCGCACGGACGGCGGTGCCGTCGGCCAGGCCGCCCGCCGGGCCCAGGTCGGTGCCGTCCCCGGGGCCGCCGTGCTCGACGCGGCCGCCCCGCACGACGGCGTCGAGGACGTTGGCCGCGGGTGTGCCCATGAACGTCGCGACGAAGTCGCTGGCCGGGTCGTCGAGCAGGTCGGCGGGCGGGCCGAACTGCTCGACCCGGCCGTCGCGCATGAGTGCCACGTGCGTGGCCATGGTCATCGCCTCCACCTGGTCGTGCGTGACGTAGACGCTGGTCGCCCCGGTCGCCCGGTGGATGCGCAGCAGCTCGGCGCGGGTCTCCACCCGCAGCTTGGCGTCGAGGTTGGACAGGGGCTCGTCGAACAGCAGCACGCTCGGCCGCGGCGCGATCATCCGGGCGATCGCCACGCGCTGCTGCTGGCCCCCGGAGATCTCGCCGGGGTAGCGGCCGGCGAGCCGTTCGATCGCGAGCAGCTCCAGCACCTCCGCCACGCGCTCGCGGCGCCGCGCCGCAGGCGTCCGCGCCACCGTCAGCGGCCACTCGACGTTGCCGCGCACCGTCATGTGCGGCCACAGCGCGTAGCTCTGGAACACCAGCCCGGCGTCACGCCGGCCCGGCGCCAGTGCCACACCCGGTCCCGCGACCACCCGGTCGCCGAACCGGATCTCTCCGCCCGTCGGGTGCTCGAGGCCCGCCAGCATGCGCAGGGTCGTCGTCTTCCCGCAGCCGGACGGGCCCAGCAGCACGAGGAACGCCCCTGCGGGCACCTCGAGGTCGATCCCGTCGACGGCGGCCGTGGCGCCGAAGTCCTTGCGCAGCCCGGCCAGCCGGATGCCCGTCGTCATCTCTCCTCCTGCCAGGGTTGCGCCGCGCCCTCCAACCGGCGCGCCAGCACGGTGGCGGCCACGGAGATCACGACGATGATCACGGTGATGGCGTTCGCGAACTGCGCGAAGCCCTCGGACGCGTAGCGGTAGGTCAGCACGGAGAGCAGCGGGGTCGCCGGCGTGACGAGCAGGACCACGAGCGACAGGTCGCGCACGATGTTGACGAACACGAGCACCGCACCGGCCAGCAGCCCGCGCGCGGCGAGCGGCACGACGATGCGGCCTGCCCTCCGGGCGAGGCCCGCGCCCGCCATCACGGCCGCCTCCTCCACGTCCGGCGCGATCTGCCCGACCGCGGAGCGCCCGGCCTGCGCGGCGAACGGGAGCGTGTACGCCGCCCCGGCGACCACCAGCAGCGCGAACGTCCCGTAGAGGGCGGGCAGCGGCCCGATCGGCCGGCCGAACTGCGCGATGAACGCCGCTCCCAGCGCGATGCCGGGGATCAGGAAGGGCAGGTAGGACAGGGTCGACAGCGCCCCGGCCAGCGCCCGCGGGGCCCGCTCGTGCCGGGTCCGCAGCCGCACCACGGCGTAGCCGACGGCCGTGCCCAGCACGGTGGCGGCCACGGCCACCGCCAGCCCGAGCCCCACCGTGGTCAGCACCGCGTCCACCACCTGCGGGTTGCGCAGCACGCCGCGCTGCCCCTGCGCGATCCCGGGATCGGACTCGCCCGTCCAGAAGTGCGTGGTGAAGCCGCCGAGGAACGAGTTCGTGCGGCGGGCGAAGCTGGAGGCGAGCAGCACCAGGCCGGGCAGCACGGTGGTGGCCAGGCACAGCGTCACGGCCAGCACCGTCAGCGGGACCCGCCACGGCCCCAGCCGCACCCGGCTGCGCCGTCCGCCCTTGCCGGTGATCGTCGCGTACGAGCGGCGCCCGCCCGCCAGCCGGTTGCTCGCGAACAGCACCGTCGCGGCCACCGCGATGAGCAGCAGCGCGAGCACGTAACCGCGGGCCGTCTCACCGGTCGAGATCGCCCCGTAGAGGCGCGTGGAGAGCGTCTGGAACCGGACCGGCAGCCCGAGCAGGGCGGGCGAGGCGAAGTTGCTGACGCCCTCGGCGAACGCGAGCAGCCCGCCGGACACCAGCGCAGGCGCCACCACCGGCAGCGCGATGGAGCGCGCCACCCGCAGCCGGCTCGCACCCGTCATCTCGGCGGCCTCCATCAGCTCCCCGTTCACGGTGGCGAGCGCGGCGGCGGCGAGCAGGAAGGTCAGCGAGTAGTAGTGGGCCACCAGCGTGGCCGAGATCGGCAGCGGCCCCCAGGCGATCCAGTCGGGCACGACGACCCCCAGGTCGGCGAGCAGGCCCACCCGCCCGCCGACCAGGTCGTTGCGGAACACCGTCTCCCAGGCCAGCGCCAGCGCGAAGCTCGGCAGCGCGAACGGGACCGTCGCCAGCAGGGCGATCGTGCGGCGCGCCGGCGCGTCGGTCATCACGACCAGCCAGGCCATCGAGCCGCCCAGCAGCACCGACCCCACCGCCGTGGCGGTGCCGACGAGCAGCGAGTTCGCCAGCGGCTCGTGGAACAGCGACGGGGCGAGCCGGCCGGTGAGCACGTCGGCCCAGGCGCCGATCCCGTCCGGGCGCAGGGTCGTGGCCGCCAGCCCGATCACCGGCGCGAGCACCAGCACCACGAGCACCAGCGCGACGACGCACCCGAGCCGCACGACCGGATCGGCCGCGGCCGCCCGCAGACCGGGCGCCCGTTCCCGCGTCGCCGGCACCGTCACTCCAGCGTCAGCAGCAGGTCGGCGACCTCGCGGCGGCGCTCGGCGACGGCGGCCGGGTCGATCGACCACGCCCCGAGCTCCTCGAGGGACACGGCGTCGGCGGGCGCCGTGACGTCGGTGCGCGTCGGGTAGTCGCCGGGCACGTAGAAGGGCGCGTAGCCGGGACCGCCGGTCGCGGAGCCGTCGCCCATCAGGAAGTCGACCAGCAGCCGCGCGGCGGCCGGGTGCGGGGTGTCCGCGGTGAGGGCCAGCAGGGCCGGGAACGCGATGCCCGGAGCCGGTGCGACGCCCGTCGCGGCCTGCAGCGCCCAGCCCTCGTCCTCGTTGTCGCGCCGGTCGGAGTAGGAGGTGAACCCGATCGGCGGCGCCGCTTGCCCACGCTGCCCGATCGCGGCGTTGACGTTGTCGGTGTCGTCGACCAGGACCACGCCGTTCGCGTAGAGGTCGGCGATCCACTGCTCGCCCGCGCCCGTGATGCCCTCGTCGAGCTGCACCGGGGCGCCGCGCAGCTGCTCGTGGGCGGCCGCCATCTCGTCCGAGCGCAGCACCACCTCGGTCATGAGGTCGAGGTAGTCGCCGCGCACCTGCGGGTCGACCATGACGACCCGGCCGTTCCACTCCGGGTCGGTGAGCTGCCACAGGTTGGTGACCGGCGGCCCGTCGGGGTGGGCCTCCTCGTTGTACACCAGGGTCTTGGTCGACAGCCGGTTCGCCAGCAGCGGCGCGGCGTGCTCGGCGGGGAGCGCGCCGGCCACCCGCGGCGGCACGTAGTTGCGCAGCAGACCCGCGGCCAGCAGCTCGTCGAGCACGACGGGGGCGTCGGAGAGGTAGGCGACGTCGGCGCCCGGTGCGCCCGCCGCGGCCTCGGCCTTGATGCGCGCGATCTGCTCGGTGGAGGAGATGTCGGTGGCGACGACGTCGACGCCGGGGTACGTCGCCTCGAACTCCGCCTCGACCTCGGCGATGCGGCTGGTGAACGAGTACACCGCCACCTGCCCCTCCTGCCGGGCCTGGGCGTGCAGCTCCTCGACGGTGGCGGTGTCGAGGGGGTCGGCCGCCGGGGGTGGCGTCGGAGCCGGGGTGGGGCTGCCGCCGCCGCAGGCGGTCAGCAGCAGCGCGAGGGCGGCGGCGCCCGCGGCGAGGCAGCGCGTGGAGTGGTGGTCCACAGTGGACGGACGGGACGCGGTCATGGTCGCTCCGCAGAGAAGGGTCGGGTCAGGTGTCGAAGCGCTCGAGCAGCTCCTCGAGCCGCTCGAGCGCGGTGGTGGTGCGGCCCGCCGCGGCGCGGGCGATGGTCAGCACGAGGGCGTTGACCACGGCCATCGGCACGGTGAGGGACTGGAACTCGCGGCCGTTGCCCCGCGGGGCGGCCAGCACGGTCGTCGACGCGGCGCCGAGGTCGTCGCCCAGCACGTCGGTCACCAGCACCACCGGGGCGCCGACCTCGTGCGCCGTCGCGAGCAGGGGGCGCAGCGTCCGCGGCGGGCGGCGAAAGGCGAGCGCGACGACGAGGTCGTCCCGGTGCAGGGACACCAGCTCCTCGGCGAGGTCGCGGTCGGAGCCGGGGAGGTCGACGACCGGCAGCCCGAACCGGCGCAGCCGGCGCGCGAGCAGGGCCGACAGGACGGTGGCGTTGCCGCGCGCGTAGACCAGCACGCGCCGCGCGGCCAGGACGCGCGCAGCCACCCCGTCGAGCTCCTCCTGGGCCACCGCCCGCGCCACCCCCCGCAGTGCGGCTACCTCGTCGTCGACCAGCCCGGCGACCAGGTCCTCGTCCGGGCTGCGGTCCAGGCGCCTGCGGACGCGGGCGGCGGCGTCGACACCCTCGAGCAGCTCGGACTGCAACGCCGAGCGCAGCTGCGGGTAGCCCGCGTAGCCCAGCTTCTTGGCCAGCCGGGTGGCGGTGGCCACGTGCACCCCGGCGCGCTCGGCGACCTGCTCGGCGGGCAGGAAGGCCGCCTCGGTGGGGTGCGAGAGCAGGACGTCGACGACGCTGCGGTCCGCGGGCGACAGGCGCCCGCGGTGCTCGTCGATCCGGTCGCGGAGGGGCACGGCGCCGACGGTATCTGCAAAGAAACTTGCAGCCAATGGCTGAGCTGCAAATTTGCCCTCAACAGCAGGCGTCGCGGAGGTGACGAGCCGGCGGCCGGGAGAAGCGGTCGTGCGCAGGATTCGCATGACGAACGGCACTTTCGTCGGCTAGGTACCGACGAAAGTGCCGTTCGTCCGGGTGGGAGCCTGTCGCCGTGACACCGCTCCTGGCGATCACCGCGGCGAGAAGTATGTGAGCGCCTCGCGAGGACCCTCGTGTGCGACTCGAGCCGATCTTCCGGTCGGCTCGTCCAGCCAGCCACGCCGTCCCGCCGGTGCTACTTCTTCGGCTTGGCCTTCTTGCCCTTGTCGGCCTTGGCCGCCTTCTCGGGGTCCTTCACCGGGCCCTTGACCGGAGCCGCCGGCTTCGCCTTCGCGGCCTTCTCACCCTTCCCCGCCTTCGCGGGCGCGGCCTTCGCGGGCGCGGCCTTCGTGGGAGCGGCCTTCGTGGGCGTCGCCGCCTTGCGGGCCCTCGCGGGCTTCCGGGGCTCCGGGGCGGCGGGCGCCGCGTCGTCCGCCGCGTCCCGCGACTCCGCGAAGGAGGCCGCCGCCCGGGCCGTCTGCGCCGGGCGCGAGCGGGTGGCGGCGGCCCGCGGGGCGGGCGTCGCGCTCCCGCCGACGGCGCTGCGGAACGACGCACCCGGCCGGAAGGCGGGCACGGTGGTGGCCGGCACGTCGACGGCCTCGCCGGTGCGCGGGTTGCGGGCGGTGCGCGCCGCCCGGGCCCGGCCCTCGAAGACCCCGAAGCCCGTGATCGTCACCGAGTCGCCGGAGCGGACGGTGTCGACGATGGTTCCGAGCAACCCCTCGACGGCGGCGGCCGCCGTGCGCCGGTCGCCCCCGAGGCGCTCGGCGAGCGCGTCCACGAGCTGGGTCTTGTTCATGCCCGCGAACCTACCCCGGACCGCTCAGACCTGGGCAGTCGTGGGCATCCGGGACGGGCGCGCCGCCTCGAACGTCGCGATGTCGTCGGCGTGCCGCAGCGTCAGGCCGATGTCGTCCAGGCCCTCCAGCAGCCGCCAGCGCGTGTAGTCGTCGATGTCGAAGGGCACGGTCAGGTCGCGCGCCTGCACCGTCTTCTCCTGCAGGTCGACGGTGACCTCGGTGCCGGGCTCGTTCTCCAGCACCTTCCAGAGCAGCTCGACGTCGGGCTGCGCCACCTGCGCGGTGAGCAGCCCGCCCTTGGCGGAGTTGCCGCGGAAGATGTCGGCGAACCGCGCGGAGATCACGACGCGGAACCCGTAGTCCATCAGCGCCCAGACGGCGTGCTCGCGGGAGGAGCCGGTGCCGAAGTCCGGGCCGGCCACCAGCACCGAGCCGCGGGAGAACGGCTCGGTGTTGAGGATGAAGTCCTCCTGCTGGCGCCACGCCGAGAACAGGCCGTCCTCGAAGCCGGTGCGCGTGACGCGCTTGAGGTAGACGGCCGGGATGATCTGGTCGGTGTCGACGTTCGAGCGCCGCAGCGGTACGCCGATGCCGGTGTGCGTGCGGAATGCGTCCATCAGGCCAGGTCCTCCGGGCTCGACAGGGTGCCCCGGACGGCCGTCGCGGCGGCCACCAGCGGGGACACCAGGTGCGTGCGGCCGCCCTTGCCCTGGCGGCCCTCGAAGTTGCGGTTCGACGTGGACGCGCTGCGCTCGCCCGGCGCCAGCTGGTCGGGGTTCATGCCGAGGCACATCGAGCAGCCCGCGGAACGCCACTCGGCGCCCGCAGCGCGGAAGACCTCGTCGAGCCCCTCGGCCTCGGCCTGGAACCGCACCCGCATCGAGCCCGGCACCACCAGCATCCGCACGCCGTCGGCGACCTTGCGACCCCTGATGACGTCGGCCGCGGCACGCAGGTCCTCCATGCGCCCGTTGGTGCAGGAGCCGACGAAGACGGTGTCGACGGCCACCTCGCGCAGCGGCGTGCCGGCCTCCAGGCCCATGTAGGCGAGCGCCTTCTCGGCCGCGACGCGCTCGTTCTCGTCGACGATCCGCGCCGGGTCCGGCACCCGCTCCCCCAGCGGCAGGCCCTGCCCCGGGTTGGTGCCCCAGGTGACGAACGGGGTGAGCGTGTCGGCGTCGATGTCGACCACGGCGTCGAACTCGGCGTCGTCGTCGGTGCGCAGCTCGCGCCACGCCGTGACGGCCTCGTCCCAGTCGGCGCCCTTCGGCGCGCGGTCGCGGCCCTCCAGGTACGCGAACGTGGTGTCGTCCGGCGCGATCATCCCGGCGCGGGCGCCCGCCTCGATCGACATGTTGCAGATCGTCATCCGGGCCTCCATCGAGAGGTTCTCGATGACGTTGCCGCGGTACTCCAGCACGTAGCCCTGGCCACCGCCGGTGCCGATCTGGGCGATGATCGCCAGCACGACGTCCTTGCTCGTGACGCCGGGGCGCAGGGTGCCGTCCGCCGAGTTGACGTTGATCGCCATGGTCTTGAACCGCTTGAGCGGCAGCGTCTGCGTGGCGAGCACGTGCTCGACCTCGGAGGTGCCGATGCCGAACGCCATCGCGCCGAACGCGCCGTGGGTGGAGGTGTGGCTGTCGCCGCAGACCACGGTGGTGCCCGGCTGAGTGAGCCCGAGCTGCGGCCCGACGACGTGCACGATGCCCTGCTCGGCGTGGTTCATCGGGTAGAGCGGGACGCCGAACTCGGCGCAGTTCTTGCGCAGCGTCTCCACCTGCGTGCGCGACACGGGGTCCGCGATCGGCAGCTCGACGTCGGTGGTGGGGACGTTGTGGTCCTCGGTGGCGACCGTGAGGTCGGGCCTGCGCACGCGGCGCCCGGCGAGGCGCAGCCCGTCGAACGCCTGCGGGCTGGTGACCTCGTGCACCAGGTGCAGGTCGATGTAGAGCAGGTCGGGTTCCTGACCCTCGCCCTTGCGGACCAGGTGCTGGTCCCAGACCTTCTCGGCCAGCGTGCGTCCCACGGCGGCCCTCCTCGCTGGACGTCTCACATTTCGGGAAGTTAGTATCGGCTCGTGAGACAGCATAGCGGCATCGGCGTCCTGGACAAGGCCGTGGGGGTGCTGCGGGCCACCGCGAAGGAACCCTGCGGGCTCGCCGAGCTGTGCGAGCGCACCGGGCTGCCCCGTGCCACCGCCCACCGGCTCGCCGTGGGGCTCGAGGTGCACGGCCTCCTGCACCGCGGCGCCGACGGCCGCTGGCGCCCCGGGCCCGCGCTCGCCGAGCTCGCGGCCGGCGGCGTCGACCCGTTGCTGGAGGCGGCGAGCCACGTGCTGCCCCGGCTGCGCGACATCACCGGCGAGAGCGTCCAGCTCTACCGGCGCGACGGGATCCACCGCATCTGCGTGGCCTCCGCCGAGCCCAGCAGCGGGCTGCGCGACACCGTCCCGGTGGGCACCCGGCTGCCGATGACCGCGGGGTCGGGGGCCAAGGTGCTCGCCGCGTGGGCCGAACCGGCCGTCCAGCGCGCCGTGCTCGGGGAGGCGACGTTCGGCGACCGCGTGCTCGTCGACGTCCGCAGGCGCGGCTGGGCGCAGAGCGTGGCCGAACGGGAGTCGGGCGTCGCGAGCGTCTCGGCGCCCGTGCGGGACAGCGCGGGGCAGGTCGTGGCGGCGGTCTCGGTGTCCGGCCCCGTCGACCGCATCGGCAGGCGCCCCGGCGTGCGCTGGGCGGCGGATCTGCTGGCCGCCGCGGAAGCGCTGCAGCACCGCCTGTGACCGCACGATCGTGGCACGTCGCCGCACCCAGCTGATCGGGTGAGCCTCCGACCGCTAACGTGGTTTCGTCGTACCCGATGAATACACAGAGTCGTCGGAGGGGCGACGTCATCTGGAACACGAAGACAGTCGCCGAACACGAAGACGGGTGACGATGAGCTACCTACTCGGCATCGACCTGGGCACCACGCGCACGGCTGCCGCCATCGGCCGGCTCGGCGCGCGGCCCGGCGAAACCGAGATCGTCAACCTCGGCGACCGGGCCAGCGCGGTGCCGTCGGTGCTGTACGTCGGCGACGACGGCAGCGTCATCGTGGGCGAGGCGGCCGAGCGGCGCGCGGTGAGCTCCCCCGGCCACGTCGTCCGCGAGTTCAAGCGCCGCATCGGCGACCCCACGCCGATCATGGTCGCCGGGCGCCCCTGGGCGCCGGAGGAGCTGTCGGCCCGGCTGGTGCGCTGGGTCGTCGACCGCGTCGCCCAGCGCGAGGGCGGGCCCGCGGCGCGCATCGCCGTCACGCACCCGGCGGCGTGGGGCAGCCACAAGAAGGAGCGGCTGGGAGGCGCGCTCGCGGCGCAGGGCCTGCCCGTGACGTTCCTCGCCGAGCCGCAGGCCGCCGCGCTGCACTACGCGTCCGCGGAGCGCGTGGAGCCCGGCTCGACGATCGCCGTCTACGACTTCGGCGGCGGCACCTTCGACGCCGCCGTCGTGCACAAGGACGGCCACAGCTTCACGCTGCTCGGCCGGCCCGAGGGCGTCGACCGGCTCGGCGGCGTCGACTTCGACGAGATCGTGTTCCAGCACGTCCTGAGCGGGATGCCGGAGGCGTTCGAGGGCCTCGACGAGACCGACCCGGCGGTGCTGTCGGCCGTCGCGGCGATCCGGCGCGAGTGCGTCGAGGCGAAGGAGGCGCTCTCCAGCGACACCGACGTCTCGATCCAGGTGATCACCCCGCTCGCGCAGGGCTCGGTGCGGCTGCACCGTAGCGAGTTCGAGGCGGCGATCCGCCCGGAGGTCGAGGAGACCGTCGAGGCGCTGCGCCGCGCGGTCGCCTCGGCACGGCTGGCCCCCGCGCAGCTGTCCGCGGTGCTGCTGGTCGGCGGCTCCTCCCGCATCCCGCTCGTCGGGCAGCTCGTCTCCGAACTGCTCGGGCGGCCGGTCAGCGTCGACGTCGACCCGAAGAACGCGATCGCGATGGGCGCCGCCCTGTCGCTGGCGCCGGCGCCCCCCGGCACCGGCGCGTGGGCCCCCCAGGTGCCTGCCCCGCGGGCGAGCGGCTCCGGGCGCAACCCGGTCCGGGCCGCCGCAGCCGGTGCCGCACCACCGTTCGGCGGAGCCGGCGCGCCGCCCCGCCCGCCCTACGGACCGCCCGCCGCCACCGGCGCCTACGGCCACGCCGGAGCGAGCTCGAGCCTCCCGCCGCACCGGCCCGCCCCCCAGCGCCCGCCGGCCCCACCACCCCGGCCTGCCGCCGCGGCCTTCGCCCCCGACTACGACGACGAACCCGAGTACGACTACGACTACGCCCCGGAACGCCGTGGCCGCACCCCCGGCTGGCTGGTGAGCGTCGGCGGCGTCGGCGCCGCCATCGCCGTCATCGCCGCCGTGTTCCTGTGGCCCCAGCCCGACACGCAGCCCACCGCCAGCACCCCGGCCCCGGTCGCCCCGACCCGCGAGAGCGCCGAACCCGCCGCCCCCGAGACGTCGGAGGAGCCGGCGCCCACCACGGAGCAGGAGCAGCCCACCCGCCCCGTCCCGCCGCCGGTCACGACCACCCGGCCGCCGGTGACGACGACGACCGAACCTCCCCCGGTGACGACGACTACACCACCGCCGGTCTCCACGACCGAAGACCCGCCTCCCAGCGGTGACCCGACGGGCGACCCGTCCGAGCCGCCCGGTCCGCCGCCGGGCGACGGCGACGGCGGCGGTGGCGGCAACGACGGCGGGCCGGGCAGCGGGCCGGGCGGAGGTAGCAACGCCGACGGCGGAGGAACGGACAGCGGCACCGGCACCGGCCCTGGCGCGGACACGGCGCCACCCGTCTGACCCACGAGCGACGACGGCAGCAGCACCGGTAGCCCACCACGGTACGGTGCGGCCCCCGTGGAGCTGCTCGAGCGGGCACCCGTCCGCGTGCCGCCGCGCCCACTGGCCGCCCGGAAGGCTCGGTGATCGCCGCGACCCGCACCTGGTGGCTCCGGCGACCACGCTCACGTACGGATCGCCACGATCAGCCGGCGCGAGGCGTACGTCAGCGCTGCGAGCACGTCCTTCACGTACGGCTCGACGCGATCACGACCGGCGCCGCGGGCGCACAGCCGGCAGCACACCCGGTATCGGCTCACCCACCCCACCCCGGCCACGCGGCTCATCGACGGGGGTACCCGCGGCCCGGGCAACGGGTTGCGAGCGACCGGACCGACGCGCCCGAGGTCCCCGGCAGCAGCGGGTGCGCCTGCGCCGGCTCGCCGCCGCGGCCGGGTGTGGGCCGCGGGGGGTGAGGTCTCGCCTTCCGCATCGGCCTCGCGCCGCAGGTCGGGCGACCGCGCATCGTCGGTGATCGTCGGTTCGGTGCAGAACCGGCCGGATGCTGCCGCTGGTGCGCCGATCCGCTGATCACGGATCGCGAGTCGCGCGGGTGCCCGATGATCGTCGATCGGGTGCAGCGGCAGCGGCATCGGCATCGAGCCTGTCGCCGATTGTCCCCGGCCGCCTGTGGCGCAGCTGCTGGCTCAGGTGCTCCGGAACGGGATCCGCATGACGAACGGCACTTTCGTCGGCTAGGTACCGACGAGAGTGCCGTTCGTCCGGGTGGGAGCCTGTCGCCGTTCGTGCGACCGCCCGACGATCACTCACCCGCGGCCCCGCCGACGTGCCGATGATCGCGCGAGACGTACCTCAGTGCGGTGGGTACGACCACCACGTACTTCTCGAAGCGATCATGACGGCATCGCCTGGCAGAGCCGAGCCGGCCGATGGCCCTCGCATCGGCGCCACCGCGGCCTCCGCGGCCTCCGCGGACCAGCAGCCCGCTGGCGAGGCGGCGCACCGACACCCGGAGCAGGGACGGCTGATCTGGTCGCCCCACACTCCGCATAACAAAAGGCCCGCTCCGGATATCCGGAGCGGGCCTTTCGATGTAGCCCCGACGGGATTTGAACCCGCGCTACCGCCTTGAGAGGGCGGCGTCCTAGGCCGCTAGACGACGGGGCCTCGCTGAAACGCTGCGATTGAGTTTATCAGACCGCTTCTGGAGCGTTTCGCTGGGGTACCAGGACTCGAACCTAGACTAACTGAACCAGAATCAGTCGTGCTGCCAATTACACCATACCCCAAGGGATCACGTTCACCCGGGGGTGTCCGTGCCCTGCGTGCACCACTCTAGCCGAGGCCTCCAGCGCGTTCCAAACCGGCCCTCAGCCGGGCCAGCGAGCGCTCCCGGCCCAGCAGCTCCATGGACTCGTAGAGCGGCGGCGAGACCGTCCGGCCGCTGACGGCCACGCGCACGGGGGCGAAGGCCTTGCGGGGCTTGAGCCCGAGCCCGTCGACGAGCGCGGTCTTCAGCGCCGCCTCGATCTCGCCCGCGGACCAGGCCGGGAGCGCGTCGAGGCCGGTCAGCGCGGCGTCGAGGACCGGAGCGGCGTCCGTGCCGAGGTTCTTGGCCGCCGCGTCCTCCTCGGGGGCGAAGCCCTCCTCGGTGACGAACAGGAAGCGCAGCATGCGCGCCGCGTCGGACAGCACGACGCTGCGCTCCTGCACCAGGGGTGCGGCGGCGGCCAGCAGCGCGCGCTGCTCGTCGGTGGGCGTGCCGGTGATCACACCTTCGGCCTCGAGGTAGGGCACCACCCGCTGGGCGAAGTCCTCGGCGGACATCGCGCGCAGGTGCGCCGCATTGATCGCCTCGGCCTTCTTGAGGTCGAAGCGCGCGGCATTGCTCGAAACACGTGTGATGTCGAACGCATCGACCATCTCGGCGAGGGTGAACACGTCGCGGTCCTCGGCGATCGACCAACCGAGCAGCGCGAGGTAGTTCAGCAGCCCCTCGGGCACGAATCCGCGCTCGCGGTAGAGGAACAGGTTCGACTGCGGATCACGCTTGGAGAGCTTGCGGTTGCCCTCGCCGGTGACGAGCGGGAGGTGCCCGTAGCGGAACGGCCCGTTGCCGATCCCGACCCGCTGGAGCGCCTCGAGCAGCGCGATCTGGCGCGGGGTGGAGGAGAGCAGGTCCTCGCCGCGCAGGACGTCGGTGATGCCCATCAGCGCGTCGTCGAGCGGGTTGGTGAGCGGGTAGAGCGGGGTGCCGTCGCCGCGGGCGAGCACGAAGTCGGGCACCGTGCCCGCCTTGAACGTGATCGGGCCGCGGACGAGGTCGTCGAAGGAGATGTCGCGGTCGGGCATCCGCAGCCGGAAGACCGGCGCCCGCCCCTCGGCGCGGAACGCCGCCTTCTGGTCCTCGGTCAGGTCGCGGTCGGCGTTGTCGTAGCCGAGCTTCGGGTCGCGGCCCGCGGCGCGATGCCGCGCCTCGATCTCCTCGCCCGTGGAGTACGACTCGTAGACCTCCCCCGCCTGCACGAGGAGCCCGAGCGCGTTGCGGTACGAGTCGCGCCGCTCGCTCTGCCGGTACGGGCCGTACGGGCCGCCGACCTCCGGGCCCTCGTCCCATTCCAGGCCGAGCCAACGCAGTGCGTCGAGCAGGGCCTCGTAGGACTCGACGGAGTCGCGCTGGGCGTCGGTGTCCTCGATCCGGAACACGAAGGTGCCGCCGTGGTGGCGGGCGTGCGCCCAGTTGAAGAGGGCGGTGCGGATGAGGCCGACGTGCGGGGTGCCGGTCGGCGACGGGCAGAACCGGACCCGTACGGCGTTGGCTGCGTCCATGATGCCCGCCAGCCTAACGAGGGGTCGCGCGCCGCAGCGTACCGGCGTAGAATTCAACGCATGGTGAACAACGAGCGCACGACCTGCGCCGTCGTCGGAGGTGGCCCGGCCGGCCTGGTGCTGGGGCTGATCCTCGCCCGGGCCGGCGTGGAGGTCACGGTCCTGGAGAAGCACGGCGACTTCCTGCGTGACTTCCGCGGCGACACCGTGCACGCCTCCACCCTCACCCTCCTCGACGAGCTCGGCCTCGGCCCGCGGTTCGCCGCCCTGCCGCACCGGCGCATCGAGCGGGCCCGGGTGCAGCTGGACACGGGCACCGCCGCGGTCGCCGACCTGCACCGCCTCCCAGGCGCTCACCAGCACATCGCGCTGGTGCCGCAGTGGGACCTCCTCGACCTGATCGCCGACGCCGCCGAGGCCGAGCCCACGTTCACGCTGCTCCGCAACGCCGAGGTCGTCGACGTGCTGCACGACGGGGGCCGGGTGTCCGGGGTGCGCTACCGGGACCGGGGCGACGGCACCGAGCACGACCTGCACGCCGGCCTCACCGTCGCCTGCGACGGGCGCGGGTCGGCCGTGCGGGCGGCCGCCGGGCTCGTCCCCCGCTCGTTCGGCGTGCCCATCGACGTGTGGTGGTTCCGGCTCCCGCGCCACGACGACGACCCGGCGGCCGTGCTCGGCCGCGTCTCCAGCGGCCAGTTCATGGTCATGATCGACCGCGGCGACTACTGGCAGTGCGCCTTCCTCATCCGCAAGGGCTTGGACGCGCAGCTGCGCGCGGCGGGCCTGGACCGGTTCCGGGAGCGGCTCGCGGCGCTGGTGCCCTGGACGGCCGACCGGCTCGACGCGTTGGAGTCGCTCGACGACGTCAAGCTGCTGGACGTGCGCCTGGACCGGCTGCGCCGATGGCACCGCGACGGGCTGCTGCTGATCGGCGACGCGGCGCACGCCATGTCCCCGGTGGGGGGCGTGGGGATCAACCTCGCGGTCGCCGACGCCGTGGCGGCCGCCCGGCTGCTCGGGCCCGCGCTGCGCTCCGGCGGGATCGTGCCGCGCTCGGTGCTGGCGCGGGTGCAACGACGCCGCTGGTGGGCCACCGCCCTCATCCAGGGTGGCCAGCGCCTGGCCCACCGCGTCGTGCTCGGACGCCGGGCCGCCACGGCGGACGACCCGCTGCCCCCCACCGCGCCGACGACACCCGCCCCGCTCGACACGCTGCCCCTGCCGCTGCGGCTCGCCCAGCGCTTCCCGGTGCTGCAGGGCATCCCGGCCCGGCTGATCGCCATCGGCCCGCTGCCCGAGCACGCTCCGCAGTGGTCGTGCCGCGAGCCGGAGCCCGCCGGCCGCTGACACACCGACAACCGCGCCGGCACACCGACTGCAGTCGGTGTGCGAGCACAGCGATCGGTGTGCGACGCAGCCGGCGGGGCTGCGACCTCAGTTCGAGCGGCGGGTCGCGGCCACCGGGACCGCGAACGCGAGCAGCATGGCCGCCGCGACCCCCAGCGCGCCGAAGCCGGCCGCCTCGTAGAGCGGCCCGGCCAGCGCGCCCGCGACCGCGGCGCCGCCGTAGGTCGCGGCGGTGTTGAGCGCGAGCACCGCGCCGCGCAGCACGGGCGCCGCCGCGGCGAGGCCGCTGACCAGCACGGTCAGCCCGACGTGGTTGACCAGCCCCCACACCAGCGCCACCGCGAGGAACGCGCTCAACGAGCCGATCGTCAGCGCGAGGGTCACGTACACCAGCGCGAGCAGCGCGAGCGCGGGCGCGACCAGGCGCGCGGCGCCCCAGCGGTCCAGCAGCCGGTCGACGACCGCGGCGAGCCCGAACCCGACGCCGTAGCCGAGCGCGAGCAACCCCGCGGTCGTCGCGCCGCCGCCGTGCGCCTCCCGCACCGCGACCCCGGCGAACGCGAACACGCCGTAGAACGCCGACATGTACGCGAGCACGCCGGCGAGCAGGCCGCGGACCCCGGGTGCGCGCAGCGCCGCTCCCAGCGCACCGCCCCCGGCGCCCGGCGCCGTCGTCGCCGGGAGCAGCGCGTACAGCGCCATCTGCACCCCGCAGAGCCCGGCCAGCGCGGCGAACGCCGCCCGCCAGCCGACCGCGTCGCCGAGCACGGTGGCCAGCGGCACACCCGCCACGAGCGCGATCGACCAGCCGGTGAGCACCCGTCCGGTGGCCCGCGCCGCCGCGCCGGGCGGGGCGAGCTCCGTGGTGAGCGCGTACGTCGCGGGCAGCACGACGCCGACGCCGACGCCGCCGACGAGCTGGGCCAGCGCGAGCACGGCCCAGTGCCCGGCGAGCGCGGATCCTGCCGTCGCCACGGCGAGCGCCCCCATCCCGGCCAGCAGGACGGTACGGCGCGGCACCCCGTCGAGCCGGCGCCCCAGCACCAGCGCCGAGGCGACGATGCCGATCCCGTACGCGGAGAGTGCGCGGCCGGCCTCGGCGGCGCCGGTGCCGAGGCCGGCGGCGATGTCGGGCAGCAACGGGGCGAGCACGAAGGCCTGCGCGCCGACCACCACGACCCCCGCGGTCAGTACGGCCGTGGCGAGTGCCGAGCTGCGGTCCCGGACGACGGTCATGTGCTGAAGATGGATCGGCCGGAACCGGCAGGCCAGGCGGATCCGTCAAGTCCGTACCACGTTCGGCCGGAGGAATGTCAGCATGACCCGGTGGACGGGATCGACCGGAGAATCATCGGGCTGCTCCAGGAGGACGCGGGCCGCACGTACGCGCAGCTGGGCCGCGAGGTGTCGCTCTCGCCCGCCGCCGTGCACGAGCGGGTGCGCCGGCTGCGCACGTCCGGCGTCATCCGGCGCACGACGGTGGAGGTCGATCCCGACGCGCTCGGCAGGCCGGTCCTCGCGTTCGTCCTCGTCGACAGCGAGGGCTGGGTGAAGGAGGAGTTCTTCGCCGCAACGCGGGCCGAGCCGCGCATCGAGGAGGCGCACTCGGTGGCGGGCAGCAGCAACTTCCTGCTCAAGGTGCGCGTCGGCGACCCGAACGAGCTGGAGGACGTCCTGCACGACCTCTACCGCGTCGACGGCGTCGTCCGGAGCCGGACGATCATGGTGCTGCGCCGGGGGTTCGAGCGCGGCCTCGGGCTCGCCGACTGATCTCCCTTACCTGCGACGTCATCGACCCCACTACCCGCGCCAGGACATCGTGGAGCCCGTCAACGACGCGCACCAGGAGGCCCCGATGCCGCACTTCACCGCCACCGACGGAACCCGGATCGCCTACGAGGAGTACGGCTCCGGCGAGCCGATCGTCTTCGTCGCGAGCTGGGTGCTGGACGCGGACATGTGGGAGTACCAGATCCCGTACTTCGCCGAGCGCGGGTACCGCTGCATCGCGCTGGACCGGCGCGGCCACGGCCGCTCCGACCGGCCGTCCACCGGCTACGACATCGACACCACCGCGGACGACCTGGCCGCGCTGCTGGAGCACCTCGACCTGACCGGCGTCACGCTGGTGGGCCACTCGTTCGGCGGCGCCGAGGTGGCCCGCTACCTGGCCCGCCACGGCGAGGACCGGGTGGCCCGGGTCGCGTTCGTCTCCGCGGTCGTGCCGTTCCTGAAGCAGACCGACGACAACCCGGACGGGCTCCCCGAGGCCGCGCTCGATGCGGTCATCGCCCAGCTCCGGACCGACCGCCCGAAGTGGTTCGCCCGGCAGGCGCAGGTCTGGTACGCCACGCACCTGGGCAACGACGTCTCCCCCGAGCTCATCGACTGGACGCTCGCCAAGTGCCTGTCCGCTTCACCGTGGGCGACCACGCAGCTGTTCCGGTCCATGTTCCACGCCGACCACCGGGCCGGGCTGCGGGAGATCACGGTCCCGACCCTGGTGGTGCACGGCGCCGCCGACACCTCGGCGCCGATCGAGCTCACCGGCCGCCGCACCGCGCAGCTGGTGCCCGGCTGCCGCTACGTCGAGTACCCGACGGCCGGGCACGGCCTGCACGTCACACACGCCCAGCAGCTCAACGCGGAGCTGCTGGAGCTGCTGAAGGGGTGAGCGGGAACAGCCCGTTCCACCGCGTCCTCCTGCCCGGCTACTCGACCAGGATCACGGCCATCACCGTCGCGAGCATCGCGGGCATCAGCAGGAAGAAGTGGTAGACCACGGCCGGATAGGCGATGGCGCGCGCCACCCCCTTCTTCGCGCCATGGCGTCGCAGGTCCCGGAACGAGGTCACCGGGCCGAGCCACTCACCCGCGGCCGGCGCGAGCAGCCACAGGAAGGGCGCGGTGACGGTCAGCCCGACGAGCAGCGCGAGGATCGCCAGGGCGGGCAGGCCTGCGTCGTGGGCGATCGCGGCGGCCAGTCCGCACAGCGCGAGCACCGCCACGAGCGCCAGGTACGACGCGGTGACCACGACGAGCGCGCGCCGGACGCTCCCACGACCGGCGCGCGCCAGCCTGCGCAGCACCCGCTGCTCGCGGCGAACGGCGACGAGGACGCTCCACCCCGTGACGACGAGCAGCAACGTGACGCGCAACCACATCGGCACCTCGGGTCACCCTCTTCGCCGTCGACGTCCGACGTGTCTCATCGTGGCGGAGCCGGTGCGGACGGCGCATCCGCAGCCCTACGGGATCGGGACTGCCGGAGCTGCCGGCGGGACGTCGAGCGCGGTCAGCGCGCCCAGGTCGGCTCCCAGCTCGAGGCGTCGAGCCGGACCGCGCGGCCGAGGTGCTCCCGCAGTGCGCGCAGACCCGGGTGGGGGTTGTCGCGGCGCCAGACCAGCGAGTGCGGGTAGATCGGCCGGGGCTCGCAGACCGGGATGCGGCGCAGGTCGTAGTGGTCGGGCCAGAGCATCCGGCTCCGGCTGCCGACGAGCGTGGCCACCGTCGGCGACTCGGCGAGGACGTCCAGGAGGTGCTCCGTGCCGGAGCTCGGCCCGACCGTCTCGATGCCGAGCCCGAACGCCGCCGCGAGGTCCTGGTAGTAGGTGGCCCACTCGGTGCCCGCGACGGCACCGGGGATCCACAGCCGGTGCCCGACGAGCTGCGCGAGCGTGACCGCGACCCGCCCGGCGTGGGGGTGCCGCGGCCCGCAGAGCAGGTCGTGGGGCTCGTCGAGCACGCGCGTCGCCGTCACGCCGTCGGGCAGCGCGCGCAGGGGCGCGGCGACCGCCCGGAACGAGGCGTCGATCGTGCCGGCGGCGACCGCCTCGGCGGCGGCGGCGACGCTGGTCTGCCCCAGTGTCACGACATCGAGTGCGACGTCCGGACGGGCGGCGTGGAAGCCGCGCAGGAGATCCGCGGGCGCGATCTGGCGGCTGATGACGTCCACGCGCAGGGCCCGTCTGCCGCTGCGCACCGAGTCGGCGGCGCGTTCCTCGGCCCGCAGCAGCTCGCGGGCGTGCGGCAGGAACGCCTGCCCGTCGATGGTGAGCGCCACCCCGCGGGCGCCGCGGTGGAACAGCGGCACGCCGAGCTCTCGCTCGAGTGCCGCGACGCGCTTGGAGACCGCCTGCTGGGTCAGGCCGAGGTCCGTGGCGGCGTGCTGGAACTGGCCGCTCCGGGCGGCGGCGACGAACGTGCGCACCGCGTCGAGGTCCACGTCGGCAGATCCTAGGTACAACGATCCGTTGTGACACACCGATCCTGGCGTTGTTTGTGCTCCTGGTCCTGGTCCCGATCTGATGCGCCTGCCCCAACAGGTCGTTGTGCGAGGAGGCGGGGTGGTGGCGAGGCGGTCGTTGGGCCGGTCGTTCGGCTGGCTGTGGGCGGCGTACGCGGCCGGCGCGTACGGGACCGGTCTCGGGTTCGGAGCGCTGTCCCTGATCGCGATCACGGTGCTGCACGCCGGTCCGGCCGCGGTCTCGACGATCGCGGCGGCCGGGCTCGCGGTCGGCGCGGTGCTCGCCCTCCCGCTGGGGGCCTGGATGGAGGCCCGGCGCAAGCGCCCGGTGATGGTGACGGCGGACCTGGTCCGCTGCGCGGCACTGGCGAGCGTGCCCGTCGCGTTCGCCCTCGGGTGGCTCGGGCTCCCGCAGCTCGTGGTCGTCGCGGTCGTGGTGGCCGCGGCGAAGATCACCTTCAACGCGGCGGCGGGTGCCTACCTGAAGACGCTCGTGCCGCCCGCGGACCTGGTCGTCGCCACCGGGCGGTTCGAGGCGACCACGTGGAGCGCCACCACGCTCGGCCCCCCGCTGGGAGGAGCCCTCGTCGGGCTGCTCGGCCCGGTCGCGGCCGTCGTCGCGAACGCGACCGGCCACCTGCTCTCGGCGCTCGGCATCGCCGCCATCCCCGACCAGGAGCAGCGCCCCGCTCGCACCGGAGCGCGGGTCCTGCACCACCGCGACCTGCTCGGCGGATGGCGCCACCTGCTCACCCACCCGACGCTGCGACCGCTGTTCCTCAACACCGTGCTCGTCAACGCGCTGATCATGGCCACCGAGCCGCTCGTCGCGGTCCTCATGCTCGGCGAGCTCGGGTTCAGCCCCTGGCAGTACGGGCTCGCGTTCGCCGCCCCGTGCGTGGGCGGGCTCGTCGGGGCCCGGCTGTCCCGCCACGTCGTCGCGCGTCACGGCGCCGACCGCGTCCTGCGCGTCGCGGGCACTTTGCGCGTGTGCTGGCCGATCGGGCTCGCCCTGGTCCAGCCGGGCACGGCCGGGCTGGTCCTCGTCGTCGCCGTGCAGTTCGGGCTGGTCACCGCCATCGGCGTCGTCAACCCGGTGCTCGCCGCACACCGCCTCGAACACACGCCTGCCGAGCGGGCCGCCCGCACCCTCACCGCGTGGTCGATCACCAGCACGGCGACGACCGCGGCGCTCACCGTGCTGTGGGGCCTCCTGGGCAGCGCCGTCGGCCCGCGTGCCGCCATCGCCGTGGCCGGGGTGCTGCTGCTGGCCACCCCGGCACTGCTGCCCCGCCGTCCGGCGCCGGTCGGCGCCGCCGAGCCGGCTTCCAAGTCGCGGCGCCCCGCTCGGGAGCCATGAGGGCCCTCGGCCGCCCCGAGCCGCGTCGACCCAAGGTCCCGCCCTACGCCGTGCCGGCACCCACCGGCCCGCGCTCGCGCAGCGCCGCGTAGGCCAGCGCGTCGACCAGCGCCAGCCAGGACGCCTCGACGACGTTGCCGTGCACGCCCACCGTCGTCCAGGAACCGGCGTGGTCGGTGGACTCCACCAGGACGCGGGTCACCGCGTCGGTGCCGTGGCTGAGGATCCGGACCTTGTAGTCGGAGAGCTGCACGTCGGCCAGCCACCGGTGGTGCGGGGTGAGTGCGGCCCGCAGTGCGGCGTCGAGGGCGTTGACGGGGCCGTTGCCCTCCTGCGTGCCGATCAGCCGCTCGCCGTCGAGCAGCACCCGCACCGTCGCCTCCGCGACCACCTCCCCGCCCGCCCGGTGCTCCATGATCACCCGGTAGGACTCCAGGGTGAACGGTGCCACAGCCCCGTCCCCCATCGCGGAGCGCATGAGCAGCTCGAGCGAGGCGTCGGCGGCCTCGAACGACCAGCCCGCCGCCTCCCGCTCCTTCACCGTGCGCGCCACCGACGACACCGCGTCGGGATGGCCGGCCAGGTCCAGGCCGAGCTCAGAGCCCTTGAGCTCGACGCTGGCCCGGCCGGCCATCTCGGTGACCAGCACCCGCTGCCCGTTGCCGACGACCACGGGGTTCATGTGGTTGTACAGCTCGGGGTCCACCTTGATCGCACTCGCGTGCAGGCCCGCCTTGTGAGCGAACGCTGAGGCCCCGACGTAGGCCTGGTGGGAGTCGGGGGCGATGTTGGCGATCTCCGCCAACGCGTGCGAGGTGCGGGTCAGCTCGCCGAGCGCGCCGTCCGGTAGGACGGGCATGCCCAGCTTGGTCACCAGGTTCCCGACGACGGCGAACAGGTCGGCGTTGCCGGTCCGCTCGCCGTAGCCGTTGGCGGTGCACTGCACGTGCGACGCACCGGCCTGCACCGCGGTGACCGAGTTGGCCACCGCTGCGCCCGTGTCGTCCTGGCAGTGGATCCCGAGGCGGAAGCCGGTGCGCGCGGCCACCTCGGTCACCACCTCGGCGATGCCCAGGGGGAGCATGCCGCCGTTCGTGTCGCACAGCACCGCGACGTCGGCGCCCGCGGTCATCGCCGCCTCCAGCACGCGCAGCGCCGTGTCCGGGTCGAACTTGTAGCCGTCGAAGAAGTGCTCCGCGTCGAGGAACACCCGCCGCCCCTCGCCCCGCAGGAACGACACGGTGTCGGCCACCATCGCGCAGTTCTCGGCGACGTCGGTGCGCAGCGCCCGCTCGATGTGGCGCCGGTCGGACTTGGCCACCAGGGTGACGGCCGCGGCCTGCGAGTCCAGCAGGGCCCGGACCTGCGGGTCCCGAGCCGCCGTCGTCCCGGCGCGCCGCGTCGAGCCGAACGCGACGAGCACCGCGTGCCGCAGCTCGAGCTCCCCCGCCGCGGCACGGGCGAAGAACTCGGTGTCCTTCGGCATCGCACCGGGCCAGCCGCCCTCGATGAAGCCGACGCCCAGCGCGTCGAGGTGGCGCGCGACGGCCAGCTTGTCGGCCACCGAGTAGCTGATGCCCTCGCGCTGGGCCCCGTCGCGCAGCGTGGTGTCGTAGACGTGGAAGGCGTCGTCGAGCGGGGTGCCGGCCGGTGCGGTACGGGACATGGGAGGAGCTCCTGGACGGGTTGCGAGCGCGATCCGGGCAACAAAAAAGACCCCCCGCGAATGCGAGAGGTCTGCGCGTCGGCTGTGGTGCTGGTTAGCCGACGCGCTCGTCAATAATGATCACGCTGAGGTGCTGCACGCCGCGAGTGTGGCACGCGGCGTTCCACGCTGTCACACGCGCTGCCCACATCGTGGGATCACGGCGCCCCTACCTGCGCCGCCGCCGCGAGGTGCGGGACGAACGAGTCCAACAGGTGCGGCAGGCTGAGCACGCTGGAGAACTGCAGCGCGTCGTAGTCGGTGCCCTCGAGGAACAGCGCCCGTCCCTGCTGCACGACGGGCTGCGCGGCGAGGATCGGGTCGGCCTCGATCTCCGCACGCTCCTGGGGCGAACCCGACTGCCAGACCAGCACGTCGGCGTTCAGCATGCTCGCGTTCTCGCGGCTGATCGTGCCGAAGAAGCTGTCGCCCGCCGCGGCGTCCAGCTCGGGAGGCACGACCATCCCGAGCGCCCCGAAGAACCGCGTGCGGGTGTCGTCGGTGGCGTGGAAGGGGTAGGTGCCGTCGTACATCGGCCCGGAGAGGACGAGGCTGCGGCCTTCCAGCTCCGGGTGCGCGGCCTTGACCTCGGCGAACTTCGCCTCGACCCCCGCAACGAGCTCGTCGGCGCGCTCGGGTTGCCCGAGCGCCTGGCCGGTGACGCGCGTCTGCGCCTGCCACGGGGTGCCGAAGTCCACGTACTCCGCGGGCTGCACGACCGTCGGGGCGATCTTGCTGTAGACGTCGTACTGCTGCTGGTCGAGCCCGGCCGTCACGGCCATGATCAGGTCCGGCTGCAGCGCGGCCACCTGCTCGACGTCCAGCCCCTCGCGCGGCAGCACCGCCGGGCGGGCGTCGCCGGCCGCGGCGTCGGCCCACGGGAAGAACACGTCGTCCTGCGGGCCGAACGCGTGGCGCACGCCCACCGGCACCACCCCGAACGCCAGGATCGCGTCCTGCTCGGTGTAGCCGAGGGCGACGACCCGCTCCGGCTGGGCCGGGATCACGGTCTCGCCGAACTTGTACGGCACCGTCACGGGGAAAGCCGAGCCCGGCGCCGGGGCCGCGTCCGGCGTCGCCGGCGCGGCTCCGGAGGCGCACCCGGCGAGGAGCGCGGTGGCGGCGAGGGCGATCAGCAGGCGACGGAGCACTGAGTATGCCTACCCTAAGTAAGGGCAGCCTGCAATAACGCCGGCCGGTCGGGCGCCGGCGTCGAGGCACAGGTCACGGCCCGGCGCCTCGCGCATCGTGATCGCGCTGACCAGGGTCACCAGCGCTCACCGCCCTAGGAGGTTCAGGAAAGCCACATTCATGAACCTGCAGGACATGAATGTGGCTTTCCTGAACCGAGTTCTCTCGTTCTGGCCCGCCTTCCGACCGCTTCCCGGATCATCACCAGGCATGGCCACGCGGACGCGCGCACTGTCGGAGCAGGTGCGGGCAGCGTTCCCGCAGGGCGTGGCAACGGCGCGGCAACTCGTCGCGATCGGACTCAGCGAGCGCACCGTCTACAAGCGCTGCCTTCCTGGCGGACCATGGCGCCGGTTGCTCCCCGGCGTCATCGCGCTCTTCACGGGAACGCCGACTCCGGAGCAGTACGTGCTGGCCGCGCTGCTGCTGTGCGGTCCTGATGCCGTGGTCACCGGGCTCGAGGCCTGCCGACGGCACGGCTTCCGTCGAGGGCCGGTCAGGGCGGGCCGCAGGACCAACGGACCCGTCGAGACCCACATGCTCGTCCCCGCGACCCGTCAGGTGCGCTCAGTGGGATACCTGCACGTCGAGCGGACGAGCCGGTTGCCGCGAGCGACCGTTCGAGGCGGGGTACCGCTCGCACCGGCGGCGAGGGCCTGCATCGATGCAGCTCGCCGCCTCGACGATCCGGGAGAGGTGACCGAGCTCCTCGCCGAGGCGGTGCAACAGGGTCACTGCACGGTTGGCGCGCTCCTCCAGGAGCTGGATGACACCACGCGCCGAGGCACGGCGATTCCTCGCGATGTGATGGGTGACGTCGCCGCCGGCATCCGCTCTGCGGCGAACGGCAGGCGAAGGCGCTCTGGCCACGGACAGGCCTTCCGCCGGCGTGGTGGAACGTCGCGGTGCACGACGAGTCCGGCGCGTTCCTGGGGATCGCCGACTGCTGGGTGGACGACGTGGCGATGGTGTGGGAGACCGAGTCGACCGAGTGGCATCTGAGCCCGGCCGACCATGATGCGACGGTGGAACGCGCCGCAGCCTTCACGGCGGCGGGAGCGGTCTACATCGCGACGAAACCGCGCAAGCTCCGGTCGGACCCGAATGGCGTCGCGGCGACCCTGCGCGCGGCGTACGGACGTGCGCGCGCGAGGCCTCGACCGGGCCTCAAGGCCGTCCCGCACGGTTCAGGAAAGCCACATTCATGAACCTGCAGGACATGAATGTGGCTTTCCTGAACCAACCCGAGCCCTACACCGACGGGCTCGGGCTGGGCGTGGCCCGCGCGCTCACCAGGGCCGCCAGGCGGTCGCCGATCGACTGGGTGTGGCCCGTGGCGCTGTGGTCGCGGGTGGCCAGGTCGAAGGCCACCGCGGCCTCGATGCGGCGGGCCGCGTCGCGGTTGCCGAGGTGGTCGAGCAGCAGGGCCACCGAGAGCACGGCGGCGGTGGGGTCGGCGATGCCCTGGCCCGCGATGTCGGGGGCGCTGCCGTGCACCGGCTCGAACATGCTCGGGTTGCGCCTGCTGACGTCGAGGTTGCCGCTGGCCGCGAGCCCGATGCCACCGGTGATGGCGGCGGAGAGGTCGGTGAGGATGTCACCGAAGAGGTTGTCGGTGACGATCACGTCGAACCGGCCGGGGTCGGTGACCAGGTGGATCGTCGTGGCGTCGATGTGCTGGTAGGCCACCGAGACCTCGGGGTGCTCGAGCGAGACCTCCTCCACCAGCCGCGACCACAGCCGCCCGGAGTAGGTGAGCACGTTGGTCTTGTGCACCAGCGTGAGGTGCTTGCGCGGGCGCCGCGACGCGCGGTCGAACGCGTCGCGCACGACGCGCTCCACGCCGAACGCCGTGTTGACGCTCACCTCGGTGGCGATCTCGTTCGGGGTGTCCTTGCGCAGCAGACCGCCGGTGCCCACGTAGGGGCCCTCGGTGCCCTCGCGGACCACCAGCATGTCGACCTCGTTGACGCCCGACAGCGGCCCCCGGACGCCGGGGTAGAGCCGGGCCGGACGCAGGTTGACGTGGTGGTCGAGCTCGAAGCGCAGCCGCAGCAGCAGCCCGCGCTCCAGGATGCCGCTGGGCACCGACGGGTCGCCGATGGCGCCGAGCAGGATCGCGTCGTGCTCCTGGAGCTCGGTGAGCACGGACTCGGGGAGCAGCTCGCCGGTGGAGTGCCACCGGCCCGCCCCCAGGTCGTACGTGGTGGTCTCCGCTCCTGGTGACACCTCGTTGAGGACCTTGAGCGCCTCGTCGATGACTTCCGGCCCGATGCCGTCGCCCGGAATGACCGCAAGGCGCATTGCCGATGTCCTCTCTGCCGTCTGGCCCGAAGCAGCCGGGCGCGCACGTTACCGGCTGCGACGGCACCACTCCGCCGTCCACCACCCGATCGTGGTCATCTGATCGGGTCGAACTGGTGCGGAGGCGGACCACATGCCCGATCTGCGGGCACGCGAACACCCCCGAGCGGGCCATTCTGCCGCGCCGCGCCATCGGCCCGAACCCGACCCCCGTCCTCTGCGTGCACCCGGTCGGCGGACACGCGACCCCGGAAGGCGGAGCAGTCGGCGGCACCGGAACGTTGAGTGATCAACTAGAGCTCCCGGTCCCGGCCAGCGGCCAGGTCGCGATCACCTCGTGGCGGGAGGTCCGGTCCGGGCCCGCGCCCAGGTGGCTGCGCACCACGTGCAGCTCCGTCGCGGTCCATGTGCTACCGCTGAACCCGGCCAGCGCGTCCACCACGGGCCGCAGCGCGACGCCTTCACGTCCGCGGGCGAGGGTGAGGTGCGGCCGGTAGGGCCGGTCCTCGACCGCCAGCCGCGCCCGCCGGGCCGCCGCCTGCACGGACGCCGCGAGCCGCTTCAGCCCCGCGACCTCGCCCGTGACCCGCGTCCACAGCACGCGGTCGCCGAACCGGCCCGCACCCTGCAGCGCGAGCGGCAACGGGGGGTGTCGGCCCGCGGCGCGCGCCAGCCGGACGGTGAGGTCGGCCCGCGCCCGGTCGTCGACCTCACCGAGGAAGGCCAGCGTCAGGTGCCACTGCTCCGGCCGCGTCCAGCGCAGGTCCGGGTGCGCGGACCGGACGGCGGCGGCCGCGGCCCGCAGCTCCTCGACCGCCTCCGGCGGGGGCGTCACCGCCACGAACAGCCGCACGGTCAGCTCCGCCGCGACGGCAGCGGCACGCGGCTCAGGTCCTGCGCCACGACGATCTCGCCGTCGAACACCGCGGCCGCCTCCGCCGCGAACCGGGACGGGTCGGGGTAGCGCTGCGAGAAGTGGGTGAGCACGAGCTGCCGGACACCGCAGCGCGCCGCCACCGACGCGGCCTGCCGGGCGGTCAGGTGCCCGTAGTCCCGTGCGAGCGCCTCGTCCTCGGCCAGGAACGTGGACTCGATCACGAGCATGTCGACGCCGTCGGCGAGCGCGAACACGGCGTCGCAGAGGCGGGTGTCCATCACGAACGCGAACCGCTGCCCGCGCCGCGGCACGCTGACCTCGTCCAACCCGACCACGCGTCCGTCCACGACGAGCTCGCCCGCGCGCTGCAGCCGGCCCACGTCGGGCCCCGCGATGCCGTGCGCGGCGAGCCGTTCGGGCAGCATGCGGCGCCCGTCCGGCTCGGTGAAGCGGTAGCCGAACGCCTCCACCCGGTGGTCCAGCCGGCGTGCCTCCAGCACGCCCGCCGGGCCCGACGCGAGCACGCCGTCGCCCGCGACCGGCTCCTCGCGCAAGTCCGCGACCTCCCGGAACGGGGTGGCGTGTCGCAGCCGGGCGAAGTACTCCCGCCCGGACGCGGGGTAGTGCGCGACCACCGGGTGCGCGACGCCGTCCAGCGAGAGCCGCTGGACGACGCCGGGCAGCCCGAGGCAGTGGTCGCCGTGGAAGTGCGTCAGGCAGATCCGCGTGACCGCGCTGACCGCCACCCCGGCCCGCAGCATCTGCCGCTGCGTGCCCTCCCCCGGGTCGAACAAGAAGCCCTGGTCGTCCCAACGCAGGAGGTAGCCGTTGTGGTTGCGCGTGCGGGTCGGCGCCTGGCTCGCCGTGCCGAGCACGACGAGCTCACGCATGCTCAGCCCTCGAAGGAGATCAGCCGCGTGGTCCTGGCCCCGACCGACGCGCCGATCGGCTCCAGCACGCCCGGGTCGACCGGCCGGTCGACGCGCAGCAGCATGATCGCGTCGGTGCCGTCGGTGGTCTGGCTGATCTGCGCGGCCTCGATGTTGACGGCCGCCTCGCCGAGCAGCGAGCCGACGCGGCCCATGACGCCGGGGCGGTCGGCGTACTCCAGGAGCAGCACCTCCCCCTCGGCGCGCAGGTCGAAGTGCCGGCCGTTGACCTCCACCAGCTTCTCCACCTGGGCGCGGCCGGTGAGCGTGCCGGACACCGTGATCGCCTCGCCGTCCGGCATCGCGGCGCGCAGCTGCACGACGCTGCGGTGGTTCTCGCTCTCCGGCGCCGTGGCCAGCTCGACGTCCACACCGCGCTCGGCGGCCAGCGCCGGCGTGTTGACGAACGTGACCTGGTCCTCGACGACGTTGGTGAACACCCCGCGGAGGGCGGCGAGCTGCAGCACCGAGACGTCCTCGGCGGCCAGCTCGCCCGCGACGTCGACGGTGACCGAGGTGGGCACGCGCCCGGCGAGGGCGTAGAGCACGGTGCCGAGCTTCTGCACCAGCGGCAGCCAGGGCCGCACCTCCTCGCCGACCACGCCGCCGACCTGCACGTTCACCGCGTCCGGCACGAACTCGCCCGCCAGCGCCAGCTGCACGGACCTCGCGACGTCGGTGCCGGCGCGGTCCTGCGCCTCGTCGGTGGACGCGCCGAGGTGCGGGGTGACGACCACCTGCGGCAGCTCGAACAGCGGGCTCGAGGTGGTGGGCTCGGTGACGTAGACGTCGATCCCCGCGCCACCGACGTGGCCGCTGCGCACGGCCTCGGCCAGCGCGTCCTCGTCGACGAGGCCGCCGCGGGCGGCGTTGACGATGATCACGCCGGGCTTCGTGAGCGCGAGCTGGTCCTTGCCGATGAGGCCCAGCGTCTCGGGCGTCTTCGGGAGGTGGATGGAGATCAGCTCGGCGCGCTGCAACAGCTCGTCGAGCGACACCAGCTCGATGCCGAGCTGGGCGGCGCGGGCCGGGGCGACGTAGGGGTCGTAGGCGATCAGCTCGACGCCGAACGCCGCGAGCCGCTGCGCCACGAGCTGACCGATCTTGCCCAGGCCGACGATGCCCACGACCTTGCCGTTGATCTCGACGCCGGTGAGGGAGCTGCGGGCCCACTTCCCGGCCCGCAGGCTCGCGTCGGCCGCCGGGATGTGCCGGGCCGCGGCCAGCAGCAGCGCGACGGCGTGCTCGGCGGCGGAGACGATGTTGGACGTCGGCGCGTTGACGACCATGACGCCGCGGGCGGTGGCGGCGGGGACGTCGACGTTGTCGAGCCCGACGCCTGCCCGGGCCACGACCTTCAGCCGGGTCGAGGCGCCGAGCGCCTCCGCATCGACCTTGGTGGCCGAGCGGACGAGCAGCGCGTCGGCGTCGGCGATGGCGGCCAGCAGCGCGGGCCGGTCGGTGCCGTCCACGTGGCGGATCTCGACGTCGTCACCGAGGAGGGCCACCGCGGACGGCGCGAGCTTCTCGGCGAGCAGGACGACAGGGCGGGCGGCAGCCTGTCCTTGGTTGTGAACAGTGCTCACGGCGGTTGCAGGGCTCCCGGATCGAGGTCTGGTACGCATCCGATCGTAGAGCCGCTGCGTGCGTACGTCCTCGGCGGCGTGGGCGAGGGCGACACGCGAACGGGACGACTCCGCGGAGCCCTGCCGGGCGGCCGGGGCGGGAGGCCGTCAGACACCAACGGGCCGGACCTGCTCGGCGAGCAGGTCGAAGGAGCGGAACCAGGCTGCCCGGTCCACCACCGGGAACGTCACGATCAGCTCGTCGGCGTCGGCCTTGCGGGCGAACTCCTCCAGGTAACCGACCACGACGTCGGGCGTGCCCGCGGCCGTGTAGCGGGTCATCGACCGGACCTGCTCCCCCGCGGGGGCGTCGAGGATGACCTCGGCCTCCTCGTCGGTGAGCTCGTGGCCGCCGCGCGAGAGGAACCGCTTCACCCGGTCGCGCTGCACGGCGTGCAGCCGCTGCGCGGCCTCGTCGGCGGTGTCGGCCGCGACGACGTTGACGGCCGCGAGCACGCGTGGCGCCGCCAGCTGCGCCGACGGCCGGAACTCGCGGCGGTAGGTGGCCACGGCCTGCTCCAGCGCGTCCGGGGCGAAGTGAGAGGCGAAGGCGTAGGGCAGCCCCAGCACGGCGGCCACCTGAGCGCCGTAGAGCGACGATCCCAGGATCGTGAGCGGCACGCCGGTGCCCCGGCCCGGGAAGGCGTGCACGCCCGGCACGAGGCTCTCGTCGGACAGGAACGCCTGCAGCTCCTGGACGTCCTGCGGGAACCGGTCGGAGGCCCGGGGGTCGCGGCGCAGCGCGGTGACGGTCTGCTGGTCGGTGCCGGGCGCGCGGCCCAGGCCCAGCTCGATGCGGCCGGGGTGCAGGGTCGCGAGGGTGCCGAACTGCTCGGCGATCACCAGCGGCGAGTGGTTGGGCAGCATGACGCCGCCGGAGCCCAGCGTGATCCGCTCGGTGTGCGCCGCGACGTGCGCGATCAGCACGCTCGTGGCCGACGAGGCCACCGCCCGCATGTTGTGGTGCTCGGCGTACCAGATCCGCCGGAAGCCCTGCTCCTCCGCGCGCTGGGCGAGCGCGACGCTCGCGTCGAGGCCTTCGCGGATCGTCTCGCCGTCCCCGACGGTGGCGAGGTCGAGGATCGACAGGGGCAGGGGCAGGGACACGGCGGAACCTTTCGTTGCGGGACACGAGGGTCAACCGCCGGGCGCGGCGCCGTCTTCCCGCGCCGGGCCGTCGCCCTCGCCGTCCTCGGCGTGGCGCAGGACCTCCTCGGCGAGATCCCCGATCGGCTGGGCGGGACCGGCGGCGTCCGGGGGCCGGATGTGCGCCGGCTCCCCGAAGTCGGAGAGGACGAGGGTGATTCGGGAGCGGAGGTCGACCGTTCCGAACAGCCCGTTCTCCCCGCCGGGCAGCTCCAGCCGGCACTCGGTGACGCGGTTCGCCCCGTCGGTGCGGACCCGGCCGGTCGCAACCGCGTCGAGGTGACCTGCCTGCTGGAAGGCCGTGCGGAGCTCCTCGCGCAGCGGCTCGGGACAGTTCTCGACCGCGCGCCGGGCGCTCATCGTCACGTGGTGCTCGCCGCCGTCGCCCGCCCGCGCGTCCACCACGCCGTAGAGCCAGCCGAGCACCGCCAGCAGGCTCGCCGAACCCCAGCCGCCCATGTCCAGCACGTGCCACCCGTCGCCGGGCTCCTGGCTGTAGACGACGCCCCCGTCGGCGATCTGGAAGATCTCGGGGACGTCCGCCGGCAGGTCCGTCACCGTGCGGCTCGCCGCGCGCCGGTGGGCGAAGTCGCACACCCCGTGGCTGCGGAACCGCGCGAACCCGGGCGGCTCGGACACCAGCTCCATCTCGAAGTAGGCCGTGCCGGCGTCCACCGTCGCCTCGACGGCGGCGATCAACCCTGCGTCATCGGTTCCCACCGGTTCCCCCGTCCCCTGACCGGCGCGCCCGGCCGTGCGCAGGCGCACGATCGCGGTCACCCGGGCACCGATCATGCCGCGTGGTCGGTCCTCCCGAAGGCGCCCAGGCGAGCGAACTGCTCGGCGGTCAGCGCGATGTCGAGCGCGCCCAGGTTCTCCCGCACGTGCCCGGCCGAACTCGTCCCCGGGATCGGGACGATCGTGGGCGAGCGGTGCAGCAACCAGGCGAGTGCGACCTGCGCGGGGGTCGCCCCGATCTCACGGGCGATCGCCGCGACCGGGCTGTCCTGGCCGGTGTGCGCGCCCATCGCCACCGGGAAGAAGGGGATGAAGGCGATCCCGCGCTCGGCGGCGAGGTCGACCACCGGATCGGAGCCGCGCTCGGCGAGGTTGTAGAGGTTCTGGACGGCCGCGATCGGCGCCACCGCGAGCGCCGCGGTGAGCTGCTCGGCCGTCACCTCCGACAGCCCGATGTGGCGGACCTTGCCCTCGGTCTGCAGCTGCGCGAGCGCACCGACCTGCTCCTCCAGCGGGAACGCCGGGTCGACGCGGTGCAGCTGCAGCAGGTCGATCCGCTCGACCCGCAGCCGGCGCAGGCCGAGCTCGGCCTGCTGGCGCAGATACGCGGGGTGGCCGAGGGGCACCCACTCGGTGGGGCTCGGGCGCGCGATCCCGACCTTCGTCGCCACCACCAGCCCCGGCGGGTACGGGGCGAGTGCCTCGGCGATCTGCGTCTCCCCGTCACCGAGGCCGTAGGAGTCCGCGGTGTCGAGGAGATCGACACCGAGCTCGACCGCGGCACGCAGGAACGCGATCGTCGCCGAGCGGTCCTCCTCGGCGTTCCAGATCTCCGCCTCCGCGGCCGGGCGGTGCCGGGCCGAGGCGTTGGTGAGCCGCATGGTGCCGAGACCGATGCGCGTGACCGGCAGGTCCCCGCCGATCCGGAAGATCCGGGAGCTGTCCGACGTCGTGGTGTTCATGGCCGCGACGCTAGGAGCTGACACCGGTAGGAGGTTCCAGCATGGGTGAGGGACGTCTCACGATCGGCGAACTGGTGGCGCGCACCGGGGTGGGTCACCGGCTGCTGCGCCACTACGAGGAGCAGGGGCTCCTCGCGCCCGAGCGCACCGCGGGCGGGCACCGGCTCTACGACCCCTCCGCGGTCGAGGCGGTCCGCCGCATCCGGATGCTGCTCGACGCCGGGCTCCCGACCCGGGTCATCCGACAGGTCGTGCCCTGCTTCGACGACGCCGGGGCACGCATCGACGCGTGCGTGGCCGGCGTCCTGCAGGCGCACGTCGCCGCGCTGCAGCAGCGGATGTCCGACCTCGCCGCGCAGCGGTCGCTGGCCCTGCAGCTGCTCCCCGCGTGAAGATCCCGGCCGGAACTGACGAACGGCACTCTCGTCGGTACCTGACCGACGGGAGTGCCGTTCGTCGCGACAGGCTCAGGAAGCCTTCGTGCCCACCCAGCTCATCAGGCCGCGCAGCTTCTCCCCGACCTGCTCGATCGGGTGCTGCTGGCCCTCCTGCTGCAGCTTGGTGAAGTTCGGGCGGCCGTTGTCGTCCTCGGCCACCCACTCGCGCGCGAACGTGCCGTCCTGCACCTCGGCGAGGATCTTCTTCATCTCCTCCTTCACGGCCGGCGTGATGACGCGCGGGCCGCGGGTGAGGTCGCCGTACTCGGCGGTGTCGGAGATGGAGAAGCGCTCGTTGGCGATGCCGCCCTCGTACATGAGGTCGACGATCAGCTTGAGCTCGTGCAGGCACTCGAAGTAGGCGATCTCCGGGGCGTAGCCGGCCTCGGTGAGCACCTCGAACCCGGTCTGGACGAGCGCGGCGGCACCGCCGCAGAGCACGGCCTGCTCGCCGAACAGGTCGGTCTCGGTCTCCTCCTTGAACGTGGTCTCGATGACGCCCGCGCGGGCGCCGCCGATGGCCGCGGCGTAGGAGAGGGCGAGCGCCTTCGCGTTCCCGCTGGCGTCCTGCTCGACGGCGATGAGCGCGGGCACGCCCTTGCCGTCGACGAACTGGCGGCGCACGAGGTGGCCGGGGCCCTTGGGGGCGACCATGGCGACGTCCACGTTCGACGGCGGCTTGATCAGCTCGTAGCGGATGTTGAAGCCGTGACCGAAGAAGATCGCGTCGCCGTCCTTCAGGTTCGGCGCGATGTCGTCGGCGTAGATGTGGCGCTGCTTGGTGTCCGGCGCCAGGATCATGATCAGGTCGGCCCAGGCGGAGACCTCGGCGGGCGTGCCCACCGCCAAGCCCTCGTCCTGCGCCTTCTGCCGCGACTTGGAGCCCTCGGGCAGGCCGATCCGCACGTCGACGCCGGAGTCGCGCAGCGACAGCGAGTGCGCGTGGCCCTGGCTGCCGTAGCCGATCACCGCGACCTTGCGGCCCTGGATGATCGACAGGTCGGCGTCGGCGTCGTAGTAGATGTTCACGCTCATGACGGGTGGGGTCGTCCTCTCGAAGATTTCTAACGAACAGCGGTGGCGGTGATGGAGCGGGGACCGCGGCCGACGGCCACCATCCCGGACTGCACCATCTCCCGGATCCCGAAGGGCTCGAGGTTCTTCAGCAGCGCGCCGAGCTTGTCGGCGGTGCCGGTGGCCTCGATGGTGAGGGCCTCGGGCGTCACGTCGACGGCCTTGGCCCGGAACAGGTTCACGATCTCGAGCACCTGGCTGCGCACGCCCGGGTCGGCGCGCACCTTGACCAGCAACAGCTCGCGCTGCACCGACGCCGCGGGCTCGAGCTCGACGATCTTGATGACGTGGATGAGCTTGTTGAGCTGCTTGGTGACCTGCTCGAGCGGGAAGTCGTCGACGGCGACGACGATCGTCATCCGCGAGACGTCCGGGTGCTCGGTGGGCCCGACGGCGAGCGACTCGATGTTGAACCCCCGGCGCGAGAACAGGCCGGAGACGCGGGCGAGCACGCCCGGCTTGTCCTCGACCAGCACCGACAGGGTGTGCCTCTGGATCATGCTTCCCTCGTCATCTGCGTGCTGGCCACCGCGTCGTCGGCCACGATCTCGTCCGAGTCGAACAGCGGCCGGATGTCCCGCGCGGCCATGATCTGGTCGTTGCCGGTGCCGGCCGCGACCATCGGCCAGACCTGGGCGTCCGCGCCGACCACGAAGTCGATCACGACCGGCTGGTCGTTGATCTCCATGGCCTGCTGGATCACCCGGTCCACCTCCTCCTTGGACTCCGCACGCAGCCCCACGCAGCCCATCGCCTCGGCGAGGAGCTTGAAGTCGGGGATCCGGTGCTTGTGCGTGCCGAGGTCGGTGTTGGAGTAGCGCTCGGAGTAGAACAGGTTCTGCCACTGCCGGACCATGCCCAGGTTGCCGTTGTTGATGATGGCGACCTTGATCGGGATGTTCTCGATGGCGCAGGTGGCGAGCTCCTGGTTCGTCATCTGGAAGCAGCCGTCGCCGTCGATGCACCAGACCACGGCGTCCGGCCGGGCCATCTTCGCGCCCATCGCCGCCGGCACCGCGAAGCCCATCGTGCCGAGGCCACCGGAGTTGAGCCACGACCGCGGCTTCTCGTACTTGATGAACTGCGCGGCCCACATCTGGTGCTGGCCCACGCCCGCCGTGTAGACGGCGTCGGGACCGGCGATCTGCCCGATCCGCTCGATGACGTACTCGGGTGACAGCGAGCCGTCTGCCGGCCAGTCGTAGCCCAGCGGGTAGGTGGCGCGGAGCTCGTCCAGCTGGGCCCACCACGGGCCGAGGTCGGCGACGCCGTTCGCCTGCTCGGCGCGCACGGCCTCGATCAGCTCGGTGATGACCTCCTTGCAGTCACCCACGATCGGGACGTCCGCGCGGCGGTTCTTCGAGATCTCGGCGGGGTCGATGTCGGCGTGCACGACCGCGGCGTTCGGCGCGAACGTCGACAGCTGGCCGGTGACCCGGTCGTCGAAACGGGCGCCGAGCGCGACCAGCAGGTCGGACTTCTGCATGGCGGCCACGGCGGTCACCGTGCCGTGCATGCCCGGCATGCCGACGTGCTGCTGGTGGCTGTCCGGGAACGCCCCGCGCGCCATCAGCGTGGTGACGACCGGGACGCCGGTGAGCTCGGCCAGCTCCAGCAGCTCGTCCGTGGCCTCGGCCTTGAGCACGCCGCCGCCGACGTAGAGCACCGGGTGCTTCGCCGCGCAGATCAGCTTGGCGGCCTCCCGGATCTGCTTCCCGTGCGGCCGGGTCGTCGGCCGGTAGCCGGGGAGCTTCATCTCCGGGGGCCAGGTGAACGTGGTCTGCTCCTGCAGCACGTCCTTCGGGATGTCCACCAGGACCGGGCCGGGTCGGCCCGTGGACGCCAGGTGGAACGCCTCCGCGATCGCGCGCGGGATCTCCGTCGCGTCGGTCACGAGCATGTTGTGCTTCGTCACCGGCATGGTGATGCCGGTGATGTCGGCTTCCTGGAACGCGTCGGTGCCGATCAGCGGCCGGGACTGCTGGCCGGTGATCGCGACCACCGGGATCGAGTCCATGTGGGCGTCCGCGATCGGCGTGACGAGGTTGGTCGCGCCCGGACCCGACGTCGCCATGCAGACGCCGACCTTCCCGGTGGCCTGCGCGTACCCCGTCGCCGCGTGGCCGGCCCCCTGCTCGTGGCGGACCAGCACGTGCCGCACCGCCGTCGAGTCGAGCAGCGGGTCGTACGCCGGGAGGATCGTGCCGCCGGGAATGCCGAACACGACCTCGCAGCCCACCTCCTCCAGCGAGCGCACGAGCGACTGGGCCCCGGTCATCGGCACCTCGTCGAACCGCTTTACGGGGGCGGCCTGGCCCGTGGTCGGGGGCTGACCCTGACGGCCGGGAGGCGGCCCCGGTTTCGGGGCCTGCGACCCGGCGACGGGGCCGGATCGGGGCGTTGCGGTGGTCATCTGCTGATCGCTCCGCATTGGGGTTTCGGGACCTGGACAGAAAAAAACCCCCGACCGTCACGCGGGACGGAACGAGGGTGGCGCGTCGACGACCGAGTGACTTCGCTCAGGCAGCGACGCGCCTGCGAAGTACGAGAATCCGGACGGCGGACATGGGGGCGACGGTAGCTTCCCAGCGGAGCGCACGTCAATTCCGTGAGAAGGCCGTACCAGATCGTGGGACGCCGCGGCGCGCCCCGAACCGGCGAGTCTCCCGTCCGCACACGGCGAGTCTCCCGTCCGGACAGCGTGAGTCTCCCGTCCGGACAGCGCGAGTCTCCCGTCCGGGCATCGTTGGGCCGGGTGAGCGCAGGGCCCGTAGTTCCCCGGATGTGGCGGCCTCGGCCGCGGAGAACGCTCGGCCGGGTGAACCGCGGCCTGTACGCCCTCAAGCCCTGGTACGCCGACCGCCTCGCCGGCACCCGCCGTCGCTTGGCCGCGCGCGGGGTGGCTCCCGGCACCGTCACGGCCGCCGGCGTCGGCTTCGGCGCACTGGCCGGGCTCGTGCTCGCCACGGTGCCCAGCGCGCCCGTGGCCGCGGTGCTCGTCGCCGCGCTGCTCGCGCTGCGCCTTGCGGCCGCGAACCTGGACGGCGCCCTCGCCCGCGACACCGGCGCCAGCAGCCGCTGGGGCGCGGTCGTCAACGAGCTCGGCGACCGCGCGGCCGAGCTCGCCGTCCTCGCCGGGTGCCTCGCGTTCGCACCCCCGTGGCTGGTGCTGCTGGCGATGCTGGCGGCCAGCGCCCCGTCGTGGGTGGCGCTCGCCGGTGCCGCGGCCGGAGCACCCCGCACCAACGGCGGGCCGGTCGGCAAGACCGAACGCTGCCTGCTCCTGGTCGTCGTGGCCGCGCTGCCGGCCCACGCAGGCGCGCTGCTCACGGCACTGGCAGCCGGCTCGGCGGTGACCGCCGCGCTGCGACTGCGCACCCTGCACCGGACGCTCACCGCGGCCGCGCGGTGAGCAGGTTCACGACGACGGGCAGCGGCCGGAGCAGACGGCGGCGAGCCCGGCCGCCCGGCGAACGGCCCGGCCAGGCAGAGCAGGAAGGTCCGGTGACCCTGCTGCCACCGAACGGACGGCGCCCAGGCCACGAGCAGACGACCGGTGAGCCGCACACCAGGGCTGCGCCGAGCGCCGTCACGTACGACTCGCACCGATCACCCATTGCTGATCGATGCGGGTCGCACACCAACGCTGCCGCCACCGCACGCACGTACGACTCGGATCGATCACCGGGTTGATCGATCCGAACGACACACCACGGCTGCCACCCCCGCACCCAGGTACGACTCGAAGCGATCACCACCGACATCGATCCGAGCGGCACACCAGCGCTGCGCAGAGCACCGTCACGTACGACTCGGGCCGATCACCCATTGCTGATCGATCCGAGCGGCACACCAGGGCTGCGGCGAGCACACTCACGTACGACTCGCAGGGATCACGCCCACCCGGGCCGCGCCGGTCGTCCGACCACGACCACCGTCACGTACGCCTCACCGCGATCACCCCGGGCGCGGCGGTCGCCATCGCGTGCGACTCGCGTGGATCAACCGGCGGGGCGGCCCGTAGGACTACGCACCCCGATCCGGTGCTCTCGCGGATGGGCGGCGGACTGATCGGCGACACGCTCTGCCCATGGATCCGGTGACCCTCACCCTCGGCGCGCTCGGCATCGGCGGGGCCGCGGTCGGTGCCGCGCGACGCGCCGAGCTGACGGCCCGCTGGCGGACCTGGTTGGTCGCCGCTCCGCTGGTGCTCGGCCCGCTGCTGGTCGGGGGCCAGGTCGGTGGGGCGGTGCTCGCGGCCGCGCTGGGGGCCGTCGCGGCCGTCGAGTTCGCCCACCTGGCCGCCCTGCCCCGCGCCGACACCGTCGGGCTGGTGCTGCGGATCGTCGGCGTCCCGGGCGTGGCGCTGCTCCGGCCGGACCTGCTCGGGCTGCTCCTCCCAGTGCTCGCGGTGTCCGCCGCGCTGCCCGCGCTGCTGGCGGGCGACACGGCGACCGGCGGGCGACGCGCCGCATACGGCACCTTCGGGACCCTGTGGATCGGCGGCGGCCTCGCGGGTCTCGCCGTACTCGAGCCGGGCGTCGCGGTCGCGGTCTGCCTCGCCGTGGCCGTCGCCGACGTCGGGGCGTGGTGCGGCGGGCGGCTGCTCGGCCGGCGCGGCCCGGGGGCGCGGCCGCTCTCGCCGCTGTCGCCGTCGAAGACGTGGGGCGGCGTCGTCGGCGCGATGCTCGCCGCGGCCGCGGTCCTGCTCGCGCTGGGGAGGCCGTCATTCGGGCTGCTGGTCGCGGTCGTGGCCGGCGGTGTGCTGGGCGACCTGCTGGAGTCGATGCTCAAGCGGGAGGCCGGGTGCAAGGACGCAGGCAGCTGGCTACCGGGCTTCGGCGGCCTGCTCGACCGGGTCGACTCGCTGCTGGTGGCGCTGCCGCTCGCGGTGCTGGTCACGCTGCCGGCGGGGTCGTGGTGAGGGCGCGGGTCGCCGCGGCGCTGCGGCACCTGCTCTGGCGGCTGGTGCTCGCGGTGACCGGCGGTCTCACCGTCACGGGGTCGCTGCCGCGCGGCGGGTGCGTCGTCGTGGCCAATCACAGCTCGCACGCCGACACCGCGGCCCTCCTGGCCGCGTTGGACAGCCGGCACGCCCCGCGCGTCGCCGCCGCGGCCGACTACTGGTTCGCCGGTGGGTGGCGTCCCGCGATCTGCCGGGCGCTGGCCGCGGCGTTCCCGGTGCGGCGCACCGGCGGTGGCAGCGTGGACATGGCCGCTGCCGTCGCGTTGCTGCGGGCCGGACGCGCCGTGGTCGTCTACCCGGAGGGGACGCGCGGGCAGGGCGCGCCCGGGCGCTTCCACTCCGGCGCGTTCCGCCTCGCCGAGGCCGCGGGCGTGCCGGTGGTGCCCGTCGGCATCGTCGGCACCCGGGAGCTGCTGCCCAAGCACGGCAGGCTGCGCCGCACGCGCGTGACGGTCCGCATCGGCGCGCCGATCCCCGCCGACCCGGAGACCGCCCGCGCCGAGGTCACCCGCCTCGCGAGCCTGCCGCGAACGGCACCGCCCGGACGAACGGCACGCTCGTCGGCTAGGTACCGACGAGAGTGCCGTTCGTCGCGGGGGCGGGCGCGGGTCGCGCGGCTCGCGGAATCCCGCACGGGCCTCGCGCTCGTCGCGGCGTGGGCGGCGGCGGAGGCGGTCGTGTGGCCGCTGCTGCCGGAGTGCGTGCTGTTCGCGCTGGTGGTGGCGGCGCCGCGGGCCGGTCTGCGGCTGGTGCCGACCGCCGTGCTGGCCAGCATGGCGGGTGGGCTCTGCACGCTGGCGCTGGGCGCGGCCGGCGCCGCACCGGCGGCCCCGCTGGTCACCGAGCGGATGCGCGTGGCGGTGGCGCAGCAGACGGCGGCGGAAGGTGCGTCCGCGGTGCGGCACCAGCCGCTGTCCGGGATCCCGTTCAAGGTCTACGCGGCCGAGGCCGGCCGGGCAGGGGCGGCTCCGCTGCCGTTCCTGGTGGCGGCGAGCACGCACCGGGGCGTGCGCATCGCCTCCGTCGGCACGGCGTGCGCGCTGCTCGGCGCCGGCCTGCACCGGTGGCCCCGCGCGTACCCCGCGGTCCTCCTCGCCGGCTACACCCTGTTCGCCGCGGGCCTCACGCTGGTCGTCCGCTGGTGGGGGTAGGGGGACGCGAGTGGGAGGATGGCCGCGTGAGCACCACCCCCGACGACGCACCTGCCCCACCGCGCGCGGTGTTCCGCATCAGCCCGCTCGTGGTGCTGGTGGCACTGACGCTCGCCGTCTGCGTCACGCCGGTCGCGACCGCCGGCCCGTACCTGTGGCTGGTCTACCTGCTCCCGATCGGGGTCGTGGTGTGGACGCTGCGCGTGCGCACCGTCGCCGATCCGGACGCGGTGGTCGTGCGGCGGGTCGTCGGCGGGCGCCGCGTGTCGTGGAGCGACATCACCTCGATGCACCTCGGGAAGGCCCGCAACCCGGCGAGCGCGCGGATCAGCGCGGTGCTCGCGGACGGTTCCGAGGTCACCCTGCCCGCCGTGCACGTCCGCGACCTGCCCCGCCTCGCCGCGGTGAGCGGCGGCCGCCTCCCCGACCCCACGGCCGAGGGCGAGTAGACCCGCAGCCGTGATGTCGGCGACCACCGTCGGGCGCCGGTCCGGCGGGCGCGTAGCGTCGGGGACGACCCGCAGCGGCTCGACCGGGTGACGCCCCCGGCCCGGCCGCGCGGAGCGCCGCGACGCCCGGTGTGCCACCGCTCCCGGCCGCCCGCGCGCACCTTCCGGCTCAGCGAGAGGAAGAACCGTGCCGGCACTCCGGTCCCGCGTCACCACCCACGGCCGCAACGCCGCCGGAGCGCGCTCGCTCTGGCGCGCCACCGGCATGGGCGACGACGACTTCGGCAAGCCGATCGTGGCGATCGCCAACTCCTACACCCAGTTCGTGCCCGGCCACGTGCACCTCAAGGACCTCGGTGACCTCGTCGCCGAGGCGATCCGCGAGGCGGGCGGGGTGCCGCGGGAGTTCCACACGATCGCCGTGGACGACGGCATCGCGATGGGCCACGGCGGGATGCTGTACTCGCTGCCGTCGCGCGAGGTGATCGCCGACGCCGTCGAGTACATGGTCAACGGGCACGCGGCCGACGCCCTGGTCTGCATCTCCAACTGCGACAAGATCACTCCGGGCATGCTGAACGCCGCGATGCGGCTCGACATCCCCACGGTGTTCGTCTCCGGCGGGCCGATGGAGGCCGGCAAGGCCGTGGTCGTCGACGGCGTGGCGCAGGCGCCGACCGACCTGATCACCGCGATCTCCGCGTCCGCGTCCTCCCAGGTGGACGACGCCGGGCTGAGCCTCGTCGAGCAGTCCGCGTGCCCCACCTGCGGCTCGTGCTCGGGGATGTTCACGGCCAACTCGATGAACTGCCTCACCGAGGCGCTCGGGCTCGCGCTGCCCGGCAACGGCTCCACGCTGGCCACGCACGCCGCACGCCGCGACCTGTTCCTCGAGGCGGGCCGCACCGTCATGGCACTGGCGAAGCGCTGGTACGACGAGGACGACGCGTCCGTGCTGCCGCGCAACATCGCCACCCGCGACGCGTTCGAGAACGCGATGGCGCTGGACGTCGCGATGGGCGGCTCCACCAACACGGTGCTGCACATCCTCGCCGCCGCACAGGAGGGCGAGATCGACTTCGCGCTCGCCGACATCGACGCGGTGTCACGGCGCGTGGCGTGCCTGGCGAAGGTGTCGCCGAACTCGAACTACCACATGGAGGACGTGCACCGGGCCGGCGGCATCCCCGCCATCCTCGGCGAGCTGTGGCGCGCCGGGCTGCTGCACACGGACGTCCACGCCGTGCACTCCCCCTCCCTGGAGCAGTGGCTCTCGGAGTGGGACATCCGCTCCGGGTCGCCGTCGGAGAAGGCGGTGGAGCTCTTCCACGCCGCGCCGGGCGGGGTGCGCACGACGGAGGCGTTCTCCACCGACAACCGCTGGTCGTCGCTGGACACCGACGCCGAGAACGGCTGCATCCGCGACGTCGCGCACGCCTACACCGCCGACGGCGGCCTCGCGGTGCTGCGCGGCAACATCGCCCCGGACGGCGCGGTGATCAAGACGGCGGGCATCCCCGAGGACATCTGGCGCTTCGAGGGCCCGGCCCGGGTCGTGGAGAGCCAGGAGGAGGCCGTGTCGGTCATCCTCTCCAAGCAGGTCCAGCCCGGCGACGTGCTGGTCGTGCGTTACGAGGGCCCCGCAGGCGGGCCCGGCATGCAGGAGATGCTGCACCCCACCGCATTCCTCAAGGGCGCCGGCCTCGGCGCGAAGTGCGCGCTGATCACCGACGGGCGGTTCTCCGGCGGCTCCAGCGGCATCTCGGTGGGACACATCTCCCCCGAGGCGGCGGGCGGTGGCGCCATCGGCCTCATCGAGGACGGCGACACCGTGCTCATCGACGTCCGCGCGCGCCTGCTGGAGGTCGGGGTCTCCGAGGAGGTGCTGGCCGAGCGCCGCGCCAAGATGGAGGCGAGCGAACGGCCGTGGCAGCCGAAGCACCGCGACCGCCCGGTGAGCAAGGCCCTGCGCGCCTATGCGGCCCTGGCCACCAGCGCCGACCTCGGCGCGGTCCGCCGCGTCCCCTGACCTAACCCGGGCGCTCTTCGCGCAGCGCCGGGCCGAGCGCGTCCAGGGCACGGGCCGCGGTCTGCACCATCTCGGTCACCCGCTCGACGCCGAGGTGGTCGGCCGCGAAACCCAGGTACTGGACGTGCACCTGCACCTGGGCCCAGAGCCGTTCCACCTCGCCCGCGCCCCCGGCGGGTACGGACGCCCCCTGCGCCGCCAGCGTGGCGTGGTCCAGCCCGGCCGGCGCGACGCGGGCGTTGCCCCAGTCGATCAGCACCGCGCCGCCGTCGGCGAGCAGCACGTTGCCCTTGTGCGCATCGCCGTGGGTGAGCGTGTGCGGGAGCAGCGCGAGCGCGGCGCGCAGCCGGGCGTCGACCGACCACGCCTGGAGCAGGTCGGCGACCTCGGCGAACCGCGCGTCACCGGTGCGGTCGCGGGCGCCGCGGACGGCCGGCAGCGTGTGCGTCGCGATCATGTCCCGCCACCAGCGGGCGTCCACGACCGGCACCCCGCGCGGCCGGCGCCCCCGCCAGTGGGCGTGCACCCGGCGCAGCATCGCCCACACCGCGGCGGGCACGTCGCCGGCGTCGTCGAGTGCGGGCCCGTCGTAGAACGGCATGACCAGCCAGGACCCGTGCGCGTCCCGGCCGGCGGCCAGCAGCCGCGGGCGATCGACCCCGGGCACCACCGCGAGCGCGCGCATCGCGGCCACCTCGCGCGGGTGGGTGCGCTTGACGACCACGGCGGCGCCGGAGTCCAGCGCGACGCGCTCGACGGCGGCCGCGACGTACCCGCCCGCCAGCGGAGCCCGGCCCGTCACCGCGACCGGCGCTCCCGCCCACCGCGCCGCGGCGGGCAGCCATGCGGCGTCCGGCGGTGGGGGCGTCACCGCAGGAGCAGGAGCACCAGCACCGCGGCGGCCACGCCGACCACGAGCGCGAGCACACCCCACGGCGCCGGGCGGCGGTGCCAGGTGCGCCCGTTGTCGAGCGCGATCCGGCCGGGGCCGGTGAGCACGAGCGCGGCCGCGGCCAGCCCGAGCACCACGTCGAGCTCGACGGCTCCCGCACCCGCGGGCGAGGCGATGAAGAACCCGTTGCCGAACTTGAGCGCCACCGAGTTGATCATGATGGCGAGCAGCCCCGCCGCGGCCAGCGGCGTGGCGACCCCGAGCACCACGAACGCGCCCGCCACCAGCTCGGTGACCCCGGTGACCCAGGACAGCGTCACCGCCTCCCGGAAGCCGAAGCCCTCCAGCACCTGCGCGAACCCGTCGATGCCCGGCCCGCCCCACAGCCCGAAGACCTTCTGCATGCCGTGGGCGAAGAACGTGCCGCCGACGCCGAAGCGCAGCAGCAGCAGCCCGACGTCGGTGCCGCGGTTCCAGGTGAGCTCGCGACGGTTCGGCCGGGTGGGGGCCGGATCGGTGTCACCGAAGCTCCCCGCGTTCGGGAAGACCGACGTGGGGTGCTCGCTCATGCTTCCGGAGCGTAGCCCCCCGACGGCGGGCCCGGTGGCTACTCACCGGCCGCTCACCCGCTGCCGCCTAACCTGGGGCGCGTGGGAGGACGGGTGCGGCGTGCTGCGGCCGCGGCGCTGCTCGGGCTGCTGCTCGCCGGGTGCGCCACCTTCCCCGAGCAGGGCCCGCGGGAGTGGCACGAGCAGCTGGAGGGCGCGGGCGAGCTCGGCGGCCCGCCGGTGGTGCCCGAGCCCTCGCCCCCACCACAGACACCGCCGCAGCCCGGGCAGGAGGGCCAGGGCGGCGAGCAGCAGCAGCCGTCGGGCTGCGAGGACCCGGACCCCCAGGTCGTGGCCACCTGCCTCGACCCGGTCGGCGCGATCGCCGTGCTCCCGGACGCCGAGACGGCGCTCGTCGGTGAGCGGCGGACCGGCCGCGTGCTGCGGGTGCAGCAGGACACCGAACCCGAGCTGGTGGCCACCGTGCCCGTGGACCCGAGCGGCGGTGGCGGCCTCACCGGCCTCGTGCTCTCGCCGTCGTTCGTCGAGGACCAGCTCGTCTACGCCTACATCACCACCCCGCAGGACAACCGCGTCGTCCGGCTCGCCGCGAACGACCCGCCCGAGCCCGTCCTCACCGGCATCCCGCGCGGCGCCACGAACAACGGCGGCGCGCTCGCCGTCGACGACGACGGGTCGCTGCTCGTCGCCACCGGCAACGCGGGGCAGACCGACCCCGCGCCCGCGTCGCTCGCCGGGAAGCTGCTGCGCATCGACGCGCAGGGCCGCCCCGCCGACGGCAACCCCGACCCGGTCTCGACGGTCCTGAGCTCCGGGCTGCAGGCCCCCGGCGGGATCTGCGTCGACCCGGCGCGCGGCACGGCGTGGATCACCGACCGGCGCGCGGGCGAGGACGCCCTGCACCTGGTGGTGCCCGGGCCGCTGCCGGCCCCGGCGTGGCGCTGGCCCGACCGGCCTGGCGTGGCCGGGTGCGCGGCGCTGGACGGCACCGTGGCGGTGCCCCAGGTCCAGTCCGAGTCGCTCTTCGTGATCCGCTCGGACGTCAACAACCTGTTCGTCGGCGCACCCGAGCAGCAGCTCCAGGGGGCCTACGGCCGGATGTCCGCGGCCACGATCGCGCCCGACGGCCTCGTCTGGCTGGGGACGATCAACAAGGCGGGGGGCGAGCCGGTGCCCTCCGACGACCGCGTCATCCGGATCCAGCCCCTCTCGGCGGGCGGCGACAACCGGCAGTGAACGCCGGCCCGTTCGAGTGATCGGGGAACTGGACTAGCCGAGGGCCTCGATGACGATCTCGGCGGCCGCGCGCCCTGCGTCGCAGTCCGCGCTGCTGTTGACCTGCACGGTCGCCCCGAGCGCCGGGTCGGGCGGCGCGTCCCACCGCACCCCGATCCGGCACGAGTACGAGGAGTCGCCGGTGCGCTGCACCGCCGTCCGGCCACCGACCTCGACGACAGCGTTCTCGGGCCCCGGCACCACCTCGTCGAACGGGTCGACGGCGAAGGAGATCGTCACCACCTGATCGCCGAGCACGACCGCGCAGAACGACGGGCTCGGCATCTCCCGCAGGTGCACACCCGCGGCGCCCGGGGCGAACCGCCGCGTCAGCTCGGCGGCCGGAGCGCACGGGTCCCGGTCGGCCAGCGGGAAGGGCCGGACGGCCCCACCGCCCGGAGGCAGGTCCCACCCTTCGACGACCTCGGTGACGTAGCGCTCGGCGACCTCGCACGGGGGGGCCTCCGGCGGGGCTGCCGCGCTCGTGCGGACGTGCAGCTCGACGGCGAACCGATCGCTGACCGGCAGCCGGACCTTGCACTCGTCCTCGTCGGCGGTCCGGACCCGGTACAGGGTCCGGTCGGCCACCGTGACGGCGGCCAGCGGGTCGCGGTCGGCGCGGTCGAACGGGCTGCCCGCCCGCAGCCGGGCCGACCACGCGTCACTGGTGAACCCGCATTCCGCGACGTCGGGGTCCGGTTCGCCCGCGCCGAAGACGCGCGCTGCGGCCGCGGTGTCCAGCAGCGCGCACATGTCCCAGCCCCGGTAGCCGGCCAGCTCGGCCGCGATCTGCTCCAGCTCTGCGCCGCTGACCGGGACGTCGCCGATGCGGTGCGGGGGCGGCGCAGGGGTCGTGGTCGGTGCGGGCGTGACCGTCGGAGCCTGCGGTTGCGCCGGCGGGCTCCCGCACGCGACCAGCGCCGCCGCGAGCACCCCGCACCACGCCCACCTCGAACCCACCCGAACCCCCCAGCCCGATCCAGTGCCCCCAGGCGCGGAGCTCGCCGGGCTCCGCCGCAGTCACGTCAGCTGCAGCGCTCGATCACCAGCTCGCGCACGCGCTTGGCGTCGGCCTGCCCCTTGGTCGCCTTCATGACGGCCCCGACGATCGCACCGGCCGCCGCCACCTTCCCGCCGCGGATCTTCTCCGCGACGTCGGGCTGGGCGGCGAGCGCCTCGTCGACGGCTGCGATCAGGGCGCTGTCGTCGGAGACGACGGCGAGCCCGCGCGCGGCCACGACCTCGTCGGGCTCGCCCTCGCCGGCCAGCACCCCGTCGACGACCTGGCGGGCGAGCTTGTTGTTCAGCTCCCCCGACGCGACGAGCGCGATCACCCGGGCCAGCTGTGCTGGCGTGATCGGCAGCCCGGTCGGCTCGACGCCGCGGGTGTTGGCCTGCTGCGTCAGGTACGACACCCACCACGAGCGCGCCTCGCCCGCGGGAGCCCCGGCCGCGACCGTGGCCTCGATCAGCTCCAGCACGCCGGCGTTGACCAGGTCACGCATCTCGGCGTCGCTGATCCCCCACTCGGCCTGGATCCGGCGGCGGTGCTCCCAGGGCAGCTCGGGCAGCGTGGCTCGCAGCTCCTCGACCCACTCGGCGGGCGGCGCGATCGGCACGAGGTCGGGCTCCGGGAAGTACCGGTAGTCCTCCGCCGTCTCCTTGGTGCGGCCCGGCGAGGTGCTGCCGGTGCTCTCGTCGAAGTGCCGGGTCTCCTGCACCACGCGCTCGCCGGCGAGCAGCACCCCGGCCTGGCGCGTCATCTCGTAGCGGACGGCGCGCTCCACCGACCGCAGCGAGTTGACGTTCTTGGTCTCGCTGCGGGTGCCGAGCACCCCCGAGTCGCGCGGGGACAACGACAGGTTCACGTCGCAGCGCATGGACCCCTGGTCCATGCGCACGTCGGAGACCCCGAGCGCCCGCAGCAGGTCGCGCAGCGCCGTGACGTACGCGCGCGCCACCTCGGGCGCCCGCTCCCGCGTGCCCGGGATCATCTTCGTGACGATCTCGATCAGCGGCACGCCTGCCCGGTTGTAGTCCAGCAGCGAGTACTCCGCGCCGTGGATGCGCCCGGTGGAGCCGCCGACGTGCAGCGACTTGCCGGTGTCCTCCTCCATGTGCGCGCGCTCGATCTCCACGCGCACGACCGAGCCGTCGTCGAGCGGCACGTCCAGGTACCCGTCGACGGCGATGGGCTCGTCGTACTGGGAGGTCTGGAAGTTCTTGGGCATGTCCGGGTAGAAGTAGTTCTTCCGCGCGAACCGGCCCCACGGGGTGATCGTGCAGTTCAGGGCCAGACCGATGCGGATGGCCGACTCCACGGCCTTGCGGTTGACCACCGGCAGCGCACCGGGAAGGCCCAGGCACACCGGGCAGACCTGCGTGTTCGGCTCGGCGCCGAACGTGGTGGGGCAGCCGCAGAACATCTTGGTCTGCGTGTTGAGCTCGACGTGCACCTCGAGCCCGAGCACGGGGTCGAAGCGCTCGACCACCTCGTCGTAGGGCACCAGCGTGGGCGCGGTCATCACGACACCTCCGGAACGCGGTCGAGCAGCGGGCCACCGTCCTCGGCGTTGCGCGCGGCCTCGTACGCCGCCGCCACCCGGTACATCACGGCCTCACCGAGCGCGGGGGCCATCACCTGCAGCCCCACCGGCAGCCCGTCGGCCAGCCCGGAGGGCACCGACAGGGCGGCGGTGCCCGCGAGGTTGGTGGGGATCGTGGCCAGGTCGTTGAGGTACATGGCCAGCGGGTCGTCGACCTTGTCGCCCAGCGGGAACGCCGTGGTGGGCGTGGCCGGCGAGACGAGCACGTCGGCCTGGGTGAACGCCGCCGCGAAGTCGCGCGCGATGAGCGTGCGCACCTTCTGCGCCTGCCCGTAGTAGGCGTCGTAGTAGCCCGACGACAGCGCGTAGGTGCCGAGGATGATCCGGCGCTTCACCTCGGGGCCGAAGCCGGCCTCGCGGGTGGCGGCCATGACCTCCTCCGCCGACGCGCCCTTGTCGACGCGCAGGCCGTAGCGCATGGCGTCGAAGCGGGCGAGGTTGGACGACACCTCGCTCGGCATGATCAGGTAGTAGGCCCCGAGGCCGTACTCGAAGTGCGGGCAGGAGACCTCGACGAGCTGCGCGCCGAGCTTCTCCAGCTGCCGCAGCGCCTCGTCGTAGGAGGCCCGCACGCCGGCCTGGTAGCCCTCGCCACCGAGCTCGCGGACGACGCCGACGCGCAGCCCGGACAGGTCACCGTCGGCGCCGCGCCGCGCCGCCTCGACGACGGCGGGCACCGGCTGGTCGATCGACGTGGAGTCCATCGGGTCGTGCCCGGCGATCACCTCGTGCAGCAGCGCGGCGTCCAGCACGGTGCGCGCGCAGGGCCCGCCCTGGTCCAGCGAGGACGCCGCGGCGATCAGCCCGTAGCGGGAGACGCCGCCGTAGGTGGGCTTGACGCCCACGGTGCCGGTGAAGGCGGCGGGCTGGCGGATCGAGCCGCCGGTGTCGGTGCCGATGGCCAGCGGCGCCTCGAAGGCCGCCAGCGACGCGGCCGAACCGCCACCGGACCCGCCCGGGACGCGCGTGGTGTCCCACGGGTTGCGGGTGGGGCCGTACGCCGAGTACTCCGTGGACGAGCCCATGGCGAACTCGTCCATGGTGGTCTTGCCCAGGATCGTGATGCCGGCCGCGCGCAGCCGCGCGGTGACGGTGGCGTCGTAGGGCGGGCGCCAGCCCTCGAGGATCTTCGAGCCCGCCGTGGTGGGCATGTCGGTGGTGGTGAAGACGTCCTTGAGCGCCAGCGGCACGCCCGCCAGCGGCGACGCGGGTGCCGTGCCAGCGGCGAGCCCCTCGTCGACCAGGGCCGCCGAGGCCAGCGCCGAATCGTGGCCGACGTGCAGGAACGCGTGCAGGGTGGAGTCGACCTCCGCGATCCGGTCCAGGTGCGCCTGCGCCACCTCGACGGCCGACACCTCGCGCGTGCGGATCTTCTCGGCCAGCTCGGCGGCGGTGAGCCGGGTGAGCGCGCTCATGCCTCCTCCCCCAGGATCTGCGGCACGCGGAAGCGCCCGTCCTCCGCGGCCGGGGCGCCCGCCAGGGCGCGCTCCTGCTCCAGGCTGGGGCGCAGCTCGTCGGGGCGGAACACGTTCTGCAGCGGTACCGCGTGTGAGGTGGGCGGGATGTCCTCGGCGGCGACCTCGCCGACGCGGGCGACGGCGCCGAGGATCACCTCGAGCTGGCCGGCGAAGACATCGAGCTCCTCGTCCGTGACGGCGAGCCGGGCCAGCCGGGCGAGGTGCGCGACCTCGTCCCGGGTGATCGGCGCGGGTTCGGCGGACATGTCCCTCCAGGACGGTGTGCGTCGGCGGCCCGTTGGGGCGGGCGATGACCTGCGGATGAATGCCCGCATCGCGGACCCCACGAGTCTAGTGGTCCCCGCCGGGAGCCCTCTGCGTATATCGGACTTCCGGCGGGGCCACTGGTCGCGGCGGGGGTCGGGCCCGTCGATCGCATCCACGTGTTGTGCCGAACCGGCCGTGGCCTGACAGAATCTCCGGGGTTGCCGCCGCGCGGACCGCCCCCGCCGGCACGAGCTCCCCCACGGCGGAGGGGCCAGGCGAAGGGCGTTGTGCGAGAGGACGTGTGGTGTGTCGTTCCTGCTCCGGGTCGTGCTGCCGGACAAGCCGGGCAGTCTCGGAGCCGTGGCCACGGCGCTCGGCAACGCCGGCGCCGACATCCTCGGCGTCGACGTCGTGGAACGGGCCCACGGCCACGCCATCGACGACCTGGCGGTCGAGCTGCAGGCAGGCCGGCCGCCGGACGTGCTGATCACGGCCGCCGAGTCCGTGCCCGGCGTGGAGGTCGAGTCCGTGCGGCCGCACTCGGGGCGGCTGGAGACCCACCACGAGCTGGAGCTGATCGACCAGATCACCGGCGACCCCCGCAACGGGCTGCAGCTGCTGGCCGACGGCGTCCCGCGGATCTTCCGCGCCGGATGGGCGCTGATCGCGGTGCGGGACGGCGAGTCGTCCTACCGGCTCGCGCAGAGCGCTGCGGCGCCCGAGACGCGCGCCGGCGACCTGCCCTGGCTGCCCCTGGAACGCGCCACCGTGCTGGACCCGGCCGTGCACTGGATGCCGGAACCGTGGAGCGCGCTCGACACCGAGCTCGCGGCGGCGCCGTTCGGGCCGAAGGCGCGCGCGCTCGTCGTCGGGCGGCCGGGTGGGCCGGCCTTCCGCCCGTCGGAGCTGGCGCGCCTCACCCACCTCGCCGGGATCGTGACGACCGTACTGGGGCCCTAGGACCATGGACCGTCCCTGGTCGCGCGTGCCGAGCTGGGTCGGCGCCGCGCTGCGGCCCGAGCTCGCGGGCACCATCGACGAGATCATCACGGCGGTGCGGGCGGAGGTTCCCGAGTACGCGCGGCCGCTCACCGGGCGTTTCGGCAGCCGCATCACCGAAGGCGTCTCCGTGGCGCTGGGGCAGTTCGTCGACCTGCTCGGGCGCGACGAGTCGCTCGGCGACGCCAGCGTCTACCGGGCACTGGGCCAGCTCGAGCACCGCGAGGGCCGCACGCTGGCCGCGCTGCAGTCCGCCTACCAGGTCGGCACCCGGACGCTCTGGCGCCAGCTCGGCACCAGCGCCACCGCCCGCCAGCTGCCGCCCGAGGTCATCTTCAGCCTGGCCGAGGCGCTGTTCGGCTACATCGAGGAGCTCAGCGCCGCCTCGGTGGCCGGGTGGGCCGACGAGGAGGCCAGCCAGGCGGGCTCGCTGCAGGCCCGCAGGCACGCCCTGGTCGAGCTGCTCGCCCGGCCCGGCCCGACGCAGGCGCCGGAGCTCGAACGCGCCGCCGCGGCGGCGGGCTGGACGGTGCCGGCCCGCGTCGCCGCGCTCGTCGTCGAGGACGCGGTGGCCGTCGCCGCCCGCCTGCCCGGCGCGGTCGGGGCCGACCTGGACCCGGCCGGGCTCGTCGTCGTCGCCGCCCGCGGCGAGCCCGACGCCGCGTGGCTGGACCGGGTCCGCGCCGCCACCGGCGAGCGGAAGGCCGTGCTGGGCCCCGTCGTCGAGCCGGCGCAGGCGCACCGGTCCGCCGGTCTGGCCCAGGCCGCGTGGCCGCTGCACGCGTCCGGACGGCTGGACGCGGGCGCGCACCTCGTCCGGGCCGACGAGCACCTGCTCGCCCTCCTGCTGGCGGCCACCCCCGAGCTCTCCGCCGCGCTGGCCGCACGCGCTCTCGCCCCGCTGCACACGCTCCCGGCCGGTGCGGCCGCCCGCGCGGAGGAGACCCTGCGGGCCTGGCTGGACGCGCACGGCGACGTCAGCGCGACGGCCGCGGCGCTGCACGTGCACCCGCAGACGGTCCGCTACCGCCTCGCGGGACTGCGCGAGACGTTCGGCGGCGCGCTGGACGACCCGGCCGCCCGGCTGGAGATCGCCGTGGCCCTGCGCGCCCCCGCCTGCGACCGCCCCGCCTGACGCCCCGACCGCACCTTGGAGCCATCCTGCGGTCGGGAACCCCGTCCGGACCGCACCTTGGAGCCGAGGTGCGGGTGTCAGGGCGGCGCGAGCCCGCGCAGGACGATGTCCAGGCCGCGGCGGAACTCCTCGTCGGGAGGCACCGCTCGCGCGTCGCTCGCGGTGCGGGCGAGCAGCGGGTAGTCGTCGGGAGGCAGCTCCGACAGCACGATCGTGCCCGGTCCCGACAGTGCGGCGGAGTGCTCGCTCTGCAGGAACCCCAGCAGGTAGCCGATCAGGGTGCGCTGCGCGAGCACCCGGTCGACGCCTTCGTGGCCGCCGTCGGTGAGCACCGCGAGCATGGTCTCGATCAGACGCAGTGAGCCCGGCGCGGCCTGCCGGTGCCGCAGCACCAACGGGACCACGGCGGGGTGCCGCGCCACCGCCACCCGCAGCCGGTCCAGCAGCACCCGGACGCGGTCCTGCCAGCAGGCATCGGGTAGCGCGAGGTCCACCGAGCGGAGGACGTGGTCGACCACGAGCAGCTCGAGCGCCTGGCGGTCGGCCACGTAGCGGTACAGGCCCATGGTCGCCACCCCCAGCTCCCGCGCGACGGCGCGCATCGTCAGAGCCGGGAGGCCGTCGCGGTCGACGACGGCGAGGGCGGCGGCGACCAGCTGGTCGTCGGTGAGGGAGCGGGGCCGGGGCACGGCTTGACAGCGTACAAGGTACGCGCATACTGGTCGTACGCGTACTGCGTACACCTAAGGAGCCCGTGCCGTGCCGCCTCCCACCGTCGTCCCCGCCCGCACCCTCGACACCGTCGCCGGCGCACGCGTGCCGGTTCCCGCCCCGGACCACCTGGTGCACCTGCAGTTCCGCCGGTTCGCCGGGTGCCCGGTGTGCAACGTGCACCTGCGCTCGTTCGCCACCCGGCACGCCGACGTCGTGGCCGCGGGCATCCGCGAGGTCGTGGTGTTCCACTCGAGCGCCGAGGCGCTGCGCCCCTTCACCGCGGACCTGCCGCTCGACGTCGTCGCGGACCCCGGCCGCGACCTCTACCGGGAGTTCGGGGTGGAGTACGGGCCACGGGCCCTGCTCGACCCGCGCGGCTGGCCGGGGATCGCGCGGGCGGTCGCGCAGGAGGTGCGGGCGATCCGCGGTCGCGAGCGCCCGGCCGCCCGTGCCCACCCGGAGGACGGCCGTCTCGGCCTGCCCGCCGACTTCCTCATCGCCCCCGACGGACGGGTGCTCGCCCGCAAGCACGGCGCCCACGTCGACGACCAGTGGTCGGTCGACGAGCTGCTCGCGCTCGTCCCGGCGGGTGAGCGCGCATGATGACGATCGAGGTGTTCGTCACCGGCCCGACGCTCACCGCGGAGGCCGAGCACGATCTCGGCGACCGCGTCCTGCGGGCGCTGACCACCGAGGACGCGGCACCGGACACGGTGATGGACGGGGCCCGCGAGTTCATCCACGTCCTGGTCTCGCAGCCACGGACCTGGGTCACCGGAGGCCCGCCGCCGGACGCGGCGCCCCGCTACCTGGTGCGGCTCACGGTGCCGGGCTCCTGGAGCAACGGCGAGTTCGCCGACCACGTCGTGCCGCTGGTCACCGGGGCCATCGCCGCCGCCGAGCCGGACCCCAGCCGGCTGCACCGCGAACCGCATTGCGTCGTGCAGGTCGTCGGCCTGCGCGAGCACTGCGTCGGCACGCTGGGCCGGACCACGACGAGCACCGAGATCACGCGCCTCATGACCCAGGGCTTCCGCGAGTCCGGCGAGCGTCCGGTCGCCCCCGAGGGCAGCACGATCGACCCCGTCTGCGGGATGCGGGTCGAGTGGGACGCGGCGAAGTTCACGCTCACGCACGACGGCGTCGACCACGCGTTCTGCGCCCCGTCCTGCCGCAAGGTCTACGCCGAGGACCACGGACTGACGTGAGGGCGGGGCGTACTCACGAGTATCGGTTGCCCATCGCTGCGTCCGCAGCCATGGACAACCGATACCGGCGGGTAGGGGTCAGCCCGCCAGGCGGGCCGGGGCGCCGACCGGCTTCGGGCGGACCGGGAGCGGGGTGACCTCGGTCTTCGGGCCGCCACCGGGGAAGGCGAGGCGGGCGATCTTGCGCACCACCTTGCCGTACTGCCGCGGCAGCGGCCCCGTGGTGTAGGGGAGGCCGTAGCGCTCGCAGATCTCCCGCACCTTGGGCGCGATCTCCGCGTACCGGTTGCTCGGGACGTCGGGGAACAGGTGGTGCTCGATCTGGTGGCTCAGGTTGCCGGTCATGATGTGGAAGAGCTTGCCCCCGGACAGGTTGGCCGAGCCCAGCATCTGCCGGATGTACCACTGCCCCTTCGTCTCGCCCTCGAGCCGCTCCTCCTCGAACGTCTCGGTGCCGTCCGGGAAGTGCCCGCAGAAGATCACCGCGTGCGACCAGACGTTGCGCACGATGTTGGCGGTGAGGTTCGCGGCCGCCGTCTGCAGGAAGCCCGGGCCGGACAGCAGCGGGAACAGCACGAAGTCCTTCGCGAACTGCTTGCGGCTCTTGCGCCAGAACGTCTTCAGGTCGGCCCTGGCCTCCGCCCGCGTCTTCGTGCCGTCCTTGACCTTGTCGAGCTCGAGGTCGTAGAGCGCGATGCCCCACTCGAAGATCAGCGACAGGCCGAGGTTGGTGAGCGGCTGGAACAGGTTGGTGGGCTTCCACTCCTGCTCCGGGGTGATGCGCATGATCGTGTACCCGAGGTCGCGGTCCTTGCCCCGGATGTTGGTGAACGTGTGGTGCTCGTAGTTGTGCGTCCGCTTCCACGCCTCGGCGGGGGTGGCGTGGTCCCACTCCCACGTCGTCGAGTGGATCTTCGGGTCGCGCATCCAGTCCCACTGCCCGTGCAGGACGTTGTGCCCGATCTCCATGTTGTCGAGGATCTTGGCCACCGAGAGCGCCGCGGTACCCGCGATCCAGGCCGGCGGGAACCGCGAGAAGATCAGCATGCCGCGGCCGCCGACCTCGAGGGCCCGCTGGACCGCGATCACGCGATGGATGTACTGGGCGTCGCGCTCGCCGAGGCTGCCGACGACCTCGGCGCGGATCGCGTCGAGCTCGGCACCGATGGCCTCGACCTGCTCGTCGGTGAGATGCGCCGCGGCGCTGGGGGTGTCAGGCATGTTCGCTCCTACAGCTCGATCTCGACGTCGCCCGCGGCGCCCGAGACGCACGTGCGGACGCTCTGGCCTGGGGTGTCGTGCACCTCGCCGGTGCGCAGGTCGGCCACGCCGCCGGAGCGCAGCGCCCCGACGCAGGTGTGGCAGATGCCCATGCGGCAGCCGTTGGGCAGCAGTGCGCCTGCCGCCTCGCCCGCGGCGAGCAGCGGGGTGCCCGGCCCGGCGTCGGCCGTGATCCCGCTGGTGGTGAACGTGACGCGACCACCGGATCCGGTGTCCGAGGCCGGCGTGGGCGCGACGAAGCGCTCGAGGTGCAGCGCCTCCGGGTCGCCGAAGCGGTCCCAGTGCGTCGTCAGCGCGTCCAGCAGCCCGGCGGGGCCGCACGCCCACGTCTGCCGGGCCGCCCAGTCGGGCACGTCGTCGGCGAGCGCGTCCGGCGTGAGCCGCCCCTCGACGGCCGTGTGCCGCTCGACGAGGCGCATCCCGGTGGCCGCCGCGAGCGCACGCAGTTCGAGGCCGAACACCAGGTCCGCGGGTGTGCGGTCGCAGTGCACGACGACGGCACCCTCGAGGGTCTCGGGCCGGGTGCTCGCGAGGTCGCGCAGCATGCCCATGACCGGCGTGATCCCGCTGCCCGCCGTGACGAACAGCAGCTTCTCCGGGACCGGGTCCGGGAGCACGAACTCCCCCGCGGGGGGCCCGATCCGCAGCAGCGCGCCGACGGGGGTGCGGTGCGCGAGCGCTCCCGACACGGTGCCACCGGGCACCGCCGTGACCGTCACGGCCAGTAACGGGTCCGACGGGCAGGAGGTCGCGGAGTAGGTGCGCCAGTGCCACACGCCGTCGAGCCGGGTTCCGATCCCGACGAACTGACCGGCCCGGTGCGTCGTGTGCGCCCGGCCGGTGCGCAGCAGCAAGGTGGTCGTGTCCGCGGTCTCCCGCCGGACGCCGACCACGCGCGCGTGCGGCTCACTCGTGGACCACACGGGGTTGAGCGTGCCCAGCAGATCGTCGGGCACAAGCGGTTGGGTGAACCAGCCCGCGGCGACGCGGGCCCGTCTGCCGAAGTCGGCCAGAACTCCCATGTGGCTGACGATATTGCGCGCTTCCCACACAGGGCCACGGCGTCGGCCACGGCGGACGGCCGAATTCTGTGGCGGATGCCAAAGGCTGCGGATCTCGCAGCGATCGGGCCCGCCGGTACCCGCGAACCGGCTTCCCCACACGCCGTGCGGCCGTGTGCCGGGTCTCGCGGCTCCCCGCGCCGGGCGCTCAGACCCGGATCCGCAACGCCTCCGAGACGAGGTGGTCGTTGCCCGTGGCGAGCCAGCCGCGCGGCGTGACGAGCACGTCCTCGAAGCCGATGCGGGTGTCGATGCCCATCCGCATCGCGTACTCGAGCACGGGCCACGCGCCCGTCTCCTCGCCGTGGATCAGCACCGGGACCGGCAGCGTGCCGAGCGCGCGCAGGATGCGGACACCCTCGGCGACCGCGGTCTCCGGGTCGGACACGGTGGACTCGGCGAGCACCCGTGTGGTGCCCTGCGGGACCCCGTTGTTGCGCAGCGTGACGGCGTCGCCGCTCGTCCACACGCCGAGCTCCACGCCGATCCCGACGGCACGGGCCGCGGCGCAGACGTCGATCCAGCCCTTCTCGTGCACGTTGACCGAGCACACGTCCGGCTTGCCGACGCCCAGGTGCCCCCAGGCGTAGACCGCCTCGATGCGCTTGCGCGGATCGGGCTGGATCCACCGGCCGGTGGTGACCCCGATCTCCATCCCGGGCACCTGGGCGCGGATGGCCGCCACCGTGTCGCCGACGTAGATCGGGTCGAGCGTCTCCTGGCCGTCGGGGGCACGCGGGTGCACGTGGACGGCGGTGATGCCGAGCTCGGCGACCGAGCGCGCGTCGCGGGCGAGGTGCCGGGCGATCACGGGGAGAGCGGGGTGCGCGTCGGCGGGGCGCGACCCGTTCAGAACCGCCTGCAGCACGCCGACACCCCCATTCCCCGGCAAGCCTATCCGTCGAACGGCGGGCGTGCGCCGCCGCCGAGCGGAGACCGTCTCGTGTCGGGATCCTACGTGGCCGCGGTCACCACGATCGGGCGCGGGCTAGGCGGTGGCGTTCTCGCGCGCGGCGTCGGGGCCGCGCTCGAGCAGGACGCGGAAACCCGCCTCGTCGAGCACGGGCACACCGATCTCCACGGCCTTGTCGTACTTCGACCCGGGTGCGTCGCCCGCGACGACGAAGGCGGTCTTCTTCGACACCGATCCGGCCGCCCGCCCGCCGCGCGCCATGATCGCCTCCTTGGCCTCGTCGCGGGAGAAGCCCTCCATCGAGCCGGTGATGACGATCGACAGGCCCTCGAGGGTGCGCGGCACGGACTCGTCGGCCTCGTCGACCATCCGGACCCCGGCGGCCCGCCACTTCTGCACGACCTCCCGGTGCCAGTCGACCGAGAACCAGTCGCGCAGGGCCGCCGCGATCGTGGGCCCGACGCCCTCGACCCCCGCGATGGGCGCAAGCGCCGCCGCCAGTGCCTTCGCCTGCGCCCGCGCCGCGGCCCTGGCCGCCCGCTCCTCCTCCGCGGCGCGTTCCTCGGCGCTCGGCTCCGCGTCGCCGCTCGCGCCCGGCCCGGCATCCTCCGGCTGCGCCTCGCGCGCCGCGGCGACCGCGTCGGCACCGGTGGCCGCGGGAGCGCCGGCGTCGGCGGGATCCTCGGCGGTGCCGTCGGACGTGATCGCCAACCCGGCCTCGGCCGTGGCGCGCGCCGCCTCCTCGGCCGCGGCCTCGATCGCCTCCATGGACCGGAACTCCCGGGCCAGTGCCTGCGCGGCGGTGGGACCGACGTGCCGGATCGAGAGCCCGACGAGCACCCGCCACAGCGGCCGCTCCTTCGCGGCGTCGAGGTTGGCCAGGAGGCGGTGGCCGTTGGCCGACAGCTCGCCGTCCTTCTTGCGGAAGAGCTCGACCCGGAGCAGGTCGGACTCGGTGAGCCCGAAGACGTCGCCCTCGTCCTGCACGACGCCCGAGGCGAGCAGCGCGGTGGCCGCCTCGTAGCCCAGCCCCTCGATGTCGAACGCGCCGCGGCCGGCGACGTGGAACAGCCGCTCCCGCAGCTGCGCCGGGCAGGAGCGGGCGTTGGGGCAGCGCAGGTCGACGTCGCCCGCCTTCTGCTGCGCCAGCGCGGTGCCGCACTCCGGGCAGTGGGTGGGCATGACGAACTCGCGCTCGCTGCCGTCGCGCAGCTCCACCACCGGCCCGAGCACCTCGGGGATGACGTCGCCGGCCTTGCGGATCACGACGCGGTCGCCGATGAGCACGCCCTTGCGCTTGACCTCCTGCGCGTTGTGCAGCGTGGCCAGCCCGACCGTGGACCCGGCGACGACGACCGGCTCCATCTGCGCGAACGGCGTGACGCGGCCGGTGCGCCCCACGTTGACCTGGATGTCGAGGAGCTTCGTGGTGGCCTCCTCGGGCGGGTACTTGTAGGCGATCGCCCACCGCGGAGCGCGCGACGTGGAGCCGAGCCGCCGCTGCAGCGCGACCTCGTCGACCTTGACGACGACCCCGTCGATCTCGTGCTCGATGTCGTGGCGGTGCTCGCCCCAGTGCTCGACGTGGGCGAGCACCTCGTCGACGCCGGTGAGCACGACGCTGCGCTCCGACACCGGCAGCCCCCACGCCCGCAGCGCGTCGTAGCCCTGGGACTGGCGCTCGAGGGTGAACCCCTCGCGCTTGCCGAAGCCGTGGCAGATCAGCCGCAGCTTGCGCGAGCCGGTGACCTTCGGGTCCTTCTGCCGCAGTGACCCCGCGGCCGTGTTGCGCGGGTTGGCGAAGGGCGGCTTGCCGGCCTCGACCAGCGAGGCGTTGAGCGCCTGGAAGTCCTCCAGCCGGAAGTAGACCTCGCCGCGGACCTCCACCAGCGCGGGCACCGGGAACTCCGCGGTGCCGGTGAGCCGGTCGGGCACCTCCTCCAGCGTGCGCATGTTGAGCGTGATGTCCTCGCCGGTGCGCCCGTCGCCGCGGGTGAGGGCGCGGGTGAGCCTGCCGTTCTCGTACAGCAGGTTGACGGCGAGCCCGTCGATCTTCAGCTCGCACAGGTAGTGCAGCGTGCTCGCACCCACGTCGCGCGTGATGCGTTCCGCCCAGGCGCGCATCTCGTCGGCCGTGAACGCGTTGTCGAGGCTGAGCATGCGCTCGAGGTGGTCGTGGGCGACGAAGTCGGTGGAGAACCGGCTGCCCACCTTCTGCGTGGGCGACTCGGGCGTGACCAGCTCGGGGTGCGCGCTCTCCAGCTCCACGAGCTCGCGCCACAGCGCGTCGAACTGCCCGTCGGAGATCGCGGGCGCGTCGAGCACGTAGTAGCGGAACTGGTGGTCGGCCACCTCCGCGGCCAGCTGCGCATGCCGTTCGCGCACGTCGGTGTCTGGGCTCACGAGCAGAGGTTAGCGAGGGGGCCCGACAGGCGGCGGGACCCGCGCGTCACCGGTTCCGGCGCAACGGGATGACGGGGGCCGGTTCGCGCGCCCCGGGCTCGAGGTCGCGGCCGAGCTGCTCGAGCCCGGCGATGTAGGGGGCGATGTCGCCGTCGCCCTGCCCGGTGAGCAGCCCGTGCAGGTGCTCCACCAGCACGTCGGCGATCGCGTGCAGGACGTCGTGGCGGTCCGCCCCGGTGGCGAGCAGGCGCCGGGCGGCCTGCCAGACCTGCGGCGGCTCGTCGTCCCACAGCTGGTTGGCGACGATCTCGTGCACCGTGATGTGCAGCCGGGGGTTCGCCCCGTCGACGGTCTCGGTGCCGGGGTCGGCGAGCGCCTCGTGGTACTCCGGGTGCTCGCCCTCGATGAGCATGCCGCGGTCGTCGGGGTCGCTCGGGTCGAGGAAGGAGAACTCCTCGTCACCGATCCGGGTGTCGACGCCGGGAACGGCGAACATCCGGCGCGCGAGCACGTCGGGCAGGTCCTCCGGGGTCAGCGACTCCAGGTCCAGGCCGGCGAGGTAGGCGTCCGCGACGTCGCCCGGGACGGGACCGGCATCGCCCGCCCGGCCGATCGCGGACACCATGTCGTCGACCTCGTCCGCCAGCTCGGCGAGCGCGGCATCGGGCAGGCCGGACCGCCGTCCCGCCCAGTCCGCCCAGGCACGCACCGTGTCGGGCAGCGCCTCCAGCTCCGCCTGCGACACCACCGGGCCGTCGTTCAGGGTCTCGTCGAGGAACTCGTCGAGCGTGCCCGGCCCGACCCGCAGCGGCCGGGTGGGCGAGACCGCGGCGCCGAACTCGACCAGCATCTCGGCGCACCCGCGCGCCCCGGGTGGGAGGTCGTGCGCGGCCAGGAACTCGTCCACGACAGCCGCCCGCGAGGCCTCGTCGGGGAGGGCGGGCACCGGCTCCGGCGGCGCGGGCAGCAACCGCAACCGCGCGGCGGCCAGGGCGCGGGAGGCCGCGAACTCCTCGCCCACCGGCGGTTCGGACACGAGCTCCGCCGCGCTGTCGGTGACCGCGAACGCCGGAACGAGCATCGCCGCGGCCTCGTCGAGGGAGAGCTCGCGCTCGACGACCGAGTGCTCGTCCGCGATGCCACGCAGCTCCGCGCGCGCCCCGTCCGGGTCGTCGGTGAAGAACGCCTCCTCCGCCACGCCGCCGACCGTGTGGTCCACCAGCGCCACCAGCGCATGGCGGGACCCGCCGCGCTCGACGACGAGCAGCACGGTGCTCTGGTCGCCGTAGACGTCGCCGTAGGTCCACGCCTCGACCGCGCGCTCGGTGCCGAGCGCCCGCACCCAGGCCGGCTCGTCCACACCACCCGCGACCAGCGCGTCGGCCCCCGCGGCGGCCTGCTCCCGCTGCCGTGGGGTGCCGAGGATCGCGATCACCCGCAGCAGCGCCACCGCGCCGGGGATCCGCTTGCGGGCCGCGCGCGCCACGAGCTCCTCGCCGAACACGACCTCCGGGTCGGCGTCGGGCACGACCTTGCCCCACCACGCGCCGAGCAGGACCGACACGTACAGCTCGGCCTGCAGCGCGTCGGTGGCGCCCGCCAGCTCGCGGACGGCGTCGTCGAGGACGCGGTCGGCGAACGCGTCCGCCCCGGGTGCGTCCCGGCGCGCCCCCTGCTTCTTGCGCTTCCGTCCCTTGCTCTGCGGGCTCACCCCGCTCACCGTGCCAGACCGCCTCACCACTGCTCGGGTGGGTCCACGAAGGCCTGGCCCAGCTCGCGGGCGAGCCCCATCGCCCGGCGCGCCCACGCGGGCGTCGCACCGGCGAGCCCGCAGGTCGGCGTGGGGACGGCGAGCGCCGCGAGGCGGGAGCGGTCGAAACCGAGCCGGTCGGCCAGGTCGAACGCGGGACGCGCGAGGTCGCGCAGCCGTGGCGGCGCGGCGGGCTCGCGGGCCGGCACGAGGCCGAGCAGCAGCGGCGTGCCGCCGTCCCACACCTCGCCGAGCGCGTCGAGCGCCGCGGGCAGCGCCGTGTCGCCGTGGAAGGCGGGCAGCGTGGCGTCGATCCCCACCCCGGCGACGCCGGCCCCGGCGAGCAGCCGCACCGGCGGGCGGTCCGCGCAGCAGTGCGCCACCACCGGCACCCCCAGTGCCGTGACCAGGTCGCGCAGGGCGTCCTGCGCCTCGTTGCGGCCCACGGCGCGCACGGTGCCGAACCCCGACGCGGTGGGCAGGGCGCCCGCGAGCACCGCGGGCAGCGTCGGCTCGTCGAGCTGGACGAGGACCTGCGCGCCGGTGCGGGCCGCCACCTCGGCGACGTGCGCGCGCAGCCCCTCCTGCAGGCTCGCCGTGAACTCCCGGACCGCGCCTGCGTCGGTCAGCACCCGGTGGCCGCTGTGCAGCTCCACGGCCGCGGCCAGCGTCCACGGACCGGCCGCCTGCACCTTGACCCACTCCGGGCGGGCCGTGTCACAGGCCTCGTCGAGGGCGTCGAGGTCGGCGCGCAGCAGGTCGACGGCCCTGCGGTGGTCGATGCCGGGCCGCGCCGACACCCGGTAGCCGGTGGGCACCACCTCGACGGCGAGGTCGACGAGCAGCCCCGCCGTCCGGCCGATCATGTCCGCGCCCACCCCCCTGGCCGGCAGCTCCGGCAGGTGCGGCAGCAGCGGCAGCTCGCCGACGACGGTGGCCGCGGCCTCCCGCGGATCGGTGCCGGGCAGCGAGCCCACGCCGGTCGCCGCCCCGTCCGACCACCGCGCGGGCGGCGCGACCGCGGACCCGTCGTCCACGGCTGCGGGGACGGCGAACGCGCCGCCGCCCACCGTCTCCCCGGGAGCGGCGCCTGCCAGGCCGGCCGCGGCGAGCGCGGCCTCGAGCGGATCGGTACTCACGGCCGCTGTCTACCACCGGCGGGCGCGCCGCCTCTGCCCGGGCGACGTGATCCGCGCGAGCCGTACCTCGGCGCGGTCCGGGGAGCAGCCACGTACGACTCGCGGCGATCTCGGGCGCGGCGCTACGCGGTCGCGGTGATCGTGGCGCTGCCCAGCACCACGTCGCCCGCCGCGTCGGGGCGGTAGAGGGCCACGGCCTGGCCCGGCGCGACGCCGCGCAGCGGTTCCGCGAGCTCGACGCGCAGGCCGTCGGGCGCCGGTTCGGCGACGGCAGGCGCGGTGCCGCCGTGGGCGCGGACCTGGGCCACGCAGTCGAACCGGGCACCGGGCGCGGCCCCCGCGCTCCACACCGGCCTACCGGCCTCGATCGTGCGGACATCGAGCGCCGCGGCCGGGCCCACGCGCACCGTGCCGGTGGCGGGCTCGATGCCGAGCACGTAGCGCGGGCGGCCGTCCGCGGCGGGGGCGGCGACGCCGAGGCCCTTGCGCTGCCCGACGGTGAACCCGTGCACCCCGTCGTGGCGGGCGAGCTCGGCGCCGCTGGCGTCGTCGACGACCGCCCCCGGCCGCACGCCGAGCCTGCTGCCGAGGAACGCGCGGGTGTCGCCGGAGGGGATGAAGCAGATGTCGTGGCTGTCGGGCTTCTCGGCGACGCGCAGCCCGCGTTCGGCGGCCTCGGCGCGCACGTCCGGCTTCGGCGTGTCGCCGATCGGGAACATCGCGTGCGCCAGCTGCCGGGCGGTGAGCACGGCGAGCACGTAGGACTGGTCCTTGTCGGCGTCGACCGCCCGGCGCAGCTCGCCGCCGACCAGCCGCGCGTAGTGCCCGGTGCAGACCGCGTCGAAGCCCAGCGCGAGCGCCTTCTCCAGCAGCGCCGAGAACTTGATCTTCTCGTTGCAGCGCAGGCACGGGTTCGGGGTCTGCCCGGCGGCGTAGGCGGCGACGAAGTCGTCCACGACGTCCTCGGTGAAGCGGGCCGCGAAGTCCCAGACGTAGAACGGGATGCCCAGCACGTCGGCGGCGCGCCGGGCGTCGCCCGCGTCCTCGCGCGAGCAGCAGCCGCGCGAGCCGCTGCGCAGCGCGTCCGGGGTCTGGGACAGGGCCAGGTGCACGCCGACCACGTCGTGCCCGGCGTCGACGGCGCGGGCCGCGGCCACCGCCGAGTCGACGCCACCGCTCATCGCGGCGAGGACCCTCATCGCGCCAACGCCGCCTGCCCCGCACGGCGGGCGCGCTCGACCACCGGCGCGATCACGGCAGCCACCGCGTCGACGTCGGCGGCGGTGGAGGTGTGGCCGAGGGAGAACCGCAGCGACCCGCGCGCGGTGGCGTCGTCGGCGCCCATCGCGAGCAGCACGTGGCTGGGCTGCGCCACCCCGGCCGTGCACGCCGAGCCGGTGGAGCACTCCACGCCCTGCGCGTCGAGCAGCATGAGCAGGCTGTCGCCCTCGCAGCCGGGGAAGGACAGGTGGGCGTTGCCGGGCAGCCGCGACGGCCCGCCCTCGACGACGCCAAAGCCCGGGTCGCCGTTGAGCGTGGCCTCCGGGACCACCGCCACGATCTTCGCGACCAGGTCGTCGCGCAGTGCGGCCAGCGCGGCGGACCTGCGCGGCGCGTCCGCCACCGCGAGCTCCACGGCGGTGGCCAGGCCCACCACGGCGGGCGTGTCGAGCGTGCCCGAACGCACATCGCGCTCCTGCCCGCCGCCGTGCAGCAGCGGGGTGAGCGCGACCTCGCGACCCAGCAGCAGCGCGCCCGCCCCGATCGGGCCGCCGAGCTTGTGGCCGGTGAGGGTGAGCGCGTCGACGCCCGATGCGGCGAAGTCGACCGGCAGCACCCCGACCGCCTGCACGGCGTCGGAGTGGATCGGCACGTCGAACTCGTGGGCGATGGCCGCGAGCTCGCGCACCGGGTTGACGGTGCCGACCTCGTTGTTGGCCCACATCACCGACACCAGAGCGGCGCGCTCGGGCTCGCGGGCCAGCGCGGCGCGCAACGTCTCCGGGCGGACGCGGCCGACGGCGTCGACCTCCAGCAGCTCGACCTCGGCGCCCTCGTGCGCGGCGAGCCACTGCGCGGCGTCCAGCACGGCGTGGTGCTCGATGGCCGACACCAGCACCCGGGTGCGCCGCGGGTCGGCCGCCCGGCGCGACCAGTACAGGCCCTTCACGGCCAGGTTGTCGCTCTCGGTGCCGCCGGTGGTGAGGACGACCTCAGACGGCCGCGCGCCGACCGCGGCGGCGATCCGCTCGCGCGCCTCCTCGACGTCACGACGGGCGCGGCGGCCCGCGGTGTGCAGCGACGACGCGTTGCCGGTACGGCTGAGTGCCTCCGCCATCACCGCCACGGCCTCGGGCAGCATCGGCGTGGTGGCGGCGTGGTCGAGGTAGATCGCGCTCGTGGCGGCCACCTCCTCGGCTCGGTCGGTCCGACGCCAGGATAGTCCGCCGGCACGCGGCCACCGGGCGGTGCACCCACGGTGTGAGCCGTCAGGCCGCGGCCGGGGTGCGGGACTGGCGGGGGACCGCGTGCGGCACGCCGGTCACCGCCGCGACCGCCTCGCCCGCGCGGCGCGCCAGCTCGCGGCGGTCGGCCCCGGGCGGCAGCGCCGGCAGGACCGTCAGCTCGCAGTCAAGGGTCGGCATCCGCAGCACCTGCCGCAGCGAGTCCCACAACGTCTGCTCACCGACGAACGCGGCGGCCGGGGCGGGCACCCCGTCCGGCCCGCGCAGGACGGCGGCCACCGGCCGCACCGGCGCGCCGGCGTCGATCGCGGCCTGGAACACCGCCCGCCGGAACGGGCCGGCCGCGGCTCCGCACCACGTGGTGCCCTCCGGGAACACCGCGACGTCCGCACCGGTGCGCAGGGCGGCGGCCGTGGCGGCGACCGTGCCCGGCAGCCCGCGCAGCCCTGCCCGGTCCACGAACAGCGCACCTGCCCGCCGCGCGACGCCGCCGATCACCGGCCAGTCGCCCATCTCGCGCTTCGCCACCGGGCTCACCGGCCGCAGCGACCCGACCGCGAGCACCTCGACCCAGGACAGGTGGTTGACGGCGAGCAGCTCGCCGCCCGCGCCCAGCTCCCCCGTCACCCGCAGCCGGACGCCGCAGCAGCGCAGCACCGCGCGGTAGCAGCCGCAGAGCCAGCGCGCACGGGCGGCGCCCGGCAGCAGCGCCACCCCGACGAGCGTGCCCAGCAGCACCGCCGCCAACGCGCAGAGCCGGGCCGCCACGACCGGCGCGGAGGCGATCGGCCCGGTCGCGGGCGGCACGCAGTCCGGGCCGCACGGCGACACCGGCATCCAGCCGGACGCGGGGGCGGGCGGGTGCGCGCCCGGCGAGCCCGAGCCCCGGTGACCCGGCCGGCGGCCGCGCACCTCGGACGTGCGGGCCGTGGATGGCGCCCGGAGCACCGGACGCCGCGGAGCGCGTGCGGTCGCCGGCACTAGTGGTTCCCGGCGCCGCCGAGGAAGAACCGCGCGTACCGCTCGTCGAGGTGGTCCAGGCCCAGCAGGACCAGGAAGTCCGCGCAGTCGAAGTCGGGGTCCAGCGCGGGCGGCCCGCAGACCCATGCCCCGAGGCGCAGGTAGCCCTGCAGCAACGGCGGGATCGCGGCGCGGCCGGGCCGGCGCAGCACGGGCGGGCGCCACGGCAGCCGCGGCTGCACCCGGTAGGGCTCGGGCGAGAGGTGCCGGGCCAGCGCGCGGTCCCAGACGGCACCCGCGGCCGCCCCGCCGTCGGCGAGCGGCACGCTCGCGCACCCCACGAGCCAGCGGTGGCCGGTGAGCAGCATGTAGCGCGCGATCCCGGCCCACACCAGCCCGACGACGGCCCCGTTGCGGTGCTCCGGGTGCACGCACGAACGCCCCGTCTCCACCATCGACGGGCGCAGCGGCGCGAGCTCGTCCAGCACGAACTCGCCCTCGGCGTACAGCCGGCCCGCACGCGCGGCGCCCGACGGCGGCAGCATCCGGTAGGTGCCGACGATCTCGCCGCTCACCTCCTCGCGGACCAGCAGGTGGTCGCAGAAGGCGTCGAACGGGTCGATGTCGACCCCCGGCTCCGGGGAGTGCAGGACGGCGCCGAGCTCATCGGCGAAGACCCGGTGGCGCAGCCGCTGGGCCGCGCGCACCTCGTGGGGATCGGAGGTGAGCAGGAGGGAGTAGCGGTGGGACGCGGCCGACTGCGGCGTCCGGGCGAGCACCTGCGTCGAGGTCACGCGGGTCTTGGTACGGGCCGCAGGCAACACCCGGCCCGGGATGCGTCGACCGGCGGGTGGCAGACGGATGAACTCCGCCGCCCGGACCCGCCGCAGCCGCACCGGGGCGCCAGGACACGGGCGTGCCCCGGGCGGCCGAACCACCCGGGGCACGTCGGAGGCGCTCAGCGCAGATGCTCGCTCCGCAAGCTCCGCTCAGCGCCGATGCTCGCTCCGCAAGCTCCGCTCAGCGCCGATGCTCGCTCCGCAAGCTCCGCTCAGCCCTTGCGCTTGGCGACTTCCTCCTGCAGCTGCGGGGCCACCTTGAACAGGTCGCCCACCACGCCGTAGTCGGCGATCTCGAAGATCGGCGCCTCCGGGTCCTTGTTCACCGCGATGATCGTCTTCGACGTCTGCATCCCGGCCCGGTGCTGGATCGCGCCGGAGATCCCGAGCGCGATGTACAGCTGCGGGGAGACCGTCTTGCCGGTCTGGCCCACCTGGAACTGGTGCGGGTAGTAGCCCGAGTCCACCGCAGCGCGCGACGCGCCGACGGCCGCGCCGAGCGAGTCGGCCAGCGCCTCGACCACCGAGAAGTCGTCGGCCGAGCCCACGCCGCGGCCACCGGACACCACCACGGACGCCTCGGTCAGCTCCGGGCGGTCGCCACCGGTGATCGGCTCCCGGCTGGAGACCGTGGCCGAGCGCCCGCCGGCGGCGGCCACCTCCACGGCCTCCTCCGCGCCCGCACCCGGCGCCGGCTCGGCGTCCACCGAACCCGGCCGCAGCGTGATCACCGGGTGCGCCGTGTTCGACTTCGCCTCGGCGATGAACGCGCCACCGAACACCGAGTGGGTGGTGCCCTCCGGTGAGACGGCCACGACGTCGCCCAGCAGCCCGGAGCCGGTGCGCACGGCCACCCGGCCGGCGATCTCCTTGCCGTCGGCGGACACTGCGATCAGCACCGCCGCCGGGTCCTTCGACTCCACCAGCGACGACAGCACCGACACCTCGGGCGAGAGGAACTCGCTCGAGTCGGTCTCCGCCACGTAGATCTTCGCCGCGCCGTACTCCTTGAGCCCGTCGGCCAGCTTGCCCGCCGTGCCCGCGGGGCCGACGACGACCGCGGAGGGCTCGCCCAGCGCCCGCGCCGCGGTCAGCAGCTCGTACGTGCTCTTCTTGATCTCACCCTCGAGGTGGTCGACGAGGACCAGCACCTCAGCCATGGGTCTGTCTCCTTCTCTCTCGTCGATCCGTCTCAGATGAGCTTCTGCGACACCAGGTACGCGGCGATCTTCGCGCCGCCGTCACCCTCGTCCTCGACCTTCTCGCCCGCGCTCTTGGGCGGCTTGGGCTGCGAGGACGTCACGGTCGACAGCGCCGAGGCCAGCCCGACCTCCGAGGCGTCGATGCCGGCGTCGGCCAGCCCGATCGTCGCCACCGGCTTCTTCTTCGCCGCCATGATCCCCTTGAACGACGGGTACCGCGGCTCGTTGATCTTCTCGCCGACGCTCACCACCGCCGGGAGCTCCGCGGTCAGGGTCGTGACACCGTCGTCGGTCTCGCGCTTCACCGTGACCGACGAGCCGTCCACGGTGATCTCCCGCGCGTGCGTCAGGGCCGGGAGGCCCAGCACGTCGGCCACCATCGCCGGCACCGCAGCGGAACGCCCGTCGGAGGCCTCGTTGCCGGCCACCACGAGGTCGACGCCCTCCACCGTGCCGATCGCCTTGGCCAGCGCACGTGCCGTCTGCACCGCGCACGACCCGGCCAGCGCCTCGTCCGACAGGTGCACGGCCTTGTCCGCGCCCATCGACAGCGCCTTGCGGATCGCGTCGGTGGCCCGCTCCGGCCCCATCGTGAGGACGGTCACCTCGGAGCCGTCGTGCGCCTCCTTCAGCTGCAGCGCAGCCTCCACCGCACGCTCGTTGATCTCGTCGAGCACCGCGTCGGTGGCGTCCCGGTCCAACGTGCCGTCGGACCTCAGCTTCCGCTCCGAATAGGTGTCGGGCACCTGCTTGACCAGCACGACGATGTTCATCGGACCTCTTCGACCTCCTGCCGGTGCGGACCTGCCGCGGTGGGTCTCTCGGACGCTCAGCGCGACGCCCGTCCGCCGACAATGCCATCGGGGGTGCGGCTCGGCCCGGCGGGCGCCCGTTTCGGGCAATTGTTACCGGGCGGTAGACGCCCGGCAAACGTCCCGCGGGTGAAACTCCTCACCCGGGGCGCGGACCGTGTGAAGGTCCACGGCCGAGGGTATTCCGACGAATGCCTCTTCTCCAGCGCATCCGCACCTTCCTCGCCAGCCCCCAGGGCAGGCGGATGACCGACCAGGGCCGCCGCATGGCGGCCGACCCCCGCAACCGCCAGCGCGCCCGGGGCCTGTTCGCGCGCCTGCGGGGCCGCTGACCGGCCACCGGCGCCACCAGGCGAGCCGCAGCCGTGCTCGGCGCTACGGTCGGGGACGTGCCCCACACGACGGCAGGACGGCCGAGTTGATCGTCACCGGCTACGACGACCGGCAGGGCTGCGGCTACGTCCTGCGCACCGGCGCGGACGCCACCGACGGGACACCGGCGAGCGAAGAGGTCCACCACGGCGGGCTGTCGGTGCGCGCGACGCCCGAACTGGCCGCGCTCCTGCGCGACGCGCTCGCCCACCGGCCGACGGCGCTGCTGAGCTGGCAGGGCCCGCGGGTCCCGCTCACGTTGGAGGACAGCACGGTGCTGGCCTGGCTCACCCACGACGTCGGCGGCGTGCTGTCGGTCCGGGGCGGGCCGCGCCCGCGCACGGCAGGTGGCTGACGCCCGTCAGCCGGCGCGGCGCACGCGCAGGACGTTGTCGGCCCTGCGCCCGGGCCGACCCTCGGGGTCGGTCGCGTCCCGCTCGATCAGCTCCTCCCGCTCGACCCGCCACCGGCCCGGATCGAGGTCGAGCGAGGCGAGCACCTCGCCCGTGGTCGGGAAGTGGAAGTCCTGCGGAGGTTCCGACACCCACGACGGCCACCCCGCGTGGCCCGCGACCAGCAGGACCCCGCCCGGTGCCACCGCAGCCGCCGCGCGCCGCAGTATCGCGTCCCGCTCGCCCTCCCGCGCCACCGGCGAGTGCAGGAACTGCGCCGAGACGAGGTCGAACTCGCCGTCCGGGAACGACCGCGACAGGTCGTGGCGCTCCCAGCGCACGGCGTCGGCGACACCGGCCTCGCGCGCGTGCTCCGCGCCGCGACGCAGGGCCTCCCCGGCGATGTCGACGGCCGTGACCCGCCAGCCGTTGCGGGCCAGCCAGATCGCGTCCGCGCCCTCTCCGCAGCCCAGGTCGAGGGCCGTGCCCGGCGGGAACGCCTCGACCTCCTGCACCAGCAGCGGATTGGCGTTGCCGCTCCAGATCCGCTCCTCGGCGGCGTAGAACTCGTCCCAGAACTGCTCGCCGCTCGCGGGCGCCGGGTTCGTCACGTCGTGGTCCATACCGCCACTCTGCGACCGCAGCGGCCGAACGGCAATCGTTCTTGCCGTCTCGGCAACCCATCGCGTGGCCACCCGGTCGACCCGGTGCTCGCCCGCGCGCGTCTCGTGGTTTCTTGTTCCGGATGACCGAGACCCCCGCCCGGACGCTCCCGCTCACCGGCGAGCGCACGGTCCCCGGCGTGCCCGAGGAGAACTACTGGTTCCGCCGCCACGAGGCCGTGTACGCGGCGGTGCGCGACCGCTGCGCAGGCGCGCGCGTGCTCGAGGCCGGCTGCGGGGAGGGCTACGGCGCCGCCGGGCTCGCGGAGGTGGCGGCGCGCGTCCTCGCCCTGGACCTCGACATGCCCACCGCCGCGCACGTCGCCCGTCGCTACCCCCGGGTCGGCGTCGCCCGCGCCGACCTCGTGGGGCTCCCGGTCCGCGACGGCGGCTGCGACGTGGTCGTCTCCCTGCAGGTGATCGAGCACCTGTGGGAGCAGGAGCGGTTCCTGCGCGAGTGCCTGCGCGTCCTGCGTCCGGGCGGGCTGCTCGTGGTCTCCACGCCGAACCGGCTCACGTTCTCCCCCGGCCGCGACACGCCGCTCAACCCGTTCCACACCCGGGAGCTGACCGGCGCCGAGCTCGCCGCCCTGGTCCGGGACGCCGGGTTCGCCGACCTCGAGGTCCACGGTCTGCACCACGGCCCCCGCCTGCGCGAGCTGGACGCCCGGCACGGCGGCTCGCTCGTCGACGCGCAGGTGGCCGTCGCCCTCGACGGTGGGGAGTGGCCCGCGCCGCTGCTCGCGGACGTGGGCGCGGTGGCGGCGGCGGACTTCGCGCTGCAGGCGGCGGACGTGGACACCAGCCTGGACCTGCTGGCCCTGGCCACCCGCCCGTGACCGAGCCCGTCGGCACCTTCTGCCTCGTCCTGCACAGCCACCTGCCGTGGCTCGCGCACCACGGGCGCTGGCCCGTCGGCGAGGAGTGGCTCTACCAGTCCTGGGCGCACGCCTACCTGCCCGTGCTCGACGTGGTGGCGCGCCTGTCCGCGGAGGGCAGGCGCGACCTGCTCACGCTCGGCGTCACCCCGGTGCTCGCCGCCCAGCTCGACGACCCGCACTGCCTGCGCGGGATGCACGACTGGCTCGGCGGGTGGCAGCTGCGCGCGCACGAGGCCGCGGCCCGGTTGCCGGCGTTGGCCGCGTACGAGCACCGGGCGGCCGCCACCGCGCTCGTGCGGTTCGAGCGCCACTGGCGGCACGGCGCCTCCCCGCTCCTGCGCCGGCTCACCGACGCCGGCGCGCTGGAGATGCTCGGCGGCCCGGCGACGCACCCGTTCGGACCGCTGCTGACGCCCGAGGTCCGCGCCTTCGCGCTGGACACCGGCCTCACCGACGCGGCGATCCGGCTCGGCGCGCGGCCGGCCGGGATCTGGGCCCCCGAGTGCGCCTACGCGCCCGGCATGGAGGCCGGGTACGCCGCCGCGGGCGTGCGCCGCTTCCTCGTCGACGGGCCCGCGCTGCGCGGCGACACCGCGCTCGCGCGGCCGGTCGGCGACACCGACGTGCTCGCGTTCGGCCGGGACCTCGACGTCACCTACCGCGTCTGGTCGCCGCGCTCGGGCTACCCCGGCGGTCGCGACTACCGCGACTTCCACACCTACGACCACCCGTCGGGCCTCAAGCCCGCCCGGGTCACCGGTCGCCGGGTGGCGCCGGAGGACAAGCGGCCCTACGACCCGGAGCGCGCGGCCGCGGCCGTCGCCCGCGACGCCGCGGACTTCGTCGCGGTCGTCCGCGACCGGCTCGCCGCGCTGCGCGAGCGCTCCGGCCGCCCCGCGCTCACGGTGGCCGCGTTCGACACCGAGCTGTTCGGGCACTGGTGGCACGAGGGGCCCGCATGGCTGGAGGCCGTGTTGCGGACGCTGCCGGAGGCCGGCGTGCGGGTGACGACGCTGCGCGGCGCCGTCGAGGCCGGGCTGGTGGGTGCGCCGGTCGCGCCGCCGCCGTCGTCGTGGGGGTCGGGCAAGGACTGGCGGGTCTGGACGGGCCCGCAGGTGGCCGACCTGGTCGCCCTGCACGAGCGGGTGCAGCGGTGCGCGCTCGGTGCGTCGGCGCCGGGTCCCACCCGCGACCCGCTGCGCGACGCGCTCGCCACCGAGGCGCTGCTGGCGCTGTCGAGCGACTGGGCGTTCATGGTCACCAAGGACTCGGCGGCCGGCTACGCGCGCGAGCGCGCGTTCGGGCACGCGGCCCGCGTCGAGGAGCTGGCCCGCCTGCTGGCCGCCGGACGACGCCGCGCGGCCGCCCACCGGGTGGCGGGCTGGAACGGTGACGACGCCGTCTTCGGCCACCTCGACGCCCGCCTGCTCGCACCCCGGTAGGACACCTGCCGGAACGCGAGACCCGCGCCGTCCAGACGGGAGACTCGCCCGGTCGGAACAGGAGACTCGCGCGGTCGGAACGGGAGACTCGCGCGGTCGAAACGGGAGACTCGCGCTGTCCAGACGGGAGACTCGCCGGGCCCGGGCGCCTCCCCCGCGAGTCTCCCGTTCGAACACGGCGAGTCCCCCGTTCAGACAGGGCGAGTCTCCCGATCGGACGCGGCGAGTCTCCCGATCGGACGCGGCGGCGCCGGGCTCCTACCGACCGGTAGGTTCCTCCCGTGCGCGTGCTGATGGTCTCCTGGGAGTACCCGCCGGTCGTCGTCGGCGGGCTGGGGCGGCACGTGCACGCGCTCGCCGTCGAGCTGGCCGCCGCCGGGCACGAGGTCGTCGTGCTGTCCCGCCAACCCGCGGGCAGCGACGCCGAGACCCACCCCACCACCGACGAGGTGCGCGACGGGGTCCGCGTGCTGCGGGTGGCCGAGGACCCGCCGCACCTGGAGTTCGAGCGGGACATGGTCGCCTGGACGCTCGCGATGGGGCACGGGATGCTGCGCGCGGCGCTCACCCGGCTCGGCACGTGGCGACCGGACGTGCTGCACGCGCACGACTGGCTCGTCGCCCACCCGGCGATCGCGCTCGCCGACGTCCTGGAGGTCCCGCTCGTCGTGACGATCCACGCGACCGAGGCGGGCCGCTACGCCGGCTGGCTCTCCACCCCGCTCTCGCGGCAGGTGCACTCCGCCGAGTGGTGGCTCGCCCACCGCGCCGACGCCCTGATCACCTGCTCCGCCGCGATGCGTACGGAGGTGGCCGAGCTCTACGACCTCGACCCCACGCGGATCGCCGTGCGGCACAACGGGATCGCCCCGGGCGGCTGGCGGGCGGACGCGGCGCGCGTGCGGGAGGTGCGGGAGCGCTACGCGCCCGGCGAGGCTCCCGTGCTGCTGTACTTCGGGCGGCTGGAGTACGAGAAGGGCGTGCAGGACCTGATCGCGGCCCTGCCGCGGATCCGGCGGGCCCACCCGGGCACCCGGCTCCTCGTCGCCGGCACCGGGACCGCGGCCGACCAGCTGGTGGACGCCGCCCGCGCGCACCGGGTGCTGCGCAGCGTGACCTTCACGGGACGCCTGCCCGACGCCGACCTCGCCGCCGTGCTGCGCGCCGCCGACGCCGTGGTGCTGCCGAGCCGCTACGAGCCGTTCGGGATCGTCGCGCTGGAGGCGGCCGCGGCGGGCGCGCCGCTGGTGGCCTCGACCGCGGGGGGCCTCGGCGAGGTGGTGCTGGACGGGGAGACGGGGCTGTCGTTCGCGCCGGGCGACGTGGCGGCACTGGCGCGGGCCGTGGGGGGTGTGCTGGCCGATCCGGCCGCCGCGGCGCGTCGGACGCGGGCCGCGCGGAAGCGGTTGGGGAGCGCGTTCGACTGGGCGCGGATCGCGGCCGACACCGTCACGGTGTACGCGGGGGCCACCCGCGGTGCCACGGTCGAACTCGGCCGGCCGAAGATCCCGACCGGGAACGTCTTCGGCTAGCCGGCGGTGGGTCTCCTCAGGCGGCGTCGCCGCGCAGGATCTGCAGAGCGGCGTCCGGGTACTCGTCGACGAGTGCGGCGACGAGGTCGTCGCGGTCCTCGCCGACCGCCGCGTTGACCTCGAAGGCGTACTCCTCTTCGAGGGCCTGGAGACGACGGACGGTGGCGTCCTTCATGGTGGGGGCGCTTCCTCTCGGAACGGGGTGTCCTTCCACCATGACCAACGGACGGGACTCCCGCTTTGTTTCCGCGCCCCGAATGGGTTGTGCGAGGTCACATCGATTCAGACTTCGTTAACCTCGTCACTACGGCCGCATCCGTCTTCCGGGTGATGTCGGCGAGCGCGGCCCGCTGCGCTGCGGACGCTTCGTGATCGGCCTTCCGGTCGCGCACCGCCCGGGCGGGTGCTCCTACCGCGATCGTGTACTCCGGCACGTCACCACGGACGACGGCGTGCGCCCCGAGGACCGCTCCGCGGCCGATCCGGGAGCCGCGCAGCACCGACACCTTGACCCCGAGCCAGCAGTCCGGCCCGATCCGCACCGGCGACTTCACGATGCCCTGGTCCTTGATCGGCGCGTGCACGTCGTCGGTCCGGTGGTCGAAGTCGGTGACGTACACCCAGTCGGCGACGAGCGTGGCGGCCCCGATCTCGACGTCGAGATAGCAGTTCACGGTGTTGTGGCGACCGAAGACGACCTTGTCGCCGATGCGCGTCGACCCCTCGTGGCAACGGATCGCGGTGCCGTCTCCGATGTGCACCCAGCGCCCGATCTCGAGGCGCCCGTACCCGCGGCGGGCCTCGACCTCGACGCGCTTGCCCAGGAACACCATCCCCCGCAGCACGACGTGCGGGTTGGCCAGCCGGAAGCGCAGCAGCCGCCAGTACCGCACCAGGTACCAGGGGGTGACCGCGCGGTGGCGCACGATCCAGCGCAGCGACGCGATCGTGAGGAAGCGGGCCTGGCGCGGATCGCGGCGACGCCACCAGCGGGACATGCCCAGGACCCTATGACCGTTTCGCGCCGACGCGGCGGTGGGTAGGTCCCCGCCGTGAGCAGCGATCAGGAGGACCGCGTCGTCTCCCGCCGGGTGGAGCACCCGACCCGGGCCGCTCCCGGCGACGAGCGGGTCTACCGCGCCGCCGACCCGGAGCCCGACGACGCCGACGGCATCGACGCGCCGCGCGGCCCGACCGGCGGCACGACGGACACCCCCAGCCCGGACGACGACAGCGAGCCCACGCGCTCGGAGTGACCGCTCGATAGGGTCGTCGCGTGTCCCGGATCGCGGTGGTCGGCAGCGTCAACCTCGACCTCGTGGCCCGGGTGCCCCGGCTGCCCGCCCCCGGCGAGACGATCGCCGCGGGCGGCCTGCGCCGCGTGCCCGGCGGCAAGGGCGCCAACCAGGCGCTCGCCGCCCGCCGGCTCGGCGCGGACGTCACGATGGTCGCCGCGGTCGGTGACGACCCGGCCGCGGACGAGGCCCTCGCCCTCCTGGCGCGCGACGGCGTGCGGCTCGACCGGCTGCGCCGCGATCCCGACCGGCCCACCGGGCACGCCCTGATCACGGTGGACGACGCGGGTGAGACGACCATCGTCGTGGTCGGGGGGTCGAACGACACGCTGTCCGTCTCCGCCGAGGACGTGCGCGGCGCGGACGCCGTTCTCACCGTCCTGGAGATCCCCGATGCCACCGTGGCCGATGCCGCCCGGCACGCCACCGGGATGGTCGTGCTCAACGCCGCGCCTGCCCGGGCGCTCGACCCGGACCTGCTGCGCCGCGTCGACCTCGTGGTGGTCAACGCCGGCGAGTACACCGCGATCGACGGGCTCGACGCCGCGGGCGCGGTGGCCGTCACCCACGGCGCGCAGGGCGCCGTGCTGCGCCGCGGCGGCCGCGAGGTGGCGCGCGCCGCACCCCCGCCCGTCCGCGTCGTGGACGGCACCGCGGCGGGCGACACGTTCACCGCGGCGCTCGCCGTCGCGCTGCTCGACGGCGCGTCGGACGCCGACGCGCTGCACCGGGCCTGCGCGGCAGGCGCGCTGGCCGTGACCCGCGCGGGCGCGCAGCCCTCGCTGCCCACGGCCGCCGAGCTGGAGGCGGTCCTGTGAGCACGCCGATCGTGATCGACACCGATCCGGGCGTCGACGACGCCGTCGCGATCATGCTGGCGCTGGCCTCGCCGGAGGTCGAGGTGCGGGCGGTCACCACGGTGTTCGGCAACGTCGCGCTGGAGTCGACCACGGCGAACGCGGGCCGGATCCTCGCGCTCTGCGACCGCGCCGACGTCCCGGTCGCAGCCGGCGCCGCGCGGCCGCTGGTGCACCCGCAGCGCGAGCGCGCGCAGCAGTGGCACGGCGGTGACGGCCTCGGCGGGCGCGCCTCCGCGCTCCCCGTGCCCGCTGTGGAACCCGACGCCCGCGGCGCCGTCGAGACGATGGCCGCAGCGCTGCGCGCGTCCGCGGAACCGGTGACCCTCGTGCCGATCGGACCGCTGACGAACGTCGCGCTCCTGCTCGCGGTGCACCCCGACCTGACGTCGAAGATCGCGCGCATCGTCTGGATGGGCGGCTCCCTCGGCGCCGGCAACACTGGCGCGGCCGAGTTCAACGCGCACTGCGACCCGGAGGCCGCGCACCGGGTGCTCACCCAGGCCGACGTGCCGGTCACGATGGTGCCGCTGGACCTCACGCTGCGCTGCCCCGCCGGCCCCGACTGGCTCGACGCGCTGGCCGGTGCCGGCAGCCGCTGCGGCGAGCTGGCGCAGGTGATCGCGCACTACCGGGCCGCGTACCGCGCCCGCTACGGCATGGACGCCGTGGCCGTGCACGACGCCGTCGCGGTGCTGGAGGCCGTGCTGCCGGGCACGCTGCGCACCACCGCGCTGCCGGTCGAGGTGGCCTGCGACCTGGGACCGGCCCGCGGCGCCACGGTCGCGATGCCATCCGGCTCCGGTCCGGACGTGCAGGTGGCGCTGGACGCCGACACCGGCGAGGTGCTGGCGGAGATCCTGAAGCGACTCCAGCGCCTGGGCTGACTCCCGACCCACACCTTGGAGCCATCTTGCTGTTCTGAGCGGCAGGAAACAGCAGTACGGCTCCAAGGTGCGGGATGGGTGGGCGTTTCAGGCCAGGCCGCGTTCTATCGCGTAACGGACCAGCGCCGCCCTGCTGTGCAGGTGCAGCTTGCGCAGGACGTTCTGCACGTGGTTCTCCACCGTGCGCGGGGAGAGGACCAGGCGGGAGGCGATCTGGCGGGCGGTGAGGCCCTCGACCACGAGCCGCACCACGTCGGCCTCGCGCTCGGTGAGCGGCCGGGGTTCCTCCCGGCCGGCCGGGCGGCCGAACTCCTCGAGGAGGACGTCGGCGAGGCCGGGGCTGAACACCACCTCGCCCGCGGACGTGCGGCGCACGGCGTCGCCCAGGTCGGCGGGGGCGACCGGGCCCGCGAGGTGGCTGGTGGCCCCGGCGCGCACCGCGGCGAGGGCGACCGCGTGGTCGGGACGGCCGGACAGCGTGACCACCGGGACGTGCGGCGCGGCGGCGGAGAGGGTCGCGACGGCCTCGAGCGGCGCCTCGCCGCCGTCCAGCTCGACCACGGCGACGTGCGGGCGGCGCCGCGCCACCAGCTCCTCGGCCTCGTCCGGCCCGACGGTGGCCAGCAGGTCGACGCCCCCGCGGGCCAGCACCGCCGCCACGTGCGGGACCGCCTGCGCCGCCGTGACCAGCACGGCCGTGACCGGAACGCCCCGCACGTTCATCCGACCGGAGCCACCCACCGAGCGATCATGCTCCGGATCCTCCCAAAGAGGGACACGGCGCGGATCCGGTTCGACGGTGACCACCCGTACGGCCCAGGTGCTCACGCGGAGTAGTTCACTCGTCGACGATGCCCTGCTCGATCGCGTACCGGGCGAGCTGGACGCGGTTGTGCAACTGCAGCTTGCGCAGGGTGCTCTGGACGTGCGTCTCGACGGTGCGGTGCGAGACGCCGAGGCGCTCGCCGATCTGGCGCGCGGTGAGCCCCTTCGCCACGAGGCGCAGGACGTCGGTCTCGCGGTCGGTCAGCGCCGGGACGGCCGGCCCGGAGCGCGGCTCCTCCCCCGCGAGCCGGCGGTACTCCCCCAGCACGAGGCCTGCCAGGCCGGGCGTGAACACCGGGAAGCCGTCCGCGGTGCGCTGCACGGCGGTGAGCAGCTCCTCCGCGCTCGCGGACTTCACGAGGTACCCGGCCGCGCCGGCCTTCACCGCCTCCAGGACGTCGGCGTGCTCGCCACTCGCGGACAGCACGAGGATCCGGGTCGCGGGCAGTGCGTCGAGGATCCCCTCGATCGCCTGCACCCCGGACGTCCCACCGAGGTTGAGGTCCATCAGGACCACCTGCGGCCGGACGGCCTTCGCGATCCGCACCGCGGCGTCGGCGTCCGGCGCCGTGGCCACCACGTCGAGCCCGCGTTCGGTGAGGTCGCGGGCCACGCCCTCGCGCCAGATCGGGTGGTCGTCGACGACCATCACCGTGATCGGTTCCGTCACGCCCGGTCCTCCGCCAACTCGATGATCCACTCGGTGCCGCGGTCCGGCCCGGTGTCGCAGGTGATCGTGCCACCCAGGTCCCGCACGCGGCCGCGCATCGACCGGGCCACCCCCAGGCGGCCCTCCGCCTCCGCGGCCTCGAGCCGGCCCGCCGGGATCCCCGGTCCCTCGTCCCGCACGCTGATCTCCACGCGGCCGCCGACGTCCTCGAGCAGCACCCAGGCGGGCGCGTCGGCGCCGACGTGCAGCGCGACGTTCGCCAGCGCGGCGCCGACGACCGCCACCAGCTCGTCGACCGTGTGCGCAGGCAGCTCGACGGGGTGCGCGGGCGTCGACACCGTCACCCGCGCCGAGGCGAGCACGCGCAGCGCGGCGGCGAGGTCGCGGCGCCCGTTCCCGTCGACGGGCGCCGACCCGGTGGTGAGCAGGGTGCGCAGGGCGACCTCCTGCTCCCCCGCGAGCGTCCCCAGCTGCCCGGCGGACCCGCCCAGCTCCGCGCCCCGGCGGCGCACGTAGCCGAGCACCTGCAGCACGCCGTCGTGCACCGCGCGCGCCAGCCGCTCCCGCTCGGCCATCGCCGCCTCGGACGCGACCGCGCGGCGCACCCGTTCCGCGGAGCGGCGCAGCACGGTGGAGGCGAACCCGATCGTCAGCCCGGCGAGGGCGAGCAGCTGCATGTCGGGCAGCTCGGCCGCGAGCTCGGCCTGGAACCCCACGAGCGCGGCCGAGACCGCGGCCGCTCCCACGATCCCGCCGGGGACGCCGAAGGCGATCGCGCAGGCCAGCACGGCCCCGGAGGTCCAGATCGACCCCATCACGGGCGCGTCGGCGGCCAGCTGCGCCGGGGTCTGCACCAGCGGTGTGCTGGCCATGACCGCGACCGTCACCACGACGTCGAGGACGGCCAGCCGCCCGCGCCGCTCGTCCGCGGCCGCCGGGCGCCGCAGGTAGACGTACCCCGAGCCGGCCGTCCAGGCGGCCATCACGACGAGCACGCCGACGGCGCCGGCACCCGAGGCGTACGCGTCGAGGGAGAGCAGCACGCCCGCCGCCGAGCTGAGCAGCGTGAGCACCCGGTAGACGAGCATCCCCCGCCACAGTGGTTCGAGCGGGTGCTCGACGTCGGCGCCGGGGAGGGTCACGCAGGCAGTGTCCCGGGTCCGGGCGGCCGCTCCCTCCGCAGGACTACTTGGTCCCGGTCACGAGCGCGTTGTAGAACCAGCCCCGGGGCACGACGCGGGCCAGCACGTTCGCGTCCAGCCAGGACAGCCGCTGCCACGACCGGTAGGCGAACATCGCCCAGCCGAGCCCGAGCTTCCCGGGCGGCACGGCGGCCTCGAACGTCCGCACCGGCCAGCCGAGCATCGCGGCGGTGAGCTCCTCGGTGGCGACGCGGACGTCCCGGCCGCCGGCCCGGCGCGCGGTGGCCTCCAGCGCGGCCGGGTCGAACACGTGGATGTCGACGACGGCCTCCAGCGCCGCGGCCCGGGACGAGGAGTCCAGCTCCTCCTGCGGGCGCCGCCAGCCCTGCAGGGGCGGCAGCTTCGTGACGGTGGTGACGGCCCTCCAGGTGAGCGCACCGAGCCGGCGGGCGTAGAAGTCGCCGATCTTCGTGGGCTCCCCGGCGAACACGAACCGCCCACCGGGCCGCAGCACCCGCAGCACCTCCCGCAGCGCGAGCTCGACGTCCGGGATGTGGTGCAGGACCGCGTGCCCGACGACGAGGTCGAACGTGTCGTCGTCGTAGGGGATGCGCTCGGCGTCGGCCACCCGGCCGTCCACGTCCAGGCCGAGGTGCTCCGCGTTGCGCAGGGCGGCCTGCACCATGCCGGGCGAGAGGTCGGTGACCGAGCCGGTACTCGCCACGCCCGCCTGCATGAGGTTGAGCAGGAAGAACCCGGTGCCGCTGCCCAGCTCCAGCGCCCGCCCGTACGGCCACCCCGCCTCGCCGGCCGCGAGCCGGAAGCGGTCGGCGGCGTAGCGGATGCAGCGCTCGTCGTAGGAGATCGACCACTTCTCGTCGTAGGTGCCGGCCTCCCAGTCGTGGTAGAGCACGTTGGCCAGCTTCCGGTCGTGCCGCGCCGCCGCCACCTGCTCGGCCGTGGCGTGCGGGTTCGGGGCCGGATCCGCCGTACTCATGGGTAGGAACCCTATCCGGCGCTACTCTTGGCGACGATGACCGAGGCGCCCACGATCACGATGCCCCCCTGCGGCGGAGCCGTCTACGAGCCGTTCGCCGTCGACGTCGCGCCGGCCGGACTGCTTCCCCGATGGGCGCGCTGACCATGGCACTTCCTCCCGGGGCGTACGGGTCCAGCGACACACCCACCCCGACCGCGGGGCACGCGGGCGTCATCGGGGTGTCGATCGCGATCGCGGCGGGGCTGATCACGGGGAGCGCGGCCATCGGCGGCGGCGGGCTGCTCACGCTGCTCGTCCTGCTGCTCGGCGGCTTCGCGCTCGTGATCCCGCTCGCCCTGGTGGCCACGCTCTGGCAGCCGGCCCGCGGCCCGGTGCGCGTGCTGCTCGCGCTGGCCGCCGCCGTCTGCGCGCTGCTGCTCGTGCTCGCCGTGGTCCGCGTCGTCGAGGTCGCGCCGGCGCTGCTGGGCTCCTGACCCGGCGGCTCAGCCGCGGCGGGACTCGTGGGCGAGGATCGCCAGCTGGATCCGGTTGGTGAGATCGAGCCTGGCCAGCGCGCTGGAGATCGTCGCCTTGATGCTCGACGTGGACAGGTGCAGCCGCTCGCCGATCTCCGCGTTGCTCAACCCCTCCGACACGGCGAGCGCGACCTCGCGCTCGCGCTCCGTGAGCAGGCCCATGCGTGCGCGGGCGGCGGGGCCGGGGTCGGAGTCGTCCCGGTGGTTGCGGGCGGCCATCGCGATCACGCTGCGGGTGACGGCAGGCGACAGCACCGGGTCGCCCGCCGCCGCGCGGCGCACCGCGTCCACGATCTGCTCGGGCGGGGTGTGCTTGAGCAGGAACCCGGCCGCGCCCGCACGCAGCGCGGCGAGCACGGTCTCGTCGGCGTCGAACGTCGTCAGCATGACGACGGCCGGCCCGTCCCCGTGCCGGGCGAGCGCGGCGGTGGCCGCGACGCCGTCGAGGACGGGCATCCGCACGTCCATCAGCACGACGTGCGGCGCGAGCCGGCCGACGGCGTCGACGACGTCGGCCCCGTCGTCCGCTTCCCCGACCACCTCGATCCCCGGTGCGCCGCCGAGCATGAGCCCGAGGCCCGCGCGCACCAGCGGGTCGTCGTCCACCACGAGCACCCGGATCACGGGACGCACGGTATCCGGACCCGCAGCCGGAACCGCCCGTTGCACACGTCACGGGTGAGCTCGCCGCCGTGCAGGGCGACGCGCTCGGCCAGGCCGGTCAGGCCCGTTCCCGCCCCCGGGATCTCGCTGGTGGTGACCCCGATCGGCACCCCGTTCGCCACCTCCACCAGCACCTCGCCGTCGGGGCCGCCGCGGACGAGCACGTCGACCGCCGCGCCGGGCGCGTGCTTGCGGGCGTTGGTGAGCCCTTCCTGCACGATCCGGTAGACCGTGCGCTGCAGCTGCGGACGGAGCTCGGTGACGCCCGGCCCGATCTCGGCGCGCACCTGCTGCCCGCTCCGGCGCGCCTCCTCGACCAGCTCCGGGAGGCGCTCGGCGCTCGGCTGCGGCCCCCCGCGCGCGGTCTCCCGGTCGCCTTCCGCTCCCGGCTGCCGCAGCAGGTCGAGCACCTCGCGCAGCTCCTCGAGCGCCTGGGCCGCGTTGGCGCGAACCACGCGCACGGCGCTGCGCACCTCGGCGGCCGTCGGCGGCGCGGCCGAGCCGTCCTCCGCCATGCTCGTGCGGTACTCCAGGGCGCCCGCGTGCACCGAGAGCAGCGAGATGCGGTGCGCCAGCACGTCGTGCATCTCACGGGCGATGCGTTGCCGCTCGCCGCGGCGGCTCTCCTCCAGCTCGCGGGCGTGCTCCCGCCGCTCGGCGTCGGCCCGCAGCCGCAGCGCGACCACCAGCTGCCGCCGCGCCCGCACGCCGAGCCCGGCGGCCACCAGCAGGGCCGCACCGAGCAGGATGACGAGGATCCAGAGCAGCGGCGGCCCGAACGACGCCGGGAAGTACGTGACCATGTAGGGCACGGCGAGCAGCGCCTGCGCCGCCGCGATCGGCACCGCGACGACCCAGCCCCGGTGCAGGGCCACCGAGAACAGCAGGATCGCCAGCGCCGCGAACGCCGTGTTCGACACGGCGGCCACGAACGCCGCGGCGATGCCGAGCGCCACCGGGAACCGCCTGCGCCACCACAGCGACAGGCACAGCAGCCCGCCGAGAACCAGGTCGACGATCCGCAGCCACAGGGGCAGCCCGAACGCATCGGGAACGACCACGGTGACCAGCTCGACCACCGCGACCGTCACCGCGACCAGGAACAACGTGATGTCGACGGCCCAGTCCCGGGGTGTGCGGCGGGAGCCGGGACCGGCGGCCGGGTCGACGGCGTCGGCCAGGGCGCCCGGCAGCATCCAGCGGTCCACCCGCGGCGAGGCAGGCGCCGCCGTCTCGGCCATGCTGCGAAGGGTACGGAACGGACATCTGGCCATGTGGCCACGATCGGGGTCGCGGAACTGGCCGATCGGCCGACGACGCGGTCCCGACGGCCGCAGCGGACGCCCGCCCCGCCGCGGGAGCCTGGCTCCGTGCCCACCGACACCGCGGCCCTGCACCTGGACGGGCTCACCAAGACGTTCTCGGGGAAGACGGCCGCCGACCACGTGAGCCTGACCGTCCCGGTCGGGTCGCTCACCGGGCTCGTGGGCCCGAACGGCGCCGGCAAGACCACCTCGCTCGCGATGGCGGTCGGGCTCCTGCGGCCGGACTCGGGCACCGCGGCGGTCCACGGGATCGACGTGTGGGCCGCACCGACGAGGGCCAAGGCGCTGCTCGGCGTGCTGCCCGACGGGCTCGCCCTCCCCGAGCGGCTCACGGGGGGTGAGCTGCTCACCTACTGGGGGCTGCTGCGCGGCCTGGGAGCGGACGTCGTGCGCTCCCGGGCCGCGGAGCTGATGCGCGTCCTCGAGCTCGACGAGGCCGAGGCCCGCGGCGTGCTCGTGATCGAGTACTCGACCGGGATGCGCAAGAAGATCGGGCTGGCCACCGCGCTGCTGCACGCGCCGAAGGTGCTGGTGCTCGACGAGCCGTTCGAGGCCGTCGACCCGGTGTCGGCCCGGGTGCTGCGCGGGATCCTGCGCCGGTTCGTCACCGCCGGGGGGTCGGTGGTGATCTCGTCGCACGTGATGTCGCTGGTCGAGGACCTCTGCGACCGGGTGGCCGTGATCGCGGGCGGCCGGGTGCTCGCCGACGGGACGCTCGCCGAGGTGCGCGGCGCCACGTCGCTCGAGGAGGCGTTCGTGCGGCTCGTCGGGGAGCGCGAGGTCGGGCACGAGGAGCTGCAGTGGTTGGGGACCTGATCCGGCTGAAGCTCGCGATCCAGCGGCACACGCTGAGCTGGAAGCGGGTGCTCGGGCTCGTCCTCGGCCTCGCCGCCGCGGCCGCGACGTGGGCGGCCGTGCTCGTCGCCGGGCCGGACGGGCGCGCCGACGTGATGACGCTCGTGCTCGCGGGGTGGCTCGTCGGCTGGCTGGTCGGGCCGATCCTCACCTCGGGCGCGGCGATGCTGCGCCCCGAGTACTTCACGCTGCTGCCGCTGCCCCGGCGGACGCTGGGCCTCGGGCTGCTCGCGTCCGTGTTCGTCGGGGTCGGTGCCGCGGTCACCGCGGCGGCGGTGCTCGCGCTGGTCGGCCACGCGCTGCTCGTCGCGAGCGGTCCGGCGCTCGTCGCGGCGGTCGGCACCGCGATCGTCGGGGCCGCGGCGCTGCTGGTGTTGCTCGTGGCGCTCTCCCGGACCGTCTACGCGCTGCTGGGCGCGGCGATGCGCACCCGCATGGGCGTCGAGATCGCAGCCGTCCAGTACGGGCTGCTCATCGCGACCATGTTCACCGGGTGGATGATCGTCTCTCCGCTGGTGGGCGCCGTGCCGGTGTTCCTGCGCGACGGCCTGGCCGGCTCCCCGGCGAGCGCGGTGCTGGCGTGGTCCCCCGTCGGGTGGCCGGTGCGCGCGGTGGAGGCCGTGGCCGCGGGCCACTACCCGCGGGCGCTCGGTCTGCTCGGCGCGCTGGTGCTCGCCGCGGCGCTGACGGTGCTGTCGGCCGTCGCGCTGCTCACGCCCCACGTCGGGAACCGCACCGCCCGCCGCCGGAGCCGCCCGCTGGGGAGTCGGGTGCTCACCCGCGGGCGGCTGCTCCCGGCGAGCCCGCTCGGCGCCGTCGTCGGGAAGGAGGTGCGCACCTGGTGGCGCGACCCGTGGCGGAGCCTGGAGGTGCGCTCGGCGATCTGGTTCGGCCTGTTCCTCGCCGCGTACGGCGCGATCGCCGGACGGCCGGAGATCGCCGGGCTCGCCGGGATCGCCGTGGCGCTCATGGCCGCGCTGAGCGGGGCGAACCTCTACGGCCAGGACGGCACGGCGCTGTGGCAGCTCGTGGTGTCCGAGCGGCCGGCGGCCGTGCGGGCCGACATCAGGGGGCGCCAGCTCGGTCTCGTGGTGGTGCTCGGCATGCCCGCCGCCGCGTTGTCGGCGCTCATGATGGCCCTGACCGGGGTGTACGCCTACGCGGTCCCGATCGCCGCGGTGCTCGTGGCGACCCTCGGCTCGGGCAGCGGGATCGCCGTCCTGATGTCCGTCGTGGGCGCGACGCCGGGCGTCGACCCGCACCGGCGGATCACCGCCAACGATGCGGGGGAGAACACCTTCGCGATCATGGTCGCCTTCTACGCGACCACGCTGGCGATCCTGCCGACGGCCGCGCTGGCCGCCCCGCTCGCGTTCGCGGGCGGGCTGCCCGCCTGGTGGCCCGCCGCGACGCTCGCGGTCGCGGTCGCCAACGCGGCGGCCGTGGCCTGGGTGGGCGGCGCCGTCGCCGCGCGCCGGCTGGGCACCCACCTGCCCGAGACGTTCGCGCGGCTGCGCTACCCCGGCACGGTGATGGCCGGCCACGGCAGCGGGTTGCTCGACCGGCTCTCCGCGCAGGCGGAGAAGACCGCACTGGAGGCCGCAGCGGCGGCAAAGGGCCGCAAGGCCGACCGAGCAGAGGAGACCGTGCGATGACCGGCGCCGTGACCGGCCCGACCACCACCCGCAAGCTGGCCCCCGACCTCGCCCGGGGGGTGATGCTGCTGCTGATCGCCATGGCCTACGCCGGCGTGTACGCGGGCGTCGGCTTCGGCGAGGTGCGCCCCGAGGGACTCGGGGTTCCCGACACGGTCGCCCGGTTCGTCACGGTGCTCGTGCTGGACAACCGCGCGTTCCCGATGTTCGCGATCCTCTACGGCTACGGCCTCGCGTGGATGGTCGCCCGTCAGCGCCGGGCCGGGGCGGCCGAGGGCGAGATCCGCAGGTTGCTGCGCCGCCGCAGCCTGCTGTTGATCGCCTTCGGGGCGGTGCACGCGCTCCTGGTGTTTCCCGGCGAGATCCTCACCTCCTACGGGCTGGCCGGCCTCGTGGTCGGGTGGTTGCTCTTCCGCCCCGACCGCACGATCCGCAAGGCCCTGGTGCTGCTCGCCCTCGGGTACGTGGTGACGGTCGGGCTCGCGATGACGGGCATGTGGGCCGCCGGGCCCGCCGCCCAGTTCGCCCTTCCCGGGTACTCCTCGGCGGCGGACTGGACGACGCGACTCGCCGGAGTGATCTTCAGCCCGCTGCTCATCGCCCTGGCATACCCGCTGTTCCTGCTGGTCGTGCTCGGGTTCGCGGCCGGGCGGCGCGGGCTGCTCGACGACCCGCGCGCCCACCGGCCGCTGCTGCGCCGGATCGCGGTGGGCGGCATCGCGGTGTCCCTGCTCGGAGCGCTGCCCGCGGCGCTGATCGGGGCGGGTGCGGTGGCGCTCGGTGTGGTGCCAACCGGGTTGCTGCTGGCGCTGCAGGTCCTCACCGGCGTCTGCGGCGGCGCCGGGTACGCGGCGGCGTTCGCCCTGCTGGCGCTGCGGCTCGAGGACCGGCCCGGCCCGTTGACCCGGGCCGTCGCCGCGGTCGGACAGCGGTCGCTGACGTTCTACCTGTTCGACTCGGTCCTGGTCGCGCTGGTCCTGCACACCGGCCTGCTCGGCCTCGGCGCGCACGTCGACAGCGTCGGGGCGCTCACGGTCGCGCTCGGGGTCTGGCTGCTGGCGGTGGCACTGGCGGCCTGGCTCGCCCGGACGGGCCGCCCTGGCCCCGCGGACGCGCTGATGCGCCGCCTGGTCTACCGGCGCGACGCCGCCTGACCCGCCGCCGCCCGACTTCGCACACCCAGCCCCCACGTCGCACACCGCCCGCCGTGTGCTGAGTGACCACCCGGTGTGCGAAGTGGTGGCGGTCGGGTTCAGCGGCCGGTGAACTCCGCCTTGCCCGGGCCGTTCGCCACGAACGACTCCATGCCGGCCCGGCGGTCCTCCGTCGCGAACAGCGCCGCGAACAGCTCCGCCTCGATGTCCAGGCCGGTGCGCAGGTCGGTGTCGAGGCCGCCGTCGATGGCCTTCTTGGCCGCCGCGAGGGCGACCGCGGGCCCGTTCGCGAACTGCTCGGCCCACCGGCGCGCGGCGGCGTAGACCTCGTCCGCCGGCACGACCTCGTCCACCAGACCGATCTCGAGCGCCTCCTGCGCCTTCACCATCCGGCCGGTGTAGATCAGGTCCTTCGCGCGGGACGGGCCGATCAGCCGCGCCATCCGCTGCGTGCCGCCCCCGCCGGGGATGATCCCGAGCAGGATCTCGGGCTGGCCGAGCTTCGCGTTGTCGCCGCAGACGCGGCGGTCGCAGCCCAGCGCGACCTCCATGCCGCCGCCGAGGGCGTAACCGGTGATCGCCGCGACCGTCGGCTTCGGCACCTCGGACAGTGCGCCGAAGCAGGCCGACAGCCTGCGGGCGGTGGTGGCCATGTCCGCGTAGGACATGCCGGTCATCTCCTTGATGTCGGCGCCCGCCGCGAACACCTTGTCACCGCCGAAGACGATGACGGCGCGCACGTCCGCGCGCCGGGCGGCCTCCTCGGCGCAGGCCTTGAGCTCCTCCTGCACCTGTCGGTTGAACGCGTTCATCGGGGGCCGGTCCAGCCGGATCGTGCCGATCCCGGCGTCGACCTCGAGCGTCACGAATTCGGTCACGACGCGGACACTAGCCTCACCCACCCCGCCGGCTCCGCAAGCTCCGCCGGCTTCCATCCCCCAGGGCCTCCGCCAGCTCGACCGGTCGGCTCAACGCGAGGCAGTGCCCGCCCGGCAGCTCCTCGACCTCGACGCCGGGCAGCCGCTCCGCCACCACCCGGCGCTGGAACTCCAGCGGGAAGAACCGGTCGTCGCGGCCCTGCAGGAACCGCGTCGGCACGTCCGGCCACCCCGCGAGCGGCCACACCTGTCCGAACGGCGTGCCCGACTGCTCCGGCGCATCCCCCGCCGTCGCCTCGGCGAGCACGTCCGGGGGGAGGTCGTGGAGGAAGTCCATCAGCGGGTCGAACCCGTCCGGATCACGGCCGTCCTGGCGCGCCTTCGCGGCCCGCGCCGCCTCGTGACCCGTGGCTTCCCACCACTCGCCGGGCGACTCGCCCGCCTTCGGGGTCATCGCGTTGAGCAGCACCAGCCGCTCGACCGGAACGCGCTCGGCGACGAGCGGCACGGTGAACCCGCCCATCGACTGCCCGACGAGCACCAGGCCGTCGCGGTGCTCGCCGATCGCGGCCACCACGACGTCGGTGTACTCCGCGAGCCCTGCCCGGTCGTCCGCGGCCGGCAGGTCCACCGCGATCGCCTGGTGGCCCCGCGCCCGCAGCAGCGGCACCACCCGGTGCCAGTACCACGCCTGCCCGCCCCCGCCGGGGACCAGCACGAAGGTGCTGATGGGTCTACCTTCCCTTCGCACGGTGGATCCCGGCAGGGAGCGCTTTCGGCGCTTGTCCCTTGAGGACTGATGTGAGACGGCGCCCCTGCCGGGCCCCGGCGAAGGCCTGACGCCCAGGAGGGTGTGGTCCCACGAGGACTGGTTCATCAGCACGACGCAGCGCCTTCCTGGTCCGCCGAGCACAATGCTCTCGGCGGAAGGAGACACGCGGGTGCTGGGAATCGGCATCGACTGGGCTGAAGAGTTCCATGACGTCGCCCTCGGGACAGTCGAGAAAGGAGTGATCGAACAGTTTCGCGTTCAGCACGGCCCGGACGGTGTCGCCGCCCTGATCGAGCGCGCCCTGCGCCTGGAACCGGACCCGGCCGAGGTCCGCGTGGTCATCGAGACCCGCCACGGCCTGCTGGTCGAGGCACTGCTGGATGCCGGGTTCACCGTGCTGCCGGTCAACCCCGACCTGGTCGCGCGCCGCCGCGGCCCGGCCCGGAAGAAGGACGACGCCGAGGACGCCCGGATCTGCTGCCTGCTCGCCCTCGACCGCCACCAAACCCTGAAGACGCTGGTGCCGCACGGGGAGATCAGCGGTGAGCTGCGCGCGATCGGTCGCGACGACGAACGCGCCGCCCGCGACCAACGCCGCCTGCTCAACCGGCTGCGCGCCGACCTGCAGACCACCTACCCCGCCGCCCTGACCCTCGCGGGCACCGACCTCGGCGCCCCGACGGTGCTGCGGCTGCTGCAGCGCTGGTCGACCCAGGCCGAACTCGCCCAAGCCTCCCGCGACGAACTCGAGGCGTTCGCCCGCGCGGGCCGCCACGGCTGGCCCGCCCGGTTCGCCGACCGTGTCATCGACGCGCTCGCCGCGCCGTCGTTGCCCACCCGGGACTACCTCGTGCGGGCCAAGGCCGCCGCGATCCGCCTGGCCGCGGTCCAGCTGCTCGCGCTGCACGAGGCCCGCCGCGGCTGGGAAGCCCGCATGGGCGAGCTCCTGCTCGGCGGACGCCGCACCGGCCGCGATCACATCGTGGAGGACCCCGACCCGGGGAAGGCATTCCCAGGCGGGGACATCTACCTGAGCTTCCCCGGCCTGGGAGACCGCCTCGCAGCTCGGGTCGCCGGTGAGATCGGCGAGCACATCGACCAGTTCGACTCCCCGAACGGGTTGCAGTGCTACGCCGGCCAAGCTCCGGTCACCCGACGCTCCGGCAAGAGTGACTTCGTCGTCGCCCGACGCCTCGCGCACAACCGATACCTCGGCGCCGCCGTGCACCAATGGGCGTTCTGCAGCCTCACCCGAAGCGGCTGGGCCCGCGAGTTCTACGACGCCAAGATCGCCGCGAAGAAGGGACACCACGCCGCCCTGCGCGCCCTCGGGAACCGCTGGCTGGAGATCCTCTGGCACTGCCTGACCAAGGGCATGCTCTACGACGAAAACGTCCACGTCGCCAACCGCAACCGCGCCCTCGGACGAGCAGCCTGACCCGGAGGTTGACAGAGGGTGTCTCACATCGCCTCCTTCCTCCCGCGCGCCCGCACCGCGCCCGGAGAACCGGTGAAGAATCCCGCCAGCAGGTCGGCCACCGCTCCCGGAGCGGGCACGTGCGACTGCCCGGCGAGCACCTGACGCCGCGCGCCCGGCACGCAGGCGGCGACCGCGTCCGCCGCGTCGTCGAAGTAGCCGGGCTGCAACCCGCCCATGTGCGGGTCCGCCACCCCTCCGGTGACGACGAGCGTCGGCCGGGCGATCCCGGCGAGGCGCACGCGCGGGACGCCCGAGCCGAGGCAGGCCGCGTCGTACGCGAGCGTCGGGGCGAGCGCCTCCACGCGTGGCCAGAGCGGCGAGGAGGGTGCTCCCGCGATCTCCTCCTCGGATGCGCCTGCCACCCCCATGAACAGCTCGACCGCCGCGGCCCGTCGCCCCGCGGCGAGCAGGGCCGTGAGCGCGTCGACGTAGTCGCGCCAGCGCCGCGTCGCCTCCTCGCTCACCGGGTAGGGCACCTCGTACACCGCGAGCCCGTCGATCGCGCTGCCGGCAGCGGCCGCCTCCAGTGCGAGCGCGCCCCCGGACGACACCCCGTACACGTGCGCCCGCCCGCCCAGCTCGGCGATGAGCGCATCCAGGTCCTCGATCTCCCGCCGCACGTCGTAGGGCGGGGTGTCACCGCTGCCGCCCCGGCCGCGCCGGGCGTAGTTGCAGACGGTGAAGCGCCGCGCGAGCAGCGGGACGAGCGGAGCGTTCTCCGCACCGTCGTCCAACCCGCCGCCCACCAGGACGAGCGGCGGTCCGCTGCCCGCCCGCTCGTACGCGATGCGCGTGCCGTCGCTCGAGACGACCCTGCCGTGCTCGATCACACCCGCCCCCGCTGCGCGAAGTCGTCGGCCGTACCCCCGCCGGGGAACCGCGAGGTGAAGTCCAGCACACCGACCCAGGTGGGCCGCACCGCGATCCGGGCCATCCGCACACCGGGCCGGTCCGCTTCGGCGACGGCGGCGCGGCCGGCCTCGTCGCCCTGGTAGCGCAGCTGGGCCTGCGCGTACTCGGGCACGATCCCGTCGACGTCGGTGACCTCGGCCCGGCCGCGCAGCAGCAGCACCTCGGGCGGCATCGAGGCGGTGTCGATGGTGACCGCGACGTCCGGGCGCGCCCGCAGCGCCTCGATCTTGCGGGCGCCGGCGAACGTCGCGAAGACGATCTCGTCGCCCGTCCAGTGGAAGAGCATCGGGAAGACGCGGGGCGTGCCGTCGGCGGCCGTGTAGGCGAGCCGGGCGAGCTCGCGGGAGGCGAGCAGCCGGCGCGCGGTGTCGGTGGCGATCAGGTCGGGATGCCCCTGCGGGAGCGTTGCGGTCGTCACACTCCTAATTTAGAAGTAGTCACTAAGATTATGCAAGTGTTTGCTACCGTGGATCGATGGCTGGTGCCCGGCACTACGACGACCCCTGCGGCGTGGCCCGCGCGCTGGACCTGGTGGGCGAGCGCTGGACGCTGCTCGTCGTCCGGGAGCTGCTGTTCGGCCCGAAGCGCTTCTCCGACCTGGTTCGCGGGCTGCCCGGGATGAGCCAGAACGTCCTGTCGCAGCGGCTGCGGGAGCTGGGCGGGGCCGGGATCGTCGAGCGCCGCAGGCTCGGGCCGCCGGTCAGCGGGCAGGTCTACGAGCTCACCGAGCGCGGCGCGGCCCTGCGCCCGGTGGTGATCGAGCTCGCCCGCTGGGGCAGCCGGGTGCCGACGACGTCGCGCGCGGACCTGTCCGCCGACGCGCTCGCCCTCGCGCTGCTCACCACGTTCGACGCCGAGGACGCCGAGGACGTCCGGATCACGCTGCGGCTCGGCGACGACGCGTTCGCCGCCACGGTGTCCGGCGGGCGGTTGGAGATCGTGCGCGGCACGGTCGAGCGCCCGGACGCGGAGGTCGGCACCGACGCGGCGGGCCTGCGCACGGTGGTCTTCGGCGGCCGCACCCTGTCCGAGGCGGTGGCGGCCGGTGACGTCGAGGTGACAGGCGACGAGGAGCGGGCGAGCCGCTTCCTGCGCCGCTTCCCGCGCCCGGCCCCCGTCGGCTCCTGAGATTCGTCGGCTGGGAGCCTGCGCGGCCCCGTGGCTAGCGCAACCAGGCCGTGTAGCGGCCGCGGCGCTTCTGCACCGAGAGCGGCATGCCGAAGGTGGCGCTGAGGTTCTCGTCGGTCAGCACGTCGTCCAGCAGGCCCGCGGCCACCACGCCGCCCTCGCGCAGCAGCAGCGCGTGGCTGTAGCCCACCGGGATCTCCTCGACGTGGTGGGTGACCAGCACGGACGCCGGTGCCTCCGGGTCGGCGGCCAGCGCCGCGAGCCGGGCGACGAGGTCCTCGCGCCCGCCCAGGTCCAGCCCGGCGGCGGGCTCGTCGAGCAGCAGCAGCTCGGGGTCGGTCATCAGGGCGCGGGCGATCAGCGTGCGCTTGCGCTCGCCCTCGGACAGCGTGCCGTACTCCCGCCCGGCCAACGGCGAGACGCCGAGCGCGGCGAGCAGGTGGTCGGCGCGGTCGGTGTCGGCGGCCTCGTAGCGCTCCCGCCACCGGCCGAGCACGCCGTAGCCGGCGCTGACGACGACGTCGCGCACCGTCTCGTCGTTCGGCACCCGCAGCCCCAGCGCGGCGGAGGTGAGCCCGATGCGCGTCCGGAGCTCGAACACGTCGACCCGGCCGAGCCGCTCGCCGAGGACGTGCACCACACCGGTCGTGGGGTGCAGCTCGGCGGCGGCCATGCGCAGCAGCGTGGTCTTCCCGGCCCCGTTGGGCCCCAGGACGACCCACCGCTCGTCGAGCTCGACGGTCCAGTCGACGTCGTGCAGGAGTGTCGTCGCACCCCGCCGCACGGCGACGTCGTCCATCCGGACGACGGTGTCGGCAAGATCATCCGCGGTGAGGAAGGACTCAGAGTGTGATCCGGGCGCTGCCACGGGCCCTATCCTCGCCGATCGTGCCTGTCTTCCCGCTGGGTGCCCACGTCGACGACGACGGGGCCCGCTTCGCCGTGGCGTCCACCAGCGCGGACGCGGTCGAGCTGTGCCTCGTGGACGGCCCGGACGGCGATCTGTCCGAACGGCGGGTGGCGCTCACGGAGCGCACCTTCGGCGTCTGGCACGGCTACGTCGACGGGGTGGCACCGGGGCAGCGCTACGGCTACCGCGTGCACGGTCCGTACCGGCCCCGCGACGGCGTGCGCGCCAACCCGGCCAAGATCCTCGTCGACCCGTACGCCCGGCGCGTGCTCGGCCGCGTCACCGACCTGGAAGCCGCGCGCGGCTGGACCGACGACCCGATGACGGGACCGCCGTGCCCCCGCGACTCGCTCGGGCACGTGCCGCTCTCCGTGGTCACCGGCCCCGACCCCGCAGGCCCGGGCCCCCGCCCGGACGTGCCGTGGTCGGAGACGGTCGTCGCGGAGGTGCACGTCCGCGGCTACACGATGCGCCACCCGGAGGTGCCGCCCGAGCACCGCGGGACCTACCTCGGGCTCGCGCACCCCGCCGTCGTCGCGCACCTGTGCCGCCTCGGCGTCACCGCCGTCGAGCTCCTGCCGGTGGCGGCGATCGCGGACGAGCCCCCGCTGTTGGAGCGCGGTCGCACGAACTTCTGGGGCTACGCCACGCTGGGCTTCCTCGCCCCGCACCCGGGCTACGCGAGCGTGCCGGGGGCCGAGATCGAGGAGTTCCGGACCATGGTCGCGGCGCTGCACGCCGCGGGCATCGAGGTGATCCTCGACTTCGTCCCGAACCACACCGCGGAGGGCGGCGTCGGCGGCACCACGCTCTCCTACCGGGGGCTGGACGCGCCGGCCTACTACGCGCTGGGCGGCGACGGCCACGACGCCGACATCACCGGCACCGGCAACACCCTCGACGCGGGCTCGCCCACCGTCATCCGGCTGGTGTGCGACGCGATGCGGCACTGGGTCACGGTCATGGGCGTCGACGGGTTCCGCATCGACCTCGCCAGCGTGTTGGGCAGGCCCCGATCGGGTGCCTTCGACCCGCACGCCCCGCTGCTCACCGCGATCGCGGTCGACCCCGTGCTGTCGCGGGTCAAGCTCATCGCCGAGCCGTGGGACGCCACCGGCGAGGGCTACCGGGTCGGCGGGTTCGGCGTGGCGTGGTCGGAGTGGAACGGGCGCTACCGCGACGCCGTGCGCGACTTCTGGCGCGGCCACGGCAGCATCGGCGAGGTCGCGTCCCGCCTCACGGGCAGCTCCGACCTGTACAGGCTCTCCGGCCGCCGGCCGTGGGCGTCGATCAACTTCGTCACCGCGCACGACGGCTTCACGCTGCGCGACATGCTCTCCTACGAGCACAAGCACAACGAGGCCAACGGCGAGGACAACCGCGACGGCACCGACGACAACCGCTCCCAGAACTTCGGCGAGGAGGGCGAGACCGCCTCACCCGTGCGGGCCGCCCGCCGGCTCGCGACCGCCCGCGCGGTGCTGGGCACGCTGCTGCTGTCCACCGGCACGCCGATGCTGCTCGGCGGCGACGAGCTGTGGCGCACCCAGGGCGGCAACAACAACGCCTACTGCCTCGACGACGAGACGTCCTGGGTCGACTGGACGCACCGCGACGGCGCCCTCGCCGCGTTCACGGCCCGCGTGGCCGCGATCCGACGCAGCTCGCCCGCCCTGCACCGCGACCGCTTCTACCGCGACGGCGACGTGCTGTGGTGGCACCCGGCGGGCCGCAGGCTCGACGGCGCCGACTGGCACGACGGTCACCTGCGCACGCTCGGCCTGCAGCGCGGCGAGTGGCTGATGCTGCTGCACGCCGGATCCGACGCGGTGGCCGCCACCCTGCCGCCCGACGGGCCGTACACCCCGGAGCTGGACAGCACGCGCGTGGACGGGGAACCGGTGAGCCGCCGCCCGCTCCCGGGCGGCACGACCATCACCCTCCCGCCCCGCTCCCTGCTCCTACTCCGGATCCCCTGACCGAACGCGCGACTCGCCCTGTCGGAACGGGAGACTCGCCCTGTCGGAACGGGAGACTCGCCCTGTCGGAACGGGAGACTCGCCGGGTGGGGAAGTGACTGCCGGGGTTGGTCTCAGCCGCCGCAGCAGCCGCCTCCGCAGCACCCGCCACCACCGCCGCCACCGGCGGGCGCAGCGCTGCGGCCACCCACCGCGACGGTGCTCAGCAGCTTGACGGTGTCGTCGTGCCCGTCGGGGCAGAGCGCGGGATCGGACGCGGCGGTCATGGGGCGGCTGACCTCGAAGGTCGAGCCGCACTCCCGGCAGCGGAAGTCGTAGCGGGGCATCCGCCGAGCCTACGGCTCTCTTCGCCCTGCGCCGATCCACGGCCCGAAGCGGCTCGCACACCGAATTCGTCGCTCGGACACCGACTGCAGTCGCTGTGCGAGCGCAGCGATCGGTGTGCGACCGAGTGGACGGGGCGCCCCGCCGGTGACACACCGATTTCCGCGCTCGCACACCGACTGCAGTCGGTGTGCGAGCGCGGCTATCGGTGTGCGAGGCGCTGCCTTCAGCCGGCCAGGACGATCTTCGCGAGCTCGGCCGAGGACGCCAGGAGCGGGTGGGCGGGCAGCACGCGCACCGTGTAGCCCGTGAGGCCGGCGTGCGGCAGCTTGACGACGGTCTCGAAGCGCTCGCCCATCCCGTCGGCCTCCCCCACGTGCTCCATCGCCATGGTGATCGAGTCGGCCAGGTCGTCGGTCTCGCCGACGCGCCCCACCACGGCCTCGACCGTGACGTCGCGCGGGTCGAGCCCGGCGAGCTGCACCGAGGCGCGCACCGTCATCGGGGCCCCGACCTCGGGGGTGTCGGGCAGCCCGGAGGCGTCGACGCCGGTGACCCGCACCTGCGGCCAGGAGGCGTTCAGCCGCGCGCGGTACGCGGCCAGCTCGCGCGCGGGGCCGTAGTCCTCGCCCGCGATCCGGGTGGCCGCCCGCGCCGCGGGGGCGTACCAGTCCTCGACGTACTCGCGCACCATCCGCGTGGCCTGCACCTGCGGACGCAGGGTCGTCAGCGTGTGGCGCACCAGCTCCACCCAGCGCGGCGGCACGCCGTCCACCCGGTCGTAGAACGCGGGTGCCACCTGGGTGGCGAGCAGCTCGTAGAGGGCGTTGGCCTCGAGGTCGTCGCGGCGGACCGGGTCGGCGATGCCGTCGGCGGTGGGGATCGCCCAGCCGTTGGCGCCGTCGTAGAACTCGTCCCACCAGCCGTCGCGGATCGACAGGTTCAACCCGCCGTTGAGCGCGGACTTCATCCCGGACGTCCCGCAGGCCTCGAGCGGCCGCAGCGGGTTGTTCAGCCACACGTCGCAGCCCCAGTACAGGTAGCGGGCCATCGACATGTCGTAGTCGGGCAGGAACACGATGCGGTGGCGCACGCCCGCGTCGTCGGCGAACCGGACGATCTCCTGGATCAGCGCCTTGCCGCCGTCGTCGGCGGGGTGGCTCTTGCCCGCGACCACCAGCTGCACCGGGCGGTGCGGGTCCAGCAGCAGGTCGCGGAGCCGGTCCTTGTCGCGCAGCATGAGCGTGAGCCGCTTGTAGGTGGGCACGCGCCGCGCGAAGCCGACGGTGAGGATCTCCGGGTCGAAGACGTGGTCGGTCCAGGACAGCTCGGGGGTGGACGCGCCGCGCTGCAGCCACGCCGCGCGCACCCGGCGGCGCACCTCCGACACGAGCCGGGCGCGCAGTGCCCCGCGCAGCTCCCAGAGCATCTCGTCGGAGACGGGCTCGCGCGGTGTGTGGTTCGCGACCGGCCCGGCGTCCCCGAGCAGCGCGGTGACCTCGCGGGCCTCCCAGGTGGCGCCGTGCACGCCGTTGGTGACCGAGCCGATCGGCACCTCGTCGGCGTCGAAGCCCTCCCACAGCCCGCCGAACATGCCGCGCGACACCGCGCCGTGCAGCCGGGAGACGCCGTTGGCGCGCTGGGCCAGCCGCAGCCCCATGTGCGCCATGTTGAACATGTTGGGGTTCTCCTCGGCGCCCAACGCGTGGACGCGGTCCATCGGGACGCCGGGGAGGAGCTGGCCTGCGTCATTGGGCGCCTCGCTGCCGCTCGGCCCCGCGAAGTAGTGCCGCACCAGGTCCAGCGGGAACCGGTCGATGCCCGCGGGCACCGGCGTGTGCGTGGTGAAGACGGTGCCGGCGCGGACCGCGGCCACGGCCTCGTCGAAGGAGAGCCCGTCGTGCTCGTGCAGCTCGCGGATGCGCTCGAGGCCGAGGTAGCCGGCATGCCCCTCGTTGGTGTGGAAGACCTCGGGCTCCGGGTGGCCGGTGACCGCGCAGAACGCGCGCACGGCCCGCACCCCGCCGATGCCGACGAGGATCTCCTGCTTGATGCGGTGGTCCTGGTCGCCGCCGTAGAGCCGGTCGGTGACCCCGCGCAGGTCGGGCTCGTTCTCCTCGATGTCGGAGTCGAGCAGCAGCAGCGGCACGCGCCCGGCCGTGGCCTGCCAGACGCGGGCCCGCAGGGCGCGCCCGCCCGGCATGGCCACCTCGACGAGCACGGGCGCGCCGTCGCCGTCCGCGAGCAGCTGCAGCGGCAGCCCCTGCGGGTCGAGCACCGGGTAGTGCTCGAGCTGCCAGCCGTCCAGGGACAGGGACTGGCGGAAGTAGCCGGACCGGTACAGCAGCCCGACGCCGATCAGCGGCACCCCGAGGTCGGAGGCGGCCTTGAGGTGGTCGCCCGCGAGGACGCCGAGGCCACCGGAGTAGTTCGGCAGCACCTCGCTGACGCCGAACTCCATCGAGAAGTAGCCCACTGCGGCGGGCAGCGACGGGTCCCGCTCGCGCTCCACCTGGTACCAGCGCGGCTCCTGCAGGTAGCTCGCCAGGTCGTCGGCCAGCTCCCGCACGGTGACGACCGTGTCCGCGTCCTTCGCCAGGTCCGCGAGCCGCGCCGACGGGATCTCCCCGAGCAGCCGCACCGGGTCGTGGCCCGACCGCTCCCAGGCGTCCGGGTCGAGCGTGGCGAAGAGGTCCTGAGTGGGGATGTGCCACGTCCACCGCAGGTTGGTGGCCAGTTCCTGCAGCGGCGCGAGCGCGGCAGGCAGCTGGGCGCGGACGGTGAACCTGCGGAGTGCCTTCACCCGGCAGACCCTAGAACACCCGCATACCGGATCGGTTCAGCGCTCGCACCCCAGGTGTCGGGTGAACCAGTCGACGGCCAGCCGGTCCACCTCCGCGGCCGCCGGGAGCTGCGGCGCCGGCTCGATCCCCGGCTCCTCGGCGAGTGCGTGGCCCATGCCCGGCACGACCACGAGGTCGGTGGTGACCGAGCGCTGCACGAGGGCGTCGCGCAGGCGCGCCGCCGGCTGCCGGAAGCCCTCCTCGTCGTCCTCGGCGCCGACGACGAGCAGCGTGGCCGGGCACGCCGCGACCTCGGCGGCCCGCGCCACGAAGTCCAGCCGCCGGGCCACCTCGAGCGAGGGCTCCGACCACGGGTACTCGACGCCGAACAGCCGGCCGACCGCCGCGACCACCGACTCCAGCCGGGAGACCGGGCTGACGAGCACCGCCGCGGCGACCTCGACCGCGCGCGACGCGAGCACCAGCTGCGCGACGGCCGCACCGAGCGAGCCGCCGAGCAGCCCGACCGGCCCGCCGCGCAGGCCGAACCGCTCCCGGAGCTCGGCGAACGCCGGCCCGAACTCGTCCGCGGCCTGCGCGCTGACCGGCCCGTACAGGTTGAGCACCGCGTCCTCGTAGCCGCGGCGCATCAGCTCCTCGACTCCACCCTCGGGGAACCGCGCACCGTGCAGCGGCAGGCCGAGGTAGACGCGCCAGGCGTCCAGCCCGGCGAGCGGCAGCGCCGCGGCGAACGCGGCCTCGGTGCGCGGCGGGTCCATCAGGTGCCACGCGACGACGACGGGCGCGTCCGCCCGCTCCACCCGCGGCGGCACGACCAGGAACGGGACGCCCGCCGCGGTGCCGGTGATCGCAGTACCCACTGCCATGACTCCTCCTCGAAACTGTACGTCGTCCAATTTAACTGGACGATGTACAGTTGGCAAGTGCCTCCGACCCGGGGACCCGGCGAGCGCGCCGGGCTGACGCGCGACCTCGTCCTCGACGCCGCCACCGACCTGATCGCCGAACGCGGGGCGGTGACCATGCGCGCGGTCGCGCAGCGCCTCGGGGTCGCACCGAACGCGCTCTACAGCCACGTCGCGGACAAGACCGAGCTGGTGGACGGCGTGCTGGACCGCGTGCTCGCCCAGGTCGACGCGCCAAGGGGCGGCGGCAACCCGCTCGCGGCGCTGCACCGCATCATGAGCTCCACCCACGAGGTGCTGCTGCGCCACCCGCAGCTGGTGCCTGCCTTCCTCGCCCGCCAGGGCTCCCGCGGCCCGAACGCGCAGCACCTGGGCGTGGTGACGCTGGAGCACCTGGCCGCGGCCGGGGTCACCGGGGACGCCGCCCGCGAGGCGCTGCGCGTCCTGATCGTCTACGCGATCGGCTTCGCGGCCTTCGACGGCGACGGCGACGGCGAGCGCCCCCTGACCGGCGACGAGCTGCGAGGCAGCTTCGAGCGCGGCCTGGACTGGCTGCTCGCCGGGATCGCCGGCCGGTGAGCCTCAGTCCTGGGCCGCGGCGACCCGGTCCAGCACCGACATCGCGGCGAAGCGGTCGAGCCGGAACGACTCCGGCCCGAGCGGCACCACGCGCCCCTCGGCGAACGCCGGGAGGCCCGCCAGCACCGGGTGGGCGTCGCGGTACTCCTCGATGTCCGACCGGTCGGCGTTGACGACGTAGAGGGAGGCGTCGCCGAGCTGTCCGACGTTCTCGTGGGCGAGCCGCACCACGTCGCGGCGGTCCCCGCCACCCGCGCCTGCACCTGCGCCCGTTCCCACGTCGGCGAGCTGCAGCCCGAGCGACTGGAGCAGCTTGCCCTGCGCGGACTCGGCGGTGAACACGTTCAGACCCTCGCTCGTGACGGTCAGCGCCGCGGCGGGATGGGTGGTGTCGAGCTGCAGCTCCGCCGCGCGGGCGTCGAACTCCGACTCGGCCGCGGCGGCCTGCTGCTCGTGACCGAGGGCCGCACCGAGCTCGGCGGCGAGCTCGTCCCATGAGGCGGTGCTGTGGTCGAAGACGACCGTCGGGGCGATCTGCGAGAGGCGCGAGTACACCTCGCCGTCGACGGCGTCCAGGCCGACGGCGCTGCCGACGATCACGTCGGGCCGCTGCTCGGCGATCGCCTCGATGGGCGCCTGCGGCCCGCCGAGGGCCACCACCCCACCCGCCACCGCGGCCGGCGCCCACTGCAGGAAGAAGCCGTTCTCGTCGGCGACACCGCCGGGCGGCGCGGTGGCCGTGGCGATCACGGGGACGTCGAGCCCGAGCAGGTGGCCGGTCATCGTGACGCTCGCGGAGACCACCCGCTGGACGTCCTGCGGAACCTCCGCGGTGCCCAGTGCGTGGGTGACGGTGCGGGTGGCGGGCGCGGTGTCCGGCGTGGTCGCGGGCTCGGCGGGCTGCCCGCCCCCGCAGGCCGCCAGCAGGAGCGCGCCGACGACCAGCGCGACCAGGCGCGCAGCAGATCCTTGGTGCATTGCCAGGATGGTTAGGCATGCCTAGCCTGATGTCAATGTCCGCCGCTGTGACGTCGCCCCGACCGAAGCCGACCGGTCCGGCGGCGCTGACCGTCCCGCCGCAGCAGCGCCGTACCCGCCCTCCGGAGCGGCTCGACCCCCTCGCCTCCTGCGCGCTGCTCGCCACGGCGGGGCGCGCCGGGTTCTGGCCCGCGGTCGCGGCGGCCGGCACCCCGCTGGTCGACCGGCTCCCCGGCGACGACCGGCACCGCGCGGTCACCTTCCTGTGGCGCGGCGACGAACCGGCCGACGTCCTCGTGCTCGCGAACAAGCTCACCGACGCCGCCGGCGCCGACAAGTGCCGGATGGAACGGTTGCCCGGCACCGACGTGTGGGCCCTGACCTACCGCCTGCCCCACGACTGGCGCGGCTCCTACGCCCTCGCGCCGCTCGTCCCGGGTGCCGCGCCGATCGTCACCGGCGCGGACGCCGAGCTGGTCGAGCTGCGCCGCGGGCGCGCGCTGGCCGTCGCGACCCCGGCCGACCGCGCCTGCATGCACCGCTGGTTCGACGCGCTCGTCCACGCGCGTCCCGACCCGTACGCGCGCGAGCGCCTTCCGGACGCCACCACGGTGGCCTCGCTCCCCGACGCGCCCCCGCAGCCGTGGAACGACCCGCCCGCCGACGTCCCCGCGGGTGCCGTCGTGCACGGAGCCCTGCCCGACGGGCGCGCCTGCAGGGTGCACCACCCGGCAGGCGTCGCGCGGACCGACCCGCTGCCGCTGCTGGTGGTGCTCGACGGCGGGGGCTGGGCGGAGCTCGGGCTCCCCCGCACGCTCGACGCGCTCCGGGCCGCGGACCGCCTGCCGCCGCTGCGCACCGTCGGGGTGGCCGCCGGCGGTCCTGCCGCCCGCACCCGCGACCTGAGCTGCGACGACGACTTCGTCGCCGCCCTCGCCGCGGACGTGCCCGCGCTCGTCGCGGCGTCCGGGGCGATCACCGCCGACCCGGCGCGCACGATCGTCGCGGGCCAGAGCCTCGGCGGGCTGACCGCCGTGTTCGCCACCCTCGTCGCGCCGCGGCGGTTCGGCTGCGCCCTCGCCCAGTCGGGTTCGTTCTGGTGGCCGAACCCCGCCGGGGGCGCGGAGCCGGAGTGGCTCACCGGCGTCGTCGCGCACGGCTCCCGCACCAGCGGCGTCCACCTGCAGGTCGGCACCGACGAGGAGGTGCTCCTCGGTCCGACCCGGCGGATGCGCGACGCGCTGCGCGCCCGCGGCGACGCCGTGACCTACCGGGAGTACTCCGGCGGGCACGACCGGGCCTGCTGGCGCGGCGGGCTGGTGGACGGGCTGGTGGCGCTGACGGCCGGATGGCGGTGACGGCCGGCCGGTCCGGGCCCTGCGACCGGCGTCCCGTGACGCGATGCGTCGGTCGGGTGACCATCGGGTGAACCCGCGCGCCCCGTTCCGCCGGTGCCGGGAGTGGGTAGGTAGTTTTGTGACTTCCGCGACGGGTTTCCAGCTGGGGGTGTGCCGATGACCGGTCGGCTCGGGATCGATGACGTCACACCCTCGGTGAGCGGTGGTCGCCATCCGAGCAAGGCCGTCGTCGGTGAAGTGGTCCCGATCACCGCGACGGTCTGGCGCGAGGGCCACGACGCCGTCGCCGCCAACGTCGTCTGGCGCCGCATCGGCAGCCGCGGCGCGGCGCACCACGTGCGCATGTCGCCGGTCGGCAAGGGCACCGACCGGTTCGCCGCCACCGTGGTGCCCGACGAGCCGGGGCTGTGGACCTTCCGCGTCGACGCGTGGAGCGACCCGTGGGCCACCTGGCGCCACGCCGTCACCGTCAAGCTGTCGGCGGGCCAGGGTGCCGACGAGCTGGCCAACGACCTCGAGGTCGGTGCCCGGCTGCTGCAGCGCGTGGGCCGACGACCCGGCGAGCGCCCGCACCGCGACCTGCTCTTCGGCGCCGCCAACACGCTGCGCGACACCGCCCTTCCGCTGCACGCGCGCGTGGCGCCCGCGCTGTTCCCGGCCGTCGAGAAGATCATGACCGAGCGCCCGGTGCGGGAGCTGATCACGCGCGGGCGGCCGCAGCAGGTCCACGTCGACCGCGAGCGCGCCCTCTTCGGCTCCTGGTACGAGTTCTTCCCCCGCTCCACCGGCGGGCGCGACGAGCAGGGCCGCCCGATCCACGGCACGTTCGTCACGGCGGCGAAGGAGCTCGACCGCGTGGCGGCGATGGGCTTCGACGTGGTCTACCTCCCGCCGATCCACCCGATCGGCACGGTGCACCGCAAGGGCCGCAACAACAACGTCAACGCCGGGCCGGGCGACGTGGGCTCGCCGTGGGCGATCGGCTCCGCCGAGGGCGGCCACGACGCGGTCGAGCCGGAGCTGGGCACCCTCGAGGACTTCGACGCCTTTGTCGCGCGCACGCACGACCTCGGCATGGAGGTCGCGCTCGACTTCGCGCTGCAGTGCGCCCCCGACCACCCCTGGGTGGCCGAGCACCCCGAGTGGTTCACGGTGCGGCCCGACGGCACGATCGCCTACGCGGAGAACCCGCCGAAGCGCTACCAGGACATCTACCCCGTCAACTTCGACAACGACCCCGGCGGCATCTACCAGGAGTCGCTGCGGGTGGTGCTGCACTGGGCGGAGCACGGGGTGCGGATCTTCCGCGTGGACAACCCGCACACCAAGCCGCCGAACTTCTGGCACTGGCTGATCTGGCAGGTCAAGGCGCGCTACCCGGACGTGCTGTTCCTGGCCGAGGCCTTCACCCGCCCGGCCAGGCTGTTCGGGCTGGCACGGCTGGGCTTCACGCAGTCGTACACGTACTTCACGTGGCGCACCACGAAGGCGGAGCTCACCGACTTCGCGCTGATGCACGCCGAGCGCGCCGACGAGTGCCGGCCCAACTACTTCGTCAACACCCCGGACATCCTGCACGAGTCGCTGCAGACCGGCGGGCCCGCGATGTTCGCGATCCGGGCCACGCTGGCCGCCACCCTCGCCCCGACCTACGGGGTGTACTCCGGCTTCGAGCTGTACGAGTCGCAGCCGGTGCGCCCGGGCAGCGAGGAGTACCTCGACTCCGAGAAGTACGAGCTGCGCCCGCGCGACTTCGCCACTGCGCTCAACGAGGGCCGTTCGCTGGAGCCCTACCTCACCCGGCTCAACGAGATCCGCCGCGCCCACCCGGCGCTCCAGCAGCTGCGCGACCTGCACTTCCACCACGTCGACAACGACGCGATCATCGCCTACTCCAAGACCGACCCGCTCAGCGGCGACACCGTGCTGGTGGTGTGCACGCTCGACTCGCACCACGCGCAGGAGGGCACCACCTCCCTCGACATGCCCGCCCTCGGCGTGGACTGGAACGAGAGCGTCACCGTGCACGACGAGGTCAGCGGCGAGACCTACCGGTGGGGCCAGTTCAACTACGTCCGGCTGGAGCCGACCGTCCACGTCGCCCACGTCTTCCGGGTGGAGCGGGCGCCGCAGGCGGTGTGATCGACGGTCATGGACACCGGCGGCCGGCGGTTCCGGCGCCGGTGCCCACGTCTGCGCGGAACCCCGGGCACCCGCACTGATCCTGCTCACTCTGAGTGATTCCGCGGGGGCGGTACGCGACTCCTCTGAGGTCCCTCCTCCCGGGCTCGGTGACCCGGGAGCTACGCTCCCCACGCAGCCGCTGTGCCACGTCCTGCGTCCGGGCGATCCGCCCGGTAAGACTGGCCGGGTGCCCCCTCCGCCCACAGTCCCCGCCCGGTAGGAACGCGATTCCCCCATGTCGATCGACGCCTCGGCCGCCGAGCCCCAGCACACCGAAGACGACCAGCTGGTCGAGTCCTCGTCGGAGGATTTCGAGCATGCGCGCACACTGAAGGTCGATCATGACTGGTACAAGCGGGCCGTCTTCTACGAGGTGCTGGTCCGCGCGTTCGCCGACTCGAACCGGGACGGCACCGGGGACCTGAGGGGCCTCACCGAGAAGCTGGACTACATCCAGTGGCTCGGCGTCGACTGCCTCTGGCTCCCGCCGTTCTACGACTCGCCGCTGCGCGACGGCGGCTACGACATCCGCGACTTCCGCGCGGTGCTGCCCGAGTTCGGCACCGTGGACGACTTCGTGGTGCTGCTCGACGAGGCCCACAAGCGCGGCATCCGCGTGATCACCGACCTCGTCATGAACCACACCTCCGACCAGCACCCGTGGTTCGAGGAGTCACGGCGCAACCCGGAGGGGCCGTACGGCGACTTCTACGTCTGGTCCGACGACGACTCCCGCTACGCCGACGCCCGGATCATCTTCGTCGACACCGAGACGTCGAACTGGACCTACGACCCGGTGCGCGGGCAGTTCTACTGGCACCGGTTCTTCTCCCACCAGCCCGACCTGAACTACGACAACCCCGACGTGCAGGACGCGATGATCGACGTCCTGCGGTTCTGGCTCGACCTGGGTATCGACGGCTTCCGCCTCGACGCCGTGCCGTACCTGTTCGAGCGCGAGGGCACCAACTGCGAGAACCTCACCGAGTCGCACGACTTCCTCAAGCGCTGCCGCAAGGTGATGGACGTCGAGTACCCGGGCCGCGTCATGCTCGCCGAGGCCAACCAGTGGCCGAGCGACGTCGTGGAGTACTTCGGCGACGCCGAGGTGGGCGGCGACGAGTGCCACATGGCGTTCCACTTCCCGCTGATGCCCCGCATCTTCATGGCGGTGCGGCGGGAGAACCGGTTCCCGATCTCGGAGATCCTGGCCCAGACGCCTGCGATCCCGTCGGGCGCGCAGTGGGGCATCTTCCTGCGCAACCACGACGAGCTCACGCTCGAGATGGTCACCGACGAAGAGCGCGACTACATGTACGCGGAGTACGCCAAGGACCCGCGGATGAAGGCCAACATCGGCATCCGCCGCCGGCTGGCACCGCTGCTGGAGAACGACCGCAACCAGCTCGAGCTGTTCACGGCGCTGCTGCTGTCCCTGCCCGGTTCGCCCGTTCTGTACTACGGTGACGAGATCGGCATGGGTGACAACATCTGGCAGGGCGACCGCGACGCCGTCCGCAGCCCCATGCAGTGGACGCCCGACCGCAACGCCGGGTTCTCCACCTGCGACCCCGGACGCCTGTACCTGCCGATCATCATGGACCCGGTCTACGGCTACCAGGCGGTGAACGTCGAGGCGCAGTCGCACTCGTCCACGTCGCTGCTGCACTGGACGCGGCACATGATCGAGGTCCGCAAGCGCCACCGCGCGTTCGGCCTGGGCGAGTACCACGAGCTCGGCGGCTCCAACCCGTCGGTGCTCGCGTACATGCGCTCCGACGGCGACGACGTCGTGCTCTGCGTCAACAACATGTCACGGTTCCCGCAACCGGTGGAACTGGACCTCTCTCCGTGGCAGGGTTGCGCCCCCCACGAGTTGACCGGTGGCGTGCCGTTCCCGCGGATCGGGGAGCTGCCCTACCTGCTGACCCTTCCCGGCCACGGCTTCTACTGGTTCTCGATCACCCCGCCGGAGGAGTCTGGATGAATCTCGACGAGGAGCTTCCCGCCCTGCTGCCCGAGTGGCTGCCGACGCAGCGCTGGTTCGCGGCGAAGGGCAGGCCGGTCCGCTCGGTGACCGTCGCCTCGGCCACGCCGCTGCGCACGGACGCGGAACCGCTCCTCGACCTGGTGCTGCTCGCCGTCGAGTTCGCCGACGACTCGTCCGTGCAGCACTACCAGCTCCTCGTCGCGCGCCGCGAGCACCTGCGCGGCGAGCTGGACCACTGCGTGATCGGCCAGGTCGGCGACCACCTCGCCTACGACGGGCTGTGGGATCCGGCCGTCACCGAGTGGCTGCTGGAGGCCATCCGTTCCGGGCTCACCGCGGGCGCGGTGCGGTTCGTGCCCGAGCCCGACGCCGCCCTTGCCGACAGCGGCCCGGGCCGGGTGCTGGGCGTCGAGCAGTCCAACACGTCGGTGTCCTGGGGCGAGCGGTCGATCCTCAAGCTGTTCCGCCGCGTGCTCCCCGGCGTCAACCCCGACCTGGAGCTGCACCGGGCGCTGCGCTCGGTGGGCAGCAACGAGGTGGCCGCCCTGCAGGGCGCGATCGAGGGCGCGCTGGACGGCGAGCCGGTCACGCTGGGCATGCTGCAGGACTTCGCGGCCAACTCGGCCGACGGCTGGGCGATGGCCCAGGCGAGCGTCCGCGACCTGCTGGCCGAGGGCGACCTGCGCGCCGACGAGGTGGGCGGTGACTTCGCCGCCGAGGCCTCGCGGCTGGGCGAGACCATCGGCGTGGTGCACGCCGAGCTGCGCGAGGCCCTCGGCACCGCCGAGGCCGACCCGCGCGCGCTGGCCACGGCCTGGCGCGAGCGCCTGGCGACGGCAGCCGCCGAGGTGCCGGTGCTCGCGGGGCACGCCGACCGGATCCGGGCGGTCTACGACGCCGTCGCGGCGCTGCCCGGCACCGTGCCCGTCCAGCGTGTCCACGGCGACCTGCACCTCGGCCAGGCGCTGCGCACCCCGCACGGCTGGCTGGTGATCGACTTCGAGGGTGAGCCCTCCGCGCCGCTCGCGGAGCGCGTCCGGCCGGACTCGGCGCTGCGCGACGTCGCGGGGATGCTGCGGTCGTTCGACTACGCCGCGTTCCACCAGCTCTCCCAGTGGGAGCCCGTGCGCGACTGGACCGACTCCGACCACGACTCCCAGCTCGCCTGGCGCGCCCGGGAGTGGGCCGAGCGCAACCGATCCGCCTTCTGCGACGGCTACACGATCCGCGCGGGCAAGGACCCGCGCGACCAGGCGGCCCTGCTGCGCGGCTTCGAGCTGGACAAGGCCGTGTACGAGGTGGTCTACGAGACGCACAGCCGGCCGGCATGGGCGGCGATCCCGCTGGCGTCGATCGAGCGCCTGACGGCCGAGGCGCAGTCCGACGCGGGCGTCTAGACGCGATCCGCATGACGAACGGCACTTCCGGCGGGGGACACTAAGTACCGACGAGAGCTTCGTCCGGGTGGGAGCCTCCGCCGATGGACGGGGCCGTGGGACACACTGGCGGCGTGACGGCGGCAGACCTCTCCCGGGCCCGCGAGGGCGACGACGCGGCGTTCCACCGGCTCGTCGAGCCACTGCAGGGTGAGCTGCGCGCGCACTGCTACCGGATGCTCGGTTCCCTGCACGACGCCGAGGACGCCCTGCAGGACGCGCTGCTGCGCGCCTGGCGCGGGATCGGCCGCTTCGAGGGCCGCAGCTCGGTGCGCTCCTGGCTCTACCGGATCGCCACCAACACCTGCCTGGACGCGATCGGCAGCCGGGGCAGGCGCGCGCTGCCGGTCGACCTCGGCCCGGCGGCGGAGCACGCGGTGGTGGACGACCCGCCGCTCACCGACGTCGCCTGGCTCGGCCCCTACCCCGACGAGGACCTGGCCGACGGGCGCGCGGCCCCGCACGCCCGCTACGAGCAGCGGGAGAGCGTCGAGCTCGCGTTCGTCGCCGCGTGCCAGCACCTGCCGGGCAACCAGCGCGCCGCGCTGCTGCTGTTCGAGGTGCTGGGCTACTCGGCCCGCGAGGTGGCCGAGACCCTCGGCACCACCGTCGCGTCGGTCAACAGCGCCCTGCAACGCGCGCGGAAGGTCGTCGAGGAGCTGCGGCCCGAGCAGAGCCAGCAGCAGACGTTGCGCACGCTCGGCGACGTCCGGCTGCGGGAGGTGGTCGCGCAGTACTCCAATGCGCTCGAGCGCGGCGACGCCGACGCGCTCGTCGCCCTGCTCACGGCCGACGTCAGCTGGTCGATGCCGCCGCGGCCGAGCTGGTACCACGGTCGCGCCGCCGTCACCGACTTCCTCGTCCGGCTGCCGCTGCGCGAGCGCTGGCGCCACCTGCCGGTGCGCGCCAACGGGCAGCAGGCGGTGGCCTGCTACATCTGGGACGAGGGCGCGGGGCGCTTCCGCGGTGCCGTGATCGACGTCCTCACGATCCGCGGCGACCGGATCGCCGCCGTCACGGCGTTCCTCGACGAGTCGCTGTTCCCGCGCTTCGGGCTGCCGCAGAGCCTGCCCGCGGAGCCGGGCCGGTGAGGGCGGCCGGCTCCGCGGGTGGTGTTGCTCAGCTCGCGGACGCGGCCCGGTGGCACGCGGCGGCCACCACCGCCGCCAGGCTCGCCTCGAGCACCGAGGTGCCGAGGCCTGCCGCCCAGGCCACGCGGTCCGGGCAGCGGTGCTCCACGTAGGTGATCGCCCGCGCGTCGCTGCCGCCCTCGAGTGACTGCTGGGTCAGGCCCAGCACCTCGACCGGCAGGCCCGCACCACCCAGGACCCGGGTGAGGGCGTCCACCGGGCCGGCCCCGGTGGCGTGGTGCACCGCGCGTTCGCCGCGGATCGTCAGGTCGACCTCCAGCTCGTCGTGCCCGTCGCCCGTCGACGCCGCCTGCCACTCGTGCAGCGTCACGAGCGGCTCGGCCGGGGCGAGGTAGGTGCCGGTGAACAGCTCCCACAGCTGCGCGGCGGTGGCCTCGGCGCCGCTGGCGTCCGTGGCGTGCTGCACGTGCCGGGAGAAGTCGATCTGCAGCGGCCGGGGCAGTTCCAGGCCGTACCCGGCACGCAGCAGGTACGCGATCCCGCCCTTGCCGGACTGGCTGTTCACCCGGATCACGGCGTCGTAGTCCCGCCCGACGTCGGCGGGGTCGATCGGCAGGTACGGCACGTCCCACGGGGCCTCGGACTCCGGCACCCCGGCAGCGGCCGCAGCGGCGCGGTGGTGCGCGAAACCCTTGCTGATCGCGTCCTGGTGGGTCCCGGAGAACGCGGTGTGGACCAGGTCGCCGACGTAGGGGTGGCGCTCGTGCACCGCGATGCGGTTGCAGTGCTCGACGGTGCGGCGGATCTCGTCGATGTCCGAGAAGTCGATCATCGGGTCGACGCCCTGGGCGTGCAGGTTCAGCGCCAGGGTCACGAGGTCGACGTTGCCGGTGCGCTCGCCGTTGCCGAACAGGCACCCCTCGACGCGCTGGGCGCCGGCCAGCACGGCGAGCTCGGCGCAGGCCACCCCGGTGCCGCGGTCGTCGTGCGGGTGCACGGAGAGGATCACGCCGTCGCGCCGGGCCAGGCCGCGGTGCACGTGCTCGATCTGGTCCGCGTAGACGTTCGGGGTGGCGACCTCCACCGTGGCGGGCAGGTTGAGGATCACGGGCCGCTCGGGGCGGGCGTCCCAGAGGGCGGTGACCCGGTCGCAGAGGTCGAGCACGTAGTCGGGCTCGGTCAGGTTGAACACCTCGGGGGAGAACTCGAACCGCACCCGCGGGTCGTCCCCGACCAGGCGGTGCACCTCGGCGGCGCCGGCCAGGACCATGTCGGCCAGCGCGTCGCGGTCGACGCCCAGCACGACCTCGCGCCAGGTCGGGGCCGTGGCGGTGTACATGTGCACGACCACCTCCCCCGCACACCCCTCGATCGACTCCACGGTGCGGGCGATGAGGTCCGCGCGGGCCGGGGTGAACACCACGATCGTGACGTCCTCGGGGACGACCCCGCCCGCGGCCAGCAGCCGCACGAAGTCGAAGTCCGTCCGGGACGCCGAGGGGTAGCCGACCTCGATCTCCATGTAGCCCATCGCGACCATCAGCTCGAAGAAGCGCCGCTTCCGTGCCGGGTCCATCGGCTCGACGAGCGCCTGGTTGCCGTCGCGCAGGTCGACCGGCACCCACAGCGGCGCCTCGGCGATCCGGGCGTCCGGCCAGCTCCGATCGCGCATGTCCGGCACGGGCGTCCGGGCGAAGACGTCGCGGTAGCGGTGCGAGGGCATCTGCGAGCGGCGCTGGCGGTTCCAGGCGGGGGCCGTGGCGGGCACGGCGCCTGCGGGTGTGGACAGCGTGGGGAACGAGCGTGTCATGACGGGGGTCCTTCGATCGGTCCGCGGCGGACCGGCGCGCATCGGCACCCCACGGCGGGGTGCCGGTCCTCAGGCCCCGCCGTGGCGGCGAAGGAGCAGCGCGATCCACGACACGTGCGCTATCGTAGCGCTCCTCAGGTTCTCAGACAAGCAGAGAGGTCCTCGGGTGGCGAAGCTGCAGCGGCTCCCCCTGGCCCGGCAGGCGGCCGAGGTGATCCTGTCCCGCACCACCTCCGGCGAGTGGCCGCCGGGACACCGGCTGCCCGGCGAAGCGGCGCTGGCCGCGGAGCTCGGCGTCGGGCGCTCCACCGTGCGCGAGGCGATCCGCGAGCTGGCCGGTCAGGGGGTGCTGCAGACCCGCCAGGGCGCGGGGGTCTTCGTGATCGCCGCCGAGCCCGTCGAGGACTGGGAGACCGTGCTGCGGCGCGCCGAGATCGTCGACATCCTCGAGGGCCGGATCGCCGTCGAGACCGAGTCCGCGCACCGCGCGGCCGAGCGCCGCACCCCGCACGACCTGGAGGCGATGCGGGACGTCCTGGCCCGGCGGGCGCACGCGGTGAGCGACGCGCCGGACGTCGACTACGTGGACATCGACCTCGAGTTCCACCGCAGCGTGGTCGCCGCGGCCCACAACCCGGTGCTGGCCGAGCTGTTCGACTCCTTCCGGCCCCGGGTGCGCCAGGCGATGATCGACATGGTGGGTCTGGCCGGGCCGGCCGCGCGCTCGCGGCACGACCACGACGCGCACACCGACATCGTCGACGCGATCCGGGACCGCGACCCCGAGCGCGCCGCGGCGGTGAGCCGGGCCCACCTCGTCGGGATCCACCGGCGGATGTCCCCCGGCACGCCGCGGTGAGCCGCGGACCGCATCAGCCCGGCAGCGCCTCGCCGGCCGCGAGCAGCGCCACGAGCGCGTGCACGTCGTGCGCCGCCAGCAGCCGGCTCACCGCGCACCCGGCCTGCGCGTAGACCTGCGGGTCGGATCCCGCCGCGCGCAACCAGGCGTCGAGCGACTCCGGCAGCGGTCCGGCCGGTGCGACCCGGCAACGGTCCCCCGGCCCCTCCGGGAGGAGGTAGCGCGGGTCGTCCGAGACGAGCACCGCGAGCCCCTCGTCGAACCACTGCGGCACCGACGCCGTCCCGAGCCGGGCGTGCAGCTCCACGTGCGTCAGCTCGTGCGCGGCGATCACGGGGTCGATCCCGCGCGGGGACAGCATCACGGTGCGGTTCAGCACCGCGATGCCCCGCTCCCCGCCCCCGCCGATGCGCGTGTAGCACGCGTCGGTGAGGCAGGCGAGGAACGCCGGGTCGCTGCGCAGGCCGCCGAAGAACTCCGCGACCACCCCCAGCACCACGGCGACGAGCAGCACACCGAGCCCGGCTGATGCCCGCCACCACCACCGATGACGCCGCCGCGGCCCCATCCAGCCCCCTCACACACCGAGTCCTGCGCTCACACACCGACTGCAACCGGTGTGCCGGCACCACGATCGGTGTACCAGGACGGAACCGGTGTGCGAGCGCGGCCATCGGCCTGATCGGCGTTTCGCGCTTCTCGCGCCGCACAGTGATCACATCGTTGCGCCCAGGATCGGCGACGCCTCCCGGAGCGCAATAAGGTGCGCGGGTGGCTCGCGAGGAAAACGGGACCCAGATGATCAGCGAGCGGGTCGACCCGTGCCCGCCGGACCCACGGACGATCGATCGGCTGCTCGGGGGTGCGCACCACGACCCGCACTCGGTCCTCGGTGCACACCCGCACCGGGACGGCACGGTCGTACGCGTCCTGCGTCCGCACGCCGACGAGGTGCACGTCGTCCGCGAGGGCGGGGAGGGGCAGCCGCTGGTGCGGGTGCACGACTCCGGCCTGTTCTCCGGGGTGGTCCCCGGTCCGCCCGCGGACTACCGGCTCGCCGTGCGCTACGGCGAGCGCGTCGACATCGTCGACGACCCGTACCGCTGGCTGCCCACGCTCGGCGAGGTCGACCTGCACCTCATCGGCGAGGGCCGCCACGAGCGGCTGTGGGACGTGCTGGGGGCGCACGTGCGCCGCTACGACACGCCCGCAGGCTCCGTCACGGGCACGAGCTTCGCGGTGTGGGCCCCGACGGCGCAGGGCGTGCGCGTCACGGGCGACTTCGACGGCTGGTCCGGCTGGGCCCACCCCATGCGCGTCCTGGGCAGCTCCGGGGTGTGGGAGCTGTTCGTCCCCGGCATCGAGCCCGGCACCCGCTACAAGTTCCGCATCCTGGGCCGCGACGGCCGCTGGCGCGACAAGGCCGACCCGATGGCCTTCCGCACCGAGATCCCGCCCGCCACCGCCTCCATCGTCGACGCCTCCGGCCACACCTGGGGCGACGAGGAGTGGATGCAGGCCCGCGCGCTGCGGCAGGCGCACGCCGAGCCGATGAGCGTCTACGAGGTGCACCTCGGCTCGTGGCGCCCCGGGCTCGACTACCGGGAGCTCGCCCGCGAGATGGCGACCTACCTGGGCGAGATGGGGTTCACCCACGTCGAGCTGCTGCCGGTGGCCGAGCACCCGTTCGGCGGGTCCTGGGGCTACCAGGTCACCTCCTTCTACGCGCCCACGGCGCGCTTCGGCACGCCCGACGACTTCCGCTGGTTCGTCGACCACCTGCACCAGCACGGCTTCGGCGTGATCATCGACTGGGTCCCGGGGCACTTCCCCCGCGACGAGTGGGCGCTCGCGAAGTTCGACGGCAGCGCGCTCTACGAGCACGCCGACCCGCGCCGCGGCGAGCAGCCCGACTGGGGCACGCTCGTGTTCGACTTCGGCCGTCGCGAGGTGCGCAACTTCCTCGTCGCCAACGCGCTGTTCTGGCTGGACCAGTTCCACGTCGACGGCCTGCGCGTGGACGCCGTGGCCAGCATGCTCTACCTCGACTACTCCCGCCCCGAGGGCCAGTGGCTGCCCAACGTGCACGGCGGCCGGGAGAACCTCGACGCGGTGGCGTTCCTGCAGGAGATGAACGCCACCGTCTACCGCAACCACCCCGGCGTCGTGACGATCGCCGAGGAGTCGACCGCGTGGCCGGGCGTCACCCGCCCGACGCACCTGGGCGGCCTGGGCTTCGGCTTCAAGTGGAACATGGGGTGGATGCACGACACGCTCGACTACGCAGGGCGCGACCCCGTCTACCGGGGCTACCACCACAACCAGATGACGTTCTCCCTGATGTACGCGTTCAGCGAGAACTTCGTGCTGCCGCTCTCCCACGACGAGGTCGTGCACGGCAAGGGCTCGCTGTGGGCGCGCATGCCGGGCGACGCCTGGAACAAGTCGGCCAACCTGCGCGCGCTGCTGGCGTACATGTGGGCGCACCCGGGCAAGCAGCTGCTGTTCCAGGGCGGGGAGTTCGGCCAGGAGCGGGAGTGGTCGGAGTCGCGCTCGATCGACTGGCACCTGCTCGAGGACCCCCTGCACGCGGGCGTCAAGACCCTGGTCGGCGACCTGAACCGCGCCTACCGCGCCACGCCCGCCCTGTGGACGAGGGACTCGACACCCGAGGGCTTCTCCTGGATCGACGCCAACGACGCCTCCGGCAACGTCCTGAGCTTCCTGCGGCACGGCGTCGACGCCGACGGCAGGCCGACCGTGCTGGCCTGCGTCGCGAACTTCTCCGGCAGCCCCAAGCAGGACTACCGGGTCGGGCTGCCGTTCGCCGGCCGCTGGCGCGAGGTGCTCAACACCGACGCGCAGATCTACGGCGGCTCCGGGGTCGGCAACCTGGGCGCGGTCGAGGCCGAGCAGGTCATGTGGCACGGGCGGCCGGCGTCGGCCGTGCTGCAGCTGCCGCCCGCCGGGGTCCTGTGGCTGGTGCCGGAGCCGGGGGCCGGGCCGGTGCGTCGCCACGCGGGCGCCACCACCGCCGCCACCGCCGCCACGACCAACGCCGCGGCCGCGGCGGCGACCCCGTCCCGGGGCATCGCCGCTGTACCGGTGGGCGCCGTGGCGGACGAGCCGGACCTCGCCGCGGAGGTCCCCGCGTCCGACGCGCCCGAGCGCCACCCCGACACGCCCGCGTCCGACGTGACGAGCACCGGCTCGGCGGACCTCGGCGACGAGCCCGACCTCGCGGCCGAGGTCCCGGTCTCCGACGCGCCCGCGCGGCCCGCGGCGGTCGCCGGCCCCGCCGCCACCACCACCGGGACGAGCGCGCCCGTGACGAGGTCCGCAACGGGCGGCGCGACCGGGAGCGCCCCGGCGGGCGAGGACCCGGCGCCGGACGCGGCGGGCACCCCGTGGACCACGCCCGCACCGCGGCCCACGCCGCGCGCCCGGACCGGCGACGATCCGGCCCGCGCGGCCACGGATGCGGCCCCCGTGACGCCCCGGCCAGCGGACCGACCCGACACCGCGGAGCCTGCCGGTGCCGGCTGGACCATCGCGACCCCCGCGGAGGCCACCGGCCCGGCGGCGGACGCGGACGAGCCGGGTCCCTCGGCCGCCGCGACCGGCCTGCCCACGGCGTCCGGGGAGCGCGGCTCCGCACCAGGGGCCGAGCAGCCCCCGGTCGACGCGGCAGGCGACCTCGCCACGACGGACGCGGTGCCCGACCCGCCCGCCGCGGGCACGGACAGCGTGCTCGACGACGGGCCCGCCGCTCCCGTCAGCGACGACGCCCCGGCGGAGGCGCCGCCGGAGCCGGGCCCCCGCGCCTGACCGCCCCGTTCGGCGTGCGGTGGTTCAGGACCTGTCCGGGACCGCCGCACGCCCGAGGGTGCGGGTCGACATCGCCATGAAGACCAGCCAGTGGGCCAGCAGGACCACGAAGTACAGCGAGCGCGCGACGTCGGCGGCGATGCTGTCGCCGGTCCACTCCGCGTTCCACGAGACCGGGACGACGGCCACCGCGAGCGCCGCGGCGGCCACCGCGCCCAGCCCGAGCGGGACCAGCACGAGCACGCCGGGCCACAGCAGCATCAGGTAGTTGTGCCAGGCGATCGGGGAGAACAGCAGCCCGGCGGCGAGCACGGCCCACGGTGCGGTGCCCGCCGGGTCGATCCGCTCCCGGTGCCGCCCCATCCACACCAGCGTGCCGACCAGCACGGCCGCCCCGAGCAGGGCGCCGAGCACCGACGGCACGCCGAACCGGACGGCGAGCCCGGGCAGCGACGCGTTGTCGACGGTGTCGGGCACCGGCTCGCTGACGGCGATGCGCAGCCACGCGAACGCGCTGGACGGGCCGGCGGCGAGCACGCCGAGCAGGGTGGCGCCGGCGGCACCGGTGATGCCCGCCCGGAACGGGCGCCAGCGCCGCTGGACGGCGGGCAGGAGCAGCAGCGGCGCGAGCGAGGGCTTGAGCGCCACCGTGATCCCGTACAGCACGGCGGCGAGCACCGGGCGCCCCCGCCGCTCCGCGATCCACCCTGCGACCAGTCCCGCGAGCAGCAGCGGGTAGATCTGACCGAGCACGAGCGTGCCGTGCAGCGGCGACGAGGCCAGCACGGCGAGCACGGCCAGCGCCGTGACCGGGCGCGTCAGCCGCAGCTCGCGGGCCACCGCGAGCACGGCGACCACCACCACGAGCAGCGTGAACACGGTGAACACGCGGTACCCGGTGAGCGCGTCGACCCCGGCGAACGGCACGAGCAGCAGCGTGAGCAGCGGCGGGTTGAGGTTCGTGAGCTTCGCCGGGGTCTCGTAGATGTCCGCGCCCCCGACCAGGGCCACCGCGGAGTGCCAGAACGTGTCGAAGTCGACGTGCAGGTCGCGCATGTCCGCGCCCGGCAGCAGCGTCACGAGCGCGTCGGGGTGGCGCACGTGCAGCGCCACGGCGGCGCCCAGCGACGCCAGCACCACCAGCCAGGACGCGGCCCGGCGCAGGACGGCCGCGCGCACCGCGGGCGCCCGGCCGGGGTCGTCCACCCCGTCGCTTCGCCTCTGGTTCTGCACGGACACGGTTCCTGACGCTATCCGGCCCGTCCGTGTTCGTCCGAACCGCTCCCCCGCAGCGGGCGGGCACGCGATGATGGGCCGCGTGACGCCACCGTTGCCCCGCTGGGTCGCCGTCGCGGTCGCGCTCGCCGTCGCGGCGGTCCCGGCGCTGCTCACCGGCGCCTGCAGCCGGGTGGTGCCCGGCGACGCACGGCCCGCCACACTGCCTGCCACGGCCGCGATCGCGGCGGCGCCACCGGCCGGGTCGGCGAGCGCGGTCGCCATGGCCACCACCGCAGCGCTGCAGGAGTTCTGGCGGCAGGAGTTCCCCGCCGCGTTCGGCCGCGAGTGGCCCGACATCACCACGTTCGCCGCCGTCGCCACCGACGACCCGCGCGCCACCCCACCCCCCTGCATCAACCGCGCCGCCGACCTCGCCGACCAGGCGTTCTACTGCCCGGCCGCAGACGCCGTCGCCTGGGACGCCGACGGGCTCATGCCGCTGCTGCACGACCGGTTCGGGCCGGCAGGCGTGGTCGTGGTGCTCGCCCACGAGGTGGGGCACGCGGTGCAGAGCCGGCTGGGCGTCGACGAGGCGCAGCAGCGCAACCCGCAGCGCTACCCCACGATCCTGCTCGAGGCCATGGCCGACTGCTACGCGGGTGTCGCGATCGCCCACCTGCTCGACGAGCCGGTCGCCGGGCTGCCGATGGGTCCCGCCGAACGCGACGAGGCGATGCGAGCGCTCGTCGGGTTCCGGGACCCCATCGGCGTCGCGCCCGGGGACCGCAGCGCGCACGGCAACGCGTTCGACCGCGTCTCGGCCTTCCAGGACGGCTACCGCGACGGTGCCGCGCGGTGCGCGGACATGACCGTCGACAACCGGGTGTTCACCCAGCGCCGGTTCGGGTCGGAGGCCGACCTGGCGCGGGGCGGCAACCTGCCGCTGCGGGAGCTGCTGGCCTTCGTCGAGGACGACGCGGGCAGGTGGTTCACCGGGCTGGCACCGGGGCGCGACGCGCCGCGCTTGAGCGCGGGCGGCGCGTGCCCGCCCGAGCGGTTGACGGCGCAGGGGCCTGCCGCGTACTGCCCCGACGACGGCGACGTGGCCGTCGACCTCGCCGCGCTCGAGGACGTGCACGGCGACATCGGTGACTTCGCCGCTGCCGCGCTCGTCGCCGGGCGGTACGGGGTGGCCCTGCTCGACGCCGTCGGCGCGGCGCCCGTCGGGCGGCCGGCGGGGGCGGGCGCCACCTGCCTCGCGGGTGCCTACACCGGCCGGTTGCTGGACGCGCCCGACGGGTTCCGGCTCTCGCCGGGTGACCTCGACGAGGCCGTGCAGGTGCTGCTGCTCGCCGACTGGGTCGCGCGCGACGCCGCCGGCGCCTCGAACCCGGCCGAGCACGGGTTCGAGCGCATCGCGCGCTTCCGCACCGGCCTGCTCGACGGCGCCGGGTCGTGCCTGCCGCAGGGGTGACCGCTTGACACCCGTCCCCCGTCCCGGGGAGGGTGGATCCCGTGGATCTTCGGACGGCGGCGCTGCTGCGGCGTCCGCTGTACGGGCAGTGCTACGACCGGGGCGACGCCGACTGGTGAGCGCCCGCGCTCCGGTCCTGCCCCGTCGTCCGAGAGGTACTCCCCGTGTCCCCGTCCCCCGTGGCGGCGTTCGTCGCCGCGCTGCCCAAGGTCGAGCTGCACCTGCACCTGGTCGGCTCCGCGTCGCTCGACACCGTGCTCGCCCTGGCCCACCACCACCCCGACGGCGGTGTGCCCACCGAGCGTGAGGCGCTGCGCCGGTTCTACGCGTTCACCGACTTCCCGCACTTCCTGAACGTCTACCACCGGGTGAACCTGCTGGTCACGACGGCTGCGGACGTCGTCACCCTGCTCGACGGGCTCGCGGGCGAACTGGCCGCACGCACCGTCCGCTACGCCGAGGTGCAGGTCACGGCGGTCCGCAACCGCATGGCCGGGATCGCCTATCCCGAGCTCGCCGCAGCGCTCACCGACGGCCGCGCACTCGCCCGGGAACGGCACGGCGTGGAGCTGGGCTGGATCTTCGACGCCGACGCGACGCTCGGGCCCGAGGGCGCAGAGGAGACCGTCGACTTCGCACTCGGGTACCGCCCGGAGGGCACCGTCGGCATCGGGCTGGGCGGACCGGAGGTGGGCGTGCGGCGCGCCGACTTCGCGCCGGCGTTCGACCGCGCTCGCGCCGCGGGGCTGCACAGCGTCCCGCACGCGGGCGAGACCGTGGGGCCCGACGAGGTGTGGGCCGCGGTCACCGCGCTGCGCGCCGAGCGGATCGGGCACGGGATCGGCGCCGCCGCCGACCCGCGGCTGCTGGACCACCTCGCCGAGCACCGCGTCCCGCTCGAGGTCTCCCCCACGTCGAACCTGCGTACGGGCGCCGTCACGGCGATCGAGGAGCACCCGCTCCCGGTGCTGCGCGCGGCGGGCGTGCCGGTGACGCTGGCCACCGACGACCCGGGGATGTTCCACACCGACCTGAACGCCGAGTACCAGCTGTGCCACGACGTGTTCGGGATGACCGTGCCCGAGCTGGCCGAGATCGCGCGGGACGGGGCGCGAGCCGCGTTCTGCGCGCCGGACCTGCGCGAGCGCATCCTCACCGAGATCGACCAGGTCGAGGCGGCAGCCGTCACGCACGCGGGCTGATCAGCAGACCCGGGACGTGAGCTGCGCGGATGCCGCTCACGTCCCGGTCTGTCGATCAGGCGGCTCAGAAGAGGGCGCGGGCCAGCGCGCGCCGGGCCGAGCTGACGCGCGGGTCGTCGGCCGGGAACAGCTCGAACAGGCCCACGAGGTGCTCGCGCACGCGGTCGCGGTCCTCACCCGAGGTGCGTGCCACCGCCTTCACCAGTCGGTCGAACGCCGCCTCCACGCCGTCGGCCGCGACCTCGGCGTCGGCGGCGGCCAGCTGCGCGTCGACGTCGTCGGGCGCGGCGTCGGCGCGCCCGATCGCCGACGGGTCGGCGGCCTCCGCCCGCGCCAGGAACCGCACCTGCGCCAGCGCCGCGGCGGCCTGCTCGTTGGCCGGCTCGGCGGCGAGGATCTGCTGGTAGGCGGCCTCGGCAGCGGGGTAGTCGCCGCGTTCGAGTGCGTCCTCGGCCGCGGTGAAGCGCGGGTCCTCGGGCTCCTCGGCAGGCTCCGCGTCGGCCGTGGCGCCCGCCTCGGCCTCGGCGATGGCCGGCATCCGCTCACGCAGCGCGTCGAGCAGGGCGCTGATCCACTGCCGGACCTGGGGCTCGGGCAGCGCGCCGTTGAACGCGTCCACCGGCTGGCCGCCGACGACGGCCACCACCATCGGGATCGACTGCACGCCGAACGCCTGCGCGATGCGCGGGTTGGCGTCGATGTCGACCTTGGCGAGGATCCACGCCCCGTTGCCGGCCTCGGCGAGCCGTTCCAGCACCGGCGAGAGCTGCTTGCACGGGCCGCACCACTCCGCCCAGAGGTCGACGACGACCGGGACCTGCAGCGACCGTTCGAGGACGTCCGCCTGGAAACTCTGCTCGGTGACGTCGACGACGAACCGGTTGCCACCTCCACCGGCGCCGCCGCCGTCGGTCTGCGGCGCGGCCTGCTGGCGGGCGGCCGCATCGGAACGGGCCTTCAGCGCGGAGAGGTCCACCGCGCCTGCCATCGCGCGCGACAGAGCGGCCGTCTGCGCGGCCTGACGAGGATCGGGTCGAGACACGCCGTTCATCCTGCCACCGGCGGCCCGACCCGTGCGCACCCGGCGAAGATCAGCCGATCGGGTTGCCCCGACCCCGGGATCCCGGCCCACGAGCACTCACCGTGCGCGATCCACCCGTCGCCCTGCGCAATCGATCACCGGACCGGTGGAGCACCAGACGTCCCGGCCGCTCGTTGAGCATGTGTGAGTGACCGGATGGTCGCTCTGCGTAGACATCTGCTCGGCCGCACCTCGCGGCATCCCTCACTCGAAGGAACCCGCATGAGCTCGGAGAACACCGTCGCCGACCGCCTGCTCGAGGACGCCCGCAAGAAGACCGCCAAGAGCGAGAGCCCTGCGCTGGGCAAGGCGGCTCTGATCGTGGGTGTGATCGCCCTGCTCGTCAGCCCGATCTCGATCCTCGGGTGGATCGTCGGCGCCGTGGCCATCGGCCTCGGCGTCGCGGCCGTCCGCCGCCCGGTGACCGCCAAGCAGGCGAAGATCGCGATGGCGCTGGGCGGTGCCGCGATCCTGGTCGGCGTCTTCTTCTACACGCTGAACGTCTCGCTGGGCTGATCCGCGTCACCGGACGGGCCGCACGATCACCGATCGCGCGGCCCGTTCCGCGTCAGCCGGGTCAGCCGTCCTCGAGAGCCGCCTCCACCCGCTCCACCTTGGACGTCAGCTGTCCGCTGTAGCCGGGCCGGATGTCGGCCTTGAGCACCAGGCTGACCCGCGGCGCGTGCGCCTGGACGGCCTCCACCGCTCGCTTGACGACGGCCATCCCCTCGTCCCACGTCTCGGCCTCGATGGTGGTGAACATCGAGGTGGTCTCGTTGGGCAGACCCGACTCGCGGACGACCCGGACGGCGTCGGCGACGGCGCCGCTCACGCTGTCGCCGGCGGTGCCCGCCGGCGCGATGCTGAAGGCGAAGAGCATGCCGCCACCCTGCCCCAGCCCGACCCCCGGGCGCGACCCGGAGGACGCACTGGTCCGGGTCACGTGACAGCAGCACTGCTAACGTCGCCACCCATGGCCAGCCGGGAGCCACTGCCGTTCGATCCGATCCTGCGCGCCGCCGAACTGTGGGACGAGCGCATCGGTCCGGCACGCACCATGGCCGCGGTGACCAGCGTGATGCGCGTGCAGCAGATCCTCCTCTCCGCCGTGGACGGGGCCCTGCGCCCGCACGGGCTGACCTTCGCGCGCTACGAGGCGCTGGTGCTGCTGACCTTCGCCCGGACCGGTCGGCTGCCGATGCGCGTGATGGGCGAACGGCTGCAGCTGCACCCCACCAGCGTGACCAACATCGTGGACCGCCTCCAGGCGGACGGTCTCGTGCGCCGCGCGCCGCACCCCACCGACCGGCGGGCCACGCTCGTGGAGATCACCGAGGCCGGCTCCGCCCTCCTGGAGGACGCCACCAAGTCGGTGACCGCGATCGACTTCGGCCTCAGCGGCCTCACCCCGGAGGAGGAGACGCAGCTGACCGTCCTGCTCGGGCGCGTGCGGCGGGCGGCAGGCGACTTCGAGGAGCGCACCGACCAGCGCCGCGCCTGACCGCCGAGCGATCACGGCCCCGCCTCCTCCGCGCCGCTTCCCCCGCCGGCCCCGTCGCCGGGCACCTCGCCGGGCACCTCGCTGGGCACCTCGCCGGATGTGCCACCCGGCCCCGAGTGCCCCGCGCCGCCCGGCCACGAGCGCATCGTGCGCCCGCCCGTGGAGCGCCCCGCCGCCCGCCTGCCGCGCCTCCGCCGCCCGCCCGGCCCGCTCCCGGCGCCCCGGCTCCCCAGGCCGGTTCCCCGGCGCGCCGAGGCGCGCTCGCGCCGCCGCCCTGCGTGATAGCCGGCCACCACGCCACCCGCCGAACCGGCGAGCGCACCCAGCGGGCACCCCGTGAGATCCACCGGTGCCACCCCCTCCGCTGTTGTCACCGAACCGCTGTTACCGCCCTGTTGCCGCAACACCGTTGACGGTAGGCGCCACCCCCGACATCCTGGGCCGGCCACGGGTCCACGACGGGGAGGAGAGGGCGTGCGGGAGCGCTCGATGCTGCTGGTCACGCTGCTCGCCGCCATCCTCGTCACGGTGGTCACCACGGCGGTGCTCGTGCTCGTCGAGCCCGCCGCCCCGCGGTCGGAGGCGGTGCGCACCGGGGCACTCAGCGGCGGTGCCGTCATCGCGCTCTACGCCCTGTGGCTCAACGACCGCAGGAGGCGCATCGAGGAGGCCCGCCATGACCTGGAGGGCGAGAAGGTCGCCGACGAGCGGTTCGCGCGCTCGGTGGAACTGCTGGGCAACGACGCCGACCAGGTGCGCGTCGGCGCCCTGCACGCGCTGGCCTGGCTGGCCGGGTCCACGCCCCGCTACAAGCAGACCGTCCTCGACGTGCTCTGCGCCTACCTGCGCAGACCCTTCGAGCACCCCGGCCTCCCCGACGCCGCCGAGGCGTCCGACGCCACACCGCAGCGCGACCCGGTGGCCGACCGGGAGCGCGAGGTGCGCCTCACCGCACAACGGCTGATCACCGACCTGCTGCCGTGGGGCGAGGACCGCGATCCCCGCGCCTACCACCTCGACCTCACCGGCGCGCGGCTCGAGCACTTCCGCCTCGAGGGCAGGCGCATCGGCCGGCTCACCGCACGCGGGGCCCGCTTCCACGGCATCACCAGGCTGTCGCAGCTGGACGCGGCCAAGCCGGTGTGGCTCACCGACGCGGTCTTCTCCGGTCGGCTCGACATGCGCGACGCCCGGTTCCACGGCGGCGTCTCGTTCCGGCGCGCCACCTTCGGCGGCGAGGTGGCGCTGGCCGGGGCCACGGTCGCCTCGTTCGTCGACCTCACCACCGCCGCCCCCGGCACCCAGGTCGGCACGATGCGCGCCGAGGACGGCACGAGGGTCGAGGGCGCCCCCGGCCGCTGGGCGGTGGAGGCGCTGGCACCGTGACCGGGTTGCAGGCGGCGCGGACGGCGCGCGGGTGGTCGCAGTCCGAGGCGGCTCGGGAGCTCGTCGCGCTGGCCAGGGCCCACGGGGCACCGGTGGCAGCCGCCGCGAGCCTCAAGACGTTGCTGTCGCGCTGGGAGAACGGCCGCGCCGTACCCGAGCCGCAGTACCGCGACCTGCTGAGCGAGCTGTACGGACGCACACCCGCCGAGCTGGGCATCACCGTCCCGTCCGCGGACCCGACGGCCGAGGCGGCGCCCGCCCGGCTGCGCGCCGCGCTCGCCGCCGCCGCGGCCGTCGACACCGCAGTGCTCGGTCTGTGGCGCGAGCAGCTCGCCATGGCCGTCCGGCTCGATGACGAGCTGGGCGTCGCCGGCGCCGCCGAGCTGGTCGCCGCGCTGGTCGAACGGCTCGACGACACGCACCGGCACGTGCTCGGCGATCCGGAGCGGGCCGCCGTGGCCGCGGTGCTGGCGCCCGCCGCGGCGCTGGCCGGCGCGCAGGAGCTCGACCGGGGTCACCACGACCGGGCGTGGCAGCGCTACGACCGCGCCCGCACCGCCGCGGCCGGAGCGGGGCAGGCGGACGGCATCGCCGCGGCCGTCGCCGGGCAGGCCGACGTGCTGGTCGACATCGGCGAGCCCGCCGCCGCCGTCGCGCTCCTGGAGGCGGTCGAGCCGAGCCTGGACGGCGTGGCCCGCGCCCGAGTGGCCGGTGCGCGGGCCGCCGCGCTGGCGGCCATGGGCGATGCCCCGGGCACCCGTCGGGCGCTCGACGTCGCGACCGCGCAGCGGGTGCGGCGGGCACCGACCGACACCGTCGAGCCCCCGTTCGCGGTCGAGCTGGCCGACGTCGACCGCTGGCACGGGCACGCGCTGGCCGTCCTCGGCGACGCGGCGGCCGTCGCCCCGCTGCAGCACGCGCTCGCGGCCCCGCCACGCTCGGTGCGGCACCGCGCCGCCCTGCACGCCGACCTGGCGCTCGCGCTGGCCGCACGGCACCCGGAGGACGCGGCGCTGCACGCCCGGCAGGCCCGGACGCTGGCCGAGCGCATCGGATCGGTCCGCACGCAGTCCCTCCTGTCCTCCGCCACCACGACCACCCGGGCGATGATCGATCCGAGATCCAGCTCAGCGCCCTGACGAGGGCGATGAGCTCGATCTGGGAACGATCAAGCGCCAGTGCGACCGGCGTGACCGTGCACGTCGTCAGTGCGGTGGCCACGAACGTGCACCGGGTCATGCATCGGCCGGTCAGAGACCACCGACGCCGCCGCCGACGCACCCCGTCTCCGCCGACGCCCCCCTTCTCCGCCGACGCCCCCCGTCGACGGGTAGCCCGAGGCGAATCCGGGGGCGTGAGCGGGCACGGGGGGCGTGAGCACCCCTCGACCCGGCGCCTGCCGCCACGTGGGGCGGGTTGCGGTGGGCGCGCCGTCCCCGGCTCGAGACCTCCTGCCCCACCCTGTTCCAGGCGTCACTCGCAGTTCGGCCCGGCGCCCTACCCGACCTCCGGTGGCGAGGGTGGCCGGGTTGGCAGAACTACTGGGTTACGGGGTCGCCCTGGCGGCCGTCCCCGACCTGGCCCAGGCCTGTTCACGACGAGATCGTTCCTGTCGGGTGCCACTCATCTGGCTGTGGTGCCGTTCCCCAACCCCTCCGACACTGCCTTGGTCAGGACCGATGATCACCGGGACGGGGTGGAACGGGACCACAGCAAGGTGCGCACCCGCCAGACAGCGACGGGCTCGTCCAAGACAGGCGTGGGCCAGGTCGGGAACGGCCGCCCAGCCGGCCACGATATTCGGTACTTGACCCAACCCGGCCACCTCGCCGACGCGAGAGGTCAGGGGAAGGCGCCGGCAGCGCCGAAGACCCCGGCAGGCGCGAGGGGCAGTGGTCTCGAGCCGGGAACGGCGCGCCCACAGGAGATTCCCCCGACCACGTCGACACCATGGGCCTGGACACGCGACCGGGACGTGCCCAGCCGCGTTCAGCGGAACGCGGGAACGGCCATGATCAGCAGAAGTGGTGTGAGAGCGACAGATCTGTCGCCGTCACACCACTCCTGGCGATCACCCCGCGAGAAGTACGTGAGCGCGGCCGCGAGGGCCCTGGTGTGCGACTCACACCGCGCGCCACCTGGTGATCGAATCCGGCGCTGCGCTAGCGGCCGGACCCGCCCAGCCGGCCCGTCAGCTCGTCGGCAGCTCGGTAGGGATCGAGCTCCCCGTCCAGCACGCGCTCGGCGAGCTGCGTGAGCCCGGCCGCGCCGCGCAGGTCCTCCATCCGGCTGCGGACCTCGTCGAGCGCGATGGCCCGGATCTCGGCCGCCGCGCGGGCCCGCCTGCGCCGCCTGCGCTCGCCGCTGCCGTCGAGCCAGTCGCGGTGGGCGTCGAGCGCGGACACCAGGTCGTCCACCCCCTCGCCGCGCGACGCCACGGTGCGCACGACCTGTGGCCGCCACCCGTCGTCGGTGGGCGGTTCGGCGAGGGAGAGCATGGTGCGCAGGTCGCGCACGGTCTGCCGGGCCCCGTCGCGGTCGGCCTTGTTGACGACGAAGACGTCGGCGATCTCGAGGATCCCGGCCTTCGCGGCCTGCACCCCGTCACCCGTGCCCGGCGCGACCAGCACGACCGTGGTGTCGGCAAGGCCGACCACCTCGATCTCGGACTGGCCCACGCCGACGGTCTCGACGAGCACCACGTCGCACCCGGCCGCGCCGAGCACCCGCAGGGCCTGCGGGGTGGCGCGGGCGAGCCCGCCGAGGTGCCCGCGGGTGGCCATCGACCGGATGAACACCCCGTCGTCGGTGGCGTGCTCGCCCATCCGCACCCGGTCGCCGAGCAGGGCGCCGCCGGAGAACGGCGAGGACGGGTCGACGGCCAGCACCCCGACCCGGCGCCCCTGCGCGCGAAGCGCGCCGATGAGGACCGAGGTCGTGGTCGACTTCCCGACGCCCGGCGCCCCGGTGAGCCCCACGACGTGGGCGCGCCCGGTTCCGGGCCCGAGTGCGCCCGCCACCTCGCGCAGCGCCGCCTCGGCGCCGTCCTCGACGAGCGAGAGCAGCCGCGCGACGGCCGGCTGCTCCCCGCGCCGGGCGCGGTCGACCAGCTCCGGGACGTCGAGCCGCCGCGGCACCTGCTCGGCTCAGCTCGCCGCGGGCACCCGGATGATCAGCGCGTCGCCCTGGCCGCCGCCGCCGCACAGCGCAGCCGCGCCCGTGCCGCCGCCGCGGCGCCGCAGCTCCAGGGCGAGGTGCAGGGCGATCCGCGCGCCCGACATGCCGATCGGGTGACCGAGGGCGATGGCGCCCCCGTTGACGTTGACCTTGTCGGGGTCGATGCCGAGCTTCTTGGTGGACACCAGCCCGACGGCGGCGAACGCCTCGTTGATCTCGACGAGGTCGAGGTCGCCTGCGCCGATGCCCTCCTTCGCGCACGCCTTCTCGATCGCGTTGGCCGGCTGCTCGTGCAGGCTCGCGTCGGGGCCCGCGACCACGCCGTGCGCGCCGATCTCGGCGATCCAGTCCAGCCCCAGCTCCTCGGCCTTCGCCCGGCTCATCACGACCACGGCCGCGGCGCCGTCGGAGATCTGGGAGGACGAGCCCGCGGTGATCGTGCCGTCGGAGGAGAAGGCGGGGCGCAGCTTCGCGAGGCTCTCACCGGTGGTGTCGCCGCGCACGCCCTCGTCGGTGTCGACGACGAGCGGGTCGCCCTTGCGCTGGGGCACGCTGACCGGCGCGATCTCCTCGGCGAACGTGCCGTCGGCGGCCGCCTTCGCGGCCAGCTGGTGCGAGCGCGCGGCGAACGCGTCCTGGTCCTCGCGGGTGACGCCGTAGCGCGCGTTGAACTTCTCCGTGGACGCGCCCATCGGGAGCTGGTCGAACGCGCAGAACAGGCCGTCGTGGGCCATGTGGTCGAGCATCGTGACGTCGCCGAACTTGAAGCCGGCGCGCGACTTGGGCAGCAGATGCGGCGCCTGCGTCATCGACTCCTGGCCACCGGCCACGACGACGTCGAACTCGCCGGCGCGGATCAGCTGGTCGGCCAGCGCGATGGCGTCGAGCCCGGACAGGCAGACCTTGTTGATCGTGAGCGCCGGGACCTCCATCGGGATGCCCGCGCCGTACGCCGCCTGCCGGGCCGGGATCTGCCCGGCAGCGGCGGTGAGCACCTGGCCCATGATCACGTACTCGACCTGGTCGGGCGCCACGCCGGCCCGCTCCAGGGCAGCCTTGATCGCGACGGACCCGAGCTGGGCACCGCTGAAGTCCTTGAGCCCGCCCGACATCTTGCCCATCGGGGTGCGGGCCCCGGCGACGATCACGGATCCGGACACGGCTGACCTCCATCGGCTGCGCTGGCGGGCGAGGCCGACGATACCCGCGGGTAGCCCCGGAAGCGGCCGTGAGCCGCGTCTCCACCGACGAGCGGCACTCCCGTCGGCAAGGAACCGACGAAAGTGCCGTTCGTCGGGGGACGGGGGGTTATCGTCCGCTCATGGGAGAGCACATCGTCGTCGCTGTCGACCACGTGGGCATCGCCGTGGCGGACCTCGACGCCGCGATCGAGTGGTACGCCTCCACCTTCGGGCTGGTGATGACGCACACCGAGACGAACGAGGAGCAGGGCGTCCGCGAGGCGATGCTCTCGGCTCCCGGCGACGCGGGCGCGGCCGTCCAGCTGCTCGCCCCGCTGCGCGACGACTCGGCCATCGCGAAGTTCCTCGACCGCAACGGGCCCGGCGTCCAGCAGCTGGCCTACCGGGTGGCCGACGTGGACGCGAGCTGCGCGGCGCTGCGCGAGAAGGGCATGCGGCTGCTGTACGACGAGCCGCGCCGCGGCACCGCGGGGTCGCGCATCAACTTCGTGCACCCGAAGGACGCGGGCGGCGTGCTCGTGGAGCTCGTCGAACCGGCCGCCGCGGGCGGCGCAGAACACTGACGTGGGCACCGTCACGGCGCGGACCAGCACCGATGGCAGTTACCCTACCGACCAGTAACCCACGGTGACCACGACTCGAGCCAACGGAGGCCAGCCGTGCAGGAGATCCGCGACGCCATCCTCGCCGAGCAGTTCGACGCCCTCGCCGGCCTGGAGGTGCCCGACCACTACCGAGGCATGACGGTGCACGCCGACGAGGCGGAGATGTTCGCGGACGTGCCGTCCGCCGAGAAGGACCCGCGCAAGAGCCTGCACCTGGACGAGGTGCCCACGCCCGAGCTGGGGCCCGGCGAGGCCGTCATCGCCGTCATGGCCTCCGCGATCAACTACAACACGGTGTGGACCTCGATCTTCGAGCCGCTCCCGACGTTCGGGTTCCTGCGCCGCTACGGGCGGCTCTCGCCGCTGACGAAGCGCCACGACCTGCCCTACCACGTGGTCGGCTCCGACCTCGCCGGCGTCGTGCTGCGCACCGGCGCAGGCGTCACGCGCTGGAAGCCCGGCGACCGGGTCGTCGCGCACTGCCTGTCGGTCGAGCTGGAGAGCCCCGACGGGCACGACGACACGATGCTCGACCCTGAGCAGCGCATCTGGGGCTTCGAGACCAACTTCGGCGGCCTCGCCGAGCTGGCGCTGGTGAAGTCGAACCAGCTGATGCCCAAGCCGGAGCACCTGACCTGGGAGGAGGCGGCCTGCCCCGGCCTGGTCAACTCCACCGCCTACCGCCAGCTCGTCTCTCGCCACGGCGCCGCCATGAAGCAGGGCGACACCGTGCTGATCTGGGGCGCGTCGGGCGGACTGGGCTCCTACGCCACGCAGTACGCGCTGAACGGCGGCGCGATCCCGGTGTGCGTCGTCTCGTCGCCGCAGAAGGCCGAGATCTGCCGGCGGATGGGTGCCGAGCTGGTCATCGACCGCAGCGCCGAGGGTTTCCGGTTCTGGAAGGACGAGCAGACCCAGGACCAGCAGGAGTGGAAGCGCTTCGGCGCCCGCATCCGCGAGCTCACCGGTGGCGACGACCCGGACATCGTGTTCGAGCACCCGGGCCGGGAGACCTTCGGGGCGAGCGTCTACGTCGCGCGCAAGGGCGGCACGATCGTCACCTGCGCGTCCACGTCGGGCTACGAGCACAGCTACGACAACCGGTACCTCTGGATGAGCCTCAAGCGGATCATCGGCTCGCACTTCGCCAACTACCGCGAGTCCTTCGAGGCCAACCGGCTGATCGACAAGGGCCTCATCCACCCGACCCTGTCGCGGGTCTACCCCCTCGAGGAGACCGGGCAGGCCGCGCTCGACGTGCACACGAACAGCCACCAGGGCAAGGTCGGTGTGCTCGCGCTCGCCCCGGAGGAGGGGCTGGGCGTCACCGATCAGGAGAAGCGGGCCCGCCACGTCGACGCGATCAACCGGTTCCGCGGGGTCTGACGCTCCGCGTGCACCCACAGGGGTGAGGCTCTTCACCCCCGAACGTGGACCGGGCTGCCGTCCTCGGGACGCCCGGTACGGTGATTCCATGGCCGGACAGCACGCACCACCTCCGTCCGATGCCGGCTTCGAGGTCGTCCGCAAGGGCTACGACCAAGGGCAGGTCGATGCGCACATGCGGCGGCTGGATGCGGAGGTGAGCATCCTCGTCACGGATCGGGACGCGGCGCTCGCGCAGTCCGCGCAGCTGGCGAGGGAGCTGGACGAGGCACGCGTGCACGCGGAGCGCCTGCGCGCCCAGGTCCGCTCGCTGGCCAGCCCGCAGCAGAGCCCGCAGAACACCAGCGAGCGGATCCGCTCGATGCTCCGGCTGGCCGAGGACGAGGTCGCCGACATGCTCGGCCGTGCCGAGACGGAGGCGAACCGGCGCACCAAGGAGGCCGACGCGCAGGCCGAGCAGACGCTCGCCGCCGCCCGCGCCGACGCCGAGTCCCTCCGCGAGGAGGCCCGCACCGACGCCGAGAAGATGCGCCAGGAGACGGCGGAGGAGCGCGAGGAGTTCGTCCGCGAGCGCGAGGAGGCCCTGGAGCGCCTGGCCGCCGAACGGACCGCCACCGAGGCCGACCTCAGGGCCAGGGCCGAGGCCGCCGAGGCCGAGCGCGCCCGGGCGTGGGCGGAGTCGGAGGAGCGCCGCGCGCTGGTGGAGGAGGACTTCAGCATCGCCATGGACCAGCGCCGGGCCGAAGCGCTCGCCGCCCTCGGCGCCGAGCGCGCCGCGGCCACCCGCGAGGCGGAGGAGCTGCGCGAGTCCGCCCGGTCCGACGCGCGGGCGACCATCGCGCGGGCCGAGGCCACGGCCCGCGAGATGATCGCCGACGCCGAACGCCGGGTGGCCGAGCTGGTCACCGCCCGCGCACGCATCGCCGAGCAGCTCGGTGTGACCCGTTCGATGCTGGACGACACGCTCGGCTCGCTGGCCCTCCCCCCGGAGCAGCTCCTCGCGCCCGCGCCGCCCGCGCACGATCCGGCGCCCTCGCGGAACGGCTCGAGCGCCGACGCCGCGCAGGAGGACGTCTCGACCGACGAGCCGGGGGCCGAGCGCGACCGGACCACCGGCCGTCCCGAGGACAACGGCTCCGGCCCCGAGCACGAGGGCACACCGCCCTCCGACGACGAGCCCGAGGACGCCGCGCAGTCCGGCCAGCCGCAGGCCCCCCGCCCCCACCGCCGCCAGCGGCGCCGGTCCAAGGCCGGATCGACCCGCCGCTGACCGCCCGGCCGTGGCGTCGGGAAGGCCCACGGCCACGACCGGTGGCGTGAGCGGCGGTCACCGCTCCCGGCCGTCCCCGCGATCAGCGCCGGCGCCCACCCGGACGCCGGCGTCCGCGTGCCGCCCAGCAGGCCGTGTGCCAGTGCCGCCGGTCGGCGACCGTGCCCACCTCGTCCGCGGGCCAGGCCACGACGTGACCGGTGCCCGGGCGGATCAGCTGCTCGCAGCCGGGGCAGCGGTAGTCCTTCGCGGCCGAGGAGCCGGTGACGCTGCGCACCACCCAGTCGCCGTCGGACCCGGACTCGCGGCGGGTGACGGCGGCCGAGCGCAACGGCACGTGCTCGGGACGGCGGGGTCGGTTCGAACGGGGCACTTCGTGCCGGCTAGCGCGCCGCGTAGTCCCGGAAGCCGTGCCCGGTCTTGCGGCCCAGCCTGCCCGCCGTGACCAAGTGCTCCAGCAGCGGCGCCGGGGCGAACCCGGAGAGCCGGAACTCCTGGTAGAGCGAGCGTTCGATGGCCAGCGACACGTCCAGGCCCACGACGTCGAGCAGCTCGAACGGCCCCATCGGCAGCGCGCAGCCGGTCTTCATGGCGGCGTCGATGTCGTCGGCGGTGGCGTAGTGGGCCTCGAGCATCTTGACCGCGTCGTTGAGGTAGGGGAACAGCAGCGCGTTGACGATGAACCCCGCGCGGTCGCCGCACGACACCGGTACCTTGCCCAGCCGCTCGCACAGGGCGAGCGCGGTGGCCGCGACGTCCGGTGCCGTGGTGATCGTCGAGACGACCTCGACCAGCTTCATGACGGGCGCGGGGTTGAAGAAGTGCAGGCCCACGACGTCCTGCGGGCGCGCGGTGGCCGACGCGCACTCGACCACCGGCAGCGACGAGGTGGTGGTGGCCAGGATCGCTCCGGGCTTGCAGATCTCGTCGAGCGCGGCGAACACGGCCCGCTTGACGTCCAGCTCCTCGGCGACCGCCTCGACGACCAGGTCCGCGTCGGCCATGTCCTCCAGCCGGGTGGTGCCGGTGATCCGGGCGATCGTGGCGTCCCGGGCGGCCTCGTCGAGCTTGCCGCGCACCACGGCCTTGTCCAGCGAGCGGCGGATGCCGGCGATCGCGCCGTCGACCTTGGAGTCGCTGCGCCCGCGCACGACCACGTCCAGCCCGGCCTTCGCGAGCACCTCGACGATCCCCGAGGCCATGGTGCCGGTGCCGACCACGCCGACGCGCTGCACGTCGCGCACGGAGACGTCCTCCGGCACCGTGCCCGAGGGCGTGTTCGCGTCCGGCACGACCTCGGAGCTGTGCGGCTTGGCGTAGGTGTAGAAGCCGCGCCCGGACTTCCGGCCGAGCAGCCCCGCGGTCATCATCTGCTTCAGCACCGGGGCGGGCGCGTTCATCATGTTGCGCGACTCGCGGTACATCGTCTCGAGGATCTCGTAGGCGGTGTCGAGCCCGATGAGGTCCAGCAGCGCCAGCGGGCCCATCGGGTAGCCGCAGCCGTGGCGCATGGCGGCGTCGAGGTCCTCACGGGTGGCGTAGCGCTGCTCGTACATGCGCGCGGCGTGGTTGAGGTAGCCGAACAGCAGGGCGTTGGCGATGAAGCCGGCGCGGTCGCCGATCACCACGGGGACCTTGTCGAGCGTGGCGGCGAACGCCTGCACGTCGTCGATCACGTCCGGCTCGGTGACGACGGTGCGGACGAGCTCCACGAGCTTCTGCACGGGCGCCGGGTTGAAGAAGTGCATCCCGACGACCTTGCCGGGACGGCCGGTGCGGACCGCCAGCTCGGTGATCGACAGCGACGAGGTGTTGGACGCGAGGATGACGTCCGGGCGGCACACGCGGTCGAGCTCGGCGAAGACACCCGCCTTGAGGTCGCGGTGCTCCGGCACGGCCTCGACGACGAGGTCGGCGTCGGCCATGTCGGACAGCGACGTGGTGGTGGTGATGCGGCCCAGCAGCTCGTCGGCGCCGGCCTGGGTGAGCTTGCCGCGACCCACCGCCCGCGCCGTGGAGGTCTCCAGGTGGGCCCGGCCGCGCTCGACGGCCTCGGCGTCCACCTCGGCGGCGATCACCTGCAGGCCGTTGCGGGCGAACACCTCGACGATGCCCGCCCCCATCGTGCCCAGGCCGACCACACCGACCGTACGGAACTCGCGCACTGCCAACCTCCCGCTTCCCCGAGGGACGGACCGCCCGATCCTCCCATCCGCACCCCGTCCCCGGGGTGTGAGCACTACCTCCCGTGGCGCACGCGCACGACGCCGAGCAGCGCCTTCATCGTGCGCGAGGTGCGGGAGAAGCTGGTGACCGGCACGGGTAGGCGGAAGCGCTGGCGGGCCACGGCCTGGGGTCGGGCGAACTCGCGCAGCCCGTCCTCGCCGTGGATGCGGCCGAAGCCCGAATCGCCGACTCCTCCGAAGGGGAGGCCCGGGATGCCGGCGAAGGAGATCACGCCGTTGACCGAGACCATCCCGCAGCGCAGCCGCCCGGCGATCTCCTCGCCGCGGGCGCGGGAGAAGACCGAGGCGCCGAGGCCGTAGCGGCCGGCGTTGGCCCGGCGCACGGCCTCGTCCAGGTCGGGGACCCGGTTGACGACGAGCAGGGGGCCGAAGGTCTCCTCGGTGACGGCGGCGCTGTCCTCGGGGACGTCGACGATCACGACCGGTTCGACGAACGGCGGCTGCACCGACTCGGCGCCGCCGACGACCGCGCGCCCTCCCCTGGCCAGCGCGTCCTCGACGTGGCGGCGCACCACCTCGGCCTGCGCGGGCATCGTCATCGGCCCGTACTCGCCGCCCGTCCCCGCCCGCAACCCGCGCGCCAGCGCCACGACCTTCGCCGTGAACTCCTCGGCCACCGCCTCGAGCACGTACACGCGCTCCACGCCCGCGCACGTCTGCCCCGCGTTGGACATGCCGCCCCACACCGCCGCGTCCGCCGCGGCGTCGAGGTCGGCGTCGACGTCGACGATCAGCGGGTCCTTCCCGCCGCACTCGACCAGCACCGGGGTCAACGTCTCGGCGCAGGTGGCCATCACGCGCTTGCCGGTGGCCGTCGAGCCGGTGAAGGCGATCTTCCCGACGCCCGGGGCGCGGCACAGCGCCGCGCCGGTCTCCCCGAACCCGGTGACGACCTGCAGCACCGGACGGCCGTCGACGATCTCGGCGAAGGTGTCCGCGAGCGCGACGCCGACGCCGGGCGTCAGCTCGCTCGGCTTGAGGACGACGGCGTTGCCGGCCGCGAGCGCGTAGGCGATCGAGCCCATCGGCGTGAACACCGGGTAGTTCCACGGGCCGATCACGCCGATGACGCCGAACGGCCGGTAGGTGAGGCTCGCCGCCTGGTTGCCCATCAGCAGCCCGGGCGCGACCTTGCGCGTGCCGAGGACCTTCTCGGCGTGCTTCGCGGCCCAGTCGAGGTGGTCGATCGCGAGCACCAGCTCGAGGCGGGCGTCGTCGAGCGGCTTGCCGGTCTCCTCGGCGATGACGTGCACGAGGTCGTCCGTCTTGTGGACGAGCGCCACCCGCCAGGCCGCGAGGCGGCGCCTGCGCTCGGCGTGGCCGAGCCCGTCCCACCACTGCGCGGCCCCCACCGCGCGCGCCACCGCGGCCTCCACCGCGACCGCGTCGTGCACGGGATGCGTGCCGACCACGTCGCCCGTGCGCGGGTCGAGGGACTCGAAGGTCGCCGTCGCGGGGACGGGCGGCACATCGGTGGCGGTCATTACTCCAGAGTAGGCCGCCGCCCACGGCCCGCACAGGCCGACGGCGGCCCGCCCGGGCCTACCCGTACGGCACGAAGTGGACCGCTGCCGACCCACCGAGCACGATCACGTGCCGAACTCCTCACGGACCTCGTCGAGGAGCGCGGCCGTGTCGATCGTGGTCTCGCAGCGCCGGGGCCGAGCGCGCATCCGCGCCACCCATTCATTCAGGTCCGATGCGCGGACAGTGCGTTCGACCGCCTCCTGAGCCAGTGCAGACAGCGGTAGCTTGCGCTCCAGCGCGGCCCGGTCGAGCCCGTCGGGGAGATAAACGGTGACTTCGGGCATACCCCCAAGTGTGCCCCCGCCTAGAACAGCAGCAGGTCGTCCTTCTCGAACCCGCGCAGGGCGTCGTAGTCGACGGTGACGCAGCGGATGCCGCGGTCCGTGGCCAGGGTGCGGGCCTGCGGCTTGATCTGCTGCGCCGCGAACACGCCCTTCACCGGCGCGAGCAGCGGGTCGCGGTTCATGAGCTCGAGGTAGCGGGTGAGCTGCTCGACGCCGTCGATCTCGCCGCGGCGCTTGATCTCGACGGCCACCGAGCCGCCGTCCGCGTCCCGGCAGAGCAGGTCGACCGGACCGATCGCGGTCATGTACTCGCGCCGCACCAGCGAGAAACCCTCGCCGAGCACACCGGGGTGATCGGCGAGCAGCTCCTGCAGGTGCGCCTCGACGCCGTCCTTCACCAGGCCCGGGTCGACGCCGAGCTCGTGCTTCGAGTCGTGCAGCACCTCGTCGATCTGGATGACGAGCGACTCGTCGGCCTTGTTGCGCACCGTCCACACGCCCGGCTGCTCCTCGAGCCAGCACGGGGGGCTCATCCAGTTCAGCGGTTTGTAGGCCCGGTCGTCGGCGTGGATGCTGACCGAGCCGTCGGCCTTGACCAGCAGCAACCGCGGCGCCATGGGCAGGTGGGCGGTGAGCCGCCCGACGTAGTCGACCTGGCACCGGGCGATGACGAGACGCACGGGGGCGAGCGTAGGGGAGCCCCGGCGTCGGACGAACGGCACTCTCGTCGGTTCCTGGCCGACGAGCGTGCCGTTCGTCAGGTGGTGGCGGGCGGCGCAGCAGCGTTGCGGGCGGCCAGGGCCGCTCCTGCTGCCGCCAACGCCGCGCGGAGCTCCTCCGGATGCAGCGCCTCGACCTCGCCGCCGAGGGCCGTGAGCTGGCCCGCCGCCACGTCGACGCTCTCGACGTCGAGCTCCAGCTCGCGCCAGCCCTCGGCGTCCGGGGGGCCTGCGTGCGCGATCGCCTTCAGCGCCGCGTCGTGGTCCGCGGCGTGCGGGAGGATCTTCAGCCCGCGCGGGCCCACCCGCAGCCGCACGGTCGCGCGCAGCATCTGGCTCTCGAACCGGCCCGCGGCCCCGGCCCACCACTCGGCGAGGTCGAAGCGGTCGGGGCGCTCGAAGCGGGCGCCGGTCGGCTCGGCGGCCGTGATCCGGTCGACCCGGTAGGTGCGCACGGTCTCGTCGACACCCGCGGCGAGGTACCAGGTGCCCGCCTTGAGCACGAGCCCGAGCGGGTCGACCGTCCGCTCGACGACGTCGTGGCGGCGCCGGTAGCCGATGCGCAGCCGCTGCTGCTCCCACACCGCCTCGGCCACGGCGGCCAGCTGGGTCACCTGCTGGGGGGTGTGGAACCAGCCCGGGGCGTCGAGGTGGAACCGCTCGGCGACGCCCCGCGCGTGGTCCTGCAGCTCCGCGGGCAGCGTCGCGAGCAGCTTGGCCTGCGCCCCGGCGAGCGCCGCGCTCATGCCCAGCTCGGCGAGCACCTGGGGGGCGCCGACCGCGAAGATCGCGGCGGCCTCCTGCGCCGTCAGCCCGTCGAGGCGGGTGCGCCAGCCGTCGACGAGCCGGATGCCGCCGCCACGGCCGGGCTCGGTCCAGAGCGGGACGCCCGCGGCGGACAGCGCGGCCACGTCGCGGTAGATCGTGCGCTCTGAGACCTCCAGCTCGCGCGCGAGCTGGGCCGCCGTCGCCCCGCGCAGGCGCTGGAGGGTGAACAGCAGGGTGACCAGGCGGGACGCGCGCACCCCCGGGATCGTGCCGCATGCGGTGGCGGTGCACGGTGGTCGGCGTGCAGACGATCAGCAGCCGACAGGTCTACGCGAACCGGTGGATGACGCTCCGGGAGGACGCGATCCGCCTCGACGACGGCAGCGAGGGGATCTACGGCGTCGTCGACAAGCCGACCGCCGCCATCGTCATCCCCCGCGACGGGGACCGGCTGCACCTCGTGGAGCAGTTCCGCTACCCGGTGGGGCAGCGGCGCTGGGAGTTCCCGATGGGCACGGCCCCGGACCGGGCCGAGGTCGACCCCGCCGAGCTCGCCGCCCGCGAGCTCGCCGAGGAGACCGGTCTCGTCGCCGGCCGGATGGAGCTGCTCGGCGACCTGGACATCGCACCGGGCATGTCGAGCCAGCGCGAGCACGTGTTCCTCGCGACCGACCTGCGCGAGGGCCCGGTCGGGCGCGAGCACAGCGAGCAGGACATGCGCGCCCGCTGGTTCACCACCGCCGAGTTCGAGCAGATGGTGCGCCGCTCCCAGCTCGTCGACGCCCAGACGCTCGCGGCCTACCTGTTGCTGCGGTTGCGGGACGCCGGCTCCGCGTGACGGTCAGCTCCGCGGAGGACCGGCGGGCCGCTCAGGCGACTGCTGCGGCCACCGACCCGGTCGGACCGGAGCCCCCCGCCTCCGGTCCGACCGGTCCCTCCCCCCGCAACCGGCTCCGCCCCCCTCAGCGGCGCCGGTGACCCGTCCCCCCGGGCCCGGCCGGACGCGACTCCCCGCGCCGTCCGGCCCGACCAGCTCGGCGGGCTACCGCAGCAGCAGCGGCAGCCGGGCGAGACGCCGGATGCCCGGCACCGGGATCCACTCCAGCTCCTCGGTGGCGAGCGCGAGGTCGGGGAACCGCTCGAACAGCGCCCGCAGCGCGACCTCGCCCTCCTGCCGGGCGAGCGCGGCGCCGAGGCAGTAGTGGAATCCGTGCCCGAACCCGACGTGTCCCTCCCCGCGCCCGGCCGGGCGCCGCGTCACGTCGAGGCGGTCCGGCTCGGCGTACTCGCGCGGATCGTGGTTCGCCGAGACCAGGATGGGCTGCACGACCTCGCCCCGCCGGATCGTCACACCCCCGAGCTCCACGTCCTGCGCGGCGTAGCGCGCCCGCGAGATCTGCACGGGCCCGCACCAGCGCATCAGCTCGTGCACCGCGCCGGGCCACAGCTCCGGTTCGGCACGCAGCCGCGCGAGCTGGTCGGGGTGGGTGAGCAGGGCGAGCGTCGAGGCGCCGATCAGGTGCGCCGTGGTCTCGTGGCCCGCGATGACCAGCGTGAGCACCATCGTCACGAGCTCGTCCGCGGACAGGCGGTCGCCGTCCTCCTCCTGCACCTGGACGAGCGCGGTGAGCAGGTCGTCCGCGGGCTCCGCGCGCCGGCGCGCGACCAGGTCGTGGATGTGGTCGATCATCTCCCGGGCCACGGCCGGCGTCTGCTCCGGGTTCATGGTCATCAGCACCGCGCCCCAGCGCCGCCACGCGGGCCGGTCCTCCTCCGGCACCCCCACCAGTTCGCAGATCACGGTGATCGGCAGCGGGTAGGCGAACTCGGAGATCAAGTCGACGGGGCCGTCGAGCGTCGCCAGCCGGTCGAGCAGCCCCGCGGTGATCTCCTCCACGCGCGGTCGCAACGCGCCGATCCGGCGCACCGTGAAGGCCCGCGAGACGAGCTTGCGCAGCCGCGTGTGGTCGTCGCCGTCGGCGTCGAGGATCGAGTCGGTGAAGTAGTGGGCGAGCTCGCGCGGGATGCCGATCATCTCGGTGAGCTTGTCGCGCAGGTTGTCCACGGTGACGCCGGACACCGAGGTGGCGCTGTTGACGAAGCGCGGGTCGCCGAGGACCGTCCGGACGTCAGCCTGGCGCGTGACGAACCAGCACGGGCTGCCGTCGGGTGAGCGGCCCCGCAGGACCGGCGCCTCCTCCCGCAGCCACCCGTAGCCCGCCACCGGGTCGCGGAGCAGAGCGGGGTCCATGACGTCGGGTTCGGGTCGCAGCGGGTTCGTCTGCTGCGTGGCCGGCTGGGTCATCGCTGGCTCCGTTTCCGGCGCCCGCGTCCGGGTCAACGGACGCGGCGGCGCCATTCCTGATCGACGTGGACGAGCAGCGACCGGTAGCGCTGCGCGATCTCCGGTGCGATGCGCGCGAGCTCGGCGGCGGGCGGGTCCGGCGCCTGCACCGCGGCCGCGATGGTCTGCTCGAGCAGCGCGGACCGCTCCTCGACGTCCGGGACGAGGTCGCCGTAGCCGAACCCGTCGACCAGCAGGAAGCCGGACGCGGTTGCGGCGAACGCGTACAGCGCCGAATCGGGGGGCAGGCCCGGTCGCAGGCAGCCCGCGGCACCGAGCAGGTGGATGTGCTGGCGCACCGCGTCCGCGCGGGCGGCGGCGAGCTCGCCGAGCGTGCCCCCGGCCTCGTGCGCCAGCCTGCCGAGCACCTCGGCGTCACCGAGGTAGACCGAGCGCGCGACCGGCACGGACACCAGCTGCTCGTAGAGCAGCCGCATCGTGGCGCCCGGCAGGACGGTGCGCGGGTCGGCATCCATCCGGTCGGCCAGGTGCTGGACGATCTTGCGCTGCTCCCGCAGCAGCACCGTGAGGAAGAGCGCGTCCTTCGAGCGGAAGTGCAGGTACACCGTGCCCTTGCCGATGCCGGCGTGCCGCGCGACCTCGTCGATCGTCACGCGCTGGTAGCCCCACCGCACGAGCAGCTCCGCCGCGCTGTCGAGCATCCGCTCGACGCGCGGTTCCGGAACCTCCGGTGCCGCCATGCCCACCTCGCAGAACGCTGTGACTCGATTTGCTCATCGAGTCATACGGTCACGGTAGCCCCGCCGACCGGTTCCGGCAAGGAAGTGCGCTGCGATGCTGTGACCGGCTCTCAGGTCGGGTTACCGTCGGGCATGACCGACTACGAGCACCTGCTGGTGAAGCAGGAGGGGGACACCGTCCGGATCACGATGAACCGGCCGGAACGGCGCAACACGCTCACCGAGGCGCACCTGCGCGAGCTCCTCGACGCGTTCGAGACCACCGGGCGGTCGGACGCCACCGGCATCGTGCTCGCCGGGGAGGGCAAGGCGTTCTCGGCGGGGCACGACTTCTCCGACGTCGCCGCCCGGGACCTCGCGGGCGTCCGCGACCTGCTCCAGCTGTGCACCCGGCTGATGCGCACGATCGAGTCGGTGCCGCAGGTGGTGATCGCCCGCGTGCACGCCATCGCCACGGCCGCGGGCTGCCAGCTCGTCGCGTCCTGCGACCTCGCCGTGGCGGCCGAGTCGGCGCTGTTCGCGCTGCCCGGGGGCAAGGGCGGCTGGTTCTGCCACACGCCCGCCGTCCCCGTCGCGCGCAACATCGGCCGCAAGCGCCTGATGGAGATGGCCCTGACCGGCGACACCATCGACGCCGCGACCGCCGCGGAGTGGGGCCTCGTCAACTACGCGGTGCCGGACGACCAGCTCGACGCGCGCGTCGACGACCTGCTCGCCCGCGCCACCCGGGGCAGCCGCTTCGGCAAGGCCGTCGGCAAGCAGACGCTCTACGCCCAGCTCGACCGGCCCGAGGCCGACGCCTACGCGATCGCGACCGAGGTCATGGCCTCCCTGTCGCAGTCCCCGGGCGCCAAGGAAGGCATGGCCGCGTTCCTGGAGAAGCGCAAGCCGGTCTGGCCGGACTAGCGCGGGGGCACGCACCCCACTTCGACGGGGGCGCGGGCTGAACCGGGGCGCATGAGCGCGCCTCGACCGGGCACCGGGTGCCGACCTGCCGCTCCTCCACCGACGCACCCCTTCCGCGGCCACGCACCCCGTCGACGGGTCGCGTGAGGCGAGTTCGGGGGTGTGAGCACGTGGCCGCTCCTCTCGGGGGTTCCTCTCTGGTGGGGCGGGTTGCGGTGGGCGCGCCGTTCCCGGCTCGAGGCCACTGCCCCACTCCGCGCCCAACGGTCACTCGCAGTCGGCCCAGTGCCCTGCCCGACCTCCGGTGGCGAGGGGTGGTCCGGTTGGCAGAACTACCGAGTGACGTGGTCGCTCCGGCGGCCGTCCCCGACCGGGCCCAGGCCGGTCCACGACGAGAACCTTCCTGCCGGGTGCCACTCATCTGGCTGTGGTGCCGTTTTCCAACCCCATCGACAACAGCCTTGATCAGGGAACCAGGGACATGAGCCGCACCCATGCAGCACATGTCCCGTTTCCACCGATCACGAGCGCCTGGACGGCTACGAGCATGTCCGATGATCACCGGGACGGGGTGGATCGGGACCACAGCCAGGTGCGCACCTACCCAGCAGCGACGGGCTCGTCCCCAACAGGCCTGGGCCAGGTCGGGGACGGCCGCCCGGCCGGCCCCGATATTCGGCAGTTGCACCAACCCGGCCACCTCGCCGACGGGCGGCGGCAGGGGAACCGACCGACTGCGCCGGGGACCGGGCCGAGGCGGGCGGCAGTGGCCTCGAGCCGGGAACGGCTCGCCCACAGCAGAATCCCCCGTGACATCGACACCATGGGTCTGCGACCGCGGCCGAAGACCCATGAGGTCGACCGGGTCGGCACCGGCGCGTTCCGCGGAACGCGACCGGCCATGATCAGCACGGTGGCCACCCTCGACGGGACTTCGCCCGGTTCCGCCGTCCGGCACGAGCTGCTCCACGGCGGCCGGCAGGGCTGAGAGCGCCGCGCACTACTCTGCTCGGGATGCTCTCCCGACGGCGACTCCTCGCGCTCACGATCCCGGCGGGTGCGGCGGTCGCCTGCTCCCGGCCCGCCGGGAGCACCCTCGAGCGGGCGAGGGCGGACGGCGCGATCCGCGTGGGTGTCTCCGGCGAGCAGCCTTACAGCTACGTCGACTCCGCCGGGCGGGTCACCGGTTCGCAGCCGGAGGTCGCGCGCGCGGTGCTGGCCCGCCTCGGGATCGACGGCCTCGCCGCCGTGCGCGTGCCGTTCGCCGACCTGATCCCCCAGCTGCAGGCCGGAGTGTTCGACCTGATCACCGCGGGGATGACCGTCAAGCCCGACCGCTGCCGCGAGGTCGCCTTCACGCGGCCCGACTTCGTCGCCCCGCCGGCGTTCCTCGTCCAGGAGGGCAACCCGCGCGAGATCGAGTCGTTCCGCGACGTCGCCCGCTCCGAGGTGCGCCTCGCGGTGATCGCCGGGGGTGTCGAGATCGACTACGCCCGCGCGGCCGGGGTGCCCGACGACCAGTTGGAGATCGTCGACGGCCAGTCGGAGCTGCTCCGCAGCGTCGCGGGCGAACGCGTCGCCGTCGGCGCGCTGACCCGGATCTCGCTGCTCGACGAGCTGCGCCGCAACCCGGGCGCGGGCGTCGAGGTCACCGAGGCCGTGGAGCCCGTCGTCGGCGGGCGTCCCGTCGTGCCCGCCGCCGCCTTCGCCGTCCGCACCGGCGAGAACGACTTCCTCGAGGCGTTCAACGCGGAGCTGGCCGCATTGCAGGCCTCGGGCGAGTGGCTGCGCATCACCGAGCAGTTCGGTTTCACGCGCGAGAACCTGCCGCCCGCGGGCCTGACGACGGCGGAGCTCTGCACACCGAGAGGCTGAGACGCCGCACGCTGTGATCAGCCCCTGCTCAGCACCGCCTTCAGGAACTCCTGCGTGCGCGGGTGGTCCGGCTCCGAGAAGAGCTTCTCCGGCGGCGCGTCCTCGATCACCTGGCCGCCGTCGAACATCATCACCCGGTGCGAGAAGTCGCGCGCGAAGCCCATCTCGTGCGTGACGCACAGGATCGTGATGTCGGTGGTCTCACCGATGTCCTGCAGCAGCTTGAGCACCCCCGCCACCAGCTCGGGGTCCAGTGCGGAGGTCACCTCGTCGAGCAGCAGGACGTCCGGCTGCATCGCCAGCGCCCGCGCGATCGCCACGCGCTGCTGCTGGCCGCCCGACAGCCGCGACGGGTGCTCGTCGATCTTCTCCCCGAGCCCGACCAGGTCGAGCAGTTCCTTCGCCCGCGCGTTCGCCTCGTCCTTGGACAGCCCGAGCACGCGGGTGGGCGCCTCGATCAGGTTGCCCCGCACGGTCATGTTCGGGAAGAGGTTGAACTGCTGGAACACCATCCCGATGCGCTTGCGCACCTCACGGCTGTGCTTCTCGTCGGCGGGGACGAGCTTGCCGCCCTTCTCCATGTGCGAGAGGTACTTGCCGGCCACCTTGATGGTGCCGCCGGTGACCGACTCCAGGCACATGAGCAGCCGCAGGATCGTGGTCTTGCCCGACCCGGACGGCCCGATCAGCGTGACGTGCTCACCCGGCGCGACGGTGAAGCTGAGGTCGGAGAGCACGACGTTGTCGCCGAACCGCTTCTCCACGTCGTCAAATACGATCATGGGCTCGGTCGCACCGTTAGATTGCACCGACACGACGCTCCAATCTGCGCATCAGCAACGAGGCGGGGTAGCTGAGCAGGAGGAAGAACAGTCCCGCGAGGGTGTAGGGCTCGACGTAGCGGAAGTACGTGTTGCCGACCTCCTCTGCCCGCCCGACCACGTCCAGGACGCTGATCGCGACCAGCAGCGGGACCTCTTTGAACATCGAGATCACGTAGTTGCCGAGAGCGGGGACCACCCTGGGGATCGCCTGCGGGAGCACCACGCCGGTCCAGACCCGCGACCTCGGCAGGCTCAGCGCTGTGGCCGCCTCCCACTGCCCACGGGGGACGGCATCGATGCCGGCGCGATAAACCTCTGACGTGTAGCAGGCGTAGTGGATACCGAGCGCGATCACGCCGACGGTGAGCCCGCTCAAGACGACGCCGAATGCGGGCAGGCCGAAGTAAAGAAAGAAGATCTGCACCAACAGCGGCGTACTGCGCACGAACTCGACGAACGCGCGCACGATGATCGCGACCGGGCGCGGACCGCGCTGCAGCACCGCGAACACCAAGCCGAGCACCATCGCGATGATCGATCCGAGCACCGTCGCGACGAGCGTGAGCCCGAGCCCCTCGACGAGGGCGGGCAGGATCGAGAACGCGTAGTTCCAGTCCCAGACGGTCATCAGTGGGTCCCTGCCAACGCTCGTGCAGCACCGCGGCGGGGCGCGCCCCGTCCGAGACGCGACGCGGCCAGCCGCTCCAGCCCCCGCATCACCGCGGTGATGACCAGCGACATCACCAGGTAGTAGAGCAGGAGCAGCAGCATGATCTGGATGACCCACGGGTTGAAGTTCGGGATCAGGACCTCGGTCGCCTGCCTCGTGATCTCGGGGATGAAGACGAACGACAGGATCGATGTGCTCTTGAGCAGCTGGATGAACAGGTTGTTGAAGGGCGGGATCATCTCGGCGACCGCCTGCGGAAGGATCACCCGCCGCATCCGCTGGGCGGGCGAGAGGCTGAGCGCGAGCGCACCCTCGTACTGCGCCCGCGGGACGGACTGCACCGCCCCTCGGACGATCTCGGCGCCGTAGGCCCCGTGGTTGAGACCCAGTACTGCCACACCGCCCCACAGCGGGATGAACTCGAAGCCGACCAGCACCGGCAGCGCGAAGAAGATCCAGAACAGCTGGACGACCTCGGACGTGCCTCGCAGGCCTTCCACGTAGATCCGGCTGATCACGCGCACCCACCGCCAGGGCGACAGGAGCGCGAGCCCCGCGACGAACGACAGCACGATCGTCAGACCGATGCCGCCGACCGTAGCGATCATGGTGTACGGCAGGCCCTGGTTGAGTATCGACAGCCAGGTGCCGAAGGTCTCCACGGCCGGCTCAGGCCGAGCAGAGCTGCTCGGTGGTCACCCCGTCTGCAGGCAGGTTGTCCTCCGAGAAGCCGAAGGGGCTCGCGGCCGTGAGCCAGCGTCCGTCGTCGTGCGCCTTCTGCAGCTCGGCGTTGAAGGCCTCCCGCAGGTCGTTGTCGGCCTGCCGGAACACGAACCCGCCCGCGGAGACCACGGGCTGCCCGTTCTCGGTGGGCGTGAAGCCTTCGGTGACCTCGACCCCGGCGTCCGGGTTCTTCCCGGCGAGCCACTTGAGCGAGATGTCGGTCAGGGCGGCCGCGTACGCCCGCCCGGAGGTGACGGCCTGCAGCAGTGCGTTCTGGTCGTCGTAGACGCTGATGCTTCCGGCGGGGACGCCTGCGGCCTCCGCGTAACCCTGTTCCACAGCGGCACTGAGCACGGCGAGCGGCACGCCCTTGGCCGCGATGTCCTCGAACGTGGCCACCTGCTGCGGGTTGCCGGCCGGCACGAGGAACGCGGTCAGCGCGGTGTAGTCCGGGATCGAGAACGCCGCCTGTCCGCAGCGCTCGGCGGTGATGTTCATACCCGCGCACACCATGTCGTAGCGGTTGGCGTTCAGCGCGGGGATGAGCGACCCGAAGTCGACCTGCTCGGCCTGCACCTCGGCGATGCCCATGGCCTGCAGCACGACACGTGCGACCTCAGGGGCCTCCCCGGTGACGTTGCCGCTGACGTCGGTGAAGCCGTACGGCTCCTCACCGGCGATACCGATGCGGATGCTGCCGGCACTCCGGGCGTTCTCCAGGACGCTCCCGCCGCCTGCTGCGCCTCCGCCGCCGGTGCTCTGGCACGCCGCGAGGAACGTCGATCCGCCGATCGCCACCGCTCCGGCCGTCGCCGTGCGGCGCAGGAAGTCACGCCTGCTCCAGAACTGCGTCATGGCTACTCCTTCCGTTCGTCCGGCGACCCCCCTCCGGTCACCGACGTCGAAGTCCGAACGTAGGGGAACTCGTTCGCCTCGCCGTCACCTGGGCGCCGCATCCCTCTACTCGTTACGCGACCGCAACGAGCTGCATGTTTCCGGCCGACCTTCACCCGATCGGACGCCATAAACGCCCGAAGGGGCGGGTACACACGGCGCCGCTTCCACCGACCGCCCGACCCAGCCGACGAGCCCGGCATGCGACAGGATCGGGGCATGCTGCGCATCGCCGGGCTCCCGGTCTGGGTCGGCCCGTCCGAGGTCATCGCCGGAGCACGCGCCGTGGTCGGGTGGAGCGACGAGGCCGTGCAGGTCGTCGCCTCCCTGCCCGAGCGGGTGGCCGGGCTCCTCGACGAGGCGGACGGGTTGGTCGGGCGGATCACCGCGGTCGCGGACCGCGCCGACACGATCGTCGAGCGGACCGACGGGATCATGCGGTCGGTCGACGACCTGCTGGGCGCGGTGCAGGTCGCGGTCGGCCGGGTCGACGAGGTGCTGCGCGACGCCGACGGCATGGTCCGCACCGTGGACGCGCTACTGGCCGAGGTCCGCACGGTCGCCGACGGTGCGAGCGCGCTGGTCAGCCGCGCGGGCGGGGTGGCCGACGAGGCGGCCGGGCTCGTCGGCCGGGCCGGCGGCGTGGCCGACGACGCGGCCGGGCTCGTGGCACGCGCCGACGGGGTGGCCGAGGGCGCCGCGGTGCTCGTGGAGAAGGCAGGCGCGGTGGCCGACGAGGCGGCCACCGTCGTGGCCGGCGCCGGCACCGTCGCCGCGGACGCGCGCACGATCGTCGCCACCGCGGGAGGCGTGGCCGACGACGCGGGCGCGGTGATCGGCACGGCGACCGCGGTGGCCGACCGCGCGGGCTCGGTGGTCGACCAGGCCGCCGGGGCCGCGAACGGGGCCTCGGAGCTGCTGGCCACCTACCAGCCGATCGCCCGGCAGGCCGCGCCGCTGGCCCGCAGGTTCGTGGAGGAGTTCTCCGAGGACGAGGTGCGGGCGGCGATCCGGCTGATCGACCAGCTGCCGCAGCTCACCGAGCACCTCGAGGGCGACATCATGCCGATCCTGGCCACCCTCGACCGGGTCGGCCCGGACGTCCACGAGCTGCTCGAACAGCTCAAGGAGGTGCGCCAGGCGATCCAGGGCATCCCCGGCCTCGGCTTCTTCCGCAGGCGGGGCGAGCGCAACGACGCGGAGGAGAACGCCGCCCGCTGACCCCCGTCCCGCACCGTGGAGCCGTACTGCTGTCATCCGGGCGGCGAAATCAGCTGTATGGCTCCAAGGTGCGGTGGATGCGCGCCCGCACCTGCGGCCAGTCCTCCGCCAGGATCGAGAACATGACGGTGTCGCGCACCGTCCCGTCGGCCCGGCGCTGGTAGCGGCGCAGGATGCCCTCGTACCGGGCGCCGAGGCGGGCGATCGCGCGCTGCGAGCGCACGTTGCGCACGTCGGTCTTGAGCTGGACCCGCCCGGCGCCGAGCACGTCGAAGGCCTGGGCGAGCAGCGCCAGCTTCGTGTCGGGGTTCACCGCGGTCCCCCAGACCGCCGGCGTATAGGCGGTGCTCCCGATCTCCAGGCGGGCGTCGGGCACCGAGACGTCGAGGTAGCTCGACGTCCCGACGACGGTCCCGGCGGGCAGACCGGCGCACGGCACGCGCAGTCGCACCAGCCACGGCAGGGCCCCGGCCGCGCGGTTGCGGTCCAGCGTCACGGCGTACGCCTGCGCGGTGTCCGGGCGGCCCTTCACGTGCTGCCACACCCGCTCGTCGTCCAGGGCCGCGAAGAGCGCCTCGGCGTCGCGGGCCGGGTCGGCGGGCACGAGCTCGACGACGCGGCCGGTCGTCACCACCACGCCGGGCTGCGGTGGCCAGGTCAGAGGCGGCCACGGCACGTCGCCCGGGCGGGCGTCGGCCACGGGCACGAAGCTGTCATCGATCTCCGGCACACCGGGAGTGTGTCAGCGCGCAGCGGGCGCCTGCTCGCCGTTCGCGGCCAGCACCAGCGTCACGATCTCGTCCATCATCCCCGTGAGCTGGTAGTCCTTCGGCGTGAACACCGCGGCCACCCCGCGTTCCCGCAGCGCCGCGGCGTCCTCGGGCGGGATGATGCCGCCGACCACCACGGGTACGTCGTCGGCGCCCGCGGCGCGCAGCCCGTCGACGACGGCGGGAACGACCTCCAGGTGCGAGCCGGAGAGCACCGACAGGCCCACCACGTGCACGTCCTCCTGCACGGCTGCGGCCACGATCTGCGCGGGCGTGAGCCGGATGCCCTGGTAGACGACCTCGAAGCCGACGTCGCGGGCGCGCACGGCCACCTGCTCGGCGCCGTTGGAGTGCCCGTCGAGGCCGGGCTTGCCCACGAGCATCCGCAGCCGCGTGCCGAGCCGCTCCCCGGCCGCCCGCACCCGCTCGCGCACCTCGGCGATCTCGCCCGCCGCCTCGCCGCCCGTCACGGCGGCCGAGACGCCGGTGGGGGCGCGGAACTCGCCGAACACCTCGCGCAGGACGCCGGCCCACTCCCCGGTGGTGACGCCCGCCTTCGCGCAGGCGATCGAGGCGTCCATGAGGTTGGCGTCGGGCGCAGTCGAATGTCTCAGTGCGGCGTCGCGCAGGGTGCCGAGCGCGGCCTCGACGGCGGCGGCGTCGCGGCCCGCGCGCCAGGCGCGGACCGCCTCGATCGCGGCCGCCTCGGTGGCCGGGTCGACCGTCTCGATCGCGCCCGCGCCCTCGGCCTGCAGCGGGCTCGGCTCGGTGCTGTCGAAGCGGTTGACGCCGACGACGACCTCCTCGCCGGACTCGATCCGCCTGCGCCGCTCGGCGAGCGAGCTGACCAGCTGCCCCTTCATGTAGCCGGACTCGACGGCGGCGACCGCCCCGCCCATCTCCTGGACGCGCCCGATCTCCGCGCGGGCCTCCTCGACGAGCTCGGCGACCTTGGCCTCGACGACCCGGCTGCCCTCGAAGAGGTCCTCGTACTCGAGCAGGTCGGTCTCGTAGGCGAGCACCTGCTGCATGCGCAGCGCCCACTGCTGGTCCCACGGGCGGGGCAGGCCGAGTGCCTCGTTCCAGGCCGGGAGCTGGATCGCCCGGGCGCGCGCGTCGCGCGACAGCGTCACTGCGAGCATCTCCAGCACGATGCGCTGCACGTTGTTCTCCGGCTGCGCCTCGGTGAGCCCGAGGGAGTTGACCTGCACGCCGTAGCGCAGCCGCCGCTGCTTCGGGTCCTGCACGCCGTAGCGCTCGCGCGTGATCTCGTCCCAGAGCCGGGCCAGGGCCCGCATCTTGCACATCTCCTCGACGAACCGCAGGCCCGCGTTGACGAAGAACGACATGCGCCCGACGACGTCGCCGAACCGCTCCTGCGGCACCTGCCCCGAGTCGCGCACGGCGTCCAGCACGGCGACCGCCGTGGACAGCGCGTAGGCGAGCTCCTGCGGCGGCGTGGCACCGGCCTCCTGCAGGTGGTAGCTGCAGATGTTGATCGGGTTCCACTTCGGGATGTTCGAGACCGACCACGCGATCATGTCCGAGATCAGCCGCATGCTCGGCGCGGGCGGGAACACGTACGTCCCGCGCGACAGGTACTCCTTGACGATGTCGTTCTGCGTGGTGCCCGCGAGCGTCGCGCGGGGCGCCTCGTGCTCGTCGGCCACCGCGACGTAGAGCGCGAGCAGCCACATCGCCGGGGCGTTGATCGTCATCGAGGTGTTGGCCTCGGCCATCGGGATGCCGTCGAAGAGCGTTCGCATGTCGCCGATGTGGCTGACCGGCACCCCGACCTTGCCGACCTCGCCCTTCGCGAGCTCGTCGTCGGGGTCGTAACCGGTCTGGGTCGGCAGGTCGAAGGCGACGGACAGGCCGGTCTGGCCCTTGGCGAGGTTCCGCCGGTAGAGCGCGTTGGACTTCTCGGCGGACGAGTGGCCCGCGTAGGTGCGGATGACCCACGGTCGGTCGCGCTCGCGGTCGGTCGGGTACGGCACCGGGCACCTCCGCGTCGAGGATGAGCTGGGACGTGATGCTACTGGCAGGTAGCCCCCGCGGCCCCGTCCGAGGAGCGGCGTCACACCTGCGGATCGATCCAGGGGGACGCGCGCTGCCCGCCGGTGCGGCGCACAATCAGGGGGTGACCGCCGCCCCGCTCACCGCTCTCGTCGGCGGCGTCCTGATGCTGGCGATGATCCTGATCGCGCTGCGCTGGACGTTCGGCACCGGTCGCGACCAACCGGCCCCGCACATCCCCGACCCCGACGACCCGACCGGCGACGGCCTGCTCACCGAGGTGTCCCGGGTGCCGACGGAGGCCGCGGCGCAGGTGCTGCGCTCCCGGCTCGCGGCCGCCGGCGTCCGCGCGACCGTCGGCCGGTCGGGCAGCGCCTACCGCCTGCTCGTGTTCCCCGCCGACCTCGCCGCCGCCCGCGTGGTCGTGAGCGGCCCCTCGGACTGAGACCTCAGACGCGGTGGTAGCGCGCGTCGAAGAAGCAGAACAGCCCGTAGGCCAGCAGCCCGAGCGCGACGGCCGCGAGCAGGTACGGCCCGAACGGCTGCCCGGCCAGCGTCCGCAGCGCCGTGTCCATGCCCGACGCCTCCTCGGGGCGCAACCGCACGGCGGCGACGACGACGAGCACGCCGATCAGGCCGAGCGCGACGCCCTTCGCCGCGAACCCGACCTGCCCGGTCCGCAGGGCGACCGCCCGCGCGTGCCGGTCCGACGGCAGGGACATGTCGCGCCGGAAGCGCTGCTGCACCCCGGTGACCACGGTGACCACGCCGGCGACCAGGATCCCGACCCCCACCACCCCGACGAGGAGCTGCCCGCCGGGCATCCCGAGCACGCCGGCGGTGGCGCCCTGCTGACCGCCGCCCCCGCCGCTGCCCACCGCGGTGCCGGCGGCCAGCACCGTCAGGACGGCGAAGACCACGGCCTTGCCACCGCTGACGACCCGCTTGCGCAGCTTCGTCACGCGGTCGGACTCGTAGGAGAACCCCCAGAACACCTGCTCCAGCCGCCAGAGGGCGACGGCGGCGAAGCCGGCGACCAGCACCCAGAGCAACGCCCGGCCGAGCGGTTGCTGCCCGATGGTCTGGAACGCCCCGTTCTGGTCGGCCTGCTCACCGCTGCCGCCGAACGCGATCTGCAGCGCGATCCAGGCGACCAGCAGGTGGGTGAGCCCGTAGGCCGCGATCCCGATCCGGGCGCCTGCCTTCACTGGCCGGCTGCGCGCGGCGCTCTTCGCGGATCGGTGGGCGGTGCGCCCTGCGTGGTTCATCCGGCAGCGCCGTTCATGTGACCTCCTCGTGCGGTGATCGCACCGTCGCACGCACCCCCGGACTCCGCAGGCCCTGCTGCTCCCTTCGGCCCAACGCAGCGAGGTGGCCGTGCTCCCCCCGGAACACGACCACCTCACCCGGTGGGGCCGGGCGCCGCCCCCGCGGACGCCCGGCTCCCTCAGCGCCCCCCTGGCGCCTGCGGTGACCCGCCCCCCGACGGGTCACCGCACCCCGTCCCCACTGGGACCGGAGCGGCCGGCGGGCCCGCGTCGACCGGCTCCCCAGCCCGTCCACGCCGGCGCTTGCGCACCGCCCGCACCCCCACCGCGACCGCAACGGCCGCGATCACCACGCCCGTCACGGTCGGCCCGAGCAGGTGCGCGGAGTGCCGGATCGCGAGCGACGCCGCGCTCCCCAGCCCGACGTACACCAGCCCCCAGACGACCGCCCCCAGCGCCGTGTAGCGCGCGTACCGCCCCAGCGGCATGCGCAGCGTCCCGGCGATGACGGGCACCAGCGAGTGCGCGACGGCCAGGAACCGCGAGCCGACGACGGCACGCCCGGTACCTCCGCGCAGCACGCCCTCGGCCCGCACCCAGTTCGACTCCCCGACCTTGCGTCCCGCCCAGCTCGCCCGGATCCGGCCCCCGAACCTCCGGCCGAGCAGGTACCCCCCGGTCTGCCCGGTCAGGCTCGCCCCGGCGGCGACGGCCGCCAGCGCCGCGTACTCCCCCGCGCTCCCCACCGTGGTCGCCGCCGCGAGCAGGACGACCTCGCCCGGCGTCACCAGCCCGATCAGCACGGTCGTCTCCAGCACCAGCAGCAGGCCGACCACCGCGTAGAGCTGCCACGCCGGGACCGCGTCGATCATCGCGAAGAACGCGTCCAGCCATTCGGTGATCACGTCGTCCACCCTGGCCCCTCGAGCGCGCCCGGCCCATCCGGGCAACCCCTGAACCGGGGTAGGGATGTCCCCCCTCTCCCGGTCGCGGATTCGGGGTTGCACCGGCGGTGTGACCTTCCCTACGTTCAGCCTCGCTGGAATCGATTTCTCGATCCCGACGACGTGGTCGCAGGCGGGAGGTGCCCGTGCCCGACAGCTCCGGCGCGCTCGTCACCATGTCCGGCATCACCAAGCGGTTCGCCGGCGTGCTCGCGTGCGCGGACGTGGACCTCGCGGTGCGACCGGGCGAGGTCCGGGCACTGCTCGGTGAGAACGGCGCCGGCAAGTCGACCCTGATGAACGTGCTCGCCGGCGTCATCACCGACCACGAGGGCACGATCACCGTGGCGGGCCGGGAGCACCGCTTCCGCGGGCCGGCCGACGCGCAGGCGGCCGGCATCGCGATGATCCACCAGGAGCTGGACCTCGTGCCCGGGCTGTCGGTGGCCGAGAACATCTTCCTCGGGCGCGAGCCCCGCACCCGGCTGCGCACCGTCGACGCCCGGCGCATGGCCGCCGCGGCCGCGGCACAGCTCGCCGAGCTCGGGGTCGAGCTCGACCCGACCCGCGCCGTCGGCTCCCTGCGGGTCGGCGAGCAGCAACTCGTGGAGATCGCCAAAGCGCTGTCCACCCACTCGGGCCCGCAGCCGACGCGCGAGCCCAGGGGCGCCCGGGTGCTGATCATGGATGAGCCCACGGCCGCGCTGGCCGACGCCGAGGTGCGGCTGCTGTTCGCGACCATCGACCGGCTGCGCGAGCGCGGCGTCGCGATCGTCTACATCTCGCACCGGATGGAGGAGATCGAGGAGATCGCCGACCGGGCCACCGTCATGCGCAACGGGCGGGTGGCCGGCACCGTCGACCCGCGCACCGCGAGCCGCCAGGACGTCATCGAGCTGATGGTGGGGCGGGCCGAGGACGAGCAGTTCGGCACCGACGGCGACACAACCCCTGGCGCCGTGCTGCTGGAGGTCCGGAACCTGGCTCTGCACCCGAAGGCGCGCCGGGCAGGCCGCACCGACCCGGCGGGCATCGACCTCACCGTCCACGCCGGCGAGATCGTCGGCCTCGCCGGGCTGATGGGCGCGGGCCGGACCGAGCTGCTGGAGTCGCTCTACGGCGCCGCCCCCGCGGGCCGGCGCACCGGATCGGTGCGGCTGGACGGGCGCGACTACGCGCCGTCCGGACCGCGGGCGGCGCTCGCTCGCGGCGTGGGTTTCGTGTCGGAGGACCGGCGGCGCTCGGGCCTGCAGCTGCAGCACCCGGTCGCCCACAACATCGTGCTCACCGCGCTGCGGTCGCTGTGCACCGCGGGCGTCGTGCGGTTGCGCCGCGAGCGGCGGGCCGTCCGCGAGCAGATCGCGGCGCTCGGGATCAGGGCTGCATCACCCGCGGTGCCCGTGGGCACGCTCTCCGGCGGCAACCAGCAGAAGGTGGTGTTCGCCCGGCAGTTGCTCGCCCGGCCCCGCCTCCTGCTGCTCGACGAGCCCACGCGCGGCATCGACATCGGGGCGAAGGCCGAGCTGTACCGCCTGTTGCGCAGCCTCGCCGACGACGGGCTCGGGATCCTGTTCGCCTCGTCGGAGCTGCCCGAACTGCTCGGCGTCTGCGACCGGATCGTCGTGCTGCGGGGCGGCCGGGTGGCCGCGGACATGCCGCGGCACCGCACGAACCAAGCGGCCGTCCTGGCCGCCGCGATGGGCTCGACCCCGGAGGGGCAGGCATGAGGGAGAGCGCCGGCGTGAAGCGCCGGCTGGTGAACACGGACACGCTGTTCCGCTTCCAGAGCCTGTTCGGCCTGGTGGTGGTGTTCGTCGTGGCCGTGCTGGCCTCACCGGTCCGCAACGGGGAGATCATCTTCCTGTCGGTGAGCAACCTGGGCAACGTCGTGCGCGCGGTGTCGGAGATCGGCATCATCGCCATCGGGATGACCTTCGTGATCCTGATCGGCGGGATCGACCTGTCGGTCGGCGCGGTGCTCGGGCTCTCCGCGGTCGGCACCGCGATCCTGATGGTCGACAACGGGTGGGGCGTGCTGCCCACCGTGCTGGTCGTGCTGCTCATCGGCGCGGCGTTCGGCGCGCTGCAGGGCGTCGCGACCGCCGTCGTCGGCATCCAGGCGTTCATCGTCACGCTCGCCGGGCTCCAGGTGGCCCGCGGCCTCGCGCGCATCTGGTCCGGCGGGGTCGGCGTGCCGATCGCGTACGGCGACGGGCCGCAGCAGGCGCCGCCGTCGTTCGAGATCCTCCGCGGTTCAATCAACGGGGTGCTGCCGGTCCCGGCAGTCATCTTCCTGGTGCTGGGCGCGATCGCCGTCGTCGTGCTGCGGACCACGGCGTTCGCCCGGCACGTCTACGCGATCGGGGGCAACGAGCGGGCCGCGCGGCTCGCCGGTGTGCCCGTCACCCGTGTGAAGATCGCGGTCTTCGTCATCGCCGGCCTGCTGACGGCCGTGGCCGGGATCATCCACGCGGGCCAGCTGAGCCAGGGCAGCCCCAACGACGGCATCGGCTACGAGCTCAACGCCATCGCCGCGGTGGTGATCGGCGGCACCAGCCTGGCCGGCGGCGTCGGCACGATGATCGGCACGCTCGCCGGCGCGCTGCTGCTGGGCATCCTCACCAACATCCTCGGCCTCAACAACATCGACGCGAACATCCAGCTGCTGGTCACCGGCCTGGTGATCGTCGCGGCTGCCGCGCTGCAGAAACTCCGCCGCAGCGTCACCTGACGTGTGCGCAGGACCCAAGGGGGAGCAGGGATCATGCACCGATTCACGTGGCCGGCGCTGCTGGCCGTGTCCGCGCTCGCACTCGCCGCCTGCAGCATCGAGCAGCCGGAGAACGCCCCGTCCCCGGACGCGGCGGGCGCCGAGTGCGGCGGGCCCGGCGACTACCTGATCGGCATGTCGCAGGCCAACAACGCCGAGCCGTACCGGGAGGTGATGAACACCGACGTCGAGACGGCGGCCGCGGCCGTCGAGGGTTTCGAGGTGAACATCGCCGACGCCGCCCAGGACAACAGCAAGCAGGTCGCCGACGTCGAGAACTTCATCACCCAGCAGGTCGACCTGCTGATCATCTCGCCGAACGAGGCCGCCCCGCTCACCGCGGTCGTCGCCAAGGCCTACGACGTCGGCATCCCGGTGATCGTGCTCGACCGCAAGGTGGAGGGCGACAGGTACACCGCCTTCATCGGGGCGGACAACACCGAGATCGGCCGCCAGGTCGGGCAGTACTACGCCGAGACGCTGCTCCCCCAGGGCGGCAAGGTGCTCGAGATCGCCGGCCTGCCCGGTTCGACGCCCGCCGCGGAGCGCGGCGCCGGGTTCCGCGAGGGCATCGCCGCCAACCCGGCCATCGAGATCGTGGCCAGCCAGTCCGGCGAGTGGCTGCGCGAGAAGGGCCAGTCCGTCGCGGACGCGCTGCTCAAGGCGCACCCGGACGCGAACGCGGTGTACTCGCACAACGACCCGATGGCCGAGGGCGCCTACCTCGCTGCGGAAGCGGCGGGCCGCGCGGGCGACCTGATCTTCACCGGGATCGACGCGCTGCCGATCCCGTCCGGCGGCATCAAGGCGGTGGAGCAGGGCAGGCTGCAGGCCACCTACGTCTACCCGACGGGCGGTCGCGAGGCGATCGACCTCGCCCGGCAGATCCTCGTCGACTGCGCGGAGGTCCCGAAGACCACCACCCTGGAGACCCAGCAGGTGACGGCCGACAACGCCGCCGCCGTGTACGCGGAGCTGGGCGGCCAGGGCTAGCGATCGGGCTCGCTGCGCACCCGGGCGACGTCGGCGCCGAGGGACCGCAGGTTCTCGACGAACCGGGGGTACCCGCGGTCGATGTGGTCGACGTCCCACACCTCGGTCTGCCCATCGGCGCACAGCCCGGCCAGCACGAGGCCCGCGCCCGCGCGGATGTCGCTCGCCCACACCGGCGCGCTCGAGAGCCGCGGCACGCCGCGCACGACGGCGTGGTGTCCGTCCGTGCGGGCGTCGGCGCCGAGGCGCACCATCTCGTCGACGAACCGGAACCGCGCCTCGAACACGTTCTCGGTGATCATCGACGTTCCGTCGGCCACGGCCGAGAGCGCGATGGCCATCGGCTGCAGGTCGGTGGCGAAACCGGGGTAGGGCAGGGTCACGAAGTCGACGGCGCGCGGCCGCCCGTCCATCCGGACGGTGAACTCCTCGGTGCCGCTCGTGGTCTCGGCGCCTGCGCTGCGCAGCTTGTCCAGGACCAGGTCGATGTGGTGCGGGTCGACACCCCGCACGGTGACCTCGCCGCCGGTCATGGCCGCGGCGAACGCCCACGTCGCGCCGACGATGCGGTCGCCGATCACGCGGTGCTCGGTGGGCTGCAGCCCGGTGACGCCGTGCACGGTGAGCGTGGAGCTGCCGACGCCGTCGACCTTCGCGCCCATCTGCTGCAGCATCGTGCAGAGATCGACGATCTCCGGCTCGCGCGCGGCGTTGTCGATCACGGTGGTGCCCTCGGCGAGGACGGCGGCCATGAGGATGTTCTCGGTGGCGCCGACGCTGGGGAAGTCGAGCCAGATCTGCGCCCCGCGCAGCTCGTCGGCCTGCGCGACGACCCGGCCGTGCTCGATCTCGGTGGTCGCCCCGAGCTTGCGCAGCCCGGCCTGGTGCATGTCCAGCGGCCGCGACCCGATCGCGTCGCCGCCGGGCAGCGGGACGACCGCGCGGCGGCAGCGCGCCACCAGCGGCCCGAGGACGCACACCGACGCGCGCAACCGCGACACCGACCGGTAGTCCGCCTGCGCGCCCGGCTCCGCCGGCACGTCGATGGTGACGGTGCCGTGGTCGACCTCCACGGTGCAGCCGAGGCTGCGCAGGACGTCGGCCATCAGCGGAACGTCCAGGATCTCGGGACAGTTCGTGATGGTGGTCGTGCCCTCGGCCAGCAGCGCCGCCGCCATGAGTTTCAGCACGCTGTTCTTCGCCCCGACCACGTCGACGGCGCCGACGAGCCGGGCGCCCCCGTTGACCGCGAAGTGCTCTGCCACGCGCAGACGCTATCCCGCGCGTCCGACGGCTACGCCGCGGGAGGCAGCAGCGCGTCCCAACCCGCCACCAGGCAGTCGACCACGGTGTCCAGCTCCGCACGGCCGGCTCCGTCGCGCGCCTGCAGGGACAGCCCGTACTGGACGGACATGACGTAGGCGGCCAACGCACCCGTGTCCGCGCCGGGCGGCACGTCGCCCTCGGCCTGCCCGCGCGCGAGCCGCTCCCGCACGGCGGCCGTGGCGCTGCGCCGCTCCTCGGCGAGGAAGTCGCGGATGCCGGCCGTGCTCGGGGTGTAGGTCGTGGCGGCGAGCACGATCATGCAGCCGGTCGGGCGTCCCGGGGCGGTGTAGGAACGGACGTTGGCCCGCAGCATCGCCTCGATCCCCTCCCGGGCCGTCGGCGCGTCCCGGAGGGCGTGCAGCTGCGGCTCACCCTCCATGCCCTCGTACAGCGCCACGGCCTCCCGGAACAGCGCCTCCTTGCAGCCGAAGGCCGCGTAGAGGCTGGGCGGCCGGATGGCCATGACGGCGCACAGGTCACCGATCGAGGTGCCCTCGTAGCCGTGCTCCCAGAACGCCTCCATCGCGCGGCGCAGCGCCTCGTCGCGATCGAAGCCGCGCGGGCGTCCTCGCTCGGCCATGTGCACCGCCTTTCTGTAACGCTCCCTCAAGATACCTCTTGACGGCGGCAACCCGCGGTGGTCACACTTCGATAGTGAGCACTACAGAAATGATCGGCCGCGTTGCGCTGGTGACCGGAGGCAGCAGGGGGATCGGTGCCGCCATCGCGCTGCGGCTCGCCCGCGACGGGGCCGACGTCGCCATCACCTACCAGTCCGCCGCAGGCCTCGCGGCCCAGGTCGTCGAGGAGATCGAGGCGCTCGGCCGCCGCGCGCTCGCGGTGCGGGCCGACAGCGCCGACCCGGACGCCGTCCGCGGAGCCGTCGACGCCGTCGTCGCGGAGCTGGGCGGGCTGGACGTCCTCGTCAACAACGCCGGCGTCTTCCCGTACGGGCCGTTCGAGGAGGTGAGCCTCGACGAGCTCGACCGCACGCTGTCGATCCACGTCAAGGCCGCGTTCGTCGCGGCGCAGGCCGCGTCCCCGCACCTCCGCGAGGGTGGGCGGATCATCAGCATCGGCAGCAACCTCGCCGAGCGGGTGCCCTTCCCCGGCATCGCGCTCTACGCGATGACGAAGTCGGCACTGCTCGGCTACACGCGCGCGCTCGCCCGCGAGCTGGGGCCGCGGGGCATCACCGTCAACGTCGTGCAGCCGGGCTCGACCGACACCGACATGAACCCCGCCGACGCCGACGACGCCGCGCACCAGCGCTCCCTCACCGCGCTGGGCCGCTACCAGACCCCGGACGAGCTGGCCGCCACCGTCGCCCACCTGGCGGGCCCGGGAGGGCGCACGATCACCGGTGCGTCCCTGCTCGTCGACGCGGGCACGAACGCCTGACCAGGCTGGGGACACTAGGCTCGGCCGGATGCGATCACTGCGGTCGCGGCTGCGGCCCGGCGCCGCGCTCTGGGCGGTGTTGCTGGTCCCCCTCGTCGTCGACGCGTCGGCGGGACCGCCCGGTTCCCGCGCCATCGAGCTCGTCGGGGGCGCGGTCCTGCTCGCCGTCCTGGTCGGGCTGCGCGACCGCGCCCCGCTCGGCGTGCTCTGCGCCGCGATGGCGACGGTCGCTGCGGCCGGGCTGGTGCTCGCGCCGACGACGTCCGGCCCGGTCCGCGTCTGGCCCGTCGTCGCGACCGCCGTGTTCGCGTACGGGGCCGGCCGCCGGATGCCGGGGACGCGCGCCGTCGTGGGCGCGGTCGGCGCGGTCGCCGCGACCGGGCTGCCGGTCGGCCTGCTGCTGGGCCTGGCCTCGCACGGCGGCGCCCGGGGTGGCTTCGGCCTGGTGTCCGGCGTCTACGACTGGGTCGTCCTGGTGCTCGTCCTGCTGCTCGCCGTCGGGCCGGCCTGGCTCGCCGGACGGTACGGGCGGCAGCGCGCCGCGCTGGTCGCCGGCGGATGGGAACGCGCTGCGCTGCTGGAACGGCAGCAACGGCTCGAGGCCGACCGGGCGCGGCTGGCCGAGCGCGCCCGCATCGCGCAGGACATGCACGACTCATTGGGCCACGAGTGGACCCTGATCGCCCTGCGCGCCGCCGCGCTGGAGGTGTCGCCCCGCCTCGACGAGGACTCCCGGGATGCGGCGCGCGAGCTGCGTGCCGGCGTCGCCGCGGCGACCGAACGGCTGCGGGAGGTCATCGGCGTGCTGCGGACCGACGACGGCGCCGACCCCGACGAGCGGCTCGACGTCGCGGCCCTGGTGGAGCGCGCCGGGGACGCGGGCATGTCCGTGCGCTGGGACGGCGGGCACGAGCGGGTGGATCTGCCCGAGATGGTGCGCCACGCCGCGCACCGCGTCGTGCGGGAGGCGTTGACGAACGCCGCGAGGCACGCACCGGGCGCCCCGGTCACCGTGCGGCTCGACCACACCGACGACACGACGACGGTCCGCATCACGAACGGCCCGGCGACGAGCCCAGCAGCCGAGCGGGGCGGCGGAACCGGGTTGGTAGGCCTGCACGAGCGCGTGCGGCTCCTCGGCGGAACCCTGCGCGCCGGACCGGCCGGGGCCGGTTTCGCGGTCGTGGCCGTCCTCCCGCACGACGGCCGTCCCGCGGCCGCCCCCGACGAGGCGGTCACCGAGTCCGAACGGCACCTGGAGCGCGCCCGCGGGGAGGCACACCGCAGCCTCACGGCGGCCGTGCGGGTGCCGCTGCTCGCGGGTGCCGCGGTCGCGGTCCTGACGGTCGGACTGTTCCTCCTGGTCGGGGCGGCAAACCGGCTCGACCCGGCGGTCTTCGAGCGGCTCCCGATCGGCGCCGCCCGCGCCGCCGTCGAGGCGCAGCTGCCCCCGTTCCAGGTGCTCGACGACCCCGGGCGACGCCTCCCCCTGCCGTCCCCGGGAAGCTCGTGCCGGTACTACTGGTCCAGCGAGCCCACCGACGAGCGCCTGATCTTCCGGCTGTGCTTCGCGGACGACCGGCTCGTGGGCAAGGAGGCGGTTCCGCGAGCCGCGCTCTCCGGACCGGAAGGAGCACCGTGATCAAGGTCGTCCTCGCCGACGACGAGCCGCTCACCCGGGCCGGCATCCGCGCCGTGCTGGGCGCCGCACCGGAGATCGTGGTCGTCGCGGAGGCGTCGGACGGGCGCGGCGCCGTCGATCAGGTGCAGGCACACCGCCCCGACGTCGCGCTGCTGGACATCGTCATGCCCGGCATGGACGGGCTGGCCGCCGCCGCCGAGATCGTCCGGACGACCCCCGGAACCGGCGTGATCATGCTGACGACGTTCTCCGAGGACGAGCACATCGCGCGCGCCCTCGGCCACGGCGCCGGCGGGTTCCTCGTCAAGTCCGGCGACCCTCACGAGCTCCTCGCCGGCATCCGGGCCGTCGCGGGCGGGGCGGCGTACCTGTCGCCGACGGTCACCCAGCGCGTCATCCGCCAGCTCGGCGAGGGCGGGACCGGGCGCATGTCACGCGCCGCTCGCGCCCGCGAGCAGGTCGGGCGGCTCACCCCGCGGGAACGCGAGGTGCTCGCCCTCGTCGGCGCCGGTCTGCCGAACGCCGAGATCGGCAGGCGGCTGCACGTGGCCGAGGGCACCGTCAAGGTCTTCGTCAGCGCCGTCCTGCGCACGCTCGAGGTGCACAACCGGGTGCAGGCCGCCATCGTCGCGTACGAGGCAGGGCTGGTCGACCGGTCCTGACAGGGGCGTCTACCACTTTCGGCAGGGACATCCGCCGACGGTCGGCAGATGGCGCGGGCCTCGCGGGCGGCGACCGTGGGTGCCATGAGATCGACATCCATCCGCGCGGCGGCCGTCCTCGCAGGCGCCCTCCTGCTCACCGCGGCCGCATGCGCGAGCCCGGCGAGCGAGCCCACGGCCCCCCGGGTGCCGCTGACCCTGCCGGCACCGACGGGGCCGGCGCCGATCGGGACGCTGGAGCTGCACCTCGTCGACCACGACCGCACCGACCCGTTCGCCGCGACGCCGGACCGACTGCGCGAGCTCGTGGTCTCGATCTGGTACCCGGCCCGGCCCGGCCCCGACGCGCCGCGGGCGCCGTACCTCGCACCCGAGGTGGCGGACTTCTACGACCGGCAGGCTGCCGCGCTCGGCGTCCCGTCCGGCACGGCCGACTTCGCCGGCATCGGCACCCACGCGGCGCAGCGCGCTCCCGTCGCCGACGGCGCCACCGGCCTCCCGGTCGTGCTGTACTCGCCCGGCGGCAACCAGTCGCGCGCGCTGGGCACCACGCTCGTCGAGGAGCTCGCGAGCCACGGCTACGTGGTCGTCACGATCGACCACACCTACTCCGGGCCGGTGCGGTTCCCCGACCGGACGGAGCTCGCGGCACCCGACCTCGACAAGGCCCTGATCATGCAGCAGCGGGCCCGCGACACCGGGTTCGTCCTCGACCAGCTCGCGCTGGTCGCGGCCGGCTCAGATCCCGACGCGCAGCACCGCGGCCTGCCTCCCGGCGTCGCCGAGGCCCTCGACCTGTCCCGGGTGGGCATGTTCGGCCACTCGGCGGGCGGCTTCACCACGGCCGAGGCCATGCTCACCGAGGAACGCATCGACGCGGGCGCGAACCTCGACGGCAGCATGCCCCCCGAGTATGGCCAGGCCGCCCCCGGCGGCAGCTCGCGCCCGTTCCTGCTGGTCGGCGGGGGCACCAGCGGCAGCGACGCGCACCCCCACCACCACGGGGCCGCCCCGGACTGGGCCGCGTTCTGGGACGCCTCGACCGGATGGAAGCGTGACCTGCACCTGCCGGACGCCGAGCACATGTCGTTCACGGACCTGCAGGTGCTGCTCCCGCAGATCGACCGGGCGGTACCGATCGCCGACGAGGCGCTCACCGGTCGGATCGGCACGATCGACCCCGCGCGGAGCCTGGCCGTCCAGCGCCGGTCGATCACCGCCTTCTTCGACGAGCACCTGAAGGGCCGGACCGGCGCGTTCGACGGCGCGGCTGCGCAGGACCCCGACGCGCGGCTCGTCCCGTGAGCGTCGTGACGGCCCTGCTCGACTGGCTGCAGAGCCTCCCCCCGGCAGGAGTGGTGCTCGGCGCCGCACTCGTCGTCCTCGGCGAGTGCACCGTGGGCCTCGGGTTCATCGCCCCCGGCGAGACCGGGCTGTTCGTGCTGGGCACCATCGCGGACGACGCGCCGACGTTCCTCGCCATGTGGTCGGCGACCAGCGCGGCCGCGATCGCGGGCGACGGCATCGGCTACGCGGTCGGACGCCGGTACGGGCCACGGCTGCGGGAGACGCGGATCGTGCGCCGGTACGGCGCACACGGCTGGGACCGGGCGTCCGAGGCGCTGCGCAGGCACGGGGCGCTCGCAGTTCTCGTGGCGATCCTCCTCCCCGTGCTGCGCACCCTCGTACCCGCGGCGGCAGGCGCATCGGGCGTGCCGCTCCGGTCGTTCCTGCCGGCCGTGGCGGTGGGGGCCACGGTCTGGTGCGCGTTGCACATCGGCATCGGGGCCGCGGCGGGCGAGGCCGCCCGGCAGATCGAGAAGGCAGTGGGGGCAGGCAGCTGGATCCTGCTCGCTGCGATCGCCGCCGTGATCGCGGGTGTCACTCTCGTCCGCAGGCGAGCCGGGCGATAGGCGTCGACGCTGCTGCGGACGTCCGCCGACGCCCCCACGGCGAGCGGCCCCGCGGGGGCCGCGGAGCACCTCGCCGCCGCACTGGCCGCGACGGCTGAGACCGCCCGCATAGGCTGACGCCATGGCCGTGCACCTGACCAGGATCTACACCAAGACCGGCGACGACGGCACCACCGCGCTCGGCGACTTCAGCCGCGTCCGCAAGACCGACGTCCGGCTCGCGGCGTACGCCGACACCGACGAGTGCAACGCCGCGCTCGGCGTCGCCGTCACGGTCGGCGGCCTGGCCCCGGAGGTCGTCGAGCCCCTCCGGCAGGTGCAGAACGACCTCTTCGACGTCGGCGCGGACCTCTGCGCGCCGATCGTCGAGGATCCGCAGTACCCGCCGCTGCGGATCACCGAGGAGTACGTCACGCGGCTCGAGGGCTGGTGCGACGCGTTCAACGAAGGCCTGCCGAAGCTCGACTCGTTCATCCTGCCCGGCGGCACGCCGGGCGCGGCGTACCTGCACGTGGCGCGCACGGTCGCCCGCCGCGCCGAGCGCTCGGCCTGGGCGCTGCTGGAGGAGGACCCGGAGCGCACCAACCCGCTCACGGCGAAGTACCTCAACCGCCTGTCCGACCTGCTGTTCATCCTGGGCCGCGTCGCCAACCCCGACGGCGACGTCCTCTGGCACCCCGGCGGCCGCCCCACCCCCTGACACCCGCGCCCCACCCCCGCGAGTCTCCCGTCAGGACAGCGTGAGTCTCCCGTTGGAACAGCGCGAGTCTCCCGTTCCAACCCGGCGAGTCTCCCGTTCCAACCCGGTGAGTCTCCCGTTCCGACGGGCCGATGCGGCGGTTCCGGTAGGCCGAGCACCTCGTGCCGCAGGCAGCACGGCCGCGGCTCCGGGCCGGAACGCTCCGCTCGTGCTGCCGTGTGCCAAACGCGCCCTGTTCAGTCGCGGCATTCGCCCTGTCCGAAGGGGAGACTCACCCTGTCCGAAGGGGAGACTCGCGCTGTCGGAACGCGGGACTCGCGGGGTCAGGAGGCCTGGCGGTAGCCGGTGCGGCCGGGTGGAGTGGCCTCCACCCAGGACAGGAATCCAGTCAGGACGCCGGGGGCCATGGCGAGCTCCAGCTCGACGCCGCGGATGCGGCAGAGCAGCACCGAGGCCCCGTGCGGGATGACGTAGGCCTCGGGGTTGGCCGGTGTGCGGCGGTCGACGATCTCGAGCTCGGTGCGGTCGACGACGACCGTCGGGCCCGGACGCAGGGAGGTCAGGCGGAACCAGGCGAGCTCGTCGCCCCGGTAGCGGCCGACGCCGAAGTGCCAGCCCGCGGTGCCGTCACCGGACCGGAGCCGGGAACGAGAAGCGGGGCGGCGGCGCAGACAGACGTCCACGCCACCGCCCCGCATGAGTCGCACTCTCCGAAAGGCGAGGTATCCCAGACACAGGCAGGCGAGCAACAGCGCGATGCTGACGAACAGCGCCGTTGCTCCCACCCGCGGCCCGGTTAGTCCGCGGCGCCGGCGGCTCTGAGCCGCGCGTTCGCCCGCGCCGCCGCAGCGACGCCCTGGGGGTCGGACGTGTCGGCGCGGTCCCGCGCCCCGCGGGCCCGCGAGACGTCGATCTCGTCGGCCAGCTCGGCGTACTCGGCCAGCACCGTGACGTTCTCCGGCGTGATCGAGAGGAACCCGCCGTGCACCGCCAGCGTGGTGGACGTGCCGTCCGTGCCGTCGACGCGGACGACGCCCGAGTCCTCCAGCTGCGCGAGCGTGGGCTCGTGACCGGGCAGGACCCCGATCTCCCCCACGGTGGTGCGGGCGAGGACGAAGCTGGCCTCTCCGGACCAGATCCGCCGCTCTACCGCGACCAGCTCCACGGTCATGGTCGCCACGATCAGCCCTCGAGCTTCTTGCGGTTCTTGTCGAGGTCCTCGAGGCCGCCGCAGAGGAAGAACGCCTGCTCGGGGACGTCGTCGAACTCGCCCTTGGCGATCTTGTCGAACGCCTCGATGGTCTCCTTCAGCGGCACCGTGGAGCCCGCCTGACCGGTGAACTGCTCGGCGACCAGCAGGTTCTGCGAGAGGAACCGCTCGATGCGCCGCGCGCGGCCCACCAGCTGCCGGTCCTCCTCGGAGAGCTCGTCGATACCCATGATCGCGATGATGTCCTGCAGGTCGTTGTACTTCTGCAGGATGCGCTTCACCTCGTTGGCCACGCGGAAGTGCTCGTCGCCGATGTACTGCGGGTCGAGGATCCGCGAGGTCGACGTCAGCGGGTCCACCGCCGGGTAGATCCCCTTCTGGGAGATCGGGCGGGAAAGCTCCGTGGTGGCGTCGAGGTGCGCGAACGTGGTGGCGGGCGCCGGGTCGGTGTAGTCGTCCGCGGGCACGTAGATCGCCTGCATCGAGGTGATCGAGCGGCCGCGGGTCGACGTGATCCGCTCCTGCAGCTCGCCCATCTCGTCGGCCAGGGTGGGCTGGTAGCCCACCGCGGACGGCATGCGGCCGAGCAGCGTGGAGACCTCGGAACCGGCCTGGGTGAACCGGAAGATGTTGTCGATGAAGAGCAGCACGTCCTGGTTCAGCTCGTCGCGGAAGTACTCCGCCATCGTCAGCGCCGACAGGGCGACGCGCATACGCGTGCCAGGCGGCTCGTCCATCTGGCCGAAGACCAGCGCGGTGTCGTTGATGACGCCGGACTCGGTCATCTCCGTGATGAGGTCGTTGCCCTCACGGGTGCGCTCACCGACGCCGGCGAACACCGAGGTGCCACCGAAGTTCTTCGCGACACGGGTGATCATCTCCTGGATGAGCACCGTCTTGCCGACGCCCGCACCGCCGAACAGGCCGATCTTGCCGCCCTGCACGTACGGGGTGAGCAGGTCGATGACCTTGATGCCGGTCTCCAGCATCTCGGTGCGGCCCTCGAGCTGGTCGAAGTTCGGCGCCGGGCGGTGGATGCCCCACAGCTCGCCGGTGATCTCCAGGTCGGGCTTGTCGAGGCAGTCGCCGAGCGCGTTGAACACGTGGCCCTTGACCTGGTCACCGACCGGAACCGAGATCGGGCGCCCGAGGGAGGTGACCGTCTGGCCACGCACCAGGCCGTCGGTGGGCTGCATCGAGATCGTGCGCACCAGGTTGTCGCCCAGGTGCTGCGCGATCTCGAGGGTGAGCGTCTTGGCCAGGTCGCCGAACTCCACGTCGACGGTGAGGGCCGTGTAGAGCTCCGGCACCGCGTTGCGGGGGAACTCGACGTCGACGACCGGGCCGGTGACGCGGACGACCCGGCCGGTCGTGGTCTGGGTATCTGCGGTGGCGGTCATCTCAGCTCTCACTCCCTGCGCTGACGAGAGCGTCGGCCCCACCGACGATCTCACTGATCTCCTGGGTGATCTGCGCCTGACGGGCCTGGTTGGCCTCCAGTGTCAGGGTACGGATCAGCTCGTTGGCGTTGTCGGTGGCGGCCTTCATGGCCCGCTGGCGGGCGGCCGACTCCGAGGCAGCGGCCTCGAGCAGCGCGGCGAACAGCCGCGCCCCGATGTACTTGGGCAGCAGTGCGTCGAACAGCGTGTCCGGGCTCGGCTCGAACTCGTAGAGGGGCTTGGCCTCGCCCGCCGACTGCTGCGCGGCCTCGCGGCGCTCCTCGACGTCCCCGCCGGGCGCGGCGACGGTGTCGGCCTCGTACTCGACCTCGAGCGGAGCCATCCGCCGCGCCTGCGGCACCTGGGTCACCATGTTCTTGAACTGGGTGTACACGAGGTGCAGCTCGTCGACGCCGTGGATGCCGTCCTCGCCGGCGCCGTCGACGGTGTCGTCGCTACCGGCCATGAAGGACGCCACCAGCTCGCGAGCGGCCTCGGCCGCGTTCGCGTAGGTGGGCTGCTCGGAGAAGCCGGTCCAGGCCTGCTGCACCTTGCGGTTGCGGAAGCGGTAGTAGCTCACGCCCTTGCGGCCGATGACGTAGAGCACCGGCTCCTTGCCCTGCTCACGGAGCAACTGCTGCAGCTGCTCCGCCTCCTTCAGGACGTTGACGTTGTAACCGCCGCACTGCCCGCGGTCACTGGTGACGACCAGGACCGCGGCGCGCTTGGGCTGCTCCCGCTCGACGAGCAGCGGGTGGTCGAGCGCCGAGTTGTTGGCCAGCTCGCTGAGCACGGCCGTGATCTGCTCGGCGTACGGCCGCGCCGCGTCGACGCGAGCCCTCGCCTTCATGATCCGCGACGTCGCGATGAGCTCCATCGCGCGCGTGATCTTCTTGATGGACTGCGTCGACCGGATCCGCCGCCGCAGCACGCGAATCTGTGCCGCCATCCTGCTGCTCCTCCGCTCGCCGCCGTCTAGCTCGAGGCCGGAGCCGGCTTGTTGACCTTGACGGAGTCCTTGTCGACCTCGTCCTCCTCCAGCGCCTCGGCCTGGGCCTCCTTCGGCACCACCGACGAGCCGTCGGTGGCGGTGAAGTCCTTCTTGAAGTCCTTCACGGTGCTCGCGATCCGGTCGGCGAGCTCGTCGGAGAGCTTCCCGGTGTCGCGGATCTCGCCGAAGATCCCGTCGTGGTTGCGACGGACGTGGTCGAGGAACTCCGACTCGAAGCGCCGGATGTCGGCCACCGGCACGGAGTCGAGGTGCCCGCGGGTGCCGAGGAAGATCGAGACGACCTGCTCGTCGACCGGCTGCGGCTGGTACTGGGCCTGCTTGAGCAGCTCCACCAGGCGCGCACCACGCTCGAGCGAGGCCGCGGACGCCGCGTCGAGGTCGGACCCGAACGCGGCGAACGCCTCCAGCTCGCGGTACTGCGAGAGGTCGAGCCGCAGCGAGCCGGACACCGTGCGCATCGCGCGGACCTGCGCGGAACCACCCACGCGGGACACCGAGATACCGACGTTGATGGCCGGCCGGACACCCTGGTTGAACAGGTCCGACTCGAGGAAGCACTGGCCGTCGGTGATCGAGATGACGTTCGTGGGGATGTAGGCCGACACGTCGTTGGCCTTGGTCTCGATGATCGGCAGGCCGGTCATCGAGCCGCCCCCGAGGTCGTCGGACAGCTTGGCGCAGCGCTCCAGCAGGCGGGAGTGCAAGTAGAAGACGTCGCCGGGGTAGGCCTCACGGCCCGGCGGACGGCGCAGCAGCAGCGAGATCGCGCGGTAGGCCTCGGCCTGCTTGGACAGGTCGTCGAAGACGATCAGGACGTGCTTGCCCTGGTACATCCAGTGCTGGCCGAGCGCGGAGCCGGTGTAGGGCGCCAGCCACTTGTAGCCGGCCGGGTCGGATGCCGGGGCGGCGACGATGGTGGTGTACTCCAGCGCGCCCGCGTCCTCCAGCGACTGCCGGATACCGGCGATCGTGGAGCCCTTCTGCCCGATCGCGACGTAGATGCAGCGCACCTGCTGCTTCGGGTCGCCGGTGGCCCAGTTCTGCTTCTGGTTGATGATCGTGTCGACGCAGACCGCGGTCTTGCCGGTCTTGCGGTCGCCGATGACCAGCTGGCGCTGGCCGCGGCCGATCGGCGTCATCGCGTCGATGGCCTTGATGCCGGTCTGCAGCGGCTCGCGGACCTCCTGGCGCTGCACCACCGACGCCGCCTGCAGCTCCAGCACGCGGTTGGTCTCGGCCTCGATGTCGCCGAGCCCGTCGATCGGCTTGCCGAGCGGGTCGACGACCCGGCCGAGGAAGTTGTCGCCGACCGGCACCGAGAGGATCTCGCCGGTGCGCTTGACCTGCTGGCCCTCCTCGATGTGGGCGTAGTCGCCCAGGATGACCGCACCGATCTCGTGCACGTCCAGGTTCAGCGCGACGCCCCGCACGCCACCGGGGAACTCGAGGAGCTCGTTGGTCATCGCCGAGGGCAGGCCCTCGACGTGGGCGATGCCGTCGCCGGTGTCGGAGACCGTGCCCACCTCTTCACGGGAGGTGTCGGTCTCCAGCGACGAGACGTAGCTGGAGATCGCACTCCGGATCTCATCTGCGGAGATCGTCAGCTCTGTCATGACAGTCGTGGAGTCCTTCTCTAGAAGTCTGGTGGTCAGCTGGGGAGGGTGCGGCGCGCGGCGGCGAGCTTGCTCGCCACGCTGCCGTCGATGACCTCGCCGCCGACCTGCACCACCAGCCCGCCCAGCAGGCGCGGGTCCAGCTCGACCTGCAGCGAGATCCGGCGCCCGTAGAGACGGGTCAGCGAGTCGGTGAGCTTCTGCTCCTGCTCGGGCGAGAGCGTCACCGGCGTGGTGACACGGGCGACCGACCGGTCGCGGCGAGCCGCGGCGAGCTCGGCCAGCTCCTCGCACACGACGTCGAGGTGCCGCGACCGCGGCAGCCGGACGCTGTGGCGCAGCAGCGCGACCGTGACCGGAGACGCCTTGCTCCCCACCAGCCGGTCGAGCAGCGCGACGCGCCCGTCGGCGGGCGTGGTGGTGTCGGAGAGCAGGCTTCCCAGCTGGGGCTCGCGGTCCACGACCCGGCCGAAGCGGAACAGCTCGTCCTCGACGTCGTCGAGCGAGCCGTCCTTCTCGGCGACGGCCAGCAGCGCCTGGCGCGCGACCGACTCGAACGCGGTGACCAGGTCACCGGGCCGCGACCAGCGCGCGGCCACGATCTCCTTCGCCACGCCGATGGTCGGCGCCGCGAGCTGCTGCCCGAGCAGCCGCTCCAGCAGGCCCGTGCGCGCCGCCTCCGGCGACGACGGGTCGGCGAGCAGCCGACGCAGGGACCGCTGCTCGACGAGCAGTCGCGTGATCGCGAACAGCTCGTCGCCGAGCCGCTGCAGGTCGCTGCCCTGCGCCGAGTCGGCGTAGGCGTCCAGCCGGGCGTCGGCCGCGGCCATCGCCTCCCGGCTGGCCGCCGCCAGGACCTCGGCCATCAGCTCGCCCCGCCGGCGGGGGCCGGCGTGCCGCGATCGGTCATGCCGTCCAGCTCGGCCAGGAACGAGTCGACCGTGGCGGAGCGGCGGGTGTCGTCGGCGAGCGAGTCGCCGATGATGCGCTCGGCCAGCTGCACGGACAGCCCACCGATCTCCCCGCGGAGCTGGCGCACGGCCTGCTCGCGGGCAGCGGCGATCTGCTCCTCGCCGCGCTGCCGGATCCGGGCGGCCTCCTCCTCGGCCTGGGCCCGCAGCTCGGACTTGATCTGCTGGCCCTCGGCGCGGGCGTCGTCACGGATGCGCGCGGCCTCGGCGCGCAGGCCCGCGAGCTGCTCCTCGTACTGCCGCTTGAGGTCGTTGGCCTCCTGCTGGGCCTCGTCGGCCCGCTTCAGCCCGCCCTCGATCTTGTCCGTGCGCTCGGCGTAGATCTTCTCGAACTGCGGGAAGACCGTCTTCCAGAGCACGAACAGCAGCAGGAGGAAGGCGATGGTGCCGACGATGATCTCGACGGTGTGCGGGACGAGAGGGTTCAGCTCCTCGGCCGCGAGAACGGTGGTCATGGGGTTTCTCCTCCGCCTACCCGGCGTTCCTCCTGGCTCAGGCCGGCAGCGCGAACGCGAGCACGAGGCCCAGGATCGCGAGTGCCTCGGAGAGGGCGAACCCGATGAACGCGATGCCCTGCAGCTGGCCGCGGGCCTCCGGCTGGCGCGCGACGCCGTTGATGAACGCGGCGAAGACGATGCCCACGCCGATACCCGGGCCGATCGCGGACAGGCCGTAACCGATGACGTTCAGGTTACCGACGATGTTCATTGCTTTCCTTTCCTCCGGTCCGCGGTACCTCCCGCGGACCCATCAAGTCGTGGAGCGGGGGTGACCTAGTGGTCCTCGGCGAGCACGCTGCCGATGTAGGAGGCCGTGAGGATCGTGAAGATGTAGGCCTGCACCACCTGCACGAACGCCTCGAAGAACGTGAACACGATCCCGAGACCGAACGCGAACGGAGAGAGCACGCCCAGCAGGATCGACTGGGAGTGCAGCAGCATGTACTCGCCGCCGAGGATGAACACCAGCAGCAGCAGGTGGCCGGCGAACATGTTGCCGAACAGTCGCAGCGACAGTGTGACCGGCCGGAGCAGGATGTTCGACAGGAACTCGATCGGCGTGAGCACGATCCGCACCCACCACGGCACATCCGGGGGCCAGGTCGACACCCGCAGGTAGCCGACGAACCCGTGGCGGCGGATGCCGACGATGTTGTAGGTCAGCCACACCATCGCTGCGAGGGCGTAGGCCATACCCGGGTGCGAGAAGGTCGGGAACTGGATGAGCGGGATGATCCCGAACAGGTTGTTCACCAGGATGAAGGCGAACAGCGTGGTCAGGAACGGGACGTACTTGAGGAACTCGGGCCCGATGTTGTCGCGGGCGATCGAGTTCCGCACGATCCCGTGGAAGGACTCGCCGAGGAACTGCCCCTTGCTGGGGACCAGTGCCGGGCGCCGCACCGTCCACGCGAAGAAGGCGTAGATGATGATCGCGGCGAGCACGAGCTCCACGACGGGCTTCGTGAGACCCTCGATGCCGGCGATTGGCGGCAGCTGGAAGTCCTCGACACCCGGCGCGTCGAAGCCGGGGTTCGGGGCGGTGGCCGGGATGGTCACCCAGTGCTCCTTCCGGTTCCGCCGTCCGGGTGATCCAGAGCGGCAGAATCGTGACGATCAGGACTTAACGTACCTGATGTAGATCAAGTACAACGAGGCAGCCCCGCCGAACAGCAAGCCGACCGGCAGGAAGACACCCGTACCCAGCAGTGCGTCCAACCCCCATCCGATCCCTCCGAAGAGGAGGAAGCCGGACAGGAGGTAGGACAGAGCGGTCCACGCGTCGCCCGGTGGTGGCGGTTGAGCACCGCCGCCGCGCGACTGGTCCGGCTCCATCGAGACGGACCATATCAGGCGGGTTAGCAGCTCTTTACCAGGGATGACCTCGACGGACGTCGTGACGGCCCCGCGAGCGCCCGTTTCCGGGCCACGGAGGCGACCGACGTGGCTCTATCGCGCGTAGAAGACCGATCGCCGCGTGACCGGGATCCCAGGGAGACGCCGCTCACACCAGGTCGGGATCACCCGATCGGTGGCTGTCAGAGGTCGACGGCGGGTATCCGGGTGCGCACGAACCCGACGACCTCACCGACGATCCACGCCGCCGTCACGGCGAGCAGGCTGAAGGCGAACGCCCGGTTGTCGAACAGCATGGTCCCCTGGAACAGCAGCAGGAACACCAGCATCACGACGATCTTCACGCCGAACGCGGCCATCGCGCCGATCATCACGCCGGCCGGGGTGGCCCGGGCGGTGCGCGCCATGACCCACGTGCCCAGCCAGCCCAGTGCACCGCCGATCACGGCCCCGACGAGCGCCCCCACGAGGCCGGGACCACCTCGCATCAGGAAGCCGACCACCAGCGCGATCACGGTGACGACGACCGTGATGATGGCCGCGTACCGCTGCATCGCCGCGGCCAGGCGCAGCACGGTGGCGACGTGCGGGGCGTCGGGCTGCGGTTCGGGTGCGGTCGGCTCCGGTGCGGTCATTGTTGTCTGGCCCTCACTCTCGGGATGGCGGAGGCGAGCACGGCCACGACCAGGCCGATCCCCACCACACACAGCACGATGAACGGGTCGTCGATCAGCGCCAGCGCCACCGCGCCGAACGCCAGCAGGCCGGCCCACAGGTAGATCAGCAGCACCGCGCGCCGCTGGCTGTGCCCGATCTCGAGCAGCCGGTGGTGCAGGTGCATCTTGTCCGGCGCGAACGGGCTCATGCCCTTGCGGGTGCGTCGCACGACGGCCATGAGCAGGTCGAGCAGCGGTACGAACACCACCGCGGCCAGCACGATGAGCGGTGCGAACAGCGCCAGCACGTCGGTGGCGTCCGCGCCGATGATGGAGATCTTGCCCGATGCGCTCGTGGTGGCCGCCGCGAGCAGCAGGCCGATGAGCATCGAGCCGGAGTCGCCCATGAAGATCCGGGCGGGGTTGAAGTTGTGCGGCAGGAACCCCAGGCACGCGCCGGCGAGCACGGCCGCGATCAGGGCAGGCGAGTACACGGAGGGGTCGTTGCCGACGCGGCCGACCAGCCCGATCGCGAAGAGCCCCACCGCGGCCGCGGCGATCATCCCGACGCCCGCGGCGAGGCCGTCCAGGCCGTCGACGAAGTTCATCGCGTTGACCAGCGCCACCGTCAGCAGCACCGTCAGCAGCACGCCCTGCTCCTGGCCGAGCACGAGGAGCGAGCCGGACTCCCCCGAGTCGCCGCCGCCCCACGGCACGAAGAACACCGTCCACTGGACGCCGAAGATCACCAGGATGCCGGCGGCCGTGGTCTGGCCCGCGAACTTGGTGAGCGCGTCCAGGTCGTAGCGGTCGTCGAGTGCCCCGACGGCCGCGAGCAGCAGCGCGGCCCCCATGACCCCGACGACCTCGGAGGCGTTGTTGTCGAACGCCAGCCGCAGCGCCGGCAGCTGGTAGGCCATCCCCACGCCGGCGAGCACGCCTCCGAGCATCGCCAGGCCGCCCCAGCGCGGGGTGGGCGTGACGTGCACGTCGCGCTTGCGCGGCCACGCGACCGCGCCGAGGCGGAGCGCGAGCACGCGCACCGGTCCGACCAGCAGGAACGTCACGACCGTCGCCGTCAGACCCGCGAGCAGGAACTCCCGGATCGGCAGGACGAGCGTGGGGACCGCCACGGCAGCGCGGCCGCTAGGGCCGCGGGTAGGCGGGGGCGCGCGCGACGAGCGCGGACACCGCGGCGGCCACGTCGGCCAGCTCCGCATCCCCGGCCGGGGTGCCGTGCTCGGCCCGCACGGCCCGGCCGAGCAGCGCACCGATCTCGGCCATGTCGGTCTCGGTCATGCCCTGCGTGGTGACGCTGGGCGAGCCGACCCGCAGCCCGGACGGCTTGAGCGGCGGGGCCGGGTCGTAGGGGATGGCGTTCTTGTTGAGCGTGATGCGGGCGGCGTCGCAGCGGGTCTCCGCCTGGTCGCCGGTGACGCCGAGCGGCCGCAGGTCCACCAGCGCGAGGTGGGTGTCGGTGCCGCCGGACACGGCGCGCATCCCCTCGGCCTCCAGGCTCTTGGCGAGCGCCTGCGCGTTGCCGATCACCTGGCTCGTGTAGGCCTGGTACTCCGGCTGCGCCGCCTCGCGCATCGCGACCGCCTTGGCCGCCACCGCGTGCATGAGCGGGCCGCCCTGGGCGAACGGGAACACGGCCTTGTCGATGGCCTTCGCGTGCTCGGCCTTCGCGAGCACCATCCCGCCGCGCGGGCCGCGCAGCACCTTGTGCGTGGTGGCCGTGACGACGTCGGCGAACGGCACCGGCGACGGGATCGCCCCGCCGGCGACCAGCCCGATGAAGTGCGCCGCGTCGACCATCAGCTTGGCGCCGACCTCGTCGGCGATCTGGCGGAAGGCGGCGAAGTCGATCAGCCGCGGGTAGGCCGTGGCACCCGCGATGATCATCTTCGGCCGGTGCTCGAGGGCCAGGTCGCGGACCTGGTCGTAGTCGATCAGCTCGCTGTCCTCGCGCACGGTGTAGGACACGGCGTTGAACCACTTGCCGGAGAAGCTGACCTTGCTGCCGTGGGTGAGGTGGCCACCCTGCTTGAGGTCCATCGCGAGCACCGTGTCGCCGGGCCGGGTGAACGCGGCGTACACCGCGAAGTTGGCCGACGCGCCCGAGTGCGGCTGCAGGTTGACGTGCTCGGCGCCGAACAGCTCCCGCGCGCGGGCGTTGCCGATCTCCTCCGCGCGGTCGACGACCTCGCAGCCGCCGTAGTAGCGGCGGCCCGGGTAACCCTCGGCGTACTTGTTGGAGAGCGTGGACCCCAGCGCCGCCAGCACGGCCGGGCTCGTGAGGTTCTCGCTGGCGATGAGCTGCAAGCCGCCGCGCAGCCGGTCCAGCTCGTCGAGCACCACGCCGGCGATCTCCGGGTCCTGGTGCTGCAGCGCGTCGAAGTCCGGGCCCCAGAACGGGGTGCTGTGCTCGCTCACGGTTGAACGGTACCCGCTGCGACCGCCGCGCCCGGCCGGGGCGGTGGCGTGCGATTGGAGCACTGATCGCTGTTGTTGCCGGCGCTCTCGCTCCGTGCCAGACTCGGCCGATGACCGCCGCCGGAGCCCGCGCCCGCGTGCGCGCCGAACTGACCCGTGAGATCGCCGAGGCCGCCCGCCGCCACCTCGCCACGCAGGGCGCGGCCGCGCTCTCCCTGCGTGCGGTGGCCCGCGAGCTCGGCATGGCCTCCTCGGCCGTCTACCGCTACTTCCCCAGCCGCGACGACCTGCTCACCGCCCTGATCATCGACGCGTACGACGCCATCGGCACCGCCGCGGAGCGCGCCGAGTCCGCGGTCGAGCGCGCCGACCTGCGCGGTCGCTGGCACGCGACGTGCCGGGCCGCCCGCGAGTGGGCGGTCGCGCACCCGCACGAGTACGCGCTGGTCTACGGCTCGCCGGTACCCGGCTACGCGGCCCCCGAGGCGACCATCGGGCCGGCGGCGCGGGTCGCGGAGCTGCTGTGCCGGATCGTGGCCGACGGGGTCGCGGCCGGCGCCGTCGATGCCGACCCCGGCGACGGCGCCGACGTGCTCACCCCCGGCGTCGCCGAGCGCCTCGGCCTGCCGCCCACCCTCGGCCCGCGCATCGTCATGGCCTGGAGCGGCCTCTACGGCGCGATCAGCTTCGAGATCTTCGGCCAGACCCACGGCGTGGTGGCCGACCACGAGGCGCACTTCGACGTGGTGGTGGAGCGCCTGGCGGACCTGTTCCCGCTCCCTTGAACACGAGCCCCCGCAACGAACGGCACTTTCGTTGCTTCCTAGCCGACGAGAGTGCCGTTCGTCCGCGGGGCACCGCAGGATCAGGCCGGGAGGACCTCGCGGCCCAGGACCTCCGCCACCTCGGCCGAGGAGACCGCGCCCTCGCGCAGCACACGCGGGTCGTCGCCGGTCAGGTCGATCACCGTGGAGGCGATCGGCTCGCCGGAGGGCCCGCCGTCCAGGTAGACCGCCACCTTGTCGCCGAGCTGCTCCCGCGCCTGCGCGGCCGACGACGCGGGCGGCTGCCCCGAGACGTTCGCGCTGGACACCCCCATCGGGCCGACGTCGCGCAGCAGCTCGAGCGCCACCGGGTGCAGCGGCATCCGCAGCATCACGGTGCCCTTCGTGGAGCCCAGGTCCCACTTCAGCGACGGCGCGTGCCGCAGCACCAGCGAGAGCCCGCCGGGCCAGAACGCCTCGATCAGGTCGCGCGCGGTCTTCGGGACGCCCTGCACCAGGCCGTCGATGGTCGTCCAGGAGCCGACGAGCACCGGGACCGGCATGTCCGGGCCGCGCTGCTTGGCGTTGAGCAGGCCGCGGACCGCCGAGGCGCTGAACGCGTCGCACCCGATGCCGTAGACGGTGTCCGTGGGCAGGACCACCTGGCGGCCCGCGCGCACCGCTCGTGCTGCCGCTGCCAGACCCTCGGCACGCTGGTCGGGATCGGCGCAGTCGTACGTGGAAGCCACGGGCGGAGCCTACTCAGCAGCACCTTGGCTCCAACGTGCGGTCAGAAGCGCCCTCCCACAGCACCTTGGCTCCAAGGTGCGTCAGGGGCGGTCCGTCAGGCGGGGTGGAGGGGGCGGCGGCGGGCCGTGGCGAAGCGGGGGCGGCCGGCCAGGTCGTGGTGCTCCTCGACCTCGGTGAGCACCTTGCGGCGGCGCAACAGCGCGGGGACGGTCTCGCCGTGGGTGTCGTCGTGCTCGATCGCGAGGCCGCCGCCGTAGCGGAGCAGGGCCGCGGACGCCGAGATGACGGCCCGGATGACCTCCAGGCCGTCGGGCCCGCCGAAGACGGCCGCGGGCGGGTCCCAGTCGGTGACCTCCGGCGGCAGCCGGGTGCCGTCCGGGACGTAGGGCGGGTTGCAGAGCACGAGGTCGACGTGCGTCTCCAGCTCGACGAGCAGGTCGGGCCACCGGACGTCCGCCGCGTGCAGGGTGACCGGCGTCCCCCCCGCGGCGACGTGCGCGGCGACGTTGCGCTGCGCCCACGTCAGCGCCGCCGGATCGGCCTCGACGGCGTGCACCCGGGCGTCCGGCCGGCTCGCCGCGACGGCGAGCGCGAGCGCCCCGCTGCCCGTGCACAGGTCCACGACCAGCGGCTGCGCGACGTCGGCGATCTCGCGCAGCCCCCACTCCAGCAGCAGCTCGGTCTCCGGACGGGGGGTGAAGACGCCCGGCCCGACCGCGACCTCGACCGGTCCGAGCACGGCCGTGCCCACGAGGTGCTGCAGTGGTTCGCGGGCGGCACGGCGCTCCACCAGCTCGCGCAGCGCGTCGAGGACGGGCTGGTCGACGAGCGGGTGCAGCATGAGCCGCCCCCGTTCCACGCCCACGACGTGCGCGGCGAGCAGCTCGGCGTCGACCCGGGGCGAGGCGATGCCCGCGGTGGCGAGGGTGCGCTCGGCCTCGAGGATGGCCAACCGCAGCGGCTGCCGCCTCACGACCGGCCCTCCCGAGGCCTCATGAGCCGACCGTCTCCGCGCGTTCCGCGGCCTGCAGGGCGTCGACTACCCCCTGCAGGTCGCCGTCGAGGACCGTCGACAGGTTGTGGGCCTTGTAGCCCACGCGGTGGTCGGAGATCCGGTTCTCCGGGAAGTTGTAGGTGCGGATGCGCTCGGAACGGTCGACCGTGCGCACCTGGGAACGGCGCTGGTCCGACGCCTTCGCCGCCGCCTCCTCCTCGGCGAGGGCCTGCAGCCGCGACCGCAGCACCTCCATCGCCCGGGCCCGGTTCTGCAGCTGCGAACGCTCGTTCTGGCAGCTCACGACGATGCCCGAGGGGAGGTGGGTGATCCGGACGGCGGAGTCGGTGGTGTTGACGCTCTGGCCACCGTGACCCGAGGAGCGGAAGACGTCGACGCGCAGGTCGTTCTCGTCGATCTCGACGTCGGCGTCCTCGCCGGTGTCGGGGTAGACCAGCACCCCCGCGGCGGAGGTGTGGATGCGCCCCTGCGACTCGGTGACGGGCACGCGCTGGACGCGGTGCACGCCGCCCTCGAACTTCAACGCCGACCAGACGCCGTCGGCCACCGGTTCGCGCGAGCGCACCAGCAGCGTGATGTCCTTGACGCCGCCGAGGTCGGACGGCACGGCGTCGAGGACCTGCGTGGACCAGCCGCGGCGTTCGGCGTAGCGCTGGTACATCCGCACGAGGTCGCCCGCGAACAGGGCCGACTCCTCGCCGCCCTCTCCGGACTTGACCTCCATGATGACGTCGTCGCCGTCGTGCGGGTCCCGCGGGACGAGCAGCTCCGCGAGCCGCCGCTCCAGGGCGGGGATGCGCGCGGCGAGCTCGTCGGCCTCCGCGGCGAACGACGGGTCCTCGGCCGCGAGCTCGCGGGCCGCGGCCTCGTCGGCGCGCGCCGCGGAGAGCTCCCTGGCCACGGCCACGATGGGGCCGATCTCGGAGTAGCGACGGCCGAGCTTGCGGGCGGTGGCGGCGTCGGCGTGCACGGCCGGGTCGGCGAGCCGCAGCTCCAGCTCGGCGTGCTCGGCGAGCACGGCCTCCACAGCCGGTGCGCTCATGGCTCCTCCTTCCCCGGTCCGGACACACCGACGGCGCCCACCGTGGTCCGGTGGGCGCCGTCAGGGGAACTACTTCTTGTTGCCGGCCCGCTTGCCGTAGCGCGCCTCGAACCGGGCGACGCGGCCGCCGGAGTCGAGGATCCGCTGCTTGCCGGTGTAGAACGGGTGGCACGCCGAGCAGGTCTCGACCGTCATCTTGCCGCTGGTCTTGGTGCTGCGGGTGGTGAACGAGTTGCCGCAGCCGCAGACGACCTGGGTCTCGACGTACTCGGGGTGGATGCCTGAACGCACGGTGGTTCCTCTCGAAGTGGTGCCGGGTCCCCGTCGGGCGGGGTGAACCGGGACCGGAGCGTGACGCTCCATTCAACCACCCGGGCCGCCGGCGGATTCCCGCGGGCGGTCCGGATCGGCTGGGGTCGGGTCAGTCGTTGTCGGTGCCGGGGGTGCTCTTCGCGACCTGCATCAGGAACTCGATGTTGGTGCGCGTCTTGCGGAGCTGGGTGAGCAGCAGGTCGATGGCCTGCTGGTCGTCCAGCGCGGCGAGCACCCTGCGGAGCTTGACCATGACGGCGTACTCGTCCGGCGACATGATCAGCTCTTCCTTGCGGGTGCCGGAGTCGCCCACGTCGATGGCGGGGAAGACCCGCTTGTCGGCGATGCGGCGGTCCAGCTTGAGCTCGGCGTTGCCGGTGCCCTTGAACTCCTCGAAGATGACCGTGTCCATCGTGGACCCGGTCTCGACCAGCGCCGTGGCGAAGATCGTGAGCGAGCCACCGTCCTCGATGTTGCGCGCCGCGCCGAGGAACCGCTTCGGCGGGTAGAGCGCCGTGGAGTCGACACCACCGGACAGGATGCGCCCGGACGCCGGCGCGGCCAGGTTGTAGGCCCGGCCGAGGCGGGTGATGTTGTCGAGCAGCACGACCACGTCGTGGCCCATCTCGACCAGGCGCTTCGCCCGCTCGATCGACAGCTCCGCGACCGTGGTGTGGTCCGACGGCGGCCGGTCGAACGTGGACGCGATGACCTCGCCCTTCACCGACCGCTGCATGTCGGTGACCTCCTCCGGCCGCTCGTCCACGAGGACGACCATGAGGTGGCACTCCGGGTTGTTGGTGGTGATCGCGTTGGCGATGTTCTGCATGATCGTGGTCTTGCCCGCCTTCGGCGGGGACACGATCAGTGCGCGCTGGCCCTTGCCGACCGGCATCACCAGGTCGATGACGCGGGTGGTCAGCTTGTGCGGCTCGGTCTCCAGGCGCAGCCGCTCGTTCGGGTAGAGCGGGGTGAGCTTGGTGAACTCGGGCCGGTTCCGCGCGGTGTCCGGGTCCTGGCCGTTGATCGAGTCGACGCGGACCAGCGGGTTGAACTTCTGCCGCGACTGCTCGCCCTCGCGGGGCTCGCGCACGGCGCCGGTGATCGCGTCACCGCGGCGCAGACCGTACTTGCGGACCAGCGACAGCGAGACGTAGCAGTCCGTGGGCCCGGACAGGTAGCCGGTGGTGCGGACGAACGCGTAGTTGTCCAGGATGTCGACGATGCCGGCGACCGGCAGCAGCACGTCGCTGTCGCGCACCTCGGTGTCGACGTTGCCCTGGGCGCCGCCACCGCTGCTGCGGTCGCGGTCCCGGCCACGGCGGCGGTCCCGGAAGCGGCGGCCGCGACGGCCCCGGCCGTCACCGTCGTCGTCATCGTCGTCCGGGCGGTTGTCGCGCGGGCCGCGGGTGTCGGCGCGGTTGTCCGGGCGGTCGCCGCGGTTGTCCGGGCGGTCGCCGCGGTTGTCCGGGCGGCTGTCGGCACGGTTGTCGGCGCGGTTGCCACGGCCGGCGTCGCGCTCGCCGCGACCGCCGCCGTCGCGGTCCCCGCGGCCGCCGTCGCGCTCGACGCGGCCCTCGTCGCGGCGGCCCTCGTCACGGCGGCCCTCCTGGCGGGACTCGCCACCGTCACGCGTGCGCTCGCGCGGCCGCTCCTCCACCGGAGCATCGGCGGGAGCCGGCGCGGCGGCGGTGACCTGCTCGGGGGCCTGCCCGGGCTGCTGGGCGGCCTGCTGCTCGGCGCGGTTGCGCCGGCTCTGCCGCGAACGCCGGGTGGGCGCGGGGGCCTCGGTGGACGCGTCCACCTGCGGCGCGCTCGCTGCGGCAGTCGGCTCCGGCTGCTGCGGGGCGGCCTCCGCGACGGGCGCGGAGCCGTTCGCGGCAGGCGCCTCGGCGGCCGGGGCGGGCGCGGCGGCGGACTTCGCCGGCGCTCCCGCGGGTCGCGACGCGGCGCGGCGGCGGCGCGTGGGCGCGGCGGCAGGCGCCGCGTCGCCGGCAGGCGCCGCCTCGGCGGGAGCGGCCTCCGCGGAGACGGTCCCGGTGCCCGGCGTGGTGTCGGTGGCCGGGGCCGCGTCGGCGACCTTCTTGTCGGCGGCCTTCGCGCCGGCGGCCTTCTTCTCGGCGGCCTTCTTCTCGGCGGCAGGCGCGGCGTCCGCAGCGGGCTTCGCGTCCGCGGCGGGCGCCGAGCCGTTCACGGCGGGCGCCTCGGTGGCGCCCGGCGCGGAGGCGGCCGGCACGGAGGCTGCCGGCGCGGAGCCGTTCTCCGTTAGCGGGAGCTGGCCCGACGCCGCCTTCTTGCGGCTCGGCGGCGCGCCCTGCTTCTCCTTGATCGCAGCGATCAGATCGCCCTTCCGCATCCCGGCGGTGCCGGGGATGTTCAGCTCGCCGGCCAGCTGGCGGAGCTCCGCCAGCACCATGCCGGTGAGGCCTCCGCGCTTGCGGGGTGCGGGCGATGCCTCGGTGCTGACGAGATCGGTCTCGCTCACAGATGTCCTTCCTGACCGACCGGGCCTCGAGCCCTGGTCAGCGGGATTCACACACTCGCCCGGACGGTGTGCCGGACGACATGTCGGTCAACGGGTCGCGGGAAGAGCGGCCGCCCCGACAGGCAAGGGCGGCGATCATCGCGACGGTCACGGGAATTGGCCGCTCGGGTCGGAACCGGTCCTGGCGGAGCTGATTGGCAGATCCCGGCTCGAGTGGCCACGCGGATGCCGCGTGGATCGCCGTTGCGGTGCCGAGCGTAGACGTTCCCACCGCACCCCGGCAACAACCCCCTGTGACCGGCGTGCCGGGCGGCCCGGTCAGCCGATCTCCACGCGGGCGCCGGTGGCGTCGACGGGCAGCGGGAGGGCCGTGAAGCCGTCCAGCGCCACGTCGGCCGGGAGGGTGCCGTCGACGGGCAGTGCGAGCACCGTGGGCCCGGCTCCGGAGATCGCGGCCGGGACGCCCCGCTCGCGCAGCGCGTCCACCAGGTCCGCCGAAGCCGGGTAGGCCGGACGGCGGTAGCCCTGGTGCAGCCGGTCCTCGGTGGCGGGCAGCAACAGCTCGGGACGCTGGGTGAAGGCCAGCACCGCGAGCGCGGTCCTGCTGCCGGTGAAGGCGGCGTCCACCAGCGGAACCCGCTCGGGCAGGAGCCCGCGGGTGGTGCTGGTGAGCGACTCGGTCCCCGCGACGAGCGCCACCGGGCGGATGCCCGGGTGCGCATCGAGCCGTACAGCGTGGAACCGCTCGGCGGTATTCCCGGGCGTCTCCCAGGCCACCACGAAACCGCCGAGCAGGCTGGCCGCCGCGTTGTCGGCGTGGCCCTCCATCCCGGCCGCGACCTGCAGGACCGTGTCGCGCTCCAGCTCGACGTCGCGCCCGGCGAGCACCACGGCCGCGACGGCGCCGGCCACCGCGGCCGCCGCGGAGCTGCCGAGCCCGCGCGAGTGCGGGATGGCGTTGCGGCAGCGCAGCCGCAGCCCCGACGGTGCGTCGCCGACGATGTTCCAGGCCGTGCGCATCGCCTTGACGACGAGGTGGCTCTCGTCGCACGGCACGCGACCCGCCCCCTCGCCCCCGACGTCGACCGTGAGGCCGTCCGCAGCCACGGACGCCTCGATCTCGTCGTGGAGCCCGAGCGCGAGCCCGAGGGCGTCGAAGCCGGGGCCGAGGTTCGCCGACGACGCCGGCACCCGCACCCGGACCTCCGACGGGCGCCCCATCAGCGCTCACCCGCCTTCGGCGGTCGTGGGTGGATATGGGTGTTGCAGCACTCGTACCCGTTCACGGGACCGGAGGTCACGCGAGTTCCAGGGCGGCGGCGACGGCGGCCGGGTCGATCGGCACCACCGTGGGCTCCGGCGCGGCGAGCAGGGCCGTGTCGGGGTCCTTCAGGCCGTGGCCGGTGACGGTGCACACGACCAGCGACCCGCGCGGCAGCGTGCCGTCGGCCGCCGACTGCAGCAGCCCGGCGACGCTGGCCGCGGAGGCGGGCTCGACGAACACGCCCTCCTGCGCCGACAGCAGCCGGTAGGCCGCCAGGATCTCGTCGTCGGTGACGGCGGCGAACCGCCCGTGCGACTCGTCGCGCGCCGCGACGGCGGGCCCCCAGGACGCCGGCGCGCCGATCCGGATGGCCGTGGCGATCGTCTCCGGCGCCGTGACGGGCTCGCCGTGCACCAGCGGGGCCGCCCCGGCGGCCTGGAACCCGAACATCCGCGGCGCCGCGGTGATCAGCCCGTCCGCGAGGTACGCGCGGTAGCCGGCCCAGTACGCGGTGATGTTGCCGGCGTTCCCGACGGGCAGGCAGTGCACATCGGGTGCGCGGCCGAGCTCGTCGCAGATCTCGTAGGCCGCGCTGGCCTGACCGGCGATCCGCGCGGGGTTCACGGAGTTGACGAGCGCGGTGACCGGGAAGTCGGCCGCGGTCTTGCGGGCGAGCTCGAGGCAGTCGTCGAAGTTGCCGTCGATCTGCAGGATCCGGGCGCCGTGCGCCACGGCCTGCGCCAGCTTCCCGAGCGCGATCTTGCCCTGCGGCACGAGGACCGCGCAGGTCAGGCCCGCGCGCGTGGCGTAGGCGGCGGCCGATGCGGAGGTGTTGCCGGTGGACGCGCAGAGCACGCCCTGCTTGCCCTGCGCGAGCGCGTCGGTGACGGCGACGGTCATCCCGCGGTCCTTGAACGAGCCCGTGGGGTTGGCCCCGTCGACCTTGAGGAACACCTCGCAGCCGGTCTGTCCGGACAGGTGCGGAGCCCGCAGCAGCGGGGTGCCGCCCTCCCCCAGCGTGACGACCGTCCAGTCCGGCTGCACCGGCATCCGGTCGCGGTAGGCCTCGATCACACCGGGCCAACGGGTGAGCCCCTGCATGGCAGTCATACCGCCGCTCCCTTCCGGCCCAGGTCCTCGACCCGCAGCACGCTGTGGACGCCGTGCACGACGTCGAGCCCGGCCAGCACGTCCACCGTGGCGGCCAGCGCGGCCTCGGGCGCCTTGTGCGTGACCACGACGATGCGGGCGGACTCGCTTCCGTTGCCCTCACCGGTCTGGCGCGCCGCGGCGATGCTGACGCCGTGCCGGGCGAACTCCCCGGTGATCGTGGAGAGCACGCCCGCGCGGTCGGCCACCTCGAGGCTCACGTGGTAGCGCGTGGGCAGCGTGCCGATCGGGCGGACGGGCAGGCTCGCGTAGGCCGACTCCCGCGGTCCGCGCCCGCCCAGCACCCGGTTGCGGGCCACCGCCACGAGGTCGCCGAGCACCGCGCTCGCCGTGGGGGCGCCGCCCGCGCCCTGCCCGTAGAACATCAGCTGGCCCGCGGCCTCGGCCTCGACGAACACGGCGTTGAACGCGCCGTCCACGGACGCGAGCGGGTGCGTGTCCGGGATCATCGCGGGGTAGACGCGCACCGACACCGACTCGGGGCCGGAGGAGTCGGCGGCCGTGCGTTCGCAGATCGCCAGCAGCTTGATCACGCAGCCCATGCCGGTGGCGGCCGCGATGTCGGCAGCCGCGACCGCGCGGATGCCCTCGCAGTGCACGTCGGCCGACGCGACCCGGGTGTGGAACGCCAGCGACGCGAGGATCGCCGCCTTGGAGGCGGCGTCGTAGCCGTCGACGTCGGCGCTCGGGTCGGCCTCGGCGTAGCCCAGCCGCGTGGCCTCCTCGAGCGCGTCGGCGTAGCTCGCCCCCGACGCGGTCATCGCGGAGAGGATGAAGTTGGTGGTGCCGTTGACGATGCCCGCGACGCGCGTGATGCGGTCCCCGGCGAGGGACTCGCGCAACGGGCGCACCAGCGGGATCGCCCCGGCGACGGCCGCCTCGTAGTAGAGGTCGGCGCCGGTGGCGTCGGCGGCCTCGGCGAGCGCGGGGCCGTCCTCGGCGAGCAGCGCCTTGTTGGCCGTGACGACGGACTTCCCGGCCTTGAGCGCCTCCAGCAGCAGCGTGCGCGCCGGCTCGATGCCCCCGATCACCTCGACGACGACGTCGACGTCCTCGCGCGTGACGAGGCCGGTGGCGTCGGTGGTGATCAGATCACCCAGCTCGGGGTGCTTGTGCGGGCGGCGGACGGCGACACCGACCAGCTCGACCGGGGCGCCCGCACGTGCGGTGAGCTCGTCGGCCTGCTCGCGCAGCAGCCGCACCACCTCGCCGCCGACGGTGCCGCAGCCCAGCATGGCGACGCGGACGGGTTTCACAGCCACCCCCCGATCATCGCCGGTGCCCGCGGGGCCCGGACGCGCGGGTGGGCGCGCTGTGCCGTCGGCTCGCTCGCAAGCCCGCTCACCCCGAACCGACCTCGAGCCGGAACTGGTCCTCGAGCGTCTCCCGGCGCAGCAGCAGCCGCGCCTGCCCGTCCCGCACGGCCACGACCGCGGGTCGCGGCAGCCGGTTGTAGGAGCTGGCCATCGAGTAGCAGTAGGCACCGGTGGCCGCCACCGCGATCAGGTCACCGGGGGCGAGGTCGGCGGGCAGCCAGCAGTCGCGCACCACGATGTCCCCGCTCTCGCAGTGCTTGCCGACCACCCGCGACAGCGCCGCGTCGCCGGTGCCGTCGCGCTGCGAGGAGCGCGAGACGAGCCGGCAGTCGTACACGGCGTCGTAGAGCGCGGTGCGGATGTTGTCGCTCATCCCGCCGTCCACGCTGACGTAGCGCCGTGACGTCCCGCCCAGCGGCACGTCCTTGAGGGTTCCGACCGTGTAGAGCGTGATCCCGGCGGGTCCGGCGATCGCCCGGCCCGGCTCCACCGCGAGGTGCGGCACGTCCAGGTCCTCGGCGTGGCACTCCCGCTTGACGATGCCGCGCAGCTCCTCGGCCAGCTCGGGAACGTCGACCGGGGTCTCCTGCGCGCGGTAGGCGATGCCGAACCCGCCGCCGAGGTCGAGGGTGGTGAGCGCGGCCAGCGCGTCCCCGCCGTGCTCCTTGTGCAGCCGTGCGAGGAAGCGCACGACGCGGTGCGCGGCCACCTCGAAGCCCTCGGTGTCGAAGATCTGGCTGCCGATGTGGCTGTGCAGGCCGTCCAGCACCAGCCCGTCGGCCGCGAGGACGCGCCGCACGGCCTCGGCCGCCGCGCTCGCCTCCCCGCCCGCGATGGAGAAGCCGAACTTCTGGTCCTCGTGGGCGGTGGCGATGAACTCGTGCGTGTGCGCCTCGACGCCGACGGTCAGGCGCACCATCACCGGCACCCGCACGCCGCGCTCGCGGGCGATCGCGTCCAGGCGGGCGATCTCGTGGAACGAGTCGAGCACCACCCGGCCCACGCCCGCCTCCACGGCCGCGACGAGCTCCTCGGTGGACTTGTTGTTGCCGTGCAGCGCGATCCGCTCGGCCGGGAACCCGGCGCGCAGCGCGACGGCGAGCTCGCCGCCGCTCGCGACGTCCAGGCTCAGGCCCTCCTCGGCCACCCAGCGGGCCACCTCGACGGACAGGAACGCCTTCGCCGCGTAGTGCACCGCGTGCGCCCCGAACGCGGCCGCGAACTCGGCGGCGCGGGAGCGGAAGTCGCCCTCGTCGACCACGAACAGCGGGGTGCCGTAGCGCTCGGCGAGGTCGCGGACGTCGACGCCCGCGACCTCCAGCGCGCCGTCCTCGGAGCGGGCGGCGTTCCGCGGCCAGACGGCGGGCGCGAGCTCGTCGAGCCCGGCCGCGTCCGACGGGCGGTGGCCCGCGGTCTCCGGGGGTACCGAGATGCCGGCGTGGAGTGGGCCGGCGGGATGGGCGTTCATGATTCAGCCTCTTGATCGGCGGGTCGGCGCGTACTCGGGCGTGTCCGGCGCGGTGTCGCGCCGAACCGCCGGTCACGGCCGGTGTTCACATCCGCTCCGGCGCCGAGACCCCGAGCAGGCCGAGCCCGTTGGCGAACACCTGGCGCGCGGCGACGCACAGCGCCAGCCGGGCCCGGTGCAGGTCGCCGACCTCCTCGTCGCCCATCGGCAGCACCCGGCACGAGTCGTAGAACTTGTGGTAGGCGCTGGCCAGCTGCTCCAGGTAGCGGGCCACCCGGTGCGGCTCGCGCAGCTCGGCCGCCGTGGCCACGACGCCGGGGAACTCGCCGATCGTGCGGATCAGGTCGCCTTCGCGCGGGTGCTCCAGCAGGCCGAACGCGTCACCGGGCTCGACGCCGAGGTCGGCGGCGTTGCGGGCGAGCGAGGCCAGGCGGGCGTGGGCGTACTGGACGTAGAAGACCGGGTTGTCGTTCGAGCGCTTGACCAGCAGGTCCAGGTCGATGTCCAGCGGCGAGTCGACCGAGGAGCGCACCAGCGAGTAGCGGGCCGCGTCCACGCCGACGGCCTCGACGAGGTCGTCCATCGTGACGGTGTTGCCCGCGCGCTTGCTCATCCGCACCGGCTTGCCGTCCTTGACCAGGTTGACCAGCTGCCCGATCAGCACCTCGACCACGCCCGGGTCGTCACCGAACGCCGCGGCGGCCGCCTTGAGCCTGCCGATGTAGCCGTGGTGGTCGGCGCCGAGCATGTAGATGCACAGGTCGAAGCCGCGCGAGCGCTTGTCGCGCAGGTAGGCCAGGTCGCCCGCGATGTAGGCGGGGTTGCCGTCGCTCTTGATGACCGGCCGGTCCTTGTCGTCGCCGAAGTCCTTGGACCGCAGCCACCACGCACCGTCGGCGAAGTAGAGGCTGCCGGAGTCCTTCAGCCGCTGCACCGCAGCATCGACCGCACCCGACTCGTACAGCGACTGCTCGTGGAAGAACACGTCGAAGTCGGTGCCGAACTCGTGCAGCGTGCGCTTGATGCTGTCGAACATCCGCCCGACGCCCACGCGGCGGAACACCTCGTCGCGCTCGGCCTCGGGGAGGTCGAGCACACCCGGCTCGGCCGCGACGACGTCCTGGGCGACCTCGCCGATGTAGGCGCCCGCGTACCCGTTCTCCGGCGTCGGCCGACCCGCCGCCGCCGCCACCAGCGACGCGACGAACCGGTCGATCTGCGCGCCGGCGTCGTTGAAGTAGTACTCGCGGGTGACCTTCGCCCCACGTGCGGTCAGCACCCGTCCCAGCGCGTCGCCTGCGGCGGCCCACCGCGTGGCGCCCATGTGCAGCGGGCCCGTCGGGTTCGCCGAGACGAACTCGAGGTTGACGTTGCGGCCGGCGTACTCGTCACCGCTGCCGTAGCCCACGCCTGCGGACAGCACCTCGCCGACCACCGCACCCTGCGCGTCGGCCGCCAGCCGGAGGTTGATGAACCCCGGCCCCGCGACCTCCGCGCTCGCGACGCCCGGCCGCCCGGCCAGTTCCTCGACGAGCCAGCCCGCCAGGTCCCGCGGTGCGACCCCGGCCTTCTTGGCCGTGCGCATCGCCACGTTGGTGGCGTAGTCGCCGTGCTCCGGGTTGCGCGGGCGCTCCACCGTGACGTCGGCGGGCAGCGCCGCGAGGTCCAGGCCGCGTCGCGCCAGCACGTCGGACGCAGCGGCACGGACCAGTTCGGCGAGCAGGGCGGGAGTCACCGCTCAAGGATAGGAGGTGCTGCTCACCGGTTTCTCAGGTGGCGTTCGTAGACTGCGGGATCGCAAGGGCTGTCCGGGTGACGGCCGCGCGCATCCCGATTCCGAGGTCTGGACGTTTCATGGTCAGCGGCAAGACGAGCAAGCGGTCCCGCAGCTCCCGCACGAAGGTGGTCCAGCAGAAGGCCACGCCGTGGGGGCTGATCGCCGCGGTCGTCGTGGTGGCGCTCTTCGCGGGCGCGGTCTTCGGCTACGCGTTCATGCGCAACGAGGAGAACCAGGCGCAGGCGGACGCGATGGCGCCCTTCACGCCGAGCGCGCAGAACCAGGACCCGTCCACCCAGATCACCGGTGTCGAGGTCCTCCCGTTCGAGGGCGGCGTGCACGTCGACGGGGCCACGCAGGTCGCGTACACGCACTCCCCGCCGATGGGCGGCGCGCACGACTACGCCTGGGCCGCGTGCAACGGCGTCGTGTACCCGGAAGCGGTGCGCAGCGAGAACATGGTCCACTCCCTCGAGCACGGCACGGTCTGGATCACCTACAACCCCGACCAGGTCAGCGGGGAGGCGCTCGACACCCTGCGCAGCAAGGTGGAGGGCCAGCCCTACACGATGCTGTCGCCCTACCCCGGGCTCGACCGCCCGATCTCGCTGCAGTCCTGGGGCCACCAGCTGAAGCTGGACGACGCGAACGACCCGCGGATCGACCAGTTCATCACCGCGCTGCGGCTCAACCAGTACCAGCACCCCGAGCCCGGGGCCAGCTGCAACGAGGCCAACGGCTTCTCCCAGGACTCCCCGCCCGCGTTCGCACCCCCGCCCGCCCCGGGCACCCCGGGCGCCTACCCCGAGACGCTGCAGGCGCAGCAGGCGCCCGCAGCGGGGTCGTGATGGGAGGGGTGAGCACGCCCACGGCGCCCGCCACCACCCCGCCCGACCCCGCCCCGCGGGAGGCGGACTGGATCCGCCCGGCGCTCGCGGTCGTCGCCGCCGTCGGGCTCCTCCTGCTCGGCGCGGCAGGCGGGCTCCTGCTCGGCATGCCCGGCTCGTCGGGTCCGGTCGTGCCGGAGCGCGACTCCGTCGACGTCGGCTTCGCGCAGGACATGACCGTGCACCACCAGCAGGCCGTGACGATGGCCTCCTGGGAGCGCGACCACACCAGCGACCCCGTTCTGCACCAGCTCGCCTCCGACATCGAGGCCACGCAGGAGGCGCAGATCGGCCGCATGCAGGGCTGGCTCGAGCTGTGGGGTGCCGCGTCGCTGCCCAGCGGCGGGCACATGGCGTGGATGACCGAGCCGGGACACGACCACGCGGCCACGAGCGCGAGCGGCGTCGCCACCATGCCGGGGATGGCCAGCGACGACGAGCTCGCCGCCCTGCGCGCCGCCACCGGCCCCGAGCTCGACGTCCTGTTCCTGCAGCTGATGCTCCGCCACCACCAGGGCGGGGCGAGCATGCTCTCCTACGCCGCCGAGCACGCCGTGGTGCCGCAGGTCCGCAACCTGGCCGAGCAGATGCACCGCTCGCAGTCGGTGGAGACCGACTACCTGCGCGGGCTGCTCACCGAGCGCGGGGGGCAGCCCCTGCCGTTGTAGATCCCGGCGTGCGCTAGGGTTGTGCCATCGCACGGCCCCCGTAGCTCAGGGGATAGAGCACCGCCCTCCGGAGGCGGGAGCGCAGGTTCGAATCCTGCCGGGGGCACCAGCACGGTGACCACACAGAACGGCCTCTCACCTGGGACGACAGGGTGAGGGGCCGATCTTGTCGTCTCCGGCCGCGGCGGCCGTACCCGGCTGACTGTGCCCGATGCGTGCCTCGGGATGCCGGCCACGGAAGAGAACGTGCGCCGGAAATGGTGCTCGCTCGTCCGCGCGCACCTGCCCAGCACGGCGACGTCCACCGGATCACCAGCTTTGACGGCGTCCTCGACGAGGTCCAGCGCTGCGTTGAAGCCTTCCAGCACCAGCGGTCTCCTTCCGTGACGCGGCCATCGTCGAGCAGGCCGGGGCACCTGAACCCGACCGCGACGGTGCCGGATCGATCATCGTGTCCGCAGACGACGTACGACGACCCGCACGCTGTCAGCGGCTTCACCGATCAGGATTCCTCCGCCACGTCGTCAGCTCTGGTAGCTGCTCGCACCGGTGGAAGGATTGACGACCATGACCCACGCCAGACCGCTGGGCGCCGACGGGGCCACGTTCCTCGCGGCGGTCCGCTCGGGCGACCCGGCGCGGTTCGCGCTCATCACGGAGCGCCACCGGCGTGAGCTGCAGGTGCACTGCTACCGGATGCTCGCGAACTACCAGGACGCCCAGGACATGACGCAGGAGACGTTCCTGCGGGCGTGGAACAAGCGGGAGTCGTTCAAGGGCCACGCCGCGCTGCGGACCTGGCTGTACCGGATCGCGACGAACGCCTGTCTCGACTTCCTGGAGAAGCGCAATGACCGCACACCCGTACCGTCCGGGCTGGCGGACCCCGGCTCCGAGGTGCTGTACCTGCAGCCCTACCCCGACCGGATGCTCCCCGAGGACCCGCAGGAATCGGTGGTGGCGCGGGAGACGATCGAGCTGGCGTTCATCGTCGCCGTCCAGCACCTCCCGCCGCGGCAGCGGGCGGTGCTCATCCTGCGCGACGTCCTCGGCTGGCCGGCGTCGACGGCAGCCGACGCCCTCGAGCTGACCGTCGCATCGGTGACCAGCGCACTGCAGCGGGCGCGCGCCACGATGCGCTCGCAGCTGCCCGACCGCCGCCTCGACTGGCGCAGCCCCGCCACCCACGAGCTGTCGGACGACGAGCGCGGCGTGGTGAAGGCGTACATCGACGCCCATGAGCAGGGCGACCTCGACGGGCTGACGTCCCTGCTGCGCGACGAGCTGCGCTTCGCGATGCTGCCCGAGATGGGCACCGTGCCCATGACGGCCGAGGACGCGGTGGGCGGCTGGGTCTCCGGTGGGCTCTTCCAGCGCGGCCACGACGACTGGCGCGGTACCACCACGACGGTCAACCGCATGCCGGCCGCCGCGCTGTACCTGCGCGCCCCCGGCGACCCGGAGTACCGGTTGTTCGCCATCGCGGTCCTGCACATCGTCGACGGGAAGATCGCCGAGCTCACCGGGTTCGACGCCACCGACGAACCATGGCTGGGCCTGCCCCCGACGCTGTGAAGGCACGAGCCGTGCTCATCGCCGCGTCTCGTACCGGGTCAGCACCGCGCCGCCGGGGAACGTCCGCATCTCCACCAGGTTCAGGTTCACCCAGCTGTCCAGCGCCGTGAAGAACGGCGTGCCGCCACCCACCAGGACCGGGTGGGTGACCAGGGCGTACTCGTCGATCAGCCCGGCCCGCATGGCCGCCCCGGCGAGCGTTGCGCCGCCGATGCCCATCGGGCCGCCGTCCTCGGCCTTGAGCCGGGTGATCTCGGCGACCGCGTCGCCGGTGACCAGGCGGGTGTTCCAGTCGACCTCGTCGATCGTCGAGGAGAACACCACCTTCGGCGTGTCCCGCCAGTTCCGCGCGAACTCGATCTCCGCCGGGGTGGCGCCGGGCTGCTGGTCGCCGGTCGGCCAGTAGGAGCTCATCGACTCCCACAGCTTGCGCCCGTACAGCGACAGATCGCTCGCCAACTCGTGGTCGAGCCAGAACTGGAACAGCTCGTCGCTCGGCCCACCGTGCGCGCCGGAGTCCCCGGCGCTCCAGCCGATGTCGTCGCCGGGCGCGGCGATGTAGCCGTCCAGCGTCAGGTTCATGCCGAAGATCAGTTTCCGCATCGTGCCCGCCTCCTGTGAGTCGATCTCACACGTACAGACGGTCGCGGCGTGGAAACCTGATCGGTGCGCGATCTGCGTCCGCAGCCGGTCCGGAACGGGATCCGCACGTCGGCTGGGCGTCTGCCGCCTCACATCCGGGATCTCAGCACGTCGAACTCGCAGCCGGGCGCGGACGGGTCGAAGCCGTGCTCGACCAGCCACCGGGCCGCCGTCAGGCTCCGCCACGACCACCACGCGCGGATCACGTCGAGGTCGACGTCGGTGCCGTAGCCGGCGACGACGTCGGCGAGGTGCTCCTCGTGCCCGAGCGTCAGGGTCGCGAGGTCGAACAGGGCGTCGCCCCGGCTCGCCTCGGACCAGTCGATCACGCCGGTGACCTCGTCACCGTCGACGAACACGTGGGTGATCTGCAGGTCGCCGTGGGTGAACACGGGTGTCCACGGCCGGAGCGCGGCCTCGGCGATGTGCCGGTTGCGCGTGACGAGGTCGATCGGGAGCACGCCGTTCGCGACGAGCCACTCGCATTCGACGTCGAGCCGCGCTGCGATCTCGTCGGGGCTCCGGCCGGGCCACGGGGGCAGTGGCGCGTCGTGCAGCGTCCGAACGGCGGCACCCACCGCGGCCCACGCCGCAGGCGACGCGGGCGACGGCTCGCCGAGGCGCCCGAGCGCCGTCCCCCGGACGGCGGCGAGCGCGAGCACGGGCGGCTGCCGCCACAGGACCTCCGGGGTCGGGATCGGCGCCATGGCCATCGCCTCGACCTCGACGTCGGTGCGCGCCCGATCGGCGTCGACCTTCAGGAACACGTCGCCGACGCGCAGGGTCGCGCGCTCGTCGTGGGCGACGACGACCTCGACCTCCTCCACGTCGGCCATCCTCACCGGATGACCACCGCCGCCGCCACGGGTTTGGCGCTCGCGCCACGGCGGACTACGCCCCGACCTTCGCCGGCCACTGGTTGCGGAGCATCAGAGTGCGTTCGAGCGCGGCGAGGAGCCCCGCGCCGGGCAACGCGACCTTCGTCCACCCGGGGAGGCCGGCTGTGGATCGTTCGACGGGCTCGGACCGTCCTGCCGAAGTCGGAGCGCGGCCTCCGACTTCGGGGGGAGGTGGGCCCGCTGCGGGTTGCCTAGGCTCGCCACGTGGACGACACGACGGGCGCGCGGCGCGGCGCGGTCCGGGACGGGCTCGTCGACGGCGGGCTGGTCGTGCTGGCGGTCACGGCCGGGTTCTACCCGGCCGTCGCCTGGTGGGCGGGCCAGCCGACGCTGCCCCCATGGCTGCAGAACCTGGACTACGCCGCCGGTGCGATCGGCTGCCTCGCGCTGTGGTGGCGACGCCGCTTCCCGCTGGTGCTCGCCGTCGTCATGGCCGTGGTGAGCACCTTCTCCCTGTCCGTCTCGGCGGCGGCGCTCATCGCGCTGCTCACCCTGGCCGTCCACCGCCCGGCGCGGCACACGGCCGTGCTCGCCGTGGCCTACCTGCTCTCCTTCGGGGTCTACCTGGTGCTCCGCCCGGACCGGACGGTGCCCGTGTGGCTGCTGGTCGCGCTCCAGGTGGCGCTCGTGGTCGGCGTGGCCGGGTGGGGGATGCTCGTGCGCAGCCGCCGGCAGCTCGTCGCGTCGTTGCGCGAACGGGCCGAGGCCGCCGAGGTCGCGGCCCGGCTGCGGGCCGAGCGCTCCCAGCACGAGGCGCGCGAGGCCCTCGCGCGGGAGATGCACGACGTCCTCGGCCACCGGCTGTCGCTCCTCAGCGTGCACGCGGGCGCCCTGGCCTACTACCGCGGCGCCTCGGCGGAGGAGATCGCCCGGGCCGCCGAGGTGGTGCGGGAGAACGCCCGCCGCGCCCTGCAGGACCTGCGCGAGGTGATCGGCGTCCTGCGCACCCCCGAGCGGGACCGCCCGCTGCCCGGCGTCGAGGACGTCGTCGAGCTGGTCGACGAGACCCGGCGTGCCGGCACCCCGGTCGAGCTGCGGGACGTCAGCGGCGTGACGCCCGGTGGCCGAGCCGTCCCCGCGACGGTGGGCCGCACGCTCTACCGGCTCGTCCAGGAGGGTCTGACCAACGCCCGCAAGCACGCCCCCGGCGCGCCCGTCCTCGTCCGGATCACCGGGGACCCCGGTGACCACCTGAGCGTCGAGGTCATCAACGCCCGGCCGCCGCTGGCGCCGCCCGCGGGCGTCGCTCCCGCGATCGGTTCCGGGGAGGGGCTGCGCGGGCTGGCCGAGCGGGCCACGCTCGTCGGCGGGCGGCTCGAGCACGGGCCGACCCGGACCGGCGGGTGGCGGCTGGGCATGAGGCTACGGTGGCCGGCGTGAGCCAGGCCCCGCCGCCGATCCCGCCGCCGACCGAGCCGACCATCGACGTGCTCGTCGCCGACGACGACCCGGTCGTCCGCTTCGGGCTGGCCATGATGCTGCGGGGCGCGGCCGACCTGCGGGTGGTCGCCGAGGCCGGGGACGGCGCGGAGGCGATCGAGCTGGCCGCCCACCATCGGCCGCACGTGGTCCTGATGGACATCCGGATGCCCGGCACCGACGGGATCACCGCGACCGAGACCATCAGGGCACGGACCCCCGCGACGCAGGTCGTCGTGCTCACCACCTTCGACGCCGACGCGCACGTCCTGCGCGCCCTGCGGGCCGGGGCGGCCGGGTTCCTGGTCAAGGACACCCCGCCGGACGAGCTCGTCGTCGCCATCCGGCACGCCGCGCAGGGGCGGCCCGTGCTCTCCCCGGACGTGACCCGCCGGCTCATCGACCGCGTCGCGGGCGCCGACCAGGACACCCGCCGCGACGCGGCCCGCCGCAAGCTCGACTCCCTCGCCGGACGGGAGCGCGCCGTCGCGATCGAGATCGGCGCGGGACGGTCCAACGCGGAGATCGCCGCGCGCCACCACATCGGCCTGGCCACCGTCAAGACGCACGTGTCCGCGATCTTCACCAAGCTCGACCTCACCAACCGCGTGCAGGTGGCCCTGCTCGTGCACGACGCGGCGCTCGACGCGCAACGCTGAGCGCAGGAGAGCGGAGAGACCCGACCCGGCGGGCAACCGCGGGCCGTGCCCGGACGTCTACCCTGCGGACGCGCAACAGCCATTGCGACCGTACTCAGCGACGGAAGGACGCACGTGCCGGACGACGCCCGCTTCGTCCACACCGACTCCGTGCACGAACCGCGCGTCCCGCGCCGGGGCCACGGGACGCACCGCCCGGAACGGCCTCGCGCCGCGGGGCCGGGTCGTGCGCCCGCGGGACCACGCCATCCCGGACCGCACGACCGGGTCCTCCCGCACCCGCCGCCCGCGGCCGGGCGGTCCGCACCCGGGACCCGACGCCCGCACCCGGTGGATCCGCCGACCTTCCGGATGCCGATCCCCGTGCCCGGCGAGCTGCGCGCCACCCCGCCGCGCGCCGAGCACGTGCTCTGCGCGCTCGTGACCGAACCGCTCACCGTGGTCCTGCCGCCCGTCCGGCGCCGCGGCGAGGAGCCGCCGTCCGGCACGGGGCCGCGGCGCGGCGGGCTGGGCGAGGGGCTGGCACTGTCGATCAGCTCCGGGCTCGGCGCGCTGGCCGGGCTGGCGAGCTGGCTGATCGCCGCGCGCCTGCTGCCACAGGCCCAGTTCGGGCTCGCCGCCGCGGTGGTCTCGGCGTTCATGCTGGTCGGGGGCATCTCCCAGCTGAACCTCGGGCTGGCCCTGATGCGGTGGCTCCCCGTCGCGGGCCGGCACGTCGGCACGCTGGTGTGGCGGAGCCTGCTCGTGATCATGCCGCTGGCCGGGGTCGCCGGGTTCGGGTACGTGCTGGCGGTTCCCGCGCTGGCCCGCACCGCGGCGGGGCCCGACGGCCCGCTCCTGGCCGGCACGGCGGTGTTCACCGTGGCCGCCGCGGCGTGGGGCGCGTTCGTCGTCCACGACTACGTCCTGGTCGCGATCGGCCGGCCGTGGTGGAGCGTGTGGCGCAACGGCCTGTTCGCGGTGGTCCGCATCGGCCTGCTGGTCGTGCTGGGGTCCGCACTGGGCGCGCAGGGCGTCGTGCTCTCGTGGGCCGGCCCGCTCGTGGTGTGGATCGCGGTGGGCTCGCTGGTGCTGGTGGTGGCGGTGCGGCGCCACGCCCGGGGGAGCACCGGTGGCACCGTGCCGAGCCGCAGCGAGGTGGTGGGCTTCCTCGGCCCGACCTGGCTCGCGCAGATCGGCAACACCCTCCTGCTCAACCAGGTGCCGTTGCTGGTCATCCTCCGGTTCGGCCCCGAGTCCGGCGCGGCGTTCTTCATCGCCTGGCAGGCCACGGTCGTGGTGGAGACGGCGGCCACCTACTTCACGCACTCGCTGTCGGCCGCCTGCGCGCGGGCCCCGGAGCGCGCCCGCGAGCTCACGTCGTCCTCGCGCCGGCAGATGCTCATGATCTTCCTTCCGCTCCTCGCCCTCGGAGCCCTGCTGGCCGGTCCGGGCCTGTCGATCTTCGGGCCGGGCTACACCGCGACGGCCGAGGTGCTGCGGCTGCTCCTGCTCGGCCAGGCCTTCCGCCTGCTCGTGGTGCACGAGCTGGGGGTGCGCACCGCCGCCGGCCGGGGGGTGGCCTACGCCCGGCTGCACCTGTCGAGCACGGTGCTGGTGCTGCTGGCCGTCGTCCTGGCGCCGGTGCCTGCCGAGGGGGGCGCGGGCGCCGCCCTCCTGCCGGTCGCGTGGGGCTACGTCGCCGTCCAGGTGCTCTGCGCGGCGCACGTGGTGCTCGTCCGGGTGCTGGGGCGGAGGCGGGCGGGCCGCCCCGCCAGTTCATGATCCGCGACGTTCGCGCCTGCCGGGGACGCTGCCTGCGGCGAGCACGGCGGCGAGCGCGGCCAGCCCGGCCAGTAGCGCGAACACCGCCGGGTAGCCGCCGAGGACCTCCGACAGCGCCGCGCCTGCCCAGGGTGCGAGCGCGGTGGCGACCGTGGCGGGTGCGGCGAGGATCCCGTTGAGCCTGCCGTAGTGGGCCGCACCCCAGCGGTCGCTGACGGCGGTGGCCTGCAGCAGCGTGAACACGCCACGGGCGGCTCCTGCGAGCATGGCCGCGGCGACGAGCAGCAGTGCCGGACCGGGGAGGACCGCGAGCAGCGCGGTCGCCGCCGCGGTGGCGCCGAGGATGAGCACGCCCCGCAGGCGGACACCGACCCGGCGGACGAGGAGGCCGTAGCCGAGCCGGCCGAGCACCTGCCCGACGCCGCCGAGCCCCAGGGCCCAGGCCGCTCCGGTGGTCGTCATGCCGCGCTCGATGAACAGGGGGACCTGGTTGACGACCACGGCGAACGCCGCGAACGTCCCGAGCGCGACCGCGGCGACCAGCAGGACGAAGGGGCGGCTGCGCGCGACCGCGCGGGGGTCGGTGTCGGTGTCCGCGGGGACCTCGGCGGGGTCGGGCCGCGGCCAGGGGCCGCGCAGGCCGAACAGGTGCGCAGGGACGGTGACCGCGGCGAGCACGACGGCGAGCACGAGGTAGGCCCCGCGCCATCCCAGTGGCTCGGCGAGCGCGGCGGTCAGCGGGGCGAAGATCGTGCTCGCGAGGCCGGCCAGCAGCGTGACGGTCGTGAGGGCGGTGACCCGGCGGGGACCCCACCAGCGGGTCAGCGCCGCGAACGCGGGCTGGTAGAGCACGCCCGCCATGGCGACGCCGGCCAGCGCCCAGGCCGCGAAGAACCAGGGCAGCGACGGCGCGGTGGCGATGCCGAGCACCGCGGGCACCGCGACGACCGATCCGGAGGTCATGACCAGCCGGGGTCCGAGCCGGTCGAGCCAGCGCCCGGCCGGGACCCCGACGAGGGCCGACACCACCAGGGCGAGGGAGAAGGCGGCGGTGATCGTGGTGATCGACCAGCCGGTGTCGGCGGCGATACCGGGAGCGAGCACCGGGAAGGCGTAGTAGAGCACGCCCCAGCTGGTGATCTCGGTGCCGCACAGCACGGCGAGCACGCGGCGGAGGCCGGCACGGGACAGCGCGCCGGGCTCCGTGGTCATCGCTCCAGCGTGCAACAGCGGATCCACGGCGGCCCGCTCAGGGTGCGCCCCGCCGGCGCGACCGGATGGTGCGCCACCGCGGCACTGGTGCGATCCCGGCGCCTGCGCCAAGGTGGACCTCTCTGGCCACGTCGGGGGGACGACCATGAGGGTTGTGATCATCGGCGCCGGTATCGGTGGGCTCACCACCGCGCTCCGGCTGCACCGAGCGGGCGTCGAGTGCACCGTCCACGAGCAGAGCACGCAGATCAGCGCGCTGGGCGTCGGGATCAACGTCCTGCCGCACGCGGTCCGCGACCTCGCGGAGCTCGGGCTGCTGGAGCGGTTGGACGCCGCGGCGGTCCGCACCAAGGAGCTGCTCTACCTGCACCGGCTGGGCCCGCAGATCATGGTCAAGCCGTGCGGGCTCGACGCGGGGTTCGCGCTGCCCCAGCTGTCCTTCCACCGCGGCCGGCTGCAGGCGGTGCTGCTGGCGGCGGTGCGGGAGCGGCTCGGGCCCGACGCCGTGCGCACGGGCCACCGGCTCGTCGGGTTCGACCAGGACGCGGACGGGGTGCGGGCCCGGTTCGCCGACCGGCACGGCGAGCCGCTGGGCGAGGCGCGCGGCGACGTGCTCGTCGCCGCGGACGGCATCCACTCGACGGTGCGCGCCACGCTGTTCCCCGACGAGGGAGCACCGCGCTGGAACGGCGTGATGATGTGGCGGGGGGCCACGGACTGGCCGGAGTACCTCACCGGCCGCTCGATGATCATCGCGGGTGGCACGGCCGCGAAGCTCGTGATCTACCCGATCGGCGAGGGGCGCGAGCCGGGCACGAAGCTGACGAACTGGGCGGTCTGCATCCTGACCGGCACGCCCGGCGACCCGCCGCCCGAACGCCAGGACTGGTCGCGGCGCGCGGAGGCGGCCGACGTGGAACCGCACATCGACCGGTTCCGGGTGCCGCACCTCGACCACGCCGCGCTGGTGCGGGCGACGCCCGAGTTCTTCGAGTTCCCGATGTGCGACCGCGACCCGCTCCCGCACTGGACGCGCGGACGCGTGACGCTGCTCGGCGACGCCGCCCACCCGATGTACCCGATGGGCTCGAACGGCGCGGGCCAGGCGATCCTCGACGCCACCAGCATCGGGCGCCACCTGGCCGCGCACGCCGACCCGGCGGCGGCGCTGCAGGCCTACGAGGACGAGCGGCTCCCGGCCACCAGCGAGGTCGTGCTCCGCAACCGCATCGGCGGCCCGGAGGGCGTGATCGACGAGGTGGAACGCCGGGCCCCCGACGGCTTCGACCGGTTGGAGGACGTCATCGACGCCGCCGAGCTGGACGCCGTCGTCAGCGGCTACGCCCGGGCCGCCGGGGCGGACCGGAGCCAGGTGAACCGGACGCCCTGAACCCGGGCGCGGTCAGGCCCCCTCGACCGAGCCGGGCGGCAGGAAGTCGACGTCGTGCAGGGCGGAGCGGCGCACGACCTCCTCGGGGTCGGTGAGGTCGTGCAGCTGGTCGAACAGCGCCGCGAGCCGGCCTGCCGGGCTCACCCAGAACAGCCCGCGCGTGGGCGCGTCGCTGCGGTTGTAGTAGGCGTGCGGGAGGTTGCGCGGCATGCGGACGGTGTCGCCGGGCCCCGCGGTCGTCCACTCGCCGTCCAGGTAGAGGGTGAACACGCCCTCCACCACGTAGATGTGCTCGTCCTGGAGGGGGTGCACGTGCGGTGGTACGCCGGTGCCGGGCGGGTCGTAGGTCTCGAAGGCGAAGCTGGAGTCGCTCGCGGCCTTCATCGTGTAGGTGTGGCCGAGCACGTTCCACACCTTCTTGCGCATGCCCTCACGGGCGAGGGTGATGCCCTTGGGCAGCGGGCCGAGCACGATCTCGTCGCCGGTCATCGCCCGATGATGCACCGGACCCGTGGGCGGGCGCGAGACCTCAGGCCCGCGCGCCGTCGCGGGCCGAGCGGGTGTGCAGCAGCGCGGACACCCGCTGCCGGGTGACCCGGAACATCTCCGCGATCCGCGTGATGCTGACGTCCTCGCGCTGCAGGGCGAGCGCCTCCTCGCGGCGGAAGCGGCTGCCCAGCTCACCGAGCTCGTCCAGCACCCCGGTGACGGTCTCGATGACGAGTGGCGGCTTCTCGGACGAGACGATCTCGAACCACGTGCGGCCCCGCCGGCGCTGCGCGATCAGGTCGTCGGCGCGCTCGGCCGCGGCGCCGAGAGCGGCGATCGTGCGGTCGAGCGCGCCCCTCAGCTCGAGGAGCGCCTGGATCGCGGCATCGTCGGCCTCTCGCTCCATCGCGGTCCCCCGTTCTCCGAGCCACTCGTCGTCCATCGAGGAGTAATCATGAACCGGCGCAGAACGGGCGAGGAGGCCAGGGCGGCCTACCTCCGGTCGGCACCACGTGCGCGGAACTCGCGGTAACCGGCAGGTCGCCGTGCGTTCCGAGGTTCCACACCGGTCGGCGACCCGCTCCCCCCGAGCGCCACTGCTACCCCTCGATCCGGTGCTCGCCGGAGCCCAGCTCGCGCTGCCGCCCGTCGGGCAGGACGACCTGCGCGACCGCGTTGACCGGCACCCGCAGGTCGAGCTCCAGCCGGTCCGCCCGCCGCCACGCGAGGTCGATCCGACCGCGGACGGTGTGCAGCGTGATCCGGGCGCCCGGCAGCGCGGCGGTCACGCGGGGCTGCACGCGGAACCGCGCCCAGCCCGGTTCCAGCGGCTCGATCCCGGCGGCCCGCTCCACGAGCCAGCGGACGGGCTCGCTGAGGGTCGTGTCGTTGTGCCCGCGTGCGGTGTCCTCCCACGACTCCCAGAACGTCGTGGCGCCCAGCGCGCGCAGGTGACCGTAGGACGGGTAGGCGGTCTGCCCGAGCACAGCCACCGCGAGGTCGGCGCGTCCGTTGTCGGACAGCGCGTAGGGCAGCGCACCGGTGCCCAGCGCGCCCGTGTCCAGGTGCCGCTCCTGCGCCTCGACGTCTGCCACCAGGTTCGCCACCACCGGGCCGACGTGCTCGGGGGGCACGATGCCGGCGGCGAGCGGCACGGCGTTGCTGGTCTGGCGGTAGCCGGCGTCGATCGGCGTGCGGTAGGTGCCGGTGCCCGCGTCGAGGAACGCCGCGGTGAACCGGCGCGTGACCGCGTCCGCGCGGTCGCGCCACGCCGCGGCCTGCCCGGGCTCGCCGACGACGTCGGCCAGTGCCGCCCCGTCGCGCAGGCTCGCGATCACGTGGGCCGTCCCGACCAGGGTGCCGCCCTCCGGCGCCATCGGACCGCCCACGGGGCGCGGCGGGTACCAGTCGCCGAACCGGTCGTCGGCGAGGTCGTCGCGCAGCATCCCCGAGAGCCACCCGAGGTAGCGGCGCACCGCGTCGAAGTGCCTGCGCGGCACCGTCGGGTCGCCGTAGGTGAGCCAGTAGCGGTGGACGAGGAACGGGTAGACGCCGGTCGAGCTGGGCGTCAGCAGCATGCCGCCCGCGGTCGCGCCGAGCGGGGCGATCAGCGGGATCTCGCCGTCCGGCGCCTGGGCGAGCCGGATGTCGTCGAGCCACGAGGCGAACACCGAGGCCATGCCGAACTGGTAGAGCATCGGCGCGACCGCGCGGTAGGTCGCCGTCGTCCACGACAGCTTGCCCGGAGCCTGGTCGGGTACGCCGTGGAGGCTGTTGCGGGCCGTCCGGCGGAACGCGTCGGCGATCCACTGCAGCTCGGGGTGCTCGATCCGCAGCTGCATCGTCTCGGCGAGATCGCTGCCCACCGGCACCGCCTGCACCTCCAGCGGCGCGTCCGTCCCGGTGACCTCGACGTACTGGAAGCCCTTGAAGGCGAAGGAGGGCTGCCAGGTCTCCTCCCGCCCGCCGGCCGCCGTGTACTCGTCGCGCTGGAAGCGGCCCGTGACCGAGCCGTTCTCGAAGCCACCCGGGATGCCGACCTCGACACGGCCCGAGGGCCCGAGCTTCTCGCCGTACTGCAGGCGCACGGTCGTGCCGGCCGGGAGCGACCCGCGCAGCCGCGCCCAGCCCGCCAGCACCACGCCGAAGTCGAGGACCCGCACCCCGGGCGCCGGCGTGGTCACCGCGACCGGCTCGATCGGGGCGCCGGCCCGCACCGGTTCCCCCGCGTACGCCACGAGCGCACCGCCCGGCCCGTCCACGACGCTCGCCGGGCGCCACCCGCCGTCGTCGAAGCCGGGCGCCGACCACCCCGCCACCCGCGCGGCCCGGCCGGCGTCGTAGGACTCGCCGGTGAACACGCCGTCGTAGGTCGTCGGGCCCTCGGTGAGGCGCCAGTCCGGGCCGCTCCCGACGGTGACGTGCCGCCCGTCGACGAGGTCGATCTCCAGCTGCGCCCGCAGCCGCGGCTCGCCGACCCAGCGCGCCAGGTCGCTGCCGTCGGTGTCCGGCGACCGCGTGGCGTAGAAGCCGCGACCGAGTGCGACGCCGATCGCGTTGCGCCCCGCCCGGAGCAGGCCACCGACGTCGTGCGTGCCGTAGAGGCAGCGCCGGTCGTAGTCGGTGGGTGCCGGGGCGAGCGCGGCGTCGCCCACCCGCTGCCCGTTGACCTCCGCCACCGCGCACCCGAGGCCCACCAGGTACAGCCGCGCCGACGCCACGGGGGCGGGCAGGTCGAACTCGTGGCGCAGCAGCGGATCCGCCGGCGGGTCCGGCGGGATCGTGTGCACCCAGCGGTCGCCGGGCACCGCAGCACCGTCGACGTGGGCGCTGCCCCCGGCGTAGGAGTCCTCCGCGCTGCTCATCCAGGACACCGGCCCACGCGCGTCGGCGAGCTCGACGTACAGCGGGCCGGGCGCGGCCGGTGGCGCCAGGTCGAGCCGGCCCGCCGCGTTGCCGTACTCGTCGCCGGTCAGGCCCTCGAGGACGGTGCGGCCGAACAGCTCGCCGTCCGGCCCGTCCCGCCGCACCGACAGCACGCACGCGGCCGTCTCCCCGGCCGGCACGCCGAGCAGCACGGCGACGGCCGCGACCGGGCCGTCGGAGACGAGGCTCTGCCCCAGCGTCGCGCCCGGCGCGAGCGGCGCGGGCTCGACGAGCTGCGGCCCGAGCACCCGCACGGCCTTCGGCACCACGAGCCCGCTCCCGATCCAGGCCGCGGTCCAGTCCTGCGGGTCCGGCATCGCGGTCTCGAACCACGCGGTCCCGGCGGCCGGCCCCTCCCGCCCCCGCTCGTCCCAGGTCCGGACGGTCCAGTGGTAGCGCGTCCGCGACGCGAGCGGCGGGCCGCCGTAGACCTGCGCCGACTGCTCCGCCGACGCGACGACGCCCGAGTCCCACACGTCGGGTGCGTCGGGCAGCAGTTCGGGCCGGCTCGCCACGAGGATCCGGTACGCCGACTGCGCCCGGTCCGTCCCCTGCGCCTCGAGCTGCCAGCCGAACCGGGGCGCGGCGGCGTCGATGCCGAGCGGGTGGGCCAGGTGCTCGGTCGTCAGGGCGACGGGCTGCAGCGGGGGCGGCGCGGTCGCGGACCCGCGCACCGCGACGGGCAGCGCGGCCAGCGCCGCCACCCCCGCCAGCCCACCGAGCACCGCCCGCCGGCTCACCTCGACCATGATCGCCCCCTCCGCCGTGACCTGGGGAAATCATCGGAGCGGGGTCGGCGAGCCACATCCGGTCGAGGGGGACACCTGCCCTACTCCCGCCGGCGCAGCCGGCCGTGAGTGGATACCGGTGCCGGAGCACCCGTATCCACTCACGATGGAGGCACCCGTGGCCGGACCCGATCGACCCGCGTTCCGCGCTCTCGGGCCGTTCAGCGACTGGGTCGCGCACGCGGCCGCGGAGGGGGACCTCTACCCCTCCGCGGCGCGGCCCCCGCTGACCGGCGCCGAAGTGCGCACCCTCATCGGCTCCGGGCACGACGGCGAGCCGCTCGCCCCCGAACGCGGGCGCCGCTGGACGCGCGACGGAGTGGACGGCGAGGAGGTGTCCTGGTCGGTCGGCTTCGGCCCGCGGACCCGCGCCTGGCTGCTGCGCCCGGCCGGGGAGACCCGGCCGCTGCCCGGCGTGGTCGCGCTGCACAGCCACGACGGGTTCACCTACTACGGCAAGGAGAAGGTCGCCGACGGCCCCGAGGAGGCGCCCGTCCCGGCGCGGGCGCTGCGGGAGCGGTCCTACGGGGGCGCCCCGTTCGCGAACGAGCTCGCCCGCCGCGGGTTCGCCGTGCTCGCCCACGACGTGTTCCGGTGGGGCAGCCGGAAGTTCCCACCGGAGCTGGTGGGCTCCGCGGACGAGCCGGAGGCGTACAACACCGCCGCGCGGGCCCACGAGCACGTCGTCGCGAAGTACTGCACGGTCCTGGGCACCTCGCTCGCCGGTGTGGTCGCCCGCGAGGACCGCATCGCGGTGCGGTACCTGCGCTCGCGCACCGACGCCGTGGCCGGGCCGATCGGGTGCATCGGCCTGTCCGGCGGCGGGTGCCGCGCGGCGCTGCTGCAGGCCACCTGCGACGACGTGGCGGCGGCCGGGATCGTCGGGATGATGTCGAGCTACCCGGGCCTGCTCGACGCGCACGTCGGCCGGCACACGTGGATGTTCTTCCCGCCCGGGCTGGCCGCGCGCGGCGACTGGCCCGACGTCGCCGCGGCGCGCGCCCCGGCACCGCTGCTCGTGCAGTACAAGCGGCACGACCACCTGTTCGGGCTGCCCGGCATGATCGAGGCCCACGAGCGGCTGACCGCCCGGTACCGGCAGGCCGGGGCACCGGAGGCCTACATCGGCGAGTTCTCCGACGGCCCCCACGAGTTCAACCGGGCCATGCAGGCCTCCGCGTTCGCGCACCTGGAGCGCTGGCTGCGGGGCTGAGGGCGGATGGGGGCCACGCGCCGGGCAGGTGACCCGTGGCGATGCCGCGGACCGTCGCCGGCACGAGCGCGTGCCGCTCACGTAGCCCACGCGTGGCCGGCACGGGTGCCCGCGGGCCGGGCCTGCGGGACGCTCGCTGCCGATCCGATCCACCCGCAGGCCTGGAGGCCCGTCGTGAAGATGCTGCTCGAGCTCGTCCCCGTCCCGGTCACCGACGTCGACCGCGCCAAGGCCTTCTACGAGCGCGCCGGGTTCGGCGTCGACGTGGACGTGCAGCCCGCCGAGGGCGTCCGGGTCGTGCAGCTCACCCCGCCCGGCTCGGCCTGCTCGATCGTGCTCTCCACCGGTCTGCCCGCGCTCGCCGACATGGTGCCGGGCTCGGCGAGGGGCCTGCACCTCGTGGTCGGCGACGCCGTCGAGGCTCGCGCCGAGCTGGCCCGCCGCGGGGTGCCGGTCGGAGACGTCGACGAGCACGACCAGGGGATGAAGTTCGTGCCGTTCGCCGACCCGGACGGCAACACCTGGGTGCTGCAGGAGATGCCGTGGCGGGCCGGTGACTTCCGGGGTGTGCGGTAGATCGTGCTGGGGCGAGGCCGTTCGCGTTTCGGCGGAACGCCGTACGAGGTGTTCCGACGCCGTCAGCCGTCCGCGTGCTCGACCTGCCGACGAGATCCGGGAGCTGCCGGCCTCGCCCTGATGTGCGCCCGTTCGCCCTGCCCACCGAAGAGGCTGAGCACCTCGACGCTGCCACGCCCGGTCGAGCCGAACCAGTGCGGGTGCTGGGTGTCGAACTCGGCGACCTCCCCCGGCGCGAGGACCAGGTCGTAGTCACCCAGGACGAGCCGTAGCCGTCCGCTGAGCACGTAGAGCCACTCGTACCCGGCGTGGGTGCGCGTGAACGGTTCGGACTCGCTCGCGGGGATCGTCAGCTTGTACGCCTTGGGCTCGCCCTGCGTCCGCGACAGCGGGACGATGACGCGTCCCTCCGTCCGCCTCGGTTCCTGCGGCATCCTCGGGTCGAGGATGCGCGGGGCCGCGACGATCTCGTCGAGCGGCACCGCCAGGGCGGCGGCGACCGGCAGCAGCAGCTCCAGGCTCGGCTTGCGCTGCCCGGACTCGAGCCGCGACAGGGTGCTCTTGGAGATCCCGGTCATGCGGCTGAGGTCGGCGAGCGAGAGGTCCTTCTTCTCCCTGACCCGGCGCAGGCGGTACCCGATCCGGCTGAGGGTGGCGTCGATCGCGGGATGGGCGGACATCGGCCCACTCCAGCAGACCGTTCCGCTTTCGGCAACGGAAGTTGCCGCGGCCGGGACGAGGGCGCGATGTTCTGCCGCGGAGGTGGCAGTGATGGAGAACCATCGAGATGTCGTGATCATCGGTGCCGGCGCGGCCGGGCTGACCGCGGGGATCGTCCTGGCCCGCGCCCGGGCCGACGTGCTGGTCGTCGACGGCGGCAGTCCCCGGAACGCAGCGGCCGCGCACATGCACGGGTTCGTCTCCCGCGACGGGGTGGACCCCGCGGAGTTCCTCGCGACCGGCCGCGGGGAGGTCGCCCGCTACGGCGGCGAGCTGGTCCGGGCGCGTGTCGTCGACGCGCGCCGGGGCAGCGGCGGTGACGGGTTCGCGCTCACCCTGGACACCGGGACGGTGGTGCGCACGCGCGCGGTGCTCGTCGCCACGGGGCTGACCGACGAGCTGCCCGGCATCCCGGGGGCCCGCGAGCTGTGGGGGTCGGCGGTGCACCACTGCCCGCACTGCCACGGGTACGAGGTCCGCGACCGGGAGCTCGTCGTCATCGGCGGCGCCGTACCACCGATGACGCTGCACCAGGCGGCGTTGCTGCGCCGCTACAGCGAGCGCGTGACGCTGTGCCCCGACGGCATGGACGTCTCGCAGGCCGACCGCCGCCGGCTGCTCGCGTTCGGCGTCCGCATCGTCGACGGCGCCGTCTCCCGCCTCGTCGGCGGGGGCGGCGGCGTGACCGGTGTCGAGCTCGCGGACGGCCGCGTGCAGCCCTGCGATGCGGTGTTCGTCGCTCCGCTGCCGCGTCCGAACGACGCGGTCCTGCGGGCGCTCGGTTGCGAGCCCGACCCCGCCACCGGATGGGTGGCGGTCGATGCCGCCGGGGCGACCGACGTGCCCGGCGTCCGGGCGGCCGGCAACGTCGTGAACCCCCGTGCGCAGGTCGTCACCGCTGCGGGTGAGGCGTCTGCTGCCGCCATCGGGTTGACGTCCTGGCTCCTGGACCAGGACCTCGACGCCGCCGTGCAGCGGGATGCGGTCCGATGAACGTCGACACCGCCGCGGCGCCCTCCGGCGCCCGAGGCCGGCTGCCGCTCGGGGTGTACCTGCTGGCCTTCAGCCTCTTCGCCATGGGCAGCGCCGAGTTCCTCCTCGCCGGCGTCCTTCCCGCGGTCGCCACCGACATCCAGGTCGACCTGGCCACCGCAGGTGGGCTGATCAGCGCGTTCGCCGTCGGGGTCGTCATCGGTGGGCCGCCGTTCGCGGTGATCAGCCTCGGCTGGCCGCGTCGCACGGCGCTCGTGGTGACCCAACTGCTCTTCGCGGCCTGCATCGCCACCGGCGTGGCCATCGGCAGCTACCCCGCCCTCCTGGTCACCCGTTTCGCCGCCGGGCTCGCCTACGCGGGGTTCTTCGCCGTGGCAGCCGTCACCGCCGTGAGCCTGGTCCCCGCCGACCGGGCCGCGCGCGCATCCGGCGTGGTCGTCAGCGGCCTCGGCCTGGCCATGGTCCTCGGCGGCCCCGCAGGGACGCTGATCGGCTACCGGACCGGGTGGGAAGGCGGGTTCTGGCTCGTGGTCGCCCTCACCGTGGTCGCTGCCGCCGCCGTGTCGGTCGCGCTGCCCGCGACGACCGGTGGGCGCGCTCCGAGCATCGGGCGCGAGCTCGCGGCCATGCGGCGGTCGAACCTGTGGCTCGTGTACGCCGCGACGCTGCTGAGCACGGCGGCCTACATGATCACGTTCAACTACCTGGCCGAGCTCCTGACCCGCGTCACGCGGATCCCGCAGGTGTGGATCGCGTTCGTCCTCGTGCTGTTCGGCGTCGGCGCGTACCTCGGTCTGGCGGTGGGCGGCCGCATCGCCGACAGGCGTCCCCACCTCGCCATGGTCGGGGGCTCGGCCGGCATCGTCGGCTGCTCGGTGCTGATCGCGGTCCTCGCCGAGCACGCCCTCGCCGTCGTCCCGCTCGTCCTGCTCCTCGGCGTGGCCGGGTTCGTGCTCAACCCCGCTGTCTACGGCCGGGTGTTCCGCATCGCCGCGGACGCCCCCACGCTCGCCGGGGCGACCACGGTGTCCGCCTTCCAGCTCGGCATCAGCCTCGTCCCCCTGATGGCCGCCGTGCCGCTGCACGCCGGTGCGCCCGTCACCACCGTCGCCTGGATCGGCGCCGGCCTGGCGGCGATCACCATCGCGGTCGTCCTCGTCGAGCGGGCCACGGCCCGGGGAGCCGCGCGGTGAGCCTCCGGCCCGGAGGGCACTACCGGCGGCCGCGGGGAACGGGATCCGCATGACGAACGGCACTTTCGTCGGCTAGGTACCGACGAGAGTGCCGTTCGTCCCGGCGGACCTCCCTTCGATCGGCGCCGGGCTGCGGCGATCACCATCCCGTTCGCCCTCGCCCGCGCACGGAGTCCAGGTGCGGCAGGTCGTGGCCGAGCCGGTCGCGCTTCGCCGTCAGGTACCGGACGTTGTGCTCGTCGACCGGCTCCAGCAGCGGGACGCGCCCGGTCACGGCGACCCCGTGCCCGGTCAGCCCGAGCACCTTGTCCGCGCTGTTGGACAGCAGCCGGACCGACGCGACGCCGAGGTGGCGCAGCACGCGCGCGGCCGGGCCGAAGTCGCGCACGTCCACGGGGAGGCCCAGCGCCGTGGCCGAGTCCACGGTGTCGAGCCCCTGCTCGTCCTGCAGCACGTGGGTGCGGATCTTGGCGACGAGCCCGATCCCGCGCCCCTCGTGCCCGCGCAGGTACACGAGAACGCCGCAGCCCTCGTCCACGATCGCGTCGATCGCCGACCGCAGCTGGGCCCCGCACTCGCAGCGCAACGCCCCGAACAGGTCGCCGGTCAGGCACTCGGAGTGCACGCGGACCAGCACGTCCTCGCGCCCCCGCGGGTCGCCGCGGACGAGGGCGAGGTGCTCGTGCCCGTCCACCGGGTCCCGGAACGCCACCGCCCGGAACGGCCCGTGCCGCGTCACCAGCTCCGACTCGGCGACGTCATCCAGCCCGCCGTCGTGCATGTCCTGCATCCCGTTCCCCTCTCGTCCCCGCTCGTCCCCGGCGGCGAACCGTGGGAAGGTCCCCGGTGATGGACCTCCTCCCGGCCGACACCACGCTCGACGAGCGCGAGCGCGGTGCCACCGTCGCGCTGCTGCCGATCGGCAGCGTCGAGCAGCACGGCCCGCACCTGCCGCTGACGACCGACACCCTCGTCGCGTGCACGCTCGCAGTCGAGCTCACCACCGCCTACGTCGTCCGCAGGCTGCCGCCCGTGACCATCTCCTGCTCCCACGAGCACGCGGCCTGGCCCGGCACCGTCAGCATCTCGGCCACCACGCTCGCCGCGGTCGTGCGCGACGTCGCCGCGTCCGTGCACCGGGCGGGCGTGACGTCGCTGGTGCTCGTCAACGGCCACGGCGGCAACTACGTGCTCGGCAACGTCGTGCAGGAGGCGAGCCTCGGGCCGCTGCGGATGGCGTTGTTCCCGGGCGAGGCCGACTGGGAGGACGCGCGCGCCGAGGCCGGGCTCGTCACGGCGGGACCGTCGGACATGCACGCCGGTGAGCTGGAGACCTCGATCCTGCTGCACGCGCATCCCCACCTGGTCAGGCCGGGGTTCGAACGGGCCGACGAGCTGGCGGACGACCGCAGGCACATGCTGAGCCGCGGGTTGCAGGCGTACACGGAGTCGGGTGTGGTGGGCCGCCCGTCGCTGGCGACCGCGGAGAAGGGACGTGCGGTGCTGGCGAGCCTGGTGCGCGGGTTCGCCGGCTACCTGTGAGCCTGCGCCGGGTCGCCAGGCGCAGCAGCAGCACCGCGGCACCGGGTGAGCACGCCACCAGGCCCAGCACGCCGTAGGCGACGGCCGCGGAGACGCCCTGCGCGGCACCGAGACCGACCGCGCCGAAACCGACGGCGGCCACCGCCTCCCGCGGGCCCCACCCGCCCACGTTCAGCGGCAGGGCCATCACCAGCAACGCCAGCACCAGCAACGGAAGCAGCTCGACCACCGGCGCGGACGTGCCGGCCGCGCGGGCGGCCACGACGAACGTGGCGAGGTAGCCGCCGAGCGCCACCACGGACAGCCCGAGGACAGCGGGCCACGTGCGGCGCAGCGCGCGCAGGTCCGCCGCCAGCGGGCGCAGGCGGGAGCGCAGGGCCCAGCCGAGCACCGGCGCCGCCACGAGCACCGCGACGCCGAACCACCCCGCTGCGGGCACCGCGTCGCCCGCGACGCCCAGCAGCGCGGGTTGCGCCGCCAGTACGCCGGCGGCCACGACCACCAGCACCAGCAGGCCGACCAGCCGCTCGAGGGCCACCGCCCGCACCCCGCGCCCGACGTCGCCCGCCCGCCTGCCGTGCCCGAGCGCCCGGTGCACGTCGCCGAGGACGCCCGCGGGCAGCACCGCGTTCAGGAACATCGCCTGGTAGCAGTCGGCGACCGCCGCGGGGAGCGGCAGCCGCAGGCCGAGGCCGCGCGCGACCAGGCACCACCGCCAGGCGCTGCAGACGGTCGTCACGACGCCGATCCCGAGCGCGGCCAGCACCGGCCCGGCCTCCAGCGCCGCGAGCCCGTCGGCCACCGCGTCCGGCCCCGACCACCACACCAGGACGGCGACGATCGCCACCCCCGCCAGTGGCCGCAGCACACCACCCACCGTCATGCCCCGCGTCCCGGCAGGGCGAGGAGATCCGCGTGCCCGACGACGACGCGCAGCTCCCCGCGGGCCGCGGCGTCGAGCCTGCGGCGCAGGTACGCGTCGGTCTCGGTGGCCAGCGACGGGCTGTGCGCGCACGCCGCCTCGACCCAGCCGCGCAGCCACTCCTCCACCAGGGCGCCGTCGCCCGCTCCGAGCCGCCACGGGCTCGGCGCGCGCACGACCCGGGCGCCGAGGCGCCGGAACGCGGCGGCGGCCGCGGGCGGGGCGTCCGGCCCGAGGAGCCGCCGTCCCCCGACCGTGCGGCGCTGGTGGGCGTCGAAGGCGGCGGCGAACGCGGCGTCGAGCGGGTCCGCCGGGGTGAGCAGCACGCTGCCGGTGACCGACAGGGTCAGCAGGGCCGGGCACGCCGCCGCCGTGCACGCGGCGGCGAGGCGCTCCACCTCGTCGACGGTCAGCAGGTCCAGCAGGGCCGATGCGGTGACGAGGTCGGTGCCGGCGAGGCGGGCGGCGTCGAGCTCGGTGAGGTCACCGGGGCAGGGCTCCGCGGTCACGTGCGCGGGCAGGCCGGTCACGGCGCGGTCGAGCAGCGCGGGGTCGCGGTCGTGCAGCACCCAGTGCTGCGGGCCGGGCAGCCGACCGGCGAGCCAGCGCCCCATCGACCCGGTGCCGCAGCCCAGGTCGCGCACCACGAGCCTGCCCGCGGGCAGGTGCGCGCGCGCCTGGTCGGCGAGCTCGACGGCGCGGGCGGCGGCGTCGGCGGGCTCGCGCAGCGCGAGCCAGTCCGCCCCGACCGGCGCGTCCGGCCTGCTCATGCCCCGCTCCTGCGGGCCGTGAGCGGAGACGAGTGCTCCAGCACCCGTATCCACTCACGAGCCGCTACGTCCCAGCCGGGCAGCTGGGGGCGGCGGGCGCGGGCGGCGTCCCGCGCCGCCGTGCGCAGGCCCGGCTCGTCGAGCCAGCGGCGCAGCGCGGCCGCGAGCGCCGCGACGTCCGCGGGTGCCACCAGCAGTCCCGGCACGGTGCCCCCGGGTGCGCGGCCGAGCGTCTCGGGCACCCCGCCGACGGCGCACGCCAGCACCGGGATCCCCCGCGCCAGCGCCTCGGTGACGACCATGCCGTAGGTCTCCGCGCGGGAGGGCAGCACCAGCAGGTCGGAGGCGGCGTACGCGGCGTCGAGCGCCGGACCGGTGAGCGGGCCGGTGAGTTCCACGCGGTCGTCCAGCCCGTGGCGGCGCACGAGGGCCCGCACGGCGTCGACGTGCGCCGCGTCGCGGGTGAGCGGGCCGGCGAGCCGGCACGTCCAGCTCCGGTCGGCGAGCCGGGCGAGGGCGTCCACCAGCAGGTCCTGGCCCTTCGTCGGGGTGAGCGACCCGACGCAGAGCAGCCTGCCGCCGTCCTCGTCGGGGACCGCCGAGGGGGCGGGCTCGACGCCGGGCGGGACGACGTGCACCCGCTCGGCGGACAGCCCGTGCACCTGCGCGAGCCGCCGCGCCGTCCACGGGCTGGTCGCCACGACCGCGGCCGCGGCGTCCAGCGCGGTCCGTTCGCGGGCGCTGCGGTCGGCGGCCGTGGCGGGGGCGAGACCGGCCTCGTCGCCGAGGGGCAGGTGCACGAGCACCACGAGCCGCAACCGCCCGGCATGGCGCGCGAGGACCTCGGGGACGGCGCAGCCCACCAGGCCGTCGAGCACCACGGCGGCGCCCCCGGGCACCGCGGCCAGGCGCCGGTCCAGCTCGGCGCGGGCGGCGTCGTCGGGCTCCGGCCACGTCCCGGCCACGGCGATCTCGTGCACCGGGCGGCCCGCGGCGACCAGGCCCGCGCAGACGCGGCGGTCGTAGGCGTTGCCGCCGCTGGGGCGGGCGGGGTCGTCGACGTCGCCGGGCAGGACGACGTGCACCGCGGCGCCGGTCACAGGGTGCGCTCGTAGCTCGCCCAGGCGACGTGCGACTCGTGCAGGGTGACGGCGATCGCGGCGATCCCGCGGGCGCCCTCACCGAGCGCGCCCGCGTGCACCTGCTCGGCCAGCCGGTCCGCGATGTGCCGGGCGAGGAACTCGGTGGAGGTGTTGACGCCGGCGAAGGCCGGTTCGTCGTCGAGGTTGCGGTAGTTCAGCCCGGCCAGCACCGCGCCGAGCTGCTGCGTGGCCAGCCCGATGTCGACCACGATCCCGTCGGCGTCGAGATCGGGACGGCGGAACGTCGCGTCCACCACGAAGGTGGCGCCGTGCAGGCGCTGCGCCGGGCCGAAGACCTCGCCGCGGAAGCTGTGGGCGACCATCACGTGATCGCGGACGGTGATGCTGAACAAGATCGCTCCCTTGCACGCGCGGGCTCCGTCCTACCGCACACGCGCGCCACGCCCGGACGGTTCACCGCCGCGCCGACCGCGCCTCACGCGTCGTCGTAGCGCACCCGCACGCAGAGCGCGGGCGGCTCACCCGCCGCCAGCCGGGGCAGCAGGGCGGGAAGCTCGTCGAACGCGTGCTCGCCCCCGACCAGCGCGTCGAAGCGGGGGTCGGCGAGCAGCCGCAGGGCCAGCGCCATGCGACCGGCGTAGCCGCGGCTCGCCCGGCGCGGCGACACCGTGCCCACCTGGCTGCTGCGCACCGCCAGCCGCCGCGGGTGGAAGGCCTCCCCGAGCGGGAGGCTCACCCGCCGGTCGCCGTACCAGGACAGCTCGATGACCTCGCCCTCGGCGGCCAGCAGCTCCAGCGACCGCGCCAACCCGGCCTCGGTGGCGCTGGCGTGCACCACGAGGTCGCAGTCCCCCAGTGCGCCGTCGGGGCTCGCGAACCCGACGCCGAGCGCCGCCGCCACGCCGGCCCGGGCCGGGTCGACGTCCACCAGCTCGACGCGCGCGCCGGGCAGGCCGGCCAGCACGGCGGCGACGCTGCACCCGACCAACCCCGCGCCCACGACCGCGATCCGGTCGCCGACGAGCGGCGCCGCGTCCCACACCGCGTTGACGGCGGTCTCGACGGTGCCTGCGAGCACCGCGCGTCCCGGGGGCACGTCGTCCGGAACCGGCGTGACCGCCGCCGCCGGCACGACGAAGCGCGTCTGGTGCGGGTGCAGGCAGAACACGGTGCGCCCGCGCAGCTCGGCGGGCCCGTGTTCGACGACGCCGACCGCGAGGTACCCGTACTTCACCGGTGCCGGGAACTCGCCCTCCTGGAACGGGGCGCGCATGGTCGCGTACTGGCTGCGCGGCACCGCGCCGGAGAAGACGAGGGTCTCGGTGCCCCGGCTCACCCCGGTGTGGAGCGTGCGCACGACGACGTCGCCGTCGCCGGGCTCGGGCAACGCGACCTCCCGGATCTCGCCCTCGCCGGGGGCGCGGAGCCAGAACGCACGGGCGGTGTGGGGCATCTCGTTCCTCCGGGGTGAACTCCCCGGCCCGCGCGGACGTGTCGAGGAGGTGGACCGTGCAGTGGAGACCGGCACCCGCACCCTAGAGAAGGGGTGCCCGGACCAGGCCGCGGCCGCGAGCGCTCAGCTGCTGCTGCTCGCCGGCCTCGCGGGCGCGTTCGAGGTGGGGTTGCTCGGCGTCCTCGTCGGGGTCGGGTACGCCGCGGCGCTGCTCGCGATGCTGTCCGCGGCGATGGTCCGGGCGGGCCGGCCGCGGCTCGGACCCGCCGACGTGGTCACCCTGACCAGGGCGCTGCTCGTCGGCGGCGTGACGGCCGTGGTCGTCGACGGGCTGGTCCGCGGGGCGGCGGCGGTGCCCGCCCTGGTGGGGCTCGCGGCGGTGGCGCTGGTCCTCGACGCCGTCGACGGGCAGGTCGCCCGGCGCACCGGCACGGTCTCGGCGCTGGGCGCCCGCTTCGACATGGAGGTCGACGCCTTCCTCATCCTCGTGCTGAGCGTCCACGTCGCGGGTGTCGTCGGGCCGTGGGCTCTCGCGATCGGCGCCATGCGCTACGCGTTCGTCGCCGCCGGGTGGGCGTGGCCGTGGCTGCGCGGGCCGCTGCCCCCCAGCTACGCGGGCAAGACGGTGGCGGCGCTGCAGGGCGTGGTGCTCGTCGTCGTGAGCGCGCAGGTGCTGCCCCACGGGCTCGCGGTCGCGCTGGTGACCGTCGCGCTGGCGCTGCTGTGCTGGTCGTTCGGGCGGGACGTGCGGCGGCTGTGGGTGGCCTCGCACCGCGTGCCGGCCCCGCGGATGCCGTCCGACTGACCCCCGCGGTTCAGTCCGCCACGACCGGCGACCCCGAGTCGCACACCTCGCCTGCCCCGCACCCGCGCCCTGGCGTGTGTGCGAGGTCGTCGCGGTGTGTGCGGACGATCGTCGGTGGGCCAGGGCCGCGGGTTTCGGAGCCGAGGGCGGTGTGAGCCGCCTCGCTACCCGCGAACTGCGTGGCCGCGCGCCCGCCGAGATCGGTAGCGTCGGAAAGGATCCCCTCTCGACGTCAGGAGCAGTATGAGCAGCCCGGCCACCGGCCGCACCGACGACGCCACCGGGAAGCCGGTGCCGGCGGATGCGCGTGCGTCCGTCGTGATCGCGCTGCTGGTCGGCTCGGCGTTCGGGATGATCCTGAACGAGACGATCATGAGTGTCGCGCTGCCGGCGCTGATCGCCGACCTGCACATCACCGTCGCCACCGCGCAGTGGCTGACCAGCGGGTTCCTGCTGACGATGGCCGTGGTCATCCCGATCACCGGGTTCCTGCTTCAGCGCTTCCCGCCGCGGCAGATCTACCTGGCCTCGATGACCCTGTTCAGCCTGGGCACGCTCATCTGCGCGCTGGCCCCCGGCTTCCCGGTGCTCCTGACCGGCCGCGTGGTGCAGGCCGCGGGCACGGCCGTGATGGTGCCGCTGCTGATGACGTCGGTGCTGCGCCTCGTGCCACCGGAGCGGCGCGGACAGATGATGGGCACGATCACGGTGGTCATCGCCGTCGCGCCGGCGATCGGCCCCACGCTCTCCGGCGTGATCCTCACCGCGCTCGGCTGGCGGTGGATGTTCTGGATCGTGCTGCCGCTCGCGCTGATCGCGCTGGCGGCCGGGCTGCGGTGGCTGCGGGTGGCCGCCGACGTGCGGCCCGTCCCCCTCGACCTCGTCTCGGTGCTGCTGTCGGCGCTCGGCTTCGGTGGCCTGATCTTCGGCCTGAGCAGCGTCGGCGAGGCCGCCCGCGGCGAGGCGCAGCTGCCGCCGTGGCTGCCCACCGTCATCGGCGCCGTGGCGCTCGCGGTCTTCGTCGCCCGCCAGCTGCGGCTGCAGCGCGCGGGCAACGCCCTGCTGGACCTGCGTCCGCTGCGCCACCGGCCGTTCGTGATCTCGATCGTGCTGGTCGTGCTCAGCATGATGTCGCTGTTCGGGGTGCTGATCCTGCTCCCGCTCTACCTGCAGGACGTGCTCGGAGTCAACGCCTTCGCCACCGGGCTGGCGGTGCTCCCCGGCGGGCTCGTGATGGGGCTGCTGGGGCCCGTCGTCGGACGCCTCTACGACCGGCTCGGTGCGCGGAAGCTGGTCATCCCCGGGGCCGTGGTGCTCACCGTCGCGCTCTGGGCGTTCACCACGCTGGGGGCCACGTCCCCGCTGTCGATGGTCGTGGCGATGCACGTCGTGCTGGTCGTCGGGCTGTCGCTGATGCTCACCCCGCTCATCACCGACGCGCTGGGCCGGCTGCCCGGCGACCTCGACTCGCACGGCAGCGCGATCATGGCCACCATCCAGCAGGTCGCGGGCGCGGCGGGCACGGCGCTCTTCATCACGGTGATGGCGCTCGGATCGGCGACCGGCGCAGCCGGCACCGACGCGGCGGGTGCGCACGCGGCGTTCCTGTGCGCGGCGGTCATCGCCACCGTCGCCCTCCCCCTCACCCTGCTCGTCGGGGGTCGGCGCCAGGAGGCGACGACGGCCTGAGGGCGGTCGTCGCGCTCAAGCCCGGAAGGTTCCCCGCGGGGGCGGCGGCGACGCCACGGCCACGTCGTCGGTCACCGGCCGCGCACCGGCGCGGAACCGCTCGAGCTCCCTGCCGTGCAGCACCCGCCCGGGGAACCGGTCCCCCGCCACCCGCGCCGTCAGGTCGTCGACCGGCAGCGGCCCCGGCGCGCCGGCCAGCAGCAGGTTGCCGAAGCGACGGCCCCGGAGGACGGCGGGGTCGGCGGCGACGCAGGCGTGGGCGAACACCTCCTGCGCCGTGGCCACCTGGCCGCGGGCGAAGGCCAGCGCGCCGCCGTCGGTCAGGTTGGCCACGTAGGTCGCGGCGGGCGCCATGACGCGCGTGACGGCCCGCAGGAACTCCGCCGACGCCAGGTGCGACGGCGTGCGGGCGGCGGCGAACACGTCCATCACCACCAGGTCGAACGCGCCGTCGGGGAGGCGGGCGACGACCTCGCGCGCGTCGCCGGTGCGGACCCGCAGCCGCCACGCCCGCTCGGTCGGCAGCTCCCGGCGCACGAGCTCGACCAGCCCGGCGTCCACCTCGACCACCTGCTGGACGGACCGCGGCCGCGTCGTGGCGACGTAGCGCGGCAGCGTCAGGGCCCCGCCACCCAGGTGCAGTGCGCGCAGCGGACGGCGCGGGGGCGCCGCGAGGTCCACGACGTGCCCGAGCCTGCGGACGTAGTCGAACTCCAGGTGCGTCGGGTCGTCGAGGTCGACGTGCGACTGCGGCGTGCCGTCCACCAGCAGCGTCCAGCCGCGGCGGCGGTCCGGATCCGCCCGCAGCTCCGCGTCCCCGGTGCCGACCTGCGCGCGGACCGGCTCCCGCCCGTTCCCCCGCCGACCCGCCACGCGTCCAGTATCGACGCGCCGCGCACCGCCCCACGGCGGGCACCGCCGACCGCGAGCGGGTCAGCGCGCGCGGGTCGGGGGGCGGCGGGTGGCGGGCGTGCCGTCGGGGCGGAACCGTCGGCGGAGCGAGAACGCGCGGGCGGTCGGCCCGTAGGTGCGCAGGTGGCGCAACCGGCGCAGGGCGTCGTCCACCGCGGGGACGGTGCCCGCCGGCAGCCACCACAGCGCCGTGGACGGCTGCGGCGTCGCGGCGAACCACCGCGACCTCCGCTTCAGGAAGGCGGCGTGCGCGGTGCGGTAGGTGAACGCGTGCAGGGCCTCGTAGTCGCGCCACACCGTCAGGTTGACGAATACCGGCCCGCCCTCGCCGGGCTGGACGCAGATCCCGTGGCCGTCGTCGGTGCGCAGCTGCCAGACGAAGCCGGGGCTCGCGGCGGCAAGGCAGTGGATCGAGTCGATCCCCGCGGCGAACTCCCGCATGGACGGATCGTCGACCGGCGCGCGCAGCCGGGCGACGTTCACCTGCGCGAGGTGCTGCACCGGCGCCAGCGTAGGGGGGCGGGCGCGGCCGTGACCGCTGACCCGCACCCCGCGAACCCGACCCTCGCGGTCAGGACCACAGCCCGATCGCCAGCGCGGCGGTCGCGGCCGTGCAGGCCGCCGCGCGGACGTGGTTCCACGCGGTCCAGCGGGCGAGGTAGCCGGTCCAGACCTCGGCGCCCTGCGCGCTCGCCGGGTCCGCGGCGTCCAGCCGGTTGTTCATCGGCACGTTCACCGCCATCGTCAGCACGATGCTGCCGACGAGGTACAGCAGCGCCCCGGCGACGATCCAGGCGGTGCCTGCCCGGCCGCTGAACGGCGCACCGACGGCCAGCACCAGGCACAGGAGCGCCGTGCCGCCGAAGACGAGGCCGAACAGCGGGTTGAGGATCGTGCGGTTGATCTGCTGCATCGCCGCGGCGCCGTCGGCCGGGGACAGCCTGCGCAGCCCCGGCATCACCGCGGTCGAGAAGGCGAAGAACACCCCTGCCATCACGCCGCAGCCGACGGCACCGAGCAGCGCGACGGCGGGCAGGACCGAGTCGATCATGACGTCTCCTGGCGATCGGGGAGGAGCGTGGACACCACGTCCTCGAACCGGGTGGGGGTCGTCGTGGCGGGGGTGCGCCCCTCGTGCGGGGTGATGGCGCCGGCCGAGAGCGCGTGCCCCATCTCGACGTGCAGCGCCGCGGTGTCCGGGGAGAACCCGCCCTGGACCAGCGCGCCGATCATCTCCTCGTCGGGGAGCCGGACGTACTGCAGGTCCGGGTTGCCGATCGCCGCGCCCAGGATCCGGGTGGCCTCGGTGTAGGTGAGGTCGCGCGGGCCGAGCAGCTCGCGGACCGCGACACCCGTCCAGTCCCGGGAGCGCAGCGCCGCGGCGGCGACCTCGGCGATGTCCCGGGTGGCGATCATCGGCACCGCCACGTCGGGGTCGACCACGTCGGCGTTGACGCCCATGGCCTCCACGAGGTCGACCGCCGCGACGATGCTCTCGAAGAACAGCGTCGGCCGCAGGAACAGCACGTCGACGCCGTCCAGCGCGCGCAGGCGCTGCTCCTGGGGGTACAGGCTCGCGGCGATGAACCCGGTGCCGTCCGGCAGGTCGGCCCCGAGGCTGCTCAGGGCCACCACCGAACGCACGCCCGAGTCCCGGATGGCCGTGACGATCGCCTCGCCCAGCCGGGCCTGCTCGGCCCGGAAGTCCGGCGCCGTCGGGCTGTAGGGCAGCAGCGTGTGCACGGCGTCGGCCCCGCGGAAGGCGCGGGTCAGGAAGTCCGCGTCGCCTGCGTCACCCGCGACGACCTCGGCCCCGTCGGCGGCGAGCCGGGCGAGCGCTTCGGGGTTGCGGCCGACGGCGCGCACCTGCTCACCCGCCGCCGACAGCCGGCGGACGATCTTGCTGCCGACCTGGCCGGTCGCTCCCATCACGGTGATCATCGGGTTCTCCTCGGGGTCGTGGTCGTCCTTGCTCGACGTCCAGGCTGCCGGGGCGGAACTGGACTTCCCATCGCCGGGAGTCGCACTTCCATGCTCGTTCGTCCAGGTCTGGTGGACGCTCGGTCCTCCGGCCCGGCACACTGACCGTCGTGCTCACGAACCCGCTGCACGCGGACGACCCGCTCGGCGAGGCGCTGCACTTCCTGCGCGTCACCGGCAGCTTCTACTGCCACTCCGAGCTGACCGCGCCGTGGGGACTGACGGTGCCGGACTGGCCGGACTGCCTCTGGTTCCACATCGTCACCGCCGGGCGGATGCAGCTCGAGGTGGGCGACGCCGAGCCGCGGGTGCTGCAGGCCGGGGACCTCGCGCTCGTGCCGCACGGTCGGGGCCACACGCTGCGCAGCGAGCCGGGCACGATCGCCCCCGACGTCACGAGCATCGAGCACGAGTTCCGCAACCGCTACGGGATCCTGCGCCACGGCGGGGGCGGAGCCGCCACCGTGCTCCTCTGCGGGGCGGTCCGGCTGGACCACCCGGCCGCGCACCACATCGTCCCGCTGCTGCCCGACGTGATCCACGTCGAACCCGGAGGAGGACCGCAGGGCGAATGGATGCAGAGCACCCTGCGCCTGATCGCCGCCGAGGCCTCGGAGCTGCGCCCCGCCGGTGAAGCAGTGATCACCCGGCTGTCGGACATCCTCGTCATCCAGACCCTGCGGGCCTGGATCGAGCACGACCCGGCGGCCCAGCGGGGCTGGCTCGGCGCGCTGCGCGACCGGCAGATCGGCCGGGCGATCTCACTGATCCACCGCGAACCCGCGCGGGACTGGACGGTCGCGTCGCTGGCCACCGAGCTAGCCATGTCGCGCTCGGCGTTCTCGGCCCGCTTCACCGAGCTCGTCGACGAGCCCGCCATGCGCTACGTCACCCGCTGGCGCATGCACGTGGCCCGCACCTGGCTGACCGAGGAGGGGGCCACCGTCGGCGAGGTGGCGGGCCGGCTCGGCTACCAGTCGGAGGCGGCGTTCAGCCGTGCCTTCAAGCGGATGGTCGGCGTCTCCCCCGGCGCCGTCGGCGCACGGGGCCGCGACCAGGTCCAGCGGCTCCACGAGCCCGCCTGACCGACTCGTGGTCGTGAACGTCCGCGCTGATCAGGAGCCTGCCGCCACCGGGCGCAACGGATGAACCGGACACCGCCGGACGGCGGCACGGGCGCCTGACCCGAACGGGGCACCGCCCCGCCGCTCGTCGCTCGCCGACGCGCTCTCGTCCCATCCGCCGGCCCTCTGACGTGCAGGGGACCGGGAGGTTGCTTACGTTGCCTCTCGGATACATGACGGCACGGTCACGAAAAGGACACGGGACTCCCCACCCGCCGGCTCCCCCGAACCGGACGCCCTTACCGTCGCCGTCGGTCCGGAAGGCAGGTCGTGGCTCGGCATCGCTCCCCCCGGGGCCGAGGCGCGCACCAGCACCCGCTCACGGTGGCTCCCGGCCGCCGCCGTGCCGGCGCTGGCGCGCTACGGTCCGTACCGACCCCGCTGCGGCGGGGTGCCGCCGCAGTGGCCGTCACCGGCAGCGCGTTCTCGCTGGTCGGCGGCGCACCACCCGAACCGGAACGGGCTCCCGCGCCCGCCGTCGTGCCGGTCGCGCAGGCCGAGCTCGACGAGCCGGACGAGCTCGACGCGGCGGGCGCCACGGGCGCGTCGCTGCTGGCGGCGGCCGTCGAGCCGGTCGACCCCGACCCGGACGTCGCCGACGCGAGCGAGCTGGTGAAGGCCGTGCAGCTCGCCGAGCAGGAGATCGCCCGGGTCGCCGCCGAGAAGGCCGCCGCCGAGGAGCGGGCCGCGCAGGAGCGCGCCGCCGCCGAGGCCGAGGCTGCGAAGGGCCCGGTGGACTGCGGCCTGGACCTCTCCGACCTGGGACGCGTGAAGTCGAACGTGCGCAACGCGGCGGAGCAGCTCGGCTGCCGCTACGGCGAGCCGGACATGCACGGCGTCGCAGGCCGGGCCGGCACCTCGGACCACCCGAGCGGCCTGGCCGTCGACTTCATGGTCGACCGCGCCACCGGTGACGCGCTCGCCTCCTGCGCACTCGAGAACATGGACACCCTGGGCGTCAAGTACGTGATCTGGGAACAGCAGATCAACCACGGCAACGGGTGGAAGGGCATGGAGGACCGCGGCGGCGCGACCGCCAACCACTTCGACCACGTGCACATCTCGTTCGAACGCGGCGGAGGTGGCGGCTCCCTCCAGGGCTGCTGACGCCGCAACCGCAACACGCGGGGTCACCGATGACAGCCCTGCGTAACCGATCCGCTATCGTGCGTGACGGATCGACGCGCGACCCGGCTCCCCACGGGTGGGATCCCCCGATCCGCCGGTTCCCCCGAACCGGTCGCCCGGACGGGTCGCGCGATCCGGAAGGCAGGTCGTGTCTCGGCACCGCTCCCCCGGCGGCCGCAGCGCGCACCAGCGGCCCGTTCTGAACGCGGCCGCGCTCCCCGGTGCGCAGGCCCACCGACCGGCGCGCCACCGCGCCGCTGGCGAGTTCGTCGTGCGCAACGGCATGGCGGCGGTCGCCGCGGGCGGCGCGCTCGCCGTGGCCGTTCCCACCGTCGCCGCCACCACCATCACCGCCCCCGTCACCGAGGCGGCGGCCGACGGGACGCTCGTGCGCCCCGTGGCCGCGGTCCCCGGGGGCGATGTCCGGATGCTGACCAGCATCCTCCCGGTCGCGGCCACGCACGAGCCGGAACCCCCCGAACTGGACGTCGCCGACCTCGTGAAGGCCACCGGCCTCGCCGAGCAGCACGCCGCCGCGTTCTGCGACGACGTCGACCTGGACGACCTGGGCCGCGTCAAACCGTGGGTGCGGGCCGGCGCCCGGTTCCTCAGCTGCCTCTACGACGAGCCCGAGCTCATCGGCAAGGCCCACCGCAGCCGCGACTCCGACCACCCGCGGGGCCTCGCCATCGACCTGATGGTCCGCGGCGAGCGGGGGGACCGGATCGCCGAGTGCGCCCTGGCCAACCAGGACGAGCTCGGCGTCGACTACGTCATCTGGGAGCAGCGGTACAACGACGGCGGCGGCTGGGAGCGCATGTCCGACCGCGGCGACGACACCGAGAACCACTACGACCACGTGCACGTCTCGTTCGACGAGGACGCGCCGGAGTCGACACCGCGCCCCGATCGCTGCGGCTGACGCCGCCGTGAGTGAGCGCAGCGAGCGAACCATGGACACAGCGTGGGCCGCGAAGCGGCCGACCGAGCGCAGCGAGGGAGGACGGTGAGTGGATACGAGTGCTCCGGCACTCGTATCCACTCACGAAGCGGTCAGGCGCCGATGCGGCCCGGTCGGCCGCCCGGACCAGCTCGCCAGATGTTCACCACCGACGGGCGCGGCTGGGTGCCGGGGCCGTCGGGCCAGGTGCTCATCGGCGTCTCCGGGCTCGCGCCGTCCAGGTCGCCCGGGTGCTGCGGCGAGATCAGCACGAACCCCTCGGTGACCACCGGGCCGCAGCACTCCGCCCCCGCCGGGACGCTCGCGAACAGCGTGGTGCGCCCGCGGGTCGGGCCCTCCAGCGACACCCCGTACAGGCCGTCGTTGATGTTCAGCTCCAGGCCGGAGTCCGTGGAGATCCACAGGTTGCCGTAGGGGTCGAACGCGAGGTTGTCCGGCGAGGTGATGGGGCTGACCTGGCTCTTGTCGAACCCGCCGAAGTAGGTGCTCGGGTCGTTCGGGTCGCCGCACAGCAGCAGGATCGACCAGCCGAAGCTCGTGGCGGTCGGGTCGTTGCCCTCCTCGACCAGCTCGATGACGTGCCCGTGCTTGTTGTCCAGCCGCGGGTTCGCCTCGTCGGGGCCGGTGGTGCGCGTGGCGTCGGCCTTGCCGCGGTCGCTGTTGTTGGTCAGCGCCAGGTAGACGGTGCCGGTGCGCGGGTTGGCCTGGACGTCCTCGGGGCGGTCCATCTTGGTGGCGCCCACCTTGTCCGCCGCCTCGCGGGTGTAGACGTACACCTCGGCCGCGGTCATGCCGTCGACGAACGAGCGGTCGCCCGCCGCCAGCGGGATCCACTCGCCACCACCGTCGAACGCACCGTCGGCGGGCACCGCACCGTTCCCGGTGATCTCGGCGGCGGGGCTGTTCCCGGTGAACCGGGCGACGTAGAGCGTGCCGCGGGTGAGCAGGGTGCGGTTGTGCTCACGGGCGGCACGGCTCTCGCCTTCCCGCATCGCCTCGTCCGAGACGAACTTGTAGACGTAGTCGAACCGCTCGTCGTCGCCCATGTAGGCCACCGCGCGCCCGTCCTCGGCGAGCCGGATCGTGGCGCCCTCGTGCTTGAACCGGCCGAGCGCGGTGTGCTTCAGGGGCGGGACCGCCGGGTCGAACGGGTCGACCTCGACCACCCAGCCGAAGCGGTTGACCTCGTTGGGCTCCTGCGCCAGGTCGAAGCGGGAGTCGAACCGCTCCCACAGCCGCTCGGTGCCCGCCTCCTCGATCCCGTAGCGCTGCACGCGGGCGGCCGCGACCGGGTCGGAGATCGAGCCCCCGTTGGCGAAGTACTGGTTGAAGTTCTCCTCGCCGGACAGGAACGTCCCCCACGGCGTGACGCCGCCCGCGCAGTTGTTGAACGTGCCCAGCACCCGGGTGCCGGAGGCGTCCGCACCGGTCTTCAGCAGGTCCGATCCGGCCGCCGGGCCGTCGAGCACGAACTCCGAGGTGCCCGTGTAGCGGCGGTTGTACTGCCCGTCGAGCACCGGCGTCATGCGGCCGGTCTCCCGGTCGCGCTCCACGACGACCACGGTCAGGCCGTGCGCGGCCAGGCCGATCCGGAACTGCTCCTCGGTGGGGTCGGCCGGGTCGTACCCGCGGAACATCAGCGGCTCGAGTGTGTACTCGTGGTTGGAGAACATCAGGTACCGCTCGCCGGGGCCACGCAGCGGCACCAGCCCGCAGAAGTCGTTGTTGTAGCCGAACTGGGCGGCCTGCGCCTCGGCCGTCTGGTTCTCGAAGTCGAACTCCGGCGCCCCGGGCACCACCGGGTCGCCCCAGCGGATCACGACGTTGCTCTCGTAACCGGGCGGCAGCGTGATCGCGTCGGTGGTGTTCGGCGGCACCGGCTCGTACGCGAGGCCCTGCGGCAGGCCGGGCTCACCACCGGCCTGCGGGCCGGCCCCGGGCGCGCAGGCCGCGGTGGCGGTGGTGGCGCCGGCGGCGAGGGTCAGGACGGCACCGGCGCGCAGCACGCCGCGGCGGCTCACCGCGCGGGCGAGCACGTCGCCGAAGTACTCGTTCTCGGAGGTGTTGGGCTCGTCGTGGGCGCACGCGTTGCCGCAGCGGTAGCGGCAGGTGAGTCCCTGCCGGCCACCGTGGCGGGGGGTCAGCAGCGGCAGCGAGAGAGTGGACCGGAGACCGGTCTCCGGGCGTGGCAGGGCCACCGTCATCCTCCAGGGGCGTTCGGGAAACGCGCTGACCCTAGGCAGGGCCACTGAGGGTGGGATGGCGTCCAGATGGAGCAGAGGTGAACGTGCCCGGGGAGGGCGAGGCGTGCGTCACCCCGATCACCCTGGGCGAACACCGCCGCTCTGGGCGAACACGGGCCCGGTGGGGCGCAGAACCGTCCTAGCGTCGGGTTCTCGCCGACGACAGGAGCCCCCGTGCCGATCACCAGCGCCACCCACCCCCGACCGCCGTTCCCCACCCCGAGTCCCTCGCCCCTGCCGCCCGCGCAGCCGTCCCCGCCCCCGGTCCGCGGCCTGGTGCTGCACTCGTCACCGGCCACCGTCCCCAGCGGTTCCGACCCGGTGCTGGACCGGCTGCTCGAGGAGCGCATCGTGTTCCTCGGCCGGGAGGTCGACGACGAGATCGCCAACCGGATCAGCGCCCAGCTGCTGCTGCTCGCCGCGCTGGACCCCGAGCGCGACATCACGTTGTACATCAACTCGCCCGGCGGCTCGGTCACCGCGGGCATGGCGATCTACGACACGATGCGCCTGGTCCGCCCGGACGTCGCGACCTGGGCCATCGGCTTCGCCGCGTCCATGGGGCAGTTCCTGCTCTCGGCCGGCACACCGGGCAAGCGGCATGCGCTGCCCCACGCGCGGATCCTGATGCACCAGCCCTCGGCCGGGATCGGCGGCAACGCCACCGACATCGCGATCCGCGCCGGGGTCTACGGCGAGATGAAGCGCGAGATCGCCGAGATCACCGCCCGGCACACGGGCCAGACCTTCGAGACGATCACCGCCGACGCCGACCGCGACCGCTGGTTCACCGCCGTCCAGGCCCGCGAGTACGGCCTGGTCGACCACGTGGTGCAGGCCTGACCCACCCGGGGTGGAGGCGGCGATGGCGGGGTACCCAGGCCCGGTGCCCCGGTTCCGCATACCGCTGCCGCTCGTGCTCGCCGTGCTCGTCGCCGTACCGGGTACTTACCTCGGTGCGGCGTCCTACCTCGGCCTCCCGCACCCGGAGCTGCCCGCACCGCTCGGCGCGCTGATCTACGGCATCGCGATCATCGCGGCCGCGTTCGTCCTCTCGTGGGCGGCCGAGGCGGCCCAGGTCGACGTCAGCGCCGGGCTCGCGCTGGCGGTCCTCGCCCTGCTCGCCGTGCTGCCCGAGTACGCCGTCGACTTCGTCTTCAGCCTCCAGGCGGGCCTCGTCTACGGGGAGCACGGCGAGTGCGTGCCCACCCCGGACGGCGCCAACCCGTGCTCGCTCGCGCTCGCGAACATGACCGGCGCCAACCGGGTGCTCGTCGGCATCGGGTGGCCGGTCGTCGTGCTGGTGGCCGCGGTCGCGGCGCTGCGGGCGCGCCGGGCGGGCACGGCCACCGGCGTCTCACCCCGCGGCGTGACGATGCCGCGCGCCATGTCGGCGGAGATCGTCTACCTCGGGATCGCCACGGTGTACTCGCTGCACCTGCCGCTGCGGACCTCACTCACGCTGCTCGACGCCGCCGTGCTCGTGTCGATCTTCGTGGCGTACGCGATCCGGCTCGCGAAGGCACCGGCCGAGGAACCGGACCTCATCGGCACCTCGGCCTGGATCGGCGGCTTCGAACGCCGGCGCCGCCGCAGCACCTACCTGTCGCTGTTCGCCGTGGCCGCGCTCGTCATCCTGGCCAGCGCCGAGCACTTCGCCGACAACCTCGTGCAGACCGGCGCCGAGCTCGGCGTCGACGAGTTCCTGCTGGTCCAGTGGGTGGCCCCGATCGCGAGCGAGGCGCCGGAACTGATCGTCGCCTGCCTGTACGCGGCCCGGCTCAAGGCGAGCGACTCGCTCGGCACCCTGCTGTCGAGCAAGGTCAACCAGTGGACGCTGCTCGTCGGCACCATCCCGATCGTGTTCGCGCTCGCCTCCCGCTCGGTGCACGGCCTCCCGCTGGACGCCCAGCAGCGCTTCGAGCTGCTCCTCACCGCCGCGCAGTCGCTGTTCGCCGTGAGCCTGCTGATCGCCCTGTCCCTGACGGCGTGGGGCGCGGTGGCGTTGTTCGTGCTGTTCGCCATCCAGTTCGTCGCCAGCCTCACGCTCCCGACCGAGGTCGACCGCGTCGTCGTGATCGTGCTCTCGGCCCTCTACGTCGTGCTCTCCGCCGGGCTGCTGCTGCGCAGGCGACGGGCGCTGGGACGGACCCTCCGCGACGGTCTCGTCACGCCCTTCGACGAGCTGGCGGAGGGTGAGCGGGTGTCGCCCTCTCGGTGACGGAGCCGTCGCGCTAGCGTGACGGCGCCCACTTCTGCATCGATGGAGAGGTACGAGCCATGCGCGTCGGCGTGCTCACGGGAGGCGGGGACTGCCCCGGACTGAACGCGGTCATCCGGGCCATCGTCCGCAAGGGCGTGCCGGAGTACGGCTACTCCTTCCTCGGCTTCCGCGACGGCTGGCGGGGGCCGTTGGAGGCGCTCACGAAGCCGCTGGACATCCCCGCCGTGCGCGGCCTGCTCCCGCGCGGCGGCACGATCCTCGGCTCCTCGCGCACCAACCCGTTCGCGGTGCCGGACGGCGTCGAGCGCATCCAGCGCAACCTGCAGGACCTCGGCGTCGACGCGCTCATCGCGATCGGCGGCGAGGACACCCTGGGCGTGGCCACGAAGCTGCACGAGATGGGCGTCAACGTCGTCGGCGTGCCGAAGACGATCGACAACGACCTGTCGGGCACCGACTACACGTTCGGCTTCGACACCGCGGTGAACATCGCGACCGAGGCGATCGACCGCCTGCACACCACGGCGGAGTCGCACCACCGCGCCCTGATCGTCGAGGTGATGGGCAGGCACGCCGGCTGGATCGCGCTGCACTCCGGCATGGCGGGCGGTGCGAGCGCCATCCTCATCCCGGAGATCCGCTTCGACATCGACAAGGTCTGCCGGTGGGTCGAGTCGCGCTTCCGGCTCGACTACGCGCCGATCGTGGTGGTGTCCGAGGGCGCCATGCCGAAGGACCGCGACGAGGTGCTGCAGAGCGGCGAGAAGGACGCCTTCGGCCACGTCCGCCTGGGCGGCATCGGCGACTGGCTCGCCCACCAGATCGAGGAGCGCACCGGCAAGGAGGCCCGCACCACGGTGCTCGGGCACGTCCAGCGCGGCGGCACCCCGACGGCTCGCGACCGCTGGCTGGCCACCCGCTTCGGCCTGCACGCGATCGACGCCGTGCACGCGGGCTCGTGGGGCCAGATGACCGCGCTGCGCGGCACCGACATCGAGCTGGTCCCCCTCTCGGAGGCGACGAAGGAGCTCAAGGTCGTCGACCCCGGCCTCTACGCCGAGGCCGAGGTCTTCTTCGGCTGACCCCTCCGCCAACGCGCGCGAGTCCCCCAACCAACAGCGCGAGTCTCCCGTTCTGACAGCGCGAGTCTCCCGTCTCGACAGCGCGAATCTCCCAAAACGACAGTGCGACTCAGCATCCGCTCTGGTCCAGGAGTCGGAGCCCCCAGCTCACCCTGCTACGCGGGGTTCGGGGATCGGGGCCGGGATCGGGAGGCGGGCCTCGACCTCGCCGGCGGCCGCGAGGCAGACGTCCTCGCGGTAGCGCGGTCCGATCAGCTGCACGCCGAGCGGCTGGCCGTCGACCACCCCGGTCGGCACGGCCACCGCCGGCACGCCGACGCAGGTGGTGGCCGTGCACAACCGCATCCCGAGCATCGCGCGCAGCCCCTGCTCGGCGTCGAACGGGTCCACGTCGAACGGCCGCTCGGTGTACACCGGCCCGAGCACGAGGGGGTAGCGCTGGGCGAACGCGTCCCACTCCCGCATGACGCCGAACCGGGTGGCCGAGGCCGCCAGGTAGCCCTCGAGGTCGGCGGGCGGGCGCCGGGCCATCGACAGCTCCATGTGCTGCGCCGACTCCTCGGTGAGCAGCCGCCGGATCGAGGGCCAGCGCAACCCGAACTCGGTGGTGATCAACGTCCCGTACGCGGCCAGGGCGTCCGCGAGCCGTGGCGGCTCCGCCTCCTCGACCTCGTAGCCCGCCTCGCCCAGTGCGGCCGCGGCCCGCTCCAGCTCCGCCCGGATCTGCGGGTCGACGCCGAGCCCCGCCGGGTCGACGCACAACGCGACCCGCCGGGGCAGCGGTGGCCCCGCCGCCCGCGGGACCGCGCGCGGGTCGGCCGGGTCGGTTCCGGCGAGGGCGTCGAACGCGAGGCCCAGGTCCTCGACGGTGCGCGCGATCGGACCGTCGACCGGGAACAGCTGCGAGGCCGGTGTCGGGTCGGCGCCCCCGACGCGGTGGTCCTGGGCGATGCCGCCGTAGCTCGGCTTCAGCGCCGCGACCCCGCAGAACATCGCCGGCAGCCGCACCGACCCGCCCGAGTCGTTGCCGAGCCCGATCGCGGCCATCCCCGACGCGACGGCCGCACCGTCCCCGCCACTGGTGCCCCCTGGGCTGCGGATCGCGCCCCACGGGTTGCGGGTCTCCCCGAACAGCTGGCTGACGGTGGTGTTCCCGGCGAGCGCGAGGTCGGGCATGTTGCTGTGCCCGATCGGGACCGCGCCGGCCGCCCGCAGCCGGCGCACCGGCGGCGCATCCCGCCCGGCCACGGCGTCGCGGAAGTGGGGGACGCCGTGCGTGGTCGCGTACCCCGCGACGTCGATGTTCTCCTTGACGGTGAACGGCACGCCGGCCAGCGGCCCCACCGGCTCGCCCGCCCGCACCCGGGCATCGATCCGGTCCGCCTCGGCGAGCGCCTCGCCGAAGCGGACGGTGATGGCGTTGACCGCCGGGTCCACCTCGTCGATCCGCGCGAGGCACCCCTCGATCACCTCGCGCGCCGACACCTCGCCGGCACCGACGGCCCGGCCGACGGCGGCCGCGCTCCACTCCCAGATCCCGTCCACGCACTCAAGATACAGAGCTGTATTCAGATACGCAGCTGCATATCAGTGGGTCCACAGCCGGTCCAACAACTCCACCGCGTCGACGACGACGTCGGCCGGCAACCGGTCGGGCGCGAGCATGCGCTGCAGCAGCAGACCGTCCTCCAGCGCGTGCACGATCAGCGCGAGCTGCCGCGGGTCGGCGGGCGGCTCCACCCCGCGCTCCCGGAACCGGGACGCGAGCGCCCGCGCGTGGGCGTCGCGCGCCATGTCCTCCCGCGCGGCGAGCGCGGGCCGGGCCTCGGGATGGCGCAGCGCGTGCAGCAGCAGCTCCAGGCGCAGGGCCAGCCACTCCTCGAGGTGCTCGGCACGGGCGCGGTTCCACTCCCGCAGGCCCTCGTAGCCGTCCCCGCCGGGCAGCGCCCGCACCTCGGCGAGCTCCTGCTCGGTGCGCCGCTGCAGCAGCTCGCGGACGAGATCGTGCTTGTCGGCGAAGTTGCCGTAGAAGGCGCCGCGCGAGAAGCCGGCGCGCTCGGCGATCTGCTCCACCGACGCTCCGTTGACGCCGCGCTCGGCGAACAGGGCCGCGGCGGCGTCGAGCAGCAGCTCACGGGTGCGCGCCCGGCTCTGCTCGCGGGTCAGGCGCTTGCTCGGCACCGCGCCACGATACGGCGTCACGCACGCGGCGACGGCGCGCTCCGTCGGCTACGGAGCGATCGCCGTCCGGGCGAGCCGAGCGGGCCGGCGTCCGACGCGCAGCACCTCCCAGTGGTCGCGCGGCGGCACCGGCGCCGCGACGGTCCGCAGCTGCGGGCGGGCCGGCTCGGGCCGTCCGGCCCGGCGCTTGCGCACCAGCCCGGCGACCGCCCCGATCGTGGTACCGACGCCCAGGCTCACGAGCAGGGCGACGAGCGGGTCGCTCGCGAACGCCGCGCCGCCCAGGAAGCCCAGCGCCGCGACGTAGGCGGCGGACATCGTGGCACCGATGGCGCTGTAGGCGAGGTACCGCGCGGTCGGGAACCGGATCGCCCCGGCCGCCAGCGCCGCGACGGTCCGTCCGGCCGGGATGTAGCGCGCGGTCAACAGGATGAGGCCACCCCGCGTCGTCAGGGTGTGCTGCATGCGGGCGAACAGCTCGGCCCGCGGCGTCCCGGGCTGCAGCCGCCCACGCACCACGGACCCGAACCCGCGACCGAGGACGTACGACGCCACCTCGCCGAGGAACGCTCCCAGCGACGCCGCCGCCACCACCGCGAGCAGGTCCTGGCTCCCCGCGGCCGCCCCCACACCGGCCGCGATGATCAGCGCTTCGCTCGGCACCACGGGCAGCAGCGCGTCGACGGCGGCGAGCCCGACGATCACGAGCAGCAGCCACTGCGACGCCAACGCGCCGTCGAGCAGCAGCCGCAGTCCATCGATCATGCAGCCAGGCTAGGAACCACGAGGTGGGCGGCACATCGGTCGAAAGTGCCGCCCGACCCGGATTTCGTATCAGGGTCCTCCCCGAGGGGAGGTCGTCAGACGATGCCCTGCCGCGTCGCCGTGTAGACGATCTCGGTGCGGCGCCGGACGTCGAGCTTGTCGCGGAGGTTGCGCACGTGGAACTTCACGGTGGCCTCGCTGATCACCAACCGCCGCCCGATCTCCCGGTTGGACATCCCCACCGCGAGCAGGCGCAGGACCTGGTTCTCCCGCTCGGTGAGCATCGCCCCGCCCAGCCCGCGGGCCGGCGGGCGGTCCTCGTCGCGCAGCACGTCCATGACGACGGCACCGGCGGCGCCGCCCGTGTCGAAGACGCTCTCGCCGCGCAGCAGCATGTGCACGGCGCGGGCGATGTCGGCGGTGTCGGCACCCTTGCGGACGTACCCGTGCACACCGAGCCGGACGGTGCGCATCATGACGTCGCGGTCCCGGCACCCGGTGAGCACGAGGACGCGCACCCCGCGATGGCGCTCGAGCAGCATCCGGGCCAGCTCGACGCCGGCGGCGTCCCCCCGCCCGAGGTCCACGTCGAGGATGACGAGGTCGGGCGGGCAGCGGTCGGCGATCACGAGCGCGTCGCGCGGCGTCGCGGCCTCGCCGACGACGGCGAGGTGCGGGTCGGCGGCGAACAGCTGGCGCAACCCGAATCGGACGATCGCCTCGTCGTCCACGACGAGGAGGCGGGCGGTGCGCCGGACGGTGGTGGTGGGAACGCCACCCACGGTGTCCGTCGCGGTGTGGCGGTCGAGCAGTGCGTCAGCGGTCATCGGGCAACCTCCCCTGGCGGCGCTGGTCGGCGTCGGTTCGGCGAGGTTAGGAAGCCGCACGTTGCCTGCACGTTGCACGCTCAACATCCGCTCGTCTTGCTGCTTCCCGACCGCTGGGTGATGATGGCGCGGTCCTGGGGCGATGACGCTCGGAGTGCTGATGACGACTCAAGGTGCACACGACCCTGTGGCGCACGCCCACCTGCTCCACCGGGTGTTCGACGCCGTGCTCGCCGGTGACCGTGCTCCCGCGGCACCGCGCTCGCTCGTGTCCGAGTCGTGGCGGCGCAGCCTCGCCGCGCACATCGACCCCGACAAGCGCACGCCACCGGTCGTCCTGCAGGACGCGGACCTGCCCGAGCTGCGCACCGCCCACCCGTTGAACGCGGTGATGCCGCTGCTGCGCAGCACGCTGGTGAGCATCGCCGACGAGGCGATGCACGTCATGCTCGTCACGGACGCCGACGGCACGATCCTGTGGCGCGAGGGCGCCGCCCGGCTGCTGTCCTCGGCCGACGAGGTGGGGCTGCAACCGGGCACGCGGTGGACCGAGGACGCCATCGGCACCAACGCCATGGGCACCACCCTCGCCGTCGACGCGCCGGTGACGATCCACTCCGCCGAGCACCTCGTCCGCACCTACCACGCGTGGACCTGCGCCGCGGCGCCCGTGCACGACCCCGACACCGGCGCGATCCTCGGCGCCATCGACATCAGCGGTCCCCTGCACACGGTGCACCCGGCGATGAAGCAGCTGGTCGTGGCCACGGCGCAGCTCGCGGAGAACCAGCTGCGCGTGCGCCTCGCCATCGAGGACGAGCGGCTGCGCGTGCGCAACATGCCCCACCTGGCCGGCCTGCGCGGGTGCCCCGGCGCACTGGTCAGCGACACCGGACGCGTCGTGGCGGGCGAGCCGTACGGCGAGTGGCCGGAGCGGGTGGCGCTGCGCCCCGACGCCGACCGGGTGGTGCTCGACGACGGCCGCGAGATGGTGGTGGAGCAGCTCGCGGAGGGCTTCCTGCTGCGCGCGCCGCAGACGAGCGCACGCGCGGCGCCGCGCTCCGCGCTCTCCTTGCGGTTCACGGGCGAGGGCGGGCCCTCCGCCGTGCTCGACGGCCGGTCGATCCCGCTCACGCTGCGCCCCGCCGAGCTGCTCACCGCGCTCGCCCTGCACCCCGACGGGCTCACCGCCGAGCAGCTCGCGCTGCTGCTCTACGGCGACGAGGGCAACCCCACCACCGTCCGCGGGGAGGTGCTGCGCCTGCGCTCCCTGATCGGCGCCGACGTGCTGCGCACCCGCCCGTACCGGCTCGCCGCCACCGTCGACACCGACTTCCAGGCCCTCGCCCGCGCGATCCGCGACGGCAGGCCCGCCGACGCCCTGCGCGCCTGCGCGGGTGCGCTGCTGCCGCGCTCGGACGCCCCCGCCATCCGAGAGCTGCGCGACGAGCTGGAGGTCGGGCTGCGCGGGGTCGTGCTGGAGAGCGACGACCCCGACCTGCTCGCCGAGTTCGCCGCCCACCCGCTGGGTCGCGAGGACCTCGAGGTGCACGACCGGCTGCTGGATCTGCTCCCGGCGTCCGACCCGCGCCGCGGCACGCTCGCCGCCCGCCGGGCGCGGCTGGTGGCCGAGGGGTAGTCACCCCCTGATCGTTCCCAGCCGTGCATCAGCGCTGCCGCCGAGACCGCTGCGTACATCTCGCAGCGATCAGCAGCGGACAATCATTCCGACCTGCACCGCAGGGCGCCCGTCACGACGCTCGCGTGCGCCTCGCGGCGCCCGGCCCGAGTGCGGCCGAACCGCCGGACACCCCGCCTCCTCAGCGCGCGGGCTGCGCCCTACTCCACCGTCACGCTCTTGGCCAGGTTGCGCGGCTTGTCCACGTCGCGCTCCAGGGCGACGGCGGCGTGGTAGGCGAGGATCTGCAGCGGGACCGACAGCAGGATCGGGTCGAGCTCGGGCTCGTTGCGCGGGATCACGAGGGTGCGGTCGGCCAGGTCGGCGGGCAGCTCGCGGTGTGCCACCGCGATCACCGGACCCTTGCGCGCCTTGATCTCCGAGAGCGTGGAGGTGTTCTTCTCCAGCAGGTCGTCGTCGGGGACCACGGCGACCGTCGGCATCTCCGGGCTGATCAGCGCGAGCGGGCCGTGCTTGAGCTCGGCGCAGGGGTAGGCCTCGGCATGGATGTAGGAGATCTCCTTGAGCTTCTGCGCACCCTCGCGCGCCACCGGCCAGCCGCGGCGGCGACCGACGAACATCATGCCGCGGCTGTCGACGATCTCCTTCGCGACCTCGGCGATCGCATCGGACTGCCCCAGGATCTCGGTGATCTGCCCGGGCAGCGCGTTCAGCCCGGCGATGATGCGCCTCCCCTGCTCCGGGGAGAGGTCGCGGATGCGGCCCAGGTGCAGCGCCAGCAGGGCGAACGCCGTCACCGTCGAGGTGAACGACTTGGTCGCCGCCACCGACATCTCGGGCCCCGCGTGCAGGTAGATGCCGCCGTCGACCTGGCGCGCGATCGTCGAGCCGACCACGTTGACGATGCCGATCACGCGGCCGCCCTTGCGCTGCAGCTCCTGCACCGCGGCGAGGGTGTCGATCGTCTCGCCGGACTGGCTCACGGCGACGTACAGCGTGTCCGGCTCCACCACCGGGTTGCGGTAGCGGAACTCCGACGCCGCCTCGGCGCTCGCCGGGACGCGCGCGAGGTCCTCGATCAGCTGCGCGCCGAGCTCGCCCGCGTAGCAGGCCGACCCGCAGCCCAGGATCTTGACGCGCCGGAACTCCCGCGCCTCCCGGACGCTCATGTTGAGCCCGCCCAGGTGCGCGGTGGTGAAGCGCTCGTCGATGCGGCCCTTGAGCGCCCGCTCGATGGTCCGCGGCTGCTCCTCGATCTCCTTCACCAGGTAGTGCGCGTGATCGCCGATCTCCGCCCCGACCACGTCCCAGTCGATCCAGGACGGGCTCTTCGCGACCGCGCGGTCGTCGAGGGTGAACGTGCGGTAGCCGCCCGCGGTGACGGTGGCGAGCTCGCCGTCGTCGAGGTAGACCACCTGGCGGGTGTAGCCGATCAGCGCGGCCACGTCGGAGGCGACGAACATCTCCTTCTCACCGACGCCCAGCAGCACCGGGCTGCCGTTGCGGGCGACGACGACCCGGTCCGGGTGCTCCGCGTCCACCACGGCGAGGCCGTAGGCGCCGACGACCTGGCGCAGCGCCTGCCGCACCGCCTGCTCCAGGTCGACCGCCCCCGCGGCGAAGGCCGCGGCCACCAGGTGCGCGACGGCCTCGGTGTCGGTCTGCGAGGCGAACTCCACGCCGTCTGCGGTCAGCTTGGCGCGCAGCTCGTCGGCGTTCTCGATGATCCCGTTGTGCACGACGGCGATCCGGCCCGCCGTGTCGGTGTGCGGGTGCGCGTTCTCCGTGGACGGCTCACCGTGCGTCGCCCAGCGCGTGTGGCCGATCCCCGGCGAGCCCTTGAACCGCGCGGGCAGGTCGGCGGCGAGGTCGGCGACCCGGCCGCTCACCTTCCGCACCTTGAGCCCGCCCTTGCCGGCGAGCGCGAGACCGGCGCTGTCGTACCCGCGGTACTCCAGGCGCCCCAGCCCCTCCAGGAGGATCGGGGCGGCGTCCTGGGGCCCGACGTATCCGACGATGCCGCACATAGCAGTCCTCTCAGCCGTAGACGATGCGCCGCAGCTGGCGTGCCGACAGCGGCGGCGGGGCCACCCGTCGCGTCGCCAGCTCGGCGTCCAGCGCCGCGAATATCTGCTCGTTGGTGAGCCCGCGACGTTGCAGCTCCGCGTGCCTGCGCCGGACGAACTCCGGAAGCTCCTCGGAGAAGTAGCCCACGACCTCGGCCACCACCCGCGCCGCCTCACCCGCGTTGAGCGGCGTGCTGCGCACCAGGTGGGCGACGAGGTCGTCGTAGGGTCCGGCGGGCACGAGGAGAGATGGTGCCCTGCGCGGCGGCAAAACCCAAACTTCCTGCCCGAATACGGGCAGGATCCGCCCGATGCGGCAGTCCTGGCGGCCGCCGTACGACGCTAGGTGACGGGCGGCGGCCCGCCCGGCCCCCTCACACACCGATCGTGGTGCTCCCACACCGGTTGCAGTCGGTGTGCCAGGGCAGCATTCGGTGTGCGAGCAGAAGTCGGTGTGCGGCGGGCGAGGCGGCGCCCGGGCGCGCTTCGCCGCTCGCGCACCGATTCCGGCGCGACGTCCGAGGCCGCTACGCCGCCGGCTCCAGCTCCCCGGCCTGCCAGAGCCGGGCGTAGTGACCGCCGGCGGCGAGCAGCTCGGCGTGCGGGCCCACCTCGACGACACGGCCGCCGTCCAGCACCACGATCCGGTCGGCGCGGGCGGCCGTACCCAGCCGGTGCGCCACCACGAAGGCCGTGCGGCGGGCGGTGACCCGGTCACCCGCCTCGAGCACGGCGGCCTCCGTGGCCGGGTCGAGCGCGGCGGTGGCCTCGTCGTAGAGCAGCAGGTCGGGGTCGGCCAGCTCCGCGCGGGCGAGCGCGATCAGCTGGCGCTGCCCGGCCGACAACCCCTGCCCGCGCTCACCGACCGGGTGCCGGAACCCGCCGGGCAGCCCGGCCACCAGCTCCCACGCACCGACGGCCCGCGCCGCGGCCTCGACCTCCGACCGCGACGCCCCCGGGCGCGCGTAGGCGATGTTGGCGGCGACGTCACCGGTGAACAGGTGTGGCTCCTGCGGCACGATCCCCAGCCGCTGCCGGTAGCCGGCCAGCGGGTAGCGCCGCACGTCGACGCCGTCGACGAGCACCGCGCCCGTGCCGGCGTCGTAGAACCGGGCGAGCAGCTTGACCAGCGTGGACTTGCCCGCGCCGGTGGCACCGACGAGGGCGATCGTCTCGCCGGGGGCCACCCGCAGACAGACGTCGGCCAGCGCGGGCGTCTCCGCCCCTGCGTAGGCGAAGCCGACGTTGCGCAGCTCGACCTCGCCGCGCAACCGCGCGGGCGCGGGCACCGGGTCGCCGGCGGGCTCGGGGGGCACCGATGTGGGGGTGCGCAGCAGGTCGGAGATGCGCGAGAGGCCGACGCGGGCCTGCTGGTAGCTGTCGAAGACCTGCGAGAGCTGCTGCACCGGTGCGAAGAACAGCGCGAGGTAGAGCAGGAAGGCGGTGAGGACGCCCGCGGTGATCTCCCCCGAGGCCACCCGCGCCGCCCCGACGCCGAGGACGGCGGCGGTCGACACGTCGGACAGCAGCGCGACGAACGGGAAGTACGTCGCGATGTAGCGCTGCGCGCGCAGCCGCGAGCGCCGGTACGCCGCGCTGCGCTCGCCGAACGTGCTGGCGCTGCGCTCCTCCCGGACGTAGGCCTGTGCGACGCGCACGCCCACGACGTTCTCCTGCAGGTCGGCGTTGACGATGCTCACCCGCTCGCGGGCCTCCGCGTACGCGGTGGAGGACACCCGCCGGAAGATCACCGTGGCGACCACGAGCACCGGCAGCACCGCGAGGGCCACCAGCGCCAGCTCCAGGTCGGTGACCAGGAGCGCGACCGCGACACCGACGATCGTGAGGACGCTGACGACCGCCTGCGCGAGGCCGGTCTGCAGGAACGCCGACAGCGCGTCGACGTCGGTGGTCATCCGCGTCATGATGCGCCCGGACAGCTCGCGCTCGTAGTAGTCCAGGCCCAACCGCTGCAGGTGGGCGTAGCTGCGCACCCGCAGCAGGTAGAGCAGGCTCTCCCCGGCGCGGGCGGTGACGACGGTCTGCGTGGCCACCACGAGCCACCCGGCGACCACCAGCCCGATGCCCAGCAGCATGGCCGTGAGCAGCACCTCGGGCGCGCCCGCCGTGATGCCGCCGTCGACGGCCATCCGCGTGACGGCGGGCAGGGCGAGGGTGCCCAGCGCGTCGAGCGCCACCAGTGAGACGCCCACCAGCAGCAGCGCGCGCACCGGCCGCAACAGCCCGGCGAGCCGGAAGCCGGGGTCCGGCGCCGTCGGGTCCTCGCCGCGGATGCGCGGTTCCTCGGTGGCCGGGGGCAGCGCCTCGACCGCGGCGAGGAGCTCGGGGGTGGGCGCCATGTTCCCCGCGGCACCCATGCCGCCACCCATGCCGCCGCGCCCGCCGGGGCGGACCGCGCCCGCGTCGGCGGTGCGGACGGGCTGCGGGACGCCGTCGGCGGGCTCCGGGTCGGGCCAGAGCTCCGCGGTGACGGGCGCGTGCACCGTGCCGCCGCGGTGGGCGCCGCGCCGCCCGGGCTCGTCCAGCCGCGTCACCGAAGCCCCCGGCTCGGGCACCGCGAGCAGCTCCCGGAACAGCGGGCAACGCTGCGCCAGCTCCGCCTCCGTGCCCACGTCGACGACCCGGCCTGCGTCGAGCACGGCGATCCGGTCGGCGAGGGCGAGCGTGGAACGCCGGTGCGCGACGAGCAGCGTGGTGCGCCCCGCGGTGAGCGTGCGCAACGTGTCGTGGATGGCGGCCTCGGTGGCCGTGTCGACGGCCGAGGTGGCGTCGTCGAGGACCAGGACCCGCGGGTCGGTGAGCACCGCCCGCGCCAGCGCCACCCGCTGGCGCTGCCCGCCGGACAGGGTGAGGCCGCGCTCGCCGACAAGGGTGTCGTAGCCGTCGGGCAGGGCCTCGACGAACCCGTCCACCTGGGCCGCCCGCGCCGCGGCCCGCACCTCCTCGTCGCTCGCGTCGGGGCGGCCGTAGGCGATGTTGGCCCGGATGGTGTCGGAGAACAGGAACGCCTCCTCGAACACCACGCCGAGCTCGCGGCGCAGGTCGGCGAGGCGCAGCCGCGGCAGCGGCACGCCGCCGAGGCGCAGCTCGCCCCGCTGCGGGTCGTAGAAGCGCGGCAGCAGCAGGGCGATCGTGGACTTGCCGGACCCGGCGGTGCCGACCACCGCGAGCGTCTCCCCCGCCGCGACGCGCAGCGTGACGCCGTCGAGCACGGGCTCCCGACGCGAGTAGCCGAACGTGACGCCGTCCAGCTCCACCGACAACGGCCCCTCGGGCAGGGTCGCGGGGGAGGCGGGGTCGACGACGTCGGGCTGGGAGTCGACCAGGTCGTGCACGCGCTCCACACCCGCGCGGGCGAGCTGGGCGCTGACGACCAGGGACCCGAGCATGCGGGCGGGCGCGACGAGCTGGGCGACGTAGGTGGAGAAGGCGAGGAACGTGCCGAGGCTGATCGACCCGCCCATGGCGAGCCAGCCCCCGACCGCGATCACCCCGACCTGCCCCAGCGCGGGAAGCGCGAGCAGCGTGGGGTTGAGCCGGGCGGTGAGCCGGGCGGCGCGCATGCGCTCGCCGAACAGCCGCGCGGCGCCGCGCTCGAGCGTGGCGGTCTCCCGCTGCTCCTGGCCGAAGCCCTTGACGACCCGGACGCCGGCGACCGTCTCCTCGACGTGCTGGGCGATGTCGGCCGCGCGCTGCTGGGCCGACCAGGTGGCCGGGAACAGCCGCGCCCTGGTGCGCAGCGCGACGCACCACACCGCCGGCAGCAGCACCAGCGCCACCAGCGTGAGCAGCGGCGACAGCCAGAGCATGGCCCCGATCGAGACGACCACCAGCACCACGGCGCCCAGCGCCAGCGGCGCCATCGACAGCAGCTGCTGCACCAGCTGCAGATCGGTGATCGCCCGCGAGACGACCTGCCCGGTGCGCAGCGCGTCCTGCCGCTCCCCGTCGAGGCGCTGCACGGCGGCGAAGACCTGGCGCCGCAGGTCGTGCTGCACGTCCAGCGCGAGCCGCCCCGCGAGGTAACGGCGCAGGAACGCGGCGCCGAAGCGCACGAGCGCCAGTGCGAGCACCGCCACCACGACCGTGCCCAGCACCGCGGTGGAGCCGGCGACGGCATCGTCCACCGCGACCCGCGTGAGCAGCGGCCCCACCGCCTCGAGGCTCACCCCGAACACCGAGGCGACGAGCGCCCCCGCGGCGACCGCCCGGTGCTTCAGGCAGGAACGGACGAGCCGGCGGATCCAGCCGGGAGAGGGAGCGTCGGGCACACCTCCACGTTATGCCGCTCCACCGACACCGCGACGCCGCCCGCGTGGGAGCCGTCCCGCCGACGCCCGCCCCCCCAACAAGGCGAGTCTCCCGTTCCAGCCGGGCGAGTCCCCCGTCTCGACAGCGCGAGTCCCCCACCTCGACAGCGCGAGTCCCCCACCTCGACAGCGCGAGTCCCTCACCTCGACAGCGCGAGTCGCACATCTCAACACGGTGAACTCCCCGGCTCGACGACGTGAGCCCCTGTCTCGGCTAGGACGGCTGCGCGCAGGACGCGGTACACCTGCCCGACCCCCAAACGCCCCTGTCGCACGGGAGACTCGCCCGGTCCGAACGCGAGACTCGCCCGGTCCGAACGCGAGACTCGCCCTGTCCGAACGCGAGACTCGCCCTGTCCGAACGCGAGACTCGCCCGGTCCGAACGCGAGACTCGCCCGGTCCGAACGGGAGACTCGCGCTGTTCGGGCGGGAGCTCGCCGCCTCGTGGCGAAGGTTCAGGTGATGTCGCGCCTGCCGCCGACCAGCGCGCCTACCGCGCCGACCACGGCCGTCCACACCGCGAGCACGAGGAGCGCCACGCCCCACGGCGGCGGGGTGGTGGCGCCGGACAGGATCTCCACGACCTGCGGTGCCGTCACCGGACCGGCGATCGCGTGGGCCGGGATCGTGTAGATCGCCACCTCGCCGGCGTTGGACGGGAGGTAGGACGACAGGGCCCGCACGGCGTCGGACTCGGCGGCGTCGAGCAGCGCCCCGAGGAGCAGCTCCCCGACCATCAGGTACAGCAGCACGGCGACCAGCGCACCGACCTGGTTGCTCACGGCGGTTCCCAGCGCCGCGCCGAGCGCGCCCCACAGGGCGGCCACGGCGAGGCCGATCGTCGCTGTCGCGAGCAGCGGGCCGGCTCCGGGGAACGACGCGCTCGGATCGGCGACGAAGCCGGCGAGCACGCCCACGAGCACGGCGACCGCGGCGTAGCCCGCGCCGACCCCCGCGCTGACCACCATCTTGGCCAGCAGCACCTGCGTGCGGCCCCGCGTCGTCAGGTAGGTGGTGGTGATCGTGCGGTGCCGGTGCTCGCCCGCGGCCGCGACGACGCCCTGCACGGCGGCGAAGACGGTGGTCAGCCCGAGGGCGTAGGCGAGGGAACCGAGCAGCAGCGGCAGTGCGCCCGACTCCGGGAACGCCGCCGTGAACACCCCGCCGAAGAGGTTGATCACGCTGGACAGCGCGACGACGGGGACCAGCAGGCCCCACCACAGCTTCGTGGAGACGAGCTTGCGGAACTCGGCCCGGATCGCCGCTGCCGTCACCGCGTCCACCACTCGTCGGCGGTGAGCTGGAAGAACAGCTGCTCCAGCTCGATCCTCTCGTGCACCATCCCGTAGACCGCGACCCCCGCTCCCAGCGCAACGTCGCCGACGTGGACGGGGTCGGTCCCGGCGATCCCCAGCCAGCCATCGGCAAGGGTGTCGATCTCCACGATCCCCGTGCGGGCGAGTGCTTCGGCGAGCCTGGCGGGATCGGCGCAGCGCACCAGGACGCGGGCCCGGCGCGACTGCTGCAGCTGCGTGAGCGAACCCTGGTAGACGCAGCGGCCGCGGCTGATCACGACGAGGTGGTCGGCGGTCTGCTCCACCTCGCCGAGGAGGTGGCTGGACACCAGCACCGTGCGCCCCTGCGCGGCGAACGCCCGCAGGAACGCGCGCAGCCACGCGATGCCCTCGGGGTCGAGGCCGTTGCCCGGCTCGTCCAGGAGCAGCACCTGCGGGTCCCCGACCAACGCGACGGCCAGCGCGAGCCGCTGGCGCATGCCGAGCGAGTACTCGCCCACGGGGCGCCCGCCCGCGTCGGCCAGCCCGACGGTGCCGAGCGCGTGGTCGGCGGCGGCGTCCGGGACACCGACCGCGGCCGCGCAGGCGAGGAGGTGCGCGTGCGCCGTGCGGGCCGGGTGGAACCCCTGCGCCTCCAGCACCGCGCCCACCACGCGGGCCGGCTGCGCGAGCTCGGCGAAGCGCAGCCCGTTGATCCGCGCCTCACCCGCGGTGGGCGTGACCAACCCGAGGACCATCCGCAGCGTCGTGGTCTTCCCGGAACCGTTCGGTCCGAGGAAGCCGGTGACGGCCCCGGGTTCGACGGTGAAGCTCAGCCCGTCGACGGCGGCGACGGCGCCGAACCGCTTGCTCAGCTCGCGTACGGTGACGCGGCCGCTCCGGTCGTCCAACCTCGTACCCGGGCGGACCTCAGTCCTCGGCCGGCGCGGACGAGGACTTGCCGGACGCGGGCTCCGTGGCCGAGGGCTTGGTGGCCGAGGGCTTGGTGGCCGAGGGCTCGCCGGAAGCGGACTTCCCGGATGCGGACTTCGCGACCGGGGACTTCTCGGACGGGAGCGCCGGCACCACGGGGAGCTCGGGGTCGGTGGACGGCGCGACCTCGGCCGGCGGTCCGTCGATCGCCGCGATGACGGCCTGGGCCCACGCGGCGTGCTCGACGTCGCCGAGCAGCGCGCCGCTGCGGCCGCGGCTGCCCGGGCCGAAGCGCGGGGGCAGCTCCGCGACGCGCAGCCGGTGCTTCGCCGCTTCCTCACGGGTGACGGCGTCGAGGGCGGCGGCGGGCCCGCCGCGGGCGCCGCGCGCGAACGTGCCGACGACCGAGCCGGACGGCAGCGCGGCCAGCACCTGCCGCAGCGTGATGTCGGCGCCGGGGACGCGCCGGGCGATGTCCTCGGCACCGACGATGCAGCTGACGAGCGCGGCCGGCTCCTCACCCGTGAGCGCGACGAGCTCGGGCAGCTGGTGGGCCAGCACGTCGGCGACGCCTGCGCCCGCCCGGGACAGGTTGATCACCCGCCACGCGTCGCGGTGGCGCAGCAGCTCGTGCACCACGCCGACGTAACCGGCGTCGCGGCGGGTGGCGCCGATGCCCTGGGCCGCGGAGTCGCCGAGGACGATCCACAGCGGGCCGGTGGCCTGGCGGGCGTCGAGGTTCGCGGCGGCCCAGTCGTCGGCGAAGGCGCGGATCTGCAGCCTGCGGGCGGAGGCTCCGGGCAGCACGCCGCCGAGGAAGCGTTCGCCACCCGCCTTGACCCGTCGCGCTGCGGCGCGCATCCGAGGGACCTGCAGGGGTGAGCTCATGAGGACTCCGGGGAGCGGTAGTCGCGACCCGTGGTGCACGGGGGTGGGGATCGTCACCGTAGCCAGGGCGGCGTGCGGCCACCCCGCCGGGTCCCTGCGTGCCACCGGTCCGGACCATGCCGTTCGCCCGGACGTCACCCGCCGTTGGCCCCCACTTCCCCTCCGTGGCCCGAGCGGGGGCGGAAGCCGTAGGCCGTGATCGTCGGGAGCGTGCCGGCGCGCAGCGCGTCGAGCACGTACCGCTCGTGCGGGACCACCGGCTCCGGCAGCGCCGCGAGCTTGAACCAGCCGAGGTCGGCGGCCTTCGCGGCCTCGAGCAACCGGGGTTCGCCGGACCAGCGGCGGCAGCCGAAGAAGAAGTCGACGCGCTCGTCGATCGGTTCGTGGTTGGCGTGGGTGCGGTGCATCGTGGTGAGCGGCTCGAGGTCGGACGGGTCGATCCGCACCCCGACCTCCTCGGTCGCCTCCCTGCACGCGGCCTCGTGCACCGACTCGTCGGCCTCGACGTGCCCGGCGGCCGCCGCGGCCCAGTGCCCGTCCCGGTACCCGGTGCCCTGGCGCAGCTGCAGCAGCACCTCGGCGTCGTGACCGGTTCCGCGGAGCAGGAGCACGTAGGCGGCCGGGACGACGCAGAACCTCACGATCACACCCTAGGCTGCACCGGATGGCCGACACCCGCTACGAGAAGATCAGCACACCTGACGGCGACTTCGAGGCGTTCTGCGCCCTGCCCGAGACCTCCCCGGCCCCTGCCGTGCTGGTCCTCCAGGAGGTCTTCGGCATCAACGACAACATCCGCGGGCTGTGCGAGCAGCTCGCCGATGCCGGGTACCTGGCGCTCGCGCCGGACGTGTTCTGGAGGAGCGAGCCGCGTTTCGAGCGCAAGGACGAGTCCGGCCTCGCCGACGGCTTCGCCCACCTCCAGCGGCTCGACTTCGACCTGGTGCCCGCCGACCTCACCGCCACCATGGCCCACGCGCGTGCGATGCCCGGGTGCAACGGCACGGTCGGCGGCATCGGCTTCTGCCTCGGCGGCACGCTCGCCTACCTGCTCGCCACCAGCGCGCGCGTGGACGGGCGGGGGCCGGACGCGGTGGTGTCCTACTACGGCTCGGCGATCCACGGCATGCTCGGGTCGGCCGACCGGATCGAGTGCCCCGTCCTGTTCCACTACGGGTCGCGCGACCCGTACATCCCGGCGGAGCAGATCGACGACGTCGAGCGGGCCGTGGCGGGCCGCCCCGGCGTCACCCTGCACCGCTACGAGGCCGGGCACGCGTTCTCCAACTGGGACGCGCCGTCGCTCTACGACGAGGCCGCCGCCCGCACCGCGTGGGAGCGCACGCTCCGGTTCCTCGACGAGCACCTGCGACCCTGATCGGTCCGTGCCGCACGCCGCTGCGCCCCGGCGAGAAGTGGCGCTCGTACCGGCTTCGTCCGGCCGAGGCGGCGGGTTCAGGTGCGCGCCGGGGTGTCGAACAGGCCCGGCGTCCACGCGGCCGCCCGCGGCCGGGAGGCCCACCACAGCCGGGCGTAGAGCCGCAGGACGCGCGAGGGACGCCGGCGGCCGCGGCAGGCGCGCACGAGGCGACGGTGCGCCGCCTCCGCCTCCCGGACGCGGCGGACGTCGTCGGCGTGCAGGAACAGGTACGGCAGCTGGTGGGGGTCCATGGGCTCACCCCGTCCCGGAACCCGGTGGGAAGTACGTCGCGAAGAACATCCTGACCGCGCGGGCGTCGGGCGGCCGCCTGGCCGGCTCCTCGAGCCGGTCGGCGTACCGGTCGAGGATCGACCGGAGCTCCTGGGCGACCTGTTCCAGCTCCTCGACGGTCAGGTAGGTGAGGGCCGCGCTCTTGCGACTGTGCCGGCGCCACTCCTCCGGCTCCCGCTCCTGCCTGCGGGAGGCTTCCTTCATCCGGCCGACCTCGTAGTCGAGGAAGACGTCGGTGAGCGCCTCGGCCGCGAGCTGCCCCTCGGGCTCCAGGCCCTCGGTCTCCCAGCTCTGGTCGTACTTCACCAGCTTCCACGGCTTCTCCCGGCCGGTGCCGCCCTCGGCCTGCTCGACGAACCCGTACTTGCCCAGCATGTTCAGGTGGTAGGAGCAGCTCGCGACGCTCTCGCCGGTGAAGTCGGCGCAGCGCGTGGCCGTGGCGGTGCGCTCCAGGCCCAGCAGCTCGATCAGCTTCCACCGCGTGGGGTGCGACAGGGCGCGGAGCGCCTTCGGATCGGTGATGCGCTCGGGCAGGTGCTCGGTCACGAGGACAAGGTATCTTGCGCAAGGTTCCTTGAGCAAGACTTCTTGAGCAAGCTTCCTTGCGAAGCCTGTTGCTTGACTCGCCGGTAACCCCTGTGTTGGCTACTTGCATGCTGCTCTCGACCCAGCTCCAGTACGGCGACGACCCGGTGCGCAACGCGGAGAGCGTGGTCGCCATGGAGCAGGCGGGGCTCGACGTCGTCTGGGTCGCGGAGGCCTACAGCTACGACGCCGTGTCGCTGATGGGCTACCTCGCGGCGCGCACCGAACGCGTGCAGATCGGCGCCGGGATCCTCCCCATCTACAGCCGCACCCCCACGCTCACGGCGATGAGCGCCGCCGGTCTCGACGCGCTCTCCGGAGGTCGCGCGATCCTCGGCCTCGGCGCGTCCGGCCCGCAGGTGATCGAGGGCTTCCACGGCGTCCCCTACGACAAGCCGGTGGCCCGCACGCGCGAGGTCATCGAGATCTGCCGCAAGGTGTGGCGCCGCGAACGGGTCACGCACGAGGGGCTCTACACGATCCCGCTGCCGCCCGAGCAGGGCACCGGCCTCGGCAAGCCGCTCAAGCTGATCAACCACCCGCAGCGGGCCGACATCCCGATCTGGGTCGCCGCGCTCGGCGACAAGAACCTCGAGATGACGGCCGAGCTCGCCAACGGGTGGCTGCCGCACGCGCTGCTCCCGGAGAAGATGCGGGAGGTCTTCGGCCCCGCGCTCGACGCGGGCTTCGCCAAGCGCGCGCCGGAGCTCGGTCCCCTGCAGATCACCGGCGGCGGGGTCCTCGCGCTCGAGGAGGAGATGTTCGAGCCGGCCCGCAACCTCGCGCGCGGGATCTACGCGCTCTACATCGGCGGCATGGGCGCGCGCGGGAAGAACTTCTACAACACGGTCTTCGCCCGCCAGGGCTACGAGGACGCCGCGGAGCGCGTGCAGGACCTCTACCTCGACGGCCGCAAGGACGAGGCGGCCGCGGCCCTGCCCGACGACTTCATCGACCGGGTCACGCTGATCGGCCCGGCCGGGCACGTCCGGGAGCGGATCGCCGCGCTGCGCGAGGCCGGCGTCACCCACCTGCACGTGAACCCGGTCTCCGCGGATGCACCGAAGCTGCTCGCGCAGGTCAAGGAGTGGATCTCCTGATCAGCGGCGGTCACTGACCGCCTCGGGGCCACGGGCCGGCCGCGCCTCCGCACGGCCGCCCCCCGCCATCGGTGACCCCGGATCGCCCGACTCGTCCTTGACAGATACCGGCGGCTGGTGTGCGGTATACCTAATTCCGACGACCGATATCCTGCCTACCACCGGTCCCGCTGCCCGGTCCATCCGCGGTCGACCGGCTCCAGAGAGGACGAGATGCGCCCCCGTCTCCGCATGGCCGCACTGTCGCTGCCGTTCGCCCTCGTGCTCGCCGGCTGCGCCGGTGCGGAGGAGGCGCCGACGAGCACGGATGCCCCCGCCGCAGGTCAGTGGCCCGGCGAGATGACCCTGTACATCCCGAACGCCCCCGGCGGCGGGTTCGACATCGCCGCGCGCGCCCTGCAGCCCGCGTTGGCCGAGCAGCTCGGTGAGAGCGTGGTACCCACCAACCTCGAAGGGGCGGGTGGCGCGATCGCCGCTACCCAGATGCTCGACGATCCGGCCGACGGCACGGCCATGATGATCACGTCCAGATCGATCGCCTCGGTGCCCTACACCGGCACCCCCGAGATCGACCCGGTCCTCCACCTCGCGCCGATCGGGGTCACCCACCAGGACGTCTCCGCGCTGACGGTCCGCGCCGACGCGCCCTACGACACCGTGGCGGAGTTCCTCGACCACGCCCGCGCCAACCCCGGCGGCGTGCGGATCGGGACGGCCGGCACCGGCGGGGTCTGGCACGCCGCCGGGCTGCTACTCGCGCGCGCCGCGGGCGTCGAGTTCACGTTCATCCCCTACGACGGCGGCTCGTCGGCAGGCAACGCGCTCGTGGCCGGCGAGATCGACGCCGTCACCATCGGCGCCCCGGAGACCCGCCCGTTCGTCGAGGGCGGCGACGCGCGGATGCTCGCCGTGATGGGCGAGGAGCGGTCCAGCCTCTACCCCGGCGTCCCGACGCTGCAGGAGCAGGGCATCGACGTCACCTACGCGGTGTGGCGGGGCTACGTCGTGGATGCCGAGACGCCCGAGCCCGTCCGCCTCGAGCTCGCCGAGCGGGTCCGCGCGGCCGCCGAGGACCCGGCCTACCAGACCGCGATGGCCGGGGCGGGGTTCGAGACCACCTGGATCGGCCCTGCCGAGTTCGGCGAGCTCATCACCCAGGAGGACGAGCTCATCCGCCAACTGTTCGCGGGCGAGGACTTCATGACCACCCGGCCCGAGCGCGTGCCCAACTGACGTGGACAAGGACATCGTCAGCGGCGCCTGTGTGACGGTGCTCGGGGCCGCGGCCCTTGCGGCGAGCGCCGGCTTCCCCACGGCCCCGTCGGCCGCGGCCGACCCGGCCCTGCTGCCGCGGGCCGTGTCCGCCGGGCTGGTCGTGACCGGCGTCTGCATGGTCGCCCTCGGGCTCCGCGGGAGGCGGGCCGCGCCCGCCCTCGGGTCCGCCCACGTGCCCGAGGACATGCAGGAGGAGCTGGCAGCCCGGGCGGAGCTCCCCCCGGCGCCGCGGCTCGCGCTCGCCGTGTTCGCGGTGCTCGCCGGGTACGCGACCGCCGCGTTCCAGCTGGGCTACCTCAGCACCACCGTCGTGTTCCTCGTCGCGCTCCCCGTCCTCCTCGGTTGGGGCACGGACCGGCGCCGGACGGCCGTGCTGGCCGTCTTCGCCGTCGGGCTCACCGCCGCGATGTACATCGGGTTCTTCCTGCTCCTCGGGGTCCCCCTGCCGCGGACACCGCTTCCATGAGAGGTCAGGGATGATCGTCTTTGCGGCTTCGCCCGGCTCTCTCTACACCGAGGGCTGGAGCCTGGTCCTCGACCCGCTGACGCTCGCGCTCATCGTCCTCGGCGTGCTCACCGGCATGGTGGTGGGCGCGATCCCGGGGCTCACCGCCAACATGAGCGTCGGCGTCCTCGTCCCGCTGACGTTCACGATGGAGCCGACCGACGCGATCGCGGTGCTCGCAGGCGTCTGGCTGGGCTCCCTCTACGGCGGGACGATCCCGGCGGTACTGGTGAACATGCCGGGCACCCCGGCCGATCTCATGACGACGATCGACGGCTACCCGATGAGCCGGCGCGGCGAGGGTGGCCGGGCCATCGGGATCGGCGTGCTCTCCTCGTTCCTGGGCGGCACGATCAGCGTCCTGGTCCTGGGGCTCGCCGGGCCGCTGCTGGCGGAGATGGCCCGCAACTTCGGCTCCGCCGAGTACTTCTCGGTGGCGGTGCTGGGTCTGTCGGTCATCGCCTACGTCTCGGGCACCTCGTTCCTCAAGGGCCTGGCGTCGGCGCTGATCGGGCTGCTCGTCGGGACCGTCGGGCGGGACCTGCTGTCCGGACAGGCCCGGTTCACATTCGGCGAGCCCTCGCTGATGGGCGGCCTCGAGTTCATCGCCGTGATCATCGGAATCTTCGGCATGGCCGAGGTGCTCGAGCAGGTCTTCAGCCGCCAGCACCGGACCGCGCAGCGGCCCCAGACCGTCCGCGGGATGGGCAGCGCCGTCCGCGACGTCATCCCGCTCCGCTGGGTGATCGGACGCTCCTCGGTCATCGGCACGCTGGTCGGAGCACTGCCCGGGGCGGGCGCGACGATCGCGTCGGTCATCTCCTACGGCACGCAGAAGCGGCTCTCGAAGCACCCGGAGGAGATGGGGAAGGGTGCCCCCGAGGGCATCTCCGCCTCGGACACCGCCAACAACGCGGCGAGCGGCGGCGCGATGATGACCATGCTCTCGCTGGGGATCCCGGGCGACGCCCTCACCGCCATCCTGCTGGGCGCTCTCGTCGTGCAGGGCGTACAGCCCGGACCGCGGCTGTTCGAGTCGGACTCCGCCCTCGTGTCGTCGATCTTCATCAGCCTGCTGCTGGCCAACATCTGCCTGCTCGTCATCGGCATGCTCGCCGCCCGGCACTTCGCCCGGGTGCTGGCGGTGCCGCGGACGATCCTGCTCCCGGCGATCGCCGCCATCAGCGTCGTCGGCAGCTACGCGATCAACAACAGCACGGTCGACGTGACCGTCATGCTCGTGTTCGCCGCCGTCGGGTTCGCGTTCGCCCGCGCCGACATCCCGAAGGCGCCGCTCGTGCTCGCCCTCATCCTCGGCCCGATCCTCGAGTCGAACCTGCGGCGCATGCTGCAGCTCCACGACGGCGACGCGGCCGCCGTCACCGGATCGATGGTGACCAGCCCGATCGCGCTGCCCGTCCTGCTCGCCTCCCTCGCGCTGTTCGTCCTGCCGCTCGTCCGGTCGCTGCGCGCGCGCCGCGCCGGTGACCCGCAGGGCGCCCCGCGGTGACGCCCGACCGACACCGCGGCGACCAGACCGACCACGATCCCGAGGAGCCGCCGCACATGGAGCGCCACACCCTGGCCGGCACCGACCTGTCGATCAGCCGCGTCGTCTTCGGCACGATGACCTTCGGCGCCCAGGTCGACGAGGCCGAGGCGACCGAGATGGTCGCCCGGTGCCGCGACGCCGGCATCACGGCGTTCGACACGTCGAACAACTACGCCGGCGGCGCGTCCGAGGAGATCCTGGGCCGGATCGTCAAGCCGTTCCGGGACGAGATCGTCCTCTCCACGAAGGCCGGCAGCCACGTGGACCAGGCGGACGCCTCGGTGGCCGGCCTCTCGCGCACCGCCCTGAACCACGCGGTCGAGGGCAGCCTGCGCCGGCTCGGCGTGGACCACATCGACGTGTTCTACCTGCACCGGCCGGACCCGAACACCCCCGTCGAGGAGACCCTCGCGGCCCTCGACGAGCTCGTGCGCTCCGGGAAGGTGCGCCACGTCGGCCAGTCCAACTTCGCGGCCTGGCAGATCACGGAGATGCTCTACCTGGCCCGGGCGAACGGCTGGCCGGAGATCCGGATCTCCCAGCCGATGTACAACCTGCTCGGCAGGCGGGTCGAGGTCGAGTACGCGGCGTGCGCGCGCCGGCTCGGGCTGTCCAGCATCACGTACAACCCGCTGGCCGGGGGGCTGCTCACCGGCAAGCACCGCCCCGACGCCGACCCGGCCCCCGGCACCCGGTTCAGCAAGGCGATGTACCGGGACCGCTACTGGAACCCGGTGCAGTTCGAGGCGATCGACCGGCTGCGCGGCGTCGCCGAGCAGGCCGGGCTCACGCTGATCGAGCTGGCGTTGCGGTGGGTGTACTCCCGCCCGCTGACCGACGCGATGCTGCTGGGCGCGTCGAGCATCGACCAGCTGACGGCCAACCTCGGGGCGCTGGACGGGCCGCCGCCGGGGCCGGACGTCCTGAGCGCCTGCGACGACGTGTGGGCGGGCCTCGAGGGCGCCGCGCCGCACTACAACCGATGAACGCGGACGCGGTGCGCGGCGACGCGCCCACCGGACCGAGCGAGGGGACAGAGCGAGTGGACCGCAGCACCGCGTACCGCAGGGGGGATGCCACGGCGGCGGCGCCCCGCACCGTGCCACTGGCCCGGCTGCGCGGGCACTGCGCCGCGGTCTTCCGCGCGGCCGGGCTGGACGGCGCCGCGGCCGACCTGGTCGCCGACTCGCTCGTCGACGCCGAGGCCCGCGGTATCGGCTCGCACGGCGTGAACCGGACGCGGATCTACGCCGAGCGACTGCGCGGCGGCATGATCGACGCGGCGGCCCGGCCCGCCGTCGTCCGGGAGCAACCGGGCGGCGTGCACATCGACGCCGGCAACGCCATCGGGCACCTCGGGGCGCAGGCCGGCACGGACGCCGCGGTCGAGCGTGCGCTCCAGGGCGCGGTGTGCGTGGCCGGGGTGGCCAACTCGAACCACTGCGGGACGCTCGCCTACTTCACCCGGCAGGTCGCCGCCCGCGGCCTGGTGGCGATCGCGATGTCGACCGCTCCCCCCACGATGGTCTACTTCGGCGGGCGCACGCGCGCCGTCGGGACGAACCCGGTCAGCATGGCCGTCCCCCGGGCGGGCGGCCCGCCGGTCACCGTCGACATGGCCACCAGCGCCACCGCGCGGGGAAAGATCATCCTTGCCCACCAGCTCGGCACGGAGATCCCCGACGGCTGGGCCGTCGACGAGGCGGGGCGTCCCACCACCGACCCGGCGGCGGCGCTGCTGGGCTCGGTCCTGCCCTTCGCCGGGCCGAAGGGCTCGGGTCTGGCGATGATGGTCGAGCTGCTCTGCGGGGCGCTGGTGGCGGGCGTCACCGCCGACGGCATCGGCGACATGTACGAGGACTGGACGCGCACGCAGCGCGTCAGCCACCTGTTCATCGTGCTCAACCCGGACGGCTGGCTGGGCAGGGAGGCGTTCCTGGCCCACGTCGAGGCGTTCGCGCGCCGGGTGCACGACCTCCCGCCCGCCGAGGGCTTCGACCAGGTCCTGCTGCCCGGCGAGGTGGAGGAGAACGCCCGTGCGGCGGCGGAGCGCGACGGCGTCACGCTGTCGGCGAGCGTCGCCGCCGACCTCGACGCCATCGCCGCCGAGGTCGGGCTCGACCACCGGCTCACCACCGCACCCCGCTGACCCCACCCGTCCGGAACGAGGAGCGCAATGCAGGTCGACTGCCGTATCCATGCCGCCACCCCGCTGCCGCCCGCCGAGCTCGTCGCGCGGTTCGAGCGCCTGGCCACCTCGCTGGTCTCCGACGTCTTCGGACGCTGGGCCGGCGCCCCGAACCTCCTGCCGCTGGCCGGCCTCGCCCCGGGACGGGTCGTGGCCGGGCCCGCCCTGACCGTCCGCACCCGGCCCGGTGACAACCTCGTCGTGCACAAGGCCCTCGACATCGCCCGTCCCGGCGAGGTCCTCGTCGTGTCGGCGGGCGGGCAGACCGACCGGGCGATCATCGGCGGTCTGATGGGCCAGTACGCCACGACGCAGCGCATCGCCGCTGTGGTGGTGGACGGCGCGGTGCGCGACATCTCCAGCCTCGGGGACGTCGCACCTCCCGTCTTCGCGGCCGGCGTCAGCCACCTCGGCCCGTACAAGAACGGGCCCGGTGACCTGCGTGGCCCGGTGTCGGTCGCCGGACTCGTCGTCCACGACGGTGACATCGTGATCGGCGACCACGACGGCATCGCCGTGGTGCCGCGCGACCGGGCCGAGGAGATCGTCGCGGCCGCCGAGAAGAAGGCGGAGGCCGAGGCCGCCGAACGCGAGGCGATCGCGGCCGGCCGGTGGGACCGCAGCTGGATCGACGCCGCGCTGAACGTCCACGAAGTCCACTGACCGCGGGCGGCCGTCGAGGCCGTGAGCGGGGGAACCCGTGCGTTATCGTGGGTATCCAGAGTTTTGTATTCCAGGAGGCACGTCCGTGACCCCGTTGCGGCCGATCGAGTCGGTCGCCCTCGGCGACCGCACGTTCGAGACGCTGCGGCTCGCGATCATCAACGGCGACCTGGTGCCCGGCGAGCCCTTGCGCGACCGGCAGCTCGCCGAGGCACTCCAGGTGAGCCGGACGCCCGTGCGCGAGGCGCTGCACCGGTTGGAGGCCGCGGGTCTCGTCGAGCCACGGGGCCGGGCGGGCTGGGAGGTGAGCCCGTTCACCGAGCAGGACGTGCACGAGATCTTCCAGATGCGGATGCTGCTCGAACCAGCGGGTATCGACCAGCTCGCGCGGGACCGGGACGACGAGGTGATCGCGCGCATCGCCGGGTTCTTCGACGACTTCTCACACCCCGTGCCGGTCGGGCGGTACCCCGAGTACTTCGCGCGCGACCACGCCTTCCACAACCTCATCGTCGCCTGCAGCGGGAACCGCCGGTTGCGTCGGACCTACGCCGTGATGCAGAACCACATCGACCGGGGCAGGCACTTCCTCACCACAGCGGCCGCGGGCCGGGCGGACGAGACGCTCGACGAACACCTCGCCGTCGCCCTCGCGATCCGCGATCGCGATTTCGCGGCCGCTCGGCGCGAGCTGCTGCACCACCTGCGCACCGGCGAGGAACTGATGATCGAGACGTTGCGCGCCCGGGCTACCAGCGGCCAGTAGAGGGCGATTCGATCACGCAGCGTCACTGGGCCACACTCAGTGGCGACGACCCCCGACCGCAGGAGCGCGCGTGTCCGACCCCGCCATCGCCGTGTCCGACCGACCGATGGCGTCCCACCAGTACCGCTATGTCGAGACCCATGCGTGGTGGCTGGGGACCTTCGGCCCCCACCAGCACCTCACCGAGCACCGGCTGCGGCAGTGGGTGCCTGCCCGCCCCGAACGGGAGTGGGTGCTCGAGCGCGAGCTGACCGGCGCGCAGCGCTGGCTCTCGGGCTCGGCGGAGGAGGCCCGCGCGGACGGGTTCGACCTGCGCGACATCGCGCCCGTCGGCCGGTTCCGCGCCCCCTACGGGGACTTCGACGCCGGCCCGGACGCCGATCTCGGCGTGGACCTGGACTCGTTCTGCGCCCGTCCGCGCCCGCCGCGGCGCGGCAGCTGGCAGTCCCCGACGCCGGAGTTCCTGCAGAACCTCCCCCGGGACCCGGACGTCCTGCTCGACAAGCTGCGCGAGGACAACCCCGGCAGCTGGTTCGGGCCGTTCGCGGCCGCCGTCACGGCCCTGCGCACGGCGCTGGTACCCGCGGAGCTGCGTGCCGCGTTCTTCCGCGCGCTCTCCGCGCTGCCCGGCGTCCGGATCGGCGACGAGGCCGCGAACGTGGACGGGCACTCCTGCGTGGCGATCGTCCACGACGCCGGGCGCACGCGCACCGAGCTGCTGCTCGACCCGTCGGACGGCCAGTTCGCCGGCGAGCGCGACACGTTGCGCACCGACTCCCGCTTCGGTCTGCCTGCGGGCACCGTGATCAGCACGACCGCGGTGCGCACGGCCGTCGTCGACGCGGCCGGTGAGCTCCCCGTCACCTGAACCGACCCCTGAACCGGTGCAGCCGCGCGCCTCCCGTGCGCGGTACCCGGCCCCGGATCGCGAGGACTAACCTGGCGTGCAGTCCTCGGCGATGACGATGCGATCCGATCAAGGCGGTCTTCAGCGTGTCCAGCAGCAGTACGTCCAGTCCGGCAGGCGAGTTCGGGCCCAACGAGTGGCTCGTCGAGGAGATGTACCAGCGCTTCCTCGACGACCCGAGCACCGTCGACCCCGCGTGGCACGAGTTCTTCGCCGACTACCGCCCGACCGACGACGCAACCGACGGCACGACCGAGCGTCCCGCCGATCGCGGCGACGTCGCGCAGAAGTCCGTGCAGCAGGCCGCGCAGCAGCCCGCCACGCCGTCGGCTCCGTCACAGGCGCCCACGGCGCCGGCCCCTCGCCCCGCGGCCGAGTCGGCCGAGCCCACCGAGCGCAAGCGGGTCGCCGACCGCAGCGCGCTCACGCCGCCGCCCGCGGGCGGGGCGAACGGCAGCGCCGCCCCCCGGGCGAGCAAGGCGGGCAGCGGCACCGCCGCCAAGCCGGCCGCCGGCAGCACGTCGCAGGCCGCGCGGCCCGCCGGCGTGTCCGGTGACGACGGCGCGGGCACCGCCACCCCGCTGCGGGGCGCCGCGAACGCGGTCGTCAAGAACATGAACGCCTCGCTCACCGTGCCCACGGCCACGAGCGTGCGCGCGGTCCCGGCGAAGCTGCTCGCCGACAACCGCGTCGTCATCAACAACCAGCTCAAGCGCACCCGCGGCGGGAAGATCTCCTTCACGCACCTGATCGGCTTCGCGCTGGTCAAGGCGCTCGCCGACTTCCCGGGGATGAACCGCCACTTCGCCGAGAACGACGGCAGGCCCACCGTCGTGCAGCCCGACCACGTCAACCTCGGGCTGGCGATCGACCTGCCGGGCAAGAACGGGCAGCGCTCGCTCGTCGTCGTCTCGATCAAGGGCTGCGAGACGATGAACTTCGCGCAGTTCTGGTCGGCCTACGAGGCCATCGTCCACAAGGCGCGGGCCGGCAGCCTGGCGGCCGAGGACTTCGCCGGCACCACCATCAGCCTCACCAACCCCGGCACGCTGGGCACCAACCACTCGGTGCCGCGGCTGATGCAGGGCCAGGGCGCGATCATCGGCGTCGGTGCGATGGAGTACCCGGCGGAGTTCCAGGGCGCGAGCGAGGAGCGGCTCGCCGAGTTCGGCGTCAGCAAGATCATCACGCTGACCTCGACGTACGACCACCGGATCATCCAGGGCGCCGAGTCGGGCGACTTCCTGCGCCGCGTGCACGCGCTGCTGCTGGGCGAGGACGAGTTCTACGACCAGATCTTCCGCTCGCTGCGGGTGCCGTACGAGCCCGTGCGGTGGGTCAAGGACATCCCCGAGGGCGCGGTCGACAAGACCGCCCGCGTGATCGAGGTGATCGACGCGCACCGCACCCGCGGGCACCTCATGGCCGACACCGACCCGCTGAACTACCGCCAGCGCCGCCACCCCGACCTGGACATCCTCTCCCACGGCCTGACGCTGTGGGACCTCGACCGGGAGTTCGCGGTCGGCGGGTTCGCCGGGCAGCAGCACATGAAGCTGCGCGACGTGCTCGGCGTGCTGCGCGACGCCTACTGCCGCACGATCGGCACCGAGTACATGCACATCGCCGACCCCGAGCAGCGCGCCTGGCTGCAGGAGCGCATCGAGGTGCCGCACCAGAAGCCGAACGCCGCCGAGCAGAAGTACGTGCTCTCCAAGCTCAACGCGGCCGAGGCGTTCGAGACGTTCCTGCAGACCAAGTACGTCGGGCAGAAGCGGTTCTCCCTCGAGGGCGGCGAGACCGTCATCCCGCTGCTGGACGCCGTGCTGGACAAGGCCGCCGAGCAGGAGCTCGACGAGGTCGTGATCGGCATGCCGCACCGGGGGCGGCTCAACGTGCTGGCCAACATCGTCGGCAAGCCGATCAGCCAGATCTTCCGCGAGTTCGAGGGCAACCTCGACCCGGGCCAGGCCCACGGCTCCGGCGACGTGAAGTACCACCTCGGCGCCGAGGGCAAGTACTTCCGGATGTTCGGTGACGGCGAGACGGTCGTGTCGCTCGCCTCGAACCCGTCGCACCTGGAGGCGGTCGACCCGGTCCTCGAGGGCATCGTCCGCGCCAAGCAGGACCTGCTCGACCGGGGCGAGGGCGGGTTCACCGTGCTGCCGCTGATGCTGCACGGCGACGCCGCGTTCGCCGGTCAGGGCGTGGTCGCCGAGACGCTGAACCTGGCCAAGCTGCGCGGCTACCGCACCGGCGGCACCGTGCACGTCGTCGTCAACAACCAGGTCGGGTTCACCACCGCGCCGGAGCACTCCCGCAGCTCGCAGTACTCCACCGACGTCGCGAAGATGATCGACGCGCCGGTCTTCCACGTGAACGGCGACGATCCGGAGGCCTGCGTCTGGGTGGCGAAGCTGGCGGTCGAGTACCGGCAGCGCTGGAACAACGACGTCGTGATCGACATGATCTGCTACCGGCGGCGCGGCCACAACGAGGGCGACGACCCCTCGATGACGCAGCCGGCGATGTACGACATCATCGACGCCAAGCGCAGCGTCCGGAAGATCTACACCGAGTCGCTGATCGGCCGTGGTGACATCACCATGGAGGAGGCCGAGCACGCGCTGAAGGACTTCTCCAACCAGCTGGAGCACGTCTTCAACGAGGTCCGCGAGCTGGAGAAGACCCCGCCTGCGCCGAGCCCGTCCGTGGAGCAGGAGCAGTCGGTGCCCACCGACCTCGACACCTCGGTGTCGCTGGAGGTCGTGCACCGCATCGGCGACGCGCACGTCGAGCTGCCCGAGGGCTTCACCGTGCACCAGCGCGTCAAGCCGGTGCTGCAGAAGCGCGAGAAGATGTCGCGCGAGGGCAACGTCGACTGGGCGTTCGGCGAGCTGCTCGCCCTCGGCTCGCTCGTGATGGACGGCAAGCTCGTGCGGCTGTCCGGGCAGGACACCCGCCGCGGCACGTTCGTGCAGCGCCACTCGGTGGTCATCGACCGGCGCACCGGCGAGGAGTACTACCCGCTGCGCAACCTGTCCGAGGACCAGGACCGGTTCCTGCCCTACGACTCCGCGCTCTCGGAGTTCGCGGCCGTCGGCTTCGAGTACGGCTACTCCGTGGCCAACCCGAACGCCTTCGTGGCGTGGGAGGCGCAGTTCGGCGACTTCGTCAACGGCGCGCAGTCGATCATCGACGAGTTCATCTCGTCCGGTGAGGCCAAGTGGGGCCAGATGTCCGACGTGGTGCTGATGCTGCCGCACGGCCTGGAGGGCCAGGGGCCGGACCACTCGTCGGGCCGCATCGAGCGGTTCCTGCAGCTGTGCGCCGAGGGCTCGATGACGGTCGCCATCCCCACCGAGCCTGCCAACTACTTCCACCTGCTGCGCCGGCACGCGATGGACGGGGTCCGCCGCCCGCTGGTGGTGTTCACGCCCAAGTGGATGCTGCGCGCCAAGCAGGCCGTCAGCCCGCTGTCCGACTTCACCGGCGGCCGTTTCCGCGCCGTGATCGACGACCCGCGCTTCCGGGAGAACGACGGCCCGGCGTCCGACGTGCGGAAGGTCCTGCTCTGCTACGGCAAGCTCTACTACGAGCTGGCCGCGGCGCGCGAGAAGCGGGGCATCGAGGACACCGCCATCGTCCGCGTCGAGCAGCTGTACCCGGTGGCGGACCGCCAGCTCGCGTCGGTGCTGGAGCGCTACCCCAACGCCGAGGACATCCGGTGGGTCCAGGAGGAACCGGCCAACCAGGGCGCGTGGCCGTTCATGGGGCTGGAGCTGCCGGCCAAGCTGCCGCGGCTCGTCGGGTTCCGGCGGGTGTCGCGGCGTCGGATGGCCGCACCGGCCGCCGGCTCGGGCAAGGTCCACGAGGTCGAGCAGAACGCCCTCATCGACGAGGCGTTCGGGAGCTGATCCTTCATGTACGCCACGGACCGGGGTATCGAGGAGCTCGTCGAGCGGCGCGGTGACGAGCAGGTCAGCGTGGAGTGGCTGGCCGAGCGGCTGCGCGTCTTCGTCGACCTCAACCCCGCCTTCGAGGACGCGGTGGAACGCGTGGCGAGCTTCCTGGCGAGAGACGACGCCGACGCCTGACGCGCGTCCCGCGCCTGACGAACGGCACTCTCGTCGGCCAGGTGCCGACGGGAGTGCCGTTCGTCGGTCTGTCGGTGCTACCCCGCGGAGCGCTCGTAGGCGAGCTCGCCGCCCACCACCGTCGCGCGCACCTCGATCTCGGCGATCCGCTCCGGCTCGACGGCGAGCAGGTCCTCCGAGAGCACCGTGAAGTCGGCGAGGGCGCCGGCGACGAGCGTGCCCTTGCGGTGCTCCTCGCGCACCGCGTAGGCCGAGCCGTGGGTGTAGGCGCGCAGGGCCTGCTCGACGGTGACGCGCTCGCCGGGCGCGAGCTCCTGCCCGGAGCGGGTGCGGCGGTTGACCATGTCGTGGATGCCGAGCAGCGGCGCCCCGTCGACGACGGGGGTGTCGCTGCTGCCGGGCAGGACCATGCCGGCGTCCAGCAGGCTGCGCATCCGGTAGCAGTGCTCGCTGCGCTCGGGCCCGAGGGCGGTGCGCATGCCGTCGCCGAGCTCGGTGATGAACCGGCCCTGCGGCACCGCGACGACGCCGAGGGCGGCCGCCCGGGCGACCTGCCGGTCGTCGGCCACGGCGAAGTGCTCGATGCGGTGGCGGGTGTCGGGCCGCGGGTGGTCGCGCTGGGCCTGCTCGTACACGTCGAGCACGTGGTCGATCGCCGCGTCGCCGATGGCGTGCGCGGCCACCTGCCAGCCCGCCCGGTGTGCACCGACCAGCAGCGGCGCCATCTCCTGCGGCTCGAACAGCATGAAGCCGGTGTTGTCGTCCTCACCGGCGTAGCAGCACGTCATCGCGGCCGAGCGGCCGATGAGCGAGCCGTCGGTGAGGATCTTGACCGGCCCGATCCGGAGCCACTCGTCGCCGAACCCGCTGCGCAGTCCCAGGTCCAGCCCGCGCAGCCCGTCCTCGCCCGCCACGGCGTGCAGCGCGGTGACGTAGGGCATGAGCGTCATCCGCACGCCGAGCGCGCCGGACTCGCGGGCGCGCTGGAAGGCGTGCAGGTCGAGCGGGCTGTTGCCGAGCCCGTCGATGGTCCCGATCCCGGGCTCGGTCGCGCTGGTCAGCCCCTCGGACAGCGCCACCCGGGAGGCCTCGGCGATGTTCGCCTCGATCTCGGCGACCGGCAGGGGCTCGAACGCGCCGCGCACCAGCGGCATCGCCCGCTCCTGCAGCAGCCCGGCCGGGCGCCCGTCAGGGCCGCGCACGACGTGCCCGCCCTCGACGTCGGGCACGCCGTCGCGGCCCGGGAAGCCCGCGCGCGCGAACGCCTCGGTGTTCGCCACGCCCATGTGCCCCGAGACGTGCTCGATCCAGATCGGGCGCCCTCCGGTCACCTCGTCGAGCCGCTCGGCGAGCGGATGCGCACCGATCTTGTTCTGGTCGTACCCGCCCGCGTGGACCCACGCGTCGCGCGGCAGTGCCTCGGCCGCGCGCGCGACCGCGGCGTAGAGCGCGTCGAGCGAGGTGACCACGTGCGAGCGCAGGTCCAGCGCGCGCAACCGGCGGCCCCGCATGCTCAGGTGGTGGTGGGCGTCGTTGAAGCCGGGCACGACGAAGGCGCCCCCCAGGTCGACGGTCCGGACGGCGCCCACCCCGTCCAGCTCGTCGTCGAACCCGACGATGCGCCCGCCGAGCACACCGACCCGGTGCGCCCGCGGCCGCGCGGGGTCCATCGTCACGAACCGCCCGCCTTCGTAGATCGCATCCAGCCGCATCCCCGGGACGCTACGCACGCCCGTCCGGCCCCGCGACTACGAGAACTGGTGGCCGAGCATGCCGATGCGGCATGGTGCGGCCGTGAACCTGCACCGGCTGCGCTGCTTCCTCGCGGTGGTCGACACCGGCACGGTGACCGCCGCCGCCCGCCGGCTGCTGATCGCCCAGCCCGCGCTGAGCCGGCAGGTGCACGCGCTGGAGAAGGATGTGGGCCTGCGGCTGTTCGCCCGCCACCACAACACGTTGCGCCTCACGCCGGCCGGCGTGGAGTTCGCCCGCATGGCCCGACACCTCCTCGTGCAGTCGGAGAGCCTGCGCTCGGCCGCCGACGCGCTCGCGGCCGGCGCCGTGCGGCGGCTCACCGTCGCCGCGACCCCCGCGTCGCTCAGCGCCTTCGTCGCGCCCTTCGTCGCCACTCTCGGCCCGGCCGACCCGCTCCTGCTGACCCGGCCGGAGTCGCACTTCGCGCTGTACGACGCGCTGCGCGCAGGCGCCGACGCGATCGTCTCGCCCGCTCCCGGGGAGGAGGGCTTCGCGCGGCAGCCGCTCGGGGCGGCGCCGCTGCAGGCCCACGTCGCGGCCCGGCACCCGTGGGCCCGGGACGGCCGGACCGCGGTGGGCCTGGCCGAGCTGCTCGCCGAGCCGCTGGTGCTGCCCAGCAGCTCCGCGGTGAGCAGGCGGGTGCTCGACGAGGCCGTCGCGCGCTGCGGGCTGACCTACGGCCCCGTCGAGGAGTGCGACGACGGGGGCACCGCGCAGGCCGTCGCCGCGTCGGGCAAGGGGGTCGCGGTGGTCACCGACGGCCCGCGCTACGGCGTCCACCCGGTGCCGGTACGGGGCGACGTCGGCGAACCCGCCTCCGCGCTCGGCGTGCCGCTGCACGTGGCGTGGGAGCCGCACCACTACGCGGCCGAGGTGATCGCCGCGCTCGCCGAACGCCTGGCGACGTTCCTCCACATGTCCGCACCATGGAGCCATACCGCTGTTCACCGACCGTGAGAACAGCAGTACGGCTCCAAGGTGCGGGCGAGTATGCCGGTGCGGCATGCCGTCGATCGCGTTCGAGTATTGGCCGGCATCCTCGTGCTCGCCTAGCCTCCGGCCATCCCGCAGTCCCTCGGCCGGGCGGAGACGCAGATGACGGAAGCGACGGCTCGACCCACGGAGCAGCAGGTCCGCAAGATCGCGACCGCCGCGTACGTCGGCACCGCGCTGGAGTGGTACGACTTCTTCCTCTTCGGCACCACGGCCGCGCTCGTGTTCGCGCCGCTGTTCTTCCCCGGCGACGACCCGGTGCTCTCCACGCTCTCGGCGTTCCTGAGCTTCGCCGTGGGCTTCATCGCCCGCCCGGTGGGTGCGGTCGTCTTCGGCCACATCGGCGACCGGTACGGCCGGCGCGTCGCCCTCGTCGTGACGATCGGCCTGATGGGCATCGCGACCACGCTCATCGGCCTCCTGCCGACCTACGCGTCGGCCGGGATCGTCGCGCCGATCCTGCTGACCCTGCTGCGGGCCGTGCAGGGCGTCGCCACCGGCGGTGAGTGGGGCGGCGCCACGCTGCTGGCGATCGAGTACGCCCCGACCCGGCGGCGGGGCTTCTACGCCTCGATGGTGCAGATCGGCTCGCCCACCGGGACGCTGCTGTCCACCGGCGCCGTCGCGCTCGTGACGCTCCTGCCGCAGGAGGACTTCCTGGCCTGGGGCTGGCGGCTGCCCTACCTGGCCTCGATCGTGCTGGTGGCGGTCGCGCTCTGGCTGCGCTGGCGGGTGGAGGAGACACCGACGTTCCGCGCGCTGGCCGCCGCGGCGAAGACGGAGCGGGCGCCGGTCGTCGAGGTGCTCAAGGCACCCGGCCGGCTGGCCCTCGGCGTCGGCGCCTACCTGTTCAACAACGCGGGCTTCTTCATCGTCACGACGTTCATGATCAGCTACGCCACGCGGGTGCGGGAGCTGCCCGCGTCGGTCATCCTCAACGCCCTGACGATCGGGGCGCTCGGGCAGATCGTCGGTCTCTTCGTCGCGGGGTGGATGGCCGTGCGCCTCGGCTCGCCGCGCACCGTGATCATCGGCTACGTCTTCTCCGTCGCCATGGCCTTCCCGATCTTCTTCATCGTCGACAGCGGGAACCCCGCGCTGATCGCCGTCGGGTTCGTCCTGCAGCTCGGCCTGACCACGATCGCCTACGGCCCGATCGGCGAGCTGCTCTCGCAGCTGTTCCCGGCCCGGCTGCAGTACAGCGGCCTGGCACTGTCGGCGAACATCTCCGGGGTGATCGCCGGGTTCATGCCGGCCCTGGCCACCTTCGTCTCCTCCCGGTCGGGCGGGGCCTCATGGGGCCCCGCATCCCTGCTGCTCGGGATCGCGGTGGTCTCGCTCGTCGCCTCGATCATCGCCCGGCACGTCATCGGCACCGACCACCGCAAGGAGAGCGCATAACGGCCCCACCCTCCCCGCGAGTCTCCCGTCCCGACAGCGCGAGTCCCCCATCTCGACAGGGCGAGTCCCCCGCTCCGACAGGGCCGCGTCACCCCTCGGCTCGACCGCGCCCGTCCACCGAGCGCTCCAACGCGTCGACGAGCCAGGCCTGTGCCACGCCGACGGTCACGGGCTCACCGGTCACCTCACCCACCAGACCCCAGTACCGGCGCAGCCGCGGATCGCGGTCGACCGCGGCCGTGGCGAGCAGCTCCTGCCGGAACCGCGGGGTGTCCCGGGCGCGCTGCGCCGAGGCGTAGGCGGTCACGTACCGGTCGAGGGCGCGGCCGGGCTCGGGGCGACGCCCGGCGAGCAGCAGCGGCCGGGCCAGCTCGCACGCCTCGGCGATCCCCGTCAGCAGCCCGGGCTCGTCGGAGATGCGTTCGACGTTGAACCGGCCCCGCGCGCGCATCCGCTGCGCCAGGGTCTGGTCGCCGACCAGCACGACCATCTCGGCGTACGCGACGACCTGCGCGGGCGTCGGGTCGGCAGGCGGCGTGGGCACGCTGACCTCGAGGAACATGTCGAGCAGGTCCGCGGGCAGCGGCGCGACGAACAGCCGGTTCCAGAAGTCGAGGAGCGCGTGGTGCGCGGCGCGGTGGTCCTGCACCGCCGCGAGCAGCGCGAGGCGCGCGGCCCGCTCGACGGACGTGGCCTCCTCCACCGCCCGCAGTGTCGCCCGCCGCCACGCGAGCGCCGCCAGCTCGACGTCGAGCGCGGCCCGTTCCGCCGCGACCGCCTCGGCGAGCGACCGCTCGCCGGTGAGGACGCCCGCGATCGCCGGAAGGCCCAGGCCGAGGCCGCGCAGCCGCCGCACGAGGTCGAGCCGCTCGACCGCCGACGGGGCGAACCGGCGGTGCCCGCCCGCGCTGCGCCCGGTCTCGAGGATCCCCTCGTCGCAGTAGAAGCGGATGGTGCGCACCGGCACGCCGGTCCGCGCCGCGAGGTCGCCGATCCCGAGCGTGGCTGTGCTGTCGGTCACAGTCGGTGGAACCTCCGGTCGGGTGGAGTTCCTACGGTACGACGCGTGCAACAGCTGCAGATCCACGATCTGGACGTCGAACGGCTGGCCACCGGCCTGCGGGAGGAGACCGGGGCGTTCGCCCGGGCGGTCGCCGGGCTCGACCCGCACGCCCCGGTGCCGACCTGCCCCGAGTGGCGGGTCAGGGACCTCGTCGGCCACATCGGGCAGGCGCACCGGTGGAGCGCCGAGCTCGTGCGCACGCGGGCCGCGGCACCCGTGCCCGATCCCCGCGCCGCTGAACCCGGCGCCCCACGGGAGTGGCCGGAGTGGCTGCGCGACGGCGCCGACGCGCTCGTCGCCGCGGTCGTCGACGGCGGCCCCGCGACCCCGGTCTGGACGTTCCTCGACGAGCGTCCCGCCGCGTTCTGGCTGCGCCGCATGCTGGCCGACACCGCGGTGCACCACGCCGACGCCGCGGGCGCCGCGCGCGTCGACTTCGCGATCGCCCCGGACCTGGCGGCGGACACGATCAGCGAGGGCCTCGGGCTGATCGCCGCCGCGGGCAGCGCCAACCTGCAGCCCGCGCTGGCCGAGCTGCGCGGTGACGGCGAGACGCTCCAGCTGCGCCCGGACGACCTGGGCGCGGGGTGGCTGATCACCCGCACCCCCGCCGGCGTCATCTGGGAGCGCCGGACGGCCGACGCGGACGTCACGGTCTCGGGGGCGGTGCGGGACCTCCTGCTGGTGTTCTCCCGGCGGACCGACCCCGACGACGACCGGATCACGATCACCGGGGACCGGGCGCTGCTGGACCACTGGTGGGCGCACACGGCCTTCTGATCAGGCCGCGGGCTTCGTCCAGACCAGCGAGTAGCGCCACAGCGCGTGCCTGCGCAGCCGCACACCGGGCAGCTCCCGCTCCGCGGTGCGGCGGACGTCGGCGAAGGTGTCCGGCGGCGGCCACACCGTCGGCGCGGAGTGCTCCCAGTACCCGCGGCGCCTGCGGTGCCAGCGGTGCGCGACCGCGCCTGCGATCTCGTACGGGAGGTCGCGCGGGAGCCGGGTGCGGGGCAGGCCGATCACCGCGAGCACCCCGCCGGGGCGCAGGAGCCCGCGCATCCGGCGCAGCGCGGTGGCCGTGTCCATGTGGTGCAGCACGGCGATCGAGGCGATCAGGTCGAACGACGCGGGCGCGAAGGGATGGGTGAGGACGTCGCCCTGCACGTACTCGACGCCGCCGCCCTGCGCGCGGGCGAGCTCGAGGCTGGGCGCGTCGAGGTCGACGCCGGTGACGGACGGGACCACCGCCCGCAGCTCGCGGGCGAGCATCCCCTCGCCGCACCCGACGTCGAGCGCCGTGCGGCAGTCCGCCGGCACCGCGCCGAGCACCACCGGGTGGTAGTGGATGTTGTGGTTCCACCGCTCGTCAGGCACGGGCACGCCGCCACCCTCCCATGACGCTCACACACCGACTCCTGCCCTCATACACCGACTGCAGTCGGTGCGCGAGCACCACTATCGGTGTGCGAGTGGTCAGCGGCGGGGCAGGCCGAACCGGCGGCGCACCGCCTCCTGCAGCTCCGCGGCCCGCGCCTCGACCTCCGCGTCGAGGTCGTCCAGGTCCGCGGGATCGGCGCGGGGGTCGGGGCCGGGGAGGGGGCGCAGCTTCATCCACGACTCCACCCACAGCGCCTCGAGCACCGCCTCCCAGTGCAGCTGGACCCCGAGCCGGGTGAGCGCCGCGCGCTCGCCCGCCCCGTGCATGGCATCGGCGAGCCCCACGAGCTCACGGGCGAGCGCGGCGGCCCGCTCGCGGTCACGCTCCCGCAGCGCCTCGGCCGCCGCTGTGATGCCGGCGACGACTTCCTTGTACTCGCGGGCCGCGCTCACCGGTCGCTTCCGCAGGTGGTCGCTCACGAGTCCTCCTCGCTGACGCTCGTCGGCCCCGTTCGCGGCGCTGCTGTATTCAATGGTGAGCTCGCAAGCTCGCTCACGTCTCCTCCAGCGACGGCACGATGACGACCTCCGGCTGCGCGTGCTGCGCGCGGTCGAACAGCAGCGCCCGCCCGGGGCGCGGCGACCAGGGGATCATCATCCCGGGCACGAGCGGCTGCAGCTCCGACCCCTGTACGTCCAGGGCGACCCACGCGCCCACGTCGTCGGGCGATGCGCCCATGGTGAGCAACGCCTTGAGGCGCGCCGGGCTGCGCCACCAGCCCAGGACGTGCACGCCGGTCTCCGGGCCGAAGCGCAGCAGCTTGCGCAGCGCCTCCGTGCCCTCGCGCTCGAGGACGGTGTCGGCGGCGTCGGCGGCGTAGAGCACCACGGCGACGGGACGACGCGCCGCGGCGTCGCCGAGCCGGTCGCCGACGTCGCCGGCGAGCGCCACGACCCGGGCCCGCAGGCCGTCGAGCGCGACCGTCTCCGCCCGCTGCCCCGCCGCGACGACCCGCTCGGCCAGCCGTCGCGCCGGCTCGGCGGCCTCGGCGACGAGCGGCGCGATCACGACGTCCAGCTCCCCCCGCGGGTGCCTGCCGGCCAGCGACGCCGCGGCCGCGCCGAGCACGCGCACGGCCTCCCGCCCGACAGAGGCGAACACGGCGAGGTTGCGGCCGGGGGCGTCCGGGAGCGCGACCGCGGCGGCGCTGCCCGCCACGTCGATGCACTGCCCGACGAGCGCGTTCGGCCCGTCCTCGGGGAGACCCGCGAGCAGGTCGGCGAACCGCGGCGACCGGCTCCCGTCGAACAGCCGCGGCTCGGCTCTGCCCTCGGCGTAGGTCTCGTGCAGCGTCCGCTGCACCTCGTCCACCGAGCCCTTGCCCGTCGCATCGGGGATCCGCACGACCTCGTTGCCGTGGCTGATGCCCGACTCGTGGTTGAGCACCGCGTGCCAGCGCGGCAGGCCGAGCGTGGCGTCGTTCAGCTCGGCGAGCACCCGCCGGGCGCGGGGCAGCGCGATCCGCAGCACGAACTGCTCGAAGATCGCCGGCCGGCCCCAGAACGCCTCGATGCCGGAGACGTCCTGGCTGGCCAGCACGAGGTGGATGCCCTGGGAGCGGCCGCGCCGGGCGACGTCCTCGAGCAGCAGCGTGGCCTGCCGCGTGACGGCGTCGCGCTCGGCGAACAGGTACTGGAACTCGTCGACGACGGCGACGATGCGCGGCCACCGCCCGTCCGGGTCGGCCTCGCGCAGCTCCTCGAGCTTGGTGACCTCGTGCGACTTGGCCGCCTCGGCGCGGCGCCGCATCTCGTCGGAGAGGAACTGCAGCAGCGCGAGCCCGAACTCGCGGTCGGTGTTGATGTTGACCCCGACCAGCCGCGCGTGCGGCAGCCAGGTGAGGTCGCGCCGCCCCGGGGCGAACTGGGCGAACGAGACCCCCTCCTTGAAGTCGAGGAGGTAGAACTCCAGCTCGTCCGGCCCGTAGCGGGCGGCCATCGAGCTGATCATGGTGAGCAGCAGGTTGGTCTTGCCCGAGCCACTCGGTCCGCCGATCAGCGCGTGCGGCGCCGAGTCGGCGAGAGCCATCTGCACCGGGAGCCCGTCGGCGAAGCCGATCGGGGCGTGCAAACCGCTCACCGACCGCATGCCGCCCCACTGCGCGGGTGACGGGAGCAGGTCGGCGAACGTGCCGATCCGGCTGCGCCAGCGCTCGTGCTCGTCGGCGATGGCGTGGCACGCGCGCGTGACCTCGGTGGTCGGCAGCGGCGGGTCCGGCTCCACCGTGACGTACTGCCCGGTCATCGACGTGCTCGCGGTACCGCTGTCGTCGAACCGGATCGTCTCGACGGGCGCGTTCACCGTCATCGGGACGTCCAGCAGCACCAGCTGCACGCCGCACGCGAGCCCGCCGCGCGCCACGCGCTGCAGCTGGCGGTGCTCGTCGTCCTTCAGCGCCGCCCGGTTCCCGACGAGGACCGCGACGACCCACGGCTCGGTGCGCCCGCCTGCGGTCTCCGCCATCGCGCGCAGCGACGGGTGGCCGTCGACGAGCACCCGGGTGTGGACGCGGCGGATCCGGTCGGACAGCTCCTCGAGCAGCTGCGCCAGCATGCTCGGGTCGTGCACGGTGAGCAGCCCGGTGCGGGTGAGCGGGTAGAGCCCGGGCATGGACCCGGTGAACTGGCCGACGTCCCACACGTGCAGGTGCACCACGCCGGGCCGGAAGCTGCTCATCACGCGCAGCAGCAGGTTCTCCACCAGCGCCTCGGCGCGCGCCCGGCTGTCGTGGGTGGAGGTGATCTGCAGGTGCGACTCGTCGAGCAGCGGCACGGCGACCGGCAGGCGCGGCTCGGCGCCGCCGATCCGGCCGGTGCCGATCGACCACAACGCCGGCACCGGTCCGGCGCCGTCGATCTTGCCGACCTGGCCGAGCCACTGGTCCGGCTCCCGGCCGGCGGCGTCCGGGGCGGCCTCGGCGAGGATCCCCGCGAGCTGCTCCGGCCCGGTGTCCAACCACTCCCCGAAGGCCGCGGCCCGGTCGGCCCGCACCCGCTCGAGCGGGCCGGCGAGGCGGGGGTTGGTGAGCAGGCCGCGCAGCGCCGGGTCGGCCTGCGCGCCGTCCAGCCCCTCGGTGCGCAGCCACATCTCCGCCATCGCCTCGGCGTGCGCGCGCACGGTGGCGTCCCGCGCGCCCTCGGCGGCTCCGAGCGCGCGCGCCATCGTGGCGCACAGCGCGTCGAAGGCCGCCGTGATGCGCTGCTGGCGCCTGCTCGGTCCGCGTGCCACGGCCTGCCCCTACAGCCGCGCGTCGATGTCGGCGACGACGGCCGCACCGCCGCTGATGAACCCGAGCCCGCGGTCCAGCTCCTCGGCCGCCCGCTGCAGCTCGACGGGCACCAGCGGCTCGGAGTGCTGCGGAGCCAGCCCGTCGAGCACGGCGACGGCGTCGGCGATCCGGTCGCGCGCGACGCCCGCGTGCTGGTAGGCGCTGCCGAGCTGCTCGGCCACGCCCGCCAGCACGAACCGGATCTCACCCAGATCGTTCACAGCCGGTTCGCGACCCCCTCGGACGCCTGGATCGCCGCCTGCACGGCCTGCTGCACCTCGCCGATGCTGCTGACCGCCTGGGCGAGCAGGCCGTTCGCCTCCGAGACGTCGGACTGCGCACTGCCCTCGGTGACGCGCAGTAGCGCCCCCTGCGCCTGCTCCAGTGAGGAGTGCGCCTGCTGCAGCGCTCCGAGACTCTCCGAGGCCTTGTCGTTGGCCAGCGCGATGCCGGCCCGGACCTCTTCGATGCTCGCCATGTCCCGCTGCTCCCCTGATCCCCGTACCCGTCACTACCGGTGCAAATCTAACCGCGCAATGGCTACCCGGCGCATGCGGCCCGTTACTCGGTTTTTCGCCCCGAACGGCCGCCCTACGCTCGTCCGTCGTGGTGCACGGGGACCGCGCGGCGCGGCGCATGATCAGCGATCATGGCAGTCGCGGTGGTGGTGTCCTGATCGGGGCACCGGCCGTCGACTCGCTCGGCAACGGACTGTTCCTCCCCCTGTCGCTGGTCTACTTCGTGCAGCTCACCGAGGTGCCGCTCGCCCTGGTCGGGGTGCTGCTCAGCGTGGCCAACGCGGTCACCCCGCCGATCCCGGTGTGGGCCGGCACCCTCGCAGGTGTTGCAGGCCGCCGGGTTCCTGGCCTACGCCTGGGTAGCGGGGCCCGTGGGCATCCTCGTCTCGGCGTCGCTGGTCGCGATCGGGGTGCGGTTCTTCTGGTCGTCGGTGTTCACCGCCATCGCCGACCACGTGGACGGCGGCCCTGAGCAGCATGATGCTCGGACTCGCCACGTTCCAGTACTCGTTCGCGGTCTCCTCGATCATCGCTCCCGCGTTCTTCGCCACGCTGTTCGAGCTGCTCCCCGCGGCCCCGTGGATCGCACTGGGCCTGCTCAACGCCGCGAGCGTCGCCGGGGTGCTGCTGCTGGAGCGCAGGCTGCCCGCCCGTGCCCTGCGCGGGCCCGCGTCGTCTGTCACTTGACGGTTACGTAGAACTTCGGTTACAAAAGGCGGGTGTCCGACGACGCCGTGTTCGAGGCCCTCGCCGACCCCACGCGCCGGCGCATCCTCGAGCTCGTCGCCTCCGGCGAGCGCACCGCGGGCGAGCTCGCCGCCGAGTTCGCGACGTCGCGGCCCGCCGTCTCGCGGCACCTGCGGGTGCTGCGCGACGCCGGGCTCGTCGCGTGGCGGGGCGAGGCGCAGCGGCGCCTCTACCGGCTCGACGCGGCCCCGCTCGCCGAGGCCGGGGCGTGGATCGAGCGCACGCGCAGCAACTGGGCCGTCCGCCTGGACGCCTTCGAGAAGCACCTGGACGAGAGGTGGAACGACGCATGAGCGAGCACCCCGACACGACCCCCTCCCGCGACGACCGGCGCGGCACGCTGGGCGTCGGCGAGGACGGGCAGTGGCAGATCCGCTTCGAGCGCCGCGTGCCGCACCCGCCCGAACGGGTGTGGGAGGCGCTCGTCGACGTCGACCAGCAGGACCGCTGGGTGCCGGGCGTGCGGATCCACGCGCGCGTCGGCGGCCCGGTCGTCTTCGACTTCGACGCCGAGGGCCGCGCCGAGGGCGAGGTGCTGCGGGTCGACCCGCCACGCGCGCTGGAGCACACCTGGCTGTGGCCGGACGAGCCGGCGTCGACCGTCCGCTGGGAGATCAGCGCGGACGGCGACGGTTCGGTGCTGGTGCTGCTGCACCGACCGCTGCGCTCCGAGCCCGCCTCCGACTACGCCACGGGCTGGCACGCGATGCTCGACGCGCTGGCCGCCCACCTGGACGGCGAGACCCCCGCCGAGCCGGACTACGCCGCCCTGAGCGAGGTGTACGCGGCATCGCGCTGACGCCGCGCGGGAGGTCCGCGGAAGGTCGATGCGATTGGGTCTTGCACTGGGGCCGCTCCGCGTTCGAAGGTGACCACTTCCCCCTCGGGCGAGCACGGCGGAGGTTCTTCAGATGTCGGATGGGTCCCGCGTGGTGCGGGCGGCGTTGCTGCAGGCCAAGTGGACGGGCGACACCGCGTCCATGATCGAGGTGCACGAGTCCTACGCCCGCTCGGCCGCCGAGCAGGGGGCGCGGGTGATGGGGTTCCAGGAGGTCTTCAACGCCCCGTACTTCTGCCAGGTGCAGGAGGCGGAGCACTACCGGTGGGCCGAGTCCGTCCCGGACGGCCCGACGGTGCAGCGCATGCAGGCGCTCGCCCGGGAGACCGGGATGGTGCTGGTCGTGCCGGTCTTCGAGATCGAGAGCGCGGGCAACTACTACAACACCGCCGCCGTGATCGACGCCGACGGCAGCTACCTGGGCAAGTACCGCAAGCACCACATCCCGCAGGTCAAGGGCTTCTGGGAGAAGTACTACTTCAAGCCGGGCAACCTCGGCTGGCCGGTCTTCGACACCGCGGTCGGCAAGGTCGGCGTCTACATCTGCTACGACCGGCACTTCCCGGAGGGCTGGCGCGCGCTCGGCCTCGCGGGCGCGCAGATCGTGTTCAACCCGTCGGCCACGAGCCGCAGCCTGTCGTCCTACCTGTGGAAGCTCGAGCAGCCGGCCGCGGCCGTGGCCAACGAGTACTTCGTGGCGGCGATCAACCGCGTCGGCGTGGAGGAGTACGGCGACAACGACTTCTACGGCACGAGCTACTTCGTCGATCCCCGCGGGCAGTTCGTCGGGGAGGTCGCGAGCGGCTCCGACGAGGAGCTCCTGGTCCGCGACCTCGATCTCGGGCTGATCGACGAGGTGCGCCAGCAATGGGCGTTCTACCGCGACCGGCGTCCCGACGCCTACGGGCCGCTGGTGCAGTCATGAGCGGCCCCGACGACCTGCTCGCCCGCACCCGCGCGGTCCTGCCGTCGTGGCTGGCGGTCTACTACCAGGAGCCCATCGAGATCGAGCGGGGCGAGGGCCGCCACGTCTGGGACGCCGACGGCCGCCGCTACCTGGACTTCTTCGGCGGCATCCTCACCACGATGACCGCGCACGCGCTGCCCGAGGTCACCAAGGCCGTCTCCGACCAGGCCGGGCGGATCATCCACAGCTCCACGCTGTACCTGAACCGGCCGATGGTGGAGCTCGCCGAGCAGATCGCCGCCGTCTCCGACATCCCGGACGCGAAGGTCTTCCTCACGACGTCGGGCACCGAGGCCAACGACACCGCGCTGCTGCTGGCCAGCTCGCTGCGCCGGTCGAACCAGATCCTGGCCCTGCGCAACAGCTACCACGGCCGGTCGTTCTCGACGGTGGCGATCACCGGGAACCGGACGTGGTCGCCCACGTCGCTCTCCCCGTTCCAGGTCTACTACGTGCACGGCGGGCAGCAGTACCGCTCGCCCTACGCGGGGCTCTCGGACGGCGAGTACATCGCCGCCTGCGTGACCGACCTGAACGAGGTGCTCGACCAGGCGGGCGGCGACGTGGCCGCGCTGATCGCCGAGCCGATCCAGGGCGTCGGCGGCTTCACCTCCGGCCCGGACGGCCTGCTCGGCGCGTTCGCCGACGTGCTGCGCGAGCGCGGCATCCTCTGGATCTCCGACGAGGTGCAGACCGGCTGGGGCCGCACCGGCGAGCACTTCTGGGGCTGGCAGGCACATGGCTCGACGCCCGACATCGTCACCTTCGCCAAGGGCATCGGCAACGGGCTGTCGATGGGCGGGGTGATCGCCCGCGCCGAGGTGATGGACTGCCTCGGCGCCAACTCGATCTCGACGTTCGGCGGCTCGCCGCTGACGTCGGCGGGCGCGCTGGCCAACCTGCGGTACCTGCTGGACCACGACCTGCAGGGCAACGCCGCCCGGCACGGGCCGACGCTGCTGGACGGCCTGCGGGCACACGGGTCGCCGATCATCGGCGACGTCCGCGGCAAGGGCTTGATGATCGGTGTCGAGCTCGTGCGCCCGGGCACCGGCAGCCCGGGCGAGCCGGCACCCGAGCTGGCCAACGCCGTGCTGGAGGCCTGCAAGCGCCGCGGGCTGCTCGTCGGGAAGGGCGGGCTGCACGGCAACGCACTGCGCATCGCCCCGCCGCTCACCCTCACCGCCGAGGAGGCCGAAGAGGGGCTGGCCATCCTCGTGGCCGCGATCGAGGAGGTCACGCCGTGAGCCGCACGCTGATCCGCAACGGCCTGGTGATCACCGCGTCGGACGAGCTGAGCGCCGACGTCCTCATCGAGGACGAGAAGATCGTCGCGGTCGTCGACCCTGCGGTGGCGCAGGGCTTCACCGCCGACACCGTCATCGACGCCACGGACCGCTACGTCATCCCCGGCGGCGTGGACGCCCACACGCACATGGAGATGCCGTTCGGCGGCACCGTCGCGTCCGACACGTTCGAGACCGGCACCCGGGCCGCCGCATGGGGCGGCACCACCACGATCGTCGACTTCGCGATCCAGCCCCGCGGCGGCTCGCTGCGCGAGGGCCTCGACGCATGGCACGCGAAGGCCGACGGCAACTGCGCCGTCGACTACGCCTTCCACATGATCATGTCCGATGTCACCGACTCCTCCCTCAAGGAGATGGAGGCCCTGATCGGGGAGGGCATCACCAGCTTCAAGCTGTTCATGGCCTACCCGGGCAACCTCTACAGCGACGACGGGCGGATCCTGCGCGCGCTGCAGAAGGGCGCCGAGACCGGCGGGCTGATCATGATGCACGCCGAGAACGGCATCGCGATCGACGTGCTCGTGGAGCAGGCGCTGGCCCGCGGCCAGAGCGACCCGCGCTACCACGGCGTGGTGCGCCACGCGCTGCTCGAGGCCGAGGCCACGCACCGGGCGATCAAGCTCGCGCAGGTCGCGGGGGCGCCGATCTACATCGTGCACCTGTCGGCGATCGAGGCGCTGGCCGAGATCACCCGCGCCCGCGACGAGGGCTACAACGCCTTCGCCGAGACCTGCCCGCAGTACCTCTACCTCTCGACGGCGGACCTGGCCCGGCCGGGCTTCGAGGGCGCCAAGTACGTCTGCTCCACACCGCTGCGCCCGGTGGACCACCAGGCGGCGCTGTGGCGCGGGCTGCGCACCGACGACCTGTCGGTGGTGTCCACCGACCACTGCCCGTTCTGCTTCAAGGACCAGAAGGAGCTGGGGCTCGGGGACTTCTCCAAGATCCCCAACGGGCTGCCGGGCGTCGAGACCCGGATGGACCTGCTGCACCAGGCCGTGCTCGACGGGCACATCGGGCGGCGGCGCTGGATCGAGATCGCCTGCGCCACGCCGGCCCGGATGTTCGGGCTGTACCCGCGCAAGGGCACCATCGCCCCGGGCGCGGACGCCGACGTGGTCGTCTACGACCCGGCCGCCCAGCAGGTGCTGTCGGCGCAGACGCACCACATGAACGTCGACTACTCGGCCTACGAGGGCAAAGCGATCACCGGCCGCGCGGAGACCGTGATCTCCCGGGGCCGGGTGATCGTCGACGATGGCGAGTACCGCGGGAGCGCCGGCCACGGCCGCTTCCAACAGCGGTCGACGTGCCAGTACCTCAAATGACGGTCAACACCCCGCACCTTGGAGCCACATTGCTGTCCTGGCGGCCGAAAAACAGCAGTAAGGCTCCACGGTGCGCTCGGGGCGGGAGCACGTGATGGACGTGGGGCTCGTCCTTCAGACCGATCCGCCTGCTCGGGCCGTCGTCGACCTCATGGTGAGGGGTGAGTCGCTGGGGTTCAGCCACGGCTGGACGTTCGACTCGCACGTCCTGTGGCAGGAGCCCTACGTCCTCTACCCGCGGATCCTGGAGCGGACGTCACGGCTGGTCGTCGGGCCGATGGTGACCAACCCGGCGACCCGCGACTGGACGGTCATCGCCTCCATGCACGCCACGCTGGGCGAGCAGTTCGGCAACCGGACGGTCTGCGGCATCGGTCGCGGCGACTCCGCCGTGCGCGTGCAGGGCCGCCCGCCCACCACGCTGGCGCGGCTCGAGGAGTCGATCCACGTGATCCGTGAGCTCGCCGAGGGCCGGGCCGTGGAGATGCACGGTACGACCGTGCAGATCCCCTGGGTCGCCGAGGGCGCGCAGCTGCCGGTGTGGATGGCCGGGTACGGCCCGAAGGCGCTCGACCTCGTCGGGCGCGCCGCCGACGGGTTCATCCTGCAGCTCGCCGACCCCTACCTCGTGGAGTGGACGATCAAGACGGTGCGGGCCGCGGCGGAGGCCGCGGGCCGCGACCCGGCATCGATCACGATGTGCGTGGCCGCGCCCGCGTACGTCGGCGAGGACCTGGGCCACGCCCGCGACCAGTGCCGCTGGTTCGGCGGGATGGTGGGCAACCACGTCGCCGACCTCGTCACGCGCTACGGCGAGGGGTCGGCGGCCGTGCCCGCGGCGCTCACCGCCTACATCGCGGGCCGCGACGGCTACGACTACAGCCACCACGGCCGCGCGGGGAACCGGTCCACCGACTTCGTGCCCGACGAGGTCGTCGACCGCTTCTGCCTGCTCGGCCCGCCCGCGGCCCAGCTGGAGCGGCTCGCCGAGCTGCGGGAGCTGGGGGTCGACCAGTTCGCTGTCTACGCCATGCACGACGCCCGCGAGTCGACGATCGAGGCGTACGGCGCCTCGGTCATCCCCGCGCTCTCCTGAGCGAGAAGGAGCCCTGTGTCCGGATACGTCATCCTGAACGGCGAGGTCACCGACCCCGACGCCTACGAGGAGTACAAGGCGGGAGCCCAGCGGGTCGTCGCCGAGCACGGCGGGCGCTTCCTCGCCCGCGGCGGCGCGGCCACCGTGGTGGAGGGCGAGTGGCTGCCGCGGGTCGTGGTGGTCGAGTTCCCCAGCTACGACGCCGCGCTCGCCTTCTACCGGTCACCGGAGTACCAGCGGCTGGTCGAGATCCGGAAGGCGTGCAGCACCGCGTCGGTCGTGATCGTCGAAGGAGCTCCCGCCCCGCAGTGATCCACCCCGCCGGCGCGTCGCTCAGACGGTCCGGATCGTCGCCATCATGGCCATGTCCTCGTGCTCGAGGTTGTGGCAGTGGAAGACGAACCGGCCGGCGTGCTCGGTGAACCGCACCGCGACGTCGACGACCTCCGCCGGGCGGATGTCCACCGTGTCCTTCCACCCGCCGTCGTAGGGCGAGGGCGGCCGCCCACCTCGGCTCAGCACCTGGAACGCGTCCAGGTGCAGGTGGACCGGGTGGTGGACGTCGGTGACGAACCGCCACACCTCGGTCTCGCCGAGCGGGATGTCGGCGATCGAGGAGTTCGGGTCGAAGGACGTTCCGTTGATCGTCCAGCCGGTGTGGCCGCCGACGGGGCCGCGCGCGAAGTCGAACGTGCGCAGGGTCGCGCCGGGCGGCGCCACGAGCGGCTCGACGTCGGCGAGCCGGTCGGGCACCCGGCTGTCGTCGGCGGCCGTGCGCACCACCCGGAAGCGCATGACGTCGCCCGCGCGCCCCGCGTCCAGCCCGTTGACCATCGTGACCTCGGTGCCGACCGGGAGCGCCGAGAAGTCGACGACCACGTCGAACCGCTCACCCGGCGCCATCTCGATGGCCTCGTGCACGACCGGTGCGGCGAGCAGCCCGCCGTCGGAGCCGATCTGCACGAGCGGGACGGCCGGCCCGCCGGGCACGGTCAGCGCGATCCGGAAGCGCCGGGCGTTCGCGGCGTTGAGCAGCCGCAACCGGTACCGCGCGGCGTCCACCTCGTGCACCGGCCAGGGTGCGCCGTTGACGAGCACGACGTCGCCGAGCACGCCCTCCATCCACGCGTCCTCCACACCGGGCACCGAGCGCATCCCCTGGTCCAGGCCGGGGTAGGCGAACGAGCCGTCCGCGGCGAACGCGCGGTCGCAGATCATCAGCGGCAACTCGCGGTCGCCGCGCGGGAGCGGGAGCGCGTCCTCCGCGTCGTCGCGCACCAGGTGGAAGCCGGCGAGCCCGCGGTAGACCGCCGGAGCGGTGAAGTCCATGCGGTGGTCGTGGTACCAGAGCGTGGCGGCGCGCTGGTCGTTCGGGTAGCGGTGCTCGCGCTCGCCCGCCACCGGGTCCCCGACCATCCCGTGGTGCCCGGTCCAGTCGCTGGTGTCACCCACCGGGAGCACGAGGTCGAGCGGCCACCCGTCGTGCTCGGCCGGCGTGTGGCCGCCGTGCAGGTGCACCACGGTGGGCACCGGCAGCTCGTTGCGGTGCCGCACCACGACGGGGCGCCCGCGGCGGGTCTCGAACGTCGGCCCGGGGAAGATCCCGTCGTAGCCGAGGACGGGTGTCCGGTAGCCGGGGATGATCTCCTGCTCGGCCACGCGTTGCGTCACCCGGTAGAGCTCCGCACCCGACCCGTCGACGCCGACCGGCCGCGCGACCGGCGGCACCGGCAGCGGCACCCGGAACGGCTCGGGCAGCGGCAGCGTGCTGGCCAGCACCTCGCCGGTGGACCCGGCGGGGAGCGACCCGCACGCCGGGAGCGCCGCCAGCGCCGCGGCGCCCCCGAGCAGCCCGAGGAAGCCCCGCCGCGACACCCGCGGGCTCATCGCCGCCCCCGTGGCCGGGCGGCCACCGGCATCCACGCCCAGGTCGTGAGCAGGACCGCGCCGACGACGATCCCCACACCGAGCGGCACGTGCAGGTTCAGCTCGCGGCTGTAACCGACGCCGATCTGGAAGCCGTCGGCGAGGAACAGCAGGACGGTGACCGGCAGGATCCACACCCGCCCCCGGACCACGAGCACGTAGGCCAGCGCCGCGGCGATCACGAACATCGCGACGAGCGCCAGCAGCGAGCCGACGAGCCCGTGCGCGGCCATCGCGTCGACGTCGCCGATCAGGTACCGGCCGGCGAGGACCGGCTGGGCGAGGACCGCCAGCAGGTGCACCGAGAGCATCAGCCGCAACGTCCAGAGGGTGATCCGGGGTCTCCGAACGGGAGCCGCCGGTGGCGCGAGGGTGTCCACACCGCGACGCTATAGGTAGCGCGTCTACATATGAATCCGGGAGATCCCTGATCCCGCCCCGGATCCGGAGACGCCCGGGCTAGGTAGAGTCCCTATGCATGAAGCCCGACGTCGTGCGCGGCCACCTGGACGGCCTGATCCTCGCCGTCCTCGAGGACGGGCCCCGCCACGGCTACTCGATCATCGAGGCGTTGCAGGCCCGCAGCGGCGGGCGGCTGGACCTGCCCACGGGCACCGTCTACCCCGCACTGCGCCGGCTGGAGCGGGCCGGGCTGCTCTCGGGCGCGTGGAGCACGGTCGGCGGGCGCGAGCGGCGCACGTACACGCTCACCCGCGCCGGGCGGCACTCGCTCGCCGGGCAGCGGGCCGACTGGCGCGAGTTCAGCGCCGTGGTGGACGCCGTGCTGCGGCTCCCCGGCACCGCCCGGGACGCGTCGTGACCGCGGCCGCGGACCCGGTGGCCGCTCACGTCGCCGAGCTCGACCGCCTGCTGCGCGGCCCCGGCACCGTCAAGCGCAGCATGATCGCGGAGGTGCACGGCGGGTTGCAGGACGCGGCCGACGCCTACCGGGCCGGTGGGCTGGAACCGCTCCCCGCGGCGGCCGCGGCCGTGCAGGACTTCGGCCCGGTGCGCGCGGTGGCGCCGCTGATGCAGGAGGAGCTCACCGTGCGCCAGGGCCGCGCGACCGCACTGCTGCTGGCGCTCGTGTTCCCCGCGATGGTCCTCGGCTGGGACCTGCTGTGGAGCTCCGGCATCGGCTGGCCCGGCCCGGCACCGGCCGTCGTCGCCGCGCTGGCCCGCGTTCAGGACGTCGCGAGCTTCGGGATCGCGGCGGCCGCGCTCGCGCTGCTCGTCGCCACGTTCCGGCGCAGCGGCGCCCCCCGGTGGATCACCGGGCTGGCCGGCCTCACCGCCGCCACGGGCGCGCTCGTCTGCGGCGGCACCGCCATCGTGATGAACCTGGCGCACGCGCCGCAAGCGGGTCTGATGCTCACCACGAGACCCCTCGCGCTGGTCGCGGTCGTCGTGAGCGCCCTGGTGCTCGTGGTGGTGGTCCGCTCCGCCGTCCGGTCGCTGCGGGTGGCGTGGGCGTCGACGCGCTCGGACCAGGGAGCGCACGCGCAGGTCGGGTAGGGCCGCGGCGAGCACGTCGAAGTCCCGGTCCCGGTCGCGGAGGTACTCGATCCACACCGAGGAGTCGATCAGCTCCACTCGCGGTCCTCGATCTCCTGTACCCGCGACTCCCGCATCTCGTCGAGGTCGCCGTCCCAGCCGATCCCGCGCATGCTCTCGAAGAACTCAGGCGACAGCCGCGGCCCCACGAGCCGGCGCAGGGCCAGGTCGACGGCTTCCTCCTTCGTCTCGAGCCCGAACTTGCGCATCGCCTCGGTGACGAGCTCGTCGTCGATGTCGATGTTGGTGCGCGCCATGCACATTCGATACACCCGCCATACACCGACAGCAGCTGTCAAGGATGCACGCGATGCTGGCGACATGACATCGACGGAGAGGCCGCCGGCCGGACGGATCGCGCTCGTGGCGGGTGCGACGCGGGGCGCGGGCCGGGGCATCGCGGTGGAGCTCGGCGCCGTGGGTGCCACGGTGTACGTCACCGGCCGCACGACCCGGGAGCGGCGCAGCGAGTACGACCGGTCCGAGACGATCGAGGACACCGCCGACCTGGTGACGGCCGCGGGCGGCACCGGCATCGCGGTACCCACCGACCACCTGGTGCCCGAACAGGTCGAGGCACTCGTGGCCCGCATCCGGGCCGAGCAGGGCCGCCTCGACGTCCTGGTCAACGACATCTGGGGCGGCGAGTACCTGACGGAGTGGGACAAGACCGTCTGGGAGCACCCGCTCGATGCCGGGCTGCGGATCCTGCGCCTCGCGATCGACACGCACCTGATCACGGCGCGGTACGCGTTCCCGCTGCTCATCGAGCGGCCCGGCGGGCTCGTCGTCGAGGTCACCGACGGGACGGCGGAGTACAACGCCGAGAACTACCGCCTCAACGCCTACTACGACCTCGCCAAGATCGCGCCCATCCGGCTGGCCAGCACCTGGGCGCACGAGCTCGGCCCGCACGGCGGTACGTCCGTGGTGATCACGCCCGGCTGGCTGCGCTCGGAGATGATGCTCGACCACTACGACGTCGCCGAGCAGAACTGGCGCGACGCGTGCGCGAAGGAGCCGCACTTCGCGATCTCCGAGACCCCGCACTTCGTCGGCCGCGCCGTCGCCGCGCTGGCCGCCGACCCCGACCGCGGGCGGTGGCAGGGCGCCAGCCTGTCCAGCGGCGGGCTCGCGAAGGAGTACGGCTTCACCGACCTCGACGGCTCGCGGCCGGACTGCTGGCGCTACATCGTCGAGGTGCAGGACGCGGGCAAGCCGGCGGACGTGACGGGCTACCGCTGACGATCGGACGAGCGGCACCTTCGTCCGATCGGTGTGGACGAGAGCGCCGCTCGTCCGGGCCGCAGTCCGTCCGAGCAGTACGCCACGGCGGTCACGCCACCACAGCGCGCGACTCGCAGCGATCAGGCAGCGTTGATCGACCCGAGCAGCGCGTCAGCGCGGTCGGGCGCACCGTCACGTGCTGCTCAGATGGATCAAGGCGCTAGCCCAGGTTGTTCGCCGCCAGCCACTCCGTCGCCACCGACTCCACGCTGTTGGTGGCGGCGTCGGCGAGCTTGCGGTTGAGCTCGATCAGGCCGTCGGTGGTGAGGGCTGCCGAGATCGCGTTGAGGGTCTCGCGCACCTGGTCCGTGGCCTTCGCCTCGTTGATCAGCGGCAGGACGTTCTGGGCCGCGAAGTTGTTCTTCGGGTCCTCCAGCGCCACCCATCCGCGGTCCTCGATGACCGGGTCGGTGGTGAACAGGTCGGCGGCCTGGATGGTGCCGTCCGCCAAGGCCGCGACCGTGAGCGGGCCGCCCGCGTCGAGCGAACGGAACTCGCTGAACGTGCAGCCGTAGAGCCGCTCGATCCCGGGCAGGCCGTAGGGCCGCTCGGCGAACTCGGGCGGTCCACCGAACACGAGCTCCCCGCACGCCGGGCCGTAGTCGGCCAACGAGGTGCCGTACCGCTGCGCCGTCTCGGCCGTGACGACGACGGCGTCCTTGTTCTCCGCGGCGGACTGCTCGAGGACGGTGAGCCCGTCCGGGAGCTTCTGGGTGACCTCCTGGTACACCGCGTCCGGTGCAGTGGCCGTGGTCTGCGGGTCGATCTCCTGGAGGAGGTTGCCGCTGTACTCCGGGATGAGGTCGATGGAGCCGTCCTGCAGTGCAGGGAAGTAGACCTCTCGGCTGCCGATGCCGAACTGGCGCTCCACAGTGACGCCCTTGGCCTCCAACGCCTGTGCGTAGATCTCGCCGAGCAGCCGGTTCTCGGTGAAGTTGGCCGAACCGATCCGGATGGTGTCGGCCGCGGCGGGCGGCTGCTCGGCGGCGGTGCCTGCGGAGCCGCCGGCGAGCGGGTCGCCGCCGCCCCCGCAGGCCGTGAGGCCGACGGCGATCAGGCCGGCCAGCGCGACGAGAGTGCGATTCATGATGCAGTTCCTCCTGCGAAGACGGGGGCCGTTCGGGGGGCCCTCCGGCGGGCCTGCGCCGAGCGCAGGCCGGGTGAGACGATCAGGCGTTGCAGGCCGCCGAGCAGCCCTTCGACGACCAGGGCGAGCCCGGCGACCAGCACGGCGCCCGCTGCCATCTCGGTGTAGTCGTTGCGGGCGAGGCCGTCGATCAGGAACCGGCCCAGCCCGCTGAGGCCGATGTAGGCGCCGATGGTGGCGGTGGCGATCACCTGCAGGGTGGCGGTGCGCAGCCCGCCGAGGATCAGCGGCACCGCGATCGGCAGCTCCACCTTCGTGAGCACCTCCCGCTCGCGCATGCCCACGCCGCGGGCGGCGTCGACGACGGCGGGGTCGGCGTTGCGCACTCCCGCGTAGGTGCCGGCCAGCAGCGGCGGTACCGAGAGGATCACCAGCGTGATCGTGAGCGGCAGGACCCCGAGGCCGGTGAAGCCCACCAGCAGCGTGAGCAGCCCGAGCTCGGGCAGCGCGCGCAGCCCGTTGGCCGACCCGACCACGAGGAAGCCGCCCCGCCCCGTGTGCCCGATCGCCGCACCGATCGGGATCGCGATCGCCGCGGCGATCAGCAGGGCTTGCAGCGTGTAGCCCAGGTGGTCGAGCAGCCGCGCCGGCACGCCGGTGTTGCCCGACCAGTTCGAGGGGTCGGCGAACCAGGCGACGACCTCGGCGACGATGTTCACCGGGCGCCCCCCGCCCGGCTCCACGGCGTGAGCACGCGCCCGAGCAGCAGCAGCACCGCGTCACCGGCCAGCGCCAGGAGCACGATCAGCCCGATGCCGGTGATGATCTCGGTGGGAAACTGCAGCTGGAAGCCCTCGGTGAAGAACTCACCGAGGCCGCCGACACCGATCAGGGCGCCGACGCTCACCAGGCTGATGCTCGACACGGTGGCGACCCGCAGCCCGGCGACGAGCACCGGGACCGCCAGCGGCAGCTCGACGTCGAGGAACCGCCGGGCCGGGCGGTAGCCCATCGCCGTGGCGGCCGCGACGACGAGCCCTGGCACCGCCGCGAGCGCGTCGGCGACGCTGCGCACGAGCAGGGCGACGGTGTAGATCGTGAGGGCGACGATGATGTTGATCTCGGACAGGATGCGGGTGCCGAGGATCCCGGGGAGCACGACGAACAGCGTGAGCGACGGGATCGTGTACAGCACCCCGGCCGCCGGGACCAGCACCGCCCGCGCGACCCGGTAGTGGTTCGCCAGCCAGCCGAGCGGCACCGACAACACCAGCCCGACCACTACCGGGATGAGCGCCAGCCGCAGGTGCTCGACGGTGAGATCCAGGATCCGGTCCGCGTTGGCGGGGATCCAGCTCCAGATCACGCAGCCGCCTCGTGCTCCCGCGCGGCGTCGAGCACGGCGAGGACGTCGCCCGCGGTGACGGAACCGACGACGGCACCGCCCTCGTCGACCGCGACGCCCACGCCCGACGGCGACGACAGCGAGGCGTCCAACGCGCTGCGCAGCGAACCGGAGCCGATGTCGTAGAGCGAGCCCCCGGGCACCAGGTGCGCGGGGTCGACCGTGGGGGTGCCGTTGCGCTCGGCGCCGTTGAGCCATCCCTGCGGGTGCCGCTCGGAGTCGACGACCAGCACCCACGCGTCCTCGTCGGGCACCGGGTCGCCGAGGGCGACGGTGGCCAGCTCCCCGATCGGGATGGCGTCGGAGGACAGGAAGCCCAGGCCCCGGTAGCCCCGGTCGCGCCCCACGAAGTTGTCGACGAAGTCGTCGACGGGCCGCGCGAGCAGCTGGCCGGGCTCGTCGTACTGCGCGAGCACACCGCCGACCCGCAGCACCGCGACCTTGTCGCCGAGCTTGATCGCCTCGTCGATGTCGTGGGTGACGAAGACGATGGTCTTGCCCAGCTCGGACTGCAGCCGCAGCAGCTCGTCCTGCAAGCTCTCGCGCACCACCGGGTCGACCGCGCTGAACGGCTCGTCCATGAGCAGGATGGGCGGGTCGGCCGCCAGCGCCCTTGCCACCCCCACCCGCTGCTGCTGGCCGCCGGACAGCTGGGCGGGGTAGCGCTTGGCCATCTCGCGGTCCAGGCCGACGAGCTCCATCAGCTCCGCGGCGCGAGCGCGGGCCTTCGCCTTGCTCCAGCCCAGCAGCAGCGGCACGGTGGCGATGTTGTCGAGGATGGTGCGGTGCGGGAACAGCCCCGCCTGCTGGATGACGTAGCCGATGCCCCGGCGCAGCTCGGCGGCATCGACGGCGGTGACGTCGCGCCCGTCGACCGTGATCGTGCCGCCGGTGGGCTCGATCATCCGGTTGATCATCCGCAACGACGTGGTCTTGCCGCACCCCGACGGACCGACGAAGACCGTGATCTTGCCGGCGTCCACGGCCAGGTCGAGGGAGTCGACCGCAACGGTGCCGTCGGGGAAGCGCTTGGTCACGCCCCGGAACTCGATCATCCGGGAGACCTCCGTGTTCACCGACGACCCCTTGCCGGTCGTCGCGTCCCCGCGAGGCTATCCCGAGGCACCGACAACCGCGACCGATGTGACGCGACCGCGATCCCGCCTCATCGGCCTGCGGAGGCGGGTGTCGCCAGTCTGCCCCGCAGGAGCACGTCCCGCAGGCCGACGGCGCGGACCGGGCGGGAGAACAGCCAGCCCTGGTAGGCGTCGACGCCGATGCCGCGCAGCACGTGGAACTGCTCGGCCGTCTCCACGCCCTCGGCCACCGTGGTGCGACCCATCGCTCGCGCCATGTCGACCACGGCGCGGGCGACGGCGAAGTCGGCCGGGTCGTCGGCGACGCCGGTGACGAACGCCCTGTCCACCTTCACCGTCTGCGCGGGCAGCTCCTTGAGCCGGGCCAGCGACGAGTAGCCGGTGCCGAAGTCGTCCACCGCGAAGCGGACGCCGCGTTCGGTGAGCTCGGCCATCGCGGCCAGCGCGTGCGGCGGCAGGGCGACGAGGCTGGTCTCGACCAGCTCGAGCACCAGCTGGTCCCAGGCGAGCCCGGCCGCGTCGACCGCGTCGCTGACCGCGGCGAGGAACCCCACGTCCCCGGGGAGCAGGCCGGCGAGGTTCACCGCGACGGCGCAGCGGCGGCCCAGGTGCTCCGGCCAGCCGGCGGCCTCCCGGGTGGCGGTGCGCAGCACCCACAGGTCCAGCTCCCGCAGCAGCCCGCTGCGCTGCGCGACGGGGAGGAAGTCGGCGGGCGGGATCAGGCCGCGCTCCGGGTGCCGCCAGCGCACGAGCGCCTCGGCCGAGAGCACCGCGCCGTCCGGGCCGACGACCGGCTGGTAGTCCAGGACGAGGCCCTCACCCGCGATCGCCGCGCGCAGCTCCGCCTCCAGCTCGAGGGCCTTGGTGGCGGAGCTCACGACGCCGTCGGTGGCGATCCCGATCCCGCCGCGCGACTGCCGGCGCTTCGCGTCGTGCATCGCCGCCTCGGCGAACCGGAGCAGGTCCGCGGCCCGCACCTCGCCGGTCGGGACCGGCGTCGCCAGCCCGACCGAGGCCGTCATCTGCACCGGCCGGCCGCACACCGTGATCGTGGTGCGCAGCAGGTCGGCGACCGTGCGGGCGAGCTGGTCCGGCCCCCCGACCTCGGTGTGGTCGGCGCAGATCACGACGAACTCGTCGCCGCCGAGGCGCGCGGCCGTGCAGCCGAACGGCAGCTCCCGCTGCAGCCGGCCGGCGAGCGAGACGAGCAGGTCGTCCCCGGCGTCGTGACCGAGCGAGGAGTTGACGCGGGCGAAGTCGTCGAGGTCGCCGCACACCACGGCCACGCGCTCGCGCTCGGGGCCGGCGAGCAGCCGGTCCACCATCTGCAGGCAGGCGGCGCGGTTGGGCAGCCTGGTGAGCTCGTCCACCGTGCCGGCACTGCGCAGCAGCTCCTCGGCCCGCCTGCGGTCCGACACGTCGGCGCAGGCCACCAGCCACAGCCAGCCACCGTCGTCCGCGGTGGTGACGGAGACGGCCAGCTCGCACCACACCGTGGTGCCGTCCCCGCGGCGCAGCGGCGCGCTCTCGACGCGGTAGCCGTGGTCCGCACCCGGCGGCAGCGGGCGCAGCCACTCCGGCAGTCCCTGCCCGGCGGGCACCTCGTCCGCGGACAGCGCGGACGCCGCCACGCCGCGGAGCCGCTCCAGCGGGACGTCGAGCAGCGCGCACAGCGCCGCGTTCGCGTCGAGCACGCGGCCCGAGGGGTCGAGCAGGACGACCCCGCCGGGGGCGACGGCCATCAGGTCGGCGAACCGCTCGCAGCAGCGCTCCACGCGCCTGCGCGCCACCCGCTCCGCGCTCACGTCGTGCACGACGCCGATCAGCCGCACGGGCACGCCGTCCTCGGTGTGCTCGACCTGGGCGCGGCAGCTGAGCATCCCGTCCCCGGGCAGCTGCAGCTCGACGTGGTGGTCACCGGTGGGCGCTCCCGTGCGCAACGCCCGGCACAGCGCCGCGACCTGCTCGCCCTCCACCGGTCCGGCACCGGCGCCGTCCGGGTCGACGCCCACGGCGCGGTAGAGCTCCTCGAGGGTCTCGCTGCGGTGCAGCGTGGCCGTCGCCAGCTCGAACGACCACGTGCCCACGCGGGCCAGCCGCTCCAGCTCGGTGACCCACACCGGGTCCACCACCGGCGCCGCGTCCCGCGCGAGCAGCACGATCACCGCCATGTCCGTGCCGGGCACGGGCCAGCGCACCGGCCGCACCGGCACCACGACCCCGTCCGCCCGCACCAGCTGCGCGTCGGCGTCGGGGCCGAGGACGAGCTTGTGCAGCCGGACGCCGGCCAGGTCCGCCTCGTCCGCCCCGGCGAGCCGGGCGAGCGCGGCGTTGGCCCGCACCACCCGCTCCTCGCGGCACACCAGCGCGGGCTCGGCGGGCAGCGCGACCGCCTCCGGCGTCGCCACGGGGACGACGCCGCCGCCGAAGACCGCGTCGCGCAGCGCCGGGAGCGGGCTGCCGTCCGGGCCGTCCTCCCGCTCGCCTGCCGGCGCCTCGACCACCGCCCGAGCCAGCCGCGACGCGAACAGCGCGGCCTCCGGGTGCACCTCGCCACCGAGCGTGGCCCGGCGCGAACGGTGCAGGTCCGTCCGCAGCACCGCGTCCGAGGCGAACCCGGTGCCCGTCGGCTCGGTCGGCGGCTCGATCGCCGCGCCCCGTCCGGAGCGGTGTCCGAGCTCTCTCACGGCGATCTCCCAGCGTTGCGGCCTCGACACTCACAGCTTCAACGACGACACCCGCCACTGGATCTGGCCGAACTGCCCGATCGACCTACCCCACCCCGAGTGAGTGAACGCCGGACCGGCACGCTGCGTGATCACAGTGATCTCTAGTTGATCACTAATGGCGCAGAGGTGCAGGTCCAGCGGGTCACACAGCGTCGTCGGCCGCAGCGGCCGCCGCCGCGACCGCCGCCGACACGGCCGGCGCGACACGCGGGTCGAACGGGCTCGGCACGATCGACTCGGCCGTGAGGTCCTCGCGCGCGACGGAGAGGATCGCCTCCGCGGCGGCCAGCTTCATCGGCTCCGTGATCCGCCGCGCCCCCGCGTCGAGCGCCCCGCGGAACACGCCGGGGAACGCGAGCACGTTGTTGATCTGGTTCGGGAAGTCGCTGCGCCCGGTGGCGACGATCGCCGCGTGCCGCGCCGCGACCTCCGGGTGCACCTCGGGGTCGGGGTTGGAGAGCGCGAAGACGATCGCCTCGGGCGCCATCCGGGCGAGCAGCTCCTCGGGCAGCACCGCGCTGGAGAGGCCCACGAACACGTCGGCGCCCTGGAGGGCCTCGGCGATCCCGCCCGGGACGCCCCGCGGGTTGGTGACGGCGGCCAGCGCCGCCTTCTCCCCACCGCGGGTGTGGTCGAGCACGCCGCGCGAGTCGAGCACGACGACGTCGCGGATCCCGGCGGCCAGCAGGATGCGGGCGCAGGCCACGCCGGCGGCACCCGCCCCGGAGATGACCACGCGCAGCCCCGCCGGGTCGCGGTCCTGCACCGCGCAGGCGCCGCGCAGCGCCGCGAGCAGGACGATGGCGGTGCCGTGCTGGTCGTCGTGCATGACGGGGCAGTCGAGCGCCTCGACGAGCCTGCGCTCGAGCTCGAAGCAGCGCGGCGCGGCGACGTCCTCCAGGTTCACCGCACCGAAGCTCGGGCGCAGCCGCACGAGCGTCTCGACGATCTCGTCGACGTCCGTGGTGTCCAGCACCAGCGGGATCGAGTCCAGGTCGGCGAACGCCTTGAACAGCGCGGACTTGCCCTCCATCACGGGCAGCGCCGCGCGCGGGCCGATGTCGCCCAGCCCCAGCACGGCGGTGCCGTCGCTGACGACCGCGACGAGGCGGTTCGTCCAGGTGTAGCGGGCGGTGAGGCCGGGGTCGGCGGCGATGGCGCGGCTCACCTCGGCGACGCCCGGCGTGTAGGCGACGGCCAGGTCGCGCGCGTCGGCCAGCGGAGCGGTGAGCGCGGTGGCGAGCTTGCCGCCGCCGTGGGCGGCGAAGATCTCCTCGCGGGTGGGCAGGGTGCGTTCTCCAGCGATCGTCACGGGTCCACTTCCTCGTGCGGGTGCTCAGGGCATGCGCGCCGCGAGCTCTGCTCGGGGGGCGCGCGCTCGCCGTGCACCGGAGGTCGCGGGTCGCGACCGGTGCCGGACGGCCTCGCGCCGGCGACCGCAGGATGGTGCGGTGGGCCGGGCGAACGGGCTGTCGGGTTCGCGGTGATCCTACCGTGCCCCGCCGTCCCCGCCGCTCCTGCGTTCCGAGGGGTGACGAACCCGTCACGGGCGGCTGCGGAACCTCCGCGGCCGCGGCCACAACCGGGCGCGGACCACCGCCAGCACGTCCGCCGGGCCGAGCGAGCGCGAGTCGGTCGAGCCGTGGTCGTTGTCGCCGAGCACCCACCACCCCCGTTCCGCGGGCCGCGCGGCCCGCTTCACCGACAGCTGCTCGGGCCGGGACAACCAGCGGACCAGCACGATGTCACCCGCCCGGACCCGCCCACCGAACCGGACGAGCACGACGTCGCCGTCCCGCAACGTCGGAGACATCGACGGTCCACGCACGGCCACCCTTCGCCAGCGCACTCCCACCCCCTCGTCACCCTGCTGCACCCCGACGCCGGGAGTAGTGTCGGGCACGCCAGAACGATCACCATCCAGGGAGGACCCATGCGGCTGTTCACCCGCATTCTCCGCCCGCGGCTGGAGGCCACCGCGCACTGCGACCTCCCCTGCGGCGTGTACGACCCGGCGCAGGCCCGGATCGAGGCCGAGTCGGTGAAGGCCATCCAGGAGAAGTACCAGGGCAACGAGGACCCCGAGTTCCGCACCCGAGCCATCCACATCAAGGAGCAGCGGGCCGACCTGGTCAAGCACCACCTGTGGGTGCTGTGGACCGACTACTTCAAGCCCCCGCACTTCGAGAAGTACCCGGAGCTGCACGAGCTGTTCAACAAGGCCACGAAGAAGGCGGGCGGCGGCGCCGACGGCGCCAAGTCGTCGATGGACCCGGCCACCGGCCAGGAACTGCTCGACCTCATCGCCCAGATCGACAAGATCTTCTGGGAGACCAAGGCGGCTGCCTGATCACAGGCGTCGGAACGGCGCTGGCCCGCGGGAACGACCTCCCGTCGGTCAGCGCCGTTTCTCGTCGTCGGGTGCGCTTCCACGGCCCGCAGACGGGTCGGGACGGCCCAGCCAGGTCCCGCCTCGCCTCGATGCCGCACCGGCTCTTGCGTCGGTTCGCCCCAGCCCGTCGGGTAGGACGACTCCGACGAGCGGCGACGAGCGCGGCTCAGAGTGTCGGGGGGTCGGCCTAGCGTGGCGCCATCAGGGGGCATTCGCGGTCGACCTCGAGCGGCTGCTCCTGCCGGCGACCGGGAGAAGGAGAAGCTGATGGCGCAGCTCGGCGGCAAGGTGCGCATGCTGTTCGATGACAAGAACTTCGCTGTACTGTCGACGCTCGAACCGGACGGCAGGCCACATTCGACAGTGGTCTGGGTGAAGCGCGACGGAGATGACCTCCTGTTCGCGCTGCCGAAGAGCCGGCGCAAGACCAGGAACCTGAACCGGGACCCGCGGGCTGCTGTCGCGATTTTCGACGCCGCGAGGCCTTACGAGAGTGTCCAGGTGCAGGGCGTCGCCTCCGTCGTCGACGACCCGGACGGCACGCTGATCGATGAGCTGTCGCACAAGTACACGGGCGGACCGTACCCCGGGTTCGCCGGGCCGAACCCGCAATGGGTCACCGTGAGGATCACGGCCGACAAGGTGTTCAGTCCCTGGCCGAACTCATAGGGGCCCGCCCAGGTCCGCGCGCAGGTGGTCCGAACCTCCGGCAGCCCGTTCGGAGGACGAGTCATGCAGTCATGCTCTCCGCCCTCCCGCCGGCGCGCCCGCGCCGATCAACCGCATGGCCGAGGTCAGGCGGTGCTCCCCCCGTTCCGCGGCACGGGCGGCGCCCTCCGCGCGGATCCGGGCCAGCTCGCCCGGGTCCGCGAGCAGCTCGACGGTCCGCTCGCGGACCGGGCGCAGCGTCTCGACCACCGCGTCCGCCACGGCCTCCTTCAGCGCGCCGTAGGAGGTGAACCCGGCGGCCAGGTCCGCCGGACGGCCACCGCGGCAGCCGGCCAGGATCTCCAGCAGGTTGGCCACCCCGGGACGCTCGTCCGGCGCGTACACCACGTCGGCGCACCCGTCCGTCACGGCCCGGCGCACCTTGCGCCGGACCAGGTCGGGCTCGTCCAGCACGAACACCACGCCGGCGGCGTCCCGCGCGGACTTCGACATCTTCCGCGTCGGGTCGGTCAGGTCGCGCACCCGCGCGCCGGTCAGGGGCAGCACCGCCCGCGGCACCGTGAACACCTCGCCGTAGGTGCCGTTGAACCGCCGGGACAGCGCCCGCGCCAGCTCGACGTGCTGGTTCTGGTCCAAGCCCACCGGGACCTCCTCCGCGCCCTGCAACAGGATGTCCGCGGCCATCAGCACCGGGTAGGTCAGCAGGCTCAGCCGGACGCCGGCCTGCCCCCTGCCCTTCTCCTTGAACTGGATCATCCGTGCGGCCTCGCCGTAGCTGCAGGTGCACTCCAGGACCCACGTCAGCGCGCCCAGCTCGCGCGCCAGGTCCGACTGCACGAACACCCGCTCGGCCGGGATCCCGGAGGCCACCAGCACGGCCAGCATCTCGCTGGTCCGCGCCCGCAGCCGGCTCGGGTCGTGGCTCGTGGTCATCGCGTGCAGGTCGGACACGAAGTACAGGTCGTCCGGGCCGCCGTCGGACACCCAGCGCCGGACCGCGCCCAGGTGGTTGCCGAGGTGGGGGTGGCCGGACGGGGTGATCCCGGAAAGTCGCATCGGTGTGTCCTCGGGTCGGTGGCCGGCGCGCCACGGCCCCCGGGGAACGACGAAGGCCGCCTGCGCGGGCGGCCTTCGTGGTTGCTGCGTGTCAGCGCACGTGGGTGGAGCCGCCTGAGGGCGGCCACCAGGAGCTCGGGTAAGTGCGCACGTCGACAGCCTAGTGGTCGGTGCGAGCCGCACTTCACGGTCCCGGGATGATCGGCAGGACGGCCCGGATCGGCGTCGCACTAGGCTCCGTGCCCATGACCTCCGGCCGCGTCTTCCTGCTGCGCCACGGCGAGACCGAGTGGTCGCGCACCGGCAAGCACACCGGCCGCACCGACGTCCCCCTCACCGAGCGGGGCCGTGAGCTGGCCGCAGCCGCCGGTCGCGTCGTCGCGACGCTGCGCGCCGACGCGCCGCCCGCCCTCGTGCTGACCAGCCCGCGCTCCCGGGCGCAGGACACCGCCCACCTGGCCGGCTTCCGCGTCGACGCCGTCGACGAGCGCCTGGCGGAGTGGGACTACGGCGAGTACGAGGGCCGCACCACCCCGGAGATCCGCGAGACCGTGCCCGGCTGGACGGTGTGGACCCACCCCCACCCCGGGGGCGAGACGCCGCAGGACGTCACCGAGCGCGCGGACTCCCTCCTCGCGGACGCCCGCGCCCGGCTGGGGGCGGGCGACGTCGTGCTCGTCGGGCACGGCCACTTCAGCCGCGTCCTCGTCGCCCGCTGGATCGGGCTGCCCGCCACCGACGGCGTCCACTTCGCGATGGAGGCGGCGGGGTGGGCCGTCCTCGGCGAGGAGCGCGGCGTCCCCCGGCTCGACCACGTCAACCTGCGGCCGGTCACGCCGTGACCAGCCCTCCGAGCACCAGGAGGACCACGATGATCCGGGAAGCGCGGATCGACGACGTGCCCGCCGTCGTCGGGCTCGTGCACGAGCTCGCGGAGTACGAACGCGCCGCCTCGGCCTGCACCCTCACCGAGCCGCAGCTGCGCCACGCGCTGTTCGGCCCCGAGCCCGTCGCCCAGTGCCATGTCGCCGAGGCGGCGGGCGAGGTCGTGGGCTGCGCCATCTGGTTCCTCAACTTCTCGACCTGGACCGGCGTGGCCGGCATCCACCTCGAGGACCTCTTCGTGCGGCCCGCGCACCGCGGCAGCGGCCTCGGCCGCGCGCTGCTCGCCGCCCTCGCCGGCGTCTGCGCCGAACGCGGCTACGCGCGCCTGGAGTGGCAGGTGCTCGACTGGAACGAACCGTCGATCGGGTTCTACCGGGCACTGGGCGCCGTGCCGATGGACGAGTGGACGACCTTCCGCCTCGACGGCGCCGCGCTCGCCGGCTTCGCCGCCACCGCCGACCGCGGAGCACCCGCGCAGGTCGACTAGCGCCGGGCCACGGGCATCGCCCGGGCACTGGCCTCGAGCCGGGAACGGCGCGCCCACGGGAGATTCATGGTCAGATCGACACCAGGGCTGTTGGATCACCCAGAAATCGCCCTGGTGTCGATCTGATCAGTCATGCGCGGCCGTGTTCCGCGGAACGCGGCCGGCTTTGATCAGCAAGAGTGGTGGGAGAGCGACAGATCTGTCGCCTTGGCACCACTCCTGGCGATCACCTGAGGTGCAGCTCGCACCCGCGCCACCGCACGGACGTACCCGTCAGCGGGGCTGCGGAGGCGCGTCGGGCAGGTTCAGCCCCATCGACCAGGTCCTCGACGCCTCGCTGATCAGCAGCAGGAACGTGGCGACCACGACGACGCCGGCCACGATGCCGAGCAACAGCTGCCGGGACGGCCCGAGCAGGGTGTAGACGACGGGCAGCAGCAGGAGCTGCGTCACGATCGCCGGGGTGCGCGCCCAGCGGCGGCCACGGACCAGCCCGACCCCGACGGCGACGAGGGCCGCGCCGACGAGGGCGAAGTACCCGGCCTCCCCCACGATGTCGCCGACCGGCAGGCCCACGCCCTCGGCCGTCAGCGCCCGGACGACGAGCGCGACCGCGAAACCGAGCCCCACGAGGCCCTGCACGGCCACCAGCAGCCCGGCCAGCCGCACCTGGCGGGGCGGGCCCGCGACGGGGCCGTCCTGCGCGCTCACGGAGTCGAGGATAGGCCTCCGAACGCCCGGGCCTACGCTGTGCCCACACCTGCGCGCACTACCGCACGGTGCGGCTCCGGGCCGTGTCCGGTGCGCTACGCGTCGTCGTACGAGACGCGCAGCTCGCCGCAGCCGGACGCGCCCTGTCACCCGATGAGGTGACGGCAGGTGTCCACTCACCGATGCTCGTGGACCGTCGAGCCGATAAGGGCTCGCACCTGGGCAAACGTTGCTCCATGGTAGGTCACGGACAAGCGAGTGATCGCGAGTGGACTTCTCGCATGGTCCGGCCGATCCCGGGTATACGGGGCCGGTGGGCGGGACGAGGTCGATCGGTCATCGCAACGACCACGAGCTGGATGAGTACCGGATCAGTAACTGTCGGTACTGGGGATCGTTGCGGTGAGTGGGTGAGAGTGGTCACCTGGATGGACCTGGTCCCTTGAAGATCGAGGGCGCTCGTGAAATCATTCACAAGCGCGGACCACAAGACCGTGACAGACGATCGGCGCGACCCCGATCGCGCAAGCACAAGGAGCCGAGAGACCATGGATTGGCGTCACCGCGCTATCTGCCGCGACGAGGACCCCGAGCTGTTCTTCCCCGTGGGGACGAGCGGTCCTGCGCTGCTGCAGATCGCCGAGGCCAAGACCGTCTGCCGGCGCTGCCCTGTCACCAGTGAGTGCCTCGCGTGGGCACTCGAGAGCGGCCAGGACGCAGGCGTCTGGGGCGGTATGAGCGAGGACGAGCGGCGGGCGCTCAAGCGCCGTAATGCGCGTACGCGCGCACGCACTGCCTGAACCTCCCTAGTTCCCCAACCGCGGGCCCGAAGCCGGACTGCACCCGGCTCCGGGCCCGCGGTCGTTACACCGGGCGCACGCGGGGGGCAGCTCCGGAGGGGGCCGTCGGTCCGGGCGTCGCGACCTCGCTCGTCGAACCAGCGACCTCGTGTGCAGGCTAGCGCCCCCGCAACGAGAGCCTGATGACGGCCTCCGTTCCGCCCCCCGGACGCGGACGCACCTCGAGCGCGGAACCCAGCTCGGAGTCGACCAGCGTGCGGACGATCTGCAGGCCGAGGCCCGCGGATCGCTCCAGGTCGATGCCGTCCGGGATGCCCCGCCCGTCGTCGCCGACCACCACGTCGAGGGTCGTGTCCGACCGTTGCGCCGACACCACGACCTCGCCGGCCCGGCCGGGGTCGAAGGCGTGCGCGAGCGCGTTGTGCACCAGCTCCGTGAGCACGAGCACCAGCGGTGTGGCCAGCGCGGCGGGAAGCGTGCCGAAGCTGCCCTCCCGGCGGACCTTCGCCCGCGACTCGGCGGTGGCGCCGTCGCCGATGGCCGGCAGCACCTTGTCGACGAGCTCGTCGAGGTCCACGCGCTCCGCCACGGACACCGACAGCGCCTCGTGCACCAGCGCGATCGAGTTGACGCGCCGCACGCTCTCCGCGAGCGCGATCCGCGCCTCCGGGATCGCAGTGCGCCGCGCCTGCAGGCGCAGCAGCGCCGCCACCGTCTGCAGGTTGTTCTTGACCCGGTGGTGGATCTCCCGGATCGTCGCGTCCTTCGAGAGCAGGGCCATGTCGCGACGCCGCAGGTCGGTGACGTCGCGCACCAGCACCAGCGCACCGGCGGCGTCGCCGCGGGGCCGCAGCGGCAGCGCGCGCACCAGCATGACCGCGCCGCGGGCCCGCACCTCCATCCGCAGCGAGTGCTTGCCGTCCAGCGCCCCGTCGATCCGCGCGGCGACCTCCGCCGCGTCGAACGGGTCGTGGACCAGGTCGCGGGTGGCGTCGGAGAGCACGACGCCGACGAGGTCGCTCGCGTGGCCCATGCGGTGGTAGGCCGACAGCGCGTTGGGGCTGGCGTAGGCCACGAGGCCGTGCGCGTCGAGGCGGACCAGCCCGTCGCCCGCCCGCGGGCTCGTGACGGCACCGACCGTCTCCGCGCTGGGCGGGAAGGTGCCGTCGGCGACCATCTGGCACAGGTCGGAGGCACTGCCGAGGTAGGCGATCTCCAACGGGCTGGGCACGCGCGGCATCGCCAGGTTCGTGTCGCGTGAGAGCACCGCGATGACCGACCCGCCGAAGCGCACCGGGATCGTCTCGCGCCGCACCGGAACCTCGAGGTGCCAGCGCGGGTACTCCTCCCGGCAGATCCGCCCCTCGACGACCGCGCGCCGCAGCTGGGGGCTCTCGGCCGTCGTGACGCGCGCAGCGACGATGTCCTCGGGGTGCGCGGTGGGCGCCGTCGTGGGCCGGGCCTGCGCGATGCAGAGGAACTCCGCGCCACCGGCCAGCGGCACCCACAGCAGGAAGTCGGCGAACGACATGTCCGCCAGCAGCTGCCACTCCGCGACGACGCGCTGCAGGTGCTCGACCGCCTCGCCGCGCAACTCGGTCTGCTCGGCGAGCAGCTCACTCAGGGTCGACACCCGACGCCGCCTTCCGGTCCGTACTCGGCTCCATGAAACCACGTGGGAGGATCGGGGTTATCCCCCGGACGGAACGAGGAGGTCGAACATGTCGAAGCGCGCACGCAAGCGTCGCGACCGCAACAAGAAGGGCGCGAACCACGGCAAGAAGCCCAACACCTGAGCGTCGCCGGCTGGGGACGACGCGCCGCGTCGTCCCTGGCCCGCGTCCGCTAGCCGTGCTGCTCGACCCGGGTGCTGCGCACCTCGACCGTCGTGGTGGTGGTGCCCGCCGGGCCCTCCTCCACCTTCACCTCCGCCTGCTCCAGCACCGCCACGCGGATCTGCTGGCGCAACCGGTCCTTCAGGCCCGCCGGCGCGTGCTCGCCGCCGCACTTGGCCGCGAGGAGGCGCTTCAGCTTCTCGTCGAGGCCGTACTCGGACAGGCACGGCTCGCACTCGTCCAGGTGCTGGGCCAGCAGCCGCCGCCGCTCCTCGTTGCACTCGTGGTCGAGGAACAGCCAGACCTCGGCCAGCACCTCCGAGCAGTCCGTGTCGTGGTGGTTCCCGCAGCTCACGACGAGACCTCCTCATGCCGTCCGCGAAGGAAACCGCGGTCACGAGCGGTGTCGGTCAGCATGTCCCGCAGCTGGCGCCTGCCCCGGTGCAGCCGGGACATCACGGTGCCGATCGGGGTGCCCATGATGTCAGCGATCTCCTTGTAGGCGAAGCCCTCGACGTCGGCGAGGTACACCGCCATCCGGAAGTCGTCGGGAAGCTGCTGCAGCGCGGCCTTCACGTCGTTGTCCGGGAGCCGGTCCAGCGCCTCCATCTCGGCCGACGGCAGCCCCTGCGAGGTGTGTTCGCCGGCCTGGGCGATCTGCCAGTCGGTGATCTCCTCGGTGGGCGACTGCAACGGCTGGCGCTGCCGCTTCCGGTAGCCGTTGATGTAGCTGTTGGTCAGGATCCGGTACAGCCACGCCTTGAGGTTCGTGCCCGCGCGGAAGGTCCGGAAGGCGGAGTACGCCTTGAGGTAGGTCTCCTGCACGAGGTCCTCGGCGTCGGCCGGGTTGCGGGTCATCCGCAGGGCTGCGCCGTAGAGCTGGTCGATCAGCGGCATGGCGTCGCGCTCGAAACGGGCGACCCGCTCGTCGGCGGTCTCCTCCCGCTCGACCTGCTGGCCGCTCTGCTCGCCGGTCTGGGACTCGACGGTCCGGGACTCGACGGATCGCGCCGCGTCCTGCTCGGTGCCGGGCACCGCGCTCCTCTCACGCCGGGCCGCGCGCTCGGCGACCCCGGTGTCGGCCGCCGCTCTGGCGACCGCATGACGTGTCGAGGGTACGCCGCTCGCTCGATCCCGGCCCACGGGACGCACCGATCCGGTGGTGCGGGGGCCGTCCATCACTGCCTGTGCCACGGATGCGTCAACACCCGGCCGAGGTGGGTGATTCCCCGCGCAACGAACGCCTGGCATACCGTTCGCCCGTGGCAGGAAAGGGGACCCCGGCGACGGCGCTGCTCGCCGGGCGGGGCGTCGCGCACCAGGTGCACACCTACACCCACGGCGACGGGCAGGCGTACGGCCCGGAGGCCGCCGAACTGCTGGGCCTCGACCCCGAGCGGGTGTTCAAGACGCTCGTCGCGGAGGTGGACGGAACCCTCACCGTGGGCGTCGTGCCCGTGTCGGCCACGCTGGACCTGAAGGCGCTCGCCGCAGCCGTCGGCGGCAAGCGGGGCCGGATGGCCGACGTCGCGGCCGCCGAACGCGCCACCGGCTACGTCGCGGGCGGCATCTCCCCGCTGGGCCAGCGCAAGCGCCTCGCCACGGTCGTCGACGCCTCGGCGCAGCGCTGGGAGACGGTGTTCTGCAGCGGCGGACGCCGCGGCCTGGAGATCGAGCTCGCCCCGGCCGACCTGGTGCACCTCTGCGGGGCGACGGTGGCGCCGATCGCGAGCTGAGCGGGCAGGCTCAGCTCCGGCGGTGCCGGCTGCGGTAGGCCGCTGCCTTCGCGCGGTCCCCGCAGCCGCTCATCCCGCACCACCGGCGCCGCCGCCCGCGCGAGCGGTCGAGGAACGCGCGGGTGCAGGTGGCGTCGGCGCACGAGCGCAGCAGCCCCGCGGTGGACGGCTCGGCCAGCTCGATCCCGCTGCGCGCCACCGACGACAGCGCGGCGCCCACCGTCCCTCGACGCACCGGTCGACCGGTCGCGTCCAGTCGGAGCAGCACCGGCTCCACGGCCGCATACCGGTTGACGACCTCGCCGACCTCGACCGGCACCGGCTGCCCCGCCTCGAGCGCCACGACCAACCCGCGGATCGCGCCCCGTAGCTCCCTGGCGGCTGCCAGGTCGGCCGTGCTCACCTCGGGGGCGTGATCCAGCACGCCGGCCTCGGCCAGCCATGCGCCGAGGTCGGCCGGTGCGACGAGCAGCTCGGTCCGGCTGGTCGTCCACTCGGCGACCGTGCCGACGAAGTCGAGGGCGAGGTTCCCACCGACGAACTGGAACCGCACGTCACCATCTTGACCGGTGATGCACCGTCGGGCAACGCTGACGATGCTCACCGGTCGGACCGGTGACGGGGAGGGGATCGCGGTGGGCGCTGTGCTGCTGCGGTACGTGGTCGCGGCGGCGCTGGTGCGCGCCGCCTCGACCGGCGCGGCCGTGGCGCTCGTGGCGCTCGCCGTCGACGCGACGGGGCCGGGCGGGAACGGGCCCGCGGTCGGTGGTCTCCTCGCCGCGATGCTGACCGCGCCCACACTCCTCGGACCGGTCTGCGCGCGACCTCTGGACCGGGCCTGCGACGGCCGCTGGGTGCTGGCCGCCTCGTGCGTGCTCTTCGCGGGCGCGCTCGCGGTGGGGGCCGTGCTGGTCGGCCGCGCGCCGGTGGGCGTCGCCGCGGCCGTCATCGGCGTCGCGGGGCTCACCACACCACTGCTGACCGGCGGGTTGAGCAGCAGGCTCTCCGCGCTGGCCGACCCCGAGGTCGACGCCCAGCGGCGGGCCGAGGGCTGGGACGCCGTGACCTACGGCCTGGCCGGCACCGCCGGGCCTGCCGCGGTGGGCGCGATCGTCGCTGTGGCCACCCCGCTCGCATCGGTCGTCGGGCTCGCCTGCGCGGCGCTCGTCGGCGCCGCGCTGCTGACGACCCTCCCCCTGCCGAGGCCGTCCGGCGGGGACGCACCCGCGGCCGGACCCGGGCGGGTCGTCCGTCTGGTGGCGGCCCCCGGCCCGCTGCGACGGGTGCTGGTGGCGAGCACCCTCACCGCCGTCGCGGCGGGTGGGCTGCTCGTCGTCGCGGTGGTGCTCGGAGGCGAGCTGACAACCGCCGCCGGCGCCGGACCTGCGCTGGCCGCCGCGTTCGGTCTCGGCGGCCTCGGTGCCTCCGCCGTCGTCGCCGTGCTGCCGCTGCGCGCCGAGCCGGAGCGGCTGACGATCCGGCTGACCGCGGTGCTCGCCGTGGCGATCGCCGGGTGCGCCCTGGCACCCGGCTTCGGGTCGGCGCTGGTGGCGTTCGGCGTGGCGGGTGCGGTCAACGGGGTGCTGTTCCCCGCCTCGCTCGCGGCCCGCTCGACGTACTCACCACCGGAGGCCCGCGCCGGCGTCTTCGTCACGATGGCGGGCGCCAAGACGGCGGCCGCCTCGGCCGGCACGGCGGTCACCGGCATCGCACTGGCCCTCGGACCTCGCGCCGTCCTCGCCTGCTCGGCCGCCGTGGTCGCGGTCGCGGCGGTGGCGGCGGTGCTCGACCGCCGAGCGGCTCCCGGCCCGCCGGCCCCCGCACAGACCTCCACGCCCTGGCACGCCCGGTAGGAGGTGTGTGCCAGGCAGCCGAGGTATGTGCCGAACCCGCGAGGCTCCCGTCACCCAGCGCCCCGGTGGATCAGGAGACCGGCAGGGCCAGTAGTTGCGTCAGCCAGCTCGTCACCGCGGCGCGGAGGCCGTGGACGTCGGACTTGAGGCTGTGGTCGCCCCGCAGCAGCACCACGTCGCGGCCGGGCGCAGGCTCCGGGCGGCCGAACGGGTCGGTCTCGCCCTGCACCACCAGCACCGGAACGGTCGGCTGGGCGAGCTCGGGCAGCCGGTCCTTCTCCGGCCTGCCCGGCGGGTGCACGGGGAAGGCCAGGCACAGGACGCCCGCGGCCCCCGCCGCGGTGGCCGTCCGACACGCCACCCGGGCACCGGAGCTGCGCCCGCCGACGACAAGCGGCAGGTCCGGCCGCTCCGCCCGGACGTGCTCGACGACCGCCAGCCAGGCCGTGTCGAGCTGCCCGGCCGGCGCCGGGGCGCGGCGCCCCGCGACCCGGTAGGGCTGCTCGACAAGCCCCACGTGCACGCCGAGGGCGAGCGCGACGCCCGCCGTCGCGAGCAGGTCGGGTGCGCTCACTCCCCCGCCGGCACCGTGGCCGAGCAGGAGCAGGCCGCGTGCGTCGCCGTCGGCGTCGCGGCGGGTGATGCGGGCGGGGCCGTGGGGCGTGTCCACCTCGATGGTGGCGCCGGCAGACCTCTCGATGGCTGGCAACACGGGCGTCATGCTCGCACGGCGGTAGGCACCGCCGCGGCGTGAACGCGGCGAGGCGGGCACGACGACCGGTCGTTATCGCCGGGCCGGATCGCTCGTCAGGCCTTCATCCGCTGTCACGCCGCTCGAGTTCCCCAGCTACTACGGGATGAACTGGGACGCGCTGGACGAATGTCTCTACGAACTGCTCGTCCTGTCCGACGGCGGACTCGGGAGCTACTACGGCGAGCGGATGGGCCGCCGGGCGCGCAGCCTCGTCGTCACCGTTGCCGATGCCGAGCACCTTCTCGCGAACGAGCCGCCCCAGGCCTTCGAGACGTTCCTCGCCATCTTCGGTCAGATCGCCAGCAGGCCGGCCGACCCGTTGGGCCGGGACATCCCTCGGGGGCAACTCTTCGTGCTGTTCTCCGCCGACCCCACCAACCCGCCGGGCCCGCACTACCACCTCTCGGCGTGAACCTGCTCAGCTCGGGTTCGGCCCCGCCAGCAGATCCAGCTGCACCGGCTCCCGCACCTCCTCCGGCGGCAGCTCCTCCAGCAGCTGCGCTCCGTTGTTCCGCACGCTGTTCACCAGCGGCGACACCGGCCGCAGCTCGAGCCTGCCGATCAGGTCGAGCGACGGAGGCGTGATCAGCGACGCAACGGCGTCGTCGTCCGCGCCGCGGTCCGGGTCGAGCCAGGCCTCCCACGCCGAGGGCGGCAGCACCAGCGGCATCCGGTCGTGGATCTGCGCGAGCGGGCCGACGGCCTCGGTGGTGAGCACGGTGGCGGTCACCAGACCGTTGGGGTACTCGCCGTCCGGGTCGTCCTTGGGCTTCCAGAACTCCCACAGCCCGGCCATCGCCAGGGATGAGCCGTCGGCGTAGTGCGTGTAGTAGGGCTGCTTGTGTTCGGGTCCGCGCTGCCACTCGAACCAGCCGTCGGCGGGGATCAGGCAGCGCCGGGAGCTGAACGCCCGGCGGAATGCCGGCTTCGTCGCCACCGACTCGGAGCGCGCGTTGATCATCCGCGCTCCGGCCTTCGGGTCCTTCGCCCAGGACGGTACGAGGCCCCACCGCACCATCCGCAGCGTGCGCTCGGTCCGGTCCGGGTCGGGCGTTCCCTCGGCGTCGCGGGGGTGCCGCTCGACGACTGTGATGATCTGCTTCGTCGGGGCCACGTTGTAGTCGGCCTGCGCTGCGCCGTCGGTGGCGTCGACGGCCCGGAACTCGTCGGAGAGGTCCGCGGGGGCCTTGATGGAGGCGTATCGGCCGCACATGCCCCCATCGTGGCAGCCGGGTCCGACGAACGGCACTCTCGTCGGTACCTCGCAGACGAAAGTGCCGTTCGTCCGCTCGCCGGGGCCCGCCGGCCATGCGGAATCATGGTGGCGTGACCGCAGCCTGGCCCGCCCCGCACGCCACCACACCCGTCCGCGGCCGGGTGAGCGTGCCGGGCTCCAAGTCCGTGACCAACCGCGCCCTGCTGCTGGCGGCGCTCTCCGGCGGCGCGTGCACCGTCGATCACGCGCCCGCCTCCCGGGACACCGCGCTCATGGTGGGGGCGCTGCGCGCGCTGGGCGTCGCGGTCGAGGCCGACGGCGAGCGGGTCGTGTTCGGCGGGCACGACGGGCTGCGCGGCGGCGGTACCGTCGACTGCGGCCTCGCGGGCACCGTGATGCGCTTCGTGCCGCCCGCGGCGGCGCTCGCCGACGGCCCGGTCTCCTTCGACGGCGACCCGCGGGCACGGGAGCGCCCGATGGACACCGTGCTGGACGCGCTGCGCGCCCTCGGCGCCCGCGTCGACGGCTCCGCCCTCCCCTTCGTCCTGCACGGCACCGGCGGGCTCGCCGGTGGCGACGTGGTGATCGACGCCTCGGCGTCCTCGCAGTTCGTGTCGGGGCTGCTGCTGTCGGGCGCCCGCTACGACAAGGGCGTCACCGTCCACCACGACGGCAAGCCGGTGCCCTCGCTGCCGCACATCGAGATGACGGTCGCGATGCTGCGCGAGGCGGGGGTCGAGGTCGACGACGCCGAGCCGAACACCTGGCGCGTGGCCCCCGGCCCGATCGCGGCGCGCGACTGGAGCGTGGAGCCGGACCTGTCCAACGCCGCCGTGTTCCTGGCCGCCGCGGCGCTCACCGGCGGCGAGGTCACCGTCGCGGGCTGGCCGGGTGGCTCCACCCAGCCGGGCACCGAGATCCTCTCCGTCCTCGAGCAGGCGGGCTGCACCGTCACCCCCGGCCCGGACGGCATGACCGTGCGGGGGCCGTCCGAGCTCGCGGGGGTGGACGTCGACCTGCACGACGCCAGCGAGCTCACGCCCACCGTCGCCGCCGTCGCCGCGCTGGCCACCTCCCCGTCGCGCATCCGGGGCGTCGCCCACATCCGCGGCCACGAGACCGACCGGCTGGCCGCGCTGGCCACCGAGCTCTCGGCGCTCGGTGGAGACGTCGCGGAGACCCCGGACGGGCTGGAGATCCGGCCCGCGCCGCTCACCGCGCCGGACCGGCCGTGGCACGCCTACGCCGACCACCGGATGGCCACCGCGGGCGCGCTCGTCGGGCTGGCCGTGCCCGGGGTGGCCGTCGACGACATCGGTGCCACCGACAAGACGATCCCCGACTTCCCGTCCCGTTGGACGGCGCTGCTCGGGTGAGTCCCCGCGAGTACGACGAGACCGACGTCCGGGTGCGGCCCGGGCGCCGGGGGTCGCGGCCGCGCAGCAAACGCCGCCCGGAGCACGCCGACGCGGCCGAGGCCATGGTCACCGCGGTCGACCGCGGCCGCTGGACCTGCGCCCCCGACGGCGACGCGGACCGGCCGCCGGTCACCGCGATGCGTGCCCGCGAGCTCGGGCGCACGCCGATCGTCGTGGGCGACCGGGTGGGGCTGGTCGGGGACCTGTCCGGCGCGGTCGACACGCTCGCCCGGATCGTCCGGGTGCAGGAGCGGCGCACGGTCCTGCGGCGCACCGCCGACGACACCGACCCGTACGAGCGCGTGGTCGTGGCGAACGCCGAGCAGCTGGTGATCGTCACGGCGGTGGCCGACCCGGTCCCGCGCACCGGCTTCGTGGACCGCTGCCTGGTGGCGGCCTACGCGGGCGGGTTGACGCCCGTGCTGTGCCTGACCAAGGCCGACCTCGCCGACCCGGAGCCGTTCGCGGCCCAGTACCGCGACCTGGACCTGCCCGTGCTCGTCACCCGGCGCGACCACGACCCCGCACCGCTCGCCGCCGCCCTCGCCGGGAAGGTCTCGGCGCTGGTGGGGCACTCAGGTGTCGGCAAGTCCACGCTGGTCAACGCCCTGGTCCCGGAAGCCAGCCGCGCCGTGGGCGTGGTCTCCGCCGTCGGCAAGGGCCGCCACACGACGACGGCGGCGCTCGCGCTCGCCCTGCCCGAGGATCGCGGCGCGGGCTGGGTGGTCGACACGCCGGGCATCCGCTCGTTCGGGCTCGCCCACGTCACCCCGGACGACGTTCCCGCGGCGTTCGACGACCTCGCGGAGGCGATCGAGGACTGCCCGCGCGGCTGTGGCCACCTCGGGCCGCCGGCGGACCCGGAGTGCGCGCTCGACACGCTCGTGGCCGACGGGAAGCTCGGTCCCGGTCGGCTCGCCGCGCTGCGGCGGGTCCTGGTGGCCCTGCACTGACCCGTGCGGGATGGCAGTGTCGTACCCATGACGGCCGGAGAGGAGCGCTCGCCGCTGCGGATCGGCAACGCGGAGCGCACGGCGGCCCTGAAGGCGCTCGACGAGCACCTCGCGGCGGGCCGCCTGGACGTCGACGAGTACGCCGACCGCTCGGCCGCCGCGGCCGGCGCCGTGGTCGCGGCCGATCTCGCCGACCTGTTCACCGACCTGCCCGAGCCGCACCCGCCGCTACCCGGTGGTCCGGCCGCGCCGCCACCGACCGCGCCGCTCCCGGTGGCACCGCCGGCGGGCGAGGTCGCCCCGCCGCAGCCCGGAACGCTGGAGCGCTGGGCACCTCAGCTCATGGGGGTGGCGGTGGTCGTCGCGATCGGGCTGTTCCTGCTCACCCGGCAGGGCGTGCTGATGCTGCTGATCCCGCTGGCGGCCGTGCTGCTGTGGGCGGGGCGGCGGCAGTGAACGGTGCGGCCCACCACCACGGCGATCGCCCTGCCCCTGGGCGTCAGCGTTGCGGTCGAGGGGAACGGCGGGGGGCGGCCTGGACGTGCGCGGGCCGACCGGCGCCGAGACCGGTGACCGCCAGCAGCGCCGCGGTGGCGGCGAGGCCGAGCAGGGGCGGCGTCCAGCTCGTGGTGCTGTCGTGGAGGGCGCCGAACAGGACGGGCCCGAACGCGGCGAGCAGGTAGCCGATGGATTGGGCCATGCCTGACAACGCGGCGGTGTGGGCGGCGTCGGAAGCGCGGAGGCCGATGAACGACAGCGCGAGCACCAGGCAGGCGCCGCCGCCGAGGCCCACGACGGCGACCCAGGCCAGGGCCGCGGAAGGAGCGAGCGCGAGGCCGAGGTAGCCGACGAGGCAGCACAGCGCGGCGGTGACGGCGACCCGTCGCTGATCGGTGACCTGGCGGGTCACCAACGGGAGAACGAGGCTGGCGGCCAGCGCGACGAACTGGTAGCCGAACAGGGCCCAGCCGGCGGTGGCGCTGGTGGCGCCTCGGCTCTCCAGGATGCTGGGTAGCCAGGCGATCATCACGTAGAACCCGAGCGACTGCAGCCCCATGAAGCCGGTGACCTGCCACGCCAGCGGGGACCGCCATGGCATGGCGACCGGACGCCGGGGATGGGTGGACCCGGTGGGCGGGAAACCCGGGCTCTGACGTACGGCATGCGGAGCCCAGAGGGCCGCAGTGATCAACGCCAGCCCGGCCCAGCAGCCGAGGGCGAGGCGCCACCCGTCGGGCTCGCTTCCCGCGATCGGTACCGCGAACCCGGAGGCCAGCGCGGCGACGAGGCCCATGACGGTCACGTACGTCCCGGTGAGCACCCCGACCCGGTCGGGGAAGTAGTACCGGATCACCTCGGGCAGCAGGACGTTGCCGACCGCGATGGCCGCGCCGAGCATGACGGTGCCGGTGAACAACGCGCCCGCGGCGGGCAGCGAGCGAACCACGATCCCGGCGGTGAGGACCACCAGCGCGACCAGCAGAGCGCGTTCGCGGCCCAGGCGGCGGGCCAGCCCCGGGGCGATCGGCGAGAACGCGGCGAACGCCAGCAGCGGAAGGGTGTTGAGGAGCCCCGCAGCGGATGCCGAGAGCCCGAGGCCGCGTCCGATCGGGTCGAGCACCGGGCCGACGACGGTCAGTGCGGCGCGCAGGTTGGCTGCGATCAGCACGCTGCCGGCGACCAGCAGCGCCACCGGTGCGGTGCGGTGGTGGTCCGGCCGGCCGGCCGCGGTGGGAGCGGGATGTCGGCGGATCACGACGTCCCCCGCCGCGGATCGTCGGGCTGGTCGTCCGGTTCGGCGTCCTGAGAGGCGGCGACGATGCCGATGGCGGCGCGCTGCGCGGCCGGAACGTCGCCTGCGGCGATGGCCTCCACCAGGGCCGCGTGGCGGTGGCGTTGTTCGGCGGCCAGGTGTTCGCGACCGAGGGCGCGCGTGGCCACCGACGCGACGCGGGCGCTCCCGAGGCTGTCGTACAGCTCGGTCAGCAGGTCATTACCGGCGCACGCCACCACCGCACGGTGCAGCTCCGCGTCCGCGCGCAGGAACGCGGCGGTGTCGCCGCCGGCATCGAGCTCGAGCAGGCGGGCGAGCAGCACCCGGAGGTGCTCCACGTCGTGGGGGCGACGGCGCGCGGCGGCGAACCCCGCTGCATGCTGCTCCAACACGGCCCGCACCTCGAAGGCCTCCGCCGTGCCGGTCCGGTGCACCCGGCGGGCCAGCGAGGCCTCGAGCTCACTGGACGCCCGGACGTAGGTGCCGTCCCCGGGCCGGGACTCGAGCAGGCCGAGGTACACGAGTGCTCGCAGCGCCTCGCGCACGGTGTTCCGGCTGACGCCGAGATCGGCGACCAGGTCGTGCTCCGGGGGAACCCGGGTCCCGACCGGCCAGCGACCCGAGGAGATGAGCTCGAGGAGCTGGTCGGCGACCTGGCGGGACAGCGGGATCGTCCGGGCCGGTGCGCGCAGCCCGCTCGGGGAGGCGCCCGAGATCTCCGGGCCGTGCTCCGCCGCGGCCGCGCCGTGGCGGGGCCGGGGGCCGGGTCGTGCGCCGGTCGGCGGGGTCGGCGGGATCACGGCAGCCGGCGGGGTCGCCGGCTGCGACACTGGCCAAATGTAGGGCAGCTGGTCATAGGACTGAACCTAGCAGACCTGCGAGCAAGGGTCAGCGCACAGCGCCGGGGCGAACCGGGCCCACCCGTTCCGGCGTGCGCTGCGGTCAGCCGACCTCCACCAGGAACGCCACCTCGGAGGGGTCGTACCAGGCCAGCTCGTGGTCCTCGGCCTCGCCGACCAGGAACTCGGCGTCGAGGTCGCCCATGTCGGCGGCGTCGACCGCGCCGGAGGCCTGGCGCACCGCGTACGCGGCCTCCTCGGTGTCGACGTGCACCGCCGCGATCGACTCGAACGGCACCGAGCCGGCGATGCGCACGACGCCGTCGTCGAGGTCGGGGCGCAGCGTGACGTCGTCCAGGTCGGCCGCCACCACCACCCGGCGGGCCGGTGTGGTGTCCTCCCCGAGCCCGAACTCCACGGCGAGCAGCCGCAGCGAAGCCCGGGCAGCCTGGTTCATCGCGGCGTACTCGAGCTCCTCGTCGTCGCCGCTGGTGTAGGCCTCGCGCAGGGCGGGCGTGAGGGCGAACGCGGTGCCGCCGATCGGGTCCAGGACGCCGTTCTTGACCAGCGAGCGGAGCATCGGCCACGTGGCCGGGACGTAGACGCGCATCGGCTCAGGCCACCGTGCTCAGGAGCTCGTCGAGCGACTCGTCGACCAGCCCGGCCAGCACGTCGACGTCGGGCATCGCGTCGCGGTCGCCGTTGAACCCGTAGTAGACGCCCCCGTCGTAGGAGGTGAGCCCGATCGCGAGCGCCTGGCCCTTCGCCAGCGGCACGACCGGGAACATCTCGAGCATCCGGGCACCTGCGGCGTACAGCGGGAACTGCGGTCCCGGCACGTTCGTCACCACCAAGTTGAAGATCCGCTTCGAGAACCCGCTCGCGGCGCGCGCCCCCAGGGCGTGCAGCGTAGGCGGGGCGAACCCGCCGATGCGGACCAGGGTGTCGGCACCGACGGACTGGCCGTTCGAGGTGTGCTCGCGCATCGCGTGCGTGACGTGGTGCAGGCGCACCACCGGGCTGGGCTCCCCCACCGGCAGGTCCACGAGGAAGGACGACACCCGGTTGCCCAGCGACCCCGCGGTGGCCGAGCTCGGCACGTCGGCCTCCCCGCGCACCGACAGCGGCACCATCGCACGCACCGTCGCGGACGGGGTGACCGGCTCGCCGCGGGAGAGCAGCCAGTTGCGCAGCGCCCCCGCCACGACGCTCAGCACGACGTCGTTGACGCTGCAGCCGTGCGCCGCCCGCACCCGCCGGTAGTCCTCGAGCTCGGTGCGGGCGATCGCGAACCGGCGTTGCGTGGAGATGCCCACGTTGAGGGGCGTGCCGGGGGCCGGCCTGCTCGCCGTCCACGCCATCGAGAACAGCGTGGCCGCAGCACCGGTGATCTTGCCGACGGTGGCCACGGCGTCGCCGGTGGCCACGCGCACGTTGTCGACGATCTCGCCGGGCCGCGCCACCGCCTCCGCGACCGCCCCGAGCACCAGCTCCGCGCCCGACGGCTCCGGCCGGGGCATCCACAGCTCCTCGGGCACCACCCGCGGCTCGGCCGAGACGTCCAGGAGCACCTGGCCGATGTCGATCGCGCTGATCCCGTCGACCATCGCCTGGTGGGTCTTCGTGACGACCGCCGTGCGGCCCCGCGCCAGCCCTTCGACCAGGTACATCTCCCAGAGCGGACGGGTGTGGTCGAGCGGGCGCGACATCAGCCGGGCGACGAGCTCGGTGAGCTGCTCGTCCGATCCCGGCTTGGGCAGGGCGGAACGCCGCACGTGGTAGGCCACGTCGAAGTCGGGGTCGTCGATCCACACCGGCCGGGCGAGGTTGCCCGGCACGTGGCGGACCTTCTGCCGGTAGCGCGGCACGAGCGCGATGCGCTGCTCGATCAGGTCGACGAGCCGGTCGTAGTCGAACCCGGCCCGCGGCCGCCGGAAGACCGACACCGCGCCGACGTGCATCGGCGTGGTCGGCGCCTCCAGGTACAGGAACGAGGCGTCGAGGGCGGAGAGCCGGGGCGGCATCCCCCGATCCTAGGCTCGGTGCATGAGCGGCGAGCGGTCCCCGAAGGACACATTCATCACCGTCTACGGCCGCAAGCCGGTGCTCGAGGCCCTCGACGACCGGGAGCTGCGGGTGGACAAGGTCGTCCTCGCCGAGGGTCTGCGCGGCCAACCGGTGCAGGCCATCCTCGACGGCGCCCGCAGGCGGGGGGTGCCGGTGCAGCGCGCGTCGGCGCACCGCGTCAAGGTCCTCGCCGGCAACGGGCGGCACGACCAGGGCGTGCTCGCCGACGTCGTCGCGCCGCGGATGGCACCGGTCGCCGAGTTCACCGACGCGCTGGCACCCGGCGCCCCTGCGGCCGTGCTCGTGCTGGACCGGCTCACCAACCCCGCGAACGTCGGCATGATCCTGCGCAGCGCCACCGCCGCGGGCCTGGACGGGGTGCTGCTGCCCCGCCGCGGCCTGCCCGCGATCGACCCGCTGGTCGTGAAGGCGTCGGCCGGCGTCGCCTTCCGGGCCCCCGTGCTGCGCTCGGCGACCGTCGAGGAGGGGTGCGCCGCGCTCGCCGACGCCGGGTTCGCCCTGTACGGCCTCGACGCGGGTGGCGACTCGCTCCTCGGGGCTGCGCTGCCCGACCGCGTGGCGCTCGTGCTGGGCAACGAGACCGACGGGCTGTCCGGGTCGGTCCGCCCGCTGCTGGAGGGCCTGCTCGCGATCCCGATGCACGGCGGCGTCGAGTCGCTCGGCGTGGCCAGCGCCGGCGCCGTCGCGGCGTTCGAGCTCTCGCGGCGGCGGCACCCGGTCGGGGCATAGGTTCGGGAACATGGTCCAGCGCAGGTTGCCCCGCCCCTCCGAGCTCCGCCCGCTGCTGCGTCCGGCCCCGTTCGTGCGCGACGCGGACGAACGCAGGCTGCGGCGCGCCGCGAGCATCGCCGACCTGCGGACGATCGCACGGCGCCGCACCCCGCGCGCTGTGTTCGACTACACCGACGGGGCCGCCGACGGCGAGCTGTCGCTGAACCGGGCCCGTCGCGCGTTCGCCCGGGTGGAGTTCCAGCCCACCGTGCTGCGCGACGTCTCCGCCACCGACACCAGCCGCGAGATCCTCGGGGAGCGGGCCGCGCTGCCGTTCGCGTTCGCCCCGACCGGGTTCACGCGGATGATGCACCACGAGGGCGAGCGCGCCGTCGCGTCGGTCGCCCAGCAGGTCGGGATCCCGTACACGCTCTCGACGATGGGCACCACCACCATCGAGGACGTCGCCGCGGCCGCGCCGGACGCCCGCAAGTGGTTCCAGCTCTACATCTGGCGCGACCGGGCCCACGCCCGCGACCTGGTCCAGCGGGCGGCCGCGGCCGGGTACGACACGCTGATGCTGACCGTGGACACCCCGGTCGGCGGAGCGCGGCTGCGCGACGTGCGGAACGGCATGTCGATCCCGCCCGCGCTCTCGCTGCGCACGTTCGTCGACGGTGCGCTGCACCCGCACTGGTGGTTCAACATGCTCACCACCGAGCCGCTGAACTTCGCCAGCCTCGGCTCGACCGAGGGCACGGTCGCCGAGCTGATCAACCGGGTGTTCGACCCGGCGCTCACGATGGACGACGTCGAGTGGCTGCGCGGCGCCTGGTCCGGGAAGCTCGTGATCAAAGGCATCCAGAGCGTCGAGGACGCCACCCGGGTCGTCGACGCCGGGGCCGACGCGGTGCTGCTGTCCAACCACGGCGGCCGCCAGCTCGACCGCGCTCCCGTGCCGCTGGAGCTGGTGGAGCCCACCGTGCAGGCGCTCGGCGACCGCGCCGAGGTGTTCGTCGACACCGGCATCGTCCACGGCGCGGACGTGCTCGCCGCCGTGGCGCTGGGCGCCCGCGCGGCCCTCATCGGGCGTGCCTACCTGTACGGGCTCATGGCCGGCGGCCGGGTCGGTGTCGAGAAGGCCGTCTCGATCCTGGCGGGCGAGATCGTGCGCACCCTCCAGCTCATCGGGGTGGCGAGCGTCGACGAGCTCCGCCCGTCGCACGTCCGGCTACGCCCGAACGGGTGACGTCCGACACTGCACCGCCGATGGCGGGGGTCCATGGTGGGCGCATGGGTTTCATGGACAAGGCCAAGGAAATGCTGCACCAGCACGACGACAAGGTCGACCAGGGCCTCGACAAGGCGGGGGAGGCGGCGAAGGGCCGCTTCGCCGGCCACGAGGAACACATCGACCAGGGCGTCGACCGCGTGCAGGGGATGACGGGTGACGGCGACACCACCCAGGCCCCGGCGCCGGGCGAGGCCCCGCCTCCCGGAGAGCCGGGCGAGCAGCCGCCCCCGCCGCCGCAGTGACGCCGTGAACCGCGGCTGACCGGTTCGGGCCCGGCCGGTTCGGGGCACCCCCGTCCCATGCCGAACGACGACACGGGACCCGAGGGACGCACCGACCGGCCCGCCCCCGGCTCCGAGGGCACCACCGAGAGCACCCTGCGCGACGCCACGCTCACCGGCACCGGCGAGGACCCGGAGCCGCCGGCCGAGCCGCAGGGCGCGGCCTTCCCGCGCCACGGGGACGGCTCCGACGACGAGACGCGTTGACCCGGCGGGTCACCGCAGGTCCAACAGGGCCTCCAGCTCCATCACCGTGACGTCCGCGGACCGGTGGTGCACCACGACCGCGCCCGCCGCGCGGGCGCCACGCACGTTGCGGACGTGGTCGTCCACCACCACGCACTCGGCGACACCGACCCCGAGCCGCCCCGCCACGCGCCGGTAGAGCTCCGGATCCGGTTTCCGCACGCCCAGCGCGTCACCCAACGCCAGCAGGTCGAACGCCGCGGCGCACGCGTCGGGGACGACCTGCGCGTCGGACACCAGCGCGGTCGCCACGCCCGCAGCCCTGGCCCGGGCGACCACGTCGAGCAGCTCCGGCGCCTCGGTCAGGACGCCCGCGTAGTCCATCAGCAGCGCGCGCACGGGCATGGCGTCGACGCTATCCACCGGCCGCGGCTCGGGTCGGTCCAGGGCCGCCAGGAGCTCGAGCAGGTGCTCCCGCACCACCGCGACCCGCTCCGGGCCCGGGCGCGGCAGCCCCGCGAGGAGGCGTTCGACGCCCGCGCTCGCCTCGGTGCACAGCTCCCGGCCGCGGGCCGTGACCGAGACCCGCACGACCCGCCGGTCGGCCGCGTCGCGCACCCGCTGGAGCGCGCCCCGCTCCTCCAGCGCGTCGAGCACCGGGGTGAGCGTGGCCGGTGCGAGCCGGAGGTGGCCTGCCAGGTCGCGTTGCGACGGCGCGTCGTGCAGGACGAGCACACCGAGGACCTCGAGGCCTGTCGCCGTCAATCCGAGCGCGGCGGCCGCGCGCCGGGTGCGACGCTGCAGCGCCTGCGCCGTGCGCACGAGGAGCCGTTCCAGCGGCTCCTCCCCTGGTCCGGGATGCACCGGCCGACCGTACGTGCGGAGATGGTTCGCCCACGTACGGTATGGCCCCGAATAGACCCGAACGGCCCTGCCGACGGCGCCGCGAGCCCCACCATCGCGGCATGACGACCACGCTGGGAAGCCCGCCGGTGCCCGCCGCGCCCGCCCCCACCCGCGCCCGCCTGCGCCCGGTCCGCTACGAGCCCGCCACCGGCCGCCCACCGCCCGGTCCGGCACCTGCGCCGTCCGGGCCACCGCGGCCGCCCCCACCGGGCAGCGCCGCGCGCCGACACCCGGGCCGCGAGTTCGTGGACGCGCACCTCGCCGCCACCCGGATCCTGCGGCTCGCCCTCGAGGTGCTCGACGGCAGGCGCCCACCCGCGCAGCTCAGGACGCACTTCGCGGACGCGCCGCTGCGCTACTGGCGCGCCGCCGCCGGCCGGCGCACCGCCCGGGCACCGGCCCGGTGCGGCCGCCTGCGGCTCTGCCTGCCGCGCTCGGGCGTGGCGGAGGTGGCCGTCACCTGCGTCGTGGACGGCCGCCACCGCGCTCTCGCCGCGCGCTTCGAGCGCCACGACGGCAGGTGGTGGTGCACGGCGGTGCGGATGGGCTAGCTCCCCTGCGATCCGCATGACGAACGGCACTCTCGTCGGTACCTAGCCGACGAAAGTGCCGTTCGTCAGGTGGGAGGCCCGGACCGGCGAGTCCGCCTGGCCGGGTCAGGGGCGCGCCGCGGTGGGCGACCCGTGGCACTGCTTGTACTTGCGGCCCGAGCCGCACGGGCACGGGCGGTTGCGCGAGGGCTGGGCGGGGCCTGCGCCCGCCGCCTCGCCGCGCTCGCCACCGTTGCCCGCGGAGCGGGTGCGGGTGGCCGTGCCGTCCTCGGCGGGGCCGCTGTAGCGCAGGTCGGTGGGCCTGCTGCCGCGGAACGCCGCAGGCAGCACGCTCCCGGCGCCGGTCGGATCCCCGGCGGGCGCGGCGTGCCGGCCACCGGCCGCCCGTGCCGGCTCCGCCTGCGGCGCGGTCGGCGCCTGCTGCGCGGGGCGCGCGGCAGGGGCCTGCTGCGCCCCGGCCGCAGCGGGACGGCCCGGGGCGCCGGGCTGCGCCGCCGGGGGCTGCGCCGTCTGAGGCTGGGCCGCCTGGGGCTGGGCCGCCTGGGGCTGCCCGTCGGCGGCCGGAGCGGCCTGCGCGGGTGCGGCGGCCTGGACGGTGGCGTTGAACAGGTAGCCGACCGTCTCCTCCTTGATGCCCTCCGACATGGCGTTGAACATGTCGTAGCCCTCGCGCTGGTACTCGATGAGCGGGTCGCGCTGGGCCATCGCCCGCAGGCCGATGCCGTCCTTGAGGTAGTCCATCTCGTAGAGGTGCTCGCGCCACTTGCGGTCGATCACCGTGAGCAGGACCTGCCGCTCCAGCTCGCGCATGCCGCCGAGCGGCGCGATGAGCGCGTCGACCTCGGCCTCCCGGCGCTCGTAGGCGGCACGGGTGTCGGCCAGGATCGCCTCGGTGAGCGCGTCCTTCGTGAGGTCGCCGACCTCGTCGTCGTCGCCGTCCCCGGCGAGGTCCTGCCAGCGGATGCCGACGGGGTAGATCGTGCGCAGGGCCGTCCAGAGCTTGTCGAGGTCCCAGTCCTCGGCGTAGCCGTCGGCCGTGGCGCCCTCCACGTACGCGCGGACGACGTCCTCGATCATGTTCTCGATCTGCGACTGGATGTTCTCGCCCGCCAGGACGCGGCGGCGCTCCTCGTAGATGACGGTGCGCTGCTTGTTGAGCACCTCGTCGTACTTGAGGACGTTCTTGCGGATCTCGAAGTTCTGCTGCTCGACCTGGGTCTGCGCGCTGCGGATGGCCTTGGTGACCATGCCCGCCTCGATCGGCACGTCGTCGGGCAGGTTGAACCGGTTCATGATCGACTCGACCATCTGGCCGTTGAACCGGCGCATGAGCTCGTCGCCCAGCGAGAGGTAGAACCGCGACTCGCCCTGGTCACCCTGGCGGCCGGACCGACCGCGCAGCTGGTTGTCGATGCGCCGGGACTCGTGGCGCTCGGTGCCCAGGACGTAGAGCCCGCCTGCCTCCTTGACCTCCTCGGCCTCGGCGGCGACCTGGTCCTTCATGGCGGCGAGGACCGCGTCCCACTCCGCCTCGTACTCCTCGCGCCGCTCCACCGGGTCGAGCCCGCGGCGGCGCAGCTCGAGGTCGGCCAGGAACTCGGGGTTGCCGCCGAGCTGGATGTCGGTGCCGCGGCCCGCCATGTTGGTGGCCACCGTGACCGCGCCGGCGTGCCCGGCCTGGGCGATGATCGCCGCCTCCCGCTCGTGGTGCTTGGCGTTCAGCACCTCGTGCGGCACCTGGAGCTGGACCAGCAGCTTCGACAGGTACTCCGACTTCTCCACGCTCGTGGTGCCGACCAGGACGGGCTGGCCGTTGCGGTGCTTCTCGGCGATGTCGGCCGCGACGGCGGCGAACTTCGCCTCCTCCGTCTTGTAGATCAGGTCCGGCTGGTCCTTGCGCACCATCGGCCGGTTGGTGGGGATGGTCACCACGCCCAGCTTGTAGATCTGGTGCAGCTCGGCCGCCTCGGTCTGGGCGGTACCGGTCATGCCCGACAGCTTCGTGTAGAGCCGGAAGTAGTTCTGCAGCGTGATGGTGGCCAGCGTCTGGTTCTCGGCCTGGACCTCCACGCCCTCCTTGGCCTCGATGGCCTGGTGCATGCCCTCGTTGTAGCGGCGACCGGCCAGCACGCGGCCGGTGAACTCGTCGACGATCAGCACGTGGCCGTCGCGGACGATGTAGTCCTTGTCCTTCTTGAACAGCTCCTTGGCCTTCAAGGCGTTGTTCAGGTAGCCGACGAGCGGGGTGTTGGCGGCCTCGTAGAGGTTGTCGATGCCGAGCTGGTCCTCGACCAGCGTGACGCCCTCCTCCGTGACGCCCACCGTGCGCTTGCGCTCGTCGACCTCGTAGTGGCGGTCGCGCTGCAGCATCGGCGCCATCCGCGCGAACTCCTGGTACCAGCGGGCGCTCTGCTCCGCGGGGCCGGAGATGATCAGCGGGGTGCGCGCCTCGTCGATGAGGATGGAGTCGGCCTCGTCGACGATGGCGAAGTTGTGCCCGCGCTGCACCATGTCGGCCTGCTTCCAGGCCATGTTGTCGCGCAGGTAGTCGAACCCGAACTCGTTGTTGGTGCCGTAGGTGATGTCGGCGCCGTACTGGGCGCGGCGCACCGCGGGCGGCATCTCGGAGAGGATCACGCCGACCGTGAGCCCGAGGAACCGGTGGATGCGGCCCATGTTCTCGGAGTCGCGCTTGGCCAGGTAGTCGTTGGTGGTGATGACGTGCACGCCGTCGCCGGAGATGGCGTTGAGGTAGGACGGGAACACCGAGGTGAGCGTCTTGCCCTCACCGGTCTTCATCTCGGCGATGTTGCCCAGGTGCAGCGCGGCGCCACCCATGAGCTGCACGGGGAACGCCCGCTGCCCGAACGTGCGCACCGCGGCCTCGCGGACCACGGCGAACGCCTCGAACATCATGTCGTCGAGCGACTCGCCGTCGGCGTAGCGCGCGCGGAACTCGGCGGTCTTCTCACGCAGCTCGTCGTCGGTGAGGGCCTGCGTCTCCGCCTCGAGCGCGTCGATCTCCTGCGCGTACTTCGCCAGCCTCTTCACCAGCTTGGTCTCGCCGGCGCGGAGCAGACGGTTCAGGAACGACACGGATCGACCTCATTCACCTCGCGGTCAGGGTGCAGCCCGCTGCCGGAGCACGCGCTGCCCGGACCAGGGTAGCGAAGCGACGGACCGCTCCCTGCACAACGCCGGAGGGGCGGCTCGCGTTCCGGTCCCGGAGCGCGAGCCGCCCCTTCGGGCGGAAACAGGGCTACCGCTCGAGGCGGATCATCCCGTAGTCGTACCCCTTGCGCCGGTACACGACGCAGGGCTGGCCGCTGTCGGCGTCGGAGAACAGGTAGAAGTCGTGCCCGACCAGCTCCATCCGCGAGAGCGCGTCGTCGACGCTCATGGGGGACGCCGTGTGCACCTTGCGCCGGACGATCCGGCCCGGCACCTGCTCGTCGGCCGGGAGGCCCTCGTCATGGCCCCGCGGCCCGGGAATGTCGAGATCGGACTGCTCGTCCTGCTCGACCGGTGGCAGCTCGTCGAGCACGGCGGTGGCGGCGCCCGCGGCGCCGCGGCCGGCCGTCACGCGGGTGCGCTTGCCGTTGACCCTGCGCCGGTCGTGCGAACGGCGCAGCCGGGACTCGAGCTTGGCGACCGCGGCGTCCAAGGCCGCGTAGAAGTCCTGGGCACAGGCCTCGGCTCTGGCCGCCGTGCCGCACCCCCTGCCGGTGATCTCGACCCGCTGGCAGTTCTTGAGCTGGCGACGGTTGCGCTCGTGGAAGAGCTCGACCTCCATGCCCACGATCTTGTGGTCGTACCGCTCCAGGCGACCGAGCTTGTCGGACACGTGAACACGGAAGTGTTCGGGAACCTCGACATTGCGGCCGGTGACAACGATCTCCACGCAGACTTCCCTCGCTCTCGTCGGGTGACGTTGCAGGGTGCGCCGGGGGAACCCACCCCCGGCGCTCGATCGGCGATTCCTCCTGATTGGGTGCCTCGGTGGGATGCCGAGCACCGTAACGCGCATCACGGTTGTGCAACAGCCCTGAGGCCCCTCTGGGCCCCGGCAGAGTGGATGCGCTGAACGACATTCCCCGTACGCCGCGGCGACGGTACGATTCCACGTTGCGTTCATGATCGTTCCGTCGACGATCAACGCTCCCGCACGGCGTCGCAGAGCACGACCGCCGCCGCCACCGGCACCCCCGCACCCCCGAGCGCGTCCCGGCACGCCCGCAGCGTGGCGCCGGTGGTGACGACGTCGTCGACGAGCAGCACCCGGTCCCCCGGACCGGCGCCCGGCAGTGCACCGGGGTGCACCAGGACCCGACCCGCGAGGTTGGCGGCGCGCTGCGCCGCGTCGAGCCCCACCGAGTCCCGGGTGCGCCGGGCCAGCCGCAGCGGCCGCGCCACCCGCACGTCGGCCCGGCCCGCCGCGAGCGTGCGGCACAGGCGCGCGACGTGGTCGCCGCCGCGCTCGCGCGCCGCCGCCGGCCGCGACGGCGCGGGCACCAGCCACACCGCGCTCCCCCGCGGCGGCCCGGCGACCTCGTCGAGCACCGGGACGAGCAGCCACGCGAGCGCCCCGGCCAGGTCGCGGCGGCCGCGCTCCTTGTAGCGCAGCAGCGCCGCGCGCAGCGGCCCGGTGTACCGCCCGGCCGCGAGCACCGCGGGCCCGCCGGGCAGCCACGGCCGGGTGGGCGGACCGACCTGGGCGAGGCACGCCGGGCACCACGGCCGCACCGCGACGCCGCACCCCGCGCACTCGCCGGGCAGCACGAGGTCGACCAGCGCCGCACCGAGCGCCCGCGCGTCCACAGGGTCCACGGGGTCCAGCTTCGCGCGCACCACCCCCCGCGACGCCCGCCCGCACCCGGGTTGTCCACAGGCGCGGGCCCGCGCTCAGCCGGGGTAGAGGGGGACCGCGTCGGGGGCACCGCCGAGGACCTGGCGCCACGCGACCTGGTCGCCGCCGCCGAAGCTCCACACCCCCGTCTGGTCGGTGACCCAGAGGGGCCGGTTCGACGCGGCGGCGATCGCGGTGAGCGGCGGGGTGAGGTTGTTGCTGAGCACCGGCTGGACCACCAGGCCGTCGACCGAAACCTGTGCGACCAGCATCTCCCCGGTCCTCGTGATCGCGATGGCGGAGTCGACCGAGCGCCAGTCCGCCGCCACGACCTCGCCGAGGTCGTCCGGCCGCAACCGGCGGATGTTGCGGATCGCGACCTCACCGTCGATGCTGCGCACCACGGCCCCGGTGTGGAGCCCGCCGCCGACGACCGCGAGGACGCGCACGCCGTCGCGGGACAGCCGCAGGTCCGCGATCGGCCCGAGCGCGGCCAGTTCCTCGGCGTTGACCTGCCCGGTGCGCGGCGGCGCCGTGTCACCGACGAGCACCCGCGCGACGACGGCCGAGTCGAGCACGGTCCACACCTCGCCCCCGGTCGGCGTCCACGACGGGCGGGTCATCGTGTCGGCCGTGAGCGACACCGCCGAGACGTCGCCGGAGCCGTCCCCGACGACCAGCGAGCGGCGCCCCCCGGAGCGGGTGACCGCCGCGAGCCGCGTGCCGTCCACCGTCGACGCCGCCGACTCCACGTCGTAGGCGCCGTCACCCACGGCGCCGGGCAGTGGTGCGCTCGGTTCCGGGCCGGACAGCTGGCGCACCCGCCCGCCCGCGACCACGAGCCCGGGCACGTCCGCGGCCGGCTGGACGACCGCGGACAGCGCCGCGACGTCCTCGCGGGTGAGGTCCTGGCGGCCGGGCACCAGCGGCTCGCCGTCGGCCAGCAGCCGGACCCGCCCGACGTTCACCTCGGACAGCGACAGCACCACCTGGGCGGCGAGCAGCATCCGGGACGGCTCGTCGAGGTCACCGAGGCGCGTCAGGTCGACGATCAGGGCCCCGTCGGCGCTGACCGTCACGTTGGCGCGCAGCTGCGCGCCCGGTGGCAGCAACGAGACCACCGCACCCTGCAACGCCGGGGACGGCCCCGCCAGCAGCAGCTCCATCACCCGCGCGGCCTGCGCCCGGGACGGGGTGCTGGGCACGTGGCGCTGGTCGGCGACGACCATCCGGCGGACGGGGTCGACGAACCAGGTGCGCACGGGCTTGTAGTTGTCCCGGAAGACCGTCAGCGGCACGACGACCCCCGGCGGGAGGTTCGAGATCCGCCACTGCCCGTCACGGCGCACCACGGTGACGTCCTGCTGGAAGGTGCGCTGTTCCGGCTCGAAGGACCCGGACGAGGTGAGCCGCCCGATCGCGGTGCCGCGGATGCGAATGGTGGTGACGCCCGTGCTGAGGCTCGCGGCCCCGGGCGCGGGGACCGTGTCGAACTGCCCGTCGAGCACGGTGAGGCCCGCGGCGTCGTCCCAGTGCTCGGCCTCGGGGGCCAGGAAACGGCGGGCCGCACCGTGGCGCTCGGTGCTGCTGCCCGAGGCGAACACGAAGTCGCGCACCAGGTCGAGCGGGTTGCTGCCCTCCACGGGGCCGGGCGGGAGCATCGCGTCCTCACCGCCGCCGACCTGGCGCAGCACCTGGACCGTGGACGTCTCGGGCACGCTCGCGCACCCGGCGGCGGTGCAGAGCGCCAGCAGCAGCGCCACCAGGACGCCCCGGCGACGCGGGTTCACCGGCCCTCCCCCGGCCCGTCCGCGGGCGGGTGCGGGGGCACCGTGACCGGCCACCCGAGCGGCGGAGTCGGCACGGACGCCGCCGTCTCCGCACGGGGCGCGGGCTCGTCGGGCGGCCCGAGCGGCAGCGGGCTCGACTCGACGACGTCGCCGACCGTGCGCGGCAGCGTCAGCCGGAAGACCGCACCCTCGCCGACCTCGCCCCACGCCTGCAGCCAGCCGCCGTGCAACCGCGCGTCCTCGATCGCGATGGCGAGCCCGAGGCCGCTGCCGCCGCTGCGCCGCGCGCGCGACTCCTCCGCGCGCCAGAAACGGTTGAACACCAGGCTCGCCTCTCCGGGGCGCAGGCCGACGCCGTGGTCGCGCACCCGCACGGCGACCGCGCGCTCGTCGCCCGCGAGGGAGATGTGCACCGGCCTGCCCTCGCTGTGGTCGATCGCGTTGGCCACCAGGTTACGCACGATGCGCTCGACCCGGCGCGGGTCGACCTCGGCGTACTCGCCGGCCGGGAGATCCAGCTCGAGCGGGGTGCCGGTCTCGTCGGCGATGCCGCGCACCGCCTCGACCGCCCGCACCACCACGGCGTGCATGTCCACGCGCTCGGCGCCGAGCTCGGCAACGCCCGCGTCGAGCCGGCTGATCTCCAGGAGGTCCGCGAGGAGCGCCTCGAAGCGGTCCAGCTCGGCGACGAGCAGCTCCGAGCTGCGCCGCAGCGCGGGCAACAGCTCCTCGCGGGAGGCGTAGAGCACGTCGGCGGCCATCCGCACGGTGGTGAGCGGGGTGCGCAGCTCGTGGCTCACGTCCGAGGTGAACCGGCGCTGCAGCGCGCCGAACTCCTCGAGCTGCTGGATCTGGACCTGGATGCTCGACGCCATCTCGTTGTAGGACTCCGCGAGCCGGGCCACCTCGTCCTCGCCCTGCACGGGCATCCGCTCGTCGAGGTGGCCGTCGGCGAACCGCTCCGCGATCTCGGCGGCCTGCCGCACCGGGCGCACGACCTGCCGCGTGACGAGCCCGGCGATCCCGGCGAGCAGCAGCAGGAGGATCAACCCACCGACGATCAGCGTGCTCTGGACGGTGCCGAGCGTGCGCTGCTCGGCGGTCAGCGGGAACAGCAGGTAGAACTCCAGGTCACCGACCGCGGTGCGCACCGGTTGCCCGACCACCAGCGTCGGCACCTCGACGCCCTGCTCGCTCAGCGTGGTCGTGTACTGGCTCGAGAGGGTGCCCGCCGCGACGGCCTCGCGCAGCGTCGCGGGGACGTCCTCGACGGGGCCCGCGGAGACCTGGGCCCCGTCGCCGCTGCTCGTGGTGAGCACCGCGCGGAACTCGCCCGCCGTGGCCTGCTGGTCGTCCGCGGCGCTGGCGTTGGTGAGCCGGTCCAACGCGTTGTTGAGCTCGCCCTGCGCGCCCTCGCGCTCCGGATCGACGCCGGCCAGGTCGCGCTCCAGCAGGACCGCGCCCGTCTCGGTGCGGGTACGGGCGTCGTCCTCCTTGTTCTGCAGCAGCCGCTGCGCGATCTGCGTCTGCAGCACCATGCCGAGCACCAGGACGACGGCCGTCGACAGGGCGAGCGTGCTGATCACGACGCGCAGCTGCATCGAGCGCCGCCAGGCCACGCCCCAGGCCTCGATCAGCTCGCTGACCTGCTGGCGCACCGGGGCGAGAGCACGGCCGACGGGCTCGGTCCACCTCCGCCGCCGCGGGGCTCCGGCGGAGCTCATGGACGGCGGCGGCCCATCACGGCGGGCCTGCCTTGTAGCCCACGCCGCGGACCGTCAGCACGACCTCCGGGTGCTCCGGGTCGCGCTCCACCTTCGACCGCAGGCGCTGCACGTGCACGTTCACCAGCCGCGTGTCCGCGGCGTGCCGGTAGCCCCAAACCTGCTCGAGCAGCACCTCCCGGGTGAACACCTGCCGCGGCTTGCGGGCCAGCGCCACAAGGAGGTCGAACTCGAGGGGCGTGAGCGCGATCGGCACCCCGGCCCGGGCGACCTGGTGGGCCGGCACGTCGATGGTGACGTCGCCGATCGCGAGCTGCTCGGCCGGCTCGGCCTCGGTGCGGCGCACCCGGGCGCGGATGCGCGCGACGAGCTCCTTGGGCTTGAACGGCTTGACCACGTAGTCGTCGGCCCCGGACTCGAGACCGAGCACGATGTCCACGGTGTCGCTCTTGGCGGTGAGCATCACGATCGGCACGCCGGACTCGGTCCGGATGGCGCGGCAGACGTCGATCCCGTTCATGCCGGGCAGCATCAGGTCGAGCAGCACGACGTCGGGCCGCAGCTCGCGGACGGCCGGCAGCGCCCGGGTGCCGTCGGCCACCACCGCGGTGTCGAAACCCTCGCCCCGCAGCACGATGGTCAGCATCTCGGCCAACGCCGGGTCGTCATCGACCACCAGAACGCGCGACTTCATGAGCGCAGCATCCCACCCGCCGCGCGCGGCCCGCCTCGGACCCGCGGGTTCGCGGAATCTGCACCAGGAGCGGGGCGCGCGCGGACGAGCGGCGTGAGGCAGGCCACGCGATTCCGGGTGGCGCGCCCGCCGCCGCGCCGGAACGGGATCGAGCCGACCGTCGGTGATCAGCTTCGCCGTCGACGCGTCCGCGATCCTCGAGCGATCACCGCGTACGACGCCGCCTACGTCGCGCTCGCCGAGGCGTTCGACCTCGCCTTCTGACCTGCGACGCCCGCCCGGGCCGGGCCAGCGGGCACCACGCGCGGATCGTCGTCTACCCGAGGAGCTGAGCCGCGAGCGCCGTCGCGTCGATCGATCCGCTGCCGTCCAGCACCGTCCAGGGTGACAGCCACGACGCCGCCGCGAGCTGCGCGTACGCCGCGCCGGTGCGCTCCTGCAGCCCGGCGTCGGACTCGTAGGCGTCCCGCTCCCGGCCGGCCTCGGTGCGCTCGCGGTGGGCGGCCCGCTCGGCGGCGACCGCGCGGGGCACCGAGAGCAGCAGCTGGTGGTCCGGCACCGGCACGCCGAACCGTTCGACCTCGAGCTCGTGCACCCACTCCACGAACCGGCCGTCGACATCCTCCCCGAGCCGCGCCATGTTGTAGGCGGCGTTGGACGCGACGTACCGGTCGACCAGCACCACGTCGCGCTCCTGCTGCGCCGCCCGCAGCTCCGGGGCGGCGGCGCGGCGGTCCAGCGCGAACAGCAACGCCATTCCGTGCACCGAGGCAGCGAGGTCGCCGTGCCGGCCGTAGAGCGCCTCCCGGGCCAGCTCCGCGTGCACGTCCGCGTCGTAGCGGGGGAACGCGTAGCGCGCGACCCGCGCCCCCCGCGCGTCGAGTGCCGCGCACAGGGCATCGGACAGGGTGCGCTTGCCGGCCCCGTCCAGCCCCTCCACGACGATCAAGCGGCCCATGGCCGCATCATCCCCGGTGGGCCGTCCGCGCCCACGGCCGGGCGAGCCCCGCCAGTGCCGCGACCGCCAGGAGCAGCGCACCGAGCACGACCGCGGCCGTCGGGAACGCGGTGGTGACGCCGAGGAGACCGGGCAGCGGCGCGGCTGCGGCACCGAGCACGAACTGCGCGCCGCCGAGGATCCCGGACGTCGCGCCGGGGGCACTGCGGCCCCGTTCCTGCACGGTCGTGACCGCGGCCGGCAGCATCATGCCGAGTCCCGCGGTCGTCCCGAACAGGCAGGCCCAGGTGCCACCCGGGGTGTCCAGGCCGGCGAGCAGGAGCGCGACCAGCACCGTGGCGGATGCCAGCGCCACCGCCGCGCCGGACGCGAGCAGCACCGGGACGGGCCGGCTGCCCGCGAGCCGCCCGAACGCCGCGCCGGCCAGCAGCATGCCAACCGCGTTGCTCGCGAAGACGAGGCCGTAGGCGGTGGGGGACATGCCGTAGACGCCTTGGAAGACGAAGGCCGACCCGGCGATGTAGCCGAAGAGCGCGGCACCGCCGAATGCGAGTGCGAGCAGGTGGCCCACGAGGAGCCGGTCGCGCAGCAGCCCGGCCATCGCCGCCACCGTCTTCCGCAGGCCCCCGCGGCTGCGGTCGGTCGCAGGCAGCGACTCCGGCACCCACGCCCACACCCCCGCCACGAGCAGCGCCCCGAACGCGGCGAGCACGCCGAAGACCGCCCGCCACGACCCGAGCGCCAGCACGAGCGCACCGGCAAGCGGAGCCACCACCGGCGCGACGAAGACGATCACCGAGAGCGTGGAGAACCGGCGGGCGGCCGCCACCCCGGCGAACCGGTCCGTGACGACCGCACGCGCCACCACCAGGCCGGCCGCCCCTGCGATCCCCTGCAGAACGCGCGCCGCGTCCAGCACGACGATGCTCGGAGCGGCCGCGCAGGCGAGGGACAGCAGCGTGAACGCGATCGCGCCACCGAGCAGCACCGGGCGTCGGCCCACCCGGTCGCTCAGCGGGCCGAGCACGATCTGCCCGACGGCCAGGCCGACCAGGAAGCCGGTGAGCGAGAGCTGCACGGCCGCCCCCGAGGTGCCGAGGTCCGACGCGATCCGGGGGAAGCCGGGCACATACATGTCGGTGGCCAGTGGCGCCACCGCCGTGACGGCGGCGAGCACGGGGATCAGCCCGCGCGGCTCGCGGGTGCGGGTGGTGTCGGGGTGTGCGGGTTCCATGCCGGAGCTCCCATCGAGTTCGAGGCGTCGCGTAGGGTCCGGACCGGTCGGCGAGCGATACATTACCAGTTAAGCATCGCCGATAGTCAACCGGTTATGTAACGGAGGGGCGGATGAGCGCGCCGCAGAGCTGGGAACGGGACCATCCCGGCCTGGACACGTCGTCGATGGCCGTCGTCGGCCCGCTCAAGGCCGCTCAGGCGGCCCACGACCTGCTCGTCGAGCCGCTGTTCGCCACGGCGCCGGTCGGCCCGGCGGAGCTCGACGTGCTGCTCAAGCTCCGGCTCGGGCCGCAGCCCACGATCGCCGTCGCGCTGGCGAGGGCGATCGGGCGGTCCGGCGCGGCGATCAGCAAGACCCTCGCCAAGCTCGACCAGCGCGGGTACGTGACCCGCACGCCCAACCCGGCCGACCGCCGGGCCGCCCTCGTCGAGCTCACGGAGGTGGGCGCGCAGGTCGTCGACTCCCTGTTCCCGCGCCAGCTCGCGCTCGAGGCCGCGGCGCTCTCGACGCTCACCGCAGAGCAGCGCGCCGAGATCACGGCCGCACTCACCACGCTGTCCGACGCCCTCCGCGCCGCCGCCGCGAACCCGCCGACCCGACCCGGGCCCTGCGCGGGGCAGCGGTCAGACCGCCGGCACGGCGCCGGCAGCGACGAAGCGGAAGCCGATCGTCGTCAGGACGACCCCTCGTGCTGAGTGCCGCTGCCGGCGGCGTCGTCCTCGACCAGCGGCTCCAGTGCCGTCACAGCCCTCCGGACCTGGCAACATCGCCGCTGCTCCCGGCGAAGGGCACGGGACGTCAGGAGCAAAAGGAAGATCGACGGACACAGCGGCGGCAGCGTAGCGGGCCGCGCGGGTCAGGCGATCGCGCGGACCGTCTCCCACGTCGCCGCGAAGCCCGGGTGCAGCGGGAGCTCACCGAGCTCGTCGGCCTGCACCCAGCGGACCTCCAGCGTCTCGCCGGTCAGGCCGGTCGGCAGCACGGCCGTACGGGCGCGGCCGACGACCGTGGTGTAGGACCAGCCGCCGTGGTCGTCGACGTGCCGGCCGGTCACCTCGTACGCGTCGGCGGCGAGGCCCGCCTCCTCGGAGGCCTCGCGCCGGGCGGCCTGCTCGGCCGACTCCGCACGGTTGCGGGCGCCACCGAGCAGGCCCCAGGTGCCGCCGTGGTGGCTCCAGAGCGCGCGGTGCTGCAGCAGCACCAGGTCGTGGTGCCACAGCAGCAGGCCCGCGGCACCGTAGAGCCCCCAGTGCCGGTGGCCGAGGGCGCACTGGGCCCAGCCGTCGCCGTCGCCCCGGAAATGCACCACCCCGCCACACTATGCGGCGGGGTGGTGAGAGGGCGAGGCGTCAGTAGCGGTAGTGCTCGGGCTTGAACGGGCCCTCGACGTCCACGCCGATGTACTCGGCCTGGTCCTTGGTGAGCTTGGTGAGCTCGCCGCCCAGCGCCTGCACGTGGATCCTGGCGACCTTCTCGTCGAGGATCTTCGGCAGCCGGTAGACGTCCTTGTTGTACTCCTCGTGCTTGGTGAACAGCTCGACCTGGGCGATCACCTGGTTGGCGAAGCTGTTGGACATCACGAAGGACGGGTGCCCGGTGGCGTTGCCCAGGTTCATCAGCCGGCCCTCGGACAGCACGATGATCGAGTGCCCGTCCGGGAAGACCCACTCGTCGACCTGCGGCTTGATGTTCAGCCTGCGGATGCCCGGGTAGCGGCCCAGCCCGGCCATGTCGATCTCGTTGTCGAAGTGGCCGACGTTGGCGATGATCGCCTGGTGCTTGGTGCGCGACATCAGGTCGGCGGACACGATGTCCTTGTTTCCGGTGGCCGTGATGATGATGTCGGCCTGGCCGATCACGTCCTCCAGCCGCGCCACCTGGTGACCCTCCAGCAGCGCCTGCAGCGCGCAGATCGGGTCGGCCTCGGCGACGATGACGCGCGCGCCCTGCCCGGCCAGCGCCTCCACCGAGCCCTTGCCGGTGTCGCCGTAACCGCAGACCACCGCGACCTTGCCGCCGATCAGCACGTCGGTGCCGCGGTTGAGGCCGTCGATCAACGAGTGCCGGATGCCGTACTTGTTGTCGAACTTGCTCTTGGTGACCGAGTCGTTGACGTTGATCGCCGGGAACAGCAGCAGGCCCTGCTCGGCCAGCTGGTAGAGCCGGTGCACACCGGTGGTGGTCTCCTCGGTGACGCCGCGGACGTCCGAGGCCACCGTGGTCCAGCGCTTCGGGTCCTCGGCCAGCGAGCGGCGCAGCGTGTCGAGGACGATCCGGTACTCGTCGGAGACGGTCAGGTCCTCGTCCTCGACGGTGGGCACGACGCCGGTCTTCTCGAACTCGACGCCCTTGTGCACGAGCAGGGTGGCGTCACCGCCGTCGTCGAGGATCATGTTCGGGCCGACGACGTTGCCGGCCTCGTCGGTGAACTTGAACAGCTGCTCGGTGCACCACCAGTACTCCTCCAGCGTCTCGCCCTTCCAGGCGAACACCGGCACGCCCTTCGGCTCCTCGGCGGTGCCGTGCGGGCCGACGACCGTGGCGGCGGCCGCGTGGTCCTGGGTGGAGAAGATGTTGCAGGACACCCAGCGCACGTCGGCGCCGAGCGAGACGAGCGTCTCGATCAGGACGGCGGTCTGCACGGTCATGTGCAGCGAGCCGGCGACGCGGGCCCCGTGCAGCGGGCGGGCCTCGGCGTACTCGCGGCGCAGCTCCATCAGGCCGGGCATCTCGTGCTCGGCGAGCCGGATCTCCTTGCGGCCGAACTCGGCCAGGCCGAGGTCGGCCACGGCGAAGTCGATGCCGCCGCGGGTCTGCAGCCTGCTGCTGATGTCGGCAGTGGCGGTCATGGGGTGGTTACGCCTCCTCGATGGGCTGGTGCGGCGGGCCACGCTACTCGGTGCGCGAGGGCCCGCCGGGGTGGGTGGAGCAGTGAGGACGGCGTGCGGCGGCGCCGCCGGTTGCGGCGGAACGCGGGGTGCACCGGGCTGCCCTCCTCGTGCGAGTGGCAGGCGCCCTTGTTGCGTGCAACGGCCTGGTCATCGAGCGTGGCGGGGCCCGGGTGCGGGCAGCCCGTCGCAGCGCCTCTCGAGACCGACTACGCGATTGCCCCTCCAGCATCGCCATCGGCGGTCGACGCTGTCAACCGCGCGGCGACACGACACACACCGCGCGGCGGCCGTCAGCCCAGCAGGTGGTCGCGCAACAGCGACTCGGCCGCGCTCGTGCGGCCGCGGGCCGCGAGCAGCCCCGCCGGCACCACCGCGAAGTCGGCGTCCACCACGATCGGCACGCCCGCGAGCGCGGGAGCGAGCACCGGGTCGGCGCGCAGGGTGGCCGCCACGGCCGCGAGCCCGCCCGCGCGGTCGCGCTGGCGGAACACCCCGCCCGACAGCACCACGAGGCCCAGGTCGCGCCCGGCGTCGTCGTGCACGCGCAGGTGCCGGCGGACCGCGACCACGGCGGCCACCGCGGCGACGCGGCGGTCCTCCGCGGCGCTGCCGGGATCGCGCGGCACGTAGCCCACCTCGCTCGCCATCCGGGCGACCGTGGGGCCGAGCAGGTCGGCCTCCACGGGGTCGACGATGCCCTCGGCCTGCCCCTCCACCAGCACCCCACCGGCGGCGGCACGGACGCCGAGGTCGCCCTCGACGGTGCGGACGGCGGCCTCGGTCCCCGCCGAGGAGTGGACGTCGGTGGTGGCGCACCCGACGTCGACGACCAGCGCGCGGGCGTCGCAGATGCGCGCGAGCTCCCCGGCCGCGTGCCCCACCGCGTCGGGGGTGACCACGCGGACGAGCTTGCGGAACCGGGGTGCGACCGCGGGGCCGCGGCCGCCGATGGCGTGGCGGCGGTACAGCTCGGCGAGCGCGGCGCGCGCCGGGCCCGGCACCACCTCTCCCCGGCGCGGCAGGACGTTGTCGCAGCTGACCACCCGGCGCCCGGTGGCGCGCAGCAGCGCGAGGGCGTCGTCGTGCGCCGCGGCGTTGCCCGCGAGCACGATCGGGTGCCGGATCCTGGCCCTGGCCAACCGGCCGGCGTTGTGCAGCAGCCCGGCCGGGTCGTCGCCGTCGGACCCGCCCACCAGCAGCACGACGCCGGGGCGGGCGCTGCGCAGCGACCGCACGTCGGCGGGCTCGAGCGGGCCGGCGTGGACGTGCACGACGTGCGCCCCCGCCGTGACGGCCACGCGGTGCCCCGCCTCGGTCGCCGAGAGCCGCTCCGAGCCGACCACGGCGAGCCGCAGGCCACCGCCCGCCGACGAGCAGGCCAGCAGCTCGGGCTCCCCGCCGGAGCCCGCCGCGGACACGGCGCGGACGGCGGCGTCCATGCCCGCGAGCACGTCACCGGTGGTCGTGGGGTGCTCCGCGAAGCCGGCCAGCGCGCCGTCGGGGTGCACGAGCACGGCCTTGGTCCACGTGGAACCCACGTCGAGGCAGACCGATGCGGCCTGGTCGGTGGGCGTCACGACGAACGAGCGTAACCGCTGGTGGCTCCGACGGCTGCGCGTCGCGTCGATGGTCAAGCCACCCGTCCGGAGGTAACTTCCGCATGACGCACGGCACAGTCGCCGACAGGAGGCCCCTGATGCTCGGACTCATGCAGGACCGACCGCTCGCCCTGCCGCACGTCTTCCACCGGGCCGAGCAGTACTTCGGGCACAAGACGATCGTCACCGCGGGCGCAGCGGGCGAGACCCGGACCACCGTGGCCGAGTGGGCGCAGCGGGTGCGGCGGCTCGCCACCGTCCTCGACACGCTCGACGTGAGCGCGGACGGGCGTGTCGGGACCTTCTGCTGGAACACCGGCCGGCACCTCGAGCTGTACCTGGCCGCGCCCTGCACCGGACGCGTGCTGCACACGTTGAACATCCGGCTGTTCCCCGAGCAGCTGGTCTACGTGGCCAACCACGCCGAGGACGAGGTGGTGTTCGTCGACCGGTCGCTGCTGCCGCTGCTCTGGCCGCTGGTGGACAAGCTGGAGACCGTACGGCACGTCATCGTGATCGACGACGGCGCCGACACCGAGGTGCCGGTCGACCCGCGCGTGCACGACTACGAGGAGCTCATCGGCGCAGCCGCCCCGTTCGAGGGCACGTTCGTCATCGAGGACGAGAACACCGCCGCGGCCATGTGCTACACCTCCGGGACCACCGGCAACCCGAAGGGCGTGGTCTACAGCCACCGCTCCGCGGTCCTGCACTCGCTGATCACCCTGATCGTCGACGGGGCGGCGCTGTCCGAGCGCGACGTGGTGCTGCCGGTGGTCCCGATGTTCCACGCCAACGCGTGGGGCCTGCCCTACGGCTGCCTGCTCGCCGGCTCCGACCTGGTGTTCCCCGGTCCGAACATGAACCCGCAGGCGATAGCCGGGCTCCTGGAACGCCACCGCGTCACCGTCACCGGCGGTGTCCCCACCATCTGGATGGGGATGCAGCCACTGCTCGCGCAGCACGACCTGAGTGCGCTGCGGACGATCCTGTGCGGCGGGTCGGCCGTGCCGAAGGCGCTGTCGGAGGCCTACCGGGAGGCGATCGGGGTGCCGATGCTGCACGCGTGGGGCATGACCGAGACCAGCCCGATCGCCACCATGTCCACGCCCCGCACCCAGCACGACCCGCTCACCGAGGCCGAGCGCGCCGACGTCCGCGCGCGCCAGGGCCAGGCCGTGCCGCTGGTCGACCTGCGCCTCGTCGACCCGGGCACGGGCGAGCCGCAGCCGTGGGACGACACGGCCACCGGCGAGATCCAGGCGGCGGGCCCGTGGATCGCCGCCGAGTACTACCGCGGCGAGGGCGGCGGCGCCCAGTTCACCGACGACGGCTGGCTGCGCACCGGCGACGTCGCCGCGGTCGACCGCTACGGCTTCGTCCGGCTCGTCGACCGGACGAAGGACCTCATCAAGTCCGGCGGCGAGTGGATCGGGTCCGTCGAGCTGGAGAACGAGATCATGGCGCACCCGAAGGTCGCCGAGGCCGCCGTCATCGCGATCCCGCACGAGAAGTGGGTCGAGCGCCCGCTCGCGTGCGTGGTCGTCAAACCGGGCGAGACGCTCACCGCGGACGAGGTCATCGCCCACCTGGAGCCGCGCGTCGCGAAGTGGTGGCTCCCCGATGCGGTGGAGTTCATCGACGAGGTGCCCAAGACCAGCGTGGGCAAGTTCTCCAAGAGGACACTTCGTGAGAAGTTCGGTGGCTACCAGGTGACCGGTCCCGGACCGGCGAGCACGACCGACGACGGCAGGACATGACGACCGCACGACTGGTTCAACACCGCACGACGCCCACCCGCCCGAACATCGGCCCGCCGCTCACCGCGGCGCTGCCGAGCCCCGAGCTCGCCGCGCTGCGGATCGCCTACTCCGACATCGCGACGATCGTGGCCTCGATCGAGGAGGAGGACTCCTGGCTACCCACCCGGTGCACCGGGTGGGTGGTGCGCGACCTGCTCGTCCACCTGCTCGGTGACGTCCAGCGCGCGCTGGTCGCCCTGGCCACCCCGGCCGTGGGTCCACCCGACCGCGACGCCGTGACGTGGTGGACGGGGGCCGAGCCGACCGACGACCCGGACTTCCGGGAACTGCGGAGCCTGCGCACGATCGCGAGCGCGTGGAACCTCGAGGACCTGGTCCGCACGTTCGTCGAGACGACGCGCGCGGTCGTCACGCTCGCCGGCCGGACCCCGCCCGAGGCGCTCGTCGCCACGCAGGGGCACGTGCTGCAGGTGGTCGACCTCGTCACGACGCTCGCGGTGAAGGCCGCCGTGCACCACCTCGACCTCGTGGTGGAGCTGCGCCGTCCCGGCCCGCGGCCCGAGCCGCTCGCGCTGGTGCGCTGCACGCTGGACGCGCTGCTGGGCCACCCGGCCCCGCAGGACTGGCCCGACGAGCGCTGGGCCCTGCTCGGCACCGGTCGCGTACCGCCCGGGGGCGGTGAACGCCGAGCCCTGGGCCCGGCGGCCGCGCGCCTCCCGCTACTCGGCTGAGGGCGGGGGGATTGCAGCAGAGCCACTTTCCTGCAGCCACGTAGTCTCCCGCCGTGGAGCTCCCGCGGGCCGGCACGATCACCTTCGCCGCGCTCGCGGTGGAGGTGCTCGCCGCCCCGCCGCGGTGCGGGCCCACGCGGCTGGTGTGCGTCGACGGGCCGTCGGGGTCGGGGAAGACGACGTTCGCCGCGCGGCTGGCCGCCGCGCTCGGCGGTTCGCCGGTGCTGCACATGGACGACATCTACCCGGGCTGGGACGGGCTCGCCGCCGCGGTCCCGCTGCTGCACGACCAGGTCGTCGGGCCACTGGCCGCGGGGCGGGCGGCCCGCTACCGGCCCTACGACTGGCACCGCGGCGAGTTCGCGCAGCCGCGTGCACTCGGCACACCGCCCGTGCTCGTCGTGGAGGGGGCCGGGAGCGGAGCACGCGAGGTCGCAGCCCGTGCCGTGCTGCTGGTCTGGATCGACGCCCCGCGCGACGAGCGGTACCGGCGCGGCATCGCCCGCGACGGCGACACCTACCGCCCGCACTGGGAGCGCTGGGCGCGCCAGGAGGCCGCCCACTTCGCCGAGGAGGGCACCGCCGAGCGCGCGGACTTCCGGGTCGACGGTGCGTCCGAGGTGCCGCACGACCCCGCGCGGGAGGTCGTCCTCGCGGCACCCGCCCCTGCCCGATGAGCGCGCGCCCCGTCTCCGGCCACGCGCCCCGTCGACCCGGGAGCCTCGACCGACCCGGGGTGCGCCGCCTGCAGCCGCCGCGTCAGCGGCCGCTCGGCACGCGTTCCAGCCGCGCCACCAGGTCGGCGACCCGCGTGCGGTCGGCGGCCAGCGCCGCCTGCGGGTCGCCGCCCACGGTGTGCGTGAGCAGCAGCCGGGCGCCGTGCCCGGTGCCCTCCCGCAACTCCCAGCGCAGCCGGCCACCCTCGTCGGCGTCGTGCTCCAGCACGTGCCCGTGCGCGACGGCGCCCGCGGGCACGCCGGCCGTCAGCACCTCCCACACGGCGTCGGCGGGCCGGGTGAGCTGCCGCTCGTACCGCACCCGCCGGCCCTGCGCGTCCTCCTCGACGGCGCCGGCGTCGAGCCCGAACTGCGCGACGAAGCGCTCGTGCAGGGCGATGTCGTCGACGCCCGGGTCCTCGCCCGCGCGGCCGTCGAGCGCGAGGGCGAGCGCCACGATGCAGGTGTGCCAGCCCGCTCCGAAGCTCGCCGCGCCCGCGCGGTCGTCGAACGTGTGCAGCAGGACGAGGCGGGTACCGGCGCCGTCCGGGTGCAGTTCCCAGCGCAGGTGGTCCCCGCCCCAGGTGTAGGCGATGACGCGTGGCGGGTCCAGGTCCGTGACCACGCCGTCGTCGCCGAAGTCGAACGTGACGGCCCCGCCCACCCGCAGCTCGGGCGTCATCGCCCCGGGGAACCAGTCCGCGAGCCGCTCGGGCTCGGTCATCGCCCGCCACACCTTCTCCGGCGGGTGCCCCAGCCGCCGCTCCAGGCGCAACACCGCGCGGCCGCCGTCGGTCTGCAGGCTCTCGCTCACGTCTCCTCCTCAGCATCCTCGTCGAGGTGCCGTTCGAGGGCGTCCAAGCGGTCGGCCCACATCCACCGGTACGGCTCGAGCCACGCGTCGACCTCGCGCAGCGGGGCCGGGTCGATCTCGTACCAGCGGCGCTGGGCCTCGGCCCGCACCCGCACCAACCCCGCCTCGCGCAGCACCCGCAGGTGCTTGGAGGTGCCGGGCTGGCTCATGCCGAGCTCGGCGGTCAGCTCCCCGACCAGCCGCGGGCGCTCCCGCAGCAGGTCGAGGATGCGCCGGCGGACCGGCTCGGCGAGCACCTCGAACGTCACGAGCCGAACATACCGAGCCAGCTATATAACCGCAAGGAATCTACTTCTGGCGCTCCCGCCGCCCCAGCACCGAGTGCGACCGGCCGTAGGCGAAGTACACGACCACGCCCACGGCCATCCAGACGACGAACCGCAGCCAGGTCTCGACCGACAGGTTGATCATCAGCCAGACGCAGGCCAGCACGGCGAGGATCGGCACCAGCGGCACCAGCGGCGTGCGGAAGGCCCGCGGCAGGTCGGGCCGGGTGCGCCGCAGGACGACCACCCCGATCGACACCAGCACGAACGCGAACAGCGTGCCGATGTTGACCATCTCTTCCAGCGTGCCCGCCGGGAAGAACGTGGCGACGATCGCCACCACGACACCGATCAGGACGGTGGCCCGCACCGGCGTGCCGCGCGACCCCGTGCGCGCGAACGAGCGCGGCAGCAGGCCGTCGCGCGACATCGCGAAGAACACCCGGATCTGCCCGAGGAGCATCACCATCACGACGGTGGTGAGCCCGGCGAGCGCGCCCACCGCGATGATCGTGGCCGCCCAGTCGACGCCGAGCGAGGCGAACGCCGTGGCCAGGGTGGCCCGGGTGCCGTCCTCCTGCGTCTGCAGGTCCGTGTAGGGGACCATGCCGGTGAGGACGAGCGCGACCGCGACGTAGAGCACCGTGACGATGGCGAGCGAGCCGAGGATGCCGCGCGGGAGCGACCGCTGCGGGTTGCGGGTCTCCTCCGCGGTCGTGGCGACGACGTCGAAGCCGATGAACGCGAAGAACACCAGCGACGCGGCCGCGAGCAGGCCGTAGATGCCGTAGGTGCTGCCGGCCTCGCCGCCGATGGCCGAGAGCAACGACTGCTGCAGCCCGCCGTCGGACTCCTCGCCCGCCGCCGCGGCAGGCGGGATGAAGGGCGAGTAGTTGGCGGCGTTGATGTAGGTGAAGCCGAGGATGATCACGAACAGCACGATCGCGACCTTGATCGTGGTGATCACGAGGCTGACCCGGCTCGAGAGCTTCGTGCCCAGCACCAGCAGGACGGTGAGCACGGCGATCAGCAGCAGGGCGCCCCAGTCGAAGGCGACGCCCCCGAGGTCCAGCGTGGTGGGCACCTCCGCCCCGAACTGGGAGAACACCGTGGCGAGGTACTGCGACCAGCCCTTCGCGACGACGGCGGCCGCCACCGCGAACTCGAGCACCAGGTCCCAGCCGATGATCCAGGCGATCAACTCGCCGAACGTGGCGTAGGAGAACGTGTAGGCGCTCCCGGCAACCGGCAGCGTGGAGGCGAACTCGGCGTAGCAGAGCGCGGCGAGCGCGCACGCGATCGCGGCCAGCACGAAGGCGAGCGAGACGGACGGCCCCGCCACGTCCCCCGCCGTGCTCGCGGCGAGCGTGAAGATGCCCGCGCCGACGACGACCGCGACCCCGAAGACGATCAGGTCCCAGGTGGTCAGGTCTTTGCGGAGCTTGCTGTCCGGCTCGTCGGTGTCAGCGATCGACTGTTCCACCGACTTGGTGCGCATGATCCCGTTGCGGGTCTCGCGGAGGGCCATGACGCGCAACCTAACCGTCGCCCGCTGCTTCGGCCAGCCGGGCGAGGAGGAGGGGTCAGCCGGAGACGGTGGCGCGGTCGAGATCGGGCTCGAGGTAGATGACCCGCGCGTCCGGCACGCGCTCCCGGATCCGGGCCTCCGCGGCGTCGATGGCCCGCGCCACGGCCTCGAGCGGCAGCCCAGGAGCCAGTGCGATCTTGGCGGCGACCAGCAGCTCCTCCGGGCCGAGGTACTGGGTCTTGATGTGGATGACGCGCTGGACGTCCTCGACCTCCAGCGCCGAGACGATCGTGGACAGCACCGGTGGAGCCGCCCCCTCACCGATCAGAAGGCTCTTCATCTCGATGATCAGGATGATCGCGATGACGCCGAGCAGCAGGCCGATGCAGATGGTGCCGATCGCGTCGAACACCGGGTCGCCGGTGAGCACGCTGAGCCCGACGCCGAGCAGGGCCAGCACCAACCCGACGAGCGCACCGAGGTCCTCCAGGAGCACCACCGGCAGCTCGGGCGTCTTCGACTGGCGGATGAACTGCCACCAGGTCTTCGAGCCCTTCAGCGGCCGCGACTCGTGGATCGCGGTGCGGAAGGAGTACGTCTCCAGGCCGATCGCGACCACCAGGATCACGACGGCGACCAGCGGCGACGTGAGCGGCTCGTGCGCCTCCAGCTTGTGGATGCCCTCGTACAGCGCGAACACCGAGCCCAGGGTGAACAGCAGCAGCGCCACGACGAACGAGTAGAAGTAGCGGTCCCGGCCGTAGCCGAACGGGTGCTCGGGGGTGGCCTTGCGCCGGGCGGTGCGGCCGCCGAGCAGCAGCAGCCCCTGGTTGGACGTGTCGGCCACGGAGTGCACGGCCTCGGCCAGCATCGACGACGACCCGGTGATCAGGTATCCGATGAACTTGGCGATCGCGATCCCGGCGTTGGCGACCAGTGCCGCCACGATCGCCCGCGTTCCCCCACCCGCAGCCATGCCTTCTCCCCGTCCGGCCGATGTCCGGCACGGAGCCTAGTGCTCCCCTAGACCGGACGGACCCCGACCGCGGGGAGGATGGCCTGGTCGACGATCTCGGCCAGCCGTTGCCGCGTCGGTTCCTCGCCGGAGTCGATCGCGTGCTTGAGGACGAGCGCCTCACCGATGTCCTCGACGACCGGGGTGACCAGCGCCGGGTCGAGCTGTCCCAGCCCGGCGTAGTGGTGCAGCACCGTGGCCGTGAACCGCCTGCCCGCGGCGTCGAAGACCCGTTGCAGCGCCTCGGCCAGCTCCGGGCGGCGGTGCCGCTCGGTCATGATCGCCTGCACCGCGCGCGCCGTCGGGTGCCGGGACCACTCGATCAGCAGCTGCAGCGCCGCGACCAGGTCCCCGCGCAGGTCGTCGGCCGCCGGGGACGGCGCCTCCACGGGGTACGCCGCGGCGATCGCGTCGAGCAGCAGCTCCTCCGGGCCGGCCCAGCGCCGGTAGAGCGTGGTCTTGGGGGTGCCGGCACGGCGCGCGACGCCCTCCATCGTCAGCCTGCCGAGCCCCACCTCGTCGAGCTCGGCGAGCACCGCGTCGTGCAGGGCCGCGAGGAGCTCCGCTCCGCGGCGCCGGGGCCGGCCACCCATCGCGCCTCCTTGCCGAGATACGCATCCGTATCTTATTCTGCGCCAGCTACGCATCCGTATCTTACGAGAGGCACCGCTCGTGTCGTCGACCCGCTACGAACCCCCCGTCCCCCGGGTGCGTGCCCTCGCCCCGGACCTCGCGCGCGGCACCATGCTCGCCGTCATCGCGCTCGCCCACTCGCAGGTGCTCGCGCAGCCGTTCCTCGGGCCGGCGCCCGCGCCCGGATCCGCCGTCGACACCGCCGTGCAGGCGCTGCTGACGCTCTTCGTCGACAGCCGCGGCTACCCGATGTTCGCGGCGCTCTTCGGCTACGGGATGGTGCAGATCCTGCGGAGCCGCGAACCCGTCCTCGGCCGGACCGGCGCCCGCAGGCTGCTGCGCCGCCGCGCCACGTGGCTGATCATGTTCGGCCTCTGCCACGTGCTGCTGCTCTACCCCGGCGACATCCTCGCCTCCTACGGCGTCCTCGCCCTCCTCCTGGTGGGCGCGCTGCGCTGGCCGGACGGACGCCTGCTCACCGTCGCCGCAGGCGCCGCCGTCGTCGGGGCGCTGGTGTACGGCTCCGTCCTCGCGCTGCCCGCCCCGGTCGGCGACCCGGCCGACCTGCCCGTGGATCCGCTGGGCTCGGCGCTCTACCGGCTCATGGCGTTCCCGCTGGTGGTCCCGCTCAACGCGGTGATGGCCGCGGCGCCCCTGCTCGTCGGGATCTGGGCCGGTCGGCGCCTGCTGCTGGAGGAGCCCGAGCGGCACCGCCGCCTGCTCACGGGCGTGGCCGTCGCCGGGATCGCGATCGCCGCGGTCGGCGCCGTGCCGCACGCGCTCGTCACGACCGCCGCCTGGGTCCCGGGGAGCGGCGCCCTCGTCGCGGCCGGTGCCCTGCACACCGCCACCGGCTACGCGGGCGGGCTCGGCTACGCCGCACTCGTCGGCCTCGTCGCCCTGCGGCTGACCCGGCGGGGCACGGCCCCCGGCCCGGTCGCCACGGCGCTCGCCGCCTGCGGGCAGCGCTCCATGAGCTGCTACCTCGCCCAGTCGGTCGCCTGGTTCCTGCTGCTGGAGCCCTACCTGGCCGGCCTGACCGGGGCGCTCGGGATCGCCGCCGCGGCCGCCGTGGGCCTCGGGATCTGGCTGGTCACCGTGGTCGTCGCCGACCTGGCCCGGCGCGCAGGCCGCCCCGGGCCCGCCGAGGCGCTCCTGCGTCGCCTGGCCTACCGCACGTCGTGAGTGGATATGGGTGTCGGAGCACCCGTATCCACTCACGGCCTCCTGGGGTCAGACCGCCAGCGCGTCGCTGGCAAGGAACAGCTGCGTGCCGTCCGCCCGCGGCGTGACGGTGACGCTCGTGTCGGCCGCTCCCAGCCACACCGACGCCCCGCGGCCGATCTCCAGCTCGCCACCCAGCGAACGGACGCGCGCCGACCCCGCGGTGCAGAGCAGGATCCGCGGGCCGCCGTCGGGCACCGGGACGGGGCCGCCCGCCTCGGCCACGGCGTCGAACCGGCGGAGCAGGAACTCCTCCGCAGGGGTGTCGTAGCGGATCCAGTCGCCGTCCGGCTTGCCCGCGACGATCGGCGGCGGCGTGGCCTGGAAGTCCAGCACCCGCAGCAGCTCCGGGACGTCCACGTGCTTGGGCGTGAGCCCGCCGCGCAGCACGTTGTCGGAGTTCGCCATCAGCTCGATGCCCGCGCCGGACAGGTACGCGTGCAGGTTGCCGGCCGGCAGGTACAGCGCCTCGCCGGGCTCGATCGTGACGCGGTTGAGCAGCAGCGCGGCGAGCACGCCCGCGTCGCCCGGGTAGCGCTCGGAGAGCTCCAGCACCGTGCGGGCCTCGGTGGAGAACTCGCCGTCACCGCCCGCCAGCCCGACGCAGCCCTCCTGCAGGGCGGGGACCAACGTGTCCAGCACGGCCTGCGGGAGCGTGATCCACGTGGTGAACAGCGCCCGCAGCCCGTCGGCGTCGGGCTGGGCGGCGAGCAGCTCGGCATGCCCCGCGAGCTCGGGCACGCCGAGCGCGCGCAGCAGCCGCACCGTCACCGCCGGGTCCCGGAACCCGGCGAGCGCGTGCATCTCGGTGAGCGCGCAGATCAGCTCGGGCTTGTGGTTGGCGTCCTTGTAGTTGCGGTCGGAGGCGTCGCGGGCGACGCCCTCGGCCTCCTCCTGGGCGAACCCCGCCCTGGCCTGTTCGATGCTCGGGTGCGCCTGCAGCGAGAGCGGCTCGTCGGCGGCCAGCACCTTGAGCAGGAACGGGAGGGTGCCGTCCCAGCGCGCGCTCCGGTCGTCACCGAGCAGCCGCCGCGGGTCGGCGCGCAGCGCGTCGAGGAGCGACGTGCGCCCGCCGTCGGGATGCACCAGGTGCGACGGGTCGGCGGGATGGGCCCCGAACCACAGCTCGGCCTGCGGGTGCGCCGAGGGCACCTCCTCGCCCAGCAGTTCCGGGATCACCGTGCGCGAGCCCCACGCGTAGGCACGCACGGGGTTGTCCAGCAGCTCCACGTCCGGTCAGCTCTCCTCAGGCAGGCTCGATCGTGCGGGTGGCCAGTCCCAGGTACACCGCGGCCACGTCCAGACGCGACGCGAGCAGCACGGCCCGGAGCAGGGCGGCGTGCCGGGTCCCGCGCGCCACCTCGTCGACCGGGTGCGCCACATCGGCCGCCGGCCACCCGCGCCCGGCGCGCCGCAACGTCACCTGTCCGGGGTCATCCTCCCCGGTGGCCAGCAGTACCAGCCGCACGGGGGGTGCCTCCGCGGCCCCGTCCGGGTCGTCGAACGGGTCTCGGAAGATGTCGGTCCCCCGCGCCCCGCGGTCCACCGCCCGGACCAGGCCTGCGGCCGCCGCGGACTCGGTGACCTCCCCCGCGTGGGCCACGACCCCGGCCTGGGTGGCCAGCGCCGCCGCCCCGTGCACGGCGACGGCCGCCGCGAGGCGGTCCGTGCCCCACAGCAGCGGTGTGTGGTCGGCCAGGCGCAGCGCCAGCGACTTCGCCGGGTTCATGAAGGGCTCGTGGCCGGGCTGGTTGCGCTCCGCCTCCCCGTCGAGGACGTCGGCAAGCGCGTCCAACGTCGGATCGAGCGGGGAGTCGAGGAGCCCGAGCGCCTGGACCACGGCGAGCCCGACGGCCAGCGCGCACGGCAGGTCCAGCCCCGGCGGCACCGGGATGCGGGGCTCCACCAGCCGCGCCCGGCCGGCACCCGCCGACGCCACGGGCCCCTCGCCGGGCGCGGAGAGCACCACCTCGGCACCTCGGCGCACCGCGAGGACGACGCTGTCGGCGAGCTCGGCGTCGGTCTCCTCGGCCGTGTGCGCGATGACCACGTCCAGCGGGCCGATCCACGTCGGCGTCGTGTCCGTGACGACCACCGGCACCGGCGCGCCGGGGCCGAGCAGCGCGGCGAGCAGGCCCGTCGACGTGGCGGACGCGCCCGGCCTGCGCAGCAGCACCAGCGCCCGCGGACGGCCGCCGGCCAGCTCACCGACGCCCGCCTCCGCCGCGCTCTGCGCCGCGGACCGGACCTGCGCACCGGCGGTCGCCGCGGACCGCAGCACACCGCCCGAGTCGAGCGCCGCCAGCGCCCTCGGGTCGGCCAGCAGGGTGTCGTCGAGCACGGGTCAGTCGCTCGGCGGTGCTTCGACGGGCGGGATCGCCTCGTCCAGCAACAGGACCGGCACGCCGTCCACGACCGGGAACCCGCGACCGCACGACGTGCAGGTGAGCACGTCGGCGTCCGGATCGGCGGGGCTGCCGGCCCGCAGCGGCGCGTGGTCGTCGGACGGGCAGGCCAGGATGTCCATCAGCTGGGGATCGAGCTGTACGGCCACGGTCCTCCTCCTTCGACGGCGTCGATGTTCGCTCCGCGAGCTCCGCCCAGGCGCTCGGCGCGCGCGGGAACACCCGATGCTGCCAGTGTGCGGCGCACTCCGCCGGGCAGGTCGGCCACTCGCGGAGTTCGGCGAGGTCAGGCGCGGACGACCGCGAGCACCTCGTCGCGCAGCGCGGCCATCGCGGCGGCGTCCGCGGCCTCCACGTTCAGCCGCAACAGCGGCTCGGTGTTGGACGGGCGGAGGTTGAACCAGGACCCGTCGGGAAGGTTGACCGTGAGGCCGTCGAGCTCGTCGAGCTCGACGCCGTCGCGGGCGCCGTAGGTGTCCTTCACCGCCGCGATCCGGTCGGCCTGGTCGCGCACAGTCGAGTTGATCTCGCCGGATGCCGAGTACCGCTCGTAGTCGGCCATCAGCTGCGACAGCGGCGCGTCCTGCTCGGCCAGCGCCGCCAGCGCGTGCAGCGCGGCGAGCATGCCGGAGTCGGCCTTCCAGAAGTCGCGGAAGTAGTAGTGGGCGGAGTGCTCGCCGCCGAACACGGCGCCCGTCTCGGCCATCGTCTGCTTGATGAACGAGTGCCCGACGCGGGTGCGCACCGGGGTGCCACCGCGCTCGGTGACGATCTCCGGAACGGCCTTCGACGTGATCAGGTTGTGGATCACCGTGGCGCCCGGGTCCTTGGCCAGCTCGCGGGTGGCCACCAGCGCGGTGATCGCGCTCGGGCTCACCGGCTCGCCGCGCTCGTCGACCACGAAGCAGCGGTCGGCGTCGCCGTCGAAGGCCAGGCCGATGTCGGCGCCCTCGCTGACCATGCGCTTCTGCAGGTCGACGAGGTTGGCCGGGTCGAGCGGGTTGGCCTCGTGGTTGGGGAACGTGCCGTCGAGCTCGAAGTACATCGGCACGACCTCGAACGGCAGCGGCTCGAACACCGCGGGCACCGTGTAGCCGCCCATGCCGTTGCCGGCGTCGACCACCACGCGCAGCGGTCGCGCGCCGCTCAGGTCGACGAGCTCGCGCAGGTAGGCCGCGTAGTCGGCGAGCATGTCGCGGGTGCTCACCGTGCCGCCCCCGGGGCCGGCCGGCACGCCCGCCTCGACGGCCTCGCGGATCTGCGAGAGGCCGGTGTCCTGCCCGATCGGCGTGGCGCCCGCGCGGCAGAGCTTGATGCCGTTGTACTTCGCCGGGTTGTGGCTCGCGGTGAACATCGCGCCCGGCAGCTCGAGGGTGCCGGAGGCGAAGTAGAGCATGTCGGTGCTGGCCAGGCCGATCGACACGACGTCGAGGCCCTGCCCCGTGACGCCGTCGGCGAACGCCGCCGCAAGCTCCGGGGAGCTGTCGCGCATGTCGTGACCGATCACGACCCCGCGCGCGCCCTCCGCCCCCACCAGCGCCGCCATCGCCGCGCCGAGGTCGCGGACGGTCGCGGCGTCGAGCTGCTCGCCGACCACGCCGCGGATGTCATAGGCCTTCACGATCGCCGCCAGATCTGCCACGCCTCAGACACTAGCGTCGCCGCGGATCAGTCCTCCGAGGGCCCGGGGAGGACGCGCAGGTGCCCCCGGCGCCCGGTGCCCGACGCGGGCACCGGCTCCACCGGGCGGTCGGCGCGTCCGGCCTCGCGCACGGCCTCGGCCAGCGCGGTGAGGTCGTCGCTGCTGTGCTGCGGCGGGGCGAACTCCCCCTCGAACCGCACCAGCTCCCAGCCCCTGGGCGCCGTCAGCCGGTGGGCGTGCGCCGTGCACAGGTCATAGGAGTGGGGCTCGGCCTGTGTGGCCAGGGGACCGACGACCGCCGTGGAGTCGGCGTAGACGTAGGTGAGCGTGGCCACCGCGAGCTCGGTGCACCCGGTCCGCGAACACCGCCGCACACTCAGCACGTCCCGGACGATACCTCCTCGCGCCCCCGCTCCCCGGCCGCGACGCGCACCGTCTGCGCGACTCACCCCCTCCGGGCACCGCCGGGATCGCCGGTGCGGGTGGTGTCCGCGGGACGCGGAGCGTCGGGGAGTGGGACCGGCCCGCCGGGGGCCGTAGGATTCCCCGGGTGACGACCGCGCGCCGGACGCTGCGCCGCTCGCCCCGCAGGCGGGACCGCCGGGGGCGGGGCCTGCGCGGACTGATGTACCCGGCCACCACGCCTGCCTCGCGCACGCGTGCCGAGAAGTTCGACGCCATGGTGCTGGAGGCGTTGGAGCCGATCGAGCTGCGCTGGGGATCCGAGCTCGCCGACCTCGACCTCGCCGTGGACGAGGTCCCCGAGGTCGACGAGACCTCGCCGGACGACGTGGTGTGGGGCCAGGGCGTGCTCGCCGACGTCGGGGTTCCCCTCGCGCAGCTCGTGCCGGCCGGCGTGGACCCGGAGGGGCTGCCGTCGCGGGCGCGGATCGTGATCTACCGCCGACCGCTCGAGGCGCGCGCCCGAGGGGGCGCCGACCTCTCCGACCTGCTGCACGAGGTGCTCGTCGAGCAGGTGGCGGAGTACCTGAACATCGAGCCGGACGCCGTGGACGGCGACGAGGGCCGGTAGGCGCTCGCGCGGCTCAGACCACCGGACGGCTCAGCAGGCGGCGCGCCGCAGCCGGCGCCGCTCCCGCTCCGAGAGCCCGCCCCAGATGCCGAAGCGCTCGTCGTGCGCGAGCGCGTACTCGAGGCACTCGGCGCGCACCTCGCACCCGGAGCAGATGCGCTTGGCCTCCCTCGTGGAGCCGCCCTTCTCCGGGAAGAACGCCTCCGGATCGGTCTGCGCGCAGAGCGCGCGCTCCTGCCAGTCCTGCTCCTCGGGTTCCTCCTGGCCGAGTGCGGCAACCGCCTCCCCGAACGGATCGGCAGCCGGATACGGAACCCCCGCTGTGGTTTCGACCAGCTCCATCGTGGCTGTGATGACGTTCACCTTGCCCACCTCCCCGCGCGCCCCCGGCGTGGCCGCCACCAACCCTACGGGCTGGGAATGACAGCGATGTAAGTACAGCGCTGTCGGTTCGAGGTTTGCAAGCTGAAGCTGCCGACCGGGTGACGCAGTCCACCCGGTCGGTCGCCCGTTCAGCACAATGACCGGGTGCGCGTTGTGTCTGATCGGGTCAGTCCCTGGTTCCTCGTGCTCGTCGCGATCGCGGTCGCCGGAGCGGTGCTCGCCGTCGCCGGCACTCCCGCCGCCCTCGCCACGGGCACGTCTCCGCTGCTCACGGCGGGGGTGGTGCTGCTGGTGCTCGGCGGCTGGGCGGTGTCGCTGTGCCTGCACGAGTTCGGGCACGCCCTCGTCGCCTACCGCGCGGGCGACCGGTCCGTGCGGTCGAAGGGCTACCTCACGCTCGACATCCGCCGCTACACCGACGTCGGGCTGTCGTTCGTCCTCCCGATCGTGATCCTCCTCGTGGGTGGGATCCCACTGCCCGGTGGCGCTGTGTGGATCAACCACGGCGCGATCCGCTCCCGCGGCGCGCGCAGCCTCGTGTCGCTCGCGGGCCCGGGCACGAACCTGGTGCTCGGCGCGCTGCTCACCGCGGCCGTCGCGCTCGTGCCGATGCCGATCGGGCTCGCGATCGGCCTCTCCTGCCTGGCGTTCATCCAGGTGATCGCGTTCGTGCTCAACATCATCCCGATCCCGGGGCTCGACGGCTTCGGCGTGCTGGAGCCGTTCCTGCCGCTGTCCGCGCGCCGGCTGGCGGCGCGGGTGCGGCCGTGGGCACCGCTCGTGCTGTTCCTGCTGATCATCGGGGTGCCGGGGGTCTCCTCGGCGTTCTTCCAGGTCGGCGGGAACCTGTTCGCGGCCGTGGGCGGCGACGCCGAGCTCGCGTTCTTCGGCTACAGCGAGCTGCGGTTCTGGGAATGAGTGCACCGCCCGCGGGTACTGGTGCGGAGTAGGGCGATCGTGACGACGACACGAGGGGTGGAACATGGGCGTCCACGCCACTGACCCCGCGGGACCGGGCCCCGAGCCAGAACCGCCCGGGCCCGAGCCGTTCCCGCCGACCCCTCCGAAGGCGCCGGACCCACCCGAGCCACCGCTCCCACCCGCGCCGCCCGCCCGACCGGCCTGATCGCCCGCGCGACTCGCCCTGTCCGGACGGGAGACTCGCGCTGTCCGGACGGGAGACTCGCCGGGGTGGGGTCGGGCGTCAGGGAAGGCGGGAGCGGGCGGCGGCGACCATCGCGGGGACGTCGGCGTCGTCGGGGAGGGCGTCGAGGGGCCACCAGCGCAGGTCGTCGGATTCGGCGCTGATCCGCGGTACCGCGCCCTCCGGCGCCCGCACCAGGAACCGGACGTCGAGGTGGCGGGTCGGCAGGCCCAGCGAGCAGGTGATCGGGTGGACGTCCACGTGCAGCGGCGCCGGGTCGATCGTCAGGCCGTCGATGCCGGACTCCTCCGTGGCCTCCCGCAGCGCGGCGTCCGCGAGGGAGGCGTCGCCGTCCTCGCAGTGCCCGCCCAGCTGCAGCCACCGGCCGACGCGCGGGTGCAGGGTCAGCAGGGTGTGCTCGGCCGCCGCGTCGACGACGAGCGCGGACGCGGTGAGGTGCCCGGGCTCGCACGAGCGGGAGCACGCGTCGTCCGGACGGGCGTCGAGGAAGGCGAGCAGCGCGTGGCGCAGGCCCTGCTGAGCCCGGTCGGCCGGGTCCCAGGCCGTCAGCTCGGCGACCGCCGCAGCGGGGGCTACCACTCGAGGAACCCCTGGTCCGGATCGCGCGGCGGGCGCGGCACGAGCGGGTCCGCCGGCACCCCGACGGCGACGGCGCCGAGCGGCTGCCAGTCCGGGGGAAGGTCCAGGACCCGGCGGACGACGTCCGGCGCGAAGATCGTCGAGCCCACCCAGCACGAGCCGAGCCCCTCGGCGGCCAGCGCCACGAGGAACGACTGCACGGCCGCACCCCCGGCCACCGTGAACATCGTCCGCTCACCCGTGCGGCGGGCGTCGTCGGGATAGGTGTGCATGCCGTCGCCGGTGCGGAAGGCGAGCACCAGCTCGGGGGCGCGGCGCAGCAGGTCGCCGCGCCGCATCCGCCGCTCCACCTCGTCCGCGGGGCGCCCGTCGGCCTCCAGGTGCTCGCGCCACCGCGCCGCCATCGCGTCCAGGAGCGCGGCGCGCCGCTCGCGCACCCACGCGAACCGGATCGGTGTGCTGTGGTGCGGCGCGGGCGCGGTGAGCGCCACGCCGACGGCCCGCCGCAGCACCGCCCCGTCGACCGGGTCGTCGGTGAACGCGCGGGTGCTGCGCCGCAGCAGCACCGCCTCGCGCCTGCCGCGGGCGATGGCCTCGTCGGTGCCGAGCCAGAACATGTCCTCGTCGAGCGGGCGCACGAGGTCCCGCGCCGTGGAGCCGTCGTCCACCGGCGCCATTCCGCGCACCACCGCCACCGGCAGCCCGCCGAGCTTGCCCTTGACGAGGTCGGCAGCCGCGGCCAGCTCGTCGGCCAGCGCCACCTCGGTGACCAGCAGCTCGTTGCCCTCGGCGTCCAGCTGCCCTTCGTAGCGGTGCAGCACGGGCAGCCCGGCCGAGCCGATCGCGACGTCGGTCTGTCCCACGCGCCAGGTGCGGCCCAGCGTGTCGGTGACGACCACGGCCACCTCGACGCCGCGCAGGCGCCGCAGCTCGTCCCGCAGGCGCGCGGCGCTGGCGTCCGGGTCGGCCGGGAGCAGCGCGAGCTCGTCGCGCCGGACGTTCGAGCCGTCGACACCCGCCGCCGCCTGCACGATGCCCAGCTTGCCCGCGACGATCAGCGTGCGGCCCCGCCGGGCCAGCACCCGCTCGGTCTCGGCGTCGACGAGCTCGCGGCGCAGCGCGTCGCGCGCCTCGGGGTCGGTGGGGGCGGGAACGAGCCTGCCCTCCACCTTGGAGAACACCTTGGAGGTGATCACCACGACGTCGCCGTCGGCGAGCCACGGCGCGGCGTCGGCGAGGGCACCCGCGAGGTCGTCACCGGGGCGGAACTCGGGCAGCCCGGGGACCGGCAGGACCGTCAGGCCCTCGGGGGCGGCGTGGTCACGCAACGGTCGTCCCCGCCAGCTCCAGCGCCCGCCGCGCCATCTCGGCCGTGGCGTCCACGTCGGACATCAGCAGCGGCACCGCCTGCACCTCGACGCCCGGGACGTCGGCCGTGTCGCCGGTGTGCACGAGCCAGCCGTCGAGCACCCCGCCGTCGGCGCGCGCACCGAGGTGCCGCCCGACCGCCTCGGCGCTGGTCTCCACGCCGATCGTGGTGAGGCACGCGTCGGCCATCCCGCGCACCGGCCTGCCGCCCACGATCGGCGACAACCCCACGACCTTCGCCGCCGTCTCGCGCAGCGCCTCGCGCACACCCGGCACGGCGAGGATCGTGCCGATGCTGACGACGGGGTTGGACGGTGCGAGCAGCACGGCGTCGGCGTCCCGGATCGCGTCGCGCGCCGCCGGCAGCACGCTCGCCTGCTCGGCGCCGACCGAGACGATGTCGTGCGCGGGCAGCTCGGCGCGGTGCCGCACCCACCACTCCTGGAAGTGGATCGCCTTGCGCGCCTTCGGGCCGGTCTCCGGGTCGTCCACGACCACGTGGGTCTCGACCCTGTCGTCGGTGGCGGGCAGCAGCCGGACACCGGGGCGCCACCGGTCGCACAGCGCGGTGACGACGTCGGAGAGGCCGTACCCGGCGCGCAGCATCCGGCTGCGGACGAGGTGGGTGGCGAGGTCGCGGTCGCCGAGGCCGAACCACGTGGGCTCGGCGCCGTAGGCGGCGAGCTCGTCGCGCACCGTCCAGGTCTCACCGACCCGGCCCCAGCCGCGCTCGGTGTCGATCCCACCGCCGAGGGTGTACATGCACGTGTCGAGGTCGGGGGTGATCCGCAGGCCGTGCATCCAGACGTCGTCGCCGACGTTCACCACGGCCGTGACCTGGTGCCCCGACTCCCCCTCACCTGTGGGGGGCAGGCCGAGCGCCGCCTTCACCCCGAGCAGGAAGCGGGCCCCACCGACGCCACCGACCAACACAGCGACTCTCACGCGAACGAGCGTAGTCGTCCACCCAGACGCACCTTGGAGCCTTATTGCTGTTCTGTCGCCCGCTGGGCAGCGCTATGGCTCCACGGTGCGGTGGGGCGGTTCCCACGGGCGTCGACGCGGGATCCAGCGGGGGACGTTCTCGCAGTAGAGCTCGTACTGCTCACCGAACTGCGCTGCGAGCGCAGGCTCCTCCCGCAGGCGAACGAACGCCGTGACCGGCACCGCCATCACGCCCGTGTACACGAGCAGCCGGGCGCGGCCGAGCAGCAACGCCTGCCCGAGGACGGCCGAGGCCAGCGCGAGGTACATGGGGTTGCGGACGTGTCGGTAGATCCCGCCGACCACGAGCTCGGTGGGCGCGGCCACCGGGATCGGCGTGCCGAGGCCCTCCCGCACGAAGCGCACGAACGCCGAGGTGATCGCCGCCCCGCCGATCGCGACGAGCACGCTCCCCGCCACCTGGGCCGGGACGCCCCCGGGCACCGGGTCGCGTCGCTCCCAGCGCGTGAGCAGGTAGGGGACGACGCCGGCCACCGTGCCGGGACCGGCGGCCATGAAGAGGGCCGAGACCAGCCCCGCGCGCCGGCGCCGCGTCCGCACGTCCGCTCCCATCGGGCACCTCCCCGGGACCATATCCGATGACGAACGGCACTTTCGTCGGCTAGGTACCGACGAGAGTGCCGTTCGTCCGGGTGGGAGTCTGCAGCGGAGCGCGCGGCCACGCCGCCGCCTCAGTCGGGCAGGGTCGAGGCGCGGACCACGAGGCGGGCCGGGAGCGCCACCGTTCCGCGGTGCGCACGGCCGGCCACCGCGTCCAGCAGCAGCCGGGCGGCGTGGCGGCCCAGCTCCTCCAGCTCCAGGTCGACCGTCGTGAGCGGGGGGCGGCTGGCCAGCGCCATGACGTCCCAGTTGTCGTAACCGGTGACGGCGACGTCCTCGGGGATGCGCCTGCCCAGCTCGCGCAGCCGCTCGCAGACCCCGCGGGCGATCTGGTCGCTGCCGCAGGAGATCGCGTCGAGGTCGGGGTGGGCGCGCAGCAGCAGGTCGACGGCGTGGCGGCCCCAGCGCTCGCTCCACTCGCCGTAGAGCGCCGGGCCGCGGAACGCCCCTCCGGCCGCCTCGACCGCCGCGGAGGCCCGCTCGACGGCGCTGCGGTGCCGCTGCGGGCCGGTGACGTGGGCGATCGCGGTGCACCCGACGTCCAGCAGGTGCCCGACGGCGGCGGTCGCGCCGCCCCGGTCGTCGACGACGACCGAGGCGTCGGCCGGGTCGGTCGAGCTGGAGAACGCGTAGACGACGGGGATCGGCACGTCGATCGGCGGCCGGGGCTCGGTGCGCCGCCCGGTGACGATGATCCCGTCGACCCGCCGGGCGAGCAGGGTGCGCACGTAGTGCTGCTCGCGCAACGGGTCGTCGCGGGTGTCGCACAGCAGCAGGGCCATCTCCCCCGCGGAGAGGGCGTCCTCGGCGCCGAGCATGATCGGGATGCTGAAGCGGCCGGAGCTGTCGGTGGTGACCAGCCCGACGGTGTAGCTGCGCCCCGAGGACAGCGCGCGGGCGCGGCCGTCGGGGGTGAACCCGAGCTGCTCGGCGGCGCGACGGACCCGTTCACGGGTCTCGCTGCGCAGCTGGCCCGTGTCGTTCAGGGCCTTCGACGCGGTGCCGGGCGAGACCCCGGCCAGCGCCGCGACGTCGGTGATGCGGACGACGCCGGCGCGGCTCGACGCACTGCTCGCCACCGGCACTCCTTTCCGTACGTTCCGGCCTCGGCGCATCGTAGCGGCACCAGGCCTTGACTGCTCGGGGCACCGACCCTACCGTCTCCACGGAAATCGAATTCCTTTTTTCCGTGACACGCAGGAGTGGCATGACGGCGACCTCGCCCCGGACCGGCACCACCAGCACCCGGGGGCCCGCCGCCCCGACGGCCGCGGCGCAGGTGGCGCTGCGCCCGCTCGGCCTCGGCGAGGCGACGATCGGCGGCGGCTTCTGGGCCGGCCGCCAGGACGCGAACGCGGCGGCGATCCCGCTCGGCCGCCGGCGTCTCGAGGACGCCGGGAACCTCCGGAACCTGCGCATCGCCGCCGGCCGGGAGGAGGGCGACGCGATCGGCCCGATCTTCGCCGACTCCGACGTCTACAAGTGGCTCGAGGCCGTGGCCTGGGAGTACGCCCGCCGCCCCGCCGAGGAGCTGCTGGCGATGCAGCGCGAGGTCACCGCGGTCGTCGCCGACGCGCAGGCCGCGGACGGCTACCTGAACTCCGTCGTGCAGGTCCGCCACGCCGACGAGCGCTACACCGACCTGCCGTGGAGCCACGAGCACTACTGCGCGGGACACCTCATCCAGGCCGCCGTCGCCCAGGTCCGCTGCACCGGCGACACGGCGCTGCTCGACGTCGCCGTCAAGGTCGCCGACCACCTGGCCGACACCTTCGGCGAGGACCGCCGCCACGACGTCGACGGCCACCCCGTGATCGAGATGGCGCTCGTCGAGCTGCACCGCGAGACCGGCGACCCCCGCCACCTGGAGCTCGCCCGCTACTTCGTCGAGGCCCGCGGCCACGGGCTGATCAGCGCCTACGGCCACGACCCGACCTACTTCTCCGACCGCGTTCCGGTGCGGGAGGCCACCACGGTGGAGGGCCACGCCGTGCGCGCGGTCTACCTGACCGCCGGTGCCGCCGACGTCGCCGCCGAACGGGGCGACACGGCGCTGCTCGACGCCCTCGCCCGGCAGTTCGACCACATGCTCGCCACCAAGACCTACATCACCGGGGGGCTGGGCGCGCGCTGGGACCGGGAGGCCTTCGGCGACCCCTACGAGCTGCCCACCGACCGCGCCTACGCCGAGACCTGCGCGGCGATCGGCGGCGTCCAGTGGGCGTGGCGGATGCTGCTGGCCACCGGCGACGCCCGCTACGCCGACGCGATCGAACGCATGCTGTTCAACGGCTTCCTGGCCGGCGTCTCCCTGTCGGGCTCCGAGTACTTCTACGTCAACCCGCTGCAGCACCGCAGCGACGCCCACGCCGACGGCGACCGCTCGCCCGCCCACGGCCGCCGCGGCTGGTTCGACTGCGCCTGCTGCCCGCCCAACGTGATGCGCACGCTGTCCGGGTTGGAGGGCTACCTCGCCACGCGTGACGACGGCGGCGTCCAGCTGCACCAGTACGCACCGGGCACGGTCACGGCAGGCGCCACCACGCTGACCGTCGAGACCGAGTACCCGTGGGACGGGCTGGTGCGCGTGCGCGTCGACGCCGCGGACGCCCCCTTCGCCCTGTCCCTGCGGGTGCCGGCGTGGGCGGCGGGCGCCACCCTCGACGGCGCACCGGTGGGACCCGGCTACGCCCGGGTGCAGGTGGCCGCGGGCGACGTCGTCGAACTGCGGCTGCCGATGGAGGTCCGCACCACCACCGCGCACCCCCGCGTCGACGCCGTGCGCGGCTGCGTGGCCGTGGAGCGCGGGCCGCTGGTGTACGCGGCCGAGCAGGCCGACCACGACACCCCGGTCGACGACCTGCGCCTCGACCCCGCCGCCCCGCGCGCGGGCGCGCACCGCCCGGACCTGCTCGGCGGCGTCACCGTCGTCACCGCGGGCGAGCTGACCCTGGTGCCGTACTACGCCTGGGCCAACCGCGGCGCGGCGCCGATGCGCGTCTGGATCCCGACCACCTGAGTTCCACCCGTCAGGAAGAGGACGATGACGACCTCACGACGCGGTTTCCTCCGGCTCGCCGGACTCGGCGCGCTCGCGGCCGGGCTGCCGGCCTGCAGTTCCGTGCTGCCGGCGCCGGACACCGCGGCGCCCGGATTCGGCACCTCGGCCACGGGCCCCGTCCGGGTCTGGTGCCGGGCCAACACCCAGGAGGGCCTCACCGCGCTCGTGGCGTCGTTCAACGCGAGCCAGGACCGGCTGACCGTCGAGCTGACACCGATCCCGGACGTCCAGTACGTCACGAAGCTCGCCACCGCGATCCGGGCGCGGGACGTGCCGGACCTGGTGGACATCGACGACATCAACTCGCTGCTGTTCGTCTACCGGGACGCGTTCACCGACCTGACCGACCTGATCGCGGATCTCGATTTCGCCGACCGGCTCAGCCCCGGACACCTGGCACTGGCGACGGTCGGCGGCCGCCGCTACGCCGTGCCGTACCTGGCCGACAACTCCGCGCTGTTCTGCAACACGCGGCTGTTCGAGCGGGCCGGCCTCGACGTCGACGAGGCCACGACCGACCTGGACTCCCTGCTCGACGCCGCGCGGCGGATCACCGCGCTCGGCGGCGACGTGCGCGGCTGGACCTTCCCCGGCAACAACCAGGGCTCGCTCGGGTTCGTGGTGCAGCCGCACGTCTGGGCGGCCGACACCGACCTCATCCGCGGCGAGGTCGGTGCCCAGAGCGGCAACGTGGCGGGCAACGACGCCGTGGCCCGGCTGCTGGAGTTCTACCGCGCCCTCTGGGTGGACGGGCTCGTGCCGCCGGAGAACTTCGCCGACGACGCCTCCCGCTGGGGCTCGGACTACAAGGCCGGGCGGATCGGCATGATCCCCTCCAACTACAGCACGGTCACCACGGACACGGACCCCGAGCTCGTGGCGGCCACCACGGTGCGGCTGCTGCCCGGTCCCGACGGCGGGCGCGCCTTCTTCGACGGCGGCGACAACATGTGCATCCCCCGTGGCGCCGCCAACGCGTCCGGGGCGTGGGAGTTCGCGCGGTTCGCGCTCGATCTGCCGCAGCAGTCGGCGCTGCCCGAGGGCGGTTTCACGCCGGTGCGCTCCGACGTCGCGACACCGGAGTTCGCGGCGCGGCACCCGCTGGTGCTCCCGCCCCTGCTGAACCAGGACGAGGGCTATGCGCCGCAGACGCTGTCCTACAACCAGATCTACAACCAGCCCGACGGCCCGTGGCTCACGATGCTCCGCCGCGCGGTCTTCGACGGCGAGATCGAGGCGGCCATGGCAGAAGCGCAGATCGGCTACGACCGGATCCTCCGGCAGGCCCAGACATGACCGCCGTGACCACGGCGGAGCGGGCCGCGCCTCCCGCGCCGTCCGGCCCGCGCGGCGGGCGGCGGCGCTCGCTGACCCACCCCCCGCGCGTCGGGCTCCTGCTCGTCGCGCCCGCGCTGGTGATGATCGGGGTGTTCGTCCTCGCGCCGCTGCTGTTCGCCCTGGGGATCTCCTTCACGAACTGGCCGCTGATCGGCGAGGTCGGCTTCACCGGCCTCACCAACTACGTGAGCATCGGCAGCGACCTCGGCTTCCTGCGCGCGGTGCTCTACACGCTGCTCTACACGGGCATCGTCACGCTGCCGATCCTCGTGCTCGGCTACGCGCTCGCGGTGCTCGTGCGCAGCAGGCGGCGCGGCGCCACGCTGCTGCGCACCGTGTTCTTCCTGCCGTTCGTGGTGGGCCTGACCACGCTCTCGTTCATCACCCTGCTCGAGGCGCAGCCGAACAGCGGCGCGATCAACCTGGTGCTGGCGGCGCTCGGCATCACCGACGGCAGCACCGCGTGGCTGGTGGACGGGCCGCTGGCCACGGTGCTCGTCTCGGTGCTGGTGATCTGGGGCGTGTCCGGGCTGACCATGCTGCTGCTCATGGGCGGGATGCAGGCGATCCCGCGCGAGGTCTACGAGTCGGCCGACCTGGACGGCGCGAGCTGGTGGCAGCAGGAGTGGCGGATCACGATCCCGATGCTGCGCCGGACGATCGCGATGTCGCTGGTGATCTCGGTGATCGGCTCGCTGCTCGCGTTCACCCAGTTCTACATCCTCACCCAGGGCGGGCCGGGCTCGGCGACCGCCACCGTGGTGCTCTACATCTACAAGCGCGCCTTCGTGCAGCTCCAGCTCGGCGCGGCCACGGCGCTGTCGGTCGTGCTGGTGGTCGTGATCGCGCTGGTGACGGCCCTGCAGATGTGGCTCGTCCGAGGCGAGGAGTGAACCGATGACCGTCGTCGCACCCGCACCCCGCGCCAGCGCCGGTCGCACGAGCACCGGCCGGCGCGAGACCCGGACGAAGCGCCTGCTCTACGCCGTCGGGGGCACCGGCGCGTTCCTGGTCTTCGCGGTACCGCTGGCCTGGGCCCTGTTCCGGTCCTTGCAGCCCGGCGACGTCATCGTGGCGGCCCCGGACCCGGCCACCTTCTTCGACCTGACCGGCGAGAACTTCGCGGCGCTGGTGACCGGCCCGGGCAACCTCATCCGCGCGGTGGGCAACAGCCTGGTCGTGGCGCTGTCCTGCGCGGTGCTGACCACGGTGCTGGCCACCGCGGCCGGCTACGGGTTCGCCCGGTTCCGCTTCCGGTCCGGCCCCTTGCTGTTCGCGCTGGTCGTGGCATCGATGATGGTGCCGTTCCAGGCCATCCTCACGCCGCTGTACCTGCAGATGAACCTCATGCGGCTCACCGACAGCCTGCTCGGGCTCGTGCTGTTCACCACCACGCTGAACCTGCCGTTCGGGGTGCTGGTGATGCGCAACGCGTTCTCCTCGATCCCCGGTGAGCTGGAGGACTCCGCGCACATCGACGGCGCGGGCACGTTCCGGATCGTCACGTCGGTGCTGCGGCCGCTGATCACGCCGGGCGCCGCGACCGTCGCCCTGTACGCGTTCCTCGCCGCGTGGACCGAGTTCCTCGGCGCGCTGACCTTCCTCACCGACACCGACCTCTACACGCTGCCGGTGGCCATGGTGAACCTGCAGCAGGGCACCTACGGTCAGATCGACTTCGGCTTCATCGCGGCCGGCTCGGTGATCGCGATGATCCCCTGCGTGATCCTCTACGTTGGCCTCCAGCGCTTCTACGTGGCAGGCCTGGCCAGCGGAGCAGTGAAGGGCTGACGCCACCCTCCAGAGCGCACCTTGGAGCCGTACTGCTGTTCTGAAGCGCCTCAAAAGTGCGGTATGGCTCCAAGGTGCGGGGTGGGCGCTCCTCAGATGGCGCGGTAGTCCTTCGGGCTGTAGCGGGGGCCGAATCTCGGGCGCTTGAAGCCCGACAGCTCCACGTAGCGGACCGCCCGCTGGCGCTGCGGCGCGTACGGGGCCAGGACGCCCAGCATCCCGGCGTCGTCGAGCGGGCGGCCCACGAGCGCCCAGCCCACGACGGTGGGGATGTGGAAGTCGCCGACGCTCACGGCGTCCGGGTCGCCCCACGCGCGCTGCGCGATCTCGGCCGCGGTCCACACGCCGATGCCCGGGACCTTCCGCAGCAGCTCACGGCCGCGTTCGCCGCCCAGCTCGCAGGCCGCCTCCAGCCGGTGCGCGACCGCGGCGCAGGCGAGGATGGCGCGCCTGCGGGCGAGGTCCACGCCGGCGCGGTGCCACTCCCAGTCCGGGATGGCCCGCACCTGCGCCGGTGACGGCGGCACGCGCATGCCCTCGGGGGCGGGGCCGGGCGGCGGGTCGCCGAAGCGCCGGCACAGCTCCCGCCACGACCGCCGCGCCTCGGTGCCGGTGACCTTCTGCTCCAGCACCGAGGGCACCAGCACGTCCCACACGCGCATCGACGCGCCGAGGCGCAGACCGGGCATCCTCCGGGCCGCGTCGGCGACGAGCGGGTGGTGGGCCACGAACCCCTCGGGTCGGTCGCCCTCGCCCAGCAGCGCCGGGACCCCGTCGAGCGACCACTGCGCCCCGGCGCCCCACGCCTGCGCCACCACGGTGCCGTCACCGCGACGGTGCAGCCGCAGCGTGGCCGGGCCGTCCGGCGTGCTGCCGGTCCGCCAGACCGCGGCGCCGTCGGCGCGCCAGCTGGGATCACCGGGGCCGCGGCGCAGCGGCGCGAGCACACCGGCGAGGTCCAGCCGGAAGTCCGGCCGCCACTCGCGGGTGCTCGCGCCGGCCACGTCCGTCAGACGTCCGGGGAGAAGCGCAGCCCGTGCGGGGGCAGCGTGACGTCGGGCCAGACCCGCATGCCGTGCCGCAGCTCGCAGTGCGCGCCCACGACCGCGCGGTCGCCCACGACGGCGTCGAACAGGGCGGCGCTCTCCTCGATCCGCGCGCCGTTCCCGACGACCGAGTTCACGACACGGGCGTTGTCCTCGACGACGGCGCCGTCGAACAGCATGGAGGCGTCGACCCGGGCACCCTTGCCGATCGTCACGCCGCGCCCGACGATCGTGCCGCCGAACACGCGCGCCGTCTCGTCCACCTGCGCACCGTCCAGCAGCAGTGCCTCGCCGGCCGGCCCGGGCAGGGCGGCCGAGGGCGCCACGCCGCGGACGAGGTCGGCCGAGCCGCGCACCAGGTCGAGCGGGGTGCCCAGGTCACGCCAGTACGCGGTGTCGACGTGGCCCGACACCCGCGCGCCCGCCTCCAGCAGCCCGGGGAACGTCTCGCGCTCCACCGACACGGGACGGCCCTCGGGGATCGACTCGATCACCTCGCGGCGGAAGACGTAGCACCCGGCGTTGATCTGGTCGGTCGGCGGGTCCTCGGTCTTCTCCAGGAACGCCGTCACCCGCCCGTCCTCGTCGGTGGGCACGCAGCCGAACGCGCGCGGGTCCTGCACGCGCACCAGGTGCAGCGTGGCGTCGGCCTTCGTGCGGCGGTGGGTGTCGACCACGGCGGTCAGGTCCGTGCCGCACAGGACGTCACCGTTGAACACCAGCACGTCGGGGGCGGTGAGGTACTTGAGGACGTTGCGGATGCCACCGCCGGTGCCCAGCGGCTCGGTCTCCACGACGTACTCGATCTCCAGCCCCATCTCGGAACCGTCGCCGAAGTACTCGGAGAAGGTCTCCGCCAGGTAGCTCGTGCCGAGCACCACCCGGCGCACACCCGCCGCCTGGATCCGGGAGAGCAGGTGCGCCAGGAACGGCACGCCGGCCGTCGGCAGCATGGGCTTGGGGGCCGACAGCGTGAGCGGCCGCAGCCGTGTTCCCTTGCCGCCGACCAGCACCACGGCCTCGACGTCGTCCAGCACGCGTACTCCTCGTGTTCAGGATCTCGGGTTCGGATGTTCAGGGTCGGCGGCGACCCGCGAGCGCCGCCAGCGCCCGCACCGGTCCGGAGGCGCGGTCGCGCACGTACCGGTGCAGCCCGGCCGCGTGCGCCTCCAGGATGCCGTGCCCGCACTCGAACGTGTCACCGGGCTCGACTTCCGCGCCCGCGCCCGGCACCGCGACGACCAGCCAGCCCGCCGCGGCGAGCCGGTCCCCGAGGTCGACGTCACCGATCTCGCCGGGCCCGCCCAGGTAGCGGCCGTCGAGACCGTCCACCGAGTCCCAGGCGGTCCGGCGCACGAGTGCGGCCGCCGTGGACAGCCACCCGGTCGGTCCGGACACCACCGCGTGGGGGATCCGTCCGCGCGCCGCGGCGAGCACCCCCGGCAGCGCTCCCCCGGACGCGACGGCCGCGTCCGCCGCGTACAGGCGGGGCCCCAGCAGGCCGGCGCGCGGGTGGCGGGCCGCCGCGTCGAGGAGCGCGTCGATCGCACCGGGCCGCCAGCGCACCCCCGGATCGGTGAGCACGACCCAGCCCACCGACGGCTCCAGCCCGGCCACGGCGCGGTTGAGCGCGGCTGCGCGGCCGACGTCCTCGGCGAGGCGCAGCACGTCCCCGTCCCCCGCGGCGGAACCGCAGGCCGTGTCGACGACGACCAGCCGCACGGGCCGCGCGGTGGCGGCGGGCAGCGCCGCCCGGACGCCGTCGAGAGCGGGAACCCCCCGCCGGGTGGCGCTGAGGACGGCGAGCCCGTCGCCGTACCGACGCACCGCATCGATCTCCACCCCAGCCACGCTATCCGCCCAGCGCCCGAGGCTCAGTACTCGTCCAGGTCCACCCCGTCCAGCTCCGCCAGTGCCTCCACCGCTGTCTCGTCGCCCTCGTCGACCGCGAGCTGCAGGTAGTGGCGCGCCTCCTCCCCGCGGCCCTCGTCGAGGAGGAACCGGCCCAGCGCGAAGGCCCAGCCGGGCTCGGCGCGCCGCTCGGCCTCGCGGAACGCGCGCTCCGCAGCCACCGGGTCGTTCCGGGCGCTCAGCAGGAACTGCGCATGCGCGGTGTGCGCCCGCAGCGCGCCGAGCTCGCCCGCCCGCCGGTAGAGCGCGTCGGCGTCGTCGTGGCGCCCCTGCAACGCGCGGACGTCGGCCAGCGCGACGAGGGTGTCCGGCCTGCCGTCGCTCGCGTAGGCCTCGGCGGTCTCGACCGCGGCGGACAGGTCACCCGCCTCGAGCTGCAGCTCGACGAGGTTGGCCGCGGCGAGCTGGTCGCCCGCCGCGAGCGCGTCGCCCAGCAGGCGCAGCGCCTCCTGCAGCCGGCCCTCGTCGCGCAGCAGGATCGCGAGGTCGTTCGCCGCGTTGATCTCGCCGGACTCGACGGCGAGCCGCAGTGCCGCCTCCGCGCGGTCCCGCTCACCGAGCTGCACCAGTGCGACGCCGAGCCGACCCGCGAAGCGCACGTGCCCCTGCTCGACGAGCGTGCCGAGCCAGTCGGCGGCGGCGCGGAAGCTGCCGCTGTCCAGGTAGGCGCGCACCAGCAGGTCCGGCGCGGAGGGCTCCCCGGCCGCGACCGCCTGCCGCAGCACGTCGACGGCCTCGAACGGACGCCCCTGTGCGAGCAGCGCCGCGCCCTGCACCGCCATGTCCTCCGGAGACGGAACGGGTGGCTCGGTCATCTCTCTCCCTCGATCGGGTGGCGCGATGCTGCCACTCCGACCAGGAGAGATCACCGTCGGTAGGGGGCTATCACCCTGCGGTACGCCGACCGGCGCAGTCCCTCCGGGACCAACCGGTAGCCGCCGCGTACGACCAGGTTGCGCACGCACTGGCCGCGCGTGGTGAACCCGAGTTCCCGGAAGCGGGCCTGGAGGGCCACTTCGGCGCGCAGCAGCGCGAGCCCGCCGCGCCGCGCGTAGGCGCCCGCACCCACGCGGTACTTCACGAGCGGCTCGGCCACGTTGGCCACCCGCGCGTCGGCGACGATCAGCTTCGCCCAGAGCAGGTAGTCCTCCATCTTCGCGAAGTCCCCGTAGCCCCCGACACCGGTGACGAGGGGGCGTCGGTAGACGACCGTCGGGTGGTGGAACGGGGTCGCGAAGCGGGCCCGGCGGACGATCTCGGCGGGCTCGGTCGGCACGGTCCGCGAGCCGACGACCACGTCCGGGTCGTCGGCGAACTCCAGCAGGCCCGAGCCCACGACATCGACGCCGGACTCGATGACCGGCATCTGCACGGCGAACCGCTGGGGCAGCGAGATGTCGTCGGCGTCCATCCGCGCGACCACGTCGTGGCGGCAGGCCGCGAGCCCGGCGTCGAGCGCGGGGCCCAGGCCCGCGTTCTGCGCGAGCTCCACGACGTCCACCGGCACCGGGCTGGACGCGGCGAGCTCCGCGATCCGCTCGTCGAGCGCGGCGCCCACCGGGCCGTCACGCACGATGACGACCTGGTCCGGTCGACGCGTCTGCGCGTCCACCGTGGACCGGAACGCGTCGGTGAGGAAGTCGGGCCGGTCACCGGCCCAGACGGGCAGCAGCAGCGACAGCCGCTCGGACATCGCGGGCTCCCTCCGCTCCGGCGGGGAACCACCGGAGTCACGGTGCGTGACGAGCGTGGACGCGGCAGGGGTCACCCGCGACACGCACCGCGGTGACCCGGGGGGACCACCTCCGGTGTTGCACCCTAGGAGACCGGATGCCGGGAGCGAGCGGAGGTGGTCACCGATGGACGGACGGGTGACCGGCGGCTCGACACCACGCCGCTCGACACCGGAGCGCTCGTCACCGCAGCGCTCGACACCGCAGCGCTCGTCACCGCAGCGCTCCGCCGTGGGCCTCCGCCCCGCCCGCGCGGCGGAGCGGTCCCCGCGCGAGGCGCCCCGGCGCTCGCCGTCCCGCGAGCCGGGCCCGCACCCGGCGTCGGCCCGCAGGCCCCGCCCGGCGTCGGCGCCCCGCACACCGGCCCCGCCGCCGCGCGGGCACACGCTGCGCAGGCGCCTGCGCGTCGTGCTGGTGGTGGCCTCGGTGCTCGTGCTGACGCTCACCGGGACCGCGTGGGGCCTCTACCGCGACATCACCGCCGGGATCACGACCACCGACGTCATCGCGGGCGGCGGCGACGGCGGCGCGCAGAACATCCTGCTCGTCGGCGTGGACAGCCGGACCGACGCACAGGGGAACCCGCTGCCGCCCGAGGTGCAGCAGATGCTCAACAGCGGCCCGGACACCGGCGTGCTGAACTCGGACACGATCATCCTGCTGCACGTGCCGGAGGGCGGCGGGGCCGCGACGGCGTTCTCGATCCCGCGCGACGCCTACGTCGACATCCCCGGCTACCGCCGCGACAAGATCAACGCGGCCTACCCGGCGATCGCGGCCCGCGCGCAGGAACGGCTCGCGGCGCAGGGCGTCCGCGCCGGGAAGGGCCGCGACGCCGAGGCGGCCCAGGAGGGTCGCAGCGCCCTGATCGGCGCCGTCGAGCGGCTGACGGGGCAGACGGTCGACCACTACGCCGAGATCAACCTGCTCGGCTTCCACAACCTCACCCGGGCGATCGGCGGCGTGGACGTCTGCCTGCGCGAGCCGGTGGACGACGCGCTCTCCGGAGCGCGCTTCCCCGCGGGGCCGCAGACGATCTCGGGAACGGACGCGCTGGCCTTCGTCCGGCAGCGGCACGGCCTGCCGGACGGCGACCTGTCGCGCATCCGCCGCCAGCAGGTGTTCCTCGCCGCCGTCGCCGACAAGGTGCTCGCGGGCGGCACGCTCACCGACCCGGGTCGGCTCGCCGCGCTCGTCGGGGTGGCGCAGCAGTCACTCGTCATCGACGAGGGCTGGGACCTCCTCGCGTTCGCCCAGCAGGCCGCCGACATCGCGGCCGGGAACCTGCAGTTCCTCACGATCCCGACCGAGGGGCGCGAGACGAACACCCGTGGCGACGTCGTGCTGGTGGAGCCGCGCGAGGTGGAGGCCTTCATCGAGGAGCGGATCGCGGCGCAGCGGGCGGCCGCCGAGGCGGCGGCGCAGGCCGTGGCCGCGGAGGCCGCCGACCCGCCGCCCCCGCCACCCCCACCCGTCGACGTGATCGCCTCGCGCTACGTCGTGGACGTGAGCAACGGATCCGACCTCGGTGGGATGGCGGGCGACGTCTCCGAGCACCTGGACGGGCTCGGCTTCGTCCCCGGCATCGTGGACAACGCCGAGCCGGCCGCGACGTCGGTGGTGCGCTACACCGATCCGGACGCCGACGCCGCGCAGTCGGTGGCCGACCAGCTGGGCGGCATCGAGGTCGAGCGCGACGACGCGGTCGCCCGCGGGCACCTGCAGGTCGTGCTCGGCGCCGACTTCGACCCCGCCGTCGTGCCCGAGCCGCCCGCGGAGGCACCGGCCCCCACGTCCGCCGCCTCGCCGACCACCGCGGCCCCGGCTCCCCCGCCGAACGCCCCCATCACAGCGGCCGGCGTCCCCTGCGTCGACTGAGCGGGCGCTAGCGTGGCGTCCCGTGACGCTCACCGCCGCCCTGCTGGGCCCGCTGCTCTCGGGCGCGGCCGCCGCCCGCCCGCTGATCACCTTCTACGACGACGCGACCGGTGAGCGCGTCGAGCTCTCCGCCACCACCACCGCGAACTGGGCCGCCAAGGCGGCGAACCTGCTGCGCGAGGAGTGCGACGTCGAGCCGGGCACGCCCGTCGCCGTCCTGCTGCCCGCGCACTGGCAGACCGCCGCCGTGCTGCTCGCCGCGTGGTGGTGCGGGGCCACGGTCACCGAGCCGGCCGAGGCCGAGTGGGTGCTGTGCGACGCCGAGCGCGTGGACCTCGCGCTCGGCGTCGAGCCGGCCGGCGGCGTGGTGGCGCTGTCGCTCGACGCGTTCGGCGCCGGCGTGCCCGGCCTGCCTGCGGGGGTCGTCGACTTCGCCACCGAGGTCCGGTTGCAGGGCGACGAGTTCGTACCGTGGAGCCCGGTGCCCGAGAACGCTCCCGCGCTCGCCGGGGCCACGGTGGGCGAGGTGCTCGCCTGCGCCCGGGCGCGGGCGGGCGAGCTGGGGATCTCCCGCGGGGACCGGGTCCTGTCCACGCTCGACTGGAGCACCGGCGACGGGCTGCGCGACGGCCTGCTCGCCGTGCTCGCCGCGGAGGCGTCGCTGGTGCAGGTGCGCCACCCCGACGAGGAGGCGATGGGCCGCCGCGCCGCCACCGAGCGCACGACCGTCCGGCTGGCCTGACCTGCACGGTCACGATCCCGTCACGTCCGGGTGCCCCCCGGTCGCGTCCCGGTTCCCCGCCCGCACCGCGGGTACTGCGGGGGCGACCGACGGACGAAGGAGTGATGGAGCATGACCGAGCCGGGACAGCACGCCGCGCCGCAGGCGAGCGGCCAGACGGTGCTCGGGTCCTACGCGACCTACGCCGAGGCCGAACGCGTCGTCGACCACCTGTCCGACAACGGCTTCCCGGTGGAGCGCACGGCGATCGCCGGACGCGGTCTCAGCAGCTACGAGCAGGTGACCGGACGCCTCACGACCGGACGCGCGGCCCTGCAGGGAGCCGTGTCCGGCGCCGTCATCGGGGCGCTGCTGGGGTGGCTGTTCGGGGTGTTCAGCTGGGTCGACCCGCTGATCTCCGGCCTGCTCCTCGCCCTGTACGGGCTGGTGGTCGGCGCCGTCCTCGGCGCGGTCCTCGGCGCGCTCGGGCACGCCATGAGCGGCGGGCGGCGGGACTTCTCCTCCGTCCCGGGCGTGCGCGCGGACGCGTACGAGGTGGTCGTAGACAGCGAGCTGGCCGCCCGGGCGGCGCAGCTGCTGGACGCGCCCGGCGCTCCGGGACGCGGGAGCGCGACGGGACCGGCGGACCGCGCGGTGCCGTGACCGCGGCGGCGGGTCAGCCCTTGAGCAGCGCCCGCGCCATCACTATGCGCTGGATCTGGTTGGTGCCCTCGTAGATCTGGGTGATCTTCGCGTCGCGCATCATCCGCTCCACCGGGAAGTCCCGCGTGTAGCCGGCGCCGCCGAGCAGCTGCACGGCGTCGGTGGTGACGCTCATGGCCGTGTCGGAGGCGAAGCACTTCGCCGCGCTGGAGATGAACCCCAGCTTCGGCTCGCCGCGCTCGGCGCGCGCGGTGGCGACGTAGACCAGCTGCCGCGCCGCCTCCACCTTCATCGCCATGTCGGCGAGCATGAACTGCAGGCCCTGGAACTCGGCGAGGTGCTTGCCGAACTGCTTGCGCTCCTTGACGTACGCGGTGGCGACGTCGAGCGCACCCTGGGCGATGCCGACCGCCTGCGCCCCGATCGTCGGGCGGGTGTGGTCGAGGGTGGCGAGCGCGGTCTTGAAGCCTGTGCCCTCGGCGCCGATGAGGCGGTCGGCCGGGATCCGGCAGTCGGCGAAGTAGATCTCGCGGGTGGGCGAGCCGTTGATGCCGAGCTTGCGCTCCTTGGGGCCCACCTCGAAGCCCGGGTCGTCGCGGTGCACCGCGAACGCGGAGATCCCGCCTGAGCCCTTCTCCGGGTCGGTCACCGCCATGACCGTGTACCACGTGGACTCGCCCGCGTTGGTGATCCAGCACTTGGTGCCGTTCAGCACCCAGGAGTCGCCGTCGCGGCGCGCGCGGGTCTTCATCGCCGCGGCGTCCGAGCCCGCCTCGCGCTCCGACAAGGCGTAGCTGATCATCGCATCCCCCGCCGCGATGGACGGCAGCACCTGCCGCTTCAGCCCGTCGGACGCCGAGAGCAGGATCGGCGTGAGCCCCAGCCCGTTGACGGCCGGGATGAGCGAGGACGACGCGCACACGCGCGCCACCTCCTCGATCACGATGCAGCCCGACAGCTCGTCGGCGCCCTGGCCGCCGTACTCCTCCGGGATGACGACGGCCTGGAACCCCGCCTTGACCAGCGCGTTCTGCGCCTCGATCGGGTAGCGCCCCTGCTCGTCGACCTCCGCGGCGTACGGGGCGATCTCCTTCTCGGCGAGCGCCCGCACCGCCTCGCGCAGCGCCTCGTGCTCGTCGCTGAGCCGGTAGATGTCGAAGTCGGGGTTCATGTGCGCCAGCTTAACGGCACTACGTGCCACTACTCAAGGAGGTTGCTACCCTGCGTGCCATGACTGGGGCCACCCGCCGCGGCCGCTCCCCGGAGGGCCGGGCCGAGGTCCGGCGCGAACTGGTGGCGGCCGCCGTCCGGTTGTTCGGCACCCGCGGCTACGAGGACACGACGGTCGACGACATCGCGGCCGCGGCCGGCGTCGGGCGGCGCACGTTCTTCCGCTACTTCCGCAGCAAGGAGGACGCGGTCTCCCCCGACCACGAGGCCGCCCTCGCCCGGATCGCGGAGGTCTTCGAGGCCGCCCACCCCGACGAGCCCGCGGCCTCGCTGGTGCTCCGGGCCGGGGAGACGGTCTTCGACCTCTACGCCGAGGACCCCGCGCTGTCGGTGCAGCGTTTCGCGCTGACGCACGAGGTGCCCGTGCTGCGCGACCGCGAGTCGGCCCGCGTGGACCACTACCGGCGGCTGTTCACCCGCCACCTGCGCAGCCGCTTCACCGGCGAGCCCGACGGGGAGCTGCGCGCCGCCGTGATCGGCGCGTCCGTGGTGGCCGCGCACAACCTCGCCCTGCGCGCCTGGCTCGCCGACGGCGCCCCGGCCACGGGGCTCCCGGCCGCCAAGGAGCGGTTCCGCCGGGTCGCCACGATGCTGCCCGGCGAGCCCACGGAGCGCGCCGGGCTGCACGCGGTGGCGAAGCGGCTGGAGGACGCGGTGGAGCGGCTCGGCCTGTGAGCGCCCGGCCCCGCCCGGTTGCAGCAATCCGGCAGGCAGCAATCCGGCAGGCGGCCCTCACGCCGCCCCGGAGCGCACGAGCGGCTCCGCCGTGGCGCGGTGCCGGCCCGCCACCGGCGGACGCAGGCGGGCCCGCGTCACGATCCCGACCGTCAGCAGCACCGTGACCGCGGCCGTCGCCCCGACGGCGGTCCAGGTAGCGGCGTCGGGGTGGACCAGCGACTGGCCCCGCACCGCCTGCCATGCCGTGATGACGAAGACGCAGGTGTAGGCGAGGATCGCGACCCCGGTCAGCTGCGCGCGCACGCGCTCGCTGCGCAGCCAGGCGACCCGCGTGGCCGCGGCGCGCAGGACCAGCACCGCGAGCACGAAGACCTGGATGGCGTGCAGGCCGACGAAGTGGGGCACCCGCATGTCCCCGCCCTGCACGCTCCAGTTCGTGATCGGCATGCCGCCGCCGTCAGGTACCCCGATGCCGTGCTGCCCCGACAGCCGGACCGGGGTGCCGTTCGCGTCCTCCACGACCCGCGGGCCGGGACCCGACCCGACGATGGAGAACGCCACCAGCATCCCGAGGGCGGCCAGCGCGACGCCGGCCCGCAGCGCCCAGGTCAGCGCGGGCTCGCCGACCCGCTGGAACAGCAGCATCACGGCGATCAGCAGGCTCGCCCCGAAGAGCCCGATCACGCCGGACTGGAAGACCTGCTGGCCGATGGCGTTGATCGGGTCGGTGTTGGTGTTGAAGTGGCTGAACGTGCCGCGGGCGGCCTGCAGCGCGATGAACCCGACGTCGACGATCCCGGTGACGGCGAAGACCGTGCCGAGGGTCCACATCGTGCGCCGGGCCCGGCGCAGCCTCGGCAGCATCCAGGCGAGCGTCGCGCCGTAGAGGACGAACGAGACCGCGAACTTGAACGGCTTCGCCCAGATCGACTCGGTCAGCAGCTGCCGGTCGTCGACGACGAGCCCGATGCCTGCGACGACGACCAGTCCGGCCATCGCGGCCACCATGACCACCAACGGTCGGTGCCACGACCGCACTTCGGCAAAGGAGCTGGACACTGGGGCCTCCCGACTGGAGCGGGCCGCCGCGCAGCCCTCCGACCCGTCGATCGTCCTGCGATCGCCACCGAAGATCATTGGGGATGACCCCGGGATCCGGGTGGGGGAAACCCCCGTCGGGAGAGGCCGGACATGCGTGATCCCCGGGCCGCAGCAGGAGCTGCGCACGCCGAGCTGGACGGGCTCGGGCCCGGGGACCACGGGTGACTGCCTGGGATTCGCCGGCACCACACCGGCTTCCACTGACGGCCGTCGGAACGAGTCCAGTGGTGCTAGCGGACAGCCACCTCACATGCCCAGTTGCTATTCAACGCTGGACCACCTCCTCTCCTGTGTACGGCCACACTACGACCGGGAGACGCGGGCGCGCCACGAGAATTCCGCGGATCACGTCCCCGCGGCGGCGTCGCGCAGCGCCGCGTCCTTGGCCAGCACCGACTCCGCGAGGTCGGCCTGGAACGCCACCATCCGCTCGCGCAGCCCGGCGTCGCCCGTCGCCAGCATCCGGACGGCGAGCAGGCCGGCGTTGCGCGCCCCGCCGACCGCGACCGTGGCCACCGGCACGCCTGCCGGCATCTGGACGATGGAGAGCAGCGAGTCCATCCCGTCGAGCTGCGCGAGCGGCACCGGCACCCCGATCACCGGCAGCGGCGTGGCCGCGGCCACCATGCCGGGCAGGTGCGCCGCGCCGCCGGCACCCGCGATCACCACCTGCAGGCCCCGCCCGGCGGCGCTCGTCGCGTAGTCGAGCATGCGCTGCGGCGTGCGGTGGGCCGAGTAGACCCCCACCTCGTGGGGCACCTCGAACTCGGCGAGCGCCTCGGCGGCGGCGCGCATCACGCGCCAGTCCGAGTCGCTGCCCATGATCACGCCGACCCGCGGGTCAGACACCGTGCGCCTCCTGTGCGTTCTCGTGCACCGACCACCCGTCGGGCCACTGCGCCGTGGACAACCACGCCGCGGCGAGCGCCGCGCGTTCCCGCACGGCGGCCATGTCCGCGCCGAGCGCGGTGACGTGCCCGACCTTGCGCGCCGGGCGCTCGGCCTTGCCGTACAGGTGCACCTTGACGTCGGGGAACCGCGCGAACAGGTGGTGCACCCGCTCGTCGACCGACATCGCCGGCTCCTGCGCGGCACCGAGCACGTTGGCCATCACGACGGCTGGCGCGGTGGGCGCGGTGGCGCCGAGCGGGTAGTCCAGGACGGCGCGCAGGTGCTGCTCGAACTGGGAGGTGCGGGAGCCCTCGATCGTCCAGTGCCCGGAGTTGTGCGGGCGCATCGCGAGCTCGTTGACGACCATGACCCCGTCGGTCCGCTCGAACAGCTCCACCGCCAGCAGCCCCGTGACGCCCAGCTCGGCGGCCACCCGCAGCGCCATCTCCTGGGCGCGCGCGGCCACGTCCTCGTCCAGGCCGGGAGCCGGCGCGAGCACCTGCACGCACTGGCCGTCCTCCTGCACGGTCTCCACCACCGGCCAGGCCGCCGCTTGCCCGTAGGGCGAGCGGGCCACGAGCGCGGCGAGCTCGCGGCGCATCGGGACGGCCTGCTCCACGAGCAGCGGGGTGCCGGCCGCGAGCAGCTCGGCGACCAGTTCGGGCTGCGCTTCGCGCAGCATCCACACGCCGCGCCCGTCGTAGCCGCCGCGCGCGGCCTTGAGCACCACCGGCCAGCCGTGCTCGGCGGCGAACGCCCCCACGTCCCCCGGCTCGCGCACCTCGGCGAACGCCGGCACCACCAGGCCGAGCCCGGCCAGCCGGTGGCGCATCACCAGCTTGTCCTGCGCGTGCAGCAGCGCGTCCGGGTGCGGGTGGACCGGGACGCCCGCCGCGACGAGCGCGCGCAGCTGCTCCTGGGGCACCTGCTCGTGGTCGAAGGTGACGGCCGAGCAGCCCCGCGCGAACGAGCGCAGGGCCGCCAGGTCCGAGGCCGCGCCGGCGTGCACGTCGGCGCAGACGAGCGCGGCGGGGTCGGCCGGATCGACGGCGAGCACGCGCAGCGACTGGCCGAGCGCGATCGCGGCCTGGTGCGTCATGCGCGCGAGCTGTCCGGCACCGACCATCCCGACGACGGGAAGGCCCCCAGCGGAGTGCGATCGGGAGGCGTCCACGGTGCAGGGAGCCTACCGGCGGGTGCCGCGGCACCGGCGTCTGGCACGATCGAGCAGGTGTCCGTTGTCGAGTCGGCGCTTGCGATCATCCCGCAGCCCTACCGCGACATCGCCATCAAGCACCGGGAACTGGTGAAGTTCGCCCTCGTCGGCGGCACCACGTGGGTGATCGACACGGCGGTGTTCCTGCTGCTCAAGGCCACCGTGCTCGAGGAGAAGCCGCTCACGGCCAAGATCATGGCAGTGCTCGTGGCCACGATCGCGTCCTACGTCCTCAACCGCGAGTGGTCCTTCCGCACCCGTGGTGGCCGGGAACGCCACCACGAGGCCGCGCTGTTCTTCCTCGTGAGCGGGATCGGGGTCGCCGTGTACACGGCGCCGCTGGCGATCTCGCGTTACGTGTTCCACCTCGAGGTCCCCCAGGTGAGCCCGCTCACCGAGGGGATCGCCGACTTCGTCAGCGGCCAGATCATCGGCGTCCTCGCCGGGATGGCGTTCCGCTGGTGGGCCTTCCGCCGGTTCGTCTTCCCCGACGAGGACGTGCGGCGCCAGGTCCCCACCGGCTGAGCGCAGGCGAACGTCAGCATCGGAGCCCTGGCGAGGAGTCCGACCCCTCGAAGTCGACGCGGTAGTCGTTCATCCACGCCTGGCTGCCGAACCGGGCGATCAGCGCGAACACCACCCGCAGTGACATGTCCCGTACCAGCCGCGCCGCGGGATGGGCCGAGCCCACCTTTTGATTGCCGCGCCTGCGCCCCTCAGCCGCGATCCGCTCCACCCGGGCGCGGCGCCGATGCTCATAGGCGGCGAACGCCCGGGTGGCGTCGGGGAGGTCCCGTAGGCAGGCAGCCAGGACGAGTGCGTCCTCCACCGCGAGGGAGGCGCCCTGGCCGCTAGAGTTGGACACGGCGTGGGCGGCATCACCGAGGAGTGCCACCCGGCCCCGACTCCATCGGGGCAACGATGCCAGGTCGTAGGTGCCGAGCGGTCGGAACCGCGAGGGTTCGGCAGCCCGCATGATCGTGGTGATGTCCGGAAGATCGTCGCTGAACAACGCCAGCGCGTGGGACTTCCAATCGTCGTCGCCGCGGGCGGCGATCTCTTCGGCGGTCATTTCGGAATGCCCGAGGTTGGCGAACCAGAACACCTCGCCCGAAGGCCCGGTCTGGTAGCCGAAGAACGCCCGCTTGCCGAAGACCATCCGCGTCGTGGCCTCGGCGGTGGGCGCGACGTCCGAGGATTCGAGGTACCCGCCGATCCCCAGGAGCCCCGTGTATGCCGGGTTCGGGGCCTCGGGGTCCATCAAGCGCCGCACCAGGGAGTGGATTCCGTCGGCCCCGAGCAGGACATCGCCCTCGGCCGAGGAGCCGTCGCCGAACTCGGCGGCCACCCCGGAGTCCGTCTCGGTGTAACGGGTGAAGCGTTTGCCGTACTCGATCCGGATGCCCTGGTCCCGGGCGGCCTCGGCCAGGGCGCGCTGCAGGTCGCCCCGGTTGATGGTGATGGTGCGTAACTCGGCCGGGCCCCGCTCCGAGCCGTCGCCCAACCTCCCGAGGCGCCGGCCGGACCCGTTGACGAACTCGATGCCCGTCGTGGGAAAAGCGGCCGCCCGCCGCGCCGCGTCGAGCATGCCCACCGTGCGCAGGGCGGCCAGGCCGTTGGGCGCCAGCGTGAGGAAGGTGCCCAAGTTGTCCCCCGGACCGGCGTGGGCCTCGTGGACGACCGCCTCGATACCGGCGCGCTGCAGCGCCGCCGCGGCGACCGGGCCACCGATACCTCCTCCGATGATCAGCGCCTTGGTCATCGCCCGCCCACTTCACCGCTAGTCATACTATGACTATACATAGGATGACTCCCACCATCGGCCCGGCATGACGACGATGTGGAGGTGACCAGGTGCCGCATCACACGCACCGGCGTTCGCCCCTGGCGGTGCAACTACTGCTGCTGCTGGCCGAGGAGCCGATGCACGCCTACCGGATGCAGCAGTTGATCAAGGCCCGGCAGAAGGACCGGATCGTCAACATCGCCCAGCGCAACAGCGTGTACCAGACCTTGGACCGGCTACTGCGTGCCGAGCTCATCGCGGTGGCGGACACGGAGCGCGCGCCGGGCCGTCCCGAGCGGACGATCTACCGGCTCACCGACCACGGGCACGGCACTCTGGAGGAGTGGTTGCGGCAGATGCTCTCCGCTCCCGCCCGCGAGTTCCCGGAGTTCCCCGTGGCACTGGCCGCACTGCCGCACCTCACCCCGGAGCGGGCCGCCGACCTGCTGGAACACCGGGCGCAGAGCCTGCGGGAACGGCTGCGGCGGGCCGGCGCTGACGCCGAGCGCGCCGATCGAATGGGCCTGCCCCGGTTGTTCATGCTGGAGGACGAGTACCAGCGCGCGATCACCGAGACCGAGCTGCGATGGGTGAACGACCTCGTGGACGACTTGCGTGCGGGAGGTCTCACCTGGAATTCGGAATGGCTGCACGCCGTATCCCGACGCCTCAGTCCGGAGGGCGACGGCACGGACTGAGACGGGATCGACCTCGTGGGCTCCGCTCCGCCTACCGGCCCTCCACGCGATCGGCGACGGCACGCACCTCGTCCGCCACCCGCGGCCACAGCTCCCGCGGCAGGTCGTGACCGACCCCGGGCAGGAGCACGAGCCGTGCACCGCGGATCGCCGCGGCGGTCACGCGGGCCCCGGCCGGCCGCAGCACCTGGTCGGCCGTGCCGTGCAGGACGACCGCGGGCACGCGCAGCGCGGCCAGCCGGGGACCGCTCCACGGCGCGCCCGTCTGCCGGCCCTGCGCCGCCGCGTCCCGTACGCCGCTGCGCACCCCGACCGCCCGCTCGCGGTCGACGACGAGCCGCGCCGCGTCCTCGTCGAACGGGTACGCGGGGGAGGCCACCGCCCGGGCCAGCGCCAGCCCGGCGACGAGGTCGCCGTCGGGCCCGTCCGGGAAGCGCAGCCGCGACATCCGGGCCACGAATCCCAGGCGGACGTAGCGCAGCACGCCGAGCGACCCGGCGTCGCTCGGCACCGCCGCCGACACCGCGATCCCGCGGACGCGGCCGGGGTGGCGCAGTGCGACGCGCTGCGCCAGCAGGCCGCCCATCGAGTGGCCGAACAGGTACGCGGATGCCCATCCGAGCGCGTCGAGCACCGCGACGGCGTCGTCGGCCATGTCCTCGCCGGTGTAGGCGACGCGCCGGCCGCGCAGCAGGGTCGCGAGCGGGTGGCCCGCGGCGTGGTCGTCGAAGTGGGTGGACTGCCCCGCGTCGCGCTGGTCGTAGGCGACGACGTGGAACCCCCGCCCGACGAGCTCGGCGACGAGGCCCGGCGGCCACCAGAACCGTGAGACGCCGAGGCCCATCACCAGCAGCAGGGGCCGGCCACCGGCGCCGCCGAGGTCCTCGAACGCGATCGAGACCGGCCCGTTGTGCGCGTACCGCGTCGTCATGACGCCCTCCTTCGCGAACAGTGTTTGCAAAGTGAGGATAGCCGTTTGCGGACATCGTTCGCAAACACGGTCAGCGGGGAGCGGAGCCGCGGCGGGGCGCGACGCCCACCACGTCGTCGGCCCGGGCGGCCGGCAGGAAGATCGTGAACACCGGCGGCCGCGCGCGCGACAGCTCCAGCCGCCCGCCGTCGGCCTCCACCAGCGCGCGGGCGAGTGCGAGCCCGAGCCCCGTGGACGAGCCGACCGACACCCCGCGGTCGAAGACGTGCGGCACGAGCTCCTCCGGCACGCCCGCGCCCGCGTCGGCGACCTCGATCAGGAGGCCGCCCTCTGCGGTCCGCGCGCTGAGCGTGACGGTGCCGGCACCGTGCTGGATGGCGTTGTCGACCAGCGCGCCGACGGCCTCGCGGATCCGCGCCGGGGTGACCCGCGCCAACAGCCCCTCCGGCACCCGGACCTTGAGCGACCGGCCCGCGGCGCGCAGGGCGGGCCGCCACTCCTCCGCGGCCGCGGTGAGCCCCTCGCGCAGGTCCTGCAGCTCCGCCCCTGCGGCCCGCGCCGCCCGGGCGGCCTCCAGCAGCTCGTCGAGCACCTCGGCCAGCCGCTCGGCCTGCTCGAGGGCGGCCAGAGCCTCCGACCGCGCCGTCGGGTCGGGGTGCGAGGCGAGCTCGTCGAGCCGCAGCTGCAGCGCGGTGAGCCGGCTGCGGAGCTGGTGGGACACGTCACCCACGAGCGCGCGCTCCCGCTGCAGCAGGTCCGCGAGGGCGATGGCGGAGGTGTCGAGGACGTCCGACACCCGGTCCAGCTCGGGGATGCCGTGCCGGCCGGGCACGGCGCGGAAGTCGCCGGCACCGAGCCGGGCGGCGCGGTCGGCCACCCCGCGCAGCGGCTCGGCCAACCGCCGCGCGGTCACCGTGGCGACCACCGCCCCCGTGCCGACCGACAACACCACGAGCAACAGCACCACCAGCGTGACCTGCACCTGCTCGGTGCGCATCAGCGACAGCGGCTCCTGCATCGTCAGCACGTCGCCGGGCCCGAAGGGCAGCGACTCCGACACCGGGTCGGCGCCGACGTCCGCGCCGATCACGTGCTCCGGCTCCCCGGCGCGCTGCAGCACCAGCCGCCCGCCGGTCGGCACCGCGAGCTCGATCGACGCGCGGTCGATCCGCGCCCCCGGCGTGTCCAGCCGCGCGGCCACCTGCTCGAGGCGCGACGTCAGGTCGGCGCGGTGGATGTCCTCCACCAGCTGCCACGTGGTGATCCCGAGCGGGCCGCCCAGCACGAGCGCCGTGATCGCGACCACGAGCAACGTGGACTGCAGGATCCGCCGGCGCACCGCTCCCCGCCCCCGGTCAGTCGTGGTTGAACCGGAAGCCGACGCCGCGCACCGTCGCGATGCGGCGCTCGCCACCGATCTTGCGGCGCAACCAGGACATGTGCATGTCCAGCGTCTTGGACGTCTTCATGTCCGGGTCGTTCCACACCTCGCGCAGGATCTCCTCGCGCGTGACGACCTGGCCCGCGCGCAGCAGCAGCACGCGCAGCAGCTCGAACTCCTTGTTGGCCAGCCCCACCTCGGTGCCGTCCACCAGCACCCGGCGCCCGGACAGCTCCATCCGGACCCCGCCGACCTCGACGGCTTCAGGCGTGAGCCTGCGCAGCAGGGCCCGCACCCGCGCGAGCAGCTCCGCCAGCCGGAACGGCTTGCCGACGTAGTCGTCGGCGCCCGCGTCGAGGCCCACGACGAAGTCGACCTCGTCGGTGCGCGCGGTGAGCATCAGCACCGGCAGGTCCGGGTCGTCCAACCGCACCCGGCGGCAGACCTCCAGACCGTCCATCCCGGGCAGGCCGAGATCGAGAACGAGCAGGTCGACCTGGCCGCACCGGACGCGTTCGAGGGCCGCGACGCCGTCGGTGGCGACGTCGACGGCGTAGCCCTCGCGCTGCAACGCGCGCGACAGCGGTTCGGCGATCGCGGCGTCGTCCTCGGCGAGCAGGACGGTGGTCACCCGGCAAGTCTAGGCAGCACCGATCACCGGCCGGTGTCCGCAGGCGGGCGCTCCTTCGCCGGGACCGCCGGCAGGAGCGCGTGGAGCACGCGCCCCGCTCGGTCGGCGTCGGGTTGCTCCCCGGTGGTCAGCGTCAGGTAGACGTAGGACTCGAGGATCCGGACGACGACGTACGTGAGGTCCTCGAGGGGGATCTCGCTCTGCACGCGGCCCGCGTCGAGGTCCTCGGCGAGGATGTCGTGCACGACACCGAGCTGCCGCGATTGGTAGTCGGTCGCGCGCGTCGTGAGCAGCCGCATCGCGAGCTCTCCCTCGTGCTCGACGAACGCCCGCATGCCGGGGTTCTGGATCACCGCGTGCACCCAGGCGTCGAGGACCGACGCCGATCGGCTCCGGCCCGGCTGCAGGGTGGCCGGGTCGGCGAGCAGCGTGGCGAACGTCTGCTGCGCCAATGACCAGAGGACCTCGACCAGCAGCTGTTCCCGGGAGCCGACCCAGCGGTAGAGGGTCGCCCGGTTGACGCCGAGCTCCCGGGCGAGGACCCCCATGTCGACGCGGCGGCCCTCGAGGAACGTCCGGCGCGCCCGGCGGAAAGCGTCGAGCGCCCCCGGGCGGGCATCCACCCCGGCCAGCTGCGCCTGCAGCGGGGTCACCGCCACGATGTCGCCTCCCGTCGTCTTGACACTTCAGAGTGTCGCAGGACACAGTCGCATGCAACACATCCTGCTCGTGTTGCAAAGGGGCCACAGATGAGCGAAATGGCGCATGCGCCCGGCGCCCGGCGTGAGGGCCGGCTCCACGACCCGTCGGTGAGCCTCCGCACCGACCCGCGGCTGCACCCGGGCCTGCGGGCCGCGCTGGGCGCCCTCGGCCTGGACGGGCACGCCGCACCGCCACCGCTGGACCGCAGCGCCGAGCCCGCCGCCGTGGCCGAGTACGTCGGCGGTGCCCATGCGGCGTTCGAGGGGCTCTACGCCGCGCTGCCGGCCGAGTGGCCCGGGGAGGCACCGGTCGAGGTGTCGACCCGGACCGAATCAGTGCGCGGAGTGGACGGCCACGACATCGCGCTGCACATCGTCCGGCCCGCCGACGCGGCCGGCCCGCTGCCCGCCGTGGTCTACATCCACGGCGGCGGTATGACCATCATCGAGGCGGACAACAAGGTGCACCGGCAGTGGAGCCGTGACCTCGCCGCGACCGGGATGGTGGTGGTCACCGTCGACTTCCGCAACGCCTGGACACCCCGCGGGGCGAACCCGTTCCCCGCCGGGCTCGACGACTGCGGCTCCGCCCTCGACTGGGTCCACGAGCACCGCGCCGACCTCGGCATCTCGACGGTCGTCGTGGAGGGGGAGTCGGGCGGCGCCAACCTCGCGCTCGCCACCGCGCTCAAGGCCAAGCGGGACGGGCGGCTGGACCGCATCGACGGCGTCTACGCGATGGTGCCCTACATCAGCGGCGGCTACGGGTGGCCCACCGACCGCAAGCTGCGCGAGCTACCGTCGATGGTCGAGAACGACGGCCACTACATCGGCTGCGCGATGATGGACCTGCTCGTCTCGGTCTACGACCCGACGGGCGAGAACGCCGAGAACCCGCTCTGCTGGCCCTACTTCGCCACCACCGCCGACGTCGAGGGCCTGCCACCGCACGTGATCACGGTCAACGAGCTGGATCCGCTGCGCGACGAGGGCATCGCGTACTTCCGCACGCTGCAGCGGGCCGGCGTGCCGGTGGTGGGGAAGGTCAACCTCGGCCTCACCCACGGCGCCGACATGTCCTTCCGGCAGGCCGTCCCGGACGCGTACCGCGCGACCGTCCGCGACATCCACGCGTTCGCCTGCTCGCTCTGAGCGCAGCACTCCCCCACGCCTGCCCGCGGCCGACTGCGGGAGCGGATCAGTGGCTCGGCCGGTGGATGAGGCAGGCTTGCCCCTCGTGTACGCCGATCTCGAGCTCGCCCTGCGCCTCGCGGACACCGCCGACGCGCTCAGCCTCGCCCGCTTCCGGGCCGCCGACCTGCGCGTGACCCGCAAGCCCGACCGCACGCCCGTCACGGACGCGGACACGGCCGTCGAGGACGCGCTGCGCCAGGTGATCACCGCGGAGCGCCCGGACGACGCCGTGCTCGGCGAGGAGCGCGGCGGCGCCGTCACCGACGCGGAGCGCGGCTGGGTGATCGACCCGATCGACGGCACCAAGAACTTCTCCCGCGGCGTGCCGGTCTGGGCCACCCTGATCGCGCTGGCCGTGGACGGCGTGCCGGTCGTGGGCGTGGCGAGCGCGCCAGCGCTGGGCAGGCGCTGGTGGGCCGCGCGCGGCGAGGGCGCGTGGACCTCCGACGCGCAGGGCACACGGCGGATCGCCGTCTCCGGGGTGGGCGAGCTCGCCGACGCCTACCTGTCCACCACCGACGTCAAGACCTTCGCCGAGCTCGGCCGCCGCGAGGACTACCTGCGGCTGGTCGACGCCTGCTGGGAGACCCGCGCCTTCGGTGACTTCTGGCAGTACTGCCTGGTGGCCGAGGGCGTGCTCGACATCGCCGTGGACGCCGCCGCGAACCCGTGGGACCTCGCCGCCCTCGTCCCCCTCCTCACCGAGGCAGGCGGCGCGCTCACCGACCTCTCCGGCGCGGCGACGTTCGCCGGCGGGGACGGGCTCGCCTCCAACGGCGCGGTCCACAAGGCCGCGCTGGCGATCGTGGGGCGGTGACCGGCATGGCCCCGGAACTCGCCTTCGAGGACTTCACCGCCGGCCGCGTCTTCGACCTCGGCACCACGGTCGTCGACCGCGACGAGATGCTCGCCTTCGCCCGCCGCTTCGACCCCCAGCCCTTCCACGTCGACGAGGAGGCCGGGAAGGCGTCGATCTTCGGCGCGCTCGCGGCGTCGGGCTGGTTCACCGCGAGCCTGTGGATGCGCGCCTACGCCGACGGCGTGCTGGCGCGGGCCACGTCGCTCGGCTCCCCCGGCGGTGACGAGATCGCCTGGCCCGCCCCCGTGTTCGCGGGCGACGCGCTGCGGGCGTCGATGGAGGTGCTCGAGGCGCGGCGCTCGCGCAGCCGCCCGGGCCTGGGTCTGGTGCGGCTGCGCGGCCGGTTGCACCGCGGCGACCTGGAGGTCTACCGCGCGAGCTTCACGGGCATGTTCGGCACGCGGGACTGACCCCTCAGGCGCCGCGCTCCTTCTCGTACTTCTCGGTCATGTGCGCGACGGCCGCCAGCTGCTGCTCCGCGTGGCCGGAGCGGGTCTGGCTGGCCCGCGCCTTCGCGTCGAGCGTGGGCTGGGCATGGCCCTGGAAGCGCGGCATGACGTGCTGCGCGATCAGCTCGTAGGACCGGCGGGTGGCCTGCGGGTTCGCCCACTCGTGGGCGAGCAGCAGCATCGCGCCGAACCCGCCGGACTGGTCGACGAGCCGCTGCACCTGCGCGGCCGCGTCGTCGGGCGTTCCGATCGCGCCGATGCCGGCCTCGTTGATGAACTCGATCATCTCCCGGACGTCGCCGCCCTCCACCGCCATCTGCGGGAACGCGGCGACCTTCTGGAAGTAGCGGAACCACTGCTCGATGCCGTGCTCGACCTCCCGGTAGGCCTGCTCGCGCGTCTCCGCCACGTGCATCAGGCCGACCAGCCGCCACGAGGCCCGGTCGACGCCCCGCTGGTGCGCCGCGGCCCGCTCCTGCACGACGTTCCAGTGGTGGGCGAGGGCGTCGAAACCCTCCTTGGTGAGCGTCGCCCCGATGGAGAGCAGGCCGATGCCGTGCCGGCCCGCCAGTCGCGGGCCGGTCGGCGAGGCCACCGCGGCGACGGCCACGTCGAAAGCGGGTCCGAGTACGGGCGCAGGTGCAGGCGGGCGTCGATCAGCCGGTGGGTGCGGGTGGTGGCGGTGACCGGCTCATCGCCGCGCAGCAGCCGCATGACGATGTCGAGGTTCTCGTCGAGCAGCTCGCGGGTGTCGGTCGGGTTCAGCCCGATCATGGCCGAGTCCGTGGGCAGCGAGCCCGGCCCGACGCCCAGCATCACGCGGCCGCGGGTGAGGTGGTCGAGCAGCACCATGCGCTCGGCCACCCAGAGCGGGTTGTGGTAGCTCAGCGAGATCACGCCGGTGCCCAGGCGGATGTGCCGGGTGCGCTCGGCCGCGGCCGCGATGAAGATCTCGGGCGATGCGATGATCTCCGAGCCCGCGGAGTGGTGCTCGCCGATCCACGCCTCGTCGTACCCCAGCGCGTCGAGGTGCTCGACGAGCTGCAGGTCGCGCTGCAGCGCCGTGGTCGGGTTCTCACCCGCCGGGTGGAACGGGGCCAGGAAGATGCCGAACCTCAGACGCGTCATGCGGCGCTCCAGTCGTCGTCGACGGGGAACTTCGACAGTAGGCACGACCGGCGCTCCCGGTCACCCCTCCGATCGGCTGGCACCGCCCCGGCGCGCGACCAGGGCGGAGATGTCGATCCGCATGGCGAACGGCTCCTGGACGACGAGCTCGCCCGTGGCCGTCTGGCTCTCGACGTAGCCGTCGCCCGGGGCGCCCAGCCCGTACACGGTGATCGTGGGCGCCGGCGGATCGAGGTCGACCACCCAGTAGTGCGGGATGCCGGCGTCGGCGTACTCGAAGGGCTTCAGGTGCAGGTCGACGTTGCGGGAGCCCGGCGAGATGATCTCGACGGCGAGCAACACGTCCGAGGCGGTGAGCCGGTCGACGTCGGTGCTCGCGGTGGTGACCACGACATCCGGCGACCGGACCGTCGCCGGATCCGCCGCCTGGACCACGACGTCGACGTCGAGCAGCATGGTCAACTCGGGTGGCAGGCACCGATCGATCTGCGTCCCGAGCCGGAACATCGCATCCTGGTGGAGCGGACGCGGGCGCGGCGCCACGACGAGCACCCCCTCCTGCAGCTCGTAGCGCGCCGAGTTGTCCTCGGGCAGCGCGACGAACTCCTCGAGCGTCATCAGATCTCGGTGCAGCGGCATGGCCATCGCACGTCCTCCTGTCCGATCGCTGCGAGGGTGGCAGGTGCCTCCGACAGTCTGGCGCAACCGGACGGGAGCAGCGAGTTCCACGCCCCGTACCGACCCGGTCACCGAGCGGTGGTTCGATGGTCCGGTGGGTGGGTCACGACGGACGCCGGTCAGCCGGCTCGTCCCCGGCCTGACCGGCCGGGGGGTGCTGCTCGCCAGCCCGGCCGACGTCGAGGCGGTGCGCGCGAACCTGGCGGCCGACGGCGTCGCCTTGGCCGAGGTAGCGGGCGCAACCGACGCGATGCGCCCGACGCAGGCCGCGATCGCCCGCGCGCTGCGGCTGCCCGAGACGGCGGGCCGCAACCTCGACGCGCTGGTCGACGCGCTGCGCGACCTGGCCGTCCGGTGGCCCGACGACGAGCGCGTCGTCCTGCTCTGGCACGACGCCGGTCGGCTCGTCGACGCCGACCTGCCGGGCTTCCTGACCCTGACCGAGATCCTGCGGACGGCCGCGGCCGAGCTGGGGCCGGGGGGCCGCATCGGCGACCGCCAGTTCGAGACGGTGGCGTTCGTCGAGCGACACGGGGTGCGCACGATCGCGGAGGCCTCGCGGTGAACCGGGCGTGGGCGGTCGTCCGGCTGCTGCTGGCCGGGCTCGTGCTGGCGGGGTGCCAGGCCGCACCCGCTCCCGCCGCACCGCCGTCGACGGCGGCGCCGGCAGCGGCACCCGCGTCCGCAGGCTCCGTCCCGGCCTGCGTCGAGGCGCTGCCGGCCGAGGCCGACGAGGTGATCGCGGACATCGAGGCGGGCGGGCCCTACGAGTACCCGCGCAACGACGGCGTGGAGTTCGAGAACCGCGAGGGCATCCTCCCCGACGAGGACCCGGGCTACTACCGCGAGTTCACCGTGGAGACGCCGGGACTGGACCACCGGGGCGCCCGCCGGATCGTCACCGGAGGCCCGGACGAGCGCGCGCCCGACCACTGGTACTACACCGGCGACCACTACGAGAGCTTCTGCGAGTTCGCGCCCTGATCCGCGCGGCGGGCGAGCCCGTCAGGAGCCGTCCCTGCGCGTCACGAGCGCCGCGATGTCGATCCGCATCCCGAACGGTTCCGGCACGACGAGCTCGCCCACGGCCGTCTGGCTCTCCACGTAGCCGTCGCCCGGGGCGCCGAGACCGTAGACGGTGATCGAGGCAGCCGGCGGGTCCAGGTCCACCACCCAGTAGTGCGGGATGCCCGCCTCGGAGTACTCGAACGGCTTCATGCGGGTGTCGATCTTGCGAGAACCCGGGGAGATGATCTCGACGGCGAGCAGCACCTCACCCGCTTCCACGCGGACCTCCGGGCCTCCCGCTCGCACGACCACGAGATCCGGCGCGCGGACGGTTGCCGGCCCCTCCCTTTGCACGACGACCTCGAAGTCGGGGACGGCGTCCCAGTCCACGGGCAGCTGCCGTTCCATCTGCGAGGCAAGTCGCGTGACCGCGAGCTGATGCCTCCTGGCCGGTTTCGGCGACACGACGAGCACGCCCTCCTGCAGCTCGTAGTGCGCCGAGTTGTCCTCGGGCAGGGCGTCCCACTCGTCGAGGGTCATCAGGTCTCGGGGGATCGGCAGCGCCACCGCGCACCTCCTCTCGGTCAGCACATTGTGGCGCACACCACCGACAGGACTACGCGCCGCCGGTCAGCGCCCGCACCACCCGCGACGGCGACGGCCGCCCGAGCTGCTCGGCCATCCACACGCTCGTGCCCACCAGCGCGTCGAGGTCCACGCCGTGCCCGATGCCCAGCCCGTCGAGCATCCAGACGAGGTCCTCGGTGGCGAGGTTGCCGGTGGCCGACTCGGCGTAGGGGCACCCGCCCAGGCCGCCCGCGCTCGCGTCCACGGTGCGGACGCCCCGGCGCAGCGCCGTGAGCGTGTTGGCCAGCGCCTGGCCGTAGGTGTCGTGGAAGTGCACCGCGAGCTGCCGGACGGGCACGCCCGCCGCGACGCAGGCGTCGAGCACCGCGTCGACGTGCCCCGGGGTACCGGTGCCGATCGTGTCGCCCAGCGAGAGCTGGTGGCAGCCCATCTCCACCAGCCGCCGCGCCACCGACGCCACCTGCTCGGGTGCGACCGCGCCCTCCCACGGGTCGCCGAAGCACATGGAGACGTAGCCGCGCACCCGCAGGCCCGCCGAGAGCGCGCGCTGCACGACGGGGGCGAACATGGCGAACTGCTCGTCGAGGGTGCGGTTGAGGTTGCGCTTCGCGAACGTCTCGGTGGCGCTTCCGAAGATCGCCACGTGCGAGACGCCGGCCTCCAGCGCGCGGTCGAGCCCGCGCTCGTTGGGCACCAGCACCGGGTAGTCGACGCCCTCGGCACGCACGAGCCGGTTCAGCAGGTCGGCGGCGTCGGCGAGCTGGGGCACCCACTTCGGGTGCACGAAGCTGGTGGCCTCGAGCACCGGCAGCCCGGCGGCCGCGAGCCGGTGCAGGAACTCGGCCTTCACCTCCACCGGGACGACGGCGGCCTCGTTCTGCAGGCCGTCCCGGGCGCCCACCTCGTAGATCGTCACGTGGTCGGGCAGCCCGGGCGAGGGCACGGTCATCGGCAGGTCTCGCGTCACGGGGCGACCTCCTGGTAGAGCAGGGCGTGCACGCGCTGCACGCCGGGCACGTCGTCGAACTCGAGCGACTCGTCGGAGTCCGACTCGACGACCAGCGTGCCCGAGCCGAGCATCCGTTCCCACAGGGTGTGGCGAACCCGCACGCTGCTGATCCGGCTCAGCGGGATGTCCATGCCGTGGCGGGTGAGCACGCCCTCGCGCACGAGCACGCGGCGGTCGGTGACCACGAAGTGCGTGGTGCGCCAGCGCACGACGGGGAACACGGTGAACCGCCCGACCAGCACGAGACCGGCGGCCGCGAGCCCGGCCCACGCCCACGTGGCCCAGTCCTGGGTGCGCACCAGCGCGGCCAGGAAGCTCGCCGCACCGACCACGAGGAGCAGCACCAGCACGGGCCCGAGCAGCATCTTCCAGTGCGGGTGCTTGTGCACGACCACCTGCTCGTCCTCCACGAGCAGGTCGTCCGGGAACGCCACGACACCACGGTAAGCGCTCGATCCGCGCCGCGTCCGGTCCCGACAGGGGGACTCCTACCCCGACGGTCGCAGGTGCACCACGTCGCCCGCGGCGACGGCCCGCCGCCTGCCCGCCGGGTCGAGCAGCAGCAGCCGCCCGTCCCGGTCGACGTCCTCGGCGATGCCGTGCAGCGCGGCGCCACCGGGCAGCTCGACCTTCACCTCGGAGCCCAGCGTGGCGCAGCCCGCCCGGTAGTCGGCGCGCAGGCGGGTGGCCTCCGGGTCGCCGCGGTTCTCGCGCCACGCCGACTCCCGCTCCGCGAGGCAGCCGAGCAGGGTGGTGAGCACCTGGGCGCGGTCGACGGCGGCGCCCTCCGCGGCCAGGGAGGTGGCGCCCGGGTGGTCCGGCGGCGAGGCGGCGACGTTGAGCCCGATGCCGATCACGACAGCCGGCCGCACCGCGTCGCCGACCTCGGCGAGGATGCCGGCCGCCTTGCGCTGCTCGGCGCCCAGCAGGAGGTCGTTGGGCCACTTCAGCGCGGCAGGCACGGCGCACAGCGCGCGGATGGCGTCGAGCAGGGCGAGCCCGGCCAGCAGCGGGAGCCAGCCGAACCGCGACGGGGGCACCCCCGCGGGGCGCAGCAGCACGCTGACCGCGATGCCGGAGCCGGGGGGAGCCACCCAGCTGCGGGCCAGCCGCCCGCGGCCCGCGTCCTGGTGGTCGGCCACGAGGACGGAGCGGTCCGGGGCGCCGCCCGCCGCGGCCGCGAGCAGGTCGGCGTTGGTGGAGCCGGTGCGTTCCACGACGTCGACCTGGGCCCATCGGCCGACGAGCGCCGCGCGCAGCGCGTCGGCGTCCAGCGGCTGGACGGTCCGGTTCATGTCTCGGCACGCTACCGGCGCACCCTGTTCCTCCGCCCACCTCGTACGGCGTCCGCGACGGACGGGGTCCTGCGGTCGCCGGACGCGCGCACGACCGCGCCGAGTGCACCCGGGGGTGACGATCGTCGCGGCGCGGGCCGTGCCCACGGCGTTAGGCTCCGCACCCATGAGCGCTGCAACGGAGCCGTTCGCGTCCGGTGCCGACGAGCCCGACATCCACACGACCGCCGGGAAGCTGGCCGACCTGCACCGGCGCATCGAGGGCGCTGTGCACGCGGGCAGCGAGGCCGCCGTCGAGCGCCAGCACGCGAAGGGTCGCCAGACCGCCCGCGAGCGCGTCGACCAGCTGCTGGACCCCGGCTCGTTCGTCGAGCTCGACTCGCTGACGCGGCACCGCTCCACCAACTTCGGCATGCAGGACAAGCGGCCCTTCGGCGACGGCGTCGTGACCGGCACCGGCACGATCGACGGCCGGCCGGTCGCGGTCTTCAGCCAGGACGCCACGGTGTTCGGCGGGGCGCTCGGCGAGGTCTACGGCGAGAAGATCGTCAAGGTGATGGACCTCGCCACGAAGATCGGCTGCCCTGTCATCGGCATCAACGACGGCGGCGGCGCGCGCATCCAGGAGGGTGTCGTCGCGCTCGGGCTCTACGGCGAGATCTTCGTGCGCAACGTGCGCAGCTCGGGTGTGGTCCCGCAGATCTCGCTGGTCATGGGCCCCTGCGCGGGCGGGGCCGTGTACTCGCCCGCGATCACCGACTTCACCGTGATGGTCGACGGCACCAGCCACATGTTCATCACCGGCCCGGACATCATCAAGACGGTCACCGGCGAGGACGTCGACTTCGAGGACCTCGGCGGCGGGCGCGCCCACAACACGAGGTCCGGGGTGGCGCACTACCTGGCGGGCGACGAGGAGGACGCGTTCTCCTACGTCAAGGAGCTGCTGTCCTTCCTGCCGTCCAACAACCTGTCCGAACCGCCCGCCTACCCGGCGCCGGAGCCCACGGCCGGCGCGATCGCCGACGGGCTGACCGACACCGACCTCGAGCTCGACGCGATCATCCCGGACTCCCCGAACACGCCCTACGACATCCGCGAGGTCGTGAACCGGGTGCTCGACGAGGGCGAGTTCCTCGAGGTGCACGAGCTGTTCGCGCCCAACATCGTGGTCGGGTTCGGCCGGATCGAGGGCCGTTCGGTCGGCGTCGTGGCCAACCAGCCCACGCAGTTCGCCGGGTGCCTCGACATCGACGCCTCCGAGAAGGCCGCGCGCTTCGTCCGCACCTGCGACGCGTTCAACGTGCCGGTGGTGACGTTCGTCGACGTCCCCGGCTTCCTGCCGGGCACCGAGCAGGAGTGGAACGGCATCATCCGCCGCGGCGCGAAGCTGATCTACGCCTACGCCGAGGCGACGGTCCCGAAGATCACGGTGATCACCCGCAAGGCCTACGGCGGCGCGTACGACGTCATGGGGTCCAAGCACCTGGGCGCCGACGTCAACGTGGCGTGGCCGACCGCCCAGATCGCCGTCACCGGTGCCGCGGGCGCGGTGAGCATCCTGTACCGCAAGGAGCTGCGCGGCCTGGAGGGCGACGAGCTGGCCGCCCGCCGCGCGGAGCTGCAGCAGGAGTACGAGGACACCCTCGCCAACCCCTACATCGCGGCCGACCGCGGCTACATCGACGGCGTCATCCCGCCCTCGCACACCCGCGGCTACGTGGGTCGCGCGCTGCGGATGCTGGCCACGAAGCGCGAGGCCGTGCCCGCGCGCAAGCACGGGAACATCCCCCTGTGACGGAGCGGAGCGGAGACACCCTCGGCACCGTGACGGAGCGGAGCGGAGACACCCTCGGCACCGCGACCGGGGCGGGCAACCCCGAGGAGCGGCGGGCCGCGTTCCGCGTCGTGCGCGGGAACCCGACCGACGAGGAGCTCGCCGCGCTCACCGTGGTGCTCGCCGCGGCGGCGTCGGCGCCGGCGTCGGCAGCACCCGCCGCGCACGACCGCTGGTCCGATCCCACGGCGCGCTTCCGCGTCCCGCTGCACCCGGGCCCTGGCGCGTGGAAGGCCTCCACCTGGCCCCGCTGAGGCCGCACCCGCGCACCTCAAGTCCTGCTCAAAACGCTGGCCGCGCGCTCGTGGTGCCCGTCACACTCGGTGCGAGGGTCGGGGCGATCGGCGTCCAGGGGGGACGGTGCGCCACGGCCGGGAGGAGGCGATCGAGATGGGGACCATCATCTGGATCGGAGTCGCCGCGCTCGTCGTGATCGCGGCGCTCGTGGCCGTCGGCCGCTCGGGCGGAGGGGGCGGCACGAGGAGGACCGGTAGCTCCTACAGCGGCAGTTCCTACACCGGCGTGTACTCGGGGGGATACAGCGACGGTGGAGGCAGCTCGGGGAGCTGCGGCGACGGTGGCGGCGGCGGAGGCGGCTGCAGCTAGCCGGCGAACGGTCCCGGCGGGCCGGCGGCACCTGGTGCCGCCGGCCCGTCAGCTCGCTCGGACCATCGTGCTGCGCGCCAGCGCGTGCTCGACCAGCGCCACCAGCGCGTCCTGGCTCGACCTCGGATCGCGCGCGTCCATCCAGACGAGCGGGCAGTCCGCGGGGAGGGCGAGCGCGTCGCGCACGGTCTCCTCGTCGTAGTCGTCGGCTCCGGGGAACCGGTTGACCCCGACCACGAACGGGAGCCGCCGGTTCTCGAAGTAGTCGATCGCGGGGAAGCAGTCGTCGATCCGGCGCAGGTCCACCAGCACGACCGCGCCGACCGAACCGCGGGCGAGCTCGTCCCACATGAACCAGAACCGCGACTGGCCCGGCGTACCGAACAGGTAGAGGATCAGCGAGTCGTCGACGGTGAGGCGCCCGAAGTCCATCGCGACGGTGGTCGTCTGCTTGTCCGGCACCGCGCCGGCCTCGTCCACCCCGATCGAGGCCGCCGTCATCGCCTGCTCGGTGAGCAGCGGCGGGATCTCCGAGAGCGACCGCACGAGCGTCGTCTTGCCCACCCCGAACCCGCCGGCGATCAACACCTTCAGCGGGATCAGCTCGTCCTGCTGATCAGCGTGCACGTAGTCCCTCCAACAGCCTCTCCAGGACCTCGGGTCCCGGTCCCTCACCCGTCGCCGACGGGGGCAGGTGCACGGTCAGGTATCCGCCGTCGACGAGGTCGCTGACCAGCACCCTCGCGACGCCGACCGGCACGCGCAGTGCCGCGCCGATCTCGACGACCGAGATCGGGCGCGACGCGAGGTCCACCGTCGCCCGGTACTCCAGGTGCAGGTCCACGGCGCGGGAACCCGCCGGGGTGACCGTCACCAGCGTCTCCACGGGCATGTCCGAGCCCGTGGTGGAGCGGGTGCGACCGCCGGTGAGCGCGTACACCGGCACCACGCGCCCGCCCGGATCGGGGCTGGTCACCGCTAGCCTCCCGCGCTCGACCGCGGCGCGGGCGTGAGGGCGTGACCCACCCGGGCCGCGAGCATGGTCATCTCGTAGCCCACCATGCCGATGTCGCACGTGCGCTGGGCGAACACGGCCAAGGTGGCGCCCTGGCTGATCGAGGTGACGAACAGGTAGCCGCCCGCCATCTCGAGGATCGTCTGGCTGACCGCGCCGGCACCGAGCAGGTGCGCGGTGCCGCGGGCGAGGCTGACGAGCCCGGACGCGGCGGCGGAGAGCTGGTCGCCGAGGGACACGCCGACGTCCGGCGAGGTCGCCAGCCGCAGCCCGTCACCGGAGACGACCACACCGTGGACGACGCCCGGCACGTCGCGGACGAACTCCGCGAGCAGCCAGTCCAGCTGCCCCGAACGCCCGCTCACGACCGCCTCCCGTCCGCGCCGGCACCGTCGACGACGGCCTGCGCGGCCTGCCGGCTGGCCTGGTAGCGCGACAGGGCGCTCGCGGCGCCCCCGTCGGGCGGCAGTGAGAAGTCGGGCTCCTCGGACGCGGGGTGGCGCAGTTCGGGCGCCAGGTGCGCCTGCGGCACGCGACGGCGAAGGCCCGGCCGGCCCTCCCCGGTGGACGCCGGAGGCTCACCGCCGGTGCGGGGCTCCGGGATGTCCGAGTCCGCCGGGCGCGGCCGCGGCGACGGGCTGGGCGTGCGACCGCCCTCGGCCGCAGGAGGCACGGCCGGCAGCGTCTGGCGCTGGGCGCCGGTCGCGGACGGGTCGGTGCGCGCACCGTCGATCCCGTCGCCACCGGGCGGGCGGGAGCCGGCCGCCGCCGACTCGGGGTTCCACCACCCGCGCCATCCGGCGTCACCGCGGGCCGGCTCGGCCCCCGCTCCGTTCGACGCCGGCGACGGAGCTGCCGTCGAGAACGGCTCGACCCACCCCGTGCTGTCCGACGGCAGCTCGACGCGCGGTGCGGGGCGACCCGCCTCGCCGGTGACGTACGGCCGGGCGGTGGCGTGGGGCAGTGTCTCGGCGTGGGGCAGGGCCTCGGTCTGCGGCAGCGCCTCCCTGTGGTGCAGGGCCTCCCTGTTGCGCAGCGGCGCAGGCGGCGCCTCGACCCCGGGGCGGGCGAACAGCGCCGCGGGGAGCGAGACGATCGCCGTGACCCCCGAGCCGGGGGTGTTGCCGAGCGAGACGCCGACGCCGTGCCGGGCCGCGAGCCGGGCTACGACGTGGAAGCCGAGGCGCTGCGCGACCGCGAGGTCGACCTCGCGGGGCACCGCGAGCAGCTCGTTGGCCGCGTCGAGGTCGTCGGGCGGCATCCCGACGCCCCAGTCCTCGATCGTCAGCAGGTAGCCGCCGTCGTCGCGCCGGTCGGGCCGGGCGCGGATCGTCACCGCGGTGTCCGGCGGCGAGAAGCGCACCGCGTTCTCGGTGAGCTCGGCGAGCAGGTGGGTGAGGTCGGCGACGGCCTGCCCCGACACCGCGACGCGGTCGTCGATGGCGAACACGACGCGGTCCAGGTCCTCGGTCTCGGCGATCGCGGCACGCACGACGTCGCGCAGCGGCACGGGCGCCGTCCAGGTGCGCGGGGACTGCTCGCCGGCGAGCACCAGCAGGCTCTCGGCGTTGCGGCGGACCCGGGTGGCGAGGTGGTCGAGGGTGAACAGGTCGGAGAGCGTGTCCGGGTCGCGCTCCTTCTCCTCGAGCTGGTTGATGATGTCCAGCTGGCGGTAGAGCATGCTCTGGTTGCGCCGGGCGAGGTTCACCAGCATGTCCGAGGTGAAGCGGCGGCGTCCGATCTCCGCGTCGGCGGTGAGCAGCCGACGGCCCAGCGCCTCCTTCTCGGTCTGCTCGTCCTCGGTGATGCGCCAGAAGATGACCATGCCGACGCACGCGAAGAGCACCGCGATGCCGTGGATGGCCGACCACAGCCAGGGGTTCGCCTGCCCCGCGGGGTGCGAGAAGATCAGGCCACCCAGCCAGAGGGTGCCGATGCCGTGGCTGACCACGGTGAACCCGACGTTCCAGAGGAACGGCACCCAGTCCTGGTACAGCGCGATGAAGCCGATGATGATGAAGAAGTGGAAGTGCGCCTCGATGCTGCCCGAGGTGAGCACCACCAGTCCGGCGGAGCAGAAGACCAACCCGCCGGTGATCATGGAGGACGCCAGCCGCCTGGTGCGCAGGACGTGGCCCAGCACGAGGAAGGCGACCGGCGCGATCAGCGCGTAGCCCACCACGAGGGGCGAGTTGCCCAGCGCCAGGCCGAGCACGGCGATGGCGGGCAGGTGGATCGCCAGCACCCACTGCAGGAGACGGTGGCGCCGGTGCCACGACCTGTCGTCGAGCGTGTTGCCGCGCGGCAGGTAGGCCAGCAGGCGGTTCGCCGCCCCGCCCTCTCCGTCGACCCCCTCCACGGGAGGACCGATCGGCGTACTGGTCTGCATGGAGATCTGCTCCGTCCGGTCGCCATCGCCGTTGCGTACTGGTAGTCGGCGGACAGTACAAGGAGATCCGGGTTCCGTGGGAACGGTGATCGCCGCCATGCGCGAAATGGCCTAACCGTCCGGCCGCTCGCCTCGGGCATTCGCCCGCTCGGCTCGCCCCGATCTCGGCGAACGGACCGGTGAAGTCCAGCATCAACTACGGCACGCAGGCGAACGCGTGCGTAGCGTGACGCGGGTACGTCTCTGAGCGCCGAGGGACCGCCGTTGGGCGCGGTGCGACGAACACTGTGTGTCCGTGCCGTTCAGCGCAGTGCCGTTAGGCCAAATGGCCGCCAGAGTGCGGCCGTTCGACCGCCGAACGTGCGGCCGAGGGCGGTTACAGTTCAATCACGCACCGCCCCTCCGCTCCCCCAACGATCGACAGGCCGGGGAGGTGCGCCCACCGCGACCGCAGGGGTCGATGACGATCCGCGGGCGCACATTGGCGCGGGCCGCCCATTCACGCGGTCCGTTGTTCGGGCGCGCCCGAGGAAAATCGCGACAACGGAGATCAGTGTGAGAATCCTGCTGTTGTGCTCGTCGTTCAACGGCCTCACCCAGCGGATCTGGACCGACCTGCGGGCGGACGGGCACGACGTCACGATGCAGCCGGCCGATTCCGATGCCGCAATGCGGGCCGCGGTGGCCGCCACCGATCCGGACGTGGTCCTCTGCCCGTTCCTGAAGGAGCGCGTGCCGGACGACGTGTGGCGCTCCCGTCCCACGGTGATCATCCATCCCGGCCCCGAAGGCGACCGCGGCCCGTCCTCGCTGGACTGGGCGATCCGCGACGCCGAGCCGGAGTGGGGGGTCACCGCGATCGGCGCGATCGACGAGATGGACGCCGGCCCGGTCTGGGGCACCCGGGTGTTCCGGGTGCCTGCCGACCCGCCGCGCAAGAGCGCGCTCTACGCCGGTCCGGTCACGGAGGCCGCCGCCGCGCTGGCTCGCGAGGTGGTCGCGAAGGTCGCCGACCCGACGTTCGCGCCGCGCCCGCTCGACTACTCCCGCCCCGGCGTGCGCGGCCGCCTGCGGCCCACGATGCGCCAGGCCGACCGCGCCTTCTCGTGGGCCGACCCCACCGAGCACGTGCTGCGGCGCATCCGCGCGGCGGACGGCTCCCCCGGCGTCCGCAGCGAGCTGGCCGGCGTGCCGGTCTCGGTGTTCGACGCGCACCGCGGCACCGCCACCCCCGGCGAGCCCGGCTCGATCGCCCTGCGCCGGCAGGGCGCGGTGCTCGTCCGCACTGGTGACGGCGCGCTGTGGATCGGCCACCTGCGCCGCCTCGCCACCGGGGGCGGCGACGACGGCGGCCCGCGGATCAAGCTGCCGGCCACCACGGTGCTCGGTGAGCGGATCGCCGGGGTGCCCGAGGCACTGGAGCCGCTCGGGCCGCCCGCGGCCCACGACGGCCCGGCCGCCCACCACGAGATCTCCTACCACCGCAGCGGCCCGGTCGGCGTGCTCGACATCGACTTCTACAACGGCGCGATGTCCACGGCCCAGTGCCACCGGCTCGCGGCCGCGCTGCGGGCCGCCGCGGCCCAGGACACCTCGGTGCTGGTGCTGCGCGGCGGGCAGTTCTTCTCCAACGGCATCCACCTCAACGTCATCGAGGCCCGCCCGGACGCGGCCGCGGAGGCGTGGCGGAACATCAACGCGATCAACGACGTCTGCCGGGAGATCATCACCTGCACGCACCAGCTCGTCGTCGCCGCGGTGGGCGGCAACGCCGGAGCCGGCGGGGTGATGCTCGGCCTGGGCGCCGACCAGGTGCTGCTGCGCGACGGCGTGGTGCTCAACCCGCACTACCGGACGATGGGCCTGACCGGCTCGGAGTACTGGACCTACGTGCTGCCCCGCCGCGTCGGCCCGGCCGAGGCCGAGCGGCTCACCGGCGAGTGCCTGCCGATCGGCGCCGCCGAGGCGGCCGGCACCGGCCTCGCCGACGCCGTGCTGCCCGGCGACCCCGGCGAGTTCGACGCCGCCGTGCTCGAGCGCGCCGCCCGGCTCGCCACGAGCGACGGGCTGGCGCAGCAGCTCGCCGCGAAGGCGGCCGTCCGGGCGGCGGACGAGCGGCGCAGGCCGCTGGAGACCTACCGCGTCCGCGAGCTGGCCGAGATGAGCCGGGACATCTTCGACGACCGCTACGGGTTCGCCGCGGCGCGCCACGCGTTCGTCACCAAGCAGCGGCCGCCGGCCGCGCCGGTCGCGCGCCCCAGCGCAGAGCGGGGCCGGCACGCGGCGCTGCTGACCCGCAGCGCGGGCTTCTAGCGCCCTGACCACATCCATTCGCCGCCTTTGGTCACGCGGCGGCGAACGGTGCGAGTCGCACGCCACGGCCCTCGCGACCGCGCTGACGCCTCTCGCGTACCGGCGCGACCGGTGATCGCCAGGAGTGGTGCGAGGGCTGCAGATCTGCCGCCCTAGCACCACCCTTACTGATCATGACCGTCCCGCGTTCCGCGGAACGCACCCGTTGCATGATCAATGAGACGTGAGCGGGGTCTGCTGGAGATCGAACCCCGCTGACGTCTCGGTCGTCGGGTGGGTCCTCCTGCGGTGGGCGCGCCGTTCCCGGCTCGCGACCACTTGCCTTCGGGGTGGTCTCGTATCGGCCGCTGCACGACCGCGTGAGCATCACCGTCCCGTCCGACGATGGTGCGCGCGGCGGCGGCCACGACAGGGCCCCGCCCGCACGGGGCGGCGTCTCGTAGGCTGACCGGCCGTGCGCGTCGTACTGGCCTCCGCCTCCCCCGCCCGCCGGGCCGTGCTCCGCGCCGCGGGCGTCGACCCGATCGTCGAGATCGCCGACGTCGACGAGGAGGCGCTGCTCGCGGCGATGCCGCAGGCCGCTCCGGCGGAGAAGGTGACGCACCTCGCGAGCGCGAAGGCCACCACGGTGGCGCGGCGGATCGGCAGCGCCCACCCGGACGCCGTCCTGATCGGCTGCGACTCGATGCTGCACATCGACGGCGAGCTGGTCGGCAAGCCCGGCGACGCCGACACCGCCCGCCGGCGCTGGGGGACGATGGCGGGCGGCACCGGCGAGCTCGTCACCGGCCACGCGGTGCTCCGCCTCGCCGACGGCGAGATCGACCGCGTCGCCGAGGGCCACGCCGTCACGACGGTCCGGTTCGCCGAGCCGTCCGAGGCCGAGCTGTCGGCCTACCTCGCCACGCGCGAGCCGCTCGCCGTCGCCGGCGCGTTCACCCTCGACGGGTTGGGCGGCTGGTTCGTCGAGGGCATCGACGGCGACCCGTCGAACGTCATCGGGATCAGCCTCCCGCTCGTGCGCAGGTTGCTCGCGGGTGTCGGCGTCCGGGTCACCGACCTCTGGAGCGCGCCGCCCGACGGGTGACCCGCGCGTCGGGGCCGGTGGGCGGGCGCCGTCGGGGCACGCTGTGGCCGTGGAGGTCCTGCTGCTCGTCGTCGGGCTGATGCTCGCGGCCGTGGTCCTGGTGGGGGTCGGCGACCGGTTGCGGTTGCCGTGGCCCGCGCTGATGGTGCTGCTCGGGGTGGCGGTCGCCGCCGTTCCCGGCCTGCCGGACGCGTTCGAGCTCGATCCCGAGCTGATCCTCCCGCTGTTCCTGCCGCCCTTGCTGTTCGCGACGGCGCAGCGCACGTCGTGGGCGCTGTTCCGGGCGCGCTGGCGCAGCATCGCGCTGCTGGCCGTCGCGCTGGTCGCCGTGACGATCACGGCGGTGGCCGGCACCGCGCTCGCGCTGGTGCCCGGGATCACCCTCACCGCCGCCGTGGCGCTGGGGGCGATGGTCGCGCCGCCGGACCCGGTGGCGGTCGAGGCCGTCGCGGGGTCGGTCCGCATGCCCCGCCGGCTGCTGTCGGTGCTGCAGAGCGAAGGGCTGTTCAACGACGCCACGGCGCTGGTGGTGTTCCAGACCGCCGTCCTCGCCACGGTGCAGGGCGGCGAGCTGTCCGCGCCCGGGCTGGTCCTGCGGTTCGTGGTGGGCGCGGCCGCGGCCGTGGCGCTCGGGATCGTGTTCGCCCGCGCCGCCCGGTGGGTCGCCGACCGCGTCACCGATGCGACCGGCCGCAGCGCGCTCACCCTCGTGCTGCCGTTCGCGGTCTACCTCGCGGCGGAGGAGCTGCACGCGTCCGGGGTGGTCGCCGTCGTCGTGGTCGCGCTGCAGCTGCGCTCGGCCAGCACCGTCGACGAGGCCGCCGACCGGATCGTGCAGCGCTCGTTCTGGGACGTGGTCGAGCTGCTCGTCACGGGCGTGGCGTTCGGGCTGATCGGGCTGGACCTGCGCCAGGTGGTGACCGCGGCCGGGCCGGACCTGCCCCGGATGCTCGCCCACGCCGCGGTCGTCTGCGCCGTGGTGATCGGGGTGCGCGCGCTCTGGATGACCGGTGCCTGGCTCGTGGTCCGCCGCTCCGCCGACGCCTCCGCCGCGCCGCGCACGGGCCGGGAGGCGGTCGTCATGAGCTGGTGCGGGATGCGCGGGCTCGCGACGCTGGCGCTGGCTCTCGCCCTGCCCACCACCACGCTCGACGGCGCGTTCCCGGCGCGCGCCGAGCTGGTGGTCATCGCCTGCTCGGTGCTCGTGGTGACGCTGATCGGCCCGGGGCTCACCCTCCCCGTCCTGGTCAGGGCCCTGGGCGTGCAGGCCGACGCCGACACCGAGCACGCCGCCGAGTTGGCGATCACGCAGCGGGCCCGCCACGCCGCGCTGACCCGGATGGCGGCCGAGGAACGCAGCTACGACCTACCCGACGAGGCGGTCGCCGCCCTGCACGAGCGCATGGCCCGCCTGGAGGCGGTGCTGCGCGGTGCGCCGGCCACGTCCGACGAGCGGGACCGCTTCGAGGCGGTGCGCCGCGGCCGGCAGCTCGCGGCGAAGGTGCAGGCCGACGCTTTGGCCGCCGCCCGCGAGGAGGTGCTGGCGGCCCGCCGCGAGCCCGGCGTCGACCCGGAGGCGGCCGACCGGGTGCTGCGGCGCCTGGACCTGCGCACGGTGCTCCTCGACTGACCGCGAGCGGCACGAGGCTCCGCTGCATCCGTCGGACGCCACGACTAACCTCGCGACCATGGCCCTGCCGAACGACACCGACCCGAAGCTGACCGAGTACGCGCACCCAGAGCGCCTGGTCACCACCGAGTGGCTCGCCCAGAACCTGGGCGCCGACGGGCTCGTCGTCGTGGAGTCCGACGAGGACGTGCTGCTCTACGACACCGGGCACATCCCGGGCGCGGTCAAGGTCGACTGGCACACCGAGCTGAACGACCCCGTCACCCGCGACTACGTCGACGGCGAGCGGTTCGCCCGGCTCTGCGGCGAGCGCGGCATCACCCGCGACACCACCGTCGTCTTCTACGGCGACCGCAACAACTGGTGGGCCACCTACGCGCTGTGGGTGTTCTCCCTGTTCGGGCACCCCGACGTGCGGATCCTCGACGGCGGGCGCGCGAAGTGGGTGGCCGAGGGACGCGAGCTCACCAGCGAGCAGCCCAAGCCCACGCCCGTCGAGTACCCGGTCGTGGAGCGCGACGACGCCACGATCCGGGCCTTCAAGGAGGACGTGCTCGAGCACCTGGGAAGGCCCCTCGTCGACGTCCGCTCGCCCGGCGAGTACTCCGGCGAGCTGCTGCACATGCCCGACTACCCGCAGGAGGGCGCCGTCCGCGGCGGGCACATCCCGGGCGCCGCGAGCGTGCCGTGGGCGCGGGCGGCCGCCGAGGACGCCACGTTCAAGTCCCGCGCCGAGCTCGAGTCGATCTACCAGCAGGAGCAGGGGCTGTCCCCCGACGACGACGTGGTCGCCTACTGCCGCATCGGCGAGCGCTCCAGCCACACCTGGTTCGTGCTCACCCACCTGCTCGGCTTCGGCCGCGTCCGCAACTACGACGGCAGCTGGACCGAGTGGGGCAACTCGGTGCGCGTGCCGATCGTGCAGGGATCGGAGCGCGGGTCGGCATGAGCGAACCGACAGCGGGCACGCTGCCTCCGCAGCTCGCGGAGCTCGTCGAGGACTTCGCCGACGTCGGGCCGAAGGAGCGGCTGCAGCTGCTGCTCGAGCTCTCGCGGGAGCTGCCCGAGCTCCCCGCCCGGTACGCCGACGCGGCCGACTCGATGGAGCAGGTGCACGAGTGCCAGTCGCCGCTGTTCCTGGCGGTCGAGGTCGAGCCCGGCGCCGACCGGCGCGTCCACCTGTACTTCTCCGCCCCTCCGGAGGCCCCCACCACCCGCGGCTTCGCGTCGATCATGCACACCGGCCTGGACGGCGAGCCCGCCGCCGACGTGCTCGCCGTTCCCGACGACTTCTACACCGCGCTGGGGCTCGGAGAGGCGGTCAGCCCGCTGCGCCTGCGCGGGATGGCCGCCATGCTCGCGCGGATCAAGAAGCAGATCCGGATGGCCACGGCGGCCTGAGGACGCGCAACCTCAAGTCCTGGTGAAGAACGTTCCCCCGACCGGGTGTGGGCCGCAACACTGTGAGCCGTCTCATGAGGACGGCTCAGGGAGGTGTCCGTGGCCCTCGCAGCAGCTACCGCTGACGCCTGGGGCATCAGCGCACCCTCCTTCCTGTCGGCTTACGTCCTGATCGCCGTCGCGATCGGGGTGGGGAGCCGGCGGGCGAGGAGGGCTCTCGCCGATCCGGGGGCCACGGGCCCCGTCTCGGATCTCACGACCCGGCCGCACGACGTCGCGCACCTGGCCGGCGGCAGCGAGCTGGCCGTCTGGTCGGCGCTGTGCGCGCTGCACGTGCGCGGCCGGATCACCGCCACCGACGGCAGCGTGCAGGCGATCGGCCGCATGGACGCGGACGCCGACCCGCTGGAGCGGGCCGTCCACGCCACTGCCACCACGGGTGCGGGGCGCAGGCGGCTGCTGTTCCACCGGTCGGTGCAGACGGTGCTGAGCGCCACCGAGGAGCGGCTGGTGGCGGCCGGGTTCCTGCTGTCGGAGGACCGGCGCCGGCGGATCCGCCGCGTCGGGCTGTGGATGCTCGCCGTCGCGCTCGTCGGGCTCGGTCGGGTGCTCGCCGAGATCTCCCAGGCGCGCCCGGTGGGGCCGCTCCTCGCCGCGCTGGCGGCCGTGACCGTCGTCGCGCTGGCGCAGCTCACCCTGGCACCGCGCCGCAGCCGGTCCGGGGACAGGGCGCTCGCCGCGCTGCGCGTCGAACACCGGGCACTCGCGCCGGAACACGCTCCCGACCTGCGGGCGCACGGCCCGACGGGGGCTGCGCTGGGGATCGGCCTCTTCGGGACCGGTGCGCTCGCGACCGCCGCGCCGGGATTCGCCCGCGCGGTGGATCCGCGCGACGCCCGCAGGCGCCGGACCGGCGCCACTGGTCTCGCCGTCGGCGGAGGGGGCGACGGCGGGTGAGCGGAGGCGGCGGGGGGTGAGCCGCCTCCGCGGCGACCGCTGCCCGACTGGTCGGGGGGACCGGCGGGCGGCGGTCGCGGCGAGCGCGCCGCGAGCGCGGCGCCCCGCCCCGGCAGGCCGCTTCGAGGGGTAGCGGACCTGCGGGGCGGGGCCGGGGCGCAGGGCGCGACCCGGCGTCCGTCACACCCCGGTCGCGAGATCGGGTATCGGTCCTAAACTCCCGGGTAACCACTGCACCGGGGCGCGGGGCTCCCGGAGCACGCCGACTCCAGGAGGCCGACCGTGCCGCGCTTGAGCAAGGTCCTCGTCGCCAACCGCGGGGAGATCGCTGTCCGGGTCGTCCGGGCCTGCCGCGACGCCGGGATCGCGAGTGTCGCCGTGTACGCCGACCCGGACCGGGACGCGCCGTTCGTGCGGCTGGCCGACGAGGCGTTCGCCCTCGGCGGCAGCACGGCGGCCGAGTCCTACCTCGACATCGAGAAGGTCGTGGCCGCGGCGAAGCAGGCGGGCGCCGACGGCATCCACCCCGGTTACGGCTTCTTGAGCGAGAACGCCGACTTCGCCCAGGCCGTGATCGACGCCGACCTGGTCTGGATCGGGCCGACGCCGCAGGCGATCCGCGACCTCGGCGACAAGGTCACCGCGCGCCACATCGCCACCCGCGCGGGCGCCCCGCTCGTTCCCGGTACCCCGGACCCGGTCTCGGGCCCGGATGAGGTCGAGGCGTTCGCCGACGAGCACGGCCTGCCCATCGCCATCAAGGCCGCGTTCGGCGGCGGCGGGCGCGGCATGAAGGTCGCGCGGGAGCGCAAGGAGATCCGCGAGCTCTACGAGTCGGCGGTGCGCGAGGCCACCGCCGCGTTCGGTCGCGGCGAGTGCTTCGTGGAGCGCTACCTCGACAAGCCGCGCCACGTCGAGGCGCAGGTGCTCGCCGACACCCACGGCAACGTCATCGTCGTGGGCACCCGCGACTGCTCCCTGCAGCGCCGGTTCCAGAAGCTCGTCGAGGAGGCGCCCGCGCCGTTCCTGTCCGACGAGCAGCGCGCCACGATCCACGAGTCGGCGAAGGCGATCTGCCGCGAAGCCGGCTACCACGGCGCCGGCACCGTGGAGTTCCTCGTCGGGCAGGACGGGCTGATCTCGTTCCTCGAGGTCAACACCCGGCTGCAGGTGGAGCACCCGGTCTCGGAGGAGACCTCGGGGCTCGACCTGGTGCGCGAGCAGTTCCGCATCGCCGAGGGCGAGGTGCTCAACCTCCTCGAGGACCCCGAGCCGCGGGGCCACTCGATCGAGTTCCGGATCAACGGCGAGGACGCCGGGCGCGGCTTCCTGCCCGCGCCGGGCACCGTCACCGCGATCTCGTTCCCGGCCGGCCCGGGCGTGCGGGTCGACGCCGGCGTCGAGGCCGGCTCCGTGGTCGGCGGGCAGTTCGACTCGCTGCTCGCGAAGCTGATCGTCACCGGTTCCGACCGGGCGCAGGCGCTGGAGCGTTCCCGGCGTGCGCTGGCCGAGTTCCAGGTCGAGGGCATGGCCACGGTGCTGGAGTTCCACCGGCTCGTCGTCGCGGACCCGGCGTTCGCGGCCACCGACGCCGACGGTTTCACCGTCCACACCCGCTGGATCGAGACGGAGTGGGACAACACCGTCGCACCGTTCACCGGTGGCGGGGGCGGCGACACCGAGGAGGCGCCGCGGCAGAGCGTGGTCGTCGAGGTCGGCGGCCGCCGGCTGGAGGTCTCGCTGCCCGGCGACCTCGCCCTCGGCGGGGGCGCGCCGGCCGCAGCGGCGAAGGCGCCCCCTCGCAAGCGCGGTGGCGGCAAGGGCGGCTCGGCGGCGTCGGGCGACGCCGTGACCGCTCCGATGCAGGGCACCATCATCAAGGTGGCCGTGTCCGACGGCGACACCGTCTCCGCGGGCGACCTCGTCGTCGTGCTCGAGGCGATGAAGATGGAGAACCCGGTCACCGCCCACAAGGCAGGCACCGTCACCGGCCTCTCCGCGGAACAGGGCAGCTCGGTGTCGCAGGGCACCGTCCTCTGCGAGATCAAGGACTAGAGCTGGAACCCGTCGAGATCAACGCCGGCCTCTGGTACCTCCGCGCCCTGCGGTGCGACGACAGGGTCGACGACCGGCAGGCGGTGCTGGAGTCGAGCTCCGATCCGGAGATCCTGCGCTGGCGCCACCGCCCACCGGCCGAGCCCGCTGAGGCGGAGGCCTACATCCGCCGCCGCGCCGGCGGGTGGACCCGTGACGAGCGGTGCACGTGGGCGGTGTGCGAGCCCACCACCGGCGAGATGCTCGGCGAGGTCGAGCTGGCCCAGCTCGACCTCTGCCACGGCACCGCCGACGTCACCTGTTGGGCGCTCCCGGCCGCGCGCGGCCGCGGGATGACGAGCACCGCGCTCGCGGCCGTGCTGCGGTTCGCGTTCGGTGGCCTCGACCTGCACCGGGTGACCTACGCCTGGGCGGACGGCAACGTCGCCTCCGGGCGCGTGGCGGAGAAGTGCGGCTTCGTGCTCGAGGGCCGGCAGCGCGCGGCGTGGGTGGTCGACGGGCGGCGGGTGGACGTGCACGTCGCAGGGCGCCTGGCGACCGACGCCTGAGTCGTTCGACCGGAGTTCGGGCGCCTTCACCTGGCGCCCGGGGCTTGTGCATGTCCGACCTGAAAAAGTCTTGCTTGATACCTAGCCATCTGGCGCCTCTAGCAATAATCTCTTGCAGCAGGTCCCGACGGTCGAAGGAGATCGGGTGGTCGGACGAGGACGGGCCGGAAGGCCCACACGCAGGCAGTTCCTCGCAGGGTGCGCGGGGCTCGCCGCCGCCTTCGGCGGGGTGAGCGGCTGCAGCGCCGGGAGCGGCGCGAGGTCGCCCCACACGCTGAACGTCTGGGGCGGCGTGCCGCCCGCGTCCGGGCCGGCCGCGCTGATCGACGCGTTCACCGCGGCACACCCGGGCACCGAGGTGACCTACACCCGCTTCGTCAACGACGACCGGGGGAACCTCAAGCTCGACACGGCCCTGCAGGGCGGCGTGGACATCGACGTCTACTTCACCTACCAGACGAAGTCGCTGGCCCTGCGGGCCGAGTCGGGGATGATGCTCGACGTCACCGACCGGCTCGCCGCCGAGCCCGAGCTCGCCCCGTTCCTCGACCGCGCCAACCCGACGGCCTTCTGGGACGGCGACCGGGTGCGGGCGCTCGCGACCGCGGCGGAGCCCTTCTTCGTGCTGTTCAACGAGGACGCGCGGGAGCGGGCCGGCATCCCGCTCCCGACGCGCTGGACCGTGCCGGAGTTCGCGCGGATCGCCCGCGAGATCCGCACCGACGGCATGTTCGGCACCTACGAGGTGCCCGAGACCGCGCGCATCGCCCTGGGCCCCGACCACTGGTTCACGCCCGAGGGCGGCTCCAACTTCTCCGACCCGCACTTCCTGGAGTGGCTGGAACTCGGCCAGCACATGATCCGGGACGGGGTGGCCTACCCGTGGACGGAGGTGCTGGCCCGGGGCCTGGACGCCTACCAGCAGAACGCGTTCGTCTCCGGCGAGTTCGCCACCTGGGTCAACGCGCCCTACAGCCTGCGCTACCTCTACAACGCCGAGGACTACCCGCACGACTTCCGGGTGGCCGCGGCGCCGCTTCCCACCTCGGTGGACGGCACCGGCTGGAACCAGGGCCAGTACAACAACTTCATCATGATCAACCCGCGCTCGCCGCGGCAGGACCTGGCCTGGGACTTCGTGCGGTTCTGGGTGACCGAGGGCGCGCCGCACATGGCCGTCGGCGGCAAGATCCCCACGCTGGGCAACGTGCCCCAGGACGAGATGCTCGCGAGCCTGCTCGGCCCGGAGCCGGACCGCTGGTTCGACGTGGACTCCTTCCGCCGCGTGCTGTTCGACGACCCGGCGCAGCTCTACGTCGACAGCGAGCTCACGGCCTACGCCGAGATCGCCCTCGCCGTGAAGCAGCAGCAGGACCTGTGCTGGATCGACGAGCGCTCGCCGGACGACGCCGTCGCGTCCATCGACGCGCAGGCGACCGCGGCGATCGGCCGCTTCCGGGAGGTGGCCTGACGATGGCCGTGACCGCTCCGCCCGGCGTCCCCGCCGGGGTCCCCGCCCAGGCCCGCACGAGCCCGCCCCGGGGCTCCGTCGCCCAGCCGCGCGCCTGGGTCGGCTGGCTGTTCATCGCCCCCAACCTCGTCGGCGTCGTGCTCTTCACCCTCGTCCCGCTCCTCTCGGTCGTCGCGCTGTCGTTCACCGAGTGGAACCTGGTGTCCGGCTTCGGCGGCATCGAGTTCGTGGGGCTGGACAACTTCGTCAACGTCTTCCGCGACCCCGGCTTCTGGAACAGCGTGGTGCTCACGCTCGTCTACGCCGGCGTCAGCGTCCCGCTCACCACGATCCTCGGCATGGCGCTGGGGCTGGCGCTCAACCGGGACCTGCCCGGCCGCGGCGCCCTGCGCGCGATCTTCTTCGTGCCCTACATCGTCAGCGTCGTCGCGATCGGCATGACCTGGCTGATGCTGATGAACCCGTCCGCAGGCCTGGTCAACCAGGTGCTCGGCGCGCTCGGCCTGCAGGACGCCCCGGCCTGGTTCGCCTCCTCGTACTGGGCGCTGCCGGCGCTCATCGTGATCGCGGTGTGGGGCGGCGTCGGGTACGCGGCGCTCATCTACCTCTCCGCGCTGCAGGACGCACCCACGCAGCTGTACGAGGCCGCCGACCTCGACGGCGCGGGCGCCTGGACGAAGTTCCGGGTGATCACCTGGCCGTCGCTCGTGCCGACCACGGTGTTCCTGCTGGTCACCCTGTTCATCGGCGCGTCGCAGGGGTTCGGGCTGATCGCCCTGATCACGGCGGGCGGGCCGGGCGACTCCACGAGCACGCTGCCGTACTACATGTACCAGACGGGATTCCAGTTCTACCGGTTCGGCTACGCGTCGGCGATCGGCATGGTGACGTTCGTCGGCGTGCTGGCACTGACGCTCCTGACGTGGCGCGCGCAGCGCGGGAGGGCCCTCCATGACTGACGTGACCCGCTCCTCCCGCGCCCGCAGGCAGCGCTGGCTCTGGGGCGCCCCGCTGTGGATCCTCGCGCTCGCGTTCCTCACCCCGTTCGCGTGGATGCTCTCGACCGCGCTCAAGCGCGACGTCGACGCGTACACGGTGCCCATGCAGTGGATCCCGGACCCGGCGACGTGGGAGGCGTTCGGCACCGTCCTGTTCGGCGAGTCCTCGATCGTTCCCGCGTTCGCCAACTCGGTGTTCGTGGCCGCGCTGCGGGTGCTCGGCGAGGTCGTGACGGCGACGATGGCCGGCTACGCGTTCGCGCGCATCCGGTTCGCCGGCCGCGACACGGTGTTCCTGCTCTACCTGGCCACCGCGATCATCCCGGCCCAGCTGCTGCTCGTCCCGCGGTTCGTCTACTTCCAGACGCTCGGGCTCTACGACACGCTGTGGGCGCTGATCCTGCCCGGCATGTTCACGGTGCTGGGCACGTTCCTGATGCGCCAGTTCTTCGTTGGCCAGCCGGGCGAGTTCGCCGAGGCTGCACGGATCGACGGGGCGTCGGAGTGGCAGATCTTCTGGCGGATCTACCTGCCGATGGCCACCCCGGTGATGAGCGCGCTCGGGATCCTCGCGTTCGTGTGGTCCTGGAACGACTACGAGGCCCCGCTGGTGCTGATCTCCAGCCCGGAGACCTACACGCTGCCGCTGAGCCTCACGAACTTCACCGACGAGCAGGGGGCGCTGTCGCCGAGCCTGTCGATGGCGGCGTCGGTCGTGTCGATCGTCCCCGTGCTGATCGTGTTCCTCGTGCTCCAGAAGCGCTTCGTACAGGCGATGACCCACACCGGAATCAAGTGAGGATCGAAGAAGATGATGCAGGTCTCCGGGGTGTTCCCGGCGCTGGCGCAGGTGGGTGAGTTCGGCCCGCCGCGCAGCGAGCTCGGCGTGGGGGCGCTGATGCCCTGGAACGGCGCGCTCTACGTGCAGAACTACAACTCGCACCGGGCCGCGAGCGGCGCCGGCGTCAGCCTGCGGCGCATCGACGCCGACATGTCGATGGAGGTCGTGCCCGAGACGCTCGGCGTCGACGGCACCTACACGAACCGGTTCGTGCACTTCCCCACGAGCCACCTGGTGATCGGGCCGCACGTGATCGCCGCCGACCACACGATCCGCACCGTCCCCGAGCTCGTCCCGATGCGGGTCTGCGGCACCACCCGGCACCTGACGAAGCCCGACACCCACGTGTACGTGCTCGCCATGGAGGGTGAGGTCTTCGAGCTCGACGTCACCACGCTCGAGTGCCGTCAGGTCTTCGACCTCAATGCCGAGCTGGGCACCGAGGGCGAGTGGAAGGTGCACTACAAGGACTGCTACACGAGCTTCGGCCGGTTCGTCGTCTGCTCCAACGAGTACGGCGAGGACGACTGGGCCGGCAAGCAGGCCCGCGGCCGGCTCGCCGAGTACGACGGCGAGCGCTGGACGGTCCTGGAGCGCAAGCCGTTCACGGCCATCGGCGGACGCCACGAGTTCGGCGGCACGATCTTCGCGACCGGGTGGGACCAGGCCTCGGCGATCCTCGAGGTCTACACCGACTCCGACGGCCGCTGGACCCGCTACCGCCTGCCCAAGGCCTCGCACACGTTCGACCACAAGTGGCAGACCGAGTGGCCGCGCATCCGCGAGGTGGAGCACGAGCGGCTGCTCGTGGACCACCACGGGATGTTCTACGAGCTCTCGCCGTGGGCGTACGGCGGGCGGGTGTGGGGCGTGCGGCCGGTGTCGACGCACCTGTGGGTGCTCGGCGACTTCTGCTCGTGGCGCGGCATGTTCGTGGCCGGCGCCGACAACGCCTCGCCCAGCCACGGCCTCAACCCGACCACGGCCGAGCCGCAGTCCGGGATGTTCTTCGGCAAGACCGACGACCTGTGGGGCTTCGGCAAGCCGGCCGGGTGGGGCGGGCCGTGGTGGGAGGACGACGTCGTTGCGGGCGAGCCGTCGGACCCGTACCTGATGACCGGTTTCGAGCACAAGTGCCTGCACCTGGAGAACCAGGGCCGGACGCCGATGACCGTCACCGTCGAGATCGACTTCCACGGGCACGGCCGCTTCGGCGCCGTTGAGCGGCTCGAGGTGGGACCCGGCGAGACCCGCACGCACGTGTTCCCCACCGGGTTCAGCGCCCACTGGGTCCGGCTGGTCAGCGACGTGGACACTTCCGCGAGTGCCCAGTTCGTCTACACCTGATGAGCCCGTGACGACCGCCGACGAGGCCAGCCCGCTGCAGCAGATCCGTGACGTGCAGGCCTCGCTCAGCGGCGCGACCCGGCGGGTCGCCGACACCATCCTCGGCTCGCCCGCCGAGGCCGGCCGCAGCTCGATCACCGTGCTCGCCGCGCGGGCGGAGGCCTCCCCGGCCACCGTCACGCGGCTGGCCGTGCTGCTCGGCTACTCCGGCTACCCCGCGCTGCGCGCCGCGATCGCCACCGACTACGGCCGCGGCGTGCAGGGCGGGTGGGAGCGCGACATCGGCTCGGTGATCACGCCGGGCGACTCGCCGGAGCAGGTGCTGACCGTGCTCGCGACCGCTCAGTCGCGCGCTCTGCGCAACGCGATGGGGTCGATCGACCTCGCGGCCGCGGCGCAGGTGGCGGACCGGATGGCCGTCGCGTCGCGCATCCACGTCTTCGGCGAGTGGGGCGACGCCGTCCCGGCCCACGAGCTCGTGATCCGGCTGCTGCGCATCGGACGCCCGGTGTGGTTCCACGAGGGCCGGCAGTCCTCCCAGGTGGCCACGAGCCTGCTGCACCGCGGCGACGTCGCGCTCGCCGTCGACCGCTCCGGGAACGACCCGGTGGCGCTGGCGTTCGTCACCGACGCCGCCGCCCGCGGCGCTTTCACGACCGTGATCACCGGCATGCCGGACTCGCCGATCGCGGCCGCCGCCGACGTCGTGCTGTTCACCGGGACCCGGGAGACCAGCACCTGGACCGACTACTTCGCCGGCCGCTCCAGCGACACGCTCGTGGCCAGCCTGCTCTGGGTGCTCGTCGCCCAGCGCACCCCGGAGGCGCTCGCCGAGGCCTTCGTCAGCCTGCACGGACCGGCGCCCGAGCCGGAGCGGTAGCACCAGGAGAGGACACGCATGCGCACCGAGCACGTCGAGTCGGACCTCACGGTGATCGGTGGTGGTCTCGCAGGATGCTGCGCGGCGATCGCCGCCGCCCGCCAGGGGGCGCGGGTCGCCCTCGTGCAGAACCGGCCGGTGCTCGGCGGTAACTCCTCGAGCGAGATCCGCGTCTGGGTGTGCGGCGCCACCGCGCACGGCGCACAGCGCTACGCCCGCGAGACCGGGATCATGGGCGAGCTGTTCGTCGAGAACCAGTTCACCAACCCCGACGGCAACCCCTACTACTGGGACCTGGTGCTGCTGGAGGCCGTGCGCGCGGAGCCGAACCTGCGGCTGTTCCTCAACACCGACGTGCGCGAGGTCGAGGCCGACGGCCCCCCGGAGGCGCGCGTGATCCGGTCGGTGACCGGTTGGATGATGGGCTCGGAGCGGATCCTCGAGTTCACGAGCCCCGCGTTCGTGGACTGCAGCGGCGACGGGCTCGTGGGCCACCTCGCGGGCGCGGAGTACCGCACCGGGCGCGAGGCCCGCGCCGAGTTCGACGAGCCGTGGGCGCCCGAGGTGCCCGACGAGGTCATGCTCGGCAGCACGATCCTGTTCTACTCCACCGACGCCGGGCACCCCGTGCCGTTCGTGCCGCCGTCGTTCGCGAAGGACATCGGCGCGACCTCCATCGTCGACCGGCGGGTGATCCGCGCCGACGCCAAGGGCTGCGCCTTCTGGTGGATCGAGTGGGGCGGCGAGCGCGACGTCGTACACGACAACGAGGAGATCCGCGACGAGCTGCAGGCCGCGGTCTACGGGATCTGGGACCACATCAAGAACTCCGGGGAGTTCGACGCCGACAACCTGACCCTGGAGTGGATCGGGTCGGTGCCGGGCAAGCGGGAGTACCGGCGGTTCGTCGGCGACCACGTCCTCACCCAGCACGACGTGCTCGGGCAGACCGAGTTCCCCGACCGCGTCGCGTTCGGCGGCTGGTCGATCGACCTGCACCCGCCCGGGGGCATGTACGCCACCGAGCCCGGCTCGCGGCACTGGCACCCCGACGGCGTCTACCACATCCCCCTGCGCTGCCTGTACTCCCGCAACGTCACCAACATGTGGATGGCCGGACGCACGATCTCCGCGTCGCACGTCGCGTTCGGCACCACCCGCGTGATGGCGACGTGCGCGGTCGGCGGCGAGGCCGCGGGCACGGCGGCGGCGTTGGCCGTCCGGCACGCGATGACACCGCGGGAGCTGGCCACCGGACACGTGGACCTCGTGCACCGGGCCCTCACCCGCGCCGACGGGCCGCTGCTCGGGGTGCCCGCCGACGACCCCGCCGACCTCGCCCTCACCGCCCGTGCCCGGTCGTCGTCGCAGCTGCGGATGCTCGCGGTCGAGGACTCGGACGGCACCGAGCCGCTCGAGGACGCGCTCGGGCTCGTGCTACCGGTGGACCCTGCGCTCGGCACGCTGGAACTGCTGGTCGACGCCTCGCGCGCCACGCAGCTCGTGGCCGAGGTCCACGCGACGAGCAAGCCGCAGAACTACCTGCCTGCCGAGCTGGTCGAGACCGTCACCACCGACGTCGGTGCCGGGGAGAAGCAGTGGGTGCCCCTGGACGTCGGTTGGCGACCCGACGCGCCGTGCAACGCGTTCGTCGTGCTGCGCGCCGACCCGGCGCTCGCCGTGCACCGCAGCGCCACCGCGGAGCCGGGCACCCTGTTCTTCCGGCACCGCGACCCCGCACCCGACGAGCGTTGGACCGAGCAGTGGCGGGCGTGGAAGCGGATCCTGCAGCGGCAGAGCCTGTGCTTCCGGCTCGCGGAGCCGACGTCCGCGTTCGCCGCCGACCGGGTCGTCGGCGGTCACGCGCGCCCCTACGGCGGGCCGCAGACCTGGGTCTCGGAGCCGCTCGAGCACGACCCTGCTCCGTGGGTGGAGCTGCACTGGGACGAGCCGGTGACCGTGGCCGAGGTGGCCATCGTGCTCGACGACGACGTCGAGGAGGACCTCATCAACCTCCACCACCACCACACCCCGTTCCGGGTGCTACCCACGCTCGTGCGCGACTACGAAGTGCAGCTCGACGACGGCGACGGCCGGCGCACGGCCGTCCGCGTGACCGGCAACCGGCGCCGGCACCGCGTGCACCCGCTCGACCGGCCGACGACCGTGCGCGCCCTGCGCGTCGTGGCGACCGCGACGAACGGCGCCCCACGCGCCCACGTCATCTCGGTACGCGCGTTCGCCCCGCGCGAGTCCCCCCTCTGAACCGGGCGAGTCTCCCGTCCTGACAGCGCGAGTCCCCCGTCCCGACCGGGCGAGTCTCCCGTCCCGGCCGGGCGGGTCTCGCGTCCGAGCAGGCGATCGCCGCGGTGGGATGCGAGGCCCGCGTCCGCCGCGGCGCGTCGGCGCCTCCGCGGTCCGGGCGTCGTCAGTCCAGGTCGCCGTGGCGCATCAGCTGCCGCCCGGCCTCGGTGATCGAGCCCGACAACGAGGGGTAGACGGAGAACGTGTGGGCGAGGTCCGCGACCGTCAGCCCGTTCTGCACGGCGAGGGCGATCGGCAGGATCAGCTCGCTCGCGACCGGCGCCACCACGACGCCGCCGACCACGACACCGGTGGCCGGACGGCAGAACAGCTTCACGAAGCCCCGCCGCAGTCCCTGCATCTTCGCCCGGGGGTTCGTCGAGAGCGGGAGCATGATGGTGCGCGCCGGCACCTCACCGGCGTCGATCGCGCGCTGGCTGATACCGACGGTCGCGATCTCGGGCCGGGTGAACACGGCCGCGGCCACCGTCTTCAGCTTGATCGGCGCGACCCCCTCGCCCAGGGCGTGCCACATCGCGATCCGGCCCTGCATGGCGGCGACGGAGGCGAGCATCAGCACCCCGGTGCAGTCGCCCGCCGCGTAGACACCGGGGACGGAGGTGCGCGAGACGCGGTCGACCGGGATGAACCCACCGCGCCCGGTCTCGACGCCGATCTTCTCGAGCCCGAGGTCGGCCGTGTTGGGCACGGAGCCGACCGTCATGAGCGCGTGGGAGCCGGTGACCGTGCGCCCGTCGGAGAGCGTGACGACCACCCCGTCACCGTCGCGCTTGACGGAGTCGGCGCGGGACTGGGAGAGGATCTCGACGCCACGGTCGGTGAAGACGTCCTGCAGGACGGCGGCGGCGTCGGCGTCCTCGCCGGGCAGGACGCGGTCCCGGCTCGACACGAGGGTCACACGCGCTCCCAGCTCGCAGTACGCGGAGACGAACTCCGCGCCCGTGACACCCGACCCGACCACGACCAGGTGCTCGGGGAGCTCCTCGAGGTCGTAGAGCTGGCGCCACGTGAGGACGCGCTCGCCGTCCGGTTCGGCGTCCGGGAGCACGCGGGGCGTGGCGCCGGTCGCGATCAGCACGACGTCGGCGGGCAGCTCCTCGCGTCCGCCGTCGGGGGTGCGGGCCACGACGAGGTGAGGGGCGCGAGCGGCGGGTTCGTCGGTGAACTCGGCCGTGCCGCGCACGATCCGCACACCTTCGCGCTCCACGCGCGCCCGCACGTCGGCCGACTGCGCGAGGGCGAGGCCCTTCACGCGCGAGTGCACCGTGGGCAGGTCGACGCCGATCGCGTGCGGATCGGCGGTGACACCGAGGTCGGGCGCCTGGTGCATGTCGAAGCGGATGCCCGCGGAGGAGATGAAGGTCTTCGACGGCACGCAGTCGTCGAGGACACAGGCACCACCCATGCCGTCCCGCTCGACGACGGTGACGTCACTGCCGTGCTGGGCCGCCACCAGGGCGGCCTCGTAGCCCGCCGGTCCGCCACCCATGATCACGATCCGCGTCACCGGGCTACGCCCCCTTCGTGTCCGATCTGTTCCCCGAGCACGGTACGCGGGACGCCTCGCTCTACTCTGTTCCGGTGCCGCTCTACGCCGCCTACGGGTCGAACATGGATCCCGCCCAGATGAAGGAGCGCGCTCCGCACTCGCCGATGGCGGGTACCGGGTGGCTGATGGGCTGGCGTCTGACCTTCGGCGGCGAGGACTACGGCTGGGAGGGCGCGCTCTCCACGGTGGTCGAGGAGCCGGGCTCGCAGGTGTTCGTCGTGCTCTACGACGTGTCCGAGCTCGACGCCCCGCAGCTCGACCGCTGGGAGGGCGGGGAGCTCGGCCTGCACAAGAAGCTGCGCCTGCGGGTGCACACCCTCGACGGTGACGTGCTCGCGTGGATCTACGTGCTCGACGCCTACGAGGGCGGCGAACCCAGCGCCCGCTACCTCGGTGTGATCGCGGACGCGGCGGAGCAGGCAGGGGCCCCCGACGACTATGTCGCCGCGCTGCGGAGCCGTCCGAGCCGCAAGTCGCTCTGAACCGGTTCCTCCAGCCCGTCACCAGGTGTACCCGCGTGCACGGAACGCGGACCGCAGGGCGGCGAGGACGCGGCTGAACGCCCGCAGGTCCTCCAAGGTGGCGACCACGACGATCCATCCACGTCGTTCGAGGTCCGCTCGCCTCGCTCGATCGTGTTCTTCCTGCCCCGCATGGGCCGCAACGCCGTCGTACTCGAGCATGATCCGCAGTTGTGGCCACGCGAGGTCGAGGCGGTAGATCTCCTTCCCGGCGGCGTCGGTGACGGGCCAGTTCACCTCCGGAACCGGGAACCCGTTCTCGACGATCTTCAGCCGGATCCAGCTCTCCGCAGGCGAATCGACCCGTTCCGATGCCAGGTCGAGCAGGCTCGCCGCGCGCACGGTGCCCCGCGGATCCAGCCGCCGCTCGAGCCGCGCGGCGACCTGCCTGCGGAACAGCTCGTGCGAAGCGCGCGCGGCCCCGAGCGCCTGGTCGGCCACGGCGAGCGCGTCCTGGGGGCGCAGGAGGCAGAGGAGATCGGCGATCACCCGGTCGAGCGGCAGCACCCGCACCCCCTCGAGCTCGAGGACGTCCTCCGCGAACTGCGACCCGTGGTGGACGACGAGGCCGTTTCTGCTGCGGGTGCGGTACCCGTACGGCAGGAGGATGTGGGTGTCCGGCGAGTCCGCGGCGGGGCAGCCGTGCAGGGCGGCGGCGGTGGCACCGGTGATGGCGGAGTGCGGACCCGCGGACAGGGTGGCGGCTGCCGCTCGCGTCCAGGGGTCGAGCATCCGGCCGGGCTCGACGAGCACACCCCGCCACAGCGGGCGCAGTTCCTTGTTGGCGACGGCGTGCGCGACCCGGTGCCGGCCGAAGACCGCGACGAGGTGGGAACGCAGGTGCGCGCCGTGCAGACCTGGGACCGGGAGTGCCATGTGGACGACGCTGCCGGACGAGGGAGCGGTGTGGGCAGGACGTCTCGATCCTGTGGACAACTGCGAGACGATGTGGACAACTGGCCGCGCTCGCCCTGTCAGCACGCGACATTCGCCCGGACGAGACGGGAGACTCGCCCTGGCAGTTCGGGAGACTCGCCCCTGCCGGACAGGGCGAGTCTCGTCTGCGCCGGCGACAGGCGGTTGACGGTGGACCACACACCGTCTTAACGTCATCGCGCCAGGTGAATCCACAGCGACCCCGCACCGTGCTGCACAAGTGCATAGCGGAAAGCAGTGACGACCCGTGTGTCCACATGTCCACGGGGCCCGGTGATCCCGCCACGCGTAACACCGCGCCGCGGATCCGTTCGCCACGCCGGCCCAGCCGCGCCGCGAACACGCCACCGTCCACCGGCGACCCAGGATCCGTCATGCCCCCAGATGTCCCTCAAGTTGTCCACGTCACCAGCCACATCCACACCGACGGGCCGATCCCCGGCCCCCACTCCCTGCTCACCCTCGTCTCCGCGGCCCACCCGGCCGGCGGTGGACGACCGACCTCCATGTTCACCGTCAACGTCCGCGAGCTGCCCGGCGCCACCCTGCACCCGGTCGCCCTCCAGTCCTGGAGGCGACGGGCGGAGGACTGGCTCTCCACCCGCCGGGCCAGCCGTCCACCCGCCCTCGCGATGAACGCCTACGTCCGGTGGCTCGAGCGGCTGCCCGGGCGGCCGGTGTTCGTGGCCGACACCGCCGATCCGGACTACCTGTTCCTGTACTGGTACCTGCAGCGCTTCACCGGGGACTGGCCGTTCCCCAGCACCCTCGGCGACGCCGCGCTGCACGACCGGATGGCCTGCACGACCCTCTGCCCGCTCTCCGGGTGCCGGACGCCGAACGCGTCGCTGGCCCGCACGAGCTGACGAGGTCGCCCCAACCGGTGGCCGGTGCTGCCCGCGGCAGCACCGGCCACCGGTACGTCCGGCACCGTTCACACCTGCACACGTTCTTCGGTGAACCGGGCCCACGGCGCGGGCGCCGCGCCTACCGTCCCGTCCGTGACCGAACCCGTGCCCGTCCTCGACACCCGCAGGCACGCGCTCACCGCGGTCGAGTTCGACGTGTTGTGGGAGTGGCTGGGCCTCGGTCCCACCCCGGTCGTGCTGCAGATCCCCTCGCCCGGACGCAGCCACGCCGAGCGGCGCAGCGTGCAGGCCGACGCCTGGCGCGGGATGCGCGAACGCGGGCTCGCCGGATCCGACGGGCCCGCGGCCGAGCTCGTCCGCCTCCTGCACCTGCTCGCCCGGCCCACCGAGCAGATGGAGCTGCGCGCGGTGTGGGAGCAGGAGGTCCGCGTGCTGGGGGCCGCCCGCGCGGGCGTCGCCGCGCTCGGGCACCGGGCCGGCAGCACGGTCACGATCTCGGCGTGCGGTTCGCTCCCGTCCGCGGTCGTTGCCGCGTTCCCGCCGGCCGTCCGCGGGCCGGGCCGGGCCTGCACGGCGCCCACCGCCGTGCTCACCGGCGTCCCCGTGGCCGACGCCCGCCCGGCGCTGCTGCGGCGCGGGATCCCGGCGGCCGAGGTGAGCCTGCTCGTCCGCATGCTCACCGGCGTCGACCGCCGCGCTCAGGTCGTGGCGCTCGCCGCCGACCGCTGGGGAGTGCTGCGTCGCGCGGGCGGCGTCCTCGGCGTGCTGGACGGCCCCCGCGGCCGCTACCTGCTCACCCGCAGCACCGGCGACGACGGCACCGAGTGGGCGACGGTCGCCCCCGCCGACGCCCGCGAGCTCCGGCACCGGGTCACGCAGCTGCTGGCCACCGCGAACGCGGCCGCCGCCGGCTGACCGGCTACCGGTCCACGCGGGCGGTCAGCCCGCGACCGACCACGGCACCGGCCACGCCTGCGAGCACCGTCAGCCCGGCGAGCAGGATCGCCACCCACCCGAGGCCGGCGGCGAGCAGGCCGACCGCCGCCGACGTCGCACCGACCGCCAGGCCGGTGCGCGCCACCGCGGCCCCGGTCCGGTCCCGGGAGACGTAGCGGGCGGCCGCCGCCGTCAGCAGGATCGCGAGCAGCCCGCCCAGCGGAGCGAGCACGGCGGTGGGCGGGAGGACGAAGTACGCGACGTCGTCCGCGAACTGCGCGCCGAGCCCGGCGAGCAGGACGGCGCCCGTGGGAACGCGGGAGGTGGCAGGCAGGGTGGTCATGCCTCCGATCGTCCGCGCGGGCAGACCGCCGGCCATCAGGGTTCCCCCCGACCCACCCCCGATCCGCGAGTCCCCCGAACCGACAGCGCGAGTCCCCCGAACCGACAGGGCGAGTCCCTCGAACCGGTCCGGATGGGAGCCCCGCCCCGTCGGAACGGGAGACTCACCCCGTCCGGACGGGAGACTCGCCCTGTCCGAAACGGGAGACTCACCCTGCCCGGACGGGAGACTCGCCCCGTCCGAACGGGAGACTCGCGGGGTGGGTCAGGTGGTCAGGGCCGTGAGGGCGGCGTGGGTGAGGACGCGGACGCCGAAGGGCAGCGCGCGTTCGTCGAGGTCGAACGTGGGCTGGTGGAGGTCGCGCATCGGGCCCTGGCCGGGCCAGACGCCGAGCCGGGCCATGGAGCCGGGAACGTGCTCGAGGTACCAGGCGAAGTCCTCGCCGCCGCTCGACTGCTCCGTGCCCGCCGAGGCGTCGGGGCCGCGGACGGTGACGGCGGCGTCGGCGAGCATGCCGGCGCTGACCTCGTCGTTGACGACCGGCGGCACGCCGCGGATGTGCTCGAGCTCGTAGGTGACCCCGGTGGGGGCGAGCACGGACGCGACCAGCTGCTGGATCGTGCCCTCGAGCTCACCCCAGGTGGCGTGGTCGGCGGTGCGCAGCGTGCCCCGGAGCACGCCGTGCTGCGGGATCGCGTTGGCCGCCTCGCCCGCCTGGACGGCGCCCCAGACGAGGACGGTGCCCGAGCGCGGGTCGACCTGCCGGGTGAGCAGCAGCGGGACCTGCGTGATGAGCAGGCCGATGGCCTCGACGAGGTCGGCGGTGAGGTGCGGGCGGGACGTGTGCCCACCCGGGGACTTCAGCCGCACCTCGACCACGTCGCAGGCCGAGGTGATCGGCCCGACGCGGGTGCCGAGCCTCCCGACCTCCAGCCGGGGGTCGCAGTGCAGCGCGAAGATCCGTTCGACGCCCTCCATGGCGCCGTCGGCGACCATGTCGATGGCGCCGCCGGGCTGCACCTCCTCGGCGTGCTGGAAGACCAGCCGCACGCGGCCGGGCAGCGCCGGTGCGGAGGCGAGCGCGAGGCCCGTGCCGAGCAGCATCGCGGTGTGGGCGTCGTGGCCGCAGGCGTGCATGACGCCGTCGACCGTGGACGCGAACTCCAGGTCGGTGGCCTCCGGGAGGGGCAGCGCGTCGAGGTCGGCCCGCAGGGCGACGCAGCGCTCGCCGTAGCCGACGTCGCAGACCAGTCCGGTGCCGCCGGGCAGGGTGCGGGGCTCGAGGCCGGCGGCCATCAGCTGCTGCGCGACGAGCTGCGTGGAGCGCTGCTCGGCGCGGCCGAGCTCCGGTGCCGCGTGCAGCCGGCGCCGCCAGGCCACCACGTCGGCGCGGTGGGCAGCGAGCCAGGAGTCGAGCCACGCGGGCCCGCTACCGGCGCCGAGGTCGGCGACGGCGAGGTCGGCGGACGGCACGAGGTCGGGGTGCGCCTCCAGGAGGGTCACCGGGCACCACCGCGCCCGTTCACCGCCGGTCGATCCGCGACGGCGCGGTGCGGCGCCGGACCGCGCATCGAGGCTGCTCTGGCGTGCATCTCCCAATGGTGCTCACCCGGACGGCGGTAGACCAACCGGAATCGGGCCGCGTGGCGGTTTCGGCGCCGAGGTGTTGCCGATCTGAGGCAGGCGGGCGCACACGTGGTGACGAACGGTCGCGTCCTGGTGCGCCGAACGGGGATTCGCGCCGCTCGTCGCAGGTGAGCGATCGCGGCGGGTGCTCGCATGCCCTGAGAGCTACCCGTTGCCCCGCCCGCGACGCGCGTGCCGCCCGACACCACCCGGAGCGGTGATCCGGGGGCCGAGGGCGCGCGGTGGCGTCCGGCTCGTCAGAATGGGCAGGTGACGCAGGAGGGCTCGGACGTCGAGCAGGTGCGGCGGATCGGTGGCAGGTACACCCTGTCCGGTCTGCTGGGCGCCGGCGCCATGGGCACCGTCTGGTCGGGTTTCGACGAGGTGCTGCAGCGCCGCGTCGCGGTGAAGGAGCTCAAGGTCCCGCCCGGCGTACCGGCCCACGAGGCCGAGGAGGCGCGCGAACGGATGATGCGGGAGGCGCGGGCCCTCGGCGGCCTGTCGCACCCGAACATCATCACCGTCTTCGACGTCGTGGACGTCGACGGCGAGCCGATGGTCGTGATGGAGCTCGTGCCGTCGCGCAACCTGGCCACGATGATCGGGGACCACGGCACGCTCTCCATGTCGCAGGTCGCCGTGGTCGGCTTCGCCACGGCGGGCGGGTTGCGCGCCGCGCACCGCAGCGGGATCACCCACCGCGACGTCAAGCCCGGCAACGTCCTCATCGCCGACGACGGTCGGGTCAAGCTCACCGACTTCGGCATCGCCCGCAACGTCGCCGACGCCCCGATGACGAGCGCGGGCCTGGTGCTCGGCTCGCCCGCCTACATCGCGCCCGAGGTGGCGATGGGGCAGCTGGTCACGCCGGCGGCCGACCTGTGGGGGCTGGGCGCCACGCTGTTCGCGGCGGTCGAGGGCCGCCCGCCCTACGACGTCAACGGCGATCCGGTCGCCACGATCACCGAGGTCGTGGACGGGGAGGTGCCGCGCCCGCGCGGGTCGGGCCCGGTCGTCGACGTGATCGCGGCGTTGATGCGCAAGGAGCCGGACGCGCGGATGCCGCTGGAGGAGGTGCGCCAGCGCCTGCGGCCGCTGATCGAGGACCCGGACGACCCGGTCTACCCCGGCTCGCCCGACGCGCCGACGATCGGCTCCGGCATCACCGTGCCCAGCCCGCCGCGGGCCGAGCACACCGGCCGGGCCGCGTCCGCCCCCCTCGCGCCGAGCCCGACGGGGGCACGGGCGCCGGTGGGCGCGGCGCCGCTCGCCACCTCACCGGGCGCGCTGCCGGTACCGCCACGCGGCCCGTCGGCGAGCCGCTCCGCCCGGATGGCGGCCCGCCCGGCCCCGCAGCGCACGGTCACCGGGGCCGCCGCCGTCGGCCTCGTGGTCGCGGGCGCCGCCGTGGTGCTGGCGGGGGTCGTCGGCGGCTGGAGCGTCACGCGGATGCTGGGCGGCCAGTCCCCGTCCACGACGGTGAACGTCACGTCGGCGAGCACGCAGCTGCAGCAGCACAGCGACGAGCTCGGCTTCACGATCCCGGTGCCCCGGGACTGGACGCCCTACCCGCACCAGCCCGTGGACGGCGAGCCGTCGGTGAGCTTCGTGAGCCCGGACGGCAGTGAGGCGCTCACGGTGCAACGCGCCGCGTCCCGGGAGGACGCGCAGTCCGTGCCGGGCGTCGTGCTGGAGCAGTCGGCGTCGGGAGACGCCGTGGAGCTGGTCTACAGCGACGACCTGCGCACCTCGTGGCGGCACGTCCTGCCCGCCGACGAGGGCGTCTGGACGGTCACGCTGACGGTGCCCCAGCGCGCGGCCGGCGCCACCTCGGCGGCGTTGTTCGAGCTGCTGGTGGACGGCTTCGCGCCGACGACGACCTGATCGCGCGCACCCGTAGGCTGCCGGGCATGAACGACCCCGCAGCGGCCGCCGCGGCCATCGCCGAAGCCACCGGCGTCGACACCCATGACGTCGCCGTGGTGCTGGGATCGGGCTGGCGCCCCGCCGCCGACGTCCTCGGCGCACCGGAGCACGAGCTCGCCATGGCCGACCTGCCCGGGTTCCGCCCGCCGGGCGTGGCCGGCCACACGGGCACCGTGCGCTCGGTCCGCGTCGGCGAGCGCCGGGCGCTCGTGCTGCTGGGCCGCACCCACCTGTACGAGGGCCACGGCGTGGAGCCCGTGGTGCACGGCGTCCGCACCGCCGCCGCCGCGGGGTGCCGCACGGTCGTGCTCACGAACGCGGCAGGCGGGATCCGGGACGGGATGCGGGTCGGCGAGCCCGTGCTGATCTCCGACCACCTCAACCTGACCAGCCTGTCGCCGCTGGTGGGGCCCCGGTTCACCGACCTCACGGACCTCTACTCGCCGCGGCTGCGCGCGCTGGCCCGGGAGATCGATCCGCAGCTGACCGAGGGCGTCTACGTCGGGCTGCCCGGCCCGCACTTCGAGACACCCGCCGAGATCCGCATGTTCCGGGGACTGGGCGCCGACCTCGTCGGGATGTCCACTGTGCTGGAGGCGATCGCGGCGCGCGCGGAGGGCGTCGAGGTGTTCGGCCTGTCGCTCGTCACGAACCTGGCCGCCGGGATCACCGGCGAGCCGCTCGACCACCACGAGGTGCTCGCCGCGGGCGCCGCCTCGGCGGGACGGATGGGCGAGCTGCTGCGCGACCTGATCAGCCGGGCATGACGCTCCGCCCCGCGCTGCGCGACGCGGCCCTGCGCTGGGTCGCCGACGACCCCGACCCGGTCACGCGCGAGGAGCTGCAGCGGGTGCTGGCGTCGGCGATGGCGGGCGCGGACGGTGCGGTCGACGAGCTGGCCGACCGGATGTCGGGGATGCTCCGCTTCGGCACGGCGGGCCTGCGCGGGCCGGTGCGGGCGGGCCCGGCCGGCATGAACGTCGCCGTCGTCCGCCGGGCGACGGCCGGGCTCGCCTCGTGGCTGGCCCGCGCCGGCACGCGCGGCGCGGTCGTCGTGGGCCGGGACGCGCGGCACGGCTCGGCGGCGTTCGCAGGCGCGGCGGCCGAGGTGCTGGCCGGAGCCGGGTTCACCGTGCGCGTCCTGCCCGCGCCGCTCCCGACGCCGGTGCTCGCGTTCGCGGTGCGGCACCTGGGCGCCGTGGCGGGCGTCCAGATCACGGCCTCGCACAACCCGCCTGCCGACAACGGCTACAAGGTCTACCTCGCCGACGGCGCGCAGCTCGCCCCGCCGTCGGACGCCGAGATCGAGGCCGCGATCGCGGCGGCGCCTGCCGCGGTGAGCATCCCGACGAGCGCGACGGCCACCGAGGTCGACGTCACCGAGGCCTACCTCGAGCGCGTCGCGGGCCTGCCCCGCGGGCCGGCGCGGTCGCTGCGGGTGGCGCTCACCCCGATGCACGGCGTCGGCGGCGCCACCGCCGTGCACGCGCTGCACCGGGCCGGGTTCACCGACGTGCACGTCGTCTCCGCGCAGGCGGCGCCGGACCCGGAATTCCCGACCGTCGCGTTCCCCAACCCGGAGGAGCCGGGCGCCACCGACGCGCTGCTCGCGCTGGCCGCGGACGTCGGCGCGGACCTGGCGATCGCCCTCGACCCGGACGCCGACCGGTGCGCCCTCGCCGTCCCCCGCCCCGGCGGTGGGTGGCGGATGCTGAGCGGGGACGAGACCGGAGTGCTGCTGGGCGACCACCTGCTGCGCGCGGGCGGCTACTCGGATCCGCTGGTGGCCACCACGGTGGTGTCGTCGTCGATGCTGCGTTCCGTGGCCGCCGCCTACGGCGTGCGCTACGCCGAGACGCTCACCGGGTTCAAGTGGATCGTGCGCGGCGGGCCCGGGCTCGTGTACGGGTACGAGGAAGCGCTGGGCTACTGCGTGGACCCCGACGCCGTGCGCGACAAGGACGGCATCGCGGCCGCCGTGCTGGCCTGCGACCTCGCCGCCGCTCTTGCGGCCGCGGGCCGGAGCCTGCCGGACCGGCTCGACGAGCTGGCCGTCGCGCACGGGGTGCACCTCACCGAGGGGCTGTCGCTGCGCATGGACCCGCAGGCCCGCGACGCCGCGGCCGCCCGGCTGCGGGCCGCGCCGCCGCAGGGCTGGGCGAGCGAGCTCCCCGCCCCGGACGTGCTGGTGCTGCGCCGCGCGGGCGAGCGGCTGGTGGTGCGCCCCTCGGGCACGGAGCCGAAGCTGAAGGCCTACCTCGAGGTGGTGGAGCCGGTGCCGGACGCCGCCGGGCTCCCCGCGGCGCGCGGCGCCGCCGAGGCCCGGCTGGACGCGCTGCGCACCGAGGTCACGAGCCTGCTGGCCGGCTGACGCCGGGCCGGTGGGCGAGGACGTCGAGGATCTCCCGCTCCCACATCTCGGCGATCCGGCGGTAGCCCCGGGCGTTCGGGTGCAGGCCGTCGGCGAGCCCGGCCGGCGTCAACAGGTCGGTGGCGTCGACGAACCGCATGGGGTGGCCGCGCTCCCAGAACCCGGCGACGGTCACGGCGCTCAGGCGCTCGAACTCCTCGCGGTCCCGGCCGTCACCGGGCAGCGGCGCCCACACACCCGCCACGACGACGTGCGCGTCCGACACCCGCGCGATCTCGGCGAGGACACCCTCCAGTCGCTCCGCGGCCTCCGCGGGCGATGCCCCCTGCAGCAGGTCGTTGGTGCCGTTGTGCAGCAGCACGACGTCCGGACGCGCGCTGCGCACCCACTGCGCCACCCGGGGCCGCATCTGCTCCAGCGTGATGCCGTTGTGGCCCTCGTGGTCGCGGTCGGGCACCGAGTCGGGGCCGTCGCGCTGCGAACCGACGAGGTCGACCGACAGGCCGTCGCGCGCCAGCAGCTCCTGCAGCGGGCCCCGGTAGCCCGCCGTCTCCGGGCTGCCGACGCCGACCGTGCTGGACGCGCCGAGCGGCATGATCCGCACCGTGGCGGGGGCCGTCCCGGCACTGCGGTGCAGCGGGGGCGTGCCGGACGGCACACCCGCGAGCACCGCGGCCAGGCAGGCCAGCACCAGCAACCCGCGGCCGAACCGGACCGACCCCACCCGTCCCCCATCGCGTCGACCAGTGCCCCGAGAGTATCGGGAGCGCGAGGCGCGGTGGGAGCATTCGGGCGTGGCCCGGTTGCTGATCGTCCACCACACGCCCTCGCCCGCCACGGCGGAGCTGCTCGACGCCGTGGTGCGGGGCGCGTCCGATCCGGAGATCACCGGCGTCGAGGTGGTGCGGCGGGCGGCCCTGGCGGCCACGGCGCCGGACCTGCTCGCCGCCGACGCGGTCGTGCTCGGCACCCCGGCCAACATCGGCTACATGTCCGGGGCGCTCAAGCACTTCTTCGACACCGTCTACTACGTGTGCGGCGACGACACGCGCGGCCTGCCCTACGGCCTCTACGTGCACGGCAACCTCGGTGTGGAGGGCGCCGTCCGTGCCGTCGGGTCCATCACCGAGGGCATGGGCTGGACGCGCGCCGCCGCGCCGGTGGAGGTCACCGGCGCGCCGGACAAGGCCGCGCTGGAGGCGTGCTGGGAGCTCGGCGCCGTCGTCGCCGCGGGCATCGCGGAGGGCGACTGACTACCCTGCTGCCGTGGCCCGACCCAAGGTCCATGACGCCGCGCTCCGCGCGCAGCTGCTGACGCGGGCCCGTGAGCTGCTCTCGTCCGACGGCACGGACGGGGTGAGCCTGCGGGTGCTCGCACGCGACTGCGGCACGTCCACGACCGCCGTCTACTCGCTCTTCGGCGGCAAGCCCGAGCTGCTCGGGGAGCTGCTGGACGAGGCGCTGCGGCGGTTCACCGCCCACGTGGACGCCGTACGCGCGGAGGACGACCCCGTCGCCGCCCTCGTCCGCCTCGCGGGTGCCTACCGGCGTGCGGCGCTGGCCGCGCCGCAGCTGTTCGACGCGATGTTCGGCGGCGCACTCCCGCCCGCCACCGCCCACGCGGCGCTGCGACCGCTGCGGGAGCTGGTGCAGCGCGGGGTGGCCCGCGGGTCCCTGCGCCCCGACCTCGACCCGGCCACCGCGGCACTCACGCTCTGGGCCACCGTGCACGGCTGGGTCTCCCTGCAGCGCCGCCACCTGCTGCCCGAGGGCCGCGACCGCCTGGAGGACGCCGTGCGCGGGGTGCTGGACGGCTGGCGGCCCGCCTAGACGGCCCCGAACTGCCGGTCGCCCGCATCGCCCAGTCCCGGGACGATGAACGCCGAGTCGTTGAGGCGCTCGTCGATGCTCGCGGTGACCACGCGGACGGGCAGGCCGCTGTCGCGCAGGTGGGCCACTCCTTCCGGCGCTGCGAGGACGCAGATCGCCGTGACGTCCGACGCGCCGCGCTCGGTGAGCAGCCGGATCGTGTGGACCATGGAGCCCCCGGTGGCCAGCATCGGGTCGAGCACGAACACCGGCCGGCCCTGCAGCGACTCCGGCAGCGACTCCATGTAGGGCACCGGCAGGTGGGTCTCCTCGTCGCGGGCGAGCCCGACGAACCCCATCTGCGCCTCCGGCATGAGCCCGAGCGCGGAGTCGGCCATCCCGAGCCCGGCCCGCAGCACCGGCACGAGCAGCGGTGGCGCCGCGAGCCGGTAGCCGGTGGTCCGCGCCACCGGGGTGTGCAGCGGCGCCGTGGCCAGCGGGGCGTCGCGGGTGGCCTCGTAGATGAGCATCAGGGTGAGGTCGCGCAGGGCCGCGCGGAAGGCCGCGTTCTCGGTGCGCGCGTCGCGCAGCTCCGAGAGGCGCGCCTTGGCCAGTGGGTGGTCGACGACCTGCACGTCCATGGGCCAGAGGTTAGAGGGCCACGCGGGTGTCGTAGGTGGTGCGGGCGGCGGCGATCTCCTGCTGGTGCGACTCGGTCCAGGTCACCAGCGCCTGGATCGTCTCGTGCAGCGAGGCGCCGAGCGGCGTGAGCTCGTAGTCGACCCGGGGCGGCACCACGGGGTGCACGGTGCGGCGCACGAGGCCGTCGCGTTCGAGCTGGCGCAACGTCACCGTGAGCATGCGCTGGCTGATCCCGTCGATCTCGCGGCGCAGCTCGGTGAACCGCAGGACGCGCCGGTCGAGCAGCGCTATCACCAGCAGCGACCACTTGTCGGCGACCCGGTCGAGGATCTGGCGGACCTCGCAGTCCTCGCGCGTGTCCCACTGGTGGGCCTCGCTGTAGTCGCACGCGGTGCCGCCGGGGTGCGTCGGTGACTTCGAAGTGCCTTCTTCCACAGTCGTCCATGGTGACGCACGATTCGGTCAGTTACAAGAAGGAACCGACCGAGTGGAGAAGACGCCGTGTCCGCTATCCCCGCCCCACCGCGTGCGGAACGCATGACCGCCCGCGCGTGGGGGCTCCTGCTCGTCCTGTCCGGGGCGATCTTCCTCGAGGGCATCGACGTCTCGATGATGGGCGTGGCGCTGCCGTCCATCCGCGCCGAGCTGGGCCTGTCGACCGGCTCGCTGCAGTGGGTGGTGAGCGCCTACGTCCTGGGTTACGGCGGCTTCGTCCTGCTCGGCGGGCGGGCCGCGGACCTGCTGGGACGGCGCCGGATGTTCCTGCTCTGGCTGGTCGTGTTCGTGGCGTTCTCCGGCCTCGGCGGCCTCGCCGGTGAGGGCTGGGTGCTCGTGCTCGCCCGCTTCGCGACGGGCGTGGCCGCCGCGTTCCTGGCCCCGGCAGGCCTGTCCATCATCACCACCACGTACGCCGCGGGCGCGACCCGCAACCGGGCCGTGCTCGTCTACGCCGGGGCGGGCGCGGGCGGGTTCTCGCTCGGCATGGTCGTGGGCGGGCTGCTCACGGCCGTGCACTGGCGCTGGGTGTTCTTCGCGCCGGTGGTGGTGGCCGCCGCGCTCCTCGTGGCGGCCGTCGTGCTGATCCCCCGCGAGCAGCGGCCCGCGCGCGCCACGGGCGGCTTCGACGTGGCCGGCACCGTGGCGCTCACCGGCGCGATGCTGCTCCTGGTCGTCACCGTGGTCCACGCCCCCGAGGTCGCCGTCTCGACCACCCTCGCGACGCTCGCGGGCGCCGTCGTGCTGCTCGCGGCGTTCGTCCGGATCGAGCGGCGCTCGCCCGCCCCGCTCGTGCGGCTCTCGATCCTGCGCTCCGGCCCGCTGCTGCGCGCGAACGCGGGCGCGATGCTGCTGGTCGGCTCGTTCATGGCCTTCCAGTTCACCGTGGTGCTCTACCTGCAGGAGCTGCGGGGCTGGTCGGAGGTGGAGACCGGGCTCGCGCTCGCCGTCGCCGGCATCGACGCGGTGCTCGCCCCGACGCTGACGCCGTGGCTGGTCGCCCGCTTCGGGAACGCGCGCGTCGTCGTCGCCGGGCTCGCGCTCACGGTGCTGGCCTACCTGCTGTTCCTGCCGGTCGGGGCGGACTGGGGGTTCCTGGCGATGCTGCCGTCCCTCGCCGTGCTCGGCGTCGCGTTCGCGCTGGCCTACGGGCCGCTCACGATCGCGGGCACCGAGAGCGTCGACGATCACGAGCAGGGCCTCGCCAGCGGCCTGCTGACCACGTCGTTCCAGTTCGGGGCCGCGCTCGGGCTCGCGGCGGTGTCGGCCGTCATCGTCGCGGCGACGGCGGACGCGTCCCCGGAGGTGGCGCTCGCCGGCTACCGCGCCGGCCTGGTGGTGCCGCTGGTGGCCGCGGCGCTCGGCACGGCGCTGACGGCGAGCGGCCTGCGCCGGACGCGCGTGGCGGTACACGCCTGATCCGACGAACGGCACTCTCGTCGGCTAGGAACCGACGAGAGTGGCGTTCGTCAGGGGGTTGCCCTGCCCGGCGTCTCGCTGCGCCACTCCCAGCCGCCGTCCGGGTCCCGGATCGCCCGGACGCGGTCCTCGAGCACCGGGTTGCGCTCGTGCTCGCGGCAGCCGGTGGCCGCCCAGCAGGAGAGGACGATCTCGTCGGGGCCGGCGTCGAGCCGCAGGAAGCTCTTGAACTGGGGCACGGCGTTCGAGTCGAACAGCAGCGACATCATGTTGTGCGCAGGCGCCGAGCCCCGTGCGGGCAGCGGGAAGACCCGCTCGGCCGCTCGCCGCGTGCGCGCGTCGACGTGCGACGAGCCGGCGCGCGGCGGGCTGTTGCCCACCCGCTCGGCCATGAGCGTCGTGGCGTCGTCCGGGGAGATCACCAGCCGGCCCCGGCCGAATCCGAGCAGCGCGTCGTAGCGCCGGCTGAAGTGCGCGAGGGAGTCGCCGCGCAGCGGGTAGCAGCGGAAGCCCTCCTCGTCGACGGCCGGGGCGAGCCGGTCGACGTTCGGGATCTGATGGGTGGCAGAGAGGTAGGCACCGGAGCCGCCCGCCACCAGGTACTGGATGGTCCGCCCGTCGCGCAGGCGCACGGGGTAGCGCTGGTAGTTGTGGTCGTCGCCGCCGATGCAGGCCACGTAGTGGTTCGCCGGGTCGGTGACGATCTCGTCGACGTCCCCGCCGCCCTCGACCGGGCTCTCCTGCCGGTGCGCGTAGCTGTAGATCGGTCGGCCGGTGAGCAGGATCTTCGGCCGGTCGCCCGCCGAGACCTCCCGCAGCCAGTCGGCCTGGTCGCGGTCGATGTGCCCGTCCAGCCCGGTGTCGATCAGCACCAGGCGCACCGGCCCGGCGTCGATCGCGCAGTAGGGCCCCGGCTGCCCGCCCTGCTGCGACTCCGCGTCGCGCCACCAGCGCATCTCGGCGACGTCCTCGGCGGTGGCCTTCGGCGCCCGGCGCCACAGGAGCCCGCGCAGCAACCGCCGCCACCACGGTCCGCCGGCCGCGGGCGAGGGCGCGCCCGCGGCCGGCGGGGCGTCGCAGAACGCGGTCATGAACCCGGACAGCCCGTCGTACCAGTCGTGGTTGCCGGGCAGCGCGTAGATCGGGCCCGGGTAGCCGGCGTAGGGGCGGTAGAAGCGGTCGGCGTAGGCGCGCACGCCACCCGCGGGGTACACGACGTCGCTGCACAGGACCGCGAAGTCGGTGTCGTTCGCGACCCGCTCCAGCACCGGGACCACGACGTACTGCGAGGCGTCGCCCTCCCCCGGATCGCCGAGCACCGCGACGGAGACGCGCTCGAGGCCGGCGTGGCGGGTGACGAGCCGATCGCGCGGCGGCGGCGCGACGCCGGCGGCGTGAGCGTACGCGTCGAGGCGGCGCAGCCACTCGCGACGCTGCGCGTCGGTGGGGTCGCCGAACCAGCGCACCAGCACGTCGTTGCGGGACGCGATCAGCGGCCCCGGCCGTAGCCAGGAGAAGCGGCTGCCGGGCGGCGCGAGCCCGGCCCCGATCCCGCGCTCCCGACATCCCCAGCCCGCACCGCCTGTGGAGCTGCGCGACGGCCCGGACCCGGGCGGCCCCGGCGGTTCAGGAAAGCCACTTTCCTGCCCTCCGGGTTCAGGGATGTGGCTTTCCTGAACCCCGAGACCCGTCACCTCCGGACCCGTCGCCTCCTCGCACCTCACCCGCGCACCTCGCGGACGAACGCCGCGACCGCCGCTCCGAGCTCCTCCCCGGCGTCCTCCTGCAGGAAGTGGCCCGCGCCGGTGATCGTCGGGTGCTCCCGGCCCGCCGCACCGGGCATGGCGCGGCGCAGGACCGGCTCCATCGCCGCCGTGATCGGGTCGCCATCGCTGAACGCGCACAGGAACGGCAGGTCGCTGCGGGTCAGCGCGGCCCAGGCAGCGCGGTTGGCCTCGGTCGCCGGGTCGTCAGGGCGGGTCGGCACCAGCAGCGGCATCGCCCGCGGCCCGGCCTTGAACGACTCGTCCGGGAACGGGGCGTCGTACGCGGCGCGCACCTGCGGCGTCAGGGCGGTGCGGCATCCGGACTGGACCAGGCGACCGACGTCGAGGCGCTCCGCCTTCTCGACCGCGCGGCGGAACCGCCACCACACCTCCGGCATGTCCTTGTCGCCGGTCGGCAGCCCGGTGTTGGCCGCGACGGCGGCGGCGAAGCGGTCGGGGTGCTCGGCCACCAGCCGCAGCCCGAGCAGACCGCCCCAGTCCTGCCCGACGAGCGTGACGCCGCGCAGGTCCAGCACGTCGAACAGCAGCGCGCGCAGCCACTCGACGTGCCGGGCGTAGCTGTGGTCGCCGATCTCGGCGGGCTTGTCCGAGCGGCCGAAACCGACCAGGTCCGGCGCCACCACCCGCATCCCGGCCGCCGCGAGGACCGGGATCGTCGTCCGGTACAGGAACGACCAGCTCGGCTCGCCGTGCAGGAGCAGCGCCACCGGACCGTCGGCGGGGCCGTCGGTGACCCACGCCATCCGCAGCGTCCCGCCGTCCGGATCCGGCACGTCGGCGTATCGGGGCGGGAGGTCCGGTCCGGGGAGGCCGGTGAACCGCTCGTCGGGGGTGCGGAGGGTGCGCATACCCGGATCCTGACACCCCGCGTCGCGGTGGCGGCCGTCACCTTCCGCTACCGCGCGGACGCCCCTCACGGCCGCGTTCTCGCCCGTCCGGACCGAGCCGTACCCCGTCGGCGGTACCGCTCACACCGCGGGCAGCACGACGGGGCCACGACCACCGCCGTTGATCACGGTCAGTGCCCGGATGGTCACGCATACTGCCTACACACCCCGGTCCACATGCTCAGCGTGCGACGAACGGCACCGTGAGTGATCAACTCGAACTTTCACCCTGACCCGAACGGGTGGTATGCCACGAACACTGTCACGCCGGAGCCCCCGCCGACGCTGTACTAGATGACTAGGAGGTGATCCGGTGCCGGAGAACACGACTTCCGACGAGGCGACGCTGGTCGCAGCGGCGGAGAAGCTCACGCAGTGCGACGGATACGTCGTACTGGCCGTCGACCCCCAGACCGGGGAGGTCGACGCGCACGGTCCGTTCGACGGGCTGACGGCCACCCTGAAGGCCGACCAGCTGCGCCGCGACTTCGACCGCGGCGGACTCGAGGACGTGACCGTGGGCGTCGTGCGGCTGCACAGCTCCACCTGAGCCGCAGACCGCTCGCCCGCCAGTACGCACGACCGCAAGCTCGCACGGCCGCACGACAGCGTTACGCTTCGCTCCCCCTGCACACATCCCCGCCCGCCGCCCCTCCCGCGCGGCGGGCGGTGTGCTGTATTGGATTGCCTCCGCTCCGCTCCGGCGGTTCGCGGGCCCTTCAGGCACCGTCCTGCTCCTCCGGTGCTCAGTCGCTCGTCCCTCGCTCCCTGCGCTCCTCCCCCGCAGAACGGCGCCGGCCCGCTCACACGCCCTCCCGGCCACCCGACGAACACCAGCAGCGCTCCGCTCCGGCGGCTCGCTGTCCGACCATCGACAGCTCCGACGGTTCGACCGCGTTCTCCGGCCGCGTGCGCACCTAGACTCGCCGCGTGACCACGACCGTTCCCGCCCCGCGCACCGCAGGCCGCGACGGGCACTTCGCGGACGCGGTGCGCGACGACGCCTCGCTGCGGCGTTTCCTGCACGGCCTGCCCGGCGTCGACCACGTGGGCGTCGAGCGGCGCGCGGCGACGCTCGCCACCCGCTCCATCAAGAAGGAGTCGAAGCTCCAGGCGCTGGACATGGCGATCTCCATGATCGACCTGACCACCCTGGAGGGCGCCGACACACCGGGCAAGGTGCGGTCGCTGTGCGCCCAGGCCCGCCGGCCCGACCCCGACCACCCGGAGGTGCCGTCGGTCGCGGCCGTCTGCGTCTACCCCGACCTGGCCGGTGTCGCCGTCGAGGCCCTGCGCGGCTCCGGGATCGCGGTCGCGGCGGTGGCCACGGCGTTCCCGTCGGGCCGGTCGTCGCGGGCGGTCAAGCTCGCCGACACCGCGCTGGCCGTCGAGGCGGGCGCGTCCGAGATCGACATGGTGATCGACCGCGGCGCGTTCCTCACCGGCCGCTACGGCGCGGTCCTCGACGAGATCGTCGCGGTGAAGCAGGCGTGCGGGAAGGCGCACCTCAAGGTCATCCTCGAGACCGGCGAGCTCGCGGGCTACGACGACGTGCGCCGCGCGTCCTGGCTCGCGCTGCTGGCAGGCGCCGACGTCGTCAAGACCTCCACCGGCAAGGTCTCCCCCGCCGCCACGCTGCCCGTGGTGCAGGTGATGCTGCAGGCCGTGCGCGACTGGCACCGCGCCACCGGCGAGCACCGCGGCGTCAAGGCGGCGGGTGGGATCCGCACCGCCAAGGACGCGGTCCGCCACCTCGTGGCCGTCAACGAGGTCGCCGGGCCCGCATGGCTCACGCCCGAGCTGTTCCGGTTCGGAGCGTCGTCGCTGCTCGGGGACCTCCTGCGGCAGCGACGCACCCAGCTCGAGGGCCACTACACCGACCGCGACCACATCGGAGGGGCCTGATGCCGGACTGGACCTACGCGCCCGCCCCGGAGTCCGCGGCGCTCGCGAACCTCAAGCCGGCCTACCGCCCGTTCGTCGACGGCGAGTTCGTCGACGGCGGCGGCGAGCCGCTGAAGACGCTGAACCCGGCCACCGAGGAGGTGCTCGCCGAGGTCGGGACGGCGAGCACCGAGGACGTCGACCGCGCCGTCGCCGCGGCCCGCCGGGCGTACGAGCAGGTCTGGGGGCCGATGCCGGGCGCGGAGCGCGCCAAGTACCTGTTCCGGATCGCGCGGGTGGTGGCCGAGCGCGCCCGCGAGCTCGCCGTGCTGGAGACGCTCGACAACGGGAAACCGATCCGCGAGGCGCGTGACGTCGACGTGCCCACGGCGTCCGCGCACCTGTTCCACCACGCGGGCTGGGCCGACAAGCTCGGCCACGTGGGCCTCGGACCCGACCCGCGGCCCGTCGGCGTCGTCGGCGCCGTGATCCCGTGGAACTTCCCGCTGCTGATGGCCGCCTGGAAGATCGCGCCCGCGCTGGCCTGCGGCAACACCGTCGTGCTCAAGCCGGCCGAGACCACCCCGCTCACCGCGCTCGTGCTGGCCGAGATCGCCGCGGACGCCGGGCTCCCGCCGGGCGTGCTCAACGTGCTGCCGGGGGCGGGCGACGTCGGCGCCGGGCTCGTGGGCCACGACGGCCTGGACAAGGTCGCGTTCACCGGCTCCACCGACGTCGGCAAGGAGATCCAGCGGCGCCTCGCGGGCACCGGCCGCCGGCTCACCCTGGAGCTGGGCGGCAAGGCCGCCAACATCGTCTACGACGACGCGCCGCTCGACCAGGCCGTCGACGGCGTCGTCGACGGGATCTTCTTCAACCAGGGGCACGTCTGCTGCGCGGGCTCGCGGCTGCTCGTGCAGGAGTCGATCGAGGAGGAGTTCACCGAGCTCCTGCGCGCCCGGATCGAGACCCTGCGCGTGGGCGACCCGCTGGACAAGAACACCGACGTCGGAGCGATCAACTCCCGCCCCCAGCTGGACCGGATCACCGAGCTCGCGGCCGCGGGCGACGCCGAGGGCGCGCGCCGCTGGACGAGCTCGTGCCCGCTGCCCGAGCGGGGCCTGTTCTTCCCGCCCACGGTGTTCTCGCGCGTCGAGCAGACGATGCGGGTGGCCCGCGAGGAGATCTTCGGCCCGGTGCTGTCGGTGCTCACCTTCCGCACGCCCGACGAGGCCGTGGCGAAGGCGAACAACACGCCCTACGGCCTGTCGGCGGGCATCTGGACGGAGAAGGGTTCCAAGGCCATGTGGACGGCGCAACGCGTGCGGGCCGGGGTGGTGTGGACGAACACGTTCAACCGCTTCGACCCGACGGCGCCGTTCGGCGGCTACCGGGAGTCCGGCTTCGGGCGCGAGGGCGGACGCGCCGGGCTGGAGGCCTACCTCACGGCCTGACCCGTGCGGTGGGATGGGGCGATGGACAACACGCTCGTCGACGGCCGGGACTTCAAGCTGGGGCTGTTCTCCCCGAACTGCGCCGGCGGGCTGGCCGTCACGAAGATCCCGGAGCGGTGGCGCGCGACCTGGCCGGACAACCTGCGCCTCGCCCGCCTCGCCGACGACGTGGGCATCGACTTCATCCTGCCGATCGCGCGCTGGATCGGCTACGGCGGCGAGACGAACTTCCACGACGGCGTGCTCGAACCGATCCCCTGGGCCTCCGCGCTGCTGGCGAGCACGCGCCGGGTGGTCGTCTTCGCCACCGTGCACACCGCGTTCAACCACCCCGTCGTCAGCGCGAAGCAGCTGGCCACCATCGACCAGGTCGCCGGAGGGCGCGCCGGCGTGAACATCGTCGCGGGCTGGAACCAGCCGGAGTACGAGGCGATGGGCGTGCCGCTGCCGTCCGAGCACGACGACCGCTACGCCATGGCGCAGGAGTGGTGGGACCACGTCCGCACCCTGTGGACCCGCGAGGGTCGCTACGAACTGGAGGGCCGGTTCTTCGCGCTGAAGGGCGTGGAGTCGAAGCCGAAGCCGGTGCACGGCACGCTGCCGGTGCTGAACGCCGGCTCCAGCAGGCAGGGCCGCGCCTTCGCCGCCCGCAACGCCGACTTCGTGTTCACGATCATCGGCGATTCCGCGGACGGGGCGCGGGTCGTCGCGGAGCTGACCTCCGCCGCGCGCTCCGGGTACGGCCGCGAGGTCGGGGTGATGTCCCCTGCCCACGTGGTGTGCCGCCCCACCCGTGCCGAGGCGCGGGAGTACCTGCACTACTACGCCGAGGAGAACGCGGACTGGGACGCGGTGGACAACCTGATGCGGCTGCAGGGCATGCACGCGCAGTCGTTCACCCCGGAGATGCTGGCGTCGTTCCGCTCCCGGTTCGCGGCCGGGCACGGCACGTGCCCGCTGATCGGCACCCCCGACGACGTCGCCGACGAGATCGAGCACTACGCGAAGGCCGGCCTGGCCGGCATGACGCTGTCGTTCGTGGACTACGTCGGCGAGTTGGAGCAGTTCGCGGCGGAGGTCATCCCGCGGTTGGAGGCGAAGGGGATCCGGGTGCCGCGGGCGGAGCCGTAGACATCGGGGCGCGGCCTCCGCCGGTCTGCGTTCGCGCCACCCCGCGGTGCGCGTGATGTCCAGTCCGCTACGTCTCGGCGGCCACCCGCTGGATCAGCGCCACCGACTCGTCGGACGTCAGCGCGATGGCGTAGAGCCGGTCGAACCGAGCAGCAGCCCTCGCGACGTCGCTCTCCTTGTCCGTCCGGACCGAACCGAAGGGGTGTTCGACGTAGGCGATGTCCGGTGCGCCGATACCGGCGAACGAGAGCAGCGTGAACCCCGCCGCCATCGCCGAGGCGGCCCCGAGGCCGGCAGGCAGGACACGAAGTGTCACGCGGTCGATCCCGGCGGACGCGACGAGGTGCGCGCACTGCGCCCGCATCACGTCCGGCCCGCCGACGGGGCGCCGCAGCACGGCCTCGTCGACGAGGGCGATCAACGTCAGGGGATCGTCGTCGCGGACCAGTCGCTGCTGGCGCACGGTGCGAGCCGCCACAGCGTTGCTGAGCTCCGACGGGGCGTACGGTCGCAGCCGACTCGTGAAGATCGCCTTGGCGTAGTCCGGGGTCTGCAGCAACCCCGGCACGAACCCGATCGTCACGTCACGTACCGAGGTCGCCTCGGCCTCCAGCGGGACGTAGCCCGTGTCGTCCAGTCCGTAGGCCCGCCACCAGCCCTTCCGCGCCACAGCGCGGGTGAGCTCGATCAGCTCCGTCCACCGCTCGCCGCCGACCTCGTAGAGGTCGAGCATCGAGCGCACACCGTGCACGTCGATGCCCTGGTGGCCGTTCTCGATGCGGCTCAGCTTGCTGCTCGACCAGTCCAGGGCGGGCGCGGCGACCTCCAGCGACAGCCCCGCCTGCTCCCGCAGCTCCCGCAGGACGCGGCCGAGCTGCATCCGCCGCACGACGGCTCCGTTCCGTCCGGTCACGGCGCTCCGCTCCCACTCGACGACGCACGGTGATCGAGGGGAGTCTGCCAGGTGGGCGGCCGGATGTGGGCTGCCCGGGTTCCGGTCAGTCGACCAGCCGGAGCTGCCCGTCCCACCCGTCGGCGAGCAGGCCGGGCAGCAGCTCGGCGAGCTGCAGCGGGTAGACCGTCTCGCCGGTGGCCGCCAAGTCGTCCGCGCTCCACCACCGGTGCCCGCGCACGGTGCGGTTCTCCAGCTCGGTGAAGCCGGCCGTGTCGACCACGACGGCGTCGGTGAGGGCGGTGAGGAAGAACCACTCCTCGCTGTCGTACTCCACGCCCTCGAACGAGAACCGGACGCGGCGCAGCCACACCGGACCGAGCATCCGATCCGCCGCCACCCGCATGCCGGTCTCCTCGCGCAGCTCGCGCAGGGCGCCGTCGAGCAGCTCCTCCCCCGGTTCCAGCCCGCCGCCCGCGGTGAACCAGAACGTCGCGTCGGGGACGTGCGGGTCGACGCCCTGGAACAGCAGCAGCCGCTGCTCCGCGTCGACGAGCAGGACGCGCGCGGCCACCCGCACGCCGGACCGGATCTGCGCATCGGGGAGCGACTCCACACCCCTGAACCTACGACCCGGACAATGTCGAGGACGTGGGGTCGGCCCCGTCCCACCCCTGCAGGCCCCGCGACGAGGAGGACGGCATGGACCGCGACCAGGTCATCGAGGTGCTGGAGAGGCCGATCGCGCAGCGGCTGCTGGGGTCGGGCATCCCGGCGAGGCTCGCCTACACGGGTCTGGACGGCGGGCCGCGGGTCGTACCCGTCGCGTTCTGGTGGACCGGTGCGGAGATCGTGGTGTGCTCACTGCCGACCATGGCGAAGGTGCCCGCCCTGCGGCGCGACCCCCGCGTCGCGGTCACCATCGACACCCAGGGCGAGTGGCCGCCACGAGTGCTGCTCGTCCGCGGGACGGCGCGGATCGAGCACGTGGACGGGGTGCCGGACGAGTACGTCGCGGCGTCGCGCAAGATCACCCCGGCCGAGGTGTTCCCGGAGTGGGAAACCGGCGTCCGCGCGCTGTACGACGAGATGGTCCGCATCCGGGTGGAGCCGGAGTGGGCCAGGCTGCTGGACTTCGAGACCACGATCCCGCAGGCCGTCGAGGACCTGGTCCGGGCCAAGTCGGGACAGGGCTGACGAGGGGACCCCGGCGAGGGAGCGGCCCCCGACGACCTCACGACGTTGCGGCACGGCCGCCGCACACACGTCGACGACTCCGCACACGCGCCCGGACATGGGTGCCGGGGTCGGGAGGTGTGTGCGCTGTTCGAGCCCCGCCGCCCCTTCGCGCCCGCCTGCACCCGCACAGACCTCCGCACCGCCGCACAGACCGCCGGACGTGGGTGCGAGGTGCTCGAGGTCTGTGCGGGGCGCGGGCAGACCGCGGGTCGGGCGAAACCGGCCCGCCGGCGACGCGGTCCGGGGCATGCTCCTGCCGTGGAGCTGCCCGACATCTACCAGCGGAAGGCGTTGCGCCTCGAGGGGTTCGGCGACGACGAGGTGCAGCGGATGCTGCGGGCAGGCCACCTCACAGCGGTCCGTCGCGGGAGCTACGTCCTCGGCGCCGCGCCGGATGACCCCGACAGCCGCCACGCCTTGCAGGTGCGGGCCGAGCTCGCGCACCTCGCCGACGGGGCCGTCGCCAGCCACGCCTCGGCCGCGGTGCTCCACCGCCTGCCGACGTGGGGGATGCGGCTCCAGCGCGTGCACGTCACCCGGAACTGGCGTACCGGAGGCCGCACGGGACGCGGGCTGCACCTCCACACCGCGCCCTTGCACCCCGACGACATCGATCTCGTCGACGGCCTGCCGGTCACCTCGGTCGCGCGCACGGTCGTGGACCTGGCGCGCACCCTGCCGTTCGAGGCGGCCCTCGTGGTCGCCGACGCGGCGCTGCACGCCCTGATCAACGATCCGGAGCAACTGGCTGCGCTCCGGACCGCACTCGCCGAGGTCCTCGCGCGCGCGGCGGGCTGGCGCGGGTGCCCGGCCGCCCGCCGCGTCGTCGCCTTCGCCGACGAGCGCAGCGGCAGCGTCGGGGAGTCGCGCAGCCGGGTCGCGATGGCGCGGGCGGGGTTGCCGGTGCCCGTGCTGCAGTGGGAGGTGTTCGGGGGCGCGGGCTGGATCGGAACCGTGGACTTCGGCTGGCCGGAGAAGCGGACGATCGGCGAGTTCGACGGGAAGGAGAAGTACGGCCGCCTCCTGCGGCCCGGGCAGAGCCCGGCCGACGCGGTCTACGCGGAGAAGCGCCGCGAGGACGCGCTGCGCGCGGAGAACCTGTCGATGGTCCGATGGGGCTGGGACGCGCTGGCGGACTTCGGCCCGACGGCGTCCCGCCTCCGGACCTTCCTGCGCGACTGACACCCCGGGCTAGGCGGATGCGGCCACACACACCTCCACGGCGTCGCACCCATGTCCCACCGCATGTGCGACGGCGCGGAGGTCTGTGCGGCCTGCCCCGCGGGTGCGGGAGGAGCGGGCCGAGCAGCGCACGCGCCTCCCTGCCCCCGCCGGTCACCTGACGGATTCGGGCGAGCCCCTCCCGTTCCTAGCGTCGGTGCTCCGATCGACGAGAGGAGCACACGATGGATGCCACACCCCTGCGGCTTGCGGTCGTCATCGCCAGCACCCGGGAGGGCCGGTTCGGACCGACCGTCGCGAGCTGGTTCACCGAGCAGGCGCGCCGGCGCGCCGATCTGGACCTCGACGTGCTGGACCTGGCCGAGGCCGGCCTGCCCGATCGGCTCACCGGCTACGGGGCACCGGTGCCCGCACCGGTCACCGCCGTCACGCCCCGGCTCGCGGCGGCGGACGCGTTCGTGGTGGTGACGCCCGAGTACAACCACAGCTACCCGGCGCCGGTGAAGACGCTCATCGACTGGCACCTGGCGGAGTGGCAGGCCAAGCCCGTGGGCTTCGTGTCCTACGGCGGGATGTCCGGTGGCCTGCGGGCCGTCGAGCACCTGCGGGGCGTCTTCGCCGAGGTGCACGCGGTGACGGTGCGCGACACCGTCAGCTTCCACGGCGCGTGGGACCGCTTCGGGCCCGACGCCCGACCCGTCGACGCCGCGGAGTGCTCGGCGGCCGCGAAGGCGATGCTCGACCAGCTCACCTGGTGGGCGCACGCCCTGCGCGACGCCCGCGCGGCACGGCCGTACGTCGAGTCGTGAGTTCCTTGACCTGCACTCAACTACAACTCTTACGGTCGGTGCGACCGGTACCGGACGGAAGGGAACGAGCATGGCGACGGAGGCGGTAGCCCCGCAGCGGACGAACTGGGCTCCGGTGATGGCCCTCGGCCTCGCCATGCTGGTGGTCACCTCGGAGATGACCATCGCGGCGGTGACGCTGCCCGGGATCGGCGCCGACCTCGCGGTCTCGCCGTCGGCGACGGCGTGGGTGCTGCTCGCCTACGCGCTGCCGATGGCGGCGGTCGCCATCCCGGCCGGGCGCTGGGCCGACCGCGCGGACGTGCGGGCGGCGTTCGCCCTCGCGATGATCGGGATCGGGGTCGCGAGCGTCGTCGTGGCGCTCGCCCCTGCGTTCTGGGTCGTGGTCGCCGGGCGGCTGCTGCAGGGCGCGGCGGGCGCGCTGGTCGTCGCGGTCTACATGCCGATCATCACCACCAGCGTGCGGCGCGAGCAGCGCGGCCGGGCGATCGGCTTCGTCATCACGATCATGACGGTGGGCGCGATGGCAGCCGTGCCGCTCGCCGGGCTCGTGGCCGGGGGGTTCGGCTGGCGCGCCGTCTTCCTCGTGAAACTGCCGCTGGTGGCCGCGGTGCTGTGGGTCGGGCTGCGGACGGTCGCGCGGCTGGCGGACCGCGGCCTGCCGGTACCCGAGGCGCCCCTGGTGCGCGAGACGCTGTTGCTGGGCGGGGCGGTCGCCGCCCTGCTGCTCACCTTCGAGGAGGTGGACGCGCGCCCGGTCGTCGCGGTCGGGCTGGGTGCGGGCGCGGTCGCGCTGGCGTTCTGGTGGTCCCGGCTGGCGGCGTCCCGCCCGGTGCTGGCCCTCGTGCGCGCCCCGGCGTTCGGGGTCCCGCTGCTCTCCCTGCTGGCGAACGCCTTCACCGGTGGGCTGGTCGGGTTCCTGCTGCCCTACTACGTCGCGGACGTGCTGGGCGGGGGCCCGGACCTGACCGGCGTCGCACTGCTGTTCTTCGTCGGGGCGATGGCCCCGCTCTCGGCCGTGGCCGGCGCGCTGGCCGACCGGCTCGGGACCCGGCTCGTCGCGGTCGTCGGCGGGGCCGTGACCGTGGTGGCGATGCTGCTGATGCTCACGCTGGACGCCGACGCGGGGCTCGCGGACCTGGCCTGGCGGCTCGTCGTGCTCGGGATCGGTGCGGCGCTCTACAACCCGGCGATCAACGCCGCGATGCTCGCGGGGGCCCCTGCGGGGTCGGAGGGGGTGGCGGGCGGCGTCGGCATGACGGTCCGGACAATCGCGATGACCGTCGCCCCCGCCGCGTCCGCGCTCACCTGGACGCTCAGCGGTGGTGGCGTGGCCGGCTTCCGCAACGGAGCCACGACCATCACCGTCGCGGTGGGTCTGGGGCTGCTGGTCCTGCTGGTCCCGGTGCGGCGCTCGTGAACCGCGCACCGACGACGGCACCGCCGCTGCACGGCCGCGCCGTCGAGCTCGCGACGGTCGAACGGCTGCTGGCCGCCGCCCGTACCGGCCGCAGCGCGGCGCTCGTGGTGCGCGGCGAGGCCGGCATCGGCAAGTCCGCGCTGCTCGCGTACGCGACGGCAGCGGCCACGGGGATGCGCGTGCTCGCGCAGACCGGCGTCGAGACGGAGGCCGAGCTGCCGTACGCCGCGCTGCACGCGCTGCTCCGCAGCGCAGGCGCGGAGCTGGACGGCCTGCCCGATGCCCAGGCGGACGCGCTGCGCGTCGCGCTCGGGTTGGCCGCGGGCCCGCCACCGGACCGGTTCCTCGTCGGCCTCGCGGTGCTCACCCTGCTCGCCGAGCTGGCCGCCGACCGGCCCGTGCTCTGCGTGCTCGACGACGCGCACTGGATCGACCGGGCGTCGGCGCAGGTGCTGCTGTTCGCGGCGCGCCGGCTGGGCAACGAGGCGGTGGTGGTGCTCGTCGCCGCGCGCACCGGACTCGCCCCGGACTTCCCCGCGCCGGGGCTGCCGGAGCTCACGCTCTCCCGCCTGGACGACGCCGCGGCCCGCGCGATGCTCGACGCCGAGGCGGGCGACCTGCCGCGGCGCGTCCGCGACCAGTTGCTGCGCGAGGCCGCGGGCAACCCGCTCGCCCTGCGCGAGCTGCCCGCCGCGCACCGCGCCGGCCGCGCGCCGGTGTACCCGCTCGCGCCTCCGGAGGCCGGGCGGGGCGGGGTCGCGCCGACGGGCAGCCCGGTCGAGCGGGAGTTCGCCGCCCGCATCGCTGCGCTCCCGGCGGCCGCCCGCACCGCCCTGCTGGTCGCCGCCGCCGACGGCACGTGCGACACGGGCGTGGTGCTCGCCGCCGCCGAGCGGCTCGGGGCCACCCCGGCCGACCTCGAGGTGCTGGAGCGGGAACGGCTGCTGACGTTCACCAGCGGGTGCATGGGCTTCCACCACCCGCTGATCCGCACCGCCGTCTACGGCGCGGCGACGCTGCCGGCCAAGCGCGCCGCGCACGCCGCGCTGGCCGAGGTGCTCGACGAACGGCGCGAGCACGACCGGCGCAACTGGCACCTCGCGGCATCCAGCTTCGGTCCCGACGAGCGGGTGGCGACCGCGCTGGAGGAGAGCGCCGTGCGCGCCCGCGAGCGGGGCAGCCACGAGGCGGTCGCGGCCGCCTACGAGCGGGCGGCCGCGCTCACCGCGCCCGGCCCGGAGTGGGTGCGCCGGATGGTCGCGGGGACGGAGGCGGCCGCGGAGGTCGGGCACCGCGAGTGGGTGGGCAGGCTGATCGGGTCCACGACGCCGCACGCGCGGGACCCGGCGCACCGGGCCCGCCTGGCGCTCGTGGAGGCCCGGCTCGCCGACGAGGCCGACGAACCCGAGCTGACCCACCGGCTGCTGCTCGACGCGGTCGGGCCTGCGGCGTCCGCGGCGCCCCGGCTGGCGAACGAGATGCTGCTGTGGGCGGTGGAGGCGGGGTGGTCGGCACGGGACCGCGGGATGGTCGAGCGCGTGCTCGCCGTGGCCGAGGACCTGGACCTGCCCGACCGCGCCCACCTGCGCGCCCACGTCGCGATGGCGACGGCGCAGCTCGAGGACGACCCGGACGTCCCGCTGCCGCCCGCGCGGGTGGCGCTGGCCGAGGTCGCCGGCTGCCAGGGCCCGGGGGCGCCGCGCCCGACGGCCAGCCTCGCCGGGTGGCACCTCGTCACGGGCGACGATGCCGCCGCGCTGGCTTTGGCGGCCGCCGCCGAGCGCGAGAGCCGCGCGACGGGCGCACTCGGCGCGCTGCCGCGCGTGCTGTCCGCGCTCGCGGCGAGCCGCTGGCACCTGGGGCACTGGAACGACGCCGCCGCCGCGGCCGCCGACGGGCTCTCGATCGCGCGGGACATCGGGCAGGACCGGGCCGTCGGCGGGCTCGTCGTGGTCCAGGCGCACCTGGCCGCGGCCACCGGTGACGAGGTGGGGCTCGCCGCCGCACTGGCCGAGGTCGACGGGCGGCGTCCGACGGCGGCCTCGGCGGGGACCGCCGCGTCCGCCCGCGGCCTGCTCGATCTCGGCGCCGGGCGATTCGACGTCGCGGCCGACCGGCTCGCGGAGGCGGTGGCCGGCCCCGGGCGGCCGCGGGCGCTGCCCGGGCTGGTGGAGGCGGCGGTCCGGGCCGGACGGCCCGAACAGGCCCGCGCGGCCGCGCGGCGGTTCACGCGTTGGGCCGAGCACACGGGGCAGGCGTGGGCGCGGGCGGTCGCGCTGCGTTGCCGGGCCCTCGTGGCGCCGGACGACGCCGCAGAGGCCCTGTTCGCCGAGGCCGTCGCCCTGCACCGGCTCGACGGCGCCCACCTCTTCGCCCGCGCCCGCACCGAACTGCTGCTCGGCGAGTGGCTGCGGCGGGCCCGCCGGCGCAGCGAGGCCCGCGCCCCGCTGCGTACGGCCGCGGACGCGTTCGCCGAGCTGGGAGCGCGACCGTGGGCCGAGCGCGCGCACGCGGAGCTGCGCGCCACCGGCGAGACCCGGGCCACGACCGCGCCGGACTGCGGCGCCCTCGCCGAGCTCACGCCGCAGGAGCTGCAGGTCGTGCGGCTGGCGGCGGCCGGCCTGTCCAACCGCGACATCGGCGCGCAGCTGTTCCTGTCCCCGCGGACCGTCGGCTACCACCTGTACAAGGCCTTCCCGAAGCTCGGCGTGGCCTCCCGCGCACAACTGCCCGGGGGATGGCCTCCGCTCCGCTCCGGCGGGCTCGCGGGCCCGTGAGACGCCGCCTCCGCTCGTCCTCGCAGACCGGCGCCCGCCCGCGCACCGTGTCGTAGCCTGCCCCCGTGACCACCGACCGGCTCGCCGTCGCCAAGACCTACAAGCTCTACGTCGGCGGCGCGTTCCCGCGCTCGGAGTCCGGCCGCACCTACCCCGTCACCGACGCGGGCGGCACGCTGCTCGCGCATGCGGCTCTGGCCTCGCGCAAGGACGTGCGCGACGCGGTGTCCGCCGCGCGGTCCGCGTTCGCCGGCTGGTCCGGCGCCACCGCCTACAACCGCGGGCAGGTGCTCTACCGCGTGGCCGAGATGCTGCAGGGGCGCCACGCGCAGTTCGTCGACGACGTCGTGGCCGCCGAGGGCCTGCCCCGGGAGCGGGCCACCGCCGTCGTGGACGCCGCGATCGACCGGTGGGTCTGGTACGCGGGGTGGACCGACAAGATCGCCACCGTGCTCGGCTCGGTGAACCCGGTGGCCGGGCCGCTGGTCAACTGGTCCACCCCGGAGCCCACCGGCGTCGTCGGGGTGCTGGCGCCGCAGGGGTCGTCGCTGCTCGGGCTCGTCGACGTCCTCGCGCCGGTGCTCGCCACCGGGTGCACGGCCGTCGTCGTCGCCGCGCAGGAGCGCCCGCTGCCCGCGGTCGAGCTGGCCGAGGTGCTCGCCACGTCCGACCTGCCCGGCGGTGTGGCCAACGTGCTCACCGGACGCACCGCGGAGCTGGCGCCGTGGCTGGCCGCGCACGGCGAGGTGCAGGCCCTGGACCTGGTGGGAGCGCCCGCGGAGATCGCCGCCGACCTGGAGCGGGCCGCGGCCGAGGGCGTCAAGCGCGTGCTGCCGCGCCCCGCCGCAGAACCCGATCCGACGCGCACCCCGGGCATCGAGCGGCTGCGCGCCTTCACCGAGCTCAAGACGGTGTGGCACCCCGTGGGCCGCTGAGCTGCCACTCTCCTAGGCTTCCCCCGTGGCCAGCGACATCGTCCCGATCCAGCTCTCGCTCACCGACGGCGACCTCGTCACGCTGTGGGCCCCGCGGTGGCGTGAGGACGGCGAGGAGTGGGAGGCCTTCCTCGGCGACGACGACGCGTTGTTCGCCTTCCCGGAGGTCACCCAGCTCGCGGCGTTCGTCCGCACCGCCACCGAGCACGACCTCGTCGACCACCCCGCGTGGTCGGTGGTGCCCGACCTCACCGTGGCCGAGCTGACACCCGAGGAGACCCAGCGCTACGACATCGTCGGCGTCCCCGAGATCGTGGCGGAGGACCCCGACACGTGGACGGTCGGCGAGCTCGCCGAGATCGCGGAGATGGTGCGCTCGATCGCCGACGTCTGCGAGCTCGACACCGTCAACGACGTGCTCGACGCCGCCCCGGCGTTCGCGCTGCTGCGCCAGGGCACGCTGCCCTTCGCCGGTCGCGAGGGCATGCGGCTGTGGACCCAGCTCGTCGAGACGATCGCGCGGCGCTGGGACGAGGTGATCGACGCGCTCGACGACCTCGTGGCGACGCCCGACGTCGACGCCGCGGCGCTGGCGGCGGCCGAGAAGGAGGTCGAGGTCCTCGACGACGCCGACGAGCCGACCGTCACCGAGGCCGACGAGGACGGCGCCGACGACGAGGACGAGCCCGGCTTCTGGGAGGAGGTCGGCATCGACCCCGTCCGGATCACCACGCGCGACGGCGACCACTACACGCTGCGCTGCTACCTCGACGACCGGCCGGTGTTCCTCGGGTCCGACGGCCGGATCGACGTGTTCCGCTCGGAGCGCGCCCTCGCCCGCTGGCTCGGCGAGGACGGGGCCGAGGGCCACGACCTCGTGACGGCCTCGACGTGGCCGGAGATCGTCGAGCGGGCCGGGGTGGGCGAGCTGGAGGTCGTGGTCGACGACCTCAACGCCTACACCCTCACCGGCCTGGCCGACGACCTCGCCGAGGGTCCCTCCGCGGTCGACGGGTCGCAGCTGGAGCTCGCGGCGGAGCTGCTGCTCGACGTGGGCGACTGGGCGGACGACGACGAGCCGCGGCGCGCTCTCGCCGAGTCGCAGGCGCTGGGCTGGCTGGTCTCCTTCGTCACCCGGCCCGACCCCACCCGCCTCGCCCCGAGCCCGCCGTTCGACGCGGAGTCCGCCCGGTTCCGCGAGCTGGTGGACGACCTGGTGGCACGCTTCCGCAGCCACTAGCGCACCTTGGAGCCTTACTGCTGAATCCGGGCCCCCGAAAAGCGCACCTTGGCTCCAAGGTGCGGAATTGGGGGGCCTGTGGGAGCAGTACGGCTCCAAGGTGGGTTCAGAGGCCGGCCTCCCGGGCCAGCAGGCCCAGCTGCGTGCGGTTGCTGCAGCCCAGCTTGTCCAGCGCGTTCGAGACGTAGCCCTTCACCGTGGCCTCGGTGAGGTGCAGCCTGCCCGCGATCTCGGCGTTGGAGCGGCCTTCCCCCAGCAGCGCGACGACCTCGCGCTCCCGCTCGGTCAGCGGCGCGAGGCGGGCCGTGGCCCGGCGGCGGCTCGCGTGCGCGTCGCTCGAGCGCTCCACCAGCCGCCGCGCCGCCGAGCGTGACAGCACCGTGTGCCCCTGCGCCGCCACCCGCACGAGGTCGACGAGCTCGTCGGGCGGGGTGGACTTGAGCAGGTAGCCCGCCGCTCCCGCCCGCAGGGCGCGGTGCACGTGCTCGTCGCCGTCGAAGGTGGTGAGCGCGACGACGGGCGGCGGGTCGGGCAGGGCGGCGATCCGGGTCGTCGCCGTGATCCCGTCGACGCCGGGCATGCGCAGGTCCATCAGCACGACGTCGGGGGCGTGCAGCACGACGGCCTCCACGGCCTCGGCGCCGTCGGCGGCCGTCGCCACGACCTCCATCCCGGGGGCCGCGCCGAGGATCGTGCGCAGGTGCGCGCCGACCATCGGCTCGTCGTCGACGACGAGCACGCGCACCGTCACGACGTCACCACCGGGATCTCCGCTCGGACCGCGAACCCGCCGTCCGGACGCGCGCCCGCCCGCAGCGTGCCACCGATGACCTCGACGCGCTCCCGCAGCCCGCGCAGCCCGCTCCCCGAGCCGCTGGCGACGAGCACGGCGTCGGCCGTCGCCGCGGTGTTCGACACCGCCACCGTCACGAGCTCGGCGCCGTAGCGCACCTCGACGTGCACCCGGCCGCCGGGCGCGTGCTTGTGCACGTTGGTCAACGCCTCCTGCACCACGCGGTGGGCCGTGCGCAGGACGGCGGGCGGCACGGCGTCGGCGTCCCCGGCCCGGTCCAGCCGCACGTCGACGCCCGCGGCGACCGAGGCGTCGACGAGCTCGGACAGGTCCGCGCGCGGCGCGGGCGGACCGACCGGCGGCGACTCCCCCGTCCGCTCCCCGCCGAACACCCCCACCAGGTCGCGCAGCTCGTCCAGCGCCTGCATGCCCGCGTCGCGCAGCCCTTCCGCGGCCCGCCGGGTGGCGTCGTCGCGGGCCGTGACCTCGAGCGCCCCCGCCTGCAGCACCATGAGGCTCACCCGGTGGGTGACGACGTCGTGCATCTCGGACGCGAGCCGCCGCCGTTCCTCTGCGCGGGCCTGCTCGGCGAGCAGGTGCTGCTCCCGGTCGGTGCGCTCCGCGCGCTCCCGCAGGTTCGCCATCAGGGTGCGCCGGGCCACCAGGTAGCGGCCCAGCAGCGCGGGGAACGCGGTGACCAGCAGGCCGAGCGAGACCGTCAGCAGTGAGGGGTCCCACGGCCGCGTCGCGAGCACCGTGAGGACCCCGACCAGCACCCAGGTGGAGCGCCGGTTGTGCACCTGGACGGCCGTGGCCACCACGAGCGGGGTCACGGACGGGGTGAGCGGGTCGCCGGTGAGCACGGGGGTCGCGACGAGCAGGCCCGGGCTGACGAGCTCGCTCACCTGCAGGGCCAGCGCACCGGCGATCGTCAGGCTCGTCACCAGGACCGGGGCGCGGAGGATCGCGAGCGCGGCCAGGTCGAGCACGAGCCGCAACGCGAGGCCGGCCCACGGACCGGCCGCACCGGTGGTGCGGGATCCCAGCGCGAACACCAGCACGTCGAGGCCGGCGAAGAGCAGCACCCCGCCGACGAGGATCGCGATCCCCACTTTCCGGTGGATCGTGGAGGCAGGTCCCGCCTCCGCATGCGGCTGCACCCGGCCACCGTATCCGGGCCCCGGCCTGCCGATCACCGTCTCGGGACGGGGGCGGGCACCCACTTTCGTCGGACTCCCGGCCGTCCCCCGGCGCTGGTGCGCGAGGGCGGCGGACCGGTTGCATCACGACCATGACCACCGTCCAGAACGCCGGAGCGGCGATGCGGGCCCGGCACGCTCCGCCGTTCGCCCGCGGCCCCGTCCTGGCGATCACCGCGGCCGTCGCGGTGGCCCACCTCGCCGCGAGCCTCGGGAAGGGCTACTGGTTCGACGAGGTGTACATGCTCGCGATCGGCCGCAACCACCTCGACTGGGGTTCGGCCGACCAGCCCCCGCTCACGCCGCTGCTCGCCGCGCTGGCCGACGCGCTCGCCCCCGGCTCGATCGTCGTGCTGCGCCTGCCTGCCGTCCTCGCCACCGCCGCGGCGGTGCTCGTCGCGGCGCTGGTCGCGCGCGAGGTCGGCGGCGACCGCCGCGCGCAGACGATCACCGCCGCCGCGCAGGCCACCACCCTCTGGATCACGCTGTCGGGGCACTGGCTCACCCCCTACACGCTCGAGCCCGTCCAGTGGCTGGTGCTGGTCTGGCTGGTGGTCCGCTGGATCCGGGTGCGCGACGACCGGCTGCTGCTCGCGCTCGGCGCCGCCGCCGGCATCGCCGCCCAGACGAAGTTCCAGGTCCTGCTGCTGTGTGCGGTGCTGCTGCTCGCGGTGCTGGTCTGCGGGCCACGGGAGCTGCTGCGCCGCCCGCTGCTGTGGGTCGGCGCCGGGATCGGGGTGCTGATCGCGCTGCCGACACTGGTCTGGCAGGCCGTCCACGGGTGGCCACAGCTGCAGATGGGCGCCGTGGTCGCGGCGGAGGCCGACGCGCTCTACGGCGGGCGGACGGGCGTGGCCGTCCTGCTCGTGGTCTGCGCGGGCATCGCCGGAACCGTCCTGGGGGCCTACGGTCTGTGGCGCCTGCTGCGCGCCGATGAGATGCGCTCCTACCGCTTCCTCGCCGTCACCTTCCTCGTGCTCTACGCCTTCTTCGTCGTGACCGTCGGGCGTCCCTACTACCTGGGCGGGTTCTACGCGGTCCTCGCCGCCGCAGGTGCCGTCGGGCTGCAACGGCGCCGGGAGGCAGGCCGGCGCCGGTGGAGGTGGGTCGTGTGGCCGGCCTTCGCGCTGAGCGCCGCGGCCGCCGGGGTGATGCTGTCGACGTCGCTGGACGCCGTGGCCGAGTCCGACGACGCCGGCGGGCGCATCGCGCGGAGCGCGGCCGCCGCCTACCGGGCCCTGCCGCCCGCCGAGCGGGAGGACACCGTGCTGGTGGCGCAGTCCTACATCGTCGCCGCCTACCTCGACGGCTACTCGACCGAGTACGGGCTGCCCGAGGCGCACAGCGGCAACCGGGGCTACGGCTGGTTCCCCCCGCCGCCCGAGACCGCCGGCACCGCGCTCTACGTCGGCACGTCGCCGGACGACGTGCGGCCCTGGTTCCGCGAGGTCCGCCGCGTGGACGACGGCGGGCCGGACGCGCGGGAGTCGAGCGTGTGGCTGTGCAGCGGGCGGCTGGAGCCGTGGGCCGAGATCTGGCCGCGGTTGCGCAGCCTCACGGTCGGGTGAATCAGGCTGTGAGCGCGGCGTAACCGGGCTTGATGACGTCGTTGATCAGCGCCAGCCGCTCGTCGAAGCCGAGGAAGGCCGACTTCATCGCGTTGACGGTGAACCACTGCAGGTCGCCCCAGCCGTACCCGAACGTGTCGACGAGCGCCGTGAGCTCGCTGGTCATCGACACGTCCGACATCAGCCGGTTGTCGGTGTTGACGGTGACCCGGAACCGCAGCCGGGTCAGCAGCCCGATGGGGTGCTCGGCCAGCGACGGCGCCGCACCCGTGTGCACGTTGGAGGTCGGGCACATCTCCAGCGGGATCCGCTTGTCCCGCACGTACGCCGCGAGCAGCCCCAACCGGGGCGTTCCGTCGGCACCGAGGGTGATGTCGTCGACGATCCGGACGCCGTGGCCCAGCCGGTCGGCACCGCACCACTGCAGCGCCTCCCAGATCGAGGGCAGCCCGAACGCCTCGCCCGCGTGGATCGTGAAGTGGGCGTTCTGCTGGCGGACGTACTCGAACGCGTCGAGGTGGCGGGTGGGCGGGAACCCGGCCTCGGCGCCCGCGATGTCGAACCCGACCACGCCCAGGTCCCGGTAACGCACGGCCAGCTCGGCGATCTCCCGCGACCGCGCCGCGTGGCGCATGGCGGTGAGCAGGCAACCCACCCGGATCCGCCGGCCGCGCTCCGCGGCGCGCGCCGCGCCGACCCGGAAGCCCTCCAGCACCGCCTCCACCACGGCGTCGAGCGCCAGCCCGGCCTCGACGTGCAGCTCCGGCGCGAACCGGACCTCCGCGTACACGACGCCGTCGTCCGCGAGGTCCTCGGCGCACTCCGCGGCGACCCGCACGAGCGCGTCGGCGGTCTGCATCACCCCGACCGTGTGCCCGAACGTCTCCAGGTAGCGCACCAGCGAACCCGAGTGCGCGGCGGCGAGGAACCACGCGCCCAGCTCGCGCGCGTCCGTGCTGGGCAGGTCCCCGTACCCCGACGCGTCGGCGAGCTCCACCACCGTGGACGGCCGCAGGCCGCCGTCGAGGTGGTCGTGCAACAGCACCTTGGGCGCGTCGCGGATGGTGTCGACGGTCAGCGGCGCAGGCACCCGGTCACGCTAGAACATGCGCCCTGACGTGCGATCTTCGGGCGCCGAATGCTGCTCCGATCGGGCGATGGAACCTGGAACAGGGAGTCGCGGACGGGTGACGGATCGCGGTCGCTACCCTCATTCCGCACCACCCGATGTCCGGCTCAGAGGAAGCTCCCCGCCCCATGAGCAATGACTCCACGCTCTCGTTCGACCGCATGCGCGGAATGCTGATGCGCGCTGCGGAGATCCGCGACAGCGAGCAGCAGCAGATCTTCGACTCGCTCGACGAGATCCACGCTCGCCTCGCGGCGCTGGACGCCCTCGGCACGGTGCGCAAGCGCCTCACCGAGCTTCCCGATCGCACCGAGGTCAGCGTCCTCGCCGAGCGGCTCGACGAGACGGTCGCCAAGCTCGACGCGCAGGACGCCGCCATCGCGTCCGTGCTGCGCGCGGTGGAGGCGATGCCGGACAAGATGGCGAAGCCGATCGCCCAGCTCGACGGCCGCCTCGACGGCATGGCCGGCCGCCTGGAGGGCGTCTCGGGCCGGATGGACGGTCTCGACGACCGCCTCGGCGGCCTGCACAAGCGCCTCGACGACCTCGACGGCCGCCTCGACCGGCACGAGATGCGCCTCGACGCGATGCCGTCCTCGGTCGGCGCGCCGATCAAGGAGCGCATCGACGGGATCGACCGCACCGTCCGCGAGTACCTCGACAACGCCGTCCGGTCGGTGGACGAGTCCGGCGAGGGCCTGCGCAACCTGCTCGGCGACACGAGCATCGGCCTGCACCGCCGCCTCGAGGACCTGGCAGCGCGTCCTGCCGTGGACCCGACGGAGCCGCTGAACGGCCTCGAGCAGCGGCTCGAGGCGCTCGCCGCTCGCCTGGAGGCGCTCGAGGAGGGCATGGCCGGGCGACTGGGCACCCTCGGCGGCACGCTCGACGAGCGGCTCGGCAAGCTCGACGCCGCGCTCGTCGAGCGTCCCGACGCCACCGCGCTGCGCTCGCTCGTCGAGCGGGCCAACTCGGAGTCGGAGCGGCGCAACGCGGGTCAGCTCGACGAGGCGATGGCCACCTTCGCGGAGCTGATCCTCGGCCGCGGGCCGTCGACGCAGATGCCGCCGCCCCCGCCGCGCCAGACCCCGCGCCGGCAGCGCAGCAAGGTCACGGTGAAGAGCCCGAACGGTGCGTCGTCCCACGACACCGTCACCGACGACCCGGACGACTGACACCGTCCCGACCTCCACGAGACCCCCGGTACCCGCAGGTACCGGGGGTCTCGTCGTGTGAGCACGCGCTGCCGCGCCGGTGCGACGGCACACGTCGACGTCCCCTGGGACGCGCCGGGTCGCTGCGTGGTTGCGCGGGAGTGAGCATTTCCGCTCTTTCTCCCCCGAGGTAACGGACACGTAACGCAGTCGAATGCATACGCAGAGCGATCAAGACTCGGCGTGTCGCTCGCTCTCCGTATAACCCAGCGTGTGCGTACGGGTACGGAGAGCACTGGATCGAGGCGCGGAGAGCGCTCACTTCGATCCCGTCCGAGTGGCCCGAGATCACCGTTGCTAACTTGCTGTCGCCGGTTGATCACGCACCGCCACTCGACCGGGTTTCCCGTTCACTCGGAGGAGGACTCCCCATGCACCGCAAGCCGAACACCCTCGCCGTCACCGTGCGTCGCGCCGTCGCCGTCGCGGCGCTCGTGCTGCCGCTGAGCGTCGCCGCAGCCGGCCTCGCGCAGGCCGGTGAACACGAGCGCGACCGCGACTGCGACGGCCACAGCGCCGCGCAGGACGGCGGGCTGGCCGACCTGGGGATCGAGTCGTCCCCGGCCCTCAACCTGGGCGGCATCCTGAACGACGGCCCCGTCGCGCAGCAGAACGGCCGCAGCGACTCGTCGAACTCCGGGATCCTGCAGTCCGGGTGCGGCGACCACGAGGCGTTCCAGGCGGGCGACCTGGTCGAAGGCAGCCTCGAGGCGAACCCGCAGCTCAACCTCGGCGGGATCCTCTCCGGCGGCGCCGTCCAGCAGGGCAACGCCGACCACGACAGCTCGAACTCCGGGATCGTGCAGGACTGACTCCCCGCTGACTCCGTCGGGTGGCGGCCCCGTGCCCGGGGCCGCCACCCGCTCCCCGACCAGGAGGACCGAGATGCGGGACGCACGACAGCTCGTCCGGGTGGGCCTGCGGGTGGGCGCCGCCGGGCTGGCGGCGCTGCCCCTCACCGCTGCCGCGGCCACCGCGGCGCACGCCGACGACGCCACCACCGCGGACGAGCACGCGCTCGGCACCGCCCTGGACCAGCACCCCGGGACCACGGCACCGGACCCCGGGCAGGACAGCTTCCTCGCCGCGGACCTGGTCGCAGGCGTGCTGGCCTCCACCGACCCGCTCGACGCCCCGGACGCCGACGCGGCCCGGGACACCGACATCGCCGCGGACACGTCCGCCGACCCCGACGCGACGGACACCGACACCGGCGCCGAGACCGACACCGTGGCGGCCGACGACACCATCGGCCGCCCGGAGGATGGCGCAGTCGGTGGCGCCGAGGCCGCGGAGGTCGACGTGGACCCGGGCGTCGCCGGACCTTCGACGACCCCGGATGTCGACACGACCAGCAGTCCCGCCGGCACCCCCCGCGCAGGGTCGGGCGCCCACGCGGGCACCGGCACCGCCACCACGGACGCGCGGGGAGGCGGGCACGGGCCCGACGGAGCTCCGGCCGAGCGCCCGGGCGTCGACAGCCCGGGCACGCTCGCGCCAGGACGGCCGCACGCACCGGACGCGACCACGGCCCCGGACTCGCTCCCGACCCCGGGATCGCAGCATGCGAGCAGGGGCGTGCCGGACGCCGGCGCCGGCGCCTCGGGCACCGAGACGTCAGGTGCGGGTGCTCAGGACGCAGCCGAGGACGGGGCGTCGCGAGGCGGCGCCACAGGCAGGCCCGGGGCTCACCGGGCGGAGCCCGAGCCACCCCGCGGCCCCCTGACCGCCCTGGTCGACGGGCTCGTCGGCCCGACCGGACTCCTCGGCGGCGACGGTCTCCTCGCGGGCCTGGTCGGAGGCGTGTTCGACGGCCCGCTCCTGGCCGTGGACGCGGAGGTGAGCCCCCAGGTCCAGGTCGGCGGCATCCTGTCCGGCGGCCCGGTGACCCAGAGCACGACGAGGACCGCCCAGCACTGAGATCGTGCACAGCCGGCAGCACGCCGCCGGCTGCTGCTGAGCTCCGCATGACGAACGGCACTCTCGTCGGTACCTAGCCGACGAATGTGCCGTTCGTCATGCGGATCCCTTTTCCGGAGCCCGTGAGTCAGCCGCCCCACCGCGCGACGGGGGGACGGGTGATCACCGGACGGCGCGGGATCGGTCACCCGCTGCCGTACCTGCACGGCCGAGCTTCCGTCGATGACGCGAGGCCGGCCGACGTCCGCGCCCGCCGGCCGCCCGACGACCTTCGGCACGAGGACGGTCGGTCGTCGGCGCGGGGTCGCGTCAGGAGCACGGGGTCGAGCCGGGCCCGGACCGTCAGGAGCGGAGCGTGTCCATGATCAGCGCCGGGCGCGCCGCGGGCTCCTCGGACACCAGCACGCCGCCCGCCAGCGCGGCGCGGGCACCGGCGACCTTCTCCGGGGTGTCGGTGTGCAGTTCCAGCAGCGGCTGCCCGGCCTCGACCGCGTCCCCGACGCCGGCCAGCAGCCGGATCCCGGCCGCGGCCTGCACGGCGTCCTCCTTGCGGGCCCGCCCGGCGCCCAGCCTCCAGGCGGCGACCCCGACGGCGAGCGCGTCCAGGTGGGTGAGCACGCCGGAGCGGTCGGCCACCAGCTCCTCGACGTGCGCCGCGACCGGCAACGGCGCCGACGGGTCGCCGGACTGGGCCGCGATCATCCGCTCCCACACCGGGTAGGCGGCACCCGAGGCGAGCACCTCGGCGGGGTCGACGTCGGTGATCCCGGCCAGCGCCACCATCTCCCGCGCCAGCGCCACCGTCAGCTCGACGACGTCGGCGGGCCCGCCCCCGCGCAGCACCTCGACCGACTCCGCCACCTCGAGCGCGTTGCCGACGGCACGCCCGAGCGGCACCGACATGTCGGTGAGCAGCGCGGTGGTCGGGAGGCCGTGCGCCGCGCCGATCGCGACCATGGTCCCGGCGAGCTCGCGAGCGCGGTCCGGCGTCTTCATGAACGCCCCGGAGCCGGCCTTGACGTCCAGGACCAGCCCACCCGTCGCCTCCGCGATCTTCTTGCTCATGATCGAGCTGGCGATCAGCGGGATCGACTCGACGGTGCCCGTGACGTCGCGCAGGGCGTAGAGCTTGCGGTCGGCCGGGGCGAGGGTGGGGGTCGTCGCGCAGATCACCGCGCCGACGTCGGCCAGCTGCGCCGCGATCTCGGCCTCCGACAGCGAGGCGCGCCAGCCGGGGATCGACTCCAGCTTGTCCAGCGTGCCGCCGGTGTGCCCGAGCCCGCGACCGGACAGCTGCGGCACGGCCGCCCCGCACGCGGCGACGAGCGGCGCGAGCGGCAGCGTGATCTTGTCCCCGACGCCGCCGGTGGAGTGCTTGTCCACCAGCGGCCGCCCCACGTCACCCAGGGCCAGCACGTCTCCGGAGTCGATCATCGCCTGGGTCCAGCGGGAGATCTCGCCCGCGTCCATCCCGTTGAGCAGGATCGCCATGGCGAGGGCGGCCATCTGCTCGTCCGCGACGTCCCCGCGCGTGTAGGCCGCGACCACCCAGTCGACCTGCTCCTCGGTGAGGCGGTGCCCGTCCCGCTTGGCCTGGATGACGTCGATCGCGTTCACGCCGGCGACCCTATGCCGGACGCCCCCGCCCCCCGGCGCGGCCCACCGGACCACTGCCACACCGACTTCCGCGCTGCCACACCGACTGCAGTCGGTGCGTGAGCGCAGGAGTCGGTGTACGAGCGGCTCGAACGCGATCGCCGGGCGGACCCGGCCACCGGCCGCCGCACCGGTCCCACACCGACTTCGGTGCTGCCCCACCGACTGCAGTCGATGCGTGAGCGCAGGAGTCGGTGTGCGAGGGGCCGGACGGGACCGCCGGCGAACCTCCCACCAGTCCCACACCGACTTCCGTGCTGCCACACCGACTGCAGTCGGTGTGCGAGCGCAGAAGTCGGTGTGGGAGCGGCGGCGCCGGTCGGGTCAGGCGGGCAGGTCCTCCGGGCCGAAGGCGTCGGGCAGCACCTCGCGCAGCGGCAGGATGCCGCGGGGGGTGTCGAGCAGGCAGTCGGGGCCGCCGAACTCGTAGAGGACCTGGCGGCAGCGCCCGCAGGGCATCAGCAGCTCACCGGTGCCCGAGCGGCAGGCCACGGCCGCGAACCGGCCGCCGCCGGTGAGGCGCAGCTGCCCGGCCATCGTGCACTCCGCGCACAACCCGAGGCCGTAGGAGGCGTTCTCGACGTTGCACCCGGTGACGACGCGGCCGTCGTCGCACACGGCCGCTGCCCCCACCTGCAGCCGCGAGTACGGGGCGTAGGCCGATGCGGCGGCCGCGACGGCGGCGTCGCGCAGGGCCGGCCAGTCGAGGTCAGTCACCCTCACCCCTCCGGTACTCCATGCCGAGGGCGGCGGGTGGCCGCAGCCGTTGCGAGGCCACCGCGAGCACGAGCAGCGTGACCAGCTGCGGCGCGTACGAGGCGAACTCGCGCGGCACCTCGGGGATCACCATGTACACGACGTAGACGGCGGCGCCCGCGGCGAGCGCGATCACCGCAGAGCGCCAGTGGCGGCGCACCGCCCAGAACACCGCGACGACGACGGCGAGGATCGTGAGGGAGTAGAGCAGCGCGTGCACGGCCTCCCCACCGGCGCGCAGCTGCACACCGTCGACGTAGCCGAACAGGGCCGAGCCGGCCAGCAGCCCGCCGGGCCGCCAGTTGCCGAAGATCATCGCCGCCAGGCCGATGTAGCCGCGCCCGCCGGTCTGGCCCTCGAGGTAGCCGAGCTGGCCCGGGTTGAGGGTGAGCGCGGCGCCGCCGAGCCCGGCGAGGGCGCCCGAGATGATCACCGCGAGGTACTTGTAGGTGAAGACCTGCACGCCCAGGGACTCGGCCGCCACCGGGTTCTCCCCGCAGGAGCGCAGCCGCAGCCCGAACCGCGAGCGCCACAGCACCAGGTAGCTGACCGGTACGAGCAGGAACCCGAGCACCACCAGCGGGTTGAGGCCGGTGACCACTCCGCCGAGCAGCCCGGCCGCGTCGGACAGCAGCACGCGCTGCTGGTCCTCCAGGGACGCGAGCCAGCCGGCCAGTGGCTCGATCGAGAACTCCTCGAAGCCCTCGATGCGCGGCGACTGCCGCGGGTTCTGCGACAGCGGCAGGAAGATCAGCGTGGACAGGTACTGCGTGACGCCCATGCCGAGCAGCGTGATCGCGACGCCGGAGACGATGTGGTTGACGCCGAACGTCACCGTGGCGACCGCGTGCAGCACGCCGCCGAGCGCCCCGAACACCAGCCCACCGAGGACGGCCGCCCACGGCCCGCCGTAGAAGCCGGCCCAGGCCGCCCCCCACGTGCCGAGGATCATCATGCCCTCGAGGCCGATGTTGATGATGCCCGAGCGCTCGGCCCAGAGCCCGCCGAGCGCCGCGAAGAGGATGGGCAGCAGCAGCCGCACCGCGGCCTGGGTGGTGCCGCTGGAGGTGAGCTGGGTCTGCCCGGTCAGCGTGGTGGTGATCGCCAGGATCCCGACGCCGATCGCGACGACGAGCGCGGCGCGCGCCCAGCCGGGCATCCGTCGACGGCTGCCGGCCTCCGGCGCGGAGACCGGTGCGGATCCGAGGGCGGTCATGACGACACCTCCGCCGGTGCGGCCGGTGTCGCCCGCAGCTGCGCGGCCACCCGCCGCTGCTCGGCGGCGAGCTCGTAGCGGCGCACGATCTCGTAGGCGATGATCACGGACAGCACCACCGACCCCTGCATGATCAGCACGATCTCGCGCGGGACCCCGACGTTGTCCAGGGCCAGCGCGGACTTGTCCAGGAACGCCCAGAGCAGCGCCCCGAGGGCGATGCCGACGGGGTGGTTGCGCCCGAGAAGGGCCACCGCGATGCCGGTGAAGCCGTAGCCCTGGGGCGAGGTGAGCGTGTAGGCGAAGTCGCGGCCGAGCAGCTCGGGCAGCCCGACCAACCCGGCCATCGCCCCGGAGAGCAGCAGCGCGACGAGGACCATCCGGCGCGCGTCCACCCCGCCCGCGGACGCCGCGGTGGGCGACTCGCCGGACGCCTTCAGCTCGAAGCCGAACCGGGTGCGGTTGAGCATGAACCCGTACGCGAGCCCGAGCGCGGCCGCGACGAACACCATCCCGAAGATCGTCCCGGCGTCGCCGAAGGAGATGCCCGGGACGTGCCCGCTGGGCGGGATCGGCGTGGTGGAGATGTTGTTGCCCTGCAGGACGCCGAACGCGTCGGTGCTGATCAAGTAGGCGATCAGCCCGCCCGCGACGGCGTTCAGCATGATCGTCGAGATGACCTCGCTGACGCCGCGGTAGGCCCGCAGCAGCGCGGGGACGGCGGCCCAGAGCGCTCCGACCAGCGCCGCGGTCACGATGATGACGAGTACGTGCACGACCGGCGGGAGCACGAGCGCGCCGCCCACGATCGCGGCCACGCAGGCCGCCACGCGGAACTGACCCTCCACACCGATGTTGAACAGCTTCATCTGGAACCCGATGGCCACCGCGAGGCCCGCGATGTAGTAGATCGCCGCGCTGTTCACGATGTCGACGGCGGTGGTGCCTGCGCCGACCTGGGTGATCATCACCCGCAGCGCGGTCACCGGGGAGTCGCCGCTGATCAGCAGGGCCACCGCGCAGAGCAACGCGGCGAAGACGATCGCCAGTGCGGGCGGCAGCAGGACGGTGCGGACGCGCGTCACGGAGCCTCCTCCACGTCGGCGCCGGTCATCGCGACCCCCAGCTCCTCGGGTGTGACGGTGGCCGGGTCGGCGTCGGCCACGAGCCGCCCGCGCAGCATCACCCGGATCGTGTCGGACAGCCCGATCAGCTCGTCCAGGTCGGCGCTGACGAGCAGCACCGCGAGGCCACGGGCGCGGGCGCGGCGGAGCTCGTCCCAGATGCCGGCCTGCGCGCCCACGTCGACACCCCGCGTGGGGTGTGCGGCGATGAGCAGCACCGGGTCGTCGGAGAGCTCCCGCCCGACCACCAGCTTCTGCTGGTTGCCGCCCGACAGCGCGGCCGCGGGCACCTCGACGCCGGGGGTCCGCACGTCGAAGTCGCGCACGATGCGCTCGGTGTCGCGGCGCGCCGCCCCGCGGTCGAGCAGGCCGAGCGGGCCGCCGGTGGCGATCGGCTTGCGGCTCTGGTGGCCGAGGATGCGGTTGGCCCACAACGGCTGGGTGCCGAGCAGACCGTGGCGCGTGCGGTCCTCCGGCACGTAGCCGATGCCCGCCTCCCGGCGCTGCAGCGTGTGGGCGCGGGTGACGTCCGTGCCGCCCACCACGATGGTGCCGCCGCTCGCCCGGCGCATCCCCATGATCGTCTCGACGAGCTCGGTCTGCCCGTTGCCCTCGACCCCTGCGATGCCGAGCACCTCGCCGGCGCGGACGACGAGGTCCACGCCGTCGAGCACCGGGCGCCCGCCGCCCTCGGCCTCCAGCGTCAGCTCGGTGACGCGCAGGACCTCGCGGTCGGTGACGGTGGACTCGCGGGTCTCGGGGCTGGGCAGCTCGCTGCCGACCATCATCTCGGCGAGCTGGCGGCTGGTCACCGACCTCGGGTCGGCGCTGCCCACGCTCTCCCCGCGCCGGATCACGGTGACGGTGTCGGCGATCGCGCGCACCTCGTCGAGCTTGTGGGAGATGAAGACGAACGTGTAGCCCTCCGCGCGCATGGTGCGCAGCGTGGCGAACAGCTCGTCCACCTCCTGCGGCACCAGCACGGCGGTCGGCTCGTCGAGGATGACGGTGCGCGCCCCGCGGTAGAGCACCTTGAGGATCTCGACGCGCTGCCGGTCGGCCACCCCCAGCCGCTCGACGAGCACGTCGGGCGGGGCCTGCAGCCCGACCGTGGCCGCCAGCTCGGCGATGCGGTCCCGGGCCGCGGCACCCATGCCGTGCAGCGCCTCCGCGCCGAGCAGGATGTTCTCGGCCACGGTGAAGTTGTCGGCCAGCATGAAGTGCTGGTGCACCATGCCGATGCCGGCGCGGATCGCGTCGGCGGGCGAGCGGAAGCGCACCACCTCGCCGCCCACCGAGATCGTGCCCTCGTCCGGCTGCTGCATCCCGTAGAGGATCTTCATCAGGGTCGACTTGCCGGCCCCGTTCTCCCCGCACAGCGCGTGCACCTCGCCGCGGCGCACCTGCAGGGAGATGTCGCGGTTGGCGACCACGCCGGGGAAGCGCTTCGTGATCCCGGCCAGCGCGACGGCGTACGCACCGTCCGGGGGCCCGTTCTCGGCTACGGCCATTCCTCCAGCCCTTCTGGGGCGTACGGGTCGGGGGCCGGGATGGTGGTCCCGGCCCCCGATGGTGCCCGATGCGTGATCGCGCCCGTTACGGCGTGCTCGGCACCTGGATCTCGCCGCTGATGATCGCGGCCTTGTAGGCGTCCAGGTCGCCGGTGATGTCGTCGATCATGCCGCCGGACGTCGAGTAGCCCACGCCGTCGACGGAGAGGTCGAACGCCTCGGGCAGCACGCTGGTGTCGCCCGCGGCCACCGCGTTGATGTAGTTGAACACCGCGACGTCGACCGACTTGATCATGGAGGTCATGATCACCTGGTTGACCGGCGGCTCGACGGTGTTGTACTGGTCGGAGTCCACGCCGATCGCGAACTTCGGGGCCTCCGGGCTGTTCGCCGCGTTGACGGCCTCGAACACGCCCTGCCCCGACGCACCGGCCGCGTGGTAGACGATGTCCGCGCCGGAGTCGAGCTGGCCGCGGGCCACCTCGGTGCCGCGCGCGGCGTCGTTGAAGCCGGTGAAGTCGCCCGCCGGGCTGATGTAGTCGACGTCGACCTGGATGTCCGGCGCGACGGCGCGGGCGCCGGCGACGTAGCCCGCCTCGAACTTCTGGATCAGCGGCGTCTCGACACCCCCGACGAAGCCGATGTGGCAGGCCTGCGTCTTCATCGCGGCGGCGGCACCGACGAGGAACGATCCCTGCTCCTCGGCGAACACCAGCGGCGTGACGTTCGGGAGCTCGACCGTGGCGTCGTCGACGATCGCGAACTGCACGTTCGGGTTCTCGGTGGCGACGGTCTGCGTCGCGGTCGCGTACTTGAAGCCGACCGCGATGATCGGGTTGAAGCCGTCGGCGACGAGCTGGCGCAGGCGGGTGGCCGCCGCGTCCTCGCTCTCGTTCTCCGCGGCGGCGAGCTCGCGCGTGTTGGCCTGCTGCAGGCCGAGGTCGCTGATCGCCTGCTCGAGCCCGGCGGCGGCCGAGTCGTTGAACGACAGGTCACCGCGGCCGCCGATGTCGTAGGCGAGGCCCACCTTCAGCGCGCTGGCGTCGGAGTTCGGCGCGACCGGGGCCGGTGTGGCAGCGGCACCACCCGCCGCGGCGGGAGCGGCGTTGCGCGTGCACTCGGCTCCTGCGGCGTCCCCGCCCTGCTGGGGGGACCCGGTGTCACGGGCGCAGCCCGCCACCACCAACGCGCTGGTCAGCACGGCCGCTGCCAGCACGAATCCTCGTCTGATCCGCACTGAAGACCTCTCCTGTTCCGGCCGGGCCGATCTCGCCCCGCCACGCCGGAGGGACCGTAGTCCAGGGAGGCTGCGGTTCACACGCCGGACGCCGGGGCGTGACCGAATCGTCGACTCCAGAGCGTGACCACGCCGGCGGCGGTGGTGAGTGCCGGCGCACCGCCGGGCGTCCCCCGATCACGTGATCATCGCGACCTGGGAGGGGCACGGAGGCACACCGGAGACCTACAGTCGAGGTGTGCGGTGGGCCGCGGCGTTGACGCTGGTACTCGCGCTGGCGTGCCCGGCCACCACGGCTCCGGTCCCGGCGGCGGACGTCACCGTGGGCTGCCGCGGGCAGCAGGTTCCACCGCCGCCCGCGGCCGAGGAGGAGCTGGTGGACCCCGCGCCGGGCCCGCTCCCCTGGCCCGACGAGCCGGTGGGCGGACCGGGTATGGGCACCTGCGAGGAGATCGGCCCCGAGGGAGCTCCCGAGCTGACCGCCGAGTCCTGGGTCCTCGCCGACCTCGACACCGGCGCCGTGCTCGCGGCGAAGGCCCCGCACGCCCGGCACCGGCCGGCGTCCACGCTCAAGGTGCTCACCGCGCTCGCCGCGATCCGCACGCTGGACCCGAACACCGTCGTCGCCGGCACTGCCGCGGACCAGGCCATCGACGGCAGCAAGGCGGGCATCGGCGCGGGCGGGCAGTACACGGTGCGCCAGCTGCTCGCGGGGCTGCTGCTCAACTCGGGCAACGACACCGCCCAGGCCCTCGCCCGTGAGATGGGCGGGGACGCGGCCGCGCTCGCCGTCATGACGGACATCGCCCGGGAGCTCGGCGCCCTCGACACGCGACCGGCCACCCCGTCCGGTCTCGACGGGCCCGGCATGGCCTCCTCGGCCTACGACCTCGCGCTGCTGTTCCGGGCCGCGATGCGCGAACCGCTGTTCGCGCAGACGACCAGCCTGGACTCGATCCCCTTCCCCGGCTACGGCGAGCACCCCGGCTTCGAGCTCTACAACAGCAGCAAGCTGCTCGCCCGGTACGAGGGGACGATCGGCGGCAAGACCGGCTACACCGAGGCCGCCCGGCACACGCTCGTCGCCGCCGCGGAGCGGGACGGCAGGCGGCTCGTCGTCGCGCTGATGCGCGGCGAGCAGAAGCCCGAACCGATGTGGGAGCAGGGTGCCGACCTGCTCGACTGGGGCTTCGACCTCCCGGCGACCACCCCGGCCGTCGGCACGCTGGTCGAGGCCGCGCCCGCGCCGCCCGCCCCCGACACGACGACCCTCGCCGCCGGCAGCACGCTCACCGCCGGTCCGGACGCGTCGCTGGTCCTCCCGATCGGGCTGGGCGCCGTCGGGATCGCCGGGCTGGTGATCGGCGGCCTCGCCCTGCGCCGCGGCCGCTGACCCCGGCTCGCGTCCGGCGAGGTCAGGTGCGCTGCAGGGCCGGCAGCGCGAACTCGAGCTCCGGGCTGTAGCGCGGCGCTCCGTCCGGGGCGTCGCCCAGGTAGAAGTGCGTCGCCATCGTGGCGCGTTCCAGGTCGATGACGGTGCGCCAGAGCGTGCGGATCGGGTAGGGGGTGTCGGTGGCGGCGTCGACGCGGGCCGCGTCGAGGGCATCGCGCATCCGCTCTGCGGACAGGCCGGTGCCGGCCGAGCGCTCGGCGACGGCCCGGTAGCGCTGGTAGGTCAGCATGGTCTCGGTGTTGTCCGCAGGTAGTGCGGCCGCATCGCGGTGGCGGTGCAGCAGGTGGTTGGTCACGCACAGGGCACCGTCCGGTGCCCGGACGGCGTGCTCGTCGCCGCCCGGACCGCGTTCCCAGACGAAGGCGTCGCCGGAGCGGTCGCCCACCAGGTAGTGCAGCGGCGTGCCCAGGTCGTACTGCTTGGCCGCGTACAGCGCGTCGAGCGCCTCGGCGGCGCTCGTGCACGTGTCGAGCAGGAAGCGCGGGAGCTGGGCGCTGGCCAGCCCGACCTGCGGCCCGGCATCGATCGGACCGGTCGTGCGCTCCGCGTCGGCGATCAGCAGGGTGACCGCGAGGCCGTGCTCGTTGACCCCCTCCATGCAGCTGTCCAGCTCGTTCATGGTGAGCACGGTGGTGGCAGGCCCGTCGTCGGGCACGCTGGTGAGCACGTGCGGGCGCGACGACATGGGCGCCTCGGTCCCGTCCGGCACCGGCTGCCCGGCCAGCAGGGCGAACAGCTCCGTCGCGCTGGTCGTGAAGAAGTCGTAGTTGCGGCCGAGGACGGCACGCCCGTCGACGGTGGCCGCGCGCGGGTAGTAGCTCGCCGAGCAGGCCGACCCGTTCGGGACGCCGGTGAGGCCGTCCAGGTACACCTCGTCGGCCTCGAGGTCGACGCCGAGCGCCTGCGCGGCGCCCTGCATCCGGGCCAGGTGCTGCGGCCAGTGCCGGGCGAACCAGGCACGGCGGGCGCGGGCCTTCACCGGGTCGGCGCGCGCGGGCGTCCAACCGAAGACGCGGCGGGCCTGCTCGGCGTACGCGCGGCCGATCTCGACCTGGCTCCCGGACGCGGTGAGGTGCGCGACGGACATGAAGTCGGTGTCGCCGCCTGCGACGACCTGGCTGGTGACGGGCATGAGCTGCTCCATTCGTTCGTGGTGCGTTCAGGGACGGGGTTCGCGCCACATCGGCCACAACCGCGGGCCGGCGGGCAGGGTGATCGGGTCGCCCGTGGTGCGGAACCCGTGGCGCTCGTAGAACGCGCGGCTGCGCGCCGAGCTCGCCTCCAGGTAGGCGGGTAGGCGTTCGACGTCGGCACGGGCGAGCCGGTCCCGCAGCAGCCTCCCGCCGGTGCCGCTGCCCTGCGCGCCCGGCACGACGCCGAGGAACGCGAGGTAGAGGTGCTCGCGTCCGACCGGGTGCCGCTGCTCGGTGAGGATCATGAAGGCGGTCAGCCGGGCGAGCTCGTCCGGGAGCGGGGTGCCGTCACCTGCCGGCGCCTCGGCCCCCCGGCGCAGCCAGACCGCGACGGCCGTGCCGTCGGGATCGACCACGAGCTCGCCCTGCCCGGCGGACTGCTCCACGACGGGCCGGAACACCCGGGCGGCGTCGATCCCGTCGTCGGGCAGGAGCCAGCGGCACACGGGATCGTCGGCGAAGGCTGCGGTCAGCACGCCGACCGCGACCTCGCACTCGGTGGTAACAGGAACCATGCGTACACCGTAGGAAGTGCGCACCGATCCCGTCGATCTATCGCAGTGCACTTTCCGAAAAATGCGGGTTTGCTGGGGCTGAACTGGTGGGGATAACCCGAACTCGCGGCTCGCCCACCGGGATCCGCACTAGTACGGTGACGGCGTGGACCCCGACGAGAGCGACCGGCCCTACCTACGGGTGGCCGGGGCGATCCGCAGTCGGATCGTCTCGGGCGATCTGCGGCCCGGCGAGCGCGTGCCCTCCACCCGGCAGGTGGTCCGCGACTTCGGCGTCGCGATGGCCACCGCCACCCGGGCGCTCGCGGTGCTGCGCGACGAGGGGCTGGTGGTCACCCGGCCGGGCTCGGGCACGGTCGTGCGCTCCCCGGAACCGCCGTCACGGCGCAGCCCGCGGTCCCGCGACCGGGACCTGACGACGGGCCGGATCGTCGCCACCGGGCTGGCGGTCGCCGACGCCGAAGGCCTGGAGGCCGCCTCGATGCGCCGGATCGCCGCCGAGCTCGGGGTCGCCCCGATGTCGCTCTACCGGTACCTCGCCGGGCGCGAGGAGCTGGAGCACCTGCTGGTCCGCGCCGTGTTCCGGGCCCATCCGCTGCCCGAGCCGGGGCCTGCGGGGTGGCGGGCGAAGCTCGAGCTGGCCTGCCGGGTGCAATGGCGGGCCTACCGCAGGCACCCCTGGCTGCCCGAGCTCGTCTCGCTGACCCGGCCGCTGCTGCTCCCCGAGGCCATGTCGCACACCGAGTGGACGCTGAAAGCGCTGGCCCGCCTCGACCTCAGCCCCGCCGAACGCGCGCGCGAGGTGATCGCCCTGGCGTCCCTGGTCCGCGGCCTCGCCGCGAGCGCCACCGCCGAGACCAGGGCCGAACGGGAGACCGGTCAGGCCAACGACCAGTGGTGGGTCGCCCTGGACGACGAGGTGCGCGGGTTGATGGCCTCGGGCCACTACCCGCAGCTGGCGTCGGTACCCGAGCGCGCCGTGCAGGACCTGGACGCCCTGCTGGAGCACGCCATGGCCCGCCACCTGGACGGCTTGGCCGCCCACCTCGCCGGCCGCTGACGCACGTGGAGCCGTACCGCTATGGCTCCGAGGTGCGGTGGGAGTGGCGGCCCATGAGCAGGCGGCTGCCCAGCAGACCCGTCACCACGCCTGCGCCGAGCAGGCCCAGCGCGGTGCGGCCGGTGGGGCCGCTGCGCACCACGACCTCGGAGTGCAGCACCGGCGGGTCGGGCACCGGCACCGGCTCCTCCTGCTCGTTCTCCCGTGACGTTGCGGCCCACGCCGTCACGAAGAGCACGAAGCGGGAGGCGAAGAACGCGAAGACGAGCAGGCCGAGGAACGGCCCGAAGATGACCCCGCTCGGCGAACCGGTGACGCTCTCCAGGTAGTACCGCATGACGATCTTGAGGACCTCGAAGCCCACGGCCCCGAACAGCGCGGCCTTCGCGGCACTGCGCAGCGTCGCGTGCTCCCGCGGCAGGCGCGCGATGACCCACATGAAGATCAGCCAGTTGGCCAGGATCCCGAGCGCGACGCCGAGCAGGCCGAGCAGGAACCGCGCCCACCCCACGTCGCCGAGCCCGACGAGCTCCAGCACGGTGGTGGCGAACGCGGTGGCGATGCCCGTCACCGCGAACGAACCGACGAGCGCGGCACCGAGGCCCGCCAGCGCCAGCAGGTCGAACAGCAGGCGCTTGGGCAGGGCGGGCACGGCGGGCACCTGCGCCCACTGCTCCGAGAGCGCCTCCCGGAGGTTGGACATCCACCCGATGCCGGAGTAGAGGGCACCGAGGAGGCCGAGGACGCCGACGGCTCCGCGCTGGTCGATGGCCTGCTGCACGATCCCGGTGACCGTGGGGGCCAGCGGCGGCGGCACGTTCTCGGTGAGCGACGCCTGCAGCTCGCCGAGCAGCGCCGGGTTGAAGAACAGCACGTACCCTGCGACCGCGAACGCGATCATCAGCAGCGGCACGAGCGACAGCACGCTGAAGAAGGTGATCGCCGCGGCGTAGTGGTCGCCGTGCCGTTCGGTGTAGCGGGCGCCCGCCCGCACGAGGTGGTCCAGCCACGGGAACCGCGCCCGTAGCCGCTCGAGCCTCGACGGCGCCGCGGCGTCGTCCTCGGCCTGCTCGGCAACCGGTGCAGCCACGGCGTCACCCCATCACTTCGGCGGCAGGAAACCGATCCTCTCGTGGACGGCGGTGAGTGTCGCGCCCGCGATCTCGCGCGCCCGGGTGGCTCCGCGGGCGAGCACCCGATCGAGCTCCGCCGGGTCGTCCTGGTAGACCCGTACCCGTTCCCGCAGCGGTTCAGTGAACGTCGCGACGACCTCGGCGAGGTCCTTCTTCAGGTCGCCGTAGCCCTTGCCCGCGTAGTCGGCCTCCAGCTCCGAGACCTTCCGGTCGGTGAGCGCCGAGTAGATCGTGAGCAGGTTGGAGATGCCGGCCTTCGCCTCCGGGTCGTAGCGGATCTCCCGCTCGGTGTCCGTGACGGCCGAGCGGATCTTCTTCGCGTTCACCCTCGGCTCGTCGAGCAGCTCGATGATCCCGCCCGGGCTCGACGCCGACTTGCTCATCTTCGCCGTCGGGTCCTGCAGGTCCTGGATCTTCGCGATCCCGGTGGGGATGAACGGCTCCGGCACGGTGAACACCGCGCCGAAGCGGGCGTTGAACCGCTGCGCGAGGTCGCGGGTGAGCTCGAGGTGCTGGCGCTGGTCCTCGCCCACGGGCACGCCGTCGGCCTGGTAGAGCAGGATGTCGGCCGCCTGCAGGACCGGGTAGGTGAACAGCCCGACCGTGGCCCGGTCGGCGCCCTGGCGCAGCGACTTGTCCTTGAACTGCGTCATCCGGCTCGCCTCGCCGAACCCGGTGAGGCAGCCGAGCACCCACTCCAGCTGCGCGTGCTCGGGCACGTGGGACTGCACGAACAGCGTGCACCGCTGCGGGTCGAGCCCGAGGGCCAGCAGCTGGGCCACCGCGTTGCGGGTGCGGGCGGCGAGCGTCCTCGGGTCGTGCTCGACGGTGATCGCGTGCAGGTCGGGGACGAAGTAGAACGCGTCGTGCGTGTCCTGCATCGCCACCCACTGCCGGACCGCGCCCAGGTAGTTGCCCAGGTGGAAGGAGTCCGCGGTCGGCTGGATGCCGGACAGCACCCGCGGGCGGCGGTCGGTGGCGGGGGTGGTCATGCGCCGATTCTCCCAATCCCGGTCCACCGGACCGCCGGGGGCCGTAACTCTGACCAGATGGTCCGCTACAGTCAAAGTCATGCGCACGACCGCACCCGGTCCCCCGGGCCGCCGCGACGTCCGAGCCTGGGCCGAGCGCACCGATCGGATCCTCGACCGGGCCGCGGAGTCCGTCCTCGCGGTCGGGCACTCCGGCACGACTGTCGAGGCCGTCGCCCGCGGCGCCGGCGTCGCCAAGGGCACGATCTACCTGCACTTCCCCAGCCGCGAGGCGCTCTTCACCGCGGTGCTGCGCCGCGAGCGCCTCGCATTGGTCACCGCCACCGCCGAGGGCGTGGCCGCCGACGCCGGGGCCGCCACCCCGCACGGCGTCGTCGCCGCCTCCGTCCGCGCGCTGCAGCGCCGCCCCCTGCTGGGCGCGGTGCTGCGCCGCGACGCGGACGTGCTCGGCCGGCTGGCCGGTTCCGAGCCCGTGCCCGAGATGCCGGGAACGGCCCGCGGGTTCGCCGCCTACCTCGACGAGCTGCGGGAGGCCGGCCTCGTGCGCACCGACCTGCCCACCGCCGAACTGCTCGCGGTCGTGGCGGCGGTCCTGCTCGGCTTCCTCACGACCGGCGCGCTGCTGCCCGCGCCGGTTCCCCCGGACCGGCTGCCCGACCTCGTGGCGGGCACGGTCGAGCGCGCCCTCGACCGCGGCTGCGCGCTCGCCCCCGCGGACGTCGCGCGGACGGCCCGGATCACCACGGCGTACCTGGCCACGGCCGTCGAGCAGGCCACGGCGGCCTACCGGCTCGCCGCAGGCATCGCCGCGGAAGGGCCGGCATGACCAGCGGGACCACCGCCCTCGAGGTGTGGGACGACAGCGTCGGGGTCGACCACCTCTGGACCAACGGCAACCTCGGCGAGGCCGTCCCCGGTGTCATGACGCCGGCCACGTGGTCGACCGTCTCGCTGTTCATGTCCCGGGCCATGACCACCTCGGCGGTGCCGGGGGCGCGGGCGTTCGGGCGCATCCGGGGACGCTTCTACCTGGATCTGAGCGTCATCGTCTCGCTCGCCGCGACCTTCGGCGTGCCCCCGCGCCGAGTGCTCGCGGCGATGGAACCGGTCTTCGGCACCGTGCCACCGGACGTCGAGATCCCCCTGGTCGCGATGCCGAGGGCACGCACCGCGCTCGCGCTCCTGCGCTCGTCGGTCACGGGGGTGCGGCGGGCCAGGGCCGCCCGCCGTGCTCTCGCCACCGAGCTGCCCGCCCTGCCGCAGCGGTGCACGGACCTGCGCACCGCGATCGCCGCCACCGCGGACCCGCGCCGGCTCGCCACGATCTGGACGGCCGAGGTCGACCCGCTGCTCGCCCTCGTGGGCGACCTCATGGACGTGGTGCGGCGCGACGGCAAGGCGCTCGTGACCGTGCCTGCGCGGCTGACCCGGCTCGTCGGGGCCGCCGACGCGGAGGCGCTGACGTCCGCGGGCGAGCACCTGGCGAGCATGGGGCCGCTGATCGGGCTGGCGCGGCTGGAGCGCGGCGAGATCGACCGCGACACCTACGTCCGCGAGCACGGGCACCGCGGCCCGCACGAGTTCGAGCTCTCGGTGCCGCGCCCTGCCGAGGACCTGGACCGCCACCTCGCGCAGCTGCGCGGCGGGCCCGACCCGCGGCCGCTGCTGGCCCGCCGCGAGGCGGCCCGGGAGGAGGCGTGGCAGCGGCTCGTCCGGAACCGGCCGCGGCGGGTGGAGGGGGCCCGCCGCGGCCTGCACGCATGGGCGGACGCCGCCCGGCAACGGGAGCGGATCCGATCGGCGAGCATGCGTGTGTTCTGGGTGGCGCGGGCGTTCTTCCTGCGTGCCGGGGTGCTCACGGGTCTGGGCGAGGACGTCTTCCTGCTCTCGCTCGAGGAGGTGCTCGGCGTGCTGTCGGGCGCGCCGGTCACCGCGGACGTCGCGGTGCGGCGCGCCACCTACGCGCACTACCGCGCACTGCCCGCCCCGCCGCCGCTCGTGCGGGGCACCCTGGCCGCGGCGCCCGGGACGCGCGCCGCAGGCACCGTGCGGGGCACCGGCGCCTCGGCGGGCATCGTCACCGGTCGCGTACGCGTCCTCCCCGACGTCGCGGGCGGCGACGCGCTCCGGCCGGGGGAGGTGCTGGTCACCACCGTCACGAACGTCGGCTGGACGCCGCTGTTCCCGCGCGCCGCCGCGATCGTCACCGACGTGGGCGCGCGGCTCTCGCACGCCGCGGTCGTGGCCCGCGAGCTCGGGATCCCGGCGGTCGTCGGATGCGGGGACGCGACCGCCGTCCTGCGCACCGGCGACCAGGTCCGCGTCGACGGCACCCTCGGGACGGTGCAGCGCCTGCCGTGACGCTCAGTCCGCGGTGTCGGGCTCCGGTTCGGGCTCGACCGCACGCACCTCGACGGTGCGGTTGTCGAGGTCGATCGGCCCGAGCTGCCACTGCTGCTGACCGTCGCCCGCCTCGGTCGACTCGTCGCGGATCTTCCGCCCGGGGAACATCTCGCCCAGAACGCCCATGGCCGCCACGGTACGCGTCGCGGAACCCGCTCGACGCCTGCCGGGCCCGGGCCTAGTATCCCCCGCCGGAAGTTCGCTGCGTAAGTCGGTGGATCCAGGTTCTCGCTGCGTGTGCCGGGCGGCGAGCCTCGTACCGGGCGTACTCGGCTCGTCGACCGGTGCGCGCAGCGTGGAGCTGGGCCGCCGAATTATTCGGCGGACTTCCGGCGGGGGACACTAGCGTCCCGGCGGTGCAGGAGATCGTCGTGGTGGGGGCCGGCATCGTCGGGGCGTCGGTGGCGCACCACTGCGCACGGCTCGGCGCGCGCGTGACGCTCGTGGACCGGGCCCTGCCCGGATCGGGGGCCACCGGCGAGTCGTTCGCGTGGATCGGCGCCTCGCAGCGCGTACCCGGGCCGGGCGGACCGCTGCGCGCGGCCGCGACGCGGGAGTACCGGCGGCTGTCCGCGGAGGTGCCGGCCGTGCGGGTGCGGTGGACGGGGTCGCTCTCGTGGCCGCCCGGCTCCCCGGAGCCCGGGCAGCGGCTGGTGGACGCCGAGCAGGTGGCCGCGCTGGAACCGCACCTGCGCCACCCGCCCGAGCAGGCCCTGCACCTCCCCGGTGACGGCGCCGTGGACCCGGTGGCCACGACCGAGGCCCTGGTCGCGGCCGCCGGCGCGCGGACGCTCTTCGGCACAGCGGTGACCGTGTTGCGGGTGGCGGGCGGGCGGGTCGTGGGCGTCGAGACGACGGCCGGGTTCGTCGGCGCCGACACGGTCGTACTGACCGCGGGCGCCGATGTCGCCGTGCTGTGCGCACCGCTCGGGATCACCGTGCCGGTGGCCCCGTCGCCCGCCGTCCTGCTGCGGCTCGACGGCCCGCCGGACCTCGTCCGGACGGTCGTCGTGGCGCCCGGGGTCGAGGTCCGCGCCGGTGGCGACGGCGCACTGCTCGCGGCCCTCGCCCATGCCGGGGAGACCACGGCCGCGGCCCTCACGCGCTCCGCGGAACGCGCCCGCGACCGGATCGCGGCCCTGTTCCGCGGCGGGCAGGACGTGCGGCTGCGCAGCGCGCGCGTGGGGGTGCGCCCGATGCCGGCCGCCGGGCACCCGCTGATCGGGCCGCTGGTCCCCGGCGCCCACCTGGCGGTGATGCACTCCGGCGTCACGCTCGCGGCCGTGGCCGGGCGCCTCGTCGCCGAGGAGGTCGTGCACGGCGTCGACGCGCCGGAGCTCGCCGGGTGCCGGCCACGCCCCGCGTGACGTGCTTCGCCGTCGACGTACGGCTCGAACCGATCACGCCCCGAGATCGTTGCGAGTCGCACGGGAGCGCGGTCCCGACCGCCATGGCGTACGGGTCGGACCGATCATGCGGGGGCGAGCGGCAGCAGCCGCGGGCCGGGACGCTGCGCAGGCACCAGCCGCTCCACCGGCTCCCGGTAGGTGGTGCTGCGCTGGCGCACCGGGCGGCCTGCGGCCGACGCGATCGCCGCCAGCTCGGTGACGGTGCGCGCCGAGCCGTTCTCGGACCCGGCCATCCGGCTGATCGTCTCCTCCATGAGCGTGCCGCCCATGTCGTCGGCGCCGCCGCGCAGGATGTCGGCCGCGAGGTCGTCGCCGAGCTTCACCCACGAGCACTGGACGTGGTCGATCCGGCCGTGCAGGGCGAGCCGGGCGAACGCGTGCACGGCCCGGTTGTCCCGCGCGGTGGGGCCAGGGCGGGCGATGCCTGCGAGGTAGATCGGCGCGTTGTGGTGCACGAACGGCAGCGGCACGAACTCGGTGAACCCGCCGGTCTCGTCCTGCAGCGCGGCGAGCGTGCGCAGGTGGCCGAGCCAGTGCCGGGGCTCGTCGACGTGCCCGTACATCATCGTGGACGACGACGGCACCCCGAGCCGGTGCGCGGTGCCCACGACCTCCAGCCACTGCGCGGCGGGCAGCTTGCCCTTGGTGAGCACCCAGCGCACCTCGTCGTCGAGGATCTCCGCGGCGGTGCCCGGGATCGAGCCCAGCCCGGCGTCGCGCAGCTCGGTGAGCCACTCCTCGATCGACACGCCCGCCTTCGCGGCCGCCGACACGATCTCCATCGGCGAGAACGCGTGGACGTGCATGCCGGGCACGGCGGCCTTCACCGCGCGCACGAGGTCGGCGTAGAAGGTGACCGGCAGCTGCGGGTCGATCCCGCCCTGCATGCACACCTCGGTGGCGCCGGCCTCGGCCGCCTCCACGGCGCGGGCGGCGACCTCGTCGAGCGAGAGCCGGAACGCGTCGGCGTCGCGCTCGCGCTGCGCGAAGGCGCAGAACCGGCAGCCCACGTAGCAGACGTTCGAGAAGTTGATGTTCCGGTTGACGACGTAGGTGACCTCGTCGCCGACCACGTCCGCGCGCACCGCGTCGGCGAGGCGCGCGAGCTGCTCCAGTGCCTCCCCGGTACAGGTGAGCGCGGCCATCGCGGCCGCCTCGTGCGCCGGGTCGAGCAGCGCGGCCGGGTCGGACGCGGCCAGCTCCAGCCCGGCGCGGACGTCGGCGTCCAGCCGTTCCGGCGCAGCGCGCCGCGTCCCGGCCAGCTCCTCGGCGACCGCGTCCCAGTCGCCGTAGACGGAGGCGAAGTCGCCGCGGCGGTCGTCCGTGCGCCCCTCGGTGTCGATCGCGGTGTGCAGGTCGGTGCGCCCGCTGGAGGCGAACCCGCCGTCCGGCTCCTGCCACGGTCGCCCGACGACCGCGGCGCTCTCGCAGGCCAGGCCCGTCTCCGGGTCCGCGAGCGCGGCGACGTGGGCGTGCAGGCGGGAGTCGATCCACGGCGAGCCGGCCAGCACGTACTTCGGGTAGGCCGCGAGCCGCTCGCGGATGCGGAACCCGGCGGCGGCCGAGCGGGTGGCCAGCTCGTCGATCGCCGGCCACGGCAGCTCCGGGCTGACGTGGTCGGCCGTGATCGGGGAGACGCCGCCCCAGTCGTCGATGCCCGCGCGGAGCATGAGCGCGAACTCCTCGCCGATCAGGTTCGGCGGGGCCTGGATGCGCATCTTCGGGCCGAGCACGATCCGCGCGACCGCGATCGTCGCGGCCAGGTCGTGCAGGTCGGCGTCCGGGTCGTTCGCCATCGCCGTGTCGGGCTTGGCCCGGAAGTTCTGGATGATCGCTTCCTGGACGTGCCCGTGCGCCCGCGCCGCGGACCGGATGGCGAACAGCGACTCGGCGCGCTCGGTGCGGTTCTCGCCGATCCCGATCAGGATCCCGGTCGTGTACGGGACGCCGACGCGCCCGGCGTCGGTGATCGCCCGCAGCCGGACCGCGGGCTCCTTGTCCGGACTCCCGTAGTGGGGGCCGCCGGGCTCGCTCCACAGCCGCTCGGCCGTGGTCTCCAGCATCATCCCCATGCTCGCGGCCACCGGCTTGAGCCGCGTGAACTCGGCCCACGACAACACACCCGGGTTGAGGTGCGGCAGCAGGCCGGTCTCCTCCAGCACCGCGATCGCGCAGGCGCGCACGTAGTCGAGCGTGGAGCCGTACCCGCGCGCCTCCAGCCACTCCCGGGCCGCGGGCCAGCGCTCCTCGGGGCGGTCACCGAGGGTGAACAGCGCCTCCTTGCACCCGGCGGCCGCGCCGGCGCGGGCGATCTCCAGCACCTCGTCGCGCTCGAGGAACGCGGCGGGCAACCGGTGCGGCACCGTCGCGAAGGTGCAGTAGTGGCAGCGGTCGCGGCACAGCCGGGTGAGCGGGATGAACACGTTCTTCGAGTACGTGACGACACCCGGCCTGCCCTCGGCCACCAGCCCGGCGTCGCGCACGCGCGAGGCCACGGTGAGCAGCTCGTCCAGCGCCGCACCGCGGGCGGCGAGCAGCACGGACGCCTCGGTGACGTCCAACGTGACGCCGTCGCGGGCCCGCCGCAGCGCGCGGCGGAGGGCGGCGTCGCTCGGTGCGGGCTCGGGGAGCACATCGGCCATGGGCTGACAGTAGGTCGGCGCCCGGGCGGGGTCGACCGCTCCCCCGACGGTTCAGATCACAGGGGGACCCGGGAATAGCGCGCGGTCAGGCCATGACGGCGGCGAGCCGCCCCACCAGCGCGTCGATCACGCTCGGCAGGCTCAGCACGGTGCCCCAGGTCCAGGCGGCGGAGACCAGCGGGTCCTCCACGAAGACCGACCGCCCCGCCCGCACCACGCCGAGCTGGGAGTACAGCGGCGCGGCCTCGATCTCCGGGCGCACCTCGGGGCTGAACCCGGTGTTCCACAGCAGGACGTCGCGGTCGAGCAGCCCCATCCGCTCGTCGCTGACCGTCGCGCCGTCCTGGTCGCCTGCGAGCTCCGCGATCTCGGGCGGGATCGTGAAGCCGAGGGCCGCCACGAGCTGCGAGCGCGGGTCGCCCGGCGACCGGACGAAGGACTGCCCACCCTCGAACCGCTCCGCCACCACCGCGGTCCGCCCGGCGAACTCCGGGTGCGCCTCCCGCGCCGCGGCGAGCTGCGCGTCGATGCCGCCGATGAGCTCCTCCGCCCGATCCGGGACGCCCAGCGCACGACCGGCGAGCCGCGTGTACTCCTGCCACGGCGCTCCCCACTCCGGGAACCCGGCGGGCGGGGCGACGGTCGGCGCGATCCGCGACAGCGTCTGGAACTGGGTGTCGTCCATGGAGGTGTAGAGCCCGACGATCAGGTCCGGCGCGAGGGCGGCGATCTGCTCGTACTGGTAGTCGGGGGTGCCGGTGAACGCGCCCTTGTTCATCACGAGCGGCTGCGCGTCCCCGAGCTCGTCCTGCGCCCACGGCCAGGTGGCGTAGGGGTGGTCGCCGTACCAGTCGGTGACGGCCACCGGCCGCACGCCCATGGCGAGCACCGGGTCCTGGTCGCTGAACCCCACGGTGACGACGCGCTGCGGCGCGCCGGCGACCTCGGTGGTGCCCTTGCTGTGCTCGACGGTGAGCGGGAACGCGCCGCCCCCGGGCGCTGCGGCCGGACCGGGCGGCGAGGTCGCGGTGGAGCCACCCCCGCAGGCGGACAGCAGGCCCAGCGCACCGAGTGCGCCCGCGCCGGTCAGCAGCCTGCGCCGGGTGAGGTGGCCGACGGGGTCGCTCGCAGGCACGGAGCCTCCAGTGGTCATCAGCGATCGGGACCTGAGGCTAGCCTGACCTTATCGACTTGGGCGAGACCGGCGCCGCGACCATCTCCCAGAACTCCGCGTAGCGGCTACCGCGGCTCCTCCACGGGCCGTCCGCCGCCCAGGAAGGCGATGCGATCCGCCGGTTCGACGGCGGGGTCGCACGTCAGGGCCCTCTCGACCGCGCCCTTCCCGCATGACCGGATCGACGTCATGGGTCTCCGCCCGCGGGCAGACCCATGGTGTCGACACGATCATGGAAACCTCTGTGGGCGCGCCGTTCCCGGCCCGAGACCACTGCCCGGTGCGTGGCCACCGCACCAGCACGGCCGGTTCCTCGAGCGGCTCCCGGTCAGCTCACCACGCCGGCGTACATCCCGGGCTCGTAGGAGCCGCCCTGGTTGCGCACGATCACGTTCATCCGGTTGGCGGCATTGATCATTCCGACCAGCGAGACCAACGCGGCGATCTGGTCGTCGTCGTAGTGCTTGCGGACCTGGGCCCACGTCTCGTCGGACACGCCCGGGTGGGCGTCGGCGATCCGGGTGCCCTCCTCGGTGAGCGCCAGCGCGGCCCGCTCGGCCTCGGTGAACACGCCCGCCTCGCGCCAGGCGGCGACCAGGTGGAGCCGGGCCGCCGTCTCCCCGGCGGCCGTCGCCTCCTTCGTGTGCATGTCGACGCAGAACGCGCAGCCGTTGATCTGGCTGGCCCGCAGCATCACCAGGTCCTGCGTGGCCTTGGGCAGCGTCGACTGCGCGATCACCATGGCGACGCCTGCGAACCGCTTGGCGAGCTTCGCGCCGATCTCGTTGGCCATCAGGTCGATACGGGGTTCCATGACGGGGTCCTCACTCGTGGTGGTGCGTGCACCGGACGACCACGAGATGCCGGCGGACCGGAGCGCGTGACAGCTCGGCCGCGTGACCCACGCCACCACCGGAATCCGAGCTCCCCTGTCACAGATCGGGGGGGTGCGGCGTCTGCAGGGGACGCCGTCAAACGGGAGGAGCCCCCATGAGCGAGCGCACGGACCCCGCCACCGAGGCGTTCGTCGCCCACCGCAACCTGCTCTTCACCGTCGCCTACGAGATGCTCGGCTCGGCCTCCGACGCGGAGGACGTCCTGCAGGAGACCTGGCTGCGGTGGACGGGTGTCGATCTCGCCACGGTGGAGAACCAGCGCGCGTACCTGGTGCGGATCACCACCCGCCAGGCGCTGACCCGGCTGCGCACGCTCGGGCGCCGCAAGGAGTCCTACGTCGGTCCGTGGCTGCCCGAGCCGCTGCTGACCGCGCCCGACGTGGCCGAGGACGTCGAGCTGGCCGAGAGCGTCTCCATGGCGATGCTGCTGGTGCTGGAGACGCTCGCGCCGACCGAGCGGGCGGTCTTCGTGCTGCGCGAGGTGTTCGACCTGGGCTACGACGAGATCGCGGAGGCCGTCGACAAGACCCCGGCCGCGGTCCGCCAGATCGCCCACCGGGCACGGGCGCACGTCGCGGCGCGCCGCCCGCGCGGAACCGTCACCTCGGCCGAGTCCCGCGAGGCGGTCGCGGCGTTCCGGCGGGCGGTCGAGACGGGCGACCTGCAGGGCCTGCTCGACAAGCTCGCGCCCGACGTCGTCCTCCTCGGCGACGGGGGCGGCGTCGTGCAGGCGGTGCTGCGGCCGATCGTGGGTGCCGACCGGGTGTCCCGCCTGCTGGCTGCGGGCCTGCCCCGGATCGCGGGCGCGGTGTCGGTCGAGCCGACGCAGGTCAACGGCAGCCCGGCCCTCATCGTGCGGATCGACGGTCGGGTCGACAACGTCGTGGCGGTGCGGATCGACGACGGCCTGATCACCGGGCTCTACATCGTCCGCAACCCGGACAAGCTGTCGCGGATCGGGCAGGAGACCGCGGTGAGCCGCTGATCCGTCGAAGGCCCGCGCAGGCGAGCGCGGACGTCAGGACTGCGGCACCAGCGTGTTCTGGCGGGCCACCACCCACCAGCGCGCGTCCTCCCGGACGAGGACGTAGAGCGCGCTCATCGCGTGTCCGACGTCGATCGGCTCGCCCGTGCCGTCGACCGCCCAGGCGTGCTTGTGCGCCACCGCGACGTCCGGGCGCACGAAGCGCACATCGGCGAGCTCGTACCGGGCGCGCTCGTCGCGCAGGGGGCCTGCCAGGCCGGCGCGGCTCACCTCGAGCAGCGCCTGCCGGCCGTCGACCTGCGCACCGGTCGCCGTCACCGCCGTGGCGCCGGCCGCGAAGTGCTCCACGAGCAGTTCCGCGTCGTTGTCGTTGAAGCCCTTCTCGATGTCCGCGATCACGCCCCGGATCGCGACGATGTCGGCGGCGTGGTCGGTGCTGGTGTCCTCGATGTGGGGGAAGGTCATGCGCCCACCCTCGGACCTCGACCTCACTTCAGGTCAAGCGGCAGTGCCGAGTTCACCCGGCGCCGCTGCCGTCACGGCACCATCCGCGACGCCTCCGCACGGACGGCCTGGACCATCGCCCGCGCCGCCGCGGACGGCTGCTCCGCGGTCACGACCTCCAGCGACCCGTGCGACCTCGTGACCGGGTCGTCGACGGGGAGCCAGCGCACGCCGCGGGGCACCGAGTCCGCGGCGAGCCCCGGGAGGCGGGTGATCCCCATGCCTGCCGCCACCAGGCCCAGCCGCGTGGGCCAGCTCCGCACCGCGTGACCGATGCGCGGCCGGTCGAGCCCCGGCCACGGACCGAACTGCGGCTCGCCCGCCGGACCGGTCCCCACGATCCAGGTCTCGCCGGCCAGGTCGGCGACGGTGACGGCCTCCCGGTCGGCCAGCCGGTGCCCGGTCGACACGGCGATCCCGGGGCCACGCGGGATCGCCACCGCCTCGTGGCGCAGTCCGGCCAGATCCCGCTCCGGCACCATCTCTACCGTCGCGACCAGCGCGACCTCGATCCGCCCTGCCCGCAACCGGCGCAGCTGGACCGGGCTCGCCGCCTCCTGGAGCTCCGCCCGGAGCTCGGGGTGCCGCTGCCCGAGCAGGGCGATCGCGCGCGGCAGCAGGACCGCCGCGGCGGCGGGGAAGCACGAGACGACCAGGCGCCCGGCGAGCCGGTCGCGCACCCCCGAGACCTCCTCCAGAGCGCCGTCGACCTCGCCGAGGACCCGCCCCGCGCGCCGGGCCACGACCTCGCCCGCGGCCGTCGGGCGCACGCCCCTGGCGAGGCGCTCGAACAGCGCGGTGCCCGCTGCCGCCTCCATCGCCCCGACCTGACGGGACACCGCGGACTGCGTGTAGCCCAACGAGACCGCCGCGGCGCTGAACGAGCCCAGCCGCGCGACCTCGTGAACGACGCGGAGCCCGACGAGCGTCATCTCGGCCACGTCGCCGATGGTATGCGTTCTGCTCATGGCAAGCGTGTCGAACTGTCGCTTGTCGCACACCTCGAGCCGAAGGACGCTGGGTGCATGCAGACGAACGGCAAGGTCTGGTTCCTCACCGGCGCGTCCCGCGGCTTCGGCCGCCTCTGGACCGAGGCGGCGCTGCGCCGCGGGGACGTGGTCGCCGCCTCCGCGCGCGATCCCCACTCCCTCGACGACCTGGCCGCGGCACACGGCGACGCGCTGCTGCCGCTCCGCCTCGACGTGACCGACCGGAACGCGGTGTTCGAGGCCGTCCGGCGGACCGCCGACACGTTCGGCCGGCTGGACGTGGTGGTGAACAACGCGGGCTACGGGCACTTCGGCGCCGTCGAGGAGCTCACCGAGAACGAAATCCGCGCCCAGCTGGAGACGAACTTCCTCGGTGCGCTCTGGGTCCTGCAGGCCGCTCTGCCGATCATGAGGGAGCAGCGCGGCGGCCACCTCGTGAACGTCACCAGCGAGGGCGGGGTCCGGGCCTACCCCGGCATCGGCGCCTACCACGCGTCGAAGTGGGCGCTGGAGGGCCTGAGCGAGTCGCTCGCCAAGGAGGTGCGCGACCTCGGGATCCGGGTGACCAACGTCGAGCCCGGCCCGTACGGCACGGGCTGGCTGGAGGTCGGCTCCCGGCGCAGCGCGCCCATCGCCGCCTACGACCCGCTCCGCGCCGGTGCCGGCACCTTCGAGTTGGGGGATCCCGCGGCCACGGTCCCGGCGCTGTTCGCGGTCGTCGACGCGGACGAGCCGCCGCTGCGGGTCTTCTTCGGCAGGTCCTTCGAGCCGGTGCGCGAGGAGCACATGGCGCGGATCGCCGAGTGGGAGCGTTGGCAGGACGTCGCGCTCGCGGCGTTCGGACCGGTCGCCGCCCGCTGAGCGCGGCCTCCTCGCCGCTCCCCAGCCGGTCTCACCGGTTCCGACCTCTCGCGACCACCCTCCAGACGTCCTCCACCACGCCCGCGCGTACCGCGAAGACGTGGTCGAACAGGTTCGAGACGCCGCCGGCGTGGTTCGGGATGATCCGCACCTTCTCCCCGATAGCGACGCCCGCGCCCGCGTTGTCGATCACCGCGTGCTCGTCGGACAGGCGATCGATCACCATCTCCGGGTACTCGACCACGTGGCCGTACCCCGGGGTTCCGAGTACGGTGCCCGCGCCGCGTCGATCCCTGCTGAGGGCCCTGCCGCCGGCATCGAGCACCGCGCGCGCTGCCGTCGGCCTGTTCACCACGGTCGAGAGGACGGTCAGCGCGCACCAGTCGTGGTGGCCCACCACGTTCGCCATGGACGCGTCGAGGTAGACGTACGCGCCGACGCGGAGCTCGTCGACGCCGGCACGAAGCGCCCCGTCGATGAGCGACGGCGTCGAGCCGATGCTGACGCGGCACCCGGTGCCGAGTTCCGCGCGGATGGCCTCCGCGGTCGCCACCATCGCGTCCTGAGCCGTCAGGGCCACGGCCCTGACCTCGTCCCGGCTGGGCACCAGGTAGTCGTGCCCCTGGTGCGTGAAGACACCGTCGAGCCGCACGCCGTCGACGCGGCTGACCGCCTCGGCGAGCTCGACGGCCGCCGCCCCGGGCAGGACCCCGGCCCTGCGCTGACCGGTGTCGATCTCGATGTGCACCGGCAGCTCCGATCCCTCCGCGCGGAACGCCGCACCGAGCGCGACCGCCTGGTCGATGTGATCGATACCGATCGACAGGCGCACCCGTCGGGCCAGGGCGACCGCACGCCGTACCTTGATCGGTCCGACGATCTGGTTGGCGACGAAAATGTCGCCGAAGCCGTGGTCGGCCATCGCCTCGGCCTCACCCAGCTTCGCCACCGTGAGCCCCACGGCCCCCGCCGCCAGCTGCATCCGGGCGATCTCGGCCACCTTGTGGGTCTTGCAGTGCGGCCGCAACGAGATCCCGTGCTCCCGGGCGAACGCCGCCGCGCGGGCGATGTTGGCTTCGAGCCGGTCCAGGTCGACCAACACCGACGGGGTGTCGAGATCCCGGATCGGCGTACCTGCCGCACTCACGCCCGCCCGGACCGCGTCCGGCCGGCCAGGACCTCCTCGATGGCCACGGCGTGCACCCCACCCTTCGACTCATGCGATCAGGCCTCGTGGGACTGGTGCACGACCAGGTCGGACCGACACCCCGCTCGCGCACCACACCTCCCCCTTCCCGGCGCACTCTTCCGGACACGCCGGATCAGACGGCACCCGCCCGTGCGGCGGTCCCGTTCTCGCGTCGACCGGCATTGAAGCGCGCCTTCTTCTCACGATTCCCGCACGTGTTCATCTCACACCACTTGCGGGTGCGACTCCGACTCGTGTCGAAGAAGGCGGCCCGGCACGTCGGCGAAGCGCACAAGGCCAGCTTCCCGTCCCGTTCGCCTGCGATGATGCTAATCGCGTCGGCGGCGATCACGCTGAGGGCATCTTCTACGCAGGAAGCCGAGCCGAGTCGCCATTGACGACGCCCCTCGGGCGTCAGGACGGCCGCGGCCCGACCCCGAATGCTGCAGTCGTTGATGACCTGGACAGCGGCCGCCGGGAGAGCGTCCTGGGTCGCGGCCGCCGTCGCGGCGGCGTGAATCGATTCCCGCAGTTCCCGAGCGAGTTCGAGCTGGGCGGGGGTGCAGGAGTCCACGGCCAGGCCGTTCGCCGCCAGCCAGTCGACGAGTCGCTGCGGCGTGGGAATGCGCTCCACGGCGTTGCCACGACGCTCCGTCAGAGTGCCCGTGAAGCTGGTGGCCAGGACGTTGCCGAGGCGAAAGTCAGGGAACCCGGCACGCATGGAACCACCTTAGCCCCGGTCGCTCGTTCGAGGACGGTGCACGCAGAAGGCCTGGTCACAGACCGCGCGAGCCGGTTGCACGCCGGCAGGAAGGCTGCTAGAACCGTCATAGCCGGTTCGCGAACGTCGTGACCGGTCCCGCGACGGCCAGGAGGTCCCGTGCCCCGTCCGACCAGCGACGTGCAGGCATTCGAATCCCACGCAACCGACGCCGAGCTCGACGACCTGCGCGCGCGCCTGGCCGCGGCACGGCTACCGGAGCCCGAGACGGTCCACCGCGCCGCGCCCGACCCCCGCCGCTGGGATCAGGGCGTTCCGCTCGCCGACCTCGTCGATGTCGTGGACCACTGGCGCACCGGGTACGACTGGCGGTCGTTCGAAGAGCGCCTCAACCGGATCGGACAGTTCCGCACGACCATCGACGACCTGGGAATCCACTTCCTGCACCGCAGATCCGCGCGCGCGGACGCCACTCCGCTGATCCTGACGCACGGTTGGCCGGACAGCGTTGTCCGGTTCATCGACGTGGTGGACGAGCTGGCAGATCCCCAGGATGCGGACGCGCCGGCGTTCCACGTCGTGGTCCCGTCGCTGCCGGGCTTCGGTTACAGCGACAAGCCGGCCACGACGGGGTGGGGAACCGAGAAGATCGCGGCGGCCTGGGTGGAACTGATGGGAAGGCTCGGCTACGGCGAGTTCGCAGCCCACGGTGGCGACTGGGGAGGAAATATCACCACGGTCCTCGGCGGCAGGTTCCCGGAGCACGTTCTCGGCATCCACACGACGTTCGCGGAGGGCCCGCCCGGGTTGACCACGGACGGGCTGACGGCGGTCGAGCGCAAGTGGGCCGAGGAGACCCGTGACTTCTGGCGCCACCGCGCGGCGTACGCGAAGCAGCAGGCGACCCGGCCGCAGACCATCGGCTACTCGCTCGTCGACTCACCGGTCGGGCTCCTGGCCTGGATCCTCGACAAGTTCGCCGAGTGGTCGGACACCACGGACAGCCCGTTCGAGACGATTCCCCGGGACCGGATCCTCGACGACGTCACCCTGTACTGGCTCACGCGGACCGGCGCATCGGCGGCCCGCATCTACTACGAGAGCCACAACTCGCTGGACCCCGAGCTCCGGGTCGACGTCCCGTCGGCGATCACCGGGTATCCCCGTGACGTCGAGAAGTGTCCGCGCCCCTGGGCGCAGGAGCGGTACCGGCAGATCGTCCGATGGAACACGCCCGAAGCCGGGGGGCATTTCCCGTCGCTGGAGGTTCCCGAGTACTTCGTCAAGGACCTGCGAGAAGGCCTCGCGGCAGTGCTGGCCGCCAACCGGTGATCGCGGCCGGGCGCCGGGACTCGGGACGACGCGGGTGCCACGGCGGCTCCGGGCGTCGCGGCAGGACCGACCACCAGCCCCATGCGCGGCCCACCGGGCGGTAGACCTGACGACGCATCGAATGTACCCTGCAGTACAAAGGAGAATGTATCGAGCAGTACAAACGGGAGACGCCGGATGCGGACCGAACCGAGCACGGCCAAGGGCCGGGCCACCGTGCAGCGGGTCCTCGGCGCCGCCTGCGACCTGTTCGCCCGGCAGGGCATCCGAGCGACGACGCTCGACCAGGTGGGCAGCCGGTCGGGCACCGGACGGGGGCAGCTCTACCTGTACTTCGCCGGCAAGTCCGACCTCGTCGCCGCGGTCGTCGCCCAGCAGGTCCGGCGGGTGCTCGACGCCCAGCAGCCGCTGCTGGCCGCCATGTCCACCGCGGCCGACGTCCGGGAGTGGTGCGCCGCGGCGGAGCAGTGGCACGCAGGCGACGACCGAGCGCGCTGTCCGATCGGATCCCTGGTCCACGAGCTCGGCGAGCACGACGAGGCGGCCCGGACCGCGCTCGCGGACGGCTTCTGCCGCTGGCGCGCCGCCCTGGCCGACGCCCTGCGCCGCGTGCGGGACAACGGGGAGCTCGCCACCGGCGTCGACCCGGAGGTCGCAGCCGCCGGACTGCTGGCCGCGTACCAGGGCGGGCTGCTGCTCGCCGGCGCCACCGGCGACATCGCGCCGCTCCGCCTCGCACTCACGACGTTCGAGGCCACTGCGCTGGTCGACCGGCACGCTCCGCCGGAAGGGGGCAGCAGGTGATGCTCGGGGTGGTCCTGGCGGTGGTCGCCAGCCTGGCGTACGGGCTCAGCGACGTCCTCAGCGGCGCGGCGGTGCGCCGCCACTCGACGGCGTCGGTGGCACTGTGGTCGCAGCTCACCGGGCTGGCGCTGCTCGGGCTGGCCGCACTGGTCGTACGGCCGGCGCTGAGCTGGCCGGTCCTCGGCTGGGGCCTCGCCGCAGGCGCGCTCGCCGCCGTCGCACTGCTGCTGTTCTACACCGCCCTGCAGCGGGGTCGGACCGCCGTCGTCGCCCCGGTGGCCGGCTCCGGGGTGGTGGTCCCGGTGGTGGCCGGGCTGCTCGGCGGGGAGCCGCTGGCCTGGCCGGCCGCCCTCGGGGTGGCGGCCGTCGTCGCCGGCGTGCTCGTCGTCGCTGCGGCCGGCGACGGCGACGGCCCGGACACCAGCGGCTCCCCCGAGCCGGCCGACCGGCCCCACCGCCGACTGGTCCGCTCCAGCCCCGCCCCGGCCCACCCCGTCCCGGCCGACGACCGGTGCGTGCCGGAACCCGGCACGAGCTCGACGCGGTCCTCGGTGGTCCTCGCGGCGCTCGCCGCTGCCGGCTTCGGGGGCTTCTTCGTCCTGCTCGACCTGGCGACCACCTCCGCCGGAGGGAGCGGCTCCGTCGGCCCCACGCTCGCCGTCGCCCTCGCCGTGCAGGCCGGAGCGGTTGCGGTGACCCTGCTCGCCGCGGCCGGGCACACCCGCGCCTGCCTCGCGCCGCGCCCGGCGCTCCTGCTGGCGGCCGGGGCGGTCGGGCTGGTCGACGTGGTGGGCGACCTGGCGCTGGTGGTCGCGGTCGGGATCGGACCGCTCGCCGTCGTCGGTCCGCTGGGCTCGCTCGACCCGGTCGTGACGGTGCTGATCGCCGTCGCGGTGCTCGGGGAGCGGCCGCGCGCGGTGCAGGTGGTCGGCGTCGCGGCGGTACTGGCCGGCGTCGTCCTGGTGGCCACGGGCTGACCCGCGGCAGCGGATCGGCCGAGGATGTCGGACGGCCCGGTGCGCCAACTGCCGTTCGCAGCCTCGGGCTGATCACCTATCTCGTCCTCGACGACCACCAGCGCGTGGACTTGTCGATCGTCACCTGGGCCGGCTGAACGCCCCTTCCGACTACGCGACGTCCGCAGGCTCCCCGCCGGTGACCTCCACCAGCTCGGCGAACGTCGTGGGATACACCGCGTGCGGGATGCCGCCCGCCGCCCACACCTCGTCGTAGGCCGCCAGGGCCCGGTCGACGAGCGTGCGCAGCGGCGCCGGGTGCCCGACCGGGGCCACGCCGCCGATCGGCTGGCCGGTGGCCGCCCGCACGAACTCCGGGGAGGCGCGGCGCACGCGCTGCACCCCGATCCGGCCGGCGACGGCGGTGGTGTCGACGCGGTGGGCGCCCGAGGTGAGCACGAGCAGCGGCGCGCCGTCGGCGTCGAAGACCAGCGAGTTCGCGATCTGCCCCACCTCGACGCCCAGGGCCGCCGCGGCGGCCGCTGCGGTGGTGACCGCGTCCGGCAGCACCTGCAGGCGCGCGATCCGCGCGGGGTCGGCACCACCCGCGGTGAGGGCGGACACGACGAGTTCGACGTTGCGGTGGGTGGCGGTGCTCACCCCGCCATCACACCACGTCGCTCACCCGCCCTCACCCGAGATCCGGCTTCCGACGAGCGGCGCGCCGTCGGCCTGCCGGACCAGGCAGTGCACCGGACCGGCGGCACCGTCCTGCACCGGCACGAGCGCCACGACCTCGAGCCCGTCGCGCTGCGCGACGAGCGCCTCGACGGCCGCGGTGCAGGTCGTCGCGGCGAAGCGGTCGGTCCGCTCGGGGTCGCCCGCGGACCCGCCCGGATCCAGCGTCGCGACGACCTCCAGGTCGTGCGGCTCGGCGCAGCCGACGAGGGCAGGCCCACCGAGGGGCCCCCGCAGGCATCCGCCGGCGGGCACCGCGGGCAGCGGCACATCCCCACCCGGCCCGTGGGTGAGCGTCCGGACGTCCGGTGCGCCCGCACCCGCGAGCGCGAACCCGCCCGCTCCCCCGGCGAGCACGCCCAGCACGGCGGCGACCGCGAGCCACCACCTGCGCGCGGCACCGGCCCGCGACGGGGACGGCACCTCCGACTCGAGCAGGGCCGTCACCTGCAGGGCCGTCAGCCGGGCCCGCGGCGCGCGGTGCAGCATCCCGCGCAGCAGCGGCCCGAGCGGTCCGTCGTCCGGGCGCGTCCCGTCGGCTCCCGGCGGTCTGCCGTGCAGCGCGTGGAACAGCGTGGCGCCCAGTGCCCACACGTCCGACTCCGCGGTCGGCGCACCGCCGTCCCGCAGCTCCGGTGCGACGAAGCCGGGCTCGGCGGCGGCCGCACCGTCGGCTGCCGCCTCGGACACACCCAGGTCGGCGAGGCGCGCCAGGGGCCCCGGGCCGAGCAGCACGGCGCCCGGCGTCACGCCCCCGTGCACGACACCCGCCTCGTGGACGGCCTGCAGCGCGGCGGCCAGCTGCCCGGCGACGGCGGCCGCGGCGCGCTCGTCCAGCGGGCCGGCAGCGGCCACCTCCTCGGCGAGGGTGGGCGCCTCGACGAGCTCGGTGACGACGTGGTCGACACCGTCGTCGGTCACGACGTCGTGCACGGTGACGATCCCCGGCGCATCGGCGCGGCCCGCGGCGCGCGCGGCCCGCAGCAGCCGATCGCGGAACAGCAGGCGCTCCTCGGCGCCCTGCCCCGCCGGGAGGTGCAGCTCCTTCACCGTGACCTGGCGGCCCGTCACACGGTCCTGGGCGCGCCAGACGGGGCCGGCGCGGCCGGGCGCGAGCTCACCCAGCACGACGTAGCGACCGCCGATCACCCGGGTGGGGCTGATGCCGGTCACGCGGGAGGACCGGCAGAACGGTCCGCGATCACGTCGACGATCATCTCGACGAGTCTGCTCAGGCGCAGTTCGTGTTCGGCAGGGGGGTCAGGAACTGGTCGGCGGCCCAGCGTCCCTCCTCCAGCTCGCGGAACCCGTCGGTGACGACGCGCGTGCCGTCCACGACGGTGCCGCGGGTGAGGGTCTCGACGAGCGCGGCGCCCGGGCTGGGCCCGGTGCGCACGTTCAGCTCGTCGGCGGTCACCTCGAGCTGGCACCCGGTGGAACCGTCCGCCACGCCCACCTCGTTCAGCCCACCCCGGTCGAGGAGCGCGATCACCGTCAGGGCGACCCCGGCCACCAGCACGAACGCCCATCCCTTGAAGGTCGATGCTTCGATCTTCGGAACGGTGATCCTGGCCACGGCCGTGCCTCCCCGAAACGGTGTGTGGACCCACGGTAGCCGGGATTGTGGCGTTCGCGCCTCCGTGACGCGGGGCGGCGGCCGTTCGGGATAGCGTGTCGGGCGGGAGCCGCGCTCTTCCGACCAGGTCCGACACCCCGTAACCACCCGTACCTGAGGCAGGCCGAAACAGAAGATGAAGGTCATCTACACCTACACCGACGAGGCGCCGGCGCTGGCCACGCACTCGTTCCTGCCGATCATCGAGGCCTACGCCGGCAAGGCGGACGTCGAGGTGGAGACCCGCGACATCTCGCTCGCAGGCCGCATCCTCGCGGCGTTCGACCTGGTCCCGGACGCACTCGGCGAGCTCGGCGAGCTGGCGAAGACGCCAGAGGCCAACATCATCAAGCTGCCGAACATCAGCGCCTCGATCCCGCAGCTCAAGGCGGCGGTCAAGGAGCTGCAGGCCGCCGGGCACGCCGTGCCCGACTACCCCGACGACCCGCAGACCGACGAGGAGCGCGCCGCGCGCGCGGCGTACGACTCGGTGAAGGGCAGCGCGGTCAACCCGGTGCTGCGCGAGGGCAACTCCGACCGGCGGGCGCCGGCATCGGTGAAGAACTTCGCCCGCTCCCACCCGCACTCGATGGGTGCGTGGTCGAGCGAGTCCGCCTCGCACGTCGCCACGATGTCCGACGGCGACTTCCGCCACTCCGAGCGCTCCGTCACCGTCGCCGAGGCCGGCGAGCTGCGGATCGAGCACGTGGCCGCCGACGGCACCGTCACCGTGCTGAAGCCCGCGGTGAAGGTGCAGGCGGGCGAGGTCGTCGACGCCGCCGTGATGCGCGCAGGCGCGCTGCAGGCGTTCCTGGCCGAGCAGGTGGCCGACGCCAAGGCGAAGGGCGTGCTGTTCTCGGTGCACCTCAAGGCCACGATGATGAAGGTGTCCGACCCGATCCTGTTCGGGCACGCCGTCACCGCCTACTTCGCCGACGTGTTCGCCCAGTACGGTGACGACCTCGCGAGCGTCGGCGCCGACCCCGACGACGGCCTGGCCAGCGTCCTCACCGCGCTCGAGAAGCTGCCGGCCGAGAAGCGCGCCGCCATCGAGAAGGCGATCACCGCCACCTACGACAGCGGCCCCGGCCTCGCCATGGTCGACTCCGACCGCGGCATCACCAACCTCCACGTGCCCAGCGACGTCATCATCGACGCCTCCATGCCGGCGGCCATCCGCTCGTCGGGGCAGATGTGGAACGCCGCGGGCGAGCAGCAGGACGCGAAGTTCGTGATCCCGGACTCGTCCTACGCGGCGCTCTACGCCGAGGCGGTCGCGTTCTGCCGCGAGCACGGCGCGTTCGACCCGACCACCATGGGCACGGTCCCGAACGTCGGGCTGATGGCGCAGAAGGCCGAGGAGTACGGCAGCCACGACAAGACCTTCGAGATCGGGACGCCGGGCACCGTCCGGGTCGTCGACGCCGCGGGTACCGCGCTGCTGGAGCACGAGGTCGCCGCGGGCGACGTCTGGCGCGCCTGCCAGACGAAGGACGCCCCCATCCGCAACTGGGTGCAGCTGGCCGTCTCCCGGGCCCGCGCCACCGGCTGGCCCGCGGTGTTCTGGCTCGACGAGACCCGCGCCCACGACGCCCAGGTGATCCAGAAGGTGCGCGCCTACCTCGCCGACGAGGACACCGACGGGCTGACCATCGAGATCCTCCCGGTGGCCGAGGCCACCCGTTACACGCTCGAGCGGGCCAAGCGCGGCGAGAACACCATCTCGGTCACCGGCAACGTGCTGCGCGACTACCTCACCGACCTGTTCCCGATCATGGAGCTGGGCACGAGCGCGAAGATGCTCTCGATCGTCCCGCTGATGAACGGCGGCGGGCTGTTCGAGACCGGGGCGGGCGGCTCGGCGCCCAAGCACGTGCAGCAGCTCGTGCGCGAGAACCACCTGCGGTGGGACTCCCTGGGCGAGTTCCTCGCCCTCGCGGTCTCCCTCGAGTTCCTCGCCGACAAGACCGGCAACCCGCGGGCGGGCGTGCTCGGCAAGACCCTGGACGACGCCACCGGGGCGCTGCTGGAGAACGGGAAGTCGCCGTCGCGCCGCGCGGGCGAGCTCGACAACCGGGGCAGCCACTTCTACCTGGCGCTGTACTGGGCGAAGGCACTGGCGGAGCAGACCGACGACGCGGAGCTGGCGAAGGTCTTCGCCCCGCTCGCCGAGCGGCTCGCCGCCGCCGAGGAGACGATCGTCGGCGAGCTGAACGGGGTGCAGGGCAGCCCGGTCGAGCTCGGCGGCTACTACGTGGTGGACAAGGCCAAGGCCGACGAGGTCATGCGCCCCAGCGCCACGTTCAACACGGCGCTCGCGGAGTTCTGAGGCCCCCACCGGAGTCCAGGAGAGCCACATCCACGTCCCACGGGCTCGTGGATGTGGCTCTCCCGAACCGCATCGCGCCACTCAGGCCGCGGGCGTCAGCACGTCGAACGTCGCTTCGGCCCGGTCGCGCTCCACGTACATCGACCACGCGGCTGCGGCGATCTCGTCCGGGTCGAGGGTGCCCGGCAACGGCCCGCCCCGCGCGGCGAACGCCTGGTGGATGTCACCGCGCTCGATGAGCCCTCCGATCGTCAGGATCCCCGCGTGCACGCCGCGCTCGCGCAGCGCCGCGTGCAGGGTGAGCACGTACATCCGCAGCGCCGCCGCGGCCGGCGCCAGCGCCCCCAGCATCGGCATCGGCAGGACACCGCTGAGCCCGCCCGCGAAGAACAGCGCGCCCCCACCGCGCGCCAGCAGGGGCGGGAGGACGGCCGCGACGAGGTCGGCCGCGGGCACCACGACCGACTCGAACGGGACGCGCACCGCGGCCCCGTCGGCATCGGGCAGCGGGACCAGCGACCCCAGCGCGTCGGGTGACGCCGGGCCGGAGTACACCGTGTCGATCTCGCCCAGCTCGGTCGCGATCCGGGCGAGCACGCCGCGCACCTGGTCGGCGTCGGTCACGTCGGCGACATAGCTGCGCGCCTCGACGCCGATCGCCCCGAGCTCCGCGCGGTAGCCGTCGTGCCGGGTGGCGCTGCGCGACACCAGCGCGACGGCGAACCCCTCCCGCCCGAACCGGCGGGCCATCGACATCCCGAGCCCGGGTCCCGCTCCGAGCACCGCGATCACCTTGCGCGTTCCGCTCATGCGTCCCCCTCCGTAGAACTTGAGGCCTTCCTCAAGTACGCAGCCCACGCTACCAACTAACATGAGGCTGCTGTCAACTTCCGAGGATGGACCCGTGGCCCTGCGCAAGGACGCCCAGCGCAACCGCGAACGGCTCGTCGAGGCCGCCCGCGCGGTGTTCGCCGAGCGCGGGCTCGACGTCGCGCTCGACGAGGTGGCCCGCCGCGCGGGCGTGAGCATCGGAACGCTCTACAACCGCTTCCCGCAGCGCGCCGACCTCGTCGCGGCGGTCTTCGCCGACCGCGCGGAGACGGTCGTCCGCCTCGCCGAGCACGCGCTGTCGATGGAGGACGCCTGGTCCGGGTTCGTCCACTTCGTGGAGCAGGTCTGCCGGATGCAGGCCGCGGACCGCGGCTACAACGACCTGTCCGCCCGCAGCATCCCGCAGGCTGCCCCGACCGCGGGTCATCTGCGCGGCCACGAGCTGATGACGCGGATCGTCGACCGGGCCCGGGACAGCGGGGACCTGCGTCCCGACTTCGAGCTGTCCGACATGGCGTTCGTGACCTGGTCGATCACCCGCACGATCGAGGCGACCGGCGACGTGCGGCCCGATGCGTGGCGCCGCCACCTCGGGTTCGTCCTCGACGGCCTGCGGGCCTCGGCGGCGCACCCGCTGCCGGTGCCCGCGCTCGGCCCCGACGAGATCGGTCAGATCATGCGCGACTGCTGAGAACCGCCGGGTGATCGATCCGGGCTCCGGGACGTGCGCGCGTCCACGGCCGCGAGCCGGAACACCACCCACGACGCCGCGACGAGCACGGCGGCGGCCGGGGCCAGCCCACCCGTCCCGACGCCGCCGAGCACCAGCCCGCCCAGCGCCCCGGCCAGCGACACCCCGAGGTAGGTCGCGGTGGTGTTGAGCGCCAGCGCCTGCCCGCCGACCGGGCCGGCGAGGCCGAGCAGGCGGGCCTGGATCGCCGGCGAGTTCCAGAACGCGAAGCCGGCCCACACCGCGGTCACCGGCACGACCAGCCAGAACGGCACCGGCCGCACGAACCACAGCCCGGCCAGCACCCCCAGCGCGGCGACCAGGCCCCCGACGCCGATCAGCAGCGAGCGGTCCGGCCCGACGCGGTCGACGGCCAACCCGCCCCACCAGACCCCGAGCATCCCCGCGACCCCCGAGACCGCGAACAGCAGTGCCCGCCCGTCCGGACCGGTGCCGGACAGCTCCCGCACGAACGGGGCGAGGTAGCTCAGCAGCAGCATGCTGCCCGCGAGCGTGGTCGCGTTGGCGAGCAGCCCGAGTGTGATCGGCCTCCGCGCGAGGACGGCGAGCTGCTCACCGAGCCCGGGTGCCGACCCGCTCGGCGTCGCCGGCACGGTCGCGAGGATGGCGAACCCGGCGAGGACGCCCGCCACCGCGACGGCCGCGAACGTCGCCCGCCACCCGAACTCGCCCCCGATCCAGGTGCCCACCGGGACACCCGCGGCGATGGACCCGGTCACGCCGATCGAGACGACGGCCAGGTAGCGGCCCCTGCGCGACTCCGGCGCCAGTGCCGCGGTGACGGCGAACAGGGCCGGGGTCGCGGCGGCCGCCGCGAGCGCCGCGAGGACCCGCAACCCCATCAGGACCGCGAACGAGCCGGTGAGCGCCGCGGCCACGTTCGCCGCGACGAAGACCGCGCACGCCGCGAGCAGCAGCAGGCGACGCGGCCACGACGCCGTCACCACCGCGGCGACCGGAGCCGCGACCGCGACCGTCAGCGCGAAGACCGTGATCAGCTGACCGGCCACCGCCTCCGTGACGGCGAACTCGCCCGCGATCTCGGGCAGCACGCCGGCGATCACGTAGTCGTCGGTGAAGAACACGAACGCCGCCGCAGCGAGCGCCCACAACCAGGCCGGCACTCCAGGCACCGTAGGGCGCCGCCCGAGCCCGCCTCCACCCGATATCGGGTCAACGCGACCTCGATCGCCACCGGCGCGGCAGCAGCGCGATCAGCACGCCGCCCGCGACCACGTGCATGGCCACGAGCGCGCCCGTGGCGGCCGGGCTCACACCACCCAGCAGCGGCGTGACGAGCGAGAGCACGAGCACGACGAGCGCGACGACCGTCCAGGTGCGCCGCGGTCGGGCCACGCGCCGCTCGAGCACCGCCAGCAGGGCCCAGCCCGACAGGCCCGCGCACAGCGGGCCCACGGCCACGGCGACCGGCCCGACCACCTGCACCGGCCCGCCGATCGGGGCGGCGGCCGGCGTGATCCCCAGTACCGGGACGGCCAGCACCCAGACGGCCAGCGCGGCGAGCACGGCGGCGGCGACGGCCCCGGCGCGCACGAGCGGGGTCGGGCGGTCAGTGGCGGCTGCCATGATCGGCTCCTCGGTGGGCGTGGGGGCGGAACAGCAGGTCCCAGCAGCCGGAGCGGCGCAGGAGCAGGTGGGTCGGCACCTGCAGGGCGAGCACCGTCGTCACGGTCAGGGCGGTGTCGAGCGCTGGCACGACCGGCACCGGCAGCGTGGAGGCCATCAGCACGCGCAGAGCGGTGTCGGTCAGCATCGCGGCACCCCAGACCGCGGTGATCAGCCGCCATGCCCGCCGGAACGCGGCGTCGCGCGCCCACAGCTCGTCCATGACGGCCGCCCGGTGCGGCAGCAGCATGCGGGTGGCGGCGAAGCAGAACGGCTGGGCCGCCCGCAGCGACACCAGCAGCCAGAGCCCGAACGGCAGGCTCAGCCACGCATGGCGGACCAGCAGCTCGCGCGGGTCACCGGTGATCGCGGTCGCGACGAGCCCGAGCACCACCGCGGCGAGCACGAGCAGCGCGACGGGCTCAGCCCGCCGCTCGCGCACCGCCGTCAGCACGGCGCTGACGGCGGGCGGCACCGCGCCCAGCGCGAGCGCGACCACGTCCGGGGCACCGGCGGCCCGCAGCGCGTAGTACGCCGCGAGCGGCGCGGCGAGGTCGAGCAGCAGCGCCCGCAGCGCCCGCCGCCGGACGGGCGGCCCGCCTGCGGGACCCAGCACGGCGAGGCGGGTGCCGTGCCAGGCGGAACGGGCCCGGACGATCGCACGAGTCGCGGTCATGGCGGCACCGTGCCCCCGGCCCCGCACGTCCGGCATCGGCAACCGGAGATCGCGGGTACGACTTCGGTAGGGGCCGCTCCGCCACACCGGGCCGGGACGTCGCACCCCGCCCGACGAGCGGCATTCGACTTCGGTCGGTGTCCGCGCTCCCCGTGCCGCTCTACGCTCCGCTCGTGCTCTTCGACGAGTGGGACGAGGACTGCGGGCAGGGCCGCCGCAGTGTCGTGCTCGTCGCCACGATGGTGGTCCTCGTCGCGCTGACCGTCGTCTCGTGGTCGGACCGCAGCGCGGCGAGCGGGTTGCTGCCCCTCGACATCGCGGTCGGGGTGCTGGCCTGCGGGCTGTTGCCGCTGATGCTGCGCAGGACGGTGCCGGTGGCCCTCGTGCTCGTGGTCCTGGCCGTGCTCTCCCCGGCCGCGACGCCGCCCGCGACGTGCGGGGCCCTGCTGGTGGCGCAGCGCCGCCCGCTCGTCGTGGCGATCGCCGTCGGCCTCGCCGGCGTCGCGGGCCACGCCGTCCAGGGGCTGTGGCGCCCGACGGCCGGGCTGGCGTTCGTGTGGTGGCTGGTGCTGGCCGTGGTGGCGCACGCCGCGCTGGTGGCCTCGGGGGCGCTCACCCGGGCCCGCCGCGCGTTGCTGGTGTCGCTGCGGGAGCGGGCCCGCCGGGCGGAGGCCGAGCAGGCGCAGCGGGTCGCCGCCGCGCGCTCGCACGAGCGCACCCTCATCGCCCGGGAGATGCACGACGTCCTCGCCCACCGGCTCTCCCTGGTGGCGGCCTCGGCGGGGGCGCTGGAGTACCGGCCCGACGCGTCCCCGGAGAAGATCGCCCGTGCTGCCGGGGTGGTGCGCGCCGGGGTGCACCAGGCGCTCGAGGAGCTGCGCGAGGTCATCGGGGTGCTGCGCGCCGACGGCACCGACCCGGCTGCCGACCGCCCGCAGCCGGTGCTCGCCGACCTGTCCGCGCTGCTCGCCGAGTCCCGCGACGCCGGCGCGGTGGTGCACGTCGACGACCGCGTGACCGACCCGGCCGCCGCCCCCGTCACCACCGGCCGCACCGCCTACCGGATCGTCCAGGAGGGCCTGACCAACGCCCGCAAGCACGCGCCCGGCGGCCCCGTGCACGTGCGGCTCGAGGGCGGCCCGGGCGACGGGCTGCTCATCGAGCTGCGCAACCCGGTGCCCGGCGGGCCGCCCGAGGCGCCGCCGGGCAGCGGAACCGGGCTGGTGGGGCTCGCCGAACGCGCCCAGCTGGCCGGGGGCACCCTCGGCCACGAGATCACCCCTGACGGCCGGTTCCGGCTGCACGCCGCACTACCGTGGCCTCCGTGAACGGAGCGGTGCGCGTGCTCGTCGTGGACGACGACCCGCTCGTGCGCGGCGCGCTGTCGATGATGCTCGACGGCGCCGAGGGCATCGCCGTCGTCGGCGAGGCGGGCGACGGCGACCAGGTACCCGCGCTCGTCGACGCGCACGCGCCGCACGTCGTGCTGATGGACCTGCGCATGCCCCGGGTGAACGGGATCGTCGCCACGCAGCGGCTGCGGGCGCGGCCCCGCCCGCCGGAGGTGGTCGTGCTGACCACGTTCGACACCGACGAGAACGTGCTGCGCGCCCTGCGCGCCGGTGCGAGCGGGTTCCTGCTCAAGGACACCCCACCGCCGCAGATCGTCGAGGCGGTGCGCCGGGTCGCCGCGGGTGAGCCGATCCTGTCTCCCGGCGTCACCCGGCGGCTGATGGACCGGGTCACCGAGGCGACGGGCGACGCCGACCGCGCGCGCCACGTCCTGCGCACCCTCAGCCCGCGCGAGCACGAGGTGGCGCTCGAGCTGGCCCGCGGCCGGTCGAACGCCGAGATCGCCGACGGGCTCGGGATGACCGTCGCCACGGTCAAGGCGCACGTCTCGCACGTCCTCACCAAGCTCGACCTCGGCAACCGCACGCAGGTCGCCCTGCTTGTCCACGACGCCGGGTTGGTCTGAGCCGAAAACCGGTTGCGGGCGCCCGTAGTGTCGATCGACGTGCTCAGGCCCTACCTCCGCCTGGTCGGGGCAGGTTTCCGACGTCACTCCACCTACCTCGCCGCCAGCCTCGCGGGTCTGTTCACCAACACCGTGTTCGGGCTGTTGCGGGTCGCCGTGCTGCTCGCCGTCGTCGGCCCGACCGGCAGCGCCGCGGGCTACGACGCCGCCGACACGGGCACGTTCGTCTGGCTGGGCCAGGGGCTGCTCGCGGTCGTCCTGCTCTGGCCGGACCGCGAGCTCGCCCACCGGGTCCGGACGGGCGACATCGCGATCGACCTCGCCCGGCCGTGGAACCTGCAGGTCGCGCTCCTCGCCCAGGACCTCGGGCGGGCGGGGCACGCCGTGCTGGTCCGGCTCGCGCCGCCGGTGGCGTTCGGCGCGCTCGTGCTGCCGTTCCGCTGGCCGGAGAGCCCGTGGACGGTGGCGCTGTTCGCGGTGTCGACGGCACTGGCCGTGGTGATCAGCTTCGCGCTGCGATTCCTGCTCGACCTCACGAGCTTCTGGCTGCTCGACAACCGCGGCGTCGCCGGCGTCTACATGTCGGTGTCGGGCCTGGCCTGCGGGCTGACCGTCCCGCTGGCCTTCTTCCCCGACGCCCTGCGCACCGCGCTCTACGCCACGCCGTTCCCGGCCGTGATGCAGACGCCGATCGACGTGTTCGGCGAGCGGGGCTCCCCGGCGGCGCTGCTGGCGCACCAGGTGCTCTGGGTCGTCGTGACGCTGGCCGCGGGGCAGCTCGTCCTCGCGCGCGCCACCCGCAAGCTGGTGGTGCAGGGTGGCTGAGCAGCCGGTGACCGGCCGCGTCTACCTGCAGATCCTGGGCTCGCGGGTGCGCAGCCAGCTCGCCTACCGGGGCTCCTTCGTCCTCGATCTCCTCGGACAGGTGCTCGCCGCGGCCAGCGAGCTGGTCGTGATCGTCACCGTGTTCGCGCAGGTCGACACGCTCGGCGGCTTCACGCGCGACGAGGTGCTGCTGGTCTACGCGCTCGCCGGCATCTCGTTCGGGTTCGCCGACCTCGCCGTCGGCCAGCTCGACGACCTGCCTCGCTGGATCCGCACCGGCGAGCTGGACGTGCTGCTCGCGCGCCCGCTCGGGGTGCTCCCCCAACTCGTCACGAGCGACCTGCAGCTGCGCCGGCTCGGCCGGGTGGCCGTCGGCGTGGTCGTGCTCGCCGTGGTGCTCGCCCGGGGCGGGGTGGAGCCGACACCGCTGAACGCGCTGCTCGTCCTCGCCACGCCGATGCTCGGCGCGGCGATCACGGGTTCGGTCTGGGTGGCCACCTGCTCGGTGTCGTTCTGGGTGATCGAGGGCCGCGAGGTGGCCAACGCGTTCACCTACGGCTCGCAGCTCACCACCTCCTACCCGATCACGGTCTTCGGACCCTGGTTGCGGCGCACGCTCTGCTATGCCGTGCCGTCCGCGTTCGTCGCCTACTTCCCCGCGCTCGCGCTGCTGGACCGACCCGACCCGCTGGGCCTGCCGCACGCCCTGCGCTACGCCGCCCCGCTCGTCGCCGTCGCCGCCGTCGCCACGGCGGCGCTCGTCTGGCGCGCCGCCGTCCGCCACTACCAGGGAGCCGGATCATGAGTGCGATCGTCGAGGCCGGGGCGCTGCGCCGGGAGTTCACGGTGGGGCGCGGGCGCGCCCGGCGGCGCCTCGTCGCCGTCGAGGACGTCGACCTGCGCATCGCCCCCGGCGAGGCCGTGGGCTTCCTCGGCCCCAACGGTGCGGGCAAGTCCACGACGATCAAGATGCTCACCGGCATCCTCGTGCCGACCGCAGGGCGGCTGCGCGTGTGCGGGCTGGACCCCAACCGGCAGCGCCGGGCGCTGGCCCACCAGATCGGCGTGGTGTTCGGGCAGCGCAGCCAGCTGTGGTGGGACCTCCCGCTGCGCGAGAGCTTCGCGCTGCTCGGGGCGATCCACCGGGTCGGGGCCGCCGAGCACCGCACCCGCCTGGAGCGCTGCACCGACGTGCTCGAGCTCGGCCCGTTCCTCGACACGCCCGTCCGGCAGCTGTCACTGGGCCAGCGCATGCGCGGGGAGGTGACGGCGGCGCTGCTGCACGCGCCGACGCTGCTGGTGCTCGACGAGCCGACCGTCGGGCTCGACCTGGTGAGCAAGGAGCGGCTGCGGGCGTTCCTGCAGGAGGTCAACCTCGTCGACGGCATGACGATCCTGCTCACCACGCACGACCTGCCCGACGTCGAGCGGCTCTGCCGGCGCGTCGTCGTGATCGACCACGGACGGGTCGTGGCCGACGACGCCATCGACGCCCTGCGGGCCCGCTCCGGGGGTGCCCGCGAAGTGGTGGTCGAGCTGACCGCGCCCGCCGCGCCGCTCGACGACCTGCCCGGGGTGCGCGCGGTCCGGGTGGAGGCCGACGGCATGCGCCAGCGGCTGGCGTTCGCGCCCGCCGACACCACCGCGGCAACGCTGATCGCGGCCGTCGCGGCACGGGTGGAGCTGCGGGACGTGACGGTCGTCGAGCCGTCGATCGAGGACCTCGTACGGACGCTCTACGCCGGCTGACGGTGTATGGTGCGGTGTATGCACCGCACGAACATCTACCTCACGGACGAGCAGATCACCCAGCTCGACCGGCGCGCGCAGGCGGAGGGGGTGTCGCGCGCGGAGCTGATCCGCCGGCTGCTCGACCGGCTCCTCGACAGCGAGGCGGACCGGCTCGGCGCCGACGTCGCCGCGATCGACGCCTCGTTCGGCCTGCTCGCCGACATGGAGATCGAGCTCGATCGCGGCGACGGTGCCCGCGGCGCTCACCTGGAGCGGATCGCCCACTCGTGATCCTCGTCGACTCGGACGTCCTGATCGCGCACCTCCGCGGGATCGAGGCGGCGCGCAACTGGCTCCTCGACGCCCGTCGGCGCGCCGGCCCGCTGGCCGTGAGCGTGGTGTCGATCGCCGAGATCGCGGGCGGCATGCGGACCGGCGAGCGCCGCGAGGTCGTCCGGCTGCTCGGCTCCCTCCAGCCGGTGCCGGTCGACCCCGTTGTGGCGTGGCGCGCAGGCGAGCTGCGCCGGACCTACCGCCGTTCCCACGCCGCGATCGGCACCGCCGACTACCTGGTCGCCGCGTCCGCGGACGTGCACGGCTACGAGCTGGCCACCCTCAACGTCAAGCACTTTCCGATGTTCGACGACATCGCCCCGCCGTTCGCCCTGTGACCTACCCGCCGGACGCGGCGACTCCCGGCATCCGGCCGCCGCGGAACGCGTCGACGAACAGCGCGTGGTCGGTGCGGACCTGCGCGGCGTAGTCGTGGGCGAACTCGACCACCCACGCCACGAACTCCTCCTCCCGCCCCGCCACGACCTGCATGATCGCGTCCTCGGTCTGGAACGGGACCAGCGAGTCGTCGGCGTCGGAGTCGGCGACGCAGTGCACCTTGGCGGTCGCGCGGCCCAGCGAGTCCACCACCGGCGCGATCTCGGAGGGCTCGGTGAGCTCCGACCAGTCCAGGTCCGCCTCGTAGGGCGAGACCTCGCTGACGACGAACCCGACACCGTCCAGATCGGTCCAGCCCAGCAGCGGGTCGGCGTGCGCCTGCAGCGCCCGCTGCGAGACCGCGGTGCGGTGCCCGTGGTGGCGGAACGCGCCCGCGACGGCCGGGTCGGTGACCACCCGCGAGGGCGCCGCGACGTTGCCCTGCTTCATCGACAGCACCACGTCGTTGTCCAGCGCCTGGTTGTAGCCCTCGATCAGCACGGTGTACGCCGGGAGGCCGGCGCTGCCGATCCCGAAGCCGGAGCGGCCCGCCACGTCCTTCACGGTGTAGGTCACCCCGCGCTGCCGCTTCGCCGGTGGGATCGACTCCAGGTAGCGCTCGAACGCGTCCGTCACCGCCGCGCGCTCGTCGTCGCCGAGGCGGCGCAGGCCCGGCACCTCGCGCAGCACCCGGTCGAAGCCCTCCGCCTCCGTGATGCCGTCCAGCAGCCCCACCCGCGTGCGCAGCTTCGCCAGCTGCAGCACCTGGTGGACGGCGCCCTCGGTGGTGTTCAGGCGCAACGAGAAGCTGCGGTCATCGGCCTGGTCGACGAACGTGCGCACCTGGTCCAGGTAGGACCGCACGTAGTGCTGCACGAGCATCGTGATGTCATCGTCGGAGATCGCCTTGCGCCAGCCCAGCAGGGCCATGCTCGCGGCGAACCGGGTGACGTCCCAGGTGAAGTGCCCGATGTAGGCCTCGTCGAAGTCGTTGACGTCGAAGATCAGCACGCCGTCGCCGTCCATGTACGTGCCGAAGTTCTCCGCGTGCAGGTCGCCCTGGATCCAGACCCGGCTCGTCCGCTCGTCCGCCCACGGGTCGTCGCGGGCCGCGACGTCGGCGTAGAACAGGCACGCGCTGCCGCGGTAGAAGGCGAACGGATCGGCCGCCATCTTGCGGAACTTCGTCCGGAAGGCGGCCGGGTTGGCCGCCATCAGGTCGGAGAAGGCGTCGGCGAGGGTGGCCACGATCCGTTCCGAGCGGTCGGTCGATCGGTGGGTCATGGCCCGATCATGCCTGCGTCAGCCGCCGTTCAGCAGGCTCGCGGTGATCGTCATCGCCAGCACCGAGATCACGACGCCCAGACCGCCGTAGCAGAGCACGTCGACGGGTCGGCTGCGGATCGCGAGCAGGCCGACCCGGTCGGTGGGCAGCAGCACCCGCAGCACCGCGGCGACGATCAGCGCGCCGCCGAGCAGCACCGCCCCCTCGCGCCAGTGCTGGGTGAGGGTCCTGACCATCCCCGCGCTCGCGATGAGCAGCACGAACGTCAGCGGCGCGTGCACCGGTAGCCGCGAGCGGAGGTCGGTCACGGTCATCCCCCGACAGCCCGCTCGGCGGCCTCCACCACGTTGGTGAGCAGCATCGCCCGCGTCATCGGCCCGACCCCGCCCGGCATCGGCGCCAGCAGCCCGGCCACCTCCGCCACCTCGGGCGCGACGTCGCCGACCAGGCCGGCGTCGGTGCGCGTGACACCGACGTCGAGCACCGCGGCGCCCGGCGCCACCATGTCGGCGGTGATCAGCCCCTGCACGCCGGCCGCGGCGACCACCACGTCGGCACGGCGCACCTCGGCGGCGAGGTCCTTGGTGCCGGTGTGGCAGAGCGTCACGGTGGCGTTCTCCGAGCGGCGGGTGAGCAGCAGCCCGAGCGGCCGGCCCACGGTCACCCCGCGGCCCACCACGGTGACGCGTGCGCCGTTCAGGTCCACGCCGTAGCGGCGGCACAGCTCGACGATGCCGCGCGGCGTGCACGGCAGCGGGCCCGGCTCGCCGAGCACCAGCCGCCCGAGGCTCACCGGGGCGAGCCTGTCGGCGTCCTTCATCGGGTCGATCCGCTCGAGCGCCGCGCCGGCGTCGAGGCCCTTCGGCAGCGGGAGCTGCACGATGAAACCGGTGCAGGCGGGGTCGGTGTTCAGCTCGTCGATCGCCCGCTCGACATCGGACTGGGTGGCGTCGGCCGGCAGCTCCCGCTGGATCGAGGTGATCCCGACCTTGGCGCAGTCGCGGTGCTTGCCGCGCACGTAGGAGTGCGAGCCCGGGTCGTCGCCGACGAGCAGCGTGCCCAGCCCCGGCGCGACGCCCGCGGCCTGCAGCTTCTCGACCCGTCCCGCCAGCTCGCCCAGGATCTCCTGCAGCGTGGCCTTGCCGTCCATCACCGTCGCCGTCACGGCTCCATCCTCCCAGTTCGCCGGACGCCGTCGAGCCCCGGTGCGCCGTCGCGCGACGCACACACGAGCTCGCACACCGATCGTGGCGCTCGCACACCGACTGCAGTCGGTGTAGGAGCGCAGCAGTCGGTGTGTCAGGCGACGCGCAGCCCGTGGGCCGCGGCGAAGGCGATCGCCTGCTCCACGTCCACGGTGGCGCCGGCCAGGCCGGCCTGCACCATCGCGTCCGCCCCGAGCCGGGCGCCCCGCAGGTCCGCGCCCTCCAGCCGCGCGTGCAGCAGGCGGGCGCCGGTGAGGTCGGCGCCCTGCAGGTCGGCGCCCCGCAGATCGGCCTCCACGAGGTTCGCCTCGCGCAGCCGCAGCCCGGACAGGTCCGTCTCCCGCAGGTCGGCGCGGCCGAGCGCGGCGAGGGTCAGGTCGCAGTCCGTGAACGTGATCGGCCGCAGGCGGCAGTCGATCAGCGCGGTGCCCAGCAGCGAGCAGCCCCGGAACGCCGTGCCCACCAGCGTGGCCCGCACGATCCGGCAGGAGCGCAACGCGCTGCCGCGGTGCTGCGAGTCGCCGAGGTCGGCGCCGGTGAAGTCGCACTCGTCGAACGTGCACGACTCGGTGACCAGCCCGCGCAGGTCCGCGTCCTCGAAGCTGCAGCGCACGAACCGGCGCCGCCGCCACGGCTCGTCGCCCGCCCGCACGTCCGACAGGTCGAGATCGGCGTACTCACCATCGTCCTCCTGGTCCACGAGTGCACCCTGCCACCCCGTCCGCCGTCGTTCGACGGCGCCGGACGTGATGCACACCCGGCCAGCTGAGGGACGGTTCACCCGCACGCTTCCTGCTGATCCCGGAGGACGACCGGACACAGATCACCCGGATCTCAGTTCCATCCCGACAGCCCGCGAAAACCGCTCGTACGCTTCGTAGCTGCTCCTCATGCGGGTACGCACCGGATCCAATGACGAATCCTGTCGGGCATAGGATTCACTCGACGTACGGAGCATGATCTGCACGGTCTCGGACTGCCTTCTCACCAGCTCCTCAGCGAGTCGCACCACCTCGTCAGGTGCGGCGACGGACGAGTTCACGTGATCTGCAGCTTCTCGAACCTCGTCATACGCCTCTCGGATATCGTCGTGGATCTCTTCGATTTCCTGCACGGTCGCCGGCACCCACGCAAACCCTTTGCTTTCGGCCACCACATCCACGCATTTCTGCTCATGCGCCTGGAGAGTCACGACCGCATCCTTCAACTTCGTGTAGGCTTCGTGGCGTTGCTCGCGCGCGAGACTTTGCCTGGCCGCGTCCTCGGCAGCCACGATCTGGTTGTGCGAGACCACCAGCGTGGGCACCCCGGCGCCCAGGGCTCCAATCGCCGCGCTCACGATCGCCACGACCGCCGTCGAGCGGGCCGACGAGCGCGTGGGTCGCGATTCCGGAGCCGCCGTGGTGTCCGCGCCAGGATCCGGGTGGTCGGGCCCTCCGTCGGCGCATCCCGGAGTGGACGGCATGCCGGGGTCGGGATTCTCCGAGGAGGATTCGCTTGGTGGTTCAGCTGGACCCATGCGACACTCCCCCCGATAAGTCACTTGCGCGGATTCTAGCAAAAATGATCATGCAGGGATAGTCCTGCGCGCCCACCCGTCGCGGCGCGCACGCACCCCGGTCGCGCGCGAGAGGGCACTCAGCGCGAACCCGATGGAACAGCGCTTGTTGCCATCCCGGCCGCTGTCAACGGGATTCGGTACCCACGTCAGCCGGTCCATGGTCGAGTTCGCCCCCGTCCGCCGCGAGGGCCTTCGCCGGACGGGTTCCGGCGGGGACACTACGACTGTCCGGCATCCCGGAGCCCCTGTGGCCGCGGCCGTAGTGGAACAGGGCCCCGCGGGTGTCCCGTGCAGGGAGTTCTCATCGACGAGAGGAACACCGGTGGAAGGTGCCCGACCGGTCCGCGCCGCACGCGGCACGACCCTGACCGCCCGGTCCTGGCAGACCGAGGCCCCGCTGCGGATGCTCTGCAACAACCTCGACCCCGAGGTCGCCGAGCGGCCCGACGACCTCGTCGTCTACGGCGGCACCGGGCGCGCGGCCCGTGACTGGCGCTCGTTCGACGCGATGGTCGCCACGCTCACCACGCTCGCCGACGACGAGACGATGCTCGTGCAGTCCGGACGGCCGGTCGGGGTGCTGCGCACGCACGAGTGGGCGCCGCGGGTGCTGATCGCCAACTCCAACCTGGTGGGCGACTGGGCCACCTGGCCGGAGTTCCGGCGGCTCGAGAAGCTCGGCCTGACGATGTACGGCCAGATGACCGCGGGCTCCTGGATCTACATCGGCACCCAGGGCATCCTGCAGGGCACCTACGAGACGTTCGCGGCCGTCGCCGAGAAGCGGTTCGGGGGCACCCTCGCCGGCACGCTCACCGTCACGGGGGGCTGCGGCGGCATGGGCGGCGCACAGCCCCTCGCGGTCACCCTCAACGGCGGCGTCTGCCTGGTGGTCGACGTCGACGCGGCCCGCCTGCGCCGCCGCGTCGAGCACCGCTACCTCGACGAGCTGGCCACCGACCTCGACGACGCCGTCGCCCGCTGCACGGCGGCGAAGGGCGAGCGGCGGGCGCTGTCGATCGGGCTGGTCGGCAACTGCGCGCGGGTGCTGCCGGAACTGCTGCGCCGGGGCGTCGAGGTCGACATCGTCACCGACCAGACGGCCGCCCACGACCCGCTGTCCTACCTGCCCGACGGCGTCGACCTCGACGACTGGGACGACTACGCCGCGAAGAAGCCCGACGAGTTCACCGACCGGGCACGGGAGTCGATGGCCCGCCACGTCGAGGCGATGGTCGGGTTCCTCGACGCGGGCGCCGAGGTGTTCGACTACGGCAACTCCCTGCGCGACGAGGCCCGCCAGGGCGGCTACGACCGCGCGTTCGCCTACCCCGGCTTCGTGCCCGCCTACATCCGGCCGCTGTTCTGCGAGGGCAAGGGCCCGTTCCGGTGGGCGGCGCTGTCGGGCGACCCGGCCGACATCGCCGTCACCGACGACGCCGTGCTCGAACTCTTCCCCGAGCACGACCGGCTGCACCGCTGGATCCGCGCCGCCCGCGAGCGCGTGGCGTTCCAGGGCCTGCCGGCGCGGATCTGCTGGCTCGGGCAGGGCGAGCGCGACAAGGCCGGGCTGCGGTTCAACGAGCTCGTCGCGTCGGGGGAGATCCGCGCGCCGATCGTGATCGGCCGCGACCACCTCGACACCGGCTCGGTCGCCTCGCCCTACCGCGAGACCGAGGGCATGGCCGACGGCTCGGACGCCATCGCCGACTGGCCGCTGCTGAACGCGCTGGTCAGCACATCGTCAGGGGCGAGCTGGGTGTCGATCCACCAGGGCGGCGGCGTCGGGATGGGGCGCTCGATCCACGCCGGTCAGGTCACGGTGGCCGACGGCACCGAGCTGGCCGCCGCGAAGATCGAGCGGGTGCTGACGAACGACCCGGCGACGGGCGTCCTGCGCCACGTCGACGCCGGGTACGAGACCGCGGCCGAGACCGCGCAGGTCCACGGCCTGCGGGTGCCGATGGCCGAGGGTGGCGAGGGATGAGCGGCGGCGCCGACATCTCGTGGGTCGTCGGCCTGGTCGTCACCGCGGCGGTCTACCACCCCTGGGCCAGGCGGACGACCGACGTGCCGACGGCGATGACCTACCCGCCAGGGACCGTCGAGCAGGAGGCGGGTGCGCGGTGACCTTCGACGCGATGTGGGCCGACCTCGAACCGGTCGGCCGCGACTCCCGCAGCGGGGGCTACCGCCGGTTCGCCTGGACGGCCACCGACGCCACGTTGCGCGAGTGGTTCACCGGTGCCGTGCAGGCCCGCGGGCTCGAGGTCACCACCGACCGCGCAGGCAACCTGTGGGCCTGGGCGGGCGACCCCGACGCCGACGGACCCGGCCTGGTCGTCGGCAGCCACCTCGACTCGGTGCCCGACGGAGGCGCCTTCGACGGCCCGCTGGGGGTGGTGTCCGCCCTCGCCGCGCTCGACGCCTTACGCGCCCGCGGATGGAGCCCGCGGCGGCCGCTGGGGATCGCGGTCTTCGGCGACGAGGAGGGTGCGCGGTTCGGAGTGGCGTGCGCGGGCAGCCGGATCCTCACCGGGGTCCTCGACGCCGACCGCGCCCGCGCCCTGCGCGACGCCGACGGCACGACGATGGCCGAGGCGATGGCGGCTGCGGGACACGACCCCGGCCGGGTCGGACGGGACGAGGCCACCCTGCGCCGCGTGGGTGCGTTCGTCGAACTGCACGTCGAGCAGGGTCGGGCGCTCGCAGGCGGGAGCGCCGCGGTCGGGGTCGCGCGCGCGATCTGGCCGCACGGCCGGTGGCGCCTCGACCTGCGCGGGCGCGCCGACCACGCCGGCACCACGCTCCTGGCCGACCGCGACGACCCGATGCTGCGCCTCGCCGACGCCGTCCGCACCGCGCGATCGGCAGCGCACCAGCACGCGATCCTCGCGACGGTCGGGAAGGTCGCGGTCGAGCCGAACGGCGTCAACGCCATCCCCTCGGCGGTCACCGCGTGGCTCGACGCGCGCGGCCCGGGCGAGCCGGCCGTCCGGTCCGTGGTCGCCGCGGTCGGGGCCGCCGCGGGCGTCGACCCGGTCGAGGAGTCCTTCACTCCGCCCACCGCCTTCGACGCGGGCCTGCGGGACCGGCTCGCCACGCTCCTCGCAGGCGCTCCCGTCCTCGCCACCGGCGCCGGGCACGACGCGGGGATCCTCGCCGCCGCCGGGATCCCGACCGCGATGTTGTTCGTGCGCAACCCCACCGGCGTCTCGCACTCCCCGCACGAGCACGCCGAACCGGCCGACTGCCACGCGGGCGTCGCCGCGCTCGCGCGCGTGCTGGAGGAGCTCGCGTGACGTACTGGTGCGAGCGGGCCTGGCTGGACGGCGGCGCGGTGCCCCGCGTCCGGGTGGCCGTCGCGGACGGCCGGATCGCGGGCGTCGAGATCGGGGCGGACGCCGCCCCGGGCGACGAGCGGTTGCGCGGCCTGGTGCTGCCCGGGTTCGCGAACGCCCACAGCCACGCCTTCCACCGGGCGCTGCGCGGCCGCACCCACGACGGCGGGGGCACGTTCTGGACGTGGCGGGAGCGGATGTACGCGGTCGCCGCGCGGCTCGACCCGGACACCTACCTGGCCCTGGCCCGCGCGGTGTACGCGGAGATGGCGCTGGCCGGCGTCACGTGCGTCGGCGAGTTCCACTACCTGCACCACGGCCGGGGCGGCACGCCCTACGCCGACCCGAACGCGATGGGCCGGGCGCTGGTCCGGGCCGCGGCGGACGCCGGGGTCCGGCTCACGCTGCTCGACACCTGCTACCTGGCCGGCGGGCTCGACGCGGCCGGCCACGCCCCGCTGGACGACGTGCAGGCCCGGTTCGGTGACGGGGACGCCGCGGCGTGGGCGGCCCGCGTCGACGGTCTCGGCGAGCACGACCACGTCCGGGTCGGTGCCGCGGTGCACTCCGTGCGCGCGGTGCCGGCCGACCAGCTGCCCGACGTCGTGCGCGCCGCCGCGGGCCGCCCGCTGCACGTGCACCTGTCGGAGCAGCCGCGGGAGAACGCCGCGTGCGAGGCGTTCTACGGGTGCACGCCCACCGCGCTGCTCGCCGGGCACGGCGTGCTCGGTCCGGCCACCACCGCCGTCCACGCCACCCACCTGTCCGAGGCCGACATCGCCCTGCTGGGCGGCTCGCGCACCAGCGTCTGCGCCTGCCCCAGCACCGAGGCCGACCTCGCCGACGGCATCGGCCCGTTCCGCGCGCTGCGCGCCGCCGGGTCGCCGCTGGCCGTCGGCAGCGACCAGCACGCGGCCGTCGACCTGCTGGCCGAGGCGCGACTCGTCGAGTCCCACGAGCGGCTGGCCTCCGGCGAGCGGGGCCGCATCGCACCCGCCGCGCTCGTCGACGCGCTCACCGCCCACCACTGCCTGGGCTGGCCCGACGCCGGCCGCATCGCCCCCGGGCGGCGGGCCGACCTGGTCGCGGTCGCGCTCGACTCGCCCCGCACCGCCGGGGCCGCACCCGATCAGGTCGTGATGGCCGCCTGCGCCGAGGACGTCCGCACCGTCGTGGTGGACGGCCGCGTCGTCGTCCGCGACGGGCAGCACGTCCTCGGGGACGTGGGCGCACTGCTCGCCGCGGCCGTCGCACCGCTGTGGGAGGAATCGTGAGCACGCTCGTCACCGGTATCGGGGAGCTCGTCACCAACGACGGGTCGCTGGGCGAGGGCCCGCTGGGCCTGGTGCCCGACGCGGCGCTCGTCGTCGAGGACGGCGCCGTGGCGTGGGTCGGTCCCGCCGCTGCCGCGCCCGCGGCGGACGCGCGCGTGGACGTCGAGGGCCGCGCCGTGCTGCCGGGGTTCGTCGACAGCCACGCGCACCTGGTGTTCGCCGGGGAGCGCTCCGCGGAGTTCGAGGCCCGGATGTCGGGCGTCCCGTACGACGGCGGCGGCATCGCCTCCACCGTCCGCGCCACCCGGGAGGCCGGTGACGACGTGCTGCGCGCCCGCCTGCGCGAGCTGGTCGCGGAGATGCGGGCGCAGGGCACCACGACCGTCGAGGTCAAGAGCGGATACGGGCTGACCGCGGCCGACGAGGAGCGGGCACTGCGGCTCGCGGGCGAGGTCACCGCCGAGACGACCTTCCTCGGGGCGCACGTCGTGCCGGCCGAGTACGCGGGCCGCGCGAGCGAGTACGTCGCGCTGGTCACCGGGCCGATGCTCGCGGCCTGCGCCCCGCACGCGCGGTGGGTGGACGTGTTCTGCGAGCCCGCGTCCCCGCACGCGTTCGACGGCGACGCGAGCCGCGCCGTGCTGGTCGCGGGCCGCGACGCCGGGCTGGGGCTGCGCGTGCACGGCAACCAGCTCGGCCCGGGACCCGGCGTGCAGCTCGCCGTGGAGCTGGGCGCGGCCAGCGTCGACCACTGCACGTACCTGACGGGCGCCGACGTCGACGCGCTCGCCTCCGGCACCACGGTCGCGACGCTGCTGCCCGGCGTCGAGTTCTCCACCCGCCAGCCCTACCCGGACGCCCGCAGGCTGCTCGACGCCGGAGTCACCGTGGCACTGGCGACCGACTGCAACCCCGGCACGTGCTTCTCGTCCTCCATGGCGCTGTGCGTGGCGCTGGCGGTGCGGGAGATGCGGATGACACCGGCCGAGGCGGTGTGGGCCGCGACCGCGGGAGGCGCGGCCGCCCTGCGGCGCACCGACGTCGGCCACCTCGGAATCGGGGCCCGCGCCGACCTGTGCGTGCTCGCCGCGCCGTCCTACCGGCACCTGGCCTACCGCCCCGGCGTGCCACTGGCCCGCACGCTGGAGCTGCCCGGCTGAACCTCGGCTCGCACACCAACTGTGGTGCTCCCACACCGACTGCAGTCGGTGTGCCGGCGCAGGAGTCGGTGCGTCAGCGCAGGAGTCGGTGCGTCAGGGTCCGCAGCGACCGCAACGCCGCTCCCACACCGACTGTGGTGCTCCCACACCGACTGCAGTCGGTGCGCCGGCGCAGAAGTCGGTGTGCGAGCTGCTCAGCGGAAGTCGCGCGACTTCACCGGCACCGTCAGGGCCAGCTTCTGCAGCCGGTCGGCCACCAGGTTCAGCACGCCCTCCGGGCTGCGTTCCAGCCGCCCGCGGACCAGCAGCGCCGAGCTGCTGATCGCCACCGTGCGGTAGCGCGCCCACAGCCCCTCCGAGCAGGTGACGTTGAGCATGCCGCTCTCGTCCTCCAGGTTGAGGAACGTGACGCCGCGGGCGGTGGCGGGCCGCTGCCGGTGGGTGACGAGCCCGCCGACCAGCACGCGGGGCATGGCGTGCTCGGAGTCGCCGGGTGGGACGGCGCGCCCGATCGCGTCGAGGCCGTCGATCCGGACGGCGCCGAGGCCCTCGAGCCGCTCGCGCAGGTGCTGCATCGGGTGGGCGCCGGGCGAGACGCCGGTGGCCCACACGTCGGCGGCGGTGAGCTCGACGTCGGTGAGCCCCGGCAGCGCGGGCGCCTCCATCCCGACGGCCGTGCCCGGCAGCTGCTCGGGCCGCACCGCTGCCACCACCCCGGCCGCCCACAGCGCCGAGCGGCGGTCGATCCCGAAGCTGCCGAACGCGCCCGCCGTGGCCAGCGCCTCGGCCTGCGGGACGGTGAGCCGGACGCGGCGGGCGAGGTCGGCGAGGTCGCGGTAGGGGCCGGCCCGGTCGCGCTCGGCGTCGATCTCGTCGGCCAGGTCCTGGCCGATGCCGCGCACCTCGGCCAGGCCGAGCCGGATGGCCTGCCCCCCTGCGGAGAGCGGGTCGGGCTGCAGCACGGCGTCGGCGCGCCCGAGGTTGACGTCGGCGCCCCGGGTGAGCACCCCGTGCCGGCGCGCGTCGGCCACCAGCGACTGCGGCGAGTAGAACCCCATCGGCTGGGAGTTGAGCAGGGCCGCGCAGAACGCGGCCGGGTAGTAGTGCTTGAACCAGGCGCTGTAGTAGACGAGCGAGGCGAAGCTGATCGCGTGGCTCTCCGGGAAGCCGAAGTTGGCGAACGCGATCATCTTGCGGAAGATCCCGTCCGCCACCTCGCCGGTGATGCCGTTGGCCGCCATGCCGGCGAAGAAGCGGTCGCGCAGCCGCTCCATCTTCTCCTCCGAGCGCTTCGAGCCCATCGCGCGGCGCAGCTCGTCGGCGTCGGCGGCGGAGAAGCCGGCGACGTCCACCGCGATCTGCATGAGCTGCTCCTGGAACAGCGGCACGCCGAGCGTCTTCTCCAGCGCCCCCTTGAGCAGCGGGTGGTCGTAGTCCCACTCCTCGAGCTTGTTCCGCCGCCGGACGTACGGGTGCACCGAGCCGCCCTGGATCGGGCCGGGCCGGATCAGCGCCACCTCCACGACCAGGTCGTAGAACACCCGGGGCTTGAGCCGGGGCAGCGTGGCCATCTGCGCACGGGACTCCACCTGGAACACCCCGACCGAGTCGGCCCGCGCGAGCATCGCGTAGACGGCCTCGTCGGTGGGCTGCAGCTCGTGCAGGCGGACCCGCCTGCCGTGGTGCTCGGCGACGAGGTCGATCATCAGGTGCAGGGCGGTGAGCATGCCGAGCCCGAGCAGGTCGAACTTGACGAGCCCGGCGTACGCGCAGTCGTCCTTGTCCCACTGCACGACGGTGCGGCCGGGCATCCGCGCCCACTCGACGGGCACCACCTCCGACACCGGCCGGTCGCAGATGACCATGCCACCGGAGTGGATGCCGAGGTGGCGCGGGAAGCCGAGCAGCTCGTTGGCGAGCCCGACCACCTGGTCGGGCATCTCGGCGGGCGCGTCGGCGACCGGGCCGCCCCAGCGCTCGATCTGCTTGCTCCACGCGTCCTGCTGGCCCGGCGAGAAGCCCAGCGCCTTCGCCATGTCCCGCACGGCCGAGCGCGGCCGGTAGGTGATCACGTTGGCCACCTGGGCGGCGCACCCGCGCCCGTGCGTGGCGTAGACGTACTGGATCACCTCCTCGCGGCGTCCGGACTCGATGTCCAGGTCGATGTCCGGGTAGCCCTCGCGCGCCGGGGACAGGAACCGCTCGAACAGCAGGCCCATCTCCACCGCGTCGACGTTGGTGATGCCCAGCGCGTAGCAGACGGCCGAGTTGGCCGCCGATCCCCGGCCCTGGCAGAGGATGTCGACCCGCCGGCAGAACTGGACGATGTCGTGGACGATCAGGAAGTAGCCGGGGAAGTTCTTCTGCCTGATGATCTCGAACTCGCGCCGGACCGTCTCGACGGCCTCGGGGTGCTCGGCGTGGCTGCCGTAGCGCTGGGCCACCCCGCGCCGGACCAGCTCCCACAGCCAGCTCGCCTCGTCGTGCCCCGGCGGCACCGGGAACGGCGGCAGGTCCGGCGCCACGAGGCGGATCGGGAACGCGCAGGTGGTTCCGATCTCCGCGGCCCGCGCCACCGCGCCCGGGTAGCGGGCGTCGAACCGCGCGGCCATCTCCGCGCCGGAGCGCAGGTGGGCGGTGCCCGCCGGGGGGAGCCAGCCGTCGGCCTCGTCGAGGCTGCGCCGCGCCCGCACCGCTGCCAACGCCGTGGCCAGCGGGAACCGGCGCGGCGTGGCGTAGTGCGCCGCGGTGGTGGCCACGGTGGGCAGCCCGGCGTCCCGGGCCAGCTCCGCCAGGACGTCGTTGCGCTCGGTGTCGGTGGGCAGGGCGGCGTGGGTGAGCTCGACGGCCACGTGGTCGGCCCCGAACCGCTCGACGAGCCCGCGCAGCGCCTTGCCCGCCGCGTCGCGCCCGCCGTCCCGCAGCGCCTGCTGGACGCTGCCCTTGCGGCAGCCCGTGAGCACCACGACCTGGCCGGCCGTGTCGGCCACCACCTCGTCGAGGTCGTAGACCGGGCGGCCCTTCTCCTGCCCGCGCAGCTGCGCGGTGCTGATCGTGCGGCAGAGCGCGCGGTAGCCCTCCGGGCCGCGGGCGAGCAGCAGCAGGTGGCTGCCCTCCGGGTCGGCCACGCCGTTCTGCGGGGCCGTGAGCCCGAGGGAGAGCTCGGTGCCGAAGGCCGTGCGCACGCCCAGCTCGGCGGCGGCCTCGGCGAACCGGACCACCCCGTACATGCCGTCGTGGTCGGTGAGCGCGATCGCGGAGAGGCCGAGCCGCGCGGCCTGCTCCACCAGCTCCTCCGGGTGGCTCGCGCCGTCGAGGAAGCTGAAGTTGGAGTGGCAGTGCAGCTCGGCGTACGGCACGCGCTCGCCGGGCTCGCCGACCGGCGGCGCGACGTAGGGCTCCCGCTTGCGCGACCACGCCGGGCCGTCACCGCCGTCGGGCGGGCCCGCGAGGTTCGGCGCATCCCGCGTGCGCCCCGACAGCGCCGCTTCCAGCTCGTTCCACGAGACGTCCGGGTTGTTCCAGCCCACCGGAAGAGTCGAACACGTGTTCGATGATCGGCTCAAGGGCTCGGCGGGGGAACCCGGTCACACGATCGGAAGCGCGCCACCCCTCCCTGACGAACGGCACTTTCGTCGGCTAGGAACCGACGGGAGTGCCGTTCGTCAGGGGAGCGAGTGAGCGATCGCGTCCGATGCCGCCAGCATCTGCCCCCCTACCGGTTGCAGGCCGATCGCCGTCGCCAGCAGCCCCGTCGAGACGCGTTCGATCACGCCCCACTCCCAGACCGCCACCGGGTCGCAGCCGGTGCGCGTGGCGAGCCACCGGGCGCGCTCGCGCGGGTCGCCCGCCATCAGCTCCACCGGGTCCTCGCGCATGAGGATCCCGAGGTCGTACTCGGGTTCGGCCAGCAGACCGTCCGGATCGACGAGGGCGAAACCGCCGTCGCGGGTCTGCAGGGTGTTCCACTGGTGGACGTCGCCGTGCACCAGCACGGCCCGCTCCGGCACGTGGGCGGCGACCCGCCGGTCCGCGCAGGCCAGCGCGTGGTCGACGGCCGCGCGGGAGCAGGGTGCGTCGAGCTGCGCCCACATCGCCTCGATGTGCTCGGCGAGCCACCGCCCCTTCTCCGCGCCCGTGCGCAGGTCCGCATCCGGCGCCGGACGCCACAACCGGACCGCCAGGTCGCACATGACCTCCAGGCGACGCCCGAGCGGCAGGCCCAGCGCGTACAGCGACGGGCCGAGCCGGTCGAGCAGCAGCGCGCTGCGCTCGACGTCGGACGCGAGCAGCCGCACGCACCCGGCACCGTCCGCGAGCCGGAGCACCGTGATCTCGTCGGCCGCCAGGCCCGGCCGCGGCACCAGGAGCTTCAGGACCACGGGAGTGCCGTCGACGAGCGCGGCCTCGGCGACGTAGGCCTCGGTCGGGTCGCCGAACGCCCGGCCGACGGTGATCCCCCAGTCCCGCTCCAGCCCGGAGACCAGGTCCGGGAGCTCGGCGAGCCAGGCGCCGGCTCCTGCCTGCAGCGCCTTGGCCCGCACGACCTCCGGCACGTCCATGCGGCGGACGGTAGTGCGCACCGCACGCGACCGCGACGCAGTTCGCTCGGCTCCCCCGCCGCACGGTTGCGGCTCGCCGCCGTGGTGCGCCGTCAGGCCGCAGACAGCGAGAGGTGCTCGTCGAGCGCCCGCAGGAGCGACGCCTTCGGCCGCGCGCCCACGACCTGCGTGACCACCCGCCCGCCGACGTAGAGGCCGAGCGTCGGCATCCCGAGCACCCCGGCGTCGCGCGCCGTGGCCGGGTTCGCGTCGACGTCGAGCTCGGCGACGACGAGCCGCCCCGCCAGCTCCTCGGCCAGCTCCCGCAACACCGGCTTGATCATCTTGCACGGCGGGCACCAGTCGGCGGTGAAGTCGAGCAGCACCGGCAGCTCGGCGCGCAGCACCAGCTCCTCGAACGTGGCGTCCGAGACGGAGAGGATCATCGGTTCTCCCAGGTTTCGTCGGGTGTCACCGCGCACCGCGGGACGGGCGGATCACCGAGCTGGGCCACGAGCTCGCGGCGCACGGCCGACAGCCGCGCCATCCACTCGTCGACCTCGGCGAGCTTGCGGCGCTGGACGGCGCGCGAGTCCGGGCAGCTCACCCCCGTGGGATGCCCGGCCCGCAGGCACTCGACGAACGGGCGCGTCTCCTCGAGCGCGAACCCCAGCTCGACCAGCGACCGGATCTCGGCGACCACCTGCAGGTCGCCCTCGTCGTAGTCGCGGTAGCCGTTGGCCCGCCGCCGCGCGTCGAGCAGGCCGAGCTCCTCGTAGTGGCGCAGCGCCCGGGTGCTCACCCCGGCGCGTCGCCCCAGCTCACCGATCCGCACGTCAGCGACGCTAGACCTTCACGTCGACGGCAACGCCAGTGTCGTACTGCGTCGGAGGTCCTCGCAGTGTGCGGCGACGGTCGAGCTCGAACAGAACCACACTGCTTCCGACGCCTACCGCCCCGGGCCGGGGTCATCCGAATCCGGCTCGTCGAACTCGATCCTCAAGGAACTACGGAAGGCGCCTGGCGCATCGGCGACCTCATGACGGCCACTCGACAGGTCAGTGCCCTCGGGCAGCACGTTGATCGCACGCCACCGATAGCCGTCCTGCGAGGTGACCTGCTCGAACGTGAGCTCGACCTGCTGGCCGACATGAAGCTCTGCAGCTGAACGCATGTCTATGTGCGAGTACAGGACCCAGCATCCACCTGGTGTCTCCGGCGAGTCGATGACTCCCCGTCCATCGTCACGATGCCACTCCCGGACAACCCCGCGCACCATGTGATCCCCTGAAGCTCAACCAGCGCCGGACAGCGACGCAGGAGCGCGCAGCCCTGGACCAGGGAATGATCATGGCCGTCTCGGCCCGGTCTCCCCCGCCGCCCGTCCGGACCAGGCACACTGCTCGGATGCGGACGGTGCGCGCGCTGGTACTGGTTGCGATCACGACGACGATGGCGTGCGGAGCACCCGCCGCCGCACCACCCGCGCCCCCGGCGCCCGATCCGGCGCTGCCGTCCCGGATCGTCACCGACGTCACAGGCGACGGAGCGTTCGCGCACCTGTCCGAGCTGCAACGCATCGCAGAGGCCAACGGCGGCAACCGGGCGCTCGGCACGCCCGGCTACGACGCGAGCGTCGAGTACGTGGCCACGACGCTGCGCGACGCCGGATACGACGTGCAGACGCCCACGTTCAGCGCCCGGCAGTTCGAGGTGCGGCAGGAGCAGCTCGCGGTCGAGGGCGAGGCCGTGCCGGTCTCGGCCCTCGGGTTCTCCCCCACCACCCCGGAGGGCGGGGTCACGGGCCCGCTCGCGCTGATCGCGGGCGAGGGGTGCGCGCCGGAGGACGCGGCGGGCGTCACGCCCGGGTCGGTGGCCCTGGTGCGCCGCGGCACCTGCACGTTCGCCGACAAGGCCGCACACGCCGCACGAGCGGGAGCGGTGGGCCTGATCGTGATCAATGCGGAGGACGTGCCGCTGGTCGACGGCACCCTCGGCGAGGGAGCCACCGGTGTGGTGCCCAGCGGCGGCGTGAGCCGGTCCGCGGGTGACGCGCTGGCCGCCCGCGCCGGCGCGAGCGTCACGCTGACGCTGGTGACGGCGGTGACGGAGACCCAGAGCCGCAACGTCCTGGCCCAGACCCGCACCGGGAACCCGGACGAGGTGGTCGTGGCCGGCGGGCACCTGGACTCCGTGCCCGAAGGGCCGGGCGTCAACGACAACGGCTCCGGGGTCGCGGCGCTGCTGGAGACCGCGGTGCGCCTCGGCGGTTCGCCGCCGGTGGCCAACGCGGTGCGGTTCGCCTTCTGGGGCGCCGAGGAGGTCGGCCTGGTGGGCTCCACCGCCTACGTCAACGGGTTGCCCGAGCCGGAGCGCGCGCGGATCGCGCTCTACCTCAACCTGGACATGGTCGCCTCCCCGAACGCCGGGTACCTGGTCTACGACGGCGACGACTCCGACCGCGTGGGCGCAGGCCCCGGCCCCGCCGGGTCGGCCGTCGTGGAGCGCGCGCTCGTGGAGGGCCTGGCGGCGGCGGGGGTCACCTCCGCGGGCACCGACTTCACGGGTCGCTCCGACTACGGTCCGTTCATCGAGCACGGCATCCCGGCAGGCGGGCTGTTCACCGGCGCCGAGGAGGTCAAGACCCCCGAGCAGGCGCAGCAGTGGGGCGGCACCGCCGGGCAGCCCTACGACCCGTGCTACCACCAGGCGTGCGACCGCCTCGACACGGTGGACCGCACCGCGCTGGACCGCAACACCGACGCCGTCGCCGCCGCGCTGGCCCGCTTCGCGCTGTCGACGGAGGAGCTGACCAGCGGCTGAGCCGGCACCGCCCCGGCAGGTGGCCCACCGCGCACGGTCGGCTCGGGGCGCGGGCGTCGGAGCCGGACGTACGGGAACGGCGTCCGCCGCGCCGGCCCGATCGGGATCAGCGGGGTGGGAGCTCGCCCGAGCCGCGCCGGATCAGCGTCGTCGGGACCAGGCGGACGCCCGGCGGGCTGGTGTCCCCGCCGATCCGGGAGAACAGCAGGGTCGCCGCGGTCCGCCCGATCGCGACCGGGTCCTGCGCCACCACGGTGATGCCCGGCGAGAGCAGGTCGCCGAGCAGGACGTCGTCGAACCCGACGAGCGCGACGGCCCACTCCGCGCCCAACCTGCGCAGGGCGCGCACCGCCCCGATCGTGATCAGGTTCTGCGCGGTGAACAGGGCGGTGGGCGGGTCGGGCCCTGCCAGCAGCGCGGTGACGGCGCCGTCGGCATCGGCCGACTCGCGCAGGTCGTGCACCACGAGGCCCGCGTCGAGGGGCAGGCCGAGTGACGCGAGGGCCTCGCGGTAGCCCGCGAAGCGCTGCTCCGCAGTGCGGATCGAGCGCCGGTCGCCGAGGAACGCGATGCGCCGGTGCCCCGCGGCGGCGAGGTGCCGCACGCCCTCCGCGGCGCCGAGCGCGTTCGTCGTGATCACCGAGTCGACGGCGAGGTCGCGCGCCTCCCGGTCGACGCAGACGACCGGGGTGCCGGCCGGGAGCTCGTCCGCGAGGTAGGACTGGTCATCGCCCGCCGGAGCGAGCACCAGCCCGTCGACCCGCCGGCCGCCGAACTCGCGGGCCAGCGCGCGCTCGCGCGCCGGGTCCTCGTCGATGCTGGCGGAGAACACGACGACGCCGCGCTCCCGCGCCTCGTTCTCGACGGCCCGCTGCACCGCGGCCGAGTACGGGTTGGCGACGTCCTCGAGCAGCAGGGCGATCGCCGACGTCCGGCCGTCGGTGCGCAGGAGCCGGGCGCCGGGATGCGGGTGGAAACCCAGCTCGTCGATCGCCCGCCGCACCCGGACGGTGAGCGCCGCCGAGACACCCGGCTCGTCGTTGACCACGCGCGACACGGTCTTGAAGCTGACGTCGGCGAGCTGGGCGACGTCACGCATGGTCGGGCGGCGGCGCCGCGCCGGGTCGCTCTGCACGCCCGCCAGCATGACCCGCACGCTGTGACATCGTTGTCACCGTTACCTCTTCGTAACGACCAGTTGCGCGGTGAGGGCTTGTGTACCGCGGCCAATGAACGCCAAGGTTCCGACAACGTTGTCTCCACGTCAGTGCTGACGAGAGGTCGTGCGATGAACCAGGCAGGGACGGCCCGCAGGCGGGCCACCGCAGTCGCCATCGGGGCCGTGGCGGTCCTCGCACTCGCCGCGTGCGGTGGCGGGTCCGAACCGGGCGGCGGAGGAGACGGCGGCGACCGGCCGGTCGTCGGCCTCATCACCAAGACCGACACCAACCCGTTCTTCGTCAAGATGCGCGAGGGCGCCCAGCAGGCGGCCGACGCGCAGGGCGTCGAGCTGCAGAGCTTCGCGGGCCGGCAGGACGGCGACAACGAGTCGCAGGTGCAGGCCATCGAGACCCTGATCTCCGCGGGGGCGGCCGGGTTCATGATCACGCCCAACGACTCCGCGGCGATCGTGCCCACGCTCGACCGCGCGCGGCAGCAGGGCCTGCTCGTCATCGCGCTCGACACCCAGACCGAGCCGCCGGACGCCGCGGACGCCACCTTCGCCACGGACAACTTCCAGGCCGGGCTGCTCATCGGGCAGTGGGCCAAGGCGAAGTTCGAGGCCGAGGGCAAGCAGGCCAAGATCGCGATGCTCGACCTCTCGCCGAACCGGCCGACCGTCGACGTCCAGCGCGACCAGGGCTTCCTGCAGGGCTTCGGGATCGAGGTGGGCGACCCCACGCAGATCGGCGACGAGTCCGACCCGCGCATCGTGGGCCACGACGTCACCGACGGCGCCGAGGAGGGCGGCCGCACGGCGATGGAGAACCTCCTGCAGCGCGACCCGTCGATCAACCTCGTCTACACGATCAACGAGCCTGCCGCGGCCGGTGCGTACGAGGCGATCAAGGCCGCCGGCCGGGAGAACGACATCGAGATCGTCTCCGTCGACGGCGGCTGCCCCGGCGTCGAGAACGTCAAGGCCGGGATCATCGGGGCCACCTCGCAGCAGTACCCGCTGAAGATGGCGGCACAGGGCGTCGAGGCCATGGCCGCGTTCGCCAACGACGGCACCAAGCCGGAGGCCACCACGGGCAAGGACTTCGTCGACACCGGCGTCACGCTCATCACCGACGAGCCGCAGCCGGGCGTCGAGTCCCAGGACACGGCATTCGGGCTCGAGAACTGCTGGGGCTGATCAAGTGCCGATGACCGACGACACCGGGGGCCCGGTCGCCGCGGCGACCGGGCCGCAGCCCCACGGGTTCGACGAGCGGCGGGCCGACACGCCGGTGCAGCGGCTGCAGCACGTCCTGCACGCCCGCCCCATCCTCGGCCCGCTCGCCGTTCTCCTGCTCGCGATCATCGCGTTCTCGCTGGTGAGCGACCGCTTCCTGACCGCGGCCAACCTCGGGCTCGTGATGCAGCAGGTCACGGTGATCGCGGTGCTCGCCCTCGGCCAGACACTGGTGATCCTCACCGCCGGCATCGACCTCTCCGTCGGCGCGATCGCCGTGTTCTCCTCGATCATCATGGCCAACCTGGCCACCGACCTGGGCATGCCCGGCGTTCCCGCCCTGGTGCTCGGGATCGTGTGCGGCACCGCGATGGGGGCGTTCAACGGCTTCCTGGTGACGCGGATCGCGCTCCCGCCGTTCATCGTCACCCTGGGCACGCTCTCGATCTTCTTCTCGCTCAACTCGGTGGTGTCCCGGAGCGAGACCGTCCGTGGCACGGACATGCCCTCGCTCCTGACCTGGACCGGCACCACGTTCCCGATCGGTGACTTCCGGATCACCTACGGGTCGATCATCATGCTGCTGCTCTTCGCGTTCTTCTACTACGCGCTCGGGTACACGGCGTGGGGCCGGCACGTCTACGCCACGGGCGACGACATCGAGGCCGCCCGCCTCGCCGGCATCAGCACCGGCAGGGTGCTGTTCTCGGTCTACGCCGTGGCCGGGCTCGTCTACGCGATCGGCGCGTGGGTCCTGATCGGCAGGCTCGCGTCCGCGAGCCCGAACGTCGGCATCGAGTACAACCTCAACTCCATCACGGCCGTCGTGCTCGGCGGCACCAGCCTGTTCGGCGGGCGCGGCCTGGTGATCGGCACGCTGGTCGGCGCGCTCATCGTCGGCGTGTTCCAGAACGGGCTGCAGCTGGGCGGCGTCGACGTCGTGTGGCAGGGCTTCGCGATCGGCCTGCTGGTCCTCGTGGCCGTGTCCATCGACCAGTGGATCAGGAAGGTCCGCGCATGACGACCACGGTCCGGAAGCCCGTGCTCGAGGCGCGCGGGCTCGTCAAGCGCTACGGGCCGGTCACGGCGATCGCGAGTGGCGACCTCGAGCTCTACCCCGGCGAGATCCTCGCGATCATCGGCGACAACGGCGCGGGCAAGACCAGCCTGATCAAGGCGCTGTGCGGGGCGCTCATCCCGGATGCCGGCGAGATCCGGCTGGACGGCGAGCCGGTGCACTTCCACAGCCCGATGGACGCCCGGCGCGCCGGCATCGAGACCGTCTACCAGACCCTCGCCGTCGCGCCGGGGCTCGACATCGCCGACAACCTGTTCCTCGGCCGCGAGGAGCGCAAGCCGGGCATCCTCGGGTCGGTGTTCCGGATGCTCGACCGCAAGCACATGCGGGCCGAGGCGAAGCGGCACATGGTCGAGCTGGGCATCACCACGCTGCAGAACATCGGGCAGGCCGTGGAGAGCCTGTCCGGCGGGCAGCGGCAGGGGGTGGCGGTCGCACGGTCGGCGGCGTTCGGCAGCAAGGTCGTGATCCTCGACGAGCCGACGGCGGCGCTGGGCGTCAAGGAGGGCAACCGGGTGCTGCAGCTCATCCGGGACGTCCGCGACCGCGGCCTGCCGGTGATCCTCATCAGCCACAACATGCCGCACGTGTTCGAGCTGGCCGACCGGATCCACATCCAGCGGCTCGGGCGCCGAGCCACGGTGATCACGCCGGAGTCGCACACGATGACCGAAGCGGTGGCGATCATGACGGGTGCGGCGGAGCCTCCCCCACCGGTCGCCTGAGACGGACCGGGCATCCACGGGGTCGCGGGCCGGCTAGTCGTACTCGCCGATGACCCACCACCTCCCCTCCCGGCAGAGGAGCAGCAAGGCTCCACCGTCGTCGAGGGAGACCTGCAACCGGCTCGCGGCGGCGCGGCCCGGCGTCCACCACCGCTGCTGCACCGGCCACGGCCCGGCCCAGCCCAGCACCTCCAGCGGTGCGCCCCCGTCGACCACGACGTGCCGCGGGGGCGCGGTGAGCAGGTCGGGCGCCGCGAGCCGGACCGGGCTGCTGCCGTCGGCGGCGGTCAGCTCGGCCGGGAGGGGGTGCGGTGGCACCGTGGCGGGCGAGGGCGCCGGCAGCCGACCCGGCCAGGACGGCGGTGGCTCGCGGACCGCGGGGTGCCCGGCGGGCCGGCGCGGTGGGGAGACCCGACGGCGCCGGTTGGTGGAGCGCATGCGCACCGCCTCGGGCAGGTCGGCGGCGGAGATCCGGCCGGTGTGGCGCACGACGTCCTCGGGCCAGCCGGCGGGGGCGACGAGCTGCCCCGCGGCACCGGAGCGCTCCCACGCCCCCGCGCTCCCACCGGTTGCGGCGCTTCCCCCGGCCACCGCCGGCGAGCCGCCGACCGCTCCCCCGAGCGCGCGGTCACCGCCCCTCCCGCGATCCACCTCGGCACCACCCCGCACGTCGGCGCGCCCGCTCGTGCCCCCGGTGCCCCCCGCCGGCTCGGCGTCGCTGCCGAGGCCCGCTCCACCGGCGGGCACCGCGTGCGGCCCGTCCCCGACCTGCGGGCGGCGAGATGCGGGCACCCCACCCCGTGACCCGGCGTCGTCCGCGGCCGTGCCAGGGGGCGCCGGGAGGCCGAGGTCGCGGTCGTCGCCCCACGGCACGAGCCGGACCTGCTCGGCCGGGTCGCGCCCGCCCACCAGCACGGCGGTGACCACCGACTCCGGCCCGAGCAGCGCCTGCACCCGCACCAGCGCCCGCCCGGCGCGCTCGTCGGCCTCCCCGACATCGCCCCACAGGCCCAGTTGGAGGGCACCGGCGGTGACGGTCTCCTCCGGGACGAGACGGAGGCGGGCCACCGCGCCGTCGCCCGCCTCGTCGGCGGCGCCGTCCTCCCCGGCGCGCCGGCGGCGCGTGAGCCACGCGTCCAGCTGCCAGCGGACGCGGTCGACCGTGCCGGCCGGGGTGAGCGGCTCCGCGCACCGCCAGATCCGGTGCAGCTCCTCGCCGCCCACCGTGCGCGCGGCGACGCCGAGCCGGGTGCACGAGAGACCGTGCGAGGCCAGCGCGGCGTGCAGCCGCTCGGCCAGCCCACGGGCGGCGAAGGCCGCGGCGTCGACGCGGTCGACCGGCGGGTCGAGCTCCACCTCGACCGAGAGCTCCTCCGGCGGCGCGCGGCGCACGGGCGGGCGCGGGTCGAGCCCGCGGGCGAGCCGGTGGCAGTGCACGGCGTCGGCCCCGAACCGGGAGGCGACGTCCTCGGCGTCGAGCGCGGCGAACGCCCCCAGGCTGCGCAGGCCCAGCCTGCGCAGCAGCCCGACCAGCTCGGAGCGGTCGACGTCGGGCTCGCGGTCCAGCTCCTCGACGCCGAGCGGCGCCAGGAAGGCCGGGGTGTCGCCGGGCGCGACGGCCAGGGCGCGCCGGGCCGCGAGCACGGCGGCGAACAGCCCGTCGGCCACCCCCACCTGGCACTCGACGCCGGTGCGCGCGGCCACCCGGTCGACCAGGGCCTCCGCGGCCTCCTGCTCCCCGCCGAACCAGCCGACCGGGCCCTGCGCCCCCAGCGCCACCAGCCCGGGCCGGACGACCTCCACACCCGGCGCCAGCTCCTCCACGGCGAGGACGACCGGCTCGAACGCGCGGGCGTCCCGGTCGGGGTCGCGGTCGAGCACGGCGAGATCGGGGCACCGGGCCTGCGCCTCCCGCCGCCGCAGCCCCCGGCGCACCCCCTGGGCGCGGGCCACGGCCGAGCAGGCCAGCACCCGGTTGGCCACCACCACCGCCGCAGGCCGGTGGGCCGGGACGTGCGCCGCCATGGCCGCCGCGGTGACCGGCCAGTCGGGCGACCACAGCGCGAGCACCCGCGCGGCACCGCTCTCCGCCGCACACACCTGCGCGGTGCCGCACACGACGTCGTCGGCGTGTGCGGACTCCGGGAGGTGTGTGCCGCCGGACACCGGGAGCTCGCTCACCGCACGGCCTCGCCGCTGTCGCTCGCTCACCCCGCCACCCGCTCGACCTCGCGCCGCCCGCGGATCCGCTCCACACCGGCCTGCCGGGGAGCGGCCACCACCCCGCCGGGTGCCGGCAGCAGCACGCCGGCCGAGCGGCCCGCGGAGGTGACACCGCGCCCGCGCACCCGCACCCGGACCTGCCGCGCGTCCAGCCGACCGGCCCCGGCGCCCAGCCCCTGCCACCGGGCGTCGGCGCAGCTCAGCTCCACGTCGGCGCCCGGCCACGCCCCGAGCGCCACCAGCACCGTCCCGCGCTGGCGGGCCCGCGCCGCCAGCCGCTGCCGATCCGCGGCGCGCACCCCCGCCCGCTCCGCTCCCGCCACCGCCACGACGTCCATCCCGTCGAGCAGGGCGACGGTGACGGCCATCAGGTCGGTCCCCGGCTCGGGGACCAGTGCCAGCCGCTCGAGCCGCACCCCCGCCTCGGCGGCCGCCAGCAGCCCCAGCCCCGGCCTGCCGACCACGGCCGCCCACGCCCCCGCGGCGGACGCCTCCGCGAGGAGCGCGAACAGCAGCGACGTGGCGGCCGGAGCGTGCGGGAGCGCGACCGTGGCCCCGCGGCGCAGCCCGCCACCGGGCAGCAACCCGGCCAGCGGTGCGACCACCGGCAGCACCCGGCCGTCCGGCTCGGGAGCGGCCACCGGCCGCGCGCCCCCGGACCGGTTCTCGACGCGGCGCAGCAGCCCGCGCGCGAGCTCCAACCGGCTCGCCGGATCGCTCCGGCTCCCGGCCTCGACAGCAGCTCCACCCACGCACGCCTCCCGCGTTGGTCGGCCGCGGGGAAGACGGCGATCGAACGTCTGTTCGATACTAGCGGGATCCGGTCACGGACTCAAGCGGGGCCGGCCCCCGTGACCACCTGACGGAGTGTGTCGGAGCCGACGTTCGCCCCTATGGCTGCGCAGCGCCGTTCACGGCGGCGTGCAGCGCGGCCCACACCTGCGGCCCCAGGTCCCGGGGGCGCGCGGCGGCATCGAGCCCGTGGGCGGCCAGCCAGCGCCGCGGTGCCGGCAGCGCCCGCCGGACGGCCGGCAGCAGCCGGTCGCCGCGGAACGCCTCCCGGACCAGCCGCTGGTAGGCAACGCGTTCCGCGGGCGGCACCAGCGGCTCGGGGCGCCTGCGGATCACCAGGATGCCGCCGTCGACCGCGGGCCGCGGCCGGAACGACGACGCGGGGACCCGGCCGCCGAGGGAGAACTCGTACCAGGGCCACCAGCTCGCGGTGAGCAGTGTCGTGCCGCCGACGGCCGCGCGTTTGCGGGCCACCTCCCACTGCACGAGCAGCACGGCCGTCGTCCAGCTGCCCTGGGCGAGCAGGTGGCGCAGCACCGGGGTCGTGATGCCGAACGGCACGTTGGACACGACGGTGGGGGCACCGTCGAGCCGCATCCGCAGCATGTCGGCCTGCACGACGCGGACGCGCCTGCCGAGCGCTCGGCGGAGCCCGGCGACGCGGCCGGGGTCGAGCTCGACGGCCGTGACGTCGCCCGACCGCGCGGCGAGCTGCCGGGTCAGGGCGCCGTCACCGGCGCCGAGCTCGAGGACGGGACCGGGCGGCACCAGCGCGACGATGCGCGCGGCGGCGCGGCGGTCGACGAGGAAGTTCTGTCCGAGTTCGTGCCGTCCGCCGACGGCGGGACGGGAGGACGAGGGCATGCGGGGACCTGCGCTTTGCATCGATCACAGACGGGGGGGTCCGGATCGGACGCGCGCAGAGCGGAACGGGCCCGAGGGCGGGATCAGCTGCGCGGCGTCCGAGCGTCGCGCCGCAGCCGTATCGAGGCGAACATGCGTATCACGCTACCGGGCGGAGGCGACCGGTTATTGGCCGTCCGCATTAGCAGGGCCATCGAGCCGGACGAACGGCACTCTCGTCGCTACCTAGCCGACGAAAGTGCCGTTCGTTGCGTGGAAGCGGCTCTTGACGGGCGCCGGGGCCGGGTTCAGTGGGCGAAGTGCCTGGTGCCCGTGAAGTACATCGTCACGCCCGCCGCGGCGGCCGCGTCGATCGACTGCTGGTCGCGCACCGACCCGCCGGGCTGCACGACGGCCCGCACGCCCGCCTCGAGCAGCACCTCGAGCCCGTCGGCGAACGGGAAGTAGGCGTCGGACGCCGCCACCGAGCCGCGGGCGCGCTCGTCGGCGCGCTGCACCGCGAGCCGGCACGAGTCGACCCGGTTGACCTGGCCCATCCCGATCCCGACGGCCGCGCCACCGGACGCGAGCAGGATCGCGTTCGACTTCACCGACCGGCACGCCCGCCACGCGAACGCGAGGTCGGCGAGCACGTCGGCGGGCGCGGGCTCACCCGTCGCGAGGGTCCAGGTCGACGGGTCGTCGCCCGGGGCGTCCACGGCGTCGCGCTGCTGCAGCAGCAGGCCGCCCGAGATCGGACGCAGCTCGGCGCCGGTGCGCTCCACGGCGCCGGGCAGCCGCAGCACGCGGACGTTCTTCTTCCGCGTGAGGACCTCGAGCGCGCCCTCGGCGTAGGACGGGGCGACGACGACCTCGGTGAAGATCTCCGCCACCTGCTCGGCCATCGCCACGCTGACCTCGGTGTTCGTGGCGATCACGCCGCCGAACGCGCTCACCGGGTCGGTGGCGTGCGCCAGGCGGTGCGCCTCGGCCACGTCCGCGCCGACCGCGATGCCGCAGGGGTTGGCGTGCTTGATCACCGCGACGCAGACACCGTCGTGGTCGTGCGCGGCGCGCCAGGCGGCGTCGGCGTCGACGTAGTTGTTGTAGGACATCTCCTTGCCGTGCAGCTGCTCGGCGGCCGCGAGGCCGGGCCGGCCCGACACGTACAGGGCCGCCGCCTGGTGCGGGTTCTCGCCGTAGCGCAGGGTGGCGGAACGCTCCCATGTGGCGCCGACCCAGGACGGGAACGCGCCCGCCTCCTCCTCGGGAGCGAGCACGTTCCCCATCCACGACGCCACCGCGACGTCGTAGGTGGCGGTGTGCCGGAACGCGGCGGCCGCGAGCCTGCGGCGGTCCTCGAGCGCGAAGCCGCCGTTCTTGACCTGCTCGAGCACCCACTCGTAGCGCGCGGGCTCGACGACGACGGCCACGCTGTCGTGGTTCTTCGCCGACGCCCGGACCATCGCAGGCCCGCCGATGTCGATCTGCTCGACGCACTCGTCCGGCGTCGCGCCGGAGGCCACGGTCTCGGTGAACGGGTAGAGGTTCGACACCAGCAGGTCGAACGGGGCGATCTCCAGCTCCGCGAGCTGCGCGACGTGCGCCGGGTTGCGGGTGTCGGCGAGCAGGCCCGCGTGCACGCGCGGGTGCAGCGTCTTCACGCGCCCGTCCAGGCACTCCGGGAACCCCGTGAGCTGCTCGACGGGCGTGACCGGAACGCCGGCGTCGGCGATCCGCTGCGCCGTCGAGCCGGTGGACACGATCTCGACGCCGAGCCCGTGCAGGCCCGCAGCCAGCTCCGTGAGGCCGGTCTTGTCGTACACGCTGATCAGGGCACGACGCACGGCGCGGCGTTCGCTCAGCACTGATGGTTCACTCGCGCGCTCGCTCACGGGATGGTCACCTCTCGTCCGGTCACGGTGGCCCCGTCCCGGGCCAGCGCGGCGACGGTGCCCACGAGCAGCCGCCGCTCTTCGATCTTGATGCGTTCGTGCAGCGTGTCGACGGTGTCACCGGGCTCGACGGGCACCGCGCTCTGCGCGATCACCGGGCCGGTGTCGACCCCGTCGTCGACGAGGTGGACGGTGGCACCCGTGACCTTCACGCCGTACGCGAGCGCGTCGGCGGGCCCCCGCACCCCGGGGAACGACGGAAGCAGCGCCGGGTGCGTGTTGATCATCGGGCAGCCGACGCCTGCGAGGAAGCCGGGCCCGAGGATCTTCATGAAGCCGGCGCTCACGACGAGGTCGGGACGGTGCTCGGCCACCGCCTTCGCGATCGCGGCGTCCCACGACGCGCGGTCGGCGTGGTCGGCGACGCGCACGGCGAACGCCGGCACGCCCGCCCGCCGGGCGCGCGCGAGGCCCTCGATGTCGGCCCGGTCGGCCCCGACGGCCACGACCTGCGCCGGGTACCCGGGCTCCGCCGCGGCGTCGAGCAACGCCTGCAGGAGGGTGCCCGACCCGGACACGAGCACGACGACCCGGGCCGGCGCGGGGATCTCGACCCGGTACGAACGGCTCGGCGACGCGGGCACGCAGGAGCTCCTCGAGCGGTCGGGGGATCACCTCTGACGGTGTCCAGGGTAGGCGGCGGTGCAGGTCACACCGGCCCCGGACCTGCTTGGCGGCCAGGCGCCCCGTCAGCCTCCGCCGTCGCGCCGCGGCCGCGCCTCCCGCTCGGCGGCCTCCTGCGCGCGCTGGGCGACGAGCTCGCCGACGGTCTGCGGCCCGTCCTGCTCCGGCACGGGCGGTGCCGCGAGCTGCTCGCTCCCGCGCCGCCGCCACGGCAGGAACGACCCTCGGCCGGAACGGGACGAGGCAGCACCCACCGGTCCCTGCCGCTCGCCCCCGGCCCGACCGGACGCCGGGGTCCGACGCAACGCGGCCGGTCCCCGACCGGCCTCCCGACCGCCCTGCCCACGCTCGCTCCGGCGCGGGTCACGACGTTCGACCCGGGACCCCGCGCGCCGCCGCGCGCTCGGTGCGGCGGTGTCGTCGGTGTCGTCGGTGTCCTCGCGCCGCACCGCAGCGGTTCCCGCGCGCCGCGGCTCGCCCGATCCCGCTTCGCTCCCGGCGCCGCGCGGGCGTCGCGCACCGCCCCGGGCCTCGTCCTCGTCCTCGCGCGGGCGGCCGCGGGGCCGCTCCCGCCTCGCGTCGCCGTCACCGGACCGCCGCCCGGCTGCACCGGATCCCGGCCGACCGGTCGCGCCCTGCTCCACGCCCTCGTCCGGTCCCGCGCCGCCACGGGGGTGCTGCACGTCCTCGGAGCTCCCGTCCGGTTCGGGTCCGGTCTCCTCCGGGTCGGCACCCGGGCCGCCCTCCTCGACGTCCGGCTCCACGCGCGAGCCCCGGTCCGCGACGTCCGCCTCGGCGCCGTCCGGCTCGGCGGCGTCCGGCGTTCGAGCCTCGTCCGCGCCGCCCTCGTCCCCGTCGACTCCGTCCCCGTCGACTCCGTGGCCGTCGACCTCGCCGTCGCCCACCTCGCCGTCGTCGACCTCCCGCTCGTCGGGAGCAGCGCCGGCACCGGCCGGACGCAACACGGAGATCAGCATGACCGGCACGCCCACCCACAGCATCGCGGCCGGCACCAGCAGCTCGACGGGCAGCCGCACCGGGTCGAACGGCCCGGTCGCGAGCCGCCCACCGGCCATGACCGACAGGGCTCCGACGGCCACCGCGGTGAGGCCCACGGTGGCGAGGGCAGCCGCGAAGCCGTCCTGCGCGGTCGCTGCGCGGCGCACCGCGAGCCCGGTCAGCACCCCGACGCCCAGCGGCAGCAGGAACACCGCCAAGGCCCACACCGGCGGCACCCCGCTCGGCAGGGCGGCCAGCAGCGGGAAGCTCGACGGCTCCGCGGTGTGCGTCACGAACGGCGACGCGGTGGCCGATCCCACGGCGACACCGGGCCCCAGCGCCCAGCCGACGCCCACGACGACGGCGTTGGGCAGGTAGGCGCCCGCCAGCAACGTGACCCCGACACCGGCCCCGAAGCCGGGAGCGAGTCGCGCGTAGGCGTCCGCCACCGCCTCGGCCTGCAGGACCAGGCCGGTGAGCACGACGATCGCGCCCGTGAACGCCAGGCCGGCGAGCGCGATCGCGGCGCCGCGCAGGGCGGGCCGCAGCCACCCGGGGAGGCGGGCGGCGGCATCGGGCGGCAGCCCGCAGGCCCGTACGACGCCGAGCGCGGCCGCAGCGGCCGCCACGAGCCCGCCACCGACCATCGCCGACCACGGGGCCACCGCGACCTCGGCCGCCCGCGGGAGCAGCGCGCTGCCCAGGACGGCGACGGCGGCGTGCGCGCCCGCGAGCGCCGCGACCACGGCGCCGGCATCGTGCCGCGGGCGTCCGCCGAGGCGCCGGACCGACCAGGCCGCGCCGAACGCGATCACCGCGATCACCCCGGCCGTCGGCAGCAACGGCAGCAGGCTGAGCGGCTGCCCCTCCAGCACCAGCGGGATCTGGTGGGCCGCGAGCCAGAGCGGGATCGCCGCGGCGAACGCGCCGTCGATCGAGACCGCGCCGCCCGCGGTGGCGATCACCAGGGCGGCGGAGGGGACGAGCAGGGCGTAGCTGAGCAGGACGGTGCCCATCGCCCCGGCCAGCAGCAACCGCAGGCGGTCGAGGCCCTCGACACCGCCTGCCACGTGGTCGTCGTCAGGCGGTTCGCGGTCGGTGTCGGCGAGGGTGCGCGTCACCGGATCAGGGTCGCAGCGCTCCCCGTGCGGGTGGCGCAGGCGCGCCGCCGGGGCCTGGAGCGGGCTGGTGGCTCCCGGCGGGGAGCGCTAGGAGGGCGGCTCCTAGTAGCCGCCGTTCTGCTGGTTCGGCGGACGCTGCTCGCCTGCCTGGATGATCCGGGTCTGGTCGACGCTCGTCTGCTCCGAGTCGCCCTGCTCCGGACGCCCCGACGTCTGCGGGGCCGCTCCGGTCGGTTCGCCGGTCTGCGCGGGGGCGCCGGAAGCGAGCGGAGTGCCCGGAGCGCTCGGGGTGTCGGCAGCGCTGTCCCCGGAGCCGCCGTACCAGCTGGGGGTGCCCGCGGGCCGGCCGCCGGCATCGCCCTGCCCCGGCGTCGGGCCCCACGGCTGCTGGCCGTACCCACCGGGCGCGCCGTACCCCTGCTGCCCGTAGCCGGGCTGCCCGTACTGGCCGGGCTGCCCCGGCTGGCCGTACCCCGGGGCGCCGTAGCCCGGCTGCTGCTGCCCGTACCCCTGCTGCCCGTAGCCCGGCTGCCCGTACTGGCCGGGCTGGCCGTAGCCCGGCGGGTACTGGCCGTAGCCACCCGGCTGGCCGTACCCGGGGGGCGTGCTCGCCCGCGGCGCGGGCGCCTTCACCAGGCCCGCGTCCAGCAGCACCGCGCCGATCACGGCGACGGTCTGCAGGAAGGCGAGCACGAGCGCGATGATCACCGACGTCGGCGAGGAGCCGCTGGTCACCATCTGCAGGAACAGCAGGGTGCCGGTGGTCACCATCACCGCGGCGGGCACGAGGACGCGGCCGACCTTCGGCAGCAGGGCCGATCCGGCGAGCAGGCCACCACCGACGAGGAGCACCCCGATGAACGTGGTGGCGAGCCCCAGGTCGAGGAAGCCGATCAGGTAGATCACGATGCCGAGGCCGGCCGTGACGAGCGCGAGCAGGCGCGCCGGGCCCGGTGCGAGCTGCGGGCCCGTCGAGGCGTCCGGGGTTCCCGAGCTCGACGTGTCCGACGGTGCGGAACCCGACGTGGCCGCCGGTGTTCCCGGTTGATGGGTTCCCGGTTGCTGGCTCATGGAACGAACTCCCCTCGTGCGGACTCCCGCGGTCCGGCGCAGGCGGCGCACGGAACGCTAGTCCATCGTGCGGGTGACGGCGTGGGTGGGCGATCAGCCCGCGCCGGTGGGTCCGGACACCTCTCGCAGTCCACTCTCCACGTTCCACCAGCGCGTGCAACCGATCCTCCACAGGAACGGCAGATCGTGGCTCGCGACCACGACCGCCCCGCGGAAGGCCCGCAGCGCCTCCGTGAGCCGCTCGACGCTGTCCAGGTCGAGGTTGTTCGTCGGCTCGTCGAGCAGGAGCAGCTGCGGCGGTGGCTCGGCGAGCAGCAACCGGGCCAGCACGACGCGGAACCGCTCCCCGCCCGACAGGGTGCCCACCCGGCGGTCGACGGCGTCGTCGTGGACGAGGAACCGGGCGAGCCCGGCGCGCACCCGCTGCGGGTCGGCGTCCGGGGCGGCGGCCCGCACCGCGTCGAGCACCGGGGCGGCGTCGTCGAGCACGTCGAGCCGTTGCGGCAGGTACGCGAACGGGACCGCCGGTGCGAGCCGGCGCAGCAGCGTGGTCTTGCCGCTGCCGTTGCCGCCGAGCAGCCCGATCCGCTCGGGTCCCCGGACGACGAGCCCGTCCACCTCGACCGCCGTGCGCCCGGCCGGGAGGGCCGTCCCGGGCAGGTCGATGCGGATGCGGTCGTCGTCCCGGACCGCCGCCTCGGCGGCACGCAGCTCCGCGCGGGCGCCGGCGAGCCGCTGCTCGTGCATGATCCGGTACTTGCCCGCGGAGACCTGGGCCTCCTGCCTGCGCTGGTTCATGATGACCTTGGGACGGCGCTTGTTCGCGTGGTCGGTGGCCGCGTAGCGGGCACGCCGGTCGAGCGCGACCCGCGCGTCGGCGAGCTGCCGGCGCTCGCGCCGCAGCCCCGTCTCGGCCACCCGGACGAGCCGCTGCGCCGCCTCCTGCTCCACGGCCAGCTGCGCCTCGTACTGCGACAACGTTCCCCCGAACAGCCGCACCCCGCCGTCGCGCAGCTCGACGACCGCGTCCACGAGCTCCAGCAGCTCCCGGTCGTGGCTCACGACGACGAGCACGCCCGGCCAGCCGGCCACGGCGTCGTACAGCAGCTCACGGGCCCGCCGGTCGAGGTTGTTCGTCGGCTCGTCGAGCAGCGCGACCGCCGGGCGACGCACGAGCAGCCCGGCCAGCCCGGTGAGCACGGCCTCGCCGCCGGACAGCGTGCCGACCGCGCGTTCGAGGTCGACGGGCAGGCCGAAGCGGGCGAGCTCGGCCGCCGCGCGCTCCTCGACGTCCCAGCCGTCGCCGACGGCCGGGACCGCCGAGGCGTCACCGGCCTCGACGGCGTGCAGCGCCGCCCGCTGCTCCGCGATGCCGAGCAGCTCCGCGACCGTGCGCCGCGGGTCGAGGGCCACGTCCTGGGGCAGGTACCCGACGTCGCCCGCGGTGTGGACGGTCCCGGCGCCGGGCGCGAGCCGGCCCGCGACGAGCCGCAGCAGCGTGGACTTGCCCGACCCGTTGGCGCCGACGAGGCCGGTGCGGCAGGCCCCGAACGCGAGGTCGAGGTCCCGCAGGACGGGGGTGCCGTCGGGCCAGGAGAACGACAGGCCGGAGCAGACGACAGCGGGGGATGACACGGGGACACCTCACGGACGAACCGGAACCCGCCGGGCGGAGCCACGGACGCGGGCGGGAGGTGTCTACAGGCGCACGCCGCAACGCTAGCGCGCGCCCCCGTTGCAGCAAAGCCACTTTCCTGCAGCGTGGTGGCAGGAAAGTGGCTCTGCTGCAATCGGGCGGCGGGAGCCTAGGCGCTCGCCAGGATGTCCTTCATCAGCTGGGCCGTCTCGCTGGGGGTCTTGCCGACCTTCACCCCGGCCGCCTCCAGGGCGTCCTTCTTGGCCTGCGCGGTGCCCGCGGAGCCGGACACGATCGCCCCGGCGTGGCCCATGGTCTTGCCCTCCGGAGCGGTGAACCCGGCCACGTAGCCCACCACCGGCTTGGTGACGTTGGCCCTGATGTAGTCCGCGGCCCGCTCCTCGGCGTCCCCACCGATCTCACCGATCATCACGATCGCCCGGGTGTCCGGGTCGGCCTCGAACGCGGCGAGGGCGTCGATGTGGGTGGTCCCGATCACCGGGTCCCCACCGATACCGATCGCGGAGGAGAAACCGTGCTCGCGCAGCTCGTACATCATCTGGTAGGTCAGCGTCCCGGACTTCGACACCAACCCGATCGGGCCCGCACCGGCGATGTCGGCCGGGATGATCCCCGCGTTGGACTTGCCGGGCGAGATGATCCCGGGGCAGTTCGGGCCGATGATCCGGGTCTTGTTCCCCTTGGCGCAGGCGTGCGCCCAGAAGAACGCCGAGTCGTGCACCGGGATGCCCTCGGTGATCACCACGGCCAGCGGGATCTCGGCGTCGACGGCCTCGATCACCGCGTCCTTGGCGAAGCGCGGCGGCACGAACACCACCGACACGTCCGCGCCGGTCTCCTTCATCGCCTCCTCGACGGTGCCGAACACCGTGAGGTCGCGGCCCCCGATGGTCACGGTCGTGCCGGCCTTGCGGGCGTTCACGCCACCGACGATGTTGGTGCCGGCCGCCAGCATCTTCGTGCTGTGCTTGGTGCCCTCGCCGCCGGTGATGCCCTGGACGATGACCTTGCTGTTCTCGTTGAGGAAGATCGACATGGTCAGGCTCCCGCCGCTGCCAGCTCGGCGGCCTTGTCGGCCGCGTCGTCCATCGTTCCCACCTGGGTGACCAGGGGGTGGTTGGCCTCGTCGAGGATCCGGCGGCCCTCCACGACGTTGTTGCCGTCCAGCCGCACGACCAGCGGCTTGGTGGCCGCGTCACCGAGGATCTTCAGCGCCTCGACGATGCCGGTGGCCACGGCGTCGCAGGCGGTGATGCCGCCGAAGACGTTGACGAACACGCTCTTCACACCCGGGTCGCCGAGGATGACGTCCAGGCCGGCGGCCATCACCTCGGCCGAGGCGCCACCGCCGATGTCGAGGAAGTTCGCCGGCTTCACCCCACCGTGCTTCTCCCCGGCGTAGGCGACGACGTCCAGCGTGCTCATCACGAGGCCGGCGCCGTTGCCGATGATCCCGACCTCGCCGTCGAGCTTGACGTAGTTGAGGTCCTTGGCCTTGGCCTTGGCCTCCAGCGGGTCCTCGGTGCGCTCGTCCACCAGGTCCGCGTGCCCGGGATGGCGGAAGGCGGCGTTGCCGTCGAGGGTGACCTTCCCGTCCAGCGCGACGACCTTGTCCTGCGGGTCGCGCACGAGCGGGTTGACCTCGACGAGCGTGGCGTCCTCCGCCACGAAGGTCTCCCACAGCTTGACGATCACGTCGGCGGCCTGGTCGGCGACCGCGGCCGGGATCTTGCCCTGGGCGACGATCTCGGCGGCCTTCGCGCGGTCGACACCGGCGATCGCGTCGATCGGCACGCGCGCGAGCGCGTCCGGGCGCTCGACGGCGAGCTGCTCGATCTCCATGCCGCCCTCGGCCGAGCACATGGCCAGGAACGTGCGGTTCGACCGGTCCAGCAGGAACGAGAAGTAGTACTCCTCGGCGATGTCGCTGGCCTCGGTCACCAGCACCTGGTGCACGGTGTGGCCCTTGATGTCCATCCCGAGGATGGCACCGGCCTTCTCCTGCGCCTCGTCGGGCGTCTCCGCCAGTTTGACGCCGCCGGCCTTGCCGCGCCCGCCCGTCTTGACCTGCGCCTTGACGACGACCGCGGTGCCGATCTCGGCGGCCGCGGCACGTGCCTCCTCCGCCGTCTCCACGGTCCGGCCCGGCAGCACCGGGACTCCGTGCGCGGCGAAGAGCTCCTTCGCCTGGTACTCGTAGAGGTCCACTCGGCTCTCTCCCTGCCCACTCCGCTTGTGCGATGCGGGCCTGGAGCCCGCGACGTCCGCTGCCGCAGCGACCCTAGCGACGTCGGACGCACCCGCCCTGACCTGCCCGGGTGATGGCAGTCACCCGACCACCGGTGGACGCGCCAGGGCGGGCGGGCCCGGCCGAGATCACCTACCGTCAGTACATGGCACCGTCCCACGCCGGGGTGGACCGCCTGGCCAGGACGGCCGCGGCGGTCCGGGTCGGCGTGACCGGGGCCGTCCGGGTGGGCACCTACGCCGCGCGCACGTTCGGCGCGCCGGCCGGTCTGCGCGGGCTCGCCGTGGAGTGGGCGTGGCTCGCCGCGCACCTCGCCGTGTACCCGGCCGGCCTGCTGCGCGAGCAGCTCCGGGACGTCGCCGGCTACCGCACCGACCCACTGCCCCCGGCGCGACGCGGCCTCGTGGTCACCGACCCGCAGGCCGCCGGCACGCCGATCCTGCTGCTGCACGGGATCCTGGACAACCGCTCGGTGTTCACCCTGTTCCGGCGTTCGCTGCGCCGTCGCGGCTTCGGGATCGCCCACGCCGTCAACTACAGCCTGTTCACCGGTGACGTCCGCGCGGCCGCCCGGGAACTGCACGAGCACGTCGAGCAGCTCCGGGACCGCACCGGTGCCGAGAGGATCCACATCGTCGGCCACTCCCTCGGCGGCGTGATCGCGCGCTACTACGTCCAGCGCATGGGCGGCAGCGACGCCGTGGACACCCTCGTGACGCTCGGCAGCCCGCACGCCGGCACGCTCGCGGCCTACCTGCTGCCGACCCCGCTCGCCCGCCAGCTGCGGCCGGGCTCGGACGTGGTGGCCGAGCTCGCGCGGCCGGCCCCCGGGTGCAGCACGCGGTTCCTGGTGGTCTGGAGCCGGATGGACCAGATGGTGCTGCCCCAGCGCAACGGCCGGCTGCGGCATCCCGACCTCGAGGTCGACGAGCTGGAAATACGTGATGTCGGTCACTTGGCCCTGCCGATCGACCCGCGCGCCGTGCACTGGGTGGCGGACGCGCTGGGCCGAACAGAGCGAACCGCTCACCCGTTACGACCTGGACACCAGCTACCGACGGGTCAGTCCGAACCGGTGGACGCCCCGTCGACGCCCGCATCCTGACGCAGCGTCGACCGCACCGACACACGGCGCGAGGAGTTGCCTGACTCCGACCCACCTCGCTACCGTCCGCGGGTCCGTGTCACAGCTCGATCACGGCGGCGATGACGACCCCGATCGTCATCACGGGATCCCCAGCCCATGCCGCCGCGGGCCGACCACGGACATCCGGTCAGTCGAGAAGGGCAGGTCTTGGCGCGCCACCGCTCCCCCAGCGGCGCCCAGGCAGACGATCCGGGACGCACGACGCCCCTGCGCGTCACCGACGTCCCGGGCGTGCATCGTCTCCCGGCGCCCCCCGCGGCGTCGCTGCGCGGGCTGGCCACCATGGCCGCGGTCGCCGCGGGTGCCGTGGTGGCGGGCGGCCAGACCGTGGCCACGACGTTCACCGAGGAGCCGGTCCAGACGGTCAGCGCCCTGGTCCCGGTGGCCCAGAGCACCGACTCGGGGGCCGAGGAGGCGCAGGCCGACCCGGCCGCCGCGTTCGGCGGCGCCATCGGTGGCGACCAGCTCCTGCCCGACCCGCTCTCGCTCGACGTCCGCGACGCGCTCGACGCCTCGGAGCAGGTGGACGTCCAGAGCCTCGCCAAGGCCGTCGACATCGGGCGCGAGCTCACCCGGCAGGCCGCGCTCATCGAGTCCGCCCTGTCCCACGGCGCCTCCCAGGCGAACCTGTACGGCGACACCACGTACGTGCGCCCCGCCGACGGCAACCTCACCTCGGTGTTCGGCAGCCGGTGGGGAACCACGCACCAGGGCATCGACGTCGCGGGGCCGATCGGCACCCCGATCTACGCGCTCACCGACGGCGTCGTGGAGGAGGCCGGGCCGGCCACCGGGTTCGGCCTGTGGGTGGTGCTGCGCCACACCGACGGGACCCAGAGCGTGTACGGCCACGTCAACCGCATGTTCGTGGACGTCGGGGACGAGGTGGAGGCGGGCGAGGAGATCGCCGAGATCGGCAACCGCGGCCACTCCACCGGCCCCCACCTGCACCTGGAGATCTGGACCGCCGACGGATCCAAGATCAACCCGCTGACCTGGATGCGCAAGCGGGGCCTCGACTACTAGTGGTCCCCGCCGGACACCTCGCCTAGCCTCCCGGCGTGGGCCTCGTCTCGTGGCGCGAGGAGTCCGAGCTGGGCTCCTGGACGCAGATCACGTGGCGCCAGAGCGCGCTCGCCGGGCTGGTCGAATCCGTGTGGCTGTTCGACGGCACGCTCGGGCGGCGCCGGGAACGCCACTACCCGACCGGCGAGCTCGACCTGATCGTGCAGCTGGGCGCACCGTTCCGCGTCGTCGAGGGCCAGCCGGCGGCCACGTGTCCGCCGTCCCTCCTCGCCGGGCTCGCCGTGGCCCCACTCGTGATCGAGACACCCGCCCCGAGGTCTCGCGTGCTCGGCGTCCGCCTTCGACCGGCGGGCGCCTTCTCCCTCTTCGGCGTCCCGCTGCGCGAGCTGACCGGGGCCACCGCGAATCTGCAGGACCTGATCGGCGGCGAGTCGCGACGCCTCGCCGAGCGTCTGGACGAGGCGAGCTCCGACGAAGCGCGCGTGCTGCTCCTGGGAGGCTGGATCACCGAGCGGCTCGCCGGACGCCCCGGCACCGATCCGCGCATCGCCCACGCGGTTTCGATGATCGAGAGCACCGGCGGGAAGGCGCCCATCGGGGACGTCCTCCGTCGGATCGACGCCTCCCCCACGCGCTTCACCAGCCTGTTCGAGGAGCAGGTCGGCGTGAAGCCGAAGCTCTTCGCCCGCATCGTCCGGTTCCGCAGGTCGGCGGCAGCCCTCCGGTCCGGGACCGGCTCCTTCGGCCGGCTGGCGCTCGCGCACGGCTACTACGACCAGTCGCACATGAACGCGGATTTCAGGCAGTTCGCGGGCATGTCGCCCGGGCGGTTCCGGGCTGCCACGGCGTACCCGGAAACGCTGAGCTCGGCCGACTGACCACGGCGTTCGACAGCTGGGGGCGGGGCGACGTCACGCCGGGGCGCCGAGCGGCGGGTGCTCGAGCACGCGGGGCTTGTACTCGACCAGCTGGATGCGGCCGTCGAAGGTCCGGTGATCGATCATCTCGAGGGCGACGTCCGGATAGCCGTCGTAGATGCGTTCTGCGCCCGTGGCCCCGGTGATCACCGGGAACATCCCGACCCGGAAGCGGTCGACGAGTCCGGCTCGCAGCAGGGACCGGCACAGGCTGAGGCTGCCGATCGTGCTGAGGAGCCCCGAGCCGTTCTCCTTCATGGCGCGGACCGCCGCGACGGCGTCCCCGCGGACGAGGGTGGTGTTGGCCCACGTCAGTGGCTCCTCGAGCGAGGAGGAGAACACCACCTTGGGTGCTCGCGTGAGCTCGTCGACGGACGCCTCCTCTTCGGCCCTGAACCCGTCCTGGCCGTCCGGGACCTCGCCGGCGGCGAAGCCCGACATCAGGCGGTAGGTGTTCGCTCCCATCAAGTGGGTGACCTCGGGCTGCTCGCCGAGCCACGCCAGGTACTCCGGGCCCTCGAGGCCCCAGAACCCGGGCCAGCCCTCTCCCGATGCGTAGCCGTCGAGCGAGGTGATGAAGTCGACGAGAAGCTCCGACATGGCGGTGTCCTTTCCTCGGGGTCACGAGCTTGGACCAGCCGAGGGCCGCGAACTCATCGGATCCTGGCGCCGGCCACGTCGTCCCGGACCGCGTTCGGGGTAGCGGATCGGGATCCGCACGACATGATCAGCACACCGGGTTATCCGGTGGATCGAGGCCGAGCCGCCGCGGCTTTTTTCCAAGACCCGGCATCCGGCCGCCGCTACCGTCGCGGGCACCCACTCCCCGCAGACCGAGCCGAAAGGGTCAGCATCGGATGCCTGGATCGAACCTCGTGAACGTGGTCGGCGTGCTGCCCGTCACCGACCACGCGAAGGCCGTGGCGTGGTACCAGAAGTGGGTCGGGCGGGCCCCTGACGTCGAGCCCATGGAGGGAATCGCCGAGTGGCAGCTGGCCGAGAACGCGTGGATCCAGGTGGCCGTCGATCCCGGGTCCGCCGGCGGCACCACGGTCGTCGTCGGCGTCGAGGACCTCGACGCCCAGCGCTCCGCGTGCGCCGCTGTCGAGGTCGCCGTGGGTGAGGTCAGCGACCACGGGTTCGTCAAGACCGCGGAAGCGGTCGATCCGGCGGGCAACAAGATCCTGTTCGTGCAGGAGTCGCGGGAGCCGTAGCGGCGCGCGTCACCCACCACCCGGGACGAGCACGCGGACGCGCCGGTCGCTACAGCTTCTGCAGCGGCACCCCGCCGATGAGCATCAGCCGGACGGTGCCCGCGCTTCCGAAGTCGATCAGCACCCGCTGGGTGGACTTGTCGGACTCGATGACCGTGCCCAGGCCGTACTTGTCGTGGTTGACGCGGTCGCCGACATCGAGCGAGATGCTGGCCTTCATCGCCGCCCTCGGCACGTTCCAGGAGCCGCGGTCGGTGGCCCCCGGACGCTTCCCGAACCCGAAGCGGCCCACCGGCGCCGATCGCTCCGGCTCGGCCCGACGCCAGTCGACCAGGTCGTCGGGCACCTCGGCGAGGAAGCGCGACGCCGGGTTGGCGTTGGGCTGCCCGAACGACGAGCGGATCATCGCCCGGGACAGGTAGAGCCGCTGCTGGGCCCGGGTGATGCCGACGTAGGCCAGGCGACGCTCCTCGGCCAGCTCCGCCGGGTCGCCCATGGCCCGCATGTGCGGGAACACGCCGTCCTCCCACCCGGTGAGGAACACGATCGGGAACTCCAGGCCCTTCGCGGTGTGCAGGGTCATCAGCGTGACCATGCCTTCGTCGTTGTCCGGGATGGAGTCGGCGTCGGCGACCAGGGCCACCCGTTCCAGGAACGCGGCCAACGAGCCGGGGGCCGGGGCACCCACCTCGACATCGGAGTCGTCCAGGTCGGCCACCGCGGCGTCACCCGCGAACTCGCGGGCGACCGTGACCAGCTCGGCGAGGTTCTCCCGCCGCGAGCCGTCCTGCGGGTCGTCGCTCGCCTCCAGCTCGGCCGTGTACCCGGTGCGGGCGTAGACGGCCTCGAGGATCTCCGCGGTCTCCTCCCCGCGCTCCACCAGCTCGTCGAGCTCGTCGAGCAGCCGGACGAACCCGGCGATGCACCGGTGCGACCGCGTGACCAGGCCCGGTATGCGTTCGGGCCGCTCGGCGGCGATCCGCAGCGCCGCGGCGAACGAGATGCGCTCGCGGTCGGCGTAGGTGGCGACCATCTCCTCCGCGCGCTCACCGATGCCCCGCTTGGGGACGTTCAGGATGCGGCGCAGGCTGACCGTGTCCTCCGGGTTGGACAGCACCCGCAGGTAGGCCAGCGCGTCGCGCACCTCCTTGCGCTCGTAGAAGCGCACGCCGCCGACGACCTTGTACGGCAGCCCGACGCGCAGGAACACGTCCTCGAACACCCGCGACTGCGAGTTGGTGCGGTAGAAGACGGCGACGTCGGAGTTGCGGATCTCGCCCGAATCCACCAGCCGGTCGATCTCCTGCGCGACGAACGCGGCCTCGTCGTGCTCGTTGTCGGCGACGTAGCCGACCACCTTCGCGCCGTCGCCCTGCTCGGACCACAGGCGCTTGTCGCGGCGGTCCGGGTTGCGCGCGATGACGGCGTTGGCCGCGGACAGGATGTGCTGCGTGGAGCGGTAGTTCTGCTCCAGCATGATCGTGCGCGCGTCGGGGAAGTCCTGCTCGAACTCGATGATGTTGCGGATGCTGGCGCCGCGGAAGGCGTAGATCGACTGGTCCGAGTCGCCCACCACGCACAGCTCGGCCGGCTGCACGCCCTCCGCCGCCGGGGCCACGAGCTCGCGCACCAGCACGTACTGCGCGTGGTTGGTGTCCTGGTACTCGTCGACGAGCACGTGGCGGAACCGGCGCCGGTAGTACTCGGCGACGGCGGGCAGCCGCTGCAGCAGCGACACCGTCTCCATGATCAGGTCGTCGAAGTCGAACGCGTTGGCCGTGTGCAGCCGCGCCTGGTAGACGCCGTACACCTCGGCGACCTTGCGCTCGTACTCGTTGCTCGCGCGCTCGGCGGCGTCCTCGGGCGAGCGCAACTCGTTCTTGAGGTTCGAGATCTGCGCGGCGACGCCGCGGGCGGCGAACTTCTTCGGGTCGAGCTCCAGGTCGCGGGCGACCAGGCCGACGAGCCTGCGGGTGTCGTCGGCGTCGTAGACGGAGAACGCGCTGCGCACCCCCAGGTGCTTGGCCTCGCGCCGCAGGATGCGCACGCACATCGAGTGGAACGTGGACACCCACATCGCGTTGCCGCGGCGTCCGACCAGCGCGTCGACCCGCTCCTTCATCTCGGCCGCTGCCTTGTTCGTGAAGGTGATCGACATGACCTCGCCGGGGTGCACACCGCGCTCGGCCAGCAGCCAGGCGATCCGGTGGGTGAGCACGCGCGTCTTGCCCGACCCCGCACCGGCGACGATCAGCAACGGCGAGCCCGCGTGGACCACCGCCTCACGCTGGCGTGGGTTGAGCCCCTCCAGCAGGGCCGCACCGCGCTCGGTGCGGGGGTGGACGGGGTTCTCCGTGGGCAGTTCGAACAGCGCGCTCATCGTGTTCGAAAGGGTACCGCCGCTCCCCGACACCCCTCGGATGTGGCACACTGCTGGCGTGCCACTGATCAGCCGACGATTTTTCTACGGGTACCGGACACCGGTTCCCGTGACAGGCTGACCAGCCCCGACCACGCCCCGGAGTCCATCGGACCCGGGGCGTTCGCGCGTCACGGGCCCGGGCCCGGCACCGCCAGGAGGAGACCGTGACCGTGACCGACGAGACCACCGAGCAGCCCGCCGTGGAGCCGGCCGCCGCACGACCCGCCGCGGACGACGCCGCCGCGACCGCCCCCGACGCCGACATCGCCGAGCTGCGCGTCGAGATCGACCGGCTCGACGCCGAGATCCTGCGGCTGATCAAGCGCCGCACGGAGGTGTCCCAGACCATCGGCAGGGCGCGGATGGCCGCGGGCGGCCCCCGCATCGTCTACAGCCGGGAGATGGCCGTGCTGGCCCGCTTCCGCGAGCTCGGCAGCGAAGGCCGCGACCTGGCCCTCCTGCTGCTGAAGCTGGGCCGCGGCCGCCTCGGCGGGCGCTGACACCGCCCAGGGGCACCCCTGGAGGAACTCCTCGTGCGGAGTGCGGCGCGACGGGCCCGGTTCGTGGCACTCTTGGTGCATGGGTGCGGTGTTCGGGATCGTCGCAGCAGTGATCGCCCTGGTCGGCCTGATCGTCGCGCTCGGGCACGTCGGCTACCTGGCGCTGCTGAACAACGCGGCGAAGAAGCGCGGGATGTCCGGTGGCACCACCACCGACTACGTCAACAGCCGCTGGAAGGTCGCGGGCGGCACGGCCGGCGTCGCCCTGCTGGGTCTCCTGCTCACCTCCGGTGGCACGGTGCCCGACATCGCGGGGCTGCTGCTCGCCGGCGGCGCGGGTCTCTACGCGAAGCAGGCGCTCGACTCCACGCGCTCGCGTTTCCGCAGCCTCCCCTGAGCCTCTCCTCTGAGCCTCCACTGAGCCGCGGGCCGCACCGGTCGCCGTTTCGCGGGGCCACGGATCGCCGGATCTCGGAACGATCACGGATCCGTTCGCGGATTTCCGGGCCATCGGCGGTGCCCGCTCGGCGCAGCGCGCGCTCGGGCGAGCGGCCTGATCTGCCCGACGGACGGTAACGGTCTGCGACGAACGGCAGGCCGATCAGGCGAGCGGTCGGTAGCAGTCGTCGAGTGGATGTAACCCATGTGGGTGACGCGCGACGAGCGGATGAATGACACTTGGTACCCGTCTTCGGCATCCGGTAGACATTCGAGCGTCCGTTCACTCCAAGGGAGGACGTCTCGCTGTGGCCCAGCTGCTGTCCCGAAGTGGATCAGATGCACCTGCGACGGAGGTACTCACCGTCGCCGATCTGTTGAGCCGCAACGCGCCCGTTCCGCCCACCTTCGAGGACTCGGCCGACGAGCCCGCCACCGTCGGCGTCTCGGTCGGTTCGCTGCTGCGTCGCGAGGGCCGTGCTCCCCACGCCGTGGACCGTCCGGTCCAGCCGCGCCCGCACCAGCAGGCCGCCGACGCCGACGAGGACAGGCGCGCCGCGGGCCGGCACGCCCTGGTGCGCCGTGGCGCGATCGCCGCGGGCGCGCTCCTGGCCGTCGGCTCGGTCGTCGGCGCCGCGGTCCTCACCGACGTGGTCCCCACCGGCAACGAGGCCCCCGCCGGTGGCGGCACCGCCGAGGACGAGGGCCCGTACCCGGGCCAGGGGCTGCTCGACGCGCAGGACCCGGCCGCCACTCCCCCCAGCGTGGTCATCGACCAGGCCGCCGCCACCGACACCCTCGACGCCGGCACCGCGGCCCCCACCAACTGGGTCCCCGTCGCGTTCCCGGCCGCCCTCGCGGGTGCCGCGGGCACCGAGGCGCAGGACACGGCCGCCGGCCCGGACGACGCCGCGAGCGGCGGCTCCGGTGGTGACAGCGCCACCGCCACGTCCGACGACTCGGACGAGAACGCGGGCAGCAACTCCGACGGCAGCAGCTCCGCCGGCACCGACGACGACCGGGCCGACACCGCGAAGAGCGCGAGCACCGGCGACGACTCCGACGGCGGCGACGAGAGTTCCTCCGGCGACACGAGCCGCAGCGCGGGCAGCGGGTCCGAGGAGAGCGACGACGACGGCGACGACGGTGGCGACGGCCTCCTCGGCGCGGTCGGCAACACGGTCAACGGCCTCACCGGCGCCCTCGGTCTCACCAGCGACGACGACGGCGACGACGACGACAAGCGCAGCAACAGCAAGAGCAATGACGACGGCGACGACGAAGGCGACGAGGACTCGCGTTCCTTCAGCCTCTTCTCCGCCGGCGACGAAGACTCGTCCGCTCCCCAGAAGGACGACGCCGAGAAGGACGACCGGAAGTCGAGCAGCGACAGCGACGATCGCAGCGACGACAGCAAGGACGACAGCGACAGCAGCGACGACAACGAGGACAGCGGCAAGGACGACAGCGGCGACGACGACGGCGACGGCGGGCTCGTCGACGCGGTCGGCGACACCGTGAGCGGCCTGCTCGGCTGAGGCCTCAGCGCAGCGGGTGCAAGTCGCGCACCTGACGAACGGCACTCTCGTCGGTACCTAGCCGACGAAAGTGCCGTTCGTCATGCGAATCCCGCTCAGACGAGGCGCCGGTCCGAGGCCCACCTGGAGAGCTCGTAGCGGTTGGACAGCTGCGTCTTGCGCAGCACGCTCGACACGTGCGTCTCCACCGTCTTGACGGAGATGAACAGCTCCCCTGCGATCTCCTTGTACGCGTAGCCGCGCGCGAGCAGGCGCAGGACGTCGCGCTCGCGGCGGGTGAGCAGGTCCAGCTCCGGGTCCCCGGGCGGGGCGGCGCCGGGCCGGTCGGAGAACACGTCCAGCACGAAGCCGGCCAGTCGCGGTGAGAACACCGCGTCGCCGGACCGCACCCGCCGCACCGCGTCGGCGAGCTCCCGACCGGAGATCGTCTTCGTGACGTACCCGCGGGCACCCGCGCGGATCACCGCGATCACGTCCTCCGCGGCGTCGGACACCGACAGTGCCAGGAACACCACGTCGGGCAGCTCGGGTCGCAGCTGCCGCAGCACCTCCGCACCGCCGCCGTCGGGCATGTGGACGTCGAGCAGCACGACGTCGGGACGCACGTGCCGGATCGCGGCCACCGCCTCGTCGACGGACCCGGCCTCGCCCACGACCGTGACGTCCGGGACGTGCCGGTCCAGCTCGGCCCGCACCCCGGACCGGAAGAGGCCGTGGTCGTCGACCAGGAAGACGCGGATCGGCGTGTCCGTCGGCTCGCTCATCGGTGTGCTTCCTCCTGCGCCCGCGCATCGGGCTCGTCCTGCTCGGAGCGGGCTGCTGCCCGCCCGTCCACCGGCATGCTCAGGTGCACCTCGGTGCCCTCTCCCGGGGTGCTGCGCAGCCGCACCGCCCCGCCGTGCCGGTCCATCCTGCCGTGCACCGAGTCGGCGAGGCCGTGCCGGTCGCCGGGCACCGCGTCCGGGTCGAAGCCGACGCCGCGGTCCCGCACGAACACGTGCACCTCATCGGGCTCGACCTCGACGTAGACGCTGACCTCGCCCACCTGCGCGTGCTTCGCCGCGTTGACCATGGACTCGCGGGCCGCGAGCACGAGCGCGCGCAGCCCGTCGTCGAGCGGGCGGTCACCCACCACGACGGGGCGCACGTCGATCGCGTAGGTGTCCTCCACCTCCGCGGCGGCGCTCGTGATGGCGCCGGCCAGCCCTTCGTCGAGCGCCGGGTCCCCCGACGCGCGCCCGGACCGGCCGTACCCGGCGGGCCCGTAGAGCCAGTGGCGCAGCTCGCGTTCCTGGCCGCGGGCCAGCCGCAGCACCTCGCGCGGCTGGTCGGACTGGCGCTGGATGAGCGCCAGCGTCTGCAGCACGGAGTCGTGCAGGTGCGCGGCGATCTCGGCACGCTCGGTCTCGACGATGCGCTCGCGGCGCTCCTCACCCAGCTCGCGCATCAGGCGCACCCACCACGGGATGGTGAGCACACCGACGCCGAGCAGGGTGGCGAACACCGCCAACAGCCCGAACTGCACCTGCGAGAGGTCCAGGTTGCCCAACAGGAACACCCCGATCCCGGTGGCGACGAAGAGCGCACCCGCGAGCACCCGCCACAGCGCCGGCCAGCCGGTGCCCGTGACGCCGGTGACGCCCGAGCGCGCGCCGGCCGTCCAGCGCCTGCGCTGCGACTCGTCGGCCTCCCGCCACACGACCGCGGCACCGACCGCTGCCACTCCGAGCGGGCCGACGATCCAGCCGATGACGGTGTTGCCCAGCGCCGCCGCGGCGAGGCCCGCGCCGATGCCCAGAGCGGCGAGTCCGAGCGCCTGCTGGCGCTCGGTGCGTCCGAGCGCGCGGGGCACCTCCGCGGACTCCTGGCGCACGAAGATCCACAGCAGTCCGTAGGCGATGACACCGGCGCCGTTGACCGCGGCGAGGACGACGAACGCCGTCCGCACCCACAGGACGTCGACCCCGAGGTGGTCGGCCACGCCCCCGGCGACGCCCGCCACGAGCCGCCCGCCACGCCTGCGCGCGAGCGGCGGCGTGCCGGACGGCGACGCCACGGGCTGCGGGACGGGGGCAGGAGCTGGGATCACACACCCATGGTCACACGCGGGGGAAGTACGGACATCGGGGAAACCTCCGGGGCTTCTCGGGGCCATCCCCCATGCTCGGGGGTCGCCACGGCGGGCAGGCTGTGCCGCAGAGGAGGTGCGGACATGACTCGCACGGACGTGCAGGACACCCTGCGGGAGATGTGGGAGACGCGGCCCGCGCGGCCGCGGGACGACCGCCAGATCGCGGGTGTGGCGGCAGGGATCGCGCGCCGCTACGACATCGACCCGGTGCTGGTGCGGGTCGGGTTCGTGGTGGCGGCGTTCTCCGGGATCGGCGCGGCGCTCTACATCGCGGGCTGGATCCTGCTGCCGGACGCCCCCGCCGACCCGTCGGCACCGGCCCGGTCCCGCACGCGGGGGTACCTCGTGGTCGGCCTCGCGATCGCCGCGGCCATCACGGTCGGGTCGCTGTTCGGGGGGAACGGCCCGGACGTGCTGCTCCCGCTGCTCGTCGTCGCCGGACTGCTGTACCTGCTGCACCGCAGCCGGGGCAAGCTCGGCACCGGCGCGACGGCGTCCGAGGCACCGACGGTGGCGACGCCGGCGGCGGCCGGCGGCCCGTCGCTGGTCAAGGACCCGGCAGGGCCACCGGCGTGGGACCCGCTCGGAGCGGCGCCGTTCGCGTGGGACCTCCCCGAGCCGTCCCCCGCGCCGGCGCCACCGCCGCCGCGCACGCTGCCGGTCACATCGGTGACGCTGGGGCTCGCGCTCATCGCGGGCGCCGCCACCTCGGTGATCATGCTGCTGGCCGGCGCACTCACGGTGGCGAACCTGCCGGTGCTGCTCGGCGTCGTGCTCGCGGTGCTCGGAGCCGGGCTGGTCGTCGGGTCGTTCCTGCGGGCCGGGCGGGGGCTCATCCCGTTCGCGCTGCTGCTGAGCGTGCTCACCTGGTCCGTCGTCGCGGCGCCGCTCGACCGGTGGCAGGGCAACGGGTGGGGCGAGCTGCGCGCCGCGCCCACCACCGTCGCCGCCCTGCAGACCACCTACCAGCGCACGGCCGGCGAGATCGACCTCGACCTGCGCAACCTCGACCTGGGCGTCGGGCCGGACGGCAACACCAACGCGGTGCGCACGAGGATCTCCCTCGGCGCGGGTGACGTGCTGGTGCAGGTGCCGAACACGGCCGACGTCACGCTCACCGGGTCGCTCGGCGTGGGGGACATCTCGTTCGGCGAGCAGCGCGACGACGGGCCGGGCGCGGAGCTGAACGTGGTCGACGACCTCGGCACCGACGGGGTCCGCAGTGGACGGCCGCTCCTCCTCGACATCGAGGCGGGCGCAGGAGACGTGGAGGTGCGCCGTGGCTGACGGCACGGGTCAGGAGGTCCGCAAGCGCGGGCCCGAGGTGTTCACGCTGATCGTCGGGATCCTCGCGCTGGGCATGGCGACCAGCGCGTTCGTCGGCCAGGTGCCGACGCTCGCCGGCCTCGACGCGCGGTGGCTGCTCGCGGCGGGGGCCGCCGCGGTCGGGCTGCTCCTGCTGATCGGCAGCCTGCGGGGGCGCAGGCGTTAGACGACGCCGGCCGGTGCTGGGGAGCACCGGCCGCGCGTCACGGGCCGCTGCTGGGGAGCGAGCGGTCGACGGGCGGCGCCGGGGCGGGGGCCCCGGTGCCGCCCTACTCCCATTCGATGGTGCCGGGCGGCTTGCTCGTGACGTCCAGGACGACGCGGTTGACCTCGGCCACCTCGTTCGTGATGCGCGTGGAGATCCGCTCGAGCAGGTCGTAGGGCAGCCGCGTCCAGTCGGCCGTCATCGCGTCCTCGCTGGACACCGGCCGCAGCACCACCGGGTGCCCGTACGTGCGGCCGTCGCCCTGCACGCCCACGCTGCGGACGTCGGCCAGCAGCACGACGGGGCACTGCCAGATGTCGCGGTCCAGCCCGGCGTAGGTGAGCTCCTCGCGGACGATCGCGTCGGCGTCCCGCAGCGTGGCCAGCCGCTCGGCGGTGACCTCACCGATGATCCGGATCCCGAGCCCGGGGCCGGGGAACGGCTGACGGTGCACGATCGTCTCGGGCAGCCCGAGCTCGGCACCGACCCGGCGCACCTCGTCCTTGAACAACGCCCGCAACGGCTCCACCAGCGCGAACTCGATGTCCTCCGGCAGCCCGCCCACGTTGTGATGGCTCTTGATCGTGGCCGTTCCCGAGCCGCCGCCGGACTCGACGACGTCCGGGTAGAGCGTGCCCTGGACGAGGAAGCCGACATGCTCCTGCTCGGCGACCTCGGTGGTGGCCGCCTCGAACACCCGGATGAACTCGCGGCCGATGACCTTGCGCTTCTCCTCGGGATCGGTGATCCCGGCGAGCGCGCCGAGGAAGCGCTCACGGGCGTCGACGGTGTGCAGCTTCGCACCGGTCGCCGCCACGAAGTCGCGTTCGACCTGCTCGCGCTCGCCCGAACGCAGCAGGCCGTGGTCGACGAAGACGCACGTCAGCTGGTCACCGATCGCGCGCTGCACCAGCGCGGCGGCCACTGCGGAGTCCACGCCGCCGGACAGGCCGCAGATGGCGCGGCCCTCGCCCACCTGCGCCCGCACCGCGTCGATCGTGTCGTCGATGATCGACGCCGTGGTCCAGCCGGGCGTGACGCCTGCGATGTCGTGCAGGAAGCGGCGCAGCACCTCCTGGCCGTGCGGGGAGTGCCCGACCTCGGGGTGGTACTGCACCCCGGCGAGCCGGCGCACCGGATCCTCGAATGCGGCCACCGCCGCGCGCTCCGAGGACGCCGTGACCGTGAAGCCCTCCGGCGCCTGCACGACCGAGTCGCCGTGGCTCATCCACACCGGGTGCCGCGCCGGCAGCCCGCCGTGCAGCGTGCTCTCCGCGGCGCAGAGCGTCAGCTCGGTGCGGCCGTACTCCCGGGTGCCGTCCGGGGCCACCTCGCCCCCGAGCGCCCGCGCCATGGCCTGGAACCCGTAGCACAGCCCCAGCACCGGGATGCCCGTCCGGAACAGCTCGGGGTCGACGCTCGGCGCGCCCGCCTCGTACACGCTCGACGGCCCGCCGGAGAGGATCAGCGCCGCCGGCTTGCGCGCGACGATCTCCGACACGGGCGTGTCACCCGGCACGATCTCGGAGTACACCTGCGCCTCCCGCACCCGGCGGGCGATCAGCTGGGCGTACTGCGCCCCGTAGTCGACGACGAGGACGGTGGGAGGTTGCACCGCACCAGGGTAATCACCGCTCCCGCCGCGCCGGGCCGCCCGCCCGCGATCGCGGCGAGAAGCACACCACCGCTGCGCCGACGACCACGACGTACCCCTCGCACCGATCACGGCCTTGAGATCGCTCCGAGCCGCACACGACCGCCGACGAACCACGCGGAGGTGCGCCTCGCACCGATCATCCCCGTGATCGTTCCGACCCGCACACCATCGCTGGCGCCACCACGCTGACGCGCTACTCGCGCGGATCACCGCGGACGAGAAGCACACCAGCGCACCGGCAGCAACACTCGCGTACCACTCGGACCGATCAACTGCAGGTGCCGCCAGCAGCTGGCGCCAGCGGCTGTGTGCGGATCGGACTGATCATGCGGGCGCGGCGCCATTGTGAGGTGCGGATCGGACCGATCTGCGGACCGAACGTGTGCAGGTGCGAACGTTCCAGCCGGAAACGGAACCGCGCGGGCGCGGGGGTCGTCCATGCCGCGCATGAACCTCACCCAGCCCTTCCGCGGCTCCGAGGCCGTCACCGCAGGCCTGCTCACCCCCGCGATGCTGCGCGGCCCCCGCTTCCGTCGCCTGTTCCCCGACATCTACGCCCCCGCCGACGCCGAGGTCGACCTCGAGCTGCTCTCCCGGGCCGCCTACCTCCTGATCGCGGGGCGCGGCGCGCTCGGCGGGTACTCGGCGGCCGAGCTGCTCGACGCCTCATGCGGCCCGCTCGGAGCACCGGCGGAGGTCGTCGTCCCGCACCGCATGCGGTCCCGTCCCGGGCTGCTGGTCCGCCAGGACGAACTCTGGGCCGACGAGGTGGAGGAGGTCGGCGACCTCCTGGTCACGACACCGCGGCGCACGGCGTACGACCTGGGCCGGCGCGGCTCGCTCGTCGAGGCGGTCATCGCCGTCGACGCGCTGAGCCACGCCCACGGGTTCGACCCCGACGAGGTGCTGCTCCTGGCCCGACGGCACCTGGGCGGTCGCGGCAGCGCACGGCTGCCCCGGGTCGTCGCGCTGTCCGACCGCCGCTCCGGCTCCCCGATGGAGACGCGGATCCGCCTCGCCCTCGAGTTCGGCGGCCTGCCGGAGCCGGAGCTGCAGCACCCGGTCGGCCCGTACCTGCTCGACCTCGCCTACCCGGCCGTGCGCATCGCCGTCGAGTACAACGGCAGCGACCACCTGGACCCGGACCGCGCGCTGCACGACCTGCAGCGCGAGGCGTACCTGACGGCTGCCGGGTGGGTCGTCATCCGGTTCGGCGCGTACATCGTCATCCGCCGTCCGGACTGGGTCGCGGACAGGGTCCGCACCCGCCTCGTCGCGGCCGCGGCGGCCGCCGGCCTGCCCCTGGAGGCCCTCGGCGCGGCCTGATCGCCGCGAGCCGTACACCAGGAACGCCCACCCGCGCCCCTGATCGACGCGAGCCGCACGTCAGCGCTGCCGCCAGCACGCCGGCGTGCGCTCAGCGTTCACCACATCGATCCGTCCGAGCCGCACACCACCGCGGCCGCAACGTCGCTGCCGTACGTCTCGACGCGATCAACCCGGCCGGATCCATCCGACCCGTCCACCAGGGCGGCGGCCACCACCCGCAGGTGCCTCTCGCAACGATCAAGGGCCCGACATCGACCCGGCACCTGATCGATCCGAACCGCACCTCGGCGCGGTGGCCACCGCGCTCACGCACGGGTCGGACCGATCAGCCGCGGACCGTCAGGCCCACGCGCTGGAACTCCTTCAGGTCCGAGTAGCCCGTCTTCGCCATCGCCCGCCGCAGGGCGCCGAACAGGTTCACCGTGCCGTAGGGGCTGCTGGCCGGGCCGAAGAGGACGCCCTCCAGGTCGAGCTCGCCGGGGGCGAAGCCCGTGACCTCCGAGCGGGGCAGGGAGGGGTGGGCCACCGACGAGGTCCAGTACAGGCCCTGGCCCGGCGCCTCGGTGGCCTCGGCCAGCTGCTCGCCGAGCATCACGGCGTCGGCGCCGCAGGCGATGGCCTTGGCCATGTCCCCCGAGCCGGCCATGCCGCCGTCGGCGATGACGTGGACGTAGCGGCCGCCGGTCTCGTCGAGGTAGTCGCGGCGGGCGGCGGCGGCGTCGACGATCGCGGTGGCCATCGGCACGCCGATGCCGAGCACGTCGTCGGTGGTGGTGGCCGAGGACTCCCCGTAGCCCACGATGACGCCGGCCGCGCCGGTGCGCATGAGGTGCATCGCGGTGCGGTAGTCGCCGCAGCCGCCCGCGACGACCGGGACGTCGAGGGAGTTGATGAACTCCTTGAGGTTCAGCGGCTCCCCGCCGGACACGTGCTCGGCCGAGATGATGGTGCCCTGCACGACGAGGATCTCGACGCCGCCCGCGAGCAGATCGGGGGTGAGCTCGCGGGCGCGCTGCGGGCTGACGCGGGCGGCCACGGTCACCCCGGCCTCGCGCACGGTCTTGAGCGCCTCGGTGAGCAGGTCGGCCTGGATGGGGGCCGCGTGCAGCTCCTGCAGCAGCCGGACGGCCGCGGACGGGTCGTCGTCGGTGGCCGCCTCGAGCACGCGTTCGAGGGCGCCGTCGGCGTCGGCGTGGCGCGCCCAGAGCCCTTCGGCGTTGAGCACCGGCAAGCCGCCGAGCTGCCCGATCCGCACCGCACTCGCCGGCGACACGATCGCGTCGGTGGGGTGGGTCACGAGCGGGATCTCGAACGGGTACGCGTCGAGCTGCCAGGCGGTCGAGACCTCCTGTGAGCTCCGCGTCCGCCGGGACGGAACGATCTCGACCTGCGACAGGTCGTAGCTACGACGGGCCTCTCGGCCCATCCCGATCTCCACGAGGTCACGCACGGGTGACCACAGTAGAACCCCGCTCAGCGGGCCGCGTAGTTGGGCGCCTCCACCGTCATGGTGATGTCGTGCGGGTGGCTCTCCTTGAGCCCCGCGGCGGTGATCCGCACGAGCTGAGCCTGCTGCAGCTCCTCGATCGTCTGCGCCCCGGCGTAGCCCATGCCGGAGCGCAGGCCGCCCGCGAGCTGGTGCACGACCTGCGCCAGGGGCCCGCGGAACGGGATGCGGCCCTCGATGCCCTCGGGCACGAGCTTGTCCTCGCTGAGGACGTCGTCCTGCGCGTAGCGGTCCTTGGAGTAGGACTTCGAGTCGCCGCGCGACTGCATGGCCCCGAGCGAGCCCATCCCGCGGTAGGTCTTGAACTGCTTGCCGCCGACCAGGATCAGCTCGCCGGGCGACTCCGCGGTGCCCGCGAGCAGGCTCCCGAGCATCACGGTGGACGCGCCCGCCACGATCGCCTTCGTGACGTCGCCGGAGTACTGGATGCCCCCGTCCCCGATCACCGGGACGCCGGCCTGGGCGCACGCCTGAGCGGCCTCGTAGATCGCGGTGATCTGCGGGGCGCCGACACCGGCCACCACCCGCGTGGTGCAGATCGAGCCCGGACCGACACCGACCTTCACCGCGTCGGCCCCCGCCTCGACGAGCGCAGCGGCGCCCGCCCGCGTGGCGACGTTGCCGCCCACGACGTCGACGCTGTGGCCCACCTCGGCCTTCAGCTTCGCGACGGTCTCGAGCACCCGGCGGGAGTGCCCGTGCGCGGTGTCGACGATCACCACGTCGACACCGGCGTCGACCAGCGTCATCGCGCGGGCGTAGCCGTCGTCGCCGACCCCGACCGCGGCGGCCACGACGAGGCGGCCGTCCGGGTCCTTCGTGGCCAGCGGGTACTTCTCGGTCTTGTTGAAGTCCTTGATGGTGATGAGGCCGCGCAGTATGCCGTCGCCGTCGATGATCGGCAGCTTCTCCAGCTTGTGCCTGCGCAGCAGGCCGAGCGCGGCCTCCGCGGTCACGCCGACGCGCGCGGTGATCAGCGGCGTCGGTGTCATGACCTCGTGGACGGGGCGGGAGTGGTCCATCTCGAACCGCATGTCGCGGTTGGTGATGATCCCGACCAGGTGCCCGCCCGCATCGGTGACCGGCACGCCGGAGATGCGGAACTTGGCGCAGAGCGCGTCGACGTCGGCGAGCGTGTCGTCCGGCGAGCACGTGACGGGGTCGGTGACCATCCCGGCCTCCGACCGCTTCACGACCTCCACCTGCGCGGCCTGCTCGTCCGGGGAGAGGTTGCGGTGCAGGACCCCGAGGCCGCCGGCTCGCGCCATCGCGATCGCCATCCGCGACTCGGTGACGGTGTCCATCGGCGAGGACACGATCGGCACCCGCAGCCGCACGCGCCGGGTGACCTGGGTGCTCGTGTCCACCGAACTCGGGACGACGTCGGACTCCGCCGGGAGCAGGAGCACGTCGTCGAAGGTCAAGCCCAACATCGCGAACTTGGGGGGCAGTTGCGTCGCGCTCTCGGTCGTCATCGCCACCCATCCTGTCTTACCCGCGGGCCCGGATCGCCCGCCCGACCGGATCCGGTGCAGAGACCCGTCCGCCCATCGTATCGGCGGGCGCGGCACCCGACGCGGGGTGAGGGGGAGGCCGTGGCCACACCCGTCCGTGGCGCCTGCGCACGAGGCGGGCACCCCGCCGCGGCGGGGTGCCCGTGGTGCGCCCGCTCCACCGCGTCTCACGTGCGGGTATCGTGAGCTTCGTGTCACGTGATGCGCTGCCGCCGGACCCGTTCGCCGGGGATCCGCACGACCCCGCGCTGTCGCTCGACGGCGGCCCCGAGGTCGTCGACCAGGACGTGTTGAGCGAGGCCGAGCGCGACGAAGTGGTGGCCGACCTCGCCGACCTCGCCGTCTACCAGGCCCTGCTGGAGGCCCGTGGGGTGCGCGGCATCGTCGTCGACTGCGGCGACTGCGGCGAACAGCACTTCCACGAGTGGAGCCTCCTGCGCGCCAGCCTCCAGCAGCTGCTCGACGAGGGGCAGATGCGGCCGCACGAGCCGGCGTTCGACCCGGACCCCGCGAGCTACGTCACCTGGGAGTACTGCCGCGGTTACGCCGACGCGGTGCTCTCCGACTCCTGACGCGGGCGGCGGACGCCGCCACCCACGACGCAGAACGGCCCCCGATCCGCGGATCGGGGGCCGTTCTGCGTGCAGGCCGTATCAGCCGCCTGCGGGCGGCGGCTCGGAGCCCGACGCCGTGGGCCGGTCGCTGGGAGCCGCGCCCCCGCCACCGTCGCTCGAGGGAGGAGGAGGCGGCGGCGTCGTCGATGTGGTGGTGGGGTCGGGACGCCCCTCGTTCGTGGCGCTCGGCGGGGTGCTGCCGGTCGGGTCGTCCGGCTCGCCTTCGCCGTGGCCGTCGGGCTGCGGACGGCTCGTGGTGGTGCCGTCCCCGCTCTCCGGCGCGAGCTGGGCGTGGCGCGGGTCGTTCGTGGGCCGGGTGGAGCTGTCCGGCGCCGAGGTGTCGCCGTCGGGGGTGCCGGCGACGTCGGGCCCGCGGTCGGACTCCGGCCGCGACGTACCGCTCGTCGACTCCTCGTCCCCGGAACCGGTCGAGGTGTCGGACTCGGACGGGTCCACGGGCTCGCGCGCACCCTGCGGCACCGGGCGCGAGGGCTGCGTGGACAGCGGGCTCGCGGGGTCGGCGGACTGCCCCGGTGGGGTCTCGGCCGCCTTGGCCTGGAGGAACTCCTGGGTCTCGGCGAGCCCGTCCTGCCCCTCCTGGGGACGGACGGCCGCGAGGTCCTCCTGCGCCCGGGCCAGCTCCTGCGCGGCGAGCACCGGTTGCCCGGCGACGAGCGCCGCCTTGGCGGCCGCGATGCGGTCCTCGACCCGCGACGCCGCCTCCACCGACTCGGCGCGCTCGGAGTAGAGGACCTTCGACACGCCCCACAGCGCGTCCTCGGGCTGGGCGTTGTAGGAACTGACCGAGACCCCGCCGATGACCAGCACGAGGAACGCGGCGGCCGCGGCCACCGGGACGAGGTGGCGGGCGCGCGAGGACGGGGGGCGCGCGGCGACGACGGTGGCCACCGCGGTGTCGACGTCGACGAGCTCCGGGACCGGCTCGGCGTCCACGTCCGCCTTCCAGGCGGCGAGGATCGCCGCGACCCGGTCGTCGGCGTCGTAGCCGCCCACGCCGGGCGACGACACGGACATGCCGGCCGCGAGCGCGTTGATGAGCTCGTCGTCGGCCTGGACGGCGACCAGGTCGACGGGCTCGGCGAGATCGTCGAACGGGACGGGGTGCGCGGTCGAGCCGTGGTGCCGGGCGCCGTTCGTACCGTTGTGAGGACGGCTGCGAGAGCTGCGGCCACCGTCGAAGGGGCCGCCACCCGCCCCGAAAGTCCTGTCAGGCACTCAGACCACCTCCTCCTCTGGCATCGACTTGCGCAGGCGGGCGAGCGCCCGGTGCTGGGCCACGCGCACGGCTCCCGGCGTGGAGCCCACGGCTTCCGCCGTCTCCTCTGCGGAGAGGCCGACGACCACGCGCAGCACGAGGATCTCCCGTTGCTTGTCCGGCAGCGTGTCGAGCAGCTTGCCCATCTCGCTCGACAGCTCGACCCGCAGCGCGCGCTGCTCCGGCCCGTCCGCGCCCGAGACCGCGTCGGGGACGTCGGCGACCGGCTCCGACCGGTTCCGCGTGGCCGCCCGGTGGGCGTCGATCACTTTGTGTGAGGCGATTCCGTACACGAACGCCAGGAACGGTCGTCCCTGGACGCGGTACCCCGGCAGTGCAGTGAGCACGGCCAAGCACACCTCCTGCGCAACGTCGTCGGCCGAGACCGACGACCGGTCCACCCGTCCGAGTCGCGCCCTGCAGTAGCGCACGACCATGGGCCGGATGATGGCGATCACGGCCCCGACGGCCTGGGGGTCGCCCGTCATGGCGCGGGCCACCAGTTCGTCGGGTACCTCTGTCGTCTCACTCATCGCGGACCGTGGTTCGGGCGTTACGGAACATGTTCGGCATCATCCGTTCGTGAGGCTGATCACGGAGCGTGCTCAACCGTGCCCTCATTCCGGACCACCGTAGCGAAGACGCACGGCGGCGCGGGACGGGCTCCTCCTCGGACGGGAAGACGAACGAGAGTGGGGTTCCGTTGCTGGTTCAGCCCGACGACCACCCGATCGGGGGTCTCGGAAGGGCACCGTTCGAGTGGTGCCGTCACCGCGGGGAGTGGACACCGCGGGGAAGAGGACGTGCAGGTCCGGGACGGGGAACACCGCGCCCGAACGGGGGCCGCCGCGCCGCCACCGCGCCCGGATGCGGGCTACCGGCGGTGCCGAGCGTGAGGCGCGCGGGAACGGGCCGGGGCGTGCTGGCGGTGCCCTCGACCGTGGAGCGGGCGCAGCCGTCCGCGTGTGTGCGGACGGTGACGCGCGGGACGCGGGGCGCCGCGGTGGTGCCCGCGGCCGCCCGCGCCGACGCGCCGGGGGCCGGGCGGCCACGACCCGTGACGGGCCGGAGCGCCGGTCCCTGACGCCGAGCTCCCGGGGGAGGCCTACTAGGACACGAGCCCGCGGCGGAAGCCGTGGGCGACGGCCTGGGCCCGGTCGCGCACGCCGAGCTTGCGGAACAGCCGGCGGGCGTGGGTCTTGACCGTGTCCTCCGACAGGTAGAGCTCCCGGCCGATCTGGCCGTTGCTCTTGCCCTGGCTCATGCCGCGCAGCACCTGGAGCTCGCGCTCGGTGAGCTGCACGCCGGGATCGGTGGGCGCACGGGGCGTGGGCACCGCGGTGCTCGCGAGCGTGTGCGCGAGTGCGGCCACCAGTTCGGGGCGCGAGGCGTCCCAACGGAGGTAGCCGCGCGCACCGCCTGCGATCGCGGCGGCGATGCTGCCCGCGTCGTCGGGGGCTCCGAAGACGATGACGTTGGCCTGCGGGTGGGCGGCGACCAGCCGCCGCGTGGCCTCGACCCCGGTGGGCACCGCCCGCTGGGTGCCGACCAGGACCACGTCCACCGGCTGCCGCGAGAACCTCGCCAGCAACTCGTCCCCGTGGGCAACGCAATCAATCCGGTGCACCCCCGGCACCGCGGACATCACGCGGGTCAGGCCTTCGCGGACGCTACGACGATCGTCGCAGATGAGTACCGTCGTCACGACGATTCCTTCCTGCAGCTTCCTGCAGCCGGGTGATGTGTCACCCCCCGCATCGGCGGGTGACTGCCTCACCTTGACACGATCAGGGCGGTTTGTGCCCTCCATTCGGGAGTGTTGCGCCGAGTGGCACTCGTCATGTGGGTGACCTAGGTCCGAATGGCGTAATCAGATTACCGGGAGCCGAGCACGAGGGCCCTCACCCTCCCTCATCGGGCGGCTCCCGACCAGGTCATGACGAGGCACGATGAACGCTCACCGTGGCCGCCCCGGCGTGTCGTCGGCGTGGCGTGCCGCTCATCCGTTCGTTCGTCGATCGCTGCGCCATCCGGGGAGCGTGCTCGTTTGCACCAGGAGCACCCCGGCTAGCCGCCCCGCCACACACGGAGCTCACACCAGAACGGTGTCGGAGATCGCCGCCAGAGCGGCGGTCAAGGACGCGAGCCGGACGATCGGCCGCGGCACGTCCGCGTCCACCCACCCCGGGCCGGCGACGAACGTGCGGAACCGCGGGCGGGTGCGCGGGAGGGCGCGCAGCACGTCGCCGTCCGCGGTCTCCCCGAGCTGCGCCCAGAGCACCACGGCCGCGGGCGCGGTGCGGCGGGCAGCGGCCGCTAACGCGTCCGCCGGCAGGTCCGCACCGAGGTAGCGCTGCGCGACACCGCGCGCGTCCAGCGCGCACGCGAGGGCCAGGAGCGGGAGCGTGTGCTGCTCGCCGGGCATCGCGGCGAGCAGCACGGGCCGCGCGGCACCGCTCGCGGCGGGCGCCGCCCGACCCGACCCCGCGCCGAACAGGTCGCGGACGCATTCGCTGACCAGGTGCTCGATCTCGACGCCGGTGCCGGTGTGGTTCCACCGCTCCCCGACGGCGGCCAGCACGGGCCGCACCACGTCGTCCCACGTGGTCTCCACGCCGTCCTCGGCCAGCGACTCGCGCAGCACGCCCGCGACCGCGGGCCCGTCGAGGGCGAGCGCCGCGCGGCCCAAGCCGCGGGCGCGCCGGCCGGCGCCGGGCAGTCGGAGCACGCGGCCGCCCACGCGGGCCTGCCCGTCACCGGCCGGCAGCGGCGGAGCGGGGTCGGCAGCAGGGCCGGGCGCGACGGTGCCGCCCGCGGGCAGCGGTGCGGTGAGCGCATAGCGCGCCGCCTCGCCCGGCGACACGCCACGCACGAGCGCCCGCTGCATCAGCTCCAGGCGCGTCACGTCGACGGGCGAGTAGCGGCGGTGCCGGCCGGGCGCGTGCCCGCTGGGACCGATCCCGTACCGGCGGTCCCAGGTGCGCAACGTGCCGGGCGCGACCCCGAGCCTGCGGGCGACCGCCGCCACCGAGAGCCCCGGCACGTCGGGCGGCGGGGGGCGGCGGGTCGTCACCGCGCCATCGTCGACGCCGGAGGGGCGACCGACAAGTCGCATCGACACTCCCGTGAACAAGGTGTGGTGCGTTTCCGGCCGGGGTACCTCCCGCGCGTGGGGAAAGTTCGCCGAACGGACGAGGTGAGGGTGTGGCGGACACGCGGAAGCTTCCGGAGCCGGTTGCCGAGACCTGGGACTGGCAGATGCAGGCGGCCTGCCGCGGCATGGACAGCGGGTTCTTCTTCCACCCGGAGCGGGAGCGCGGCCCGGCCAAGGCCGACCGCGAGGCGCGGGCCAAGGAGATCTGCGCCCGCTGCCCCGTCATCGAGCCATGCCGTCGGCACGCCCTCGCGGCCGAGGAACCCTACGGCGTGTGGGGCGGGCTCACGGCGGCCGAACGCGACGACATCGTGCGCAGGCAGCGCCGCAGGCCCACCCTGGGCGATCCCGAGGCGACGCCCGCGGGAACGGCGAACGCCGGAACGACGAACGGCGCCCTCCACGGCTGACCGCCGGGAAGAGCGCCGTTCGCGTTCGCTCGGTCGTGCAGGCTCAGTGGCCGTGACCGTGGCCGTGCCCACCCGCGGCGGGCTGAGCGGGCGGCTCGGGCTTGTCGACCACCGAGCTCTCGGTGGTGAGCACCATCCGGGCGATCGACGCGGCGTTCACCACGGCGGACCGGGTGACCTTGACCGGGTCGATGACGCCGTCGGCCAGCAGGTCGCCGTAGGTGAGGGTGGCGGCGTTGTAGCCCTGGCCCCACTCCTGCTCCGCGACCTTGCCGACGACGACCGCGCCCTCCTGGCCGCCGTTGGCGGCGATCCAGTAGAGCGGCGCGGTGAGCGCGCCGCGCACGATGGCGACGCCCGTGGCCTCGTCACCGGTGAGGCCGAGGCCGTCCTCCAGCGCCTTGGCCGCCTGGACCAGCGCGGAGCCGCCGCCGGGGACGATGCCCTCCTCGACCGCGGCCCGGGTGGCCGACACCGCGTCCTCGATGCGGTGCTTGCGCTCCTTGAGCGCGGTCTCGGTGGCGGCCCCGACCTTGATGACCGCGACACCGCCGGACAGCTTCGCCAGCCGCTCCTGCAGCTTCTCGCGGTCCCAGTCCGAGTCCGACGCCTCGATCTCGGCCTTGAGCTGGGCGATGCGCCCGTCGATGGCGTCCTTGGTGCCGGCGCCCTCGACCAGGGTGGTGGTGTCCTTGGTGACGACCACGCGGCGCACCTTGCCGAGCAGGTCGAGACCGGCCTCGGACAGCTTGAGACCGACCTCGGGCTTGATCACGGTGCCGCCGGTGGCGACCGCGAGGTCGTCCATGAACGCCTTGCGGCGGTCGCCGAAGAACGGCGACTTGACCGCGGCGACCTTGACGGTCTTGCGGATCGAGTTGACCACGAGGGTGGACAGCGCCTCGCCCTCGACGTCCTCGGACACGATCAGGAGCGGCTTGCCCTCGCCGAGCACCTTCTCCAGCAGCGGGAGCAGGTCGGCGATGGCACCGATCTTCTCCTGGTGCAGCAGGACGTAGGCGTCCTCGAGCACGGCCTCCATCGACTCGGCGTCGGTGACGAAGTACGGCGAGAGGTAGCCCTTGTCGAACTGCAGGCCCTCGGTGATCTCCAGCTCGGTGGCGAGCGTGGAGCCCTCCTCGACGGTGATGACGCCGTCGACGCCCACCTTCTCCAGGGCCTCGCTGATCAGCGCGCCGATCTCCTCCTCGCGGGAGGCGATCGTGCCGACCTGGGCGATGGCCTTGCCCTCGACCGGGATGGCCTTCTCCGCCAGCACGGCGGAGACCTTGTCCGCGGCCGCGGAGATGCCCGCACCGAGCGCGGACGGGTTGGCGCCCGCCGCGACGTTGCGCAGGCCGGCCTTGACCATGGCCTGCGCGAGCACGGTGGCGGTGGTGGTGCCGTCGCCTGCCACGTCGTTGGTCTTCGTGGCGACGGTCTTCGCGAGCTGGGCACCCAGGTTCTCGAACGGGTCTTCCAGGTCGATCTCACGCGCGATGGTGACGCCGTCGTTGGTGACGGTCGGCCCACCGAACTTCTTGTCCAGCACGACGTGGCGGCCACGCGGGCCCAGGGTGACCTTGACCGCGTCGGCCAGCTGGTTCACCCCGCGCTCCAGCGCACGGCGCGCCGTCTCGTCGAAGCTGATCTGCTTCGGCATGCCTGCCTCTCTTGTTCAGCGGAAACGACGCCGCCCCGGCGGCCCACTCGGTCGAGGGACCACCGGGGCGGCGGCGTCAGGAGGACCTGGTCAGTTGACGACCGCGAGCACGTCGCGGGCGGAGAGGATGAGGTACTCCTCGCCGTTGTACTTGACCTCGGTGCCGCCGTACTTCGAGTAGATGACGACGTCGCCGACGCTCACGTCGAGCGGAACGCGGTTGCCGTTGTCGTCGATGCGCCCCGGCCCGACCGCGAGGACCTTGCCCTCCTGGGGCTTCTCCTTCGCCGTGTCGGGGATGACGATCCCGGACGCGGTGGTGGTCTCGGCCTCGCTGGCCTGAACGACGATCTTGTCCTCGAGCGGCTTGATGTTCGCCACTTGATGACCTCCCCTTCCTGGGGTGCGTGCACTCGCCTGATGGGTTCTGGTGGACAGCGCGCGGGCGTCCCGTCGTCGCGGGTGCCGGGACGTCCGGACCGTTCCGTTGGCACTCTACCGGTGAGAGTGCCAACGCTCAAACAGTGGTCATGCGCAGCGCGTCCTCGACGAGCTCGGCCGCCCGCACGGCGCCGCCGTCCTCGCGCAGCTCGGCGCGGATCGCCGCGCTGCGCCGGGCCACCTCTTCGGATCCGGTGAGCTCGAGCAGCGCCTCGCGCAGCTCGGCGGCCGTGACCGTCGCCGAGTCGACCCGGCGCGCCACCCCCGCGGCGACCAGGGCGTCGGCGTTGCCGAACTGGTCGACGGCCTGCGGCGCGGCGATCATCGGCGTCCCCGTCCACAGGCCCTCGACGGACCCGCCCATGCCGGCGTGCGTGAGGAACGCGTCGGCGTGGGAGAGAACGGCCAGCTGCGGCACCCACGAGTGCACCTCCACCGACTCCGGCACCTCGCCGAGCACGGCCGGATCGACGTGGGCCCCGATCTGCAGCACGACGTGCCACCCCGGCAGGTCCCCGTAGGCCTGCACGCAGCGCCGGTAGAAGTCGGGGTGGTCGGTGTAGGCCGATCCGAGCGAGACCAGCAGGACCTTCTCCGCCTGCGCGGGCCGCGTCCAGTCGCCCTGCTCGGGTCGCGGCGCCAGGCACGGGCCGACGAACGTGAAGTGCGGACCCACCCGGTCCGCGTGCGGCTGCAGGACTCGCGGCACGAGGACCAGCCCGCGCTCGGGCCGGCCCATCCACGCCTCGTCCGCGGGCGCACCGTGCTCGGCCAGCCACTCGCCCAGGCGGCGGTAGTAGTCCTGACCGCGCGGGTCGGCCTTCATCTGCGCGACCGACTCGGCCATCTCCTCCTCGTAGCCCTCCCACGCCACGAAGGTGGGCGAGAGCTGGACGGCCGGGATCCCCCACTCGGCCGCGAGCAGCCGCGCCGCCCCGCCCGCGATGTCGTAGAGGAACACGTCGGGCCGGTCGTCGTCGTAGGCCGCCCTGAGCTTCGGCAGCATCGCGATGGCGTCGTCGAGGAAGAGGGCGAGCGCGTCGATCGTGTCGCCGGTGAACGACTCGCCGGTGTGGAACGGGAGCGTCGACTCGCAGGGCACGAACTCGGCGCCGAGGCCGCGCACCGTGTCGGCGTAGGACGGGTCGTTGGCGTAGGTGACGCGGTGCCCGCGCTCGACGAGGGTCCGGATCACCTCGCTGCTCGGGTTGACGTGACCCGGCGCCGGGATGCTGACCATGGCGATGTGCACCATCGGAACTCCTCTCGTCGCGAGACGAACCGTCTCGGCTTGTCGTACTCTGCATCCTCGAGCGCGCCGTGTCAAGACGGTTCGTCTCGTCTCGTTCGGGGTATCCTCCTGTCATGCCCGACCCCACCCGGCGCAGCGAACGCTCCCGGCACGCGATCCTCACCGCGGCGCACGAGCTCGTCGGTGAGGTCGGCTACCGGAAGCTGACGATCGAGGCCATCGCGGCGCGGGCGGGCGTGGGGAAGCAGACGATCTACCGCTGGTGGCCGTCGAAGGGCGCCGTGGTCCTCGACGCGATGCTCGCCACCGTGAGCGACCCCGCCGACCTCGCCCTGCCCGACACCGGCGACGTCGACGCGGACCTGCGCGGGGTGGTGCACGCCATCGTCGCGGAGCTCGCCGACCCCACGCTCTCCGGCACCAGCCGGGCCCTGATGATCGAGATCCAGGAGGACCCCGGCCTCGCCGAGTCGATGGTCGAACGCATCCTCGGACCGAACCTCGCCGCGATCGCCGACCGCCTCCGGGCGGCCCAGGACGCCGGCCAGCTGCGCCGCGACCTCGACCTGTCCGTGGCCGTCGAGATGATCGTCGGGCCGCTCTACCACCGGTGGCTGCTGCGCACGGCCCCGCTGACCCCTGCCTACGCCGACACCGTCACCGACCTCGCCCTGCGCGCGCTCGCGCCGGATAGGCTCGCGCCCCATGGTGAAGATCGGCTCGAGTGACCTCGACGTCTCCCGGCTCTGCCTCGGCGGCAACGTGTTCGGCTGGACGGCCGACCCGGACACCTCGTTCGCCGTCCTCGACGCCTACCTCGCCGCGGGCGGCAACTTCGTCGACACCGCCGACTCCTACTTCTGGCGCAAGCCGGGCAACTCCGGCGGCGAGTCCGAGACGATCATCGGCGACTGGATGGCGGCCCGCGGCAACCGGGACCAGGTCGTGATCGCCACGAAGGTGGGGTCGTGGCCGGAGCGGCCGGGGCTGTCGGCCCGCAACATCGCCACGGCGGTCGAGGACTCGCTGCGCCGCCTGCGGACCGACCGGATCGACCTCTACTACGCCCACCGCGACGACCCCGACACCGCGCAGGAGGAGACGGCCGACGCGTTCGACCGGCTCGTGCGGGAGGGCAAGGTGCGTGCGATCGCCGCGTCCAACTTCACCGCCGAGCGGCTGCGTTCGGCCCTGGAGATCTCCGCCCGCGACGGGCTCGCGTCCTACGTGGCGCTGCAACCGCACTACAACCTCATGGAGCGCGACGAGTACGAGAACGCGCTCGCGCCGCTGCTCGCGAGCGAGGGCCTGGCCGGGTTCCCCTACTACGCGCTGGCCAAGGGCTTCCTCACGGGCAAGTACCGGCCCGACACGGACGTGGACAGCGTGCGTTCCGAGGGCGCGCGGGCCTACCTCGACGACCGGGGCCGAGCCGTGCTCGCCGCGCTCGACGAGATCGCGGCCGGGCACGAGGTGCCGGTGGCGGCCGTGGCGCTGGCGTGGCTCGCCGACCAGCCGACGGTCACGGCCCCGATCGCGAGCGCCCGCACCCCGGAGCAGCTGGCGGACCTGCTGCCCGCGCTGGAGCTGCACCTCACCGACGACGAACAGCGCCTGCTGGCCCACGTCTCGTCCTGACCGCCGACCTGCTCGCACACCGATAGCGGCGCTCACGCACCGACTGCGGTTGATGTGCGAGCACCGGAGTCGGTGTGCGAGCAAGCGACGGTTGACCCTGGCAGTAGGAATTCTTACTGTTGAAGTATGAAAGCTGTCGTGTCCGAGAAGGGCCAGGTGACGATCCCGAAGCAGGTGCGGGACCGTCTCGGGATCGTGCCCGGCCAGGAGCTCGACTTCACCGACGAGGACGGACGGCTGGTGGCGCGCAAGGTCCAGGATCGCGGCCCGGTGAGCGCGGTGTACGGGATCCTGGACCTGCCCTCCGGCACCGACGCGACGATCGATGAGCTCCGCGGGCCCGCGGAGCTGCCGTGATCACCGCGGTCGATACGAACGTCCTGCTCGATGTCTTCGGTGCGGACGAGACGTTCGGACCACGCTCGCGCTCCGCCCTGGAGCAGAGCCTCGGAGAGGGTGCACTGGTCGTGTCCGACGCGGTCTGGGCGGAGACGGTCGCGGCGTTCCCGGATCACAAGGCCGCCACCGATGCCTTCGCCCGCCTCGGTGTCGGGTACAGCGCGCCGACCCACGAGGCCGCGACCCGCGCGGGCATGGCGTGGCGCTCCTACCGGGCAGCAGGTGGGCCCCGGACCCGCGTCGTCGCCGACTTCGTCATCGGAGCCCACGCCCTGGTGCAGGCCGACCGGCTCCTCACTCGGGATCGCGGCTTCTACCGCCGCTATTTCACCGATCTGACCGTGCTCGACCCGACGGCCTGACCCGTCGATCAGCCGACCAGCACCTCGGTGACCGGCAGCGAGGAGTCCGCCGGCAGGTCCGCGGGGCTGGCCGGCGCCCCGCCCGCGAGCAGGTGCGCGCCCAGCGCGGCGACCATCGCGCCGTTGTCGGTGCACAGCCCCGGGCGCGGCACGCGCAGCCCGATCCCGGCCGCGTCGCAGCGCTCCTGCGCCAGCGCCCGCAACCGCGAGTTGGCCGCGACACCGCCGCCGAGCAGGAGGGTGTCCATCCCCCGCTCGCGGGCCGCGCGCACGGCCTTCGCCGTGAGCACGTCGACCACGGCCTCCTGGAAGCTCGCCGCCACGTCGGCCACCGGGACGGGCGTGCCCGCCCGCTCCAAGGCCTCCACGTGCCGCGCGACGGCCGTCTTGAGGCCGGAGAAGGAGAAGTCGAACGGCGCGTCCCGCGGCCCGGTGAGGCCCCGGGGGAAGGCGATCGCGGCGGGGTCGCCGGCGCGGGCCTCCCGGTCGATGTGCGGGCCGCCCGGGAACGGCAGGCCGAGCAGCCGCGCGACCTTGTCGAACGCCTCTCCGGCCGCGTCGTCGATGGTGGCGCCGAGCGGGGTGACCGGCCCGGCCAGGTCGGGCACGTCCAGCAGGCTGGAGTGCCCGCCGGACACGAGCAGCGCGAGGCACGGCGGCAGCGGGCCGTGCTGCAGCGTGTCGACGGCGACGTGCGCCGCCAGGTGGTTGACCCCGTACAGCGGCACGTCCCACGCGGCGGCGTAGGCCTTCGCGGCGGCGACCCCGACGAGCAGGGCACCGGTGAGCCCTGGCCCCGCCGTCACGGCGACGGCCTCGACGTCCCGGCCCGTGACGCCGGCGGTGGCGAGCGCGCGGTGCACGGCGGGCACCATCGCCTGCAGGTGCGCCCGCGACGCCACCTCGGGCACCACACCGCCGAAGCGCGCGTGCTCGTCCACCGAGGAGGCGACCTCGTTGGCCAGCAGCGTGGTGGCGCCGTCCCGCTCCCACCGGACGATCCCGACGCCCGTCTCGTCGCAGGACGTCTCGATCCCGAGGACGATCATGATTTCGGCTCCCGCCGCATCGTGTGCGCGTCCGCGCCGCTGGGCCGGTAGTAGCGCTTGCGCAACCCGACGACGGCGAAGCCCTCGGCCTCGTAGAGCGCGCGGGCGGCGTCGTTGTCCGTGCGGACCTCGAGGAACACGGTGGCCGCCAGCTCGTCCGCCACGGCCAGCAGTCCGCGCAGCAGGGCGCGCCCGATCCCGCGGCGCTGGTGGGCCGGGTCGACCCCGATCGTGTGGATCTCCGCCTCGGCGTGCGGCGGGCCGGCCACGAAACCGAGCCCGGCGTACCCGACGAGCAGTTCCCCGTCGCGCGCGGCGAGATAGGGGTGGCCCGCCCGCACCTCCTCGGTGAACGCCCGCTCGCTCCACGGGTCGTCCTCGGGGAACAGCAGCCGCTCCAGCTCGGCGCAGCGCGCCGCGTCCGACTCCCGCAGCACGTCGATCTGCACGGTGGCGGGCATCAGGTGCTCACCCGCTTGCGTGCACCGGGCTCGGCCGCGTCGGGCCGGCGCAGGTACAGCGGTTCCAGGGGGCCCGGGGCCGCGCCTGCGCGCAGGGCGGACGCCGCCACCGCGACCAGGCCTGCCGGCGAGGGCGACTCCGGCGGCCGCACCGGCAGCCCGACCAGCCCCGCCGACCCAGCGGCGGCGCTGAGCCCCAGCTCGGCGGCACGGGCGGCGAGGTCGGCGGGCGCCTGCACGTGCGGCCCGTCCACCCGGCGGCGCGCGGTGCCGTCGGCGGTGTCGGCGGTGTCGTAGGCCGCCCAGTACACCTCGCGGCGCCGGGCGTCGGTGACGACGAGGAGCGGACCGTCGCCCTCCGCCTCCGCGGCGATCGCGTCCAGCGAGCAGACCCCGTGCACCGGCACGCCCAGCGCGTCACCGAGGGCGGCCGCGGTGACCATGCCGACCCGCAGCCCGGTGAACGGGCCCGGGCCGGTGCCGACCACGACGGCGTCGACGTCGCGCAGCGCGGTACCGGCGTCGGCGCACACGGCCCGCACCGCGGGCATGAGCAGCTCGGCGTGCTTGCGCGCGTCGTGCTCCACGCGGGCGGCGCGCAGCAGGACCGCGTCGCCGGTCACCTCGACGAGGCCCGCGGTGACGGCGGGGGTCGCGGTGTCGATGGCCAGAACGAGCACGCCGGAGAGCCTACGAGCGTCGTGTCACCAGGCGGCGATGAGGTCCGGGAGGTCGGCCAGCCGGTCGAGCACGGCGTCCGGGTGCACGTCCACCGGCACCCGCTGCACCGCCGGGATGTCGGAGTGCGGCACCAGCACCGCGCGCATCCCCACGCCCTTGGCGCCGCTGATGTCGTCGTAGGGGCGGTCACCGACGTACACGCAGCGGGTCGGGTCCGTGACGCCGATCGCGTCCATGGCGGCGCGGAACGCCGACGGGTGCGGCTTGGTCCACTCCAGGTCGCTGGACCACACGCAGGCGTCGAACAGGTCCAGCACCCCGTCCTCGCGGAACCGGTCCTCGTGCCACTCCCGCGGCCACGACGTGGACGAGAGCACGCCCAGCCGCAGCCCGCGCTCCCGCAGGGTCGTGAGCATCGGCCCGGCCTCGGGGTCGGTGGGCAGCTGACCGGTCCAGTAGGCCCGGTGCGCCTCGAGCGCGGCCTCGTGCACGTCGGCCGCCACCTCCGCCGGGTGGTGCGCCGCGGCGTCGGCCAGCACCTGCGCGACGGTGAACGCCCGGTGCTCCTCGCGCGCGGTCGCCCAGCGGGCGTCCTCGGCGGCCAGCAGCGCGTCGGCGAGCGCGGCGGCGCGCTCGGTGTCGCCCGCGTGCACGACGTCGGCGAACAGGCGCCAACCGGCCAGGTTGTCCATGGTCTTCCACGGACTGAGCGTGCCGCCCCAGTCGAAGATCACGGCCTCGATCACCGAGCCTCCTCGACGCGGTGGACGGTGGCGGTGCGCACGTCGTCCGGGCGGCGGTGCAGGCGAACGAGCAGGTGCCGCCCCGACAGCCGCTCCGCCACGCCCTCGCCCCACTCGACGGCCACCACGGCCTCGCCGAGGTCGGTGTCCAGGTCGAGGTCGTCCAGCTCGGCGGCACCGCCGAGGCGGTAGGCATCGACGTGCACGAGCGGTACGCCGCGGCTCCCGGGCAACGGCCGGTGCTCGCGCGCGATCACGAACGTCGGGGAGGTGACCGGCCCGGCCACGCCCAGCCCGCGGGCGAGGCCCTTCACCAGCACCGTCTTGCCCGCGCCCAGCGGCCCGGACAGCACCACGAGGTCACCCGGTCCCAGCGACGCCGCCAACCGCTCCCCGAGCGCCTCGGTGTCGGCGGGCCCGGGCAGCTCCAGCTCCGGCTCGAGCTCCTCGGTCATGCGCGCCGCCGCAACCGGCGCGGGGCGCGGGCCGCGCTGCGGCGGATGAGGCCGATCAGCGCCTCGTCCATCCGCGCGGGCTGCTCCAGCATCGGGAGGTGCCCCACCCCGGGGAACCGGAGGAGCGTGGCGTGCGGCAGCTCGCCCGCGATGACGTCGCTGTGCGTCACCGGGATGACGCGGTCGGCGTCGCCGGCGGCCACGAGCACCTCGCAGGTGGCCAGGGCCGGCAGCGCGGCGACGCGGTCGTGGCTGTCCACGGTGTCGGTGAAGTCGATCAGGGCGTCGACGGCGTTGACGCCGATCATCGTGTCGACGAGGTCGACGAGCCACGGGGCGACGTTCCGGTCGCCGTAGGCGAAGCTGCGGGTGAGCGACCAGAGGACGTCGCCGAGCGCGCGGCGCGCGGTCTCCACCAGCGTCGGCTGCAGCCGGGCGAGCAACCCGACGCCCCGGGTGAGCGGGTTGTGCCGCGACAGCAGGGTGCCGGGCAGCCCGGCGCTCGCGACCTCGCCCGCCGAGGTCGACACCAGCGCCACGCCGACGACCCGCTCGGTGAACAGCTCCGGGTTCTGCTCGGCGAGCGCCATGATCGTCATGCCGCCCATGGAATGCCCGATGAGCACGAGCGGGCCGTCGGGGGCGAGGGCGCGGATCACCGCGTCGAGGTCATGACCGAGCTGCTCGATGGTGCAGCTCTCCCGCGGGGCGCGCTCGGAGCGCCCGTGGCTGCGCTGGTCGTAGAGCACCACCCGGATCGACGGGTCGGTGAGCGCGGGCAGCGACTGGCGCTGGAAGTGCCAGGTGCGCCGGTCCAGCGCGAAGCCGTGCACGAGCACCACGGTGAGCGCGGCGCGACCGTCGCGGGCCTCGATCTCCTCGCAGGACAGGCGCACACCGTCGTCGGCCGTGACGGAGGACGGCTCGCTCTCGGGCAGCCCCGCGAGCTGCGGCGGCTCCTCGGACAGCTGCGCGGCGAGGCGCCTGCGTTCCGCGGCGATCCGCGAGTGCTTCCGCGCCGCCACCCCGACGGCGACCCCGCCGGCCGCCGCACCGGCGGCCCCCGCGACGGCGCCCCAGACCTGCCCGCGCTTCACCCGGCGACCCCGGTGTACGTGCGCGCGACGCGCCTGTCGTGGACGCCGGTCACGACCTCGTAGTGGATCGTCCCGAGCTCGTCCGCCCAGTCCTGGGCGGTCGGCTCACCGCCGTCACCCGGCCCGAAGAACACCGCTGTGTCACCCTCCCGGACGGCCGCACCGTCCCCGCAGTCGACCACGACCTGATCCATGCTCACCCGCCCGACGACCGGACGCAGCGCACCCCCCAGCAGCACCCGCATCCGGCCCGCGCGGTTCATCCTGCGCGGCACGCCGTCGGCGTAGCCCAGCGGGACGAGGGCCAGCGTCGTGTCGCACGGGGTGGTCCACTCGTGGCCGTAGGCCACGCCCTCGCCGGCCGGGACCCGCTTGACCAGGGCCACCCGCGCCCGCAGCGTCATCACCGGCCGCAGCGGGGAATCCGCGGGCTGCCGGTCCAGCGGGTCCAGCCCGTACACCGCGATCCCCGCCCGCACCAGGTCGAAGTGCAGGTCGGGACGGGTGAGGGTGGCCGCCGAGTTGGCCAGGTGGCGGATCGGGGTCAGCCCGCGTTCGCGCGCCGCTCGCCACGCCGCGGTGAACCGGGCGGCCTGCAGGTCCAGCGAGGGGTGCTGCGGCGAGTCGCCGTTCGCCAGGTGCGACCACACCGCGACGACCTGCGCGCTCCCGTCGGCCTGGGCCTTCGCTGCGCCGTCGAGCAGGTCGCCCCAGTCGGCCGGCTGGGCGCCGCCCCGGCTCAGCCCGGTGTCGACCTTGAGGTGCAGCCGGGCCGGCCGCTCGGCGCGCCGCGCCCCGTCGAGCACGGCCGCGAGGTGCCGCGGCGACGACACCGACAGGTCGACCCCGGTGGCCACCACCTCGGTGAAGTCCTCGTCCGGCAGGTGCAGCCACGAGAGCAGCGGGGCGGTGATGCCGCCCGCGCGCAGCGCGCGCGCCTCCTCGAGCGTGCAGACACCCAGCCAGGACGCGCCGGCCTCGAGCGCCGCCGTGGCCACCGGCACCGCGCCGTGGCCGTACCCGTCCGCCTTCAGGACCGCCATCACGGCCGCGCCGGGCGCGGCCCGCCGGAGCACGCCGACGTTGTGCCGCACCGCCGCCAGGTCGACGACGGCCTCGGCCCGCGGGCTGCTGCCGGACGGATCCACCACGGGGGCATCATCGCATCCGGCGACGGGCCCCCGGCCCGGCAGCGGCGCTCGCGCCGGCTCACCGCCCGGAGGACGCCCCGTTCGTCCGGATCGCGCGGATCGCCGCCGGGATCGCGGCCTGCAGGCGCGACGCCGGTGCGGGGGCGCCCTTCGCGGCGATGCCGGCGGCGACGTCGTGCACGTAGGTGGCGCACGTCGCGGCCCACCACGGCTCCAGGCCGGCCGCGAGGAGCGCTCCGGTCATGCCCGTCAGCACGTCACCGGAGCCCGCCGTCGCCGCCCACGACGACGACGCCGGGTGCACCAGGACCCGCCCACCGGGGTCGGCGACGACCGTGGCGTTGCCCTTGAGCAGCACGGTGAGCCCCAGGTCGGCCGCGGCCCGGCGCGCGGCGCCGATCCGGTCCGCGCCGACCTCGCCCGCCACCCGGGCGAACTCGCGGTCGTGCGGCGTGATCACCACGGGCCGGCCGCGCAGCGCCGCGCGCAGGTCCGCGTGGCGCGCCAGCAGCGTGATCGCGTCGGCGTCCACGCACAGCGGCACGTCACGCGCGATCGTCTCGGCGAGGACCGCGCGGCCCGCGTCGTCGACCCCGATGCCCGGCCCGACCGCCCACGCCTGGACCCGACCCGCGTCCTGCACGGACCCGGTGGTCACGACCTCCGACCAGTGGTCGCGGACGCCGGGCGCGGCGCTGCCCGCGAACCGGACCATGCCGCTGGTCGCCAGCGCCGCGGCGCCCGTGGCGAGCACGGCGGCGCCGGGGTAGGTGGCCGAGCCGGCCGCGATGCCCACGACACCCTGGCTGTACTTGTCGTCGGCCGGACCGGGCACCGGCCAGCGGGCGGCCACGTCACCGGTGCTCGGCACGAACGCGTGCGGCCGGGGCAGCACCGGGCCCAGCCCGATGTCCACCAGGTGCACCGGGCCGCAGCGCGCGGCCGCGAGCGCGTGCACCGGCTTGAGCGCGCCGAACGTGACGGTCGCGGTGGCCGTGACGGCCGGACCGTCCGCGGCGCCGGTGTCCGGGTCGACACCGCTGGGCAGGTCGACGGCGAGCACGGGGACACCCGCGCGCTCGACCGCGGCCACCAGGCCGGCCGCCGGCTCGCGCAGCGCCCCGCGCCCGGAGATGCCGACGATGCCGTCGACCACGAGGTCGGCACCGAGCTCCGCGACGAGCCCCGACCCCGCATCCACGACCCTGCCGCCCGCGCGGCGCAGCGCCGCGAGCCCCGCGGGGTGCGCCCGGTCGGGGTCGAGCAGCACCGCGGTGACGCCCACCCCGCGCCTGCGCAGCTCCACCCCCGCCCACAGTGCGTCGCCCCCGTTGCCGCCCGCACCCACCAGCAGCACGACGCGACGCCCCGCCACCCGCCCTCCCGCGGCGAGCATCCGGCGGGCGTGCACCGCGAGCCCGAACGCGGCCCGGCGCATCAGCGCGCCCTCCGGAGTGCGGTCCAGCAGCACGGCCTCGGCGTCCCGCACCTGCTGCGCGGTCCAGACACCCCTCATCGACAGTCCGTCCCCGACATGCGGGCGAGACTAGGCGGGTGCGCGCGCACCCGTCGATCTGGACGAACGGCACTCCGATCCCGCCGGGATGCACGGCGTCCGACGGAGCGGTACGAAAGTGCCGTTCGTCCGACGCCGCGCGTCCCCTGCCCCGGTGCGCCCGCGCGGTAGCGTGCGCGCTGTGACCCGCACCCGTCCCGCAACCCGGCCGCCCGAGGTGCGCGGCGCCAAGGACGCCGTCGAGCACCTGTCCCGACCCGGCCCGCACCCGGTGCTGCGCGGGGACCTCGGGATGGTGGGGCTGCCGGGGGTGGTCTTCGCCCCCGAGGAGGGCCTCGGGCTGCCCGCGGTGGCGTTCGGGCACGACTGGCTGCAGCCCCCCGAGCGCTACGCCGACCTGCTGCGACACCTGGCGTCCTGGGGCATCGTCGCCGCCGCCCCCGGCAGCCACCGCGGTCTGCTGCCGAGCCACGCCGGGTTCGCGGCCGACCTGCGCACCACCCTCGACGTCTGCGCCGGGGTGCGCCTCGGCGACGGCCGCATCAGCGTCGACGCCCGGCGCACCGCCCTCGCCGGGCACGGCATCGGCGGCGGGGCCGCGCTGGTCGCGGCCAAGGGCCACCCGCGCGTCGCGGCCGTCGTGACGATCGCGCTGGCCCAGACCCACCCGTCGGCGCTGGACGCCGCGCGCGGCGTCACCGTGCCGGTGCTGCACCTCGCCGCCGGCCGCGACACCGTCTCCCCCGCGGCCGGGCACGCGGAGCCGGTGGCCGCCGCGGCCGGTGGCCCCGTCCGGCTCCGGACCCTCACGAAGGCCTCGCACACGGGCTTCCTCGGCGGCGTGCACTGGAGCGACTTCGTGCTCTCCGGGAGCCCGGACGCCAAGACCCGGCGCCTCACCCGGGCCCTGGTCACCGCGTTCCTGCTGCACCACCTCTGCGACGAGGACCGCGTCGACGTCCTCGTGGACGGCAAGGTGCCCGGCACCACGCTCGCCGCTCACGACTGACGGCGTCCCCTGCTCAGCCGGGCGGTGGCGGCGGCGGCATCTCGGCGATCCGCATCCCGCGCTCGTCGTCGACGCGGTCGGCGTCGGTGCCCGCGAGCCGGGCTCCCGTGCGACGGGTGGCGACCCCGCCGGCGCCGGCGGGCGCCGCGGTCGGGAAGCCGTACTGCCCCGCCTGCCGCGCGTAGGCCTCGGCCAGCTCCTGCGCGGCCCCCGACTCCCTGCGCAGCGCGCCGCCCACCTCCGCGGTGCGGTCCGCCCACTCCCGGCCGTACGGGTCCGGCCAGTCGCGCGCGACCTGCTCCCCGAGTTGCGCGACCCGGCGCCCGACGTCGGCCAGTACCTCGGCGAGCCCGCCGCACCAGCGGGCGACCCGCAACGCGGGGTCCTCGTCGGGCTGCGGCGCCCGGTTCACGCCCGCTCCCGCCCGAGGATCTCGCGCAGCGAGCGACCGACCTCCGCGTCCGTCGAGCTCGCCGCGCTCGCCGCCCCTGCCAGCGCCGCGCTCAGGCCCGCCAACTCGCGCACCGCGGCGCCGACGACGGCTCGGAGCCGCTCCTGCTCCGTGTCGGTATCCGCGGCGTCCGGCGCCCCGTGCAGTGCACCTCGCAACTCTTCCGACATGCCCGCCGCCGCCGACGCGTGGGCGTGCAACCGGTCGGGATCCAGGTGCAGCTCGGACGGCATGCCCCCGATGGTGCCCGAACAGGCGACAGCGCAGGCCCGAACGCGACAACCCGCACCTTGGAGCCGTACTGCTGGTTTCCGCGCCTCTCAGCGGCAGGATGGCTCCAACGTGCATCCTCGGGGGTTATCCGGCCGCGGCCACGACCTCTGCCAGCCGGCCGGCCGTGGCCTGCGCCTGCTCGGCGGTGGGGGCCTCGACCATCACCCGGACCAGTTGCTCGGTGCCCGACGGCCGCAGGAGCACGCGCCCGGAGCCCCCGAGCTCGGCCTCCGCCTTCTCGACCGCCTCGCGCACGGCCTCCGACCCGGCCACGGCGGCCTTGTCGGCGACCTGGACGTTCTGCAGCACCTGCGGCAGCGGTGTGACGATCGCGGCGAGCTCGGCGAGGGAGCGCCCGGTGGCCGCCATGCGGGCCATCAACCGGAGCGCGGTGAGCAGCCCGTCACCGGTGGTCGAGTAGCGCGGCAGCACGACGTGCCCCGACTGCTCGCCGCCGAGGCTGAACCCGCCTTCGCGCAGCTCCTCGAGCACGTACCGGTCACCGACCGCCGTGGTGCGCACCGCGATGCCCGCCTCCTGCATCGCCAGGTGCAGGCCGAGGTTGCTCATGACGGTGGCGACCAGGGTGTCGTGGGTCAGCTCGCCCGCCTCGCGCATCGCGACGGCGAGCACGGCCATGATCTGGTCGCCGTCGATCTCGGCGCCGGTGGCGTCGACGGCCAGGCAGCGGTCTGCGTCGCCGTCGTGCGCGATGCCGAGGTCGGCGCCGTGTGCCCGCACGGCCTCGCGCAGCGCGCCGATGTGCGTGGACCCGACGCCGTCGTTGATGTTGAGACCGTCGGGCTCGGCGTGCAGCGCGACCACGTCGGCGCCCGCGCCCCGGTAGGTCTGCGGGGCCACCCTGGACGCCGCGCCGTGGGCGCAGTCGACCACCACGCGCAGCCCGCCCAGAGCGGTGGGGGTGGCGGCGAGGAGGTGGTCCCGGTACCGGGCGACGGCGTCGGGCAGATCCCGCACGCGCCCGATGCCCGCGCCGGTCGGCCGCTCGGCCGCGGCGCCGAGGCCTGCCTCGACCGCGCCTTCGACCGAGTCGGGGAGCTTGTGACCACCCGCGGCGAACAGCTTGATGCCGTTGTCCGGCATCGGGTTGTGCGACGCGGAGATCATCACCCCGAAGTCCGCCCCGAGCTCACCGACCAGGTAGGCCACCGCGGGCGTGGGCAGGATGCCGACGCGCACCGCGTCGGCGCCGGCCGCGGACAACCCGGCCACGACCGCGGCCTCGAGCATCTCCCCGCTCGCACGCGGATCCCGGCCGACGACGGCGACGGGCCGGCGCGAGCGGTTCCGCTCGGCCAGCACGCGCGCGGCCGAGGCGGAAAGCGCCACGGCGAGCTCCGGGGTGAGGAGCTCGCCGTTGGCCAATCCGCGGACGCCGTCGGTGCCGAACAGACGCCGTTCGCTCAAGTGATCAGCGCTTGCTGTACTGGGGCGCCTTGCGGGCCTTCTTGAGGCCGTACTTCTTGCGCTCGATGACGCGCGGGTCACGGGTGAGGAAGCCGGCCTTCTTCAGCGGCGGGCGGTCCTCCGAGTCGGCCTCGATCAGCGCACGCGCGATCGCAAGGCGCAGCGCGCCCGCCTGGCCCGAGGTGCCGCCGCCCTTGAGGTTGGCGAAGATGTCGAACCGCTCGGTCTTCTCGACGGTGACCAGCGGCTCCCGGATCAGCTGCTGGTGCAGCTTGTTCGGGAAGTACTCCTCGAGCGCCTTGCCGTTGAGGCGGAAGGCACCGCTGCCGGGCATGAGCCGCACGCGGACCACGGCCTCCTTGCGGCGGCCGACGGTCTGGATCGGTCGGTCGCCGAAGACGGCGGCCGGAACCTCGGGCAGTGCGCCGAAGTCGGAGTCGACCTCGACGTCGAGGTCGGCGTCGGCGTCGGCGTCGTACTCCTCGGTGGCGTCGACGTCGGCGTCGGCCGCGTCGGCGGCGTCGGCGATCTCGGTGGCCTCGGCGTCGACCGCGGCCTCCTCGACGGCCTCGACGGCCTCGATGTCGGACTCGGGCTCGGGCGTGGTCACGGGCTGTCCCTCTTCTGGCGCGGTCACTGGGCGACCTGGGTGATCTCGAACGCGGCCGGCTGCTGCGCGGCGTGCGGGTGCTCGGGGCCGGCGTAGACCTTGAGCTTCTTGGCCATGGCCCGGCCGAGGCGGTTCTTCGGGAGCATGCCCTTGATCGCCTTCTCGACGAGCCGGTCGGGGTGCTTCTCGATCATCTCGCCGACCGAACGCTGCTTCAGCCCGCCCGGGAAACCGCTGTGGCGGTACACGAACTTGTCGTCGCGCTTGGTGCCGGACACCGCGATCTTCTCGGCGTTGACGATGACGACGAAGTCGCCGGTGTCCATGTGCGGCGCGTACGTCGGCTTGTGCTTGCCGCGCAGCAGGGTGGCGGCGTGCGTGGCGAGGCGGCCGAGCACCACATCCGTGGCGTCGATCACGTGCCAGGCGCGGGTGATCTCGCCGGGCTTGGGGCTGTACGTGGGCACGGACCTACCTCGTCGCTGTCGTCTGCTCGTGGGAGCTGCCTCTGGTGCGCGAGTGCGGCATGCTGGGGCGCCGGGCCCGGTGACGGGCCCTGCGGGCCGTGGTGGCACGACCGCGGGTGTCCACCCGCCGCACATCGAAGAACGAGGGTACCCGCCGCTGCGGAGCAGGGTCAAAACGCCCCCCACCCGGGCCGCGGACGGCCCTCGGACACGCCGGTGCCCCGCGCCGGACGGGCCGGCGCGGGACGCTCCGGTCAGCGCCAGCGCGCCGCGTTGACCTGCTCGACCTGGCGGTAGCTCTCGTTGGCCGTGCCCAGTGCGACGCCGATCTGGGCCAGCACCGCCGCCAGGTCGGCGGCCGCAGCGTCCCACTGGCCCTGCCGTTCCCGGTACTCGGTGGCGGCCTGCCCCTCCCACGACGCGACCAGCGGTGCGAGGTACCGCTTCAGCTCCTCGAGCCGCTCGGAGATGCGCGTCGCGGTGCCCCCGACATCGGCGCGCGCCGCCTCGAGCGCACCGAACGTGACCTTGATCTCGGACATCGTCCCCCCTCAGCCCAGCGCCGCGCGGATGGCCGACAGGTCACCGGCGTGCTGCGCCTCCTGCGCCTGGTAGCTCGCCCCCGAGCCCTGGATCGACTCGCCGATCCCGCGCAGGGCCTCGCCGAGCGCCTTCGCATCGGCGTCCCAGCGGCCCATCAACGCCAGGAACGCCGTGGAGGCCTCCCCGCGCCACGCACCGGCGAGCGGCCCGAGCCGCGACCGCAGCGTGGCCAGATCGGCCTGCACGGTGTCGTTCACCGCGAGCACGTGCTTGCCCGCGCGCTGCATCTCCTCGACGCTCGTGCCGAACCCCTCGGCCATGCCGATCACCCCAGTCCGTGTGAAGCGGGAACCTGTCCCGCGCACGTTCGCACCGCGGAAGCCCCGCGCGGGGCGGAACCCGGGAAAACGTGTGCAGGTGTGAACACCGGGCCCCGTTCAGGCACCCCGGACCGACCCGACGACGACGGCGCACGCCGCGGCCACGGCCGCCGCTCCCGCCGCGGTGTGCCGGCAGCCGACGCTGAGCTGCGCGTCGCCGTCGAGGACGACGAACCAGTCCACGACGTTGCGCCCGTCCTGCTGCCGGTAGGAGGTGACGACGCGGCCGGCGAACCGCGCGTCCGGGTCGTAGCCCGACAGCGCCGAGCCGTGCGCGACCGCGGTGTCGAAGACCGCACGCAGCTCGGCGCGCGCCCGTTCGGGCTCGGCCGCCACGTCGTAGCCGAGCGGGGAGCTCTCGACCGCGATCAGGTCGCTGCCCTCGGGCGCGCTCACCGGGGTGAGCAGGACCCGGCGCCGCTCCGGCAGGCCGCCGGTGTGCTCCCAGCCCGCGGGCACGTCGAGCCGGTAGCCGTACTGCACGAGCACGCCCGCCGCCACCTCGCCGCCGCCCGGCGGCGCGAGGAGTCGTCCGGCGGCGAGCAGCAGGGCCACGGCGGCCGTCGCGGCGATCGTGCGCAGCGCGGTGCGCAGCGGGCGGTGCCGCCGCGGTGGGAGCGGCGGGAGCAGGGGCTCGACCGGCGCGGAGGCCTCCGGTTCGCGCACCGCGGCACCGGGCCCCTCGCCGCCGGGACCGTGCTCGTCGGGACCCACGACGACCTCGCGGGCCCGTGGCGGCACGCCGGGGTGCGCCAGCGCCCCGAGCACGGCCGCGGCGTCCGGACGCGGCGCGACCACGGCCCCGGTGATGCCCGCCGCGTCGACCAGCCGGGCCAGCAGCGGGCTGCGGGCAACGCCGCCGACCAGCAGCACGGGCACCTCGGGAGCGCCCGCCAGCACGGCGCGCAACGCGTCCACCGCCGCGCCGAGCAGGCCGGCGAGCACCGCGTCCAGCTCGTCCGCGGTGATGCCGTCGACGACGGGCAGCAACGACAGGGCCTCCCGCAGCTCGCGGGCGACGCAGGCGTCCCGCGCCCAGCGCGCGGCCAGCAGCGCGTCCAGCGTCCGGCCACCCACGTCCGCCGTGGCGCAGGCGCGGACGCCGCCGTCCGGCGCCAGCAACACCGCTTCCGCACCCGCGGCCCCGACGTCGAGCACCGCGACCCCGCCCCGCCCGGCGGCGGCGAGCGGCGCCGGAACGGCCCGTACCCGCGCCGCCAGCCCGGCGTGGCGCTGCGCCCACTCCCGGGCGCGCGCGTCCGGCCACCGCCCGGGGTGCAGGAGCACGAGCTCCTCGGGCGCCGGACCCACGAGCTCGGCGAGCAGCGCCGCGGTGCCGGGGCCGGGCGCCGGCAGCTCGGCGAGCAGCCACGGCGCGCCGTCGCCGCCGGCGGCGACCCGGACGACGTCCGCCCCTTCCTGGAGGGCCACCCGCACGGGCGCGCCGCTCACCCGGACCCCACCACCCCGCCGTGGAGCCCTGCGGCCGTTCTCCGGCCCTGCGAGCAGCGGACCGGCCCCACGGGGCGCCGGTCATCCATCGTCGGGCGGCAGCCACGCCAGCTGGATGCGGCGCGTGCCGCGGCGGCGGTCGACCAGCACCCCACGGCCCGGGGGTCCTGGCGCGGGCTTCACGGCGCCGACCAGCGCGCCCTCGTCCGGGTCGCCGTTCATGACGATGCCCGGCGCCGCCAGCTCGCGCAGCCGGCCGAGGACGGGGTCGAACAGCGCGCGGGCCGCGCCGCCGCAGCGCCGGGCGACGACGACGTGCAGGCCGACGTCCTTCGCCTGCGGCAGGAACTCCGCGAGCGGGAGCAGCGGGTTCGGGGCCCCACCGCCCGGGGCGACGAGGTCGTAGTCGTCGACGAGGACGAACACGTCGGGCCCGCTCCACCAGCTCCGCTCCCGCAGGGCCCGCGGCGTGACGTCGGGCCCGGGGAGCCGCCTGCGCAGCGACGCCGCGACCTCCCCCGCGGCAGCGGCCGTGGCCTCGGCGGTGCTGGCGTAGCCGATCAGGTGGGTGGCCGGGACCGCGCCCAGCAGGGTGCGCCGGTGGTCGACCAGCACGATGCGCGCCTGCTCCGGGGCGTACCGGGTGGTGACGCCGTGCGCGAGGAGCCGCAACAGCGCGGTCTTGCCGCTCTCGGCGTCGGCGAAGCAGAGCAGGTGCGGCTCCGCGGCCGCGTCGAGCTCGACGCGCGCCAGATGTTCCTCGTCGACGCCGAGCGGGAGGGCTCCGGCGCGATCGTCCGCGGAGCCGGGTGCCGCGGGCGGCAGCCGGTCGAGCGCGACGCAGCCGGGCAGCAGCCGGGCCGGGGCGAACCCGCGACCCGGCCAGGCCGCCGCGATCGCGTCGGCGAGTGCGAGGGGATCGGCGGCCCCGACGCTCAGGCGCGGGGCCGCGACGACGGTGGAGGCGCCGTCCATCGCGAGCCCGTGGCCCGGGCGGTCGGGGACGGCGGCGGCGCGACGCCGGTCGACCTCGGACTCGGCCGCCTCCCCCAACCGCAGCTCGATCCGCCCGCCCAGCAGGTCCTTGAGGGCGGGACGCAGCTCGGTCCAGCGGGTGGCCGAGACCGCGAGGTGCAGTCCGTAGGACAGGCCCTGCGCGGCCAGCGGCAGCAGCCGGGCCTCCAGGTCGTCGAACTCGCCGCGCAGGACCAGGTACCCGTCGACGACGAGGAGCACGTCCGTGGCCGGTTCTCCGGGGAACCCGCCTGCGGCTCGCCGCGCCCGGAACTCCTCGACCGAGGAGATGCCGCCGTCGCGGAACAGCCGCTCGCGGCGGGCGAGCACCGCGGCGAACTCGGCGACCACGCGCCGGACGAGCTCTGGCTGCTGGCGGTCGGCCACCGTGCCGACGTGCGGGAGGCCGGCCAGCGCCCCGAGCGCGCCGCCGCCGAAGTCGAGGACGTGCACGCCGAGCTCGTGAGGGGTGCAGGTGAGGGCGAGCCCGAGCACGGTGCTCGCCAACGCCGTCGACTTCCCGCTGCGCGGCCCGCCGACCACGGCGAGGTGCCCCGCCGCCCCGGCCAGGTCGACGACCAGCGCGTCCCGGCGTTGCTGGTAAGGCCGGTCGACCACGCCCACGGGCACCTGCAGCGCGGGCCGCCGCGGCGCGGACAGCCCCCGGCCGGGCACCGGGCGCACGTCGCCGAGCACGGCGTCGAGCGGGGGCGGCGCGTCCAGCGGTGGGAGCCAGACCCGGTGGGCGGGCGGCCCGCTGCCCGCCATCGCGGCGATGACCGCGTCGAGGACGGTGGGAGCGTCCCCGTTGCCCACGTCGGGCGCATCGGGGGCGGTGGCGGGCAGCGGGCGGACCCGGAACGGGTACGCGCGGGGCCTGCCGCGCGGCGCGGGCCGCGGCACGTGCGCGCCGGGCGCGGACACGTATGCGCCCCGGAACCGGACGAGCTCGCCCGTGCCGGTGGCCAGGAACGCCGAGCCGGGCGCGGACGGCAGCCGGTGCGCGTCGGGGACCCCCAGCACGGCGCGGGACTCGGCGGCCGAGAACGTGCGCAGCGCGATGCGGTAGGACAGGTGCGACTCGAGCCCGCGCAGCCGTCCCTCCTCGAGGCGCTGCGAGGCGAGCAGCAGGTGCAGCCCGAGCGAGCGGCCCAGCCGCCCGATCGTCACGAGCAGGTCGATCAGCTCCGGCCGCTGCGCGAGCAGCTCGGAGAACTCGTCGACCACCACGAACAGCGCGGGCAGCGGCGGCAGGTCGGCTCCGGCCCGGCGGGCGGCCGCGTACTCCGCGACGCCTACGAGGTTGCCCGCGGCCCGCAGCAGCTCCTGCCTGCGCGTGATCTCCCCGGCGAGGGCGTCGGCCATGCGGTCGACGAGGCCGAGCTCGTCGGCGAGGTTGGTGATCACCGCGGACACGTGGGGGAGGCCGGCGAGGCCGAGGAACGTGGCGCCGCCCTTGAAGTCGACCAGCACGAGGTTCAGCTCCTCCGAGGAGTGCGCGGCGGCCAGCCCCAGCACGAGCGTGCGCAGCAGCTCGCTCTTCCCGGAGCCGGTGGCGCCCACGCAGAGCCCGTGCGGCCCGCTGCCGCCCTGTGCCGCCTCCTTGAGGTCGAGCTCGACGACGCCGCCGTGCTCGTCGACGCCGATCGGGACCCGCAGCCGGTCGGCATCGGAACGGGCCCGCCCCGCGCGCAGCGCGGCGATCCCCTCCGGACCCGGCCCGAGCCCGAGCAGCGCGGGGAGCCCGGTCGCGGCCCGGCCCGGCTCCCCCGGCCCGGTGTCCTCGGTGGTGCGGTGCCGGGCGAGCCTGCGGGCGAGCGCGGTGGCCTCCGCGACCGCCAGCTGGTCGGGCGTGCCGATCTCGGACGGCGGCTCGCCGCCGCGTTGCAGCCGGTCGGGTGCCACCAGCAGGCGCACCACCGACGGCGCCGCGCGCCTGCCCGGCGGCGCGCCGACCCGCAGCACCGTGACGCCGGCGACGCCCGCCCACGGACCCGGGCCCTCGGTGACGTCGTCGACGACGACGAGCAGGTGCGGCTCCCCCGGCCCCGGCCCGGCCGGGCGCCCGGCGAGCTCGCCGAGCCACCACCGGCGCACGTCGTCTGCGTCGGCGGTGACCATCCGCAGCGGACCGACGGCGTCGCGCCGGCGCGGGTGGGCGGCGTGCGGGAGCCACTTCACCCACTCCCACTCGTGCGCCAGCGAGGGGGGAGCCACCACCGCGAGCAGGGCGTGCGCGGGGGTGTGCCACAGCGCGTACTGGGCGACGAGGGCGCGGGCGAGGCCCCGCACCTGGTCCAGCCCCGCCCCGTGCGCGGGCTCGAGCCACACCGTGCTGCTGGACGGCAGCGACAGCGCCACCGGCAGGTCCGGGACGACCGAGTGCCCGAGCAGGAAGCGGCGCAATGCGAGGGCGGTGACCGGTTCCAGGCCGTCGACGGGGCCGGTCTGCGGGGCCACCAGGCGCGTGGCGAGGCGCTGCGCGCCGCGCCCGACCCGCAGGTGGGCGAAGTCCGGGTCAGCGGGGCCGCGTTCCCACAACCGCCCCGCGGCGAGCACCGCGGGCCACGCGGCCGGGTCCGGGTGCGCCCACTCGAGCGCCGCCCGCTGCTCGGCGGCGATGCCCCGCACCCGCCCGCGCAGCACCGCCAGGTAGCGCAGGTAGTCGCGCCGGTCCTCGTCGGTGCTCGCCGCGCGGTTGCCCCCGCCCCGGCCTGCGCCGGTGGCCAGCATGCCCAGCGTGGAGACCGCGAACATCCCCGCGAACAGCCAGGACGTGGGGTTCTGCACGCCGAGGACCGCGATGAACCCCACCGATCCGAGCAGCATCACGAACGGCAGCAGCCGGGCGAGCACCCCCGCCGGGACGACGCGCTCGGGCTCCGGCGGCGGTTCCAGGACGAGCTCGCCGCCCGGCATCGGCGGTGGCACGCGGCGGGCGCGCCCGGCTCCGACGACCGTCATCGCCCCTCCCCCCGCGGCTGCGCCGATCCGCCCGGACGAGTTCCGCGGAACGCCCACGCCGAACCCACCGCCGCTGCGATGCTAGGCAGCCGACGGCCTGCGCCGGGGCCGTTCGGCAGAACTCGTCCTCCCCGGCGCCGCGGAGGGCCCACATGCGCAGCGCCGCCCAGGAGACGCAGTACTGCCGGCTCACGGTGCTGGCGCCGCGGGCCCGGGTCGACGTCGCGCTGCCGGTCGACGTTCCCGTCGCCGAGCTCGTCCCGATGCTGCTGGAGCTGGTCGGGGAGCCGGTGTTCGGGCTGCGGCCGGAGCCGTGGCGGCTGTCGGGGGCGGTGGGCGGCCCGCTCCCGCCCGGGGCCACGCTCGCCCAGCTCGGCGTGCCCGACGGCGAGCTGCTCCGGCTCGCACCCGACGCGCCGCCACCGCCGCCACCGGTGTTCGACGACCCGGTCGACGCTCTGGCGGCCACGGCGGGCGCCGCGGGCGGCCCGGACCGGCGGTTCGGCGCGGCGGCGGTCGTCGTGGTCGCCGCCGTCGCCGCCGCGCTGCTGGCCACCGGCCCCGCCGACGGCGCCGTGCTGCGGGCGGCGGTCGCCGCGGCCGCGGCGGGCACTGCCGTGCTCCTCGCCGCCCGGCTCGCCCGGCGGTCGCTCCTCGCCCCGGCCGCGGGTGCGCACCCGCGGCTCGCGGCACGCACCGCGGCGTTCGCTGCGGTGCCGTTCGCCGCCGCCGCGGGCTGGGCCGCGCTGCCCGGCGTGCCACCTGCCGGGCCGCTGCTGCTCGCCACCGCGGCGGCCGGCGTCGTGGCGGCGGTCGCGCAGGTCGCCCTGCGTGTGGTGGCGCCTGCGCTCGTCGCCGTCGTGGTGGCCGCCGTGCCCGTGGGGCTGGGCGCCGTCGCCGTCCTGCGGGCCGCCCCGCCCTCCGCGGTCGCGGCCGCGGTGGGGGCGCTCATGGTGGTCGTCGGGCCGCTGCTGCCGCGCGCCGCGCTGCGCCTCTCGGGGCTGCCACGCCCGGTCGTGCCCGCCGACGGCTCCGAGCTGGCCGACGCCGACGCACCCGACCTCCTGCCGCCCGAGGAGTTCGCCGAGCGCTCCGATCTCGCCCGCGGCTACCTCGCGGGCCTCGTCGGCGGCTGCGCCGCGGTGGCGGCCGCGGCGGCGCTACTGGCGGCGCACGGCGGCGGGTGGGCGGGGCCTGCTCTCGCGGGCGTCGTCATCGTGGTCCTCGCCCTGCGGGCGCGCGGGTTCGCCGACGCGGCGCCGTCGCGCACGCTGCTCGGCGGCGCCGTCACCGGCCTGGCCGGGCTCGCCGGGCTCGCGCTCACCCGACCGGAGCCGCACGCCCGTGCCGTCGCGGTGGGCGTGCTGCTCGCGGTGGTGCTGGCAGGCGTGCTCGCGGTGGCGCGGCGCCGTCCGGCGGGCTCCCCGGTGTCGCGGCGGGCGGTCGACCTGCTCGACGGTCTGCTGGCCGCCGCGGCCGTCCCGCTCGCACTCGCGGCGATGGACCTGTTCCGGCTCGTGCGCGGGCTGTAGGACGTGGCCGAGCCGGGATCATCCGCCCGGAAGCGGTGGGACGATCATGACGTCATGATCGTCGCGAGTTCCGGCTCCGCGCCCCCGCGCGGGCGAACGGGCGGACCTCGGATCGATCACCGTCGGCTCGGCGCGGGGATCGGGCTGGTGGCACTCCTCCTCGTGGCCGCGGCTCCGCCGGCGGCCGCGGATCCGGGTGCGCGGGCGATCGCGGAGGAGGCGCGGGCCCTGCCCGAGCCGCCCGCCCCGCCACCGGTCCGGGTCACCCCGCCCCCTGGCCGGCCTCCCGGGCCTGCGGAGGGGCTGCGCGCGCCCGCCCGTTGCACGCCCCCGCGCACGGACACCCGGTCGGCCGTCGTCGAGGCCGCCGACGAGGCCGCCGACACGATGCGGCTGACGGAGGTGCACCGGCTCGCCACGGGCCGGGGCCAGCTCATCGCCGTGATCGACACGGGGGTGGCGCCGCACCCGCTCCTGGGTTCCCGGCTGAGCGGCGGCGGTGACTACCTCACCGGCGGCGACGGCCTCGACGACTGCGACGGGCACGGCACCGCCGTCGCGGGCCTGCTGGCGGCCGCGGCTCCGGCGGGCGAGCGCACCGGCGCGCCGATCGGGATCGCTCCGCAGGCCCGGCTGCTCTCGATCCGGCAGTCCAGCCCGTCGTTCGACGTCCCCGCCCCGGACGGGGGCCTGCGCCCGGCAGGCGACACCGAGACCCTCGCGGAGGCGGTCGTGCTCGCGGTCCGCGCCGGGGCAGGCGTCGTGAACATCTCCGAGGCCGTGTGCCTGCCCGCGCCGCGCGCGGCCGGCGCGGGCGCCGCGCTGCAGGCCGCGCTGCGGTTCGCGGCCCACGCCGACGTCGTGGTGGTCGCGGCGGCGGGCAACGTCGGCACCGGGTCCTGCGCCCTCGACGTCCCCGGCCAGGTCGCGCTACCGGGGTGGTTCGACCAGGACGTGCTCACGGTCGGCGCCGTCGCCCCCGACGGCGCGCCCGCCCCGTTCACGATGCCCGGCCCGTGGGTCGACGTGGCCGCCCCGGGCACCGGCCTGCGCTCGCTCGCCGTGGGCGGCGGCACGGTCGACGGGCTCGACGGCACGAGCTTCGCGGCGCCGTGGGTCGCCGGCGTCGCCGCGCTGGTGCGTGAACGGTTCCCCGAGCTGACCGCGGCGCAGGTCGTGGACCGGATCCTCGCCACGGCCCGCAGGCAGCCCGACCTGCGGGGCGCACTCGGCCACGGCGTCGTCGACCCGGTCGCGGCGCTGACCGCCCTGCCCGTCCGGCTCACGCCAGAGCCCGCGGACGCGCCCGTGCTGGCGGCGCTGCCCGGTACGGACCCGCAGCCCGACCCACCGGCCCCCGCCCTGCGCCCGCTCGACCTCGTGGTCGCGGCGATCCTGCTCGCCGCGGCCGGTGCGGCGGCCGCGGTGCTGCGCGGGCGGCCGCGCCCGCGCCCCCGCTGACCGCTACCCGGGCAGGACGTCCACGGTCCGGCTCGCCGCCGCGAGATCGAGCGTGGGGCCGGTGGGCAGCAACCGCAGGGCCGCCTCCGGTGCGGGCTCGACGGCGGTGATGCCGAGCGCGGCGGCGGTGGCGTCGTCGGCGACGCCGTAGGCCACGCCGGTGGCGGACACGAGCCAGAGCGGGCCGCCGGACGGCCTGCCGGGCGCGGTGGCCCGCACCGCCCCACCCGGGCCGACGGACACGGCGTCGACGCGCTCACCGGGCCCGTCGGCCTGCGCGAGCACCACCGGGGACCGCTCCCCGACGGGCAGGGCGGACCCGGTCCACACGCCGCCGTCCGCACCGCCGTCCGCACCGCCGTCCGCGCCCCACGTCCGGCAGACGACGGGCGCGTCCGCGGGCTCCCGCACGGGCGGGGCACCCGGCGGCCAGCCGTGCACCGCGAGCTCCTCCACCACCGCGGCGCCGGCCAGCTCCCCCGCCCCGACCGGGGTCGGCTGCGCCTGCCCGGACGCCACCCGCAGCAGCTCGGCCGGCAGCGCGGGCACCGCCTGCAACCCGCCGGCCAGCACGACGTAGTGCTGCTCCGCGCCACCGACCGGGCGCGCCACCAGCACGTCGCCGACCCGACCGGGCAGGCCGCCGGGAGCAGGCTCACCGCGGTCCGGCACCACGGGCGTGACGAGCGGCGGCCCTTCCGGCAGCACCGTCAGCAGGGCGGGCGCGGCCTCCCGCGGGACGCGCCCGGTGAGCCCGAACGCGGCGACGAGCCGGCCGTCGCCCACGTCGACGCGGTGACGCCGACCGCCGGTGACGAGCCACGTGGTCGCGTCGGCGTCGGCGAGCAGCACGGCCTCCCCCGCGGGCGCGGCCCCGATCGGCGCCGTGCCGCCGACGACCGTGGTGGCGGTGAGCGCGCCCTCCGGGGTCACCGCGTCGCACACCGCCCACCCGGGCGGGACCGGCGGTCCGTCCGGGCGGACGGCCAGCGCGCCGGGGACCGCGGCCGTGGGCGTGCGCGGAGCGGCGTCGAGCGCGGCGTCCGGGACGCGGACGGGCGTGGCGCCGGCCGGATCGGCGTCCGTGCTCCCGCCTGCCCGCAGGGCCGCCAGCACCAGGCGGGCTGCAGGCAGGTTCGCCACCGGGACGAGCCGGTCCGGCCCGTGCGCCACCACGTACATCGCGCCCGACCCGGCGCCGACGACCACGGCCTGCCGGGTCCAGTCCGGCCGCGGGGACACGGCGGCGAGCACGGCGGCGGCGCACAGCCCGAGCAGGCCGAGCACGACGCCGGCGAGCGCGGCGCGGCGTTGCGAGCGGATCTGCTCGTGCAGCGGTACGGGGTCGCCGCGCACGAGGGCCGCCTCGAGCCGCCGCAGGCCGAACCGGTAGGCGTCCGCCTGGTCCCGGGTGGCGGGGGCCCGCACGCCGCTCGCTGGGGGCACGTGCCGACGGTAACGACGCGCCCGCTGCGGCGGGGCCGTTCCGCGGAACCCGCCGGATTTCGCGGGCCGCCCCAACCGCGCAGGGCGGGCCGCGGTCATCACGGGTGTCCGCACCACCGCCCGGAGGTTCCGATGTCCCGTCCCGCCCCGTCCGACGTCCCGGCCGCCGGCTCGCTGCGCCAGGGGACCCGGGTCACCCGCTTCGCCCGCGCCGCCGCCGTGGTCCTCTCCGCGGGCGCCGCCCTCACCGGCTGCACCGTGGCGGTGGACGGCTGGGCCACGGCGGGACCCGCGCCCGTCGCACGGCCGGTGCCCGTCCCCGACACGCCCGGCCCGGTCGGATCGGACGGGGAGACCGCGCTGTACGCGGAGTGGGTCGCGGGCGGCTGGGAACCGCAGCCCGTCCTGCCGGTCAGCGACCCCGACAGCGGCGTGAGCGCGTGGATGTTCGGCACCCCGGCGCCACGCCCGGACACCCCGGACGGCGCCACCGCCTTCCAGGCGATCGGCGCGCCGGCCAGCGTGGTCACGTGGTTCGGCGTGTTCCCGGTGCCCGAGGGCTACGTGGCCGACGCGCGCCAGGGCGCCTTGAACACGGCGGCCACCAAGAGCGGGCGGGTGACCCGCATCGACGCGGTGACTGTGGCCGGCCACCCCGGTGTCGACGTGCGCATCGAGTTCCGGACCGCGGAGGGCTACGACATGATCGACCTGATCCGCTACGTCGAGCTGCCGGGCCACCTGGCGGGCATCGAGTCGATCGGTGTCCGCGGTGACGAGCGGGTCCTGCAGCAGGTCCAGCAGGTCATGGTCGACAAGCTGTCGGTGCCGGTGGGGGGCACTGGTTAGCCGACCGAGATCGCGTCCAGGCGCTCCTTCAGGAACGGCGCGGAGACGACCGGCGACAGGTCCGCCTGTCGACCCAGCGGCGGGGCGAGCGGTGTGACCAGCGCGTCGTGGTCGAGCTCGAAGAAGAACACCAGCGAGATCAGCTCCTCGTGCGGCGCGTCCGGCTGCGGCGGGAGCACGCGGTGCCGCCCGGAGCGCCAGCGCAGCCCGGTCCAGTGCGCGAGCAGGTCGCCGATGTTGACGGTGAAGGCGGCCGGGTCGTAGGGCGCGTCGGTCCAGCCGGTGCCGTCGACGTCCACCTGGAGCCCACCCGCACCCGGCTCGCGGTCGAGCACCGTGACCGTGCCGAAGTCGGTGTGGGCGCCGATGCGGAACTGCCCCGGCGCGGGCTCACCGACCTCGGTGAGCGGCGGGTAGCGGTTGATGTTGAACGTCCAGGTGGGGTGGTCCGCGAGCGCGGTCAGGGCGTCGCGCGGCAGGCCGAGCGCGTCGGCGCACAGCTCCAGCAGCTCCCGCGACACCGCGGTCATCGCGGCGACGTAGCGCTGCACGGCCGCCTGCAGCTCGGGCACCTCGGCGGGCCAGACGTTCGGCGGGAACCACACCGCGTCGACGGCGGCGTCGCCGGTCGGCGTCTCCGGCCCGACCGCGAACGACTCCTTGAGGTCGGGCGGCGTCTCGGCGCCTTCGACGTTGCCGTTGGCCTCCACGCCGGGCGCGAGCCAGCCCCGGCCCCCGATGCGCACCGCGTAGCGCTGCTTGACCTCGACGGGCAGCGCGAAGAAGCGCCGTGCCGCAGCGCGCACGTCGGCGCGCAGGGTGTCGTCGACGCCGTGCCCGGCGGCCAGCAGGAAGCCCGCCCGCTGCAGAGCGCTGTCGACGGCAGGGCCGACGGCCGGGTCGCCCGCGCGCCACGTGGCCAGGTCGATGGTGGGGATCATGAGCGAACCTCTCCGATGTCCTCGTACCAGAGCTCGGGCCGGGCGGCGATGAAGTCGGTCATGAGCGTCGCGCAGCGCTCGTCGTCGACCACGGTGACGGCGACGCCGTGCTCGGCGAGCCAGTCGTGCCCCCCGGAGAACGTGCGCGCCTCGCCGACGACGAGCGCACCGATCCCGAACTGGCGCACCAGCCCTGAGCAGTACCAGCACGGGGAGAGGGTCGTGACCATCACCGTGTCGCGGTAGTCGCGCTGCCGCCCGGCGGCCCGGAACGCGGCCGTCTCGGCGTGCGTCGAGGGGTCGTCGTCCTGCACGCGCCGGTTGTGCCCGCGCCCGAGCAGCGTGCCGTCGGCGGCGAAGAGCGCCGCCCCGATGGGGATGCCGCCCTCGTCGAGGCCGGCGCGGGCCTCCTCGAGCGCGGTCTCGAGCAGCGTGCGGGGGTCCAGAGCCACGGGCGTCACTCTGCGGGTCCCGCCGTGCGCGCCGCAACCCGCCGGAACAGCAGCGCGTAGACGCCGGCCGCCAGCACGAACCCGACGAGGAACGTCACGTCGCCGACGCCGGGCGCCAGGCGCGGGACGAGCCCGGTGAACAGGACCTGGTTGGAGAACAGCGGCACCGAGACCCCGATGCCCACCAGGAGGGCGACCAGCCCCGCGTGGTTGCGGTGCGCGCGGTCGTAGAGCAGTTCCACCGGCAGCCGCCCGCGACGCAGGTACTGGTCGGTGAGCACGACGCCGAGCCACGGCCCGATCCAGTAGACGATCACGAGCAGGAACGCCTCGTAGCTGTGCGCGGCGTCGGCGAGGGCGAGCACCGCGATCACGAAGCCGACCACCCCGAACGCGAGGGCCACGACGGCCCGCGCCCAGCGCAGCGGCACGTCCACGCCCGCGCTGAGGAAGGCCATCGCGCCCGAGTAGACGTTCAGCACGTTGGCGGCCACGGCGCCGAGCGCGATCGCGAGCAGCGTCAGCGCCGCGAGCGCGCCGGGCAGCACGCCGACGAACGCGGTGGCCGGGTTGTCCGAGACGATCCCGGCCGCGGCCGTGGCGCTCACCGACGCCGCTCCGACGATCATGAGCACGCTCGTCGATCCGAAGAGCCCGAGCCCGGCCGCGAGCCCGGTGCGCAGCCGCGAGGAGTCGGCCGGCAGGTAGCGCGCGTAGTCGGCCGCGTACGGGCTCCAGCCCGCCGTGTAGCCGACGACCGCGCCCACGGTGAGCAGGAACCCGCCGACGCCACCGGTGCCACCACCGTCGGGCACGGCGCCCGGATCGGAGCGGGCGAGCACGATCACGGCGCCGATCGCGAACACGACCGCGAGCACCGGGAACGCGAGCCGCTCGAACGCCTGCACGAGGTTGTGCCCGACGAACGCGATGCCGATCTGCACCAGCACGACGACGACCAGGCAGGCCGCCGCGGGGATCCCGGTGAGCGCGTCGAGGGCGAACGCGGCGCTGACGCTGTTCACGGCGAACCAACCGAACCCGGAGGTGATCGTCATCAGCGCGGAGGGCACCGCGTTGCCCCGGTAGCCGAACGCGAGCCTGCCGAGCACCATCTGCGGCACCCCGGCCGACGGCGCGCGTGCCGACAGCAGGGCGTGCGCCACCGCGGAGATCGCGTTGCCGAGCAGGACCGCCGCGACGGCCTGCGGGAACGTCAGCCCGAACGCCGACACCGACAGCACGCCGAGGAAGATCGTGGCGAACTCGAGGTTCGGCGAGGTCCAGGTCCAGAACAGCTGACGGGGCCTGCCGTGCCGCTCGGCGGCGGGGATCGGCTCGTTCCCGCCCGGCTCGACCGCGACCACGCGGTCGCCGTACTCGCGGTCCTGGGTGGTCTCGCTCGGGGCGGGATCGGCGGGGACGGGGTCGGCGCTCACGTCACCACTCTCGGGTGCCGCCCGCCTTCCGGGCAATGGGCGGCGAGCGCCGTTAACGTCGATGTTCGTTGCGGGGTGCGACGGTGAGGTCGAGCGCCCGCAGCACCGCCTGCATCTGCTCGGCCGCGGTGCGGCCACGGCGTTCCCGCAGCTGCACCACCGCGAGGTCGACCTGCTCGGGGGTCACCGTGCGCGCAGCGCTGACGGGCTCGCCGACCTCGTCGTGGCTCGGGGCGGCCGCGTACTGGCAACCGGTGCCGGGAAGGGGGTCGTGCAGCCGTACGTCCGGCGTCGCAGTCACGGCGTCTCCGTTCGGTTCTCAGCGCAAGGGGAGCTGCTCCGCTCATCGGGTGACGACGGGCGGCGCGCGTAACGGTACGTGTTCTCAGGCTTCGTGTGAATCACGCCCAGGTGAACAGAACGGGCCACATCACCCCGACCAGGGGATACGGGCTCGCAGACGATCAGATGAGCGGGGTGCGCAGGCGCCGCGTGGCCTGCGTCCGCGCCGCGAGCCCGGCGTCGGACGGGTAGTCGACCGCCGCCAGCGTCAGGCCGTGGGCGGGAGCGACCGGGACCTCGCTCGCCCGCTCCGTGCGGCTCAGGAGCCCGGCGGGCCACTCGACCGCACGCCGCCCCCGCCCGACGTCCAGCAGCGCACCGATGAGGCTGCGGACCATCGAGTGGCAGAACGCGTCGGCCGACACCGCGGCCTCCACGACGTCGTCGGCGCCGCGCGTCCAGGACAGCGCCTGCAGCCCGCGCACCGTGGTGGCGCCCTCGCGGCGCTTGCAGTAGGCGGCGAAGTCGTGCTCGCCGAGCAGCCCGTCCGAGGCGGCGCGCACGGCGTCGAGGTCGAGCGGGTACGGCCACGAGAGCGTGTCGCGGGCCCGCAGTGGATCAGCGCCGTACGGCGCGGTCGCCACGCGGTAGCGGTAGTGGCGGCGCAACGCGGAGAAGCGGGCGTCGAACGCGTCCGGCGCCGGCGTCACCGCCCGCACCCGCACGTCCGGCGGCAGCAACCGGGCCAGCCTGCGCACCAGCCACGCCGTGTCCAGCCCGGCATCCAGGTCCGCGTGGGCGACCTGGCCCGTGGCGTGCACGCCGGCGTCGGTGCGGCCGGCCACCGTCAACGCGACCGGCGCGCGCAGCACCGTACCGAGCGCGTCCTCGAGCACCCCGCAGACCGTTCGCAGCCCGGGCTGGCGCGCCCACCCGGAGAAGTCGGTGCCGTCGTAGGCGATGTCGAGCCGGAACCGCGCGGCCGGTTCCCGAACGCCGCCGAGCCCGCCGTCCGGGTGGACGGCGGGCTCGGCGGGGTGGTGCGTACCGGCGATCAGGACTCCTCGGAGGAGGCGTCCTCACGCTGGGAGGCGGGCAGCTGGAACCCGGCGGCCTCGGCGGCCTCCGGGGTGGCGAACCAGACCTCGGCCACGGTGCGGTCGTAGTGCGACGACCCGGGCACGTGGTACAGCTTCGAATCCTCGTTGCCCTTGACCGGGAAGCCCTCCGGGGCCTCGGCCGGGTCGTCCAGCGGGGCGTGGCTGCCCTCGCCGTACGGCGCGCCCTCGGTGGAGGAGCTCTCCTCGGCGACCTCGGTGGCCGCACCCGAGGCCTGCTCGGCCGACTCGGCGGCGTCGAGCGCCTTCTCCTCGGTGGCACTGCCGGACTCGGCCGCGACCGCGGCGTCCAGCGCCTTGTCCGAGGCCTCGTCGGCGGCGTCGGCCGCCTCCGCAGCCGCCTGCGCGGCCGGCTCGGACTTGGCCTGCTGCGACGCGGCCACCCGGCGGGCCCGGTCGGCCTCGTCGGTGACGGTCTTCTGCGCGACCAGCTCGATCACCGCCATGGGGGCGTTGTCGCCCTTGCGCGGCAGCGTCTTGGTGATCCGCGTGTAGCCACCGTTGCGGTCGGAGAAGAACGGGCCGATCTCCTCGACGAGCCGGTGCACGACCGACTTGTCGCGGATGACCTTCATGATCTCCCGGCGGTTGTGCAGGTCGCCCCGCTTCGCCTTGGTGATCAGCCGCTCGGCGTACGGCCGCAGCCGGCGCGCCTTCGCCTCGGTGGTGGTGATCCGACCGTGCTCGAAGAGCGCCGTGGCCAGGTTGGCCAGGATCAGCCGCTGGTGCGCGGGCGACCCGCCGAGGCGGGGGCCCTTGGTGGGCTGAGGCATGGCTACAGCTGCTCCGTTTCTGCGTAGTCCTGGCCGTCGTCCCCGAAGGTCTCGGGGTCGAACCCTTCGGAGCCGTACTCGGCGGCCGCGGCCGACGGGTCGAATCCGGGCGGGCTGTCCTTCAGCGCCAGACCGAGGCCGACGAGCTTCATCTTGACCTCGTCGATCGACTTGGCGCCGAAGTTGCGGATGTCGAGCAGGTCGGCCTCGCTGCGGCCCACCAGCTCACCCACGGTGTGGATGCCCTCGCGCTTGAGGCAGTTGTAGGAGCGGACGGTCAGGTCCAGCTCCTCGATCGGCATCGCGAAGGCCGCGATGGTGTCGGCCTCCTGCGGCGACGGGCCGATCTCGATGCCCTCGGCGTCGACGTTGAGCTCGCGGGCGAGCCCGAACAGCTCCACCAGGGTCTTGCCGGCCGAGGCCAGCGCGTCCCGCGGGGTGATCGAGGGCTTCGTCTCGACGTCGAGCACCAGCTTGTCGAAGTCGGTGCGCTGCTCGACACGCGTGGCCTCGACCTTGTAGGTCACCTTCAGCACCGGCGAGTAGATCGAGTCGACCGGGATGCGGCCGATCTCGGCGCCGGTGGCCTTGTTCTGCATGGCCGGCACGTAGCCGCGGCCCCGCTCGACGACGAGCTCCACCTCGAGGCGGCCCTTGTCGTTCAGGGTGGCGATGTGCAGGTCCGGGTTGTGCACGGTGACACCGGCCGGCGGCACGATGTCGCCCGCGGTGACCGGGCCGGGGCCCTGCTTGCGCAGGTACATGGTCACCGGCTCGTCCTCCTCGGAGCTGACGACCAGCTCCTTGAGGTTGAGGATGATGTCGGTGACGTCCTCCTTGACGCCCGGCACGGTGGTGAACTCGTGCAGCACGCCGTCGATGCGGATGCTGGTGACGGCCGCGCCGGGGATGGAGGAGAGCAGGGTGCGCCGGAGCGAGTTGCCCAGCGTGTAACCGAATCCCGGCTCCAGTGGCTCGATGACGAACCTGGAGCGGGTGTCGACGACCGATTCCTCGGCCAGGGTGGGGCGCTGAGAGATCAGCACAGGGGTGTCTCCTTAGGGTGCCGCGGCAACCACTATTTGATGCCGCAGTGAGCCCCCCGCCCCACTGCAGGGCGGGGGGACGAGCACTACTTGGAGTAGAGCTCGACGATCAGCTGCTCGGTGACCTGGGTGTCGATCTGCGCACGCTCGGGCAGCTGGTGAACCAGGATGCGCAGGTTCGAGGGCACGACCTGCAGCCACGCCGGAACCGGCCGGTCGCCCTGGAGCTCCTTGGCGATGACGAACGGGTCCGTGTTCACCGACTTCGGCTTGATGTCGATGACGTCGTACTGCGACACCCGGTAGCTGGGGATGTCGACCTTCTTGCCGTTGACGAGGAAGTGGCCGTGGTTGACCAGCTGCCGCGCCATCCGCCGGGTGCGGGCCAGCCCGGCCCGGTACACGACGTTGTCCAGGCGGGACTCGAGGATCTGCAGCAGGTTGTCACCGGTCTTGCCGGGACGGCGGTTCGCCTCTTCGAAGTAGCGGCGGAACTGCTTCTCCAGCACGCCGTAGGCGTACTTGGCCTTCTGCTTCTCCTGCGACTGCAGGAGGAACTCGGTCTCCTTGATCCGGATCCGGCCGTGCTGGCCGGGCGGGTAGGGACGGCGCTCGAACGCCTGGTCGCCGCCGACGAGGTCGACCTTCAGCCGGCGGGACTTGCGGGTCATGGGGCCGGTGTAACGAGCCATGTCTTGTTACTCCCTCTCCCCTAGACCCGGCGCCGCTTGGGCGGACGGCAGCCGTTGTGCGGCTGCGGGGTGACGTCGGAGATCGTGCCGACCTCGAGACCGGCGGCCTGCAGCGAACGGATCGCGGTCTCCCGGCCGGAGCCGGGGCCCTTCACGAACACGTCGACCTTCTTCATGCCGTGCTCGGCGGCCTTGCGGGCGCAGTTCTCGGCGGCCATCTGCGCGGCGAACGGCGTGGACTTGCGCGAGCCCTTGAAACCGACGTGGCCCGCGGAGGCCCACGCGATCACGGCACCGGTCGGGTCGGTGATCGACACGATCGTGTTGTTGAAGGTGCTCTTGATGTGCGCGTGACCGTGCGCGACGTTCTTCTTCTCCTTGCGGCGGACCTTCTTGGGTCCGGCCGCCTGGCGGGGACGACCCGGCATTACTTCTTACCTGCCTTCTTCTTGCCTGCGACCGTCTTCTTCGGTCCCTTGCGGCCGCGGGCGTTGGTCTTGGTGCGCTGGCCGCGCACCGGCAGGCCCCGGCGGTGCCGGATCCCCTGGTAGCAGCCGATCTCGATCTTCCGGCGGATGTCGGCCTGTACCTCGCGGCGCAGGTCGCCCTCGACGCGGAGGTTCGACTCGATGTACTCGCGGAGTGCAGCGAGGTCCTCGTCGCTCAGGTCCTTCGACCGCAGGTCGCGGTCGATCCCGGTGGCGGCGAGGATCTCGAGGGAACGGGTGCGTCCGATCCCGTAGATGTAGGTCAGCGCGACCTCCATCCGCTTGTCGCGGGGGAGGTCGACGCCAGAGAGTCGTGCCATTCGGCGGTTCTCCTGTCGTGGTGTCGCCAGGTCTGCCCAGCGCCCGTCCCGGTTGACTCACTGCCGGGCCCCGGCCTGGTTCCGGGGGTGGTTGCGCCCGTGTGGCGCGGTAGGTGCGCTGGGTTCCTCTTGTATCCGCGAGGTGCGGGTGATCAGCCCTGGCGCTGCTTGTGGCGCAGGTTCTCGCAGATCACCATGACCCGCCCGTGACGGCGGATCACCTTGCACTTGTCGCAGATCTTCTTGACGCTCGGCTGGACCTTCACGTCCGTCGCTCTCTCGTTGGTGGTTCAGTCACTTGTAGCGGTAGACGATGCGGCCGCGGGTCAGGTCGTACGGCGACAGCTCGACCACGACCCGGTCCTCGGGGAGGATCCGGATGTAGTGCTGGCGCATCTTGCCGCTGATGTGTGCGAGGACCCGGTGTCCGTTCTCCAGCTCCACGCGGAACATCGCGTTCGGCAGGGGCTCGACGACCCGGCCCTCGACCTCGATCGCCCCGTCCTTCTTGGCCATGTCCTCCGCGTTCCGTGACAGGTAGCCGTACTGTCGGGTGGCAGTACTCTTGTTCCGTGCGCAGGCACGTCGTTGCTCCGGGACCGTGAGCTACGGGAGGCACGACGGAACCGGCGCAAGCAGACGCGCCGAAACACCAGTGTACGACCGCGGCGTGGCGGCCCGCAGCTGGGCCCCTCCCCGAAGCGGTGAGTACGCTCACCCGCCGTCGCGCACCCCGCCGGCGCTGGGCGGCGGTCCAGACCTTGCACCGCCGTCGCCAGCGTGATCCGCTCGCGCGCGGGGGAGGTGGACGAAGCCGATGTGGACGCGCCGACGCCGGGGGAACGGGCGGTCACGCCGCTCCCGGGTGGCCGTGGAGGAGCTCGCGGCGCAGCACGCGGCGGGCGTGCGCCTCTGGCACGAGGGCCGGGCGGCGGACGCGGCCGCCGCGTTCACCGAGGCGTTCGAGGGCTGCCGGGCCCGGCTGGGCCGCGACGACCCCGCCACGCTCGCCGCCGCCGGGAACCTCGCCGCCGCGCGGTTCGCCTCGGGGGACTGGCAGGAGGGCATCGACCTGCTCGGAGCGAGCGTCGCGACCCGCACCAGGGTGTTCGGGCACACCGACCCGCGCACCCTCACCGCCGTCGACGCGCTCGCCACGGCCTACCGGCTCGTCGGCCGGATCGACGAGGGGCTCGCGCTCGCCGAGCGGGTCGCGGAGGAGCGTGAGCGCCTGCTCGGGCCCGTCCACCTGGAGACGCTCACCTCGCAGCTGGGTGCCGCGCTCGCGCGCGCGGCGTTCGGCGACGTCGAGGCGGCCATCGCGGTGCTGGAGCGGGCGCTGGCCGGCGCGGAGCCGTTCCACGGGTCCCGGCACGCGCACGTGATCGCGTTGCGCTCGAACCTCGCGCGTTGCTACGCCCTGCTCGGCCGCTCCGGCGACGCCCTCGTGGCGTTCGACCGGGCCGCCGCCGACGCCACCGCGGTGCTGGGCAGGCGGCACCCGGACACGGTGGCGCTGTTCGACGACATGGCCCACGCCCACCAGCCGAGCTGGTTCTTCTCGATCGGCCGCTTCGGCCGCTGAATTACGCCGCCCTTGTCGGTCCCCGGCGCTACCGTCGCCCTTGACCTGCACCCCGGTTCACGTAGTTGCGTGGGAAGTGTGATGAACGCCCAGCCCGGTACCCGCCGTCTCCCCCGGCCGATCCGCCCGTTCCGCCACCGCGAGTACCGCCTGCTCGTCGTCTCGATGGCGGCCTCGCTGTTCGCCAGCGGGTTGTGGCTCGTCGCGCTCGTCTACCAGGTCATCGCCCTCGGCGGCGGCCCCGCGCAGCTGTCGGTGGTGGCCACCGCGTCGGCGGTCGGCCTGCTGGTCAGCGTGCTCGTGGGTGGAGTGGCCGCCGACCGGCTCCCCAAGCGGGCCGTCCTGCTCGGCGTGGAGGTGGTCCGCGTCGTCTCGGCCACCGCCGCGGGGGCGCTCGCCGTCACCGGCGCGCTGCAGCTGTGGCAGCTGGCCGTCATCGCCTTCGTGCTGGGCGCCGCCGAGGCGTTCTTCTTCCCGGCCTACTCGGCGATCCTGCCCACGCTCCTGCCCTCCGACGAGCTGCTCGCGGCCAACGGCGTCGAGGGCACGCTGCGGCCGATCGCGCAGCAGGCGCTCGGCCCGGCGCTGGCCGGCGTCGTGGTGGGCGCGTTCGCCCCCGGCATCGCGCTGCTGCTGGCGGCCGGCATCTACGCGCTCGCCGCGGCCACGCTGCTGGTGATGCGCAGCGTCGCGGTCGTCCCGGCGGCCGATGCCACCTCGGTGCTCGCCGACCTCGCCGAGGGCTTCCGCTACCTGTTCCGCACCGGCTGGCTGTTCGCCTCGCTGGCGTTCGCCACCCTCTACGTGCTCGTGCTGATCGGCCCGATCGAGGTGCTGCTGCCGTTCGCCGTGCGCGAGCAGACCGGTGGCGGCGCGAGCAGCTTCGCGCTCGTGCTGGGCACGTTCGGGGTGGGCGGCGCCCTCGGCTCGCTCGTCGTCTCGTCGTGGCGGCTGCCACGGCGCTACCTCACCGCGATGCTCCTGCTCTGGGGTGCGGGTGCCGCACCGATGGCGCTGATCGGGCTCACCACGCAGCTCTGGGTCATGGCGGCCGCCTCGTTCGTCGTCGGCTTCACCGGCTCCGCGGCGATGGTCATCTGGGGCACGCTCCTGCAGCGCCGGGTGCCCCCGCACCTGCTCGGCCGCGTCTCCAGCCTGGACTTCTTCGTCTCGCTCGCCCTGATGCCCGTCTCGATGGCCGTGGCAGGCCCCGTCGGGGAGTGGCTGGGGGTGCCGATGACCTTCGTGCTGGCCGGCCTGGTGCCGGTGTTCCTCGCCGTCGCGGCGATCGTCGGCTGGCGGCTGCCGGCCGACGAGATCGCGCACCCGCTCGACGTCACGCCCGAGGACGACGCGCCGCAGGCGCCGCTCCCGGCCGTGTGACCGGCGCGGGGATTCGCATGACGAACGGCACTTTCGTCGGCTAGGAACCGACGAGGGTGCCGTTCGTCAGGGTGGGAGCTTGCCGCGATCCGCCGTCAGGGCTGCCCGATGCGGTCCACCGACCCGGGCTCCACCGGCTGGTACCCGGGGTCGGAGAAGATCACGTGGGTGTTGGGGTCCGCCTGGCTGAGCGCCCACAGCCCCACGGCGTCGGCGGCGGCGAACACGAGCGCCGCGAGGATGGCGAGGACGAGCCGCCTGCGCCGCTCGCGCCGGCGCCACCCCGCGCTCGCCCTGCGGTAGGCGGCGGGGTCGGCGCGGACGCCGGTGGCCAGGGCGTCGAAGGCCTCGCGCAGCCGGTCGTCGGTGTTCGGAGTGTTCATCGGCGTTCCTCGAGCGTGCGCGACAGCGCTGCCATCCCCCGTGACACGTGCACCTTCACCGATCCCGCCGAGATGCCCATCGCGTCGGCGATCTCACTTTCCCGCAGGTCGAGCCAGAATCGGAGCACCAGCGCCTCCCGCTGCCGGGCCGGCAACGCGCTCACCGCGTCCACCAGCGCCTTCTGGTCATCACGCAGTACCGCCCGCTCCTCGCCCGAGGCCACGTGCGCGGGCACCTCGTCGGTGCGGGCGGCGTGCTTGCGCACCACCTGCAGGTGGCGGATGCGCATCCGCGTCAGGTTCACCACCACCGAGCGCAGGTAGGCCGCCGCGGCCTCGGGGCTGCGCAACCGTCGCCACCGGCGGTAGAGCTGGTAGAACGCCTCGGCCACCACGTCCTCGGCGTCGTCGGCGCCCAGGAGGACCGCCAGGCGCACCAGCGACAGGTGGTGCGCCTCGAAGAGCACCGCGACGGCCTGCTCCCGGTCGAGCCCGCGCAGGTCGACCGGAACGCGGACGGCCGTGTCCTCCGTCATCCCGGCACCCCGGTCCGTGCCGCCCCGCCGCGGGCGAACCCCGGCGTGAGTGCCGCGGCCACCGCCAGGTTCACCGCGAGCGCGACGACGGCGACGTAGAGCAGCACCGGCCCCACCGCGACCACCGAGGTGTAGCCGCCCGCCACCGCGAGGACCGTGCCGGTGACCATGCCCGCCGCCCAGCCCGCGAGCAGCGCCGAACGGTGCCACCAGGTGCTGAACAGCCCGAGCGCGACGGCGGGGAAGGTCTGCAGGATCCAGATCCCGCCGAGCAGCTGCAGGTTGATCGCGTCCTGCTCGCGCAGCCCGAACACGAACGCGAGCGCCGCGACCTTCGCCAGCAACGACACCCAGCGCGCCACCCGCACCTCGTGCTTCGGGGTGGCGTCCGGGTGGAAGAACTCCACGTAGACGTTGCGGGTGAACAGCGCGGCGACCGCGACCGACATCACCGCGGCCGGCACCAGCGCGCCCACCGCCAGCGCCCCGAACACCGCGCCGCTGGCCAGCTCGGGCAGCAGGTCCCGGATCAGCAGCGGCACGGCGACCTCGGCGTTGCCCAGCGGCGCGGCGACGCCCGCGGCCAGCGCTGCGATCCCGAGCAGCCCGAACAGGCCGAGCACGAACGTCCAGGCGGGCATGGCCACCGCGCTGCGGCGCAGCGTGCCCGGCCCGGCGGCGGCGAACGCGGCGGTGAGCACGTGCGGATACATCGGCAGGGCGAGCGCGGAACCCAGCGCCAGCGTGGCGAACGCCGGGTGCAGCGCCGGATCGAGCAGCAGGCCACCTCCCGCGCCCAGCTCGCGCTCGGCGCCGTCGAACACCGCCGCGAACCCGCCGAGGCGCCCGATCGCCACACCCACCACGCCGAACGCGGCCCCGAACACCAGCACGCCCTTGACGATCGAGATCACCGCGGGGGCCCGCAGACCGCTGCGGAACGTCGCCCCGGCGAGCACCGCGAACACGGCCGTCAGGGCGAGGTCCCCGGCCGGGCCCTGCGGGTAGAGCCCGCCCGCGTCGAGGACGGCGCGCACACCGAGCAGCTGCAGGGCGATGTAGGGCATCGTCGCGAGCACGCCGGTGAGCGCGACGACGAGCATCAGCGCGGGCGAGTCGTACCGCGCCCGGACCCAGTCGGCCACCGTCACCGCTCCGGTGCTCCGCGCCGCCGCCCACAGCCGGGGCAGCAGCACGAACAGCACCGGGCAGAGGACCACCGTGTACGCGAGCGGGAAGAAGCCCAGGGCGCCGGTGCCGTAGGCCAGGCCGGGCACCGCGGCGAACGTGTACGCGGTGAAGATCGAACCGCCGAGCAGGAACCACGTGACCCCGGTGCCGAACCCGCGGTCGGCCAGCGCCCATCCCGCGAGGTGGGGCAGCACGTCGCGGCGGTGGAACCAGCGCGCGGCGAACGCCAGCACCGACGTCCCGCCGAGCACGGCGATGAACGCGGAGGTGGCCAGCGGCTCGTCCATGGCCCCCACACCTCATCAGGCCGATCCCGGCGTGTCCATGCCTCGCGCCCGCGGACCGCCCGTGCCGAACCGGTGACCCCGCCGTGTCAACCGTCGGCGGGGGGTCGGCAACCAATGCTTCGTAGTCGCGGCGAAGGCGCCGCGGAGGGCGCGAGGAGAGCTGATGCTGGAAAGACTGGAACGGGTCTGCAGGCCGGGGGGCGTGGCATGACGCTCAGCGAGGCACGGTCGCGGGTGAACCCGCGCTCGGTGCTGATCTGGACGGCGGTCTCGGTCGTCAGCGCCGTGGCCTGGGGTGTCCTGGCCGTCGCCCGTGGCGAGAACGTGTCGGCGATCTGGCTGGTGGCGGCCGCGCTCGGGTCCTACGCGATCGCCTACCGCTTCTACGCGCGGTTCATCGTCAAGAAGGTGCTGCGCGCCGACGACAGCCGGGCGACCCCGGCCGAGCGCCTGGACAACGGCACCGACTTCCAGCCCATGGACCGGCGCGTGCTGTTCGGCCACCACTTCGCCGCGATCGCCGGCGCGGGCCCGCTGGTCGGGCCGGTGCTGGCGGCGCAGATGGGTTACCTGCCCGGCACGATCTGGATCATCGTCGGCGTCATCTTCGCCGGCGCCGTGCAGGACATGGTCACGCTGTTCTTCTCGATGCGCCGCAACGGGCGCAGCCTCGGCCAGATGGCGCGCGACGAGATCGGCGTGGTCGGCGGCGTCGCGGCGCTGGTGGCCGTGTTCGCGATCATGATCATCCTGCTCGCGGTGCTCGCGCTCGTGGTCGTCAACGCGCTCGCGCACTCGCCGTGGGGCACGTTCTCCATCGCGATGACCATCCCGATCGCCCTGTTCATGGGCTTCTACCTGCGCTCGATCCGGCCCGGCCGGGTCGTCGAGACGAGCGTCATCGGGGTGGCGCTGCTCCTGCTCGCGATCGTCGCGGGCGGCTGGGTGCAGAACTCGAGCTGGGCCGAGGCGTTCACCCTCGAGCCCACGACGCTGGTGATCTGCCTGATCGTCTACGGCTTCGCGGCGTCGGTGCTGCCGGTGTGGATGCTGCTCGCCCCGCGCGACTACCTCTCCACGTTCATGAAGATCGGCACGATCGGGCTGCTCGCGCTCGGCGTCGTGATCACGGCCCCGGTCATGAACACCGCGGCGTTCACCGAGTTCGCGTTCACCGGCGCGGGCCCGGTGTTCGCGGGCTCGCTGTTCCCGTTCGTGTTCATCACGATCGCCTGCGGTGCGCTCTCCGGCTTCCACGCGCTGGTGGCCTCCGGCACGACGCCGAAGCTGATCCAGAAGGAGTCGCAGGTCCGGCTCATCGGCTACGGCGCGATGCTCATGGAGTCCTTCGTCGCGGTCATGGCGCTGATCGCCGCGTGCATCCTCGACCCCGGCCTCTACTTCGCGATGAACGCCCCCGCCGGCGTGCTCGGCACCACCGTGGAGTCGGCTTCCGAGGCCGTGAACAACCTCGGCTTCACGATCACACCCGAGGCCCTCGCCGGAGCGGCGGCCGCGGTGCAGGAGAGCACGCTCGTGGCGCGGACCGGTGGCGCGCCCACGCTCGCCGTCGGGATGTCGGAGATCTTCTCCGGTGTCTTCGGCGGGGACGCGATGAAGGCGTTCTGGTACCACTTCGCGATCATGTTCGAGGCGCTGTTCATCCTCACCACGGTGGACGCGGGCACCCGCGTCGGGCGCTACATGCTGCAGGACACCCTCGGCAACGTCTACAAGCCGTTCTCCGACGTCAACTGGAAGCCGGGGCTGTGGCTCACCAGCGCCGTCGTCGTCGGCGCGTGGGGGTACTTCCTCTACGTCGGCGTGACCGACCCGCTCGGCGGGATCAACCAGCTCTTCCCGCTGTTCGGCATCGCGAACCAGCTGCTCGCGGCCATCGCGCTCACCGTGTGCACCACCATCCTGATCAAGACGGGACGCGCGAAGTACGCGTGGGTGACGCTGGTCCCGCTCGCCTGGGACGCCGCCGTGACCCTCGTCGCGAGCTGGCAGAAGGTGTTCTCGCCCGACCCGAAGCTCGGCTTCTTCGCCCAGCGGGAACGCTACGCGGAGGCGCTGGCCCGGGGAGAGGTGCTCGCCCCGGCCAAGGACATCGGCGACATGCAGGCCGTGGTCGTGAACTCGACCGTGGACGGCGTGCTGTCCATCCTGTTCGCCGTCCTGATCATCATCGTGATCGCGAACGCGATGCTGGTCTGGTACCGGGCGCTGACCTCGTCCGAGCCGCTGCCGAGCACCGAGGCGCCCGCGGAACCGTCGCGGATCGTGGCGCCCGCGGGGCTCATCGCCACGGCGGAGGAGAAGCGGGCGCTGGCGTCGGCGGGCGAGCGGTCATGAGCACGCTCGTCCGCGCCTGGCGCGGTGTGCACTGGTACCTGCGCGAGCTCACCGGGGAGACGCAGTACGACCGCTACCTGGAACGGCACGCCCGGGAGCACCCGGAGGCACCGCCGCTCTCCCGCAAGGAGTTCGAACGCCGCAGGATCGCGGCAGCAGATGCAAAACCGGGCAGCCGCTGCTGCTGACCGGCGCCCCCTCCGCACCTTGGAGCCATACTGCTGTCCCAGGTCCCGAAAAACAGCAGTACGGCTCCAAGGTGCGGTCTCTCTCGGGGGCTTACAGGGCCTTCAGCTCTTCCGTCACCTCGCTCACGCTCTTCTTCGCGTCGCCGAAGAGCATCGAGGTGTTCTCCGCGTAGAACAGCGGGTTGTCGATGCCGGCGAAGCCGCTGCTCATCGATCGCTTGAGCACGATGACGCTGCGGCTCTCGTCGACGTTGAGGATCGGCATCCCGTGGATCGGCGAGCTCGGGTCGGTGCGGGCCGCCGGGTTGGTGACGTCGTTCGCGCCGATCACCAGGGTGACGTCGGTGCGGGAGAACTCGCCGTTGATGTCGTCCATCTCCTTGAGCGCGTCGTAGGAGACGTCGGCCTCGGCCAGCAGCACGTTCATGTGCCCGGGCATCCGGCCGGCCACCGGGTGGATGGCGTACTTGACCTCCACGCCCTTGGACTCGAGCAGCTTCGCCATGTCCTTGACGGCGTGCTGCGCCTGCGCCACCGCCATCCCGTAGCCGGGCACGACGATCACCTGCGACGCGTACGCCATCTGGATCGCCGCGTCCGCAGCGGACGTCGACTTGACGGTGCGCTCGACGCCGTCGTCCGCGCCGGGCAGGGTGGCGGTGCCGCCGAACCCGCCGGCCACGATCGCCGGGATCGACCGGTTCATCGCCTTCGCCATCAGGTTCGTGAGGATCGAGCCGGACGCGCCGACGATCATGCCGGCGACGATCATCGCGGTGTTGTCCAGCGCGAGGCCCGCCGCCGCGGCCGAGAGGCCGGTGAGGGCGTTGAGCAGGGAGATCACGACCGGCATGTCGGCACCACCGATCGGCAGCACCACCAGCACGCCGAGCACCGCGGCCAGCACGAGGAGGCCGATGATCCAGATCTCCGGCGCCCCGCGCAGCCCGGCCACCACGGCGCAGGCGACCGCACCGAGCAGCAGCAGCCCGTTGACCGGCTGCTGCGCCTTCCCGAGCCCGATCGGCCTGCCGGGCAGGATCTCCTGCAGCTTGCCGAAGGCGATCAACGATCCCCAGAACGAGATCGAGCCGATGATCGCGGCGAACAGCGACGCCACGATGACGTAGCCCGGCTCCGTGGAGAACCCCTCGGTGGTCCGGAACTCCGACCACGCGATCAGCGCGACCGCTCCACCGCCGACGCCGTTGAACAGCGCCACCATCTGCGGCATCGCGGTCATCTTCACCTGCCGTGCCGACGGCACACCCAGGGCCGTGCCGATCACGAGCCCGACGACGATCAGCAGCCAGTTGTGCTCGACCTGCAGCAGGGTGGCCACCACCGCGAGCGCCATACCGGCCGCGGCGATCCAGTTGCCGCGCACCGCGGTCTTCGGGCCGGTCAGCCCCATCAGGCCGTAGATGAACAGCGCGAACGCGATGATGTAGAGGATCGGGACCAGGACGTCCATCACGTGCCCTTCCCGTTCGACGCGATCTTCTCCGCCGGCGGCGACGGGGACTTGGTCTTGAACATGGCCAGCATGCGGTCGGTGACGAGGAAGCCACCGATCACGTTGATCGCCCCGAACGCGATGGCGACGACGAGGATGATCGCGTCGACCACCGACGGGTTCTCCAGGTGTCCGAGCACGATCAGCCCGCCGAGCAGCACGATGCCGTGGATGGCGTTGGTGCCCGACATCAGCGGGGTGTGCAGGGTGTTCGGCACCTTCGAGATCACGGCGAAGCCGACGAACCCGGCCAGCACCAGGATCGCGAGGTTCGCCAGCAGCCCGGTCTCCATCACTTCTCCCCTCGGGTGACGCAGGACTTCGCGAGCACCTCGTCGTCCCAGTCCGGGGCGAGCGCACCCGACTCGTCGAGCATCAGCTCCAGCAGCGCCGACACGTTCCGCGCGTACAGCTCCGACGCGTGCTCCGGCATCGTGGCCGGCAGGTTCAGCGGCGCCGCGATCGTCACGTCGTGCTTGACGACCACCTCGCCCGGCTCGGTGAGCTCGCAGTTGCCGCCGCTCTCCCCCGCCATGTCGACGACCACGCTGCCGGCGCGCATGCCCTCCACCGCCGCCGCCGTGACCAGCGTCGGCGCGGTGCGACCCGGCACGTTCGCGGTGGTGATGACGACGTCGAAGCCGGTGATCGCGTCCTCGAGGCGCTTCTGCTGCTCGGCGCGCTCGTCGGCCGTCAGCTCGCGCGCGTAGCCGCCCTCGCCGACGGCCTCGATGCCGAGGTCGAGCCACTGCGCACCGAGCGACCGCACCTGGTCGGCCACCTCGGGACGCACGTCGTAGCCGGTGGTGCGGGCACCGAGCCGCTTCGCCGTGGCGAGCGCCTGCAGCCCGGCCACCCCGACGCCCAGCACGAGGGCGGTGGCCGGCTTCACGGTGCCGGCCGCCGTGGTGAGCATGGGGAAGAAGCGGGTGGACCGCTCCGCGGCCAGCAGCACCGCCTTGTACCCGGCGACGTTGGCCTGCGAGGACAGCGCGTCCATCGACTGCGCGCGGGAGATCCGCGGCACGGCCTCCATCGCGAAGCCCTGCACGCCCGCCTCCCGCAGCGCCGCGACCGTCTCGGGGGACGTGAGCGGGGCGAGGAAGCCGATCACGGTGGCGCCGGGGCGCAACCGGCCGATCTGCTCACGGGTGGGGGGCGTCACCGTCACGACCACGTCGCAGGCCCACGGGTCCCCGACCGTGGCTCCCGCCTTCGTGAACAGCTCGTCCGGGATCAGGGCGCCGAGCCCGGCCCCGGCCTCGACCACGACCTCCACACCCCGCGACCGGAGCTTCTCGACGACCTTCGGCACCAGGGCGACACGGCGCTCCCCGGCGGCAGACTCGCGCGGCACCCCGACGGCCGTTCGCCGCGGTACTGTGGATTCTGTATTCACAAGACCGGACTCTAGCCCAGCAAGCGCCCATCGAGGCGACGAGTGTGACACGGGCCGGGATCGGGACCGATCCAGGACACCCGCCGAACGCGCAGGTCGGCGGGCGGAGGCGGGTCAGAGCGGGAGCGTCAGGACCCGCGGGCCGTCGTCGGTGATCGCGACGCTGTGCTCCCAGTGCACCGCGCGGCTGCCGTCGGCCGTCACCACGGTCCAGCCGTCCTCGAGCTCGCGGGTCTCCGGGTCGCCCGCGGTGAGCATCGGCTCCACCGCCAGCGCCATCCCCGGGACCAGCCGCGGCCCCTGGCCCGGCTCGCCGAAGTTGGGCAGGAACGGGTCCATGTGCATCGAGGTGCCGATGCCGTGCCCGCCGTACTCGGCCACGATCCCGTACTGCACACCGTCCTGCTCGCCGGCCGCCTCCGCGGCCCGCTGCACGGCGTGGGAGATGTCGGAGAGCCGTCCCCCGGGCTGCACCGCGGCGATCCCGGCGTGCAGCGCTGCCTCGCACGCCGCCGACAGCGCGAGGTCCGCGGCCCGGACGGAACCGACCGGGATGGTGACCGCGGCGTCACCGTGCCATCCCTCGAGGATCGCGCCGCAGTCCACCGAGATCAGGTCACCGTCGGCGAGGACGCGGGCCGGGTTCGGGATCCCGTGCACGATCTGCTCGTTCACCGAGGCGCAGATCGACGCCGGGTAGCCGTGGTAGCCGAGGAACGAGGGCACCGCCCCGGCCTCCCGGATCGTCTGCTCGGCCACCGCGTCCAGGTCGGCGGTGCTGACACCCGGCCGGGTCTCCTTGACGACGGCCGCAAGCGTGCGGGCGACCAGCCCGCCCGCGGCGCGCATCGCCTCGAGCTCACCGGGCGTCTTCAGCTCGATGTCCCGCCCGCGCCACCGGGCGATGAGCCCCCGGACGCCCCCGCGCCCGCCGGTCATCGCGATCGCAGCGCGTCGGCCACGCGGTCGGTGATCTGCTCGACGGACCCGACGGCGTCGATGGTGATCAACCGGTCGCTGTAGTGCGCGAGCAGCGGGGCGGTCTCGTCGCGGTAGACCTGCTGACGGCGCCGGATGACGTCCTCGGTGTCGTCGGTGCGGCCGCGGCCGAGCAGCCGCTGCACGAGCTCCTCCTCCGGGACCTGGAACTCGACGACCGCGTCGACGTCCTCGCCGCGCTCGGTGAGCAGCTGCTCGAGGGACGAGGCCTGGCTCAGGTTGCGCGGGAAGCCGTCGAGGATGAAGCCCTTGCCGGCGTCGTCCTCGGCGAGGCGCTCGCGCACCATGGCGACCGTGACCTCGTCGGGAACGAGGTCGCCGGCGTCCATGTACCGCTTCGCCTCGAGCCCGAGCGGGGTCTCCGCTCCCGGCTGGAGGTTGGCGCGGAACAGGTCACCCGTGGAGATGTGGGGAATGCCCAGACGCTCCGCGAGACGCACCGCCTGGGTGCCCTTGCCCGCGCCTGGTGGACCGACCAGAACGAGACGCACGCGACACCGACCTCCTGAAACTCGACACCCGAACCGACACGACCGACGGACAGACCCAGAACGCTAACGCAGGAAACCGTCGTACTTGCGCTGCATGAGCTGGCTCTCGATCTGTTTGACGGTGTCGAGGCCCACTCCGACCATGATCAGCACGGCCGTGCCGCCGAAGGGGAAGTTCTGGTTCTGCCCGGAGCCGGTGATGCCGAGGAAGAAGTTCGGCAGCACCGCGACGATGCCGAGGTACAGCGACCCGGGGAGCGTGATGCGCGAGAGGACGAACTGCAGGTACTCGGCGGTGGGCCGCCCCGGCCGGATGCCCGGGATGAAGCCCCCGAACTTCTTCATCTCGTCGGCGCGTTCCTCGGGGTTGAACGTGATGCCGACGTAGAAGTAGGTGAAGAAGATGATCAGCGCGATGTACAGGAGGATGTGGACCCAGCTCGACTGGTCGACCAGGTAGGTCTGGACGAACTGCTGGAAGCCGCCACCGGTGGTCCCGGCCAACCGCGATACGAGGTCCGGGAGGTACAGCAGCGACGAACCGAAGATCACCGGGATGACGCCGGCCTGGTTGACCTTCAACGGCAGGTACGTGGAGGTGCCGCCGTACATCCGGCGCCCGACCATCCGCTTGGCGTACTGCACGGGGATGCGGCGCTGCCCCTGTTCCACGAACACGACGCTCGCGATGATGGCCAGGCCGAAGAAGCAGACACCGGTGAAGACGAGCCCACCCTGCTGGAGGATGTTGGCGCCCTCGGCGGGGATCCGCGCCGCGATCGACGCGAAGATCAGCAGCGACATGCCGTTGCCGATGCCCCGCTCGGTGACCTGCTCGCCCAACCACATGATGACCGCGGTGCCGGCCGTCATCACGATCACGATGACCGACAGCTGCCAGATCGTGGAGTCGGGGATGATGGGCAGGGCGCAGTTGGCGAACAGCTGGCCGCGGTCGGCCAGCGCCACGATGCCTGTGGCCTGCAGGATGGCGAGCGCGATGGTGAGGTACCGGGTGTACTGGGTCAGCTTGTTCTGACCCGACTGCCCTTCCTTCTTCAGCTGCTCGAAACGCGGGATGACGACGGTGAGCAGCTGGATGATGATGCTCGCCGTGATGTAGGGCATGATGCCCAATGCGAAGATCGAGAGCTGCAGGAGCGCGCCACCCGAGAACAGGTTGATCAGCGAGTAGACGCTCGAGTTGTCGCTCTGCTCGACCTGGTCCAGGCACTGCTGGATGTTCGGGTAGGAAACACCGGGCGACGGGATCATCGCCCCGAGCCGGTAGACCGCCACGATGCCGAGCGTGAAGAGGATCTTCTTCCGCAGGTCCGGCGTGGTCAGTGCCGATCGCAAAGCGCTGAGCACTCGGTGATCCTCCTGTACTGGTGGCCCGCTCCACTCCGGGACCCGTTCGTCGCGAGCGGATGCGACGCCCGCCGGGCGGCCGCCTGACGGCGACGGGCCCGGGCGGAACCGACTCTAACAGCGGCCCTTCGACCCGCACGGCACGGACCGGCGTGGATGCACGCCGGTCCGCACCGAACGGACGGGGCCGACTAGAGCTCCGTGACCGTGCCGCCGGCCGCCGTGATCTTGTCACGGGCGCTGCCGGAGAACGCGTGCGCGCTGACGGTCAACGTGACGCCGTCCAGGTCGCCCGTGCCGAGCACCTTGACGAGCTGGTTGCGCCGGACCGCGCCGGCCGCGACGAGCTCGTCCGGGCCCACGGTGCCGCCCTGCGGGAACAGCTGGGCGAGGTCGCCCACGTTCACCACCTGGTACTCGACGCGGAACCGGTTCTTGAAGCCCTTGAGCTTCGGCAGCCGCATGTGCAGCGGCATCTGGCCACCCTCGAAGGCGGGCGAGACCGTCTTGCGGGCCTTGGTGCCCTTGGTGCCGCGACCGGCGGTCTTGCCCTTGCTGCCCTCGCCGCGCCCGACCCGGGTCTTCTCGGTCTTCGATCCCGGGGCGGGGCGAAGGTGGTGGATCTTGATGGTGCTCATCAGGAACCGACCTCCTCGACCGTCACGAGATGCCGGACGGTCTTGATCATCCCGCGGATCTGCGGGTTGTCGTCCCGCTCGACCTGCTGGCGGATCTTGCGCAGCCCGAGCGAGAGCAGGGTGGCGCGCTGGTTCTGCTTGCACCCGATGGTGCTGCGGACCTGCGTGATCACGAGCTTGGCCATCACGACCTCGCACCCTGCGCCGCGGCCGCACGGGCACGCAGCATGTGGGCCGGAGCGACGTCCTCGAGCGGCAGGCCGCGACGGGCCGCCACCTCCTCGGGGCGCTGGATCTGCTTCAGCGCGTCCACCGTGGCGTGCACGATGTTGATCGCGTTGTCGCTGCCCAGCGACTTCGAGAGGATGTCGTGGATGCCGGCGCACTCCAGCACGGCGCGCACCGGGCCACCGGCGATGACACCGGTACCGGGGCTCGCCGGGCGCAGCAGCACGACGCCGGCAGCGGCCTCGCCCTGCACGCGGTGCACGATCGTGCCGCCGATGCGGGGGATGCGGAAGAAGTTCTTCTTCGCCTCCTCCACGCCCTTGGCGATCGCGGCCGGCACCTCCTTGGCCTTGCCGTAGCCGACACCGACCATGCCGTCGCCGTCGCCGACGATCATCAGCGCGGTGAAGCTGAAGCGCCGGCCGCCCTTGACGACCTTGGCCACGCGGTTGATCGTGACCAGGCGCTCGATGTACGGGGTCTTGTCCTGGGCCGCCCCGCCACGGCCTCCGTCCCGGCGGTCCCGGCGGTCGCGGTTGTCGCCGCTGCCCCCGGGGCCTCCGCCGTCACGCCGTGCGCGTCCCGGCATCAGACGTTCCCTTCCATCTCGATAACCATCAGAACTCCAGACCACCCTCGCGGGCGGCGTCGGCCAGCGCGGCGACGCGACCGTGGTAGTCGTACCCGCCCCGGTCGAAGACCACGGCGGTGACGCCGGCCTCGCGACCGCGGGCGGCCACGAGCTCGCCGACCTTGGCCGCGCGGGCCTTCTTGTCGCCGTCCACGGCGCGGACGTCGGCCTCGAGCGACGAGGCAGCGGCCAGCGTGCGACCCGTGACGTCGTCGACCAGCTGCACCACGATGTTGCGGGCGCTGCGGTGGACCGCGAGGCGCGGCCGCTCGGCACTGCCGATGACCTTCTTGCGCAGGCGGGTGTGCCGACGGGAGCGTGCGGCACGGCGCTTGGCCGACACCTGGGAAGCAGTGCGCTTCCGGGCGTTGGCGGAAATCGTCTCGGCCATGGTCACTTACCCGTCTTTCCGACCTTGCGACGGACGTTCTCGCCCGCGTACCGCACGCCCTTGCCCTTGTACGGCTCCGGCTTGCGGATCTTGCTGATGTTGGCCGCGGTCTCGCCGACCAGCTGCTTGTCGATGCCGCTCACCGAGAACCGGGTGGGCGACTCGACCGCGAAGGTGATGCCCTCCGGCGGCTCGACGACGACGGGGTGGCTGAACCCCAGCGCGAACTCGAGGTTCGAGCCCTTCAGCGCGACGCGGTAGCCGACGCCGTGGATCTCCAGCCGCTTCTCGTAGCCGGAGGTCACACCGACGACCAGGTTGTTGACGAGCGTGCGCGACAGGCCGTGGTAGGCCTTGCTCTTGCGCTCGTCGTCCGGACGGTTCACGACGATGCTGCCGTCGTCCCCGCGCTCCACCGTGATCGGCTCGATCACGGTGTGCGACAGGGTGCCCTTCGGACCCTTGACGGTCACCGTGCGACCGTCGATGGCAACGTCCACCCCGGACGGCACGGTGACGGGAAGCTTCCCGATACGGGACATGTCTCCTACCCCCTCACCAGACGTAGGCGAGGACTTCCCCGCCCACGCCGTTCTTCTTGGCCTGCTGGTCGGTCTGCAGACCGCTCGACGTCGAGATGATCGCGACGCCGAGGCCTCCGAGGACCCGGGGCAGGTTGGTGTGCTTCGCGTAGACCCGCAGCCCGGGCTTCGACACGCGCCGCAGACCGGCGATGCTGCGCTCCCGGTTGCGCCCGTACTTCAGCTCGACGACCAGGGACTGGCCGACCGCAGCGTCCTCGACGTGGTGCGCGGCGATGTAGCCCTCCTTCTGGAGGATCTCCGCGATCGCCACCTTGAGCTTGGAATGCGGCATGACCACCCGGTCGTGGTAGGCCGAGTTGGCATTGCGCAGACGCGTGAGCATGTCTGCGATCGGATCGGTCATCGTCATGTGACGTCACTGCTTTCCCACCGTGGTTCCCCTCGCAGGGCCTGCGGTGATCTTCAGGGGGTGGGTTTACCAGCTGCTCTTGCTGACGCCGGGCAGCTGGCCCGCGTGCGCCATTTCGCGCACGCAGACCCGGCAGAGGCCGAACTTGCGCAGGACGGCACGAGGCCGGCCGCACTTCTGGCAGCGGGTGTAGCCCCGGACCTTGAACTTCGGCTTGCGCTCGGCCTTGATGATGAGAGCCTTCTTGGCCATCTCACGCCTCCCAGACAGGCAGTAGGGGAAGCCGAGCTAGCGTCTGGGCCATCTCACGCCTCCTTGAAAGGGAAGCCGAGCTTGCGCAGGAGCGCCCGGCCTTCCTCGTCGGTCGTGGCCGTGGTGACGACCGTGATGTCCATGCCGCGCGGACGGTCGATCGTGTCCGGGTCGATCTCGTGGAACATCGACTGCTCGGTCAGGCCGAACGTGTAGTTGCCCCGGCCGTCGAACTGCGTGGCCGAGAGCCCGCGGAAGTCGCGGATGCGGGGCAGCGCGATCGTCAGCAGACGGTCGAGGAACTCCCACATCCGGTCGCCGCGCAGGGTGACCTTGGCGCCGATCGGCATGCCCTCACGCAGCTTGAACTGCGCGATGGACTTGGTGGCCCGGCGGACCTGCGGCTTCTGGCCGGTGATGGTGGCCAGGTCGCGCACCGCGCCGTCGATCAGCTTGCCGTCGCGGGCGGCGTCACCGACACCCATGTTGACGACGACCTTCACGACGCCGGGGATCTGCATGACGTTGGCGTAGGAGAACTGCTCGCGCAGCTCGCCCGCGATCTCGTCGCGGTAGCGCTGCTTGAGGCGCGGCGCGACCCGCTCTGCGGTGGTCATCTCAGATCTCCTTCCCGGAACGCCGGGAGATCCGGACGCGCTTGCCCTCGTCCGTGACCTTCTTGCCGACGCGCGTGGGCTTGCCGTCGCCGTCGACCAGCATCACGTTCGAGACGTGGATGGCGGCCTCGGTGGTGACGATCCCGCCGGACTGCGCGCCGCGCTGGTTCTGGGTGATCCGGGTGTGCTTCTTGATCCGGTTCACGCCCTCGACCAGGACGCGGTCCTTGTCCGGGTAGGCCTGGATGACCTTGCCCTTGGCGCCCTTGTCCTTGCCGGCGATCACCTGGACGGTGTCGCCCTTCTTGATCTTCATGTCAGAGCACCTCCGGGGCGAGGGAGATGATCCGCATGAACCGCTTGTCACGCAGCTCGCGCCCGACCGGGCCGAAGATGCGGGTCCCTCGCGGCTCGTTGTTGTCCCGGATCAGCACAGCCGCGTTCTCGTCGAAGCGGATGTAGCTGCCGTCCGGGCGACGCCGCTCCTTGACGGTGCGCACGATGACGGCCTTGACCACGTCACCGCGCTTCACCCCGGCAGCCGGGATGGCGTCCTTCACGGTGGCGACGATGATGTCGCCGATGCCTGCGTACCGGCGCCCCGAGCCGCCCAGCACCCGGATGCACAGGATCTCCTTGGCACCGGTGTTGTCGGCGACCCGCAGTCGCGACTCCTGCTGGATCACTTCGCCTTCTCCAGGATCTCCACCAGCCGCCACCTCTTGGTGGCCGACAGCGGGCGGGTCTCCATCAGCCGGACGCGGTCGCCGACGCCGGCCGTGTTGGCCTCGTCGTGCGCCTTGACCTTGCTCGTCCGGCGGATGACCTTGCCGTACAGCGGGTGCTTCACGCGGTCCTCGAGCGTGACCACGATCGTCTTGTCCATCTTGTCGGACACGACGAGGCCCTCGCGGACCTTCCGCTCCCCGCGCGTGCTCTGCGTCTCGCTCATGCCGCGCCCTCGTCCTCGGTCGGGGCGGCCGAGAGGCCCAGCTCGCGCTCACGCATGATCGTGTAGATCCGCGCGATGTCGTGCCGGACGGTACGCAGCCGCCGGTTGTTGTCCAGCTGCCCGGTGGCCATCTGGAAGCGGAGGTTGAACAGCTCCTCCTTGGCCTCCCGCACGCGCAGCACCAGCTCCTCGTCGCTGAGCTCGCGCAGCTCCGCAGCGGTGGTCGTCGCGGCCATCAGATGTCACCACCCTCACGGGTCACGATCCGGCACTTCATGGGCAGCTTGTGGATCGCGCGACGCAGGGCCTCGCGAGCCGTCTGCTCGTTCGGGTAGCTCATCTCGAACAGCACCCGGCCGGGCTTGACGTTGGCCACCCACTTCTCGGGCGAGCCCTTGCCGGAACCCATGCGGGTCTCGGCCGGCTTCTTCGTCAGCGGGCGGTCCGGGAACACGTTGATCCAGACCTTGCCGCCACGGCGGATGTGCCGGTTGATGGCGATACGAGCGGACTCGATCTGCCGGTTGGTGACGTAGGCCGGCTCCATGGCCTGGATCCCGAAGTCACCGAACGACACGCGGGTACCGCCGGTGGCCATACCGGTGCGGTGCGGGCGGTGCTGCTTGCGGTGCTTGACCTTGCGGGGGATCAGCATGGCTCAGCTCCCCCCACCCTGCTCGGGCTCGGCCGTGGCGGTGGCGGTGCCCCCGCCGGCCGACTGCTCGGCAGCCGCGCGACCGGCCTCGGTGCCACCCGAGCCCGTGGTGCCCGACGCACCCGAGCGGCGCCGCTGCGGGCGCTCCCGGCGCGGGCGCTCCGGCGCGGAGGCCGCGGCGGTGGCACCCTCGCGGCGGCCACCGACGACGTCACCCTTGTAGATCCACACCTTCACGCCGATGCGGCCGAACGTGGTGCGGGCCTCGAACAGGCCGTAGTCGATGTCGGCGCGCAGCGTGTGCAGCGGCACCCGGCCGTCGCGGTAGAACTCCGAGCGCGACATCTCGGCGCCACCGAGGCGGCCCGAGCACTGCACCCGGATGCCCTTGACCTGCGGCGAGCGCATGGCTGACTGCATCGCCTTGCGCATCGCGCGGCGGAAGGCCACGCGGTTGGACAGCTGCTCCGCCACGCCCTGCGCGACGAGCTGCGCGTCCGACTCGGAGTTCTTGACCTCGAGGATGTTGAGCTGGACCTGCTTCTTGGTCAGCTTCTCGAGCTGGCCGCGGATGCGGTCGGCCTCGGCGCCGCGGCGGCCGATGACGATGCCCGGACGGGCGGTGTGGATGTCCACCCGCACGCGGTCGCGCGTGCGCTCGATCTCGACCTTGGAGATGCCGGCCCGCTCCATACCCTTGGAGAGCATGCGGCGGATCTCGACGTCCTCCTTGACGTACTCCGAGTACTGCTTGTCGGCGTACCAGCGCGACTTCCAGTCGGTGGTGATCCCGAGCCGGAACCCGTGCGGGTTGATCTTCTGACCCATTAGCGGGCCCTCCCCTTCGCACCGCGGGCGCCCCGGCCGGTCTTCGCAGCCGGCTGGGACTCGACCTCGACGGTGATGTGGCTCGTCCGCTTGCGGATCCGGTAGGCGCGGCCCTGGGCGCGCGGCCGGATGCGCTTGAGCGTCGGGCCCTCGTCGGCGTAGGCCGCGGCCACCACGAGGGTGTCGCGGTCCAGGTCGAGGTTGTTCTCGGCGTTGGCCGCGGCGCTGGCCACGACCTTGAACAGCGGCTCCGCCGCGGCCTGCGGCGAGAACCGCAGGATGTCCAGCGCCTCCTGCACCGACCGGTCCTTGATCAGCGCGACGACGCGCCGGACCTTCGTCGGCGACATGTGCACGTACCGCGCCACCGCGCGCGCTCGAGCGGGCTCGAGCGCGGCAGGGCTCTGGCTGGTTGCTTCAGCCATGTCTTTCCACCCTTCCTAGTCGCTACTCGGTTGCCAGCTCAGCGCCTGCGCGCCTTGCGGTCGTCCTTGATGTGGCCCCGGAAGGTCCGCGTGGGCGCGAACTCCCCGAGCTTGTGCCCCACCATCGAGTCCGACACGAAGACCGGCACGTGCTTGCGGCCGTCGTGCACCGCGATCGTGTGGCCGATCATGTCGGGGATGATGGTGGACCGGCGGGACCAGGTCCTGATGACGGTCTTCTTGCCCGACTCGTTGAGGGCGTCCACCTTCTTGAGCAGGTGGTCGTCCACGAACGGGCCCTTCTTCAGGCTGCGCGGCATCTTTTACCTCCCTGCTCAGCGCTTCTTGCCGGTGCGACGCCGGCGGACGATCAACTTGTCGGACGGCTTGGTGCGGCGGGTGCGGCCCTCGGGCTTGCCCGCGGGGTTGACCGGGTGGCGACCACCGGAGGTCTTGCCCTCACCACCACCGTGCGGGTGGTCGACCGGGTTCATCGCGACACCGCGGACGGTCGGGCGCTTGCCCTTCCACCGCATGCGGCCCGCCTTGCCCCAGTTGATGTTGGAGTGCTCGGCGTTGCCCACCTCGCCGACGGTGGCGCGGCAGCGCACGTCGACGTTGCGGATCTCGCCCGACGGCATGCGCAGCTGCGCGTAGGGGCCGTCCTTCGCCACCAGCTGCACACCCGAGCCGGCCGAGCGCGCGATCTTCGCGCCGCCGCCGGGGCGGAGCTCGATCGCGTGGATCACGGTGCCGGTGGGGATGTTGCGCAGCGGCAGGTTGTTGCCGACCTTGATGTCGGCCCGCGGACCGGCCTCCACCTTGTCGCCCTGCTTCAGCCGGGCAGGCGCGAGGATGTAGCGCTTCTCGCCGTCGGCGTAGTGCAGCAGCGCGATGCGGCTGGTGCGGTTCGGGTCGTACTCGATGTGCGCGACGGTGGCCGGAACGCCGTCCTTGTCGTTGCGCCGGAAGTCGATCAGCCGGTAGGCGCGCTTGTGCCCGCCGCCCTGGTGCCGGGTGGTGACCCGCCCGTGCACGTTCCGGCCGCCCTTGCTGTGCAGGGGACGGATCAGCGACTTCTCGGGCGTCGAGCGCGTGATCTCGGCGAAGTCCGAGACGCTCGAACCGCGGCGACCCGGGGTCGTCGGCTTGTACTTACGGATGCCCATATGTGTCGTCAGCCCCTCAGCTCGCCCGGCCGCCGAACACGTCGATCGTCCGGCTCTCCTCGGAGAGCGTGACGATGGCGCGCTTGGTGTCCTTGCGCTTGCCGTAGCCGGTGCGCGTGCGCTTGCGCTTGCCCGGGCGGTTCAGCGTGTTGACGCTGAGCACCTTGACCCCGAACACCTTCTCCACGGCGATCTTGATCTCGGTCTTGTTCGCGTGCGGTGCCACGACGAAGGTGTACTGGCGCTCCTCGAGCAGCCCGTAGCTCTTCTCCGACACCACCGGCGCGAGCAGGACGTCGCGCGGGTCGGGGATCACTTGCCCTCCTCCTCAGCCTTGCGCTGCGACGGCGGTGCCTGGAAACCCGCCGCCTCGGCCGCCTCGGCGGAGGCGAACCACACCTCGGCCTCGGTGCGGGCGTAGAACGAGCTGCCCGGCACGTGGTAGAGCATCGAGTCGGCGTTGCCCTTCACCGGGTAGCCCTCGGGCTGCGACCCGTCCGCGAGCGGCGCGTGGCTCTGCGCCCCGTAGGGCGCCTCGCCCGAGTCACCCTCGGCCACCGTCTCGCTCTCGCGGGCGATGGCCTTGGCGACCGCCGCCTTCGGCGTGGCGATCGGGCCGGCGAGGAACGCGTCCAGCGCCTCGCGCGTGAAGACCACGGCGTCGTTGACCAGCACGTCGTAGGTGTTCAGCTGGTCCGGCGTGATCAGGTGCACCGTCGGCAGGTTCCGCAGCGACAGCCAGCTCGTCTCGTCGTCGCGGCCGACCACGACGAGCACGCGCAGCGCGACGTCGCCGGTGATGGCCTCGATCGCCTTGCGGGCGGCCTTCGTGGACGGCGCGTCGCCGGTGACGAGCCCGGAGACGACGTGGACCAGCCCGGCACGGGCGCGGTCCGACAGGGCACCGCGCAGCGCGGCGGCCTTCATCTTCTTCGGGGTCTTCTGCGAGTAGTCGCGCGGCGTGGGGCCGTGGACGACACCGCCACCCGCGAACTGCGGGGCGCGCGTCGAGCCCTGGCGGGCGCGGCCGGTGCCCTTCTGGCGGTACGGCTTCTTGCCACCGCCGCGGACCTCGCCGCGGGTCTTCGTGTCGTGCGTGCCCTGGCGCGCCGCGGCCTGCTGGGCCACGACGACCTGGTGCATCAGCGGCACGTTCGCCGTGACGTCGAAGACGTGCGCGGGCAGCTCGACGGAGCCGCCCTTCTTGCCCTCGGGGGACAGGACGTCGACCTTGCTCACTGCGCACCACCCTTCGCGGCCGTCTTGACCAGCAGGAGCCCACCGCGGGGACCGGGGACGGCGCCCTTGATCAGCAGCAGGCCGTTGTCGGTGTCGACGCGGTGCACCTTCAGGCTCTGCGTGGTGGTGCGCACGTTGCCCATGCGACCGGCCATCCGCAGACCCTTGAAGACACGACCCGGGGTGGCACAGCCGCCGATCGAACCCGGCGAGCGGTGCTTGCGCTGGGTGCCGTGGCTGGCGCCGAGGCCCTTGAAGCCGTGGCGCTTCATGACACCCGCAGTGCCCTTGCCCTTGCTCGTGCCCACGACGTCGACGAGCGCGCCCGAGTCGAACACCTCGGCGGTGATCTCCTGGCCGACCGTGTACTCGCCGGCGTCGGAGGTGCGCAGCTCGACCAGGTGGCGGCGCGGCGTGGCGCCGGCCTTCGCGAAGTGGCCGGTGCGCGGCTTGTTCACCTTGCGCGGGTCGATCGCGCCGTAGGCGAGCTGCACGGCCGTGTAGCCGTCGGTCTCCGGCGTGCGGACCTGGGTCACCACGTTCGGGCCCACCTGGACCACGGTGACCGGGACCACCCGGTTGTTCTCGTCGAAGACCTGGGTCATCCCGAGCTTGGTGCCCAGGATCCCGGTGATCTTTCGTTCGGTCATCGGTCCAAGCCCTACTGGATGTTGACGTCGACGCTGGCCGGCAGGTCGATGCGCATGAGCGCGTCGACCGTCTTGGGCGTCGGGTCGAGGATGTCGATCAGCCGCTTGTGCGTGCGCATCTCGAAGTGCTCGCGCGAGTCCTTGTACTTGTGCGGCGAGCGGATGACGCAGTAGATGTTCTTCTCCGTCGGCAGTGGCACCGGCCCGACGACCCGAGCACCCGTGCGCGTGACCGTCTCGACGATCTTGCGCGCGGAGGCGTCGATGGCCTCGTGGTCATAGGCCTTCAGCCTGATGCGGATCTTTTGTCCCGCCATGGTCGTCGGTCGTCCTCTTCTTCCTGCCGCTCATGTACGCGAGTCCGGGGTGGTGCACGCACGAGGAGCCCGGTTCCGGTCTCACCCGTGGTGGCTCCGGTCCACGAGGTCGGGTGTGTCGCGTCCTGACCCCATACCGGTCCCCGGGCCACTTGCGTCCCCCAGGGGGGTAGCTGTGCTCAGGGGCTGTGCTTCAAGGGCTCCGCGCGGGCGCGGCGCACTCGAACCCTCGGTCCCGGGGACAGAGGTCCGGGCGCGCCGCAGCCCTACGCGCAACCCGTCAAGGATGCCACACCGGGGTGCGGCACCCTCAACCGGGGGTTCCTACTTGGTGATCTTCGTGACCTGGCCGGCACCGACCGTCCGACCACCCTCGCGGATGGCGAACTGCAGGCCCTCCTCCATGGCGATCGGCTGGATCAGCTGAACGCTCATGGTGGTGTTGTCGCCGGGCATGACCATCTCGGTGCCGCTCGGCAGGGTCACGACGCCCGTCACGTCCGTGGTGCGGAAGTAGAACTGCGGGCGGTAGTTGTTGAAGAACGGCGTGTGCCGGCCGCCCTCGTCCTTGGACAGGATGTAGACCTGGCCCTCGAACTCGGTGTGCGGGGTGATCGAGCCCGGCTTCACGACGACCTGGCCGCGCTCGACGTCCTCGCGCTTGATACCGCGGAGCAGGAGGCCGACGTTCTCGCCCGCACGACCCTCGTCGAGGATCTTGCGGAACATCTCGACACCGGTGACGGTGGTCGAGGTCGACTTCTCGCGGATGCCCACGATCTCGACGGTCTCGTTGACCTTGACGATGCCGCGCTCGACGCGACCCGTGACCACCGTGCCGCGGCCGGTGATCGTGAAGACGTCCTCGACGGGCATGAGGAACGGCTTCTCGGTGTCGCGCTCCGGCTCCGGGATCGCCTCGTCGACGGCGTCCATGAGCTCGAGCAGCTTGTCGCCCCACTCCTTGTCGCCCTCGAGCGCCTTGAGCGCCGAGACGCGGACGATGGGCAGGTCGTCGCCCGGGTACTCCTGCGAGGACAGGAGCTCACGGACCTCCAGCTCGACGAGCTCGAGGATCTCCTCGTCGTCGACCATGTCGGCCTTGTTCAGCGCCACGACGATGTAGGGCACACCGACCTGGCGGGCGAGCAGCACGTGCTCACGCGTCTGCGGCATGGGGCCGTCGGTCGCGGCGACCACCAGGATCGCGCCGTCCATCTGGGCGGCGCCGGTGATCATGTTCTTGATGTAGTCGGCGTGACCGGGGCAGTCGACGTGCGCGTAGTGCCGCTTCTCGGTCTGGTACTCGACGTGCGCGATCGAGATCGTGATACCGCGCTGGCGCTCCTCGGGCGCCTTGTCGATCATGTCGAACGCCGACGCCTCGTTGAGGGTCGGGTACTTGTCGTGCAGAACCTTGGTGATGGCCGCCGTCAGCGTGGTCTTGCCGTGGTCGATGTGACCGATCGTGCCGATGTTGACGTGCGGCTTGGTCCGCTCGAACTTCGCCTTCGCCACTGGGGGATCCTCCTGGACTGGTGTTCTTGTCCGCCGTGCTGACGGCAGGTCGGTGGGTGGTACGGGCCGCGGACGCTACCGGTCCGCGGCTCGGGCCTCTTACTCGCCCGTGGCCTTGGCGATGATTTCCTTGGCCACGTTGGTCGGGACTTCCGCGTAGGAGTCGAAGACCATCGTGTAGTTCGCCCGGCCCTGCGTCCGCGACCGCAGGTCGCCGACGTAGCCGAACATCTCCGAGAGCGGAACCAGTGCCTTGACGACACGGGCGCCCGCCCGCTCCTCCATGGCCTGGATCTGGCCACGGCGGGAGTTGAGGTCGCCGATCACGTCGCCCATGTAGTCCTCGGGCGTGGTGACCTCGACCGCCATCATCGGCTCGAGCAGCGCGGGAGAGGCCTGGCGTGCGGCCTCCTTGAGCGCCATCGAGCCGGCGACCTTGAACGCCATCTCGGAGGAGTCGACCTCGTGGTACTGCCCGTCGAGCAGCGTCAGCTTGATGCCGACCAGCGGGTACCCCGCCACGACGCCGTACTGCATGGCGTCCTGGGCGCCGGCGTCGACCGACGGGATGTACTCCCGCGGCACGCGACCACCCGTGACCTTGTTCTCGAACTCGTACAGCGCGCCGTCGCTCGACGAGGTGTCGAGCGGCTCCAGCTTGATGATGACCCGGGCGAACTGGCCCGAACCACCGGTCTGCTTCTTGTGCGTGTACTCGTACTTGTCGACCGTCCTGCGGATCGTCTCGCGGTAGGCCACCTGCGGCTTGCCGATGTTGGCCTCGACCTTGAAGTCGCTCTTCATGCGGTTGACCAGCACCTCGAGGTGCAGCTCACCCATGCCGGCGAGGATGGTCTGGCCGGTGTCGTCGTCCAGGCTGACCTGGAACGTCGGGTCCTCCTCGGCCAGCTTCTGGATCGCCGTGGAGAGCTTCTCCTGGTCGGCCTTGGTCTTGGGCTCGACCGCGACCTGGATGACCGGCTCCGGGAAGGTCATCGACTCCAGCACGATCGGCGCCTGCCCGTCGGACAGGGTGTCGCCGGTGGTGGTGTCCTTCAGCCCGATGACCGCGTAGATGTGGCCGACCATGGCCTCGTCGACCGGGTTCTCCTTGTTGGCGTGCATCTGGAAGATCTTCCCGATGCGCTCCTTGCGGTCCTTGGTCGAGTTGATGACCTGGGAACCCGCGGCGACCCGACCCGAGTAGACCCGGATGTAGGTCAGCTTGCCGAAGAACGGGTGCGTCGAGATCTTGAAGGCCAGGGCCGAGAACGGCTCGTCCTTCTCCGGCTTGCGGCTGGCCGGCGTCTCGCCGTCCTGCAGGACGCCCTCGACGGGCGGCAGGTCGATCGGCGACGGCAGGTAGTCGATGACGGCGTCGAGCAGGGGCTGCACGCCCTTGTTCTTGAACGCCGAGCCGCACAGCACCGGGTAGGCGCTGCGGTTGTTCACGATCCGCCGGATGCCGTGCTTGATCTGCTCGACCGAGAGCTCCTCGCCGCCGAGGTAGAGCTCCATCAGGTCGTCGTCGGTCTCGGCGACGGCCTCGACGAGCGCCGTGCGGTACTCCTCGGCCCGCTCGCGCAGGTCGGCCGGGATCTCCTCGACCGTGTAGTCCTCACCGATCTTGACCTCGCCGCGCCAGGTGAGCGCGCGCATCTCGATCAGGTCGACGACGCCGGCGAACTCGCTCTCCGCGCCGATGGGCAGCTGGATCGGCAACGGCTTGGCGCCGAGGCGGTCCTGGATGGTGCCGACGGTGAAGTAGAAGTCCGCGCCCAGCTTGTCCATCTTGTTGACGAAGCAGATGCGGGGGACGTCGTACTTGGTGGCCTGCCGCCAGACCTGCTCGGACTGGGGCTCCACGCCCTCCTTGCCGTCGAAGACGGCCACGGCACCGTCGAGCACCCGCAGGTTGCGCTCCACCTCGACGGTGAAGTCGACGTGCCCGGGGGTGTCGATCAGGTTGATCTGGTGGTCTTTCCAGAAGCAGGTGGTGGCGGCAGAGGTGATCGTGATGCCGCGCTTCTGCTCCTCCTCCATCCAGTCCATCGTGGCCGCGCCGTCGTGGACCTCACCGATCTTGTAGTTGATCCCGGTGTAGAACAGGATCCGCTCGGTGGTGGTGGTCTTGCCGGCGTCGATGTGCGCCATGATGCCGATGTTGCGGACCTTGCCCAGGTCCGTCAGCACGTCCCGTGCCACGGTCTCAGCTCTCTTCCCTCAGCAGGTTGGCGCGGACACCTCGGCCCGTCACCAGCGGTAGTGGGCGAAGGCCTTGTTGGACTCCGCCATCTTGTGCATGTCCTCGCGGCGCTTGACGCTGGCGCCCAGACCGTTGCTCGCGTCGAGCAGCTCGTTCATCAGCCGGTCGACCATCGTCTTCTCGCGGCGCTGGCCGGCGTAGGACACGAGCCAGCGCAGGGCGAGGGTGGTCTGCCGGACGGCACGCACCTCGACGGGGACCTGGTAGGTGGCGCCACCGACGCGGCGGCTCTTGACCTCCAGAGCCGGCTTCACGTTGTCCATGGCGCGCTTGAGCGTGACGACCGGGTCGGTGCCGGTCTTCTCCCGGGTGCCCTCGAGGGCGGCGTACACGATGCGCTCGGCCAGCGAGCGCTTGCCGTCCTTGAGGACCTTGTTCACCAGCTGGGTGACCAGCGGCGAGCTGTAGACCGGGTCGGAGACCAGTGGGCGCTTCGGCGCCGCTCCCTTGCGGGGCATCAGCTCTTCTCCTTCTTCGCGCCGTAGCGGCTGCGGGACTGCTTGCGGTTGCGGACGCCCTGGGTGTCCAGCGAACCGCGGATGATCTTGTAGCGAACGCCGGGCAGGTCCTTCACGCGGCCGCCGCGCACCAGCACGATCGAGTGCTCCTGGAGGTTGTGGCCCTCACCCGGGATGTAGGCCGTGACCTCGATGTCGCTCGACAGGCGGACGCGCGCGACCTTCCGCAGCGCCGAGTTCGGCTTCTTGGGGGTGGTCGTGTACACGCGGGTGCACACGCCGCGCCGCTGCGGGCTCCCCTTGAGCGCTGCGGTCTTGGTCTTGCCGACCTTGTCCTGACGGCCCTTGCGGACCAGCTGCTGGATCGTGGGCATGAACCGTCTGCTTCTTCCCGTCGATGTGCTTCGTATCTGGTGCGTCGTACTGGTGCTCGTCGTGCTTCCGGTGCTGGTGGGGACGCCCCTGGCCCACCCCCGAGGTCGGGCGTGTCCCGAGGTCGGGCGTATTGCTCCCGGGCACCGAGCGATGAGATCTCCGGACCTCACGGGAGCCTGGGCCCGCGCGCCCCGCGGACCGTTCCCGCACCGGAGTGCGTGATCAGCGACCACTGGGCACACAGATCGGCCCGACCGTGGCCGAGCGCAAGACAACAGGGTACCCGCCCCGCCGAAGGGGGGTCAAAACGGGTCCTGGTCAGCGGCTGTCGGTACCGGCAGAGTGCCCGAAGCCCGCCGCGCTCGCAAGAGGACGCGCCCGTTCGCCGCGTCCCACCATCCGCTCGTCGCAGCCGTGGGCGCCACCCCCACGAGTGTTCCTCGCGCGCCTCGTACACGTTACCGTCCGGTAATGCGGTTGCCCCGTGCCGTCGTCCGCGGGCTCACCCGAGTCGTCGTGCGGCCACTGCTCTCTCCTCGTCTCCCGCTCGGCGCGCGGCGTCCGCTGCTGGACGCCACCGGCTACATCGGTCCCGACCCGCGCGGCACCCGCCGCAGCCGGGCCGACCTCGGCGGGGTGCCCACCGAGCGGGTGGTCGTGCGCGGCGCCCACGGGCCGCACCAGGTGCTCTACGTGCACGGTGGCGGGTACCAGGTCGGCTCGCCGGCCTCGCACCGCGCGCTCGCCGCGCACCTGAGCCGGGCCGCGGGAGCCCCCGTGCACCTGCCGGACTACCGGCGGGCCCCGGAGCACCCGTACCCCGCCCCCGTGGACGACGTGGCAGCGGCGTACCGCGCCCTGCGGCGAGCAGGCCACCCTGCACAACGCATCGCGGTGGCCGGTGATTCCGCCGGTGGTGGTCTGGTCATGGCGCTCCTGCTCCGCCTGCGCGCCGCGGGCGAGGAGCCGCCCGGCTCGGTCGGGCTGATCTCCCCGTGGCTCGACCTCGACCTCTCCTCCCCGCTGTTGCGGGCCAACGCGGCGACCGACGCGATGCTGGATCCCGGCTGGCTCGCCGACGCCGCGGCCTCCTACCGGCGCGCGGCCGACGACGAGGAGCTGCGTCCCCTGCAGGCCGACGCGGGCGGGCTGCCGCCGGTGCACGTCGTCGCCGGGGCCGAGGAGATCCTCGTCGGCGACTCCGACGCGCTCGTCGAACGGATCCGGGCCGCAGGCGGGCCGGTCACGTACCGGCGGGTGGAGCGCATGTGGCACGCCTTCCCCGTGTTCGCCGGGATGCTGCGCGAGGCCGACGAGGCCGTCGCGGACCTGGGAGCGGCGATCCGCCGCGACTGCGGGGACCGCCTGCCGCGCGTCGCCGTCGTGGGGGCCGGGTTCGGCGGGATCGGGATGGGCATGGCGCTGCGCGCCGCCGGGTGGACCGGCGCGGCGGAGCTGACGATCCTCGACCGCGCCGAGGGCGTCGGCGGGGTCTGGCGCGCCAACACCTACCCCGGCGCCGCCTGCGACGTCCCCTCGCACCTCTACTCGTTCGCCTGCGCGCCCGGCAGCGAGTGGAGCCGCCGGTTCGCACCGCAGGCCGACATCCTGCGCTACCTGCAGCGGCTCGTCCGCGAACACGGGCTCACCGGGCACCTGAGGCTCGGCACCGAGGTCACCGAGGCCCGCTGGGACGACGCGGCCGGCGTCTGGCGGCTCTCGCTCGCCGACGGCGACGCGCTGGAGGCCGACGTGCTCGTCCCCGCGTGCGGTCAGCTCTCCCGCCCTGTCCGCCCCGCGATCCCCGGGCTCGACCGGTTCCCCGGACCGGTCTTCCACTCCGCCGAGTGGGACCACCGGGTCGACCTGACCGGCCGGCGGGTCGCCGTCATCGGCACGGGCGCGAGCGCGATCCAGTTCGTCCCGGCCATCGTGGACCGGGTGGCGGGCCTGACGGTGTTCCAGCGCTCCGCGCCGCACGTGATCCCGAAGCCGGACCGGGGGTACCGCGGACGCCGCAGGTCGCGGGCCGGACGGGCGGCGGCCCGCGCGTGCTGGCGCGCGTTCTTCGAGACGGGCGCTCTCGGCCTCACCTCGGTGCGCGCCGCGGCGCTCCCGTTCCGCCTCGCGTCCGACCGGCTGCGACGCGCCCAGGTGGCCGACCCGGCCCTGCGCGCCCGCCTCGCGCCCGACCACCCGGTCGGCTGCAAGCGCATCCTCATCTCCTCGGACTGGTTCCCGGCGCTCACCCGACCGCACGTCGACGTCGTCACCGCGCCGATCACGCAGGTCACGGCGACGGGCGTGCGGACCGCGGACGGCGGGGAGCACCCGGCCGACGTGATCGTGCTCGGCACGGGCTTCGCCTCGACGGAGTTCCTCGCCCCGATGAGGGTGTTCGGCCCCGGCGGGCGGGAGCTCTCCGAGGAGTGGCGCGACGGCGCGAGCGCCCACCTCGGCATCACCGTGCCCGGCTTCCCGAACCTCTTCCTGCTCTACGGCCCGAACACCAACCTCGGCTCGGGCTCGATCGTGCACATGCTGGAGTGCCAGATCGGCTACGTCCGGCAGGCCCTCGAGCTGCTGCGCGCCGGCGCCGGTCCCCTCGCGGTACGCCCGGAGGTGGCCGAACGCTCCGACGCCGAGCTGCAGCAGCGACTGGCCCACTCGGTGTGGACCGGCTGCCGCAGCTGGTACCGCACGGCGAGTGGGCGGGTGGTCAACAACTGGCCCGGCACGATGCGCGAGTACGCGAAGCGCACGCGGACGCTGGACGTCTCGGACTACGAGGTGCCGCTCCCCGCGACCCGGACGGCGGTCGCGACGCCCGTGCATGATCAATGAGACACCAGCGGGGTTCGGGCGAGATCGAACCCCGCTCACGTCTCGCTCGTCGTGAGAACTCCTGTGGGCGCGCCGTACCCGGCTCGCGACCACGGCCCCCCGCCCGCCTCTCGTCCGCGGCGCGATCACCCACCTTCCCTCGCCCTCTTCCGTCGGCGAGGTGGCCGGGTGGGCGCCACTACCGCACGGTGGGTCGGCGCGGCATCGGAGTGATCGCGCGGAAGACCAGGGCGAGGGGTGGGGCAACTCGCCCCGAGCCGGGAACGGCGCCCCCACGCAACCCGCCCCAACCGACGGGCTCCCCCACGAAGGCGGTCACGGCGACATTCCGAGGCCGCCGCCCGAGGGATGATCAGCGTCTGCGGTCGGAGACCCGCGCGCCTGCGGCTCCAGAACCGCAAGCAGCGATCTCCCGCCCGCGCCGATCCGTTGATCGCCAGGTGTGGTCGCAGAACCGCACCGCCGCGGCCCAGGCACCACACCCGACGATCAGGACGCGGACCGGCTCGGCGCCCCGGACACGCAGAATGGGGCCGGCCACCTCCACGGGAGAGAGGTGACCGGCCCCGTTCAGGGCATCGGGCCACCTGCGGCCGGGCCGTCGCCCGGGCCGCAGGTCGCGGCTACCTAGCGGTAGTCGCGCCCGAAGTCGTAGTCGTCCAGCGGCACCGCGGCACCGGTGCCGGTGCCGAACACGTCGGGGCTGTAGTAGCCGTCGTCGTAGCTCGGCAGCGCGTAGGCGGCCGCGCGGGCCTCCTCCGTGGGCTGGACCTGGATGTTGCGGTACCGGTTGATGCCGGTGCCGGCCGGGATCAGCTTGCCGATGATCACGTTCTCCTTGAGCCCGACGAGCTTGTCGCGCTTCCCGTTGATCGCGGCATCGGTGAGGATCCGGGTGGTCTCCTGGAACGAGGCCGCGGACAGCCACGACTCCGTGGCCAGCGAGGCCTTCGTGATCCCCATGAGCACCGGACGGCCGGAGGCCGGCTCGCCGCCCTCGGCCACCACCTGGCGGTTGGCGGCCTCGAACTCGGCCCGCTCCGCGAGCGCACCGGGCAGGAACTCGGTGGCACCGGAGTCGATGATCGTGACCCGGCGCAGCATCTGCCGGACGATCACCTCGATGTGCTTGTCGTGGATGTCCACGCTCTGCGTGCGGTACACCTTCTGCACCTCACGCACCAGGTGCAGCTGCACCTCGCGCGGGCCCATGACGCGCAGCACCTCGTGCGGGTCGGCCGTGCCCTCCAGGAGCAGCTGCCCGACGTGCACGTGGTCGCCGTCCTGCAGGGGCCGCTCCTGGCCGTCGGCGACGGTCATCGCGAGCCACTGCCGCTTCGACAGCTTCTCGTAGAGGATCTCCTCGCCGCCGTCGTCCGGCGTGAGGGTGATCTTCCAGAAGCGGTCGCCGTCCTCGATCGCGATGCGACCGTCGACGTCGGCGATGGGCGCCTTGCCCTTCGGCACGCGAGCCTCGAACAGCTCCGTGACGCGGGGCAGACCGGTGGTGATGTCGTCACCGGCGACGCCGCCCTGGTGGAACGTGCGCATCGTCAGCTGCGTGCCGGGCTCACCGATCGACTGCGCCGCGACGATGCCGACGGCCTCGCCGACGTCCACCAGCTTGCCGGTGGCCATCGAGCGGCCGTAGCACATGCCGCAGATGCCGGTGGCCGACGCGCAGGTGAGCGCGCTGCGCACCTTGATCTGCTTGACGCCCGCGGCGACGAGCGCGTCGAGCGCCGGGTCGCCGAGGTCGTCGCCACGCCGGACGATGAGCTCGCCGTCAGGGCCGGTGACATCCTCGCCGGACGTCCGCGCGTACACCGAGGTGCGCAGGTAGCGGTGGGCGATCCGGCTGCCGCCGGTGCCCTCCTCGGTGACCGGCATCGTGATGCTGCGCTCGGTGCCACAGTCGACCTCGCGGACGATGACGTCCTGCGACACGTCGACCAGGCGCCGGGTCAGGTAGCCCGAGTCGGCCGTGCGCAGCGCGGTGTCCGCCAGACCCTTGCGGGTGCCGTGGGTCGAGATGAAGTACTCGACCACCGACAGGCCCTCGCGGAAGTTGGCCTTGATCGGACGGGGGATGTACTCGCCCTTCGGGTTGGCCACCAGACCACGCATACCGGCCAGCTGCCGGACCTGGGTCATGTTGCCCGCCGCGCCCGACTTCACGATCGTCGGGATCGGGTTGTCCTCGGGGAAGTTGTCCTCCATGGCCTTGGCGACCTCTTCGGACGCCTGGGTCCAGATCTTGACCATCTCGTCGTTGCGCTCCTGGTGGGACAGGGCGCCCCGCTGGTAGCGCTTGTTGATCTGGTCGGCCTTGGCCTCGTAGCCGTCGAGGATCTCCTGCTTGTTCGGAGGCACGACCACGTCGGAGATCGCCATCGTGACGCCGGAGCGCGTGGCCCAGTAGAAGCCCGCCTCCTTGAGCCGGTCGAGGACCTGCGCCACCTCGGTCATCGAGTACCGCTCGGCCAGGTCGTTGATGATCGCGGCCTGGCGCTTCTTCGGGAGCGGCTCGTTGACGAACGGGTAGTCGACGGGCAGCAGGTCGTTGAACAGAACCCGGCCCAGGGTGGTCTCCGCCAGCCACGGCGAACCGGGCTGCCAGCCGTCGGCGGCCAGCTGAGCGGCCACGTCGACGGGCGGGGCCCCTTCAGTGAGCCGGATCTTGATCGGCGCCTGCAGGTGCAGCACCTTGCGGTCGTAGGCCATGATCGCCTCGGACTGCGAGGAGTACACGTGGCCCGAGCCCGGGGCGCCCTCGCGCAGCCGGCTCAGGTGGTACAGACCGGTGACCATGTCCAGGCGGGGCATGGCCAGCGGACGGCCCGATGCCGGCGACAGGATGTTGTTGCTCGAGAGCATCAGCACCCGGGCCTCGGACTGCGCCTCGGCCGACAGCGGCAGGTGCACCGCCATCTGGTCACCGTCGAAGTCGGCGTTGAACGCCTCGCAGACCAGCGGGTGCAGCTGGATGGCCTTGCCCTCCACCAGCTGCGGCTCGAAGGCCTGGATGCCGAGGCGGTGCAGCGTGGGCGCGCGGTTGAGCAGCACCGGGTGCTCGGAGATGACCTCCTCGAGCACGTCCCACACCTGCGAGCGGCCGCGCTCCACCATGCGCTTCGCGGACTTGATGTTCTGCGCGTGGTTGAGGTCGACCAGCCGCTTCATCACGAACGGCTTGAACAGCTCCAGCGCCATGCCCTTGGGCAGGCCGCACTGGTGCAGCTTGAGCTGCGGGCCGACCACGATGACCGAGCGGCCCGAGTAGTCGACGCGCTTGCCGAGCAGGTTCTGGCGGAACCGGCCCTGCTTGCCCTTGAGCAGGTCGGACAGCGACTTGAGCGGGCGGTTGCCCGGACCCGTGACCGGCCGGCCGCGGCGGCCGTTGTCGAACAGCGCGTCGACGGCCTCCTGCAGCATCCGCTTCTCGTTGTTGACGATGATCTCGGGCGCGCCGAGGTCGATCAGCCTCTTGAGGCGGTTGTTGCGGTTGATGACCCGGCGGTACAGGTCGTTCAGGTCGGACGTGGCGAAGCGGCCACCGTCGAGCTGCACCATGGGGCGCAGGTCCGGCGGGATGACCGGCACGCAGTCGAGCACCATGCCCATCGGCGAGTTGCCGGTGGCCTGGAACGCCGCGACGACCTTGAGGCGCTTGAGGGCGCGGAGCTTCTTCTGCCCCTTGCCGCTGCGGATGGTCTCCCGCAGGTTCTCGGCCTCGGCCGCGATGTCGAAGTTCTGCAGCAGGGTCTGGATCGCCTCGGCGCCCATCGCCCCGGTGAAGTAGTCGCCGTAGCGGTCGTAGAGCTCGCGGTAGAGGCCCTCGTCGGCGATCAGCTGCTGCACGTCGAGCTTGGTGAAGGTGGTCCAGATCTCGTCGAGCCGGTCCAGCTCGCGCTGGGCGCGGTCGCGGAGCTGGCGCATCTCGCGCTCGCCACCCTCCTTGACCTTGCGGCGGACGTCGCTCTTGGCGCCCTCCGCCTCCAGCTCGGCGATGTCGGACTCGAGCTTCTGGGCCCGGGCCTCGAGATCGGCGTCGCGGCGCTGCTCCACCCGCTTGCGCTCCACGCTCATCTCGTTCTCGAGCGTGGACATGTCGTTGTGGCGCAGCTCGGTGTTCACCGAGGTGATCACGTAGGCCGCGAAGTAGATGATCTTCTCGAGGTCCTTGGGAGCCAGGTCGAGCAGGTAGCCCAACCGGCTCGGGACGCCCTTGAAGTACCAGATGTGCGTGACGGGAGCGGCCAGCTCGATGTGGCCCATCCGCTCACGACGCACCTTGGCGCGCGTGACCTCCACGCCGCAGCGCTCGCAGATGATGCCCTTGAACCGGACGCGCTTGTACTTGCCGCAGTAGCACTCCCAGTCACGGGTGGGACCGAAGATCTTCTCGCAGAAGAGCCCGTCCTTCTCCGGCTTCAGGGTGCGGTAGTTGATGGTCTCCGGCTTCTTGACCTCGCCGTGCGACCACTGGCGGATGTCCTCGGCGGTGGCCAGGCCGATGCGCAGCTCGTCGAAGAAGTTGACGTCGAGCAAATTCGTGTCCTTCGTTCGTATCTCGGCTCTGGGCGGGATCAGTTGACGACGTCGTCGACGGTCATCGAGTCGGATCCGGGGCGGCTGGACAGGTTGATGCCCAGGTTCGCCGCGGCCCGCTCGAGGTCCTCGTCGTCGGTGTCGCGCATCTCGATCGCCGCGCCGTCGCTGGAGAGCACCTCGACGTTCAGGCACAGCGACTGGAGCTCCTTCAGGAGCACCTTGAACGACTCCGGGATGCCGGGCTCGGGGATGTTCTCGCCCTTGACGATGGCCTCGTAGACCTTCACGCGGCCCACCACGTCGTCGGACTTGATGGTGAGCAGCTCCTGCAGGGTGTAGGCGGCGCCGTACGCCTGCATCGCCCAGCACTCCATCTCGCCGAACCGCTGGCCGCCGAACTGGGCCTTACCGCCCAGGGGCTGCTGCGTGATCATCGAGTACGGGCCGGTGGAACGCGCGTGGATCTTGTCGTCCACGAGGTGCGCCAGCTTCAGGATGTACATGTAGCCGACGGCCACCGGGAACGGGTACGGCTCGCCGGAACGGCCGTCGAGCAGCTGGGCCTTGCCGTCGGGCCCGACCATCCGCTCGCCGTCGCGGTTGGGCAGCGTGGACGAGAGCAGCCCGGTGATCTCGTGCTCCTTGGCGCCGTCGAACACCGGGGTGGCGGTGTTCGTGTTCGGCGGCACGGAGTAGAGCTCCTCGGGCATCTTCGACGCCCACTCCGGCGTGCCCTCGATCTCCCAGCCGGACTTGGCGATCCACCCGAGGTGGGTCTCCAGCACCTGGCCGATGTTCATCCGTCGCGGAACACCGTGGGTGTTCAGGATGATGTCGACCGGGGTGCCGTCCGGGAGGAACGGCATGTCCTCGGCGGGGAGGATCTTGCCGATGACGCCCTTGTTGCCGTGGCGGCCGGCGAGCTTGTCGCCGTCCTGGATCTTGCGCTTCTGCGCCACGTAGACGCGGACCAGCTCGTTGACGCCGGGCGCCAGCTCGTCCTCGTCGTCGCGCGAGAAGACGCGGATGCCGATGACCTTGCCGTTCTCGCCGTGCGGCACCTTCAGCGAGGTGTCGCGCACCTCGCGCGCCTTCTCGCCGAAGATCGCGCGGAGCAGGCGCTCCTCGGGGGTGAGCTCGGTCTCGCCCTTGGGCGTGACCTTGCCGACCAGGATGTCGCCCGGCTGCACCTCGGCACCGATGCGGATGATGCCGCGCTCGTCGAGGTCGGCGAGGACCTCCTCGGAGACGTTCGGGATGTCCCGGGTGATCTCCTCGGCGCCCAGCTTGGTGTCGCGGGCGTCGATCTCGTGCTCCTCGATGTGGATCGACGTGAGCACGTCGTCCTGCACCAGGCGCTGCGAGAGGATGATCGCGTCCTCGTAGTTGTGGCCCTCCCACGGCATGATCGCCACGAGCAGGTTCTTGCCCAGGGCCATCTCGCCGTTCTCGGTGCAGGGCCCGTCCGCGATGACCTGGCCGGCCTCGACGCGCTGACCCTCGTCGACGATCGGCTTCTGGTTGTTCGACGTGCCCTGGTTCGAGCGGCGGAACTTGTTGAGCCGGTACGTGGTGCGGGTGCCGTCGTCGGCCATCACCGTGATGAAGTCGGCGCACAGCTCCTCGACCACACCGGCCTTGTCGGCCACCAGCACGTCGCCGGCGTCGACCGCGGCGCGCAGCTCCATGCCCGTGCCGACCAGCGGCGACTCGCTGCGCAGCAGCGGCACCGACTGGCGCTGCATGTTGGCGCCCATCAGCGCGCGGTTGGCGTCGTCGTGCTCGAGGAACGGGATGAGCGCGGTGGCCACCGACACCATCTGCCGCGGCGAGACGTCGATGTAGTCGACGCCGGTGGGCAGGATGAGGTCGACCTCGCCGCCCTTGCGGCGGACGAGGACCCGGTCCTCGGTGAAGGTGCCGTCCTCGTTCAGCGGCGCGTTGGCCTGCGCGACGACGAAGCGGTCCTCCTCGTCGGCGGTGAGGTAGTCGATCTGGTCGGTGACCCGGCCCTCGACGACCTTGCGGTACGGCGTCTGGATGAAGCCGAACGGGTTGACCTGCGCGAACGTGGACAGCGAGCCGATCAGGCCGATGTTCGGGCCTTCAGGGGTCTCGATCGGGCACATCCGGCCGTAGTGGCTGGGGTGCACGTCGCGGACCTCGAAGCCGGCCCGCTCGCGGGACAGACCACCCGGGCCGAGCGCGTTCAGGCGCCGCTTGTGGGTGAGCCCGGCCAGCGGGTTGTGCTGGTCCATGAACTGCGACAGCTGCGAGGTGCCGAAGAACTCCTTGATCGCCGCCACGACCGGGCGGATGTTGATCAGGGTCTGCGGCGTGATCGCCTCGACGTCCTGCGTGGTCATCCGCTCGCGGACGACGCGCTCCATCCGGGACAGGCCGACGCGGACCTGGTTCTGGATGAGCTCGCCGACCGTGCGGATGCGCCGGTTGCCGAAGTGGTCGATGTCGTCGGTCTCGACCGGGATCTCGACCCCGCCGTTGCCCTCGGCGTCGGCGCCGGAGTTCATCATCGTCTCGCCTGCGTGCAGCCGGACGAGGTACTCGATGGTGGTGGCGATGTCCTCCTCGGTGAGCGTGCCCACCGAGTTGTCGATCCTCAGGCCCAGCTTCTTGTTGGCCTTGTACCGGCCGACCTTGGCCAGGTCGTAGCGCTTGTCCTTGAAGAACAGGTTCTCGAGCAGCGTCTGGGCGCTCTCGCGGGTGGGCGGCTCGCCCGGGCGCAGCTTGCGGTAGATGTCGAGCAGCGCCTCGTCCTGGCCCGCGGTGTGGTCCTTCTCGAGCGTGGCCATGATCGTCTCGGAGAACCCGAAACGCGCCTGGATCTGCTCGTTGGTCCAGCCCAGCGCCTTGAGCAGCACGGTGACCGGCTGGCGGCGCTTGCGGTCGATGCGCACGCCCACGGTGTCGCGCTTGTCGACGTCGAACTCCAGCCACGCCCCGCGACTCGGGATGATCTTGACCGAGTAGACGTCCTTCTCGGTCGTCTTGTCGATCGCGTGGTCGAAGTAGATGCCCGGCGAGCGGACGAGCTGGGAGACGACGACACGCTCGGTGCCGTTGATGATGAACGTGCCCTTGCTCGTCATCACCGGGAAGTCACCCATGAACACCGTCTGGCTCTTGATCTCGCCGGTGGTGTTGTTGGTGAACTCCGCGGTGACGAACAGCGGGGCGCCGTAGGTCATGTCCTTGTCCCGGCACTCCTCCTCGGAGGCCTTGACCTCGTCGAAGCGGGGGTCGGAGAAGGACAGCGACATCGAGCCCGAGAAGTCCTCGATCGGGGAGATCTCGGTGAGGATCTCCTCGAGACCCCCGACCGGGTTCTCGTCGCCGGCGTCGATCCGCCGCTGGAACCAGGCCTCGTTCCCGACCAGCCACTCGAAGGAATGGATCTGCAGGTCGAGGAGGTTGGGCACCTCGAGAGGCTCGCGGATCTTCGCGAAGGTGACCCGGGTGGGAGCTCCGGGGAAGCTCGGGTTCGCCGAGACGGCAGCGGGCGCGGGGGTGGCGAGGGGGCTGGTGGCGCGGGACGAAGCCAAGATGCGTCCTTCCGAGAACTGCGCTCTCGTCTGGCGGGCACCGGCTTCCGCGCGATACCGTCTGCTCGTCCGCCCCGGGCGGGAGGTCCGGGCCGAGCGAGCCGACGGATCAGGGATCCGGCGCACGCCGTCTGTTGTCGTGACGCAGCCATCGCCGGCGGCACGCGAGCCGCGGAGGGGAAACCCTGCGGGAGGGACTCCTCTGAGCGCGCGCGAGCTGGACGAGGGCAGCGCAAAGAGGCAGTCTAGCTGCAAATGCAGCCGCTGTCGAGACAGGTCGCCGAGACAACCATCGAGACCTAAGAGTGACTTGACGCGCGCATCCCGTCAAGACTCTACGCGCCGGTAAGTGGTCCTTTTCGTGGGACGAACGGTACGAAGCTCCTGTTCCAGGGGCTGGTCGTCCGCTCGCCGCCCGCTTCCGACCCGTCCGGATGACCGCCCATCAGGCGAGAGCCACGCCGCGAGCTCACATCCGCATCACACGCACGTCACCGACCGGTGTCCTGGTCGCGACCTCCGGGCGCACCTTGACACCGTCTCACGGGCGACCCGACGATCGGTCGGCGGGGCGGCGAGATCCACCGGCTCGCGGCCCGCGGGCACGCCGGAGCGCAGGCGGAGGCAATCCAACCCCGCTCGCGGGCGTCATGAGGGCCGGCGAGCACGCCGGAGCGCAGGCGGAGGCAATCCAACACAGGAGGACGACGATGTCCGTCTACGACGAGCGACCCTGGCTCGCCCGCTACGACGAAGGCCAGCCGCACGACCTGGTGGTCGAGCACACCGACGCGCTCGCGATGTTCCGCGCCGCGGTGGCCCGCAATCCCGACGGCGACGCGATCCGCTACTTCGACGGCCGGATCACCCTGCGCGAGCTCGACGAGCTCACCGACGCGTTCGCCGTGGGGCTGCTCGACACCGGCCTGGACGCCGGTGACCGGGTGGCGCTGTACCTGCAGAACGTCCCGCAGTTCGTCATCGCGCTCGTCGGCACCTGGAAGGCGGGCGGCATCGCCGTCGCGGTCAACCCGATGAACCGCGAGCGCGAGCTGGCGCTGCTGCTGACCGACTCCGGCGCACGCGTGCTGGTGTGCCTGGAAGGCCTCTACCGCGACGTCGCCGCGCACGTCGTCGGGGGCACGGACGTGCAGACGGTCGTGACGACGTCGGAGCTCGAGTACCAGACCCGGGACGACCCGCGGGCGTTCGGCACGGAGGCACGGCGTGGCGAGGTCCCCGGCACGACCGACATGGCGGGCCTGATCGCGCGCTTCCGAGGCCAGGCTCCCCCACCCGTGTCGTTCTCCCCCGACGACACGGCCGTGCTCACCTACACCTCGGGCACGACCGGCCCGCCCAAGGGCGCGATGAACACGCACGGCAACGTGGTGTTCAACAGCCAGACCTACCGGCAGCTGTGCGAGCTGGGGCCCGACGACGTCGTGCTCGGCGTCGCGCCGCTGTTCCACATCACCGGGCTGATCGGGCACGTCGGGGTGGCTCTGCTGCTGGGCGCGCCGCTGGTGCTGTTCCACCGGTTCGAGCCGTCGCTGGCGCTGGAGACCATCCGCGACGAGCGCCCGACGTTCACGGTCGGGTCGATCACCGTGTTCATCGCGCTCATGAACGCACCGCAGGCGCAGGCACAGGACCTGGCCACGCTGACGAAGATCTGGTCGGGCGGCGCCCCCATCCCCCCGTCGACGGTGAAGGCCTTCTCCGCGACGTTCGGGCAGTACATCCACAACATCTACGGGCTCACCGAGACCACGTCGCCGTCGCACGGGGTGCCCGCGCACGCGCAGGCGCCGGTGGACGACGCGTCGGGCGCGCTGTCGGTCGGCGTGCCCGTCTACAACACGGTCGTGCGCATCGTCGGCGACGACGGGCAGGACCTCCCGCCGGGCGAGGTCGGCGAGATCGTCACGTCGGGGCCGCAGATCGTGCCCGGCTACTGGAACAAGCCGGAGGAGACGGAACGGGCCATCCCCGGCGGCGCCCTGCATACCGGCGACGTCGGCTACATGGACGAGGCCGGCTGGTTCTACATCGTCGACCGCAAGAAGGACCAGATCAACGCCGGGGGCTACAAGGTCTGGCCGCGCGAGGTCGAGGACGTGCTCTACGAGCACGAGGCCGTGCGGGAGGCCGCCGTCGTCGGGGTGCCGGACGCCTACCGCGGCGAGACGGTCAAGGCGTTCGTCAGCCTGCGCCCGGGCCGCACGGCCGACGAGGCGGAGCTGATCGCGTTCTGCAAGGAGCGGATGGCGGCCTACAAGTACCCGCGGCAGGTCGAGTTCCTCGACGAGATCCCGAAGACGGTGACGGGCAAGCTGCTGCGCCGCGAGCTGCGGGCCCGCGAGCGCCGGTAGTCCGTCCGGGTGCTGCGAGGACCTGTTCCGCGGTCCGGGTCCTTTTGGACGGCCCCGGACCGGACCGATGATCACCAGGACGCGTGCAGCAGCCCAAGATCCGAAGTATCGGTTGCCCATCGTCGTGGTGACAGCAATGGGCAACCGAAACTGCGGATCTTGATGGGGGCGGGCCCCGGAAACGCCGGAGGGCGGCACCCGGTCCGGGTGCCGCCCTCCGTGTCGCGCTGGCGCGGTGTCAGCTCAGGCTGACCTTGGCGCCGGCCTCCTCGAGCTTGGCCTTGGCGGCGTCGGCCGCGTCCTTGGCCACGCCCTCCAGGATCGGCTTCGGGGCGCTCTCGACGAGGTCCTTGGCCTCCTTCAGGCCCAGGCCCGAGACGAGCTCGCGGACGACCTTGATGACCTGGATCTTCTTGTCACCCGCGGCGTCGAGGACGACGTTGAACTCGTCCTTCTCCTCGGCGGCCGGGGCGGCGTCGCCACCGGCGGCGGGGCCGGCAGCGGCCACGGCGACCGGGGCGGCCGCGGTGACGTCGAAGGTCTCCTCGAACTTCTTCACGAACTCCGAGAGCTCGATGAGGGTGAGGTCCTTGAAGGCCTCGAGCAGCTCGTCGGTGGACAGCTTCGCCATGGTGGTGCCTCTCTGGTGGTGCGGAGCAGTGGGGTGGGATCAGCTCTCGGCGTCGGCCGGAGCCTCGGTGGTGTCGGCCTCGGCGCCGGCGGCCTGCTTGTCGGCGAGCGCCTGGGCCAGGCGGGCGACCTGCGAAGCCGGGGCGGCGAACAGGCCCGCGGCCTTCGCCATGGTGCCCTTCATCGCGCCGGCCAGCTTGGACAGCAGGACCTCGCGGGACTCCAGGTCGGCGAGCTGGTTGACCTCTGCGACGGTCAGCGCGCGACCGTCCATGTAGCCACCCTTGATCACCAGGCCCTGGTTGGCCTTGGCGAAGTCGCGCAGCGCCTTGGCGGCGTCGACCGGCTCGCCGGTGATGAACGTGATCGCCGTCGGACCGACGAGCAGCTGCTCGAGTCCGTCGACGCCCGCGTCCTCAGCCGCGCGCTTGACCAGCGTGTTCTTCGCGACGCGGTAGGTCGCGCCGTCGCCGAGCGAGCGACGCAGCGTCGTCAGCTGGGACATCGTGAGGCCGCGGTACTCGGTGACCACCGAGGCGGACGCACCCCGGAAGTTCTGGGCGATCTCCTCGACCGCCGCGACCTTGTCGGGTCGGGCCATCCTCGCCTCCTCTCGTCGTGGTCGGTGTGGATCTTCGTGCGGTTCGCACCCACCGACGACCTCGGAAACGACGAACGCCCCGACGCAGGAGCGCACGGGGCGTGGCAGGGACGCACGTGCGCGCCCCGCGGTGACCTCGTCCTCCTGCGCGGGCCGCCCGCGGATGCGGGGCCTTCGTGCACCGCGACGATCACTCGTCGCGAGGCAGACCTGCGGTCTTCGGTGGAACCGGAAACAAGGATACGCGACGCGCAGGGAGAACGCGCTCGCCCCCACCATCACCAGCACCTTGGAGCCGTACTGCTGTTCTCAGGCCCGCGAAATCAGCAGTACGGCTCCAAGGTGCGGAGGGGCCGGTCGGTCAGAGGGGGGTGACCGCGGCGATCTTCCAGCGGCCGTCGACCTTCTCGCCCGTGACCGTCAGGCGGCCGGCCGCCGCGAGCTGCTGCGACTCGGCGTCCGGGGCGGCGCGGGTGGCCTGCTGGTCGACGAACGCCACCATGACCGCGCGGTCGGCGCTGAGCTCCTTCACCGCCGACATCGTGACGGTCGCCGACACCACGGCCTGCTGCTCCGGGGCCCGCGTGCGGACCTCGGCGAAGAGCCGGTCGAACTCGGCCGCGAACTCAGGGGTGATCACGGCGCGGGCCGCGTTCTCGTTCTCGTCCAGGCGGGCGAAGTCGAACGAGTAGACGGTCTCGATCGCGTCGCCCAGCTGCCCCGACGCCTCCGCCGTGGCGCCGACGTCGACGAGCGCGAGGTTCGTGGCCGCGGGGGTGCCGCGCAGCCGGGCGTCGAGGACGCCGAACACCGCGCCCGCCGCGGCGAGCACGACCAGCGCGGCCACGAGCAGCGGAACGGCGTGCCGGCGCAGCGTGGCGGTGATCCCCCCGGTCTCCGCGACCGGGTCGGCGGCGCGCCCGGCTGCCTCGTCCCGCGCGCCGTCCCGTCCGTCGTCGCGGGCCTCCGCGGCCCGCGGCGCCTTGCGCAGCGAGACGGGACCTGCGGCGGCACGGCCCGCGCCGGACCGCTTGCCGGCAGGCCTGCCCGCCGACGGCGCCTCGGCGCCACCGGTCTCCTCCTCGGGGCGGGGGCGGCGGCCCTTCGGACGCGGCACCGGCGGGGGCTCGGACGCGGGGGCGGTCGCCGGCGCGGTCGTCGGGATCGCGGCCGTCGTCTCGGACGCGCCGGCGGCCGGCTCCTCGGCGAGCCCGGCCGGGCGGGCCGGGGCGTCGGGGCGGGCGGCGGTGGGCGCGAGGCCCGCCACGCGCGGGCGCCGGGCCGGGGTCGCGCGGGGGCGGGGGGTACGGGGACGGGGCGGCATCGCGGTCACCTCCGGGCTTCTGTGTCGGCTGGAGCGCTCAGTTCGGGGTACCGCTGTTCGGGGTGCGGACCGGGGCCACCCGGCTCGCCTTCCAGCCCTCGTCGGTGCGGGTCATCTCCAGCTCCAGCCGCTGGCGGGTCATCACGGGGTCCTGCCCCTCCGGGCGCACCTCCACGTCGAGCCCGACGAGCACGCGCGCGGTGCCGGCCCGGACGTCGAGCTCCGCCACCGCCGCGTCCTTCACGGTGGCCACGGTGACCCGCCGCGCCTGGGTGACGACCTGCTCGTACTCGGCGCGGTGGGCCCGGAACTCGTCGAGGAGGGTGCCGGTGGAGGTCTGCTCCCACAGGTCGAGGCCGGCCACGACGTTGTTGTGGTCCAGGCTGTTGAGGTTTATCGCGGCCTGCCGGGCGTCCACGAGCGCGGCCTCGCGCTGGGCGGCCAGCTCGAGGCCCTCGTCGCCGAGCGCGAGCGCGTACCGACCGCCGAAGAACAGGGCGACCAGCGCCGCGAGCGCCACCAGCGCGGCGAGAGCGGTGACCGGGGTGAGCGCCGGGCGGCGCCGCGCCGGTTCCGCCTCGGCGTCGCCGGTGCTGGTCTTCTCGTCGAGAACGGTCATGCGGCTCTCCGTCGGGGGTCGGGTCGCGCGGACGTTCGCTTCGCAGGGGGTCAGCCGAGCAGGATCTGGGTGAGGGAGCTGAGCGGCGGCGTCGCGGCCGCCCGGTCCTGCTCGGGGGGAGCGGTGCCGGCGGGCAGGCCCTCGCGCGGAGGGCCGGACGGGGCGCCCACCGCGGCCTTCGGCGTCTCCGCCCGTGGCACATTCTGCGCACCACGCACGGTGATCTCGCTGCCGGGGGGTTCCGCGCAGTAGGCCTTCCGGTTCTGCGGCACGTCGCGGACGTCGTCACCGGCGCGACGGTCGGTGCTCTCGTAGCCGCGGGAGCAGGCGTAGGGGTCGAACAGGTTGATGGCGAGCCCGAGGTGGGCGGTGCCGTCGGCCGGCGCCACCGTGTAGGTGTTGGCCGCGACGCCGGGGTAGGTCACGAGGATCTGCTGCAACCCGTCCTGGCGCGGTTCGGCCACCCGGGAGATCGTGAGCAGGTCGGCGACGAGCTGCCCGATCTCGCTGCCGCTGTCGCGCAGCAGGGCCTGCAGCTCGGTGGAGACCTCGGGACCGGTCTCGATCAGGCGGCGCAGGTCCGGGTCGGACTCCGCCAGCTGGTCGGCGAGCAGGGCGAGGTCGCGGCTGAAGCTCTTGAACGAGCCGGAGACCTCGTTCTGGGTGGTGAGCACCGTGCGGCCGTCCTGGATGAGGCGGACGGTCTGCGGCAGCGCCTCGACCGCGTCCTGGGTGAACAGGTCCGTGGTGTCGAGCAGCTTCTGCAGCGGCTGGGCGGTGTCGGCGAACCCGACGCCGAGCTCGTCCACGACGGTGCGCAGGGAGTCCAGCGGCACCGAGCGGACGAAGTCGTCCAGGCTCACCACGAGCTCCTCGACCGGCACCGGGGTGGTGGTCCGCGACACCGGGATAACCGTCCCGGCCTCCAGGTACGGCTCACCGTCGCTGGTCGGTTGCAGGTCCACGTACTGCTCGCCGATCGCGGAGAGGTTGCGGACGGCCGCGTCGACGTCGGCGGGGATCGCCGGCGCGTCGTTGCGGATGTCCAGCTGGACCTCGACGCCATCGGGCGTGAGGGTCAGCGGGCCCACCCGGCCGACGCTCACCCCCCGGTATGCCACGTCGGCGCCGGTGAAGATGCCGCCCGACGCCGCGAGCTGCACCCGCACGGGGTAGGTCGTCGCGCCGAACAGGTCGCCGAAGCCCGCGTACCGGAACCCGGCGTAACCGACGCCCGCCACCGTGATCAGCAGGAACGCCACCAGCTGCAACCGCACGATCCTGGTGATCATCGGCCACCTCCGAACAGGCCGCCCAGCAGGCCGCCGTCCTCGTCCTCGGGCTCGTCCTCGGAGGTCCGCTCCTCCGGCGGGACGGGCGAGCCGGAGGTCTCCTGCGGCTCGACCTCCCCGGGCAGCGGGAGCAGGTCGCCCTCACCGAGCAGCGGGAAGTCCGGCAACGACGGGCTGGTCGGCCCGAGCAGCGGACCGAGCAGCTGGGACGTGGGCGGCAGCAGCCCCGGCAGCCCGTCCGGGCCGGGGAACGGCTGGCCGGACCGCGCCAGGTTCTCCAGCACGTGGGAGAGGTCGAGGTCGGCCTTCACGTAGAGGTTGGCGTAGTCGCCTGCGAACGCCTCGACCGAACCGTCGGTGAACGGGAAGGTCGGCAGCAGCGGCAGCGAGTCGACCAGGTCGGGCCCGGCCTCGACCAGCTTCGCGAGGATCGGTCGCAGCGCCTCGAGGTCGGCGACCACGTCGTCGCGGCTGCGGTTGACGACGTCGGTGGCCACCCCGGAGAGCCGGTCGAGCGACTGCAGCAGGTCGACCAGCTTCCCGCGCTGGTCCTCCAGCTCGCGCAGGCCGGGGGACAGGTCCGCCAGCACGGTGCTGATCTGCTCCCGCCGGTCCTCCAGCGTGCCGCTGAGGCGGTTGATCTCGTCGAGGGCGCGGGTGATCTCGGACTTGCGGTCGTCGAGCGCCCCGACCAGCACGTCGAGGTCGTCGAGAAGGGCGCGGATCTCCGTCTCGTTCCCCGTGAGCGCCTGGTTCAGCTCATTGGCGATGGTGCGGATCTGCGCGATGCCACCGCCGTTGAGCAGCAGCGACAGCGCGCCGAGCACCTCCTCGACCTCAGCGGCCCGGCCCGTGCGCAGCAGCGGGATCGTGGCCCCGTCGGCGATGCGGCCCGGCGCGGCGTTCTCCGGCGCCAGCAGCTCGACGAACTTCTCGCCGAGCAGGCTGGTGGTGCGCACCCGGGCCCGCGCGTCCGGCGGCAGCGCCACGTCACCGTTGACGAGCACGGTGACCTCGGCCGTCCAGTCGGGGCCGACGGCGATGTCGCGGACCGTGCCCACCGGCACGTCGGCGACCTTCACCAGCGACTGCGGGACCAGGTCGACCACGTCGGTGAACTCGATCGTGAGCTCGTAGGGGTCGTCACCGAGGTCGGCCCCGCCGGGCAGCTCGACGTCGCGCAGGCCGCCGCTCAACACGCCGCACCCGCTGGTCAGCAGCGCGGTGACGGTGGCGAGGGCGGCCAGCCGGACCGGCGTCCGGCGGTTCACGAGCCACCCCCGAACAGGCCGGACAGGCCACCGCGCTCGCGTTCCGGCTCGTCGTCCTCGGAGGTGCGGGACCGCTCGTCCGCGTCCTCGGACTCCGTCGGCTCGGCGGATCCGCTCGGCTCGCTCCGCTCGGCGGGCCGGGACGTCTCGCCGGGCTCGGCGGACTCGGCGCTCGCGGACGGCTCCTCCTGCGCCCCCGGACCCAACGGGAAACCGGGGAGGCCGGCCTGCCCCGGCGCGGCGGGTTCGGTCGGCAGGGCCAGGCCCGGCACGGGCGGCGGCTTCCCGCTCTGCAGCGCCGTGATCACCTCGGCGGGGCTGGGCAGCGGGACCGCGCCGTCCAGGACGGGCGCGAGCTTGCCGCACGCGCTGGCCAGCCCCGTGGGGAGCCCGTCCGGGGTGCCGCGGCGCACCAGCTCGCACACGAGCACCGGGACCGGCAGCGTCAGCTCGTTGATGTTCGCCCGGGTGTCGAGGGTGCCGGACGCGCCGTTGTAGGCCAGCGCCAGGTTGCCGAGCGCGGCGGGCGCGACGTCGAGGATCTCGGCGAGCGCGTTGCGCTGGTCGACCAGCACGGCGGTGACGTCGGTGAGCCGGTCGACGTTCGACCCGACGAGCTCGCGGTTGTCCCGCACGAACTCGGCCACCTCGCCGAGCGCGATCGACAGCTCGCGCACGGCCGTGGCCAGGTCCCCGCGCTCCGCGGCGAGGAACCCGGCGACGTCCTCCAGCCGCCCGTTGAACTCGCGCACCTCGTCGTCGTTCGCCGCGAGCGTCGAGACGAAGGACTGCAGCTCGGTGACCGTGCCGAAGAGGTCCTCGCGGGAGTCGGCGAGCGTACCGGACAGCTCGCCGAGGTTGCGGATCGTGTCGTTCAGCGCCTGGCCGTTGCCGCCCAGGTTCGCGGCGCCGACGTCGAGCGCGTCCGACAGCGTCCCGTCGGCGTTGAGGCCGCTGGGGCCGAGGGCGTCGGCGAGCTCGTCCGCGGTGCGCGCGAGGTCGTCGACGCCCAGTGGCACGGCGGTGCGCTCGAGCGGGATCACGGCGCCGTCCTGCAGCTCCGGGCCGCTCGAGTAGGTGGGGGTGAGCTGGACGTACCGGCCGGTCACCAGGCTCGGGGAGATCACGACGGCCTGCGCGTCGGCGGGGAGCTTCAGGTCCGGGTCGTCGATGCGCATCTCGACGCGCACCCGCGTGCCCTCGGGGGCGATCTCCACGATGTCGCCGACGGGCACGCCCAGCACCCGCACCGAGTTGTCCTCGAACACCCCGGTGGCGGAGGTGAAGTAGGCCGTGACCATCTTCGACGGTCCCTGCAGCACGACGTAGAGCCCGCTCGCCACCAGCACGGCGATCACGGCGGCGAGGCCGGTGAGCTGCAGCTGGCGGCGGTCGGTCAGGGTGAGCGGCATGCCGGTCAGCACCCCCCGGGGTTGATCGGGCCGAAGCTGGGCGGGACCAGCGCGCAGACGTAGTTGTCGAACCACTCGCCGTTGCCGGTCGCGTTGGTGAAGTAGCGCAGGAACACGGCCAGGTCGTCGACGCCCTTGCCGAGCGAGTCCTTGTTGCGCTGCAGCAGCGCGGCCACCTGGTCCAGTTGCTCCAGCGTGGGCCGCAGCTGCTCGCGGTTGTCGGCCACCAGACCGCGCAGCTGCTCGGACAGGGCGATCGTGCCGTCGAGCAGCCTGCTGATCGCCTCACGGCGGCGCTGGAGCTCGGCGAGCAGCAGGTTGCCGTCCCGGAGCAGCTTCTCGACCTCGGCGTTGCGGTCGGCCAGCACCGCGGACAGCTCGTGGGTGCCCGCCAGCAGCGTGCGGATCTCCTCGTCGCGGCTCGCGATCGTGGTGGACAGCCGCGACAGGCCGTCCAGCGCGCCCCGCACCTCGGGTGGCGTGTCGCGGAAGGTCTCGGCGAGGGTGTCCAGGCTCCGCGAGAGCTGATCGGTGTCGAGCGCGTCGAGCGTGCCGGACAGCCCGTCGAACGCCTCCACCACGTCGAACGGCGACGCCGTGCGCTCCAGCGGGATCGGCCGGTCCGGGTCGAGCTGCTCCTCGCCCTGCGGGTCCAGCGCCAGCCGCTTCGCGCCGAGCAGGGTGCGGATGTCGATCGACGCCGAGGTGCGGTCGCCGACCCAGGCCTCGTCCACCGTGAACGTGACGAGCACGCGGTCACCGGCCAGCTCGACCGAGTCGACGCGCCCGGCTTCGACCCCGGCCACGGTGACCATGTCGCCGTCGGCGAGGCCCGCGGCCTCGGCGAACTCGGCCTGGTAGGTCGTGCCACCGCCGAAGATCGCCGGGCCGTTGAAGGCCAGCACCACGACCAGCACGATCGCCAGCAGGCCGATGATCGCGGTCGAGACGGGGTTGCGAGTGCCCGGCATCAGCCACCGCTCCCCGTGAGGTCGGGCAGGCGCAGCTCGGGGAGCGGCAGCTCGGGCAGCGGGCCGCCGTCGGGCAGGCGCGGGGGGATGCCGCCGAGCAGCTCGGGCCGCTCACCCTGCACGCCGTCCGGGTCGGGGCCGCAGCGCGGGGACCCGGCGTTGAAGACCGGGATCTCGAAGTTCGGGACGTAGGGCTCGAGCCCGATCTGGCCGGAGAGACCGCAGAGGTAGAAGTTGAACCAGCTCCCGTAGCTGCCGGCGCGGGTGACCGTCCGGAGCTTGCCGGGGAGGTTCTGGATCGTCTGCTCCAGCTCCTCGTCCTGCGCGTTCAGGTTCTCCGACAGGTCACCGAGCAGCCCGATGTCGTCGCGGAGCGCGGGGCGCGCGTCGTCGAGCAGGCCCGCCGTCACGTCCGTGAGCTCGCCGACCGACACGATCGCCTCCCCGATCGGCTCGCGGTCATCGGCCAGCCCGGACACGAGCGCCTGCAGCGAGCTGATCAGCTCCGACAGCTGCCCGTCACGGGCGTTGACGGTCTCGAGCACCGCGTTCAGGTTGTCGATCACCTGGCCGATCACCTCGTCGCGGTCGGCGATCGTGTTGGTCAGCGACGCGGTGCTCGCCAGCAGGCTCTTCACGGTGCCGCCCTGCCCCTGCAGGACCTGGATGATCTCGAAGGAGAGCTGGTTGACCTGCTCCGGGTCGAGCGCGGTGAACAGCGGCTTGAAGCCGTTGAACAGCACCGTGAGGTTGAGCGGCGGCCGGGTGCGGTCGACGGGGATCGCGCCGCCCTCGGGCAGCTGCTCCCCCGTCGGCCCCGCGCCCTGCTCGAGCGAGAGGTAGCGCTGCCCGATGAGGTTGCGGTAGAGGATCGAGGCGTTCACCGACGCGGGCAGCGGCTGGTCGCGCGCCACGCTGAACTCCACCTCCGCGAAGCGCCGGTCCACGATCCGCACGTCGTCCACGCTGCCGACGACCACGCCGGCGATGCGCACGTCGTCGCCGCGCAGCAGGCCGCTGGCGTCGGTGAAGCGGGCGGTGTAGGTGGCCCGCTCACCACCGGAGGCGTTGGCGATGGTCAGGGCGAGCACGGTGGTGGCCATCGCCACCACGACCGCCAGCGCGAGGAACTTGACCAGCGGTCCGACCGGGATGCGGTTCATGTCAGCTTCACCTCGGTCCCCCGGTACAGCGGGCCGACGAGCATCGTGCTCCAGGCCGGCACCGCCTCCGGCGACGTGCCGTCCTGGACGGCGAGCAGCTCCGCGACCACCTGCCGCTCAGCGGGCGAGTTGGCCACGCCCATGTCGGTGCCCGCGCCGGGGCCACCGCCGTAGGAGGCCGGGACGGTGCCGAACTCCTCCGCGCTGCCGTACAGGGTGCCGACCGACGGGTTGTCGTTCGGCTTCGTCCCGTCCTCGAACGGACCGTCCGGCGGCTGCTCGGGGCTCAGCTCCAGGATCGGGTAGCAGCGCGGGCCGCGGTCGTCGAGGTAGCGGGGTTCGTCCTGGTTCGGGACGTACTTGCCCTGGTTGGCGACGATCTCGAGCGTGACGCGCAGCCCTGGCCGGTCGGTGCCGGCGCCGAACGCCTCGTCCAGGCGCGGGACCAGGCCCGCGATCTGGTCGAGCAGGCACGGGAACTCCGGGGAGTACCGGGCGAGGGTCTCCAGCGTCGGACGGCCCGAGTCGGCGAGCGAGATGATGTTCTCGCCGTTGGCGTCTAGGAACGCGCGAAGGTCGTCCGATGCGCCGGTGAGGCCGGTCAGGAGCTCGCGCAGCTGCGCCCGCTGCTCGACGACCGTGCGGCTGGTGACGGTGAAGTCCTCCAGGGCGTCGAGCAGGTCGGGGGCGGCCTCGTCGAGGTTGCCGGCGAAGTCGGCGAGCTGGGTGATGTCCTCCTGCAGGTCCGGGATCGCCGGCCGGAGCCCGCCGGTCAGCTCCTGCAGCCGCACCAGCGTCTCGCCCAGGTCCTCGCCCCGCCCCGCGAGCGCCTGCGACAGCGCCCCGAGCGTGGTGGCCAGGTCCTGCGGCTCCACGGCGGTGAGCAGCGGCAGCAGCCCGTCCAGCACCCGCTCCACCTCGCGGGCGGCGTCGCTGCGGTCCATCGGGATCACGTCACCGGCCGCGAGCGGCGGCGCCTGCGCCCCGTCGGGGAGCACCAATGAGACGTAGCGCTCGCCGAACAGCGTCTTGGGGATCAGCCGCGCCGAGACGTTGGCCGGGATCAGCTCGACCTTCTCCGGGTCGATGCTCAGCTCGACGGTGGCCCCGGTGCCGTCGGTGCTGACGGACTCGACCTCCCCGACGTTCAGGCCGCGCACCTTCACGTCGGCGCGCTCGCTGAGCTGGTTGCCGACGCGCTCGACCCGGAGGGTGACCGGGACGCCCTCGTCGAACGCCCCCGCGTACTCCCCGACGGCGAGCCCGGTGAGGGCGAGCAGCACGACCACGAACAGCAGCCCCTGCAGACGGCGCTTCATCATCCGGAGACCCTCACCGACGTCTCGGTGCCGTACAGGACCAGCGTGAGGAAGAAGTCCATGATCGCGGTGCTCACGATCGACAGCCGCACCGAGCGGCCCACCGCGATCCCGACGCCCGCAGGACCGCCCCGCGCGGTGTAGCCGTAGTGGCAGTGGATCAGAATGATCATGATCGCGAACACGATCACCTTGAGGTAGGAGTAGAGGACGTCGCTGACCGGCAGGAACAGGTCGAAGTAGTGGTCGTACGTGCCGCCGGGCAGGCCGTTGATCAGCGTGACGTTGAGCCGCGACGCCACGAAGCTCGCCAGCAGCCCGATCGTGTACATCGGGATGATCGCGATGACGCCCGCGATCACGCGCGTGGTGATGAGGAACGGCACGCTGGGCACCGCCATCACCTCCAGCGCGTCGATCTCCTCGGAGATCCGCATCGCGCCGAGCTGCGCGGTGAACCCGGCGCCGAGCGTGGCCGTCAGCGCGGCCGCGGCCACCAGCGGCGCGATGTCGCGGGTGTTGAAGTACGCGGTGATGAAGCCGGTGAGCGCCTCGACGCCGAGCGAGTCGAGCGCGCGGAAGCCCTGCAGACCGACCAGGCTGCCGACGAACAGCGACAGCGACAGCATCACGCCCGCCGTGCCGAGGATGACGATCAGCGCGCCGGACCCGAAGCTGACCTCGGCGAGCAACCGGGCGATCTCACCCCGGTAGCGGCGCACCGTGCGCGGTGTCCACGCGATGGCGCGCGCGTACAGCGAGAGCTGGTCGCCCAGCTCCTCCAGCGCGTTCAGCGGCACCTCCGCCACCCGCCGCGCGCGACCGCTGCGCAGTGCCACCTCACGACCCCTTCGGCGGGACGAGCTCGAGGTACAGCCCCGTCAGCACCAGGTTGATCAGGAACACCAGCACGAACGAGATCACGACGGACTGGTTCACCGCGTCCCCGACGCCCTTCGGCCCCGGCGGCGGGTTGAGCCCCCGGTAGGCGGCCACGACGCCCGCGGTGAAGCCGAACAGGAACGCCTTGAGCTCGCTCACGACGATGTCGGACACCTGGGCCACGGCCGAGAAGCTCGCGATGTACGCGCCCGGTGTGCCGCCCTGGACGATGACGTTGAAGAAGTAGCCGCCGCCGACGCCGACGACGCTCGCGAGCCCGTTGAGCACGACCGCGGTCGTCGCCATCGCCAGCACCCGCGGCACGACGAGGCGCTGGATCGGCGAGATCCCGAGCACCTCCATGGCGGCGATCTCCTCGCGGATCGTCCGCGCGCCCAGGTCGGCGCAGACCGCGCTGCCGCCGGCCCCGGCGATCAGCAGCGCGGTGACGATCGGGGCGGCCTGCTGCACGATCGCGAGCACCGCGCCGGCGCCGGTCTGGCTCTGCGCGCCGAACTGGCGGGTGAGCTCGGCGAGCAGCAGCGCGATCGTGGCGCCGAACGGGATCGTGAACAGCGCCGTCGGCAGCGCCGAGACCTTCGTGACGAACCAGGTCTGCTCGATGTACTCACGCAGCTGGAACGGCGGCTTGAACGCCGCGCGCACGATGTCGATGGCGAGCGCGAACAGCCTGCCGACCGGAGTCAGCGCACGGGTGATCGGAGCGGGGGAGGTCATCGACTACCTCAGCGCCTGCGCCAGCGGGGGCGTGACGAGGGCGAGGGCCGCACGGACGGGGTGGCGTCGTAGCCGGGGTCGTACCCCTCGATGACGTCGGTGGCACCGGGAGCGGCGAAGCCCATGCCCGCGGTCCGCTTCGGCGGCAGCCCCGGCTGCCGGATCGGGCCGGTCGGGGGCTCGTACGGGAGCGGGTCGTCCTCGTAGCTCTCCCGGATCGCCTGCTGCGCCGCGGGCGGCAGGGTGTGCAGCATCTGCAGCACGCGGTCGCGACGCCGCGCGACGGCCCTGCGCTCCCCGACGCCCGGGCTGGGCTGCAGCTGCGGCTTGAGCGGCGGCAGGCCCTCCAGCTCGCCCGCCTCCTCCATCTCCCGCGCCGCCTGGGCGGTGTCCTTCTCCTCGGACATGCCGATCGGCCCCTGCCTGCGGCCGTTGAGGAACTGCGCGACCACCGGCTCCTCACTGGTCAACAGCACCTCGCGGGGCCCGAACATCGCCAGGTGCTTGCGGTAGAGCATCCCGATGTTGTCCGGCACGGTCTGCGCGGTGTTGATGTCGTGGGTGACGATCAGGAACGTCGCGTCGGTCTGGGCGTTCAGATCGATGATCAGCTGGTTGAGGTAGGCGGTGCGCACCGGGTCGAGGCCGGAGTCCGGCTCGTCGAACAGGACGATCTCGGGGTCGAGCACGAGCGCCCGCGCGAGCCCCGCGCGCTTGCGCATGCCACCGGAGATCTCGCCGGGCAGCTTCCGCTCGTCGCCGGTGAGCCCCACCAGCGCCATCTTCTCGTCGACGATGTCGCGGATCTCCGACTCCGACTTCGAGGTGTGCTCGCGCAGCGGGAAGGCGATGTTGTCGAACAGGGTCATGGACCCGAACAGCGCGCCGTCCTGGAACAGCACCCCGAACAGCTTGCGCAGCTCGTAGAGCCGCGCCTCCGAGCACCGCACCAGGTCGGTGTCGTGGATGACGATCGACCCGCGCTCGGGCTTGAGCAGCCCGATCAGGGTCTTGAGGAACACCGACTTGCCCGTGCCCGAGGGCCCGAGCAGCACCGAGACCTCGCCGGGCGGCAGCGTCAGGGTCACGTCGGACCAGATGTTGGCGCGGCCGAAGGACTTCGAGAGCCCTTCCACCTTCACCTCTACGCCAGTCACCGACGCCTCCCGAAACCGGTCCGAGGGGCTCGCCGGCACTGGCAACGCTCGGGCGGCCGGCTGCCCACAACCGCTCAACGACGTCCGGTGGGGTGGGTTACTCGCGAGTTAGGTCCGGGACGGCAAGTTGCTCCGAACGGAGCGCAGTGCGTCCACCAGGGGTACTACACCGGTGGCGCTCCGTCCGGTGCGGCACCCGGCGGAGTGGCGGGAGAGTCGGCCTCCGGGCGCACGCCCACCTCGATCGGGGATCGCGGTCAGGGGTCGGTCAGGACCGGCTCGCGACGGCCGCCGCGAGCGCCGCGACGCGGGCCGTGCGCTGCCCACGGCGCCAGCACAGCACCCAGCGCACCGGGGGCGAGCCCGGCGCGAACGGCACCATGACCAGGCTCGGCCGGGCGAAGTAGTCGGCCGCGTGCGCGGCGAGCGGGCAGACCCCCTCACCCGCGGCGATGAGCGCCATGAGCTCCAGCAGGGTGGCGGCGGTGCGGTCGGGCTCCCGCCGGTAGGGCACGGCACGGCGCCCGGCCCGGAACACGGTCTCGTCGTCGAGGTCGGCCAGGGTGACGACCTCCCGGCCCGCCAGGGCGTGGTCGCGCGCCACCGCGAGCACGACGGGCTCGCGGTGCACCTCGGGCCCTTCCTCGAACCCCTCCTCGTCGACCGGGGCGTTGGTGACGACGACGTCCACCTCGCCGTCGCGCAGCAGGTCGAGCGGGTCGGTGAAGCCGGTCTCGCGGAACACGACCTCGACGCCGGGATGCCGTTCCCGGAAGCGGGTGAACACCGCGGCGGCGAGCTCCGCCACGGCGGGCGCCTCGAGACCGACGGCGAGCGTGCCGGTGACACCGCGGCCGGCCGCCACCGCCATGGCGATGCCCTTCTCGATGCGGTCGTGGCCGGCCCGGACGTCGGCGTGGAGCGCGGCGCCGACGGGCGTGAGGGCCACCCGGCGGCTGGTGCGCTCGAACAGGGAGACGCCGAAGCGCCGCTCCAGCTTCGCGATCGTCTGGCTGGCCCGGGCCTGGGAGACGAGCAACCGCTGCGCCGTGCGCCCGAAGTGCAGCTCATCGGCGAGGGTCAGGAAGATCTCGATCTCCCGCCGTTCCATAACCCTGACATTATCAGTCGATGCTGATCCTGTCGTTGTTCGCGCAGGTCACCGCGCAGATAGTCGAGGCATGACCCAGTTCCTCACCCCGGCCGACCCCGACTACGACACCGAGCGCGCCGGCTACAACCTCGCCGTCGACCACGAGCCCGAGGTGATCGTTGCGGCCGCATCCGTCGACGACGTCGTCGCCGCGGTCCGCCACGCCACCGCCCGCGGCCTCGGGGTGGCCGTGCAGGCCACCGGCCACGGCCCGTCCCGCGGCGCCGACGGCGTCCTGATCACCACGTCCCGGATGGACGGCATCACGATCGACCCGGTCGCGCGCACCGCGCGCGTCGAGGCGGGCGTCCGCGGCGGAGCGCTGGTGCGCGCGGCCGCCGCGCACGGCCTGGCCCCGCTGAACGGCTCGTCACCCGAGGTCGGGGTGGTGTCCTACCACCTCGGCGGCGGCGTCGGGATGCTCGGGCGCAGCCTCGGCTGGGCCGCCGACCACGTCCGCGCGCTGGAGGTCGTCACGGCCGACGGCGTGCTGCGCCGGGCGAGCGCCACCGAGGAGACCGAGCTGTTCTGGGCGCTGCGCGGGGGCGGCAAGGGCACGCTCGGCGTCGTGGTGGCGATCGAGATCGACCTGCACCCGGTCACGCGGTTGTACGGGGGCGGCATGCACTTCGCCGCCGCCGACGCCGAGCGCGCGCTGACCACGTGGGCCGGCTGGACGCGGACCGCGCCCGAGGCGATGGGCTCCTCGGCCCTGCTCATCCGGATGCCGGACCTGCCGGTGCTGCCCGACGCGCTGCGCGGCCGGTACGTCGTCCACCTCCGGTTCGCGTTCACCGGCAGCGCCGAGGACGGGGGAAAGCTGGTGCGGCCGTTCCGCGACCTCGGGCCGATGATCGACACCGTCGCGGAGATGCCGTACGCGGCCGTCGGGTCGATCCACGCCGAGCCGACCACCCCGGTGCCGTTCCACGCCCGCAACGCGGTGCTGGCCTCCCTCGACGCGGCCGGCGTGGCGGAGCTGCTGCGCCACGCCGGACCCGACGCGGAGGCGCCGTACCTGGTCGAGCTGCGGCTCATGGGCGGGGCGCTCGCCCGGCCCGCGGCGGTGCCGAGCGCGCTCGCCCGCCGCGACGGGGAGTTCGTGCTGTACGCGGGCGCGGCCGCGCAGGCCGAGCAGGTGCCCGCGCTGCACGCGGCGTACGACCGGCTGTTCGCGGCCATGGCCCCGTGGAGCACCGGCGGGGTGTGCGTGAACTTCCTGTCCGGGCCGGACGTGACGGCCGCGCAGCTGGCCACCGGCTACCTGCCCGAGGACGTCGCACGCCTGGCCGCGGTCAAGCGCGCCGTCGACCCCGACGACGTGTTCCGCACCCACCACGGACGCCCCTCGGCGAGCACCCGTCCGACGACCGGCGCCCTCGTCCCCTAGGAGGGTCCTGAGGGGTCAGCCCGCCGCGACGAGCTCCGCCGAGTCCTCCGCGTGGAAGCGCTCCTCCAGTGCCTCCGGGCTCGCGTCGACGTCGATGACGCGCAGGTCCGCGCCCCGGGCCGACTCGATGGCGCCGAGCCTGCGCCCGAGCTTGTCCATCGCGTACTCCGCCATCTCGTTCATGTCGATGGCGAAGGGCGGCGGGCTGTCGCTCGCGTCGAAGGTGCCGGTCACCACGCCCATCGCGGGCACCAGCAGCTCCTGCATCCGCTCGTCGACGGCGTCCCACAGCGCGTCGTCGGCGGCCACGTGGCGGCGGCAGGTGAAGGTGCCCCAGGCCATGTGCCGGCGCTCGTCGTCGCCGATGTGCTTGATGATCTTCTGCATCCCGGGGAGGATCCCGCGGCTCGCGCAGATCTTCTGCCACGAGAAGTAGCCGGTGAGGGCGAGCGTGCCCTCGACGATGTGGTTGTAGGTCACCGACGCGCGGATCTGGTTGCGCGGCGACGGGTCCTGCGCGAGCGCCTGCAGGCTCCCCGGCAGCTCCTCGGTGAAGATCTGCAGGTAGTGCTCGTTGCCGGCGATGTAGGGGTGCAGGTCGTCGGTGAGGCCGACGGCGTCGAACCAGCGGCGGAAGGCCTCGGTGTGCTTGGCCTCCTCGTAGACGAACTGCGTCAGGTACATCTCGTCGGCCAGGCGGCCCTCGGCGGCCATCGCGCCGAGGAAGGGCTGCAGGTCCTGCGTCACCGACTCCTCGCCCGCCATGAACTGCGCCGCCAGCGCGCAGGTCCACCAGCGCTCGTCGTCGGTCATGGCCGCGACGTCGCGCGCGTCCTGGCTCAGGTCGATGTCGGCCGGGTTCCACTGCCGGGCGTTGCCCTTGGTGAACAGCCGCATCGGGAACGAGTCGAAGTTGAGCCCACGCGGGCGCAGGCTGGTGAATCCGGTGCGATCGGACATCGTCGTCCACCCTTCAGTAACGGACGAGGCCCCGGATGTTGCGGCCCTCGCGCATGTCCTGGTAGCCGGTGTTGATCTCCTCGAGCGAGTACTCGCGGGTGATCAGCTCCTGCAGCTTCAGCTGGCCGAGGTTGTGCATCTCGAGCAGCCGTGGCACGTCGTGCTGGCCGTTGGAGCTCCCGAACAGCGCCCCGCGCACCTGCTTCTCGTAGAGGGTGAGCTCCAGCAGCGACATCGACACGGTCTCCTCCCCGGGGTGGCCGAGCGCCGTGACGACCACGCGCCCGCGCTTGCCGACGAGCTGCAGCGCGGGTTGCAGCTGGTCGCCGTCGGCGACGCCGGTGGTCAGGATCGCCGCGTCCGCGAGCTGCCCGCGGGTGATGCTCGAGACGGTGTTCCACGCCTCGTCCGTGCTCGCGGCGACGTGCGTGGCGCCCAGCTCCAGCGCCTTCTCCCGCTTGAACTCGACGGGGTCGACCGCCACGACGTAGCGGCAGCCCGCGATGCGCGCGCCCTGCACCGCGTTGGCCCCGATGCCCCCGATCCCGACGACGACGGCCGTGTCGCCGGCACGCAGGTCGGCCGAGCGCACGGCCGAGCCGAACCCCGTGGTCACCCCGCACCCCACGAGCGCGGCCAGGTGCAGCGGGAACCCCTCGTCGATCTTCACGACGGACTTGACCGGCACCACCGTGTGCTTCGCGAACGTGCCGAGCAGGCACATCTGCCCCACGTCCTCGCCGCGGGCGTGGAAGCGGTAGGTGCCGTCGAGCTGCGGGCCCAGGGTCGCGCCCGCGCCGTCGTCGCACAGCGCCGTGTAGCCGCGCACGCAGCAGCTGCAGCGCCCGCAGCTGGGCAGGAACGTCATGACGACCGGGTCGCCCACCTCCACCTCGGTGACGCCGGGCCCGACCTCCACGACACGGCCCGCCCCCTCGTGGCCGCCGACCATCGGGTAGGCGATCGGCAGGTCGCCGGTGACCAGGTGCTCGTCGGAGTGGCACAGCCCGCTCGCCGCGAGCTCCACCAGCACCTCGCCCGCACGCGGCCCGTCGAGCTCGACCTCCTCGACCTCCCACTTGCCGCCGAGTTCCCAGAGCACCGCCGCCGTGGTCTTCATGGGGCCAGCATGACGACGGTCACGCCCGACCACAGCGGGCCGCGGGTTCCTCCGCTGGCCCGCGGGTGCCAGCCCCGGTCACGGGGCGGCGGGGACCGAGAGCTCCAGGTGGGCCACCAGGCCGCCGCCCTCCCGCGCGACGAGCCGCAGCTCGCCGTCCATCGCCGCCACCAGGGCCTCGACGATCCACAGCCCCAGCCCGGCCGTGCCCCGCCGCTCCCCCAGCGCCACGCCCTTCGCCGTGACCACGCCCTCCTGCCCCGGCGGCAGACCGGGGCCGCGGTCGCGCACCTCCGCGACGAGGCGGCCGTCGACGTGGCGCAGGTCCAGCTCGACGGGCGCGCTCCCGCTGTGCCGGGCGGCGTTCTCCACCAGGTTGGTCAGCACGCGGCGCAGCCGCTGCGGGTCGCAGCGCACCGCGGCGTCCTGCGGTTCGACGCGGGGCACGCGGCGCTGCGGGGCGACGCCGGCCGCGTCGAGCACGGCGTCCGCCAGCTCCCGCAGCCGCACCGGGCGCTCCCGGACCCGCCCGAGCGGACTGCCCTCCCCGACGGCGACGTCGGCGAGGCCGTCGAGCATGTCGCGCAGGTGCACGGCGTGCTCGGCGAGCAGGGCGGTGGCGGCGTCGCGGGACGGGCCCGCGAGCCGGCCCGCGGCCAGGTCGGCCGTGAGGGCGGTGAGCGACGCGACGGGCGTGCGGAACTCGTGCAGCACGACGCGCACGCCGTCCAGGCGCGCCTGCTGGGCCGCGAGCAGGCGGGCGCGCAGGTCACGCTCCTCGAGGAACGCCTCGTGCTCGGCGCGTGCCCGCGCCCGCGACTCGGCGGCCGCCTCGAACTGGCGCTCCAGCATCCGCAGCAGCACCCCGACCAGCACGGCGGCGGCGACGAGGTAGCCGGTCCACCACGCGCCGGCCAGCCACCGGTCGCGCACCGCGACGTGCGGGTCGGAGCCGGCGAGCGCCGCGGCCGTGAACCCGGCCCCCACCGCCAGCGCGCCCAGCCGGCCGACGACGACCCCGCCGCGCACGGCCCCTGCGATCACGACCAGCGGCAGGATCGCCACCATCACGCTATCGGCACCACCGGTGAACCCGCAGGCCAGCAGGGCGAGCACCGCGTCGATCGACGTCGCGAGGCGCGGCGGGAGCGGCCGCCGCCCGCGCCACTCGGCTGCGGCGAGCACCAGCGCGTAGAGCAGCGTGGCCACGACGAGCGCGCCGAGCGCCGCCGCACGGCCGCGCGCGATGCCCGGCTCGACGAGCAGCGCCGCACCCACCGAGCAGACGACGAGCAGCCGGATGACGACGGCCGTGCGCTCCTCGAGGACCTGCAGCGCCGGTCGCGGGCCGTCGGTGGGCACGGCGCCAGCATCTCCCACCGCAACCGTGCGGTCGGCGCACGCCCCGGTCGAGGGGCCGATCCGCCCGGATCGACGGGTGGGGACGGTGGCACCACCCGCGTGTCGGCGTGACTCCGCGGCGGTTCCACGGGCGGCCGCCGTTAGAGTCCCGACCCGTGCGCGACGGCCGGTACGTCGTGGTCATCGTCGACGACCACGCCCTGTTCTCGCAGGGCCTCGCGCTGCTGCTCGAGTCGCGGGCGGGCGACACGTTCGTGGTGGCGGGCGCGACCACCGCCGGCGAGGACGCGGTCGCGCTGGTCGGCCGGGAGGCCGCCGACATCGCGATCGTCGATCTCGCCCTCCCCCCGCTCGGTGGCGTGGAGACCATCCGGCGCATCACCGCGGCCTACCCCCGCACCCGGGTGCTCGCGCTCTCCGGGACCGAGGACCTCGGCCTGGCCACCGCCGCACTGCGGGCGGGAGCGGCCGGTTTCCTGGGCAAGTCGGCCGACCCCGAGGTGCTCGTCGCGCCGCTGCTCACGATCGCGGCCGGCGTCCGGGTGGTGCACCCCGACCTGCTCGACGCCCTGCTGGCGGCCGGGGACCGCGCCGGCGACGGCCTGCTCGAGCGCCTGGACGAGCGCGAGCTGCAGCTGTGGGCGCTGCTCGCCCGCGGCCTGGAGACGAGCGAGATCGCCAAGCCGATGCTCGTCTCCGAGCGGACGGCGAAGCGGATGATCGCGAGCCTGCTGCACAAGCTGGGCGCCGCGAACCGCGTCGAGGCCGCGGCGCTGGCCGGCCGCTACGGCCTGCTGGACGAGCAGCCCCACCGGGGCCGCTGACGGCCTCGCACACCGACATCCGCGCTCGCACACCGACTGCAGTCGGTGTCTGACGTCAGAAGTCGTTGTGCGACCGCTGCCGCCGGCCCCGCCGCGCCTCGCACACCGATTTTCGCGCTCGCACACCGATTGCCGCGCTCGCACACCGACTGCAGTCGGTGCGTCGGCGACGAAGTCGGTGTGCGATGGCCCGCGCGGGCCGCCTGTGGCCCGGCGGAGGGGTCGCCCGCCGCGTCCGTCGTCGGCCAGACTGCCGCCGTCGACGACGAGAGGGGCCGGCATGACGGCGTTCAGGGACGAGGCCGAGGTCTACGAGTTCCTCGGTGGCGTCTTCCGGCAGGGGATGCAGGACCCGGCGCTGGTGGAGAAGCTGCGGCCGACGGGGATCGTCCTGCGGATCACCTACACCGACCCGGACGCCGTGCTGACCGTCGACATGCCGAACACGCAGCTGCACGAGGGCGCGGGCTCGGGACCCGAGCCGAACGTCGAGCTGTTCATGACCGCCGACACCGGCAACCGCTTCTGGCTCGGCAAGGTCGTCCTCCCGGTCGCGCTGGCGAAGGGGCAGGTCCGCGCCAAGGGGCCGGTCGCGAAGCTGCTCACGGTGCTGCCGATGGCGAAGGGCATGTTCGGGCCCTACCGGGAGCAGCTGCAGGCCGCCGGCCGGACGGACCTGCTCGACGCATAGGGCCCAACGCGGGCACCCGTTCGGGTGGTCTATGCGTCGCCCGTTCGACGGTGGTGATACTCCGAACTGTGGAAACAGTGTGGCTCGACGTCCAGATGTGGACCGGCCTGCGTGGCAACTTCCACCCCTTCAAGGACGTGGCCTGCGAGGTGGGCGACCCGGCACCCTCCATCGCGGGCGAGTGGCAGCAGTGGGCCGACTCGTACCTGAGCGCCGTCGCGCAGCAGGAGGCCTGGCAGCCCGGCCGGTACGCCTACAGCGCCGAGCGCCGCGACGACGACGGTCACATCCTCGAGGTCCTCACCCGCGGCCAGTGGGAGTGGACCACGCGCCGACCGGTCTGAACCAGGCCACCTCGTAGGATCGGCCTGCAGCAGCGAGGCCGATCCGCGGGAGTGGCATGGACCGGAACGGGATCGAGCGCCGGATCGGGGCTCCCAGCTTCGGACGGCTGCTCGGCGACTGGCGCCCCCCGGACGGGCGGGGCCTCGCCGAGGCCCTGGCCGAACGGATCCGACTGCTCGTCCTCGACGGGCGACTCCCCCTGCAGACGCGGGTGCCGGCCGAGCGCGAGCTCGCGGTGGCCCTCGCGGTCAGCCGCACCACCGTGGCCACCGCCTACGACACGCTCCGGCAGCTCGGCGCGCTGCACAGCAGGCGCGGCGCAGGCAGCTGGACCCGGCTGCCCGCGGGCCCGTCCCGCGAGGCGAGCACCTCACCGTTCTCCCCGCACGGCGACAGCGCGCTGCACGACCTCGCCCACGCCGCGCTGCCCGCTCCGTCGGACGCGCTGCGGCGGGCGGCGGCCGCCGCCGTCCACGACCTCGACGCCCACCTCGCGGGCCACGGCTACGACCTGCTCGGGCAGTGGGCGCTGCGCACCGCCGTCGCCGACCGGTACACCGCCCGCGGCCTGCCCACCCGGCCCGAGCAGGTGCTCGTCACGGCCGGCGCGGTGCACGCCATCACGCTCGCGCTCACGCTGCTGACCGGGCCAGGGGACCGCGTGCTCGTCGAGCACCCCACCTACCCGAACGCGCTCGGCGCGCTGGCCACCCGCGGCGCGCGCGCCGTCCCGGTGCCGATGGCGCCCGGGCCCGACGGCAGCAGCCGCTGGGACCTGGACCTGCTCACCGCCGCCGTCCGGGACGCCGCGCCGCGGCTCGCCTACGTCATCCCTGATTTCCAGAACCCCACCGGCGCCCTGCTCCCCGACGCCGACCGCGCCCGGCTCGTCGACCTGGCCCGGCGGACCGGCACCACCCTGCTGGTGGACGAGACGCTCGCCGAGCTCGCGCTCGACGGGCAGGTCGTCACGCCCCTCGCGGCACACGGCGCCCCCGACTCCCCGCTCGTGCTGACCGTCGGGTCGGCGAGCAAGACGTTCTGGGGCGGCCTGCGCGTGGGGTGGATCCGCACGTCGGCGCCCATGGTCCGGCGCCTCGCCGCCACCCGCGCGAGCGTCGACCTGGGGGGACCGGTGCTCGAGCAGCTCCTGACCGCGCGCCTGGTGGCCGAGGGGGACGCCGTCGTGGCGGTGCGGCGCCCCGAGCTGGCCGCCGCGCGCGACCACCTGCTCGCGCGGCTCGCCGACGCCTTCCCCGCCTGGAGGCCCTCCCGGCCCGGCGGCGGCCTGAGCCTGTGGGTCGATCTCGGCCACGGTGTCTCCAGCCGGTTGACCGCCACGGCACGGCGCCACGACGTGCTGCTCGCGGCCGGCCCCCGGTTCGGGCTCGACGGCGCCTTCGAGCGCTACCTGCGGCTGCCGTTCACCCTGCGGCGGGACCGGATGGACGACGCCCTGGACCGGGTGGTGGCCGCGTGGGCCGACCTCGACCGCCTCGACCCGGGCGCGGAGGCCGAGCCGAGCGCGGTGGCCTGATCGGCGCGGGACGGTCAGCTCTGACTGTATGGTGCGCGCGACGACGAGCATGGGAGGGCGTGTGGAGCACCGGAGCGGCCCGCTGGCCGGGCTGAAGGTCGTGGAACTGGCCGGGATCGGCCCCGGCCCGCACGCCGCGATGATCCTCGCCGACCTCGGCGCCGACGTCGTCCGCGTCGACCGCCCGTCCGGCGGCCTGCAGCTCGGGACGCCCGGCGCCCCCGACCCGACGCTGCGCGGCCGGCGCCGCGTGCCGGCCGACCTCAAGGACCCCGCGGGACGCGAGACCGTCCTGCGCCTCGTCGAGCACGCCGACGTGTTGCTGGAGGGCTACCGGCCCGGCGTCACCGAACGGCTCGGCGTCGGTCCCGCCGAGTGCCACGCCCGCAACCCGCGGCTGGTGTACGCGCGGATGACCGGTTGGGGCCAGGACGGGCCGCTCGCCGCCCGCGCGGGCCACGACATCAACTACATCTCGCTCACCGGGGCGCTGCACGCGATCGGGCGCGCAGGCGAGCGGCCGGTACCGCCGCTGAACCTCGTCGGTGACTTCGGCGGTGGCTCGATGCTGCTCGTCACGGGCGTGCTCGCGGCGTTGTGGGAGGCGCAGCGCTCCGGCGAGGGGCAGGTCGTGGACGCCGCGATGGTCGACGGCGCGTCGCTGCTCGTCCAGATGGTGTGGGGCATGCTCGGGCAGGGCGCGTGGAGCGACGGGCGCGAGGAGAACCTCCTCGACGGCCACGCCCCCTTCTACGACACCTACACCTGCTCCGACGGCGCGCACGTCGCGGTCGGAGCGCTCGAGCCGCAGTTCTACGCCGCGCTGCTCTCCGGGCTCGGCCTCGACGGGGAGGAACTGCCCGCCCAGTACGACCGGGCGGGCTGGCCCGCGCTACGGGCCCGGTTCACCGAGGTCTTCGCCTCGCGCACCCGCGACGAGTGGGCGCAGGTGTTCGCCGGCACCGACGCCTGCGTCACACCGGTGCTGGCCTTCGCCGAGGTGCCCGGCCACCCGCACCTGGCGGCCCGGGAGACCGTCGTCGAGCGCGACGGCGTCCCGCAGGCCGCCCCGGCCCCCCGGTTCTCCCGCACCCCGGCGGCGGTGCCCCCCGCCCCCGCGGAGCCGGAGACGGCCGAGCAGGTCCTCGCCGACTGGACCCGCCCCGCCTGAGCCCCGCGAGTCTCCCGTCCCGACAGCGCGAGTCTCCCGTCCGGGCTGCGCGAGGCGCGCGCTCGGTGCCGTCCTCGCGAGACCCGCCGGACACGACGAGGCCCCCGGCGCGGTGTGCGCCGGGGGCCTCGTGCGTGTCGTGCGTCAGGCGGACGGGGTGTCGTCCACCAGCAGGTTGCGCGTGCGGTTCGGGTCGACCGGGATGCCCGGGCCCGTGGTCGTGGAGACCGTGACCTTCTTGACGTAGCGCCCCTTCGCGGCCGACGGCTTCGCCCGCAGGATCTCGTCGAGGGCAGCGCCGTAGTTCTCCACCAGCTTCTCGGTGTCGAACGAGGCCTTGCCGATGACGAGGTGCAGGTTGGCCTGCTTGTCGACCCGGAAGTTGATCTTGCCGCCCTTGATGTCCTGGACGGCCTTGGTGACGTCCGGGGTGACGGTGCCGGTCTTCGGGTTCGGCATCAGGCCACGCGGGCCCAGGATGCGCGCGATCCGGCCGACCTTGGCCATCTGGTCCGGCGTGGCGATCGCCGCGTCGAAGTCCAGCCAGCCGCCCTGGATGCGCTCGATCAGGTCCTCGGCGCCGACCACGTCGGCGCCTGCGGCCTCGGCCTCGGCGGCCTTGTCACCGGTGGCGAACACGATCACTCGCGCCGTCTTGCCGGTGCCGTGAGGCAGGTTCACGGTGCCGCGGACCATCTGGTCGGCCTTGCGGGGGTCCACGCCGAGCCGCATCGCGACCTCGACGGTGGCGTCCATCTTGGCGCTGGAGGTCTCCTTCGCCAGCCCGGCGGCCTCGAGCGGGCTGTAGAGCCGGTTCGGGTCGATCTTCTCGGCGGCCTGGCGGTACGCCTTGCTGCGCTGTGCCATGTGCTCTGTCCTCAATCGGTCAGGTCGTGGTGCGAGCCGCGCCCGGCTCTCCCACGCGAACTTCGGCTGGATCAGCCGTTGACGGTGATGCCCATCGACCGCGCGGTGCCGGCGATGATCTTCGCCGCCTGGTCGATGTCGGTGGCGTTCAGGTCGCGCATCTTGGTCTCCGCGATCTGGCGCACCTGCTCCATCGTCACGGACGCGACCTTCTTGACGTGCGGCTCGCCGCTGCCCTTGTCCACCCCGGCCGCCTTGAGCAGCAGCCGCGCGGCGGGGGGCGTCTTGAGCTCGAAGGTGAACGAGCGGTCCTCGTACACCGAGATCTCGACGGGCACCACGTCGCCGCGCTGCGACTCGGTGGCGGCGTTGTAGGCCTTGCAGAACTCCATGATGTTGACGCCGTGCTGGCCGAGCGCGGGGCCGACCGGCGGGGCGGGCGTCGCGGCGCCCGCCTTGATCTGGAGCTTGATGATCGCGGAGAGCTTCCGCTTCTTGGGAGGCATGTCTATTCCCTGTCGTGGTTGTGCACATCGCGGCCCTGCCTGCCGCGACGGGGGTCAGATCTTCGAGACCTGGCTGAAGGCCAGCTCGACGGGGGTCTCGCGGCCGAAGATCGAGACGAGCACCTTGAGCTTCTGGGCGTCGACGTTGACCTCGTTGATGGTGGCCGGGAGCGTGGCGAACGGGCCGTCCATCACCGTGACCGACTCGCCGACCTCGAAGTCCACCTCGACGGTGGCCTTGCCTGCGGCCCCGGTGCCGGAGTCGGCCTTGGCGCCACCGGCGCCCGCCGCGGCCGGCTGCTTCGCCTCGACGCGCGGGAGCAGGAACTTGATGACGTCGTCGTGCGTCAGCGGGGACGGACGCGAGGTGGCGCCCACGAACCCCGTGACGCCGGGCGTGTTGCGCACCGCGCCCCACGACTGGTCGTTGAGCTCCATCCGCACCAGGATGTAGCCGGGCAGCACCTTGCGCTGCACCTGCTTGCGCTGCCCGTTCTTGATCTCGGTGACCTCTTCGGTGGGCACCTCGACCTGGAAGATGTAGTCCTCCACGTCGAGCGTCTGCACACGCGTCTCGAGGTTGGTCTTCACCTTGTTCTCGTAGCCGGCGTAGGAGTGCACGACGTACCAGTCGCCCGGCGCGCGGCGCAGCGCCGCACGCATCTCCTCGACCGGGTCGGCCTCGGCCTCCGGCTCGGCGTCGGGCCCCGCGGCATCCGCGGCGCCCTCGCCCGCCTCTTCGGCGGTCTCGTCGTCCGCGGTCTCGTCGTCGGCCGCCTCGGCGGCGGCACCGTCGACAGCCTCGTCGGCGTCGGCGTCGGCCGCGTCGACGGACGCGTGCTCGGCGGCGTCGGCCGCGGACTGCTCCTCGATGCCCTGCTCGGCGTCCGCCGCGGCATCGAGCTGGTCGGCCTCGCGCTCGGTCACGTGCCTCTCGCTTCCTTCGTCGTGTGGTGCGTGCCGGTGGTCACGTGCCGAACAGGAACAACACACCCTGCGCGAACACGAAGTCCAGCAGCCAGACCAGCGCGACCATGAACGACACGAAGACCAGCACGACGATCGTGTAGGTGACCAGCTGGTTGCGGGTCGGCCAGATGACCTTCCGCAGCTCGGCGACCACCTCGCGCAGGAACCTGGCGATCCGGCTGAAGAACGACGCGCGTGCCGGCCGGGCCTCGCGGACCGCGGCCCGTCCGCCCTTGCCGTCGCCGGTGGGCGCCGGGCCGGAGCGCCGACCCCGACGGTCGGCGGCGGTGCTCGGGCGTTCCCGCCCGTTCCCGCTCGCCTCGCGTTCCTCAGTCACGCCGCATCCTCCAGCTCACCCGCGGCTCGGCCGCCGTTTCGTTCCCCACGTCTCGATCCAGCACATCCTGCAGTGGCAGGGGTGACAGGACTTGAACCTGCAACCTGCGGTTTTGGAGACCGCTGCTCTGCCAATTGAGCTACACCCCTAGACCAACCCCGCCCGGAACACCCGGCCCACGGACGGAGGAGCACATCGCGGAGCGACGCACCCAGCTACTCGAGTGTACGGCACCTCGTGTCGGCTCCCGACACGGCACACCCCCGGTGCGCCCCCGGCGGCCGGTCGGCGTCTCCTGCGGGCAGGATGCCCGACATGACTCCAGGCGCTGCGACCACCTCGTCCGCCCCCGCCACCCGCGGCCGGGTCTCGGCCCGCATCGGCGGCATCGCCGAGTCCGCGACGCTGGCGGTCGACACGAAGGCGAAGGCGCTCAAGGCCGCGGGCCGCCCGGTCATCGGCTTCGGGGCGGGCGAGCCGGACTTCCCGACGCCCGCCGCCGTCGTCGCCGCCGCGGAGGCCGCGTGCGCCGACCCGCGCAACCACCGCTACACCCCCGCGGCCGGCCTCCCCGAGCTGCGGGAGGCGATCGCCGCGAAGACCCTCCGCGACTCCGGGCTCGAGCTCTCCGCGTCCCGGGTGCTGGTCACCAACGGCGGGAAGCAGGCCGTCTACCAGGCGTTCGCCACGCTGGTCGACCCGGGTGACGAGGTCCTGCTGCCCGCCCCGTACTGGACGACCTACCCGGAGGCGATCACCCTCGCGGGCGGGGTGCCGGTGCAGGTGACCTGCGGCCCGGAAGCCGGCTTCCTGCCCTCGGTCGCCCAGCTCGACGCCGCGCTCACCGAGCGCACCAAGGTGCTCGTCTGGTGCTCGCCCTCGAACCCGACCGGCGCCGTCGCCTCCCGCGCTCTCACCGAGGAGGTCGGGCGCTGGGCCGTCGAGAACGGCGTGTGGGTGATCACGGACGAGATCTACGAGCACCTCGTCTACGACGACGCCGAGGCGGTCTCCATGCCGGTGGCCGTGCCCGAGCTGGCCGACCGCTGCGTGGTGCTCAACGGGGTCGCGAAGACCTACGCGATGACCGGGTGGCGGGTCGGCTGGCTGGCTGGCCCGGCCGACGTCGTCAAGGCGGCCACCAACCTGCAGTCGCACCTGTCGTCCAACGTCTGCAACGTGGCGCAGCGCGCGGCGCTGGCGGCCGTCTCGGGCTCGCTGGACGCGGTGGTCGAGATGCGCACGGCCTTCGACCGCAGGCGGCGCACGATGGTCGAGCTGCTGCGCGCGATCCCCGGCGTCGAGTGCCCCACCCCGCGCGGCGCGTTCTACGCCTACGCCTCCGTGGAGCAGCTGCTGGGCCGGGAGCTGCGGGGCGCGCGGCCGGCGACGAGCGTGGAGCTGGCGGCCGCCGTGCTGGAGCACGCCGAGGTGGCCGTGGTGCCCGGCGAGGCGTTCGGCACCCCCGGCTTCTTCCGGCTCTCCTACGCACTCGGCGACGACGACCTGCGCACCGGCGTGGAGCGGATGGGCGCCCTGCTGGCCGAGGCGCGCTGAGACGACGGCGGACGGGCCCGGGCGACCGGGCCCGTCCGCGGCGTCACTTGTCGAGCTCGGCGAGCGCCACGAGCGCCGCGGCCCGGGTGGCGTACTTCCACTTGCCCAGGTCGCCGACCGTCTTGACGCCCATCGCCTTCAGCGCCTCGTCGTGCTTCTCCGTGAGCCCCTCGAGCGCGGACGGCGGAGCCTTGAGGATCTCGGCCGCCGTCTTGTCCTCCCACGCCTTGTCCACGAGCTTGCCGAACTGCACGTCGTGCTCCTTCCGCGTCGCGAGAACCTGCCGGGGGCAGGATCGACCCGACCACCACGCCGGGCAAGCGGAGCAGCAGGGCTCCACCTGATCGGTTCGTCGGGTGGTGGCAGGTGCGCGGTCGGAGGCCGCGGAGGCCGGTTCAGCGGTCGCGAACGCCGCGCGTCAGCCCGCGGACGCGGATCCCGATCCGAGTGCGACCTCGGCCACGGCGCGACCCAGCACCGTCTTCCCGTCGAAGGAAGCGGTGATCGCGACCTTCGCGATGCGCTCGCCGTGCTCGCCCTCGCCGACCGCGGTGACCTTGCCGGTGAACTCGACGAGAGCGCCCTCGTCGTCGTCGGGCACCACGACGGGCCGGGTGAAGCGCACGCCGTAGCTGCGGACCGCAGCCGGGTCGCCCACCCACCCGGTGACGAGCCGCCCCGCCAGCGCCATCGTGAGCATGCCGTGGGCGATGACGCCCGGCAGGCCGACGGCGCCGGCGACGCGGTCGCTCCAGTGGATCGGGTTGAAGTCCCCGGACGCGCCCGCGTAGCGCACGAGGTCGGCGCGCGTGACGCGCACCGACAGCGGCGGCAGCTCGGTGCCGACCTCCGGGCCGACCTCGGGGCCGACGGCGGTCATGACGCCTCCTGCGCCGCGGTGACGAGCAGCAGGCGCGTGGTGGCCACCGGCTCGCCGCCGGTGTCGGCGACCTCGCAACGCAGGGTCAGCATGTGGCTGCCGCCCCGGGTCTTGAGGTCCTCGACGTGGATGGTGGTGACCAGGTCGTCACCGCCGTGGATCGGGCGGTGCAGGGTGATCGACTGGTCGCCGTGCACCATGCGCGAGTAGTCCCAGCCGAAGTCCGGGTCGCGCAGGAACGCCTCGATCACCGGCATCGTGAACGTCACCGCGAACGTGGGTGGCGCCACGACGTCGGGGTGACCGGCCGCGCGGGCGGCCTCGACGTCCAGGCACACGGAAGCGCCCTCGCCGATGGCGAGGGCGAACTCCCGGACCTTCTCCCGGCCGACCCGGTACGGGGCCGTCGGCGGCAGAGCCGTACCGACGTACGCCGCGTTCGGCACGCTCAGCGCGTCTCGCGGTGCTCGCGGTGGGTGCCGCAGTTCGGGCAGAACTTCTTGATCGCGAGCCGGTCGGGGTCGTTGCGCCGGTTCTTCTTGGTGATGTAGTTCCGGTGCTTGCACTGCTCGCACGCCAGCGTGATCTTGGGCCGGACGTCGGTGGCCTTCGCCATCGCGGGTGCCTCCTGCTGTGTATCTCTCGTGTCTGGTAGCGGTGGCCGGACTTGAACCGGCGACACAGCGATTATGAGCCGCTTGCTCTACCGACTGAGCTACACCGCTTCGCGACGCTGGTCACTCCCAGCGCGCTGAGCCCCTTTACGGAATCGAACCGTAGACCTTCTCCTTACCATGGAGACGCTCTGCCGACTGAGCTAAAGGGGCGGCAGGCCGGACGGTCGGTCACTCCCGCACGGCCGCTGACGATGCTACACAACCCCCGCCACGGGGTTGCGCGGGGACCCCGGTCACCAGCTCGACTTGCGCACCCCCGGCAGGAAGCCCTCGTGCACGAGCCCCCGCACCCGCACCCGCGAGACGCCGAAGGCGCGCAGGTACCCCCGCGGGCGACCGTCGACGGCGTCGCGGTTGCGCACCCGGGTGGCACTCGCGTCCCGCGGCTGGCGGGCGAGCGCGCGCTGCGCGTCGGCGCGCTCCTCCGGTGTCGACGACGGCCGCGCGACGACCGCCTTCAGCTCCGCGCGCCGTGCCGCGTACCGCGCCACCACCGCCTTGCGGTGCTCGTTGCGCGCGATCTTCCCCTTCGTGGCCATCAGACCTTCTCCCCTCGGGCCCTGATCCGCGCGACCGCGGCGGCGACACCGATCCGGTCGATGGTGCGGATGGCGTCGGCGGAGATCCGCAGCCGCACGTACCGCCCCTCCCGCGCGAACCAGTAGCGCTTGGACTGGATGTTCGGGTCCCACCGGCGGCTCGTGCGGCGGTGGGAGTGCGAGACGGACCGGCCGAAGCCGGGCTCGGCCCCGGTGAGCTGGCAGCGCCGGGACACCTCAGCCCCTCCCGGCGTGCGGGTAGGGCAGCAGCGCCATCTCGCGGGCGTTGCGGATGGCGACGGCGACCCGCCGCTGCTGCTGCGGCGTCAGGCCCGTCACCCGGCGGGCGCGGATCTTGCCGCGGTCGGAGACGAAGGTGCGCAGCATCGTCACGTCCTTCCAGTCGACCTCGGTGATCCCCCTCGTGTGCAGGGGGTTGGCCTTGCGCTTCAGCGGGCGGCGCTCCCGGCCGGGCACGTCAGCGCTCCTCGCGGAACTCGACGTGGCGCCGGACCGCCGGGTCGTACTTGCGCAGCACCATGCGGTCCGGGTCGTTGCGCCGGTTCTTGCGCGTGACGTAGGTCGTGCCGGTGCCCGCGGTCGACCGCAGCTTCACGATCGGCCGCACATCGTTGCGCGCCATGGACCCTCCTTCGTAACGACATCCATTTTCATCTAGGCTAACCCAGACCGATCGAGGAGGACCACGTGACCCGACCAGAGCTGCTGGTGCTCACCGGGCTGCACGAGCCCGGCGTGGAGGCCACCGCCGCCCGGATCAGGGCGCTCGACCCGGACGTCGCCGTGTTGCACCACGACCTGCGCGGCGTCGCGACGGGCCGGGTGCACCGCAGGCTGCGCCACGGCGCCCGTGACGAGCACACCGTGCTGGAGCTGGCCCACGGCTGCGTCTCGTGCACCCTGCGCGAGGACCTGCTGCCGCAGCTGCACGCGCTCTCCGGGCCGGGCGGACCGCGGCGCATCGTGCTGCACCTCGACCCCGCGCTCGAGCCCGAGCAGGTCTGCTGGTCGCTGCTGCACGTGCTCGTCGACGGGGCGCCGATCACCGACCGCGTGGACCTGCGGGGCGTGCTCACCTGCGTGGACGCCGGCAGCTGGCTCGACGACGCCACCGGCGACGCGACCGTGGCCGAGCGCGGGTTCGCCGAGCTGCCCGACGACGAGCGCACGCTGGCGCAGGTCGCCGTCGGGCAGGCGGAGCTCGCCGACCTGCTGGTGCACACCGGCACGGCGGACGCGTGGCAGCTCGCCCGCACCGACGCCGTGCTCGCCCGCCTCGCGCCCTCCGCGCAGCGGGTGCACCTGGCCGCGCTCGACGAGCGCGCGCTGCTCGCCGACCTCCCGCCCTCCGCGCGGCGTGGCCGACCCGACGACGTGCACGCACCGCTGCTGCGCGGGCAGCCCCCGCTCGCCCGCGACTGCGGTGTGCAGCTGCTCGTCCTCGCCGCGCGCCGCCCGTTCCACCCCGAGCGCCTGCACGAGGCGATGGACGCGCTGCTCGACGGCGTCGTCCGCACCCGCGGGCGGATCTGGCTGGCCACCCGCCCGGACGCCGTGCTGTGGCTGGAGTCGGCGGGCGGCGGGCTGCAGATCGGGCACGCGGGCGACTGGCTCGACGGCGCGGGCGAGCGGGCGTGGGCGCAGGCGTCGCCGGAACGGCGGGCCATGGCGTCATTGGGCTGGCACCCGCGGTTCGGGGACCGCGCGCAGGACCTCGTCGTGCTCGTCCACGACGCCGACCCGGCCGAGGTCGAGGAACGGCTGAGCGCCGCACTGCTGACCGACGCCGAGCTCGCGGCGGGCGAGGAGTCGTGGCGCGCCCTGCCCGACCCCTTCGGCTGGTGGCACACCGACCCCTGCGGACCCCCGGCCGGGCTGCCGGCCGTGTCCGCGCGGACCGAGCAGGAGGAGCACTGATGGCCGTCCCGAAGCGCCGCACGTCGCGGTCGAACACCCGCAGCCGGCGGGCGCAGTGGAAGGCGACCCCACCGGACCTGGTACCGGTGACGATCGCCGGCCGCCGCCATCTCGTCCCCCGCCGCCTGGTGCGGGCCTACCAGCGCGGGCTGCTGACGCCACCGGAGTGACCGGCACCGGCGGTGATCCGTACGAGCCGCGCACCGGCGCGGCCACGACAGCCGTGAGGCGCGCCTCGCAGCGATCATCGCGCCTGATCGTTTCGAGCAGTACGCCACGGCCGTCCCCATCCGTGGGCGGGTGGTCGGGTTGGCACAACTACCGAGCATCGTGGTCACCGTGACGGCCGTCCCCGACCTGGCGGCACGCCCGTCCAGGGACGAGCACGTCTCTGCCGGGTGCCACGCGTCTTGCGGTGGTCCCGGTGCACCCCTCTACCCGTGCGGATCCGGTGATCAGCGGGCCGTCGCAGCTCATGATCGACGGAATCGCGACATGCGCTGCAGCGCTGCAGGTCAGCTCCCGATTTCACTGATCGTGACCGTGGCACGGGGTCGGGAACGGCACCACAGCCAGTGGCGTGGCACCCGGCAGAGACGGGCTCGTCGTCAACGGGCGTGCCGCCAGGTCGGGGACGGCCGCCCGGACGACCACGTCACTCGGTAGTTGTGCCAACCCGGCCACCACCGGATCGGCAGATCACGCTCGGCGCCGGAGCGACCGCGTGGAAAGCCAGGGCCGAGGCGTGGTGCAGCTCGCCCCGAGCCGGGAACGGCGCGCCCACCGCAGCCGCTCCCGCGAGAACGCCGAGCCGCCCCGTTCGCGGGTGAACGGAACACCAGAGCTGTCCCGGCATGACCGAACAACCCTGGGGTTCCGTTCACCCGCAGAACCGGGCCGCGAGCCGGGGGACGGGCGCGCTCACGCAACCCGCACCACCGACGGCTCCCGCGAAGGCGGCACGGCGACGTTCCAAAGGCCGCCCCGAGGGTTGATCAGCGTATGCGGTTGCAGACCCGCACGGCTGCGACTCCAGCACCACATCCGCCGATCACGCCTCCAGCCGCCGGCCACACACAGATCGATCCCAGTCGTACACCACGGTCGTGCCGCCCGCGCCGACGTGCGACTCGCTGCGATCACCTCGTCCAGATCGGTCCGAGCCGTGCGTGAGCGTCGTACCGGCCGCCGTGCGGTGCGGGTCGGACGGATCAGGAGGCGCCGGTCGCAGTCGTGCCGCGTGAGGAGGTTCACGCAGCTCAGGGGACCGTAAGGGGGAACGCCGACCCCTTACCCCGCGCCGGGCGCCAGGACGACGTGGACGACCGATGCCGGGGCAGCGCCCTCAGGCCGAACCTGGTCGCATGTTCATCGACATCTCGCACCTGTCCGTCCAGTCCGAATCCCACCGGGCCGGGCTGCTCGCCGACGCCGAGAACTTCCGGCTCGCCCGGCTCGTGCGCCGGGCCGGGCGGCGCGGGCGGGGGACGCCGCGGAGCGAGCCGCCGCGGTTACCGCAGTCCGCGCCGCCGGGGCCCGATCGCGCACAGTGCACTGCTGCACCCCACAACGACAGCGCAGAACGTCGGTACGCCGTGCCACGATGACCGGCGTGGCGCGGTTGGGGGTCGGCATCGAGCTGGTGGGGCGCCGGCACGAGGTGTCGGCCCTCACCGCTGCACTCGACGGCGCGGCCGCCGGCACCCCCGCAGGCCTGCTGATGGCCGGCGACGCCGGGGTGGGCAAGTCCCGCATGGTGGCCGAGGCGGCGGGCCGGGCCGCGGCCGCGGGCTTCACCGTGCTGGTCGGCCGGTGCCTCGACACCGCCGAGTCGGCCCTGCCGTACCTCCCGTTCACCGAGGTCGTCGGCACGCTGGCGGCCACCCACCCCACGCTCGTGGCCGAGCACGTCGCGCTGCGGCACCTGCTCCCCGGCGGGTTCACCCGCCCGGACACCACCGGCGAGCGGCGCGACCTCGGCCAGCTGCAGGTGTTCGACGCCGTCCTGTCCGCGCTCCAGGAGCTCGGCGCGGCCGCACCCGTGCTCCTCGTGGTGGAGGACCTGCACTGGGCCGACCGCTCCAGCCGCGACCTGCTCGTCTTCCTGCTCTCGCGGCTGCGGGGCCAGCGCCTGGTCGTGCTCGCCACCTACCGCAGCGACGACCTGCACCGCCGCCACCCGCTGCGTCCCGTGCTGTCGGAGCTGGTGCGGTTGCCCGCCGTCGAGCGCATCGACCTCGCTCCGCTGGAGCACCACGAGGCGCTCGAGCTCGTGCGCCGCCTCGCCGACGGCAGCCTCCCCGAGCCGGTGCTGCACGGCGTGGCGCGTCGCAGCGAGGGCAACGCGTTCTTCGCCGAGGAGCTGGTGAGCGCGGCCGGCGACGGGCTGCCGCACGGCCTCGTCGAGGTGCTGGTCGCGCGCGTCGAGGGGCTCTCACCCACCACCCAGCGGGTCCTGCGCATCGCCTCGGTGGCGGGGCGCCGCGTGAGCCACGCGCGCCTGGCGGCGGTGTCCGGCCTCCCGGTCGACGAGCTGGAGCAGGCGCTGCGCGAGGCTGTCGCGCACCACGTGCTGGTGGCCGCCCACGACGAACCCGCCGGCACCGACGACGCCTACGCCTTCCGCCACGCGCTGCTGCGCGAGGCCATCTACCACGAGCTGCTGCCCGGCGAGCGCAGCCGGCTGCACGCCGCCTACGCCGCGCTGCTCGCGGTGCCCGGCGGCACCGGCCCGCGCGGCGTCGCGGAGCCGGGGCACGCGGCGGAGCTCGCGCACCACGCGATGGCCGGCCACGACCTGCCGCTGGCGCTCGCCGCGTCCGTGCAGGCCTCCTCCGAGGCCGCCGACCGCGAGGCACCCGCCGAGGTGCTGCTGCACGCCGAGCGTGCCCTCGAGCTGTGGTCGGCGGTACCGGACGCCGAGGGCGTGGCCGGCATCGGCGAGGCCAGGCTCACGCGGTGGGCGGCGTGGGGCGCGAGCAGCACCGGCGACCCCGACCGCGGCATCGCGCTGGGCCGCCGTGCCCTCGAGCTGGTCGACGAACACCAGGACCCCGGGCTGAGCTCGGCGATCGGGCGTCGCTATGCGCTGCGCCTGCTCGACCTGGCCGGTCACGAGCAGGAGGCCCTCGCCGCCGCCCGGCACGCGGTGGAGCTCATCGCCCACGAGCCGGCGTCGGTCGAACAGGCGTGGGCGCACGCCGTGCTGGCCCGCGTCCTGGCCAAGTTCGACCACTTCGCCGAGGCCGTTGCCGAGGCGGAGACGGCGCTGCGGGTCGCGCGCCAGGTCCCGGTCGACCCCGACGGTGACGCGCACGCGGCCACTGCCGACGCGCTCGTCACGCTCGCCGTGTGCACGGAGTACGGCGGCGATCCGGAGCGCGCACGTGAGCTGCTGGCCGAGGCGAAGCCGCTGGCCCGCCGGTCCGGCGACCTCGCGGTGGAGCTGCGCGCCTTCTACGCGGTCGGCATCTCGCTGCTCGACGAGGGCAGGCTGGCCGAGGCCGCCGCCGAGTTCGCGGCGGGCGGCGAGCGCGCCGACGCCACCGGCACCACGTGGAGCGCCTACGGCCTCGAGCTGCGGGTGGCGCACGTGATCACCCGCTACATGCGGGGCGAGTGGGACACCGCCGAGGCCGCCGCCGAGATCGCGGGCGAGTCGGTGTCCGCCACCGTGGCGTTCCGGCTCGCGGCCGCCGGGCTGCTCACCACGGTCGGGCGCGGCCGGTTCGCGGCCGCGCAGCGACGGCTGGCGGAGCTGCGCGAGTCGGCGCCCGTCGACGAGCAGGTGATCACGCTGGTCGGGCAGGCGGGCGCGGAAGCGGCCCTCTGGCAGGGCCGGCCCGACGAGGCGGCCCGCTGCGTCCGCGAGGCGGTCGCGGGGCTGAACACGGGCGCCTACTCCGACCTCGCCCCGCACCTGGGTCGCCTCATGCTCGGCGCGCTGGGGGCCGCCGCCCACGCCGACATGGCCGCTGCGGGCCTGCAACCCCACGACGAGGCCGTCGCGGCTGCGACCGAGATGGTGCGCGTGGCCGAGGAAGCGGCCGAGCGCGGCCTGCCCCGGGCCGGGCGGCTCGGGCCGGAGGGGCGGGCGTGGCTGACGTGCGCACGGGCCGAGCTCACCCGCCTGGTGGGGCCGGATCCGGCCTCGTGGAGGGAGGTCGTCAGCGCCTTCGCCTACGAGACCGGCGGGGCGGCGACACCGGGCTACCGCCAGGCGTACGCGCTGTGGCGGGGTGCCGAGGCCGCGCTGGCCACCGGGGAGCGCGCGCAGGTCGCACCGGACCTGCGCCGGGCCCGTGCCGCGGCGCGGGCCCTCGGTGCCGCACCGCTGGCGGAGGCGGTGCACGGGCTGGCGGAGCGGGCCGGGGTCGCGCTGGACGACGCGCCGCCCACCGCGCGACCCGAGCCCGCCGGGCCCCACCCGCTCACCCCGCGGGAGCGCTCCGTCCTGGTGCTCGTCGCCCGGGGGCTCACCAACCGGCAGGCCGGCGTCGAGCTGTTCATCAGCGAGAAGACGGTGAGCGTGCACCTGTCGCGGGTGATGGCGAAGCTCGGCGCGAGCAGCCGCACCGAGGCCGTCAGCATCGCCTACGACCGCGGGCTGCTGGCCCCGCCGGACCGCGAACTGGCGCGCTCGGACCCTTGAGTGCTACCTCGCGGTAACTAGGGTGTGTGTGATCGGGTCCACCCACCACGAGGAGGCTCGGCGATGGCGCCGACGGGCACGAGCACCGAGGGCAGCACCTGGACCGGGCGACCGGACCTGTCCGACGTCCACGGCTTCTGGACGGCACCGATCGCGGAACGCGCGGCCGCGTTCGCCGCCCTGCGCGAGCGCGAACCGGTGCCGTTCTACCCGGAACCGGAGCTGGGGCCGCTGCCCAAGGGACCCGGTTTCTGGGCCCTCACCCGGCACGACGACCTCGCCGAGGCCAGTCGCAACGCCTCGGTGTTCACCTCCGGGAAGGGCGCCACGAACGTCGTGGACATGCCGCCGGAGTTCCTCGAGTTCTACGGCTCGATGATCAACATGGACGACCCCCGGCACGCCCGGTTGCGGCGCATCGTGTCCCGCGGGTTCACGCCGAAGCGGCTGGCCGGGCTCACCGAGGAGGTTCAGCGCACCGCGCGCACCATCGTCGACGACGTGATCGAGCACGGCGAGTGCGACGCGGTCACCGCGATCTCGGCCCGGCTGCCGCTGAAGATCGTGTGCGACATGATGGGCGTGCCGGTGAGCCAGTACGAGTTCGTGTTCGACCGCTCCAACATCATCCTGGGCGCCAGCGACCCGGAGTACGTGCCTGACGCGGAGAACATCATCACCGCGCTGCTGCAGGCCGGGCACGAGCTCGCAGAACTGATGCGCGACCTCGGCAGGTACCGCGTCGAGAACCCCACCGACGACGTCACCTCCGCCCTGGTGAACGCGGAGGTCGACGGTGAACGACTCACCCCCGACGAGCTCGCCAGCTTCTTCATCCTCCTGGTCGTGGCCGGGAACGAGACCACGCGCAACGCGATCAGCTGGGGCCTGCACCTGCTCACCGAGCACCCGGAGCAGCGCGCCGCATGGCTGGCCGACCTCGACGGCGTCACGCCCACCGCGGTGGAGGAGATCGTCCGCTGGGCGTCCCCGGTGATCTTCATGCGCCGCACGCTGGCCACCGACGCGGTGCTCGGCGGGCAGCAGATGCGAGAGGGCGACAAGGTCGCGCTGTTCTACTGGGCCGCCAACCGGGACCCCGCGCACTTCCGCGACCCGGACGCGTTCGACGTGCGCCGCTCCCCCAACCCGCACGTCGGCTTCGGCGGCGCCGGGCCGCACTTCTGCCTCGGCGCCCACCTCGCGCGCCGCGAGATGACGGTGATGTTCCGCGAGCTGCTCACCCGGGTGCCCGACATCGCTGCCACCGCACCGCCCCGGCGGTTGCAGTCGATGTTCATCAACGGGATCAAGAGCCTGCCGGTGGCGTTCACGCCCGGCGGTGCCCGGTGACGGCCACGTCCCTGGAGTACCCGGATGCGCCGGTCGGGGCGCTGCTCGCGGGCGCGGCGCGACGCTTCGGCCCGCGTCCGGCGGTGCACTACTACGGCCGCGAGCTGACGTACGCGCAGCTGCAGGAGCGCGCGGCGGCGTTCGCGCACTCCCTGATCGGCGCCGGGATCGGGCGCGGCGACGTGGTCGCGATCCACCTGCCGAACTGCCCGCAGTACCCGATCGCCTACTACGGCATCCTGCTGGCGGGCGCCACGTTCTCGCCCGCCAACCCCCTGCTGCCACCGGCCGACCTCGCCGCCCAGCTCGCCGACTGCGGCGCGGTGGCCGCCGTGACCTGGGTTCCGGCGGCTCCGGCCCTCGCCGCGGTGCGCGACCGGACGGCCGTGCGACTCGTACTGGTCACCGACCGCGCGCAGGCCCTCGACCCGGGCCGCCGGGTCGAGCTCGACGCCGTGCCGGGTGCCCAGGACTTCGAGGAGTTCCACGCCTGCGCCCCGACCACCCCGCCGGACGTGCCGATCGACGTGCGGAACGACCTCGCGCACCTGGCCTACACCGGCGGGACGACCGGCCGTTCGAAGGGCGTGCAGCTGCCGCACCGCAACGTGGTGGTCAACTCCCTGCAGTACGCGTGCGGGGGCAGCGGCTCGGTGCCGGCGCGCGACGACGCGGGCGGCGTGGTGCTCGACCAGGTCTCGCCGCCCGAGGAGCACCCCGTGCGCCTGGGCACGGGCGTCGCCATCAACCTCACCCCGTGGTTCCACGCGATGGGCACCATCGGCGGGTTGAACGTCCCGGTGCTGACCGGCGGCACCATCGTGCTGCACGACCGGTTCGACCCGGGCGCCTACCTCGCCGACGCCGAGCGCTTCGCGGTCACCGGCATGGGCGGCGCGCCGCCGCTGTTCGGCGCGCTCGTGCGGCACCCGGACTTCGCCACCCGCGACCTGTCGCACGTCCGCGGCATCTCCTCGGGGGCGGCCCCGCTCCCGGTCGAGCTGATCCAGGCGCTGCAGCGCCGGTTCGGCGACGACGTCGTCATCACCGAGGGCTACGGCCTCACCGAGGTCACGATGGGCGCCACGATCGGCCCGGCCGCCCGGTCCGCGGTGCGCAAGGTGGGCACCGTCGGGCTGCCGGTGCCCGACACGGAGGTCCGCATCGTCGACCCGGCGGGTGCCGACCTCGCACCCCTGCCCACCGGTGAGCCGGGCGAGGTGTGCATCCGCGGTCCCCAGGTCATGACGGGGTACCGCAACCGGCCCGAGGAGAACGCGGCCGTGCTCGTGGACGGGTGGCTGCGCACCGGCGACATCGGCGTCCTCGACGAGGACGGCTACCTCTCCATCGTCGACCGCAAGAAGGACATGCTGCTCTACAAGGGCTACAACGTGTACCCGCGGGAGCTGGAGGAGCTGCTGTTCGCGCAACCCGGAGTCACCGGAGCCGCCGTGGTCGGGCGGCCGGACACGATGGCCGGTGAGCTGCCGGTGGCGTTCGTCGTGGCACCCGGCCTCGCCGAGGGGGACGCGCCCGCACTGATGGAGGCCGTGAACGCGCAGGTGCTGCCCTACAAGCGGTTGCGCGAGCTGCACCTGGTGGACGAGATCCCGGTGTCGGCGGCCGGGAAGGTCCTCAAGCGCACCTTGCGCGACCGCCTGACCAGCACTCGCTAACGACGGGGTAACGACGGGCGATACCACCGGCATGCCCGCCCCTGCAGCGCTGCCCCGCTTCTCCGCCGACGCCCACGCGCGCCGGGCCGCGCGGATGCGCGCCGGTGTCGAGGTCGTCGGCCGGGTCGGCAGCCTCGTCACGCTGACCGCGATGCTCGTGCTGGCGGCCACCGCGGGGGCGCTCGCCGACGGCATGCCGGCCGGCGACGAGACGGTGACGGCGACGTTCGAGCGGTAGTCGCGCCTACGCCGCGTCCTGCTGCGGCATCGGCGCCTTCAACACGTGGTCGACCAGCCGCATGACGAGCTGCTCGCCACCGAGGCGGTACCCGAACTCCTCCCAGGTGAGCAGCTCGCGGGAGAGCAGCTCGCCGACCGGGCCGGGGTACAGGCGGGTGGCGCGGAACGCCGCCGCGCGCAGCCGCATCTTCTCGTGGTGGTCCATCGGTGCGGGATCCATGTCCGGCTCACCTCCGCGTGCGTGGCGGTTCGACGCTCGGCGGTGAGTCGCGACCGTGGTGGCACCCATCGTGACCCACCCACCACGGCCCTCCGGAGCACCGAGTGACCGATGTCTCATCAGCGTTCCCGTGGCGACGGGAGGCAAACGGACGGTTCCGCGCAGGCCCGGCGACGTCGTAGCGTCGGGGCCATGGTGACCCCGGCCCGCTCCGCACTGCGCACCCGCGACGTCCTCTGGGCGGACGTGGAGGACGTCTACGCCGCGATCCTCACCCACCCGTTCCTCACCGGGCTGGCCGACGGCACGCTGCCGCGCGAGTCCTTCCGGCACTACATCGTGCAGGACGCGCACTACCTGCGTGGGTACGCGCGGGCCCTCGCGATCTGCGCCGCGAAGGCACCGGACGAGGACGGCACGGTGATGTTCGCCGAGCACGCGGCGTCGGCGATCGCGGCCGAGCGCGAGCTGCACGCGGCGTTGATGGGCGATCTGGGCTCGTCGCCGGAGGAGGCCGCGCTGGAGCCGGTCGCGCCCACCACGCAGGCCTACGTCAGCTACCTGCTCGCCACCGGCTACGGCGGGTCCTTCGCCGAGGCGCTGGGCGCGGTGCTCCCCTGCTACTGGATCTACGCGCGCATCGGCGACGAGCTGCTGGCCCGCAGCTCGCCCGACCCGCTCTACGCCCGGTGGATCGCGACGTACGGCGGCAACGAGTTCCAGGCGGTCGTCGACTCCGTGCTGGACCTCACCGACCGCGTGGGCGAGACGCTCTCCGACGGGGAGAGCGCGCTGCTGCGCCAGCACTTCCGCCGGACCTCGACCTACGAGTGGATGTTCTGGGACGCCGGGTACCGGCGGGAGACCTGGCCCGTCTAACGCTGGTCGAGCCGGTCGGGGATGAGGACGTGGAGGATGAACCCGACCACGCCGACCACGATCGCCCCGAAGAACGCCGCGCCGAACCCGCCGACGGTGAACGGCAGCCCGATGCCCTCGGCGAGGTAGCCGACGAGCATGAACAGCAGCGCGTTGACGACCAGCCCGATCAGGCCGAGCGTCAGGATGTAGAACGGGCAGCCGACCACCTTGATCAGCGGCTTCAGCACCGCGTTGACCAGACCGAAGATGAGCGCGACGACGACGAGCGTGCCGATCCGCGAGCCGGTGGTGCCCGCCGTGTTGTCGATGCCGGGGACGATCAGGGTGGCGACCCACAGGCTGACGGCGACCACCACCACCCGGATCGTGAGCGCGAGCGCGTTCGACACGGCTCAGCCCACCAGGGCCTGGTTGACCAGCGACCGCAGCTGCGGGCGGATCGGGTACGCGCTCGAAGGCATGAGCTGCGTGAAGAACATCGCGGTGACCTCCGCAACGGGATCGACGTAGAACGCGGTGCTCGCGAGCCCGCCCCAGGCGAACTCACCGTCGTGGGTGACGGCCTTGCCGGCCGCGGCGTCGGTGACCACGGACACCCCGAGCCCGAACCCGACACCGCGGAAGGCGGACTCGGCGTGCAGCGGCCTGCCGAACGTGTCGAGGTCGGCGCCGCCGGGCAGGTGGTTGCGGGTCATGTAGGCGACGGTGTGCGGGCCGAGCAGGCGGGCGCCGTCGAGCTCGCCGCCGCGGGCGAGCATCTGGGTGAAGCGGTGGTAGTCGGCCGCGGTGGAGACCAGCCCGCCGCCACCGGAGAGGAAGGTGGGCTCGCGCGTGGCGGCGTCGCCCATCGCAGCGTTGCGCAGCAGCCCGCCCGCCGGGTTGAGCACGTACAGCGCGGCGAGCCGCTCGAGGTCGTCGGGCCCGACCCAGAACGCCGTGTCGTCCATGCCGAGCGGTGCGAACACCTCGTCGGCCAGGAACGCGTCGAACGGCTTGCCGGATGCCACCTCGACGACCCGGCCCAGCACGTCCGTGGCCACCGAGTAGTTCCACTCGCTGCCCGGCTGGAACAGCAGCGGCAGGCCGGCCCACGTCGCGCAGGCCGCCTCCAGGTCCATCCCGCGGGGCGCCCCGAACTCGAAGCCCTTGGACCGGTACACCTCGTCGACGGCGTGGGCGTGGTGCCAGCCGTAGGTGAGACCCGCGGTGTGGGTGAGCAGGTGCCAGATCCGCACCGGCTCGACGGCCGGCACGGTGCTCGGGTTGGCCGCCGAGCCCGCGGCGTAGACGCGCACGTCGGCGAACTCCGGGATGAAGCGTGACACCGGGTCGGTGAGCTCGAACGCCCCGCGCTCGTAGAGCATCAGCGCGGCCACCGAGGTGATCGGCTTGGTCATCGAGTAGATGCGCCAGAGCGTGTCGTCGGTGACCGGCCGCTGCGCCTCGACATCGGCCAGACCGTGGTGCTCGAGCAGCGCCACCCGGCCGCGCCGGGCGACCGCGATCGTCCACCCCGCGAGCTTCCCGTCGTCGACGTAGCGGCGGAAGTGCGCACCGACCCGCTGCAACCGCTCCGCGTCGAACCCGACCTCGCCCGGTTCCGCATCCACCTCGAGCTTCGCCACGGCATCGACCCTACAGCGGGTGATCGCCGCTCCGCGGTCGTGCGTGGACAGGAGTTCACGAGCCGGGGGGACCGAATCCGCGGGCGGCGTCGTCGACGACGAGGACCCAGTCGGTCTCCTCGGGCGGGCCGAACTCGACCGATGCGCCCCGCTCGACCGTGCCGGCGTCCGTAGCGGTGCCCGTCCGCGGGTCGTACCACCACGCCCGCAGCGCGTCGCCCGTGAGCACCGTGGTGTCGACCGCGAACGCCGCCCCGTCCGTGGTGTAGGCCATCAGGTAGGAGCCGTCGGCGTCCCGCGTGGCCCGCACACCGCTGCCGTCGACGACCGACTGGTCGGGGATCCGCGTGAGGTAGGGGCGCGACTCCACCAATGCGCGCAGGTGCCGCATCTGCTGCCCCGCCGGGAAGTCGAGCGCCTCGGTCCACGTGCCCCGCGCGCCGAGCGATGCGTCCCCGTCCTCGATGAGGAACTGCCATACGGCGTGGTGGCCGTAGGTGTGCCCGGCCGCGCCGCCGAAGACGCTCCAGTAGGCGTTGCGGCGCACGTCCTCCGGCGTGGAGAAGCCGTCCTCGGGCTTCCAGCAGATCGGGTGGTCCTCGTAGATCGACTCGCCGTCGAGGAACGGTTTGGGCGGCGTCCGCGCGTAGTTGCCCTCGATCAGCCCGAGCAGGTTGTCCCAGCGTCGGCAGTGCCCGCCCTGCAGCATGTTGAACGACAGCCACTCGTCGTCGTGGAACCACTCGGCCGAGGTCTGGTCGCCGCGCGGGTGGTAGGTCATCAGCAGGCCGGTGTGGTCGGGCCGGCCGTTGGCCCCGACCGCCACGCCCTCGGCGAGCGCGCGCCAGACGTCCTCGACCCCGTCGGCGCCGGAGTCGCCACCCATGATCCACACGACGCGGTCGCGGTAGCGAGCGCCGAGGAACTCGCCGTACGCCCCCGCGTTCTCGGTGGTGACGAGCTCGCCCGCCTGCTTGTCGGCCCACACCGGGAGCAGCCCGATCCGCAGGCCGCGCTCGGCGGCGGCGTCGATCACGAAGTCGACGTGGTCCCAGTAGTCGTCCCCGGAGTCGCTCACCGCCGGGGTCATCCCCTCGGCGAGGGGGTCGTGGCCGTAGCGGTTCGGGCCCGGGCCACCGGCCTGCGGGAACACCGCCACGGCCTGGATCACGGTGAAACCCTGCGCCGCCCGGGCGTCGAGGTAGCGCTGCACCTCCGCACGGTCGAGGTTGACGAAGATGCTCCACGCCGTGTCGGCGAGCCAGAAGAACGGCCTGCCGTCGGCGTGGACGAAGAAGCGCCCGTCGTCGCTCACCCGGACCGGCGCGAGAGGCTGCTCCTGCGCGTGGGCCACCGACCGCGGCGCCGGCTCGGCGGGTCCGGCCCACGCCGCGCAGAGCAGCGCGGCCGCCACGGGAACCGCCCACGCTCGCATCCCCCGATCCTGAAGCCGGACGTCCCGCACCGCTGCGGATCGATGCGAGATCACCCGATCAGGCCCACGGCACGGGCTCGTCGGCCGGAGGTCCGACGTGGGGTCGCACCTGCCGCAGCAGGGCCACGGACACGACTGCCAGGACCACGAGCAGGGGGATCGCGATGGCTGCGGTCAGTTGCAGTCCGTCGGTGAAGGCGGCACGGGCCGTCGAGACGAGCTCGGATCCAGCGGATCCGGGAAGCCGACCCGCCGCGGCCAGCGCCCCCGCCAGGGTGTCCACGGCGCCCGGCGCCGCGGATCGCACTACTTCCGGTACCGCGTCGGACATCCGGCGGTGGTAGATCGTCGTGACGAGGCTGCCGATGAGCGCGATTCCCAAGGCACCACCCAGCTCCTGGGTGGTCTCGCCCACCGCGGCCGCCGACCCCGCCTGTCCTGGAGGGGCGGCACCAACGATCATGTCGATGCCGAGCGCGGACACCGGCATGAGTCCGGCGAACAGCAGCGCGGACCCGACCACGACCACGGGAAGCCCCGCCGTGACGTCGGCCCGGGTGAGAACGCCGAAGCCCGCAGCCGCGACGAGCAGGCCGGCGCCGAAGATGTGGGCGCGGTGGACGGCGCCCGCCAGCGCCGAGGCGACGAAGATCGACGTGTTCCCGCGATCACCAGCGGCAGTCCCCACAAGCCCGCGTGGAGCGGGGAGAGCCCCAGGACCATCTGCATGTACTGGGCCATGAGGAACTGGGTGCCCACCATGAAGATCACGGTGACGGTCAGCGTGCCGAGCGACACCGAGAAGTTCCGGTTCCGGAACAGCGACAGGTCCAGCAGGGGGTCGGCCAGCCGTTGCTGCCGCCGCACGAACAGCACGCCGACGGCCAGTCCGGCCGCGACGATCAGCGCGGGGTGCAGGTCGAGACCGCCCGCGGCCATCTCCTTGATGCCGTAGACGACCGCCAGCGTCGCGGTCAGCGACAACGCCGCGCTCGGCAGGTCCAGCCTGCCGGGGTGGGCGGCCCGGTGCTCGGGAAGCAGCACCGGGCCGACCGTCAGCAGCAGCACCATCACCGGCACCGCCGCGAGGAACACCGATCCCCACCAGAAGTACTCCAGCATCACGCCACCGACGAGCGGCCCCACCGCCCCGCCGCCCATGAAGCCGGCCATCCACACGGTGATCGCGGTGGTGCGCTGCCGCGGGTCGCGGAACATGACGCTGATCAGCGACAGTGTGGACGGGCCCAGGGCCGCCCCCGCGATCCCGAGCAGCGCGCGAGCGGCGATCAGCATCTCGGCGCTGGATGCGTACGCGGCGAGCACCGAGGCCGCGCCGAAGGCCGCTGCGCCGATGAGCAGGATCCGGCGGCGACCGATGCGATCGCCGAGTGCGCCCATCGTGATCAGCGATCCCGCGATGAGGAACCCGTAGACGTCGGTGATCCACAGGAGCTGGGAGGCGCTGGGATCGAGGTCGGCGGCGAGACGGGGCACAGCCAGGTGGAGCACGCTCATGTCGATCATCACGAGCACGGCGGGGAGTGCGAGGACGGCGAGGCCCGTCCACTCCCGCCAGCTCGCGCGCATCGGGACATCGGCCTTCATGACAGGTCTCCGGAACGGTCGAGCGAGATCCGGCCGGCATTGCGCCACGCCGCGCCGAGCTCCGCGAGGAGGAGATCAGGGGGCTGGGCGCCGGTGATCCGACGACCTGCGATGACGACGGTCGGGACGCCGGTCACCCCGATGCGGGCGGCCTGCTCCTCGTCGGCGCGTACGGCGTCGGTGTGGTCGTCGCCCGCCAGTACGGTGCGGGCGTCCGCGGCGGGAAACCCGACCTCGGAGGCCAGTGCGGCCAACGTCGCGTGATCGGCGAGGTGGGCGCCCTCGCCCGTGTAGGCCACCATCAGCCGCTCGCGTACGGCGTCACCGAGCCCGCGGCCTGCAGCCGCGTGCAGGAGGCGGTGGGCGTCGAAGCTGTTGACCGGGCGCGCCGCGGCCAGCCGGTAGACCAGGCCCAGCTCCGCAGCGAGCGCCGTGAGCCCCGCCGCGCCCTCCTCGGCCTGCCGCGCCGTCAGGCCGAGGTCCTGCTGCATGCGTTCCGGGATGGTCAGCGTGGCGTCGCGGGGGGCATGCGGGTCGAGCTCGAAGCTGCGCCACCGGACCCGCACGTCGTCCCGATGCTCGAACTCGGCGAGCGCGGCCTCGAACCGCCGCTTGCCGATGCCGCACCAGGGGCAGACGAGATCGAACCAGATGTCGACGGGAAGAGGTGGCATGGGCAAACCGTAAGAAGGCGGCTTACTTCCCGTAAGGGCATACCTACGGGTACGCTCAGGTCGTGCCGGTAGGAGTCGAGGACACCCGCCATCTGCCCGACCCGTTGAGTGACGCGTTCAACAGCGACTGTCCGGGCCGCACCGTGTTCGTCCACCTGACCAACCGCTGGGGAATCCTGATCCTGACCGCCCTGCGCGATGGGCCGCTGCGCTTCTACCTGCTCCGAGATCGGATCGGCGGGATCAGCGAGAAGATGTTGTCGCAGAACCTCCGCGCGTTCGTCCGAGACGGACTGATCGAGCGCGAGGTCGAGCCCTCCGTGCCGCCCAAGGTGTCCTATGCGCTGACACCGCTCGGGGTGGGAGCCGCCGAGCCGCTCAAGGCGCTGGTGGCGTGGATCGGCACCCACACGCCCGAGGTCCTCGCGGCCCAGGAACGCCACGACGCGGCGACCGGGCGGACGACCGAGCGCTCGCCGTAGGGATCGCGCGATGATCGGGCCATGAGCGGTACGCGGTCGTGGTGGGGCTGGGGTCGGGTCGAGGACGCGCTGCCCGACGATGCCTGCGTCGCGCTCGCCGCGGCTCTCCCGGGCTGCGCCACAGCACCGGTCCCCGTCCCGGTCCCGACCGGCCTGCCGCCGTCGCGGCTGCCGCCCCCGGCCGCGCTCGCCGACCGGTTCTCCACCGCGCCGCGCGACCGCGCCGCCCACACCTACGGCAAGGCGTTCCGCGACGTCGTCCGCGCCCTCGCCGGGGACCTCGCCGCGGCACCCGACCTGGTCGCGTTCCCGCGCACCGAGGCCGATGTCGTCGCCGTGCTGGACTGGGCGGGTGACGCCGGCGTCGCCGTCGTCCCGTACGGCGGCGGCAGCTCGGTGGTCGGCGGCACCGAGTACCGCGGCGGCGGGCATGCGGGCGTCGTCTCGCTCGACCTCACTCGGCTCGACCGGGTGCTGGAGATCGACCCCGTGAGCCGTGCGGCGCGCGTGCAGTGCGGCGCGCTCGGCCCCGTGCTGGAGGAGCAGCTGCGCCCGCACGGGCTGACCTTGCGCCACTTCCCGCAGAGCTTCGAGTTCTCCACGCTCGGCGGCTGGCTCGCCACCCGCTCGGCCGGGCACTACGCGATGGGCCGCACGCGCATCGACGACGCGGTGGAGGCGCTGCGCGTGGTGACGCCCGCCGGGGTGAGCGAGTCGTGGCGGTTACCCGGCTCGGGTGCGGGTCCGTCACCGGACCGGCTGTTCCTGGGTTCGGAGGGCGCGCTCGGCGTCCTCACCGAGGCCTGGGTGCGGCTGCAGGACCGGCCGGAGCACCGGGCGTCGACGGCGGTGCGGTTCACCGGGTTCAGCGACGCCGTGGCGGCGGTGCGGGCGATCAGCCAGGCCGGCCCGGTGCTCGCGAACTGCCGCCTGCTCGACCACGGCGAGGCGCGGTTCAGCGGGGCCGGGACCGGCGAGCACGCCGTGCTCGTGCTCGGGGCGGAGTCGGCCGCGGGACCGGTGGGTGACGTGCTCGCCGAGGCCGTGGAGATCGCCAGGGGGCACGGCGGCACCGTGAGCGGGCCGCGCGACGGCGACACGGCGGTGGGCGCCTGGCGCTCGGCGTTCCTGCGCGCGCCCTACGCCCGGGACGGGCTGGCCCGCTGCGGCGCGGTGGTCGAGACGTTCGAGACGGCGTGCACGTGGGACCGCGCGGAGGAGCTGATCACGGCCGTGCGCCGGGAGGTCGGCGCCGCCGTGCGGGAGGTGTGCGGCGCACCGGGCATCGTCAACTGCCGGTTCACGCACCTCTACCCGGACGGGCCTGCCCCGTACTTCACCGTCCTGGCCGCCGGACGCATCGGCGCCCAGCTCGCGCAGTGGGACGAGATCAAGCACGCGGCCACCGAGGTGCTCGGCCGCCACCGGGCCACCATCACCCACCACCACGCCGTCGGCCGCGACCACCGGCCCGCCTACGACCGGCAGCGGCCGGAGGTCTTCGCCACCGCGCTGCGGGCGGCGAAGGCGGCACTGGACCCGCGGGGTGTGCTGAACCCGGGCGTGCTGCTGGATCGGCTCGCAACATGATCGCGGGGCCGGCCGGGCTCCGGCACGCCGGCCCCGTGGAACCCACCCTGAGCGCCGTCGTCGTCCCCGTGCCCGAGGCCGAGCCGCGGGTGGGAGCGCTGCGCGCCGCGCTCGACCCCTCCGCCGCGCTCGGCGTGCCGGCGCACGTCACGATCATGTTCCCGTTCCTGGCCCCGCCCCGGATCGACGACGGCGCGCGGGCCGCGCTCGGCGAGGTGTGTGCCGCGGCGCCGCCGTTCGAGGTCACGTTCGAGCGCGTGGCGTGGTTCGACGAGGACGTCGTGTGGTGGGCGCCGGAGCCGGCCGGCCCCTTCGTGCGACTGACGAGCTCGGTGTCCCGGCGGTTCGGGCTGCAGCCCTACGGGGGAGCCCACGGCGATGGCGTGACCCCGCACCTCACGATCGCGCACGGGGCGCCGGTGCCGCGGTTGCGGGCTGCGGCGGCCGAGGTCGCGGACGGGCCGCCGGTGCGGGCGACGGTGCGCTCGGCGGTGCTGATGACCGGGTCCCGGGAGCCCGGATCGTGGACGACCGTGGCCGAGTTCCCGCTGGGCGGGAGCTGATCCGGCGGTGACGCTGTCGGGACGCGCAACTCGGCGTGCCGGAACGGGAGACTCGCCGGGGGTTTGCCGGGGCGCGGCGCCGGTGCTTGACCGGCTCCCCCGTCGCCAGGAGGGTGATCGGATGGACGCCGACGTCATCGTGGTGGGAGCCGGCCTCGCCGGCCTGGTCACCACGGCGGAGCTGGCCGACACCGGCCGCACCGTGCTGCTGCTCGACCAGGAACCGGAGGCGAGCCTCGGCGGGCAGGCGTTCTGGTCGTTCGGCGGGCTGTTCCTCGTCGACTCGCCCGAGCAGCGCCGGATGGGCGTGCACGACTCCCTCGACCTCGCCCTCCAGGACTGGCTCGGCACCGCCGCCTTCGACCGCGGCGTCGACGACCCCGCGGGCGAGGACTTCTGGGGGCGCCAGTGGGCCACCGCCTACCTGGACTTCGCGTCCGGTGAGAAGCGCGCCTGGCTGCACGGGATGGGCATGCGCTGGTTCCCGGTCGTCGGCTGGGCGGAGCGCGGCGGGCACCTCGCCGACGGGCACGGCAACTCGGTGCCGCGCTTCCACGTCACCTGGGGCACCGGTCCCGGGGTCGTCGCGCCGTTCGAGCGCCGGGTGCGCGATGCGGTCGAGGCGGGCCGGGTCGAGCTGCGGTTCCGCCACCGCGTCGACGGCCTGTCCGTCACCGACGGAGTGGTCGACGGCGTGCACGGCGCGGTGCTCGAACCGAGCGCGGCCGCGCGCGGCACGGATAGCTCCCGCACGCGGGTCGGCGACTTCGCGCTGCGCGCGCAGGCCGTGATCGTCACGTCCGGCGGGATCGGCGGCGACCACGACCTCGTGCGGGCCAACTGGCCGTCCCGCCTGGGGCCCGCGCCGAAGAACATGATCTCCGGGGTGCCCGCGCACGTCGACGGGCGGCTGCTCGGCATCACCGAGCAGGCAGGCGCGCGCGTCGTCAACCGCGACCGCATGTGGCACTACACGGAGGGCGTGCGCAACTGGGACCCGATCTGGGCGCAGCACGGCATCCGGATCCTCGCCGGGCCCTCGTCGCTGTGGTTCGACGCCAGGGGACGACGCTTCCCGGCCCCGTGCTTCCCCGGCTTCGACACCCTCGCGACGCTGGAGGCGATCACCACCAGCGGCTACGACCACTCCTGGTTCGTGCTCACCCAGAAGATCATCGAGAAGGAGTTCGCGCTCTCCGGTTCCGAGCAGAACCCCGACCTCACCGAGAAGGACCTGCGCAAGGTGCTCACCCGCGTCCGGCAGCGCACCGCGCCGGGCCCGGTGGAGGCGTTCAAGGAGCACGGCGCCGACTTCGTCGTGGCCGACACCCTGCCCGAGCTCGTGGCCGGCATGAACCGGCTGACGGACGAGCCGCTCATCGACCTCGCGGACCTGCAGCGCCAGATCGTGGCCCGCGACCGCGAGATCGACCACCCGTTCACGAAGGACCTGCAGGTCACAGCCCTGCGTGGGGCGCGGCGCTACCGCGGTGACCGGCTGGTCCGCACCGCCGCCCCGCACAAGGTCCTCGACCCGTCGAACGGGCCGCTGATCGCGGTGCAGCTGCACGTCCTCACCCGCAAGACCCTCGGCGGCCTGCAGACCGACCTCACCGGCCGGGTCCTGCGGCCCGACGCCACCCCGTTCCCCGGCCTCTACGCCGCGGGCGAGGTCGCAGGCTTCGGCGGCGGGGGCGTGCACGGCTACCGCTCGCTGGAGGGCACCTTCCTGGGCGGCTGCCTGTTCTCCGGCCGCCAGGCCGGACGGGCCGTGACGCTCGCGCTCTGACGCAATCGGCTTGGACCGGCGCGCTCCCCGTGCGACCGTGAGCGGGTGCACCGCGCCGCCGTGACCATGATGCGCCCCTCCCGGGGCTCCTCCGGCGTGCGCTGAAACCCAGCCATCCCCACCAGGCCCCGCAGCGCGGGGCCGCGTTCTCGGGGTCCGTCGCCTGCGGGCGGAAGGACAACTCGTGAACGGCTTCTACATCACCACCGCCATCCCCTACGTCAACGCGGCCCCGCACCTCGGGCACGCGCTCGAGCTGGTGCAGGCCGACGTGCTCGCCCGGCACCGGCGCCGCCGCGGGCAACCGGTGCGCTTCCTGACCGGGAGCGACGAGAACGCGCTCAAGAACGTCACCGCGGCACGGGCCGCGGGCGTCGAGGTGCCCGCGTTCGTCGCGGCGGGCGCCGCGCGGTTCGCCGCGCTGCGCGGGCCGCTGTCGCTGTCGTTCGACGACTTCATCCGGACCGGCGCCGACCCCCGCCACCGCCGCGGCGTGGAGCTGCTCTGGCGCCGGTACTCGGCCGACCTGTACCGGCGCCGGTACGAGGGCCGCTACTGCGCGGGGTGCGAGCAGTTCTACGCCACGGCCGAGCTGGTGGACGGGCCGTGCCCCGAGCACGGGACCGAGCCCGAGCACGTCGCCGAGGAGAACTGGTTCTTCCGGCTGTCGCGCTACGCGGGGGTCGTCGAGGACGCGATCGCGTCCGGACGGGTCCGCATCGAGCCGGCGACGCGGCGCAACGAGGTGCTCGCCTTCGTCCGGTCGGGCCTCGCCGACATCAGCGTGTCGCGCCCGGCCGCGCGGGCAGGCGGCTGGGGCATCCCGGTGCCGGGCGACCCGGACCAGGTCGTCTACGTCTGGTGGGACGCGCTCGCCAACTACGTCACCGCGCTGGGCTACGGCGACGACGGCAGCGGCGACAGCGACGACGACGCGCTGGCGCGGTGGTGGGTGCGGTCCGCCGAACGCGTGCACGTCGTCGGCAAGGGGATCGTCCGGTTCCACGCGGTGCACTGGCTCGCACTGCTGTCCGCCGCCGGGCTCCCCCTGCCGACCGCCGTGTTCGTGCACCCCTACCTCACGGTCGAGGGCGCGAAGATCTCCAAGAGCGCGGGTACCGGCGTGGACCCGGTCGCGCTGGTCGAGCGTTTCGGCGTCGACGCGGTGCGCTGGTGGCTGCTCCGGGAAGGCTCGGGCCGCGACGACGCCGACTTCACGGTCGCCCGGCTCGTCGACCGGGCCGACCGGGAGCTGGCAGGCGGGCTGGGCAACCTGGTCCAGCGGCTCGTCGTGCTCGCCCACCGGACCGGCGGCGGCCGCCTGGTGCCGGGCGACGACGTGCCACCCGGACCCGCGGCGGCCGCCCGCGCGCTCCCCGCACGGATCGACGACGCGCTGGAGCGCTTCGACCTGCGCGCCGCCGCCGGAGCGATCTGCGAGTTCGTCGAGTGCGCCAACCGCGCGCTGGAGCGGGAACGACCGTGGGAGCGCGCGGCGGGACGCCGCGACGCCGTGCTCGCGGGGCTGGTCGACGCCTGCCGGACCGCGGCAGGCGAGTGCCTGCCGTTCCTCCCCGACGGCGCGGCGCGGCTGCTCACCCGGCTCGGGTCCGGCGACGCCGTCGGCCCGCCCGGCGCGGTCTTCCCGCGCCTAGCGTGAGCGTCCGGCAGGATCGGGACGTGGACGAGCGAGCGGTGTCCCGGACCTCGCGGCGGTTCTGGTCGCTCGGCGCGGACGTGCTCGACCTGGGCGGCGCCACCGCGGTCCGGAGCCCGGCCGCGCCCGGGCACCCGCTGGGCACGTTCCTGTGCGAGGTGCGCACGGCGGAGCCCGCGGGCGCGCTCGTCGAGTTCGCGCGGCGCACGCGCACGCCCTGCCCGCGCGTGCTGGTCGACCCGGACACCCCGCCCGCCGCCGAGGCGCACCTCGCGCTGCACGGCTGGCGGCTCGACGTCGTGCTGCAGCTCGTCCTCCCCGCGGGCACCGCGGTCGGGGCCCCCGCCGGCCCGGTGCGGCCGGTCACCGACGACGCCGGGTGGGCGCACGTCCAGCGGCTGTTCCGGATCGACCACCTCGAGGAGGACACGCGCCTCGACCGGCCCGCCCGCTCCGCCGAGGACACGGCCGCGGCGGTGGCGCTGCGCCGTCGCCTCGGCGTCGCCTACCTGCTCGCCGAGCGCTCCGGCGAGGTGGCGGGCTGCATCGCGTCCTGGCCGGGCGACGAGGGGGTCGGGATGATCGAGGACGTGTTCGTGCACCCGGACCACCGGCGCCTCGGCGTCGCCACCGACCTGCTCCGCCACGCCGTCGGGCACGCGCGGGCGCACGGCGCGGGCCCGGTGCTCATCGGCGCCGAGGTCGACGACACCCCGAAGCACCTCTACGCCCGGTTCGGCTTCCGACCGGCGACCGTCGCGCGCAGCTACGAGGCGCCGCCGGCGTAGGCCGTGATCGTTTCCGATGGCGCGCTACGAGCCGACGGCGAGCGCGTCGAGCCGATCGGCCACCCGCGCCAGGACGGTGGACAGCACCCGGAGCGTGCCGTCGAGGTCGCCGGGCCGTTCGAGGGAGTGGTCGGCGCCCGGCACCTCCAGCACCGCGGCCCCGGTGGCCTCGGCTGCGGCCCCGTCCCAGTACGGGTCGGCGGTGCCCCCGACCAGCAGCGCGCGCCCGGCCGCGCGGGCGGCGGCGCGCCGCACGTCCTCGATGCCCAGCAACGGGGTGAGCCAGATACCCGGGATCCCCCGCTCCGCCGCCGCGGGCAGCGCGAGGGAGCCGAGCGACTTGCCGATGACCAGGTCGCGTGCGGGATCGGCCGTGGCGAGCACGTCGGCGGCGACGCCGCGCACGCCCGCGTGGTCGGCCGGGTCGAGGTCCGGGACGCGCTCCCAGTGCAGCGTGCGCACCGACCAGCCGCGGCTGCGCAGCAGCAGGCGGGTGTAGTACAGCAGCGGGGCCTGCGGCCCGTAACCACGGCCGGGCAGCAGGGTCGCCACGGGCGCGTCCGGCGCTGCCCGCTCCGTCTCGACGGCGGCCATCCCCGAAGACTGGCACAGCCGCGCCGCCCTGCACAGGGACCTGATCACCCGGGGTGCGGTCCTACGCCTCCAGGGCGAGCTTCATGCCCTCGTGCGAGGCGACGAAGCCCAGCCGTTCGTAGAACCGGTGGGCCGAGGTCCGGCTCTTGTCGGTGGTGAGCTGCACGAGCGCGCACCCCCGTCGCCGCGCCTCCTCGATCGCCCACCCGACCATCCACGCCCCGACGCCCCCGTCCCGGAAGTCCTCGTGCACCCGCACGGCCTCGATCTGCGCGCGCCACGCGCCGCGGCGGGACAGCCCCGGGAGGAAGCTGAGCTGCAGGGTGCCGACCGGGCGCCGGCCGTCCGCGGCGACGAGGAGCAGCTGCGCCGCATCGGCCGCGATCGCGTCGAACGCCTCCCGGTAGGGGCGCAGCGCCTCGGGCGTCCGCTCCAGGCTCTCCCGGTGGGCGCCGAGCTCGTCGGCGGCGAGCATCGCCACGAGGTCCGGCAGGTCCTCGGCGACCGCCTCCCGGAGCACGACGGTGGCGCTGGGGAGGTCGAGCGTCGCGAGATCCGGCACGGGTGCGATCCTGCCCGCCGCCGCTCAGTGCCAGTACTCGCGGTGCCGCCACAGCATGGCGGCGAGCATCAGCGGGAACATGATCACGTGTCCTGCGGTCATCAGACCCGACCCGGACAGGACGCCGAGCCAGTACGGGACCAGCAGGGCCACGAAGGGCAGGAACATCACGGCCGACATCTCGGCGATCCGGGGCCACGAGTGGCGGCGGATCCCCATCCAGAGCGCCATCGGGACCGTCATGTTCGTGGCCATCACGAGCGCGTGCACGTCGGCCCGGGCCACCCACTCTGCAGGCCAGAGCGGGTCGAGCGCCACCATGCCGACGAGCATGGCGACGACCATCTCGACGTAGTGCCCGGTGAAACGGGCCAGCTTGCGGGCGGTCGGGCGGGTGGTCGTCCGGGTGGTCGTCATCGCGGTGCCCTCCTCGGCTGTGCTGTCGAGGACGAGGGTCGCGCCGGATCGGGCCGGTGCCCCGTGCCGGAGGTCATGGACCGGGGTCACGTCCGGGCATGACCCCCCCGTCACAGGAGGTCGAGGGAACGGGCGCGCAGCGCCGCCTGGGTGCGGTCGCGGGCGCCGAGCTTGGCCAGCACGTTCGTCACGTGGTTCTTGACGGTGCCCTCGGCGAGGAAGAGCGCGCCGGCGATCTCCCGGTTGCTGCGACCGTCGGCCAGCAACCGCAGCACCTCCAGTTCACGCTCCGACAGCGGCACGACCAGCGGCTGCGGCCGCGGGTCCGGCGCGGTCTCGGGCAGCTGGGCGAACCGGGCCACGACCTTCGCCGCGACGGAGGGCTGCAGCACCGACTCGCCCCGGGCCGCGGCGAGCACGGCCTCGACCAACCGCGCCGACGAGACGTCCTTGAGCAGGTAGCCGACGGCACCCGCGCGCAGGGCCGCGAACACGTCCTCGTCGTCGTCGAAGGTCGTCAGCGCGATCACCCGGACGGCGGGGAGCTCGACGCGCAGCCTGCGCGTCGCCGCGATGCCGTCGAGCACGGGCATCCGCAGGTCCATCAGGACGACGTCGGGCGCGAGCTCGGCGGCCCGGCGCAGCGCCGCGTCGCCGTCCCCCGCCTCGCCGACCACCTCGACGTCGGGGTGGACGGCCAGGAGCGTGGCCAGCGCCTCGCGGAACAGCGCCTGGTCGTCCACCAGCAGCACCCGCACCGCGCTCAACCGGGCACCTCCATGCGCACCGTGCAGCCCCCGTCCGGCGCCGGCTCCACCTGCAACCGGCCGCCGAGGTGCGCGGCGCGCTCCCGCAGGCCCAGCAGGCCGAAGCCCGTCGTCGCCCCGTCGGCCATGCCCGTCCCGTCGTCCCGGACCTCGACGCGGACCGCGTCGTCCGCGTAGTCCAGCACGAGATCGGCACGGGTGGCACGCGCGTGCTTGCGGACGTTCGTCAGCCCTTCCTGCGCGGCGCGGAACAGCGCCTCCCGGATCTCGTCGGCCACCGCGCGCTCCACGCCGCGCACGGCGAGCTCCGTGGGGACGCCCGCGGCCGAGGTCTCCTCGGCCAGCACCCGCAGCGCCTCGCGCAGGGGCGGCACCGACCGCGGCTCGCGCAGCGCGCCCACCGACCGGCGCACCTCGGCCAGCGCTTCCTCGGACTGCTGCTGCGCTTTCGCGAGCACGGCGTCGGCCCGCTCGACGTCGGCGCGCAGCACCGCCCGGGCCGCCTTGACCTGCATCTGGACGACGGTGAGCACGTGGCCGAGCCCGTCGTGGATGTCGCGCGCCACGCGGTTGCGCTCCTGCGCCGTCGCGAGCCGCTCCGCCTGCGACGCGTAGTCGCGCAGCTGCGCGTGGGCCTCGGCCAGCGCGCGACGGGTCTCCTGCTCGCGGCGCAGCAGCTCCGTCACGACCGCCGCGAACAGCACCGCGGCGAGCAGGCCGGAGCCCTCGCGCAGCGCCTCCTCCCACGGCATGCCGGCGTGCAGGAACGGCACGAGCGCGACCACGACGGCGGTGCCCGGGAGCGGGAGCAGCAGCACGCACTGGCACACCAGTGCGACGAGCAGCAGCGTGGCCCCGACGCCCGGGTCGTTCGCGAAGACGGCGACGGCGAGGGCCAGCTGGACTGTGACGTAGGCGACGGCCCACCCGAGCCCGCCCCGCCTGCGCACCCAGAGGAACCCGGCCGTGCCCAGCACCGTGAACACCGCCCCGAGCAGCAGCAGCGGAACCGGGTCCGCCGAACCGAGGGACCCGAGCGCCAGCGCGAGGTAGGCACCGGCGGTCAGCACCGCGAGGGCGCGGTTCACCGGGAAGTCACGCGGCCACTGTGGGGTGTCCTCCGCCCGGGGTCAACGGCGCGCGCTGCGGTCCTCGGCTTGACTGTGCGGGTGACCACTGCGCGCGAGGTGTTCGAGGACCTGGCCGCCGAGCACCTGGAGCGACCGGGGGCCGGGCGGCGGATGATGTTCGGACGGGACTGCCTGACCGTCGGCGGGCGCAACGTCGCGTTCTTCCACGACGACCGGCTGGCCCTGCAGCTCCCCCCGGAGACCGCCGACGCGCTGCTCACCGCGGGCGACGCCGACGTCCCGTACATGGGGAAGAAGCCCATGCGCAGCTGGGTCGCCGTGGGGCTGCCCGACGGCCCGGCCGGCGTCGAACGCTGGCGCGCCCTCGTCGCCGAGGCGGTCGGCGCCGCCGAGAAGCCGTGACCGCGGGCACCCGCGTGCCGACCGTCCACCTCCGGGGAACGGTGCTCCCGGACGGGACCTCCCGCGACGTCTGGGTGCGCGGCGACCGCATCAGCCTCGAGCCCCTGCCCGGCGCGACGACGCTGCATTCCGGTGGCTACCTGGTGCCCGCGCTGGTCGACGCGCACTGCCACCCCGGCACCGTCGGCATCGGCGCCCCGCTCGACGACGACCAGCTCGTCGCCGACGGGACCGCGCACGTCCGGGCGGGAACGGCACTGCTGCGCGTGCCCGGTTCCGCCAGCCGCCTACCCGGGTGGTTCGGGCAGCGGCCGGACCTCCCGCGCGTGGTCCACGCCGGCCTGCCGGTGGCCGTGGAAGGCGGGTTCTTCCCCGGCTGGGGCCGTCAGGTGCCGGCGGGCGGCGTCGCGCAGGCCGCCGCCGAGGAGGCTCGCGCGTCCGGCTGGTGCAAGCTGATCATCGACTGGATGACCGACGAGGGTGGTTACGCGCCGACGATGCCGGCCGCGCTCGTCGCCGACGCCACCCGCGCGGTCCACGCCACCGGCGGGCGGGTCGCCGTCCACACGCAGTCGGAAGCGGGCGGGCGAGCCGCCGTGGCCGCGCGGGTCGACGCGATCGAGCACGGCATGCACCTGCCCACCGACGTGCTCGACGACGTCGCCGCGGCCGGGACGGTCCTCGTCCCGACCGCGTCGACGTTCGCGGAGCTGCTGCCCCTGATGGACTCCGCCGACGTGCCTGCCGGGCTGCGCGCGTGGTTCACCAGCGGGTTCGCCCGTCACACGGGCCTGGTGCGCGACGCCCACGAGGCCGGCGTCACGGTCCTCGCCGGGACGGACCTCCCGCCCGGATCGCTGACGAGCGAGATCCGCTGGCTGGCCGCCGCCGGCCTGTCCGCGCACGACGCGCTGGGCGCGGGGTCGTGGGCCGCGCGCGAGTGGCTCGGGTATCCCGGGATCGTCCAGGACGCGCCCGCCGACCTCCTCGTCTTCCGCGACGACCCGCGCGCGGACCTCGCGGCCCTCGACCACCCGGAGCACGTGATCGTCCGCGGCCGCGTCGTCCGCTGACCGACGGGCGAGGTGCTGTCACGCGACGGCGGTGCCCTCGAGCTCGACCATCTGACCGGGGATCGCCAGCCGGGTGACCCCGAGCATCGTGGTGGTCGGGGCCACGGCGGCGGCACCCAGCCGCGACGCCAGCACGCCGTAGTGCTGGAAGAGCAGATCCACGTCGGTGGTGTAGACGCCCAGCCGGACGAGGTTCGCGAGCGACATGCCGGCCTCGCCGAGCACGGCCTCCATGTTGTCGACGGACAGCGCCAGCTGCGCCGCCATGTCACCGCTGTGCCGGGGCTCGCCGTCGCCGCTCATCGCGGTCTGCCCCGAGATGTACAGGGTCCGGGTGTGTCCCGAGATCACCTCGCCCTGGTTGAATCCCATCGCCACCGACCACGCCACGGGGTTGACCGCCGTCCGTTCCATCGCCGTACCAGCTCCATTCGATCCGTCGAGTTCGTGCGGACGTCAGCCTCCCGACAAATCACGACATCTCTTGTCGTGTATTTCGCTGGAGATCTTGCATGCGCGCCGACCGGCTCGTCTCGCTGGTGCTGTTGCTGCGCCGGCACGGCCGGCTCACCGCGGACGCGCTGGCCCGCGAGCTGGAGGTGTCCCCCCGCACCGTGCTGCGTGACATCGAGGCGCTGTCCGCGGCCGGCGTCCCGGTCTACGCCGAACGCGGCCGGCACGGGGGTTTCGCGTTGTTGCCCGGCTTCCGGACCGAGCTCACCGGGCTGAACCACGACGAGGCGCTCGCCCTGCTGGTCGCCGGATCGCGGCGCGGCGCGCAGGTGTTCGGCCTGGGCTCGGCGCTCGCGTCGGCCATGCTCAAGGTGGCCGACGCGCTGCCCGAGAGCTATCGGGCCACCGCGGACGAGGCCGCCCGACGACTGCTGATCGACCCGGAGACCGACCTCCTCTCGCGCCGGCAGGTCGCCGAGGAGGTTCCCGACGCCGTCGTCACGGAGGTCCGGCGCGCGGTGTTCGCCGGCCACAAGCTGCGCATCCACTACGCGGTGCCGGGCCAGGCGCCGGAGTGGCGTACGGTCGACCCGATCGGCCTGGTCACCGTGCGCGACCAGGGCTACCTGCTGGCCACGAGGTCCGGCGCGGACCGCACCTACCGGCTGTCGCGGGTGCTGGCGGCCGAGGAGCTCAGCGAGCCGGCACAGCGACCGGAGCGGGTCGACCTGGACCGGGCATGGCAGGAACGCAGCACGCGGTTCCGGAGCGGCGGCGACCAGGTCACCGTGCTGGTGCGGGTGGACCCGGCGCGGCGGGCGGACCTGGTGGACACCGCACTGGCCGTCCACACCGAGGAGACCGACGCCGACGGCAGGCTACGGCTCGAGGTGAGCTTCCAAGATCCGTGGCACGCCGAGTGGGCGCTGTGGCAGCTCGCCACGAACGCGGAAGCCCTCGCCCCCCAGTGGTTGCGCACCTCCCTGCGCGAGCGCGGGGCGGCGATCGCCGCCTGTTACGGAGAGCCGTCCTGAGTTGCTCGACGATCATGACGTCGGCGGTCTGACGCGGTCAGGCTCGGTCGTCGACGGGGTCCGGGTGCCGCCAGCGTCGGAGCGCGGGATGCGTGCCGGCGATCACCATGACCGCAAGCACGCAGGCCACCCCACCGCTGACGGCCGCCGCCGAGGCGGACACCAGGCCGGCGACGAGCCCGGCCCGTGCGTCGCCGATACCCGGGCCGCCCGCACCGACGGCGTACTGCGCGGAGTTGATCCGGCCGCGGAACCCGTCGGGTGTCTCCAGCTGGACGAGCGTTCCGCCCGAGGTCACCGACACGGTGTCCGCGGCGCCCGCGACGGCCAGGCAGGTCAGCGTCGCGACGAGGCCGTCGACCAGACCGAACCCGGCCAGCGCCACGCCCCAGACCGCGGCCGCTCCGAGCATGACCGCGCCCGGTCGGACGGCGCTGGTGACCAGGCCCGACAGCAGCCCCGCGGTCATCCCGCCGACCGCGACCGCGGTGAGGAACAGTCCGAGGGTGTGCGGGTCACCGCCGAAGCGCTCCTGGTTGATCACCGGGAACAGCGCGACCGGCATCGCCAGGACGGTCGCGGCCAGGTCGGCGGCCAGCACCCCGCGCAGCGCCGGGCGCCGCCAGAGGAACGCGAGCCCCTCGCCGGTCGCGCGTGGTCCGGCCCGGGTCGAGCCGCCCTCGGGACGCATCGGCGGCAGCCGAACAACCCCGTACAGCGCGATCAGGATCGCCAGAGCGTCGACGGTGTAGACCCAGCTCGGACCCCAGCCGGCCAGCACCACCCCGGCCACCGCCGGGCCGACCAGCATCGCCACCTGGAACGCGGCGAGGTCGAGCGCGACCCCGGCCGCGACCTGGGACTGCGGCAGCAGTCGCGGCATGATCGCTCGCCGCGACGCCGCCCCCAGCGCGGTGCAGGAGGTCTGCGCCGCGACCAGGACGAGGACGAGGGGTGCGGACCCGAGCCCGGCCACCGCCTGCGCCGCCAGCAGCGTCGCCGCGGCGACCGCACCCGAGCTGGTCAGCAGCACGACTCGCCGCCGGTCGAACGTGTCGGCGATCGTTCCTCCGAGGAGGCCGAGCACGATGTTCGGGACGGCCGTCGCCACGCCGATCGCCCCGGTCCACAGGGGACTGCGGGTCAGCTCCCACACCTGGTACAGCACCGCGACAACGGCCATCTGCCCGCTGCAGCGGATCGCCACCGTCCCGATCCAGAGCCGCCGGAACGCAGGCGAGGTCCGCAGCGGGCGGGTGTCCAGCAGACCCGTCCGCACTACGCCTCCTCGGAAGCGGTGACCGCGGCCGGTCCCGCGTGGTCGCGCCGTTCCGAGCACGTCACGCGCTGGACCACGACATGCGCCGCCCGGACCCGGCCGGGCCCGCTCACGTGCCCACACCGGGCCCGGACGTCGCGGCACCCTCGCCGGTGGCCGCCCGCCGTGCCGCCTCCTGGTCGTCCGGCGACACCGGAGGCATGGCGTCACCGATGAGGTCGGAGATGCGGTCCTCCATGCTGCGTCGACGGAGCGCTTCCGCCGTGGCGACGACCGCCCGGCTCAGCGAGTGGGGCATCACCTCGTCGTCGAGCTGGGCAACCGCTTGCTCGGTGGCCCGCCACTCCGCCTCGAGGAACGGCACGAGCGAGCGGCCCCGCTCGGTGAGCGTGATCCGCCGGGTGCGGGCGTCCTCACCGGGTTCCGAGTCGACCAGCCCTTCCCGGCGCATGCCGGCCAGGGTCTGGCTGATCGCCGAGTGGGTGCGGTCGAGCGACTCGGCGAGCTCGCGGATCGTCATCGGCCCGGCATGGGCCAGCCGGAGCAGCGGATAGGCGTACCGCGGGCGCACCTCGTGCAGGCCACGCGCCTTGTAGACGTTCTCGATCTCGGCCTCGACCTCTGCCAGCAGGTCGCGCAGCGGCTGCCACCGATCGCGAGACCTCGTGGGATCCGGAGATGTCACAGCGCTAATATAACAGCGCTGTCAGGTGGCGGTCGAAGCTCGCATGACGAACGACACCTTCGTCGGCCAGGTACCGACGAGAGTGCCGTTCGTCCGGGTGGCGCGTGGAGTGGCCGGACAGACGAGAACGGCCCCTGACCCGCGTCTCCGCTGGTCAGGGGCCGTTTCCCCGGGTGTGGCAGGTGAAGGATTCGAACCTTCGTAGGCTAAGCCGACGGATTTACAGTCCGCTCCCTTTGGCCACTCGGGCAACCTGCCGGGGTGCGCCGTGGCGCGGCAACGAGGATACGACAGCGACGAACCGGGTTCCGCAGGGGGCCCGGCCGGCGAGGAGGCACGCAGTGGCAGACCCGTCGTTCGACGTGGTGAGCAAGGTCGACCGACAGGAGGTCGACAACGCCCTCAACCAGGCCGCGAAGGAGCTCTCCCAGCGGTTCGACTTCCGCGGCACCGGCACCTCGATCGCCTGGGCGGGCGAGGAGGCCGTGACGATCGAGTCCGAGACCGAGGAGCGGGCACTGGCCGCGGTCGACGTGTTCAAGGAGAAGCTGATCAAGCGCAGCATCTCCCTGAAGGCGTTCGAGGTGGGCGAGCCCGCCGTCTCGGGCAAGACCTACAAGGTCAGCGGCAAGATCCTGCAGGGCATCGCCCAGGACAAGGCCAAGGAGATCAGCAAGGCCATCCGGGACGAGAAGCTCAAGGGCGTCCAGGCGCAGATCCAGGGCGACCAGCTGCGGGTCTCGGGCAAGAAGAAGGACGACCTGCAGGCCGTGATCGCACTGCTGAAGGGCAAGGACTTCGGCATCGCCCTGCAGTTCACCAACTACAGGTGACGAACGGCACTTTCGTCGGCTAGGTACCGACGGGAGTGCCGTTCGTCATGCTGGGAGCGCGCCGGGTGAGCACCAGCGGGGCCTCCTCGGTGATGGCCACCGTGTGCTCGGAGTGGGCCGTGCGCGAGCCGTCGGCCGAGCGGATCGTCCAGCCGTCGGCGTCGTGGACGATCCGGTCGGTGGTACGGGCGAACCAGGGTTCGAGCGCGAGGGTCAGACCCGGCCGGAGCGTGAGGCCGCGGCCCGCTCGGCCCTTGTTGGGGACGTGGGGGTCCTCGTGCATGGTGCGGCCGATGCCGTGACCGCCGAACTCGTCGTTGACGGGGTAGCCGTGGTCCCGAGCCACCGCCCAGATGGCCGCCGAGATGTCGCCCAGGCGGTTGCCCGGACGCGCCACGTCGATCGCCGCCTCCAGCGCCTCCTCGGTGGCGCGGACGATCCGCAGGTCCTCCTCGGCCGCGGTGCCGACGATCACCGTGCGCGCCGAGTCGGCCACCCAGCCGTCGATGCCCACCGCGAGGTCGGCGGTGAGCACGTCGCCGTCGCGCAGCGTGTAGTCGTGGGGCATGCCGTGCAGGACGGCGTCGTTGACCGCCAGGCAGATGACGTTGCGGAACGGGCCGCGCCCGAAGGACGGCGCGTAGTCCCAGTAGCACGACTCGGCGCCGCGCCGCTCGATCATGCCGCGCACGTGGTGCTCCAGGTCCAGCAGGTTCACACCCACATCGGCGAGCCGGCCCACCTCGTCGAGCACCTCGGCGACGAAACGCCCGGTCACGTGCATGCAGGCGATCTCCGCGGGCGTCTTCAGTTCGATCACGAGTACCTCACGTCACCAGTAGTGGTATTTCTATACCGACCGTAGCACGGCGCGGTATAGAAATACCCGTTGCTCGATCAACTCCTGGCCGCGATGATGTTCGGCACCATCCCGACCCGGGGCCAGCGCGAGGAGCGTGCGAGCAGTGCGACTCGAGAACATCGTCTGGGACGCCCGCGACCCGCACCGGCTGGGCCGGTTCTGGGCAGCGGCGCTCGGGGCCGAGCCGATCACCGACGAGCCGGACGCGTTCGAGGCCCGCATGACGCTGGGCGAGGACGCGTTCCTCGACCTGTGCTTCCAACGGGTCGCTGTGCCGTCCACGGCTCCGGCGCGCCTGCACCCCGACCTGCAGGGCGGGGCGGAGCAGCGTCAGGTGGTGGAGCGCCTGCTGGGCCTCGGTGCGGCGCACACCGACGTGGGCCAGGGCGACGTGCCGTGGGTGGTACTCGCCGATCCGGAGGGCAACGCGTTCTGCGTGATGGAGGAGCGCGCGGTCTACCGCGGGACGGGCCCGATCGCGGCGCTGCCGCTGGACAGCGCTGACCCCGACCGCGACGCGGAGTTCTGGGCCGCGATCACCGGCTGGGTGCCGGGCGAGGGGATGCCCGGTGCCGCGACGCTGCGGCACCCGTCCGGCGTCGGACCGCTGCTCGAGCTCTGCCCCGAGCCGGAGCCGAAGCGGGGGAAGAACCGCCTGCACCTCGACGTCCGCCGCGAGGCGGGCGAGGACGACCCGACCGAGCGGCTCGTCGCGATGGGGGCGAGCCCGATCGGCGACCCCGGTGAGCTGCCCTGGCTCCTGTTCCTGGATCCTTCCGGCAACGAGTTCTGCGTGCTCGCCGCGCCGTAGCGGCGGCGTCGCGCAACGTCGTTCGGGGGATGACGGTGGAACGCACGATCGGACGTCGAGCGCTGCTGGGGATGGCGGCGTTGCTGCCGCTCGCCGGATGCGCGGGCATCACGGCACCCGCGTCCCCTCCCCCTCCCCCTCCGCCCGCCGCCCCGGCACCGGACCTCGCGCCCCTGCTCGAGTTGGAGCGCCGGTTCGACGCGCGGCTGGGCGTGTACGCCCTCGATACCGGCAGCGGCGCCACCATCGCCCACCGGGCGGACGAGCGGTTCGCGTTCTGCTCGACGTTCAAGGGCCTGGCGGCGGCCGCCGTGCTGCACCGCAACCCGATGTCCCACCTGGACACCGTCGTGACCTACGGCGAGGGTGACCTGCTCAAGAGCGCGATCGTCACCCGCGAGCACGTCGCATCGGGGATGACGATCGGGCAGTTGTGCGACGCGGCGGTCCGCTTCAGCGACGGCACGGCGGGCAACCTGCTGCTGCGCGACCTCGGCGGCCCTGCCGAGCTGACGGCCTACACCCGCGGCCTCGGCGACACCGTCACGCGGATGGACCGCGTCGAGCCGGACATCGTGGAGGCCACGCCGGGCGATCCGCGCGACACGAGCTCACCGCGGGCGCTGGGCACCGACTACCAGCGGATCGTCCTGGACGACGCCCTCCCGGGCGAGGCGCGCGCGTTCCTGCGCGATCTGCTGGAGCGCAACACCACCGGCGCCGAGCGCGTCCGCGCCGGCGTTCCGCGGGGCTGGACGGTGGCGGACAAGACCGGCACCGGCGACTACGGGACGCTCAACGACATCGCGATCGTGTGGCCCCCGGACCGCGCGCCGCTCGTCGTCTCCGTCATGTCCAGCAAGGCGGCCCAGGACGCCCCGTACGACCAGGCCGTGATCGCCGAGGCGGCCGCGTTCGTCATGACCACCCTGACGTGAGCCAGAAGAGTGCTTGACTCGATCACCTGTCGCGTTGTGCCATGAACGTGACGTCGGTCACATGACCGACGCGCGGAGGTGGGTCATGATCGGCACGAGGACCCCGTTCACCAGCGAACGCGCGCCGTGCGGGAAGCGGGTGAGCGGCGCGCGCTACTTCGAGGACGACGGCTCCGGCATCCGGTGCGACGACGTGTCGTACGCGTGCGGCTGCCGCTCGATCTCGCACCAGTTCCACGACGGCAGCTGTCGCACCCGGGTGACCCGGCACGACGGCCGAGTGCTGCTGAATGAGCTGTCCGCCGAGCACGCCGAGTAGCGCGGGATGTCGGACCACGACGTGGTGGTGGTGGGAGGCGGTGCCGCGGGGCTGCGCGCTGCCCTCGCGATCGTGCAGGCGCAGCCGCAGCTCTCGGTGGCGGTCGTGTCGAAGGTGTACCCGATGCGCAGCCACACGGTCTCTGCGGAGGGCGGGGCCGCCGCCGCGATCGCCGGCGACGACAGCCTGGACGAGCATGCATACGACACCGTCTCGGGCAGCGACTGGCTGTGCGACCAGGACGCGGTCGAGGCGTTCGTCGAAGAGGCGCCGCGCGAGCTGCTGCAGCTGGAGCACTGGGGCTGCCCGTGGAGCCGCCAGCCCGACGGCGAGGTCGCGGTGCGGGCGTTCGGCGGCATGAAGAAGATGCGCACCTGGTTCGCCGCCGACAAGACCGGTTTCCACCTGCTTCACACGCTGTTCCAGACGTCGCTGCGGTACCCGCAGATCGTCCGCTACGACGAATGGTTCGCCACCACGCTGCTGCGCGACGAGAACCGGGTGCGCGGCGTCGTCGGGATCGAGCTGGCGACCGGGCGGATCGAGGCCGTCACCGGGCGGGCCGTCGTCCTGTGCACGGGCGGGTGCGGGCGGGTCTTCCCGTTCACGACCAACGGCAACATCAAGACCGGGGACGGGATGGCGCTCGCCTACCGGGCCGGCGCCCCGCTCAAGGACATGGAGTTCGTCCAGTACCACCCGACGGGCCTGCCCTTCACCGGGATCCTGATCACGGAGGCGGCACGGGCCGAGGGTGGCTGGCTGCTCAACAAGGACGGCTACCGCTACCTGCAGGACTACGACCTCGGCACACCGTCGCCGGAGCCCGTGCTGCGCAGCATGGAGCTCGGCCCGCGCGACCGGCTCTCCCAGGCCTTCGTGCACGAGCAGGAGAAGGGCAACACGGTCGACACGCCCTACGGCCCGGTCGTCTACCTCGACCTGCGCCACCTCGGGGAGAAGGTGATCGACGCCAAGCTTCCGTTCGTGCGCGAGCTGTGCCGGGCCTACGAGCGCATCGACCCGGTGCACGAGCTGGTCCCGGTGCGGCCGGTGCAGCACTACATGATGGGCGGCGTCCACACCGACATCGACGGTGCCACCGGGCTCGCCGGCCTGTACGCCGCGGGCGAGGTCGCCTGCGTGAGCATCAACGGAGCCAACCGGCTCGGCTCGAACTCGCTGCCCGAGTGCCTGGTGTTCGGCCGCAGGGCCGGGATCGCGGCCGCTGAGTACGCCGTTGCGCACAAGGGCGCGGCCCCCGTCGTCGAGGCTCAGGTCGCCGACGAGCGGCGGCGCCTGGAGCACGACCTGCTCGCGCGCCGCAACGGGCGGGAGCGGATCGCCGACGTGCGCACGGACATGCAGCACACGATGGAGGGCAGCGTCGGCATCTTCCGCGACACCGAGTCGCTCGTGGAGGGCACCGAGAAGCTGCAGGAGCTGCGGGAGCGGTTCGACAAGGCGACCCTCGAGGACACCAGCCGCACGTTCAACACCGAGCTGGTCGCGGCCCTCGAGCTCGGGTTCATGCTCGACGTGGCCGAGACGATGGTGGCCAGCGCACTGCGCCGCGAGGAGTCGCGCGGCGCCCACCAGCGCACCGACTTCCCCCGCCGCGACGACACGCGCTTCCTCGCGCACTCGCTCGTCAGTCGTGTCCCGAGCGGAGCGCCCCAGGTCGAGTACCTGCCGGTGACGATCACCCGCTGGCCCCCGGGCGAGCGGGTCTACGGGAGGTGAGCACCGTGCCCGACACGATCACGCTGCAGGTGACCCGCTACCGGCCGGAGTCCGAGAGCGTGCCGACCCTGCAGGAGTACGCGGTGCCCATGCGCGAGGACTGGGCCGTCCTCGACGGGCTGAACTACGTCAAGGACCACCTGGACGGGACGTTGTCGTTCCGCTGGTCGTGCCGGATGGGGATCTGCGGCAGCTGCGGGATGACCGTCAACGGCGACCCGGCGCTGACCTGCGGCACGTTCCTCACCGACTACGCGCCGGGGCCCGTCCGCGTGGAGCCGTTGGCGAACTTCCCGGTGATCCGCGACCTCGTCGTGGGGATCGACGACTTCCTGCACAAGCTGCCCGAGGTCAAGCCCTGGCTGGTGCGCGAGGACGCCGCGACGATCGACGACGTCGAGTTCCTGCAGACGCCCGGCCAGCTCGACGCGTACAAGCAGTACAGCATGTGCATCAACTGCATGCTCTGCTACGCCGCGTGCCCGGTGTACGGGATCGAACCGGACTTCCTCGGCCCGGCCGCGATCGCGCTCGCCCAGCGCTACAACCTCGACTCCCGGGACGAGGGCGCCCACCAGCGGCTGGACGTGCTCGCCACGGACATGGGCGTGTGGGCGTGCACCTACGTCGGGGAGTGCACCCGGGCGTGCCCGAAGGGCGTGGACCCGGCGGGGGCCATCCAGCGCTACAAGCTCACCGCCGCCGCCCGGACCCTGCTGCCGTGGGGGAAGCGATGACCGCGCAGTACCGGCAACCGGTCCCGCTGCTCTGGTGGGTGCGCCGCCGCTCGTACCTGCTGTTCGTGCTGCGGGAGCTGTCGAGCGTCGCCGTCGCGTGGTTCGTGGTGCACTTCCTGCTCCTGGTCGCCGCCGTCCACCGCGGTACCGCGGCCTACGAGACGTTCCTCGGCTGGGGCGCGAGCCCGGGGATCCTCGCGGTCAACCTCGTCGCGCTGGCGTTCGTCCTGCTGCACGCCGTGACGTGGTTCAACCTGGCGCCGAAGGCGCTCGTAGTGCGCATGCAGGGGCATCAGGTGCCGCCGCGGATGGTCGCCGCGGGGCACTTCGGCGCGTGGTTCGTGGCGTCCGCGGTCGTGGCGTGGATGCTGGTGGTGGTGCTGTGATGACGAGGCCGTCGAGGGCCGAGGCCGCGGCGTGGCTGCTGTTCAGCGCGGGCGGGATGGTCTCCGCGCTGCTCGTCCCGGTGCTGCTGCTGCTCTTCGGCGTGCTCTTCCCGCTGGGTGTGCTGGCCCCACCTGCGCACGCCGAGTTCGCGGCGCTGCTGCGCCACCCGCTCGTCCAGATCGTGCTCCTCGGACTGTGCGTGCTCGCGCTGCTGCACTGGGCCCACCGGTTCCGCTACACGCTCTTCGACGGGCTGCAGCTCAGCCGGCTGCGGGCCCCGATCACCGCGTTGTGCTACGTCGGAGTGATCGCCGGCTCGGTGTGGGCCGGGTACGTGCTGTTCGGCCGGTGACACGGGCGGGCGGTGCTCCGAATCGAGCGTGGTCCACGTCCGACGGCTGGTGCGACCCGCTGCCGGACGGGCGCGCCGGGCCTGCGATCTCTCCCCGCGCGGTGCCCGTGATCGTCCCCGGCAGGCTGATCGGTGCTCGCCACGGCCCCGCTCAGGCGCTGACCGGCGCCTCCATCCGCCGGCAGGCCTGGGCGTAGGCACCGGGTGTCATGCCGATGGCGGCGGTGAAGTCGCGGATGAAGTGGCTCTGGTCGAAGTAGCCCAGCTCGGCCGCCACCTCCGCCCACGGCCGGTGCCGCTCGCGGGCGAGCACCGCGGCGGCCTCGTGCAGCCGGTAGCGGCGCAGCACCCACTTCGGGCTGACGCCGACGTAGCGCTGGAACAGCCGCTGCAGTGTGCGCGGGTTGATGTCGAACATCCCGGTGACGTCCTCGACCCGCGCGATCGTGCGGTCGTGCAGCAGCGCGGCGACGATCCGCTGGACGAGCGCCACCTGCGGGTCCGGCTCCGGCCACCGCTCGCGCAGGAACGCCTCGACGAGCGCGACGCGCCGGTCGAGGCCGGTGGCCGCCGTCATCCGCTCGGCGAGCACCGTGGCGGCCGGGCCCCACAGCTGCTCGGCGGGCAGCACGGCGTCGGTGATGTCGGACAGCGGCCCGCCCAGGAACGGCAGGAACCCACCGGGCCGGAACTTGATCCCGAACACCCCGCCCGCGCCCCGGTAGGCGTAGGTGAACCGGTCGCTGCCGACGCCGGAGACGGTGAGCCGGCCGCGGTCGAGCACGACGTTGACGCAGGGGTGCGGCAGCAGCGTGATCGAGGCCTCGCGCCCGGGCGGCAGCTCCCACGAGACGACCCAGTAGCGCTCCACGAGCTCGGCGAGCCCGGCGGCGGGCGGGTACCGGTCGAGCGTGAAGCTGTGGGCCCCGGACCGGGACTCCGTGCGCACGCCCAGCACGCCGTACTCGCTGGTGGTGGCGACATCCGGATCCGGCACCCGCCCAGGATGCCCGCGAGGTCCGACACTCACGACCGGTGCAGGTGCATCTCCTCCAGGCGCCGGATGCGCTCGCCCAGCGGCGGGTGGGTGGAGAAGAGGCGGCTCAGGTGCTCGCCGGTGCGGAACGGGTTGGCGATCATCAGGTGCGACTGCGACACGAGCTGCGGGTCGGGTGGCAGCGGCGCCAGCTGCGTGCCGCGTTCGAGCTTGCGCAGCGCCGAGGCGAGCGCGAGCGGGTCACCGGTGAGCGCGGCGCCGCTCGCGTCGGCCTGGAACTCCCGCGACCGGCTCACCGACATCTGGACGACGCCGGCCGCGACCGGCCCGAGCAGCGCGATCAGCAGCATCGCGATCGGGTTGGGCCGCTCCTCGTCGCCGCCGCCGAACAGGCCGGCGAACATCGCGATGTTGGCCAGGAAGCTCACCATCGACGCGAGCGCACCGGCGACGGACGAGATGAGGATGTCCCGGTTGTAGACGTGGGACAGCTCGTGGCCCAGCACCGCGCGCAGCTCCCGCTCGTCGAGCATCTGCAGGAGGCCGGTGGTGGCGCAGACGGCCGCGTGGCGCGGGCTGCGGCCGGTGGCGAACGCGTTGGGCGCCGCGGTGGGGCTGACGTAGAGCCGCGGCATGGGTTGGCGCGCCGCTCGGGACAGCTCCCGCACGATGCGGTACATCACGGGGTGCTCGGGCTCGGTGATCGGGCGGGCGTGCATGGCGCGCAGCGCCAGCTTGTCGGAGTTGAAGTACGCGTAGCCGTTGACGCCCAGCGCCACCAGCAGGGCGATCACCAGACCGCCACGACCGAACATCGAGCCGACGAGCAGCACGAGAGCGCTCAGACCACCCAGCAGCAGCGCCGTCTTGAGCCCGTTCATCGACTTGTGCACGTCGGGTCCTTCCTCCCCCGTGTGCTTCAACGAGCAACCACTCGGTCGTGTTCCGGGTGGGGGCGACGTGAGCGACACCTCGCCGCGGAACAGCGCGGTCCGAGGCAGGATGCGGGCCATGGCCACCGACGTCCGCACCGAGATCACCGACCGCGTCGCCGTCCTCACCGTCTCCAACCCGGAGCGGCGCAACGCGATGAACATCGAACTGTCCGCGAAGCTGGTCGACGCCCTGCGCGCCGCCACGGCCGACGACGGCGTGGGCGCGATCGTCATCACCGGCGAGGACCCCGCCTTCTGCGCGGGCGGCGACCTCTCCGAGCTCGCCACGGCCGACCCCGACACGCTGCGCACCGTCTACAGCGGCTTCCTCGCCGTCGCCGACTGCCCGCTGCCCACGATCGCGGCCGTCAACGGCGCCGCCGTCGGCGCCGGGCTGAACCTCGCGCTCGCCTGCGACCTGCGGCTCGCGGGGCCCCGCGCGCGGTTCGACGCCCGCTTCCTCCCGCTCGGCCTGCACCCCGGTGGCGGCTACACGTGGATGGCGCACCGGGTGCTGGGCGCGCAGGGCGCTGCCGCGCTCACGCTGTTCGGCGAGGTCGTGGACGCCGCCGAGGCCGAGCGGATCGGGCTGGTGCACCGCGTGGCCGAGGACGTGGTGGCCGCCGCCGTCGAGCTCGCCGCCCGGGCCGCGGCCGCGGCGCGCGACCTCGTGCGCACCACGAAGGCGACGCTGCGGCTGACCGCGGGGATGACGAGCCAGGCCGAGGCGGTGGAGGTGGAGGTGCGCGCCCAGGCCGAGTCGGTGCGCTCGCCCGAGTTCGCCGAGCGCCTCGCCGAACTCCAGGCGAGGATCAGCAAGTCCGGCCGTTGACGGCGGGTTGCGCACAGCCGAACGACGCGGTGTGACGTGGACCGGGGTAGAACGACACTCGAGCGCAACGAGAGCTAACCTCGATGGGAGATCCGTGGCACGCCCCGTCGACCCGAGGACCGACCTCGAATGACTTCTGACACCGCCGTCGACCAGGTTCCCGCACCGTCCGACGGCGGACGCGAGGTGCAGCAGCGCGACCGCGTCGTCATCCGGTTCGCCGGCGACTCCGGCGACGGCATGCAGCTCACCGGCGACCGCTTCACCTCCGAGACCGCGGCGTTCGGAAACGACCTCTCGACGCTGCCGAACTTCCCCGCCGAGATCCGGGCACCCGCGGGCACCCTGCCCGGGGTGTCGTCGTTCCAGCTGCACTTCGCGAACTACGACATCCTCACCCCGGGCGACCGCCCCGACGTGCTCGTGGCGATGAACCCGGCCGCGCTCAAGGCCAACATCGGTGACCTGCCTGCGGGCGGGATCCTCATCGTCAACACCGACGAGTTCAGCAAGCGCAACCTCACGAAGGTCGGCTACGAGGCCAACCCGCTCGAGGACGGCTCGCTGGAGCAGTACTCGGTGTTCCCGGTCGCGATGGCCACGCTCACCCGCGGGGCGCTGGAGGAGACCGGGCTGTCGAAGAAGGACGCGGAGCGGGCGAAGAACATGTTCGCCCTCGGCCTGCTGTCCTGGATGTACCACCGGCCGCACGAGGGCACCGAGCGGTTCCTGCGCGAGAAGTTCGCCCGGCGCCCCGACCTGGCCGAGGCCAACATCCTGGCCTTCAAGGCCGGTCACGCCTACGGGGAGACCACCGAGGCCTTCGCCGTCACCTACGAGGTGGCGCCCGCGAAGCTGGACGTCGGGACCTACCGCCAGATCACCGGCAACACCGCGCTCGCCTACGGGATCGTCACGGCCGGGCAGGTCACGGGCCTGCCGGTGTTCCTCGGCTCGTACCCGATCACGCCGGCGTCGGACATCCTGCACGAGCTGTCCAAGCACAAGTCCTTCGGCGTCACCACGTTCCAGGCCGAGGACGAGATCGCGGGCGTCGGCGCGGCGCTGGGCGCGGCGTTCGGCGGTGCGCTGGGCGTCACCACGACGTCGGGGCCGGGCATCTCGCTGAAGTCGGAGACGATCGGCCTCGCGGTGGCCCTCGAACTGCCGCTGCTGGTCGTCGACGTGCAGCGCGGCGGGCCCTCCACCGGGCTGCCCACCAAGACCGAGCAGGCCGACCTGCTGCAGGCCATGTTCGGCCGCAACGGCGAGGCGCCGCTGCCGCTGATCGCGCCGCGCTCGCCCGGCGACTGCTTCCAGGCCGCCCTGGAGGCCGTGCAGATGGCGGTCACCTACCGCACGCCGGTGATCCTGCTGTCCGACGGCTCGCTGGCCAACGGGTCGGAGCCGTGGAAGGTGCCCGACGCCTCCACGCTGCCCACGGTCGACCCGGGCTTCGCCACCGAGCCCAACGCACCCGACGGGTCCGGCGAGTTCTGGCCGTACCTGCGCGACGACGACACGCTCGCCCGCCCGTGGGCCGTGCCCGGCACCGCAGGGCTCGAGCACCGCATCGGCGGCCTGGAGAAGGCCGACGGCCGCGGCGCCATCTCCTACGACCCGGACAACCACGACCGCATGGTCCGGCTGCGCGCCGCCAAGATCGACGGCATCCCGGTGCCGGACCTCGAGGTCGACGACCCCGACGGCCCCGACAACCCGGCCGAGCTGCTCGTACTGGGCTGGGGCTCGACGTACGGCCCGATCGGCGCGGGTGCCCGCCGCGTCCGCGCGTTGGGCCACAAGGTGGCCCAAGCGCACCTGCGGCACCTCAACCCGCTGCCCGCCAACCTCGGCGACGTGCTCGCCCGCTACCGCACCGTGCTGGTGCCCGAGATGAACCTCGGGCAGCTGTCGCTGCTGCTGCGGGCCCGCTACCTCGTCGACGTCAAGAGCTACACCAAGGTCTCCGGCCTGCCGTTCAAGGCCGAAGAGCTGCAGGACCTGTTCCTGGACTACCTCAACGGGGTGCGAGCATGACCGCGATCGACCTCGGGCTGCCCCAGCTGGGCGGCCTCGACGGGGTTCCGACCACCGACGAGAAGCAGACCGCCAAGGACTTCACCTCCGACCAGGAGGTGCGCTGGTGCCCCGGCTGCGGCGACTACGCCGTGCTGGCCGCCGTGCGCCAGTTCCTGCCCACCCTGGGGATCAAGCGCGAGAACACGGTGTTCGTCTCGGGCATCGGGTGCAGCTCGCGGTTCCCGTACTACCTCAACACCTACGGGATGCACTCGATCCACGGGCGCGCCCCGGCGATCGCCACCGGGCTCGCCGTCACCCGGCCCGACCTGTCGGTGTGGGTCGTCACCGGTGACGGTGACGCGCTCTCGATCGGTGGCAACCACCTGATCCACGCCCTGCGCCGCAACGTCAACCTCAAGATCCTGCTGTTCAACAACCGGATCTACGGGCTGACGAAGGGCCAGTACTCGCCCACCAGCGAGGAGGGCAAGGTCACCAAGTCCACGCCGATGGGCTCGATCGACCACCCGTTCAACCCGATCTCGCTGGCGCTGGGGGCCGAGGCCTCGTTCATCGGCCGCGCGCTCGACTCCGACCGCAAGGGCCTCACCGCGGTGCTCGGCGCGGCCGCCGCCCACCGCGGCAGCGCGCTGGTCGAGATCTTCCAGGACTGCCCGATCTTCAACGACGGCAGCTTCGACGTGCTGCGCAAGGGCGAGGACGCCGCCGAGCGTGTGATCCCGGTGCGCCACGGCGAGCCGATCCGCTTCGGCCCGGAGGCCGAGGACGGGCTGGGCAGCTACGCCGTCGTGCGCGAGGGCTTCGGGCTGGCCGTGGCGAAGGTCGACGAGGTGGACCTCGACCAGGTGGTGGTGCACGACGCCACCGACCTGAACCTGTCCTTCGCCCTGTCCCGGCTCTCGGACCAGGACCTCAACCACACGGTCACCGGCATCTTCCGCAACACCGACCGCGTCACCTACGACGACGCGGCACGCGCGCAGGTCGCCGAGGCCACCGCGACGGGCACCGCCGACCTGCAGGCGATGCTCAACGGCCGCGACACCTGGACGATCGCCGGCTGACCCCCGCTGGCTGCGAGCGAGCTGCACCGCCCACTGGAGGTCGGTGACGACGCACTCGCGGTCGGCCGGTGATCGTTGCACCACTTCGCACACCGGGTGGCCACTTCGCGCAAGGCGGGCCTTGTGCGAAGTGGATGCTGGGTGCGCGAAGTGCCTCCGGATCAGCGCTCAGCGGGGGGTGTCGGGGGGTGGGGCGTCGGCCGGGCCGGCCTGCCTCGGGATCTCGGGCGCTCGCGGCGGGTCGCCGATGCCCCAGCGGTCCAGGGCGCCCGCCGCGGCCGAGCCCGCGTGCCGGCGCCGGACGTCGTCGCGGTGGGTGTCCAGGTTCGCGAGGGCCGGTTCCCCGGCGGATCGCGGCGCGGGCGCAGGCGGCACGGGCGGAGGAGGTGCCGGCTGCTCGGGCGCCGGGTCCGGCGCCCACGGCGCCATCGGCGTCACCGGCGGGGGTGGTGTCGGCGGTGGACGGCGCGGCGGCCGGGCGAACAGGAGCCACGTCACGACCGACCCGGCGACGAAGGAGAGCGCACACAGGACCCAGACCTGCCCGAACATCCCGAACCCCCTACCGGACGCTGATCTCGACGCGACGGCTCCGTTCCACGGTGGTCAGCGGCGCCTCCGCGCCGCGGCCCCGGGTCGCGACCCGTTCCGCGGACACACCCGCGGCCACCAGGGCGTCCGCGACGACGTCCGCTCGTCGTTCGGAGAGCAGGCGTGCGGCCTCCAGCCCTCCCGGGGTGTCCGCCGCGTGGCCCTCGACCAGCACCGCCGCGCCGGGGACAGCGGCGAGGAGCCGCGCCACCTCCCGGACGGTCTCGGCCGCGGGGGCGGTGAGGTCCGCGGAGTCAGCGGTGAAGACGATCGGCCGGTCGGCGAGCAGGACGGTGACCCGCTCCCGCTCGGCCGCAGCCGGGTCACGGTCGGCCGGGGTGGGCCGGGCGGCGGTCGGGGCCGCGACGATGCTCAGGTCCGCGACGGCGTCGTTCCCCGGCACGCTCCGACCGGGCGCGGGGGATTCGCCGACCGGTGCCAGGACCGCGACCGCCGCCAACGCCGTGGGGACGGTGAGCAGGGCGAGCGCCCACCACACCCAGCGCCTGGGCGCTCGTGCATCCCGCACCGCCACGGCGCCCCCAGTGTGCTCTCCCGGACGCGACTACGGTGCCACGGGCGCGGGCGCCTCACCAGTCGAACCCCGCCGCCGTCTAGCCGGTGCGGTCCACCACGTACGTCGTGAGCGACGCCAGTGCGTCGGTGGCCGCGCAGGCCGGGAGCTTGCCCAGCTCCGCCCGCGCGTCGGTGGCCTGCCCGGCGAGGACGTCGCGCGCCCGCGCGAGACCGTCGCCGCTGCGCAGGAGCTCCAGTGCCTCGTCGACCTCGGCGTCGTCGCTGATGGGCCGCGCGAGCAGGACGCGCAGGCGGTCGGCGGCCGCGCCGCTGTCCTGCAGCGCGTAGAGCATCGGGAGCGTGAGCACGCCCTCGCGGAGGTCGGTGCCGGGTGTCTTGCCGGAGCTGTCCGACGGCGACGCGATGTCGATGACGTCGTCGGAGATCTGGAACGCCGTGCCGATCGTCGCGCCGAAGCGGCGCAGCGCCTCCACGTGCTCGGGCGGGCAGCCGGAGAACATCCCGCCGTAGCGGCCGGACGTGGCGATCAGCGACCCCGTCTTCTCGGCGATGACGGCGAGGTAGTGCTGCACCGGGTCCTCGTCGGCGCGGGCGCCGCGGGTCTCGCGCATCTGCCCGGTGACGAGCTCGGCGAACGTCTCGGCGATGATCCGCACGGCGTCCGGGCCGAGGTCGGCCACGAGGCGGGAGGCGTGGGCGAACAGGAAGTCACCGGTGAGGATGGCGACCGTGTTGTCCCAGCGGGAGTTGGCGCTCTCCGCGCCCCGGCGCATCGTGGCCGAGTCCATGACGTCGTCGTGGTACAGCGTGGCCAGGTGGATCATCTCGACGACGGCCGCGGCGGTGTACACCGCGTCGTCCTCGGGCCGCGGCCCGATCTGGGCCGCGAGCAGCGTGAACAGCGGCCGGAACCGCTTGCCACCGGCATCGATCAGGTGCAGCGACGTCTCCGTGACGAACTGGTAGTCGCTGTACACCTCCCGGTGCAGGAGGTCCTCCACGCGGGAGAGCCCCGCCTCCGTGGCGGCGGCGAGGCCCGGGTCCCCGAGCTCGACGCCCGCAATCGCGTTCGCGTTCACGTCCCCCAGCTTTTCACGGTCGTCAGCCGAGGAACCCGCCGCCACCGGCCCAGTTCAGGGCCAGCGTCGGCACGATCCCGAGCAGCAGGGTGACGATGACGCCGAGCGTGATCGCCGCGGTGGTGAACGCGCCGGGCACCGAGACGGTGGGACCGTCGGCCGCCGGCTCGCTGAAGTACATCAGCACGATCACCCGGACGTAGAAGAACGCCGCGATGGCGCTGGCCACCAGCGCGATCACGACCAGCGGTGCCATGCCGTCGTCCAGCGCCGCGGAGAACACGGCGAACTTGGCGGTGAACCCGCTGGTGAGCGGGATGCCGGCGAGGGCGAGCAGCAGGAACGTCATCACACCCGCCACCACCGGTGACCGCTTGGCGAGCCCCGCCCACTGCGAGAGGTGCGTGGCCTCGCCGTCCGCGTCGCGGACGAGGCTGATCACGCCGAACACGGCGACCGTCGTGAAGCCGTAGGCCAGCAGGTAGAACAGCGTGCTCGACACGCCCTGCTCGGTGACGGCGATCGCGCCGAGCAGGAGGAAGCCGGCGTGCGCCACCGAGGAGTAGGCGATCATCCGCTTGATGTCGGTCTGGGTGAGACCGATGACGGCGCCGATCGCCATCGAGGCGATCGCGATGGCCCACAGGACACCGCGCCACTCCCAGCGCAGGTCGCCGAACGCGACGTGCAGCACGCGCAGGATCGCGCCGAACGCCGCGACCTTCGTGCAGGCCGCCATGAACGCGGTGACCGGCGTGGGCGCGCCCTGGTAGACGTCCGGCGTCCAGGTGTGGAACGGCCCGACCGAGCCCTTGAACATCAGGCCCACCACGAGCAGCGCGAGGCCGCCCAGCAGCAGGGCGTCGGAGCGCACGGAGCCCACCGCGGCCTCGGCGATCTCCGGGAACCGCACCGAACCGGCGTAGCCGTAGATCAGCGCGAGCCCGTAGAGGAAGAACGCCGACGCGAACGCGCCGAGCAGGAAGTACTTGACCGCCGCCTCCTGCGAGAGCAGCCTGCGCCGGCGCGCGAGCCCGCACATCAGGTACAGCGGCAGCGACAGCACCTCGAGCGCGATGAACATCGTGAGCAGGTCGTTCGCCGCGACGAAGGTCATCATCCCGCCGAGCGCGAACAGCGTGAACGGGAAGACCTCGGTCTGCATGGTCGGCGCGAGGCCGGGCGTGCCGTAGGAGCGGTCCTCCGGCGGCTCGGTGAGGTCGCTGGTGCCACCGCCGACGGCGGCGCGCGACGCGGCGGAGGCGAGGATCGCGCCGCCCGGCTCGACGGAGCGGTCGGCGATCAGCAGCAGGCCGGCCAGCCCGAGGGCGAGCAGCGTGCCCCACAGGAACAGCGTCGGGCGGTCGATCGCCAGCGACTCGGTCAGCGTGGTGACCGCGTCCGGCCCGCTGCCCGCGTACAGGCCGAGGGCGAGACCGGCGCCGCCGAGCGCGACGATCGACAGCGCCACCTGCGCGGGCCACCGCTGGTGCCGGGGCAGGAACGCCTCGACGAGCACGGCGACGCAGGCCGCGCCGAGCACGATGAGCAGCGGAGCGATCGCCGCGTAGTCGATCGGGGGCACCGTGATCGTGCCCTGGGCGAGGGGGGGCAGCACCAACGGTCCGCTCGCAAGCTCGCTCACGAGGACATTCCTCCCACCGGGTCGGTGAGGCCCACCTCGGTCAGGGTGGCCGTCACCGACGGGTTGATGACGTCGAGCACCGGCCCGGGGAAGAAGCCGAGCACGAGGATGAGCACGATCAGCGGAGTCAGCACGGCGATCTCACGGCGGGACAGGTCCGGGAACGCGCTGCTGTCGCGCTTCGCCGCGACACCCGGGTCGAGCATCGTGCCCGGGCCGCTGCCTCCGCGCTCCAGCGCACCGAGCACGGCGGCGCCGCGCACCGGTCCCTGCATGGTCTGCTGGTAGACCCACAGCACGTAGAGGGCCGCGAAGATGATCCCGACCGTGGCCAGGATCGTGAAGACCGGCTCCCGCGGGAACGAGCCGAGGAGCACCAGGAACTCGCTGACGAACGAGTTGGTGCCCGGCAGCGCGAGCGAGGCGAGCCCTGCGAGCAGGAACGTGCCCGCGAGCAGCGGCGCGAGCTTGTGCACGCCCCCGTAGTCGCCGATCAGCCGGGATCCGCCCCGGGCGATCAGCATGCCGAGGACGATGAACAGCATCCCGGTGGTGATGCCGTGGTTGACCATGTAGAGCGTGGCGCCCGAGAACGCCTGCGTGGAGAACGCGAAGATCCCCAGCGCGATGAACCCGAAGTGCGCGATCGAGGTGTAGGTCACGAACCGCTTCAGGTCGCTCTGCGCGACGGCCAGCAGCGCCGCGTACAGGATCCCGATCACCGCGAGCGTGAGCACCAGCGGCGCGAGCCGCTGCGACGCGAGCGGGAACAGCGGCAGGCAGTAGCGCAGGAAGCCGAACGTGCCGACCTTGTCCAGCACGCCGACGAGCAGCACGCCCGCCCCGACCGGGGCCTCGGCACCGGCGTCGGGCAGCCAGGTGTGGAACGGCACCAGCGGCGCCTTGATCGCGAACGCCACGAAGAACCCGAGGAACAGCCAGATCTGCGTGGACTCGGGCACCGAGGCCGCCATCGCCTGCAGCTCGGTCCAGGTGAACGTGCCCTCGCCCAGCTGCTGCCCGCTCACCACGAACAGGCCGATCACCGAGGCGAGCATGATCAACCCGCCGAGCAGCGAGTACAGGAAGAACTTCACCGCCGCGTACTGGCGGCGGGGCCCGCCGAACCGCCCGATGAGGAAGTACATCGGGATCAGCATGGCCTCGAAGAACACGTAGAACAGGAACACGTCGGTGGCCGCGAACACGCCGACGAGCAGGCCCTGGGTGGCCAGCAGGAGCGCGAAGAACCCGGACACCGTGCGGTCCTCGGGGAGCTTCTCCTCCCACGAGAAGGCCAGCACGATCGGCACCAGCACCGCGATCAGCGCGAGCATCACCAGCGCGATGCCGTCGACGCCGAGCGCGAACCGGGTGCCGAATGCCGGGATCCACGGCACGGACAGCTCGAGCTGGAACCGGGTGCCCTCGGTGGCCGCCGCCACCGAGTAGGAGAACCAGGTGATCGCGGTGAGCACGAGCGACGCGAGCGCGAACCCCATCGCGGTGAGCTTCGCGGTGCCCGCGCTGTTCTTCATGGGCGCCACGACGAGCGCCCCGACGAGCGGCAGCACCAGCAGGATCAGGAGCAGCACGGAAGAGCCTCCGGTGGACGTCATGCGAACCGCACCGCCAGGAGCGCCGCGACGACGAGCACCCCGCCGCCGAGCATGGAGAGCGCGTACGAGCGGACGAAGCCGGTCTGCAGCTTGCGCAGCCGGCCCGAGCTGCCGCCGAGCAGTGCGGCGGTGCCGTTGACCACGCCGTCGACCCCGCGGTTGTCGAAGTAGACCAGCGCCCGTGAGAGCCAGGTCCCGGGCCGCGCGATGAGCGCCTCGTTGATCGCGTTGGCGTACAGGTCGCGGCGGGCCGCGCGCACCGGCAGCGACACCGGCTCGGGCCGCTCCACCGGTGTGCGCCTGCGCCCGACCGTGAGCCAGGCGATCAGCACGCCGAGCGCGGAGACCCCGACGACCAGGTACGGCACGACCGCGTGCCCGAGGACGCCGTCGTGCGGCTCCTCCAGCTCGCCCAGGGTCGGCGCGAGCCAGTCGACGAGCAGGTGGCCGTTGTAGAGCACGAAACCCGCGAACACCGAGCCGAACGCCAGCACGATCATCGGGATCGTCATCACGGCGGGCGACTCGTGCGGGTGGTAGTCGTGCCCGTCGGCGCTCTTGAGGTTCTCCCAGCGCTTCTCGCCGAAGAACGTCATGAACATCAGGCGCGTCATGTAGAAGGCGGTGAGCCCGGCCGCGAGCGTGGCCGCGCCGCCGAACACCCAGCCCTGCCAGCCCGGCTGCCCGAAGGACGCGGCGATGATCTCGTCCTTGGAGAAGTACCCGGACAGGAACGGGAAGCCGATCAGTGCGAGGTAGCCCAGCCCGAACGTCACGAACGTGATCGGCATGTAGCGGTAGAGCCCGCCGAAGCGCCGCATGTCGACGTCGTCGTTCATCGCGTGCATCACCGAGCCGGCACCGAGGAAGAGCCCCGCCTTGAAGAAGCCGTGGGTCAGCAGGTGGAAGATGCCCAGCGCGTAGCCGGCCGGGCCCAGCCCGACGGCCAGGATCATGTAGCCGATCTGGCTCACCGTGGAGTAGGCGAGCACCTTCTTGATGTCGTCGTAGGCGCAGCCGATGATCGCGCCGATCAGCAGCGTGACCACCCCGACGAGCGCGACGACCAGCCGCCCGGTCTCGGTGAGGTTGTAGATCGGGTTGGCGCGGGCGATCAGGTAGACCCCCGCCGTGACCATCGTTGCCGCGTGGATCAGCGCCGAGACCGGTGTGGGGCCCTCCATCGCGTCCGGCAGCCAGGACTGCAGCGGGAACTGGCCCGACTTGCCGCAGGCGCCGAGCAGGAGCAGCACGGTGATCGCGACGATCGTGCCGCCGTCGATCTCACCGATCCGCGCGAAGACCTCGGTGTACTGGAGCGTGCCCAGGTTCGTCCAGAGCAGGAAGATCGCGATGGCCAGCCCGACGTCGCCGACGCGGTTCATCAGGAAGGCCTTCTTCGCCGCCGTGGCGGCCGACGGGCGGTCCTGGTAGTAGCCGATCAGCAGGTAGGACGCCAGGCCGACGCCCTCCCAGCCGAGGTAGAGCATCACGAAGTTGTTGCCGAGGACCAGCAGCAGCATCGCCGCCACGAACAGGTTCAGCTGCGCGAAGAAGCGCCGCCGGCCGGGGTCGTGGCTCATGTAGCCCACCGAGTAGAGGTGGATCAGGCCACCGACCCCGGTGATGAGCAGGACGAACGTCAGCGACAACGGGTCGAGCCGGAGCCCGAAGTCGACCGAGAGGTCACCGACGCTCATCCACTCGTACAGCGACAGCTCCCGGGTGCGCTCCTCGGGGGCGAGCCCTGCGGTCTCCAGGAAGATCAGCAGGCCGATGACGAACGAGGCGACGACCGTGAGCAGGCCCAGCCAGTGGCCCCACGAGTCGGCGCGCCGCCCGGCCACGAACAGCACGAGCGCACCGGCCGCCGGCAGCGCGAACAGCAGCCAGGCGAGCGAGGCCGAGCCGGACGCGAGCCCGACGGAAGGCAGCTCGGTGGAAGGAAGCTCGGCAGCCGCGAGGAACGCGTTCACAACGCCCCTCCGGAGCACGTGGGGGCCATAGCGACGTCAGAACCGGGCCTGGAACAGCGGAAGGGCTCCAAGGTGCGGTCGTTGTGGGGGAGCATCTCTCACACGCCTTCAGTACTTCAGGAGGTTTGCGTCGTCCACCGAGGCCGTCCGGCGGGTGCGGAAGATCGACATGATGATCGCGAGGCCGACGACGACCTCCGCCGCGGCCACCACCATCACGAAGAACGCCATGACCTGGCCGTCGAGCGTGCCGTTGATCCGCGCGAACGTGACCAGCGAGAGGTTCACGGCGTTGAGCATCAGCTCGATGCACATGAACACGACGATCGCGTTGCGCCGCACCAGCACGCCGACCGCGCCGATGGAGAACAGCAGCGCCGAGAGCAGCAGGTAGTAGGTGGGGGTCACCGGTGGTCCTCGTGGGTGTCGTCGAGGGTGGTGTCGCGCTCGCCGCCGGCGCCCGTGCCGCCGGTGAGGGCGCGCGCGTCCGGGGCGGGCTCGTCCTCGACGCCGCGGACCGGGGTGGCGTCGATGATGGACGAGATCGACTCGGGGGCGATCGACCCGTCGGGCAGCACGGCGGGCACCGCGACCGAGTTGCCGGTGGCGTAGACGCCGGGGCCGGGCAGCGGGGAGATCCGGTCGTGCTCGCCGCGCAGGCGCGCCTCGACCGTGGCCCGCTGGCCGCGCTTGGCGTGCCCCTTGCTCTGGGCGTAGGCGAGCACCATCGCCCCGAGCGCCGCCGTGATCAGCAGCGCCGAGGTGAGCTCGAACGCGAACAGGTAGTCGGTGAAGATCAGCGTGCCGAGGCCGGTGACGTTGGCGGTCGAGCCCGCGCCGCCCGCCGCCAGGCCGACCGGGGTGACAGCGGTGAGGGAGCGCCCGACCGTGGCCACCAGCAGCACCGCCAGCCCGACGCCGAGCGCGAGCGCCGCGAGCCGCTGGCCGCGCAGCACCTCCACGACCGAGTCGGAGCTGTCGCGCCCGACCAGCATCAGCACGAACAGGAACAGCATCATGATCGCGCCGGTGTAGACGATGATCTGCACGAAGCCGAGGAACGGCGCCTGCTGCACGATGTAGAACACCGCGAGGCAGAACATCGTGCCCACCAGCGCGAGCGCCGAGTGCACGGCGTTGCGGGCGAACACCATGCTCAGCGCGCCGAGCAGGGCGAGCGGGCCCATGATCCAGAACACCACCGCCTCGCCGGTGCTGACGACGTCCGGCGCGGGCGCGGCCTGGGCGAGGAGATCGAGAGTCACTTGACCTGCTCCCCCACCGGGTCGTTCTCGGCTCCCTTGCGCGCCAGAACGGGCCCCTGCACGTAGTAGTCCTGCTCGTCCTCGCCCAGCCGCATCGGGTGCGGGGGCTGCTCCATGCCCGGCAGCAGCGGCGCGAGCAGCTGCTCCTTCGTGTAGATCAGGTCCTGCCGGTTGTCGTCGGCCAGCTCGTAGAAGTTGGTCATCGTGAGCGACCGGGTGGGGCAGGCCTCGATGCACAGGCCGCAGCCGATGCAGCGCAGGTAGTTGATCTGGTAGATCGCGCCGTAGCGCTCACCGGGCGAGTAGCGCTCCTCCTCGGTGTTGTCCCCGCCCTCGACGTAGATCGCGTCGGCCGGGCAGGCCCAGGCGCACAGCTCGCAGCCCACGCACTTCTCGAGCCCGTCCGGGTGGCGGTTGAGCTGGTGCCGCCCGTGCCAGCGCGGCGCGGCGGGCGGGAAGTCCTCCGGGTACTCCTCGGTGACGACCTTCTTGAACATCGTCCCGAAGGTGACGCCGAAGCCCTTGAAGAAGTCGAACATCTACTCCGTCTCCTTCCCGCTGAGGGCGGGCGTTCGCGGCTCCGCCGCGCCGTCCACCGGCCGGGAGCGCAGTTTGTGCCGCGAGGGGGTGGGCACGGCCAGGTCCAGCGGCGGCACCGGGTAGTCCGAGGCGAGCTCGACCGGCGCAGGGCCCTCGATCTTGCGGTCGGGCACCAGGAACGCCACCAGCAGCACCACCGCCAGCGCGATCCCCAGCCCGATCAGCAGCGCGCTGACCTCACCACCGGTGGTGCGCCAGGTGCGGATCGCGAAGATCGCCAGGATCCACAGCAGGCTGCCCGGCACCAGGACCTTCCAGCCCAGGCGCATGAACTGGTCGTAGCGCAGCCGCGGGAGGGTGCCCCGCAGCCAGATGAACACGAACAGGAAGATCAGCGTCTTGATCAGGAAGGCCACCATCTGCAGCCAGCCGTTCGCGTTCAGGAACGACAGCGGCCACGGCCACTGCCCGCCGCCCAGGAACAGCGTGGTGGCCATCGCCGAGACCGTGACCATGTTGACGTACTCGGCCAGGAAGAACAGCGCGAACTTCAGCGACGAGTACTCGGTGTGGAACCCGCCCACCAGCTCCGACTCCGCCTCCGGCAGGTCGAAGGGCGCGCGGTTGGTCTCGCCGACCATCGCGATCACGAAGACCACGAAGCTGGGCGCCAGCAGCAGCAGGTACCAGCCGCTGGCCTGGGACGCCACGATGTCGGCGGTGGACAGCGACCCCGCGTAGAGGATCACCCCCACGATCGACAGGCCCAGCGCGATCTCGTAGGAGATCACCTGCGCCGCCGAGCGCAGCGCCGCCAGCAGCGGGTACGGCGAACCCGACGCCCAGCCGCCCAGCACGATCCCGTAGACGCCGATCGAGGAGCAGGCCAGCACCACCAGCACGCCGACCGGCAGGTCGACCAGCTGCAGCACCGTCGGCTCACCGAAGATCGACACCTCGCCGCCGAACGGGATCACCGAGAACGCCACGAAGGCCGGGATCGTGGAGATGACCGGGGCGATGAAGTACACCCGCTTGTCGGCCATCACCGGCATGATGTCTTCCTTGAAGGCGAGCTTGAGCCCGTCCGCCAAGGACTGCAGCCAGCCACCGGGGCCGGTGCGGTTCGGGCCCGGACGCTGCTGCATCCGGCCCACCACCTTGCGCTCCCAGTTGATCATGAAGAGCGTGAGCACGACGCCGATCGCGAACAGCGCCACGACCTTCAGGACCACCAGCCAGAGCGGGTCGTCGGCCAGCAGCTCCTGCGTGCGGGTCATCCCCTCGGGAGCCTGCGCCAGCAGGTTCATGCCGTCACCCCCACCAGGTCGCCGTGCCCGGCGCCGAGGACGCTCCGGACGCGGGAGTCACCCGAGTTGCCCGGCAGCCACACGACGCCGTCGGGCAGGTCGGCCAGCGCCACCGGCAGCGTGATCGCGCCCCGGTCGGTGCGCACCGTGGCCGGCGCGCCCTCCGTGACACCCAGCCGCTCGGCCGTGGCGGCGTTCACCCGGACGTAGGCCGGGCGGGCCGTGCCGGCCAGCGCCGGCTCCTCCATCGCGAGGGTCGAGCCGTCGATCAGCTGGCGCCAGGTCGCGAGCACCGCCTGCCCGAACCCGGGCCGCAGCGGCTCGCCCGAAGGGACCGACGGGGCGGCCGGAGCGGCGCCCGTCCGGGCGCCGAGGCGGCCCAGCTCGCCCGCGGCCGCCGCGGGGGTCTGCGTGAACAGGTCGACGTCCATCTCGACGGCGAGCGTGTCGAGCACGCGGCAGTCCGGGAGCACGCCGCTGGCGTCCAGGGCAGGCCCGAACTCGCGCCTGCGCCCCTCCCAGTTGAGGTAGCTGCCCGCGCGCTGCACGTCCGGGGCCACCGGCAGCACGACGTCGGCGAGCTCGGTGACCGCCGAGGAGTGCATCTCGAGGCTCACCAGGAACCCGACGTCGCGCAGGGCGGCCAGCGCGGCCGCCGGGTCGGCGAGGTCGTGCGGGTCGACACCGCCGACGACCAGCGCCGCCAGCTCGCCGGTGGCGGCCGCGGTGAGGATCTCGTCGGTGTCGCGGCCCGGGGTGGTCGGCAGCGCGCCGGCCGCGAGGCCCCACGCCTGCTCCACCTCGGCGCGGGCCGCGGCGTCGGCGACCGGGCGGCCACCGGGCAGCAGCGTGGGCACGGCGCCCGCGTCGAGCGCCCCGCGGTCGCCTGCGCGGCGGGGGACCCAGCCGATCGCCGCGCCGGTGCGCGCCCCGAGGGCGGCCACGGCCGAGTACAGGCCGGGCACCTCGGCGGCGCGCTCGCCGACGAGGATCACGCCGCCGCCGGTCAGCGCCTCCACCACGTGCGCCGGCAGGTCCGCCAGCACCGCGGCCTCGGCCCCGGGCACCGCCGGGATGAGGTTGTCCTTCGCCGCCGGTGCCGCCGCGCCCGTCTCCAGCGAGGTGCGCTCGACGGCCGGCGTCGTCCACTGGCCGAGGTGGAACACGCGCTGGCCGTGCTTGCGCGCCGCCTTGCGCAGCCGCAGGTAGACGACCGGCGCCTCCTCCTCCGGCTCCAGCGCCACGCAGAGCACCGCGGGCGCCGCCTCGAGGCGGGTGTAGCTGAGGGTCTCCGGGCCCTTCCCGACCACCTGCGAGGCCAGGAAGTCCAGCTCCTCCGCCGAGTGGGCGCGCGCCCGGAAGTCGACGTCGTTCGTGCCGGCTGCGACCCGCGCGAACTTGCCGTACGCGTAGGCGTCCTCGACGGTCAGCCGCCCGCCCGCGAGCACCCCGATCCCCTGCTCACGCGCGGCGAGCAGGCCTTCCGCGGCGACCGCGAGCGCCTCGGTCCACGAGGACTCGTGCAGCTGCCCGTCCTCGCCCCGCACCAGCGGCCGGGTGATGCGGCCCTTCGAGGAGAGGTAGCGGAACGCGAAGCGGGTCTTGTCGTCGATCCACTCCTCGTTGACCTCGGGGTCGTTGCCGGCGAGGCGGCGCATGACCGTGCCCCGGCGGGTGTCGACGCGCAGGGCCGCGCCGCTCGAGGTGTGCTCGTCGACGCCCGGCGTGGAGACCAGGTCGAACGGGCGGGAGCGGAACCGGTAGGCGGCGCTGGTGAGCGCGCCGACCGGGCAGATCTGGATGGTGTTGCCGGAGAAGTAGCTCTGGAACGGCTTGTCCTGCGCCACCCCGACCTGCTGGTTGGCGCCGCGCTCCAGCAGGTCGATGAACGGGTCGCCGCCGATCTCCTCGGAGAAGCGGGTGCAGCGCTGGCAGAGGACGCAGCGCTCGCGGTCCAGCAGCACCTGCGACGAGATCGGCAGCGGCTTCTCGAAGACCCGCTTGGTCTCGATGAACCGCGAGTCGGTGCGCCCGGTGCTCATCGCCTGGTTCTGCAGGGGGCACTCGCCGCCCTTGTCGCAGATGGGGCAGTCCAGGGGGTGGTTGATGAGCAGGAGCTCCATCACCCCCTCCTGGGCCTTCTTGGCCACCGGCGAGGAGTGCTGGGTCTTGACGACCATGCCGTCCGCCACCGTCATGGTGCAGCTGGCCTGCGGCTTCGGCATCGGCCGGCCGCCCATCTCCACCTCGACCAGGCACTGCCGGCACGCGCCCGCCGGGTCGAGCAGCGGGTGGTCGCAGAACCGCGGCACGATGATCCCGAGCCGCTCGCAGGTGCGGATCAGCAGCTCACCCTTGGGCGCGTCCACCTCCTGCCCGTCGATCGTGAGGCGCACGTGCCCCTCCGGGACCGGTCGCGCCTCCTTCTTCTCCTCGGGGGCGATCGTCATGCCTGGGCTCCAACCAGATCGTCCAGCTGCTCCGGACGTCCCACCGCGGGCTGCTCCGCGATGAGGTCCAGGAACTCCTGGCGGAAGTACTTGATGGCGCTCGTGATCGGGCTGGTGGCGCCGTCACCGAGGGCGCAGAACGAGCGGCCGAGGATGTTGTCGCAGACGTCGAGCATCGTCTCGACGTCTGCCTCGGTGCCCTGGCCGTGCACCATCCGCTCGAGGATCTGCACCAGCCAGTAGGTGCCCTCGCGGCACGGGGTGCACTTGCCGCACGACTCGTGCTTGTAGAACTCGGTCCACTTCATGACGGCCCACGGCACCGAGACGGTCTCGTTGAAGACCTGCACGGCCGTGGTGCCCAGCATCGAGCCGGCCGCAGCGGCACCCTCGAAGTCCAGCGGGACGTCGAGGTGCTCGGCCGTGAAGATCGGCGTGGACGAGCCGCCCGGCGTCCAGAACTTGAGCGGGATCCCGCCCTTCATGCCGCCCGCCAGCTCGAGCAGCTGCCGCAGCGTGATGCCCAGCGGGGCCTCGTACTGGCCGGGCCGCTCGACGTGCCCGGACACCGAGTAGATCTTCGGGCCGGGGCTCTTCTCCGAGCCCATCGTGCGGAACCAGTCGCTGCCGCCCATCACGATGGCGGGAACCGAGGCGATGGTCTCCACGTTGTTCACCACAGTCGGCGAGGCGTAGAGCCCCGACGTGGCCGGGAAGGGAGGCTTGAGGCGGGGTTGACCGCGACGACCTTCGAGCGAGTCGAGCAGTGCCGTCTCCTCGCCGCAGATGTAGGCACCCGCGCCGGCGTGCACCACGATGTCGAGGTCGAAGCCCGAGCCGAGGATGTCGCGGCCGAGGTAGCCCTTGGCGTAGGCCTCCTCCACCGCCCGCCGCATGCGGCGGATGCAGTGCAGCGCCTCACCGCGCACGTAGATCGCGCAGAAGTTCGCGCGGATCGCGTAGCTGGTGATGATGCAGCCCTCCACGAGGGAGTGCGGGTCGGCCATCATCGTGGGGATGTCCTTGCAGGTACCCGGCTCGCCCTCGTCGGCGTTGATCACCAGGTACTTGGGCTTGGCGCCCGGGCCGGTGGGCCCCTGCGGGATGAAGCCCCACTTCATGCCGGTGGGGAAGCCGGCACCGCCGCGGCCGCGCAGCCCGGAGTCCTTCACCAGCTGGATGAGCTGGTCGGGATGGGCGGTCAGCGCGTGCCGCAGGGCCTGGTAGCCCTCGAGCTGCTCGTAGGTGTCGATCGACCACGAGCGCGGCGACTGCCAGCGCCTCGTGAGCACCGGCGTGAGTTGATCCACCATGGCTACTTCTTCTCCGGAAGAGCGGGGAACGCGGGCGGGGTGTCGGGCATGGCCGGCGCCACCCAGCCGCGCTCGGAGGCGAGCTGGGCACCCCGCACCGACTCCGGCGCCACGGACGGGCCCTCCACGCTCGTGGGCAGGTCGGGGAAGATCCCCGCGAGCTCCAGCTCCACCGTGCGGAAGTCGGTGAGCGGCGCGCCGCGGGTGGGGGCCGGCTTCTCGCCCCGCGCCAATGCGTCCACCAGCGCCTCGGCCGACTCCGGCGTCTGGTTGTCGTAGTACTCGTAGTTGACCTGCAGCACCGGCGCGAGGTCGCACGCAGCGAGGCACTCGGCGTGCTCGAGCGTGATCGAGCCCTCCGCACCCGGCTCGCCCGCGGTGCCCTCGTGGCCGACGCCGAGCTTCTCCGAGAGTCGCTTGTAGATGTCGTCGCCGCCCAGGGTGGCGCACAGGGTGTTGGTGCAGACGCTGACCAGGTGCTGGCCGCACGGCGTGCGCTTGTACATCGTGTAGAAGGTGGCCACCGCCGAGACCTCGGCGGTGGTCAGCTCCAGCGCCTCCGCGCAGTAGCGGATGCCGTCCTGGCTCACGTGGCCCTCCACCGACTGCACCAGGTGCAGCAGCGGGAGCAGCGCGGACCGCGACTGCGGGTACTGCGCGATGATCTCCTTCGTGCGCTGGCGCGTGAGCTCGTCGAACCGCTCGACGACCGGGCCGGCGTCGTCGACGACCGGCTCGAACACGACCTCCTCCGGCCCGGTGATCGGGCCGTAGGACTCCGGCGTGCCTTCAGGCAAGGTCACCGGTCCACACCTCCCATGACGGGGTCGATCGAGGCGACCGCCGCGATGACGTCGGCGACCATGCCGCCCTCGCTCATCGCGGGCATCGTCTGCAGGTTCACGAAGCTGGGGTCCCGCACGTGGACGCGCACCGGCCGGGTGCCGCCGTCGGAGACCAGGTGGTAGCCCAGTTCGCCGCGCGGCGACTCGACCGCCGTGTACGCCTGCCCGGCCGGCACCGAGAAGCCCTCGGTGACCAGCTTGAAGTGGTGGATCAGCGACTCCATCGACTGACCCATGATCTTGCGGACGTGCTCGAGGCTGTTGCCCATGCCGTCGGACGCGATCGTGAGCTGCGCAGGCCAGGCGATCTTGCGGTCCTCGACCATCACCGGCCCCGGCTCCATCTTCGCCGCGGCCTGCTCGATGATCTTGAGCGACTCCCGGATCTCCTGGACGCGCAGCCGGTAGCGGGCGTAGCAGTCGGCCTCGGTGGCCACCGGGACCTCGAAGTCGTACTCCTCGTACCCGCAGTACGGCTCGACCTTGCGCAGGTCCCACGGCAGGCCCGCGGAGCGCAGGATCGGGCCGGTGGCACCGAGCGCGAGGCAGCCGTCCACGGGCAGGTAGCCGACGCCCTCGAGGCGCTGGCGCCAGATCGGCTGGCCGGTGAGCAGGTTGTCGTAGTCCGGCAGCCGCTTGCGCATGACCTTGACGAACTCGGCGACCCGCTCCTCCCAGCCCTCCGGGAGGTCCTGGGCGAGCCCGCCGGGCCGCACGAACGCGTGGTTCATGCGCAGGCCGGTGAGGAACTCCAGCAGGTGGAGCACCTCCTCGCGCTCGCGGAACCCGGCCGTCATGCCGGTGAGCGCGCCGAGCTCCATGCCGCCGGTGGCGAGGCAGACCAGGTGCGAGCCGATGCGGTTGATCTCCATCAGCAGCACGCGGGCCACCTGCGCGCGGCGCGGCACCTCGGCGCCGAGCAGCTTCTCCACCGCGAGGCAGTAGCCGACCTCGTTGAAGATCGGCGCCAGGTAGTCCATGCGCGTCACGAACGTGACGCCCTGGGTCCAGGTGCGGTACTCGCAGTTCTTCTCGATGCCGGTGTGCAGGTAGCCGATCACCGACCGGGCCTGCTGCACCGTCTCGCCCTCGAGCTCCAGCACCAGGCGCAGCACGCCGTGCGTGGACGGGTGCTGCGGACCCATGTTGATGACGATGCGGTCGTCGTGCTCCTCGTCGAGGAGCGTGTCCCAGTCGCCACCGGTGACCGTGTAGACGGTGCCCTCGGTGGTCTCGCGGCCGGGGGCGTAGGAGTCCTGGCTCATGTGTAGGCCCTCCGCTGATCGGGCGGAGGGATCTCCGCGCCCTTGTACTCCACCGGGATCCCGCCGAGGGGGTAGTCCTTGCGCTGCGGGTGGCCGTCCCAGTCGTCCGGCATCAGGATGCGGGTGAGCGCCGGGTGGCCGTCGAAGACGATCCCGAACATGTCCCAGGCCTCGCGCTCCTGCCAGTCGGCCGTGGGGTAGACCTCCACGACGCTCGGCACGTGCGCGTCGTCGACGTCCAGGGCCACCTCGAGGCGGATCCGGCGGCGGAAGGTCATCGACGTCAGGTGGTAGACGACGTGCAGCCGCTGCGGCACGTCCTCGCCGTAGTCGACCCCCGAGACCGAGGAGCACAGCTCGAAGCGCAGGTACTCCTCGTCGCGCAGGGTGCGGCAGAGGTCGAGGATCCGCTCGCGCTGCACGTAGAAGGTGATCTCGCCGCGGTCGATCGTGATCTGCTGCACGGCGCTGCGCGGGATCCCGCGCTCGGCCAGCGCGTCGCCGAAGTCGTCGGCGAACTCGTCGAACCAGCCGCCGAAGGGCCGCTCGGCCGGCGCGGGCACGTGGCCCGGCAGGCGCAGGCCGCCGAAGCCGGACGTGTCGCCGGAGCCGGAGACGCCGAACATGCCGCGCCGCTCGCGGGTCGGCGCCACGCGGGTGCCGCCCTCCGGGGTGGTCTGCTCGTCGCCCTCGGTGTCGGACGGGGCGTCGATCGGCGCGTCGGTCTGCTCGACCTCCCCGCCGCGCGCGTCCTCCGCCCCGCGGGCCCGCTGCTCGGCGGCGTCGGACCCGCTCTGCTGCGCCGAGGACTGCGGTGCGCCGGTGCGCTCCGCGTCGTCCTTCGAGGTGCCGGTGTTCTCCGCGCCGTTGTTCTGGTCAGGCATCTGCGGTCACTTCTTCGCGAACTTGATCGAGGACGGCACGAGCTCGGTCTTGTGGCCGCTCTCGGCCAGCTCCGCGGCGCGCCGCGAGCCCAGCGGCTCGTCCATGATCTTGGCGTGGATCTTGAGGATCGCGTCCATCAGCATCTCCGGCCGGGGCGGGCAGCCGGGCAGGTACATGTCGACCGGCACCACGTGGTCGACGCCCTGGACGATCGCGTAGTTGTTGAACATCCCGCCCGACGAGGCGCAGACGCCCATCGCCAGCACCCAGCGCGGCTCGGGCATCTGGTCGTAGATCTGGCGCAGGACCGGCGCCATCTTGTTGCTCACCCGGCCGGCGACGATCATGAGGTCGGCCTGGCGGGGCGAGGCGCGGAAGACCTCCATCCCGAAGCGGGCGAGGTCGTAGCGGGGCGCACCGGTGGTCATCATCTCGATGGCGCAGCAGGCGAGCCCGAACGTGGCGGGCCACAGCGACGACTTGCGCGTCCAGTTGACCAGCTTCTCGACGCTGGTCAGCAGGACGCCGCTGGGCAGGTGCTCTTCGAGACCCATCTCAGTTCCAATCCAGCCCGCCGCGCCGCCACACGTAGATGTAGGCGAAGCCGACCGTGACGATGAACAGCACGATCTCCACCAGCCCGAACAGGCCCAGCGCGTTGGCGCTCACCGCGAACGGGTAGAGGAAGACCATCTCGATGTCGAACAGGATGAACAACATCGCCGTGAGGTAGTAGGCGACCGGCATCCGGCCGCCGCCCACGACGGGCTGGGGCGAGGGCTCGATGCCGCACTCGTAGGCGTCGAGCTTGGCCCGGTTGTAGCGGCGCGGGCCGACGTACGGCGCGGCCGTCACCGAGAACAGGGCGAACGCACCTGCCAGGGCGAACAGCAGCACCAGCGGGAGGTAGGGGTCGAGCATCCGTTCTGCCCTCGTCGTCGTCTCGTCGTCTGATGAATCGCGCTATCTGATTCCGCCGGGACCCTAAGTCGGGCGTGTAGCCCGTCCGGACCCAGGCAAGCCTTACTACAGGCTCGGTGTGAGCCTGGTCATCGCGGTGATGACGCGGTCGCTGACCCCGCCGTCGTGCGGGTCGTAGAGGTTGGCGAGCAGCTTGAGGATGAACCGCATGAGCGTGACGCGCGGCAGGCCGTACTTCGTGGCCGTCGCCATGATCGTCGGGTTGCCGATCAGCTTCGAGAAGATGTTGCCGATGCGGTAGTAGCCGCCGAGCGCCTGGCTCATCGCCGCCGGGTAGCCCGCCAGCGCCGCCTCCGCCGACGAGCCCGAACGGGCGTGCGCCTGCACCGCGCAGCGCGCCGCGATCGCCGCGGACTCCATGGCGTAGGCGATGCCCTCCCCGTTGAACGGGTTGACCATGCCGCCCGCGTCGCCGACCAGCAACAGCCCGGGCCGGTAGTGCGGCACGCGGTTGAAGCCCATGGGCAGCGCGGCGCCGCCGACGGTGCCCACCGCGTTCTCGTCGCGGTAGCCCCACTCCTCCGGCGTGCCGTCGAGCCACGACTTCAGCAGCGCGCGGTAGTCGGTGGAGCCGTAGGCCTTGGACGTGGACAGGATCCCCAGCCCGACGTTCGACGTGCCGTCACCCATCCCGAAGATCCAGCCGTAGCCCGGCAGCAGCTTCGGGTTCGCCGGGTCCGAGCGGTCCCACAGCTCGAGGTGGCTCTCGAGGTGGTCGTCGTGCGTGCGCGGGGAGTCGTAGTAGCGGCGCACGGCCACGCCCATCGGCCGGTCGTCGCGCTTGGCCATGCCGAGGCTGAGCGCGAGGCGCGCCGACACGCCGTCGCAGGCCAGGGTGAGCGGCGCCCGGTAGGAGACCGGCCGCTTCTCCCCGCCGTTCTTACCGCCCTTGCCGACGGTGCCGCGCACGCCCACGACGCGGCCGCTGCGCTCGTCGGTGACGGCCTCGGTGACCGTGGTGTCCTCGTGCAGCCGGGCGCCCAGCTTCTCGGCGTGCCGGACGAGCAGCTCGTCGAAGTCCTGCCGGGGGCGCACCGCTCCGTAGTCGGGGAAGCTCGCCAGCGTGGGCCATGCCAGCTCGAGGGTGACCCCGCCGCCGACGACCCGCAGGCCCTTGTTGTGCAGCCAGCCGTTCTCCTGCGAGCAGTCGATGCCCAGGTCGATCAGCTGCTTCATGCCCCGCGGGGTGAAGCCGTCGCCGCACACCTTGGGGCGCGGGAACGTCGACTTCTCCAGGAGGAGGACGTCGAGTCCAGCCCGGGCGAGGTACGCCGCGGCGGTGGATCCGGCGGGTCCGGCGCCGACGACGATGACGTCGGCATCCGATGTGGTGGGTTCGGGCGCAGCCATGCGGCTCCTTGTGAACGGATTCACGAAGTCGGGGCCGAGTCTAAACACCCTGGTCGAGTGACGCCGCCTCAGGTTGGCTGGCGCGGTGGAGATCCGGAACTTCGAGGAGGCCGACCGGCCCGCGCTGCGGGCTCTCTTCGGCCGGGCGGGCGAGGGCGCTCCGACCGCGTCGCTGTGGGGGCACGTGGAGTCCGAGGCGGCCGTCTACCTCACCCCGTACATGGACCTCGAGCCGGAGTCGCTGTTCGTCGCGGTCGTGGACGGGGAGCTCGCGGGGTACCTGACGGGTTCCCTCGGCACCGCCGTACCCGGCGAGAACGCGCGGATGGAACGGGCCATCCGGGAGCACCGCCTGGTCCTGCGCCGCGGCCCGGCCGCCTTCTTCGCGCGCAGCGTGGTCGACGTGGCAGGCGCGGCCCTCCGCCGGCAGCCCACCGCCGGTGAGCTCCACGACCCCCGCTGGCCCGCTCACCTGCACATCAACCTGTTGCCCCGGGCCCGCGGCACCGGCGCCGCGGCCGGGCTGATGGAGCACTGGTTCGCCCGGCTGCGCGAGACCGGCACCCCCGGCTGCTACCTGCAGACGCTGGTGGAGAACCGGCGGGCGACCCGCTTCTTCGAACGCATGGGCTTCCACGCCCACGGCCCCACGCCCGCGGTCCCCGGCCTGCGGTACGAGGGCGGGCGGGTGCACCAGCTGACGATGGTCCGGCCCGGCCCGGTGTGATCGTTCCGAACTCGACGCGATCGCCCGGCCAGGGCGCACAGCGCAATCTCGGAACAATCAACCGCTCATGATCGGTCCGAGGTCGACGGGATCGCCCCGGCCAGGGCGACGAGCTGGACCTCGGAACGATCACCGGTCAGGGGCCGACGACCGCCGCGACGACCGACGATCGATCCGAGCCGCGCGTCAGGGTCGCAACGAGAGCGCTGGCGTGCGGTTCACAACGATCATGAGCTCGTGATCGGCCCGAGCCGCACACCGCTGCTGTCACGACCACGGGAACGAGCGGCTCGCATCGATCAAGGGCTCGAGGCCCACGCGCTCGAGCGCCGTCTCGGCGCCGGCGGCTGAGCTGTGATCAGTGCGTGCGGTTCTCCAGCCTCGTCGGTGCGGCACTGCGACCACTCTCGTCGATCACCGTGGCCGGCGCCGGCCCTGTGACCCCGGCGTCAGGCGCGGGTGGCGCGGTGCAGGGCCACGGCGCCGAGGGCGAGGTTGCGCCAGGCGACGCCGGTCCAGCCGGCCTGCGCGATGCGCCGGGCGAGGTCGGGCTGGGCCGGCCAGTCCCGGATCGACTCGCCCAGGTAGGTGTAGGCCTCGGGGTTGCTCGACACCCGGCGGGCGATCGCGGGCAGCACGTGCTCGAGCCCGACGTAGTAGGCCGCGCGGAACGCGGTGACCGTCGGGCGGCTGAACTCGCAGACCACGAGCCGCCCACCCGGCCGTGTGACGCGCGCGAGCTCGGCGAGGGCGCGGTCGGTGTCGGCGACGTTGCGCAGCCCGAAGGAGATCGTCGCCGCATCGAAGGCGCCGTCGCGGAACGGCAGGTGCAGCGCGTCGGCCGCGACCTTGGGAACGTCGCGCTGCGCGCCCGCCTGCAGCATGCCCAGCGAGAAGTCGGCGGCCACGCACCACGCCCCCGACCGGCGCAGCTCCACCGTCGAGACGGCCGTGCCGGCAGCGAGGTCCAGCACCCGCTCCCCGGGTCGCAGCCCCAGCGCCTCCCGCGTGAGCCGGCGCCACCGCCGGTCCTGCCCGGCCGTCAGCACCGTGTTGGTGAGGTCGTAGCGCCGCGCGACGCCGTCGAACATCGCGGCGACGTCGGTGGGGTCCTTGTCGAGGTCGGCCCGGCTCACGGACGGAACGCTACGCGGTGCCCGGCGCCGGTCGACGAGGTCGCCTCGCGACGGCGGGGCGGACTCGTGCGGACGACGTGATCGAGCCGGCCGCGGTTGGGACCGTAGGAACTCGACGGCTGGCGTTCGCGATCGCAGATCACTTCGTCCCGAAACCCGCCCATCGAGACTTGAGAGCCTCATCGTTCATGGATGGACAAGCAACCACCCCTACGGGAAAAGATCGTGTTCTTGCGTCGCCGTAGCCCGGGCCCACACCCGGCTCCACGCCCTGACGCCACCCGCGTGCGCTTGACGATCACAACAACCGTTGCCCTCACCGCCTGATCACTACTCGCCACGCTACTGCTGGCCGAGCCTGCGTCTGCTCACGTGTACGGCTGCAGCGTGCACGCCAGCACTCCGACAGCGGGGCGCGCGGGCTTCATCGACTACAGGACCGAGGTGAGGTGCAACGAGGTCCAGCCGGAGACACTCCAGAACCTCGACCTGACACTGGAGGAGCGGATCAAGTACCCCGACGGGGGGTACTCCAACTGGGAGCCGGTTCATGCAACGGAATCCGAGCAACTCGGCTCCTACACGAAGGCAGCCGAGTACCCGTGCCTCGCCGGACAGGGGGCCTACTACCGGACGAGGGCCGAACTGTACTACTTCCACGGAACGAGCGGATTCAAAGCCGACACGAGCGGCTACCGGTACATCTCCTGTCGCTGAATCAATCGTCGCCGATCTGACTTCGGTGCCACCGGAGCGTTGCAAACTCGGGGATCACCAGCTCGACGGTCGGAGCGAAACCGTCGACTCCGTGCTCCTCCCATGGACCACCGATCGGCGCGATGAGGGAAGGTCGATCAGGAGAGACACTGCTCACCTCACGGAACGAGCCGTGGACCCAGCAGCCCTGCTCCATGAGCAGCTCGAGCTCCGCCTCGTTCCGGGCCTCGCGGCCGGCCAGCAGGAATCGAACGCGGCCCGTCGGGTCGAGATAGCTCAGCAGCTTCTTCCCGGCGGCCGGCTCGACCATCGGGCCGAAATGGAGCCTGTCCCATTCGTCGTACGCCCATTCCTGGACCTCCCCGAACGGGCGGTCGAGCTGCCTCCCCGGCCCCAGCCACCCACACCGACAGGCCGTGATCGCGAGACCCGTCCGGGCATCCGGATCGCCCGGCCACTCATCGGTCAGCGTTCCGTCTTCGAGATACCGCGAAAGGTGGTGCGAGTGCTCCTCGTCAGCCATCCCCTGCCCACCCCTCGAAGTCCGGCCCACCATACCGCGGTCGTGCCCGTCGACGTCCGGTCCGACGGTCGTGGTGCTGGCGCAGTGGTGCGCCTCGCCTCCTGCCGAAGGGTCGGTGCGGCCGTCATCACCAGCGGTCGCCATCGAGGCGACCTCGGCAGGTCCTCGAGCGTGCGGTGTGGGGTGGGCTCCTGCAGATCACGCCCCGCGCAGCGCGCGGTCGAGGCCCTCCAGGTACTCCACCCGGGTCCGCTCCGCAATGGCAGGCCACTCGGCCTCCGGCCGGCTCAGCGGGGCCGCGGACCCGGTGACGGCGCCCATCCCGTGCAGGTTGATCCACCGGTGGTCGTAGTCGTGCGCGGCCTCCCGGTCCCAGGCCACCACCCGCTCGACGGTCGCCCGCAGCGCGGTGCGGTCGGCGAACGCGTGGCGGTTGATCTCGGGCCCGTAGCGCTGGGTCAGGACGGCGACGGCGCCGGCCGCCGTCGGGTCGGCACACCGGTTCGCGTCGAACCGGGCCCGCAGCTGCGCCGCGTAGAACCAGAACGCGGCCTCGCCGCGCCTGCCTTCGGCGAACAGCACCGCGGCCAGCGCCGCGAGGACCGGCGGCGCGTAGGCCTGCGGCGCGGCCAGCACGGCGGCGACCGTCTGCGCCCGCCACGCCTGCTCCGCGCCGTGCAGCGCCGACACCGCGGCGTTCTGCCGGTTCACGTCGATCGTGGCGTGCGTGGGGGCGGGTGGCACCGGGACGCGGTGCCCGAGCGGGGCGTCCATGCGCTCAGCCTGCCCGGCCGGCGCATCCCTGCCCTCCGTGCGACTACGCAGGACGTCGACGACGCACGAGACCGTTCGTGGTCAGGCCGCCGCCAGCATCCCCAGCATCCCCGCCACCGACGCGGGCCAGCCGAACTGCTCGGCCCGCGCCCTGGCCGCCGCGCGGCGGCTCGCCTCGTCGGCGGCCAGCAGCGTGGTGACGCCCGCGGCGAAGGCCTCGGGCCGGTCCAGCGCGGCGGCCCCGGACCGCCCGACGATCTCGGGCAGCGCCGAGGACGCGGAGACGACCACCGGGGTGCCGCTGGCCAGCGCCTCCAGCGCGGAGAGGCCGAACGTCTCGTGCGGGCCCGGCGCGAGGGAGACGTCGGCCGAGGCCAGCAGCGTGGCCAGCCGGGTGCGGTCGGGCACGAACCCGAGGAACGTGACCGGCAGCCCGCCGGCCCGCCGCTCCAGGGCCGCCCGGCGCGGCCCGTCCCCCGCGACGACCAGGCGCACCCGGTGCCCCGCCGCGCGCAGGGCGGCCACCGTGTCGATGCTGCGCTCGGGGTGCTTCTCCGGCGAGAGCCGCCCGCAGTGCACGAGGAGCGTGTCGGCGCCGTCGGCGAGGCCGCGGCGCACGTCCGGGTCGTGGTGCAGCGGCGAGAACGTCGCGAGATCGACGCCGAGCGGCACCTGGGCGACGTTGCGGGCACCGATCCGGTCGAACTCCGCCCGCGCGAACGACGTGGTGCACACGACGGTGCCGTAGGCGGCGGCCATGCGGGCGTTGGCCGCGTCGGCCACGCGCCGCGCGGCCGGGCCGGGCAGCAGGAACTGCGTCAGCAACCGGTCGAGGCGCTCGTGGGAGATCACGATGCTCGGCACGCCGTGCCGGGCGGCCCACGCGCCGAGCCCGCGCAGGGTCAGGCGGTCGGACACCTCGATGGCGTCGGGGCGCAGCCGCTCCAGCAGCCGCTGCACGCGCCACGGGTCGACGGCGCGGTAGCCGCCGGTGCCGGGCAGGCGGGGCGCCCCGATCGTGATGCGCCGGATCCCGCTGGGCAGCGGCTCGTCGGCGAAGCGCGCGCCCGGCACCACGAGGACCACCTCGTGCCCCTGGGCCCCGTAGCCGGCGCCGAGGTGGTGCAGGGCGGTGCGCAAGCCGCCGGACCGGGGGCCGTAGAAGTTGGCGAGCTGGACGATCCGCACGTCACGCTGCCGCGGCCGTGACGCCGATGACCTCGCAGTAGTGGGCGAGCAGCTCGTCGCACACCGTCGACCAGGTGCGGCGCAGCACCGTCGGGCGCGCCGCCGCCCCGAACCGGCGCCGCAGCGCGGGGTCGGCCAGCGCCCGCACCGCCGCCACGAGCTCGGCGTCCGCGGCCACCGAGGCCGGGTCGTCGGGCGCCGCGCCCTCGGGATGCGGTGGGACGAGGAAGCCCGTGCGTCCCGGCAGCACCAGGTCGCGCGGGCCGCCGGCGTCCGGTGCCACCACCGGCAGCCCCGACGCGAGCGCCTCCTGCACGGCCTGGCAGAACGTCTCCGACGGCCCGGTGTGCACGAAGACGTCCAGCGACGCGTAGATCCGGGCCAGCTCGTCGCCCTCCCGGAAGCCCAGGAACGCCGCCTCCGGCAGTGCCGCCCGCAGCCGCTCCTCGCTGGGCCCGCCGCCGACGACGACCAGCCGCGTTCCCGGCAGGCCGGCCAGCGCGCCGAGCCGCTCGACCTGCTTCTCCGGCGCGAGCCTGCCGACGTAGCCGACCAGCAGCTCGCCGCCGGGAGCGAGCTCGGCGCGCAGCCGCGCGTCGCGCTTGGAGGGGGTGAACCGGCGGGTGTCGACCCCGCGCGCCCACTGGTGCACCCGCGGGACGCCGCGCGCCCGCAGCGCCTCGGTGGCCCAGCTCGACGGCGCGAGCGTGCGGTCGGCCTGCCCGTGCAGCCTGCACGTCCAGCGCCAGGCCGCGCGCGCGGTCAGGCCGAGGCCGTAGGAGGAGGCGAAGCCGGCCACGTCGGTCTGGTAGACCGCGACGGTCGGGATCCCCAGCCGCCGGGCCGCGGCGAGCCCTCGGTACCCGACGACGAACGGGGCCGCGAGGTGCACGACGTCCGGGGCGAACTCGCGCAGGGCCGTCAGCACCCGCCTGCTCGGCACCCCGACGGGCATCGAGGAGACCACCGGCAGGTCCACGGCCGGGATCCGGACCACCGGGGCGCCCGCGTACTCGGTGGGCCCGTCCATGCCGGGGGCGACGACCAGCACGTCGTGCCCGGCGCCGGTGAGGTGCTCGACGACCCGGAGCACCGAGTTGGTGACGCCGTTGACCACGGGGAGGAAGCACTCGGAGACGATGGCGACGCGCACGGGGGCACCGTGCTCCTGCCGGGGAGCGCGGCGGTGGCGCCCTCCCCAACGCCGGACCAACAGTGTCTGATTTGCCTCCGCTCCGCTCCGGCGGCCGATGGCCCCCGGTCGACTCCCGGTCACACAGTTGGCCCGGTGATCCATGGCACGTCACCTGGGGGACGCACCCGGGACACCGGAGCCGGTGACGCTCGGGCCACATGACCGTCCAGCAGCACTCGAGCGCACCCGCGCCCGGGCTCCCGGTGGAGCCGGGCATGCTGTCCCGTGCCCTCGAGGTGGCCGGGCGGCTCGCGAACGACGCGGCCGAGGTGATCACGGCGACCGCGGGGCGCGACCACCACAGCGGCGCCGCGCACAAGTCCAGCCCGTTCGACTGGGTCACCGACACCGATCGCACCCTCGAACGCCACACCCGCCGGGTGCTGGCCGCCGAGTTCCCGGAGATCCCCGTGGTCGGCGAGGAGTACGGCGCCGACCACGGCGCCCTCGCGGCCCGGTACCGGTGGGTCGTCGACCCCGTCGACGGCACCGCGAACTACGTCGCGGGATTCCCCTGGTGCGCCTACAGTCTCGCGCTGGTGGACGCCGCCGGACCGGTCGTGGGGGTGATCGCCGACCCGAGCCGGGCCCAGATCTACGCCGCCGCCCGCGGTCGAGGGGTGCGGGCGAACGGCGTGCCGGTCCGGGCCGTCCCCCGATCCCCCACGGGCGGCCTGGTCTGCACCGAGCTCGGGCCCGCGCGCGGGGCGCGGTTCACGCAGGAGGCCGTCGCGGCGCACGCCGGTGTCCGCGCCCTCGGTTCCTCGGCGCTCGCGATCACGCAGGTGGCCCTCGGGCATGCCGTCGCGGCCGTGCTGGAGGACTACCGGGAATGGGATGTCGCCGGCGCGGTCTGCCTGGCCGTGGAGGCCGGCGCGCTCGTCGTCGACGGCGCCGGACGGCCGGATCCGCTGCCGGAGGGCGCGATGATCGTGGCGGCTCCCGGCGCCGTGGACGCCGTCCTCGGCTGGTGGCGCGCGGCCGCGTGACGTGGTCGGCCGCGCGGCGGCCGGTGGCGGTCAGGAAGTGACCGCTACGGGTGACACAGTCGTGCCGTCCCACCGAGGAGCCCGGAGGTCGCAGGATGTACGCACCCGCCCAGCACGACGAGGTCACCGGACTCGTCAACTACATCGACGAGCAGCTCAGCGCCATCCGTGCCGCCGCGTTCGGCCTGACCGAGGAGCAGGCGCGCGAGACGCCGTGCCGGAGTGCGCTGTCGGTCGGCGGCATCATCAAGCACGCCACCTACGTCATGCGAGGAGCGCTGGAGCGCCTGCGAACCGAGGTCACCGAGCAGCCGGTGGACGCGACCGCGTACGCCGCGTTCACCGACAGCTTCACCGTGCGCGACGACGAGACGGTGGCCGGGACCATCGAGGACTTCGACCGGGTACGGGCACAGCTGCGGGCCGCGGTCGCCGCCACCGATCCGGCCGCCGCCACCACGGCGCCGCCCGCGCCATGGCACGGGATCTTCGACGCCCGGCCGATCCACGCTCGCTACTACCTGGTGCACCTGGTCGAGGAGTGCGCCCGGCACGCGGGGCACGCCGACATCATCCGCGAGCAGATCGACGGTATGGCGGTGCCTGCGCTGGTGCTCACGCTGGCCGGGGCGAGCGCCAACGACTTCTTCCAGCCGTACGAGCCGGCCCCGGGCACCCTCCTGGCGTGAACCCGACGCGGAGGGCACCGGCGCCGTCCCCGCGATCACGGCCCTGCGAGGGCGCCTCGGGCGTGACCGCGGATGGTCGGCGTGGTTAGGGTCGGGCATCGCCACCACCTCGTCACCGGGCACGAACCTGGCCGTCCGCGCCACGCCGTTCGCGTTCGTGGTGATCTGGGCGTCGGGCTTCGTCGTCGCGAAGTACGCCGCGCCCTACGCCGAGCCGCTGAGCTTCCTGGTCGTGCGCTACGCGGGTGTGGTCGCGCTGATGCTGGCGCTCGCGCTGGTGGCCAGGGCGCCGTGGCCGCGCGGGCGCCAGGTGCTGCACATCGCGGTGGCGGGCGTCGGGATCCAGGCCGGGTACCTCGGCGGGGTGTGGGCCGCCGTGGCGGCCGGGATGCCCGCGGGCGTCGCCGCCCTCGTCGTGAACCTGCAGCCGGTGCTCACCGCCGCGCTCGCCGGGCTGCTCGGTGAACGGCTGGGCGGGCGGCAGGTCGTCGGGCTGCTGCTCGGCTTCGCGGGCGTCGCGCTCGTCGTCTCCAACCGGCTCACGACGGAGGGCGTCACCGCGCTGACGCTCGGCCTCACGGTCACGGCGCTGCTCGGGATCACCATCGGGACGCTCTACCAGAAGCGGTTCTGCCCGCACTTCGACCTGCGGACCGGGCAGGTCGTGCAGTTCGTCGCGTCGATCGTGGTGACGCTGCCGTTCGTGGCGGCGTTCGAGTCGTTCCGGTTCTCGTGGACCCCGCAGCTGGCCGGCGCACTGGCCTGGTCGGTGCTGGTGCTCACCGGCGGCGGGATCTCGCTGCTGTTCCTCATGCTGCGCCGTGGCGCGGCGGCCCAGGTGACCAGCTACTTCTACCTGGTTCCCGGGATCACGGCCCTGATGGCGTTCGCGATGTTCGGCGAGACGCTCGGGCCCGTGGCGATCGGCGGGATGGTGCTCGCCGTGCTCGGGGTGGCACTGGCCACCCGGCCGCGGGCCTGATCGTCAGCGGCGGCGACGGCGCAGCCACAGCGCGAGGGGGCCCAGCACCGCCCACACCGCGACGACGCCCAGCGCGAGCGGCAGCACGCCGTCCAGGGCGCTGCGGCCGGCCACCCGCACCAGCTCCGGGTTCGTGACGTCGTACTGGACGGCCACCGACTCCCCGGCCTGCAGCCCCCACGGGTAGAAGACCCCGCGCTCCGGCACGACGGCCTCGCCGTTGGCGACGGTGAAGCGGACCAGCGTGCGCTGGAACGACGAGCCCTCCAGGACCTCGGCCTGGGCGACCGCCGGGTTGGCGGCGATGGCGCGGTCGTCGAGGGCGGCTCCGGCCAGCGCCAGCACCGCGAGGACCGTGGCGAGGACGGCGATCCCGGCGACGATCTCGGGCAGGCGGGTGGTGACGAAGCGCCCGATCGGACGCAGCAGCGAGGCCAGCTCGTCGATCGCGCGGGTGCGCGTGGTGCCCGTCATCACGCAGCCCATCCTATTGCGGCTGGTCGTGCACGAGATGTGGCCGGTGCCTCCCGGGGCGGACGCGCATCCCGGCGCGGCGCCTCCTACTCTCGGAAAGGTGACGATCGCCCCGCTACCGACCGGGTTGGGCGTGCGGACCAGGCCCCTCGACGACCCGGGCCGGCTGCTCGACCTGCTCCCCGACGACCGCAACCCGTTGTCCTGGGTGCGCGGGGCCGACGGGCTCGTCGGCTGGGGTGAGGTCGCCCGCATCACCGTCACGGGGCCCGACCGGTTCGCCGATGCGGACGCCTGGTGGAGCTCGTTCACCGAGAAGCTCGACGTCCGCGACGAGGTCGGCACCCCCGGTTCCGGGCCCGTGGCGTTCGCCAGCTTCACCTTCGCCGACGGCTCGCCGGGCTCGGTGCTCGTCGTCCCGCGCGTGCTGGTGGCGCGCCGCGACGGGGTCGCGTGGATCACGGAGTTCTCGCACGGCGACGGCCCGTCCGCGGTGCGGGCCGTGAGCCCCGTCCGTCCCAGCGGCACGCTGCGCTTCGCCGATGGCCTGCTGCCGGTGGCCGGGTACCGCCGCGCCGTCGCCGAGGCCGTGCGCCGGATGCGGGCGGGCGAGCTCGACAAGGCCGCGCTCGCGCACGACCTGCTCGCCGCGGGCGACGCCCCGCTCGACGCCCGGTTCCTGCTCGGCGGCCTCGCGCGGCGGTACCCGACCTGCTGGTCCTACTCCGTCGACGGGCTGGTGGGGGCCACGCCCGAGATGCTGGTGCGCCGCACCGCGGGCACCGTGGCGTCCCGGGTGCTGGCCGGCACGATCTGGCCGGGCGAGGGCGACGACCTGCCCGGCCAGCTGCTGGGCTCGGCGAAGGACCGCCACGAGCACGCGCTGGCCGTCGACTCGCTGGCCGCCGCGCTGCGCCCGCTGTGCACCGAGCTGACGGTCCCGCAGACCCCGTCGGTGATCGCCCTGCCGAACGTCTCGCACCTGGCCAGCGACGTCCACGGCACCCTCGACCCCCGCACCCCCGCCTCGCTCCTGCAGCTCGCCGCCGCCGTGCACCCGACCGCGGCGGTGGGCGGCACGCCCCGGGACGCCGCGATCGCGCTGATCGCCGAGCTGGAGGGCATGGACCGCGGGCGCTATGCGGGCCCGGTGGGCTGGGTGGACGGCAACGGCGACGGCGAGCTGGGGATCGCGCTGCGGTGCGCCCAGCTCGACGGACCGGTCGCCCGCCTGTTCGCCGGGTGCGGCATCGTCGCCGACTCCGATCCCGACACCGAGGTGCGGGAGGCCGCGGCGAAGATGGTCGCGATGCGCGACGCGCTGGAGGACGCGGACGTCCCACCGGCGCGGGCCTGACACACCCGGCACGGCTCGGCGCCCCCCTCATGGCGCCGAGCCGGCTCAGGAGGCCCGAGCCGCCGCCATCCGGCGCCGGGCCCGGGCCACGAACCAGACGTTCCAGGTGATCAGGCAGGCGAACGCCGCGACGGAGAGCACGGTGCTCAGCCCGACCATCACGCTGACCGGCAGCAGGAACACCAGCGGCACCCGGACGAGGGCCTCGGTGAGCAGGCCGAACCCCCAGACCGCGGATGCGCGGCGGAACCCGCGTCGCACGGCCGGGTCGTCGCGGTGGGCCGCCGCGAGCGCGGCGGCGCGGTGCGGCGCGAAGCTCTGCATCGCGGCCAGGGTGAGCGGCGTGCCCCACACGCTGGTGCCCAGGAAGACCAGCGCCACCGCGCCGGTGGTGACCGAGTCCTTCAGCAGCAGGAACCGGGCGTCCCCGCTGACCAGCGACAGGACCAGCCCGACGCCGAACACCACCAGCATGACGGTGGCGAACGGGTTGAGCCGGCGCCGGCGCGCCGCGTCCCACGCGATGCGCAGCGCGGCGATCCCGGACGCGGCCAGCAACGCGGGCCAGTCGGCGACGCCGAGCAGGTGCAGCCCGTAGTAGGCGGCCAGCGGCAGGCCGATGTCCAGGGCGAGGCCGCGGATCATCGCCCGCGGCCGGAACTCCACCACCTCGGACACGGCCGGCGGAACCACCTCGGTCGGGGCGCTCCCGGATGCCGACGTCATCGCCGCGCCAGCGCGGCGTCGTCGATCCACGAGCCGTGGAAGCCGGACGGGACACCGCGGGGCAGCGTCACCGCGGCGACCGGCGGCCCGGCCACGTCGGTGGCGTCGAGCACGAGCAGCTGCGAGGCGCTGCCGTCGCGGCGGGTGGTGATGGACAGCAGCCAGCCGTCGTCCTCGGCGCGGTCCGGCGCGGCGGAGGGCACGAAGACGGCCTCCCCGGCCACGGTGTCGCCGCCCAGGTCGTGCTCGGTGCGCGCGCCGTGCGCGGCGTCGAACTTGATGATCGCCGCCCCGCCGCCGGAGTCGGCCACGGCGTAGCGGTAGCGCGCCTCCCGGCCGACCCGCGCGTCGTCGACGGTGGGGAACTCGACCGCGCGGTCGTCCAGCGCGGTCTCGGTGGCCGCGCCGGTGACCGGGTCGAGCACCCAGCGGTGCAGGTGCGCGGTGCCGGTCGCCGCGGCGGCGGCCGCGGGGCCCGCGGGGTCGGACCCGAGCCCGCCCCACATCGCCACGGCGTCCGGCGCGCCGTAGCGGGCGGCGTCGAGGACGACGCGGCCGGCGGCATCGGTGTGGGCGTTGCCGACGTGGAAGACGTAGCTCGGCTCCACGTCGAACCAGCGCACCTCACCCGGCCGGTCCAGGGGCATCACGCCGAGCCGGGCGCCGTAGGCGTCGTCCCAGCCGAACGGCATGCCCTCCGCCAGCAGCTGCGGCTGGAACGTCATCGGCAGGTCGAGGAAGACCGCGTGCCGGTCGGTGATCGCGAAGTCGTGCATCATCGTCGGGCCGGGCACCGCGACCTCCGCGCTCGTCACGAGCTCGCCGTCCGCCGAGAGCCGGTGGTAGGTCAGGAACGGCGGGCGGATGCCGTAGCCGAAGAAGTGCAGCTCGCCGGTGACCGGGTCGGTCTTGGGGTGCGCGGTCATCGCCGTGGTGAGGCGGCCGCCGAAGTCGTCGGGGCCCACGGTGTCCAGCTCGGGCGTGAGCACGTGCGGGAAGCTGCTCTCGACCAGCGCCATGATCCGGCCGGCGTGCTCGATCACGTGCGTGTTCGCGTGACCGACGCTGTGGTCGAACGTGCCGTCCGCCCGCACGAACGACCTCCCCTCCAACGCCGCGGTGCGCACCCAGCGGTTGCGGTACCACTCCGCACGTCCGTCGCGCAGCCGGACGCCGTGCACCATGCCGTGCCCGGCGAACCAGTGAGCGGACACCTCACCCGGCAGCGGGTTCGGCCCGTTGCGCAGGTAGCGCCCGGTGAGCTCGCGCGGGAGGGCGCCGTCGACGGGCAGCTCCACGGCGTCGATCTCGTCGGCGACGGGCGCGAGGTGGCCCATGAGGTGCGGGGGCGCGGTGCCGGTCATGGCGACGAGGGTGCACCCGGCGCGCTTGACATGTCAATACTGACATCACAGTTCTGACATGTAAGCTCCCGGCATGTCGCTCCCGCACGCCCTGCTCGGGCTGCTCGCCGTCGAACCGCGTAGCGGGTACGAACTCACGAAGGCGTTCACGGCCGAGCTCGGTCGCTACGCCTGGCAGGCCGGGCACACGAGCATCTACCCGGAGCTGGGCAAGCTCGCCGAACGCGGGCTGGTGGAGGTCACCGAGGAGGGGGCCCGGGGCAGCCGGACCTACTCCGTGACGCCTGCGGGGTACGCCGAGCTGCGGTCCTGGATGCTCACGCCGCGGCGCCCGGCGAAGGTGCGCAACGAGCAGGTGCTCCGGATGTTCCTGATCTCCGCGCTGGAACCCGAGGACGCGCTGACCCTGCTGCACGGGATCGCCGACCGCTCGGCGGCCGAGGGCGCCGAGCTGCGCCGCGTCCTGGGGGAGGCACCGCCGGAGATCCCCGCGGGCGCCGACGGCTTCGGCTACCTGGCCGCGGAGTACGGGCTGCGCCAGTATGACGCGGTGCACGGCTGGGCGCGCTGGGCGATCGAGAAGCTGGAGGCCCGCGCAGGCGCGGAGTCCGCCTGAGGGTCAGAGCACCTCGGCCACCGCGGCGTCCACGGCGGCACGCAGCAGCGCGTGGCCCTCCCGCAGCTCCCGCCGCCCCGCGCGCACCTCGACGACACGCAGACCGGGCGCCGGGGCGAGCGCCTCGGCGATGTCGGCGCCGTCCACGCGCGCGTACCCCGCACCGGTGGCGGCGCACAGCGCGGCCACGTCGACCCCGTGCGGGGTGCCGAAGACCCGCTCGAACGCCGCCTCGTGGGCCGGGGCGCCCTGCTCCAGCAGGCCGAAGATCCCGCCGCCGTCGTCGTTGAGCACGACGATCGTGAGGTCGGGGCGCGGCTCGTCCGGGCCGATCACGAGGCCGGTGGTGTCGTGCAGCAGGGTGAGGTCGCCCAGCAGCGCGTACGCGGGACCGTCGTGCACCAGCGCCGCGCCGGCCGCGGTGGAGACCGTGCCGTCGATGCCCGCGACGCCGCGGTTGGAGAGCACCGTGAGGCCGTTTCGGGGAACGGCGCCCAGCGCGACGTCGCGCACCGGGTTGGACGAGCCCAACAGCAGCTGCGCCCCGTCCGGCAGCGCCGCGACCAGCGCCCGGGCCAGCCGGAGCCCACCCGGCGCGGAGGGCTCGTCGAGGCCCTTGTCCAGCGCCCGCGCAGCGGCGGAGTCGGCGACCTGCCAGCGGCGCACCCAGGTCGGGTCGGGAGCCAGCGGCGGCATGGCGCCGATGGCGCGGACGGTGCCGGCGACGTCGGTCCACGGCATTCCGCGGGAGTCGGCGAGCACGTGGACCGCGACGTCCGGAGCGGCGAGCAGGTTCTGGACGGGCCGGTGCAGCGTCGGACGGCCCGCCACGACCACCTGCGCCGGGCGCAGCGGCGCCGCCGCCGGGGCGCCGAGCAGCCACGGACCGGTGCGCAGCGCGGCCGGCCACGCCGCCGACGCCGGTTCGGCGATCACCGGGACCGGGAGGTCGTGCAGGCCGTCGGGCGCGCCGTGCCCGGCGATGACGATCGTGGGAGCGGACGGGTCCAGCGGCAGCGGGTCCGCCTGCCGGGCGACCCGCGGCAGCGCGGTCCACGGCGCGCCGTCCGCGCGGCCCTCCGGCGCCTCGCCCGCCCCGTCGGGCACGAGCGGCGCCGCGAAGGGCAGGTTCAGGTGCACGGGTCCGGGCGGCCCGCCGGTGGCACCGGTGGCGGCCGCGACCGCGCGGTCGACGAACGAGCGCCACCGACCGTGCTCGCCGTCCGCGACGCCGCCGTGCACCGCCGATCGCACGGCACCGCCGAACAGCCCGCTCTGCGCGATGGTCTGGCTGGCGCCGGTCCCGATCATCTCGGGCGGCCGGTCGGCACTGAGCACGACCAGCGGCACGCCGGCGTGCGAGGCCTCCAGCACCGCCGGGTGCAGGTTGGCCACGGCGGTACCCGACGTCGTGCAGACCGGGACGGGGCGCCCGGAGCGCAGCGCGAGCCCGAGCGCGAGGAACCCGGCGGTGCGCTCGTCGATGCGCACGTGCAACCGCAGGCGCCCCGCGGCGTCGGCGGCGTGCAGCGCGAACGACAGGGGCGCATTGCGCGAACCCGGGCACAGGACGGCATCGGAGACGCCGCAGCGGACCAGCTCGTCGACGACGACGCGGGCGTGCATCGTCGACGGGTTCACGGCCGGAGCCTAGGCCGTGCCCTGCGGGCCCTGGTCGATGGGCTTCGTGATCCAGGCGTTCCCCGGCAAGGCGGAGGCGCGAGCCGTCGTAGGCGGATACCCGGTCGGGCCGACAACGCGGCCAGGGCATGCAGGGTGCGGCCTATGTGGGGATGACCTCGAAGGCGGCGGCGAGGCGGGCTCCGGGCAGCCGGGCGGCGTCGGCCTCGGCGTTGCCGCGCAGGAACGGCTCGGGGTCGGCCATCGGCCCGCCCAGCGCCTCGAGGTAGGCCTTGTGCGCCCGCAGCGACGCGACGCCGCGCTCGAACGCCTCCGCGACGTCCACCCCGTGCGTGCTCCGCGGTGAGGCCAGCACGAGCACCTCGCGCACCCCGCTCCACGGCTCGCCGATCTCGGGGAAGAGCCAGCGGTTGGCCGCGTCGCGGACGGCGTCGAGCGTGGCCTGCCCGACCACCCGGTGGTCGGCCATGTTGAGGTGTCCACCGGGGAACGTGTCGTGGTGGTTGACGGTGATCACCACTTCCGGCCGGTGCCGCCGGATCGCGGCGGCGATGTCGCGGCGTAGCGGGATGCTGTAGGTGATCAGGCCGTCGGGGTGGTCGAGGAACTCCACGGTGCTGACGCCCACCTCGGCGGCCGCCGCCCGCTGCTCGGCCTCCCGCAGCGGCCCGCACTCGGCCGGCGGCAGCGTGTCGATGCCCGCCTCGCCGCTGGTGGCCAGCAGGTAGGCGACGTCACGGCCCTGCGCCGTCCACCGCGCGATGGCGGCAGCGCCGCCGTACTCGAGGTCGTCGGGGTGGGCGACGACCGCGAGCGCGCGGGAGAAGTCGTCGGCGTAGGGCTGGAGGTCCGGCTGCGGGTTCTCGACCATGGCGTGATCCTGCCCGCGCGAACGCGCAACTCGCCATGCCCGAACGGGAGACTCGCCCGGTCCGAACGGGAGACTCGCGCTGTCCGAACGGGAGACTCGCGCGGGGGTGGTGTGCCCTCCCGCGCGAGTCTCCCGTTTCGGCAGGGCGAGTCTCCCGTTTCGGCAGGGCGAGTCTCCCGTCTCGACGCGGGGTTCAGCCCTTCTCGGCCCCTGCGGTGAGGCCTTCGGTGAGCAGCCGCTCGCTCGCGAAGAAGACCACGACGATCGGGATCGTGATGATCACCGATCCCGCCATCAGCACGGTGGTCGGGATCTCGATGCTGCCCGCGAGCTGGGACAGGCCGAGCGACACGGTCCACCGGTCGCGCTCCTCGATCAGGAACAGCAGCGCGAACAGGAACTCGTTCCACGCGATCATGAAGATGAACAGCGCGTTCGCGATGATCGCCGGCATGGCCAGCGGCAGGCTGACCCGCCGCATGACGCCCAGCCGGGAGCAGCCGTCGATCGCGGCGGCCTCCTCGAGGCTGACCGGCACGGTGTCGAAGTAGTTGCGCAACATGTAGATCGAAACCGCCACGACCTGCGAGATGTAGACGATCAGCAGGCCGACGAGCGTCCCGCGCAGGCCGATCCGGGTGAAGAACACGAACAGCGGGACGGCGAGCAGGATCGGCGGGAACAGGTAGACCGCCAGGAACAGCACGCTGACCTGGCGGTGGCCGAAGAACCGCAGGCGGCTCACCGCGTAGGCACCGGGCAGCGCGACCAGCAGGGTGAGCGCCACGGTGCCGAGCGCGACGAGCGCGCTGTTCGCGATGAAGCTCAGGAAGCCCTGCCCGCCGGCCGACGGCGGCGCGACCACGCTCGCGTAGCTGCCGAGCTCGACCTCGGACGGGGGCAGCCAGAGCGCGCCCGGGTCCTGCAGCACCCGGTCGAGCGGGCGCAGCGACAGCAGGACCATGTAGTAGAACGGGAAGACCGTGATGACCAGCAGGAACAGGATCATCATGACCCGGAGCACGCCGAACACCCGCGTCTCGACGGTGTCGCGGCTCCAGCCCCGCCGCGCGGGCGCTGCCGCGGTGGCCATCACGAACGCTCCTCGCGCGGCGCGAGCCGCCACAGGTAGAGCCCGACGAGCAGCGCGAGGATCGCGGCGAGCACCAGCGCCTGGGCGGCCGCCTCCCCGATGTTGCCGCGCGCGGTGAGGGAGTTGAACACCGAGACCGCGACGACCTCGGTGCCGGCGCCGCCGCCGGTGAGCAGGTAGATGTCGTCGAAGCTGTTGAAGGTCCAGATGAACCGCAGCACGGCCAGCACCGCGATCGTCGGCATCAGCTGCGGGAGCAGCACGTGGCGGAAGCGCTGGGTGAGCGTGGCGCCGTCCACCCGGGCGGCCTCCTCCAGCACGCCCGGCACGGCCTGCAGGCGCGCCGTGAGGAACAGGAACGCGAACGGGAACGACCGCCACGCCTCGAACGCGATCACGGTGAGCAGCGCCGTCGGCACCCCGAACGTGAGCCCGAGGAGCGTCACCTCGCTGCTGCGCTGCGACAGGAATGCGATCGGCTCGTCCCAGCCCAGCACCCGGGTGCCCCAGTGGTTGGTCACCCCGAACTGCGGGTTGAGCATCGTGGTCCACGCGAACGTCGCCGCGACGATCGGTGCGACGTACGGCAGCAGCATCAGCGACCTGACGAACCCGCGCCCGCGGAACGGCCTGCGCAGCGCGAGCGCCGCGGCGAGGCCGATCCCGATCGCACCGGCCGTGCCGAGCACCGAGTAGGCGAGCGTGGTGGCCAGCGCGCTCCAGAACGACCCCGCCCCGAACACGTTGTCGAAGTTGGCCAGGCTGAACTCGCCGAACAGCCCGGCGCTGCGCAGGTTCAGCAGCCGGAGGCGCTGGAAGGCCAACAGCACCGTCCACAGGATGGGGACGACCACCATCACCACGACGATGACCAGCGTCGGGGAGATCAGTGCGAGGCCCGCGCGGGCGTCCGCGCTCGCCAGCGTGCGCCCACTGCCGCGCTTCCGGCCGCGCTTCCGGCCGGTGCCGGGCGGTGGCGCGGCGGGCGCCCGCACCGCGCCGGCCGTCACCGGAGCGAGTCCTGGATCGCGCGCAGCGCGTCGGCGGCCTGCTGCGCGGCGCCCTGCGCGTCGGTGCCGCCGCTGGTCACCTCGGCGACGGCGGCGGGCACCGGCAGCTCGCCCAGCGACGCGCCGATGAGGTCGCCCTGGCCCTGGGTGATGCCCCAGCGGGTGAAGTCCTCCGGGCCGGTGGCCAGCGCGTCCAGCACGTCCTGCGGGTAGAACTGCGACAGCGGCCCCTCGGTGTCGACGCCGACGGGCAGCGTCTCCCAGGTGTCGACGTAGTCGGTGGCGCCGGGCGTGCTGCCGGTGCGCGCAGGGAACTTCCCCTCGGGGGCGAACGCCAGCCAGTCGACGTAGCCGTCGCTCAGCATGAACTGCACGAACTGCTGCGCGGGCTCCGTGGCGGCGTCCGCGGTGATCGCCCACGAGATCACCTCGCCGAACTGGGCGGGCTCGGTGCCGTCCGGCCCCTGCAGGCCGGTGACGATGGCGGTGTTGCGGGCCAGGAACGTCGGGTCGCTCGCACACTCCGGGCAGCTGGGCATGGCGTCGTTGCGCAGCCCGGCGAGCTCGTCGAGCAGGAACGTCGACCAGACCGCCATCGCGGACTGCCCGGCGAAGTAGGCGGCGCGGACCGTGTCGACGTCCTGGAGGCCGGGCACCGAGTGCTCGGTGATCAGCCGGCGGTAGAAGTCGAACGCCGCCACGCACTGCGGGCTGTCGATCGTGATCTCGCCTGCCTGGTCCACCATCTGGCAGCCGTTGGCCAGCGCGATGTGCTCGAAGGTCTGCTGGGTGAACGCGTCGCCCGGGGCGGTGGCGCCGACGAAGCCCGCCATCTGCTCGGAGTCGAGCGCCTGCGCGGCGGCGAGGATCGCATCGTAGCTGGTCGGGGCAGGCAGACCCGCGGCGTCGAACAGGTCGCGGCGGTAGTACAGCAGCTGCGACCACGCCTCGCTGGGCACCGCGAGCTGCTCCTCGCCCTCCCGCGTCAGCTCCAGCGCGGTGGGGTTCCAGGTCTGCGGCCCCAGCGCGTCGACGACCGCGGCCGTCGCCTCGCTGTTCACCAGGTCGTTGGCGGCCAGCGTCCGGACCGAGGACAGCGGGATCGAGCCGATCACGTCCGGCAGGTCACCCGCCGCCGCCGACGCCGTGAGCGTCTGGTTGAACTGGTCCTCCTCCACGCCCACGAGCTCGACCCGGACCCCGGTCTGCTGGGTGAACCGATCGATGATCGCCTGCGTCGCGGCCACGCGGTCGGGCAGCGTGTCGGCGGTCCAGACGGTGATGGTGCCGGGGTCGCCCGCGTCCTCGCCCCCGCCGCCGCACGCGGGCAGGAGCAGGAGCGCGACCAGCCCGAAGGCCGCTCCGACGCGACGGTGCACGGTTCTCATCGCTTGGCTCCCCATCGCTCGCGCGGTCGAGTGCCGGACAGTGAACCCCCGGGCGTCCTGATCCACAACCGCTGAGCGGGTCGCGGCGTTCGGCGACGAGGCGCGGTCGTTCCTCGTGGGCCTGGCCGACCGCTGTCGCACCCTGTGATTCGTGATCGCCGGTTGAGTGCGGTCACTGCTTTGCCCGCAGCAGTGCGTGCACTGAACCGGCGATCAGCGCACCTCCTGGGCGACCGTGGCGATATGCGTTCTGATCCGCGCGCGCCGGCCGGTAGCGTGGCCCCGTCATGCCAGCAACGCTCCAGGCCACCGGCCTCGCCGCCGGTCACGGCGCCCGCGTCCTGTTCTCCGGTCTCGACCTGGTCGTCGCCCCCGGCGACGTGGTCGGCCTCGTCGGCGCCAACGGGGCCGGCAAGTCCACCCTGCTGCGGCTGCTGGCCGGCGAGCAGGACCCGGAGGAGGGCAAGGTCCTCGTCAGCCCGCCGGACGCCACGATCGGGCACCTGCCGCAGGAGCCGGACCGCAGGCCCGGCGAGACCGTGGCCGCGTTCCTCGCACGGCGCACCGGCGTGGCCGACGCGCAGGTCGCGATGGACTCCGCGGCCGAGGCGCTCGGCACCGGCGCCCCCGGCGTCGACGACCTGTACGCGGCAGCGCTGGACCGCTGGCTCTCCCTCGGCGGCGCCGACCTGGAGGAGCGCGCCGGCGAGGTCGCCGCGGAGGTCGGGCTCGGCGTCTCCCTCGACGCGGAGATGACCTCGTTGTCCGGCGGCCAGGCCGCTCGCGCCGGGCTCGCCGCTCTGCTGCTCTCGCGCTACGACGTGCTGCTGCTCGACGAGCCCACCAACGACCTGGACCTCGACGGGCTGGCCCGGCTCGAGCGGTTCGTGCAGGGCCTGCGCAGTCCGGCGGTGATCGTCAGCCACGACCGGGAGTTCCTGGCCCGCACCGTGAACCGCATCGTCGAGCTGGACCTCGCGCAGCAGCAGGTCGGCGTCTACGACGGGGGCTACGACAGCTACCTCGCCGAGCGCGAGGTCGCCCGCAGGCATGCCCGCGAGGCGTTCGAGGAGTACGACGACAAGCTCACCGGGCTGAAGGAACGCGCGCAGACGCAGCGCAACTGGATGGCCCAGGGCGTGCGCAACGCCCGGCGCAAGGCGAGCGACAACGACAAGATCGGCCGCAAGTTCCGCGCCGAGTCCAGCGAGAAGCAGGCCGCGAAGGCCCGGCAGACGCAGCGGATGATCGAGCGGCTGGACGTGGTCGAGGAGCCGCGCAAGGAGTGGGAGCTGCGGATGACGATCGCCGCCGCGCCGCGCTCCGGCGCCGTGGTGGCCTCGATGACCGGCGTCGTCGTCCGCCGCGGGTCCTTCGTGCTCGGCCCGGTGGACGCCCAGGTCGACTGGGCCGACCGCGTCGTCATCACCGGTGCGAACGGCTCCGGCAAGACCACCCTGCTCGGCGCCCTGCTCGGCCGCATCCCGGTCGACGAGGGCAGTGCGGGGCTGGGCTCGGGCGTGCGGGTCGGCGAGATCGACCAGGCCCGCGGCCTGTTCCTCGGCCCCGAGCCGCTCGCCCGCGCGTTCGGCGACGCGGTGCCGGAGTGGGCCGAGGCGCAAGTCCGCACGCTGCTCGCGAAGTTCGGCCTGACGGGCGAGCACGTGCCACGCCCGGCCGCGTCGCTCTCACCGGGCGAACGCACCCGCGCCGCGCTGGCGCTGCTGCAGGCCCGCGAGGTGAACCTGCTGGTGCTCGACGAGCCGACCAACCACCTGGACCTGCCGGCGATCGAGCAGCTGGAGCAGGCCCTCGACTCGTTCCCCGGCACGGTCCTGCTGGTGACCCACGACCGGCGCATGCTCGACAGCGTGCGCACGACGCGCCGCTGGCATGTGGACGCAGGCCAGCTGACGGAGTCCTGACCGACGAACGGCACTCCCGTCGGTACCTAGCCGACGAGAGTGCCGTTCGTCGGGCGGGTCAGCTCGGGCGCGTCGGGGGTGACTGCGTCTTGCCCGGGTCGCGCTCCACCTTCTCGCCCAGGGCCTCGTCCACGCGCTCGAGGACCTCAGGGTCCAGTCGCACTCCCGCGGCGCGGACGTTGTCGGCCACCTGCTCGGGGCGGCTGGCGCCGATGATCGCGCTTGCCACGTTGTCGTTCTGCAGCACCCACGCCACCGCGAGCTGGGCCATCGAGAGGCCGAGGTCGGACGCGACCGGCGCCACCGCCTGCACGCGGGTGAGCGTGTCGTCGTCCATCCATCGCTTGATCATGGTGGCGCCCCCCTTCTCGTCGGTGGCACGAGAACCCGCGGGCGGCGCGGCACCCGGCCGGTACTTGCCGGTGAGCACGCCCTGCGCGATCGGCGAGAAGACGATCTGGCTGATGCCCAGCTCCTCCGAGGCCGGCACGACCTCGCCCTCGATCACCCGCCACAGCATCGAGTACTGCGGTTGGTTGGACACGAGGCGGAAGCCGAGGTCCTCCGCGAGCGCCTGGCCGTCGCGCAGCTGCGCCGCGGTCCACTCGCTCACGCCGATGTAGAGCGCCTTGCCGGAGCGGATGACGTCGGCGAACGCCTGCATCGTCTCCTCGAGCGGCGTCTCCACGTCGTAGCGGTGGGCCTGGTAGAGGTCGACGTAGTCGGTCTGCAGCCGGCGCAGGCTGCCGTCGATCGACTCCATGATGTGCTTGCGGGACAGGCCGGAGTCGTTCGGGCCCTTCGGGCCCGTGGGCCAGTAGACCTTCGTGAGGATCTCCACCGACGCGCGCCGCTCGCCCTTCAGCGCCGCGCCGAGCACGGTCTCGGCGGCGCCGTTCGCGTAGGCGTCGGCGGTGTCGAACGTGGTGATCCCGGCGTCGAGGGCGGCGCGCACGCAGGCCGTCGCGGCGTCGTTCTCGACCTGGGAGCCGTGGGTGAGCCAGTTGCCGTAGGTGATCTCGGAGACCTTCAGGCCGGAGCGGCCGAGGTAGCGGTGTTCCACACCCGAACAGTAGTCCCGGCCGCCCTACTCGTCAGATGAGAGGACAGGTCAACGGGGGGGCGCCGCTCGCACCGGACACGACCGCGGGGCGGCCCCGCCGGCCGAGTGGTGCCGGCGGGGCCGCCCCGCGGGACGGATCGTGGATGCGGTCAGGCCTGCGGCTGTTCCGGCTGCTCCTGGACGCCGATGGCGAAGCGCAGCTCCTGCTCGCCGTCGGAGCCGGCCACCGGCTGCACGTCGAGCACCTTGTCGTCGAGCACCTGGGCCACGACGGGCTCGAGGAAGACGCTCACCCCGTCGCCCGCCAGCACGACGTCGTCGGTGCTGGGCTGCCCCGCGAGGGACAGTTCCAGCCCCTGCTCCGGGTCGGGGGCCGAGATGCGCAGCCCGCCTCCGTCAGGCAGCTCGGCATCAGTGGTCAGTGTCTTGATGGCTTCGGCCGCGACATCGGTGATTGCCAACATGCCGCGCCACGGTAGGCGTCCACACCGCGGCCCGCAGAACGGGGGCTCAGCCGAAGGTGTCCGGGTCGGGTCCGAGGCGCGTGCCGCTGTCGAGCTCGGCGATCGTCGCGACGTCGTCCGGGCTGAGCTCGACGTCGAACACGTCGATGTTCTCCCGGATCCGCGACGGGGTGACCGACTTCGGGAACACGATGTTGCCCAGCTGGATGTGCCAGCGCAGCACGATCTGCGCCGGGGTCTTCCCGTACTTCTCGGCGAGCGAGACGAGCCGCTCGTCCCGCAGCAGCTCACCGCCCTTCGCGATCGGGCTCCAGGCCTCGGTCGCGATGCCGTGCTCACGGTGGTAGGCGCGCAGCTGCTCCTGCGGCAGCAGGGGGTGCAGCTCGATCTGGTTCACGGCCGGGACGGTGCCCGTCTCGGCGGCCAGCCGCTCGAGATGCGGCACCTGGAAGTTCGACACGCCGATCGAGCGCGCCTTCCCGTCGGAGGCGATCTTCTCGAAGGCCCGCCACGTCTCCACGTAGCGGTCGGCGTGCGGCCGCGGCCAGTGGATCAGGTAGAGGTCGACGTACTCCAGCCCCAGCTTCGCCAGGCTCTCGTCGAGCGCCGCGATGGCCTCGTCGTAGCCGTGACGGGGGTTGTTGAGCTTGGTGGTGACGAACACCTCCTCGCGCGGCAGCCCGGACTCCCGGACGGCCTGCCCGACGCCCTCCTCGTTGCCGTACCCCTGTGCGGTGTCGATGTGCCGGTAGCCGGCGTCGAACGCCGCGCGCACGGCCCCGGCCGTCTCGCCCGGCTCGATCTGGAAGACGCCGAACCCGAACTGCGGGATCTGCACGCCGTTGTTGAGGCGGATGTTGGGTACCTGCGACATGGCTACTGTCTACCCCCACCCCCGACGCCCTACCGGCGATCCCCGTCACCCACCCGATGCCAGACACGGCGGCGACCCCGGCCGCCGCGCCCGCGGCCTGCGCGCCGCGAAGGCGGCACACACCTCGGAGCCCTCACACACACCGCCGGGCATGTGTGCCGACACCCGGACGTGTGTGCGAGCTCCCTACGTGGCGGGCGGCTGCCCGGTCGACGGTGGGGCAGCGCCGCCGTGGCCGTGACCGTGACCGTGGCCGTGACCGTGGCCCGTCGCCGCTCCGGGCATCGGGTCGCCCGCCCGCAGCGGTGCGCCGTGGAAGCGGCCCTCGTGGGCGATGATCGGGCGCTGGTCGCCCGCCAGCTCGGGGTGCTTCGCCTCGAGGCGCTGGCGCCGGTCCCACTCGCGCCGCAAGCCGGTGACGTACTCCCGGTTGCCCTCGTGGGTGCCGCGCCAGGTCTGCGGCATCTGCTCCTTCGCGAGGCCGGCGCTCGCCTGTCCGAGCAGGCTCGGGCCCGCGGGGATCTTCCGCGGCGCACCGCCGCACGCCGGGCAGGCCGGTGCAGCCGCCCCGACCCCGACGAGCCGCTCGAACCGCTCGCCGCACTCGCAGCGGTAGACGTAGATCGGCATGTCGGCGCCTCCAGCGGGTCGTGGGTGGAGACGAGTGCCCGAGCACTCGTCTCCACTCACGGGGTCACCAGTTCTCGACGGACTTCGTGAGGATGTCGGCGATGTCGTCCTCGGTGGGCGTCCGCGGGCACGTGGCGAGCAACCGCTGCTGCTTCATCGTGCCGGGGACCAGGTCGGGCACGTCGGCCTCGGTGTAGCCGACGCCGCCGATGCCGTTCGGGATCCCGATGTCGCGCATCAGCGACACCAGAACCGACGGGAGCTGCTCACGCGGGTCGTTCACCGTGTCCGCGCGCGGATCGAGCATCTGGGCGGCCTTCAGGTGCCGCTCGGGGGCGCTGTCGAAGGAGAACCGGAACGCCTCCGGCGCCGTCAGCGACACGGACTGGCCGTGCGGCACCATCGGCTCCTCCTGCGGGTAGCCGGCGGGCCGGTAGTCCTTCACCATCCCCGCGATCGGGTAGGCGTTGGCGTGCGGGATGTGCACGCCGGAGTTGCCGAAGCCCATGCCCGCGAACGTGGCGGCCATCATCATGTTCGACCGCGCCTCCACGTCGTCGGCGCCGCGGTGCACGGCGTCCCGGAACGACTGCGCGAGCAGCGCCATGGACTTCTCGCACCACAGGTCCGACACCGGGTTCGACCCGCAGTAGGTGACCCGTTCCTCGGGCTTCTTCCGGTCGAAGGTGGTGTACCAGCGCGCTGTGTAGGACTCCAGCGCGTGGCAGACGATGTCCATCCCGGACGCCGCCGTGACCTCGGGCGGCAGCGACATGGTCAGCAGCGGGTCGATCACGGCGAGCGTGGGCCGCAGCCGCCAGTGGCTGATCCCGGTCTTGACCTTCATCGACAGGATGTCCAGCACGCACATCGCGGTGGACTCCGAGCCGGTGCCTGCCGTCGTCGGGATCGCGACGAGCGGCTTGAGCTGCCCGGGCGGTGTCTTCGCGGCCCCGATCGGCTTGTTGATGTAGTCCATCAGCTCGCCGGGGTGGCTGGTGAGCAGGTTGATGGCCTTGGCGGTGTCGATCGCCGAGCCGCCGCCGACGGCCACGAACCCGTCCCACGGCCCCTGGGCGCGGGCGTACTCGGTGGCCTTGTTCATCGAGTCGTCGGTGGGCTCGACGTGCACCCCGTCGAAGATCTCCGACTCGATCTCGTAGCGCCGGAGGTTGTCGGCGATGCGCTCCGGGATGCCGATGGCGTGGATCCCCGGATCGGTGACGATCAGCACCCGCCGCACGCCGTACCCGGACATCTCGAAACCGACCTCGTCGGAGGCGCCCGCGCCGAACTTCAGCGGCGGCGCGCCCCACGTGAAGATGGTCTCCTCGGTGAGATCGACCCCGGTCATGTGTAGGAGCCCTCCGGCGCGACCCGCAGCTGGTGGATCTGCTCGGCGTCGTGGCCGAACACCATCGTGGCGTCGGTCCGCTCCTGGACGCCGCGCAGCTTCTCCACGGACGCGTAGAAGTCCTCGAGGTTGTTGACGATCGCGGCGGGCGTGGCGGGCGGCCCGTAGCTCTCACCCATGTAGACGGCGTCGGACGTGAAGATCATCGTGCCGGAGTCGGGCAGGTCCACCTGCATCGACATCGTGCCGACGGTGTGGCCGGGCGTCTCGATCAGCGTGACGCCGGGCAGGAACTCGGTGTCCCCGCTGACGGTCTGGAACTCCAGGCCCTCGTAGTCGGTCTTGAGGTGCGCGCCGGTGAACAGCCCGTCGAACCCGAACGCGAAGTCCTTCTCCCGCTGGTGGCACACGAGCTTCGCGCCGGTGTTCTTGAACATCTGCGCGTTGCCCGCGTGGTCGAAGTGCAGGTGCGACAGGACGACGTAGTCGATCTCGTCGAGGCCCACGCCCATCTGGTGGAGCCGGGAGTCGAGGTACTCCTCGTCGCTCACGTTGTCGTACGGGAAGAAGTCCTGCAGGCCGGTCGGCCCCCAGCGCTCCTCCCAGTCACGCGGGCAGCTCGTGTCCCACAGCAGCTTGCCCTCGTCGGTCTCCACGAGGACGCAGTGCGTGGGGACGTCGACCCACGGCGCCGGGCCGTCCTTGTGGTTGCGGTCGGTGATCGAGCGCCCCGGCTTGAGCAACAGCCAGGTCAGGTCGGCCGTCATCGCTCCGCAGGGGATCACGCTCACCTTGTTCGCGGTCGCCATCATGATCCTCTCGACGGTGAGGGAGGGATCTCCCGACCGTGGCACCCGGGACACGACCCGTCAATCAATGCGCACTGATCGATGGATCAGGTGGGGGTGACGCGGGGATCAGGTGAGCCCCCGCACGACCTCCTCCGCCACGCCGAACATCGACCGCGCGCTGCGGCCGTCGTGGAACTCGCCGATCGCGGTCATCTCCCACGCCGCGCCCGCGCGGCGCAGGACGCTCATCACCACGCCGGTGCGCGGCGCCGACTCGGTGAGGTCGAACCGGACGAGCTCGGCCCCGGAGGCGAGGTCGACCAGCCGGCAGTAGGCCCCGGCCACGGCCGTGAACTCCTGGCCCTGGAAGGAGTTGACGACGAACACGATCGCCGCGACCGAGCCCGGCAGCCCCTCCAGGTCGACGGTGATCGTCTCGTCGTCGCCCGCGCCGTGCCCGGTGAGGTTGTCCCCGGAGTGCTGCACCCGCCCGTCGAGGGCCTGCTTGCTCATGAACCAGACGGCGTCGGCCTTGCGCCCGTCGGTGCCGACGAGGATCGCCGAGGCGTCCAGGTCGACGCTGCGCCCGCGCGCCGCCGGGTCCCAGCCCAGCCCCATCGCGACGCGCCGCAGCGCCGGGGCACCGCCCTTGGTGAGGGAGACGGTCTGGCGCTTCTCGAGCGACACCCTCCCCTTGTCGAGCGTGACCTTCGGCGTCGGCACGGGCACCGGTTCGTCCTCGACGGTGATGCCGAAGTCGGTGGCGATGCCCGCCAGCCCGGACGCGTAGCCCTGCCCGACCGCGCGCACCTTCCACTGCTGGCCGCGACGGTAGACCTCGACGCACAGCAGTGCCGTCTCGGCGCCGAGGCCACCGGGCTCGAACACGGCCACCGGCACGCCGCCCACGGCGACGTCCAGGCGCAGCGGCCCGAGGGTGCCGAACGTCCCGGTGTCGAGGCTCGCCGTGACGACGACCTTCTCGACCGCCGGCTCCACGGCCGCGGGCTCGACGTCCACGCCGTCCGGGCGGTACCGGACGCCGGGTGCCTCCGGCTGGTTGTAGAAGACGAAGTCGGCGTCGCCACGCACCATGCCGGACGCCGTGACCAGCAGCGCGGAGACGTCTACCGCGGCACCCGCCGAGACGCGCACCGCGACCGGACCGGGCGGGAGCGGCGCGTTCGCGCCCTTCGCGAGGGTCTGCACCCCGCCGATACTGCCAGCGGATCATGGCAACCTGGTCCCATGGCCAGATACGAGTACCGGGTGCTGCAGCTGCGCGAGAGCATGATCGGCGGGAAGCTCTCGGCCGACAAGCTGGAGAAGCTGCTGAACGACGAGGCGCAACAGGGCTGGCAGCTGAAGGCGATCACCTCCACCGAGGTGAAGGGCCGGATCGGCCCGGGCGGGGTGGACGGGCTGCTGGTGACGCTGGAGCGCCCAACCGCCTGACGACCCACGGCCCGCCGAGGACGGACGGGGACGCGCGCGCCTCCGCAACGCTGCGACCCGCCGCACACACCTGCACGACTCCGCACAGACGCCCGGACATGTGTGCCGGGGGCGGGAAGTGTGTGCGGACGGGCCTCAGACGGCTGGCAGGGCCGCGAGCCGGCCCGTCACCGGTCGACGGAAGTGCCGTTCGGCGGTGCCGTCACTCCTTGTGGAGCTTGTCCTGCGCGGTGCCCGCCGCCTTCTCCACCGGGTTCGGGACGTCGGTGGTGCCGTACATGCGCGCGTCCGGACGCGTGGGCGGGGGCATCGGCGCCGTCGTCGTCGGGCCGTCGTGGTAGCTGAACTCGCCCTTGCCGTCGGGCGTCGGACCGGCGGCCCAGCTGCCCTCGGCGGCCGCCTTGCCGTCGCTGAAGTTCTGGTACTGGTAGGACACCGGCTGGTACTCCTTCGACAGCGGGAAGTTGCTCGGGGTCGGGAGCGTCTCGTAGCCCTCCTCCTGCAGCTCCCGGGCCGCGGCGATCCACTGGTTCTGGTGCATGTTGTCGCGGGCGAGCAGGAACGACAGCAGGTCGCGCACGCCGGCGTCGTCGGTCATGTGGTAGAGCCGGGCCACCTGGATGCGGCCCTGCATCTCCGCGTTGGCGTTGGCCGTGAAGTCGGCCAGCAGGTTGCCGCTGGCGGTGATGTAGGAGCCCTGCCACGGGTTGCCGTTGCTGTCGACGGGGCGCGCGCCCGCACCGGCGACGATCGCGTGCTGCACGTCGGTGCCGCCGACGATCGCGGCCACCGTCGGGTCGTCCTGCACGGCGTCGCTCGTGATGCCCAGCGGCGCCTTCTCCAGCAGCTGGGCGATCATCGTCGCCAGCATCTCGACGTGCCCGATCTCCTCGGACGCGATCCCGAACACCAGGTCGCGGTACTTGCCGGGCAGGTGCATGTTCCAGCCCTGGAACATGTACTGCATCGCCACGGTGATCTCGCCGTACTGGCCCCCGAGCACTTCCTGCAGCTTGCGGGCGTAGACGGCATCCGGCTTGTCCGGCGTGGACTTGAACTGCAGTTCCTGGCGGTGGAGGAACATCCGTACTCCTCTGGGAATCGGCGATGTCGCTCGCCCGGGGTCACCGAAGCGCCGCCCCTGAAACGGGTCGTCCGCGAGACTGGCCCCGGGAGGTCAGCGGGCGTCGAGGCGTGGACGCGGCGCTGCCGGGGTAGCCGGGACCGGAGATCGGGTCGACGGGCGGCGGAACGAGGAGGCGAACCGCGATGCGCCACCGCGCACTCCGGTGAGCGGGCTCGACGCGCAGTGGCAGCGGGCGCTCGTGGCGCTGCTGGAGCGCTCCCACCTACTCACCGGCGACACGATCGCGACCGCCCTCGACGAGGTCCTCGCCCCGCTGCGGCTGCGTCCCGAGCTGTACCTCGTCGACCACGAGCAGCTCGAGCTCCGGCCGCTGCGCCCCGGCGCCGGGTCCCCGGACCGGGTCGACTCCACGGTTCCGGGCCGGGCCTACCAGCTGGGCACGGTGCTCGAGGCGCACGACGCGGACGGCCACCGCGTGCTCTGGGTCCCGCTGGTCGACGGCGTCGAGCGGCTCGGCCTGCTCCGGGTGCTCCTCGCGCCGGACGCCCCGGAAGCCGGCCCCCGGCTGCGCGAGCGGGTGGTGGTCTTCAGCGGCACCCTCGCCCACGTCCTCGCCTCCAAGCTCGCGCAGAGCGACCTGCTGGTGACGACGCGGCGCCGGCAGCCGATGTCGGTGGCGGGGGAGCTGCTGTGGCAGCTGCTGCCTCCGCTGACCGTCGCCACCGACTCGCTGGCGCTCGCCGCCGTGCTCGAGCCCGCCTACGACGTCAGCGGGGACGCCTTCGACTACTCGGTCGGGGCCACGGAGGCGTACTTCGCGATCTTCGACTCGTCCGGCCACGACCTGAGCGCGGGCCTCACCACCTCCGTCGCGCTCGCGGCGTCGCGGACCGCCCGCCGTGAGCACCACGACCTCGCGGGCATGGCCGAGCGCGTCGACGCCGCCCTGACCGAGCAGTTCAGCGACCACCGCTTCGTCACCGGCGTGCTGGCCCGGCTCGACGTCGGGACGGGGCGGCTGCGCTACCTCGTCGCCGGGCACCCGGCCCCGGTGCTGGTCCGGGCCGGTCGGGCCGTACGCACGCTGGAGGGCGCGCGGCGCATGCCACTCGGGCGCCTCGCGTCGCTCGCACCGCAGACCGCCGAACCGGCCGAGGAGCTCCTGGAGCCGGGCGACCTGGTGCTCCTCTACAGCGACGGCGTGGAGGAGGCCCGCGACGCCGACGGCGAGGAGTTCGGCACCGACCGGCTGATCGCGCTCGCCGAGCGCGCGGCGGCCGACGGCCTCCCCGCCCCGGAGACGCTGCGCAGGCTCGCCCACGCCGTGCGCGAGCACCGCGGCGCCTCGCTGCGCGACGACGCCACGCTCGTGCTGGTGCAGTGGTCGGGCCGGGCGGCCGAACGGCTGCTGCCGCGCCCGGCGGGCGAGGACGTGGGCGAGGACGTGGGCGAGGTCGGAGAGGACCGGCCGCGCCCGGGCGCGGGCCCCGCATAGGCTCCGACCCCGTGGACACCGCTGCCCCGTCGGAGCTGTTCGACCCCGCCGCGTGGCGGCCGGTCGAGGGGTTCGACTTCGCCGACATCACCTACCACCGGGCCGTCGACACCGGCGCCGTGCGGATCGCGTTCGACCGGCCGGAGGTGCGCAACGCGTTCCGGCCCGGCACCGTCGACGAGCTGTACCGCGCGCTCGACCACGCCCGTCAGACCCCCGACGTCGGCTGCGTGCTGCTCACCGGCAACGGGCCCTCGCCCAAGGACGGCGGCTGGGCCTTCTGCTCGGGTGGCGACCAGCGGATCCGCGGGCGCACCGGCTACCAGTACGCGTCCGGCGAGACCGCCGAGACCGTCGACCCGGCGCGCGCCGGGCGGCTGCACGTCCTCGAGTGCCAGCGGCTCATCCGGTTCATGCCGAAGGTCGTGATCGCGGTCGTGCCGGGGTGGGCCGCGGGGGGCGGGCACTCGCTGCACGTCGTCTGCGACATGACCCTCGCCAGCGCCGAGCACGGCCGTTTCAAGCAGACCGACGCCGACGTCGGCTCCTTCGACGGCGGCTTCGGTTCGGCGTACCTCGCGCGGCAGGTGGGCCAGAAGATCGCCCGCGAGATCTTCTTCCTCGGACGCGAGTACTCCGCGCAGGAGGCGCACCGGATGGGCACCGTCAACGCGGTCGTCCCGCACGCCGACCTGGAGAAGGTCGCCCTCGAGTGGGCGAGGGAGGTCAACGGCAAGTCGCCGACGGCCCAGCGGATGCTCAAGTACGCCTTCAACCTGATCGACGACGGGCTGGTCGGGCAGCAGCTGTTCGCCGGCGAGGCCACGCGGCTGGCGTACATGACCGACGAGGCCGTCGAGGGTCGCGACGCGTTCCTGCAGAAGCGCGACCCCGACTGGACGGCCTACCCGTGGCACTACTGACCCCCGCGGGTCGGGGCCCGAGCGCGAGCAGGACCGGGCGGTGACCCTGCGGGTCGTGACCGTCGACGGCTCGCCCGCGTCGGCCCGCGCGCTCGTCGCGGCCGTCCGGGCGGCGCTCGAGGGCGGCCCTGCCGTACTCCCGCTCGGGCCGGGGGAGCCGGTCCCCACCGCCGATCCCGGGCCCGGCACGGCGCTCGTGATCGCCACCTCCGGCTCGACGGGCGTCGCCAAGCACGTGGTGCTCTCCGCCGCGGCGCTGCGGGCGTCCGCGCTGGCCACCGCGGCGCGGCTCGGCGGGTCGGGCCGCTGGCTGCTCGCGCTGCCCGCGCAGCACGTCGCCGGGGTGCAGGTGGTGGTCCGGTCCCTGCTCGCGGGCGCCCCGCCCGTCGTGCAGGACCTGCGCGACGGGTTCCGGCCGGAGGCGTTCGCGGCCGCGACGCGGCAGCTCGGCACCGGACGGCGCAGCACGAGCCTCGTGCCCACCCAGCTCGGCCGGATCCTCGACGCGGGCGGCGCCGCCCTCGACGCGCTGCGCGGCTACGACGCCGTGCTGGTCGGCGGGGCCGCACTCACCCCGTCGCTGCGCGCCCGCGCCGGTGCGGCGGGCGTCGCGGTCGTCACGACCTACGGGATGAGCGAGACGGCGGGCGGCTGCGTCTACGACGGACGCCCCCTCGACGGCGTGCGCGTCGCGCTGGACGCGGACGGCCGCATCCTGCTGGGCGGTGCCACGCTCGCCGACGGCTACCTCGACGCGCCCGCGCTCACCGCCGCGGCGTTCGCGGGCGGGTGGTTCCGCACGAGCGACCTCGGACGCTGGCGGGACGGCCGCCTCGAGGTGCTGGGGCGGGCCGACGACGTGATCGTCACGGGCGGGGAGAAGGTCGCCCCGGCCGCCGTGGAACGCGTGCTGGCCGCCCAGGCAGGCGTGGCCGCCGCGTGCGTCGTCGGGCTCCCGGACCGCGAGTGGGGCCGGCTCGTGGCGGCCGCCGTCGTCCCGGAGGGCGGCGCGCCGGGCCGCCCGCCCGACCCGGCGCTGGATCCCGTGCTGGCCGAGCGGCTGCGCGCCGCGGTCCGGGCGGAGCTCGGCCGTGCCGCCGTGCCCCGGATCCTGCGCGCCGTGGCCGCGATCCCGCTGCGGGGCATCGGCAAACCCGACCGCGCCGCCACTGCCCAGATCCTCACCCGGCCACACCACCGGGACGGATGACTTCGGACTACACCTCTTCGTGGCGCTCACCCTGCGCTCATTGACCCCGCGCGCCTCATCCGTTCTGCTGCATCCCGGACAGGTACTCCCGTCACAGCGGCACCAGGGGGCACGGGGCATGAGGTGGGGAACGGCGACCGCGGTCCTGGGCCTCGCGGGCAGCCTCGCCCTCGGCGCGGCGGCGCCGGCCGCGGCCGCCGACCCGCCGCCCTCGTGGACCGCGGACCTGCGGACGGGCGAGGCCGCGGGCGTCGCCGTCGACGCCACGTCGGCCCGCCTCGACCCGGCCACCGCCTTCCCGGCCGCCACCGAGGGCGGCGCCGAGGACCGGGCCACGCCGGAGGCGGCGGTCCGGCCCACCGGCCTGCTGACCTTCCCGGCGCAGCGGCTGCAGCGCACCGCGGACCGGGTCGTCGCGAGGATCGACGCCGAGGTACCGCCCGGCGCCACCGCCACCGTGGACGTCCGCGCCCGGCGCAGCAGCGGCGGCTGGACCGAGTGGGTCCCCGCCACCCCGGACGGGGGCGGGCAGGCGGTGGAGCTCCCGGTCGCCGCCACCGAGGTGCAGGGCAGGCTCGTCCTCGCGGGTGACCCGGCGGCCGGGCCCGTCGTCCGGTCGGTGACGCTCACCGCCCACCCGGCACCGCCCGGTCGCGCCGAGAGCGGGCAGGCGGCGGAGGCGCTGTCCTACCGCGTGTTCGCCACGCGCGAGGGGCTCGTCGGCGGCACCACCGCGAACGGGCACGTCATCCGCCCCCGGGACCACTTCGCCGCGCTGCCCTCGCGCCGCGCGCTCGCGCCCCGCGGCAGCAGCGACTACTCGGTGGAGGTGTGCGCGCCGACCGGCCGCTGCGCCTTCGCCCCGGTCTGGGACGTCGGACCGTGGAACACCCGCGACGACTACTGGAACCCGCCCTCGCGGCGCCAGGAGTGGCGCGACCTGCCCCGGGGGGTGCCGCAGGCGCAGGCCGCGCACCAGGACGGCTACAACGGCGGGCGCGACCAGTACGGCCGCCGGGTGGCGAACCCGGCGGGCATCGACCTGGGAGACGGCCTGTTCTGGGACGCCCTCGGCCTGCGGGACAACGCCTGGGTCACCGTGGACTACCTGTGGACGGGTGCCGAGCGGCTGTCCCGGGTCGACGACGACACCGACGTGCTCGCCGCCCCCGATGCCGCCGCCGAGGTCGTCGGGATCGCGGCGGAGGACGCCGCCGTCCCGGTGGAGTGCGTGCTGGACACCGGTGCCGGGCGCTGGCTGCGGATCGGCGCCGACCAGTACCTCGAGGCCGCGGCGGTCCCCGACCTGGAGCAGGCCACGACCTGTGCCCGGCCGTGAGCACCCGACGCGGGAGACGCGTGCACCGAGACCCCGACTCGCGGGGGGAACGCCCCCCTCTCCCCGCGAGTCGGGCTCTGGGTGCACGCGGATCGCCCTCCGCGGGCCGGACTCCCGGCGAGGGGGACGCGGGCGCGGGATAACGTTCATGCGTGGCCACGCTCGCGCAGTGGGTGGAGGGTGCACGACCGCGCACCCTGCCGACCGCCCTCTCCCCCGTCATCGCCGGCACCGGAGCGGCGATCGGCCAGGGTGTCGTCGCTCCCGGCCGGGCGGTGCTGGCGCTCGTCGTCGCGGTGTCGCTGATGATCGGCGTCAACTACGCCAACGACTACTCCGACGGCATCCGCGGCACGGACGACGAACGGGTGGGGCCGCTGCGGCTGGTGGGCTCCCGCCTCGCGGCGCCGTCCACCGTGCGCGCGGCGGCGCTCGCCAGCCTCGCGGTCGCCGGGCTGGCCGGGCTGACCCTGGTCTCGCTGACCCAGCAGTGGTGGCTGATCGCGGTGGGGGTCGCCTGCATCGCCGCCGCGTGGTTCTACACGGGGGGCTCGCACCCCTACGGGTACCTCGGCCTCGGCGAGATCGCGGTGTTCGTGTTCTACGGGCTCGTCGGCGTGCTCGGCACGGTGTACACGCAGAGCGGCCCGCCGGGGGCGCTCGCCGTGGTCGCCGCGATCGGCGTCGGCATGCTCACCAGCGCCGTGCTGGTGGCCAACAACCTGCGCGACATCCCCACCGACACCGCCGTGGGCAAGCGGACGCTCGCGGTGTTCCTGGGCGACCGCGACACCCGCCGCCTGTACGCGGCGCTGATGCTGCTGCCGTTCCTGCTGTCGGCGGGCGCCGGGGTGCGCAGCTGGCCGATGCTGCTCGCGCTGCTCGCGGTGCCGTTCGCCGTGGTGCCCGTGCGCGACGTCCTGCGCGGCGTCGAGGGCACCGCGTTGATCCGCGTGCTGGCCCAGACCGGGGTGCTGCTGCTCGCCTGGTCAGTGTTGACCGCGGTCGGACTCGCGGTCGGCCGGTTCGTCTGACGCGGTGGGCGGTCCGGCGTCCGCAGGCGCGTCGCCACGCAGCCGGGAGCGCAACGCCTCCCGTTCCTGCGCGCGCCGCTCGCGGGCCACGGCCAGCGCGCCGTCCAGCCGGCTGCGCAGGTCGCGGAACAGGACCATCGACAGCGGAAGCGCGACGATCAACGCGATGAGCAGGGCGAGGAGCAGTGGCACCCCCGCCAGGAGCAGCAGTGCCGCCACCAGGGCGACCAGCGCCACGCGGGCGCCGGTGTAGAGCGCGACGGTGGCGGCCAGCCCCGGCTGCCCGGTGCTCGGAGTGGGCGAGGACATGCACCGAGGGTACGACCGCGACCGCCGGACCGGTCTCCGCAGCCCTGCCAGCTGTGTCCGGTTCGTCCTTGAAGAGCCCTTTACCTCCGGACAACCGTTCGAGTACCCGGGGTCCCAGGTGTCACGATGGCCCGGAAACATCCTCGTTCTGGGAGGTCATGGATGTCGACCACGGTCCACGCCGGCAGCACCGAGCGACTGCTCACCCCCGGTGAGGTTGCTGCCCTCTTCCGGGTCGACCCCAAGACCGTCACGCGGTGGGCGTCCGCCGGCCGGATCGGGTCGATCCGCACACCGGGCGGCCACCGGCGCTTCCGCGAGTCCGAGGTGCGCAGCATGCTGGCCGACCTCACGAGCGAGGCCACGCTGCCGCCCGCCCGTCCCTGACCCGCCTCCGCTCACAGCACCGGGCCGGACTTCACCCCGACGCCGCACGTCCTCGGCTAACCTCGGCGTCGGAGGTGGTTCGACAATGCTTTTCCTCATCGCATTCGTCGGCGCCGCGATCATCGCTCTGGTGCTGTGGAAGGCGATGAACTCCGGCGCCGTCGAGTTCCCGCAGCCGCAGCGGCAACGCCCTGTGGTCCGCCCGACCCGGCCGTCCCGGGTCAGCGGCCCCGACGACGACCCCGACTTCCTGCGTCAGCTCGACGAGAAGGTGCGCAAGCGCGACGAGCCGCCCAGCCCCTGACCGGGCGGCCCGGGGTGGGCCTCAGGCAGGCACACCCTCGAACGCGTCGGCCACGGCCGCCGCGAGCTCCAGCAGCGCCAGGCGCGTACGGGGTTCCAGGCGGTCGAGGTCGACCTCCGCACCCTCCTCGAGGTGTGCGTCGAACGGCACCCGCACCACGGTGCGGCACCGCGCCGCGAAGTGCTCGCCCACCTTGGCCAGGTCCACGCCGCCCGCCGAGCGGTGCACGCAGTTGATCACCGCGACCGAGTTGCGCACCAGGTCACCGTGGCCGTGGGCGTCGAGCCAGTCCATCGTGGCCGAGGCGCTGCGCGCACCGTCGATCGACCCGGACGACACGATGATCAGCTGATCGGCGAGCCCGAGCACGCCGTACATCGCGGAGTGCATGAGGCCGGTGCCGCAGTCGGTGAGCACGATGTTGTAGAAGTGCTCCAGCAGCGTGACGGTGCGCCGGTAGTCGTCCTCGCTGAACGCCTCCGACACGGCCGGGTCCTGCTCGCTCGCCAGCACCTCCAGGCGCGACGGGCCTTGCGAGGTGTAGGCGCGCACGTCGGTGTAGCGGCGCACGCGCTGCGCGTCGCGCAGCAGGTTGCGCACCGTGGCGCTGGTCTCCAGCGGGATCTTCTGGCTCAGCGTGCCGCGGTCCGGGTTCGCGTCCACCGCCACCACGCGGTCGCCGCGCTGCGAGGCGAACGTGGCGCCCAGCGTGGCCGTCACCGTGGTCTTGCCGACACCACCCTTGAGGCTGAGGATCGCGATCTTGTGGCAGCCGATCAGCGGCTGGTTGACGCGGGCGGTCAGCTCGCGGCGGCGCACGTCGGACGGGCTCTCACCGGGATTGATCAGCCGCCCGGACGCGACGTAGACGAACCGGCGCCAGCCCGACTGCGGGGGGCGGCGCGTGGGGCGCAGCACGCGGGCCGTGGCCAGGTCGGTGGGCCGCTGCCCGTCGTCACCGGCGCCGTGGGCGCTGCGGGCGCGCTGGGCCTCCTGCGCGGCCACGGCGCCCGGGTCGATCCAGCGCGCCGTGCCGCGCGGCGGCGTGCGCGGCACGGTGTCGTCGGCGGCGGGCCATCCCGGCGGCAGGTGGTCGGGAACGGACCCGTTGCGGCCCGCCGGCTCACCGGCCGGACGCCGGGGCGACGCCTGCTCGGGGTCGGGCGCGACCGGAGCGGGTGGCGTGGACGGCACCGACTCGAGGTCCGGCTGCCGGCGCGGCGCGGGCGGGTCGGACGCGGCGACCTGTGCGGCCGCGCCCCGCGACGGGGTGGCACCCCATCGTTCCCGCACGTAACGGCCCACCGATCCGTCCGGGTAATCCCGATCGTCACCGAATTCACGCTCTGTCATCGATGCATCCCGCCGAACCCGTCGAGTCGACCGCTGAACCCCCGCACGGACGCCGACGGTAGTCGGATGTGTGCCCGCGGTCGAGGCGCGGTCGGGTGGCACCGCGTCACGGCGTGTCAGCCCACCCCGGCGTACGAGTGCAGACCGGCGACGACCATGTTGATGAAGAACAGGTTGAAGATCATCGTAGCGAAGCCCGCGACGTTGACCCACGCCGCCCGACCGGTGCGCCACCCCGCCGTCGCCCGGGCGTGGAGGTACGCCGCGTAGATCACCCAGGAGACGAAGGCCACGGTCTCCTTCGGGTCCCATCCCCAGAAGCGTCCCCAGGCGGCCTCCGCCCAGATCGCCCCGGTGATGATCGCGAACGTGAACAGCGGGAACGCGACGATCGTGACGCGGTAGGCGAGCCGGTCGAGCGCGTCGGCGGAGGGCAGCGCGCTCGTGACCGCGGGCAGCGCGCTCGTGAGGCGCAGCAGGTACAGCATGCTCACGACACCCGACACGAGCAGCAGGCCCGAGGAGATGCTGATCGTGGTGACGTGGATGCTCATCCAGTACGAGCGCAGCGGCGGCACCACCGGCCCTGCGGGTGCGTAGAGCACCGAGTCGGCCAGCAGCATCAGGATGAGCACCGGCAACAGGACGAACGGGCCCGCGGGGCGTGACGCCGGCGCGCGGCGCAGCACGACCAGCCACGTCACCACCGCGGCGAGGCAGATCACCGAGATGTACTCGTACATGTTGCCCATGGGCCACCGCTCGGCGGCCACCCCGCGCAGGACGATCGACGCCGCGTGCAGCAGCGCGCCCAACACGACCAGCGCCACACCCATCCGGCCGAAGCGCTCGGCCCGGCTCCGGCGGGGCGCCTGCGTCGGCTCCGCGCCGGTGTCGGGCTCGGCCTGCGGGCCGCCTGCGCCCACCAGCACGGATGCCTTCGCCCGCCCGGCCGCGTACTCCACGGCGTGCAGGAGCATCGCGAACGCGTAGATCGCGGCGGCCGCCACGAACAGGCGGTCGCTGTAGACGGCGAGTTCCGCGAGCATCAGCTCTCCTCGGATCGTGCGGTGGTCGGTTCCAGCAGGTCCGCGCGCATGCGGTCGAACTCCTCGCCGTAGCCCGCCCGGTCGGTGCGGGCGAGGCCGCCGATCTCCACGACGGTGCGGGCGCCGTCGTCGGCCGGGGTGAGGCGGGCCCAGAAGCGGCGCCTGCGGATCGTCAGCGACAGGCCGAGCCCGGCGAGCAGGAGCACGGAGAAGACCAGTACGGCCTGCTGGCCCGGGTCGTAGCTGACCTGCAGGTAGGCCCAGTCCTCCACACCGTCGAAGCGCACGACGGTGCCGTCGTCGAGGGTGAGCGACTCGCCCGGCACGAGGTTGGCGCGGGCGACCCGCTGGAGCTCCCCCGACTCGACCATGCCCTGGTCGACCTGGAAGATCGACTGGCCGCGCCCGTCGTCCAGGCCCAGGTCACCGCGCAGGACGTCGACCGCGACCTCGGGCGCGAGCAACCCGGGGAACACCGACGTGACGATCTGACCGCCCGAGCTCGTGGGGGCGAACAGCCCGGTGATCGCGAGCTGGGACTCCCGGCGCTGCGCCTCGTCGGTGATCCCGGGTGGCTCGAACTTCGTGGCGCCCTCGGACAGCAGCGTGGCCTGGTCGACCGGTCGCCACTGGATCCCGCCGGTGCGCTGCTGCCCGTCCGGGAACGTGACGGTGAACTGCGGCGCGTACCCGTGACCGAGCAGGTAGACCCGGTGACCGTCGAGCCGCAGCGGGTGGTTGACCTCCAGCTCGTGGCTCTTCCACTCGTCGATGCGGCCCGCCTCGACGTCCTCGGCGCTCTGGTAGGAGAGCGCCCCGTGGAAGCGTTCGGCCTGGCCGTTCGGCTGGAACTCGGCCTCGAAGTCGTCGAGCCGGACGCAGAACGGGGTGAGGCCGGTGCCGTCGACGCTCAGGCCCGCGCGGAACGAGTCGTAGCCGAGGATGCCGGTGTTGCAGAACTGGCCACCCCCGGACATGACGATGACCTGGCCCTCGTAGCCGAACAGCTTCCCGGCGCCGAAACCGACCAGCAGGCCGATGAGGCTCAGGTGGAACAGCAGGTTGCCGGCCTCGCGCAGGTAACCCTTCTCCGCGGAGATCGTGCGCCCCGGCCCGTCGGGCCGCTCGACGCGGCGCCACCCGCGCAGCCGGGCCCGCACGCGCTCGGTGGCCTCGTCGGGGCCGACGTCGAGCGTGGCCGCGGCGTGGTGCGGCATGCGGGCGAGATTGCGCGGTGTGGCGACCGGCGTGGCCCGCAGCGCCACGGCGTGGTCGAGCGTCCGCGGCAGCACGCAGCCGACCAGCGAGACCATCAGCAGCAGGTAGATCGCGGCGAACCACGGCGCGGCGAAGACGTCGAAGAACCCGAGGCGGTCGAGCGTGGGCGCGAGCCAGGGGTAGTCGGTGAAGTACTGGTCGACGAGCCGCTGGTTGAGCGAGCGCTGCGGCAGCAGCGCCCCCGGCAGCGCCGCGAGGGCCAGCAGGAACAGCAGGACGAGCGCTGTGCGCATCGAGGTGAGCCCGCGCCACCCGTTGCGCAGCACGGCCCGCACCCCCGCGAGGCGGGGTCCTGGTGCGCGCGGGTCGGGGCCCGCGGGCGCGGGTGCCTCGGTGGGTGTGCTCACGGCTACAGCACCGGGACGAAGCCGGCGACGGACACCTGCATCCGGGCGAGCAGGGCACCCCAGACGCCGGTGACGAGCAGGACCCCGACGGCCACCATGAGGACGCCACCCGCGATCTGGATCGTGCGGGTGTGGCGGCGCAGCCAGCCCAGTGCGCGGACGGCCCGCGAGGCCCCGAGCGCGATCAGCACGAACGGCAGCCCGAGCCCGACGCAGTAGGCCAGGGTCAGCACCACGCCGCGCAGCGAACCGCCGCCGGTGCCCGCGGCCACCGCCACCACGCCCGCGAGCGTCGGCCCGATGCACGGCACCCAGCCCAGGCCGAACACGGCGCCCAGGAGCGGCGCGCCCCACACACCGGCACGGGGCACCCAGTGCACGCGGCGCTCGCGCTGCAGCACCGGCACCAGCCCCACGAACGCCAGCCCCATCACGATCATGACGACGCCGCCGGCCCGCTGCAGCGCGGCCTCGTTGGCCACGAGCACGTCGGCCAGCCAGACGACGCCGGTGAGGATCGCGCCGAACACCACGGTGAAGCCGGCCACGAACAGGACGGCCGCCCCGGCGACCCGCCACTTCCCGCTGCGCCGCTCACCGGCCTCCGCGAGCGTGGCGGGCGGGGCGTCGGCACCGACCAGGCCGGCCAGGTAGGCGAGGTAGCCGGGCACGAGCGGGACCACGCACGGCGACGCGAAGCTCACGGCCCCGGCCAGCACGGCCACGGCGGCCGCGACCAGCAACGGGCCGGAGACGGCGAGCGCGGTCGAGGGGTCCATCGCCCATGAGGGTAGGCCGCGTGCTAACGGGCCCCCGCACCGGGTTCTACAACGTGTAGTCGATCGTGGCGGCGCACTCGCAGCGGTCAGGCGGGAGCGGCGGGGGACTCGGCCTGCAGGCGCTCCACCACCGGGATCAGCTCGGCCACGCGGATCTTCGTCAGGTAGACCGCCGCCACCCGCTGCTGCTCGTCGAACACGATCGTCGACGGGACCACGTTGCGCGGGTAGCCCGACAGCCCGGCCAGCGCGCGGGCCGGCGGGTCGAAGATCGAGTCGAAGGTGATGCCGCGGTTGCGGACGAAGTCGAGGGCGTCCTGCCGGACGTCGCGCACGTCGAGCCCGAGCACAACCGCCCCGGTCTCGTTGCCGATGAACTGCAGGTCGGGCATCTCCTCGCGGCACGGGCCGCACCACGATCCCCAGATGTTGAGCACCACGACCTTCCCGGCGTGGTCGGCGAGCCCGATCGTCGTGCCCTCGTGCAGCAGGCTCTCGCCGGTGATGCCGTCGACGGTGCCCCGGCTCTCCGGGGGGTCGTAGAAGATCGTCGTCTGGCCGCCGGGGGCGACGAACTGGAAGTCCCCGCCGGTGGCCACCGCCTCCTGCGTGCTCGAGCAGCCCGCCAGCAGCAGCGCGACCAGGGCGAGGGCCGCGGCCCGCAGCCGGTTCATGCGCCGGTCTGGCCGGGGTCGCTGGCGCCGGCCGGCTCGGTGTAGCGCAGCTGCGTGAGCTCCGTGCCGGTGAACACCAGCGAGGTCACCGACGCCAGGGCGCACTGCCTGCGCCGGGGGTCGTGCCACAGGCGCTGCCCGGTGACGAACCGGCGCAGCGTCCAGATGGGCAGCTGGTGCGACACGCACACGGCTTCGTGGCCCTCGGCCAGCTCGCGGGCGCGGTGCACGGCGGCGAGCATGCGGTGCGCGATCCGCAGGTAGGGCTCGCCCCACGACGGGGTGAACGGGTCGCGCAGCAGCGGCCAGTACCGCGGGCTGCTCAGCGCACCGCTGCCGACGGAGACGGTCTTGCCCTCGAAGGCGTTCTCCGCCTCCAGCAGCCCGTCGTCGGTGCGCACCTCCAGCCCGTGGACGGCGGCGAGCGGCATGGCGGTCTCCTGCGCGCGCTGCAGCGGCGAGGCGAGGACGGCGGTGACGTCGACGTCGGCGAGGGCCTTGGCGACGATCTCGGCCTGGTCCCGCCCCTTGTCCGAGAGGTGGAAGCCGGGCAGCCGGCCGTAGAGGATCCCCGTGGGGTTGTGCACCTCGCCGTGGCGCAGCAGGTGCACGACGGTGCGCGGCCCGGTCACTGCGCGGCCTCGGCCGGAGCCGTCGCCGTCGCGGCCGCCTGCGCGGCGGCCGGCAGCGCGTCGGCGATGGCCTGGAAGGCGTCGTCGTCCAGCGCGGCGGAGACGAACCACGCCTCGAACGCGCTGGGCGGCGCGTAGACGCCCCGGTCGAGCAGCGCGTGGAAGAAGGCCGGGAACCGCCAGGTGGCCGCGGCCTGCGCGCCCGCGTAGTCGTGCACCTCGTCCTCGGTGAAGAACACCGAGAGCAGGTTGCCCGCGAGCTGGACGCGGTGCGGCACGCCCGCGGCCCGCAGCGCGTCGCCGATCAGCCCGCCCAGCCGGGCGGCGTTGGCGTCGAGCGCGGCGTAGACGGCCGCGTCGGCGTGGCGCAGCGTCGCGAGCCCGGCGGCGACGGCGACGGGGTTCCCGGAGAGCGTGCCCGCCTGGTAGACGGGCCCGGCGGGAGCGAGGTGGGACATGTGCGCGGCCGACCCGCCGAACGCCGCGGCGGGCAGCCCACCGGACATGACCTTGCCGAACGTGTAGAGGTCGCCCGCCACCCCGTCGATGCCGAACCACCCGGCCGGGGAGACCCGGAACCCGGTCATCACCTCGTCGATCACGAGCAGCGCGCCGGCCGCGTGGCAGATCTCCCGCAGGCCCGCGTTGAAGCCGGGCCGCGGCGCGATCGCACCCATGTTGCCCGCGGCGGCCTCGGTGATGACGCAGGCGATCTCCTCGCCCCGCTCGGCGAAGACGGCGCGCACGGCGTCGAGGTCGTTGTAGGGCAGGACGACGGTGTCGGCGGCCTGCGCGCCGGTGACGCCGGGGCTGGTGGGCAGGCCCAGCGTGGCCACGCCCGAGCCGGCCTGGGCGAGCAGCGCGTCGACGTGACCGTGGTAGCACCCGGCGAACTTGACGATCACGCGCCGGCCGGTGATGCCGCGCGCGAGCCGGATGGCGCTCATCGTGGCCTCGGTGCCGGAGTTCACCAGCCGCACCTGCTCGACGGGCCCGACCCGTCCGATGATCTCCTCGGCCAGCTCCACCTCGGCCGGGGTGGGCGCGCCGAAGGACAGGCCGTGCACGGCGGCGGCGCGCACGGCGTCGACCACCGCGGGGTGCGCGTGCCCGAGGATCATGGGCCCCCACGAGCTCACGAGGTCGACGTAGGTCCGGCCGTCGGCGTCGGTGAGCCAGGGGCCGCGGGCCGAGACGAGGAACCGGGGCGTGCCGCCCACCGAGGTGAACGCCCGCACCGGCGAGTTCACCCCGCCCGGGATCGCAGCGGACGCCCGCGCGAACAGGCGCCGCGAGGCGTCGGTGCGGTCGGCGGTGTCGGGACCGGAGGGGATCGGCGAGCTACCCACGCCCGCCAGTCTCACATCCGGCGCCCGAGGCCCGCGGAGCGGGATCAGGCGCGGGCGCGGCGGAACCAGCGGCTCGCGTCGGGCATGAACAGGATGATCGTGCCGCCGACCGAGCACGCGACGATCACCAGGAGCAGCAGGAGGCTGCCGGTGTCGCCGGACAGGCCGGTGAGCGCGCCCGCCAGCATGACCAGCGTGAAGATCACGGTCATGATCGTCAGCAGGATGCGGGCCCAGTTGCGGCCCATGAACGCCAGCACGGCGAACAGGACGTAGAGCAGGGCGAGCACCAGCATGACGGCGCCGATGGTGCGGATCCCGGAGACGAGCGTCTCCATCGTCAGCCCGACCTCCTGCATCTGCCCCTCGAGGTCGAGCCCCGGCGGGAACATGCTCGGGTCGATGGGCACCGCGAGCAGCAGGGCCCCCGTCGCGAGGAACGGCAGCGCGCTGAGGATCAGCAGTACCAGCGAGAGGGCCAGTATCCCCGGGCGCTTGACGGGCTCGTCCTCGGCGTCGAGACCGGCCGCGCCGCCGTACGGGCTGCTGTAGCCCTGACCGCCGTACTGCGCCCCGTAGGGCGAACCGCCGTACTGCCCGGGCTGCGTGTACTGCCCCGGCTGGCCGTACTGACCCGGCTGCCCGTACGGGTTGTACACCGGCTGCTCGCCGTACTGCCCTGGCTGCTGGCCGTACTGGCCGTACTGGCCGGGCTGCTGGCCGTACTGACCCGGCTGGCCGTAGGGGTTGTACTGCGGCTGCCCGGGCTGGCCCTGCTGCCCGTAGGCGGGCTGCTGGCCGTACTGCCCGCCGTACTGCCCCTGCTGGGCGTACGGGTCGTACTGCGCGGGCTGCCCCTGGCCGCCGGGTTGCGCGGGCTGCTGCCCGTACTGGCCCGGCTGACCGGCGTCGCCGCCCGGCTGCTGCGGCTCCTGCCCGGCCTCCGGGGATCCCGAGCCCTGGTCCGGCTGCTGGTCCCCGCGCTGCGGGTCCGACGGGGTGCTCACGGCGTCACCGTAGATCCGACGTCATCGGCTGTCCACGCGGCGCGTCACCGCTTGTGGTGGATGTCTTCCGACATCCGGACGATCGCGTAGAAGAACTCGAGCGTGACCCGGAAGAGGATCAGGTAGAACAGCAGGACGACCGCACCGACGACCAGCACGACCAGGCCGATCCCCACGCCCTGGGTGAAGCCCCCGATCAGGGCCCCGACGTAGAACAGGCCCAGCAGGACCATGCCGACGATGTAGAGGATCTTCACCACGGCGGGCGTGGCGAAGCTGTTGAACTCGAAGTCGAAGAGCGCGGCCAACGGGCTCCCGGCCCGCCCCTGCGGGCCTCCGACCGGCCCCGTGGGCGCCTGCCCGTAGCCACCGGGCTGCTGCCCCGGCTGCGGGTACCCGCCCCAGCCCGGCTGTTGCTGCTGGGGCTGCTGCTGCTGGGGCTGCTGGCCGTACCCGCCCGGGTAGGGCGGCTGCTGCTGGGGGCCACCGGACCACCCCTGCTGTCCGGGCTGGTACTCGCCGGGTGTCCCGGACTCGTTGCTCATGCAGACCTCCAACTGATCACGGTGGGGCGCGATCGTATCTGCTCGCCCACCCCACGTCCGGCGCAGTTCACGACCAGGTGATCAGTCGAGACGGCTCGCCACCTCGGTGGCCCAGTAGGTCAGCACGACGTCGGCGCCGGCCCTGCGGATCGCGGTGAGCGTCTCCAGCACGGTGCGGTCCCGCTCGATCCACCCGTTCGCGGCCGCCGCCTCGACCATGGCGTACTCCCCCGACACCTGGTACGCCGCCACGGGCACGTCCGCGACCTCGGCCACGGCCCGCAGCACGTCCAGGTAGGCCATCGCGGGCTTGACCATGACCATGTCGGCGCCCTCCTCGAGGTCCAGCGCCAGCTCGCGCAGCGACTCGCGCACGTTGGCGCCGTCCTGCTGGTAGGTCTTGCGGTCGCCGGCGAGCTGCGACTCCACGGCCTGGCGGAACGGCCCGTAGAACGCCGAGGTGTACTTCACCGTGTAGGCGAGGATGCCGGTGTCGACGTGCCCGGCGGCGTCGAGCGCCTCCCGGATCACGCCCACCTGGCCGTCCATCATCCCGCTCGGGCCCAGCAGGTGCGCCCCCGCCTCGGCCTGCGCCACCGCCATCTCGGCGTAGACGGCCAGCGTGGCGTCGTTGTCGACGCGGCCCTCGGCGTCGAGCACCCCGCAGTGGCCGTGGTCGGTGAACTCGTCGAGGCAGGTGTCGGCCATGACCACGGTCGCGTCACCGACCTCGGCGCGCACGTCCCGCAGCGCGACGTTCAGCACCCCGTCCGGGTCGCAGGCGGCCGAGCCCGTGGCGTCGTAGCGGGACGGGACGCCGAACAGGATCAACCCGCCGACCCCGGCCTGCACCGCCTCGACCGCGGCCTTGCGCAGCGAGTCGCGCGTGTGCTGGACGACACCGGGCATCGACGCGACCGGCACCGGCTCGGCGGCGCCCTCCTTGACGAACATCGGCAGCACGAGGTGCCGGGGCCGCAGGTCGGTCTCGGCGACGAGGCGCCGCAGGGCCGGGGTGGTGCGCAACCGCCGAGGCCGGTGGTGGGGGAAGGCCATGGGACCAGCCTACGACCGGCGCTCACCGCCCCCGATTGCAGCAGAGCCACTCTCATGCAAGCACGTTGCGTGAGAGTGGCTCTGCGGCAATCCGCGGGCCTAGCGGCGGCGGGCCTTCACCTTGCGCGGCGGGGGCAGGGCGCCCTCCGCGCGGAGCTTCGCCGCGTGCGCGGCCAGTGCGTCCACCAGGGCGGGCACGCGCGCCTCCGACGGCTGGACGTCGACGCGCAGGCCGAACTCGCGGGCGGTCTCGGCGGTCTGCGGGCCGATGCACGCCACGATCGTGCGGGCGTGCGGCTTGCCTGCGATGCCGACGAGGTTGCGCACCGTGGACGACGAGGTGAAGCACACCGCGTCGAACCCACCCGTCTTGATCGCCTCGCGGATCGGGGCGGGCGGCGGCGCCGCGCGCACCGTGCGGTACGCGGTGACGTCGTCGATCTCCCACCCGCGGTCGCGCAGGCCTGCGGCGAGGGTCTCGGTGGCGATGTCCGCCCGCGGGAGCAGCACCCGGTCGACCGGGTCGAGCACGTCGTCGTAGGGCGGGAAGATGCCCAGCAGGCCCTCGGACGACGACTCCTGCGCCTCGTCGATGGACGGCACGAGCTCGGGGTTGATGCCGAAGCCGCGCACCTTCTCCGCGGTGGCCGCCCCGACGCAGGCGATCTTCACGCCGGAGAACGCGCGGGCGTCGAGCCCGAACTCGGCGAACTTCTCCCACACTGCGCGCACGGCGTTGGTGGAGGTGAAGACCACCCACTGGTAGCGGCCGTCGACGAGGCCCTTGACGGCGCGCTCCATCTGCGTGGGCGAGCGCGGCGGCTCGACGGCGATGGTGGGCACCTCCTCCGCGGAGGCGCCGTGCACGGCGAGGCGGTCGCTCATCGCGCCGGCCTGGTCCTTGGTGCGCGGCACCAGCACCCGCCAGCCGTACAGCGCGCGGGACTCCCACCACGACAGCTCGGCGCGCAGGCCCACCTCGGCGCCCACGGTGACGACGAGCGGGCCCTCCATGTCGGCGGCGTCGGTGGCCACCGTGGCGAGCGTGCCCTGGACCGTCTTCTGGGTGGTGTGCGTGCCACCCGAGGTGACGGCGACCGGGGTCTGCGCGGCCACGCCGTGCTCGGTGAGCGACGCGGCCACCTCCGGCAGGTGCGACGCGGTGGCGTGCAGCACGAACGTGCCCGGCGAGGCGGCGAGGCGGGGCCAGTCGACACCGGCGCGCACGTCGGCCTCGACGTGCGCCGAACCCAGCGGCACCCCGGCGTAGGCCGGCACCGCGGTGCCCGCCGGGACGCCCGGGACCACGTCGAACGCGATGTCGGCGGCGGCCACCGCGATGGCCTCCTGCACCACGGAGTCGACGGTCAGCGGGTCACCGCTGACGAGCCGGGTGACGCTGCGCCCCGAGCGGGCCTCGGTGACGAGGTCCTTCGCGACGTCGGACGGCTGCCCGACCGCGGGCCGCACCTCGGCGCCGTCGGCGACCAGCGCCAGCACCGGCTCCGGGACGTCCGCGTCGGTGACGACGAGCGGCGCGCCCGCGAGGGCCTCCCGCGCGCGGACGGTCAACAGGCCGGGGTCGCCGGGGCCGCTGCCCACGAAGGCGACCCGTCCCGGGTTGGGCGTAGGTGTCATCTCGGAACTCCCGATCCAGCGTTTCTCGGGAGGGCGGCGAGGCCCCCCATGTCGAGCAGCTCCGCGGCCAATGCCGCCCCGAGCTTCTCGGCGTCGTCCATGTCTCCGGTGACGGAGGCGCGCAGCAGCGCCCCGTCGGTGGTGCCGACCACCGCGCGCAGCGAGACCTGGTCGATGACGTGCCCGTCGTCGTCCAGGTCGGACACCACGTCGGCGAGCGCCCCGATCGGCGCGCTGCAGCCGGCCTCGAGCGTGGCCAGGACCGCGCGCTCGGCGACGACGGCCGCGCGGGTGGCGGTGTCGTCGAGAGCGGCGGCCAACGACCGTGCGAGCTCCAGGTCCGTGTCGTTCATGGGAACCCGGCACTCGACGGCCAGTGCGCCCTGTGCGGGCGCGGGGAGCATCTGCAACGGGTCGAGCAGTTCCGTCGCGTCGTCCAGCCGACCCAGCCGGGCCAGCCCGGCGGCCGCCACGACCACGCCGTCGAGCTCGCCTGCGCGCACCTTGCCGATGCGCGTGTCGACGTTGCCGCGGATGGGCACGACCTCCAGGCCGAGGCCGAGGGCCTCGAGCTGGGCCTTCCGCCGCGGGGAGCCGGTACCGACCCGCGAGCCCGGCGGCAGCTCGCCGAGCACCATCCCGTCCCGCGCGACGAGCGCGTCGCGCGGGTCCTCCCGCTGCGGGACCGCCGCCAGGTGCAGGCGCGGGTCGGGCGCCGTGGGCAGGTCCTTGTAGGAGTGCACGGCGACGTCGATGTCACCGCGCGCCAGCGCCTCCCGCAGCGCGGACACGAACACCCCGACCCCGAGCTCGGCGACGGGTGCGCTCGAGCGGTCGCCCGAGGTGCTGATCTGCACCAGCTCGCACTCCTGGCCCGCCGCCCGCAGCCGCTCGGCGACGAGCCCGGTCTGGGCCGTGGCGAGCGCGCTCGGGCGGGTGCCGATCCTCAGCGGCAGCGTCATGGCGTCCGCCCTTCGGTCGTGTCGGTGCGGGCCTCCAGCGCGGCGAGCACGTCACCGCTGCGTTGGACGGCCACGGCGGCGGGCTTCTGCGGGTCGAGCTCGAACAGCGCCCGCAGCGCGGCGGCGTAGCTGTCGCCGTCCGGGCCCTCCGCGAGCCGCTTGACCTGCACGGTGGGCGTGTGCAGCAGCTTGTCGACGACCCGGCGGACGCTGCGACCGAACTCCTCGCGCACCCCCGGCTCGATGTCGGGCAGCCGCGAGTCGAGGCGCAGCAGCTCGGCGTCGATCACCTCGGACGCCCGCCTGCGCAGCGCGGTGACCGTGGGGGTGACCTCGGCGGAGCGCTGTGCGGCGAGGTAGGCCTGGGCCTCCTCGGCCACCAGCTCCTGGGCGGCGGCGACGGCGGAGCCGCGCTCGCCGGTGGCGAGCCTGCGCTGCAGGGCGACCAGGTCGATCACCGAGACGCCGGGCAGGGCGGCGACGCCCGGGTCGACGTCGCGGGGCAGGCCGAGGTCGCACACCGCGAGCGGGCGACCCCCGCGCTCGGCGACGGCCGCGGCCACCGGCTCGAGCTCGACGACGGTGCCGACGGCGCCCGTGCACGCGACCAGCAGGTCGGCGGCGGCCAGCTCGGCACCGAGCGCGTCGAGCCCCGCGCCCCGGGCGGGCGTGCCCTGCGCGCGCGTGTTCTCCGCCAGCCGTTCCGCGCGCTCGACCGAGCGGTTGAGCACCACGATGTCGGCGGCACCGGCCCGGCGCAGGTGGGCGGCGGCGAGCGCGCCCATCGCCCCGGCGCCGACGATCACGACGCGGCGGCCTGCGAGGTCGCCGCCGAGGGCGGTGGCCGCGTCGGCGAGCGCCTCGGACACGACCGAGGCACCCGCGGTGTCGATGCCGGTGCTGGCGTGCACCCGCTTGCCGACGCGCAGCGCGTGCTGGGCCAGCTCGTGCAGGGTGCGCCCGACGGTGCCCGCGGCGTCGGCCGTGGCGTAGGCCGTGCGCAGCTGGCCGAGGATCTGGGCCTCGCCCACGACCATCGAGTCGAGCCCGGAGGACACCGCGAACAGGTGCTGCACGGCTGAGCCGGCGTAGTGCACGTAGACGTGCTCGGTGAGCTCGGTGAGCGGCATCCCCGCGTGCCGCGCGAGCACGGCGGAGACGTCCGCGAGCCCGCCGTGGAACGCGTCGACGACCGCGTAGACCTCGATCCGGTTGCACGTGGAGAGCAGCACCGCCTCGGACACGTGCGGGGCGCGCAGCAGCTCGTCGAGCAGCTTCGGCACCTCCGTGGCCCCGACCGCGGCGCGCTCGAGCACCTGCACCGGTGCGCTGCGGTGCGACAGGCCCACCACCAGGACACTCATTCGGCCAACCCTCCCGACCCGTTCACCACACCGCGCGCCGCGTGCCCGTTGACCGCGGGCGCCGTCGCGGCGGTGGCCAGGTTCTTGCGTGCCACGTGGAACGCGAGGATCTGCAGCTCGACGGCGAGGTCGACCTTGCGGACCTCCACCTCGTCGGGCACCTGCAGCACGACGGGGGCGAAGTTGAGGATGCAGCGCACGCCCGCCTCGACCAGCAGGTCGCAGACGCCCTGCGCGACCTGGCCCGGTGTGGCGATCATGCCGATGGTGACCCCGCGGTCCGCGCACACCCGCGGGATCTCGCGGACGTGCTCGACGAGGATCCCGTTGATGTGGATGCCGACGAGGTCGGGGTCGACGTCGAAGAGCGCAGCGACCGGGAACCCGCGACCGCCGAAGCCGCCGTAACCGGCGAGGGCGTGGCCGAGGTTGCCGATGCCGACGAGCGCGACGGCCTGGCGGTGGTTGAGCCCGAGGGTGCGCTCCAGCTGGTGCACCAGCGCCGCGACCTCGTAGCCGACGCCGCGGATGCCGTAGGACCCGATGTAGGACAGGTCCTTGCGGAGCTTCGCCGGGTTGACGCCGGTGGCGCCGGCGAGCTCGTCGCTCGACACCGTCTCCGCGCCCTCCTCGGCCAGCTCGCCGAGCTTCCGGAGGTACACCGCGAGCCGGGCCACGCTGGCCTCGGGGATGGCCCGCAGCCCGGCGGTGGCATCCTCGGAGCCGGCCTGCGGCGGCTTCGTCACGCTCACGTCTCCTCGAAGGTGCTGTGCGGCTGTGCGGCATTGCTCGGTCGTGCGGCATTGCTCGTGCGGAGGCACGGGGCGCACGTCAACGGGGCCGCGCACCCAGGAACCGGATGTACCTAGCCGAGTACCCGGGTTCGGGTGTTGACGGCGACTGGAATACACGGTAGCCGCTTGTGAAGGCACGCACAAAGTTGCGATCTTGAACCGGAACGTGCTCATCCGGGGCCTGCCCGACCTCCGACCGGTGGTCGCCGCACGGCTGCCGTTCGTCGCGTCCTGGCCCGGACGCACGCGGGGGCGGCCCCGATCCCGGGACCGCCCCTGCGGACGCGTGTCGCGTGGCTCAGCCCTGCGGCATGAGCACCTTGTCGATCACGAACACGGTGGCGTTCGCGGTCGGGATGTTGCCGCACAGGACGTTGGCGGTGTTGCCCATGGCGTCGGTCACGGTCGGGGCTTCCGGGGTCCCGCCGATGGTGACGTCGCCCCCGGCGAGCTGGGTGACGGTACCGGCCTCGACCAGGCCCTCGGCGTCCATCCGCTGCGGGACGACGTGGTAGGAGAGGATCGTCTGCAGCATCTCGGTGTTCGCGAGCAGGGCGTTGAACTGCTCCTCGCCCAGCTGCTGCTGCACGGCCTCGAACGCCGGGTTCGCCGGCGCGAAGACCGTGATGGCCTCCTGGCTGTTGAGGGTCTCCGCGAGACCCGGCACCTGGCCCACGGCCGTCACCAGCGTCGTGAGCAGCGGGTTGTTGGACGCGGCGGTGGCCACCGGGTCGTCGACCATGCCCTCGGCCGAGCCCTCGCCCTCGGTGGGCACCTGGCTGCAGGCCGGGCCGAAGATGTCGGAGATCTCGGTCACCCCGTCGCCCGCGGCCATCGGGGCCGAGGTCATCGGCGACTCCATGGGAGCGCTCGCGGGTGCCGGTGCCTCGGCGGCGGGGGCCTCGGAGCCGCCGCCGCAGGCCGCCAGCGCCACGGTCAGGGCGGCCATCGAGCCGACGGCGGCCAGTCGCTGGATCTTTCGCACGATGTTCCTCCTCGCGGTCGGCCCAGCGGTTCCGGGCCGTTGCACCAAGGCGTTCGAAATCGCGCCAAAGCCGGTTCAGGTGCAGAACGTCACGTTTCCGTCACGGGAGCGGGGCGTCCGGACGACGTCACGCGGAGCCCATCGACGATCGGCCGTCCGGCGCAGCCGAACGGACGCGTCACGCCACGGAGAAGAGGACCGCCGGGTAGCCGGACGCGCCGTCGGGGATCGGCTCGGCCGGGACGTCGGTCTGCGTCACGCCGTTCGCGTCGGTGGCCCGGCTCTGCACCGTGTGGCTCCCGGGTCCGAGGTCGAGGTCGGCGCGCCACATCCGCCACGTGTCCCCGCTGACCTCGGTGGCCAGCTCCGCCTCGCGCCACGCCCCGCCGTCCACCCGCACCTCGACGCGGCTGATCCCGTCGGGCTGGGACCAGGCGATCCCGGCGACGGTGACGCGGCCGGCGGGCAGGGACGCGAAGCCCCGGGGGCTGTCGATGCGCGACTGCGTCTTGATCGGGGCCTTCTCCGCCCACCCGCGCTCCAACCAGTACCCCGCCTTGGCGGCGAACGTCGTGAGCTCCATGTCGACGATCCACTTCGTCGCCGACACGAACCCGTAGAGACCGGGCACGACCATCCGCACCGGGAACCCGTGCTCGGGTGGCAGCGCCTCGCCGTTCATGCCGATCGCGAGCAGCGCGCCGCGGTCGGGCTCCATCAGCACGTCCACCGGCGTGCCGGTGTACCACCCGTCGACGCTCGTGGAGAACGCCTGGTCTGCTCCGGGGCGCACCCCCGCCTCCAGCAGCAGCTCGCGCAGGTCGACACCGACGAAGTTCGCCGTGGAGATCAGGTCGCCGCCCACCGGGTTCGAGACGCACGTCATCGTGATCGTGCGCTCGACCAGCGGCCTGCGCAGCAGGTCGTCGAAGGTCAGCTCCAGCTCGTTCTCGACCATGCCGTGGATCCGCATCGACCAGGCGTCCGCGGTCTCGTCGGGGATCCGCAGGGCGACGTCGATCCGGTAGAAGTCGGCGTTCGGGGTGAGGAAGGTGGGCGTGCCGAGCTCGGGGAGGGCCGCGGTCGGCGGGATCGCCGGGGCCCGGTCGACGGGCAGGGCGGCCAGCCGGGCCGTCACCGCCTGCCGCGAGTCACCGACGCCGCGCCCGAGCAGCACACCGCCCACGCCCGCGGCGGCCGAGCCCAGCGCGACCGCCAGCGACGAGCGGACGAGCAGCGCGCGCCGGGTCAGGCCGCCGGACGCCTCCGCCGGGCCCGCGGTGGAGGGGAGCGCACGGGCGTGCAGCCACCGGAACACCCCGACGCCCACCACCAGCGCCGCCGTCGGGGCGAGCACGTCGACCGGCGCGAACACCGGCGCGAACAGCACCGCCACGAACCCGAGCACCCCCAGCACGGCCACCACCACGACCCCGGGGCCGGGTCGGCGGCGGGACGCGAGGCCCGCCAGCGCGGCGACGACCGCGATCACCACGGCCATCCCGGCCAGCAGCACCGGCTTGTCGGCCGTGCCGAACGCGGCCTTCGCGAACTCGGTGAGCCACTGCGGGGAGAACCGGATCACGGTGTCGCCGACGGCGAGGTAGGGCGACGAGGCCGGTGACAGCAGGCCCGCCACCAACTGGCCCGCCGCCAGCGCCGCCGCCACGGACAGGACCCCGACGAGCGCGGCCCAGCCGCGCGGGATGCGGGGTGCGGCCCCGGGCTCGGGCCGCTGCGGTGCCTCGGTGGTGCTCACACAACGAGTTTCGCTCCGGAAGCCGCTGCGGTTCGCCCGGAAGGTGTGACGATCCGCGAACGGCGCCACGCACCGATCTCCGCGTCACACACCGACTTCCGCGCTGCTACACCGACTGCAGTCGGTGTGGCAGCACCACGATCGGTGTGCGAGCGGCGCGATCAGGCCAGGGCCGCGCGGAGGCGGGCCTCCTCGACGCGCCAGAAGCCGTGCTCGCGGCCGTCCACCTCGATCACCGGGACGCGGTCGCCGTACTCGGCGCGCAGCACGGGGTCGGAGTCGACGTCGACCGCGGCCCAGCCCGCGCCGACGTCGGCGCAGATGCGCGCGACCTCGGCCTCGGCGGTGGCGCAGAGCCCGCAGTCGGTGCGGGTGTAGACGGTGACCCGCTGCGGTGCGGCCGTCACGACGGCGTCACCAGCTGCCGCCGGGCCACCTTGCCGGTGGGCGTGCGGGGCAGCGCCTCGGTGAACTCGACGACCGTGGGCACCTTGAACCGGGCCAGCCGCTCCTCGCAGTGGGCGCGGACCGCGTCCTCGGACAGGTCGGCGTCCTCGGCCCGCACGAGCACGGCCTTGACCGCCTCGCCTGTGCGCTCGTCGGGCACGCCGACGACCGCGGCCTCCGCCACGCCGGGCAGCTCGGCGAGCACCTGCTCCACCTCGCGCGGGTAGACGTTGAACCCGTTGACGATGACCAGGTCCGACGAGCGGTCCACCAGGTGCAGGTCGCCGTCGGCGTCGAGGAACCCGACGTCGGCGGTGCGGAACCAGCCGTCGGCGTCCGGGCCGCCGGAGCCGTCGGGCCAGTAGCCGGAGAAGAGGTTGGCCCCCCGCACCGCGACCAGCCCGGTGTCCTGCGCCGGGTCGCTGACGTCCTCGTCGATGTCCTCGGGGTCCGGGTCGGCCACGACGTCGATCGGCCTGCCCTCGACGTCGACGAGGCGCAGCTCGACGCCCGGCAGCGCCCGCCCCACCGAGCCGGGCTTGGGCGGACCGTCCGAGGCGTTCGTGGTGATCACCGGGCCGCCCTCGGTGAGCCCGTAGCCCTCGTAGATCGGCAGGCCGGTGGCGGCGCGGAAGTCGTCGAGCCACTGCGGCGGCAGCGGCGCACCACCGGACGTGCACAGGCGCAGCCCCGCCGTGGCGGCCCGCAGCCGCTCGGGCGGGAGCTCGAGCATGGCCCGGAACATCGACGGCACCCCGGCCATCCCGCTCACGCGCTGCTGCACGAGCACGTCGGCGACGTGCGCCGGCTCGAACCGCTCGGTGACCACGACGGTGGCGGCCGCCCAGCACACCTGCAGGAGCCCGGCGGCCAGCCCGAAGACGTGGAAGAGCGGCAGGGAGAGCAGCACCCGGTCGGCCGGCAGCACCGGCGCCGGACGCAGCGCGGCGGTCTGCGCCCGGTTGGCCAGCACCGCCCGGTGGGAGAGGCGGACCCCGCGGGGGCGGCCCGTGGTGCCCGACGTGTAGATCAGCAGGGCGATCTCCTCGCCACCCGCGCCGCGGTCGGCGACGGGCGCGCCCGCGCGTGCGGCGAGGTCCGGGGGCGGCAGGACGGTGGCACCCCGGGCGGCGGCGCCGCGCTGCGCGGACTCGTCACCCTCCGCGGTCACGATGACGGCCGGGCGGCAGTCGTCGAGCACGATCTCGAGCTCGCGCTCCACCGCGACGGGCCCGAACGGGACGACCACGGCGCCCGCGCGGAGCGCGCCGAGCACGGCCACGCAGAACGCGGCGCCGTTGCCGAGCCGCACGAGCACGCGCTCGCCCGGCGCCACCCCTGCCTCGCCGAGCCGCAGCGCCTCGGCGGAGACGGCCGCGTCGAACTCGGCCCACGTCAGCGAGACCGCGCTGGTCACGTCGATGACCGCGGGGTGGTCGGGCGCGCGGCCCGCCGCGTCCGCCACCAGGTCGGCCACGTGAGTCCGTGCCCCGCCCTGCGGGCTGCCGGTCGGGATGTCCACTGTTCTCCCCGGGTTGGCGCTGCGCGCGATGGCCTCCGGGGGCGAGTCTGGCACGAAGCGGGCGCCACGGCGCCTGCGGCGCCCGCCGCACCAGGTGGACCTCCCGCGGACCGCGACACGCGGGTCCCCATGACGTTGACCGCGCGTAGTCAGCCGCTCACCGGACGACAGTCACGGCGAGCGGTGGTGCGTGCTTCACCACACCGGGCCGGCCGTATGCTCCGCCGCTACAGCCAACTCAACGGCCGACCCACGAGATCGTCGCGAAGCTCACCCGAGGGAGTGGCATGCAGTTTGTTGCCGCCGGCGCACCACGGGCCGATCCGCCGCACCACAGCGCACCCCGATGGGGTTCGACGCGGCGCCCTGACCACCGACGCGGTTGCAGGGCCCGCCGGGATCCATGACCCGACCCGTACGACAGCCTCGGCTGCTCCCCACCGAGACCGCCCGTCCACCGGCGGGTCGAGAGGTAGAGATGCCCCCGACCACAGCTCCCCGAGTCGGCCCACCCGGCCCTCCACCGCAAGGCACCGTCACCGGGCACCCGCTCCCCCGCCCGCGGCAGAGCCCGGCCGAGCCGTCGGCACCCGCGCCGCCCGCGCAGCAGACGCAGGCCGCCCCCGAGGCGCCGCAGCACGAGGAGGGTGGGGCGTGGGCGCTGGTCAAGGCGGCCCAGGACGGCGACATGCTCGCGTTCGGCGAGCTGTTCGACCGCTACTACGACGTCGTCTTCCGCTACGTGCTCTTCCGCACGGGTGACCGCACCCTCGCCGAGGACCTCACCCAGGAGACGTTCGTCAGGGCGCTGCGGCGGATCTCGTCGGTCAGCTACCAGGGCCGCGACATCGGTGCGTGGTTCGTCACGATCGCGCGGAACCTCATCTTCGACCACGTGAAGTCCAGCCGCTACCGGCTGGAGCACACCACCGGCGAGATCATCGAGCTCTCGCCGACCACCGGTGGGCCCGAGCAGCAGGTGCTCGACCTCGCCACCAACGACGAGCTGCTGCGCTGCGTCCGCAAGCTCAACCCCGACCAGCAGGAATGCATCCAGCTCCGCTTCCTCCAGGGTCTGTCCGTGGCCGAAACGGCCGAGATCATGGACCGCAACGAGGGGGCCGTCAAGGCCCTCCAGCACCGAGCGGTCCGGCGGCTCGCCCAGCTGCTACCGGAGGGCCTCCGATGACCCCGCGGTACATCGTCGACGGCGCCCAGCGCGTTACGGGTGCGGCGAACGAACGACTCGATGCGGTGAACGGTCTTCGACCCGTAACCGGACGCATGACGGCTCGTTGTACGGCTGAACGTTGCGCCGCACACGACCAGGGTGCGGGGACAGACAGCGCAGGGATGCAGTGAGGACGGCCAACATGCCCGCCGGACAGGGCAAGGACGCAGAGCGGTTCGCCGCCGCCGTGGAGTCGGGGACACCCCTCGGCGCCGCGGGCGACGACGACCTCGCACACGAGCTCGAGATCGTGGCCATGCTGCGGTCCCGGGGTGCGGAGTTCGCGCCGGACGCCGAGACCAAGGCGCGCGCGAAGCAGCGCCTCATGGCCGTGCTCGCGGAGCAGGGTGGCCCGCAGCCGGGCCCCCGCCCCGCACCCCAGGACCCGCCGCACCGCGGAGCCGCGCCGCCCACCGCCGCGGAGCTCACGGCACCGCTGGGCCGCCTCGTCGAGCCCACCGGCCCCGAGGCACGCGCCGACGTCGATCCCGCGGCGCAGACCGCCCGGATCGCCCCGATCACGGCCCGGATGGACGCCGCGGGTTCCGAGAGCGCCTCCGACACCCCGGGCGACCACGACCCGGGCGGCGAGGACGCACCGACGACGGCCACGCACCAGGCCTCGCCGCGCGCAGGCCGGCGGGCCCGGCACAGCACCGGCCGCGGCTCCAACCGCCCGGCCGGCCGGGCGGGCGCGTCCCGGCGCCCCGCCGCCCCGAGCCTGCGCCGCCGCGCGCTCCTCGTCGGGTCGGCCGCGATGGTCGCGATGCTCGCGATCGCCGGTGGCGGGATCTTCGCCAGCCAGGGCGCGCTGCCCGGCGACAACCTCTACGCGGTCAAGCGCGCCGCGGAGTCGGCGGGGCTCGCGCTCACGTTCGACGACGCCAGCAGGGCGCAGCGCCAGCTCGAGATCGCCGCGACCCGGCTGTCCGAGGTGGAGCGGCTCAGCGCCCTCGAGCCGCAGGCCGCCCCCGCGCCCGAGGTGTTCACCGCCGCGATGGACGAGTTCGACGCCGCCACCGACGAGGGCTCGCGGCTGCTGCTCGAGTCCACGGGGACGAGCACCTCGAGCAGCGCGCAGGACGAGCTGCGCACGTGGGCGTCCGAGCAGTCGGAGCGGCTCACCGAGATCCGGCCGGAGCTGCCGGCCGCGGCCGAGGCCGACGAGTCGATCGAACTGCTCCAGCGGCTGCTCGGCCGCACGGGGGCCGCCGACGGTTCCTCGTCGTGCGACGACGAGGAGTGCACGGCCCGCCGGAGCGCGCAGACGTCCGCACCGGAGTCCGACGAGGCCGACGCCACGGAGGACGCGACGTCCGCACCGGACGAGAGCGACTCGAGCGGCACCCGGGAGACGGACGAGCCGTCGCGCACGCCGAGCGACGCCTCCGAGGGTGAGGAGTCGCGCCTGCTTCCCGACCTCCTCCCCGACGCGGACCGCAAGAGCGACGAGGACGCGCCGAGCTCGAAGAAGAGCGAGGACGAGGACAGGACGTCCGAATCCGAGTCCGAGTCCGAGTCCGGCGACGAGGGCTCGGAGGGCGCAGGCGACGTCTCGGTGCCGCTCCCGCTGCTCCCCCCGGTGACGCTCCCGCCGCTGCTGCCGGGGATGCCCGGGATCACCATCGGCTGATCTGCCACGACACACAGGGCCGCCGCGGAACCGCGTTCCGCGGCGGCCCCGTGTCGTCTGGTGCCTCCCGCCGTCGACCGGAGCTGTCGCCTCCGCGCGCGGCACTAGGCTGAGGCGAGAAACCCACGGAGGCCCGCAGGTGGTTGGAGAACAAGAGCCCCGCGAACCGCTGACACCCACCCCCTCCGGGGAGCTGAGCGGGGCCACGGAGACGCCGGGCGTGGTCGAGTCGGCCACCGCGACCGACCCCGCGCTCCGCGCCGGTGAGGCCGCTGCGGCCGCGGCCGTCGCGGCGGGGGACAGCGGTCCTCCCGACGTGCCGCTCACCGACCTCACGGCCGCCGCGTTCTTCGACGTCGACAACACCATGATGATCGGCGCCTCGATCTTCCACTTCGCCCGCGGCCTCGCCGCGCGCAAGTTCTTCACCACCTCCGACCTGCTCGGCTTCGCGTGGCAGCAGCTGCGGTTCCGCATCGGCGGGCGCGAGACCAGCTACTCCACCACCACCGGGCGGGACACCGCCCTGTCCTTCGTCGCGGGCCGGCCGGTCGCCGAGATCACGGCGCTCGGCGAGGAGATCTACGACGAGCTGATGGCCGACCGCATCTGGGCCGGCACCCGCGCGCTCGCCCAGATGCACCTGGACGCCGGCCAGCGGGTCTGGCTGGTCACGGCCACCCCCGTGGAGCTCGCCCTCATCATCGCCCGCAGGCTCGGGCTCACCGGCGCGCTGGGCACGGTGGCCGAGAGCGTCGACGGCCACTACACGGGCCGGCTGGTGGGCGAGATCCTGCACGGCCCGGCGAAGGCCCACGCCGTCCGCGCGCTCGCGGTGACCGAGGGCCTGGACCTGCGCCGCTGCACCGCCTACTCCGACTCGGTCAACGACGTGCCGATGCTCTCCGCCGTCGGCACGGCCGTGGCCGTCAACCCCGACGCGGATCTGCGCGACGTCGCGAAGGAACGCGGGTGGCAGGTGCGCGACTTCCGCACCGGCCGCAAGGCCGCGAGGATCGGCGTGCCCTCGGTCCTGGGAGCAGGAGCGATCGCAGGAGCGGTGGCGGCAGGCCTGGCCGCGCGCAAGCGCTAGCCCCACCCCGGGCGCACTTTGGAGCCTTACTGCTGTCCAGGGGCTCAGCCCAGGAAGGTGCTCCTGCGTTGGCTCAGCAGCCGGTACAGCGTGTGCTGGATCGTCTCGCGCACCTGGTCGGTCAGGTTGAACACCGTCATCGGGTCGTCCGCCTCGGCGGGGTCGATCGAGTCGGTGCGGATCGGCTCGCCGAACTCGATGTACCACTTCGACGGCAGCGGCACGAGCCCCACCGGCCCGAACGCCGGGAACAGGGGCGTGACCGGGAAGTAGGGCGCCCCGAACAGCCGGGCGAGCGGCTTGATGTCGCCGATCTTCGGATAGATCTCCTCCGCGCCCACGATGGAGCACGGGATGATCGGGACGCCGGTGCGCAGCGCGGCCGAGACGAACCCGCCCCGGCCGAAGCGCTGCAGCTTGTACCGGTCCCGGAACGGCTTGCCGATCCCCTTGAACCCCTCCGGCCAGACGCCGACCAGCTCGCCGGAGGCCATGAGCCGCTGCGCGTCGGGGGTGCAGGCGAGCGTGCTGCCCTGCTTGCGGGCCAGCGGGCCGACCACCGGCAGGCGGAACATCAGGTCGGCGCCGAGCATGCGCAGGTGCCGTCGGGCGGGGTGGTCGTCGTGCAGGGCCACGGCCGTCATCAGGGAGTCCAGCGGCAGGGTGCCGGAGTGGTTGGCCACGACGAGGGCCCCGCCGACGTCGGGCACGTGGTCCATGCCGATGGTCTCCACGCGGAACCAGTTGCGGTACAGCGGCCGCAGCGCCGGGATGATCACGTTGTCGGTGAGCTCGGCGTCGAAGCCGAACTCGTCGACGGCGTAGTCGCCCTCCAGCCGCCTGCGCAGGAACGCCATCGCCTCGGCGAGCGCCTCCTCCCACTGCGCGGGAGCGGCGGGCTCGTCGGCCGCCGGCACGGCGCCGTCCTCGGGGGCGCCGTCGTCGGGGCCGGTGCCCTCGGGAGCGGCGCGCAAGGGGATCACGCGGGCCCCGGTGCTCTCGGGCCCGTCGGCGGGACGGGATTCGGCGTCGGGGCGCACGGCCCGGCGGCGGGGCGTCACCGCAGGGTCCTCGCGGCCGCGAGCACGCCGCGTTCCACGGCGGCGAACCGCTCGGGGTCGACGACGGGACGCAGCGCGCGGCCGCGGACGTAGTCGTCGAAGGCCTGCACGGTGGTCCAGCGCGGCGTGAACCCGAACTGGCGGCGCAGCCGCCCGTTGTCGACCACGCGGCCGAAGTTGAGCAGCCGCATCTGCTCGGGGGAGAAGTCGACGAGCCGCGCGCTGCGGAACAGCCGGCTCACCGGCCCCACGGCCGGGCTGGGCACCGGGAGCGGCATCCGGCCGGCGCGGCGGATCGCCTGCGAGAGCATCAGCACCCCGTCCGCGGCGACGTTGAAGACGCCGGGCACGTCCTCGCTGGCCGCCTTCTCCAGCACGGCGAGCCCGTCCTCCTCGTGCAGCAGCTGCACGCGCGCGTCGTAGCCGAGGACGATCGGCACCACCGGCAGCGCGAAGTAGCGGGTGAAGACGGTCTCGATGCGCGGGCCGATGAAGTTGGCGAACCGCAGCGTGGTGACCGAGACGTCGGGGCGCCGTCGGGCGAACCCCCGCAGGTAGCCCTCGATCTCGACCGCGTCCTTGGCGTAGCCGCCCGGTGGCAGGTCCTTGGGGGTCATCGTCTCGGTGAACAGCGCCGGGTCGCGCGAGCTCGAACCGTAGACGGCGGTGGTGGACTTGAGCACCATGCGCCGGACCGACGGCGCCTTCTGGCACGCGGCCAGCAGCTGCATCGTGCCGATGACGTTCATCTCCTTCATCGCCACGCGGCCCCCGGACGAGCCGGGGTTGGCCGCGAGCGAGGCGTGGACGACGGTGTCGACCGACGCGGTGGAGATGACCTTCGAGATCAGCGGGTTGCGGATGTCGGCGCGCACGAACTCCGCGCGCCCCATCCTGCGCAGCAGGTCGCGGGGCGGGGGCACGGTGTCCACCCCCAGCACCCGGTCGATGTCCGGGTTCGCGGCGAGGCGCGCGGCGAGGTGACCACCGAGGAACCGGCTGACCCCGGTGACGAGGACGACGGAAGGAGGCACGGGCCTACCCCAGGAATGCGATCGGATGCAGCGGGTGACCGATGGTAGCCCGCTCCGGCGCCGGTGTGGGGCCGGAGCGCGCCTCCTGTGGGCGGGTCCACGGCCGGGAAGCGCATCCCGCTCGGCGGCGGGGGCCACGTGCTCCGTGCGCCCCGCCGACCGCCGGGGTTACTTGCCGAGCTTGCGACGCTGCACGCGGGTCTTGCGGAGGAGCTTGCGGTGCTTCTTCTTCGACATCCGCTTGCGGCGCTTCTTGATGACGGAGCCCATGCGTGGCGGCCCTTCCTGTCGGGATGCGGCCCGGGAACGGACCGCTGTGGTGCGGCGAGGTGCGACCGGCCGGGCGCTCGCGACGAGCGCGCGCGGGCCGGGCGATGACCGGGCACGCACTCTACCGGGGGGTTCCACGGGCCTCGCGCCCCCCGGGGGGGCAGGACCGCCGGGTGGGTCAACCCGCGTCGAAGTAGGCGCTGCGCAGGTACTCCTCCACCGCCGTCTTGGGCACGCGGAACGAGCGCCCGACCCGGGCGGCGGGCAGCTCCCCACCGTGCACGAGCCGGTAGACGGTCATCTTCGAGACCCGCATCATGGCCGCGACCTCGGCCACCGTCAGGAACTGCACCTGGGCGAGGTGGAGCTCCGAAGGCTCGGACGCCATCCGATCACCGCTTTCCTGGGTCGCACCGGTCGTGCCCGGACTCCGCGGCCGGGCACGGCGACGATGTTCCGCAAGAGCTTAGCGGTGCTGGTGTGACGGGATCGAGGGGATGGCTGCGCTGAGGGGTGGTTCACGCCCGCGCGTCAGGGTGAAACCGGGGCCCCGATCGGTGCACGCGGCCCGGAGGCAGCCTCAGCGGGCCGCTCTGCCCAGCTCCACCGAGCGGTCGCGCGCCGCCTCGATCGCCGCGATCAGCGCGGCCCGCACCCCGTGCCGCTCCAGCTCCCGGATGGCGGCGATGGTCGTGCCGGCCGGGGACGTCACCGCCTCGCGCAGGAGCACCGGGTGGTCGCTGGACTCGCGCAGCATCCGCGCGGCCCCGAAGGCGGACTGCACGATCAGGTCGGCGGCGACGGAGCGGGGCAGGCCGAGCAGGATCCCGGCATCGATCATCGCCTCGACGAGGAAGAAGAAGTACGCTGGTCCGGAGCCCGACAGCGCCGTCACCGCGTCCTGCTGCGACTCCGGCACGCGCACGACCCGTCCGACGGACGCGAGCAACTTCTCCACGGTGGCGAGCTGGTCGTCCGTGGCGTGGGTGCCCGCCGAGATCGCGCTCATCGCCTCGCCCACGAGCATCGGGGTGTTCGGCATGACCCGCACCACCGGCGTGCCTGCCGGCAGGGCGCCCTCGAACAGCGCCGTGGGGAGTCCGGCGCACAGCGACACCACCAGCGTGCCCCGGCGCAGCGCAGGCGCCAGCTCGGCGAGCACGGGCGTGATGTCCTGCGGCTTGACGGCCAGCACCACGATGTCCGCCCGCGCGGCCGCGCCGGCGACGTCCAGCGCCTCGATGCCCAGCCGCCCGCTCAGCTCCGCGGCACGCTCCGGGTGCCGCTCGGTGAACACCAGCTCGTCGGCACTGCGCCCGCCGGCGAGCAGCCCCGCCAGCAGCGCCTCGCCGATCTTCCCCGCTCCGAGGACAGCGATCCGCGTCATGGCCGACAACGGTAGTCGTCGCCCGCGACGCCGGTTCAGCGGCCGAGGGGCGACAGCGCCAGCTGGCGGGCCTGGCAGACCAACCGGCCCGCGGAGTCGACGACGGTGACGTCCTCGTCGAACCAGCCACCCACCACCGAGGCCGACCGCGCCTCGATGCGCAGCCAGCCCGGCGCCGGGCGGGCGCGGAGCAGGGCCGTCAGCTGCACGGTGGGGGCCCATCCGACGCGGCCGCTCACGTTGAACACCGTGGGCGCCATGATGTCGCCCGCGAGCAGGGCGAACAGGACGTCGGTCGGTTCCCCGCGAGGCCGCGCCCAGCCGCGCAGCACGGGCGGGCCGTGCTCCCCGCGGGCGAACGCGAACGTGGAGGTGTCGTAGCGGAGGTCGCAGGCGCCGGCGAGGGTCGTGACGCGCTCGTTGGTGGCCGGGTCGGTGGCGTCCTCCCCGGGCTCGGGAGCCACGTCGGGGAGGTCGTTCCAGTGCGGGTCGTCGCCGGGCAGTCGACCCGCCGTGACGGTCGAGGCGAGCATCGCGCGGCCGCCCTGGAACATCCGCACCGACACCACCGAGACCGTGCGCCCGGTCTTGAGCACCTCGGTCTCCAGCTCGACCGGCCCGGCGTCCGGGGCCCGCAGGAAGTCCGCCGCCACGGCGAGCGGGTCGGGCGCCGCACCGGGCACCTCGGCCTCGACCCGGGCCAGGCCGGCGCGGGCCAGCAGCACCATCAGCAGGCCACCGTGCGCCTTGGTGCCGATCGTCCAGCGCGAGCCCAGCTCGGCGCCGTACCGGCCGCCGCCCAGCGGCGTCACGGAGATGGCGTCCCGGAACGGGGCGTCGGGGGCGGTCGTCATCGCGGAACCCTCGCTCGACGGCATCGGACAGGCGTATCACCGCGGGCGGGCGCGCCCCACCCCTGCCCGGTGTGACGTCCGCTACCGGACGGCGGGCAGCGGTGCCGGGTGCGCGGTGGGCTGCAGGTGCAGCCGCGCGAACAGCAGCGCCTCCGCGAGCAGCGCCGCGCGGTCGGGGCGGGTGCGGCAGCGGCGCGTGCTGATCTCGACGACGACCACGCCGCCGAAACCGGAGCTCGCGAGCCGCTCGCAGACCTCCGCGCACGGCTGGCTCCCCCGGCCGGGGACGAGGTGCTCGTCGCGGGGGGCTCCGCTGCCGTCGGCGAGGTGGACGTGGCTGAGCGCGCCGCCCATCCGGTCGAGCATGGCGAGGGCGTCGCAGCCTGCGGCCGCGGTGTGCGAGAGGTCGAGCGTGTAGTGCGCGTGGCCGACCTCGGTGGGATCGAACCCCGGGCTGTAGGGCACGGTGCGCACGCCGGAGCGGACGATCGGGAACATGTTCTCGACGGCGAGCGCGACGCCGGCGTGCTCACCGGCCCGGGCCACCTCGTCGGCGAACTGCGCGGCGTAGCGGCGCTGCCAGCGGAACGGGGGGTGCAGGACCACGGTGCGGCAGCCGAGGGTGGCCGCGGCGGCGACCGAGCGGCGGATCCGGCCGATCGGGTCGGCGCTCCATACGCGCTGCGTGACGGCGAGGCAGGGGGCGTGCACGGCCAGCACCGGCACGTCGTGGCGCTCGGCCAGCCCGGCCACCGCGGAGACGTCCTGGCTGATCGGGTCCGTCCAGACCATCAGCTCGACGCCGTCGTACCCGAGCTCGGCGGCCAGCTCGAACGCCGCCCTCGCCGACTCGGGGTAGACCGAGGCGGTGGACAGGGCGACCGGCGGGGCCGGCCGCAGCCCGGGCGGCACGGTGTCATCTCCCCAGGAGCACGAGGATGGCCGGGGAGACCGTGAGGAGCAGGCCGACGAGCACGGCGAACAGCGTGGTGCGCAGGTCGCTGCTGCGCAGCAGCGCGCGCACGATCACGACGAGCCCCACCGTGACCAGCACCGCGGCGGCCAGCGCGACGACGGGCAGGTCGCGCCACAGGAAGCGGAACCCGACCCACAGCGCGGCACCGCCGATCGCTCCCGCGATCCACTGCGCGATGACCGCGGGCCACGAGGGCCCGCTCTCCGGCTCGCCCGGTGCCGACTTCGCGGCCGAGCGGCGCTTCGGCTGCTCCGGCTCGTCGTCCTGGGGGCCGAAGAACCCGGTGGGCTCCTCCTCGAAGCCGCGCCGGCCGAGCCCGGCCGGGTAGTCGCCCCGGGCGGGGTCGTCCTCGTCGTCGTCGAAGTCCAGCGGCGCCGCGGCCTGCGTGGGCGGCCCGCCGTCGGCGGCCGCTCCGCGCCTGCCGTCGGTGCGCGCGCGGTGCCAGGACTCGGCACCGGCCGGAGCGGCACCGACCATCGTGGCCGGGCCGTCGTCGTCGTCATCGGGCGCGTCGGCATCCGGCGCGCGGCGCCTGCCGTCGGTGCGGGCCCGGTGCCAGGACTCCGCACCCGCGGGAGCGGCACCGACCATCGTGGCCGGACCACCGTCGTCGTCACCCCGGTCGGGCGCGTCGTACTCGTCCGGCTCGGCGCGCCGACGCTGCGGGATGCGGGTGGTGCGGGCCGGGTCCTGCCCGGCGGGTCGCTGGACGCGCGGCATCTGCTCCGTGGGCCGCTCCGGCTCCGCCGCCTGACGCTCGGGCACCTGACGCTCCGGCACCTGACGCTCCGGCACCGGACGCTCCGGCACCGCGGCGCGCCGCCTGGGCGGTTCGGCCTGCGGGCTGTCCCACGCGCGCGGCTCGACGGGCCGCGCCTCGCGCCCGTTCACCGCAGCCTCGGGCGCGCGAGGCTCCCAGGCCGGCGCCTCCACGGGCTCGCGTGCCGCGCGCCGGGGCTCGCGCTCCTGCTCCTCGGGTTCGCGCCGGGGGGCGCGGTCCCGGATCGGCGGGCCCGGGTACCGGGCCTCACGCGCGGCGCCGTCCCACGACGGCTGGGCCGGTTGCGCGTCCCAGCGGGCGTCGGCGGCGGGTGGCGCGGCGGGGGCGGGGTCCCACGGGTCCGCGTCCCACTCGTCGGCTCCCCATTCGGCCTGGTCGCGCCCGGCGGGCTCACCCGGGGCCGAGGCGCGCTGCGCGGGGTCGTCCTGCGCGGACGCCCACGGCGCCGACTCCCACGGGCCGGGGTCGCGGCGCTCCGGCTCCGAGTCCCACGCCTGCGGGCTCGCCGCTCGCCTCGGCGGGTTCGGCTCGCGCTGCGGTGGCGCCACCGGCGCGCTCGGCTCCCGCGGCGGCGCGGCCCGCCACTCGGCCGGGTCGGCGGCGGGAGCGCCGTGCGCGCTCTGCGCACCCTCGTCCGGCTCGTCCGGCTCCCGGCGGCGGCGCCGACGGCCGGTCGCGTTCGCGTCGCCGTGCGCCGCGAGCAGCTCGGCGACTGTGCGCTGGCGGGGGTGGTCGGTCTCGGAGCTCATCCAGTACACCGTGCCTCGTACGACGTCAAGCGTCCAAGTCCGTCCGGCGCGTCCTGCGCCGAGCGGTCGATCTGGGCCGTCCCATCGAGCGTGTCGAGCCTTCGGAGGATCACTCCTTCGCGCAGCGCCCACGGGCAGATCTCGAGCTGCGGGACCCGCAGGGCCCGCATGGCGGCCTCCGCGACGAGCGCGCCCGCCGCGAGCTGGTGGGCCCGGCTGGGGCTGACGCCCTCGAGCTGGGCGAGGTCGGCCGACGACATGCGCGTGACGAACGCGGCGAGCTGGCGCAGCCCGGCGTCGGTGAGCACGCGCGGCACCCGCGGACCGGCGCCGGACGGGGCGGCACCGGTGAGCCGGGCCAGCGAGCGGAACGTCTTCGACGTGCCGACCACGAGGTCTGGGGACCCGGCCCGCCGCAGCTCACGGGCCACCGGGGCGAGCTGGTCGTCCAGGTGCTCGCGCAGCGCGTCGATCTCGCGGTGGGCCGGTGGGTCCGTGCCGAACCACTCGCGGGTGAGCCGGGCGGCGCCCAGCGGCAGCGACGCCGCGACGGCGGGGAGCTCATCGCGCCCCGCGGCCAGCTCGAGCGACCCGCCACCGATGTCGAGCACCAGCAGCCGGCCCGCCGACCAGCCGTACCAGCGGCGGACCGCGAGGAACGTGTAGCGGGCCTCGTCCTCGCCGGGGAGCACCTGCAGCGCCACGCCGGTGCGGTCCCGCACGTGCGCCAGCACGGCCGCCGAGTTGGTGGCGTCGCGCAGCGCCGACGTGGCGAACGCGAGCAGGTCGTCGCAGCCGGCGGCGGTGGCGGCGGCGCTGGCCCGCTGCACCGCGACCACCAGCGCGTCGGCCCCGGCCTTGGTGAGCGCTCCGGCGGCGTCGAGGTGCTCGGCGAGCCGCAGCTCCGACTTGTCGGACGTCATCGGGGTGGGGTGGCCACCACGGTGCGCGTCCACCACGAGGAGGTGGACGGTGTTGGAACCGACGTCGAGCACACCGAGGCGCACGCGGCCAGGTTACTGCCCGGGCGTGATGCACTCGTGACCGAACCGGTCACAGCTCGCGATGCAACCGCTCTGACCAGCAACGATATGTGGCGAGGAGATCGCGCAGCGGGGTCGCGGCACGCGTGCCGGCGGCCTCCGCCGCGTGGAACACCTCCACCGCGCGCCAGGTGTTCGACGGCGTGACCCTGCCGGACGCGACCGCGGCGACAGCGAGGTGGACGGCCTCGTCGATGTCGTCCTGCCGGATCAGCGCGAGCCCGAGGTCCAGCCGGGCGACGGCCAGGCGGCGCGGCCGGCCGCCGTGGTCGTCGGGCGCGGACAGCCGCGTGATCACCTCACGAGCGACGTCGACGGCCGCCGGATCCCCCACCCAGGACAGCGTCGTCGCCGTGTAGCTGATCGCTTTCGCCGGGTCGTAGCGGTAGTGGTGCTCGGGCCGGTCGGGCGCTTGCAGCGGGCTCACCAGCCGCTGCACCCGGCCCACGGCCTGCTGCGTGCCCCGCGCATCCCCGAGCCGTGCCCGCGCCCGTCCTTCCTGCGCGGTCGCCTGGATCAGAGCGGAGGTACCGGCCGGGGCGAGCCGCTGCGCACCCCGGGACAGCTCTGCCGCTCTCCCGTACTCGCCGAGGGTCAGCACCCGCCAGGCCTCCGTCTCCAGGCACCACGCCCTCAGCTCGTCGTGCTCGCACTCCCGGGCGAGCGAGCCGGCCACGGCCAGCCGGGCCAGCGCGGGCGCCTGCTGCTCCAGGTCGACGTGCAGCGTTGCGGCGAGCAGCGACAACCAGGCCCCGACGACGAGGAGCCTGCGGTGCTCGGCGAGGGTCGTCCGGGCGCCCATGAGCTGCGCGACGTAACGCAGGTGCAGGCGCGTGCGGTGGAGGAGTTCGGCGGGCTGCGCTGTCGCGTAGCTGCCGGCGAGGTCATCGACGGCACGCTCGAGGCGGACGAGCGTGCCCTCGCCGACGTCGGACGCCTCGGCACGACGGGCCATCTCGAGGGCTTCGATCTCGTCGTCGAGCGGGGCGAGGCCGCTCGGCTCGCCGTCGAGCACGGCGTCGAGCCGGGACGGCGAGAGGCCCAGGAGCGCAGTGAGCTTGCGCCGCGCCCACGGCTGGGGCTCCGTCTCGCCGGACTCCCAGCGCCCCACCGTGGTGCGGTCGACGCCGAGCCGGTGGGCGAGCTCCTCCTGCGTCGAGCCGGCCGACTTGCGGGCCTGCACGAGACGGGGGCGCCGGCCGGGCATGTGACCAAGGCTACTCAGGCCGCAGCCACTCCGATGCGGCAGAGATGCCGCATCGGCGCCGTGTCGTCGAGGCTGCACGGTCGGTTGGCTGGGCCCGTGCACCCCCGATCGTCGAGTTCATGGCCCGCGAGCCCGGCATGGCCACGCGCCTCCTGGCCGCCCACGTCGACGACGGCGCGGGCCGCTGCCGGGTCTGCTCGATCGGCGGTCAGGCGGGACGCGCGGCGGCGTGGCCGTGCCTGATCCGCCTGTACGCGGATCAGGCACAGGCGACGGTGCGTGGGGTCGACCGAATCGCGCCCACGGCGGCGCACCTTCTGGGAGGATGAGCCCGTGGCCGGGGACGATGAGCTCGAGCGCAAGGTGCGCAAGCTGGCGATCGAGCACGCGGAGACGCGTTGGCTCGCGCTGCACCTCGACGACGACGTCAAGGAGATCCGCCAGGAGCTGCGCACGATGCGCACCGAGCAGAACGGCCGCTTCGACGCGATCGAGCGCGAGCTCGACGAGCACGGGCGGAAGCTCGACGAGCACGGGCGGCTGCTGCAGGAACACGGGGGGAAGCTCCAGGAGCACGACTCGCGGTTCGACTCGGTCGACGCCCAGCTCCGGTCGCTCACCCAGATGGTCGGCCAGGTGCTGGACCGCATTCCGGAGAAGCCGGCGGGCTGACGGCCCCATCCTCCGCGGGATCCAGGCAAGCTGGGAGGCATGCGCTTCCGCCTCCGTCGCAGCCTCCGCCTCGGCCCGCTCCGCCTCCACTTCACCGAGCGCGGCTTCAGCTCGTGGGGCCTGCAGGTGGGGCGGTGGACGTGGAACAACCGGACCCGCCGCCACACCGTCGACACCCCCGGCCCCGGGTACCTGCAGTCCCGCGGCCGCCGGCGCCGCTGAGGCCCGGCCTCAGGCCTCGAACTTGTAGCCGAGGCCGCGGACCGTCACCAGGTGCCGCGGCGCCGAGGGGTCGGACTCGACCTTCGAGCGCAGCCGCTTGACGTGCACGTCGAGCGTCTTGGTGTCGCCCACGTAGTCGGCGCCCCAGACCCGGTCGATCAGTTGGCCGCGGGTGAGCACGCGTCCGACGTTGCGCAGCAGGTACTCGAGGAGGTCGAACTCCTTGAGCGGCAGTGCGACGTCCGCGCCGCCGACCGAGACGACGTGGCGCTCGACGTCCATGCGCACCGGGCCTGCCTCGAGCACGCCGGGCAGCCCGTCGCCCTCCGGCCCGGCCTCGCCGCCCCGGCGCAGCACGGCCCGCACGCGCGCGATGAGCTCCCGCGCCGAGTACGGCTTCGTCACGTAGTCGTCGGCGCCGAGCTCGAGCCCGACCACCTTGTCGATCTCGCTGTCGCGCGCCGTCACCATGATCACGGGGACCGCGGAGCGGGTGCGCAGGGCCTTGCAGACGTCCGTGCCGCTCATGCCGGGGAGCATGAGGTCGAGCAGCACGATGTCGGCGCCGTTGCGGTCGTACTCCTCGAGCGCATCCTGTCCGGTGGCGGCGACGGCGGTGGTGAACCCCTCCTTGCGCAGCAGGAAGGCGAGCGGGTCGGCGAAGGACTCCTCGTCCTCGACGATGAGCACCCTGGTCACTGGATCTCCTCAACTCACCCGACGCGGTCGGGCAGTTCGACGGGCCGGCTCGAGGGGTCGGCCGGAGCGGGATCGGGCACGGCGTCGGGCCCAGTGGACTCGGTCTCGGGTTCGACGTGCACGGGCAGGCGCATCGTGAAGGTCGAGCCCGTGCCCGGGCTGCTCCACAGCCGCACCTCGCCGCCGTGGTTGGCCAGCACGTGCTTGACGATCGCCAGGCCGAGGCCCGTGCCGCCGGTGGCGCGGGAGCGCGCCGGGTCGACGCGGAAGAAGCGCTCGAACACCCGCTTCTGGTGCTCGGGCGCGATGCCGATGCCGCGGTCGGTGACGGCGATCTCCACCCAGTCGCCGCAGCGACGTCGTGTCACCGACACCGACGCGTCGGCGGGCGAGTAGGCGATCGCGTTCTCGACGAGGTTGGACAGGGCGGTGACCAGCAGCGTCAGGTCACCGCCGACCTCGAGCCCGGTGGGCCGGTCGACGATGATGTCGATCTTCGCCGACTCGGCGGACAGGCGCGACCGCGCGAGCGCCTCCTGCACCACCTCGTCGACGTCCACGACCTGCAGCTCGGGCAGCCGCTCCGCGCCCGTCAGGCGCGACAGCGCGATGAGCTCGGTGACGAGGTTGCCCAGCCGGGTGGACTCGTTGAGGATCTTGGTGCCGAACCGGCGGACCTCGGCGGGGTCGTCGGCGGCGTCGAGCACGGCCTCGGCCAGCAGCGCGACCGCGCCGACGGGGGTCTTCAGCTCGTGGCTGACGTTCGCGACGAAGTCGCGGCGCGTGGCCTCCAGCCGCACCGCCTCGGAGGTGTCGGCCGCCTCGACCATGCTGAAGCCGCCGCCGAGCGGGCGCACGTGGGCCTGCACGGCGGCGGGCTGGCGCCCCCGGCGGTCGAGCGGGGAGAGGTCGACGTCCACCGTCGCGCCGGAATGCAGCACCTGCTGGCTGGCGGCGGCCGCTCGCGCGTCGGGCAGCCCGTCGCGCACCACGCCCAGCTCCGCGGCGCGCGGGTTGTGCACCACGACGTCGCCGCCGTTGTCGAGCACCGCCAGCCCCTCGTCGGTGGACCGGAACACCCGCTGGAGAAGGTCGGCCACCGGCGGCCCGAGCACGGGGTCGTCAGGGGCCGGGTCGGGCTCGGCGCGCAGGCGCTCCCACCGGAGGCCGAGCACCAGGCCGAGCGCGAGCGCCCCGGCCGCGATCGCCACGCAGAGCAGCGCGTTCACAAGCGCATGGTAGGCAGGCCGACCACCCCGGAGGCCAGTCCACGAGGCCCGTCGTGACGCGCCTGACGTCGCGGGACGGCACTGTTCCCCGGTCGTTCACGCTCAGTTCACCCGGACGCCCGTCACCCGGGCGGGTGGGGCGTCACCTCCCCTGGGCCGCCACCGCGGCCGCCGCCGTGGCCGCCGCGTCCGGGTCGAGGTAGGTGCCACCGCGCACGGTGGGGCGCAGCTCGTCGTCGAGCTCGTAGCGCAGCGGGATCCCGGTCGGGATGTTCAGCCCGACGATGTCGGAGTCGGAGATCCCGTCGAGGTGCTTCACGAGCGCCCGCAGCGAGTTGCCGTGCGCGGCGAGCAGCACGACCTTCCCGGCACGCAGGTCCGGCACGACGGCCGACTCCCAGTACGGCAGGAACCGCGCGACCACGTCGGCGAGGCACTCCGTGCTCGGCACCTCGCCGGGCGCGTAGCGCGGGTCGCCGCCCTGGTCGAACTCCGAGCCCGGCTCGATCGGCGGCGGCGGGACGTCGTAGGAGCGACGCCACTGCATGAACTGCTCCTCGCCGAACTGCTCCAGCGTCTGCTTCTTGTCCTTGCCCTGCAGGGCGCCGTAGTGCCGCTCGTTCAGGCGCCAGTCCCTGCGCACCGGGATCCAGTGCCGGTCGCACGCGTCCAGCGCGAGGTTGGCCGTGGAGATCGCCCGGCGCAGCACCGACGTGTGCACCACGTCGGGCAGCAGCCCGGCCTCGCGCATCAGCTCACCGCCGCGGCGGGCCTCCTGCTCGCCGGTCTCGGACAGCGGCACGTCCACCCAGCCGGTGAACAGGTTCTCCGCGTTCCACACGCTCTGCCCGTGCCGCAGCAGCACCAGTGTTCCCATGGGCGCAACTCTGCCAGGCCGCCACGGCCCCGTCGGGCGGCCCCGTCAGGTGATCACCGTCAGGCTGCGCAACGACGACTCGAGCACGCGACCGTGCCCGGCCCACTCGTCGGCGAGCGTCGTGCCGGTGACGACCACGGTCTCGCCCGCGTGCACCGACAGCACCTGGACGTTGCGCAGCGCCAGCCCGCTGCGCGGGTCGTCGAAGGTACCGCCGAGCAGCTGCGCGCTCGTCCCGTCGACGAGGGTGATGCCCTCGTCCGCCGTGGGCCGGTAGTGCGGCAGGCCCGTCAGCTCCTGCCGAGCGCTCGCGACGGTCGTGGGGAGGTCGGCGCCTGCGGGCACGACGATCACGTTGATGTTGGCGCGGAACCGCCGGCCCGCCGGGCCGACCGGCTGCGGATCGGCGAAGATCACCGCCGTGTCCTGCGTGCCGCTCGTGTCCACGGACCAGCCCGGCGGCGGGTCCAGCGCGAACCGGCCCGCCGCGTCGCTGAAGGCCGCGCTGCCCGGACGCGCCACGGCGGCGGGATCCGGGGACGGCGTCCCGGCCACCTCGACGGCGCACCCCGCCGTGGCCGTCCCGGCGGCCAGCACCAGGGCCGCCGCCCCGATCATCGCGGTCCGCATGCGCCCATCGTCCGCCTGCGCCGGATCAGGCCGGCGGGCGGCCCGGCTCGGTCAGCGCGCAGGGCAGGGACACCGAGTCGTCGACGCCGAGCCCGCCGAGCACGGCGCGGCAGATCTCGCGCAGCTGCCCGACCTGCTCGGGGGCCAGCCGGTCGAACAGGTGCTGCCGGACCGTCCGCACGTGCCCCGGGGCCGCGGCGGCGAGCGCCTCGAACCCCTCCTCGGTGAGCTGCGCGAACGTGCTGCGCCGGTCGTCCGGGCAGGGCTTGCGCCGCACCCAGCCGTTGCGTTCCAGCCGCGCGACCGCGTGGGAGAGCCTGCTCTGCGAACTCTGCGTGATGGCGGCGAGCTCGCTCATGCGCAGGGTGCGGTCCGGGACCTCGGAAAGCATCGCGAGGATCTGGTAGTAGGCGTGCGGCATCCCGGAATCGCGCTGCAGCTGGCGGTCCAGAGCGCCTTCCAGGAGCGAGGTCGCCGCCACGTAGGCGAGCCACGCCTCCTGCTCCTCGTCGTCCAGCCACCGGGTCTCGTCGCCGTCCACGGACCCCAGGGTACCCGCAGAAACTTGAGCATTCATGTGTCGACCCGTACCGTAGGAGATTGAACCCTCAACGAGAAGAGGAGACATGCCGGTCCAGCGGCTCAACCACGCCGTGCTGTACGTCCGCGACCTCGATCGCAGCGTCGCCTTCTACACCGAGGCGCTCGGGTTCCGGGTCGTCACCACGATGCCGGGGCGCGCCGCGTTCCTGCAGGCGGCGGAATCGGCGAACGACCACGACCTCGCCCTGTTCGCCATCGGCGACGGCGCGGGGGACTCGACGGCCGGACGCGCGACGGTCGGGCTGTACCACCTGGCATGGGAGGTCGACACGCTCGCCGAGCTCCGCCGCCTCGCCGGGGTGCTGCGCGAGCACGGCGCGCTCGTCGGCGCGTCCGACCACGGCACGACGAAGGCGCTCTACGCCCACGACCCGGACGGCCTGGAGTTCGAGGTGTGCTGGCTGGTGCCGGCCGACCGGATCCCGGCGGGCGCGGAGGTCATGACCGCCCCGCTCGACCTCGAGGCCGAGATCGCCCGGTACGGCGCGGACACCCTCGGCGGCGTCGGAGCAGGATCCGCATGACGAACGGCACTTTCGTCGGCTAGTGTCCCCCGCCGGAAGTTCGCTGGGTAAGTCGGTGGATCCAGGTTCTCGCTGCGCGTGCCGGGCGGCGGGCCTCGTACCGGGCGTACTCGGCTCGTCGACCGGTGCGCGCAGCGTGGAGCTGGGCCGCCGAATTATTCGGCGGACTTCCGGCGGGGGACACTAGGTACCGACGAGGGTGCCGTTCGTCCGGGTGGGAGGCTGCACACGCGCGCGAGGACCGGCTAGGAGCCCACGGCGTCCATGCGGTAGCCGTCGCGGGCCGAGAAGCGGGCGGTGACGCTGAACCGGTCGGCGCGGACCAGCGTCTGGCGCCACTCGACGGGCCGCTCGCCCGCGCAGCCGAGCCGGTCGATGACGAACGCGGCCACGTCGGGCGGGATGCCGAGCAGCTCCCGCTCGGCGGCCCCGGGGACGGTCGCCCGCACGCGTTCGCTGCCGCCCGTGACGCGCACGCCACACCGCGCCGCGTAGACCGTGTAGAGCGCGGTGCGTCCGAAGTCGACGTCCAGCAGCGGCGCGGCGAGCCGCTCCGGCAACCACACCCGGTCGACGGCGAGCGGCTCGGCGTCGGCGAAGCGCAACCGCTCCAGGTGCACCAGCGGGGTCGACTCCTCCAGGCCCAGCCGGGCCGCCACCACGCCGTCGGCACGGACGTCGAGGGTGCGCACCACGCTACGCTGCACCCGGCCGGTGGCCTCCACCGCGGAGAACAGGCTGAAGATCTCCCCCAGCGGCTGCTCGATCTCCGCAGGCCCCGCGCGGCGCGGGGCGCGGCCCCGGCCCGCGATGACGAGCCCCTCCTCCCGCAGCCGGCGCATCGCCTCCCGCACGGTGTGCCGGCTGACCCCGTACTCGTCGACGAGGGCGAGCTCGCCGGGGAAGGAGTCGGCGAACTCGTCCTGCTCGAGCCGATGGCGCAGGTCGTGCAGCAGCTGCGCCCACAAGGGCTCGACGGCGAGCCGGTCCAGGGTGCGCGCGGTCATCGAGAGCTCATCTGTCGGTCCCGGGGGGAGGCGAGGCGGTGGGCGCGTCGGGCGCTGCCGCGGGCCGCCGGGATCGGGCGACGGGCGCTAGCAGGCCGGGGAGCGGCGACAGCGCCGGTCGTCGACCGAGAGCTGATCGGCCCCGATGAGGCACACGCAGAACGCGTGGCGCTGCGGGACGACGGCCGGGACCACGCCGCCAGTGCACCAGAGGCGCAGGCCGCGCGGCAACCGGATGTGGCGCGGTCGGCCGGCCCGGGGTCCGGCGAGGCGGCTCAGCCCGCCCCGGCCGCCGTGCGCAGCGTGTCGGTCAGCCGGTGCAGCGCCTCGCGCAGCTCGCCCCGTTCGGCACGGCTCATCGCGGTGGCCGCGCCGACGCGGCCCTGCGTCGCCGCGACGGAGTCCTCGAGGCCGCGCCCTTCCGCGGTCAGGGAGACCCGCACGGACCGCTCGTCGTCGACCTGGCGGGTACGGCTGATCAGCCCGGCCGCCTCGAGCCGCTTCAGCAACGGGGACAGCGTGCCCGTCTCCAGCTGCAAGGCCCGGCCGAGCCCGCTGACGGTGGTGTCACCGCGCTCCCACAGCACGAGCAGCACGAGGTACTGCGGGTAGGTGAGGTCGAGGGCGTCGAGCATCGGCCGGTAGCAGCTCGTCATGGCCCGCGACGCCGCGTACAGGGCGAAGCACAGCTGCTCGTCCAACGGCGTGGAACGCGCGGGGCCCGCCTGTGCCATCCCCCCACCGTAGGACCCGTTCGCCGGGAGGGCACGCCGAGTCGCGGGCGTGGGTGCCGCTGATCACCGCGAGAAGCACGCCAGCGCGGCGGCGGCGGCACTCCTGTGCGGATCGGCGATCCCTCAACCCCGGTGCGCGCGGGAGCGCCGGGGTCGATGCTGGTGGCGTGGGCGAACTGGGCGATGTGGTGTTCGACTGCCGGCACCCTGCCTCGCTGGCGCGGTTCTGGGCCGCCGCGCTCGACGGCTACCGGGTGGCCCCCTACGACGAGGCCGAGCTGGCGCGGCTGCGGGCGATGGGCGTCGACGACCCCGAGGACGACCCGTCCGTCCTGGTCGAGCCGGCCTCCGGAGCGGGCCCGCGGCTGTGGTTCACCCGCGTCCCCGAGCCGAAGACCGTGAAGAACCGCGTGCACCTGGACCTGCGCGCCGCCGATGTCGACGTCGAGGCCGCGCGGCTCGTCGGGCTCGGCGCGCGGGAGCTGGCCCGCGTCGAGGACTGGGTCGTGCTGGCCGACCCGGAGGGCGGGGAGTTCTGCGTCCAGCCCCGTGGCCGGGGTGACGCCGGCCGTATTTCGGCCGATGCCGAACCGACTCCCCAGTAGCGTCCGGGCATGCCCAGGACACACGCCTACGCGGTCACGGTCACCTGGACGGGGAACCGCGGCACCGGCACCAGCGGCTACCGCGACTTCGCGCGGGACCACACCATCGACGCCGACGGCGCGCCCCGCATCCTCGGCAGCTCCGACCCGGCGCTCCGCGGGGACGCCTCGCGGTGGAACCCCGAGCAGCTGCTGGTGGCGTCGCTATCGGAGTGCCACATGCTCTGGTACCTGCACCTGTGCGCCGACGCAGGCGTGGTCGTCACCGGCTACACCGACGACGCCCGCGGCGCGATGGTCGAGGACGGCGCGGGCGGGCGCTTCACCGAGGTCACGCTCGCGCCCCGCGTCACCGTCGCCGAGAGCCGGATGGTCGACACCGCGCTCGCGCTGCACGAGCCCGCGCACGAGCGCTGCTTCATCGCGAACTCGGTGAACTTCCCGGTGCGCCACGAGCCGGCGGTGACCGCGGCGACCTGACCGGAAGACTCAGGTCACGACCATGGAGCCGACCCAGTACTCCACGAACCTGCCGTCCTCGACGCGCAGGATGTCGTTGCCGAGGAAGGTCGTCTCGGCGCCGTCCTGCCGCCCGTGACCGCGCCACCGGCCGGCCACGAGGCCGCCGTGGGCGAACGGCCCGACCTCGATGGCGAAGCTCAGCGGCGCGAGCATGGCGTGGGTCTGCCGGATCGTCTCGGCGAGCTGGGCGGGACCGTGCACGTCGTGGTCGGGCCAGTGCCCGACGAACGCGTCAGCGACGAGCTCGGAGACGCGTTCCACGCGCCCCGCCCAGAGCTCGTCGATCCAACGGCGGTAGAGCTCCTCCGGTTCCATGGCACCGACGGTGTCAGAGCGGGGACGGCCGTGTCTTGGACGTTCGGGAACCGGGCTCGGGCGCTGCCGGTTCCGCCGCGTCCGGCTCCGCGCCGAACCGCAGGACGAGCGCTGCCTGGATCACCGCGTGCCGCTCCAGGAAGGCCCGCTCGTCGAGCCGCTTGCGCCGCAGCCAGCCGGTGACCTCGTCGTTGCACTTGCTCGCGTTGCACGAGGCGCAGGCCGGGGCGATGTTGTCGAGCGTGTAGCGGCCGCCGCGCGAGATCGGCAGGACGCAGTCGCGCTGCAGCGCCACACCGGTCGTGCCGCAGTACGCGCAGCCGGCCCAGGCCGTGACGAGCGCCTGCCACTGCTCGCCGCTGAGGTCGTGCTCGACGGCGGCCATGCGGCGCTTGCGTCGGCGCGCGTACCGCACTCGGCGGCTCTTCCCGGCGGGCACGGCCGAGACGATAGCGGTGCCCCGCCACGGTCCACCGATCATAAAACTGGACTATGGTACAAATAGTACGGTCGTCCAATTTGTTCGGCGGGAAGGCGGGCCATGACCACCTCGACTCCTCCACGCGCACAGGCGCGGCAGTGGGCCGGCCTGGCCGTACTGGCGTTGCCGACGGCGCTCCTCGGGCTCGACGTCACGGTGATGTACCTGGCGATCCCGGAACTCTCGCTCGACCTGCGACCGAGCAGCGTCGAAGCACTGTGGATCATGGACGCGTACGGGTTCATGATCGCCGGCCTGCTGATCACCATGGGCACGCTCGGTGACCGGATCGGGCGGCGACGGCTGTTGATGATCGGCGCTGTCGCGTTCGGCCTGGCGTCGGTCGCGGCCGCCTTCTCGACGTCGGCGACCATGCTGGTCGCCGCCCGCGCTGCACTCGGCATCGCCGGTGCGACGCTCATGCCCTCCACGCTGGCGCTGATCAGCAACATGTTCGCCGACGCGCGGCAGCGGGCACTGGCCATCGGGATCTGGGCGACGATGTTCGCGCTCGGCATGGCGGTGGGGCCCCTGATCGGAGGCGTGCTGCTCACCACCTTCTGGTGGGGTTCGGCGTTCCTCGTCGCGGTCCCGGTCGTCGTCCTGGTCCTGGTCTCGGCACCGCTGCTGCTGCCCGAGTACCGCGACCCGGACGCCGGGCGCCTCGACCTGCCCAGCGTCGGCCTGTCACTCGCGGCGATCCTGCCCGTCGTCTACGCGATCAAGCACGGCGCCGCTGACGGCATCGACATCCAGGTCGTGGCCGCGGTCGTGGTCGGCGCCGGGTTCTCCGCGGGGTTCGTCCGCCGCCAGAACCGGCTCGTCGACCCGCTGCTCGACCTGGGCCTGTTCCGGACCCCGGCGTTCAGTGCCGCCCTCGCGATCCTGCTGATCGGGCTCGTCGGCGTGGGCGGCGCGATGTTCCTGGTGACCCAGCACCTCCAACTGGTCGAGCAGCTCACACCCCTGCAGGCCGGGCTCTGGATGGGCCCGCCCGCGCTGGCGATGTTCGTGGCGGCCATCGGTGCCCCCCTGCTCGCGCGCCGGATCCGGCCCGGGTCCATCGTCGCCGCCACGCTCGCCGCCTCCGCGCTCGGCTACGCACTGCTCGCATCGGTCGACGGCCCGGGCAGCGTCGGCCTGGTCGTCGTCGGGTTCGCGCTGGTCTACCTCGGACTCGGAGCGATCGCCTCGCTCGGCACCGACCTGGTCGTCGGCAGCGCTCCCGCGAACAAGGCCGGTTCGGCCGCAGCGATGTCGGAGACCGTGCAGGAACTGGGGCTCGCGATCGGCGTCGCGGTCCTGGGCAGCATCGCCAACGCCGTCTACCGGGAGGAGATCCGCTCCGGGAGCACCGACCCCGACCCGGGGTCGCCCCACGCCGAGAGCCTCGCCGGAGCCATCGGTCAGGCCGACCGCCTTCCGGACACCGTGCTCGACGCCGCCCGGCAGGCGCAGACCACCGGGCTCACCACCACCGCTCTCGTGACCGCGGCGGCGACCCTCGTGCTCGCGGCGCTCGCCGCTCTCGCGTTGCGCCGGGTCCCCGCGGTGGGCGGCGACGACTAGCCGACCCGCACCTGCGCAGCGGCCTCCGACGTGGACCTGCGAGAGGGATCCGTCCGGCGGGAGCCGGGATATCGTGGCGTCACGTCCCCGATGCAGCCGGGAAGGAGATCCCGTGCCCGAGCTCGACCAGCAACGACCGGGTACGGGCGCCCACCCCGACGGTCGACGGGCACGCGGCGAACGCCGGCGCGCCGAGCTGATCGCCGCCACCCTGCGCGTCGTCGAGCGGGACGGCGCCGCCGGCGTCACGCACCGCACCGTCGCCAAGGAGGCCGGCGCCCCCACGAGTCTGGCCACCTACCACTTCGCCACCCTCGACGACCTCCTGGTCGCCGCGCTCACCGACGTCACCCAGCACTACGAGAGCACCCTGCGCGCCCTCATCGACCGCGGGCACGACCCACTCGGTGGTCTCGCCGAGCTCATCGCCGCCTCGGCCACCGAGCCCGGTCGCTGCCGCGCTCTCGCTGAACGGGAGCTGTCGACACTCGCCGCACGACGACCGGCGCTCCGCGGTCTCGCCCACGGGTGGCGGTCGCTCGTCGCCGAGCTCGGCCGGCTGCACACCACCGACCCGACCGCGGTCGCGGCGCTCGTCGCCACCGCGGACGGCCTGTGCGCCTCGGTCCTGCTCGCCGAGGCCGCACCCGACGTCGACCGGCTCCGGGCCGTGCTCGCGCACGTCCTGCGGTGACCGATCAGCGCGGCGGTGCGGGCGTCAGTCGTGGGGGAGGCGATCGGTCGAGCCGTCGGCCAGCGCCCGGCTGATCTTCTCCAGGGCGCTCCTGACCAGCTCGCCGTACCCGTCGTCACCGAGCGCGTCGCTCACGCTCCGGGCCATGCCGAGGAACTCGTGGGCGCGGCCCGGATCGCCGAGCCGCCGGTGATCATCGGCGAGGCTCAGGTACAGCGACGGCATGAACCCCCGCACCCGCAGTGACCCGTCGTACTCCTGGGCCCGCTCGTCGGTCACACCGGAAACGGCCGCCAGCGCACGCTCGTCCCACATCAGTTCGTCGCGGTCGTCGTCCTGGAGGTCGGCCAGGAAGTGCGCGACCACGCAGCGGTGGAAGGCGTCTCCCCCACGCTGCCCGACCTCGGTCCAGATCGCTTCGAGGTCCGCCCTGGCGGTCGTTCGATCGCCGGTCCGCCCGCGCTGCACGGCAGCGGTCACGCGGTTCATCACGTCGTCTTCCATCGGCACTCCCGGTCGGGTGACGGCCGGCACCCTCCACCCCGAGGTGGGTCGAGGGTCGAGCCCAGTCGGAGCCCTGGCGTGGCCGGGTCGCGGACAGCAGGGATACGGAGGGCCGGGGGAATTCGTTACGTACCGGTCCCGTGGCTGGGCGGTCTCGTGCTCGGACCCGCACTTCCGCCTGCCCCGGCGAACCAGGGTTCCCGCTGCGCGAGCGGCTCCGGGAACTCGGGTGGTGGTGTCGAGCGCTTCGTGCAGGGAGTCGGCGGGTGACCGGTCAGACGACGGAGCCGGCCGGCCCCGCCAGCAGCGTGACGCCTGCCGTCGCGAAGTTGGCCAGGTCGGCCCGGGCCGCCTGGCCCTCCGGTGCCGCCGAGCCCGCGCGGTGGGCCGCCTCGGACTCGTACTCCATCACCGCCACCAGGTAGTACGGGGGCAACGTGCCGTCCGGGCCCGGTCCGGGCCTCGTCACCGTGTAGCGCTGCAGGCCGGGGATCGTGGCGGCGAGCGGCGCGTGGACCCCGTCGTAGTGTTCGTCGAACCGGGCGGGATCCTCGGGGTGGTTGTAGAGCACGGTGACCTGGAACACGGGACCTCCTCGCCGCGGGGACAGGAGCCATTCCTAGCGGATCGATGACGCCCGGGACAGCCGCCCCCATGCTGCGGGACCGGAGGCAGCGCCTGATCTGACGCGGTTACTGCCTCCCACCCCGGCTCGCGGTCTGCCAGGCCGCCTGATGCCCATGATCGGCGGGATCGGGACATGACCTGCAGGAGCGCAGCTCATGTCCCTGGATCGCTGATCACGGCCGTGGCGCGAGGAGCGTCAAACCCGCTCGGCCTCGCGAGCCCGCAGGTCCTTGCGCAGGATCTTGCCCGACGCCGACTTCGGGATCTCGTCGATGAACTCGACCACCCGCACCTTCTTGTGCGGCGCGATCCGCTCGGCGACGAACGCCATCACCTCGGCGGCACCGAGGTTCGCGCCCGCCTGACGCACGACGAACGCCTTCGGCACCTCCTCGCCGTCCGCGTCCCGGACACCGATCACCGCGGCGTCCGCGATCTCGTCGTGGGTCAGCAGCAGCGCCTCCAGCTCGGCGGGCGGGACCTGGTAGCCCTTGTACTTGATCAGCTCCTTGACCCGGTCCACGATCGTGAAGACTCCGTCCTCGGTGACCGTGGCGACGTCACCGGTGTGCAGGTAGCCCTCATCGTCGAGCGTGATCGCGGTGGCCTCCGGGTTGTTCAGGTAACCGGACATCACGTTCGGGCCCCTGACCCACAGCTCACCGCGCTCGCCGGGCCCGACCTCCTGCCCGGTCTCCGGGTCGACGAGCTTGGACTCCACGTTCGGGATGGCGAACCCGCACGTGTTCAGGTCCATGTCGGGGCGGTCGTCGGGCATGCAGTGGCTGACCGGCGACAGCTCGGTCATGCCGTAGCCCTGCAGCACCGTGCAGTTCAGGCGCTTGGCGACTGCCTGGCCGAGCTCGGCGTCCAGCGGGGCGGCACCGGAGAAGACGACGTCGATGCAGGACAGGTCGTACTGGTCGACGATCGGGTGCTTGGCGAGCGCGACCGCAACCGGCGGGGCGATGTAGACGCGGCTGACGCGGTGCTCGGAGATCACCCGCAGGAACTCGGGCAGGTCGAACTTCGGCATCGTGACGACGGTGGCCCTGCGGTGCAGCCCCTGGTTCATCATCACCGTCATGCCGTAGATGTGGAAGAACGGCAGCACGGCGAGGATCTTCGTCTCGGAGCTGACGTCACCCATCTCCGCGATCTGGCAGAGGTTGGCCACCAGGTTCCGGTGGGTGAGGATCACCCCCTTCGCCCGGCCCGTGGTGCCCGACGAGTACGGCAGCACGGCGGTGTCGCCGGCCGTGACCGTCTGGGCCGGCGGCTCCGCGGTCGTGGCGAGCAGGTCGCGCAGGCTCGTGCGGCCCTCGGCGGCGTCGAGGACGACGACCGCGTCGGCCGGCAGCCCCACCTCGGCGAGGGCGGCGGTGACCCGGTCGAGGAACGGCGACACCGTGAACACCAGCTTGGCGCCGGAGTCGCCGAGCTGGTGGGCCAGCTCGCCCGGCGTGTACAGCGAGTTGACGCTGGTGACGATCGCGTTCGCGCGCAGGATGCCGTGGAAGACGGCCGCGTAGGAGGGCGTGTTCGGGGCGAACAGCGCCACGACGTCGCCCGCGCCGATCCCGCGCTCCGAGAGCGCCGCAGCGATCTTCAACACCATGCCTTCGAGCTCGGCGAAGGTGATCGCCGCACCTGAGGGTCCGTCGACGAACGCCGGTGCGCCCGCACGCTCGCCGAAGTCGGTGAAGAGGAAGTCGAAGAGCGGGACGTCGGGGATCTCGACGTCGGCATACGGGCTGCGGACGGGCATGCGGGCGCTCCCTTGCGGACGGCAGTACCGGGACGATACCGGCGGTAGGGGATCAGGGGGAGCCCACGAGACGACGCCACGACCGGCGGGAACCACCCGAATGGCCCAACCCGGAAGGGTTGTCTTGATCGTCAGCGGCTGTCACTGTGAGCGCGCTGGCCCTGGCGAGCCCCACTCGCCCGGCCGGGCCGGTTGCGGCGTCCCCTCGCCGTCACCGGGTGCCACCGGCGTGCGGTGCCCCCGATCGCACGGTCGATGTGGCGGTTCCAGCGGAGTGGCCCGAGTTCATGACTCCCCCTCAGATCCCGGGCCGCTCCGCCCACCCGCGGAACACCCCGACGCGGGCGTCGCGTCGCACACCGGTTCCTGCTCCCGCACACCGACTGCAACCGGTGTGCCGGCGCCACGATCGGTGTGCCACCGCCCCGGCCCACCGCGCGACCCTCAGGTCTCCCCCTCGGCCCCCGGGCCACCACTCCGCCCGCCGGCTGCCGACCGCCGCGTGCGCACGGCCCGGCGTCCGAGCCACGCCATCCCGCCGAGCACGGCGAGCACCGGGACGAACGGCACCACGAACCCGACCACCGCGGCCGTGGCCGCCCCCACCGCGCGCAGGCCCGTCCAACCGGCCGCGAGCCCGTCGAGGAAGCCGGCGGCCCGCGGTGCCACCGGCGGCGGAGCACCGGGGCCGTGCAGCTCGACGGTCAACGTCGACAGCGCCACCTGGTCGCGCAGCGCGCCCAGCCTCGCGGTGAGCGAGTCGAGCTCGGCCTCCCGGTGGGCGAGCTCGGACTCGATCGCGACCACGTCGCCGAGGTCGACGGCCTCGGCGAGCAGCCCCCGCACCCGCGCCACGCTCGCCGTCTGGCTGGCCACGCGCGCGTCGAGGTCGACGACCTCCTCGGTGGCGTCGAGCACCTGGGCGCTGCGGGCGGTGACGCGCCCGAGCGCGGCGACGTCGTCGATCAACCGGTCGAGCGCCGGGGCAGGCACGCGCAGCACCAGGCTGCTGAACGCGTCCCCCGACTGCTCCTCCGTCACGAACCCGCCCGCCACGGCCGCCGCCGTCCGCACCTGCCGGGCCGCCGTCCCGGGATCGGCCACCTCGACGCCGAGCTGGGCCGTGCGCACCAGCTCGCGCTGCACGCCGCCCAGTGGCACACCCGGCGACTGCCCGTCGTCGCCCGCGCGGGACTGCGGCGCCGCGAAGTCTGCTGCACCGTCCTCGCGGGCGGCCCGCTCCGATCCGGGCTCCGGGGCGGGCCGCGCAGGCGCGACAGCCACGACGTCGCCCGAGCCGCCGTCCGTCCCGCTGCCGGATCCCTGCTGCACGACCGCGAGCGCGGCCACCAGCACCGCCAGGAGCACCGCCGCTCCGATCCACACCATCCGACGCCTGTGCACCGCGTGCGCCACCGCCACCCGCCTCCTCGTCCCGTTCCCGGTCCCAGGACGGGAGCAGGACGGCGGTCGGTTGGTGCGCGCGCATCACGATCGCATCACGCCGAGGCCGGACGCGGCGCGAGACTCGCCGGGTCCGGACGGGAGACTCGCCGGGTCCGGACGGGAGACTCGCCCGGTCCGGACGGGAGACTCGCCCCGTCCGGACGGGAGACTCGCCGGGGTCAGGTGAAGAGGTGCTCGAAGGCTCGCAGGTTGGCCAGGCTCTCGCCGCGGTCCTGGCGCCAGGCGTGCTCACGGCGGATCGAGGTGGCGAAGCCCAGCTCGAGCAGGGTGTTGAAGTCGCCGTCCGCGGCCTCCAGGACCTGGCCGAGAACGCGGTCGAGCTCGTCGGGCGTGACGGCGTGCAGGCCGATCCGGCCGATCAGGTGGATGTCGCCGATCCGGTCCAGCGCGTAGTGGACGCCGTAGAGGCGGGCGTTGCGCTGCAGCAGGAACCGGTAGACGGTGTCGTGGTCCTCGTCGGGTTGCCGGCACACGAAGGCCTGGACGAAGAGCGCGTGCTCGCGCACCACCAGCCAGCAGTGGGTCTGGAGCCGGTTGGTGCCCGGCAGCGTGACGAGGAACTGCCCGGGCTCGCGGCGGTGGTGGTCGACGCCCAGCTCCGCGAGTGCGTCGGCCATCGTGGCGTCGACGGTCTGCGGGTCGGTCACGGCTCGATCATCCCGGCCGCCAGCCGTGCCCGCATGGCCTGCCGCTGCCGGTCCGCGAACTCCGCGGCCGCACCGGCGTAGGTGTCGAGCAGGGCGTCCGCGGTGCGGTCCCAGGAGAAGCAGCGGGCGTGGGGCACCGCAGCGGCGGCCAGCTCGTCGCGGCGCCCCGGTGCGAGGGCGGCGGCGGCCAGCGCGTCGGCCCACTGCGCGTCGCCGTGCCCGTCGACGAGCAGGCCGGATCGGCCGTCGGCCACGGCGACCGGGAGCCCGCCGACGCGCGCGGCCACCACCGGGGTGCCGCAGGCCTGCGCCTCCAGCGCCACGAGCCCGAAGGACTCGTTGTGGCTCGGCACCGCGACCACGTCCGCGGCGCGGTAGACGTCCACCAGCCCGTCGCGGGTCTGGGGCGGCAGGAAGCGCACCACGTCGGTGATACCCAGCGCCGCGGCGAGGCCCTGCAGCGCGGCCGGCTCGGCGAGCCCGCTGCCCGAGGGGCCACCCGCCACGAGGACGACGAGCCGGGCCCGCAGTCCCGGGTCGCGGCGCAGCATCTCGGCCGCGGCGCGCAGCAGCACGTGCGGCGCCTTGAGCGGCTGGATCCGGCCGGCGAACGCCAGCACCACGGCGCCCGGGGCGATCCCGAGGGCCCGGCGCGCGGCGGCGCGGTCGCCGGGGGTGAACCGGGCGAGGTCGACGCCGGGCGGGATCGCGACGGTGCGCCCCGGGTCGGCGCCGTAGAGCTCGACGAGCTGGCGCGTCTCCTCGTCGGTGTTGCTGATCAGCCGGTCGGCCTCGGCGACCACCTGGTCCTCGCCGATCACGCGGGCCATCGGCTCGGGCGCGTCGCCGTCGGCGAGCGCGGCGTTCTTGACCTTGGCGAGCGTGTGGGCGCTGTGCACCAGCGGTACGCCCCAGCGGTCGCGGGCGAGCCAGCCGACCTGGCCGGAGAGCCAGTAGTGCGAGTGCACGACGTCGTAGTGGCCGGGCTCGTGGCGCGCCTCGGTGCGCAGCACGCCCGCGGTGAACGCGCACAGCTGGCTGGGCAGGTCGTGCTTGCCGAGGCCCTCGAACGGCCCGGCGACGACGTGGCGCACCAGCACGCCGGGCGCCAGCTCCGCCACCGGCGGGTGCTCGGAGGAGGTGGCCCGGGTGAAGACCTCGACGGCGACGCCGCGCTGCGCCATGCGGCTGGCGGTCTCCACGATGTAGACGTTCATGCCGCCCGCGTCACCGGTGCCCGGCTGCTCGAGCGGCGAGGTGTGGACGGACAGCAGGCAGACCCTGCGGGGTCGCCGCGGCGCGCCCGGGCTGGCGGAGGTCACGACCCTGTCTAGCACGCGAACGCGCACTTCACCCCGGCGTGTGGTCCTCGTCGAGCAGGCCCAGCAGGGCGTGCACCGGGTCGCTCGCGTGCCAGCGCCCGGCCGGGTCGCGCCAGGCCGGCACCGGGAACCGGCCGGTGTGCGGCCGTCGCAGGGTCACGTGCAACGCCTCGTGGACGGTCAGCTCGCCCGGGGGCACGGGGACGCCGAGGGTGTGGCACGCCACGACGACGCCGGGCAGCTCCGCCCACCGGACGCGCTCGCCGTCGCCGTCGACCACGGCGTCGGTGATCTCGGATGCCAGCGGGAGGTCGAGCAGGTCGGCCAGCGGCCCCGGATCACCGCCCGTCACGAGCTCGCCCGGCGACAGCACGGCGGCGAGCCACGGCCGGTCCAGCACCATCGCGACGTCGACGTCCGCGACCGCGCCGTCCAGGGCCCGGACCCGCTCGGGCAGCGCGAGGTCACCGGGATCGACGCGGCCGTCGGCGACGGCATCGGCGAGCTCGGCGTACGCCTGCGCCGCGAGCGCGACGTCGGGCCGCCGATCGGGGTCGGCGAGGCGGGCGAGCAGGTCGGCGGCGACGCCCGCGTCGCTGATGTGCAGGTCGGCCCGCACGCCGATCGCGGCCAGCACCGCCTCGTCCACGCCTGCGGGCGCGGGGTCGTACAGCGCCGCCAGCTCGGTGGCCGACGCCAGCCGCCAGTGCGCCGGACGGCGGCCGCCGAGGCGGGCGTGCCGCGAGAGCCACCACGCGGCGTAGGAGCCGGGGGCGGTGAGCGCGGCGCGGGTGTCGCGGTCCCCGGCCAGCAGCGCGAGCGCGGCGGGCCACGCCTCGTCGGCGACCAGGTCCAGGTCGCGCACCGCCACCAGCCGGGCCGGCGGGGACTCCAGCGAGTCCCACCAGCGCTCCTCGTCGTCGAGGTCGTGGTCGGGAGCCAGCGGATCCTCGTCCACCAGCACCGCGAACCCGTCCACGACGCCGACCGCGCGCAGCGCGGTCGCGGGCACCCGCGCGGCGAACTCCGGGTCGAGCGCGTCGAGCGGGACGTCCGCGGCGAGCAGGGGGCGCAGCGCGGCGTCCGGGAGCATCAGCTCGTCGGCCCGGGCGGGGCGGCCCTCGGCGTCGGGGAGGGCGAGCGCGGGGAGCGGCCCGGGGGCGCTGCCGGTCTCGGCGACCAGCGCGAGCACCGCCTCCGCGAGCGGCCGGACGTCGAGGCCGGCCTCGGCGTCGTCCACCGAGCGCTCGACGGCCTCGACGAGCGCGGGGTGCTCCAGCAGCGCCTGCGGGTCCGCGACGCCCGCCCCCAGGCGGTCGAGCAGGGGATGCACCGCATCGGGGTGTGCGACGTGCAGGCCGGGCAACCCCAGGGCGGCGAGGCGGTCGCCGAGCCGTGAGTGGATACGGGTGCTGGAGCACTCGTTCCCACTCACGAGCTGATGTGGGGAGACCAGGACGGTCGCGGGGCCGGCGGCGGTCCGCCCGTCGGCGAGCGGCACCGGCAGCGCGCGCAGCTCATCCACCGCTCCCGGCACGGTCTCGGCGAGCGGTTCGAGTGCCGCGTACAGCGCCCGCCACCACGCAGGCGGCCGCTCGACCCCGAACAGGCGGCCCACCAGCTCGGCGAGCGGCATCCGGTGCACGCCGAGCTCGGCCAGCACCGGCGCGGTTCCCGGTGGCACCGGCGCCACGAGGCGGTCGAACCCGGCCTCGACCAGCAGCGCGGGCAGCGCCGCCGCGGGCCCGTCGAGGACCGGCACGTCGAGCCACTCCGCCCGGCCGGGCGGGAGCTCCGCGCCGGTGGCGGCGGGCAGCCACGAGGCACCGCGCAGGGTGGCGCGCAGCAGCTCGCGCAACCGCCCGTCCAGCTCGGAGCGGGGGAACCCCGGCTCGGGGACGAGGGCGAGCCGCGCGCCGGGGGCCACCGCGCGCACCAGGTCGAGGTAGGCGTCGGCGGTCCCGGCGAGCACGGCGTCGGTGGCGGGCCCGGTGCGCGCCCGCCTGCGGTCGGGCTCGAGCGGCACCGTGGCGACCAGGCGGGCCGGCAGCGAGAGCCGCTCCTCGGTGGCCGTGGGTGCGTGCAGGACGTCCGCGCGCAGCGGTGCCGGAGCACCGTCCGCGGTGAGCGGCAGCGCCCAGCAGACCGACCAGTCCCGCCGCCCGCGCTGCTCCACGGCCTCCGCGCGCGCCGCGGCGTCGTCGAGCCGGCCGGCGCGGCGGGCGAGCAGCCAGCGGCGGCCGTCGACCGTCACCTCCCCCGCGCCGGGCCCGTCCGCCCGCGCCACGACCTCGCCGCCGACAGCGATCTCGGTGAGGTCGGGCAGCGCGAGCAGCAGGTCGGGCGCGGTGTCGCGGGCCGCGGCGAGGAGGGCGGCGGCGTCGGTGCCGGGCCGCAGCGGCAGCCGGACCTCGGTGTCGTAGCCCTGCGGGGGACGCTCGTCGGCGGGCCACGCCAGGCGCAGGACCGGCGGCCCGTCGCGGCGGGCCAGCTCCGCGGCGACCGCGGGCAGCGCCGCGACCTCCTCGGCCGTGCGCGCGGCGGAGAACGCGATCCCGCCGGTGGCGCTCAGCACCCGGGGCGCGTCCGACACGGCCAGCACGGCCGCGAACCCGACGCCGAAGCGGCCGACCGAGCCCGGGTCGTCCCGCTTCGCCGAGGCGCGCAGCGAGGCGAGCGCGGCCACGCCCGAGGCGTCCAGCGGGGCGCCGGTGTTGGCGACGGCGATCTCGGCCCCGTCCAGCGCCACGCGCACGCGCCCCGGCACGCCCGCCGCCCGCGCGGCGTCGGCGGCGTTCTGCGCGAGCTCGACGAACCACGCCTGCGCGTAGCCGCCGAGCCGCAGGTCCTCCTCGGCGTTGGCGTCCTCGCGGAACCGGGTGGGCGAGCCCGCCCAGGAGTCGAGCACGGCGGCGCGCAACGCCGCCGTGCCGAAAGGATCTGTCACTCCCGTGAGCCGGAGGGCTCCAGGTCGACGCCGTCGTCGTAGACGAGCTCGGCGACGGCGACCGGCGACGTCGACTCCGGCTGCACGTCCGAGTGCGCGCCGCAGCCGAAACCGACCTCGACGACGGCGCCGTCGGCCGGGGCGTACTCGTTGCCGCACACGCCGAAGGCGGCGCGCAGCGAGCCGGCGAGCGGGAGGAAGAAGCCGCAGGTGCCGCACGTGCCGGGGGCCGCGCGGGCCATGTCGGAGGACGGGCCGTGCGGGCCGTCGTGCCAGCGGCGCGCCGCCTGCTCGCGCCCGTGGCGCGACAGGACGCTGCGCCGGCCGAGGCCCACCTCGCGGGCGACCTCCTCCACGGCCGGGTCGTCCGACGCGACGTAGGCGGGCACCAGCCGCGGGTCGCCCTCCGGCGTGGGCAACAGGTCACCGACGCCGAGGTCGCCGGGCCGGATCCGCTCGTGCCACGGCACCCAGGTCGGCGCGACGAGCGCGTCGGGGCCGGGCAGCAGGACGACCTCGCTGACCGTGACGGGCTCGTCGGCGCCCGCCGTGGCGAGCGTGACCGACCAGCGCCAGCCGCGGTAGCCACCCTGGGTGGCGGCGAAGTGGTGGGTGACCGCGTCGGGAGCTTCGGCGACGGCCTCCAGGTGTGCGCCGACGGCCCCGGCGGCGGCGTGCGGGCCGAGGTCGGCTGCGGCTTCCTCGACCGCGGCGGACCGGGCCTGCTCCACCGCGTCCACGAGCCGGGCGAGCGGGTCGAGGATCGGTACGGCGTTCACCGCAGGGATTGTGCCACCCTCTCCGACATGACCTTCGGGCGTGCACTGCTCGGGGCACTGGTGCTGCTGGTCGGCGGGTGCGCAGCCGCGGCACCCGCCCCGGTCCAGGCGGTGGAGCAGCTGCGGCCGGAGGTGCTCGCCGAGCTCCCGCACGACACCGGCGCGTTCACCCAGGGCCTCGAGTTCGGCCCCGACGGCGCGCTGTACGAGGGCACCGGCCGGGCCGGGCGCTCGCAGCTGCGCGAGCTGGACCCGGCCACCGGGGAGGTGCTGCGGTCGGTGCCGCTGCCCGGCGAGCTGTTCGGCGAGGGGATCACCGTCGTCGACGACCGGATCTGGCAGCTCACCTGGACCGACGGCGTCGCCCTCGAGTGGGACCGCGACGGCTTCACGCTGCGGCGGGAGGTGCCGATCGAGGGCGAGGGCTGGGGCCTGTGCCGCGACGGCGACCGCCTCGTCCGCAGCGACGGCACCGACCGGCTGCGCTTCCACGACCCCGACACGTTCGCCGAGACCGGGTCGGTCGCGGTGACGCTCGACGGGGAGCCGGTCACCGAGCTCAACGAACTGGAGTGCGTCGACGGCCAGGTGTGGGCGAACGTGTGGCAGACCGACCGGATCGTGCGCATCGACCCGGGTGACGGCCGCGTCACCGCCGAGGTGGACGCGTCAGGACTGCTCGACGCCGACCGCCGCGCCGGCGCCGACGTCCTGAACGGGATCGCCGCCGCGGGCGACGGCGAGTACCTGCTCACGGGCAAGCTCTGGCCGGTCACGTTCCGGGTGCGCTTCACCCCGGCGTGAGACACCCGACCGCGTCCGGTTCGGGGTCCGATGAGCAAGAATGGACGGCGTGGCCCGGTTCGACTCCCCCCAGTCCCGCCGCGGCCGCCGTGGCCGCCGCGGCTGGGTCACCGTGGACGACACCGCGCGGCCCGCGGGCGGCCCGCCCGCACCGGAGGACGGGCCCACCGACGCGCAGTACGAGCCGCGCAGGCGCTACCCGTGGCACGACGACCCCGACTACGACCCCGCCGCCCACCGGCGCACCCCGCCCGCGCGCCCCTGGACACCCCCTCCCGCCGAGGAGACGTCCCTCGAACCCGGCACGCACGTGCACGCGCCCCAGGACGAGCAGACCCGCGCCGTCCCGGACGAGGCCCCCGCGCCCCCCGCAGGCGACGGCCCGCCCACCCGGCGCATGCCGCGCAAGCTCACCGTCACGCGCGTGGCGGCGCTGCGCAGCCGGGAGCTGACCGAGGGCGGGATCCGCGCGTTCCGCCGCGCCACCACGGCCGACGGGGCCGACCGCTCCGGGCTCACGGCGCTCACCTACGCCACGATGATGACCTACGCGATGGACGCGGCCGTGGCCGTCGCGCTGGCCAACACGCTGTTCTTCGCCGCCGCCACGGCGGAGAGCAAGACGAACGTCGCGCTCTACCTGATCATCACGGTCGCCCCGTTCGCGGTGGTGGCGCCGGTCATCGGTCCGATGCTCGACCGCCTGCAGCGCGGCCGCCGGGCGGCGCTGGCCATCTCGTTCGCGGGGCGGGCCGTGCTCGCGGTCGTGATGGCGTTCAACTACGACAACTGGCTGCTGTACCCGGCCGCGCTCGGCGCGATGGTGCTCAGCAAGACGTTCGCGGTGCTCAAGGCGGCCGTCACCCCGCGGGTGCTGCCGCGGGCGATCACGCTGGTCACCACGAACTCGCGGCTCACGACGTTCGGGATGGTGGCGGCCGGGGTGTTCGGGGGTGCGGCGGCGGGCGTCGCCGCGCTCTGGGGCTCCCCGGGCGCGCTGATCTTCACCGCGGCGATCGGCGTGCTCGGCACCGTCCTGTGCCTGCGCATCCCGCGCTGGGTCGAGTCGACGGCCGGCGAGGTGGCCGCCACGCTGCGCAGCACGGCACGGGGGAAGCGGCGCACGCCGATGGGCAGGCGCGTCACCGTCGCGCTCTGGGGCAGCGGTGCGATCCGGGTGCTCACCGGGTTCCTCACGTTGTTCGTCGCGTTCGTGGTGCGCGCGCAGTCCGAGGCCGACCCGGCCCGCCAGCTGGTCCTGATCGGCATCGTCGGGGCCGCCGCCGGGGTGGGCTCGTTCACCGGGAACGCCGCGGGCGCGCGCCGCAGCTTCGGCAAGTCGGACGCAGTGATCGTCTCCTGCATCGCGGCCGCCGTCGTCGTCAGCGTGGTGGCCGCCCTGCTACCGGGCATCGCCACCGCCGCGCTCGTCGGCCTGGTGGGCGCTGCCGCGAGCGCACTCGCCAAGGTCTGCCTCGACGCGGTGATCCAGCGGGAGCTGCCCGACGAGTCGCGCGCGTCGGCGTTCGGCCGCTCCGAGACCGTGCTCGCCCTCGCCTGGGTGTTCGGCGGCGCGCTGGGCGTGCTGCTGCCCCACGACAACTTCTGGCTGGGGTTCACGGTGGTCTCCGCGGTCGTCGCGCTCGCGGGCGTGCAGTCGGCGCTGCTCGCGCGCGGCCGCAGCCTGTTGCCGTTCCTGGGCCCGCGCCACCGCGACGAGCGCGCACCGGTGACGCCCGGGTGAACCCCGGCGCCGCCCGCCCCTTACGTACGGTGGTGGCGTGCCGCGCCGCCTGCTCGCCCTCCCCGTCGCCGCGCTGGTCCTCGCCGGCTGCGCGGGCCAGGACGCACCGCCGCCCGCCCCGCAGGGCGCGCCCCCGCAGGTGACGTTCACCGCCGACGCCGCCACCGCCGTCGCGCGCCCGGCCCAGTACTGCGACCTGCAGCTCACCGACTGCACGGGCGACCCCGCCGCCCCCGTGACGCTCCCGGTGCCGCCGGGCACCCCGCTGGTGGTCACGGTGCCACCGGAGATCGCGCAGACGCCGTGGCAGGTCGTGTTCAGCTACCGCGACGCCGCGGGCGCCCGGATCGACCAGCGCAGCCCCGTGTTCCCCCCGAACGCTCCCGGCCTCGAGGTGGCTCCCGACGAGGTGAGCCGCTCCTGGGCCCTGACGCTCCCCGCCCCGGAAGACCAGCTGGTGACCGCCGAGGTGCAGCAGTACGGGCCGCCGCCGCAGGCGAACCCGGAGACAGGCGAGATCGACTTCCCGATCCGGGCGAGCTGGGTGCTCACCACCGCGAGCTGACGGCTCCGCAAGCTCCGCTCAGCGCCGACGTTCGCTCCGCAAGCTCCGCTCAGCGCCGACGTTCGCTCCGCAAGCTCCGCTCAGCCGTCCAGGTCACGTCCGACCGCGCGCACGACGTCGGCGGCCAGCTTGCAGGTCTTGCGGTCGGGGTAGCGGCCGCGGCGCAGGTCGGGCTGCACGCGGGTCTCGAGGACGCGGATCATGTCCTCGATGAGGCTGTGCAGGTCCTCGGCCGGGCGACGGGTGGACTCGACGACCGACGGCGGCTTGTCGACGAGGCGCACCGACAGCGCCTGCGGGCCGCGCCTGCCCTCCGCCATCCCGAACTCGACGCGCTGACCCGCCTTCAACGCCTCCACCCCGGTCGGCAGCGCGGCCTTGCGGACGTAGACGTCCTCGCCGCCGTCCTGAGCGAGGAACCCGAAGCCCTTGTCGGCGTCGTACCACTTGACCCTGCCGGTCGGCACCCTGCTCACCCGTTCCTCGATCGATCCGACGTCCCGCGGCGCCACGGTGGACCGCATGACGAACGCGCCCCGGATGCCTGGCCGCCGCTTGGTCGGCGCGACACCGGGACGCGTGCCCACCACCCTAGTCGGAGAGCGCTCCGCTGCCCACCCGTTCACGGCGGGGCACTGCGCCGAGGACCGCCGCCCGCGCGGCGGCCGTCGGGGTCCGCCGGCCCGCCATAGGAAGCCCCTATGCCCCCTGCTGAATCTGCGTCTTTGCCTCCCGCCCTTTTCCGGACCTACCGTGAAACAGCTCGGCGAGGCGTTCACCGCGATCCCGGAGGGATTTCCGCGGGCCCCGTCGATCCGCCGCCCGGCGATCGGAGGCGGCGCAATCGAAAGGACTGAGGGAATGACCACGGTCGAGAACGGATCGGGAACGCGGGAACTCGCGGGAAGGCGGGCTCTCGTGACGGGCGGTACGCGCGGGATCGGGGCGGCCGTCGTCCGCCACCTCCTGGACGCGGGCGCCGAGGTGCTCACGACCGCCCGGTCGGCGACGAGCACGCCACCGGAGGGGGCCGCCTTCGTGGAGGCCGACGTCCGGACCACGGCCGGCGTGGGGGCGCTCGCGGCCGCCGCCCGCGAGGCGCTCGGCGGCGTGGACGTCCTGGTCCACAACGCGGGTGGGGCGCGGCCGCACCGGACCGGCCTGGGCATCCCCGACGAGGAGTGGCAGGACGCGCTGGACCTGAACCTCCTGGCGTCGGTGCGGCTGGACGCCCTGCTGGCACCGGACATGCGGGACCGGCGTTCCGGGGCGATCGTGCACGTGTCCACGGCCGCGGTCGTTCCCCCGGCACCGCCGTTCCTGCACTACCAGGCCGCGAAGGTGGCGCTGGAGAGCTACAGCCGGGGACTGGCCGCCGAGCTGGCCCCGTCCGGGGTCCGCGTCAACACCGTGAGCCCCGGGCGGACCGCCACCCCCGGTGGCGAGGCGACGCGGGAGCACTGGGAGAGCCTGGACGCCGGGCCGGGCGCGGTCGGCACCCCGCCGCTGGGACGCGACGGCCGGCCCGACGACATCGCCCAGGCGGTGCTGTTCCTCGTGTCCGACCGGTCGGGCTGGGTGACCGGAAAGGTCCTCGGCGTCGACGGCGGCGAGTACCCGAGGGGCTGACGAGAACATGGGTGCGTACCGCGACAAGAACGTGGTGATCACCGGCGGCGGCGCCGGCATGGGGTTCGCGTTGGCGAAGCTGCTGGTGGACGGCGGTGCCCGGGTGGTGATCACCGGCCGTTCGCAGGGCACGGTCGACGCCGCGCGGGACCTCGGCGCGAACGCGGTCGCCGTCCGCGGCGATGTCGCGTCGGTGGCGGACCTGGGCGCGCTGGCCGAGCGGGTGGAGGACGAGCTCGGCACGCTCGACGCCCTGTTCGTCAACGCCGGCATCGCCGGCGCCACGCCCTTCGGGTCGACCACCGAGGAGGTGTTCGACGAGATGTTCGCGATCAACGTCAAGGGCGCCTTCTTCACCGTGCAGGAGCTCGCCCCGCTGCTGGGCACGGGCGCAGGGGTCGTCCTCACCACCTCGGCCGCGAACGCCATCGGCATGCTGGACACCAGCGTCTACGCGGCGGGCAAGGCGGCGCTGCGTTCGATGGCCCGCAGCCTCGCCCGCGAGCTGCTCCCGCGCGGGATCCGGGTCAACGCGATCAGCCCCGGCCCCATCGACACCGGGATCCTGGAGAAGATGATGACCGGTGAGGCCGCCGCGCAGTTCGCGTCGCAGGTGGTCGCGGCGAATCCCATGCAGCGTTTCGGCACCGTCGACGAGTTCGCCCGGGCAGCCGCATTCCTCGCTTTCGACGCCACGTACACCACCGGTGCGGAGTTCACCGTCGACGGCGGTCGCACCCAGCTCTGAAAGGCCTCGCATGACCGTCCACGAACCATCCGCCGTCGTCCTGCGCGCGCACCGCACAGACCTGACCCAGCCGCCCAGCGAGGTGCTCGAGGTGGTCACGCTTCCCCCGCAGGAGCCGGACGCAGGCCAGGTCCGGGTGCGGAACCTGTTCCAACAGGTGATCGCGGCGAGCGGTGACCTGATGTTCGCGACCAGCCAGATCCCGGTGCCCGTCTTCCGGGTGGGCGAGCCGATCTCCGGCCCCGCGATCGGCACGGTCGTCGAGTCACGCGCCGGCGACATGCCGGTGGGAACCGTCGTGCTGCACATGTCGGGCTGGCGCGAGGAGAGCGTCCTCGGGCGGGGCGAGGCGTTCCCCGTGCCCGACGGCGTCTTCCCCGGCCCGGAGTACCTGCTCAACCAGGGCGTGCCCGCCTACCACGGCATCGTGGACATCGCGGAGGTGGGCGAGGGCGACGTCGTACTCGTCAGCGGCGCGGCCGGCGGCGTCGGGTCGATGGCCGCGCAGATCGCCAAGGCGCGGGGCGCCGCGACCGTCATCGGCATCGCCGGCGGCCCGGAGAAGTGCCGCTACCTCGTCGACGAGCTCGGCCTCGACGCCGCCATCGACCACCGGAGCGACGACCTCGACGAGCGGCTCACCGCGCTCGCCCCGGGCGGCATCACCGCCTTCTTCGACACCATCGGCGGATCCCAGTTCGAGGCGGCGCTGCGGCACGCTGCGCCCCGTGCCCGCTTCGCCCTGTGCGGCACCCTCGCCGGGCAGATCGGCGGCGGCGACGGCGGGCACCCGCGCCTGGACCTCATGACCGCGATCGCTCGCGAGGTGCGGATCCGGCCCTTCAGCACCCGGCACACGCCCGAGCAGATCGAGGCCTGGAACACCCACTACGCCCGGTGGTACGCCGAAGGCCGGATCAGGTTCGCGCGCACCCTCCTCGAGGGTCCCCTCCAGCGCGCCGTCGCCGCCCAGGACGAGCTCCTCGCCGGTGCGCACCGCGGCAACGTCATCGTGCGGTTCGCCGGGTAGGCGCGGGTCAGGACACCAGCGAGATCGGGGCGGCGTCGTACCAGATCTCCTGACGCAGGAGTTCGAGCAGCGCCGTCTCGGCAGGGCCCGCGTGGTGGCGGACCACGGCGATGACGGGCTGGGACACGACCGGGCGCACCGGGCGCACGAGGTGCTCGTAGCCGTGGGGCACCGCGGAGGCCGGGACGAGCGCCACGCCCAGCCCGTCGGCGGCCCAGCGCACGGCCGTCGCGGTCTGGGACACCCGCGCGGCGGTGGTCGGGGCGTCGTCCCGGAGCACGCTCAGCAGCACGCCGTCGAGCGCGCTGTCGCGGTCGAACCGGACCCACGACTCTGCCTCCAGGGCGTGCAGCTCGACCCGGTCCGCGGCGAGCTGCGGGTGCCCTGCGCCCAGCACCGCGACGAACTCCTCGTCGCCGAGGTGGTGGGCGTCGGCAGGGCTCCGTTCGCACTTCGCCATCAGGGCGAGGTCCACCACGCCCCGGCGGCACAGCCGCTCCAGCTCGGCGGAGCTCGGTTCCTCGTAGACGGTGATCTCCACCCGCGGGAAGCGGCGGCGCAGCGCGCTCAGCGCGCCCGGCAGCTGCCGGGTGCCGAAGCCCATCTGCGCCGCGACCACCAGCTCGCCCACCAGGTCGTCGGCACCGGCGCGGGCCGTCGCCCGCGCCCGCCGCGCCGCGTGCACCGCGACCTCCGCCTCCCGCAGGAAGGCGCGGCCGGTCGCGGTGGGCACCAGTCCGGTCGGCGTGCGGGTGAACAGCGTGACGCCGAGCTCCCGCTCCAGGTTGCGGATCTGCTGGGACATCGACGGCTGGGCGACGTGCAGCCGCTCCGCAGCCGCCGTCACCGAGCCCTCCGCGGCGACGGCCAGCGCGTACTCGAACTGGCGAAGGCTCATCGGCTCCCGTCCTCCCGGGGAACCGGGCTCCCCCACCGCAACGGCGGTAACAGTGTAAGCCCGGAACGGTCCACGCCTCAGGCGTCGGCCCCGACGGCCGCTGCACGGGGTGCACTCGCAGGTGATCGGTCCGCACGGCGCATCGCTGCTGTCGCAGCGACTGCGATGTGCTGTTCGGTTCGATCACAGGAGCGGTGCGCGCCGGTGCCCCGCTGGGGCCTCAACGCCATCAGTCCGGGATGGGTGGCGGAAACCGTCACGGCACTGGGGATCGGAGGGGTCACCACCCCGGGTTGACGCACGAGGAGACGCCTGGTCAGGCGTTGCGCATCGCCGCCGCGTCGCCCAGGTCGAGCAGTTCCACGCTCTTCTCGCGCATCTCCACCTTGCGCACCTTGCCCGTCACCGTCATCGGGAACTCCTCGACGACCAGCACGTAGCGCGGGATCTTGTAGTGCGCCAGCTTGCCGGTGGCGAACTCGCGCACCCCCTCGGCGGTGAGCTCGGGCGCGCCCTCGCGCAGGGTCACCCAGGCGCACAGCTCCTCGCCGTAGCGGGCGTCGGGCACGCCGATGACCTGCGCGTCGAGGATGTCGGGGTGGGTGTAGAGGAACTCCTCGATCTCCCGCGGGTAGATGTTCTCGCCACCGCGGATCACCATGTCCTTGATCCGCCCGGTGATGTTGACGTAGCCGTCGCCGTCCATCACGCCGAGGTCGCCGGTGTGCATCCAGCGGGCCCGGTCGATCGCCTCCGCCGTCTTCTCCGGCTCGTCCCAGTAGCCGAGCATCACCGAGTAGCCCCGGGTGCACAGCTCGCCGGGCTCGCCGCGGGGCAGGGTCAGCCCGGTGTCAGGGTCGACGATCTTGACTTCGACGTGCGGGTGCACGCGCCCGACGGTCGACACGCGCCGCTCCAGCGAGTCGTCCGCGCGGGTCTGCGTGGACACCGGCGACGTCTCGGTCATGCCGTAGCAGATCGTCACCTCCGTCATGCCCATCCGGTCGACGACCTGCTTCATCACCTCCACCGGGCACGGCGAGCCGGCCATGATCCCGGTGCGCAGCGAGGACAGGCCGTAGCTGTCGAACTCCGGGTCGTTCAGCTCCGCGATGAACATCGTCGGCACGCCGTACAGCGACGTGCACCGCTCCTGCGCGACGGCCGTGAGCGTGGCCTTCGGGTCGAACCCGGGGCCGGGGATGACCATCGTGGCGCCGTTCGTCGTACAGCCGAGATTGCCCATGACCATGCCGAAGCAGTGGTAGAAGGGCACCGGGATGCAGACGCGGTCGTCGGGCGTGTAGCCGCAGAGGCGGCCCACGAAGTAGCCGTTGTTGAGGATGTTGTGGTGCGACAGGGTCGCGCCCTTCGGGAAGCCCGTGGTGCCCGACGTGTACTGGATGTTGATCGGGTCGTCCGGGCTGAGCTGCGCCTGCAGCCGCGCGAGCTCGGCGCGGTCGCCCTGCCGGCCCGCGGCCACCATCTCGTCCCAGTCGGGCGTGCCGATCAGGATCACCGTGCGCAGCGCCTCGCACCGCGGGCGGACCTGCTCGATCATGCCCGCGTAGTCCGACGTCTTGAAGCTCGTGGCCGCCACCAGCACCGAGATGCCGGCCTGGTTGAGCACGAACTCCAGCTCGTGGGTCCGGTACGCCGGGTTGATGTTGACGAGGATCGCGCCGATCTTCGCCGTGGCGTACTGCACCAGCGTCCACTCGGCCACGTTCGGCGCCCAGATGCCGATGCGGTCGCCCTTGCCCAGGCCGGCGGCGAGTAGCCCGAGCGCGACGGTGTCGACGTCCTCGCGCAGCGTCCCGTAGGTCCAGCGCCGACCGGTCGGCACCTCGACGAGGGCCTCCGCGTCGGGCTGCGCGGCGGCGACGCGGTCGAAGTTGTCGCCGATGGTGTCGCCGAGCAGCGGGACGTCGGACGTCCCCGAGGCGTAAGAGGGAACGAGGGGCGCGGCAGCGGACACGGCGCGGGGTCCTTTCGACATCACCGGCGGCAGGTGCCGCTCATCCTGCGACGATCGGTGCGCGCCCGCCACCTCCGGATGGGGAGGGCGGGCCCGGAAACCCGATCGCGCGCGGCCGATACCCTCGGACGATGCACGATCCGCGGGTGCTTCTCGACCCAGCCACCGACGCCGTCCGCAAGCTCGCCCGGCGGGGCTACGCGCTGGACGTCGCGTCCCTCGAGAAGCTGCTGAGCACCCGCAACTCCGCGATCCAGCGCGGTGACGAGGCGCGGGCCGAGTCGAAGCGCGTCGCCACCTCGGTGAAGGGCGCCGCGCCCGAGGAGCGCGAGGGGCTCGTCGCGCGCGCCCGCGAGCTCAAGGGCGTGGTCGCGGCCGCCGAGGAGGAGCACCGCGCCGCCGAGGCCGAGCTGCAGGACCTCCTGCTCGGCATCCCCAACCTCCCCGCCGACGAGCTGCCCGACGGCGCGAGCGACGAGGACGCCGAGCACGTCCGCACCTGGGGCGAGCCGCCGCGGTTCGACTTCACCCCGCTCGACCACGTCGACCTCGGCGAGAAGCTCGGCATCCTCGACCTGCCGCGTGCCACCAAGCTCGCCGGCCCGCGGTTCGCGGTCCTGCGCGGGAAGGGCGCCGCCCTGGAGCGGGCCATCGCGCGCTACCTGCTCGACCTGCAGACGGGCGCGCACGGCTACACGGAGTTCTCGGTGCCCACGCTCGTCAACCGCGTCGCCATGACGGGAACGGGGCAGCTGCCGAAGTTCGAACAGGACCTGTTCAAGACCGGCGTCGCCGACCGGGAGCTGTTCCTCATCCCCACCGCCGAGGTGCCGCTCACCAACCTGCACGCCAAGGAGACGCTCGAGCTGGAGGCGCTCCCGCTGGCCTACACCGCGCACACGCAGTGCTTCCGCTCGGAGGCCGGCTCGTACGGCCGCGACACCCGCGGCCTGATCCGGCTGCACGAGTTCTCGAAAGTCGAGCTCGTGCGCATCGTCGACGCGGAGCGCTCGCGCGAGGAGCTGGAGATGCTGCTCTCCCACGCCGAGGCCGCGATGCAGGGCCTCGGGCTCGCCTACCGCGTGGTGAAGCTGGCGGCGGGCGACATCGGGTTCTCGGCGGAGTTCACCTACGACATCGAGGTGTGGCTGCCCGGCCAGGACGCCTACCGGGAGATCAGCTCGGTGTCCGACTTCGGCACGTTCCAGGCCCGCCGCGCCGGGATCCGCACGAAGGCCAAGGACGGCAGGCGCGGCTTCGCGGCCACCCTCAACGGGTCGGGACTGCCGATCGGACGCACCCTCGTCGCGGTGCTGGAGCAGGGGCAGCAGGCCGACGGTTCGGTCCGCCTCCCCGAGGCCCTGGTGCCCTACACCGGCTTCGAGGTGCTCGAGCCGGCCTGATGCGCTGCGGACGGCGGAGCTTTGCGATCCGGACGACTGACTGATCCGAAGCAGCGGCTCGACAGGCCGACGGTGGGGATGCCATCGCGGCACCCCTGTAGGCCGAACCCCTGAGCTGTGCAGAGATCAGCACCTGAAGCCCCCAGCTTCAGCTGCGGCCAATCGTGTGAATCCTCTTCATTCTGGACCTGAATCGAGCCCGCTCCACCACGCTCCCATCCCTTGAGAGCTCAGACACGACGCCGATTGCTTCGCGCCGCACTCGTCATGACCATCATGATCTCCACACTGCTTCTACCGTCGGCCACCGGAACGAGTCCGATCCCGCAAGCAGGGGAAATCCATGGACGAATGATCTTCACGGCATCCGAGCCGTACTACGAGCTGACGGATCGGAACGGCACGCTCAATGGGCAGGTGACCTGGTCAGGAACAGACCTACCGATGGCCTGGTCCTTCCGCATGAGCCCACAGGTTCGCGCGATCGCGACGAGTCCCATGACATGCCAGGCGGGGCACATGCAGTTGTCGTACCACGACCGACACGTCGTGTCGACGGACTACAGCTGGCACTCGACCGTGAGAGGTCACTCGATCAATATCGACTATGCTCTGTACGGCTGGTGCGAGTTTGCGGTAAACGTTGACGGACGACCGGGCAAGCCGTCCTTCGATTCCGATTCGACTACCGGAAGAAGTCGCCCCGACTCTGCGCTACGCTGGCGCAGCTACAAGACGATCCCAGAGGATGACCATGTCCGACCACGACAACATCGTCACCGGACGCGTGCATCACTGGTACCCCGAGGACGGGTGGGGAGTGCTCGAGTCCGACGCGCTCGACGGGCTCGTCTTCGCGCATTTCTCTGTCATTCGGGACCAGACGGGCTGGCGAGGCCTGGAAGCAGGCCAGCGCGTCACGTTCAGCTGGAGGCAGCCGGGCCAGGACGGTTGCGAGTACAGCGCGGTCGACGTGTACACGACAGAGTCTCGCGGCTCGGTTGATCAGCACACCGACAGGCACCCGGATGCGTACAGGTCGTCGCTCACGATCACCTTCGACGAACCCTGACCCCGGTCCGTCCGTAGCCCTGGTGCCGTACGCCGGATTCGAGGTCCTCGAAGCGGCCCGATCCCCCGTTCGCCCGGCTCGGACTACAGCCCACCGGTGTTGAGCAGGAGGTTGGGGGTGCCGCCGGTGTCGCCGCCCTCGACGATGCCCGGCGTCGCGTGCTCGACGATCCACCGGGCGATCACGCCGCTCGGGGCGTCGCCGAACGTCTGCTTGTAGAGCGCGGCCACGCCCACGGCGTGCGGAGCGGCCATCGACGTCCCCGTGTACGAGGCCGTCCCGCCGCCCGGCACCGTCGACACGATGCTCGTGCCGGGCGCGTAGAGGTCCACGCAGCCGCCGGTGGACGAGCTGTCGGCGCGCTCGTCCTCGATCGTCGAGTTGGCGACGACCAGCACCCCGGAGATCGCGCGCGGGGCCGCCGAGCAGTCGTCCGCGCCGGAGTTGCCCGCCGACGAGGCCACGAACACGCCCTGCTCGACGAGCCCCGCCACTGCCGAGAGCAGCACCTCGGACGGCCCGTAGCTCCACGACATCACCGCGACCGACGGGCCCTGCCGGTGGGTCGCGACGTGGTCGATCCCGCTCAGCAGCGACGACAACGTGCCCGCCCCGGTGCAGTCGAGGACCTTGACCGACCGGATCTGCGCGTCCTTCGCCACGCCGAAGTCGCGGGCGCCGGCGATGCCGGCGACCACCGTGCCGTGCCCGTCGCAGTCGTGGTCGACGTCGTCGACGGTGTTGAGCACGAGCTGCGCGCGCCCCTCGAACTGCGGGTGCGAGGGGTCGACGCCGGTGTCGAGCACGAAGACGGTCACGCCGTCGCCGGTCGCGGTGGTCGTGTAGCTGCCGTCGAGCGGGAGGTCGCGCTGGTCGATGCGGTCGAGGCCCCAGTTCTGCGGATCCGGCTGGGTCCCCTCGGTCAGGTCATGGCGCCGGTTCGGGTCCAGCGGGGTGAACCGGCGGTCCTCCTCGACGCCGAGCACCCCGTCGCGCGTCCGCAGCCGGTCGACCTGGCTCGCGGTGAGCCGCGCGGCGAAGCCGGCGAACGCGTGGCCGTAGGTCGCCGTCGGCTGCACGCCGAGCTCGGCCGCCGCCGCCGTCGCGTCCGCCGCGGTGCGCGCGTGGACGACGTAGCTCGCGGCCGCGTCCACCGCGGCCGCGGCGCTCCCGGGCACGGCGAGCACGACGACCAGGTGCAGCGCGACCACCACCGGGACGGCGCGCAGGAGGAACCGCGTCACGGTCGGCGACGCTACGGATCATGGACCGGTGGGAACAGAGACACGATAGGGGCTGGAGTGACACATGTGATCGATGGGGTGACGGACCGTTTCCGATCGGAGCGGGCCGGGGTAGCCCGTGTGGACGTGTCGTTCCCCCGGGCGGCGCGGTCGTCAGGCCGCTTCGGCGGCCGCCCGGAGGCCGTCTGCCTCGAGCTCCACGTACCGGCGGCTGCGCCGGCCGTACAGCCCGGCCACGACGGGCGCGAGCAGGCCCCGATGGGTGAGCCCGAGCCGCAACCGGGCCGTCCCGTCGGGCCGCGACCGGACCGAGTGCGTGCCGGTCGTGCGCAGCCCGGGGCCCGCCGCGATCCACGTCAGCACCGCTCCGGGCACGACCTCGGTGACCGTCCACTCCATCGGGAGGAGCTTCGGCTGGACGATCCGCACCCGGCTCCCGAGCCCGAGGTCGCCGTCGAGGAGCCGGACCTCGCGCATCGACTCGGTCCAGCGCGGCCACGACTCGGGATCGGCGAGCACCGCCCACACCCGCTCGGCACTCGCCCGGACGTCCCTTTCGACGAACAGCTCCATCGCCCACCCCTACCCACGTGAACCATCTGGTACAACGGCCGTACCAAATGGTACAACGCGGGAGGCGACGAGCGTGAGCGCCGCACGGACGGACGTCGAGGCAGGATGACCACGCCACGGCCGTACCATTTGGTACATGAAGTCGTCCGGCCGGGAGCAGCTGCTGCACGCCGCCCTCGAGCACTTCGCCGAGCACGGGGTCGGGGACCGCAGCCTCCGGTCGATCGCCACGTCGATCGGGACGAGCCACCGCATGCTGATCTACCACTTCGGCTCCCGCGACGGGCTACTCACCGAGGTGGTTGCCGCCGTGGAGGCGGCCCAACGGGAGGCGCTGGCGGAGCTCACGGCGCAGCCGGGCACCGCACCGCGCGAGGTCGTCCTGCGGTTCTGGGCCACCGTCTCCGCGGCGGCCCGCCGGTACGGCCCGCTGTTCTACGAGTTGTCGGCGCACGCGATGCAGAGCCGGCCGCACGCCGTGCAGCGGCGCGAGACCTTGGTCGAGCCGTGGCTCGCGCCGCTCACCGACCTCATGCGGCAGGCGGGAGTGCCGCCCGAGGAGGCCCCCGTCCGGGCCCGGATCAGCCTCGCGGTGGCCCGGGGGTTGCTGCACGACGCCCTGGTCACGGGCGAGTTCGCACAGGCCGACGCGGCGGTGGCCGCGTTCGCCGACCTGGTGCTGCCCGCGCCGGCCGCTGCGCCGCGGCCGTGACCGACGCGCGCAGGTCCGCGGACGGCCTGCGGGTGCGGTGGGGCGCGGGCCCGGCCGAGCAGGCGGCCGACATCCCCGGGGTGGTGCTGACGTGAGCCCGAACCCCACCCACGTGGTCGTGGCAGGGGCCGGCCCCACCGGGCTGGCGCTGGCCTGCGGGCTCGCGGCCGCCGGCGTCCGGGTGCGGGTGGTGGACCGCGCCGACGGGCCGGCCCGCACGTCGCGGGCGAACATCCTGCACGCCCGCGGGGTCCAGGTGCTGACCCGGCTGGACGCCCTCGGCGACCTGCGGGAGCAGGCGGTGGCGCCGATGGGGATCCGCATGCACGTGCGTGGCCGGCTGCTCACGACCCTGACGTTCGCCCCGGACGAGCGGGAGGCCGTCCAGGCGCTGTTCGTGTCGCAGGCGGCGATCGAGCAGCGGCTCCGCGACCGCCTCGCCGAGCTGGGCGTCGAGGTGGAGTGGGGGCACGGCGTCGGGGAGCTCGCGCAGGACACCGACGGGGTGGCCGTCGGGCTCTCCGGCGGCGACCGGGTGCGGGCGGCGTGGCTCGTCGGGTGCGACGGGGCGCACAGCCGGGTCCGGACCCTGGCCGGGATCGCGTTCCCCGGCGTGCCCGTGGTGGAGCGGTTCCTGCTCGCCGACGTGCACGCGGACGGCATCGCCGACCGCGAGCACTCCGCGGGCTGGTACCACCGCGACGGGATCCTGATGGCGATGCCGATGCGGGACCCCGCCGGGAACCTGTGGCGGCTCATGGCGAACGTGCCCGACGACGGCAGGCACCTCGACGCCCCCGCGGTCGTCCGCCGCTTCGAGGAGCTCCTCCCGGAGCGGGCCGGGATCACCGGGGCGCGCGTCCGGGACGCGGTCTGGACGTCGGTCTTCCGCATCCACCGCCGGCTGGCGGACGACTACCGCAGCGGTCGCGTGCTGCTCGCAGGCGACGCCGCCCACATCCACTCCCCCTTCGGCGGGCAGGGCCTCAACACCGGGATCGGCGACGCCGAGAACCTCGCGTGGAAGCTCGCGCTCGTCGTGCGGGGCCTCGCGGCCGACGGTCTCCTCGACACCTACGCGGCCGAGCGCCGCCCGGCGGCCGCCGACGTCCTGCGGCGCACGACGACGAACACCCGGGCGCTGGTGGCCGAGGGGGCCGTGGCCCGCTGGGTGCGCGACCACGTCCTGGTGCGGTACCTGGACCTGCCCGCCGTGCAGCGGCAGGCGACCCGCGCGGCGTCCCAGCTGGGGCTGAGCTACCGCCGCGGCCCGCTCGGCGGCCGTGGGGCGAAGCCGCGGCCAGGGGACCGGGTCCGGGACCGGCCGGTGGTCCGGCCCGACGGGACGCGGAGCACCCTCACCGGGGAGCTGGGCCCGGCCTGGGTCCTGCTGAGCGGGGGCACGGCGCCCGAGCCGCTGGTGGCCGTCCTGGACCGCAGGCTGCCGGGATCCACCACGCCGGTCACGGACCCGGCGTGGCAGCACCCGCACGCCCTGCTCGTCCGGCCGGACGGGCACCTGCTGTGGCGCGGCACGCACGCGGCCGACCTCGAACGCGGCCTCGACAGGGTCGCGCGCGCCGTCGCCGATCGGCCCGGTCGCGCGCGACTGATTCAGGGGCTCCGGAACAGGATCCGCATGACGAACGGCACTTTCGTCGGCTAGGTACCGACGAGAGTGCCGTTCGTCAGGTGGGGAGCTTGGGCAACACGCTCCGATCAGCCTCGGCCCGTCTGATCCCCGACCGGGTGGATCGCCACCTCGGTGGCCTTCACCGCGAACCACAGCCGAGCGCCCGGCTCAGCGCCGAGGTCGGCCACCGCGGCCGGCGTGACGTCGGCGGCCAGGCCGTCCACCCACGCCGGCCCGTCCGGGACCGGGGCGGCGCGCAGCCGCACCACGTCGCCGTGCGGCTCGATCGCGGCCAGCAGCACCGGCAGCACGTTGCGCGGGCTGCCGTGCGGCCGCTCGGCGAACACCGCGACCGCCGACGGCGGGAACACGGCCACCGCGGGCTCCCCGTCCGCCGCGCCGCCGTCCCGGCCGGTGACGACGATCCCGTCTGCGGTGCGCAGGCCGTCGGCGCGGGCGGTGCCGGGCACGAGGTCCAGACCGGCGATCCGCGCCGTGAACGCGCTGCGCGGGCGGGCCAGCACCTCGCGCGTCGGCCCCTGCTCCACCACCCGGCCGTCGGTGAGCACCACCACCCGGTCGGAGAGCACCAGCGCGTCCAGCGCCGAGTGCGTCACCAGCACCGCGGTCTGCCCGGCCGCTCGCACCACGCGGCGCAGCAGCGAGCGCATCGCCGGGGTGGCGTCGACGTCCAGCGCGGCGAGCGGCTCGTCGAGCAGGAGCAGGTCCGGCTCCGGGGCGAGCGCGCGGGCCAGCGCCACCCGCTGCTGCTGGCCGCCCGACATCCGCGCCGGACGGCGGTCGGCCAGCTCCCCGGCGTCGACGGCGGCGAGCAGCGCACGCGCCCTCTCCTCGGCCTCCCGGCGCGGCACCCCGTGCGCCCGCGGCCCGAACGCGACGTTGCCCAGCGCCGTGAGGTGCGGGAACAGCAGCGCCTGCTGCGCGAGCAGGCCGACACCGCGCCGGTGCGGCGGCACGTGCACGCCCGGCGCGGCCACCGTGGTCTCCCCGAGGCGGACGTGCCCGGCGTCGGGTCGCAGCAGCCCGGCGAGCACGCCCAGCAGCGTGGACTTGCCGGCGCCGTTCGGCCCGAGCACCGCCAGCACCTCGCCCGGCGCGGCCTGCAACGCCACGTCGAGGGTGAACGCCGTGTCTTCCCCGCCCCCCTGCCCTCCGGGCCCGCCCCCCGTGCCCTTCCCGCCCCCCGCGCGCCGTACGACGACGTGCGCGTCCAGCGCCGTCACCGGCCCCCCTCCAGGGTGCGCGGGCGGGCGACCCCGATGACGACGACCGCCACCACGACCAGCAGGAGCGACAGCGCGACGGCGGCGTCCACGTCGGTCTCGCGCTCCAGGTAGACCAGCAGCGGCAGCGTGCGCGTGGTGCCCTGCAGGCTGCCCGCGAACGCGATCGTCGCGCCGAACTCGCCGAGGCAGCGGGCGAACGCCAGCACCGCGCCCGAGGCCAGCCCCGGCAGCACCAGCGGCACGGTCACGCGGCGGAACGCCAGCCACGGCGCCGCGCCGAGCGTGGCCGCCACGGCCTCGTACCGCCGCCCCGCGGTGCGGAGCGCGCCCTCCAGGCTCACCACGAGGAACGGCAGCGCGACGAACGTCTGCGCGAGGACCACCGACGCGGTGGTGAAGGGGATCGTGATCCCGAAGGCGAGGTCGAGTCCGCGCCCGACCAGCCCGGTGCGCCCGAGCAGGAACAGCAGCGCGAGCCCGCCGACGACAGGGGGCAGCACCAGCGGCAGCAGCACGACCGACCGCAGCAGGCGCAGCCCCCGGACCCGCCCCCTGGCGAGCACGACGGCGAGCGGGCCGCCGAACGCGACGCACAGCAGCGTCGAGATCGCGGCCGTCAGCAGGGAGAGCCGCAGCGCGTCGAGCGCGGACTCGCTGAGCAGGAGCGCGGGCATCCGCGGCCAGTCGGCGCGCAGCGCGAGCCCGACCACCGGCAGGGCGATCAGCGCGAAGGCCACCGCCGCCGGCACCCACAGCAGGCGCGGTAGCCCGACGCCGGTGTCGTGGTCGTCGGTGGCGCGCGTGGCCGGGCGCGTCACGGGCTACCGAAGCCTGCCGCTCCCAGTGCCGCGCGCCCGTCGGCGCCCGCCACGAACTCCTGGAACTCCCGCGCCAGGTCGGCCGACGGCGCGTCGGCGATCACGGCGATCGGGTAGTCGTTGACCGCCTGCGCCGCCTCGGGGAACTCGATCCCCTGCACGTCGTCGCCCGCGGCGGCGACGTCGGTGGCGTAGACCAGCCCCGCGTCGGCATTGCCGCTGGTGACCTTCGCGAGGGTGGACTTGACGTCCGGCTCCTCGCTCACCGGGCTGAGCGTCACGCCCGTGGCCTGCTCGATGCGCTCCGTGGCCGACCCGCAGGGCACCTGCGGCGCGCAGACGACGACCTGCAGGTCGGGACGGGCCAGGTCGGCGAAGGACGTGACGCCGGCCGGGTTGCCGGGCGGGGTGACGATCTCCAGGACGTTGGTGGCGAACACGGCCGGCTCCCCGTCGACGAGACCGGCGTCCACGACCGTCTGCATCGTCGAGGTGTTGGCGGCGGCGAACACGTCGGCGGGCCCGCCGTTGACGATCTGCTGGGCCAGGTCGGAGGAGGCACCGAAGTTGGACACGACGTCGACGCCGGGCCGGGCCTGCTCGAACTGCGGCTCCAACCGGCCGAACGCCTCGGTGAGCGAGGCGGCCGCGAACACGGTGAGCGTCCGCTCCTCCGGCGGGGCGGCCGACCCCCCGTCGCCCGCCCCGCTCCCGCACCCGGCCACGACCAGCACCGCGGCCGCCGCAGCCGACACCTTCGTCCTCACGAGCCCACCCCCGGCGTCTCGACCACCACGGTGGTCGACTTGATCACGGCCACGGCGAGCGCGCCGGGCTCGAGGCCCATCTCCCGCACCGCCTCGCTCGACATCAACGAGACGATCCGGTGCGGGCCGCACTGCAGTTCGACCTGCGCCATCACCCGGTCCGTGACGACTGCCGTGACGAGCCCGACCAGCCGGTTGCGCGCCGAGCGCTGCACGTCGGACGGGTCGGGGGCCGCGTTCGCGTGCTCCCGCGCGAACGCGGCGAGCGCCGCACCGTCGACGACCTTGCGGTTGGACGCGTCGACCTGCACGGGCAGCGCCCCGGCGTCGACCCAGCGGCGCACGGTGTCGTCACTGACTCCGAGTAGCCGAGCGGCCTCGGCGATCCTGAACTGCGGCACGATCGAGACAATAGTTCCGCGGATGCGACTACGACCAGCGGCACCCCGTCCTGTGGTTGGGTGCAGCCGTGGACTTCGCACCCAGCGCCGCAGCTGCCGACCACACCGCGCGCATGCGCGCCTTCCTCGACGAGGAGGTGCTCCCCGCCGAGGCGACGTACGACGCGTTCCGCGCCGAGCGGCGCGGCACCCCGCAGGAGTGGGACCTCCCCCCGGTGGTCGAGGAGCTGAAGACGAAGGCCCGCGCCCGTGGCCTGTGGAACCTGTTCCTGCCGAGCGCGTCCGGCCTGTCCAACCTCGAGTACGCGCCGGTGGCCGAGGTGTCCGGCTGGTCGCCCGTGATCGCGCCCGAGGCGATCAACTGCCAGGCCCCCGACACCGGCAACATGGAGACCCTGCACCTGTTCGGCACGCCCGAGCAGAAGCAGGAGTGGCTCGAACCGCTGCTCGAGGGGCAGATCCGGTCCGGGTTCGCGATGACCGAGCCGGACGTCGCCTCGTCCGACGCCACGAACGTGCAGACCCGGATCCGCCGCGAGGGCGACGAGTACGTGATCTCGGGGCGCAAGTGGTGGATCTCCGGCAGCGCCGACCCCCGCTGCAAGATCTTCATCGTCATGGGCAAGACCGACCCGGACGCGGCGACGCACCGGCAGCAGTCGATGGTGCTCGTGCCCCGCGACACCCCGGGCCTGGAGATCAGGAGACACCTGCCGACGTTCGGCTACCAGGACCAGCACGGGCATTCCGAGCTGCGGTTCCACGACGTGCGCGTGCCGGCGGCGAACCTGCTGGGCGAGGAGGGCGGCGGTTTCGCCATCGCCCAGGCCCGGCTCGGCCCCGGCCGCATCCACCACTGCATGCGCCTGATCGGGATGGCTGAACGCGCCATCGACCTCATGGTCCGCCGCGCCAAGGCCCGCACCGCGTTCGGACGCCCGCTCGCCGAGCAGGGCGTCGTGCGCGAGCAGATCGCCCAGTCGCGGATCGAGGTGGAGCAGGCGCGGCTGCTGGTCCTCAAGACGGCGTGGCTCATCGACAACCACGGGGCGAAGGGCGCCGCCAGCGAGATCGCCGCGATCAAGGTCATCTGCCCCCGCATGGCGTGCGCCGTGATCGACCGAGCCCTGCAGGTCCACGGCGGCGCCGGCATGAGCGACGACACGCCGTTGGCCTACTTCTACGTCTGGGCGCGCGCCCTGCGGCTCGCCGACGGCCCCGACGAGGTCCACCTGCGCACGGTCGCCCGCCAGGAACTGGGGCGCCACGACTGACCCACCCGCGAGCCCCAACGCGAGTCTCCCGTCCTGACAGCGCGAGCCTCCCGTTTCAGCAGCGCGAGTCTCCCGTCCTGACAGCGCGAGTCTCGCGTTCAGACAGGGCGTGCAGCGCGTCGGGCGGCCGCTCAGAGCGGGTTCGGGGCCGACCGGGGCGGCGGCGCGTCCCGGGTCTCCGCGACCACGCTGCGGCCCGCGCCGGGCCGGGACTCCCACGCCCACTCCTCGTGCAGCTCGAGCCGCCCGTCGGGCAGCACCACCACCCGCGAGGTGCAGCGGCCGCTCGCCGTCGCGCCGTCGCGGTCGAGGTGGACGTAGCGGAAGGTCAGCTCGGCGCCCGAGCGCGTGCCGACGAGGTAGCCACGGGCCACGGCACCGCCCGCGTACTCCGCCCACACCACGGCACCGTCCTGGTGGTAGGCGAACCGCGTCTCACCACCCACGTCACCGTCGGCCGAGTTGCTGACGCCCACGAAGACCCTGCCGTCGAGCCCGACGTCCGCCGCTGCGCGCTGCGCGTCCATGGCCACAGTGGAGCAGGCCACGCAACTCGCCGATCAGCCAGGCGCCGCAGCGGCATCTGCGGGTCGATCCAGCGTTTGCAGACGCAGCTGCGGAGCGCCTGTGCGGCGCTTGCGCAAGATCCGTTCAAGACCGTTCCTGCCGGTTACGCTCGTGTCGTGACGGCAACCGAGCTCGGTCTCCCGGCAGTGCGACGGGCGGCCCCCCGCGACCCGGCCCGCCCCGCCGACCCGCGGCTCGTCGACTCCTTCGGACGGGTCGCCACCGACCTGAGGATCTCCCTCACCGACCGCTGCAACCTGCGCTGCTCCTACTGCATGCCCGCGGAGGGCCTGGACTGGATGCCGCGCGATGAGCAGCTCACCGACGACGAGCTGATCCGGCTGATCACGATCGCGGTGCGCGACCTCGGCGTGGAGGAGCTGCGCTTCACCGGCGGCGAGCCGCTGCTGCGACGCGGCCTGGAGGGGTTGATCGCCGCCTCCGCCGCGCTGGAGCCCCGCCCCGACATCTCGCTCACCACCAACGGGATCGGGCTCGCCCGCCGCGCCGAGGCACTGGCCGCGGCAGGCGTCAACCGGCTCAACGTCTCCATGGACACGCTCCAGCAGGAGCGCTTCGCCACGATCACCCGCCGCGACCGGCTCTCCGACGTCCTGGACGGGCTCGCCGCAGCCCGGGCCGCGGGTCTGGGACCCGTGAAGATCAACAGCGTGCTGCTGCGCGGCGTGAACGACGACGAGGCCGTCCCGCTCCTGCGGTTCGCCCTCGACCACGGCTACGAGCTGCGCTTCATCGAGCAGATGCCGCTCGACGCGCAGCACGGCTGGGAACGCTCGGAGATGATCACCGCGGGTGAGGTGATGGAGAAGCTGCGCGAGAGCTTCGCGCTCACCCCGGACCCCGCCGAACGCGGCGGCGCCCCGGCCGAGCGCTGGCTGGTCGACGGCGGGCCGGCCGCGGTCGGCGTGATCGCCTCCGTCACGCGTCCGTTCTGCGGCGCGTGCGACCGCACCCGCCTCACGGCCGACGGCCAGGTCCGCTCCTGCCTGTTCGCGCGCACGGAGACCGACCTGCGCGCGATGCTGCGCGGCGGCTCGTCCGACGCGGAGATCGCCGACACCTGGCGCCACGCCATGTGGGGCAAGCTCGCCGGCCACGGCATCGACGACCCGGGCTTCCTGCAGCCGGACCGCCCGATGAGCGCGATCGGAGGCTGACGTGACGACCAGCACCGCCACCGTGACGATCCGCTACTTCGCCGCCGCCCGGGCCGCCGCCGGCGTCGAGACCGAACCACTGGCTCTGCCGGACGGCGCCACCGTCGACGACGTGCTCGCCGCCGCCCGCGCCCGGCACGGCGCCGAGCTCGCCCGCGTGCTCGACCGCTGCAGCTTCCTGCTCGACGAGGTCGCGGTGCGCGACCGCGCGACGGCGGTACCCGCAGGCGCCACCGTGGACGTGCTGCCGCCCTTCGCCGGAGGCTGAGCCACCGCCGCGAGGCGCTCACACACCGATCGTGGTGCTGCCACACCGACTGCAGTCGGTGTGTGAGCTATGAAATCGGTGTGCCAACGGGCATGGCGCAAACGCGAGCCGGGTCGGCGTCGGCTCATCGCCACTCGCGGCCGCCCGCCCCGCGCACACCGATTGCCGCGCCCACGCACCGACTGCGGTCGGTGTGTCAGCGAGGAAGTCGGTGCGCGAGCCCTATGGCGGCTGCGGAACGGCGTCGCCCGCGGTCCCCCGCACGGCGGCGAGCACCTCCGTCGCCTCCGTCTCCCCTGCTCGCGCGGCCGTCGCGACGAGGGCGGCGAGCGTCCGGCACACGGTCGTCCGACCGGTGCGGGTCGCCACCGTCCAGGCGCCAGGGACCGCGCGCACCGTGAGCCCCGGGCACACCGACGCCACCGCCCGGGCCACCGCGGCCCGCCGGCGCGGCCCGGCCACGAGCGCACCGGCCGGGTCCGGCGGGGGCCCACCGCACGCCCCGCACATCAGCGCGGACGGCGCTGCAGGAAGTCCTGCGCGATCGCGTCGAACGTCGACCAGCGCACGCCGTCGTGCCCGGAGATGTGCTCGATCAGCCGCTCCAGCATCAGCAGCACCTGCGGCCGCCCGGAGACGTCGGGGTGGATCGTGAAGGTGAAGACGGCGTAGTCGCTCTCGCGGTACACCCAGTCGAACTGGTCGCGCCACATCTCCTCGATGTGGCGCGGGTTGACGAAGCCGTGGCTGTTCGGGCTGGACTTGATGAACATCATCGGCGGCAGGTCGTCGAGGTACCAGCTCGCCGGGATCTCGACGAGGTCGGTCTCCTCGCCGCGCACCAACGGCTTCATCCATTCGCGGGCGGGCCGGTCGTAGTCGATCGGCGTCCACGAGTCGCCGACCCGCACGTAGTACGGCTCGAAGTCGCGGTGCATCAGCGAGTGGTCGTAGGTGATCCCCCGCTCGACCAGCAGCTCGTTGGTGACGCGGGAGAACTCCCACCACGGTGCGACGTAGCCGGTGGGACGGCGGCCCGATCGCTGCGTGATGAGCTCGATGCAGTGGTCGAGGATGTCGGACTCCTGCTCGCGGGTCATCGCGATCGGGTTCTCGTGGCTGTAGCCGTGCACGCCGATCTCGTGCCCGGCGGCGACGATCTCGTCGAACTGCTCGGGGAACGTCTCGATCGAGTGCCCGGGCCAGAACCACGTGGACGGCAGGTCGTAGCGGGCGAGCATGCGGTTGATCCGGGGCACGCCGACCTCGCCGGCGAAGATCCCCCGGGAGATGTCACCCGGCGAGTCCTCCCCGCCGTAGGAGCCCAGCCAGCCGCCCACGGCGTCGACGTCGATCCCGAACGCTACGAAGATCTCCTTGGCCATGGGGCAGTACACCACCAGGAGCCGGGCGTCGCAGCAGTAGGAAAAAACCTACGCTTGACAGGTAGGTTTCTTCCTACCTATTGTTCCGCGCATGGCGATCACACAGATCAGGACCCTGACGGTGTTCGTGTCCGACCAGGACCGGGCCAAGGCCTTCTACGCCGACCTGCTCGGCTTCGAGGTGCGCAGCGACCAGGTGGTGGGCGACAACCGCTGGCTGGAGGTGGTGCCGCGCCAGGGTGCGAGCGCGATCGCGCTGCACCGCCCCTTCCCCGGGGCGAGCCCGGGCACCAGCCGCGGGATCATCCTCCAGACCGACGACCTGGACGCCGACTGCGCCGCGCTCACCGACGCGGGGGTCGCGGTCGACGGGCCGAACGACCTGCCCTGGGGTCGGCAGGCGACGTTCGCCGACCCGGACGGCAACGGCTTCGTCCTGTCCGCCCGGTGATGCCGCTTGCCCGCGACCTCCCGCTGATGATGGGGTGTGCGGCGATGCCGCAGCGCGCCAAGTCCTCCCCGGCCGACCGGGTGTTCGCCGCCCTGGCCAACCCCACGCGTCGCGACGTCCTCGACCTGCTCCTGGAGGGTCCGCGCCCCGTGCAGGACATCGCCGAGCGGTTCGACATGGCGCGCCCGAGCGTCTCGGAGCACCTCAAGGTCCTCCGGGACGCGGGGCTGGTCAGCGAGACCCGGCACGGCCGGCAGCGCCTCTACGCCGTCGAGCCGGACCCGTTGCAGGACCTGCAGCAGTGGCTCGCCCCGTACGAGCGGTTCTGGCGGCGGAAGCTGGCCGGGCTCGGCGAGTTCCTCGACGCGCAGCAGGCGGGCGACTCATGATCGACGACGACCTCTCCGTGATCCACGTCGACCAGTTCCTCGCCCACCCGCCGGACCGGGTGTGGCAGGCGTTGACCGATCCCGAACTGCTCGCCGCGTGGTTCATGCCGGGCGACTTCGCGCCCGTCGTCGGCCACCGCTGCACGTTCCGCGCCGAGCCGATCGAGGCGACCAGCTTCAGCGGGCTCATCGCGTGCGAGGTGCTCGAGGTGCACCCCGAGCAGCTGCTGCGCTACAGCTGGGCGGACGCCCACCGCCCCGACGGGCTCGACTCGACCGTCACCTGGACGCTCCGCCCCGAGGGCCGCGGCACCCGCCTGTTTCTCGAGCACCGCGGGTTCGACCCCGACGACCCGGTCCAGCAGCTGTCGCGCACGATCATGAGCGGCGGGTGGCGCAGCCACGTGCTCCGCAGGCTCGAACGGCACCTCGCGACGGCCGGCTGAGCCTCACCTGGCCCGGCCGTCGCGCAGCATCGCCACCGACTTCTCGATCCGCCGCAGCCGGGTCTCCTCCTTCTTGGCGCCCTCGACGGAGAGGACGTGCCACCGCTTGTCGCTGTAGGAGATCCCGGCGAAGAACTCCGCGGCGGCCGGTTCGCGTTCCAGCGCGGCGGCGAAGTCGGCGGGCAGCTCCACCTCGCGGGGACGGCTGTCCAGCTCGAGGGTGACGTCCACCTGGTCACCGGCGGCGACGCCCGCCGCCGCCCGGTTCTCCGCGCTGAGCGGGATCAGGAACCGCCCGCCCATCACGGCGACCGTGCTGCGGTAGGTGTGGTCGCCGATGGTCACGCTCACGGCGGGGCGCCTGCCGGAGCCGAGCTGCTCGACGACGTGTGCGGGCACCTCGAAACCGGTCGCGGTCTTGCCGCCGAGCTCGATCGTGGCGCGGAACCGCATGGGGCCCCCTCTCCGTCCTCGGCGCATCAGACCCGATCGCGGACGGCGCCCGCAAGGTCAGCCGACGACGTCGCGGTAGCCGCGCCACGTGCGGGCGGGCGTCGTCACCGTCTCCGCCGCGAGCATCCCGTGCGCGATCGCCCGGCTCACGACGTCGGCCGCGGCGGCGTGCAGGGCGACGAGCCCGGGGACGTCCGGCGCCGGGCGGGCGGCCGTCGACAGCGCGAACACGGCGTCGCCGTCGCTCGCGGTGTGCGCCGGCACGACGGCGCGGGCGAGCCCGTCGTGGCCCATCGTCGCCAGCCGCCCGCACCCCGCCTTGTCCAGGGTGACGTCCGTGGCGACGACGGCCAGGGTCGTCGCCGTGCCGAGGTTCAGCAACGGCCGCGGCGCGGCGCTCAACTCGTCGAGGGCGGTGGCGCTCACCTCGACCGGCGGGAACTCACCCGGCAGGCCCGCGCGCACCCCGTACAGCTGCCCGGTGGCCGGGTCGACGGCCGAACCGGCCGCGTTCACCACGGCCAGCGCCGCGACCACCGAGCCGTCGTCGAGCACGACGCTGGCCGTGCCGACCCCGCCCTTGAGACCACCGGCCTGGGCCCCGGTGCCGGCCCCGACGACGCCCTGCGGCACCGGCCCGTCGGCCGCCGCGTCGTAGGCGGCGGCGCCGGTGCTCGCGTCCGGCCGCGCGGCGAAGTCGCCCCCGCGGCCGAGGTCGAACACCACGGCGCCGGGGACGATCGGCACCACCCCGCCCGCCATCGGGAACCCGACGCCGGCAGCCTCCAGCCGGCTCATCACCCCGGTGGCGGCGGCGAGCCCGTAGGCGCTGCCGCCGCTCAGCACCACCGCGTGCACGCGCTGCACCGTGGCGTCCGGTCGCAGCAGATCGGTCTCGCGGGTGCCGGGTGCGGCTCCGCGGACGTCCACGCCCGCAACGGCCCCGCCCTCCGGTGCCAAGACGACCGTCGTGCCCGAGAGGGCGCCGGGGCCGTCGAGGGCGGCGTGGCCGACGCGGATGCCGGGGACGTCGGTCAGGGCGTTGTGCGGTCCGGGGCGCATCCGGTCATCATCCCCGTGTCCGGTTCCCGCCAGCGAGCGCACGCGACCGCGCCGAGAGTGGACGCCATGACCGCCCTGCTCGACCGCCTGGACGTGCCCGCACTGCAGCAGCGCCTCGACACCGACGGCGTCGCGACCACCCCGCCGCTGCTGACGCCCGCGCAGTGCGCCGAGGTGACCGCGATGTTCGACGACGACGCGCGCTTCCGCAGCACGGTGGTGATGGCGCGCCACTCGTTCGGCGAGGGGAGCTACCGCTACTTCGCCGACCCGCTCCCGCCGCTCGTGCAGCAGTTGCGGGAAAAGCTGTACCCGCCGCTGGCGCGGATCGCGAACCGGTGGGCGGAGCGGCTGGGCGAGCGGACGTTCCCGGACGGGCTCGACGCGCTGCTGGCCGAGTGCGCGGAGCTCGGCCAGCACCGGCCCACCCCGCTCGTGCTCCGCTACGGGCCCGGCGGCTACAACTGCCTGCACCAGGACGTCTACGGCGACCTGACCTTCCCGTTGCAGTTCCTGGTGATGCTCAGCCGTCCGGACGAGGACTTCACCGGCGGCGAGAGCGTGTTCGTGGAGCAGCGGCCGCGCCAGCAGTCCCGACCGGTCGTCGTGCGGCCGCGGCAGGGTGAGGCCGTGGTGTTCCCGGTGCGCCACCGCCCGGCCCGCGGTGCCCGTGGCTTCCACCGGGTGCAGGTGCGGCACGGGGTGAGCGCCGTGCACAGCGGGAGCCGGCACGTGCTGGGGATCATCTTCCACAACGCGCGCTGACCGCGGTGCAAGATCTCGAGTATCGGTCGCCCGTCGTCGTGATCGCAGCAATGACCACCCGATACCGCGGATCATGAGGGGAACGACGGCACACTGGACAGCATGACGTCCGCTCTCCTGCCCCGGGAACGGCGGGTGCTCGCGCCGGGCGCGGTGCACGTGCCGGACTGGCTGGACCTCGACCGGCAGCGCGAGCTCGTCCGGGCCTGCCGGGGCTGGGCGGGGGAAGGGCCGGGGATCCGGGCGGCCGTCATGCCGAACGGCGGCCGGATGACCGTGCGCAGCGTCTGCCTCGGCTGGCACTGGTACCCCTACCGCTACTCCCGCACCCGCGACGACCAGGACGGATCGCCGGTCACACCGTTCCCGCAGTGGCTCGGCGACCTGGGCCGCGAGGCACTGGCCGACGCCTACGGCGACCCGGAACGGGCCCGCGACTACCACCCGGACATCGCGCTGATCAACCACTACGACGACGGCGCCCGCATGGGCCTGCACCGCGACAGCGACGAGAAGGCGCTCGACCCCGTGGTGTCGTTCAGCATCGGGGCGGCGTGCGTGTTCCGGCTGGGGAACACCGAGAACCGCGGGCGCCCGTGGACCGACGTCGAACTGCTCTCCGGCGACCTGGTCGTCTTCGGTGACGAGAGCCGGCTCGCCCACCACGGGGTGCCGAAGCTGCTACCCGCCTACGACGTGCCGGACACCGGGCTCGCGCACGGGCGGCTGAACATCACGCTGCGGGTCTCCGGCCTCGACTGAGCAGCGCGTCGCCCGGCAGGGTGCACGATGGAGGTACCGCGCTCCTCGGCGCGAACACCCCGGATTCCGGAGGCACCTCATCGCGATCAGCCCGACGCCGGCACCTCCTGGAGACGCCCGCCTGCGGATCGGGGTGCTCGCCTCGATCGCCCACCGCACACCACCGCGGGGGTACGGGCCGTGGGAGCAGGTGGCCTCCACGTTGACCGAAGGTCTGGTGGCCCTCGGCCACGACGTCACATTGTTCGCCACCGCCGACTCGATCACGTCGGCGCGCCTGCACGCGGAGGCCCCGACCGGCTACGAGGAGGACCCCGGCGTCGATGCGAAGGTCCACGAGGGCCTGCACATCGCCGCCGCCTTCGAGCGGGCCGGCGAGTTCGACGTCATCTCCAACCAGTTCGACTTCCTGCCGCTGACCTTCAGCCGCCTGGTGCGGACGCCCGTGGTGACCACGATCCACGGCTTCTCGTCGGAGGCGATCCTGCCGGTGTACCGGGCCTACGACGACATCGGCCGGTACGTCGCGATCAGCGACGCCGACCGCCACCCCGACCTGGGGTACGAGGCGACGATCCACCACGGCATCGACCCCGCCCGGTTCACCTTCCGCCCCGATCCCGGCGAGCACCTGCTGTTCCTGGGCCGCATCCACCCGGACAAGGGGACGCACCTGGCGATCGAGGTCGCCCGCCGGGCCGGGCTGCCGCTCGTGATCGCGGGAATCGTGCAGGACGAGTCGTACTTCCGCGATCGCGTGCAGCCCCACCTGGGACGTGGCGGCATCAGCTACGCCGGGCCCGTAGGCCCCGCGGAGCGCGACGCGCTGCTGGGAGGAGCGCTCGCGCTCCTGCACCTGATCGGGTTCGCCGAGCCCTTCGGGCTGTCCGTCGTCGAAGCGCTGGCGACGGGCACCCCGGTGATCGCCCGCCCGCTCGGATCGATGCCCGAGATCGTCCGCCACGGCCGCACCGGGTACCTGGTCGACGACGTCGTGGGCGCGGTCGACGCGGTCCGGCGGGTCGCCTCGCTGTCGCGCCGAGACTGCCGGGACGACGTCGAGGCCCGGTTCACGGCGGGGCGCATGGTGGCCGACTACGCCACGCTGTTCTCCCGGATCGCCGGCGGTGGCCCGTCGGCGATCAGCCGCTCGAGCAGGAGCGGGACGTCGACGACGGCGAACCGCACGGCCGCGTCGCTCGCCCCGTAGGGCAGCAGCAGCCGGTCGCCGTGGCGGAGCGCGCCGCAGGAGTATACGACGTTGGGGACGTACCCCTCGCGTTCGTCGTCGCGCGGCCTCAGGAGGGGTTCTCGCAGCGCACCGAGCACGCGGCTCGGGTCGTCGAGGTCGAGCAGGAGGGCGCCGATCGCGTACTCCCGCATCGGCCCGACACCGTGGGTGAGGACGAGCCACCCACGGTCGGTCTCGACCGGGGAGCCGCAGTTGCCGGTCTGCGTCAGCTCCCACGGCCGGTTCGGGACGTGCAGGGTCTGCGCGTCCCCCCACCACAACCCGTCTACGGAGGTGGCGATGGCGTTGTTCTCGCGATCCCAGCGCGACAGAGCGAGGTGGCGCCCGCCGACCGTGCGGGGGAACAGCGCCATGCCCTTGTTCTTCGCGGCCGGCCCCGCCAGCTGTGTCATCCGGAACCGGCGGAAGTCCGGGGTCTCGATCAGCTGGGGCATGATGCGGTCGCCGTCGAACGCCGTGTAGGTCGCCCGGTACGTCGGGCAGCCGTCCTCGGCCACGGTCCGGACGAAGCGCGCGTCCTCGATGCCCCGTGCGTCCGCCGGACCCTGCGGCCAGAGGACGCGCTCGGCGAGCGCCGATCGCGGGGAGAACTCCACCTCGTAGCTGCACCGGGCGATGCGACGGGCCAGCTCCGCGGTCCGCGTGCCACCGTGGCGGGTGACGCGCTGACCGGCCAGCGCAGCGATCGCCCGTTCCAGCTCAGCCTCGCCGAACCGCGCGGGAAGGCTGCTGACCAGGAACGACGCGCTCTCCGCGTCGGAGCCGTCCTCGGCGAGCACCGCGGCGAACAGCGCCCTGTCGTGCACCGCGGGCCCCGGCCGGCCGGCCTCGACGTGCGGCCCTGGGTCATCCAGGGAGAGCTCGTGCCCGGCACCGAGGACGCCGGTGCGGAACTCCACCGAAGACAGGTGCCCCTCGCCGACCGCGCGCAGGCTCAGGACGAACCGCAGGTGCCCCGGTGGCAGGCCGGACTGGTCCGGGTGCGCCACGACCGACGGGTTGAACAGCGCAGCCGCCTCGATCGCGTACTCGTGGGTGAACCACGCGCCGATCAGGGTGCGCCGCTGCGCGGTCAGCGCGGCGGCGTCCGGCACGCGGTGGGAGATCTCCTCGTAGTGGGCGGCGAGCGTGCCGGGGAGGTCCCGGTGCCGCCCCGTGTAGCGGGCGAGGACGTCCCGCAGCGTCGACCGGACCTCGTCCTCGGGGAGCGCGAGGATCCTGGCCAGGACGCCGGTGGCGCGCGACTCGGTGTTCACGACCAGCTCGTGGCCGGGGACGAACAGCCGGGCAAGGACGCGCGCCGGGTCGGCGGTCAGCGTGGCGTCGAGGCGCGTGATCATGGCGGTGGTAGCCGCCTCCGGCCGCCTCACCCGGCGACCCGCAGCGCGGGCGCGGGGAGCCGGGCCGCTGCCTGCTGCAGCGTCGACACGAGCGCCAGGGTCGACTCCGCGCCCTGGTTCTCGTTGCGGCCGTCGCGCTCCAGACCATCGCAACCACCACCGCTCACCGGGTCGTGCAGCGGGGTGCCGGCGTCGTTGTCGCCGAGGAACCACGCAGTGGCCAGCAAGATCCCGGTGAGCCACCGGTCCTGCCCGGTGAGCTCGTGGGCTCGTGCGCAGGCGTCGGCCAGTGCCGCGGCCTCGATCGGCTGCTGGTCGAACCCCGGGCCGCGGTCGGACGGTCGCCTGCCTGCCGCCGGCACCAGCGACAGGTGGCCGTCGCGGGTCTGCGCGTCGAGCAGCCAGCCGAGCAGCCACAGCCCGTCGGTGACGAGCGCGGGCGCGTCGAGAGCGGCGCCCGCCACGAGCAGGGCCTCGGGGAGAACGGCGTTGGCGTAGGTCAGGCGTGGTTCGGGCCACGGCCACTCCGGCCGGGGAACGGACCGACCGATCACCTCCGGGGCGTCGGCGAGCAGGTCCAGCGCACCGCGGTGTCCCGGTCGCCCGCGCAGCACTTCGCCGGCACCGAGCACGGCGAAGGCAGTGGCGCGGGGGGACGGCGACCGCCACCGCGCGCCCCGCTCGAACGCCGCGAGCGCGCGGGGGTCGGCGCCGGCGGTGCCGAGGGCCCAGAGCGCCCGTCCCCAGCAGTCGTCGACCGAGGGCGCGTCCAGGAACCTCAGGTCGGTTCCGCGACGGTTGCGGAACCGGCCGTCCGCGTCCTGCGCCGCGAGAACGAACGACAGGTACTGCTCGCGGAGGTCGTCCTGCGCGGACGCGTCCTCCCGGCAGACGACGACCAGCGCTCGCGCGACGTCGTCGACGCAGTAGCCGTGCTCACGGCGCGGGGTGGTGCCGCGGGCGTGCTCGTAGAGCCCCCCGGCGTCGGTGAGCCGCCTCAGGTGGGCGAAGGACGGAGCCGGGAAGCGCTCGTACCGCGCGGGCGCGCTCACGAGGCGGCCGGCAGCGTCGCGGCGACGAGCGTCTCGGCGATCTGCTGGTAGCGGGCGGCCACAGCGCCCCACAGCAGGTCCGGTGCCTTCCGCGCGGCCCGCTCCGCGAGCCGGTCGGCGAGTCCGGGTTCGCCCAGTGCGCGGCGCAGCGCCGCCTCCAGCGCTGCGGGGTCCCGCTGGGGCACCACGAGTCCCGTCCCGTCCCCCAGCAGCTCGACGGCGTGCGGGAACGCCGTCGAGACGACCGGGCGGCCCGCAGCCACCGCCTCGATGAGCACACCCGACGTCACCTGCTCGCGCGAGTCGTAGGGCAGGAGCACGACATCGGCCCGCTGCACGAGGCCGGCGAGCTCGCCGACCCCCAGGTACCGGTCGTCGAGCTCGACGACGTCCGCGACGCCCTGCATGTCCGCCCGCCGCACCAGGCTGTCGCGGTAGGACTCCCCGTCGCGGTCGAGCACCTTGGGGTGCGTCTTGCCGATCACGAGGTAGCGCGGCCGGAGATCCCGCAGACCCGGCATGGCGTCGATCGCCCACTCGATGCCCTTCCCCGGCCCGAGCAGCCCCCAGGTGAGGACGAGTGGCCGACCGGTCGAGCGCCGCTCGGCGCGAGCCGCACCGCCGTCCAGTGGGCCGTGGTCGATGGCACCGTGCGGAATCATGACGACTCCGTCCGGGTCGGCGCCGTAGTTCTCCACCAGGCGCTGCCGTGCCGTCTCGGTCATGGTCACGACGACGTCGGCCGACTCGACCAGCCACCGCAGGATGCGCCGCTGCCTCGGGGTCGGCTCCTGGAGCACGGTGTGCAGGACGATGATCGTCGGCACCGTCAGGCCGGCGACGAGGTCGATCACGTCGCAGCCGTCCGCCCCGCCGTAGATCCCGTACTCGTGCTGGACCACGACGGCCTCGAAGCCGTTCAACCGGCGGACCGCGGCCTCGACGCTGCTGCGAGACCCGTTCACCACGTGCGCCACGACCTCGCCGCCAGGATGCGGCTCGGGCCGGTCGATGATCCGCACGACACCGGCCGTCGCCACGGAGCGGTTCAGGTGCTCGGCGAGGGCCGCGCTGAACGTCGCCAGGCCGCACTGCGTCGGCGGGTAGGTGCTGAGGATCCCCACCTTCGCCGGTCCCGGCACCCTGTCGGGGACGCGTGGCGTCGGCACCGGCGAGACGGCCGGACCTGCGGTGGGCCGGTGGACGGTGGTGGGCACGCGTGCTCCTGACGTCGGGGACTGCTGGCGCAACGGGTCACTCCGCCGGGTGGCGGTGACGAGCGCGGGTGGTGCCGCCGGGGTCGGGCGTGGTGCGCGGTTCAGCGGGGCTGCAGCGCGGATGCCCGCGCCTCGCCGACGCAGACGCATCCGCGGCTCAGCGCGCCGGTGATCGTCGCGCAGCAGAACCTGGTCCCGATCCGGTCGTGGGCGTCACGGTCGTGCGGGCAGGCGGCACAGGTGGCGCCGGTGCCGGGCTCGGTGGCGGACGGAGCGTCGATGGGATGGGTATCGGTCTTCTGCAAGGACTGTCCCGACTCGTGCCGTAGATGAACTGTGGTGCTTCTCGAATTCCTGTTCAGACGGGCGAAAAATCGCAACCGTCGCCCAGGGGATCTGCACGTCCGCGGCATGAATTCCAGCCGCTGCTCGGCGGCCCCCGGTTCCCTGAGTCTACTCTCCATCACCGCCCCGGAACGAAAACGAGAGTAGGATCGCCCTGTCGGGGAAACTCGACACCTAGGAGGTCCACCATGGACACCACCGAGATCATCATCACCGGCCGCAACATCACCGGATCCGACCGCTACCGGCCGTACCTCGCGGCCGAACTCGCCGCACTCGGCCACCTGAATCCGGACGTCATCCGATATGACGTCGAACTGGAGCACGAGCCGAACACTCGACAGTCCAGGTCGGCGCAGCGGGTCGTGATCACCAGCCACGGCACGGGCCCGGCCGTGCGCGTCGAGGCCGACGGAGCGGACCTGCCCGCCGTGCTCGACGAGGCGATCAGCACGCTGGCGGGCAGGTTGCGACGCAACCACGACCGTCGCGTGCACCGACGCTCCCGCACCCGACGCACGACGATCGGGTCGGGCACGTCGTGAACAACGATCGCGCATTCGATTTCGACGATCTGATCCTATTGCTCGCCCTCGACCCGACCGACCCTGCGGACGAGTCCGATATCGAGGCGATCGACGAGATCCTGGCCCGCCGGCGCGCCTCGGCCGTCACCGGGGAGCGACGCCCACAGCAACGGAGCGCATTGCGCCTGGTCGCCGACACGCCGCCCTGAACCTCGGCGCCCCGCCGATTCGGCGGGGCGCCGAGCGTGCGCAGGCGGCAGCTCTAGCGCACCTTCTCCGGAATGTGGTCGAGGGCGTTCAGGACGTGCACTGCGAGGTCCGTCGCGGCCTTCTCGTCGATCTTCGAGTTCTGTGTCAGAGCATGGGCGACGAGCGCGACGCGCTGGTCGTAGAGAGAGACGTAGGTGCTGGTGGCGACGGCCATGACGAGGCCCTCTTCTCTGTTCGGTGGCGAACGGTCGTGCATCCGCCGCCCTGCGGACGGCGGTCGGTCGTGCGGTCGGCGCCGGAGCTACCGTCGCACCCTCAGCGCTGCTCGTTGCCGTCAGCGACGGCACCGGCGTGCAGCAGCGCCTCGATCTCGTCGGTGTTGCCGGGACTTCCGGCGGCGGCCAGCGCGGCGTGGGCGGTGGCCGGCGCGGTGTCGGGCGAGACGACCAGGAGGGTGAGCCGACGGCGGGCGCCGAGGACGTCGATGGTGGCGGGGTGCTGCGCGCGGTAGCCCGCCAGGCGGACCGAACGGCCGCCGACGACCGCCCGGCGCGCAGCGGGGTCCCAGTCGCCGAGGTGGTAGCTCACGCTCTCGACGATGCCCAGCCGTTCCGCGACCACGGCCTGCAGGGCGGGCAGCTCCGCGGCGAGGTCGCGCGACCGCGGCCACCATCCGCCGTCGACGCGGCCGGTGAGCGGAGCGCTCGGCTTCAGCGTCGACCGCGGCTGCTCGTGGTCGACGGGCGCGGGCTGCGAGGTGTGGATGGTGCTGGGTGCCGACGTCACGCCGGTGCTCCGTCCCCGGACGCCGAGCGTCCGAGATGGACTTCTCGCCGAGGACGACAGGGGCTCGAGTGCCCGTGTGCGGGATGAACCCGACAGCCATGACACTACACCCGCTGACGCGCGACGCGGCGACGAGCAGCGGACACCTCGGAGGCAAGAGCTGAAGTATCGGGTGCTCATGGTAGTGGAGACAGTGATGGGCAACCGACACTTCGGATCATGATCACTCGGGTTTCCCTACCTCATGATCGGCGTGTCGGCGCGTTCCCGGGTCGAAAACGCCCGTCCACGCGCCGAAGTATCGATCATGGCGACCCAGGTGGCACGCGAAGCTGCCGCCCGACCGAGGTGCGGACACCGACCTCACGCACGGGCGACTGAACACCACGTAGGTCTCCGCCTCGACACGAGCACGCCGCCTGCACTGACCGCGCTCCTCGCAGGGCGAATTTCCTCAAAGCGCCACGAGGATGACCTGGCCCTGGCTATCGTCGAGCGCGTCACGTGACCTCGAGATCGGCTCGTCCGCAGATTCGACCGAGGCCCCGGCGTCAGCACCTCCGGGGCCGTCATGCCCGGCGGAACCAGCGACTTGGTCTGCGGAGACGAGAAGCACAGCTACTATCATATCGCAAATGGGCACGGGTCGGAGTGGACCCGGAAGGGAGTGAAATCTTCCGAAAACTGGCGCGAAGTCGCCGACTACGCCATTGCTGAAGCCCTTCGGAACCCAACGAAGGTGACATACCGTGCCGGCGGCGACAGCTATTGCTACTCGCGCGAAATCTACCTGGTGCACAAGATTCGCGGAATACCTGTAGACGTGTTTCATCCGAATGTCGTCGTTCGTGCGCGTGATGGGGTAATCATCACCGCATACCCGGCGAACGCGCCGTGCCGATAGGCACTCTGCGCTGCAAACGGCCGGGTCGGTTAACCTGAGCGCATACGTTCCCGACAGGAGCAGCCATGAGCGAGAACCCACACTTCCGTCGCTTCCGCCAGATCGTGGAAGGAGACTACCGAGCGGTCTTCACCGAGCCGGGAGCCGACGGCGACCGGCATCTCATCGAGTTCGCAGGTGACCGGTACGACCCGCCACTCCTCGTCGACTTCACCGACGAGGAGTTCGAGGCCGCGGTCCACGGGACAGAGGACAGCGGGCACCATGTCTGGCCGGAGGTCTCCCCGGTGGAGGGTGCGATCCGCCTCATGTCGATTCACCTCGAGGAGAGCCTGCTGAGCACGAGGCCGGTGTCGCGACGCATCTACATCTCGGAGGGCCAACTCCGCGCCGAATGAGCCGGACGAACGGCACTCTCGTCGCTACCTAGCCGACGAGAGTGCCGTTCGTTGCGTCAGGAGCTGGAGCGGCTGCGCTTGATCAGCAGGATGATCAGCAGGAGCAGCACGCCGCCGGCCACCGGGACCAGGCGCTTCAGGACCGGGGCCCCCGCGGTGTCGAGCAGGTCGATCGCGTCGACCTCGCTGCGCATCGGGCCGCTCGCCGGCTTGGTGGCGGTCGGGGTGGCCGCGAGCACCGGGCCCTTCGCGGCATCGGCGCCCGACGGCGAGCCGTTCGGACTGCTGCCGGTCTCGCCCGACGACGCCGGGCCGGACGAGCCGGAGGCGGGGGCCGGGGTGGGGGTGGCGGGGGCGGACGTGGCCGCCGCCGCGCCCGACGCGGGCTTCGGGGACGGGGACGAGCCGGCGGCAGCGCCGGTCTCCGGCGCGAGCTTGCTCGCCACGCACGCCGAGAACTGACCGATGATCTTGTCGGCGACGTCGGAGATCACGCCGCGCCCGAACTGGGCGGGCCGCCCCGTGATCGTCATGTCGGTGACCATCGTGACCGCGGTGCGGTCCGGGCCGTCGGCCTGCATGGTGCCGGTGACGGTGGCGCTGGCGGTGCCGTTGCCCCGGGAGTCGCGCCCGGTCGCCTCGATGACGACCTTGTGGTTCTCGTCGTCGCGCGAGACGTAGGTGCCCTTGCCCTTGTAGGTGAGCGAGATCGGGCCGAGCTTGACCTTCACGGTGCCGGTGAACGAGTTGCCCTCGTACTCCGTCAGGGTGGCGCCCGGGAAGCAGGGAGCCACCGTCTCCGGGGTGTTCAGCGCCTCCCACGCCTTCTCGATCGGCGCGTCGATCGTGAACTTGTTCTCCAGCTGCATCTTCTCAGTCTCCTCCACAATGCGCAGGACGCCCGCCCCGGATGACCAGAGCAGGCGTCCTGCGCAGAACGAGCCTTAGCCTGCGGCGGCCAGCACCGCTCGGCCGGTGAGCACCTTGGCCAGGTGTTCACGGTAGTCGGCCGCGGCATCCGCGTCACTCGGAGCCGACGTGCCTTCGGTGACCCGGTCGGCAGCCGCGCGCACGGCGTCGTCCGTGGCCTGCTGCCCCACGAGCGCCTGCTCGACGCCGATGGCCCGGATCGGCGTGGTGCCCATGTTGGTCAGCCCGACACGGGCCTCCGCGATCGTGCCGCCCTCGACGCGCAGCGCCGCCGCGATCGCGACCATCGACCAGGCCTGCGCCGTGCGGTTGAACTTCTCGTAGTGGCTGCCCCAGCCCGTGTACTTCGGGAACCGGATCTCGGTGAGGATCTCGCCCTCGCCGAGCGCGGTGGTGAAGTAGTCGACGAAGAACTCGGCGGCCGGCACCGTGCGGCTGCCGGAGGCACCCGCGATCACCAGCTCGGCGTCCAGCGCGAGCGCGACGGCACCGAGGTCGCCTGCCGGATCGGCGTGGGCCAGCGAACCGCCCAGGGTGCCGCGGTGGCGGACCTGGTTGTCGGCCACGGTCTCGGTGGCCTGCGCCAGCAGCGTGACGTGCTGCTGCACCGCGTCGTCGCGGATGATGTCGTAGTAGGGCGTCATCGCCCCGATGACGACGCGGTCGCCGTCGTCACGGATCCCGCGCAGCTCGGCGATGCCGCCGAGGTCGACGATCAGCGTGGGGGCCGCGAGGCGCAGGCGCAGCACCGGCAGCAGGCTCTGCCCGCCGGCGAGGATCTTGGCGTCGTCCCCGCCCTGCTGCAGCGCCGAGACGGCCTCCGCCACCGACGTCGGCTTGACGTAGTCGAACTTGGCCGGGATCACTGGACCTCTCCCTGGGGGTTGTTCGGGTCGATCGAGCCGAGGCCCGCGCCCGGCGAGTGGGTGTCGACCGGCGTCTCCTGCGTGGCGCGGCCCTTCGCGTCCTGGATCGCCCGCCAGACGCGCTGCGACGTGCACGGCATCTCGACCTCGGTGACGCCGAGGTGGCGCAGCGCGTCGAGCACGCCGTTGACGATGGCGGGCGTGGACGCGATGGTGCCCGCCTCACCGACGCCCTTGACGCCCAGCGGGTTCGTGGTGGCGGGGGTGCTCACCACCCGCGTCTCGAAGCTGGGCAGGTCGGCCGACGAGGGCAGCGTGTAGTCGACGAACGTGCCGTTGACCAGCGTGCCCTGCTCGTCGTAGTTGGCCTCCTCGAACAGGGCCTGCGCGATGCCCTGGGCGAGACCGCCGTGCACCTGGCCCTCGGCGATGAGCGGGTTGACCACGTTGCCGATGTCGTCCACGCACACGTACTTGCGCAGGTGGACGCGCCCGGTCTCGGTGTCGATCTCCATGGCCGCGAGGTGCGTGCCGTGCGGGAAGGAGAAGTTCTCCGGGTCGAACACCGAGTCGGCGTCGAGCGAGGGCTCCATGCCGTCGGGCAGATCGTGCGCCATGAAGGTGGCGAACGCGATCTCCTGGATCGTCTTGCCCGTCTCGGTGCCGCGCACGGAGAACGTGCCGCCGGAGAACTCGATGTCGCTCTCGTCGGCCTCGAGCAGGTGCGCCGCCACCCGCTTCGCCTTCTCGACCACCTTCTGGGCGGCGTTGACGATCGCGATCCCGCCGACGACCAGCGAGCGCGACCCGTAGGTGTCGAGGCCCTTCGGCGAGACCTGGGTGTCGCCGTGCAGGATCTCGACGTCCTCGAACGGGACACCCAGCTGGTCGGCGACGATCTGGCTGAACGCCGTCTCGTGGCCCTGGCCGTGCGCGGAGGCGCCGGTGATGACCTCCACCTTGCCGGTGGCGAGCATCCGGATGCTCGCGGCCTCCCAGCCGCCCGCGCCGTAGGACAGCGAGCCGAGCACCCGCGACGGGGCGAGCCCGCACATCTCGGTGAACGTCGAGATGCCGATGCCGAGCTGCACCGGGTCGCCCGAGCGCCGCCGCTCCTCCTGCTCGCGACGCAGGCCCGCGTAGTCGAACAGGTCCATCGCCTGCTGCGTGGCCTGCTCGTAGTTGCCGCTGTCGTAGGTGAGCCCGCACACCGTGGTGAACGGGAACTCCTCGTGCTTGATCCAGTTCTGCTCGCGCAGCTCCATCGGGTCGCGCCCGAGCTCGACGGCGAGCTCGTCCATGATCCGCTCGATGGCGAAGGTGGCCTCTGGACGGCCGGCGCCGCGGTAGGCGTCTGTGAGGGTCTTCGTGGTGAAGACGTTGGTGCAGGCGAACTTGTAGGCCGGGAACTTGTAGATCGCGTTGAACATGAACGCGCCGAGGATCGGCACGCCCGGCCCGACAAGGCCTAGGTAGGCGCCCATGTCCGCCAGGAGCTTGACGTCCAGGCCGGTGACGGTGCCGTCCTTCTTCGCCGTGATCGTGATGTCCTGGATCTGGTCGCGCCCGTGGTGGGCGGCCAGCAGCGACTCCGAGCGCGTCTCGGTCCACTTCACCGGCTTGCCGAGCTTCTGCGCGAGTGCGACGCAGAGCATCTCCTCGGGCACGACGCCGATCTTGCCGCCGAAGCCGCCGCCCACGTCGGGCGCGATGACCCGCAGCTTGCTCTCCGGCACGCCGAGCGTCACCGTCGTCATCGTGCGCAGGATGTGCGGCACCTGCGTGGAGGCGTAGAAGGTGATCTGCTCACCGGTCGGGTCCACGACGACCGAGCGCGGCTCCATGAACGCCGGGATGAGCCGCTGCTGGCGGAACCGGCGGCGCACCACGACGGAGTCCGGGTCGGCCTCGGCCGCGGCGATCGCATCGGCGACGCTGCTGCCGGTGCCGGCCTCGGCGGAGTCGAACACCCAGGTGGCGCTCTCGTTGGTGCCGAGGTCGGGGTGCACGAGGGTGGCACCGTCGGCGACGGCGGCCTCCATGTCGAGCACCGGGTCGAGCGGCTCGTAGTCGACGTCCACGAGCTCGGTGGCGTCCTTGGCCTCCGCGGCGGTCCGGGCGACGACGACCGCGACGCCCTCACCGGCGAAGTGCACCGCGGTGCTGGCCAGCAGCGGGCGCTGCGGCGCCTTCTGGTCGGGGGTGATCGGCCACGCGCAGGGCAGGCCGACGCCCTCGACGCCGAGGTCGGCAGCGGTGTAGACGCCGAGCACGCCCGGCGCCTGCTTCGCGGCGGACGTGTCGATGCCGTTGATCCGCGCGTGCGCGAAGGTGGAGCGGACGACGGCGATGTGCAGGGTGCCCTGCGGGGTGATCGCGTCGGTGTAGCGGCTGCGGCCGGTGATCAGCCGGGCGTCCTCCTTGCGGACGCGGGAACGGCCGACCTCGGCAGCGGTGGTGGGTTCGGCGGTCGTCGTCATGTCAGCCTCCGGCCACGGAGGTCGGGGTGTCGGCCGGGGCGGTGGCTCCGGGCTTCATCGCCTGCGCGGCGCTCTGCACCGCGCGGACGATGTTCTGGTAGCCGGTGCAGCGGCAGAGGTTGCCCTCCAGGCCCTCGCGCACCTCGCGCTCGTCGGGGTCCGGGTTGTCCCCGAGCAGGTCGACGGCCTGCATGATCATCCCCGGTGTGCAGTACCCGCACTGCAGCGCGTGGCACTCGTTGAACGCCTTCTGCACCGGGTGCAGCTCGCCGTCGCGGGCCAGACCCTCGATCGTGAGGACCTCGCCACCGTCGGCCTGCACGGCGAGCACCGAGCAGGACTTCACGCTCTGACCGTTCAGGCGCACCGTGCAGGCGCCGCAGTTGCTGGTGTCGCAGCCGACGACGGTGCCGGTCTTGCCCAGTCGCTCCCTCAGGTAATACACCAACAGCATGCGGGGTTCGACGTCGTCGACGTACTCCACGCCGTCGACGGTGACCCGAACCTGTGCCATGTGACCTCTCCTCACCACGAGCGTGGTGCCGCCCTCGCGCGATGCGCGAAGGATCCGCACTGGACGCACCGGACGCAGCCGAGCCGACGCCCGGGTGCCGCACACGTCGTTGTGGCGGCGGGCACAATCACACCGCCGATCTTCCGGCCACGCAAGGTCGACCGGAGGGGATGCGCCGACGGTGTCCCGCTCCCGGGCCGCGCGCCCGTCGAGCGGAGCCACACAGGACCGCACATCCGGCCCGGCAAGGCCATCGCTTTCCGCAGATGCGGAACCCGATGCCGCACAGGATCACCTGTCCGGACCAGTCCCGATGACGCGGTGGAGCGGGCACCGGCGACCGGGATCGACGGAGTTCAGCGGGCCGCGGCAGGCCGTTCCCGGCCGCCCTCGCCCGTTCCGACCGGGCGCAGCGGTCCCAGCGTCCGGTGCCGGATCGCACCCCACCACAGGCCGCCGCCGTAGGCGAGGTCGTCGAGCCTGCGGGCGAGCAGGTACGCCGGCAGGCCGGGGCGGTCGGGATTGCCGCGCCGGCGCCACCAGTCCAGGACACCTTCCGCGAGCGCGATCACCGCCACCGTGCGCCGGGCCCGCCGCGACACCAGGCACGCGACGAGCGAGACCGGCCAGTAGTGCCGGGTGACGGCGTCGGCGGTCTGGGCGACGGTGCCGAGCGCGCCGAGCCCGATCAGCCGGGCCGCGACCGGCCGCGGCTCCTGCACGGGCAGCAGGCGCGCGAGCCGCTCGGCCGCCCCCGCTGCCACGGCGAGCGCGGCCAGCGCCGCCAGGGGACGGCCGCGCAGCAGCAGCACCGCCACCGCGGCGGACCAGGTGTTGAGCACCATCGGCGGCACCGAGCCGGGATGGCGCAGCGACAGCGGCGCGGCACCGGTGCCGTAGTAGGCCTTGCGGAGCCACCAGGCGCGCAGCGTCGTGCGGTGGTCGTGCGCGACCCGGGCTGCGGGCTCGTAGCGCATCCGCCAGCCTGTCTCGTGCAGGCGCAGCACGAGGTCGACGTCCTCGGCCACGTGCATCCGCTCGTCGAAGCCCGCGCCCACGGCGTCGCGGCGCACGAGCATCGCGGCGCTCGGCACGTAGGCCACCCGGCTCTTGGGCACGACCAGCGCCGGCTCGGCCCCCTGGTCCAGCGAGGACCGCACCGCCTCGTAGCGCGACAGCCAGCCGTCCAGGGGCGCCAGCGCGACGATCCGGGGCGCCGCGAGCGCGACGGCCGGGTCGGCGAAGCGCGCGAGCAGCGGTTCGAGCCAGCCCGGCTGCGGCACGACGTCGGAGTCGAGGAAGGCCACGAGCCGGGTGCGCGCGGTGGCGAGGCCCGCGTTGCGGGCGGCGGCCGGGCCCCGCGCGCGCTCGTGCCGCAGCAGGGTGGCGCCTGCCCGTTCCGCGACGGCCCGGATCCCGGCCGCGTCGGCCGACCCGTCGTCGACGACGACCGTGCCGCCGAGCCCGGCCGGCAGGGCGGAGAGCAGCCGCGCGAGCCCGTCGACCCGGTCCTTCACCGGCACGACGACGGTGACCTCCGACGCGGCGGGCACCGCCGACGCGGGTTGCGCCACGGGGTGGGCGATGCCGGCGTCGAGGAGCCTGCGGGCGAGCGTCGCCGACGTCGGGTCGCCGACCTCGAGCTCGCCGCCGTCCAGGAGGGCGGCCGCGGCGGCGGTGAGCCGCAACATCCGGGGCGGGGCACCCCCGAACAGGACGGTGCCGCCATCGACGACGAGCGCCTGCCGATCGAGCGCGACCCGCATCCCGTCCGGCAGCACCTGATCCACACCCGCGAGCCTAGAGCCCGCACCTTGGAGCCGTACTGCTGTTCTCACGGCGAAAAATCAGCAGTAAGGCTCCAAGGTGCTGTGGGGGATGCTTGGACGCGTGAGCTCGCCCCTCCTGCCGTCCTACGCCTGCTCGCTCGCCTCGGTGCTGCCCTCGCTGCTGGGCGCGCTCGGTGTTCCCGGCCCGCCGGCCGCACTCGCCGTCCCGCCGGTCCGCGCCGCGGCGCTGTTGCTCGTGGACGGGCTCGGCAGCGAGCTGCTGCGCCGCCACGCGGCGGACGCGCCGTTCCTGGCGGGGCTGCCGGACGCGGGGCCGCTCACGGCGGGCTTCCCGTCGAGCACCTCGATCAGCCTGGCCACGCTGGGCACCGGCGTGCCGCCGGGGGCGCACGGCCTGCTCGGGATCGCGCTGCGGACCGGGGGTGAGCTCCTGGACACCCTCACCTGGACGGCGCAGGGCACCCGCACGGACCTGCGGGAGCAGCTGGTGCCCGAGCAGGTGCAACCCGTGCCGACCGCGCTGGAGCGCGCGGAGGCGGACGGCGTCGAGGTCACCGTGGTGTCGTTGCGGGAGTTCGCCGGCTCCGGGCTCACCCGGGCCGCGCTGCGCGGTGGCCGCTTCCACGGCACGCACGCGCTCGGCGACCTGGCCGCCGGCGTCCTCACCGCGGTCAGCGGCAGCGGGCGGCAGCTCTGCTACGGCTACCACCGCGACCTCGACGCGATGGGGCACCTGCACGGCCCCGGCTCGCTGCCGTGGCGGTTGCAGCTCGCCCAGGTCGACCGGCTGGCGTCGCTGATCGTCGAGCGGCTGCCACCCGACGCGGTCCTCGCGGTCACCGGCGACCACGGGATGGTGGCGGTGGACCGGGTCCACGACGCCGACACCGACCCGGTGCTGTCCGACGGCGTCGCCGCGGTGACCGGTGACCCACGGGCGCGGCACGTCCACGTCCTCCCCGGTGCCCTCGACGACGTCCTGGCGACCTGGACCGCGCAGCTCGGCGACGGCGCATGGGTCGTCCCGGGCGAGCAGGCGGTCACGGAGGGGTGGTTCGGGCCGGTGGCGGCCCACGCGCGCGACCGGATCGGGGACGTGGTGGTCGCGGCCCGCGGCGGCACGGCCGTGATCCGCTCGGTGGCCGAGCCGCTGATCTCGCGCATGCCGGGACAGCACGGGTCCCTCACCGCCGACGAGCAGCTCGTCCCGCTCCTGCTGGCCCGGGCGGTCTGACGGGTTCAGCGCGCGGCGGCGGGTTCCCGACGGCCGGCCAGCACCGGGGACAGGCCCAGCACGACGAGCGCGGCGGCCGGGATGGCGAGCAGCGCCACCCGCAGGCCGGCCGTGTCGGCCACCAGCCCGATCAGCGGCGGGCCGGCCAGCAACGAGATCCGGTTCACCGTGCCGACGAGTGCGAGGCCGAGCCCCCGCGGGAGCCGGGGCACGGAGTCCGCGGCGCGCATCGCGGCCGGTATCAGCGTGCCGATGCCCAGGCCCACCGCGCCGAACCCGACCACGGTGCCCGCGGCCGTCGGGACGGCCAGCGCGAGGGACATCGCCCCGGCGGCGAGGGTCGCACCCGCGATCGCCACGGCGCGGTCGCCGAAGCGGGTGACCAGCCCGTCGCCGAGCAACCGGCCGACGGTCTGCAGCGCCTGCAACGCGATGAACCCCAGCCCGCTCGCGGCCGCCGCGGCACCCAGGTCCTCCCGCAGGTAGACCGCCGACCAGGTGGCACCCGCGTCCTCCATGGACTGCGCCATCGCGGCGATCACCCCCATGGCGAGCACCGCGGGCCCGATGCTCCACCAGCGCAGCGGACCTCGGTCCCCGTCCGGCCGGGCCGGCGCGTCCTGGTCGTCGCGGCCGGGGAGCAGGAACCGGGCGACCACCGCGCCGAGGAGCGCGAACACGACCGCCGCCACCGCGAGGTGCCAGGGCAGCGGCACCGCGAGCCCGGTGGCCGCGGCACCCGTCACCCCGCCGAGGACGGCACCGATGCTCCAGATCCCGTGCATCGAGTTGAGGATCGAGCGGCCGTAGCGCCGTTCGACCCGCAGGCCGTGCGCGTTGACGGCGAGGTCGGCGACGGAGTCCGCGGCGCCCATGAGGAACAGGACGGCCGCGAGCGCCGCCCACGACGGCGCGAGCCCGATCAGCACGACGCTCGCCGCCAGGCAGAGCGTGCTGGTCGGCGCCACCCGGACCGAGCCGAACCGCGCCACGAGCGCGCCTGCCAGCGGCCCGGCGACGAGCCCGCCCAGCGCCGCCGCGCCGACCGCGGTGCCGAGCTCGGTGTTCGAGAGGTCGAGGGCGGCCTTGAGGTCGGGGTAGCGCGGAACGACGTTGGCGAACAGCGCCCCGTTGGCGAAGAACAGGGCGGCGACCGCGCCCCGGGCCCGGCGAACCTGCGGCGGAGGCCGCATCATGCGGATCACGGCGGGTACGGCAGGCATTGTGATGATCCTTCCCCACGGCCTCCGTCCGGTGCACGGCGGTTTCCCGCAGCTGTCCGCAACCTCAGATGTTCCTCAATTCCCTGGCCCGCGCCCCGGAGTTCCTCCACGCTCGGTCGGGAGAGCTTCCGAACCGGGGGGTGCGACATGGAGCTCGTCGTCGACGTCGAGCTGACGGCCCGCGACCGATCGATCCTGCGCGCGGTGGTGAGCGGGCGCGCCGAGCTGGTCTGGGGCTCCGAGCCGGACCTCTACCTCGACGGGCGGTTCTGCTGCGACCAGAGCGCCGTGCACCGGCTCGTCCGGGCCGGGCTGATCGCGCCAGCCTCCGAGGCCTCCGTCGGCGAGCGGCTCCCGGCCGTCGTCACCACGGCGGGTCGCCTGGAGCTCGTGGCCTGATCGTCCGCGACGTCGCACACCGACTTCGGACCTCCCGCACCGACTGCAGTCGGTGTGCGAGCGCAGCGATCGGTGTGCGAGCGGCAGGGGGTCAGGCCAGGCGGCCTGTGCCGTCGGGCCGCCACGCGTCCAGGCGGGCGCGGAGCGCGTCGGTCATCTCGGCCAGGAGGCGTCCGCCCTCCTCCGCGCTCGCACCGGTGGGGTCGCCGAGGACGCCGTTGGGGCTCACCGCCGCGACGCCGCCGGCGCGCAGGGCCGGGAGCAGCTCGGCCAGCGGGGCCGTGGCGCCGGGCTCCGCGGCGTCGCGCCGGACGGCCGCGGGGTCGAGGGCGAGCAGGATCGACGTCTCGGTGCGGCCGGCGTGCGCGTCGCCGCCTGCCACCACGCACGGCGACCAGGCGGCGTCGCGCCCCTCGTCCCGCAGCCGCGCGACGGCGTCGGGCACGGTCGGGAGGTTGCCGCCGTGCCCGTTGACGAACACCAGGCGCGGCGCCCACCGCGACGCCGACCGGCCGAGCTCCACGAGGACCGCGCGCAACGCCTCGTGCCCGATCGAGAGCGTGCCGGGGAAGCCCTCGTGCTCGCCGGACGCGCCGTAGGCCAGCGGGGGCGCCACCAGCAGCGCGTCACCGTCCGCAGCGGCGCGGCGGGCGACGGCCGCGGCGATGCGGGTGTCGGTGTCCAGCGGCAGGTGCGGCCCGTGCTGCTCGAACGCGCCCAGCGGGACGAGCAGGGTGCGCGCCGGCACGCCCGGCCAGCTCGCGTCGCCCAGGTTCACAGCGCCTCCCCCACGTCGTGCCCCTCCCGCACGGCGGCGTCGGCCACCCGAGGGAGCTCCCCCGACGAACGGCACTTTCGTCGGCAAGGTGCCGACGAGAGTGCCGTTCGTCGGGCAACTCCGGCTCCGGTCAGGCCCCGGCGACCGGGATCCGCAGCCGCGAGTCGCTCGCGTCGTCGGGCATCCCTGCCAGCGGGCTCGTCTCGCACGCCTTGTCCGGGCGCCGGCCGATCGTCACCGGCACCGGGCCGCGGGAGTTGCGGGGCGCCGAGCGGGAGTGGTCGACCTCGGACCTCGGGATCACGGTCGAGGCGTCCCGCGCGGCGAGCGCCTGCTCGCCGAAGCCGCGCACGCACTCCGGGTCCGGGCCGTCCAGCGGCAGGCCGGTGAAGAACTTCGCGGCCATGCACCCGCCCTGGCAGGCGTCGTAGAACCCGCACCTGCGGCACGCCCCGCCGGTCTGCGGCTGCCGCAGTTCGGTGAACAGCTCCGAGCTCCGCCAGACCTCCTGGAAGCCGCCCGGCGAGCGGACGTTGCCCGCGAGGAAGTTGTCGTGGATCGCGAACGGGCACGCGTAGACGTCGCCGATCGGGTCGATCAGGCAGACCACCCGGCCCGCACCGCACAGGTTGAGGCCGGGCAGGGCCTCGCCGTACGCGGAGAGGTGGAAGAACGAGTCGCCGGTGAGCACGTCGTCACCGCGGGCGACCAGCCAGTCGTAGAGCTGTCGCTGCTGGTCGGCGGTGGGGTGCAGCTCGTCCCACACGTCCGCGCCCCGCCCGGACGGCCGCAGCCGCGTGATCCGCAGCTGGGCGCCGTACTCGTCGGCGATGGCCTTGAACTCGTCGAGCTGGTCGACGTTCTGCCGCGTCATGACCACGCTGATCTTCGGCTGGCCGAACCCCGCCTCCGCCAGGTTCTGCAGCGCCCGCATCGCCGTGGCGTACGAGCCGGGGCCGCGGACGTGGTCGTTGACGTCGGCGGTGGCCCCGTCGAGCGAGATCTGCACGTCGACGTAGTCGGTGGCGGCCAGCTGCGCCGCCCGCGCCTTGTCGAGCTTGATCCCGTTCGTCGAGAACTTGACCCCGACGTCGTGGGTGACGGCGTAGTCGAGCAGCTCCCAGAAGTCCGAGCGGACCGTGGGCTCGCCGCCGCCGATGTTGACGTAGAAGACCTGCATCCGCTGCAGCTCGTCGATCACCGACTTCGCCTCGGCGGTGGACAGCTCGCGCGGGTCGCGCCGACCGGAGGAGGACAGGCAGTGCACGCACGCCAGGTTGCAGGCGTAGGTGAGCTCCCAGGTGAGGCAGATCGGGGAGTTCAAGCCGTACTGGAAGTGGTCCACGAGCTTCACGGGCGCTCCTCGATGGTTCCGTTCGCGGCCAGCCCGGCCAGTGCGCGCAGGTAGGCGGGGCGCTGCGACTCCTCGACGCCCGCCGCGTCGATCGCGGCGTGCACCGACGGGTGCTGCTCGAGCCCCGAGACCACCGTGACGAGCTGCGGCGTCTTCAGGAACGACAGCTTGCGCGTGCCGAAGTGGTAGACGAGCGCCCCGAACGGTTCGGGGCGCACCGCCACCCGGGGGCTGCAGCGATGGGGCCGCTCCGGGTCGAACACCGGGGCGGTCAGTAGACGCCGCACATGCCGTCGATGGAGACCTCCTCGACGAGCGTCTCCTCGACCACGGGCTCCTCGACGGCCTGCTGGGTGTCGTTCGTGGGGGCCATGTGCTCCTCCTGGCGTCGTCGACCGGTCGCGCCCGACGCTAATTGGCACCCGGTGCCAAAGACAAGACCTCCGCTGCCCCGTGGCCGGGGCCGGACCCGGCCGATCGGGGAGGGCGGGACACTGCGGTCCGTGGACACGACACCCTTCCTGCACATCTCGAACCCGGCCGAGTGGGAGGCCGTGCGCGCGGCCGGGGTGATCGCACCGCCGTCGCTGGACGAGGTCGGGTTCGTGCACCTCTCGACCCCCGAGCAGGTCGCGCTCCCGGCGAACCGGATCTACGGCGGGCGGACCGACCTGCTACTGCTCGTGCTGGACCCGGAGCGGATCGGCGTCGAGGTCCGGTTCGAGCCGGGCGTACCCACCGACCCGGGGTCGATGCGGTTCCCGCACGCCTACGGGCCGATCCCGGCATCGGCCGTGGTGGACGTGCGGCCGTACGCGCCGGGACCCGACGGCAGCTTCGGACCGCCGGACCTCGACGGCTGAGACCCCCCGGAAGATCTCGCGGAGACGGCCCGGCCTGCTCCGCACGATCCGATGTGGCACCATGATGACCGGGTTCGTTCATCCGGTCATCATGGGAGGGGACGCCGTGTCGCCACGCGGTGTGCCGGTCGATCCGGCCGAGCGGGCGGGCCGCATCCTCGACGCCGCGGCCCGCCTGCTGCTGCGGTACGGCCACGACCGCACGACGATCAGCGACGTCGCGCGGGAGGCCGGCGTCGCGAAGGGCAGCGTCTACGCCCACTGGCGCAGCCGCGAGCTGCTCTTCCTCGCCCTGCTGCGCCGCGAGCAGGCGGCCGTGCGCGCCGAGGTGCGCGACCGGCTCCGCGCCGCGGATCGCCCCGCCGACCTGGAGCTGCTCATCGCCGAGAGCGTCCGCGCCTACCAGCGCAACCCGCTCGTCGCCGCCGTCCTCACCCGGAACACCGACGTCCTCGGCGACCTGGCGAGGGTGACGGGCGACCAACGTTCGCCGGGCAGCGTCGTCGAGCTCCTGGTCGCGCTGCGCGCCGGTGGCTGGATCCGCACCGACCGCTCCCTCGCCGAGCAGGTCACCGTGCTCACCTCGGTGTACCTCGGCTACTTCCTGACCGAGCCCCTGCTGCCCGGCGAGTTCCACGTGCCCGACGACGCGGTGCCGGGCCTCATCGCGGAAACCGTGCGGCGCGCGCTCGAACGCCCGGAACCGCTCGGCCCCGACGAGGTGGCGGCGGTGGACCGGGTGGTGCACGACCACATCGCCGCCGCAGCCGCGGCGGCCGAGGAGCGGCTGTCGGGGGAGGACAGGGCATGACCAGCACCTACGTGATGGGCCTGGGCGAGCCGGAGGCGGATCTCGCGACCACCGGGGGCAAGGGTGCGTCGCTCGCGGCGCTCACCCGCGCGGGCCTGCCGGTCCCGCCGGGCTTCCACGTGACGACCGCCGCCTACCGGCGGTTCGTGGCCACGCACGGCCTGCAGGACGAGATCGTCGCCGTCGCCGCAACCGAGGACGCCGCGGACCGGATCGCCGCGCTGTTCGCCGCGCACCCGGTGCCCGAGGAGATCGCCAGGCCGATCCGGGAGGCCTACGCGGCGCTCGGCGCCCCCGCGGTGGCCGTGCGCTCCTCCGCGACCGCGGAGGACCTGCCGGGGGCCTCCTTCGCCGGCCAGCAGGACACGTTCCTCGACGTCTCGGGCGCCGACGACGTGATCGACGCCGTGCGGCGCTGCTGGGCGTCGCTGTGGACGGCACGCGCCATCTCCTACCGCAGGCGCGAGGGCATCGACCCCGGTGACGTGGCGCTCGCCGTCGTCGTGCAGGAGCTGGTCGACGCGGACGCGGCGGGGGTCCTGTTCACCGCCGACCCCGTGACGGGCGCGACGGACCGCATGGTCGTCAACGCGACGTGGGGACTCGGGGAGTCGCTGGTCGGCGGGTACGTCACCCCGGACGAGCTGGTCCTCGACGCCGCGACGGGTGCGGTGCGCGAGCGGCGCACCGGCGACAAGGCCGTGATGACCGTCCGCACCCCCGATGGCCCCGTGGAGCGCCCCGTTCCGGACGACCGCCGCGCCGCCCCGGTCCTCGACGACGCGGACGCCGCCGCGCTCGGCGCGCTCGGCAGGCGCATCGCCGCGCACCACGGCCGGCCCATGGACGTCGAGTGGACGCGCTCCCGGGGGGAGTTCGCGATCGTGCAGGCCCGCCCGATCACCGGGCTGCGCGACCCGTGGAACGAGAGCCGGGACGGCGACTTCCTCTGGACGAACACCAACCTGGGCGAGGCGATCCCCGACGTCATGACGCCGAGCACCTGGTCGATGGTGCAGCTGTTCATGTCGCGGGCGATGCCGACGCTCTCACTGCCCGGCTTCCGCGGCTACGGCATCGTCGGCGGCCGGTTCTACCTCAACCTGAGCCTGTCCGCGGCGATGTCCCGGCTCGTCGGGATCTCCGGGTCCCGCTTCCGGTCGCTCACCGAGAACACGTTCGGGCGGCTCCCGGCCGGAGTCGGGATCCCGCCGGTCCCGCTGTCGCCGCTGCAGGTGCTGCGCCGGCTCGTCCCCACGGCCGTCCGGTTCGTGGCGAGCGTGCCGGGCACCCTGCGACGGCTGCCCGCGTTCGTCGCCGAGAACCCGCGCCGCTGCCCCGAGCTCATCGCCCGCATCGAGGCGACGGCCGAGCCGGTGGCGCTGGCCCGGCTGTGGGACGACGAGGTGCGCCCGCTCGTCGTCACCGGCTCGGACATGCTCGCCGCCGCCGGGCGCAGCGACCCGGTCGCGCTGCTGACCGCGCAGAAGCGGCTCCGCAAGCTGGTCGGCGACGCCGACGCCGCCGCGCTGACGTCCGGGCTCACCGTCGACGGCGAGGTGCTCGCCAGCCTCGGCCCGGTGGTCGGGCTCGCGCTGGTGGAGCGCGGCGACATCGATGAGGCCACCTACGCCGAGCGCTACGGGCACCGCAGCCCGCACGAGTTCGAGGTGTCGATGCCGCGCCCGGTCGAGCGGCCCGGGTGGCTGCAGGGCCAGCTCGCGGCGTTGCGCGAGGCCGGCGCCGACCCGCTCGAGCTGCTGCGCAAGCAGGAGGCGGCCCACCGAGCGGCCTGGGAACGCCTGGTCGCCACGCACCCGCGGAAGGTGGCGGCCACCCGCAAGCGGCTGCAGCGGTGGGCCCGCGCGGCGCGCGCCCGCGAGCAGGCGCGCACCGAGGTCGTGCGGACCTTCTCGGTGGTTCGCGCGCACCTGCTGCGCGCGGGCGAGCTGACCGGGCTCGGCGGCGAGGTGTTCATGCTCGACCTTGACGAGGTCGCCGCCGTGCTGCGCGGCACTCCCGCCCCGGACACGGCCGAGCGGCGCGCGGCCTACGAGCGCTACACCGCCCTCCCGCCGTACCCGACGCTGATCCGGGGCCGGTTCGACCCGTTCGCCTGGGCGGCCGGCCCGGACCGGCGCGGCGACCTGTTCGACGCCACGGCCGCGCCCGCGGCACCCGACGGAACGGTCTCCGGCTTCCCCGGCGCGAGCGGGGTGGTGGAGGGCAGCGTGCGCGTGCTGCGGTCGGTGGACGAGGGCGAGTTGCTGCGCCCCGGCGAGATCCTCGTGACCACCGTGACCAACATCGGCTGGACGCCGCTCTTCCCGCGGGCCGCCGCCGTCGTCACCGACGTCGGGGCACCGCTGTCGCACGCCGCGATCGTGGCGCGCGAGCTGGGCATCCCGGCCGTCGTCGGGTGCGGGAACGCGACGAGCGTGCTGCGCACCGGTGACCGCGTGCGGGTGGACGGCAGCCGCGGGACGGTGGAGCCCCTCCCCAGCGGCTGACGGGTCACGGCCGGGGACGGCCACGGTCAGGCCGTCCAGGCGTAGGCCGGGGCCCCTGGAGCAGGCCCGCCACCGGCACGCCGACGCCTCGGTCAGCGACCGGATCGCGGCGGTCTGCCGCGCGATGCGCGCCTGGGCGATCACCCATCGCGCGGAGTTCGGCACGCTCAGCGGCTGCCGACGGGAGCCCGGGGCGGGGCCAGCGTCGTCCACAACGGCCAGCCGACGAACCAGATGCCGACGACCGGGGCGAGCCGCGCACCCCAGGACCACATCGGATCGGTGAACCAGTCGGGCGGCGCGGGGATGCCGGTGCCGGCCACGAGGGCCGTCACCGCGATCACGCCGAGCGAGATCGCCCAGGCCAGCAGCATCTTGCCCCACTCCTTCCACTCGTAGGCGACCTTCGCGGCGCCGTAGCGGGGCGGGCGCGGCGGGGGCGGGCCGCCTGCGAAGCGGTGGGCGAACCGGCCGTCGGCCCAACGGACCATCGAATGTCCGAAGGCCACCGTGAAGCCCAGGTAGACCGCGGCCAGCCCGTGCGTGAGCCCGGGAGGGGACCCGTTCGCGACGTCGACGAGGGACGCCGTCACCAGCACGACGTCCAGCACCGGCACCAGCACCAGCAGCACCGTGCTCAGGCGGCGTGCCCGCAGCACGTACCGCGCCACCAGGCCGGCGCCCAGCAGCACCCAGAAACCGACCTCGCAGGCACCGATCAGCAGCACCAGCGGGTTCTCCGACACGAAGCGACCCATGGCCACGAGCCTCGCCGGTGGCGGCGCTCCTGTCGTCCGTCGCAGGACCGATCTCCCCCGTACGACCTTCGACGGACCCCCATGACGAACGGCACTCTCGTCGGCTAAGTGGCGACGAGAGTGCCGTTCGTCAGCGGGGGGTGTGCTCGCGGGGCGCGTAGAGGTTGTGCATCAGCAGCTCCAGGGGGCCGCGGTCGAACCTGCGCAGCCACAGCGGCGCGGCCACCAGCAGCGCCGCGGAGATGCCCGCCCAGAGGCCGACCACCCACCACGGGCCTGCGGTCGCGAACCGCTCGGCGAGCCCGAGGCCCCAGCCGTAGCAGAGCGCGGAGGCGAGCACGTTCTGCAGCACGTAGCACGACAGGGCGGTGCGGCCGACCGCCGTGACCCCGCGGCGCAGCGGGCCCGCCGGGCCGCGGGCGCGCAGGACGAGGGTCGTCACCAGCGCGAGCAGGCCGAGGGCGACGAGCGGCGGGGCCAGGTAGCGGTCGACCAGGAACCAGTCCTGCCCGAGGGTCGCCGTCAGCGCGTTGAGCGGGATGCCGATCCCGAGCCCGGCGGCCATCAGCCGCCGGCGGATCCGCGCGCCCGCACCGGTGTCCCCGAACGCCCCCGCCCGCACCAGCCGGGACCCGACGAGGAACAGCACGACCGACGACGGGACGATCAGCACGAGCTCGATCCGGAACAGGGCGATGTCCTCCAGCCGCGCGGCCACCTGATCCGGCCAGCTCGCGGTGAGCGCCGCGTCCGACGCCGTCCGCGCGGCGGGGCCGTCGGGTGCGGCGAGCAGCAACCCGGTGAGCCCCGCCACGATGACGGCGTACAGGCCGCCGACGACGCCCACCCACGCCCGCACGGCCCGGTCGCTGCGCCCCACCAGGTAGGCGACCAGCAACGACGCGATCGCGTACCCCATCAGGACGTCGAACTCGAACACGAGCACGTAGTGCACGAGCCCTTCGACGAACAGGATCGCGGCCCGGACCGGGTACCGGCCGGGCCACGGGTTCCCGCGGCGCACCGCCGACCGGTACTGCAGCTCGATCCCCACCCCGAACAGCAGCGTGAGCAGGGCGAGGAACTTCCCGTTGGCGATGGCCTGCATCGTGCGCTGCACCGGATCCGCAGCCGCGAGGCCCTGGGTGAACAGCGCCGCCGGACCGCCCGGATCGGCGAACAGCCAGACGTTGGTGCCGAGGGTGCCGAGGATCGCGACGCCGCGCAGGACGTCGAGCGCGGCGACCCGGTCCGGTGCGCGCACGGCGGTGGTCGAAGCCATGACGGGAGGATCGCTGCCACGGCACCGGCGGGTCGTCGGTCGCGGGGATGATCCCCGCGCGCCCGGTCGTGCGACCTTCGATCGACGCGGTGCGCGCGCGTGCCGTGTTCAATGGCCCCGTGATGGCGCTGCTGTCGACGGGACGCGCGCGGCGGGTCGACGCGCTCTACGCCCTCGGCTACTTCGTGATCGGCACGCTGCTGCACCTGGTCGTGCCGGACGTCGCCGTCCGCCTGAACGAGGGTTCCGATCCGTCGACGTGGCTCGTGCTGGGTGGGCTCGCGGTCGCGGCGCTCGGCGAGACCCAGCGCCGGGCGCGACCGGTCCTCGGGCTGGTGATCGCGCTGGTCGCCCTGGTCGGGATGGTGCAGCTGGCGTTCGTCCCGCTCGCGATCATGCTGGTGCTCGGCGACCTGCTCTACTGCTCCGTCCTGCACACGTCGCGGCGGGTGAGCTGGGCGGTGGCCGGTGCCTGCGCGGTCGTGGCCGGCGGGGCGGCCCTGATGAGCCTCGTGTTCGAGGGCGGTCGCGCCGCCGTCCTCGTGCTCCTCAACCTCGGGCTCGTGCTCGCCGTGCCGGTGCTGTGGGGGCGCGAGGTGCGCCTGCACAGCGAGCACGCCGCGGCCGAACGGGAGCGCGCCGAGCAGGCCTCCCGGATGGCGGAGCTGGACCGCTCGGCCGCGGTGGCCGCGGAACGCGCGCGGATGGCCCGCGACCTGCACGACGTGATCGCCGGGCAGCTGTCGGGGATCGCGATCCAGTCCGAGGCCGCCCTCACCCTGCCCGATCCGGACCCGGTCGTCCTGCGGCGGGTGCTCGCGTCCGTGCGCCGCGACAGCGTCGCGTCGCTCACCGAGATGCGCACGATGATCGGCCTGCTGCGCGCGGACGGCGCGGGCGACGCCGACCCGCGCACCGCCCCCGCCGGGCTCGACCGGCTGGACGCGCTGCTGGAGTCCGCACGGGCCACCGGGCTGCGCATCACCGTGGACGACGCCCGCGCCGGGGCGCCGGTGCCGGCCGCGGTGGACCTCGCCGCGCACCGCATCGTGCAGGAGTCGCTGACCAACGCCGCCAAGCACGCCCCCGGCTCCCGGGCACGCCTGCACCTCGACGACTGCGACGGAGAACTGGTGATCGAACTCGACAACGACCTCGTGCCCGACGCCCCACCCGGCGGCGGCACCGGCACGGGGCTCCTCGGGCTGCGCGAGCGCGCGGACGCCGTGGGCGGCACCGTCGCGGCCGGGCCGGACGGCGGGCGCTGGCGGGTCCGCGCGGTGCTGCCGGTGCCCGCACCGGCCGAGGTGGCGCGATGAGCGAGCGTCAGCGAGCGAATCATGGGCACAGTGCCTGCGCGCTGCGTTGTTCCCCGATGGGCCGGGCGAGCGTCAGCGAGGCCGAGCGATGAGCGAGCGTCAGCGAGCGAATCATGGGCACAGTGCCTGCGCGAAGCGCCGGCCGAGCGTCAGCGAGGCCGAGCGATGAGCGCGCCCGCGGTGCCCGTCCGCGTGGTCGTGGCCGACGACCAGGCCGCGATCCGCACGGGACTCGGGATGATCCTCGACGCCGCCCCGGACATCACGGTGGTCGGTGAGGCCGCCGACGGGCTCGCCGCCGTCACGATGGCCCGCGAACAGCGTCCCGACGTCGTGCTGATGGACATCCGCATGCCCGGGATCGACGGCATCGAGGCCACGCGCCGGCTCGTCGGGGACGCGGTCTGCGAGGTCCTCGTGCTCACCACGTTCGACCTCGACGAGTACGTCGACTCGGCACTCGCGGCCGGGGCGGCGGGCTTCCTGCTCAAGTCGGTCGACGCGCCCGCGCTGCTCGCCGCGGTCCGCGCGGTCGCCCGCGGCGACGGGGTGCTCGCCCCCGAGATCACCCGGCGGGTCATCGCGCGCCTCGGCGCCCCGGCCCGCAGCCCGGCCCGGCCGGCCGGGCTGGACGACCTCACGCCCCGCGAGACCGACGTGCTCGCCTGCCTGGGCCGCGGCCTGTCCAACGCGGAGATCGCGGCGGAGCTGGTGATCACCGAGGCCACCACGAAGACGCACGTCTCCCGGGTGCTCACGAAGCTCGGGTTGCGGTCACGGGTGCAGGCCGCGATCGCGGCCCAGGACGCCGGGCTGACGTAGGCCGGGGCCGCAGGCAGGGGCGCTAGCGCATCCTGGCGGACAGGCCGATCCGCTGCGGCGGGCCGGGCGCGTCGGCCACGCTCGTGAGCGGCGCGGGCACGTGCGCGGGCGGCGCCGGCGTGGCGGCGGCGGAGAGCGAGGCCACCGCGACGATGAAGCCCGCGAGGGCCATCCGCGAGGCGGCGCGCGACCCGGGACGGCCCAGGCGGTGCCTGCCGTGGCGGACCACGGGCGACGGGACGGGCCGCGCGGGCCCGAGCGCCGCCGCGGGCGAGGCCGGGTCGGCGGCGAGGGCGAGCGCGACGGCCTCCGCGCTCGGCCTGCGGCGCGGGTCGTCGCGGGTCATGGCGGTCAGGACGGTGCCGAGCCCGGCGGGCAGCCCGTCGGGCACGGCGGGAGAGCGGTACAGCCGGGCGGTGGCCGACTCGACGGCCATCCCGGGGAACTCCCGGCGGCCGGTCAGGGCTTCGAGCAGCACCAGCCCGAGCGCGTAGATGTCGGTGGCCGGCCCCACGAGCTCGCCCCGCACCTGCTCGGGGGCGAGGTAGGCCGCGGTGCCCACCACGCACCCGTTCGCGGTGGCCGTGGTGGCGTCGAGCGTGCGGGAGATGCCGAAGTCGGCGAGGCGGGGGTGGCCGCCGTCCCCGAGCAGCACGTTGGCCGGCTTCACGTCGCGGTGCACGATCCCCGCGGAGTGGACGTGGGCCAGCGCCTCCGCCAGCTGCGCGCCGAGGCGCCGGACGGCGCCCGGTGCCAACGGCGGGCCGGCGGCGATCCGCTCGGCGAGCGTCGGGCCCTCGACGAGGTCGGTGACGACGAACGGGCGGCCGTCCTCACTCCCCCCATCGTGGAGCCGGACCAGGCCCGGATGGTCCAGCTGGGCGAGAGCGTTCATCTCCTGGCGCTGCTGGCGCAGGTCGTGCGCGGTAGCACCCGGCCGGAAGCACTTGATCGCTACCGCGTCACCGCACCGCAGGTCACGAGCCCGGTACACGACGGCGGAGGACCCGGCGCCGAGCACCGGACCGAGCTCGTAGCGACCGGCGACGACGCGGGGCGCATCGCCGGTCGCAGGAGCCTCGTCGGGGGCCATGAGGGTGACCTTCCCCCGACCGGGGCAGTGCATGCATCAATTCGCAAAAACACCGCCCGGAAGGGCGTCACACGCCGGAGGCGGTGCGCAACGCTCTGCCGGTGAGGACCCGGGCCAGGTGCCGACGGTAGTCGGGCGTGGCAGCGAGGTCGTTCGGGGGTTCGGTGCGCTGGTCGGCGAGCGCCGCGGCCTCCTCGATCGAGGCGCCGTCGGCCAGCGCGGCCTCCGTCGCCGACGCGCGCAGCGGGGTGGAACCCATGTTGACCAGCCCGACCCGGCCGTCCACGACCGCGACGCCGACGATGGCCCAGTCGTTCGCGCGCCGGGTGAACTTCTCGTAGGCCCAGCCCACGCCGCCGGTGCGCGGCACGCGGACCTCGACGATCAGCTCGTCCGGCTCCTTCACCGACGAGAACACGCCGGTGTAGAAGCCGGTGATCGGCACCTGGCGCTCCCCGCGCGGGCTGCGCAGCACGACGGTGCCGCCGAGTGCGAGCACGGCCGCGGGCAGGTCGGACGCCGGGTCGGCGTGCGCGAGCGAGCCGCCGAGCGTGCCGCGGTGGCGCACCTGCGGGTCGCCGACCGTGCGGGCGACCGCGGGCAGTAGCGGGCACTCCGCCGCGAGCTCCTCGGACGCCTCGAGGGTGCGGTGCCGGGTGCCGGCACCGATCGCGATCTCGTCGCCGTCGACGCGGACGTACTGCAGCTCCGCGAGCTTCCCGATGTCGATGACCAGCTCGGGCGCCGCCAGCCGCAGCTTCATGACCGGCAGCAGCGAGTGGCCGCCCGCCAGCACGGTGGCGTCCTCGCCGTGCTCGGCGAGCAGCGCGAGCGCGCCGTCCAGCGAGTCGGGGCGGGCGTAGTCGAAACCGACGGGGATCATTCGCTGCTCCCGGTGGAGAACCCGGGCGCGGCGAGCTCGGCGGGCTTGTCCTCCGCCTCCTGCGGGTCGCGCCCCGCCGCGGCGAGCACGGCACGGACGATGTTGTGGTAGCCGGTGCAGCGGCAGAGGTTGCCCTCCAGCCCTTCCCGCACCTCGCGCTCGGTGGGGCTCGGGTTCTCCGAGAGCAGCCCCACCGTGGCCATCACCATGCCCGGCGTGCAGAAGCCGCACTGCAGCCCGTGCTCGGCCCGGAACGCCGCGGCCACCGGGTGCAGCCGCTCGGGGTCGGGCGAGAGCCCTTCCATGGTGGTGACCGACTGCTGGTCGGCCTGCACGGCGAGCACGGTGCACGACTTCACCGACTCCCCGTCCAGCAGCACCGTGCAGGCGCCGCAGGACGTGGTGTCGCAGCCGATGTTCGTGGCCTTGAGCCCGACGACGTCGCGCAGGTAGTGCGCGAGCAACAGCCGCGGCTCGACGTCGGCGGTGGTCGGCTCGCCGTTGACCGTGATCTCGACCTTCTCGGTCATCGGTTCCCTCCTGCCTGCGCAGCCTGGATGGCCTCCCACACCCGCAGCGGGGTGGTCGGCATGTCGATGTGGCGGACGCCGAGGTGCGACACGGCGTCGACGACGGCGCTCTGCACGGCGGGCGTGGCGCCGATGGTGCCCGCCTCGCCGATGCCCTTCGCGCCGATCGGGTTGAGCGTCGTGGGCGTCTCCATGTCCAGCAGCGTGAAGCTCGGCAGCTCTGCGGCGGACGGGAACCCGTAGTCGGCGAACGTGGCCGTGAGCGGGTTGCCGTCCTCGTCGTAGGCGACCTCCTCGAGCAGGGCCTGCGAGATGCCCTGCGCGATGCCGCCGTGGCGCTGCCCCTCGGCGAGGAGCGGGTTGAGCACGGGCCCCGCGTCGTCGACGGTGATGATGCGGTCGACCACGACCTTCCCCGACTCGACGTCGACCTCCACGACGGCGACGTGCGCGCCGAACGGGAACGTCGGGGCGCCGCTGTCGAAGGTGGTGTCGACGCGCAGCTGCTCGCGCTCGGCCAGCTCCGCGAGGTCGACGCCTGCGCCGGTGCCCTTGACGGTGACCCGACCCTCGGCGACCTCGAGGTCCTCGGCGCTCGCCTCGAGCAGGTCCGCGGCCCGCTGCTTGGCCAGCTCGACGAGCTCACCCGCCGCCTGGTAGACCGCGACGCCGCCGGTCTGCAGGCTCCGCGAGCCCATGGTGCCGGCGCCACGCGGGATGAGGTCGGTGTCGCCGTGCTTCACGGTGATCTTCTCGACCGGGATGCCCAGGTGCTCGCTCGCGAGCATCGCCCACGCCGTTGCGTGACCCTGACCGTGTGGGGAGGTACCGGTGAGGACGGTGACCGTGCCGTCGGCGTGCACCTCCACCGCCGCGTCCTCGCTGAACGCGCCGCCACCGGTGATCTCGACGTAGGAGGAGACGCCGATGCCCAGCTGCAGGACGTCGCCGCGCTCGCGGCGCGCCGCCTGCTCGGCGCGCAGGTCGGCGTAGCCCGACGCCTCCAGCACGCGGTCGATCGCCTTCGCGTACTCGCCCGTGTCGTAGACCGCGCCGCCCTTCGTGGTGAAGGGGAACGCCTCCGGCGGGATCACGTTGCGCTTGCGCACCTCGGCCGCGTCCATGCCGATCTCGGCCGCGAACAGGTCCATCGCCCGCTCGACGGCCGCCGTGGCCTCGGGGCGCCCGGCTCCGCGGTACGCGCCGGTGGGCGTGGTGGTGGTGACCAGCGCGCGCGCCCGCGACTCGACCTTCGGGATGTCGTAGACGCCCGGTGCCATCTGGCGGGTGAAGAACGGCAGGAACGTGCCCAGCGAGGGGTAGGCGCCCGCGTCGGCGAGCACGTCGAGGCGGTAGGCGAGCACGGTGCCGTCGCGCCGGCCGCCGATGGTGACGGTCTGCAGCTGGGCGCGGCCCTGCAGCATCCCGGTCATGTTCTCCGAGCGGCTCTCGCCCCAGCGCACGGGCCGCCCGACCCGCTTGGCCAGCCAGGCCACCAGGGCGAACGTGGGGTCGGCGCCGATCTTCGCGCCGAACCCGCCGCCGACGTCCGGGGTGATCAGGTGGATCACGCCGGGCTCGACGCCGAGCCAGCCCGCCACCTCGTCCCGCGCGGCCTGCGCGTTCTGCGTGGAGGCGAACAGCGTCACCCGCCCGTCGTCGCCCCAGACGGCCGCGGCCGCGCGCGTCTCCAGCGGCGCGGCGGCGAGTCGCTGGTTGACGACCTCCTGGGTGACGACGACCTCGCAGTCGTCGAACAGGTGCTCGTCGAAGGGCTCGTCGTGGCCGAAACCGAGGGCGAGGTTCGTGCCCACGTCCTCGAACAGCAGCACGTCCTCGGCCAGCGAGGCCTTCAGGTCGATCACCGCCGGCAGCGGGTCGTAGTCGACCTCGACCAGCTCCGCCGCGTCCGGGCCCTGGTACGGCTGCTCGGTGAGCACGGCGGCGACCGGCTCCCCGACGAAGCGCACCCGGTCGGTGGCGAGGAACGGCCGCACCATGCCCCTGGCCGCCGCTGGGAACAGCAGGGCCGGGGCCAGGTCGACATCGGCGCCCGTGAACACCGCGACGACGCCGGGCGCCGAACGGGCGGCCTCGACGTCGATCGCGGTGATGCGAGCGTGCGCCATAGGGGACCGCACGAGGGTGAGGTGCAGCGCACCGGTCAGCCGCTCGTCGGTCAGGTCGTCGGTGTAGGTCGCGCCCCGGGAGAGGAACACCGGATCCTCGGTACGGACCACGCGCGTGCCCATGATGCTCATCGTCGGGGAGCCTAGCCCGACACCGAGGGGATCGCCCGAACCGGCGACGCCTCACGCGAAGGGCGACCACGCAGTCACACACCGATTGCGGTGCTGCCGCACCGACTGCAGTCGGTGCGGGAGCACAGGAGTCGGTGTGTCAGCGAGCTACAGCGGATGATCCTGCACAGGATTTTCCTGCGCCGGATCCTCCTGCGCAGGATCGTGCCGGGAGGCTGGTGTCGCCGGCGGACATCTACACCCAGCCCTTGGCAGGCCGGCACGGATCGCCCGACCCACTCCTTCGAGAGCCCGCACATACCTCCCGGGCCCCGCACATATGTTCGGGAGTCTGTGCGAGGTCCCGGAGATGTGTGCCACCGGTCCGATCCCCGCCGAGCGGCGCCATGCGCCGCGTCAGTGATCCAGAGGAAGTACGCACGCTGCACTACGCCCGCAGCCTTCACCAGGGGGCCGACAGCCGGCTCGGTATCGACGGCGAGATGGCAGTCAGCGCTGTCCGACGAGCGACGGATCGCACTGACTGCCATCTCGGCGGGCCTCAGGCGTCGGCCAGCGGGAGGTGCAGGCGCCCGCCGCTTTCCGCGAACTCCTCCGCCTTCTCCGCCATCCCCGCCTCGATCGCCGCCACCGTCGTCAGGCCGTGGGCCTCGGCGTAGTCGCGGACGTCCTGGCTGATCCGCATCGAGCAGAACTTCGGCCCGCACATGGAGCAGAAGTGCGCGGTCTTGGCCGGCTCGGCGGGCAGGGTCTCGTCGTGGAAGGCGAGGGCGGTGTCCGGGTCGAGGGACAGGTGGAACTGGTCGAGCCAGCGGAACTCGAACCGGGCCGCGGACAGGGCGTCGTCACGGGCCTGGGCGCGGGGGTGCTCCTTGGCCAGGTCGGCGGCGTGCGCGGCGATCTTGTACGTGATCACGCCGGTCTTCACGTCGTCGCGGTCCGGCAGGCCCAGGTGCTCCTTGGGCGTCACGTAGCAGAGCATCGCGGTGCCCATCTGGGCGATCCGGGCGGCGCCGATGGCGCTGGTGATGTGGTCGTAGCCGGGCGCGATGTCCGTGGCGAGCGGGCCGAGGGTGTAGAACGGCGCCTCGCCGCACCACTCCTCCTCCAGCCGCACGTTCTCGTCGACCTTGTGCAGCGGCACGTGCCCGGGCCCCTCGATCATCACCTGGACGTCCTTCGACCGCGCGATCGCCGTGAGCTCGCCGAGGGTCCTCAGCTCCGCGAGCTGCGCCTCGTCGTTGGCATCGGCGATGGAGCCGGGGCGCAGCCCGTCGCCGAGGGAGAACGTGACGTCGTAGGCGCGCAGGATGTCGCAGAGCTCGGCGAAGTGGGTGTAGAGGAACGACTCGCGGTGGTGGGCCAGGCACCAGGCCGCCATGATCGACCCGCCGCGCGAGACGATCCCGGTGACGCGCTTCGCGGTGAGCGGCACGTAGCGCAGCAGCACGCCCGCGTGCACCGTCATGTAGTCGACGCCCTGCTCGCACTGCTCGACGACGGTGTCGCGGTAGACCTCCCACGACAGCCGCGCCGGGTCGCCGTTCACCTTCTCCAGCGCCTGGTAGATCGGCACCGTGCCGATCGGCACGGGCGAGTTGCGCAGGATCCGCTCGCGGGTGGCGTGGATGTCCTTGCCCGTGGACAGGTCCATGACGGTGTCGGCGCCCCAGCGCGTCGCCCACACCATCTTCTCCACCTCCTCCTCGATCGCGGAGGTCACCGCGGAGTTGCCGATGTTGGCGTTGACCTTCACCAGGAACCGCTTGCCGATGATCATCGGCTCCGACTCGGGGTGGCGGCGGTTCGCCGGGATCACCGCGCGGCCCCTGGCCACCTCGGAGCGGACCAGCTCGGCGTCCACGCCCTCGCGGATCGCGACGAAGCGCATCTCGGGCGTGACCACCCCGGCCCGCGCGTACGACAGCTGCGTGCCCGGCTCGCGGGCCGCGATCCACGGCGCGCGCAGCGGGGCCAGACCGGCGTGGACGTCGATCGCGGCGTCGTCGTCGGTGTAGGGGCCCGAGGTGTCGTAGACGTCGTGGTGCTCGCCGGTGGACAGCGCGATCCGGCGGACCGGGACGCGCAGGCCGTCCGGCCCGTCGACGTACGCCTTGCGCGAGCCCCGCACGGGGCCGGTGGTGACGGACGGCATGACAGCGGTCATCGCTGCTTCTCTCCCTACGTCGGAATTACCCGGACAGGTTCTGCGGTCGGCTGCACATGCCCTCTCAGCCCGTTGCGCGCACGAGCTCCCGCGGTGTGTGGAGTTGTGTCTCAGGGGTTCAGGCGGACTGCTCCCACCAGTTCCGGACCGCCCACAGCGGCGAGATCGGTCCGTGGCCCGCGCCGAGGGGGTAGGAGTGCCGCACGGCCTCGACGATGTAGCGCTTGCCGAACGCGACCGCATCGGGGACGTCCATCCCGCGGGCGAGCGCGGACGCGATGGCCGAGGCCATGTTGTCCCCGCTGCCGTGGGTGTTGCCGGTGTCGAAGCGCGGCCCGGGCAGCTCGGTGAAGGTGTGTCCGTCGTAGAGCAGGTCGACGCAGACGTCGGTGTCCTCGCGCAGGTGCCCGCCCTTGACCAGCACGTACTGCGGCCCGAACGCGTGCATCACCTTCGCCGCCTCGTACTGGCCCGCCCGGTCGTGGACGTCGACGCCGGCCAGCAGCCGGACCTCGTCGAGGTTGGGGGTGGCCAGCGTGGCGCGGGGGAAGAGCAGGGTGCGGTAGGCGTCGAGGGCGGAGTCGGCGAGCAGCGGGTCGCCGTGCATGGACGCCGCGACCGGGTCGATGACCAGCGGGATCCCGTCGCGCCCGATCCCGACGCGGTCGCAGGCGCCGACGATCGCCTCGATGATCGGTGTGTCGGCGAGCATGCCGGTCTTCGCGGCGCCCAGGCCGATGTCGCCGGCCACGGTCTCGATCTGCGCCGCGACGGTCTCCGGCGGGATGGGGTGGAAGTCGCTCACCCGCAGGGTGTTCTGCACGGTGACCGCGGTGACGGCCACGCAGCCGTGCACGCCGCACGCCGCCATCGCGCGCAGGTCCGCGGCGACACCCGCGCCGCCCCCGGAGTCCGTGCCCGCGATCGTGAGCACCCGCGGAGGGGTCGTACCCACCGTCGGCAGAGCCATTCGTTGCCTCCCTACGCCGGCATTACCCGGACAGGTTCCTGCGGTCGGTGGCGCCCCAGCCACCCTCTCAGCCCGCTGCTGCGAGCTCCCGTCCGCCCGACCGTAACCCGATCCGGGAGCGGAGGGAAGATCCTCCGCCCCTGCGGTGTTGGATGCGTACATGCCATTGGACGGTGAGTTCGAGCTGAGCCCCGAAGGCTGGGTCCGCGACCAGACCCAGAAGATCATGGAGACGGGCACCACCGAGAGCGTCGACATCAAGGGCAGCCCGGTCGTGCTGATCACCATGCGCGGAGCCAAGAGCGGGAAGCTGCGCAAGGTGCCGCTGATGCGGGTGGAGAACGACGGCCGCTACGCCATCGTCGCCTCGCTGGGCGGCGCCCCGAAGCACCCGGTCTGGTACCACAACGTCAAGGCCGACCCCCACCTCGAACTGCAGGACGGCACCGAGAAGGGCGACTTCGTGGCCCGCGAGGTCACCGGCGACGAGAAGGCGCAGTGGTGGGAGCGGGCCGTCGCGGCCTACCCGGACTACGCCGACTACCAGCGCAAGACCGACCGTCAGATCCCGGTCTTCGTGCTGGAGCCGGTCGCGGGCTGATCGGCCTACCGGCCGGACCGCGTTCGGAGCTTCCGGACGAGCGCCTGCGCCGCCCGGTTCCCGGCCGCCAGCAGGACGGTCAACCCCGGCACCGCGCCGCCGCCGATCCAGCGACGAACCGCGGTACGGGGCGGCGTCCGTCCACCCGAGTGCGGGACGAGCCGGTGCAGCAGCCACAACCCGGTGGCGCTGAGCCAGGCGGAGATCGCCGTGACGGTGGTCGGCCGGTCCGGATCCAGCCCCAGCACCACACCGACCCCGGCGAGGGCGGCGAGCAGGGCAGGCGACGCCGCCTTCGCCGTCGCCGCGACCCAGGGCCGGACCTGCGGCGGGCTGTGGGTCAACCGCGCCCGCCACGCGGCGATCTTCGAGCGTCCGCGCAGCCCGCCCGCGCCGATCCCCACCACGGCGCCCCCGGCCACCAGCGGGAGCCACTGCGCGGGCCACAGCGCGAGCAGCCCCCAGTAGAGCAGGCTGACGTTGCCCGCAGCGCCCATCACGCGCAGGTAGGTGCTCCCGAAGCGGCCGGGACGGGCGGCCTGGAGCATCCCCAGCAGGCTCGCGTACGCGAACGTCACCGTCAGGACCACGGTGACCGCCTGCATCACCGGGTCGAACGTCCCCCAGCCCGTGTCGATCGTCAGCAGCAGGTTCCCCGCGTTCGAGGTGATCGGGAACGCCACCCAGGTCACCAGCCACGCGGCCGCCCGGTCGAACCGCTCGCCGCGGCCGTGCACACCCCGGTACGCCGCACCCACGACGGACGCACCGAACATCGCGCCGGTGGCCGCGTAGAGACCGGAGATCCAGGCACCGACCCCCGAGCCGGCCACCGCCGACGGGACCAGCCAGGCCAGGTTCACCACGAACGTGCTCACCAGCGCGACCGCCAGGACGACGCCCGGTAGCCCGCCCCGGGGCGGCAGCAGGTTCAGGCCGCCCCGCAGCGCGAACGCGGCGTTGCTCGCCCGGCCCTGGAACAGCAGCGCCAGCACCACCGACGGAACCGCGACGAGCAGCGCCGCCACGCCGGTCTGCACCCACCGCACCAGCGTGTCGGCCAGCGGGTGCGCGAACCGGATCGGCGACGACCACGCCCCGACACCGACGACGAGCGAGCTCACCACGATCAGCCACCCGCGCGCCACGTCCAGCGGCGCCGTGGCCGACACCGCCGTCCAGATGCCGACGCCGGCCGCGACCGACGTGGCGACCTGCAGGCCCAGGTGCGCCAGGTTCGGGAGGAGGTGTTCGCGGTCCGCCGCCTGCCACCGGTCCCGCCCGCGGGCCCGGGCGGCGCCGGCGGCGTCGGCCACCGCGGCCCCGACGTTCCGCAGCCGCTCGGCACCCCGCACCCCGGCGGCGCCCACCGCGGCGCGGCCGCGCCACCAGACGTCGACGCCCCACCGCCACGCAGCGCGCACCGCGGCCCCGGCGGGCCGCGGCAGCACCGTTCCCGCGCGGGGCCGCTCGAGCAGCGCCGCGACCCGGCGCGCTGCGGCGCGCAGGACGAGCACCACCGCCGCCGACGCGAGCGTCCCGCCGACGAGGAGGCGCAGGAGCGACCCCCATCCGCCACCGGCGCCCGGAGGAGCTCTCGGCTCGGCGGAGTGATCGGGGGTCGGGCGCGTCGGCCCGGCCGACTCCGGGTCGCCCGGTGCCGGCTCGCCCGGCAGCGGCTGCTGCCCCGGCGGCGGTGTCCCCGGCGCGGGGTGACCGGTCCCGGGCGGGACGACCACCCACTCCCCCGGCCGGATCGCATCCCGGCTCCGCGGCGTCGGGAACCGATCTCCCTGTGCGTCGGCGAGCACGGCGACATCGACGCCGAACCGGGCCGCGATCGCGGTCAGCGTGTCTCCGGGCTGCACCCGCCACCGGCCGTCCCGGTTCGCGGGGAGGCGCAGCGGCTCGGCCACCACGATCGCGTCCCGGCTCGCGGGGGTCGGGAAGCGGGAGGCGTTCGCGCGGACGAGATCGGCGACCGGGACGCCCAGCCCGGCCGCGATCTCCGAGACGGTGTCACCCCGCTGCACCGTGACCGCGCGGGGCTCCTCGACGCGAGCAACGCCCACCGGCGCAGTCGGTGCCGCCGCCGCGGCGGACGGCGCGGTGCCGACCACGGGCAGGGCGAGGACGCCCAGCACCGCGGCGCCGACCAATGCCCGCCGGACGGCCGACGACCACGGGCCCCGGCGCGCCACCGCGGCGGTGGACACGTCGACACCGGATGCCTCGGACCGGGCGTCGGCCACCGGCCGGGCGTCGTGACCGGGGTCGGGTGGCCCGTGGAAGTGCTCCGCCTCGTGCGCCGCGACCTCCTGCTCCAGCGCGGCCTCGTGAGCCGGGTCCACCCGGCCACCGGTGACGAGCGGCCCGCGACGGCCGTCGTCCCCTGCGGGCGCGTGCTGAGGGGCGATCAGGCCGGAGTCGCCGGAGAGGTCGCCGACCGCCGACGGACCGCTGCCGTGGTGCGGGAACAGCCTGCTCCACCACGGACGGGCTGCCGCGCGCGCCGGAGCCCCGGGAACGGCCGTGGTGACGTCCCACGTCCCCGCGCCGCGGTGGTCGTGCACCCACACCGGGCGGCCGGCGCGCACGAGGTCCGCCAGCTGCCCGCTGCTGAGGATCCGGCGCTCTCCCGTCGCGAGGAGGTCACGCACGTACGGCTCCGCGTCGGGGAGGGGCAGGCGGTGGGCACCCGGCGGGACCACCTCGTGCGGGTGCACGCGGGCCAGTTCCTCCCGGGCGTTCTGCAGCGACCGGCCCTCCACCTCCGGGAGCGCACCGGCCTCGAGCACCTCGGCGAACCAGTCCAGGCGCTCCGCGACCTGGGCCGCGAGGTCGTCGTTCGGCATCACGGACAGGACGGCGGCGTGCTCCGCGAGCAGGTCGGCGAACTGCCCGAGCACGTCCTCCTCCGTGAGCCGGCCGAAGATCTGGCGGAACATCGGCACCACCAGCGCGAAGAACGCCTCCGACCGGCCCAGCGCCTGGTCGAAGTCGATGCGGTGCAGCTCCCCGCCCCCCAAGAGCAGGTTGGTCTCGAGCAACCCGTCCCAGTCGCCGAGCAGCGCCGTGATCGCGTACTGCTGGGCGAGGGCGTCGCGCAGGTGCGCGGCCTCCGGGGTGGAGAGATCGACGTGCCGCCGACCCCCGGGGCTCTCGACGTACTCGTGCAGCTCCACCACGTCGCCGACCCGGACGACCTGGTCCCCGTAGGACGGGTCGACGATCGGCTCGACGGCGACGGCCAGCCGCACCAGCGGCACGCGGACGCCGGACACGGCGAGCCTCCGGTACGCGGTCGCCGCCGTGACGCCGGGGAGCATCGCGCCGACGTCGCCGGTCCGCTGCTTGACCACCCATCGACGACCCGCCGCGTCGACGGCCACCAGGAACTTCGGGCGCCCGTCGCGCAGCGCCCGGCCCGGCGCGAGGTCCCGCACGTAACGCAGCCCGCTCAGCTCGGCCAGCGGCATGCCCCCGACCCGCCGCGCCGGGCCTGCGGTGCGCGACACGCGGTAGTCGGCGGCGACGGCGCGGTGGATCCTCGCGGTCAGCGCGCGGACCTCCAGGTCGTGCTCCGCCGCGTCGGCGAACCCGTCCCGGCCGTGGCGGCGCTCGTGGGCGAGCACCTCCTCCCACATGCCGATGCGTTCCAGCACCGCGCGGCGGTGCGCGAACGCCGCGACGACGAGGGTGCCGCTCGGCTCGCGCCAGCTGAACGCCCAGACGCCGAGGATCCGGCGGATCTGCTCCGGCGTGGCGCGGAGTGCGCGCAGCGCGTCCGCCACCGCGGCCGGGTCCGGCACGACGAGCTCCTCCGCCGGTTCCGGGGGCGGGGCTCGGGCGTGCACCGGATCCGCCCCGCTCCGCGGCCGGACGGCGGTCGACGCCACGGCGAACGCGTGGCGCGCCAGCGCGGTCTCGTGGGCGGAGAGCAGGCCCAGCGGGCCGCCGCCGCGCCCGTCCGTCGAGATCCACAGCGTGTACTCCGCCCGGCCCAGCCGGATCCGGTCGTGGTGCCCCACGCGCGTCACCGCGTCCGCACGGACCCCGTTGACCCTGATCGGCGTCGCCGGAGCGAGCGCGACGAGGTACCAGCCGCCGGCCCGGTGGACCAGAACCGCGTGGACGCGGGACACGGCGCGGTCGGACAGCCGGACGTCCGACGTCGGGCGCCTGCCGATGACCGCGGTCGCTCCGGTGATCTCGAACCTCTCGGCCGCCACCGGGTCCGTCAGGCGCACGCTCGTCCCCGGCGGGACGGCGTCGCGGTCCTGCGCGTCCACACCGGGCGGCGCCGCCACCACCAGCCGGTCGCCCTCGACGCGGCCCTCCCCGCGGGACACGAAGAAGCGATCCGAGCGCTCCAGCGCCGCCACCAACCTCGACGCGTCCTCCTGCAGGTGGATGGCCAGCTCACCCAGCCGCATGCCCTTCGCCTCGCGCACGAGCTCCTCGGCTGCGGCGAGCCGGCTCACCGGCACCTGGTGGCCGACCCGCTCCGGCTCTCCGGTCGACACGATCCGTCCGTCGACGGGCTCGAGGGCGGCCATGGGCGCGGCCGCGAGCGCGCGAGCACGCGCGTAGGCGTGCCGGAGCACCGCGGCGGCCGCCTCCGGTTCCTCCCGTTCGTACGGCTCGAGCGCTCCTGGGCGGACCGCCTGCAGCAGGGCGAGCTCGGCCCGGGCGCGGTGCACCGCCTCGGTGAAGACCGCGGCGCGCGCGGCGGGCTCGGTGCGCGCGACCTTCACCGCGACCACGGTGATCCCTTCCCGGCCGTGCACGGCGACCCGGGCGCCCAGCTGCCGCAGCAGGGCTGTCACCTCGGGCATGTGCGACCGCACGTTCACCCCGGTGTGGATGATCAGGGTCCCGCCGACCCGCAACGCCGTCATGACCTCGGCGAGCGCGCCGATCCGGTGCCGGGTGAACGCCACGTACGGCAGCCGCTCGAAGAACACCTCCTGGTAGTGCTCCGGAGGCAGCTCGAGCGCGGCGAGGTCACCCATGATGTCCGGCGCCGCGCTGGGGAGGATGTTGAGCGTGTCGTCGCGCGCCGACAACGGCGGCATGCGCGCGGCCCACCCACCGCCCACGACGAGCCGGCGCCCGTTCGGTGCGGTACGCATGCCGTCGGCCGGGGAGGCGGCGTCCGCCCCGGTCCCGCCGATGTGCACGTGGTGCCGGAGGCGGGGGAGCTCTCGACGGACCGCGTCGCGGACGACGGCGGACCCGAGCGCGCCGCCGCGGATCGCCGCGAGCGTCCGGGGATCGGTGAACAACCAGTCGCCGTGGCCGCGGAACAGCAGGTCACCCGCCCGCTCGGCGAAGCCCTCGACGGCGCACAGGCCCGTGGCACACGGAGCGATCTCGTGCAGACCGAGCCCGGTGAGCTGCACGAGCTCGCCGGGCAGGAGCACCTCGGTGGCGCGGCTCGGGACGAGGAGCGGCGCGAGGGCCTCCCGCCGCTTCGCGTCCACCCGCGGCGCCACCAGCCCCTCGACGTGGCCGCGCTGGTGGTCGAGCGCCTCGGCCGGGCCGGCCGCCGGGGACGCGGGTACCCCGCTCGCGCGGACGAACGCGGCGACCGTCGTGCCCTCCACCGCGAAGCCCATCGCGCCTTCGCCGCCGGCTCCCTCCAAGAGGCTCTGCATCAGACCGTGGACCGTGCCGTCGGGCCCGACGACAGGCCCACCGGAGTTGCCGGCGACCGCCCAGTCGTCGCCGACGAACGCCACGCCGGACCGGTCGATCCGCGTCACGAGGCCACCGGTGACGAGGGCGTACTCGCCGCGGGTGGCCAGCGGCCCCGAGCTGATCGGGATGGTCGTGCCCGGGTAGCCGAGCACGGCCACCGCGACCCGCGGCCGGCCGGCGGCGAACACGACCGGGGCGACCGCGTGGCGCGCGAGCCGCGCGTCGTCGACCCGGACGACGGCCAGATCGAGGTCCCGAACGGTCGCCAGCAGTTCGTCGCGACCGCGACCCGCGCCGTCCCGGGCTGCGAGCTCGTCCACGACCGCCGCGGCGGTGGGGACGGGCAGGACCGTTCCACGGAACGTGCCCGCGGCCATCGTGACCGTGACCTGGGCGCCTGCCGGGTCCCACCCGTCGAAGCCCGCGTACTGCGAGTGCTCGGGGTCGACGACGTGCCGGTTGGTCACGACGTACCCCGTGGTGCCCCGCACCGCGTACACCAGCCCGGACCCCCACCCCCCTCGATCGGGAACCACGTGCGCCAGCCGGGCGAGGACCGGATGCGGGCGGAGCCCGAACTCGGGTGCCTGCATGGCCGCCCGCTCCCACCCCTGCAGCGGGCCGGACGCGTCGAGGACCCCGGCGAACACCGTCTGCAGCTGCGGTGCGACCCCGACGGCGGCGGCCAGCGGTGCGAGGTCGGGCAGCGGCGCCCGGTCGTGGACCTGCCACTCCGCGGCGTCCGGACGCGCAGTGTGGGTCAGCTCGTGCGCGAACAGGGCGTGCCGCGCGGACGCATCCAGCACCCCCGCGCGCAGCGCGTCGTACACCCGCCGGTCCAGCGTCAGCCTGCCGCCCCCGTCCGCCCACACCGCCAGGTCGCCGGGACCGCCCGCCGCGGCGATCTCGGCGTTCAACCCGTCGACCACGCAGACACCCGTGCAGCCGCGCCCGCGCATCCCCTCCGCGGTCCACCCACCGGTGAGCGACACCAGCCCCGGGTCGTCGACGCCCAGCCGCAGCCCGACCGGCATCCGGGCGACCACGTGCGCGACCACCGCCTGCTGCCGCTCGGTCGCCATCCCGCCGCCGAGCAGCGACGCGCCGCCCGGTGGGCCGTGGTCGCGCACCACGTCGCGCCGTCCGCCGGTGGGACGGTGCGCGAGGGTGCGGGCCACGAGGACGCCGACGGCGGCGGCCGTCGCGGCGGTCGCCGCGGTCAGCAGCGGTGCGACACCCGGGCCTGCGGCCGACACCGCCACCGGCGCCGCGGCGGCCGCAGGCGCGACCACCAGCACCACGAGCACGGCGACCGGAACCGCCACCGCGAACCGCGCCGTCCACGGGTGGGCGTCCGCCCAACGGGCGACGGCGGCCGCGGACGCGCGGAACCTGCCGGCGATCCCGCCGCGTTCCGGCGCCGGCCCCGCCGCCGGCGCGGCGCCCGGGATGCGGGCGAGCTCGGCGCCGCGCGCGACGGCGGCGGCCAGCCGGTCCTGCAGTGCCCGCTGTCGTGCTTCGAGGGCGCGGGCGCGCGGGCCGGTGTCCTGCGCCGCCGCGATCCGCGCGTCCACCCGGGCCAGGGCGGCGGCCAGTCGCTGCTGCCGGTCGTGCTCGCGACCGCGCGCCCAGTGCAGGTGCCGGCTCTCGTGCAACGGTGGTGCCGCGGCCTCCGCGGCGGCCCGGGCCACCCGGCTCCACTCGGTCCGCAGGCGCTCCGTCCGCGCGGGCAGCCACTTGCGCCCCGGCTTCCAGTCGCGCCGCTCATCGATCTTCGCCAGCTGCGCGACCAACCGTTCGAGCGTCGCGCCCCGGCTCGCCGAGGCCCGCCGGGCGAACTCACCCGGCAACCGCGCGAGGCTCTCCCGGATCTGGGCCGCGCGCTCCTCGTTCTCCTCCAGCGCGGCGCGCAGCCGCGCCCGGGCGCGTTCCGACCTCGCCTTCCCCAGCTGCGCGCGCTGCCACGCCTGCTCGGTCAGGTTGCGCACGAGCATCCGCTGGGCGTGGTTGACCAGGTGCCGGAACGCGCGGTCCGCCCACCGGTCCGGCACCCCCGCGAGCAGGCGGCCCAGCCGCCCGGGCGCCACCTTCACCAGGCCACGGGCCAGCCCGGACACCATGCTGCCGACGACCCGGCTCAGGCCCGTCCACAGGTCGAGCACCTGCCGGCGCGCGTTCCGCTCGCGCACGAGCTCCTTGTAGAGCCGCCGCGGCTCCACGATCGGCGTATCCGCGTACGCGACGAGGAACCCGACGAAGTGGAACGTGTACAGGGTCAGGCGCCGACCGGCGACACCCTTGTCGTACGAGGCCACCCAGTTGCCCAGCCGCTGCCGGACCCGCGTCCACCCGACCACCTTCGGCGCCGGCACCCCCGGCATCGTCGTGACGTCCACGGGGCTCTGCACGAACGTGTAGAGGAACGGCCCGAACTGCAGTCCGAGGACGTTGAGCCGTAGCCACAACCGCGCATCCGGGATGACCGTGACCGGCCACTTCATCCGGTTCTCCGGCTCTTCCCGCAACCCCCGCGACATCGACGTCGACAACGTCCCGAGCAGCACCGAGACGACGCCCACCAGCTCCACCAGCACGAACGGTGCCAGCGCCCACGTCCACAGCGGCACGCTCGCCAGCGGGAACAGCAGCGCCACCATCCACGTGCGCTCCCACCGGATCGAACCGAGGAACCCCCGCAACCCCGGCTGCGCACCGGGCGCCCGCGCGGTCTTCAGGTGCGGGAACATGAACCAGAACGGCAGTACGGCCGCCGCCCACTGCGGGCCCAGCACCCACGAGACGACCGCGACGATCGCGGCCGGGACGATCGGCACGTAGATCCGCCCCTCGGTGCCGAACCGCGCGTGCCCACCCACCTTGCGCACCCGGTGCGCGCTCAGCCCCTGTGCGGCGGCCACCTCCCGCGCCGCGCGCACGGACTGCGCCAGTGCGCGGCCCGCCTCGTCCCGGGTCGCGGCCGGCCCCGCGAGCTCGGCGGCGGTGGCGTCCGCGGCGCGTGCCGCGGCGAGCTCCGTCGACGCCCGGACCAGATCGGTCAGCTGGGCGCGCGAGGCCTTGACGCGACGGCGCACGTCATCGGCGGTTCGCCACGACCGCAGCCGCAGCGGAACCATCCGTCCCGGGCCGCGCTCGACCTGACCCCAGGCCAGGACGGCGTCGGTGAGCCACGCGCGGACCGCGGCGGCCTGTGCCGGGAGCGGCAGGCCGGCCAGGCCCACACCCGCCACACCCAGCGGGTTGCGCCACAACGCGTCGACGACCTGGGGCGGCGCCCGGGCGAGCACCTGCCCGAACACCCCGCCGGGGCGGAACCGCTCCACCCCGGCGCCGTCGACCGACCGCTCCAGCAGCCCGACACCCGCGAGGTCGCGCAACCAGCCGGCGATCTTCGTCGGTCCCGCGCCCCGGTGCGGGCCACCGGCCACCACGTGCCGCGCGGCCGACACCGTCCAACCGGGGAGGCCGACCGCGCGCTCCGTCGCGGGCCGCAGGCCGAGGTCACCGAGCACGGCGTGCAGCTCGTCGGCCGAGAGCCCCTGCGGCGAGCGCCGCCACAGCCCCGGGCCTGCACCGTCCGCGCCCCACCACACCGCTCCCAGCAGCCGCCACGCGTCCCAGGCGGCGGCGTCGCCCGCGCCCGGCCGGGCCGCCGGCAGCCGGCCCCAGCGCAGCACCGCCGCGCGCAGTCCCCGCTGCCGCGCCGCCACCCGTCCACGGTCGGTCACCGGCACCGACCCGGGCGCCGCCCCCGGCCGCCTGCCGAGCCGGGCGTCGACCGCGGCGAGCAGGTGCGCGGCCTCGGCCAGCAACGCCGCCCGCTCCACCCGGGACGCCCCGCGCAGCCCCCGGTGGGTCTCCGCCAGCCGGGTGAGCAACTGCTGCACCGCCGCCGGCTCCCGGGAACCCCGCACCCCGAGCGCGGACCCCACCGTCCGGCGCAGCCTCGCGAGCCCAGCCAGCAGACCTCGCCCGCCACCCCCACGCCGCACGCCCGGCGCCACCTCGATCCGCCGGTCCACGTACTCGGCGAACGCCGCCGCCTCGTCCAGCAGGTGGTGGCGCACCTCGTGCCGACCCCGGAAGACGGGGTCGCCGCGGTGCGCACCGGGGTGGTCGAAGCGCACCTCCTCGTGCCGGAACACGTCCAGCACCCAGCCGTCCAGCAGGCGCTGCAGCTCCCCGGCGAGATCGTCGCGGCCGAGGTCGCGCGCTACCTCGACGACCTCGTGCACCCGCTGGACCCGCGCGAACACCTCCGCGTCCACCGCCACCAGCCGCTCCCGGCTGCCCGCCCAGGCGAACCTGGTCACGCCGTCCACGCCGTACTTCGCAGCCGCGCGTGCCGACAGACCCCGCACCGGCAGCACCCGCAGGACCCCGACCGGCCGGCCGCGGCCGTCGCGCACCGCCACCGGCACGATCACCGCGCGGCCGCTCCGGTACCGCCCCGTCAGCCACCGCGCCAGTCCCGCGTCCGCCCGTGCCGGGAGATCGCCCGCATGCACCGACGGCACGCGGGACGCGGTCGACCCGGCGCCGGCCGCGGTCCCGGCCGTCGCCCGCAGCGGGCTCAGGTCCGGCAGCGGCGGCAACCGGTCGTGCGCCACCCGCTCCCCGGCCGGCAGCCGGCCGTTGCGCAGCTCGGCGAGCTCGTGGGTGCCCAGCATCCGCAGCGCCGTGTGGTCCAGCGCCCCCGCGTCCAGGGCCGTCAGCACGTCCGCGTCGACGTACAGCAGGCCGGTGCGCGCGTCGGCGTGGACCACGAGGTCGTCGACGCCGCTCACCCGCGCGACGTCGCGGGTCAGCCCCCGCACCGCGCACAGGCCCCCGCAGCCGGCGTTCTCCACCTCGGCGTGGGGGAGGCCGAACAGGTCGGCCACCTGCTCCGGCCCCAGCCGCGTGACCACGGGCGCCCGGTCGAGCAGGGCGACGATCGCCACGAGCTGGTCACGGGTGAGGTCGGCGCCGGAGATGCGGGCGGGCCCACCGGCAGGCTCGGTCGGCTCGCTGCCCGGCGGTCCCCGCGCGGGGTCGGTCGTGCCCGTCCACCTGGAGGCACCCGGCAAGGCGGGGCGGGTGCCGGCATCCGGGTCGCCCACGCCGGGATCGGCGAAGGACGGCGCCCAGAACCCGGTGGTCGGGAACTCCTCGGGTGCGCTCCAGGCGGCCTTCCGCTGCGCGAGCCAGGTCCGCCCGGTGATGGAGCCCCCGCGGACCTCGTGCAGGCGGGCCAGCGCCGTCTCGATCTCGTAGCCGCCCAGCCCTGCTCGTTCCAGCCGGGCCTTCAGCGCCGCCCCGTCCACGCGGTCCACCGCATCGCGGACGGCGCCGCTGAGCGGGCTGCCCTGCTGGGCCAGCACGAACTCCGACCCCCGCGTCAGCAGCCCGTCCAGCTCCGCGCGCGGGAGGAACGCGAACCCGTGGTCGATGAGCTGCAGCCGGGCGCCGTAGGACAGGTAGTTCGACTCGCGCCGATCGGTGTTCGCCATCACGTAGTCGAGGACCGCCACGCGCTCCCGGTCCCACGCGTCGTACCCCGAGATGTCCTCGACACCGCCGTACGCGAGGTGCACCCACCGCTGGACCGAACCGGGCCCGTGCTCGCCGTTCCACGCGACGGTCACCGGCACGAGGTCCTCCCAGCCCAACGCCACCGCCAGCTCGTACGCGGCGATCTCGCGCGCCGGTTCGCCCGGTGCGGTGCTCTCGGGCTTGTAGACGCCCACCAGGCGGCCGTCGACGAACACGGCGTACGGCCCGCCCGGGTACCCGTCGATCGCCCCCAGCTGCACGTCGCCGCCGAGCATCCGACGGAACTCGCGGCGGGTCTGCGCGGCGGGCACCTCGGTCAGCCGCTCGACGACCCACCGCGCGTGCTCGTCGTGGACGTGCTCGTCGTAGGCGTCCCGCGCAGGCGCGTCCGGGTCCAGGTGGAACAGCCGCGCGTGCTCGACGGCGTGGTGGAGCAGACCGTGGCGGCGCAGCTCGGCGAGCCGGTGCTCGGGCACGACGATCACGCCGACGCCGGTCGCCGTGTCCGGCCAGGAGAACTCGACCACGCGCCGCGCGAGGTCCACCGCCTGCCGCTGCGGCACGCCGTCGCGCCGCAGCTGCCCGACGACGTCGGAGACCTGCGGGACGAAGAGCTCCTCGTCGTCGCGCAGCCCGGCCTCCGGCGGACCGCGGTTGCGCACCGGGCGCCCGTCGCGACGGGCCACGGCGGCCTTCCACATCCGCGCCAGCGCCTGCTGCACCAGCCGCGCCTCCTCCCGCGAGAAGCCGCCCTCGGCGATCGGGCCACCCCCACCACCGGATGCGCCCTGGTAGCTGCCGCCGCCGAACCTCACGTCCGGGCCCGAGCCCCACCCCGGCACCGGCCACGCCGGAGCGTCGCCGACGAGCCGGGCCAGGTCCGCCTCGAAGGCCGTGACGAACACCCGGCCGTCGGCGACCGGGAGCACGATGTCGCGGAACGACTTCCGGACCACACCGTCGTGCATGCGGACCCGGCGCGCGGTCACCCGGTAGACGACGCCGAGCTCGACCGTGGAGACGACGCCCTTCTCGAACTTGCTGCGCTCGTCGCGGTTGCCGCCGCCCGCTCCGCCGTTGTGCGATCCCTGCGCCATGCCGCTCGCGGAACCGCTCACGGGCGCCTCGGCGTGCCCGAGGCCGCCGCCGACGGCCAGCGGGATGCGATAGCCGACCGTGGCGCTGTTGCGCGCGAACGCCTGGCGGCGGTGCACGGTCCGGATCTCCACGTTCTTGCGGCCCCGGACCGTCACCTCGTCGAAGAGCAGCTCCGCGCCGATCCGCAGTTCGACGAAGGTCGTCGACCTGCCGGGGACGGCGAGCCGGGCGAGCAGCAGACCCTCCGGGCTGTTCATCCCGTGCAGGAACGCGCTGAGCGCAACCGGGGACAGCGCCGCGACCAGACGCTCGTGGTGCTGTTCCACGCCGGCCCGGCCCAGCAGGCGCCGGTCGATGAGCATCTCGCCGACCCGGTCGGCCAGCCGGTCGGGCCGCACGTCGACCCGGGCCTCGGTCGGCAGCTCGAACCGCCGCTCCCGGCCGGACCGGCCCGGTTCGCGCACGGCGGGCTGCGCCGCTGGCCGGCCGGGCGCGCGCCGCGCCGCCAGCCCGTCCGCGACGAGCCGGACGATGCTGCCCGCCAGCTCGACGCGCTCGGCGCCTGCAGGCGGGCCGCGCGGGCCGTGGCGCCCGGCGATCGCGGCACGGGCCCGGTTGAACCGGACGGGGCTCGTCCACGCCTGGACCTGGACCGTCAGGCCCTGCCGGATCCGGTCGACGCCGTCGAAGGAGGCGAGGCCGCGCAGCGTCGTCTGCTGGAAAGCCGCCTCGGCACCGACGCCGCGCATACGGTCGCTGCCCACGTTGGTGTTCGGTCCGAACCCACCGAGGACACCGAGGTCACCGCTCCCCCCGGCACCGTGCGTCCGGCCGCTGTTGCGGGAGGTCTTGGTCTCGAGGTAGCCGTAGTCCTGGAGGATCATCACGACGTCGTCGGTCCGGCCGATCCGGGTCGCGGCGGCGGCCAGGCTCGCGCCGACCCGGACGTTCAGGTACCGGATCCGGTCGGCGCCCGGCCGGTAGCCGATGCCCCGCTGGCCGACCCGGACCGGCACGCGCAGCTCGAGCCCGTCGCCGGCGAGCATCGCGTCGATGTGCCCCAGCCACCGGTTGGCCGCGAAGATGTTGAACAGCCAGTTCCAGAGCACCGCGTCGCGCTCCAGCGCGCCGGGCGCAGCGCGGCGCACCGCGCCGAGGACCGCCTCGAACAACTCGATGTCCTGCGGTCGCGCGGTCGTGGTGTGCAGCCGGACCTGCTCCACCGTGCTTTCGGCCATCCCGTCGCGCAGGTGCGCCGGCAGGTCGACGGTCCCGTTGCCCTGCCAGCGCCCGTCCCACGTCTCCCGCGCCACGGCCACGTCGAGCGCCTGCGCCAGGGCGCGGTTGGTGTGCTCCTCGACGAACGGGGGCAGCGTCGCGTTCTCCCTGACCGCGGCACCGAGGTCGGTGCGGTAGCGGGCGAACAGGCGCTGGGTGAGCACGGCGTCGAGTCGCAGGTCGCCCTGCCGGACGCGCTGCACGGCGTCGGCGACGAGCTCGAGTGCCAGTGGCAGCTCACCGCGCGAGTACAGCTCGACGACGTGCCGCTCGGGCACCAGGTACAGCGACTTCCCGGACACGGTCGTCGGATCCGACGCGGCCCGCTCGCCCGCGAAGGCCACCGAGACGTCGATGTCGAGCCCCATCGTGCTGACGTACTTGCGGCCGGTCTCGATCGTCATCGGCTCGCGGCCCCAGATGCGCATCCACGTGCGCGTCGTGCCGCTGTTGTGCGCGCGCGAGGCGTTGCCGCCGACGCCTCCCTTCGGCTCGGAGAGCTGGCTGAACATCCCCTTGATCGACCACGCCCATCCACGGCCGCGGGAGCTTCCGGAGTCCGCGCCGATGCTGCCGAGGGTCAGCCGGATGACCCCGGACACCAGGTCGGCGACCGTGACGTGGGTGGAGCGCCCCGCGTGGCCCTGCAGCCGCACCTCGACCCAGCGGCGCTGGTGCAGCGGCCCCTGCACCAGCAGCCGCGTCCGCCGTCCGGGGCCCAGCAGCTCCAGGAACTGCGAGCGCAGGCTCTCCACACCGGTGAGCTCGCGCAGCTGCGCGGCGGCGGCCGGGTCCAGCCGCCAGCCCTGCCCGAGCCGCTGCTCGATCGCGGCGAGCACCGCGCCCTCGACGTCCCCGGCGTCGAGCGCGAGCGGCGTCATCAGCGGCAGCACGGCGGCCGGCGTGTCGTAGGCCTGCGCGGTCACCGGGTTCGCGTCGGGCAGCAGGTCCGCCGGGAACAGCAGCTGCGCGGAGACCGGCCCGGCGGTGAGCCGCCGACCCGCGCCCCGCTCCGGCACGAGCTCGACCGTCATCCGGTGCTCGACCGTGAAGATCGCCGTGGTCGTCGTGCCCTCGACGAGCGTCACGCCGTTGCCGGTGCGTCCGGACGACTGGGCCGAGCTGCGGCCCCAGCTGCCCTGGAAGCCGGTCTCGCCCGCCGCGCTCGACTCGGTCTGGTAGCCGTCCTCGGCGGCGTCCGCGTCCGCGCCGATCGCCACGCTCGAGCCGAGGGTGGCGGCCGTGGTCTGGCTGCGGCCCTGCGACGTCGTGCGCCCGGACGTGTTCGAGCCGATGTCCAGCCCGACCATCGTCCACGCGGTCGTGTGGCCGTCGTAGGTGAACCGGATCCGGCCGGTGCCCGGCTCCGTACGGACCTCGAGGCGCAGCCGCAGCAGCAGCCGTTCCGACGACCGCCAGCGGCGGTGCCGCACCAGCGACACGACGAGCCCGCCCTGCATCGCCTGGTCGTAGCCGGTCTCGAGGCGCGCGGGCGAGAGCTGCTCGGCGATCTCCCGCTGGTTGGCCAGCTGGCCGGCGAGCTCCTGCTCGTCGGTGGACCACTTCGCCGGGTCCGCAGGCGGCAGCAGTCCCTCCTCGCGCAGCGCCTTCTCGACGTCGCGGCGGATGTCGTCGATACCGGTGACGTTGCGGACGAGACCGTGCCCGACGCCCCGGATCCCACCCGGCCCGTACCACTGCGGCAGCTCGGCCAGGCGTCCGAACGGGGCTTCGGCGACCGGGTCGTCACGCAGGCGCGCGTCGCGCTCGGCGTACCGGGTGACCGGGACACCTGGTTCCCGGACGACAGCGGCGGCGTCCACCGGCCCGCCGAACCGGAAGATGTCCGACTCCGCGGCCCGCAGGAACGCCTCCACGTCACCCCGAACGGCCGGCACGGCCGGCGTGCCGCGGTCGATCCAATCGATCTCGACCGTCACGTCGAACCCGACGAGACCGCCCTGGCTGTGCCCCGAGAACCTCGGCACCCCGGCGTGGATCGCCTGGCTGCTGCTGCTCGAGCCCACGGATCGCGAGGCCGAGCGGCCGTACCTGACGTTGCCTGCCGGGCCGAGCCGCCCGGTGAACGCCCGGAACAACGCCGTCACCAGCGCAACGGTCGCCTTCGTCGCGGCGACCGTGACGTCGAGGGTGGTCGAGCGCCCGGTCGACTGGTTCGCCGAGGTGCCGGAGAACGCGACGCGCAGGTCCTCCAGGAACTCCTTGACGCTGGCGGTGCCGATCGCCCTCCAGGTGCGCGGCGTCGCCTTCACCGTGAGGTTCGCCAGCGGGCGGCCGCGGTCGTCGGGGACGGTCCGCTGCAGACCGGCCGGGTCGTTCACCGCGGCCGCGAGCCGTCCGGGCAGCTCCTCCACCAGGAACGCCCGCACGTGGTCGCGGGTCAGCGCACCCACCAGCGCGTGCGTGCGCAGCGCCTCGAGGGTCCGGTCGGAGAGCGACTCGAGGCCCTTCACCCCGAGCGGCGCGTTCGCGGGGAACGGCGTCTGCCCGCGCTGCTCGGCCCTCAGCCTGACGGTGCGCGGCGGCCCGCGGGCCTGGTAGGCGTGCGAGACCCACAGGCGCATGAGGTCGGGCCCGCCGAACAGCCTCGATCCCGCGGCGCCGCGGAAGGCACCCACGCGCTGCGGCGGGGTCCACTCCCAGCCGGGGTTGCCCGGGTCCGCCGACCCGCGCACCGAGACCTCCCACGCGGTCTCCACCTCGACGAGGAACGAGTCGCCGCGGTTGTCGGACACGCCGCCGCTGAGCGCGAAGCCCGAGGTCCCGCTGCCGGTGGACTCGTTGCGACCGCGGCTCCCGCCCAGCTTGACGTCGACGAACTGCAGGATGCGCTTGATCGTGCCGTCGGGCAGCTGGTCGACGAGCTTGGCGCTGTCCAGGCTGCCCGAGAGCCCGAAGCTGCGCGCCGCGCCGGCCCCTGCCGACGAGCCGCCCTGGGTCAGCGTGCCGCTGATCCCCTCCGACGCCGTGCGACCGAGCAGCAGTTCGGGATCCGCCACCTCGACGATCTCGCCGGTGCGCATCCTGATCCGCACCTCGACGCCCGTGTGCTTGCGCGGATCGCGCCCGAGCTTGCGCCGCACCGGCACCTGGACCACGAGGCCGTCCCCGGACATCCGGCCGGGGTTGGCCATCAGCTGGCCGTGCAGCTCCTCCTGCGTGAACCGGTGGCTCAGGCCGCGCTCGTGGAGTTGCGCGTTCACCGTCTCGGTGAGTTCGGGCAGGTTCGGGAGCTCGCCCGTCGGCGCCCATGCCGGAAGCGTCGGCCGGGGCGGCAACGCCGCCACGAACGCCTTCCGGTACGCCCGCACCGCGGCCGCCGCGGTCCGGGCGAGCCGCACGACCTCCTCGACCTGCCCGGCAGCGGCCGGGCCCGCGCGCAGCCCCTCGACCGCCCGGTCGAGGACCGCGAATGCCGCGGCCGCCGCCTCGGCACGCTGCCCGGCGGCGCGGTAGGCCGCGGCGGAGCGGCGGGCGCCCTCCTCGGCCGCGACCGCGGCCGCGATGTCCGCGCCCGCCTTGCGCGCGCGCTCGGCAGCGCCGCGGTCGGACCGGGCCGCCCCCTCGTCCGCCTTCTCCATGGCCGCGATCGCGCCCGCCACCGCCGCCTCGGCCGCGGTGGTCTTCGCGGCCACCAGCTCGGTCAGCCCACCTGCTGCCGAGGCCAGCTCGCGCCGCAGCTCCTGCACGCGTGCGAGCAGCTCGTCGACGGCACCGGCCGGCGGAGCCTCGCCCCAGCTCTCGGCACGCAACACGATCGTGTTCGCCGGCCCACGCAGGTCACGACGCAGAGCCGCCCGCCGTGCCGTCGGCCCGTCGACGAGCGCCTCGACGAACGACACGGCGCCGGCGGACAACGCGCCCGCAGGCACCGCGGCGAGCCCGCCGTTGTGCACCAGCAGCTCGCGCGCGACAGCGGTCGCGACCTCCGCGCGGGTGGGCTTGCGGGCGGCCAGCTCGGCCAGTGCGTTCAGCGCGCCGCCCAACGGCGAGCCGCCCTCGGCCCCGGCGCGCTGCGCGCCCCACCAGCCGATGGCGGCGGTGCCCGGGCGCGGGCCACGGGGGTGCTCGGCGACGATCGCCGCGAGTGCCGCCCGTCCGCGGCGCACCTCGTCCGCGGGCACGTGCAGCTGGGTGCCGTCGATCCGCTGGATCGTGACCCCACCGTCGGTCCGCCAGCGCACCGTCGCACCGTCCGTGGGCGCGGCCGCGGTGAGGATCTCGTGTCCGCGCCAGGCGTCCTCCGCCAGCGCGTCGAGCTCGGCCAGCAGCGCCCGCGCCTCGTCGAGCAGTCCTGCCACCGGCGGCGTCCCACCGTCACGCAGCTGCGTGATGCGGCGATCCAGCGCGGACAGCACCCGCTCGCGAACCCGCTCCGCGTGGGCGCTCGCGCTCCACCCCGCGCGTACGCCCTCGGCCACCCGCGCCCGGGCCTGCTCGGTGCGGACGGTCAGCCCCACCACGGTGACCGGCCAGCCGGCGATCCGCGCCACGACCTGCTCCGCCACGCCGCGCTCCACCGCCACGACCACCGCTGCGGTGACGTCTGCGAGCGCCTCGGCCCCGTCGCGCGCCGCCGCGTACCGCTCGGCCGCAGCAGCCAGCGCGATCCGGGCCTGCCGCCGCTGGAACGCGCCGCGCAGCCGCACCACGAGTGCGGCGATCATGCTTCCCGTGGCGGCGACCGCCACGGCGACACGGGCGGCAACCGCCCGCAGGGATCGGCCCGACGCCGGCGGGGCGCGCGGCTGCACGGGCGAGAAGCCGCTCGGCGGAGTCACCATCGCCACTGCCGCGACCACCCCGCCCACCGGGGCCCACGGCCACCCCGACCCGTCCCGCACGAGCCCGAGATCGCCGCCCTGCAGCAAGGCGTCCACGGCGGACGGGTCGGTGAAGAGCAGCCCGGACCGGCCGTCGGCGTACACGCCCGAGCTGCGGGTTCCGGTGGCCTGCGCGACCTGGTCGGCGAGCCCCGGCACCACGCACATCCCCGTGCACCCGGCCGCGAGCACCTCCTCCACCGGGAGGCCGAGCAGGCGCGCGACCTGCAGTGGCGGCAGGACGGCCCGAGCGGCCGTCGGGTCGAGCAGCGGCGCGATCGCGGCCCGCTCGGCGGGGGACAGCCCGCCGGCACCCTGCTCACCCGCAGGCGGGGGCACGCCGGACGCGGTGCGCCCGATCCGGTGATCGTTCTTGTTCGGCGCACCCTCGCGGGTCTGCGGCGCGGCCCCCGCCTGCGGGGCGGCGCCGTCGTCGTGCGGCGGCGTGCCCTCGACACCGCCGCCGGTGTCACCGCCGGGCGGCCCGACGTCACCGGTTCCGGCGGCAGCCGCCGGACCGCCCGCGGGAGCGTCGGCAGGCACCGGCGGCTCCGGCGGCAGCGTGCGCAGCGCGGCCCGCAACCGGCGCTTGGTGCCCTTGCTCCAGGCGAGTCCGTGCTCCGCCGCGAACTCGCCGATCGCCTGCGCCGGGCGGGCGTGACCGAGCCACCGGCCGGTGAGCACCAGGGCCCGCAGCTGCGCGGCGTCGACGAGCTGTGCCGTGGCGAGCCGGTGCAGGTCGGCGATGACCTCGGCGGGCGCGCCCGCCTGCTCGAGGCGGTTCAGCTGCACGCGGGCCTCGTTGCCCATGGCGAGCGTGAACACCTCGGCGGCCGCCCCGGCGGGCCGCGTGTGGAGCAGCCCCTCGAGCCGGGCCAGCGCGTCGGTGTACCCGCCGCGCTCGTTCTCGTCGTCCATGACGGGGCCCCGGGTGTCGGCGAGCCGCTGGAGGGCGGCGGCCGCCTGGTCGGCCGCGACCGCGACGTGCTCGGCGGCACCCCAGTCCTGCTCGGCGAACCGGCCGAGGACCAGCGCTCCGCGTGCGACGCGTTGGAGCGTCGCGACCGCGCCGGCGTAGTCCTGCGCCGCGATCTGCTCGTGGGCGAGTGTGACCGCATCGTCGGTCACACCGAGCAGCTCGGCGGCGCTGCGGTCTGCGGCGGCCGACGCGCGGGTGGCGGGCTTCGCGGCCAGGTCGGCCGCCCCGGCAGGCTCGGCGAGTGCGCGGAAGTCGCGCAACGCCTGCGTGATCTCGTTCTCGACCCGGCACACCTGCGCGCAGGCCCGCGACACCCGCGCCCAGCCGCCACCCTTCGCGAAGCTCGCCCCGGCGGCGCCGAGCTCCTGCCGCGCGGCGGCCACGTCGCGCTCCAGCCCGTGGATCCTGTCGACGGCGGCGTCGAGTGCCGCGTCCCGGGCGCTGAGCCGACCGCCCGTGGCGTCGAGCTGCCGGGTCACGCCGGGGAGCTCGTGGCCGCGGCGACCCCGGACGACGTCGACGAGCTGCTGCTCCTGCGCCTTCGTCGCCCGCTTGACGGCGTTCTCCACCAGCGAGGTGACCGCCGCGGACGAGATCCGGTGCGGCTGGTCGGCGAAGTCCTTCTTCAGCTGTGCCAGGGCCGCCTGGTCGGCGTGCTGGGCCAGGATCGGGTCGTCGAGGGAGATCACCTCGCCCGCCGATCCGGGTTCGTCCTTCCGCCCGGCCCGCCCGAAGGCCTGGTCGGTGGCCCGCCGCAACTCGAACAGGTTCGCGACCGTGACCCGCAGGCCGCCCGCCTCGATCACCGCCGCCCTGGCGCGCGGGTAGGCCTTGCCGCCGAGCAGGATGTCGGTGCCGCGCCCCATGATGTTGGTCGCGACGGTGATCGCGTGCGGCCGGCCGGCCGCGGCGATCACCGCGTCCTCGAAGCCGATGCGCTGGTCCAGCGCGTTGAGCACCTGCGCCGCGACCCCGCGCTCCTTCAGCGCCGCGGCGAACGCCTCGGCCTGCGCCGGCGTGCGGAAGATCAGCAGCTCCGGGGCGGCGCTGCTCTTGCGCGCCACCACGCCGTCGGCGAGTGCGTTGAGCCAGGCCTCGGAGCCGGCGTACACCTCGAGCGGCCGCTCCTCGAGCCGCTTGGGCTTGTTCGTCGGGATCTCGACGACGTCCATCCGGTACAGCTTGTGGAACAGCGACGCCGCGCGCGTCGCGGTGCCGGTCATGCCGGCGACGTCGCGGTAGCCGCGCAGGTAGTCCCGCACCGTGATCTGCGCGATCGTGTGCTGCGGGCGCCCGATCGGCAGCCGGTGCTTGACCTCGATGGCCTCGTGCAGGCCCGCGCTCCACCGCTGGCCGTCCAGGGCTCGGCCGTTCAGGTTGTCGAGGATCTCCACCCGGGCGCCATCGGCGATCTTGTAGTGGACCTCCGCGTGCAGGCGCTCGGCCCGCTTGGCGTTCACCAGGTCCCGGATCTGCTGCTCGGACAGCGGGTGGCCGAGGCGTCGACCGATCCGCTTCGCCTGGGCAGCACCGATCGTCACCGGCTCGCCGTCGACGGCGCGGAACTCACCGGTGCGCAGCTCCGCCGCGACGTCGCGCGCCCAGGCCAGCTCGGCGTGGCGGATTCGGCTCTCCACGGCCTGGGCGAGGCGGTGCGGGCTGCCACCCCAGTCGAGGAGGATCATGTCCGCCTCGTCCACCAGGGCGTACTCGTGCCCGCGCTGCACCTTCGCGCCGGCCGGGCGCTGCCCGTCGTCGAGCAGGTCGAAGAGGAAGTCGCTCGCCGACCCGATGGTGACGTCGGCCTCGTAGGCCGCCTTGCGCAGGTGGACGGGCTCGCCGTGTCCGCGCAGGCGCCCGACCTCCAGGCCGAGCTCCTTCGCCACCGGGCGGTACACGGCCGCGGTGTCCTTGGCCAGCTGGACGCTGCTGGTCAGGACGTGCACGCCACCGCGTTCCTGGTAGCCGCGCTTCAGCGCAGGGAGCATGCCCGTGAGGGTCTTGCCCTCGCCGGTCAGCATCTGCACGACGTTGCCGCGCAGCGCGCGCCGCAGCGTCAGGTACCGGGATGCGCCACTCGCGCCGCGGTCCAGCGCGATCGCGCCGGCCAGCTGCACGTCGTGCAGTCGCTTCCCGAGGGTGAGTCGGATCTCTTCGGCGATCAGCGCGAAGTACTCGGCCTGCGAGACCTTCTTCGGGTTGTCGAGGGCCTTCGCGCGCAGCTCCAGGTACTTGCCGTGATCGAGCCCGGACCACACCTCCTTGATCTCGTTGATCTTCTTGCGCACGCTGCGCAGCGCACGCTCGTTGGACAGCTCGTGCTGGGTGTCCCTCAGCAGCCGATCGCGGACGTCGAGCAGATCGCGCCGGTGGGCACGGTCCGTCGTCTCCCGGATCGCGGCGTCCAGCCTGGCCAGGCGCTCGTCCCGGTCAGCCTTGATCGCCTTGCGGTTCGGCGCCTCCGCGCCGGTCGGTCGCGGCGGCAGCTCGTCGCCGGTCCGCGCCGACTTGCCCGAAGGTGTGGTGTCGTCGCTGCCCAGGTGCGGCGGGTCGCCACTGCGCCGCTTGCCGTCGTGCTTGCGCGTGCCGCCCGGCGCGGACGTGTCCACCGTGGCGCTGCCGTCGTCACCGTGCTGCCCGGCTCGCGGACCGGTGTGGGCGCCGGCGGTCGGGGCGCCTCCGTCCCCGGACGAGCTCGCCTGGGTACGTGCGCCCCCCGCCGAGGAACCGGGGGGCAGCGCTCCCGGCTGCCCGTCGCCGGGCTTCGGCGTGCTCGGCGTCCGGTCGGTGCCGCCGTCGGCAGGCCCGTCCCGGTCGGGACGCTGCACCCAGGCCGTCCCGTCACCGTCGCGCACGACCTCGGCACGCGGGCGGGCACCGACATCGGCCCGGTCTGCCGTCTCGGTGCGGAGGGCGTCGTGGATCTGGCTCTTCTTGACCCCCAGGTCGCGGGCGAGCGATGCGACCGTCACCGGCCCGTCGCCCCGGGCGGAGAGCGCGTCGTCGATCTGCTGCGCGAGGGCGCGCTGCGCCGGGGTCCCCCGCACCGGGGAACCGGCGGGGCGCCCGATGCCCTCGGGTGCCAGGCCCGGCTCGGGACGCTGCGCCCACGCGGTGCCGTTGCGGTCACGCACCAGCTGGACGCGCGCGCCGCCGCCGAGCTCGCCGCGCAGCGCGGTGTCGCGGCTCAACGCGCTCCGGATCGCGGACTTCTTGACGCCGAGGTCGCGGGCCAGCGAGGCGATCGTGACGGGGGCGTCCCCGTTCTGCCGCAGCCGTGCGTCGACCTCGTCGGCCAGGCGGCGCTGCGCCCGGGCGTGCGCGGTCTCCCCGCCCCGGGGCCGGACCACGATCTCCGCCCCGCTGCGGTCGCGGGCCAGCCCGACGCGCGGGCCGTTGCCCAGCCCCGCCCGCTCGGCGGTCTCCCGGGCCAGTGCGGCACGGACGGCGCGCTTCCCGACGCCGAGCTCACGGGCCAGCGACGCCAGGCTCACCGGCTTGTCGCCCTTCAGCGCGAGCAGGTCGTCGATCTTCCCCGCGAGGTGGCGGTCGCGCCCGCCGTGGCGCTCCATCGCCGCGAACCGGCGCTGCTCGACCACCCGGAGCGATCGCTCGAGCCGGTCCAGCCGCGCGGCGCGAACCGGGTCGCCGGCCTTTCCGCCCCGCTCGACGCGGGCGACGCGGGCGGCGTAGGCCGCCTGGACCGCCTCGTCGGTCGCGAGCCGGCGGACACCGATGTCCCGACGGGCGGCGCGCTCGCCGGCCTTGCCGAAGTACCCGTAGCGGGCCGTGACCCGACCCCACTCGGCCGTCCGCCCGAGCCGGGTGGCCACGCCGTCCAGCGCGCCGGAGGCCCGTCCCCACAGCCCGGCCGTCGGCCGGCCGGCCACCGCGCCGGCCAGCCCCCGCATGCCTGCCCTGTTGCCCGCCGCCTTCGCGGCGCGCGCGGTCGGAGCGGCCAGCGCACGGACGGCGACCGCCCCGGCCCGGACCGGGAGGCCCGCCACCTTGAACGGTGCGGCCGTCACGCGCCACGGGATGCTCGCGACCTGGCTGATCGCGTTCCGCCGCATCGCCTGGCCGTCGAACCTGGCGATGTCCGCGGCGAGGGAGCGCGCAAGCGCGGTGTTGCCTGCGGTCCGGGGTAGTTCGTTGAGCCGGGCCAGGCCCGCCCGCGCCGTGGAGGCACGGGCCGCGGCGGCGATCGACCCGCCCCGGAACCCGGCGGCGACCGGGCCGGTCACCAGGAGGATCGGGGTCGCGTCCTCCAGGAGGGAGATGAGCGGGCGCTCGAAGTAGTCCTTGGAGGCCGAGCCGTCACCGAAGTGCCGGTTGACGGCGTTGGCGATCGGCGTCCGGACCATGCTGCCGGTCAGCGGGGCCATCCGGTTGTAGTAGTCCGCGTCGGACTCGACCGTGCCGTCCGCGTTCCGCTTGCGCGGCTCGTCGAAGTAGTCGCCGGGGTTGACCATCGAGTCGACCAGGCGCGGGATGCCGGTCACCGGCGACAGGTACAGGGCCGCGCCCCAGCCCTCGTTCTCGACCCGGTTGGCGCCCTCGGTGACGCCGCCGCCGATCACCACACCCGGCAGCGAGAGCAGGCCTGCGCCGACGGTGACGGCGTCGCGGCCGAGGTTGCGCCCGAAGTTGTCGGTGCCGGCGCCGAACTCCTTGTTGTACAGCCGCACCGACTCCGCGGTCGTCCAGTGCGCGCCGTCGAGCATGAACTCGAAGAAGCCGAGGACGCTCTTCGGGTCGTGCTCCTCGACCTTGTCGGCGAGGTTGTCCTGCTCCTCCTCCGACAGCACCGACCCGACCTTGCTGCGCAGCCAGCTGTGGTTGATCTGGCGGAGGATCGCGTCCTTGCGCTCGCTGTAGCCCTCCCCGCCCGACCAGCCGAGCAGCATCCCGGCGGCCTGGTCGGCGGTCGACGGCGTGCTGGCGAGCCCGGCGACCTCGAAGTCCGTCATCCGGCCCGGGTCGCGGTCCCCGTAGGTCCAGGTCGCGGCGATGTTGGAGAGCTCGTCCGGGTTCAGGTTCGCGAACGGGCTGTTCGCGTCGTCGGCGACCTCGAGGATGTAGGGGTATCCGGCGGCGGCCCGCATCGCCAGCGCCAGGTCCGCCGAGCCCGTCGACGGCAGGTGCATGTCGCTCAGCCGGTTGGACGGCGCCCGCGGCGCTTCGATGGCTGCCTCGTAGCCCATCCGGACCGCGTCGCTGAAGGTGGCGATCGTGACCGCCGTGGCGAGCTGTTCCTTCGTCTCGGCCGCCGGCAAGGCCTCGACCACGCCGTTGATCGCATCGAGGTTCTGCCTGGCCAGCTCGATGTCGGCGGCGTAGCCAGGGGCGTCCGCAACACCGGCGGCGTAGGCGTCGTAGGCGCGCAGGACGTCCTGCGACCCGTCGAGGGTCTCGAGGAAGGGCTTGCGGTCCGCGGCGAGGTCGGCGGCCAGCTCGTTGATCGCGAGCCGCTCGGCCTCGAGGTCCTCGTAGCTGCCCCCGCGTCCGGCGTAGTAGTCCTGGACGGCCTTCTCGTAGGCCTGCTGACGGCGGTCCAGCGCGTCCTGGCGGGGCTGCAGCTCGCCCAGGTCCTCGGCGGCGATGCGGGAGACCTCCTGCTGGTCGAGCAGGATGTTCTTCGCCCTGGTCAGCTCCTCGTTGGTCGGGTCCGTGAGGTTCGGCTGCCCCAGGATGTCGCCGACGAGCTCGGGGTTCTCCGCGAGCTGCCGCTCGATGTCCTGCGTGGTCCGCTGCTGGGTGCCCTTGACCTTCAGCACGGTCCCGAGGGCGTCCTCGGTCCGCCCGAGGCGCTCGCGCGTCTTGGGGGAGAGCGCCTCGATCTGCGCGGCGAGCTCGTTCGCCTCGGCCTGGGTGATCCCGCCCTTCTTCGCCTCCGCGAAGGCGTCCGCGACCGGCTGGACCTCCTCGTTGCCGTCCTCGGCCATCCACCGCAGGTGGCCCTGGTCGCGGGTGAACTCGAACGCCGCCCGGCCCCGGTCCAGGAGCGAGTCGGAACCCTGGTTCGCGATCGGGCCGATGAACCCGTCCGGACGCTCGCCCGGCTCCGTCATGCCGAGCGCCTCGGTGACCTTCCGGTCCGGCTCCACCCACTCCAGCCGTCGCTCGGCCGGTTCCGACCCGCGGCACGAGCTCCCCGCGCCCGCCACGCACGCCTGGCCCTTGTTGTAGCCGTCGGACTCGGCGTAGAGCAGCGCGGTGCGGCCCTTGTCGCCGCTGGTCGTGACCCAGTTGCCGAAGGCGTCGCTCCCGTACGCCGTGGCGTCGCCGCTGAGGAAGGCGACGGCGCCACCGCCGCTGCCGTCGGCGTTGCGCAGGTACTGGACGAAGTCGGCCTTGCCCTCGTCGCCGCGGTCGACGTTGATGTGCTGGTAGTCCCGGCCACCGTCCTTCAGCGGCACGCCCCAGCCGCTGCAGCTGCCGCCCGTGCCGACCGAACAGAAGTTGGTGCCGCCCTTGCCCTTCTCGGTCGGCATGTAGTGGCCGCCGGTGCAGCCGTAGCACGACAGCTCGGCGCCCTCGGCCGACAGGACCGTGCCCCAGCCGTCGATCTTCAGCAACCCGCCGAGACCATCGGCGCCGCGGGTCACGATGTCGATCTTGCCGTCGGCCATCCCGGTCGGGCTCGTCACCACGTCGCCCTCGGCGGAGGTGAAGCGTCCCTTGCCGTCCCAGGAGATCCGCGCGGGGTTGCCGTGGACGTCCCGCCCGACGATCGAGCCGGACGGGGCCTCGATCACGGCCTTGTCCACCCCGGGCTTGCCCTCCAGCTCCGCGCCCGTGTAGATGCAGCCGCCGTTGCAGGTGGACGTGAACGGGGAGCCCTTCGGGTTGGTCAGGCGGAAGGTGTTGGTCGCCTTCTCCGACGGCGCGGACCGGGTGTACTCGACGGTCTCCCCGGTGCGGCCGTTGGTGACCGTGCCCGTGCCGCGCACGTACCCGCCGCCGTTGCCGTTCTTGTCGCGGGCGATTCGCACCCCGTCGGAGCCGGTGGCGGAGTCACGCTTGCTGCTGCCCGTCTCGACCGGCATCGAGGCGCGGTAGCGCTCGCTGGCCTTGCGGTCCGGGTCGTAGCCGACGCGTTCCCCGCCGGGGCCCTGCTCGTCGACGCCCGCGCAGGGCGACGGGCAGGTCTCGCCGTAGACCTCCCCGCCCTTCGGCTTGATCTTCCAGACGACGTCGCCGTCCTCGTCGCGCTCGATGAGCACGGCCTGCTCGTCCTTGCCCAGTTCCTCGATCTTGACGGGCTCACCGTTCTCGTCGAGGACCTCGCCGGGGCCGAGCTCCACCTCAGGCGCGGTGGAGGTGAAGGTGTTGCCGCCGTCGGTGTCGCAGGACGAGTAGGTCCCCGAGCAGGAGCCCCCGCCACCGCCACCGGGGCCGGCCTGCGCCCACGCCGTGACGCCGCACCCACCGCCGGACGAGCCCCCGCCCGAGCAGGTGGCCTCGCCGAAGGCGTCCCAGTACCCGCCGTCGACGTCCTTGTGGTCACGCGCCTCCGCGTGGGCCGAGTAGCTGGTGCTGCAGTTGGCGGCGCCGGAGCAGGTCGCGCTCGCGTTCGCCCAGCCGGGGCCGGCCGAGGCCTGGGCGCTCACGCTGACCCCGCCGCTGCCCTGGCCGCCGCCCCCGGAGCCGGAGGCGTTGGCCTTCGCCCACGAACCGGACGGGTCGGAGGCCGACGCCGACGCGCTCGCGGAGTAGGAGTGCCGGCAGTTGGCGGCACCGGAGCACGACGCGCTCGCGCTCGCCCAACCCGGACCGGCCGACGCCTGGGCCGACACCGCGACACCGCCGCCGCCCTGGCCACCACCACCCGAGCCCGACGCCGACGCACTCGCCTGCGCACCCGCCGCCGACGCCGACGCCGACGCGGACGCCGAGTACGAATGCCGGCAGTTCGCCGCGCCCACGCACGACGCCGACGCCTGCGCACTCCCCGGGCTCGCCGACGCCTGCGCCGACACCGCCACGCCACCGCCGCCCTGGCCACCACCACCCGAGCCCGACGCCGACGCACTCGCCTGCGCACCCGCCGCCGACGCCGACGCCGACGCGGACGCCGAGTACGAATGCCGGCAGTTCGCCGCGCCCACGCACGACGCCGACGCCTGCGCACTCCCCGGGCTCGCCGACGCCTGCGCCGACACCGCCACGCCACCGCCGCCCTGGCCACCACCACCGGACCCGGACGCGGACGCCGACGCGCGCGCCCCCGGGGCGGACGCCGACGCGGACGCGGACGCCGAGTAGGAGTGGCTGCAGCGCGTGCCCGCGGTGCCGCTGCAGGAGGCCGACGCCTGGGCGCTGCCCGGGGCCGCCACCGCCGCCGCGGTGGTGACCGCCTGGCCCCCGCCGAACGTCCCCGACCCCGACCCGGTGGCGTGCGCGCTCGCCCGCGCACCGGCGGCGCTGTCGGACGCGCTGCTGTGGGCCCGGTAGGAGTAGGAGCAGCCGGACCCGGCGCTGCCCTGGCAGGCGGCGCCGGCCATGGCGTGGTCCGCGCTCGTGTCGGCGGCGGCGCTGGTGGCGCACCAGCCCGATCCGGTGCCGCCGGCGGTGCCGCACGTGGCCTTCGCGGTGGCGGTGTTCCCGCCGGAGCTGCTGGCCGCGGTGCTCGAGGCGGAGTAGCTGTGCCGGCAGGTGGCTCCCTCGCTGCCCTCGCAGGAGGCCGAGACCTGCGCTCCGGTCTCGTCGGCACCCACGCGGGACGCTCCCGTGCACAGTCCGCCCGTGCCTGCGGTGCAGTCGGTGCGCGAGTTCGCCGTGTTCTGCCCGTTGGGCGCGGCCGCCCGTGCGCTTCCCTCGGTGTGGGTGCGGCAGCCGGTACCGGCGCAGGTGGCGGTGACCTCGGCGAGGTCCTTCGCGGCGAACCCGCCGGTCGCGGCCTGGCAGGCTCCGGCCGCGGCGCAGGTCGCCGTGGACCTCGCGGTCACCTGCGACGCTCCGGTGACACGCGTGGCCGACGAGGCGCGGGTCGCGCAGCCGGTGGCCGATCCGTCGTCGCACGCCGCGGTGACCGACGCGCTCGTGGTGGCGAAGCGCTCGTCCTCGGCGGCGCCGGGGGCGGTGGTCGAGTCGCTGGAGGAGGCGGTGAGCTGTGCCGTGCACGCCCGGGTGCCGTCGCAGCCGGTGCCGCCGGTGGCCGTGCTGTGGCTGGTGCGCCCGGCCGGGCCGGCGGTGGCGTCGGCGGACCCGGTGAGGGTGTCCGTGCAGCCCGCCTCCGGGCACACCAGCTGCGAGCTGGTCTGGCCGCTGGTGGTGCGGCCGGGGATCGTCTCGGGCTTCTCGCCCTGCGTCGTGCCGGCGTCGCGCACCAGCGTGGCGGCGGCGTCGCTCGCGACGGCGCAACCGCTCTCGGCGGCGGTGCAGCTCGCGTCGGTGCGCGACCCGCCCGCAAGACCCGCGGTCTCGCCGCTGGTGCGGGCGGTGCAGCCCGCCCCGGCGCACTGTGCCGTCGCCGAGGACTGCGCCAGCGCGGCCGGCGCGTCCGTCACCGGCTTCGCCGCCAGGTCGGCCGCCTCGCGGGCGGCCTGGCGGGCCTCGGTGGCGGCGGTCGCCGCCTCGCGGGCCGCCTTCTTCTGTTCCGGGGTGGCGCCGGTCTGCGCGGCGATCCGCGCGGCGTCTGCGGCGTCCTTCTCCGCCTGCGAGGCCTGCGCGGCCTGCTGCTCGGCGGCGTCGTTCTGCTGTTCGGCGATGATGTCGGCCACGACCTGGCCGGATCCCGCCGTGGAGTTGCTCTGCGCCTGGCAGCCGCTCTCGCCGGCCGCACAGCTCGCGGTGGTGCTGGATCCGCCGGCCGGTGGGCCGCGCGCCCCGTTCCCGTCGTTCACGGCGGTGGGGCCGTCGCTGCCTGCGGCCGAGGTCCGGGTGGTGCCGGCGCAGTCACCGGAGCCCCCGGCGCAGTCCAGGGTGGCCGAGGCCATCGTCCAGCTCGACGCGCCCGCCACGGTGGGGCCACCGGTGTTCGCGCTCGAACCCGGCGCGGTCGGCGCCGGCGGGACCGAGGGCTGGTCCTGGCCATCGGCCGGGGCCTGCTGGTCCTGTGCCGGGGCGTCGCCGGTGGTCTCCGACGCCACCGTGGCGTTCGCCGTGGAGCGCTCGGCCACCAGCGGCGCGATGACGTTCGCATCCGGACCGCTGGACGCCCCGGAGTTCGTCACGGCCTGGCACACCCCACCCGAGACGCCCTCGCACGAGCCCTCGCTGCGCGAGCCGCGCGGGTCCGGCGAGACCGACGGGTCGGTCGCGGTGGCGGCGCTGGAGACCTTTCCCTCGCAAAGCGCCTGCCCGTCACACATCAGTGCCGCGCCGGCCGCCGACGCCGCCGACGGCCCCGCGGGGAGACGGGCGGTGTTGACGCCCTTCGGCGCACCGTTGGCATCGAGCTGCTCACCCGAGAGCGCGAGCGCCGCGCCCGACCCGGTCGACGCCTGCGACACCGAGTGCACCTCGCACGCGCCGCTGCCGCTCTCGCAGCTCGCCGTGCCCTCCGACGTGCGCGGCGTACCGCCGTTCACGCCACCGTCCCAGGCGGCGGTGCTGGTCTTCACGGTGCCCGAGCACGCGGTTCCGCCCTCGCACCACAGGCTCGCCGACGACGAGGCGGTCGAGGTCGGGCCGCTGGCCGGCTGCCCGGCGACCGGGAGCCCGGTCTCCGGGTCGGTCACCACGAAGTCCGGCGCCGACGACGCCGACGACGTGCTCGACCCCTCGCAGCCGCCACCGGTGACCGTGCAGCCCGCGGTGGCCCGGGTGCCGCGGGCGTGTGGCGAGACCGCCGTGTCCCGTGCGCTCGTCTGCGACATCGTGGTGCCGCCGCACTCCCCGGCACCGCCGTCGCACCGCACCGACGCGTTCGCCTGCGACACGCTCACCGGCCCCGACACCGCGGTCACACCCGCCTCCGCGGCCTCCCGCGCCGAGACCGGGTCGCGGTCGCCGACCATCGTGCCGGCCTGCGCCCCGCACCCACCACCCTCGCCCTGCACCGAGCACGTCGACCTCGCCGTGCTGTCCCGCACCCCGGTGACGTCCCCCGACGCCGCACCGGAGGTCGTCGCACGGCCCGAGCCCGTGCACGCCGCGTCGTCACAGTCGACCTGCGCGTCCGCGGTGCTCGACGCCCTCAGCTCGCGGGCCGCGACCGGCGCGACCGCGGCCAACCCGTCCGCCCCGTCCCACCTCGGCTCGCCCGCCCGGTCGCCCACCTCGGACGACGAATCGGTCGCGCAGTCGCCGGCCGAGGCCGCGCAGCTCGTGGAGGCGCTGGTCTCGCGGACCGGCGCCGCCGCACCCGCGGCCGCGGCGGTGCCGGTGACCTTCCCGCCCGTGGACGACTTCGCCGTGCCCGCGCAGCCCGCGGCACCGTCACAGTCGACAGAGGCGTCGGCGTCGCTGGTGCCCGCGCTGTCACCGTCCTCGGCATCGGTGGCGGAGTCGCTGCGGGTCTCGCAGCCACCGGCGCTGACCGTGCAGCTCGCCGAGCCGTTCGTCGCCGTGCGCGGGGAACGCGTCGCGGCGGTGGCGCCCGCGGCGTCGGTGACATCGGCGATCGCGACGTCGTCGTGGCCCGCGGCGGTGGTGCTGGTGGCCTTCCCGGTGCAGGCGGCCTCGCAGTCGACGGACGCGTCGGCGCGCGCCTCACCGTCGGTGTCGGAAAGCTCGACGGAGCTGGCGGTGCCGCAGCCCGCGGCCGAGTCGCAGTGCGCCGAGCTCGTGCCCTTGCCCCGCTGCTCGCTCGCCGGGCCGGTCGCCGCCGGGACCGTCCGGCCCGCCGCCACGAACCCGGCACCGCCGTCCCCGCCGTCCGACCCCGCCGCGCGCGCCGCGTCCCGATCGGTCCTCGACCCGCTGCTGGTGCTGTCGCACGCCCCGCCGTCGGTGTCGCAGCCCGCCTCGGCCTGCGACCGGTCCGCGTACGAGTCCGTGGCGCACCCACCGGTGCACGAGGCTGCCGCCGACGCCCGCTCGTCGGGCGCCTCGGACCGCTCCGCCTGTGAACTGCCGGGCCCCGAACTGTCACTGCGACACGATCCGCCACCGGAGTCGCACGCCGCCGCCCCGCCGTCCGGGGTCGCGACGCTGTGCTGGGAACAGCCGCGTGCGTCGCCGTCGCACCGCGCCGACGCCGTGGTCTCCTCCCCGTCCGCGCCCCGGCTCGACGCGCTGGAGCCGCAGCCGGCGTCCGCGCCGGACAGGTCGCAGGAGGCCTTGCTCGTGTTCTCCCCGGACTTCGACGACGTCCCGCACCCCGACGACACCCCCGACAGGGCCACGCACCGGTCCTCGTCGCGCTCGCCGTCCTCGGACTCCGAGACCGACCCGCACTCCACGAACGCGCCGTCCGACCCGCAGCCGGCGGCGGACCCCTCGCCGTCCAGGCCGTCCTCGGGCACCACCCGCGCGTCCCGGTCGGTGACCTCCATCAGCTCGTCGGTGGCCTCGTAGACCTCGTCGCGCTGCTTCTCCAGCTCCGCGACGCCCCGCGCGTGCTCCTTCTTCGTCACCGACCCCGCGGCGACCTTCTTCTCCTCGGCGTCGAGCTTCTTCTGCGCCGACTCCAGATCCCGGTGCCCGTCGACGACCTCGTCGACCAGCTCCGCACGATCCTCCGACAGCTCCGCCCGATCCTGCGCCACCTGCTGCTCCAGCTGGGCGTGGTCGGCGGCCTTCTTGTCGTAGGCGGCCTTGCTCAGCTCACCCGACGCGACCTTCTTCTTGTCCCGCGCCAGGTCCTTCTCGCTCTTGTCGACCTCGATCCGGCCCTCGAGCACCCGCTCGGTGTGCTCGGCCGAGTCGTCGTACTCGCGATCCTCGTCGTCGCGATCCTCGTCGTCCTCGTCCTCCGCGAGCAGCAGGCGGTCCGCGGGCGGACCCCGCGACTTCGCATCGGAGAACTCCCGCGACCCGGCCTGCGACCGCTCGCACCCGTCGCCGCCCGCGCCGCAGGCCCGCGAGCGCCCCTTGCGGTCCGGTCCCACACCGTCGAGGGAGAGGTGCTCACCGTCGCCCGTGCTCAGCAGCTGCGCGAGGACCGCGTCCTCGGCCGCGGCCCGGTCGCGCGACCCCTCCGACTTCCGGTCGCCGCGCTCGGCCCCCTTCTCGACGGCGGCCCCTGCCTCCTCCGACGCCTTCCGGACCGCCTTGCGCACAGCGCCGGCCACCCGCTCGGCGTCGTCCTCCGACACGCCGGCCCGGTCCGCGGCGAACCGCACCGCGTCGTCGACCAGGTCGCCGACCGCACCGGACACGTCGCGATCCGAGTCGCGGTCCGAGTTGCGGCCCCGCGCCTCGCGGGCCAGGTCCCCGGCGCGCTCGACAAGGCGCCGCACGTCCTCGCCCCGGCCCTCGCCGTCATCGCCGCGCGCGAGCTCGGACGCGACCTTCTCGGACACCGCGCGCCGCAGCGCTCCCGTGGCCTCATCGCGGTCGCCGTGCTCCAGCGCGTCGCGCACAGCCTTCCGCGACCGGGAGGCCTTCTCCTCGGCGCGCTCGTCGGAGTGCTCCGACAGGTCGGCGCCGGCCTTCTCCGCCCACTTCCGCGCGGCGCGCTCGGCGCCGTCCCGGACCTCGGACGCCACGTGCCGCTCGATGCGCTCGCGGGTCTCGTCCGCGTCATCGGCGAGGTCCTCGGCCAGCTCGGTCCACCGCTCGCGTTCCGCGGAACGCGACTCGTCCCGTTCCGAACGGTCACCGCCGCGCGCGTCCTCGACGTCCTCCGCGAGCTCCTGCGCCCACCGACGGACCTCGCCCCGGCGGCTCTCGCGCTCGTCGGCGTCCTCCCCGCGGGAACGGCTGCCTTCGTCCACACCCCCACGGTCGGCGGACCCTCGGACCCGCTCGGCGAGCTCCGTCCAGCGGTCCTCCGCCGTCGACGCCCGCTCGCCCTCGGCGATCTCCCGAGCCGAGCGCCGCGCGTCCGCCTTCCGCTCGTCACCGTCCCACGCCCGGGTCTTCTCCTTCTGCCCCTTCTGATCCTTCTGCTTCCGCGCCTGCTGCTTCCTCTCCGACTTCTCGTCGGCGGCCTCGCGGTCGAGCCCCTCGGCCAGCTCCTGGGCCCAGCGACGCGCGTCGCTCCCGCGCTCCCCGTCGCGTCCCGCGCGCTCGTCGTCCAGGGCCCGCGCGCGCTCGTCGGCGTCCGCGCGATCGCCCGCATCCCCGGCCCGCTCGCCACGTTCCCGGCGCTCGTCGCCCGACGCGTCCCGCACGGCCTGCCGCACACGGTCGCGGAGGCTCTTCCCACCCTCGCCGTCCACGGCCTCGCGGACCGCCTCCGCGATGTCGTCGGCATCGCCGTCGGACTCGCGCTCGCTCACGGTCCTGACCGACCGGGTGCGCTCGTCGTCGCGGCGATCGCTGCGCTCGTCCCGCTCGCCCTTCTCCCGGGCGTCCGACCCGCGGCTCTTCTCGTCGGACCTCTCCCGGGGATTTCCCTGGGACTTCTCCTGGGACTTCTCCTGGGACTTCTGCCCGGCCTTCTTCTCGTTCTCCTGCTCGGAACGGTCCGCGGCGCGATCACGGGCCGCGCGGTCGCCCGAACCGCCGTCCGAGGATCGCGCGTTCTGCGCGTCGTCGCGGTCCGTCGTGGAGTCGCGGTCGGCAGCGGACCCCTTCCCGCCCTTCTGCGTCCCGGCGCGCTCCTCCTTCTCACCGGAGCCCTTCGCGTCCTCGGTCGTGCGCGACTCGTCGCCGGACTCCTCGCGCTTGCGCTCCGACGTGTCCCGCTTCTCGTCGGACCTGCGGTCGGACGCCTCGCGCTCCCCGTCCGACTTCGCGGGCTTCTCGTCGTCCTTCTTGCCCGGCTTCGCCTCGGACTTGTCGTCGACCTTCTCGTCGGACTTCTTCTCCGTCCGCTCGCCCGACTTCCGGTCCGACTCGTCGTCGTCCTTCGCCGACTTCTTCTCCGACTTCTTGTCGGAGTCGCCGTCGTCCTTCTTCTTGGACTTCTTGTCGGACTTCTTGTCGGAGTCGCCGTCGTCCTTCTTCTTCGACTTCTTGTCGGACTTCTCGTCGGAGTCGCCGTCGTCCTTCTTCTTCGACTTCTTGTCGGACTTCTCGTCGGAGTCGCCGTCGTCCTTCTTCTTCGACTTCTTGTCGGACTTCTCGTCCGAGTCGCCGTCGTCCTTCTTCTTCGACTTCTTGTCGGACTTCTCGTCCGAGTCGCCGTCGTCCTTCTTCTTCGACTTCTTCTCCGACTTGTCGTCGTCCTTCTTGCCGGAGTCGTCCTTCTTGCCGCCGGCGGGCCTGCTGTTCCCTCCCTTCAGCACGCCCTGCTGGACAGCCGCCACCGGAACCGCCACGGCCGCGGACGCGGGTGAGGCGAGGAACGCCGCACCGATCCACAGCACCACGACAGCGCCGGCAAGACCGAACGTCCACCGCACGAGCAGCCACACTCGGTCCGCGGCCGAGAGCCGCAGCCGGACGGCAGCACCAGCGCACGCGGGGAGGCCAGTGGCCCCACCGTCGTGAGCGGACTGCCGGTGCATGACGAACGACTCCCGTGGATCGACGCGATCAGGAACGGACGTGCGGAAACCGACGGCCAGCGCCGTGGACGCACAGAGCTACTGCAGACATGCGAAGAAAGGGGATACCCGCACGTCGCGCCTGAGGCAGCGACCCGCCACCGGACGGTGGAATACACGTCCGGCAACCCCTGCGGTTCGCCGGGCCGCCCGTTGCGCAACGTCAGCAACCGGTGGGAACCGGAACCGCAACCTCCCCCACAGGGCGAGGCAACGGGGAAGCTACCAGATGTTCATGTGATCCGCGAGCCCTTGGCCGAGCGTTTCCCCCGCAGTCGCGGGTGCGGAGCCGGAGCGGGCCGGTCACCAGCTCGGGTCGCGGGGCCCGGCACCAGGCCGAACCGGACGGGGTGCGCCGGCTCTCTCACGGCGCCCGGCGCCGGGCTCGCAGCACCCTCGGTCGCCGGCGCCGGTACCGCCCCCACCCCCGCGCGTTGACATCCGCGCCCGCCTGCACGGGCCGTTCACCGGTCCCGGCCGCTGTTCCCACCGACCGTTCTCCCCGCCTCGACGCCGCGGTCCGGCGTCGTGATCGCCCCCGCCCCACGCCACCCGCCCCGACGGTGGGCGGAAATCCCTGCACCGACGGAAACGGTGGCAACCGATTCTCAGTCCTCCCTGGCCGGTGCGGCCGTGACGGCCCGCAACAGTGGTCGCGACGCCGCGGAAGCGGCCACCACCACCGCGACGCCGGCGAGCAGCGATACGCCCAGGACGACGATTCCCGTCGGCTCGAACGCGTTCGCCGCCGCGGCGAAGGGGAATGCGCACAGGAGCCCGAGGACGAGTGCGATCGCCGCGAGGACCAGCAACGGGCGGACGGTCTCCGCCCGGCGGGCGGAATCGAGCACCGACATCGGGGTGCCCGCCAATCGCAGCAGGCGCAGGGTGCGCCGGTGGTCGAGCACGCGGGCGGCGGCCGCGGTTCCGGTCGCCGTGGCCGCGATGAGGAATGTCCCGGCGAGTACGACGAATGCGCCGCGCTGCAGATCCGCGACGAACACCGCGTTCTCCGATCGCGCCTCGCGCTCGGTGAGAACGGGGCCGGACGCGACGGGCGCGAGCGCCGTGCGAACCCGATCGCGATCGGCCGGGAGCGTCGGCGTGACCGCCACGCCCACCTCGCCCCCGACGTCGGCGATCGCGACATCGGCCGCGATCGCGCGGGCTCCGAGGCGGTGCGCGACCTCGGCCTGCAATTCGCCCACCTCGCCTGCGGGTGCCTCGACCCGCAATGCGGAGTCGTCATCCGGTGTCGAGCCCGAAAGCGCCGCCGTCAGGGGAGCGAGGAACCCCGCGACGAATACCGCGAGCGTGACGCCCGCGAGAGGGCGGAACGCTCCGCGCGGGTCGTCGAGCATCCGGCGACCGGCGATCAGGGCGGCGGGGGAACGCGCGCTGCGGGTCATCCCGATCCCGAGCAGCCGGACCACGAGCGGGCCGACGAGCGACACGGCACCGAAGAGCGCGAGCACCCCGACCCCGAACACCAACCCAGCGACATCGGCGGGTCCGGCCTGCCGCGCCCCGTTCGCGACGGCGAAGACACCGATGCCGGCGGCCACTCCGAGCAGCCGCAGCAGCCGCGCCGAGCCGGAGCGCTGCCGCCGGACGACGCCCAGCGGCTCGACCACCACCTCGCGCATACCGCCGAGGGCGGCCAGCAGGGCCAGCACGACCACCCCGGCGACGAGGCCCGCGGCCGCCGCGGGCCCCGGCCGCAGATCGCCGGCGAACCAGCCGCCGCCCCCGAGCTCGATCGCCGCCAGCGCGGGGGCCGCGAGCCACTGCACCCCGATCCCGAGCACCGCCGCGCCCGCCGCGATCGCCGTCACCTCGGTGACCGCCGCGACGGTGACCTGCCCCGTCGACGCGCCGAGCAGGCGCAGCACCGCCAGCCGCTCCGCGCGCCGCGTGGCGGTGAGCCGCGCCGACGCCCCCAGCAGGCCGGCGACCGGGAACACCAGCAGCGCCGCGGCCACGTAGGTGAGCTGGCGGTAGATCTCCAGCAGGCCGGGCGAGCCGGCGGCGAAGGACGCGATCGGAGTCGCGCCCGGGATGTCGGACGGCGCACGACCGACGACGGCCACCAGCTCGTCCGGGCGCACCAGACCGGCCGGGGTGATCTCGCCGGTCGGCGCCGGGAACCGTTCGGCGAGCGCGTCCGGCGGGAGGTCGCGCAGGAGGGCGGCGAGCGCGGGCGACACCCACATCTCTCCGAGGCCCGGCACCCGGGGCAGCCCCGGCGGCGGTGCCGTGGGCGCCATCGCGGCGACGTCGACCCGGTGGAGGGGCCGGCCCGCCACTGCGTCGGTCGCCGTCGCGATGGCCGCCACCGGCGCGCCGGCCGCCGGGACGGGCTGTCCGGTGCGCCAGCCCGCACGGGCCTCGCGCGCGTCCCAGCCGTGCACCGCGCCGAGCGCCACCGCGAGCAGCGCCGTGCCGACCGTGATCCCGAGCCCGATCAGGGCCGCCGATGTCGCGGCGCGCCGTCCGCCGAGGCGCAGCAACCGCAGGCTCAGCGCCGCCGTCGCCACGTTCACCGGGTGCCCGCGGTGGTCGGGACGCGAGCGGCGCCCGTGTGCCCGTCGCGCAGGACGACGGTGCGGTGGCAGCGGGCGGCGACGTCGGCGTCGTGGGTGACCACGACGAGCGCGGCGCCGGTGCGGGCGGCCAGCGCCACGAGCAGCTCCATCAGCCGCCGGCCGGTCTCGCTGTCGAGCGCGCCGGTCGGTTCGTCGGCGAAGACCACCTCCGGCTCGGTCACCAGCGCCCGCGCGATCGCCACCCGCTGCTCCTGGCCGCCCGAGAGCTGCCCGGGCCTGCGCTGCTCGAGCCCCGCGAGACCGAGCGCGGGGAACCACGCGCCCGCCCGCGCCACCGCCGCGGCCCGCCGCACGCCCCGCAGCATCAGCGGGAGCGCCACGTTCTCGACGGCCGGGAGCTCGGGCAGCAGCTGGCCGAACTGGAACACGAAACCGAGCCGCGCCCCGCGCAGGGCGGTGCGCCGGGCCTCTGGCCAGGCGTCGATACGGTCGCCGCCCAGCCACACCTCACCCTCGTCGGGCGCCAGGATGCCGGCGAGGCAGTGCAGCAGCGTCGACTTCCCCGAGCCGGACGGCCCGGTCACGGCCAGGACCTCGCCGCGGTGCACGGCGAGGTCGGCACCGCGCAGCACGGTGGTCGCCCCGAACCGGCGGGTGAGCCCGACGCCCCGCAGCACGGGCGGTGCGACCGGCGGCGTCACCGCCGCTGCTCCGCGTCGGCCACCGACTCGAGCAGCGGCAGCGCCGCCATCAGCACGAGCACGAGCACACCCGCGAGCCACGCCGTGGCGCCCAGCACCGAGGCGATCATCTCCGTCATGCCACGACGATCTCCCCGGACCGGCGCGGGTCGCTTCGGCCGGAGGATCGAACGCGATCGCCGCGGGTCGTACTTCCGGCCGAGGAACGGCGGCACCGTCCTGCCTAGGCTCGTGGCGTGATCCGCCTGTTCCGCTGGGTCCGGAGGCACCTCGGCCTGGCCGTCGAACTGGCGGCCTACGGTTTCTGGCTGCTCGTCGACCTCGTCGTCGTCACCAGCAGCACCACACCGCTCGCCCTCGTGCCGGCCGTCGCCGTCCCGCTGATCGTGCTGCTGCGACGTCGGCCACAGGCGCGGCTGGTCCCGACCGCGGCCGCGGCGCTCACCGTCTCGGTCCTGGTCTCGGTGCTGGCCCGGACACCCCTCGCGCTCCTCGCACCGGCGGGCAGCACCGTCTTCACTCTCTCCTTCACCGAGCAGCTGACGCTGGCCGTGGTCGTCGTGCTGGTGCTGCACCGCTGCGAGCTGCGCCCGGCGCTCGTGCTCACCGCGGTCGCGGCGGTCGCGATCGTCGGCTCACCGGTCCTGCGGATGACCGACACGAACGCCAACAGCTTCAGCGTGCTGTCCGCGCTCGGCTGGGGCGGCGCCGTCGCGATCGGGCTGGTGCTGCGCGAGGTCGACACCCGCCGCCGGGCCGCCGTCGAGGACACCCGTTCCGCGGAGCGGATGGAGCTGGCCCGCGAGCTGCACGACGTCGTGGCCCACCACGTCACCGGGATCGTCGTGGCCGCGCAGGCCGCGGCGGTGGTGGCCCGCACCTCCCCGGACGACGTCGACCGCGCGCTGCACGCGATCGAGACGGCGGGCACCGACGCGCTCACCGCGATGCGCCGCATGGTCGGCGTCCTGCGCGGCCAGGACACCGAGGGCGCCCGCACCCCCGGGGCCGAGCTGGGCGAGGTGCCCGCCCTCGTCGCCCGGTTCGACCCCGACGGGCGGCTCGTGCGGCTCGTGACCGACCCCGGCCTGGAGCACGCCGTGCTGCCGCCCGGGGTCGCTGCGACCGGCTACCGGGTGGTGCAGGAAGCTCTCACCAACGTCCGCAGGCACGCGCCCGAGGCCGCGACCGTCGAGGTGGACGTCCGGATCCGCGAGGAGGCCCTGCTGGTGACGGTGCGCAACGACGGCGTCCCACCCGGTCCCATGACGCCGCGGGCGGGGGGCAGCGGCTTCGGGTTGGTCGGCATGGGGGAACGCGTGACCGCCCTGGACGGCGCGCTCGCCGCCGGGCCCACCGCCCCGGGCGTGTGGACGGTCTCCGCAAGGCTCCCCTTGCGAGGATCACGGTGACAGCGCCGAAGGTCGCTCCGCAAGCTCCGCTCCGGGTCCTGCTCGCCGACGATCAGGAGATGGTCCGCACCGGGTTCCGCCTGATCCTCTCGGCCGAGGGCGACGTCGAGGTCGTCGGTGAGGCCGGCACCGGGGTCGACGCGGTCACGCTCGCGCGCGAGCTGCGCCCGGACGTCGTGCTGATGGACATCCGGATGCCGCAGCTCGACGGCCTGGAGGCCACGCGCGCGCTCGCCGCGGACCCGGAGCCGCCGCGCATCGTGGTCGTCACGACGTTCGACCTCGACGAGTACGTGTACGGAGCGCTGCGCGCGGGTGCGTGCGGGTTCCTCCTCAAGGACGCCGGGCCCCGGTTGCTCGTCGAGGCCGTCCGGGCCGCCGCGGCGGGCGACGCGCTCGTCTCCCCGTCGGTCACGGTGCGGCTGCTCGAGCACCTGGCCGCGGGCCCGGCCGCCAGGGCCCCCGCGCTGCCCGACCCGCTCTCGCCCCGCGAGCTGGAGGTCGTGCGGGCGGTCGCCCGCGGCCGGACCAACGCCGAGATCGCGGCCGAGCTGTTCGTGTCGCTCTCCACGGTGAAGACGCACCTGACGAACGTCCAGGCGAAGCTCTCGGCCCGCAACCGCGTCGAGATCGCGGCCTGGGCCTGGGAGCACGGCCACGTGCGCTGACCCCGTCCGTGAGTGGATACGAGTGCCGGAGCACCCGTATCCACTCACGATCGGTCAGCCGAGCTCGGTGGGCACGGCGACGACGTCCACCATCGCCCCGTTGCGCAGCACCGTGACCGGCAGCGGCACTCCGATCGCGTCGGCGAACAACTGGCGCTGGATCCCCTGGGCGTCCTGGACCGGACGGCGCCCGACGTCGAGCACGAGGTCCCCGGCCCGCAACCCGGCCCGGGCCGCCGGGCTGCCCCCGATCACCTCCGCGAGCCGGAGCCCGTTCGTGCGCCCGTGCTTCGCGGCGACGGCCGCGGGCACCGGGGCCGGGCTGCCGACCACCCCGAGGTAGGCCCGGCGCACCCGCCCGTCGGCGAGCAGCGCCGCCACGATCCGGCGGGTCGTGGCGTTCACCGGAACGGCGAGCCCGAGGCCGACCCCCGCGACGGCCGTGTTGATCCCGACCACCCGCCCCCGGGCGTCGGCCAGCGCGCCGCCGGAGTTGCCGGGGTTCAGCGCCGCGTCGGTCTGGATCACGTCCTCGACGACCCGCCCGGCGCGGCCGCTGCGGGTGGGCAGGGCGCGACCGAGCGCGCTCACGACACCGGCGGTCACCGAGCCGGCGAGCCCGAGCGGGTTGCCGACCGCCACGACGAGCTGGCCGACCACCAGGCCGTCGGCGTCGCCGAGCCGGGCGGGCGGCGGGAGGTCGGCCGCCCGGTCGGCGCGCAGCACGGCGAGGTCCGACAGCGGGTCGGCACCCACGACCGTGACACCCGTCTGCACGCCGTCGACGAAGTCGGCACGGCCGGTACGGGCGTCCCCGACGACGTGGGCGTTCGTCACGAGGATCCCGTCGCCCGGGACGACCACCGCGGAGCCGCTGCCCCGGCCGGCCCGGATCGCGGCGACCCGTCCGGTGAGCTCGGCGGCGACGGTGCTGACGGTGCGGGAGTAGGAGTCGAGCTCGTCCACGCGGGCCTCCTCGCGCTTACAACGTTGCACGCGTTGCGTAGGAGGAGAACGTCGGGCCCGCCGCCCGTGTTCCGGCGGGCACCTGCGGTCAGACGTCCTCGGCCTCCTGGGTCGCCGGGTCCCAGGAAAGGCCGGGGACGCCCCAGCCGTTGCGCCTGAGCGTCTTCTTCGCCGCGCGCTGGTTGCGACCGACGAGCCGGTCCACGTAGAGGAGGCCGTCGAGGTGGTCGGTCTCGTGCTGCAGGCAGCGCGCGAGGAAGCCGCGGCCCTGCACCTCCACGGGCGCCCCGTCGACGTCCACCCCCGTCACGCGGGCCCAGTCGGCCCGGCCGGTGGGGAAGCTCTCCCCGGGCACGGAGAGGCAGCCCTCCTCGTCGTCGTCGGGGTCGGGCATGGTCTCGGGTCGCGGCGAGGTCTCCAGCACCGGGTTGACGACCACGCCGCGCACCCGCGTTCGCGTCTCCTCGTCGGGGCAGTCGTAGACGAACAGGCGCAGGTCCACACCGATCTGGTTGGCCGCCAGCCCGACACCGTCGGCTGCGGCCATCGTCTCGAACATGTCCTCGACCAGCGCCTTCAGCCCGTCGTCGAACGCCTCGACGGGGCGGGTGGGGCGGTGCAGGACGGGATCGCCGATGATGCGGATGGGTCGGACGGCCACGATGACCGACCCTACTGCGCGCCGATCCACCCCATCGGGGCAGCGCGTCCCTGCACGGTTCTCGTCAGGCTCGCGTGGTTGAATGGCCGACGCGAATGACAGGCGTGTCATTCGTTGTGAGCGAGGCCATCGAGGAGCGTGATGGAGTCGGCCACCGAACCCATCGAGAGCCTTCCCACCGCAGGGGCGGCGGGCGCCCTGGAACGCCGGGAGCGCGAGATCCTCGCCTTCGAGGCCCAGTGGTGGAAGTACGCGGGCGCCAAGGAACAGGCGATCCGCGAGCTCTTCGACATGTCCGCCACGCGCTACTACCAGATCCTCAACGCCCTCGTCGACAAGCCGGCCGCGCTCGCCGCCGACCCGCTGCTCGTCAAGCGGCTGCGGCGGTTGCGCGCCAGCAGGCAGCGCACGCGTGCGGCGCGTCGCCTGGGAATCGAACCCTGGTGACGGCAGCATGATCGACAACCGGGTCGCTCCAGCGCCCGGCCGCTGATCGAACCACCCCACCGCATTCGGAGGCCAGCGTGACCGAGCTCGCGACCGTCGATGGGGTCCGGCCGTGACCACGCCCTCTTCCGGTGGCGGCCCCACCCCCCTGCGCGTCGGTGGCCTCGCGCTGATCGGTGTCGCGGTCGTCGCCGCGATCATCGGGCTCGCCGGCCTCGCCGCGAACGGCGACCCCACGCCCACCGCCGCCCCGCAGCCCGACACCCCGACCACCGCCCCTGCCCCCGAGGCCGCACCGCCGCCGGTCGTCCCGCCGCCGCCGCTGCCCACGGACGACGCCGGCGTCCCGGTCCCGTCGTTCGGCGAGCCGGTTCCGGGACAACCGGTGCCCGGCGAGCCCGCGCCCGGTCAGCCGGCGCCCGGCGAGCCCGCGCCTGGCGCCCCTGCCCCTGCCCCGGGGGCACCGGCACCCGCACCGGGCGAGCAGGCCCCGCCGGAGGCCGCACCCGCACCCGCCCCGGCACCCGCCCCGGCACCCGCCCCTGCACCGGCTCCCGCTCCCGCTCCCGGGGGCGCACCCGAGGCCCCGGGCGCGCCGGCTGATCCCGGCGCCCCCGGGCAGCCCGCACCGGCCCCGTCCGACGGCGGCAACGGCAGCGGCCCCGCGGTCCAGGGCCGCGTCGGCGGTGGCGGCGGCGACGCCGGCAGCGGTGCCCGCCAGGCCACCCCGGGCGTCGAGCCCATGCCGCTGCGCGTCTACAACAACAGCACCATCAGCGGCCTCGCCGCGCGCGCCGCCGAGGACTTCCGCAAGGCCGGCTGGCCGATCGACGTGGTCGCCAACTACCCGCAGGGCATCATCCCGACCACCACCGTCTACTACCGGCCGGGCACCCCGGAAGAGGCGGCGGCGAAGGCGCTGGCCGAGCGGTTCGGCATCCGCGCCAACCCGCGCTTCGAGGGCCTCGAGGACGCGAGCCCGGGACTGATCGTGATCGTCACCAACGACTACGGGCGCTGACGCCCGCCGGCCGCAGGCGACCGCGGTCAGGCCGGGCGGCGGTCGGCGTAGGCCTGCAGCTCGGCGAGCTGCACCGGGTCGAGCGACGCCGGCACGGCGGAGCGGGCCGCGGCGATGTGCGCGCCGGTCACCTCGCTGGCCTCCAGTGACTCGCGCATCGCGGTGAGCGCCGCCTCCCGCAGCACCGCGGTGCAGTCCGCCGCCGAGTAGCCCTCCAGCTCCGCGGCCAACGCGTCCAGGTCGACGTCCGCGGCGAGCGGCGTGTGGCGGCTCGCGGCCCGCAGGATCTCGGCGCGCGCGGCGGCGTCCGGCGGCGGGACGTAGACGAGGCGCTCCAGGCGGCCGGGGCGCAGCAGGGCCGAGTCGATCAGCTCGGGCCGGTTCGTGGCACCGACGACGATCACGTCCCGGCGGGGCTCGGCCCCGTCCAGCTCGGTGAGCAGCGCCGCCACCACCCGGTCGGCTACACCCGAGTCCGACGACTGGCCGCGCCGCGGCGCCAGCGCGTCGACCTCGTCGAGGAACACGAGCGCGGGGGCGGCGTCGGCGGCCTTGCGGAACAGCTCGCGCACCGCCCGCTCGGACTCGCCGACGTACTTGTCGAGCAGCTCGGCACCCTTCACCGAGAAGACGTTGAGCTGGCCCGTGCCGGCGAGCGCGCGGAGCAGGAACGTCTTGCCGCATCCCGGCGGGCCGTAGACGAGCACCCCGCGCGGGGCGGCGACGCCGAGCCGCGCGAACGAGTCGGGGTACTGCAGCGGCCACAGCACGGATTCCGTGAGCGCCTGCTTGACCTCGGCCATGTCGCCGACCTGGTCGAGGGTCACGCCGCCGGTCTGCAGCGTGTCGGAGGACGACATGGAGATCGGGCGCACCGAACCGACGGCGTCGAGGAGGTCCTGCTGGCCGATCTGCGGCTCGCCGTCGCCGCCGGAGCCGCGAGCGGGGTGGCGCAGGGCGGCCTGCACGGCGGCCTCCCGGCGGACGGCGACGAGGTCGGCCGCCACGAAACCCGGTGCGCGCTCGGCCACCGCCTTGAGATCGGCGCCGTCGGCCAGCGGCACCGTCGCCAGCAGCCGGCGCAGCAGCTCGGCACGGGTGCGCAGGTCGGGCAGGGCGAGCCCGAGCTCGCGGTCGACGAGGTCGGGAGCCCGCAGCCGCGGGTCGACCGACTCCGGCGCCGCCGTGGTCGCGACGAGCACGAGCCCCGGCGTCGCCACCGCGGCACGCAGCGCGTCCAGCACGACCGTGGCGAGCGGCGGCGGTGACGCGGCCGGGAGCAGGGCCTCGACGTCGGTGACGACCAGGACCGTGCGGGTACCGGCAGCGGCCGACGCCCGGGCCCCGCCGACCACCTCGCGCACCCGCTGCGACGCGGTGCCCGCCTCGAGCGCGGCCACGCTCGGTGCGGCGAGCTCCACCGTGGTGGCCCCGACCGCCGCGGCCGTGCTGCGGGCGAGCGTCAGCTTCCCCACGCCCTCCGGACCGACCACGAGCACGCCGAGCCGGGCGGTGCCGCCGAGGCGGGTGAGCAGCTCGGGCCGGTCGAGCGTGAGCTCCAGCCACTCCACGAGCCTGCGGGCGGCCTCGGTGTTGCCGACCAGGTCGTCCACGGGGAGGGTCGGCTCCGCGGGCGCGTCGGCCACCACCGGCGCCGAGCGCGCCATGCCGGGCGCCGGCACCGGGGCCTCGACCGGCGGGGCGCCCGTCGTCACGCCGCCCTCCCAGCCGACGACGGTGCTCGGGCGCACGGCCACCGCTCCGGCGGGCTCCACGGCGGCGACCGTGAGCAGCTCGGTGGTCCACGCGCTCCCCAGCGCGCCCGCGACCCGCTGCCGGGCCGCCGGGGCGTCCAGACCGGGCGCCGGCTCGACGTCCTGCGGGAGAAGCGACACCGCGTCCCCACCCGTGACGACCTTGCCCACCAGCGCGAGCCGCACCGTCTCCGGGGTGAGCGCCGCGCGCGCCAGCCGCGACCCGGTGAGCAGGACCCGCCGGGCCGGCTCCACCCGCGCCGGCGCCACCACGACCGCGGCGCCGTCGGTCAGGCCGGCGTTGGAGAGCGTGACGTCGTCCAGCGTGGCCTGCCCGGGCGGGCCGTCCGAGGGGGCGACGAGCCCGGTGGTCACCCGCGCCCCGGTGAGCGTCACCGCGTCCCAGGAACGCAGTCCGAGCGCGTCGATGACCTCGGGGTGCAGCCGGATGACGCCGCGCCGCGCATCCGCCGCCGACGCGGCGAGCCGGGCGACCAGGGTGATGGAGGGGGCCACACCCCAGACGCTATCGGTGCCGCCCACCACCCCCGACGAGCCGCCCGAACCACCAGCGCGAGTCCCCCGAACCAACAGCGCGAGTCCCCCGTTCCGACCGGGCGAGTCTCCCGAACCAGCAGCGCGAGTCTCCCGTCCCGACCGGGCGAGTCTCCCGAACCAGCAGCGCGAGTCACGCACACCGACAGGGCGGCACGGTCGCCGGCGATATGAGGGACGCTCGGAGGCGACGGGGGCTCCTCCGCCCGACCAGGAGATTCGCCCTGCTCTGAAGGAGGCTCGGTACGAACGCGGCACTCCCCCGTCCAGATCGGATCGCGCGGATCGAGTCGGGGACTCGGCCGGCCTGGACAGGCCGCTCACCGCCGTCCCGGTGGGAGCCTCGCGCCGTCCGGAGGGCAGGCTCGCCCAGCCCGGAGGGGAGACTCGCGCTGTCCGAACGCGAGACTCGCGCTGTCCGAACGCGAGACTCGCCCCGCCCGAACGGGAGACTCGCGCTGTCCGAACGCGAGACTCGCGCTGTCCGAACGCGAGACTCGCCCCGCCCGAACGGGAGACTCGCGCTGTCCGAACGCGAGACTCGCCCCGCCCGAACGGGAGACTCGCGCTGTCCGAACGCGAGACTCGCCCCGCCCGAACGGGAGACTCGCGCTGTCCGAACGCGAGACTCGCGCTGTCCGAACGGGAGACTCGCGCTGTCCGAACGCGAGACTCGCCCCGCCCGAACGGGAGACTCGCGCTGTCCGAACGCGAGACTCGCGCTGTCCGAACGGGAGACTCGCGCTGTCCGAACGCGAGACTCGCCCCGCCCGAACGGGAGACTCGCGCTGTCCGGACGGGAGACTCGCGCGCTGTCCGCGCCGGGGACTTGGGCGGGCGGGGGCTTGGGGTGTCAGCGGCGGCGGGCTCGGCGCAGGCCCAGGCGCAGGCGGTTGCGGGGGGACTGGCGCGGGGACTGGGCGGCCGGGCCCGGGGCGCGGCCGTTGCCGGGTCGCGTGGCCCGCTGCATCGCGCCGGCCGGATCGTCGCCGAACCGGCGGACGGCGCGGGCGACGGCGCTGGCCCGCCCGGCGACGCGGCGCCGCAGCGGCGAGCGGAGCCCGAGCCGGCGCGCCGAACGCGCCGCGCGCGCGATGGCCCGCCGTTCGCGGACCGGGACGCCCCACGCCTCCGGGTGCTGGGTGAGCCAGCGGTGCCGGTGGACGGTGTAGGGGATCAGGCAGAGGTAGACCAGCGACACGATGGCCAGGCCGAGGAACGGCACGGTGATCAGCACCGCGGCGACGAGCCCGACGAGGACGAGCAGCGGCGCGATGTAGTTCGCCGGCACGCGCACGCTCTTGAACGACACGGTGGGCAGCCTGCTCACCATCAGACCCGCGACGGCGAGCGCCCAGACGGCCACCAGCGGCGCCGAGGACCACCAGCCGGGCCCGAAGTGCAGCTCGACGTAGAGCGGGATGCCGGCCGACAGCGCCGCCGCGGGCGCGGGCACGCCGACGAAGAACTCCCGGGTGAACGGGAACTCGTCCTCCTCGTCGATGAGCGTGTTGAACCGCGCGAGCCGCAGCATCATGCAGACGGCGAACACGAGCGCGACGATCCAGCCGTACCGGTTGCCCTCGAGCGCCCAGATGTAGAGGACGAGCGCGGGCGCGACGCCGAAGGAGACGAGGTCGGCGAGCGAGTCGAGCTCGGCGCCGATCCGGGTGGTGGCGTCGAGCAGCCGGGCGAGCCTGCCGTCCAGCGCGTCGCACAGGGCCGCCGCCCCGACCGCCGCGACGCACAGCTCGAACCGGCCGCTCAGCGCGAAGTAGACCGCGGACAGGCCCGAGCACAGCGCGAGGACGGTGACGGCGTTCGGCAGCAGCCGGACGCCGGCGGGGTAGTCGGGGCCGGGCATCAGGCGGCCCCGGGCAGTTCCGCGAGGACCGTCTCGCCGCCGATCGTCCGCTGCCCGGGCGCCACGGTGACCCGCGACCCCGGCGGCAGGTAGACGTCGACCCGCGAGCCGAACCGGATCAACCCGTAGGTCTCCCCGGCGGCCACCTCGTCGCCGGGCCCCACGTCGCAGACGATGCGGCGGGCCAGCAGCCCGGCGATCTGGACGACGCCGATGCGGGCGCCGTCGGCGGTCTCGAGCAGCAGCGCGTTGCGTTCGTTGTCCTCGCTGGCCTTGTCGAGGTCGGCGGAGAGGAAGGTGCCGGGGCGGTAGGCGACGTCGAGCACCCGCCCGTCGACGGGGATGCGCTGCACGTGCACGTCGAGCACGGACAGGAACACGCTCACCCGCGGCACCGGGTGCCGCGGCAGGTCCAGCTCGGTCGGCGGCGGGACCTCGGACACGGTGGCGACGGTGCCGTCGGCCGCGGCGAGCACGACGCCGGTGAGCGGTGGACGCACGCGGCGCGGGTTGCGGAAGAAGAGGGCGGTGGCGGCGGTGGCGAGCGTCCCGGCGACGGCACCGCGGCCGGTGGCGACCCGGACGAGGGCGGCGGCGCAGGCGACCGCGGCCACCAGCGGACGGCCGCCGGGGTGCATCGGCGGGACCGCGGCCCGGACCAGTTCGGCGACGTGCGGCAGGGACAGCCCTGCGCCGGCTGGCCGCTGCGGGGTCGCGGCCGGCTCGCGAGCCGGTGGGGATGCCGCGCCGGGCAGGCCGGCCGGGGCGGCCACGGGGGGCGTCGGGTCGAGCATGGGCGCGGATCGGCTCCTCCGGCGTGGCGACCCGGTCGGGCCGCGGGGGCGGCGGCTACGGTACGCCAGGGAAGGCCGCCCTCGAGCGCAGCGGTCACCGTCTGCCACATCGCCGTCACGTCGGCGGGGACCGGCACCACGCAAAGGGCCGGGGCCGCCATCCCCCGAGACGACGACCCCGGCCGTGGAACCGCTCGTCCGCTCCCCAGCGACGGGCGGTAGGTCCAGTGCGTGTGGTCCGGTTACCCGGACCGTGGAGAAAGTATCCCCGAGCCCCCGTTCGATCGTCCAGGTCGTGCGGTCAGGAACCGCACGATGTGCACCGATCGGCCGAACACTCACCTGTAAGACGCTCCGAAAGCTCCGATCGTTGCCTGCTCCGTTTGTGATCCCTGCCACAATCTACTGGACCGATCAGCCTTCCAGCAACCACGTCTCGACGCTCGCGCCCTCGTCGAGCTCGGTGACGCCCTCGGGAACCACCACCAGGCACTCCGCACGCGCGAGCGACCCGAGCAGGTGCGATGCCGGTCCGCCGAGCTCCCGGACGGTGCCGCGCACGGCGTCGAGCACGCCGCGGCGGAACTGCCTGCGCCCCTGAGGCGATGTCCAGCGCTCACCCAGCGTGGTCGTCACGACCGGCCGCTCGGGGTGCGGGTGGCCGAGCGCGGCGCGCAGCGCGGGTCGCACGAAGACCTCGAACGAGACGTGCGAGCTCACCGGGTTGCCCGGCAGGGTCACGACGCCGACGCCCGCCGGATCGGTGAGCCGCCCGGCCCCCTGCGGCCCGCCGGGCTGCATCGCCACCTTCACGAACTCGACGCCGCGACCGGTGAAGGCGTCCTTGACGACCTCGTAGGCGCCCGCGCTCACACCACCGGAGGTGAGGAGGAGGTCGACGGGGCCGTCGGCGAGGCGCTCGCGCAGCCTGCCGAGGAACTGCTCGACGTCGTCGGGGACGAACCGCAGCAGCTCGGCGCGGCCACCCGCGTCCTCGACCGCGGCGGCGAGCATTGGCCCGTTCGACTCGTAGATCTGTCCCGGCTGGAGCGGGGTGCCCGGCGCGACCAGCTCCGATCCGGTGGAGAGCACGAGCACGCGGGGCCTGCGCCGCACGGGGACGGTGGCGCAGCCGACGGCGGCGGCGACGCCGATCTGCGGAGCGCCCAGCACGGTGCCGGCGGACAGGACGACATCACCCGCGCGGACGTCCTCCCCCGCGCGCCGCACGTGCGCGCCCGCGGCGGGTTCCGCCGACAGCCGCACCCGCTCGAGCCCTGCGTCGCTCTGCTCGACCGGCACGATCGCGTCCGCGCCCGGCGGCACGGCCGCGCCGGTCATGATCCGGTGCGCCGTGCCCGGCTCCAGCGCGGGGACGTCGGTGCGGCCGGCCGGGATGTCGGCCGCCACCGGCAGCTCGACGGGCGCGGACGCCGTGGCGCCTGCGAGGTCGGCGGCCCGCACCGCGTAGCCGTCCATCGCGGAGTTGTCGAACGAGGGCAGCGCGACGGCCGCGACGACGTCCGCGGCCAGCACGCGGCCGCGCGCCCGCCCGATCGCGACGTCCTCGGCCGGCATCGGGGGCAGCAGCGCGGCCACGACCGCGCGGTGCTCGTCGACCGTTCTCGGGGAGCTCACCACGAGCGCCCATCCTGCCCGACCACCCCGTCTCCGTCCCGGACGGCGGGCCCGATCTGGGGTAGCGTCGGCCGCGTCAGAACAGCACCACGCACGAGCAGCACAGCAAGAAGAACAGCGCAGCAACATGGAGGTGCCGTGGCCCAGGGCACGGTCAAGTGGTTCAACGCGGAGAAGGGCTTCGGCTTCATCGCCACCGACGGCGGGCCGGACGTCTTCGTCCATTACAGCGCGATCCAGTCGGAGGGCTTCCGCACCCTGGACGAGGGCGACCGCGTGGAGTTCGAGACCACGGCGGGACGGGACGGCCGCAGCCAGGCCGACGCCGTCCGCCGCATCTAGGACCCGCATCCACCGAACCCGAACCACGCGTCGCAACGGGGGGACCGGCCGCAGCCGGTCCCCCCGACCCGTTCCCGGACCCGCCCGTCGCCTTGCACTCGCATGCGACGAGTGCTAAAACCGGGGCTGGCACTCGGCACGGTAGAGTGCCAATCGTCGAGCGGGTGAGGCCGGCGCAGGGTTGCCGGTCGTCCGTCGCGGGCGCCGCGTTCGACGCGAGACTTTCGGGTCATCCCAATCGGAGGACTACACCCCCATGGCGAAGCAGATCGCGTTCGACGAGGAGGCGCGCCGCGGGCTCGAGCGTGGCATGAACACCCTCGCCGACGCCGTCAAGGTGACGCTCGGCCCGCGCGGCCGCAACGTGGTGCTGGAGAAGAAGTGGGGCGCGCCCACCATCACCAACGATGGTGTGTCGATCGCCAAGGAGATCGAGCTCGAGGACCCGTGGGAGAAGATCGGGGCCGAGCTGGTCAAGGAGGTCGCCAAGAAGACCGACGACATCGCCGGTGACGGCACCACCACCGCCACCGTGCTCGCGCAGGCACTCGTCCGCGAGGGGCTGCGCAACGTCGCCGCCGGCGCCAACCCGATGGCGCTCAAGCGCGGCATCGAGAAGGCCACCGAGGCCGTGTCCCAGCAGCTGCTGAAGACGGCCAAGGAGGTCGAGACCAAGGAGCAGATCGCGGCCACCGCCTCGATCTCCGCCGCTGACAAGTCCATCGGCGACCTGATCGCCGAGGCCATGGACAAGGTCGGCAAGGAAGGCGTCATCACCGTCGAGGAGTCGCAGACCTTCGGGCTCGAGCTCGAGCTCACCGAGGGCATGCGCTTCGACAAGGGCTACATCTCGCCCTACTTCGTCACCGACGCCGAGCGCATGGAGGCCGAGCTGGAGGACCCCTACGTGCTCCTGGTCTCCTCCAAGATCTCGACCGTGAAGGACCTGCTCCCGCTGCTGGAGAAGGTCATGCAGAGCGGCAAGCCGCTCGCGATCATCGCCGAGGACGTCGAGGGCGAGGCCCTGGCCACCCTGGTCGTCAACAAGATCCGCGGCACCTTCAAGTCCGTCGCCGTCAAGGCCCCGGGCTTCGGTGACCGCCGCGAGGCGATGCTCGCCGACATGGCCATCCTCACCGGTGGCGAGGTCATCTCCGAGAAGGTCGGCCTCAAGCTGGAGAACGCCGACCTGGCGCTGCTGGGCCGCGCCCGCAAGGTCGTCGTCACCAAGGACGAGACCACCATCGTCGACGGTGCGGGCGACGCCGACCAGATCGCAGGCCGGGTCAACCAGATCCGCGCCGAGATCGAGCGCACCGACTCCGACTACGACCGCGAGAAGCTCCAGGAGCGCCTGGCCAAGCTCGCGGGCGGCGTCGCGGTCATCAAGGCCGGAGCGGCCACCGAGGTGGAGCTCAAGGAGCGCAAGCACCGCATCGAGGACGCCGTTCGCAACGCGAAGGCGGCCGTCGAGGAGGGCATCGTCGCCGGCGGCGGCGTCGCCCTGATCCAGGCCGGTGCCGGCCTGTTCGAGGGCCTCGGCCTGGACGGTGACGAGGCCACCGGCGCGAACATCGTCAAGGTCGCGCTGGAGGCCCCGCTCAAGCAGATCGCGATCAACGCCGGCCTCGAGGGCGGCGTCGTCGCGGAGAAGGTCCGCGGGCTCGCCGCGGGCGAGGGCCTCGACGCCGCCACCGGCGAGTACAAGGACCTCGTCGCGGCCGGCATCATCGACCCCGCCAAGGTCACCCGCTCGGCCCTGCAGAACGCCGCCTCCATCGCGGCGCTGTTCCTCACCACCGAGGCTGTCATCGCCGACAAGCCGGAGAAGAACCCGGCTCCCGCCGGCGGCGACCCGTCGGGCGGCATGGGCGGCATGGACTTCTGAGTCCGACCCACCCAGCAGTACCCGCACGTCCCGCAGGGGCGGCACCCGGTTCCGGGTGCCGCCCCTGCGGCGTCTGGTCCCATCCTGCGCACCTTGGAGCCGTACTGCTGTTTCTCGGCGGCCCTGAACGACACTGAGGCTCCAAGGTGCGATCGTGTTGAGGGTGCGTCCCACATCACATCGCCACGATGTCGAGGAGAGGCCGCCTGCTCCGCACTGCTTCCCGGACGGCCCGGAGAGCGGGCGCCGCCGAGCCCAGGAGGACGTGTGAAGTACCTGCTGATCATCCAGATGAACCCGGCGACCTGGGAGTCGCTGTCCGAGGACGAGCGCACCGCGATCGCCGAGGGCCAGACCGGGTTCATGGACGCGATCACCGCGACCGGCGAGCTGGTCGGCACCCACGCACTCGCCGACCCCTCCCAGAGCGCGGTGGTCCGCGGCCGTCCCGGGGCGTTCACGGTGACCGACGGCCCGTTCGCCGAGGCCAAGGAGTACATGGGCGGCTTCTACCTGGTCGACTGCGAGGACGTGGAGCGCGCCCACGAGCTCGCGGCCATGATCCCGGGCACCGACCGGATCCCGGTCGAGGTCCGGCCGGTGATCTTCACCGCAGGCTACGGGCTCGCGGAGCCGGCCGGACCGTGAGCGACCGGCCGCGCGTCGAGGACCTGCTGCGCACCAGCGCTCCGCTGGTCCTCGGCGCGCTGGTGCGCCGCCACGGCCGGTTCGACCTGTGCGAGGACGCGGTCCAGGAGGCGCTGCTCGCCGCGGCCACCGGCTGGCCGCGGCACGGGATCCCCGACGAACCGGTCGCCTGGCTGGTGACCGTGGCCGGCAGGCGGCTCACCGACCACTGGCGCAGCGAACACGCGCGCCGCCGGCGGGAGGAGGCCGTGGCCGCCCAGGACCCGCCGGACCGGCGCCACGCCCCGGGGGCCGACGCCGACCTGCTGGCCGGTTGCCCCGGCACGGCCGACGACACGCTCGACCTGCTGCTGCTGTGCGCCCACCCCGCGCTGTCCGAGCCGAGCCGGATCGCGTTGACGCTGCGCGCGGTCGGCGGGCTGACGACCGCGGAGATCGCGCGCGCCTTCCTGGTACCCGAGGCCACGATGGCCCAGCGGATCAGCCGGGCCAAGGCGACGATCAGCGCCGCCGGCGGGTCGTTCCCGTTGCCGGACGGCGACCGCGACGAGCGCGTCGCCGCCGCCCTGCACGTCCTCTACGTGGTCTTCAACGAGGGGCACACGGCCAGCGCGGGGCGGCACCTGATCCGCGTCGACCTCACCGCGGAGGCGCTGCGCCTGGTCCGCCGGCTGCACCAGCTCCACCCCGGCGACGGGGAGATCGCCGGGCTGCTCGCCCTCATGCTGCTCACCGACGCCCGGCGGGAGGCGCGGCTCGGCGACGACGGGCGTCTCGTGCCGTTGGCCGAGCAGGACCGGCGCCGCTGGGACCAGCGCGCCATCGTCGAGGCGACGACGCTGCTCGCGCACACCCTGGCGACCGCGCCGCTCGGGCCCTACCAGCTCCAGGCCGCGATCGCCGCCGTGCACGCCGAGTCGGCGACCGACGCCGACACCGACTGGCAGCAGATCGTCGTCCTCTACACGTTGCTCGAACGCCGGACGGACAACCCGGTCGTCACCCTCAACAAGGCGGTGGCCGTGGGCATGGCCAGCGGGTCGCGCGCAGGCCTCGACGTCCTCGACTCCGTGGCCGACGACCCGCGGCTGCGCCGCAGCCACCGCCCGGACGCCGTTCGCGCCCACCTGCTCGAGCGGGTCGGCGACCACGCCGGCGCCCGCGAGCACTACCGGCGGGCCGCGCGCGCCGCGCTCAACCAGCCCGAGAAGCGCTACCTCGAGGAACGCGCCGCGGGCATCCGGCCGTAGCGCCTCGCTGTCGCCTCCGCGCGCTCGGCCAGCGCCGCACGCAGCTGCGGCGGGCCCAGCACCTCCGCATCCGGGCCCAGCGCCCACACCATGGCCACGGCGTGGTCGAGGCCGCCGAAGTCGAGCTCGAGCCGCAGCCAGCCGTCCCCGTCGGGGTGCTCGGCGTGCACCCGCCGGGCCCGGTCGACGAGCCGGGCGCGCCCCGCCTCCCGCACGCGGACCACCGCCGTCAGCTCGGTGAAGCCCGCCGCGAAGCGGGCTCGCCGTTCGTCCCACACCCGTTCCAGATCGACGCCGGTGGGCCGGTCCGCGGGCTCCGGCAGCTCCTCCACGTCCTGCATCCGCGAGACGCGGTAGGTGCGGTCGGCGCCGTCGCGGGTGGCCAGCAGGTACCACTGGCCCCCGGCGCTCACGAGCCCGATCGGGTCGACGGTGCGCCACTGCGGCTCCCCGTCCGCCGCCGCGTAGTGGATGCGCAGCTTCCGCCCCGCGAACACGGCGCGCCGCACGGCGCAGTACCGCGGATCCTCCGCGGGAGGCCCGGACCGGCGGGAGATCATGCCGTCCGGTCGCACCAGGATGCGGTCCGCGGCCTCCGTGGCGCTGTCGCGCTGCTGTTGCGGCAGTGCCGCCACGACCTTGCGCATCGCCGACGCGAGGGCCGGCGCCGTCCCCGGCGACGGCGGCGCCGCCCGCGACCCGGCGACGAGCAGGGCGAGCGCCTCGTCGGTCGTCAGGCCGGTGAGGTCCGTGCTGTACCCGGGCAGGAGCGCGAACCCGCCGCGCCGCCCGCGCTCGGCGTAGACGGGCACGCCCGCGGCCGAGAGCGCGTCCACGTCGCGCAGCACCGTGCGGGTGGACACCTCCAGCTCCCGCGCGAGCGCCGTGGCCGACATCCGGCCGCGGTGCTGCAGCAGGAGCACCAGCGAGAGGAGGCGGTCGGCGCGCACGTGACCGAGACTGCCACGGATACACGACACAAGGCGTCGTGTATGGGGCCGCAGACTCCTCGGCATGACGACCACGCAGACCACCGATCCCCGCCCGCTCTACGACGGCGCCCTGTCCTGGACGCTCGGCGTGGTGCGCGCCGTCCGGCCCGAGCAGCTGACGGCGTCGACCCCGTGCACCGAGCTCGACGTGCGCGCCCTGCTCGCCCACCTCGTCGCCACCGTGCACCGCGCCACCGCGCTCGGCAGGGGCGAGGACGCCGGAGCCGTGCCGTGGAGCGCGCCGCAGGCCCCCGGCGACGACTGGGCGGGTGCGTACGCCGCGGCGATCGACGCGATGTGGACGGTGTGGCGCGCCGAGCCCGAGGGGAGCGCCCTGCTCGACCGCACCGTCCGCGCGCCGTTCGGTACCCTCCCCGGCCGGGTCGCGGTGCTGGCCTACACCTCCGAGACGCTCGTCCACGGCTGGGACCTCGCCGTCGCCACCGGCCAGGATCCCGAGGCCGACCCGGTGGTGGCCACCGCCGCGCTCGCCGCGATGCAGCGCGCCCTGCCCGCCGAGCCGCGCGGCGGGCCCGTGCCGTTCGCGGCCCCGGTGCCGCCGCGCGAGGACGCGGGGCCCACGGAGCGCCTTGCGAACTGGTGCGGGCACGCCCGCCCCTGAGCTCACGGGCCACTTCGCGCATCCAGTGTCCACTTCGCACACCGCCCGCCCTGTGCGAAGTGGCCACTGGGTGTGCGAAGTGGTGCGGAAAGCGCATACCATCCGGTCATGCTTGCGCTCCGCGTCACCCATCAACATGGCTTCCGGGTGGGGGTCGCCGTGGGCGACGTCGAGATCGCCTCCTACGTCTACGGGGAGGACATCGCCGCCTTCGAGGCGCCGAAGCCCTACCTGCACCCGATGCGGACGTTGTCGGGCGCGCTCGTCTCCGCGTACCGGCCGCACGACCACCGCTGGCACAAGGGCCTGCAGATGACCTGGTCGCACGTGTCGGGGCAGAACTTCTGGGGCGGCAACACCTACGTCCGCGGGCAGGGCTACACGCCCAAGGACAACGTCGGCGCGATGCGGCACGACGCGTTCGAGATGGTCGAGCCGACCGGCGACGAGCTCACGCTCACCGAGCGGCTGACGTGGGTGACCTCCACCGGGCAGGAGTGGGTGTCCGAGCGGCGTTCCCTGCGCTTCCACGGCGTCGACCCGGCCCGCGGCGTCTGGGTGCTCGACTTCGCCACCGAGCTCACCAACATCCGCGGTGAGGCGCTCGCGCTGGGCAGCCCCACCACGCACGGCCGGGAGAACGCCGGGTACACCGGTCTCTTCTGGCGCGGGCCCCGCGGCTTCACCGGCGGGGAGATCCTCACCGCCGACGGGGGCGGCGGGCCGGAGACGATGGGCACCACGGCGTCGCCGTGGCTCGCCTACACCGGGAAGAACGACGAGGTGGACGGCGGCGCCACGGTGCTCGTGCTCGCCGGGACCACGAGCCGCGGCGAGATCACCTGGTTCGTGCGCAACGACCCGTTCCCGGCGATCAACCCTTCGCCCGCCTTCGCCGAGGAGATCACGCTCGGCGACGGCGAGGCGCTCGACCTCGCGCACCGGATCGTGATCGCGGACCGGATCCGGACGCGCGCGGAGATCGAGGCCTGCGCCGCGGAGCACGCCTTCTGAGCGACCGTCCGGCACACCGCCGGGGCCCCGAACGCCTCGACGGCCCGAGCGACGATGGGACGTGGTGCCGGTGGTCCTCGCCGGAGGTTCGCCCAGGTCTCCCCGGCCCAGCTCCACGCCGGGCGCACCGGCGGACACCGCGAGCACGCCCGGCGAGAAGCCGGCTCCTCCCCGGAACCCCGGCGAACCTCCGGCGCGAAGCACCAGCCGGGCGGGTGCAGCGGCGCGATGAGAACCCGGCGAGCGTGGTCCGGCGCCCCGCCGCGGCCGATCCCCACGGGCAGACCCCCGAGCGCCCCAGCCCGCCACACGGGCGATCCCGGGCCCCGATCCGCGCGGGGCGCGAACTCCCGCCCCGACTCACGGGGCGCGCCCCGCGGGCTCGCACTCGCGGCGTCAGCGCGGCCCGAGAGCTCGCACGTCAGGGCCTCGGAACACGGAGGCCGCGGCGTCGCAGCGCTGAGGTCACGACGTCGGGCACGGACGTCGCGGCACAGCGCGACGGCGGGCCGCGGCGCCCCTTCGGGCGACCCCCACCAGGAATGCGTTTTCCTCCTCCGCCGCAGGCGGTAGGCTCGGCGGCCCACCCGCCGTAGCGGGGTGCGGACGACCGGCCGGGACCGCGACCGGCGGTCGGGGAGCTCGCGGACGGGGCGGTGCGATGGCGGAACGGGTGCCGGGTGCGTCGGTCACGCTGCTCGACGTGGCCCGCGCCGCCGGGGTGTCGCTGGCCACCGCGTCCCGGGCGCTGAACGGCAGCACCCGGCGGGTGCGACCGGACCTGCAGGAGCGGGTGCTCGCGGCCGCGGAGGCGTTGCAGTACTCGGCGAACGCGCAGGCACAGGCGATGGCGCGGGGGCGCACCGACATCGTCGGCCTCGTGCTCAGCGACGTGGCCGACCCCTACTTCTCCTCCATCGCGGCCGGCGCCATCCGCGCTGCCGAGGAGCACCGCCTCGTCGTCACGATGGCGTGCACGTTCGGACGCGAGGAGCGCGAGCTCGACTACGTGGCCGCGCTGCGCGGGCAGCGGGCCCGGGCCGTGATCGTCGTCGGCAGCCGGGTGCAGGACCGCGGGCTGATCGACCGCCTCGGCGCCGAGGTGCGCTCGTTCGAGCAGTCCGGCGGGCGGGTCGCGTTCGTCAGCCAGCGCCGCATCGCCGCCGACACGGTGGTCGTGGAGAACCGGGCCGGCGCGCGGGCGCTGGCCGAGGCGCTGTGCGGGCTCGGGCACCGCCGCTTCGCGGTGCTCGCCGGCCGAGCCGACCTGCTCACCGCCCGGGACCGCAGCGCGGGTTTCCGGGAGGGGGCGGCGCGCGCAGGCGTGCGGATCGAGGCCGACGACGTCGTGCACGGCGGCTTCACCCGCGACGGCGGCTACGCGGCGATGCGGGAGCTCCTCGACCGCGGGACCGACGCCACCTGCGTCTTCGCCGTCAACGACGTGATGGCCGTCGGCGCCATGGCCGCCCTGCGCGACCGCGGCGTTGCCCTGCCGTCCGGGATGGCGGTGGCCGGTTTCGACGACATCGAGACGCTGCGCGACGTCACCCCCGCCCTCACCACGGTGCGGCTGCCGCTCGAGGAGCTGGGCGCCGAGGCGCTGGAGATGGTGCTGCAGCCGCAGGCCGAGCAGCCGAGGATCCGGCGGGTGCGCGGCGAGGTCGTGCTCCGCGAGAGCACCCCGCCACTCCCCTGAAGGATCCCCGGGCCACCTCGCACACCGTCTGCACACTTCGCACAGGGCGGGCCTTGTGCGAAGTGGCTGGTGGGTATGCGAAGTGGCGCCGTCACGGCTCGTCGGTCTCCGGGGCCAGCAGCCAGATCGCGCCGTAGACCACCACGCCCGTTCCGAAGCCGAGCACCGTGAGGGTCACCAGGCCGATGCGGACCACGGCCGCATCGACGCCGAGGCTCTCGGCGAGCCCGCCGCAGACCCCGCCGAGCATCCGGTCGGTGCGGCTGCGGCGCAGCCGGAACTTCGGCCGGCTCGCCGGCGCGGCGGCGGAGGCCGGGTAGGAGGGCGCACCCGACGCCTCGTCCGCGGGGACGGGGCCGAACACCGGGCCCGTCGGGTCGACCGGGTCCTTGGTGAGGCGGGTGGTGGCCGAGTCGGTCGTCGTTTCCATGCCACCGACTCTGCCGCTCCGACCGGCCCACCACCTCCGGGTCCACCCCGGCTCCGTCCCGGACCCGACCCCTGAGTGGACCCGGACCGGCCGTCACGCCCCTTGCTGGTGCGGCGCCACGTAGCTCTCCGCCTCCGGGGACGTGAACGGCTCGACCACCTGGCGCAAGCCGCCCTCCTGGGCCGGGTCGGCCTGTGCGATGTAGACCGAGCGGCTCGGCGGGGAGCCGGCCTGCGAGAAGTCGAGCTCGCTCGCCACGAGGTCGTCGGTGGTGATGTTCTCGCTGGTCACGAACGCGTCGTGCACACCGGCGCGGGTGAGGTCACCGCTCTCACACGCCTGCGTGAGGATCTGCTCCCAGATCAGGCCGCCCGCGTAGCCGTACGGCACGCCGTAGTTCTTCGCCGCGTCGGGGTAAGCGGCCTCGAACGCCTGCTGGACCTCCTGCGCCTTCGGCACGTCGGCCGAGTACGGGACCGAGCTGGCCACGACGTACAGGTTGCCGACGGACGCCGCCGCAGGTCCGGCGAGGTTGGTGGCCGGGTCGAACACCGGGTTGTTGCCGACGACCGGCACGTCCAGCCCGAGCGCGTTGGCGGCGTTCAGCGCCGACGCGGTCTGGGCGGGCGTGGTGGTCAGCAGGATCGCATCGACGCCCGTGCCCTGGAAACCCGTGACGATGTTCGTCATGTCGGTGTCGGTGGCCGCGATCTTGGCCGGCGCCACGGTCATCCCGTGCTGCTGCGCGTAGTACTGCGCGCCGAGGAACCCGTTGTCGCCGTACTCGCCGCCGATGTAGATGTGCCCGAGCGTGTCGCCGTCGGCGATCAGGCCCTGCTGCTGCAGGTACGCGAGGCCGTTGATCATCTCGAGGTCGTAGGTGGTGCCCGGGATGATCTGGTAGGGGTTGTCGAGGATGAACGACGACCACGACAGCGCCAGCGACGTGACCTCGTCGGTCTCCAGGTTCCCGCGCAGCGCCGCGTTGATCGGCGAACCGAGCAGCTGCAGGTACCCCAGTACGTTCGGCTGCTGCTGCCGGTAGACGGTGGTGGCGGTGTCCGCCTTGTACCCGCTGTCGGCGATCTCCAGTGCGATCTGCCGGCCGCAGACGCCGCCGCGCGCGTTGATCTCGTCGGCCCACAGCTGGTTGCCCTGCGTGATGCCGGTCCCGAGGTTGCGGAACGGCCCGGACGTGTCGGTGAGCACCCCGAGGGTGATCGTGTCGGCCGTGGCGCCGACGTCGGTCGCGACGGCCCCGTCGCCGCCACCACCCGCTCCCGGCTCGGGCGCCTGTGTCGTGCAGCCCGCCAGCACCAGCGCGGCGGCGATCGCCGCCGGGACGCCCGTGCGGCGCCATGCTCGCCGAAGGGTCATGATCGTTCCTCTCCAGGGGGTCCGGACCGGGGCGCCGTTGCCCCGGTCCTGGTCACGAGCCCGACGATGCGGCGACCGATCGCGGCCAGTCCGCCGGGTTCGAACAGCACGACGAGGATCACGGCGAAGCCGTAGACGTACAGGCTGATCACCGTGGGGCTGATCCCGGCCAACGTGTCGCCGAGCCCCAGCTCGTCGGCGAACAGCGTGAGGAACTGGGGCGTGCCGAAGACGATCAGGGCACCGACGACGGCCCCGGGGATCGAGCCGAGGCCACCGATGATCGCCATCGCGAGGAACGCGATCGAGGTGTTGAGCCCGTAGGTGCCGAACTCGCTCTCGTCGGGCTTGAGCAGACCCAGCCAGAGCGTGACCATCACCCCGGCCAGCCCGGCGTAGGCCGCGCTCACCGCGAAGGCACCGGCCTTCGCCCGCAGCACGTCGACGCCCATCACCGCCGCGGCGGCCTCGTTGTCGCGCACCGCCCGCCACGAGCGGCCGACGCGGCTGCGCACCGCCCCGCGGGCCAGCACGAACGCGATCACGGTGAACGCCAGGAACAGGTACCAGAGCCGCTCGGGCTGCCGGAACGGCACGCCGAGCACCGCGAGGTAGCCCTCGTTGGTGAAGGGGAAGCCGAACAGCGAGAACGGCTCGGGGTTGCGGCCGCTGGCCGCGCCACCGGTGAGGGCGGGCAGCGCCTGGCCGAGGTAGAAGCCGAGGAACACCAGCGCCAGCGACGCCACGCCCAGGTAGATGCCCTTGAGCCGGCCCGCGACCGGCGCGAACGCCAGCCCCGCGAGCGCGGAGATCACCACGGCCCCGACGAGCGCGACCAGCGGGGGCAGCCCCAGACCGACGATGCGCTCGCTGCCGGCCTGCTCGGTCTCGCCGGCCAGCACCGCGTACGACGTGCCGCCGACGAGCAGGAAGAACGCGTGGGCGAGGGAGAGCTGGCCTGCCTGGCCGATCACGAGCGTCAGCCCGATGGCCCCGACGGCGCCGACCATCACGTACTGCCCCGCGGACAGCAGGCCCGGCCCGATGACGAGGGGCAGCGCGAGCATGACGAGCAGTAGGGCGAGCCAGGCGGCGCCGCGCAGGAGGCGGCCGCGGCGCCGCGCGGGCGGCGGCGCCGAGGGCGGCTCCGGCGAGCTGGGAGGGGCCGAGGTGGTCGTCTCAGACACGACTGAGCTCCCTCGTCCCGAACAACCCGGCCGGACGGACGACCAGCACCACGAGCATCACCAGGAAGACCGCGACCTTGGCGAACGGGATGGACACGTACACCTCGGTCAGCGCCTGGGTGAGGCCCACGACGACGCCACCGACCACGGCGCCCGCCGTCGAGTCGAGCCCGCCGATGATCGCGGCGGGGAACGCGGCGAACGCGATGGCGTGGGTGCTGCGCGACAGCCCGGTGCCGGAGAAGTCCTGCGTGACGATGAACATGACGGCCACGCCGGCGAGCGCGCCCGCGACCAGCCAGGCGGTCGCCGTCACCCGGGAGCTCCGGATGCCCATGAGCGCCGCGGCCTCGCGGTTCTCGGCCTGGGCCCGCATGGCGATGCCCCAGTCGGTGTAGCGGAACGCCAGGAAGAACGCGGTGATCAGCACGAGACCGACGAGCAGTGCCACCAACTGAGTACTGAACAGCGTGACCCCGCCGAGCTGGATCGGCCGCGCGTCCCACGGCGCGCCCAGGTAGGGAACGGTCGTGCCGAGCCTGCGGAAGATGTCCTCGACGACCACGACGTCCACACCGATCGTCAGCAGCGCGAGACTGTTGGGGTCGGCGAACCTGCTGCGGGAGAGCAGCAGCCGCTCCATCAGCAGGCCGGCCAGCCCCGCGCCGACGATCCCGAGGGCCGCCGCGAGCGGGAAGCCCAGCGCGTCGACGGTGACCGCGATGACGTAGCCGCCGATCAGCGCCAGCGACCCGTGCGCGAAGTTGATCACCTCGGTGGCCTTGAAGATGACCACGAAGCCGAGGGCCAGCAGCGCGTACACCGCGCCCTTGCCCAGGCCGTTCACCATGAGCTGGACGAAGGTGTTCACGGGGCCGCCTCCTCGTCGTCGCCGGTGCCCAGGTAGGCCTTGACGACCTCGGGGTCGCGCTGCACGGCCGCCGGCTCGCCGTCGGCGATGAGCCGGCCGAAGTCGAGCACGGTGACGCGGTCGGCGATGCCCATGACGAGCCCCATGTCGTGCTCGACCAGCAGCACGGAGATGCCCAGCGCGTCGCGCAGCGCGCGGATGGTGCTCGCCATGACCGCGGTCTCCACCGCGTTCAGCCCGGCGGCCGGCTCGTCGAGGAGCAGCACGCGGGGCTCGACGGCCAGCGCGCGGGCCACGTCCACCAGCTTCGCCACGCCGTAGGGCAGCGCGGCCACGGGGGTGTGCAACCGGTCGGCGATGCCGAGGAACTCGCAGATCTCGGTGACGCGCTGCGCGTGCACCCGTTCCTGCGCCAGCACCCACGGCAGTCGCAGCCCGCCGGACAGGAAACCGCCGCGGGTGAGCGCGTGCCTGCCGAGCAGCACGTTGTCCAGCACCGTCGAGTGCTCCGAGAGCGCGATGTTCTGGAACGACCGGCCGACGCCGAGGCGGGCCAACCGGTGCGGCGCCAGCCCGGTCAGGACGGTGTCACCGAGCACGACCCGGCCGGACGTGGGCCGGTAGACCCCGCAGATCACGTTGAAGCAGCTGGACTTGCCGGCGCCGTTCGGGCCGATGAGCGCGTGGATGGTGCCGGGGCGCACGGCGAAGGAGACGTCGTCGAGGGCGCTGATGCCGGCGAAGCGCAGGGTCAGCCCCTCGACGCGCAGCTCGGGGACGTCCGCGCGCCCGGTCGCCTGCCCGGCCGCGCCACGGGCGGTGTCGGTGCTCATGCGCGCCACCTCGCGAGCGTCCGTCCGGACAGCTCCCGCTCGGCCGCCCGCGCCTCGGCGTCCGCCTGCTCGCTCGACTCGGCGTGCCCGCCGAGGTAGAGCCGCTGCACCTCGTCGCTCGCGGCCATCTCGGCGGCAGGCCCGGCGAGCGCGACGCGGCCCACCTCGAGTGCCACCGCGCGGTCGGCCACCGCCAGGGCCATCGTCGCGTTCTGCTCCACCAGCACCACCGCCGTGCCACGCGCGTGGATCTCCCGGACGATCGCGGCGATGCGCCCGACCATCTGCGGCGCCAGTCCGAGCGACGGCTCGTCGAGCAGGAGGATCCGGGGCCCGGCCATCAGCGCCCGCCCGATCGCCAGCATCTGCTGCTCGCCGCCGGACAGCAGGCCCGCACGCTGGCCCGCACGCTCCGCGAGCACCGGGAACAGCTCGTGCACCCGCTCGCGCGCCGCCGCCCGCTCCGCCGTCGAGCGGGCGCCGAGGCCCCCCGCGCGCAGGTTCTCCTCCACGGTCATCCGCGCGAACACCTGCCGGCCCTCCGGCACCGCGACGACCCCGCGACGGACCACGGCCGCCGGGGCGAGCCCGGTCACCCGCTCCCCGTCGAGGAGCACCTCGCCCGCGGTGACGGCACCGCCGTGCATCCCCACGGTGCCCGAGACGGCGCGCAGCAGGGTCGACTTCCCCGCCCCGTTCCCGCCGAGCACCGCGAGCACACCGTCGCCGACCTCGACGTCGACCGCCTCGAGGGCGCGCACCGACCGCCCGTAGCGCACCGACAGCCCACGCACGCTCAGCACCGCGACCACCCCGGTCGCGGACGCGCCGTACCTCGTCCTACCGCCACTCTCGAGCCCCTTCGCCCGTGCCGCAGCGCTGCGGCCGGGGCACATCGTGTGGCCCGTCACACCACCCGGCCACCCCCAGGTGGAGAGGGAAGACCGGAATGTTGACGGCCCGTTACCCGGCCGACGCGCACGTGTCGCGGATCGCGCACGACGGCACACGCAGCGTCGCCGCGCCGGGTCAGAGGAGCCCCGCCTCGCTCGCCTTGCCGATGGCCTCCACGCGGTTGCGGGCGCCGAGCTTGTGCAGGGCCGACTGCAGGTACGTCTTCACGGTGTTGCGCGCGAGCCCCGTGGTCTCGGCGATCTCCGGGTTGGTGCGCCCCTGCGCGGCGAGCCGCAGCACCTCGTACTCCCTGCGGGTCAGCCCGCTGCGCGCGAGAGCGGCCCGGCCGGGCTGCTCGTCCTGCACCATCCGCGGGTCGCACACCCGCTCGCCGCGCAGCACCCGGCGCAGCGCCGCCACGAGGTCGGTGACGGCGGCGTCCTTGAGCAGGGCGCCGTGGGCGCCTGCGTCCAGGGCGGCCCGCACGCCGTGGTGGTCGCCGTGCGCGGTGAAGACGACCACCCGCGCGGACGGCACCACCGCGCGCAGCCCGGCCACCACCTCGGGCGCGAGCATGTCGGGGAGCCGCAGGTCGAGCAGCACCAGGTCCGGCCGCAGCGCGGCGGCCCGTTCGAGCGCCGCGCGCCCGCTCTCCGCCGCCCCGACGACGGCCAGCGCGGGCTCGCCCCGCAGCAGCAGCGCCACGCCGTCGCGGACGACCGGGTGGTCGTCCACCACCATGACGCGGGCGGGCGTCATCGGGGCGGTTCGGGCAGCAGCACCCGCAGGGTCGTGCCGCCGTCCTCGTCGTGCACGAGGCTCGCCCGGCCCCCGAGCCGGGCCGCCTTCTCCACCAGCAGGCGCACCCCGAGCCCGGTCCCGTCGGAACCGGTGTCCTCGTCGCCGTCCCTGCGGGGTACGCCGTCGTCGGCCACGGCGACCTGCACCCCGCCGTCCACCTCGCCGAGGCTGACCACGACGGTGGCGGCCCCGGCATGCTTCTCGACGTTGAGCAGGCCCTCCCGCACCGCGCTGACCAGCAGCGTCGTGCGCTCGGCGTCCAACGGGCGGACGTCGCCGAGCTGCACGAACCGGGCCGGCACGCCGGTGCGCGCCTCGAAGCTGCGGCAGTGCTCGGCGATCTCGATCGGCAGGGCGCGTTCGGGACTCGACTCGGCCAGCGCGAGCAACGCTTCGCGCAGGGCGAGGGACGCCGCCGAGATGTCGGACTCCAGCCGACCCAGCCGGGTGCGCAGGACGGGGTTGTCCGGCAGCGTCGTGCGCAGGTCGCGGACCTGCGCGCCGATCGAGAACAGCATCGCGCCCACCGAGTCGTGCAGCGACGCCTGCATCCGCTGCCGCTCGGCCGCCACCGCCGCCGCCTGGCCCACCGCGGCCCGGTCGGCGAGGCGGAGGGCACGGGCCGCGTCGACCGCCACCCGCTGCACCGCCCGGACCGCGTCGTCGCCGAACGCGCCCGGCCCGCGCAGGGCCGCGTACGCCACGGCGACGGTCCGCGCGCTGCCCGGCCGGTCCTCCAGGATCGGCACCGCGAGCATCGCCGACATGTGCTCGCGGCTCACCACCCCGTCGAACTGGTGGGTGATGCTGCGCGCGGTGACGTAGTCGCTGACCCGGACCGGCCGGCCCAGCGCGAGCACCCGCCCGCCGACCCCCTGTCCGGCCGGTACCGCGAGGTCCTGCAGCGAGTCGGTGCGGTTGCCCGCCAGCCACCTGATGACGGCTTGCGAGGTCCCCTCGACATCGGCGACGAACCCCGCGTCGGCGCCTGCGGCGTCGCGGATCAACCGAGCGGTGCCGTGCAGGGCCAGCACCCGGTCGAGCACCGACAGCAACCCGTCGCGCTCGGCCAGCAGCGCGTCAAGGAGGTGCTCCTGCCCGAGGACCCGCTCCGACGCGGCGCGCTCGCTCGACCCCATCCGCGGACGATGACACAGGTCAGGAGCCTGCGACAGCCCCGGATGCAGAGGGTGCCCGGTCGATGTTCACCGACGGCGCTGCCTGCCCCGGCCCACCACCCGCGGCCGGGTGCCCTCGCGGGCGCCGGGGGCCGGGGCGTCGGGGGCGCCGGGTACCTGCCGGTCGCGCTCGCGGATCATCCGCCCGACGAGCAGACCGACCACCGCGGCGACGACCAGCCAGGCCACCGCCACGACGAGGATCCAGCCGAGAGTGCCGATGCCCGCTCCCCTGTCGGTGCGCGAGCAGCCAGTGTCCTCCGGGCCGCTGCCGGTCGCACGGCCGGACCACAGGATCGGGCGAACGGGACGTCAGCCGACGTCCGGTACCGCCGGCCCGAGCAGGTCGTCGGCGTCGACGATCTTGTAGGCGTAGCCCTGCTCGGCGAGGAACCGCTGGCGGTGCGCGGCGTAGTCGGTGTCGAGCGTGTCGCGGGAGACGACCGAGTAGAAGTGGGCCTGCCGCCCGTCGGCCTTCGGCCGCAGCAGCCTGCCCAGCCGCTGGGCCTCCTCCTGCCTCGACCCGAAGGTGCCCGAGACCTGGATCGCGACGCTCGCCTCGGGCAGGTCGATCGAGAAGTTGGCCACCTTGCTGACCACGAGCACCGGCAGCTCGCCGCGGCGGAAGCGGTCGTAGAGCTCCTCCCGCTCCTTGTTCTTCGTGGAGCCCTGGATGACGGGCGCGTCGAGCGCCTCCCCCAGCTCCTCCAGCTGCTCGAGGTAGGCACCGATGACGAGCGCCGGCTCGCCGGCGTGGCGCTCCAGGATGCCCTTCACGACGGCGAGCTTCGTGTGGGCCGTGGACGCCATCCGGTAGCGCTCCTCGGCCTCGGCCACGGCGTAGCCCATGCGCTCGGCGTCGGTGAGGGTGACCCGCACCTCCGTGCACTCGGCCGGGGCGATCCAGCCCTGCTGCTCGATGTCGCGCCACGGCGCGTCGTAGCGCTTGGGCCCGATCAGCGAGAACACGTCGCCCTCGCGCCCGTCCTCGCGCACGAGGGTGGCGGTGAGCCCGAGCCTGCGCCGCGACTGCAGGTCGGCCGTCATCCGGAAGACCGGCGCGGGGAGCAGGTGCACCTCGTCGTAGATGACGAGCCCCCAGTCGCGGGAGTCGAACAGCTCCAGGTGCTTGTACTCGCCCTTGGACTTGCGCGTGATCACCTGGTAGGTCGCGATCGTGACCGGGCGGATCTCCTTGCGCTCGCCCGAGTACTCGCCGATCTCGTCCTCGGTGAGGCTGGTGCGCGCCACCAGTTCGCGCTTCCACTGCCGCCCCGCGACCGTGTTGGTCACCAGGATCAGCGTGGTGGCCTGCGCCTGTGCCATCGCCGCCGCACCCACCAGCGTCTTGCCGGCGCCGCAGGGCAGCACGACCACCCCGGAACCGCCCGCCCAGAAGCCCTCGACGGCCTCGTGCTGGTAGCTGCGCAGCGACCAGCCGTCCTCGGCCAGCGCGATCGGGTGCGCCTCGCCGTCGACGTAGCCGGCGAGGTCCTCGGCGGGCCAGCCGATCTTGAGCAGCGCCTGCTTCAGGTGGCCGCGCTCGGACGGGTGCACCACGACGGTGTCCTCGTCCACCCGCGCGCCCAGCAGCGGGGCGATCTTCTTCTGGCGGAGCACCTCCTCGAGCACCGCCCGGTCCAGCGCGACCATGACGAGCCCGTGCACCGGCGAGTTCGTGAGCTGCAGGCGCCCGTAGCGGCCCATCGTGTCGACGACGTCGACGAGCAGCGGCTGCGGAACGGCGTAGCGGGAGTAGCGCACCAGCGCGTCGACCACCTGCTCGGCGTCGTGGCCCGCGGCACGGGCGTTCCACAGTGCGAGCGGGGTGACCCGGTAGGTGTGGACGTGCTCGGGAGCCCGCTCGAGCTCCGCGAACGGGGCGATCGCCCCCCGCGCCGCCCGGGCGTCGGGGTGGTCGACCTCGAGCAGCAGCGTCTTGTCGGACTGGACGATCAGCGGCCCGTCGGTCATGAGCTGTGGTACTCCTCGAACGCAGCAACGGCACCCCGGAAGGACGCTACTCGCTGTGTCTGATAGGTCCGTTCGGGGGAACGGGTCGGTGGGGTCGACCACGCGGATGGGGACGCTCTGAACTCGGGCTATACTTTGCCAGCTCTGTCCGAGAGCGCACGTGCGCCGTCGCGATCGTACCGGATCCGAAGGGCGTCGCCCTTCCCCAGAGGGCGCGTGTCGGAGCGGAGCGCGCACGATGCGGACCGGGACACCCGACCGGTCCGACCCCGACCGAAGGCGCGACGGACCCACCCGATGCTCTTGCTCCCCGGGCTGCCCGCCCGAACGCGGCCATCCACCGCCCACGGGCCGCAGCTCGTCCCGCCCACCCTCGCGCGCGGGGGTCGGCGCGTGCCAGAGTTCGACAGATCGTCGCCGGCAATCCTCAGGGGGACGTTGACGTGACCAGCATCGAGACCGGGCACTCCTGGTCCGAGCGGCTGAACCCGCGCAACTGGACGCTGACCTGGAAGCTGGTGGTGGTCGGCCTCGTGCCCGCCCTGCTGGCGCTGGTCCTGGGCGTCCTGCGCGTCACCGACCAGGCGGGCCAGGCGTCCGAGCTCGGCGACAGCACCCGGCTGCTCGCGGTCCAGGAGCGGGTGGCGGCCGCGGCCGACTCACTGCGCCAGGAACGCCACGAGGCCACGCTGTTCGTGGCGGGCGGCCGCTCGGGCGACCGCGGCGTCCTCGAGATCGGCTTCGGGCAGGCCGACGGCGAGATCGAGGGCATGCTCGGCGCCGTCCGCGGCGTGGAGGAGCTCGGCGCCACCACCGCCTCCACACTGCAGCGCACCGAGGGCGAGGTCTCGCAGCTGCAGGTGCTGCGCGACGACGTCACCGACAACCCGGCCGTCGACGCCCACCAGCTCCGCACCCGCTACGACGCGGTCGTCGCGAGCGTCGACGTGCTCGACCGCGCCCTGCTGCGCGAGCTGCGCACGCCGAACGTCGCGGGCATCGCCGACGCGCTGTCGGCCGTCACCGACGCGCGCGAGCAGCTGGCCGTGCAGCACACGGTGCTCGGCGCCGCGATCCGCGCGGGCAGCCTGTCGCCGCAGGACGCCAACGAGATCGCCACCGACAGCGAGCTGGCCGGGGCCATCGGCGAGTACCGGGCGGCGCTGACGCCCGAGCAGCTCACCCGCTTCGGCAGCTTCCTCGACGACGCCGCCAACGCGCAGCGCGAGCGGCTCGTGGCGGCGATCCTCGCCACTCCGCCGGGCCAGCCGATCGCGCTGGCCCCCGCCGAGTGGGACACCGCCTACAACGGCTCACGCGCGGGCGCGGACCGCACCTCCGACCTGCTGCGCGACGAGCTCATGGCGGCGAGCGTCGCGGCCGAGGAGCAGGCCAGCAACCTGGCCGGTGTCAACTCGGTGGTCCTGATGCTCGGCCTGCTGATCGGCATCGCGGTCGCGGTGCTGATCGCCCGGGCGCTGATCCGGTCGCTGCGGGTGCTGCGCACGTCCGCGCTCGACGTCGCCGAGCGGCGCCTGCCGCTCGCGGTCGAGAGCATGCGCGCCGGGCAGTCGCCCGACGTCGCCGTGGATCCCGTCCCGCTCACCGGGCGCGACGAGGTCGGCCAGGTGGCCCGCGCGTTCGACGCCGTGCACGGGCAGGCGGTCCGCCTCGCGGCCGACCAGGCCGCCCTGCAGGCGGGCGTCAGCGCGATGTTCGTCAACCTCTCCCGCCGCAGCCAGGCGCTGGTCGAGCGCCAGCTGCAGCTGATCGAGCAGCTGGAGAGCAACGAGCAGGACGCCGACCAGCTGTCCAACCTGTTCCAGCTCGACCACCTCGCCACCCGCATGCGGCGCAACAGCGAGAACCTGCTGGTCCTCGCGGGCACCGACCTCGCCAAGCGCAACATCGCGCCGGTGCCGATGGTCGACGTGCTGCGGGCCGCGGTCTCCGAGGTCGAGTCCTACCAGCGCATCGTCGTGCAGACGCCGCCCACGGCCACGGTCGCCGGCCGCGCCGCCTCCGACGTCGTGCACCTGCTCGCCGAGCTGCTCGACAACGCCACCAACTTCTCCCCGCCCGACTCGCAGGTGGTCATGAGCACCGCCCGCACCACCGACGGCGCGATCGTCGTGGAGATCGCCGACCGCGGCGTCGGCATGGCCGAGCACGAGCTGAACGACGCCAACATGCGCCTCGGCGGACCGTCCTCGGTGGACGTCTCGGCGTCGCGGCGGATGGGCCTGTTCGTGGTCGGTCGCCTCGCGGCCCGCCACGGCATCGGCGTGCGCCTGTCCACCTCGTCGGCCGGTGGCCAGGGCTCCGGCCTCACCGCGTCGGTCACGGTGCCCGCGCACCTGATCCCGAGCATCGAGCCGGTCGAGGTCAGCCGCACCGCGAGCCTCCCGCTCGCCGCGGGGGCCGCGGGCGGGCGTCCCGGTGTGCCGCCGCAGCGCGGGGTCAACGGCGCCGCGCGCACGGGCGGGCTGTCGTCGCTGGTCGCCGGCACCGACGGCCCGGCCAACCCCACCGGCGTGTTCGACGCACCCGCAGCCGGCGACGGGCAGCTGTTCACCCCGCCGCCCAGCTCCAACGGCGCCACGCCGTCGCTGCCGAGCAGGCGCCCCGGGTCCACGCTGCGCCCGGGCGGCCCGCCCGTGCCGCCGGAGCGCGGGGAGCAGCCCGACCAGGGCGGCAGCCCCGAGCCCGCCGACCGGTCGGGCGACGAGCAGGCCCGCGAGGTCGCCGCGCAGGCCCGCCGTGACCAGGAGGCCGCGGCCCGCGCCGCCGCCGCACGTGCCGAGGAGTCGGGCCGGAGCGGCGGTCACCCGGAGTCCGGACGCCTCAACGGGCACGCCGGACCCGGCCTCGAGAAGCGCCGCGAGGCCGACCCCGCGTCGTCCGACCGGCCCGCCGACGAGCGCGAGTCCCAGGCGCGCGTCGACCAGCAGCAGCCCACCGACCGGGGCGCCACCCGCAACGGGGCGGCGCAGGAACCGCCGGTCGACCAGCGCGGCAGCACGCCCGAGGGCGAGGCGTCCCACGGCGGTCAGACGCGCTCCGGCCTGCCCCGCCGCACGCCGGGTCGGCCCGACTGGCCCCGGGCGGAGGCCCCCGCCGAGGGGCAGCCGAACCTCTTCCAGTCCGGGCCGGCGAAGCCGGCCGCGGCGCAGCCCGCGGACGCGGAGGCCGCCCCGGCTCGTCCCGAACCGTTGCGGCCGCGCCCGGCCCCTGCGGACCGGCAAGGGCAGGACGGGGCGCACCGCGCGGACCGCTCCGGCACCGAGTCCGGCCGCTCCGGCACCGAGGCGCCCGCCGCGGAGCCGGTGCCGGCGCAGGATGCGCAGGAGGTCCCCGCGGAGCAGGGCCAGGAGGCCGCCGCCCCGCAGGCGGAGGCCGGGCAGCAGGTCGAGGACGCCGCCGATGTGGTGTCCCCGCCCACCATGCCGATGCCCACGGTGCGGCGCCCCGCGGCCGGCGCACCGGCGGCACCGGCTGGATCGGGGCCGGCCGCACCGGCTGGATCGGGGCCGGCCGCACCGCGGCCCACCCCGCGGCCCACGCCTCGCCCGTTCCCGCAGCGCACCGGACCGGCCCCGCAGCCCGAGGCCCCGCGGCCGGCTCCCGCCCGCTCCGAGCCCGCCCGGCCCGAAACCGCCCGGCCCGAGACCGCCCGGCCCGAGACCGCCCGCTTCGAGCAGGCCAGGCCCGAGCAGGCCAGGCCCGAGCAGTCCAGGCCCGAGCAGGCCCAGCCCGCTCCTGCCGCCTCGGACGCCGAGGGGCTGTTCGCCCCCAACGTCCCGGTCATCGCCGAGCCCGGCCACGTGCCGGACGGCCGGCCGGAGGGGTCGGGCTTCGACCTCGGGGAGACCACGCCGATCTTCGAGGAGATCGCGTCGGCCTGGTTCCGGTCGAACCGGCCGATCCCGGTCAACTGGCAGACCGAGCAGGACGAGCGGCCCGGCCCGCCTCCCGCACCGCAGGCGCCCGCTGCGGCGCCCGCCCCGCCGCCGGCCCCGGCTCCGCGGCCCGCACCGGCACCGCGACCGACGCCCGCGCCGGCCCCTGCGCCGGCTCCGGCACCGCCGACGAGCGAGGTGCCCGTCACGGCGGCGGCGCCGGCAGGCGATGCCGACGCCGATGCGCAGGAGTTCGCGAGCACGGCCGACGAGGGGTGGCGTGCTGCCAGCGACGCCCTGGCCGAGCAGCCCGACGAGGTCACCGCGGCCGGGCTGCCGAAGCGCCGGCCGCGGGCCCGGCTGGTGCCCGGTAGCGCCGGATCGGCAGTGCTGGCCCCGCCTGCGACCACGGCGCGTAGTGCCGAGAACATCAGGGGGCGCCTCGCGAGCTACCAGCAGGGCGTTCGCCAGGGCCGCGAGAGCAGGATGCGCGGCTACCAGCAACAAGGATCATCGGTTCCCGGAGCCAACGGTGGCACGGGACCCGCCAACGCGGGTGGTAATCACGACGAGGAGTCCTCATGACGGCACCGCAGGTCCAGCCGAGCCGGTTCGGGTGGCTTGTCACGAACTTCGCCGAGCGCGTGCCCGGGGTGGCACACGCGATCGTGGTGTCGGCCGACGGTCTGCTGCTCACGGCATCCGACCGGTTGCCGCGTGACCGCGCCGACCAGCTCGCCGCCGTCGCATCCGGGCTCGTCAGCCTCACCCAGGGCGCGGCGCGGTGCTTCGACGCGGGCGGCGTGGTCCAGACCGTGGTCGAGATGGACCGTGGCATCGTGCTGCTGATGTCGATCAGCGACGGTTCCTGCCTCGCCGTGCTGGCGTCACCGAGCTGTGACATCGGCCTGATCGGATACGAGATGACGCTGCTGGTCGACCGGGTCGGTCAGCTGCTCACGCCCGAGCTGCGCGCCGAACTGCAGGGCACCTTCGGCCGCTGAGCGGCCAGGTCCGAACGTATCCGACAGGCAAGCCACCGACCGGCAGGAAGCAGGTGAGGTGCGATGAGCTCCGGTCCCGACGACGAGCGCCGGCAACCCTCGGAGCCGACCTTCGCCGACGTCATGAACGGCTTCAGCTTCGACGCGAGCCGATCGTCGCGCCGCCGGAGGTGGGGTCGCAAACGCGGCTCCGAGACCGACGTGGTCGAGGAGACCGCCGAGGCACCCGCGCCTGCGCCTGCTCCCGCACCGCCGCCGGTCGTCCCCGGGCCGGCCACCGCTCCGATCGACATGCGCACCCTCGGCCCGGAGCACGGCGGCCAGGAGGGCGGTGCCGCCGCGGTCCGGCCGTATGCCTGGACCCGCGGACGTACGAAGTCCGGCCTCGACCTGGCGATCGAGACGCTCGTCTCCACCAGCCAACGCGGCCATGACCAGATGGGCCTGTTGCAGGTCGAGCACCGGGCAGTCGCGGAGCTCTGCGAGCAGACGCGATCGGTCGCCGAGGTGGCGGCCCTCCTGTCGATCCCGCTCGGTGTCGCCCGGGTGCTGTTGGGTGACATGGCGGGGCTCAACCTGGTGACCGTGCACCAGACCGCGACGAGCGCCGGCGACGCGCCGGACCTCGCACTGATGGAAAGGGTGTTGAGTGGACTCCGTCGGCTCTAGTTACCCCGGCCGGCCCCCGGCGATCGCCACCGCGGCGACGATCTCGGCCAAGATCGTGGTAGCCGGTGGATTCGGCGTGGGTAAGACCACGTTCGTCGGCTCGGTGTCCGAGATCATGCCGCTCACCACCGAGGCCGTCATGACCGAGGCCAGCGCGGGCGTCGACGACCTCGCGGCCACGCCGAACAAGCAGACCACCACGGTCGCGATGGACTTCGGTCGCGTCTCGCTCGACGCCGAACTGATCCTCTACCTGTTCGGCACGCCGGGCCAGCACCGGTTCTGGTTCATGTGGGACGACCTGGTCAAGGGCGCGATCGGCGCGGTGGTCCTCGTCGACACCCGGCGCCTGGCCGACTCGTTCGCCGCGATCGACTTCTTCGAGGACCGCGGGCTGCCCTACATCGTGGGCCTGAACTGCTTCGACGGCCTGCTGCAGCACCGCATCGAGGACGTCCGCGAGGCGATGTCGATCGACCCCGCGATCCCGATCGTCAGCTGCGACGCCCGCAACCGGCAGTCCACGAAGCAGACGCTCATCACGCTCGTGGAGCACGCGATGCACCACCGGATGACCGCCGGCGCCCGCTGATTCCCGGCGCCGCTCGCGGGCCTCGTCCCGAGGTCCGCGAGCCGGCCGCCGCACGGCGGAGGCGGTCAGACCCCCGCTTGAGCGAAGCGGAGGCAGTCAGACGGAGTCCTCCACCATCGCGATGCTCGTGATGCGGTGCAGCGGCACGCGGTGCACGGCGCCGTCCACGGCGTCGCGGCCCTCCACCACGCCGCCACCGATGCTCTGCGGTTCCAGCACGCGCTCCCCCGCCACGCCGTGCCCGTCGACGAAGCCGATCCAGACGGCGCGCCGGGCCGCCGCGGCGGCGCGGAGCAGGTCGAGCGTGGAGCCGTTCGTCGTGACCGGGGCCGCGGTGCCGCGCCGCACGCCGGCCGTCGCGTCTCCCGATCGCATGCGCGCCACGAGCGCCGCGAGCTGGTCGGCGCCCGGTTCGGGAGGTCCGCTGCGGGAGGCCGCCCGGCGCCGCGGTGAGGTCCGCCGGCCGCGGTCGGTGAGGTCGAGCACGCCACCGCCGGTGTCCTCGGCGGCCGGGCTGAAGCCGGCGGCCCGCAGACCGTCCATCAGCTCGACGAGCGGGAGCGGGGAGACGAGCACGGTGGGCGCGATGCGCCGCAGCTCGAGCGGAGGGCTGTCGGGGTGGGCCAGCACCTCGGCGATGAGCACCTCGTCGTCCGAGCGCAGGAACGACGCCGCGGCGCCCCCGCGCAGCTGCCCGTGCCGACGCGCGACGTCGTCCACCAGGTAGGTCAGGCCCTGCGGCACGGGGGTGGCCGACCGCCGGGCGAACAGCTCGTGCAGGTCGGCGGCGGAGCGGCCCGCATCCAGTGCGCGGCGCACGGTGGCCTCGGTGAAGCGGTAGACCGTGGCCCCACCCGCCGACTCGACCTCGCCCACCAGGTCGAGCTCGCGCGCCAGCGCCGTCTCCAGCGGGCCAGGGGCCACGGCGGTGAGGTCGGCCTGCAGGAGCACGTGGCCCACCGGCTCGGGCAGCGTGGCCCGCAGGGCGGCCACGATCCGGTCCGGGTTGTCGAGCAGGGCCCGGCCCGGCGCGGTCAGCGCGTCCAGCGCCACCACGCCCAGCACCGTGGCCTCGGCGAGCACCCAGTCGACCACCTCGTCGCGCAGCCGGCCGCCGCGGCGCGGCGCGCGCCAGGCGAGCAGGTCGGCCAGCGCCCCGGCGGACGCGGGCGCGGTGCCCGGCGGCAGCTCGGCGAGCCCGGCGAGCACCCGGCGCCGGTCGCGCGGGGCCAGCGGGCGGCGCACGCCGTCGGAGAGGGCGGAGATCGGGCGGCCGGCGTCGTCCTTGCGACCGACGAGACCGGGCATCCGGGCCATGTCGAGCCACGTGCGTGCCAGCGCCGACCAGCGCACCTCCGGCCCGCCCGCGCCCCACACGTCGGCGGTCGTGGTGGGCACCCAGTCCGGCGCCACGCCGTCGCTCTCCCCCACGAGGTCGGCCGCGAGCGCGAGCTCGACGAGCAGCGCGGCCATCGTCTCGTCGGTGTCCATCTCCCGGGCGGCGCGGCGCAGCTCGCGCACGCCGAGCCCGCCGGAGCGCAGCACGGGAGGCGGGGTGCGGCCCCAGAACGCGATGAGCAGGTCGAGCCTGCGCAGCACCTCGAGCGCGGCACCGCCGGCCGTCCGGTCGACGACGTCGGCGCCGCGGTCCCGCGCCCCGATGTCCGGGGGTGCGACCGGCACCGCGCCCATCGGCCGGTCCCCGCGCAGGGCCAGCCCGACCTGGCGGGGCAGCTCGACGGTCTCCGGATCCACCCGCAGCAGCAGCCCGCGCGCGAGCAGCCGCCCGACCGGGCTGTCGGGGTCCGAGCCGGCCCGGCTGCGCCCGATCGGCGGCCCCGCGGCGAGGGCGTCGAGCACCCGGCGTTCCTCGGGGGTGACGGCGGCGAGCAGCTCGGGCAGCGCCGAGGAGCCCGCGGGGCCGGTGGCCGGCCTGCCCAGGCCGCCCGGGTGGCGCGGCACCACCTCGCGGGCGGCGGGCACGAGCGAGATCCCCTCGTCGGGCCCCCACAGCAGCGCGCGCTCGCGCAGGGCCCGCAGCGCCCGGTCGAGGGCCTCGGCGGGGACGTCCGGGCCCAGCAGGCGGCGGAGCTCGTCGAGCGGCACGGGCGCGGTGTCGGCGCCGGCGACGACGGCCGCTTCCAGCACGGCCAGCGTCAGCGAGTCGAGGTCGTCGCACGCCCGGTGCACCGAGGCCCGGATGCCGGCCCGCGTGGCGAGCACGACGAGGTCCGCGGGCGGGGGCACGCCGAGGTCGGGGCGCAGCCGCAGCAACGCGGCGAGCGTCTCGTCGTCCTGGGCGCGAAGCCAGTCCACCAGCGAGTCGGGCATCAGGTCCACGGTAGTCGGCGGCGCCAGGACGGGGTCGAGCGTGTACGCGCACTCAGCGGGCGGGCCCACCCGGACGGTCCGGGCCCCTGAGGTAGGCCAGCACGGCGAGGACCCTTCGGTGGGTGTCGGCGGTGGGCGGCAGGGCGGTGGGTGACCCGCCAGGGATTCACGGACGCCGGCCTCGCCCTGCGCCTGCGCGCGAGCCCCAGCTCGTACCTCGTGGCGTGGCTCGGCCTGCCCGGGTGGGCGTTCGTCATACTCCTGCTCCTCCTCGTCCCCCTGCTCACCCCGGTCTACTGGGGCGAGGAGTTCGGCTGGACCGGCTACCTGCGGATGCGGCTGTTCCCCGGGCGGCCGCTCCGGGCGACCCTCGCCACCGGCCTGGTGTGGGCGGTCTGGCACTACCCGCTGGCCTTCGTCGGCTACATCCGTTTCGACGTCGTCCCGCTCGGCCTGCTGATCTGGACGTGCTCGTTCCTCGCCCAGCAGGTGCTGTTGAGCTGGTTGCGCATCCGCAGCGGCAGCATCTGGCCGACGAGCCTCGCGCACGCCGGGAACAACATGGTCCTGGCGCTGCTGACCGGCGACGTCCTCACCGCGGGCCGGCTCGACGACACCACCCACGCGCTCGTCATGGCCATCCCGACGGCGGTGGTGGCCGCGTGGATCGTCGCGACCGGCCGGCTCGCCACCCCACACGGACCCGCGCGCCGGCGGTGATCCACCCCGGTGTTCACGCCGCGTCGACGCGGCCGCGACCGGTACGGGATACTCGGGGAGGACCCACCACAGCACCAGGAGGACACCGTGGCCGAGCGTTCCCGCCGGATCGACCCCACGTGGCCGGACCTGCCCGACGGCGAGCACCCGGTCACCGAACTCGCGAGCCCCCTGCAGGGCTCCCTCTCGCCGTTCGGCGACGTGGAGTTCCCGCTGGACGAGGTGCCGTACGTGCACCCCGTCACGGAGATCAACAAATAGCGGGTCGCCCGCCGGCCGGCCTGCTCCTCGCGGCCGGCGCCGGCCGCCGGATGGGCAGGCCGAAGGCGCTCGTGACCCTCGGCGGGCAGCCGCTCGTCCGGCGCGCGCTGCGCGTGCTGGACGACGGCGGCTGCGCGCCGCTGCTGGTCGTGCTGGGCGCCGCCGCGGACGAGGTGCGCGGCCTCCTGCCGGCGGGCGTGCAGCCGGTGCCGGCTCCGGACTGGGCCGAGGGCATGGGCGCGTCGTTGCGCGCCGGGCTGGACGCCGTCGCCGCGATCGACCCGGCACCGGACGCGGTGCTCGTGCACCTGGTGGACCTGCCCGGGGTCACCGCCGACGCCGTGGCGCGCCTGGCCGCCCGCAGCGGCCCCGACGCGCTGGTGCGCGCCGCGTACGACGGGCGCCCGGCACACCCGGTCCTGATCGGCCGCGCGCACTGGCCGGGCGTGCGCGCATCGGCCGCCGGCGACGCCGGCGCGCGCGGCTACCTGGCCGGCCACCCCGCCCTGGAGCTGCTGGAGTGCGGCGACGTGTCGACGCCGGACGACGTGGACACGCAGGAGCACCTGTCGCGCTGGGCCGGAAACACCGTGGAGCCATAGCGCTGCCCGAGGGGGGGTCAGAACAGCGCTATGGCTCCAAGGTGCGGCCTGGAGGCCAGGTTCTACAGAGTCAGCTTCTGGCCGGGGACCAGCGAGTTGGGGTTGCCCTGCAGTGCCGGGTTCTTCTCGACGAGGGCCTTCCAGCCGCCCGCCACGCCGTTGGCCGACGCGATCCGGCTCAGCGTGTCACCGCTCTTGACGGTGTAGTTGCCGCTGGTGGAACCGGACGAGGCCAGGCGCACGCGGTCCTCGGAGTCGTCCGAGGAGGACTCGCGGGCCGGGGCCTCGCGCTGGCTGGCGGACTCGCCGCGGACGCCGGTCTTGCGCGAGCACGACGGCCAGGCGTTCCAGCCCTGCTCGGCGAGCACGCGCTCGGCCACGACGATCTGCTCGGCCCGGCTGGCCTTGTAGGCCACGGGGGCGAACTCCTTGCCCCCGAACCCGGACCACGTGCGCGGCGAGAACTGCAGGCCACCGTGGTAGCCGTTGCCGGTGTTGATGTCCCAACGGCCGCCGCTCTCGCACTGGGCCAGCTTGTCCCAGGTGGAGTCGGATGCGGCGTACGCCGGGGCGGCGACGAGGAGCGGAGCGCCGGCGACAGCGCCGGCCAGAGCGGTGCGGGCGATCGTTCGGCCTGCCGTGCTCGGGGCACGATGACGGCCGCGGTAGCGGGCCATGGGGCAACTCCGCGCGCTGCGCGCCGGACGACTACCGCCGGGGAGCTGGCGGTGCGGCTGGGGAGGCCGCGTCCGTTCCTGTCCCACGCTTCGTTCGGGGGCGGGGCCGGGGATCGCCGGACAGGGGAGCGCTGCGATTCCCGGGGCCTGGCCGGATCTGGGGCATCCGTCCGGGCCGGGACAGGACGCTACGTCCGGCGAGCCCGCGCGCAAACCCCCCATCTCGGGCGGAGTGTGGCGGGAAGTACGTCCGAACGAGTGACGAGGGCGCCGTCTTCGCAGCTCAGGACGCGGGTCTGGGACAACGCGCGAATTACTTCCAGGTTGCTAAGCAGTGGTCCAGATCACATCACCAGAAGATCACGATGGCGTCTCGGCACGGTCGCCGCGCACGTCGTAGGGTTCGTGCGTGGAGCTGACGCACGTCGACGCCGCAGGCGCCGCCCGGATGGTGGACGTCTCGGGCAAGGAGGCCACGGCGCGCACCGCCGTCGCCACCGGAACACTGCGCACCACCGAGGAGGTGGTGGAGCTGCTGCGCCGGGACGGCCTGCCGAAGGGCGACGCGCTGGCCACCGCGCGGATCGCCGGGATCATGGGCGCCAAGCGCACCCCGGACCTCGTCCCGCTCTGCCACCCGATCGCCCTGAGCGGCGTGGTCGTCGACCTCGAGCCGGAGGGCGCCGAGGTCCGGATCCGGGCCACGGTGCGCACCACGGACCGCACGGGCGTCGAGATGGAGGCCCTCACCGCGGTGGCAGTCGCCGGGCTGGCGCTGCACGACATGGTCAAGGCCGTGGACCCGGCCGCCGTGCTCGACGGCGTTCAGGTCGAGCGCAAGGAGGGCGGGAAGACCGGCACGTGGACGCGACCGCAGGACCGGCCGTGACGGCCGAGCGGCGCGCGCGCGTGGTCACCGCGTCCAACCGTGCCGCGGCGGGGGTCTACGCCGACCGCGGCGGGCCGGTCATCGTGGAGTGGCTGCGCTCCCGCGGCTACACCACGCCCGACCCGACCGTGGTGCCGGACGGCGAGCCCGTGGGCGAGGCCCTGCGCGCGGCGGTGGCCGACGCCGTGGACGTCGTGATCACCACCGGCGGCACGGGGATCTCCCCCACCGACGCCACGCCGGAGGTCACGCGCGCGGTGCTGGACTACGAGGTGCCCGGCCTGGCCGACGCCATCCGCGCCGCGGGCGCGCCCGCGGTGCCGACGGCGGTGCTCTCCCGCGGGCTGACCGGCGTGGCGGGCCGCACGCTCGTGGTGAACCTGCCCGGATCGACAGGTGGAGTCCGGGACGGCCTCGCCGTGCTGGCCGAGGTCCTCGACCACGCGGTCGACCAGCTACGAGGAGGCGATCACCGGTGACGAGCCCGGGAGGTGCCGCCGTCCTGCGCGCGGCGGTGGGTGAGGCTCCGCTCGACGTCGCGGAGCACGCCGCGCTGGTGGACCAGGCCGCCGCGGGCGCGGTGGTCACGTTCGCCGGCGTCGTGCGCGACCACGACGGGGGGCGTTCCGTCCGTGGCCTGTCCTACAGCGCCCATCCGACGGCGGAGAAGATCGTGGCCCAGGTCGCGGCGGATGTCGCGGGCCGGGCCACCGGGGTGCGGGCGATCGCGGTGAGCCACCGGATCGGCCCGCTGGGGATCGGCGACGTGGCGCTGGCGTGCGCCGTCGCCGCCGATCACCGCAGAGAGGCGTTCGCGGCCTGCGCCGAGCTGGTCGACGAGGTCAAGCGGCTGCTCCCGGTGTGGAAGCACCAGCTGTTCGCCGACGGCACCGACGAGTGGGTCGGCTCCGCCTGACCCGGCGCCGCGAGCCGGGGCACTCAGTCGCTGCCGCGCAGGCCGAGCTTCTTCGAGCAGGACGGCCAGGCCTTCCAGCCCTGGTTGGCCAGGACGCGCTCGGCGACGCGGATCTGCTGCGCCTTGCTCGCCTTGTGCGGCATGCCCTTGCCGCCGTGGGCGCGCCAGGTGCGGGGGCTGAACTGCAGACCGCCGTAGTAGCCGTTTCCGGTGCTGATCTTCCAGTTGCCGCCGCTCTCGCACTTGGCCAGGCGGTCCCAGGTGGAATCCGAGGCGGCGTTCGCGGTACCCGCGACGGCGAAGGGGGCGCCGACCGCAACTGCACCGACGACGGCCAGCCGCACCAGCTTTCGGCCCAGGCGGGAATCCGGTCGAGAAGTCATTTCGGGGCTCCAGGTCGCACCATCGAGGCGAACGTGCTCGTCAGAGGCCCGGGGGGCGGACCCTGACCACGTCCTGGCGATCATGACGAAGCGAGGGGAAGCCCGTCATGAATGCCACGCTCGGCCCAGTCCCATCTCTGGCTCGACGGACCGGAACCGCGGGACTGGACGGGGCGCGGCGGTTCCGGATGTGTTTTCGGCGGTCCCATGCGGAACTGCCGAGCGATGACGCTACGAGGCAGATCCCGCGAATCGTCAAACTTCGGCGGGGTGACCATCATCACGTTAACACCGCGGTTGACCTGTCGACTCCTGAATACTTGCTGGTCAGCGGCATGCGATCACAGGTTGATCACGGGCGATGAAATACATTCAGAGCGAAAGTATTACCGATTGCGTCACACTCCTGAGCGCCCGCGCGCATGATCATCCGGCTCCGCGCGGCATGACCGGGCTCACCCGTGGTGGCTGCCGGAGCCCCCGTCCGTCATGCTGGAACCGTGACCGAACGCCCCTCGAACCCCGTGGGATCGCCCGCGGAGCTGGCGACGGCGCTGCGCGCCACCGGCTACCTCGCCGACGACGGGCTCGCGACCGCCACCTTCCTCGCCATGCAGATGAACCGGCCGCTGTTCTGCGAGGGCGAGCCGGGCACCGGGAAGACCGCGCTCGCGCAGGCACTGGCCGAGGTGCTGGGCGCCGAGCTGATCCGGCTGCAGTGCCACGACGGCATCGACGCCTCCCAGGCCCTCTACGACTGGGACTTCCCCCGCCAGCTGCTGCACCTGCGCGCGCTGGAGGCCGCGGCGTCGGCCACCGGTGAGACCCTCGACGCCGACGCCGTCGAGGCCTCCCTCTACGACCCGCGCTTCCTCCTCGCCCGGCCGATCCTGCGGGCGCTGCAGACCAGCCCGAGCGTGCTGCTGATCGACGAGGTCGACCGCGCCGACGACGAGTTCGAGGCCTTCCTGCTGGAGGTGCTCACCGAGCACGCCGTGAGCATCCCGGAGGTCGGCGAGATCCGCGCGAAGGATCCGCCGCTCGTCGTGCTGACCTCCAACCGCACGCGCGAGGTGCACGACGCGCTCAAGCGCCGTTGCCTCTACCTCTGGCTCGACCACCCCGACCTGCAGCGGGAGATCCAGATCCTGCACTCGCGGCTGCCGGGCCTGCCCGAGCGGCTCGCGGCCCAGGTCGCCGGGGCGGTGCGGCAGCTGCGCCAGGCCGACCTGCTCAAGCCGCCCGGCGTCGCCGAGACGATCGACTGGGCGCGGGCCCTGCAGCTCGTCGGCGCCCGTCACCTCGACGTCGACTCCGCGGCCGCCACGCTCGGCGCCGTGCTCAAGTACCGCGAGGACGCCGACCGCGTCCGCAACCAGCTCGACGCCCTCCTCGCCTCCTGAACGGATGGTGTCCCCGCCGGTCGCCCCCGCCACCGACGATCCGGTCCCCGGCCTCGTCGGGTTCACGGTCGTGCTCCGCAACGCGGGGTTGGCGGTCACGACCGACCGGGTGGCGGCGTTCCTCTCGGCGCTCGACGCACTCGACGTCACCGATCGGACCCAGACCTACTGGGCCGGTCGGCTCACGCTCTGCTCCGATCCCGACGACCTGCCCCGCTACGACCAGGCGTTCGCGACCTGGTTCACCCCGCCGCAGAGCGGCCGGACGGAGATCCGCGACGAGCGCCCGCCTCCGCCGCCGCGGCTGGCCGCGCTCACGCCGGGCGACGCGGGCGGCGGCGAGGAGGAGAGCACCGAGTCCCCGCAGATCCACGCGCGGGCCAGCGGCACCGAGATCCTGCGCCACCGCGACCTCGGGGAGCTCAGCCCCGCCGAGCGGGAGCACCTGCGCCGGCTGCTGGCGATGCTGCGGCCCGAGCCCCCGATGCGGTCCTCGCGGCGGCTGCGCCCGTCCCGCCACGGCGCCCCCGACCCCGGCCGCACCCTGCGGGCCGCGCTGCGCAACCAGGGTGAGCTGCGCGAGCTGCGACGCCGCGACCGGTCCCGGCGGCACCGGCGGGTCGTGCTGCTCGTCGACGTGTCCGGCTCGATGGAGCCCTACGCCGACTCACTGCTGCGGTTCGCGCACGTGGTGGTGCGCCGCTCGCCCGCATCGGTGGAGGCGTTCACGCTCGGCACCCGGCTCACCCGCGTGACCCGCGAGCTGCGGATGCGCGACGCGGAGCGGGCGCTGGCCGCGGCGGCGACGGCGATCCCGGACTGGTCGGGCGGCACCCGCCTCGGCGAGGTGCTGCGCGCGTTCGTCGACCGCTGGGGGCAGCGCGGCGCCGCCCGCCGCGCCGTCGTCGTGATCTTCTCCGACGGCTGGGAGCGCGGGGAGACCGACGTGCTGCGCGAGCAGATGTCGCGGCTGAGCCGGCTCGCGCACCGGGTGGTCTGGGTGAACCCGCACGTCGGCAAGGACGGGTACGCGCCGGTGCAGGGTGGAATAGTCGCGGCGCTGCCGTTCTTGGACGACTTGCTGGCCGGCCACAGCCTGGCCACCCTGGAACGACTACTCGAGGTGGTACGGCATGCGTGATGTTGTGGATCAGCTCGAGGGCTGGTGGAAGAACGGGCAGACCGCCGCGCTCGCCACGGTCGTCGGCACCTACAGCTCGGCCCCCCGCCAGGCGGGCGCGTCGATGCTCGTCGGGCCCGGCGGCGAGGCCGTGGGCAGCGTCTCCGGCGGCTGCGTCGAGGGTGCCGTGTACGAGCTGGGCCAGCAGGTCCTCGCCGACGGCCGCCCCGTGCTGCAGCGCTACGGCGTGTCCGACGACGACGCCTTCGCCGTCGGCCTGACCTGCGGCGGGATCATCGACATCTTCGTCGAGAAGATCGACCGCGCCGGCTACGAGCAGCTCGGCGACGTGGCCGAGGCGATCCGCACCGGGTCGCCGGTGGCCGTCGCCACGGTCGTCGCAGGCCCGGCCAAGCGGCTGGGAACACGCCTGGTCGTGTGGCCGGACCGCACCGAGGGCGGTACCGGTTCCAGCCGGCTCGACGACGCGATCCGCGACGACGCGCGCGGGCTGCTCGACGCGGGCCGCAACGCGATGCTGCACTACGGCGTGGACGGCCAGCGCCGCGGAGAGGGCCTCGACGTCTTCGTCGAGTCGTTCGCCCCACCACCCCGCATGATCGTGTTCGGGGCGATCGACTTCGCCGCCGCCGTCGCCAAGATCGGCAGCTTCCTCGGGTACCGCGTCACGGTCTGCGACGCCCGGCCGGTCTTCGCCACCGCGTCCCGCTTCCCCGGGGCCAACGAGGTGGTCGTCGAGTGGCCGCACCGCTACCTGGCCGCCGAGGCCGAGGCGGGCCGCATCGACGGGCGCACCGTCCTGTGCGTGCTGACCCACGACCCGAAGTTCGACGTGCCGCTGCTGGAGGTCGCGCTGCGGCTGCCCGAGGTCGGCTACATCGGCGCGATGGGCTCGCGGCGCACCCACGACGACCGCATCGAACGGCTGCGCGAGGCAGGCGTGACCGAGGAGGAGATCGCGCGGATGTCGTCGCCGATCGGCCTCGACCTCGGCGCCCGCACGCCGGAGGAGACGGCCGTCTCGATCGCCGCCGAGATGATCGCCATGCACTGGGGCGGCGCGGGCAAGCGCCTGGCAGAACGCGAGGGCCCCATCCACGCGGGCTGACTCCACCCACCCAGCCCCTTGGTGCCGTACTGCTGTTTTTCGGCGCTGCTGACAGCAGTAAGGATCCACGGTGCTGTGGGGTGTCGGCGCGTGTGATCCTCTGGCGGCTATCGTCGTTCTCACCGAAGCTCTGGCGGGTGATCCTCTCGTGACCGACCTCGCGCCCGCCGTGCGTCCGGGGCGGGGTTCGGTCACCGGCTCGGACGTCCTCGTCGTCGCCGGGTACCTGATCGCGTCGGTGCTCCTGTACGCCGGGCTCTGGCGCGACCTGGACCGCGGCTACCTGGTCGCGAGCGACCAGGACCAGAACCTGTTCGAGTGGCTGTTCGCCGCGCAGGCCCACGCGCTGCAGCACGGTGGCCCGCTGCTGTTCTCCGACCTGCAGAACGCCCCGCTCGGCGTCAACCTGATGGCCAACACGGCACTCCCCGCGCTCGCCGTGCCGCTGGCGCCCGTCACGCTCGCCCTCGGCCCCACCGCCACCTGGACCCTGGTCCTGACCGGCGGGCTCGCCGGCACCGCGACCGCCTGGTACTGGCTGTTCTCCCGCCACGTCGTCACATCGCGGGCGGCCGCGGCACTGGGCGCCGGCTTCTGCGGGTTCGCGCCGCCGGTCATCTCGCACGCCAAGGCGCATCCCAACTTCGTCGTGGCGTTCCTCCTGCCGGTGATCGTGATCTGGCTGGTCCGGCTCCCGTCCGCCGCCCGGCCCGTGCTGCACGGGGTGGGGCTGGGGCTGCTCGTGACGCTGCAGGTGCTGATCGGGGAGGAGATCCTGCTGATCGCGGTGACGGCCACGGCGCCGTTCGTGATCGGCCTCGCCGTGGCGCGCAGGCGGGTGCCCCGCACCGTCGTCGTCGGTCTCGGGACCGGGGGCGTCGTGGCGTGCGCGCTGCTCGCCTACCCGCTCTGGTGGCAGTTCTTCGGCCAGCAGAGCTACCGCAACATCGACCACGGCCCGCGGGGCAACCCGCTCGCCGCGTTCGGCGCCCGGCCCAGCCAGTCGGTCGGCGGCCTGTTCTCCGAGACCTCTCCGCACCTCGCGATGAACCCCACGGAGGAGAACGCCTACCTCGGCTGGGGCCTCGTCGTGCTCGTCGCCGTGCTGGCGGTCTGGCTGCGCCACGACCTGGTGGCCCGGATGGCCGCGACGACCGCAGGCGTGGCCGCGGTCCTGTCCCTCGGGGCGGAGGTCACCGTCGACGGGCGACCGACGGGCGTGCCGGGGCCGTGGGCCCTGCTGTCGGAGCTGCCGCTGTTCGAGTCGGTGCTCGAGTCCCGCATGGCACTGGCCGCCGTCCCGGCGGTGGGGTGCCTGCTCGCCCTCGCCACCCAGCGGGTCCTCGACCTCCGGTCGGACCGCCGGCTCGTGACGGTGTCGGCGCGGGCCGCCTGGTCGGTCGCGCTCGTCGCCGTGCTGCTCCCGCTCGTCCCGATCCCGTTCGAGACGGTCTCCCGCGCGCCCACCCCCGCCTTCTTCACCAGCGGCGAGTGGCGGCGCTTCGCCGACCCCGGACGCACCATCGTTCCCGCCCCGCTGCCCCGGCCCGGTCGCGCCGAGGCGCTGCGCTGGCAGGTCGACGCCGGCATGGGCTTCGCGCTCCCCCAGGGCTACTTCGTCGGGCCGTGGGGGGAGGACCGCGTGGGCGGCTACGGAGCCGCCCCGCGGCCGAGCTCCGCGTTGCTCGACGCGGTCGCCACCACCGGAGCGGCGCCCGCGGTCACCGACGCCGACCGCGCCGCCATGGCGGACGACCTGCGCTTCTGGCGCGCCGACGCCGTCGTCCTCGCCGACGGGCCACGGCAGCGGGAACTGCACGCCACGCTCTCCGAGCTCCTGGGACCGGGCCGGCGCGCGACCGACGCCTGGGTCTGGGACGTCCGCGGCGTCACCCGACCGGCACCGTGATCCGGCCTACACCGGCTCCGGCAGCCCGGTGTGCGGGTCACCCGCCGGACGGGCGAGGAAGAGGTAGTTGCGGTGCGCTGTCCCGACCTCGGTGGCCGGCACCCAGCGGCCGAGCCGCCAGGTGTGCATGCGGTAGCCGTAGCGCTGCCGCAGCTCGGCAACCAGTCGCTGCGTGCCGTGGCCGTAGCGGTCGAGGTGGCGCTGCTCGATCTCCAGCTGGAGCGCGGGACGGCAGCGCGCGAGGACGGAGGCGGCGCCCGCCAGCACGGCCGGCTCGGCTCCCTCCACGTCGACCTTCATGAACGCCACCCGGTCGATGCCCTGCGCGGCGCAGAAGCCGTCGACCGTCCGGACGGGGACGCGCAGCGACCGGGAACGTCCTGGCAAGGCGCGTCGGACCCGATCGCCGCCCAGATGCGCCCACCCGTGGATCGGCAGGCCGAACCGCACCGGTAGCACCAGCTCGTGCCCGTCGTGCTCGGTCTCGGAGAGGGCGGCGGCGTGCGGTCGGACGACACCGCCGGTGAACCGGGCGCCCGCGCGCAGCACCCGCGACGGCACCGGCAGCGGCTCGAACGCGTGCACCGCGCCGCTCCGTCCCACCAGCTCGGCGAGCACGTGGCTGTACATCCCGTACGCCGCCCCGACGTCGAGGCAGACGTCGCCCGGCCGCACCAGGGCCGCCAGTCCGCGCACCTCCGGTTCGGCCAGGCCGGCCGCGGCCGCCGCCCGCAGCAGTGCGCCGATCGCGGTGGGCCGTCTGCATGCGTCCGTTCCTGTGATCATGCGGCGACGCTAGGAACGCGGAGGGTGGCGGCACCTCCCTCCGCGGAGCGCATCCCCGTTGCCCCCGCAGGGGGAGTCAGCGGCCGGGCTCGACGAGCCCGCTCTCGTAGGCGAAGACCACCGCCTGGGCGCGGTCGCGCAGCGCGAGCTTCGCGAACAACCGTCCGACGTGCGACTTCACCGTTTCCTCGGCGATCACGAGGTCGGCTGCGACCTCGGCGTTCGACAGGCCGCGGGCGATCAGCCGCAGCACGTCGCGCTCGCGCGCGGTGAGGCCCGCCAACCGCTGGGCGTCCCGGCGGGTGGCCGGGCGGCGCGCCGCGAACCGCTCGATCATCCGTCGGGTGATCGACGGGGCCAGCAGGGCGTCGCCCGCCGCCGCCACCCGCACCGCCTCGGCGAGCACCTCAGGCGTGGCGTCCTTCAGCAGGAACCCGCTGACGCCCGCTCGTAGCGCCTCGTAGACGTAGTCGTCGACGTCGAACGTCGTCAGCATGACGATCCGGGGCCGGTGCACCGCGCCGTCGGCGAGCAGAGTCCGGGCAGCGGCGAGCCCATCCAGCTCGGGCATCCGGACGTCCATCAGGACGACATCCGGACGCAGCGCGCGAACCGCGGTCACTGCCTGCACCCCGTCGGCGGCCTCCCCGACCACGGCGAGGTCCGGTTCGGCGTCGAGCAGCGCGGCGAGACCGGCCCGCACCATCGCCTGGTCGTCGGCGACGAGCACCCGGATCACGACAGCATCCGCAGCGGCAACTCGGCGCGCACCCGGAACCCGCCCGACGGCGTCGGCCCGGCCACGCACGCCCCGCCGAGCAACCGCGCCCGCTCGCGCATCCCGTCGAGCCCGTGACCACCGCTCACGCCCGGAGCGGAGGGCCCCGGCGGCGGGTCGTTGACGACCTCGACGACGAGCTGCGTGCCGCCCTCGTCGGGCCCGACGCGGACGTGCACGCGGGCTCCGGTCGCGTGCCGACTCACGTTGCTGAGCGCCTCCTGCACGATGCGGTAGGCCGAGACGGCAGCCGCCGCCGGTACGCCGGACGGCTCGGCCACCGACAGCGCGACGGAGCTGCCCGCACCGCGCGTCCGCTCGGCGAGGCGGGACAGGTCGCCGAGGCCGGGCTGCGGCTCCAGCTCCGGACCCGTGTCGTCGCGCAGTACGCCGAGCAGCTGGCGCAGCTCGCCCAGCGCCTCACGCGCCCCCGTGCCCAGGTCGGCGAACTCCCGCGCCGCGGCATCGGACACGTCCGGAATGCGGCGCGACGCGCTCACCGCGCGAACCGCGATCACCGACATGTGGTGCGCGACGACGTCGTGCAGCTCGCGCGCGATGCGGTCGCGCTCGTCCTGCACACGCCGCTGCGCGCCGTCGGCGATCCAGCGCAGAGCGCGCGCGTGCCGCTCCTTCTGCCGGATGCCCAGCAGCGCCGCGACCACCAGCAGGGCCGCCCACGTCCACAGCTCGGCCGGTAGCGGCACCCGCCCCACGGCCAGGACGAACACCACTCCGCTCGCGACGACTCCCGCCAGCGCGACGACGACGGCCCGCACCGGGAGCGCGAAGCCGATCGTGTAGGCGGCGGCGAGCTGGGGCGGCGCGGCGTTCAGGAACCACGGCGGGGACACGACTTCTCGAGGCAGGGCAGCCACCAGCACGAACGCCATCACCAGGTTGAGCACGCCGGCGGCCAGCCCCGCGGCGAGCGGGAGACGCTGAGCGAGCAGCGCCGGCAGGCAGATGCCGACCGCGAGCAGCGCCGCCAGCCACGACCGCGGGCCCGCGGGTGGGAACACGACCAGCGACGCCGCGAGGGCGAAGGTGGCGATCACGAGGAACGGCCAGGCCGGCAGCACCGGCCGGCACACCCCGTCCGGCGTGCCGATGGCGTTGGGCAACCGGGCACGCCACGCCGTGACCCACCCCCGCATCGCCCGTGGCACCCCCCTATTCGACCATCCGCGACCGATCGGGCAGAACCGTCCACGTGCGCCGGGTCCCACGAAGGTGAAGTCGTCCTAGGCTGCGCCGTCATGCGCTTCTACGCCGAGCGTCCCGCCCGCGCGTCCCTCCAGCTGCTGGCCGACCTGCTGGCCGTCGGCTGGGTCGTGGCGTGCGTGCTGGTGGCGCGCGCGGCCCACGGCCTGATCCTGCGCCTGCAGGAACCGGCGCGGGCGATCGCCGGGGCGGGCGACTCCATCCGCGGCGCGTTCGACGACGCCGCCCGCACCGCGTCCGAGGTGCCGTTCGTCGGCGACGACCTCGCCCGGGCCCTCGCGACCGGCACCGGAGCGGGCGACTCGCTGGCCACCGCCGGCCAGGAGCAGGTGGAGGCGGTCGCCGCCGTCGCCCTCGGCACCGGCGTCGCCGTCGTGCTGCTCGGCGCGCTCCCGGTGCTCGCAGTGTGGCTGCCGCTGCGGCTGCGCTACGCGCGGCTGGCCCGCTCCGCCGTCACCGCCCGCGCCGTCGACACCGACCTGCTCGCACTGCGCGCCATCGCCCGCAGACCGGTGCGGCGGCTGCTCGAGGTCTCGCCCGACCCGGCCGCCGCGTGGCGGCGCGACGACCGGGGCGTCGTGCGCGACCTGGCGGCACTGGAACTGCGCAGCCTCGGCCTGCGCGCCTCGAGGACCCCGCCGGACTGAACCTCCGGCGGGACCGTCAGCCGGCCACCGTGAACGCCTTGTCGTCGGTCAGCACGGGGCGCCCCTCGCCGCCGGACGGGTCGTCCTCGCGGACGCGGACCGTGTAGTCGCCGGGCTCCAGCGTCACCGTGAACGCGAACGGCGCGAACCGCTGGCCCTCGCTCGTGCTCGCGAACCCCTTCTGCACGAGGGCGCCGTCCTGCAACACCTCCCAGAGCACCGTGGCCTCGAAGACCGCGGCCTCGCCGCTGACCTCGACCGCGCGCCCGACCTGCGCGCCGTCGACCGGGGCGTCGATCTGCACGAGGGAGCGCAGCGCGTAGGGGTCGCCGCGCTCCACGGGAGCGGAGGTGTCGACCGCCCCCCACAGCTCGGGCACGGGCTGCCCGTCGACCAGGATCCGCACGGGCGCGCTCGACCGGAGCGCGCCCTGCACGGTGAACACCAGCTGCTGCACCGTGAGCTCGGCGAGGGCGGTGCCCACCTGCGCCGACCCGACCCCCGCGAGGTCGACGACGATGACGCCCGCGTCCTGCGTGACGGGAGCGCGCAGCGTGGTGCCCGCGGGCCAGTGCGAGCGGTAGTCCGGGTCCGCACCGGTGGGGTTCGCCAGCATCTCGCGCACCGCGGCGCTCGCCGGGTCGCGGGTGGCGACGCGGTGGAACTCGCGCTGCAGGCGGTGGCCGGCGGCCGTCTCGTTCACGTAGTACACGGGCACCGCGACCTGCGGCCCTCCGTCGCCGGACCCGGGCGGCGGCACCGGGGACGGGGTGGGCCCGGTCGTGGGGGAGGGCGACGGCGTCGGTCCGGGGGTCGGGGCCTCGGACGGGGTGGACCTGGGTGGGACGTCCGGGGTCACCCGGTCCACGGCGTCGGGCTCGGCACCGCACCCGGTGACGAGCGCGAGCAGCGCGGCAGCGGACAGGGCGAGCGTCGCACCCCGGCGCGCGACCATCCGATCACCTCCGCGGCCCAGGTTGCCGCGCCCGCGACGCGTCACCCGTTCGGCACGCCGGACCCGCTCGGGTGGCAGTCTCCGGCGCATGCCGCTGTTCTCCTTCGAGGGCCTCTCCCCGACCGTCCACCCCGACGCCTTCATCGCCCCCACGGCAACGCTGGTGGGCGACGTGCGCATCGAGGCGCACGCCTCGGTCTGGTACAACGCCGTGCTGCGCGCCGACTTCGGCCCGATCGTCGTGCGCGAGGGGGCGAACGTGCAGGACGGCTCCGTGCTGCACGGCGGCAACGACCCGGTCACGGAGATCGGCGCCGGCGCGACGGTCGGCCACCTGTGCGTCGTGCACGGCTGCGTCATCGGTGCGGAGGCGCTCATCGGCAACGGCGCCACCGTCCAGGACGGCGCCCGGATCGGCGCCCGCTGCCTGATCGGGGCGGGTGCGACGGTGCCGCCGAACGCCGTGGTGCCCGACGGCCGGCTCGTGCTGGGCCCCGCGGGGCGCGAGAAGGGGCCGCTGACGGAGTCCGCGCGGTGGTGGGTGGACGGCAACCCCGGCACCTACCAGGAGCTCGCGCGACGGCACCGCGACGGGGTGGCGCCTGCCTGAGTGCGAGGTCACAGGAAAATCAGTTGTATGGCACAACCAACGAAAAGTATGCTTGCACGGTACAACTGATCTGACCCGCAGCACGAGAGGCGCGACCTCCTCATGACCACCGCCACCGCCGAGAACCCGGCGCAGCCCCGCGCGACCGCGCTCGACGAGCCCGTCCGCAGCCGCCGCGAGATCCTCACGGCGCTGAGCGGCCTGCTGCTCGCGATGTTCGTCGCGATCCTGTCCAGCACGATCGTCGCCAACGCGCTGCCCACGATCGTCGCCGATCTGCGCGGCACGCAGACCGGCTACACCTGGGTGGTCACCGCGACCCTGCTCACCACCACCGCCACCACGCCGATCTGGGGCAAGCTCTCCGACCTGTTCAGCAAGAAGCTGCTGGTCCAGATCGCGATCATCATCTTCATCGTCGGCTCGGTCGGCGCAGGCCTCGCCGGGTCGATGGGCACGCTGATCGGCTGGCGCGCCGTCCAGGGCATCGGCGCGGGCGGCCTGCAGGCCCTCGCGCAGGTCGTGATCGCCGCGCTCATCCCGCCCCGCGAACGCGGCCGCTACTCCGGCTACCTCGGCTCGGTGCTCGCCGCGGCCACCGTCTCCGGGCCGCTCGCGGGCGGCCTGCTCGTCAGCACGCCCGCCCTGGGCTGGCGGTGGTGCTTCTTCGTCGGCGTGCCGGTCGGGCTGGTCGCACTGGCCGTGCTGCAGCGCACCCTGCACGTGCCGACCACGCCGCGCGAGGTGCACCTCGACTACGCGGGCGCCGCACTGATCTCGGGCGGCGTGTCCGTCCTGCTGGTGTGGGTGTCGCTCGCCGGAGAGCAGTTCGCGTGGAGCTCCCCGATCTCGCTCACGCTGGCCGCGCTCGGCGCGCTGACGCTCGCCGCGGCCGTCCTCGTGGAGCGGCGGGCGGTCGAACCGGTGGTGCCGCTCTGGCTGTTCCGCGAGCGCACCGTCGTGCTGTCCGTGGCCGCCAGCCTCGTGGTCGGGATGGTGATGTTCGGCGGCTCGGTGTTCCTCGGGCAGTACTTCCAGATCGCCCGCTCCTACGACGCCACCACCGCGGGCCTGCTCACGCTGCCCCTGATCGGCGGGCTCCTCGTCGCGTCGACCGGATCCGGCCAGCTGATCAGCCGGTTCGGGCGCTGGAAGCCCTACCTGCTCGCCGGCGCGGCCATGATCACCGCCGGGCTGGCGCTGATGTCGACGGTCGACCACACCACCCCCGTCCCGCTCGTCGGCGCCTTCCTCGTGGTGCTCGGCCTCGGGCTCGGCATGACCATGCAGAACCTGGTGCTGGCCGTGCAGAACACCGTGGACGTCGGCGACGTGGGCGCCGCCAGCTCACTGGTGGCGTTCCTGCGCTCGCTGGGCGGGACGGTCGGCGTCACGGTGCTCAGCGTGGTGCTCAGCCACCGGGTGTCCGCCCTGCTCGACGGCGGGACCACCGGCACCGGGCTCTCCGACCTCGCCGCGCTCCCGCCGGCACAGGCCGAGGCGGTGCGTGCCGCCTACGGCGACGCCGTGGGCACGGTCTTCGGGATCTCCGCGGTGGCGTCGCTGCTGACGCTGGCGGCAGTGCTCCTGATCAAGGAGGTCCCACTCCGCACGACGGTCGCCCGAAAGGCCTGACGACCAGCACCTTGGAGCCGTACTGCTGTTCCAACGCCCGGATTTCAGCAGTATGGCTCCAAGGTGCGGGTTAGGGCTCCACGTCCGGCGAGGAGGCCTGGGCCCAGTAGCGGCGGGGGATGCGACCGGCTTCCCTCGCCGCCCGGCCCGCCTCCACCGCCAGGCGCATGGCGTGGGCCATGCGCTCCGGGTCGCCCGCGCGCGTGACGGCAGTGGCCAGCAGCACGGCGTCACAGCCCAGCTCCATCGCCTGCGCGGCCTCGGACGCGGTGCCGATGCCTGCGTCCAGCACGACCGGCACGCCCGCCTGCTCGACGATCATCTCGATGTTGTGCGGGTTGCGGATGCCCAACCCGGTGCCGATCGGCGAGCCCAGCGGCATGACGGCCGCGCAGCCCACGCCCTCGAGCTTGCGGGCGAGCACCGGGTCGTCGTTGGTGTAGGGCAGCACGGTGAACCCGTCGTCCACGAGCTGCTCGGCCGCGTCGAGCAGCTCGATCGGGTCGGGCAGCAGCGTGCGCTCGTCGGCCACGACCTCGAGCTTGACCAGGTCGGTCTCCAGAGCCTCCCGCGCGAGCCGCGCGGTGAGCACGGCCTCGGCGGCGGTGCGGCAACCCGCGGTGTTGGGCAGCACCTCGATGCCGAGGCGGCGCAGCAGGTCCAGCACGCCGGTGCCGGTGACGGCGTCGATGCGGCGCATCGCGACGGTCGTGAGCGCCGTGCCCGATGCCACCAGCGCGCGTTCCAGGACCTCCAGGTTCGCCGCGCCTCCCGTACCCATGATCAACCGGGACGCGATCTTCCGGTCCCCGACCAACAGCGTCTCGGTGTCGATGGTCGAGCCTGCGAGCAACTCTCCGGTCATCGTCATCCTCCCTGCACAGCGGTGAGCACCTCGATGCGCGCGCCGTCCGCGAGCGCCGTGGACGGCCACTCGGCCCGCGGCACGACCTCGCCGTCCACCGCGACCGCGACGCCGTTCCCGGGGGCGCCGAGCGCGTCGAGCGCGTCGCGAACACGGGCGCCGTCCGCCAGCTCGCGCTGCTCTCCGTTGATCCACACCTGCACGTGCTACCTCCTGGCGTACGAGAACCGGGCGGGGTCCGCGGCGCGCACCGGGTCGGGGACGGGCTCGCCGCGCAGCAGTGCCGCGACCGCGTCGGCGGTGACGGGTGCCAGCAGCATCCCGTTGCGGTGGTGTCCGGTGGCGACGAGCAGGCCGTCCGGACCGAGGGCCCCCACCAGCGGCAGGTTGTCCGGGCTGCCGGGCCGCAGCCCCGCCGCGCTCTCCAGGAGCGCGTACTCGGCGATGCCGGGCAGGATCCGCTCGGCGTCGCGCAGCAGGTCGCGCACGCCGCCGACGGTGACCTCGGTGTCGAAGCCCAGCTCGGCCTGGGTGGCGCCGAGGACGAGCCCGCCGTCGTCGCGCGGGACGGCGTAGACCGGGCGGCCGTCCACGAGCGCGCGGACCGTGCGCCGCGGCGGCGGGAAGGCGCCCGGTCGGTGCGCGATCCGCAGGATCTCGCCCTTCACCGGGCGGACCAGGCCGTCCAGCGCCGGGTGCAGGCCCGCGGAGTGGGCGCCCGCCGCGACGAGGACGGCGCCCGCCTGGACGTCGCCGTCGTCCGTGCGCACGCCGGTGACCCGCGAGCCGTCGTCGAGGACGGCGCGCACGGCGCGTTCCACGATCGTGACGCCTGCCCGCTGCGCGGCGGCGCGCAGGGCCGCCAGCAGCACCCGGTTGTCCACCGCGAGGTCGCCGGGCACCGAGAGGCCGCCGCGCACGTCCGGTCCGAGCGCGGGCTCCAGGCGGCGCAGCTCCCGGCCGTTCAGCCGCTCGACGCTGCGCCCGAGGCGGCCCAGGTACACGGCCAGCGCGTCCAGCTCGGCGCGGTCACCGGTACCGGTGGCCGCCACCACGGTGCCCTCCGTACGCAGCCCCGCAGGCCGGCCGGACGCCGCGACGAGCTCCTCCGCGAACCCCGGCCACCGCGCCACCGACGCCACGCCGAGCTCGAGCAGCTCCTCCTCGCCCGGCCACGCCTCCGTGACGGGCGCGAGCATGCCGCCCGCCACCCACGACGCCCCGGACGCGGGCGCCGGGTCGAGCACCGTGACCGCCACCCCCGACTCGGCGGCGCGCCACGCACAGGCCAAGCCGATCACGCCGGCCCCGACCACCGTCAACGAGTTCGTCATCATCTCCGCTCCCTGCGCCGGCATGACCCGGATCAGGTTCGACGGTCGGGATCTGTTCCGATCCCCTCTCAGCCCGCCGTACGGGCTCCCGTGCGTCACCTGCCGTCCACCCTACGCCCTGTGGGACGACCTTCGCCTTCGCTCCGGCGGTCCGCCCGTCGCGCTGGCTCCCCCGATCTCGACGCGGCGCGTAGCGTCACCGGGCGTGCCTGCTCTCGACGGCGCCACCGTGCGCAAGCGCCTGGACGACGCCCGCCTCTACCTCTGCACCGGCGCCCGCCGCCGCACCGGCGACCTCGCCGCGTTCGCCGACGCCGCCCTCGCCGGCGGCGTCGACATCGTCCAGCTGCGTGACAAGGGCCCGGACGGGCCGCTGGAGGCCCGCGAGGAGCTGGCCGCGCTCGAGGTGCTCGCCGAGGCGTGCGCCCGGCACGGGGCCCTGCTCGCGGTGAACGACCGCGCCGACGTCGCCCTCGCCGCCGGCGCCGACGTCCTGCACCTCGGCCAGGACGACCTGCCCGTCCACTGGGCCCGGAAGGTCGTGGGCGAGGAGGTCGTGATCGGGCGCTCGTCGCACAGCCCGGACGAGACCGCGACGGCCGCCGCCGAACCCGGCGTCGACTACTTCTGCGTGGGCCCCTGCTGGCCCACCCCCACCAAACCCGGCCGCCCGGCGCCGGGCCTGGACCTCGTGCGCGAAGTCGCAGGCCGCGGGCCGTCCCGCCCGTGGTTCGCGATCGGCGGCATCGACCACGACCGCCTCGACGAGGTGCTCGCCGCCGGCGCCGAGCGGATCGTCGTGGTGCGGGCCATCACCGAGGCCGAGGACCCGCGGGCGGCCGCCGCGGCGTTCGCGGCGAAGCTGCGACCCTGACACGGGCGCTCCCGGCGACCGCTGATCGTTCCGAGATCCACCCCGAGCGCCCTCGCGGGGCGGATCCGTGGATGTCGGAACGATCAGGACCGCGTCGGTGACGGGCGCGGTGTGACCCGCACGCAGGGCTCTCGCGTCCGCGCATTCACGGGGTGATCGCCAGGAGTGGTGTGAGGGCGACAGATCTGTCGCTCTCACACCATTTCTGCTGATCATGGCCATCGCGTTCCGCGGAACGCGCCCGTCCCCGAGCTGTAAGGACCATCCGGCCGGGCGCGCCGCTACCGTCCTCGCGTGCCGATCACCCAGCGCCGGTCCCGCACGGCGGCCGACCTGGTCGCGGTGGGCGTCGCCGCGCTCGTCGTGGTGGCCGCGGCGCTGGTCGGGCGCAGGCTGCTCGCGGCCGGCGTCGACATCTTCCTGCCGTTCCCGCCGCTGCTGGCCGCGTGGCTGCCGCACGTCGGGCCGGGGACGCCGGCCGCGGTGGCCGTCGCGGTGCTGGTCGCGGCGCAGGGGCCGGCGGTGGCCCAGCGCCTGCGGTGGGGACCGCTGCTCGCGGTGGGCTACGCGGGCGCGCTCACGTGGACGGTGTCGCTCGCGCTCGTGGACGGTTGGCGGCGCGGGGTGGTCGAGCGGCTGTCCAGCAGCCAGGAGTACCTGCACGACGTCCCGCGGGTGCACGACATCGGCGCGATGCTGCGCACCTTCAGCGACCACATCCTCACCGAGAGCCCCGGCTTCTGGACCACGCACGTCGGGGCCCACCCGCCGGGTGCGCTCCTGACGTTCGTGTGGCTCGACCGGCTCGGGCTCGGGGGTGGCGGGCCCGCCGGGATGTTCGTGGTGCTGGTCGGTGCCTCGGCGCCGGTGGCGGTGGCGGTGGCGCTGCGGGCCTTCGGCGCCGAGGACGTGGCACGGCGCGCGTTGCCGTTCGGCGTGCTGCTGCCGGGCGCGGTGTGGGTGGGCGTCTCCGCGGACGGGATGTTCGCGGGGGTGCTCGCCTGGGGCGTCGCGCTGCTGGCCGTGGGGGCCACCGGCCACGGCCGCCGGGCCGACGCGGCCGCGCTCGCCGGTGGCGTGCTGCTGGGCTGGTGCCTGTACCTGTCCTACGGGCTCGTGCTGGGCGGGCTGCTCGCACTGGCGGTCCTCGCGCTCGCCCGCAGCCCGCGAGCCGGGCTGCTCGGCACGGCCGGGGTGCTCGCGGTGGTCGCCGCGTTCACGGTGAGCGGGTTCTGGTGGTTCACCGGGTTCGACCGCGTCCAGGTCATCTACGCCGCGAGCATCGCCTCCACCCGGCCCTACGGCTACTTCGTCTGGGCGAACCTCGCGGCCGTGCTGCTCGCGCTGGGCCCGGCGGTCGTCGCAGGTGTCCGGCGCGCCGTGGCCCGGCCGCGCGCGCTCCCGGTGGCCGCCGCGGCGCTGGCGGGCGCCGGGCTGGCCGCGATCCTGCTGGCCGACGCGTCCGGGATGAGCAAGGCCGAGGTCGAGCGGATCTGGCTGCCGTTCGCGGTCTGGCTGGTGGTCCCGTGCGCGCTGCTGCCCCGCGCCCGCTACTGGCTGGCCGCGCAGGCGGCGCTGGCGCTGGCCGTCAACCACCTGCTGCTGACCGTGTGGTGAGCAGCCCGGTGAGGATCTCGTAAGAATCCTCGGGGTGCCGGGTCTCTAGGCTCGCCCCCATGGCCTCGCGCGTGCTCGTGGTGGACGACGACGCGACCGTCCGCGACGTCGTCGGGCGCTACCTCGACGAGGCCGGCTACCGGGTCGACCTCGCCGCCGACGGGCCCACCGGCCTGCGGGCGGCCCGCGAGCGGGGCCCGGACGCCGTGGTGCTCGACCTGATGCTGCCCGGCATGACCGGCCTGGACGTCTGCCGCGAGCTGCGTCGCGACGACGAGCGGCTGCCGATCGTCATGCTCACCGCGCTCGGCGAGGAGGACGACCGCGTGCTGGGGCTCGAGCTCGGCGCCGACGACTACGTGACCAAGCCGTTCAGCCCCCGCGAGCTCGTGCTGCGCATCGGGTCCGTGCTGCGCCGCGCCCGGCCCGCCGAGCCCGGTGGGTCCGTGCTCGTCGACGGCGCGCTGCGCGTCGACCCGGCGGCACGCAGCGCCGAGCTGGACGGCAGCCCGCTCGCGCTGACCACCCGCGAGTTCGACCTGCTCGCATACCTGCTGGCCCATCCCGGGCGGGCCTACACGCGCGCGGAGCTGCTCGCCGAGGTCTGGGGCTGGGAGTTCGGTGACCAGTCGACGGTCACGGTCCACGTGCGGCGGCTGCGGGAGAAGATCGAGGCGGACCCGACGCGGCCGGTGCGGATCGCGACGATCTGGGGCACCGGCTACCGGTACGACCCCGCGTGAACCTCGCGTGAACGTCGTCGACGAGCTGGCCAGGGCGGCGCCGCTGGCGTTGCTGTTCGTCCTGCCGGTGGCCGCGGTCGGGGGCGTCGTCGTCCAGCGGATGCGCCGCCGGTCGATGGCCGCGACGATGACGGCGCTCGTGCTGGTCCCGCTGGTCGCCGCCCTCGTCGGTGTGATCGCGACCAGCGGGTTCATGTACACGCCGCAGCTGGTCGGCACGGTCGCGGTGGTCGCCGTCGTCGCCGCGGTGACGGTCCCGGCGGGCATGCTGCTGGGCCGCGCCGTTGCCCGGGAGACGCTGTGGCAGCGCGAGGCGCTCGACGCCGAGCGGCGGGCCGAGGCGGCGCGCCGCGAGCTCGTGGCGGGGATCGGCCACGACCTGCGCTCGCCGCTGGCCGGCATCCGCGGCATGACCGACGCCCTCCTCGACGGCGTCGTGCAGCGGCCTGCCGAGGTCGAGGAGTACCTGCGCCGGATCCGCAAGGAGACCGTGCGGATGGCCGGGATGGTCGAGGACCTGTTCCAGCTGTCGCGGGCCACCTCGGCCGCGCTGCGGCTGCCGACCGGCCGGGTCGCGCTCGGCGAGACCGGGTCGGACGCGGTGGCCGCGGAGTCGGCACGGGCGGCCGCCGCGGGCGTCACGGTCACGGCGACCGGTCCCGAGTGCTGGCCCACGGTGCTGGGCAGCGACGCCGACCTCGTCCGCGTGCTGCGCAACCTGCTGTCCAACGCCATCCGGCACACGCCGGCGGGCGGCACCGTGCGGCTGTCGGCCGGCACCCGCGACGAGACGGGGTGGCTGCGCGTCCAGGACGCGTGCGGCGGCATCCCGGACGCCGATCTCGACCGGGTCTTCGAGCCCGGCTTCCGCGGCGGCGACGCCCGCACACCCGGTGCGGGCTCGGGCGCCGGGCTGGGCCTGGCCATCGCGAAGGCCCTGGTGGAGGCGCAGCAGGGCGGGATCACCGTCGTCAACGCCGCGCCGGGCTGCCGGTTCGAGATCACGCTGCCGCTCGCCCGCTGACAGTGCGTCCCGCGCGGCTCAGGCTCCCACTCGGACGAACGGCACTCTCGTCGGAACCTAGCCGACGAAAGTGCCGTTCGTCGTGCGAATCCCGCTCCGGAGCCGGGACCGCGGCACCGCTCGCAGCTCGGCGAACGAGCGCGGCCCGGTGGCGGTCGTGCTCACCCCCAGCCCCACCGCGGCGGCCAGCTCGCGGAGCACCACCGCCCCGACCACGGCCCACGGCAACGGCGGTCCAGCGCCGTCGGGAGTGTGCACCCGGGCCGTGCCCGACCACCGGGCACGTGGGTCCGGGTCGGTCTCGACGAGCACCGTGCCACCGGGAGCCAGCAGCGCCGCGGCGCGCCGCAGCAGCCTCGCGGGATCGCCCCCGATCCCGATGTTCCCGTCGGCCAGCAGCACGTGCTGCCACCGGCCCGCGGCGGGCAGGGCGCCGAACACGTCGCGCCGCACCACGGCGGCTCCCCTGGCGCGGCACTGCGTCACGGCCGCGGCCGAGGCGTCCACCCCGAGAGCCGGGATCCCCCGCCGGGCCAGCGCGGCGACCAGCCGCCCGGGCCCGCAGCCCAGGTCGAGCGCCGGGCCCGTGCAGCGGTCGAGCAACCATCCGTCGTCGCCCGCGGCGTCGCCGCGCCACCGCTGGACCGCGAGCGCGATCTCGGCGCCGTCGCTGCGCAGCATGCGGACGGGACCGCCGGTGAGGGCAGCGTCGAACGCCGTGCTCACCTGCTCGTCGGCGGGGAGCTCGGGCCCGGGCCACCTCCGGCGCGCCGCCACCACCGGCCCGGCCCGGCCGGCAGCCGTCACGCCACGACCTCGAAGGCCCGGCAGCCCGCGGTTGCGGCCGCGAAGCGCCCGGCGGGGGCGGCGGCCGCGACGGCGACGGCGTCCGCCGCGGTGTCCACGTCGATCAGCTCGGGCAGCAGGCCGATGCGGAGCCCGCCGTTCCGCAGCGCCGCCGCCGTGCGGGCGCCGGTGTCGTCCCGGGAGGTCGGCACGTCCGCGACGAGCGCGGCCGCGCGCGGGTCGCGCAACCCCAACGCCCACCACCCGCCGTCGGCGGCCAGACCGAGCACGGCGTCGGTGCCGGGGGCGTGCAGGCGCTCGAGGCACTCGGCGAGCAGCGCGGCGCCGGCCTGCGGGGTGTCCATGCCCACCTGGAGGGTGGCGCACCCGGGTAGCAGCGCCGCCGTGTCCTCGTGGGCGGCGGCGATGCGGCGGCCGAGACCGTCGCCCCGCTGCGGCAGCACGTGCGTCCGGCGCAGGGCCGCGGCCAGCTCGGCGGCGCGGGCCGCCCGCGGCAGGCGGCCGGTCAGCACCACCACCGGCACGGCGGCGGGCACCGCGGCCGCGGCGTCGAGGGTGTCGAGCAGGGCGGCCGCGGCGAGCTCGGCGGCCTGCTGCGGCGTCGCGGGCGGGCACAGGCGGGTCTTGACACGGCCCGGCTCCGGCGCCTTGGCCAGCACGACCAGCGCCGCGGCGGGCCGCGTCACGGCCGGACCGGCCGGACGCCCGCACCGCGCAGCAGGCGGGTCATGTCGCGGGCCGCGCGCACCGTGCCCCGCACCGACCCCGAGACCTTGGAGCGCCCACCCGCGCGCGGCCGGTACGCGACGTCCAGCTCGTGCAGCCGCCAGCCGCTCGCCCCGGCACGCAGCAGCAGCTCCAGGGGGTAGCCGAAGGCGCGGTCGGCGACGCCGAGCGCGAGCAGGGCGTCCCGGCGGGCCACCCGGATCGGCGCGATGTCGTGCACCGGGACGCCGCGCCCGCGCAGCAGCGCGGCGATCACCGCGTTGCCCGCGCGCGCGTGCCATGGCCACACGCCGGCCGAGACCGGCACCCGCCGTCCGACGGCGAGGTCCGCGCGTCCGGAGCGGACGGCGTCCGTCAGCGGGCCGAGCGCCGCCGGATCGAGCGACCCGTCGCCGTCCAGCACGGCGACGAGCTCGGCCCGGGCCGCCACCAGGCCGGCGTGGACGGCGGCCCCGTAGCCGCGGCGCGGTTCGCGGACCACCCGCGCGCCGAGCGCGGCGGCGACGGCCGCGGTGTCGTCGGTGGAGGCGTTGTCGACGACGAGGACCGGCCATCCCGCCGGCAGCTCGCGCAGCACGGCGGGCAGGGCGTCCGCCTCGTCGAGGCAGGGCAGGACGATCTCCGGCGGTGAACTGGGCACACCACGATCTTGGGCCGGACGGCCGCCGCTGAACCGCCTGAACGGCTTACCGAACGGTGACGGTCGCGGCCGGCGCCCGCAACGGGTCGGTGGCGAACGCCCCGACGCCCTCGGCGAACCCGACCGCCGCGGAGAAGCCGAGCAGCTCCCGGGCCCGCGCGGGATCGGCCACCACGTGCCGCACGTCGCCCGGGCGCGCCCCGCCCACGACCTGCGGCGCCGGGCCGCCCATCCGTTCCGCCAGCACCTGCGCCAGCTCGCCGACGGTGTGCGGCTCACCGGAGCAGACGTTGACCGCCGCGAAGCCCTCGCCGTCCGCGGCCAGTGCCAGCGCGTTCACCCGGGCGACGTCGCTGACGTGCACGAAGTCCCGGCGCTGGCGCCCGTCCTCGAGCACCCGCGGTGCCTCACCCCGCTCCAGGGCGGAGCGGAAGATCGAGGCGACGCCCGCGTACGGGGTGTCGCGAGGCATCCGCGGGCCGTACACGTTGTGGTAGCGCAACGACCACACCTGCCCGCCGCTCTGCCGCGCCCACGCGCTCGCCAGGTGCTCCTGCGCCAGCTTCGTGGCCGCGTAGGTGCTGCGCGGGTCCAGCGGCGCGTCCTCGCCGACGAGCCCGGGCACCAGCGGGGCCCCGCAGTGCGGGCAACGCGGCTCGTACCGGCCGGCGTCGAGGTCCGCCGCGGTCCGGGGGAGCGGCCGCACGACGCCGTGCTCGCGGCAGTCGTAGCGGCCCTCCCCGTACACGACCATCGACCCGGCGAGCACCAGCCTGCGCACGCCGGCGCCGTGCATGGCCGCGAGCAGCACGGCGGTGCCGAGGTCGTTGTGCGCGGCGTAGTCCGGGGCGTCGGACGGGTCCACGCCGTGCCCCACCATCGCGGCCTGGTGGCAGACCGCGTCCACGCCGGGCAGCAGCCGGGCCAGCAGTTCGGCGTCGCGCACGTCGCCGACGACGCCGTCGTGCTCCCCCGGCCACCCGGAGCCGCCCTCGCCGTGCGCCTGCGGCAGCAGCGCGTCGAGCAGCAGCACGTCGTGGCCGTCGGCGACGAGCCGATCGGCGACGTGCGACCCGACGAACCCGGCCCCACCTGTGATCAACACTCGCACCGACCGAGAGTAGGCGCGCGGGGCGGTCACGGCGCGAAGACGTTCGCGAGCCGTCACAAGTCGCGGCGAACAGCCGGCCCGCGTCAGCCGTTCTCGGGGGCCGCCGGCTCCGGGCCGGTCACGTCCCGTGGCTCCGGCTCGGGCTCATCGGCACCGCTGGGGGCCGTGGTGGGCTCGGGGCCGGGTCCGCCACCGCTGTCCTCGCCCGCATCGCCCGAGCCCGCATCGCCCGAGCCCGTGCCGTCGGAGCCGGAACCGTCCGAGCCCGAACCACCCGAGTCGTCCGCGCCGTCCGAGCCCGCGCCCTCCGAGCCCGAGCGGTCCGTCCCGCCCGCGTCCGGGTCGTCCGCGCCCGACCGCTCGTCCTCGGCCCCCTCGGTGTCCGGTGCGTCGGCGCCATCTGATCCGTCACCGTCCGACCCGTCGGTCGCCGCCCCGTCCGGCTCCGAGGCGCCCGTGCCGCCGTCACCGGTGTCGTCATCCGTCGCCGGTCCGGGCGCCAGCACCCGCCCCACCGACGTGCCCTCCTGGCCCGTGCTGAGCGTGGAGCCCTTGGCCCACTCGATCCCCGTGACGGCGAGCAGGCCGAGGACGAACACCAGCACCGTCACCCCGAGCCACAGCCAGACCCGCCTGGGACGGCGCAGGGCGGGCTCCACGCGCAGCTGCGTGGTCGCCTCCTCGGGCGAGACGCGCGGCTCCGGAACCGCCAGCTGGACCGTCGGCGCGTCCGCGTACCCGGTGCGCCCACCGCGCGGCACCCGGACGCGCGCGACGAGCGTGTCCCGGGTGCGGTCGAGCGAGCGCTGGTACAGCGTGGTGCTCAGCGTGCTGGCCACGGAGCCGAACGCGGCACCCGCCACCGTGCCCGTGGCGCCGAAGTACGAGCCGAGGACGGCCGATGTGGCGGCGGCGCCGGCACCGGCGAGCACCTTGTTGACGGTGAGGTCCGCCGCCGCCTTCGCGGCGGACGTCGCGGTCGTCTCCTGCAGGCGCTCCTGCGGCGTCTCGGCGGGGGCGGGATCGGGCCGGGGACTCGGTGGCTGGCGCATGGCTCCTGGGGGTGGCGTCGCGGGGCGGGGGCTTCCGTCCCGCTTCAACGGGGCGATCTCGCGAATCGCTCCAGTCGATCACCCTTCGTGAGCGTCTTCACCCCGTACGGCCGGATGCCGCAGGCCGCCGTGCCCCGGCGGGAGCGCCGAGCGGAGCGCGGGCCACGACAGCGCCACGCACAGCGCGACGAGCGGCCACGTGAGCACGGTGCGGGCGATGCCCAGCGCGACCACGGCGTCGGCGGCGTAGAGCGGGAGGAACACCGCGAGCCGCACCAGGTACTGGCCGACCCAGATCCAGCTGGCGCGCTGGTAGCCGCGCAGCAGGTCCGGGTCCCCGCGCCAGCGGGTGCGCTGGCCGAGCACCGTGCCGACGACGAGCCCCAGCAGCGGCCACCGGACCACGATCGACACCGCCCACGCGAGCGCGCTCGCCGCGTTGCTCACGATCTGGACCAGGAAGAAGTCGATGGCCCGGCCGGTGTACAGCGCCACCAGCGCCGCGACCGCCACACCGAGCAGCCCGAACAGCACCGCGCGCGGCCGCCCCCCGCGCACCAGCCGCACCACCGCCACGACGGCCCCGACGAGCACCGCCGCGCCGCCCGCCCACGCCACCGGCGACGCCCACGCCGACGCGTCGGCCACGGTGAACGCCGCCACGAAGGCGACCACCGGCACCGTCGCGTCGACGGCGCCACCGCGTCCCCCGAGGACCTCCGCGAGGCCCGGCTCGGCGGTCTCCTTCCGACGTCCCATGGGATAAGGGTGCCCTATCACTACGGATCGATCACCCCGGTAGCGCTCCCGCCCGGTCCTGGGTGATATTGGGGGGAGCTCTGCCCGTCACGGGGATGACGGGATCGTGAACGGAAGGGGGCGACCGCCGGTGAGACCCATCAGCAGCTTCCTCGCACTCGGGGACAGTTTCACCGAAGGACTGGACGACTGGCGTCCCGACGGTACGCCCCGGGGTTGGGCCGACCGGCTCGCCGAGCACCTCGGCGCCCGGCAACCGGGATTCCGCTACGCCAACCTCGCCGTGCGCGGGAAGCTCCTCGACCAGGTCGTCGAGGACCAGCTGCCCGTGGCCGAGCGGCTTCGGCCGGACCTGATCACGTTCTGCGCGGGCGGCAACGACATCATCCGGTTCTCCTGCGACACCGACGACCTCGCCCGTCGCTTCGACGCCGCGCTGGCGCGCGTCAGCGCCACCGGCGCGGAGGTGCTCGTCTTCACCGGGTTCGACCTGGGCCGCATGCACCCGATCCTGCGCCGCCTGCGCGGGCGCGTCGCCTGCTTCAACGAGCTGGTGCGCGCCAGCGCCGAGCGCCACGGCAGCACCGTGGTGGACCTGTGGGGCATGGCGCCGCTCGCCGATCCCCGCAGCTGGGGCCGCGACCGCCTGCACCTCACCGCCGAGGGGCACCGCCGGGTCGCCCTGCGCGTGCTGGAGACCCTCGGCGAGCCCGTCACCGACGACTGGCGCACCCCGCTCCCGGAGATGGCCCCGACACCATGGCACGACTGGGTGCGCGAGGACCTGCGCTGGATGCGCGACTTCGTGATGCCCTACGTCCACAAGCGGCTGCGGGGCCGTGCCACGGGCGACGGCTACGTGCCCAAGCGCCCCGAGCTGCTGCCACTGGACCCGGTGCTCTGACGTCGGGCTCCTGTGCTGGCGGCGTGATCGATGCGAGTCGCACGTCGGCGTCGTCGCGACCGTGCTCCCGTACGTCTCGCACGCCGCCGCGCCGCATGATCGCCAGGAGTGGTGTCACAGCGACAGAAATGTCGCCCTCACACCACTTCCGCCGATCACCACCCGGCCATCCATGATCAGGTCGAGCCGGTGCACCACCTCACCCGAGCAATCCGGACACGTCGGGCGGTTCGCCAGCCATGATCGGCGGAAACGGACATCCGCTGCCCGGGCGCGGTTCATGTCCCGATCCTGCTGATCATGGCCGCGGCAGATGCCGGGAACGGCGCGCCCACCGCAAGCGATCACGGGTGAACGGAACACCAGAGTCCTCCGAACGTGATCGAACAGCACTGGTGTTCCGCTCACCCGCGAGAACGCCGACGCACCCCGCCCGGGCGGACGCCCCCCGTCGATGGGGCGCCCGCCCCGTGACGGGGTGCGTCGGTGTCGCTCGGGTGTCAGCTGCGCGGGACCGGCGTGAAGTCCCGTGCCGCGATGTACTCCGGGCGGCGCTTGGGCGCGTAGTACGGCTCGACCGTGGCGTTCTCCACGCTGTTGAACACGATGAAGATGTTCGAGCGCGGGTACGGGGTGATGTTGCCACCCGAGCCGTGCATGCAGTTGGAGTCGAAGAACGTCGCCGAGCCGGCGGCGCCGGTGAGCATGGCGATGCCGTGGCGGTCGGCCAGCGCCGTGAGGCTGTCCTGGTCGGGCGTCCCGATCTCCTGCTCGCGCAGCGACTCCTTGTAGTTGTCCTCCGGGGTCTCCCCGACGCACGACACGAACGTCTTGTGCGACCCCGGCATGATCATCAGGCAGCCGTTGTGCGGGTAGTTCTCGGTGAGCGAGATCGAGATGCTGACCGCGCGCGGGACCGGCATCCCGTCCTCGGCGTGCCAGGTCTCGAAGTCGGAGTGCCAGTAGAAGCCGCCGCCCCCGAAGCCGGGCTTGTAGTTGATCCGGCTCTGGTGCACGTACACCTCGGAGCCGAGGATCTGGCGGGCCCGGCCGGCCACCCGCTCGTCGGAGACGAGCGCGCCGATCGCCTCGCTGATCTTGTGCACCTCGAAGACGGAGCGCACCTCGTTGGAGGTCTTCTCGATGACAGTGCGGTCGTCCGCGCGCACCGCCGGGTCCGTGGCGAGCCGGTCCAGCTCGGCCGCGTAACCCGCCACCTCCTCGGCCGTGAGCAGCTGCGGGATCGAGACGAACCCGTCACGCTCGTGCGTGGCGAGCTCCTGCGCCCCGAACATGCCCGCACTCGCGTCACCACCCCAGACCGCCGGCTCGACCCGCTCGATCAGAGCGGGGGTCGGCGCCACCCGGGTGTAGTAGCGGTCCTCCTTGCGGGTCTCACTGCCGATCGTGGCCGTCATTCAGGAACCCTCCTCATCCGCTCCCGCCGGAACGGTGATGAGCGGGTACACACCGTTCTCGTCGTGCACCTCGCGCCCCGTCACCGGCGGGTTGAACACGCACACCGTCCGCATCTGCGTCTTCGGACGCAGCTGGTGGCGCTCGTTGCCGTTCAGCACGTAGATCGAGCCCGGGCCGAGCTCGTACGTGACATCGTTGTCCTTGTCGTACAGCTCGCCTTCACCCTCGGTGATGAAGACGGCCTCGATGTGGTTCGCATACCAGAAGTCGTTCACCGACCCCGCGTCGAGCACGGTCTCGTGCACCGAGAAGCCGACACCGTCGCCCGCCAGCACGATGCGCTTGCTGCGCCAGTGCGGGGTCTTGATGTCGCGCTCGGTGTCGGTGATCTCGTCCAGCGTACGAACGATCATGCAGAAACTCCTTCGGTGACGGCGCGGACGGCGTCGCCGACCACGGACAGGCCCTCCTCCAGCTCCGCGTCGGAGATCGTGAGCGGGGGCATGATCTTCATGACCTCGTCGGACGGGCCGGACGTCTCCATGAGCAGTCCCCGCTCGAACGCGGCGGCACACGCCTTCGCGGCCAGCTCGGGCTGTGAGAACGACAACCCGCGCGCGAGCCCGCGCCCCTTGGGCGTCAGCTCCACGGCCTGCGACGACGCCGCGAGCTCGGTGAGGTGCTGCTCCACCCGCTCACCCTTGGCGATGGTGGAGCGCTCCAGCGTGTCGTCGGTCCAGTACTCGCGCAGGGCGGCCGTGGCCGTGATGAAGGCCGGGTTGTGCCCGCGGAAGGTGCCGTTGTGCTCGCCCGGCCCCCACTGGTCGAGCTCGGGCTTGATCAGCGTGAGGGCCATCGGCAGGCCGTAACCGCTGATGGACTTCGAGAGGCAGACGATGTCCGGCTTGATGCCCGCGGCCTCGAACGAGAAGAACGGGCCGGTGCGCCCGACGCCCATCTGCACGTCGTCGACGATCAGCAGCATGCCGTGCTGCCGGCACAGCTCCTCGAGCCCCTGCAGCCACTCGATGCGGGCCGGGTTGATGCCGCCCTCGCCCTGCACGGTCTCGACGATCACGCCGGCGGGCTCGTTCAGCCCGCTGCCGGCGTCGCCGAGCAGCTTCTCGAACCACAGGAAGTCCGGGACCGTGCCGTCAAAGTAGTTGTCGAACGGCATCGGGGTGGCGTGCACCAGCGGGATGCCCGCTCCGCCCCGTTTCATCGAGTTGCCGGTGACGGACAGCGCGCCCAGCGTCATGCCGTGGAACGCGTTGGTGAAGTTGATCATCGACTCGCGGCCGGTGATCTTCCGGACCAGCTTCAGGGCCGCCTCGACGGTGTTCGCGCCCGTCGGCCCGGGGAACTGGACCTTGTAGTCGAGGCCGCGCGGCTTCAGCACGACGTCCTCGAACGTCCGCAGGAACTCACCCTTGGCGACGGTGTACTTGTCCAGACCGTGGGTGATGCCGTCGCGCTCGAGGTACTCCAGCAGCGGACGTTTCAGAGCGGGCGGGTTGTGGCCGTAGTTCAATGCGCCGGCACCGGCGAAGAAGTCGAGGTAGCTACGGCCGTGGATGTCGTTGATGTGGGACCCGCGGGCGGTGTCGAACACCACGGGCCAGGTCCGGCAGTAGCTGCGGACCTGGGATTCCATGTCGTCGAAAACGGTCGTCTCCACGTGCTTCCCCTAGGAATGTCGAAATGGATCGTTCGGTCAGTGCCGAACCGGTCCGATCCGAAACAGGATCTCGGGCTCATGGCCGGCTCCGAGCAGTTCCGCGCTGAACAGCTCGCTCCTGCGCACCTCTGCGCCACGGCGCTGCGCGAAGCGGCTGAACAGCGCGATGGAGCCCTCGTTGTCGGGCGTGATCGTGGTCTCCAGGTGCCCGACGTCGGGCACGGCGTCGAACAGGGCGTCGAGCATCCGCCCCGCGACGCCGCGACCCCGGGCGACCTCGTCGACCGCGACCTGCCAGACGACCAGCGTCGAAGGCTCGTCGGGGCGGCGGAAGCCCGTGACGAACCCGATCACGTCGGCGCCATCGCGGGCCACCACGGAGGTGGCCGCGAAGTCGCGGCACCACAGCAGGTACGCGTAGCGCGAGTTCACGTCCAGCACCCCGGACGCCGCCGCGATACGCCAGCACGCCACTCCATCGGACACGGTCGGCCGACCGATCATCAACTGTTCCCCGACGTTTCGATCTGTGCGGTCGGGGGATCCAGCAGGTGCGGCCATGTCCATGGAACTTAACAGGCCGGATACCGCTCCGGGACCCGGAGGGGAAGCCGTGGGCACAGATATTGTGACCGCTATCACAATTTGGTTTGGAGATCATGGCAGCCGGGAAGGGTGCCGTTCCGCCAGCTCACGACGTGATTTCAGGCGGGTTGCACGCACCGCCCGGACGCAGTCTGGGCCGCACATCACGAAATCGCAACGACCGTCACACCCACTAGTGTGCGCGCGTGCCTTCCGCCCGCGCTCCCCGCTCCGTCGTCGTCACCGGAGGCGGCCGCGGCGTCGGTCGCGCGGTCGTCGAGCGACTGCTGCGCGACGGCGCGCGGGTGGTCGCGATCGAGCTCGACGCGGCCGCGCTCGACTGGCTGGCCGACCACCCTGCCGCCGTCGCGGTGATCGGCAGCGCCTCGTCGGACGCCGTCACCGAGGAGGCCGCCGACCGGGCCGAGCGTGCCGCCCCGCTCACCGGGTGGGTCAACAACGCAGCGGTGTTCCGCGACGCCTCCGTACACACCGCCTCCGCGGCCGAGGTGCTCGACCTCGTCCACGCCAACCTCGCCCCGGCGGTCGTCGGCGCCACCACCGCAGTGCGCCGGTTCCTGGCGGCCGGCACGGCGGGCGCCGTCGTCAACGTCTCCTCCCACCAGGCCCAGCGCGCCGTTCCCGGGTGCACGCCCTACGTCACGGCGAAGGCGGCGATCGAGGGCCTCACCCGCGCGCTCGCCGTCGAGTACGGACCTCGCGGCGTGCGCGTCAACACGGTCGCGCTGGGCTCGATCGCCACCGAGCGCTACGAGGCCTTCCTCGACGGGCTCGGCGGCGCCGGCGCCGCGCAGGTCGAGGATGAGATGCGGCGGATCCACCCGCTCGGGCGCGTGGGCACCGCGGCCGAGGTGGCCGCGGTGATCGCCCACCTGCTCTCGGACGACGCCGCGTACGTCACCGGCGCCACGGTGCCGGTCGACGGGGGCCGCTCGGTGCTCGCCCGCGACCCGGAGGCGCACGAGGCCTGACCGAGTGGGACACCGGGCACCGGCAGACTGGCCCGCATGGCAGCGAACGATCCGAAGGCGGACCTCCGCCGCTACCTGCAGTCCGCGCGCGACGCGATGCTGTGGAAGCTCGACGGGCTCGCCGAGCGCGACGTCCGGCGGCCGTCGACCCCGACCGGCACCAACCTGCTCGGACTGGTCAAGCACCTGGCCGGCGTCGAGCTCGGGTACTTCGGAGAGACCTTCGGACGCCCCGTCGAGTCGCCGGGTCCCTGGTACGGGATGGACGCCGACCCCAACGCGGACATGTTCGCCACCGCAGACGAGTCGCGCGAGCACGTCATCGGGCTCTACCGCGCCGCCTGGGCGCACTCGGACGTCACGATCGAGACCCTCTCCCTCGACGCTCCCGGCCACGTGCCCTGGTGGCCGGAGGGCGACGTCACGCTGCACCGGATCCTCGTGCACGTCATCGCGGAGACGAACCGGCACGCCGGGCACGCCGACATCGTGCGGGAGCTGATCGACGGCAGCGTCGGGCTGCGCCCGGGCAACGAGAACATGCCGCCGGGCGACGCGGCGCGCTGGGCGGAGTACCGCGACCAGCTCGACCGCATCGCCCGCGACGCCGGAGCCTGAGCGTCAGCCGGCCCCGGTGAGCGCCGGGACGCGGTCCGGGCGGGCCCTGCGGACGAGGTCGGGCACGAGCGTGAGGATCCCGGCCAGCGCCAGGCCTGCGCCGAGCCACAGCGGGGCCCGCAGCCCGAACGCGTCGATGGCGAGGCCGCCGAGGGACGAGCTGATGATGATCCCGCCCGTGATGAACGAACCGTGGATCGTGTTCACCAGCGGCCCGACGCTGCCCGCCCGCTGCACGCGCACGACCATCGCCGGGTTCATCGTCACCCCGACCAGGCCGATCCCCAGCGCGCACACCACCGCCGCGGCGCCGACCTCCGCGAACAGCGCGAACCCCGTGAGGAAGAGCAGGTTCAGGACGAGCCCGCAGCACAGCACGGGCAGCGCGAACCTGTCGGCGAGCCGCCCGACGACCATGTTCCCGACGAGGGTGGCGGCGCCGTAGGCCACCAGCAGCAGCGGGACCGCACCCGGGGTGAAGCCGCTGATCCCGGTCAGGATCGGGTTGAGGAAGCTGAAGGCGGAGAACGTCGCGCCGATCACGAGCGTGCTGGTGGCGAACACGAGCCACAGCCGGGGGCTGCGGAAGACACCCAGCTCCTGGCGCACCGGCCCGCGGTCGACGCGCGGCAGGTCGGGCACGCCCCGCACCGTGCAGAGCGCGGCGACCACCGTGAGCGCCGCGATCGCCCAGAACGCCGACCGCCACCCGTACGCCGCCCCGACCAGGGTGGCCAGCGGCAACCCCAGCAACGTGCCCAGCATCAGGCCGTTCAGGACGACCGCGACGGCCCTCCCGCGCAGCTCCGGGGCGGCCATCGCGGCGCAGATCGAGACCGCCGCGCCGAAGAACGCCTGCGACGCCGTGCCCGTGACCAGGCGCGCCACGAACATCACGCCGTACCCGGTCGCGGTGGCCGCCAGCACGTTCCCGGCCAGGAAGATCCCGAACAGCAGCATGAGCGCCGGCTTGGGGCGCATCCGCATCACGAACACCATCAGGAGGGGCCCGCCGACGGACATGGCGAATGCGAACGCGGTGATCAGGTAGCCGACCTGCGGGATCGAGACACCCAGCCCCTCGGCCATCTGCGGCATGAGCCCGGCGACGACGAACTCGCTCGTGACCATGGCGAAGATGCCGAGGGCCAGCACGTAGACGGCGCGTGGCACGTGTTCCTCCTTGTTTTGGGATGATCTGTACAAAACTTGCCCGTGCAGGAGCGGCCCTCGGCGGGACCGCCGAGGTCAGGGAGTCAGGGCGTCCAGGGCGGCGTCGGCGATCGACTGCAGCATGTCGGGGTCCGCACCACCCTGCGCGGCCACCCGGATCCCGCCGATCACGGCGTTGAGGTAGCGGGCCAGCGCCACCGGGTCACGGGGGGAGGTGATCCCGCCGTCGCGCTGCCCGGCCGCGATCACGTCGCGCAGGGCCTCGGTCCGGCGCTGCTGGTCGCGCTCGAGCAGTGCGGTGGCCTCCGGGTCGCGCCCGGCGAGCTCGACGGTGGTGTTGACGGTCAGGCAGCCGGGGCTCCGACCGTCACGGCGGTTCGCCGCCTCGCCGTCGACGACGAGGGTGAACAGGGCGCGCAACCGTTCCACGGGCGGCCGCCGCTCGTTCTCGAGCATGGCCAGCTGCGTCGCGGTCGTGGTCTCGATGTAGCGCAGCAGCGCCCGGGTGAACAGCTCGTGCTTGCTGGTGAACGTGTTGTAGATGCTGCTGCGCCCCAGGCCGGTGGCCTCGCACAGGTCCTGCGTGGTGGTCGCCTCGTAGCCCTGGGCCCAGAACGTGCGCATCGCGGCGTCCACGGCGCGGTCCTCGTCGAACGTCCGGGGGCGCGGCATGGCGGGAACCGTAGCACGTTCTGGATTCATCGTTACAAAACTGCCGGGTTCCCACCGGCTCGGCGAGCAGGAACCCGCCGGTGCTCCCCTGCAGCACCGGCGGGCCCCTCCGGACCGCGCCGAGCCCCCCTGCCCTCGGACGCGGCGAGCACGCAGGCCGCTCGCCCCCGGAACCACCCGCGAGATCCACGTTGCCGGATCGCCCTGTCCGCGGGTTCGGCCTCGACTGTGCGCCGGCTGTGGGCAGGGCCGGTCCCGCCTGGGACGATCGGCTCCCGTGACACTCGGCGACGCGCACCGCGCCGCCCTCGCGCACGTCGGGGGCGGCGGCCGCCCGACCGAGCCGGACCGGCGCGTCATGCTGCACTTCCACCCGGACCTGCCGTTCCGGGGAGGCACGGTGCTCGAAGCGATCGCGGCCGACCGCCGCTATCGCAGCCAGTTCGAGACGGCCATCAGCAACGGCGGGCTCACCGCGCACGCCGGCGGGGACCGGTGGCGCTGGGAGAGCCGCATGTTCGGCGGCGCCTACGACGCCGTGGCCCCGACCGACCGACCCACCTACGGCGCGCTGGACGTGCACCGCCGCCCGATCGGCGCCGCCCCGCGCTTCGGCTCCGCACACCTGCGGCTCGCGCCCGCGGTCCTCGACCGCACCACCTGCTGCTTCCCCGACAGCGTCTTCGACCCCACCGCGTTCGCCCCGGCGCGAGCAGCAGGCGGATTGATCGCGCTGGCGCTCGCCGCGGACGTCGACCTCCTCGACGACTACGTGGAAGCCCAGGTGCACGGCCCGCTCCGGGTGCCCGACGACGTCGAGGCGCTCGTCCTCGACCCGAGCCACCGCGGGACCGCCGTCGAGGAGACGGCCGCCCGGCTCGGCTGCCCGGTGCACTGGCACGGCGGCTTCCGGCTGGAGCCCGCCGAGCTGGCCCGCCACGTCGACTACCGCGGCCCCGAACCGGTGGCGCTCGGGCTCGCGATCGCCGGAGACGAGGTGCTCGATCCCGCACTGCTGGGCGCCGCCGCGCGGGAGGGCCGGCACGATCCGCAGGTCCTCAAGAAGGTGTGGCACCTGCTGGCGCGCTTCGGCAGCGACGAGTGGTGACGCTCGCACACCGACTGCAGGTCTCACGCACCGACTGCAGTCGGTGTGGGAGCGCAGGAATCGGTGTGCGACGGGCGCGGATCACGGCGGCTTTCCTCGGTACCCCCAACCCTGTTCTGGGTCCTCACCGTCGCCGGGGGCGGCGGGTTCGCGATCGCCGCGGTCCTGGAGCGTCGCCGGCTCCGCCGCAGGGCGGCCGCGGACCAGATCTGATCACCGCTCGTCGCTTATGGCGTAGCGCCCCGCGCTATATCGGTCCGATGCATGGGCCGAACGCGTGAACCACACCGATTGGTGGGCACGAGTTCCTCGATTCGCCCACGGAGTGGCGACTCGGCTCCATAACTTCCCCCTGACCGCAAGCGGGCCGTCTGCGAGTCGCAGACGCGGCTGATCAGTTCGCTGCTCAGCCTTGAGGAGGGACTGAACGAGTGCATTGGCCATCAACGTCCGAGCCGGATTCACAGCGCAGATACATCTGGCCGCTCACGATCACCCGGTGCGCCACAGTTGTCACACTCGTTGGATTACCCTCCGTTTCCTACGCCCAGGCTGCACCGCCATTGACCACGCAGGCGGAAGTGGTCAAAACTTTCAAGAACGGATCAGGCGAGGATGTTGTCCTCCGGAGAGGCTATTTGTCGGCCACCTGAGCGGCTGCACCGTAGTCCAGAGCGTCCACGTGAACGTGATCATCGATTACCACGGATGGGCAGGCCCCGGACAGTTCGGAATCGTCACGGCCTACTGCGACAATCCCGATAGGGCATGGACATGTCCAAGCTTCGTCAATGACGCCATCAAACCTTGATCATAGTGATTGACGGATCACCGGCCGCTTGCCAGGATGATGTCCACCACCGCACGTTCCGCCAGCAGAAGGAAGCATCGGTGAACCCGCCAGCACTGGACGATAAGCCGCCTGGTCTGCCCTTCAATGGCGTGGACCGCATGTGGTCGGTAAGCGTAGCGCAGATCCTGCTGTGTGAACTTTCGCGCCATGTCCTCGGATCTCGAGATCGACGAGTTCTGGCTGACGGACGAGTTCGCACTGTACCTCCGGCACGTCCGGGGAGACACCAAACTAGGATCCCGATTCGGGAAGCTCGGCGTCAATCCCACCACCGAGACTCCGCCGATCGACTCGGAGCAGGAGGGCGACTACCTCTACTGGACGATCTTCGACACGCCGCCGCAACGGGAGTGGACGGACGAGTTCGGCTACGAGTGGTGGGGTGACGCCCCGGACGGGGCATGGAGCGACGCCGTCAGGGGAGCACGCCTCATCACGTTCGTCGAGCCGACGGGGCGCCCAGGAACGTCGTGAACCGGAGTCCGATCGGGCAGAACACCTGGTCAGAGGGCTTCGGAGCCGGAGGTCGGGATCGAACCGACGACCTACCGCTTACAAGGCGGTTGCTCTACCACTGAGCTACACCGGCCGGTGATGGCCGCCATCCTAGTGCGGCCATCCGCGCCGCATACCCTGGGCGGCATGCCGCAGTCGATCGTCGTCACGAGCGGCGTCCGTCCGGGCGGACCGGTATGACGCCAGGTCAGAGGTTCACGCGCCGGGTACGGAGTGCGTTGCGCCGGGAGGCGTACGGGCTGCTGCACGCCGGTCCTCCGTCCGTGCAGCTGATGCGGCCGCTGGGCCCGCGCGTCCCGGACGACGCCCGCGTGCAGCAGGTGCTCGACTTCTGCATGCGGGTGGGCGAGGTGTTGCTCTCCAGTGGCGAGAGCGCCGACGAGACGAGCCGGACGATGTTGCGGCTGGCGGCGGTGTCGGGCCTGTCGGCGGTCGACGTCGACATCACGTTCACGTCGCTCACGATGTGCTGCCACCGCGGGATGAGCGCGGCGCCGGTCACCTCGATGCGCCTGGTCCGCTACCGCTCGCTCGACCTGACCCGGCTCGAGGAGGTCGCGCGGATCATCGAGCGGCTGGAGCGGGCCGAGCTCGACCTCGACGCGGCCGCCACCGAGCTCTCCGAGGCCGTCAGCGCCCCGCACCCCTACCCGCGCTGGGTCGCCACCACGGGTTGGGCCGGGTTGGCGGGTTCCATCGCGCTCCTGCTCGGGGCGGCGCCGCTCACGGTGCTCGTCGCGTTCCTGGTCACCGCCTGCATCGACCGGCTCGGCCGGCTGCTCAACCGGTGGGGGCTGCCCGCGTTCTTCCAGCAGGTGGTCGGGGGCATGGTGGCCACGGGAGCGACCCTGGCGCTGTTCGCCGTCGGTGTGTTCCCACCGGGCACGCAACCCTCGCTGGTGGTCGCGGCGAGCATCACCGTGCTGCTGTCGGGCCTGTCGGTCGTCGGCACCGGGCAGGACGCGATCTCCAGCTACTACGTCACGGCGGCCGGCCGGGCCGCCGAGATCATGCTGCTCTCGGCGGGGCTGCTGACCGGCGTCGTGCTCGCCCTGAAGGTCGGGTTCGCGTTCGGCGTCGCGCTCGAGGTGGCCGGGGAGCTGCCGACGGGCGTGGCCCAGTTCGGCCTCTCCGCGCTCGCGGGCGCGCTCGCCGCCGCATCGTTCTCCCTCGCCGGGTACGCGCGACCCCGCCCGCTACTGGCCGCCGGGCTCGCCGGCACGCTGGGGTGGAGCACGTACGGCGCCCTGACGCAGGTGGCGGCCGTCGGCCCGATCGCCGCGACCGGCGCAGCGGCCGTGGTCGTCGGGCTCGCCACCGGCCTGCTGCGCCGGGTGGGCGGGGTCTCGCCGCTCGTCGTCACGCTCGCCGGCATCACGCCGCTGCTGCCCGGGTTCTCCGCCTACCGCGGCTTCTACCAGCTGGCGGTCGAGGGTCTCGCCGAGGGACTGGTCACCGTCACCATCGCGCTGGGCACCGGGCTGGCGCTGGCGGCGGGCGTCGCGTTCGGTGACTTCGTGGCACGACCGCGCCAACAACCCGTTCCCGATGCCTGGGACCCCCCATCGGAGGCCGAGCGGCAGTAAAGTCGGGTGCGCTGAGCGCACGAGGAGGAACATGCCGACCGGCTCCGCCCTGTCCGACGCCGAGTTCGTGGTGGTGGCCAACCGCCTTCCGGTCGACCTGGAGAAGCTCCCCGACGGCACGCAGCGCTGGAAGCGGAGCCCGGGCGGCCTTGTCACCGCGCTGGAACCGATGCTGCGCAGCCGCGAGGGCGCCTGGGTCGGCTGGCCCGGTCTGGCCGACGCCGAGGTCGAGCCGCTCGTCGAGGACGGCCTGCAGCTGCACCCCGTGATGCTGTCGTCGCAGGACGTCGAGGAGTACTACGAGGGCTTCTCCAACGGCACGCTGTGGCCGCTCTACCACGACGTGGTCGCCCCGCCGGCGTTCCACCGGCACTGGTGGCAGAGCTACGTCCGGGTCAACCAGCGCTTCGCCGAGGTCGTGGCCGACGTGGCCGCGAAGGGCGCCACCGTGTGGGTGCAGGACTACCAGCTGCAGCTGCTCCCGGCGGCGTTGCGGGAGCTGCGCCCCGACCTGCGGATCGGGTTCTTCCTGCACATCCCCTTCCCGCCCACCGAGCTGTTCATGCAGCTGCCGTGGCGCACCCGCATCGTGGAGGGCCTGCTGGGCGCCGACCTGGTCGGGTTCCACACCCCCGGCGGCGCTCGCAACTTCCGCTGGCTGGCCACCCGCCTCGCCGGCGCGAGCCCGGGCCACGGGCGCACCGAGGTCGTGGTGGACGGGCGCCCCGTCAAGCTCGGCGCCTACCCGATCTCGATCGACTCGGCCAACCTCGACCGGCTCTCCCGCACCCCCGAGGTCCTCGAGCGGGCCAAGCAGATCCGCTCCGACCTGGGCGACCCCGAGCGCGTCGTCCTCGGCGTCGACCGGCTGGACTACACCAAGGGCATCGACGTGCGGCTGCGCGCGTTCGAGGAGCTGCTCGTCGAGGGGCGGATCGACTCGGAAGACACCGTGATGATCCAGCTCGCCACCCCGAGCCGGGAGCGCGTCGAGCACTACCAGAAGATGCGCAACGACATCGAGCAGTCCGTCGGGCGGATCAACGGCGAGTACGCCCGCGTCGGGCACCCCGCGGTGCACTACCTGCACCAGGCGCTGCCGCGCGAGGAGCTGGCCGCGTTCTTCGTGGCCGCCGACGTCATGCTGGTCACCCCGCTGCGCGACGGCATGAACCTCGTCGCGAAGGAGTACGTCGCCTGCCGGCACGACAACGGCGGGGCGCTCGTGCTGTCCGAGTTCGCCGGTGCTGCGATCGAGCTCAAGGACGCGATCCTGGTGAACCCGCACGACACCGACGGCGTCAAGAACGCGCTGCACGCCGCCCTCACGCTCGACCCCGACGAGGGCAGGCGGCGGATGCGGGCGATGCGGCGCCAGGTCATGGGCCACGACGTCGACCGCTGGGCCCGCAGCTTCCTCGACGCTCTCGGACTCCCGCCGCCGGAGGGATCGCACTCGTGACGGACCTCGACGCTGCGGCCCGGGAGCTGGCGCGGGTGCCCCGCCTGCTCGTGGCCCTCGACTTCGACGGCGTGCTCGCCCCGATCGTCGACGTGCCGTCGCAGGCGCGGCCGCTCCCGGCCACCGCGGCGGCGATCGACGCGCTGGCGGGCCTGCCCGACACCACGGTCGCGCTGCTGTCCGGGCGCGGCCTCGCCGACCTGGCGACCGTGTCCGGCTTCGGCCGTCCGGTCCGCATGGTCGGCAGCCACGGCGGCGAGTTCGACGACGGCGACGCGGGCTCCCTGCTCGACGACGCGCAGCGCGCCCGGCTCGACCGGCTCGTCGCCGAGCTGCGCGAGCTCGTGGACGGCGAGCCGGGCGTCGCGCTGGAGGGCAAGCCGGCCGGGGTGGCCGTGCACGTGCGCAACGCGCCCCCCGAGGTCGCCACCCGGGTGCTGGACGCCGTCCGCGCCGGACCCGCCGCCCGCGACGGCATCGAGGTCACCCCGGGCAAGGCGGTGCTGGACCTCTCGGTCGTGCGGATGGACAAGGGCGCGGCGCTGGAGGTGCTGCGCGAGCGCGTCGACGCCGGGGCGGTGCTGTTCGCGGGCGACGACGTCACCGACGAGACCGCGTTCGCCCGCCTGCGCCCCGGCGACGTCGGGGTGAAGGTGGGCCCGGGCGACACGGCCGCCGAGCACCGCGTGGACGGGCCGCCGGACGTCGGCGCGCTGCTGGAGCTGTTGGTGCAGGTCCGCGGCGGGCGGTAGCGCTCAGCGCTGCTGCTCGGCGGAGGTCAACCGGCGTTCCGCCTCCTCCCAGGTGGGCAGGGTCCGGGCGGTCCAGAACCGGAAGACCGACTCGGCTATGACGCGGCGCTGCCGCCCCATCACGGCGCGGTGCGGCTCGGCCCGCACGGCCGCGTCCAGCCCGGCGCGGTCGTGCCACGCGCTGAGCGTCGCGAACTCGCGGCGCAACGGGTGCGCGACCAGGGAGAGGCCGACGACGCCGGGCGCCTTGCGCATCTGCGCGTGCACCCGCATCGCGTCGACGAAGAAGGGCAGCACGTGGCGCAGGCCGCGCACGCGGAAGCGCGACGCCATCACGACGACCTCCGCATCCGCTCCGGGGGTGGTCACGGTGATCCAGGGCAGGGTGGGCACGGCGTCTCCTCCATCGGTCTTGTCGTCGTCAAGATGCACCTGCGCCCGCTATCTTGTCAATGTAAAGACGCGCGGTAGGCTGACCGCGTGCCCTACCACCACGGTGATCTGCGACGCGCCCTGCTCGACAGCGCGCTCGAGGCGATCGACGAGCACGGCCCTGCCGCGGTCAGCCTGCGGGACGTGGCACGGCGGGCAGGGGTGTCCCACGCGGCGCCCACGCACCACTTCCGGGACAAGGCCGGCCTGCTCACGGCCCTCGCCACCGAAGGGTGGTCGCTGCTGGCCGACGCGCTGGGCGAGGCGGCCGACCGGGGCTTCGGCGAGGTCGGCGTCAGCTACGTCCTGTTCGCCACCTCCCACCCCGCGCACTTCGCGGTGATGCGCGCGCCCGGGCTCGCCCGCGGCGACGACCCGGAGCTCCGGGCGGCCATGCGCCGCGCAGAGGCACAGTTGCAGTCCGGCGCGGAGCGCTTCGAGGCCGGCAGCGAGAAGCCCTCCGCCACCACGCCCCTGGCCGCGTGGTCACTGGTGCACGGCCTGGCCGCCCTGATCCTCGAAGGCGCCGTCGCTCCGGAGCCGGGCTCGGACGTGGCCGCGCTCGCCCGCGCCGTCACCGGTCACCTGCGCCCGCCGCCCTGATCCGCGCGGCCGCCTGGCGTGATCGTCGGTTCGGCGCAGGAACGGCGACACGGAGCGTGTTGCCCAATCGTCAGGCTCCGCTGCAGGCGCCCACCCGACGAACGGCACCCTCGTCGGTCCCTAGCCGACGAAAGTGCCGTTCGTCATGCGGATCCCGCTCTTGGAGCTCCTGGGTCAGCCGCCCCACCACACGCGGCCGGGAGACCCGTCACCAGCCGGAGAAGAAGCGCTCCTCGGCCCGGGCACGGGCGCTCGTCGCACCGACGACGAGCTCGGTGGGCAGCGTGACGCGGCGCGGCCGGTTGCGGTCACCGCGCTCGAGCAGCAGCTCGCCGGCCACCCGGCCCTTCTCGAGCACGGGCTGGCGCACGGTCGTGAGCCCGGCGCGCTCGGCCTCGGGCACACCGTCGAAGCCGGTGATCGTGAGCTGGTCCGGCACCGCGAGGCCGCGCGCCGCCGCGTGCCGGAGCGCGCCGAGGGCGAGGATGTCGGAGGTGCAGATGACGGCCGTGAGGTCGGAGTGGGCCGCGAGCAGGGCGGCCGCGGCGTCCTGACCGGCGTCGACGCTGTGCTCGAAGCGCTCGTGCACCGGCACGCCCGCCCAGTCCACGCCGACCTCGGCCAGGCCGTCCCGGATCCCCGCCAGCCGGTCGCGCTGCACCGGGTAGGTGGCGCTCGCCTGCCGCTCGGCCGAGACGGGACCGTCGTTGCGCCCGGCCGCCAGGCGCATGCACAGCACACCCACCCGCCGGTGCCCGAGCCCGACGACGTGCCGGGTGAGCGCGAGCATGCCCGCGCGGTCGTCGACGCCGACCCGGTCCACCCCCTCGACGCCGGTGGGCTGGTCGCACACCACGGTGGGCAGCGGGCGTTCGAGCACCGCGAGGAAGTGCGGGTCGTCCTCCCGCACCGAGTAGACGACGAAGCCGTCGACGCCCGCCTGGTGCACGGTCGTGACGTCCACCTGCTCCGGGCTGACCGGCACCAGCAGCAGGCCCTGGCCCGCCTGCTCGCAGGCGAGCGCGAGACCTTCGAGGAACCCGGTGGCCGCCGGGTCGCGGAAGGCGTAGGACAGCGCCTCGGTGAGCAGCAGCCCGACGGCACCCGCCTTGCGCGTGCGCAGGGAGCGGGCCACGGGGTCCGGTCCCGGGTACCCGAGGCGGCGGGCCGCCTCCAGCACCCGCGCGCGCAGGGGTGCGGAGAGCTGGTCGGGGCGGTTGTACGCGTTCGAGACCGTTGTCCGTGACACACCGAGCTCGGCAGCCAGCGAGGCGAGAGTCGCAGGCCGGCGGACGTTGGGAGGCCCTGCCATCCGCGAACCGTAACGGTTCAGACACTCAGCGGGAAAGTCGTGTGACGCGGCCCTCGGGAGCCGTCTCCCATCACGGGTTAGAGTGAATCGACAACGGTTATCACTACTTACGATACGTCCGGGAGCACCGCCCATGCCGTACCGCCGCGCAGCCGTCGCCGCGTTCACCGCGCTCACCCTCGCCGGTTGCGGCGCGGGCGCCGAGGCACCCCCCGCCGAAGCGCCCGCGGGCGAGGCGCTCCCCGTCGTCGCGTCCACCAACGTCTACGGCAGCATCGTCGAGGCCGTCGGTGGCGACCGCGTCAGCGTGGAGTCGCTGATCGACGACCCCGCCGCCGACCCCCACTCCTACGAGAGCACCCCCGCCGACGCCGCCGCCGTCGCCGGAGCGCGGCTCGTCGTCACCAACGGGGGCGGCTACGACGACTTCGTGACGCAGCTCGTGGAGGCCTCCGGCGCCACCCCGACGGTGGTCGAGGCGACCGAGGTGTCCGGCCTCGAGCCCGCGGAGGAGCACGCCGAGGGCGAGGACCACGCCGCGGAGGAGCACGCCGCGGAGGAGCACGGGCACGAGCACGAGCACGGCGCGTTCAACGAGCACGTCTGGTACAGCCTGCCCGCCATGCAGGCCCTCGCGACGCGGCTGGCCACCGACCTCGGCGCGGCCGACCCGGCAGGCGCGGCCGAGTTCACGGCCAACGCGGAGGCGTTCAACGGGCAGGTGGCCGAGCTGCTCACCCGCACCGAGGCGATCGGCGCCGCCCAGCCCGGCACCCGGGTCGCCGTCACCGAGCCGGTTCCCGGCTACCTCGTCGAGGCGGCCGGCCTCACCGACGCCACGCCCGCGGCGTTCACCGAGGCCATCGAGGAGGACACCGACCCGCCGGCCGCAGTGCTCCAGGAGACGCTCGCCCTGTTCCAGGGCGACCCCGTACGGGCGCTGGTCGTCAACGCGCAGACCGAGACCCCCAGCACCGACCAGGTGCGCCAGGCGGCGCAGACTGCAGGGGTGCCCGTCGTGGAGATGACCGAGACGCTCCCGGAGGGCACGACCGACTACACCGCCTGGATGGGCGCCCAGATCGACGCCCTCGCCGGCGCGCTGGGGACCACGACCGGAAGCTGACGCCCGTGCCCGCACCTCCCACCACACCCGCGGACGCACCGCCCGTCACCGCACCCGCGGTGTCGCTGCGCGGCGCGCGCGTGAGCTTCGGGGACCGCACGCTGTGGGACGGTCTCGACCTGGACGTCGCGCCCGGCGAGTTCGTGGCGGTCCTCGGGCCCAACGGCTCGGGCAAGACCACGCTCGTGCGCGTGCTGCTCGGGCTGCTCCCGCTCGCCGCCGGAGAGGTCCGGATCGCGGGACGCCCGCCGCGGCGCGGGAGCCCGAGCATCGGCTACGTGCCGCAGCAGAAGTCGCTCGACCCGGACCTGCCGCTGCGCGGCCGCGACCTCGTCGGCCTCGGGCTGGACGGGCACCGGCTCGGCATCGGGTTCCGCGGGCGCCGGGAGCGCCGCGAACGCGTGGACGCAGCGCTCGCCGCTGTCGACGGCACCGCCTACGCCGACGCCCCGGTCGGCGTGCTCTCCGGCGGCGAGCAGCAGCGCCTGCGCGTGGCCCAGGCCCTCGTCGGCGGACCGGACGTGCTGCTGTGCGACGAGCCGCTGCTCTCGCTGGACCTGTCCCACCAGCGCACGGTCACCCGCCTGATCGACGAGCGGCGACGCGCGGCCGGCACCGCCGTGCTGTTCGTGACCCATGAGATCAACCCGGTGCTGCCGCTGGTCGACCGGGTGCTCTACCTGGTGGACGGGCGCTTCCGCATCGGCCCGCCCGAGGAGGTCATGACCTCCGAGGTGCTCTCGGAGCTCTACCGCACCCAGGTGGACGTCCTGCGGGTGCGCGGGCGGCTGGTGGTCGTCGGGGCCGAGGAGCGCGGCGAGCACTGCCACGAGGAGCAGGCGTGAGCGACATCATCGGAAGGCTGTTCAGTTTCGAGGGGATCGGCGAGCTCCTCGCCGCCGACTTCGTGCAGAACGCGCTCATCGCCTGCGCGTTGCTCGGCATCGTGGCCGGCACCCTCGCTCCCATGATCGTCGCGCGGGGGATGGCCTTCGCCGTGCACGGCAGCGCCGAACTCGCCTTCACGGGCGGAGCGGCTGCCCTGCTCCTCGGGATCAGCGTCGGGATCGGTGCCGCAGCTGGTGCGATCCTGGCCGGGGCGGTCTTCGGCGTCCTGGGCCTTCGCGAGCGTCAACGCGACTCGGCAATCGGCGTCGTACTCGCCTTCGGGCTCGGGCTCGGGGTTCTGCTGCTGGCGCTGTACAGCGGACGCGCGTCGAGCAAGTTCGGCCTGCTGGTGGGTTCCATCGTTTCCGTCACCCGCGAGGACCTCATCATCCTGGCCGTGACGGCAGCGGTGATCATCCTTGTTGCCACCGTGCTCTACCGACCGATCCTGTTCTCGAGCACAGACCCGGTAGTCGCCACCGCCCGCGGCATCCCGGTCCGCCAGTTGTCGGTACTGTTCGCCGTTCTCGTCGGACTGTTGACCGCCGTCGCCGTCCCGATCGTGGGCGCGATCCTGGTGCTGTCGGTCACGATCACTCCGGGCGCCGCGGCGGCGCGCCTCTCGAGCAATCCCGCGGTGGCGACGCTACTGGCGTTCATTTTCGCCGAGACGGCGCTCGTAGGCGGAGCACTCCTCTCCCTGGCGCCAGGACTTCCGATCTCGGGGTACGTGGCAGCCATCTCGTTCCTGATCTACATCTGCTGCCGGCTGCTCTCGAAACTGCGGGATACAGCGAAGCTGCCATCCTGACGCCAGTGCGGCTCACTCTGAGTGGGTAACCAGCACGAGTTCGAGCGCCGCTCGCTCCTCGGCGTCCTCGACCACGAACACCACGCGGAGGTCGGCCGTTGAGCGGTGGGAGTTCGCCTCGCGCGTGTAGTGCAGCAGGCGCCGGATAGTCCAGGTCCCGGGGCGGAGACCTCGTCCAGCACACGGAGGTGCTCGTCGCAGTTCAGGCCGCGAGTACCGCTGGCTCTTCGGCGCCCCACCCGGGCGGGACGCCGCGCGGCTGCGAACGCCGTCATGCGGCCCGGGTGCGGCAGCTCCCCTGAGCCCTCAGCCCAGGCGCCGCTGGCGGGCCACCTCGGCCAGCACCACACCGGCCGCCACCGAGGCGTTGAGCGACTCGACGGCCCCGGACAGCGGGATCGAGACCGTGACGTCGCAGGTCTGCTTGACCAGCCGCGACAGGCCCTTGCCCTCCGACCCGATGACCAGCACGAGCGGGTCGGTGGCGAGCTCGAAGTCGTCGAGCGACACGCTGCCCTCGGCGTCCAGCCCGGCGACCATGAAGCCGGCGGTGGCGTACTCGCGCAGGGTGCGGGTGAGGTTGGTGGCACGCGCCACGGGGACCCGCGCGGCCGTGCCCGCGGAGGTGCGCCACGCGACGGCCGTCATGCCGGCTGCCCGCCGCTGCGGGACGACCACGCCGTGCCCGCCGAACGCGCCGACCGAGCGGACCACGGCACCGAGGTTGCGCGGGTCGGTCACCCCGTCGAGGGCGACGATGAGGCCCGGCGACGGCGACTCGCTCGCGATCTCCAGCAGCTCGTCGGGGTGTGCGTAGGCGTAGGGCGGCACCTGCAGGGCGAGCCCCTGGTGCAACGCGCCGCCGGTGATCCGGTCCAGATCGGCCCGCGGCACCTCGAGGATCGAGATCCCCCGGTCCGCGGCCAGCTGGACGGCCTCGGCGACGCGCTCGTCGGCGTGCGTGCCCAGCGCGACGTGCAGCGCGGTGGCCGGGACGCCCGCGCGCAGGCACTCCACGACCGGGTTGCGGCCCAGCACCGTCTCCGGGGTCTCCCCGTCACCGGGGCGGCGCCGGTTGGCACCACCGCCCGACTTCGACTGGGCGGCAGCGGCCCGGTTCGCGCGCCGCGCCGCCGGGTGCCCGGGCCGCATCTCGGCGGGCGGTGTGGGGCCCTTGCCCTGCAGCGCGCGACGGCGCTGGCCGCCGGAACCGACGACCATGCCCTTCTTGGTGCCTTCCTTGCGCATCGCTCCGCGGCGCTTGGAGTTGCCGGCCATCTATGCGTCCTTCAGGGTCCAGGTGGGGCCGTCGGGGGAGTCCTCCACGGACACCCCTGCGGCGGTGAGGCGGTTGCGCACCTCGTCGGCGGCCGCGAAGTCGCGGCGGGCCCGCGCCTCCTGGCGCTGCGCGAGGAGGTCCTCGACGAGTGCGGTGAGCGCGCCGGTGGCGGTGTCGGCCGAGCGGTCGTCCTCGGCCCAGTGCGGATCGAGGGGGTCGAGGCCGAGGACGCCCGTCATCGCGCGCACGGACGAGGCCGCGCCGCTCGCCGCGGCACGGTCGCCGCTGTCGAGTGCGGTGTTGCCCTCGCGGACGGTGGCGTGGACGGCGGCGAGCGCCGCGGGAGTGCCCAGGTCGTCGTCCATCGCCGCGCTGAACTCCGCGCACAGCATCCCCGGCTCCGGCGTGCCGACCCGCTCCCGCACCCGGTGCACGAACGACTCGATCCGCCGGTAGGCGGCCACCGACTCCTGCAGCGCGGTGTCGGAGTACTCGATCGACGAGCGGTAGTGCGGGCCCACGAGGTAGTAGCGCAGCTCGACACCGCGCACCCGCTGCAACAGCGCCTCGATCGAGAGCGTGTTGCCCAGCGACTTGGACATCTTCTCGCCGCCCATGGTGACCCAGGCGTTGTGCAGCCAGTACCGGGCGAACGGGTCGCCCGCGGCGTTCGACTGCGCGCGCTCGTTCTCGTGGTGGGGGAACACCAGGTCGAGCCCGCCGCCGTGGATGTCGAACTCGGGGCCCAGGTAGTTCGTGGCCATCGCCGAGCACTCCAGGTGCCAGCCCGGACGCCCCCGCCCCCAGGGCGTGGGCCAGGACGGCTCGCCGGGCTTCGCGGCCTTCCACAGCGTGAAGTCCTGCGCGTCCCGCTTGGCGCCGGTGTCGCCCTCGCCCTGCGCGACGTCGTCGACCCGCTGGTGCGACAGCTGCCCGTAGCCCGGGAACGAGCGCACCGCGAAGTAGACGTCGCCGCCCGCCGCGTAGGCGTGGCCGCCCGCGACCAGGCGCTCGATGAGCTCGACCATCTGCGTGACGTGCCCGGTGGCGCGCGGCTCGATCGAGGCCGGCAGGCAGCCCAGCGCGTCGAAGGCCCCGGTGAAGGCCCGCTCGTGCGTGGCGGCCCACTCCCACCACGGCCGGCCGGCCTCTGCGGACTTGCGCAGGATCTTGTCGTCGATGTCGGTGACGTTGCGGACCAGCACGACGTCGAGCCCGCCGTGGCCGAGCCAGCGGCGCAGGACGTCGTAGTTGAGGGAGGAGCGGACGTGCCCGATGTGCGGCAGGCCCTGCACCGTGGCCCCGCACACGTACATCGACGCAGCCCCGGCCCGCAGCGGGACGAAGTCCCGCTGCATCCTCGTGGCGGTGTCGTGCAGGCGGAGGCTCACGTCTCCAGGGTACGGAGCCGGTGTGGCGTCCATCGCGCGCGGTGTTCCGTTTCGTCCACGACGGGCCCCATCGGGTGGCGCCACCATCTCGTCATGACCACGCACCACATCACCGGCCTGCGCCCGAAGCTCGTCGTCGAGGGCGCGGACGCCGCTCTCGACTTCTACGGCCGCGCCCTCGGCGGCACCGTCACCGAGCGCCACACCGACGCGGACGGACGCGTCGTGCACGCCATGATCGAGGCGGGCCCGATCCGCTTCGCCGTCAAGGACGCGGGGTACGGGGATCCCGCCCCGTCGGGCGACGGCATCCCGGTGATTTTGTCCCTTGACGTCGCCGATGCGGACGCGGTGGCCGAGCGGATGCTCGACGCGGGCGCCACCGTGATGCACCCGATCGCCGACCACGGCTACGGCTCCTACGACGGCCGCCTGCGCGACCCGTTCGGCCACCAGTGGCTGATCGCCCAGCGGATCGGGGCACCCACCCCCGAGCAGGTCCAGGAACGCGTCGGCTGACGCGCGGGCGGACGGACATCGCAGCAGAGCCACTTTCATGCCATGTGGTTGCGTGAAAGGGGCTTCGCTGCAATCAGGCCGGGAGCAGGAGGGCGGTCGCGACCGCCGCCAGGCCCTCGCCGCGGCCGGTGAGGCCCAGGCCGTCCGTCGTCGTGCCGGACACCGCCACCGGGCCGCCGAGCACCTCGGAGAGGACCTGCTGCGCCTCGGCGCGGCGGGTGCCGATCTTCGGGGCGTTGCCGATCACCTGGACCGCGGCGTTGCCGAGCGCCCAGCCCTGCGCGGCCACGAGCCTGCGCACCTCGCCGAGCAGTGCCACGCCGCTCGCACCCGACCACTCCGGGCGCCCGGTGCCGAACACCGCGCCGACGTCGCCCAGTCCGGCAGCCGAGAGCAGCGCGTCGCACAGCGCGTGCGCGGCGACGTCACCGTCGGAGTGCCCCGCGCAGCCGTCCACCCCGTCCCAGCGCAGCCCGGCCACCCAGCACTCGCGTCCGGGCTCCACCGGGTGCACGTCCGTGCCGATCCCGATCCTCACAGCGCGATCGTCCCCTCCGCCACCAGCTCGGCGAGCTCCAGGTCCCACGGGCTGTGCACGGCGAACGCCGCCGGGTGCCCGGGCACGGTGTGCACCGCCCCGCCGGCCGCGGTGTGGCGGCGGACGACGTCGAGCGGGTCGCCGCCGAGCTCGGCGGGCAGGAGGTCGGCACGGACGGCGAGCGGGGTCTGCAGGACCCGCAGCTGCGAGCGGTCCGGTGTGCCGGTGACGACGCCGGCACGTACGCGCTTGACGGTGTCGGTCAACGGCAACACGGGTACCGCCATGCCGTGACCGCCACGTACGGCAGCGACGACGGCCGCGGCCAGCGCGCCCGGGGCGAGCGGACGGCAGGCGTCGTGCAGGAGCACGATCTCCTGCACACTCGCCGTGGCGACGGCGTCACTTCCCGTGCCGGGCGATCGTTGAGCGGCGTGTGCCCCGACACCCCGAAGCGCGTGCTGCCCGGCCGCGCGCACGCTGACGGGCAGCGCGGCGCAGGCCTGCTGGAGCTCCCGGTGCTGCGCCGGGGCCGCCAGCACGACGACCCGGTCGACGAGACCCGAGGCGAGCAGCGTGCGCACGGCACGCGCCACCGCGGGCACGCCCAGCACCGGCGTGAGGGCATGCGCCGAACCGGCGACGACCGCCGCGACAACGGGCTCGCGACGGTCGACGGACGGCTCGGCGGTTCCGGGCAGAGCGACCGCGCTCAGGCGTTCGCGGTGGCCAGCACCTCGTCGAGCAGGACCTCGGCCCGCTCCTCGTCGGTGCCCTCGGCGAGCGCGAGCTCGCTGACGAGGATCTGCCTAGCCTTGGCCAGCATGCGCTTCTCGCCCGCGGACAGGCCGCGGTCCTTCTCGCGCCGCCACAGGTCGCGCACGACCTCGGCGACCTTGTTCACATCACCGGAAGCCAGCTTCTCGAGGTTGGCCTTGTACCGGCGGGACCAGTTCGTGGGTTCCTCGGTGTGCGGGGCGCGGAGCACCTCGAACACCCGATCCAAACCCTCTTGGCCCACCACGTCGCGGACGCCGACCACCTCGGCGTTCTCGGCGGGAACACGCACCGTGAGATCACCCTGCGCGACCTTGAGGACGAGGTACTTGCGCTCCTCGCCCTTGATCGTCCGAGTCTCGATGGCCTCGATGAGAGCGGCACCGTGGTGCGGGTAGACGACGGTCTCTCCGACCTTGAAAACCATGTGTCCTCTGCCCCTTTCGCTTCCTCCAGGTTAACACGCCCGAACCCGCCTTCGCTCCCCGGTGTGCACTGTCGTCGCAGGTCAGGGGATTGACAATGGCGACGAAACGTGCAGGTGAGCGTGCACCGGAGGGTCGGAGGGGACCGCGACCAGCGCTGCTACCGGTGGCGTTAGGCTTTCCGTGGTCGCACCCGGCGACCGCCCGCGCGATCACGCCGGGCGCACCGCGTCCGCATCCGTCGCGCCGCCGATCCAGGAGGCCAGGCGGGATGCCAGGCGACAGGAAGGACGTCACCCTCGTGAGCGACCGAGCGCGCCGCCGCCCCACACGAGCCGCACTCGCCGCAGGCACCCTGATCGGGGCCCTCGCGCTCGCCGGTTGCGGGGCGGGTCAGATCACGCAGACCAGCGACCAGGTCGCCGCCGTCGAAGGCGCGAACGCGACCGCGGGGCAGATCGCGGTCCGCAACGCCACCTTCGAGTTCGACGGCCCCGTCGAGGGCGACGCGGTCCACGCCGTGGGGGCCGACGCCCCGCTGTCGATGACGATCGTCAACACCGGCGCCGAGCTGGACCGGCTGGTGTCGGCCAGCAGCCCGGTGGCGACCACCGTGCAGATCACCGGCGACATGCGGGTCTCCGGTGGCCAGGCGCTCGCCGTGCGCGGCGCTCCCGCGGCCCCGGCACCCGCGCCCGCCGACGCCGCAGCCGCGCCGGGCGAGGAGGCGACGCCGGGCGAGGAGCCCGCCACCGGCACGACCCCCGAGGCCGCCGCCGTCGCCCCGCTGCCCATCGACGAGGGGACCCCCGGTGTGGCGAACATCGTGCTCAGCGGGCTGCGGGAGGACATCCAGGCCGGCCGCACCTACCCGCTCGTGCTGACCTTCGAGCGCGCGGGCGAGCTGCGGTTCGAGGTCCCCGTGGCCAACCCGGACACCCTGCGCGAGAGCGGGCACGCGTAGCGCCGGCGTGACCACGCGCACGCGGTCCGCGCGCAGCGGCTACCGCTGCACCGAGTGCGGGCACCAGGCCGCGCAATGGGTGGGCTGCTGCCCCACCTGCCAGGCCTGGGGCACGCTCGAGGAGAGCGCTCCGAGCGCGCCCGCCCGTCCCCGCCAGCGCGTCGCCGCCGGTGCGCCGAGCGCGCCCGCCCGCCGCATCGGTGACGTCGCGCTCGACGCCGCCCGCGCCCGTCCCACCGGGGTCTCCGAGCTCGACCGCGTGCTGGGCGGCGGCCTCGTCCCCGGCGCGGTCGTGCTGCTGGCCGGGGAGCCGGGCGTCGGCAAGTCGACGCTGCTGCTCGAGGTCGCCGCGCAGGTGGCGCGCAGCGGGCGGGTGTTGTACGTCACGGGTGAGGAGTCCGCGGGGCAGGTGCGGTTGCGCGCCGAGCGCACCGGCGCCGTGCACGACGAGCTCTACCTCGCCGCCGAGTCCGACCTCGGCGCGATCATCAGCCACCTCGACGAGCTGCGCCCCGACCTGCTGATCGTCGACTCGGTGCAGACGATGTCCAGCAGCGAGGCCGACGGCGCGCCGGGCGGGGTCACCCAGACCCGCGCGGTCACCGTCGCGCTCACCGGGCTGGCCAAGGAGCGCGGCCTGCCCGTGCTGCTCGTCGGGCATGTGACGAAGGAGGGCGGCATCGCGGGCCCCCGGGTGCTGGAGCACGTCGTCGACGTCGTGCTCGCGTTCGAGGGGGACAAGCACTCCACCCTGCGCATGGTGCGCGGGATCAAGAACCGCTTCGGGCCCGCCGACGAGGTGGGCTGCTTCGAGATGCGCGACGCCGGCATCGTCGGCATGCCGGACCCCTCGGGGCTGTTCCTGGCCCGGTTCGGCGGCCCGCCGGTACCGGGCACGGCCGTCACCGTGGTGATGGACGGCAGGCGCCCGCTGCCCGCCGAGCTGCAGGCCCTCGTCACGGGCAGGGACATCCCGAGCCCGCGCCGCGCCGTCAGCGGCCTCGACAACGCCCGCGTCGCGATGCTGCTCGCCGTCCTGGAGAAGCGGGCGGGCGTGCGGCTGCACGACGCGGAGGTGTACGCGGCCACGGTCGGGGGCATGCGGGTGGTCGAGCCGGCCGCCGACCTCGCGCTCGCGCTGGCGATCACCTCGGCCCGCCGGGACGTCGCGCTCCCCGCCGACGTCGTGGTCCTCGGCGAGCTCGGACTCGCCGGTGAGGTCCGCCGGGTCACCGGCCTCGACCGCAGGCTCGCCGAGGCCGCCCGGCTGGGCTTCACCCACGCCCTCGTCCCGCCCGACAGCGGGCAGGCACCCGAGGGCATGCGGCTCACCGAGGTCCGCGACGTGGGCGTGGTCCTCGACGCGATCCGCCCGTCCCGGGGGCAGTGAGCCGCTTCCGGCCTCCCTCAGGGGACGTCGAGGCGGGCCTGGCTCAGGCCGTTCAGCCAGGTGAGGTGACCGCTGAAGGCCTGCCGTCCGGTGGCGGTCAGGCGGAACCAGGTGCGCGGGCGACGCCCGATGGAGCCCTTGCGGACTTCGAGGTACCCGGCGTCCTCGAGGGTGCGGCTGTGCTTGGAGATCGCCGAGTCGCTCACGGCGAGCATGTCCCGGACCGAGGCGAAGTCCACCCACTCGGCACCCTGCAGCAGCGCGCACATCGCCAGCCGGGGGCCGGTCTCCAGCAGCGGATCCCGGCCCGGGACCGGGACGCCCCCAGCGGTCTCGGGCTGCCCGGGACCGGGGCGGCTCACGAGGTGACCCGGCCGGCCTCGATGTCGGCACGCATCGCCGAACGGGTCGCCACCTGAGCGACGAACACGACAACCGCGAGCGGAGCGAGCACGTACAGCGCGATGTCGCGATGACCGTGCTCGACGAGCTGCTGGATCCCGACGAACCCACCGAAGGTGACGACGAGCCCGGCGAGCCAGATCCTGTGGGCCGTCGGGTAGGCGCTGATCCGACGGGACAGGTACACGCCGGAGCGGCGCCGCCGGACCATCGCGTACACCGCCGATCCGACACCGAGCACGGCGATCGCCCACGACACGTAGACCCAGCCGTCCGAGGGCAGGTACGACACCCACACCGGCAGCCCCGCGCTCAGCACCAGCACGAGCCCGTAGACCACCCAGTAGGAGCGGGGGAACCCGGCGTGCGCGGCGAGCTTGCGCCGTGCGTCGGCGACGCGGTCGAGTTCGGGCGTTCCGGACACAGCGCCTCCTAGTTGCATCTACTTTCGATATGGAAAGCCTAGGAAGGATGGAAAGCTGTGTCAACCGTCGGTCAGGGCCTGCGGACGAACGGGGTCGGCGGACTGATGACGTCGTCCACCCGGCTCATCACGCGGTAGTCGCCCGCGGGCACCGTCGAGCGCTCCAGCGGGCAGCCGGGCTCGGAGGTGCGCCCCGCCCAGCGCACCGAGGACGCAACCGGCTGGCCCGGCACCAGGGTGCGCAGGTCCACGCCCTGCGCGTTCGAGCAGTCGTTGCTCGACCACAGCCGCTCGCTGCCGTCGGCGCTCCAGACGACGATCTCCTGCCGCTCCGGGTCGAGATCGCGCACGCAGGGCTGGTCGGAGACGTTGGTGACCACCAGCCGCAGCAACGGGCGCTCCCCCACGCGGTGCTCCGGTCGATCCACCTCGGCGGCCACGGCCAGCATCTCGTTGGTGCAGGCGACGGGCCCGGTGGGCGGCACCGGGGCGGGTGACGGCACCGGTGAGGTGGCGCGCGGGGTGTCGTCGGGCACCAGCCCCTCGCTGGTGCCGGACGGGCTCGAGGTCGCCGTCGAGGTGTCGGGCCCGCCCTCGACGGTCGCGCTCGGCGGCCCGTCGACGGGAGAGGGAGGCGCCCCCTCCGGCTGCGACTGCGACTGCGGCTGCGACTGCAGCTGCGACTGCGGTGTCGGCGGCCCCTCCGTCCCCGGCTGCGGCAGGGGGGCGGCCGGCGCAGCCGGGGACGGGGAGGCCTGCTGGGGAGCGGACACGGCGGCGGGGCGGCTGGCGAGGCTGGTGGTGCCGTCGCCGCGCGGGGCGGCGATCGCACCGGCGAGCGCGCCGACGCCCCAGGCCAGGAGCACGAGGACGGAGAGGACGGCGGCAATGGCGAGCCAGCGTCGTCTCCAGTAGACGGACGCGGGCAGCGGACCCACCGGCTCCCACACATCACGGAGCGTATCCGAGCGACTACCACAAGTTGCGAACCTGGGGTGAGCACGGCGCGTCGCGACGCGCCGGAAGCACCCGAGAGACGGTCCCACGGTAGATCGTTTGCCGCTGGTGCACGCCCCCACAGGGCGCCCACCAGGCACGGTGGCACGATCGACAGCCGTGTCGCTCGCCGCACTCGTGCTCGACTGGTACCCCGCCGCCGCACGCGACCTGCCGTGGCGCCGCCCGGGCACCACGCCCTGGGGCGTCCTGGTCAGCGAGTTCATGCTGCAGCAGACGCCGGTCGCGCGCGTCGAGCCGGTCTGGGCCGACTGGCTCGCCCGCTGGCCGGCGCCGTCGGCGCTGGCGGCGGCCTCCCGCGCGGAGGTCCTGCGCGCCTGGGGCAAGCTCGGCTACCCGCGCCGCGCCCTGCGGCTGCACGAGGCCGCCGGGGTGATCGCCCGCGAGCACGGCGACGTCGTGCCCGCCGACATCGCGGCCCTGGAAGCGCTGCCCGGCATCGGCGCGTACACGGCGCGGGCGGTTGCCGCGTTCGGTTACGGGCGGCGCTGCCCGGTGGTCGACACGAACGTCCGCCGCGTCGTCGCCCGCGCGGTGCACGGCCACGGTGACGCCGGGCCCGCCCGCACGACCGCCGACCTCGCCGACGTCGACGCCCTCCTCCCGCCTGACGACCGGTCCGCCGCGGTCGTCTCCGCGGGGCTCATGGAGCTGGGCGCGGTGGTCTGCACGGCGCGCGGCCCGCGCTGCGGCGCCTGCCCGGTGCGCGGGACGTGCGCGTGGCGGGCGGCGGGCCGGCCGGAGTACACGGGCCCGCGCCGACCGGTGCAGGGTTTCGCCGGCACCGACCGGCAGGTCCGCGGTCGGCTCCTGGACGTCCTGCGCGGCGCGGACGGGCCCGTGGAGCGCGCCGCGCTGGACGCCGTGTGGTCCGACGCGGCGCAGCGCGACCGCTGCCTGCACTCGCTGCTCGTCGACGGGCTTGCCGAGCAGCACGACGACGGCCGCTTCGCGCTCCCGGCCTGACATGCCCCAGACCGTCCGCTTCCGCCTCGACGACGCCGCCTGCGCCGAGCTGACCGCGCTGCGGGCGCAGCTGATCGCGCACGGGATCGCAGTGCCGGAAGGGGCGCCCGCCGTCACCGCCGCGGCGGCCGGCTCGATCCCGCAACCCGCCCGGGACGCGCTGGCCGCCGAGGTGCGCCTGCTCGCCCTGCCCTCGATCTGGCTGGCCACCCTTGGCACGGTGGCCGGTCGTCCCGACGAGCTCGTGCTCGCCGCCGTCGTCGACGCCGAGCTGCTCGCCGTGCACGGCGCGGTGCACGACGCGTTGGCCGGTCGCGTGCGGTCCCCGCTGGCCGCGTACCTGCCGGGGACCTGGCTGCCGCACTGCGTGCTCGCGACCGAGCGCCCGGCCGACGCCTTCGCCGTGCTGCACCCGGTGCCGACCGTCCGTGCCCGGGTGGTGGCCGTCGACACCGGCTGATCCGCGCAGCCGATACCCGCGATCACCGCGCGCCGGCCTCCCGCAGCTGCCGCAGCGCCGTGCGCCTGCGCTCGCCGGTCAACGCGTCGATGTAGAGCTCGCCGCGCAGGTGGTCGGTCTCGTGCTGCAGGCAGCGGGCGAGCTCGCCGGTGCCCTCGACGACGATCGGCCGCCCGAGCGCGTCGACGCCCTCCACCCGCGCGTAGGCCGCCCGCAGCCGCATCGCCGAGACCCCGGGCACCGACAGGCATGCCTCCTCGCCGTCGTACTCGCCGTCGGTGGCGACCAGCCGCGGGTTGACGACGTAGCCGCGCGCCCCCTGGACGTCGTAGGAGAACGCGGCCAGTGAGACGCCGATCTGGTTGGCCGCGAGGCCGGCGCGGCCCGGCAGCGCGACGGTGTCCACGAGGTCGGTGACCAGCGCGGCCAGGCCCGCGTCGAAGGCGGTGACCGGGCGGCACGGGGTGCGCAGGACCGGGTCGCCGATCAGCCGCAGCTCCCGGACCGTCATGGCCTCCCCCCGAGCTTCCCGAGCTGGTCCAGCACCAGCGCGTGCCACTCCAGCTCGGCCCGCAGCCGCAGCCGGGCGTGCTCGACGACGAGGTCGTCGGCAGGCGTCTGGTCCGGCCACCGCCGGTCGGCCAGGTGGTCCAGCCGTGACAGCCGGGCCTCGAGCTCCCGGACGCGGTCGGAGAGGTGGCCGCGCAACGTGGCCTCGTCCGTCCCGTCCACCGTGGCCAGCGCCAGGTCGACGGGGTCGGGCGGGAAGCGGACCTCCTCGAACGCCTCGGCCTGCAGCACGCCCAGCTCCCGGCGGCCCTCGTCGGTGATCTCGTACACCGTGCGCGAGGGCAGCCGGCCCGCCTGCTCGGTGCGCACCGCCCGGACCAGCCCCTCGTCCTCGAGCCGGTGCAACGCGCCGTAGAGGGAACCGGGTCGCACGTCGGACCAGAGCTCGGCGCGGTCCACGCGGGCGTCGCGGCGGATCTGGTGGCCGTACATCGCGCCGCCCTTGGCCAGCGCGCTCAACACGAAGAGCCTCGTGGGGTTCACGACCCCAGTAAAGCACTCACATTTGACTAGTCAGAAGCGACTCACGCGTGAGCGGGCGGCCGGGCAGGGGCTCGCCGCCGGGGCGCAGCCCGTCGAGCACGACCGCGACGTGCCGCTCGACCGCCTGCTCGGTGACGGCCGCGAGCGGCCCCGGGAGCGGACGCAGGACGAGCGCGAGCAGCACCGCGAGATCGCCGACGCCGACCTCGGGGCGCATCGCCCCCTCCCGCTGGGCCCGCCCGACCAGGTCGTCGAGCAGTTCCAGCAGGTCGGCCCGCAGCTCCTGCTGCTCGCGGTCCACCCTGAGGTCCGCCCAGGTGCGTGCGAACCACATCGACAGCCAGGTGGCCAGGCGCAGGTCGGTGACGGAGGCCCGCACGAAACGGGTGAGGCCGCTCCACCCGTCCGGCTCGTCCGCGGCGGCCCGCGCGTTCGCCACCACCCGGTGGAAGCTCTCGATCGCGACGGCGCGCACCAGCGCGTCCCGGTCCGGGAACCGGCGGTACAGCGTGCCCACCCCGACGCGGGCCCGCCTGGCGATCTCCTCCATCGGGACGTCGGGACCGCGCTCGGCGAACAGCGCTCCGGCTGCGTCGACGATCTGGGCCCGGTTGCGCCGCGCATCCGCCCGCAGGGACTCCACCGACCGAACGGTACCGGATGAACTGGACGATCATCGTCCGGTTCAGCTACCGTAAGCGGACGAACTTCGTCCGGATAGGGAGGCCCCATGGACGGCCGCATGCTGCTCGACCGGCTCGGGGTGGACGCACCGCTGCGCCCGGACCTGCCGACCCTGCGCAGGCTGCACCGGGCGTGGCGCACGCGCGTCCCGTACGAGAACGTCGACATCCAGCTCGGCCGGCCGATCGAGCTCGCCCCCGAGGCCCTGCTCGACAAGTTCGGCAGGCGGGGACGGGGCGGGTTCTGCTACGAGATGAACGGCGCACTCGCGCTGCTGCTGCGGTCCGTCGGGTTCGCCGTGGACCTGGTCGAGTGCGGCGTGCTGCGGGCGGACCGCGGGGATGCGGCGTGGGGCAACCACGTCGCGTTGCTCGTCACGGCCGGCGGCGAGCCGTGGCTCGCCGACACCGGCATCGGAGATGCGTTCCTGGAGCCGCTGCCGCTGCGCGGGGGAACCCATCGGCAGGGCTCGCTGCACTACCGGCTCGAGCGCCTCGACACCACCACCTGGCGCGTCCACCACCACCCCGCCGGCTCCGTCGCCTCGTACGACCTGCGCACGCGGCCGCGCGCGCTCGCCGAGTTCGCGGGCCGCTGCCACGAGCTCGCGACCGCGCCCGCATCGCCGTACGTGCGGGTGCTCGTCGCCCAGCACCACCGCGACGGGCGGGAGCTCGCCCTGCGCAGCCGCGTCGTCGCCGCCGCGGGAAGCGAACGGACGATCGCGAGCCTCGAGGAGTTCGCCGAGGTGCTCGCCACGTTCCGCATCCCGGTGGCGGACCTCGGCGCCGACGGGGTCGAGACGCTCTGGGAACGTGCCGGAACCCAGCACGCGGCATGGCTCGAGATGCGTGCCAGGTCCGCCCGGTGACTACGCTGGACGCCATGGCCGTCGTGAAGATCAATGCGATCGAGGTGCCCGAGGGCGCCGGACCCGAGCTGGAGAAGCGGTTCGCCAACCGCCTGCACGCCGTGGACGGCCAGCCGGGCTTCCTCTCGTTCGAGCTGCTGCGCCCGGTGGCCGGCGAGAACCGCTACTTCGTGCTGACGCACTGGGAGGACGAGGAGTCGTTCCAGGCGTGGCTCAACGGGCCCGCCAAGGAGGCGCACTCCGGCGAGCGGGCGCGCCCGGTCGCCAGCGGCTCGTCGCTTCTGGAGTTCGAGGTCGTGCAGCGCTCCACCGCGTCCGGGGGCTGAGCGCCCCGCCCGTTCAGCGGGCCGGCGAGTCCGGGTGCTCGTCGAGCTCGTCGGGGATGCCGTCGTCGTCGCTGTCGGCGAGCAGCGGGTCGAGCCGCCCGGCCCGCACCGCCTCCAGCTGCGCGGCGAGCGCGATGCCGGCGAGCAGCGCCACGCCGGTGACGTTGGCCCACAGCAGCAGCGCCATGATCGCTGTGAGCGGCCCGTAGGTGTCGTCGAAACCCGCCGCCAGCACCACGTACAGCGCCAGCAGACCCGAGCCCGCGAGCCAGGCCAGCACCGTGGCGGCGGCGCCGACGGCGAGCCAGCTCAGGCCCGGCTGCCGCCGCCGCGGGGCGTGCCGGAACAGCAGCGTGACGGCCACGACGAGCGCGGCCAGCCCGACCGGCCACCGCAGCCCGTCCCAGACCTCCTCCACGCCGTCGCCCCAGTGGTAGACCGACTCCATCGCCTCGCCGAACGGCTCGCCGGCCACGATCAGCAGCAGGCCCACCGCCATCGAGACGCCCGCCGTCGCCGTCAGCAACGCGGCGCGCGCGTACTTGCGCAGCGCCCGCCGGTCGCGCTTGGTGCCGTAGATCCGGTTGGCACCCCGCTCCAGCTGGGCGAACGCCGACGTCGCCGCGGCGAACGCGGTGGCCAGACCGAGCACCGCCACGACCTCGCCGCGCTCGCTCGCCTCCTCGCCGCCCTCGAGCACCTCGGCCAGCAGCGAGTCGCTGCTGCCCGGTGACACGGCCACGACCGTGCGGGCCACCACCTCGGCGAAGGACTCGACCCCGATCGCCGTGGCCAGGCCGGCGCCCGCGATCACCAGCGGCACCGCGGCCAGCGCGAGCTGCAGGGCGAAGGCGCGGGCGTGGCTGAAGCCGTCGCCGTAGCGGAAGCGGACGAACGCGGTGACGAGCAGGTGCCGCAGCCCGTAGCGGCGCACGGTGTGCCACGCGTCGTCGGCCGAGAGCAGCTCACCGGACATGAGCTCGGTCTCCGGAACCACGCGGACGGGGCTCACGGCACGAATCTAGCCGCTTCCGCGCGGTCCGTTAGCGTCGCGGTGACCGGATCCGGGGGAGCAGGGTGGCGGACGAAGGCAGCACGCACGTCGTGACGGCGCCGGGCACCGTCACGTCCGGACGCGCGATCCCCGCGCTGGCCGCCACCGCGTGCGTCCGCGTGCGCGACCGCCGCGGGGACGTCGTGGGCTCGGGCTTCCTCGTCGGGCCCGACCTGGTGGCCACGTGCGCCCACGTCGTGGCGACCGCCGCCGGCACCGACGCCTACGGTCCCGCCCCGGACGCACCCGTGGCGATCGACTTCCCCGTCCTGCCCGGCGGGCCGGTCCCGGGCTGGGCCCGGGTCCACCGCTGGCTGCCGATCGAGGAGGACGGCACGGGCGACGTCGCCCTGCTCCGGCTCACCGCGCCCGCCCCACCCGGCGCGGTCATGCCCCCGGTGCGCCGGTTCGACCGCCTCTGGGACCGCCCGTTCCGGGTCTTCGGGTTCCCGGAGGGGCGCTGGGACGGGGTGTGGTCCACCGGCCGCTTCCGGGCCGGCCAGGGCACCGGGTGGCTGCAGCTGCAGGGCACCCCCGGCGACCAGCCGATCGAAGGGGGGTTCAGCGGCGCGCCGGTGTGGGACGAGGCCTCCGACGCCGTCGTCGGCATGACCGTCGCCGCCGACCGGGACCCCGGCGTCACCACCGCGTACCTCATCCCGGTCGCGCAGGTCCTCGGGCTCGACCCCGAGCTGCTGCCGAACCCGTACCGGGGACTCGAACCGTTCGGCGAGGAGCACGCCGAGTACTTCTTCGGCCGCGAGCCCGAGGTCCGGCGGCTGCGGGCCGCGCTGGACCGGCACCCCCTCGTCGCCGTGGCGGGCCCGTCCGGGGCGGGGAAGTCCTCACTCGTGCGTGCGGGGCTGCTGCCCCGGCTGCGGGCGGACGGCGTGGCCGTGGCGGACGTCCGGCCGCTGCCCGGCACCCCGGTGCTGCCCGCGGTCGTCGAGGCCGTCCTCGCGCCGGCCGGGCACCGGGGCGACGCGCAGCGGATCGCCGCCGGGCTCGCCGACCCGGCCGGTCGGGCCGCGGCCGTCGCGGAGATCGCCGACGCGGTGTCCCGCGCGCCGGTGCGGCGGCTCGTGCTGGTCGTCGACCAGTTCGAGGAGCTCGCCGACGCCGACCTCGACGCCGCCCGCGAGCTGCTCGACGCGCTCGCCGCCGTGTCGGCACCGTCCGGTGACGGGGACGCGCTGCGCGTCGTGCTCACGATGCGGGGCACCGCCCTCGACGAGGTCCTGACGGCGGACGCCGCCGAGGCCCTGGGCCCCGGCACCGTGCTCGTCGGGCCGATGGACCGCGCGCGGCTGCGGGAGGCGGTCGTCCGCCCGGCCGAGCGGGCGCCGGGCCTCGCCTTCGAGGACGGGCTGGTCGAGCGGATCCTCGACGACGCGGGCACCGAGCCGGGCCGGCTCCCGCTGGTGGAGTCGCTGCTCGCGCAGCTGTGGGCCCGCCGGGAGGGTGGCTCGCTCACCGTCCGCGGCTACGAGGAGGCAGGCGGCGTGGCGGGGGCGGTTGCCGCCCATGCGGAGCAGGTCGTCGCCGGCGTGATCGCCGAAGGGCGCCTCGACGAGCTGCGGGCGCTGTGCACCCGCTTGGTGCTCCCGGCCGCGGAGGGCCGCTTCGTGCGCAGGGCGGCCCCGTTCGACGAGCTCCCGCCGCGGCTGCGCGCCCTCGTGCCGCCGCTGGCCGCCGGTCGCCTGCTGGTGGCCGCGGGCGGTCGCACCGGAGGCTCGGTCGAGCTCGCCCACCAGTCGCTGATCGAGCACTGGCCCCGGTTGCGGGGCTGGCTGGAGTCGGACCGGGCGTTCCTGGCCTGGCGCTCCGAGCTCGACGCCGCACGCGGCCGCTGGGCGGCCGGCGGGCACGACGACGGCGCCCTGCTGCGGGGCGGCGCCCTGGACTCGGCGGAGGGGTGGCTGCGGGAACGGCCCGGCGAGGTCGGCACGGGCGAGGCCGAGTACGTGCGGCGCAGCCGGGCCCGGCAACGGCGGGAGGTGCGGCGCTGGCGCCTCGTCGCGGCCGTGCTCGGCGTGCTCGTGCTGGCGGCGGGCACGCTGTCGGTCGTCGCGGTACGGCGGGGCAACCAGGTGGCCACGCAGCTCGCCACCGCCAACGCCGGCAACCTCGCCGGGCAGGCCACCGCCCGTGCCGGGACCGACCCTGTGCTCGCCGCCGAGCTCGCGGCCGTCGCCTGGAACAGCGACCCCGACAGCCCCGCCGCCCGCACGGCACTCGCCGACCGCTACGCGGCACTGGCCGGCGTCGACGGCGTCCTCACCGGCGGCCCCGGCGGGCCCGAGCAGCTGGGCCTGCGCGCCGACGGCGACACGCTCCTGGCGGGCCAGGACCCGCGCATCGACTTCGTCCGGGACGCGGCGGCGCCCCGTCCCGCGCCGCCGTGGGAGCTCCCCGAACCCACCGGCGCCGCCAAGGTGCTGCCATCCCCCGACGGCACCCGGGTCGGTGTGCTCGCAGGCGACGGCGGGTTGCGGCTCTGGACGGTCGGTGCCCCCGCCCCCGACCTGGAGCTCGCCGCCCCCGGCGGGCCGCAGGTGCTGGCGATGGGCTTCTCGCCGGACGGCACCCGCCTCGGGTGGCTCACCCGTGACCGACCGGGCCGCGCCACGGTGCACCTGCGCGACCTCGCGACCGGCACCACCCGTGCCGCACCGCTCGCGCTGGACACCGACGACGTCCGGTTGCGGCTGACCCCCGACCCCGGCCTCGTGGCGCTCCGCACGGGCGGCGGGCTCGAGGTCAGCTGGACGCTGCACCACGTCGACGGCGATGCGCCGGACCGCACGCTGCCGCCCACCACGACCGTGCAGGGCGGCGGCAGCCTGACCGCCACGTGCGTCGACGGGCCGGTCGACGCGGGCGGCGACACCCAGCAGGCGCAGCTCGAGGTCCGGGACCTGGTGACCGGCACCGAGCGGCACCGCATCGAGCTGCCCACCTCCTCGTGCGCGCTGCTCTGGTTCTCCCTCGACGGCCGCTACGCGGTCGACCCGTTCGGCAGCCTCGCGGACCCGCCCGCGGTGGAGCTGGTCCGGATCACCGACCTGGTCACCGGCGTGAGCTACCAGGCCGCCGCCCCACCGCTGGACCCGACCGCATGGCCCACCGGGGAGGCCCCGGTCGTCACCGCGCTCCCCGACGGGCACGGCGGCCTCGTCGCGTTCGTGGCCGTCGGTCCCACCGTGCTGCGCATCCCCGCGGCGCGGGAGATCCGGTTCGACCCCGGCTTCGGCTCGACGCACTACGACGCCCCGGGATCCGTGCTCGTCACGCGCGACTCCCCCGCGGCCGGGACCAGCGCCTTCGACGCGTACGACCCCGCCACCGGCGACCCGATCGCGGCGCTGCCCGCCGCGGTCACCGACGCGGGCGGCTGGTCGGTCCAGGACGCGCTGGTCACCTTCGGCAGGGGGCCCGAGGGCTGGCAGCTCGACCGCTACGAGCTCCCCACCCTGACCAGGACGTTCTCCGCCCGCCCGCCGAGCGACCCGGCAGTGACCGACCGCGGCGTCGTGGTGAGCGACAGCGGCGGCGAGGTCGTCGTCGCCCTCGCCGACGGGTACCTGAGCGCCTGGGACGGGCGCACCGGCGAGCTGCTCGGCGAGCCCCGGCGACTCGCCGACCCGGCCGCGGACCAGGCGGTCGTCCGGATGCCCCGGCTCTGGCCCCGCGCCGACCGGCCCGGCGAGGCGTTCGTCGCGGGCCCGGCCGGCCTGGAGCTGTGGGACGCCCGCGCCGGGCGCCTGCTGGCGACGATCGAGACGCCCCTCGACCTGTTCACCGACGTCGCGAGCGCGGGCGACCGGCTCGCGATCTTCCGCGAAGGGGCGATCGAGGTCTGGGACATCCCGACGCGCGCCCGCGTGGGCGCGATCCCGGCTCCCGACCTCGCCCGGCTCACCGGCTTCGGCACGGACGGGCTCCTGGTGTCGGAGAACGTCCTGCGCGGGGAGGTCGTGTTCTGGGACCTCGACCGCCTTGCCCAGGCGGGCTCCGTCCGGCCCTCGCCCGACGGCCTCGACCGCCTCGACGGCGAGACCCTCGAGGTCAACGGCGTCGGCGGTCGGATGCCGCTGCAGCTCGCGGCCACCGCCGAGCAGTGGCACTCGCACCTCTGCCGGGTGCTGCCCGCCGAGCTGAGCCCGGCGGCCCGCGCGCTGCTCCCGCCGGGCGCGGAGCCGTCGACGGGTTGCACCTGAGGGCGGACAACAGAACGGCCCGCCCGGACTCGCGTCCGGACGGGCCGTCCCGGTGGGTCTAGCGGATCACTCGTCGCCCGACTTGGCCAGGTCGACCGGCGGCGAGTCCGGCACCGTGACCGGCTTCGGCTCACCGCGGAAGGTGAACACGGCCTTGTCGTCGGCCGCCCGCGAGTTCGGGGCGTCCGGGTCGATACCCTCGACGTCGACGACCACGATCTGACCGGGCTCCACCTCGCCGAAGAGGATCTTCTCCGACAGCTGGTCCTCGATCTCGCGCTGGATGGTGCGGCGCAGCGGCCGCGCACCCAGGACCGGGTCGAACCCACGACGGGCCAGCAGGCCCTTCGCCGCAGGCGTGAGCTCGATGTCCATGTCCTTGTTGGCCAGCGCAGCCTCCACCCGCGTGATCATGAGGTCGACCATCGTGATGATCTGCTCCTCGGTCAGCTGGTGGAACACGACGATGTCGTCGATGCGGTTGAGGAACTCCGGCCTGAAGTGCTTCTTCAGCTCGTCGTTGACCTTGTTCTTCATCCGCTCGTAGTTCGACTGCTCGTCGTTGCCCTGGGCGAACCCGAGGCCGACGGCCTTCGAGATGTCCTGGGTGCCGAGGTTCGAGGTGAAGATGATCACGGTGTTCTTGAAGTCCACCGTGCGGCCCTGACCGTCGGTCAGGCGGCCGTCCTCCAGCACCTGCAGGAGGGTGTTGTAGACCTCCTGGTGCGCCTTCTCGATCTCGTCGAACAGCACGACCGAGAACGGCTTGCGACGCACCTTCTCGGTGAGCTGGCCGCCCTCCTCGTAGCCCACGTACCCGGGAGGGGCACCGAAGAGCCGCGAGGCGGTGTAGCGGTCGTGGAACTCGCCCATGTCGATCTGGATGAGGGCGTCGTCCTCGCCGAACAGGAAGTTGGCCAGCGCCTTGGACAGCTCGGTCTTACCGACACCGGACGGGCCGGCGAAGATGAACGAGCCCGACGGGCGCTTCGGGTCCTTCAGGCCGGCGCGCGTGCGGCGGATGGCCTGCGACACCGACTTGACGGCCTCCTCCTGGCCGATGATCCGCTTGTGCAGCTCGTCCTCCATGCGGAGCAGACGCGTGGTCTCCTCCTCGGTGAGCTTGAACACCGGGATACCGGTCCAGTTGGCGAGCACCTCGGCGATCTGCTCGTCGTCGACCTCCGCGACGACGTCCAGGTCACCGGACTTCCACTGCTTCTCCCGCTCGCCCTTCTGGCCGAGCAGCTGCTTCTCGGAGTCGCGCAGGTGCGCGGCCCGCTCGAAGTCCTGCGCGTCGATCGCCGACTCCTTGTCGCGACGCACGGCTGCAATCTTCTCGTCGAACTCGCGCAGGTCCGGCGGCGCGGTCATCCGGCGGATCCGCATCCGGGCGCCTGCCTCGTCGATCAGGTCGATCGCCTTGTCCGGCAGGAAGCGGTCGGAGATGTAGCGGTCGGCCAGCGTCGCCGCGGCCACCAGCGCCGGGTCGGTGATCGTGACGCGGTGGTGCGCCTCGTACCGGTCGCGCAGGCCCTTGAGGATCTCGATGGTGTGCGTGACGCTCGGCTCGCCCACCTGGATCGGCTGGAAGCGGCGCTCCAGGGCCGGGTCCTTCTCGACGTACTTGCGGTACTCGTCGAGCGTGGTGGCACCGATCGTCTGCAGCTCGCCGCGGGCCAGCATCGGCTTGAGGATGCTGGCGGCGTCGATCGCGCCCTCGGCGGCACCGGCACCCACGAGCGTGTGCAGCTCGTCGATGAACAGGATGATGTCGCCGCGCGTGCGGATCTCCTTGAGCACCTTCTTCAGGCGCTCCTCGAAGTCACCGCGGTAGCGGGAGCCCGCGACAAGGGAGCCCAGGTCGAGCGTGTAGAGCTGCTTGTCCTTGAGCGTCTCGGGCACCTCGCCCTTGACGATGCCCTGGGCCAGCCCCTCGACGACGGCGGTCTTGCCGACGCCGGGCTCGCCGATCAGGACGGGGTTGTTCTTGGTCCTCCGGGAGAGGACCTGCATGACCCGCTCGATCTCCTTCTCCCGGCCGATGACCGGGTCCAGCTTGCCCTCGCGGGCGGACTGGGTGAGGTTGCGACCGAACTGGTCGAGGACGAGCGAGGAGCTCGGGGTGCCCTCGCCGCGGCCGCCGGAGGCGCCCTCGGCGGGCTCCTTGCCCTGGTAGCCGGACAGCAGCTGCAGGACCTGCTGGCGGACCCGGTTGAGGTCGGCGCCCAGCTTGACCAGCACCTGCGCGGCGACGCCCTCACCCTCGCGGATCAGGCCGAGCAGGATGTGCTCGGTGCCGATGTAGTTGTGGCCGAGCTGCAGCGCCTCACGCAGCGACAGCTCCAGCACCTTCTTGGCCCGCGGCGTGAACGGGATGTGCCCGCTCGGCGCCTGCTGACCCTGACCGATGATCTCCTCGACCTGCTGGCGGACGCCCTCCAGGGCGATACCGAGGGACTCCAGCGCCTTCGCGGCGACACCCTCGCCCTCGTGGATGAGGCCAAGGAGGATGTGCTCGGTGCCGATGTAGTTGTGGTTGAGCATCCTGGCTTCTTCTTGCGCCAGGACGACAACCCGCCTCGCTCGGTCGGTGAACCTCTCGAACATTTACGCTCCTAGCCTGCTGCGCCATGCACCGGCGCGCTGCGCCGGGTACACCCCGACTCCCACTGTATCGGGCCGGGACACCCGGACGCCCGTCTCGCACGTACCCGGCTCAACGCGAGCCCGCTCCGCCAGATTCCGCCCGGCGGCCCATCACCTGGTCAGAGTGGTCCCACTCGCCCATCCGGGGTGTCTCGAACCGCCCGTCGCATCGCCCACGTCCGCGGCCCCCCACAGGGGAGGTCGACCTCGCCCACCACCTCGAACCCGAGCCGCCGGTAGAAGGCTGGGTTCGCCGCGAGGGACGTCTCCAGGAAGCACGGCACGCCCCCGGCGTCCGCGTCCGCCGGCCCCGGCTCCAGCACCACCCGTCCGAGGCCACGCCCCTGCCGGTCGGGCCGGACGCCCACCGTTGCGAGGAACCACACCGGATGGGTAGGTCGGAGCGGCTGCAGCGCGCGCTCGTCGACGGGTCGCGTGCGCGGGATCCGCATGACGAACGGCACTTTCGTCGGCTAGGTACCGACGAGAGTGCCGTTCGTCCGGGTGGGAGCCGTGACACCACACCGATCATGCGAGCTCTGGCCGGCTAGGACGTCGCGCCGGCGCGCTCCGCCGCCTTCTCGGCCTGCCAGCCGTCCTCATCGACGCCGCGGCGCCAGTAGCCCGACACCGAGAGCGCCTCGCGCGGCACGCCGCGCTCGTTGACCAGGTGGCGCCGGATGTCGCGCACGAACCCGGCCTCGCCGTGGATGAACGCGTGGACGCGACCGGTCGGGAACTCCAGGGCCCGCACGGCGTCGGCGAGCTGGTTCGGAGCTCCCGGGTGGCGGTGCAGCCACGTGGCGCGCAGCCGACCGGGGCAGGCCAGCTCCTGCTCCTCGGCCGCGTCGGCCACCTCGAGGACCGCCAGCACCGGGACACCGGCCGGCACCCGCTCGCAGGCGGCGCCGATGGCCGGGAGGGCGCTCTCGTCGCCGACCACCAGGTGCCAGTCGGCGGTGGCGTCGGGCGCGTAGGCGCCTCCGGGACCGGCGAGGCGCAGCACGTCGCCCGGCCGGGCGGCGGCGGCCCACGGCCCGGCGAGCCCGGAGTCGCCGTGGTGCACGAAGTCGATCGTCAGCTCGCCCGCGGCGTGGTCCAGCGCCCGCACGGTGTACGTGCGCGTCACCGGCCAGTGCTCGCGCGGCAGCTCGGCCCGGATGACGTCCATGTCGAACGGCTCGGGGTAGGACACCTCGGGCCGGGGGAAGAGGATCTTGACGTACCGGTCGGTGTGGGGCGTGTCGGGGAACGCCGACAGCTCCTCACCCCCGGCAACGACCCGGATCATGTGCGGGGTGAGCCGCTCGGTGCGGCGCACCTCGAGGGTGGTCGTCCTGCGCGCCACGGGGCCTCCTCGGTCCATCGACTACTGAGGCCAGCCTAACCACGGCACGCGCGGAGCGCCCGGAAGCGGTCAGTTCTCCCGGTGGTAGGCCTCGAGCACCTCGGCGGGGATGCGGCCGCGATCGGAGACCTTCATGCCACGCTTGCGCGCCCAGTCGCGGATCGCCTGGTTCTGCTCGCGGTCGATGGACGGGCGCCGCGCCGCGCCGCCGGTGCTCGAGCCACCCCGGCGGCGACCGCCGGAGCGCCGGGCCGACGCGACGTAGGCCGCCAGTGCGTCGCGCAGCTTCCCCGCATTCGCCTTCGAGAGGTCGATCTCGTAGTTCTTGCCGTCGATACCGAACTCGATCGTCTCGTCGGCGGCCTCTCCGTCCAGGTCGTCGATCAGCCGCACCTCACGGATCTGCGCCATCGCCGCAACCTCCACCCACTTCGAACCTGCTCCTGCCGCGCGGCGATGCCGCAGTCGCACCATAAACCAATTGCGGTGGGCCGTCGAGTCACCCTGTCCGGTGTCACCGGGCAGTTACTCAGAACGCACGAGCGGGTACAGAATGGTTTCGCGGATTCCCAGCCCGGTGAGGGTCATGAGCAGCCGGTCGATGCCCATTCCCATGCCCCCGGTCGGCGGCAATCCGTACTCCATGGCGCGCAGGTAGTCCTCGTCGAGCTGCATCGCCTCGGGGTCGCCGGCCGCAGCCGCCATCGCCTGGGCGGTGAGCCTTTCCCGCTGGTCCACCGGATCGACGAGCTCGGAGTAGGCCACGCCGAGCTCGGTGCCGAAGATGAAGAGGTCCCAGGCCTCGGCCAGCCGCGGGTCGTCCCGGTGCTGCCTGGCCAGCGGCCGTAGCTCGATCGGGTAGTCGCGCACGAATGTCGGCTCCTGCAGGGTGTGCTCGACGAGCTTCTCGAACAGTTCGAGCACGATCGCGCCGGCGGAGGCCGTTTCCTCGACTTCGACGTCATGGGTGGCGGCGAGCTTGTGGAGCCGTTCCGCGGAAGTGTCCGGGGTCACCTCCTCGCCGACTGCTTGCGACACCGCCTCGTGCATCGTGACCGACCGCCACTCGCCACCCAGATCGTGCTCGGAGCCGTCCGCGTGCCGCACCACCGTGCTGCCGAACACCGCCCGGGCGCAGGCCTGCACCAAGTCGCGCGTCAGAACGGCCATATCGTCGTAGGTGGCGTAGGCCTGGTAGGCCTCCAACGTGGTGAACTCGGGCGAGTGGGTGGAGTCGATCCCCTCGTTGCGGAAGACGCGATTGATCTCGAAGACGCGCTCGATCCCGCCCACGACGCAGCGCTTGAGGAACAGTTCGGTGGCGATCCGCAGGTACAGATCGCTGTCGAGCGCGTTGGCGTGCGTCACGAACGGACGCGCGGTGGCGCCGCCGTGCAGCAGCTGCAGCATCGGCGTCTCGACCTCGACGAACGACCGCGCGTCGAGCACCTCGCGCACCGTGCGCAGGACCTCGGCGCGACGATGGACCATCTCGCGCGCCTGCGGCCGGACGATGAGGTCGACGTAGCGCTGCCGCACGCGCGTCTCCTCCGACAGCTCGCGGTGCACCACCGGCAGCGGCCGCAGCGCCTTCGCCGCCATCTGCCAGCGGTCGGCCATCACCGACAGCTCGCCGCGGCGCGAGGTGAGCACCTCGCCGTGCACGACGACGTGGTCGCCCAGGTCGACCTGCGCCTTCCAGCGCGCGAGCTCCTCCTCCCCGACGAGCGCGAGCGACAGCATCGCCTGCAGCTCGGTGCCGTCGCCCTCGCGCAGCGTGGCGAAGCAGAGCTTGCCGGTGTTGCGCAGGAACATCACGCGTCCGGCGACGGCGACCACGTCGCCGGTGGCGGTGTCGGGCGGCAGGTCCGGATGCGCCTCGCGGACCTCGCGCAGCGTGTGGGTGCGCTCGACGGCGACGGGGTACGGCTCGCGATCCTGCTCCAGCATCGCCGCCCGCTTGGCCCGCCGCACCCGCATCTGCTCGGGCAGGTCGTCGTCGGGGCTGGTGGGGGGCTCGTTGCTCACGTGTCAAGGGTAGTGACGCCGCTCGACGGAGTTTCCGTCGCCTCGCACCACGGCGTGGCCGTACGGTCGGATCATGGACCCGCACCGGGCTCGTTCGTTCGGTTCCGCGGCCACCCAGTACGCGCTGCACCGGCCCGGGTACCCGGACGCCGCCGTGGACTGGGCCCTGGCACCACTCCCCGGCGGGGCCGGCCTGCAGCTGCTGGACCTCGCCGCGGGTACCGGGAAGCTCACCACCTCGCTGCTCCCGCGCGGCACAGTGGTCGCCGTCGAGCCCGACCCCGCGATGCGGGCCGAGCTGCGTACGCGCGTTCCGGGCGTCGACGCCCGCGAGGGCAGCGCGGAGGAGATCCCGCTGCCGGACGCCGCCGTCGACGCGGTCCTCGTCGGGCAGGCGTGGCACTGGTTCGACCCCGAGCGCGCCTACGCGGAGATCGCCCGCGTCCTGCGGCCGGGCGGCGTCCTCGCGGCGCTCTGGAACGGCGACGACGCGCACGTGGAGTGGGTGCGCGGGTTCCACGAGGCCGGCGCGTGGGCCTCGCACGTCGTACGGGAGCCGGACGACGAGCCCCGGCTGCCCGACCACCCGGCGTTCACCCAGGACGGGTACGCGCAGTTCGCCAACCTGGTGCCCACCACGGTCGACGGGCTCGTCGCCACCCTGCGCACCCATTCGTGGGCGCTCACCGCGGAGCCCGACGAGCGCGAGGCCGCCCTCGCCCGGCTCCGCGCCTACCTCGCCACCCGCCCCGAGACCGCGTCGGGGGAGTTCGAGCTGCCGCTGGTCACCGACGTGGTGCGGATGTTGCGCAGGTAGGTCAGGCGCAGTCCGAGCAGCGTGAGGTCCGGCACGAACTCGGTGATCGTCTCCGACTCGCCGGCGACCAGCGGCGCCAGCCCCCCGGTCCCGAGCACGGTCACCGGCCCGGCCTTCGGCCCGAGCTCGGCGACGATGCGCCGCACGAGACCGTCCACCTGGCCCGCGACGCCGAAGAGCAGGCCGGACTGCAGGCACTCGACCGTGTTCTTGCCGATCACCGAGCGCGGGCGCACCAGCTCGACGGTGCGCAGCGCGGCGGCGCGGGTGGCCAGCGCCTCCAGGGAGATCTCGATCCCCGGCGCGAGCGCGCCACCGAGGAACTCGCCCTTCGCGGAGACGACGTCGATGTTGGTGGACGTGCCGAAGTCGACCACCACGCACGCGGTGTCGTGGAGCCGGTGCGCGGCGAGGGTGTTCATGACGCGGTCGGCGCCCACCTCGCGGGGGTTGTCGACCAGCAGCGGCACCCCGGTGCGCACCCCCGGCCCGACGACGACCGCCGGCACGTCCCTGCGGTCGATGAGCAGCCGCAGCTCGCGCAGCAGCGTCGGCACGGTCGACAGCGCCGCGACGCCCGTCACCTGCGCCGCGTACGGGCCGAGCAGGGCGTCGAACGCGACGCTCAGCTCGTCGGCGGTCATGCGCGGGTCGGTGCGCATCCGCCAGTCGCGCACGAGCGGCGGGTCGAGCTCGTCGGCCCCGCCCGGCTCGTCGGCGTAGAGCCCCAGCGCGATCTGGGTGTTCCCGACGTCCACGCAGAGCAGCACCACGACCTACAGCTGCACGGCGACGTTGTCGATCAGCCGCGTGCGGCCGAGGCGCGCGGCGGCGAGCAGCCGGGCACGTCCGGCCTGCGGGTCGGGTCCGAGCTGCGGGTCGGTGAGCTCCACGTACTCGACCTGCAGCGCCGGCTCCTCGGCGAGCGCGGCGTGCGCCGCGTCGAGCACCGCCTGCGGCCCGCGGGCCGACACCCCCGCCCCCGCCGCGAGCGCGCGGTGCAGCGCGGGCGCGCGGCGCCGCTCGTCGGGCGAGAGGTAGGCGTTGCGCGAGGAGATCGCCAGCCCGTCCGGCTCGCGGACGGTGGGCACCCCGACCACCGACAGCGGGAAGTCCAGGTCCCGGACCATCTTCTGGACCAGGACCAGCTGCTGGTAGTCCTTCTCGCCGAAGAAGGCGAGGTCGGGCGCCACGATGTGGAACAGCTTCGCCACCACCGTGAGCACGCCGCCGAAGTGCCCGGGGCGCACCGCGCCCTCGAGGTGGTCGCCCAGCGCGCCGGGCACCACCGTGGTGTCGGCGCCGTCGGGGTACATGTCCGCCACGCCGGGCAGGAACACCAGCTCGACGCCCTCCTCCCGGCAGGCCTCCAGGTCCGCCTCGAGGGGGCGCGGGTAGCGGTCGAGGTCCTCACCCGCGCCGAACTGCAGCGGGTTCACGAAGATCGACACGGCGGGGACGACCGAGCCCGGCGCCCGGCGGGCGTGCCGGATCAGCTCCCGGTGCCCCTCGTGCAGGGCGCCCATCGTCGGCACCAGCGCCACCTTGCGCCCCGCGGCCCGCAACGCGCGGGTGACCGGGGCGATCTCGGCGGGTGAGCGGTGCACGGTCAGCGCCCCGGACCGGTAACCGCCGAGGGTGCGGGCACCGCCGCCGAGGGGTGAGGCGGCCATCGGTCGGGTCACGGCTTCTCCTCGAGGGTGGCGAGCACCTCGTGCGCGGCGTGCTCGGGCAGCAGGCCCGCCGCCGACGCCCGGCGCGCGGTGCGGGCCGCGAGCACGCGGTAGGTCTCGGCGAGGTCCGGGTCGGCGGCGGCCAGCTCGTGGCGGTGCAGGCGCACGGTGTCGACGTCGCCGCGGGCGACCGGGCCGGTGAGCGCGCGGTCGCCGTGGCGCAGCGCGTTGTCCAGCGCCGCCGAGAGCAGCGGGGCGACGAGCCGCTCCGCCGGGCCGACGCCGGCGCGCTCGAGCGTCTCGACGCAGTCGCGCACGAGCGTGACGAGGTGGTTGGCGCCGTGGGCCAGCGCCGCGTGGTAGAGCGGCCGGACCTCCTCCGCCACCCGCACCGGCTCCGCGCCCATCTCGACCACGAGCGCCTCGCCGACGCTCCAGGCGGCCTCGTCACCGGGGTCGGCCGTGACGCCGACGCTCGCGCCGGTGAGGCGGGCCACGTCCTCGGTGCGGCCGGTGAACGTCAGGACCGGGTGCAGGGCGAGCGGCAGCACGCCGTGCTCGGCGGCGGGTCGGAGGACCGCGATGCCGTGCGCGCCCGAGGTGTGCACGACGATCTGACCGGCCCGGAAGCTGCCTGCCGCGGCGAGGCCCCGTACGAGGCCGGGCAGCACGTCGTCGGGGACGGCCAGCAGCGCGAGGTCCGAGCCGGCCACGACCTGGTCGGGCGGCAGCAGCGGGACGTCGGGCAGCAGGGCGGCGGCGCGGGTGACCGAGGCCCGGGAGACGCCCGACGTGGCCACGACGTGGTGCCCGGCGGCGGCCCACGCCGCGCCGACGACGGCACCGACGCGCCCCGCCGACACGACGCCCACCGCGAGCCGGGCAGGCCTGCCAGCAGTCATCGACGTCCGCTCCTCACTCGTTCCAGTCCCGCAGGGGGTACCGGACGATGCGCGGAAAGGTTAACCGGGCGGGCCGGGACGGCAGCACATCCGGTGACGGGCTTCACCGGTCCGGGCGGCCGGGTCACCAGGGCGCGTGCCCCGGGGCCGACGGGGGCGGCGTGGCCGGCCACTGGCCGGGGGGCGGCCCGGGCGGGGGCGGGGTCCAGCCGGGCGGGCCGTGGCGGCGGATGGCCACCGTGAGCGCCTCCGGGTGCCCCACGGCCCGGGCGCGGGCCGCGCGCACCGCCTCGACCGCCTCGGCGTGCCACATCGGGCCGTGGGCGCCCACGGTGCCGCGCGCGAGGCGGTGCCGCAGGAACGCGAGCTCGGTGACCGCCGCCTGGTAGTCCGCCACGGCCTTGGCGACCTTGCGGCCCGAGCGCCTGCGCACGGCTGCGCGCCAGCCCTGGCGGCCCGCCATGCTGGCCAGCAGCGGGACCTCGCTGGGCACGATCCACCCGGCGGCCGCGAAGCCGGGCAGCTGCGCGGCCACGATCCGCTGCTCGCGACGCCGCTGCCAGACGACCACCGCGACGAGGGCAAGGAACACCGGCACCATCACGAAGCCGTACACCACCAGGAACAGGCTGTTCCCGGGGACGGAGGCGGAGGTGTTCCACAGCGAGTGCAGCGCCACCGCGACGAGGAACCCGATCGTCACCGCCGCGATGCGCACGGCCACGCTCGTGGTGCGGGCGGCGACGCCGGCCCCGATCCCGATCATCGCCGTGAACAGCGGGTGCGCGAACGGGGAGAACACACCGCGCAGCACCAGCACCGCGAGCACGCTGCCCACCTGCCCCACCCCGGCGTCCTCGGTGAACGCCCGCCCGAGGTAGAGGATGTTCTCGGTGAACGCGAAGCCGGCGGCCACCAGTCCGGCGTAGACGATCCCGTCGACGACGCCGTCGAACTCGCGGCGCCGGAACACCAGCAGCCCGACGAGGAACGCCCCCTTCACCGCCTCCTCGACGACCGGGGCCACGACCACGGCTCCGAGCAGGTCGCCGCTGCCGCTGCCGAGCGCCTGCTCGACGACGATGCTGGCGCTCGTGTTGATCAGCAGCGCGGTCAGCGCGGCGAAGCAGGCGCCCCACAGGAACGCGAACAGCAGGGTGCGCGGCGGCTCCGGCTCCCAGCGGTCGATCCAGAGGAACGTGGCGACGACCGGGACGACCGGGAGCAGCGCACCGAGCGCGCCGACCAGCACCCCCGCGGTCCCCACGCTGTTGCCCACCAGGCCGAGCACCACCAGGCCGCAGAACCCGAGCGCGATCAGGCCGAGGACCGGGGCGAGCACGGCGCGCCGCTGCCGGCCCGGGGTGGGCATCGGGATGACGCGCGTCGGCTCGGTCACGGGGGGCGAGCCTACGGGTGATCAGCGCCCGTGGCGCGACCGTGCGGCTCGTCGCCGGGCTCGTCGTCCGGGGTGCGGCAGCAGTGCTCCAGCCACAGCGCCCCGGCGACCAGCCCGAGGGCGCAGACGAGCGCGATCCCGCCGGACAGGGAGTCGTTCGACGCCGCCGTGATCTCGCCCGCCTGGGGCAGCACGTGCGCCAGCAGACCGGTCCACACGCCCGCCATGATGGCTCCGGCCAGCGCGGAGGCCTTGGCCACCATGACGGCGCGGGCCGCGACGAGCGGCTGCACCGGTTCGGTGCCGGGACGGCGGCGGATGCGGGCCCGCAACGCGTTGCCCGCGATCGCCTCCGCGATGCCGAGCACGCCGAACGTGGCCCCCGCGAGCAGCGGGATCTGCGGGAGCGAGCCGTAGGACAGCCGGATGCCGAGGTTGGCCAGCACCGCCACCACGAGTCCGACGGCGAAGAGGTCGCGGGGCCGGGTCTGCTTCACCGGCGCGCACCCACCAGCACGAGGTCGTCGCGGCGGCGCATCCCGTTCTCCGCGTCCGGGCCGAGCGTCGCGAGGAGCGCGGCGACCGGCCCGTGGCCGGGCAGCACCGCCTCCGGCTCGACGTCGAGCCACGGGCGCAGCACGGTGGCCCGCTGCGGTGTGCCGGGATGCGGGAGCAGCAGCTCGGGGTCCTCGCTCGCGACGGCCCCGTCGGGTCCCTGCACGGTGACGACGTCGACGTCGAGCGTGCGCGGGCCCCACCGCACCTCGCGCACGCGCTCGGCGGCCCGCTCCAGCTCCTGGCCGCGGCGCAACCAGCCCCACGCGTCCGTGCCCGCGTCCTGGACGACGAGCACCGCGTTGAGGAAGTCGTCCTGCGCGACGCCGCCCCACGGGGCGGTCTCGTAGACGGGCGACACCGCCCGCACGGCCTCGCCGAACCCCGCGACCGCCGCCTGCAGGTGGCCGAACCGGTCACCGAGGTTCGAGCCGAGCGAGAGCACGGCACGCGTCACGCCGGCACCACCCGGCCGGGACGGAGCCGGGAACGGTGGGCCACGACCGCGACGTCGGCGAACTCCAGCGGGATCGGGGCGTGCGGCTTGTGCACCACGACCTCGACGGCCTGCACGCGCGCGTCACCGAACACGTCATCGGCCACGCGGCCGGCGACGGTCTCGATGAGGTCGCACGGCTCCCCGCCCACGATCGCGGCGGCCCGCTGGGCCAGCGCGCCGTAGTCGAGGGTGTCGGCGAGGTCGTCGGAACGGGCGGCGGCGCCGAGGTCCATCCACACGGTGACGTCCACGACGAAGTCCTGCCCGTCCCGGCGCTCGTGCTCGTACACGCCGTGGCGACCGCGCACCCGCAGCCCGCGCAGCTCGATGCGATCCATCACTACCCGACCTCCTGCACCGGAGCTCCGTGGCGCCAGGCCGCCGCCACGTGCACCGCGTCGAGCGTGCCGCCGACGTCGTGCACGCGCACCCCCCAGGCGCCCTCGTGGGCGGCGAGCGCGCTCACCGCGGCGGTGGCGGCGTCCCGGTCGCGCGCCACCCGCGCGGCACCCTCGCCGTCGGCCAGCAGGTCACCGAGGAACCGCTTGCGCGAGGCGCCCACCAGCACCGGGAACCCGAGCCCGACGAGCACGTCGAGCCGGTGCAGCAGCGCCCAGTTGTGGGCGGCGGTCTTCGCGAAGCCCAGCCCGGGGTCGAGCACCAGCCGCCCGGGGTCGACGCCGGCCAGCACCGCCGCGTCGACACGCGCGACGAGCTCGTCCCGCACGTCGGTGACGACGTCGTCGTAGCGCGCGAGCGAGGACATGCGGTCGCTGTGCCCGCGCCAGTGCATGAGGATCCACGGGACGCCCGCCGCGGCCACCGCGGACCCCATGGCCGGGTCCGCCATCCCGCCGGACACGTCGTTGACGACGGTGGCGCCGGCCGCGACCGCGGCGTCGGCCACCGCGGCGCGGGTGGTGTCGATGCTGACCGGGACGCCTTCGGCGACCAGCTCGCGCACCACCGGCAGCACCCGGTCGCGCTCCACCTCGGGCTCGACCCGGGCCGCGCCGGGCCGGGTGGACTCCCCGCCCACGTCGACCAGGTCGGCGCCCGCGTGCCGCATCGCCACACCGTGGGCCACGGCCTGGTCGCGGTCGATGAAACGGCCGCCGTCGGAGAAGGAGTCGGGCGTGACGTTGAGGATGCCCATCACGACGCACCGCTGCGGGCGGGGGAGAGCGGTGACCACCGCGGTCACCCGCTCCGGATCAGCGACAGCGCCTCCGCGCGCGACGTCGGCGACGACTGGAGCATGCCGCGCACGGCGGAGGTGATGGTGCGCGAGCCCGGCTTCCGGATGCCGCGCATGCCCATGCAGAGGTGCTCCGCCTCGATCACGACGATGACGCCTTGGGGCTCGAGCTTGCGCCTCAGGGCGTCGGCCACCTGCGCGGTGAGGCGTTCCTGCACCTGCGGCCGCCGCGCGTAGAGGTCGACGAGGCGCGCGAGCTTCGACAGGCCCGTGACCCGCCCGTCGATGTTCGGGATGTACCCGACGTGCGCCACACCGTGGAACGGCACCAGGTGGTGCTCGCACATCGAGAACATCGGGATGTCCTTGACCAGGATCAGCTCCTGGTGGTGCTCGTCGAACGTGCGGTCCAGCACCTCGTCGGGATCGGAGTAGAGCCCCTGGAAGATCTCCTCGTACGCGCGCGCCACGCGTGCGGGCGTCTCGCGCAGTCCCTCGCGGTCCGGGTCCTCGCCCACGGCGATGAGCAGCTCCCGCACCGCGGCCTCGGCGCGGGCGTGGTCGACCCCGGGACGGCCGTTGCGCGCCGCCCCCGCGGCCGCCGTGGACCCCCGTGCTGCAGTGCTCAGCGCGAGCCACCCTTGTCGGGGTCGTTCTCCTCACCCGTGGCGCGCTCGGGCGGCGACGCCTGCTGCTCGGGAACGGCCGGCGCCTCGCCGGTGGTGCCGGTGGTGCCGCTGCCGGTGGTGCCGCTGCCGTGGCCGTTGGCCGTGGGCGGTGGTGGCGGCGGCGGCGGAGCGGCCCACGGCTGGGGCGCCTGCTGCGGCCGGTGGCCCGCAGGCGGCCAGCTCTGCCCGTGCGGCGTGGTGGCCGGGCGCCAGTCGGGCGGAGCACCGTAGTTGTGCGGCACCGAGTTGGGCTGCTGCTGCGGCGGCGGGGCGCCCCACGGCTGCTGCGGGACCGGCTGCCCCGGGTAGGCGGCCGGGAACGGCGGAGGCTGGCCCGGCCCACCGGGGTAGCCGCCGTGCGGGCCGGGGGTCGGCACCGGGCCACCGTTGGGACCGGGCGCGGGCACGCCGTTGCTCCCACCGGGGTAGGAGCCGACGGGCGCGGGCTCGCGCACGGGCTCGGCGTGCGGCGGCCAGGGCTCGCCGCGCTCGCGGGCCCGCTCGGCCGGGGTCTTGATCGGCGGCTTGTCCGACGGCGTGCGGTCACCGAAGTCGTTGAACGCGGTGATCCGCGGCCGCTTCTCGACCCGGTCGAAGATGCGCTCGAGGTCGATGCGGGTGAGCGTCTCCTTCTCGAGCAGCTCGAACACCAGGTCGTCGAGCACGTCCCGGTAGGTGTTGAGGATCTCCCACGCCTCGGTGTGCGCCGCCTCGATGAGGGCGCGCACCTCCTCGTCGATCTCGTGGGCGACCTCGAGCGAGTAGTCGGCCTGGGCGCCCATCGAGCGGCCGAGGAACGGGTCGCCCTGGTCGCGCCCGTAGCGGACGGCACCGAGGCGAGCGCTCATGCCGTACTCGGTGACCATCGCCTTGGCGATCTTGGTGGCCTGGTCGATGTCGCTGGACGCACCCGTGGTCGGCTCGTGGAACACGAGCTCCTCGGCACTGCGCCCACCCATCGCGAAGACCAGCCGCCCGATCATCTCGGAGCGCGTCATCAGGCCCTTGTCGTCCTCGGGGACGACGAGGGCGTGCCCGCCGGTGCGCCCGCGCGGCAGGATCGTGAGCTTGTAGACCGGCTCCAGGTCGGGCATCGCCCACGCGGCCAGCGCGTGGCCGCCCTCGTGGTAGGCCGTGATCTTCTTCTCCTGCTCGGAGATGATCTTCGACTTGCGCCGTGGACCGCCCACGACCCGGTCGACCGACTCCTCCAGCGCCGCCCCCGTGATGAGCGTGCCGCTCTCGCGCGCGGTGAGCAGCGCGGCTTCGTTGATGACGTTGGCCAGGTCGGCGCCGGACATCCCGACGGTGCGCTTGGCGAGCCCCTCGAAGTCGACGTCGGGCGCGAACGGCTTGCCCTTCGAGTGGACGCCGAGGATGGCCTTGCGACCCGCGAGGTCGGGCGCGGCCACCGGGATCTGCCGGTCGAAGCGGCCGGGCCGCAGCAGCGCGGGGTCGAGGATGTCGGGGCGGTTCGTGGCCGCGATCAGGATGATCCCGCCGCGGGCGTCGAAGCCGTCCATCTCGACGAGCAGCTGGTTGAGCGTCTGCTCGCGTTCGTCGTGACCACCGCCGAGGCCCGCGCCGCGCTGGCGGCCGACCGCGTCGATCTCGTCGACGAAGATGATGCACGGGGAGTTCTGCTTGGCCTGCTCGAACAGGTCGCGCACCCGGGAGGCACCGACACCGACGAACATCTCGACGAAGTCGGAGCCGGAGATCGTGTAGAACGGCACGCCCGCCTCGCCCGCGACCGCGCGCGCCAGCAGCGTCTTACCGGTGCCGGGCGGGCCGTAGAGCAGCACGCCCTTCGGGATCTTCGCGCCGAGCGCCTGGTAGCGGGCCGGGTTCTGCAGGAAGTCCTTGATCTCGTACAGCTCCTCGACCGCCTCGTCGGCGCCCGCGACGTCACCGAAGGTGGTCTTCGGCATGTCCTTGTTGAGCTGCTTGGCCTTCGACTTGCCGAAGGACATCACCCGGTTCCCACCGCCCTGGGCGTTGTTCATCATCCAGAACAGGATGAGCAGCACCAGGCCGAGCGGGATCAGGTAGATCAACATCGTCATCAGGAACGAGTCCTGACGGACCGTCGTGTTGAACGACGGGTTGTTGCTCGCGTTCTCGAGCGACTCGAAGATCGTGCCCGCGGTCTGCGCCGGGTACTGGGTGAGGATCTGGGTGTTGCCTTCGACCGGCTGGGCGAGGGTGAGACGCAGGCGTTGCTCGCGGTCCTCCACGAGCGCCTGGGTGACGTTGCCGCTCTCGATCTGCGTGAGCGCCACCGAGGTGTCCACCCGCGTGTAGCCGCGCGTGTCGTCGAAGAGCACGCTGAACGTGAAGTAGACCAGGATCGCGGCGAGGATCCAGATCAGCGGGTTGCGGAGCAGGCGCTTGCGGTCCATGCAGCTTCGGCCGTGGCGGCCTTCACCCTCCCTGGCGAGATTCTCCTGCGGAGACCCGGCGCAGCGGACTGACCGGCCCTGAGTCCGCCAGGATAGCGGTCCCGGAGCCGGGCTGCGCCGTCCATGTCCACCGGCGTACCCGTCACGGGTACGTGCAAGCTCAACGGACGGGCCCGACCCGGTGTTCCCGGGTGTGAGCAGGGGCGATGGCGAGGGGTATCCCCGGACCGCCCGCGTCGTTGAGCCACTGGCGGAGGCGGACGACTCGGACTCGCCGACGGCGGCGTCGGTGTTGGGGGTAGCACGATGACGGTGAGGGCCCGCGGCATCGCGCTGGCGGTTGCACTGGGTGGTCTCGCGGTGGGCGCGGTCATCGCCCCTGCGGCCACGGCGGCGCCGACCCGGAGCGCGGCCGGTGACTGGGCGCCGGCGGACTCGGCGCCGATCCGCCCGGGCGTGGTCACCGAGACCGAGGGCGGCGGGTCCTGCACGAGCAACTTCGTGTTCACCAGCGGCGACCGCACGTTCCTCGGCCAGGCCGCGCACTGCGCGGGCACCGGTGACGCCACCGAGACCGACGGGTGCGACTCCGGCACCGGCGGCATCGGCACCCCCGTCACCATCAAGGCCGCCGACGGCTCCGACCGCACCGGGCGCCTCGCCTACAGCTCGTGGGTCACGATGCAGGAGATCGGCGAGTCCGACCCCGACGTCTGCGCCCACAACGACTTCGCCCTCGTCGAGATCGCCGCCGAGGACGCCGACGAGGTCAACCCGAGCATCCCGTTCTTCGGGGGCCCCACCGGCATCGACGCCGACGGCCTCACGCCCGGCGAGCTGGTCTACAGCTACGGCAACTCCCCGCTGCGGCTGGGCATCAGCGCGCTCAGCCCGAAGGTCGGCATCAACGCCGCCGAGGAGGGCGGCGGCCTGAGCCACGAGGTCTACACCGTGAGCCCGGGTGTGCCCGGCGACTCCGGCAGCGCGTTCCTCGACGGCTCGGGCGACGCGGTCGGCGTGCTGTCCACGCTGAACCTCGCGCCGCTGCCGGTCAGCAACGGCGTGAGCGACCTGGCGGCCGCGCTCGACTACGCGAGCGCGAACGGCGACGTGGGCGACGTCGCGCTCGCCACCGGCACCGAGCCGTTCGACGCGAGCCCGCTCGGCGTTCCCGCCGAGGCGCTGGCCGTGCCTGCGCTCCCCGCAGGCTGAACGGGGCGCGTCAGGCGTACACGGACGGGTCGAGCGTGCCGATGAACGGCAGGTCCCGGTAGCGCTCGGCGTAGTCGAGGCCGTAGCCCACGACGAACTCGTTCGGGATGTCGAAGCCGACGTACTTCACCGGGACGTCGACCGTCACCGCGTCCGGCTTGCGCAGCAGCGTGCACACCGACAGCGACGCCGGCTGGCGCGACTCCAGGTTCTTCAGCAGCCAGGACAGCGTGAGGCCGGAGTCGATGATGTCCTCGACGATGAGCACGTCGCGGCCCGCGATGTCGCGGTCGAGGTCCTTGAGGATCCGCACCACGCCCGACGACGACGTGCCCGAGCCGTAGGACGTGACGGCCATGAACTCGAGCTGCACGGGCACCGGCAGCGCGCGCGCGAGGTCGGTCATGAACATGACGGCGCCCTTGAGGACGCCGACGAGCAGCAGGTCCGAGTCACGACCGGAACCGGAGCGCTCCGCCGAGTGGTCGGCCGCGATCTGCGCGGCCAGCTCGGCGGTCTTCTCGCGGATGGCCTGCTCGGTGACCAGCGTCGATGCGATGTCACCGTCGTACACGGCGGACGTCCTCCGGGAAGTGGTGGGATCAACCGCCGGGTGGTGGCCAGCGGACGGGGCGCAGGGAGAGCCTGCCACGTGCTCGCACCAGCTCCAACCCACCCGGTAGGGCGACGCCGCCCCGATCGGGGCCCCGACCTGCGAGGACGTCCGCGGCGCGGAGGTGCTCGTCGGTGAGCGCTGTGACGGACGCCGCGGCCAGCCAGGCCCGCAGCACCCGGCGGCGCAGCGCGGGGGGTACGGACCCGAGCGGGTCGGTGCGCAGCGTGCCCGCCCGCCGGGCGACGCCGGCCGCCGGTTCGTCGGGGAGCGCGTCGTCGGACGGCGCCGGGTCGTGCGCCCCGGCGAGCAGATCGGCGGCGACGGCGTCGAGCGCGTCGCCGTCCTCGCGCAGCTGGCGCGCCGTCCGGGCGAGCGCCTCCGCGACCCCGCCCGCGAGGACCTCCTCCAGCAGCGGCAGCACCTCGTGGCGCAGCCGGACGCGGGTGAACCGGGGGTCGCTGTTGTGCGGGTCGTCCCAGACGGGGAGGTCGAGGGCCGCGCACGCCGCGCGCGTCACCGTCCGGCGGACGCCGAGCAGCGGGCGGCACCAGGGCGCGTCCCAGGCCCGCATCCCGGCGAGCGACCGTGCGCCGGACCCGCGGCCCAGGCCGAGCAGGACCGTCTCCGCCTGGTCGTCGAGGGTGTGCCCGAGCAGCACCGGCGCGTCGGGGTGCGGGCGGGCCGCCCGCAGCGCGGCGTAGCGGGCCCGTCGCGCCGCCGCCTCCGTGCCGCCCGGACCGCTGACGTCGACGCGGTGCACGCCCGCCGTCGCGCCCAGCCCGCTGAGCAGCTCCGCGGTGGCCGCGGCCCGCTCGGCCGATCCGTCCTGCAGGCCGTGGTCGACGACGGCGGCGTGCACACCACGGCCGCGGACGGCGAGCGCGGCCGCCGCCAGCGCCAGCGAGTCGGCGCCACCGGAGCAGGCGACGAGCAGCGGGACGTCCCGCTGCGGCGCGGGCAGGCCGGCGAGTGCGGCGCGGACGGCCCGCCGAACCTCCGCCGCCGCGGCCCCACGCCCGGTCGCCCCGCTCACACGCCTCCATCCGCCGCCGGACGGCGGACTGTAGCTCGCACACCGACTCCTGCGCTCACACACCGACTGCAGTCAGTGTGTGAGCACCACAATCGGTGTGCGACCGCCCGGACCGGGGTGTCAGAGGTCGTGGATGCGGCGCAGCCAGTCGCCGGGCGCGGCCAGCTCGGCACGCGTCGGCAGGGTCTCTGGGCTCTCCCACACGCGGTTGAAGCCCTCCATGCCCGCCGCCAGCACGACGTGCCGCGTGAACGCCGAACCCACGGCGTACTGGCGCACCTTCGCCTCCACGCCGAGCAGCGCGCGCAGCAGGCGGTCGACGAGGCCACCGCCACGACGCCGGGCCGTGAACCGGTTGCGGATCGTGGCGACGGTCGGCACGACATCCGGGCCGACGGCGTCCATCACGTGGTCGGCGTGGCCCTCCAGCAGCGTGGTGAGCGCCAGCAGGCGGTCGAGCACCTCGCGCTGCTCGGGGCCCTGCAGCAGCTCCACGATGGCCAGCGAGTCGCCGCCGGACTCGCGCAGGGAGCGCAGCACCTCGGGGAGGCGGTCCAGCACGGCGCCGCGGTCGCCCTGCGCGATCGACAGGAACTTGGAGACCTCGTCGGCGAAGTAGGTGCGCAGCCACGGCACCGCCGTGAACTGCAGCCGGTGCGTGGCCTCGTGCAGGCACACCCACAGGCCGAAGTCGGCGCTGGGGACGTCCAGCGCCGTACGCGCCGCGTGCACGTTCGGGGCCACGAGCAGGAGGCGCCCCTCGCCGTCCGGGCCGCCGAACGGGTCGTACTGGCCCAGGACGCGGCCGCCGAGATACGCGACGACCCCGCCGACCTGCAGGCCCGCGGTCCGCGCGGTGACGCTGCGCGTCACGCGCGACACCTCGGGCAGCTCCGCCCCCGCGGTCAGCGCCGCCATGCCCGACACGGCCGCGGCCGCCCATGCCTTGCGGTCCACGACGTCGGCGGGCAGCAGCGGCAGCCCGTGCCCGAGTCCGGTGACCTCCCGGACGTGCCCCTCGGCCACCGCCGCGTCGGACCGCAGGCGCCGCACCAGCTCCGCGGCCTCCTCACGCGTGGCGTCGGGCCCGGGCTGCATCAGGCGGCCGGCCGTCCGGCTCGCGAGCTGCCAATCGACCGGGAGCCCGCGCTCCGCCGTGGGGCTCGGGCTGGGCTGGGACAGGTCGGTCACGTGCGGCACCCGCCCCACGCTACGCACCGGACGCCTCGTGAGTGGATAAGAGTGCTCCAGCACCCGTTCCCACTCACGGCCGGCGTCAGCCGGATCCGGCGCAGCCGCAGCGGCTGAGGTCGGCCGCCATCGCGTCGTGCAGCGGGCGGACCTCTCCGGGGTTCGCGCCGTTCGACATCAGGGCGAAGACCAGCAACCGGCCGTCGGCGTCGGTGACGACGCCTGCGAGGCTGCTCACCCCGGTGAGCGAGCCCGTCTTCGCCCGCACCACGCCGCGGCCGGACGCCGCGTCCCCGCTGCGGGCGTAGCGGTCGTCGAGCGTGCCCTCGCCACCCGCCACCGGGAGGCCGGACAGGATCGGACGCAGGAACTGCGTGTCGAGCGGGTTCTGCGCGGGCGCGGCCGCCGCGGCGAGCACCGCGCCGAGCAGCTGCGGGGGCACCTCGTTGCGCGTCGACATCCCGCTCGCGTCGACGAGGTGGGCACCGGTCGTGTCGATCCCCGCCTGCTCGAGGGCGGCGAGGACCTGCCGCGCCCCGCCCGCGAAGGAACCCTCGTCGTCGCGGGCGAGCGCGACCTCGTGGGCGAGCATGTCGGCGAGCGTGTTGTCCGACACGCGCAGGGAGTGCTCGACCAGCTCCGCGATCGGCGCCGACGACACCGAGGCCAGACCCACCGCGCCCGGGTCCGCCGTGCCCTCGTCGACGGACTCGACCCCCAGCTCCTCGGCCAGCGCCCGGCCCGCCGCCAGCGCCGGGTCCTCGACGCGCGGGCCGTCCTGCAGCGTGGGGTCGACGCGGCCGCCGTCGACCATCAGGGGCTCGATCGGGGTGATGTACCCCGCGGCGATGTCGCCCGGCAGCCAGCCCTCGGCGAGCCGGGGGCCGGTGTAGCGGCTCGTGTCGACGAGGACGGTGTCGATCTCGCCCTGGGCGTTCTCCCGCACCTCGTCGGCGAGCTCGCTGATCCGCGGCGCGTCCGGGTAGAGGCTCTCCTCGCCCTCGGGCAGGGCGGTGAGCGTCGGGTCGCCGCCGCCGACCAGCACCACAGTTCCCGGCTCCGACCCCGCCACGACCCTGGTGTCCAGCCGGTCCGTCGGGTTGAGCGTGAGCAGCGCGGCCGCCGCGGTGAGCACCTTCCCCGTGGACGCCGGGACGAACGCGCGTTCCGGGGTGTGGCCCCACAGCTGCGCCCCCGTGGCCGGGTCGATGACGACGCCCGCGAACCGCCCCGGCATGTCGTCGGCCGCCGGGTCGAGCACGTCGGCCAGCCCGGCGGGGGTCGGCGTGGGCGCCTCGACCGCCAGCGGGCGCAGGACCGCCTGCGGCACGGGCGGCGCGGGCGCGGCCGCTTCCTGGACGAGGCCCAGCCGTTCGACCAGCGCGGGGCTGCTGAGGGCGACCGCGCTCCCGGCCGCGCCCGCGAGGGCGAACACCGCGAGAACCGCGACGCTCCGTCGCGCTCCGGGACCGGGAAGTCGCAGCGTGTCACCGATCCGTCGCCCGAGACCCACGCGCGCGCTCCTCCACGTCGTCCGGTGCCCCCGCGGTGTCGGCACCGCCGACGCCGTCCCTCAGACTAGGGCCAGGCGCCGAGGCCGGTCGCCCGACCGGTACCGGCACCCCATCCGACCGACAGCACAGCAGGAGAGAGCGCCAGTGGACTTCGACGTCACCATCGAGATCCCCAAGGGCGGCCGCAACAAGTACGAGGTGGACCACGAAACGGGACGCATCCGGCTCGACCGGACGCTGTTCACGGCCACCCAGTACCCGGCCGACTACGGGTTCATCGAGGACACGCTGGGGGAGGACGGCGACCCGCTGGATGCGCTGGTGCTCGTGCAGGAGCCCACGTTCCCCGGTTGCCTGATCCGCTCCCGCGCGATCGGCATGTTCCGGATGAAGGACGAGAAGGGCGGCGACGACAAGGTCCTCTGCGTCCCCAGCGACGACCCGCGCCAGGAGCACCTGCGCGACATCCACCACATGCCCGAGTTCGACCGGGCCGAGATCCAGCACTTCTTCGAGATCTACAAGACCCTCGAGCCGGGCAAGAGCGTCGAGGGCGCCATGTGGGTGGGCCGGGCCGACGCGGAGCGCGAGATCAAGGCGTCCTGGCAGCGCGCCAAGGACAACGCGGGCCACTGAGGCGCGAGCCTCCTCAGCCGGGGAGGCTGCGCGACCCCCCGGCCGTGGCCTCGACCGGCGGGGCCGGGGGTGCCTCGGCCGGCCGGGGCTTCAGGGCGTTGTTCGCGAAGTCGGTGGTGAACCGCGCGAGGAGCTCCGCCAGCTTCCGGCGGTCCTCCACCGGCCAGTCGTCGAGCATCTCGGCGATCCGCTCGATCCGCACCCGCCGGTTCTCCTCGAAGACCCGCCGCCCCTCGTCGGTGGCCACGAGCAGCGTGGCCCGGCCGTCCTCGGGGTCGGTGGTCCGCTCGACCAGGCCCAGCCGGACCAGGTGCGCCACCTGGCGGCTGATCGTCGACGGGTCGGAGTGCACCGCCTCGGCGAGGGTGCCCGCGCGGCGGGGCCCGTCCTTCACGAGGTGGACGAGCAGGAGGTACGTGGCCCGCTCCACCGCGTCGGGGTGGTCGGCCTGGTACTGCGCGTGCTTGCGCTCCATCAGGCGGACCAGCCGGATGAGCTGGCCGCTCACCTCATCGGCGAGGGCGAGGTCGTCGTCGGACGGCACGGCGCGCTCCTGAGGCTGCTCGCGGGGAGGACGAACTACTTGACTGCCGCAAGCGTGTACCGGAACCCGCCGCGACGGCAACTCCCCGTGATGTGACGTCAGCCGGCGAGGGCAGCGCGACCGGCCGCGGTGAGCCGGGCAGGCCCCAGCGGACGGGCGGGGTCGGGCGCGTGGACGAGCCCGGCGGCCACGAGCCGGCGACCGGCCGCGAAGTCGGTGCAGACCAGGCCGTCGACCAGCAGGAGCGGCGCCCACCCGGTCCCGAGCTCGCAACGGCCCTCCGCGACGGCGCGCAGCACGGCCTGGTCCCGGCGGCTCAACGTGGACGTCTCCGCGCCCGGCATCTCCCTCGACTCCCCTCGCTCTCGGCGGTCACTCTCACAAGGGGTGTCGTACCTCCGGGCAGCGGTGTTTCACATCACGGCACCCGAGCGGGTCACACCGCTCACGCGGCGTTCACCCGTTCGACGACCGCCGCGAGGCCCTGGCCGCCGCCGATGCACATCGTCTCGAGGCCGTAACGGGCGTCGCGGCGCACCATCTCGCGCGCCATCGTGGCGAGGATCCGCCCACCGGTGGCGCCGACCGGGTGCCCCAGCGAGATGCCGGACCCGTTGACGTTGACGCGCTCGAAGTCCTCGGGCGCGAGCTTCCACTCGCGCGTGCAGGCCAGCACCTGCGCGGCGAAGGCCTCGTTGAGCTCGATCAGGTCGACGTCGGCCAGCGTCAGCTCGGCGGCGTCGAGCGCCTTGGCGACGGCGGGCACCGGGCCGATCCCCATGGTGGCCGGCGGCACGCCGCCGATGCCCCACGACACGATCCGGACCAGCGGCCGCAGCCCGAGCTCGGCCGCCTTCGCCGGGTGGGTCACCACGCAGATCGCGGCGCCGTCGTTCTGGCCGCTCGCGTTGCCCGCGGTGACCGTGGCGCCCGGGTCGTCGCGGCCCAGGATCGGGCGCAGCCCGGCGAGCTTCTCCACCGACGAGTCGGCGCGGATGTGCTCGTCGGTGTCGACGACGGTGTCGCCCTTGCGGCCCTTCACCGTGACCGGGACGATCTCGTCAGCGAACCGCCCCTCGTCCCGCGCCGCCGCGGCGCGGCGGTGCGAGCGGACCGCGAACTCGTCCTGCTCCTCGCGCGGGATCGAGTACTCGCGGCGCAGGTTCTCGGCGGTCTCGAGCATCCCGCCGGGCACCGGGAAGTTGATCCCGCCCGCGGTGACGCGGCCGCGCGCGAGCGCGTCGTGCAGCATCACGCCGGGCCCGCCCCTGGCCCCCCAGCGCATCGCGGTGGAGTAGAACGGCGCGTTCGACATCGACTCGGCGCCACCGGCCAGCACGACCTCCGACGCGCCCGCCTGCACCTGCATCGCCGCGTACAGCACCGCCTGGAGCCCGGAGCCGCAGCGCCGGTCGATCTGCAGCCCGTTGACGGTGACCGGCAGGCCGGCGTCGAGGGCCGCCACCCGCCCGATCGCGGGGGCGTCCATCGTGGGGTAGCAGTGCCCGAGCACCACGTCGTCCACCGACTCGCCGGGCAGGCCGGTGCGTTCGAGCAGGGCCCGGATCACCGTGGCCGCCAGCTCGTGGGCCGGCACGTCGCGCAGCGCGCCGCCGAACCCACCCACCGGGGTCCGCAGCGGCTCGCAGATCACCGCATCACGCATCGCAAGAACCTCCTCAGACGTAGCGCCGGGTCAGCCACTCGGCGACGAGCGCGGGCCGTTCCGAGCCCTCGATCTCGACCGTCACCTTCGTGGTCAGCTGGACACCGCCGTCGACGTCCGTGACCTCGGCCAGCTCGGCGCTGGCCCGCACCTTGCTGCCGACGGGAACCGGCGAGGTGAACCGCACCTTGTTCAACCCGTAGTTGACGCCCATCTTCGTGCCCTCGACCTGGAAGGTCTGCGCGACGAGCACGGGCAGCAGCGAGAGCGTGAGGAACCCGTGCGCGATCGTGGCGCCGAAGGGCCCCGCCTTCGCCCGTTCCCGGTCGACGTGGATCCACTGGTGGTCGCCAGTGGCGTCGGCGAACGTGTCGATCTGGGACTGGTCCACCGTCACCCAGTCGCTCACCCCGAGCGTCGACCCCACCGCCGCACGCAGCTCGTCGACCCCGTTGAAGACGCGCATCCTTCGCTCCGATCCTCGGTCTCCCGGTCACCCTGCCACAGCCGGCCGACGGGTCCGATGCGTGAGATGCGGCACCCCTTGACAGCCCACGGCGGCACGCCGAACCTGAGAGACGGTTCTAGAGCGCGATTCGGCGTGCGACGAGGAGGTCGCGATGGGCCCGCGGTACGTACGCCTGCTCGACGAGTACCCCACCGGCCGCCGGCGGCTGCGGATCCTCACGATGGCCGTACTGGCCAGCCTGATCTGCTCCTACGAGGGGCAGATCGCACCCGTGGTCCCGCTGCTGCTCGAGGACCTGGACATGACCCTCGCCACGTACGGCGCGATCTCCGCCGTGGGCGCGGTGGCCGGTGCCGTGGCCGGGATCATCGGCGGGCGGTTCACCGACAAGGTCGGCCGGGTGCGGCTGCTGATCCCGCTGATGATGCTCACCGCGCTGTGCTGCTTCGTGATGGCGCTGGTCCGCACGCCCGACCAGTTCCTCGCCGCCAAGGTGACGATGTCGTTCATCGAGGGCGCTGCGATCGCCTGCACGGCCCCGCTGGTGCGCGACTTCTCACCCCGCATGGGCCGCGCGCAGGCGTTCGCCTTCTGGACATGGGGCCCGGTCGGCGCGAACTTCCTCGCCGCCGCGATCGCCGGCTTGACGCTGCCGCTGTTCGGCAACGCCTGGCAGTCCCAGCTCGTGATCATGGGCGGCGTCTCGCTCGTGCTCTCGATCGTGATCGCGACGAACATCGCCGAGCTGTCACCCGCGCTGCGGGCGAAGATCGTGCAGACCGAGGACAGCACGGTGGCCGTCGTCGACGAGGAGCGCCCCGCGCTGGCCCGCACGCTGTTCACCCACCCCACGATGTGGGCGCACGTCGTCGGCATCGCGTTCTGGCTCGTGCTCTACCTGACGCTCACGCTGTACGGCCAGACGATGCTCGTGCAGACCTTCGACATGAGCACCGCGCAGGCCTCCGCGGTCATGACGGTCTTCTGGATCCTCGACCTGGTGGCCCTCGTCGTGGCCGGCCGGTGGTCCGACCGGCTGCAGCTGCGCCGCCCGTTCGCGCTCGCAGGGACGATCGTGGGCCTGGGCGTGTTGCTGTTCTTCGTGTTCCTGCTCGGGCAGCCCGCGGTGTCGCTGCCGGCCCTCATGGTCACCGGCGTGGTGCTGGGCGGCGTGCTCGGCGCGGCCTACGCACCGTGGATGGCCAACTTCTCCGAGGACGCCGAGAACATCGACCCGCGCCTGCAGGGCACGGCGTGGGGCATGTTCTCGTTCCTGGTCAAGGGCATGGCCGTGGTCGTGCTGCTCGTGGTGCCGCACGTCGTCGCCGCGACGAGCTGGCAGTTCTGGATGGCGTGCACGGCCGGGTGCATGGCCCTGTTCGCCGTGGCGATCTGCTTCTTCGGGGGGCCGTGGCGGCGCGCCGCAACCCCCCAGGCGACGAACGGCACCCTCGTCGGCTAGGTACCGACGAAAGTGCCGTTCGTCAGGCGTAGGTCAGGCGCTCGACGGGGCCGGGACGCGTCCGATCGCCGCCAGCGACTCCACCACGAAGTAGATCATCCGGAAGAACGCGAGGACGTCGCCGCGCTCCAGCCGGATGCGCCGGTACATCACCAGCCGCCCGGCGTCGGCGCCGTCCTGCAGCTCCTGCCAGACCGCGAGCGGCGCCGCGAGGACGTAGGTGGCCGTGGCGACGGCGTCCGGTCCGACGATCTCGGCGCGCGTGCACCGCCCCTGCTCCCACTCGAGCAGCAGGTGCGCGGGCAGGTCGGTGGCGACGAGCGCCCAGACGCCGTCGTGGCGGGCGCGGGCGTTGTCGATCCACTCCCAGTAGGTGGGCAGCTTCCCGGCGCGCACGACGTCGTCCGGACCGCGGTCGACGGCGTCGCGGACGGCCCCGGCCCACCCGGGCTCGAACAACGAGGCGCTCATCCGCCCGCCACCTCCGGCTCGATCTGCTGGATCTTCTCCTGCAGGTCGGGCGGCAGGTCGATCCCGACGTCCGAGAGCTTCATCGACAGCTGCCGGATCATCAGCCGCCGCACCTCCTCCGGGGTCCAGCCGAGCGCCTCGAGGGCGAGCCTGCGGCTCACGGCGCCGTTCATCGCGAGGATCGTGCGCAGCGTCTCGTGGATCTCCCGCAGGAGCGGGGGATCGGCGCGCACCGCGTCGCGCAGGAACCGCATCCCGCCCTGGACGTGGCGCGCCTCGTCGCGGCAGGTGGCCGTGAACCCGGCGTAGTAGGCCGGCAGCAGACCCCGTTCCCGGCAGTAGGTGAGCGTGATCTTCATGACCGACAGCGCGAGCACGCCCTCGATCCACAGGAAGTAGGTGGTGCCGTAGCGGACGCGTGCCGCCGGGTCCTCCGGGTCGCGCCGCAGCTCGTCGGCCTGGTAGGCGAGCAGCCCGAACGGGCCCACGAACGTCTCCGAGATGTGCGGGAAGGAGGCGTCGAGCACGTCCTGCACGCTCTCGCCCGCCAGCCCGACGACCTCGCGGTAGAAGCGGTCGAAGAACACGGTGTGCCGGGCCTCGTCCTCGATCTGGCTCGACATGTAGATCTTCGACTCCTCGCTGCCCGCCAGCATGAACACCGGCAGCTCCACCTCCACCTGGCGCTCGCCGTGGTGGAAGCCCGAGGAGATGGCCACGAACGCGTCGCGCTCCTCCTGCGTCATGCGGGTGTGCCAGTCGAGGACGTCCTGGCCGAAGTCGAGCTCGTAGACGTCCCAGCGCTGGCGCAGGTAGCGCCGGTAGAGGTCGAGGTAGCCGGGCAGCTTCTTGAGGTCCGCGTGCACGTAGTCGAGCACGTCGTCGATGTCGACGTCCCGGATCTGCGCGAGGGTGGACGCGTCCACCGCCTCCTGCCGCGGGACGGTGTGCTGTTCGGTGGTCATGAGCGCCACTCCTCATCGTCGAGGCCGGGCCACGGTGTGACTCAGATCCTAGAACGAGATTCGCCATCGCTGAACCCCGTCGACGATCCCGTGAGCGTCATCGCGACGCCCTCCGGTGGCCACCTCGCTCGCCTACGGTGGAGCGGTGGCCTCTTCCCGACGTCTCCGCGCCCTGATCACCAACGACGACGGCATCGACTCGCCGGGCCTGTGGGCCCTGGCCGCGGGAGCGCGGGACGCCGGGTTCGACGTGGTCGTCGCCGCCCCGCACGTCGACGCGAGCGGCGTGGGCGGTTCGGTGCTGTCGGTGCGGGAGGACGGCCGCACCCGGCTGCAGCGCCGCGAGCTGCCCGAGCTGGCGGGGGTGCCGGCGTTCGCCGTGGAGGGCCACCCGGCGTTCATCGTCCACGCGGCGGGCCGTGGCTGGCTCGACCCGGAGCCCGACGTCGTGCTGTCCGGCATCAACATCGGCGCGAACCTGGGGCACTCGGTGCTGCACTCCGGCACGATCGGCGCGGCGCTGGCGGCGTCCCTGCACGGCTGGCGCGCGCTGGCCGTCTCGCTCGGCACACCCGCGGTCACGCCCGAGCGCCCGCACTGGGAGAGCGCCCTGCAGGTGCTGCCCGACGTCCTCGACCTGCTGCTGGCCAGCCCCGACGCCACCGTCCTGTCGCTGAACGTGCCGGACGTGCCCGTCGCCGAGCTGCGGGAGCTGCGGGAGGCGCGGCTCGCCCGGTTCGGCTCGGTGCAGGTGCGCGTCGACCACATCGCCGGCGACGACGCGGACGACGACGCGGACGTCCTGCACTCGCACGCCGCGGAGCTCGCGACGCCGCCGGAGCCGGGCACCGACACCGCGCTCGTGGCCGCGGGCCACCCGACGATCACCGAGCTGCAGTCGGTGTCCGACCGGCCCGGCCTGCTCGACGGCGCCACCGCCGCCAGGCGGGCGAGCTGACGCTCACGCACCGCAGCCGACCCCCCAACCGCGTGTAGCGGGCGGTCCTGGCACGATCCGCGGATGCGTGATCCCGACGCGCGGGCGGAATGGGCCGCCCGGTTCGCCCGCACGGTGGCCGAGGAGATCCGGGCCGGCATCGGCTCCGGCGCGATCACCGCGGCCGAGGCGGAGGAGCTGCTCGCCCGCGTGCGCGTCCTCCTCGACCAGGGCCTGGGGGCGCCGCGGGCGTGACCGCCCGGCGGATCAGTGCTCGTCGGACCCGGTGAGCTCGTGCTCGAGCCGGTCGGCCACCTCGACGACGAGCCGGAACGAGCGGTCGAAGCCGTCCAGCGCCGTGTCGCCGAGCGGGATGGAGTGGCGGAACAGCACCAGGCCGTCCACGGCGACGGCACCGCCGGCCACGCACTCACCGGCGAGCTCGAGCATCCGGGCGAGATCGATGTCGGCCGCGCGACCGACCGGCGAGGTGATCTGCGCCCACGGGTGGTCGTCCTCGCCGGTCACCGGCCGGACGGCCACGATCTGCGTGCGGTCGTCGCGCGTGGGCAGCCGGAACCACAGCTCGCCGCCGACCTGTCTCATGATCTCGTAGCGCACCCGCACGAACGCCACGAGGTCGTCCCATTCCGCCACCCCGCCACCTCCCTCCCGCGGACCGTACCGGGATCAGCTCATGAGCTGGTCGACCGGTGCCCGGTCGTCGGTCAGCACCGGTGCGTCCCGCGCGAAACGACGGGCCTCCTCGTCCCCGAGCACCGAGCCCGGCTCGCCGCGCGCCGCCGCCCCGGCCGCGAGCGCGGCGGCGTCGATCGGCAGGTCCGAGGCCACGACGACCGCGTTGCCCCCGCCGCCGGGCGCGAGCTGCTCGGGGCGCGCGAGCAGCGCGACGTGCGGGAAGCGCGCGGCGAGCGTGGCGACCTCGGCCGCGAGCAGGCCCCACGGATCGTGGTCGATCACGTTGAGCACGTAGATCCCGTCGTGGCGCAGCACCCGGTGCACGTCCGCGGCGAACTCGGCGGTGGCCAGGTGCCATGGCGTCGAACGGGCGCCGAAGGCGTCCCCCACCACCACGTCCGCCGACGCCGACGGCAGCGCGGCGAGCAGGCTGCGCGCGTCGCCGATCCGGGTGTCGACACCCGGGATCTCCGCGACGCCCAGCTCCCGGCGGCCCAGCTCGACGACTCCCGCGTCGACCTCCAGCACCGTGGACGCCGAGCCGGGGCGCGTGGCGGCCAGCCAGCGGGGCATCGTGAAGCCGCCACCGCCGACGTGCACCGCGTCGAGCGGCACGCCCGGCGCGAACGCCGCGTCGATCGCGTCGGCGAAGCGCTGCGTGTAGGCGAACTCGAGGTGCGCCGGATCGGCGAGGTCGACCGCGGAGTGGCGCAGGTCGTCCAGGACGAGCACCCGCACGTCCGGGTCGGCCGGGTCGGTCTGCACGCTGGCGCAGTAGTAGACGGTGTCGACGTCGCAGCGCCCGGGAACGGCCACGAGCGCGGCGGCCAGCACGGCGGCGGTGACCGCGGTGGCGGTGACGGCCGCCCGCGTGCGCTCGACGGCCGTGAGGGCGGCGGCCAGCAGGCACGCCGCGGCCGTGACCAGCAGGATCACCGCCACGGGCAGCAGCGCCACCAGGACGAAACCCGTGAGGAACACGCCCGCGAGCGACCCGACCGTTCCGGCGGCGGACAGCCCGCCGATCACCGCGCCCGCGCCGTCCACCTGCGCGAGCCGGGCGCGCGTGACCGCGGGCGTCACCATCGCGAGCGCCGTGACCGACACCAGCGTGGACGCCGCCACCAGCAGGACCGCGGCGAGCGGTCCGGGACCCAGCGCCGGCCCGAGCACCCGCACCAGCGGCCGGACCGCGAGCACGCCCAGCCCGCCCACGGCCAGCGCGCCGGCCGCCACCCGCCGGGGCGGCAGCACGTCGGCCCACCGCCCGCCCAGCGACGCGCCGGCCGCGATGCCGGCGAGCGCCACCCCGATGACCGCCGAGGTCGACTCGAGGGTCAGCCCGACGTACGGGGCGACCAGCCGCGTCGCCAGCGTCTCGACCACCAGGATCGCGGCACCGCTCACGAGTACGACGATCCGGGCGAACAGGGCGTTCACCCCACCATCCTCGCGCCCGCCCCGGGGTGGTCGATCCCGGGGCCCCGTTGGGTGGGGTCTACAGGCCGAGCTGGCGGGCGATCAGCATGCGCTGCACCTCGCTCGTGCCCTCGCCGATCTCCAGGATCTTGGCGTCGCGGTAGAAGCGGCCCACCGGGTACTCGTTCATGAAGCCGTAGCCGCCGAAGACCTGGGTGGCGTCGCGGGCGTTGTCCATCGCCGCGTTGGACGCGACGAGCTTGGCGATCGCCGCCTCCTTCTTGAACGGCTCGCCGCGCAGCATCTTCGCCGCGGCCGCGTAGTAGGCCAGCCGCGCGGTGTGGGCGCGGGCCTCCATGTCGGCGATCTTGAACTGGATCGCCTGGTAGCTGCCGATCGGCGCGCCGAACGCCTCGCGCTCGCGGGCGTAGCGCACCGACTCGTCCACGCAGCCCTGCGCGAGGCCCACCGAGAGCGCGGCGATCGCGACGCGCCCCTCGTCGAGGATGGACAGGAACTGCGCGTACCCGCGGCCGCGCTCGCCGAGCAGGTTCTCGGCCGGGACGCGGCAGTCGTCGAAGAACAGCTCGCGGGTGTCGGACGCGGACCAGCCGACCTTCGAGTACTTCTGCGAGACGCGGAACCCCGGGGTGCCCGCCGGCACGACGATCGCGGAGATCTCCTTGCGGCCGTCGCCCTGGGTGCCTGTGATCGCCGTGACGGTGACGATCGAGGTGACGTCGGTGCCCGCGTTCGTGATGAACGCCTTCGACCCGTTGATCACCCACTCGTCGCCGTCCAGCCGGGCGGTGGTGCGGGTGGCGCCCGCGTCCGAGCCGCCGCCGGGCTCGGTGAGGCCGAACGCGCCGAGCTTCTTCCCGGCCGCGAGGTCCGGCAGCCACCGGCGCTTCTGCTCCGCGGTCCCGAAGCGGTACAGCGGCATGGCGCCCAGCGAGACGCCGGCCTCGAGCGTGATCGCCACCGACGAGTCGACGCGCGCGAGCTCCTCCAGCGCGAGGCAGAGCGCGAAGTAGTCGCCGCCCATGCCGCCGTGCTCCTCGCTGATCGGCAGGCCGAACAGGCCCATCGCGCCCATCCGCGCCACCAGCGCGTACGGGAACTCGCCGCGTTCGTAGAGCTCGCCGATGACGGGCGCGACCTCCTTGCGCGCGAAGTCCTCGACTCCTGTGCGCAGCGCCTCGTGCTCCTCGGACAAGGTGAGGTCCATCAGTTCCCCTCGGGTTCGACGACCAGCAGCACGGCGTCCTTCGCGACCGCCTCGCCCGGGCGGGCGCGCAGCTCGCGGACCACCCCGGCGACCGGGGCGGTGAGCACGTGCTCCATCTTCATGGCCTCCACGACGACCAGCCGGGCTCCGGCGTCGACCTCCTGCCCGTCGGCGACCTCGACGGCCGTGACGGTGCCGGGCATCGGCGAGAGCACCGGCCCGCCCGCGCCGGCGTCGGCGGCCGTGGCGGCCTCCAGCGGGGCCTGCTCCCGGATCCCCCAGGCGCGCCCGTCGCGGCCGAGCCACAGGGTGTCGCCGTCCTGGGCACAGGCGTAGCGGCGCGTGACCCCGGCGACCGCGACGACCAGCGCGTCACCGTCCCGCGCCGCGGTGCACGGCTGCGGCTCGGCGTCCCCGACCGCCACCTCGGCGGCGGCCGCGCGACCGCGGATGCGGACGCCGACCGGGTCGTGCCCGGACACCGACATCCGCCAGGTCGTCCACGCGGGCTCGCCGACGCGCCACCCGCCGGGCACGTCGAACGGGTCGACGACGGGACCGGCCGGCTCCAGCGCCAGCAGCGCGTGCGCCGCGGCGGCGGCGAGCACGTCGTCGGGCAGCTCGGCGGCCGTCCAGTCGGCGAGCCTGCGCCCGACGAGGCCGGTGTCCAACCGGGCGGCGCGCACGTCCGGGTCGGCGAGCAGGGCGCGCAGGAAGCCGGTGTTGGTGTCGAGGCCGAGCAGCACGGTGTCGCGCAGCGCGGCGTCGAGCCGGCGCAGCGCCTCGGCGCGGTCGGCGCCGTGGGCGATCACCTTGGCGAGCATCGGGTCGTAGTCGCTGCCGACGACGGTGCCGTCGGCGACCCCGGAGTCGACCCGCACGCCCGCTCCGGCCGGCTCGCGCAGGGCGAGGATCCGCCCCCCGGTGGGCAGGAACCCGGCTGCGGGGTCCTCGGCGTAGACGCGCGCCTCGACGGCGTGGCCGGTGAGGCGCACGGCGTCCTGGTCGATCGGCAGCGGCTCCCCGGCGGCCACCCGCAGCTGCAGCTCCACCAGGTCTAGCCCGGTGACCAGCTCGGTGACCGGGTGCTCCACCTGCAGCCGGGTGTTCATCTCCATGAAGTAGAACCGGTCGGGGTCGTCGGCGCCGACGATGAACTCGACGGTGCCCGCGCCGGTGTAGCCGACCGCGCGCGCCGCCTCGACGGCCGCCGACCCCATCGCCGCGCGTTGCGCGGGCGTGAGCAGCGCCGACGGCGCCTCCTCCACGATCTTCTGGTGCCGCCGCTGCAGGCTGCACTCGCGCTCACCCAGGTGCACGACGTTGCCGTGCGCGTCGGCGAGCACCTGGATCTCGATGTGCCGCGGCGTCGTGACCAGGCGCTCCACCAGCAGCGTGTCGTCGCCGAAGGAGCCGCGCGCTTCTCGTCGGGCCGACGCGATCGCCTCACGCAGGTCCTCGGGCCGGTGCACCTCGCGCATGCCCTTGCCGCCACCGCCCGCGCTCGGCTTGAGCAGCACCGGGTAGCCGACGTCCTCGACCGCGGCGGCGAGCTCGTCGTCGGTGAGCCCCGCGCTGTCCGAGCCGGGGACGACCGGCACGCCCGCCTTCGCGACGGTGGCCTTCGCCGCGATCTTGTCGCCCATCGCCTCGATCGCCGACGCCGGCGGCCCCACGAAGACGACGCCCGCGTCGGCGCACGCCGCCGCGAACGCGGTGTTCTCCGACAGGAACCCGTACCCCGGGTGGATGGCCTGGGCCCCGGTCGCCGCGGCGGCCTCGAGCACGGCCGGGATGGAGAGGTAGCTCTGCGCGGCGGGGGCGGGCCCGATCCGGACGGCGACGTCGGCGAGCCGAACGTGCGGCGCGGAGTCATCGGCGTCGGAGAAGACGGCAACGGACCGCATGCCCAGCAGCCGCAATGTGCGCAGCACGCGCACGGCGATCTCGCCCCGGTTGGCGACGAGCACGGTGTCAAACACAGGACCCTCCAGATCCGACCTGGCGACGAACGGCACTCTCGTCGGTACCTAGCCGACGAACGTGCCGTTCGTCGCGGGGTTGCGGGTTCTGAGGCATCGCGCTCACATCCGGAAGACGCCGAAGCCGGGCTCCGCCAGCGGCGCGTTCGCCGCCGCCGAGAGCGCGAGGCCCAGCACGGTCCTCGTGTCCTTGGGGTCGATCACGCCGTCGTCCCAGAGCCTCGCCGTGGAGTAGTACGGGTGGCCCTGCGTCTCGTACTGGGCGCGGACGGCGTCCGGGTCGGCGCCGGAGCCGACCGTCGCGAGCACCGTGGCGGCCTGCTCACCGCCCATCACCGAGATCCGGGCGTTCGGCCACATGAACAGGAACCGGGGCGAGTACGCCCGCCCGCACATCGAGTAGTTCCCGGCCCCGAACGAGCCGCCGATGATCACGGTGAACTTCGGGACGCGCGTCGTGGCCACGGCGGTGACCATCTTCGCGCCGTGCTTGGCGATGCCGCCCGCCTCGTACTCGCGCCCGACCATGAAACCGGAGATGTTCTGCAGGAACACCAGCGGGACCCCGCGCTGGTCGCACAGCTCGATGAAGTGCGCGCCCTTCTGCGCCGACTCGGAGAACAGGATCCCGTTGTTCGCCACGATGCCGACCGGGTGGCCGTGGATGCGGGCGAAGCCGGTGACGAGGGTGGCGCCGTACTCGGCCTTGAACTCGTGGAACCGGGACCCGTCGACCACCCGCGCGATCACCTCGCGCACGTCGTAGGGGGTGCGCGAGTCGGTGGGGACGGTCGCGTACAGCTCCTCGGGGTCGGCCAGCGGCGCTTGCGTGGGCAGCACGTCCCACGGCCGCGGGGCGCGCGGGCCGAGCGTGCCGACGATCGAACGGACGATCTGCAGCGCGTGCGCGTCGTCCTCGGCGAGGTGGTCGGTGACGCCCGAGACGCGCGAGTGCAGGTCGCCCCCACCCAGCTCCTCGGCCGTGACGACCTCGCCGGTGGCCGCCTTCACCAGCGGCGGGCCGCCGAGGAAGATCGTGCCCTGGTCGCGCACGATCACGGCCTCGTCGCTCATGGCCGGCACGTACGCCCCGCCCGCCGTGCAGGAACCGAGGACGGCCGCGATCTGCGGGATGCCCTGCGCGGACATCTGCGCCTGGTTGTAGAAGATCCGGCCGAAGTGCTCGCGGTCCGGGAACACCGAGTCCTGCTCGGGCAGGTAGGCGCCGCCGGAGTCGACGAGGTAGACGCACGGCAGCCGGTTGTGCAGCGCCACCTCCTGGGCGCGCAGGTGCTTCTTGACCGTCATCGGGTAGTAGGTGCCGCCCTTGACGGTGGCGTCGTTCGCGACGACGACCACCTCGCGCCCGGCCACCCGCCCGACGCCGGTGATCACTCCCGCTCCCGGCGCCTCGTCGCCGTACATGCCGCCCGCGGCGAGCGGGGAGAGCTCGAGGAACGGGCTCGACGCGTCGAGGAGCGCGTCCACGCGGTCGCGGGGCAGCAGCTTCCCGCGCTCGACGTGGCGCGTGCGCGCTCGCTCCGGGCCCCCGCGGGCGGCGGTGGCGAGCCGCGCGCGCAGGTCCGCGACCAGTTCGCGGTGGGCGGCCGCGTTGCGCTCCGCACCGTCGCCCGTCGTGTCGGCGGCCGTGCGCACCACGGTCCCGGACGTGCTGACCGGCATCGGACCTCCTCCGTCGGGGAGTCGCGATGTTAACGGTCATTAACCGGCTGCGCCACAGCCCTCGTTCGGGTGAGGCGGCGGGAGCCGCTTCCGATAGCCTCCACCAGGCTTGATCATCGTCGGCCGCGGCGAGCGCCGCGCCGCCCCGACCGACCGGAGGACCGCACCCGTGACCTCGCCGACCGGAGCCACGCCCGGGCGCCCCGCTCCCTCGTCCCGGTGGACGCAGCCCGCGCCGTCCCGGACCGACGAGAACCTCAAGCACGTCCACCGCAAGATCGACCCGAACCTGAAGGCCGGGCCGCTCGTGGACAACGGACCGCGACCCGGTCCTCGGTCCGCGCGGGTGCACCTCCCGGGCGCGCCCAGCCTGATGGCCCGGGTGGCCCAGCCCGCCACGCCCGGATCCGCGCACCCGGAGGCCTCCACCGGGTCCGCGGTCGCCGCCGACCCCGCGACGCCCCCGGGCGGCGCGGACGACGACGTCCTCGCCCGGGCGTGGGAGGAGCGGATGGCGAAGCAGTGGGAGGACGTGACCGCCCGCCTCGTCCGGGACTTCGCGCCGACCGGCGGAGCCGAGGTCGAGGTGGTGCTGCAGCACATCGCGCAGCAGCGCAGGCTCCTCGACTCGGCGACCGTCCGGGACTACCTGCCGGTCCTCGTGGACCGGGCGGTCCGCCGCCTCCTCGATCCCGACGAGGCAGCCGGGGGCTAAGGGCTCCGCGGCGTCAGACGGCGGCGTCGGCCGGTGCGGCGGCGGCCAACCGGACGCTCATCTCCTCGAGGAACTTGCCGGTCGCCGTGCCGAGGATGCCCAGCGAGCGCAGGAGGTGGGCGTGGACGTCGGCCGGCTGCGCCACGAGCAGCTCGACCGACGCGCTCACGTTGTCCAGCGCCGGGTTGAGGTAGACCTTCGCGACCTTCGTGGCCCGCGAGGCGACCGACGCGGCGAGCGCGGCCTCCGCGACCTCCGTCTCGCCCGCCAGCGGGAAGAAGTTCGGGAACAGCAGGTGGAAGTACTGCTCGTCCTGCGTCTCCATGATGAAGTGGTGCCGGCCCTCGTACCGGAAGTGGATGTCGCCCTCGTCGTCGACCTTCGGCCGGAACCCCTGCTCAGCCAGGAACTCGACGTGCAGGTCCCGGATCTCGTCCCAACCCATCGTTAACCCCCCGTTCACCCGATCGGACTACTACCGGATGATCATAGGGGCCTCCTCGCCCCGCCTCCGGGTTGCCGGTCGATCGCCCGGGTGCTACGAGGTGCTGATGGCGGAACCGCGTGCGGACGAGCACTGGTACCGGTCGATGGTGCCGCGCGAGCGGCGCACGTTCTGGGCCTGCTTCGGCGGCTGGGCCACGGACGCGATGGACGTGCAGATCTACAGCCTGCTGATCCCGGTCCTGCTCACCGTCGGGGTGCTGTCGTCCAACGCCGAGGCCGGGCTGATCGGCACCGTCACGCTGCTGTGCTCCGCGGTCGGCGGCTGGGCGGGTGGGGTGCTCGCCGACCGGTTCGGCCGGGCGCTGATGCTGCAGGTCACCGTGCTGTGGTTCTCGGTGTTCACGCTGCTCTGCGCGTTCGCCCAGGACGCCACGCAGCTGCTCGTGTTCCGAGGGCTGATGGGGTTCGGCTTCGGCGGCGAGTGGGCGGTCGGGGCGATCCTCATGGGCGAGACGGTCCGGGCCCGCTTCCGCGGCCGCGCCGTGGGCACGGTCCAGAGCGGGTGGGCCGTCGGGTGGGGCCTCGCGGTCGCGCTGTTCGTGCTGACGCAGACCCTGCTCCCGCCCGAGACCGCATGGCGGGTGCTGTTCGCGCTCGGCGTGCTCCCCGCGCTGGGCGTGTTCTGGATCCGGCGCCACGTCCCCGAGCCCGACGTGTACGTGCGGCACGCGGACCGGCGCGAGGACCGCCCGTCGTTCCTCGGCATCTTCCGGGGCGGCCTGCTGCGCACCACGCTCGTCTGCGCGTTGCTGTGCACCGGGGCGCAGGGCGGCTACTACGCCCTGACCACGTTCCTCCCGCAGTTCCTGCGCACCGCCCGCGGTCTGGACGTACTCGGCCTCGGCGGCACGCTGCTGCTGGTGATCGTCGGCGCGTTGGCCGGGTACCTGTTCGGCGCCTGGCTCACCGACCGGCTGGGCAGGCGCCCCGCACTGGTCGTGTGCGCGGTCGCGGCGTTCGTGATCGTCCTGCCGTTCACGCTGCTGGACCTGCCCACCCCGGTGTTCACGGCGCTGGCGCTGCCGCTCGGCTTCGTCTCCTCGGCCTACTTCAGCGGGCTCGGCCCGCTGCTCACCGAGCAGTACCCCACCGAGCTGCGCGGCTCCGGCCAGGGCTTCTGCTACAACTTCGGCCGCGGCATCGGCGCGCTGTTCCCGCTGCTCGTCGGCCTGCTGGCGGACGCGATCTCCATCGGGGTGGCGATCGCGCTGTTCGCCGGCATCGCCTACCTGGTGATGGCCGGATGCGCCCTCCTGCTGCCCGAGACCCGCGGGGCCGAGCTCACCGGATCCGCGTCGTGACCCTCCCCACCGGCGCCACCGACGTGCACGCGCACGTGATGACCGGGCCGGGCGGCGGCGTCCCCGGCGCCGTGTACGCGCCGTTCGAGGCGCCCGTCGAGCGCTACCTCGCCCACCTCGACGACCTCGGCCTCGCCCGCGGCGTGCTGGTCACGCCGAGCGCGTACGGCAGGGCCAACGGGGTGCTGCGCGCCGCGCTGGCGGCCGCACCCGACCGGCTGCGCGGCGTCGCCGTGGTCGGGCCGGACGCCAGCGACGACGAGCTCGCGGCGCTGGCCGCGGCCGGGGTGCGGGGGTGCCGCGTCCAGGACCGGTTCGCCGGCGGCACCCCCGTCACGGCGCTGCCCGCGTTGCAGGAGCGGGTGGCGGGTCTCGGCTGGCACGTCGAGGTGTGGACGGACCCGCGCGAGCACCGGGCGCTGCTGCGGGAGGCCGCCACGCGCGGCCGGGTCGTGCTCGACCACCTCGGCCTGCTCCCCGCCCCGCCGCCGGGCGAGCCGGACCCCGCCGTGCCGCTGCTGCGCGAACTGCTCGACGCAGGTGACGCGTGGGTGACGCTGTCCGGGGCCTACCGGCTGGTGCCGGGCACGGCCGAGGCCGCCGCCGCGCCGGCCCTGCGCGAGCGCGTGGCGGCGGTGCTCGCCGCGGCACCGGACCGGGTGGTGTGGGGCACCGACTGGCCCTACGTCGCCCCGCCCGGTCCCGTCCCGACCCCCGCCGACCATCGCGCGGTGCTCGCCGACTGGCTGCCGGACGCCGAGCTGCGCCGCCGGGTGCTGGTCGACAACCCCGCACGGCTCTACGGGTGGGCGGATAACGTCTAGGGGTGCGCGTACTGCTGGTCGAGGACGAGGTTCCACTCGCGGAGATGGTGCGGCGCGGGCTCGCCGCCGAGGGGCACTCGGTGCAGGTCGTGCACGACGGCATCTCGGGTCTCGCCGCGGCCAGCACCGGTGAGCACGACGTCGTGGTGCTCGACATCATGCTGCCGGGCCTGTCCGGCTACCGGATCCTGCAGCGCCTGCGCGCGGCCGAGGTCTGGACGCCGGTGCTCATGCTCACGGCCAAGGACGGCGAGTACGACGAGGCCGACGCGTTCGACCTGGGCGCCGACGACTACCTGGTCAAGCCGTTCTCGTTCGTCGTGCTGCTCGCCCGGCTGCGGGCGCTGCTGCGCCGTGCGGGCGAGGCCCGCCCCACCGTGCTGACCGTCGGCGACCTCAGCCTCGACCCGGCCCGCCACCGCGTGCACCGCGGCGACGTCGAGATCACCCTGACGCCCCGCGAGTTCGGCGTGCTCGAGCACCTCATGCGCCACGCGGGCGAGGTCGTCACGAAGACCGACATCCTGCGCGCCGTGTGGGACGCCCACTACGAGGGCGAGGTCAACGTCGTCGAGGTGTACGTCGGCTACCTGCGTCGCAAGATCGACGCCCCGTTCGGCACCGCCAGCATCGAGACGCTGCGCGGGGTCGGCTACCGGATGGCCGAGCCGGGCTGAGGCCGGGGCACGGGTGAGGTCCGGCGCTCGTCGTCGGGGCGGTGCTCGTCGTCGGGGCCGGGCTCGGCGGGCGGCACGGCCGGGACGCCGTAAGGGGCGGTGACCGGGTCGCGGCGGGCCTCGTCGTCGCGCACCGGGCGCTGCCCGCCGCCGCGCGGCCGGGGCGCGGGACCGGGGTGCCCGCCCGCCTGCACCCCGGATGCTCGGCCGTTCTCCGGCGCAGGGCGATCGCTGCCGGATCCGGACCCGTCCGGTGAACGCCGCTCCGCGTTCGCGGGCCGCGGAGATCCCGGCTCGGTGGCCGGGCGACCGTTCCCGGGCCGCGGAGACGCGAACCAGGGGGACGCGGGCCGCGGCGACCCGGACCACGGCGGCGCGGACCACCGGGTGACGGGCCGCGTGCCGCCGGGGCGGGGGGCGGGCGGCGCGGCGCCGGCGGGATCCGGCCGGGACGGAACGCCCCGCGGCGGCGTGCCCGGGGACGGCGTGCCCTGCGGTGGCGTGCCCTGCGGCGGCGTGCCCTGCGGCGCCTCGGCGCGGGGCGACGCGGGACGGGGCAACGGCAGGGGCCGTGTCGGCATGACGGGCCGAGGACGGCGAACGCGATCAGGACCGCGGCTCGGTCGCTCGGCTGCACGGCCGTCCCCGGACCGGGCGCCGCCGTCCGGAGCCCCCTCCGCACCCGGGCGGGTGGGCCGCGCGGGCTCGTCGCGGCCCGGCTCCCGGTCGCCTGCTGCCGGGGCGGAGCCCGGTGCGGGGTCCGCGGGGCCGGCCGGCCGGTCCTCGGCGGCGGGCGCCCCGGCGCGGTCGGACGCCTGCGAGGAGACCGGCGTCCCCGTCTGGCCCGGAGATCCCGGATCCGCGGCGGGTCGCGGCGTCCCCGCCCCGGCCGGGCCTGCGGCGGGACCGGACTTCCCCCCGGCGCCGGCGGTCGCGGGCGGAGCCGCGGCGGGCACCGGTTTCCCGGTGGGTGCCGGGGACGGCGCCGGCGCCCCCGGACCGGCCGGGCCCGGCGTCGCGGCGGACGGCGGACCCGCAGTGACGGGCCGCGTGGCCGGGGCCGGTCGGGTGGTGGCCGCCGGGCCGGCGGACGCAGCCGCCGGGGCGGGCGGCTCGTCCGGCTGCGGCTCGGGCGCGGCAGCGACCGGCAACCGGACCCGGAACAGCGCGCCACCGCCCGGGGCGTCGGTGACCTCGACCCGACCACCGTGCGCCGCCACGACCTCGGCGACGATCGCCAGCCCGAGCCCGGAGCCGCCGTCGGCACGGGCGCGGGCGTCGTCGAGGCGGACGAACCGCTCGAAGACGCGGGCGCGGTCGGCGGGCGGCACGCCGGGACCGTCGTCGGAGACCTCGAGGACCGCGGCGTCGGCGTCCTGCCGGACGGTGACGAGGACGCGGGAGCGGGCGTGCCGGCGCGCGTTGTCGACCAGGTTGCGGACGACCCTGGCCAGCTGGCCGCGGTCGCCGACCACGCGCACCGGGACGGTGCGCACCTCGGCGACCACCTTCCCGTCGGCGGGCCGGCCGCGCTCGCCCTCGGCGACCTCGTCGAGGTCCACCTCCTCGCGGCGGGGCTGCAGCCCGCGCTCGTCGGCGCGGGCGAGCAGGATCAAGGCCTCGACGAGCTTGTTGAGCCGCGTGGTCTCGCCCCGCAGCGCGGTGATCGTGCTGCGGTCGACCGTGCCGCTCTGCATCAGCTCGAGGCCCGTGGCGATCGTGGCGAGCGGGCTGCGCAGCTCGTGGCTGGCGTCGGCGACGAACCGCCGCTGCACCCCCTGCGCGTCCTGCAGCCGGGCGATCATCGCGTTCATCGTCTCGGCGAGCCTGCCCACCTCGTCGCGTGCGCGCGGCACCGGCACGCGCTGCCCCAGGTCCTTCTCCGTCATCTCCGCGACCTGCGCCCGGATCGCCTCCACGGGGCGCAGCGCGCGGCCGGAGAACAGGTAGGTGGTGAGGCCGGCGACGACGATGAGCAGCGGGACGCCGCAGAGCAGGTAGAACAGCAGCGTGCCGGTCGTGTGGTCGACGACGGTCAGCGGCGCCGCGTACAGCACGACCACGTCGTTGCCTGCCGACTGGCCCGCGATCGCCACGAGCACGGTGTCCACCACGCTGCCGTCGACCTTGCGGACGGGAACGTCGGTCCGGACGACGGTCTCGCCGTCGTCGGGCCGGATGTCGGACATCGGGGTGCCGTCCCGGTAGCCACCCAACGGGTCCGTGCCCGCCTCGAGGGTCCGCTGCGGCGTGTCGCCGTACTCGACGACCACCTGCGCGAGGTCGTCGGACTCCCGGGTGAGGGCGCTCAGCGCCTCGCGCGCGTTCTCGTTGGCCTCGCCCTGCCAGTTCTGGTCGAGCCTGGTGGCGATCAGCCCGGCCTGCTGCTCGGCCTCCGCCTGCACCGACGCGCGCAACGACTGCTGCACGAGCAGCAGCAGCGCGGCGCCCGCGACGAGCAGCGCGAGTGCGACCACGACGGCCGCGGACAACGCCGAGACGGCGCGCACGCCCATGCGCGCGCGCAGCCATCCCAGCGGCCGTGGCATCCCCACAGGGTAGGCGAGCGAGCCTGTGCCCGCGCTGAGCACGATCAACGGCCTGCCAGCCGTCGTCGCCCCGACGGCGGCGAGCGCCGCGGGGAGGGTTAGCGGGCGTTAACCGATGGCTAGGCTGCGCCCATGGCCACCCCTGCCGCACCCCCCGCCGGAAGCAGGCGGGAGCAGATCCTGGCGGTGGCCGCGCAGCTGTTCGCCCGGCGCGGGTTCCACGGGGTCAGCATCGCCGAGCTCGGTGCCGCCGTCGGCGTCAGCGGCCCGGCCCTCTACCGCCACTTCCCCGGCAAGGAGGCCCTGCTCGCGGAGATGCTCGTCGGGATCAGCGAGCACCTGCTCGCGGGCGGGCAGGCGCTCGCCGTGGCCACGACCGATCCGCACGAGCTGCTCACGTCACTGGTGGAGTTCCAGGCCGACTTCGCCCGCCGCGAGCCGGAGCTCATCGTCGTGCAGGACCGCGACCTCGCGAACCTCCCCGCGACCGAACGCCGGCAGGTGCGCCGCCTGCAGCGCACCTACGTCGAGATCTGGGTGCAGGCGCTGCGCCGGGCCCACCCCGGCCTGCCGGTGGACGCCGCCCGCACCGCGGCCCACGGCGCGTTCGGGCTGCTGAACTCGACGCCGCACGCCGGGCGCACCCCCGAGGCGGCGGCGCTCCTGCGCCGCATGGCGCTGGCCGCGCTGCGCGACCTGCCCTGACTCCGGCGGGCCACCGCCGCGCCCTGTGGAGAACCACAACTGCGCGGCGCCGAACACCCCATGGGCTCGGGCACCCCCTGTTCCTAGCGTCGCTCCCGTGAGATCGACGTCCGTCCTCGTCGCGCTGCTCGCCGGCATCGCCGTAGCCGCGTGCTCCCTCCCGGTCCCCGACCCCTTCCCCCGTTCTGCGCTGCAGTCCGCACTCGACCGCCTGGTCGAGACGCGGGCTGCGTCAGCGGCCCTGCTGCGGATCGAGGAGGGGGACCACGAGTGGGCGGCGAGCGCCGGCCCGCAGGAGCCCTCCTCGTCCGTCGCGGCCAACGCATCCGGCCGGTTCCGGATCGGCAGCGTGACGAAGACGTTCGTGGCCACCGTGGTCCTGCAGCTGGTCGACGAGGGCCGGCTCGCCCTGGACGACCCGATCGCCCGGCACCTTCCCGGCCTGGTGCCCGGCGGCGACGCCATCACGGTCCGGCAGGTCCTCGACCACACCAGCGGCATCTACGACTACGCGCACGAACGCGACTGGTCCACGAACCGCTGGCGGGGCGAGGCCCGGTTCCGCACCTACCGGCCGCAGGAGCTGCTCGACGTGGCGTTCGCGACGCCGCCGTACTTCGCTCCGGGGCAGGGCTGGCACTACTCGAACACCAACTACGTCATCGCCGGTCTGCTCGTCGAGCGGCTCACCGGACAGCCCTACGGCGTGGCGATCACCGACCGGATCCTCCGGCCGCTCAAGCTGAACCACACCACCGTCCCCGGTTCCGACCCGCACCTGCCCGAGCCGCACGTGCGCGCCGTCGTCGAGGTCGACGGGGTGGGGATGGTCGACGTCACCGAGATGGACCCGTCGCTGGACTGGGCAGCGGGGGAGATGATCTCGACGACGAGCGACCTGAACCGCTTCCTCGCGGCCCTGCTCGGTGGTGAGCTGATCAGCGGAGGCGCGCTCGCCGCGATGCGCGACACGGTCGACACCGGCGGCCAGGGGTTCCGGTACGGGCTCGGGCTCCAGGAGTTCGACCTCCCGTGCGGCGTCACGGTCGTCGGGCACGGTGGCGAGCTGCTCGGGTACCTCACTTACGCCATGACCACGGATTCCGGGCGGCAGCTGACCCTCTCCTACAGCCCGCTCGAGCGCGGGGGGAGCACGACCGAGACGGTCGTCGGTCTGTTCGCCACGGCCTTCTGCCCGCCGGCGCAGGGGAGCTGACGGCAGGTGGGAGGCGGCCGTCGACCGAGGAGGGGGTGTCGGTCGACGGCCCTGACCGCGCACCGGTCCGGGCGGGCACACCCGGCGCCGGCGGTCTCCCACGCGGTCGCGCTCAGTGTCCGCCCGTCCCCCGCCCGTGTACAGCACAACCTCCAGGCGACGAACGGCACTCTCGTCGGCACCTAGCCGACGAAAGTGCCGTTCGTCGGGGGTGGCGCGGAAAACTCGCGGAAAGTATTGCCGGATCGTTGAACGATCCTTACGCTGCCTCCCACCGGCGCGTGCTGTGCCGCCGGTCACGTCCCGCCGGGAGGCAACTCATGAGCGACGCGAAGGCGGTGGCCGCCGTCAGCTCGGCCACGAGCCGCGGTGCGGTGATCGGCGCGATGTTCCTGATGGCGACGAGCGCGATCGGTCCGGGCTTCATCACCCAGACCGCCACGTTCACCGCGCAGCTCGGCGCGGCGTTCGCGTTCGCGATCGTGGCCTCGATCCTGGTGGACATCGCGGTCCAGCTGAACGTCTGGCGCGTGATCGGGGTGTCCGGCCGACGCGGTCACGAGCTGGGCAACGAGGTCGCGCGGGGCGTCGGATACGTCCTCGCCGGGCTCGTCGTGATCGGCGGGCTCGTCTTCAACATCGGCAACGTCGGCGGCACCGGGCTCGGCCTCGACGCCATGCTCGGCGTCGACGTCAAGATCGGCGGCGGCATCTCCGCGGCGATCGCCATCGCGATCTTCCTGAGCAAGCGGGCCGGCGTGGCGCTCGACCGCATCGTCGTGGTCCTCGGCGGGGTGATGATCATCTTGACGACGTACGTCGCGGTGGTCTCCGGGCCGCCGGTCGGCGAGGCACTGCGCAACGCCGTGCTCCCCGACACCGTGAGCTTCCTCGTCATCACCACGCTGATCGGCGGCACCGTCGGCGGCTACATCACCTACGCGGGGGCGCACCGGCTGCTCGACTCCGGCCTCACCGGCCCGGAGCACGCCCGGGGCATCGCCCGCAGCTCGGTGATCGGCATCCTGGTCACCGGCGTGATGCGGGTCGTGCTCTTCCTCGCCGTGCTCGGCGTGGTGGCGGGCGGGGTCACGTTGGCCTCGAACGACCCGGCCGGCAGCGCGTTCGAGGCCGCCGCCGGGCAGGTCGGCCTGCGGCTGTTCGGCATCATCCTGTGGGCCGCGAGCATCACCTCGGTGATCGGCGCCGCCTACACGTCGGTGTCGTTCCTGACCTCCCGGAACACCAGCGACCGGCGGCGCAACCTGCTCACCGTGGCGTTCATCGCGCTGTCGGCGGTGATCTACCTGGTGCTCGGGACGGCCCCGGCCACGCTGCTGGTGTTCGCCGGCGCGTTCAACGGGCTGATCCTGCCGATCGGCTTCACGGTGATCCTCTGGGTCGCGTGGCGGCGCCGCGACCTGCTCGGCGGCTACCGCTACCCGGCGTGGCTGCTCGGCATCGGCGTCCTCGCCTGGCTGCTCACCCTCTACATGGGCTACGCGTCCCTCACGGCGCTCGCGAAGCTGTGAGCATGCAGGGCATGCACCCGAACACCATCGACCTCAACTCCGACGTCGGTGAGTCCTTCGGCCGCTGGGAGCTCGGTGACGACGCGGCGATGCTGGCCATCGTCACCTCCGCCAACGTGGCGTGCGGCTTCCACGCGGGCGACCCCACGACTCTCCGGAGGACCTGCACCCTGGCCGCGCAACGAGGGGTCGCGGTCGGGGCGCAGGTCGGCTACCGCGACCTCGCCGGCTTCGGCCGGCGGTTCCTCGACGTGTCGCCGCAGGAGCTCGCCGACGACGTCCTCTACCAGATCGGGGCGCTCGAGGGGATGTGCCGTGCGGCGGGCACCCGCGTGCGGTACGTGAAGCCGCACGGCGCGCTCTACAACGCGATCGTGCACCACGAGGCGCAGGCCCAGGCGGTGGTCGCCGCCGTGCGGGCCTACGACCCCGCGCTGCCCGTGCTCGGCCTGCCGGGCTCGGAGTTCCTCGACGCCGCCGAGGCGGCGGGTCTGCGCACCGTCCGCGAGTTCTTCGTCGACCGCGGCTACACGCCGGACGCCACCCTGGTGCCGCGGTCGCAGCCGGGAGCCCTGCTGCACGACCCGGCCGAGGTCACGGCACGCGTCCTGCGGATGGTCACCGAGGGCGTCGTCACCGCGGTCGACGGCAGCGACGTGCGGGTGCGGGCGGAGTCGGCGTGCGTGCACGGCGACTCCCCGGGCGCGGTCGCCATGGCCACCGCGGTGCGCGCCGGGCTGGACGCGGCCGGCGTCGGGCTGCGCGCGTTCGCGGAGGAGCCGGGGTGAAGGTGCTCCCCTGCGGGGACGCCGGGCTGCTCGTCGAGGTCGACGGGCTGCCCGAGGTGCTCGCGCTCGCCGACGCCGTGCGCGCGGCGCCGCCGGACGGCGTCCTGGACGTCGTCGCGGCCGCCCGCACCGTGCTGCTGTGCGTCCGCCCCGGCACGGACCTCGCCGCCGTGCGCCGCGCTGTCCTGGAGCTGGACGTGCAGCCGGGCGCGGCGCCGCCGGACGGGGAGCGGGTGGAGATCGGGGTCGTCTACGACGGGCCCGACCTGGAGGAGGTCGGCGAGCTCACCGGGCTCGGCGCCGACGGGGTCGTCGCGGCGCACACCGGCACGCCGTGGCGGGCCGCCTTCGGCGGGTTCGCACCGGGGTTCGCCTACCTGGTCGGCGGCGACCCGCGGCTGGAGGTCGCCCGCCGCTCGGAGTCGCGCACCTCGGTGCCTGCAGGGTCGGTCGGGCTCGCCGGGGAGTTCAGCGGCATCTACCCGCGCTCGTCCCCCGGCGGCTGGCAGCTGATCGGGCGCACCGGGGCGGAGCTGTGGAACCTGGACCGGGGCGCGCTCCTGCAGCCGGGCTGCACGGTGGTCTTCCGGGAGATCCGGTGACCGGGTCGCAGCCGTGAGCCGCGCGCTGGACGTGCTCGCGACCGGGGCGCTCGCCCTCGTCGAGGACCTCGGGCGGCCCGGGCTCGCCGCCACCGGGGTCGGGCGTTCGGGGGCGGCCGATCGCGCCGCGCTGCGGCTGGCCAACCGGCTCGTCGCCAACGACGAGGGCGCGGCGGGCATCGAGGTGGTGTTCGGCGGGCTCGCCGTGCGGGCCCGGGGCCGGCTCACCGTGGCGCTCTCCGGCGCCCCGGCGCCCGCCGACGTCGACGGCACGCCCGTCGGCCACCACGCGGTGGTCCGCCTCCGCGACGGCCAGGTGCTGCGGCTGGGAACACCGCCGACCGGCCTGCGCACCTACCTCGCGGTACGTGGCGGCATCGCGGTGCCGCCGGTGCTCGGGTCGCGCAGCACCGACGTCCTCTCCGGGCTCGGGCCCGAGAAGCTCGCGCCCGGGACGGTGCTGCCGGTGGGGCCGGAGCCGGACGCGGTGCCGCTGCTCGACGTCGCCCCGGTGGCGGTCCCGCCCGACGGCGAGGTCGTGCTCCGCGCCGTCCCCGGCCCGCGGGCGGACTTCCTCACCGACCCCACCGCACCGGCCCGCACGACCTGGACCGCGTCCAGCCGCAGCGACCGGGTGGGCATGCGGCTGGAGGGCGCCTCCCTGGAACGGGCCGGGTCGCAGGAGCTGCCCAGCGAGGGGATCGTCCGCGGCGCGGTGCAGGTGCCACCCGGCGGGGAGCCGGTGCTGTTCCTCGCCGACCACCCGGTGACGGGCGGCTACCCGGTGGTCGCCGTCGTCCTGGACGCCGACGTCGACCGCGTCGCCCAGGTGCGGCCCGGCCAGCGGGTGCGCTTCCGGTTCGTCGCCCCGCCCTGGAAGGAGAACGCGTGAGACCCTCCGAAGCCCGCAACCGGTTCCGCGCCGGCCTCGTCACCCCGACGGCAGGCTGGTGCGACGGGTACACGCAGGCCAACCTGATCACGGTGCCGCGGGAGCTGGCCTGGGACTTCCTGCTGTTCGCCCAGCGCAACCCGCAACCCTGCCCGGTGCTCGACGTGCTGGAGGCGGGCGCGGTCGCCGGGCCGCTGCTCGACGGCGACATCCGTACCGACATCCCGCGCTACCGCGTCTACGTCGACGGGGAGCTGGCCGCCGAACCCACCGACGTGCGCGAGTGGTGGCGCGACGACCTGGTCAGCTTCCTGATCGGCTGCAGCTTCACCTTCGAGCGCGCGCTGGCCGCGGAGGGTGTGCCGGTCCGGCACGTGGAGCAGGGCGTCAACGTGCCGATGTACCGGACGTCGCGACGCTGCCGGTCGGCAGGGGCCGTGAGCGGCCCGCTGGTCGTGTCGATGCGCCCGGTGCCGGAGGCGCTCGTCGGGACGGCCGTGCGCGTCACGGCGGCCTACCCGGCGGTGCACGGCGCTCCGGTGCACGTCGGCGATCCGCGCGAGCTCGGGATCCACGACATCGACGCCCCCGACTACGGCGACCCGGTGCGGTTCGAGCCGGGTGACGTGCCCGTGTTCTGGGGGTGCGGCGTCACCCCGCAGGCCGCGGTCGTCGAGTCCCGGCCGGCGCTCGCCATCGCGCACGCGCCGGGGCACATGCTGATCACCGACGCGCGGGACGAGGACTACCGCGTCCCCGATGTATGACGATCCTTGACCTACATGCCTCCTACCGTCCCCGGGCATGACCGAGGACATCCGCCCCTTCCGCATCGACGTTCCGCAGGCCGACCTGGACGACCTGGTCGACCGCCTCGGCCGCACCCGCTGGCCGCGGCAGCTGCCCGGCGGCTGGAGCCGGGGGGTGCCGGTCGCGCAGCTGCGTGAGCTGGCCGAGCACTGGCGCACCGGGTTCGACTGGCGGGCGCAGGAGGCCCGGCTGAACGCGTTCCCGCAGTTCCGCACGGAGATCGACGGGCAGCTGGTCCACTTCCTGCACCTCCGCTCACCCGAGCCCGGCGCCCTCCCGCTGGTGCTCACGCACAGCTGGCCGAACTCGGTCGCCGAGCTAATGGGCCTGATCGGCCCGCTCACCGACCCGCGGGCCCACGGGGGCGACCCGGACCGGGCGTTCCACGTGGTGGTGCCGTCGCTGCCCGGGTTCGGGTTCTCGCCCTTCCCCGAGCCCGCCGACGAGCGGCCGTGGACGGCGGAACGCGTCGCGCGGATCTGGGCCGAGCTGATGGCGCGGCTGGGCCACGAGCGCTACGGCGCGCACGGCAACGACGCCGGTGCACTGGTGTCCCCGCAGCTGGCGCTCGTCGACGCGGAGCACCTCGTCGGGGTGCACATCACCGGCGGGCTGGGCATCCCGACCGGTGACCCGGACGAGCTGGAGGGCCTGACCGACGACGACCGCGCAGGGCTGGAGCGGCCGGCGTCCCTGTTCTCCGACGGCAGCGGCTATGCGCCCTACCTGGCGAACCGGCCGCAGACGCTGGCCTACGGCTGGCTGGACTCGCCCGTCGCGCAGCTGGCCTACCTGGTGGAGCGGCTCGCCGAGTTCGACGGCTGGCCCGACGGCGCGGCGGCGCTGCTGCCCCACCTCGACCGCGACCAGCTGCTCACCACGGCGTCGCTGTACTGGTTCACCGGCACCGGCGGCACGTCGTCCTGGACGTACTACGACGGCGCCGCGGGCATGCCGGTCGACCAGGCACTCGTCCCCACGGGCGTGTCCCACGGCGGCCCCGACGCCTTCCGCCGGATCGCCTCGCGGGGCAACGACATCGTGCACTGGTCGGGCCGCGAGGCCGCGAGCCACATGGTGGCGATGGTCGACGCGGAGACGCTCGTGGCCGACATCCGGGAGTTCTTCGGGGAGCTGCGGTAGGGCCGGGTCAGCGACGGCGGGAGAGCGCGACACCCACCAGGCAGACCGCCCCGCCGACGATCGCGAGGAACGCCGGCAGCTCGCCCAGCAGCACGGCCGACATGACGACGGTGATCGGCGGCACGACATAGGTGGTGACGCCGAGCCGCCCGGCATCCATGCGGGCCAGCGCGTAGGCCCAGGTGCTGAACGCCAGCGCCGTGGGCACGGCACCGAGGTAGACGAGACCGGCCGTCGCCGCGGCCGGGGCCGCGGCCAGCTCGGTGGCCAGTGCCGGGGCGAACGGCAGGCAGACGACGGCGCCGATCGTGCAGGCCAGCCACGTGACCTGCAGTGCGGGCAGCCGGCGCAGCACCGGCTTCTGCGCCAGTACCCCGATCGCGTACGTGACGGCCGCGACGAGGCAGAGCAGCACACCGAGCAGGTCGGCCCGCTCGGCGTTCGAGGTGGCCGCACCGACGAGCACCGCGCCGCCGAACGCGACCAGCGCCCCGATCACCAGCCAGCGCGGGAAGCCCTCGCCGAGCCACAGCCCGGCGAACAGCGCGATCAGGATCGGGCCGACGTTCACCAGCATCGCCGTGGTGCCCGCGTCGACGCTCTGCTCCGCGGCGTTCAGGGCGATGTTGTAGACGGTGAACCACGAGAGCCCGCAGAGCGCGACCAGCGCCCACTCCCGGCGCGTCGGCCACACCCAGCGGCGGGTGACGAGCAGCCCGGCGCCGAGCGCGAGGGAGCCGACGAGCAGGCGGCCCAGTGTCAGCGGGCCCGGCTGGTAGACCTCCCCGACCGCGCGGATGGCCACGAACGCGGACGCCCACGCGAGCACGGTGACCGAGACGGCCGCGAGCGCGCTCCACCGGTGGCGGGAGGCCGGGGCGACGACCGGGGTGGTCGAGGAGCTCATGGCCCCGACGCTAGTTCCGCCCACCGACGAGGAGCGCGCGGTTTCCGGACACGGAGCGCCAAGATCCCGCCGTTCCGGCCCGTGCGGTCGCCGTGCAGCCGGAGCGAGAACCCGGTGGCGGACCACGGTGGCCGCTGCTAGCTTCCCGGAGGCCGTGCGGGAGAACGAGGAGGTGGTACCCGTGAACGCAGTGTCGACATGGGTGCTCCTCTCCGGGGTCACGGTCGGGCGATAGGTCGTCCGGGAGCGCCGTTCACGAGCGCTCCCGAAAGGCACGACCATGGAACTCACCTCTGAACAGCGCCTCGACGACGGCGTCCTCGAACGCGGGTTCACCCTCGGCGAGGTCCCCGGCATCCTGTGGACGCCCGGATCTGCAGCCGCACCGGCCCCGCTGATCCTGCTCGGTCACCCCGGCGGGCTGCGCACGATGTACCCCCGGCTGGCCGCCCGGGCCCGGCGTTGTGCGGCGGACGGCTTCGCCGCGGCCACCATCGAGCTCCCCTGGAGCGGTGACCGGCCGCGTTCCGCCGCCGCCGAGCAGGCCCGCGCCGACCTGCGCCGGGCGCTGGAGGCCGGCGGGCCGGTCGACGACGAGATCGTCGACCGGCTCGTCCTCCCGCTGGTCGACCAGGCGGTCCCGGAGTGGCGGGCCGCCCTGGACGCCCTCCTCGCGCTGCCCGGGATCGGCGGCCCGGTCGGGTACTCGGGAGGGGTGATCGCCATCGGCGTCCGGCTGGCGGTGGTCGAGCCGCGCATCTCGGCCGCCGGTCTCTTCGCCGGGAGCTTCGTGCCCCGCACCGTGTTCGAGGAGGCCCGACGGGTCACCATCCCCCTGCATGTCCTGCTGCAGTGGGACGACGAAGGGAACGACCGGCAGATGGCCCTGGACCTGTTCGACGCCTTCGGCTCCACGGAGAAGACGCTGCACGCCAACACGGGCGGGCACACCGGCGTCCCGCGGTTCGCGGGCGAGGACGCGAGCCGGTTCTTCGCCCGGCACCTGAGGTGAGGCCGGGTCGTCCGGCCGGCAGCAGCCGGTAGGCGGCCCGGTCACCGGCGGTCATCCGGCGTTGCCCGGGTGCCCGCCGACGAATGGCGCTGCCGGCTCCTCCGGCTCGCCCGCCGCCGCCCTCGTCCGCTCCACGGGCGTGGCGAGCCTCGTGGGCGCCGGGCGGCCGCGGAGCCGGGTCGGGTCGCCGAGCTCCCAGCGGGCGGCCTCCTCGGGAGCGGCCATCGCGACGGCGTCCGCCGCGGCCAGCACACGGCCCGGCACCGACTTCGCCAGGTCGGTGAGCCGCGCGGCCTCGTTCACCGGGTCGCCGATCACGGTGTACTCGTAGCGCCGCACGTCCCCGACGTTGCCCGCGACGGCGTCCCCGGCCGAGATCCCGATCCCCGCGGTGACGTCCGGCAGCTCGGACGCGAGCCGCGCCGCCAGGACGCGCCCGGCCGCGAGGGCGCAGCCTGCCGGGTCCTCCCCGTCCACGGGCGCCCCGAACACCGCGAGCGCGGCGTCGCCCTCGAACTTGTTGATCCAGCCGTCGTGCTCCTCGACCACCTCGACGACGACCGCGAAGAAGCGGTTGAGCAGCTCGACGACCTCCTCGGGCGGTCGCTGCGCGGTCAGCGCCGTCGACCCGACGAGGTCCACGAACAGGACGCCGACGCAGCGGACCTCCCCGCCGAGCCGGACCTCCTGTGCCGCCGCGGCCGCCCGCGCGACGTCGCGGCCGACCTGCCGGCCGAACAGGTCGTGGATCCGCTCCCGCTCCCGCAGGCCGGCGACCATCGTGTTGAAGCCGGACTGCAGCTGGCCCAGCTCGGTGCCGTCGTAGACGGTGACGCCCGCGTCGAGCTCGCCGCGCTCGACGCGGCGCATCGCGCGGCGCACCGCGTTGACCGGGTCGGCCACCGCCCGGGCGGCCCCCACGTTCACGAGCAGGCCCGCGCCGAGCGCGACACCCCCGATGGCCAGCACGATCACGGCGAGGCGGGTGGCCGGCACGTCGCCGTACACCAGCGCCGAGACGGCCGTCAGCATGAGGCCGACCACCGGCACGCCGGTGCCGAGCGCCCAGAACAGCAACGAGCGCACGACGATCCCCGGCAGGCCGGGCCGCGGCTTCGGGGGGCGCGCGGCCAGCACGCGAGCCGCCGTGCGCCGCAGGATGCGCTCGCTGAGCAGGTAGGCCAGCGCGCACGTGGTGATGCCGCCGAGCAGGATCGTCTCGCCCACCGAGACCGCCAGCCGCACCGAGTAGGGCAGGTTGAGCAGCACGAACACCGCCACCGCCAATGCCCAGAGCACCGCCTGGACGGTGACGAGCCGCAGCGGCCCGTAGAGCACCATCCGCCGCTCCCGGCGCTGCTCGGCGTCCGCCTCGCCGGGGCGCAACCGGAACCGCCTGCCACCCCACAGCAGCCCGACGGGCAGCGCCACCAGCAGGTACCCCCCGAGCGCGATCATGTTCAGCGCGCGGACCCGGACGGGGTCGGCGAGCGGGCCCTCCGGCAGCACCCACGCGGCGAGCACGAACACGACGACGGCGCCCGCGACGTTCGCGAACACGACGACGACCGCCAGCGCGATCCGGGCGGGCCAGTCGATGACCCACCGCCGAACCCGCCTGGGACGTGCCATGAGCAGCGAGTCTAGTGACGCGCGATCTCGACGAACGGCACTTCCGTCGGTGCCTGGCCGACGAAGGTGCCGTTCGTCAGGGAGTGGGGCGGAGCGTGGCCGTGAGGTGCGGACCCTTGCGGCCGCGGACCTCCACGTCCCAGCCGTCTCCGGAGCGGGCCGTGCGCAGCTCCACCATCGACGGGAGCAGCAGCGGCCTGCCGAACGCCACGTCGTAGGTCAGCGCCTCCGGCAGCCGGCCCTGCAGCGCGGCGAGCACCCGGGCGGCCGTCCACATGCCGTGCGCGATCGCCCGGGGGAAGCCGAACGCCTTCGCCGTCCACTTGCTCAGGTGGATGGGGTTGACGTCGCCGCTCACGCGCGCGTAGCGGCGGCCGGTGCCCGCGTCGACGCGCCAGGTGGCGGCCGGTGCCCCGGCGTCGACGCCGGGCGGCGCGGGCGTGTCCGCCGCACCTTCGGTGGCGGTCGCGCCGCGCGCGAGGTAGGTGCTGCGGCCCTCCCACACGGCCTCGCCGCCGGCGTCGACCCGCGCGACGAGGTCGACCTGGGCGCCCTTCGGGTGCGCGCGCAGCCCTTCAGCGTGCACGCGCACGGCGAGGGGCTCGGCCGCGTCGACCGCCCGGTGCAGCGTGATCCCGTTGCGGACGTGCACGAGCCCGGGCAGCGGCAGCGGGAACGACCGCTGCGCCATCAGCTCCACCTGCAGCGGGAAGGCCAGCACGTGCGGGTAGGTCGCCGGGAGCGCATCCGCCACCGGGAGTCCGCACACGCGGGCGTACTCCGCGAGGCGGTCCCGGTCGACGGTGACGCCCTCGCGCGCGAGCACCGTCTCGGGCAGATCGGCGCCCCGGCGCCCGACCGTCCCGAGCGCGGCCTTGACGTACAGCGGGCCGAGCGTCGGCATCAGGCCCCCAGCATGTTCTGGCCGTCGACGCGCACGACCTGCCCGGTGACACCGCCCGACGCGGCCCGGCCGAGCCAGCCCACCGCCTCGGCGACGTCCACCGGCAGCCCGCCCTGGCGCAGGCTGCTGACCCGCCGGCCCGCTTCGCGGGTGCCGAGCGGCATCTTCGCCGTCATCGCGGTCTCGATGAACCCGGGCGCGATCGCGTTGATCGTGGCCCCCCGCTCGGCCAGGCGCGGGGCGAGCGCGCGGACCATCCCGATCACGCCCGCCTTGCTGGCCGCGTAGTTGGTCTGCCCGCGGTTGCCCGCGATCCCGCTCATCGACGAGATGCAGACGATCCGCGCGGCGGCACCGAGCAGGGCGGCGTCGGCCAGCAGCGCCGCGTTGATCGCGAGCTGGGAGCGCAGGTTGACCGCGAGGACGGCGTTCCAGCGGTCGGCGTCCATGTTGGCGAGCAGCTTGTCGCGGGTGATGCCGGCGTTGTGCACCACCACGTCGACGCGCCCGTGCCGCTCCCGCAGGTGCGCGAGCAGCCGGGCGGGTGCGTCGGGAGCGGTGATGTCGAGCTGCAACGCGGTGCCCCCGGTGCGGTTGGCGACCCTGGCCAGCGCGTCGCCCGCGGCCGGGACGTCGACGGCGACGATCGTGGCCCCGTCGCGGGCCAGGGTGTCGGCGATGGCCTCGCCGATGCCCCGCGCGGCGCCGGTGACCACGGCGATCCGCCCGGCGAGCGGCGCGGCCCCCTCGCCCGGCTCGACCGGACCGACCGGGGCGGCGACCCGCACGACCTGCCCGGACACGAACGCCGAACGGGTGGACAGGAAGAACCGCAGCGTCGAAGCGAGCGCGTCGGCTCCCGCGTCGGGCGCGGCGACCAGCAGGTTCGCCGTGGCCCCTGCCCGCACCTCCTTGCCCGCGGACCGGACCAGCCCCTCGAACGCCTGGGCGACGGCCGACGCCTCGACGTCCTCGGGGTCGGCGACCGGGCCGAGCACGAGCAGGCGCCCGGACGGGGCGAGCCGCCGCACGGCCGGCGTCAGGAACTGCTGCGCCGCGGCGAGGTCGTCGAGGGTGCGCGCGCCGGTGGCGTCCAGCACCGCGGCGGCGACCTTCCCCTCCTCGCCCGCCTCGGGGGCGCCGGCGTCGGCGAGGAGCGCGCGGACGCCGTCGGCGAGCCCGCCCCCGCCGACCGCACCGACGAGCGCGGGGCCGTCGAGCAGCGGCTGGCCCGGGGAGTAACGGCGCAGCACCGGGATGCGCGGCACCCCGAGCCGCTGGACGAGCCGGTTCTGCGAGAGATCGCGCAGCGTGTCGTTGCTCATCACCGACCCCCCACCCGCACGTTGGCTCCAAGGTCGCACTTCAGCGGCCCAAAAATCCGCACGTTGGCTCCAAGGTGCCGGTTCTGGGGGCCGAAAGTGTGCATCGTGGCTCCAAGGTGCGCGGGGGTCGTCGTCGTCACGCCGCCTCCAGGATCGCCACCACGCCCTGGCCTCCTGCCGCGCAGATGCTGATCAGGCCGCGGCCGGACCCCTTCTCGTGCAGCAGCTTCGCCAGCGTCGCGACGATCCGGCCGCCGGTGGCCGCGAACGGGTGCCCGGTGGCCAGGGACGAGCCGGCGACGTTGAGCTTCGCGCGGTCGATCGACCCCAGCGGGGCGTCCAGGCCGAGGCGCTCCTTCGCGAACGCCGGGTCCTCCCACGCCGCCAAGGTGGCGAGCACGGTGGAGGCGAACGCCTCGTGGATCTCGTAGAAGTCGAAGTCCTGCAGCGTCAGGCCGTTGCGCTCGAGCAGCCGCGGCACGGCGTACACGGGCGCGGTGAGCAGCCCGTCGGGACCGTGTACGAAGTCGACGGCCGCGGTCTCGGCGTCGACCACGTGCGCGAGCACCGGCAGCCGGTGCGCGGTGGCCCACTCGTCGGAACCGAGCAGCACGGCCGAGGCGCCGTCGGTGAGCGGGGTGGAGTTCCCCGCCGTCATCGTCGCCCCCTCGCCCCTGCCGAACACCGGCTTGAGCTTCGCGAGCTTCTCGACCGACGAGTCGGGGCGCAGGTTCTGGTCGCGGGTGAGCCCGAGGTAGGGCGTGACCAGGTCGTCGAAGAACCCGCGGTCGTAGGCGGCGGCGAGGTTGCGGTGGCTCGCGACGGTGAGCTCGTCCTGCGCCTCGCGGCTCACCTGCCGCTCCAGCGCGGTGCGCGCGGCGTGCTCGCCCATCGAGAGCCCGGTGCGGGGCTCGGCGTTGCGGGGGACCTCCGGCACGATCTGGCCGGGTCGCAGCCCGCGCAGCGCGACGAGCCGGGCTCCCAGCGTCTTCGCGCCGTTCAGCGCCATCAGCACCCGCCGCAGGTCGTCGTTCAGCGCGACCGGTGCGTCGCTCGCGGTGTCGACACCGGCGGCTATGCCGCTCTCCACCTGCCCGAGCGCGATCTTGTTCGCGACGAGCACCGCCGTCTCCAGGCCGGTGCCGCAGGCCTGCTGGACGTCGTAGGCGGGGGTGTAGGGCGAGAGCGAGCTGCCGAGCACGGCCTCGCGGGTGAGATCGCGGTCGCGGCTGTGCTTGAGCACCGCGCCGCCTGCCACCTCGCCGATCCGCTCGCCCGCCAGCCCGAACCGGGCCGCGAGCCCGTCCAGCGTCGCGGTGAGCATGTCCAGGTTGGACGCGCGGGCGTAGGCGCCGTTCGCGCGGGCGAACGGGATGCGGTTGCCGCCGATGACGGCGGCCTTCCTCCGGGTGTCCGGCATGGCGTCTCCTTACCCACGGGTAGCCGGTACTCAACGTACCCGGTACCGTCGGTGCCGTGAAGGTGGCACGGGATCGGCGCGCCAGCCGGTGGGACGCCCACCGGCGCACCCGCCGCGCCGAGCTCACCGACGCCGCGATCGCCGCGATCCGCACGCACGGCGCGGGCGTCGGCATGGACGAGGTCGCCGCCGCGGCGGGCACCAGCAAGACCGCCGTCTACCGGCACTTCGCCGACCGCACCGAGCTCTACGTCGCCGTCTGCGAGCGGGTGGCGCACGTCCTGCTCGGCCAGGTGCGCACCGCGATCGACGGGGCCACCGGACCGCGCGCCCGGACCGCCGCGGCCATCGCCGCCTACCTGCGGCTGATCGAGCACGACCCGGAGGTGTACCGGTTCGTCGTGCACCGCCCGCTGGTCGAGCGCGAGCTGCGCGCCGACCCGGTGGCCGACCTCGTGTCCCTCGTGGGCGACCAGGTCGCCGAGGTCATCGCCGAGCAGCTGGTCGCCGTCGGCGCCGACCCCGCGCCCGCCGTGCCGTGGGGCCACGGCGTGGTGGGCATGGTCCGCGCCGCGGCGGACAACTGGATCGCCCGTTCGGCGGGTACGACCAAGGAGCAGTTGGCCGATCACCTCACGGCCCTGGCGTGGACCGGGCTGTCCGGGGTGGTCGACCGCACCGAGGAGGGAACGTCATGACCGTCGACCCGCGCACGCTGCAGAGCGTCCTCGACGGGCGCTGGGCCGCCGTCCGGGACGACGTCCGCACCCAGATGGGCGCGCTGTCGGTGCACCCCGACCCGGACCTGAGCACCGCCGACTACCGCGCGCTCACCACCGAGAACCTGCACCGCCTGGCCGAGAGCGGCCGCCCCCACCAGGGCTTCGACCCGGCATACGGCGGCGGGGGCGACGTCGGCGGCGTGGTCACCGCGTTCGCGATGCTCGGCTACGGCGACCTGTCGCTGCTGGTCAAGGCCGGCGTCCAGTGGGGGCTGTTCGGGGGCGCGGTGCAGGTGCTCGGCACCGCGCAGCACCACGACCGGTACCTGAAGCAGATCATGGACGGCGAGCTGCTCGGCTGCTTCGCGATGACCGAGACCGGCCACGGGTCCGACGTCCAGCACCTGCGCACCACCGCCACCTACGACGCGGCGACCCGCGAGTTCGTGGTCCACACCCCGGACGAGGGCGCCCGCAAGGACTACATCGGCAACGCCGCCCGCGACGGTCGGATGGCGGTGGTCTTCGCACAGCTGGTGACGGGTGGGGAGAAGCACGGGGTGCACGCCCTGCTCGTCCCCGTCCGGGACGAGGCGGGCGGCGCGCAGCCGGGCGTCACGATCGGGGACTGCGGGGTCAAGGCGGGTCTCAACGGCGTCGACAACGGGCGGCTGACCTTCGACCACGTGCGCGTGCCGCGCGAGGCCCTGCTCAACCGGTTCGCCGACGTGGCCGAGGACGGCACCTACACCAGCTCGATCGCCAATGAGACCCGCCGGTTCTTCACGATGCTCGGCACGCTCGTCCGCGGGCGGATCAGCGTGGCGGGCGGCGCGGTCACCGCCACGGAGAAGGCGCTCGCGCTCGCGATCCGCTACGGCGCCACCCGTCGCCAGTTCGCGGACCCGGCCACCGGCGAGGAGGTCGTGGTCCTGGACTACCTCGTGCACCAGCGCAAGCTGCTGCCCGCGCTCGCCACCGCGTACGCGCTGCACTTCGCGCAGAGCGACCTGGTCTCCGACATGCACGACCTCCAGAACCCCGGCGCCGAGATCGACGAGCGGCGCCAGCGCGAGCTGGAGACCCGCGCGGCCGGGATCAAGGCCGTGGGCACCTGGCACGCAACCTCGACGATCCAGACCTGCCGCGAGGCGTGCGGCGGCGCCGGCTACCTCGCGGCCAACCTGCTGCCGCAGCTCAAGGCCGACACCGACGTGTTCACCACGTTCGAGGGCGACAACACGGTGCTGCTGCAGCTGGTCGCCAAGACCCTGCTGTCGGACTACGGCCGACGCGTCGGGAAGCTCGACCTGGCCGGCAAGGCACGCTTCGCCGCCGACCTCGTCGCGGGCACCGTCGCCGAGAAGACCGGGGTGCGCGCGCTCGTGCGCCGCGGCGACGTCCGCGACCGCGCCTACCAGCGGTGGCTGTTGGCCGAGCGCGAGGAGCACCTGCTCGCCAATGCGGCGCAGCGGATGCGCAAGGCCCTCAAGCCCGGCGCGGACCAGTTCGGGATCTTCAACGGGGCCCAGGACCACCTGCTCGCCGCGGCCCGCGCCCACGTCGACCGGCTGGTGTTCGACGCGTTCGCCGCGGCCGTCGACCGGGTCGAGGACGCGCCGGTGCGCGCGCTGCTCGCCGACGTCCTCGCGCTGCACGCGCTCACGGTGATCGAGGGCGACCGCGCGTTCTTCATCGAGCACGCCTACCTCACCGCCGGCCGCGCCAAGGCGGTCACGCAGGCGGTCAACGCGCTCTGCGGCACGCTGCGCCCGCACGCCCGGACGCTGGTCGACGCGTTCGGCATCCCGGAGCCCTGGCTCGCCTGCCCGCTGCTGGCCGGCGAGCGGGACGCCACCGCCGGCATGACCGATCCCTCCCCCTCGCGCGAGGAGCCCACGGACCTGGCGTCGGTCGGCTGATCAGGCCGTGAGTGGATACGAGTGCTCCCGCACTCGTATCCACTCACGACTCGGCGGCGCGCCGGATCACCTCCTCCGCCGAGGGCGGGCTCGACGGGTGGAAGCTGAGGCACATCGGCGTGCGGATCTGCTCGAACGCGAGGCCCTCGCCCGCCACGTAGAACCGACCGGTCCCCAGGCGGGAGATGTCGTCCACGCGGCCGCCCTTCGCCCTGGCCAGCTCGGTGGCGGTGTTGATCTGGGCGACCGAGTTCAGGAAGCCGAAGAACTGGGTGGCGGCGTTGCCGGGGATGCGGTTGTGCAGGCCCTTCGGCGCCTGCGTCGCGAAGACCAGCCCCAGCCCGTACTTCCGGGCCTGTGACGCGAGGGAGATCGTGCTCTGCGTGCACGCGGTGAGCGCGCCCGACGGCGCGAACGTCTGCGCCTCGTCCATCACGAAGAGCCCGCCGAGCGGTCGGTCGCCCGCCGGGTTGGCCTTCACCCAGGAGAACAACGCCATCTGCAGCTGGTTGACGAAGCTCTGCCGCTGGTCGTCGGCGGGCAGCCCGACGAAGCTGATCACCGAGATGCGCGCCTTCTTCCCCGGCGGCGGCGTGAGCAGCACCGTCGGGTCCACGGTCTGGCCCGCGCCGCCGAACAGGGGATCGTTGATCGTCGCCGCGTGGAGCTCCTCGGCCATCTCCCCGGCCAGCTTCGGCCCGTTGCGCAGGGCGCTGGTCCCGTCGGGCAGGTCGGCGAGGAACTCCACGAACGCGGCGAGTGCGGAGCCGCCGGAGCGGGCGAATGCCTCCAACGCCTCCCGCAGCACCGCCTGCCCCTGCCCGAGCTTGCGCGGGGTGAGCCGCGTGCGCGGCGCCAGGCTCGCGACGGCCGAGTCGACGGCCAGCCGGAGCTCGTCCTCGTCGTCGAGCACCGCCCCGAAGTCGGGCAGCGGCTGGAACGCCAGCGGACGGCCCTTCGTCCGGCCGGGCGTCCAGATCGCGACGTCGGTCTCCTCGAGGTAGGCCTCGGCGCGGGCGGCATCGCCGTCGTACCAGCCCTCGGGCGGCGCGGGCCAGGCGTCGCCGAGCCGTGCCAGGTCGTTGTTCGGGTCGAGCACGATCGCGGACACGCCCTGGAGCGCGCACTCCTCCACGAGCCTGCGCAGCAGCACGGTCTTGCCCGAGCCGGAGCCGGCGAAGACCACCGTGTGCTTGCGCAGCCCCTCCAACGGGACGAGGACGTCCTGCCCCGACGCCGAGCGGCCCACCGGGACCGAGGGGACGCGCGGGCGCGGGAACGGGCTCGGCCGCCGCGCGCGCTCGGGTCGCGGCGGCGCCTGCTCCGCGGGCCGGGCCGACGACGGGCTCGGCGCGCCCTCCCGGGAGGGCGGCGCCACGTCCCCCAGGGTGCGCCGGAACAGCCCGGTGCTGCCGGCGGGCTTCCGCGCGGCGAGCCACTCGAGCAGCCCGGGCAGCGGCGGGCGCTGCATGACCTCGAGGGCGGCGAGCGTGCGCAGGTCGTCCTCGTCGACGGCCACGGTGTGCCCGCCGAGGTCGTGGACGTCGGCGATCGCCGCCGCCGTCTTCGGGCCCGATGGCCATGCGATGTTGCGGATCAGCACCAGCCGGCGCCGGTCCGCGCCCGCGCGCAGCCCGGCCTCGGTCACGGCCGTGGCGAGCCGGCTCTGCACCGCACGGTGGTGCGCGGGCGCGATCGCGCGGAAGGCGACGTGCACCTCGTCCTCGGTGCGCTCGTCGACGGTGCGGCGCAGCCGGGCGTGCAACGCCGGCTTCTTGCCCCGCACCTGGTCGACGGCGAGCACCTGCCCGTCCTCACCGAGCTCGGCGACGTAGGACTTGAGACCGGCCGCGAGCAGCGCCGGCATCCGCTGGTCCTCCGTGTCCGGGTCGAGCGGGGCGGCGACGTCCGCCTCCGCCCGCAGCTGCGCGAACCGCTCGTCGAGGCCCCGCAGCGCCCCGGCGTCCGGACCCGTGCCGCCGCCACCGGGGCCCACCGGGTCGGCGAAGTCGGCGAGCTCGCGCAGCTCGCCCGCATCCAGGCAGCGGCGCACGTGCGCGTCGACCTGCTGCAGCAGCTTGCGCGGGGTGAACGTGCGGACGGCGGGCCTGCCGAAGGCCGCGGGCAGCACCGGCCACGACGGGTACGGCGGCGTGAAGCCCGCCTCGCCGTACAGGCCACCGAGGTGCTGCTCGACGATCGCGCGCGCCACCTCGGCGTCGGGGAGCGCGCCCTGCAGGACCGCGGGGTGGAAGCGGTCGGCGGCGGAGATCGCCGCCCGGGTCGCGATCATCTCCCAGGTCTCGGGCAGGCAGGCGACGACCGTGAGGGTGCGGCGCGCGGCGTCGCGCAGCTCCATCAGCCCGTCCGCGATCCGGCCCACGGCGTCGGCCTGCCGGCGTGCGGTGACCGCGTCGGGCGCCTCCGGCCCGGAACGCAGGTTCAGCAACCCGTCGATCTGGTCCACCGCGACGACGGTCGGACCGGTGAGCGCCAGCAGCCGGGAGATGTCGCGCAGCACCACCTGCTTCGGGCGCGCGCCCGGCCGGAAGCCCCACGCCTGCCGGGCGGTGTCCTCGACGTCGCCGTCGAGGTTGAGGTAGTTGTAGCCCACCTCCTGCACCTCGGGCTCCGCCGCGCGGAACAGCACCAGCGCCCGCAGCGTGTTCTGGCAGTCCGCCCACACCTGCCGGTCGACCTCCCGCAGCCCGGCGAGCAGGTCGTCCAGGTCCTTGCGGAACACGGGGATCATTCCGGCGATGCGGCCCTGCTGCTCGGCCGCCAGTCCCGCGCGCACCGCGAGGCGGCGCAGCAGCGGGCCGAGCTGGTCGACCTGCCCGCCGTCGAAACCGTCGACGATCCCGCGCACTGCGCTGGACCAGAAGTCCTCCGAGTCAAACAGCTTGATCAGGAAGAAGTAGCCGTCCTGCTCCTGCACCTGCTGGCGCACCCACCGGAGCATGTGGGTCTTGCCCACGCCCCGCTCACCCTGCAGCGCCACCCCGATCGGGCTGGCACCGCTGCTGCGCCGCGCCGCCTGCACGTCGCGCAGCAGCGCCGACGCGACGCGCGGGTGCAGGCCCTCGACGTGGTTGCGGACCGGGCTCCAGATGTCGTCCGGGGTCAGGGCGGAGTTGAACTGGACGGCCTCCAGCGCCGCCCGCTCGTCGGTGTCCATCAGCCCTCGATCATCAGCAGGTGCCGGTCGTCGCCGCCGAACCGCACGGCGGCGGCGCGGTCGGCCGCGGTGAGCGCCTTCTGGTCCGACGCCGCCCGCACGTGCACGCCGGGGGTGGCCGCGAGCCGTTCCAGCTCGGCGTCGACGGCGTCGCGGGGCACGTCGGGGAGCTCCTCGCGCAGCGCGGCGACGGCGACCCAGTCGCCGGGCCGCCCGAGCCTGCGGTAGGCGGCCCGGACCTGCTTCTCCACGTCCGGGTGGAACGCGTCCGAGAGCTGCAGGCCGCTGCGCGACAGGTACCGGTCCAGCCCGGCCAGCAGCGCGTACAGCGCGCCCCCGCCGTAGCCGGCCCGCTCCGGCCGCCGCGCGCCCAGCTCGGCGCGGCACCAGGCCCAACCGTCGTCGGTCAGCTCGTGGGTGAAGCTCCGCCCGGTCCTGCGCGACACCACCAGCTTCCGCTCGTTCAACCGCCGCCGCGGGCGGCCGTCGAGGGGGAAGCCCGCCACGGCGCGCAGCTCGGCGTTCGTCAGCTCCCGCGCCTCGGCCATGAGGGCGAGCAGGGCAGCCCGCTCGCGCAGGGTCAGCTGATCATCGGGCACGGTCGTCCTCCGGTCTCGGGTCCACCCGGGAATCGTCGGTGGCGGGCCGGACGTCACAAACGCGTGCTCGGGGGACCGATGACTTCTGCGCGCGCCACTGGTCCACTACTCGAACCGACACCGGGAGGGGGCCACATGGCCAGCCAGATCTTCGTCAACCTGCCCATCGCCGACCAGGCGCGCACGAGGGCGTTCTTCGGCGCGCTCGGATTCACCTTCAACGAGGCGTTCAGCGACGAGAACGCGCTCAACCTCGTCCTGGGCGACTCGCTCTTCGCGATGCTGCTGTCCCCGGAGCGCTTCGCGGACTTCACGGTCAAGCCGACGTCCGACGGCACCAGCACCGAGGCGATCATCGCCCTCGGCGTGGACAACCGCGAGGACGTCGACCGCATCGCCGACGCCGCTCTCGCGAACGGCGGCGCGAAGGCCAAGGACCCGCAGGACATGGGCTTCATGTACGGCCGCTCGTTCCTCGACCCCGACGGCCACCACTGGGAGATCATGTGGATGGACCCGAAGGGCTTCGAGGGCTGAGTCCTGCCCGGGCGGGCGGCGGTTCAGGTTCCGGCCCGGACCGCCGCCCGCTCGGCGCGCGCGGCCTGCACGTCGGGCAGCCGGGTGTCGATCCAGTCGAGCAGCCCGGTGAGGTGACCGGTGAGCTCGTGCCCGAGCCCGGTGAGGCTGTAGGTCACCTGCGGGGGCGTGGTGGGGGCGACCTCGCGGTGCACGAACCCGTCGGCCTCGAGGGTGCGCAGGGTCTGGGCGAGCATCTTCTCGCTCACGCCGCCGACGGCCCGGCGCAGCGCGCTGAACCGCAGCGGGCGGGCCCGCAGCGCCACCAGCACGAGCACCGCCCACTTGCCCATGACGTGGTCGAGCACGGTGCGAGCGGGGCAGGCACTGTCGAACACGTCACCCCGACCGCCCTCGACGGCCCCCAGTAGCTGCGTGCTCACGTCCACCTCCGGCACTTACTGGAAGGTACGTACTTACCGGAAGAGAGTAGCCCGCCTAGCGTCGGCGCCATGATCATCGTCACCGGGATCACCGGCAAGCTGGGGCGCGCGGCCGTCGAGGACCTGTTGGAGCGGGTGCCCGCGACGGAGGTGGCGGCGCTCGCGCGGGACCCGCGCAAGGCCACCGACCTGGCCGCGCGAGGCGTCGACGTCCGCGCGGGCGACTACGAGGACCCGGAGTCGCTGCGGTCGGCGTTCGCGGGTGCGGACGTCGTGCTGCTCGTCTCCTCGCCCGACATCTCTCCCGGCACCCGGCCCCGCCAGCACGGCAACGCGATCGACGCCGCCCGCGCGGCCGGCGTCGGCCGGATCGTCTACACCAGCGCGATCGGCGCCGACGACGGGCCGGGCTTCCTGGCCGACCACACGATCACCGAGGGCCTGCTGCGCGACTCCGCCGTGCCGCACACGGTGCTGCGCAACACCTTCTACACGGAGGTCCTGGTGAACCCGGGGCTGCACGCGGCCGTCCAGGCGGGCGAGCTCCCCGGTGCCGACGGCGGCGTCCCCGTCAACTTCGCGACGATCGACGACCTGGGCCGCGCGGCGGCCGCCACGCTCGTCGGCGACGAGCACGCGGGGCAGGTCTACGAGCTGCGCGGGCCGCTGTGGACCGTCGCAGACCTCGCGCGGGCGCTCACCGAGGTCTCCGGCCGACCGGTCGCCTACCGTGCGGTGCCCGCCGCGGACCTCGGCCCGATCGCGTTCGTCCACGATCTCATCGCGTCCGGGCTGTTCTCCGAGCCCGCCGCGGACCTGGAGAAGCTGCTCGGGCGACCGCCGGTGGGCCTGCGCGCCGCGGTGGAGGCAGTGCTGCGGTCGTGAGGGCCGGTGCCGCCCGGCCGTGATCGGTCCGAGCCTCACATCCGCGCGGTTCCCACCTCCACAGCGTTCGACTCGTCGCGATCAGGAGGGTGTGATCGACCCGAGCAGCACGCCGGCGCTGTCGTCGGCACCCGGTTGTGCTTCTCGGACCGATCACATCTGGCAGCCGGTCGTCGGACCCCGCTGATCGGCCGCGGTGCGCCTCAGGCCTCGGCGGCGAGGTCGGCGTGGCGGGCGCGCAGGTCCCGCTTGAGGATCTTGCCGCTCGGGTTCTTCGGCAGCGCGTCGGCGAACACGACGTACTTGGGGCACTTGTAGCCCGCGAGGTACCCGCGGGCGTGCGCCTGGACGGCCTCGGCGGTGAGCTGCGCGTCCGGCTTCGGCACGACGACCGCCGTGACGGCCTCGATCCAGTGCGGGTGGCTGATCCCGAACACGGCCACCTCGGCCACGCCGTCGAGGAGGTAGATCGCCTCCTCGACCTCCCGGCTGGCCACGTTCTCCCCACCGGTCTTGATCATGTCCTTCTTGCGGTCCACCACCGAGAGGTAGCCGTCGGAGTCCATGATCCCGAGGTCGCCCGAGTGGAACCAGCCGCCGCGGAAGGCCTCTGCCGTCTTCTCCTCGTCCGCGTAGTAGCCCAGCGCGGCGTGCGGGCTGCGGTGCACGATCTCGCCGACTTCCCCCGGCGGCACCGGCTCACCCGCGTCGTCGACCAGCATCGTCTCGACGTTGATCGCGGCCCGGCCGGCCGAACCCGCCTTCGGCAGCTGCTCGTCCGGGCGCAGGATCGTGGCGAGCGGCGCCATCTCGGTCTGCCCGTAGAAGTTCCAGAACCGGACGTCGGGCAGCCGCCGCTGCAGCTCCTTGAGCACCTCCACCGGCATCGCCGACGCGCCGTAGTAGCCCTTGCGCAGGCTGGACAGGTCGCGGGTGTCGAAGTCGGGGTGGCGCAGCAGCGAGATCCAGACCGTCGGCGGGCAGAACAGCTTCGTGGCCCCCTCGGCCTCGATCGTCGCGAGCAGCGCGGCCGGGTCCGGGCCGGGCAGCACGATGCTCGTGGCGCCGAGGTAGACGTCCACGGAGAAGAAGCAGTCCAGCTGCGCGCAGTGGTACATGGGCAGCGAGTGCACCTCGACGTCGTCGGCCTCCATCCCGCCGTCGATCACGCACGACACGTACTGGCCGATCAGCGAGCGGCTCGACAGCAGCACGCCCTTCGGCCGGGACTCGGTGCCGGAGGTGTACATCAGCCGCAGCGGGTCGTCGTCGGCCACGGCCACCTCGGGGTCGTGGTCCGGGCCCGCCGTCCACCAGTCCGCGACGTCCTCCCAGCCCTCGGCGGCCCCGCCGATGCGCCCGCGCACGCCCCCGGTGACGCCCGCGTCCGCCAGCGCCTGCTCGGCGGTGTCGACGAGCTCGGCCTGCGCGACCATCCCGGTCGCTCCCGAGTGCCGCAGGATGTAGCCGATCTCGGCGGCCCCGAGCATGAAGTTCACGGGCACCAGGACGACGCCGAGCTTCGCGGTCGCGAACGCCACCACCGCGAACTCCCAGCAGTTGCGCGACAGCAGCGCGAGCCGGTCGCCCTTGCCGACGCCACGGGCGCCGAGCGCGTTCGCGGTCCGGTTCACCGCCGCGTCGAACTCGGCGTACGTGGCCCGCCGCTCGCCCGCCACCACCGCGAGCTTGTCCGGGTAGCGCAGCGCGGTGCGCCGCAGCAGGTCACCGACGCCGTGCTGGCGGGCGCGGGCGATCGCGGCTTCGGTGTCGGCGGTGAACGGCGCGGCGTCGGGCATGCCCGGATGATGCCGGACCCCGGGCCCGCGGCGCACCTGTCCGAACGCGCGGGTGCGCGCCTCAGATCGATCACCGCCCTCGAGATCGGTCCGAGCCGTACACCACCGACCCGACCACCACCTCCGAGTACGGCTCGCACCGATCAACCACCCTCGATCCATCCGAACCGCACACCAGCGACTGCCGGACGCACGGGACGTACGGCTCGGATCGATCAGGAGGCGGTCTCGTTCCCGGCTGCCGTCGCGGAAATGGCAGCCATGGCGCACGGGTCGGAACGATCAGCTGCTCCGGCCCGGCCCGGCGCCTACGGTGAGCGGGTGTCCACCGCCGCTGAGCTCGCCGCCGCCGTCGACCGCATCGCGCACGCCGACCGGGATCTGCACTCCTTCGTCGACGAGCCGGGCCGCGCCGAGCGGGTCCGCGCCGCCCACGAGGAGCTGGCGGCGCGCTGGCCCGACCCGGCGCGCCGTCCCGCGCTCTACGGCGTGGCGCTGGGCGTCAAGGACGTGTTCCGGGTGGACGGGCTGCCCACGCTGGCCGGGTCCGCGCTGCCCGCGGACGTGTTCGCCGGGCCCGAGGCCACCGCGGTGACGCGGCTGCGCGCAGCCGGGGCCGTGGTCGCCGGGAAGACGGTCACCGCCGAGTTCGCCTACTTCGCCCCGGGTCCCACGCGCAACCCGCACCACCCGGAGCACACGCCGGGCGGGTCGAGCAGCGGGTCGGCGGCCGCGGTGGCCGCCGGGCTGGTCCCGCTGGCCCTCGGCACGCAGACCGTCGGGTCGGTGGTCCGGCCGGCGGCCTACTGCGGGTGCATCGGCTTCAAGCCCACGTACGGGCGGATCCCCTGCGACGGGGTGGTCGCCAACGCGCCGACGTTCGACACGGTCGGCTTCTTCGCCGCCGACCCGGCGCTCGCCGCCGCGGCGACCGCGGCGCTGTGCGACGGCTGGGCACCGGCCGCACCGTCCGCACGGCCGGTGCTCGGCGTGCCCACCGGCCCCTACCTCGACCAGGCCGACCTCGGCGCGTGCGGGGCGTTCGCCGCGCAGATCACCGCGTTGCGAGAGGCGGGCTACGAGGTGCGGGAGGTCGCGGCGCTCGACGACGTCGCCGAGGTCAACCGGCGGCAGCGCGTGGTGAACCTCGTGGAGCTCGCCCGCAGCCACGACGCCTGGTTCGACCGGTACGCCGATCGGTACCGGCCGCAGTCCGCCGCCGCGATCCGCGAGGGCCGCGCGATCGACGCCGCGACCTACACGGCGGCGCTCGACGGGGTGCACGCCTTCCGGCGGGCGGTCCCGGCGCGGATGGACGCTACGAGGACCGACGTCTGGATCTGCCCGTCGGCCACCGGCCCGGCCCCCCGCGGGCTCGACGCCACCGGTGACCCGGTGATGAACGTGCCCTGGACCCAGGCCGGGCTCCCGGCCCTGTCCCTGCCGGCCGGGGTGGTCGCGCGCGAACCGGGTGGCCCTGCGCTGCCGGTCGGCCTGCAGTGCGTCGCCCGTCCGGGCGCCGACGAGCAGCTGCTCGCCTGGGCGCCGGGCTTCGTCGACGCGCTCCGCGCGCGCCCCGCCTGACGAACGGCACTCTCGTCGGTACCTAGCCGACGAAGGTGCCGTTCGTCAGTCAGGATCGCAGCTCACAGGGGTCGCCGACCGCCAGGTCGCCCGGCGTCGTCACGTCCGCGTAGGCGCCCGCGCAGGCCCAGGTGCCCAGCTCCGGGATGTCGACGCGGTTGTGCTTGGCGATCGTGCGCAGCGTCGCCGCGTCCCGCGGGAGCCCGCCGCCCTGGGCGAGGGTGGTCATGACGCAGCGCATCGTGGGGATCGAGACGGTGACGGTCGCGCCGCCGCCGAACGCGATCGCGCGCCCGGGCCAGCCGTTCTCCACGAAGCCGCTCCCGTCGGTGTCGAGCACGACGTTGGGCCGGTAGCGCCGCACGTCGAAGTCGGCCCCGGGCGCGAGCTCGCGCAGCCGGTCCAGGGTCGCCGCCGTGAGCAGGTGCAGCGCCGCGAGGTCGACGAACGAGGGCTGCGACGCCATGGCCGCGAGGTCGAACCGGCTGACCACCTCGCCGGTCTCCTCCTCGCGGACGCGGGTGGCGGCGATGACGGCCGCGGGCGCGAGCCCGTCGATGTCGGGCCACACCTCCTCGAAGGCGGCACCGGCGGGCGGGGTGGCGGTCAGGTGCACCCGGCGGCCGACGGCGGCGCTGAGCGCGTCGTCGATGTCGGCGTCGCCGCTGCGGTGCACCGATCCGTCCGGGAAGGTGATCTCGACGTCGGGTGGCGTGCCGGGTTCGGGCTCGCCGACGCAGCGGGCCGAGAAGTCGAGCAGTCCTGCCCACCGGAGCGGCACCTTCGCGCTGGCGACGGTGCCGGTCTCGACGTCGACCAGTGCGTAGGCGCGGTCGCCGACCACGCCTCGCGCGTCGATCCGGCACCGCTCCAGCGGCTCGCCGAGCATCGATTTGACCGGGTAGCGGTAGAGCGCGGTGACGAGCATCACCCGGTTCTAGCAGGACGCGCCGCGCAGCACACCTGGTCAGTCGGAGGGGCGGCCCGCCGTGAGTACCCGCGGGGCGTCCTCGGTGATCGCGATCGTGTGCTCGGCGTGCGCAGCACGGCTGCCGTCGGCGGAGCGGATCGTCCAGCCGTCGCCGTCGTGGCGGTACGCGTCGGCGCCCCCGGCGAGGAGCATCGGCTCGAGCGCGAGGACCAGCCCCGGCCGCAGCGGCAGGCCCCGGCCCGGCCTGCCCTCGTTGGGCACGCTCGGCGCCTCGTGCATCGACCGGCCGACGCCGTGGCCGCCGTGGTGGGCGAGCAGCCCGTAGCCAGCACCGCGGGCGACCCGGCCGATCGCGTGGGCGACGTCGCCCATCCGCGCCCCGGCGACCGCAGCCGCGACGCCCGCGGCGAGCGCGCGCTCGGTCGTCTCGATCAGCGCGGCGTCGTGCGGGGCGCCGCCGCCCACCAGCGTGCTGAAGGCGGCGTCGGCGCACCAGCCGTCGAGGTGCACGGCGAGGTCGACGCTCAGCAGGTCACCGGCCCGCAGCCGCCGCCGGCCCGGGATGCCGTGCACCACCGCGTCGTTGACGCTCGTGATGATCACGCCGGGGTAGGGCACCGGCGCCCACGACGGGTGGTAGCCGAGGAAGCTCGGGCGCGCGCCGGCGTCGGCGATCAGGTCGGCGGCGAGCGCGTCGAGCTCGGCCGTGGGGACGCCGGGCGCGGCGTGGCCGCGCACCGCCGTGAGCACGTCCGCGACGATCTTCCCGGCCGCGGCGCAGGCGTCCACCTCCGCGGCGGACTTCAGCTCGATCATGAAGATAACTATACCGGTATTACTATCGACGCCATGGTGCGCGTCCCCCTCACCCCGGCCGACCGCCAGCGCGGCGAACGGCTCGGCGTGCTGCTGCGCGAGGCCCGGGGCGAGCGCAGCCTCACCGACGTCGCGACGGCCGCCGGCATCTCCGCCGAAACGCTCCGCAAGATCGAGACCGGCCGCATCCCCACACCTGCCTTCTTCACGGTGTCGGCGCTCGCCGCGACCCTCGACCTCTCCCTCGACACCCTCGCCGGAGCGACCCGCCCCAGCGCCGTGCCGTAGCTCGCGACGTCCACACCCACGTCGTGCGTGCGAACCTCGACGGACCGCGGCGCCACCGCGCGTGCCGCCCGTCACCGCCCATTGCTCTGAAGTTGACTTCAGGTTGCAAGCTCTGACCCGTACCCGAGCGACGAGGAGCCGGAGTCATGCAGCAGGTAGTGGTGGAGCGGTTCGGCGGACCCGAGGTCCTGGTCGCGCGGGAGGCACCGGATCCGGTGGCCGGACCGGGTGAGGTGGTCGTCGGGGTGCGGGTGGCCGACACCCTCTGGGTCGAGACGATGGTCCGGCGCGGCGACGGACGGGGCTTCTGGCCCCAGACGCCGCCGTACGTGCCGGGCAATGCGGTGGCCGGGCAGGTCGTATCCGTCGGGGACGGCGTGGACCCGGGCTGGGTCGGCCGTGCGGTCGTGGCGCGCACCGGCGGCACCGGCGGTTACGCCGAGCGGGTGGCGGTGCCGGCGACGGAGCTGGTCCCGGTGCCGGACGACGTGGACCTGCAGGTCGCGGCGGCACTGCTGCACGACGGCGTCACCGCGCTGGCCCTGCTCGAGGTCACGCGGATCACCGCAGGGGACCGGGTCCTGGTGGTCGGCGCGAGCGGCGGGCTGGGCATCGCCTCTGTCCAGCTGGCGAAGGCGCGCGGCGCCACGGTCGTCGCGACCGCCCGCGACGAGCGCAAGATCGCCCGCGTGCGGGAGCTGGGCCCGGACGCGGTCATCGACAGCGAGGCGCCGGACTGGGTCGAGCAGGCCCGCGCCGCGCTCGGCGGCACGGGTGCCACCGTGGTGCTGGACAACATCGGCGGCGCCGTCGGCGAGGCGGCGTTCGCCCTGGTCTCCCCGAGTGGCCGCTTCTCCGCGCACGGCACCCCGAGCGGCGGGTTCGCCGAGGCCGACCCGGCCGAGGCGCAGCGCCGCGGCGTCACGCTCACCGGGATCGGCGAGGTGCAGCTCTCCGACGAGGACGTCCGCCGGCTCACGGCACGGGCGCTGGCCGAGGCGGCGGCCGGCCGGATCGTCCCGGTGGTCGGCCAGACCCACCCGCTGGCCGAGGCCGCCGACGCGCACGCGGGGATCGAGGCGCGCACGGTGTTCGGCAAGACCCTGCTCACCGTCGAACCCTGAGCCCCGCCGCCGGTCGCTCACACACCGACTCCTGGTCTCCCACACCGACTGCAGTCGGTGTGCGAGCGCAGATGTCGGTGTGTGAGTGGCGCGGCGGCGTTGTCAGCCGGCCGCGACCAGCCGGGACACCGCCTCGGCGAGCACCTCGTCCTTCTTGCAGAAGGCGAAGCGGACCAGCGAGCGGCCCAGCTCGGGGTCGGCGCAGAACACCGACACCGGCACCGCGGCCACGCCGGCCCGCTCGGGCAGGCTCCAGCAGAACTCGGCGCCGTCGGTGAAGCCCAGCGGCGTGACGTCGGTGACCACGAAGTAGGTGCCTGCTGTGTCGAACACCTGCAGGCCGGCCTCTCGCAGCCCCTTCGAGAGCAGGTCGCGCTTGCGCTGCAGATCGCCTGCCAGCTCGGCGTAGAACGCGTCGGGCAGGCCGAGCGCGGCGGCCAGCGCCGGCTGGAACGGGGCCCCGCTGACGTAGGTGAGGAACTGCTTCACCGCGCGGACGGCCGCCACGAGCTCACCGGGCCCGTGCACCCAGCCCACCTTCCAGCCGGTGACCGAGAACGTCTTGCCGACCGAGGAGATCGTGAGCGTGCGCTCGGCCATCCCGGGCAGGCTCGCCATCGGGATGTGCGGGCGCCCGTCGTAGAGCATGTGCTCGTACACCTCGTCGGTGACGACCACGGCGTCGTGCTCGGCCGCCAGCTCGCCGATCAGCGTGAGCTGCTCCCGGTCGAGCACCGTGCCGGTGGGGTTGTGCGGGGTGTTGACCAGCACCACGCGGGTGCGGGCGGAGAACGCGGCGCGCAGCTCGTCGGGGTCGAACGCGAACGAGGTGCCGTCCGGGCGCAGCGGGACCGGGCGGATCTGCGCGCCCGCCAGCGCGATCGTGGCGGCGTAGGAGTCGTAGTAGGGCTGGAAGGTGACCACCTCGTCGCCTGCCTCGCACAGCGCGAGCACCGCCGAGGCGATGGCCTCGGTGGCCCCGGTGGTGACCAGCACGGTGTCCGGGTCGACGTCGAGGCCGTAGAAGCGGCGCTGGTGCTCGGCCACGGCGGCGCGCAGCTCGGGGATGCCGATGCCGGGCGGGTACTGGTTGATCCCGCCCTGGATGTTCGCCGCGGCGTCGCTGAGCAGCGAGGCCGGGCCGTCGGTGTCCGGGAAGCCCTGGCCGAGGTTGATCGCACCGGTGCGCAGGGCGAGCGCCGACATCTCGGCGAAGATCGTCGACGAGTGGGCGCGCATGCGTTCGACCAGCATGCGTGCACGGTACGGCGGAACTGTCGGTGCTCCCACCTAGCCTCCCGGTCATGCCGCTGTCGAAGGAAGAACGCGAGCAGTTCCTCGCCGAGCCGCACATCGCGGCGCTGTCGGTGGCCGCCGGGCCGCAGCGCGCGCCGCTGACCGTGCCGATCTGGTACCAGTACGCACCGGGTGGAACGGCGTGGATCCTCACCGGCACCCGGTCCCGCAAGTGGGAGCTCGTGGAGGCCGCCGGACGCTTCACACTGATGGTCGAACGGCTCGAGCCCACCACGCGGTACGTCTCGGTGGAGGGCCCGGTCGCGGGCGCGGCCCCGGCCACCGACGAGCAGGTGTGGGAGATCGCGGCCCGGTACCTGCCGGAGGAGAAGGCGCGCGCCTACGTCGAGTTCCACAAGGCCGAGCTGGGCGATCACGTCGTCGTGACCATGCGGCCCGAGCGGTGGCTCTCGGCCGACATGGGGAGCTGGTGACGCCGGTCCCTCACCAGCCGCGCATGTCCACCGGCCACGTCTCGAGCACGGTGTCGCCGTCCACGAGGTGCATCCGCTCGTGGAGCACCACCGTGGGGTCGATGTGGGCGGGCAGCACGCGTACGCGGTCGCCCACCCGCACGGGCGCGTCAGGCACGAAGGTGGTGTGCTCGTCGGCGCAGCGCCGCACCTCGGCACCCGCGATCGCCGGCAGGCCGTGGTCCATGCCGAGCGCCTTGAGGCCGACGTCGGCCACGGCGCGCCCCGCCGACACCGAGACCACCGTGCCGAGCACCGACAGCGCCTGCCCGAACGGGTGGCCCACCGAGCCGTAGGCGGTGTCCATCAACGCGTAGGAGCCCGCCTGGATCTCCGTGGCCCAGGTGTTGTCGCGGTGGGTCCCCGTGCCGCCGGCGCTGATGATCTCGCCGCCCACGTCGCCCGCCGCCGCCTGCAGCAGCGCCATCGCCTCGCCGGTCCGGCGCTTCCGCTCGTCCGGGTCGGTCACCAACTGCAGGTGGCCCTCGTAGCCCATCACCCCGCGCACCTCGAGGCCCGCCCGCCGCGCCGCCCCCGCCAGCTCGCCGGCGCGCTCCGGGGCGCAGCCGCAGCGGTCCAGCCCGACGTTGACGTCCACCAGCACCTCGCGCACGCCGCCCGCTGCCGCGGCCGCCACCGTCTCGGGGGAGTCCACGGCCACCGTCACCCGCGCGCCGCCGGCCACGAGCGCGCCGAGGCGGCGGGTGTCGAGCACCTCGTTGGCGAGCAGCAGGTCCGCACCCAGCCCGGCGGCCGCCATCACCTCGCACTCGCGCACCGTGGCGCAGGTGAAGCCCGGGTGCCCGAGTGCCTGCTGACGCCGTGCGAGCGCGGTGGTCTTGTGCGCCTTGACGTGCGGGCGCAGCCGGGCGCCCGGCAACGCGGCGCTCATCGTCGCGAGGTTGGCGTCCAGGACGTCCCGTTCCACGATCAGGGCAGGGGTGGTCAGCTCGGAGGTTCGCACGCCCGGCCACGCTACCGCCCGGCCAAACGTGTCCTGCCCCACAGATCGTCAGGGGCGGGAATCTGGACGGCCGCGTGTCGCCTTGAGCGACCAGTGACGTTGACTCCCGATCGTGTCCCACTGGCCGTACCGGACACCCGGGGGGATCGCCTCCGGCTGGTCCTGGTGCTCGGCTCGCTCATCGCGCTGGGTCCCCTGACCATCGACCTCTACCTCCCCGCCCTCCCGACGATCACCACCGAGCTGCTCACGACGTCGGCGACGGTGCAGCTGACGCTGACCGGCACGCTCCTCGGGCTCGCGATCGGCCAGCTGGTGATCGGCCCGCTCTCCGACCGGCTGGGACGCAAGCGGCCGCTCCTCGCGGGCGCGGCCGTGCACGTGTTCGCCTCGCTGCTGTGCATCGTCGCCCCGAACGTCGCCGTGCTCGGCGGCCTCCGGGTGCTGCAGGGCCTCGGCGCCGCGGCAGGCGCGGTGATCGCGATGGCGATCGTGCGCGACCTCTACACCGGGCGGGCCGCGGCCACGCTCCTCTCCCGCCTGATCCTCGTGATGGGCGCGGCGCCGGTGCTCGCGCCGACGCTCGGCGCCCAGGTGCTGGAGTTCACCTCGTGGCGCGGGGTCTTCGGCGTCCTCGCGCTCTACAGCCTGGTGCTCCTGCCGGTCGCCGCCCGGATGCTCCCGGAGACGCTGCCGCCGCAGCGCCGCCAGACCTCGGGCGCGCTGGGGACGCTGCGCACCTACGGCAGCCTGCTGCGCGACCGCACCTTCGTCGGCCTGATCCTGGTGGCGGGCCTGGCGATGTCCGCCGTGATGAGCTACGTCTCCGGCGCCTCGTTCGTGTTCCAGGAGCAGTTCGGGCTCAACCAGCAGCAGTTCGGGCTCGCGTTCAGCAGCGGTGCGATCTGGATGATCATCGCCAGCCAGCTCAACCCCGTGCTCCTGCGCCGCTTCGAGCCGCGGCAGCTGCTGCTCGGCGCGATCATCGCCGGCGCCACGGCCGGCCTGCTGCTGCTCGCGGTCGCGGGCTCGGGCCTCGGCGGGCTGTTCGGGGTGCTGGTGCCGCTCTGGCTGGTGCTGCTCTCGGTCGGGCTCGCGCTGCCGAACGCGCCCGCGCTCGCCCTCTCCCGCCACGGCGAGACCGCGGGTACGGCGGCCGCACTGCTCGGCGCGGTGCAGTTCGGCGTCGGCGCGCTCGTCTCGCCGCTGGTCGGCGTGCTGGGCAACGACGCCACCGCGATGGCGACCACGATGGCGGGCGGCGTCGTGCTGTCGCTGCTCGTGCTCGTCCTGGTCGTGCGGCCGTGGCGGCTCGCCGACCTCGAACCGGCGCCCGCCGCGCTCGTGGCCGCCGTCGCGGACTGAGCGGCTGGTGGATCGCTAGTGTCCCCCGCCGGAAGTTCGCTGGGTAAGTCGGTGGATCCAGGTTCTCGCTGCGTGTGCCGGGCGGCGGGCCTCGTACCGGGCGTACTCGGCTCGTCGACCGGTGCGCGCAGCGTGGAGCTGGGCCGCCGAATTATTCGGCGGACTTCCGGTGGGGGACACTAGCTGCGCTCGCGCACGGCGACCAGCGGGAGGAACGCCTGCGTGAGCGGCCCGATCGCCACCGCGTAGAGCACGGTGCCCACGCCGACTGTGCCGCCCAGCAGCCACCCGGTGGAGAGCACCACCACCTCGATGACGGTCCGGACCAGCCGCACCGAGCGGCCGGTCCGGGCCGCGAAGCCGGTCATCAGCCCGTCCCGCGGGCCGGGGCCGAGGCGCGCACCGACGTAGGCCGCCGTCGCGAGCCCGTTCAGCGCGACGCCGCCGACGAGCAGCGCGATCCGCGCCGGCAGCGCATCGGGTGCGGGGAAGGCCGCGAGCGCGAGGTCGACGACCACCGCGATCACCGCGACGTTGGCCACCGTGCCGATCCCGGGACGCTGCCGCAGCGGGATCCACAGCAGCAGCACCACGATCCCGGTGATCGCGGTGATCGTGCCGAAGGTGAGCGGCGTCTGGACGGCGATGCCCTCGTGCAGCACGTCCCACGGGTTGAGGCCCAGGCCGCTGCGGATCTGCATCGCCATGCTCACCCCGTACAGCGCGAGGCCGCCGATCAGCTGGGCGAGCCGCCTGCCGGGGTCGCGGGTGACGGGGATGGGACGGAGATCGACGGCGGCCATGCCACCATCCTCGGCCCCCGACGCGCGGGTGCCGATGGCCAATCGGGGAAGCCTGGCCCCTCAGGCGCGATGATGGGCGCACGTCGCCGATCACCGGAGGTCCTGGTGCGCTGCTCGTCCGTGCTGCTCGGGGTGCTGGCCGCGCTGGTGCTGTCCGCCGACACCGCGACCGCGGAGCCGCCCACCCGCCTCGACGACCACGTCACGGACCGGGCCGGCGTGCTGACGCCCGGCCAGGCGGCGGAGATCGAGGCGGCGATCCAGCGGTTGCGCGCCGAGGACGGCGTGGACCTCTTCGTGGTCTTCGTCGAGTCCTTCGACGGGGCCGGCGGTCAGGAGTGGGCCGACGACACCGCGGTGGCGTCCCAGCTCGGCGACGAGGACGCCCTGCTCGCGGTGGCGGTGCGCGACCGCGCGTACGGCGTCTCGGTCGCGGAGGGCTTCCCGCTCTCCGACGCCGCCCTTGACGACATCCGCACGGAGCAGGTGGAACCGCGGCTCGGCGCGGACGACTGGGCCGGCGCCGCCGTCGCGATGGCCGACGGGCTGCGCACCGGCGGCGGAAGCGGGTTCCCGACGGGGCTGGTGGTGGTCGGGGGCGTGGTCGTGGTCGCCGCGGGCGCCTACGTGCTGCGCCGGCGCAGGCGTGCGGGGGCGAGCGCGCCGCCCGACGAGCCCGGTGACCGGGCAGGCGAGGACCTCGCCTACCGCGCCAGCGCCGCGCTGATCGAGGTCGACGACGCCGTCCGCACGTCGGAACAGGAGCTCGCCGCCGCCCGTGCCCACTTCGGCGACGAGGCGGTGGCGGAGTTCGCGGCGGCTCTGGAGCAGTCGCGGGCCGACATGCTGCGCGCGTTCGCGCTGCGCCAGCGGCTCGACGACGACGAGCCCGAGGACGAGGGGGCACGGCGGGCGCTGCACGGCGAGATCATCGCGATCGCCGCGGCGGCCGACGACCGGCTGGACGCGCACGTCGACGCGTTCGACGCCATGCGCGGCCTGGAGGCGCGGGCGCCCGAGTACGTCGCCGGGCTGCAGACCCGGCTCGACGCGGTCGTGGCGCGGCTCCCGCAGGTCGAGACGGCGTGGGCGGCGTTGCGCGCCCAATACGCGGCCACCGCGCTGGAACCCGTGGACGGCGACCTCGACCAGGCACGGGAGCTGCTCGCCGCGGCGGACGCCGAGCTCGGGGAGGCACGGCGCGAGCTGGGTGTCGCCGGCTCGGCCACCTCACCTGCGGGCGTGGTTCCGGGGACGACGGCCGCCGTCGTCGACGGAAGGGCCGCCGAGGACGCGCTCACGCAGGCCGAGACCCTGCTCGACGGCATCGCCCGCCGCGAGTCCGAGCTGGCCGACGCCGCCGCCCGGATCCCGGCCGCGAAGGCCGAGGCCGAGCAGGACCTCGCGGAGGCGCGCGCGACCGGCGGCGACGCGCTCGCCCCGGTGGTGGCGCGGGCGACCGCCGCGATCACCGCGGCAGGCGAGGCCGCGGGCGGTACGCAGCCGGACCCGATCGCGGCCCTGCGGCTGCTCGTCGAGGCCGGCAGCGCCCTCGACGCGGGCATCGCGGAGGCCCGGGCCGCCGCCGACCGCGAACGCCGCGCGGCCGCCGCGCTCGAGGAGGCGTTGCTCACCGCCCGTTCGACGGTCGCGGCCGCGGAGGACTTCGTCGCCACGCGCCGCGGGGCCGTCGGCCCGCAGGCCCGCACCCGGCTGGCCGAGGCCCGCCGCCACCTCCAGCGGGCCGGCGGGCCGGACCCCGTCGTCGCGCTGCGCGAGGCGCAGCAGGCCGACGCGCTCGCCCAGGAGGCCCTGCGGCTCGCCCGCACGGACGTGACGCAGTGGTCGCGCCCGGCGTCGAGCACCGGGGTGGACCTGGGCAGCCTGGTCCTCGGCGGGATCCTCTCCGGCGCAGCAGGCGGGTACCGCAGTGGCGGGCATCGGCGGGGCGGCGGGTTCCACCGCTCGCCGGGCAGCTTCGGCGGCTCCTCCCGGCGCGGGCGGCGGGGCGGCGGCGGCCGCTTCTGAGCGCGAAGATCCGAAGTACCGAGATCATGGTCGTGCGGGGATGACCTGCACCCGCACCACGCGCCGGTCCGCCGTCGAGATCTCGTGCACCGGGCCCGTCAGCTCCACCTCGGCCGTGAGCACGGGGTCGGCGCAGCTGCGGCCGACGAACAGCGGCACCCTGCCCGGCTCGACCACCCGGATCATGCGCCGGTCGGTGAAGGCCAGCCGGTGGGTCGGCACGTCGAGCACCACCTCGGCGCTCTGGCCGGGCTCGAGGTCCACGCGGGCGTAGCCGAGCAGCTGCACGACCGGGCGCGTCACGGAGGCGACGACGTCGCGGGCGTAGAGCTGGACGACCTCGGCGCCCGCGCGGTCGCCGGTGTTGGTGACGCGGCAGCGGGCCACGATCGCGCCGTCGGTGGGCACGCGGGCCCGGTCGATGCGCAGGTCGTCGAGGGCGACCGTGGTGTAGGACAGCCCGTGCCCGAACGGGCGCACGGGCGCGGTGTCGAGGTTGCTCACCGAGCTCGCCCCGCCCAGTGCCGGGTGCAGGTAGCTGTAGGGCTGGGCGCCGACCGAGCGCGGCAGGCTGACCGGCAGCCGGCCCGAGGGGTTGATCCGCCCGGAGAGCACGCCGGCCACCGCGGCCGCGCCCTCCTGGCCGGGGAAGAAGGCCTGCACGACCGCGGCGCAGCGGGCCAGTGCCCAGTCCAGCACGTAGGGACGGCCGGTGAGCAGCACGAGCACGACGGGCGTGCCGGTCTCCAGCACGGCCTCGACGAGGCCGCGCTGCACACCGGGCAGGTCGAGCGAGTCGGCGTCGCAGCCCTCACCGGAGGTACCGCGGCCGAACAGCCCGGCCCGGTCGCCGACGACCGCCACGCACACCTGCGCCTCCCGGGCCGCGGCGACGGCGGCGGCGAAGCCGGTGGTGTCGTCGGTGTCGACGTCCGCACCGCGCGCGTGCGTCACGGCGGCGGCGGGCAGCTCAGCGCGGAGCGCGCCGAGCACGCTGGCCACGTCGAGGCCCAGCTCGACGCCGGGGTGCTGGGGCAGCACGTGGTTGGCGAAGCTGTAGCAACCGAACAAGGCGGCGGTGTCGTCGGCGTTCGGCCCCACCACCGCCACGCGGGCCGGTGCCGCGAGCGGCAGGACGCCGTCGTTGGAGAGCAGCACGACCGACTCCTGCGCCAACCGGGCGGCCAGCGCCCGGTGGGCGGGCGGGTCCAGGTCGATGGCCTCGGCGTCGACTCCCGTGTAGTCCTGCGGTGTCCGGTCGAGCAGTCCGAGCTGCTCCTTCTGCGCCAGCACCCGGGCGCACGCGCGGTCGACGACCTCCTCCGGCAGCGCGCCCGAGCGCACCCGCTCGGCCAGCGGCTCGAGGTAGGCGGTGCCGGTGGGCAGCTCCACGTCGATCCCGGCCGCGAGCGCCTGCGCGGCGGCGTCGCCGAGGTCGGTGGCGACCCGGTGCAGGGTGTGCAGGAACGCGACGGAGAAGTAGTCGGCCACGACGGTGCCGGTGAAGCCCCACCGGTCCCGCAGCACGCCGGTCAGCAGGGCGGCGTCGGCCGCGACCGGGAGGCCGTCGATCTCGGCGTAGGAGTTCATGACCGAGGCGACGCCACCGTCCAGCACGGCCATCTCGAACGGCGGCAGGAGCACGTCGGCCACCTCGCGGGGTCCGGCGTGCACCGGGGCGAGGTTGCGCCCGGCCCGCGAGTTCGAGTAGCCCACGAAGTGCTTCAACGTGGCCAGGACGCCGCTGGACTGCACGCCCCGGACGTAGGCGGTGGCGATGGTGCCGACGACGTAGGGGTCCTCGGAGATGCACTCCTCCACCCGGCCCCAGCGGGCGTCGCGCACGACGTCGAGCACCGGGGCGAGGCCCTGGTGGACGCCGAGGCTGCGCATCGACGCGCCGATCGCCGCGCCCATCGCCTCGACGAGCGCCGGGTCGAAGCTCGCGCCCCAGGCGAGCGGCGCGGGGAAGGTCGTCGCCTTCCACGCGGCGAGGCCGGTGAGGCATTCCTCGTGGACGAGGGCGGGGATCCCGAGCCGGGTGTCCGCGGTGAGCAGGCGCTGCTTCTCGGCCAGCGCCCTCACCCCCTCGACGGGGTCGACCGGGGCGGTGCCGAAGGGGCGGGTGAGCTGCCCGAGCCCGTGCGCGGCGAACGCCGCGAACCCGCTCTCCTCCGCCTGCATCGCGTCCTGCATCGGCGCGACGTCACCGCCCTCGCCCGAGCCGCCGCGGCCCTCCCACAGCCCGACGAGCTGAGCGAGCTTCTCCTCCAGGCTCATGCCCGCGATGAGCCGGTCGATCCGCGACGGCTCGCCGACGGTGGCACGCGGGGACGCGTCGGTGCTCATGGAGCCCTTCCGGTGGTCGAAAGTTTCGAATACTTGCGACTTGCGGCGCTGACGGTAAGTTGCGGCCCAAACGCCCGTCAAGCACGTCCGCCTGAAGCTCATCGCTCCCGAAACTTTCGGTCGGAGGAGGGCCCATGCCCAGCCGTCGCGTGACGATCGCGGAGATCGCCGCTTCCGCAGGCGTCTCGGTGCCGACCGTGTCCAAGGTCCTCAACGGTCGCTCGGACGTCGCGGAGGCCACCCGCAAGCGCGTGCAGCAGATCATGGCCGAGCGGGGCTACCGCCGCCGTGCATCGGGCGGCAGCCGTCGGGTCGGCCTGGTCGACATGGTGCTGCCGAGCCTCGACTCGCCGTGGGTGGTCGAGGTGCTGCGCGGCGCCGAGGCCGAGGCCCGCCGGTCGGGCACGCAGATCGCGGTGACCTCGGCGGACGGGGAGCCCGCGGGCGAGCGCCGGTGGTTGGACCGGCTGGCCACGCGCCGCTCCGACGGCCTGGTCCTGGTGGTCAGCGAGGCCGCGCCGGAGGCCGTCGAGCAGCTGGCCGCGCTGCACACACCGGTCGTGCTGCTCGACCCGGTCGGCGGGAGCGCACCCGAGTTCGCCACGGTGGGCGCCACGAACTGGGCGGGTGGGGTGAGCGCGGTGGAGCACCTCGTCGCGCTCGGGCACCGGCGGATCGCCGTCCTCTCCGGACGACCGCAGCTCGTGTGCAGCCAGGAGCGCGTCGAGGGATACCGCGCCGCACTGGGCCGCGCCGGCATCGCGGTCGACGAGCGGCTCGTGCACTTCGGCGACTTCCGGCCCAGCGGCGGCCGGGCGGGCACCCGCGCGGTGCTCGACCTGCCCGACCCGCCGACCGCGATCTTCGCGGGCTCCGACATGCAGGCGTTCGGCGTCTACCAGGAGGCCGCCGAGCGAGGGCTGCGCATCCCGGAGGACCTCAGCGTCGTCGGCTTCGACGACATCGCCTTCAGCGAGCTGATGGCCCCGCAGCTCACCACCGTGCGCCAGCCGCTGGCCCGGATGGCGGCCGAGTCCGTGCGGCTGCTGCTGGCCGCGGGCGAGGACGGCATCCCCGACCCGCCGCCGCGCCTGGAGCTGGCCACCCACCTCGTCGTGCGGGGGAGCACCGGCCCGGCGTGACGCGGCTCGCGCCCCGGGGCGCCCGCACGGGCGTATAGTTGCTTGTTGGCAGACAAATAAACGGGGAGGGCACGTGGCCGCGGGATTCGAGGACGACGACGTCGCCCGCCTCCGCATCGCGCTGGGGCGCATCTCCCGCTTCCTCGACCGGCGCTCCCGGGGCGACCAGCTGACGCGCACGCAGGCGTCCGTGCTGGCCAGCGTGATGCGCCTGGGCCCGATCCGGATCTCCGAGCTGGCCGACGTCGAGGGCGTCAACCCCACGATGCTCTCGCGGATCGTCGCGAAGCTGGAGGACGCCGGGTTGTTCCGGCGCCTGCCCGACCCGGCCGACGGCCGCGTCGTCCTCGTGGAGGTCACCGAGGCCGGCCGCGTCGAGCAGCTGCGGTTGCGCGCCGAGCGCAGCGAGCTGTTGAGCGCCCGGCTCTCCGCCCTGCCCCCGGACCGCGCGGCCGAACTGCTCGCCGCCCTGCCCGCCCTCGAATCACTGGCGAACGAACTCGCCCCCCGAACGGAGAACGGATGACCCTCATCGGCGAGCGTGCGCTCGCCCCGCTCGACGCCCTGCGCCGTCAGACCTTCGCCTCCCTGTCCATCCCCAACTACCGCCTCTTCATCGGCGGCCAGGCCGTGTCGCTGGCCGGCACCTGGATGCAGACCATCGCCCAGTCCTGGCTGGTCCTGCAGCTCACCGGGTCGGCCACCGCCGTCGGGCTGGTCGTCGCCCTGCAGACGCTGCCGATCCTCCTGTTCGGCCCCTACGCCGGCGTGGTCGTCGACCGGCTGGACAAGCGCACGCTGCTCGTCGGCCTGCTCTCCGTGATGGGCGCGCAGGCCGTGGTGCTCGGCGTGCTGACGGCCACCGGCACCGTGGCGCTCTGGCACGTCTACGTGCTCGCCTTCCTGCTCGGCACGGTGAGCAGCGTCGAGAACCCGGCCCGCCAGACGTTCGTCCAGGAGCTCGTCGGCGCCGACAACCTGCGCAACGCCGTGAGCCTCAACTCGGTGCTGGCCAACGTCTCCCGCGCCGTCGGGCCCGCCCTCGCCGGCATCGTCATCGCCACCGGCGGCATGGCCGTCTGCTTCCTGCTCAACGCGGCGAGCTTCGCCGCCGTCATCGTCTCGCTGACCCGCCTCGACCGGGCCGCCCTCACCCCCTCGGCGCCCACCCCCCGCGCGCCCGGCCAGCTGCGGGAGGGCCTTGCCTACGTCCGGCGCACCCCGGTGCTGGCCGTGCCGCTGGTGATGATGGCGCTGGTCGGCTGCCTCGCCTACGAGTTCCAGGTGGTCCTGCCCATCGTCGCGAGCGAGACCTTCGCCGGCGACGCGAGCACCTACGGCTTCCTCACCGCCGCGATGGGGGTGGGCGCCGTGGTCGGCGGCCTCGGCATGGCCGCGTGGGGACGCACCGGCATGTGGTCGCTCGCCGTCGCGGCGGCAGCGTTCGGCGTCGCGATGCTGGCCACCGCGCTGGCCCCCACGCTGCTGGTCGCGCTCGTGGGGATGGCGCTGGTGGGCGCCGCGAGCGTCGCGTTCCAGTCCACGGGCAACAGCACCCTGCAGCTGGCCTCGGCCCCGCACATGCGCGGGCGCGTCATGGCGCTGTGGGCGGTGGCGTTCCTCGGCTCCACGCCGATCGGCGGCCCGATCGCCGGCTACGTCAGCCAGCACCTCGGCGGCCGCGCCGGTTTGGCGATGGGCGCGGTGGCCTGCCTGCTCGCGGCCGGTCTCACCGCGCTCGTCGCCCGCCGCGAGCAGCGGCGCGCAGGCGCCGGGGCCGGGCAGCCCGTTCCCACCGGCTGATCCGCCGGCCGGTCAGGGGCGGCCCGGGGCGACGCCGACGACCGCGACGCCGGCCGCGCGGTACGGGTCCAGCACCTCCGCGTCGGTCTCGTCCGTGACGAGCACCCACCCCGCGGGCAGCGGCGCCCAGCACGGCACGGCGTGCGGAGCCAGCTTGGTGGCGTCGGCGAGGACGACGACCCGGCGGGCGCGTTCGGCGACCTTCTCCTTCACCGCGGCCTCCGGCAGCGTCGGTTCGCCGACGCCGAGCACCGGGTGCACGGCGTCACCGCCGAGGAAGGCGACGTCCACGACCAGCCGGTCCAGCGCCAGCGCCACCAGCGGCCCGACCAGCCCGTGGCTCTTCGCCGTGACCGAGCCGCCCACCAGCACGACCTCCAGCCCGGCCGCGCCCGCGAGGAAGAGCGCGATCTCCGGGCTGCGCGTCACCACGGTGAGCCCGGCGCGGCCCGGGAGGTGCTCGGCGAGCCGGGCGCAGGTGGAGCCCGAGTCGAGGAAGACCGTGCCGCTCTCGGGCAGCAGGCCCGCCGCGGCCGCCCCGATCGCCGCCTTGGCGGCCGGTTCCAGCCGCACCCGCTCGCTGAGCTCGCGCTCGTGGAACGCCGCAGCCGTCACCGCCCCGCCGTAGGTCCGGGTCACCGCACCCTGGCGCGTCAGCCTCCCCAGGTCGCGGCGCACCGTCGACGGTGAGACGTCCAGCGCCGCGGCGAGCGCGTCGACGTGCGTGGTCCCGGCCCGCAGCAGCGCCAGCAGCCGCTCGTGCCGGGACCGCGTGCCGCGGCGCAGCTCGGACACGATCCCGGTCAGCCGAGCACGAGGTCGGCCACGAGCAGCAGCGGGAGCGACGCCACCCAGACGGCCGTGGTGATCCCCGACCAGCCGCGCAGCGCGGCCGTCCCGTCCAGCCCGGTGAAGCGGGTGACGACCCAGAAGTACGAGTCGTTGAAGTAGCTCGTCACGAGCGCACCCGCGCAGCACGCCAGCGCCGCGACCAGCGGGCTGAGCCCGAGCGAGCCGACCAGCGGCGCCGTCACGGAGGCGGCGGTGATCATCGCGACCGTACCGGACCCCTGCGCCAGCCGGACCAGCGTGGAGACGAGGAACGGCACCAGGACGCCGGGCAGGCTGATCGCCGCGATCGCCTCGGCGAGCGCGTCGCCCACCCCCGAGGACCGCAGGACCTGGCCGAGCGCGCCACCGGCACCGGTGATCAGGATGATCAACCCGGCCGACGCCGCCGCGTCGGCGAGCCAGTTGTGCACCCGCCCGCGCGGCGTCCACCGCGGGAGCAGCAGGTAGACCGCGAGCGCGATCCCGATGACCAGTGCGATGACCGGGTTGCCGATGAAGGCCAGGGCCGCGGCCCAGTCGGAGGCGACGTAGCCCTCGCCGGTCAGTGCGCCCTGGTTGTTGCGGTCGATGGCGGTGGCCACCGTGTTCGCCACGATGAGCAGCAGCGGGACCAGCAGCGGGACGGACGCGAGGAACGCGCCGACCCGGTGCGGCCGGGCGCCGTCGGGCGGGGTGCCGAGCTCGGAGGCCGTGTCCGCGTCGTCACCCGCGTCGTCACCCGCGTCGCCGGTACCCGGCCCACCTTCGATCGTGGTGGTGCGCGCCGTTCCGCCCCCGCCGGTCGTCCCGTAGACCGCCGTGCGCACGGCCTGGCTGACCTCGCTCTCCAGCTTCGGGCCGAGCCACTTGGCGTACATCACCGCGACCGGCAGGAGGAGCACGGAGAACACCAGGCCGGCGAGGATGAGCCCACCCAGGTCGGCGCCGATGATGCCGGCGACGCCCAGCGGTCCCGGGGTGGGCGGCACGAGGCAGTGGGTGATCGCCATGCCTGCCCCGAGCGCGAGGGCGAGCGTGACGTAGCCGCGCTGCTCGGCGCGGGCGATCGAGCGGGCCAGCGGGTTCATGATCACGTACCCGGAGTCGCAGAACACCGGGATGGAGACGAGGGCGCCCGTGCTCGCCATCGCCCACGGCTCCCGGCCCTTGCCGAAGAGGCGCAGGAACGCGTGCGCGAGCGCGCCCGCCGCCCCGGACACCTCGAGGATCTTGCCGATCCCGACGCCGAGTCCGATCACGATGCCGATCGACGCGAGCGTGTTGCCGAAGCCGGTCGTGATCGACGAGACGATGTCGCCCGCGTTCTGGCCTGCCACCGCGCCGGTGACGACCGCGGCGACCAGCAGCGCGACGAACGCGTCGAGTCGGGTCCGCAGGACCAGCACGATGATGGTCGCGATCCCAAGGACCAGGGCGAGCAGGAGTTGAAGGTCCACGTGGGGGGCTCTCCTCGTCGAGGGCGGTCACGGACCCGATGATCAGGCCCGGGCCATCCTCGGGCAGGAGACTTGCTCGAAGCAAGCACTTCAGCCCACGAAGATGCGCAGATCGAGCAATTCAGGCGAGCACGACGAGCAGGCCCGCCCCGGCCGCCGCGTACACCGCGGCGGCCACCGCCCGGCGACCGCCGGACCCGCCCGAGCCCGGCGGCGCCCACCCCAGTGCCGGCCAGCGCAGGACCGCGCCCGCGACCCCGAACCCGACCGCGCCGGCCGCCGCGACCCAGAGCCACGACAGCGCGACGGGCGGCGGCGCGACGGCTCGCACCGCCGCGAGCACCACGACGGCGTCCACGCCGGAGCTGACCAGCGCGTACCGGTCGCGGGCCGCGAACCGCGCGGACCACGCCCGCAGCACCTGCCCGACGACCATCGCCGCCGCGACCACCAGCACGACGGCCCCGCCCACCGCGTTCATCCGTCCCCTCCGATCCGGGCGAGCAGGCGGAACCCGGACCGCGTCACGTGGTTCGACGACTCCTCCGCCGCGGAGAGCACCGCCACGCCGACGCCCGCCTCCCGGTCGATGCCGATGAACGCGGCGAAGCCGCCCGTACCGCCGTTGTGCCACACGACCTCCCGCCCGGTCCCGGCGTCGGTCGTGGTGAACCAGGCCCAGCCGATGCGGTCCTCCTCGAAGGGCAGGCGCGGGGTGAGCGCGTCGATCCCGGGTGCCTGGCCAGTGAGCAGGGCGCGGGCGAGGGCGGCCATGTCGGTGACGTCGGCGCGGACGCCACCCGCCGGTGCGATCGCCTCGCCGAGCCACGGGTCGGCGTGGCGGCCACCCCCGGTCTCGCCGAACAGGTCCCGCGGGCCGAGCTCGGCCGCGGACACCGGAACGATCGTGTCCCGCATCCCGAGCGGCCCGAGCACCCGCTCGGCCAGCAGCTGCGGGTACGGCGTCCCGGCCGCCGCGGCGAGCGCGGCGCCCAGCAGCTCGAAGCCGGTGTTGGAGTAGGTGGCGGGCGGCGCGGTGAGCTCGGCACCTTCCAGCGATGCCAGCCGCTCGGCGATCGTCCCGTCGTAGGGGTTGGCGGCCGTCAGCGAGCTCCAGTAGTTGCGCAGGAACTGCGCGAGCGTCTCCGGCTGGGGCGCCAGGCCCGAGTGGTGGGTGGCGAGCTGCGCGAGGGTGACGTCGGCGAGCGGCGCGTCGAGCGGGAGCAGGTCACCGACACGGGTCTCCGGCGCCACCTCACCGCGCTCGATCATGTCCGCGAACAGCAGGCCGGTGAGGCCCTTGCTGATCGATCCGATCTCGAACCGGTCCTCCGGGCGGGCACCGATCGCCGCGGTGCGCACGTCCCGCGCGGTCACGGCCGCGACGGCCAGCGCGGGCTGGTCCGGTCCCACGACCTCGCGCGCCAGTCGGGCGAGCTCGGCGTCACCGACGTGACCGCTCGGCAACGGCCCCGGCGCCGGGCGCCAGAGCAGCCCGGCCACCAGCGCCGGCAGGACGCAGACCACGATCAGGGCGACCCGCCGTCCCGTCCTCGGGGCCGTTCCGGCCGCGGTCACAGCGCGGCCGCGATCGCGACGAGCAGCGGCACGATGCGGTCCGCGGGGACCTGGACCTGGCCGCGCCCGCCCGAGCGCAGCCAGCCGGCGCCGGTGAGGGTGCGCACGTGGTGGTAGACCTGCCCGGTCGTCCCCATGCCCGCCAGCTCGGCGAGCGCGGCGGGGCTCGTGTGCCCGTTCAGCACGGCGAGCAGGAGCCGCAGGCGCACGGGGTGGCCCAGTGCGGCCAGGCGCGCCGCGGCGCTGTCGGCGCCGCCCTCGTCCAGCTCGAGCAGGGCTTCGGTGCCGAGGCCGTACTGCCACTCCGCGCGCCCCGCCGTCGTGCCGACGGCCCCGGCGAACACGACCCCGCCGCCGTCGACGCCCGCGAGCCGCTCCCGCAGGCCGTCGAGCACCCAGAACACCCCGGGATCGTTCGGCCTCGGCAGCTCACTCCCGGCCGGGTCGATCCCGAGCCGGGCCTCGACGGCACGCAACCGCGCGTCCAGGTCATGCCAGGGGTCGCTGGTCATCCATCAACTATTACGAATTTACGTAAAAGCTGCAACTCAGGGCAGCTCGGCGGGCCCCTCCTGCGGCACCATGCCGAGCTGGTCGGCGACGGCGCCGAGCACGTCCTGGACCGCGATCGTGTCGGCGAGCGGCATCACGGCGCTCTCCGGCCGCCCCGCCAGCACGCCGTCGGTGACCTCCCGCAGCTCGTGCGAGTACCCGGCACCGGTGGCGGGCGCGGTGATCTCCTCGGCGGCGCGGCCCGTGCGGTGCAGCACGATCGTGTCGGGGTGGTGGAAGCGCGGCAGGACGTCGATCCACCCGTCGGTGCCGAACACCCGCATCTGCCCGGGCGTCGCGCAACGCAGCGACGTGAACAGCGACGCCGTGCGGCCGTCGGCCCAGCCGAGCAGCACCGCCTCCTCGACGTCCACCCCCGACGGCGCGAGGGTGCCGTGCGCGACCACGGTGTCCGGCGTCCCGAGCACCATCTGCGCGAACGAGACCGGGTAGACCGTCAGGTCGAACAGCGCACCCCCACCCACGGCCGGGTTGTAGTACCGGTCCTGCGGGTCGGTGGGGGCGTTGACGCCGAGCTCGCCCTGCACGCCGCGGACGTCGCCGATCGCGCCGTCGGCGAGCAGGTCGCGCAGCCGCACGATCGCGGGCTGGAAGCGCGTCCACATCGCCTCCATCACGAACACACCGGCGTCGGTCGCGGCCGCGGCGACCTCGCGGGTGGCCGCGGGCGTCACCGTGAACGCCTTCTCGACCAGCAGTGCCTTCCCCGCCTTCACCGCCGCCAGCGCCACCGCCCGGTGCTGCGGGTGCGGTGTGGCGATGTAGAGCGCGTCGACCTCGGGGTCCTCCACGATCTCCCGGTACGAGCCGTGCGCGCGGCCGATCCCGTTCGCGTCCGCGAACGCCCGCGCCCGCTCCGGCGACCGGGACGCGACCGCGACGACCTCGGCATCGGGCAGGTGCACGAAGTCGCGCACGACCTTCGCCGCGATCCGGCCCGGACCCACCACTCCCCAACGAACGCTGCTCATGCGGCCATCCTCGTCCACGCCGTTCCACAGCTGTGGACAACCCCGTGGACAACCGAACGCGTGTTCGAGATTGGCCTCCTGGGGACTCGTCGGTGTGGCAGCTCCCCCACCCGGGAACGGTGAGGGCGCCGGAGTGGAGGTGACCACGTGGACACCGGGAACGAGACGCGCTCAGCGGCACTGCACTGGCACCTCCCGCCGGCGCCCGCCGCCGTGGGGCTCGTGCGCCGCCGGCTGGACGCCGCCCTCCGGGAGCGCGACGTCCCGGACGAGGCCCACGAGGCGGTGCTCCTCGTCGCCAACGAGCTCGCCGCGAACGCGGTGGAGCACGGCGAGGGCTCCGTGGACGTCGACGCCACGTTCTCCGACGGCTCCGTCCGGATCGCGGTCCGGGACGCCTCCGCGGACCCACCACGCCTCCGGTCCCCGAGCCCGTCCTCACTGCGGGGGCGGGGCCTGCTGGTGGTCGACTCCCTGGCGACGCGCTGGAACTGGAGCACCGACGGCGCCGGCAAGACCGTGTGGGCGGAGGTGCCGACCGACCGCGCGCTCGACGGAGCCGCTCAACGCCCGTGACGCCGCCGACCGTTGTGCGCCCGCAGCTCCACGCTCGAGCGGTGCCCCCGCCTGACGCGATGGCGGCCGCGGCGGAAGTACCGCCGCAGCCATCGCGCCAAGTTGATCATGGTGCCGAGGTTACCCAGCCGCCACGGTGGGTGAGCGCGACCGACACGAACCGTGAACAGCGAGGCGATCGCCGATCCGGGTGTGACGTGCGCCATCCGACGATGCGGTAGAAGGGGTCAGGAACTGTCCGCTCGGCCCGAGATCCTCGACCTCCATCGAGCACCGGAAGGACGGCGATGACCGTGACCACGACGACCCGGGCCCTCGATCCCGAGAGGGCCGAGCTGCTCGCGGGGCTCGCGACCGCACGCTCCGCCCTGATCGGCACCACCCAGGGGCTCACCGACGAGCAGGCCGCCGCGCACCCGACCGTCAGCTCGCTGTGCCTCGGCGGGCTGGTCAAGCACGTCGCGGCCATGGAGGAGACCTGGATGCGCTTCGCGGTCGAGGGCCCCTCCGCGATGCGCTACGACCTGCCCGACGGCGTCACCTGGGAGGACTTCGCGGCCGGCACCGCCCGCGAGTACCCGCAGTGGGCCATCGAGCACCAGAACGGCTTCCGCGTGCTGCCCGGCGAGACCCTGGCAGGCGTCCTCGAGCGCTACACGCGCGTCGCCGCCCGCACCGAGCAGGTCGTCGCCGACATCCCGGACCTGTCCGCGTCCCACCCGCTCCCCGAGGCGCCGTGGCACCCGCGGGGCGAGGAGCGCAGCGTGCGCCAGGTGCTGCTCCACCTGATCCACGAGACCGCCCAGCATGCCGGGCACGCCGACATCCTCCGCGAGGCGCTCGACGGCCGCACCGCGGGCTGATCGACCGTGGTGTCCCGGATCGGCTCCCGCGCCCTCAACCGCGCAGCGCTCGCCCGGCAGCTCCTGCTCGACCGCGCCGAGGTCACGGTCGAGGACGCCGTGGCGCACCTGTGCGGCCTGCAGGCCCAGGAACCGCAGGAACCGTTCGTCGGGCTCTGGTCACGGCTGCGCGCGTTCGATCCCGCGACGCTGTCGGGTCTGCTCCTCGAGCGGCGGGTGGTGCGCACCCACCTCATGCGCCGCACGGTCCACCTCGTCACCGCGGACGACGTGCTGGCGTGGCGGTCGCGCCACGACGCGATGCTGCGGCAACGGGCCATGGGCGTGTACCGCCGCGAGCTCGACGGGATCGATCTCGACGAGCTCGCCGCGGCCGGCCGCGCGGTGCTGGCCGACGGGACGCCCCGCTCGATGTCCGAGCTCGGGCGGATCCTCGCCGAACGCTGGCCGGCTCCGGGACCGCGCGTGCTGGGCGAGGTGGTGATCGCCACCCTCGTGCCGACGGTGCAGCTGCCGCCCCGCGGGCTCTGGCGCTCGACCGCCGGCGTGCAGAACGCCCCGGTGTCGTCGTGGCTGGGCCGCGAGGTCGACCCACCGCCCGCGGACGGCACGGACCCGGTCGGGGAAACGCTGGTGCGGCGCTACCTCGCCGCGTTCGGGCCTGCCGCCACGGCCGACCTGCGCGCCTGGTGCGGCCTCGCCGGGCTGCCCCGGTCGGTGGCGGCGCTGCGCGATCAGCTGGTCTCCTTCCGCGACGAACGCGGCCGCGAGCTGCTCGACCTCCCCGACGCGCCGCGCCCGGACCCCGACACCCCGGCCCCGGTGCGCTTCCTGCCTGCGTTCGACAACGCGATCCTGGGCTACGACGACCGCAGCCGCATCGTCGACGACGCCCACCGCGGCCTGTCGGTGGCCGGCGAGCGCGCCGTGCTCGTCGACGGCCGGGTGGCCGCGACCTGGACGGTCGAGGCGGGCACCGTGGTCGTCACCCCGCTGCGCCGGCTCTCCCGGTCCGACCGCGCGGCGGTGGAGGAGGAGGGCCGGGAGGTGTCGTCCTTCCTCTCGGAAGGCGAGCACCACCACGTGCGCATCTCCCCCTGAGCCACCTCGGGTGGTTCACCCCGGGCCGCGCATCTGCTGCCCGACCAGTTCGGCGAACTCGGCGGCAGCCGGCTCCAGGTCGGCCCACGACCGCGCAGCCCAACCGGCGGTCGGCCCGGGCAGCTCCGGGATCGGCACGAACCGGAGCTCCGGGTGCGCCGGCGGGGCCCAGTCCGGGACGGTCGCGACGACGGCCCGGTTCACGCCCAGCTCCGCGAGCAGGAGCGCGGTGTCCCACTCCGCGACACCCCGTGTCGCGAGTACGTCCTCGCCGAACAGCGCTTCGAGCCACCCCTGCGAGCTCGACGACACGGGCAGCACGATGTTCGCGATGTCGACGAGCTCGTCCGGGCTCAGGCTCGCCCGCGCCGCCAGCGGGTCGTCGCGGTTGACCGCCAGCGACCACGTGAGCTCGACCAGCGGGCGCAGTTCGACGTCGGTGAGCGGGCCGGTGATGGAGATCAGTGCGATGTCGACGCGGTTCGCCGCGAGATCGGTGAGGCACGCCCGGGTCGTCGCCTGCGTGCGGAAGGTCAGCTGCACGCCGGGGTGGCGGCGGCGCACCTGCAGGATCGCGTCGGGCATGAAGTGGCGGACCGTGGCGGCGCCCGAGCCGACCCGCACCTCACCCGCCCCTCCGGCCGCCATCGCGCGCAGCTGCAGCGTCGCGGCGTCGATGCGTCCCACTCCCGCCAGGGCGGCGTCGCGCAGCAGCCGGCCGGCGGCCGTGGGCAGCACTCCGCGCGGGCGCCGCTCGAGGAGGCTCAGCCCGAACTCGCGCTCCAGCCGGCGCACGTGCTGGCTCACCGCCGACTGGCTGCACGACATCGCCCTCGCCACCGCGGTGAAGCTGCCGCGGTCGCAGACCTCCACGAACACCCGCAGGTCCTCCAACGTCACCGCATGAAGCTATCGCTTATCAATACCGCGTAAAACCCGAGGATTGACTACCACTTCGAGGGCCGCGACGATCTCCTCGCAACGCCTGCGGCAGCCCCTCCGCGGCGCAGGGCACCGTCGATCGAGGCGTGCGGCATGACCGTGACGAACTCGGAGAGGAACGTGCCCTGATGGGCGAACTGCACCACATTTCGGCAACCGAGGCGCTCCGTGCCTTCCGCACCCGGCAGCTGTCGCCGGTCGAGCTCACCGAGGCGGTGATCGCGCGCGCCGAGCGGACCGAGCCCGTCGTCAACGCGCTGGGCCACCGCTTCTTCGACGAGGCGCTCCGCCAGGCCGAGCGGGCCGAGCGCCGCTACGCGGGCGAGGACGGCCCACCGCGGCCGCTGGAGGGGTTGCCCACCGTCGTCAAGGAGGACGAGCCGGTGGCCGGGCAGCCCTGGACCCAGGGATCGCTGAACCACCGGGACCTCGTGGCCACGCACACCTCGGTCTACGCGCGGCGCCTGATCGACGCCGGCGCGATCGTGCACGCGAGGAGCACCGCCTCCGAGTTCGCCACGGCGGCGTTCACGCACTCGGCGCTCTGGGGTGTGACCCGCAACCCGTGGAACCCGGACGTGTCGCCCGGCGGCTCGTCGGGTGGGTCCGCCGCGGCGCTCGCGGCCGGCTCCACGGTGCTGGCGAGCGGCTCGGACACCGCAGGCTCCATCCGGGTGCCGGCATCGTTCACCGGCGTCGTCGGGTTCAAGCCACCGCACGGCCGGGTGCCGGTGGACCCGCCCTTCCACCTCGACGGCTACGTGCACTCGGGCGTGCTCGCCCGCACGGTCGCCGACGCCGCACTGCTGCAGAACGTGGTGGCAGGGCCGCACGCAGGCGACGTCGGATCGCTGCGGCCCCGTTACGTGCTGCCGGATCCGGCCGGGCGGGGGGACGGCCTGGAGGGTGTGCGCATCGGGCTGTCGGAGGACCTCGGCGACTGGGCCGTCGACCCGGAGGTCCGACGCAACACCCGGAGGTTCGCCGAGCGCCTGCGCGCGGCCGGCGCCACGGTCGAGGAGGTCGAACTGCACGTGCCGCGGGCACAGGTGATGCGGGCGGCGGCGATCCACTTCCACCACGGGTTCGCCGGCGCGGTCGCGGCCGAGGGCCGGAGGCCCGGTGCCCGCCTCACGCCCTACGCGAAGGCGTTCGTCCGGTGGGCGGCCACCGCGTCCGCCGGGGCGACCGTGCTCGACGGGCTCGCGATCGAATCCGACCTCCACGCGCCCGTCGGTGCGCTCTTCGAGCGCTTCGACGCGCTCGTCTGCCCGACCGCCGCCACTCGAGGGCTGGTCGCGGGGGAGGACTACGTCGACCACGGACCCGAGGTGGACGGCGAGCGGCTCGGGCACTACCTGGAGTCGCTGCTCGCGCTCCCGTTCAACATCATGAACCGCTGCCCGGTGCTGGCCGTGCCATCCGGGTTCGCCCGCAACGGCGTGCCCACCGGGGTGCAGATCGTCGGCAGGCCGTTCGACGACGCCACCCCCTTCCGGATCGGATCAGCGGTCGAGCAGCAGCAGGACTGGCCGGAGGTCGCGCTGCCACGGACCACTGCTCAGCCCGGAGCCACCGGCGCGCCGGCTTGATCACCGAGGAGGTCGTCGCGGGCCGCACCGGCCGCGGCCAGGACCGTCCGCACGTGCTCGGCCGCATCCTCGCCGCGACCGGCGAAGGTGGGCTTCGACCTCGGCCGAGTACTCCTTGTCCCGGTCGGTCCGGGCGGGCTCGTCGGCCGGGGTCAGGCGCGGGTCGACGCCCTCGACGTGCAGGTCGAGCACATCGACGGTGGCGCCACCCGCGTCGAGCCGCGCGCGTGCCGCAGGGCGGCCCGCGCAGTGAGCGAGTCCTGCCGCGGGTGGGCGAGGACCAGCAGCGCGCTCGGGCGTCGTCACGATCCGCCGCCCAACCGGACGAGCATCTTGCCGACGTTGGCCCCGCGGAGGACGCCCAGGAGGGCGGCCGGTGCCTGGTCGAGACCGTCGACCACGGTCTGCTCGGTGTGCAGGGTGCCGTCGGCCAGCAGTGGGGCGGCCAGCCCGATGAACTCGCCGAACCGGTGCAGGTGGTCGCCCACCTGCATCCCGCGCAGGGACAGCCGCTTGCTCACCGCGTCGAGCAGGTTGCTCGGCCCGGGCACGGGCTCCGTGGCGTTGTACCCGCTGATCGCCCCGATCAGGGCGGCCCGGCCGTTGACGCGCAGGGCGCCGATCGCCGCCTCCAGGTGCTCGCCGCCGACGTGGTCGAGGTAGACGTCGATCCCGTCGGGTGCGACGGCGGCGAGCTGGGGCGCGATGGGGCCGGCGCGGTGGTCGACGGCGGCGTCGAACCCGAAGTCGCTCACCACCTTCTTCACCTTCTCCGGCCCGCCCGCGGAGCCGATCACGCGCGCGGCGCCGAACCGGCGGGCCAGCTGGCCGGCCACGCTCCCGACGGCGCCGGCCGCGGCGGAGACGAGCACGACGTCACCCCCGCGCACCGGAGCGATCTCGGTGAGCGCGATGTACGCGGTGAGCCCGGTCGTGCCGAGCGGGCCGAGGTAGGCCTGCGCGGGGGCGAGCGCGGTGTCCACGACGGTGACGGCCTCCGCGTCGAGGGCGGCGTGCTCGCGCCACCCCAGGAAGTGCGCGACGGTGGCGCCCACGGGGACGCCGGGAGCGCGGCTGGCGACGACCTCGCCGACCGCCGAGCCCTCGAGCGGGGCGCCGATCGCGAAGGGCGGCAGCACGGGCGACGGGACGTCGTCCATCCGGCCCCGCATGTACGGGTCCACCGACATCCAGGTGTTGCGCACCAGCACCTGGCCGTCGCGCAGCGCGGGCAGCGGGGCGTCGACGAGCGCGAAGTCCTCGGGGCGGGGCTCGCCCACCGGGCGCGCGGCCAGCCGGATCTCGCGGGTGGTGGCGAGCGTGGCCTTCATCGTCTCGTTCCTCTCGTAGGTCCTCGTCGCGACGAGACCGAGGTTGCGCCTGTGGTGTTCGGGTTCGGCTCGGGTCCTGTTGTGATCGCGTTCGGACGCACCCGGCTACCGTCGGGACGTGCGTTTCGGGGTGCTGGGGCCGCTGGACGTGCGGACGGCGGACGGGCGGGCGGTGCGGGTGCCCGAGCTGAAGGTCCGCGCGTTGCTCGCGGCCCTGCTCGCCCGGGACGGGCACCCGGTGTCGGCCGATCGGCTGGCCGAGGACCTGTGGGGTGGCGGACGACGGCCGGGCAGCCCCGTCCGCGCCGTGCAGGCGAAGGTGTCGCAGCTGCGCAAGGCGCTGGAGGACGCCGAGCCCGGCGGGCGCGAGCTGGTGGCGTCAGCGGCGGCTGGGTACGTCCTGCGGGCCGGCGACGATGCGGTGGACGCCGCGCGGTTCGCCGCGCTCGCGGCGCAGGCCCGCGCCACGCCGGATCCCGCCGCGAAGGCCGCGCTGCTCGCGGACGCGCTCGCGCTCTGGCGCGGCCCGGCGTTCGCCGACTTCCGCGACGAGGATTTCGCCCGGGCCGCGACGGCCCGCCTGGACGAGCAACGGCTCACCGTCGTCGAGGAGCTCGCCGAGGCCCGCCTCGCCCTCGGCGAGCACGCGCTGCTGGCCGACGAGCTCGGCGACCTGGTCGCGCAGCACCCGCTGCGGGAACGGCTGCGGGCCGCCCACGTGCTCGCGCTCTACCGTGCGGGCCGGCAGAGCGAGGCGCTGACGAGCTTCGGGACGCTCCGCACGCGCCTGGTCGAGGAGCTCGGCCTCGACCCCGGTCCGGAGCTGGTCGCGCTGCACCGGGCGATCCTCGGGCACGATCCCGGGCTGACGGCCGTGCCGGCGCCCGTGACGACGGGCGCCCGTCCCCGGAGCAACCTCCCGGTGCCGGTGACCGCTCTGGTCGGCCGGTCCGGGGCGGTCGCGGCGGCGCGTGACCGGCTCGCGGCAGGCCGGCTGGTGACGCTGACCGGTCCGGGCGGTGTCGGCAAGACCCGCCTCGCGCTGGAGGTCGCCTCGCAGGTCGCCGGGGAGTTCGCCGACGGCGCGTGGTTCGTCGACCTCGCCGCGATCGGGGCAGGCACGGATCCGTCCCCGGTGGGGGTGGCCGAGCTGGTGGCGGCGGTGCTGGGGGTCCGCGACGAGACCGGCGGGCGTCCCGCCGACCTGCCCCATCAGCTGTGCGACGCGCTGCGGTCCCGGGAGCTGCTGCTCGTGCTGGACAACTGCGAGCACGTCGTCGAGCCGGCCGCCGGTCTCGTGGCGGCGCTGCTCGCGGCCGCGCCGGGGTTGCGCGTGCTGGCCACCAGCCGCGAGCCGCTCGCCGTGGCGGGGGAGGCGCTGCAGGAGGTCGCGCCGCTGGACCTGCCCGCGGATCCGGGCGACCCCACCGCCGTCGCGGCGTCCGGGGCCGCCCGCGTGTTCGCCGAGCGCGCTGCTGCCGCCGCCCCCGGATTCGCCGTGGACGCGACCAACGCCGCCGCGGTCGCCGCGATCTGCGCCCGGCTCGACGGGCTGCCGCTCGCACTGGAGCTGGCCGCGGCGAGGGTCCGCGCGCTCGGCGTCGAGGGCGTGGCCAGGCGCCTGGACGACCGGTTCCGGCTCCTCTCCGGCGGCAGGCGCGACGCCCCGCAACGGCAGCGCACGCTCCGGGAGGTGATCGACTGGAGCTGGGACCTGCTCACCGCGCCCGAGCGCGCCGTGCTGCGCCGGATGGCCGTGCACGCCGGAGGATGCACCCTCGCCGCGGCGGAGGCGGTCTGCGCCGGGGAGGACGTCGAGCCCCCGATGCGGTCCTCGACGTCCTGGCCCGGCTGGTCGACCGGTCCCTGGTCGTCGCCGGTTCCCCGGACGACGCGGACGGCCCCCGGTACCGGCTGCTCGAGTCGGTGGCGGCCTACGGGCGCGAGCAGCTCGCGGCGGCCGGGGAGCTCGACACCGCGCAGGCGCGCCACCAGGCCCACCACACGGCGCTGGCCGAGCGGGCCGAGCCGCACCTGTACGGCCCCGACCAGCGCCGCTGGCTGCTGCGCCTCGACGCCGAGAGCGCGAACCTGCGCGCGGCCCTCGACGGCGCCCTCGCCCGCGGCGCGGGCGAGGGCGCGTTGCGGCTCGTCAACGCGATGTCCTGGTACTGGTACCTGCGCGGGCGGCACCGGGAGGCGCACCGCGCCCTCGGCGGGGCACTGGCGGTCGGCGGTCCGCCCGCCGCCGTGGCGCGTGCCGGGGCCTGGCAGGCCGCGTTCGCGATGCTCGTCGGTGACGGCAGCGATCTCCTGCGCGCCAGCCGGGCGGCCGTGGCCGGCTACGACGGTGTCGACGCCCCGCGGCAGCGGGCCCGGGCGGAGTGGTTCCTCGCGCACGCCCACCTGAACTTCGGCGACGTGCCCGCGGGGGACGAGCTCAGCGCGACGGCGCTGGCCGCGTTCCGCACCGTCGACGACGGCTGGGGGATCGCCGCGGCGCTGAGCAGCCGGGCGAAGGTGGCGATGTTCCGGGGAGAGCTCGCCGCGGCCGAGCACGCCGCGGCGGACAGCCGCCGCCGGTTCGTGGAGCTGGGCGACCGCTGGGGCCGGCTGCTGGCCGACGACATGCTCGCCCACCACGCGGAGGTCACCGGCGACCACGCCACGGCGGCCCGGCTGCACCGCGAGGACCTGCGGATCGCCGAGGACCTGCAGCTGTGGACCGACGCCTCCTACCGCCTGTCCGGCCTCGGCCGGATCGCGCTGCTGACGCGCGACTTCGCCGCCGGCACCGAGCTGCACGAGCGCGCCCTGCGGCTCGCGACCGACCAGGGCAACCCGTTCGCCGCCGAGTACGCCCGGGTCGGCCTCGGGCTCGGAGCGCGGCGGCAGGGGGATCTGGACGCCGCTGAGGAGCACCTCGGTGCCGCGCTCACCCGCAACCGCGCGCTGCAGGCGGACTACGGGGTCGCGTACTACGGGGTCACGCTGCTGCTGGCCGAGCTCGGCTTCGTCGCGGAACTGCGAGGCGACGCCGCCCGCGCCACCGCCCTGCACGGCGAGGCGCTGGCCGCGGCCCGCGGGGTCGGCGAGCCCCGGGCCGTCGCGCTCGCGGTCGAAGGGCTGGCGGGGGCCGCGGCGGTCGCGGGGCACCACGTCCGCGCCGCCCGGCTGCTCGGCGCCGCGAGCGCGGGGCGGGAGGCCGTCGGCGCCGCGCTGCCCCCCGCCGAGCGCGGCGATGTCGATCGGATCGCGGCCACCGCTCGCGCAGCCCTGGGTGCGGCGGCGTACGCCGAGGCGTTCACGGAAGGCGCCGCAACGCGGCTGGAGGACGTGTGACCGGCAACCATTGACCACCTTGGAGCCTTACTGTTTGACGACGCCCAGGAGAGCAGTACGGCTCCAAGGTGCGGGAAGCTCAGTCGCTCTTGACCCGGCCGTCCGTCGCCCCTGCCCGCTGTTGATCCACGCGCGGTTGATCGGTTCGAGCAGCACGTCAGCGCGGCCGAGGCAGCCGTGCGGTACGGCTGGGGGCGATCAAGACGGTCGTGTTGTCGGTCCGCTCCGAGGACGCTGCCACCGGTCGGTTCTCGACATCGGCCATGAGGGACGTCGCAGGCTGGAGGCCGTCGCCGCGCGAGATCGGAACTTCCACGGGCGAACGCCGCGATCGCCTCGATTGCAGGCGTCCGGGTTACGCCTGCAGGAACATCTCCAGCAACGCGAGCAGGGTCTGCGGGGCGTCTTCCGGGGTGAAGTGGCCGGCGTCGGCGAGCTCGATCACGGGCGCGGTCGGGTAGGCCTCGCGGAAGGCTGTGATCATGTGGCGGGGGATGAGCGCGGTGTCACGCATGCCCTCGACCAGCATCGCCGGCTTGGCCCGCACGGCGGCGACGGCGGCCGGGTCGGGTGGGGGCGGCGCGTCCGCCGCGTCGGGAGCGACGAGCTGGCGGGGAAACCGGATCACGCCCCGGCACTCGGCGGGGGTGGGGAACGGACTGGCGTAGGCGCGGATCCAGGTGGGGGTGACGATCTCCGGCCGGGCGATGGTCTGCAGCGCGAGCATCAGGTGGGTGACCGTGTGCCCGGCGTTGCCCAGGATCTGCTCGAAGCTGCCGTCGGCATGGGCGGCACGCGCCCAGCGGAACCAGGCACTCTCCGCCATGTTCGCGGCGAAGGCCTCCTCGTAGCCGGGCAGCCCGAGGGTGAGCACGGTGTTGGTGGCGAAGATGCGGTCCACCCGGTCCGGATGGCGCAGCGCGAACCCCGCACCGATCGGCCCGCCCCAGTCGTGCAGCACCAATGTGATGTCACGCAGGTCCAGCTCGTCGACCAGGAGTGTTTCGAGGTTGTCGACGTGCTCGCCGGCCAGATAGCTCCGGTCTTGCGGAGTGGCGCTCTTGCCGAAGCCCATGTGGTCGGGCACCACCACCCGGTGCCGCTTCGACAGCGGGCCGATCAGATGGCGCCACAGGTAGCCCCAGGTCGGCTCCCCGTGCAGCAGTACCAGGTTGCGCCCTCGGCCGGGCTCGCCCTCGTCGATGTAGTGGTAGGTGAATCCGGGTGCCTTGCTGTAGCGCGCGGGATAGGGCCAGGTGCCGTCGAACGTCTCCTCGGCGGGGATCACGATCCGTCCTCTCTGTCGTCTCGGTGTTCGGGCACCGAGAACCTAGGGACGGTCCGCTGACATCTTCTGTCAGTGGAGGTGGTACATATCGGCGAGAGCGGCGACGGCGCGGGTCACATGCTCGCGCAGCGCCTCCGGTTCGAGCACCTCGACCTCGGCGCCCAGCCGCAGCAGCAGCCCGCCGGTGTGCTCCACCGACTCCATCGGGATCATCACCCGCAACCAGCCGTCCGGCTCATCGAGGCGGGCGCTGCGCCGCGCGGCCGAGACCAGCGCCGGCTCCCACAGGTGCGGCAGCAGTTCCAGCGCGCGCGGCGTGAGCCGCACGGTCGCTTCACCGGTGTGGCGGCGGGCGTCGAACTCGCGCAGCGACGCGTCCCAGTGCGCGGCCAGATCGAATCCAGTGGGCCGCTCGAACCGCTCGTCCAGCACTCGCAGGCGACTGATCTCGGCGACGCGGTAGGTCCGAACCTCGTCCGCCGCACCGCAGGAACCAGCCACCAGGTACCAGCGGCCGCCCTTGAGCACCACGCCGTAGGGCTCGAGAGTGCGAGTCACCTCCGGTTTCGGCGCCCAGCGGCGGTAGCGCACCCGGACCCGGCGCTGTTCCCACACCGCACCCACCACCGCGCCCAGGTGCGGGGTGCGATCCGGATCGACGTACCAGCCCGAGGTATCCAGGTGGAAGCGCTGGTGCAGCCGGTTCGCCCGCTCCCGCAGGTCGTCGGGCAGCGCCGCCATCAGCTTCAGCCGGGCGGTGGCCAGCACCGCGCCCAGCCCCAGATCCGCCGCCGGGCCGGGCAACCCGGTGAGGAACAAGGCCTCCGCCTCCTGCGAGGTCAGCCCGGTCAGCCGGGTGCGGTAGCCGTCGAGCAATGCATAGCCGCCGGCGTGGCCCGCCTCCCCGTACAGCGGTATGCCCGCCGCGTGCAGTGACTCCACATCCCGGTACACCGTGCGCACCGAGACCTCCAGCTCACTGGCGAGCTGCCGGGCCGTCATCCGGCCCCTGGCCTGCAACAACAACAGAACGGACAGCAACCGGGCCGCGCGCATGCCCGCACGGTGCCAGCCACCCCCGACGATCCGGGCCGATCATGCCTGCCGGTACCCGGACTGTTCACATACAGACGCGGGGCGACATCCCCGGCTCGGGGACAGGTGGCGACCCACGCCCCGCCTGGGTAGAATCCTACCCAGGACGGACGGGGAGCGCGGAACATGAACGTGGATACGAGGGACCTGATCAGCATCACCGAAGCGAGCAACAAGGGCGTGTCCAGGCTCGTGGCCGATGCCGAGGAGGGCCGGCCGCAGGTCCTGCTGCGCAACAGCAAGGCGGTGGCCGCCGTCGTGAACATCGACAGCATCGATCGGCTCCAGCGCATCGACGAACTCGAGGACGACCTACGCCTGCTCAGCATCGCCCTGGTCCGCGCGGCGGCGGACAGCGGCCGGCGCTTCGACCTCGACGACGTCCTGGCGAATGCCGGCATCGACCCGGACAGCCTGGACGAGGACTGAGGGCAGGCTCGTGGCGAAGGTGCAGCTGAGCGAGGAGGCCGTTGAGGATTTCCAGGACCTGGACGGGGCGGCTCAGCGGGTCGTCGCCAAGGCTCTGAAGAAGCTTGCGACCGACCCCCACTTGCGGGGTCAACCGCTCGGCAGCCGGGCGCGGGGAGACCTCACCACGTTCCGCAAGCTCGTCGTCGGCAACCGTGATTACCGGATCATCTACCGCATCGAACCCGACGGTTCCGTGGTCGTGGTCTGGGTGATCGCGAAGCGGGCCGACAGTGAGGCCTACGAGCTGGCGATGAGCCGCCTCCGGCTGCATGCGGACGCGACCGTTCGGGAGCTCGCCGGCAGCCTCGAGCAGGTCTGGGACCGCTGACCCGGTCTGATCGACGAGTTCGGCCGGCCCGAGGAACGTCGCGCCGCACAGCGACCTCCCGCCGAGCAGGGTTCACAGCGGTTCGCCTCGATGTGCCGCAACAAGCCCACTGCACAGCACGAACCAGTCCGGATCATGTCGGGGCTCGGACCTAGCCTGCGGAGCATGACGCGGTTTGCCGACGAGGATCTGCAGGGTGCGGAGTTCCGCGAGTGCGACCTGACCGGGGCCCGCCTGATCGGCGTCGTCATGCAGGACGCCGTGATCGACGGGCTCATCACCAACCTCGTCGTGAACGGTGTCGAGGTCACCGAGTACGTCGAGGCAGAGCTCGACCGGCGGCATCCGGTGCGGGTGCTGATCCGTTCCGAGGACCCTGCCGACCTGCGCGAGGCATCGCGTCAGCTCCACGCCGGCTGGGCCGCCACGATCGAGCGGATCCGCCGCACGCCCGGCATCGAGCGCCGCAGCGTGCACGACGAGTGGTCGGCGGTGCAGACGATGCGCCACCTGGTCTTCGTCCACGACTCGTGGTTCCGCCGCTGCTGCCTGGGCTCGACGCAGCTGTTCACGCCGATGGGCATCGGGACGACCGTCGAGCCCTACCGTGGAGCGCACGGGCTCGACCCCTCGCTCGATCCGGCGCTCGACGAGATCGTGAGCGTGCGTGCCGCACAGGCCGCGGAGCTCGAGGCCTGGCTCGACGGGGTCACCGCTGGGCAGCTCGCAGCGCGAGCACCGGTGCCCGACGACGATGCCTGGCCGCCGTACGCCCGGGGCCGCTCGGTGCGGCAGTGCCTCGGCACGGTGCTCAACGAGACCTTCGAGCACCACGGCTTCTGCGTCCGCGACCTCGACCTGATCGAGGCACAGGACGCTGAGTAGGGCCGCTTACGGACTCACATCTTCGAATGCGGGCATCGCTGACCGTCTGCGCGGTGCCGAGCCGCGTGGGAGGCCGGCAAGCGATCTACCAGGGGCCTCGTGGAGCCGCCTTGGGGAGTCGAACCCCAGACCTACGCATTACGAGTGCGTCGCTCTAACCGACTGAGCTAAGGCGGCAGGTGGTGCGCGGCCCAGTGTAGCGACCGCCCGACGGCGCCCGTCGCCCTCCCCGGCCCGCCGCTGACCGGCCGATACAGTGGCGCCGCCCGTGCCGGTACGCCCTGGAGGTCCGTCCCTTGAAGCAGCTCGACCTGGGGTTCGTCACGGGGCTGTACCGCCAGTACGCGGAGGACCTGGCCGCGGTCGGGGCGCAGCAGCGGGCGTTCGCCGAGTCGATGGGGTCGCGGATGACACCGCAGCTCGACGACCTCGAGGCGGAGATCACCTACCTGCTGCTGCGGGAGACGCGGCCTGCGGTGGTCATGGAGCTGGGCACGTTCCACGGGTGGTCGACGTCGTGGATCCTCAGCGCCCTGCGCGACAACGGGTCGGGGCGGCTGCACAGCTTCGACCGGATCGACAACGTCGTGCGCAACGTGCCGGAGGACCTCGCCGAGGGGCGGTGGACGTTCGTGCGGGGCGACATCAAGCAGACCCTCGACCAGGTCCCGACGGACACCGGCTACCTGTTCGTCGACGCCGCCCACAACAGCCGCTTCGCCCGCTGGTACCTCGAGCACCTGTTCCCGCGGGTGCCGGCCGGGATCCCGGTGAGCGTGCACGACGTCTACCACTTCCGCGCCACCCTGCCCCTGCACGAGGGCAAGGTCGTCGTGCGCTGGCTGGACGAGCGCGGGGTGCCGTTCTTCACGCCGTCGCGCGCGAAGTCCCGCACGGCCTACGACACGCTCACCGTCCTGCGGCAGGACCTGGGCCTGGCGGCGATCCGCGGAGCGGGCGACAACCCGATGATCTTCTTCGAGATGCCCGCCCCGCGGTGACCGCAGCACCGCACACACCGGATGGCGCCCGCACACGTGTCCCGCGATGTGTGCGGACCCCACCAGGTCTGTGCCGTCGGGTCCGCGCCGCGCCGTACTCGGCCGGCGGGCGCGCGTGGCATCAGCGCGGGTCGGGGCTGCGCCGCTCCGCGCAGAAGGCCCGGATCTCCTCCGCCAGGTCCCGCGGCACCTCCATCGCGGCGAAGTGGCCGCCGCGGGGCCGCTCGGTCCAGGACACGATGTTCGTGTTGTCCCGCTCGGCGAAGGGCCGCATCGACCGGAAGTCGTCGGCGAAGACCGTGACGCCGATCGGGCCGTCGTTGACGACGGGGGCCGCGTTCCGCTCGGCGTGGTGGTAGCGCACGGCCGTGGCCGAGGTGTTCGTGAGCCAGTACAGCGACACCTGCGTCAGCACCTGGTCCCGGCCGACCAGGCTCGTGCCGTTGCCGAAGTTCTCGAACAGCTCGTTGTAGGCCAGGAGGCCGACGGGTGAGTCGGACAGCGCCGCCGCGATCGTCTGCGGCCGCGAGGCGTTCATGAGCGCGTAGCCGTTGACCGTCTGGAACCAGCCCGCGAACTCCAGCGCCGCGTGGTCCGCAGGCGTCATCCGCTCGAACTCGGCGGGGTCGCCGGACGGGAACGAGAACAGCTGCAGGACGTGGGCGCCCAGGAATCCGGGCGGGTTCAGGATCGCGAGCTCGCGGGAGACCATCGCCCCGACGTCGCTGCCGTGCGCGGCGTAGGAGTCGTAGCCGAGCCCGCGCATGAGCGCGTCCCAGGTCCGGGCGACGCGCGCCGTCGTCCAGTCGCCGTCGGCGAGCGGCGTGCTGAACCCGAAACCGGGGACCGAGGGGATCACGACGTGGAAGGCGTCCTCGGCCCGGCCGCCGTGGGCCACGGGGTCAGTCAGCGGGCCGATCACGTCGAGGAAGTCGGCGAACGACCCCGGGTAGGTGTGGGTGAGCACGATCGGGGTCGCGCCCGCGACCGCGGACCGGACGTGGAGGAAGTGCACGGTCTGGCCGTCGATCTCGGTGAGGAAGTGCGGGAACCCGTTCATCCGGGCCTCCTGCGCGCGCCAGTCGAACGCGGTGCGCCAGTGCTCCACCGTCTCGCGGAGGTAGCCGACGGGCGTGCCGTAGCTCCAGTCGTCGCCGGGGGCGGGCTCGGGGAAGCGGGTGATCTCCAGGCGGTGCTGCAGGGCGTCCAGGTCGGCCTGCGGGACCGCGACCTCGAAGGGGCGGACGGAGAGCGTCTCGGTGCTGGTCATGCCCTTAAGGTAGAACCAGTACCGGCACAGTTCGTTCCTGTACTCGGAGGCGGCATGCTCGAGACGTCAGCACGGCTGCTCGCCCTGCTCGGCCTCCTGCAGACGCCCCGCACGTGGTCGGCCGCGGAGCTGACGGCCCGGCTCGGCGTGGGTGAGCGGACCGTGCGCAAGGACGTCGAGCGGCTCCGGGCCCTCGACTACCCGATCGACGCGGTGCGGGGCCCCGCAGGCGGGTACCGGCTCGGCGAGCACGGCAAGCTCCCGCCGTTGCTGCTCGACGACGAGGAGGCCGTGGCGGTCGCCGTCGGGCTGCAGGCGGTCACCGCGGTCCGCGGGATCGAGGAGGCGAGCGCGCTGGCGCTGGCGAAGCTCGAGCACGTGCTGCCGTCCCGGTTGCGCCGCCGCGTCCGCGCCCTGCACGACAGCACGTCGACCGGCCCGGCGAACACCGCCACCAACGTGGCGGACCCGGCCGTCGACGCCGCCCTGCTCACCGAGCTCGCGGTGGCGGTGCGCGACAGCGTCGGCATCCGCTTCGCCTACCGGGACGACGAGCACGCGGAGGTCGAGCCGTACCGGCTGGTGAGCTGGCAACAGCGGTGGTACCTGGTGGCGCGGGAGCGGCCCACGCGGGAGTGGCGCAGCTACCGCGCCGACTGGATGCGGCTCAAGACGCCCGGCGGCGCCCGCTTCTCCCCCGACCCCCTTCCCGGCGGCGACTACACGGCGTTCGTGCTCCGCGAGGTGGCGTTCGCCGGGTGGTCGGTGCACGCCCGGATCGAGGTGGACGCCCCGGCGGAGGAGGTGCTCGCCCGGATCAACCCGACGGTCGGCGTGGTCGAGACCGTCGACGACCGGCGCTGCGTGCTCGTCACCGGCGGCGACAGCCTGGAGATCGTGGCCGTGTGGATCGGGATGCTCGGACTGGACTTCCACGTCACCGAGCCACCCGAGCTGGTCGAACACATCCGCGTGCTCGCGACGCGGTACGCCGGCGCCTTGCCGGGGTGATCGGGACACGGACGACGAACGGCACTCTCGTCGACTAGGTACCGACGAGAGTGCCGTTCGTCGGCTCCCCGCCCACTTCGATCTTCGACACCGGGGTGCCGGCCGCCCGGCGCCCGAGCCGGCGCAGCGGTCCGAGCCGCTCGGGCCACCCGGACCGCTGCGGGCGGGCGGGCGCCGCGGAACGGGCCAGGCGCTCCGCCGCAGCCTCGGCGAGCAGGGTGCGGCGGTGGTCGGCGGCGATGTCGGCGACGGTGTGGAGCTGGTTCAGCATCGTGGTCACGTCCTCGGTCCGGCGGTTGCGATGCCACAACCCTCGGCTTCCGGGCGCTCCCGAACATCCGTACCGCGCACGGACCCACCACGGATTCCGGCGTCCGTGATCTGCGTGCGTGGCGCGGTCAGACGACCGTGGCACCCATCGCGACCAGGGCGGACACGCCCTTCTCGCGCTCGGCGCCGCCGGCCAGGACGAGGCTGCGGGCCCACTGGTAGCGGCAACCCGCCCGGTCCAGGTCGTCCGCGGCCGCGAGCACCCGGGCCGGGGCGCCTGCGGCGAGGGCGTCAGCGCGGTCGACGACCGCCGCCGCGACCACGTTCTCGGCGGTGGCCGCGCGGACGGCGTCGATCCGGGCGCGCGCATCGCTGCGCCCGGCGAGCACCGCCGCCTCCGCCCACAGCGCCGCGTACCAGGGCCGCCAGATGCCCTGGTACCAGCGGCGCAGCTCGTGCGGCGGCGTCGCGAGCTCCACCAACGCCTCCTCGGGCCGACCGTCGTGCAGCAGCAGGAGCGCCTCGAAGAACGCGGCGGCGTGCTGGTCGTGCGGGCGATCAACGGGCGCCAGCGCCTCGACGATCGCCGCCCAGCGGCTGCGCTCCTCCGCCTCCCCCCGCAGGCCGTGCACGAGAGCCATCGCCTGGGCGGACCGGCGCAGGGTGGGCACGCGCGGCCGCCCGGCCCGCTCCCAGTCTGCCCGGAACCGGCCGCCCGCCTCGACGGCGAGCTCCCAATCGCCCTCCAGCGCGCAGACCGTGATCAGCCGCGCCAGCGCGACGTGGCGGATCTCCCGGTGCAGCGGCAGGTCACGGATGCGCTCGGCGAGCCGGCGCGCCGTGGGCAGGTCGCCCGCCGCGATCGCGGACTCCGTGGCCATGACGTGGGCGTCGGAGAGCTCGAACCCCAGATCGGCGTCGAGCGCGACCGGAGCGAGCAGCTCCGTGCGCCGCAAGGCGTTGGCCAGCGCGTCCCGGGGGGCTCCGTCGGCGAGCTGCACGATGGTGAGCCGGTCCAGCGCGGCGCTCTCCACGAGGGGGTCGCCGACGCTGCGAGCGAGTTCCAGCGCGCGGTGAGCGTCCCGCGCGGCGTCCGGATCGGCCTCCGATTCCGCGAACGCCTCGGCAACGGCGATCCGGGCGCGGGCCGCGAGGTCCTCACCGGCGTGCTCCCGCGCCTCCTCGATCACGGCCCGGACGACGGCGCGATCCGGCGGGTCGGTGATGGTGCCGGCCGCGCGGTACATCAGCTCCGCGACCTGCGCGAGGTCACGCGCGGCCGACGCGGGGGCGCCGGCGCGCAGCGCCGCGTCGGCGGCAGCCCGGTGCAGCCGGATGGCGTCGTCGCCCGCCAGGCGCGACTCGGCGGCGCCCGCGGCACGGTGCAGGGCCGTCGCGGCGCTGAGGTCGTCCGGGGCCAGGCCCGCCGCCTGCTCGTAGCGCCACTGCGACTCGCTGGGGATACCCCGGCGGTGGCACAGGGCAGCGAGCAGGGTCTTGCCCTCGTACGCGGTCGTGCGCAGGTCGGGCCGGGCCACCGCCCACCCGAGCGCGGCCCGCAGCTCGTCGGCCAGCCGGTCGAACCGCGCCCGCCACTCCGGCATCGGCACGTCGGCGCCGAGCAGCTCCGCGCCCGCGTCGACGGCCCAGCGCAGGTGCCGGGTGCGGGTCGCGTCGAGCTCCTCGGAATCGTCGAGCAGCTCGACGCCGTACTGCCGGACCGTCTCCAACGCGCGGTAGCGCGTACCGTCGCCCGCCGCGACCGGGACCAGCAGGCTGTGGTCGGCCAGCGCGGCGAGGTGGTCGCCGACCTCACGGGCGGCCACGGGCGGCGCGCCCACGACGACGGCGGCGGCGTCGGCGCGGAACGGCCCTGCGAACACCGCGACCCGGCGCAGCACCGACCGCACCGGTGGCTCGAGCAGCGCGCAGCTCCAGTCGAGCGTGGAACGCAGCGACCGGTGCCGGCCGTCGACGCGGCGGGCCCCGGTGAGCAGCTGCAGGTGGTCGGCGAGGCCGGCCTCGAGCCCGTCGACCCCCAACGTGGGCAGCCTCGCCGCGGCCAGCTCGATCGCGAGCGGCACGCCGTCGAGCCCGCGGCACACCCGGGTGATCCGGCCGCGGTCCTCCTCGGAGAGCGTGACGCCCGCCGTGGCCGCCCGCTCCTCGAACAGCGCGAGGGCATCGCCTGCGTCGGCGCCGGAGTCGGCGACCGACAGGCCGTCCACCGCGAACACCCGCTCGAACGGCAGCAACAGCCGGGCCCGGCTGGTGGCGAGCACGACGATCCCGGGGCCGCTCGCGAGCAGCCGCTCCACGAACTCGGCGACGCCGCCCAGGAGGTGCTCGCAGTTGTCCAGCAGGAGCAACGCCCGGCGGCCCGCGGCCCACTCGAGCACGGTCTGCTGCGCCGACCGGCCCGGCTGCTCGCCGAGGCCGAGCGCCGCGACCACCGTGGACGCGATCATCGAGGCGTCCGTGACCGGCACGAGGTCGACGTACCAGACGCCGTCGGCGAACCGGTCGCTGACGTCGGCGGCCACGGCCAACGCCAGCCGCGTCTTCCCGACCCCGCCGGGGCCGACCGCGCTGACCAGCCGCTGCCCCTCCACCGCCGCCGCCAGCTCCGCGCGCTCCCGCACCCGGCCGACGAACGAGGTGAGCGCCGACGGCAGCGCAGGCGCCTGCGGGCGGGCGGCCCGCGGTGCGCCGGTGCGCTCGCCGGCGATCCGGGTGAGTGCGCGACGGTCCTCGGCGCCGAGCTTGCGCAGCAGCGACGACACGTGGCTCTCGACCGTGCGGACCGAGATGAACAACCGCGCGGCGATCTCCGCGTTGCTCAGGTGCTCACCGACGGCCGCCAGCACCTCGGCCTCGCGCGTCGATACGGCCGCGTCCGCCAGGTGCCCCACCCGATCGATTCTGCCTGACGCCCCTGACGCCCCGGCGTGTCGTTCGCGCCCCGCTCAGCGCCCTCTGTTCGCTCCGCAAGCTCCGCTCAGCCGCGCTGCAACGCCGTCATCATCGCCTCGACCGCGATCTCCGGCTTCACGTTCTGGTCCAGGGCGCTGCGGCACGCCAGCACGGCCTCGAGCCGCCGTAGCACCGACTCCGGCTTCCAGTCGGTGGCGGCGCGGCGCGCGTCGGCCTCCCGGTCGGGATGGGTGAGCGGCACCTGCGCCCCGCTGCCGACCACGAGCGCGTCGCGCAGGAACCCCGCCAGGTCGACGAGCGCGCGGTCCAGCGCGTCGCGCTGGGTGCGGGTGTTGCGCGACTTCTGCTGGCGCTCCAGGTCGCGCTCCGCGGCCCGGGCGCCGCGCGCGGCCGCCGCGACCCCCTTGCCGGTGCCACCGGCACCCATCGCGACCGCGAGCTCCTCGCGCTCCGCGGCGTCGCGGCTCTCGCTCAGCTCGCCCGCCTCCGCCTTCGCGTCGCGGACCAGGTCGCTCGCGTAGGAGAACGCGTCGCCGAGGGTGCGCACCCGCAGCGGCAGGCCCAGCACCAGCTCGCGGTGGGCGCGGGCGGCGTCATCCCGGGCGAGCCTGCGGGCCCTGCCCACGTGGCCACCCGAGACGGAGGCGGCCCAGGTGGCGGTCTCGGGGTCGATCCCGTCGCGGCGGACCAGCACGTCGGCGATGGCGGGCGCCGACGGTGTGCGCAGCGGGACCGGCCGGCACCGGGACCGGATGGTGACGGCCACGTCCTCGGGGTGGTCGGACGGAGCGCACAGCAGGAAGATCGTCTGCTCCGGCGGCTCCTCGATCGACTTCAGCAGCGCGTTGGCCGCGTTCTCGGTGAGCCGGTCGGCGTCGGTGATGATCAGGACCTGGTAGCGGCCGGTGGCCGGGCGGCGGGCGGCTTGCTGCACCAGCTGCCGCATCGACTTCACCGAGATCGACAACCCCTCGGGCACGACCTCGCGCACGTCGGAGTGGGTGCCCGCCATGACCGTGTGGCACGAGGTGCAGTCGCCGCACCCGTGCTGCGGGCACTGCAGGGCCGCGGCGAAGGCGCGGGCGGCCACGGATCGGCCGGAACCGGGAGGGCCGGTGAACAGCCACGCGTGGGTCATCGCCGCCGGGTCGGTGGCGGCCGCGCTCAGCTCGGCGACGGCGGCCGGCTGGCCGACCACCTCGTCCCACACGGTCACGGCGCCACCTCCACGTCGGCGGGCCGCTGCGCGGGCTCGGGCAGCACCGGCGCCAGCCCGCGGAAGACGCGCTCGGCCACCTCGTCGGGTGCGCCGTCGGCGTCGACGACGACGTAGCGGTGCGGCTCCGCGGCCGCCATCCGCGTGAGCAGGCGCTGCACCCGCACGTGCTCCTCCCCGGGCAACCCGCCCGTCTGCGGCGCGGCGTCCGCCGGCGCCCTGTCCAGCAGCACGGACACGTCCGGCCGCAACCGGCCGGTGGCCCACGCCGCGAGGTTCTCCAGCTCGCCGGGATCGAGCTCCACGTGCCCGCCGCCGGAGGACGCGCGGTCGGCCGCCACGCCGAACTGGACCAGCGGGCTGACGAGGAAGCGGTCGACGACCACCACCGCGCCCTGCGCCAGCGCCGGCCGGATCACCCGTTCGACCTGGTCGGCCCGGACGGCCGCGGCGGCCAGCGCCTTCGCCCGCGCACCGGACAGGGCCGCCTCCCGGGTGGCGGCGCTCCAGCGCTCCCGGTCGCGCTCCCCGCCGTCGGGCACGACGACCGGGTAGCCCGCCGCCCGCAGCCGCCCGGCCAGCCGCGCGGCCTGCTCGGTGGTCTCCTCCGCGGGGGCGCCCTCGACCGCGATCAGCACGCCCGCGCCTTGACGGGGCTCGCCCCGCCGCAGCGCCGACAGCAGGTCGGGCAGGATCGGCTCGGTGCGCCGGTCGTCCATCTGCCGGTAGGCCAGCATCCCGACGACGGAGGCCACCGCGCCACCGGCGAGCATCACGACCCGGGTGCCGTCGATCAGGAAGGGGTAGCCGAGGACGTCGACGCGCCGGGCGCTCACGAGGCCGACGATGACCGGGACCAGCGCCATCGAGCCGAGCAGCGTGAGCCGCACGATGGACTGCACGAACGCGACGATCCGGCCGCGGATCTCGTCGGCGACCTGCGCCCCGATGATGGTGAGGCCGGTGAGGAACGCGATGCCGGCGAACCCGCCCACCAGCATCACCGCGCCGATCGCGACGAACAGGTGCGGGCTCACCGCCACCAGCACGAGCGCGACGCCCGCCGCGACGATCGCCGCTCCGAACAGGCGGTTGTGCGGGATCCGCCGCGCCATCCGCGGTGCCGCGCCCATGCCCAGCGCGAGCCCGATGAACACCGACGCGAACAGCACCCCATACGCGGCGTTGCCGCCGCCGAGGCTCGCCGCGTACAGGGTGGCGGAGCCGACCACGGTGCCGCCCGCGGCGAACGCCCCGATGATCCCGATGACCAGCCCGCGGATGAGCGGCGTGCGGACCACGAACGAGGCACCGTCGCGGAGCAGCGCGAGCAGGCCCGGCGCGGCCGCGCGCTGCTCGGTGGCCCGCCCGGAGATCTCCGGGATCCGGAAGAGCACGGTGAGCGCGATGACCAGGTACGCCACGCCGCTGAGCACCAGCGCGACGAACACGGTGGCCAGCGCCGAACCGGCGCCCCCGACGATCCCGCCGACGCTGGACAGCACCGTGAACAGGCCGGACGCCGTGATCACCGCGACGCCGTAGGTCATCACGAGGTTGAGCTGGTTGGCCGTCTCGACCTGGTCGGGCCTGCGCAGCAGGTTCGGCACCGACGCGTCCTTCGCCGGGATCCAGAACAGCGCGCAGATCTCGATCAGGAACACGGCGATGAACAGCCACCACAGCGACCCGACGAGCGGGATGGAGACGAAGAGGACGAACCGCAGCAGGTCGCACACCACCATGACGCGGCGGCGGTCGAACTTGTCGGCGAGCGCGCCGGCCAGCGGCCCCAGCACCAGGGCCGGGAGCAGCTTGGTGGCCACCACGCCGCCGAGCGCAAAGCTCTGCGCGGTGTAGCCGCTGGTGAGCTGGGTGGCGAGCGCGGAGAGGGCGAGCAGGCTCATCCAGTCGCAGATGCCCGCGACCGACGTGACGAGCCACAGCCGCCGAAACGCCGGGATGGCCAGCACGCTGCGGACCCGGTGGGAGGTGGGCGCGGACAGCCGCGGCACCTCCCCCGTGGAACGGGACGGAGAGGGCTCGGGCGCGATCGCTCCTCACCTCCTCGGCTGGCGGGCCGCATGCCGGCGGATCCTCAGGCCGGACGCGGGCTCGCCGTCCGCGGACCAGGGTAGTCGGGGGCACCGACGGGCTCCGGACCTGGGCGGCAGCGACCCACAGTGGCTTCTCAGTACCCGGTGTACGCGATTCTCACCACGGGTTGTCGAGGATCGCCGCCACCATCTGCACGACGATCACCGTGAACACCAGCACGAAGAACAACGTGAACAGCCGGGACCCCACCCGGCCCCGCGTGAGCCGGGACAGGCCGAGGATCGCCGGATCGGGGGTGACCCGGGGGCGCGGGGGCAGCTCGTAGCGGTCGTGCGGTGCGTCGGGGCGCCGCTGCTGCGGTACCGCGGAGGCCGGTGGCGCCGGGACCTCCTCGCCCGAAGGCCCGCCCCCGGCAGGCGCATCCCGCGGCTCGGGAACAGCGGCCTCCCCGCCGGAGCCGTCCCGGCCGAACCGACGATCACCCGGCCCCACCGTCACGGGGACGGATGGTAGGGCGGCGCTCCGACCGGTGCGGGGAAATCGCGCGGCGCGCGGCGCGCCGGTTTCCCCGTCGGCCACGCGTACGTGCTTCTCGCCGGGATGATCGCCACGGGTGGTGCCACGGCGACAGATCGAGCGTGTTGCCCAATCGTCAGGCTCCGCTGCAGGCGCCCACCCCGACGAACGGCACTCTCGTCGGTCCCTAGCCGACGAAAGTGCCGTTCGTCATGCGGATCCCGCTCTTGGAGCTCCTGAGTCAGCCGCCCCACCACACGCGACCGGGGCCGATCGGCAACAGGCTCGATCTGTCGCCCTCACACCACTCCCGCTGATCATGGCCGGTCGCGCGTTCCGCGGAACGCGCCCGTGCAGACCCGGTCGACGTCATGGGTCTGCGACCGCGGTCGCAGACCCATGGTGTCGATGTAGTCGTGGATTCTCCTGTGGGCGGGCCGTTCCCGGCTCGACGCCACTGCCGCCCGCCCGGCCCGGGTCTTCGGCGCAGTCGACCGGTTCCCCGGTCCCCGCCCCGTCGGCGAGGTGGCCGGGTTGGGTCAACTACCGAGTGCCGTGGCCGGCCGGGCGGCCGTCCCGACATGGCCCAGGCCTGCCCGGACGAGAACGCCCCTGCCGGGTGGGTGCGCACCTGGCGGTGGTCCCGTCCCACCACTTGCGCGTGATCACCGGACCGGTCCGCGGCCCATCCAGGCGCCCTTGATCGTCGGAATCACTGCTCAAGGCCGTGTCGAAGGCGTTCTTGAACGGGACCACAGCCGGATGAGTGGCACCCGGCGGGAACGTCCTCGTCGTGAACCGGCCGAGGCCCGGTCGGGGACGGCCGTCAGGGCGACCACGTCACCCGGTAGTTGTGCCAACCGGGCCACCCTCGACACGCGGGGTCGGGCCGGGGCGCTGGGCCGACTGCGAGTGACGGCCGGGCGCGGGGTGGGGCAGCTGGTCCCGAGCCGGAACGGCGCGCCCACCGCAACCCGCGCCACCCGTCAGGACCACCTCGGGGAGGAGCGGCCGCGGTGCTGACGCCCCCCGGGTCCTCGCACGCACCCCGATCCGGAAGACGCTCGTGGCCACCGCGTCAGCCGTCGTCGTCCCCGTCGCCGCCGTCGTCGCCGTCCCCGTCGCCGTCGTCCCCGTCGTCGTCCTCGCCCGGGGCGGCGGGGGGCGGCGGCACGGTGCCGCTGCTGACGCTCAGCTCGATCGTCTCCCCGGGCAGGGCCGAGCCGTTCGGGTTCTGCCCGACGACGGTGCCGCGTTCGGCGGCGTTGTCGACGCTGCGCACGGACACCGCCCACCCGGCTTCTTCGAGCTCCTCACGCGCCTCGTTCTCCGGGTCGCCGATGACGTCGGGCACCCGCGACTCGGCGCCGCCCTCCAGGTAGCGGTCCTCCACCGGCGGCAACGGCAGTACCGGCTGGCTCGCGAGCAGCGGCTGCATCGTGCCGAACCACGTCTCCGCCGGGGTCTTGCCACCGAAGATGTTGCCGCTGCGGCAGGGGAACGGCGCGCCCCCGCTGTCGCAGAGCGGGCGCGGAGCGCGCGAGTTGTCGAACGTGATCACCGCGCCGGACATCTGCGGGACGAACCCGAGGAACGCCGCCGACTTGTGCTGCTGCGTGGTGCCGGTCTTGCCCGACATCGGGCGGTTCCACCCGACCTCACCGGCGGCACGGGCCGCGGTGCCGCCGGGCAGCTCGTCCTTGCCGAGCGCGTTGACCATCGCGTCGGCCAGGCCCGGCTCGACCACCTGCTCGCACGGTGCCTCGGTGACCGGCACCGGGTTGCCCTCGGAGTCGGTGATCGACTCGATCGGGCTCGGCGGGCACCAGGTGCCGTGGCTGGACAGGGTGGCCCCGACGTTCGACAGCTCGAGCACGCTCGTCGGGCTCACGCCGAGGGTGAACGAGGCCAGGTTCTGGGCCTTGGTGACCTCGGCGATCGAGCGGTCGGTGGGCCGGCCGGTGCCCGGGTCGACGAACGGGGTGGTGGCCAGCGAGCGCATGCCCAGCCGGACCGCCATGTCCACCACCGGCGGGACGCCCGTGAACTCCTCGAGCTTGATGAACGCGGTGTTGGGCGACTGCGCCAGCGCGTCGGTGAGGCTCAGCCGCGGCGCGTAGTCGCCGGAGTTGGCCACCGGGAGCGGTCGGCCGCCGCCGTCGGTGTAGATCGGCGAGGCGTACCCGCTCGGCGGCACCGTGAGCTGGTAGTTGATGCCCAGCCCCTTCTCCAGCGCGGTGGCAGCGGTGAAGATCTTGTAGACCGAGCCGGCGCCGAGGTTGACCGGCTCGTACGGCAGCCCGTAGCTGGTCTCCAGCTCCTCGGCGTCCAACCCGAAGGTGCGGCTGGAGGCCATGCCGAGCACCCGGTGCTTCTCCTGGCCCGGCGCCACCACCGACATCACGTTCGCGACGTTGGGCTGCTTCGGGGGCACCTCGGCGTCCAGCGCGGCCTTCATCTGCTGCAGGACGTTGCGGTCGAGGGTGCTCTTGATCGTGTAGCCGCCGCGGTTGAGCTGCTCGAGCGAGAACCCCGCCTCGGTCAGGTACTCGACCACGTACTTGCAGAAGAAGCCGGCGTCGCCCGCTCCGTTGCAGCCGTTGGGCTGGGGGACGAGCGGCTCGGCCACGCCGAGCGGCGTGGCGAGCGCGGCCTGCGCCTGCGCCTCGTCGATCATCTGCTGGTCGCGCATCTGCTGGATGACGATGTTGCGCCGTTCGAGCGCGGCCTGCGGGTGCCGCACCGGGTCGAAAGCCGAGGTGCTGTTCACCATTCCGGCGAGCAGGGCCGCCTGCGGAACGGTGAGCTTGTCGGGCGTGGTGTTGAAGTACAGCCGGGCGGCGGAGGCGATTCCCGCCGCACCGTTGCCGAACGAGACGATGTTCAGGTAGCGCGTCAGGATCTCGTCCTTGGGCAGCGACTGCTCCATCTGGAGCGCGATCTGCGCTTCCTTGAGCTTGCGTGCCGGCGTCTGCTCGGTGGCCTTGAGCCGTTCGGTCTCCGTCTCCGCCGCCACGTAGAGCATGTAGTTCTTGACGTACTGCTGGGTGAGCGTGGAGGCACCCTGCTGGATCTCACCGGATGCGGAGTTGGCGGCGAGCGCGCGCAGCGTGCCCTGCCAGTCGACGCCCTGGTGCTGGTAGAACCGCCGGTCCTCGACGGCCACTATGGCGGCCTTCATCGCGGGCGATATCTCGGCGGCCGTGACCGAGCGGCGGTTCTGGTTCTGCTCGAAGAACCGGGCGATCGGGGCGCCCGCCGAGTCGGTGACGGTGGTGGTCTGCGGCAGCGGCCCGTCCACCAGGTCGGCGGAGACCGTGTTGACGCTGTCGCCCGTATCACTGGCGATCAGCCCGAGGCCCGCCGTGATCGGGAAGGCCATTCCGCCGACGACGACCCCGGCGAGGAGCCCGAGCCCGAGCAGCAGGCCGATCGGCCGGGCGAGATGGCGCGGGAAGCTCACGAGTCGTCAGGGTACGCGGGTGGCCCCGCCGCACCGGGCGGGTCACCGTCCACCGGATTGAGTAGTTTTGCTCGGTTTCCGATGGAACCGCGGGCTCCCAGAATCCGTCTGTGCTGGTCATGACGAGCACAGCGTTCACGCGTACGGGGATCCGGGGAGGACGACCATGACGGGGCGGTGGAACTGGCGGGGCGCCGCGCGGTGCCGGACGGCCGATGCCGAAGGGCTCTTCGTCACCGGGGCACGGCAGCGGGAGGCGCGGGTCTTCTGCCGGACGTGCCCGGTGCGCACCGAGTGCCTCGCCCACGCCCTGGACCAGCGCATCGAGTTCGGCGTCTGGGGCGGGATGACCGAGCGGCAGCGCCGCGCGCTGCTGCGGGCCCGCCCGGAGGTCCGGTCCTGGTACGACCTCCTGCACGACGCCCGCAGCGCCCACTACGCGTCCGCGGCGGAGGAGACGGCGGCCGGGCTCGCCGCCGCGGCCGCACAGGAGGAGGAGCCGGACCTGCACGAGTCGGCCTGAGGACCGGCGCCGTCAGGGGCGCAGCGACCCGAGCATGCGGAAGAGGGCGGCCAGCACGTCGTCCAGGTCCGCCGGGTCGCCGGTCTCGGCGAGCCACAGCGCCGCCTCGTTCATCGCCCCCGACAGCAGCCGGGCCAGCGGAGCCACCGGCTGCGGTGCCACCCGGCCCGTCTCGACCAGTGCGGTGAGCACGTCGGCGAGGTGGCTCGCGGAACCGGCCTCGTCCATCGCACGCCACTCGCTCCAGCCCAGCACCGCGGGCCCGTCCACGAGCATGATGCGCCGCACCGCGGGATCGGTGCTCGCGGTCAGGAAGGCCCGGCACCCCGACGTGAGCTGCGCCCACGGGTCGTCCTCGGCGTCGGCACGGGCGGCCACCGTGGCCCCGACCTCGGCCTGCACCTGCGCGAGCACCGCGCGGAACAGGTCGGTCTTGCCACCGGCGAAGTGGTGGTAGAGCGCGCCCTTGGTCACGCCCGCCTCGCGCACGATCTCGGCCAGGCCCACCGCGGCGTACCCGCGCGTGGCGAACAGGCGCCTGCCCACCTCCACGAGCCCGGCCCTGGTCCGTTCCCGTTGCTCGGCCCGCGTCATCCGCACCTCCGTTGACATACCAGCGGTATGTGAACTACCTTCTTCACATACCGACGGTACGTCAATGGAGGTGGGCACGTGGAACTGACCAGCTTCTACCCCGTGATCGGCACGCCCCGACTGCGTGAGGCGCACGCGTTCTACACGCAGCTGTTCGGGTTCGAGACCACCTTCGAGGCCGACTGGTACGTCAGCCTGCGCCGCCCGGGCCCACCGTCCTACGAGCTCGCCCTGCTCGACCACACCCACCCGACGGTGCCCGAGGCCTACCGCCGCCCGGTGCAGGGGCTGCTGCTGAACGTCGAGGTCGAGGACGTCGACGCGGAGTGGGAGCGGCTCGTCGTCCGGGGCGGGCTCACTCCCGAGCTCACGCTGCGCAGCGAGACGTTCGGTCAGCGCCACTTCATCGTCGCGGACCCGTCCGGGGTGCTGGTCGACGTGATCACGCCGATCGCGCCGGGTGCGGAGTACAGCGAGGCATTCCGCGAGCCCGGCCCGGGGAACTAGTGGTCCCTCAGCGGGCGCTGCGCAACGGCTCCGCGGCCGGCTCGTGGCCGTCGGCCAGCCGCTCGCCGACCTCGCGGAGGCCGTCGAGGTCGGCGACGTCGCCGACCACCACCGGCACCCGCGCCACCGCGACGCCCGGGTGGGCGCCGGTGAAGCGGGAGAGCAGCCGCTCCTCCCGCTCGGCGAGGTCCACGCGGTCGGCGTGCAGCCGCAGCACGGCAGCGGCGAGCGGGGCCGAGCGCACCTCGTCGGCCGCGGCGCGTGCCTTCGTGGCCGACAGGTCGGCCAGCACCGGGTGGGTGCGGTTGAGCACGAGCCCGGCCAGCGGCATCTCCTCGTCGGAGAGGCGGTCGACGAAGTAGGCGGCCTCGCGCAGCGCGTCCGGCTCGGGGGCGGCCACCACGAGGAAGGCCGTGCCGGGCGAGCGCAGCAGGGCGTAGGTGGTGGTGGCCCGCTCCCGGAACCCGCCGAACATCGTGTCGAAGGCCTGCACGAACGCCGACGCGTCCGCCAGCAGCTGTCCACCGAGGATGCTGGACACCGCCTTGGCGAACAGCGAGAAACCCGCGCCCACGAGCTTGCGCAGGCTGCGCCCGCCCGCGCGGGCGGGCGCCGACAGCAACCGGATCATCCGGCCGTCCAGGAAGGTCGACATCCGCTGCGGGGCGTCGAGGAAGTCCAGCGCGGACCGCGACGGTGGCGTGTCCACCACGATCAGGTCCCACTCGCCGGTGGCCGCCAGCTGCCCCAGCTTCTCCATCGCCATGTACTCCTGCGTGCCGGAGAACGACGTGGAGATGGTCTGGTAGAAGGGGTTGGCGATGATCGCCTCGGCCCGGTCGGGCTCGGCGTGGGCGTGGACCATCTCGTCGAAGGTCCGGCGCATGTCCAGCATCATCGCGTGCAGGTCCCCGCCCGCCGCCGCCACGCGACCGGGCTCGTTGCCGAGCGCCTCCAACCCCAGCGCCTGCGCGAGGCGCCGCGCGGGGTCGATCGTGAGCACGACCGTGCGCCTGCCGCGCTCGGCGGCCCGGATCGCCAGCGCCGCCGACGTCGTGGTCTTGCCGACACCGCCGGAGCCGCAGCACACGATGATGCGCGTGTCCGGGTCGTCGAGGAGGGTGTCGATCTCCAGCGCAGGCGCCGGGCGGGGGCTCACGAGGCCACCTCGGCGTCCTGCACCCCGACGCCCTGCGCCACCAGCGCCTCGGCGAGCTCGTAGAGCGATCCGAGGTCCACACCCTCCACGAGCTGCGGGAGCTCGAGGCGCGGCAGCGTGGTGGCCGCCTCGAGGCGCCCACGCGCCGCCGCCTCGCCGTGCACCCGCACGGCGTGCTCCACGGTCTCGGCCACGAGCCCCTCCAGCACGTCGGCGGGCAGGTCGAGGCCCGCCGAGGCGAGGCCGGACCGGATGCGGGCGGCGTCGACGCGCCCGCCCGCCGCCGCCGCGACCGACCGCTCGGGCAACCACTGCGGGCGCACCCGGTTGACGAACACGGCGCCGGTCGGGAAGCCGGCCTCGGTGAGCTCGTCGACGGTCTCGAGCGTCTCGGTGACCGGCAGGTCCTCCAGCAGCGTCACGAGGTGCACCGCGGTGAGCGGGGAGTGCAGCACCTGCACCACGCCCTCGGCCTGGCTGTGGATCGGGCCGCTGCGGGCGAGGTCGGCCATCGCCTTGGTGACGTCGAGGAAGCTCACGACGCGACCGGTCGGCGGGGCGTCGAGCACGACGGCGTCGTAGACGGGGCGGCCCTCGGCGTCCCGCCGGTTGACGCACTCCTTGGCCTTGCCGGTGAGCAGCACGTCGCGCAGGCCGGGCGCGAGGGTGGTGGCGAACTCGATCGCCCCCATCCGGCGCAGCGTCCGACCGGCCATCCCGAGCCGGTAGAACAGCTCGAAGTACTCCAGCAGCGCCGCCTCCGCGTCCACGGCGAGCGCGCGGACCTCACCGCCGCCGGGGCCCACCGCGATGCGGCGCTCCTCGTAGGGCAGCGGGGCGGTGTCGAACAGCTGCGCGATGCCCTGCCGGCCCTCCACCTCGATGAGCAGGGTGCGCCTGCCACCCGAGGCCAGCGCCAGCGCGAGGGCGGCGGCCACGGTGGTCTTGCCCGTACCGCCCTTCCCCGAGACGACGTGGAGGCGGGCGGCCGACAGCGCTGCTGGCCAACCGGAGAACGTCACCGGTCCAGGTTACGAAAGGTGGCGCCCGACCGGCCGTCCGAGCGGGTGAGGCGCTGGCTACAGTGACTTTCCATGAGCAATGGCGAGGTCACCAGGTGGGAGTACCTCACCGCCCCGGTCCTTATCCACAACACGCAGGCGATCCTCAACAACTTCGGGCGTGACGGCTGGGAGCTCGTCTCCGTCACCACCGGCGCCAACCCGGAGCAGCTCGTGGCGTGGTTCAAGCGGCCGGTGCGCGGATGAGCACGTCCCCGAGCGCCCGGCTCGCCGAGCTGGGCATCACGCTCCCGTCCGTGCCCGCGCCAGCGGGGTCCTACGTCCCGGCGCGCCGCACCGGCTCCCTGGTGTTCACCGCGGGCCAGGTGCCGTTCGTCGACGGGAAACCGGCCGCGCTGGGCAAGGTGGGCGCGGAGGTCGACGCCGACGAGGCCTACCGGATGGCCCGGCTGTGCGCGCTCAACGCGCTCGCCGCCGTCCACTCCCTCGTGGGCATCGACTCGGTCACGGGCATCGTGAAGGTCGTCGGCTTCGTCGCGTCGGCGCCGGGCTTCACCGGGCAGCCCAAGGTCATCAACGGCGCGTCGGACCTGCTCGGCGAGGTCTTCGGCGAGGCAGGCCTGCACGCGCGGTCCGCCGTCGGCGTCGCGGAGCTGCCGCTCGGGGTCCCGGTCGAGGTGGAGCTGGTCGTCGAGCTGGGCACCGCGTGACCGGTCCCGACCCGGCCTGCCACGAGCTGCTGCTGCGCCTTGCCGGCCGGTTGCCGGACGAACTGCTGTGGCGCATGCGCGACTGGCTCGCCGGCGGCGGGCGCGAGGTCATCGGCGCCACCCTGCCCCGCGAGCTGCTGCGCCACCGCGTCGGGCTCACCGACGACGAGCGCGACCTGCTCGAGGTGGCCGTGGGCTCCGCCCACCCGCTGCTCGACGCCGTGCTGCCCGCGTCGGCACCGCACGACCCGCCCGCGGCCTTCCACCCCGGCGACCGCGCCGTCGACACCGTTGCGCTGGCTGTGCTCGCCGTCGTCCGGGGGCATCCCGGCTGCGTCGAGCTGCGCCAGTGCTGGCGCGGCGGGCAGCGGGTCGTCCTCGTGCTCGGCGCCGAGCGGCCCTGGGAGCTCGCCGGCACGCTGCAACGGCTGCTGCGCGCCCACGGCGACCGCACACCGTGCGTGGAGGTGCTCCCACCGCACGGGGAGCCCCCGGCCTACCACCAGGCAGCCATCATCGGTTCCGCGCCGCTCTGGAGATCCGCGGCGGCGCTGGTCGGCGCGTGAGGGGAGCCGCCGACGGAACGGAAGGAGGCCAGGTGGAGGACCGGACGTCGCAGGGGACGACGCACGACCTGCTGCTGGCACTGGCCGGCCGGGTGGACGACGACCTCCTGACCTGGGCACGCGAGCTCGTGGCCGTCGGGGAGGACGCACGGGCCGTCGAGATGCTGACCGCGAGCCTCGTGGCCGCCCGCGCCGTGTTGCCGGCGCCCCTGCGCGCCGCGCTCGTCGCCGCGGCCCGGGTGGCACGCACCGACCTCGGCCCCGCGGAGGCGCTCCCGGCACCCCACGACGAGGACGGCACCGAACACCGGTTCACCGCCCCCGGGGACGACGACCCGGTGGCCGCCGCCGTTCGCGGCCTCCCGGCACGCACGCTGACCGGCTGCCGGGTCCTGCTCACCCGGCGCGTCACCCCGGCGGGCACCGCGCCCGGTCCGCTGCCGCACCCCGTGGTCCTCGTCCAGCTCCCGGCCGCCGCCCGGCCGCCCGACGTGCTGGCCTACCAGCTCGCGGCGGTCCTGGAGCGCGCCGGGACGCCCGCCTCCGTCGAGGTGCTCACCGCGAGCGGGCCGCTGTCCGACTACCACGCGGCCGCGCTGGACAACGCGGTCACATTGCGCACCGACGGCGCGGGTACCGACGCGGGCGAGGAACCGGCACTTCCGGCGACCGCGGGCGAACCCGCAGCCCCGCAGGACGACGCCGAGACCACGGCGGTCCTCCCCACCACGCCACCCACCCCGGCCCCGGTGCAGGAACGGCACGCGCTCGCCCCGCAGCCGGATCGCACGCCGACGCCGTGGCACCGCGACACCCCAGCGGCGCAGGAGCCCCGCCGCGCGCCGTCTCCGCGGCCGGGCGCCGAGGAGGTCGCCGGCACCCAGCGGCTCGACCGGTTCACCCCGGCGGAGCAGAACGGCCACCGTCCCGGTGGCGGGCTGAGCGGGGACGACCGTCCGGTCCCGGCCCGCAGGGCGCCGGAGCCCGGCAGCCCGTGGGACGGCCACCGCATCGACGGCGCCCCTGACGAGGACGTCCTCGCCCCGGTCCACCCGGTCGACGGTGACGACGCGGACCACGACGGTCCGCTCGACGACCACCACGAGGCCCCGCGGGACGACCACCGCGACGAGGCCTGGCACGACCTCCGCGACGGCTCCCGCGACGACCGGCGGGGCGACCCGACCGACGGGTCCCACGACGACCGGCCCGCCGAGCGCGGCGGCGACCGTCACCTGCGCGGTGTCGACGGCTACCGCGACGACCTGCCCGCCGCCTTCCGCAACGGCGACCGCCGCGGGGACGAGAGCGGCGAGGACGAGGGCGGCGACGGGGAGTACAGCGACGGGGAGTACGGCGACGAGGACGACCTCGCCGACGACATCCGCGACGACCGGCGGGACGACATCCGCCACGACCGGCGCGTCGAGGAGCCCCCGCCCGGCGCCGAGGACGAGGACCCCGCGGGACCGCCCGCGCCGCACCCGCTCGCCCCGCCCCGCCCGGTCCCGATGCGCGACGACTCGCGGCCCGCGCCCCGCCCGGCGCCCACCACGAGGCCGCGGCCGACCGTCACACCGATCTCCCGCGCCCCGGTCCCGCCCCCGATCCCGCTGGTCCGGCGCACCGGGCCGCACCCCGCTCCCCGGCCCCTGCCCGTCACCGAGCCCCGTCCCGCGGTGCACCGCCTCGACGACGACCGGGACCAGGCCCCACCGGCCGACGTGCAGGACCGTGCGCCCCGCCCGCCGCGGAAGCCCGACCCGCAGCCGGAGCGCCGCGAGACGCCGGCGTTCGACTCGCTGAACGACCCCTTCAACGGGCCGCTGCACCAGCCCCTGCTCGCACCCCTGCTGGACCCGACGGCGCTCGACGACCCGCTCGGCCCGGAGCCGGGACGCCCGGCGCCGGCCGCCGAGGCCGAGCCGGCCGGTGACGACGACTGGTCCGAGGAGTGGCTCTCGGGCACCTGGGCGATGGCACCGTCGGCGCTCGACGAGCGACCCGACCGCGGCGTCCAGGGCCCGGGCACCACCGACGAGGACGGGGACGCGCGCGGCGAACCCCCGCCCCGCCCGGCGCCGCGCCCGGCCCCCCGGCACCGCTTCACCGACGACCAGGACGCCCTCGAGGACGATCTCGACGAGGACGTCCCCTCCCGTGCCGACGACCGCGACCGGGCCGACGAGGACGACGACCGGCGCCCGGACGACCGGCACGCGGACGACGAGCACCCGGACGGCGAGGGCGACGACCGGGCCGAGCCCCACGACCGGGCCGGCACCCGGCCCGCAGGACAGCGGCCCGAACTGGGTCTGCGCCCCGAGTCGCTCGCGCGGCTCAGCGACGCCGACCGGCAGCTGTTGGCCCGGCTCCAGGCCGAGCTGGTGGAGGGCCGCAAGCCGCGGATCGGCAGGCGGCCCGACCTGGCCCGCGGCGCCGCTCCCAGGACCAACGGCAGCCGGCGCAGCGCACCCCCGGACCTCGCCGGCTGACCGGTCGAGATCACGGCGAGCCGCACACCGCGCAGATCCGAACGACACGCACGCGCGCGTCGGAAGGATCACCGAAGCGGGCCCCGACCAGATCGTTCCCACCCGCACACCACCGCCCGCCCGACAGCACCAGCGTGCGGGTCGGCGCGATCACGGGCGCCTGTCCCGAGATCACTTCCACCCGCACACCAGAGCGGTCACGGCCACACCGACATGCGTCTCGGAAGGACTGCGGGTGGGAACGATCGACGACCGGGTGAAGCCGGGGCCGGGTCAGCGGACGGCGGTGCGGACGGCCTCGACCAATTCCTGGACGCGGAGCCCGCGTGCGGCGTCCAACGCGGGAGGTGGGCCGGAGCCGTCGGCCGCCGCCACCAGCTCGTCGAGCAGCGCGGCGTAGCAGGTGGCCGCGTCCGCGCCGCGGCCCGCGAGCCGGTGGCGCCCCGCCCCGCCGAGCACCGTGAACTCGATCTCCGACGGGTCCACGGGCAGGCTCATCGACAGCGTCACCGTGCTCTGCGCCCCGCCGGTGTGGACCAGGCCGAACCGCCACAGGTCGGGATCGTCGCACCGCGCCCACGCCACCTCGGCGACCGGCCCGACGGCCGCGTCGAGGAGGTCGATGACGTGCGGCCCGATGTCGAACAGCGCGCCGTGCTGGGCCCGCCAGGACGACGTGGCGTAGGGGCCGCCGAGCAGCGATCCGGAGAGCCAGCGGGCCGAGGCGACGGTGTCCGGGCCCGCGGGCTCCTCCGGCATGCCGGCCAGCCAGTCGCGGACGCCGGGCGCGTAGCGCATGGTCAGCACCACCGACGAGTGGACGCCCGCGCGCGCCACCGCGTCCACCACGGCCCGCGCCTCGGCGACGGTGCCCGCGAGGGGCTTCTCGAGGATCAGGTGCTTCCCCGCGGCCGCGGCGTGCAGGGCGAGCCTGCCCTGCGCCTGGGGCGGCACGGCGAACGCGACCGCGTCGACGGCGTCGAGGAACACCTCGAGGTCCTCGAACGCGCGACCGCCGAACTCGCCGACCAGCTCACGGGCGATCTCGGGACGGCGCGTCCACACCGCCGCGACCTCGGTGTCGGGATGAGCGACGAGCCCCGGACCGTGCACCGTCCGGGCCCACGGCCCGCCGCCGACCAGACCCACCCGCAGCCCATCCATGGCGCACATCCTGCCGGTCCGGGGCTGGTACCTCCTGTCGGAGGCCGCTCGGGGGTATCGGTGGCCGCCGAGACCCTTGGCGAATCTGCGGTGGGGAGCACTAGTGTGCGGACGTGCCCCCCGCCCCAGTCGACCCCCGACCGGCGGCGACCGTGCTGCTGCTGCGCGACCACCCCGCTCCGCCACCCGGCCGCACGCCCCTGCAGGTGTTCCTGCAACGGCGCGTGGCGGGGATGGTGTTCGCCGGCGGGATGACCGTGTTCCCCGGCGGCGGCGTCGACGCCGGTGACCGCACCGAGGCCGAGCACTGGACCGGACCCGACTCGCAGTGGTGGGGCGACCGGTTCGGACACCCCGCCGAGCTCGGTGGCGCGCTGGTGCACGCCGCGGTGCGCGAGACGTTCGAGGAGTGCGGGGTGCTGCTCGCCGGGCCCGACGTGCCGCCCGGGACGCAGCGGTACCGGGACGACCTCCTGGCCCGCCGCCGCACCCTGGGCGACGTCCTGACCGCGTGCGGCCTGGCGCTGCGTGCCGACCTGCTGCGCCCCTGGGCCCGCTGGATCACCCCGCCCGGCCCTCCACGGCGCTACGACACGGCGTTCTTCGCGGCGCTGGTGCCCGAGGGGCAGGAGGCCGACGCGCACACCACGGAGGCGGTCGAAGCCACGTGGTGGCACCCCGACGAGGCGCTGGAGCACTGGCGGCGCGGCGAGATGCAGCTGATGCCACCGACCTCCTACACCCTCCAGGAGATCGCCGAGCACGCCGAGAGCGGCACCGTTCTCGACGCCGCGGCCGGGCGCGAGATCCGGCCCATCGTCCCGGGCGTGCGCAAGGAGGGCGACCTGCTCGTCGCGGTGCTGCCCGACGAGACCGCCGTGCCCGCCGCCGGCTTCCCGGACCGCCCCGCATGACGCGTCCCGCCTACGGCGTGCTGCGGCCGGTCACCCCGCTGGCCGCGGTGCTGCTCGCCGAGAACCCGTCCCCGATGACCCTGGAGGGCACGAACACCTGGGTGCTGCGGGCGCCGGGGGCGCCGGACTGCGTGGTGGTCGACCCGGGTGAGGACGACGAGGCGCACCTGCAGCGCGTGGCGGCGCACGGCCCGGTCGCGCTGGTGCTGCTCACCCACCGCCACCACGACCACGCGGGCGGCGCCCGCCGGTTCGCCGAGATCACCGGGGCGCCGGTGCGGGCCCTCGACCCGTCGCTCGTGCTCGGCTCGGAGGCCCTCGGCGACGGCGACGTGGTGGCCGAGGCCGGCGTCGAGCTGCGCGTGGTGGCCACTCCCGGCCACACGTCCGACTCGCTGTCGTTCCTGCTCTCCGGCCCGCAGGCGGACCCCGTCGTGCTGACCGGGGACACGATCCTCGGCCGCGGCACCACCGTCATCGCGCACCCGGACGGCGCGCTGGGGCCCTACCTCGACTCGCTGCACCGGCTGGCCGACCTCGCCGCGGGCACGGCCGTGCTGCCCGGGCACGGGCCCGAGCTGCCCGACGCGCCCGCCGTCGCGCGGGCCTACCTCGCCCACCGCGAGGAACGGCTGGAGCAGGTCCGCACGGCGCTGGTGCGGCTCGGGCCGCAGGCGACGCCCCGGCAGGTGGTGGAGACCGTCTACGCCGACGTCGACCGCGCGGTGTGGCCCGCGGCGGAGCTGTCGGTGCGGGCCCAGCTGGACCACCTGCGCGGCACGGCCTCCTGATCCCGCACGCTCAGGCCGCGACGGCCGGCTGCCCCACGGGGTCGGCCATCAGGGTGGCCCTGCGCAGCCACAGCACCGCCGCCAGCACCACGCCCGCCAGGCCGCCGGTGAGGAACGCCGCGGCGGGGCCGTACGCCTCCACGACGACGCCCGCGGTCGACTGGCCGGCCGCGATGCCGAGGGTGGCCGCCGTGATCACCCAGCCGAACGCCTCGGTGGCCGTGCCGGGAGGGGCGGTGACGTCGACGGCCAGCGAGTGCCCGGTGACCTGCGGGGTGATCAGCGCACCGGCCACGAGCATCGTGACGAGGAGCACGGCCAGCGAGCCGGTCGGCCCGGACAGCGCCATCGCCGCCACCAGCACGCCGAACCCACCGAGCAGCACCGGCATCCGCAGGTGCAGCGGGCGCGGCCAGGGGCGCATGCCGTAGAGCACGCCGGCGAGCACGGACGTCACCGACCACGCCGACAGCAGCACACCGCCCAGCGCGGGCGACCCGGCGGCCGCGGTGACGGCGGGGACCCCGACCTCCACCGATCCGACGACGAGCCCGAATCCCAGCGCGGCGAGCGCCACCGTCCGCATCCCCGGCCGGGCGATCGCGCCCAGCATGCTGGTCCGCCCCGTGGTCGGGGCCGGCGCCGTGCGACGTGCCGGCCCGCTCAACGCGAAGCCGGTGGCACCGAGGGTCATCGCGGAGGCGGCCACCGCCAGTCCCAGGCCCGGCCACGGCGCCGTGACGAGGAACGCGGCGGTCGCCGGGCCGAGGATGAAGAAGGTCTCCAGGCTGATCGCCTCGTAGTTCAGGGCGGCCGAACGGACCCGCCCGGGCGGTACGAGCTCGCTCCACAGCGACCGGGAGGCCCCCTCCAGCGCGGGGTGCACCAGGCCCGTGGACGTGGCCAGCAGGACCAGCACCGGCACCGGCTGCGCGGTCTCGACGGCGGCGACCAGGGCGCCGACCGCGACCACGAACAACGCGATGATCACCAGCAACGGCCGGGTCGGGCCCAACCGGTCCATCAGCCTGCCCTGCGTCACGGACCCGGCGGCGACGCCGATCATCGTGCCGGCCGAGACCAGCCCCGCCACGGCGAACGATCCGCTCACCTGCTGGATGTAGAGCAGCGTGGCCAGCGACAGCATCGCGATGGGGAACCGGCCGACCGCCGACGCGAGCACCGGCACCGCGGCTCCCGGGGCGGTGAGCGCGGCACGGTAGTCGGCGAGGGAGGCGGGAGCGGCGGTCACGGAGACCAGGGTCGCACAAACTGGTACGGCCGTACCACTCGTTTCCGGCTCCGCACGCACGAAAGGCACTCTCGTCCCGCTCTGTCGGACGAGAGTGCCTTTCGTGCGTCGAGGCGGGAGCTACCGGGCGCGGCGCGCGAGCCGCTCGGGCTCCAGGATCAGCACGCTCTTGCCCTCCAGCCGCAGCCAGCCGCGGTGGGCGAAGTCGGCGAGAGCCTTGTTCACCGTCTCCCGGCTCGCCCCCACCAGCTGTGCGATCTCCTCCTGCGTGAGGTCGTGCGTCACACGCAGCAGGCCCGACTCCTGCGACCCGAACTGGCGCGCCAGCTGCAGCAGCGCCTTCGCGACGCGACCGGGCACGTCGGTGAAGATGAGGTCGGCGAGCGCGTTGTTGGTGCGCCGCAGCCGACGGGCGAGCACCCGCAGCAGCTGCTCGGCGATCTCCGGGCGCTTGCCGATCCACTCCCGCAGCGCCGGCCGGTCCATCGTGTACGTGCGGACCTCCGTGACCGCGGTGGCCGACGACGTGCGCGGCCCCGGGTCGAAGATGGACAGCTCGCCGAACATGTCGGACGGACCGGCCACCATCAGCAGGTTCTCCCGGCCGTCCGGCGACTTGCGCCCGATCTTCACCTTGCCGCTGCCCACGATGTACAGCCGGTCGCCCGGCTCGCCCTCAGCGAAGATCACGTGCCCGCGCGGGAACTCCGCGGGCTCGAGCGCCTGGGCCAGCGCGTCGGCCGCGTGGGGCTCCACGCCCTGGAAGATCCCTGCGCGGATCAGAACCTCGTCCACTGCACCGCTCCTCGTCCCGGCCGCTGCCCCGCGGCGGATCACCGGCGCGTCAGTCTAGGGGGTGCGCGCACCGTCGGTGACGCGGCAACCGCCGAATTACTCGCACGACCGGGGGACATTCACCCCGGATCGCCCTGATCCGCCCGTCAGGCGGCCTTGCTGCGACGCCCCGGCCGTCGTCCTCGCGAGCTCCGGTTGCGGAGCCGGAACAGCTCGAGAGCGCGGCCCGAACCCTGCCGGAAGAGGGCGCGGACCTCGTCGGGACGGGGCCGTTCGAGCAGCTCCTCGAGCTCCTCCGGGCGCACGGTGGTCTCCCGCAGCTTGGACTCGACGCGCTCCATTCCGAGCGCGAAGAACATCACCAGCAACGGCACGAGGACGGACAACCAGGCAGTCATGTCGGCGCTGATGGTCCCGCACCGCCCGGGGTCGCGCGTCGGCGGGGGTCGGCGCGTTCCCGTCCCGAGACCATTTCGTGACCATCGCGGGCACGCCGGAGCGCAGGCGGAGGCAGTCAGACACAGTCGGGGGGCTTCCGTACCCTCGAACCCGTGACCACCGCCTCCCGCAGCACGCCGACGCGGGGCGCCGCAGAGCCCGCTCCCGCACCTCGGGCCACCGCCCGGAGCGCGGCCCGGCTCGCCAAGCGGGTCGCCGAGGGCGAGCCCGCGCTGGGCCGGGCCCGGCGCGTCGGCCGGATGCTGCGCACCCTCGCCGCCACCCACCCCGACGCCCACTGCGAGCTCGACTTCACCACGCCGTTGGAGCTGGCCGTCGCCACGGTGCTGTCGGCGCAGTCCACCGACAAGATGGTCAACTCGGTCACACCGGCGCTCTTCCGCCGGTATCCCACGGCACTCGACTACGCGCAGGCCGACCGCGCGGAGCTCGAGGAGATGATCCACAGCACCGGCTTCTTCCGGAACAAGGCGAGCTCGCTCATCGGCCTCGGCGCCGCCGTCGTGGAGAAGCACGGCGGTGAGCTGCCGCGAACGCTCGAGGAGCTGGTGGCGCTGCCCGGCATCGGGCGCAAGACGGCCAACGTGATCCTCGGCAACGCCTTCGGCGTCCCGGGCATCACGGTCGACACGCACTTCGGCCGCCTGGTCCGGCGCTGGGGCTGGACCGAGGAGGAGGATCCGGTCAAGGTCGAGCACGCCATCGGCGCGCTCGTGCCCAAGCGCGACTGGACGATGGTGTCGCACTACGTGATCTTCCACGGGCGCCGGGTCTGCCACGCGCGCAAGCCGGCCTGCGGGGCCTGCTCGCTCAGCGCCGACTGCCCCACCTTCGGCGCGGGCCCCACCGACCCGATGAAGGCGGCGGCGCTGGTCAAGGGGCCGTCGCGGGCCCACCTGCTCGAGATCGTCGGCATCCCCGACGACGACGCGCCCGCACCGGTGGGCCGCGAGGACGCGGACGCCCCGTGAGCCGTTGCCACACCGCGGCCCGTCGTCGCTCGCACACCGGTTCCGGCGCTGCCACACCGACTGCAGTCGGTGTGCGAGCGCGGCGATCGGTGTGCGAGGGCGTCCGGGCGGGCACGTGACCGGCCCCGGCGCGGTGGTGCGGCGCTCGGAGATCGTCACCACGGTCGTGGTCGTGGTGCTCGCCGCGGTCGCCGTGTTCGCGCTCTGGCCGCGCGACGATCCCGCGCCCGGGCCGCCGCCGGTCGCGACCGGCGAGCCGGCCCCCGTTCCCGACGCCGAGCTCGCCGCCGCCCGGGCCGCGGCGGGCTCGGTGGCGTGCCCGGCGCCCACCGGCGCGGCACCCGCCGGTCCGCTGGCGGGCATCACCGTCCCCTGCCTCGGCGTCCCGGGTCCCGTCGACGTCGGCGCCGCGCTGGCCGGCGGGCCCGCCCTGCTGAACGTCTGGGCCTCCTGGTGCGGGCCGTGCCGCGAGGAGCTGCCCGCGCTCGCCGAGTACGCCGCGCGGCCCGGCGCCGTGCCCGTGCTCGGCATCGACGTGCGCGACGACCCGCGCGCCGCGCTGCGCCTGCTCACCGAGCTCGGTGTGGCGCTCCCGTCGGTCACCGACCCGGACGGCGCGCTGCGCGCCGCGCTGGACGTCCCACCCGCGCTGCCCGCCTCGTACGTGGTGCGCGCCGACGGCACGGCGGTCCGGGTCGACCCGCCCACCCCGTTCGTCACGGCCGACGAGGTCGCCGCGGCCGTGGAGCGGCTGTCGTGAGCGCCGCGCTGCGGCCCGAGCGGGCGCCGGACTGGCTGCGGCCGCTGCTGCGGGGCGTCCGGGACATCGACGCGGCTGCGCTGGGGCACCGCCGGATCCCGCCGCCGGCAGGCGGCCGCCGGGCCGCGGTGCTGATGCTGTTCGGCGAGGACGCCGCGCACGGCCCGGACGTGCTGCTCGTCGAGCGGGCGAGCACCCTGCGCAACCACGCGGGCCAGGTGGCCTTCCCGGGCGGCGGCGCCGATCCCGACGACGCCGACGTGGTGGCCACGGCCCTGCGGGAGGCCGAGGAGGAGGCCGGCGTGGAGCCCTCAGGGGTGGCGCCGCTCGCGCTGCTGCCCGAGCTGTTCGTCCCGCCGTCGGGCTTCGTCGTCACGCCCGTGCTCGCCCACTGGGAGCGCCCGGTCGCGGTGCACGCCGTCGACGCGCGCGAGACCGCGAGCGTGGTGCGGGTGCCGATCGCCGCGCTCGCCGATCCGGCCCACCGCATGCAGGTGCACCACCCGTCCGGCTACACGGGCCCGGCCTTCGCCGTGGCGGGCCTGCTCGTGTGGGGTTTCACCGGGGGCCTATTGTCCGCGCTGTTGGATCGCGGGGGATGGGCGCGTTCGTGGGACACCACTCGGGTGGTCGACCTCGACGCTGCGTGGTCGGCTGCGCGGGCCGATCGGCGGGAGGTCGCAGGATGAACTCGGGGGCCGGAACCAGGTGAGCTGGGTTGATGTCGTCGTCGTCCTGCTCGCACTGATCGCAGCCGTCTCCGGATGGCGCCACGGCATGGCGGTGGCGCTGCTGTCGTTCGTCGGGGTGCTCACCGGCGCCGTGCTGGGCGTGCGGCTGGCTCCCCTGCTGGCCGCGGGCGTCGAGGCACCCACCACGCGGATCATCGTCAGCATCGCGGTGGTCGTGCTGCTGGTGGCGCTGGGGGAGACCACGGGCGTCTTCTTCGGCAGGCGCATCCGCGACCGGATCACCGGTGCGCGCTCGTTGCAGGTCGACTCCACGCTGGGCTCGGTCCTGCAGGCCCTCACGGTCGTGGTCGCGGCCTGGCTCGTGGCGCTGCCGCTGGCCTCGGCGAGCTTCCCGGGGCTCGCGTCGGCCGTGCGGGGCTCGGACGTCCTGCGCACCGTCGACAACGTCATGCCGGAGGCCGCCAAGGCCCTCCCGGCCGAGCTGGGCCAGCTGCTCAACAACTCCGGCTTCCCGAACGTCCTGAGCCCGTTCGCGGAGACCCCGATCACCGAGGTCGGCGTGCCCGACCCGGCGCTGGCCCAGAGCGCCGTCGTCGACGAGGTCGCGAGCAGCGTGCTCAAGGTCCGCGGCCGGGCCCCGTCGTGCGCGCGCCAGCTCGAGGGCACCGGCTTCGTGATCGGCCCGGAGCTGGTCATGACCAACGCGCACGTCGTCGCGGGCACCGCGGAGACCGGCGTCGAGATCCGCACGAGCCGGGGGAAGGTGCGGGAGCTGGACGGCGAGGTGGTGCTCTACGACCCGGCCGTCGACCTCGCCGTGATCCGCGTGCCCGACCTGGAGGCCGAGCCGCTGTCGTTCGACCCGGGCGCGGCCGCCGCGGGCGACGACGCGATCATCGTGGGCTACCCGCTGGACGGCCCGTACACCGCCACGGCGGCGAAGGTCCGTTCGATGATCAACCTCAAGGGGCCGGACATCTACGACTCCGGTGAGGTCACCCGCGAGGTGTACACGGTGCGGGCGGTCGTGCGCTCCGGCAACTCGGGAGGACCGATGATCGCTCCCGACGGCCGCGTGGTCGGTGTGGTGTTCGGCGCGGCCCTCGACGACCAGGAGACCGGCTTCGTCCTGACGGTCGACCAGGTGGCCGGCGCCGTCGAGGCGGCCCCGGGCCTGCGGCGCGAGGTCGACACCGGCAGCTGCGCCGTCTGACCACGCGAAGCGATCACAGCACGCGCTGTTCCTGCTGGTCACGGGCCTCGCACGACCCGTCACGCAGTGACGACGGGTGCAACACGGGCGCGGGTTGGGCCGATTGTCCTAGCGTGACCTACGCCAGGCCCCCATCCCGTTCCGGCCGATCGACCAGGCGGCGCGCGACGACCGGGCGCACCGTCGCCCCGCTGCTGGCCGGGGCGGTCGCCGCGGCCGCCTGCGTCATGCTGCTCGGCTGGCCGGAGCTCCCGGCGCTGCCGGGGCGGGCGGGGGTGCTGGCCGCCGGCGCGCTCGCGGTGGTGGCGGTGCTGGCCGTCTTCGTGCCGGCCCTCCGGCCGGCCTCAGACGTCCCGGGTGATCGTCTGGTCCCGTCCGGGCCCCACGCCGATCGCGCTGACCGGCGCCCCGGTGAGCTCTTCGATCCGCTGCACGTAGGCCCGCGCGTTCGCGGGGAGCTCGTCGAAGGTGCGGCAGGCCGAGAGGTCCTCGAACCAGCCCGGTAGCTCCTCGTACACGGGCTGGGCGTGGTGCACGTCGGTCTGCGTCATCGGCATGTCGTCCACGCGCTTGCCGTCGACCTCGTAGCCGACGCAGATCGGCACGCTCTCCAGCCCGGACAGCACGTCCAGCTTGGTGAGGAAGAAGTCGGTGATCCCGTTGACGCGCACGGCGTAGCGGCCGATCACCGCGTCGAACCAGCCGCAGCGCCGCGGGCGCCCCGTGGTGACGCCCACCTCGCCGCCCGCCTTGCGCAGGTGCTCGCCCATGGCGTCGAGCAGCTCGGTGGGGAACGGGCCGGAACCGACGCGCGTGGTGTAGGCCTTGAGGATCCCGATCACCCGGGTGATCTTGTTGGGGCCGATGCCGGAGCCGACGGCCGCGCCGCCCGAGGTCGGGTTCGAGCTGGTGACGAACGGGTAGGTGCCGTGGTCGACGTCGAGCAGCGTGCCCTGCGACCCCTCCAGCAGCACGGTCTCGCCGCCCTCGAGCGCCTTGTTGAGCAGCAGGCGGGTGTCGGCGATCCGCTCGGCGAACCGGCGCCCGTGCGCCAGCACGGTGTCCACCACCTCGTCGACGTCGAGGGCGCGCCGGTTGTAGACCTTGACCAGGATCTGGTTCTTGAGGTCGAGGGCGGCCTCGACCTTCTGGTGCAGGATCTTCTCGTCGAGCACGTCGGCCACCCGGACGCCGACGCGGGCGACCTTGTCCTGGTAGGCCGGACCGATCCCGCGGCCGGTGGTGCCGATCTTGGCCTTGCCCAGGAACCGCTCGGTGACCTTGTCGATGGCCACGTGGTACGGCATGATCAAGTGCGCGTCGGCGCTGATCATCAGGTTGCTCGTGTCGACGCCGCGGGCCTCGAGCCCGGACAGCTCGTCGAGCAGCACCCCCGGGTCCACCACCACGCCGTTGCCGATCACGTTGCGCATGCCCGGCGTGAGGATCCCGGACGGGATCAGGTGCAGGGCGAAGTCCTGGCCGTCGGGGAGCACCACCGTGTGGCCGGCGTTGTTGCCGCCCTGGTAGCGCACCACCCATTGGACCTGACCAGCAAGGATGTCGGTGGCCTTGCCCTTGCCCTCGTCGCCCCACTGGGCGCCGATCAGCACGATCGCCGGCATGTGAAACTCCAGTCCTGGCCGCGCGTCGGCACGCGGCGGGGAAGGGTAACCGATCAAGTGGACTCGATCGATTCGGACGTGGTGCTGCTGACCTGCTCCGACACCGGGCAGGCACCGCGGCTCCCCGTGCACGGTAGTCGCCGTGCCGCCGCTCTCGCCGCCCTCCCGGCAGTGGCGTTGCCCGCTCGCCCGGATCGGGCCGCGCTCGACCCCGTGCTCGCCGAGCGCCGCCCCCGCAGGGTCGTGGTGAGCGGCACCGACGCCGCCCTCGCGGCCGTGCTGCTGCGGCTGCTGCGCACCGACCGGCTGGACGTCGAGGTCGCCTACCTGCCGGAGGCGCGATCGCCCGCGACGGCGGCGTGGGGGCTGCCCACCGGCGACGACGCGGCCGCGCTCGCCGTGGAGGGCGACGCCTCGCCGGTCCCGCTCGTGCGCGACGACAGCGGCGGCGTGCTCGTCGGCCGCGGGGAGCTGCGCGACGTGCGCGGCGAGTGCTACTGCGACGACGTGCTGGTGCTGCGCGGGGCGGCCCGGCGCCTGGTCGTCGCCCCCGGTCCGGAGGGCATCGGCGTGCGCGCGGGGTGGAGCGGGCGCGCCCCGGACGGGCGGACGCGTCCGGTGGCGTCGCGCGCGCCGAGCGGTACGGGTTCGGCCCTCGGGCGCGCGGTGCAGGTGGGCTGCGAGCCGAACACCGTGGTCGTCGACGGCGTCCCGCACCCGCGCACCGTGCCGCGCTGGACCTGGTACCGCCACACCGAGGACTGGCGGCTGGTGCGCCCCTGAGTCACACCCTGTTCACCTCAACGGATCACAGGGGCAACAGAGCGTTCCTAGGTTCCGCCGGGTGACGACTCCGCGATCCCGCCGCACCCTGTCGACCGCCGCCGTCCTGGCGGTGGGCATCGCCCTCTCCGCCTGCGGAGCCCGCGTCGACGATCCCGGCGGTCCCGCGGCCGCCGCCCCCTCGTGCGTCGACACGTCCGGGCCGGAGGTCAAGGTCGGTTTCCTCAACTCCCGGTCGGGCACGATGGCGATCAGCGAGAACACCGTCTTCGACTCGCTCTCGCTCGCCGCGGAGCAGATCAACGCGGCGGGCGGGGTGCTCGGCAAGCAGCTCGCGGTCGTCGCGGAGGACGGCGCGTCGGAACCGACGATCTTCGCGGAGAAGGCGCAGAAGCTGATCCGCAGCGACTGCGTGGCCGCGGTGTTCGGCGGCTGGACCTCGTCGTCGCGCAAGGCGATGCTGCCGGTGTTCGAGAGCAACGACGCCCTGCTGTTCTACCCGGTGCAGTACGAGGGCCTGGAGTCGTCGGAGAACATCTTCTACACCGGCGCCACGACCAACCAGCAGATCATCCCGGCGCTGGACTACCTGAAGGAGCAGGGCGTCACGAGCCTGTTCCTGGTGGGCAGCGACTACGTCTTCCCGCAGACCGCCAACAAGATCATCAAGGCGTACGCCGCCGCGAACGGCATCGAGGTCCGGGGCGAGGAGTACGCCCCGCTCGGTCACACCGACTTCGCCACGATCGTCTCCAAGGTCCGCGACGCGGGCGCGGGCGCGGTGTTCAACACCCTCAACGGCGACTCCAACGTCGCGTTCTTCAAGGAGTACCGCAACCTCGGCCTGACGCCGGAGGCGATGCCGGTGCTCAGCGTGTCGATCGCCGAGGAGGAGGTCGGCGGCGTCGGCGTGGACAACATCGTCGGCCAGCCGGTGGCCTGGAACTACTACCAGACGCTCGACTCGCAGGCGAACCAGCAGTTCGTCGAGGCGTTCAAGGCGAAGTACGGGTCGGACCGGGTGACCTCGGACCCGATGGAGGCGGCGTACACCTCGCTGTGGCTGTGGAAGGGCATGGTCGAGAAGGCCGGATCCTTCGACGTCGCCGCGGTGCAGGAGGCCGCCGGCGGCGTGAGCTACGACGCGCCCGAGGGCACGGTCACCGTGAACGGCGAGAACCACCACATCGCGAAGACCGCGCTCATCGGCAAGATCGGCCCCGACGGCCTCATCCACACCGAGTGGTCGTCGGGCGCGCCGATCGAGCCGGACCCGTTCCTGAAGACGTACCCGTGGGCCTCCGGTCTCGCGAGCTGACGTGGACATCCTCGTCACCCAGGTCTTCAACGGCCTGTCCGGCGGCTCGATCCTGCTGCTCGCCGCGCTCGGCCTCGCGCTCACGTTCGGCCAGATGGGCGTGATCAACATGGCGCACGGCGAGTTCCTCATGGCCGGGGCGTACACCGCGTTCGTCACGCAGAACGTGCTCGGGGCGGCGGGTCTGTCACTGCTGGTGTCGCTGCCGATCGCGTTCGCCGTCGGCGGCGTGCTCGGCGTGGTGCTGGAGGCCACGCTGCTGCGGCGGATGTACCACCGCCCGTTGGACACGCTGCTCGTCACCTGGGGCGTCTCGCTGGTGCTGCAGCAGCTCGCCCGCGACGTGTTCGGCACGGCGGGCGTCGACGTGCCGGCGCCCGCGTGGCTGTCCGGGCCGGTCGAGGTGCTCGGGTTCGCGTTCCCCCGCACGCGGCTGTTCATCCTGCTGCTCGCGGTGGCGGCGTTCGTCGCGCTGGCAGCCCTGCTCCGGTACACCGCGCTCGGGCGGCGGATCCGCGCCACCGTGCAGAACCGGCCGCTCGCCGAGACCGCGGGGATCTCGACGCGCGCCACCGACCGGCTCACGTTCTTCATCGGGTCCGGGCTGGCCGGCGTCGCGGGCGTCGCGCTCACGCTGATGGGCTCGATCTCGCCGAACCTCGGCACCGCCTACATCGTCGACGCGTTCCTCGTCGTCGTGGTCGGCGGGATCGGGCAGATCAAGGGCGCGGTGATCGCCGCGTTCCTGCTGGGCGTCGTGCAGAGCTGGATCGAGTACTCCACGAGCGCGTCGATCGCCAAGGTGCTCGTCTTCGCGCTCATCGTCGCGTTCCTGCAGGTGCGCCCGCAGGGGATCTTCGCGGTCCGGACGAGGAGCCTCGCATGAGCACGCGCTGGCGGGTGCCCGCCGCCTTCGCCGTGGCCGCGCTGCTGCTGTTCGTCGTCGCGCCGCTGGTGCTGTCGCCGTTCCGGCTCGACCAGCTCGGCCGCTACCTCTGCTTCGGCATCGTCGCGGTCGGGATCGGGCTGGCCTGGGGCCGCGGCGGCATGCTGACGCTCGGCCAGGGCGTGTTCTTCGGGATCGGCGCGTACCTGATGGCGATGCACCTGACGCTCGCCGACGCGGGCCCCGGCGGCACCCCCGACTTCATGGCGCTCATCTCGTCCGACGGCGTGCCGTGGTGGTGGGAGCCGTTCCGGTCCGAGGTCGTCACGCTGCTCGCGATCCTGCTGCTCCCGGCGGCGCTGGCCGCGGTGCTCGGCCTCGCGACGTTCCGGCGGAAGGTGCGCGGGGCGTACTTCGCGATCCTCTCGCAGGCACTCGCGGCGGCGTTCGCGATCCTGCTGATCGGCAACCCGACCGGCACGGGCGGCTCCACGGGGCTGTCGGGCTTCCGCGGGTTCTTCGGGTTCGCGCTGTCCGACCCGGCCAACCGCCTCGTGCTGTTCCTCACGGCGGCGGGGGTGCTGCTGCTCCTGCTGGCGCTCGCCCGCCAGCTCATGGTGAGCCGCTACGGCGAGCTGCTGGTGGCCTGCCGCGACGCCGAGGAGCGGGTGCGCTTCCTCGGGTACGACCCCGCGACCGTCAAGACCGTCGCGTTCGTCGTCGCCGCGTTCACGGCCGGGATCGCCGGCGCGCTGTTCGTGCCGATCGTCGGCATCGTGTCCCCGAACGACGTCGGCATCGTGCCCTCGATCGGGATGCTGATCGGCGTCGCGATCGGCGGGCGGACCACGCTGTTCGGGCCGGTGCTCGGGGCGATCGCGGTCGCCTGGGCGGGTACCACGCTGTCCGAGCAGTTCCCGTCGGGCTGGACCTACGCGCAGGGCCTGCTGTTCATGCTGGTCATCGCGTTCCTGCCGGGCGGCATCGCGTCGATCGGCGGGCGGTGGCGGCGGATGCGGGCGCCCCGGCCCGCGACGACCACCGCGGCCGTCCCCGCGGCGACGGGAGGGAACTGATGCAACGCGACTACCTGGAGCTCTCCGGTCTCACCGTGAGCTTCGACGGGTTCGTGGCCGTCGACGGCGTGGACCTCGCGGTGCTGCCCGGCGACCTGCGGTTCCTCATCGGCCCCAACGGGGCGGGCAAGACCACGCTGATCGACGCCGTGTCCGGGCTCGTGGCGGCGACCGGCTCCGCGCGGTACGCCGGGCAGGAGCTGCTCGGGCGCAAGGTGCACCGGATCGCCCGGCTCGGCGTCGGCCGCACCTTCCAGACGGCCTCCGTGTTCGAGGAGCTCACCGTGCTGCAGAACCTCGACATCGCCGCGGGACACCGGCGTGGGCCGCTCACGCTGGCGCGCCGCCGCCGGGGCGTCCCCGAGGAGGTGCGGCGGACGCTCGGGACGATCGGGCTCACCGACCTCCTCGACACCCCGGCCGGGGAGCTGGCGCACGGCCAGAAGCAGTGGCTCGAGATCGGGATGCTGCTGGTGCAGGACGCCCGGCTGCTCATGCTCGACGAGCCGGTGGCCGGGATGAGCGCCGAGGAGAAGGACGAGACCGGCCGCCTGCTGCGGCGCATCGGCACCGACCGGGTCGTGGTCGTGGTCGAGCACGACATGGACTTCATGCGCGCGTTCGCGCAGTCGGTCACCGTGCTGCACGCGGGTTCCGTGATCGCCGAGGGCAGCGTGCGGGAGGTCCAGGCCGACCCCCGGGTGCAGGAGGTCTACCTCGGTCCCGGCCACCACTCGCAGGCCGAGGTCGCGACCGTGCTCGGGGAGGCCCTCTGATGCTCACGATGACCGGTGTCGAGGTCGGTTACGGGCGCACGGCCGTGGTGCACGGCGTCACCGTCGAGGTGCCGGCGGACGGGGTGGTGGCCGTGCTGGGCCACAACGGCGCGGGCAAGACGACGCTGCTGCGCGCCGCCGTCGGGGTGCTGCCCACCCGTGCGGGCCGGATCCTGCTCGGCGGCGAGGACGTCACCGGCATGCCGCCCCACCAGCGGGTGCGCCGCGGCCTGGCCTACGTGCCGCAGGGCCAGCAGTCGTTCGGCCAGCTCACGACCTTGGAGAACCTGCAGGTCGTCGCCGACACCCGGCGCGGCGGGGGGAAGGCGCTGATCGACGAGGCGCTCGACGTCTTCCCGGCCCTGGCGGGCCTGCTCGGCCGGCGGGCCGGCCTGCTGTCCGGCGGGCAGCGCCAGCAGCTCGCCATCGCCCGCGCGCTGATCACGCAGCCCCGGATGCTCGTGCTCGACGAGCCGACCGAGGGCATCCAGCCGTCGGTGGTGGCGGAGATCGAGCAGGCGATCCTGGCGCTCACCCGCCGCGGCGGCCTCTCCGTGCTGCTCGTCGAGCAGCACGTGGGGTTCGCCCTGGACGCGGCCGACCGCTACTACGTCCTGGCCTCCGGGCGGGTGACGGCGGAGGGCCGCGGCGGGGCGGCGTCGGTCATCGACGTGCGGTCGGCGATGGCGATCTAGTGCGGTGGCCCGCGCACCCCTTCTGCTCCCCAGCCTCATGATCGGCAAGTCGGCGCGTTCCCGGGTGGAAAGAGCGTGTTGCCGAATCCGGTCGCCGGAGGTCATGACGAACGGCACTTTCGTCGGCTAGGTACCGACGAGAGTGCCGTTCGTCCGGATAGGAGCCTCGCGGCGACCGCCCGGCCGGGTCAGCCGCTCTGCTCGGCGAGGCCGCGGACCAGGTCCCGCAGCGGGCCGATGTCCGGCACGTTGCGCTCCAGCTCCTCCACGAACGCCTGGGCCGCTTCGGCGCTCTCCGCCTCGATGTCGTTCTGGACGTTCTGGCGCAGCACGTCCCCGCCGTACCAGACGCCGACCACGACGGCCGCGACCGGCAGCAGCACCGAGGCGAACAGCCCGACCCCGGCGAGCGCCTTCGGGCGGGCCACCACGAGCGCGATCACGGCGAGCAGGAAAACCCCGAGCGCGCCCAGCGCCACGGACCCGAGCGCCGACGTCCAGCCCGCCACGCTCGCGAAGGGGTCCGCCGAGATGAGGTCGACCGACACCAGCGCCTGGTAGGTCAGCACCCCCAGCAGCGCGGACACGATCAGCGCGAGCACCAGGACCACGCCGGCGAAGAGCTGGCCGCGGCTGCGCGACCGCCCGGGCCGGCGCGGGCCGCGGACCTCGTCGTCGTAGTCGTAGCGGTCGTCGTAGCGGTCGTCGTAGCGGTCGTCGACGCTCGCGCGGTCGTCGTGGCCCGTGTAGGCGTCGTCCCGGACGGCGGGCGGCGCGGGCGCCATCTGCCGGGTCGGCTGCGGCGCCATCTGGCGGGTCGGGTCCGGTGCCATCTGGCGCGTGGGCCGCGGCGGCACCGGCGGACGAGGCGCGGGTGACCGCGGGGCGGTCGGGAGGGGGACCGTCGGACCGGACGCCGCGTCGAAGCCAGGCGGGCCCCACCGGGATGGCTCGCTCACCACGGCACCCTCTCACGGCCCGCGCGCGGACACAGCGTGCGGTCGTGCGGCGGCCGTTCACCCGGCCGGGGACGCCGGACGAAACACCACCGACCCGTCCGAGTAACACGTCGCGGTCAGGATGGCGGGCATGCACCTGAGCCCCCAGGAGCGCGACAAGCTGCTCGTCCACGTCGCCGCCGACGTCGCCCGGGCCCGCAGGGCACGCGGGCTGCGGATGAACCATCCGGAAGCGGTGGCGCTGATCACCGATCACGTGCTCGAGGGCGCCCGCGACGGGCGCAGCGTCTCCGAGCTCATGTCGAGCGGACGAGAAGTGCTCTCGACGGCCGACGTGCTCGACGGGGTCGGCGACATGATCGACTCCGTGCAGGTCGAGGCCACCTTCCCGGACGGCACCAAGCTCGTCACCGTCCACAGCCCGATCGTCTGATGGTCGTCCCCGGCGAGGTGCTCCCCGGCGAGGAGCCCGTGGCGCTGAACCCGGGCCGCGAGCGCAGGACGCTCGTGGTCACCAACACCGCCGACCGCCCGGTGCAGGTCGGCTCGCACTACCACTTCGCCGCGGTGAACCCGGGGCTGGAGTTCGACCGCGCCGCGGCCTGGGGCCACCACCTCGACATCCCCGCCGGCACGTCGGTGCGGTTCGAGCCGGGCGTCGAGCGCGAGGTGGTGCTGGTGCCGCTGGCCGGCGTCCGCCGGGTGCCCGGCCTGCGTCCCGAGTACGCGGGCGCGCTGGACGAGCGGGGAATCTAGTGCCCCCCATCGAGCGCGGCCGCTACGTCGACCTGTTCGGCCCCACCGTCGGCGACCGGATCCGGCTGGCCGACACGAACCTGCTGATCGAGGTCACCGAGGACCGCAGCCGCGGCCCGGCGTCCGGCGACGAGGTGCTGTTCGGCGGCGGCAAGGTGATCCGCGAGTCGATGGGCCAGTCCACCCGCACCAGCGCCGAGGGCGCCCCGGACCTGGTGATCACCGGCGCCGTGGTGCTCGACCACTGGGGCGTGGTGAAGGCCGACGTCGGCGTCCGCGACGGGCGGATCGTCGGCATCGGCAAGGCCGGCAACCCGGACACGATGGACGGCGTCGACGACGCGCTGGTGATCGGCCCGTCCACCGAGGTGATCGCCGGGAACGGGCGGATCCTCACCGCGGGCGGCATCGACTGCCACGTCCACTTCATCACCCCGGGCCTGATCGACACCGCGCTCGCGGCCGGGCTCACCACTCTCGCCGGCGGCGGCACCGGCCCGGCCGAGGGCACCAAGGCCACCACCGTCACCCCCGGCCCGCGCGCGATCGGCCGGATGCTGCAGGCCCTCGACCACCAGCCGGTGAACATCCTGCTGATGGGCAAGGGCAACACCACCAGCGCCGACGCGCTGTGGGAGCAGCTGCGGGCCGGGGCGGGCGGGTTCAAGCTGCACGAGGACTGGGGCACCACCCCGGCCGCGATCGACGCCTGCCTGCGGGTGGCCGACGCGTCCGGGGTGCAGGTGGCGATCCACACCGACACGCTCAACGAGGCCGGCTTCCTGGAGTCGACGCTCGCCGCGATCGGCGGCCGCTCGATCAACGCCTTCCACACCGAGGGCGCGGGCGGCGGGCACGCCCCGGACATCATCGAGGTGGTCGCGCAGGCCCATGTGCTGCCCTCGTCCACCAACCCGACGCGCCCGCACACCGTCAACACCATCGACGAGCACCTCGACATGCTGATGGTCTGCCACCACCTCAACCCCGGGGTGCCGGAGGACCTGGCGTTCGCGGAGAGCCGCATCCGGCCGACGACGATCGCGGCCGAGGACGTGCTGCACGACATGGGCGCGATCTCGATGATCAGCTCCGACTCACAGGCCATGGGCCGGATCGGCGAGGTGATCGTCCGGACCTGGCAGACCGCGCACGTCATGAAGGCCGCCCGCGGCGCGCTGGCCGGCGACGGCCGCGCCGACAACCTGCGGGCGCGGCGCTACGTCGCGAAGTACACGATCAACCCGGCGATCGCGCACGGCATGGCGCACGAGATCGGCTCGGTCGAGGTGGGCAAGCTCGCCGACCTCGTGCTGTGGGAGCCGAAGTTCTTCGGCGTGCGCCCGGAGCTGGTGGTCAAGGGCGGGTTCATCGCGTGGGCGCAGATGGGCGACGCAGGAGCCTCGATCCCCACCCCGCAGCCGGTGCTGCCGCGCCCGATGTTCGGGGCCGCACCGCTGGTCGCGGCGCTGACGAGCCGGAACTTCGTGGCGGCCGCCGCGCTCGACGTCGGCCTGGACCACCTGCGGCTGACCAAGCCGGCACTCGCGGTCGCCGACACCCGCTCGGTGGGCAAGGCGGACATGGTCGCCAACGACGCGACGCCGGACGTCCGGGTGGACCCCGACTCGTTCGCCGTGCGCATCGACGGCGAGCTGGTCGAGCCGGCGCCCGTCGGCGAACTGCCGATGGCGCAGCGGTACTTCCTCTTCTGATGCCGAGCCTGGCCGCGACCACCCTCACCGACGCCCGGTTCCCCGGCGGCGGGCACGTGCATTCCGGCGGGTTGGAGGAGGCGGTCGCGCGCGGGCTGGTCACGAGCGCGGCCGACCTGGCGCCGTTCCTGCACGGGCGGCTGCGGACCGCCGGGCTGGTGGCGGCCGCCTTCGCCGCGGCGGCGGTCGACCCCGCGGCGCCGTTCCCCCTCCTCGACGCCGAGCTCGACGCCCGCACGCCTGCCGCGGCGCAGCGCGAGGCGTCGCGCACCCAGGGGCGGGCGGTCCTGCGCGCGGCCCGGGTGGCGTGGCCGTCGCCCGTGCTGGACGCGCTGGTGGCGGCGCACCCCCGGCCGCACCACCCGCTGCTGGTCGGGGCGGTGATCGGGATCGACGGCGGGACCCGCGCCGCGGCGGCGCACTGCGCGGCCTACCTCGCGGTGAGCGGACCGGCATCGGCGGCGGTGCGGCTGCTCGGGCTGGACCCGTTCGCCGTCAACGCAGCAGTGGTCGCGCTGCGGCCGGTCCTCGACGCCGTCGTCGCCGAGGCCGCCGTCCCGCGCCCGCCCGAGGAGCTACCGGCGCCCGGCGCGCCGGTCCTCGACCTCATGGCCGAGAACCACGTCCACCACCACCGGGAGCAGGTGCGTCTCTTTGTCAGCTAGCCACGGTCACGGCCACGGCCACCTCGTCACCTTCGACCCCACCGAGTCGGAGCCGGACCGGCACGCCGCCACCGAGCCGCGCGGCCGGGCCGTGCGGATCGGGATCGGCGGGCCGGTCGGCAGCGGCAAGACCGCGCTGGTCGCGGCGCTGACACGCGCGCTGGGCGCGCGGCTGCGCCTGGCCGTGGTGACCAACGACATCTACACCACCGAGGACGCCGACTTCCTGCGCCGCAACGCGGTGCTCGCACCCGAGCGGATCGAGGCCGTGCAGACCGGCTGCTGCCCGCACACCGCGATCCGCGACGACATCACCGCGAACCTGGACGCCGTCGAGCTGCTGGAGGAACGCTTCGGCGACCTCGACCTGGTGCTCGTGGAGAGCGGCGGCGACAACCTGACGGCCGTGTTCAGCCGTGGGCTGGTGGACCGGCAGATCTTCGTCGTGGACGTCGCCGGCGGGGACAAGGTGCCCCGCAAGGGCGGTCCCGGCGTCACCACCGCCGACCTGCTCGTGATCAACAAGGTCGACCTCGCCCCGCTCGTCGGCGCCGACCTGGACGTCATGACCTCCGACGCCCACCGGATGCGCGGTGAGCTGCCGGTGATCGCCCAGTCGCTGGTGGCCGACCCGGCCGCGACCGACGTGGCGGACTGGGTGCTCGCCCAGGTCGCGGCCGTCCGCACCCGGGTCTGACCCCGTGCGGGCGCGAGCGCGGGCGGTCGTCGAGCGCGGCCGGGACGGGCGCAGCGCGGTGCGGGAGCTGCGGTCGCAGGCGCCGCTCACGCTGCTGCCCCAGCGCGGCGCGGCCGCCGCCCGGTCGCCGGTCGCCACGATCCACATGGTCGGCTCGGCCACCACCCCGCTGGGTGGCGACGACGTCCGGCTGGACGTCGAGGTGGGACCGGGGGCGGAGGTCGTGCTGACCGGGGTCGCCGCCGCCGTCGCGCTGCCCGGCCGCGGGGCGAGCCGGCTGGTCGTCCGGCTGCAGGTGGCCGACGGCGCCGGCGTGCAGTACCTGCCCGAGCCGACCGTCGTCACCCGCCGCGCCGACCACCGCGGCGAACTGCACGTCGACCTCGGCGCCGGAGCCCGGCTGCGCTGCCGGGAGGTGCTGGTGGCCGGGCGCAGCGGCGAGCCGTCCGGCCGCTACCGCGGGCTCGTCCGCGTGCAGGACCGGTCACGCCCGCTGCTCGCGCAGGAGCAGGAGCTGGGTGACCTCGCGCTGCAGGCCTCGTCCGCGCACCTGGCCGGGCGGCGGGTCCTGGGCACCGAGGTGCTCGTCTGGGGCGCGGACCCGGCCGCTGCCGTGGCCGGGCCGTGGTGGTCGCTCAGCCCGCTGCCCGGGCGGGGGTCGCTGGCCACCGCCGTCGGGAGCGACGCCGTCGCCGCCCAGCGCGCGCTCGCCGACGCCGTGGCCGCGCATCCCGGCTGGTCCGGTGAACGGATCACCGGAGCGTGACCGACGCCGTCAGGCCGCCGGGCGCTCGTGGTAGGTGTCGACGTACTCCTGGTGCGACAGGCGCGCGATCGCGTCCATCACCTCGTCGGTGACGGCGCGGCGGATCGCGCTCGACCCCTCCAGGCCGTCGTAGCGGGAGAAGTCCAGCGGCGTCCCGAACCGGACGACGACCCGGCGCGGCCGCGGGATCCGGACGCCGACCGGCTGCACGCGCTCGGTGCCGATCAGGCCGACCGGCACGACCGGGGCGCCCGTGCTCAGCGCCAGGCTCGCGACGCCGGTGTGACCGCGGTGCAGGCACCCGTCCAGCGACCGCGTGCCCTCCGGGTAGATGGCGAACGCGCCGCCGCCGTCGAGCACGCGCCGCGCGGCTGCCAAGGCCGCCAGCCCGGCCTTGGCGTTCGCCCGGTCGACCGGCACGTACCCCAGTGCCGACAGGAACGACGCGAGCGCCCGCCCGCGCAGTCCTCTGCCGACGAAGTACTCCTCCTTGCCGAGGAACGACACCGGTCGACCGGTCGTCAACGCGATCACCGCGGTGTCGACGGCGGCGCGGTGGTTGGCCGCCAGGATGACGGGGCCCTCACGGGGCACCCACTCCGCGCCGTGCACCACCGGTCGGTAGATCAGGCGGGCGAGCGGGGCGAGCAGCCAGCGCACGAGCAGATCCACGGGCGGGGAACGGCGGTCGGGCCCGTACGGTTCCCGAGCGGCGCCACGACCACCCGGACGGCGGCACGGTGCGGCTCCGTCAGGAGTTCGCGTCTCCCCCGCCGTCGGGCGCGTCGCGCATGGCGCCGAGCGCCTCGCCCCGCGTCAGCCCGGTGGCCTGCAGCAGGTCCAGCACGATGGAACGCAGCTGCGCCATGATCACGACCTCGGACGGGCCCGGGCTCCAGGTCGCGTGCAGCCGCCGCGCGTGGCGGACGACGTCGAGCAGCGGTTCGCGCGCCCGCTCCCGGTCGCCGTCCCGGCCGAGCTGGTCGGTGAGCACCTTGACGGCGGTGGACAGCTCCGCCAGGACGTCGGCGAGCTCGACGGCCGCCGGTTCGTCGTCGCCGAGTGCGGTGTACGCGCGCCGGACGAGCACGCGGGCGTTGCGCATGGCGTAGTCCGAACGCTCGGCCAGCTCCGCGAACTTGCCCAGCACGCGTCGCCGCCGTCGCAGCAGCGGCGAGACGCGGGTGACCTCGTGCCCCCCGCGCAGGGCGCCGCGCAGCTCGTCGATCAGCGGCTGGCTGGCGCGGGCCCGGTTCAACGCCGCCGCCGCGGCCTCGGGGTCGCGGTCGCGCAGCGCGTCGCCGGTGCGGGCGAGGACGTTCGACAGCTCGTCGAGCAGGGCACGCGCCTCCCGGCGGACCGGCCCGACGGGGTCCGAGGGCAGCACGGCGGCCACGAGCAGCCCGACGGTGCCGCCGATCAGCGCGTCGACGCAGCGGTCGAGGCCGCCGACGTCACCCGGTGGCAGCAGCGTCGCCACCAGCACCGCCGACGCGCCCGCCTGGGCCACGAGCAGGGTGGCCCCGTCGGCGAACACGGCCGTGGCCATCGCGAGCGCGACGACGAGCGTGATCTGCCACGGTCCGCTGCCGATCAGCGAGATCAGGATGTCCCCGACGAGCACGCCGAGGGCCACCCCGACCACCAGTTCCGCGGCCCGCCGCAACCGGCTGCCGAGCGACACCCCGAGGCAGATCACCGCGGCGATCGGCGCGAAGAACGGGCGCGCGTGGCCGACGAGGTCGCTCGCCACGAACCACGAGACGCCGGCCGCGACCGCGCACTGCCCGATCGGCAGCGCCGAGAGCTGCAGGCGCCGCGTCCCGTCGGCGAGCCGGGCGCGCATCCGCGTGGCCGCGGACACGGGTCAGCTCAGGCCGAGAGCGGCCGGGGCGGCCGGGTCCGAGTCGGCGAGGAAGACGCGGCAGCGCTCCGCCTCGTCGGCCTCGCCGATCGCCGCCGCTGCCCGGTGCAGGGCCGCGAGCGCCCGCAGGAAGCCCTGGTTGGGCTCGTGGGACCACGGCACGGGGCCGAAGCCCTTCCAGCCCGACCGGCGCAGCCGGTCGAGCCCGCGGTGGTAGCCGGTGCGCGCGTAGGCGTAGGCGGTGATCGTGCGCCCCTCGTCGAGCGCGCCCTCCGCGAGCACCGCCCACGCGAGGCTGGACGCCGGGTGCGCCGCCGCGACCTCGGCCGGGTCCTCGCCCCGGTCGAGGGCGGCGGCCGCCGGGTCGACGGGCAGCAGTGTCGGCTCCGGCCCGAGCAGGTTGCCCTCAAGACTCATGCGGTCATCCTGCCGCTCCGCCGCCCGTCAGTGGAAACGAGGGCCCTGGCACCCGTTCCCACTCACGACGGGAGCGTCAGCGCAGGGTGGTGCCCGTCGACTTCAGGTTCTCGCAGGCGTGCGCCACGCGCTCGGCCATCCCGACCTCCGCGGCCTTGAGGTACGACCGGGGGTCGTAGACCTTCTTGTTGCCGACCTCGCCGTCGATCTTCAGGACACCGTCGTAGTTCGAGAACATGTGCGCCGCGATCGGCCGGGTGAAGGCGTACTGGGTGTCGGTGTCGATGTTCATCTTCACCACCCCGTAGCTCACCGCCTCGTGGATCTCCTCCAGCAGCGAACCCGACCCGCCGTGGAACACCAGGTCGAACGGCTTCGAGCCCTCCGCGAGCCCGAGCTTGGCCGTGGCCACCTCCTGGCCCTGCTTGAGGATCTCCGGGCGCAGCTTGACGTTGCCGGGCTTGTAGACACCGTGCACGTTGCCGAAGGTGGCCGCGAGCAGGTAGCGCCCCTTCTCCCCGCCACCGAGCGCCTCGACCGTGGCCTCGTAGTCGCCCGCCGCGGTGTAGAGCTTCTCGTTGATGTCGTTGGCGACGCCGTCCTCCTCGCCGCCGACGACACCGATCTCGACCTCGAGGATGATCTTCGCCTTGGCGGCCGTGTCGAGCAGCTCCGCGGCGATGCGCAGGTTCTCGTGCAGCTCGGTGGCCGACCCGTCCCACATGTGCGACTGGAACAGCGGGTTCTCGCCCCGGTCGACGCGCTCCTGGCTGATCGCGATCAGTGGCCGGACGTAGGTGTCCAGCTTGTCCTTCGGGCAGTGGTCGGTGTGCAGCGCGATGTTGACCGGGTACTTCTTCGCCACCACGTGCGCGAACTCGGCGAGCCCGACGGCACCGGTGACCATGTCCTTGACCTTCGTGCCGGACAGGAACTCGGCCCCGCCGGTGGAGATCTGGACGATGCCGTCGCTCTCGGCGTCGGCGAACCCGCGCAGCGCGGCGTTCAGGCTTACCGTGCTGGTGACGTTGATGGCCGGGTAGGCGAACTCGCCGCTCTTGGCCTTGTCCAGCATCTCGTTGTAGATCTCGGGGGTGGCGATCGGCACGGCTGGCCCTCCTCGACGTCCGCAGCTTTCCGAGCGCAGTATCGCGCACCACCCGCGCGGCGTCGCCCGTGGCGGAGCCGATCGACGCGAAGCACTAGGCTCGTAGGGGTGCTGGGTGGCGGCGGGGGTAACGCCGTCGAGGCGACGCTCTCTCGGCTGAGGCGCCTCGACGCGCAGCCCACGCCTGCGCCCGCGCCGGGCGCCCCTCTCACGCTCTCGGACCTCTACCGCGACCACCGGATGCGCATGGTCCGCCTCGCCGTCCTGCTGGTCGACGACCCGAGCACCGCCGAGGACGTCGTGCAGGAGGCGTTCACCGGGCTGCACCGGCACTGGTCGGGCCTGCGCGACGAGGCCGCCGCAGTGGGCTACCTGCGCACCGCGGTCGTCAACGGCTCGCGCTCGGTCCTGCGGCGCAGGCGCACCGCCCGCGACTACGTGCCTCCCCACCAGGTGAACGCCCGGTCCGCCGAGTCGCTGGCGATGCTCTCCACCGAGCACCAGGCCGTGGTCGACGCCCTGGCCACGCTGCCGCCGCGCCAGCGCGAGGTGCTCGTGCTGCGCTACTACGGCGGGCTCTCCGAGGCCGAGATCGCCGAGGCCACCGGCATCAGCAGGGGCACCGTGAAGTCCACGGCGAGCCGCGCGCTCGACGCGGTCGCACGGGTGATGGGTTCGCGCGCGTGACGCCGCGTGCGGCACCATGACGTCCGTGACCGCGAGCGACGAGTCGGAGCGCCGGGTCGCGGAGGCGCTCAGCGCCCGGGCCTCGGGCGCGCCACGAGGCACCCCGCGGCCTGCGCCGTCGGGTCGGGCGCGGTCGGGCCGGGCGCCGTCGGGCACCAGCCTGACCACCGCCCTGCTGATCGCCCTGCTCGCGGGCGCCGTCCTGGGCAGCGCGCTGGCGCTGATCTCGCTGCTCGCCCCGGGGGTCCTGCCGCCGCTCGGGTGAACGCCACCGCCCGGTACGGTCTCCCCCCGTGACGACGCTCGCTCTCGGTCCGGAGTGGCTGCAGCCCGACTCGATCATCTCGTGGCTCGGCCCGTGGGCCCTCGTCGGGCTCGCCCTGATCGTGTTCGCCGAGTGCGGCCTGCTGCTGGGCTTCTTCCTGCCGGGTGACTCGCTGCTGTTCACCGCGGGCCTGTTCGTCGCGCAGGGCGCGATCGACACGCCGCTCTGGCTGGTCTGCGCGATCCTCGTGGCCGCGGCGTTCGTCGGCAACGCCACCGGCTACTGGATGGGGCGCGCGGCAGGACCCGCGATCTTCGACAAGCCGCAGAGCCGGCTGTTCAAGCCCGAGCACGTCGTCAAGACGCAGGGCTTCTTCGACAGGTACGGCAACCGGGCCATCGTGCTCGCGCGGTTCGTGCCGATCGTGCGGACCTTCATCACGGTCATGGCGGGTGTCGGGCGGATGGAGGCGCGCCGCTACTTCACCTACTCCCTGCTGGGCGGCGTCGCGTGGGCGGCCGGCGTCACCGTGCTCGGGTTCTGGCTCGGCCAGTTCGCCTTCGTGCGGGAGAACATCGAGATGATGCTGATCCTCATCGTCGCGGTGTCGCTGCTGCCGATCGTCGTCGAGCTGGTGCGCGCGCGTCGGGCGCAGGCGACGTAGCCCCGATCGGCCCAGCGGCCGGGGTGGGTCGAGCGCCTACCCTGGAGCCCCGTGACCATCGCCGCCGCACAGCAGCTCGCCCTCGCCGGGCCGCTGGAGGCCGCCGGGCCGATCACGGTGTGGGCCGTCGTGCTCACCTTCGTGTTCCTCGAGTGCGCCTTCATCGTCGGGATGTTCCTGCCGGGCGACTCGCTGCTGCTCGCGGCCGGCGTCGTGCTCGCCCACGGCGCGCACGAGGGCAGCGCGTGGGCGCTCGGGTTCGTGGCGGCCGCCGTCGCCGTCGCGGGCAACCAGGTCGGCTACCTCGTCGGCCGGTACGCCGGCACCCGCATGCTGGCCCGCCGGGAGGGGCGCATCCTCAACCGCGCCAACCTGGAGCGGGCGGCGGCGTTCTTCGACCGCTGGGGGTTCTGGGCGATCGTCGTGGCCCGCTGGCTGCCCTGGGTGCGCACCCTCGCGCCGATGATCGCCGGCGCGGCCCGGATGGACAACCGCCGCTACATCGTGGCCAACGCCGTCGGCGCGGTGATCTGGGTGCCCACGTTGATCATGCTGGGCTACTACGGCGCAGGCCTGCTCGACACGCTGCCGTGGCTCAAGGAGGTGGCGACGATCCTCGCCGTCGGGTTCTTCGTCGTCGGCAGCGGCTACGGCCTCTACCGGTACGTCCAGGACGTGCGCAAGCCCGTGGACGAGACGGCGCCGCACCCCGAGGACAGCCCCGACCTCCGCGACGCGGCCTGACGCACCCGCTCGGCGGGCTCAGGTCACCTGCAGGCGGGCGGCCGCCTCCACCAGCATCCAACCCCCGAGCTGCACCGACAGGTCGGCCTCGGGCACGCCGCGCCGCGGCTCTGGTGCCGGGTCGCGCCACTCCGCGGAGAACACCGGCCCGCCGGCGATCTCGGCCCGGCCCTTCCAGGCCGCCTCGGCGTTGGCGAACACGAGCCCGGCCGCGGCGTCGGCCAGCTCCGGCACGCGCAGCGCCGCGTCGGCGAGGTAGCGGGCCGTGATCCCGGCGAACAACCCGCCGTCGCCGCCGCCCGACCCGGGCAGCACCCCGTCCGGTCCGGCGAGCCGCTGGCGCAGCGCGTCGACGAGCGCGATCGCCCGGTCGGTCCAGCGCTGGTGCCCGTCGCGCGCCGCCAGCTCGACGCAGGCGCCCAGGTAGACGCCCTGGTTGTAGGTGTACAGGTACGGCTCGACCGCGCGGATGCTGCCATCGGGCGCGATCCGCACACCGTCGCGGACCAGGCCGGACTCCGGGTCGACGAGGGTCTCCGCCATCCAGTCGGTGATCGCCGCGGCGAACGCGGACTGCCCGTCGCGGGCCAGCAGGATCGCCGCCGGGCCGTTGGCGGGGGCGGCCTTGAAGTCGTCGTCGCGGCGCCACCAGATGCCACCGCCGCCGCCCTCGGTCCAGCCGTCGTGCAGCCGCGCCGTGATCGTGGGCAGCGCCGAGGGCCCGGAGCGGCCGCACAGGGTGCCCCCGCGCTGCACCGCGAGGCCCAGCCACGCGATGTCGTCGTAGTAGCGGTTGAGCCACGTCCCGCCGTTGCGCAGCCGGACGCTGCGCGCCAGCGCCGCGATCGCCTTGGCCCGCTGCCGCTGCGGGGCGCGCAGCTGCGCGTCCACCAGGCAGTCGAGCAGGTGGGCCTGCCACCAGTAGTGCCACGGCACGATCGGCGCGGGCACGCGGCGTGGCCAGCGGACCCGGCCGATCCGCGTGCCGGGCAGGACACCGCCGAGTCGCCGCAGGTGCCGGCGGACGACCGCCCGTTCGGCGATGCCCGCCCGTTCCGACCAGTCGACGTCCGCGGCAGCCATCCGGCCAGTCTGCCCGATGGCCGAAACCGTGGGATCCCCGTCGTTGACGCCATGGCGGGGCCGGGCGACGCTCGTGAGGTGCGCGCCCATGAGGTGTTGATCCCGCTGTTCGACGGCGTCCAGCCGCTCGACGTCGTGGGGCCGCACGAGGTGCTCGCGGGAGCCGGGCGGCTCCTCGAGCACCGGGGGGTCGGCCCCGGCTACCGCGTCGCCCTGGTGGCGCAGCAGCCGGGGCCGGTGCGGGCGCACAGCGGGCTGCAGCTGGTGGCCGATGGCCCGCTGCCCGAGTCGGGTCCCGTCGGCACGCTGCTGGTGCCCGGCGGCACGGGCACGCTCACCATGTCCGACGGGGACCCGTACGTCGGCTGGCTGCGCCGGACCGCCGAGCGCGCCGAGCGCGTCGTGTCGGTGTGCACCGGCGCCTTCGCGCTCGCCTGCGCGGGCCTGCTCGACGGGCTCTGCGCCACGACGCACTGGCACTACGCCGCCGAGCTGGCCCGCGCCCACCCTGCCGTCGACGTGCGGGCCGACGCGATCTACCTGCGGCAGGGCCGGATCTGGACGGCCGCGGGCGTCACGGCGGGCATCGACCTCGCCCTCGCGCTCGTCGAGGCCGACCACGGCGCCGAGGTGGCCCAGCAGGTCGCCCGCCACCTGGTGGTGTTCCTGCGGCGCCCCGGCGGTCAGAGCCAGTTCGCCGGGCCGGTGTGGACGCCGCCCGCCCGCCGGCCCGGCGTGCGCGAGGCGCAGGACCTCATCCACGGTGACCCCACCGCCGACCTGCGGGTGTCCGTGCTCGCCGCCCGGGTCGGCATGAGCGAACGGCACTTCAGCCGCGAGTTCACCCGGGCGCTGGGCTGCCCGCCCGGCGACTACGTCGAGCAGGTGCGCGTCGACACCGCGCGCCGGGTGCTCGAGTCCGAGCCGGTGCTCGTCGCGGTCGCGGCCGCCCGGGCCGGCTTCGGCTCGGCCGAGACCATGCGCCGCGCGTTCCTGCGCCGGCTGGGCGTGCCACCCGACCACTACCGCCGCCGCTTCGCGGTGGTCCACGCCTGAACCCTCCCGGAAGGAGCCGACCGTGCAGGTCGCCATCGCCCTGTTCCCCCGCCTCACCGCGCTCGACGCGATAGGGCCCTACGAGGTGCTGCAGCGCATCCCCGACCTGGACGTCGTGTTCACCGGCGAGCAGCGCGGTGAGGTGCGCACCGAGAACGGGTTCCTCGGTCTCACCGTCGACGCGGCGTTCGACGAGGTGCCCGCGCCCGACGTCGTCGTGGTGCCGGGCGGGGTCGGCACCCGCGAGCTGCTGGGCGGCGGACCCTACCTGGACTGGCTGCGCGCCGTGCACCCGCGCACGCGGTTCACGACGTCGGTGTGCAGCGGCTCGCTCGCCCTCGCCGCCGCCGGCCTGCTCGACGGCCTCACCGCCACGACCCACTGGAGCATCTACGACTTCCTCCGCCAGTACGGGGCGGAGCCGGTGCAGCAGCGGGTCGTGGAGCACCTCGACCGGCGGATCATCACCGCGGCCGGCGTCTCGTCGGGCATCGACATGGCGCTCCGGCTGGCCGAGCTGCTCGTCGACGACGTGGCGGCCCGGGCAGCGCAGGTGTTCATCGAGTACGACCCGCAGCCGCCGTTCGACGCGGGGCACCCGAGCAAGGTGGACGCGGTCGTCATGGAGCGGGTGGGGGAGTACGCGAAGATCCGCTCCTGACGCGAACGGTGATCGGCGCGAGAAGCACGTGGCGGCGGCACGCGCAGCCGTGGCGTGCTTCTCGATCGCCGTGATCTGTCCGAGCCGCACACGAAGGCTCCCGGCACGGTCGAGGCGTGCGGCTCGTAGTGATCATTCGCCTCGTCAGCGCGCGGCGGCCCGGAACAGCTCGATCGTCGCGGGGAGCTGCGAGTGCAGCGGGGACGGCAGGGCGTCGAGCGCGAACCAGCCGAGCTCGTCGAACTTGTGCGGCTCCCCGATCGCGACGGCCGCCGGATCGACGCGCACGGCGTTGACGACGGCCACCCAGTGCGAGCCGCTGCGCAGGATGTTCCGGACGCCGATCGTCTGCACGTCCAGCGCCGCGGCCGTGTACTCCTCGCGCACCTCCCGCCGGACGGCGTCGGCGAACGACTCGCCGTGCTCCAGGGCGCCCGCGCCGGTGTCCCAGGTGCCCGGCTCGTCACGGGCGCCCGCGCCGCGGCGGGCCAGCAGCACGCGCCCGGCATCGTCGTGGCAGACGAACACGCAGGACACCGCCGGATCGACGCGCGGGTCGACGGACATCAGAACTCTCCCCTGTCAGAAGTGCTGGACGAGCTCCCGGAAGTGCCGCAGGTGCAGCACCCCGTCGTCGGCGTGGTCGAGCTCGTCCTCCTCGAGCACCCAGGTGTGCGCGTTCGGGATGAACACCGCGCGCAGGCCGGCGGCGCGGGCCGGGAGGATGTCCGAGCGCGGGGAGTTGCCGATCATCCACGTCGACCCGGGCGCGAGACCCAGCTCCGCCGCGAGGGCGCGGTAGGTGTCCGCGCGCTTCTCCGCCACGATGTGGACGCTGGTGAAGTGGTGCGCGAGACCGGAGGCGTCGATCTTGCGCTGCTGCTCGGCGGGGTCGCCCTTGGTGAGCAGGGCGAGGTCGTGGCGGCTGCCGAGGTCGGCCAACGTGTCCGCGACGCCGGGTACCAGCTCGACCTCGTCGAACGCGAGCGCCGCCGCGAGCTCCTCGATCTCCCGCGCCTCCGCGTCGGTCACCGGGCGCTCGCTCAGCCGCTCGAAGCAGTCGTGCAGGCTGCGCAGGAAGCTCGCACTGCCGTATCCGTGCACGACGACGTTGGCCCGCTCCACCTCGTCGAGCACCGCACGGGTGGCGGCCCGGTCGAGCGTCGGGTGCGCCAGCCAGTCGAGGTACGCATCGATCACGCGCTCGAACAGGACGTTGTTCTCCCACAGCGTGTCGTCGGCGTCGAAGAGGAGGCAGGCTCTCCCACCGGGCTCGACCATGTGCATCCGGAGAGCGTGCCATGCTCGCCGAGGGTGGGCACACGGGTTACGCCGACGGCCCGATCCGTTCCGCAAGTCCGCGGTCTCCGGCGGCAGCAGCGCTGCCCAGCACGCCCTTCTCGCAGGGGTGATCGCCAAGAGTGGTGTCACGGCGACAGATCTGTCGCTCTTATACCACTTCTGCCGATCATGGCCGTTCGCGCGTTCCGCGGAACGCACCCGCGCATGATCAGGTCGACACGGCGATTTCTGGGTGATCCAACAGCCCTGGCGTCGATCTGACCATGAAACTCCCGTGGGCGGGCCGTTCCCGGCTCGAGACCACTGCCCCTCGCCCCGGCCCGGGCCCTCGACCCCCACCCGTCGGCGAGGTGGCCGGGTTGGTGCAACTACCGAATATGTGGCTGGGTGGGCGGCCGTTCCCGACCTGGCCCAGGCCCGTTCCGGACGAGCCGGTCGCTGCCGCGTGCGCGCGCACCTTGCTGTGGTCCCGTTCCACCCCATACTGGTGATCATCGGACCGGTTCGAGGCGGCCCTTCCTCGTGATCAGCGGAAACGGGACATGCGCTGCACAGGGGCGGCTCAAGTCCCCGGTTCGCTGATCAACGCCGTGTCGGAGGGGTTGGGGAACGGCACCACAGCCGGACGAGTGGCACCCGACAGGGACGGGCTCGTCGTGAACCGGCCGGGGCCAGGTCGGGGACGGCCGCCACGGTGACCACGTCACCCGGCAGTTGTGCCAACCGGTCCACCCTCGCCACCGGAGGTCGGGTACGGCGCCGGACCGGACTGCGAGTGACACCTGGAACAGGGTGGGGCAGGTGGTCTCGAGCCGGGAACGGCGCGCCCACCGCAACCCGCCCACCCGAAAGCCCCCGGTCCCTACTGCGTTCACGATCTCCAGACGACCGCCCGGCGATCGGTCGGCACCGGGCGGGCCCCACCGCACCGTTCGGCGCGCCACACGCGATTCCGTCGGGGTTCGAATGCATGTTCGAGTCCATGGACAACACCGCTTCCGTCCACCGGGCCGACCAGCACGACGCCTGGCAGCGCGAGACCATCCGCCGGCACGGCTGGGCGCTGCACGCCGTCCCGGGCGACGAGGACGGCCCGCCCTTCGTCTACACGGTCGGGCTGTCCGGGTTCCGGCACCCGGAGCTCATCCTGTTCGCCACGGCTCCCGCCGTCTCGGCCACCGTGCTCAACGACCTCGGCGAGCTGGTCCGCCTCGGCCACGTCCTCTCTCCGTGTGAGCGGATCCGCCTGCGCAGTGGGGACGTGCACCTGCTCACGTTCCCCGAGTCGGCCGACTGGCTGTTCGCCGCCAACGACCTCTACCAGCTGCCCGGCGGCCCTCCGGTGCCCGCGTTGCTGGTCGTTCCGGCCGACGAGCTGGTGCCGGTCTGATCCGCCGCAGGCCCGCACACACCTCTCGATCTCGGCACAGAGGACCTGTCCTGTGTGCCGGGGTCAGGAGGTGTGTGCGAGCGGTCGCCACGCATGGGCGAGCTCACCAGGCCGCATCGAGGTCGGCGTGCTGCCGGATCCAGGTGTGCATCGCGATGCCGGCCGCCACACCGGCGTTGATCGAGCGGGTCGAGCCGAACTGGGCGATCGACACCGTCAGGCCCGCCACGGCGCGGGCCTCGCTCGTGACACCCGGGCCCTCCTGCCCGAAGAGCAGCAGGCTCTCGCGGGGCAGGTCGGCGGTCTCGAGCCGCGCCGCGCCGGGCGTGTTGTCCACCGCCACGACCACCAGCCCGTTCGCGGTGGCGAAGCCGGCGAGGCCGGCGAGGGTCTCGTGGTGGTGCACCTGCAGGTAGCGGTCGGTCACCATCGCGCCACGGCGGTTCCACCGGCGCCTGCCCACGATGTGCACGCCGGCAGCGGCGAACGCGTTCGCCGTGCGCACGACCGTGCCGATGTTGTGGTCGTGGCCGAAGTTCTCGATCGCCACGTGGAACGGGTGGGCGCGGCGGGCGAGGTCGGCCGCCACCGCGTCGCGACGCCAGTAGCGGTAGGCGTCCACCACGTTGCGGGCGTCGCCGTGCTCGAGCAGCTCGGGGTCGTACCGCTCGTCGCGGGGCCACGCGCCCGGCCACGGACCCACTCCCACCTGCCCCGGCACCGCCCACTCGCTGGGCCCCGTTCCGGCATCCTCGGCACTCACATCGGCGATGATGCCCGGCCCCCTCCCGCCGACGAACGGCACTCTCGTCGGCTAGGTACCGACGAGAGTGCCGTTCGTCGCGGGGGTCCCGGCCTCAGCCGCGGCCCGGCACCCGGATGCCGTACTGGGAGATCTTGCGGTAGATCGTGGCCCGGCTCATGCCCAGCTCGGCCGCCGCCCGGTTCACCGTGACGCCGGGCTCCAGCAGGCAGCGCACGATCTCGTCCCGCTCGATCGTCTCGATCCGGGTGAGCCGGCGGGTGGCGCCGCTGAACACCTCGGCCGCGAGGTGCCGGGCGTCCACGACGTCGCCACGGGTGACCGCCTCCCGCACCACCCGCTGCAGCTGCGTGGCGTTGCCCGGCCAGTGGTAGGCGGCCAGCGCGCGGGTGGCCGCCGGGGTGAAGTGGACCTCCCGGCCGCGGGCGCGCCGGGCGAACCACCGGGCCAGCGGCAGCACGTCGTCGGGGCGGTAGCGCAGCGCCGGGACCTCCACCACCTCGTCGACCAGCCGCTGCAGCGGGGCGGGGATCGCCGCCGGGTCCTCGGCCGTCAGCGCGTAGGGCCTGCGGTGGCGTCCGGGCCGGCCGGGTTCGGCGCGGGCGACGCGCTCGAAGATCCCCGCGAGCTCCGCGGCGACCCACGAGGGAAGCCCGTCGACCCGCCCGACCACCACGCTCGTGCGGTCCTTGCCCAGCTCAGGTGTCCAGAGCGCGAGCCAGGACTCCGCGTCGCGCGGCTCCGGGGGCCGGGCGTTCAGGACCCGGCCGTGCGGTCGGACCCGCCGGTGCGCCGCGGCCAGCAGCGCGCTCTTGCCGGCACCGGCCTCTCCGACGACGGCGACCACCCGGTCGTCCGCCAGCGCCGCGGCGGCGGCGTCCACCGCGGTGCGCCAGGCGGCCGACAGCGCGGGCGGGGACGCGTCGTGCTCGACCGGGGCCACCCGGAACACCTCGCCGCGCGGGGACGACCGGGGTTGCGCACCCCGCGACCGCGCCAGCATGAGCGCCGCGGTGTGCCCCGCGGCCATCTGCGCCAGCGCGAGCAGCAGGTCGTCGGACTGCCGCGACCAGGTCGTCAGGTTGACGCTGCCGACGAGGGAACCGCTCGCCGGGTCGGTCACCGGGACCGCCGCGCACGTGTAGCCCCACAGGCCGGTGCAGTAGTGCTCGTCGGCCCGCACCAGCGACGGTGTGCGGTCGGCGAGGGCGAGCCCGAGCCCGTTCGTCCCGGCCTCCCGCTCCGAGAACGCGAAGCCGGGTGCGAGGTAGACCCGGTCGAGGGCCTGCAGCAGCGCCGACTCGCTGCACATCCGGCTCAGCACCAGCCCGGCGTTGTCGGTGAGCATCAGGCTGATCGGCTCGTTCGCGAGCGTCGCGTGCAGGTTCTGCAGCACTTCCTGCCCGCACTCGTAGAAGAGGGACCCGTCGTCGACCTGGCCCGCGAAGACCGGGTTGACCGCGTCCAGGGAGACGCCGTAGCTCTCGCTGCGGCGCCAGGACGCGGACAGCCGTGACGTCACCGCCGTCGCGCCGCGGCGTGCCGCGGCGAGCTGCTCGCGCTCGGACAGGTGCGCCTGCTCGTCCATCCCGAACCTCCGTCGGACGCTCCGGTGCGTCTCCCGCCCCCCGACTGTGACACACCGCGCAGGCTCCGCCACCGATCGTCCGTCTCAGATTGAGACGTCGGGCGGCTCCGGCGCAAGCGGCGCGTCCCTAGCGTCGCCGCTCACGAGGAGTGCCACTGCTGTCACGCGAGAGAGGAACCGCCTGGTGTACACCAAGGACGGCGAGAACTACTTCATCGTCGACGCGCACGTCGCGCTCTGGGACGCGCGCCCGGAGAACCAGCGCAACATCCACGGCAAGCAGTTCATCGACTGCTTCTACGACTACCACCGCAACCTCAGCCCCGAATCCGAGGTCTGGCCCTACGAGGAGTACCTCTACCAGGGCGGCGAGCGGCTGATGAAGGACCTGTTCACCGACGGCCACGTCGACCACGCGATCTTCCAGCCCGCCCGGCTCGGCGAGTTCTACAGGACCGGGTTCGGCCAGACCGAGGAGGCGTCGGCGCTGGCGAAGGCGCACCCGGACAAGCTGACCTACAACCACTACTGGGACCCGCGCGACGGGGAGGAGGGCCTGCGGCAGCTCCGTGAGGACGCGAAGCGGTTCGGTCTGAAGGGCGCCAAGCTCTACACCGCCGAGTGGCACGGCCAGTCCCGCGGCTGGAAGCTCGACGACCCGTGGTCCTACCGCTACCTCGAGGCGGCGCAGGAGCTCGGGATCAAGAACATCCACATCCACAAGGGCCCGACGATCCGGCCGCTGGACCGCGACGCGTTCGACGTCGCCGACGTGGACAAGGTCGCGACCGACTTCACGGAGCTGAACTTCGTGATCGAGCACTGCGGCCTGCCGCGGCTCGAGGACTTCTGCTGGATCGCCACCCAGGAACCGAACGTGCACGCGGGCCTCGCGGTGGCCATCCCGTTCATCCACACCCGGCCGAAGTACTTCGCGCAGATCATCGGCGAACTGCTGTACTGGCTGGACGAGGACCGGATCCAGTTCTCCAGCGACTACGCGCTCTGGACGCCGCGCTGGCTGATCGAGCGGTTCGTCGACTTCCAGATCCCCGAGGACCTCACCGAGTACGCCCCGCTCACCACGGCGCAGAAGAAGAAGATCCTCGGGCTCAACGCGGCGGCGATGTACGACATCCCGGTACCGGCCGAGCTGCAGCTGCCCCGCGAGGAGCCGCAGGCCGTGGCGGTGGCCTGAGCATGTCCACCCCCGAACGGGACGCGCTCGAGGCCCTGCACGCGGTCGTCGACCCGGAGCTGGACGAGCCCATCACCGATCTCGGCTTCGTCCGCTCGCTCGACGTCGACGGCGACGCCGTCACGGTGCACCTGCGCCTGCCCACCTCCTTCTGCTCACCGAACTTCGCCTACCTCATGGCCTCGGACGCCAAGGACGCCCTCGTCGCGCTGCCGTGGAGCCGCCGCGTGACGGTAGAGCTCGACGACCACCACGACTCCGACCTGATCAACCGCGGCCTGGCGGCCGACGCCGGCTACCGCGGCACGTTCGCCCACGAGGCCGAGGAGAGCCTCGACGAGCTGCGGGACACCTTCAGGCGCAAGGCGCACACCGCCGCGATGGAGCGGGTGCTGACGCGGCTGCTGCGGGCGGACCGCGACCGGACGGAGGACGACCTGCACGGCGTCACGCTCGGCGACCTCCCCGCCGACGACGCCACCGCGGCCCTGCTGCGCCGGCGCGCGGCCATCGGGCTCGGCGACGACCCCGGCCTGCCGGTACTGGTCGACCCCGACGGCACGCCCTACCCGGCCGACGAGGTGCCGCTGCGGCTGCGGATGGCCCGCTCCACCCGCATCTCGATCGAGGGCAACGCGCACTTCTGCCGCGGCCTGCTGCGCACCCGCTACCCCGACACCCCCCAGGAGAAGGCGTCATGAGAGCAGTCCAGGTCGTCGGGTACCACCGCGACCTCGAGATGACCGAGGTCCCGGCCCCGACCGTGGTGGATCCGCACGACGTGGTCGTGCGGGTCGGCGGCGCCGGGGTCTGCCGCACCGACGTCCACATCCTCGAGGGGCAGTGGGCCGAGAAGTCCGGCGTCACGCTGCCGTACACGATCGGCCACGAGAACGCCGGCTGGGTGCACGCCGTCGGCAGCGCGGTCACGAACGTCGCCGAGGGCGACAAGGTGATCGTCCACCCGCTCATGACCTGCGGGTTGTGCCGCGCCTGTCGCTCCGGTGACGACGTGCACTGCGCCCGCAGCCGGTTCCCCGGCATCGACACCCACGGCGGCTACGCCGAGTACCTGCGGACGACGGCGCGCAGCGTGGTGAAGCTCGACGACTCGCTGGAGCCGGCCGGCGTCGCCGCGCTCGCCGACGCCGGTCTCACCGCGTACCACGCCGCGGCGAAGGCGGCCCGGCGGCTGCGCCCGGGGGACCGGTGCGTGGTGATCGGCGCCGGCGGTCTCGGGCACATCGGCATCCAGGTGCTCAGGGCGATCACCGCGGCCGAGCTCGTGGTGGTCGACCGCAATCCGGACGCCGTCGCGCTGGCGCGCTCGATCGGTGCCGACCACGGCGTCGTCGCCGACGGCACGCACGTCGCGCAGGTGGCGGAGCTGGCCGGCGGCGAGGGCGCCGAGGTGGTGGTCGACTTCGTCGGCGAGGGCGGCAGCACCCGCGAGGGCCTGGCCATGACGCGGCGGGCGGGCGACTACCACGTGGTGGGGTACGGCGAGAACGTCGACGTGCCGACGATCGACCTCGTCTCCGCCGAGATCAACATCATCGGCAACCTCGTGGGCAGCTACTCCGACCTGTGCGAGCTGATGGTGCTGGCCGCCCGCGGCCGGGTCGTGCTGCACACCACCACGTACCCGCTCGCCGACTTCCAGAAGGCGATCGACGACCTGGAGGCCGGAAGGGTCCGCGGAAGAGCGATCTTGATTCCCTGATCCATTCCCACCTTGGAGCCGTACTGCTGTTTTCCGGGCCTCCGGACAGCAGTACGGCTCCAAGGTGCGTTCAGGAACTGTGCAGCTCGACCGGTCGGCGGCCCGTTCGGCGTCTTCCTGCTCCCGGTCGTCCGGCGTGACGTCCATCTGCGGTCCCGCGGGGGCGGCGAGCGGCGCGGCGGGCCGTCAGGAAGGCGCGGAACCGTGACTCTCTGAAGACGCTGTGTCGCAATCGGTCCAACGGATGCGACGTCCGGCGCAATTCGCCGCCACTCGTCGCGCCTGCTGATACTCCCGGCCCACTGCCCTCTCAGTTTCGCAACCCGGGCCCACAGCCACCTCTTACCGTCCCCGGCCATGGAACAGCGGCTGTTGCGCGTGGGGTGGCTGAGCGTCCTCGGCGCGATCGTCGTCGGGCCGGCGCTCACCCACCTCGTGATGCCGGCGCCCGGCGGGCTCTGGGACCGGCTGTCGGTCCTGACCGGCCTGCTCGCCCTCTCGGCGCTCGTGTGCGCGGCCCTGCTCCCGTCGCGGCTGCGGTCGCTGAACCGCGCCTTCGGCATCGAGTCCGTGATCGACCTGCACCGCTTCCTCGGCCTGGTCACCGCGGCGCTGGTGTTCGCCCACCTCGCGTGCGTCGTCGCCGCCGACCCGGCCAACGTCGCCCTGCTGGACCTCCTCGCCGCCCCCGCCCGGGCCCAGGCCGCCACGCTGGCCACGATGGCGCTCGTCGCGCTGGCCGTGCTCGCGGTGCTGCGCAGCCGCGCCCAGCTGTCCTACGAGCTGTGGAAGTGGTCGCACGTCGCGCTCGCCGCGGTGGTGCTCGGGTTCTCCGCGCTGCACGTCTGGTGGCTCGACCAGCTCGTGCGGGAGGCCACGTTCGCCACGATGCTCGGGCTGCTCGCCGCGCTGCTGGTGCTGGTGTTCGGCTACCGCTGGCTCTGGCGCCCGCTGTTCGACCCGTCGACGGAGTTCGTGGTCCGCGACATCCGGCGGGAGAGCCCCACGGTGAGCACGCTGGTGCTCGAGCCCCGCCGCGACGACCGGGACGCCGACGCCTGGGCGTTCGCACCGGGCCAGTTCGCCTGGCTGCGCCTGGAGCGTTCCCCGGCCGCCGAGGAGCACCCGTTCACGATCGCGTCGAGCGCGCACTGCGACACCACCGAGTTCACGATCCGCCACACGGGCGACTTCACCCGCGCCCTGCGCAGGCTCCCGCCCGGCGCCACGGTCTGGGTCGACGGGCCGCACGGCGCGTTCACCAACGACGTCGGCGGTGCCGCGGGCTTCGTCATGATCGCCGGCGGGGTCGGCGTGACTCCGATGATGAGCATGCTGCGCACCGCGGCGCACCGGCGCGACCACCGCCCGTACCGCCTCGTCGTGGTGGCGGGCGCACCCGGTGACCTGCTGTTCCGGGCCGAGCTCGCCGAGCTGCGCCGCCACCTCGACCTCGAGGTCACCGAGGTGTTGCGACGCCCCGTGCCGGGCTGGTCCGGGCACACCGGCGAGATCGGCGTCGAGCTGCTCTCCGTCGTCGCGCTCGACGGCGCCCACCCCGCCGACGTCGACTACTTCGTCTGCGGCCCCCCGTCCCTCGTCACCGACGCCATGAGCGCCCTCGACGTCCTCGGCGTCGCGCCCGGCCGCGTGCACACCGAGCAGTTCGACTTCGCATAAGAGGAAGGCCCCCATGCTCCGCCGTATCCCCCGCATGCTCCGTCGCGCCGTGGTCGTCGCGGTGCTCCTGGCCGTGTCCGCGTCGGTGTACCAGTCCTGGGCGGCCGGCTCGCCGGGCGCGAACGGCTGGGTGCAGACCGAGTTCGGGCCGCTGGGCCCCGCCGACCGGGACCTGCTCGTGAAGGTCCGGCTGGCCGGGCTGTGGGAGGGCCCCACCTCCGAGCAGGCCGAGCAGCAGGCGAGCAGCGCCGAGGTGAAGGAGGTCGGGCGCAAGCTCGCCCTCGAGCACGCCCAGCTCGACGAGGAGGTGCGCAGCGTCGCGAACCAGCTCGGCGTCCTGCTGCCCAGCGCCCCGAGCGCCCAGCAGAACGCGTGGATGGACGAGATCTCCTCGCAGACCGGATCCGACTACGACCGGGTGTTCGTCCAGCGGGTGCGTGAGGCCCACGGACAGGTGCTGCCGGTGATCTCCGAGGTCCGCAGCAGCACCCGCAACGACCTGGTCCGCGACTTCGCCGTGACCTCCGCCGAGTTCGTCAACCGGCACCACGAGTACCTGGAGAGCACCGGACTCGTGGACTACTCGGCCCTGCCGCACCACGGCCCCGGGCTGTTCGGGGGCGGTACCGAGCTGACCGACCTCATCGTGCCGATCCTCGTGTTCGTCGCCGCCCTGCTGGCCGCGGCCGCGTTGTTCTGGGGCCTGCGCAACCGCACCCCCGCGCGTCGCGAGCGGATCACGGTGCCGCCCACGCGCACGCGGTTGCCGGAGCTCGCCGCAGTGACGGCGATCCCCGCCCCGCGCACCGCCGCGCTCGACGACACCGGCCCCATCCCCGTGGTGGCCTCCGGGAGTTCGGGCGTCACCGACTCGGGACCGCACCGCGCGGTGGACGACACGGGCTCGGCACGCTCGACGACCGGTACCGGACGCCACGGTTCGGTCACCCGTCGCTCCGCGACCGGCACGGGGTCGCACCGCCCCGTGACCGACGAGTCCCCGCACGACGTCACCGACTCCGGCGCGCAGCGCAGCGTGTCCGCGTCCGGCTCGCACCGGCTGCCGCGCTCCCGCGCCCGGCACTCGATGCGCCGCTGATCCCTCCTCTCCGGCGCAGCTCCCCGCTCCCCGCGCCGGCCCGCCGGTCGGCTCCCGCCTGCCGGTACCCCTCCCCGACCCCGAACGGAGGACCCGTGTCCCCGAACAGCACCGCACGACACTGGACCACCGCCCGCAGGATCGCGCTCTGCGCGGCGGCCCTCATCGTGACCGTCCTGCCCACGGCCTGCGGCGCCGCCTACGCCGACTCGGAGACCGGCCACGCCGGGCACCACAGCACGGGCCCCGACGGCTCCGACGTCGTCGAGGTCGGAGGCGTGGACGCCGCCGACCCGCGGCCCGACGACGAAGCCGACGCCGAAGCCGACGCCGAGGGCGGGGCCGACGACGCCGAGCAGGGCGGCGAGCAGACCGGCGAACGGCGCGGCGACCAGCAGCGAGACGAGCAGGGGGACCAGCAGGGGGACCAGGAGGAGCCCGCCGCCGACGAGGGCGGCGAGGCGGCCGCGCAGGGCCGGCAGGAAGAACCCGCCGCCGAGGAGAACGGCGACGCCGCGGGCGAGGGGCTCGACGTGCTCGGCACCGACTGCACGAACAGCGAGCTGGAACCCCACGACGGGTTCCAGGAGGCGCCGCGCTGCGTCTCCACGTCGTTCGGCGAGGTCGCCGCGGAGGAGAAGAGCCCGTCGCTGCTCATCACCGAGGCACCGCGGTCGGTGAAGGCGCAGGAGGAGTTCACCCTCTCGGTGAGCACCCGCAACCTCGTCCGGGACCGCTTCCTCGGCGCCGCGGCGGGCGGCTACTACAAGGAGAGCTCGTTCCTCGACGGCAGCGGCATCCAGCGCGGGCACTTCCACACGGCCTGCCGGATGCTCGACCGCGTCGACGTCGCCCCGGACGCGGCGCCCGAGCCGGAGTTCTTCCTCGCCACCCAGGACAACGGCGGTGGGGCCGGCGCGGACACCGTGAAGATCACGGTCGACGGCATGCCGGGCCCGGGCACGGCTCAGTGCGCGGTCTGGGCGGGCGACGGCTCGCACCGCGTGCCGATGATGCAGCGCGCCGACCAGACGCCGGCGTTCGACGTGGTCCGGATCCCGGTGGAGTAGACGGGCCTCAGCCGAGGCCGAGGTCGGCCAGCCCGAGCAGCGCCCGGTAGGGCACGCCCTCGGCCTCGATGTTCTCGCGGGCGCCGGTGTCGCGGTCGACGACGGTGGCGACACCGACGACGTCGGCACCGGCGTCCCGCACCGCCCGGACGGCCGTGAGCACCGACGACCCGGTCGTCGAGGTGTCCTCGACCACGAGCACCCGGCGGCCGGCGACGTCGGGGCCTTCGATGAGGCGCTGCATCCCGTGCTCCTTGGTGGCCTTGCGGACGACGAACGCGTCCACCGGCGGCAGGTCCGGGGTCGCGGCGCGCTCGGCGGCCGCGGCGTGCAGCACCGCGTCGGCCACCGGGTCGGCGCCGAGGGTGAGCCCGCCGACGGCGGCGTAGTCCCAGTCGGCGGTGAGCACCCGCAGCAGCCGCCCGACGAGCGGCGCGGCACGGTGGTCGAGCGTGACGCGGCGCAGGTCGACGTAGTAGTCGGCCTCGGCTCCCGAGGAGAGGGTGACCCGCTCGTGCACGACGCCGAGCTCGCGGACCAGGGCGGCCAGCTCGTCGCGCTCCACGTCCGGGTTCACGCCGCGCCCCGATCGCGGAGCGCCAACAGACGGCGCACCACCGGCCGGGGCAACACGCCGGTGAGCGCGATGAGCGCCTTGTACTGCGGACTGGGCACCGAGAGCACCTTCCCCCTCGCCAGATCGGCGAGGCATTCCTGCACGACACGGTCCGGCTCGAGCCAGGGCGGACCCTTGCGCGCACCGGCGTCGATCCCGGCGCGCTCGTGGAACTCGGTACGGACGAAGCCGGGGCACAGCGCGAGCGCGCGGACCCCGGTGCCTGCGAGCTGGCCGGCGACGGCCTCGGTGAACGACACCACCCACGCCTTGTCGGCGCTGTAGGTCGACCCGGTGCCGGCCAGGAGCCCGAGGACGCTCGCCACGTTGACCACACCACCGCGCCCGCGTTCGATCATCCCGGGCAGCGCGGCGCGCGTCAGGCGCAGCACCGCCGTCACGTTCACGTCGAGCTGGCTCTGCAGCACCGGGACCTCGGCGCCGAGGAACGAGCCGCGGTGGCTGAACCCGGCGTTGTTGACGAGCAGGTCGACCGGTGCCGCGTCCGGGTCGGAGAGCCTGCGGGCCACCCGCTCGCGGCCGTCACCGTCGGCGAGGTCGGCCGGCAGCACCTCGACGGTCACCCCGGCCGCGCGGTACCGCTCGGCGGCGGCCTCGAGCCGCTCGCGGTCGCGGGCGACGAGGACGAGATCGCGACGGTCGCGCGCGAGCCGATCGGCGAAGGCCGCGCCGAGGCCGGCGCTCGCTCCGGTGATCAGGGCGGTGGGCACGGCGCCGACCCTACTGTGAGCGACCGTCAGCCCTCCTTGCGCAGGCGGACCCCCAGCCCCTGCTCGAGCGCCGTGGCGAACTCGGCCAGGTCGGCGAGGAGGTCCTGCACGCGCTCGGCGCTGGAACCCAGCGGCGCCGTGGCCAGCACCCAGGACTCCTCGCCCCAGAGCAGCTCGACGTCGTCGCCGAGGGCATCGGCCGCACCGGCGAGGCGGGGCGTGAGCAGCGGGCGCACGGACGCGGCGTCGGAGACGAACGCGTAGCGCTCACCCACCGGCTGCAGCAGGTCGAGCCCGGCGTCGTCGGGCAGCGGCGCCGACGGGAGCCGCAGCTCCACGGCCGCCGGGAGCTGGTCCTGCAGCTGGACCGCCACCAGGATCGACGTCAGCCGCCCCGCCTGCTCGTGGTCGAACACGTACGCCATCCGCGGCCCGTCCGGGGTGGGCACGTCACCGCTGATCAGGTTGCGGGCCACCCCGGGCCCGCCCTGGTGGATGGTGCCGTAGCGCCAGCGGCTGGGGAGCACCGGATCGGTGTCCAGGAACTCCCATTCGCGCATCGCGGCCCACCGCTTGCGGTCCTTCGCACCGCCTCCGCGCCGGCCGTCGGCCAGCAGCAGCACGGCGCCGACGAGCAGCGCGATCACGGCGATGACGAACCACACCGTCGACGAAAGTCCCACGGTGCGCCAGCGTAGCGCCGGACGCCCCCACTGCCCCGCAACACCACGATCACCGGGAGTGGCGAGCCCGCCAGGCCGGCGTCAGCTCGACGTGACCGGCAGTCCCCTGCCGACGATCAGCCCGCCGGTGCCGCCCTCGGCCGTCGGGTCCAGGTCGACCCGGACCGTGTCGCCCTCGCGCACCTCTCCGGCCAGCAACTGCTTCGCCAGCTGGTCGCCGATCGCCGACTGCACCAGCCGACGCAGCGGCCGCGCTCCGTACACCGGGTCGAACCCGTTCATCGCGAGCCACTCGCGCCCCGCGTCGGTGACCTCCAGCGAGAGCCTGCGCTTCGCCAGCCTGCGGCGCAGCACGTCGAGCTGGATGTCGACGATCGAGGTGAGCTCCTCGGTGGACAGCGCGTGGAAGACCACCACGTCGTCGAGCCGGTTGAGGAACTCCGGCTTGAAGTGCTTCTGCACGACCGCCATGACCGCGTCCCGGCGTCCGCGGTCGTCGAGCGCGGGATCGGCGATGACCTGCGACCCCAGGTTGGAGGTGAGCACCAGGATCGTGTTGCGGAAGTCGACCGTGCGGCCCTGCCCGTCGGTGAGGCGGCCGTCGTCGAGCACCTGCAGCAGCGTGTCGAACACGTCCGGGTGCGCCTTCTCGACCTCGTCGAACAGCACCACGCTGTACGGGCGACGCCGCACCGACTCGGTGAGCTGCCCGCCCTGGTCGTAGCCCACGTAGCCGGGAGGCGCGCCGACGAGGCGGGCCACCGAGTGCTTCTCGGAGTACTCGCTCATGTCGATGCGGACGATCGCCCGCTCGTCGTCGAACAGGAACTCCGCGAGCGCCTTGGCCAGCTCCGTCTTGCCCACGCCGGTGGGGCCGAGGAACAGGAACGAGCCCGTGGGCCGGTTCTCGTCGGCGATGCCGGCACGGGCGCGGCGCACGGCGTCGGACACCGCCCGCACGGCCTCGGCCTGCCCGACCACGCGCTTGCGCAGCTCGTCCTCCATGCGCAGCAGCTTCGCGGTCTCGCCCTCGAGCATGCGGCCGGCCGGGATGCCCGTCCACGCGGACACGACGTCGGCGACGTCGTCCGGGCCGACCTCCTCCTTGAGCATCACGTCGGCGTCCGGTGCGGTGACGGCCGTGGACTCGGCCAGCTTCTTCTCCAGCGCCGGGATCCGGCCGTAGCGCAGCTCCGCGGCCCGGCCCAGGTCGCCGTCGCGCTCGGCCCGCTCGGACTCGCCGCGCAGCGACTCCAGCTGCTCCTTCAGCTCGCGCACCGACTCGATGGCCCCGCGCTCGTTCTGCCACCGCGCGGTGAGGGCGGACAGCTGCTCGCGCTTCTCGGCCAGCTCGGCCCGCAACGCGGCCAGGCGCTCGACGGAGGCCGCGTCGGGCTCCTTCGCCAGCGCCATCTCCTCGATCTCCAGCCGACGCACGGCCCGCTCGACGGTGTCGATCTCGACGGGTCGAGAGTCGATCTCCATCCGCAGCCGCGACGCGGCCTCGTCGACCAGGTCGATGGCCTTGTCCGGCAGGAACCTCGCAGTGATGTAGCGGTCGGACAGCGAGGCCGCGGCCACCAGCGCCGCGTCGGTGATGCGGACGCCGTGGTGCACCTCGTACCGCTCCTTGAGGCCACGCAGGATGCCGACGGTGTCCTCGGGCGACGGCTCGCCGACCAGCACCTGCTGGAAGCGGCGTTCCAGGGCGGGGTCCTTCTCGATGCGCTGGCGGTACTCGTCGAGCGTGGTGGCGCCGACGAGGCGCAGCTCGCCGCGGGCGAGCATCGGCTTGATCATGTTGCCCGCGTCCATCGCGCCCTCGCCGCTGGCGCCGGCACCGACGATCGTGTGGAGCTCGTCGATGAACGTGACGATCTCGCCCGCGCTGTCGGTGATCTCCTTCAGCACGGCCTTGAGCCGCTCCTCGAACTCACCGCGGTACTTGGCGCCGGCCACCATCGCCCCCAGGTCGAGCGACACGACCCGCTTGCCGCGCAGCGACTCCGGCACGTCGCCGGCCACGATGCGCTGGGCGAGGCCCTCGACGATGGCGGTCTTGCCGACGCCGGGCTCGCCGATCAGCACCGGGTTGTTCTTCGTGCGCCGCGACAGCACCTGCACGACGCGGCGGATCTCGGTGTCGCGCCCGATCACCGGGTCGAGGTCGCCGGAGCGGGCCCGCGCGGTGAGGTCGACGCCGTACTTCTCCAGCGCCTGGTAGGTGCCCTCCGGATCGGGGCTGGTGACCCGGCTCGACCCGCGGACCTTCGAGAAGGCCTCCTTCAGGGCGTCGGGCGTGGCACCGTGGCGGCGCAGCAGGTCGGCCACCTGGCCGCGGGCCGACGCGAGCCCGACCAGCAGGTGCTCGGTGGAGACGTACTCGTCGCCCATCTCCGTGGCGAGCTGCTGGGCGGCGTTGATCGCGGCGAGGGCGTCGCGCGAGAGCTGCGGTGCGCTCACCGTGGAACCGGACGCCGAGGGCAGCCGGTTGCCCAGCTGCGTGAGCTCGGCGCGCACCCCAGCGGGGTCGGCACCGACGGCGGCCAGCAGCGGCGCGGCGATCCCGTCGCCCTGGGCGAGCAGCGCTCCCAGCAGGTGCGTGGGCCCGACATCGGGGTTGCCGGCCAGCGCCGCGGCCTGCGCCGCAGCGGAGATCGCCTGTTGCGTCTTCGTGGTGGGGTTGAAGGAATCCATCCCCTCAGGTCCTCCTGCGTCGGGTCAGCCGGGCACCATCGTGCCCTGTCGAGAGGAACAACGTCAGGAAAGTTGAGCGTGTTCCGCTCAAGGAGCGGCCCGTGTCACTCTTCCGTGCCGGACCGCGAGATACTGCCGACGATGTCTGACGACGTGCTCCTGACGAGTCTCCTCACCGCGGTCGACGCCGTCCCCGACGACGTCCCGCTGCGACTGCACGTGGCCGCGCTCCTCGCCGACCACGGCCGGGCTGCGGACGCGCTGCAGCACTGCAGCCACGCGCTCACCCGCGACCCGGGCAACGCCGACGCGCTGGCCCTGCTGCAGCGGGTCACGGCCGCGATGGCGCCCCCCACCACCCCGCTGCCCGTGGCACGGCCGGCTCGGCCGCAGCCGGAGCCGCAGCGCCTGCGGGGCTTCGACTGGGCGCAGGCCGAGGAGGAGGTCGCCGGGATCGAGGAGCCCCTCCCCGCCGAGGCCGACGCGTCGACACCGGTGGTGGAGGACGTCGAGCGACCGGCCGTCCGGCTGGCCGACGTCGGCGGCATGCAGCAGGTCAAGGAGCGGCTGGAGCTCGCCTTCCTCGGCCCGATGCGCAACCCGCAGCTCGCCAAGGCGTTCGGCAAGAGCCTGAGCGGCGGGCTGCTGCTCTACGGGCCGCCCGGCTGCGGCAAAACCTTCCTCGCGAAGGCGGTGGCCGGCGAGCTCGGCGCGAGCTTCTTCAGCGTCGGCGTCTCCGACGTGCTCGACATGTACACCGGTCAGAGCGAGCGCAACCTCGCCCGGATCTTCACCGAGGCCCGCCGCCACGCCCCGTGCGTGCTGTTCTTCGACGAGCTGGACGCGCTCGGGCAGAAGCGCTCCCACCTGTCGCACTCGAGCAGCATGCGCAACACCGTCAACCAGATGCTCACCGAGCTGGACTCGGTGACCGCCGACAACGAGGGCGTCTTCGTCCTGGGCGCCACCAACCACCCGTGGGACATCGACAGCGCACTGCGCCGGCCCGGCCGCTTCGACCGCATGGTGCTCGTGCTCCCGCCCGACGCCGCGGCGCGTACCGCGGTCCTGCGCTACCACCTGCGCGACCGCCCGGTCTCCGACGTGAACCTCGACCGGATCGTCAAGCTCACCGAGCACTTCTCCGGCGCCGACCTGGCCCACGTCTGCACCACGGCCGCCGAGCGCGCCCTCGCGCTGTCGATGCGCGACGGGCGGCTGCACGCGCTCACGACGAAGGACCTCGAGGCGGCCGTCAAGGAGGTGCGCCCGAGCACCGGACCGTGGTTCGCCACCGCCCGCAACGTGGTGGCGTTCGCCAACACCGACGGCGAGTACGACGACCTGTCGGCCTACCTGCGGAAGAACAAGAAGCTGTGACCACAGCCCCGGGCACCGCGGCGGTGCTGGAGCGCGCCGAGGCCCTGCGGCAGCTCGGGCGGCTCGACGAGGCGGAGCGGACGCTGCGCGAGGCGCTGGCGGGGGAGCCCGACGACCCCGACCTGCTCGGCGCCCTGGGGTGGGTGCTGTACGTCGCCGACCGGCACGCCGAGGGGCTCGCGGCCGCCGAGGCCGCCACCGCCCGGGCCCCCGAGGACGCCCGCCACCACCTGCTGCGGGCCGTGCTGCACGCCGCGCTCGGGCGGCACGACGACGCCGTGGCCGCCGTGGGCGCGGCGGGCTCGCTCGCCCCGCAGGATCCCGGCACCGCCCGGACCCGCGCCCGCGTCCTCGCCGCTGCAGGCCGGTTGCGCGAGGCCGGGGACGCCGCACGGCACGCCGTCGCGCTCGCCCCCGAGTCCTCGGCCGCGCACCTCCTGCTCGCCGACATCGCCGACGACCTCGGGGACCGGCGGACCGCCCGCCGCGCCTACGAGGAGTCGCTCCGGCTGGACCCGCAGAACGCAGTCGCCCGACACGACCTGGCCGTCCTGGACGTCAACACCCGGCACCCCGCCCGGGCCCTGCGCGGGCTCGTCGAGGCCGGGACCCTCGACCCCACGCTGCCGATCGTGCTGCGGACGATCACCGTGGTGCTCTGGAAGCTGTCGTGGCGGCTGCGGATGCTGTTCGTCGTGGCGACGATCGCCTGCGTCGCGGCAGCGGGCCCCGCTCCGGACGCGTCCACGTGGTCGGCCCGCGCCGCCGCGTCCGTCGCGCTCCTGGTGATCGGCCTGCTGGTCCGGCGGACGGTGCGCACCCTCCCGGAACGCACCCGCCCCGCCGTGCGCGCCGCCCTGCGCGCGGACGGCCCGCTCCGGTTCACCTACCTCGCCATCACCGTGTGCGCGGTGCTGTTCCTCGCGGTGGCCGTCACCGGGGTCGGCGTGTTCGCCGCGTTGGTCTGGCTCGTGCTCGGCCTGCTCGGGGCGCTGGCGATGGTGGTCGGCCTGGCCCGCCGGTTCCGCCGGACCTGAGCCCGGGGACCGCTGTCAGCGGGGCCGCAGCAGCCGCGAGCTCGCACCACCGAGGTGCGTGGTGCTGGGGAAGCGCCTGCGGGCGGCGTGCGGGCGCGGGCGCCAGCGCGGCGTCTGCTTGGCGCCGAAGTAGTCGCCGCCCTTGCGGCCGGGGTCGTCGGTGCCCCACTCGCGCTTCTCGTGCACCCGGGCCATCCGCGGGATGTGCTTACGGCAGTGGATGTAGGCCTCCTCCACGTCCACGACGACCCAGCGATCGGGGCGCGGTCCGGGGTCGGAGGCCGTCGGGACCTGCGGGAACACCGCCGCGAAGTCGGCAGCCTCCACGACCCGCGCGTTGCCGTTGACGTGCAGCCCGATCAGGTCCTGCACGAAGTCGACCATCAACAGGCCGACGTGCGCGTTCTCCGCGATGTTGCCCAGGCTCGCGTGCACGCCGTTGCCCCGGTACTCCGGGTACGCGAGCGTCCGGGCGTCGAGCACCCGGATGAAGCCGGGAGGCCCGGCGCGCAGCGACGCGTCGCACTCGCCCCTGCCGTCCGCGGAGGCGACGAAGACCATCTCCATCCGTTGGACGAAGGCCATCATCGTCGGCAGGAGCCGGTCCCGGACCTGGTCGGCGTAGAAGCGCCGAGCGCGCGTCTCGGTGCCGTAAGCGCACTGGAGCTCGTGCTCGCCGGCCGATCCCGGCAGCGGATCATGTTCTACGGACGGTGACGGTACGTCCACGGAGTGCTGAACGGTCACCGAACGGGTGTGAGCGAGGGGCTGGGTGCGCGGAGCCACGCCACCACCGTGCCATCCTCGCGCTCGAGAGTCACCGGATGGCGTTGCGCGCGATAGGCTGACCCCCCGGGACCCCGGTCCCGCGTTCCCCGTTCGTCGAGCAGGAAGAGCCGGCCTCCATGACCGCTGAACAGTTGCTCACCGCCGGCCTTCCGACGATCGGTGAGCCCCGCGGCGTGGAGACCGGGAGGATGCGGCTGATCCGGGAGAGCTGGGCGGCCGCCGAGCCGCACAGCGACGAGATGGGGCGGCTGTTCTACGCCACGCTGTTCCGCATCTCCCCCGAGACGCGCGACCTGTTCCCGGTGAACATGGAGGTCCAGCGCAGCCGGCTGATGCGGGCGCTCGTGCACTTCGTGCAGATGGTCGACCGGCCCGAGGACCTCATGCCGTTCCTCGAGCAGCTCGGCCGCGACCACCGCAAGTTCGGCGTCCTCGCCGAGCACTACGACGCCGTCGGTCAGGCGCTCATCGGCGCCATCGGCAAGCACGCGGGCGAGGCGTGGGGCCCGCAGGCGCACGAGGCGTGGGCGGAGGCCTACGACGACCTCGCCACCGCCATGCGCACCGCCGCACAGGCCGAACGCGGCCCGGCGTCGTGGCTGGGGCGTGTCGTGCAGCACACCCGCATCGGCTGGGACCTCGCCGTGATCACGCTGCAGACCGCGGAACCCGTGCCGTACCGCGCCGGGCAGTACGTGAGCGTCGAGACACCGCAGCGCCCGCGCCTGTGGCGCTACCTCTCACCGGCCAACGCCCCCCGCGAGGACGGCACCCTCGACTTCCACGTCCGCGCCGTCGACGGCGGCTGGGTCAGCCGGGCGATCGTCGCGCACTCCCAGATCGGCGACACCTGGCGCATCGGCCCGCCCATGGGCCGCATGCAGGTCGACCCCTCGTCGGACCGCGAGCTGCTGATGGTCACCGGCGGCACCGGCATGGCGCCGATCAAGGCCCTGCTCGAGGACGTCGCGCAGCGCCCGGAGCAGCCCCGCACCCAGGTCTTCGTGGGCGGCCGCACCTGGGACGACCTCTACGACTTCACCAGCCTGCGCAAGTTCTCCTACAGCAACACCTGGCTCGACGTGATCCCGGTCGTCGAGGACGACGAGGGCGCCTCCGGCGCCGAGCGCGGCACCCTCGCCGACGTCGTCACCCGCTACGGCGCCTGGTCCGACCACGACGTCCTGGTCTGCGGCTCGCCCGCGATGATCCGCGCCACCGTCTCCCGCATGCTCGTGGCCGGCACGCCGCTGGACCGGATCAAGTACGACCCGTTCACGATGGACTAGGCGTTAGTCCTCCGGGACGATGGCGCTGCACTCGCATCGGCCCTGCTCGTCACGTTCTCGGGAACCGCGCTAGCCCGGCGACACTGACAATTTCCAGGCCACGCACCACTCTCCCGCGACGCGAGCCACTTACGTATCGGCGGTCAACGAATGCTGATCATCCCAGATGAGCGACGACTCGGCAGACTGGGCGGCCATCGTGCCGGACATGAACCGTCCTGGGATCGCGAGAGGCTGACGTTCAGGCCACCTCGCCCCGTTGGGCGATGGTGTGAGCATACATGACTTCCCGCTCTATTGGTGTCATGTAGTCGATGGATGAGTGGATTCTTTCGTGGTTGTACCAGCGGACCCACTCGGCGGTCTCGCGTTCGACCTGCCGAAGTCCGACCCAGTTCCGGCGGCTCGCACCGGGCACGATCAACTCGGTCTTGTAAAGGCCGATCGTGGATTCCATGAGGGCGTTGTCCAGGGCGTCGCCGACCGTGCCGATCGATCCCGCGATCCCGGCCTCGGCGAGCTCCTCAGTGAACGCCAGGGCCGTGTATTGTGAGCCGGCGTCGGAATGATGGATCAGACCGCGGGCGGTGAACTCGCTACTCGCCCGCCGGCGCGCCGACAGCGCCTGCGCGAGCGCGGCCGTGACCAGGTCGCTGGTCTTGCTCATCGACGCCCGCCACCCGAGAATCCTGCGCGAATAGACGTCGGTGATGAACGACACGTAGCAGAACCCGCTCGCGGTCCACACGTAGGTGAAGTCCGCGACCCAGATCGCGTCCGGTCGGTTCGGCGTCTTCCAGCCGCGTTTGACCAGGTCCGGGTGCCGTGGCGCGCGCTCGTCCCGGCTGGTGGTCACGGTGCGGTGCGCGCCGCGGCGCACCCCCTGTATGCCCGCGATCCGCATCAGCCGCCCGACCTGATCGCGCCCGATTCGCAGTCCTGCGCGGCGCGCAGCGTGCCACATCTTCCGCACTCCGTACACGCGCTTGTTCCGCCGATACAGGTCCACGATCGCGTTCACCAGATACGCTTCCTCCAACTCGCGTGGCCGGACCGGGCAGGTCAGCCACTTGTAGTAGGTTCCCGGGGCAATCTTCATGCCGTGCTCGGACAGTACGGCGCAGATCGGCTCGACCCCGAAACGGTGTCGATAGGCGTGGACGTAGCAGAGCTTTACTTGAGTCGGCGGTCGAGCTCCGCCGCCGCGAAAAAGGCACTCGCAGTCTTCAGAATCTCATTGACCCGCCGCAACTCGGCGTTCTCGGCGCGCAGCCGCCGCAACTCGGCCGCGGTATCGGCCGAGCCGTCCGCGTCCGACCTGGCCGGGCGAGCCGCGCGCTCCTCGGCCTCCACCCAGTTCCGTATCGTCCCCGGGTTGATGTCCAGCAGCTCACCGACGTGCTTGCGGGCGGCGAGCTTGGACGCCCCGTGATCACGCAGCCGGTCGGCGTACAGGCGCACGGCGCGGGCACGGGTCTCGTCATCGAACTTCCGAGGTGCGGGCACGGCTCCAGTCTCCTTGCTAGATCAGGAGCCTCTCCACGACCCAGGGCGGTTCAGACATGCTGGCACACATCGTCGACCAGGTCAGTGCAAGCCTCCCTGACGGTCTCGCGCTGCTCGCAACCCCTCACATCGCGCTCACGACCACGAACGGAAAGCCACGCCTGTTGGCCACGCAAGTACCCCGCATTCCTACTGTGGTCGCCAGGCAAGACCTACCCGACATCGCTACGGACATCCTCGGGGACATACAGGACCTCGTGATCGGCCATCTCGCCACACCGTGGCCGCTCACAGAAGCGGGACTGGGCACTCACCCCGTAGGAAACCGTATCCGCTGGCTGGTACCTTGACGATCTTCGGTGACAGCTGCCCACCTGGCTCGATCACCGGTCTTCGTCGCGGCGGAGCTGCTCGAGAGTCTCGCCGAGAGGCCGGAGCCCGGGCCGCTGCGGTCGCGGTCGACGGCCGGTCAGACCGCCCGCGTGCCCCAGCCGGAGTTTCCGACGAGCAATGAGATCCTCCAAACGCTGCTCGTCCTCGCGTGCCGGAACCAGCCCACCGCCCAACTCCTCACCAGGCATGCCAGACAAAGTAGCCCTGCGCCGGTCAGGACCGGCGCTTCGGCTTCCACACCACCAGCGCCTGCCGCCGGTCCACCGGCACGAGGTCGCGGCGGTAGGAGGCGTGCACCGACGCCGCGGCCTGCTCGGCGGCGGCGCGGGCGGCGTCGAGCTCCTGCGCCATCTCCTCGAGACGGCCGCGGAGCTCGTCGACGAGCTGCTCCAGCTCGATGATCCGTTTGACCCCCGCGAGGTTGACGCCCTCCTCCTGGGAGAGCCGCTGCACCTCGCGGAGCAGGGCGATGTCGCGCGCCGAGTAGCGGCGCCCGCCGCCGGCCGACCGGCCGGGGCGGACGAGCCCCAGCCGGTCGTAGCTGCGCAACGTCTGGGCGTGCAGACCGGCCAGCTCCGCCGCCACCGAGATGACGAACACCGGGCTGTCCATGTTGGTACCGGGCGGGAGCCCGGGACCACCGCTGGTCATCACGCACCTCCGAGCAGGTCGGCTCGCGGGTCGTACTCCTTCGTGGCCTCGGCGTAGGACTGCAGCGCCTCGGTGGCCGGCTCGTCGAGCCGCGACGGCACCGCCACCTCGACGGTGACGAGCAGGTCGCCCGACTTCCCACGGCGCTGCACGCCGCGCCCGCGGACGCGGAAGGTGCGGCCGCTCGCCGTGCCCGCCGGGATCTTCAGGGACACGGTGGAGTCGAGCGTGGGCACCGTGACCGTGCTGCCGAGCACCAGCTCCGGGTAGGTGACCGGAACGGTCAGCGTGAGGTCGTCGGGGTTGCGCTCGGACCGACCGAACAGCCGGTGCGGGGTGACGTTGACCTTCACGTACAGGTCGCCCGCCGGAGCGCCGCCCCGGCCCGGCTCACCCTGCCCCTTCAACCGCACCTGCTGCCCGTTCTGCACGCCCGCGGGGACGCGCACGGTGAGCGTGCGCGTGCGGGTGCTCACGCCGTCGCCACCGCACTCGGAGCACGGGTCGTCGATGATCCGGCCGGTGCCGCGGCAGTCGCGGCACGGCTCGGAGAACGCGAACGCGCCCTGGCTGCGGCTCACGAGCCCCACCCCGGAACAGGTGGGGCAGGTCCGCGGGGTGCTGCCCGGACGCGCGCCGGTGCCGCCGCAGCGCTCGCAACGGCCCGGAGCGGCGAGCCGCAGCTGCACCTCGGCGCCGCGCACGGCGTCGACGAAGTCGATCCGCAGCTCGCTCTCGACGTCGGCACCGCGCTGCGCGCGGGGCGAGGTGGTGGGACCGGCCCCCCGGTTGCCGAACAGGCCGCCGAGGATGTCGCCCAGCCCACCCGGCGCCGCACCACCGGCGCCGGGCGTACCGGCACCGGCGCGGGCGAACAGGTCGTTCAGGTCGAAGCCCTGCCCGCCGGCGCCGCTGCCGAAGCCGCCGGGGAAGCCTCCCCCGGGGCCGAACCCGCCGCCGCCCGCGAAGAGCGCGCGGGTCTCGTCGTACTCGCGACGCTTCTTCTCGTCGGACAGCACCCCGTACGCCTCGGACACGGCCTTGAAGCGGGCCTCGGCCTTGGCGTCGCCGGGGTTGGCGTCCGGGTGCAGCTCGCGCGCGAGCTTCCGGTACGCCTTCTTGACCTCGTCCGCCGAGGCGTCGGAGGCGACGCCCAGCTCGCGGTAGAAGTCCTTCTCGATCCAGTCCCGCTGGGTCACTCCGCCTCCCTCGTGCCTCAGGGCTCTACGGCCGGATCGGGTTCGGTCGGCACCGGGTCGTCAGTCGGCTCGGCGAGCGTGCCGTCGTCGGGGCGGTCGGCCACCGTGACCATCGCCGGCCGCAGCACGCGGTCGGCGATGCGGTAGCCGCGCCGCAGCACCGCGGAGACCACGGTGACCGTGGGCCCCTCCTCGGTGCCGGCCTCGTGCTGCACGGCCTCGTGGACCGAGGGGTCGAACGGCTCGCCCTCCGACCCGAACGGCTCCAGGCCGAGCTTCTGCACGACGGCGACCAGCTTGTCGGCGACCGACTTGAACGGGCCGGTGAGGTCGCCGTGGGCCTCGGCGCGGTCGAGGTCGTCCAGCACGGTGAGCAGCTCGGAGACGAACTGCACCCGCGCCCCGACGAGCACGCTCTCCCGGTCACGGTCGACGCGTCGGCGGTAGTTGGCGTACTCGGCGCTCACCCGCTGCAGGTCGGCCGTGCGCTCGGCCACCTGCGCGGCGAGCTCCGCGGACGCGACGGCATCGAGCCCGGCGGGCTCCTCGGGGGCGTCGGCCTCGGGGGCGACCCCGGCCGGCTCACCGGCCGGGGTGCGCACCTCGCCGGTCACCGGGTCGATCCGGCGCCGGTCCCGGACCACGACCCGCTCACCGTCGCCGTTCTCGGCGGCCTCGTTGCGGTTGTCGTGCTCCGTCACTTCTTGTCCTTCTCCTCGTCGACGATCTCGGCGTCCACCACGTCGTCAGCGTTGTCCTGCTGCGCCTGCTGCTGGCCGGCGTCGCCGCCCGGAGCGGCACCCTCGGCACCCGGCTGCTGGTACAGCGCGGAGCCCATCTTCTGGGACTCGGTGGCGAGCTTCTCCATCGCCGCCTTGATGGCGTCGGTGTCGGTGCCCTTGAGGGCCGACTGGGCCTCGCCGAGCGCGCTGTTCACCGAGTCCTTGACGTCGGAGGGCAGCTTCTCGTCGTTCTCCTTGACGAACTTCTCCGTCTGGTAGACGAGCGACTCGGCCTGGTTGCGGACCTCGGCCTCCTCACGCCGCTTCTTGTCCTCCTCGGCGTGCTGCTCGGCCTCGCGCATCATCCGGTCGATCTCGTCCTTGCCGAGCGCGGAGCCGCCGGTGATCTGCATCGACTGCTCCTTGCCCGTGCCCAGGTCCTTCGCGGACACGTGCACGATGCCGTTGGCGTCGATGTCGAAGGACACCTCGATCTGCGGCACGCCGCGCGGGGCGGGCGGCAGACCCGTCAGCTCGAACATGCCGAGCTTCTTGTTGTAGGCCGCGATCTCGCGCTCACCCTGGAACACCTGGATCTGCACGGACGGCTGGTTGTCGTCGGCCGTGGTGAAGATCTCCGACCGCTTGGTGGGGATCGTGGTGTTGCGCTCGATGAGCTTGGTCATCACGCCGCCCTTGGTCTCGATGCCCAGGGACAGCGGGGTGACGTCGAGCAGCAGGACGTCCTTGACCTCACCGCGCAGCACACCGGCCTGCAGGGCCGCGCCGACGGCGACGACCTCGTCCGGGTTGACGCCCTTGTTGGGCTCCTTGCCGCCGGTGAGCTCCTTGACCAGCTCGGTGACGGCCGGCATGCGGGTGGAGCCGCCGACGAGCACCACGTGGTCGATCTGGCCGACGGAGATGCCGGCGTCCTTGACCACCTGGTTGAACGGGGCACGGGTGCGGTCGAGCAGGTCGGACGTGATCCGCTGGAACTCGGCGCGCGAGAGCGTCTCGTCGAGGAACAGCGGGTTCTTGTCGGCGTCGACCGTGATGTAGGGCAGGTTGATCGTGGCGGTCGACTGGCTCGACAGCTCGATCTTCGCCTTCTCCGCGGCCTCGCGCAGCCGCTGCATCGCCATCTTGTCCTTGGTGAGGTCGATGCCCTGGGCGTTCTTGAACTTGTCGACGAGCCAGCTGATGACCCGCTCGTCCCAGTCGTCGCCACCGAGGTGGTTGTCACCGTTGGTGGCCTTCACCTCGACGACGCCCTCGCCGATCTCCAGCAGCGAGACGTCGAACGTGCCGCCACCGAGGTCGAAGACCAGGATGGTCTGCTCCTTCTCGCCCTTGTCCAGCCCGTAGGCCAGCGCGGCCGCGGTGGGCTCGTTGACGATGCGGAGCACGTTGAGGCCCGCGATCTGCCCGGCCTCCTTGGTGGCCTGGCGCTGCGCGTCCTCGAAGTACGCCGGGACGGTGATCACGGCGTCGGTGATCTCCTCGCCCAGGTAGGACTCGGCGTCGCGCTTGAGCTTCTGCAGCACGCGGGCGCTGATCTCCTGCGCGGAGTAGGTCTTGCCGTCGACGTCGCCGGTCTTCCAGTCGGTGCCGATGTGGCGCTTGACCGACCGGATCGTCCGGTCCACGTTGGTGACGGCCTGGTTCTTCGCCGACTGCCCGACGAGCACCTCGCCGTTGCGGGCGAAGGCCACGACGGACGGCGTGGTGCGTGCCCCCTCCGAGTTGGCGATGACCGTCGGCTCGCCACCTTCGAGGACGGCGACGACGGAGTTGGTGGTCCCGAGGTCGATGCCGACCGCACGAGCCATGGTGAGTGCCTCCGAGATAGCTTGAGTTCAGTTCGCTCAAGTCTGCCACGGAACCGCTCGGACGATCGCACCGCCCTTGAGCCGGTTCCGCTCAACTTGCTCGCCCGGTCCAACGCGCCGCCCCGCTGCCGTGTTCCCGGGACGCGCGATCTCGCCCGGTGCCGCGCCGTGGCGCGCGTCGCACGGAGGTCCGCGGTGACGGGGGGACGCGATCCCGCCGCCCGGCGAGATCGCTCCGAGTTGCACCTCAGGTTTCTCGCGGCCGTTGTCCTGTGCTTCTCGCACGCCGGTTCGCCTCGATGATCGCCAGGAGTGGTGTCACGGCGACAGATCTGTCGCTCTCACACCACTTCCGCCGATCATGCACGATCAAGTCGACGTCAGCGCTGTTCTCCCGCATCTGGGCGACCGTCACGTCCACCTGACCATGGAAACGCTCCTGCGGGCGCGCCGTTCCCGGCTCGAGACCACTGCCTCCCGCCCTCGCCGGGGTCTGCGGACCGATCACCCGCCTCTGCCCGTCCCTCCCGTCGGCGAGTGGTCGGGTGGGCACAACTACCGAGTTACGTGGTCACCGTGGCAGCCGTCCCCGACACGGGCCCAGGCCGGTCCGGGACGAGAACGCCCCTGCCGGATGCCACGCATCTTGCGGTGGTCCCGTTGCACCCCTCTACCCGTGTAGTTCGGGCAGTCTGGGCGGGTTCGAGGCTCGTGATCGGTGGGATCGGGACATGTGCTGCAGGTGTGCTCGGTGCAGGTCATGTCCCGTTTTCGCTGATCATGTCCGTGGCAGGGGCCTGGAACGGCCCCACAGCCAGACGCGTGGCACCCGTCAGGCTCCCACCCGGACGAACGGCACTCTCGTCAGTACCTAGCCGACGAAAGTGCCGTTCGTCACGGCGCCGTCCACCTCGGACCAGGCCCACGATCACAGCAAGGGGGCGCAACGGGACCGCCGCAAGGTGCGCACCCGCACCCACCCGGCAGCGACGGACTCGTCCAGAACCGGCCTGGGCCATGTCGGGTACGACCGCCCACCCAGCCACGATGATCGGCAGTTGACCCAACCCGGCCACCTCGCCGACGGGAGGGGTCAGGGGAAGGTGCCGACTGCGCCGAAGACCCGGGCCGAGGCGGGAGGCAGCGGCCTCGAGCCGGGGACGGCCCGCCCGCGGAAGGAACTCATGACCCTGTCGACACCACGGGTCTGCGACCCGCGGCCAGAGACCCATGACGTCGACCGGGTCGTGGACGGGTGCGTTCCGGAACGCGGGAACGGCCATGATCAGCAGGAGTGGTGGGAGGGCGACAGATTCCGCCCGGGAACGCGCCGACATGCCGATCATCGCGCTCGGACCGCGTCCCGGCGGAGGAGGCTCAGGCGGGGCCTGCGGGTCGCCTCGGCGGTCCGTGCTGACGGCCGTCCTCGCCGCCGGCTCTACAGCGGCGCTGCGGGGCGGGGTTCCACCCGCCCCGCCGACGCCGGGGGCAGCGGGTCGTCCACCGGCGCGAGCACACGGTGGTGCTCCGGGTCGGCCACCACGTCCTCCGCGGCGTCGCGGTACTCCAGCTCGCCGTCCGGGCCGAGGTCGGCGTGGTAGCCCGCGGCGGCGAGCTGCTCCTCGTCGAGGTCGACCAGCAGCTCCCACCGGCTCGGCACGACCTTGTACTCCGGCCACGACAGGTGTCCGTACGCGTCGTGCAGGTCGGCCAGCAGCCCGACGAACACCTGCTGCCAGCGCAGCGGCATGGACTGCGCCAGCGAACGCGGCACGACCAGGTGGTCGGTGGTCGCGCCGGGGGCGGGTCGGTCGAGGTAGTCCTGCACGGGGGTCGTGGACGCCGGAACCGGGCTGTCGGGGGGCATTGTTCGCTACTCCTGCTCGTACGAGAGGCCGAGCGCGACAGTAGTGCCGCCGGGCGGCGGGCCCGGCTCCGGCCATGCCCGCCGCGACCCGCCGTGCACGCGCCCGGGGGGCGGGGGACGAGGACGCGGTCAGGCGCGGTTCGGAGTGGTGCCCGGGCGCGTCGCGAGCGGGACGAGCTCCTCGTAGTCCCACGGCACGGGCCGCACGCGCACCCGTTCACCGGTGTAGGGAGCCTCCACCATCTGGTCGTCGCCCATGTACAGCACGACGTGGTGGATCGTGGACGGGTCGGACGGGTCGGTGGCGTAGAACAGCAGGTCGCCGGGCTGCGCCTGGGAGATCGGGACGTGCCCGCCCGCGTAGAACTGCTGGCGGGACACCCGCGGGAGGTTGATCCCCGCCGCCTGGAAGGCGCGCAGCACCAGACCGGAGCAGTCGTAGGTGTTGGGGCCCGTCGCCCCCCACACGTACGGCTTGCCGACCTCACCCAGCGCGAACGCGATGGCCGCCCCCGCCACCCCCTGGGGCAGGACGGCGGTCCGCCCGCACCCGGTCGGGTCGGCGACGTCGGCGAGCTGCTGCACGAGCTCGGCCGCGAGGCCCTCCCACTTCGCGTAGGCGTCGGGGAACGCCGAGCGCTGCACGGTCTGGGCGGCCACCGTGACCGGCATGTCCTCCCAGCCGCCCACCTGCAGCAGGCGCTCGATGAAGATCCGGGTGGCGTAGACCGGGTCGGTGACCTCCGCGGGTGAGCCCCAGCCCTGGGACGGGCGTTGCTGGAAGAGCCCGAGCGAGTCGCGGTCGCCGTAGTTGATGTTGCGGAGGGTGGACTCCTGCATCGCGGTGGCCAGCGCGATCAGCCAGGCCCGGGGCGGCGCACCCATGTCGCGGGCGACACCGATGATGGTGGCCGCGTTGCGGCGCTGCTCCTCGCTCAGGTCACCGATCCGCGTGCCGGCCCGGCTGCCGGCCAGCGGCCCGGCAGGCGCGCGCACGCTCGGGTCGCAGGAGCCGGTGGTGGCGACCCCGCCGCCCCCACCGGTGCTCGCCGTGAAGGCGATGAACCCGATGCCGAGGAACAGGCCGAGCGCCGCCATGACGGCGATCACCGGGACGAGGAGCCGCAGCGGCCGCGCCAGGAGCATCGTGCGCCGCCGTCAGGCCCGGTCGTAGCCGGCGACGCGCCAGCCCGCCTCGGTGTCCACGACCAGCACGACCAGCGTGAGGGCGTCGGTCGGCACCTCCACCTGCACCGAGCTCGAGGCGACCGCGACCGGGCGGGGCTCCCCGGTGACCCGCGTGGCCGGGATGTTGCCCGGGTCGACCCCGCTCAGCACGCCCAGGTACTCGTCGGTGGTCGTGGGACGCAGCCCCTCCAGCCACTCCTGGGCAGTGGTGCCCTCGGCAGGCCGCACCCATGCGGCCGACCAGAGCGCCGCCACCTCGATCGCCTCGTCCGGGGCCTGCGACAGCGGCAGCGGGGACGGGGTGAGCGCGGGCACCGGCGGCAGCATGGTGGGCGTGGGGCTCGGCGGCGGGCCGGAGCCGCCGGGACCGCGCGTGGACGGCCCTGCGGTCGTCGTGCCGTCGTCGGGCGCAGCGCCGCCCGGCGGCGTCCCGTTGAGGAAGGCGACGGCGAGCGTCACCCCGACCGCCAGCGCCACCACGACCACCACCGTGACCGCCAACCGCACGGGCGAGCGCAGCGGCCACGCCCAGATCGCCCGGTACGCGGCGGACCGCCCGTGGGACGTCCTAATCGGCACGGCCGGTCCCCGGAGGGCTGTGGACCGACTGCGCCGAGTGCGGCCGGTAGATCCGGTAGACCGGCACGCCGTCGACGATCTCGGCCTGGACCGGGCGGGCGGCGCCGGGGCGCAGCGGCACCGCGTCCGGCCTGCGGTAGATCACGCGGTCGTCCACCTCGCCGGCATCGGACCAGCCGGGGACGCCACCGCCCGCGGCCATGCCGTCGGGCCCCACAGGAAGGGCGGGACGGCGCGCCGCAGGCACGAGCTCGGGGGGCACGGGCGCCTCGGCCGTGCGGTGTCGCCGGGCCGGCCGGTCGTCCGCCGCGCCGGACACCCGCATCCCCGGCTCGGACTCGGGGCGCCCGCCCTCGGGATACCCACCGGCCTCGCCTGCGCCGCGCCGCTCGTCCCACCACCGGGTCTGGCGGTCTTCGGTGGGGGCCCCGCGCACCCGCTGCCACACCCGCGACATCGGGCCGGTGCCCGCGCCCGGGACGATGCCGCCGAACTGCTCACGGGTGAGCGACACCATCGACACCAGCCGCCGGAACGGCCGCGCGACCGCCCACAGGACGACCGTCACCACCCCGGTGACGAGCAGCGCGAGCCACAGGTCGATCCCGGCGCCCGGCCGGAAGAGCGACACCACCAGCAGCGCGTGCAGGCCGGCGAGCGCACCGACCACCAGCGTGTTGACGATCGCCGCTCCCGCCACGCGCAGCAGGGCGGGCAGGATCTCCGGCTTGAGGATCGCGACGACGGCCACGGCCGGCGCCGTCATCACCATCAGCCGCAGCAGGAGCATCGCCACCAGCACGAGCACCTTGGACAGGAGCTGGAACAGCGCGATGCACAGCGCCTGCACGACCGAGAGGATCCCGGCGCCGATGCGGCTGCCCGACTCGCCCTGGAAGTAGGGGTAGCGGTCGCCCATGCGGTCGGCGAGCGCGGTGAACTCGGCCTTCTTCTGCTCGGCGAGCTGCTGGGTGTCCCGGCCCTCGGCCACTTCATTGATCGTGAACGTCTGCGCCCGCAGCAGGTCGCGCCCCAGCTCCTGGGCCTGCGGCACGTCCGGCGAACCGAACTCCCCGCGCAACCAGTTCTGGTAGATCACCTGGTCCACGAGCACCGTGGGCAGCGTGTCGCGGTTGCCGAGCCCGATCTGGCCGAGGAACCCCTCCTGCATCTGTGTGACGCCGTCGAGCAGCAGGCCGTCGGCGGCCTTCGCCCAGTCGACGGGGGCCAGGTAGGCCGCGGAGCCGACCACGAGCGCCGCCACCGCGAAGGCCGCGCGCTGGGTCTGGCGGGCCAGGTCGCCGCGCAGCGCGAGCAGCAGCAGCACAACGGCCAGCACCAGCAGCGCCACGCCGACCCAGGTGGTGAAGACCGCGTCGTACATCGCCCGCGTGCCGTCGCTGATCAGCTGGTCCAGCGGCGAGAGCAGCTCCCCGCCGTCGGCGATGAGGTAGTGCGCCCAGTTCACGCCGCCGACGGCGAACTTCGCGACGTTGAGGGTCTGGTTGCCCAACCAGGTGTCCGTGGTGGTCGCGGGGTTGAGCGCGGCACCGCCGCAGCCGATGTCGTAGTTGTGCCAGACGAGGCCGGCGTAGCCCACCTCTCGGTAGACGCTGCCCTCCACGCCACCGGACGCCCGCGGAGGATCGAGGGAACCGACGAGGCCCGTGCCCGGCCGGTCCGGCTCGGGGGGTTCTTTGCAGTCGAAGGTCTGCCCGAACGCAGGCTGCCCGAGCAGCACCGACCCGCCGACGAGCCCGGCGACGACCAGCACGGACAGCCGCCGGCGCGGAGACCGCGCCGGCCCGCGCCTGCGGCGGCCGCGACGGCGACGGGCCTCGACCAGGACGGCCGCCGCCACCACGAGGGCGACCGGCAGCCAGCCGGCAGCCGCCGGCAGGCCCGCGGCGATCACCGAACGGCCTCCCCGGCCGCCCGGACGCGGCCCTCGCCCTCGCGGGCGCCCCCGGCTCCGGCGTTCGCGTCGATGACCCCCGCGTCGAGGTCCTCGACGTCGAGGCCACCGGCCTCGAGGTCGTCGGTGTCGACGTCGCCGAGGAGGTCCAGGTGCTCGTCACCACGCAGGCGAGGCGCGTCGGCCCGGGGTGCCGACGCGCCGGCCGGGCCCCCGTCCAGGAGGCCTTCGGGGTCGTCGAGGGTGTGGAAGTCGTCGTCCGCGTCGAGGACGGTCGGCAGCTCGTCGCCGAGGTCGCTGCCGAGGTCGACCACACGCCCCGCCGGGCGCGCGAACACGATCGGCTGCGGCGGCGCGGGCTCGTCGGGTGCCCGGACCGCCTCCGGCGTGGTGGCGGCCGGTACGCCCCGCACGGCCACGCGGCTCGCGTCGGGGTTGGTGTCGAGCGCCTCGCGCACGTGCTCCAGGTGCGGTGCCTCGAGGTCGATGCGGATCTTCTCCACGCCGCCGTGGCCGTCGGCGAAGATGAACTGGCGCGGGGTGTCGTCGGGCCGGTCGTCGTGCCGCGGTCGCGGGGAGAGCGTGCCGAGCATCTGCTCGTAGCCCACCCCGGTGGGCACCTTCAGCAGCCGCAGCGCCTCGGCCTGCGCCTCCTCGTCGTCGGTGCGCCCCACGAAGACGGCGTTGACCAGCGACGCGAAACCCGACACGCGCAGCAGGTCGCCCGCCAGCTGCGAGGCGAACAGCGCCCGGACGTTGAACTTGCGGGAGTCGCGTGCGAGCCGGTCGATCAGCACCTTGCCGGTGGGCACCTGGGACAGGAAGTGCGTCTCGTCGAGGGCCACGCCCTTGCGCAGGTTGCGGTCCGCGTCGTAGATCGTGCGCTGGGTCAGCCACGACGCCAGGTTCAGCAGCTCCACGGCGAGCGCCTCGGAGTCGGTCCACTCCTCGCGCGGGCTGCCCGGACGCGGCAGCGTCATCCCCTGCATCGTGAGCACCGTGAGCCGGTAGTCGCGGTCGGCCTGCCAGGGGTCCTCGCGCGTGGTGTCCGGGAACAGCAGGGCCGCCTGCGGCAGCTCCCGGCGCTCCTCCAGGAAGTCGGCCACGATGCCGGCGTGCTCCTCGCCGTCGCGGGCGTGCCTGCGCAGCACGTCGATGACCTGGCCGGGGTGGCGGTCCGGGGAACCGCCGACCTCGCGGACCGCGCGGAGCAGCACGATCCGGGTGTGCGGGATCCGGGACACGTCGTAGGGCAGCAGGCCGGTGAGGACGTCGAGCACGAGCCGGCGACGGGTGGCGGCCGCCAGGGAGCGCTCGCGGCGCCACGCCCGCTCCGGGTCCTCCTCGTCGGCGAAGTGCTCCGGGCGCGGCTCGGCCACCACGCGGTAGGGGTTGAGGATGCCGGGATCGGCGCGCAGCAGGTTGATGTGCCGGGAGAACGGCGCGAGCTCGGGCAGGCGGGTGAGCTGCGCGAGCGGCCCCGAGGGGTCGAGCAACGTCCAGCGGGCCCCCGCGCGCAGCGTCTTGTAGGTGATGAGGCCGGTCAGGAACGACTTGCCGGAGCCGAGTCCCCCCACGACCGCCGTGAGCCCGGACGCGCGGCGCACCTCCTGCGCGAGCCACGGGTCCCACGCCACCGGCCGCCGGGTGGCCGTGCAGGTCTCGCCGATCATGATTCCGCGCCGGTCGCCGACGGACGCGGTGGCCGCGGGGACGGCGGCGGCCGCCCACATCACCGAGCCGCGACGGCGGTAGGCCGTGGACGCCAGCGGCTCCCCGGGGATGAACTCGCGCGCGTAGCGGTACTGCGCCTCGGGGTGCTCGACCTGCACCTTCGGCCGGTAGACGTCGAGCACCTGCTGGGCCCGGCTGATGGCCTCGGCCTCGTCCTTGCCCGAGACCGCCACCCGCCACCAGCCGTACAGGCGCGTGTTGAGCTGGGTGAGGCCGCTGGTGAGCTCGTCCTCGACCTCGAGCACGCGGTCGGCCTGGCGGGCGAGGGACATCGGCGGGTCGAGGTCGTGGTCGTGGGTGTAGTGCCGGATCTGGCTGCGCACCTTGCCCATCTGGCGCTGCAGCTCACCGGCCACGTCCTCGGGCCGGCGGATGTACATCCGCGCCGACCACTCCACCGGGAAGGGGAGCCGGTCGGAGTGCTGCATCCACGGGTCGTCGACCTCGGGGATGCGCAGGCCGTCCATCAGCCCGAGCGACATCACGGCGACGTTGCGGCTGACCGTCTGCGCCCGCAGCCGCCCGACGACGCGCACGGTGGGCGCGTAGGGCTCCTGGTGCATCTCGACGCCGTCGGTGAAGGCCGCGAGATCCTCGGTCTCCCAGCGGTGGCTGCCACCGGGTACGACCGACAGCGTGCGCGGGGCGGGCAGGCCCAGCGCGCAGGACCGGTGCATCAGCCAGGCGATGTCGTCCGACGATGCCGGCACCGCGTCGAGCCCGGAGCCGGCGACGAGCGCGTCGAGGTGCCCGACCTCCGACGACAGGGCCGCGGTCTCGGCCCGCACGGCCGCGGGCGCGACCCTGCCGAGCACCGGCGCGGCGCGCTCCACCCAGCGGTCGAGCATCCTGCGGCCGGAGACCTCGATGCCGAGGAAGACCTCCTTGTCCGACATCGACAGGCCCATCAGGTGGCGCTGCTCGCCCTCGAGGAACGCGTCCCAGCCGAGCGCGCCCGCGACATCGGGCATCCGGCCGAGCGCGTTGTGGTCGAACGACTCGGCCCACATGTGCACGGGGTAGGGCCGGGTCGTCACCCGCAGGTGCAGCCAGCGCCCCTGCAGCTCGCCGAGCTGCGCGGCGATCTGGCGGATCAGCGCTTCGCGCTGCGAGTCGCTGCGGAAGCTCCACGCCTGCGCCGCCAGCCGGTACCAGGCCATCACCTGCGCACCGGTGCGGGTCAGGTGCCCCTCGATGGACCGCAGGGCGATGTCGGGCTCGTAGGTGGGCAGACCGCTGTCCCCCGCGAGTGCCCGGCCCCGGCGCCGCCCCGCCTTGCCCGACGACTTGTGACCACGGCTCGCGTCACGCGACACGCGAACGTCCCTTCCGGCGCGCGGGTTCCGCCCGGCGCCCTGGCTGCCACTGCTCGACGGCGCGGCCTCCGCGCCTGCCCGATCCACGCTTGCGCTGCGACCGCGACCGGACGGCCGGGCCGATCCGCACCCGGCTCGAGCGGACGACGCCGCCCTCTCCCGCGGTGCGCCGCCGCGGGCCGGTGACCTCGTGGCGGAAGAGCCCGACGACCTGCCCGAGCGGTCGCTCGTAGTCGATGCGCTGCCCGAGGAAGCGGGTGACGGCGATCGTGAGCAGGAGCGCCCACGCCACCGAGAAGAAGTCGAGGCCGATCCCGAGCCGGCGCTGGACGAACATGATGAGGATCATGACGAGGAGGCCGAGCCCGTAGCTCACGTACCGCGCGCGCCACGGGAACGTGGCGCGCGGTGGGCCGAGCCAGACGGAGTCGACGCGGTAGATCTCGTCGTCGGTGCGGACGAGCACTGATCACCCGACGAGGAGGCCGGCCAGGAAGTTCCCGATCTCGGGGCCGTTGCCCGAGACCGCGATGCCCAGGGCGATGAGGCCGACGACCAGCCCCACACTGCGCCGCGCGACACCGGCGTTGTCGCCCTTGCCGCCGATCCACAGCAGGATGATCGCGATGCCGAGCAGGATGAGCGGCACGACGTTGTCGGTGATCCAGCCCTGGAGACCGTTGGTGCTCAGGGCCTGCGCGTGCAGTACGAGCACCTGTGGTCCGGTCATGACGGCTCCTCCTCGTGGCGCTGCCAACCCGAGTTCGCCGCTGACCCGACCCCCTCGGGCTGGTGGACACCCGACCTGGTCTGCTCGGGCACCGCGACGAGTAGACCATGCTGACCAGCGGGAGCATAGAGGGTCGCCCGGGCGGCAGAACCGAGTGACACGGAGCGCCACGCGGCACTGCGCAGGGGTGAACGAAGCGTGCGGTGAGCGGTCGATCTGGACCGGTTGAGTGACGAAGACCGGGCGCGTAGACCGAGCCAGGTACCCGAACGGCGGGTTAGGGTCACATCGCGCTCCGCTGTTACCGATGAGTAGGTTCCCCGGTGAACAGCCGGAACGACATCGGCGACGGATGGGGAGCACCGGTCTACCCTGCTCCGCAACGGCACCGCGGCCCACCACCCGCGGCGCCAGCCCTGGGAGGAGAGCCCGTGGTTGTCAGACTCGTCATCGGCCTGGCGATGACAGCGCTCGCGCTGGCCGTGTCCGGCCGCCGCGCCTACTGGCTCTACCAGCTGATCAGGTCCGGCCAGCCGGCGCACGACCGCACCGACGGCCTGGGCGATCGGATCAAGGCGCAGTTCGTCGAGGTCTTCGGGCAGCGCAAGCTCCTGCGGTGGTCGGTGCCCGGGCTCGCCCACTTCTTCACGTTCTGGGCGTTCGTGATCCTGATCACGGTGTACCTCGAGGCCTACGGGGCGCTGTTCGACCACGACTTCCACATCCCGCTGATCGGCCGCTGGCCGGTCCTCGGGTTCCTCCAGGACTTCATCGCCACCGCCGCGCTGATCTCGCTCGCCGTGTTCGCCGTGATCCGCATCCGGAACGCGCCGGAGCGCCAGGCGCGCGCGTCGCGGTTCTACGGCTCCCACACCGGGGGCGCGTGGCTGATCCTGTTCATGATCTTCAACGTGCTGTGGACGATGTTCTTCTTCCGCGGCGCGTCCTCGGCGCTGGGGGTGTTCCCCTACGAGTCGGGAGCCTTCGTCTCGATCGGGGTCGGCCGTCTCATGGCCGGGATCGGTGAGGGCACGCTGTTCGTGCTCGAGAGCGTCGGGCTGCTGCTGCACATCGGCGTGATGCTGGTCTTCACCGTGATCATCGCCTACAGCAAGCACCTGCACATCTTCACGGCGCCGATCAACGTCTCCGCCAAGCGGATGCCGAAGGCGCTGGGCCCGCTGCAGCCGATCGAGCACGAGGGCAAGCCGATCGACTTCGAGGACCCGCCGGAGGAGGCGGCGTTCGGTCGCGGCAAGGTCGAGGACTTCACGTGGAAGGGCATGCTCGACTTCGCGACCTGCACCGAGTGCGGCCGCTGCCAGAGCCAGTGCCCGGCCTGGAACACCGGCAAGCCGCTGTCGCCGAAGCTCGTGATCATGGACCTGCGCGACCACCTGCTCGCCAAGGCCCCGTACCTGATCGACGGCAAGGACATGCCGGAAGAGGGCGCCGTCTCCGTCACCGGTGGCGCCGACCAGGCCGGCGGCCACGGCCACCACGTGCCCGAGTCCGGCTTCGGCCGCGTGCCGGGGTCGGGCCCGGAGCAGGCGGTGCGCCCGCTCGTCGGCACGCTCGAGCAGGGCGGCGTGATCGATCCCGACGTGCTGTGGTCCTGCACCACCTGCGGGGCGTGCGTCGAGCAGTGCCCGGTGGACATCGAGCACGTCGACCACATCGTCGACATGCGCCGCCACCAGGTGCTCATCGAGTCGGAGTTCCCCTCCGAGCTGGGCGTGCTGTTCCGCAACCTGGAGAACAAGGGCAACCCGTGGGGCCAGAACGCCAAGGAGCGCCTGGACTGGACCAAGGGCCTGGACTTCGAGGTCCCGGTCTTCGACGGCGAGCTCTCCCCCGACACCGAGTACCTGTACTGGATCGGCTGCGCGGGCGCGTTCGACGACAACGCCAAGAAGACCGTGCGCGCCACCGCGGAGCTGCTGCACCGCGCAGGCGTGAACTATGTGATCCTCGGGTCCGAGGAGGGCTGCACCGGTGACCCGGCGCGCCGCTCGGGCAACGAGTTCCTCTTCCAGATGCTCGCAAGTGCGAACGTCGAGATGCTCAACACCGTGTTCGAGGGTCGCGAGCCGGGGACGCGCAAGATCGTGACCACCTGCCCGCACTGCCTCAACACCCTGGGGCGCGAGTACCCCCAGCTGGACGGGCACTACGAGGTCGTGCACCACACGCAGCTGCTCAACAAGCTGGTGCGCGAGGGCAGGCTCGTGCCGGTCGCCGCCCCGGACGCGATGACCGACGTGACCTACCACGATCCCTGCTACCTCGGCCGCCACAACGAGATCTACGAGGAGCCCCGCGAGCTCGTCGGCGCGGCCGGCGTGAAGCTCAACGAGATGCCCCGCCACGCCGACCGGTCCTTCTGCTGCGGGGCGGGTGGTGCCCGCATGTGGATGGAGGAGAAGATCGGCAAGCGGGTCAACCTCGAGCGCGTGGACGAGGCGCTGGGCACCGGCGCCGAGCAGATCGCCACGGGCTGCCCGTTCTGCCGCGTGATGTTCTCCGACGGCCTCACGCAGCGCCAGAGCGAGGACAAGGGCACGGACGTGGAGATCCTCGACGTCTCCCAGATGCTGCTCGCGTCGGTCCGACGCGGGGACGCCACGACGAACGGGAAGGTCGACTCGGTCGGAGCGGGCGCACCGCACACCGCCGACACGACCCCGGCCAGCGGCACCGCCGTCAACGGCCCGGGCGACGAGTCCGCGGCCCAGGCGGACCCGGCGGGCGACGTGTCGGTCGGCGGCGCGAGCACCGGGGGCGCGGAGCCGAAGGGCGCGCGTCCGGACGGGGCCACTGGCCAGGCAGACAACGACGAGCGTTAGCAGCAGCTAGGTCGTCAGCACGGCGCAAACCCTGCGACGGCGAAGCGCTGCACCGCCGGGGCGGTCTGCTCGACGACGATGCGGCCGAGTGCGGGCCCTGCGGCCCGGGCCCACGCCGTCGAGCACGCGTCGACGTTCCAGCGCTCGGCTGACGGTTCCGGCTGGGGCAGGTTCTCCTCATCGGGCACCGGCTCACCGGCCACCCGGCGGTGGAGTTCGGCGACCGCTTCGGGGCAGCTCGCCGAGCCTGCGGCGGCGAGGAGGTCCGCCTCGGCCCGCGGAGACAGGAGCCGGCACACCGGATCGGCGTCGTCCTGCTCCACGGCGGAGAGGAGCGCGGGGAGCACTCGGGCGGGTCTGGTCTCCCCGAGCCGCATCCGGAGCGGCTCGCCCGCCTGCGCCTGGATCTGCTCGAGCTCGATCCGGTCCTGGTAGGCCGAGAACCCGAAGCCGATCCCGCTCGCCAGGCACAGCACGGCCCCCACCGCCGCGAGCCGCCACCACGGCAGCTGCATGAGCCCCGCGAGCAGGACGCCGATGCTGCCGGCGAGGGCCCAGGCCCACGGCCCGGTGCTCACCATCAGGCCGACGACCACGACGAGGAACGCGAGCGGCAGGTCCCAACCGCGCAGCAGTCCTTCCAGGCGGAGCAGCCGGAGCACGACGAGGGCGCCGAGGCCGATCAGCCACGGGATCCAGGAGAAGCCGGCGAAGGGCCAGAGGAGCAGCGCCGCCGCGACCGCTGCGAGGCAGACGGCGCCCCGCGGGGAACGGACGACCCGCCGCCACTCGAACCGCGGGCGCGGGGGCGGGCCCGGCGGCTCCTGCGGTGGGACGGGCGCGGCAGGCGGGTGCGACGGCCGGGCCGCGGGCAGCCACGGGGGCTGGGGCTCGGGTCGCGGTTCCATCGCTGCCGGAGGCTACCGGTCGGACGGACCGTGTCCCAGCGGTCGCCGTGGGTCAGCGGGTCCGGCCGGCGCGGCGCCACTCCAACGGCGCAGTGCCGTGGGCGCGTCGGAACCGGCGGGCGAAGTAGCCCGGATCGCGGTACCCGACTCGGGCGCCGACGGTCTCCACCGTCAGGTCGGTCTCGGCCAGCAGCCGTCTCGCCTCGACCATCCGCCGCTCGGTGATCCACTGCTGCACGGTGCGACCGGTCTTGCGGCCCACGACGGTGGTGAGGTGTGGCCGGGCGTGAGACCGACCTCCGCCGCGACGTCGGTGAGGGTCAGCGGCCCGCGGAACCGCGCCTCGATCACGTCGAACACGCCGGCGAGGAGCGGCTCGTCGCGCAGGACGAGGTCGTCGGGCACGTCGGCGGCCAGCCGGGAGACCGCGACGAGCAGGAGCGTCAGGTGGGCGATCGCCGCCTCGTTGCTGCCGTCGCGCCGCTCCCGGAGCTCGCGGTCGAGGGCCGCGAACCGTTCGCTGAACGCCGCCCGCCCGGCCGGCGGGACGTGCAGGCGCTGGGCGCCGCCCGCCACGCCGCGGACGAAGGGGAACAGCAACGGGTGAGCCCGCCAGGACAGGAAGGCACCGGGATCGGCCGGCGCGACGACGTCGGGCGGGAAGAACACCGCCCACCCGTCCGCCGCGGCGAGTCCACCCGCCTCGTCGACCACGACCACCTCGCCCGGAGCGACGACGAACACGTCGCCCGCCACCGGGAACCACTCGCGGTCCTCCACGCGGACCACGCCGTCGTCCTGCTCGACGTAGACGATCACGAGGAAGTCGTGGGCGTGCGGGTGGCGACGCACGACGCCCGCGGGCTCCTCGCGGCCGTGGCGCCCGCGCACCACGCTGATCGGCGGGACCCCCGGCACCCGGCGGTAGCCGTAGACGGGCACGCGGGAGCCCGGCGACCGCCGAGCCGAAGAACGTCCCACCACGGCCGAGGATCCTCCCTTGGCAGCAGGTCGTACGGGTTCGAACCTGGTGACAACGACCGGAACATCGTCGCAGGAGAGGGAGACCGACCGCCATGTCCGACCGTCCCGCCGCCCACGCCGAGCACGACTACCTGCCCGCGATGGGGCGGGACCGGCTGCTCCCGCTCTACGACCCGTTCACCTGGCTCCTCGGCGTGCCGCACGTGCACCGCCGCCTCGTCACCGCGGCCGGTGTCGCCCCTGGCCACCGGGTGCTGGAGGTGGGATGCGGCACCGGGAACCTGGCGCTGCGGGTGCGACGCACGCACCCGGACGCCGAGGTGCTGGGCATCGACCCCGATCCGCTGGCCCTCGCGCGGGCGCAGCGCAAGGCCGAGCGCCGCGGGCTGGCGGTGCGCTGGGACCGCGGGACCGCCGGTGCGCTCCCGTACGCCGACGAGAGCGTCGACCGCGTGCTGTCGGCCTTCATGTTCCACCACCTCGACGAGGCGGAGAAGCGCCGGATGCTCACCGAGGTCCGCCGGGTCCTGCGCCCCGGCGGGCAGTTGCACCTGGCCGACTTCGGCGGCCACCACCACGGCCTCGCCGGACGCTGGGTGCACCGCAACGAGCACCTGCGGGCCAACGCGGGCGACGGCATCCCCGCCCGGATGCGCGACGCCGGCTTCACGGACGTCCGGACCGGGGAACGCGGCCGCTTCGGCGTGCTGCACGTCCGCGCCACCCGCTGACGGCTCGCGGACGCCGTCCTGCAGCAGGGAGCCGCCGGAGCGAAGCGCAGGCCGATGTCACAGCTCACAACCAGCCGTGGTCGCGAGCCCGCTGCACCGCCTCCGTCCGCGACCCGGCACCCAGCTTCTGCATCGCCGAGGACAGGTAGTTGCGCACGGTGCCCGCGGAGAGGTGGACGCGGGCGGCGATGTCCGCCGCGGTGCCCGTCGCGTCGACGGCGCGCAGCACCTCCAGCTCCCGGTCGGTCAGCGGGCACTCCTCGGTCATCAGCGCCGTCATGGCCAGCTCCGGGTCGACGTAGCGCCCGCCGCCGTGCACCCGGCGGATGACGTCGGCGAGCAGCGTGGCCGGCGCGCTCTTGGTGACGAACCCCGCGGCCCCCGCCGCGAGGGCCCTGCGCAGCACGCCCGGCCGGGCGTGCCGGGTGAGGATGATGCAGCGGGTGGCGGGCTCGTGCGCGGCCACCCACTGCGCGACCTCGGCGCCGTCGCGACCGGGCATCTCGACGTCGAGCACGGCGACGTCGGGGCGGTGCCGGCGGACGCTCGCGATGGCCTCGTCGCCCGTGCCCGCCTCGGCGACGACCACGAGATCGGTCTCCATGCCCAGCAGCGCCCCGACGGCGCCGCGGGTCAACGACTCGTCGTCGGCCAGCACGAGCCGGATCCGGTCCGGGGAGCTCACGAAACGCCCGCGGGCAGCTCGGCGTCGAGGCGGAACGTGCCGTCCGGGCCGGGACGGGCCTCCAGCCGCCCGGCGTGCTCCTGCAGGTAGCGGCCGAGGGCCGCGAGCCCGGTGCCCGGGTCGGCGTCGTCGCCGGGCAGGGCGCCGTCGTTCACGACCCGCAGCCGGGCCTGCCCGCCCGTCGCATCGATCTCGATCGTGCACCGGCTGGGCTCGGAGTGGCGCAGGACGTTCGTCATCGCCTCCCGCAGCACCCGGCCGAGCACGTTGCCGGCGGCCGGGCCGACGCCCGCAGGGTCCCCGCGCACCACGAGGTCGACGCCGGCGGTCTCCAGCACCGCGCGCGCACCGGCCAGCTCCGTGCCCAGGTCGGTGGGGCGGGTGTCGCGCACCAGGGCCCGCACCTCGCTCAGCGAGCGCCGTGCGACGGCCTGCACCTCCTCCATCTCGACGCGGGCGCGCACCGGGTCGCCCTCCTGCAGGCGGGCCGCCAGCTCGCTCTTGAACGCGACGACCTCCAGCGCGTGCCCGAGGATGTCGTGCAGGTCGTCGGCCAGCCGCAGCCGCTCGCGCGCGGTGGCGAGCTCGGCGGCGGTGCGCCTCGAGTCGTCCAGGTCGGTGACGGCCTTGAGCCACCACAGCCGCTCGACGTCCAGCGTCCACATCGTGGCGACGAAGAACGCCGCGCAGCCCGCGGGGAACCAGGGGCTGATCGGCGTCCCGACGAGCGACGGCGCGGTGAGGAGGTAGCCGGCCACCAGCGTGAAGGCGGTGGCCAGCCCGATCCAGAGCATCATCCACCGCGCCCGGAGACCGGCGACGACGTCGCCGAGCAGGACGCCACCGACCAGCGACCAGATGAAGCCCGGGTAGCCCGTGGCCAGCCCGAGCAGCGTGATCGCGATGCCGACGACCGTGGCCACGACGACGAACCACCACGGGGCACGTGCTCCGAGCGCGGCCATGTGCTGCCGGATCCGCCACAGGTGCAGCCCGAACGCGACGACGTAGAGCACGAACAGGTACCACCCGGAGACCAGGTCCAGGCCGGCGAGCCACACCCCGTACGCGGGCACGGTGAGCAGCCAGAAGATCGTCATGGCGAGCCCGATCCGGCCGAACCGCCGCGCGGCGCGGACCTTGCGCTCCTCGGGCCCGAGCAGCGGGGTTGCGTCCACGGCCTGGACGGTAGCCGACGCACGCCGCTGACCGGCGATGACAGCTGTCATCGACTCCCGTGGTGCGCGTCAGCGCGACCGGTGAGCCCCGGTACTACCGGGCGCCGCGGCTCGGCCGCGAACCTGGGGAGCATGACCGGGACGACGCGGCGGCCGCCCCGCACGACGGCGCCGCCGGGCGTCGGCACCGCGGTCACCGTGCGGGACCTGCACGTCCGGTTCGGCGATTTCGAGGCGGTGCGCGGCATCGACCTCGACGTGCGCCGCGGCGGGGTCTTCGCGCTGCTCGGCACGAACGGCGCGGGCAAGACCACCACGCTCGAGGTGCTGGAGGGGTTCGGCAGGCGCAGCGCCGGCACGGTCCGCGTGCTCGGCCTCGATCCGGCTACCGACGGGGCAGCGCTGCGGCAGCGCATGGGGGTGCAGCTGCAGGAGGGCGGCTTCGCCGAGGAGCTGACCGTGCAGGAGACGCTCGAGCTGTGGCAGCGGCTGGTCGATCGGCCCGACCGGCCGCAGCGGCTGATGGACCGCTTCGAGCTGGGGGAGCGCCGCGCGGTGCCGGTGGGGAGGCTGTCCGGCGGCGAGAAGCGGCGGCTGGACCTGGCGCTGGCGGTGTGGGGGTCGCCGGAGCTGGTCGTCCTGGACGAGCCGACGGCAGGCCTCGACCCGGCCTCGCGCAGGCGTGCCTGGGACGCGATCCAGGAGCTGCAGGAGGCGGGCCGGACCGTCGTGTTGACCACGCACCACCCGGAGGAGGCCGAGGCGCTCGCGGACTGCGTCGCGATCATGCACGCGGGCCGGGTGGCCGTGGCCGGCACGCTCACGGAGATCGTCGCCACGCAGCCGGCGGGCTTCTCGGCCGCGCTCGCACCTGGCCGGGAGCCGCCGCTGCCGGTCCTCCGGGGTGCGGTCGAGTACGACGACGACCGCGTGCGGGTGCGCACCGGCGACATGCAGGACGACCTGGCGACGTTCCTGGGTCGGGCAGCCGCTCGAGGGGTGCGGCTGTCCGACCTGCGGACGGCACCGGCCTCGCTCGCCGACATCTACCACTCGGTGCGCGGGAGCGAGCAGGAAGAGCAGCGATGACGAGCGATGCGACCTCGACGTCGACCAGCCGCGTGCGGGCGCTCGCCGGTGCCGAGGTGCGGCTGTTGCTGCGGAACCGGACCGTGGCGGTGTCGTCGCTCCTGGTCCCGGTCGGGCTCGGCGTGCTCTGCGCGTTTCCCGTCCGAACCGAGGGCGGTCCGGTCGCCTTCGCCGTCGTCATCGCCCTGCAGCTCGCGCTCGTGCTCGGAATCGGCGTCTACGCGACCGTGACGCAGACGCTCGTGGTGCGCCGCCAGACCCGCGTGCTCGAGCGGATGCGCACGACCTGCCTCGCCGACGCCGAACTCCTGATCGCGACCGTGCTGCCGATCGTGCTGCTCGGGCTCGCGCAGCTCGCCGTGTTCGCCGTGGTCGACGTCCTGACCGGGGTACCCGCGCCGGCCGATCCGGTGCCGCTGGTGCTCGCGGTCGTCGGCGGGCTGGCGTGGGGGATCACCGCGGGCCTCGCGACCGGCGTCGCCACCCCCACCCCGGAACGGGCCCGGATCACGACGCTGCCGATGGTGTTCGTGCTGCTCGGCGCCGCGATCGTGCTGGCGATCGCCCCGCTGGGCGGCTGGTGGCAGGCGCTCGTGGTGGTGCCGGGCGGCGCGGTCGGTCAGCTCGCCCGGCTGGCGATGACGGGCACGACCTGGGAGGCCGCGCTCGGCGGCCTGCCCGCGGTCGTGCCCGCCCTCATCGCACTGGTGGCGTGGCCCGTCGTGTTCGGGGTCCTCGCCGTGCGCCGGTTCCGATGGGGCCCGCGGCACCGGCCACGCGGAGCGTGATCAGCGGCGGAACCAGCCCGCCCGGAAGACCGGGGCATCCCCGGCCACCGCGCGCCCGCACCAGTCGACGACCTCGGCCCCCACCTGCTCGGGCAGGAGTCGTGAGGTGTCGACGACCGTCATCGCCCACTCCGGCCCGGGCGCCCGACCGACCCACCGCCCCCAGCGCATCTCCGGCCAGGCGTCGGTGGTGACCGCCTCCGGGACGTGCCCGGGATCAGTGGCGTGCGCCCGCAGCCAGGTCGCGAAGCCCCGGTGGAGCGGGATCAGCTCCTCCGGCTCGTTGCGCTTCGCGAGACGCGCGAGATGGGCGTCCTCGTCGACGTCGAGCAGGCACGCGGCGATGTCGATCCGGTCGGCGCTCGGCGCGGCCAGCGCCTCGCCGACCGGCACCGGGTCGCCCGCGAACAGCAGGTGCCTGCCCTCGGCCTCGAGGGCGATCGCGCGGCGGACCGCGGCTTCCACCTGTTCCTGGCGCCAGGCGACGGTCGGGACAGCGGGGATCGGGCCGAGCGTGAACAGCTCGGCGGTCTCGTACGCGCCGTCGAGGTGACGACGCTCGAACAGGTGGCGCGCGTGCAGGCGCGCGGTGGTCTTGCCGACGCCGGACGCGCCGGAGACGAGCAACAGCATGGTTCCCCCTCGGGGCATGACTCGGGAGGCACCGAGCGCAGGAGGCGCGGCGCCGGGATCGGGGCCGAGTCAGGCGAGGCGGAAGATGAACTGCTGCATCACGCGGGGGAGGTTAGTGCCACCGCGACGCCGTCCTCCACCGAGATGTTCAGCGGCGGCGGGTGTCGGCGCGGTGGAAGCTCAGGTGCGCCCGCGACGGCGTCGGCCCGCGCTGCCCCTGGTAGCGGGAGCCGACGCCGTTGCTGCCGTAGGGCCGCTCCGCCGGGCTGGAGAGCCGGAACAGGCACAGCTGCCCGATCTTCATCCCCGGCCACAGCGTGATCGGCAGGTTCGCGACGTTGGACAGCTCCAACGTGATGTGGCCGGTGAAGCCGGGGTCGATGAAGCCGGCGGTCGAGTGGGTGAGCAGGCCGAGGCGCCCGAGACTCGACTTGCCCTCCAGGCGCCCCGCGAGGTCGTCGGGCAGGGACACCTCCTCGAACGTGGACCCCAGCACGAACTCGCCCGGGTGCAGCACGAACGGTTCGTCGCCCTCGGTCTCGACGGGCGAGGTCAGCTCGTCCTGCTGCTGCGCCGGATCGATGTGGGTGTAGCGGGAGTTCTGGAACACGCGGAAGAAGCGGTCCAGGCGCACGTCGACGCTCGACGGCTGGAGCATCGCCTCGTCCCACGGATCGAGCACCAGCCGACCCGCGTCGAGCTCCTTGCGCAGGTCTCCGTCCGACAGCAGCACCCGGTCAGGGTAGCGAGGTGCTCAGACTTCGGTGTTGCTCGGGAACGGCGAGGTGAGCAGCGGCGACGGGCAGAGCCCGAACATCCACGCGACGGCCTGTTCGACCCGGGCGGCCGCGAGGCCGTCCGCGGGCGTGGTGGGCGTGATGCCGGCCGTGGCGAGCACCTGGCGCACCGTGGTCATGACGGCCGGGCTGAGGATGCTGCGGATCGAGTCGCCCGGCTCCTGGACGTGCGGCCCGTCGACCAGCACGGCGGGCGTGCCGAGGCCGGGCGCGTCGGCGACCAGCTCCGGGTCGTCGGACACCAGCACCGCGCTGGCCGCGACGAGCTGCACGAGCTCCGCGAGCGGCAACGTGCGCACCACGGTGGCCCGCTCGTGCTGCAGCAACGGGTAGGCGGCGCCGTGGGCCGCCAGCTCGCCGAAGACGACGATCTCGATCTCCGGCTCGCGCTCGAGCAGGTCGGGCAGGCCGGCGAGGACGCCGAGCGAGTCGGGCCGGTCCAGCCCGACGAGCACCAGCCGCGGCCCGTTGGCCCGGACCCGTCGCACGAGCCGCGCGAACCGCAGGTCGGCGGGCTGCGGGTTGACGGTCATCGTGTCGCCGACCGTGATGGCGTTCGGCCCCACCGGGCTCCCGAGCCCGGAGTCGCCCGTGGTGAGGAACAACGACGCGAGCTGACCGATGATCCGCCGGTTGGCCTCCTGCGGGAACGGGCAGAGCAGGTCGTCGGTGGCCACGCCGCTCTGCAGGTGCACCACCGGGATCTGCCGCCAGAACGCGACCTGGGCGGCCACCGCGGACGTCATCCCGCCGCCGTAGACCATGATCGCCGATGGGTCGAGGTCGACGAGCAGCTCGTCGATCCGCGTCATGAGCATGGCCGCGATCGCGGCCGGCTGGGGGTCAGGGGGTTCGCGCAGCAGCTGGGTGACGTCGGCGGGCACCCCCAGCGCCTCGAACGCCTCGTGCACGGTCATCGGGTCGGGGCCGGTGGCCACGGTGAGCGCCTGGATCCGGGCGGCGTCAGCGAACGCCGTGGCGACGGGCGCGAGCCGCGCGACGTCCGGACGGCTTCCGGCGACCAGCAGGATGTCGTGATCGTGCTCCGGGACGGGCAGGCCGCCCAATGGTGGTTCGAACTCGGTCATGCTGGGTCCTTCGCCGGGGAGCTGGCAGAACGAGGTCCATGGAGTGTGAACCGGGCATCGACCAGGCGTCGAGGGTTCGACCCACCCGGAGGTTCCGTACGGGTGAGAACCACCCTGTTGGGGTAACGGAAGAGACCTTGCCAGTGACGCAGCGTGAGCTGCTAGGCTTGCTGGCACAGCACGCGGATGTAGTTCAATGGCAGAACATCAGCTTCCCAAGCTGAATACGCGGGTTCGATTCCCGTCATCCGCTCCACCGCAAAGGCCCAGGTCAGGCAGCATATGCCGGACCTGGGCCTTCGTCGTTCCCGCGTGCACTCGGCTCGTCGGGCCAAGGGCGCGGCCGGTCGCGACACACTCGTCACGTGTTCACACGCCTCCACCACATGCAACTGGCGATGCCCGCAGGCCGAGAGGACGAGGCGCGTCATTTCTTCGGGGACGTCCTGGGGATGGCCGAGATCCCGAAACCGCCGGTTCTCGCCTCTCGCGGAGGCGCATGGTTCCGCGCCGGCGACGTCGAGCTCCACCTGGGCGTCGAGGAGGACTTCCGCCCGGCCCGCAAGGGGCACCCGGGCATCCTGGTCGAGGACCTCGACGAGGTGGTTCGGCGGCTTGCGGCCGCAGGCCAGGCGATGACGTGGGATGCGGACCTCCCCGGGTTCCGCCGGGTCTACGCGGCCGATCCCTTCGGGAACCGGTTGGAGTTCCTCCAGCCCGCGCAGGGCCGACCACCGCGATGAACAGCGCCGGTGCCGCGATACTCGGCGGATGGAGTACGTCGCCCGGGCGCCCGCAGCCCCGCTGGCGCCGATCGTCGACGACCTCTACTACCTCGCGGGCACACCGCCCTACCCGCGGCTCGCGATCCCGCCGATGCCCTCGGCGCTGGTGGTCATCAACCTGGCCGCACCGTTCCGCGTCACCCACCCGGGCGGGAGCGAGGACTTCGCGGACGGGTTCGCGTGGGCCACGCCGACCTGCCGGACGACCTTCGAGTACCCCCCGTGCACGAGATCGGTGGGCGTGCACCTCAAGCCGTGGGGGCTGACGCCGCTCACCGGCGTGCCCGCGGCGTCGCTCGGCCTGCCGGTCCCGGTCGGGGCGGTGTGGGGCACCGCCGCCGTCGACGAGCTGGCCGACCGCCTCGACGGCGCCGCGACACCGGGGGCGATGCTCGACGTCCTCGAAGCCGCGCTCCTGGCCCGTGCGAGACCGGTGCGCGGGCTCGGGCTGGTGCACGACACGAGCACCCGGATCGGCCGGAGCGCGGGCCGCGTGTCCATCGCGAGCCTGGCCGAGACGGCCGGCGTCAGCAGCACCCACCTCGCCACGCGGTTCAAGCACCTGGTGGGGACCACGCCGAAGCGCCTGGCGCGGACGTACCGCTTCGCCGAGGTCGTCCGGTCGATCGACCCCGCCCGCGGCGTGGACTGGGCGGAACTCGCGCACCGGGCCGGCTACCACGACCAGCCCCACTTCACCCACGAGCTGCGGCAGTTCACCGGGCTCACGCCCACGGGCTACCTCGGCCTGCGCCGCCGCTTCGCCGCCGAGCACCCCGGCAACGCCCTCGACGTCGGGCTGTTGCCGCACGCGTGACCGCGGTTTCGGTTTTCTACAAGCCGGCTCGTGCAGTGCCGGGACAGGATCGGTGCATGGGCAAGGTGGTCATGCAGACGATCGTGTCGGTCGACGGGTTCATCGCGACGGCGGACGACCAGGTGGGACCGCTGTTCGACTGGTTCGCGACAGGTGACACACCGCTGTACGACGACGGCCCGCTCGTCACGAGGCAGTCCCACGACTACTACCGGCCGATGCTGGACGCGATCGGCGCGCTGGTCGTCGGCAGGCACGTCTTCGACATGACCGACGGCTGGGGAGGCCGGCCGCCGGCCGGGGAGCACGGCGTGGTCGTCTCGCACCGGCCGGCACCCGAGGGCTGGGACCCGGCGGCGCCGTTCCACTTCGTCGACGACGTGACCGCAGCCGTGCGCCTCGCGCAGGAGCTCGCCGGGGACCGGGTCGTCTCGATCGCGGCGGGCGACGTCGGCGGGCAGATCTTCGCGGCCGGCCTCGTCGACGAGGTCGCGCTCGACGTGGTGCCGGTGGTGTTCGGGACGGGCAAGCGCTACTTCGGACCGCTCTCGACGCAGGTCCTGCTCGAGGACCCGACGAGGTCGTCCCGGGCAACCGCGTCCTGCACCTGCGCTTCCGGGTCCGCAAATGACCCCGTCGCACTGACACCGGCCGCGTCAGCGCAGGCCGGCGAGCACCTCTTCCAGCACGCCGACGAGCGCGTCCGGGCCGGAGGCGAGCACGTCGTGCGTCTCGTCGAGGTCGTGGACCGTCCAGGCCGGGTCCGCGCGCAGCCCCGCGGCCGTCTCGACGAACGGCGACTGCGGCAGCCAGTCCTGCGAGATCGCCGCGACGTAGTGCTTGTCGGCCACCGTCCGCCACGCACCGGTCAGCCGTGAGCGCTGCAGCAACGTCGCGATCGGGTGGGCGACGGCGCGTTCGTCGAAGAACGGGAGCGGGTCGACGTAGCGCCCGGTGCGTCCGGAGCCGTCGACGTACCACTCGTGTTCCCAGCCGAGGGTCATCGACCAGGCCGAGTCGCCGTCCTCGGGGACGAACGCGTCCACGTACACGAGGCTGCGGAACCGGTCAGGGGCCCTGTCGGCCGCGCCGCTGAGCACGCTGCCCGCGTAGCTGTGCCCCACGGCCACGACGGGTTCGGGCAGGCCGCGAACGAGGTCGACCAGCTCGCAGACGTGCGTCTCCAGGGTGATCGGGCGGTCCGGCTCCGGCTCGGCCGGGTCGAGGCCGTCGAGCGTCACCGCGATGCCGCGGTGGCCGAGCGCCTCCAGGCGCTCGACGACCGGCCGGTACCACCAGCCGCCGTGGTTCGCTCCAGGAACGAGTACGACATCCATGGCGGTCATGGTGGCGGTCGTTCCGGTCCGGACCGGTCCGCAGGGCGGGTCGGGGTTCCGGTCACCCGCCGGCGCGGGCCCAGGTCCGGCGCAGCGCATCGTTGACGATCTCCGCCTGGTCCCAGTGCGGCTCGTGCGCCGAGCCGGGCACGACCAGCAGCTCGGCGCCGATCCGCGTGGCGGTGGCCCGGCCGCAGGCCATCAGGGGCACGCCACCGGCCTCCCGGTAGGCCGCGGGGGCGTCCTCCCAGCTGCCGTTGATCACGAGCTTGGGCCACGGGGCCGCCGCGACCTCCTCCATCGGCACCTCGACGTCCCAGCACGGCCTCTCGCGCATGGCCGTGCCGGCGGCGCGCAGCCGCTCCGGGGTCGGCTCGAGGGGTGGCATCCCGACCGACTCGGTCGACAGCCGCAGGTAGTCCTCCGCGGACGGGAGGGGCCGGTCGCCGAACGCGGCGATCGCGGCCCGGTTCCGCTCCAGCGCGGCGCCCACGACGGGGTCGTCGGCGACCGCGCGGTAGCAGGACGGCTCGATCAGGGTCAGGGACCGCACGGCGTCGACGGCGCGGCCCGCGGCCAGCAGCGCGCCGACGGTTCCGAACGAGTGCCCGACGAGGTGAGCCGGCCCGCCACCCAGGACGTCGAGGAGGTCCTGGGCGTCCAGCACCGCGTCGCTGTGCTCGACGTCGGGGCTGCGCCCGTAGCCCCGACGGTCCACCAGCTCCAGCCGGTGCTCGGTCGCGAGCGGACGCTGCCGCGCGAAGGCGGACGGCCCCCACGTCGTCGAACCGTGGACGAAGACCGCGCGGGCAGCGTTCTCGGGTCCGTCCCACACCGTCACGTGGATCTTCGGAAGGTGGATCTCCGGCACGGGTCGCGAAGATAGGGCCCTACCCGGCCACGGCCGACACCAGGAGCACGTGGACGGCCGTGCCGCCGGCGATGCTGAGCACGACGCTGCGCCGCCACAGGTGCAGCGCCACGGTGACGGCGAGCGCGACGCCGACCGCGGCCCCGTACGGCGGCACGGCCGGATCCGTGTGGCGCAGGGTGTGGACGACGAGGATGGCCATCACCCCGACCGGCGTCGCCGCACCGAGGTGGGCGACGAGCGCGCTGCGCCGCAGCGGGGCGAGCACGGCGAAGGGGAGCGCCCGTAGGGCCCAGGTGATCGCCGCCGACACGGCGACGGCAGCGACGAGGTAGCCGGCGTCAGGCACGCTGCGCGGTCCTTCGCGTGAGCACGTACCGCGCGAGCAGGAACGCGGTGAACAGGACCATCGCGACCACGAGCATCTGCTCGCCGGCGACGACGTGCGCCCCCACCGCGCAGGCGAGGGCGACCAGCGGGGTGGGCACGTCCCGGTGCGCGCGGAAGGCGTCGAGACCGAGCACGACGAACAGGGCGGTGACCGCGAAGTCCAGCCCGGCCACCGCGCCCGGGATCAGCGTGCCGGCCAGGGCTCCGGAGGTGACCCCGCCGACCCAGAACACGTGCACGAAGCCCTGCAACCACAGGATGCGTGCGCGGCTCCAGGTGCGGGCCTCCGGACGCGCCGTGACGGCGTACGCCTCGTCGGTGAGTGCGAACGTGCTGTACGCCTTCGCGACGGCGCCGGGTACGCGGTGCAGCGGGAACGACAGCGCGTAGAACACGTGCCGGACGTTGACCAGGAACGCGGCAGCGGCGATCTGGCCGAGCGGGGCGAGCGCCGTGACCAGGCCGAGCAGGACGAACTCCAGGGATCCGGCGAAGACGACCGAGGCGAACACGGTGGCCCACCACCACGCCAGGCCGGAGTGGGAGACCAGAACCCCGAACGCCACGCCCATCGCCGCGGCGCCGACCCCGACGGGGAGGGCGTCGCCCAGGGCACGCAGGACCTCGGGACGGCACCTTCCGGCGGCACACTCGGACATGGCGCAACCATAAGTCCGATCATGCGCACGATGATTTCCATTTGTGACTCTATCCTGGGACCGTGCGCAATCAGTATCGGCTTGATGCGATCGATCGAGAAATATTGTTTCACCTTCAGCAGGACGGCCGGCTGAGCAACGTCGAGCTGGCCCGGCGGGTGCGGCTCACGCCGCCCCCGTGCCTGCGCCGGGTGCGGCGGCTGGAGGAGGCCGGCGTGATCACGGGCTACCGGGCCACGGTCGACCCGGTCGCCACGGGGCAGGGCTTCGAGGTGATGGTCTCGGTCGAGATCACGGTCACCGACCTCGCGACGCTGCAGGACTTCGAGGCCACGGTCGCGGGTTTCGAGGAGGTGGTGGAGTTCCGCCGGTTCTTCGGACGGCCGGACTACTTCCTGCGCGTCCTCGTCGCGGACCAGGCCGCCTACGAGGAGCACCACATGAAGCTGCTCGGGCTGCCGGCCGTGTCCCGGGTCGTCTCGCACCAGACCATGAAGCGGATCAAGACCCGCGACTGAGGCCCGACTTCGCGGCCACGGGGTGCGTGCCGAGGTCGGCGACGTCCTGCCCGCTACGGTGTTGACTGGGGCACCATGCTCCCGTGCCGACACGCCGCGACTACGACGCCGATCCGGAGCGGTACCGCCTCGGCGTGCGCCTCACGGCCTGGTACTCGCACGCGGACCTGCAGACCCGGGTCGTCGAGCACCTGCTGGCCGCCGGTGTGCGCACCGTGCTCGACGCAGGCTGCGGCGACGGCGCCCTGGCCGCGGCGGCGGCGGGCACCGCGCTGCACGTCGTGGGCCTGGACGCCGCCGCACCGCTGCTGCGGGCCGCCCGCCGGCACGGCACGGTCGTCCGCGGCGACGTCACGGCCTTCCCCGTGCGGGACGCGAGCGTGGATGCCGTCGTCGGCGTCAACGTGCTCGACCACCTCGACCGGCCCGCGGTCGCGCTGCGGGAGGCGCACCGCGTCCTGCGACCCGGTGGGCTGCTCCTCGCCGGCGCGACGGCGCGCGCGGACTCGCCCGAGCTCGCGCCGTTCTGGCGGCCCGGGCGCACCCCGTTCGACGCGGAGGAGGCGCCGGAGGTGGTGGCGGGGGTCTTCGGGGCCGTCACCACGGACGGGTGGGACGCGCCGCTCGTCACGCTGCCCGACCACGACGCCGTGCGCGACTACCTGCGGGCCCGTTTCGTCCCCGCGGGCGACGCCGAGCGCCTGGCCGACGCGGTGGCCGAGCGCGGCCCGCTGCCGCTGCCGGTCACCAAGCGGGGTGTGCTGGTGCTGGCCCGGCGCTGACCCCGTCTCTCCGGGGAGGTCACCACGTGACCGGCAGCGACGCGGGCCCGTCGTCGAGCGGGTTGCCGGTCCAGGGCACCTCCTCCGGGTCGCACGCGAGCGCGAGGCCGGGCAGCCTGCGGGCCAGGGCGGCGAGCACGGCGGCGAGCTCGATGCGGGCGAGCGGAGCTCCGATGCAGTGGTGCGGGCCGTGCCCGAAGCCCAGGTGCGGGTTCGGTGCGCGGTCCCGGTCGAACCGCTCCGGGTCGGCGAAGCGCGCCGGGTCCCGGTTGGCCGCCTCGAGGCGCACCAGCACCTGCTCGCCCGCGGCGACGGTGACGTCCCCGAACCGCACGTCCTCGCGCGCCCAGCGCGGGAAGGCCTCCCCGGAGAGCCCGATCTGCAGGCGCACGACCTCCTCGGCCGCCCGCGCCGCCGCGGCCGGCTCGTCGAGGCCTGCGAAGCCACCGGACCGGACGATCTCGACGACACCGATCGACAGCGCGTTCGCGACCGTCAGGTACCCGCCGGCCACGAGCGAGAGCACCGTGGTGAGCAGTTCGTGGTCGTCGAGCCCGCCGTCGACGGCGTCCCGGACCGCGACCAGCTGCCCGAGCAGGTCGGCACCCGGTTCCGCCCGCTTCTCGGCGATCACGCCGGTGAGGAACCCGGCGAACTCCGCCCAGGAACGCTCGACGTCGGCCCCGGTGGCACCGGCCGTGAGGCCGGACACGGCGTCCGCCCAGTGGTGGAACCGGTGCTGGTCCGCCACCCGGATCCCCAGCAGGTGCTGGGTGACGCCGAGCGGCAGCGGTCGCGCGACCGTGGCGACGAGGTCGCTGCCGGGCCCGCGGCGTTCCAGGTCCTCGACGAGGCCCGCCGCGTGCTGCGCGATCCAGGGGCGGAAGCCCGCGAGGGCGCGGGGCGTGAACGCCCGCGCCACGAGCCTGCGCAGCCGCGCGTGCGGGGGCCCGTCGGAGTGCAACGAACCGGTGCCCTCCGCACCGGGCGGGGTGATCCGGAACCGCTCGTCGGAGAGGACCTGGCGGGCGGTCGCGGCGTCCACGACGGCCCACGCCGGTTCACCGGCCGGTGTCAGCACCCGCACCAGGGGTGCGACCGCGCGCAGCTGGGCGTAGGCCGGGGCCGGACCGAACGCCGCGGGCCGGTCGAGGGGAAGGGTGGGGACCGTGATGTCCACGAGCGCCTCCGGGGTCGGGTCGGCTAAACTGAACCTAGCACATAGTGAAGCTAGTTCATCATCTGGAGAAGGATGAGTGTCGACGAGGCGCTGAGCCGCACCCTCGAACTGGCCGTGCTCGTGAACGAGGACATGGAACGCGGACTGGCGGCCGACGGCCTGACCCGCTCCCGCGCGCACCTGCTGTGGGAGCTGCACCAGCACGGCCCGGTGCCGCAGCGCACGCTCGCGCAGGCGATGGGCGTGAGCGCCCGCCACGTCACCGGCATCGTCGACGCGCTCGTCGAGACCGGGTTCGTGACGCGCGAGCCGCACCCGACCGACCGCAGGGCCACCCTCGTCACGCCGACCGCGCACGGGCGGAGCACGGCCGCGGCGCTGGTCCGGGGCCGCCACGAGCTGGCGCTCGCGCTGTTCGCGCACATGCCGCCCGAGCTGTTCGACGCCTACGTCCACGCCCTCGACGCGGTGCTGGCGCGGTTCCGGGAACTGGCCGGCCCGGACCGCTGACCTCCCACCGTCAGTCGGGCAGCAGCGGCACCGACAGGCCCTGATCGCGACCGAGCAGCACGGCCCGGGTGACGGCGGACGTGCCGAACCGCTCGTGCACCGAGTCGAGCGCGGAGTCGAGCGCGTCGGCGGCGCCCTCGTCGAACGGCAGCTCGAGCTGGACGACGGAGTCGTCGTCGAGGTTGCCCACCGCGATGCCGACCAGCGTGAGGCCGCGCTCCCGGATCAGCGGCCGCGCCCTGGCCACGAGCGCCCGCACCGCGGTGAGGACCTCCCCGGTGCCGGACGTCGGCTGCGCCAGCGAGTGGGAGCGCGACACGCGCGAGTAGTCGGCGAAACGCAGCCGCACCACGACGGTGCGCCCGACCCGGTGCGCCCGGCGCATGCGGCGCGTGACGCGGTCGACGAGCCCCACGACGACCTCGTCGAGGTACTCGGGGGTGTGCGGCCCCCGCCCGATGGCCCGCTGCGAGCCGATCGAGCCGCGCCGGCGCCCGACGACGACCCCGCGCGGGTCGTGGCCCCGCGCCAGCGCGTGCAGGTGGCGCCCGAGCGCCCGGCCGACCACCGAGACCAGCACGGACTCCGGCAGCGCCGCGACCTCGCCGACCGTGCCGATGCCGTACTCGCGCAACTTGGCCGCGGTGACCTCGCCGACGCCCCACAACCGCTCGACGGCCAGCGGGTGCAGGAACGCCAACTCCCCGTCCGGCGGTACCACCAGCAGGCCGTCCGGCTTGCCGACGCCGCTGGCCACCTTGGCCAGGAACTTCGTGCGGGCGACGCCCACGGTGATCGGCAGGCCGACCCGCCTGCGCACCTCGTGCCGCAGCCGCGCGGCGATCTCGACCGGGGAGCCCGCGATCCGCCGCAGGCCCCCGACGTCGAGGAACGCCTCGTCGATGGAGAGGCCCTCCACCAGCGGAGTGGTGTTGCGGAACACCTCGAAGACGGCCTTGCTCGCCGTGGAGTACGCCGCCATGCGCGGGGGCACGACCACGGCGTGCGGGCACAGCGCGAGCGCCTGGCGCCCACCCATCGCGGTGGCCACCCCGCACGCCTTCGCCTCGTAGCTGGCGGCGAGGACGACCCCGCCCCCGACGATCACCGGGCGCCCGCGCAGGCGGGGATCGTCGCGTTGCTCGACGGAGGCGTAGAACGCGTCGAGGTCGGCGTGGAGGATGGACGCCCCGGACACGAACACATGTTCGCATCGCACCCCGACAACGTCACCCGTGGTGAGCCGTCCCGGCGAGCGCGCGCCGCAGGTGCCGGCCCGTGACCGAGTCCACCCGGGCGGCGAGCTCGGCCGGGCTCCCGGTGAACACCACGCGGCCGCCGTCGCGTCCCGCACCCGGCCCGAGCTCGATCACCCGGTCGGCCCGGGCGACGACGTCGAGGTCGTGCTCCACGACGACGACCGTGCCGCCGCGGTCGACGAGCCCGTGCAGGACCTCGAGCAACCGGGCGACGTCATCGGGGTGCAGCCCGGCCGTCGGCTCGTCGAGCACGACGACGCCGCCCTCGACACCGGGCTCGGCGGCGAGCTTGAGCCGCTGCCGCTCGCCGCCGGAGAGCGTGGTCAGCGGGCGGTCCAGGGTCAGGTGGCCGAGCCCGAACCGCACCGCGCGGTCGAGGGCGGGCCGGGCGCGGGCCACGCGGACCCCCTCGAGCGCCTCGCGGACGGTGAGCGCGAGCACCTCGGCGATCGTGCGCCCGTCCAGCCGGTGGCGCAGCGCCTCGACGGAGAACCGCGAGCCACCGCAGGCCTCGCAGGTGGTGCTGACCGGTTCGAGGAAGGCGAGGTCGGTCTCGATCACACCGCGCCCCCGGCAGGTCGGGCACGCCCCGTCGGAGTTGGCGCTGAACAGCGCCGCCGGCACGCCGTGCGCAGCGGCGAAGGCGGCCCGCACCGGATCGAGGACCCCGAGGTAGGAGGCCGGTGTGGAGCGGCGGGAACCGCGCGGTGGCGACTGGTCGACCACCACCACGTCCGGATGGGCGCGGGGCAGCACCACCGTGGCCAGCGTGCTCTTGCCCGACCCCGCGACACCGCTGACGGCCGTGAGCACGCCGCGGGGGACCACCACGTCGACGTCGCGCAGGTTGTGCACCGACGCCGCGCTGATCCGCAGCTCCCCGGTCGGTCGCCGCGGCGCGCGGGTGAGCACCGGGCGGCGGCGCAGCGCCCGGCCGGTGGCGGTGTCGGTGCGCCGCAGGCGGGCCACGTCACCGGCGTAGACCACGCGCCCGCCGTCGGTGCCCGCCCCGGGCCCCATGTCGACGACGTGGTCGGCCGCGGCGATCACGTCCCGGTCGTGCTCCACCACCAGCACGGTGTTGCCCTTGTCGCGCAGCTGCCGCAGGAGCCCGACCAACCGGCCGACGTCGTGCGGGTGCAGGCCGGCGCTGGGTTCGTCGAGGACGTAGGTGAGGTCGGTGAGGCTGCTGCCGAGGTGGCGCACCAGCGTGATGCGCTGGGACTCGCCACCGGAGAGCGTCGGGGTCGCGCGGTCGAGGCAGAGGTAGCCGAGCCCGACGGCGACGAGCGCGTCCAGCCGGTGCGCCGCGGCCCGCACGAGCGGTGCCGCCACCGGGTGCGCGATCGTGCGCAGGAACGCGGCGAGCTCGGCGAGCTCGATGCGGCCGCAGTCGGTGATCGTGCGGCCCGCGATGGTCGCGGCGCGCGCGGCGGCGTTCAGCCGGGCGCCGTCGCACTCGGGGCAGTGCCGGCGCACCACCACCCGCTCCACCTCGTCGCGCACCCGCTGCGGGACCTTGCTGTGCCCGCCCTCGAGGTAGTCGCGCCGGAACCGCGGCAGCACCCCGAGGAACGTGCCGGTGCGGGGGAACTCCGGGTCCGGGTGCGGCGGCGTCAGCTCCCGGGCGTGCAGCAGGGTGTCCCACTCGTCGGCGCGGTACTCGCGCAGCGGCCTGGCGCGGTCGAACAGGCCCGCGTGCACGTACCGCTTCCACCGGTAGGTACCGGGGGCGAACGTCGAGAAGCGGATCGCCCCCTCGTCGAGGGAGCGGTCGCGGTCGACCAACCGCTCGACGTCGATGTCGACCACCGCTCCGAGGCCCTCGCAGCGCGGGCACATGCCGCTCGGGTCGTTGAACGAGAACGCGGGCGACCAGCCGACGTGCGGCGTGGCGACGCGCGAGTACAGCAGGCGCAGCAGCGGGGCGATGTCGGTGGCCGTGCCGACGGTGGAGCGGACGTTGCCGACGGTGCGCCGCTGGTCGACCACGACCGCGGCGGACAGGTTCTCGAGCCCGTCCGCGTCCGGGCGGCCCTGCTGCGGCAGCCGGCTGCGCACGAACGACGGCAGCGTCTCGCCCAGCTGCCGTCGGGACTCCGCCGCGATCGTCCCGAAGACCAGGGACGACTTCCCCGACCCCGACACGCCGGTCACGACCGTCAACCGGCCCTTGGGGATCTCGACGCTGACGTCCCGCAGGTTGTTCTCCCGGGCGCCCAGGACACGGATGTGGTTCACGGGCCCGACGCTAGGGAGGATCGCGGCCAGATATCGGCCACATCTCGTGGCAGCATCGCACTCGTGTCCGATCCGAGCCGACGCATGCTGGCGCTGCTGTCGACGCTGCAGAACGGCCGCACGTGGAGCGGGCAGGACCTCGCCGCGCGCCTGCGCACCAGCCCGCGCACCCTGCGCCGCGACGTCGACCGCCTGCGCGAGCTCGGCTACCCGGTGCAGGCCCGGCCGGGGCCCGGCGGGCACTACCGGCTGGTGGCCGGCACCGCGATGCCCCCGCTCCTGCTCGACGACGACGAGGCGGTCGCGATCGCCGTCGGGTTGCGGCTCGCGGCGAGCACCCGCGCCCGCGCCGACGACGAGCCGGACGACGACGCCGCGGCCCGCGCCCTGCGCAAGCTCGAGCAGGTGCTGCCCGCCCGGCTGCGGCACACGGTCAGGACCGTCCACCGCGCCACCGAGGCGGCGCCCGCGCCCGGCGCCGTCGTCAGCACTCGGCTGCTGAGCCTGGTGGGCTCCGCCGCCGAGCAGCACGAGCGGCTCGTGTTCGGCTACCGCTCCCGGTCCGGGGAGCCGACGGAACGGCGCGTCGAGCCGTACCGGCAGGTGCTGGCCGGACGACGCTGGTACCTGCTGGGCTGGGACCTCGACCGCGCCGACTGGCGGACCTTCCGGCTGGACCGCGTCGCCGCTGCCCGCACCACCGGGGAGCGGTTCACCCCGCGCCCGCTGCCCGCCGAGTCCGCGGCCGCCTACCTCGACGCCGTGCTGAAGGCGCCCCGGCACCGCGCCGTGCTGACGTTCCTCGCCCCCGTCGAACGCATGGCCGACCGGATCGGCCACCAGGACGGCACCCTGGAACCGCTCGGCCCCGACCGCTGCCGCTACACGACCTGGGTCGACTCCTTCGAGTGGCTGGCGGTGGTCACCGCGACCCTCGGCGTCGAGTTCCGCGTCGAGGAACCCGTGGGCTTCGCCGAGTACTGCGCGCAACTGCGGGACCGGCTGGACCGGGCCACCACCGGGGCCCCGTCCCTGGCCGGCGTCACCCGCGAGGAGCGGCGTCGAACGCCTTCCGCACCCGGACCGGCGCCTTCGCCCGCCACGCCTCCTCGATGAGCTCCTCGAGCTGGTCGCGGGCCACGGCCCGCAGGTCCACGAGGATCGCCCCGTAGCCGTCGTAGTGCGGGGTGGTGTAGAACGCCGGGTCCCCGGAGGCCAGCAGGGCTTCCTTCTCGTCCAGCCGGCACATCAGCACGAGCCCACCCTCGGCCTCGCTGCGCAACCGCGCGAAGCCCTTCCCCCGCACCTTCAGCGCCGGGGTGCCGTAGGAGGTCGACTCCTCGACCTCGGGCAGCCTGCGCGCGATCGCCACGACGTCCTGCCAGTCCATGCCGGCCATCCTGGCCCCCGGCGCACCGCGCCGTCGTGGACGAACCGGAGCTACCGGGTCCGCGGGGGTCTCAGCGGCGGCGCCTTCGCGATCACCACCGTGCCGGCGAGCGCGGCGGCGAGCCCGAGCGCGAGCACCCACGCCCAGCCGGGCCGGACCGGGTCGCCGAGCAGCTGGATCCCGACCATGCCGGGCACGAGCACCTCGGTGACGGTGAAGACCGCCGTGACGGCGCCGACGTCACCGCGGCTGAGCGCTGCGGTGTAGCCCACCATGCCGACCAGCCAGAACCCGATCACCAAGTACGTGGACGGCTGTCCGAGCAGCAGCCCGAGGTCGAACCCGTCCCCGGTCTGGACGTGCGCGGCCCGGACGGAGACGGCGCTGCCCCCGAAGCCGAGTCCCGAGACGACCGCGAGCGGCCACGCGTGCTTGCCCTGCCGCAGCACCAGCACGGCCACCCCGAGCAGGAGCACTGACGCCAGCAGCACCACGTCGACGCCGGGACGGTGCACCGGCGGCTGCTCGTTGCCCGCGCTGGCCGCCACCAACACCAGGCCCGCGAGGCACCCCGCGACGGCCAACCTGGTGGTCAGCGGCAGCCGGGCGCCGATCATCCGGGCGCTGACCAACGCGGTGAGCGCGATCGTGCCGCCGATGACGGCCTGCACGGCGAACACGGGCAGCACCCGCAGCGCCATGACCGTGCACCCCCACGCGACGAGGTCCACGAGCATGCCGCCGAGGTAGCGGGGCTGCACGATCGCCGGTCGGGCGCGCGTGGCCCGCCGCGCGCCGTCGGCCTGCAGCAGAGCGCCGCAGCTGTTGAGGACCATCGCCACGGCGGCGAACAGGATCCCCACCAGCACGCCGTTCAGCATGCCCCACGGCCGACCGGGCCGCGCAGTTCGGTCGGGTCAGCCCTGGGGCCGCTGCTTCGAGGGGTCGAAGAACCCGCTCATCAGCCCACCCGGCAGCGCCGCCTCCGGATCCCAGCGCGCCGCGCGGTGCGCCTGCAGCTTCCGGCGCGGCGCCTCCGAGGCGCGCACGGCCAGCAGGACCCCCGTGGTGAAGACCAGCGCGGGCGTCCCGATCACGAGCACCGCCCACCCGAAGTACCCGTAGGCGACCACGAGGGCCACCACTTCCATGGCGACGACCGTCGCCCCCAACCGCAGCACAGCGGTTCTCCCCTTCACCTACCGCGCCGTCACATCGGCGCCGTGACCTCGTCGGGTGCGACCGGCACATCACCGACAGTGCCGCCCCCGGCACCGTCCGCACCCGAAGCATTATCGCCGGAGCCGCCGCTTTCGTTATCCGCGCCGCCAGAGTCGGAGCCGGTGTCGTCCCCGGCGCCCCCGCCGTCGGAGCCCGCGTCGTCCGAGGGCTTCGTCGACGGCTTCGTGGAGGGCTTCGTCGTCGGCTCCTCGTCGGCGGGCGGGTCGTCCTCGCCGGTCGGCTCCGGAACGCTGCTCGTCGCGCCCGACGGCGGCGTCTCGGGCTCCTCCGGCGCGGAGCCGCCACTGCCCGAACCGCCGGAGCCGCCTCCGCTCGAGCCCTCCTCGGCGGGAGCGGAGTCGGTGGTGGGCGCAGCACCCTCGCCCCCGGCGTCCACGCCGGCACCGGTCGACGCCGTCGGCCAGAGGACGACCGCCATGACCACGGCCGCGACGGCCAGCACCGCGCCGACACCGATCAGCAGCCCGCTGGGCCTGCGCCGCGGTTCGGGTTCGGGCCCGTAGTCCCAGTCCGGTTCGGGGTCCACCGCCGGGCGTACCGGCGGCGGGGGCCCGACCCGGGTCAGCTCCGTGGTGGGGGGCTCGGGGTCGTCGTCGTACATGGCCGCGGGCGCGTACGGGGCGGGGCGGTTGCCCCCCGGGGGCGTGCCGCCCGCGGCGTACGGCGCACCGGGACCGCCGCCGGCGTGGCGCCCACCCAGCTGCGGGCCCGCCCCGGGCCGCGGGGGACGCGCCGGTGGGGCACCCATGGCCGCCCCCGCGGCCGCGCCCGCCGCCGCACCCGCCGCCGCGGCCGGCACCGGCGGGATCGAGACGCCTGGCCACGACACGGTCGGCTTGGGCGAGACCGCGAGCGCGGCGCCCTTGGCGATGGCGTTCTTCGGGTCGGCGTCCACGGCGACCGGCCTGCCGAGCTGCTCGGAGACCAGCTGCCCGACGAGCGGGATCCGCGACGAGCCACCGACCAGCAGCACGGCGGTGAGCTGTTCGGGCGCCAGACCCGCCGAGACCACCGCCGAGCGGAGCGCCGAGACGGTCTCCTCCACGTGCGGCCGGATCATCGCCTCGAACTCGGTGCGGTGCAGGCGCACCGAGCCACGGGCGGCCGGCAGCATCACCGGGATCGACACCTCGGTGTCGCTGCTGAGCGCCTCCTTGGCCTCCGTGCAGTCGCGGCGCAGGCGCGCCACGGCCGACAGCACGGCGGGATCGGACTCGTCCAGCTGTGCGAACGCGTCCGGCATCCCCTCGAGCACGTGCTCGAACACGGCCTCGTCGAAGTCGATGCCGCCGAGGCGCTCGAGGCCCTGCGGCCTGCCGAGCAGCCCGAAACCGGCGGCACCACCCGGCGCCGAGGGCTCGCCCTTGCGCACGACGGCGGCGTCGAACGTGCCTCCGCCGAGGTCGTACACGGCGATCGTGGACCCGCCGCCGACCCGCTCGTTGGCGGCGTAGGACAGGGCCGCGGCCTGCGGCTCGGCGAGGAACGTGACCGTGAGGCCCTGCCCCGCGAGCGCCGCGCCGAGCAGGTCCTTCTTGTGCGATCCCCAGGCGGCGGGGTGCGTGACCGCGATCCGGTCGGCGGGCCCGCCCTCACGCTCGGCGACCCGGTCGACGACCCAGCGCACCAGCCGGGCCGAGAGCTCCTGGGGTGGCCATGGCCTGCCGGCGACCATCACCGGCGTCGGATCGCCGATGCGGCGCTTGAACTCGCGCACGACGCGGTCGAAGTCCGTGACGGCGCGGCGCTCGGCCGCCTCACCGACCACGACCGACCCGTCCGGACCCACGAAGATCACCGACGGGACGGTGGCGCTCCGGCTACCGAGCGTCACGACTTCGGGCTCCACCCAGCGCCGGTCGGAGGACCGACACACTGCGGCAGCGGTGTACGTGGTGCCCAGATCGATCCCGAGCTGGTAGCTCATGGCCTTCCCCTCACCCCCGGCAGTCGGCCTGCAGGCCACCCCCCACCCTCGCATCGCGCCATCTCGGCCCGTCGTCAGCCCCCCTTACGGCGGTACCGAAGCGATCTTGGACCCCCCTCAATCCCCCTATCGGGTGCCCCCACGCATCCCCGAACGGGCCTTCCCGCAACCCTGTGCGATCCCCGATGGCCCCCCGGCCCCATCCCCCTAACTTCTGTTGCAGCGCGGCCCACCCAGCCGCACACACCGACTGAGGGGATCAACGAGATGGCTGACATGACCCTGCTGGAGTTCCTGCGGAGCCTCATCTGGAACGAGGAGGCCCGCGAGGACTTCGCCGAGAACCCGGAGAAGGCGCTCGACGACGCCGGCCTCGGGCACCTGAGCTCCGACGACGTGCACGACGCCCTGGTCCTCATGCAGGAGGACAACCAGGACGCCAGCTTCGACCGCAACTACGACACCGGCGGCAACGACATCCACATCGCCGCGCCGGAGCCGGTGAACCACGACGGCGACGACTCCGAGTCGGCCGTGGAGTACATCAACCGCTACATCACCAACAACTACGTCGACGACCGCGACACCATCACCGACAACTCGATCAACCAGCAGATCGACACCGGCGGCGGCGACTTCGACCAGGACATCGACATCGACTCGACGGTCGCGTCGGGCGACGGCGCGGTGGCCGCGGGCGACGACATCGAGGACTCCGAGATCGTGACCGGCGACGACAACACCATCGGCGACGGCAATGTGAACGGTGACGGCAACATCACCGGCGACGGCAACGACGCGGTGATCGGCGACGGCAACACCTCGAGCTTCGGTGACGGCGACGCCACCTCCGCGGAGATCGACGGTGACGTCAGCGTCGACGACGGCGGCTCGTTCGCCATCGGCGGCGACTCGTCGGTGGACAACACCGACAACTCCGTCGAGGACTCCTTCAACGACAACAGCGACAACTCGGTCGAGGACTCGTTCAACGACAACAGCGAGACCACCGACAACAGCGACTACTCGACCGAGGACTCGTACAACGACAACAGCGAGTCCACCGAGGACAGCAACAACGAGATCGACCACGACCACACGGTCGAGATCCAGGCCTGACCCACGCATTCCCGAGGGCCCCGTCGCCGGTCGCACCGGCGGCGGGGCCCTCGTTCGCCATGCCCCGGGGGGATCGATCCCCTAACGCCGGTACGGGGGACGGTGCCGCATCCCCGATGGCCACCGCCCGATCCGGACATACCGTTGTCGGACCACACGAGCACCGGAGACGACCCCGATGGCCGAGACGCTGTCCCTGATGGAGTTCCTGCAGGCGCTGCACGCCGACGCCGAGCTGCGCAGCTCCTTCGGACGCGACCCCCAGGGCACCCTCGCCGGCCACGGCCTCGCCGACCTGAGCCCGGCCGACGTGCACGACGCGCTCGTGCTCGTGCAGGACAACCAGACCGTCGACTTCGCCCTCGACTCCGCCCCGCCGCCCCCGCCGCCCGCGGGTGACGGCCACGAGGCCGCCGTCGAGTACCTGGCCCGCTACCTCGACGGTTCCCCGCCCGCGGTCCAGGACGTGGCGTGGACCGACGTCGACCCGGATGCCGCCGCCCCCGTCGCCGTCCCCGACACGCCGTTCGACGCGTTCGGGGCGGACGAGGACCTCGGCTACGGCGCGGGCGCGGTCACCTCGCCCGGCGACCCCGCCGGATGGGACCCCGCCCTCGACGACCCGGGCGCCGCCGGCCCCGCACCGGCGGACGGCTTCGACCTCGGTGGGTACGACGATCCCGACGCATCGGGCGTCGGCCCCGGCATCGCCGAGCTCGACCTGGAGCTCGCCGACCTCGACGCCGACCTCGACGCCGCCGACCCGGACGGCCCCGACGAGGACCCCGGCCCGGCGCTGTCCGGCGGGGCGTGACGCGGACGCTCCGCGCCGCAGCACCCCGCGGTCCGACGGGGACCGCCACCTGACCGGTCCGGGAAGCACGTCACCGCTGCCCGCGCAGCCATCCCATGCGGCGCGCTCCGATCCCCTTGGCTCGATCGTTCCGGCTCGCGCACCAGCGCGGGCGGCACCACAACAGCGTGCGGATCGGACCGATCACCGCGATCCGGCCCGGCGGGCGGGCCCGGCGCGCTGTTCGACCGCGCGAGAGCCCGGAACCCCCGGTCAGGGGGTTGGGACCGGACCCCCTGACCCCCTACGATCCGGTGCTCCGATCCCCGTAGGGGCCGTCATCCAGGACTCTGGCCTTTCCCCGATGGCCGCGGCGGTCGATCGCCATAGCGTTCTCCCCAACGCCGGATCACCCGGCACCGGTACTCCCCACCGATCCAGGAGATGGGCCTTCCATGACGAACTCGACCACGCTGATCGAGCTGCTCCTCAGCATCCTGCGGGACCCGAGCGCACTCGACGCCTACCGCGACGACCCCGACGGCTTCCTCGCCTCGTGCGGTGACATCTCGCCCGAGGACGTCCGCGAGGCGCTGGTGCTGCTCGAGGACAACCAGGACGCGAGCTTCGACCGCGACTACAACACCGGCGGCAACAACATCCACGTCCCGCCGCCGCCGCCCGCCCCGGAGCCCGAGCCCGGCGAGAGCGACCACGAGGCCGCGGTCAAGTACCTGAACACCTACATCACCAACAACCACATCGACGACCGCGACACCATCACCGACAACTCGGTCAACCAGCAGATCGACACCGGTGGCGGCGACTTCGACCAGGACATCGACATCGACTCCACGGTGGCCTCCGGCGACGGCTCCGTCGCGGCGGGCGACGACATCGAGGACTCGGAGATCGTCACCGGCGACGACAACGTCGTCGGGGACGACAACGTCAAGGGCGACGGCAACATCACCGGCGACGACAACGAGGCCGTGATCGGCGACGACAACACCACGAGCTTCGGCGACGGCGACGCCACCTCCGCGGAGATCGACGGCGACGTCAGCGTCGACGACGGCGGCTCGCTGGCCGTGGGCGGCGGCTCGACGGTGGACAACACCGACAACTCCGTCGAGGACTCCTTCAACGACAACAGCGACAACTCGACCGAGGACTCGTTCAACGACAACAGCGAGACCACCGACAACAGCGACTACTCGGTCGAGGACTCGTTCAACGACAACAGCGAGACCACCGACAACAGCAACAACGAGACCGAGGAGTCCCTCCACACCCAGGTCATGTGACCGTCACGGGTCGCAGCGCCGGAAGTCCGGCGTTGTAGCCTGCCGGGTGATGAGCTGCCGGCCCCGCCACCGTCCGGGACACCCCGACGTGGCGGGGCCGGTGTCATGACCGAGTCCGTTCCGTAGCACCGATCGAACTTGAGGGAGGCGGGGACGACGTGGCGGTTCCGGCAGCGGTCGAGCTGGTCGACCTCGCACTGAAGGCGACCACCGCCTACGACCGTCCGGACCTCGGGGGAAGGCTGCTGCAGACACGCAAGCGGCTGGTCGACCCCGACGTGCGGGTGCTCATCGTCGGCGAGTTCAAGCAAGGCAAGAGCCAGCTGGTCAACGCGCTGGTGAACGCGCCGGTCTGCCCGGTCGACGACGACATCGCCACCGCCGTGCCCACGGTCGTGAAGTACGCGGAGACCACGGCGGCGGCCGTGGTCCGCGACGGCGGGGACGGGCCGGGGGAACGCACCGAGGTGCCGGCCGGCGAGCTGGTCCGGCACGTCTCCGAGGCCGGCAACCCGGGCAACAAGGCGATGCTGAGCTACGCCGAGGTGGGGCTGCCGCGCAAGCTGCTGTCCGGCGGGCTGGTGCTCGTCGACACGCCCGGCGTGGGCGGGCTCGGCTCGGCGCACGGGGCGGCCACGATGTCGGCCCTGCCCAGCGCCGACGCCGTGCTGCTCGTCTCCGACGCCGCGCAGGAGTACACCGGCCCGGAGCTGGAGTTCCTCGACGCGGCCATGAAGCTGTGCCCGAACGTCGCCTGCGTGCTCACCAAGACCGACCTCTACCCGCACTGGCGGCGGATCGAGGAGCTCGACCGCGGGCACCTGGCCCGGGCGGGCGTGGTCGCCGAGATCTTCCCGGTCTCCTCGGTGCTGCGGCTGCACGCCGCGAAGTCGCAGGACACCGAGCTGATGGACGAGTCGGGGTTCAAGCCGCTGGTGGACTACCTGCTCCGCAAGGTGGTGGCGCAGTCCGACGAGCTCGACCGGCGCTCCACGAGCCACGACGTCCTCTCGGTCGCCGAGCAGCTGGCCTCGGGCATGCGGGCCGAGCTCGCCGTGCAGGAGGACCCCCAGCGGATGGAGGCCCTCGTCCACGACCTGACCAAGGCGAAGGGCCGCGCCGACGAGCTCAAGCAGCGCTCGTCACGCTGGCAGATCACGTTGAACGACGGTGTCGCCGACCTGCAGTCCGACATCGAGTACGACCTGCGCGACCGGCTCCGCACGATCGGGCGCGAGGCGGAGCAGCTCATCGACGACGCCGACCCCGCCGAGGTGTGGGAGCAGTTCATCGAGTGGTTCCACCAGCAGATCTCCTCGGCGGCGTCGGCCAACTTCGTGTGGGCGGCCGAGCGGGCCCGCTGGCTGTCCACCCAGGTGGCCGAGCACTTCGCCGAGGGCGCCGACGTCAACCTCCCCGAGCTGCGGTTCGACGAGGAGGGCATCGCCGGCAAGGTCGACCCGCTCGCGGAGCCCGAGCACGAGAACACCGGGATCGGCAACACGCTCCTCACCGGCATGCGCGGCGGGTACGGCGGCATGCTGATGTTCGGGATGCTGGGCACCCTGGCCGGTCTCCCGATCTTCGCGGGCGCGCCCGCCGGCATCCTGCTGGGCATCAAGTCGGTGCGCGACGAGCGCAAGCGGATGCTCCAGAAGCGGCGCGCGGACGCGAAGAACGGGGTGCGCAAGCACATCGACGAGGTCACGTTCCAGGTGGGGAAGGACTCCCGCGACATGCTGCGCCGCACGCAGCGCCAGCTGCGCGACCACTTCAGCGCGCTCGCCGAGGAGGTCAGCACCTCCATCGCCGCGTCGGTCAGCGCCGCGCAGAGCGCTGTGAAGACCAACAGCTCCGAGCGCGAGAAGCGCATCCGCGACCTCAAGGCCGAGATCGCGCGCGTCGACGGCCTCGCCCAGCGCGCCCGCGCGCTGGTGAACGAGAAGCGGCCCGCCGCGGTGTCCGCCGGGGGGGCCTCGTGAACGCGCCCGCGCCGCCGCTCGGTTCCGTGGTGCGCGTCCTGCTGCGGCGCACCATCGAGACCTACCAGGACAGCCCGCAGGCGGTGGGCTGGCTGCAGCACAACCTGCAGCGCTTCGAGGAGCCGCTGCGGGTCGCGATCGCGGGCAAGGTCAAGGCCGGCAAGTCCACGCTGCTCAACGCGCTCGTCGGCGAGGAGATCGCACCGACGGACGCGGGCGAGTGCACGCGTGTGGTCACCTGGTACGTCGACGCGCAGATCCCCAAGGTCACGATGTTCCCGCGCGCGGCGGCGCCGCGGCAGCTGACGATCAACCGCGCGGGCGGCGGCCTGTCGTTCGACCTGCAGGGCATGCCGGTCGAGCAGGTCGACAAGCTCGAGGTCCAGTGGCCCTCGCAGAACCTGCGCGCCCAGACCCTGATCGACACCCCGGGGATCGCGTCCCTGTCGGCCGACACCTCCGCGCGAGCGGGCGCGTTCCTCGCCCCCGAGGACGCCCCGACCCAGGCCGACGCCGTCATCTACCTGATGCGCCACCTGCACGCCACGGACGTCCGCTTCCTCGAGTCGTTCTTCGACCAGGGCGTCGCCCGGGCCACGCCGATCAACACGATCGGTGTGCTGTCGCGGGCCGACGAGATCGGCGTCGGCCGGCTCGACGCGCTGACCTCGGCACGGCGGATCGCGCGCCGCTACCGGGCCGACGACAAGATCCGCGGGCTGTGCCAGACGGTGGTCGCGGTGGCCGGGCTGCTCGCGCAGACCGGGCGCACGATGCGCCAGGACGAGTTCACCGCGCTCACCACGCTCGCCGCCCTGCCGCGCTCCGACATCGAGTCGATGCTCCTGTCCGCGGACCGCTTCTCGCGCACCGAGCTGGACGCGCCCGACGCCCAGACGCGCGCGAAGCTCATGGAGCGGTTCGGCCTGTTCGGGGTGCGGCTGGGCACCACGCTCATCCGCCAGGGCATGACCGACCCGAACAAGATCGCCGCCGAGCTGGTGAAGCGCAGCGGCCTCGACGAGCTGCGCAGCGTGCTCGTCACCCAGTTCGCCGAGCGCCGCGACCTGCTCAAGGCGCGCTCGGCCCTGCTGGCCGTCGACCTGGTGCTGTCGCGCGAGCCGCGCCCGTCCGCCGCGCCGCTGCAGGCCGAGCTGGAACGCATCCTCGCCGGCGCCCACGAGTTCGCGGAGCTGCGGCTGCTCTCCACCCTGCGGTCCGGCGCCGTGAAGCTGCCGAAGGAGGCCATCCAGGAGGCCGAACGCCTGCTCGGCGGCGACGGCGGAGCACCCGCGGCCCGGCTGGGGCTGGAGCCCGACGCGGGGCCACAGGAGCTGTGGGACGCCGCGATCGACGCGGCAGGCCGCTGGCAGCGGCGCGCGGAGAGCCCGATGTCCAGCCGCGCGGTCTCGGACGTGGCCCGGCTGGTGGTCCGCAGCTGCGAGGGAGTGCTGGCGAGCCTCCCCCGCTGACCCACACCCGCCCATCCGCGCACCTTGGAGCCATCCTGCGGTCAGGCAGGCCCTCCAGGCCGCACGTTGGAGCCATACTGCACTCAGGAGGGCCCTCCTGAGTGCACCTTGGCTCCAAGGTGCGGGGTGGGGGGCTGTTCGCTAGTCGGTGCCGGGGCCGACGATCTGGCGCAGGTGGGCGAACAGCTCGCCGCGGCTGCCGGAGCCGAGGCGCTGGCGCATGCGCGCCACGTGGTGCTCCACGGTCTTCGCCGAGATGAACAGCCGCTCGCCGATCTGCTTGTAGGTCAGGCCCTCGAGCACGAGCCCGGCCACCTCGCGCTCGCGCTCGCTGAGGGGGCCGTCGCCGTCCGGGGTCGTGTCGGGCGGGGACTCGGACTCCGCCGCCGTGGTGACCGGGATGCCTCCCGGGTCGGTGGCCGTCTCGGCGTCGGCGTCGACCGCGACGGCGCGCGCCGCCGGGCCGCTGCTCTGCAGCGCGCGGGCGCAGCCGAGCAGGGCGGTCATCGCCTTGCGGTCCCGGGTGCGGATCGCGGCCTGGCCCGCGAGCTTCCCGCCCTCCCACGCCATCCCGACGGCGTGCAGGCCGCGGGCCGCCGCCTCCACACCCTCGGCGTCGACCTCGGCGTCGAGCATGCCCACCCAGTGCGGGGCCGCCGCGGCCATCGCCGCCGCGTACCGGCTGCCGCCTGCCGCCGCCTCCAGCGCCGTCGCGTGCCGCTGCGCGGCCTCCCGGCTCTCCGAGAGGATCGCCGCCTGCAGCCCGGCCCAGTGCAGCGGGGCCGCCCACAGGGCCGGGTCGCCGAGCCGGGAGAGCAGGGCGGCCGCCTCGTCCAGGTGCGGGCGCACCCAGCTCGACTCCCGCAACCGGGTGGCCGCCACCCACAGCTCGCCGAGCTGCTGCAGCACGAACAGGTCGACGGGGTGGCGCACGATCGCCTCACGGGCGCGGCCCCACGCCGTCATCAGCACGGCGAGGTCACCCGCCCGGCGGGCGAGCGCGACCTCGAGGGCCGCGGCCAGTAGCTCGTCGCGGGGCTCGAGCCGCGCACCCGGCGGGGACGCCGCGGCGAGCGCCGAGCGCGCCGCCGGCGTGGCTCCCCGGAACAGCGCGATCCACCCGAGCAGCAGCCGGTGGCGGGTGACCGCCCCGCGCCCGCCCAACCGCACCCGCAGCGCGCGTTCGAGCACCGACTGGGCGACGTCGAGCTCCCCGCAGTGCACGGCGACGAGCGCGGCGAGGGCGGCCGGGGTGTCCGGGAGGAGCGCGGCCCGCTGCGAGGACTCCAGCAGCGACGCCGCGCGGGTCAGCTGCGACAGCGCGGCCGTGGGCGACCCGGCGACCGACTCGTAGGCGCCCTGGGCCATCAGCTCCTCCGCGCCGGCGAGCAGCGTCGGCGGGCGGGGCGGGGCGCCCACGGCGGACGGAGGAGGGTGCAGCACCCGGCGCGCCTCGTCGAGGGCGCCGGTCCCGATGAGCGCGGGCACGGCCAGCACGGCGGTGCTGCCCAGCTCCGGGCCCAGCGCGGTGCCCATCCACCGGTACAGCTCCGCGCTGCGCGCGAGCATGCCGCGGTGCGCGAGCACCGCGGCCGCCACCGTGCCGGCCCGGACCGCCTCCGCCTGCGGCACCTGCTCGGGAGCCGACAGCACCTGGTCGGCCTGGGTGAGGGCCAGCTCGAGGTCCCCGGTGAGCACCGCGGCCTCGGCCCGCCGGGCTGCCAGCCCGAGCGCGGCACCGCCGGCGCGCACCGCGGCGTCGAGCAGCTCGCCCGCCGAGGACGACCCGGTGCGCAGGGCCTCCTCGGCCGCGGTGGTGAAGACGTCGGCGATCCGCGCGCCGCTCGCCCCCGTGCCGAGCAGCCCGCGGGCCGCGGCGAGCACGCTGCCCCCGCGGCCCAGCTCGATCTCGGCCAGCGCGCGCCGCAGCTCCACCCGCGACGCCTGCGGGGTGCGCGCGAGCACCGCGGCGGACACGAGCGGGATCGCCGCGCCGTCGGCGGTGAGCACGCCGGCGGCCCGGGCCGCCTCCAGCAGCTCGTCGAGCCGTGCGGCGCCGTCGGTCCCGGCCTCGGCGAGGCCGAGCAGCGGCACGAGGACCTGGGCCTCCAGCGGCGCGCCGAGCGCCCGGGCCAGCAACAGCCCGCAGACGTCGTCGCCGAGCCCGTGCAGGACGTACCCGAGCTGCGCCAGCAGACCCGCAGGCGGCCGGTCGGGCAGCGGCACCTGGCTCCGGTCCGGCCCCGCGGTCTCGACGAGCACGGCGAGCAGGCGGTCGACGAGGCCGGGGACGCCCGCGGTGCGCTCAAGCACGTGGTCGACGAGCTCGGCGGGCGGGCGCTCGGCGCTCAGGTGCAGCGCCACCCGGGCGGCCACGCCCGTGCGGTCCAGGGGGTCGAGCACCACCGGCGGACGGGCCGCGGCGAGCGCCGCCCCGAGCGCCGCCGTACCGGTGGGCCGCGGCCACGGGCGGTGGGCGACCACGAGGTGGCCTCCCGGTGTCGCGGCGAGCGCGGCGACGTGTTCGAGCTCGGCCGGTGCCAGCAGGTGGGCGTCGTCGAGCAGCAGCACGTCGTCGGGGCCGAGCGCGGTGCGGCCGGCCAGCTCGCGGACGACGGTGGCGCCGGCCGCCGCGAACGCCGCGGCGAGCGCGTCCAGCAGCACGGACTTGCCGTGGCCACCTGGGCCGATCACGGCGACGCGCTGCACCGCTGCCGAACGCGCGGCCGCCTCGTGCACAAGGCGCCGCGCCGCGGGCGAACCCGCGAGCAGCCTCTCCGGCGTCCGAGTCGCCGGCTGGGTTCGCGTCGACACTGCTCGCAGCGTACTCAGCGTGGTCCCCGTCCCAGCAGCGGGCGGTTGCAGGGCGTGCCCACCCCGGTCGCCCGATCGGAGGAAGTGGGACGATCCGCCGCGATCAGCGGACGGAGCGGAGGCACGTGGACAGCGACGGAGACGCCGACGGGCCCATCTGGGCGGTGGTCCTCGCGGGTGGTGCCGCGCGCCGGTTCGGCGACCGGCCCAAGCAGTTCGAGCGGGTCGGCGGGATGCGGATGGTCGACCGGACGGTCGCCGCCGCCCGCCGCACCTGCGACGGCGTCGCGCTCGTTCTCCCGCCGGGGCACTCGTGGACGGGCGAGCCCGTCGACGCCCTCGCCGAGGGCGGGGACCACCAGTCGGAGTCGCTGCGCGCGGGTCTCGCCACGGTGCCGGCCGACGCCGCGGTCGCCGTGGTGGCCGACCCCGCCCACCCGCTCGCGTCCGACGCGCTGTTCCGGTCGGTGATCGCGGCGGTGCGCGACGGCGCGGACGCAGCGGTACCGGTCGTCCCGATCCTGGAGGTCGTGCAGCGGGTGGGCGGCGGGCGCGTCCTCGAGACCCTGCCGAAGGACGACCTCGTGCTGACGCAGACGCCGCAGGCGTTCCGGGCCGAGGTGCTGCGCGGCGTGCACGCCGACCGGCCCCGGCCCGTCGAGAACTCCGGTCTGCTCGTGGAGCGCGGGTACCGCGTCGTCACCGTGGCCGGTGACGTGCGCAACGTGCATGTCACAACCCGGGCCGAACTCGCGATAGCAGAGAGTCTCACGTCTCGTGAGATTTGCTGACGGCACCCGGCCTGGGCTACGAAATGCGCACCCGGACACGCTCCCCAGTCACCCGGAGTAGCAATCCCGATACAGCGGAGGGACACGCTTCCTGATGGACTACGACACCCCGGTGGTCATCCTCTGCGGAGGACAAGGCACCCGCATCCGCGAGGTCAGCGAGCGGCTGCCGAAGGCCATGGTGGACATCGGCGGCAGGCCGATCCTCTGGCACATCATGAAGCTGTACAGCCACTACGGGTACCGCCGCTTCATCCTCTGCCTGGGCTACAAGGGCTGGGAGATCAAGCAGTTCTTCCTGGACTACCGGTCCCACATGTCCGATTTCACCCTTTCCCTGTCCGAGGGTGACCACCAACCGCAGTTCCGCAACGGCGTGGCCGACGAGAACTGGGAGATCACCTTCGCCGAGACCGGGCTCGAGGCGGGCACCGGCGCGCGCCTGCGCCGCATCCGCGACTACATCGACACACCGCAGTTCATGATGACCTACGGTGACGGCGTGAGCGCCGTGGACATCGCCCACCTCGCGAAGGCCCACGCCGACGGCGGGCGCATCGGCACCGTCACCGGCGTGCACCCCACGTCGAAGTTCGGCGAGATGCAGGTCGACGGCAACGTCGTGGCGGAGTTCAACGAGAAGCCCACGCAGGTCACCGGCTGGGTGAGCGGCGGGTACTTCGTCTTCGAGAGGTCGTTCCTCGACGACTACCTCGACGACGAGGAGGACCTGTTCCTGGAGGCCGAGCCCCTGCAGCGACTGGCCCGCGACAAGCAGCTCACCGTGAACAAGCACGAGGGCTTCTGGGCCGCGATGGACACCTACAAGGACTACCAGGCCCTCAACGGGCTCTGGGCCGCGGGCGACGCCCCGTGGAAGCTGTGGGAGGACGGGCCCGGCACCTGGTGAGGTCGGCGCACCCGCAGCGGGTCAGGGGCGGCGGGCGGCGGCGTCGAGCAGGCGCAGCCAGTCGTCGGCACCCGAGAGCGACGACGCCCGTACCGCCTTCGCCGGGGTGAGGGCCCGGACCGCGAGCTCGACCTCCGCCGGGTCCCCACCCTCGGCCGTCACCAGCAGCGGCCACGACTCGCCACCGAGCATGCCGTTGACCTCCTCCGTGCGGTGCGCGGTCTGGAAGCGGCGGACCGCATCGGTCGTCCGGGCGTCGAAGTGGCCGTCGGCCCGCACCGCGGCCATGCCGACGGCCCGCAGCAGGTGCTGGGCCGCCTGCACCGCGGCTCCGCGGTCGTCGGTGCGCAACAGCGGCCACGACGCCCGCCGGGCGTCCTTCCCGGACAGGCGCTCGCCGAGCACCCCCGCGACCTCTCCGCGCAGCGTCGGCAGCATCCCGTAGAGGGCGTTGCCCGGGCAGGCGGTGTCCTTGAAGTCGCGGTGCCCGACGATCTCCGTCGGCCGGATCTCGTACTGCCGGCAGATGTAGGCGCACGTCGCGCGCAGGCTCTCCCACAGCGCGTCGGGCGGCTTCTCGCCGGTGTAGGTCCCCTCGTTCTCGATGCCGACGGCGACGACGTTCTGCCCCGTGCAGTGCGCCCCCTCCACGTGGCGCCGACCGGAACGCAGGACCTCGAGGCTGCGGTGCCTGCCTTCGAGGACGAACCCGCCACGGCTGATCGTGAAGTTCTGCCCGGTGTCGATCCAGCCGCGCCGGTCCATGTGGAAGCCCTGGATCAGGCGCGCGACCTCGTCGGCGGCCGCCCGGCTGACGTCCTCGACGTTGGCCGTGGCGGTGTGGTGCACGATGATCCGGATCGGTGGCTCGTTCCACACCGGGATGACGTCGCGGTTCGGGCGGGCGCCCCACTCGTCGCACCCGATGATCTCCGGGCTCTCCGCGGCCAACGCCCTGGCCGGCCGCACGAGGCCGCCGAACGAGCCGGCGAGGACGAGACCTCCGACGAGAACGCTGCGGCGGGGCAGATCAGGAGCCATGTCGTCCTCCCGCCGGTGCCCTCGGAGCACGTGCACGTCGGATGAATGTCGATCTCCGCACGATGCGTGACGGGCTCTGGTCGCACAACGGGTGGTGCTCGAACGTGTGATCGCCCGGTCGGGCGTGATGACGCGCTCCGAGCCCGGCCTTGTCCCGGTTACCGATGAGTAATAAGCTCGGGTTACCGACGGGTAGGTGATAGGGGAACGAGGCACATGGGCCACTTCAGGAGCAACCTGCGGGACCTCGAGTTCAACCTCTTCGAGGTGTTCCGGGTGCAGGACAGGCTGGGCAGCGCGCCCTACGACGGCATCGACGCCGACACCGTGCGCGGCGTGCTCACCGAGCTGAACGCGCTGGCCGTCGGCCCGCTGGCCGAGTCGTTCGTCGACGCCGACCGCAACCCGCCGGTCTTCGACCCGGCCACCCACTCCGTCACGCTGCCGCAGTCGCTCAAGGACAGCTACCGCGCGCTCTGGGACGGCGAGTGGTGGCGGCTGTCGCTGCCGGCCGAGCTCGGGGGCTACGGGATCCCGTCGACGGTCCAGTGGGCGGCCGCCGAGCTGATCCTCGGTTCCAACCCGGCCGCCTTCATGTACATGGCCGGGCCGAACTTCGCCGCCGTCGTGCACCGCAACGGCACCGAGCAGCAGAAGCGCTGGGCCGAGCTGATGATCGAGCGCGGGTGGGGCGCCACGATGGTGCTCACCGAGCCCGACGCCGGCTCCGACGTGGGCGCGGGCCGCACGAAGGCCGTGCAGCAGGCCGACGGCACCTGGCACGTCGAGGGCGTCAAGCGCTTCATCACCTCGGGCGAGCACGACCTGAGCGAGAACATCATGCACCTCGTGCTGGCCCGCCCGGAGGGCCCGGGGATCACGCCGAAGCCGGGCACCAAGGGCCTGTCGCTGTTCCTCGTGCCGAAGTTCCACTTCGACCCCGAGACCGGTGAGCCGGGTGCGCGCAACGGCGCCTTCGTCACGAACGTCGAGCACAAGATGGGCCTCAAGGCCTCCACGACCTGCGAGCTCACCTTCGGCCAGCACGGCACGCCCGCCGTCGGCCGGCTGCTGGGCGAGGTGCACGACGGCATCGCCCAGATGTTCCAGGTGATCGAGTACGCCCGGATGATGGTGGGCACCAAGGCCATCGGCACGCTCTCGGCCGGCTACCTGGCCGCACTGGACTACGCCAAGGAGCGGGTGCAGGGTGCCGACCTCACTCGGCAGCTCGACAAGACCGCCCCGCGCGTGACGATCACGCACCACCCGGACGTGCGGCGCATCCTGATGCTGCAGAAGGCCTACGCCGAGGGCCTGCGCGCCGTGTACACCTACACGGCCACCTTCCAGGAGCAGATCGCCGCAGGGGAGGCCACCGGGGCCGACACCACGCTCGCGGCACGGGTGAACGACCTGCTGCTGCCGATCGTCAAGGGCGTGGGGTCCGAGCGCGCCACCGAACAGCTCCTGCTGTCGCTGCAGACGCTGGGCGGCTCGGGCTACCTGCAGGACTACCCGATCGAGCAGTACATCCGCGACGCGAAGATCGACTCCCTCTACGAGGGCACCACCGCGATCCAGTCGCTCGACCTGCTGTTCCGCAAGATCGTGCGCGACAACGGTCAGGCGCTGGGCCACGTGGCCGGGGAGATCCAGGCGTTCCTCGACGCCGAGGCGGGCAACGGCCGCCTCAAGGAGGAGCGCGCGCTGCTCGCCACGGCGCTCGCCGACGTCCAGGGGATGCTCGGCACGCTCACCGGCTTCCTGATGGCGTCGGCCGAGGACCCCACGAGCCTGTACAAGGTCGGCCAGAACAGCGTGCGCCTGCTGATGGCGCTGGGCGACGTGCTGATCGGCTGGTTGCTGCTGCGCCAGGCCGAGGTGGCCCTCGCCGCGCTGGGCGGCGAGCCCTCGGAGCGCGACGTGGCGTTCTACGAGGGCAAGGTGGGCGCGGCGCGGTTCTTCGCGAAGACGGTGCTGCCGCAGCTGAGCGCGCAGCGCGCGATCGTCGAGAACACCGACAACAGCCTGATGGAACTGTCCGAGGCAGCCTTCTAGCTCCCACTTCACACACCGGGTGGCCACTCGCTGTGTGAAGTGTGTCATATCGGCGGGGGCGGCGGTCGGTTGTGACGCCTAATGTGAGCGTTCACGAAGGTGCGGCCTGTGTTCGGCGGCCCAGGATTGTGAGCGTTCACGGAGGCGGCGTGGTCCGGAGCGGGCGGGGGCGGGACGGCGCGCCCGTCATGCTCGACGTCGCGGCGCGCGCCGGCGTCTCCTACCAGACCGTCTCCCGGGTGATCAACGACCAGCCCGGCGTGCGCGGCTCGACCCGGGAGCGCGTCCTGGCCGCGATGCGCGAGCTCGGCTACCGCCCCAGCCTCGCCGCGCGTTCCCTGGCCTCCGGCCGCTCGCACACGATCGGCATCGTCGCGACCGGCTCCGACCTGCACGGGCCGGTGCGGACGCTGCGCGGCGTCGACGAGGCGGCCCGGGACGCCGGCTACTCGGTCAGCACGGAGACGCTCTCGCGGTTCGACCGCGCGTCGGCGCTCGCGGCAGGCGAGCGGCTGACCGCGCAGGGCGTCGAGGGCATCGTGGCGATCGACCCGGAGGTCGACGCCGCCGCCGCGCTGCGGGAGCTGCAGGCGGGCGGTCCGCTCGTGGTGCTCCGCGGTGGGCTGGACGACCTGGCGGCGGGCGTCGGCTTCGACGGCGCCGCGGGCGCGCGCAGCGCCGTCCGGCACCTGCTCGACCTCGGCCACCCCACCGTCCGGCACCTGGCGGGGCCGCTGCGCTGGGCCGCCGCGCGTTCCCGCGCCGACGGGTGGCGGGCCGCCCTCGAGGCCGCAGGGGCGCCGGTGCACGAGCCGCTGCAGGGCGACTGGAGCGCGCGCTCCGGGTACGAGGCGGGCCACGTGCTCGCCGCCGACCCGGGTGTCAGCGCCGTGTTCGCCGCCAACGACCAGATGGCGATCGGGCTGCTGCGCGCGCTGCACGAGGCGGGGCGCGCCGTGCCCGGCGACGTGAGCGTCGTCGGGTTCGACGACGTCCCCGAGGCCGCCTACCTCATCCCGCCGCTCACCACCCTGCGCCAGGACTTCGCCGACGAGGGCCGCCGCGCCGTCGGCATGCTGCTCGCCCAGATCGAGGGGGCCGGCACCGAGCCCGTACCCGTGCGAATGCTCCCCGACCTCGTCGTCCGCTCCAGCACCGGCCGCTACACCCCACCCCCACCTGCAGGAGGAATGCCGCAGTGACGTCCCTGCCCTACCACGAGGACCCGCTTCCGGACGCCCGCATGCTCCCGCCCCGCGCGGCGGTGACGTCCGATGCGCCCCGGCTCAGCCTGAACGGGCAGTGGCGGTTCGACCTGGCCGCCACGGTCGCGGAGGCGCCCGCCGGGTTCTCCGACCCGGGCTTCGACGACGGCGGCTGGGCGGAGCTGCCGGTGCCCGCGCACTGGCAGCTGCACGGCTACGGCCGGCCCGCCTACACCAACGTCCGCTACCCCTTCCCGATCGACCCGCCGCACGTGCCGACGGAGAACCCGACGGGCAGCTACCGGCGCACGATCGCCGTGCCCGCCGGCTGGGCGGGTGGCCGGGTCGTGCTGCGCTTCGAGGGCGTCGACTCCTGCTTCGCGGTCTGGGTCAACGGGCACGAGGTCGGCACCGCGCAGGGCAGCAGGCTGCCTGCGGAGTTCGACGTCACCGAGGTGGTCCGGCCGGGGGAGGACAACCTCGTGGCCGTCCGCGTGCACCAGTGGTCGGCGGGCAGCTACCTCGAGGACCAGGACATGTGGTGGATGTCGGGGATCTTCCGCGACGTCGCGCTGCTGTCCCGGCCGGACGGCGGCGTCGACGACGTGTACGTGCACGCCGGCTACTACGGGGGCGCCGGCAGGTTCCGCGTGGACGTCGACGGCGCCCCGCAGGCCCGGGTGCTGCTGCCCGAGCTGGGCGTCGACGTCGCACCCGGCGAGGAGGTCCGCCTGGAGGCCGTGCAGCCGTGGAGCGCCGAGGTGCCGCGCCTCTACGACGTGCAGGTGGTCACCGACACCGAGCGCGTGGACCTGCGGGTCGGGTTCCGCACCGTGCGCATCGCGGACGGGCTGCTCACCGTCAACGGCAACCGCGTGCTGCTGCGCGGGGTGAACCGGCACGAGTTCCACCCCGACCGCGGCCGCGCGGTCACCGAGCAGGACATGCTCGACGACGTGCTGCTGATGAAGCGGCACAACATCAACGCCGTGCGCACCAGCCACTACCCGCCGCACCCCCGGTTCCTCGACCTGTGCGACGAGTACGGCCTGTACGTCGTGGACGAGTGCGACTTCGAGACCCACGGCTTCGAGCACGTCGGCTGGCGCCGCAACCCCACGGACGACCCGACGTGGGCCGAGGCGCTCGCCGACCGGATGCGCCGGATGGTCGAGCGGGACAAGAACCACGCCAGCGTCATCATGTGGTCGCTGGGCAACGAGTCGGGGACCGGCCGCAACCTCGCACTGATGTACGGCTACGCGAAGGACCGCGACCCGGGGCGCCCGGTGCACTACGAGCGGGCCCCCGACGGGCGCTGGTCCGACGTCTACAGCCGCATGTACGCCCCGCACGACGAGGTCGAGCTGATCGGCCGCCGCGAGGAGCCTGCCCGCGGCGTCGACCCGGTGCAGGACGCCGCGCGGCGGGAGTCCCCGTTCGTGCTCTGCGAGTACGGGCACGCGATGGGCAACGGCCCCGGCGGGCTCACCGAGTACCAGCAGCTGTTCGAGGCCCACCCCCGCTGCCAGGGCGGGTTCATCTGGGAGTGGATCGACCACGGCATCCGGACCCGCGACGCGCAGGGCCGGGAGTTCTACGGCTACGGCGGCGACTTCGGCGAGGAGCTGCACGACGGCAACTTCGTCGCCGACGGCCTGCTCTTCCCCGACCGGACGCCCTCGCCGGGCCTGCACGAGTTCGCCAAGGTCATCGAGCCGGTGCGGATCAGCGGTGCGGCGGACGGCCCGCTGCGCATCACGAACCTGTACGAGGCGCGCGACCTCGCCCACCTGCGGTTCACCTGGACCGCTGAGGAGGAGGGCGCGGAGGTCGCCGCGGGCGAGCTGGACGTCCCCTCGGTCGCGCCGGGCGGGAGCGTCGAGCTGGACCTTCCCGCGAAGGCGGACGGTGGCGCCGAGACGTGGCTGACGGTGCGCGCCGTTCTCGCGGCGGACGAACCCTGGGCGAAGGCCGGGCACGAGATCGCCTGGGGCCAGGTGCGGCTGGCGGAGCGGCCCCCGGCCGAGGCCATCCGCGCCGACGGCCCGATCGCGCTCGACCCGGTGCGCGGCGTGCTGACCGGGCTCGCCGGGCTCGCCGTCGACGGCCCACGCCTGGACGCGTGGCGGGCACCCACCGACAACGACCGGATCCGCCCCGACGCCGCGGCCGTCGGGTGGCAGGCCATCGGCCTGGACCGGCTGCGGCACCGCGTGCAGGACGTCCGGCACGAGGACGGGAGCATCGTCGTCCGCACCCGCACCGCGCCGGCCGCCCTCGACGTCGGACTGCTCACCACGATGCGCTGGACGCCCCTCGCCGGTGCCGGGCTGCAGCTCGACGTCTCCGTGCAACCCGAGGGCGAGTGGACCGGGTCGCTGCCCCGGCTGGGCCTGCTGTGGTCGCTGCCCGCCGACCTGGACACCGTCACCTGGTACGGCGGCGGCCCCGGCGAGGCCTATCCGGACACCCGGGCCGCCGCCCGCGTCGGCCGGTTCACCAGCTCGATCGACGCCCTGCAGACGCCCTACGTCATGCCGCAGGAGAACGGCAGGCGCACGGACGTGCGCTGGGCCGAGATCACCGGCGGCTCCGGCACCGGGCTGCGGGTGGCCGCGGAGGACGGACCGGCGACGTTCGGCCTGACCGTGCGGCGCTGGACCAGCGCCGACCTCGCCGCCGCGCGGCACCCCGTCGACCTGGTGCCGGGCGACCGGGTCTGGCTCACCGTGGACCTCGCCCACCGCGGCGTCGGCACCGCGAGCTGCGGCCCGGACGTGCTTCCCCAGCACGAGCTGTACGCGGAGCCCGCATCCCTGCGGCTCGTGCTGACGCCCGCCTGATCGCCTGAGCCGCGGTCGCGTCCTGCCTCATGAGGACGCGGCCGCGGTCGCCTCACCCGACGATGTAGCTCTGCAGCTGCGCCCGCTCGGACTCGAGCAGGTCGATCCGGGCCTTCACCAGGTCGCCGATGCTGACGATGCCCGCCAGCTCACCGTCGACCACCACGGGCAGGTGCCGGAAGCGGCGGGCGGTCATCACGGCAGCGAGGTCGGTGACGTCGTCGCTGGGACTGCAGGTGGTGACCTCGGTGGTCATGATGTCGGCCACCCGCGCCTCGAGCAGCCCCGGGCCGCCGGCGTGCAACCGGCGCACGACGTCCCGCTCCGAGACGATGCCGACGATTCGCCCGCCGTCGACGACGGGCAGCGCGCCCACGTTGTGGGCGGCGAGCTCACTGATCAACCGGCTGACCGTGGCGCCCGGTTCCACCGTGGCCACGGCATTGCCCTTGTTCCGCAGCACGTCCGCGATCCGCATCCCGAACCCCCGAATCTCGTCGTCGGTGACGGATCGAGGGTACGGCCAGCGCTCACTCCTCGCACACGATCCGCGGCGCCGGGTTGTACCGCGTGGTGATGGTCTCGGTGCGCGTCTCACCGGTGCTGACGTTGCGCAGCGTGCGGGTGTCGGTGATCGTGAAGCCGGGGCTGCCGTTGCTGGGGTGGCAGTCCTCGCCCGCCGGCAACGTCAGCTCGTTGGGCTCGGTGGGCTTGGTACGCGGCCCGAACGACCCGGTGACCTCGAACTGGCGCTGACCGAAGATCTGGACGGTGAGCGCGGTCGGGGTCCAGACGGTGCGGATCAGCACCGGCGTGGGGTTGTCGTTGCGGAACCGGTTGTCGATGGCCCCGGTGGCGATCGTCGCTTCCCGCCCGGCCGGGTACCGGCTGATGTAGTAACTGTGCGCCTGGTGCTCGACCAGCGTCATCCCCGCGAAGTACGCGGCGTTGTAGAGCGTGGTGGACACCTGCGACGCCCCGCCCGCGATGCCGCGCGACGACCGCCCGTCCTGGATCACGCCGGCCTCCACGTACCCGTTGGCCGCGGTGCGCGGTCCGGTGGCGTCATCGAGGCTGAACGTCTCGCCCGGCTGCACGACGGTGCCGTTGATCAGCTGGGCGGCACGGCGGATGTTCACGCCCGAGTCAGCGGCGAACCCGCCGGTGGTGAACTCGCCGATGACCTCCGGGTTGCCCAGCGCCTGCAGCTCCTCGGTGGTGACCTCAGCGGGCTGGTCGGCGTACACGGCGGTGATCTCCCGCGGCGGCGGACCGGCGAGCACGTCGAGCAGCTGGGCGAGCGTGGCCTCGTAGTCGACGCCCCGCCCGTCCTGGGACGGGACGACGACCGGCCGGCCGCCGGAGAACTCGAACGTGGCATCGCGCCCGGGCACCTCGGACGCCGCCATCTGCGGCGCGAGCGCGTCCTGCACGGCCTGCTGGTTCAGCTCCGGTACCAGGTCGCCGTTCGCGGCCACGAAGCTCAGCGACGCCGCGATCACCTCGGGGGTGAGCTCGCCGCGCACGTCGTTCTCCCCGATGACCGTGACCGGGGCGGCGACCGCGGGCCGCGCGACCTGCTCGATCGCGGTGGTGACGTCCTCGGCCGTGGTGGTGGCCGGCAGCTCGGTGAGGGGCAGCGCGACGGCGTTCCCGTTCGCCCACTCCCGCTGCAGGACCTCGGCGGACGCAGGCACGTCGAGCCGCTGGCCGGGCTGCGGGTCCACCGGCTGCGGCTGCGTGCCCTCGAACCGCACCGACCCCTCGACCGGCTCCCGGTCGACGACCGGACCGAGCTGCTCGAGCGCCTGGCTCAGCGCGGTGGGGTCGGCGCTCGTGACCACGCCGACCTCGCGCTCGCTGAAGAACGAGGTGATCCGCGTGATCGGGTTGAGCGGCTGGGAGCCGGCCTGCTCCAGGGTGCCGGCCCAGTCGACCGACAGCCCCGCCGCGACGGGTTCGATCTCGCCGCGCACGTCGCCGACCGTGACCGGGATCGGTGCCTCGGTGCGGGGACCGATCTCGGCCCGCAACCGCTCCTCGGCGTCGGCCAGGGACATGCCCCCCACACCGACGCCGGCCACCGTGACCCCGCGCGGCACCGAGCCGGAGCTCAGCAGCAGGTCACCGACGTACAGCAGGCCGAGCCCGACCACCACGGCCGAGAGCACCAGCAGGCGCCGTCGACCGCGGCCGCGGCGACCGCCCGGGCCGCCGGGCCCGCCCGGCCCGTCGAAGTCGTTCATGCCGCCGACCCGCGTGGGCGGATCCACCGGCGGGCGCGCCGCGACCGGGATCCGCTCGGTGGCCTGCTCGACGACGGGCCGGGACGGCGTGCGCGGCAGGACCTGGGTGGCCTCGGCGTCGGCGGGCGGCCAGGACGCGCGGCCGGCCGGGACGGCGACGGTGGCCGCTTCCCCGCCGGACGGGTGGCCGTTCGCCTCACCGCTGCCGGCCGGGCCGTTCGGAGCGCCGTTCGGGACGCGACCGTTCGGGACCTGACCGGTCGCGAGCTGCCCGTTCGGGGCCTGGCCGTTCGCGAGGTGACCGTTCGAGGCCTGACCGTTCGGAGCCTGGCCGGCCGGGGCCTGAACCGCCGGGGCCTGACCGGCCGGGGCGTGTCCGTTCGGAACCTGGTCGTTGCCCGGCCGTCCCGACGGCGGCCCGGCGGGCGGCGCCGAGCCGGCCCGCCCGGACGGCGTGCGCACCGTCGGGCTCTCGCTGTCGTCCTCGGCGTCGTCACGTGGGCCGGGCGCGGGCCGCGGCGACGGCGACGGGCGCGCCGGCTGCTCACCGCCGGTGCCCGCTCCCCCGGGGACGGCGGCGACCTCGTCGGGCGCCTGGCCCCGCTCACCCGGCGCGGCCTGCTCGGTGCCCCCCGCCGAGCCGCTCCCGTGCGCTTCGGCCGCGCCGTGTCCGTTCTGCGTCATCTCCGGCTCCGGAGTTGCCGTCGCCTCCCCAGGCGAAGACTGCCGCTCGGGCATGAAGTCCGTTCCCCTCAACCTCGGACCGGGCGGCAGCCCGGTTCGTCACAGGTACAGCCCCGTACCGTGCTCCGTGCGCTCCGTGGCGACGGCGTGCACCTCCCGCTCCCGCAGGACCAGGTAGGTGGACCCGTGCACGTCGACCTCGTACTGGTCGTCGCGCGCGAACAGCACGCGGTCGCCCACCTTCACGGTGCGCACATGCGCTCCGATACCGAGTACCTCCCCCCATACAAGACGCTTGGCGACCTCTGCGGTTGCCGGGATGACGATCCCGGCTCCGCTGCGCCGCTCGCCGGACGACTCCGGTTTCACCAACACCCGGTCGTGCAGCATCTGGATCTCGAGCTTGGCGTCCTGCACCGGCACGATGCTACGAGCCGGGTCCGACACCGCACTGACCGGCCCGTACGGGAAAGCCCCGCGGTGCTGTCAGGTCGGGGGTCCGACAGCACCACGGGGCTGTAGGTGAAATCGGACATGGGGGCCCCACCGTTACCCCTGACCGGGATCTGAGCCGGTTTCACCTGTTCGGACGAACGCGGATCAGGGCTGGGTGAGCAGGTACCGGCCGAAGTGGGGAACCGTGAACGCGATCTGCCCGCGCTGCGCCGAGAAGACGAGCCCCTTCTTCAACAGGCTGTCGCGGGCCGGGGAGAGCGACGAGGCCTTGCGCGACAGGTGGTCGGCGATGCCGGAGGTGCCCACGGGCTCGTCCCGGCCCTCCGTCAGCTCGGCCATCGCCCGCAGGTACTCCCGCTCGGCCGGGGTGGCCCGCTCGTAGCGCGAACCGAAGAAGCCGACGGCCAGCTCGCCCTCGGCCTCCGGCGCGGCGAGCTTCACGTCCGCGGGCCCGATGGGGCTGCGCGGGGCGGCGTCCCAGGCCGCCTTGCCGTAGGCCTGCACGAAGTACGGGTAGCCGCCGGACGCCTCGTACAGCACGTCGAGGGCGTCGACGTCGAAGGTGGCGTCCTCGCGCTCGGCGGGGGCCAGGAGCGCGAAGTCGGCGTCGGCGCGGTCGAGCTTGTCGATGCGGGAGTACTTGAACAACCGCTCCGAGTACGACTTGGACGCCGAGAGCACCGCGGGCAGGTGCGGCAGGCCCGCGCCCACCACGACGAGCGGAGCGCGTGACTGGGACAGCTCGTGGCACGCCGCGCAGAGCGCCGAGACGTCGTCGGGGCGCAGGTCCTGCATCTCGTCGATGAGCAGCGCCACGCCGGTGCCGACGTCCTTGGCGAGCTCGGCCACCTCGGTGAACAGCTCGACGAGGTCGATCTCGATGTCCCCCGAGTCGGCCCGGCCGCTCGTCACGGGCACGTCGATGCCGGGTTGCCACCGGTCGCGCAGCTTCGCCCCGTCCGGCGCCGAGCGCAGGGCGAACGCCTTGAGCACGCCCAGTACCTCGTCGGCGCGCTCCGGATCGACGGGCTCGTCGCCCGCCCGTTCCGGGTCGCGGTGGCGCACGGCGAGGTCGCGGATCGCCCGGTGCAGGGCCGCGGCGAGGGGACGGCGCAGGTCCGCGTCCGGCCGCGCCTCGATCTTGCCGGCCCCCCAGCCGGCCCGCAGCGCCATCGACCGCAGCTCGCCGAGCAGGACCGTCTTCCCGACGCCGCGCAGGCCCGTGAGCACCAGGCTGCGCTCGGGCCGGCCCCGGGACACGCGCTCCAGCACGATCTCGAACGCGTCGAGCTCCTTGTCCCGGCCGGCGAGCTCGGGGGGCCGCTGGCCCGCTCCGGGCGCGAACGGGTTGCGCACGGGGTCCACCCATCGGACGGTATCGGCGGATCTTGCTCAGACCCTAGAAGCGGCTATCGAAGGCGATGGCGTGTCGCCGATCGGCCGCTCTACCGCTTTCTCGGGCCCTCCCTAGAGAGCCCGAGAATCCGCGATCAGCCCGCAGGCGCGTCGACGACGGAGCCGCCGAGCGCGACCAACCGCTCCATCGCGTAGGACGGGTCGAGCAGCGACTCGGGGGTGTGGACGCCCGGCAGGACGGGTCCGCCCCGCATCCCGAGCAGCCGCTCCACGCCGAGGGCGATGCCGAGCGACGTCAGGGGCCGCTGCCCCTCCGGGTGGACGAGGTACCGGGTGGTGCGCAGCGGCGCACCCGCCGGGTCCGCCCCCGCGATGTCGATGCGGGTCTCGACGGACGGCGGGCCCCCGCGGCGCCGGCCGGCGGACTCACCGACCGCGAGGTCGAAGCGCACGTCCCGCGCACCCGTCGCGAGGGCGAGGCTCGGCACGTCGAGGATCGGGATGCTCTGCGCCGGCAGGACGGTGCCGTCGAGGGTGCGCACCTCGCCCTGCGCGTCGGGACCCGCGACCCAGGAGAAGACGCCGTCACGGCGTTCCAGACCCGCCGAGGTGGCGGTGGACAAGCGCTCCAGGTCCGCGATACCCGCAGGTCCGCCGGTGTCGAGCGCGTCGAGGACGGCGCCGATGCGGATGGTGTCGACGCGGCCGAAGTCCCGGGCCAGGTGCAACGTCGCGAGCACGGCGGTGCCGGCGCAGTAGTGGCTGGCCAGCAGGATCGGCGCCGCACCCGCCCGCTGGGCGCCGGCGACCACCTCCGGTGCGATCTCGACCAGCCCGCTGGAGATGCCGATGTAGGGCACCCCGCGTCGCTGCGCGTGGCGCAGCCCGTGCAGGTGGTCGTCCCACAGCGCGGCGACCACCGCCGAGCTGGCGTGGTCGGCCGGGAGGCCGAGGTCGTCACGCCCCACGTCGATGACGGCGGCCGTCGCCGCCCCGAGCCCGTCGGCCACCCGCCGCGCGCGGTCGATGTCGCGCCCCCCGATCACCAGCGGCAGCGCGGGGTGCCACCTCCGCAGGACGGCCGCGGCGCCCGCACCCGCCTGGCCCGAGCCACCCAAGATCAGTACCGGCTGCACGACTACCTCGTTCCCTCGTAGCTACATTTTGTAACTTACACTTTGTAGCTTAGTCTGGCCGGCGCATGCAAGGAGGGCGATGACGACCACGCGACCGGCCCGGCTGCCCAAGCAGGCCAGGCGGGAGAAGCTGCTCGACGCCGCCGTGCGGATCGTGCGAGCCCACGGGGCCGACGGCCTGACCCTCGTCACGCTCGCGGAGGCCGCCGGGGTGAGCAGGCCGATCGCGTACGACCACTTCGGCACGCGCGCCGGTCTCCTGCTCGCGCTCTACCGGCGGCTCGAGGAACGGCACCGGGCCGCACTCGCCGAGGCGCTGCGGACGGCCGCACCCACCGCCGGCGCGATCGCCCGCGTGATGAGCGCCGCCTACTTCGCCTGCGCCACCGACATGCCCGAGTTCGCCGCCGTCTCCGCCGCGCTGAAGGGGAACCCGGAGATGGAGGCGAGCCTGTGCGAGATGCTCGACGACTACACGGACGTGATGGTCGCCGCCCTGGCACCGCACTCCGCCCTGTCGACGGGGGCACTCCGGCTGCGCTGCGTCGGCGCGCTCGGAGCGGCCGAGTCGATCGCCGCCGAGCTGGCCCGGGAGCGCACCACCACCGCCGACGCCGTCACCGCACTGGCCGACCTGATCGTCGGCGGCCTCACCAGCGAGGACGCCCGGGAGGCGTGATCAGTGCGAGTCGCCCGTCACGGCCCTTACCAGCACGGTCACGTTCTTCTCGCCGGGGTGATCGCCAGGAGTGGTGTCACGGCGACAGGTTTGTCGCCCTCGCACCACTTCCAGCGATCGGCCTGATCAGGTCGACGTCCGCGCTGTTCCGCTGCCCGGACGGCCGTCGCGTCCAACTGAACACGCTCCCGTGGGCGCGCACGCGCGAGAACCGCCGCACCAGAGCCCCGTTCGCAGAACCCCACCCGACCCGTCCGCCGGGAGCCCTGCATCCCGGGCGCGCCGACGACAGTCGATCGGTCGCTCTACCGCTCTATCGCCGATCCGCTAGACAGTGCGAGAAACGACGATCAGGCCCGCCGGGTGGCCGCGTCCGCCACGCAGAACAGCCCGAAGGCGGCGAAGCCGATCGCCACCACTGCGAGCAGACCTGCCCCGAGCCCGGTGGTGCCGAGGGTCCGCAGCGCCGCGTCGAGGCCGCCGGCCCGCTCCGGATCGGCGAACAGGGCAGCGGCCCCGGCCAGCACGCCGACGACGCCGAGGGCGAGCGCCCGCGCGAGGTGCCCCGCCACACCCACGACCTCGATCGTGTGCCGGACGCCCCGGCCGAGGCGGCGGACGTCGAGGTCGCCCATGAACGTGCGCCGCACTCCCGTGTAGGTCATCGCGCCTGCGAGGAAGAGGACCACCCCGGCGGCGATCCCGAGCAGCACCCGCCCCGCGGGGAGTGCCAGCACGTCGGCCGCCACGGCCTGCACCCTGGTGCCGCGCCCGGAGTGCATTCCGGTGAGGTAGGACAGGATGATCAGCGCGAGCCCGGACATCGCGATCGCCTTCGCGACCGCGCCCACCCGCTTGCGCATCCGCTCGCCGCCCGACACCCAGCGGAAGCCCACCGCGGCCGCCGTGACCTGCCACAACGCGAAGGCCATCAGGCCGACGGCGGCGATCCCGAGGGCGAACACGCCGCCCGGGGTGCGGGCGATCGTGCCGACGGCGCCGTCGGCGTCCGGGGGAGCGTCCGGCACGCCGAAGGCCACCTGCAGCGCCAGCCACGCCACGATGAGGTGCACGACGCCGTAGCCGACGAGGCCGATCCGCCCGAGCGCGTCGACGACGCGGCCCGGCGCGTCGGACCGGCCCTCCCGCACCTTCCTGCGCAGGTGGACGAGCGGGCGTGCCATCCGATCCCGTACCCCTCCGCCGCTCATCGCAGTCTCTGCCGTCGTATTGCGCATTCCCTAGACAACTCGATACTCGCCGATCTGGTTTCCTGTGGTCGTGACCCCGACCGACGACGCCCAAAGTCCGGAGACCGTCGCTCCGGAGATCGTCACGGAGGGGAGCGGCTGGTTCGAGCAGCTGGGCGACCGCGCCGAGCTCGACGTCTCCTTCACCGCGGTGGCCCGCTCACGCTCCGCCGCCGTGTCCGAGCTGGGACGGCGCGTGGCCGGTGCGGAACCGGCGCTGCAGCGGTCCGGGCTGGAGGTGCGGCACCGGCGGCTGCGGGTGCACCACGAGTGGCGCGACGGCCGCGTGGTCGGCTGCCGGGCCGCCGAGGACCTCGCGCTGCTCGTCACGGACGTCTCGGCACTGGACGAGGTGCTGTCGGCCCTGGTCGGCGCGGAGCCCACCGACCTGCGGGGACCGCACTGGGTGCTCGCCGACCCCGCCGCGGCGCTGCGCGAGGCGCAGCAGCGTGCCGTGGCCGACGCGCGCGTGCGGGCCGAGGGGTACGCCGCCGCGCTGGGCGGCGGGCTCGGTCCGCTGCGGCGGCTGTCCGAGGCGGCCGAGCACTCCGCCCCGATGGCCTACCGGACGGCAGCGGTCGAGTCCGGCGGCCCCGACGTGCGTGCGCTGGGCCTCGAACCCGAGCCCGTGCGCGTGACGGCGAGGTGCACGACGACCTGGGCTCTCCTGCCCTGACGGGCGGTGCGTGCCGGCGGGGATCAGCGCTGGTCGCCGGGCACGACGGTGCCCTCGATCACGAACCGTCCGGAGCGCTGCGGGCGCTCGTCCGGCTCGACGACCTCGCCGTCGACCACCGGCGCCTGCGACCGGATGCGCGCCGTGCGCAGTTCCGGTGAGCGCTTCTCGGCCGCCTGCACCAGCCGGCGGCGGGCCAGCGCCCGGACCGGCGGCAGCAGGAGCAGCAGGCCGGCGAGGTCGGTGACCAGGCCGGGCACGAACAGCAGCACGCCGCCCGCCGCCACCAGCATGCCGTCGGTGAGCTCGGCCGTGGGCACGCGACGGTTGTTCACGGCCTCGGCGAGCGCCTGCGCGGCCCGCACGCCTTCGCGACGCGCGAGCCACAGGCCGAGCACCGAGCCGGCCAGCAGCACGAGCAGCGTCCAGCCCAGCCCGATCGCCGACCCGAGCGCGACCAGCGCGACGATCTCGACCACGAGGTACAGGAGCACGAACGCCATACCCCTAGTAACGCACGAGACGCCCTCCGTGCTCCCGGTCCGGGGGTCACGGATCGGTCACCTCCGTCACCAGGTGAGCGCGAGCCCCGGATCGGTCAGGAGCGCGCCGACGTCGGCCAGGAACCGCGACCCCTGCTCGCCGTCGACGAGCCGGTGGTCGAACGAGAGCGACAGCTGGCACACGGTGCGCACCGCCAGCTCGCCGTCCACGACCCAGGGCGTCGGCTTGATCGCGCCGACGGCCAGGATCGCCGCCTCCCCGGGGTTGATGATCGGCGTGCCGGTGTCGACGCCGAACACCCCGACGTTGGTGATCGTGAAGGTGCCGCCCACCAGGTCGGCGGGCGGCGTCTTGCCCGCCCGCGCCGTGGCCGTGAGCTCGCCGAGCGCGCCGGTCAGCTCGCGCAGCGACAGCGTGTCGGCGTCGCGGACCTTGGGCACGATCAGCCCGCGCGGCGTCGCCGCGGCGATCCCGAGCTGCACCCGCTCGTAGTAGACGATCTCGCCGGCCGCCTCGTCCCAGGAGGCGTTGACCTCGGGCGTGCGCTTCGCCGCCAGGCAGACCGCCTTGGCCACGAACGCCAGCGGCGTGAGCTTCACGTCCGCGTACTCGCGCGTGGCCCGCAGCCGGTCGCGCAGCGCCATCGTGGCGGTGACGTCCACGGCGAGGAACTCCGTGACGTGCGGCGCGGTGAACGCGCTGCTCACCATGGCTGCCGCGGTGGCCCTGCGCACCCCGCGGATCGGCTCCCGCCGCACCCCGCCGACGGCGGCGACCTGCGCCGGAGCGGGTGCGGCGGCTGCTTCGACGTCGGCCCGCGTGATCACGCCCCCGGAGCCCGTGCCGGCGAGGGAACGCAGATCGACACCGAGATCCTTGGCGAGCTTGCGGACAGGCGGCTTGGCGAGCGGCACGCGCCCCGCGTCCGCGCCCTGATCCACCTGACGAACGGCACTCTCGTCGGTACCCAGCCGACGGGAGTGCCGTTCGTCAGCGGGTTGTGGGGAGGTGGCTTGCGCCGTGCGGCGGGGGCGGCGGGTGACCGAGCCGGGGCGCGGGCCGTAGCCGACCAGGGTGGCGATGCGGCCGTCCGCACCGGCCTCGCCGATCTTCGCTCCGCCCTCGTCGCCGGCCCGGGGGGCCGCCGCCTCGCCCGCCCGCGCCTCGCCCGCCGGCGCCGCGCCTCCAGCCGCCTCCGTCTCGATCGCGATGATCGGCGTGCCGACCGCGATCGTCTCGCCGGGCCGGGCGAGCAGCTCGCCCACCGTGCCCGCGTACGGGCAGGGCAGCTCGACGGCGGCCTTCGCCGTCTCGATCTCGCAGATGACCTGGTTGACGGTGACGGTGTCGCCCGGCTGGACCTGCCAGCTGACGATCTCGGCCTCGGTGAGCCCCTCACCGACGTCGGGCATGGCGAACTCGCGGCGCATCGCTGCCCTCACCAGGCCAACGAGCGGTCGACGGCGTCGAGCACCCGGTCGAGGTCGGGGAGGTAGTCCTCCTCGCACTTGGACGGCGGGTAGGGCGCGTCGAAGCCGGTGACGCGCAGGACCGGCGCCTCCAGCGAGTGGAACGCCTCCTGCTGCACCCGGGCAGCGATCTCCGAGGTGACCGACGACTCCGACGGCGCCTCGGACACGACGACCAGGTGCCCGGTGCGGCGCACCGACTCGACGACCGGGTCGAGGTCCAGCGGGGACAGCGTGCGCAGGTCGATCACCTCGAGGTCGTGGCCGTCGGCCTCGGCCGCCGCGGCGGCCTCCAGGCAGGTCTTGAGCACCGGCCCGTAACCGGCGAGCGTGAGCGTGCGGCCCGGCCGCACCACCCGCGAGGCGTACAGCGGCGGCGGGTCGGCGTCGAGGTCGACCTCGCCCTTCTCCCAGTACCGCCGCTTCGGCTCGAAGAAGATCACCGGGTCGTCGCTCGCGATCGCCTGCTGGATCATCCAGTAGGCGTCCGACGGGTTCGAGCAGGCGACGACCTTGAGCCCGGCGACGTGCGCGAACAGCGACTCCGGCGACTCGCTGTGGTGCTCGACGGCGCCGATGCCCCCGCCGAACGGGATGCGCACGACCACCGGCACCCGGACCTTGCCCTGGGAGCGGAAGTGCAGCTTCGCGAGCTGGGAGACGATCTGGTCGTAGCCGGGGAACACGAACCCGTCGAACTGGATCTCGCACACCGGCCGGAAGCCGCGGATGGCGAGGCCGACGGCGGTGCCGATGATCCCGGACTCGGCCAGCGGGGTGTCGAGCACGCGCTGCTCCCCGAAGTCCTTCTGCAGCCCGTCGGTCACGCGGAAGACGCCGCCGAGCTTGCCGACGTCCTCGCCCATGACGAGGACCTTCGAGTCGCGCTCCATCGCGGCGCGGAGGCCGTCGTTCAGCGCCTTGGCCAGGGTCAGCTGCACCACCGTCACACCCCCTCGGTCTCGAAGGACGCGTGGTAGTCCAGGAACGCCGCGCGCTGTGCCTCCAGCACGGGCGAGGGTTCCGCGTAGACCTGCGAGAACATCCGGTCCGGCGCGGGCGGCGGCATGTTCACGCAGAACTCGCGGAACCGCGCGGCCAGCGCGTCGGACTCGGCCTGCACCTCGTCGAAGAACTCCTGGCCGATGCCGTGCTCGCGCACCAGGTTGACCCGCACGCGCTCGATCGGGTCCTTGAGCTTCCACAGCTCCAGCTCGTCGGCGAGCCGGTAGCGCGACGGGTCGTCGGACGTGGTGTGGGCGTCCATGCGGTAGGTGAAGGCCTCGACGAGCACCGGCCCGTTGCCGCTGCGGCACTCCTCCAACGCCCAACGGGTGACGGCGAGGCAGGCCAGCACGTCGTTGCCGTCGACGCGGATGCCGGGGAAGCCGTAGCCCTCCGCGCGCTTGTACAGCGGCACCCGGCTCTGGCGCGACGTGGGCTCGGAGATCGCCCACTGGTTGTTCTGGCAGTAGAAGACGACGGGCGCGTCGTAGACGGCGGCCCACACGAAGCCCTCGTGCACGTCGCCCTGGCTGGTGGCGCCGTCGCCGAAGAAGCAGATGGTGGCCTCGCTGTCGGGGCCCTCGCCGACCTTGCCCTCGAACTTCTGGCCCATCGCGTAACCGGTGGCGTTCAGGCACTGGTTGCCGATGACGATCGTGTACAGGTGGAACCGGGCGTCCTTCGGGTCCCACGATCCGTGGTCGGTGCCGCGGAAGATCCCGAGCAGGTCGGTGGGGTCGATCCCGCGGGTCCAGGCGACGCCGTGCTCCCGGTAGGACGGGAAGGCCATGTCCTGCGGTGCCATCGCGCGGCCGGCGCCCACCTGGGCGGCCTCCTGGCCGAGCAACGGCACCCAGATGCCGAGCTGGCCCTGCCGCTGCAATGCGTTGCCCTCCCGGTCGACCCGGCGTACGAGCACCATGTCGCGGTAGAGGCTCTTCAGCTCCGTGACGCCCAGATCGGCGCCGTAGGCGTCGAAGCGGGGATCGGACACCCGCTGGCCCTCCGGGGTGAGCAGCTGGACGAGCTCGGGATCCCCTTCGTCGGTGGCCTTCAGGCCGGCGACCACGTGGTCGCGACCAGGCCGGGGCTCCGGGCTGGCTGCCGTGGGCGGGGTCCAGTCGTGTGGAACGGACACGCTGCCTCCTCGTACTCTCTCCAGCCGCTCCCGTTCGTGGCGGGCGCGGAGGGACGCGGCCCGGCCGGGACGCCCGGGGGTGAGGGCGCCCTTGCCGGCTCGACGTCATCCTGGCACGGGAGGCCCCCACGAGGTGCACCTGCACGCACGAACGGCACGCCCCCCGTGCTCGAGGACGTGCCGTTCGCGGGTGGCCCTTACGGCGTCGGCGACTGGCCGGGCTGCGGGGCGGGCGGGGTCTGCTGCGGCGGGGCCGTGTAGCCGGCCGTCTTGCCGTAGCCGGCGTTCTGGTCGTAGCCCTGCGCGTGCCCGTTGCCCGCGACCCCGTGGCCCGGGGTCTGGCGGATGCCGGCGAACCCCTTCGCCTTGTCCGTGGCGCCGCGGATCTGGCCCGAGTACTTGCCCTTGGTCTGCTTGTCCACGAAGGACGCAGCCTGGTCGAGGTACTTGGAGGCCTTGTCGGGGTTGCTCTTCGCGTAGCGGCGCGCGGCCTCGGCCGCCGTGGCCAGCATTGCCAGCCGTCTCATCAGGGGCATCGCGGTCCTCCGTGGTAGGTGCACTCATCGCGGACAACGCGCATGCGGTGTCTGCTGGTTCCAGGGGTACCCAACCTAGTCCCGGTCCTCACGGGCCCGCGGCAACGAATCACTCAGGGTGACGTCACACAACAGTGACCGACGCGGAGGTGTACCGGGGGCCTCCGGATGGCAGCATCCCCGCGTACTCACCGCCCACGAGGAGGTCCCCGTGCCTGCCACCCGACGTTCCATCCCGATCGTGCTCGGCGCCGCCGCGCTCGCGGTCGTCCTCGCGGGGTGCGGAGGCGGAGGTGAGGAAGCGGCACCGGCCGCCGGCGGCGTGGAGCTGGTGACCGACGGGCAGCTGACCACCTGCACCCACCTGCCCTACGAGCCCTTCCAGTTCCAGGAGGGTGCGGAGATCGTCGGGTTCGACGTCGAGATGGTCGACCTGGTGGCCGCCAAGCTCGGGGTCGAGCAGCAGATCATCGACATGCCCTTCGACGGCATCCAGTCCGGGGCTGCGTTCGACTCCGGCCAGTGCGACATCGGCGCCGCGGCGATGACGATCACCGAGGAGCGCAAGCAGAACATCGACTTCTCGGATCCCTACTTCGACGCCACCCAGGCCCTGCTGGTGCAGGAGGCCACCGGGATCACCGATCCGGCCGGCCTCGCGGGGAAGAAGGTCGGCGTGCAGAACAGCACGACCGGCCAGGAGTACGCGCAGAACAACATCACCGGCGCCGAGATCGTCGTCTTCGAGGACCTCGGGCTGCTGACCACGGCCGTGCAGACCGGCACCGTCGACGCGGGGATCGCCGACAACGGTCCGCTGCTCGACTTCGCGAAGAAGAACCCCGGCCTCGCCGTCACCGCGGAGTTCCGCACCGACGAGCAGTACGGGTTCGGCGTCCGCAAGGGCAACACCGCCCTGCTGCAGGCGATCAACGAGACCATCGCCGCGGCGCGCGCCGACGGCACCTACGACCGGATCTACGAGAAGTGGTTCGGCCAGGCCCCGAGCCAGGGCTGACCCCCGCATGGCACTCACCCGCCGCCAGCGGGCCCGGGTGTGGCGCGGCGTCCAGTACGGGATCGCGGTCGCGGTCGTGCTGGTCGTCGCGTTCACCGCGGACTGGGCCACGATCGGCCGCGCGTTCTTCGACTTCGAGGTCGCCGCGAGCCTGTTCCCCGACGTCCTCACGATCGCGCTGCGCAACACGGTGGTCTTCACCGCGCTGGGCTTCCTCCTCGCGCTCGCCCTCGGCCTCCTCCTGGCCCTCATGCGGCTGTCGTCGGTGGCGGTCTACCGCGTGGTCGCGGGTGCCTACGTGGAGTTCTTCCGCGGGCTGCCCGCCCTGCTGGTGGTGATCGCCATCGGGTTCGGCATCCCGCTGGCCTTCGGGACCATCCTGGACCGCACGCTCTCCATCACCCTCGCCCTCGGCATCGTCGGCTCGGCCTACATCGCCGAAACCATCCGCGCCGGGATCCAGGCGGTGCCGCCCGGCCAGGTCGAGGCGGCCCGCTCGCTCGGCATGTCGCCCGCGCGCACGATGGTGTTCATCGTGATCCCGCAGGCGTTCCGCATCGTCCTGCCGCCGCTCACCAACGAGCTGATCCTGCTGACGAAGGACTCCTCGCTGGCGTTCCTGCTCGGCACCACCCTGACGCAACAGGAGCTCGCCCAGTTCGGCCGGGCCGCGCTGAACGAGGTGCGCAGCCTCACGCCGATCCTCGTCGTCGGGCTCTGCTACCTGATCATCACGATCCCGCTGTCGTACCTCGCGCGCCGCCTGGAACGCCGGTTCGGCAGCGCGGGCATGCCGAAGGGTGCCGAGGTATGACCGACACCGTGGTCCGCGTCACGGACCTGCACAAGTCCTTCGGCAGCAACCACGTGCTGCGCGGGATCGACCTCGAGGTCGCGCGCGGTGAGGTGGTCTGCATCATCGGGCCGTCCGGGTCGGGCAAGTCCACGCTGCTGCGCTGCGTGAACCTGCTCGAGGTGCCCACCGGCGGCACCGTCGTCGTGGGCGACCACGAGATGACCGACCCGGACGTCGACATCGACGCCGCGCGGCGCACCACCGGCATGGTGTTCCAGCAGTTCAACCTGTTCGCGCACCTCTCGGTGCTGAAGAACCTCACCATCGCCCAGCGTCGGGTGCTCGGGCGCAGCCAGCAGGACGCCGAGCGGGTGGCCCGGGCCAACCTCGAGCGGGTGGGGCTCGCGAACCGGGAGAACGCGATGCCCCGCCAGCTCTCCGGCGGCCAGCAGCAGCGCGTCGCGATCGCCCGCGCGCTGTCCATGGACCCGACGGTCATGCTGTTCGACGAGCCCACGTCGTCGCTCGACCCTGAGCTGGTCGGCGACGTCCTCGACGTCATGCGCGGCCTCGCCCGGGAGGGCATGACCATGCTCGTGGTGACCCACGAGATCCAGTTCGCCCGCGAGGTGGCCGACCGCGTGCTGTTCATCGACGGCGGCGTGATCGTGGAGGAGGGCGCGCCTGCCGACGTGATCGGAGCCCCCCGCCAGGAGCGGACGCGCACGTTCCTCGCCCGGGTGCTGCACGGCACGGCCGAGGTCTGACCCCGACGCTCGCACACCGATTCCGGTGCTGCCACACCGACTGCAGTCGGTGCGGCAGCGCAGATGTCGGTGTGCGAGCTCGCAGTCAGCGCTTCGGCCAGTGCCACGACGGGCGGTCCAGCAGGTCCTGGCCGGCCAGCACCGTGGCGCCGTGCTCCTTCTCCAGCTCCAGAAGCGCCGTGTCGTCGCCGACCGCCTCGAGGGCGCGCACCAGCGGCAGGGCGTGCGTGACCACCACGACCTGCGTGCGCGCCGCGGCGGCCGCGATCAACGCGGCCAGTGGCGGCAGCAGGTCCGGGTGCAGGCTGGTCTCCGGCTCGTTGAGCACGAGCAGCTCGGGCGGGCGCGGGCTCAGCAGCGCCGCCACCCACAGCAGGTAGCGCAGCGTGCCGTCGGACAGCTCTGCCGCGCTCAGCGGGCGCAGCAGGCCGTGCTGGTGGAACCGCAGCGCGAACCGGCCGTCCTCGCCCGCTGCCACCCCGATCCGCGAACCGGGGAAGGCGTCGTCGACGGCCGCGGCGAGCTCCGCCGGGTCGCCGACCTCCTGGATGGTCTGCAGCGCGGCCGCCAGGTCGGCGCCGTCGTGGTCGAGCACGGGGCTGCGGGTGCCCACCCGGGCCTGGCGCGCCGGCGCGTCGGCGTCGGTGCGGAAGTGGTCGTAGAACCGCCACGACCGGATGCGTTCGCGCACCAGCAGCACCTCGGGGGAGACCCGCGGGTCGGCGAACGCCGTGAGCATGCTGTCGGTCAGCCCGATCCGGTGGGACTCCCGGCCCCAGGCGCCACTGGGCTCGCGCCCCCGCACCACCGGGCCGTCGCGGTCGGCGAGCAGCGCGGCCGGCCGCAGCACCGGCCCGCGCCACACGCACTCGCGCTTGAACTCCGGATCGCGGTGGAACGCGGTCTGCGTCGGGACCGGCATGCCGAGGTCGAGCGCGTAGCCGAACTCGTCGCCGGAGAACCCGAGCCGCAGCCCCACCGGCTTCGTGCGGCGGGTGCCCTGCACCGGCCCCCGGCCCACGGTCTCCGGCCCCGCCCACAGCGCCGACGGCAGCCCGCCCTCCCGCGCGAGCGCGGCCACCGCGCCGTCGCGCGCGGCGTCGGCGAGCAGCCGCAGCGCCTTGTACAGGCTGGACTTGCCGCTCCCGTTCGCCCCGGTGACCACCGTGAGCCGGGAGAGCGGCAGCACGAGATCGCGCAACGAGCGGTAGTTCTCGACGGCCAGCGTGGTCAGCACGCGGGCACGCTAACCGGGGACACCGACAGCGGGCCGCCTGGCAGACTCGACGGGTGGCCGTCACCGACGAGGCGATCCTGAAGATCAAGGCGATGATCCGGTCCGGTGAGCTGCGCCCCGGCGACCGGCTGCCACCGGAGAAGGAGCTCTCCGAGGCGCTGGGGCTCTCCCGCAGCTCGCTGCGCGAGGCGGTCAAGGCGCTCGAGGTCATCAGGGTGCTGGACGTGCGGCGCGGCGACGGCACCTACGTCACCAGCCTGACGCCCGACCTCCTGCTCGACGCGATGTCGTTCGTGGTGGACATCCACCAGGACGCGTCGGTGCTCGAGCTGTTCGAGGTGCGCCGGATCCTGGAGCCGGCCGCCACCGGCCTGGCGGCCGCGCGCGCCTCGGCGGGCGACGTCGAGCACCTGCAGGGCCTGCTCTCTCAGGTGCACGCCACGACGTCGGTGGACGACCTCGTGGCCCACGACGGCGTCTTCCACCGCTACATCACCGATCTCGCCGGCAACGCCTACCTGACCAGCCTGCTGGAGACGCTGTCCAGCAGCACCCTGCGGGCGCGCATCTGGCGCGGCCTGTCCGAGGAGGGCGCGGTGACGCGCACCCTCACGGAGCACCGCGCGATCGTCGATGCGCTGGCGAGGGGCGACGCGACCCTTGCGGCGGCGCACGCGACGGTGCACATCAACGGCGTGGCGGAGTGGGTGCGGCGGGCGCTGGGCTGAGGCCTCCGGCCCGGAGTACAGGAAAGCCACATTCATGAACCTGCAGGACATGAATGTGGCTTTCCTGAACTTCCGCGGAGCGGGCGGGGCCTACTGGTAGAGGACTTCCTGGATCTCTGGGCTGTCGATGTTGCTCTGGTCGTACCAGAAGAAGCCGGTGTCGATCACGGGCGGCAGCTGCTCGCCGCGGGTGGCCTTCACCGCCGCGTCGACGAGCTGCTCGCCCATGCCGACCGGGTTCTGGGTGATCGCGCCGAGCATCGTGCCGTTGCGGATCGCCTCGACCTGCGCCGCGCCGGAGTCGAAGCCGACGACGGTGAGGCCCTGCACGCCGCTCTCCTGCACGCCGCGGACGACCCCGATCGCGGAGCCCTCGTTCGAGCCGTAGATGCCGCGCAGGTCCGGGTTGGCCGCGATGATCGCCTTCGTGATGTCGGCGGACTTGGCCTGGTCGCCGCCGCCGTACTGCGGCTCGAGCAGCTGGATGCCGGGCGCGTTGGCCTGCATCCACTCGACGAAGCCGTCGCGGCGGTCGGTGCCGGACTTGCTGGTCTGGTCGTGCACGACGAGCGCGACCTTGCCGGTGCCGCCGAGCGCCTCGGCCATGTGCTTCGCGGCCTCCGCCGCGGCCGCCTTGTTGTCGGTGGCGGCGGTGGTGAGCGGGATGTCGCTGTCGACGCCCGAGTCGAAGGCGATGACCGGGATGTCGCGGCTCTGGGCCTGCTGCAGCAGCGGCGCCGCGGCCCGGGAGTCGAGGGCGGCGAAGCCGATGACGTCGGGCTGGCGGCCCAGCGCGTTCGTCAGCATCGTCACCTGGGCCTCGATGTCGGCCTCGGTGGCCGGGCCCTCGAAGCTGATCCGCACGCCCTGGCGGGCGGCCTCCTGCTCCGCGCCCTGCTTCACGGCCTGCCAGAACTGGTGCTGGAAGCCCTTGGACACGATGGCGACGTAGGGCTGGTCGGCCTCGCCGCCCCCGCCGCCGCCCGCGTCCGACCCGCCGCCGCAGGCCGCGGCGGTCAGGGCGAAGGCGGCCGCCGCGACGGCCGCTCCGATCCGGTGGATCCGCATGGTCGATCGAACTCCCTTGGTCGAACGGGTTGTCAGGAAGCGCGCTTGCGCGCGCGGTCGGCGTAGACGGCGAGCAGGATCACGCAGCCGAGGATGACGTTCTGCCACTCCTGCGGGATCAGCATGATCTGCAGCCCGTTGTTGAGCACGGAGATGATCAGGGCGCCGATGACCGTACCGATGATCGAGCCCTTGCCCCCCGACAGGGAGGTACCGCCGATGACGACGGCCGCGATCGCCTGCAGCTCGTAGCCCATGCCGGTGGCGGGCTGCGCGGACCCGAGGCGTGCCGAGATCATCACGCCCGCGAGCCCGGTGAACAGGCCGGCGAGGGTGTAGATGAGGATCTTCCAGCGCCGCACGTCGATGCCCGAGAGGGCCGTGGCCTCCTCGTTGCTGCCGATCGAGTACGTGTAGCGGCCGAGCACCGTCTTGTTGAGCAGCACGCCTGCGAGCACCGCGGCCAGCGCGAGGATGATCACCGCGTTGGGGAAGTCGGTGCCCGGGATCAGGCTGCCGATCGAGATGTCGATGTAGGCGGGCGTCTGGTCGAAGTAGATCGGGGTGCTGTCGGAGAGGACGAGGGCGAGCCCCTGCGCCACCATCATCATCGCGAGCGTCGCGATGAACGGCGGCAGCCCGAGCACGGCCACGTTGAGCCCGTTGACCAGGCCGATCAGCCCGCCGAAGAGGATCGCGCCGAGCACGCCGAGCGGCATCGGCACCCCGGCGTTCACGATGAGCACGCCCGACATCACGGCGCAGAGCGCCATCCCGGTGCCGATCGACAGGTCGATGCCGCCGGTGATGATCACGAACGTGGTGCCCAGCGCCAGCGTCCCGATCACGACGGTCGAGAACAGGATGTTGGTGATGTTGCCGTAGTTGAAGAAGTTCGGGCTGACGATCGAGAAGATCGCGAAGATGACCAGCAGGCTCGCGAAGGCGAGGAACTGCTGCAGCCCGGCCCGCAGCGTGTGGCGCACCCCGGCGGGTGCCTCCTTGCGCTGCGCCTCCTCGGTGGCGGTGGGGGTGGTCATCGGACGGTCTCCGTCTCCGGACGCAGGGTGGCGAGGTGCATGACGCTCTCCTGGGTGGCTTCGGCGGCGGCGAGCTGCCCGGTGACCCGCCCCTCGCTCATGACGACGATGCGGTGCGACATCCGCAGCACCTCCGGCAGCTCGGAGGAGATCATGATGATCGACTTCCCCTGGGCGGCGAGGTCGTTGAGCAGCCGGTAGATCTCTTCCTTGGCGCCCACGTCGATCCCGCGCGTCGGCTCGTCGAAGATCAGGACGTCGCAGTCCTTGACCAGCCACTTCGCGATGACGACCTTCTGCTGGTTGCCGCCGGAGAGGAACTTGGCCGTCTGGTCGACCGACGGGGTGCGGATGCGCAGGGCGTCCACCAGCTCGCGCGACCGCGCCCGCATGGCCTTCGCGCGCACGAACCCGAAGGACTGGAACCGCTCCTTCACCGAGCTCAGCCCGATGTTGGCGTTGACGTCCTGCTCGAGCAGCAGCCCGAGCTGCTTGCGGTCCTCGGACAGGTAGCCGATGCGGTGCTTGGCGGCCTCGGCCGGGCTGGTGATGCGCACGGGCTTCCCGCGCAGGGACACCGTGCCGGAGGCGACCGGGTCGGCACCCACGAGCGCGCGGGCGACCTCGGTGCGCCCGGCGCCCATCAACCCGGCGAAGCCGAGGATCTCGCCCTCGCGCAGCTCGAACGAGACCTCGTTCAGCAGGTCCTTGGTGCTGAGGCGGTCGACCGAGAGCACGACGGGCCGGTCGTCGCGCACGCCCTCCGGCCCGGCGCCGCCCGCGATCTCCCGCCCCACCATCCGGGAGATGACCTCGGGCATGGTCGTGGTGGCCGTGTCGAGCGTCTCGACGTAGCGCCCGTCGCGGATCACCGTGATCCGGTCGCTGATCGCCTTCAGCTCGTCCATCCGGTGCGAGATGTAGATGACGGCGGTGTCCGGCGTCCGGAAGCGCCGGATCAGGTCGTGCAGCACCCGCACCTCGGCGTCGTTCAGCGCCGCCGTGGGCTCGTCCATGATCAGGATGCGGGCGTCGTAGGAGAGCGCCTTGGCGATCTCGACCATCTGCTGCTTCGCGACCGTCAGGTCCCCCACCCGCTGGCCGGGGCGCAGTGGCAGGTGCAGCCGGTCCAGCAGCTCGGCCGCCTTCGCCTCCAGCGCGCGGTCGGCCAGGAACACCCGCCCGGCGCGCGGCTCGCGGCCGATGAAGATGTTCTGCGCGACCGTGAGGTCGGGCATCAGGTTGAACTCCTGGTGGATGATGCTGATGCCCTGCTCCAGCGCGTCGCGCGGGCCGCTGACCTGCAGCGGCTTCCCGTCGAGGAGGAACTCGCCCTCGTCGGCGGTGTAGATGCCCGACAGCAGCTTCATCAACGTCGACTTGCCGGCGCCGTTCTCGCCGACGAGGGCGAGCACCTCGCCGCGGCGCAGCTCCAGGTGCATGTCCTGCAGCGCCCGTACGCCGGGGAAGCTCTTCCCGACGCCGCGGGCCTCGAGGAGCAGCCCCGCGCTCCGCTCGCTCACGTCACGACCCCCTTCCGCAGGATCGCGTTGCCGTAGACCCGGGTCTCACCGGTGCGCACGATCAGGTACGCGGGCGCGGCGGCCTCGTAGAACCCGAACCGGTCGAGGAACCGCACGTCCGGGGTGCCTGCCGCGGTGACCAGCTCCTCCTGCACGGGCAGCCGCTCGCCGTCCGGGGTGGCCATGAGGTCGACGGCGGGCGCGTCGTCCAGCGGCACCACCGTCCGGATCGCGGCCATGAGGTCCGGCGTCGTGACGCCTGGCATGTCGAGCACGCGGGTGCCGAGCCGGTGCGCGGGGAAGTGCGCGTCGGCCAGCACGACCGTGTCGGAATGCCCCATCGCGTCGAGGTGGGCGAGCAACTGCCCGGTCAGGAGCGGGTGGATGCCCGAGAGCACGCTGCCTCCTCAGGGGTGTTCGGATCGAGACGGTAGACGCGCTGCGCCGTGGCCGCGAGGATCTTGTCCTGCTCCTCGGCGGTCAGCTCCCCGACCAGCTGGGACACGACCTCCCAGGTGCCGGCGTAGCCCGCGGTGAGCAGCGTCATCGGCCAGTCGCTGCCCCACAGCAGCCGGTCCGGGCCGAACAGGTCCAGCGCCGCATCCCACGCGGGCCGGATGCCGGCGACGGTGAACGGCTCGCCCGCCACCTGCAACCCGGACACCTTGGTGACGGTGTTCGGGCGCGCGGCGACGGCGGCGAACGCCTCCCGCCACTGCGCGAAGCCGGGCTTCCCGTGCGGGGGCTTGCCGAGGTGGTCGAGCACCACCGTGAGCCCGGGCAGCGCGGCGGCCAGCTCGGCCGTGGCCGTGAGGTGGCGCGGCCAGGCGTCCGGCACGTCGAAGGGCAGGCCGCGCTCGGCGAGCAGGCCCAGCGACGTGCGCACGGACGGCAGTGCGAGGAAGTCGTCGCGCGGGTCGTCGTGCACGAGGTGGCGCACCCCGCAGAACGCCGGGTCGACCGTGAACCGGTCGAGCTGGGCGGCCGCGACGTCCGGGGCGTCCAGCTGCACCCAGCCGACGACGCCGGCCACCCAGGGGTGCGCGGCGGCGACCTCCAGCATGAGCTCGGTGTCGGTGACCGAGTCCTCCGCCTGCACGAGCACCGCGCGCCCGACGCCCGACGCGCGCAGCTCGCCCTCGGCGCGCGTGGGCGTGATCGTGGTGTGCAGCGGGCCGTGCTCCGGGGTGATCCAGGAGTAGGCGCTGCGCTGCAGGTCCCAGAGGTGCAGGTGGGCGTCGATCGCGTTCGGGATCACGGCACGAGCCCGTCGGCGGCGAGGTGCTCCCACAGCGCGTCCGGGATCGGCGCCGCGGCCCGCTCCACGTTCTGCCGCACGTGCGCGGGCTCGGTGGCCCCCAGCACGACCGACCGGACGGCCGGCTCCCGCAGCGGGAACTGCAGCGCGGCGGCCGGCAGCTCGACGCCGTGCTCGGCGCAGACGGCCGCGAGCCGCTGCGCGCGTGCGATGACCTCGGCGGGCGCGTCGCCGTACTCGTAGCGAGCCCCGGCGGCGGGGTGCGAGGTCGAGAGCAGCCCGGAGTTGAACGCGCCCGCCAGCACGACGCCGATCCCGCGCTCCCGGCACTCCGGCAGCAGCTCGGCGGCGGCGGGCTGCTCGAGCAGCGTGTAGCGGCCCGCCACCATGAGCAGGTCGAGCCCGCCCTCCCGCACACCGGCGAGGTGCGCGGCCACGGACTTCGACCCGATCCCCACCGCCCGCACGAGGCCCTCGTCGCGCAGCGCGACCAGGCCCGGGACGGCCGAGCGGACCGATCCCTCCATGTCGTCGTACTCGTCGGGGTCGTGCAGGAACAGCACGTCGACCCGGTCGAGGCCGAGCCGCTCCAGCGACTCGTCGAGGCTGCGGCGCACGCCGTCGGGCGACGGGTCCCACACGCGGCGCAGGTCGGCCGGGACGACGAACCCGCCTTCCTCGTCCGACTCGTCTGATGTTTCCGGGCTGGGCCGGAGCAGCCGGCCGGCTTTCGTCGAGATGACGAAATCGTCGCGGGGCTTGTCCGCGAGGAACGCGCCGAGCCGGCGCTCGGCGAACCCGAGGCCGTAGTGCGGGGCGGTGTCGAAGTAGCGGATGCCGCAGTCCCACGCCGACGCGAGCACGGCGTGCGCCTGCTCGTCGGTCATGGCGGTGAACAGGTTGCCGAGGTTCGCGCCGCCGAACCCGAGGGAATCGATTTCACGCATCGCGCGACACCGTATGCCCCGCCAGCGAGGCGGCGTGCATCTCCGTGCCCGCTCCGGGCTCGGTGGGCGTCCGGTAGCGCCCACCGGCGACGCGGACCGGCGTGACGAAGTGCTCGTGCAGGTGGTCGACGAACTCGATCATGCGTCCGTCGATCCGGCCGGACACGGCGACGTAGTCGAGCATCGCCAGGTGCTGCACCGCCTCGCAGAGCCCGACGCCGCCGGCGTGCGGACAGACCCGCACCCCGAACCGCGCCGCGAGCAGCAGCATCGCGAGGTTCTCGTTGACGCCCGCCACGCGCGTGGCGTCGATCTGCAGCACCGCCACCGCGTCGGCGGCGAGGAACTGCTTGGCCAGCACCCGGTTGGCCATGTGCTCGCCGGTCGCCACCGGGATCGGGGCGATGCCGCGCGCGATCGCGGCGTGCCCGAGCACGTCGTCGGGACTGGTGGGCTCCTCCACCCAGGCGAGGTCGAAGCCCGCCAGCTCCCCGATCCAGGAGATCGCCTCGGCGACGTCCCAGCGCTGGTTGGCGTCCACCGCGATCCGCACGTCCGGACCGACGGCGTCGCGGGCGATCCGCAACCGCCGCACGTCGTCGGCGAGGTCGCCGCCGACCTTGAGCTTGATCTGGTCGAACCCCTCGGCGACCGCCTCCCGGCAGAGCCGGTCGAGCTTCTCGTCGTCGTAACCGAGCCACCCGGGCGTGGTCGTGTAGGCGGGATAGCCCTCGCGCAGCAGCCGCGCCTCCCGCTCGGCGCGGCCGGGCTGCGCCGCCCGCAGGATCTCCAGCGCCTGCTCGCGGGTGAGCGCGTCGGTGAGGTAGCGGAAGTCGACGAGGTCGACCAGCTGCTCGGGCGTCATCGCCGCGAGGACCTGCCACAGCGGGCGGCCCTCGCGCTTGGCGCGCAGGTCCCACAGCGCGTTGACGACCGCGCCGATCGCCATGTGCATGACGCCCTTCTCCGGGCCCAGCCAGCGCAGCTGCGAGTCGTGCACGAGCGCGCGCCAGGTGCCGCCCATGTCGGCGAGGAGCTCCTCGGCGTCCCGGCCGACGAGGTGCCCGGCGAGCGCCTCGATCGCCGCGACCTGCACGTCGTTGCCCCGGCCGATCGTGAAGACGAAGCCGTGCCCGGTGAGGCCGTCCGCGGCGTCGGTGACGATCCGGACGTAGGCCGCGGAGTAGTCCGGGTCGGGGTTCATCGCGTCCGACCCGTCGAGCTCGAGCGAGGTCGGGAACCGCACGTCCGCGGTCTCCAGAGCGGTGATGCGGCTCACGCGCAGTCCCTTCTGCCGATGCGCGGCCCACGGTAGACATCCGATGTATGCCGGTCAACAACGATCAGATAGCGGTTCGGTCGCGACTTCCCGCCCGTCCGCGACCCCGGCGCGACCGGAAGATCCGCGGTATCGGTTGTTCATTGCTGTCGCGACGACAATGAGCAACCGATACTCGAGATCACGGGCCGGACCGGACCCGCACGGTCGATCCTGGGCCGCGCGGCCGGTAGGTTCCCCCTCGGACATCAGATCTTTCGACCACCTCGACCGGTGAGGAGCCGCCGATGAAGCTCGCCCGCCTCGGACCTGTCGGAGCCGAGATCCCCGCCCTGGTCACCGACACCGGGACCTACGACCTGCGCGGCCTCGCCCGCGACATCGACGGCGGCTTCCTCGCCCGCGGCGGGGTCGCCGAGGTGCGCGCCGCCGCCGACGCCGGCTCGCTCCCCGCCCTGGACGGCGCGGCCGACCTGCGCGTCGGCTCGCCCGTCGCGCGTCCCGGCGCCGTGATCTGCATCGGGATGAACTACGCGGCCCACGCCGCCGAGTCGGGCGCCGCGCCGCCGGAGAACCCCGTCGTCTTCTTCAAGACGCCGAACACCGTCGGCGGCCCGGACGACGACGTCGCGATGCCGCGCAGCGCCCAGGCCAAGGTCGACTGGGAGGTCGAGCTGGGCATCGTGATCGGCTCGACCGCGGCCTACCTCGACTCCCCGGAGCAGAGCCTCTCGCACATCGCAGGCTTCGTGGTGGCCGACGACCTGTCCGAGCGCCACGCCCAGATCGAGGTCTCCGGCGGGCAGTGGAGCAAGGGCAAGTGCGCGCCCGGCTTCTGCCCGACGGGCCCCTGGCTGGTCACCCCGGACGAGGTCGACCACCGCAACCTGCGCCTGCGCAGCTGGGTGAACGGCGACCCGCGCCAGGACTCCTCCACGAAGGACATGATCTTCGACGTCGAGTTCCTGGTCTGGCACCTGTCGCAGTACATGACCCTGGAGCCGGGCGACCTGGTGATCACCGGGACGCCGCAGGGTGTCGCGCTGTCGGGCCGCTTCCCGTTCCTGACGGCGGGTGACGTCGTCGAGATCGAGATCGAGGGCCTCGGCCGGCAGCGGCACGCGTTCGTCGACGGGACCCGCTGATGGCGGGCGAGTTCGACGGGCTGGTCGCGGCCGTCACCGGCGGCGCGTCCGGGATCGGCGCCGCGATCGCGCGCCGGCTGATGGCGGCCGGCGCGCGCGTCGCGGTCCTGGACCGGGACGTGACCAGCCCGCCCGAGGGCGCGCTCGCGGTGCAGGCCGACGTCACCGACGACGCGTCGGTGCGCGCCGCGGTCGACCGCGTGCTGCAGGAGTGGGACCGGCTCGACGTCCTGGTCAACAACGCCGGGGTGGGCTCGCAGGGCACCGTCGCCGACAACTCCGACGACGAGTGGCACCGGGTGCTGGACGTCAACCTGCTCGGGATGGTGCGCACCACCCGGGCTGCGCTGCCGGCGCTGCGCCGCTCCCCGTCCGCGGCGGTCGTCAACACCGGCTCGATCGCCGCCACGGCCGGCATCCCGCAGCGCGCCGCTTACAGCGCCAGCAAGGGCGCGGTGCACGCGCTGACGCGCGCGATGGCGGCCGACCACCTCGCCGAGGGCATCCGGGTGTGCGCCGTCGCCCCCGGCACCGCGGACACGCCGTGGGTCGGCCGCCTCCTGGACAGCGCCGAGGACCCGGCCGCCGAGCGCGCCGCGCTCGAGGCCCGCCAGCCGCACGGGCGGCTCGTGTCGGCGGACGAGGTGGCCGACGCGGTCGCGTACCTGGCGAACCCGCGCTCGACGTCCACGACCGGCGTCGTGCTCGCCGTGGACGGCGGGATGCAGGAGCTGAGGCTGCGGCCGAAGGGATAGAGCGGATCCGAGCCGCGCCCGGCCTCGCGGGCGTAGCAGCGCGAACGCCGTACCGGCTCGCCGACGGTCAATGTCCGTGGCCGGGGTGCGCGACCGCGCCCTGGCCACCGCCGGGCTCGACGATGACGAACTGCCCCATCATGCCGTTGTCCTCGTGGTAGAGCAGGTGGCAGTGGTACATGTACGGAACGTCCACGTCCGTGTGGTGGCCGAAGCGCATCACGATGCGGGTGGTGGTGTCCGGTGGTAGGTAGACGGTGTCCTTCCACGATTCGCGCTCGGCCTCGCGGGGGACGCCGTCGGTGTCGAGGACCTGGAAACGGACGTCGTGCACGTGGAAGTTGTGCGGCTGGCTGTGCCCGTTGGTGACCTCCCAGACCTCGGTGGAGCCGGCCGTGACGGCGAAGTCGATGCGACTCATGTCCATCTCCTCCCCGTTGATCGAGTCCCCGCTGAGGCGGAACGAACGGGTCCGGACCGCGTCGGCTGGGTCGAGCGGTGAGAACTCCACGAGCGTCGACGGGAGGTCGGGGGACGCGGTGAGAGCCGACGCTGCGCGGAGCTCGAGGACGTCGAAGGTGTCCTCGGCACCCCAGTCCCGACTACGTCCGGAGCCGGCCTGCAGGTCCTGGGGCAGCGAGCGCAGCACGATCCGCTCTGCGGACCGCAGGGCGACGACGACCTCGGCGCGCTCGCCGGGGGTGAGCTGGACCGAGTCGACCGTTCGCGGGGCCGGGAGCAGCCCGCCGTCGGTGGCGACGAGGGCGAACGGCTGATCGCTGTCGAGGGCGAAGCGGTAGGAGCGGGCGCTGGAGGCGTTGAGGAGCCGCAGCCGGACACGTTCGGTGGAGACATCGAGGTAGGGGGCGATGGTGCCGTTGACGAGCAGCGTGTCGCCCAGCAGCCCGGCGTCGTTGTGCCCGTCGTCGACGAACGTTCCGTCCGCGGCGAACGTGCGGTCCTGCACGATGGCGGGGATGTCGTCGACGCCGTAGTGGCGGGGCAGGGCGAGCGCGGCCTCGGCGTCGTCGTCGATCAGGAACATCCCGGCGAGTCCGCGGTTGACCTGGCTCTCGGTCTCGCCGTGCGAGTGCGGGTGGTACCAGAGGGTGGCTGCGGGCTGGTCGATCCGCCAGGTCGGTTCCCAGGTCCCGCCGGGTTCGATGACCTGGTGCGGTCCCCCGTCGGCGACGGCGGGCAGGTGCATGCCGTGCCAGTGGACGGTGGTCGCCTCGTCGAGCGCGTTCGTGACGCGCATGAGCACCTCCTCCCCGCGCGAGGCCCGCAGCGTCGGGCCCAGGTAGGTGCCGTTGAAGCCCCAGGTCGGAGTCGTCGTTCCGGCGACGAAACGCGTCGATGCGGCAGCAGCGGCCAGGTCGAAGACCCGCCGGCCGCGGTGGTCGAGCTCCGATCGCGCGAGCGGCGGGACGTGGAGCGGGCGTGGGTCCCCGGACAGCGGCACGACGATCGGATCGCGGGGGACGAACGAGCAGGCTGCGGCGAGAGCGGTCAGGCCGGCAGCCCCTCCGAGCACGAGGAACCGCCGTCGGGCCAGAGGCCGGCCGTGGGCGAGGGGTGGAAGGTCGGGGGGCACCTCGGTCTCCATTTCGTTCGTTCGATCGAACTAACGATATGGAGGCGGGGCCGCCTCGTCAAACCGTGCGCATGGTCAGTCCTCCGATGGGCCGCCCAGCTCTCGTGCCGCCCGCTCCTGGATCCGCGTGGTGGCCTCGATGAAGCCGAGGACGGTGCGCAGGTCCTCGGTCGAATAGCTCGCGTGCAGCGCCGCGAGCTCGGTCATCAGCCCGGTGAACAGAGCACCGACCGCCCGCGTGTGCTCGGGATCCGGAACCACCCGGAAGCTGCGCCGATCGTCGGAGCTGCGTTGCCGACGCAGGAAGTGCTTGGCCTCCAGGCGGTCGAGGACCGCGCTGATCGACGCCGGCGCGAGGCCGGTGCGCCGGGCGAGCTCCTTCGGAGTGAGCGCCCCGTGGCGACTCACCAGTTCGAGCACCTTCTCATCGGTGGCCCCCAGTCCGAGTCGCGCGGCGAGGTTGGCGTGGAACAGCACCATCGCCGTGCTCTGCCGTCGCCCCGCCATCGACAGTCGAGCCAGGACCGCATCTCGGTCGAGTTCGTCCGAGTCCATGTCGTTCCATCCGTTTGACGCGGGTTCGTCGCCGCCCATAGTATTTCCTTCGATCGAACTAATCACTCGCGGAGGCGTCGTGGACGTGCTGATCTGTGGTGCCGGGATCGCCGGGTGTGCGCTGGCGCTGGGGCTGCATCGGGTGGGCATCGACAGCCGCCTGATCGAGGCCCGGAGCTCCGCCGGACCGGAGGAGGGTGCGTTCCTGACCATCGCGCCGAACGGGATGATCGCGCTCGCGGCCCTGGGACAACCGGGCCTCGTGGAGGCGGCCCGCGGTGCCGCGGTCTCGGGTATCGAGTTCCGCAACGCTGCCGGTCGCCGGATCGCCAGGCTCGACGGCACCGGGGATCGGGCGCGGTACGGAGCGACGAGCCACCTGGTCCGTCGAGGGCTGCTGCGCGAGCAGTTGCTCGTCGCGGTGCGCGAGGCCGGGATCGCAGTGGAGCACGGCGCGCGCGTCGCCGCGGTGCGGGAGACACCCGGCGAGGCGACCGTCGTCCTGGAGGACGGACGGGAGCTCGGCGCCGACGTCGTTGTCGGGGCGGACGGGATCTGGTCCCAGGTCCGCGCGTCGGTGTGGCCGGACGCCCCGCGTCCCGCCTATGGCGGGGTCATCGACTGCGGGGGTTGGGTCCCGATCGACTTGCCGGACAGCCGAGCCCAGCAGATGTACTTCGGTCGGCGCGCGTTCTTCGGGTTCGTCGTGCACCGAGGCACCGCCTACTGGTTCAGCAACGTGCCTGCTCCCGAGCCGGCGCGCGGTACCCTGGCGAAGATCGATCCCGCTGCGTGGCTGGAGCGTGTGCGCGAGCTTCACGCGGACGATCCTGCCGCAGTGCGCCGCGTGCTCGACGCGGCCACCACATCCCTCGGGGCATGGCCGATCTACGACTTGCCATCGCTGGCCACCTGGCAGACGGCGCGCGTCTGCCTGGTCGGCGACGCCGCGCACGCCACCAATCCCAGTGCCGGCCAAGGCGCCAGCCTCTGCCTCGAGGACGCCGTCATCCTGCCCCGAGCGTTGCGGGACAGCCCGAACACGGCGATCGCGCTCGCGAACTTCACCAACACCCGCCGCGGCCGGGTCGAGCAGATCGTCGCCATGGGTCGCCGGATCGGCACCCGGAAGGCGTCCTCGGCCGCGGGGAGCCGCTTCCGCGACCTCTCGCTGCCGCTGTTCCTGCGCATGGGCGCGAGCGCCACGCACGAGCAGTACTCGTATCGCGTCGACGAGGTCGATCCGCTCGCCCACGGCGTCGGCTGACGAGATCCGGGTCCGTCGGCTCGACGATCGCGCGACGGATGCCCGCATCGACCGAGCTCAGGGCGTGCGGGCGTAGCAGCGCAGGTTGCGGATGTCGTAGGTGAACAGCTCCTCCACCACGAAGCACTCCTCGACGGCCGCGCGCAGCGACTCCGCGTCGAACAGCGTGTGGTGGGCGTTCCAGATCCACAGCGGCACGCCGCGCCCGTCGGTGCCCCGGTGGGCGGCGCGTTCGGAGTGCCCGCCGAGGATCCAGTGGTTCGCCTCGGCCGTGTCGACCTCGCCGCGCACCCACTGCGCGGCCACGAACTTCGCGTCCGGCACGCCGATGTCGACCCGCGCGCCGGGGCGCAGCACCCGGGCCCACTCCCGCAGGGTCTGCGCCACCAGCTCGTAGCTCTGGTGCTCCAGCACGTGGTTGGCGCGCAGCGCGTCCAGCGACCCGGTGGCGAACGGCAGGGCGTCGACCGCGCAGCGCACGGCGATCCCCGGCAGCGCCAGTACGTCGACGTGCAGGTCGTAGTCGGGGTGCGGCTTCTCCCCGGCGCCGATCTCGAGCTTCACGAGCCGGGACGGGCGATCTTCTTGACGGGCTTGGCCGGGCGCCCCGCCACCACCGTGTAGGGCTCCACGTCCTCGCGCACGAGCGAGCCGCCCGCGACGACGGCGTGCTCGCCGATCGTGACCGGGCCCAGCACGAGGACGTGGCTGGCCAGCCAGACGCCCTCGCCGATCACGACGTCGCGCCCCGAGCGGGGGAAGGCGAGCTGCCGGTCGCGGCCGAACTTCGTGACGTCGTGCGTGCCGGTGAGGACGGCGACGTCGTGGCCGAAGAACACGTGCTCACCCAGGGTGATCGTGCCGCCGGACATGTTGAACAGGGCGTTGTTGACCACGGCGGTGTCCGGGACGTGCAGGCGGGAGCGCTCGCCGTGCCAGCGGTAGGAGTACAGGGCGTCGAGCTTGAGCTCCTGCACCTGCCGGGCCACCTGCTCGGCGACCAGCGCCTCGAGCGGGCCCCGCAGGACTCGGGTGATCAGGCTGTCCCGCAGTCGCATCGCTGGCCTCCGTCGTGACCGGCGGCGTCGTCACCGGCAGTGCCAGCATGGTGGCACACCGGAGCGCCGGACAGCAGCCGTTCGAGCCTGCGGGCGAGCGCGTCGATGCCGAAGCGGCTCTCCGCGATCCGCTGGTTGTGGTCGAGCAGGTCGGGGTCGGGGTCGGCGAGCCACGCGCCGAGGCGCGCCGGGTCGTCGGCGGGGAACCAGCGGAACCCGAACGCGGCGAGCTCGCGCGCCACCGGGAACCCACCCACCGCGATCGGTTTGCGGTGCAGCGCCGCCTCCACCAGCGGCAGCCCGAAGCCCTCCCACGACGAGGGCAGCACCACCGCGTCGCACGCCGCGTACGCCGCCGCCATGTCGACCCCCGCCGGCAGCCTGCGGCGCACCGGCACCCGGGCGCCCGCCAGCAGCCGCGCCAGCGCGTCGGCGTAGCCGTCCTCGGCCGGGCCGGTGAGCCAGAACGTCGCCCCGAGCGCTTCCGCGATCTCCAGCCCGACGTCGACGTTCTTGCGCGGGATGGCGCGGGTGGGCTGCAGGACGAGGAGCCCGTCCCCCACCTCCAGCCGGGAGCGCACCGCGTGGCGCTCCTGGGGGCGGGGCTGCTCGGAGAACCCGTGGTAGACGGTGGCGGCCGCGATGCCGCGGCGCGCGGCGAGTGCGCGCCGGGCGAGCTCGTTGACGGTGACGTGCCGCCACGCCGCGTCGTCCGGCGGCCAGGTGGTGACGGCGGCGTAGCGCTCGCGTTCCCAGGGCAGGTCGTGGTGGCGCAGGACCGCGGGCCGGCCCCGCAGGTAGTCCGCCACCGCGTCGCCTGCCGCCTGGTTCATCGGCAGCGAGCACACGTTGTCGGCGATCACGACGTCGGCGTCGTCGAGCGCCCCGGCCAGGGCACGCCGCGTCGGTGGTCGCCGGGCGTCGAGCGCGAGGTCGGGCACGCGCACGTCCGGGTTCCCGTCACCGGCGACCGTGCGCACCTGCATCCCGAGCCGGTGCAGGGCCGTGGCCCACTGCGCGGCGGTGACCGACACCCCGTCGGCCGTGCCCAGGCGGTAGGAGACGATCGCCGCCCGCTTCCCGGAGAACTCCGACATCATCCGATCGTCTCCGTCCTCCGTCACGGGCACGTGTACGCGCGGTTGCGCGCCGGTGCGGTGTCAGGACCGGGGCAGCCTGCCCATCAGGAAGAACTCCGGGTTCGGCCGCAGGGCGGTCAGGTGGGCGAGCCGGTTGGACATCGCGAACAGCGCCGTGATCGCCCCGACGTCCCAGATCTCGTCGTCGGACAGGCCGGCCGCGCGGGCGTCGTCGAGCTCCGCATCGGTCAGCGCCGCGGAGTCGGTGGCGACGAGCAGCGCGAGGTCGACGATCGCGCGCTCCCGCGCGCTCAACTCCACGCCCCACGGGTTGCTGGCGACCCGGTCGGCGATCTCGGGGTCCTTCGTGCGGACCCGCAGGATCGCCCCGTGGGCGACCACGCAGTAGGTGCAGTGGTTCGCCCCCGACGTCGCGACGACGACGAGCTCGCGCTCGGCGCGGCTCAGACCGTCGTCGGAGTCCATCAGCGCGTCGTGGTAGTCCAGGAAGGCCCGCAGCTCGGCCGGCCTGCGTGCCAGCGCCCGGAACACGTTGGGCACGAAGCCGGACTTCTCGGCGATCGCACCGATCCGCGTGCGCAGGTCGTCGGGCATGTCCTCCAGCTCCACGTGGCCGAAGCGGCTCACCTGGTGTTTCGCTGCGCTCATAGCGGCAGGCTAGATCGTGCAGACCGTTGCCGGTACCGCTGCGGGGACTCGCCCACGAGCCGCACAGCAGTCACGGCTCACGGACCCACAGGCAGCGCGGGCCCCGGTAACGGGTGCCGCGATGGGGCCGGTTGACCGCCTCGCGGACGTGCCACCAGGCGTCCACCTCCGTGTCGGCCCATCCGTGGCTCGACTTCCCACCCTCCAGAACAACCGTCCAGCGGTACCGGCCGGTGCGCTCGTGGAAGCTGACGCTGCCGCGTTGCTGCGACTCGATCATGAGTCGTGCCTCCGCTTCGTCTGCCGCCTCACCCATGGCCATGCCGCCTCCCGGTAGCTCCGTCATCCAGAACGCCATGCGCAGGAGAGTAGTCGAAAACGACTCATACCGTTAGAAGCGCCTCAGTGCGGTAGCAGGCGCTCAGAGAGCGACCTAGCGTCGGGCCATGGAGAGGGACCGGCTGGTCAGCACGGGCGAGGTGGCCCGCGCGGTCGGCTTGTCCCGGCAGACCATCCAGCGGTACCAACGCGAGGGGCTACTGACCCCGGTGTTCGTCACCACCGGCGGGCACGCGCGGTGGAGCCTCGATGACGTGATCGAGCAGCTACGGCAGCTCCGCCCGAAGGCGCACTAGAGCTGCCCTTCCGCGTCGAGGCGGTCAGGCTCGCTGAGACGCGAGCACCGCGAAGTCTCACCATAACGCTCGACGGTGGACCGCCGAGCCGGGACCATGCCGTACATGGCGGTGCCCGAGGAGATACGCACGCGGTTGTCGCGGTGGTGCGCCGGCCGCATCCCCGAATCCGAGCGCGCGCAACGTCAGATCGCCTACACCATCCAGGGCGACGAGGTCACGATCCTGGAGCGCCGACCTCCCGCGTACCCGGAGCTCGGGTCGGCCTGGTCGGCCACGCCGATGGCCCGACTGCGCCGCCGCGAGAGCGGGTGGCTGCTCGACCGGCCCGTCGGCCCCGGCGAGTGGCAGCACGACGCCGACGGCAGCGACCCCATCGAGCTGCTGGACCGCGTGACGGTCTGAGCGCGGAAGCGGGATTCGCATGACGAACGGCACTTTCGTCGGCTAGGTACCGACGAAAGTGCCGTTCGTCCGGCTGGGAGAGCCCACCTCCGGAGCACCCGTGGGCCGGCTGTGGTGCTAGGCGCCGGCCTGGCCCACCGGAGCGGCCGAGCGCGGCGGGCTGCCGTTGAACGGCAGCACCCGGCCACGCGTCGCCCGGCCACGGATCACCAGCGCCGATGCGCGCTGGAGCACGTCGACCATGCTCGGCGGGTCGTCGCGCTCGTCGCCGGGGCCCACCACGGCGACCAGCCGGGGCGCGACGGCCGCGAGCAGCAGCCGCTCGACGCCGAGCCCGCGCGCGCCCAGCACGAGCACGATGTCGGCGCTGTCGGGCGCGGGGAGCGCGGAGAGCAGCGGCGCCACCGGCACGAACGAGGCGAGACCCAGCGCCGTGGGATCGCGCTCGGCCAGCGCCGACCAGGCCTCCGCGAGGCGCGGGGCGCCGTTCCGCAGGCGTTCCAGCAGCTCCGCGCACTGCGTCTCGTCGCGCACCTCGCGGCGCGCGGCGCCGAGTGCCTCGACCGCGGCCGCGTAGCCCTCGGCGTCCCGGTCGCGGAGCGCGGTGACGGCCTGCTCCAGCTCGGGAGCCGTCGCCGGCACCGGGCTGCGCTGGGCCAGCGCATCGGCCAGCGCGTCGAGCCTGCGTGCGGCGGCGACGGCCGAGCCGTGGTCGGCGTACTCGATGATCGCGAGCGCGATCTCCTCGGCGGTCTCCAGGTCGGGGACCGCCAGCGGGGAGTCGGGCGCGAGGAACAGGACGTCGTGGCGCAGCGCCCCCACCGAACGCGCGGCGGCGGCGACCTTGGCCAGGCCGTCGGAGACCTCGGCCAGCTCGTCCGCGTCGCGCGGCACGGGGACGCCGAGCTCCGCGCACGCGGCGTCGACCTGCGCCTGGCGGTCCACGAGCTCGAGGTACTCGAGCACGCGGTCGACGTCGGCCTCTGTCTCCGGGTGCCGGTCGCCGACCCGCACCTTCTCGAGCACCGGCTGCACCTCGCGCTGCGCCGCGGAGCGGAAGTACGCGCGCGTCCGGCCGCCGCCGGCGAGGAACTCCCGGTAGCGCAGGAGCACCGCCACGGTGTCGGGCGGGGGAGCCGCGGAGAACGACACCGGCGGGTCCGACCGCGTGCGGTCGAGCGCTGCGCTCACCCGCGAGGTGTCCTCGACCAGCTGGTCGAACTCCGCGCGGCGGCGGCCGTAGATCAGCTCCGACAGCAGCCGCCAGGTCCACTCGCTCCCGGCGTGCCCCGGCATCGACCCGAGCGAGCGGTGCACGCACCGGGCGACGGACGTGACGGCGGCGCGGCGGCCCTCGTCGAGGTCGGCGAGCAACGTGGGCACCATCCACGCGCCGGTGTCCTCGCCGGTGTGCCTGGCCACCTCGGCGCACAGCGCCGCAACGTCGGCCGGGTCGGGCAGCGCGTTCTCCGGGGGCAGCTCCTGGGCGCCGCGCGCCCTGCGCTCGGGCGTGGAGGTGGCGAGGAGCCTGCGCAGCTCGCGCAGCTCGGCGGGGGTGAGCGTCGGCAGGTGCGGGAGCGCCCGGTCGGCCGCCTCCGGCGGGAGGGCCGCGCGGACGGCCGCGACCTCGGCGGGCGTGGCACCCGTGACGATCACCCGTCGTCCGTCGGCGAGCAGCGCGGCGACGGCGGCCGCGGCCGCGGCGGTGTCGAAGTCCTCGAGGACCACGAGCGCGTTGTCGCGCATCGCGGCGACGACGGAGGCCGGGTCCTCGGCCGGGCGCCGCGGCGGGGGCGGGAGCTCGGCGACGGACGCGGCGAGGGCCTCGGCGAGACGGCGCAGCCCGGGCGGCGACGCGCCCGCCGCGATCGCGCGCCGGATCTGCGTCTGCGCGTCCGTGGTGGGCTGGTCCGATCCCGCGGCCGCGAGGCGGTCGACGAAGACGGCGAGGTCGGCGTCGTCCTCGCCGTCCTGGTCCGGTCCGACTTCGAGCACTGGGTCACCTCCGCTGCCACCGCCGTCCGACGATGGTCACCCTTCGTATCGTGGGCGCCGATCGAATGTTGCACGCGAAGCCCGGGCGCGGACAGCCGTTGCCGGCCACCGAGCGGCGTCCGGCGCTCCCGATCGGGGCGAGCGGGCCTCGGACGAGTGCCGCGGGGCCGTAAACGGTTACGACGCGTGGACGATGCGGCATCGCTCGACGAACGGTCGTCTCGAAGCGGTGAGCGGTCGCCGCTTGTGATCACCCTCAGTGATCAACGGGTGCGGAGGTACACCACTGCGAGGCAGCCCGCGGTCACCGGGATCCAGGCGAACTGGCTCCAGTAGAAGAACGGCATGCCGAACAGCCGTGGCTCCACCACGTTGAACCACGGCGTGACGAGGGCGAGGAACGGGACCAGCAGCAACAGGTGCCACGCGCGAGCCCGCTCGACCACGCGCCGATCGTAAGGCCGAGTGCACCTTGGAGCCGTACTGCTGTTCTGCGGCCCGCGAAACAGCAGTACGGCTCCAAGGTGCTCAGGGGTGCTCTAAGCCCTTACGCGCCCAGGCGGAGCTTCAACGCCTCCAGCTCGTCGCGCATCGACGTGGGCAGGCGGTCGCCGATCTTGGCGAACCACTCCTCGATGAGCGGGATCTCCGCCTTCCACTCCTCGATGTCCACCTCGAGGGCCGCCTCGATGTCCGCACGCGGCGCGTCGAGCCCGTCCAGGTCGAGCTCGTCGGCGGTCGGGACGTAGCCGATGGCGGTCTCGGTGGCCGCCGCCGTGCCCTCGATCCGCTCGACGGCCCACTTGAGGACGCGCGAGTTCTCGCCGAAGCCCGGCCACAGGAAGCGCCCGTCCTCGCCGCGGCGGAACCAGTTGACGTAGAAGATCTTCGGCAGCTTGTCGGCGTCGGCACCCTTGCCGACGTTCACCCAGTGCTGGAAGTACTCGCCGGCGTTGTAGCCCAGGAACGGCAGCATCGCCATGGGGTCGCGGCGCACCTGGCCGAGCCCGCCCGCAGCGGCCGCGGTCTTCTCGCTGGACATCGTGGCGCCCATGAACGTGCCGTGCTGCCAGTCCCGCGACTCCGTGACCAGCGGGACCGTCGTCTTGCGCCGGCCGCCGAAGAGGATGGCCGAGATCGGCACGCCCTTCGGGTCGTCCCACTCCGGCGCCACGACCGGGCACTGCGCGATCGGGGTGGTGTAGCGGGAGTTGGGGTGGGCGGCGGGCTTGTCCGAGTCCGGCGTCCAGTCCTCGCCGAGCCACGACGTCAGATGCTGCGGGTCGCCCTCGAGCCCCTCCCACCAGACGTCGCCGTCATCGGTGAGTGCGACGTTGGTGAACAGCGAGTTCCCCTTCTCGATGGTGCGCATCGCGTTGGGGTTGGTCTTCCAGTTCGTGCCGGGGGCCACGCCGAAGAAGCCGAACTCCGGGTTCACCGCGTAGAGCCGGCCGTCCTCGCCGAAGCGCATCCACGCGATGTCGTCACCGATGGTCTCGGCGCGCCAGCCCGGCACCGTGGGCTGCAGCATCGCGAGGTTCGTCTTGCCGCACGCGGACGGGAAGGCCGCGGCCACGTAGTAGGCCTTCTCCTCCGGCGAGATCAGCTTGAGGATCAGCATGTGCTCGGCCAGCCAGCCCTCGTCGTGGGCGATCGCCGAGGCGATCCGCAGCGCGTAGCACTTCTTGCCCAGCAGGGCGTTGCCGCCGTAGCCGGAGCCGAAGCTCCAGATCTCCCGGGTCTCGGGGAAGTGGCTGATGTACTTCGTGTCGTTGCACGGCCAGGGCACGTCCTGCTGGCCGGGCTGGAGCGGCGCGCCGACCGAGTGCAGGCACTTGACGAAGGAGTCGCCGCGGTCGGCGAAGAGCGGCAGCACAGCCGCACCCATCCGGGTCATGATCTTCATGGAGGTGACGACGTACTCGGAGTCGGTGATCTCGACGCCGAGCATCGGGGGATCCGCGTCGGCCGGGCCCATGCAGAACGGGATCACGTACATGGTGCGCCCGCGCATGCACCCGCGGTACAGCTCCTTCATCGTGTTCTTCATCTCGGCCGGATCGACCCAGTTGTTGGTCGGCCCCGCGCCGACCTCCTCGGCCGTGCAGATGAAGGTGCGCTCCTCCACGCGGGCGACGTCATCGGGGTCCGAGGCGGCCCAGAATGAATTCGGTTTCTTCGCCTCGTTCAGCTTGACGAACGTGCCCGCCTCGACGAGCTGCGCCGTCATCCGGTCCCACTCCTCGTCGGACCCGTCGCACCACACCACCCGGTCGGGCGTGGTGAGCTCCGCGACTTCGCGCACCCAGGACACCAGCCGAGCGTTGGTCGTGGGCGCTCCGTCGATCCCCGACACGGTCATCGCAGTCATATCGTCCTCGCTCCTCGCCGGCTTCCCGGCCCCCGGAAATGCTGCGCGCACCCGCCCGAATCGGAACGGGTGTGCTGGTGAGAGATGGGACCCGACGGTACCTGCGGATGCGGGATTCCCCCACCGCTGGCCGATGTCGACTCACTCACAGGACCGATCAGGTAATCGATTCAGATGAATAGGAAGCGCTTTCCGTCGATTGCGGTCCGTGACGCACTCCGGGTGGGGGTAGCGGAGCCCCCGGGCGGGTACTCCCCCTCGGCACCCGTGCCCGTCGCGGGTGCAGCACACCGTGGACCGGACAGCCCGGGGCGCGTAGGGTTTTGAACACGTTCAAAACCGGGGGAGGGGCTCCATGGAAGCCGAGATGACCCAGTACGTCGTGCTGCTGGCGGTGTCGATCGGCCTGACGTTCCTGGTGGGCCAGCTCCTCATCCGGGCGGGCGAGCCGTTCCTGCAGGAGGTGTTCCAGGACCGCAAGGTCACCCGCTCGGTCAACCTGCTGCTCTCGGTGCTGTTCCACCTGATCACGCTCGGCGTCCTGGCCATCATCTCGGTGAGCTCCGTGTCCGGCGACAACGCGCTGCAGACGTTCGTCGTCAAGCTGGGCGTCGTGCTGCTGACGCTCGGGGTCGCGTACGGCATCTCGATGCTGGTCCTGATCCGGGTGCGCGAGCGCCGCCGCGCCGCCCAGATCTCCGAGAACGTCCAGGAGCGCCTCGCCGAGCGCGGCATCAGCACCGGGCCTTCGCAGTCCACGCCGCCCGCGGTGGCGCCGCCCCCCGGCCGACCGCAGCGGGGCAGCGAGCCCGGGCCGCAGTAACGACGGCGTGACGGCGGCGCAAGGACATCGGCACCGTGGCATCGGCACCGTGACCTCGGCTCGGGGGAAGACCCGCGAGGCGATCGTCAGCGCCGCGCTGGAGCTGTTCCGGGAGCACGGGTTCGAGGGCACCACGATGCGCGCGGTCGCCGACCGCGCCGGTGTCTCCGTCGGCAACGCCTACTACTACTTCTCCTCGAAGGACGAGCTGGTCCAGGGCTTCTACGACCAGCTCGTCGCGGAGCACCGGGCGCTCGCGCTACCCGAGCTGGACGGACGGCGGGACCTGGCCGACCGGCTCGGCACCGCTCTGCGCGCCTGGCTCACCGTCGCCGAGCCGTACCGGGAGTTCGCCGGCCGCTTCTTCGCGGTGGCCGCGCAGCCGGGAAACCCGCTCTCGCCGTTCAGCGCCGAGGCCGGTCCGGCCCGCGGCGCCGCGGTGGACCTCTACCGCGAGGTGCTCGCCGGGTCCCGCACCCCGGTCGACCCGGATCTCGCGCGCGAGCTGCCCGAGCTGCTGTGGCTCTACCACCTCGGCGTCGTCCTGTTCTGGGTGCACGACACCTCGCCCGGAGCGGCTCGCACCGAGCTGCTCGTGGACCGCACGGCCCCGATGCTCGCCCGGCTGGTGCGGCTCTCGAAGCTGCCGGTGCTGCGCCCGCTGAGCCACCAAGCGGTCACACTCCTCCAAGAGCTGCGCGCCTGAGCCCAACACCCGCACCTTGGAGCCGTACTGCTCTATTTCGGCGCTCTGAGCAGCAGTATGGCTCCAAGGTGCGGGGTGGAGAGGCGGTCAGGGGTGCGTGCTGCGTAGGCCTGCCACCACCGCCAGGGCGACCAGGACCAGCGTCGCCGCGCCCACCCAGGCTGTCGTTCCGACCGCGCCCGTGAAGGCCGTGCGGGCCGAATCCAGCAGTTCCGCCGCCGGCGCGCCGGTCAGGCGCTGCGCGGTGTCGACGGCGCCGCCGAGCGTCTCGCGGGCATCGGTGGCGTAGGCCGGTCCGACGCTGCGCGGCACCTCCACGGCGCCGCGGTACGCGGCCGACAGCACGCTGCCGAGCACGGCCGTGCCGAGCACCGCGCCGATCTCGTATGCCGTCTCGGACACCGCGGACGCCGAGCCTGCCCGGTCGGCCGGGGCGGCGGCGAGGATGGCGTCGTTCGTGATCGTCTCCGACAACCCGATCCCGGCTCCGACCAGCACCGTCGCGACCATCAGCACGGCGACGTCGGACCCGGCGCCCAGGAGGGTGCAGAGCAGGTACCCGGACGCGGCGAACAGCAGGCCCGCCGGCACGAGCACCCGCAGCGGGAACCGCCTGCCCAGCTGCGCGGCGGCCAGCCCGGCGAGCATCGTCACCACGAACCCCGGCACCAGCACGAGCCCGGCGTCCAGCGGCGCGAGGCCCCGCACGAGCACGAGGTGCTGCGCGGAGAAGAACAGCAGCCCGGTGAGCGCGAACATCGTGCCGGCGTTGGCCAGCGCGGAGAGCCGCAGCACCGGCGAGGCGAACAGCGTCACGTCGAGCAGCGGCTCCTCGCCCGCGGCGCGCCGGGTACGGGCCCGGCGCACGAACAGCACGCCCGCGGCGACCGCGACGATCAGTGCCAGCACGGCCGACGCCGTCAGGCCGTCGTGCGCGACGAGCTTCACGGCCAGCACCGCAGGCGCCATCGTCAGCAACGACAGCAGCACGCCGAGCGGGTCGAACCGGCCCGGGTCCGGCCGGCGGGACTCGGGCAGCACCACCGGCACGAGCACGAGCATCACCAGCATCACCGGCACGTTGACCAGGAACACCGAGCCCCACCAGAAGTGCTGGAGCAGCAGCCCGCCCACGATGGGGCCGAGCGCGGAGCCCGCGGCGAAGCCCGTGGCCCAGATCGCGACGGCGAACCTGCGCTGGTCGCGGTCCCGGAAGAGGGTGCGCAGCAGCGCGAGGGTGGCCGGCATCAGCATCGCGCCGAAGAAGCCGAGCAGGGCGCGCGCGGCCACGAGGTGCGCGCCGTCGGTGGCGAAGGACGCGGCGAGCGAGACCGCACCGAAGCCGGCGGTGCCGATCAGCAGCGTGCGGCGGCGGCCGATGCGATCGCCGAGCGTGCCCATGGTGACCAGCAGCCCGGCCAGCACGAGGGGGTAGACGTCGACCAGCCACAGCAGCTGCGCCGCCGACGGCGAGAGCGCCGCGCTGATCGCCGGCAGCGCGAACCCCAGCACGGTGTTGTCGATCGTGACGAGCAGCGTCGGCAGGAGCAGCGCGGCGAGCCCGGCCCACTCGCGGCGGCCGGCGCGCGCAGGGGCGGGCGAGGCGGGGTGGCGGGCGGTGACGGTCACGGGGCACCTCGGTCGGGAGCGGGAACTGTACCGTCTAGACGGTACAGACTCGCAGGTCATTCCTGGTGGTGGCGAGCGCCACCTAGACTCGCCGGGTGCCCAACGCCCGTGACCGCGTGCTCGACGCGTACGAGACGCTGCTGATCGACCACGGCGGCGCGGCCATCACGCTCGACGCCGTCGCCGCCGCGGCCGGGGTCTCGAAGGGCGGCCTGCTCTACCACTTCGCCTCGAAGGAGGCCCTCGCCACCGGGTTGCTCGACCGGCTGCGCGAGCGCAGCGCCGCCGACGCCGAGGCCATCCGCTCCGCACCCGAAGGCGCCGTCGCCTACTACGTGCGAACCTCCGCGCCCGGTGGCGCCACACCCGGCGGCCTCACCCGCACCTACCTCGCCGTGCTCCGGCTCGCCGACGGCACCGCGGCCGGCCAGGCCGTCCGCGACGCCCTCGCGGTGGTGGACGCCGACGGCTACGCGGCCCTGCGCGACGAGCTGCACGACCCGGTGCTCGCCTGGCTGGCGCAGCTCGTCGGCGACGGGCTCTACCTGCGCACGCTCACCGGCACCCCGCTGCCGCCCGACCTGGGCGTGGAGGAGCTGCTGGAGCGGATGCGCCAGTACGCGCCGCGGCCCACCGACCCGCAGACCTGACGGCACGACGCTCGGACACCGATTCCTGCACTGCCACACCGACTGCAGTCGGTGCGCGAGCGGCCGAGTCGGTGTGTGAGCGTGATCGAGGACACCTCGGGCGCCCGCCCCGGGATGTCACAGCGCGGTGTCCCGGATCGTCCTAGCAGCGTGCGGCAGTCGTCGGAGGCGAGGCTCCTCCAGGAGTACCAGCAGGCGCGGGGCCGGCTCGTCGGCATCGCCCACGGCATCCTGGGCGACCTCGGCGAGGCCGAGGACGTCGTGCAGGAGGCGTGGCTGCGGCTGCGGCGGAGCACGGACCCGATCGGGTCGGTGACCGGCTGGCTGGTCGTCACCACCTCGCGCCTCGCCCTCGACGCCGTGGGCTCGGCCCGCAGGCGCCGCGAGAACTACGTGGGGCCCTGGCTGCCGGAACCGATCGTCACGTTCGACCACGTCGGCGCGCCCGCCCCGGTCGATCCGGCGGACCGCGTCACCCTGGCCGAATCGGTCAGCACCGCGGTCCTCGTGGTGCTCGAGACGTTGACGCCCGCCGAGCGCACGGCGTTCGTGCTGCACGACGTGTTCGGCCTGCCTTTCGGCGAGGTCGCCGAGATCGTGGGGCGCACACCGGCCGCGGTCCGGCAGCTGGCCGCCCGCGCCCGCAAGCACGTGCGGGAGGGCGCCCCGCGCGCCGACACCGACCCGCGGCGGCACCGCGCGGTCGTCGACGCCTTCACCACGGCGCTGGAGAACGGTGACGTCGAGGGGCTGCTGCGCCTGCTCGATCCCGACGTCGTGCTGCACAGCGACGGCGGTGGACGCGTGCGGGCGGCGCGCAACCCCGTGCACGGCGCCGACCGCGTGGCCCGCTTCCTGGCCGGCATCCAGCGCAAGCGGAGCTACCGGCTGTGGCCCGCGCGGATCAACGCCGGCCCCGGCGTCGTGCTCGACCGGGACGGCAGGCCCGTCGCGGCCGTCTCGCTCACCGTCGTCGACGGGCGGGTCGCCCGCGTCGACATGGTGATCAACCCCGACAAGCTGGCGCGCACCGGCGCGCCGTGGAAGGAGAACCCGTGACCACGCGACTGCGCATCACCGAGGTCCAGCCCGAGGCGTACAAGGCCATGCTCGGGCTGGAGAGGTACCTGGCCGAGTGCCCGGTGCCACAGCAGGTCCTGCACCTGCTCAAGCTGCGCGTCAGCCAGATCAACGGCTGCGCGTTCTGCACCGACATGCACGCGTTCGAGCTGAAGGACGAGGGGGAGACCGACGAGCGGCTGTTCTCCGTGGTGACCTGGCGGGAGGCGCCGTGGTTCACCCCGGCCGAGCGCGCGGCGCTGGCGCTCGCCGAGGAGGCCACCAGGATGGGACCGGACGGCGTCTCGGACGCGACGTGGGCCGAGGCGGAGCAGCACTACGACCCGCCCGCCCTCGCCGCGCTGGTCACGGCGGTCGCCGCGATCACCGCGTGGAACGTCCTCAACGTGGCCCTGCGGACGAGGCCGGGCCTCTTGCGCAGGGCGGCCGCGTAGGAGCTGCGGGCGCTACCTCGGGGCCAGTAGCGGCACCGCCGGGCGCAGCCACGGCAGGTCGAGGCACTCCTGCACGACGCGGGCGAAGAGCCACAGCTCGACGCGCCCGGCGTCCAGGCCGGCGAGGTCGGCCATCCGGCGGGCGAGCCCGCGCGGGTCGGCCAGCAGCCGGTCACGGCAGTTCAGCATGTGCTGCAGCACGTCGTAGGCCGGGTCGCCGACGTAGGGCTTGGGGTCGATCACCAGCCACGGCGCCCGCTCCGCGGCGAGCACGTTGTCCGCGTGCAGGTCGGTGACCAGCAGCCGCTGTGGAACGTCGTCACGGGGCAGGCCGCGGAACAGCTCCATGCCGGCGCGCGCGAGACCCGGGTCGAGGGCGCCCGGCTCGGCGGCGTGGGCGCGGTCGAACCCGGCCGCCCACTCGTCGCACATCGAGGTGAGCGGGCGGAACGGGTGGGCGTGCGGCGGCTCGCACCACAGCTGCCGCAGCAGGTCCGCCACCACCTCGTCCTGCGCGGGCTCCGCCCGCGCCTGCTTCAGCGTGGTGCCGGGCCGGCAGCGCTCCAGCAGCAGGGCGGTGGTGGGCCCGTCCACGTGGGCGGCGTGGACCCGCACCGCGCCGCGCCCGTCCCAGAACCGCAACCCGTGGGCCTCGTCCCGGCTCTCGTAGTGGGTCCAGCCGACCTTCAGCACGAGGTCGCGGCCTGCGTCGTCGCGCGCGGGCGCCACCCACGACGCCGAGCCTCCGGGCTGGAACGGTGGCCCGACCGTGAGCGACCACCGCTCCGCGAGCGCCCCGACGATCTGCGGCAGTCCGCCGAGCCACTCCGTGCGCTCCGGCGACCCCTCCTCCGCAACGGACTCGGCCAGCAAGGTGGGCAACGGGAAGGACGCCACGCCCCCATCCTGCCGACGCCGCCAATCGGTTTGCCCCGGCGGCGCGCCGCTCGCCACCATCCCCGCATGCTGCGCCCGCCCGTCCGCGACATCCACGCCTACTACGCCGAGCACTTCGTCGAGGACGACCGGCTGCACGCCACCGCGCACGGCCGGCTGGAGTACGAGCGGACGCAGGAGCTGCTGCGCCGGTACCTGCCGACCCCACCCGCCCGGGTGCTCGACGTCGGCGGCGCCACCGGTGTGCACGCGCGCCGGCTCGCCGCGGACGGGTACGTGGTGCACGTCGTCGACCTGGTGCCCGAGCACGTCGCCGTCGCCGCGGCCCTGCCCGGGGTCACGGCCGCCGTCGGGGACGCCCGGCAGCTCGCCGAGCCCGATGCGCACGCCGACGCCACGCTGCTGCTCGGGCCGCTCTACCACCTGGTGGACCGGGCCGACCGCGTGCGCGCCCTGCGCGAGGCCGCGCGCGCCACCGTCCCGGGCGGGCTCGTCGCCGCCGCCGCGATCAGCCGGCACGCCCCGCTGCTGGAGATGGGGGCGCGCGACCAGATCGACGACGCGACCGGGCCCGTGCTGCGGCAGATCCTCGCGACCGGACGGCACGACCCGCGCCTCGGTTTCACCACCGCCTACCTGCACCGGGTCGACGAGCTGACCGCCGAGATGCACGAGGCCGGGCTGCGCGAGGTGCGGGTGCACGGCGTCGAGGGCCCGCTGGCGTCGGTGGTCCTGGCGCTCGAACCCGGCACCGAGCGGTTCCCGGCGGCGCTGTGCGCCGCGCGGCTGGCCGACGAGGACGAGGACCAGGCCCTCGCGGCCGCGAGCCTGCACCTGCTCGGCGTGGCCCGCACCTGACGGGCCGCACGTCAGCGGCCGGAGACCACCGTCTCCCGGGCGATCACCGGCAGCGGGATGGGCAGCCGGTGGACCGTGACGTTCCAGTACCGGGTCTCGGGATCACCGGCCCGCCACGCGTTGGCGAATCGGGCGGTGGCGTCCGCGTCCGTGCGGCGGCGTGGACGCGGCCGCATGCCGCAACGGCGGCGCACCTCCCGGTCCAGTGCACGCCACGCGTCCTCGGCGGTGCTGTGCACGCTCACGGTGGCGGGCTCGTCCGCATCTCCGACGAGCAGGGTGTAGGCGCTCACTACCTCGAACGACACTCCTCGCCCCTTCCCGGTCCCACGACCTGGCGACGACGTCGGCGCTCTGTCGGGGTAGTCAACGGCAAAGCAACACAGTCGGGTGCCCGTTGGGGCGACGACGCGCCGACCGGTGCGCCGACCGGCGTCGAACGGCCGCATCGGCAGTGACGCAGGACACGCCCACCCAGCCGATCATGCATAGAGCCGTTCGCCGCTGCACCCTCCCACTCGGACGAGGCCTCGCGCTAACGCCCGAGCGAGACCGAGGACATGTTGAAGTCCGGGACCCGGACCGGCGGCATGGCGGCGCGGGTGAACCAGTCCTTCCACTCCCGCGGGATCGTGCGCTCCGTGGCCCCGACCTCGGTGGCCCGGCGCAGGACGTCCAGCGGGGAGTGGTTGAAGCGGAAGTTGTGGTCGACCTCGCCGACCACCTCGCCGCCCTCCACCAGGTACACGCCGTCGCGGGTCAGCCCGGTGAGCAGCAGGGTGGTGGGGTCGACCTCGCGGATGTACCAGAGGCAGGTCAGCAGCAGGCCGCGTTCGGTGCGCGCCACCAGATCGGCGGTGGACGCCGCCGAGCCGCCCGTGAGCAGCAGGTTGTCGCCCGCCGGGGTGAACCGGGTGCCGAACTCGGCGGCCTCGGCGCGCGAGTAGACCAGCTCGCCGATCGCGCCGTCGGCGATCCACTCGACCCGGCGGGTGGGGGCGCCGTTGTCGAAGACCGAGATGCCGTCGCCGGACCGGGTGGCGGTCAGGAACGGCTCGTACTCCAGCCCGGGCGCGGCCGGGTCGCTGGCCAGCGTGAGCGGGAGCTTCGTGAGCTCCTCCCCGACGCGCACGCCGTCCGGCCCGGCCAGTGCGCTGCGGCCCTCCTGCGCAGGCCGCCCCTCCATCGACCACGCGAGGTAGACCATCAGGTCGGACACGGCCGAGGGCGGCAACAGCGTCTCGTAGCGGCCCGCGGGCAGCGTGACGCGCCGCTGCCCCCAGTCCAGCCGCCGGCCCGCCTCGGCGGCGAGCGCCACCACGTCGACGTCGGTGAAGTCGGCGGTGGACGCGCCCGTCCACGCGGAGCTCGCGAGGTCCGGGGTCTTGGCGTTCAGCTCGACCGACCCGGTGGGCTGCACCCAGCGCCCGCGGATGCCGGTGGACGTGCCCAGCCACACCGTGGAGAGCTCGTGGCTGGCGAACCCGTACTGCCGGTGCGGGCCGGTCAGCACCTCGGCCAGCCCCTCGGCGAACCCGCCGAAGACCCCGATCGAGGTCTCGGCCGCCGGCTCGTCCCAGGCCGGGTCGGCCGCCGCGGGCTCCAGCAGCGGGGCCGCGTCGTCCGCCGGACCGGCGTCCCGGGCCGCCGCCTCCGCCGCGCGGACGAGCTGCTCGAGCTGGGCGACGTCGGTGACGGCGACGCTCGAGCCCACCACGCCGGCCCCGACGCCCCCTTCCAGCGCCACGAAGGCGATCACGGTGGTGCGCCGCGACGTCGTGTGCCCGTTCGTCGTCATCGTCGAGTTGGCCCAGCGGAGCACGGCCTCGCTCGACTCCCGCACGAGCACGGCGCAGCCGTGCAGGTGCCCCGCCGCCGCGAGGGTGCGCTCGACGACCTCCTGCGGACGGATGACACCGGTCATCGGGCCTCCTCCTGCGTGTTCAGCACGTTCACGCCCCGGAACCGGGCCGCGGGGCAGCCGTGGCTCACCGCGGCGATCTGCCCCGGCTGCGCCTTGCCGCAGTTCATCGCGCCGTGCAGCTGCCACGTCGAGGGCCCGCCGACGGCGTCCATCGATCCCCAGAAGTCGGTGGTGGTGGCCTGGTAGGCCACGTCGCGCAGCTGGCCGGCGAGCCGCCCGCCCTCGATCCGGTAGAACCGCTGGCCGGTGAACTGGAAGTTGTAGCGCTGCATGTCGATCGACCAGGACTTGTCGCCGACGACGTAGATGCCGCGCTCGACCCCGCCGATCAGCTCGTCGGTGGTGGTGTCGCGCGCGGGGTCGGGCCGCAGCGACACGTTGGCCATCCGCTGGATGGGCACGTGGTGCGGGGAGTCGGCGAAGGCGCACCCGTTGCTGCGGTCCAGGCCCAGCCGGGGCGCGAAGGTGCGGTCCAGCTGGTAGCCGACCAGCACGCCGTCCCGGACGAGGTCCCATTCGCCTGTGGCGACGCCGTCGTCGTCGAAACCGATGCTGGCGAGCCCGTGCGGCACCGTGCGGTCGCCGGTGACGTGCATGTGCTCGGAGCCGTAGCGCAGCGTGCCCAGCCGGTCGGGCGTGGCGAAGCTGGTGCCGGCGTACGCGGCCTCGTAGCCGATGGCGCGGTCGTACTCGGTGGCGTGCCCGACCGACTCGTGGATCGTGAGCCACAGGTTGCTGGGATCGATCACCAGGTCGTAGGCGCCCGCCTGCACCGAGGGCGCCTTCGTCTTCTCCGCGAGGAGCTCCGGGATCGCGGCGAGCTCGTCGTCGAAGTTCCAGCCCGTCCCGGTGAGGTACTCCCAGCCGCGCCCGACCGGCGGGGCGATCGAGCTCATCGTCTCGAAGCCGCCCGCCGCGCGGTCGACCGCGGTGGCGGTGATCGACGGCTCGATCCGCACCCGCTGCTGGACGGTGCGGGTGCCCGCGGTGTCGGCGTAGAACTTGTGCTCCCGCACCTGCGCCACCCCCACCCGCGCGTGGTCGACCCCGTCGGCGGCCAGCAGCCGCTGCGACCACTCCGTGAGCAGCGCGATCTTCTCCCGGGTGGGCACGGCGAACGGGTCGACCTCGTACGGGGAGACCCACTCGGCACCCGCGTGCACCGGCTCGTCGGCCCGCTCGACGCGCTCGACCGCCACCGGCGCGAGCGTGCGCGCCACCGCGACCGCGCGCTCGGCCGTGGCCGCCGCCCGCTCGCGGGTGAGCTCGACGTGCGAGGCGAACCCCCACACCCCGTCGACGATCACGCGTACCGCGAGGCCGACGGTGGTGGTGTCGCTGACGGCGGTGACCGACCCGTCCCGCAGGTCGATGCCCTGCGACAGGATCCGCTCGACGCGCACGTCCGCGTGCTGGGCGCCGAGCGCACGCGCCCGGCCCAGCGCGGCGTCGGCCAGCGCGTCGAGCGGGAGCGCGCGGAACTCCGGGTCGATCCGGTGTGCGGCCATGCCCCCAACCTACTGATCACCGAAGCCGTCCACCGGGGCGTCCACCGGGCCCGCGTCGGGCGGCTCCGGCCCGACGAGGCGCACGACCGCGTCGGGGCCGATCCGCAGCACCTGGTCGGCGAACCGGTCGCCGTCGAGGTCGACGGCCACCACGAGGTCGACGCCGTCGGGCTCCAGCACCGTGTCGGGCCTGCCGTCGCCGTCGGTGTCGAACCCGCAGCCGACGTCGATGTCGGGGACGTGCCCGGGCTCACCCATCCGCCGCCCCCGAACCGGCGGCCAGCCGGGCCAGCTCGCGGTCGACCGCGGCGCGGCGGCACAGCACCGCGGTGTCGAGCGCCGCAGCGGCCGCGCGTTCCAGCTCGATCGTCCTGCGGTCCAGGTCGGCGTCGATGGCCGCCGCCGCCGCGGCGAGGACCTGCTCGGCCGTGCGGTGCAGCCGGGCCCGCCGCGCGGCCGTGCGCCGGGCCACCGCCGCCAGGACGACCGCGGCGCCCCCGGCCCCCACCGCGAGGGGCGTGAGCGCGGGGCCGCCCAGCGCGGGCAACCCGAGCAGCGGCAGCACCGCCAGCGGGAGCAGCGCCAGCCGCCACAGGGCCGCCCCCTCGGCCACCCCGGTGAGGAACGAGGGGAGCGGCTCGATCGGCTCCGTGGCCGGTGGGACGCGCACGGCGCGCGGAGCCGGCAGCGGCGGCCACCCCGGCTCCACCTCCAGCCCCCGCTCGGTGGCGATGCGGCGCAGCGGCGGGCGCACCCCCTCGCCCCACGAGGAGACGACCGCCGCCGCCACCGCGACGACGGCGCCCTGGAGGCGGATCGGCAACATCTCGTGGACGTGCCGGTCGCCGCACCGGACGTGCGCGGCCACCTCCCGGCGCAGCGCGGCGAGCGCGGCGGCCGCCTCACCGGCGGCGGCCAGCCGCCCGAGGGCGAGGCAGCTGCGCAGCTCCGCGCGGTGGCCGCCCGCGAGCCGGGCACGCAGCTCCCGCAGCTCGGCACGGCGGGCGCGCACGGCATCGGCGTAGCGATCCGGCATGGCGCCAGGCTCGCACCCGCGGGCCCGGTCGGGGGCGGAACCGCGGAGAACGTGTGCACCTGTGAACGGTCCGGCCCGCAAAGCCGGGGGTGGTCCCCGGTTCCCGGGCCCCCCACTCCCGGGAACCGGGGGGTGCACGCGGACGCCCCCGAGGTCCGCGTGGGCGGGCCGCGCCTGCCCACCCGCTGCCGCGGTCGTCGGGGGTGCTGCGGGGAACCCCTCGCTCCCCGCAACGCCCGGCGGTCTGCCGCGGCTGCCGTTGACGAGCTTGCCGGTGCGGTGGGGCCAGAGGGGTCCGTAGAGGTACCCGGATCAGATCACGGATCGGTCACGAGGATCACGCGCCGCTTTTCGACCTGGTGGCGCAGGGTACGGGCGGGGTGACGGGGGCGCGGACCGCGCCACCCCACCGGGGGATCTGCGAGCCGGGGGCAACCACTCTGCGGGTTCGTGCGTCATCCATGGTGTGACGACGGTCCTGCGCCCCCACAGCGCAACCCCGTACGGGCGATGCCATCGCCCCGACCCGCAACCCCTCCCGGGCATCTTCGTTGTCCCGGTGGAGCGGACCCGTCTGGAGGATGTGTGAGCGCCGTTTCATCCGCCCGTGCCGCCGTGTACGGGGGCCCGGCCCCGGCCGCGCCTACCCACGCGCACCGGCCGACCCGCAGGCCGCGCCCGCAGCCGCAGCCGAGCCGGACGCCGTTCCCGACGGTCTCGGTGATCGTGCCGACCCGCAACGAGGCGCGGAACCTCGAGATCGTGCTGCCCGCCATCGCCGCGGTGCGCCCGACCGTCCACGAGATCATCGTCGTCGACGGGAACTCGACCGACGGCACCGTGGAGACCGCACAGCGGGTCCTGCCATGGGTGAAGATCGTCCGGCAGACGCGCAAGGGCAAGGGCAACGCCATGGCGTGCGGGTTCGCCGCGGCCACGGGCGACGTCGTCGTGATGTTCGACGCCGACGGCTCGGCGGACCCGGCGGAGATCCCCGCGTTCGTGTCGGCGCTGGTGGCAGGCGCCGACTTCGCCAAGGGCAGCCGGTTCACCCCCGGCGGCGGCAGCGACGACATCACCCTGCTGCGCAAGTCCGGCAACGCCGGGCTCAACGGCGTCGCCAACGCGCTGTTCGGCACGTCGTACACCGACCTCTGCTACGGCTACAACGCGTTCTGGGCCGACCTGCTCCCGCTGCTCGAGCTGCCGCCGATCGACGCGCCCGCTCCCGCCGAGGGCATGCTCTGGGGCGACGGCTTCGAGATCGAGACCGTGCTGAACTGCCGGATCGCCGCCGCCGGTCTGAAGATCACCGAGGTGCCGTCGATCGAGCGCCAGCGGGTGTTCGGGGACACCAACCTGCGCACCTTCGCCGACGGCGCCCGGGTGCTGCGTACCCTTCTCGCCGAGCACCGGCGGGCCGACCGCCGCTCGAACATCAGCGCCGCGCGCGACCGCCGCTTGTGAGAGCGGGCGGTCGCCCGGTGGGAGGAGACCACCCGTGAGCAGTCCGGTCGTCACCGCGACCGTCGTGATCTGCGTCTACACCGAGAAGCGGTGGGACGACATCGTCGCGGCCGTGCGCTCGGTCGCCGCCCAGGACGTGCGGGCGGCGGAGACCCTGGTCATCGTCGACCACAACCCGGTGCTGCTCTCGCGCGCGCAGCAGGAGTTCGGGCCCCACGGGGTGCGGGTCCTGCCGAACGCACACAAGCAGGGGTTGTCGGGAGCCCGCAACACCGCCATCGCGGAAGCGGCGGGCGACGTGGTCGTCTTCCTCGACGACGACGCGCAGGCGCGGCCCGGGTGGCTCGCCGCGCTGCTCGCCCCCTACAGCGACCCGACGGTCGCGGCCGTCGGGGGCGTGGCGCACCCGCGCTGGCCCACCAACCGCCCCCGGGTGCTCCCCGGCGCGGCTCCCTACGACCCGAACGCCACGGGCGAGCTCGACTGGATCGTCGGCTGCACCTACACCGGGCAGCCGGAGTTCCGGACCGAGGTGCGCAACCTCATGGGCTGCAACATGTCGTTCCGACGCGAAGTGTTCGCCCGGGTAGGCGGCTTCGCCGAGGACATCGGGCGCATCGGGAAGAACCCGCTGGGCTGCGAGGAGACCGAGCTCTGCATCCGCGCCCGGCAGGCCTACCAGCGGGCGGGTGAGAAGATCCGGATCGTGTTCGAGCCCGCCGCGGTCGTCGACCACCGGGTCAGCGCCGACCGCGTCGAATGGGCCTACCTGCGGCGGCGCTCGTGGGCGGAGGGCCTGTCGAAGGCCGCCGTCTCCAAGCTGGTCGGCAGCGAGGACGCCCTGTCCACCGAACGCAGCTACGTCGCCAAGGTGCTGCCCGCCGCCGTGCTGCGCGAGCTCAAGGAGGGCCGCGTGTCGTCGGCGGCCGCCGTCGTCACGGCCCTGGCCTGCACCGCGGCCGGGTACGCGAGGGGCAGGCTCCCCGGCGCCACCGCCGGCGTCCGGCTGCCCGCCGCGCAGGCCGCGAGCACCCGCCCGCACAGTGGTGGCTGAGAATGTGTGTGAGAAGCGCGGAGCGGGCCGCCCAGGACAGCGGGACCTTGCTGCATCGCCGACAGCCGCGGCCCACGTCCGGGCTTCTCACACACATTCTGAGGCGCCGCACCGCCCGATCACCAGCTTCGTCCACCACCGCAGCCGGCTGACCGAGGGCCAGCAGCACGCATGGGACCGCTGGTGGCCCGAGCGCGGCCGGGACGTGGCCGACCTGCTCGGCGGGGCGCAACCGTACGACCCGCCGTCCTGGTTCGGGCGCACCGCACCGCTCGTGCTGGAGATCGGGTCCGGCATGGGGGAGTCGACGGCGGCGCTCGCGGCCGCCGCGCCGGACGTCGACCACATCGCGGTGGAGGTCTACGAGCCCGGGCTCGCCCAGCTGCTGATGCGGATCGCCGAGCTGGGCCTCACGAACGTCGTGCTGCTGCGCGGTGACGCCGTGGCCCTGCTGCGCGAGCGGGTGCCGCCCGCGTCGCTGGCCGGCATCCGGATCTTCTTCCCGGACCCGTGGCCCAAGCGGCGCCACCGCAAGCGCCGGCTGGTCCAGCCGGAGTTCGTGGCGCTGGCCGCCTCGCGACTGGCGCCCGGCGGCACCCTGCACCTCGCCACCGACTGGGACGACTACGCCACGCAGATGCGGTCCGTGTGCGACGCGGAGCCCGCGCTGCGGAACACCGCGGCGGACCAGCCCGGCGGCTGGACCCCCCGACCGGACTGGCGGCCCGTCACGAAGTTCGAGCAGCGGGCCCACCACGAAGGCCGCGAGGTGCACGACCTGATCTACCGCCGCACCTGACCCGCGAGTCTCCCGTCCTGACAGGGCGAGTCTCCCGTTCGGGCCGACGATCAGCTCGGAGGTGCGAGGCCCGGGACCTGACGGGTGCGGCCCCGGAACTCCGCCACCGCCGCGTCACCGTCCCGGACCGTGACGTCGTAGAGGCCCGACCGCCCGGTCATGGCGCGCTCGACGGCCTCGGCCACCAGCTCGGCCCCGAGCGCGACCGGACGCAGGAACGCGATGTCTGCACCCGAGGCGACGGCCGAGGTGCCGTGGCTGTTGGACGCGTAGGCGAGCGCGGCGTCGGCGAGCAGGAACAGGTATCCGCCGTGGCAGATGCCGTGCCCGTTGACGTGCCGCGCCTCGACCGTCATCGCGACGCGCGCCCTCCCGGGCCCGACGTCGAGCAGGCGCACCCCGGCGCCCCGCCCCGCGGCGTCGGCGCGCTCCATCGCGGCCGCGGTGCGCCGGGCGACGTCGACCTCGTCACCGGTCACGCGCGACCCACGTCTCGTGCAGGTGCCGGGCGCGCAGGCCGTGCGGAGCAGCTGCGTCGCGGGCCAGCAGCACGGTGCTGCGCCGGACGGAGGGGCCTGCGGGGCCGTCCTGGTGCTCTTCGTAGGTGACGAGGACCCCGCCGGTGTCGGCGTGCACGACGGCGACGTCCGCGATGCGGATCGACAGCCCCGGTGCCCCGCCGTGCGCGCCCTCGAACCCGGGGAGCAGCTCGTCGCGGTGCATCAGGACGCCGTCGGGGGTGACCATCGTGAAGTCGGGGGTGTGCGCCTCGGCGAAGGCGGCGTACGACGCGGGCGTGCGCGGGGCCCGCCCGGTGAGCCAGTCCTCGATCACCCGGTGCAGGTCCTCGACCTGTGCCGCGCAGCGGTCCCGCAGGGCGTCGGCGCTCTCGTCCATCGTCGTGCAGCGTAGCCGGATAGGGTCGCACGATGATCCCGACCGCGACCCCTACCGCGACGGTGCCCCCGGCGCCGCGCGTGCTCCTCGTGTGGGACGCGCCCAACATGGACATGAGCCTCGGCTCGCTGCTCGGGGCGCGCCCCACGGCCGCGTTCCGGCCACGGTTCGACGCCGTCGGCCGGTGGCTGCTCGAGCTCGCCGGCCCGGAGGCCGTCGCCGAGGCCACGGTCTTCACCAACGTCGCTCCCGGCAGCACCGAGGTCGTCCGCCCCTGGGTCGAGGCGCTGCGCAACGTCGGTTTCGCGGTGTTCGCCAAGCCGAAGCTCAGCGACGACTCCGACGTCGACGACGACATGCTCGCCCACATCGCGCTGCGCGCCGCGGAGGGCGGCCTGCAGCACGTCGTGGTGGCGTCCGGGGACGGGCGCGCGTTCCGCGAGCCGCTCGAGGACCTCGACGCGGCCGGTACCGGCGTCACGGTCATCGGGTTCCGGGAGCACGCGACCTTCGCGCTCAACTCCGAGGTGATCGAGTTCGTCGACCTCGAGGACATCGACGGGGTGTTCCGCGAGCCGCTCCCGCGCATCACCCTCGACTCGCTGCCCGAGACCGGCGCCTGGCTCCCGCCGTTCCGCTCGCTCCGGTCGCTGCTGGAGCCGCGGCGGTGACACCGATCCGGCTCGCCGCGCCGGTCGTGCTGCCGTGCGACCCGGGGTGCTCCGTCCTGCGGGACGCGGTGGTGGACGTCGACGCGGACGGCCGGATCGCGCACGTCGGGCCGCGGGCGACGGCGCCGCCGAGCACCGCGCCCGTCACCGAACTGCCGGGGGCGCTCCTGCCCGGGCTGGTCAACAGCCACGCGCACACGCCGATGATCGCGCTGCGCGGCATGGGTGGCGACCTGCCGCTGCTGCCGTGGCTGCAGGACGTCATGTGGCCGGCCGAGGGGCGGCTCGAGGCGGGCGACGTCCGGGTGGCGATGACGTCCGGGTGCGTCGAGCTGCTGCGCACCGGCTGCACCACCAGCGTGGAGATGTACTTCTTCACCGACGCGGTGATCGACGCCGTGACGGCCGTCGGCTCCCGCGTCGTCCTCACCCCCGGCGTGATCGCCGCACCGGGCTGGGACCGGATCGGCACGTGGGAGCAGATGCGTGACGACGTGTCCGCGCGCATCGACGCGAACGGCCTGCGTTCGGGGCCGGGGGACCGCATCGAGCTCGGCTACGGCCCGCACGCCGCGTACACGCTCCCGCCGGAGGCGCTCGCCTCGGTGGCCGAGCACGCCCGCGCCCGCGACGCCCTGCTGCACATCCACGTCGCCGAGGCGCCCGACGAGGACCGCGCGCAGCGCGCGTCGCACGGCACGGTGCCCGCCCTGCTGGACGACGTCGGCGCGCTCGGCGGGCGGGTCCTCGCCGCGCACGGCGTGCACCTCTCCGACGCCGACATCGCGCTGCTCGCGGCGCGGGGCGCGGCGGTCGCCCACTGCCCGGGCTCGAACGCGAAGCTCGCGGCCGGCATCGCGCGGGTCACCGCCCTGCGCCGGGCCGGGGTGCGCGTGGGTCTCGGGACCGACGGGCCGGCGTCCGGCGACGACCTCGACCTGTGGGCCGAGGCCCGGCTCGCCGGGCTGCTCGCCCGCGTGAGCAGCGGGGACGCCGCCGCGCTGACCGCCGCCGAGCTGCTGCTGATGGCCACCCGCGACGGCGCCGCCGCGATCGGCCGGGACGACCTCGGGGCGGTCGCCCCCGGCTGCTGGGCCGACCTGGTGCACGTCGACCTCGACGACCCGGTGTTCGTCGCGCCCGAGGACGACGCGCAACTCCTGTCCAACCTGGTGTGGGCGGGCGGCTCCCGCCTCGTCCGCGACGTGTGGGTCGCCGGCGAGCAGGTGCTCGCGGGCGGCGAGCCGACGCGCGTGGACCGGCGGGCCGCCACCGTCGCCCTGCGCGCGGCGGCGGCCCGGCTGCGCGCCTGAACGGCCCCGACCGATCGGCCGGGGCCGGCCGGCGTCACCAGCGGCCGTGGGAGCCCTCGTAGGAGCGGTGGTGGCGTCCGCTCTCGTGCGGGACGCGGCGGCCGCGCGGGGTCGTCGCGGTGCCGGGCGCGAGGGCCTGCACCGGGATCGGCGCCGTCAGCGGGTCGCGGCGGAAGGCGTCGACGGGATCGGCGGCGCTGCGCTGCGCCGGGCGGGCCTGCGGGACGACGGGGTCGTGCTGACGGCTGCGCCAGCCGCTGCGGCTGAGCGCGTGGAAGATCGGTGTCAGGGCGGCCTCCTCGCTGTAGGAGTGCCGGCCGGTCACCGGGCCCCAGTCGTCGTCGGCGTTCGGGTAGCGGGTGGCTGCCAGCCAGTCCAGGTCCGTCACAAGCTCGGACACGCGTCACCTCCGTGATCGACCGTGCGCCGCTGCTGCGTCCGGCTCTCTTCCTGCTGAGCCGTTCGGCGCACTCTGCCACCCACAACGGGGACACTCGGGCGTGGAAACGGCCGCGACGAGACCGTTACAGGCCTGCGGGCCGATTCCCCTCGTTCGGGTGGATCCGGCGTGTCGCACCGCTCTCGTGCGTATTCGTCCGCGGCGCAGCGCGACCCTTTCGGGATGCCCTCGAGCGGGCCCGCACCACGTCGCGGTCGTCCCGCGGGCTTCCGTGCGCGCGATTCGCGCGGGATTGGGCCGACGAGGTGGCGAGGAACGCGCATCCGCAATCGCAGCGTGACCGTTCCTCACCTGAGCGGGCCAGCGAGACCACGGTCAGCGGTCAATCACACGGGTGTCATTCCACGCAGCGTTTCCCGCCACGGCGGGGAACGCGCGGTGCGCGACGCAGCGCAGTCGTCCGGTCAGGTCGCGGAGTCGAGCTCGTCGACGCTCGCCAGGTCCAGCGCGAGCTCGGCCGCACGCACGTTCTCCTCGAGGTGCTCCACGTTCGCGGTGCCCGGGATCGGGAGCATCACCGAGGAGCGCTGCAGCAACCACGCCAGCGCGACCTGCGAGGGCGTCGCCCCGATCCGCTCGCCGACCCGCGCGAGGACCCCACCGGGCTGCGCGAGCCGGCCGGACGCGATCGGGGCCCACGGGATGAAGCCGATCCCCTGCTCCGTGCAGTAGCGCAGGACGTCGTCGCTGCCGCGGTCGGCGAGGTTGTAGTGGTTCTGCACCGACGAGACGTCGACGACGGTGCGCGCCTGCTCGATCTGGTCGACGCCCACCTCCGACAGCCCCACGGCGGCCACCTTCCCCGCCGCCTGCAGCTCGGCGAGCGCGCCGAACTGCTCGTCGGCGGGGACCTGCGGGTCGACCCGGTGCAACTGGAACAGGTCGATCCGCTCGACCCCCAGCCGGCGCAGGCTCTGCTCGCACTGCTGGCGCAGGTACTCCGGCCGGCCGTAGGCCTGCCACTCGTCGGGGCCGGTGCGCACGAGGCCGGCCTTCGTGGCGATCGTGATCCCGTCGTAGGGGTGCAGCGCCTCGCGCACGAGCTCCTCGGCCACCTCCGGGCCGTAGGAGTCGGCCGTGTCGAACAGGTCGACGCCGAGGTCGGCGGCGCGGCGCAGCAGGGCGACCGCGGCGGCGGGGTCGGCGGGTGGACCCCACACCCCGGGCCCGGTGAGCTGCATCGTGCCGAAGCCGAGCCGGTGCACGCCGCCGTGGGAACCACCGAGCGGGAAGCGTCCGGACGCGGCGGCGGGGCGCGTGTCGGGAAGTGTGCTCACCTCGCCCACGATCGCACCGGGTCCGAGGGCGTCGCCGCAGAACGTGACGGGCGCCTCGCCCTGCGTCATGCCATGTCACACCGCCGTGACACGGGGAGGCGATCCACCCCGATCGGCGCCATCGATTGCCGGGTCGGATGTCGCGCACTACCGTTCGGCCGTGGCCAAGATCGTGCCGTTGCCGCAAGCGGTGTCGGAGCTCGTCCACGACGGGGACACCGTCGCGCTGGAGGGGTTCACGCACCTCATCCCGTTCGCGGCGGCCCACGAGGTCATCCGGCAGCAGCGGCGGGACCTGACGCTGGTGCGGATGACCCCGGACCTGGTCTACGACCAGATGATCGGCGCCGGCTGCGCGTCGCGGCTCGTGTTCTCCTGGGGCGGCAACCCGGGCGTCGGGTCGCTGCACCGCATGCGCGACGCGCTGGCCACCGGGTGGCCCGTACCCCTGGAGATCGAGGAGCACAGCCACGCCGGGATGGCCAACCGCTACGTCGCGGGTGCCTCCGGGCTGCCGTTCGCCGTGCTGCGCGGCTACAGCGGCACCGACCTGCCCGCCCACACCGACACGATCTCCACCGTGCAGTGCCCGTTCACCGGGGAGCAGCTGGCCGCGGTCGCGGCGCTCAACCCGGACGTCACGATCGTGCACGCCCAGCGGGCCGACCGCGACGGCAACGTCCAGCTGTGGGGCATCACCGGCGTGCAGAAGGAGGCCGTGCTGGCCGCGCGCCGCGCGCTCGTCACCGTCGAGGAGGTGGTCGACGAGCTGACGCCGGTGCCGGGCGCCGTGGTGCTGCCCCGCTGGGTGCTCGACGCCGTGGCGGTCGCGCCGGGCGGGGCGGCCCCGTCCTACGCCCACGGCTACTACGACCGGGACAACGCCGCCTACCGCGACTGGGACGCCGTCAGCCGGGACCGCGACGCGTTCACGCGCTGGCTGCGCAGCATCGAGGAGGCGGCATGACCGGGACGGTGGAGCCGGTGGCCGGCACCGAGCCGACGGCGACCTGGACCGCCGACGAGATGATGAGCATCGCCGCCGCCCGCGCCCTGCGCGAAGGGCAGGCCTGCTTCGTCGGGATCGGGCTGCCCTCGACCGCGGCCAACCTCGCACGCAGGCTGCACGCCCCGCGGCTGGTGCTGATCTACGAGTCCGGCACCCTCGACACGCGCCCCGACGAGCTCCCGCTGTCGATCGGCGACGGGATACTGGCCGACGCGGCGCTCAGCGTCGTCGGGGTGCCCGAGGTGTTCAACTACTGGCTGCAGCCCGGCCGGATCGACGTCGGGTTCCTCTCCGGCGCCCAGATCGACCGGCTCGGCAACATCAACACCACGGTGATCGGCGAGTACGACGAGCCCGACGTGCGCCTGCCCGGCTCCGGGGGCGCCCCGGAGATCGCCGCGTCGTGCCGCGAGGTGATCGTGGTGATGCGCCACCGCCTGCGGGCCTTCGTGGAGCAGGTCGACTTCGTGACGTCCGTCGGTCACGGCAGCGGTCGCGGGGACCGCGAGCGGCTCGGGTTGCGCGGCGCGGGCCCGGTGCGCGTGATCACCGACCTCGGCGTGCTGGAACCGGACCCGGAGACGGGCGAGCTCGTGCTCACCGCGCTGCACCAGGGGATCGCGGTCGAGCAGGCGCGGGCGGAGACGGGCTGGCCGCTGCAGGTCGCGGCCGACCTGATGTTCACCGCTCCACCGACCACCGAGGAGCTGGGGACGTTGCGGGCGATGCGCACGGTCGGATCGGGCGGTGCGGCATGACGGTGGACCTGCACCACCTCGACGAGGGGCCGCGCGACGCCCCGCCGCTCGTGCTGTCCGGCTCGCTCGGGTCGACCCTGGAGATGTGGCGCCCGCAGGTGGCGGCGCTGACCGAGCGGTTCCGCGTGATCCGGGTGGACCACCGCGGCCACGGCGGCTCAGCGGTGCCACCCGGCCCGTACCGGATCGCGGACCTGGCCGGTGACGTCCTGGCCCTGCTCGACCGGCTCGGCCTCGACCGGGTGGCGTGGTGCGGGCTCTCGCTGGGCGGCATGGTCGGCATGCACCTGGCCTCCGAGGCCCCGGAGCGCATCTCGCGGCTCACCCTGTGCTGCACCACCGCGCACTTCCCGGACCCGACGCCATGGGAGGAGCGCATCGCGGCCGTCTCGTCGGGTGGCACCGGGCCGCTCGCGCAGGGTGTGGTGGCGCGCTGGTTCACCCCCGGCTGGGCCGCGGCGCACGCGGACGTCGTCGCCGAGGCCGAGGCGATGGTGGCCGGCACCCCCGACGACGGCTACCTCGCCTGCTGCCAGGCGATCGAGGCGTGGGACCACCGCGACCGGCTCGGTGCGATCTCGGCGCCGACGCTCGTGATCGCCGGTTCCGGCGACCTGGCCACGCCCGTGGAGCCGCACGCGCGGACGCTCGCCGAGGGCATCCCGGGTGCGCGCCTCGAGGTGCTCGACGCCGCGCACCTCGCCTCGGTCGAGGCCGCCGACGAGGTCACCGCACTGATCGCGGAGATCTCGACGCCCTGACCCGCCCGGCCGGCGGGGTGCCCCCCACCGGCTGGTCGGCCGCGGGCCGGGACGACCACACGGCCTCCCCGCGGGTGAGGCCCGGCAGCCGGCGTTCCACGACGTCGAGCCGGCGGACCGGGACCGTGCCGGCGAGCCGCCACGCCGCCGCGGTGCCCGCGGTCTCCTCGATCCGGGCGCCCAGTGCCGTGAGCCGGGACGCGACGTCGCTCAGCACGCCCGACGGGATCTCCAGCTCGAAGGCGTGGTGGGGCTCGTACACGCGGGTGCCGGCGCGGTCGAGCGCGCGGGCCAGCACCAGCGGGGTGAGGCCCCGGAAGTCGGCGGCCACGCTCACCGGCGCGCTGAACCCGGACCGGACGAGGGTGACGCGGCAGTCCGTCACCGCCCACCCGTGCGGTCCCCGCCGGCTCGCCAGGTGCACGGTCTCCTCGATGGCGGTGTGGAAGGCCCGCGGTAGCGCGCCCAGCTCGGTCTCGTACCGGAACGTCACGCCGCTGTCGCGGGCGGACGGCTCGACGCGGAGCCCGACCGTCGCCCAGAACCGGCCGAGGGCCGGGCCGCGCCGGCCGATCTCCTCGGCGGCCTCGCCCACGCCGACCGGCCGCTCGACGCAGACGATCCGGCTGGGCGCGAAGCGGGCTCGCACGCCGTACTCGGTGGCGAGCGTCTGCGCGATGACCTCCTTCTGGACCTCGCCGTAGAGCAGCACCTCCGTGGTGCCGCCGGGCAGCACCTCCGCGTGGATCAGCGGGTCCTGCTCGGCGAGGTCCAGCAGCGCCGCGTGCAGGCGCGCCCCGTCCGCCGGATCCTCCGGGCTCGCCTCGGTGCGCAGGGTCGGCCGGGCGAAGTGCGGCGTGCGGGCGCCGCCCTCGTCCCCGTCGGCGTCCCCGCCGAGGCGGTCCCCGACGCGGACGCCGGGCAGCCCGCGGATCCGCGCGATGCGCCCGGCCACCAGGCGCGACGAGCCGGGCTCTCCGACGACCTGCAGGGAGGTGACCTGGCCCGTGCTCTCCTCCGGCGCACCGTCGGCGCCGCGGCGGTGCAGCGTCAGCCGCTGCCGCGCGACGACCTCCCCGGCGAACAGGCGCAGGTACGCGGCCTTCTCCCCGGACGGGCCCCGCTCGACGGCGAAGACGGTGCCTCGCGGCTCACCGCCCGCCGCCGGTGCGGACGGCAGCAGCCGCACGACCCCGTCGACGAGCGCCGCGACGCCCTCCCCGGTGAGGGCGGAGCCGAAGAACGCGGGATGCGCCCGGCCCGCCGCGGTGGCCGCCGCCAGCGCGGACTCCACCTCCCGGGCGTCGAGGGGTGGTCCGTCGACGACGCGGGCGAGCAGGTCGTCGTCCGTCTCGGCCAGCACCTCGGCGACCCGGGCGCGGAACCCCGCCTCGTCGAGCGAACGGGGGATCGCGCGAGCGGTCCGCGTGCCCAGCGCGTGGGTTCTCGTCATGTCGACGACGTGCGGTGCGAGGATGCGCCCGACCTCGGCGAGCAGGTCCTCGTGCCGGGCACCGGACCGATCGATCTTGTTGACGAACAGCACGGTCGGCAACCGGAGGGCGCGCAGCGTCCGCACCAGCACCCGGGTCTGCGCCTGGACGCCCTCGACCGCCGACAGCACCAGGACGACGCCGTCGAGCACGGCGAGGGCGCGTTCGACCTCGGCGATGAAGTCCGGGTGGCCGGGGGTGTCGATCAGGTTGACCTGGGTGGCGCCGACGGTGAACGCCACGACCGCGGAGCGGACGGTGATCCCGCGCTCGCGCTCGATCGCGCCGGTGTCGGTCTGCGTGTCCCCGCCGTCGACGCTGCCGAGGCGGGAGATGGCGCCGGTCTCGTAGAGCAGGCGCTCGGTCAGGCTGGTCTTACCGGCGTCGACGTGGGCGAGGATGCCGATGTTCAGGGTGCGGGGGACGGGCATGGGCGAGGACCTCGGGAACCGCGGAGCGATGGGGACGCTGGGGTGTTCCGAGGAGTTCGCGCATGGAAGGGGCTCCCGCCGACGGCCGATGGGTCGGGGAGAGCGTGGACGGGCGGCAGTGGACGGCGCAACCGAGTTCGCCGCGCCCGAGCCGCGTCGCGGATCGGCGAAGATCGCGGCACGGCGGGGTATCCGCCATCATTGCCGTGGGCGAGAACCTGGAGGTCGAGTGCCGGAAGCGTGGGACCGAGGATGATCTCCGCCGGGCCACCGGGGCCATGACCGGGGCGGACCTCGGGATCGAGGACCTCGAAGCGCAGCGCGTCCCGCTGACCGGCTTCTGCTACCGCATGCTCGGGTCCGCGGCCGACTCCGACGACGCCGTGCAGGAGACGCTCGTCCGCGCGTACCGGAACCTTGCGAGCTTCGACCCGGCGCGCGGGCGGCTGACCACCTGGCTGTACCGCATCGCCGGCAACGTGTGCATCGACATGCTCCGCGGCGCGCGCCGGCGGGCGTTGGCGATCGACATGGGGCCCGCCGCCCGGGACGGCGAGCTCGGCACCCCGCTGCCCGCGGACCGGTTCGTGGAGCCGATGCCGGACTCCCGGCTGTTCGGCGTGACCGATCCCGCCGAGCGCGTGGTCGGGCGCGAGACCGTCCGGCTGGCGTTCCTCGCGGCCCTGCAACGGCTCTCCGCACGGCAGCGGGCCGCGCTCGTGCTCCGGGACGTCATGGCCTTCTCCGCGCAGGAGACGGCGGAGGTCCTCGGCACCAGCGTGGCGTCGGTGAACAGCGCGCTGCAACGGGCCAGGGCCGCGCTCGCCGCCGACCCCCCGGGGCCCGCCGACGTCCTCGACCCCGAGAACGCGGCGCAGCGGAACCTGCTCGACCGCTACGTCGCGGCGTTCGAGGCGCACGACGTCGCCGGGCTGGCCCGCCTGCTGCGGGAGGACGCGATGTCGTCGATGCCGCCGTTCGCGTGGTGGCTCTCCGGCGCGTCCCGGATCACCGCGGTGATGGCGGCGAGCGACGCGTGCGCGGGCGACCGCCTGGTCCCGACCGCGATCAACGGCTCACCCGGCTTCGGGCAGTACCGCCCCGGCCCGGACGGCGAGCTGCGCCCGTTCGCGCTGATCCTTCTGGAGCTGCGGGGCGGCCGCGTGGCCCACATCGTCACGTTCCTCGGGACCGCGGGCCGATTCGCCGAGTTCGGGCTTCCGGAGCGAGCACCGCGATGAGTTCCCGGGCGGCCGGTCGTATCCACCTCGACACCACGGCCGACCCGGAGGAACCCGATGCGATCCGAGATCTTCGACGAGACCTGCGCGGAGCGCGCCCGGCTGCTCGCGCTCCTGGAGCAGCTCGACCCCGAGCAGTGGAGCAGCCGCTCCCTGTGCGCCGGCTGGCGGACGCGCGAGGTCGTCGCGCACATGACGATGCCGTTCCGGACGACACCGCTGCGGTTCGCGACCGGCATGGTGCGGGCGCGCTTCTCCTTCGACCGGTTCGCCGACCGGGCGGCCCGCGCGGACGCGGCGGCGATGAGCGACGACGAGCTGCTCGCGCAGCTGCGGGACAACGTCCGGCACGACTGGCGACCCCCGGGTGGCGGCGAGGTCGGTGCGCTGAGCCACGACGTGATCCACGGGCTCGACATCAGCGAGCCGCTGGGCCTGCCGGCGCCGCCCGCCGAGCGGATCGCGACCGTCCTGCGGGGCGCAGGCCCGCGCAACCTCGACTACTTCGGCGTGCGCCTGCACGGGACACAGCTCGTGGCCACCGACGCCGACGTGTCGGTCGGCGACGGGAGCCCCGTGCGGATGCCGGTGAAGGACGTCCTGCTCGTCGTCACCGGGCGCCGCGCGCTCACGGACCGGGACCCTCGCCGATCGTCCTCGTGACCGCGGCCTCGTAGGCGAGCAGGGTGTCGACCACGAGCCTGCGCTCCGCGGGCGTCAGCGGGCCCAGGGCCTCCCGCCACGCCCGTGCGCCGGGGGCGAGCCACCGGGAGACGGCGGGGCGCACGTCGTCGTGCAGGTCGACGATCCGCCTGCGCCGGTCCTCGGGGTCGGCACGGCGGTGCAGGACCTCCTTGCCGCTCAGCTCACTCACGAGCAGGCTCACCGTGGTCGGCGCGACGTGGAGCCGCTCCGCCAGCTCGGACACGGTGAGCGGGCCGTCGAGGAGCAGCATCGACAGCAGCGACAGGTGGCGCGGCGTCAGCTCCAGCGACCGCAGGGCCGCGGGCGGGGGCAGCTTCTTGATCCGCCCGACCAGGCGCGGGAACACGAGCATGAGCTCGCGCACCGCACCGTCGGCGGCTTCCGGTGTGGACACGTCCCACTCTCGCCAGTAGCTTTGGAATCAAAGGTTTCTACGGTGCTCCGGAGGACGGTATGCCCCATCTGATCGTGTACGCCAGCGAGCCCGACCTGACCGGCCGGGAAGCCGAGGTGATCGCCGCGCTGACCGACGCCGTCGTCGCCGTCTACGGCGAGTGGGCGCGCGAGATCGCGGTCGTGCAGCTCGTCGGGCTCCCACCCGGTCGCTGGGGGATCGGTGGCCGGGCGGCGGCCGCGCCCGCGCCCCGGGTGACGTTCGGCATCAAGGACGCCGCGTTCTCCCGCCCGGACGCGGACGAGATCGTGGCGCGGCTGGTCGCCGGCGTGACCGACGCGCTGGTCGCGGTGTTCGGCGAGCAGGTCCGCGCCGGCACGACCGTGGAGCTGGTGGGAACGCCCGCGGGCCGCAGCGGCATCGGCGGCGAGGTGGTGCTGACCTAGGCGTGGTGGCTGGGCCGGCCGGCTCGCGTCCCGGAACAGGATTCGCACGACGAACGGCACGCTCGTCGGTTAGGTACCGACGAAAGTGCCGTTCGTCAGCCGTGGGCCAGGTCGGAGAAGCGGCTGTAGTGCAGCTGGTGGGCCACCGTGATCGTGTTGGTGGGCCCGTTGCGGTGCTTGGCCAGGATCAGGTCGGCCTCACCGGCCCGCGGGTCGTCGCGCTCGAAGGCGTCGGGGCGGTGCAGCAGGATGACCATGTCGGCGTCCTGCTCGATCGATCCCGACTCGCGCAGGTCCGACAGCATCGGGCGCTTGTCGGTGCGCTGCTCCGGCCCGCGGTTCAGCTGGCTGATCGCCACCACCGGCACCTCGAGCTCCTTGGCCAGCAGCTTGATCTGCCGGGAGAACTCCGACACCTCCTGCTGGCGCGACTCGACCTTGCGGCCCGACGTCATCAGCTGCAGGTAGTCGAGGATGATCAGCTTGAGGTCGTTGCGCTGCTTGAGGCGGCGGGCCTTGGCCCGGATCTCCATCAGCGTGAGGTTCGGCGAGTCGTCGACGAACAGCGGCGCCTCGCTGATCTCGCTCATCCGGCGTGCCATGCGCGTCCAGTCGTCGTCGCTCATCCGGCCGGCGCGCATGTCGGCCAGCCGGATGCGCGCCTCGGCGGACAGCAGCCGCATGACGATCTCGGACTTGCTCATCTCCAGCGAGAAGACGGCGCTGGTCAGACCGTGCTTGACCGAGCAGGAGCGGGCGAAATCCAGTCCTAGCGTGCTTTTGCCGAGCCCAGGCCGCGCCGCTACGACGATCATCTGCCCCGGGTGCAGGCCGTTGGTGGCCGCGTCGAGGTCGGCGAAGCCGGTGGGCACGCCCAGCGCGACACCACCGCGGGAGGCGATGGCGTCGATCTCGTCCATCGTGGGCTGCAGCAGCTCCTCGAGGGCGACGTAGTCCTCGCTGGTGCTGCGCTCGGTGACCTCGTAGATGGCGGCCTGGGCGCGGTCGACGACGTCGTTGACCTCGGCACCTTCGGAACCGTGGTAGCCGAGCTGCACGATCCGCGTGCCGGCCTCGACGAGGCGGCGGAGGATGGCCTTCTCCGCGACGATCTCGGCGTAGTAGGCGGCGTTGGCGGCCGTGGGCACCGTGGCGATCAGCGTGTGCAGGTACGGCGCGCCGCCGAGGCGGATCAGCTCGCCCCGGCGCTGCAGCTCCGCGGACACGGTGACGGCGTCGGCGGGCTCGCCCCGGCCGTAGAGGTCGAGGATGCAGTCATAGACGGTCTGGTGGTTGGGCCGGTAGAAGTCGTCGGGCCGCAGGACCTCCACGACGTCGGCGATGGCGTCCTTCGACAGCAGCATGCCGCCGAGCACCGACTGCTCGGCGGTGAGGTCCTGGGGGGGTTGGCGGTCGAAGGTGCCGTTCGGGTCCGCGCCGTCGTTCGCCGCGCGGACCGGACGCGGCCTTCCCGTTCCACGGTCATCAGCCAGTGCCATACGCAGCGTCACCCCCTGTCGCCATTCTATCGAACAAAGGTTCGATGCGCTCGACGACCTCCGGATGGCCCCCCGGGAAACGGAAGGGGTCGGCGTGGTCGAGTCCTCGCACCCCGGGCGTGAGGCTAAGCGTCCGCGCCGACGCCTCCAAACCGTCCTGTGCGCTGCCCTGTGGACCGAATGGGGAGGGATTCCCCCCGGTGCAGGACCGCGTAGGGACCGTCCTGTGGACAGTGTGGGGACAACCGCCGAGTTTCCGGCGTATTCTCTGGTCAGCAGCTTGTCACAGGGTGTGGACAACTTTTCGCTGCGACACGCCGCTGCCCGCCCGTTCGGCGTGTCGCCGCCGCCGGGGAAGCCCCCACTGGGCGCGTCCGAGCGGTCACTGGGCGACGTCACCGTCACTTCGCGGCGCGCCACCTGGACGGGTGGCACCCGGCCGTCGCGGGGCGGGCCACAACAGTGAACGGGGCGGGACCCGGGCGTGTTGCCCGAGCCCCGCCCCGTTCACGGTGCGTGACGAAATCAGCTGCCGGTCAGGCGCCGACCACAGCGACGTCGAGGTCGGTGGTGACCTCAGGGTGCAGCCGGACGGTGACCTGGTGCGTGCCGACCGTCTTGATCTGCCCCGGCACGTCGACGGACCGCCGGTCCAGCGCCGGGCCGCCCGCAGCGCGGACGGCGTCGACGACGTCGGCGGCCGTGACCGAGCCGAAGAGGCGGCCCGAGTCGCCGGCAGCCTTGGCCTTGACCGTGACCGAGAGGCCGCCGAGCTGGCCCGCGACCTCCTTGGCGTGGCCGAGGTCCCGGATCTGCCGGGCCCGCTGCGCGCGCTGGATGGCCGCCACCTGCTTCTCGGCCCCGCGGGTGGCCACGATGGCCATCGAGCGGGGGAGCAGGTAGTTGCGGCCGTAGCCGTCCTTGACCTCCACGATGTCGCCGGGCGCGCCCAGGTTGGGCACGTCGGCGGTGAGGATGAGCTTCACGGGTGGTCTCCTCCTCAGCGCGCGGTCGAGGTGTAGGGCAGCAGCGCGACCTCGCGGGAGTTCTTGACCGCGACCGCGACGTCACGCTGGTGCTGACGGCAGTTGCCGGTGACCCGGCGAGCCCGGATCTTGCCGCGGTCGGAGATGAACTTCCGCAGCAGGCCGGTGTCCTTGTAGTCGATGTCCTGGGCCTTGTCCTTGCAGAACGCGCACACCTTCTTCTTCGGCTTGCGCAGGACGGGCTTGGCCATGGTGGTGCTCCTGGTCGTTGCTCGATACCCGCCACGGGGGCGGGGAGTGGTCTCTGGCTAGAACGGGGGCTCGTCGTCGGCGCTCGGGCCGCTGCCTGCGGGCGGTGCGGAACCCCACGGGTCGTCCATCGGGGCACCTCCGCCCCCACCGCCACCGCCGGAGCCGCCGCCGTACCCGCCTCCGCCGCCACCGCCGCCGCCGAAGCCACCGCCGCCACTGCCACGGCTGACCTTGTTGACCTTGGCTGTGGCGTAGCGCAGGGACGGGCCGACCTCGTCGACCTCGAGCTCGACGACGGTGCGCTTCTCGCCCTCGCGGGTCTCGAAGCTGCGCTGCCGCAGGCGGCCCTGCACCATCACGCGCATGCCGCGGGTGAGCGTCTCGGCGACGTTCTCCGCCGCCTGCCGCCACACGTTGCAGCGCAGGAACAGCGCGTCGCCGTCCTTCCACTCACCGGACTGGCGGTCGAAGGTGCGCGGGGTGGACGCCACCGTGAAGTTGGCGACGGCCGCTCCGGACGGCGTGAAACGCAGCTCCGGGTCGGCGGTGAGGTTGCCGATCACCGTGATGACGGTCTCGCCGGCCATCGTGCCCGGGCCCTCAGCCCGTGCTGGCGGGCGCGGCGGCCCGCTTCGGCTCGGCGGCGACGGCCTTCTTCGGCTCGCGGCGCAGGACCTTGGTCCGCAGCACGGACTCGTTCAGGCCCAGCTGCCGGTCGAGCTCGGCGACGGTGGCCGGCTCGCAGGTGACCTCGAGGACCGCGTAGATGCCCTCGGCGTGCTTCGCGATCTCGAAGGCGAGACGGCGCTTGCCCCAGACCTCGATCTTCTCGACGGTGCCCTTGTCGGTCTTCACGACGTTGAGGAACGTCTCCAGGGACGGCGTCACTGTGCGCTCGTCCAGGCTGGGGTCGAGGATGACCATCAGCTCGTAATGACGCATGAGAACCACTCACCTCCTATGGACTGGAACGGTCGCGGTCCATCCGCGACAGGAGGTTCTCAGTAGGCCCCGACAGAACGGTCGCCATCGGCGACCCCGGGCGGCGCTCGGCGAGCACCGGTCGGACCTGGCAACGAGGTTACCAGCGGGAACACCGCCGACCGCGCGCGGGACCCACCGTTCACGATCGTGCACGCACCGGCCGGCGCCGCGGGGTCCGACCACGACGCCAGACGCCGGGGTGTCGGGGGTTGTCACTACGCTGGCCACATGCTCATCGGGGCACACGTGCGCGAGGCCGATCCGATCGACTCCGCAGCGGAACGCGGCGCCGACATCGTGCAGATGTTCCTGGCCGACCCGCAGGGGTGGAAGAAGCCCCCGGCGCACCCCCAGGCCGAGCAGCTGCGCGCAGGCGGGCTCACGGTGGTCGTGCACTCGCCCTACGTCGTGAACGTGGCGTCGCTGAACAACCGGATCCGCATCCCGTCGCGCAAGCTGGTGGTCCAGCACGCGGAGGCCGCCGCCACCGTCGGGGCGATCGGGCTCGTCGTGCACGGCGGGCACGTCACCCAGGGCGAGGACGCCGCGAAGGGCGTCGAGAACTGGCGGAAGTTCGTCGAGCGCCAGGCCGGCGAGGGCGGCTTCGCCGTACCGGTCCTCATCGAGAACACGGCGGGCGGCGACAACGCGATGGCCCGCCACTTCGACGCGCTCGCCCGCCTGTGGGACGCCGTCGGGGAGTTCGGGGTCGGCTTCTGCCTCGACACCTGCCACGCCTTCGCGGCCGGGGAGGACCTCGTCGACGTCGTCGACCGCGCGAAGGCGATCACCGGGCGGATCGACCTGGTGCACCTGAACAACTCCCGCGACGAGTTCGGTTCCGCACGCGACCGGCACGCCAACGTGGACGACGGCACGATCGAGCCCGACGCGCTGGTCGCCGTGTGCGCCGCCGCGGGCGCCCCGGTGGTCGTCGAGACACCGGCCGAGGGGCAGGCCGCCGACATCGCCTTCCTGCGCGAGCGGCTCGGCTCGTGACGCCCCAAGTGGCGGCGCGCGCCGCCGGGACGGCGCCGTGACCGGCACCGCGGTGGACGCCGTGTCCGGGGAGCACGTGGCGCCCCGAACCCGCCCGGCCGTCGCCGTGAGCCGCGCGGTGCTCGCGGTGCTGGTGCTGCTCACCGGCGTCACGCTGCTGCTCGGCTACGCCAACAAGGCCCGATGCACGGGCCCCGAGTTCGACGAGTCCGGACGCTCCCAGCCCGACTACGGCGTGCGCATGGAGCGCGACGTCTGCTACTCCGACATCCAGCACCTGTGGATCGGGCGTTCGATCGACCAGCACGTGTTCCCGTACGTGAGCGGGTCCATCAGCCCCGAGGGCCAGCTGCGCGGCGGGAGCGTCGAGTACCCGGTCCTCACCGGGCTGCTGATCTGGGGCGGCGCGCTGTTCGCCGAGACCGACGCCGCGTTCCTGCTGGGCTCGGCGCTCCTGATGGCACCGTTCGGCCTGGCCACCGGGTACCTGCTCGGGCGGTTGACGCGGTGGCGGGCCCTGCTGTGGGCGATCGGCCCTCCCGTCGTGCTCTACGCGTTCCACAACTGGGACCTGCCGGTGGTGGCCTGCGCCGTCGCGGCCGTGTTCGTCGTGCACGGTCTGCGCAGCGACCGCTCGCTGGCCCAGCGCAGCACGGTCGCAGCGGTCCTGCTCGGGCTGGGGTTCGCGTTCAAGCTGTACCCGGGCGCCTTCGTGCTGCCGCTCGCGCTGTACGTCCTCGTGGCCGCGCACCCGGGCCGGCTGGAGTGGCGCGCCGCGCTGCGCGTGCCGGTCGCCGCGGCCCTCACCGTCGTGCTGGTGAACCTGCCGTTCGCGCTGGCCGGCTACGAGGGCTGGCGCGCCTCGTTCACGTTCCAGCAGCTCCGCAAGGTCGACTTCACGACCAACTCGATCTGGTTCTGGGGATTCCGCCCGAGGTCCGACCCGGACGACGTCGGCTTCCAGTCCCTCATGGACTGGCTCTCGCCCACGCTGGTGCTCCTGTCCTTCGCGGTGGCCGTCGCCGTGGGGTGGTGGCGCTGGCGCCGGGACGGCGTCTACCCGTGGGTCGGCGTGAGCGCGGCGATGCTGTGCGGGTTCCTGCTCCTGCACAAGGTCCACTCACCGCAGTACACCCTCTGGTTGCTGCCGTTCTTCGTGCTGGTGCAGGTGCCGTGGTCGGTGATCGGGGCGTACCTGATCGCGGACGTCGCGATGGGCATCGGCATCTTCCGCTGGTACTACCACCTGCACGCGGGCCTCGGCACCAGCATCTACGACGGGTTCTCCGCGCAGGCCGTCACGATCGGCGTCTGGGGTCGCGCCGCCCTGCTGGTGGTGCTGTTCGTCCTGTTCCTCCGCATCCCGGACCGGATCGCCGCCACCCCACCACCCCGCCGCAGCCCCCTGGCGGAGACGGTCGCGTAGATCCGGCTACCGCCAGGCGAACACCGGCTGCTCCAGGTGCGCCACGCGCGTGTCCCGGCCGTGCAGCACCACCTCGCGGAACTGGTGCAGCACCGCGCCCGTGGGCGCGTGCACCAGCCTGCCGAGCAGCGGCAGCTGGATCACCGGCGCGTCCGACTCCGGGATCGTGAGGAAGCGCGGCTCAACGTCGATCAGCTCGACGGGCACGCGGTGCAGCTCGGCCACGTCGGCGGGGTTCGGGCGCAGCCCTGGCTCCCCGTCGGCCCACAGCACCACGGGCGTGATCAGATAGCCGGAGCGGGTGGCGTAGTCGTCGAGCAGGCCCAGCTCGGCGTCCGCGTCCAGGACCAGCCCGAGCTCCTCGGCGAGCTCGCGACGCGCGGCGGCGCCGGGCGACTCACCGGGGTCGGCGCGCCCGCCCGGCAACGCCCACTGCCCCGCGTGCCCGCGCAGGGAGGGCGCCCGGCGGGTCAGCAGGAACGCCGAGCCGCCTCCCACGAGCGTGATCCCGACGGCGGCCGGTTTGAGGTCGGGGCGCTCGATCGCGCGGCGGCGGAACCGGCGCAGGGCGTCGCTGACGTGGTCACGCGGAGACGGCACGCTGCGAGCCTGCCACCCCGGACGGGTCCGTGCCCGTGTCGCGGACCGGCGCGGCCGGCCAGTCGGGGTCGGTTCCCCACCGCGTCACGCCGCGCACCGGGTCGGTGTCCGGGCGCAGCACCGAACGCACCACCAGCACGCACAGCAGCACGACGACGGCGTCGCGGACCACGACCGTGCCGAGGAACCAGTCCGGCGGCAGGCCCTTGTTCTCCGGCGTCAGGTAGTAGTACATGCGCGGCACCCAGACCAGGGCGTCGACCGTCATCCACGCCAGCAGCAGCCGCCACCGCGGCAGGGCGAGCACCGCGAGCGGCACCAGCCACAGCGAGTACTGCGGGCTCCACACCTTGTTGACCAACAAGAACGTCGCGACGACGAGAAAGGCCAGCGAGGCGATCCGCGGTGGCCGCGGCGCGCGCAGCGCCAGCACGGTGATCCCGGCGCAGCACAACAGGAAGAGCACCGCCGACACGGCGTTGAGCACGGCCGGCTGCTCGCCGTCGGCGAGCGGCCCGTCGAACCCGGGCCAGCCCGTGAAGTGCTGCACGACGAAGTAGAGCGAGTCGGGGTCGGCGGGGCGCGTCCGGTTGAGCCGGAAGAACTCCCACCAGCCCCGGCCGTACAGCAGCGCCACGGGCGCGTTGACCAGCACCCAGGCACCGACCGCCCCCGCGATCGCGAACACCGCGGTGCGCACCTCGCGCCGGCGCAGCGCCACGAGCGCGACCGGCAGCAGCAGCATCAACGGGTAGAGCTTGAACGCGCCGCCCGCGCCGAGCAGGGCCCCGGCGAGCAGCGGCCGTCGCCGCGCGAGCGCCAGCATCCCGCCCGCCGCGCAGGCGACGGCGAGCGTGTCGAAGTTGGTGAACGCGTGCACCGCGACGAGCGGCGACACCGCCACGAGCGCCGCGTCCCACGGGCGGTGCGGGCGCAGGGCGTGCACCGCCCACACGGCCACGAGCCACGCCAGCGCCAGCCAGAAGGCGCTGATGTCGAAGTAGACGACCACCGGGAGCGCGGACGGCAGGCCGGGCACCACCTCGGCCGCGTGCACCCATGCGTCGGCCATCCGGGCGTTGAAGTACTGGAAGAACCCGGTGAGCACCGGGTACTCCATGTACCGCACCTGCTCGTCGTCGGTGCCCGCCGACTCGACCCACGGGTCACGGTAGGGCACGGCGCCGTCGTCGAGGCCCTCGATCCCCCACAGCGGGACCGTGTCGGAGTAGCACATCGCCACGTACTGCCGGCTGTTGCGCCAGTCCAGCGCGAGCTCGCCGCCGTCGGTGGTGTACTGCTGCAGGCAGGGCGCCTTCCCCAGCCAGCCCGCGGCGAGCAGCGCCACCGCGAGCAGCAGGACCACGCGCAGCGGAGTCCAGAACCGGCTCCGGCCCACGAGTGCGTGCCTGCCGAGCGGCCCGCCGACGATCCGGCTGGCGGCGGCCGCGAGCGGTTCCGTCCAGGTCGGGATGACCCGTGCCGGGACGTCCGGCTGCCGGTCGGCCGGGGTCACCCCACCGGTCCGCTGTCGGACGTGTCGGTCGCTCCCGCGGGCACCGTCCGGGACTGGTCCTGGCGGCTGTTCGACGTCGGGCGGTCGTCGCTGTTGCTACTGCTGCCGCCACCGTCACCGCTGCCGCCGTCGCTGCTCCCGCCGAAGGGGGAGGAGCTGTCGCTCGACGATCCGCTCCGGTCCTCGTCCGAGGAGTCACCCGAGTCGCGCGAGCTGCGCGAACTGTCGCGGTCGCTGTCGGAGTCGCTGTCGGAGCTGCTGTCGGAGTCGCTGTCGCCGTCGGACGACTCCTCGTCCTCGTCTTCCTCGTCGTCCGGTGACTGCGTGGACGAGACGGGCGGGGCCGCGCTCGGAGCCTCCCCGATCGGCTCGAAGGGGCCGAACGTCTCCTTCGGCTCACCGCGCAGGGCGGCGTTCATGAACTCCTGCCAGATGTCGCTCGGCAACCCGCTGCCGTAGATCGGCCGCTGCTGCGCGTTGCGCAACGCGTCGCTCTGGTCGGACCCGACCCAGACCGCCGTGGAGATGGACGGGGTGAAGCCGACCATCCACGCGTCCTTGTTGTCCTTGCCCTGGAGCTGGACGGTGCCGGTCTTCCCCGCCACCTCCCGTCCGTCGGAGAGGGCGTGGTCGGTGTGGCTCGCGACGTCCAGCATCGCCTCGACGACGTTGCGCGCCACCTGGGGCGGGACGGCCTGCCGGCCCGCGGGGTCCTCGCGCTCGTAGAGCACCCGGCCGTCGGCGGCCTCGACCCGCGACACGATGTAGGGCTCGTGGTGGACCCCCTCGGCGGCGAAGGTGGCGTATGCCGACGCCATGTCGACGGGGTGCACCTCCTTGTCGCCCAGCGCGATGCCGCCCGTGGGGTCGGGGAGCAGGTCGTCGGGGATGCCGGCCTGGTGGGCCGCCTGGGCGACGCTCTGCGGGCCGACCTCGATGCCCAGCTGGTAGAACCAGGTGTTGATCGAGTTGGTCATCGCCTCGATGGCGTTGCACCGCTCGCAGTCGACGCCCTCGACGTTGCTCACCGCGCCCGCGCGGCCCGGGAACTCCATCGGCGAGGTGCCGGTGTACTCCGTGCCGAGGCCGATGCCCTTGCCCGACTGCAGCGCGGCCGACAGCACGAACGGCTTGAACGACGAACCGGGCTGGCGCAACGCCATGGCGTAGTCGGTGCCCAGGCCGTTCTGCCCGCCGTAGTAGGCGAGGATCGCCCCGGTGCGCGGGTCGATCGAGACGAGCGCGCTGCGCAGGTTGTCCGGCTGGCGCTCCATCTTCTCCTTGACCGCGTCGACCGCCTGCTTCTGGCGCGGCTCCTCCACGGTGGTGGTGACCGTGAGGCCCTCGGTGTCGATCTGCTCCTGCGTGATCCCCTTGGCGGCCAGCTCCTCGACCGCGCGGTCGTAGATGTGGTAGCGGTCGTCGTCCGGAACGCCACCACCGGCCGGTGCCTCGGGCAGCCAGGAGGTGGGGAACGTCTGCTGGACCCGTTCCTCCGGGGTGATCCAGCGTTGCTCGACCATGCCGTCCAGCACGAAGGCCCACCGCTCCTGCGAGCGCTCCGGGTTCTTCGCCGGGTCCCACCGCGACGGGGACTGGATGGTGCCGGCGAGCATGGCGCCCTCGGAGATCGTCAGGTCCTCGACGTTCTTGCCGAAGTACGCCTGCGCCGCCGCCTGGATGCCGGACGCGCCCCGGCCCCAGTAGATCGTGTTGAGGTAGTTCTCGAGGATCTCGTCCTTGGTCTGCTCGCGGGTGATCTTGACCGCGAGGATGACCTCCTTGTACTTGCGCCACAAGGAGAAGTCGTCCTGGCCGGTGGAGACCTTGACGTACTGCTGGGTGACCGTGGACCCCCCGCCCGAACCGCCGGTGAGCTGGTTGTAGACGGCGCGGCCGATGCCGACGAGGTCGAAGCCGGGGTTGGAGTAGAAGGAACGGTCCTCTGCCGAGAGCACGGCCTCGCGCACGTGCTCGGGCACCTTGTCGAGCGTGACCAGGACCCGGTTGCCGTTCTCCGGGCGGACCGTGGCGATCGGCGTCTGGCCGTCGGCGAACGTGAACGTGGCGACCTGGGTGAGCGCGGCCTGTTCGGCCGTGGGCACCGGGAAGAGCAGCCATCCCACGACGAAGGCGGCGAACGGCCCGATCAGCGCGGCGCCGAGCATGACGTAGAAGATGCGTCGCACGCGCCGCCACGGGGAGACCGCCTTGCCGGACGTCCGGCCGCGGCGGGTTTCGGAGCGCGGTGCGGGGTGCTGCGCCACGGCGGCGCCACCCGGTGCGGGCCCTCCGACCACCGCGGTGGGGCCCGAGTCCTCGTCGTGCGTGAGGAGCGGCACGTCACCGCCCTGGTAGGCGGACTGGCGGGCACCGGACGAGACCGGCGGACCGTCGGCCCGATAACGCTGGGGGGGAACCCGCGAGTCGGGCGGCGGCGGCGCGGGCCTGCGCGGCGGACGGCCCTGGGGAGGCGGGCCGCCATAGGGGCCGGGCATCGGGCCACCGGCGCGTGGGGGACGCGGTGGCGGGCGGCCCTGTGGGTTGTGGGGCCGGCCCCTCGGCGCGTCGAACCGGGGGTCGCGCTGATCACTCACCGCTGCTCCGGGGGGTTCGGGGGATGGTGTGCGGTCACTCGGCGGCTGTCCTGCGTCGATCGGATCCGCGACCGCGGCGCTCGGGAGCGTCCCCTGTTCCCATCACGTAGGACAGGACCAGGTGGTTCCAGCTGCAGGTGCGGCAGACCTCGACCACGTACACGGAGAAGTCGGCGTGCAGGTTCGCCAGCTGCTCGAGCTCCTCCGGTGCGCGGGCCGATCCGGCGGCGTGCTTGAGCTCGTCGCCGAAGATCCAGGAGACCTGGGTGAGGCGCTCCTTGCGGCAGACCGGGCAGGTCCGCTCCGTCGGCTCGCCGTGGAACCGAGCTGCTCGGAGCAGGTACGGGCTCGCGTCGCAGACCTCGGCGACCCCGACCCGACCGGAGTGGACCTCGGCGAGCAGCGCGCGGCGCTGCAACGCGTAGTCGACCACCTGCCGCTGGGTGCGCACCCGGTCAGGGTACGCGGAGCGCCCCTGGCGCCGGGGAGAACGCCTCGCACTCCGTCGGGTCGATCGGCGACCGGGCGTCCGGGAACGCTCGGCGAACCAGCGGAGAGATGTATCGGGTCGATATACTCGGCTACGCTATCGGTCGGCAACGGGAGGAGGTCGTCGTGCTGGAGCTGGCGATCCTCGGCCTGCTCCAGGAGGCGCCGGTGCACGGCTACGAGCTGCGCAAGGAGCTCGGGCTGCGGCTGGGCGGCTTCCGGCTGTTCTCCTACGGCTCGCTCTACCCGGCGCTGCGCCGCCTCACCCGCGCCGGCCTCATCGTCGAGGACCCGGAGCAACCCGCACCCGAGGCGGGCAGCTGGTCGCGGCGCAGCAGGCGGGTGTACCGCATCACCGCCGAGGGCAAGGAGCGCCTCGCCGAGCTGCTCACCGAGGCCGGCCCCCAGGCGTGGGACGACGACGCCTTCGGCGTGCACCTCGCGTTCTTCTCCCGCACCCCCGCCGAGGCGCGGATGCGGATCCTCGAGGGGCGCCGACGTGCGGTCGAGGAGCGCCGCGAGGGGCTGCGCACGGCGCTGGGCCGGGCGCGGGAGCAGATCGACAACTACACCCAGCAGCTCCACCAGCTGGGGCTCGACACCTGCGAGCGCGAGGTGCGGTGGCTCAACGAGCTGATCGCCACCGAACGCGCCGCCCAGGACGAAGACTCTTCACGACGAGAGAAGGAACCGCCATGAGTGAGGTCCGTGTCGCCGTCGTCGGCGTGGGTAACTGCGCGGCGTCGCTCGTGCAGGGCGTGCACTACTACGCGGACGCCGACCCGGCCACCCGCGTGCCCGGCCTGATGCACGTCGACTTCGGTGGCTACCACGTGCGGGACGTCACGTTCGTCGCCGCGTTCGACGTCGACGCCAAGAAGGTGGGGCGCGACCTGTCCGAGGCGATCTCGGCGAGCGAGAACAACACCATCAAGATCGCCGACGTGCCGCCGCTGGGCGTGCCTGTGCAGCGCGGCCACACGCTCGACGCCCTCGGTCGCTTCTACCGGGAGACCATCAGCGAGTCCGACGAGGAGCCGGTGGACGTGGCGCAGGTCCTGCGCGACACGGCCGCCGACGTGCTCGTGTCCTACCTGCCGGTGGGCAGCGAGGCGGCCGACCGGTTCTACGCCCAGGCGGCCCTCGACGCCGGCGTCGCGTTCGTCAACGCGCTCCCGGTGTTCATCGCCTCCGACCCCGTGTGGGCCGAGAAGTTCCGCGTGGCGGGCGTGCCGATCGTCGGCGACGACATCAAGAGCCAGGTCGGCGCCACGATCACCCACCGCGTCCTGGCCCGGCTGTTCGAGGACCGCGGCGTGCAGCTCGACCGCACGATGCAGCTCAACGTGGGCGGGAACATGGACTTCCTGAACATGAAGGAGCTCGAGCGGCTCGAGTCGAAGAAGGTCTCCAAGACCCAGTCGGTCACCTCCCAGGTCGACCGCGACCTGGGCAAGGACAACGTCCACATCGGCCCGTCGGACTACGTCGCCTGGCTCGACGACCGCAAGTGGGCCTACGTGCGGCTCGAGGGACGCGCCTTCGGCGACGTGCCGCTCAGCCTCGAGTACAAGCTCGAGGTCTGGGACTCGCCCAACTCGGCGGGCATCATCATCGACGCCGTGCGCGCGGCCAAGATCGCCAAGGACCGCGGCATCGGCGGCCCGATCCTGTCGGCGTCGAGCTACTTCATGAAGTCGCCGCCCGAGCAGTACAGCGACGACGTCGCGCGGCAGGCGGTGGAGGAGTTCATCCGCGGCGAGCGGGAGGGCTAGCCCCTTCGCACCGCACCGACCCAGTCGGCCCCGGCCGTGGCCCCGCGCCACCGCCGGGGCCGACTTTTTGCTTCAGATCCGAAACCTTTTCGCGCGACCGCCTGCGCTGCCGTTCCGGAACCAAGTTCACTCGTTTGCCTCAATAACGAACTGATATCGACACTCCCGGTGGCGCAGGTCACCCGGGTCGACCTCCTCCACCGAGCCCCGACGCAGCTCAACGGGGCACCGCTGGTCTTTTCGTGTGCAACAACCGGTGAGCAGGCTCACCGGATTGCACAGCCCGGATTGAGAGATGCGTCATGGCAACGCATCGAAATGCGTTCGTAATGTGCCGGACGGCCCCGCGCCACCAGCGCTCAACCGGAGCGATGGGCGCAGGGTCACCGCCGGACGGGCGGGGTGCGGCACGGCCACGAGGTGCACGAGCGAGAGGTGCACGGCTGTGCACGCGCGCACCCCGCCGGCGCCGCGGGCTCCCCCGGCCCGTGGCTCCTGTCCGGTGGTGCTCACCCCGAGGACCACCCGTGCCACACCATCTCCCCGCACTGGCCACCCGCGCCGCCGTCGTCGCCGTGTCCGCCGCGGCGGCCACCTTCGTCGGCGTGCTGCCCGCGGCAGCCGCACCCGCTGCGCCGGAGGTCGCGACCGTCACCCCGGTCGCCAAGTCGATCCCCGCCCCCGCCTCGCCCGCCTTCGTCGCCCCGGCGGCCGCGGCCCGCTCGTCCGCGGTCCAGAACGCGATGGGCAAGCTCGGCTCGCCCTACCGCTACGGCGCCACCGGCCCGAGCTCCTTCGACTGCTCGGGCCTGGTCAAGTGGGCCTACGACAAGGCCGGGGTCTCGCTGCCGCGCACCAGCCGGGCGATGTCGAAGGTCGGCACCCCCGTCTCGCGCGACGAGCTGCGCCCCGGCGACCTGGTGTTCTTCTACAAGCCGGTCAGCCACGTCGGCATCTACATCGGCGACGGCAAGATCGTGCACGCCAGCAACCGGAAGAGCCCGGTGAAGGTGTCGGACATGAGCAAGATGAAGTACAACTCCGCACGCCGGATCTAGGGCGTCCGCTCCCGGCCGACGCACCCCGTCGCCGCCCCGACGGGCGGCGGGGTGCGCCGGCGGCGTGATCACGCACTAGAGTCCCTGGTCGTGATCGGGCCCGAGCTGCGACCCCTCGCCCTCGTCACGGGGGCCTCCCGCGGGATCGGCGCGGCCGTCGCCCGGGCGCTCGCCCCTGGCCACGACGTGCTGCTGGGCGGGCGCGACTCCGCGGCCCTGCACGCGCTGGCCGTCGAGCTGCCGGGCTCCCGGCCGTGGCCGGTCGACCTCACCGACGGCCGCGCCCTCGCCGAGGCCGCGGGGGGCATCGAACGGCTGGACGTCCTCGTGCACTCCGCCGGTGTCGGATTGCTCGGCACGGTCGCCGAAACCCCCGCGAGCACCTGGCGCCGCCAGTTCGAGATCAACGTCGTCGCCGTCGCCGAGCTCACCCGGCTGCTCCTGCCCGCCCTGCGCGCGGCGGGGGGCCGGGTCGTCCTGCTCAACTCCGGTGCCGGGCTCAGCGCGCGTGCGGGATGGGCGTCCTACGCCGCGAGCAAGTTCGCGCTGCGGGCGTTCGCCGACGCGCTGCGGGCAGAGGAGGCCGGCAACGGCGTGCGGGTCACCTCGGTGCACCCGGGCCGGGTGGACACGCAGATGCAGCGCGAGGTCGTCGCGCAGGAGGGCGGCGACTACCGCCCGGAGTCCTACCTGCGCCCGGAGTCGGTGGCCGGCGCCGTGCTGCTGGCCGTCACCGCGCCGGACGACGCCGCGCTCACCGAGCTCGTCCTGCGCCCGGCCGGCCCCTGAGGCCCGCGCGATCACGGCTGCCCCGCGATCCGCCGGGCGTGCGCCGCTGCCCGGTACAGCGTGCACGGCCACCGCGGCGCCGTCCGCACCTGGGAGCAGCCGCCGCGACACCGACCGTCCCGACCGCTGACGTGCCGCTCCAGCAGCGTCCGCCACACCTCGGGCATCGCGGCCAACTCGACCGGCAGCCGCCACTCGGGCGGGGGTTCCTCGTGGTCCTGCACAGGACGAGTCCCTGCGCGCCGACGGCCGCGCCCGTACCGAGATCGCCACGACCCTCCGGGACCGCTACGGGCTGAACGCCCGCGTCGCGATGCGGCTCGCCCACGGCTGGACGCAGGCCATCACGGCGCAGGAGTGGAACCGGCGCTGGCCCGACGACCCCAAGACCTTCAAGAACATCTCCTACTGGGAGAACTGGCCGAGCCCGACCGGCCACATGCCGTCGCTGCTCGTCCTGGACCGGCTGGCCCAGCTCTACGGCTGCGCCGTCAGCGACCTGGTGGCCGGCTGGGGGGAGCACGCCGCCGACACGGCCGGTGACGGCAGCGGGCCGGATGCCGCTACACCTACGTGAGCACCGGACGCGGGCAGGAACTCGACGGGACGCACCGCATCGTGGTGCGCCCCGAGCGCGGTCGGCTCGTCGGACGAAGCGACCCGACCCCGAACGGCACGCTCGAGCTCGACCTCGTCGCCGACGGCCTGCTCGTCACCGGGAACCGGACCGAGCGCACTGCACCCGATGGCTACTACCGGGGAGCGGTCTACCACGGCATCCTGCAGCTGGTACTCGACCCCACCGGTCGCTCGATGACCGGGCGCTGGCTGGGGCCGGATCGGAATTTCGAGATCGATTCGGGCCGCTGGGTCCTGCAGCGCGCACGCTGACCCTCAAGATCGCGAGTTTCGGGTCGTTATCGCTGTGGTGGCAACCATGGACAACCGATACTCGCGATCACCGCCCGCGCGGCTCCGGGCTTCCACCCCGTTGCCGGCAGATCCGTGCAGAGGTACCTCGAAGGACGGAGCGCCGGATCCACCGGCAGACCGATGCCGCAACACCCCCAGCGCTCGTACCATCGCGAACGTGACCTCCGATGCCGACCGGAGCCGGCTGCGCGTCTCCGATGCCGAGCGGTCGGCCACTGCCGAACGGCTCCGCGTCGCCGTGGACGAGGGCCGCCTCGACCTCACCGAGTACGACTCCCGCCTGCGCTCCGCGTACGCCGCTCGCACCTACGGCGAGCTCGACTCCGTCACCGCCGACCTACCGGCGGTCCGGGAAGCCGGGCCCCCGGCGGTCCCGAAGAAGGAGTCCCGGCACACCTGGCAGAGCGAGTGGCGCGACTGGCTGGGCGGTGCGGTGATCATGCTCGCGATCTGGGGCACCACGTCGCTCGTGAACGGCGACCTCATCGCGTTCTGGCCGGCCATCCCGCTGGGGATCTGGGCCGCGGTGATCGTCGCCGGGGCGCTGGGCCGGAAGCCGAAGTAGCGGCGGTGATCGATCCGAACCGCACGTGATGGTCACCAGATCGACCGTGGTGTACCTCTCGTCGCGATCATCGCTCCCTGATCGTTCCGAGCGGTACGCCAGCACTGCCCGCACGACATCCATGTGCTTCTCGGAAGGATCGCGGTGCGGCGCCGCTCGGCGTCACACCACCACGTTGACCAGCCGGCCGGGCACGACGATCACCTTGCGCGGCTCCCGCCCGTCCAGCATCCCCGCCACCTTCTCCTCGGCGAGGGCCGCGGCCTGCACCTGCTCACCGGACGCGTCCGCGGGCACGGTGATGCGCGAGCGCACCTTGCCGTTGACCTGGATCGGGTACTCGACCGTCTCGGCCACGAGGTACTGCTCGTCCGCCACCGGGAACGGGCCGTGCGCCAGCGATCCCTCGTGGCCCAGCAGCGACCACAGCTCCTCGGCGATGTGCGGCGTCAGCGGCGCCATCATCAGCACCAGCGGCTCGGCCACGCTGCGCGGCACGCCCACGGCGGCGTAGGTCTTGGTCAGGTGGTTGTTCAGCTCGATCAGCTTGGCCGCGGCCGTGTTGTAGTGCAGCGCGGCGAGGTCGTCGTGCACGCCCGCGATCACACGGTGCAGCAGGCGCAGCGTCTCGGTGTCGGGCTCCGCGTCGGTGACGCGCACCTGCCCCGTCTGCTCGTCGACCAGGTTGCGCCACACCCGCTGCAGGAACCGCTGCGAACCCACCACGTCCCGGGTCGACCAGGGCCGCGAGACCTCCATCGGGCCGGTGGACATCTCGTACAGGCGGAACGTGTCGGCGCCGTAGCGCGCGCACATCTCGTCGGGGGTCACCACGTTGCGCAGCGACTTGCCCATCTTCCCGTACTCGCGCCGGACCGGCTGACCGTTCCACGTGAAACGGCCCTCGGCGTCCTCGACGACCTCGTCGGCCGGCACGTAGGTGCCGCGGGCGTCGGTGTAGGCGAAGGCCTGGATGTAGCCCTGGTTGACCAGCCGGCGGAACGGCTCCTCGGAGCTGACCTGGCCCAGGTCGAAGAGCACCTTGTGCCAGAACCGCGCGTACAGCAGGTGCAGCACCGCGTGCTCCATCCCGCCGACGTACAGGTCGACACCGCCGGGGTCGTTCGGGCGCGACGGGTCCTTGCCCAGCCAGTACTTCTCGACCTCGGGGTCGACGAACCGCTGGTGGTTCCGCGGGTCCAGGTAGCGCAGGTAGTACCAGCACGAGCCGGCCCACTGGGGCATCGTGTTGGTCTCGCGCCGGTAGCGCTTCGGCCCGTCGCCCAGGTCCAGCTCCACCTCCACCCACTCGGACGCGCGCGACAGCGGCGGCTCCGGCTCGGAGTCGGCGGCGTCCGGGTCGTAGGTCTTGGGGGAGTAGTCGCCGATCTCCGGCAGCTCCACCGGCAGCTGGTCGTCGGGCAGCGGGATCGGCCCGTCCTCGTCCCAGACGATCGGGAACGGCTCGCCCCAGTAGCGCTGCCGCGAGAACAGCCAGTCCCGCAGCTTGTACTGGACGACCGCCTCGCCGGCGCCGCGTGCCGCCAGCCACTCGGTGATGGCGTGCTTCGCCTCGGCGACGCCCATGCCGTTGAGGCTGATCTCGGCGTTCGCCGAGTTGATCGCCGGGCCGTCGCCGGTGAACGCGGCGCCGTCGAAGCCCTCGCTCGGCTGCACCGTGCGCACGATCGGCAGCCCGAACGCCTCGGCGAAGTCCCAGTCGCGCTGGTCCTGGCCGGGGACCGCCATGATCGCGCCCGTGCCGTAGCCCATCAGGACGTAGTCGGCGACGAAGACCGGCAGCTGCTGCCCGTTCACGGGATTCGTGGCGTAGGCGCCGGTGAAGACGCCGGTCTTCTCCCGGTTCTCCTGGCGGTCCAGCTCGGACTTGCGCGCAGCGGCCTCGCGGTAGGTGCGCACGGCCGTGGCGGGGTCGGATACGCCCCCGGTCCAGCGGTCGTCGACGCCCTCGGGCCAGGCCTGCGGGACGATCGCGTCCACGAGCGGGTGCTCCGGCGCCAGCACCATGTAGGTGGCGCCGAACAGCGTGTCCGGGCGGGTGGTGAAGACCTCGATGTCGGCGCTGGTGGTGGCGAACCGCACCTGCGCGCCCTCGGAGCGGCCGATCCAGTTGCGCTGCATCGTCTTGACCGCGTCGGACCAGTCGAGCCGGTCCAGGTCGTCGATCAGGCGGTCCGCGTAGGCCGTGATCCGCATCATCCACTGCTTCAGGTTGCGGCGGAACACGGGGAAGTTGCCCCGCTCGCTGCGCCCGTCGGCGGTGACCTCCTCGTTGGCCAGCACGGTGCCCAGCCCCGGGCACCAGTTCACCGGCGCCTCGGAGATGTAGGCCAGGCGGTGCCCGTCGACGACGGCGCGGCGCTCGGCCGCCGTCAGCTCCGCCCACGCACGGCCGTCCGGGGTGGGGCGGGTGCCGCCGGCGAGCTCCGCCTCCAGCTCGGCGATCGGGCGCGCCTTGCGCTGCGCCTCGTCGTACCAGGCGTTGTAGATCTGCAGGAAGATCCACTGCGTCCAGCGGTAGAACTCGACGTCGGTGGTGGCCACGGAGCGACGCTCGTCGTGGGCCAGCCCCAGCTGGCGCAGCTGCGCCTGGTAGCGCTTGATGTTCTCCTCAGTGGTCGTGCGCGGGTGCGTGCCCGTCTGCACGGCGTACTGCTCGGCGGGCAGCCCGAACGCGTCGAAGCCCATCGCGTGCAGCACCGTGCGGCCGGTCATGCGCAGGTAGCGGCCCAGTACGTCGGTGCCGATGAAGCCCAGCGGGTGCCCGACGTGCAACCCGGACCCGGAGGGGTAGGGGAACATGTCCAGCAGGTAGGTCTTGTCCGGTCCGACCCCGCCCGGCGCGGCCCACTCCCCGGTGGGGTTGGGCGCCTGGAAGGTGCCCTCGGCCGCCCACCGGTCCTGCCAGCTGTTCTCGATCCGCGCGGCCAGCGCCGCGCCGTACCGGAACGGCGGTGCGCCGTCCGCGCCGTCGCTGCCCGTGGCACCGGCGCGTTCCGTCGCGGCTGCGGTCGTGTCCGTGCTCATGTCCCGCTCCTGGGAAGTCCGTGGTGGCCCGAAAACCAGAAGACCCCCCTGCCCGAAGCAGAAGGGGTCGGCCGCGCCGGGGCGTGCTCTACGCGACACGCTCAGTGCGGCGCGGCCTCGAGAAGGAGTCGGCGGGCCACGACTCCAGGGTAACGCCGCTGGCGATCGACCCGCGCCCGGGTGCGCGCAGTAGCCTGGTCGCCGTGCCGCAGTCCGTCCGTCTCGTCCTCGGCGCCCTGCTCGTCCTGCTGGGTGCCGCCCTGCTCACGGTCGCGGTGCTCGGCCTGCGCCGCAGGCTGCGCCGCAACCGCTGGGCAGGCGTCCGCACCTCCGCCAGCCTCCGCTCCGACGCCGCGTTCGCGATCGCGAACCAGGTGGCCTCGGCGCCGCTCGGCGCGGCGGGCGCGGTGGCGCTCGCCGCCGGCGTCGCCCTGCTGGCGGGCGCCTCCGGTGTGCTCGGCTGGACGCTGCTCGCCGTGAGCCTCGCCGGCGTCTTCGTGCTCACCGGGGTCGGGGGCGTGGCAGGCGACCGCGCCGCGCGGACCGTCCCCGCGCCCACGCCGACGCCCTCGGCCTGCGCGGGGACGTGCGCGGGCTGCGACCTCGTGGCCGGCTGCCGCCCCGCGCCGAGCGCCTCCGGCGGCCGGGCGTAGGCGTCCGCACCGCGCTCTTGCCGGCACGGTTCGCCCCGCTGCCGTACCCGCCCCCGGCGCCGAAGGTGGCCCTGTCGGCAGAACTACCGAGTGACGTGGTCGCCCGGGCAGCCGTCCCCGACGCGGGCCCCGGCCGGTCCACGACGAGAACGTCGCTGCCCGGTGCCACTCAATGGCTGTGGTGCCGTTCCCCAACCCCTCCGACGCGGCCTTGATCAGCGAACCGGGGGACCTGAGCCGCACCCACGCAGCGGAGCCGCACCCACGCAGCGGATGTCCCGTTTCCACCGATCAAGGGCGCCTGGACTGGCCTGGACCGGTCCGATGATCACCAGGACGGGGTGCAACGGGACCACAGCCAGGTGCGCACCCACCCAGCAGGGACGGGCTCGTCCGGAACAGGCCTGGGCCAGGTCGGGGACGGCCGCCCGGCCGGCCACGACATTCGGTGGTTGAGCCAGCCCGGCCATCTCACGGACGGGCGGGGGCGGGGGAACCGGTCGACTGCGCCGAGGACGGGGCCGAGGCGGGCGGCAGCGGCCGAGAGCCGGGAACGGCGCGCCCACAGGAGAATTCGCCGCCACGTCGACACCATGCGACCGCGACCGCGACCGCGGTTGCGTTCCGCGGAACGCGACCGGCCATGATCAGCAGAAGTGGTACGAGGGCGACAGACCTGACGCCCTCACACCACTCCTGGCGATCACCAGCCGAGAAGCACGTGAGCGCGATCGCGAGCGCCCGTCGTGCGGCTCACACCGTTCTCCGCCTCGTGATCGAAGCGGGCCGACGAGTGGGATCACCCGCTAGTTCGTGCGCACGTCCAGGGGGTAGGTCGCCAGCAGCGCGAGGGGCATCCCCTGCCGGCGCAGCACGTGCTGCCAGAGACCCGTGTCGTGCTGGGCCAGCACGTCGTCGGGGATGGCGGGCACGACGATCCAGTCGCCGCGCTCGATCTCGCCCTCGAGCTGGCCCGCGTCCCAGCCCGAGTAGCCGGCGAACACGCGCAGGCCACGCAGCCGGGGCGCGATGGCCGACGGGTCGGCGTCGAGGTCGACCAGGGCCACCGGCCCGCGCACGGTGACGAGTCCGTCGACGGCGTCCGGGTCCTGTCCGGTGCGCACCGCGGCGAGGCACAGGGCCGTCTCGCCCTCCACCGGCCCGCCGACGAACACCGCGGGCGGCTGGGAGGACAGGGCCGCCCACGCCGGGAGCACGTCGCGGACGGTGACCTCGCTCGGCCGGTTGAGCACCACGCCGAGGCTCCCGCGCGCCCGGTGCTCGATCATGTAGATGACCGTGCGCCGGAAGTGGGGGTCGAGCAGGCCGGGGGCGGCCACCAGCAACGTGCCGGGCGCCACCTCGAAACCGGGAACGGAACCAGAACGGGAGCGCTCGTCCACCACGTGCCACATCGTCGCACCCGCCGCGGCGCGTAGCCTGCGGCCGTGCCGACTTCGGGACCTCCGCCGCCCGCCGCCCCCGAGGCGGCCGCCGCGGTGCGGCCCGAACGCCTGGGTTTCGCCCGGCTGGTGCGCACGCGGGGGTACCGGCGACTGCTCGCTGTGCGCTTCACCACGCAGTGGGCCGACGGCATGTTCCAGGCCGCGCTCGGCGGCGCGGTGCTGTTCAACCCGGAACGCCAGGCCGACCCGCTCGCCGTCGCGGCCGGGCTCGCCGTGCTGCTCCTGCCCTACTCGGTGATCGGGCCGTTCGCCGGCGCGCTGCTCGACCGCTGGGACCGCAGGCGCGTCCTGCTGGGCGCCAACCTCGTGCGCGCGGCGCTGGTGGTGGTCGTGGCCGCCGTGGTCGTGGCCGGCGGCACCGGTCCGGCGCTCTACCTGCCCGCGCTCGCCGTGGCCGGGGTGAGCCGCTTCGTGCTGGCCGGGCTCTCGGTGGCGCTGCCGCACGTCGTGCCGCGCCGGCACCTGGTGGAGGCCAACACCTTCGCGGTCACCGCCGGGGCCGCGACCGCGGCACTCGGTGGGGCGAGCGCGATCGGCCTGCGCGAGCTGATCGGCACCGGCGACGCCGGATCGGGTGCCGTGACGCTCACGGCGATCGTCGGGTCGCTGGTCGCCGCCGCGCTCGCCGCGGGCTTCCCCCGGGGCAGGCTCGGCCCCGACCGGACGGACGGGCGGCCGAGCACGGTCGGCAGCGTGCTGCACGGCTTCGCCGACGGCGCCCGGGCCACGATCGCGACCCCTTCCGTGGCGGCGTCGTTCGTGGCGCTCGCGACGCACCGCCTCGCGTTCGGCATCTCGACGCTGCTGTCCCTGCTGCTGTTCCGCTACGCCTTCGCCGACGCCGGCCCGCTGCTCACCGGGATGGCCGGTCTCGGCCAGGCGGTGGTGCTCGCCGCGGCGGGGCTGGGCATCGCCGCGCTGCTCACGCCGTGGATGGTGCGCCGGTGGGGGCGCCCGCGCACGGTTCGGGTGGCGCTGCTGGTGGCCACCGCCACCCAGCTCACGACCGCCGTGCTGCTCTCGCTGCCCGCGGTGCTCGCGGCGGCGTTCGTGCTCGGCCTCACCGGCCAGATCGTCAAGCTCTGCACCGACGCGGCCGTGCAGGGCGAGGTCGGCGACGAGGTGCTGGGCCGGGTGTTCGCCCTCTACGACATCGTGTTCAACGTCGGGTACGTCGTGGCCGTCGCCGCCGCTGCCCTGCTCAGCCCGCCGGACGGCCGCGCGCCTCTGCTCCTGGCCGGCGCCGCGCTGCTCTACGTGCTGGGACTGGTGGCCCACGACCTGCAGCTGCGCCGGAAGCGGGAATCGACCCCCGGTACGTGAGCGCTCCCACCCGGACGAACGGCACTCTCGTCGGGACTTAGTGTCCCCCGCCGGAAGTCCGCCGAATAATTCGGCGGCCCAGCTCCACGCTGCGCGCACCGGTCGACGACCCGAGTACAGCCGGTACGAGGGCCGCCGCCCGGCGCACGCAGCGCGAACCTGGATCCACCGACTTACCCAACGGACTTCCGGCGGGGATCGCTAGCCGACGAAAGTGCCGTTTGTCATGCGGATCCCGTGTCCACGCCGTTCTCCGCCGCCCAGGCACGGAGCTCGGCCTCGGCCTCCTCACGGGACAGCGGCCCCCGCTCCATGCGCAGGGCCAGCAGGTGCTTGTAGGCCTTGCCGACCTGCGGGCCCGGCGGGAGCCCGAGCAGCGCCATGATGTCGTTGCCGTCCAGGTCGGGGCGGATGGCGTCGAGCGCCTCCTGCTCGCGCAGGCGGGAGATCCGCTCCTCCAGCGAGTCGTAGCTGCGCTGCAGGGCGGCCGCCCGGCGGCGGTTGCGGGTGGTGCAGTCCGAGCGCACCAGCTTGTGCAGCCGCTCGAGCAGCGGACCCGCATCCGCGACGTAGCGGCGGACCGCGGAGTCGGTCCACTCGCCGCCGGAGTAGCCGTGGAAGCGCAGGTGCAGGAACACCAGCTGGGCGACGTCGTCGACCACCGACTTGGGGTAGCGCAGCTCGCGCAGGCGCCTGCGGACCATCTTCGCGCCGACCACCTCGTGGTGGTGGAAGCTCACCCGGCCGTCCGGCTCCTTGCGCCGCGTGTCGGGCTTGCCGATGTCGTGCAGGAGCGCGGCGAGGCGCAGCACGAGGTCCGGCCCGTCGGTCTCGCGGTCGATCGCCTGCTCCATGACGACCAGCGAGTGCGTGTAGACGTCCTTGTGCTGCATGTGCTCGTCGATGGCCAGCCGCATCGCGGGCACCTCGGGCAGCACGTGCTCGCACAGCCCGGTGTCGACCATCAGCTCGATCGCACGGCGCGGGTGGGTGCCGAGCAGCAGCTTCGACAGCTCGGTCTGCACGCGCTCCCGGGTGATGCGGCTCAGCTCGCCCGCCATCTCCGTCATCGCGACGAGAACCCGTGGCGCCGGGGTGAGACCCAGCTGGGAGACAAACCGCGCGGCCCGCAGCATCCGCAGGGGGTCGTCGGCGAACGACTCCTGCGGCGTGGCCGGGGTGTCGAGCGTGCCGGCCGCGAGCGCCGCGAGCCCCCCGTGCGGGTCGACGAATCGCCGCTGCTCGCCGGTGAGCTCCACGGCCATGGCGTTGACGGTGAAGTCGCGGCGGACCAGGTCGGCCTCGATCGTGTCGCCGAAGCGCACGACGGGGTTGCGCGTCACGCGGTCGTAGGCGTCGGCGCGGAAGGTCGTGATCTCGACCGTGGTGCCGCGGCGGCGCGCGCCGATCGTGCCGAAGGCGATCCCGGTGTCCCAGATCGCGTCCGTCCAGCCCTTCAGCACCGCGAGGACGGCGTCGGGGCGGGCGTCGGTGGTGAAGTCCAGGTCCGAGATGTCACGATCGAGCAGCGCATCGCGGACGCTGCCGCCCACCAGGTAGAGGCGGTGACCGGCCGCCGCGAACCGCGCCGCGAGCTCCTCGGCGACCGGACCGATCGACACCATCTCCACGACCGCATTCTGCTGGGCGCGCAGGAGATCGGCGGACACGGCGTCGGAAGCCGGGGCGGGTGCAGGCACGGCGAGCCAGTCTAGGAGACCCCGACGAGCACGGCGACGCCGATCCGGCGCGTGCCCAGCGAGCGCGCCTGAATGGCCCGCGGGCACGCCGGAGCGAAGCGGAGGCCATCAGACACAGCCCGCGTCGTTACGATCGCCACATGTCCACATCCCGCGGCCGCTCCGGGGGGCGCCGCGCGGGTCGCCCCACCGATCGCCGCAGGCGGCTGCGCACGGTCGACGAGACGTCGGCGGGCGGCCTGGTCGTGGACCACACCACGGGCGCCGCGGCGATCATCGGCCGGCTGGACCGCCGGGGCAGGCTGCTGTGGTCGCTGCCGAAGGGGCACATCGAGGCAGGTGAGACGGCCGAGCAGGCGGCGGTGCGCGAGGTCGAGGAGGAAACCGGCATCATCGGCCGCGTGGTGGCACCGCTCGGCACGATCGACTTCTGGTTCGTGGCGGAGGACCGGCGCGTCCACAAGACCGTGCACCACTTCCTGCTGCACGCGCTGGGCGGCGAGCTGTCCGACGAGGACGTCGAGGTCTCCGAGGTGGCGTGGGTGCCGCTGGACGAGCTCGAGAAACGCCTCGCCTACGCCGACGAGCGCCGGCTGATCCGGCGCGCCACCGAACTGCTGGAGGAGACCGCGTGACACCGGTCGCGGCGCTGCGGCTGGTCGCGATCACCCTGCTGAGCGTGGCCGGGCTGCTGGCCTCCGGCCCGCTCGCGGCCGCGGCACCGGCGCCCGGGCAAGCGGCCCCCGCCGCGGCCGGGCCGCTGCGGCTGGAGCTCGCGGAGATGGCGCCGCGCGTCGTCACCGCAACCGGCCCGCGGGAGCTCACGATCACCGGCACGCTCACGAACACCGGTGACGTGCCCGTGGGCGACCTCGTCGTACGGGTGCAGCGCAGCAACCCGATCGACACCGAGGGCGCGCTGCGCGACGCGCTCGACGGCAGCGCGCAGACCGACGCCGTCACACCCCAGTTCACGCCGCTGCCCGGCGAGCTCGCGCCCGGGGCCCAGCTGCCGGTGCGGCTGACCGTTCCGCTGCGGGGTGCGCCGGAGACGAGCCTCGCGATTGCCGAGACGGGCGTGCACGAGCTGCTGGTGAACGTCAACGGCGCGCCGCAGGGCGGCCTACGGGCCCGGCTGGCGGCGGTGCGGATGCTGCTGCCGGTGCTGTCGCTGCCGCCGGACCCGGCGACCCCGGACCAGGTGCCGGAGGCCACCACGGGCGGGGCCACCCCCTTCGCGATGATCGTGCCGGTCACCGACGCGCCACGGCGGCTCACGACGGTGCCCGGCGAACCCACCCTGCTCGCCGACGACGAGCTGGCCGCGTCGTTGGCACCCGAGGGGCGGCTGGGCGGGATGGTCGGCGCCCTCGCCCGCAACGCGCCGGCGGAGTCGCGCGTGCGCGCCGCGACGTGCCTCGCCATCGATCCCGAGCTGGTCGAGACCGCCGCACTGATGCGCGATCCACGCGGCTACCAGGTCCGCGGCCCGGACGGGGTGCCGGTGCCGGGCACCGGTGCGGCGGCGGCGAGCCGGTGGCTGGACCAGCTCGCCTCCGTCGCCCGCGGGGGCTGCGTGATCGCCCTGCCCTACGCCGACGCCGACCTCGTGGCACTCACCCGGGCCGGGATGGGCGAGCTCGCGACCACGGCGATCCTCGACGGCCGCCATGTGCTGCAGGACGTCCTCCAGACGGCGGTGGTCCCCGACGTCACCTGGCCCGTCGAGGGCGCGGTCGACGACGCGACGCTCGCCCTCACCGCGAACGCGGACGGGCGGTCGCTGCTGCTGTCCGCCGATGCCGTCGACAGCGGGAACGAGCCCCGCGACTCGGGCGTCCACCCCATCGCGGGCGGCCAGCGGCCCCAGTTCACGGTGCTGACCGACCCGCTCCTCACGCGCGCCGCGGGCTCGCCCGACGCGCCCGGCGAGGACCTGGGCCCGCTGCGCGGCGCGTCGGCGCCGTCGACGAGCCCCACGGGGACGTCGGGTCCGCTCGCCACCCAGGACCTCATCGGCGCGCTCACCTTCCGCACCCAGCAACCGGTGGAGGCCACGGCGCGCGGAGGACCGCTCGTGCTCGCCCCGCCGCACCGCTGGGACGCCGGCGGGGCCGCCACCGAGGCCCTGCTCGGCGCGGTGGACCAACTGCTCGACGTCGGGCGCATCGTCCCGCGCAGCCTCGACGCGGTGCTCGCCGCCGGCCCCCCGACCGGCACGGAGGCGCTCCCCGTGGCGTACCCGCTGCAGATTGGGGAGCGGGAGCTGCCGGCCCCGGTGCTGGAGACCGTGCGCGGTACCGCTGCCGACATCGACGACCTCGCCTCGGCCGCCGTCCCGGACTCGGGTGTGGGGGTCAGCCCCGAGGAGCTTTTCACCCCGCTGCGGCACAGCCTGGTGCGGGCGACGTCCGCGGCGTGGCGCACCCGCCCGGACGCCGCGGCTGCGGCGGCCGCCGAACCCGCGCAGCGGGTGGACGAGCTGCGCGGCACCGTGCGCGTGCTCGAGCCACCGGGCCCGTACTCGCTCGGCACGTCGGACGCCCCCGTCCTCATCACGGTGGCCAACGGCCTCCCCGTCACGGTGGAGGTCCAGGTCGAGATCCTGCCGTCCTCGGGGCTGCGGGTCGCACCGATCGAGCCCCAGCAGGTGCCCCCGCTGGGCAGGCGGCAGGTGCGCGTGAGCGCCGAGGTGACCCGCTCGGGCCAGTTCAGCGTGCAGGCCGCGGTCCGCACCCCGGACGGCGAGCTGCTCGGACCACCCAGCCGCCTGCGGGTGCGCTCCACCGCCTACGGCACCATCACCGTGTGGTTGACGGCGAGCGCGGGCATCCTGCTCGTGGTGCTGGCCGGCCGCCGGGTGGTGCGCCGGATCCGTGGCGAGCCGGCGCGCCGGGCGGCGGACCCACCCCCTCCGGAGCACCCGGAGCCGCAGGCGCCGCCCGGGCCCCCGCACCGCACGGGCTCGAACCGCACCGGCGACCCGTTCCCGGACCCCCTCGCGGCCACCGACCGCCTCCCTCAGGTCCACCGCAGGCGCGACGGTCCGCCGGGCCCTCCGCGCGTCCCCAGTCCGTGAGCGGCCCCGCGAGCGGTCCGGCCCCCGACGACCCGGCGAGCGGGCCGACGCCGTCCTGCGGGGGAGGCGCGCAGGGAGCGAGGAACGAGCGACCGAGCACCGGAGGAGCAGGACGGCGTCTCCCCGGGCCCGCGAGCCCTGCCGGAGCGGAGCGGAGGCGATCAGAAGCCGTCACCGAGCAGATCCCCGTGGTGGCGGCGCAGGCGAAGCGCGCGGAGCCCTCCCTCGGCCGCTCGAGCGGCCTGATGGCGCTGGGCAGCCTGGCCAGCAGGCTCACCGGGTTCCTGCGCCAGGTGGCGTTGTTCACCGTGCTCGGCGACACGGTCCTCAACGACTCCTACACCGTCTCGAACACGCTGCCCAACATCGTCTACGAGCTGCTGATCGGCGGGGCGCTGAGCAGCATGATGATCCCGCTGCTGGTGCGCGCGCAGAGCGAGGACCCCGACGGCGGCGAGGCCTACACGCGCAAGCTGCTGACGCTCGCCGGCACGGCGCTGCTGGTGGCCACGGCCGCGGGCCTGCTCGCTGCACCGCTGCTCACGCGGCTCTACCTGGGCGGGCAGACCACGGGAACGGCCGACCCGGAGCTGGCCACGACGCTCGCCTACATGCTGCTGCCGCAGGTCTTCTTCTACGGCCTCGGCGCCCTGCTCGGGGCGATCCTGAACAGCAGGGGCTCCTTCGGCGCGTTCGGCTGGGCCCCGGTGCTCAACAACGTCGTGGTGCTCGTCGTCGTGGGCGTCTACCTCGTCGTTCCCGAGTCCGCGCAGCTGCTCGTGCTCGGCGTCGGCACGACGCTCGGCATCGCCGTCCAGACGCTGGTGCTGCTGCCCGCCGCGCGCCGGGTCGGCTTCTCCTACCGCCCGCTGTGGGGCTGGGACGCCCGCCTGAGCCGCGCCGCCGGGCTCGGGGTGTGGGCCGTCCTCTACGTGCTGATCGGGCAGGCCGGCCTGATCGTCACCACGCGGGTGGCGTCGGCGTCGGCCGAGGGCGCGGTCGCGATCTACACGAACGCGTGGCTGCTGCTGCAGGTGCCCTACGGCGTGCTCGGGGTCTCGCTGCTCACCGCGCTGATGCCGCGCATGAGCCGCGCGGCCGCCGAGGGCCGCACCGACGACGTCGCCGCCGACCTCGCGCTGGGAGGCAAGCTCGCCTCGGTGCTGCTGGTGCCGATCTCGGTGCTGCTGACGGTGTTCGGCACGGAGGTCGGGGTCGCGCTGTTCGGGCTGCGGTCGGGCAACCTCGACGGCGCGACCCAGCTGGGGGCGGCGCTCGCGGTGTCCGCGTTCGGGCTGCTGCCCTTCGCGGTCACGATGCTGCAGGCCCGCGTCTTCTACGCGCTGTCGGCGCACCGCACGGCCACCCTCGTCCAGCTCGCGGTGGTCGCCGTGAAGATCCCGCTGATGCTGGCCTGCCCGGTGCTGCTGCCCGCGCAGGACGTCGTGCTCGGGCTGGCCGTCGCCAACAGCGCCTCGTTCCTGGCCGGCGCGGTCCTCGGCCAGGTGCTGCTGCGCCGCAGGCTGGGACGGGTCGCCACGGGCGCGGTCCTCGGCACCGCGGGGCGCACGCTGCTGGCCGCCACGGCGGGCATGCTGCTCGCCGCCGGGGTCGTGGCGCTGCTCGCCGGACCGCTCGCGGGCATGGCCCCGCTCGGGCGGGCCTGGAGCGTGCTCGCGGTCGCCGTGATCCTCGGCACCCCCGTCACCCTGCTGGGGATGTGGGCGCTGCGGGTGGCCGAGGTCACGGCCCTCGTGCGGCGACTCGAACGGCTCGTCGACCGGGGGAAACCTCGGCGTGGCCCGACGGGCTCCAGTAGGCTCTGACCGGGGCGGGGTGTGGTCCGCGCGAATGCCGGGGAGGGCGGAGCGGTGAGTGAGTTGGCGAGCCCACCGTCCGGTGCGGCCACGCCTGGTGAGACGTCCGAGGAGGCCCCGCTGGTGCCGGAGCAGCAGCGCGCCGACGGGAGCGCGTCCGACGTTCCCACCGTGCGCACCACGCCCGCCCACGACGTCCCCACCGCTCCCGCGGTCCCACCCGTTCCGTCAGGCACGATCGCGGGAAGCCTGCTGGCCAGCCGGTACCGGCTGCGCACCCGCGTGGGCACCGATCCGGCCGCGTGCGCGGAGTTCTGGCGGGCGGAGGACACCATCCTGCGCCGCGACGTCGCCGTCACCGTGCTGCGCAGGCCCGCGCCGGGCGCGGTGCTCGACGACGACCTCACCGACGTCGCCCGTGCCGAGCAGATGGTCGTGCGGGCGTTGCGCTCCGGGAGCTTCGAGCACAACGGGTGCGCCCGCCTGCTCGACGTCCTCACCCCGGGTGCCTCCACCGTCCCCGAGGACGTGCTCGGCGCCGCCGTCACGGAGTGGGTGCCCGGCCGCAGCCTCGGCGAGGTGGTGGCCGACGGCCTGATCAAGCCGCTCGCCGCCGCCCGCGCCGTCGCCCCGCTGGCCGCCGCGGCCGAGGCCGCGCACCGGCACGGCCTGGTGCTGGGCTGCGACCACCCGCAGCGGGTGCGCATCACCCCCGACGGGCGCGCGCAGCTCTGCTTCGCGCTGCCGCGCTCGAACGTCACGCCCGCCGACGACGTCCGCGGCCTCGGCGCCGTGCTCTACACGCTGCTCACCACGCACTGGCCGCTGTCCTCGGCCGACGCCGCGCGGGCCGGGCTCGCCGCGGCGGAGCGCACCCCCGGCGGCGCGCTGCTGCCGCCGTCGGAGCACCGCCCCGGCGTTCCCGTCGAGCTCGACACCCTCACCAGCGGCACCCTCGGCCCCGACGGCGCCCCCGGTCACGTGCACACCGCCGCCGCCGTCCAGCGCCTGCTCACCGAGGTCGTCGCCGAGGACGACCGGATGGCGCTGTTCCCGCCGGCGCACGACGGCGTCCCGTCGGCGCCCGGCGACGTGTGGCAGGAGCGCAGCCGCAGCACCACCCCCAGCGACCCGCAGCGCCGCCGCAAGATGACGATCGCGCTCACCGCGCTCGGCGCCGCGGTGCTCATGGTCCTGGGCTACCTCGGTGTCCAGCTCGGCGACATGTTCGTGGAGAACGGCGGGCCGCCCATCGTCGTCGACGGCGCACCGGTGCAGCCCTCGCCCGGCACGGAGCCGCAGGTGGCCGCGAGCCCGGCGGGCCCCACGGTCGCGGTCGCAGGCGTCGACGTCTACGACGAGGTCGGTGACCGCGACAACGCCGACCGCGTCACCCGGGTGATCGACGGCAACCCCGCCACCGCGTGGAACACCTCGAGCTACTTCCAGCAGTTCCCGGCCCTCAAGCCGGGCGTCGGGATCATGGTCTCGTTCGCGTCGGCGGTGCAGCTGTCGGAGCTGGAGATCGACTCTCCGAGCCGCGGCACCGTCGTCGAGGTCCGTTCCGCGCCCACGGCCGACGCGTCGCTGGAGGACACCGAACGGATCGCCGAGGCCACGCTCGACGCCGGGCGCACCCCCGTCTCGCTGGACGGCAGCCAGCCCGTCGAGCACGTGCTGATCTGGATCACGAAGCTGTCGGGCGGCGGCTCGGAGCACACCAGCGAGATCGGCGAGATCGAGTTCCGGCGCGCGGGCGTCTGAAGCGAACGAGTTCTCCCGAACGCCCACGGGAGGAGGGTCCCCCAACCTAGTCTCCGCTCGTGGGCCCGACCGACGCGGATCTGCTCGCCGCGCACCGGGCGGGCGACGAGCATGCGTTCGGCGAGCTGGTCAGCCGCTACCGGGCGAAGATGTGGGGCATCGCGGCGCGCACGCTGCAGCACCCCGAGGACGCCGCCGACGCCGTGCAGGAGGCCCTCGTGTCGGCCTACCGCAGCGCGGGCAGCTTCCGGGGTGATGCGTCGGTCCGCACGTGGCTGCACCGCATCCTCGTCAACGCCTGCATCGACCGGATCCGGCAGGAGCGCAGGCGCGGCACCGTGCCCGTGGCCGAGGTCGAACCGCGGCACCAGCGCGGCGACGTCGGGGCCGAGGTGGTCACGCGCCTGTCCGTCGAACGGGCCCTGGCGGCGCTCCCGGCGCCGCAGCGGGTGGCGGTGGTGCTGGTGGACGTGCAAGGTTGGCCACTGCACGAGGTCGCCGAGATCCTCGAGGTCCCAGTCGGCACGGTGAAGAGCCGCTGCGCCCGGGGCCGCGTCCGGCTGGCCGTCCTGCTGGGCCACCTGCGGGAGGAGGAACGATGACCGGCGGATCCGATCCCGAACCCCTGGTCGACGTCCTCGCCGACCTCGACGCCGACCGGCTCGACCCCACCACCGCTGCCCGGGTTCGGGCCGACGCCGCCGGCGATCCGCACGCCGCCGCCGTGCTGAACGCACTCGCGGCCACCCGGGCCGATCTGGCCGCGCTCGCCGATCCACCGGTTCCGGCGCACCTCAGCGCCCGCTGGGACGCGGCGCTCGCCGCCGAGCAGCAGGCACGCCCGCCGGGCGGTGCACCGTCCGCCGGCGAGGCGCCCGCGGATCCACCGCGTGCCACGGCTCCCGGGCCGGCCTCGGGCGCCGGGAGTCCTGCGGTCCGGCGGCGGCCGTCCGGGTGGAACGGTGGGCGCCGCCGATCCGGCCCGCGACGATCCGGGCCGGGCCGGCTGCGCCCCGCGCTCGTCGCCGCCGCCGTGCTCGCGGCTGCCGTCGCCGGGGGTGTGCTCTGGGCACCCGCGCCACCGTCGATCGAGGAGGTCGACCTGGTGGCCACGGGGCTCGCCGTGCGCGGTGACCTCGACGTCGGTGGGCTGGCCGACCCGCAACGGCGCAGCGGATGCCTGCGGGAGGCGGCGCCACCGGGGGTGGCCCCCGACGCGCAACTGCTGGGCGGGCGCGACGTCGTCCTCGGTGGCCGCCCTGGCGTGCTCCTCCTGCTCGCCACCGGCCGGCTCGGACAGCTGGACGTCGTCGTCGTCGACCCGCACTGCGGACCCGAGGGCGGCACGCTCCTCGGCGCGCAGCGCATCGGCGGGTGACTCCGCTCACGACCGCCCGGTGAGCCCCCACCCTCCCCGGAATGCCGGTTCCTGGGATCGTGTTACAGGGCCTGTAAGCGACGAGGGAGGACGATTCCGTGAGCACCGACCCACGCAGGGGCGACGACGTGCGCGAACTGATCATCATCGGGTCGGGCCCGGCCGGCTACACGGCGGCGGTCTACGCCGCGCGCGCCCAGCTGCGCCCGCTCGTCTTCGAGGGCACGCAGTTCGGTGGCGCGCTGATGACCACCACCGAGGTCGAGAACTACCCCGGCTTCGTCGAGGGGATCATGGGTCCCGAGCTCATGGAGCAGATGCGCGGTCAGGCCCAGCGCTTCGGTGCGGAGCTGCGCGCCGAGGACGTCGAGGACGTCTCGCTCGAGGGTGAGATCAAGACCGTGCTGGCCAACGGCGTCACCTACCGCGCCCGTGCGGTCATCCTGGCGATGGGCGCGGCCGCCCGCTACCTGAACGTCCCCGGGGAGCAGACCCTCCTCGGCCGCGGTGTGAGCGCCTGTGCCACCTGTGACGGGTTCTTCTTCCGCGACCAGGACATCGCGGTGATCGGCGGCGGCGACTCGGCGATGGAGGAGGCCACCTTCCTCACCCGCTTCGCCCGCTCCGTCACCATCGTCCACCGTCGCGACGAGTTCCGGGCCTCCCGGATCATGCTGCAGCGCGCGAAGGACGACCCGAAGATGCGCTGGCGCACCAATGCCGAGGTCGTCGAGGTGCTCGGCGAGGGCAGCGTCTCCGGGCTGCGCCTGCGCGACACGCAGACCGGTGAGGAGTCCACCCTCGACGTCACCGGCATGTTCGTCGCCATCGGCCACGACCCGCGCAGCGGTCTCGTGAAGGACGTGCTGGCCACCGACGAGAACGGGTACGTGGCCGTCGAGTCGCCGAGCACGCGCACGGCCATCCCGGGTGTCTTCGCCGCGGGTGACCTCGTCGACCACACCTACCGGCAGGCGGTCACGGCCGCAGGCTCCGGCTGCGCGGCGGCCATCGACGCCGAGCGCTGGCTCGCCGAGGGCCCGGTGCCCAGCGAGCTCGCCGGCGGCGGCTACGGCGCCGTTTCCGAGCAGGTCGCCGCCGTCACCGGCTGACACCCACCACCGACGTCCTACCGGCACTTCCACCGAAACGGAGAACCCCATGGCCAACACCGTCGAGGTCACCGACGCCTCGTTCGAGAGCGCCGTCCTCAACAGCGACAAGACAGTCGTGGTCGACTTCTGGGCCACCTGGTGCGGGCCGTGCAAGATGGTCGCCCCCGTGCTCGACGAGATCGCGGGCGAGAACAAGGAGAAGCTGACCGTCGCGAAGCTGGACATCGACGCCAACCCGGCCACCGCCCGGGACTACCAGGTGATGTCCATCCCCACGATGATCGTGTTCAAGGACGGCAAGCCGGTGAAGCAGATCGTCGGAGCCAAGCCGAAGGCCGCGCTGCTCTCCGACCTCGCCGACTACCTCGGCTGACACGCACGACACGCCGCGATGCCCCGCCCCGGATCCCGGGGCGGGGCATCGCCGTGCGCACGGTTTATCACGACACGAACACGCCTGGACACGGCCCGCTGTCCGTGCAACTGCAAGCGGCAGGGCACAATGGGCCCCGGCCCGGCGGGGCGGGCCGGACCGGGAAGAGCGAGCCACGACCAGTGAGCGAGGGGTGCATGCAGCTGCTGCGCCGAGGTGACAGCGGTCCGGGTGTCGTCGAGATCCGTTCCACGCTGCGACGGTTCGGCCTCCTGACGGCCACCCCCGCCGGCACACCCGAGGACCACTTCGACACCGACGTCGAGGAAGCGGTCCGTGCCTTCCAGCAGCAGCGCGGCCTGATCACCGACGGGCTGGTCGGGCCGGCGACCTACCGCGCGCTGCGCGAGGCGGGCTGGCAGCTCGGGGACCGGATGCTCGCCCTCATGATCTCCGCACCGATGAGCGGCGACGACGTCGTCGCTCTGCAGGAGCGGCTCCTCGAGCTCGGGTACGACCCGGGCCGAGCAGGCGGCGTGTTCGACGAGCAGACCGAAGCCGCGCTGCGGAAGTTCCAGCGCGAGTACGGCCTCGTCCCGGACGGGCTGTGCGGACCGGCCACGCTGCGCTCGCTGCGCCAGCTCGGCCGGAAGGTCACCGGCGGCCGTCCGCACCTGCTGCGCGAGCAGGAGCTCCTGCGCCAGGCCGGCCCGCGGTTGCGCGGCAAGCGCATCGTCGTCGACCCGGGTCACGGCGGGCCGAACCGCGGTGTCGTCGTCGCGGGCGTCGCGGAGGCCGACATCGTGTGGGACCTCGCCCGTCGCCTCGTCGGCCGCATGGCGGCCACCGGGATGGACGCGATGCTGTCGCGGCAGGAGGACACCTGCCCCACCGACCCGGAGCGCGCCGCCCTCGCCAACTCCGCGGGCGCCGACGTCGTGCTGTCCCTGCACACCGACGCCAACCGCAGCATGCACGCGCACGGGCTCGCCACCTTCCACTTCGGCAACGGCTCGGGCGCCACGTCCACGGTGGGGGAGGCGCTCGCCGGCTTCATCCAGCGCGAGCTGCTCATCCGCACCGGCCTGCAGGACTGCCGTTCCCAGGCCCGCACCTGGGAGCTGCTGCGGCTCACCCGGATGCCGGCGGTGCGCGTCGAGATCGGGTACCTCACCCACCTTGGCGACCGGCGCAAGCTGCTCGACCCGGCGTTCCGCGACATCGTGGCCGAAGGCATCCTCGTGGCCGTCAAGCGGCTGTACCTGCTCGGTCAGGACGACCAACCGACCGGAACGTTCACCTTTTCCGACGTTCTGGCGCGCGAACTCGAGCGCGGCGGCGCTCAGGCGATCTGAGAACCGATCATGACCCGGCTCGGGCCCATCGGGTTCGGGCCCTCCCACGGGGCCGTCAGCGTGGCGTACAAAGCGCCCTGAACGCGCCGCTGACGGTCGCTCCCGCGCGGGTCGGTACCCGAGGTAGGGGCTCGGAGCGGACGCCGCTGGTCTGCATCGGGATCGTGATGCTGCCGAGGAGCTGCTCGAGCGCGGCCTCGACGTCTTCCTTCCACGTCATCGCCGAGCGCAGCTCCATCCGCAGCCGCGGGTAGCGCGGGTGCGGGCGGATGGTCTTGAACCCGACGCCGCGGAGGAAGTCGGCGGGGATGAGGCAGCCGGGCTCGGTGCCGGGACGCTGCTCGCCGAACACCTCGATGGCCTTGACGCCGCGGCGCGTCAGGTCGCGCACGACCGTCTGCGCCAGCATGCGCCCGAGCCCCTCGCCGGAGAACTCGGGCAGCACCTGCATGGTGGTGAGCAGCACCGCATCGGCGCTCACCGGGCCGGTGGGCATCTCGGTGGCGCGCGGCACCGCGGACGGCGGCGCGTAGATCACGTAGCCCGCCGGCGCCCCGCCCATGTAGACGACGCGGCCGCACGAGCCCCACTCGAGCAGGACCTCGGAGACCCACGCCTCCTTCTCCAGCTCCGTGGAACCGAAGTCGGCGGCCTGCGAGCCCAGGTGCTCGGAGAGCTCCCAGAAGACGCACCGGCGGCACCGCTTGGGCAGATCGTCCAGATTGTCCAGGGTGAGTGCCGCCACGTGCCAGGACAAGACCAACCTCCGGCGGCAGACCACGGGTGAGACGCCGTCGCTCGACCGCGCCGACGCGACGACGATAGATCGATCCGGCTCCGCACGACAGCCTACCTGCTGCGACCGGTGGCCCACCCACGACGATCGGCAGGAGATTCCTCCATCCTGGTTACACTGAGGCCCCGCCATCGAGGATCCGGGAGGTCCACCGTGCCGCAGCCGGCCACGCCACCACCACCGTCCGACGCCGCCGTGCCCGCGGCCGGGGTGGCAGCGGCGGCGGCAGCGGCGGCGCCCACGGAGCGGTTCGCCGCCCGCACGGCCGGGATGACGGCCTCGGAGATCCGCGCGTTGTTCGCGGTGGCGAGCCGGCCCGAGGTCGTCTCGCTCGCAGGCGGCATGCCCAACCTCGCGGCCCTCCCGCTGGAGTCGCTCGCCGCGGAGGTCGGGAACCTCGTCGCGCGCGACGGGCAGGTGGCCCTGCAGTACGGCTCGGCGCAGGGTGTTCCCGCGCTGCGGGAGCAGATCTGCGAGGTCATGGCGCTCGAGGGCATCCGCGCCGACCCGGACGACGTCGTCGTCACCGTCGGCTCGCAGATGGCGCTCGACCTCGTCACCCGCATCTACTGCGACCCGGGCGACGTCGTGCTGGCCGAGGGCCCGTCGTACGTCGGTGCGCTCGGCAGCTTCGCCGCCTACCAGGCGCGCGTCGTGCACGTCGCGATGGACGAGCACGGTCTCGTCCCCGAGCTCCTGCGCGACGCGCTGCGGTCGCTGGCGGCCCAGGGGATCACCCCGAAGCTGCTGTACACGATCCCGAACTTCCACAACCCCGCCGGCGTCACGCTCGCGGTGGAGCGGCGCGCCGAGGTGCTCGAGATCTGCGCCTCCTACGGGGTGGCGGTCGTGGAGGACAACCCCTACGGCCTGCTGGGCTTCAGCGGTCGCACCTACCCGGCGCTGCGCTCGCTCGACCGCGACGTCGTGTACCTCGGATCGTTCTCGAAGACGTTCGCGTCCGGACTCCGCGTCGGCTGGGCCCTGGTGCCACCGGCGGTGCGGGACCGGCTCGTGCTCGCGGCGGAGTCCGCCACCCTGTGCCCGCCGAGCTTCACGCAGATGCTCGTGTCGCGCTACCTCGCGGGTCACGACTGGCGCAGCCAGATCAAGACGTTCACGGAGGCCTACCGGGAGCGGCGGGACGCGCTGCTCGACGCACTCGAGACCCACCTCCCCGACGGGTGCACGTGGAACGTCCCCGACGGCGGCTTCTACGTGTGGCTCACGGTGCCCGAGGGCGTCGACACCAAGGCGATGCTGCCGCGTGCGGTCACCGCGCGGGTGGCGTACGCGTCCGGAACCGGGTTCTACGCCGACGGGTTCGGCACCCGCCAGCTGCGGCTGTCGTACTGCTACCCGACGCCCGAGCGGATCACCGAGGGCGTGCGGAGGCTGGCCGGCGTGCTCGAGGCCGAGCTCGACGTCATGCGCACGTTCGGCACGCCTGCACGTCCCGCGCTCGGCGCGGGCGGCCCGCAGACGCCGAGCCCCAGCACGCCCTGACCACGGCTCGCCTGCCTGATCGCCGTAGCGCAGAATGCGGCGGTGATCGAACGAACGGTGGCCGTTCTGGCTGGTGGGCTCTCCCACGAACGTGAGGTGTCCCTGCGGTCGGGCCGCAGGCTGGCTGCGGCCCTCCGCGGCGCGGGAGTGGACGTCCGCGAGTGGGACGTCGACGGCGCGCTCGTCGCCGAGCTGCGCCGGGACCGTCCGGACGCGGTCGCGATCGCGCTGCACGGGGGAGAGGGCGAGAACGGCTCCGTGCAGGCGGTGCTCGAGCTGCTGGGCATCCCGTTCGTGGGCACCCCCGCTCCCGCGTGCCGGCGGGCGTGGGACAAGCCGACCGCGAAGGCCGAGCTCGCCCGGTCCGGGATCGACACCCCGGACTGGGTGGCCCTGCCGCACACCACGTTCCGCGCCCTCGGGGCCCAGACCGTGCTCGACGCCATGGTCGACCGCCTCGGCCTGCCGCTCATGCTCAAGCCCGACCAGGGCGGCTCCGCGCTCGGCGCTCAGGTCGTCGCGGCTCGCAGCGAGCTCCCTGCCGCGATGGTCAGCTGTCTCGCGTACGCCGACTCCGTGCTCGCCGAGCAGTTCGTGACAGGCACGGAGGTGGCGGTCACCGTCGTCGACGACAGCGACGAACCGCGAGCCCTGCCGCCGGTCGAGATCGAGGTCCGCGACGGCGTCTACGACTACACCGCGCGCTACACCCCGGGTACGGCGACCTTCCACTGCCCGGCGCGGCTGGACACCGAGACGCTCGCCCGGCTCGAGGAGACCGCGCTCGCCGCCCACCGTCTTCTCGGGCTGCGCGACGTGTCCCGCACCGACGCCGTCGTCGACCGGGACGGCCGTGTGCAGGTGCTCGAGGTGAACGTCTCGCCCGGACTCACGGAGACGTCCCTCCTCCCGACCGCGGTCCGAGCCGCAGGCATGAACCTGGGGGAGTTGTACGCCGCCCTCATCGAACGGGCCATCTCCCGTGGATCGTTCCGCTGAGGGTGTTTCACGTGAAACGGGCGAGCGGGATCTGGGGTGCGGCGCGCCTCCCTCCTGACGGCCGAGTGGGGGCACCACCCGCAGGCGTGCGCCGCCCACGCCTGGGTTCGGCGCGGCCGCTGATCCGAGGAAGTCGATCGAGCTCCGAGGGCCACAGCCCCTCCCTCTCGATATCCGGACGAGGCCGAGCGAGTACGGCGTCGGTGCGGGAGACCGTGCTGGAGTGCCCCAGCAGGGCGGCGAGCTCGGGCTCCCCGACGGCGACCTGCGCCGGCGTGGGCTCGTCATCATGTAGCTCAGGGAACCCACACTCGGCCCAGGCCCCTGGGTTGCCCGCTCCAGAATTCGCAGCAGGCGGCAGTGGGCCCGCACCGCGAGAGGCTCGCGGCTGCGCGAACGCCTGCCGCCCCAGCACACGTCGCCGTGAGCGGCTGCACTGCCTGACCTCCGCACCGGAGCGCGCTTCCTAGGCTGAGGGGCAGTGGAGGTTCCATCGTCGCGCACCCGCTCGCCACGCGCGGGTAGGCCGCAGTGGGCCTGGCCGAGATCGTGCGCGAGGCCGGTGTTCCACGTGAAACACCGGCTCGGGTGTCTGGCCCCCGGACCGGCAGGCGCGGCCACGTCGAGTTCCACAGTCGCAGACTGGCCGCAGCCCAAGGCGCACACGCGAGCTGCCGCCCGGCACGATTGCCGCTCAGGGGAGCCCGCGCCGGTCGCCGGCTGCGGGGTCTCGTCCCCGCTGGGAGCGATGCCCGTGCTGCGGCACACTCCGCAGCTGCGGACGCGGTCCGCGCAGTGGCGCTCCCGCTCCCCGCCGCTGCCCGCCGTGCTGCTGCGAGCTGGGCCGGGCGGACGCGCGCCGCCGTCGACGGTGAGCGGCGGGTCCGCAGCGCCGTCGAGGTGCCGGAGAGGCACACCGCGGCGTCCCTACTGTTTCCCCACCGCGGCCCCGGTCCTCGCGGCCTGCTCGGACAAGGGCAGTGACGAGGCGCCCGCTCCAGTCGCCGAGCACCGGTGCCGGGAGAGCGCAGTGAGACGGCTCAGCGCGTGCGGAACGAGGCCGAGGGACTCGCGCAGGACGGGCGGGCCGGCTGGCGACTCGAGACCCGGCTGGCGCCGTGGCAGCGATGGACACCGGAATCTGTCCGGGTGCCTGCACGGGATCGGAACCGGCGCGCCGGCCCCCTCCTGAGCCGGTCCACGAGTGGTTCTCCGGGAACTGAGCCGCGACGGTCCGGATTGAGCTGTCGATCAGCAGGGCTCCTGGCGCGTACTCGGCATCGACGTCCGAGCACGCACGGCGCCCACCCGCAAGCGCTCGCCGCGCGCCTCCCAGGCCCGAGTTGGGGAGCGCATCGGAGGCGGCAGCGAACGACGCGCCGCGGCCCGCGCGGTAACCGCGCAGGCCGTTTCACGTGAAACGGCACAGCCGCGATCTCGCCTCAGCCGGTCCGCGGTCAGCCGCAGAGCTGACACGTCACCCACGCGATGGTCGCCGCCCTCACTCCGCATTCCGATTGCCGACCCAGCCGTGCGGCTGCGTTGCGGCGGCGCGCCCGGAGCGGCCGAGTCGCATCGCCGCCGAGGTGGCCCGGATCCGCACCACCACCACCGCCAAGGCCGCCACAGCACCGGCCGACCTCATCCTCGGCCGCCTCATCTTCGAGGACGACCACCACTGAGGAGGCTGGCGGGCGTGATCGGTGCGTCAGGGTCCTCGCCGCCCCTTTCAGCGCTTCTCGCCCGGTGTGATCGCCAAGAGTGGTGCTAGAGCCGCAGACCTGCCGGTCTTGCACCGCTCCTGCCGATCATGGCCGCCCCCCTGCGTTCCGCGGAACGCGCCCGTGCAGACCCGGTCGACGTCATGGGTCTCCGGCCGGCGGTCGCAGACCCATGGTGTCGATGTAGTCGTGGATTCTCCCGTGGGCGGGCCGTTCCCGGCTCGACGCCACTGCCGCCCGCCCTGGCCCGGGTCTCCGGCGCAGTCGACCGATTCCCCGGTCCCCGCCCGTCGGCGAGGTGGGCCGGGTTGGGTCAACAACCGAGTGCCGTGGCCGGCCGGGCGGCCGTCCCCGACATGGCCCAGGCCTGTTCCGGACGAGAACGCCCCTGCCGGGCGGGTGCGCACCTGGCGGTGGTCCCGTCCCACCACTTGCGCATGATCATCGAACCGGTCCGCGGCCCATCCAGGCGCCCTTGATCGTCGGAATCGGGACATGCGCTGCACAGGTGCGGCTCAGGTGTTCTGCACAGGTGCGGCTCAGGTCCCTGCTCCGCTGATCGAGGCCGTGTCGATAGCGTTCTTGAACGGGACCACAGCAGGATGAGTGGCACCCTGCGGGAACGTTCTCGTCGTGGACCGGCCGGGGTCCGGTCGGGACGGCCGTCAGGGCGACCACGTCACCCGGTAGTTGCGCCAACCGGGCCACCCCCGACTACCGGCGGTCGGGCCGGGCGCTGGCCGACTGCGAGTGACGGCCGGGCGCGGGTGGGACAGCGGCCTCGAGCCGGGCACGGCCCGCCCACCGCAGCCCGCCCCACGGGTAGCCGCCATCGCCCCTCCGGAGTGTGGTCACGCACCCCGTGCCGGGGTACGCCCCGGATTCGGCCCGCGCGACCCGTCGACGGGATGCGTGGCGGCAGAAAGGGGGGCGTGGGCCGGCCGCCGGCTCGCGGATCGGCCGAGTGCCCACGCACCCAGAACGCCGCCGATGCGCCCGTGACGGCGGTCGGTTCGCCACCGATGTCCGCGCACACACCCGGACTCGGTTCACGCCGACCGGTCGGTGTACTCGACCGCCTGGCGGCTTTACACCGAACCCCGGGACACCGACCTCCTCCGTGATCGGCCCAGCCGGCCACCACCACCGCCGGCCGCACACCACCACGCAACGATCGGGTCCGCCTGCCCTCCACTGCCGCGCGCTGATCCGCACATCCCTGCGTCCACGATCGGTCCTGCGGCGACGAGCATCCGGTGCCGGCGATCACCCGCCGGCACGTGCACCCACTGCCCACGCGCCGCACACCGATCACGGCGAGCGCCACAACCGCGGTCGAGCCGGCGCGGACGTCACGACAGCAGCCCTCCAGGCGGCGCCGCCTCGGCGACGTCTCCAGCGCGCACGGCGTGGGAGAAGGGCTCAGCCTCCCGGACGTCCGCCTCATCAGGGGAGGGTGAGCCGAGCCAGCACGCGGGCCGGCGCCCGTGGACTCCCGCACACCCTGATAGGCGCGGCACGCCTCAGCAGTCGATCGCAGCCGCCGCAGTGGCGGTTCCCGGCGAGGGTGGGCACGCGTGAAGAGGACGCCGGCTCATCGCCTCCCAGCCACGGACGGATGCGGCGCGGCACTTGCCGCCAGGGGAGCGGCGGTGCCTCCTGGTGCCGCCCGCGGCGGGATCACAGATCCGCGTGCGTGATCGGGCGCCAGTAGTATCCGGCGGCGATTCCGCCGTACGATCTCCCGCCGCCGGTTCTCGATCTCCGTCAACGCCGGGTGTTTCACGTGGAACACCAGGCTGCTCACCGGGTCGATGGTCGCGCTGGGCTCCCGCACTCGGAAGCCATCGAACGCGCTGACCATGTGAGGCCCGGACCCGCCAGCGCGCCAACGGCGAACAGCACTCACGCCAGGAGGGCGCCGACTGCCACGCGCCGACCTGCCCGGCGAACCCGCTTCCAGAGGGACGGGAGGGGGCAAGCGGCTGCATCCGGCTCGGCGGCCCGCTCGACGCCCAGGTCTCCCCGCCGGCCCGATTCCACATGGTCGCGACGTCGCCGGTCGGCGGGGCGCACAACTGCGTGATGGCGCTCCGCGCGCCCGGCACCGCGCTCTGGGCGATCCCCGGGCACCTGGCCCCTAATCGCCCCGGGGCGCTACGCGATCCCGCGCCCTGGTGCGAGCCCGATCGCGGACGCGCTACCGGTACTCAGGCCACACCCGGAACCCGGTTCGAACCAGGACAGGTGCCGCCCGCGCCATCCGGTCGCCGGCCCTACACCTCGCCGACGAGCACGAGGAGAGAGCACCCGACTTCCACGAGGGCGACCGATCCAACCGCACGGTCGCACGGCACATTCGGCCCAACATCCGCACGAGGTCAGCCGGCCCGGGCGTGGCTCCGTGCGAGCGGCCCACTCGGGGACGAGCGAACACCCCTCGCGGCGGCGCCGCACCCCGCCGCCGGCAGGGAAAGCCCACCCCCGACCCGCACGGACCGAGCGCTCTGACCCGCGCCCGTCGTGGCCCTGCTCCGCCTCCGACCGATCCACCGTCCGGGTACCGCCGGGCCCGCACGGGAGAAAGCCCGTAAGACCGAGCATGGCCGGGAGCTCGGGCACCGTCCCGTGGTGCCGCCATCCCGCCCGCGCCGACCGGTCGATTCACCGAGGCGCCGCGAGGCCCGTCATGCGTCGTCCCACCGCTCGTCCCCGCGATCATCCCGCTGGTCCGCGGCGACTTCGCACGCACTCCCCGGGCCGGCTCGGTCCGTCGGTGGCCGGCCCGCCGACCGGGTGGCCCCGTAAGCGGGTCCGCAGCCCTTCCCGTCAACCCGACGAGAACGGGTACGGCGAGTCGGGTGGAGCCGACGCGGTGACAGTCGCGGTCAGCCGTCCGAGCGGTTCATCAGGCGCGCGATGCGCTCGAGGTCCTCCACCGAGCCGAACTCCACCACGATGCGTCCCTTGCGCTGGCCGAGCTCGACCTTGACGCGGGTGTCGTAGGCGTCGGAGAGCCGTTCGGCCAGGTCCTGCAGCCCAGGTGCCTGCATCTGCTTGCGGCGGGTCGGCTTCGCGGAGCCGGCGGGGGAGTCGCGGCGCAGCAGCACGACGGCCTCCTCGGTGGCGCGCACCGAGAGACCCTCCGCGACGATCCGGGTGGCGAGCTCCTCCTGCTGTCCGGCGTCCTCGATCCCGAGGAGGGCGCGCGCGTGCCCGGCGGACAGCACGCCGGCGGCGACCCGGCGCTGTACCGAGACCGGGAGCTTCAGCAGGCGGATCGTGTTCGTGACGACGGGACGGCTGCGGCCCAGCCGGTCGGCCAGCTCGGTCTGCGTGACCCCGAACTCCGCCAGGAGCTGCTCGTAGGCCGCAGCCTCGTCGAGCGGGTTGAGCTGGACGCGGTGGATGTTCTCCAGGAGCGCGTCGCGCAGCATCGCGTCGTTGCCGGTGTCGCGGACGATCGCCGGCAGCTGGGCGAGCCCGGCCCGCTGGGCGGCACGCCAGCGCCGCTCGCCCATGACCAGCTCGTACGAGCCGGGGGAGACCTCGCGCACCACGATCGGCTGCAGCAGCCCGAACTCGCGGATGGAGTGCTCCAGCTCGGCGAGCGCCTCCTCGTCGAACTGGGTGCGCGGCTGGTGCGGGTTGGGCCGCACCGCCGCAAGGTCGATCTCCCGGTACACCGCGCCGCCGACGGACGCCGGGCCGGACGGCTCGGCGGCCGCGTCCGGTTCGCTCGGGACGGGTGCACCCGGCATGGTGGCGATCGCCGGCTTGGGCAGCGCCGAGGTGGCGCGCGGGCCCGGGCCGGTGCTCGGTGCGCCCGCGCTCTCGGGCTGGGCGGGCGCGGTGGGGATGAGCGCGGCCAACCCGCGCCCGAGCCCGCCCTTGCGCTGGGGGGCCGGCAGCCGCGCCGGAGGGGTCTCGCGCTCGGTCATCATGACTACCGCCCGTCCTGGCGCTGGGGCACGTCCATCTGGGCGCCGCGCTCGGCGATCTCACGCGCGGCGTCGACGTAACTCATCGCACCGCGGGAGCCCGGGTCGTAGGCGAGCACCGTCTGGCTGTAGCCAGGGGCCTCGGAGACCTTGACGCTGCGGGGGATCACCGTGCGCAGGACCGTGGGGCCGAAGTGCCCGCGGACCTCGCTGGTGACCTGGTCGGCCAGCTTCGTGCGGCCGTCGTACATCGTGAGGAGGATCGTCGAGACGTGCAGCGCGGTGTTGAGGTGCGCGCGCACCAGGTCGATGTTGCTCAGCAGTTGGCCGAGGCCCTCGAGCGCGTAGTACTCGCACTGGATCGGGATGAGCACTTCCTTGGCCGCGACCAGCGCGTTCACCGTCAGCAGCCCGAGCGACGGGGGGCAGTCGACGAAGACGTAGTCGACGTCCAGCTCCGCCAGTGCCTCCTCGGACAGCGCCTGCTTCAGCCGGTTCTCGCGCGCCACCATGCTGACGAGCTCGATCTCGGCGCCGGCCAGGTCGATCGTGGCGGGGATGCAGAGGAGGTTCGGCGAGGCCGTGCTCACGGCGGCCGCCTCGGCCAGCCGGATCTCGCCCAGGAGGCACTCGTAGACCGACGGGGTGCCGAGGTGGTGGTCGACGCCGAGGGCGGTGCTCGCGTTGCCCTGCGGGTCGAGGTCGATCACCAGGACGCGGACTCCGTGCATGGCCAGCGCCGCCGCCAGGTTGACGGTGGTAGTGGTCTTGCCGACGCCGCCCTTCTGGTTCGCGACGGTCAGCACGCGCCGGTGCGTGGGGCGCGGCATCCGGTAGCGGTCGGGGTGCAGGACCCGCGCGGCCCGTTCCGCCTCCTCCGCGATGGGCGTCCAGCCCGGTGTTTCACGTGGAACATGCGGCGCCTGGTCCGGGGACATCTCGTACTGGGACACCTTGAACGTCACGCCTGCCCTCTCCTGCGCCGCGACGGGACCGGCCGACGGGTCTCCCGCTCGACGACGACCACCGTGCTCGGAGGATCGATCATTCCGGCACCGCACCGCTCGATCCAGGGGACCCCACCGCCGAGCCGCCTGACGGCACCCGTGTCGCGCTCCACCTCGTCCGCCGCGCTCGCGCCCTTGACGGCGAGCAGCCGCCCACCCGGTCGCAGCAGTGGCAGGCACCAGCCGGCCAGCCGGTCGAGGGGCGCAACGGCACGTGCGGTCACCACGTCGGCCCCCTCCCATCGCCGCCGCACCACATCATCTTCGGCCCGGCCGCGCTCCACGTCCACCGCCACGCCGAGATCCGCGATCACCTCACGCAACCAGTCGACACGACGGGCAAGCGGTTCCACGAGGACGACGTGCGCATCGGGCCGGGCAAGCGCCAACGGTATCCCGGGAAGCCCCGCGCCCGAACCCACATCCACCAGACGGGCGCCGTCCGGCAGCAGCGGGGCGACGACCGCGCAGTTCAGCACGTGCCGCTCCCAGACACGCGGCGCCTCGCGGGGCCCGATCAGGCCCCGCTCGACGCCGGACGTGCAGAGGTGCTCGGCGAAGCGGCGGGCCAGCGGCAGCCGGTCGCCGAACACGGCGACGTCGCGCGCCGCGTCCTGCCCCGTGTCCGGGGTGTCCGGACCGGAGCCGTCGGCGGTCGGAGGGGCGTCAGGCACCGCGGAAGACGACGACCTGCCGGCGCGGCTCCTCGCCCTCGCTCTCGCTGGAGACGCCCTTCACGCGGGCGACGGCGTCGTGCACGACCTTGCGCTCGAACGGCGTCATCGGCCGCAGGCGGACGGACTCGCCCGACTCGAGCACGTCCTTCGCGGTGCGGGTGCCGAGCTCGGTGAGCTCGTCCCGGCGGGCCTGGCGCCACCCGGCGATGTCGAGCATCAGCCTGCTGCGGTTGCCCGACGCCTGCTGCACGGCGAGGCGGGTGAGCTCCTGCAGCGCCTCGAGCACCGCACCGCGGTCGCCGACGAGCTTCTCCAGGTCGTCGCCGCCGTCGATGCTGACGATCGCGCGCCCCGCCTCGACGTCCAGGTCGATGTCGCCGTCGTAGTCGAGCACGTCGAGCAGGCGCTCGAGGTAGTCGCCCGCGATGTCGCCCTCCCGCACCAGCTGGTCCTCGCCCGACGTGGTGGCGGAGGGGGCCCCGTCCTGCGCAGTCTTCGGCACGATGCGTCTCCTCTCTGAACAGGTGCGTCGCGCACCGGCTACCGGGGCGCGACGCTGCAGCCACCGGTGCCGGCGACCGCGGGTGGTTCGTGGGTCAGCGGCGCTTGCGCGGGCGGCGCGCCGGCGGGCGGGTGCCGCCTCCGCTGCGAGCGCTCCGCGTGGTGGCGCTCTTGCCGCCGCTCACCCCGCTGGTGGCGCCGCTGCCGGCGTTCGCCTCGTCCGTCGCGCTGCCGTTCGCGCTGCCGTTCGCAGCGCCGTTCGCGCTGCCGTTCACCGCCTCGTCCGCCCCGGGAGCGGCGGCCTCACCGTCCGTGGTCTGCTTCGCGGCGCCCTGCTTGCGCGTCACCGGCTTGGCACCGGGGCGCTTCGCGGGCTTCTCGTCGGCATCCACGGCCTCGGGGCGGACCGGCTTCTGACCCGGACGGGGGGCGCGGGCCTGGCGCGTGACGGCGGCCTGCTCGCGCTTGGCGCTCTCCTCGGCGTCGATGCGCTTGTAGACGACGTACTGCTGGCCGAGCGTCCACAGGTTGTTGGAGACCCAGTACAGGAGCACGGCGAGCGGCAGGAAGGGCGCGCCCACGACCACACCGATCGGGAACACGTACAGCATCAACCGGTTCATGATCGCGGTCTGCGGGTTCTCGGCCTGCGCCGCCGTCTGGCGGGCGACCGAGTGCCGGGCGGTGATGTGCGTGAAGATGCCCGCGGCGATCATCAGCGGGATCATCACGATCAGCATCGACGCGACCGAGGTGCCGGCGGCGTTGAGGAACTCCTCGCCCTGCAGCACCCAGTTGCCGAGCTTCGCCCCGAACAGGTCGGAGCGGTTGAACGACTCGACCTCCTCCTGCCCGAAGAAGTAGTTCTCGGTGCGCGGCAGCCCGTCCTTCGTGAGCGGGCCGAACTCGCGCAGCACGTGGAACAGGCCGATGAACACCGGCACCTGCACCAGGACCGGGAGGCAGCCGCCGAGCGGGTTGACGCCGTGCTCCTTCTGGAGCCGCTGCATCTCCTCGGCCTGCTTCTGCCGGTCGTTCGCGTACTTCTTGCGGAGCTTGGCGATCTCCGGCTGGAACTCCTGCATCCGGCGCATCGAGCGCACCTGGTGCACGAACGGCTTGTACAGGATTGCCCGCAGCGTGAAGACCAGGAACATCACCGACAGCGCCCAGGCGATGCCGTTGTCCGGCCCGAGGAGGAAGCCGAACGCCTTGTGCCAGACCCAGAGGATGAACGAGACCGGGTAGTAGATGAAGTTCAGCACGGGGCTTGCTCCTCGAAGTGGTTCCGGGGCGAGCGCGGACGGCGCGGCGGCACCGGGTCGATACCGCCAGGGTGCCACGGCGCGCAGCGCGCCAGCCGCCGGACGGTGAGCCACGAACCGCGCAGCAGCCCGTGCACCTGCAGGGACTCGATGGCGTACGCGCTGCAGGTGGGGTAGAAGCGGCAGGTCGGAGGCAGCGCGGGCGACACCCAGCGCTGGTAACCGCGCAGGAGCGCGATCGGGATCCGCGCGAGCGGGGAGCGCCGCACGTCAGCCACGCCGTGCTCCGGACGCCTTGCGCAGCGCGCTGCCCAGGCCCGCGTCCAGGTCCTCGGCCAGCTCGGCCGAGGAGGCGGAGGACGCAGCGGGCAGCGCGCGTACCACGAGTCGCGCCCCGGCGGGCAAGGTGTTCAGCCGCGGGGCCAGCAGGTGGCGCAGCCGGCGGCTGACCCGGTGCCGGACGACGGAACCGCCGACCGCCTTGCTCACCACCAGCCCGGCCCGCGGCGCGGTGGGCTCGACGCGGCACTCGAGGTGGACGACGAGCCGAGGCCGGCCGCTGCGGCGTCCTCGCCGGAGCACGGACGCGAACTCGTCCCGGTGCGTGAGCCGGGACCCGGCCGGCAACACCGGAACGGCCGGATCAGGCGGAGAGCCGCTGGCGGCCCTTGCCACGGCGGGCGGCGACGATGGCGCGGCCCGCACGGGTGCGCATCCGCAGCCGGAAGCCGTGCGTACGGGCCCGGCGGCGGTTGTTGGGCTGGAAGGTGCGCTTGCCCTTGCTCACGGTCGGCTCTCCTGGTCGACGGCGATGCGGGGCAGGCCGTCGCTGATCATGATTCGCTGGTTCGGACGGTGGTGCTGGTGGTGCTTCGGCGCCCGTACGCCGACCGCGCGCCGCCCTCGGGGCAGCACTCGGCCCACGTCAAGCACGGGCACGGTTGGTTTCCAGGGTACGCAAGCCGCCGAGAGGGGGTCAAACCAGGTCCGCGCGCGACGCGGCCGCCGATCATCCCGATGCCCGATTGCGGGGCGACGCCGGGTTGTGGCAGGACCCCGTCGTTGTTAGCGTGCCTCCTCCACAGTTCGATCCGGGGGGATCGACGGACCAGCCGGCTGCACCGGGCCCGCGCGCGTCGACGCTGCGTGTCCGCGTACCGTCTTGCGCACAGGTGTGGACAAGTCTGGGGATGATCGGCCCGTCCGGGTCCGGTCCGTGCAGGACGACGACCGGAGGGGAGCGCAGACCGGTGGCCGACCAGCCAGGAGACCTGGGTCAGGTCTGGAACCGCGTCATCGCCGACCTCTCGGGCGCGTCGGCCGCCACGGGCGCCCAGTCGCTCTCCCCGCAGCAGCGCGCCTTCCTGCGGCTCACCCGGCCCCTCGGTCTGATCGACGGCACCGCACTGCTGGCGGCGCCCAGCGAGTTCGCCAAGGACGCCATCGAGCGGATCCTCCGGCGCCCGATCAGCGACGCCCTCGGCCGGCACCTGGGTGTCACCGTCAACCTCGCCGTCGTCGTCGACGCCTCCGCGGCGTCCGGTGGCACCGAGGTGCCCGACCCCCCGGGCGCGACGCCGCGGGCCGGTGCGGGTCCCGGTCCTCGCGCGGTCGCCGACGAGGAGCCCGCGCCCCTGCAGGCCGAGGCGGGCGCCGACGGCCACCCCACCGCGGACGGCGCGGCGCTGCCGAGCACGGGGCCGCTCACGACCGTCACCGACACCGCGGGGCCGCACACGAACGGCGGCGGCTCCGGCCGCGGGCCCGAGGTGTGGCCCACCTACTCCGGGCCACCGGCCGGCGAGCAGGTCACGCCGCGCTCGCAGACGAGGCTGAACGAGAAGTACCTCTTCGACACCTTCGTCATCGGCGCGTCCAACCGCTTCAGCCACGCCGCGGCCGTCGCGGTGGCCGAGGCGCCGGCGCGCGCGTACAACCCGCTCTTCATCTGGGGCGACTCCGGGCTGGGCAAGACCCACCTGCTGCACGCCGTCGGGCACTACGCGCAGCGGCTGTTCCCCGGCATGCGCGTGCGGTACGTCTCCACCGAGGAGTTCACGAACGACTTCATCAACTCGCTGCGCGACGACCGCAAGGTGGCGTTCCAGCGCCGCTACCGCGACGTCGACGTGCTGCTGGTGGACGACATCCAGTTCCTGGAGGGCAAGGAAGGCACCCAGGAGGAGTTCTTCCACACCTTCAACACCCTCCACAACGCCAACAAGCAGATCGTCGTCTCCTCCGACCGGCCCCCGAAGCGCCTCGAGACCCTCGAGGACCGGATGCGCACGCGGTTCGAGTGGGGCCTCATCACCGACATCCAGCCGCCCGAGCTGGAGACCCGCATCGCGATCCTGCGGAAGAAGGCGGCGCAGGACCGGCTCGCCGTCCCCGGCGACGTGCTGGAGTTCATCGCCGAGCGCATCGAGCGCAACATCCGCGAGCTCGAGGGCGCGCTCATCCGCGTCACGGCGTTCGCGTCGCTGAACCGGCAGCCGGTCGACACGCAGCTCGCCGAGATCGTGCTGCGCGACCTCATCCCCGACTCCGCGGCGTCCGAGATCACAGCGCCGACGATCATGGCCGTCACGGCCGAGTTCTTCGGCGTCACCATGGACGAGCTGTGCGGGCCGGGGAAGTCCAAGGCGCACGCCCAGCCCCGGCAGATCGCCATGTACCTGTGCCGCGAGCTCACCGACCTCTCGCTGCCGCGCATCGGGCAGACCTTCGGCGGCCGCGACCACACCACCGTCATGCACGCGGACAAGAAGATCCGCAACGAGATCGCCCAGCGCCGCAAGACCTTCGAGCAGGTCCAGGAGCTGACGGCGCGGATCAAGCAGCGCGCGCGCCACTGACCCTCGTGATCCGCATGACGAACGGCACTCTCGTCGGCTAGGTACCGACGAGAGTGCCGTTCGTCGGGTGAAGCGCCACGGACTCCCGCCCGCGCTTACCGGCCGCACGCCGATCGCTCCGCGTGCACGGTCGGCGTCGTGCCGTCACCACAACCGGTCACCGCCCGCTGTCACCCGTGTGCGGGTAGAGAGCTCTGTGGGTTGCCGGAGGGCGCTTCGGAGCCCGGATTCCGGTCGCCCTCCGTCCCCACCCGACCACTCTTCACCCACATCTGGGGACAACTCTGTGGATGGGCGCCACGCGGCCGGTGGACGGATCGTGTGCAATCCGTGGACAACCGGTGTTCAACGCGGGGACAGGTCGGCGTGATCGCGCTCCATCCACGGGGACGACGATCCCCCCACCGCGGCGCCCACCGGCCGGTCCACACCCCGACACGGCGGCTGACCTGCCGCGACAGCATCCATCCACACTGCGCACAGGCCCTGTTTCTACTGCTGGAGTTCTCTCTAGAGATCTCAAAGAAGAAAGAAGGGGGGTGGATGGTTCTCGACCGTGGCTCCCGGATCGGGTACCCCCTGGCCGGGATGACACCCGCGGTCGCGAGGCTCTACGGTGGTGCCCCCGGCCCGGGTCGTCCCGGCGCAGCCAGCACGGCGGCCGGGAGCACGCACCATCACGACACCGCCGGCCACGGAGCCGGCGGTCCAGCCGTCCCCACCGTCAGCGCGAGAGGTCCCCGCCATGAAGTTCCGGGTCGAACGCGACGTCCTGGCCGACGCGGCCGCCTGGGTGGCCCGCAGCCTCCCGGCCCGGCCGCCGGTCCCGGTCCTGGGCGGTGTCCTCATCGAGGCCACCAGCGGTCCGGACGGCGACCGGCTCACGGTCTCCGGTTTCGACTACGAGACCTCGGCCCGCGTCGAGCTCGACGCCACGATCGGCGACCCGGGCCGCGTCCTGGTGTCGGGGCGGTTGCTCGCCGACATCACGCGCGCGCTCCCGTCGAAGCCGGTCGACCTCGTCGTGGACGGCGCCCGCGCCACGATCAACTGCGGCAACAGCCGGTTCAGCCTGCCGACGATGCCGGTCGAGGACTACCCGCAGCTGCCGTCGATGCCGCAGCTCGCCGGCACGGTGGCGGCCGGGGAGCTCGCCGCGGCCGTCGCGCAGGTCGCCGTCGCCGCCGGCCGGGACGACACCCTGCCGATGCTCACCGGCATCCGGCTCGAGATCGAGGGTGAGCGCCTCACGCTCGCGGCCACCGACCGCTTCCGGCTCGCGGTGCGCGAGCTGGACTGGACCCCCGAGGACACCGCGCAGTCCAGCGCCGTGCTGATCCCGGCGCGCACGCTCGCCGAGGTGGCCAAGACGCTCGCCGGCGCGGGCACCGTCGAGATCGCGCTGTCCGCGGGCGACGGGATGCTCGGCATCACCGGGGGCGGCCGCCGCGCCACCACCCGGTTGCTCGACGCGGAGTTCCCGCGCTTCCGCCAGCTGATCCCGGCCGAGCACACGAGCGCGGCCGTCGTCGAGGTCGCCCCGCTCGTGGAGGCCATCAAGCGCGTCGCGCTCGTCACCGACCGGGTCGCCCAGGTGCGGCTGGAGTTCGCGGCGGACGGGCTGCGCCTCGCCGCGGGCGGCGACGACGTCGGCAGCGCCGAGGAGGAGCTGCCCTGCGAGCTCGACGGCGCACCGCTGATGATCGCGTTCAACCCCGGCTACCTGCTCGACGGCCTCGGCGCGTTGCACACCGACCGCGCCCAGCTGACGTTCACCACCCCGAACCGTCCCGCGTTGGTGCGACCAGTGCCGGCCCCGCCTGCGGAGGACGACGCCACGGAGGAGACTGCGGAACCGGTGCCGGGTTACCTGCACCTGCTGATGCCCGTCCGACTGCCCGGCTAGGCGGCCGCGCACGGGCCCAGTGCCAGCTCCCCGTCGACCGACACGACTCCAGGAGAGACAACCGTGCAACTGGGACTCATCGGGCTGGGCCGGATGGGCGGCAACATGCGGGACCGGTTGCGGTCCGCGGGCCACGAGGTCGTCGGGTACGACCCGCGCCCCGACGTGAGCGACGTCGAGTCGCTGGCCGCCCTCGCGAAGGCGCTCACCGCGCCGCGCGTGGTGTGGGTGATGGTCCCGTCCGGGGAGCCGACCCGCAGCACCGTGCGCGAGCTCGCCGACGTGCTCGAGGCGGGCGACCTCGTCATCGACGGGGGCAACTCGCGCTACACCGACGACGGTCCGAACGCCGCGCTGCTCGACGAGAAGGGGATCGGCTACCTGGACGTCGGGGTCTCGGGTGGCGTCTGGGGCAAGGCCAACGGCTACGGCCTCATGGCGGGCGGCGCCGCCGAGCACATCGAGCGCGCCATGCCGGTCTTCGACGCACTGCGACCGGAGGGGCCGCGCGAGGAGGGTTTCGTGCACGCCGGTCCGGTGGGCGCCGGGCACTTCTCGAAGATGGTCCACAACGGCATCGAGTACGGCCTGATGCAGGCCTACGCGGAGGGCTTCGAGCTGCTGTCCGCCGCCGAGCTGATCACCGACGTGCCGGGTGTGCTGCAGGCGTGGTCGCGGGGCACGGTGGTGCGGTCGTGGCTGCTGGACCTGCTGGTCGTGGCATTGAAGGAGGATGCGGGGCTCGCGGCGCTCGACGACTACGTCGAGGACTCCGGCGAGGGCCGCTGGACGATCGAGGAGGCCATCCAGCACGCCGTGCCGCTGCCGGTGATCTCGGCCGCGCTGTTCGCCCGGTTCGCCTCGCGCCAGGACAGCTCGCCCGCGATGCGGGCCGTGGCGGCGCTGCGCCAGCAGTTCGGCGGCCACGCGGTGCGCTCCGCCGCCGGCCCGGCCGGCACGCCCGGTGAGCATGCCGGCCCGACCTCGGGCACCGGCACCACCCAGAATTAGTCCGTGCACCTGCGCCGCCTCGCCGTCACCGACTTCCGCTCCTGGGAGGACGCCGAGCTCGACCTGGAGCCCGGTGTCACCGTCCTCGTCGGCCCGAACGGCGTGGGCAAGACCAACCTGGTGGAGGCGGCCGGGTACCTGGCCACGCTCGGCTCGCACCGCGTCGCCACGGATGCGCCGCTGGTCCGGCGCGGTGCGGAGCGGGCCGTCGTCCGCGGCGTCGTGGTGCACCACGGTCGCGAGCTCGCCGTCGAGCTCGAGATCGCGGCCGGCCGCGCCAACCGCGCGCGGGTGAACCGCGCGCCGGCAAAGCCGCGCGACGTGCTGGGGATCCTGCGCACGGTCCTGTTCGCACCGGAGGACCTCGCGCTCGTCCGCGGGGATCCGGGCGAGCGCCGCCGGTTCCTCGACGACCTGCTGGTGACGCGCTTCCCGCGCTTCGCCGCCGTCCGCTCCGACTACGACCGGGTGCTGCGGCAGCGCTCGGCCCTGCTCAAGACCGCACGCGGCGGCGGCGACCTGCGCACCCTCGACGTCTGGGACGGCCACCTCGCCCGCCACGGCGCCGCGCTCCTCGCGGGGCGGCTCGAGCTCGTCGCCGGCATCGCGCCGCTCGCGGTGGAGGCGTTCACCGAGGTCGCCCCGACCTCCGACGCGATCGCGCTCGGCTACCGCTCGAGCCTCGAGGGCGAGTTGCCATCACCGGCCGCAGAGCTGGAGCCCCTCCTGCTGGAGGCGCTCGCGCGGGTGCGCCGCCAGGAGGTGGAGCGCGGGGTGTGCCTCGTCGGCCCGCACCGCGACGACCTCGAGCTTCAGCTGGGGGAGGGGCCCGCGAAGGGGTACGCGAGCCACGGGGAGTCCTGGGCGATCGCGCTCGCCCTGCGGCTGGCGTCCTACCGGCTGCTGTGCGCGGACGATGTCGAACCGGTCCTGGTGCTCGACGACGTCTTCGCCGAGCTGGACGCGCGCCGGCGCAGCGCGCTCGCCGAGGTGGCGCGCCGTGCCGAGCAGGTGTTGATCACCGCGGCGGTTCCGGAGGACGTTCCCGAGGGTCTCGCCGGGGTCCGGTTCGCGGTGAGTGGGGGGAATGTCGAGCGGCTGGCGCAAGAGGCCACGTCAGGAGGCCGGCTGTGATCTCGGCCACCTGGGGACAAAGGTGTGGATACTGTGGATAACTCCGGTCGTCCTGGTGATGACGAGCAAAAACGACCGTCCGCCGCGCCCGGAAAGCCGTCCGGCGCACCCGATTCGGGCCCGCCTGTCCCCAACCCTGGGGATGGATCGGGGATGACCGCTGATCGCGGACGGGGTTCGGATCTCGCCCGCGAGGCGCTGCGGGCGGCCCGCGAGGCGTCGGCGGAACGGGCGGCGAAACGGACCGCGGAGATGCAGGGGCGCAAGCCGGTGAAGGCGCGCGGCCGGCGCAGGCGCTGGTCGGGTCCCGGCCCGGACGACCGGGACCCGCAGCCGTTCGGCCGCCTGGTGTCCCGGGTCGCGCTCGACCGCGGGTGGTCGCCCCGCCTCACCGACGCCACCGTCCTGGGCCGCTGGCACCAGCTCGTGGGTGCCGACATCGCCGACCACTGCACCCCGCTGTCGCTGCGCGACGGCGAGCTCGTGCTGCAGGCCGAGTCGACGGCGTGGGCCACGCAGCTGCGCACGTTGCAGCGCCAGCTGCTGGGCCGGCTCGCCGGCGCCGTCGGGCGTGACGTGGTGCGCCGGATCCGCGTGGTCGGCCCCTCCGGGCCCAGCTGGCGGCACGGTCCGCGGCACGTGCGTGGCCGCGGGCCCCGGGACACGTACGGCTGATGCGCGCGCGCCCTGCGCCGAATCAGGGCGACGTGATGCGGCCGCAGCCCGTTCGTCCCCCCGTGGCGGCCTCGCGGACCCGTCCTGGTTCCCGATCGGCTGCCTGCGGCGATCCTGGGGGTGTCCTAGCCGCGTTTCTGCGAGGGCGCCCCGGTATGATGGAGCTGTGTTCCCGGGCGCTCCCCGATCGCCCGGTCGAGAGGCTCTGACGCGGGGGCGCGCTCGTGCGCCCGCCATGGGCCGTCGTGTGGCGAGGAGACAGGCTGCCCGTGCCGGAGAAGAAGAACGCTTACAGCGCGTCGTCCATCACCGTTCTCGAGGGACTGGAGGCGGTCCGCAAGCGGCCCGGCATGTACATCGGGTCCACCGGTGAGCGGGGTCTGCACCACCTGATCTGGGAGGTGGTCGACAACGCCGTCGACGAGGCGATGGCGGGCCACGCCACGCGCGTCGACGTCACGCTGCAGGAGGACGGCGGCGTCAGGGTCGTCGACGACGGCCGCGGCATCCCGGTCGGCATGCACCCGGTGGAGAAGAAGCCCGCCGTCGAGATGGTGCTCACCATGCTGCACGCGGGCGGCAAGTTCGACAGCGACTCCTACGCGGTGTCGGGCGGCCTGCACGGCGTCGGCGTCTCGGTGGTCAACGCGCTGTCGGTCGCACTCGACGTCGAGATCCACACCGACGGTTTCGTGTGGCGCCAGCACTACGCCCGCTCGGTGCCCGGCCCCCTGCGCAAGGGGGAGCCCACGACGCACACCGGCTCCACGGTCACGTTCTGGCCCGACGGCGACATCTTCGAGACGCTCACGTTCAACATCGAGACGATCCGCCGCCGCCTGCAGGAGATGGCCTTCCTCAACAAGGGCCTCACCATCTGCCTGCGTGACGAGCGCAACGGCGACAGCGTGGACGCCGAGGAGCCCGACGCCGAGGGCTACGTGGCGAAGGTCAAGGAGTACGTCTTCCACTACCCGAACGGGCTCGAGGACTTCGTCGCGCACCTGAACAAGAGCAAGGACCCCATCCACAAGAAGCTCGTCTCCTACACCGCGGAGGCCGCCGGGCACGCGGTCGAGGTGGCGATGCAGTGGAACAACGGCTACACCGAGTCGGTCTACACGTTCGCCAACACGATCAACACCCATGAGGGCGGCACGCACGAGGAGGGCTTCCGCTCGGCGCTCACCACCACCGTCAACCGGTACGCGCGCGAGAAGAAGCTGCTCAAGGACAAGGACCCGGCCCTCTCGGGCGACGACATCCGCGAGGGTCTCGCCGCGATCGTCTCGGTCAAGGTGAAGGAGCCCCAGTTCGAGGGGCAGACCAAGACCAAGCTCGGCAACACCGAGGTCAAGTCGTTCGTGCAGCGGGTCAGCAACGAGTGGCTCGCCGACTGGTTCGAGCGCAACCCCACCGAGGCGCGCACCATCGTCAACAAGGCGGTGCAGTCCGCGCAGGCCCGCATGGCGGCGCGCAAGGCGCGCGAGCTGGTGCGCCGCAAGAGCGCGGGCGACATCGGCGGCCTGCCGGGCAAGCTCGCCGACTGCCGGTCCACCGACCCGTCGAAGTCCGAGGTCTACATCGTGGAGGGCGACTCCGCGGGCGGCTCGGCGAAGTCCGGCCGCGACTCGATGTTCCAGGCGATCCTGCCGATCCGCGGCAAGATCATCAACGTCGAGAAGGCCCGCCTCGACCGGGTGCTGAAGAACACCGAGGTCCAGTCGATCATCACGGCGCTGGGCACCGGCATCCACGACGAGTTCGACCTGTCGAAGCTGCGCTACCACAAGATCGTGCTGATGGCCGACGCCGACGTCGACGGCCAGCACATCCGCACCCTGCTGCTCACCCTGCTGTTCCGCTTCATGCGGCCACTGGTCGAGGCGGGGCACGTGTTCCTCGCGCAGCCGCCGCTCTACAAGATCAAGTGGGGCGGCCGCGGCGCGGTTCCGGAGTTCGCCTACTCCGACCGGGAGCGCGACGGCCTCATCGAGGCCGGCCGTCAGGCGGGCAAGAAGCTGCCCAAGGACGAGGGCGTGCAGCGCTACAAGGGCCTCGGCGAGATGAACGCCAAGGAGCTGTGGGAGACCACGATGGACCCGGCGCACCGGATCCTGCTGCAGGTCACGCTGGACGACGCCGCCACAGCCGACGAGCTGTTCTCGGTCCTCATGGGCGAGGACGTCGAGTCGCGCCGGTCGTTCATCACGCGCAACGCCAAGGACGTGCGGTTCCTGGACGTGTAGTCCCCGGCCGCGTCAGAACCGCACGAGCAGAGAAGGACCATGACCGACACCCTGGACCCCACGCTGCCGCCGCCTGGAGAGGGCGACCGGATGGAACCGGTCGACATCCAGCAGGAGATGCAGCGCTCCTACATCGAGTACGCCATGAGCGTGATCGTCGGCCGCGCGCTGCCGCTGGTCGAGGACGGGCTCAAGCCGGTGCACCGGCGCGTCCTCTACTCGATGGGGGAGAACGGCTTCCGCCCCGACCGCAGCTACGTCAAGTGCGCGCGCGTCGTCGGCGAGGTGATGGGTAACTACCACCCCCACGGCGACTCCGCGATCTACGACGCCCTCGTGCGGCTGGCCCAGCCGTGGGCGATGCGATACCCGCTGATCGACGGCCAGGGCAACTTCGGGTCCCGGGGCAACGACCCGGCGGCCGCCATGCGGTACACGGAGTGCCGGCTGACGCCGCTCGCCATGGCGATGCTGCAGGACATCGACGAGGACACCGTCGACTTCGCCGCCAACTACGACGGCAAGACGCAGGAGCCACTCGTCCTGCCGTCGCGGGTGCCGAACCTGCTGATCAACGGCAGCGTCGGCATCGCCGTCGGCATGGCCACCAACATCCCGCCGCACAACCTGCGCGAGGTCGGCGAGGGCGTCGTCTGGGCGTTGGACAACTGGGAGGCCACCGACGAGGAGCTCCTCGAGGCGCTGATCCAGCGCATCAAGGGTCCCGACTTCCCGACCGCGGGCCTCATCGTCGGCCGCGACGGCATCGAGCAGGCCTACCGCACGGGCCGCGGCTCGGTCCGGATGCGTGCGGTCGTGGAGGTCGAGGAGGACGCCAAGGGGCGCACCACCCTCGTCGTCACCGAGCTGCCCTACCAGGTCAACCCGGACAACCTCATCGAGTCGATCGCGCAGCAGCACCGCGACGGCAAGCTCACCGGCATCGCCGAGATCAACGACGAGTCGTCGGACCGCGTCGGCATGCGCATCGTGATCACGCTCAAGCGCGACGCCGTGGCCAAGGTCGTGCTCAACAACCTGTACAAGCACACCCAGCTCCAGCAGGGCTTCGGCGTCAACATGCTGACCATCGTCGACGGCGTGCCACGCACGCTGCGGCTCGACCAGATGGTCCGCAACTACGTGCGCCACCAGATCGAGGTCATCGTCCGGCGCACGCGGTACCGGTTGCGCAAGGCCGAGGAGCGGGCCCACATCCTGCGCGGCTACGTCAAGGCGCTCGACGCGCTCGACGAGGTCATCGCGCTGATCCGCGCGTCGGAGACCGTCGACATCGCCCGCCAGGGCCTGATCGACCTGCTCGACGTCGACGAGATCCAGGCGCAGGCCATCCTCGACATGCAGCTGCGGCGCCTCGCCGCGCTGGAGCGCCAGAAGATCATCGACGAGCTGGCCGAGATCGAGCGGACGATCGCCGACCTCGAGGACATCCTGGCCCGGCCGGAGCGCCAGCGCGCGATCGTGCGCGAGGAGCTCACCGAGATCGTCGAGAAGCACGGTGACGAGCGCCGCACGAGGATCGTGGCCGACGAGGGCGACGTCACCAACGAGGACCTCATCGCGGTCGAAGACGTCGTCGTGACGATCACCCAGACCGGCTACGCCAAGCGCACCAAGACCGACCTGTACCGGGCGCAGAAGCGCGGCGGCAAGGGCGTGCAGGGCGCGCAGCTGAAGCAGGACGACATCGTCGCCCACTTCTTCGTGTGCTCCACGCACGACTGGATGCTGTTCTTCACCAACAAGGGGCGCGTCTACCGGCTCAAGGCCTACGAGCTCCCGGAGGCCAACCGCAGCGCCCGCGGCCAGCACGTGGCGAACCTGCTCGCCTTCCAGCCCGACGAGCACATCGCCCAGGTCATGCAGATCAAGGACTACCAGGCCGCGCCGTATCTCGTCCTCGCGACGAGAACCGGTCTGGTGAAGAAGTCCCGGCTCACCGACTTCGACTCCAACCGCTCCGGCGGCCTGATCGGCATCAACCTGCGCGAGGACGACGAGCTCGTCGGTGCCGTGCTCTGCTCGGCCGACGACGACCTGCTGCTCGTCTCCGCAGAGGGGCAGTCGATCCGGTTCGCCGCGAGCGACGCCGCGCTGCGGCCGATGGGGCGCGCCACCTCGGGCGTACTGGGGATGCGGTTCAACGCCGGCGACCGGCTGCTGTCCCTCGCCGTCGTGCAGGACGACACTTTCGTCCTCGTCGCTACGGCCGGTGGGTACGCCAAGCGCACCCCGATCGAGGACTATCCGGTACAGGGTCGTGGCGGAAAGGGTGTTCTGACCCTCCAGTACGACCGTCGTCGTGGCACTCTGGTCGGCGCGCTCATCGTCGGGATCGACGACGAGCTGTACGCGATCACCTCGACCGGCGGGGTGATCCGCACATCGGCCCGCGAGGTCCGCAAGGCCGGCCGGCAGACGAAGGGGGTCCGCCTGATGAACCTCGGCGACAGCGCCACGCTCCTCGCGGTGGCCCGCAACGCCGAGGACGACGACGCGGACGACCAGGAATCGAGCTGACCGCGCGAGCCGCCCCACCCCACGAGGCCCCCGAGGAGACATTCACCTCGTGAACGACACGACGAGCACACCCGACGAGCCGGACGGCCGCGGGCGCGTGGCCACCGGTGAGCAGGCTGCGATCCCGCAACAGCAGGCCGCAGGCGCGCAGGGCGCGGCAGCGGACGTCGCCCCGGCGACGAACGGGTCGGCACCGGCGCGCGCCGACGGCAACGCCGAACCGGCGGCGGCCGCGCAGGCGGCCGACCCGGCGCCGGACCGGGGTGCCGGTCCGGCCGGGGGGAGCGCCGCGGTCGATCCGGCGGCGGCGACCGCCTCCGACCCCACCGGGTCGGAGGCGCCGACGGCGCAGCTCCGGCTGCCCTCGATGGGCTCCGCGGGCGCGGCGGCGGCGGACGCCGCCCCCGCACCGGAGGCCGCCTCCGCCCGTCCCTCACCCGCACCGCGCGCGCCCGAGCCCGAACCGGCTCCGGGGCCGGTTCCCGGACCGGGTCCGGAGGCGGCGGCCCCGCCGCCGTGGCACCGGATGCCGGGACGGGACACCGCGGAGCAACCGACGCAGCAGGTGGCCCCGGAGGCGCCGGCGAGCGGCGGCGGGCTGCTCGACGAGGGCCCCACCGCATTCCTCGAGCCGCCGTCGCGTCAGGAGGACACCACCCGCACGGACGGCGGCTCGGCGGCGGAGAGCGGGAGCTGGTCGTCCGTACGGTCGGTGCGCAACCGGCCGCCGCGGCAGGCCACGTTGCAGCTCAAGCGGTTCGACCCGTGGTCGGCGCTGAAGCTGGGGCTCGTGCTCGCCGTCGTGCTGTTCTTCATCTGGCTGGTGGCCGTCGGGGTGCTCTACGGCGCGCTCGACGGCATGGGCGTCTGGGATCGGCTCAACGGCACCTACGCCGACCTGGTCTCCGGTGACACCCCGACCGGGAGCCCGCTGATCAGCGCGGGCCGCGTGTTCGGCTTCGCGGCGGTGATCGGCGCGATCAACAGCCTGCTGTTCGCCGTGGCGGTCACGGTCGGCGCGTTCGTCTACAACGTGTCCGCCGACCTCGTCGGCGGCATCGAGGTCACCCTCTCCGAGCGGGACTGACGCGAGGGGGGATCCGGTTGGAAGCGGTCGGAGGCGCTGGGGTAGCCTCGTCTCCGCCGCAGGGGCCCATAGCTCAGTTGGTTAGAGCGCGTCGCTGATAACGACGAGGTCGCTGGTTCAAATCCAGCTGGGCCCACTCTCCGAGCTCCACCCATCCCTCCGGGACAGGCAGGACGTGATCTGACGTGAAGAAGCTTCTCGCCGTTGCCGTGGCCCTCGCTGCAGGCGCCTTCATCTTCTCCAAGGTGCGCGCCTCCCGCGAGACCGACCTGTGGCACGAGGCCACCAACAGCTGAACCGGGCCGCAGCGCCCGCGCTGTGCGGGTAGCGTCCCCGCTCAGCACGGGGACGTAGCTCAATTGGCAGAGCACCGCCTTTGCAAGGCGGGGGTTAGGGGTTCGATTCCCCTCGTCTCCACCAGCAGGAACGGCCCCTAGCGAGATCGCTCCGCCAGGGGCCGTGCCACGTACGTGCCACACCGTCACGTGCTTGTGCCCTTCGCAGTGCTCGCTCGTTGGCTCATCTTGGCGGCGATCTGCCGGTCTCGGCGGTCCGTCGAGTGCTGGTAGCGCATTGCGGCTCGCACGCTGCTGTGGCGCACCCGGCGCATGAGTTCCTTCGCGCCGGCATCCGTGATGTCGCCGCCCGCCACGACGGCCTGTGCGACCTGTCCCACCCGGGCACCCCCTCCGCGACGGTCGTGCTGGTCCGCCGACGCTGCGACGTCGTGGAGCCCTCCGCGACTACATCACCGCCATGCGCGAGCACCGCGACAGCCGCGATGGCTTCTAGGTCGCCAGCACCGACGAAGCCGCCGCCGATGAAGCGATCGTCGCCGAAGTGCCGGCGTCCGATGTCCGTGCGCTGGCTCTGCTCAGCGATGGCGCCAGCCGGGTAGCCGGCCGCTTCGCCCTCACCGACTGGCCCGGCATCATGCGCACCCTCGCAAACCACGGGCCCGCCGAACTCCTCAGCCAGAACCGCGCTGCCGAGCACGACGACCCCGACGGCTCCCGCTGGCCGCGGAGAAAGATCCACGACGATGCGACCGCCGCGTACGTCACAGGGCTCTAACCTGTGCACCGCGGACCGCTGATAGGCGCGGCACCCTGCCGATGCCCGCGTGTTCAGACTTTCCTTCCTTGTCCAAGGCGGCGCCTGCGGCGCCACCGCGAAGCCTGGGCGCCACGAGTACAGGCAGGGACAAGAACGGTGCCCTCGCCGGGCGGCAGGTCTCCGGGATGGCACCTTGATCACGCAGCACTGTCAGGGAGCGGGTGGCGAAACTCCAGGGCCGTTCATGTCCAGGTTCTGTCAGGGTTTCGCGTCATCCTGACGGCGTGTACGAAACCGAACCGGAGCTCCGGGACCTGCAGACCCTCATCGACGCCTCGCTCGGCCGGTCCACCGCGCACCTGCGGTCGATCATCAGCGGCGAGCGCAGCCTGACGGCCGAGCAGCTGACCCGGGTGCTCACCGGGATGTGCGTCCTCGTTCTGTCCACGGTCACCGCTAAGGGCGAGCCGCGCGTCAGCGCCGTCGACGGGCACTTCCTGCACGGGCGCTGGGTCTTCGGCACGGCCCGCGGCGCGGCGAAGGCACGCCACCTGCGGGTGCGACCGGCGGCCAGCGTGGCGCACGTGCGCGGCGAGGAGCTGGGGGTGTTCGTCCACGGCGAGGTCGAGGAGCTCGTCTCGGCCGACGGGTCCACCCATCCCGACTGGCCGCCGATCCACGAGTACATGCGCGGCTTCTACGGCGACTTCTACGGCGACACGTCGTCCGACTGGAACGACGTCGTCTACTACCGGCTGCGGCCGACCTGGATGGCGGCCTACACGACCGACCCGGCCCGCCTCCTCGCACAGGCGTCGTAGCTCGTCGGGCCGGGTGCACCCGGCCGAGGAAGTCGCGGGTCAGCGCGACGATCTCGTCGAGGTGCGTCTCGAGCGCCCAGTGCCCCGCGTCGAGCAGGTGCAGTTCGGCGTCGGGCAGGTCGCGCAGGTAGGCGCGCGCGGCGCCCTCGGGCATGTAGCCGCGGCCGGTGCTCGCGCAGGTAGGTCCTGTGGAATCGTGCCACGTACGTGCCACGTACGTGCCACAGGGGCCGGTCAGGCAGGGTCAACGACGGTACGCAAGGACCGTCGGCGACCAGCGCGGGAGGTTCCAGCCTAAGCGCGGTTCCACATTTGCAAGGCGGGGGTTAGGGGTTCGATTCCCCTCGTCTCCACCACACGTGTCCTGCGCTGATGCGGGTCCTGCGCTGTCGGACCACCGTGATGGCACTGTCAGCGCGGCTCTCCCTGCGCGGGTCCAGCACGCTGAGCACCGACGCGGCAACGCGAACACCAGACGCCCCGCCGGCAACGCCGGCGGGGCGTCTCGACCTGACCTCACGAGCCGGGCATGTTGCCCGTGCTCATCGCCTCGTCTCGTACCGGGTCAGCACTACACCGCCGGGGAACGTCCGCGTCTCCACCGGGTTCAGGTTCACCCAGCTGTCCAGCGCCGGGAAGAACGGCGTGCCGCCGCCCACCATGACCGGGCGGGTGGCCAGGGCAGCGGGGCTCGTGGCCGAATCTGTCAAGACTGTGGCCTTGCTGGGCGCATCATCGGCGTCGAGCATGATGTCCATGGGCTCAGTGGCCGCGGCCGGTCCACGCGTCGTGGTCATCGTCGCGTTCCCCGGGGTGCTCGGTCTGGACGTCGTCGGTCCTCTCGAGGTCTTCGCGATGGCCAACCGGTTCGGCGCCGATCCCGCGTACGCCACGGCGGTCGTGTCCATGACCGGCGGTGCGGTGACCGCCTCGTCCGGGCTGGTCATCGGCACCGAGCAGGCCGGAAGCGTCGCGGGCCCCATCGACACGTTGATGGTGGCAGGCGGGTACAGCACGGGGCAGGCCGCGGAGGACGGCGCCTTCGTCCGGTGGTTGACCGGCACGGCCGGGTCGGCCCGGCGGGTGACGTCGGTCTGCACGGGCGCGTGGTTGCTCGCCCGCGCCGGGCTGCTCGACGGGCGCCGGGCGACGACCCACTGGTCGGTGTGCGAGATGCTCGCGACGCGCTTCCCCTCGGTCGATGTCGAGACCGACCGCATCTACGTGCGCGACGGCGACGTGTGGACGTCGGCCGGGGTCACCGCCGGTATGGATCTCGCGCTCGCTCTCGTCGAGCACGACCACGGTTGCGAGCTCGCCCGCGCGGCGGCCCGCGAGTTGGTCATGTTCGTCCACCGGCCCGGCGGGTTCCCGCAGATCAGCGCGCAGCTCGCGGTCCGCAGGCCCCGCCAGGTCCCGCTCCGCGAGGTCCTGGCGATCATCGCCGAACACCCTGACGCCGACCTGTCGGTGCCCGCGCTCGCCCGCCACTGCGCGATGAGCGTGCGCGCGTTCAGCCGGGTCTTTCGGCAGGAGACGGGCAGCACGCCCGCGGCGTTCGTGCAGGCGAGCCGCGTCGAGATGGCGCGGCGCTTGATCGAGACCAGTGACGCCACGTTCGAGGACATCGCCCGCACCTGTGGCCTGGGCACCGTCGAGACGATGTACCGAGCCTTCCGGCGCACCCTCGGCACGACCCCCGGCCGGTTCCGGCGGGAGCACGAGGCGACAGCGACCTGAGAACCGCGCAACGGAGGCAACCATGACCGGGGCCGTCGGGAACGAGGAGCAGCGGTCCGCCCGCTCCCTGCTCGGTGCGCTCGGCCGACGCTGGCCCACCGCGCTCGGCCTGGCGGCCGCGGCGTCGAGCATCTCCGAACTCGTGGGCGGTACTCCCGCCGCGGGGGTCGAGGAGGCTCTGATCATCGCGATCCCGGTGCTCGTCTACCTCAGCGCCGCCGTGCTCGACCGGCCGAGGAGCGCCTGGCCGGTGACACTCGGAGCCGTTGCACTGGTGTTCGGGATGTCGGAGCTCGACATCGAACCGGTTCTCGGGCTGGCGGCGACGAGCGGTGCCGTGCTGATCGTCGGCATCGGCCGGCGGCTCCGGAGCGGTGCCGACATGCCCGACGCCCGCCAGATCGTCGGCGCGCTGGGTTTCGGGACGGCCGCGGTACTGGCGCTGTACCTCGCCCCGACGCTGGGCGGTGTCCTCGTCGGCCTCGGCCTCGTCGGCCACGCCGCCTGGGACGTCTACCACCATCGGCGCGACATCGTCGTGGTGCGCTCACTGGCCGAGTTCTGCGCTGTCCTCGACCTGCTGGTCGGCGCCGCCGTCATCGTCCTCATCGTGGCGACGGCGACCTGAGCGACGGGGTCACCCACACTGAGCGCACTCACCGTGTACCTGTGGGACATGCCCGGGTACGGGCGGTCCTCGAAGGACGCCGGGCACGCGGTCGACTTCGGCGTCCAGGCGCAGGTGTTCGCGGCGCTGCTCGGCCACTGGGGTCTCGCCCGGCCGCACGTCGTCGCGAACGACTACGGCGGCGCCGTCTCCCTGCGCACGCATCTCGTCCACGAGGTGCCCTACGCGTCGCTGCTGATGGCCGACGTCGTGGCCATTCCGCCGGCCGGATCGCCGTTCTTCCGGCTGGTCCAGCAGCACCCGGACGTCCTCGCCCAGGTGCCGCCCTACATCCACGAGGCGCTGGTCCGGGCCTACATCGGCAATGCGAGTCACCGCGGCCTGCGCGCGGGCGACCTCGCCGAGCTCGTCGCTCCGTGGCTGGGCGCGGAGGGGCAGCCGGCGTTCTACCGGCAGATCGCCGCGTTCGACGAGCGCTACCTCGAGGAGAACGAGGCGCTGCTCGGCCGGATCGACATCCCGGTCACCGTCGTGTGGGGCTCGGAGGACACCTGGATCCCCGTGGCCACCGGCGAGCGGCTCGCGGCGGGCATCGCGGGGGGCCCAGTTCGTCCAGGTCGGGGAGGCGGGCCACCTGCTCCACCTGGACGCACCGGTCCCGCTGGCCACCACGCTCCGGTCCTGGCTCACGCGCGTCGCCTCCCCTCCGTCAGTGGAGTAGCTCACGACGACGACGACGGCCGGTCGGCGACGGCGGCCGGGTCCGGCGGGGCCTGGCTATGACCCGAACGCCGGTCGTCGCTCAGGAGGGGTGCAACCTCGCCACGACCACGCCGACGAGCTCGCCGCGGGGGATCGCGCCCCAGCTCACCGAGTCGGCACTGTCGTGCGCGTCGCCCTTGACGAACACGTGCCCTGCCGGGACCGGCCACGTCGCGTCCGGGCCGTCGATCCTCGCGCCGGACCACTCCTCCGAGCGCTGGACGGCGGTCAGCTGGTCCAGCGGGACCCGGGCGATCTCGCCGGGCAGCGCCAGCACCCGTTTGATGAACAGCGCCGACCCGTCGCCGCCCGCGACCGCCGGTACCCGCCCGACGACGACCGCACCCCGTCGCAGCGGCCGCCACGGGCCCGGACGGACCGCGAGCAGGCGGTCGCCGTCGTGCAGCGCGGGGACCATGCTGTCGCCCTGCACCCGGATGATCTGGAGAAGGCGCCCGACCGACCGTGCCCGCGCGGGCTGCGGATCGGCCAGCATGAGTGGATCTTAACCTGCCCGCTTGACACACCCGCCTCCACATCAGGACGCGAGCTGGGCGAGGCTGTGGTGGACCCCGCCTGTGGCGTGACGACAGCGCCACTTGTGAGATCCCCATCACAGTTGACGATCTTGTGACCGCTGATCATCGTTGGTCAGCGTGGCTACCCACTGACTGCTGTCTCGCGCTGCGGGGCCCGAGGCCATTCGGAGCGGAGAAGCGTGATCTACCTGCTGTTGACGAGCCAATTCGTCACGGCTGGCGTGTTCTCGTTGTCGGCGTACGGCAAGGTGCGGGAGCAGTCGGAGTTCGCGCGGTCATTGGCCGACTTCCACGTGCCGCCGCGCGTGCGTGTTGCGGTCGCGGCGGCGGTGACCGCCGTTGAGGTCGCCGTCATCCCGCTTGCGCTGCTGCCTGCCACCGCGGTGGCGGGTCTGGCGCTCGGTGCGGTGCTGTTGCTCGGATTCGCGGCTGTCATCGGTCTGACCCTGCGGCGTGGCCGCCGCCCACGCTGCCGCTGCTTCGGTGCGGTCGGGGCGCCGCTGCGAGGTGCGCATGTCGTGCGCAACGGCGTGCTCGCGGCGATCGCCACCGCCGGTGCTGTCCTCGCGGCCACGCACCAGGCGGTGGCGCCCCCGATCGGTTCGTTCGTCGTCACAGGTGTGCTCGCTGCTGCACTGCTCGCCGCCGTCGCCAACTTCGACGATCTGGTCGAGGTCGTTGCTCCCCGTGCTGGCTGAGCACTGCGCGGCCGATGCTGCTGCCCGTGACTCGTTGAAGGAGTGTTCCCGTGGAACTCGTCGTGGTCGCCCTGGTGGTGCTGGGGCTACTGGTGGTCGCCAACCTGCTGTTGACGGGGGCGGTGGTGCGGCGGCTCGCCGCGCACGAGCGCAAGTTCGCCACCCTCGGGTCGGCGTATCCCGCACCGGGTGGGTTGGCCGCCGGCTCGAAGGTGCCGGCGTTCGCCGCGGAGACGACGGACGGCCGGACCGTGGATGCCGGGTTCCTCGGTGACAAGCCCGGGGTGATCGGGTTCTTCTCGACCACCTGCCCGGGGTGCCTGGAGCAGGCGCCCGAGTTCGCGGACGCGGTGGCGTCCGGGACACCGGGGTTCGCGGTGGTGTCGGGCGAGGGCGGTGCCGAACTGCTGAGCATGCTGGAGTCGGTGCCCGTGGTGCGGGAGCCGGATTCCGGTGGGCCGATCGGGGCCGGATTCGAGGTCGACACCTTCCCGTCGTTCTTCGTCGTCGAGGGCGACATGGTGGTGTCGGCGGTTCTCTCGACGGCGGAGGCCAAGGAGTTGGTGGCGAAGTAGCCCAACTTGCGATCCGCTATCCATGATCGCTAGGGTGCCCTGGACCATTCACCCCAAAGAGGAGGTGTCATCGAGTGGGTATGATGTATCGAATCGCCGATCGCGTGCTCTCGAGGATCGCGCCAGAAGTTTCGGCGGCCGCGTGCAAGGAGAGCAACTGGTGCCACCGCTACCGCGATGGCTGCCACAACCGGACCTGTTACTACGGCTGTGGGCGTCCCACCTTCTGCCGCAAGGGCATCCCTTGCGGGCCGCACTGCTGACGTAGGGTCGTTCGGCGGTAGTCGTATCCACTCCCCAGTGGATTCGGCTACCGCCGGTTCCGTTTCCGGACTACCGCATTCGCCGGACGACCCGGATCGGCACCGTCTCCGGCTGGATCGCCTGGATCTGTTCCGTCGCCGCGTCGGCGTCGTCATCGGTGTAGCCCGCGGCCTGCGTCCGGAACAGCCCGGCGTAGATCCCGTCGCGCGCCATCAGGTCGTCGTGTTTTCCCTGCTCGGCCAGCGCACCCTCGTCGAGCACGACGATGTGGTCCGCGTCGCGGATGCTGCTCATCCGGTGCGAGATCAGCAGGCTCGTGCGGCCTGCGCGGTGCTGCCGGATCTGCTCGTGGACCCGGGCTTCGGCCTCGGCGTCCAGCCCGGAGCTCGGTTCGTCGAGGATCATGAGATCCGGCTGGTCCCGGAACAGTGCGCGGGCCAGTGCGAGCCGTTGCCACTGGCCGCCGGAGACGACGACCCCGGTCTCGGCGTCGTCCTTGTCGGCCTCGCTCATGAACAGCCTGGAGAGCAGGGTGTGGTAGCCGTGTGGCAGTTTCACCAGCTTGTCGTGGATTCCGGCCCGGCGCGCCGCGGCGACGATCCGGTTGTGGTCCTCGAGCCCGTCCAGATCACCGATCCCGATGTTCTCGGCTGCGGTCAGATCGTATTCCATGTAGTCCTGGAACACGCCCGCGAGTCGGCGCCGCAACGTGTCCGGATCGAGCTCGCGCAGGTCGATGCCGTCCCAGTGGATGGCCCCCCGCGTCGGGTCGTAGAACCGGCATAGCAGCTTGACCAGCGTGGATTTTCCCGCGCCGTTACGGCCGACGAGTCCGACGGCCCGGCCGTGCGGGATGTGCACGGATATCCCACGTAGCGCCCATGGGTGGTTGTCGCTGTAGCGGAACCACACATCCCGCAACTCGATACCCTGCCGCAATGCTGGGGCGGGCCGGGGACGGGCCTGTATCGGAAGGTCGGGTTCGGACTCGACGATGCGCCGGTAGTGGTCGAACATCAACAATTGGTTGTGCGCTTCCGCGAAACCCGAGATCAGCCCGCCGACCGCGCCCTGCACCCCCATGACACCGCCGACGAAGAGGGACACGTCGCCCACGGAGATCTCGCCCTGTGTGGCGGCGCGGACCGCCCAGATCAGCCCACCGCCGACGACCGCGGCGCCCAGCAGCGACAGCCCACCCTGCGTCCACGTCTCCCGCAGGTCCATCGCGCGCCGCGCCGAGTCCGAGACGCGGCGTTCGGTCAGCATCCGCCCGCGCAGGAAGTCCGACAGCCCGTATAGCCGGACCTCCTTGGCGGCGTTCACCTCGGTCAGCAGGCTGCTGTAGAAGAACTCCCTGCGCTCGGCCGGGCCGATCTGCCACTCCATCGCCCCGCGCCGGTGTGACAGCCACAGCTCGGCGACCAGGACGGGGATCGACGAGGCGAGGACGATGGCCGTCATCACCGGGCTGACCACGACCAGCGTCGCGATGAACCCGGTGACGGTCAGCGCGCCACCGACCGCCTGCAGCCCGGAGTTCACGACCATGGCCGGAGCCCGGGTGCTGTTGTCCGCCAGCCGCAGCCGGTCGAGCGACTCTGGGTCCTCGAAGCGGCCGAGCCCGATGAACCGCCCGACCGCCCGGTACAGCCGGTCGGTCGAGTACAGGGAGGACGCCCGCTCGATCTGGCCGGTCAGGTACCGGCTCACCTGCGGGACCACGGCCACCGCGGCGCCTGTGACCGCCAGGATGACCGCACCCGAGACGAGATCGCCGAAGGCGGCCCCGGCCGCCACGCCGTCGAGAATGTTCTTGGTCAACCAGGCGACGAGGACCGGAGCCAGGGCCGATGTCGCGGTCGCCACCAGGTGGCCGAGCAGGGGGCCCGGTGCGGCCGCCCATACCTGGGCGAACGCCAACCCGGCGTTGACCAGCAACTCCCGACCGTTCGGCCGAGGAGCGCCGCTACCGGCCACGTGCCGTCACGTCCGTGCCTGTCGTCAGCATCCGTGAGGGACCCTCCCGAGCAAGCACGATCGGGGGAGCCGCGCACAGGTCGCCATGCGAAGATCCTAGATCGCGCCTGCATCGGCTCAGTGCTCGTTCCGCGGGTGGACCACCTCGGTACTGTGACTCCGCGTGGCCGACACCGAGATCGAGATCACCGCAGATCTGGTCCGCGACCTGCTGCGGGAGCAGCACCCGGACCTCGCAGGGTTGGCCATCCGCGAGGTGGCGGGCGGCTGGGGCAACCAGATGTGGCGCCTCGGCGACGAGTTGGCCGTGCGCATGCAGCGCATGGACCCCACCCCGGGCCTCCAGCTCAAGGAGCGGCGGTGGCTGCCCGTGCTGGCCCCGCGCCTGCCGCTCCCGGTACCGACCCCGGTGCGGTCCGGCGAACCGTCCGAGCGCTTCCCCAAGCACTGGACCGTGATGACGTGGGTTCCCGGCGAACCGCTGGACCACGGCTCGATCAGCCGCGGCGCCCACGCGGCCGACACGCTGGCGGGCTTCCTCCGGGCGCTGCACGTGGAGGCGCCCGCCGAGGCGCCGAGCGCCACGGACCGCGGCGCCCATCCCAGGAACTGCACGGACGGCTTCGAGGGTTTCCTCCAGGCCGTCGCCCCCGACGACATCGCTGCCGACCTCCGGTCCGTCTGGGGCGACGCCGCCGCGGCCCATGCGTGGGAGGGCCCGCCGGTGTGGGTGCACGGCGACCTCCATCCCGCGAACGTCGTCGTCTCGGACGGGACGCTCACGGGCGTCGTCGACTTCGGTGACATGTTCGCCGGCGACCCGGCGTGGGACCTCGCCGCCGCGTGGGTGCTGCTCCCCGCGGGCACGGCCGCCCGGTTCTTCGACATGTACGCGCACGCGGACGAGGCGACGATCCGGCGCGCCCGCGGGCTGGCCGCCATGAAGAGCCTCTTCCTGATGCTCATGGGACGGAACGGGGATCGGGGCCTTCCCGGCGGCAAGCCGCACTGGGGGCCTGCGGGCCGGGCGGCACTCGATCGGGTTCTGCAGGGCGTGTGACGCACGCTTCTCCCCAGCGTGAACGGGTTTCGTCCAGCAGGAGCGCCGGGTATGCCTCCGATCAACCGGACTCGCGCCGAGTCGCTTCGTGGCTCGCGATGCAGCCACAGACGGGGGACGACGCTGCGGTGAGCACCCAGAGCATGACCCTCGACGTCCCTCCGGCACCTGATGCGCCGCGGTCCGTCCGGCGCCTGGTGCGCAGCATCCTGGACGTCTGGCAGTGCAGCTCTCCGGACGGAGCCGCCGACGCCGAACTGCTGACCCACGAGATCGTCGCCAACGCGGTCGAGCACGCCGGGGGAGAGCACAGCCTCGCGTTGGAGCTCGCCCACTCCGACGGGTGGCTGCGCGTGTCACTGGCCGACGGTTCCGCCGTGCGTCCCATGATCCGTGAGATCAACGACCCTGCCGTGGGCGGGCTCGGGATGAGGATGGTCGACACCATCGCCGACCGGTGGGGGTCCGAGGACCACCACGGCGGCAAGAGGGTCTGGTTCGAGCTGAGGCTCCGGCCCACGTAGACCACACAGGACGTCGGGCACCACCCGCGCGGGAGGGCCGGATCACCAGGTGGTGCCCCGTGAGCGGGTGAGCCTGCCCATGACCAGTGCCAGCGGCGCCCACGCGTCCCTGCCCCGCCCGACCACTGCGAACGCCCGCAGCAGCACGTCGGGCTCGCGCAGGGGGAACAGCCGCACCCCGGATCGCACCGCCAGCCCTTCGGGCAGCAACCCCACGCCGAGGCCTGCGGCGACGAGGTCCTGGACCAGGTCCAGGCTGTCGGCACGGTGCACGATCCGGGGAGTGAACCCGGCGTGCGCGGCCAGCGCGGCGACCACTCGTTCGTCGGCGTCGTTGCGTGAGTTCACGATCCAGTCGTGGTCGCGGTGGCGGTTGACCGTGGCGATGGCGGGAAGGTCCTCCACCCGGGGTCCGGCCGGCCCTCCGAGGCCCCAGCGCGCCGTCCACAGCGGGGTGGCCTCGAACCGGTCGTCCACCGTGCGCGGGGCGAGCGCGTAGTCGTAGACGAGGGCGAGGTCGATCGCGTCCTCGGCGAGCAGGTCCAGCGCCTCGGCGGGCTCGTGCTCGGCGATCAGCATCCGGACCCGGGTGCCGTCCAGCGACGCCAGCAGCGGGAGCAGCGAGCGCCGGATCGCCGTGGCGAACCCGGCGACGCGCACGGTGCCCGCGGGCTCGGCGTCCGGGTCCAGATCGGCCCGGGCCGCGTCGACCGCGGCCAGGATCGTGAGGCCGTGGTCGGCCAGCCGCCGGCCGGCGGGCGTGAGCCGCACCCGCCGTCCCACCGGCTCCAGCAGCACGGTCCCCGTCTCGCGGGCGAGCGCGGCGATCTGCTGCGAGACCGTCGACGTGGTGACGCCCATCTCCTCGGCCACCTCGCGCATCGACCCGAGCCGGGACAGCGCGACCAAGAGCTCCAGGCGCCGCGTCTCCATCCACAAATCATGAACAGTCTGTGCATCGAAGTCACGTGGACGCGAACGATGTGGATGCCCTCTACTGGTTGACGTGAGTACTCCTCCCGGTTCCGGCGCCCGGCTGGGCTCGGCCTTCGCGGTGGTCGCGATGCTCTGCGTGCAGCTCGGCCTCGCCGTGTCGGTCGGGCTGATCGACCGGCTCGGCACCGAGGGCACCGCCTGGCTGCGGCTGGCGTGGGCGGGGCTCCTGCTGGCGGTCCTCGTCCGCCCGCCGCTGTGCGAGTTCACCCGCCGCGGCCTGCTGACCTGCGCCCTCCTCGGAGTGGTGACGGCGGGCCTCACGTTCCTGTTCATGGCCGCCGTCGCGCGGATCCCCCTCGGGACGGCGAGCGCGCTGGAGTTCCTCGGCCCGCTCGGCGTCGCGGTCGCGCGTGGCCGCGGGACGGCGCGCCTGTGGGCGCTCGTCGCGGCGGCCGGGGTGCTGCTGCTCACCGAGCCGTGGCACGGCGGGGCCGATCCGGTGGGCGTCGGGTTCGCGCTGGCCGCGGCGGCCTGTTGGGCCGGGTACATCGTGCTGACGCAGAAGGTCGGGGACGAGGCGACCGGGCTCCGGGGCCTCGCCGTCTCGATGCCGGTCGCGGGCCTCACCGCCACCGTGGTCGTCGCGCTGACGGGCGCGCCGGCAGTGCTCGGGGCGCTCGACGCGCAGCTGCTGCTGGTCGGGCTGGGGCTCGCCGTGCTGCTCCCGGTCGTTCCCTTCAGCCTGGAGATGCTGGCGCTGCGCAGGCTCACCACGGCGGCGTTCGGCACGCTGATGGCGATCGAACCGGCGATCGCGCTGGTCGTCGGGCTGGTCGCGCTGCACCAGGTGCCCGGCTGGAGCGCCGTCGTCGGCATCGGGTTCGTGGTCGCCGCCGGTATCGGCGCGGAGCGGGGCGGCGCCCGCACCGACCGCGAGATCAGACGATCGGACAGGGAATCCGGCTGCTCACCCATGGATCCGTCCACGCCCGTGCCGTTGAATCGCCTGTCATGAGCAGTGCCACCAGTACGTTGACCGCCGAGGACCTCGAGTTCCTCGCGCGCCCCTTGCACGGCTTCCTGACCGTGGCCGGGGCGACGCAACCGCCCCAGCCCCGCCCGATCTGGTTCGAGGCCACCGCGGAGGGGACTCTCCAGTTCTTCTCGGAGCCGGACGCGCCGAAGCTGCGCCGGCTGCACCGCGACCCCCGCGCCTCGATCGTCGTCGCCGCCCCGGTGGGTGAGCGCGAGCGCTGGGTGTCCGTCGCCGGTCGCGCGGTCGTGGAGACCGACGGCGCGCACGACCTGTCCTCCCGCCTCGCCGCCCGCTACTGGGACCTCGACGACCCGGCCAGGGCCGACGACCTCGCCGCGATCCTGGCCACGGACCAGGTCCGCGTCGTCCTGCACCCGGAGGTCGTGCGCCGCTTCGCGTACTGAGGGGCCCACACTGACCGCATGGATCTTGCGAAGACCTTCACCTGGGAGGGGCGGCGCATCGCGTGGGGACGCGCCGGGTCGGGGCCCGCGGTGGTCTTCTGCCACGGCACGCCGTGGTCGTCGTGGCTGTGGCGGCCGTTCGCGGAGGCGCTGAGCGGCGACTTCACGGTGTACCTGTGGGACATGCCCGGCTACGGGCGGTCCTCGAAGGACGCCGGGCACGCCGTCGACTTCGGCGCCCAGGCGCAGGCGTTCGCGGCGCTGCTCGACCACTGGGGCCTCGACCGGCCGCACGTCGTCGCGCACGACTACGGCGGCGCCGTCTCCCTGCGCACCCACCTCGTCCACGAGGTGCCCTACGCGTCGCTCCTGCTGGCCGACGTGGTGGCGATCCCCCCGGCGGGGTCGCCGTTCTTCCGGCTGGTCCGGCAGCACCCCGACGTCCTCGCCCAGGTGCCGCCCTACATCCACGAGGCGCTGGTCCGGGCCTACATCGGCAACGCGAGCCACCGCGGCCTGCACGCGGACGACCTCGCGGAGCTCGTGGCACCCTGGCTGGGCGCGGAGGGGCAGCCGGCGTTCTACCGGCAGATCGCCGCCTTCGACGAGCGCTACCTCGAGGAGAACGAGGCGTCACTCGGCCGGATCGATCTCCCCGTCACCGTGGTGTGGGGCACCGAGGACACCTGGATCCCGGTGGCCACCGGCGAGCGGCTCGCCGCGGGCATCCCCGGCGCCGACCTCGTCCGCGTCCCGCAGGCCGGCCACCTGATCCACCTGGACGCCCCGGTCCCGCTGGCGACGACGCTGCGGACGTGGCTCACCCGCGTCACCGCCCCTCCGACGAACGGCACTCTCGTCGGCTAGGTACCGACGAGGGTGCCGTTCGTCAGGGGGTGTCAGCTCACGCCGAGCAGCTCGTGCAGCGTCGCGGCTGGGGTGATGACGTCCGGGTCGGTGCGGACGGCGACGACGGCAGGCCGCCGGCCGCCGACGGCCTGCCGCAGCGCGTCGTCGAGCCCGGCGGCGTCCGTGACGCCGTACGCGGCGGCCCCGAGGCCCTCGGCCCAGCGCACGAGGTCGACACCGGAGATGTCGACGCCCGACGTCCGGCCGAGGTCGCGCGCCTGGTGCATGGCGATCGTGCCGTACATGCCGTTCTGCAGCACGACGACGACGGCGGGCGCGCCGAGCCGGACGGCCGTCTCGATCTCCTGGCCGGTCATGAGGACGCCGCCGTCACCCACCACCGCGACGGCGGTGCGGTCCGGGGCCGCCAGCGCCGCCGCGACCGCGGCGGGCACCGCGTACCCCATCGCCCCGTTGACGGGCGCGAGCTGGGTGGTGGTGGGCGGGAACCGCCAGTACCGGTGCAGGAACGCCGCGAAGTTGCCGGCGTCGCTCGTGACGACGGCGTCGGCGGGCAGCGCACGGTGCAGAGCGGTGATCACGTCGGCGGGGTGCACGCCGGCGCCGGCCGCGGTGGGAGCGGCGGTGGACCACGCGTCGACGGCGGCGTGCGTCGCGCTCCAGTCCGCCGGCCGCGCCGCGCCGGGCCGGTCGGCCAGTGCCGCGAGGACGTCCGCGGGATCGGCGTCGATGCCGCCGGCGCCGTACCGGCCGACGTGCACGACCTCGCAGCCGGGGGCGGGCAGCCGGTAGCGCTGGGTGCTGATCTCGTCGAGCCGCGTGCCGACCACCAGCAGCAGGTCGGCGCCGGACACCGCGTCCACGGTCTCCGGCGGCACCGCCAGGCCGAGGTGGCCGAGGAACTGCGGGTGGTCCACGGGGAACGCGTCCTGCCGGCGGAACGACGTGCACACGCCGACGCCGAAGCGCTCCGCCACGCGCACCAGCTCGTCGCGGGCCCCGCGGGCGCCCTCGCCGGCGACGGCGACCGGCCGGCGGGCCCGCAGCAGCCGCTCGGCGAGGTCGGCGACGGCGGCCGGGTCCGCCGGGGCCGGCGCCGGGGTGGCCGGCACGGTGATCGGGACATCGCCCAGCTCGACGTCCACGACGTCGCTCGGCAGCGCGATCGCCACCGGTCCGGGCCGCCCGGTCGTCGCGATCTCCCACCCCTTCGCCACGAGGCCCGGCACGTCCTGTGCCCGCTCGGCAGTGACGGCCCACTTCGTGATCGGGCCGTAGAACGCGGCGAGGTCGACCTCCTGGAACGCCTCGCGCCCGCGCAGCTCCGAGTCGACCTGGCCGAGCAGCACGATCATCGGCGTGGAGTCCTGGTGGGCGGTGTGCACGCCGATCGCCAGGTTCGACGAGCCCGGCCCGCGGCTGGCCATCGCGACCGCGGGCACGCCGGTGAGCCGCGCGTCGGCGTCGGCCATGAACGCCGCGCCCGACTCGTGCCGCACGGACACCAGCTGCATCCGCGGGTGGTGCGCGATCTCGTCGACCAGGGCGAGGAACGACTCGCCGGGCACGGTGTAGCAGCGCCGGGCGCCTGCCTCGGCCAGCAGGTTCGCCACGGCGGCTGCAACGGTCGTCATCGGTGCGGTTCCCTCTCCATCGGTCGTCAGAACATCTCCCCGAGCGCCTTGCCGATGCCCTGCACCGCGGCGATCGCGACGAACACGGCGACCAGGCCGAGTCCGACGTTCTCCTTCCAGCTGTTCGTGTACCGGCCCATGATGTCGGTGCGGTTGAGCATCACGATGAGGGCGATCACGATCAGCAGCAGGAACGGCGACGTGAGCACGTGGGACACCACGACCAGCGCCACGAAACCGGGCGCGTGGGGCAGCGACCAGACCACGGCGAGCAGGCCCCAGAGGATCATCCACCGGTAGACCGGGTCCTTGGTGATCGCGCTCCCGTAGCGCTCGCGCCGGCGCGGCCGCACCACGTGCAGCGACTCGACCACCATCTTCCCCAGGGCGAACAACGAACCGGCCACCGTCGTCCACGCCGCGCCGAGCAGGCCGAGGTAGAAGATGTAGGGCCCGAGCGGGCCGACGGCCTCGCCGAGCGCGCCCGCGATGTCGCCCGCCTCGCTCACGCCCTGCTTGCCGAAGAGCACCTCGGCGCCGATCGCCCACACGGCGACCGCGAGGAACAGCACGACGACGGTGCCGAACAGCAGGTCGTACTGCTGCACCTTGCGGTGCGCCGGCGTGACCCAGCCCTTCTCGCGCAGGAACTCCGGGTAGAAGAGGTTGGCCATCGAGCCGAGCGTGGCGAGCACGAGGCTGGACGCGACGAGCCCGGAGTCGAACAGGCCCTGCTGCGGGGGCAGCTCGAACGCGAAACCCTTGACGAGCTCGCCCCAGTTGATCCCCACCAGGACGATGCCGACCACGAACGTCAGCACCATGACCGCGAGGACGACCTTGAAGATCCGCTCGATCAGCCGGTAGGCGCCCTTGAGGGTGACGGCGAAGACCGACAGGGCGCCGATCACCGACCACCAGAACGACGGGAGCCCGCCGAACAGGCCCTCGAGCGCCACGCCGACCCCGCTGAGCGTGAACGCCAGCAGGATGTGCGTGTAGATCACGAAGGAGACGAGCATCAGCCACCCGAAGGCCGGGTGGGCACGGGCGATGCCGCGCACGATGCTCGGGTCCTGCTGCACGTTGTAGAGGGGGTACTTGCCGAGCGCGTTCACGAACACGAACCGGAAGACCAACGAGAGTGGCAGCACCCAGAGCAGCGCGTAGCCGTAGTTGCCGCCCGCCACCGAGTTGTCGATCAGATCGCCGGTGCCGACCCAGCTCAGCGCCACGACGATGCCGGGCCCGAAGGCCCGCAGGTACGCCAGGAAGTTCTCCGCGGGAGGTGCGGGGATTCCCAGCTGGTCGGCCTGCCCCGGCCGCTCGCTCATGGTGCACTCCTCGTCGTCATCGCCGAGTGGCATCTTGGTGTATTGGTATACCACGACGATGTGGAGATGAGGAGTGCCATGACGACGACCGAGGCATCCGTGGACCCCGCCACCCTGGAGGCCCTGCGCGCCGTGAGCACGGCGACCGTGACGACCCAGCTGATGGCGCGCGGCCTGCGCAACACGTTCCTGCACGGCCTCACCGCACTCAACCCGACGTGCACGCGGATGGCGGGTGAGGCCTTCACGCTGCGCTGCATCCCGTCCCGCGAGGACGTGGACACGCTCTCGGTCTACCAGGACTACGACCACCCGCAGCGGCGGGCGATCGAGACGGTGCCGCCGGGTGCGGTGCTCGTCGTCGACGCCCGGGGGCAGACGCGTGCGGCGTCGCTCGGGCACATCCTCGCGACGCGGCTGCGGCAGCGCGGCGCTGCAGGGGTGGTGACCGACGGCTCGGTGCGCGACAGCGCGGGGTTCGCCGAGCTGGCGCTGCCGGCGTTCGCGGCGGGCGCGTCCGCCACCACGAACCTCGCCCAGCACCACGCCTGCGACCTGCAGGTGCCGATCGGCTGCGCCGAGGTGGCCGTCTACCCGGGCGACATCATGGTCGGCGACCAGGACGGCGTGGTCTGCGTGCCCCGGCACCTGGCCGACGAGGTCGCCGCGGCCGCCGTCGAGCAGGAGGGCCTGGAGGAGTTCGTGCTGGCGAAGATCGAGGCCGGCGCGCCGCTGCGCGGCACCTACCCGCCGGACGAGCAGACGCTGGCGGAGTACCGCGCCGGACGTGCATGACGACGGTGGGGGACCACTAGGGCCGGCGTCCCAGGTAGGCGGCCAGCCGGGTGTAGGCGTCGGCGTCGTCGGGCACCGGCACGACCGGCGCGAACGAGCCCTGCTCGCTGCGCGCTTCCGGCGGCGCGAACCTCGGGAACGCCTCGAGCGCCTGGGCGGCGAGGTCGGGGTCGAGGTCGGCGAGCCGGTCGGTGGCGTGCGCGAGGTCCCAGGAATGGACCGTGAACTCGTGGGCGTAGGCGTCGAGCACGTCACGGCCGGGCAGCGTGGCCCACGGCAGGGTGACCATGCGCTCGAGCATCCTGTCGTCGGCCCACACCCGCTCGACCTCGCCGCGGGCCCGGGTGACCGCGTCGGCCCAGCCGTCGTCGCCGATGCCGTCGACCACGTCCGGGGCACCCCGCACGTCGGCTCCGGCGCCGACGCGTGCGAGCTTGTGGAGCACCGCGACCACGTGCCCGAGCAGCGCGCGGACGTCGTAGTCGGCGCAGGGCGTGGGGTTGCCCAGCTCATCGGGGCACACGGCCGCGACCTGTTGATCGGTCTGGTCCAGCGATCGCGCGAACAGCGGACGTGGATCACGAGCCGGTTCTGCCGTCATGTCCGGGAACTTACGAGCGCACCCCGACAGTCCTGGTCGACCAACCGCAGGGCGAGGCCGCGACGGCGGGGGCCTCGCGCGGCTCGCACACACCTGCACCACTGCGCACCCACGCCCGGGCGTCTGTGCCGAGGTGGAGAGGTGTGTGCCGGCGGCCCCGGGAGTCAGCTCGCGGCCTCGGCCCGCGCGCGCAGGCGGGACAGCCGCGTGATCGAGCGCTGGATGTGGCCGCGCACCAGCCGCTCCGTCGCGTCGGCCTGGCCCCCCTCGACCGCGGCGAGGATCTCGTGGTGCTCCTGCGCCTCGTCGCGCCAGGTCGGCCACTGCTCCCACAGCAGGCTGACGGTGCCGAGCGCGGTGAGGTCCTGCAGGTCGTCGAGGGTGCGCACGGCCAGCTCGTTCGGACAGGTGGAGTAGAGGCACCGGTGGAACCGGCGGTTGGCCATGCTCAACCCGCCGTGGTCGTCGGCCTCGAGGAACCGCGCGGCGTCCTCGAGCGCCCGGCGCGCCTCGGCGGCGTCGAACCGGTCGCCACCGGCGACCTGCGCCGCCGCCCACGGCTCCACGAGCATCCGCATCTCGTAGATCCGCTGCACGTCCTCGGCCCGCAGCCGCCGCACCGCGATGCCGCGGTTGCGGGTGGGCGTGAGCAGCCCGGAGGACGTCAGCGCGATCAGCGCCTCGCGCACCGGGGTCTTCGACACGCCCAGCTGCTCGGCCAGCCGCCGCTCCACGAGCACCTCGTCGGGCTGCAGCCGACCGGACAGGATCGCGGACTTGATCGACGCGGCCACCAGGTCCGAGCGCGTGGTCGAGCGGCCCAGCGGGGGCAGCACGGGCGCCGGATCCTGCGTCATCGTCTTGGTATACCACGCACGCAGGCATCGTCCGCGAGTCGCCGCGACAGGGCCGGCCCCGGTTGGAGTCGGCACACAGGAGCCCGAAGCTCGATCTCTAGTCTTTCGGGTGAAGGCACTGCGTTCGTCACTGCCTCCGACGTGCCTGCGCGATGCTCAAGATCTCATGCCGACGCCTGGGAGTTGGAGATGACGCGACGTTCGGACCAATGCAGACGGTTGTTCACGGCACTCGCCACGTTTATTGCTGGACTGGTTGCTTTCGTGGCTGTCACCGCGGCAGGTTCGCCCGCCTCCGTGACGGCCAACCCGAACCCTATCGATTGGACTATCGTCACGACCTTTCAGGGGCCCAATGGTGAAGACCTGCCGCTGCGTCGTGGCCATCGAGATGTGGCCGGCCTTCGTGGGTTCGGTGAGGCTCATATCCAGGGTAACCATGGCGGGCACGTCCCCGACTACTCGATCGTTCAAGCCGTTCTCGATAGCTGTAGGCCACCGCCTCACAAGCAGGACGAAACTGTGACGTGCTCGGGAAGTGGAATCCGGGTGGCGTACACGGAACGTGAGGATCTGCGCAACAGCTTTGATGATCGGCCAGTCGGCATCATCACGGCATTCGTTGAATAGAGGAGTAGTGATGGGGGACGTTCCGGAGAGCGCAACCTACGTGCTGACGGCCAGCAGTGTTGCGGTATCGAACATCATGTCGAACCTGGCTCGAGAATCGTTGGGGACGCTGAGGAGCTGGGCTGTGAGTGTCAACGAGGCGGGCGACTGGACCTGTTGTGTACGGATTCAGAGCTCGCGTCACGGCGGGATCGACGTCCGGCGATCAAGCGTAATCCTTCCGGCGACGGGCGCGGGCATGGAAGCCGAAACCGCTGGGATGGTATACGCAAGCGGATTCATCGAGAAATTGCTCATGCGGGGCGAGCTACCGGCAGCCGGCGCTGATGGTGTCGTCGATCTCCCGTAGGCCTCTTCCCGGGTAGGCAGCTCAGACCGCCGACATGCGTCAAAGTACGGCCTGAAGTGCCCGGGTACTACTCCCAGACGTTCCACGTCGACAACGGCTGTACGGACGTGCAACGAGCTAAGGTGATCATGGCGTGGGGTCCCGACAGCGAATGTTTCGTGATCGCGCCGAACGCGACGGTTACCTTCAAGGCGACGAGATTCCACGGCCCGGACACCCGCTTCGACGGGCTTGCCCGCTGCTGATGGTGGAACCTGGTGGAGTTCCGGTCAGCGCTCGACCCGTCCGCGATGCCGGTCGCCGGGCTGGGCGCTGCCGGATGTCGCCCGATGGGGTAGATCTCTTCACCAGGAGTGCGGGCACCCGTCCGCGCGTCGTCCGTCAGGGGGACCACTGCAGATCTGGCCCGGATCGCCCTACCCGCTGGGGGCCAACTTCGACGGCGGCGGCACCAACTTCGCGCTCTTCTCCGAGGTCGCCGAGCGGGTGGAACTGTGTCTGTTCGACGAGAACGGGCGCGAGTCGCGCGTCGACCTGCCCGAACGCGAGGCGCTGATCTGGCACGGCTACGTGCCGAGGGTCGGGCCCGGCCAGCGCTACGGCTTCCGCGTGCACGGGCCCTACGACCCGGAGGCGGGCCTGCGCTGCAACCCGGCGAAGCTGCTGCTCGACCCGTACGCGAAGGCCATCGAGGGCGGCACCACCTGGAACGAGGCGCTGTTCGCCTACCGGTTCGGGGAGCCGCGCTCGCGGAACGACACCGACTCCGCGCCGTACGTGCCGCGTTCGGTGGTCGTCAACCCGTTCTTCGACTGGACCGGGGACCGGGTGCTGCGGATCCCGTACCACGAGACGGTGATCTACGAGGCGCACGTCAAGGGCATGACGATGTCCCACCCGGACGTGCCCGACGACCTGCGCGGCACCTACATGGGCCTGGCCCACCCGGCGATGATCGAGCACCTCACGTCGCTGGGCGTCACCGCGGTGGAGCTGATGCCGGTGCACCAGTTCGTGCACGACCACGTGCTGGAGGAGCGCGGGCTGTCGAACTACTGGGGCTACAACACGATCGGCTTCTTCGCCCCGCACAACGGCTACGCGTCGTTCGGCACCCGCGGGGAGCAGGTGCAGGAGTTCAAGACGATGGTCAAGCTGCTGCACCGCGCCGGGATCGAGGTGATCCTCGACGTCGTCTACAACCACACCGCGGAGGGCAGCCACCTCGGCCCGACGCTGTCCTTCCGCGGGATCGACAACCACAACTACTACCGGCTCGTGCCCGAGCAGCCCGAGTTCTACTACGACACCACGGGTACCGGGAACAGCCTGAACGTCCGGGCGCACGAGTCGCTGCGGCTGATCATGGACTCGCTGCGCTACTGGGTCACCGAGATGCACGTCGACGGGTTCCGCTTCGACCTGGCCGCCGCGCTGGCCCGCGAGTTCCACGCGGTCGACCGGCTCGCGGCGTTCTTCGACCTGGTCAACCAGGACCCGGTCGTCAGCCAGGTCAAGCTCATCGCCGAACCGTGGGACGTGGGCGAGGGCGGCTACCAGGTGGGCGGCTTCCCCCCGTTGTGGACGGAGTGGAACGGCAAGTACCGCGACACCGTGCGCGACTTCTGGCGCGGCGAGCCCGCGAGCCTCGGGGAGTTCGCCTCCCGCTTCACCGGCTCGTCGGACCTCTACGAGAAGGACAACCGGCTGCCCATCGCGTCGATCAACTTCGTCACGGCGCACGACGGCTTCACCCTGGGCGACCTCGTCTCCTACGACGAGAAGCACAACGAGGCCAACGGCGAGGACAACCGGGACGGCGAGAGCCACAACCGCTCGTGGAACCACGGCGTGGAAGGGCCCACCGAGGACGGTGGCGTGCACGCGTTGCGCGAGCGCCAGAAGCGCAACTTCCTCGCCACCCTGCTGCTCTCGCAGGGCGTGCCGATGCTCTCCCACGGTGACGAGCTCGGGCGCACCCAGCTCGGCAACAACAACGTCTACTGCCAGGACAACGAGATCGCCTGGGTGGACTGGGCGGCAGCACGCGAGAACTCGGTGCTCACCGACTTCGTCGCCCAGATCGCCGCGCTGCGCCGGAAGCACCCCGTCTTCCGCAGGCGCCGGTTCTTCCAGGGCCGCGCCATCCGCGGCTCGAGCATCGAGGACATCGCCTGGCTGCGCCCCGACGGGCAGCCCATGACGGACGACGACTGGAACTCCGGGTTCGCGCGGTCGTTGGCCGTCTACCTCAACGGCCAGGGCATCCCGGAGCGCGACGAGCTCGGCCGCCGGGTCGTGGGCGACTCGTTCCTGCTGCTGTTCAACGCCCACCACCAGCCGGTGCGGTTCACGCTGCCCGCCGAGGCGTACGGGCGGATGTGGGAGATCTGCGTCGACACCGCCGACCCGCTCCTGGCGCGGGCCCGCCGGCGCGAGCGGGACGCGAAGCCGGGCGGCCGGCTGCGCATCACCGCCCGCTCGCTGATGGTGCTGCGCAAGTGCTACTGACCCCCGGACGTGCCGTCGGGTCCGGGTCGCACGCACCCGCCCTGCCGCACGGTGACGGTAGGGTCGCTCCGCGCACGCGTGATCGACCGGACCGGAGGCTCCCATGATCTTCATCGTCGTCAAGTTCACGATCCGGCCCGAGCTCAGCGGCGAGTGGCTCGACAAGGTCGCCGGGTTCACCGAGGCGACCCGCGCGGAGCCCGGGAACATCTTCTTCGAGTGGTCGCGCAGTGTCACCGACCCCCACCAGTTCATCGTGGTGGAGGCGTTCCAGGACGACGCGGCCGAGGCGCACGTCACGTCGGACCACTTCACGGAGTTCGTCGGCTGGGCGCCGGACTACGTCGCCACCACCCCGGACATCATCAGCGTCCAGGGCGTCCCCGGCGACGGCTGGTCGAAGATGGGTGAGATCAGCCCCCGCGGCTGAGGCGTTCCACGTGGAACATCGCGCGCGGCGGGCACCACCGGCCGCTCACCGCGCCCGGCGCAGGCCCAGCCACTGCAGGTCGGCGAAGACCGCGACGGCCGCCGCCTGCGCCAGCACCACCGCGACCCCGAGCGTGGTGAGCTCCTCGCGGCCGGCCACGACAGCGCCGACGCTGCCCAGCACCCAGGCGGAGTTGCCGACGACGACGGCCCACGCCGCCGGCCGGGAGATCACCGGCCGTGCCGCGACGAGCACCAGCGCCAGCGCGTAGACGACCAGGAAGGCGCCGGTGCCGCGGAGCACACCGGCGGAGGGGCCGAGGAGACCGCTCAGCGGTGCGGCCGCGCCGACCGCGAGCAGACCGAGGGCGCCGGATGCGGCGGCGTCGAGCCGGAGCGCGAGCCGCAGCAGCCGGCCCTGGTCGCGGACGGCGGTGAGGCGGGAGAGGGGAAGGGCGGTCATCGGGGGCCTCCTGGCGTCGATCCGACTCGTGGTTGCTGTCGGAGTCGACTCTCGCCCTCGGGAGGTGGTGCGGTCGATGACCCGCGAGGTAAGGGAGGCGCCTCAGGCGTGGACCTCGTTGCCCTCGGTGGAGTTCAGGGCGCGCGAGGTCAGGTCCGCCACCATCGCGTCGGCGCCCGTCTCGGGCACCGCGGTGTCCCCGTCCTGGGGAGCCGCGGTCCGGTAGTGCACCTGGGTGGCCTCCAGCTGCTCCTGGCCGCCGAGGTTGACCAGGTCCTGGGCGGTGGGGACGGTGAGGTCCTCGTCCGCGGGCAGTGACCGGCTCGCGGTGTAGAACGTCGGGCCCTCGACGCTGGCCAGCTTGGGCAGCTGCGACGCGTCGGCCGAGGGCAGCTCGCCCAGGACGTTCGGCGAGGATCCGGCCGCGGGGGCGGCCTCGTCGGTGCCGGCACCGTCCTGCGGTGCGGGCGCGGCGACCGCGGGAGCGGCGAGGCCGAGACCGGCGGCGGCGATCCCGGCGACGGCGGCGGTGGTGCGCAGGCTGCTCCGAGCGAGGCTGCTCATCGGTGGGTTCCCTTCGTGCGGACTCTCGCCGCGACCACGGGTGCGACGACGTTGATCTCGGGGAGGACAACGAAGGCCACCGGCGGCGGATGTGGCGGCTCACACCTCCTGCCCGCGGGTTCACCCGATGCGGTGGACGCGGGAGCCGCAGGTCACCGAGGCGATCGGCCCCGCGCTGCACGCCGTCCGGTATCGCGCTGCGGCGGTGCCGCCGGGCCGGGCAAAATCGTCGCCGTGGCGGTGCTGCGCCGGGTGGGACCCGGACTGGGGGTCGGACTGGGCGTCGGCATGGGTGCCGGTGCCGCGGGGATCGGCTGGTTCTACTCCTCGGTACTGCTCGACACGGCGATCCGCCCCGTCTACCCCGAGCGGGTGCTGGCCGTCGGCGCCGACACCGTCACGCTCGCCGCGACGCGCCTCACCATGCAACCCGGCACCTGGGGACTGCGCTGGGCCGCCGACCGCGCGACCGGGCTCGCCATCGTGGGCCCGGTGGCACACCGGCGCTCCGGCCAGGTGGTGCGGCCGCTGCTCGGCGGGCAGCCGCCCGAGCCCGGCTGCGTCGCGGTGCTCGACACCGGGCCCTTCGACCCGGATCCGGGGGCGCGCGGTCTCCCGTTCGAGGACGTCGACGTGCCGGGCCCGCTCGGCACCTACCCCGCGTGGTGGGTGCCCGGCCCCGCCGACGACGACACCTGGGTCGTCCTGGTGCACGGCCGCGGTGGCTCGCGCCGTGAGGCGCTGCGGATCCTGCCGGCCCTGCACGAGCGCGGCCACCCGCTGCTTGTGGTGAGCTACCGCAACGACGAGGGCGCCCCGCCGAGCCCGGACGGCCACTACCACCTCGGTGACACCGAGTGGGAGGACGTCGAGGCCGCCGTCCGGTTCGCGGTGGACCGCGGTGCGCGGCGCGTCGTGTTGTTCGGGTGGTCGATGGGCGGCGCGGTCACGGGCGCGTTCCTCGACCGCTCGACGGAGGCGGGGCGGGTGGCCGCCGTCGTCTGGGACGCCCCGCTCGTGGACTGGCGCGCCACCTTGCGCCAGCAGGCGCGCAACCGGCGGCTGCCGACGGTGCTCTCGCCCCTCGCGACCGCGGTGACCAGCAGGCGGATCGGGATCGACTTCGACCGCTTCGACCTGCGCCGCCGCCCACCCGCGGTCCGCCCGCCGACGCTGCTCCTGCACAGCACGGGGGACACCGCCGTCCCCGTCGCCGCCAGCCGCGCCCTCGCCGCCGCCGCCCCTTCGCTCGGCTGGCCGCTGCGCTACGTGGAGGTCCCCGACGCCGAGCACACCGCCTCCTGGAACGCCGATCCGGCCGCCTACGAGCACGCGGTCACGTCGTTCCTGGCCGAGGCGCTGGCGCCCGTACCCGGTGGCCGCTGACGTCGCCGCAGCCGGGCTGGCACGATGGGGGCGTGACCGAACCAGGCAACGACAAGAACACCGCGACGCTCCGGACCAACCAGGGCGACATCCGGATCGTCCTGTTCCCGGACCACGCCCCCAAGACCGTCGCGAACTTCGTCGGGCTGGCCACCGGCGAGCAGTCCTACAGCGAGCCCAACGCCGCCGGCGGTTCCTCCGGCCCGTTCTACGACGGGTCCGTCTTCCACCGCGTCATCACCGGGTTCATGATCCAGGGCGGTGACCCCACCGGCACCGGGCGTGGCGGCCCCGGCTACCAGTTCGCCGACGAGTTCCACCCCGACCTGCGGTTCGACCGCCCCTACCTGCTGGCGATGGCCAACGCGGGCCCCGGCACCAACGGCTCGCAGTTCTTCATCACCGTCGGCCCGACCCCGCACCTCAACCGCCGCCACACCATCTTCGGCGAGGTGGCCGACGCGGAGTCCCGCGCCGTCGTCGACGCGATCGCGCAGACCGCCACCGACCGCAACGACCGGCCGCTCTCCGACGTCGTCATCGAGCACGTCGAGATCTCGGCCTGAGCCACCCGCCGAGAAGATGACCTACCCCGCCGGACCGCCGACGCCGCCGCAGCAACCCGGCGGGGCGCCCTACGGCCCGCCGGCCGTCTGCGTGCGGCACCCGGAGCGCGCCACCGGTCTGTCCTGCACGCGTTGCGGGCGTCCGGCCTGCCCCGAGTGCCTCCGCGAGGCGTCGGTGGGCTACCAGTGCGTCGACTGCGTGAACGCGGGCCGGCAGGAGACGCGGCGGCCCGGCACGGTGGCCGGCGCCACGCCCGGCGGGCGCCCGGTCGTGGTGCCCACGCTGATCGCGCTCAACGTGCTGGTCTTCGCCTGGACCGTGGTCCAGGCGGGCGACCCGATGAACAACGCGATGGCCCCGTTGTTCGCCGAGTGGGCCCTCGTGCCCGGGCTCGTCCAGGCCGGCGAGTGGTGGCGGGTCCTCACGTCGGGGTTCCTGCACATCGGTGCGATCCACCTGCTGTTCAACATGGTGGCGCTGTGGGTGCTGGGCCGCGACCTCGAGACCGTGCTCGGCCGTGGTCGATTCCTGGCCGTCTACATGATCGCCCTGCTCGGTGGCGCCGCCGCCGTGATGCTGTTCTACGCGCCGAACCAGGCCGTGGCCGGCGCGTCCGGTGCGGTGTTCGGGCTGATGGGCGGGCTCGCCGTGGTCCTGCGCCGGCTGCGCGTGCCCGCGGGCCAGGTCATCGGCGTGATCGTCCTCAACGTGGTGATCAGCGTGACGATCCCGGGGATCTCGCTGATCGGCCACCTCGGCGGGCTCGTGCTCGGCGCTGCCGCCACGGCCGCGCTCGTGTACGCGCCCGCGCGCAACCGCGTGCCGGTGCAGGTGGGTGCGCTGGTCGCGCTCACCGTCGTGGTGCTGCTCCTGATCGGCGTCACCGCGCTGGCCTGACGCGCCGCGCACGACGACGGCGGGGCGCCCTCGTCAGGGCTGCCCCGCCGTGGCTCGTCGGGATGGGTCAGGCGGGTGGGTTGCAGCCGCACCCGGAGGCGCAGCCGTCCGTACCCCGCATCGGTGTCCTCGTCGCCATCCAGACTCCCTTCGTCGCGGACCTCGATGGTAGGCACGCCCGGCCCATCGGCACGACCGCTCAACCGGGGGGCGCGAGCACCACTCGGAGTACCCGACTACGACATGTGGGGTACACATCCGCGCATGTCAGGGGCGCAGCGCGTGCAGGCGCGGCGCGACGTCCTCGGGGTCGGCAGCGAGGTCCAGCCGGCCGAAGACGAGCAGGCGCTCGCTGCCGTCGGCCGTCACCGTGTCGACTTCCAGGAGCGAGGTCTCGCGCCCCAGGCGCCGCACCCGCAGGACCCGGATCTGCGCGACGAACGGCCACGGGTGGTGGCGCGAGCGGAGCAGCCCGCCGACCGTCAGCCCGTCGGGGTCCGCGCGCAGGCGCGGCCGCGCCCGGGTGCCGAAGAGCGCGGCGGTGGTGGCGCCCACGGCAGCGACGCCCGCGAGCAGGCGGCCTGCGGGGTCGGCGTCGCTCACCCAGAGCGCCACGCACCACGCAGCCGCCCCGACTGCCACCAGCCAGGCGAGCACGACGAGTCCGGGAGCGGGGCTCCACTCGGCCGCGGCGGGCGCATCATGATCACTCACGGTGACTTGTCCACAGTGACTGTCCACACTGGGGACTACCTACATCGGTGTGTTTCCGCAGCTCAGCGCCACCGCATGGTCATCAGCAGGCCGATCACGATCAGTGAGAACCCGATGAGGAAGTTCCACGGGCCGAGCGTGACCATGAACGAGATCGAGTCCCCGGCCAGGTAGTTCACGACCAGCCACGCCAGCCCTGCCAGCATCAGACCCAGCATCACCGCGATGTAGACCGGGTGCGTGGGACCCGCGACCTTCACCGGCGTGGTGCCGGGGCGCTGCGCGTTGGGAGGCGGGGTGTAGACCGCCTTCTTCCGGACCTTGGACTTCGGCATGTGTGCTGACCTCGTCGGACGTCGGAGTGCGTGCCCCCACGGTAGCGCGCCCGCCCGCTGCTGACGCCGCTGTGTGCGCTCCGCGGCTCAGGCGGAGGCCGTGACGGCGGCCGCCTCGGCGGTGAGGGCGGCCACGGTGGCCTCGGGTACCGGGTGTCCCGCGCTCGCCATCCAGTTGGCCAGCAACCGGTGCCCGCCCTCGGTGAGGACGGACTCGGGGTGGAACTGCACCCCGGTGACGGGCAGCTCGCGGTGCCGCACCGCCATGATGACGCCGCCCTCCGTGCGCCCCGTGACCTCGAGGGCGGCCGGCAGCGTGTCGGGACGGATCGAGAGCGAGTGGTACCGGGTGGCGACGAAGGGGTTCGGCAGCCCGGCGAGCAGGTCGTCGCCCGCGTGGTGCACGAGCGAGGTCTTGCCGTGCAGCAGCTCCGGCGCGCGTTCCACGACACCACCCCACGCCACCCCGATGGCCTGGTGGCCGAGGCACACCCCGAGCAGCGGCAGGCTGCGCTCCGCGCTGCGCCGGACCGCCTCGATGCTGGCGCCCGCCCGCTCCGGGACACCCGGCCCCGGGCTCAGGAGCACACTGTCGACGTCGTCCAGCTCGTCGAGGTCGACCTCGTCGTTGCGGCGCACCGTGACCTGCGCGCCGAGCTGCGCGAGGTACTGCACGAGGTTGTAGACGAAGCTGTCGTAGTTGTCGATGACGAGCACGCGCATGCGTTCAGTCTCCCCGGCTCTGCGGGCCGCGTCGTCGTGTTAACCGATCAACCCGGGCGCGTCCCCGACGGTCAACGTGATCTGGTCGTCGGGGCCGACCTTCTCGCCCGGCCGGACCGACTGCTCGATGACGCGGCCGTCGAGGTCGTCGTTGGAGGTGGTCTCCTGCCGGATCTGGACCCGCGTGAGGCCGAGGTCGCGGAGCCGCTCCAGGGCCTGCTCCTCGGTCTGGTCCTCGACGTTGGGCATCTCGACGTCCTCGCCGTCGCCGGTGAGCAGGGTGACCTCCGAACCCCTCGCGACGCGCTCGCCGGCCGACGGGTTGGTGCCCGACACCCGGTCGCCGTCGCTGCTGTCGGAGTCCTGGCGCCGTGGGCTGAGCCCGACCTGGCGCAATGCCTGCTCGGCGTCGTCGATGTCCTGGCCGGAGACGTCCGGGACCTGCACGGTGGTCTGCGCGGTGCCGACGACCACGGCCACGGTGGAGCCGCCCTCCGCGGGCTCACCCGCGCGGGGTGTGGAGGCGAGGATCTTGTCGACCCGGCTGGAGTCGGGTGTCTCCTGCTGCGTCTGGGCGCCGAGCTGCAGGCCCGCCTCCTCGAGCAGGGCCTGGGCCTCCTGCACGGTGAGACCTTCCAAGCGCGGCACGTTGACGCTGGCCGGGCCGCTGCCCACCACCAGGTTGACGGTGGAGCGTTCCTCGACCTGGGAGCCGACCGCGGGATCCGTGCGGATCACGTTGCCGCGGTCCTGGGCGGAGGACTCCTCCTGCGCGACCGACCCGAGCCGCAGGCCCGCGGCGACGAGCTGGTTGGTGGCGTCGCTCTGGGCGAGCCCGGTGACCGCGGGCACCTCCACCAGCTGTGCGGCGGGCGGGCCGGCGAAGATCTGGTACGCCACGAAACCGACGAGCCCGAGCGCGACCAGTACGCCCGCGACGATGCCGATCACCTTCCCGGTGCTGCGCCGCGGCTCCTCGTCGTAGTAGTCGTCGTACTCGGCGCCGCCGGGCGGCATCGTGTGCCGGCCGTTGAGGCGCCGCGTGGGCGCGTCCTGCGCGGGCGGGGCCATCATCGCGGTGCGCTCGTCCTCGCTCATCACGAGCGGGGCCATCGGGTTCTGCCCGTTGCGCACGCGGACGAGGTCGGAGCGCATCTCGGCGGCCGACTGGTAGCGGTTGAGGGGGTTCTTCGACAGCGCCTTCAGCACCACCGCGTCGAGCGAGGACGGGATGCTGGGGTTGACCTCCGACGGGCGCCGCGGCTCCTCGCGCACGTGCTGGTAGGCCACCGCGACCGGAGTGTCGCCGGTGAACGGGGGCTCGCCGGTGAGCAGCTCGAACAGCACGCAGCCGGCCGCGTACACGTCGGAGCGGGCGTCCACGGCCTCACCGCGGGCCTGCTCCGGCGACAGGTACTGGGCCGTGCCGATCACCGCGGCGGTCTGGGTGACGTTCTGGCCCTCGCCCAGCGCCCGGGCGATGCCGAAGTCCATCACCTTGACGGCGCCGCCGGTGTTGATCATGATGTTGGCGGGCTTGACGTCGCGGTGGATGATGTTGTGCCGGTGGCTGAAGTCGAGTGCGGCGCAGACGTCGGCCATCACCTCGATGACCTGCCGCTGCGACATCGGACCGGTGGTCTTCACGATCTCGCGCAGCGTCTGCCCGTCGACGTACTCCATGACGATGTAGGGCAGCGGGCCGAACTCGCTCTGCACCTCGCCGGTGTCGTAGACCGACACGATCGCGGGGTGGTTGAGCGACGCGGCGTTCTGCGCCTCGCGGCGGAAGCGCATCTGGAACTGGGGATCGCGCGCCAGGTCGGCCCGCAGCACCTTCACGGCGACGTCGCGACCGAGCCGTGTGTCGAGCCCGCGGTGCACCTCGGACATGCCGCCGTAACCGAGCACCTCGCCCAGTTCATAGCGCTCGGACAACAGTCGGGGGGTGGTCATCGGTGCCGGTTCCTGGGAGTCATGGTGGATTCGGACATCATGCCGGGCTGCGTCGCCCAGCGGGGTGGTCCCGGGACCACCGCAGCGCCGGGCCGTCGGTTCGACGAGTTCACCGGGCGCTCCCCGTGACGATCACCGTGGCGAGCTCCCCGCCGGCTACCGCCGATCCGGCCAGGACGCCCTCCCGACTCGTCACCGTACCGGGTCCGGCTCCCTGCGGGGGCTGAACCGCCGAGCCCGCGCCCGGAAGACCGCCCTGGAACAACAGAACACCGACCGCGACCGCGGCGAGCGTCAGCAGCACGAACAGCACGAGGAGCAGGGTGCGCCCGGACGACTTGGGCTGCAGCCGGAAGGAGTCGGAACCGGCCCGTCCGGACGCACGGGCCGGCGCGGCGCGCCGCGCCGGTGGCGCCTGCCGGGAGCGGGTCGCGCGATCGCCCGCGCCCCCGGCGTGCCGCGCCGCGGGTGCCTGGTGCGCCACCGGGCGGGATGCGGGTGACGACGCGCGCTGCGGGACCGGCGGCGAGGGCGGAGCGGAGAAGGGCGCCGAGGCGGGCAGCGGGGTCGACGGTGCGGCGGACCCGACCGCGGGACGCGCCCGCGTGGGCGTCGAGGGCGACCGCGGCGGCGCGATCGTGCCGGTGACCGCGCCGGGTGCCGGCAGCGGCTCTCCCCGGCGCACCGCCGCCACGGCGAGCGCGAACTCACCGCCGGTGGAGTAGCGCTGCGTGGGGTCCTTGACGAGCGCCACCTCGATGAGCTCGCGCGCCCCGGCCGGGATGCTGCTCGGCAGCGGCGGCGGAGGCTCCCGGACCTGCATCATCGCCACCGCCACCGCGCTGTCGGCGCGGAACGGCCGGTGGCCCGCGAGGCACTCGTAGCCGACGATGCCGAGCGAGTAGACGTCGCCCGCGGGGCCCGCCTCCGCCCCGCTGGCCTGCTCGGGCGCGATGTAGTGGGCGGTGCCCATGACCATCCCGGATCGGGTGACCGGCACCGCGTCGGCGGCCTTGGCGATCCCGAAGTCGGTGAGCTTCACCACACCGTCGGTGCGGACCAGGATGTTGCCCGGCTTGACGTCGCGGTGCACGAAGCCACGCTCGTGCGCCGCCTGCAGCGCCCACGCGGCGTCCTCGATGAGCCGCAGCGTCTCGTCGGCGTCGATGGGGCCGCGGGAGATCAGCGTGGACAGCGGCTCGCCCCGCACCAGCTCCATCACGAGGTACGCCGTGCGCCTGCCGTTCGGGCCCTCGTCCTCGCCGTAGTCGTGCACCGCGGCGATGCCCGGGTTGTCCAGGGAGGCGACGGTGCGCGCCTCGATGCGGAAGCGGTGCAGGAACTCCGGGTCGTCACCGAGCTCGGGGCGCAGCACCTTCACCGCGACGCTGCGGCCCAGCCGCGTGTCCGAGGCCTCCCAGACCTCGCCCATGCCGCCGACGGCGATGCGCCGCTCCAGCAGGTAGCGGTCGTCGATGCTCTGCCCCGCAGCGAGGACGGTCACCGCTCCGTCCCCAGCGCGGCGCGGATCACGGCGCGGCCGATCGGGGCGGCGACCGTGCCGCCCGTCGCCGCGAGGTTGCTGCGGTCGCCGCCGGACTCGACCAGCACCGCGAGCGCGACCTGCGGGTCGTCGGCCGGGGCGAAGGCCACGTACCAGACGTGCGGGGCCACCGACTTCGGGTCGGACCCGTGCTCCGCCGTGCCGGTCTTGGCGGCGATCTGCACGCCGGTGATCTTCCCGGTGCCCGAGTAGCTGTTCTCGTTGTTGACCATCATCTCGGTCAGCGTGGCGGCCACCGCCGGGTCGACCGCCGCCGTGCCGATCCGGTCCGGCTCCGTGGTCTCCACGGGGTCCAGCTCCTGGCTCTGGATCTCGCTGACCAGGTACGGGGCCATCACCTCGCCGCGGTTGGCGATGGCCGCGACGATCATCGCGTTCTGCAGCGGGGTGAGTGCCACGTCGCGCTGCCCGATGCTGGACTGCTGCAGCGCGGCGGTGTCGGGGATGTCGCCGATCGTGGAGGCGGCCACCGGCATCGGCACCGCCAGGTCGGTGGTGCCGATCCCGAAGGCCTCGGCCTGCTCGCGCAGCGGCTGCTCCCCGAGCTCGCTCGCAAGCTGTGCGAAGGCCGTGTTGCACGAGCGCTGCAGCGCGTCGCGCAGGCTGGCCGTCTCGCCGGTGCCGCACGCGTTGCCGTTGAAGTTCTGCAGCTGGGTGTTGGTTCCCTGCAAGGTGATCGCCGACGCGGCCGTGAGCTGGCTCTCCGGCGTGTAGCGCCCGCTCGCCAGCGCCGCCGCGACGTCGACGAGCTTGAACGTGGACCCCGGCGGGTAGCTCTCGGAGATCGCGCGGTTGGGCAGCACCGGCGGCTCCGCCTCGTTGTACTCCTGCCACGCCGACGTCCGCTCGTCCGCGTCGTGGCTGGCCAGCGGGTTGGGGTCGAAGGACGGCGTGGACACCATCGCGAGGATCTCACCCGTCTGCGGTCGCAGCGCGACGACCGAGCCGGTGTACCCGCGCTCGGTCAGCTCGTCGTACGCCGTCTTCTGCACTTCCGGATCGAGCGTCAGCACCACGTTGCCCCCGCTGGGGTCGCGGCCGGTGATCAGGTCGGAGAGCCTGCGGCCGAAGAGCCGGTCGTCACTGCCGTTGAGCACCGCGTCGGCGGCCCGCTCGATCCCGCTGGAGCCGTAGGTCACCGAGTAGTAGCCGGTGACCGGCGCGTACACCGGACCGTCGGCGTACTGGCGCAGGTAGCGCAACCGGTCGTCGGTCTCGGTGCTGCTGGCGAGGATCTGGCCGTCGGCGCTGATCTGGCCGCGCTTGCGCGAGTACTCGGCCAGCAGGACGCGCTGGTTGCGCGGATCGCTGCGGTAGTCACCCGCCTGGACGACCTGGACGTAGGTGAGGTTGCCCATCAGCAGCAGGATCATCGCCATCACGGCGATGGCGACGCGACGCACGGGAGTGTTCACGGGCGCCGCTCCACGAGCTCGGTGCCCGCCTCGGCCAGCGGCGGCAGCGGCGTTGCCGGACGGCGCGGCAGCGGCGCGCGGGCCGCGTTGGAGATCCGCAGCAACATCGCGACCAGCGCGTAGTTCGCCACCAGCGACGATCCGCCGTACGACAGGAACGGCAGGGTCAGGCCGGTGAGCGGGATGAGCTTCGACGCCCCGCCGATGACGATGAACGCCTGCAGCGCCAGCGTGAACGCCAGCCCGGTGGCGAGCAGCTTGCCGAAGCTGTCGCGCACGGCGAGCGCGCTGCGCAGCCCGCGCGTGATCAGCACCAGGTAGACGATGAGGATCGCGGCCAGCCCGATCAGGCCGAGCTCCTCACCCAGCGAGGAGAGCATGAAGTCGCTCTCGGCGTAGGGCACCAGGTCGGGGCGGCCGGCGCCGAGACCGGTGCCGCCCACCCCGCCGGTGCCGAGCCCGAACAGCGCCTGCGCGATCTGGTAGCCGGTGCCCTCGAAGTCGGCGAACGGGTCGAGCCACACCTGGACGCGCACCCGCACGTGGCCGAACAGCTGGTAGGCGATGACGCAGCCGCCGAGGAAGAACGACAACCCGATGAGCATCCACGACACGCGCTCGGTGGCGACGTAGAGCAGCACCAGCACGATGCCGAAGAACAGCAGCGAGGTGCCCAGGTCGCGCTCGAGCACCAGGACGCCGACCGACAGTCCCCACGCCACGAGCAGCGGCGCGAGGTCACGCGCCCGCGGCAGCTCCATGCCGAGGAACCGGCGCCCCGCGGTGCTGAACAGCTCCCGCTTCTGCACCAGGAACGCCGCGAAGAACACGATCAGCAGGATCTTGGCGAACTCGCCGGGCTGGATGCCGACGCTACCGACCCGGATCCACAGCTTCGCCCCGTTGACCTCGGAGATCGACGAGGGGAGCAGGCCGGGCAGCGCGAGCAGCACCAGACCGGAGAAGCCGGCCGTGTAGGCGTAGCGGGAGATCGTGCGGTGGTCGCGGATCACCCAGAGCACCGCGACGAACAGCGCGAGGCCGATCGCGGTCCACGCGACCTGCCGGGAGATCAGCTCCACCGGCGCGTCCCGGCCCGCGGCGGCGGCCCGCTCGGCGTTGGCCAGGTCGAGCCGGTGGATCATCACCAGGCCCAGCCCGTTGAGCAGCGCCACGCACGGCAGGATCAGCGGATCGGCGTACGGGGCGAAGCGGCGCACCGCCAGGTGGGCCGCGGCGAACAGCCCGAGGTAGGCCAGGCCCACCCACAGCAGCGCCTGCGTCAGCTCCTGCTCCTGGTTGGCCTCCACCAGCACCAGCGCGCCCGTGACCAGCACCGCGGCGAACGCGAGCAGGACGAGCTCGATCCCGCGGCCGGTCGGCAGCGGCGCGGGAGCGGCGGGCGGCGCGCCCGCGGGCGCCGTCATCGCCGGCCCCCGCGACCGTCCGCTCGCTGGTCCGCGCTCATCAGCCCACCGACCGGCAGGTCGTCCCGGGCTCGGGTGCCGGCGTCGGCAGCGGGGTGGTGTCGACCGGCGGGATCCCGGGCACCGGCACGCCCGGGTCGACGACCGGCGGCGGCGGGGGCTGCACCGGCTGCGGCGGCGGGCAGGGCTCCAGCATGCGGGCGCGTAGCCGCTCGACCACGCCGTGCGCCCCGGCGAGGCCGTCGTCGGTCGGGATGCCGTCGCGCACCTGGCTGCGCTCGGTCTCCGGCAGGTCCGTCAGCGCGATGTCGGTGCGTTCCGCGACCGACTGCAGCGAGACGCCCAGCACCTCGCCGCGCACCCCCTGGAAGACCGCGACCTGATCGCCGTCCGCGCTCACGTAGTACTGCGACATCACCCACATGCGGGCGAGCAGCCCGCCGCCCGCCAGCACGGCGAGCACCGCGACGACGGCGAGGACCACGCGCAGCCGCCGACCCCGGCGCCGCGCGGGGGGCGTGTCCACCGACGACACGACCCGCTGCGGCGCCGTGCGGGTGAGGGTGGTGGCCGAGGCGCGCGCCGCCGCCGAGTCCGGGGGCGGGCCGTCCTCCGAGCCGTCGCCCACCGAGCCGCCCACGATCGGGGCGTCCTCGCCGAAGTCGATGTCGACGACGTCGGCCACGATGCAGGTGATGTTGTCCGGACCGCCGCCGCGCAACGCCAGCTCGATCATCCGGTCCGCGCACTCCCGCGGATCCCGGTAGGCCTGCAGCGTCTCGGCGAGGGTCTCGTCGCTCACCACGCCGGACAGTCCGTCGGAGCAGAGCAGGAAGCGGTCACCCGGCCGCGCCTCGCGGATCGTCAGCGAGGGGTCGATGTCCTGGCCCGTGATCGCGCGCAGCAGCAACGACCGCTGCGGGTGCGTGTGGGCCTCCTCCTCGGTGATGCGGCCCTCGTCGATCAACGACTGGACGAACGTGTCGTCCTTCGTGATCTGCGTCAGGTACCCGTCGCGCAGCTGGTAGGCCCGCGAGTCGCCGATGTGGACCAGGCCCAGCCGGGAACCCGCGAACAGGATGGCGGTGAGCGTGGTGCCCATGCCCTCCAGGTCGGGCGCGTCCGCGACGTGCCGCGTGATCGCGGCGTTGCCCTCCACCGCGGCGTCGCGCAGCTCCGCCAGCAGGTCGTCGCCGGGGTCGTCCTCGTCGAGCGGGGCGAGCGCCGAGATCACCAGCGACGACGCCACCTCACCCGCCGCGTGCCCGCCCATGCCGTCCGCGAGCGCGAGCAGCCGCGGGCCGGCGTACACCGCGTCCTGGTTGTTCTGCCGGACGAGCCCGCGGTCGCTGCGGGCGGAGTAGCGCAGGACCAGCGTCATCTCAGCGCTCCGACATCACGTTCAGGGGCAGATCGACCGGCGCGGCCGGCCCGGGCGGCGAACGCCAGGGCGCGGCGGTGCAACGTGCGCCGGCTCATGACCGAAGCTCGATCACCGTCTTGCCGATGCGGACAGGGGTGCCCAGGGGAACACGGGTGGGCCCGGTGACCTTAGCCCGGTCGAGGTACGTGCCGTTGGTCGACCCGAGGTCCTCCACGTACCACTCGTCCCCCTGCATCGCGATGCGGGCGTGACGCGTGGACGCGTAGTCGTCGTCGAGCACCAACGTGGAGTCGTCGGCCCGGCCGATCAGGATCGGCCGGGAGTCCAACGAGATCCGCGTACCGGCCAGCGCCCCCTGCGTGACGAGGAGCTGGCGGGGCGTGCGACCACGCCCGGTGCGGGCCGTGACCCGCCCACCGCCGGGCACCAGCGCACGGAGACCGGACGCGGCATACAGATCAGAGCGCACCACCCGGAGCGCGACCAGCACGAACAGCCAGAGGAGGGCGAGGAACCCCGCCCTGGTCAGCTGCAGCACCAACTCCGGCACTCGCGGCGAACTCCGATCTCTGTCGACGTCGTCCTCACCCGGCCACCCTCGGCCCGATCCTCGCCTACTGGGCGCGGAAGACCAGGCTCGAGTGCCCGACCCGGATGACATCACCGTCGTTGAGCTGCCAGGTCTGCACCGGGTTGCCGTTGACGGTGGTGCCGTTGGTGGAGCCGAGGTCGGTCAGCGTGGCCGTGTGACCATCCCAGCTGATCTCCAGGTGGCGCCGCGACACGCCGGTGTCCGGAAGGCGGAACGACGAGTCCTGCCCGCGCCCGATCACGTGGCTGCCCTGGGTGAGGTCGTAGGTCCGACCCGAGCCGTCGTCCAGCGAGAGCGACGCCGACAGCTGCTGCTGGTACCCGCCGTAGCCGCCCTGCTGGCCGCCGTAGCCCTGGTCGTACCCGCCGTCGTAGCCCTGCTCGTACTGCTGCTGGCCGTAGCCACCACCCTGCTGCTGGCCGTAGCCCTGGTCGTACCCGCCGCCGCCCGGCGCGTAGCCCGGCTGACCCGGCTGCGGGCCGTACCCGGGAGGGGCCGCGTAGCCCTGCTGGCCGCCGTAGCCCTGGTCGTACCCGCCGCCCGGCTGACCGCCGTAGCCACCCTGCTGTCCGCCGTAGCCACCGGCCGGCGGCTGCCCGCCGTAGCCCTGGTCGTACCCGCCGCCCGGCTGGCCGCCGTAGCCGCCTCCGGCGGGCTGCTGCCCGCCGTAGCCACCGGCCGGCGGCTGGCCGCCGTAGCCCTGGTCGTAGCCGCCCTGCTGCTGGCCGTAGCCGCCGCCCTGCTGGGGGTATCCGCCCTGCTGCTGGCCGTAGCCCTGCTCGCCCTGCTCGTACCCCCCTTGGCGCTGGTCGTAGGCGGGCGGGGCGTACGTCTGCTGCCCGTATCCGCCGGGGGCACCACGGTCGTATCCGTACTGCCCGTTCTCCTCGGGGTGGCCCGGTTGCTGGCTCATGGGTGCTTCTCCTGCGTCGCGTGCTCGCATGGCGTCCCGGCGGGAAGCGTCGGGGTCCACGGACGAGCGGGTGCGGAACTGTCCCGTGTGCAGCGCATCGGAGCGCTCCAGAAAGACTACGACCTCGCCGTAGGTGTCCCATCCCTGGTCGGCGAGTTGTTCGGTGACAGAGCCGGACAGCGAGTTCACGATCTCCGCTCGGTCACCCCCCATGCGAGCGAGGTCGGCCGGGCTGAGCAGCACCGTGAACCGGTTTGGCGCCAGCAGGCGCCCCCCGGCGAGCTCCTCGATGTGGCCCTCGGCTTCCCGCAGCAGCGCTTGCACGACTTCCTGGGGAACGACGCTGCCGCCGAAGACCCGCGCGAAGGCGTCGCCCACCAGTCCCTGGAGACGGCGTTCGAACCTGTCGACGCGGCCCAACCGATCTTCCTCCGTTCGCATCGGCGTGTTGCTGGCAGTGCCGATCGTATCTGTGCTAGCCCCGGCCATGTCGCCCCCCGACCAGGGGCCTCCCACACCCCTCTGCTAGCGTTCCCTCCTGCAAGGGCGAGTGGCGGAATGGCAGACGCGCACGGTTCAGGTCCGTGTGTCCGAAAGGACGTGAGGGTTCAACTCCCTCCTCGCCCACCAGGCGACGCATGCTCACGGAGCGCGTTCGCTTCGCGGTGGACATCGTTCCACTCTGGGGGGCCTAGCCCCCCAGACCCCCAGCCGGGTGCTCCGCCCCCGGACCCCCATCGTGTCGGGTCCCGTTTCATCGCTCGCCTCCTGTTCGGTCTGGCGCTTCGCTTCGCTCGCGCCTGGTCTTCTGACTGGGCGCCTCGCTTCGCTCGCGCCTGGTCTTCTGACTGGGCGCCTCGCTTCGCTCGCGCCTGGCCTTCCTGCTCGGGCCGCTTCGCTTCGCTCGCTCCTGCTCGGCTCGCTTCGCTCGCGCTCGGCTCGCTTCGCTCGCGCCTGGTCTTCCGGCTGGGCGTGATTGGACAGGTTGCCCTCGATGTGGGGTTCGCACACCGATTGTGGTGATGGGGCAGCGACTGCAGTCGGTGTGTGGGTGATGGAGTTGGTGTGTGAGGGGTTGGGCGTGGTCGTTGTGGGGCGTGGTGAGGGTCACCTGCGGACCGCCGGGCGGTCGGGGTGGTCGGACAGGACCACCAGGTCGGCTTCCTCGGAGGGGTGGCGTTCGTCCTCGTAGCGGGTGTAGGCGGGGAGGGTCCAGTGTTCGGTGGGGGAGAGGGTGCGGGCCAGGGCCGCGTCGCTCATCCGCAGGTGCACGGCCACGTCGACGGGGAGGCCGCGGCCCAGCAGCAGGGCGCCTGCCAGCAGCACCACGCCGTCGGACGGGAGCTGGACGTAGCGGGCGCGGTGCGCGCGGTCGGTCGTGGCGTCCCACAGGCGGGGCAGGACCTGCCCGGAGCCGGTCGGGCCCGCCGGGTCCAGCACCTCGCGGCGCAGGCCGCCGGCGTCGAGCCAGCCGTCCAGGAACTCGTCGGGGTCCTCGCGGCCGAACTCCAGGCGGACCGAGGCCGGCCGCAGGAAGTCGCCCGCGCTGACGACCACGGTCTCCCGGCCGTGCGTGCGCAGCTGCACGGCCGCCCGCTCGGCCAGGGCCAGCGGCCGCGTCGGGGGCGGGCCGTCGAGCGCGAGCCGCACCCGGCCCGGACGGGCGTCGACGAGCGTCACGACCTCGTCGACGAGCCGGTCCGGCGTCACGGGCGTGATCTGCACCGCCGCATGCTCTCCCGCGCCCGCGCGACCCGCCAGTGGGAGCCCGCGTGTCCGACGATCACGGTGACCGCGGAGGCGTGCTACTGCCGGTAGCCCTCCACCACGTCACCGGAGCGCTCCTGGGCGTCGTCGGGGTCGAGGCCGGCCCGGCGGCGGGCGTCGCGCTGGCGCAGCAGGTCCCAGTAGCGGTCCAGCTGCACGCCCAGCTCGGTCATCCGCTGCTGCTCGCCGTCCGACAGCGCCTGGCCCACGTGGGCGCGCTCGAGGCGGTGCTCCTCGGCGACCAGCTCGTCGATGCGGCGGTGCAGTTCGTCGTCGTCCATGTCGTTCCCGTCCGATCGGTGAGGTGCCGTCGGTGACGTTGTACCCGACACTGGCGGCGTGGCACCGGCACGCAACACCGGTTCCTCGACCACCCGGGCACTGCGGGTGGTCGAGGCGGTCGCGGCCGCGGGCGACGGTGTGACACCGAAGGCGATCGCCCGCAGGCTGGGCATCCCGCTGCCGTCGGTCTACCGCGCCATCGGCACCCTCGTGGAGGCCGGCTACCTCGTGCGCCTGCACGACGTGCGCGGCTACGGCCTCGGCCGCCGGGTGGCCCAGCTGCACCGCAGCCTCGCCGAGCAGGTGCGCCCCTCCGCCCCGGTCCGTGCGGTCCTGCACGACGTGCACGTCCGCGTCGGGGCGGCCGCTTACCTCGCCGTGCTCCGCGACGCCGACGTCGTCCTCGCGCACGTCGACGACTGCGGCGAGCACCCCCGGCCCGGCCCGATGCACGTCGGTGAGGCGCTCGCGCCGCACGGCACCGCGGCCGGGCGGGCCCTGCTCGGGGACGCCCGGCCGGACGAACCGGTCGTGGTGGTGGAGGAGTTCGAGCCGGGGACGGCCGGGGTCGCGGCAGCCGTCCGCGTGGAGGGCGGCCGCGGCGCGCTCGGGGTCTCGGTGCCCGGGGCCGAGCTGGGGGCCCGCCGGTCGGAGCTGGAACGGGCGGTGCGGGAGGCCGCCGCGAGGATCGGCGAGCTCGCCGCGGGCCCCGGCGCGGCCGCCCCCTGACGGCGCGAACCGCGAGCGGGTCAGGGGCGGAGCGCGGCCAGTGCGTCGAGGGTGCGCAGGACCTCGGCCTCGTCCGCGTCCGGCAGCTCGAACAGCACGCGGTCGACGCCGGCGGCCGCGTACGCGTCGAGCACGTCGCGCTCGGGCACCGCGCCGAACACCGAGACGGGGAGGTGGCCGCGGCCGGCGTCGGTGGCGCGGCGGCGCAGTTCGGCCACGCGCCCGGCGAACGCGTCCACCTCGTCACGGCGGACGCGCCGGGGCATCCACCCGTCGCCGTGCGACACCACCCGGTCCAGCACGGTCGGGCCCTCGCCACCGATCAGCACCGGCGGGGTGCGCACCGGCTTCGGCCAGGACCAGATCGGGTCGAAGTCGATGAACTCGCCGTGGAAGTCGGCCTCGTCGCGGGTCCAGATCTCGCGCATGGCGGCGATGTGCTCGAGCATCCGCCGGGTCCGCGTGCGCGGGTCGACGCCGTGGTTGGCCATCTCCTCCCGGTTCCAGCCCGGACCGACGCCCAGCTCGAAGCGCCCGCCGGCGAGCCGGTCGAGGCTCGCGATCGTCTTCGCGAGGCCGATCGGGTGGTGCTGCAGCACGAGGGAGACGGCCGTCCCGAGCGCGATCCGCTCGGTCACCACGGCCATGGCGGCCAGCGCCACGAACGGGTCCTCGGTGTGCCAGTAGCGCCGGGGCAGCTCGGCGCCGCCGTTCCAGGGCGACTCCCGGCTCACCGGGATGTGGGTGTGCTCGGTGAGGAACAGCCCGTCGAAGCCGCGCTCCTCCGTGGCCCGCGCCAGCGTGGGGCCGTCGATGCCGTAGTCGGTCAGGAAGATCAGTACCCCGTGCTCCACACCGCCAGCCTCGCATTTCCACCGGGCGGAAGACACCACGGCGCACCGGGGGTGACGGCGCTAGGTTGCCGCCATGCCGCGACGCACCGAACCGCCGTTCCGGGCCGACCACGTCGGCAGCCTCCTGCGCCCGCCCGCGCTCCTCGCCGCGAGGGAGCGGTTCGCGGCCGGCACCCTCGACGCCGAGGGCCTGCGCGCCGCCGAGGACGCGGCGATCCGCGACGTCGTCGCGATGCAGGAGGAGGTCGGCCTGCAGTCGGCCACCGACGGCGAGTTCCGCCGCACCTCGTGGCACATGGACTTCATCTACCAGCTCGGCGGCATCGTGAAGACCGACGAGCAGATCCAGGTGAAGATGCACAACGCGGAGGGCGACAACGCGTTCACCTCGGCAGGTCTGGCGGTGAAGGAGAAGGTGCGGCTCGACGAGCCGATCTTCGCCGACGCGTTCCGCTACCTGGCCTCGCTGACCACCACGGCCACGCCGAAGCTCACGATCCCGTCGCCGAGCATGGTCCACTACCGCGGCGGGACCGCCGCCGTCGACCGGTCCGTCTACCCGGACGTCGAGGAGTTCTGGGCCGACCTGTCCGCCGCCTACGCCGCGCAGGTGCGCGCGATGGCCGACCTCGGCTGCCGCTACCTCCAGCTCGACGACACGAGCCTGGCCTATCTCAACGACCCGGCGCAGCGCGCCGAGCAGGCCGCGAGGGGCGAGGACGCCGACCACGCCCACCTGCGCTACATCCGCCAGATCAACGCGGCGATCGCCGACCGGCCCGCCGGCATGAAGGTCACCACCCACATGTGCCGCGGCAACTACCGCTCGTCCTGGGCGGCCGAGGGCGGTTACGACTTCGTGGCCGAGGCCCTGTTCGGCGAGCTGGACGTCGACGGCTTCTTCTGCGAGTTCGACGACGAGCGCTCCGGTGGGTTCGCGCCGCTGCGGTTCGTGCCACCGGGCAAGCAGGTGGTGCTCGGACTCGTCACCACGAAGACCGGCCGGCTCGAGGACCCCGACCTCCTCAAGCGCCGCATCGACGAGGCGTCCGAGTACGTGCCGCTCGACCAGCTGTGCCTCTCCCCGCAGTGCGGCTTCTCCTCCACCGTCGAGGGCAACGTCCTCACCCAGGAGGAGCAGGTGGCGAAGCTGCGCCTGATCGTCCAGGTGGCGGAGGACGTCTGGGGCTGACGTGTCCGAGGGGCCACCGGGCTGGGGTGCCCCCCTGCACGAGCGGGTGCTCGACCTCGCCGGGGTCGGGCCGGGAACGGCGGTCCTCGACCTGGGCTGCGGGCCCGGCACGTTCGCCGCGGCGGCCGTCGCCCGCGGCGCCCGGGTCGTCGGGATCGACGGCGACCCGTCCGCGGTGGCCGTGGCGTCCGCCGCCGTGCCCGCAGCGACTTTTCGTCGGGGTGACGCGCACGACCCGCCGCCCGGCCCGTTCGACGTGGTCGCGGCCGTGCAGGTGCTGGCGCACGTCGCCAACCCGCTCGCCGTGCTGCGCGCCGCCGCCCGGGTCGGCTCCGCCGTCGCGGTGACGACCTGGGGCCCGGAGGAGGAGTGCGACGTCCGCGCGTTCGGCGAGGCCCTCGCTCCCTGGCTGCCGCCCCGCAGGCCGCCGTCCGGCCCGCCCCCGCTGACCGACCCGGCCCGGCTGCGCAAGGTCGTCGGCATCGCCGGTCTCGTGGTCGTCGCCGAGGAGCCGGTGGAGTGCCGGTTCACCTACCCGGACGCGGACGCGCTGGTCCGGCCGCTGCTCGCGTCCGGGATCGGGCGGGCGGCAGCCGCCCGGGCCGGGGACCGGGCCGTCCGCCGCGCGGTCCTGGACCGCCTTGCCGTCAACCGGACGAGAACCGGCGGGTACGTGCTGCTCAACCGCTTCCGGGCGCTGGTGGCGCGGCCCCGGCGACCGTGACGACGCACGAGGGCGAGCCGGGGCTCGCGTTGCGCGCGACCGGGTGGGCTGGTCCACTACAACGCCGCCGCGGACACGGACGTCCCGGACCGACGTTCTGCGTGCCCGCCGGCCTGCCGACGATCGAGGAGGATCGGCGCACCGTGCGAGTTCACCCCCGGGCACCGCGCGACCAGTGGCGGGCCGTGCTCGCCGAGGATCCCCTGGCGCTGCCCGAACACGCTCCCGAGTGGGTCGACGCCGTCTGCGCGGGCGGCCCCTACACCGACGCCACCCGCCTCTACGAGTTCCCGGACGGCCGCCGGTTCGTGCTCCCGCTCGTCCGCCGGACCGGCCTCGCGGGCGTGCCCGGGCAGCTGTGGTCGCTCCCGCACTCGTGGGGACTGGGCGGCCTCGTCGGCCCGGACCTCGACGCGGGAGCGATCCGGGCCGTCGTCGGTGACCTCGCCGCGCTGCCGGCCGTCCGGGTCGTCGTCCGGCCCGACCCCCTCCGGAAGGGGTGGGAGTGCATCGCCGGTCACCCGAAGGTCCACGCGTCACCCCGGAGGGCGCACGTCCTCGACCTCGTCGGCGGGGTCGACGGCGTGCGTGCCCGGCTCGGGTCGCTGACCCGCCGGAACCTGCGGACGGCCGAGCGGCTGGGCGTCCGCGTGGAGCTGGACCGCGACGGCAGCCTGCTCCCGATCTACCACCGGCACTACGACCTGTCGGTCGACCGGTGGGCGGCCAAGCAGAACGAGCCCCTCGCGCTGGCGCGCTGGCGCGCCGCTCGGCGCGACCCGGTCGGGAAGTTCGACCTCATCGCGAAGCACCTGGGGGAGGCGTTCCGGCACTACGTCGCGTTCGACGGCGACACGCCGGCAGCATCGATCATCGTGCTGTTCGGGAGGACCGCCAGCTACTCCCGCGGTGCGATGGACCGCGACGTCGCCGGGCCGGTGCGGGCCAACGACCTGCTGCACTGGACCGCGATCCAGGACGCCTGCGCCGCAGGCTGCACGCATTACCACATGCTCGAGACCGGCGAGTCGGAGTCGCTCGCGCGCTTCAAGGAGCGCCTCGGCGCGGTGCCGATCGACTACTGCGACTACCGCATCGAACGCGTCCCGCTGACGAAGGCCGACAAGAAGCTGCGGTCCGCGGTGAAGAAGGTGATCGGGTTCCGGGACACCGACAACGCCGCCGTGCAGCGCTGACGGCCGGACTTCAGGCGCCCAGGCGGGTCGCCAGGTCCGTGAGGGAGGCCACCGACAGATCGGCGTCCGGGTCCTCCGCCGGGGGAGGCGGGGCCTGCGGGCCGCGTTCCTGCGGGCGGTGGACGTAGGCCGTGCGCAGGCCGCGGCTGCGGGCCGCGACCAGGTCGTCGACGTGCGCGGCCACCATCAGCACGCGCTCCGGCGGCAGCCCGAGCAGCCGGGCCGCGCCGTCGTACACCTCGGCGTCGGGCTTGTAGTGCCCGAACAGCTCGGCCGACAGCACCGTGTCCCACGGCAGGCCGCCGTGCTTGCCCATGTCGACGAGCAGCGCGACGTTCCCGTTCGACAGCGACGCCACCACGTACCGCGCCTTCAGCCGCGTGAGGCCCTCCACGGAGTCCGGCCACGGGTCGAGCCGGTGCCAGGCGAGCACCAGCTCGGCCCGGACGTCCTCGGGCGCGTCCGGCGCGCCGAACTCGGGCAGCAGCTCGTCCAAGGAGGCCCGGTGCAGGTCGTCCAGCCCGGTCCAGGGCAGCTCGCCGCGGCGCACCCGGTCCATCGACGGCGCGTACCGGCCGCGCCAGGCGTCGGCGAGCGCCTCGCCGTCGACGCCGGGCAGGAGCCGGCGCACCTCCCGGGCGACGCCCGCGCGCCAGTCGACGACCGTGCCGAACACGTCGAACACCAGCGCGCGGACGTCCACGCCGCGAACCTTACGTGCCGTACCGCTTCGCGAGCAGGTCCCGGCAGGTGTGGCCGTTCGCCTCGATCCCGACGCGCGTGAGCCGCGCCCGCCGCAGGTGCAGCGGCACCTGGGCGGCGGTCACGGGCTCGCCGTCCGGGTGCAGCAGCAGCGGGGCGTCGGGGCCGTGCGGCAGGCCCACCCGGGCCCGCCGCTCCCGCAGCCGGTCCAGGTCCGGGGACGGCGGCACCTCGGCGAGCCGGGTGTCCGCCAGCTCCTCCGGCGTGGCGCCCGCGTCGACCAGCGGCCGGGCCACCCGGTCCTGCCCGGCCAGGGCCGCCTTGCGCAGGAAGACCGCGCGCAGCTCGTCCAGCTCGGCCTGCGCCTCGCCCGCGAACGACGCGACGAACCCGGCTCGCGCGGCGACCCCGGAGTTGATCGTCGCGGAGACGAAGTGCTCGTCCAGCGCGATGTCGGCCCGGGTGACGCCCGGTACGGCGGCCACCGCGTCGTGCGCGTCGGCCACCATCAGCCACGCGAAGTTCGGCGCGCAGAAGAAGGTGGGCAGGCGCAGCCGCACGGACGCGACCCCGTCGTCGGACACGGTGCACGACGACACGAACTCCAGGTCCGTGATGGGTTCGTCGAGCTCGGGGTCGTGCACCGTGCCCAGCGCGGCCCACACCGCGGCGACGGGCGCGGTGGTCGGCGCGGTGGTCGGCGCGGTCACGGCGAACCGGCCGCCGCGGCCTCGGTGAGCAGCTGCTCGCCGGGCCGGTCCTGCTCGCCTGCCGACGTCTTCGGCAGGCACTCGGCCGGCACCTCGATGTCGTAGAGCTTCGCCGCGTTCAGCCCCAGGATCTTCTTCTTGCCCTCGGTGGACAGGCGCGGGTAGTCGCCGTACGCGTCGTCGTCGGGCATCTGCCAGTCGACGAAGCCCTCGACCTGCCACTTCGGCTCCCAGATGCCGTAGTCGCTGCCGAAGGTCATCTTGTCCTCGCCGACCCAGAACAACAGCTCGCCCATGACCTTCGCGAAGAAGCGCGGCCGGGCGTGCATGTGGGCGCCGATCACGACGGACAGTCCCGCGTAGACGTTCGGTTCCTGCACGGCCATGTAGCAGAAGTCCTCGATGCGCGGCAGGCCCACGTGCTCGACGATGAAGTTGAGGTCCGGGAAGTCGGTGGCCGCGTGGTCGACGTCGGCCACGTCGAAGGCGTCCTTGTCCAGCGGCCAGATCGTCGGGCCCTTGTGCACGTGCACGTTCTTGATGCCCAGCTCCTGGGCGCGCGCGAGGAAGCGGTAGCACTCGGGGTCGGACAGCTTGTAGCCGCGCGAGTCGCCGATCCACTCCGCGGTGTAGAGCTTCACGCCCTTGAGCTGGTAGCGCTCGGCGTCCGCCTCCAGCTGCGCCAGCCCGGTATCGCCTTCGCGCGGGTCGAAGCGCCCGTTCGTGATGAACTTCCCCGGGTGCTTCTGCGTCAGCGTGTGGTTGCGCTCAGCGGTGTTGAAACCCTCGGTGTACCAGTGCTTGAGGTAGGTGGACTGGAAGATCGCGACGTCGACGTGGCCCTCGTCGAAGAGGTCGCGCATCAGGTCCTCTTCGGAGTACTTGCAGTACTTCTCCCAGTCCCAGTGGGTCTCGGGCGGGCCCAGCTGGTGGTAGCCGTAGAAGCAGTCGATCCAGCCCTTCGCCAGGTTCTCCCGGCCGGCCACCCAGTTCTGCGGGCTCGCGTCCCAGAAGTGCATGTGGGAGTCGACGATGAAGTAGTTCTCGCCGTCCTTGGAGTACATGTGGTGGGCCTCCGGGATTCAGGGGACGAGGATCGCCCGGCCGCGCACGCGGCCGGCGTCGAGGTCGTGCAGCGCGTCCAGCGCCGCATCGAGCGGGTACTGCTTCGTGTGCAGGGTGACCTTCCCGGCCTGGGCCAGCACCATCAGTTCGGCCAGGTCCGTGTAGGTGCCGACGATGTTGCCGATGACGTTCTTCTCGTTCGCCACGAAGTCCAGCGTCGGGGCGGAGAAGTCACCGCCGTAGCCGATGACGTACTGGTAGCCGTCCGGTGCGGTCATCGCCCAGGCGTCGTTCTCCGCGCCCTGCTCGGCCACGAAGTCGAACACCACCGTGGCGCCCTCACCGCCGGTCAGGTCCTTCACCGCGTCGACGTGGGAACCGTCGGCGACCACGGTCTCGTCGGCACCGATCTGCTTCGCGAGCTCCAGGGCGTCGGGGTTGCGGTCGACCACGACGATGCGGGTGGCGGTGAGCGCGGCCAGGCACTGGATGCCGATGTGCCCGAGCCCGCCCGCGCCCTGCACCACCGCGGTGGTGCCCGGCCACAGCACCGGCACGGCCTTGCGCACCGCGTGGTAGGCGGTGATCCCGGCATCGGCCAGCGCCGCCACGTCCGCCGGGTTCGTCGACGGGTCGAGCTTCACGCAGGCACGGGCGGTGGTGCGCAGGTACTCGGCCATCCCGCCGTCGTTGTCGCTCAACCCGGGGAAGAACGCGTTCACGCACTGCATGTCCTTGCCCCGGCGGCAGGCCAGGCACAGCCCGCAGGAGGGCTGCGGGTGCAGGATCACCGTGTCCCCGACCGAGACGTTCGTGACGCCGTCGCCCACGGCGTGCACCCAGCCCGCGTTCTCGTGCCCGATCACGTAGGGCAGCTGCGGGCTCATCGCCGCGGCCCACTGGCCCTCCAGGATGTGCAGGTCGGTGCGGCACACCCCGGCCCCACCGATCTTGACGATCACGTCGAGGGGCCCCTCGAGCTTCGGCTCCGGGATGTCGTCGATCTTCGGGTCGGCGTGGTAGTCGTGCACCCGGACGGCCTTCACCGGCGTACCTCCCTGTGGCGTCGCTGCCCTGCTCCCGATTGCACGCGCGCAGTGCCGCTCGTCACAACCGCGCCGATTCCGCGGGCTGAGAAAACAGACACGGCCTTCGGCCTCCGGCTCCGGGGACGACGCTCCGACCTGCGGGATCGCGGGTCCGGCCGGGCGCGGCGGGCATGTGTGCTACTGATCAGTAACCTCTCCGGTGTGACGGAGACGAGCTGGGTCGGGACGGCGATGCGGGAGAGCGTCCCCTGGGCGCGCACGGTCGGGGTCGAGTTCGTGGAGACCACCGCGGAGCGCGCGCTCGTCCAGCTGCCGGACGAGCCGGACCTGCGCAACCACGTGGGTGGCCCGCACGCCGCGATGATCTTCGGGCTGGGCGAGACGGCGTCGGGGGCGGTCACGCTGGCGGCCTTCGCGCACGTGGTGCAGCGGGCGACGCCGCTCCCCGTCCGCTCCGAGATCGCCTACCGGGCCGTGGCCCGCGGGCCCCTCACCGCCGAGGCGCTGCTGCAGCGCCCGGCCGCCGACGTGCTCGCCGAGCTCGATGCGGGTCGCCGCCCGGAGTTCGACGTCGCGGTCACCGTCACCGACGCCGAGGGGCGCGAGACCACCCGCATGACCGTGGTCTGGACACTCCGCCCGAACCGTTAGCGCTCCGTCAGGTCATCCTGCGCGCGCGGGCGGACCACCACGACTACCGTCCGCGTCGTGCAGGTGGTCATCGCAGGAGGACACGGGAAGATCGGGCTGCGGCTGGCGGCGCTGCTCGCCGGGCGCGGCGACATCGTCACGGGGGTGGTGCGCAACCCCGGCCACGTCGCCGACCTCGAGCGCGCCGGCGCCACGGCGGCGGTGCTGGACCTGGAGTCGGCCGGGGCGGGTGACCTCGCCCCGGTGCTCGTGGACGCCGACGCGGTCGTGTTCGCCGCGGGCGCCGGGCCGGGCAGCGGCGTGGAGCGCAAGGACACCGTCGACCGCGCGGCGGCCGAGCTGCTCGCCGAGGCGGCGCGCCTGGCGGGGGTGCGGCGCTACCTGCTGGTCTCCTCGGCGGGCGTCGACGACGAGCCCGACCCGGAGCGCGGGGAGGTCTGGGGCGCCTACGTCGCCGCCAAGCGGGCGGCCGAGGACGCGATCCGGGCCGCCGACCACCTCGACTGGACGATCCTGCGGCCGGGCAGCCTCACCGACGGTCCCGGCGTGGGACGGGTGCGGCTCGCGCCCCCGCCGGTACCGCACGGCAGCGTCACCCGCGACGACACCGCCGCCGTCCTCGCCGCGCTGCTCGACGCGCCCGGTTCCGCGGGCGCGGTCCTCGAGCTGCGCGAGGGCGACGACGAGGTGCACGAGGCCGTGGCGGCGGTGGCGTGATGGCGGCCGCGGCGGATGTGGACGTCATCGTCATCGGCGGCGGAGCGGTCGGCGAGAACGCCGCCGACTACGCCACGCGGGCCGGGCTCTCGGCACTGGTCGTCGAGGCCGAGCTGCTGGGCGGGGAGTGCTCGTACTGGGCCTGCATGCCCTCGAAGGCGCTGCTGCGCACCGGGCACGCCGTCGCGGCGCTGCGCAGGCTCCCGGGCACGACCGCCGAGTTCGACCCGGCCGCGGTGCTCGCCCGGCGCGACTCGTTCACCCACGACTGGAACGACGAGAGCCAGGTGCAGTGGGCCACCGGCGCCGGGATCCGGGTCCTGCGCGGGCACGCCCGGATCACCGGGGAACGCACCGTCGAGGTGGACGGCCCGGCCGGGCGCGAGTCGCTCACGGCGCGGCACGCGGTCGTCGTCAGCACCGGCAGCGTGCCGAAGGTGCCGCCCGTGCCCGGACTGGACGCGGTCCGCACGTGGACCTCGCGCGACGCCACGTCGGCGAAGGAGGTCCCACCCCGGCTCGGCGTGCTCGGTGGCGGCGTCGTCGGGTGTGAGCTCGCGCAGGCGTTCCGGCGGCTCGGCTCGCAGGTCGTGCTGCTGCAGAGGGGTCCGCGCCTGCTGCCGGCACTGGAGCCGTTCGCGGGTGAGCGGGTGGCCGCCGCCCTGCGCGACGAAGGCGTCGACGTGCGCCTCGAGCACCGCCTGGACTCCGTGGCGGCGGCGGGTGACGCCATCGAGCTGCACCTGGGGGAGGAGACCCTCGTCGTCGACGAGCTGCTCGTCGCCACCGGGCGGCGGCCGAACACGACCTCCGTCGGGCTCGAGTCCGTCGGCCTGGAGCCGGGGAGGACGCTCGAGGTGGACGACACCGGCCTCGTGGCGGGTGTTGCGGGCCAGTGGTTGTACGCCACCGGTGACGTCACCGGCCGGGCACCGCTCACCCACCAGGGCAAGTACGACGCGCGGATCGTCGGGGCCGCGATCGGGGCCCGCGCCACCGGCGAGGAGCTCGACGACGCCCCGTGGGGGGAGCACGTCGCCACCGCCGACCACGCGGGAGTCCCGCAGGTCGTGTTCACCGACCCCGAGGTCGCGTCGGTGGGCCGCACCGAGGCGCAGGCCCGCGAGGCGGGGCTGGACGTGAAGGTGATCGACCTGCCGATCGCGGTGGCCGGTTCGTCCCTGCAGGCCGACGGCTACGACGGCGCCGCGCGGATGCTCGTCGACCCCGCGCGCGGCGTTCTCGTCGGGGTGACGTTCGTGGGCCAGGACGTCGCCGAGCTGCTGCACGCGGCCACCGTCGCGATCGTGGGCGAGGTGCCGGTGGACCGGTTGTGGCACGCGGTGCCGGCCTACCCGACGATGAGCGAGGTCTGGCTGCGGCTGTTGGAGGCCTACCGGAGCTCGTGAGGGCAGCCGCCCCCTGACGAACGGCACTCTCGTCTGTCCCTGGCCGACGAACGTGCCGTTCGTCCGCGAATCCGGGCTAGTACGCCGACTGCGACAGTGCCGCGGCGAGGCCGAGCGTCGCGGCCATGACCGCCACCTCGGCACCGGCCCAGCGCAGCACCGGTGTCCGCCCGGCCGCGAGGCGGCGGCGGGCGAGGTTGCCGAGGAACGCGAGCACGGCGAGGCAGACGACCTTCGCGAGCACGATCCGGCCGTAGTCGGTGACGAGCAGGTTGCTCCACGCGCCGAGCCGCAGCAGGGCGTTGAGCAGGCCGGTCACCGCGACCGCGCCGAGGCACCACCCGGCCAGCCGGGAGAAGCGGGGCAGCACCGCGTCGAGCAGCACCCGGTGCCGGGCCACCAGCGCCAGCACGGCCGCCAGCCCGCCCACCCACAGCGCCGCGGTGACGATGTGCCCGCCGATCGTCATGATCGCGATCTGGTGGTCGGCGGACGTGCCCGAGTGGCCGGTGACGCCCGGCGTCATCAGCCCGAGCAGCGCCGCGACCAGCGGGACCCGCACCGGGACGAGCGCGCGGTCGCGCAGCCGCAGCACCGCGCAGCACAGCACGGCGGCGGTGCAGAGCGCGGCCAGCACGAGGCCGCGCCCGCCCGCCAGCTCGGTGACGTAGCTCCCGATCTCGCCGCCGGACAGCTGTCCGAGCGGCCGGCCGAAGGCGTCGGCGGTGCGGAACGCGATGCCGAGCAGCGACAGCACCAACCAGGTCCCGGCCAGCGCGACGAGCGCGCGGTCCGACGTGGCGCGCACGCGCTCGAGGTCGCGCAGGGCGGATCCGGGCAGCCGGCGGGCGGCCGGCAGCAGGACGGCGAGCAGCGTGAGCCCGACGCAGCCGACGCCCGCGACGTCCATGCCGGAGCGGGTGACGGCCGTGCCGACCAGCACCGGCAGGGCGGAGCTCGCGAGGGCGCCCGTCAGCACGCTCGCGGTGAAGGCCACCACGACCGCGAGCGCGGCCCACCCGACCGGTCGCAGCCGGTCGAGCGGACGCGGACCCGCGGTCGGCGGTGTCATCCCCGGCCCAGCCGCAGGGCCACCACGACGCCGGCGCCGACCAGCACCACGGCGCCCACGACCCACGGCCACACCGGCGCGCCGCCGCCGTCCTCGGCCGGGGCCGCGGCGGGCGGGGCGGGGGCCGCCGGGGCGGCGGAGGGTTCCGCGGGTGCGCTCGTCCCGCCGGGGCCGGGCGTGGTGAGCGTGAACGAGACGCTGCCCGTGACCGGGTGGCCGTCGGCGGAGATCACGCGGTAGCCGATCTCGTACCGGCCGGCCGGGCCGAGGGGGAGCAGCCGAATGCTGATCGTGCCCTCCTCCGCGGTGACCGGGCCGTCCTCGTAGTGGGCGCCGTCCGGGCCGACCACGGTGAGGGTGCTGAACTCCGGCGACATCGTTTCGTTGAACGTCAGCGCGACGTGCTCGGGGGCGCTGTCGAGGCTCGCGCCGTCGGCGGGGTCGCTGCTCTGCAGCCGGGTGTGGGCGAGGGCGGGGGCGGCCCCGAGCAGCAGGGCGAGCCCGGCCAGCAGGGTGACGGCGACGGTGCGCAGGACGCGGGTGCTGGTCATCGGGTCGCCCCCGTCGTACGGCGGGAGCGGAGCACGGCGCCCGCGCCGACCCCGACGCCGAGCGCGCCGACGAGCAGCCCACCGCCGCCGAGCCAGCGGGCCGTGGTGTCGGTGGTGCCGGCCGCGGCGGGCGCCGCGGCCGCCTCCTCGGCGGGTGGGGTGAGCGTGACCGACGGCGCGGGCCGCTCCGGCTCCGAGCCGTCGGCCATCGGCGGCTGGTCCCAGGCGACGACCTCGCCGTCGTCGTAGGTCTGCACCGCGGGCAGCAGCAGCTGGTCGGTGTCGGTCGGCATCGGCCCGAGCGAGAGCGGGAACTCGGCGAACTCGCCGGGCCCGATCCGGACGCCGGGGTCGGCCGTCCAGGTGACGCTCCGCACCGCCTCGGTGATCATCCGGCCGTGCCGCTCGACCGGAGGGTCCAGCGGGGCCTTCGCCAGCGTCGCGGTCCAGCCCGGACGGGGCGTGGTCCGGACGGACGTGATCGGGTGGTCGGCGGGCAGCGTGACCTGCAGCGCGACGGTGCCGGCAGTCTCGGATTCGGTGGGGACGCGCAGCGCGATGACGGCGTAGCCGCCCTGCTCGGCGGTCTGGGGCGTCGCCGTGACGTGCGCGAGCGCAGGCGTCGCGAGGGCGAGGGCGGCCACTGCGGCCGTCACGAGGACGGTGCCGGCGCGCAGCGCGCCCCGGCGCGTGGACGAGGACATGGAGGTCTCCGGGGGGAGGTCGGTGGACGTGCGGGAGTGGTCAGCACGTCACCGGGGGCCCGCGCCGGGCGTGGGCCACGGCGAAGGCGCGTGCGAGAGCCGCGGGAACGGCGGGGCCCGGCACGGCGAGCACGGGGAGCGGACGGTCGGCGGGCGGGGGCGCGAGCCTGCGGGGCAGCACCCGGCCCAGCGCCGCGAGCAACGCGGCGAGGCCGCGGTCGGCGTGGCGCAGGGCGAGCGCGGTGAGCAGGGTGGCGATGGCGTGCATCGTGATCATCTGCGTGCCCGGCGCCAGCGCGGCCTGCGCCGCGTGGTGGGACGGGTGCAGCAGCTCCAGCACGTGGTGCAGCACCAGCTGACCCGCCGCGAGCACCCCGACGGTGCCGGGGACACCCCGGCAGCGGCAGGCCACGCCCACGAGGCCGTACGCCAGCAGCGGCAGCAGGACCGCCAGCACGGCCAGGTCGGGCGCGGTTCCGCCGCCCGCCGTGTGGCCGGTCGCCGTGAGCAGCGCGCACAGCCCGGCCATCACGGCGGCCCGGAGCCCACCACCGCCAGGACCGCTCGTCACGGGGAACGACGGTAGCCGCCGGCCGGGCGGCGCGTCGCCCACGGGCCACGCCCGCGCCCACCGGCGCGCGGGCTGCGATCGCAGGTCGGTGCCGCTGCTGCGGTCGGACGGGCCGGTTGGGACGAACGGCGCCGTCGCGAATCGGGTGCCGACTTCCCGCACCGCTCGTCGACCCGTTGGGTCAGGTGGCGATGCCGAGGTGTCGCAGCAGGGCGACCTCGAGCCGGTCCAGCTCGCCGCCGATGGCCCGGTAGGCGGTGCGGCGCCGCGTCGTGGGCATCTGCTCGGCCGCCCGCACGGCCACGGCCAGGTCCGCGAGGCGCGGGCGCGTCTCGGCGGCGAAGCTGCGGGCGGCGTTCGTGGTGTCCGACTCGGAGCCGGACTCGAGCTCGTCGAGCGCCTGCGCGAGGCGCGAGAGCCGCGCGTGCAGCGCGCCGCCGGGTCCGGCGTAGGTCGCCAGCTGCCCGGGCTCGACGCCCAGCCGGGCGGCGCGGTAGGCGTCCCAGCGGGCGCGCGCGACGCCTGCGGCGGCGAGCGCGTAGGGCGCCAGCAGCGGCGCCACGGCCTTCCCGACGCCGATCATGCGCTTGGCCCGCGCCGCGGTGAGCGGTTTGCGGGCGCGCGCCGCGAGCTCCGCGCCCGCGTTCTCGGTGGCCGCACCCGCGGTGCGGGCCGCCCGACCGGCCGTGCTCGTGACGGCCGCCACACCGGCCGTCACGTCGGACGCCCCGTCGGTGGCACCGTCTGATCGGCCGGACGTCGACCGGCGTCGCCGGAGCCCCATCCGCTCGCCCTCCTCACGCCCGTTCCCGGTGATCAGGTCCGGACTGCCGGCAGCTTAGTGCGGATCGGGGTGGCGGCGCGCGCCCGCGGCACGGCGCGTCCCCTGCGGTCGCAGACCACCCGGGTGGGAGGCCCGATCGCCCGCGGACTGTCGGTCGTGGTCACTAGTCTCGCGTGCGTGACGGCGATCGAGAACCGGCTCCCGGCAGTGGGGCCCACCGGTGGGGGCCCGGTGCTCGACGCTGCGGCGATGACGCGCTGCCGGCGCCGCGTCCACCTCGACCACGATCCGGGCGCGGTCGGCTCGCCGCGGGCGCTGCCGGATCCCTCGCTGGAGCAGCGCCGCGACGACGCCGTCGCCCACCGGGAGCGCGTCGGCGTCCTGCTGGCGGCCACCGTGGGCGCCGGGTGGGTCACGGTGCCGGCGGCGCTGCCCGGCCCGGAACGCGTCGCGGCCACGGCCCGTGCCGTCGCCGACGGCGCCCCGTTCGTGTGGGGCGCCACCCTTCCCCCCGACGCGCAGGCGGGCCGCCGCGGCGGCGCGGAGCTGCTCGTCCGCCTGCCCGGCGGCGGCTACATCCCCGTCATCGTCGTTCGCCACCGGATCACCGATCCGGGCAGCGGAGCGCTCACCACACCGCTCACCCAGCCGCGGCCCGGCCGCGCGGCGGCCGATCCCGCGCGCAAGGTGCGGTCGCAGCCGCGCGACCTGCTGCGGCTCGCCCACCTCAACCGGATGCTGCACGCCGCGGGCTGGGCCGCGTCCCCCGAGCTGCGCCACGGCGACCACGGCGGCGTCATCGGCCTCGACGCCGACGTCGTCGTCTGGCACGACCTGCGGGCGGGCCACTGGCCGGGCGCGCGGTCCACCCTCGCGGAGTACGACGCGCGCTTCGCCGACCGCGTCGCGGTCGCCACCGCGGCCGCCACCGGCGCGCCCGCGCTCGCGGAGCCCTCCCGCATCACCGAGTGCAGACGTTGCCCGTGGTGGCCCACGTGCGAGGCCGTGCTGGAGCGCGCCGAGGACGTCAGCCTGGTGGTGCGCGGCGAGTTCGCGGGAGCGCTGCGCGAGGTCGGGGTCGGCACGGTCGAGGCGCTCGCCGCCCTCGACCCGGCGGCCGAACCCCCGGTGGAGGTGCCGGGGCTGCCGTTCGCCGACCTCGTCGCGCTCGCCAGGGCCCGCCGGCGCGGGCTCACCGTCGTGCGGCGGGTGCCGCGGGTGCCGGTGCCCCGCGCCGACGTCGAGGTCGACATCGACATGGAGAGCTTCGGCGAGGCCGGCTCCTACATGTGGGGCGTGCTGCTGCGCCACCCAGGCGGCCGACGGCCGGGCGACGAGCCCGACGGGTACCGGGCGTTCGTCACCTGGGACCCGGTGCCCACCGAGGACGAGGCCCGCTCGTTCGCCGAGTTCTGGTCCTGGCTCTCCCGGGTGCGTGCGCAGGCGGCGTCCACCGGCCGCAGCTTCGCGGCCTACTGCTACAACGAGCAGGCGGAGAACCGCTGGCTGCTGTCCTCGGCGAGCCGCTTCGCCGGCCTGCCCGGCATCCCCCCGATCGCCGAGGTGGAGCAGTTCATCGCCCACCCCGGCTGGATCGACCTGTTCGCCGTGGTCAGCGAGTGGTTCCTGTGCGCGCAGGGCAAGGGCCTCAAGCGGATCGCCCCGGTCGCGGGCTTCTCGTGGCGCGACCCGGAGGCCGGCGGGGAGAACTCCATGCGCTGGTACCGCGACGCCGTCGGGATGGACGGCGGAACGCCCGACCTGCAGCAGCGCGAGCGGCTGCTCGCCTACAACGCCGACGACGTCGCGGCCACCCGCGTCCTGCGCGAGTGGATGACCTCGCCTGCCATCGAGCAGGTGCCGCTGGCAGGGGAGCTGTAGGGCTCGCACACCGATCGTGGTGCTCGCACACCGACTGCAGTCGATGTGCGAGAACCACAACCGGTGTGTGAGCCGACTGGCCGTCTGCGTGTCATCCGAGGTCCAGCCGGTGGTCATCCCGCCGGTGGAGCGTGCGGGGCATGTTCGCCCGGCGCATCGCGGTGATCGGTTCCGGCTACGTGGGCCTCACGACGGGGGCCTGCCTCGCCTCGCTCGGCCACCGGGTGGTGTGCGCGGACGTCGACGAGGCGAAGGTCGAGCGGCTGCGCCGCGGCGTCGTCGACATCGTGGAGCCCGGGCTGCCCGAGCTCGTCGCCGAGAACCAGGCCGCGGGGCGGCTGGAGTTCGTGCTGGGGGCGCGGGACGCGGTCGCCGGCCGCGACGGTGACGCCGTGGAGGTCGTGTTCCTCTGCGTGCCCACGCCGATGGGGGAGGGCGGGGCCGCCGACCTCGCCGCCGTGCGCGACGTCGCGGCGCAGGTCCGGCACCTGCTGCCGGCGGGCTGCGTGGTCGTGAACAAGTCGACGGTGCCGGTCGGCACCGCCGAGGCCACCCGCAAGCTGCTGAACCGCCGCGACGTCGCCGTGGTGAGCAACCCGGAGTTCCTGCGGGAGGGCTCCGCCGTGCACGACTTCCTGCACCCCGACCGGATCGTCGTCGGCAGCGACGCGCAGGACGCCGCGGAGCGGGTGGCCGCCCTGTACGCCCGGCTCGGAGCCCCGACGGTGCTCACCGACGCGGCGAGCGCGGAGATGGTGAAGTACGCCGCGAACTGCTTCCTGGCGATGAAGCTGTCCTACGTCAACGCGCTCGCCGAGATGTGCGACGTGCTGGGCGCCGACGTCGCGGACGTCACCGAGGGCATGGGGCACGACCGCCGGATCGGGCAGGCGTTCCTGCAGCCCGGTCCCGGCTGGGGCGGCTCCTGCCTGCCGAAGGACACGAACGCGCTGGTGCAGGTGGCCGCGGCGGCCGGGATCGAGCTGCCGCTGGTCAGCGCCAGCATCGCGACGAACGAGCGGCAGCGCCGGATCGTGGTCGGCAAGATCGCCGACGCGGTCGGGGGGAGTCTCGCGGGCCGGCGGATCGGGCTGCTCGGGCTCACGTTCAAGGCGGGCACCGACGACCTGCGCGACTCGCCGGCGCTCGCCGTCGCGCGGCTGCTGCGGGCGGGCGGGGCCGAGCTGACGGCCTACGACCCCGGCTGCCCGGCCGCGGTCCCGGGCGTCACCGACGACGTCACGGTGGCAGACGAGCCGCTGCGCGCCGCCAAGGACGCGGACGCCTTGGTGGTTCTCACGGAATGGCCGCAGTTCCGGTCCCTGGACTGGGCGGCCGTCGCCGGTGCGCTCGCCGGGCGGGTCGTGGTGGACTGCCGCAACCTGCTCGACCCGGACGTGCTGCGCCGGGCAGGCATCAGCTGGGTCGGCGTCGGGCGTCGCTGACGGCGAATGCGGTGGACGGCGGGTGTTAGCGTCCTCCGCGATGAGCAGCCCCGAGGCGTCCAGAAGGTAGCCACCGGTTCCGGTGGCTGTCCACGCGTGGCCGCGGCGTCGTCCGCGGCCCCACCGCCATCGGATCACCGGGTCCGGGTCCATCCCGCCTGCCGCCGTCCGTCGCGACGCCGGTGGGTTCCCGCACGATCCCTGACGGAGCTGCGTCGTGCCCTTCGTTCTCCACCTGCTCGCCCTGGCGGTCTTCGCCCAGGGCACATCCGAGTTCATGTTGTCGGGACTCGTCCAGGACATCGCCGCCGACCTGGACGTCTCCCTCCCCGCGGCCGGCCTGCTGACCTCGGCCTTCGCCGTGGGGATGGTCATCGGGGCGCCGCTGATGGCGGTGCTGTCCATGCGGTGGTCGCAGCGGCGGTCGCTGCTGACCTTCCTGTGCGCGTTCGTGGGCGTCCACGTCGTCGGTGCGGTGACGACGAGCTACGAGGTCCTGCTCGCCACCCGGGTCGTGGCCGCACTGGCCAACGCCGGGTTCCTCGCGGTGGCCCTGGTCACCGCGGTCGGCATGGTCACCCCGAGCGCCACCGGCCGCGCCACGTCGGTGCTGCTCGCCGGGACCACGCTCGCCTGCGTGGCCGGCGTCCCGGCCGGGGCGGTGCTCGGCCAGGCGTGGGGTTGGCGCTCGGCCTTCTGGGCCGTCGCGCTCGTCTCGGTGCCCGCGCTCGCCGGGATCCTGCGGTGGGTGCCGGCCCGCGCGCCGGGAGCGGCTGCGCCCGGGGCACGTCGCGAGCTGCGGGTGCTGCGCCGGCCCCGGCTGCTCGTGGTCCTGCTGCTGGGTGCGCTCGTGAACGGCGGCACGTTCTGCGCGCTCACCTACCTCGCGCCGCTGGTCACGGACGTCGCCGGGCTCGCCGTCGGCTGGGTGCCCGCGGTGCTGGCGCTCTTCGGCATCGGATCGTTCGCCGGCGTCACCGTGGCCGGTCGGCTGGGTGACGCACACCCGGTCCGGCTGCTCGCGGTCGGTGGGGTCCTGCTGCTCGCCGGCTGGGTCGGCTTCGCGCTGGTGGCGGCGAACCCGGCGGCGTCGTCGGCGCTCGTGCTGGTGCAGGGCGGGCTCGGGTTCGCCGTCGGCGCCACGCTGATCGCCCAGGCGCTCCGCGCCGCCACCGGAGCGCCGACGCTGGCGGGCGCGTTCGCCACAGGGGCCTTCAACGTGGGCGCCGCCCTCGGCCCGTGGCTGGGCGGGTTGGCCATCGCCGCGGGGCCGGGGCCACTGGCATCGCTCTGGGTCAGTGCGGCCATGGTGGCGCCGGCCCTCGCCATCGGCGCGGCGGCGCACGCCCTGCAGCGCGCGGCGGCCCCGGCACCGGCGGCCTGACCGCGGCGCCCTGCTCCGGTCCGCTGTGCGACGGCGGACCTGCGGCATCCCGATGGAAGGCAAATGTGGATCAAAATGCTGTAACGTGAAGCTGTAACGACGTTCCAGCAAGGAGTTCCAGTTGACCGCTCGCGCGCGCACCGCCCGGGCCGAACGCGCCCGCGCCACCCGGCAGCGCGTGATCGAGGCCGCCGCGCCGCTGTTCGTGCGCGACGGCTACCTGGAGACGACGATGGCCGGCATCGCCGCTGCGGCAGGCGTGGCGGTGCAGACGCTGTACCTCTCCTTCGGTAGCAAGGTCGCGGTACTGGAGGCCGCGCTGGGAAACGGTGCCGACGATCAGCCGAACGAGTGCATCGCCGGGCTGCGCGCCGAGCCGTCCGGCACCGGTGCGGTGCGCCGCTACGTCACGCAGACGGCGCCGCTGATCGAACGCCGGTACCCCCTCGACACCGTGTTGCGGGCGGCCGCCGCCGATCCGGAACCGGCCGCACTGCTGGACCGCACCCGCAAGGCGGCCCTCGCGACGCACGCGCTCGCCGTGGACGAGCTCGCGGAGAAGCCCGGGTTCACCGGGGACGTGTCGCTGCAGCGGGCCACCGAGATCGTCGCGGCGCTGCTGTCCCCGGAGACCTACGGGCTGCTCGTCGTCGCGCAGGGGTGGACGACGCCGGACTGGGCCGAGTGGGTCGGCCGGCACGTGGCCGTGGACCTGTTCCCCCCGGACCCGGCATAGCGGACGCACCCGCGGGGAACGAGCGGTCATGCCGCCCCGGACGAGCGACCCCTTCACCGTCGAGCCCTGGTGCGTCCGCCAACCCCGGCCCCGCCTGGACGCGATGGCCGAGATCGAGGCGGCGTTCGCGCTGTCCAACGGCTGCCTCGGCATCCGCGGCACGTTCGACGAGGGCGACCCGGCCGACATGCCGGGCACCTACCTCGCGGGGCTGCACGAGCTGCGCTCGATCGTCTACACCGAGACCGGCTGCGGCGAGCCGGAGGCCACCCAGACGCTGGTGCACACGATCGACGGCACGCACGTCCGCATCGCGGTCGACGGCCAGCCGCTGGACCTGCGCGCGGGGGAGGTGCCGCACCACGAGCGCGTGCTCGACCTGCGGTCCGGCACGCTCCGGCGCAGCCTCCGCTGGCGCTCGCCCGCCGGGCGCGAGGTGGATGTGCATTCGGAACGGCTGGTCTCGTTCGTGCACCGGGGCGTCGCGGCCGTGCGCTACACCGTGCGGGCGGTGCACGAACCGATCTCGATCGCGCTGACCTCCAGCCTGGTCGCCAACGGCGTGCAACCGCACCTGCCGAGCCGGCCGAGCGCCGGCGACCTGCTCGAGCACCCCCTCGAGCCGCAGGAGCACCACGTCGACGGCGGCCGGATCGCGCTCCTGCACCGGACCCACCGTTCCGGGCTGTGCGTGGCCGCGGCCGCGGACCACCGGCTCGAGAGCCCGGCGGAGCTGGAGGTGCACGTCGACGCCGACGAGGACTGGGCCCGGCTGACCGCGACCGCCGAGCTGGCGCCCGGCGAGGAGATCACCCTGGTCAAGCTGCTCGGCTACGCGTGGTCGGCGGACCGCTCGATCACCGCGGTGCGCGACGAGGTGTCGGCCACGCTCACCACGGCCCGGCACACCGGCTGGAACGGGCTGCTGGACGCGCAGCGGGCCTACCTCGACGAGTTCTGGGCCGACGCGGACGTCGAGATCGAGGGCGACGACGAGCTGCAGCAGGCGATCCGGTTCGCGCTCTGGCACCTGCTGCAGGCCACCGCCCGGTCCGAGGGCCGCGCCATCGCCGGGAAGGGCCTGAGCGGCGCGGGGTACCAGGGGCACGCGTTCTGGGACACCGAGACGTTCGTCCTGCAGGTGCTGACGGCGCTGCGTCCCGCGATCACCCGGCAGGCGCTGGGCTGGCGGCACTCGACGCTGGACAAGGCCCGGAAGAGGGCGCTCGAGCTCGACATGCGCGGCGCCGCGTTCCCGTGGCGCACCATCGCCGGTGAGGAGTGCTCGGGCTACTGGCCGGCCGGTTCTGCGGCGCTGCACGTCAACGCGGACATCGCCGACGCGGTGATCCGCTACGTCGGCGCGACCGGGGACGTCGAGTTCGCCCGGACCACCGGCCTCGACCTGCTGGTGGAGACCGCGCGGCTGTGGGCGGCGTTCGGGCTGCACGGCCGGGACGGGCGGTTCCACCTGCACGGTGTGACCGGGCCGGACGAGTACAGCGCGCTCTGCGACGACAACGTCTACACGAACCTCATGGCGCAGCAGAACCTGCTGTGCGCCGCGCAGTGGTCCCGGGAGTACCCGGCCGACGCCGAGCGGCTCGGTGTGGACGCCGACGAGTGCGACGGGTGGGAGGCCGCAGGCGCGGCGATGGCGGTGCCCTACGACGAGGAGCTGGGCGTGCACCCGCAGGCCGCCGGTTTCACCGACCTGCCGCGATGGGACTTCGCGAGCACACCGCCCGACCACTACCCGCTGCAGGCGCACTTCCCGTACCTGCAGCTCTACCGCAAGCAGGTGGTCAAGCAGGCCGACCTCGTGCTGGCCATGCACCTGCGCGGGGACGCCTTCACCGCTGAGCAGAAGGCGCGCAACGTGGCCTACTACGAGGGCGTCACGGTGCGCGACTCGTCGCTGTCGGCGTCCTGCCAGGCGGTGCTGGCCGCCGAGGTCGGGCACCTGGACCTGGCCTACGACTACCTCGCCGAGTCGGCGCTGGCCGACCTGCGCGACGCCGAGCACGACTCGGCCGACGGGCTGCACCTCGCGGCGCTGGCCGGCTCCTGGATCGCGCTGGTGGCGGGCTTCGGGGGGATGCGGCAGGACGGGGCCGAGCTGCGGTTCCGCCCCGCGCTGCCGTCGCGGTTCACGCGGCTGACGTTCCGGGTCCGCCACCGGGGCGCGCGCCTGCGGGTCGGCATCGGCGACGGCGAGGCGAGCTACGCCCTGGAGGAGGGCGACGCGCTCACGATCCGGCACGAGGACGAGGAGGTCGCGCTGACCGGCCGCGACGCCGTGGTGCGCCCGCTCGTGCCCCGCCCGCGGCCACCGGCGCCGGAGCAGCCCGAGCACCGCGGTCCCCTCCGCCGCGACGCGCCACCGGAGCGCACCACCGGGGCCCGGTGAGCCGGCCTACGGGGCTGTCGGGTGGGCGGGTTGCGGTGGGCGCGGCCGTCCCCGACCGGGCACCGGCCGGACCACAACGAGACCGTCCCCGCTGGGTGCCACTCAACCGGCTGTGGTCCCGTTCAAGAACCCCTTCGACACAGCCTTGATCAGCGAAGCAGGGACATGAGCCGCACCCGTGCAGCACATGTCCCGTTTCCGCCGATCAAGAGCGCCTGGATGGCCTCGAACCGGACCGATGATCACCAGGAAGTGCGCTCGCGGCCGAAGACCCATGACGTCGACCGGGTCAGGTACACGGCGCGTTCCGGAACGCGACCCGGCCATGATCAGTAGAAGTGGTGGGAGGGCGACAGATCTGTCGCCGTGACACCACTCCTGGCGATCACCCTGCCGAGAAGTACGTGAGCGCGGCAGCGAGGACCTTGACGTGCGGCTCACACCGATCACGCGGTGCCGGGCCCACGGCCGGTATCCAGGCGGCCGGCGGAATCGTCGGAGGGACGCGTCACACTGGCGGCGTGACCCTCGTCCGCACCGTGCTCGACGCGCCCGCCCCCATCGGCGCGCTCACCCTCGGCGTCACGGAGACCGGGCTCGCGGTCGTCGCCTTCGGCCGCCGTCCCGAGGTCGTCGAGCGGGCGGCCGCGCGGCTGGGTGAGTCGCTGGCCGACGGCGACGGCGGCGCGGCCGCGGCTCAGCTCACCGAGTACCTCGCGGGCACGCGCCGGGTGTTCGACGTGCCGCTGGACTGGTCGCTCACCGCGGGCTCGCAGCGGCGCGTGCTGGAGACGCTGTACGACACGGTGCCGTTCGGCGCCACCGCCACGTACGGGCAGCTGGCGGCGCGCAGCGGGCTGGGCCGCGCGCACACGGCCGCGCGCGGCGTCGGCTCGATCATGGGGTCCAACCCGCTGCCGGTCGTGGTCCCCTGCCACCGCGTCCTCGGCTCCGACACCCTGGGCGGCTTCGGCGGCGGCCGGGCCACCAAGGAGTGGCTGCTCGCGCTGGAGGGCGTGCTCACCCCGGCGCTGGATCTCGGCCCGTTGTGAGCGGCTCCCGCTGAGCGAGTGATCGCCGGTTCAGTGCGGCTGCGGTCGTGCCTCCAGCACTGAGCGCACCGAACCGGCGATCACCGCACTCCTCGGGACAGGATCTCCGCGCCGTGCCGGGGGCTCGACCGCGGCGGCGACGACCGGTAGGCACGACGTGTGAGCGATCGCGTGGTGGACGTCGATGTCTTTGACCCCCGCACGTTCGGGGCCGGCGTCCCGCACGAAGCGTTGCGCGTGCTGCGGGACACGGCGCCGGTGAGCTGGCAGCCCGAGCCCGCGGTGGCCGTCTGGCCCGCCGGCCCGGGATTCTGGGCGATCACCCGCTACGACGACGTCCGGCACGTCCTGCGCACGCCCGGCGACTTCTCCTCCTCGCTCGGGGCCACCCAGATCCGTGACCCGGACCCGGCCGACCTGCCGTTCCTGCGGCGGATGATCCTCAACATGGACCCGCCGGAGCAGGTCCGCCTGCGCCGGATCGTCACCGGGACGTTCACGCGCCGCCGCCTCGAGCGCTTCGCCGACGTGGTGCGGGAGCGGGCCGCGGGCCTGCTCGGCGCCGCGGTCGCGCGGGGGCGCTGCGACCTGCCGCGCGAGGTCACCGACGACCTGCCGCTGCAGAACCTGGCCGACCTGCTCGGCGTGCCCGCGGGCGATCGCGCACTGCTGCTGGAGTGGACGAACCGGGTGATCGGCTACCAGGACCCCGAGCACGCGCACGTCGTCACCGACGCCGAGGGGCGGCCGGTCAACCCGCGCTCGCCCGCCCAGCTGGCCGACATGTTCGGCTACGCCGAGGAGCTGGCCGAGCGCAAGCGCGTCGAGCCCGCCGACGACCTCATGACCGCGCTCGTGCAGGCCGAGGTGGACGGCCAGCGGCTCACCGACGCCGAGCTGAAGATGTTCTTCTTCCTGCTGGTGATCGCCGGCAACGACACCGTGCGCAGCGCGCTGCCCGGTGGCGTCCTCGCCCTCCTGGAGAACCCGGAGGAGCACCGGCGCCTGCGGGCCGAGCCCTCGCTGCTGCCGTCGGCGATCGAGGAGCTGCTGCGGGTGCACCCGCCGGTGCTGACGTTCCGGCGCACGGCGGCCCGGGACGTGGTGCTGCGCGGGCAGCGCATCGCTCGCGGCGACAAGGTCGTGGTCTACCACGTCTCGGCCAACCACGACGAGCGCCGCTTCCCCGACCCGTTCCGGGTGGACCTCGCCCGCGAGCCCAATGACCACGTGTCGTTCGGGCAGGGCCCGCACCTGTGCCTCGGGGCGGCGTTCGCGCGGCTGCAGATGCGCGAGTTCTTCACCGAGTTCCTGCGCCTACCCCCTCCGGAGCAGGACGGCGAGCCGCGCCGGCTCGTGTCGAACTTCATCAACGGCATCACCTCCCTGCCGCTGCGCTGGTAGGGCCGCAACGGGTCCGTTCTGTGGGAAAGTGGTGGGGAACATCCGGCACTCACGACGGCGGGGTAGATGGCTACGAAAACGGTCGCCGGTGTCGACGGGCGGATGTGGTCCGTGCGTCGCAACATCGAGTGGTCGCTGCCGGCCACCGGCGACGACTTCGAGCACGACGTCGACGGCGGGCGCGGCGCCGCGGTGCTCATCCTGTCCGCCCTCTTCGTGTTCTGGGTGATCGTCATCGTCTGGAAGCCGGCGGGCGTGCACATCCCGTGGTTCCTCTGGGTCGTCGCGGTGCTCGTCGTGGGGTTCTTCCCGGTGCGCTGGTACCTGCGCAGACCGTGGACCGTCGTCGCCGAGACCGCGGGCGGCTACGACCTGCCCGCCGAGCGCTGGACCGGCCTCGTCCGCGGCGGGAGCAAGGCGAAGGAGGAGATCCGCATCATCGTGCGCCGCATCCGCACCCAGGGCACCCCCGGCCACGCCGACAGCCCTCTGCAACCGGTGAACTGAAGCGATGCCCGAGCTCCCCGAGGTCGAGGCGCTGGCCCACCACCTGCGCGAGAACGCCGTCTACCGGCCGGTCGCGCGGGTCGACGTGGCGAGCATGAGCGCCGTCAAGACCTTCGACCCGCCGATGTCGGCGCTGGCGGGCCGCGTGGTCACCGGCGCGGCGCGCTACGGCAAGTTCCTGTCCGTCGAGTTCGGTGACCGGCCCGACGAGCCGCTGCACCTGATCACACACCTGTCCCGCGCGGGCTGGCTGCGCTGGCACGACACGGCCGCCACCACCCGGCCCAAGCCCGGGCGCGGGCCGCTCGAGCTGCGGGTGCACCTCGACACCGTCGGCGGCCCCGGGTTCGACCTCACCGAGGCCGGCACGCAGAAGCGGCTGTCGGTGTACCTGGTGGCCGACCCGCAGCAGGTGCCCGGCATCGCCCGCCTCGGTCCGGACGCGCTGGCACTCACCCGCGACGAGTTCGCCGCGCTGCTCGGGGGCCGTACCGAGCGGATCAAGAACCTGATCACCGACCAGCCGACGATCGCCGGCGTGGGCAACGCCTACAGCGACGAGATCCTGCACACCGCCCGGCTCTCGCCGTACGCCACCGCGGGCCGGTTGACCGGCGAGCAGGTCGACGAGCTGTACGCCGCGATGCGCTCGGTGCTCACCGACGCGGTCGAGCGGTCGGTCGGGCAGGGCGCCGCGCAGCTCAAGGGCGAGAAGCGCTCCGGGCTGCGCGTGCACGCCCGGACCGGGCTGCCGTGCCCGGTGTGCGGCGACACCGTGCGGGAGGTGTCCTTCGCCAGCAAGTCGTTCCAGTACTGTCCCGGCTGCCAGACCGGCGGCAAGCCCCTCGCCGACCGGCGGCTGTCGCGGCTGGTGAGGTAGGTAGGTGGAACGTGGCTGAGCTGCTCGGCAGCTCCACGGCGCTGCTCATCGCCGGCGGCGTCATCATCTTGATGATCATTCTGGTCGTGGTGCTGATCCTGCGCAACCGGCGCAACACGTTCGCCACGCCGCTGGAGCGGGCCACGTTCGCCACGCTGCACACGGTGGCGCTCGCGGCTCCCTCCCTGCGCGAGGGCCTGTCGCCCAACTCGGCGTCGTTCGCGCTGCCCTACCTGCGCCAGCTGCTCGACACGTGCGCGCTGGCGATGACCGACAACCGCGGCGCCACGCTGGCCTGGGACGGCGACGCGGACCAGCACGAGCCCGACGTCCGCTCGCTGGCCGAGACCGTGATCTCCACTGGGCGCCAGCAGGTGCTCTCGCACACCGCGCTGTCCTGCGAGCACCCGAACTGCGAGGTCCGCGGGATCGTGGTGGTGCCGCTGGAGACCGACGGCGCGATCGTCGGCACCCTCGCCGCGCTCACCACGTCCACCGCAGGCCCGGTGCTGCTGCGGGCCACCGCGGAGGTCGCCCGCTACGTCTCCAGCCAGCTGGAGCTCGCCGAGCTCGACGAGTCCCGGGCCCGGCTCAACCGGGCCGAGGTGCGGGCGCTGCGGGCGCAGATCTCGCCGCACTTCGTCTACAACGCGCTCACCACGATCGCCTCGTTCATCCGCACCGACCCGGTGCGCGCCCGCGAGCTGCTGATCGAGTTCGCCGACTTCACGCGCTACTCCTTCCGCACCGCGGGCGAGTACACGACGCTGCAGGACGAGCTCACCAACATCGAGCGCTACGTCCGGTTGGAGAAGGCGCGGTTCGGCAACCGGCTCAACATCAAGCTGCAGATCGCCCCCGAGGTGCTCTCGGTCGTGCTGCCGTTCCTGGCGCTGCAGCCGCTGGTCGAGAACGCCGTCCGGCACGGGCTGGCGAGCAAGCCGGCGGGCGGGACGATCACCATCACCGCCGAGAACGCCGGCGCGGAGTGCGTGATCATCGTGGAGGACGACGGGATCGGGATGGACCCGGCCCGCCTCACCGACGACCTGGACGACGCCCACCAGTCCGGCGCGCACGTCGGGCTCGGCAACGTCGACGACCGCATGCGCTCCACCTTCGGCGACGACTTCGGCCTGGTCGTGGACACCGCGCCCGGGGCGGGCATGAAGATCACCCTGCGCGTCCCGAAGTTCCGCGCCGGCATCCGCGTCTGAGTCCCCGCCGCGCGCTGATCGCTGCGAACAGGCCTTCGGCGTCATGCGCGAGATGTCGGTGTGCGGCTCGGACGGATCTCGGGGGCCGTGAGATCGGTGCGAGACGTACCGCGCGACGGTCGCGGCGGCGCTGAGGTGCAGGTCGGACCGATCACGGGGGAGATCGTTGCGAGTCGTACCGGGCTGTTGTTGCCACCCGCCCCGGTACGGCTCGGGCTGATCACGAGTGAGGTCACTGCGAGTCGTACCGCAGAGATGTGCGGGCCGCGCTGAGGTGCGGCTCGCCGCGATGACCGGCGGGAGGTCGTTCCGAGTCGTACCTCACGGTGGGGGCGACGCTCTGGTGTACGGCTCGGATCGATCAGGAGAGATCGGTGCGAGCCGTGCCATGCGGTGGTCGCGGCCGCGCTGGTGTGCGGGTCGGATCGATCATGGAGGCTCGCGTCTGGGGCGGCCGTGATCGACGTGCGCTCCGGGCGCGACGCGGGTGCACCCGGAGCGCGACCCGAGAGCACCGGGACCCCGACTCGCGGGGAGATGGTGATCTTGCGGAGTGGCTGTGGCCGCGTAACGTGGCGCCATGGACGTGATCCGGCTGCCCGACCGGCTCGCCTCGCGCCTGCCCGGACGCCTCGGTGAGCGCAGCGAGCGGCCCGTCGTCTCGATGGTCCGGCTACACGGTGTGATCACGGCGACCACCGGTCCGGTGCCGCGCTCGGTGATCAACTCCGTTGCGGTCGAGAAGACGCTCGAGCGGGCGTTCGCGCCGGAGCGCCTCGCCGCGGTCGCGCTGCTGGTCAACTCGCCCGGCGGCTCGCCGACGCAGTCGGCGCTGGTGGCGGACCGGATCCGCGGGCTCGCCGCGGAGAAGGGCGTGCCGGTGCTCGCGTTCTGCGAGGACGTCGCCGCCTCGGGGGGCTACTGGCTCGCCTGCGCGGCCGACGAGATCTTCGCGCACCCCACGTCGCTGGTCGGGTCGATCGGCGTGATCAGCCAGGGGTTCGGGCTGGACGGGCTGATCGAGCGGTTCGGCGTGCAGCGCAGGCTCTACACGGCCGGCACGTCGAAGTCGCGGCTCGACCCGTTCCTGCCGGAGAAGCAGGAGGACGTCGAGTGGCTGCGCGACCTGCAGGACCAGCTGCACGAGATGTTCCAGCAGTGGGTGGTGTCCCGCCGCGGTGATCGGCTGCACGAGGGGGCCGAGCTGTTCACCGGGGAGGTGTGGACGGGTGCGCGCGCCGTCGAGCTCGGTCTCGTGGACGGGCTCGGCACGGCCCGGCCCGTGCTCGGTGAGCGCTTCCCGGACGCCGAGCTCGTTCCGGTGGAGGGGCGGAAGCCGCTCCTCGCCCGGCTCGGATTGGCCCCTCCGGCCGCCGCCACCGGCTTGATCAGCACCGATGCGGTGCTGGGTGTCACCGAGGCGGCTGAAATACGAGCCCTGTGGGCGCGGTACGGTTTGTAGCGCGGTGTGACCGGACGAACCCGATTGGTGCTGGGCTCTGGCACTCACACGGATTGGCCGTCACCATGGTCGACGGAGTTGGGGCAGGCGTCCCGGCCCCGGCGCCAGCCCCGGACACGCAGGATGAGGAGATCGTGGACAGCAACGACAGCTCCGGTGGCCTGGTCGTCCTCGCGGTGGACGACGAGCTGCCGGCTCTCGAAGAACTGGCGTTCCTGCTGGGCGAGGACTCCCGCGTCGGGACCGTGCTCAAGGCGTCCGACGCCACCGACGCCCTGCGCATCCTCAACAGCCGGCAAGGCGTGCGCGAGGCGGCCACGGCGGGGCCGGGTCCCCGCGGCGGCATGTCCGACCCGGTCAGCGGCACCCGCGTCGCCGACCGCACCCACGTCGAGATCGTGTTCCTCGACATCCGCATGCCCGGGCTGGACGGCCTGGAGCTGGCGCGGGTGTTCTCCTCGATGGCCGTCCCGCCGTCGGTCGTGTTCGTCACGGCGCACGACGACCGCGCGGTCGACGCCTACGAGGTCGGCGCCGTCGACTACCTGCTCAAGCCCATCCGGTCCGAGCGCCTCGCCGCGTCCATCGACCGCATCCTGGCCAACCGGGCGGCCACGGTCACCGAGCCGCAGCCGGAGCAGGGCAGCGAGGACGAGGTCATCCCCGTCGAGCTGGCCGGCACCACGAAGCTCGTGCCCCGCTCGGCCGTGCGCTACGTCGAGGCCCAGGGCGACTACGCGCGCCTGCACACGCACGAGGGCAGCCACCTCGTCCGCATCCCGCTGTCGGTGCTCGAGGACCGCTGGCGCGACGCGGGCTTCGTGCGCATCCACCGCTCCTTCCTGGTGGCGCTGCCGCTGGTCACCGAACTGCGCCTGTCCGGATCCGGGTACGTCGTCCGGGTCGGCACCGGGCCCGACTGCGCCGAGCTCCCCGTCAGCCGCCGCCACACGCGCGAGCTGAAGGACCGGCTGGTCCGCGCGACGAAGCAGGCGTGGAGCCAGCGGTGACCACCTTCGCCGACGGCGCTCCGCCGTCGGTGACCCCCGAGCCGGAGGATGGCTCGGGTCCTCGCGACGCCTCGTCGGAGACGTCGTCCGGCGGCCGGGCTCGTCGTCCGGACGCCGACGAGGTGTCCGACACCGGATCCTCGTGGCTGCGCGACGAGATCCAGCGCCGCATCGCCGAGGGGCGTACGTCCGGCAGCACCGGACGGCACGCGCGGCACGGCACCCCGAGCCCCACCGGCGGCGCCGCGGGCTACGTGCCGCGGCACTCCGTCGCCACGCCCGGGCCCGGCGCTCCACGACCGGGACCCGTGGGCGGCCAGATGTCCGCGCAGGCCGGTGAGCTCCTGCGGCGAGAACGCACCGCTGCCGCCCCGGCCTGGTCCCGTCCGGGCGACGCCCCCGGGGGCACCGCCCGGGTGACGCCGGTTCCGCTCGCGGCACCTGCGCCCCCGACCGACGGCTCGACCACGCCGGACGCCCCCGCTCCGGCCGGGACTCCGCCCGAGCCGGCGCCTCCGGGACAGGCCCGCCCGGTTCCGGGCCGGGCCACGCCGGGTGCCCCGCCTGCGGGTGCAGCGGGGCCGGTGGCCGCACCGGGCGGTGAGCAGGCGCCCGCGGCTGCGCAGGCTGAGGCGGGGCAGGCGCCGGCGTCGAGCGCAGCGCCGTCGACCGGGTCGTCGGCGGCTCCAGATGCGCCGGCCCAGGATGCGCCGGCACCGCCCGCTGCGGCCGACGACGACCCGTCCGCCCAGGCCACGGCGTCGAGTGGCGCGGTATCGAGCGGTGTGGCATCGACCGGCCCCACGACCGGCGACCCCACGACCGGCGACCCCGCCACGGGCGACACGGCGGCGGGTGGCGTGCCTTCGGGTGCGACAGGACCCCTCCGGCCGGCCCCCGGGGCGCCGGCACCGGCGGACCCCGCTCCGGGGGGCGCCGCCCCGAACGAGACGACGCCGATCCGGTCCACCGCAGGCGCACCGGCGCCGGCGGGGAAGGCGGCGAGCGGCCCGGCCGCGGGCGCCGCGCCGGCGGCGGAGTCGAGCGCCACGGCACCGATGCAGTCGGCCCCGGGCGGGTCGGACGCGGCGACCGGACCCGCTGCCGCGGAGCCGCTGCCGGCCACCGAGCCGCCCCCGGTCACGGAGTCGCAGCCGTCGCGGCCGGTCCGTCCCGGTGTCGCCGCGGCCGCGGCCTTGCGCGGGGCCGCCCGGGGCCGCGCACGGACGGCCGGCCCGCCTGCGCGCACCGCACCCCCCGCCGCCCCCGCGAACGGATCCACGGGAGCGCAGGGAACCGCGCCCGAACGGGCCGTCCGGGGGCCGTCCACCACCCCCGCCGGTCCGAACCAGGCTGCGACCACCCCGCAGGCGACCACCCCGCAGGCGACCACCCCGATCCCGCCGGCCGCCCCCGGCACCGCAGGCGAGGAGCCGCACGGCGCGGCCGTCCCCGAGGACCCCGAGCTCACCGACCGCACCCCGGTCGTCGAGCCGCGGAAGAACGGGATCCGGGTGCCCGAGCAGCGCGCCGGAGACCGCTCGCTCCAGGCCCTGTCGCCGCGTCCGGAGCTCGTCGAGGGCGGGGCCGGGGACGGCACCGAGGAGGACGAGCAGGCGAGCAGGCGCGTGCGCGTCGTGCTCGCGGAACGCAAGGGCGTGGCCCGTCCCGTGCGCACGGTCGTCGACATCCAGGAGGGCACGGGCGTCGGCGAGCTGCTGCGCACGAACCTGATCGGGTCCCAGCTGGCCGTGGCCCTCCGGTTCGCGGTCGGGGCGGGGCTCGCGCTCGGCCTGCTGCCGCTGCTGTTCGCGATGGCGCCCGAGATCGGCCGCATCGAGGTGCTCGGGCTGCGGTTGCCCTGGCTCCTGCTGGGCGTGCTCGTCTACCCGTTCCTGTTCCTGCTCGGATGGTGGCACACCCGCACGGCGGAGCGGGTCGAGCAGAACTTCGCCGACCACGTCCAGGACTGAGCGCGCAAGGTGACGGTCCCAGCGCTCGTCGCCCTCATCGCGATCGCGATCGTCGGGCTCGTGTCCGCGCTGATCGGCTCCTACGGGGTGCGGATGGCGCGCAGCACCTCGGACTTCCTCGTGGCCTCCCGCACCGTCGGGCCGATGGCCAACGCGAGTGCGATCTCGGGCGAGTACCTGTCGGCCGCGTCGTTCCTGGGCATCGCGGGCCTGATCCTGCGGGAGGGCGCCGACGCGCTCTGGTACCCGATCGCGTTCGTCGCGGGCTACCTCGCGCTGCTGCTGTTCGTGGCCGCGCCGCTGCGCCGCTCCGGTGCGTACACGGTGCCCGACTTCGCCGAGGTCCGCCTCGGTTCACCGGCGCTGCGGCGGCTCTGCACGGCGTTCGTGCTCGTGATCGGCTGGCTGTACCTGCTGCCCCAGCTGCAGGGGGCCGGGCTCGCCCTCACGATCCTGACCGGGCTGCCCGCCTGGAGCGGGATCGCGGCCGCGGGTCTGATCGTGCTGCTCACGGTGATCGGCGGCGGCATGCGCTCGATCACGTTCGTGCAGGCGTTCCAGTTCTGGCTCAAGCTCACGGCGATGGCGGTGCCCGCACTCGTGGTGCTGGGCATGTTCTTCGGCGCCGCGCGCTCGTTCGACCGCCCGGCGCCGCCGCAGTTCCCCCACGAGACCACGGTGCAGGTACGCACCGAGGTGGTCCTCGACGTGGTGGAGCCGGTGCGCCTGCGGGCCGAGGGCGTGGTGGACGGCGAGCGGGTGCGTGGCGAGCTCACCTGGGCGCCCGGCCGCCACGAGGTCGCCGAGGACACCACGTTGGTGTTCTCCGCCGGCGCGCCGGTGCCCACCACCGCCGGTGCCCCGGCCACCGACCGCGAGTGGCTCGAACCGCTGGCCGGCGACCAGGGCCACGAGCTGCTGGAGATCTACTCGATCCTGGTGGCGGGCTTCCTCGGCACGATGGGGATGCCCCACGTCCTGGTGCGCTTCTACACCAACCCGGACGGCCACGCGGCCCGGCGCACCACCGTGATCGTCCTCGGGATGATCGGCCTGTTCTACGTGCTCGTCACGGTGGTCGGCGCGATGTCGCGGCTCTACACCCCGCAGCTGCTGGTCACGGGTGAGACGGACGCCGCGGTGCTGCTGGTCCCCACCGCGGTGCTCGGGCAGAACTGGGCGGGCTGGCTCCTCGGCGGGCTCGTGGCCGCCGGTGCCGCCGCCGCCTTCCTGGCCACCTCGTCGGGGCTCGTGGTCAGCCTCGCGGGGGTGCTGTTCACCGACGTGCTGCGCGGACGGTGGACCGACTTCCGGTTGGCCGCGGTCCTGTCCACGGTGGTGCCGCTCGCGCTCGCCCTCGCCGTGACGCGGCTGGACTTCGCGCTGACCGTGCCGCTGGTGTTCGCGGTCGCGGCCTCGACGTTCTGCCCGCTGCTGGTGCTCGGGATCTGGTGGCGCGGCCTGACGGCGACGGGTGCGATCGCCGGGGTGCTGGTCGGGGGCGGGCTGTCGGGCGTGGCCGTCGCGGTCTCGCTCTTCGCGGTGCTGCCACCGGGCTGGCTCGGCGTGCTGCTGTACCGCCCGGCGGCGGTCGCCGTGCCCGCGGCGTTCCTCACGATGATCGTGGTGAGCCGGCTGACGCGGGCCGCGATCCCGCACGACGTCGACCGCGCCCTGCTGATCCTGCACGCCCCCGAGCGGTTGGGCCTTTCCGCCGACCGCCTCAACCGCCCTGGCCAGGCGTGACGCGCGTTGGGATAGTGGGGCCGTGACGACCGTCGGCCTCATCGCGCTCGTGGCCATGGCCATGGTCGCGCTGGCATCGGCCGTGATCGGCTCGCTCGGCGTGCGCATGGCCCGCAGCACGTCCGACTTCTTCGTGGCCTCCCGCACCGTCGGCACCGTGGCGAACGCGGGGGCGATCTCCGGGGAGTACCTGTCTGCGGCGTCCTTCCTGGGCATCGCCGGGCTCATCCTGCGCGACGGGGTCGACGCGCTCTGGTACCCGGTCGGCTACACCGCGGGCTACCTCGCGCTGGTGCTGTTCGTGTCGGCCCCGCTGCGGCGCTCCGGCGCGTACACGGTGCCGGACTTCGCGGAGTTCCGGCTGCGGTCGGCCGCGCTGCGCCGGGTGTGCGCGGTGTTCGTCGTGGTGATCGGCTGGCTGTACGTGCTGCCCCAGCTCCAGGGCGCGGGGCTCACCGTCACCACCGTCACGGGGTTGCCGGCCTGGTCGGGCGCCACCGTCGCGGCGTTCGTCGTCGTCGCCACGGTGGTGCTGGGCGGCATGCGCTCGATCACGTTCGTGCAGGCGTTCCAGTACTGGCTCAAGCTCACCGCGCTGCTGCTGCCCGCGATCATCGGGGCGGCCTTCTTCGTCGGCGACCAGCGCAGCTTCGGCCGCGAGGCCCCACCGGAGTTCCCCGCGGACACGAGTGTGGACATCCGCACGGACGTCGTGCTGCAGGTCGACGTCCCGGTCGTCTTCACGGCCACCGGGGTGGTCGACGGCGTGCGGGTGCACGACGACCCGCTGCGTTGGGAGAGCGGCAGGCACACCGTCGCGGCCGAGTCGGAGCTGGTGTTCTCCGCCGGTTCCGCGGTTCCCGTGGTGGCGGGCGCGCCGGTGTCCGACTCGACCTGGATCAGCCCGTTCCCCGACGGCCGGGAGCACGGCCTGCTCGCCACGTACTCGCTGATCATCGCCCTGTTCCTGGGCACGATGGGCCTTCCGCACGTCCTCGTGCGCTTCTACACCAACCCCGACGGCCGCACGGCCCGGCGCTCGGCGGTGTTCGTCCTCGCGCTCCTGGGCGGGTTCTACCTCGCCGTCACGCTGCTCGGCGCGCTGTCCCGGCTGTACACGCCCCAGCTGCTGGTGAGCGGCGAGACCGACGCGGCCGTGCTGCTCCTGCCGTCGGCCATCCTCGGCAGCGGGTGGGCCGGGGCGCTGCTGGGCGCCCTGGTGGCCGCGGGTGCGTGGGCGGCGTTCCTGTCCACGTCCTCGGGTCTCGTCGTGAGCGTGGCCGGGGTGCTCTCCACCGACATCTTCGGCAGCAGCCGGGTGCGCGACTTCCGGCTGTCCGCCGTGATCGCCGGCGCGGTGCCACTCGCGCTCGCGGTGGGTGTCACGCGGCTGGACTTCTCCGAGGCCGTCGCGTTGGTGTTCGCGGTGGCGGCGTCCACGTTCTGCCCGCTGCTGGTGCTCGGCATCTGGTGGCGCGGGCTCACCGCGGTGGGTGGGATCGCGGGCGTGCTGGTCGGTGGTCTGTCCTCCGCGGTCGCGGTCGCGGTGAGCCTCGCCGGGTACGGGGGCTCGGGCTGGCTGGGGGTGCTCCTCTACCGGCCCGCGCTCGCCACCGTGCCCGCCGCGTTCCTCACGATGATCGTCGTGAGCAGGCTGACGGCCCGGCAGCGGCCCCTCGACGCCGACCAGGTGCTGCTGCGGCTGCACGCACCCGAACGCCTCGGCCTGAGCCGCGACCGCCTGGAGGAGCGGCAGCAGCGTCCCATTCTCTGAGAAACCGGGCCGCCATCTCGGGCCACGACCAGGTGAACCGAACGTCACACCTCGAGGGCGCGCCACTCGCAGCGGGCCGCTCGTCGACCGTTGGTCGTCCGCTCGTCGTGTCACCGCGTCCGCCGATCGGGACTTCGCCGCTACACGCGCGTGGCGCCCGCCATCACCCAGGTGGAGTATTCCGGCGTCCGAGTGTGACTGACCTATCGTTCGCGGCGTTGTGCCCCCGAAAGGCGCGGCGATGACGCGGTGCACGGGCGGAAGAGAACGGAGAGGACGCGGTGAGTTCCACAGGAGAGCGATCCACAGGCACCGTGTACGAGCAGGTCCAAGCGACACCCGAGTTCGCCGATCTGCGGAGGAGGCTGCGGCGTTTCGTCTTCCCGATGAGTGCCGCGTTCCTGATCTGGTACCTCGTGTACGTGCTGCTCGCGTCGTACGCGCCGGAGTTCATGTCGATCAAGGTCCTCGGCAACATCAACGTCGGTCTGATCATCGGTCTCCTCCAGTTCGTGTCGACGTTCGTGATCACCACGGTGTACGTGCGGTACGCGAACAAGCACCTGGACCCGGCCGCCGAGCAGCTCCGTGAGCGGATCGAGGGTGTCGCATGAACGTTCTCGCCCAGGCCCAGGAGGAATCGGGCGGTGTCGGCAGCCCGCTGCTGAACATCAGCATCTTCGCCGCGTTCGTCGTGGTGACGCTGGTGGTCGTGTTCCGCGCGAGCCGGAACAACAAGACCGCCTCCGACTACTACGCGGCGGGCCGGTCGTTCACCGGCTCGCAGAACGGCGTGGCGATCGCGGGTGACTACCTGTCGGCGGCGTCGTTCCTCGGCATCGCGGGTGCGATCGCGGTGAACGGCTACGACGGGTTCCTGTACTCGATCGGCTTCCTGGTGGCGTGGCTGGTGGCCCTGCTGCTGGTGGCCGAGCTGCTGCGCAACACCGGCAAGTTCACGATGGGCGACGTGCTGTCGTTCCGGATGCGGCAGCGTCCGGTGCGCGCCGCGTCGGCGGCGTCCACGCTGGTGGTGTCGTTCTTCTACCTGCTCGCGCAGATGGCCGGTGCCGGCGCGCTCATCACCCTGCTGCTCGGCATCGACAACGAGAACGTGCTCGGACAGGGCATCGTCATCGCCATCGTCGGCATCCTGATGATCACGTACGTGCTCGTCGGCGGGATGAAGGGCACCACCTGGGTGCAGATCATCAAGGCGACGCTGCTGATGATCGGCGCCGCGGTGATCACGATCTGGGTCCTCGGGATCTACGGGTTCAACCTGTCGGCGCTGCTCGGCGCGGCCGTCGAGGCGAACCCGTCGGTGACGAGCGCGTCGGGCACGACCAAGGAGCTCGGCGACAACCTGCTCAACCCGGGCCTCGCCTACGGCGCCACCGCCCTCTCGAAGATCGACTTCCTGTCGCTGGGCCTGGCGCTCGTGCTGGGCACCGCGGGCCTGCCGCACATCCTGATGCGCTTCTACACGGTGCCGACCGCGAAGGAGGCGCGGCGCTCGGTCGTGTGGGCGATCTGGCTGATCGGCCTGTTCTACCTGTTCTCGCTGGTGCTGGGTTACGGCGCGGCCGCCCTGGTGCCGGGCGGCGCGCAGCGGATCACGGACGCCCCCGGCGGCACGAACTCGGCGGCGCCGCTGCTGGCCTTCGAACTCGGCGGCGTGGTCCTCCTCGGGATCATCTCCGCGATCGCGTTCGCCACGATCCTCGCGGTGGTGGCGGGGCTGACGATCGCCGCGTCCGCCTCGTTCGCGCACGACCTGTACGCGAACGTCATCAAGAAGGGGCAGACCGAGCCGGACGCCGAGGTCCGGGTGGCCCGCATCACCGCGGTCGTGGTGGGCATCCTGGCCATCGCGGCCGGGATCCTGGCCCGCAACCAGAACATCGCGTTCCTGGTGGCGCTGGCGTTCGCGGTGGCGGCGTCGGCGAACCTGCCGACGATCCTGTACTCGCTGTTCTGGAAGCGGTTCAACACGACGGGCGCGCTGTGGAGCATCTACGGCGGTCTGGCGTCCTGCGTGCTGCTGATCGTCTTCTCGCCCGCGGTGTCCGGCTCGGCCAGCTCCATGATCCCGGGCGCCGACTTCGACATCTTCCCGCTGCGCAACCCCGGCCTGGTGTCGATCCCGCTGTCGTTCGTGCTGGGTGTCGTGGGCACCTACGTCGGCGGCAGGCACCCGGTCGAGGAGGGCAAGTTCGCCGAGATGGAGGTCCGCTCGCTCACCGGGGCCGGCTCGGAGAAGGCGGTCTCGCACTGACGCCGCCACCCTGATCGCGACGGGGCCGCTCTCCCGGTGGGAGGGCGGCCCCGTTCGTGTTCCGGCCCTTCTGCGCTCACCGGATCGTGACGCCCCTGCGTGCGAGGATGGGGGCATGACCGGTCCAGCCGTCCCGGTGGTGTCGGTGGCGCAGCTGCCCGCCGACGCCGCGCTCCTCGACGTCCGCGAGTCCGACGAGTGGGCCGCGGGCCATGCCCCCGGTGCCTCGCACCTGCCCATGTCCGAGCTCGCCGGGCGGATCCACGAGCTTCCCGACGAGGACCCGCTCTACGTCGTCTGCCGCTCCGGTGGCCGCTCGGCGCGGGTGGTCGCCTACCTGGCGGGTCAGGGCTACCCGGCCGTCAACGTCGAGGGCGGCATGCTGGCGTGGGCGGGTCAGGGCCGGGAGGTCGTGGCCGACGGCGGCGCCGAGCCGCAGATCGTCTAGCACCGGTGCACCCGTCGGCGCCCGACGCGGGGGAGGCCCGGATGGGGCCGCCCTGCCCGCGCTGCGGCCGGCGCGCGCCCGCGGGAGGCGGGCCGTTCTGCCCGTTCTGCGGCCGCTACCTGGCCGCCCTGCGGTGGGTGGCCGAGCCGCCGCCGGGCGTCGGAGCGCCCCCGCCCTCGCCTCCGCCGCGCCGCTACACCGGTCCGCCGCGCTACCGCGTGCTGCCCCGCTGGGGGTTCCCCCTCGGCGGGTGGACGCCCCCGCAGCAGGAACGAGCGGCCGGCGACCCGCTGCAGGTCACGCGGTCCCTGGTCGGCACGCTGGTGCCGATGCTGTGGGCCACGTCGGCGGTCGCGCTGCTCGCCGCGGGTGCCGAGGTCTGGCGCTACGCGCTGCTGCTGGCCAGCCGCGAGTCGGCGCTGTCGGCGGGCGCCGTCGCCGCCTCCGACGCGCTCGTCGCGTCCGCGGGCACCGTCGCCCCGATCCTCACCCTCGTGGCCGGTGGTCTCACCGTGCTGTGGAGCGTGCGCGCGACCCAGGCCGCCGCCACGGCGGCGGGTGTGCGGCCCGCCCGGTCCACGCGCACGATCGTCCTCGGCTGGCTCGTGCCCGGGGTCAACCTCTCGGTGCCGGGTTCGGTGCTGGCCGAGATCGAGCACAGCGCACTCGGCCTGCCGCCAGGCAGGCGACCGCGGCCGTCGCGGCTGCTGCTCGTCTGGTGGGCGCTGTGGGCGATGGGCGTGGTGCTCTCCGCGGTGGTGCTGCTGTGGTCGTTGCGCACCGGCGTGCAGGCCCGGGCCGACGGCGTCGTCCTGCACGCGGTGCTGGACCTGCTCGCCGCGGTCACGGCCGCGGTCACGGCCCGGCTCGTCCTGCGGCTCACCCGGCTGCTCTCCCCGGGCGGGCCGCGTCGCCGGGAACTGCTGGTGCGCGTCAACCCGAAGCCAGCTGCAGCTCCCGCAGCCCCCGCATGACGAAGTCCGGCCGCCGCGGCGGCTCGGCCGCCAACCGCACGTCCGGCAGGGCGCGGCGCAGCGCGTCGAGGGTGGCGGCCACCTCCACCCGGGCGAGCGGGGCGCCGAGGCAGTAGTGCACCCCGGCGCCGAAACCGAGGTGGGCGTTCGGCCGGCGGGCCACGTCGAGCTCGTCCGGGCGCGCGAACACCGCGGGGTCGCGGGCGGCCGCACCCAGCAGCGCCGCGATCTTCGTGCCGGCCGGCACGGGATGGCCGGCCACGGTGGTGTCGGCCACCGCGGTGCGTTCGAACAGCTGCAGCGGCGGGTCGTAGCGGATCAGCTCCTCCACGGCGGTCGCGTCGAGGGCGGGGTCGTCGCGCAGGCGCCGCCACTGCGCCGGGTGGCGCAGCAGGGCCAGCACGCCGTTGCCGATCACGTTCACGGTGGCCTCGTGGCCGGCCATCAGCAGCAGCGCCGCGGTGCCGACCAGCTCGTCGGCGTCGAGGTCGGCGTCCAGCAGGTCCGTGACCAGGTCGTCGCCGGGCCGTCGGCGGCGGTGCTCGGCGAGCCCGCGCAGCGCCTCCACGAACTCGGCCGACGCCCGCTCGGCCGCCGCCCGCCGGATCCGCCCCGGGTCGGGCTCGTACATCGTGACGATCGTGTTCGACCAGCCGCGCAGGGCCGAGCGTTCCGGCTCCGGCACGCCGAGCAGCTCGGCGATGACCTCCACCGGGAGGACGGCGGCGACCCCGGCGATGAGGTCGCCGCTGCCGTCGTGGCGCACCTGCTCGGCGAGCCGGCCCACGAGCTCGTCGGCCAGCGCGCGCACCCGGGGTTCCAGGCGGGCGGTGTGCCCGCGGTTGAAGGCGCCCGCCACCAGGCGGCGCAGCCGGTCGTGCGGCGGCCCTTCACGCTCGAGCAGCGAGTTGCGGTGCAGGAGGTTGAACGCTCCGAATGCGGCGGCCGGCTCCGCGTCCACCCAGATGCGCCCGAGGTCGCGGCCGCGCAGCACCTCGGAGCACGCGGCGTGCGAGACCGCGACCGGGACGCCCAGCAGCGGGTGGTCGTGGACGGGACCGAGCGCCCGCAGGGCGGCGAAGGTGGGGTAGGGGTCGGCGAGGAAGTCCGGGTCGCCCGGGTCGAACGGGGTCAGCGTGCCCTCCGGAGGTGGTGGTGGGGGTCTCATCCTCCTCCCCGGCACCCGCTAACGTCTGCCGGACCATGGCCAAGAAGACACGTGACAAGGCGGCGGCGCCCGCCGGTGAGAACCCCCGCCGCCCCTGCCCCTGCGGCTCGGGCAAGCGGTACAAGGCCTGCCACGGCGCCGGTGACGACCTGATCGTCACCCGCCCGTTCGAGGGCCTCGCCGCCGAGTGCGACCTGGTGGCGATGCGCGAGTTCCTGCCGTCGGCCACCGCGCCGCTGCCGCTGCGCGAGCCGGGCGCCGCGCCCGTCACGCTCGCCACGGTCCTCCCCGGCGCTGCGGCCGCGGTGGTGCGTCCCGACGGCACGATGCTGCTGGGCATGCAGGTGCAGACCCGCTCCGGCGACCTGTCCGCGGACCTGGCGAAGGCCCTGCGCTGGGCGCAGGACGCCGAGCCGGGCAGCGCGCTGTCCGTCGTCGGGCCCGGCATCGGCGGCGAGCTCGTGCGGATCCAGGACTTCCTGGACCCGGCCGCGACGCTGGACCTCACCCTGCACCCGGACTTCGGCTGGTGGATCCCGCCGAGCGAGGACGGCAGCGAGCCCGCACCGGACGTGGCCGCGTCGCTGGAACGCGCCAACGCCGTGATCATGCCGACCGAGCCTGTCCTGGCCGAGGGCGTCCGCGCCGCCTACTGGGTGGACACCGGCTCGAAGGCGCACCTGCGCTGGGTGCGTCCGGAGCCGGAGGAGGCGCTCGTCGCCGCGCTGGCGCGGCTGCAGGCCCGCGGTGAGCTGGCCCTGGCCGACGGGGCGCGCTACGCGGGCTCGTTCCGCGCCCACGGCCTGCTCGTGCCGGTGTGGGACCTGGACCGGGAGCTGCACGCGAAGGAGTGGGCGGAGCCGGTGGCCGCGTTCGCCACGCGCCTGGACGCCGCACTCGCCGACGACGCCCCGCTCACCGACGCCGAGCGCCGCGCCCGCGACGCCCTCGCCGGCAAGCAGGTCACCCTGCGCTAGCCGCGAGGCAGGTGCGGCGGTGGATCGTGCTGGGTGCTGCGTGATCGGTCCGAGTCGCACGTCAGGGTCGTCGCGGCCGCTCTCATGTACCTCTCGCGCCCCGGCTCCGCGGGGTGATCGCCAGGAATGGTGTGAGAGCGGCAGATCTGCCGCTCCGGCACCACTTCTGCTGATCATGGCCGGGTCGGGTTCCGCGGAACGCGCCCGTTGCATGATCAGGTCGAGCTCAGCGCTGTTTTCGGGCGGTCCGGCAGCGCTGGTGTCGATGTGACCATGGAAACCTGCTGTGGGCGCGCCGTTCCCGGCTCGCGACCGCTGCCGCGCGTCCGGGCTCGGGGTCTTCGGCGCGATCCCCCGGTCCCCGTCGCCCCTTTCGTGGGCGGGTGGTCGGGTTGGGGTAACTGCCGGGTGACGTGGTCGGGTGGGCGGCCGTCCCCGACTTCCGGGCACGCCCGTTTCGCGACGAGACCGTGCCTGTCGGGTGCCCGCGCATCTTGCGGTGGTCCCGTCCCAACCCCTGACCTGTGATCATCCGGCCGGTCCGAGGCCACATCCGGCCCGTGATCAGCGGGAATGGGGCATGCGCTGCAGCGCTGCAGGTCATGTCCCGGGTTCGCCGATCATGGCCGTCGTAGAGGTCCCGGAACGGCACCACAGCAAGTTGCGTGGCACCTGGCGGGGGCGTTCTCGTCGTGGACGGGCGTGCCGGGAAGTCGGGGACGGCTGTCAGCGCGACCACGTCACCCGGTAGTTGTGCCAACAGGTCCACCGGCGCACGGAGGTTGTGCAGGGTGCCGGGCCAAACTGCGGGGGACGCCCGGGCCATGGGTGGGGCAGCTCGCCTCGAGCCGGGAACGGCGCGCCCACGGCAACCCGCCCGGGCACGGAGGTCGGGCAGGGAACCCGGCCGGCCGGGGAGGCCCAGGTGTGGGTGGGGCGGCTCGCCTCGAGCCGGGAACGGCGTGTTCACGCAATCCACCCCACCCGCAGGAAGCCGCGGCAGGCGGCGGGCCGTCAGGGGAGCCAGCCCACCCGCCCGGAGAGCGCCGCGTAGCCGACGAACGCGACGATGTCGATCAGGGCGTGGCCGCCGACGAGCATCCACAGGCGGTTGGTGCGCTGCCAGACGCGGCCGAACACCAAACCCATCACGATGTTGCCGACGAACCCGCCCAGGCCCTGGTAGAGGTGGTAGCCGCCGCGCAGCAGGGCCTGGGCGAAGAGGGCGCGGTTCTCCGACCAGCCGAGCTGGCGCAGCCGCGTGATGAGGTAGGCGACCATCACCACCTCCTCGGCCCAGCTGTTCGCGAACGCGGACGCCACCAGCACGGGCAGCCGCCACCAGGTGTCGTCGAGCGTCGTCGGCGCGATGGTGACGCTCACCCCGACCGCGCGGGCGACGAGGTAGAGGCCCAGACCGGGCACCCCGATCAGCGCGGCGAGCCCCGCGGAGCCGAGCGCGTCCCGGCCGGGACGGGTGCGGTCGAGCCCGACGGCGCGCATGGCGAAGCCCGCACGCAGCAGCAGGTAGGCGCCCAGCGCGCCCCAGCCGACGAGCTGCAGCACGCGGGTGAGCTGCAGTGCGAGTTCGACGAGCCCGACCTGCGCGGCCGGCGCGTTCAGCGCCACCTGCTGCTCGTTCAGCGGCACCGGCTGCAGCACGGCGTCGAGCAGGGCGAGGGCGCTGCGGACGGCCGAGAGCCCGAGCGTGACCGTCAGGACGACCAGGACCTCGGTGCCGACGAGCCGGCGCGCGGCGGGATCGGTGAGGGGGGCGACACCGGGTGGCGGGGGCGCGATCCAGCTCCGGACGGCCTTCGAGCGGGGCACGATCGCGGACGCTACTAGCCAGGTACTCTTGGCTGTGTGCGGCAGCTGATCCTCTCCCCACGATGGATCGTGTGGCACCTGCTCACCCTCGGCGCCATGGCCACCTGCGGCTGGCTGGCCGCCTGGCAGTGGCAGCGTGCCGGATCGGCGATGGGCAGCGCGTTGAACGTCGGGTACGGGCTGCAGTGGCCCGTGTTCGCGGTGTTCTTCGGCGTCATGTGGTGGCGGATGCTGCGCATGGAAGCGACGAAGCTGGAGGAAGCCGCCGACGCGGCTGCCGCCGGCGGAACCGCCCCCGACGAGGGTGCGGCCGGCGCCGGGTCGACTGTCGGGGAGCAGGCGGGCGGCGTCCCCGCGCCCGTTGCTCCCGCCGAGGCCGCCACACCGGTCCCGGCCCCCCGCACCGCCCCGCCGCTCGCGACCGCGGGCGCGCCGTCGCCGTTCGGGCCGCGTCCCCGCGGTGTCACGCTGCCGCGCCCGGCCGACGACGACCCGGAGCTCGCCGCCTACAACCAGATGCTGGCGCAGCTCGCCGCTCGCCGTTCCGACGACTGACCGCCGAAGAGAGACGACCGTGTCGATCGATACCGCCCTGCTCGCCTACCGCATCGCCGCCTGGGTCACCGGCGTCGGGCTCCTGGTGCTGGTGGTCGTGGCGATGCCGCTGAAGTACATCTTCGGCCAGCCGGAGCTGGTGTCGATCGTGGGCGTCGCCCACGGCTTCCTCTACATGATCTACATCGTGTGCACGCTGCTGCTGGCCGAGCGCTGCCGGTGGAAGCCGCTCGACGCCGTGCTGATCCTCATCGCGGGCACCGTGCCGGTGGCCTCGTTCGTGGCCGAGCGCCGCGTCACCCACCGGGTGCGCGCCGGACGCACACCCGTCAGCTAGCGCGCCCGCCCGGCGCGGTGGGACCCGTGCCCGCCCCGCGCCGCATCGGGCAGCCCATCAGCCGCTGCATCTGCTCCCGCAGCTCGGCCACCGTGGTGGCCTGCTCGGCCCAGGCGATCCGCACGTCGTGGTCGCGCCCCGGAGCCTCCACGCGCAGGCGCAGCCCGTAGCGGTCGACGCCCAGCGGGCGCACGCGTGCCCCGCGCAGGTCGCGCAGCGCGGGCGGCAGGTGCCGCACCAGCACGTCGAGCACGTCCGGGTGCGCCTCCTCGAGGTGCGCGAGCCAGTGCCCCTCGTAGCAGCTGAAGGGGTCCGGCCAGGCGGCGGCGAGGTCGACGGGGGAGAGGGCCGCGCAGCCCTCGGCGTCCGACAGCACGGCGGAGCCGGGATCGAGGCGGACGAGCGTGGCGCCGTGACCGAGGTTCAGCAGGTCGGGGTGCGGGCGCACGTCCGCGACCTGCAGGGCGATCCGCCGGGCGATCTCGGGGCCCGGGATCCGCATCCGGCCGGTGATCCACAGCAGCCCTCGCACCGGCTCGCGGAGGTCGACCGGGGCGTGGTCGGCGACCTCGAGCATGGCCGAGAACTCCCCACCGGGGGCGGCGCGGATCGCGTCCAGCACCGGCTCGGCGTCGTCCAGGAGCAGCACGGCCGAGCCGTCGGCGCGGACGTGGTGCACGAGCGGCGTGGCCTGGGGAGCGCCGGTGCCGACGAGGCACGCGCTGCCGCCGCGCGCGGCAAGGCTGCGGGCGCGTTCCGCGGCGGTGGGGGCGGGCGGTCGTCGTGGCCGCGTGGATCCCAACGGGCACCTCCGAGACTTAGGTGAGCCTAAGCTATAGGGGCGGCGGAGCGCTGTCCAGGCCCTGAACGCACGGCCGCTGTCACGCTCTCGGAAGCCACCCGTAAGGTCTGTGACCGTGACGACGGCGGCCGGCGCGGACCCCTGGGCCATCCCTCCGCTCTTCGCGCAGTTGGTCGACGACACGAGCCTGCTGCAGCCGAAGTCCGAGGCACTCGGGGTGGATGCCGTCGTAGCCCGGTACCTCAGCGCCCGCGACGGGCGCTACGGCGGCCTCGTCGGGCAGCTCGTCTGCCCCGTCTCGCGGCTCCCGGCGCTGGTGCAGGAGCTCGCGCGGTCGGTTCCGTCACGTCCGGTCGACGTGTCGCTCGTCGTCGACACGGGGCTCGGCGCGGTGCCGAAGGCGCTGTCCACCGTGTTCTCCCGGTCGAGCCTGCTCACCCCGCGCACGGTCGAGACCGCCGCTCCGCCCGACGTCGACGGCGTCTGGCTGGAGCGCGTGTCGGAGTTCGTCCCCGAGGACGTCATGGCCGTCGTCGAGCCGCGCAGGCCTGCCTCCACGGGTCCGGACAGCACCGCGGAGTGGCTCGAGGCCGTGCGCCGCGTCGCCGCGCACGGATGCGCCCCCAAGCTGCGCTGCGGCGGCCCCCGTGCCTCCGACGTGCCCTCCGTGGTCGAGGTCGAGGAGTTCGTGCGCGTGGTCGTCGACGCCGGGCGCCCGTTCACGACCCTAGGCCTGCGCCAGGTCGTCCGCCTCGACGACGGCGTGCGGCCCGTGCAGCACGGGATCCTCAACCTGCTCGTCGGGGTCGCGCGCGCGCTCGCGGGCGGCGACGTCCGGACGGCGCTCGAGAGCACCGACGGGTCCGCGCTCGCCCACGAGGTCGGCGAGTTCTCCGAGCGCGCCGTCAAGGGCGTCCGCGGGCTGCTCTCGCGCTGTGGCGCCGATCCCGAGCCGGTGCCGGCCACCCGCCTCGCCGACCTCGGCCTGCTCGCCTGACCCTTCCGGTCAGGTGGTGCCGAGCAGCTCGTCCCACGCCGCCCCGACCTGGGTGGCGCAGACCTCGGGGGAGAGCCCGCCGACGCCGGTGCCGAGGCCGGGCAGCGCGATCCTGCGCACGGCGTCGCGCACGCGGCGGCCGTCGGGCAGCGACCCGTCGCGCCACAGGCGTAGCACCGCGCCCGCGGCGGCCCGGGCGGCCGCGCCGTCGGCGGGAAGCCGCTCGCCGGGCTGCCGCATCGTGGGTGCGCTGACGAGCCAGGCCGGCCGGGGCGCACCCGTCGGCACGATGACGGCCTCGCCGACGGGGAGCTCGCCCCCGCGGTCGGCTCCCGAGGCCGCCCGCACCTGGCCGGAGATGCCGGGGAACCAGCGCGCGTACACGGCGTCGATGCCCCCGCCCATGAAGCCGAAGGAGTTGGCCGGGCTCACCACGGCGTCGGCGTCCACATCGGTGATCGAGCCCTCGTGCACGACGAGCCCGGGCCGGTCGGCGGCGATGGTGCGCCAGGCCCGGGCCATGGGGGCGTCCACGGCCACCAGCACCAGCGTCAGGTCGTCCATCCGCCCACAGTAGGGTCACCGGCGTGTCCCGCCTCGCGTTCCTCGGGCCGCGCGCCACGTTCACCGAGCAGGCGTTGCGGTCGATGCCCGGGACCGCCGGAGCGGAGCTCGTGCCCTGCGCGGGTTCCCCCGCCGTGCTGGCCGCCGTCCGCGACGGCACGGCCGAGGCCGGCTGCGTCCCGATCGAGAACTCGGTGGAAGGCGCCGTGCCCGCAGTGCTCGACGGCCTCATCGCGGACCCGCCGCTGGTGATCGTGCGCGAGGCGCTGCTGCCGGTGCGGTTCGCCGTGCTGGTGCGGGCCGGCACCACCACGGCGGACGTGCGCACGGTCGCATCGCACCCGCACGCGATCGCCCAGACGCGGGGCTTCATCGCGGCGCACCTCCCCGACGCCACGGTCGTGTCCTCCACGTCCACGGCGGAGGCTGCCGCGCAGGTCGCGCGCGGCGAGTTCGACGCGGCCGTCTCGGCGCCGCTGGCCGCCGAACAGCACGGCCTGGAGGTCCTGGTCGACGACATCGCCGACAACGCGGGCGCGGTCACCCGCTTCGCGCTCGTGGCCCGGCCCGGCCCGCCGCCGGAGCCCACCGGTCGCGACCGCACCTCGCTCGCCGCCACCACCCAGAACCGCCCCGGCGCACTGCTGGGCCTGCTCACCGAGCTCGCCGTGCGCGGCATCGACCTCACGCGGATCGAGTCCCGGCCGATCAAGGACCGACACGCCGAGTACTGGTTCCACCTCGACTGCACGGGCCACGTCGCCGAGCCGGCGATGGGAGAGGCCCTCGCGGCGCTGTACCGGCGCTGCGACCGCGTCCGCTTCCTCGGGTCCTACCCGCGCGCGGGCAACGGCGCGTCGCATCCGGGTCCGGAGGTCCCGCCGTTGCCCATCGGCGGTTCGGACGCGGCGCAGTTCGCGGCGTCGCAGGAGTGGCTCGCCGGGCTGCGGGCCGGGAGCACCGCATGACGGGCGGCCCTCGTCTGGTGATGGTGCGGCACGGGCAGACGGAGGCGAACGCCCGGCACGTCCTCGACACCCGCCCGCCGGGCGCCCCGTTGAACGAGCTCGGCCTGGCCCAGGCCGCGGCGCTCGGCGACCGGCTGGCCGGGTTCCCGGTCACGGCCGTGCACGCCTCGGTGGCCACGCGGGCGCGACAGACGGCGGAACCGGTCGCCGCCGCCCACGGGCTCGAGGTCGGGGTCGTCGAGGGCGTGCACGAGGTGTTCTGCGGCGAGCTCGAGGGCCGGTCCGGTGAGGACGCCCTGGAGCGGTTCCTGGCCGTCTACGAGGCCTGGTGGACCGGTGACCTCGACGCCCGGCTCCCCGGCGGCGAGTCGGCGCACGACGTCCGGGAGCGGTTCCTGCCCGCGGTCGACGCGATCCTCGACGGCGCGACCGGCGACGTCGTGCTCGCCAGCCACGGCGCGGCGATCCGCCTCGCGGCCGCCGCGCTGCTCGGCGACACGGCGGAGACGCTGTACGTCCCCAACACCGGGCTCGTCGTCCTGCGCCCCGACGGCGCCGGCTGGGCACTGGAGCACTGGGACAGCGCGGTGCCGCAGCCCGGTGACGTGACCGCGGGCGGCACGCCGGCCTGAGCCGGGCGTCAGCCCCAGCCGAGCTCGTGCAGGGTCTCCTCGTCGATGCCGAAGTGGTGGGCGACCTCGTGCACCACGGTGACCGCCACCTCCTGCACGACGTCGTCCTCGTCCGCGCAGATGTCGAGGATGGCGTCCTGGTAGATCGTGATGCGGTCCGGCAGCACCCCGCCGTAGGACGAGGAGCGTTCGGTGAGCGCCACGCCCTCGTAGAGGCCCAGCAGGTCGGGCTCGGTCTCGTGGCGGTCGGCCACGAGCACCACGACGTTGTCCATCGCCGCGGTGAGCTCGGGCGGGATCGTGTCGAGCGCGTCGGAGACGAGCTCCTCGAACCGCCGTCGCGTCATGTCCATCAGCGTGCCCGGACGGGCTCCGCCGCGGTGTCCCCGGTCGCGGCGGTTCGGGTCACGGGGTCTCGGGCGAGGCGGGCAGCAGCGTGGGCTCGGCGGAGGGCTCGGGCTCCGAGGTGGGCGCAGGCGTGGTCGTCGGCGCGCCGGTCGGGGTCGTGTCCTCGTCGTCGGCGGGCGGGGGGTCCTCCGCGTCCGGCTCCGTGGTGGGCGCCGGGGGCTCCTCCGCGGGCGGGCCGTCCGTGGGCGGGACCGGCGTGGAGTCGGACGGCGCCGGGACGCCGGGCTCCGGGGTGTTCGACGCCGGCGGGGCGGGCGTGTCGCCCACGACCACGTCGCCGCGCACCGGGCCGGTGACGGGCGCGAACCCGCTGCGGTCGGGCAGCAGCGCGGCGAGGTTGCAGTTCACCTTGCGGGTGCCGGCGTTCCAGGACTCCTCCGTGAGGTTGTCCCAGTAGACGGTGAGCTCCTTCTGCGCGATCACCTCGGCGCCGCCCGCGTACTCGTTGGCGACGTCCACGCAGGCCGACTGCAGGTAGGCGTCCTGGTCACCGACCGCGGGGAAGCCCTCGGAGAACTTCTCCGACAGGTCCACGATGCCCACGGTCTCGACCGCGTGCACCCCGCTGCAGTCGACCGGGTCGCCGATGGTGCGGCCGTCGATGGCCAGGCACGTGCCCGGCTCGTGCACGGAGGCCTGGTCGCTCTCGGCGACCTTCCCCGCGAGCGGGTAGAGCGCACCGGACCGCGACGCGCTCTGCAACCCGCACCGCAGCTGGCGGTCGCCCTCGGCCCACTTCGCGGGCGACGGCTTGAGCGCGCCGATGCGGTAGCGGCCGTCGGGGTCGAACTGGCCGCCCAGGTAGTCCTTGACCACCGGCTCGCACCGCTCGTTGACGAGCTGCCGCCACTGCCGGTCGTCGGGCAGCGTGGCCTGGTCGGTGAGCGTGACGGAACCGGCCTGCTCGAACAGGTGCGGCTGGCTGCAGTCGACGACCGCGGTGTCGGCCGCGTCCGGCCGGCTCCACATGAGGCACGTTCCCGGTGTGGCCGGCGGGGCGGGGACCTCCCGGACCTCCGGCTCGTCGATCGCCGCGGGCAGCGCCGCGAACGACCCGAGCACCGGGACGGTGGCGCCTGCGAACGAGTCGAGCGTGGCGACGCCGAGCATCGTCAGCGACCCCACGAGGACCCCGAGCACCATGCGCCGGACCAGCCGCGGCTCCGGCGCGCGCGGGGCCGGCGGCGGGGGGCTGGTCGGGGCCGTCGGGACCGGGACGCTGTGGCGTCCGGTACGCGCTGCGGGGCCGAAAGCGGCCGCGCGTGCGGCGTCGAGCCGGGGGCCGTGGGCGCCGGCTCGGGCAGCGGCCGGGACGACGACGGTCTGCGCGTCCCCTGCGCTCCGCGGGGCGTTGCCGCGCGGGCCGGGCCTGCCGGGTGCGGTGAGGGTTCGGTCCATGTCGGGCGTCATCATGCCGTTACCTCCGGTCACGTCCAGAGGCGCGGTCGGGATCGCGCGACCATCGGTCGTCGGCGTGCTGCGAACGTCAACGCGCGCCGGTCGACCGGAGGCTGCACAGCGGTTCGGCGCGCGGGAAGGACCTGTGAGCGGCCGGGGGGCACGGACGGGTGGTGTGCCCGCCGGGCCGGGGGACCCGCGCCGGTCGGCCGCCGCGCCGCGCGGTCCGGGCCGCTACGGTCCGCGATGGACTCCCCGCACCCCGAGCCAGCCCTGGAGGTTGTCGTGACGGCCCAGATCAGCCCGGGCTTCCTCGGGGTGCTCGGCACCGGGATCGGCGCGATCCTGCTCTACGCGGTGGCCGGGGTGCTGCTGATGCTGCTCGGCTTCTACGCCGTGGACGTGACGACGCCGGGCAAGCTGAACCGGATGGTCCGCGCCGGGCTGCCGGGCGCCGTCCTGGTCACCGCGGCCGGCATGGTGAGCATGGCGTTCATCGTCGTCGTCGCGGTCTACCGCTCGACAGGGGGCCTGCTCGAGGGTCTGCTGGGGGCGCTGGTCTTCGGCCTGGTCGGGATCCTGGCGCAGGTGGGCGGTGTGCGGCTGCTGGAGTGGGTCACGGGGATCGACATCGGCGCCGTGCTGGCCGCCGAGCGGCTGCAGCCCCAGGCGTTCGTGGTGGCGGCCGCGCACGTCGCCCTCGGCCTCGTGGTGGCCGTCGCCATCCTCTGACCCGCGAGTCCCCCGCCCCGACAGCGCGAGTCTCCCGTTCGAGCAGCGCGAGTCTCCCGTCCTGACAGGGCGAGTCTCCCGTTCAGGCCGTGCCGCGCACCTCGTCGGCCAACGAGCGGTCCAGCGCCACGCGCACGAGCGCCGCGGCCACCGGTGCGAGTGCCGGTCCCGGCGCGAGGCGGGCCAGCTCCCGCGCGTCGGCCGGCAGCCCGACGCGCCGGGCGCCGTCGAGCGCCTTCCGGTCGATCGCGGGCCGCAACGATGGCCACACGTCCTGGACCTCCCGGCAGAAGATGTCCGCCCCCACCGGCCCCAGCCGTGGGAAGGCGGTGAGGGCCTCGCGGACCCGGGTGGCGTCGCCCTCGGCCCGGTCGCGCAGGCGCCGCAGGTCGTCGCCGTACTCGCGGTGCAGCAGGTCGGCGCCCTCGCCGAGCGCGGTGGCGGTGCTCTCGTCGTAGCGCTTGTAGCTCGCGCGTCCCAGTGGGTCGACCCGGTCCTGCCAGGACGCGGCCCGCATCTTCGCCGGCGTCCCCATCCCCGCGTCGGCGAGCGCGCGAGCGGCGTCCACGGCGATGTCGGCTCTGATCCGCGTCGAGAGCAGCACCGACAGCACCAGCAGGCGGTAGAGCGGCGCGGGCGTGTCCTTCAGCCCGATCCCGGCCTGCTCGGCGTAGGTCGTGCCGGCGCGGTCGAGCAGGGCGCGCAGGATCTTCCGGTCGTCGGCCATGGCCCGGGCGTACCCGCTCGCGCTTGACCTACGCTGGCCTACGCAACTGCTACGCTCGGAGCATGTCCTTGGTTCCCTCGCGTGAGCTCCGCAACGACACAGCCGGCGTCCTGAGGCGTGTCGAAGCCGGCGAGCGTGTGACGGTCACGGTCAACGGGAGGCCGGTGGCCGAGCTCGTCCCGGTCCAGCGGGCCCGCCGGACGTGGATCGGCCGGGAGGCACTCGTGGCCCGCCTGCGCCGGGCCCAGGCCGATCCGGGGCTCCGGGAGGACCTCGCCCGGCTCGCGGGTGACACGACCGACGATCTTGGGCCGATCCGGTGAAGGGTTTGCTCGACACGAGCGTGTTCATCGCCGCGGAGAGCGGTCGGCCGCTCGACGAGTCGCGGATCCCGGAGGAGTCCGCGGTGTCGGTCGTCACCGTCGCCGAGTTGCAGGCCGGGGTGCTCGCCGCGTCCGACGTCGACGTCCGCGCCCGGCGCCTGCTCACCCTCGACGCCCTCGGCGACATCGAGCTGATCGACGTGGACGAGTCCGCGGCGCGGACGTGGGCGCGAATGCGCGTGCACCTCGCGGAGAGCGGCCGGCGGGTGAGCGTCAACGATCTCTGGATCGCGGCGGTCGCCGCATCCCGGGGGCTGCCCGTCGTCACGCAGGACGAGGACTTCGCTCCGCTGGAGGGAGTCGCCGGCCTGGAGGTCATCCGGGTCTGAGGAGTTGACTCTCGACCATGTCGAGGCACGAGGGTCGCTGACCGTGGAGAGCTTGCGGACGATCGGGCGGCTGGCCCGGGAGAGCGGGCTGTCGGTCAGCGCGCTGCGGTTCTACGACGGCGCCGGGGTGCTGGTCCCGGTGAGCGTCGACCCGGGCAGCGGATACCGCTACTACGCACCCGACCAGGTCGTGGCCGCCCGCCTCGTCGCCTCGCTGCGGCGGGTGGGGATGCCGCTGACGCGGATCCGGGAGGTGCTGGAGCGCCGGCACGACCCGGCCGCCGTCGACGCCGTGCTCGACCGGCACCTGCACCGCCTGGAGCAGGGCCTGGCCGACGCCCGCCACGAGCTCTCCCGCGTCCGGTCCCTGATCACGCTGGAGGAACCCGTGCCCCCGACCACCGTCACCGTCCGCGGCCCCGAGCTGGCCGACGCCCTGCGCGCCGTCCGGTTCGCCGTGGGTTCCGACCCCGGGTTCCCGGCGCTGACCGGCGTGCTGTTCGACGTGACGACCGGCGCCGTCACCCGGGTGGCCACCGACCGCTACCGGCTGGCGATCGCCGACGTCGACGTCCGCGACCTGGACGGGCCCGCGGTGGCCGCGGTCGTCCCCGCGGCGTTCGCCGACCGCATCCCCACCACCGGGGAGGTCGCGATCACGATCGACGCCGGGGACGTCACCGTGCGCGCCGAGGGCCGGACGCTCGAGGGCGCCGTGATCCCGGAGGCGTTCCCGGACCACCGGCGGCTGCTGCCCGCGCACGACCGCCCGGTCCCGGTGGACGCCGCGCTGCGGGCGGCGGTGGCGGGCGCGCCGACGCGCACCGTGCGCCGCGAGCAGGACGGCGCCGACTGCGCGGTCGCGGTCCTCGTCCCGACCGCCGGCGGGGTCGCGGTCAGCGGCGACGGCGACGGCGACGGGATCGGGGTGGACCGGGCGTTCCTGCTGGAGGCGTTCGACGCGGGCGGCGAGGGGCAGCTGACGCTCTCGCTCGACGGCCCGGTCGCCCCGCTGGTGATCCGATCGCCGCGGTCGGTGTCACTGCTGATGCCGGTGCGACTCCCGGAAACGGGTTTCGCATGACGAACGGCACTTTCGTCGGTACCTAGCCGACGAAGGTGCCGTTCGTCCGGGTGGGAGCCGGGGCAGCCGGGCGCCGTGCCGTGCGTCTCGTCGGCCCGTCCTCGGCCGCCCGCCTCCGTACCCTGGGTGCGTGCAGGCCCCTCACCTCGTGGCGACCGATGTCGACGGCACGCTGCTCGACCCGGACGACCGGGTCTCCCCGCGTGCCGCGGCCGTGATCGAGCGGCTCGTGGCGTCCGGCGTGGGGTTCGTGCTCGTCACCGGGCGCCCGCCGCGCTGGATCCCGCCGATCGTGGCGCAGGTGGGCGTCGCGCGGCTCGCGGTGTGCGCGAACGGCGGCGTGCTCTACGACGCCCTCGAGGACCGCGTGCTGTGGGCGCGCGTGCTGGAGCCGGACGCGCTCGCCCTGCTCGCCGCGGCCGCGGACGAGACGCTGCCCGGCTGCGGCCTCGCGGTCGAGCGGGTGGGCAGGGCGGAGGACGGCGCGCCGTTCGTGGCGGAGCCGGGGTACCGGCACGCCTGGGTCGACGGTGACGACGTGACGGTGGACCGGGCCGAGCTGCTGAGCCGGCCTGCCGTGAAGCTGCTGGTGCGTGAGCCGCGGCTGTCCAGCGATGCGATGGTCGCCGCGCTCACCCCGGTGATCGGTGACGCCGCGGACCTCACGTTCTCGCACCCGCGTGGGCTGGTCGAGATCTCCTCACCCGGCGTCACGAAGGCCACGGGCCTCGCCGAGGTGGCCCAGCGCCACGGGGTGGAGGCGGCCGACGTCATCGCCTTCGGGGACATGCCCAACGACCTGGAGATGCTGCGGTGGGTCGGGCACGGCGTGGCGATGGGCAACGCCCACCCGGCCCTGCTGGAGGTGGCCGACGAGGTCACCGCGGGCAACGGCGAGGACGGGCTGGCCCTCGTCCTGGAGCGTTGGTTCTGATCCCCCGGTCGACACGGCGCCGACCACGCCCGGCTACTCCCAGTGACCGGGCGTAGCATCGAGCGACAGCGCACGACCGTTCGCCGTGGGCGGGTGGTCGTGCGGGCTCCTGCCCGTCGTACTGGAGGCCTCCGCGTGGCCGAACTCCTCGACCGCCCCGCCACCCCGATCTTCGAGCCGGACGGCACCGTCGACGTGCCGCCCGCGGCCGCCGAGGTGCGGGTGCTGGCGGCGGTGCAGGGAGCGCTCGCGAGGCCACCGGTCGTCCGCGTGGCGCGCGGCATGTCGCTGTTCGGCGAGCACGCCGCCGGCTGGCTGGCGATGGGCGCGGTCGGCGCGCTGGTCGATCGCAGGCGCCGCCGCGACTGGATCACCGCCACCGCCGCCGTGGCCCTCGCCCACGGGGCGTCGGTCGGCGTCAAGCGCGTGGTGCGCAGGTCGCGGCCGGACGACCCGCGGGTGCAGGTACTGGTCGGCACGCCGAGCCGGCTGAGCTTCCCGTCCGCGCACGCCACGTCCACCACCGCGGCCGCCGTGCTGTTCGGCGCCCTGCTGCGCAAGCCGCTCGTGGCCGCGCTGGTGCCGCCCATGGCGGTCTCGCGGATGGTGCTCGGCGTGCACTACCCCACCGACGTCCTCGCGGGCTCCGCGCTCGGCGCCGCCGTCGCGATCACCGCGCGCCGGGTCGCCCGGAAGGGAAACCGATGACCAGCACCGACGTCCCGACGGAGCACGCCGTGCCGCACCGCACGCCGGTGACCGTCGCCCGCGGCGTGCTCAAGACGATGCGCCCGCGGCAGTGGGTGAAGAACGTCCTCGTGCTGGCCGCGCCGTTCGCCGGCGGCGACCTGTTCCGCGAGGGCATCGCGGTGTCGCTCGCGGTGGCGTTCGTGGCGTTCTCGCTGGCCGCGTCGGGCATCTACCTCGTCAACGACGCCAACGACGTGGCCGCGGACCGTGCGCACCCCACCAAGCGCAACCGGCCGATCGCCGCCGGGATCGTCTCGCCGCGGCTGGCGATGGCCGTGGCGGTGGTGCTGCTCGCCGGGTCGCTCGCGCTGGGCCTGCTCGTGCGCATCGACCTGGTGATCGTCCTCGCCGTGTACATCGCGGTGCAGCTGGCCTACTGCTTCTGGCTCAAGCACCAGGCGGTGCTCGACATCTGCATCGTCGCCTCCGGCTTCCTGCTCCGGGCGATCGCGGGCGGTGCGGCCACGGGCATCGTGCTCTCGCAGTGGTTCCTGCTGGTCGCCGGCTTCGGCTCGCTGTTCATGGTGGCGGGCAAGCGGTACGCGGAGATGATGCTCGCGGAGCGCACCGGCGCGAAGATCCGCAAGTCGCTGGAGAGCTACTCGGCGTCCTACCTGCGGTTCGTGTGGGCGCTGTCGGCCACCGTGCTGATCACCACGTACTCGCTGTGGGCCTTCGACATCGGCGTCGAGCGGCACAACACGGTGTGGTCGGTGATCTCGATCGTCCCGTTCGTGATCGCCGTGCTGCGCTACTCGGTGGACGTCGACTCGGGCAACGGCGGCGAGCCCGAGGAGATCGCGCTCGGCGACCGCGTCCTGCAGGTGCTGGCGGTGCTCTGGGTGGGCACCCTGGTGCTCGCGGTCTACTCCTGAGGATGAAGGGCATCATCCTGGCCGGGGGCTCGGGCACCCGGCTGCACCCGATCACGCGCGCGGTGTCGAAGCAGCTGATGCCGGTCTACGACAAGCCGATGATCTACTACCCGCTGTCGGTGCTGATGCTGGCCGGGATCCGGGACGTCCTGGTGATCTCCACACCGCAGGACCTCCCCGCGTTCCGCAGGCTCCTCGACGACGGCGCCGAGATCGGGATGCGCATCTCCTACGCCGAGCAGGCGGCGCCGAACGGGCTGGCGGAGGCGTTCGTGATCGGGGCCGAGCACGTCGGCTCCGACCCGGCCGCGCTGGTGCTCGGCGACAACATCTTCCACGGGCAGGGCTTCTCCGGGCTGCTGCAGCGGGCGATCGCCGACGTCACGGCGGGCGAGACGGGCTGCATCCTGTTCGGCTACCCGGTGCGTGACCCGCAGCGCTACGGCGTGGCCGAGGCCGACGCCGACGGGCGGCTGCTGTCGATCGAGGAGAAGCCGGAGCACCCACGCTCGAACCGCGCGGTGACCGGGCTCTACTTCTACGACAACGACGTTGTGGAGATCGCCGCCGGGCTCTCGCCGTCGGCGCGCGGCGAGCTGGAGATCACCGACGTCAACCGCGCCTACCTCGAGCGCGGCAGTGCCCGGCTGGTGGACCTGGGCCGGGGTTTCGCCTGGCTGGACACCGGCACCCACGAGTCGCTGCTGGAGGCGGGCGAGTACGTGCGGGTGCTGGAGAATCGCCAGGGTGTGCGGATCGCCTGCATCGAGGAGATCGCGATGCGGATGGGCTTCATCGACCCGGCGGCCTGCTACGCGCTGGGCGAGCGGCAGGCCAAGTCGGGCTACGGCGAGTACGTGATGGACGTGGCGAAGTCGTTCGCCGGCTGAGGAGGTTCGCGTGCAGGTCCTGGTGACGGGAGGAGCCGGTTTCATCGGCTCGCACTACGTGCGGTCGCTCCTGGGCGGCGCCTACCCGGCGTACGCCGACGCCGACGTCGTGGTGCTGGACCTGCTCACCTACGCGGGCACGCGCACCAATCTCGCGCCCGTCGCCGACGACCCGCGGCTGCGGTTCGTCCAGGGCGACATCCGCGACGCCGACGCCGTCGCGCGGGTCATGTCCGGCACCGACGTCGTGGTGCACTTCGCCGCCGAGTCGCACGTGGACCGCTCGATCGCCGGGGCCGCCGACTTCGTCTCCACCAACGTCGTCGGCACGCAGGTGCTGCTGCAGGCGGCGTTGCAGAGCGGCGTCTCGCGGTTCGTGCACGTGTCCACCGACGAGGTGTACGGCTCGATCGACGAGGGTGCCTGGCCGGAGACGCACCCGCTGGAGCCCAACTCGCCCTACTCGGCGTCGAAGGCGGGCTCGGACCTGCTGGTGCGGTCCTTCCACCGCACGCACGGCCTGCCGGTCTGCATCACCCGCTGCTCGAACAACTACGGGCCGCACCAGTTCCCGGAGAAGGTCATCCCGCTGTTCGTCACGAACCTGCTGGACGGGAAGAAGGTGCCGCTCTACGGCGACGGCCTGAACGTGCGCGACTGGCTGCACGTCGACGACCACTGCCGCGGCATCCAGCTGGTGGCCGAGAAGGGCCGCGACGGCGAGGTCTACAACATCGGCGGTGGCACCGAGTTCACCAACAAGGAGCTGACGCTGCGGCTGATCGAGGCCGTGGGCGCCGACGAGTCGATGATCGAGCCGGTGGCCGACCGCCTGGGCCACGACCGCCGCTACAGCGTGGACTGGTCGAAGATCGCCGACGAGCTCGGCTACGCGCCGCGGGTGCCGTTCGCACAGGGGCTCGCCGCCACCGTGCGCTGGTACCGCGACCACCGCTCGTGGTGGGAGCCCCTCAAGGGTGGGAGCTGACGTACTCGGCGAGCCGTTCGCGCCAGTCCGGCAGCTCCACGCCCACCGCGGACGCGCGGGACAGGTCCAGCACGCTGTTGAGCGGGCGGGGCGCGGCCTGCGGCTTGCCGGCGAAGTACTCCGCCGTGGTCGTGTCGGTGACGCGCAGGTCGGAGCGGCCGGCCAGCGCGAACGTGGCGCGCGCGACCTCCGCCCACGACGCCGGCTCGCCGCCGCCCGTCACGTGGTAGGTGCCGTAGGGCGCCCCGTCCGCGACGAGGTGCACGATCGCGGCCGCGAGGTCGGTGGCGAACGTGGGGCGCCCGACCTGGTCGGCCACCACCGTCGGCTCGACGCCCTTCGCGGCCAGGCCCAGCATCGTGCGCACGAAGTTGCGGCCTTCGCCGACCACCCAGGTCGGTCGCACCAGGTAGTACCGCTCGAGGGACTGCACGGCGAGGTCGCCCGCGGCCTTGGACGCGCCGTAGGCCGACAGCGGGGCCACCGGCGCGTCCTCCCGGTACGGCTGCGCCGCGCGGCCGTCGAACACGTACTCGGTGGACAGGTGCACGAGCGTGGCGCCGCCGCGCCGGCACAGCGCGGCGAGCGCGGCGGGACCGGCGGCGTTGGCGCGCCATGCCGCGGCGCGGCCCTCGTCGGTCTCGGCGGCGTCCACGTCGGTGAACGCGCCCGCGTTCACGACCGTGTCGTATGCGGGCCAGTCGATGGCGGCGTTCGCCGCGTCGGCGATGTCGAGCTCAGCGTGCCCGAGCGCCGTGACGCCGGGCAGCGCCGCCACCAGCGCGCGCCCGACCTGCCCGCCGGCGCCGAGTACGAGCACGCGCACGGTCACACCTCCATGGGGGCGACGCTCGCCAGCGGCGGGTGCCCGCGGTCCTTGTCCGAGCGGATGGCCGCGTCCTCGCCGATCGGCCAGTCGATGCCCAGGCCGGGGTCGTAGGCCTGGATCAGCGTGTAGCGGGCGTCCGGGGACCAGTGCTCGTTCACCAGGTACGAGTAGACGACGTCCGGGGTGAGGGTCTGGTAGGAGTTGCCGCACCCGCGGGGCACGTACAGCGCGTTGCCCGGGTGCAGCTCGACCGTCTCCACCCGCCCGAACGTCTCCCCGGCCCGCAGGTCGACGATCGCGGCGAACGCCCGCCCGTGGGCCAGCGAGATGAACTTGTCCCACGGCTCGGCGTGGATGCCGCGGGTGACGCCCACCTCGGCGTTGAACGAGACGTTGCTCTGCACGATCTCGAACGGCGGGAAGCCCTGCGCCTCGAGCTTCGCGCGCTGGAAGCTCTCCTTGAACCAGCCGCGGCCGTCCTCGTGGACGACGAGGTCGACGTGCAGCAGCCCCGGGATGGAGGTCTGCCGCACCTGGAGCGTGTCGGTCATGCCGTCGTCTCCCGGGGGAGGGTGCGCACCCAGTCGAGGGTGGCGCGCAGCCCGGCGGTCAGGTCGGTGGGGGCGGGCAGCCCGAGCTCCGTGCGGGCGCGGGAGACGTCGAGGCAGCTGCGCAGCACCTCGCCGGCGCGCGCGGGCCGGAACTCGGGGGCGAACGCGGCGGGGTCCACCCCCGCCGCGGCCGCGACGGCCGCGGTGAGGGCGAGCACGTCGACCTCGGTGCCGGTGCCGACGTTGTAGGCGTCGTGCGGCAGGTCGGCGGCCGCGGCGGCGGCCCGGTTCGCCGCGACGATGTCGCCCACGAACACGTAGTCGCGGGTCTGGCGGCCGTCCCCGAACACCGTGGGCCGGCCGCCCTCCAACACCTTGTCGCAGAAGATCGCGATCACGCCGGCGTCGCCGCGCGGGTCCTGGCGCGGGCCGTACACGTTGCCGTAGCGCAGCGTCACGACGTCGAGCCCCTGGCTGCGCCGGAACCAGCTGCCGTAGCGCTCCACGGTGTGCTTGCCCAGCCCGTAGGGCGACAGCGGGTCGGTGGCCACGGTCTCCGGGGTGGGCACGACGTCGGTCTCGCCGTAGATCGCTCCTCCGGTGGAGGTGTTCACCACGCGCCGCACCCCCGCCGCGAGCGCCGCGGAGAAGACGTTCACCGAGCCGAGCACGTTGATCGAGGTGTCGGTGCCCGGGTCGGCCATCGACCTGCGCACGTCGATCTGCGCGGCCAGGTGGAACAGCAGGTCGGGCGCGAAGCCCGTGACGGCGCGGTGCACGCCCGCCGCGTCCCGGACGTCGACCTGCGCGAGCTCCGCCGACGGGGAGCCGGCGAGGTTGGCGGTCGAGCCGTGGCTGAGGTCGTCCAGGACGAGGACGTCGGCGCCGTCGGCGACCAGGGAGTCCACGAGGTGGGACCCGATGAAGCCGGCTCCACCGGTCACGACCGCACGCACGGCGGGGATGGTAGCTGCCGGGTCGGCGGCGACCGGCGCGCGGTGACGCGTGTCCGGACTACGCCCGGCCGCTCAGGTAGCGGTCCAGGGCCTCGCGCGCGATCGTCGGACGCCGGCCGCCCCTCGGCGCGGGCGAGCCCTGCATCGCTTCCCTCGCACACCGATCGTGGTGCCCGCACACCGACTGCAGTCGGTGTGTCAGCGCAGGAATCGGTGTGCGAGCCCGCGGTCGGCCGCGGTGGGGGTGGTTTCGCCCGCGGCGTCCCTCGCCCGTCACACTGCCTGTGTGACGGAACCAGAGGGACGCCCCGGCACCGACGCCCCCGACTACGCCGAACGCCTGAAGACGCTGGAGCAGGCCCGGTGGAAGCAGTGGCTGGACGTGCAGGCGCCGTACCGCTGGAACATCCGCCGCCTCGGCCTGGGCCGCACCCTCGACATCGGCTGCGGGCTGGGCCGCAACCTCGCCCACCTCGGCGGCGACGGCGTGGGCGTCGACCACAACGCCTCCTCGGTGGCGGTGGCCCGGGAACGCGGGCTCGAGGCCTACACCAGCGACGAGTTCCTCCAGGGCCCCCAGGCGCGGGAGGGTGCGTTCGACAGCCTGCTGGCCGCGCACGTCGTCGAGCACATGACGGAGGAGGACGCGGTCGGGCTGCTGCGCACCTACCTGCCGTTCGTGCGCAAGGGCGGCAAGGTCGTGCTGATCACGCCGCAGGAGAAGGGCTACACCACCGACGCCACGCACGTGCGCTTCTGCGGGTTCGCCGAGGTCGCGGCCCTGTGCGAGACCGTGGGCCTGACGGTGGCGCGGCAGTACTCGTTCCCGTTCCCGCGCCCGGCGGGCCGGGTCTTCCCGTACAACGAGTTCGTGACCCTCGCCCGGAATTGAGCGGCCGCTACCGTGGGCACGTGAAACCCGCAGGCCGTCTCGGCACCGCGGCGCACCTCGCCGCGGGGCTCGGGGTGCTCGGTGCGGCCGGCTACGCGTTCGTCGCCGTCGTCGGGCACGTGTTCGAGGGCCCGGTCGACGCGGGCGCGCTCAACGCGCTCGTCTCGCTGTACATGCTCGTGAACATCATCGGCCCCGGCATCTTCGCCGCGCTGGAGCAGGAGACGAGCCGCGCCGTCAGCGCCGCCGCCGCCCGCGGCGAGCCCCTGCGCCCGATCGCGCGCCGGGCCGGCGTGCTCGCGCTGTGGTCGTTCGGTGCGCTCGTCGCGGTCGTCCTCGTCGCGTGGCCGCTGGTACTCGGCCGGGTCCTCGAGTGGCGGGTGGGGCTGCTGCTGGCGCTGCTCGTCGCCATCGCCGGATCGGGCGGTGTGTACTGGGCGCGCGGGCTGCTCGGCGGGCAGCAGCGCTTCGGGCCCTACGCCCGCACGCTCTACGTCGAAGGCGCGGTCCGGCTGCTGCCGTGCCTGGTGCTGCTCGCGCTCGCGCTGGAGTGGCCGTCCGCGTACGGGTTCGCGTTCGCGGTGGGGTCGGCGATCGCGGCGCTGAGCGTGGTCGCGGCGCTGCGGCTCCCGCCGGCGCCCGAGGGGGCGAGCCCGCCCGACGGCATGGGCCGGTCGCTGCTCTACCTGGTGGGGGCCATCGCGCTCAGCCAGCTGCTGGCCAACCTCGCCCCGGTCGTCGTGACCTACCGCTCACCCGACGACCTGGTTGCCGCCGCCGTCTTCGCGTCCACGTTCGTGCTGGCGCGGGTGCCGCTGTTCCTGTTCGCGCCCGTGCAGGCGGTGCTGCTGCCGCACGTCACGCGGGCGGCAGCGCAGGGCGACCACGTGGAGCTGACGCACCGGCTCCGGCAGGCGCTCGCCCTGGTCACGGCCCTGGGGCTGCTCGGGGTGGGCGGTTGCGTGTGGCTCGGACCCTGGGCCGCCGAGGTCCTGTTCAACACCGCGTACCGCCCGTCGGTGACCACGCTCGGCATGCTCGGAGCGGCCACCCTGGTGATGATGCTCGCACTCGTCGTGCAGCCCACGCTGGTGGCGCTGAACCGCCAGCGCACGGTCACGACCGGGTGGATCGTGGGTGCGGTCGTGTTCCTGGTGGTACTGGTGGTGGGACCGGAGCCGATCCCGGCCGCGCTGCTCGCGCAGCTCGTCGGGCCACTGGTGGTGCTCGCGGTGCTCCTCGTCGGGGTCCTGCGGGCGCTGCGCGCGGTGCGGACGGGCGTGGGTGCGTCCTCCGCGACGGGGCGCCGGTAGGTTGGCGCGGCCATGTCCGGATCACCCGAAGCACGCCACGAGGAGGAGGACGGTGTGACCACCGCCGACAGCCGGCGCAACGACGACGTCTGGGTCGTGATCCCCGTCTTCAACGAGGCGCCGGTGCTGGAGTCGGTGATCCGGCAGGTCCTCGAGGTCTTCCCGAACGTCGTGTGCGTCGACGACGGCAGCGGCGACGGCTCCGCGGAGGTCGTGCTGCGCACCGGCGCGCACCTCGTGCGCCACCCGGTGAACCTCGGCCAGGGCGCCGCGCTGCAGACGGGCCTGTCCTACGCGCGGGTGCAGCCGGGCGCCCAGTACATCGTCACCTACGACGCCGACGGCCAGCACCGGCTCGAGGACGCCGCCGCGATGCTCGAGGTGGCCCGCTCCGGGCAGGCCGACGTGGTGCTCGGCACCCGCTTCGCCGACCACGCCGCGTCGGTGCCGCTGCTCAAGCGCATCGTGCTGCGCGTGGCGGTGATGCTCAGCCCGGCGGGCCGCAAGCTGCGGCTCACCGATGCGCACAACGGCCTGCGCGTGCTCACCCGGCCGGTGGCCGACCAGCTGCAGATCACCATGAACGGGATGGCGCACGCCTCGGAGATCGTCTCCTACCTCGGGCGCTCCCGGTGGCGGGTCCGCGAGATCCCGGTGTCGATCCGCTACACCGAGTACTCGCGCAGCAAGGGCCAGTCGCTGCTGAACGGCGTCAACATCCTCTTCGACCTGTCCGTCCGCCACCGGGGAGGCTGACCCGCCGTGCTCATCCAGTTCATCCTCGTCATCGCGGTCATGGTCATCCTGTACGTCTTCGTCCGCAGCGCAGGCGCGGTCTACGTGCAGGCGAGCAAGCGGATCGGGCTCGTGCTGTTCGCGGTCGCGAACGTCTACGCGGTGATGCGGCCGAACGACCTCTCGGTGATCGCGCACTTCCTCGGTGTGGGCCGCGGCACCGACCTCGTGCTCTACGCGCTGGTCGTGGCGTTCATGGCCGGCATGTTCAGCATGTACCAGCGCTTCCGCGTGGTCGACCGGCGCTACACCGAGCTGGCGCGCACCGTCGCCATCCGGGAGGCGGAGCTGATCAACCGTGAGCGTGGTCTGCACTCGGCCCAGGTCGTCAGCGTCGCCACCGGCGACGGCGACCGCGCGCCCGTCGCGCCCGAGGACGGCGGGCGGTGACGACCGGCGACGACGCCCCCGTCGGCACGGTCGAGGTCATGCTGCCGCACTACGGCCGGCTGGACCTGCTCCAGGAGACCGTGCGCAGCGTGCTCGCCCAGGACGACCCGCGGTGGCGGCTCACGGTGGTGGACGACTCCGGCGAGCTCGCCGACGACGCCGTCGAGGGCTGGTGCGCCGGGCTCGGCGACGAGCGGGTGCGCTACCACCGCAACCCCCGCAACCTGGGCATCAACCGCAACTTCCAGCAGTGCGTGGACCTGGTCGAACACGACCTCGCTGTGATCATCGGCAACGACGACCTGATGCTGCCGGGCTACGTGGGCGCGGTCCGGCGGGCGCACGCGGCGCACCCGGAGGTCGCGATCGTCCAGCCCGGGGTCGAGGTGGTCGACGAGAACGGCGCGCCGGCCCGCACGCTGGTGGACCTGAGCAAGCGTTGGGTCTACGCGCCGCGGGTGTCCGGGTCCACCGTGCTGGCGGGCGAGGAGCTCGCGGTGAGCCTGCTGCGGGGCAACTGGCTGTACTTCCCGTCGATCTGCTGGCGCTCCGAGCCGTTGCGCCGCACCGGCTTCCGCGAGGGCGTCGACGTGGTGCAGGACCTCGCGCTCGTGCTCGACCTCGTCCTCGACGGCGAGTCGCTGCTCGTGCAGCCCGAGGTCTGCTTCCGCTACCGGCGCCACCGGGCGTCGGTGTCGTCGGCCCACGCCGCGGACGGCAGGCGGTTCTCCGAGGAACGGAAGTTCTTCGTCGAGACCGCGGACCGGATGGCGGCCCGCGGCTGGCCGCGCGCGTCCCGCGCGGCCCGGCGGCACCTCTCCTCGCGCATCAACGCGCTGACGCGACTGCCGGCCGCCGCGCGCCGGGGCGGCGTCGGCGGGGTGCGCACGCTGGCCCGGCACGCCTTCGGCGCGTGATCCGCGCCGTGGCGCGCCCACCGGCTGCCGCCACCGACGCACCCGCGCCGTTGCGCCCGTGGCCCTGGGCGCTCGTCGCCGTGGCGGTGCCCACGGTCGCCGTCGGCGTCCACGCCCTGCTCTACGGCCGGTGGATCGTGGACGACGCGGCCATCACGTTCGCCTACGCCCGGTCGATCGCCACGGGTGAGGGGCCGGTCCTGCAGCCCGGTGCCGAGCCCGTCGAGGGGTACTCGAACCCGGCATGGCTCGCGGTGCTCGTGCTCGGCCGGTGGATCGGGCTGTTCGACCGCGGCGCGTGGTTCGGGGTGCCCGACCTCGTCGCCTTCCCGAAGCTGCTGGCGCTCGGGCTGGTCGCCGGCGTGTTCGCCTGCTGCTACGCGGCCGCGTCGGCGCTGACCCGCCGCCCGGTCCTGGTGACGGTCCTCGCCGGACTGGTCACGGCGGCGGTCCCGTCGTTCGTGATCTGGACGGTGTCCGGGCTGGAGAACGCGCTGCTCGCGTTCGCCGCGGCCGGGCTCGCGGCGGTGCTCGTGCGCGCGGTCGCCGCGGGCCGGCTGTACGCGCCATCGACGCCGGTGTGGTGCGGGCTGCTCGCCGCGCTGGCCGCGCTGACCCGCCCGGACGGCCTCGTGTACGTCGCGGCGTTCCCGCTCGTGGTGCTCCTCCTGCTGCGTCGCGCCGACCTCGCCCGGGCCGTGCGCTCCGTCGTGCTCGGCGTGCTCGTGTTCGCGGTGCCCGTCGGGGCGTACCTGGCCTGGCGGCTCGCGACCTTCGGCGAGTACCTGCCCAACACCGCGATCGCCAAGTCGCAGGGGCTGCCCGGGGTGGCCGCCGCCCTGCGGCCCGCCGAGCTGATCGGCTACGCGGGGTGGCCCGCGGCACTGCTGGCCGTGGCCGCCATCGGGGCCGTGGTGACGCGACCCGGGCACCGGGCCCTCGTGGCGCTGCTCGTACCGCTCGCGCTCGCGGTGCTGGCGTTCGGGGTGCTGGAGCCGGACTGGATGGGGCAGTTGCGATTCGCGACCCCCGTCTGGCCGTTGGCGGCGCTCGCGGGAATGACCGCCGCCGTCGTGGTGGCGCCGGTGCTGTCGATGCGCGCGCGAGTGGTCGGGGCGGTGCTCGCGGTCGGGGCCGCTCTCGTGTCCGGTCTCGCGCTCGTCGATTCCGCCCGTGCGTTCCGCGCCGCGCCGACCGCGCCGCTGTGCCTGGTCGCCCAGAACACCGGGAACGCGATCAACGCCTACGCCGATGTCGTCGATGTGCCCGACGCCGTTCTGCTTGCTCCCGACATCGGTGGTGCGGCGCTCGTGAGCGGCCTTCGCGTCGTCGACGTGGCGGGGCTCGCCGACCGCCGCATCGCCCGGTTCTGGGGGAACGGCGACATGGCCGGGTTGCGCGACCACGTCTTCGAGGACGTGCGTCCGACCTTCCTCACGCTCAACTCCGATTGGGCGCGGCTCACCGGACTGCTCGACGATCCCCGCCTGGCCGCCGACTACGTGGAGATCAGGACGAGCACGGCGGGCCTCACCGACCGGGTGCGCCGGGACGTGCTCGAGCCCGGTGACCTGGAGGCGCTGCGGGACCGCGCGAGCGCGGCAGCGGCTGCCGACGACGCCGCGCGCCGTTCGCCGCGGGCGTCCTGCGGGGACGTGCTCGTGCCACCGCCCGGCCGGTGACGGTCAGCGCGATCCGCGGGTGATCGGCTCACCGTACGGCTGCCACCCGCCCCCCAGCAGCGCCCCCGGATCCGGCGCGCACCCGTCCGCCACGCTGTAGTCGGGGCAGGTCCCGTCCGGCTGCCGCACGTGCTGGGCCACGTGGGCGAGCAGCCCGACCGAGCCGTCGTCGCGCGGCAGGTAGCGGTCCGCGGTCGCCGAGCCCATGGACAGGGCGAGCAGCAGCGCGGCGCACAGCGCCCCGACCGTGACCACCGGACGCGCCGGGACGCGGTCGCCCGACCCGAACCGCGCGTGCCACACCTCCTGCACCCGCCGGCCGCCGTACAGCGCCGCGAACACCGCCAGCAGCAGCAGGCAGAACAGGATCTGCGCGGTCGTGCGGGGGTAGAGCTGCACGGTCAGCGTGGCGTACATCTGCGACGCGATCCAGAACCGCATCAGCCACGCGCCCGCCATCAGCGCGCAGAGGGCGAGCACCGCCGTACGCCGTCCCGCGACGGCGACGGCCAGGCCCAGCCCGACCACCAGCAGGACGGTGAAGACGCCCACCCCGGCGAGCTCGCCCGGCGGCGGCCACGGGCCGACGTCGCCGGGCAGGTCGTTGCGCCACATCGCGATGTAGGCGGGTTCGACGGCGGTGTCGAAGTAGAAGTAGCGGTCCTGCACCGTGCCGGCGGCGCCGAGCAGCCCGAGCAGGTGGGGCCACGCCACGGCGACCAGGCCCGCGGCGGCCAGCCCGAGCAGCGCGAGACCGCGCAGCGGCGCGGCGCGCCACGGGAACACGACCAGCACCGCCACCAGCGCGCCGGGCGCCGACCAGAGGAACCACCCGGAGTAGAGGCAGAACAGCACGCCGAGGCCGGCGCCGGTCGCGACGCCGACGAGCGCGACGCGCGTCCAGGTCAGCGCCTCGGCGCGGCGCAGCACCCGCAGGAACGCGATCAGGAGCGGGACCAGCGCGACGAGCACGACGGTGGTGTAGGGCTTGTACGGCTCGAGCATCGGCATCGCCGCGACGAGGGTGGCGGCCAGCGCCCACACCGGGGCCAGCACGAGCCGCCAGGACAGGTAGGCCAGCGGCCCGAACAGCGCCGTGGCCACCACCTGGACGGTCCGCAGCGCGCTCGCGGTGGAGTCGCCGGTGAGCTCGGCCCACCGGGCGATCACGTGCAGCACGGCAGGCGGGTAGTCGGCGGGGACGCCGCGTCCGGCGAGGATGTCGTCGGCCCAGCGGATGAGCTGCCCGGAGTCCCCCCAGTTGGCGAACAGGGGCCAGTCCGTGCCCCGCAGCGCGAGCAGGACGCCACCCGCGACCAGCCCGGTGGCGAGCCCGGCCACCGCGGCGCACGCGAGCCGGCTGACCACCGCCCACACCGCCGGGTGCCGGCTCGCCGCCACGGCGGCCAGCACGACCACGAGGCCGAGCACGACGAACCGCAGGTCGAGCGCGGCCAGTCCGCTGACCTGCCCGATGCGGTCCAGCGGGTCGACGACCACCGAGCGGCTCAGCTGCACCGAGAGGAGCGCGGCGCCCAGCGCCACGAGCACCTCTCCTGCGCCGAGGCCGACGCGTGCGAGCCACGGCGGGACGGCGCGGGGAGCGGGGGCAGGGGACCACCCCGGCCGGTCCGTCCGCGTCACCGGCGCCACGCTAGCGCCCGCCGCCACTACCGCCCGCCCGGCGCGTCGGGCCGGATCCGGTAGATCACCGCATCGCGGTTGCGGTACACGACCTGCAGCCAGTCGGCGTTCTCCAGCCCGATGAACCCGGGGGCGCGCCGCCAGTCCGATCGCACGTACCCGCGGCCCAGCATCACGTAGTGGACGCCGAGCTCCTCCACCGCGGCGCGCACCTCGGGCTCGTCGGGGTAGCGGTTGAACCGCGCGTTGAGCAGGTGGATGCTGTCGTCGATCTGGGAGGCGTTGTAGTGCCCGGCGATGGGCAGCACGCCGGCGATCGCGTACATCCACGCCGAGCCGTCGCCGCGGTCGTTGAGCACCCGCTGGCCCGGCGGCACCACCTTCGCGAGCTCGTGCATCGCGTCGACCTCGAGGGAGGACACGACCGGGCCGTCGGGTGCGGCCAGCTGCATCCGTCCGACGTTGCGCGCCAGGTAGAGCTCGTTGCTCGCCACGAAGAACAGGGAGAACACGAGCCCGGTCGCGACGATCGAGGCGGCCTGCCGGGCCGGTTCCGGCGGGCCGGCGCCGACCTTCTCGGCGAGCGCCCTGATCCCCGTGGCCGCCCCCCGCTGCAGCTCGGCGAGACCGTGCCCGGCCAGCACCGCGATCGGGACGACGCACAGCCCGACCAGGCGCCACTCGTCGTTCCACCAGGGGCGGGTGATGGCGGTGACCCACCAGGCGTCCGAGGAGGCGACGGCCACGAACAGGCCGGCGAACGCGGCGCCGGACGCCGCCGTCCAGCGCAGGCCGCGCAGGTGGGCGAAGCGCGCGAGGCCGACACCGACGGCGGCCACGAGCCACCACTGCGGGCGCAGGCCGTCGTGCGCCAGCGCCACCAGCTCGCCGACCGCCTCGGACTGGGTCATCTCGGCCGGCCAGTCGTAGGGCGGCTCACCCGAGGCGCTGCCCAGGGAACCGAGCAGCTGGGGCAGCGCGAGCAGGGCGGCACCGGCCCCCGCCGCGAGCACGACGAGCGGTTCGCGGCGCAGCAGTCGGGGGTCGGTCGCCCAGCGCTGGACCACGGCGGGCATGGCGAACAGGGCCGCGGTGAACAGGATGGCCGGGTTCAGGGCGATCATGCCGAGCAGCCCCATCCCGAACAGCAGCCCCTGCACGAGCACGCGGGAGAGCCGGCCCCGGGCGTCGAGCAGGTCGACGAGCAGCACGGCGGCCAGCGGCATCAGCACGGCGCCGGTGACGAACGGCAGCAGCGGTCCGCGCCAGAGCATGTCGTAGAAGAAGGTGATCGCCACGCTGCAGCCCGCGGCCGCGACGGCGAGCACGGCCCGGCCGCCGAAGCGGTGCACGAGCGCGACGACGACGAGCGCGCCGATGCCGGGCAGCAGCACCGTGTGCGCGTTGAGCACGGTGGGCACATCCGTGCCGCTGATCTGCAGGACCAGCGCCGCGAGCAGGTGGTAGGCGTTGGGGTAGAAGACCTCGACGCCGTTCAGGAACCAGTTGACCTGGCCCATCCCGACGAGGCTGCTGTCGCCGGTCTCGGCGATCCACCGGATGCCGTTGGCGTGGAACACGGCGTCCCAGTCCTGCGGGATCGCGGACAGGTGGCCCAGTCCCGACCAGATGACGGTGCCGCCGAGCACGACGATCCCGGCGAGCGACACCGCCACCGCGGCGTGGGCCCACCGGCTCCACAACGGCGGCGCGGCAGGCGGCGGTGCGCCGGAGCGGTACCGGATCGTGACGCGGGCGGCCACCGCCACCGCGCAGAGCACGACGAGCAGCAGGCCCGCGCTCGTGGGCGACCAGTCGATGCCGATCGCGGCGAACAGCGGCCCGAACAGCCCGACGACGGCGTAGGTGAGCAGCGGGGCGAACGCGGCGAGCGTCCACCCGCGCACCCCGGCGAGCGCGGCGAGGACGAGGCCCGGTACCCACAGTGCGAGCACGTAGAGCACCACGACGTGGCCGCCTGCTCCCACCGCCCGAACCCCCGGATCGCCGCCGTCACCGGATCGCCGGCAACCGGCGCGAACCTACACGTCTGACGTGGGCGTCCTGCGAACCCGCCGGGGCGTGCCCGGGAGGCGTCCACCACCCCGCTACCCTCGGTGGCCGTGACCTACGCGGGATACGACCTCGTCGTCGTCGGCTCCGGGTTCTTCGGCCTCACGGTGGCCGAGCGGGCCGCCGGTGAACTGGGCAAACGCGTCCTGGTGCTCGAACGGCGCTCGCACATCGGTGGCAACGCCTACTCGGAGGTCGAGCCGGAGACCGGGATCGAGATCCACCGGTACGGCGCCCACCTGTTCCACACCTCGAACGAGCGGGTCTGGGAGTACGTCAACCGCTTCACCGCCTTCACCGGCTACCAGCACCGCGTTTTCGCCCGGGTGGGTGAGCAGGTCTACGCGTTCCCGATGAACCTGGCGCTGATCAACCAGTTCTTCGGCCGTTCCCACACCCCTGACGAGGCGCGGGCGCTGATCGCCGAGCAAGCCGGCGAGATCGACACGAAGGACGCGGCGAACCTCGAGGAGAAGGCGGTCTCGCTGATCGGTCGCCCGCTCTACGAGGCGTTCGTCAAGGGGTACACGACCAAGCAGTGGCAGACCGAGCCGACGGAGCTCGACCCGTCGATCATCACCCGGCTCCCGGTCCGCTACACGTTCGACAACCGGTACTTCAACGACACGTACGAGGGCCTCCCGGTCGACGGCTACACCGCGTGGCTCGAGAAGATGGCCGACCACCCGAACATCGACGTGCGGCTCGACGTCGACTACTTCGCGGTGCGCGACCAGATCCCGGCCGGGACGCCCACCGTCTACACCGGTCCGCTGGACCGCTACTTCGACTACTCCGAGGGCGAGCTCGGCTGGCGCACCCTCGACTTCGAGCAGGAGGTCGTCGAGACCGGCGACTTCCAGGGCACCGCCGTCGTGAACTACAACGACGCCGACGTGCCCTACACCCGGGTGCTGGAGTTCCGCCACTTCCACCCCGAGCGCGACTACCGCTCGGACAAGACGGTGATCGTGCGCGAGTACTCCCGGTCCGCCGAGTCCGGGGACGAGCCGTACTACCCGATCAACACCCCGGACAACCGCGCGAAGCTGCAGCGCTACCGCGACCTCGCGCGCAAGGAGACGGCCAACGCCAACGTACTGTTCGGCGGGCGGCTGGGCACCTACAAGTACCTCGACATGCACATGGCGATCGGCTCGGCGCTGACGATGTTCGACAACCGCCTGCGGCCCCACCTGGTGGACGGCCGGGCCCTGTCGGGCACGGAGTCCGACGACTGACGCCCGGCATCCCGGAGGTGCGCGAGCGTGGTGCGAACTTCAGGAGCTGACGAGCTGGTGTGCTCGCTGATGCGACACGCCGAGGAGCTTCCCGAGGTCCCGCAGCGGGATGCCGGACTCCTTCAGCTCCAGCGCCGCGGCGCGCACCTCTGCGGCCGCTTCGGAGCGCAGGCGGAGTTCCTCGGCGCGCAGTTGTTCGGCGCGGTCGAGGTGCTCCCGGACTGAGGCGGGCATGGTGACCTGGACATCCACGGTGAACGAGTCCGGTTCGATGTCGAGCATGACGGCGATCAGGTCGCGGGCCATGACATCGATCTCGCCGACGTTGCGCGCCTGGGTGACGCGGTCGATCTCGGGGATGTGGATGTGCCAGTAGCGGCCGCTGCGGGTGACGTGCGCCGTGTACGTGCTCATCGTCTCCACCAGCCTTTCCCGAGCTTCTGCTCGCACTCGCGGTAGATCCCTTCGGTGGTCATCTCGTTGACGTCACGGTGTCGTGGGATCGGGATCTTCAGCCCGTCGAGCGTGTAGATCGTGTGGTTGGCGCCCTCGCGGTGGAGGGCGAAGTCGAGGTTCTGGCGCTTGGCCTCCCGGCTGATGCGCTTGACGATGTCCCTCGGCTTGCTCAAATTCTAAGTCTACCCCGGGATAGACGCAAGCGTCTATCCCGGGGTAGACGCCCTACGGGAGGGCCCGGCGGGGGCGGGGGCGACGAGGCCCGCCACGCTGGGCGCGCCGCGGCCGGTCGTCATCCGGATGCGGCCCCGCGCCGCGGCACCCAGCGGGCCATGCCGGCGGCGCCCAGAGTCGACACCGCTCCCAGCGCCACGGAGCCCGCGCTCAGCGTGGCCGCCGCTGCGACGCCGGCGAGCAGCAGGGGCCCGGTCAGCATGCCGATGTCGTGGCAGAGCCGGAAGGCGCCCAGGAACTCGGCGCGCCCCTGCACCGGCGCGGCGTCGGCGCCGAGCGTCATGATCACGCCGTTGCTCAGGCCGTTGGCCAGGCCCATCAGCACCGCGACGACGCCGAGCGCGACCAGCCCGCCCGCGAACGGCAGCACGACGTGGGCCGCGGCGAACGCCACCAGCGACGCAACGGCGACGGGGCGGCGGCCGCGCAGGTCCATCCACCGCCCGGCCGGGTAGGACAGCGCGACGTCGACGGCGGCCCCGACCCCGAACAGCAGGCTGGTGGTGGCGGCGTCGAGCCCGATGTGGTCGGCCCACAGCGGCAGCACCGCGGTGCGGGAGGCCCGTGCGGCGCCCAGCAGCAGCGCGCCCGTGCCGAGCGTGCGCAGCACCCGGTGGTGCTCGGCGAGCACGGCGCGCAACGTCCGGGTCGGGCCGGCGGCGCGGCGGTCGGCCTTCACGCGCGGCATCGCGGCCATCAGAGCCGCCGCCACCAGCACGGCGGCGAGCTGCACCAGGAAGCCGCCGCGCGGACCGAGCAGCAGCACGACCCCGGCTCCGAGGAACGGTCCGAGCAGGGTGCCGAGGCGGGACAGGCCCGCCATGGCCGACAGCGTCCGGGCCCGCTGCGCGAGCGGGACCGTCTCGATGATGTAGGCCTGCCGGGCGAGCCCCCACACCGAGCTCGCCACGCCGAACAGGCCGACCCCGATCCCGAGCACGACCGGTGACCAGGACAGCAGGCCGAGCGCCGCTCCGGCGGCCCCGACGGCGCTGCCGAGCAGCACGGCCGCCCGCTCGCCGATGCGGGCGACGATGCGCCCGGCCGGCAGGTCGCCGAGCACCTGGCCCAGCCCGAGCAGGGCGACGACGAGGCCCGCGACGCCGACCGAGGCGCCGAGCTCCCTGGCCTGCAGGGCCACGACCGGGACGGCGGCCCCCTGCCCGACGCCGAACACCGCGGCGGGCAGCAGCACCGGGACGACGAGGCGCCGCAGCGTCCCGAGCTCAGGCACGGGCCCGCCCCCGGACGACCTTCCCGACGATCACCGCGTGCCCTCCCCGATGTTCCCCGGGGAGTCAACCACCCTCCGCGTGCGTCGGCCCGTGATCGGCCCGAGATCGCGTCGAACGTCCCGTAGCGGGCGTTCCTCCGGGTCTCGCACCGATCTCCCGGGCCGTGATCGGTTCGAGATCGACCGCGTCGGCCCGAGAAGGACGCAGGAGCCCGATCTCGGAACGATCACGGGTGGTCACGGCACGCCGATGCCCCACCGGGACCGGGCCCCGCGCGGCGTCGCTACTCTCGGACATCGGGCGCGCACGCCCGTGCCCTGCCGACCCGGCCCTCGACGACACAGGACCCCTCCTCGATGACGATCTCCGAGACGCCGACCCGCCCGTCCCCGTCGCCCCGACCGGGGGCGGTGCCGCCGGCGCACGGCGGCAACCTGCTGCAGCGGGTGATCCTGCCGCGCACCGGCGATCCCATGAGCGTGCGCTCGCTGTACCTGGACGAGCGGACCGGGATCCGGCTCACCACCGTGCCCACCCCGGACGCGCCCCCGTCCACGGCGAAGATCGGCCTCGTGGGCTCGGCCGTCAGCGCGCGGCGGCTGCGGGCCACGTCGCGGACCTCGGCCGTGGTGCCCGAGCAGAGCGAGGTGTCCTTCGGCGCCTACTTCAACGCGTTCGCGGCGTCCTACTGGCGGCGCTGGAGCCGGCTCACCGAGGTGCACCTGAAGCTCTCGCTGGAGGGCACGGGCCGGATCGACGTCTACCGCACCAAGTCCGACGGCTCGCCGATCTTCGAGCGCGGGGCCGTGCTGCAGGGGCCGGGCCGGCACGAGCTGGACATGGCGCTGGACCTGCGCCCCTTCGAGGACGGCGGCTGGTACTGGTTCGACGTCACCACGGCCGAGGGCGACCTCACGCTGCACGCCGGCGGCTGGTACGCGGCCGAGGAGCCGACGGGCCGGGCCGCGGTCACCGTCGGTACGCCGACGTTCAACCGGCCCGCCGACTGCGTGGCCACGCTCACCGCGCTCGGCGAGGACCCGCTGGTGCGCGAGGCGCTCACCGCGGTGATCGTGCCCGACCAGGGCACGAAGAAGGTGCGCGACGAGCCGGGCTTCGAGCAGGCCGCCGCCCTGCTGGGCGACAAGCTGCGGATCATCGACCAGCCGAACCTCGGCGGGTCCGGTGGCTACGCGCGGATCATGTACGAGGCGCTCGAGCACACCGACTGCGAGCAGATCCTCTACATGGACGACGACATCCTCCTCGAGCCGGACTCGGTGCTGCGGGCCGTCGCGTTCTCCCGCTACTCCCGCGAGCCGATGCTGGTCGGCGGGCAGATGCTGTCGCTGCAGGCGCGCTCGCAGCTCTCGACGATGGGCGAGGTCGTCGACCGCGGCACGCTGCTGTGGCGCAACGCCCCCGGCACCGAGCCGCACCACGACCTGGCCGACCAGACGCTGCGCCAGACGCCGTGGCTGCACCGGCGCACCGACGTCGACTACAACGCCTGGTGGATGTGCCTGATCCCGCGCGCGGTCGCCGAGGACGTGGGCATGCCGCTGCCGCTGTTCATCAAGTGCGACGACACCGAGTACGGCCTGCGTGCCCGCGCGAAGGGCTACCGCACCGCCACGGTGCCCGGCATCGCGATCTGGCACATGTCGTTCCTGGAGAAGGACGACACGAGCGACTGGCAGGCCTACTTCCACTACCGCAACCGGTTCGTCGCGGCCACGCTGCACGGCCCGGAGAACCCCACGGCGCTGCTGCGCGACACGCTCAAGCGCACGCTGCGCCACCTGCTGCTGCTGGAGTACTCGGCGGTGGCGCTGCAGGAGATGGCCCTGCGCGACTTCCTCGCCGGACCGGAGCGGCTGTTCCCCACGCTGCCCACGGTGCTCGGGGAGATCCGCGCGAAGCGCGCCGAGTACGACGACGGCCGCCCGCTGGACTCCGCCACCCAGGTGCCGCTGTCCGACCTGGACGCCCTGTCCGCCCAGCTGTTCCCGCAGCCGCCGAAGGGCAAGGTCGGCACGGTGAAGGGCCTCGCGCAGAGCGTGCTGCACAACCTGCGCGCTCCCGACCCGGCGCACCAGGCCGTGCCGCAGCGCAACGTGCCCGCCCGCAACGCGCAGTGGTTCGTGCTGTCCCGGCTCGACTCGGCGACCGTCTCGACGCCCGACGGGCGCGGCGTGACGTTCCGCCGGCGCGACCCGGCGATGTTCCGCGCCATGCTCAAGACCGCGGTCGGCCAGTGCCGGGATATCGCGAAGGCGTGGCCGGAGCTGCGCAGGCGCTACCGCGACGCGCTGCCGGAGCTCTCCAGCCGGGAGGCGTGGGCGCGCGAGGTGTTCGACCGGAACCCCGGCTGACGAACGGCACTCTCGTCGGCTAGGTACCGACGAGAGTGCCGTTCGTCAGTGGGACCTCGCTCAGTCGTCCATCCCGTACAGCCGCGCCCAGTTCTCCCGGCTGGAGAGCCGGCCCATCTCCGCGCGGTAGCGGGCCGCGACCGCGGGCCCCTCGCGCACGAAGCGGCGCAGCGTGTGGGCCGCGCGCCGGGTGAGCTCGAGCGCGGTCTGCTTGTCGCGGGTGCGCACCCGGAAGCCCTGCTCGGACATGTCCGTGACGATCGCGCGTTCGAACGTGGAGACGTGCCACCAGTGCGCGTCACCTGCCGGGACGGAGCCGGTGCGGTGCACCGCGCGCCCGGTGAGGTGGTACGCGGCGCGCTTGAGCCAGGTGAGGGTCTCGGAGCCCGGTTCGTTGGCGGCGCGGACCACCTGGCGCTCCCGGAAGTCGCCCGTGGCCTCGGACATCGGGTGCATGACCGTCTCCGGGTACTCCGCCCGGATCTTCCGGACCTCGGCGAGCGCGCCTGCCGAGCCGTCCCAGAGGGTCTCGGGGCCGTTCAGGAAGTCCTCGACGGCCTTCAGCAGGGTGGCAGACAACCCGTACTGCATGCCCACGAGCTGCTGCGACAGCAGCTGGCCGAGCCGTCGGGTGATCCTGGGGATCGAGAAGCCGCTGTGCAGCGCGGCCATGATCAGCCCGTTGCGGATGGTGAAGTAGCGCTGCCACTCGTCGCCGTCCTTCCACCCGAAGTCGGCGTGCCAGACGCCGGCGCCGGGGAGGGAGACGGTGGGGAAGCCGTGGGCGCGGGCCCGGTAGCCGTACTCGATGTCGTCCCACTGCAGGAACAGCGGCAGCGGGTAGCCGATCTCGCGGACGACGGCCGCCGGGATCAGGCAGGACCACCAGCCGTTGTACTCGGTGTCGACGCGGCGCTCCTGGTTGACGGGCAACCGCCGCTCGTCCTCGCCGAGCAGGTAGGCCTCGCGCAGGGCGCCGGGGACCTTCAGCCCCATCTGGAGCTGTTCGGGGTCGGCGTACTCGGCCGAGATGTGCAGGTGGCCGGGATGGAGCAGGTTGAGCATCTGCCCGCCGACGATGGTCGGCTGACGCGTGCTCGCGGCGAACGCGGTGAGCCGCACGAGGATCTCCGGCTCCAGCAGCACGTCGTCGTCCATGAACAGGACGTCGGCGTGCTCGTCGGGCGCGCCCTCGGTGGCGTGGAACATGCCGCGGGTGAAGCCGCCGGCACCGCCGAGGTTGCGCTGGCGCACGTAGTGCAGGCGCTCGCCGAGCGCCGCGGCGATGCCGCTGAACCGCTCGCGCGACTCGACCGGGTCGCTGCCCTGGTCGACCACGTGGACGGTGCGCACGCGCTCCTGCGCGCCGGGGTCGTCGGCCAGCGCCTGCAGCGTGTTCAGGCAGTCGTCGACGCGGTTGTGCGTGCAGATGGCGACGTCCGTGGCCGGCACCGGGCGGGTGGCGGCCACCGTCCAGCGCACGTCGGACACGGTGAGCTCGCCGGTCTCGGTGGTGATCTCGAGCCACATGCCGCCGCCGTCGACGAAGCGGTCGATCGCGCCGACCAGGCGCACGGGGGTGGCGTCCGCGTCCCGCAGGTCGCAGGAGGCCACGATGCGCCACACCTTGTTGGTGTCCGACGCCATCAGCCGCACGCGGCCGGTGCCGGCGGCCACGGCCGACACCTCGACCTCGCCGACGTCGGTCCAGCGCTGCCAGTAGGTGGCGTGGAACCGCCCGAAGTAGCTGTTGGTGCTGACCCGGGCCCCAGGGGCGAGCGTCACCCGGTCGCGCTCGCGCCGAGCGGTGCCCTTCTCGACCGCGGAGTAGAGGTCCTCGGGAACGAGCGCGGTGGGGCCGAAGAACAGGCCGCGCTGGGCGAGCAACCGGGCAGGGGTGCCGCCGTCCTGCGCCTGCGGGTGCTCCTGGGCGGCGGGCGGGTTCTGCGCCCGGTCGGTGCTGTCCGGTGTGCGAAGCATGCGGGGCGGCCGTCCTCCGGTCGGTGCGGTCTGCGTTCGGCTGCGCTCATTGTGCGGTCCGGACGCCGTCCCGGCCGGGCCGGGGTCAGCCGACCGGGTCCACGTCCGGCACGCGTGCGTGCCCGTCGCGGTGCCATCCGGGCACCGTCTGCGCGCCGACGGTGGGCCGGGCCGCGGCGAGCGGTCCGATCGGGGCCCACCGGTAGAGCTGAGCGGGGTCGCGGACCGGATCGCCCGCGAGGTAGGTCGCCATCCGCTGTTCGGTGATCAGTTGTCGCGGTGCGGCGAAGGGTCCACCGATCCGTGGCTGGTAGGTGATCGCGGCGCCTGCGTCCTCGGCGGGCGGGCCCACCCGCCAGGCCGGGAGCGTCGCCGACCCGGGCGGCAGCGGCGCCGGGGTGAGGCAGGGGAACAGGAACGCGACGGGCCAGTCGAGGATCGCGGTGCTGCCGGGCGGCAGCAGCTGCGACATCGGCGTCAACCGCGGGACGCGCGGCAGCGCCGCCACGGCGGCCGGGCGGGCGGCGGTCACGGGCGCGTCGACCACCAGCCGCACGGTCTCGGCGTCCGCGGGCGCGAGCTCGCGGACATCGCGCGGGTCGTCGGACGCGGCCTCGATGCGCCTCCGCTCGAGCACCCGGTCGCCGTCGCCGAACTCGAGGAGGAGCTCGTCACCGGGGCGGGTCGACCCGGAGGTCGTGACGACAACGGGCAGGGCCTGCGCGCGCTGCTCGGCGTCGAGCAGGAACCACGGGGTGGTCGTGCGTCCGGCGACCGCCACCCCGGGCAGCGTGTGCCCACCCACGTCCACGGGCAGGACGTGCCCGGCGGCCTCGCCCGGAGCGAGTGGCAGGAGACCGGCGGCCGGGTCGGTCTCGACCGACAGCTCCTCCTGCAGCCCGCAGCGCTCACCGGCGAGCGTGGCGACGGTGTCGGTGGCCGGGGTGTGGCTGTCCCGGTGCTCGACCGCGACCCGGACGAGGCCGCCCACCTGCAGCACCAGCACGCAGACGAGCAGCGTGGCGACGAGCGCGGCCGGCGGGGGCAGCCATCGGGGCACGGTGGCGTCGGGCCCGCTGCCTGCGCGCCGCCACAGCGACCGGGCGAGCAGCACGGCCACGACGACACCGCCCGCCACCAGCACGATGGTGGCCATCGGCACGCCGGCGACCTGGGGCACGACCGTGCTGAACGTCGGGTCGAACCAGGCACCGACCGTCGGCCAGGTGTTGTAGCCCGCCACCACCACGGCCGCCACCGCCGTGGTGCCCGCCCAGCCGGCCGCGACCGTCCGCGGTGCCCCCAGCGCCGACCAGGCGACGGCGCCGAGCACGAGCACCGCGGCGCCGTAGCCGCCGAGGTCGCCGAAGTGCTGCGTCCACTTGGTGGGCGACAGCGTCAACGTGGCGACGCTCAGCAGCAGGCCCACGACCAGGCGCCGGGCGGGCCCGGTCGCGATGCCGGCGCGGACGCGCGGCAGGGCCCACAGCACGCCGGCCGCCGCGAGCAGCGTGGCGAGCACCGCGGCGCGGCGCCCGATCGCACCCTGGAACGACTCGGGCTCGAGCAGGAGCGCGTACCGCTCGAACTCCGCGTACCACGGCTCGTCACCGCCGATGGCGGTGCGCACCCGCACGGACTCCAGCGTCCCGGCGAGGCTCTGGTCGGGCACCATGAGCCACACCGCGGACGCGGGCGCGGCCACGAGCGCGGCCACCAGCGGCAGCACGTGCAGGTCCCGGCGCCTGCGCAGCAGCCGCAGCAGCGGCAGGGCCGCCGCGAGGAAGGGGGTGAACGCGAGCAGCCCGGCGGGCGTCACGGCGGTGGTGGCACCGGCGAGGACGAGGCCCACGGCCAGCGGCAGCACCCGCGAGGTGGCCACGGCGCGCTCGACCGCGAGGAACACGGCGAGCGCCCCGACAACCACCCACGGCTCCGGCCGCAGCCCCAGGCCGAAGGGGACCCACCAGGTGGCGAAGGCCAGCGCGGCCAGCCACGGGGTGGACGGTCGCGCCGCGAACCGCCCGAGCCGGGGGAGCACCAGCCGCGACAACAGCCACCAGCACAGCAGGCCCAGCACCGTGGAGGGCACGCGCATCCACGGCGCCGACGCCGAGACGAGCGACCACAGGTGGTACAGCTCGTAGAACCAGCTGAAGGGTGCTTCGGGGGCGTTCAGCCAGCGGTAGGCGTTGCCGATGAACCCGTTGCTCCCGGCGCTGCGCACGATGCCTGCGATGTAGCCGTCGTCCACCGTGATCGCCCCGACGGCCCACCACACGACGAGCCCGGCCGTCACGACCGCGTCGACCGGTCGCGGCCGCCACCATCCCCGCGGCAGCACCCGCACCGGCCGGGTGACGGCGCGGTCGGCCGCGCGGAGCGCCAGTAGCGTGCCGAGCAGCGCGAGCACGCCGACGGCGCCGATGGCCGCCTTCAGCGGCGAGATGCTGGTGGCGAAGCGGGTGTCGGCCCGCAGTTCCACGTCCACCCCCGCCGACGCCTCGGAGAACGCTCCCGCGACGTCGGGTCGCACGTCCCCGTCGCGGACGAGCGCGGGAGCACCGTCGACCAGGATGCTGGTGCGTGCGGTGCCGGACTCCAGCGACAGCGTGCAGTCGCCGGCCGGCACCTCGACCGTGCCCAGCTCGACGCCCGCGCTCGCGACGCGCAGGCCGGTGCCGTCCGCGGTGAGCCGCAGGCCGTGCAGCGGCTCGGCCGCCGGGTCGGCGCGCAGCGGGACCGTGGACAGCAGGACCTGCCCGGCGGGCGCGTCGCGGACGGTGGCGCAGCTCGTGCCCGCGGTCAGCTCGACGGGCTGGTAGGGCAGCAGCGGGATCGCGGTGGGGCCGTCGGCCGCGGTCCAGGAGTAGGTGACGACGGGCTGCTGCACCGGGGCGAGCGGGAACGCGACGGCGGCGAGCACGGCGAGCAGGCCGAGCAGCCCGGCGACCCTCCGCGGGCCGCGCGCCGGAACGGTGGGGGTGGTGGAGCGGTCTCCGCGGTGGGGGTCCTGTCGGCTGCCCGGCGCATCGGTCCGCGCGGGCGAGAGCACGGTGGGCAGCTTAGACACGGGCCGTGACGCCGCCGTGAGCGTGACCCGCACGGGCTCACGGGCGGGGGGTGCGGGTGGCACCGACCGTGTCCGGCGCATGGCGGGCCGCGACGAGCGGCGGCATGATCTGTGGACATGACGCTCCCACTCGGCCCCGACGAACTGCTCACCACGACGCGGTCGGTCCGCAAGCGGCTCGACCTGGAGCGCCCGGTGCCGCTCGAGCTCGTCCGCGAGAGCATCGAGATCGCCCTGCAGGCCCCGACCGGCAGCAACCAGCAGGGCTGGCACTGGATGGTGGTCACCGACGCCGGGCTGCGCCGGCAGATCGGTGACTACTACCGGCGCTCCTACGAGCGCTACAGCGTCGGTCGGGAAAAGCGCAACGCGCACCTGAGCCAGGAACGGCAGGCGGTCGGCACGCGCGTCGCCAGCTCCGCCGACCACCTCGCCGAGGTGATGGGCGACGTGCCGGTGCACGTCATCGCCTGCATCACCGTGGGCGACGAGCTGCCGGCCGGCAACCAGGCGGGCCTGTGGGGATCATTGCTCCCCGCCGCGTGGAGCTACCAGCTCGCCGCGCGGGCGCGCGGGCTGGGCAGCGCGTGGACGACGCTGCACCTGCCCTACGAGAAGGAGGTCGGCGAGCTGCTCGGCATCCCGCCGCAGGTGCGCCAGGGTGTGCTGCTGCCCACCGCGTACTTCACCGGTGAGACCTTCCGGCCGGCGCCCCGCGAGCCCCTCGACACGGTCCTGCACCTCGACCGCTGGTAGCTCAGCGTGGCTTACAGGCGTGTAACCCGCGCCGGACACGCCGGTGCCGGTCCACCCGAACGGCCGAGCAGAGTGGAAGCGGTGCGTGACGCCACCCTCCAAGACGGTACGTTCCGGGTGTCACTCGCACCGCTGGTCTGACGGGTTTCGTTTCCCCGAACGTGACGACCGCGAGCCCCACGGCCACCCCATCCGGTACTCAAGCCTCCCTCGCGGGGGAGCTGCGAGGGCTCACCGGGCTGCGAGCCGTGGCGGCGGCGTGGGTGGTGCTGTTCCACTTCCACTTCACCCCGCTGCCCGGCGTCGCGGAGGTCGTCGGGGTGCTGGGGCCGCTGGTCACGGCGGGTGCGCTCGGCGTCGACCTGTTCTTCGTCCTCAGCGGGTTCGTGATCGCCTACACCTACCTCGACGAGCTCGGCCCCGCACTGCGGGCCCGCGCCACCGCGCGGTTCGTATGGGCACGGGCCTGCCGGCTGTGGCCCGCGTACGCGCTGGTGCTGCACGTGTTCGGCGTCTGGCTCGTGGTGCGGGCGACGGTCGGCGACGACGGCGACATCGCGTTCCAGGCCGTGCAGCCGGTGCTCGACGCGGGCCAGTACGTCCAGCAGCTGTTCATGGTGCAGCTGTGGGACGACGCCCGCTTCGACGGCGCCTCGTGGGTGGGCTCCACGTGGTCGATCAGCGCGGAGTGGCTCGCGTACCTGCTGTTCCCGGTGGCCGCGCTCGTACTGTTCCGGATGCGGCGGCTCCCGGCGGTCGTCCTCGCCGGTGGTGCCGTGGTGCTGATGGCCCCGATGGCGTGGGCCTACCTGAGCGCGGGCACGCCGTACTTTCCGTGGAGCTGGCTGGTGCGGATCCTCTGCGGGTTCGGCGCCGGGGCGCTCGTCCACCTGGCCGTCCGCCGGACGTCGTGGACGCCGGCCGCGCGCCGCCGCGCCTCCGTCGTCGCGGCGGTGCTGCCGGTGGTGGTCGCCGCGGGCCTGCTGGCCGGCGAGCTCGTCGCGCCGGGCCGGGGCGGTGCGGTCCTGCTGCTGTTCCCGCTGCTCGTGGCGGCACTCGCGGTGGCCGACCGCGGGCCCGCGACCGTCCTGTCCACGCCGTGGCTGGTCTACGGCGGGCGCCTGTCCTACTGCCTCTACCTCGTGCACATCCCGCTGTTCGAGGTGTACTGGCTCGCGCTGGCGCGCTTCACCGTGCTGGCGTCGCACACCGTGCTCGCCCACGTCGTCGGCGGGCTCGTGCTGCTGGCCACGGTGGGGGCGGCGGCGCTGGCCCACCACCTGGTGGAGGAGCCGTCGCGGCGCCGGCTGCGCGCGATCGGCCCCGCCCTGGCGCGGCTGCCGGTGCGCGCCGCCCGCACGCTCGGACGCCTGCGCGCCCGCCCCGTCACGCTGCCGCCCGTCGCCGCCACCGCGGACGACGCGCTGGCCACCGCCGCGGCCCGGTTCGCCGCTCGGCGGCGGGCGCTCGCGGAGGCGGGGGTCACGCAGGAGCCGTTCCTCCCCGAGCCCCGACACGCCGCGACCCCGTTCCGGCCGGCCACGCTGGCGACGGCGCTGTCCAACGCGCAGCGCAGGCGCGCGGCGCACCGCAGCGAGATGGACATGTGGGCCGACTACGACCGCGCCGAGTACATCCGCGGCGGGTACCTGCACGCGGGCAGCTGACGAGCCACGCGAGCGCCGGGGAGCGCCGCCCTCCCGCCGCTGGACTGCACCCATGTGGCGGGAGGGCGGTGGCAGCGTCGGTCAGAACGGGGGACTCGCCCGGTCAGAACGGGAGACTCGCCGGATCGTCGGCGAGTCTCCCGTTGAAGCACGGCGAGTCTCCCGTTCGAGCACGGCGAGTCCCGCGAACGGGCAGGCGATGGTCCTGGTGTCCGGCCGGGGCTCAGACCGGCAGCCGGCGGAACACCGCGCGCGGCAGGTGCCGCAGCACGCTCATCACCAGGCGCAGCGGCGCGGGGGCCCAGACCAGCTCGCGGTGCTTGCGCACGGCGTCGACGGTGACCGCGGCGACGGCCTCCGGCGTGGTGGACAGCGGCGCGGGCCGCAGTCCTTCGGTCATCCTCGTGTGCACGAAACCGGGCCGCACGATCGTGACGCCGACGCCGTACGGGCGCAGCGCCTCGGTGAGCCCGGTGTAGAACGCGTCCAGCCCCGCCTTGGTGGAGCCGTAGACGAAGTTCGAGCGCCGGGCGCGTTCGCCCGCCACGGACGAGAACGCCACCAGCGCGCCGTGGCCCTGCTCACGCAGCTTGTCCGCGAGCGCCACGCCCACCGACACCGCGGCGGTGTAGTTGACCTGCGCCAGCTCGACGGCGGTGGACACGTCGGTCCACGCCTGCTCGTTGTCGCCGAGCAGGCCGAACGCCACGAGCGCCACGTCGATGTCGCCGCCGGTGAACGCCTTGCGGATGACGTCGGTGTGCGTGTCGAGCTCCGAGGCGTCGAACGCGACGGTCTCCACGGCGCAGCCGCGTGCCTCCAGCCGGGCGCGCGCGGCGTCGAGGCGCTCCGACGGGCGGGCGGCGAGCACCACGCGCAGGGGCCGGTCGTTCGCGAACGCCTCGACGACGGCGAGGCCGATCTCGGAGGTGCCGCCCAGCAGCAGGATGCTCTGCGGGTTGCCCACGGCGTCGATCATCAGTTGAGCTCCAGCCTTCGGGCCATGTCGGAGGTGAAGACGCCCTCGGGGTCGGCGGCGTCGCGAACCTTGCGCCACTCGTCGAAGCGCGGGTAGCCGCGGCGGAAGGCGGCCGCGCTGGTGCGCGACTCCTTCGCCAGGTACAACCGGCCGCCCGCGCCGAGCACGAGCTCGTCCAGCTCGTCGCAGAAGCGGTGCAGCCCGCGCTCGACCGGGAAGTCGACCGTGATGGTCCAGCCCGGCCGGGGGAACGACAGCGGCGCCGGGTTGGCCTCACCGAAGCGCTTGAGGACGTTGAGCCCGGACGCGTGCGGCGACGCGGCGATCTTCTCGACGACCCGGCGGAACGTCGGCTCCTCGCCGAACGGCACCAGGAACTGGTACTGCAGGAAGCCGCGCGAGCCGTAGACCCGGTTCCAGTCCCCGAACAGGTCGAGCACCTGGTAGAAGGCGGTGATGTTCTGGATCGAGCCCCGCTGCCGCTTCGGCGCCTTGCGGTACCAGAGCTCGCTGAACGCGCGCAGCGTGTAGCGGTTGGCCAGCCCGTTCGGGAAGACGTCCGGGAGCGCCAGCAGCTGCGGCGCGTCGAACTTCAGGGGTTCGCCGCGCAGCTTCGGCGGCAGCTGGTCCACGGTGGCGAGCGAGCCGCGGGTGAGCACCGCGCGGCCCAGCTGGGCGCCCGTCGTGGTGGTGTCGAACCAGGCGGCCGAGTAGCCGTACGTGTCGTCCGAGCCGTCGGTGAGCAGCGCCATCAGCTCGTCGAGGTCGGCGGTGCGGTCGGTGTCCACCACGAAGTACGCCGACTCGGTGCGGTGCAGCGCCACGGTGGCCCGCACGACCACCCCGGTGAGGCCCATGCCGCCGACGGTGGCCCAGAACAGCTCGGACTCCGGGCCGTCGGGCGTCAGCGTGCGGACCGTCCCGTCGGCCGTCACCAGGTCCAGGGAGCGGACGTGGTTGCCGAAGCTGCCCTTGGTGTGGTGGTTCTTGCCGTGGATGTCGCTGCCGATCGCGCCGCCGATCGTGACCTGCCGGGTGCCGGGCAGCACCGGCACCCACAGCCCGTGCGGCAGCGCGGCGCGCATCAGGGTGTCGAGGCTGACGCCCGCGTCGAGGTCCGCCAGGCCGGTGTCGGGGTCGATCGAGTGGATCCTGGCGATGCCGGTCATGTCCAGCACGGCGCCGCCCGCGTTCTGGGCCGGGTCACCGTAGGAGCGCCCGAGCCCGCGGGCGATGATCCCGCGCGGCCCCGCGGCGGTGACCGCCGCCGCCACCTCCTCGGCCGAGCGGGGGTGCAGGACGGTCGCCAGGGTGGGCGCGGTGCGTCCCCAGCCGCGCAGGCTCGTGGTCTCGGGCATCGCGGGCCAGGGTAGCGCTCGGGGGAATCGTGCTCGCGCCTCCACCGGGGGCGGCTCCTGCATGCCCCGCGCGCCGCGGGCGGGCGCCGTTACGCTTCGCCCGTGAGCGAGTCGCTGTCGTCGCCCGAGCCCCGCGGGATCCGCATCTCCGACGCCGACCGCGAGCAGGCGGCCCAGCGGCTGCACCAGGCGCTCGCCGAGGGCCGGATCACGCTGAGCGAGCTGGAGGAGCGGCTCGCCGTCGTCTACGCCGCCCGTTACGAGGCCGACCTGCGCCCGCCGCTGGCCGACCTGCCGGGCGCCGACCCGGCCGTCGGCGCCGCCGCCGTGCCGGACGTGCCGTCCGACGCGCCGCCGGTCGTGCTCCGCGCCGGGATGTCCACGATCAAGCGCAGCGGCGCGTGGGACGTGCCCGCGCGCCTGCGGCTGCAGAGCGCGATGGGCTCGGTGGTGCTCGACTTCTGCGACACGCCGCTCCCGCACCCGGTCGTCGACATCGAGGTCGACCTCGGCGCGGGGTCGGCGAAGCTCCTCGTGCCCGACGATGCCACCGCGAACGTCGACGACGTCGTCGCGAGCATGGGCACGGTCAAGAGCAGTGTGCCGTCGGTCCGCCGGCCCGGCGCGCCGCACTTCGTGGTGCACGGCCGGGCCGGGATGGGCTCGGTGACGGTGCGCCGGCGCTACCGCCTCGCGGGCCACTACTTCTGACACATCTGCCCACTCGCTGCGGGTCCTGCGGGTTCTGCTGCAGCTGGGGTTCCCGGAGCGGTGGATCGTGCTGGGTGCTGCGTGATCGGTCCGAGTCGCACGTCCGGGTCGTCGCGGCCGCGCTCACGTACCTCTCGCGCCCCGGCTCCCCGGGGTGATCGCCAGGAATGGTGTGAGAGCGGCAGATCTGCCGCTCCGACACCACTCCTGCTGATCATGGCCGGGTCGGGTTCCAATGAACGCGCCCGTTGCATGATCAGGTCGGCCTCAGCGCTGTTTTCGGGCGGTCCGGCAGCGCTGGTGTCGATGTGACCATGAAACCTCCGGTGGGCGCGCCGTTCCCGGCTCGCGACCGCTGCCGCGCGTCCGGGCTCGGGGTCTTCGGCGCGATCCCCCCGGTCCCCGTCGCCCCTTTCGTGGGCGGGTGGTCGGGTTGGGGTAACTACCGGGTGACGTGGTCGGGTGGGCGGCCGTCCCCGACCTCCGGGCACGCCCGTTGACGACGAGACCGTGCCTGTCGGGTGCCCGCGCACCTTGCGGTGGTCCCGTCCCAACCCCTGACCTGTGATCATCCGGCCGGTCCGAGGCCACATCCGGCCCTTGATCAGCGGGGATGGGACATGCGCTGCAGCGCTGCAGGTCAGGCGCTGCAGCGCTGCAGGTCAGGTCCCGGGTTCGCTGATCATGGCCGTCGTAGAGGTCCCGGAACGGCACCACAGCAAGTTGCGTGGCACCTGGCGGGGGCGGTCTCGTCGTGGACGGGCGTGCCGGGAAGTCGGGGACGGCTGTCAGCGCGCCCACGTCACCCGGTAGTTGTGCCAACAGGTCCACCGGGGCACGGAGGTTGTGCAGGGGCCGGTCCAACTGCGGGGGACGCCCAGACCATGGGTGGGGCAGCTCGCCTCGAGCCGGGTACGGCGCGCCCACGGCAACCGGCCCCACCCGCGCGCATGGAGGTCGGGCAGGGGGGCGGGCTCACTGCGGGTATGGCGTGCCAACGGCAACCGCCCCACCCGCGCGCATGGAGGTCGGGCAGGGGGGCGGGCTCACTGCGGGTATGGCGTGCCAACGGCAACCGCCCCGCCCGCGCGCATGGAGGTCGGGCAGGGGACCGGACCCACTGCGGGAACGGCGCGCCAACGGCAACCCGCCACAGGCACGGAGGTCGGGCAGAGATCCGGGCCAACCTGCCGACGAGGCCCAGGCGCGGGTGCAGCCGGCTCGTCCCGAGCCGACACGGCGCGCCCACGCAACCCGCCCCGCGCGGGCGGCCCCGGGGAGGAGCGGTCGTGGCTCAGAGTCGCGCGAGCTCGTCGGTGAGGTCGTCCAGGCCGAGGCTGCCCAGCGACAGCGCCGCGGCGTGCCAGGATTTCAGGTCGAAGTCCGCGCCGCGGGCCGCGCGCGCCGCGTCCCGCCCGGCGAGCCACGCGCGTTCCCCGAGCTTGTAGCTGATCGCCTGGCCCGGCCAGCCCAAGTAGCGGACGATCTCGCTGTCGAGGAACACCCCCGGCCGCCCGGAGTGCGCTCCGAAGAACGCGCGCGCGATCTCGGGCGTCCACCGCTCCCCGGCGTGCAGCGGCGAGTCCGCGGGCACCTGCAGCTCCAGGTGCATGCCGATGTCGATGACCACGCGGACCGCGCGCATCTGCTGCGCGTCGAGGTAGCCCATCCGGGCGCCGGGCAGCGTCAGGTAGCCCAGCTCGTCCATCAGGCGCTCGGCGTACAACGCCCAGCCCTCGATGTTGCCCGAGACCGCGCCGAGCGAGGTCTGGTAGGTCGAGAGCCGGTCGGCGAGGTGGGTCCACTGGGCCAGCTGCAGGTGGTGGCCCGGCACGCCCTCGTGGTACCAGGTGCTGATCAGGTTCCACAGGGGGAAGCGGGTGGCGCCCATCGGCGGCAGCCAGGTGCGGCCGGGGCGGGCGAAGTCCAGCGACGGGCGCGTGTAGTACGGCGCGGCCGCGCTGCCCGGCGGCGCGATCATGGCCTCGACGGCCCGCACCGGCGGCGCGATGTCGAAGTGCGTGCCGTCCAGCTCGACCATCGCCGTGTCCATCATCTGCTGCAGCCAGGCGCGCACCTCCTCGACGCCCTCGACGGCGTCGCCGTTCCCGTCGAGGTGACGCATGGCGGTGACAGGGTCGGCGCCGGGCAGCACGGTGTCGGCCTCGCGGCGCATCTCGGCGTCGAGGCGGCGGTACTCCTCCCAGCCCCACGCGTACGCCTCGGCCAGGTCGAGGTCGGCGCCGGTGCTCATCCGCGCACCGATGCGGTACCGCTGCTCCCCGACCGCGTCCGGGGTGCCCTCGGCCGCGGGGAGGTAGGTGCCGGCGAGGTGCTCGCGCAGGGCGGTGACGGACTCGGCGGCCGCGGTGGCGGCCGCGGCGAGATCGGACCGGACGCCCGCGCCGGTGCCGTCCGGCGCCTTCGCCGCGAACGCGTGGAACCACGAGCCGCCCTCGCCGGTGAGCCACTCGTCGAGCTGCCCCACCACCGTCGCGACCTGCCGCGGTGCCGCGAACAGGCCGCGCGCCGCCCCTTCGGTGAGCGTGGCGGTCCACCCGCGGTAGGCGTCGGGAACCCGGGCCATCCGGCGGGCGACGACGGCCCAGTCGTCGGGCGTGGCCGTCGGCATCAGCTCGAACAGCCGGCGCACCTGGTCGTGCGGGCCGAAGATGTTGCGGACCGTGCGCAGGTTCTCGCCCGACTCGCTCACCGCGAGCTCGGCCTCGAGCCGTTCGCGCAGCAGGCGGGCGCAGCGCCGGTCGTCCTCGTCGGCCACGGCGGCGCCGGGGAGGGCGGCCAGGGTCCGGCGGGCCAGCGCGTCCAGCGCCTGCTGCCCGTCGGGGGAGAGGTCGGGCACCCGGTCGTCGCCGGGGTGGGTGCCCAGCCCCGTGGCCACGCGCGTGTCGAGGTCGGCGAGGCGGCGGACGTGGTCGTCGGCGAGGGCCCGCACGCCGGTGGGCGTGTTCGGGTCGATCGATGTCGTCACGGCCCGATCATGCCGGGCTGCGCTGCGGTCCTGCCGGGTCCGGATACCCTGGAGCGCGTGACCGCGACCCGCCCCACCCCGGTGCCGCTCGGCCTGGTCGCGCAGCTGAGCCGGTTCGTGGCGATCGGCGCGTTCTCCGCGCTCGTCGACCTGAGCGTCTACCTGTCGCTGTTCACCTTCGGGATGTGGGTGCACGGGGCCAAGGCCATCGGCTTCATCGTGGGCACCACCACCGCCTACCTGCTCAACCGGCGGTTCACGTTCTCGTCCGACGGTGGCACGGCCCGCTTCGCCGGCTTCCTGCTCCTCTACGGCACGACCTTCGCGATCAACGTCGGCATGAACGGCCTCATGCTCACGGTGCTGCCGGAGCTGCCGTTGCGCATGACGGTCGCCTTCGTGATCGCCCAGGGCACGGCCACCGTCATCAACTTCGTGATGCTCCGGACGGTCGTCTTCCGCCGCTGACGCGGCCTGCGCCTACGGGCGTCCGAAGCGTTCGGCGCGGCCCTGGCGCACCAGGCGCAGCCACTGCGCGAACTCGCGCGGGCTGCGTTTCGTCACCAGGAAGTACCAGGCGAACCGCGGCACCTCCAGCAGGCCCACCTTGCGCATCCCTGGCTGGGAGACGAGGAAGCCGCGGTTGCGGTAGGTGTAGTAGCGCTTGACCGGGTCGTCGGGGTCGCGGGCGTGCAGCCGGCCGCCGAGCATCGGCTTGTCGTCGTCCGAGCCCGTCGGGTGCAGGTAGGCCGCGTGCAGCGAGGTGCCGAACGGCAGCCCGGAGCGCACGAGCCGCCGGTGCACCTCCACCTCGTCGCCCCGGACGAACAGCCGCAGGTCCGGCACGCCGACCACGTCGAGCGTGGACGCGCGGAACAGGGCGCCGTTCATCAGCGCCGCGATCCCGGGCAGCAGCTCCTCGTCGGCCCCGTGCTGGACGTCGGCGGCGAGTTCGGCGCGCGAGCGGTGCCAGGTGAGCCCCCGCCGGACGGGGAACGCGAGCCGGTCCGGGTGGTCCTTGTCGGCGACGGTGGGGGAGACGGCGGCGAGCCCGCGCCGCTCGGCGAGGTCGAGGAGCGTGGAGAGCGTGGACTCGTCGGCGGGATAGCCGTCGTCGTCGCCGATCCAGATCCACTCCGCACCCATGGCGAGCGCGTGCAGCATGCCGAGCGCGAACCCGCCGGCGCCGCCGAGGTTGGTCCACGACGGGATCCACGTGGACGGCAGCCCGCAGCCCTCGACCACGGCCTGCGCCGGCTGGTCCGGGCCGTTGTCGACGACGATCAGGTGGGCGATCGGGTGGCTCTGCTTCGTCAGCGCGGCCAGCGACTCGGTGAGCAGCTCGGTGCGGTGCCGGGTGACGACCACCGCGACGACCGATCCGGGCGGGAGTGGAGCTGCGTTCACCGGGCGTCGATCTCGGCCAGCACGTCACGTCCCTTGTAGTGGTGCAGCACGTCGCGCAGCGGGCCGTGCTCGCGGATGGTGCCCTGGTCCATCCAGATCGCGGTGTCGCACAGGTCGGCGAGGAACTCGTCGGAGTGCGAGGCGAAGACCAGGATGCCGGAACGCTCCACCAGCTCGTTGAGCCGGTCGCGCGCCTTGGCGAGGAACTCGGCGTCGACGGCGCCGATGCCCTCGTCGAGCAGCAGGATCTCCGGGTCGATGCTGGTGACGACGCCGAGCGCGAGGCGCACCCGCATGCCCGTGGAGTAGGTGCGCAGCGGCATCGACAGGTAGTCACCGAGCTCGGTGAACGCCGCGATGTCGTCGACGCGCGACTCCATCTGCTTGCGCGTCATCCCGAGGAACAGCCCGCGGATCAGGATGTTCTCCAGACCCGAGATCTCCGGGTCCATGCCGACCGCGAGGTCGAACACCGGCGCGACCTTGCCGACGACGCTGGCCCGGCCCCTGGTGGGCTCGTAGATGCCCGACATCAGCCGCAGCAGGGTGGACTTCCCGGCTCCGTTGTGCCCGACCAGCGCGACGCGGTCGCCGCGGCGCAGGGACACCGTGATGTCGCGGAGCGCCTCGATGATCGGGACCTTGGAGTCGGTGCCGATCCGCCCGCCCGCGCGGCCGAGCACGGCCTTCTTCAGCGAGCGGGTCTTGGCGTCGAAGATCGGGAAATCGACCGCGGCGCCCTCGATGTCGATGCTGACCATGCGTTCCTCAGACCCAGTACGCGACGCGGGAGCGGTAGTTGCGGAGGAAGACCAGTGCGGCGATGCACCCGGTGACGGTGATGGCGCCGACGATGTACCAGTGCCGCCAGGCGATGGGCTGGCCCAGCAGCGGCTGGCGCAGGATCTCGACGAAGTGCATGACCGGGTTGAGCTCGGCGAGCCGGGCCCGTTCGGCGACGGCGGGGTTCGCCAGGAGCGTGTCGTACTTCCACACGATCGGCGTCATGAAGAACAGCAGCTGCGTGAGGCTCGCGATGATCGGGGGGATGTCCCGGAACCGCGTGGCGACGATGCCGGCGAGCACGGAGATCCATGCCCCGTTGAGCACCAGCACCGCGAAGGCCGGGATCGCGAGCAGCAGCGACCAGCCCAGCGGATGCGGGAAGACGATCATCAGCACGGCCCAGATGACCAGGTTGTGCAGGAAGAACAGCGTCTGCCGCCAGATGAGCCGGTAGACGTGCAGGCTCAGCGGCGCGGGCAGGAACTTGATCAGGCCTTCGTTGGCGATGAAGACCTCGCTGCCCTCGCGGATGCAGCCGTCGACGAAGTACCAGATCAGCAGCCCGGTGGCGACGTAGGGCAGGAACGTGGCGATGTCCTCGCCGAACAGGGCGCCGTAGAGGATTCCCATCGCGGTGGCGACCACCGCCATGCTGATGCTGATCCACAACGGTCCGAGCACCGAGCGGCGGTACCGCTGCTTGATGTCCTGCCACCCCAGGTAGCCCCACAGCGGTCGCTGTCGCCAGCCCTGCCCGAGGTCGCCGAACGCGCGTCGCCAGCTCCGGGAGCCGGGGACATCGACCACGACGGGGCGGGCCGAGGTGGAGCCCTCGGCCCGGTCGTCGCCAGTGGTCATCGTCTGGGCCACCCGGCGAGGGTACCGGCGGCGGCCGGCGGGGTGCCGGGCGGTGCGGTCGCGACCGTCCGCGACCGCCGCCCCGCGCCGCCGAGCGGTGTCGTCGACGGGATCAGAGGTACTGGCCGGTGCCGCGACCGAGGGCGCCGCCCTCCTGGCCCTGCTGCGGCGCCGCGCCGGGAGGCAGGCCGCGCCGCATCTGCTCCAGCTGCTGGCGCGCGGCCATCTGCTGGGCGAACAGGGCGGTCTGGATGCCGTGGAACAGGCCCTCCAGCCAGCCCACGAGCTGCGCCTGCGCGATGCGCAGCTCGGCGTCGGACGGCGTGGAGTCGTCGGTGAAGGGGAGGCTGAGGCGGTGCAGCTCGTCGCGCAGCTCGGGCGCGAGGCCGTCCTCGAGCTCCTTTATCGAGTTCTCGTGGATCTCGCGGAGCCGGTTGCGCGACGCTTCGTCCAGCGGCGCGGCACGCACCTCCTCGAGCAGCTGCTTGATCATGGTGCCGATCCGCATGACCTTGCCCGGTTGCTCGACCATCGCGCTCACACCCTGCTCCTCGGCGTCCTCACCGCCCTGCGGCACCCGGGCCATGCCGACCGGCCGCCCGTCGGGACCGATGACCACGACCTGCTGCTCGCCGTTGTCGCCGCTGTTGTGCTCGGTTGGCTGGCTCACCGGGCCACGGTACCGATGTCGTCAGGCGAGGGTCAGAAGGATCTTCCCGACGACCCCGCCCGCCTCCAGCTGGGCGTGGCCCTTCGCGGCGTCCGGCATCGGGACGGTGGCGTGCACGATCGGCCGCACCCGGCCGTCGGCGAGCATCGGCCACACCTGCTCGCGCACGCCCGCGACCACCGCGCCCTTGCCGTTCGGCCCGTCCACCGGCCGCCCGCGCAGCCCCATCGCCGTGACGCTGGCGCGCTTGCGCAGCAGCTTGCCGATGTCCAGTTCGGCCTTGGTCCCGCCCTGCATGCCGATGATCAGCAGCCGGCCGTCGGGGGCGAGGCAGTCGATGTTGGCGGCGAGACCCTTCGCGCCCATGTTGTCGAGGATCACGTCGGCGCCCCGCCCGTCGGTGGCCTCCTTGAGCGCGGCGGGCACGTCGCCGTGGTAGTCGATCACGATGTCGGCGCCCAGCTCGCGGCAGCGCTCGAGGCGGTCGGGCGCGCCCGCCGTGGCCGCCACCCGCGCGCCGAGGGCCTTGGCCACCTGGATCGCGTGCGTCCCGATGCCGCTGCTCCCGCCCTGCACGAGGAAGGTCTCGCCGGCCGCCAGCCGGCCGGCGGCCACGATGTTCGACCACACCGTGCAGGCGATCTCGGGTAGGCCGCCCGCGGTCACGAGGTCGACGCCGGAGGGCAGGGGGAGCAGCTGCGCGGCCGGCACCGCGACCTTCTCCGCGTAGCCGCCGCCGGCGAGCAGGGCGCACACCTCGTCGCCGACGTTCCAGCCGGTGACCCCCTCGCCGAGCTCCGCGACCCGGCCGGAGCACTCCAACCCGATGATCTCCGACGCGCCGGGCGGCGGCGGGTAGTTGCCCTGGCGCTGCAGCAGGTCCGCCCGGTTCACCGCGCTCGCCGCGACGTCGAGCACGACCTCGCCGGGCCCCGCGACCGGATCGGGGACCTCGGTCCACTCGAGGGCCTCCGGTCCGCCCGGCTTCTGCACCGTGATCGCACGCATGGCCGTGACGCTATTCGGTCGAGGCGGATCCCGCCGCTCCGGCAGGGTGGCGTCATGACGCACCCGGAGCCATGGCCCCTGCGCCACCTCGTGCTGCGCACCCCGCGCCTGGAGCTGCGCCCCGACGACGACGCGGGGCTGCTCGAGCTCGCGGAGGAGGCCCACCACGGCGTGCACCCGCCGGAGGAGATGCCCTTCTCCGTGCCGTGGACCGACGCGGACCCGCGCGACCTCGGCCGCGGCGCGCTGCAGTTCTTCTGGCGCCAGCGCGCCCAGCTCGCCCCGGAGGACTGGCCGCTCAACTTCCTCGTCCGGCTCGACGGTCGGGTGGTGGGCACGCAGGGCCTGACCGCCCGGAACTTCCCGATCCTGCGCGAGGTGGAGACGGGTTCCTGGATCGGCCTGCGCCACCAGGGCCGCGGCATCGGCACGGAGATGCGTGCCGCCGTCCTCGCCTTCGCGTTCGACCACCTCGGTGCGCTGCGCGCCCGCTCGGGGGCGTTCACCGACAACACCGCCTCGCGCCGGGTCTCGGAGAAGCTGGGCTACCGCCCCGACGGGTCCCTGTGGGTGGCGCGCCGCGAGCAGCGCGCGGAGCAGGTGCGGCTGCTGCTCACGCCCGAGGCGTTCGTCCGCCCGCCCTGGACGCTGCAGGTCGAGGGCCTGGACGCCTGCCGCCGCATGCTCGGCCTCGACGGCTGACCCGGACGCTCGCACACACCTCCGGCACCCGGCACGCACGTCCGGGCGTGGGTGCGGGGTCGCCACGGTGTGTGCGAGCGGTCATCCGAGGTCGACGCCGCGGGCGAACGTGTCGCAGCGCGCCGGGTCGCCCGTCTCGTAGCCGGTGGTGAACCAGCGCTCGCGCTGCGCCGAGCTGCCGTGGCTGAACTGGCTCTCGTCGACCCGGCCGCCACCGAGCTCGCTCTGGATGTAGTCGTCGCCGATCCGGGCCGCGGTGTCCAGGGCGGCGGCGATGTCGTCCTGCGTGATGTCGCTGATCAGCGGCTGCCCGGACGCGGTGGGCGTCGACTCCGCGTGGGCCGCCCAGACGCCGGCGTAGCAGTCGGCCTGCAGCTCGAGGCGCACGGAGCCCGACGTCGGCCCGGTCTCGCCCGGCCGCACGCGCGAGTTCGTGCCGAGCAGCGCCTGGATGTGGTGCCCGAACTCGTGCGCCATCACGTAGGCGCGGGCGAACGGCCCGCCCTGGGCGCCGAACCGGGTCTCCAGCTCCTGGTAGAAGCTGAGGTCGATGTAGATCTCGTTGTCGCCGGGGCAGTAGAACGGCCCGACGGCCGAGGACGCGCTGCCGCACCCGGTGCGCACCGAGCCGCTGAAGAAGTTGGTGCGCGGCGGCTGGTAGGTGATCCCGGAACGCGCGAGCGCGTCGCTCCAGTAGCCGTCGAGCGAGTTGACGACGGCGACGACCTCGCAGTCCAGCTCGGAGTTGGCGTCGGCGCCGGATCGGCAGTTCTGCGCGGCCTGCGAGGTGTCGGTCGTCTGGCCCTCGGGCAGCCCGCTGAGCCCACCGGGCAGCGCGTACCCGCCCCCAGCACCGACGCCACCCAGCTGCGTCAGCAGGAAGTAGAGGATCAGGCCGACGACGCCGAGCCCGCCGCCGCCCACGGCGACGCGCCCACCGAGGCCCCCGCCACCACCGCGCCCGCCACCACCGCGCAGGTCGTCGATCTGCGACGTGTCCAGCCGGGCGTTCTCGTCGAACCGCATGCCGCCTCCCGCACTCCGTGCAGATCCCACCACACCGCGCGGCATGTCCGCCGTCATCGGGCGTTCACGCTCGCCTGTCAGGGTGACGCGCATGTCGCTGCCCCGCGTGCTCCCCGCGCTCCTCGCGTTGGCCGTCCCCGTGCTGGCGGCCGGGCCTGCGGCCGCCGCCCCGCCCGAGCCGGTCCGCGTCGCGACCTTCAACGCCTCGCTGAACCGCGCCGCCGAGGGTGAGCTGGTGGCCGACCTGTCGACGCCGGACGACCCGCAGGCCCGGGAGGTGGCCGAGGTGGTGCAGCGGGTGCGCCCGGACGTGCTGCTGGTGAACGAGTTCGACCACGACCCCGCGGCCGTCGACCTCTTCAGGGACAACTACCTCGAGCGCGGCCAGAACGGCGCCGAGCCGATCGAGTTCCCGCACGCGTTCACGGCGCCCGTGAACACCGGGGTGCCGAGCGGGTTCGACCTGGACAACGACGGCACCGTCGGCGGCGGCAACGACGCGCTCGGGTTCGGGGAGTTCCCGGGGCAGTACGGGATGCTCGTGCTCTCCCGCTTCCCGATCGACACGACCGCCGTCCGCACGTTCCAGCACTTCCGGTGGGAGGACCTGCCCGGCGCCCGGCTGCCCGCGGGCTTCTACACGCCCGAGGAGCTGGACGCGCTGCCGCTGTCCTCGAAGTCGCACTGGGACGTTCCCGTGCGGATCGGCGCGCGCACCCTGCACGTGCTGGCCGCCCACCCGACGCCGCCGACGTTCGACGGCCCGGAGGACCGCAACGGCCTGCGCAACGCCGACGAGATCGCGTTCTGGCGCCACTACGTCCAGCCCGGGCGCCACGCCGACGCGCTCTACGACGACGCGGGCCGCCGCGGCGGGCTCGGCGGCGGCGAGCGGTTCGTGGTCCTCGGCGACCACAACTCCGACCCGTTCGACGGCGACTCGCTCCCCGGCGCGGCCCAGCAGCTGCTCACCGCGCACCGCGTGCAGGACCCCGCGCCCGGCTCCGACGGCGCGGCCGAGGCCGCGAACGCGGGCCACGAGGGCGACCCGCGCGTCGACACCGCCGACTTCGCCGAGCCCGAGCCGGGCAACCTGCGGGTCGACTACGTGCTGCCCTCCCGCCCGCTCGCTGTGGTGGGCAGCGGCGTGTTCTGGCCGGTGGCCGCCGACCCGCTGGCCCGGCTGAACGACGCCTCCGACCACCACGCGACGTGGGTGGACCTGCAGATGCGCTGAGATCGGCCCGCTGGTTAGGCTGCCCGGCGGAAGCGTGGCAGAGCGGCCGAATGCACTCGCCTTGAAAGCGAGAGACCCGCAAGGGTTCGGGGGTTCGAATCCCTCCGCTTCCGCCAGAACCAGTATCTGTGCTGGTCAGAAGCCGTCTCCGGTCCTGGCCTCAGCGCGGTGCCTGAGCACTGGCCCAAGCCAGATGGGCCAGTTGTGTGCACTCGCCTACGGCTCTTGCCGGACCGCTCCGGGGTCTCCGCCCGCTGGTCCGGGGACTCCGACCGCGGGCACGCCGCGCCCTCACCCGGGGAACTCGGCCGGCGGTTGTGAGGTCGGGCCGCCGGCTCCCTCGGTCGTCGGTGTCGGCCCGTGATCGGGAGAGCAGCCCGGTCGCGATCACGTGGGTCGCGGTGTTCAGCAGCCGGCGCAGCTGGGCCTCGTCGCGACGCAGGGTGTCGGGGCGCCAGTGCAGGCAGATGACTCCGTTCCCGGACGCCCACAGGACGGTGGCCACGTCCTCGGGATCGACGGGCGAGAGCTCTCGCCTGACCGCCACGGTCGGCGGAGCATCGCTGACCGTCCGCACGATCGACCGGCTCCGCATGACGCCGACCGGCATGATCGTCCGCCGCCGGCCGTCTGGAGGAGGCAATGGAATTGCGACTCGAGCAGGGGCGGGGTTGCGATGCGGGACCATGTGCGGTCTTGCACCTGCAAGTTGCAGATGCAAGATCGGGTGTAGTTTCATATGCAATTGCGGCCGGCTCGCGGTCGCCAGGACCGGCCAGTGCGCCCGGAGGGTGACTAGGCATGCAGGATTTCGGTGGGTCGTCCGAGGAGTCGAGAGAGTCGCCGGCGGGTGTCGTGCCGCTCCAGTGGCGCAAGAGCGGGCACAGTAACCCGAACGGCTCTTGCGTCGAGCTCGCGCCGATGTACGACGGGCGCGTCGCGATGCGCAATTCGCGTCACCCTGACGGAGAAGTGCTGGTTCACGCCGCCGCGGAGTTCCGGGCATTTCTGCTCGGTGTCAAGGACGGCGAGTTCGACTATCTGATCGACGGTGACTAACCGGTAGGACGGGGTTTCCCCGCCGGCCCGAGACTCGCAGTACTGTGACCCGATGCGCGAGATCCGCGTCTTCCGGGGGTGATCATGGCCGATGGTCGGGAGGGCAACCCGCCCGACGCTGCGGTCGCCGAGGCCAGGGGCGGTCCCACGGTCCTGCGCATCCTGGTCGGCGCACAGCTGCGCCGGCTGCGTGAGGCGAGCGGCGTCACCCGTCAGGCCGCGTCCGAGGTCATCCGCGGCTCCGAAGCCAAGATGAGCCGGCTCGAGGCGGGCCGGGTCGGGTTCAGACGGCGGGATGTCGCCGACCTGCTCACCGCGTACGGCGTCGTGGAGGGGGCGGCCCGCGACGTCGTGCTGAGCATGGCCGAGCAGGCCAACGAGCCAGGGTGGTGGCACGGCTACACCGACGCCATGCCGGACTGGTTCTCCACCTACGTCGGCCTCGAGCAGGCGGCCACGATCATCCGCACCTACGAGGCCCAGTACGTGCCGGGCCTGCTGCAGACCGAGGGCTATGCCCATGCCGTGATCGACCTCGGCCAGGCCGTCCGGACCGACGAGATCAGGCAGCGCGTCGAGCTGCGGATTCACCGCCAGCAGCTGCTGCACATGCGCCAACCTCCCGACTACTGGGCCGTGATCGACGAAGCGGTGCTGCGCCGGAACATGGGTGGACGGCAGGTCATGCGCGACCAGCTCGACCACATCCTCGAGGCCGGCAAGCGGCCGAACATCACGGTGCAGGTCGTGCCCTTCGACCGCAGTGACGCCGCGGCGGTCGGCGGCCCGTTCACCCTGCTGCGTTTCGCCGAGCCCGACCTGCCCGACATCGTCTACCTCGAACAGCTCAACAGCGCCCTCTACCTGAACAGGGGCGCCGACGTGGAGATCTACCTCAAGATCATCGACCGGCTGTCCGCCGGTGCGTTGACGCCGCGGACGTCCAGCGAGCTCATCGCGTCCGTACGCGACACGCTATGACACCCGGCCCGACCGAGGTGGGCGTTTCGCTCACGATGCGGCTCGGGGCGATCCGATTATTGCGGTACCGTGACTCGATCAGTCATTCATCAGACGTGCAGGGGGAGCGGCAGTGACGGAATCGGCCGAACAGCTCAGATCCACCGCGGCGCAGGAGCCGGTTGCGGCCGAGATCGACACGAATACACCGGCGATCTCCCGTGTGTACGATTACCTGCTCGGCGGCAAGAACAACTACGACGTCGATCGCGAAGCCTGTCAGGCGATGATCGACGCTGTCGCCGAGACACCGCTGCTGGCCAGGGCGAACCGCAGCTTCGTGCGCCGGGCCGTGGAATACCTGGTGGGCGAGGCCGGGATCAAGCAGATCGTCGACATCGGGTCGGGCCTGCCCACCGCCGGCAACGTGCACGAGATCGCCCAGGCGATCGAGCCGTCCGTCCGCGTCGTCTACGTGGACAAGGACCCGATCGTGCTCGCCTACGGCCGAGCGCTGCTCAGCACCGACGACAACACCACGGTGATCACCGCGGACCTCCGGGACCCTGACGGGATCTTCGCGGATCCCGAGGTCCGCCGGCTAATCGACACGAGCGAGCCGTTCGCGGTGCTGCTGGGTGGCGTGATGATGCACCTCGAGGACCACGAGGACCCCGAGGGGGTCGCGGCCCGCCTCCGCGCCCAGCTCCCTTCGGGGGGGTACCTGGTGCACTGCGGCTGTGCCGACCCCGGCGACCCCCGGGCGAAGGAGCTCAACCGCATCTTCATGGAGACCAGCATGGGTTCCCGCTGCTTCCGCCCCGTTGCGGAGCAGCGCGTGTACTTCGACGGCCTCGACCTGATCGAGCCCGGTTTCGTGGCCGTCAACACGTGGCGGCCGAACGCCGATTTCCCGGACCCGGGCAACCCGGCCCACGCGATGCTGGTAGGCGGCATAGGCCGAAAGCCCTAGAGCGCACACGCGATCAGCGCGAAGTCGCCCTGGTCTGCCGGCCGGACGTCAACGCGGACCGACCCGGCTGGACAGTGCGAAGAAGAGGCCTGCGACCTCCTCGATCGGCCCGCGTGCCGGCGGCCTCGGCGTCCCGCTCACGGAGCAGCGACAGCAGGAACCGCTCGACCAGCACCGGAGGGAACGGGTCGGCCACGTGTCCCGCGAACTCGGGTCGGTCCGGCAGGTCGTGCGCAGGATCGCCGCCTTGAGGTCGAGCTTGGTGCATCTCCGGCGCGCACGTGCGGGCGAGGCCCGGTTCGGTGTTCTGGGCCCGGTTGTCGGCGAGCGCCAGCCGGGCGACCTCGCCGGTCATCTCGGCGGGCAGCTCGTTGCGGCCGGCGCGGTCGAGCTCGCCCGCGGCGTACGAGGTCGCCGGGGACGGGATCGTCGTCAACGCGGTCCTGCCCGCCGCGGTGAACCGGCGGTGATCCACAACCCGGAGACGTACCGGGTGATCCGGCCAGACCTGGAGGAGCCGGCCCGGGACGACGTCGAGCCGATGTTCGCGCAGGGACGGCCGCGACCCCGGACTCATGGAGCCGCAGGACGTGGCGAACGCGGTGCTGTACCTCGTCTCGGACGAGGCCTCGATCACCCTCGCCAACGGGCTCCAGTGAGCCCGCTCCAGCGGCAGGTCCAGGACGGCCTCGACTCGCTGGGCAGCAGTACCGAGATCGGCCTGCAGGTCGCCGTCTTCCGGTACGGCGACCTGGCCAACAGCCTTCGGCACAAAGAGAAAAACCCGGCCCACGAGGGGCCGGGCGGGTATGGGTCCACGATATCTCGGAGTCGAGTCCGGGTCAAACGAGCACTGGTCTTCTCGCCCGATCCTTCACCAACCGGACGGACGCCGGTATCCCCCTGCTGGGTCAGGAAGCTGGTGAGCCTGGTAGTCCTGGCTGGTGAGCTGTCGCCACCAGTGGTTGCCCACGCCATCGCTCGCATCGCCGCTGAGGGCGCCGGCGACGTAGTTCGTTCCGGGATGAACGGTCCCCACCGGAACGCGTAGTCGAGCCTGCCTGATCGGCAGGGCGAGATCGCTGTCGTTGGAGATCACGATCGCTGCATCGATCTTCCGGTCGAACACATCGATCAAGAGGTGGGTGGCGACGTTGACGTCAGAGCCCTTCTCCTCCCGGTCGGCGACCGAGACCATGAATGTCGCGTCGGGGTCGTTGACCTGGGCTCCGTTCTTGACCATCACCGGCCATGCGGGATGGATCAGCACGGGACGCTTCTTGCGGTCCGGCACAGCCATGGGCCGCGTCTTGACCTTGCTCGTGTAGTAGCCGTACTCGATGTGATCGACCGAGTTGGTCGCGACCAGAGCCTTGAGGTAGACGTCTTGATCACGATGGCCCGCGGCGTTGTCCCGAGAGCTGATCCGCGCGGTGCAGTACGTGACTAGATCGACTCGAGCCAGCGGCCAAAGTGTCGAATGCTCGCCGGCGAGGGTCGAGGCAAGGGCTCTGATGTCGAGCCAGCGCCAACCTGCGACACCGCTGCGTCCGGCGTGAGCGCGTCCACCGTAGTAGAGGTTGAACGCATCCACGTAGACACCAATACGCATAAGGCTGTGAACCCTACCGGGTGAATGGTTGCGAGTCAGGAAGAGGGGTGCGTGAGCCGAAAGTCATTGGTCCGCCGCCCTCCCGGCGAGCGACGGTGGGCCGGTATCCCGCGCCTCGAAAGCAAGGAGGGGCACCGTCGGGGTTCGAAACCCTCCGCTTCCGCAGCCTTGATCAGTGGTGGCGGGGGCCTCACCCGGCGGTGGCCGACCACGATCTGCGGAGCTCGTCGAGGACGACCCGAGTGGCGGGGCTCCGGTAGCGGCGCGGGTGGGTGACCGCCTGGACCGCGCAGTCGACGAGGGCCGGGCCGGCGAGGACGGTGAGCGTGCCCGCGTCGATCTCGGATCCGACGGCGATGGTGGGCAGGACCGTCCACCCCAACCCCGCACCGACGCACCGCTTGACGGCCTCCACGCTGCCGAACCGGGACCGCCGCCCGCGTGAGCACCCGGTCAGATCGAGTTGCTCGGTCACGTGGTCGCTGAAGCCGCAGCCTTCCTCGATCAGGAGGACGTCGCGTTGCGCCAGTTCGGCCCACGTCGCCGCGGGGCCGCTCCCCGCGGTGGGGTCGGCCCGGTCGAGGAAGACCAGTGCCTGGCGCCCGATCGGGGTCAACGTCATGTCCGTCTGCGGCGTGCGCGGCTCCATCACGACGGCGACGTCGATCGCGCCCCGGCGAACGGCGTCGACCGCGTCGACGAAGCTCCCGGGCGCGAGCCAGATCCGGACGTCCGGCTCCTCGTCGATCACCGTCCGGATGACCCGGGGGAGCCAGTAGGTGCACAGCGTCTCAGGCGCCATGACCCGGACCGTCCCGGACGGTCGCTCGTCCCCGGCGGAGACGGCAGCGCGCAGTCGGTCCTCGGCGTCGAGCACCTCCTCGGCCGGGACGACCAGCCGGGCGCCCGCTTCGGTGGTGACCACGCCGCCGGGCAGCCGGTCCAGGAGCCGGCTCCGGAGCTGTTGCTCGAGCTTCTGCACGTGGCTCGTCACCGTGGACTGGGTGTACCCCAGCTCCCCGGCGGCGCTGGTGAAGCTGCCCGAGCGCGCTACCGCGAGGAAGCTCCGCAGCAGCCTGGTGTCCATGGCTCCTCCCGCCGCGTCGGTGTCAGCGCCTGGGATCGCTATCGCCTAGCACGATAGCTGCCATCGAACATCATCGTTTGACGCGATAGCTCCCGCCGATCGACCCTCGTCGTATGGGTGAGCGGTGCCTGCAACGGCCGGACGCGATCTCGGCGGGCCCGGGGGCGCGCGCAGCGAGCGGCCTGCCCGTGCTGCTGCTCGCGACCTTCTTCGTGTTCACCAACTACGCGGCGCTGCTGTCGGTCGTGCCGATGTGGGCGTCCCGGGGTGGTGCGGCCGATCTCGCCGTGGGCGGGACGACCGGCGTGATGATGGCCGCCACCGTGGCCACCCAGCTGACGATGCGCCGGCTGTTCCGGCTGATGTCACTGCGCGCGATGGTGATCGCCGGGAGCGTCCTGATGGGAGTCCCGGCGCTCTTCTACCCGCTCTCCGCGGACGTCGCTCCGATCCTGCTGCTCACCGCGGTCCGAGGGGTCGGGTTCGGGCTGGCCGTCACCGCGGGGGCGACGCTGGTCACCGAGGTGGCGCCGCCGCGGCGGCTGTCCGCATCGGCCTCCTACTTCGGTGCCGCCGCGGCCCTGCCGAACCTGGGTGCGCTGGCGGGCGGGGTCTGGATCGCCGAGACCATCGGCTTCTCCGTGGTGTTCCTCTCGGCCGGGCTGGCCGCCCTCGCCGGGGCCGTCGTGTCCTGGAGGCTCCCGGGACGGGCCCGCGGGCGCTTCCAGCCGGCATCGACCGCAGATGCCCGCGGCATCGCCGCGCCCGTCGTGGTGTTCCTGATGACGGCGGGCGTGTTCGGAGCGGTGACCGCGTTCCTGCCGTTGTCCGGTCCGGACGCCGGGCTCGCCGCCACCGCCCTCCTCGCTGCCTCCGCCGCGCTGGTCGCCGCACGGCTGGCGGCCGGGCTCGTGGGGGACCACCACGGCGCGGGCCGGATGCTCCTCGGCGCGGCGTTCACCACCGCGCTCGGATGCGTGCTGATGGCGGTGGCCCTGCACGGGCCCGCATGGCTGCTGCTCGTGGGAGCCGTACTGCTCGGCGCGGGGTTCGGCGCCTGCCAGAACGACTCGTTCGTCGCCACGGTGCAACGACTGGGCCCAACTCGCAGCGGCACGGCGAGCACGATCTGGAACATCGCCTACGACGGCGGTCTGGGGATGGGTGCCTTCGCGCTGGGCGGGGTGCTCGGGCGCCTGGGCTACGCCGGAGCGTTCCTCGCCTCGGCGGCTGCGCTCACCGCCGTGGCGGTTGCGGTCCTCGTCGGCGGTGCGGCGCGTGCGCGGGGGGCCCTCGCAGAGTGAGGGCGATCGCCTGCGGCCGGCGCTGGTCGGGCTCGGGCAACCGGCACCGGACAGGGCCGTGGTGTCGGTGGACGGCTCGAGCGCCGACCTCAGGGGCGTGGCTGAGGAGGTAGGGAGAACCGTCCTCGCGGCCCCCGGTAGCGGGTCCCGCGGTACGGCCGGTTCAGGGCCTCCTCCACGAACCACCAGGCCTCGTCCCGGGTCTCCGCGTACCCGTGCGACGTCTTGCCGCCGTCGAGTACCACGGTCCAGCGGTACCGGCCGGTCGTTTCGTCGAACGTCACCGAGCCGCGCTGCTGTGACTCGATCATGCGACGTGCCTCGGCCTCGTCTGCTGCCTCACCCATCGCGAACCCCTCGCCCGTTGTCGTCATCCAGAACGCCACAGCGGGGAGCCTACGTCATTCTCGCCATTTTCGCCTTGCTCGTCGTCTTCGCCCTGCTCGCCGTGCTCGCCATCACGGCTGACCCGGCCGCACCAGCGGCTTAGGGTCCGAGCGTGTCGCCGGACCGACTGCTCACCACCCCTGAGGCCGCTGCGGCTCTCGGCCTGTCGGAGCGGAGCCTGTCGCGGTGGGCGAAGGAGGGTCGGCTGATGCCGACGGTCGTCACACCCGGGAACCAGTACCGGTGGGACCTCGACGAGCTGCGGGAGCAGCTCCGAGCGCTGCGGAAGCGTCCGGACTGACCGCCGCTCCCCGAACGGATCTCTCCACGGTGACGTAGCGTGTGATCGTGCGTTTCCACGTCGATGCCGTGCTGTTCGACATCGACGGCACCCTGGTGGACTCCACCGCCGCGGTCGTGCGCAGCTGGACCGCATGGGCGGCGCGGTACGGCCTCGACGCCGAGGAGATCCTCCGCGTGTGCCACGGCCGGCGCAGCGAGGACACGATCGCCGGGTTCCTGCCGGTCGGGGAGCAGGCGGCGGGCGTCGCGGCGTTGGCGGAGCTGGAGCTGGCCGACCTGGACGACGTGGTCGCGCTGCCCGCGACGCGGGCGCTGCTGCGCGACCTCCCCGCTGATCGCTGGGCCGCCGTGACGTCGGGCTCGCGGGTGTTGATGCGGGCCCGCCTGGCCGCTGCGGGCCTGCCCGTTCCCGAGGTGCTCGTCTCGGCGGGCGATGTCAGCGCGGGCAAGCCCGACCCGGAGGGGTACCTGAAGGCCGCCGCCGCGCTCGGGTACGAGATCACCCGGTGCCTGGTGGTCGAGGACGCCCCGGCCGGGATCGGGGCGGGCCGCGCGGCGGGTGCGCACACGCTGGCGGTGGCGACGTCGCACCCCGCCGTGGAGCTGGCGGCGGCCGACGCCGTGGTCCCGGACCTGACCGCGTGCACGGTGGAGCGCACCGCGGACGGCCTGGTGGTGATCACGACGGCCGGGCGGGCCGGACCCCGGCCGAGCTGGTCAGGAGCCTGAACCTGTCGGTCCCGTGATCCACCCGATCTGTACTCCGCGGCCGCTGTGACCGTCACGGCGCACCGCTCGGACCGATCATGGGTGGTTGATCGGTCCGAGCAGCACCTCAGTGCCGAGGACGCAGCTGTGGCGTGCGGCTCGGGGCGATCACGGCGGCGCGTTCACCAGGGCACCGGGCCGTCGTCGTCGAAGAAGCCGCCGGTCGGTCCGCCGTTCGGCAGGGTCGCGAGCCGGATGGCGATCGCCGCGCCCTGCCGCGGGGTGCGGAAGCCGCGCGAGCCGTTGAGGTCGGTCGCGGTGAAGCCGGGGCAGGCCGCGTTGACCAGGATCGTCGTGTCGTACAGCTCCTTGGCGTACTGCACGGTGATGTTGTTGAGCATGGACTTCGACGGCGAGTAGCCCGCGGAGATCGGCCGGCCCGCGTTGTCGCCGAACGTGGTCTGGCGGGTGAGGGAGCCGCCGCTGCTGGACATGTTCACGATCCGCGGTGCCGCCGCGCGGCGCAGCAGCGGCAGCATCGCGTTGGTGACGCGGACGACGCCGATCACGTTGACCTCGACCGCCGTCCGGATGACATCGAGGCCGATCTTCGTGGGTTCCTGCGGGAAGCCGCCGATCACGCCCGCATTGTTGACGAGGACGTCGAGCCGGCCGGTCCGCTCCTCGATCAGCCGGGCCGCGGCGGCCACGCTCTCGTCGTCGGTCACGTCCAGCGGTACGCCGAACGCGTCGACGCCGGCTGCGCGCAACGTCGTCACGGCGGCCTCCCGGCGCTCGGCGTCGCGGGCCCCGACGCCGACGGTGTCGCCCAGCGCGCCCAGACCGGCCGCGATCTCGTACCCGATGCCCTTGTTCGCGCCGGTGACCAGCGCAACTCGTCGTTCGCTCACGTCCTCCACGGTGGCCGCGCCGGCTCCGGGACTCCAACACCGATCGGGTGCGCACCGATACCGCAGCGGTCTCGATCCGCTGCGCCCGGCGGTAGCGTTCCCGTGTGGAGACGCGGGAGCTGCGGTACTTCGTCGCGGTCGCCGAGGAGCTGCACTTCGGCCGGGCCGCGCAACGGCTCGGGATGGCGCAGCCGCCGTTGTCGCGGGCGATCCGGCAGCTCGAGCGGCGCCTCGGCGTCGCCCTCCTGGAACGCACCAGCCGGTCGGTCGCGCTGACCGAGGCCGGGCGCGTCCTGCTGCGCGAGGGGCGAGCGGCGCTCGATGCGGTGGCGGCAGCCGACCGGCGGACCCGGCGAGCCGGTCTGGCCACGACGGGCCGCCCGGCCCTCGTCCTCGTCACCAAGGCCGGGGCGTCGGGTGACCTGCTCGCGAAGCTGCTCGACGCGTACGCCGCGGAGCCCGACGCGGTGGCCGTCGACGTGCTGCTCTGCGGGTTCGCCGAGCAGGAGCGGCTGCTGCGCGACGGGCGGGCCGACGTCGCGCTGCTGCACCGGCCGCACGACTCCACCGCCGGGTTCGACACCGAGGACCTGGCCACGGAGGGGCAGGTCGCGGTCCTGCCGGCCGGGCACCACCTGACGGGGCGTGCCCACCTGCGGATGGCCGACGTCACCGCGCTGTCCGGCCTGCCGACGCCGCGGTGGCCCGGGCCGGGCGGGGAGTACCCGGACGGCCCGGGACCCGAGGTCCGCGACAACGCGCAGCTCTACCAGCTGATCGCGCTCGGCCGGGCTGTCGCAGTGCTACCGGAGTCGGTCTGCACCCACCTGCGCGACGACCTCGCCGCCGTACCGGTGGTGGACGCGCCGCCGGTGACCACGGTGATCGCCTGGCCCCCGCACAGCCGATCCCGCGCGGTCGCCGGCCTCGTCAGGGTCGCGACGCGCCTGTAGAGCTTGCACCGCGCGGCCGGCGAGAGCGGTCCCGGCATCAGCAGTACGAGTCCCAGATGCGCTCCCACCAGCTGAGCTGGGTGCAGTCGATCCACATCGTCGGGTGCGGCGCCGTGCTGGTGGAGACCTCGACCGCCGTGGCCGGGGTCGCCGAGGCGGCAGCGGGGATGACCATCGCCGAGCCGAGAGCCATCAGGAAGGTCGCCGTCACGGTGATGCCGAGCCGGGTTGTCGAGCGCTTGTTCATCCATCCTCCAGAGTCGTCGGGGCGCGATCGTGCTCGGCGACGAGGGCGGTGACCAAGACAGTTCGAACTTCCGGCAAGCGTGATCAGCACCCAGCTGGTGATCATGAAGGTCTCGATCAGGCCGCGCTCGGCGCCGGCTGGGCGGCGGGCCCGCCCGCGACGGACGCCGCGGCAGGACGCCGGGCGAGGTGCGCGGCGAGCAGCAGGCAGCCGAGGCCGAGCAACGTGCCGTGGACGACCCGGAACCCGGGCTCGGCGAAGAACTGCGGCAGGAACAGCACGGCACCCGCGGCGAAGGGCAGCGCCGTGCCGTGGAGGGACCGCAGCCCGACCGCGGTGAACACACCGGCCGCCGCGAGCAGGACCAGTCCGGCGGCGAAGATCGTGACCTGCGCCGGTCCCATCCGGATCGCCTCGGCGAGCTGCGCGAGCAGTGCGGGATCGTCGATCCGGGCGCCGAGGACGTGCAGCGCGAAGGTCTCGGCCCCGTAGTAGACGGCGGTCAGGCCCGTGCCGAGCCACCACGTGGCGACCGCGGCCGCGAGCGGTGTGGTGCGGTGGCGCAGGAACAGCGCCAGCAGCCCGGTCCCCGCCAGCAGGAAGCCGAGCACGGCGGACAGGTGAGCCGTGAGCCACCAGTGCGAGCTGAACGCGGCCGCGGTGGTGGCGGGGTCGAGGTCGCCGTAGGGCCGCGCCGCGGGGTAGAGGACGAAGAGGACGCCCGCCGCGGCGAACGCGGCGGCCCCGGTGCGGCGAAGGGCGGTGCCGGCGGCTGGGGCGGGGTGGTGCGACATGATCGAGCCCTTCCGGGGAGAGCGGTGCTCACGACGCCGTGAGCCTGTCTGAGACTGCTGCTCCTTGTCAAGAGCACCGCTCCGACACGCGCGCGGCGACTGCCGCCCGTCCTAGGGTTCGCACCATGGACGCGATGTCCCAGCTCCTGAGCGGGCTCAGCGCGCACGGGGCGTTCGTGCTGCGGTGCTCCCTGCGGTCGCCGTGGGCGATGCGGATCGAGGACGAGGCGCCGATCAGCGTCGTCGCCCCCGTGCGGGGGCACGCCCACATCTGCCCCGATGGTGCGGATCCGGTACTGCTGAACGCCGGCGACGTCGCCGTCGTCCGGGGGCCGCGGCACTACCGGGTGGCCGACGAGGTCGACAGCGTGCCGCAGGTGCTGATCAGGCCCGGGCAGGTGTGCATCGACCTCGCCGGCCGCGACACGCCACCCATGAGCGAGGTCGGCGTCCGGACCTGGGGGAACGCCGCCGACGGCGACACGCTGCTGCTGGACGGCACCTACGAGTCGCAGACGAGCGTGGGCCACCGGCTGCTGCGCAACCTGCCCGAGCTGGTCGTCGCCCCGCGCGAGCACGTCCCGGGGGCGCTGGTCGACTACCTCGGCGTGCAGATGGCGCTCGACGAGCCGGGCCAGGAGGCCGTCCTCGACCGCCTGCTCGACCTCGTCCTCGTCGCGGTGCTGCGGTGGTGGTTCGCCGAACAGGCCGGTGACGGGGCCAACTGGTACCGCGCCCACGCCGACCCGGTCGTCGGCCGCGCGCTCGGCCTCATGCAGGGCGACCCCGCCGCCCCGTGGACCGTCGCGTCGCTGGCGGCGAGAAGCGGGCTGTCGCGGGCCGCGTTCGCGCGGCGCTTCACCGAGCTCGTCGGCGAGCCCCCGATGACGTTCCTGACCACCTGGCGGCTCACCGTGGCGGCCGACCTGCTCACCGAGCCGGGGATGACCGTCTCGGCGGTGGCGCGCAGGGTCGGCTACTCGACGCCGTTCGCGTTCAGCACCGCCTTCAAGCGGCTGCACGAGGTGAGCCCGCAGCACTACCGGGACCGGCAGGGGATCGCCTGACCGCCGTCCTCAACGCCCGTACCCGCCGTAGAGCTCCGCGAGCAGCGCGACCACGTCGTCCGTGGCCGGGTGCCGGTCGTCGCGCCACCACACCACCCGCACCGGGACGGGGGGTGCGCCGTGCAGGCGGCGGAACACGACGCCCTGGCGCCGGTACTGGGTGAGGGTGCTCTCCGCGGTGACCCCGATGCAGCGCCCGGTGGCGATGACGGCGAGCCAGTCGTCGACGTCGCGGGTCTCCTCCACCTCGGGGCGGGCGTCCGGCGGCCAGAGCTCGACGGTGCCGGTGCCGGTGCGCGGGTCGACCGCGAGGACCCGGCTCGCCAGGTCGGCGGGCCGAAGCCGGCTGCGGCGGGCGAGCGGGTCGTCCGCGGCGAGCGCGGCGTAGCGCGGCTCCAGGCCGACGACGGCGCCGGCGAACCGGCGGGGGTCGATGCGCTCGGGGTCGAGCACGGCGGACGCGGAGCGCACGACGGCGACGTCGCAGGCGCCCTCGGCCAGGCCGCCGGTCGGCGAGTTGGTGCGGACGAGCTGCAGCGTCACGTCCGGGTGCTGCGCGGCCCACCGCCGCTGCAGGGCGAGCGTGTGCTTCCCCACGGCCGCCCACGCGTGGCCGAGGCGCAGCCGGCCCGCGCCGCCGCGCACCTCCCTCGCCAGGTCCTCGACCTCGGCGAGGACCCGCCTCGCCCGGCTCACGGCCCGCTCTCCCGCGGCGGTGAGCAGGACCTCCCGGCTGGTGCGCCGCAGCAGTCGCGCCCCGAGCGCCTCCTCCAGCGCCGCGAGCGTGCGGGAGACCGACGGCTGGGTGCGGCCGAGCTCCGCGGCCGCACCGGTGAACCCGCCGGCGTCGGCGATCGCCACCAGGCAGCGCAGGTGCCGCAGCTCGACATCCATACGTCCAGCGTATCGCTGGATCGCGCATTGCATTTTGCGAATGCTTTGCGGCGGCTCATCCTGGCGGTGTGGACACCGGCACCTCGACCCCAGCCCCCGAGCGCCTCCGCGCGTCGGGGGTGGCGCTCATGGTGGGCAGCGGTCTGGCGAGCCAGTCGGGGGCGGCGGCCGGGGCGCTCGCGTTCGACGCGATCGGGCCGGTCGGCGTGGTGGCGGTGCGCCAGTGGGTGGCAGCGGTGGTGCTGCTGGCGGTCGGGCGGCCGCGGCTGCGGTCGTTCACCCGGGAGCAGTGGTGGCCGGTGCTCGGGCTGGCCGCGGTGTTCGCCGTCATGAACGTGTCGCTCTACAGCGCGATCGACCGCATCGGGCTCGGCCTGGCCGTCACCCTCGAGTTCCTCGGCCCCCTGGCCGTCGCGCTGGCCGGCGCCCGGCACCGCGCCACGCTCGGCTGCGCGGCGCTGGCCGCGGCCGGCGTCGTGGTGCTCACCCGGCCGCAGCCGGCCACCGACGCGCTCGGCATCGGGCTGGCGCTGCTCGCCGCCCTGTGCTGGGCCTGCTACATCCTGCTCAACCGCACGGTCGGCAGGCGGACGCCCGGGGTGAGCGGCTCGGCCGCCGCGGGTGTGGTGTCCGGGCTGGTGTACGTGCCGGTCGGCATCGCGGTCCTCCTCGCGCACCCGCCCACCGCCGCCGCGCTCGCCTACGCCGCCACCGCGGGCGTGCTGGCGTCGGTCGTGCCGTTCCTGGCCGACCTGCTGGCCCTGCGTCGCGTCCCCGCCCACCTCTTCGGGATCTTCATGAGCGGCAGCCCGGTGTACGCGGCGACCGTCGGCGCGATCGTGCTCGGCCAGGCGCTCGCCGTGCTCGACTGGCTCGGCATCGCGCTCGTCGTCACGGCCAATGCCATGGCGGTGCTCCTCACCTCGCGGCGCGCGCGGACGGCACGGCGGGACGCGCGCGTTCCACGCCAGGCGCCGGGAGACCACGGCCCTGGCGGCGTCGACGCCGCGTGACCGGACCCGTCACAGGTAGGGGCGGGTGATCATCTCGAGGAAGTGGCCCGCGGGATCCCGGAAGTAGACGCCGCGGCCGCCGTGCTCGGTGTTGGTCTGCCCGGGACGGGACATCTGCGGGTCGGCCCAGTGCTCGACGCCGCGCTCGCGCAGTCGCCGGTAGGCGCGGTCGAAGAGCTCGTCGTCGACGAGGAACGCGTAGTGCTGGTTCTGGATCTCGGGGAACGCGTCGACCGGGAGGTCGGCGAACTGGATCAACACCCCGCCGTCGAGCAGCACGTTCGTGAACGGGCCCCACGAGGGCGCCTCCGCGGCCTCGAAGATCTCGCGGAAGAAGCGGGCGGACTCCGCGCGGTCCCGCGCGGCGACGATGGTGTGGTTGAACGTGACGGGCATGGTGTCCTCTCGGTCGTGGCGTGCACCGAGCAGGAGGGCCTTCCCGGACCGGTGAGCACGCCTCGTGCCGCGAGAACCGGGGGAGATGCGCGCCGCGGGCCCGTGCGGGAGGTGCTCGACCCGACGCGTGACGTCGGTGCCGGCCGGTACGGCCACTCCTTCCCGGTAGGCCCATGGGGGCGCGATGAGGAGGGTAGACGCTCCGCTCGGGCGCGGCCAGACCCCGCTCGGCACCGGCCCGGACGTACGTGACGGGCTAAGGTCGTCTGCATAAGCAACAGCGGTTCACATGTGTAGACATTGGAGGGTCCAGTGCCCGCGAGCCAGCGCATCTCCGCCGTCGAGGTCACCCCGGTGGCCTTCCGGGACCTCCCCCTGCTCAACTCCGTCGGCGTGCACGAGCCGTTCGCGATCCGCGCGATCGTCGAGGTCCGCACCGACGAGGGCCTGACCGGCCTCGGTGAGACCTACGGCGACAGCCTGCACCTCGACCGGCTCCGCCGAGCCGCCGAGCTGGTGGCCGGCGCGGACGTGTGGGACCTCAACGGCCTCGCCCGCCGGGTCCGGACCTCGCTCGAGGGCGACACGGGCAGCGGCGGGCACGGGATGGCCGGCATGGTCACCAGCTCCAGCACCGCCGACACCGTCCTCTCGCCCTTCGAGGTCGCGTGCCTGGACATCCAGGGGAAGGCGACCGGGCTCCCGGTCAGCAGCCTGCTGGGCGGCGCGGTGCGGGACCGGGTCGAGTACTCGGCATACCTGTTCTACAAGTGGGCGGGCCACCCCGGCGCCGAGCCGGACGCCTGGGGTGCCGCCCTGGACCCGGACGGGATCGTCACCCAGGCGAAGCGGATGATCGCCGACTTCGGCTTCTCGGCGATCAAGCTCAAGGGCGGGGTGTTCGAGCCGGACGCCGAGATCGCCGCGGTCGAGGCGCTGGCCGAGGCGTTCCCCGGCCATCCGCTGCGGCTGGACCCGAACGGGGCCTGGACTCCTCGGACGTCCATCCGGGTCGGGCGGAGGCTGGACGGGATCCTCGAGTACCTGGAGGACCCGACCAGCGGCATCGCGGGCATGGCGGAGGTGGCCCGCGCGGTGCCGATGCCGTTGGCCACCAACATGTGCGTCGTCGGCTTCGCCGATCTGGAACCGGGGATCCGGCAGGACGCGGTGCGGGTGGTGCTCTCCGACCACCACTTCTGGGGCGGGCTGCACCGCTCGAGGCTGCTCGCCGGCATCTGCGAGACCTTCGGGATGAGCCTGTCGATGCACTCCAACAGCCACCTCGGCGTCAGCCTGGCGGCGATGACGCACCTGGCCGCGGCCACGCCCGACCTCACCTACGCCTGCGACACGCACTGGCCGTGGAAGGACCCGGAGGAGGACGTCGTGCGGCCCGGGGTGCTGACGTTCGCCGAGGGGGCGGTCGCCGTTCCGACGACGCCCGGGCTCGGCGTCGAGCTGGACCGGGACAAGCTGGGCGCGCTGCACGAGCAGTACCTGCGCAGCGGCATCCGCCGCCGCGACGACACCGGCTACATGAAACGCATCGACCCGGGCTACGAGCTGGTGAAGCCGCGCTGGTGAGGTGCCGGCCCCCTGCTCACGCCACCTTCTTGACGAGGTCGGCCAGGTCGGCCTGCTCGGCCTCGGTCAGGTCGGTCAACGGCGGGCGGACGGGGCCCGCGGGACGGCCGACCGCGGTGAGCCCGGCTTTGACGATCGAGACCGCGTAGCCCGCGCGCCGGTTGCGGATCTCCAGGTAGGGCAGCACGAACTCGGCCAGGCGGGCGTGGACGTCGGCCCGGTCGCGCTCCCGCACCGACCGGTAGAACTGCGCCGCCCACGCGGGGGCGAAGTTGTGGATCGCCGAGGAGTAGGTCGTGACGCCCAGTTCCAGGTAGGGGAGCGCGTAGGTCTCGGCGGTGGGCAGGCCCCCGACGTACACGAGCCGCTCGCCGTGCGTGGCGTGCAGCCGGGTGAGCAGGTCGATGTCGCAGACGCCGTCCTTGAACCCGATGAGGTTCGCGTGGTCGGCGACGAGCCGGTCGACGGTGGCTGCGGTGAACCGGGCATTGGCCCGGTGGTAGACGACCACGCCCAGCGAGGTGGCCCGGCACACGGCGGCGACGTGCCGGTGGAGACCCTCCTGGTCGACCTCGGTCAGGTACGGCGGCAGCAGGAACACCCCGTCGGCGCCCCGCTCCTCGGCGCTGCGGGCCATGGCGACGGCGGTGGCGGTGCCGTAGCCCGCGGGGGCGACGATCGGCAGCTCGGCGGGGGCGGCGGCGCGCGCGGCCGAGACGACGCGGGCGACCTCGTCGGTGGTGAGGCTGAAGAACTCGCCCGTGCCACCGGCGGCGAACAGGCCGGAGGCCCCGAACCCGCTCTGCCACGCGACGTGCTCGCGGTAGGCGGCCTCGTCGAACTGCAGGTCGGCCGTCGCGTGCGTGACGGGGAACGACAGCAGCCCGGCGCCGAGCGCCGCGCGGAGATCTGCGGGGGAGAAACGGGACTTCGCGCTGGTCATGACGGGCGTCTCCTGGTCGGTGGACGTCGGCGTCCGCGGCCACGGGCCCGCCGGGGACGATGTCAGGCTAGCAGCGGTCAGCCAGAATGGTGAACGTCGTCTTCATATGAGGACGCGGAACGGGTTGACGCCTCCCGTGCTCGCTCCTAGGTTATCCACGGATCGAAACGCTGTCTGCATACGTGAACGCTCTGGGATGCCCCGCCCCCGTACGCGGAGGACCAACGATGACTTCTGCCGAAGGGAGAGCGGTGCCCTCCCGCCCGAGAACCCGGTCCACGCGTCGGCGCCCGCTCGCCGTCGTGGCCCTGGCCGCGCTGCTTGCTCTCGCCACTGCCGCCTGCGGCGGCGCGGCCGCGAGCGCCGCGCCGGACACCGTCCGGCTCGTGATCACCGACGAGCCGCCCACCCTGGAACCGTGCGACGCCTCGCTGACCTCGACCGGCGTCGTGGTGCGCTCCAACATCACCGAGCCGCTGGCCGAGCGCGACCCGGAGACGGGTGACCTCGAGCCCCTTCTCGCCACCTCATGGGCGCAGACCGCGCCCACCACCTGGACCTTCGAGCTGCGACCCGGGGTGACCTTCTCCGACGGCACGCCGTTCGACGCGGCCGCCGCCGCGTTCGCCGTGGACCGGGCCGTGAACGGCACGATCGGCTGCGACGTCGAGGGCTACGTCTTCGGCGACACGGACCTGCAGCTCGCCACGCCCGGCCCGCTGACGCTGCAGGTCAGCACGCCGGAACCGGACCCGATCCTGCCGCTGAAGCTGTCCTTCGTGGAGATGGTGGCGCCCTCGACCAGCCCGACGGAGAAGGTCCGCGAACCGGTCGGCACCGGGCCCTACACCGTCGGCACCTGGGACGCGGGCACGCGGCTGGTGCTGGAGCGCAACCCCACCTACTGGGGCGAGGCGCCCGCGTTCGCCCGCGCCGACTACCAGTGGCGCGACGACCCCACGGTGCGCGCGGCCATGGTCGTCAACGGCGAGGCCGATCTCGCCACCGGCCTCGGTCCCGAGGACGGCGCCGACGAGCTGGGCGTCTCGTTCCCGAACAACGAGACCACGGCGCTGCGCATCCAGGCCGACCAGCCCCCGCTGGACGACATGCGCATCCGGCGGGCGATCTCGCTGTGCATCGACCGCAACGGGATCATCCGGGCGCTGTTCAACGGCGACGCCCAGCCCGCCGCGCAGCTCGTGCCCGACGGCGTCGTCGGCTTCAACCCCGCGCTCGACCCGCTGCCGTTCGACGTCGACCAGGCGCGCCGGCTCGTCGACGAGGCCCGCGCCGACGGCGTGCCCGTCGACACCCCGCTCCGGTTCATCGCGCGCACCGGGATGTTCCCGCGCATCGAGCAGGTCGTGCAGGCCATCGCCTACCAGCTCGGGGAGGCCGGGCTCACGACCGGCATCGAGATGATGGACACCGCCGAGCAGAACAGCTACCAGCAGCGGCCCTTCCCCGAGGGCGCGGGCCCGTACCTGCTGATGATCCAGCACGGCAACCAGTCGGGCGACGCCTCCAACAGCGTCGACCAGTACCTGCGCAGCGAGGGCTACCAGAGCAGCTGGGGCACGCCCGAGTTCGACGCGCTGATCGACCGGGCCGAGGCGCAGGCCGGGGACGCCCGCCAGGAGGCGCTCGGGCAGCTGTTCGCGCAGGAGCCCGAGTCCATCCACCAGTACGCCTACATCGCACACATGCGCGGCATCCTCGCCCGCTCGCCGCGGCTGGACTACGAGCCGAACTCCGCCACCGGCGACGAGATGCGGCTGGCGGAGATGGCGCCGATCCCCGGAGGCCGGCCGTGACGACGTTCCTGCGCAAGCGGGCGCTCAGCAGCGCGCTGCCGCTGCTGGTCGTGCTCCTGGGTGTGTTCCTGCTCGCCCGGCTGACGGGCGACCCCACCTCGCTCTACCTGCCCGAGGCCGCCACGCCCGCCCAGCGCGAAGCGTTCGCACAGGCCAACGGGCTCGACCTGCCGGTGTGGCAGCAGCTGCTCGACTACCTCGCCGGAGTCGCGCAGCTGGACTTCGGCACGTCGCTGCGCACCGAGGAGCCGGCCGCGGAGATGGTGCTGCGGGCCTACCCGTACACGCTGCAGCTGGCGGCCGTCACGATGCTGCTCGCCGTGGTCGGCGCGGTCGTCGTCGGCAGCTGGGCGGCCTACCGCCCCAACTCGGTCGCCGACCGCGTGTCCTCGTTCCTGTCCATGACGGGCGCGAGCGTGCCGGACTTCTGGCTCGCGGTCACCGGCGTGTGGCTGTTCGCCGTCGTGCTCGGCATCCTGCCGACCTCCGGCACCGACAACGGGGTCCTGTCCTGGGTCCTGCCGATCGTCGTGCTGATGGTCCGGCCGCTGGGCGTGCTCACCCAGGTGGTCCGCGGCGCGATGGTCTCGGCGCTGTCCGCCCCCTACGTCCGCCTGGCCCGCAGCAAGGGCGCCGACAGCCGCCGAGTCGTCACCCACCACGCCCTGCGCAACGCCGCCGCGCCCGCGCTGACGGTGGCCGGGGACCTGGCGGTGTCGCTGGTCAACGGTGCCGTCATCGTCGAGACGATCTTCGGGTGGCCCGGCATCGGCAAGTTGATGATCGACTCGATCCTGCAGCGCGACTTCGCCGTCCTGCAGGCCGCCGTCCTGCTCACCGCCGTGACGATCTTCGTGATGAACATCCTGATCGACGTCGGCTACGCCCTGCTCGACGCCCGCGTCCGCGACGCCGCGACCGTCTAGGAGCCGCTCATGTCCACGAGCACCGAGAACCCGCCCGAGGTGGTCGCCGCAGCGCCGAGGCGCCGCACGCCCACGCTGTCGCGGCTGCTGCTGGCCGACCGGGTCGCCGTCGTCGCGGCCGTCGTGCTGGTCCTCGCCGCGCTGTGCGCCGCCGTCGGGCCGCTGCTGCTGGGTGATGCCGCACAGCGCCAGGACCTCGGCCTGTCCCGGCTGCCCCCGTTGTCGTTCGACCAGCTGGGCCTCCTCGGCCTGCTGGGCACCGACCCGCTGGGCCGCAGCGTGCTGGCGCGGCTGGTCGTCGCCAGCGCCACCACGTTCTCCGTCGCACTGCCGACGGTGCTGCTCGCGATGCTGATCGGGGCCGCGGTCGGGATGTGGGCGGGCTTCCACCGCGGGCGCCGCGAGACGGTCGCGATGCGCGTCGCCGACGTCATCATGAGCTTCCCGTCGCTGCTGCTCGCCGTGGTCGTGCTGTACGTGTTCGACCCGGGCGTCGCGACGATCGTCGCGGTGCTGACGATCACGCGCATCCCGGTCTTCCTGCGCACCGCCCGCGCCGAGTCGGCCGAGCTGCAGCGGCGCGGGTTCGTCGACGCCGCGCGCACCTTCGGCACCCCGAGCAGCCAGATCATCCGCCGCCACGTCCTCCCGGTCATCCTGCCGACCCTGCTGACGGTCGCCACGCTCGACTTCTGCTACGTCACGCTGGCCGAGTCGTCGCTGTCGTTCCTGGGCATCGGCATCCAGCCGCCGCAGGTCAGCTGGGGTCTCATGGTCGCGGAGGGGCGCACGTACCTGCGCACGGCGTGGTGGCTGTCGTTCTTCCCCGGCCTCGCCATCGTGCTGACGACGGTGTCGGCCACCGTCCTGTCGGCCTGGGTGCGCCTGGCGACCGACCCGGCGCAGCGCTGGCGGCTCACGACGGCCGGCGCGACGAAGCACACGCCGACGATCGAGGGAGGGGTGGCATGACCGCCGTCGCCGAGAACGCGACCGGGCGCGGCTCCGGGGTCGTCCTCGAGGTCGAGGGCCTGACCGTCGACATCCGCACCCCCGAGGGCACGGTCCGCGCCGTCGACGACGTGGGCTTCACGGCGCGCCGCGGCGAGACGCTGGCGCTGCTCGGCGAGTCCGGGTGCGGCAAGTCGATGACCGCCCGCGCGGTCGTCGGCCTGCTCGACCCCGTCGCCGAGGTCACCGCGGGGGCCGTGCGCGTCGACGCCGACGCCGGCCGCGTCGACCTCGTCACCGCGGACGAGCGGACCCGCAGGGCGATGGCGGGTCCGGAGATCGCGATCGTCTTCCAGGACGCCCTGACCGCGCTCAACCCCGTCTACCCGGTGGGGACGCAGCTCGCGGAGCCGTTCCGGATCCACCGCGGCATGAACCGCAAGCAGGCGCGCTCCATGGCGGTCGACCTGATGAGGCGCGTCGGCATCCCGGAGCCCCAGACCCGCGTGGACTCCTACCCGCACCAGTTCTCCGGCGGCATGCGCCAGCGACTGCTCATCGCGATGGCGGTGGCCCTGTCGCCCAGCGTCCTGCTGGCCGACGAGCCGACGACCGCGCTCGACGTCACCGTGCAGGCGCAGATCATGGCGTTGCTGCGCGACCTGCGCACCGAGCACCGCATGGCCGTCGTGCTCATCACGCACGACCTCGCGCTCGTCGCCGAGGAGGCGGACCGGGTCGCGATCATGTACGCGGGTGTGGTGGTGGAGACCGGGCCGGTCCAGGACGTGTTCGCCGCACCCCGGCACCCGTACACGAAGGGCCTGCTCGACTCGGTCCCCGAGCACGTCGCCCCCGGGGAGGAGCTGCGCTCGATCGGCGGCGCCCCGCCCGAGCTCGCCGCCGTCCCGGCCGGCTGCGTCTACCAGGACCGGTGCCCGCTCGTGCGCGACGACTGCCGGGCCGCGCGCCCGCCGCTCGTCCCCGTCGGCGCGCCCACCGCCGACCGGGCGGCCGCCTGCTTCCACTCGTCGGAGGTCGAGAATGCCTGACGCGTCCGCGCCGCTGGTGCAGGTCGAGGGCCTCACCAAGCGGTTCACCGTCCGCTCCGGGCGGCGGACCAGGCAGCTGCGCGCCCTGGACGGCGTCGGCTTCGCGCTGCGCCGCGGCGAGACGCTCGGCCTGGTCGGCGAGTCCGGCTGCGGCAAGTCGACGCTCGCGCGCACCCTGCTGATGCTGGAACGCCCCGACGGCGGCACCGTCCGCTTCGACGGCACCGACCCGTTCGCGCTGCGCGGCAAGGAGCTGCTGGACTTCCGGCGCCGCGTGCAGATGGTGTTCCAGGACCCCTACGACTCCCTGAACGCCCGCATGACCGCAGGCGAGATCATCGCCGAGCCGTGGCGCACGCACCGGGGCATGTACGCCACCTCCCGCGACCGCGCCGCCCGCGTGCGCGAGCTGCTGCACCTGGTCGGCCTGCGCCCCTCCGACGCCGAGCGGCACCCGCAGGAGTTCTCCGGCGGTCAGCGGCAGCGGATCGGCATCGCCCGTGCGCTGGCACTGGCCCCGGACGTCGTGGTGTGCGACGAGCCGGTGTCCGCGCTGGACCTGTCCGTGCAGGCCCAGGTGCTCAACCTGCTCGCCGAGCTGCAGCGCGAGCTCGGCGTCTCCTACGTCTTCATCTCCCACGACCTGTCCGTGGTCCGGCACGTCGCCGACCGGGTCGCGGTCATGTACCTGGGGCGGATCGTGGAGTCCGGGACCACGGAGCAGGTCTTCGACCGGCCCCGGCACCCCTACACGGCGGCCCTGCTGTCGGCCGCGCCGTCCCTGGACCGGTCGGCCCGAGCGAACCGGGTCGTGCTCGAGGGGGAGATCCCCTCGCCGCTCGAACCGCCGTCGGGCTGCCGGTTCCGGTCGCGCTGCTGGAAGGCGACGGACGTCTGCGCCGTGGAGGCGCCGCCGCTTCACCGCGACGGGAGCGGGCACGGCGCGGAGTGCCACCACCCGCTCGTGGCCGAACCGGAGGCGCTGGCCGAAGCCCGGTGAGCATCCCCGCGTTCACACTCGTCGTGGTGGCGGTGCTGCTCGCCGCCTGCCTGCAGGCCTCGATCGGGTTCGGGATGGGCATGCTCGCCGCCCCGGTCGTCGCCCTGGTGGACCCGACGCTCGTACCGGGCGTCATCGTCCTGCTGGGCACGCTCGTCACGCTCCTGGTGACGGTGCGCGAGCGCGCGAGCATCGACCTGCGCGGCACCGGCTGGGCGCTGGCCGGGCGGGTCCCGGGCACGGTGGTCGGGAGCGTGCTCGTGGCGTTCCTGCCCGAGCGGGGGCTGGCGCTCATGCTCGCCGGGGTGGTGCTGCTCGGGGTGGTGCTGACCTCGCTCGGCTGGGCACCCGAGCCACGCAGGCCGGCGCTCGTCGTGGCCGGCGCGGCCTCCGGTGTGTTCGGCACCGCGACCGCGATCGGCGGACCGCCGATGGCCCTGGTCTGGCAACGGTCCTCCGGCGCGCGGCTGCGCGGGACCATGGGCGGGTTCTTCCTGGTCGGCTCCGGGCTGTCGGTCGTGGGCCTGACGCTGGCCGGCGCGATCGACGCGCACGTCCTCACCCGCACGGCGTGGCTCGCCCCGGCCGTGGTGGCGGGCTACGTGCTCTCCCGGCTGGTCAACCGGGTGTTGGACCGGCGCAGGCTGCGGCTCACCGCCATCGCGGTGTCGGCGCTCGGGGCGGTCGTCCTCATCGCCCAGCAGCTGGTGTGACCGCGGGCCGCACGGCGGCGTCCTCATATGCAGACGACCGGCCAGCACTTCGGTAGGCCGCATGCCTGTGCGGACTGCCGTCCCCCGCGCTGGCTAACCTGAGCGCGAGAGAGGGGGCGAGCCATGACGCCACGACCGGCATCCGCGCTCGAGGGCTCCACGACCGGGGTGCGCGAGGTCAAGTCCGCGGCGCGCACCGTCGAGGTCCTGGAGTTCCTGGCCGCGCGGCAGAACCGGCCGGTGCGGCTGCGGGAGCTCAGCGAGGCCCTCGGCGTGCCGCGCAGCAGCCTGCACGCACTCCTGCGCACGCTCGCCAAGTACGGCTGGGTGCGCGCGGACACCACCGGCACGCTGTACGGCATCGGGATCCGCGCACTGCTCGCCGGCACCAGCTACCTGGACTCGGACCCGTACCTGCCGCTGATCGCGCCGCACCTCGACGAGCTGCGCGAGCAGCTGGACGAGACCTTCCACTTCGGCCGGCTCGACGGCACGGACGTCGTCTACCTGGCCACCAAGGAGTCCAGCAAGTACCTGCGGCCCTACAGCCGCGTCGGCCGCCGGTTGCCCGCGTACAGCACGTCGCTGGGCAAGGTGCTGCTGGCGGCCCGGGACGGCGCCGAGCGGGACGCGCACATCCCCGCCGAGCTCGCCCGGCTCACGCCGCACACGCTCACCGACCGCGCCCTGCTCGACGCCGACCTGGCCGCCACCCGCGAACGCGGCTACGCCGTGGACAACGAGGAGAACAGCCTCGGCCTGCGCTGCTTCGCCGTCGCGCTGTACTACGCGGACGTGCCCACGGACGCGATCAGCGCGTCCATCCCGATCGCGCGGCTGGACGAGCAGCGCCAGCTCGAGGTCGTCGAGGCGCTGCGCCAGGTCGCGGACCGGATCGGGCGCGTGGTGGGGCCGCTGCACAGCGCGGGGGGATGGGTCTGAGGGCGCGTGCGCCGGGCCCGCAGCACGTCCGGGCGCGGGCGTTCCCGGGTGCCTACCTCCCGCCGGCGGCGTCCTCCCTGCCGCCGGGGCTCGCCGCCCGACCGAGGCCCAGCCCGCCGACCACCTGCGACTCCTGGCTCGTGAACTCCCCGGTGAGCATCGGCATGGCCGCGGCGATCGCGGCGCGGGTCGCGGGGAGCTGGAGGGACGCGGCGTGGTGCGTGGCGCTCTCCCACACCTCGGTGACCCAGATGCGGTCGTCGTCGGTGGCGCAGGCGCTCACGACGTAGGAGTGGCAGCCCGCCGCGCGCAGCCCGTCGACCCCGTCGAGCAACAGGGCGATGACGTCGTCGCGCATGCCGGGTCGGGCGCGCATGCTGCCGATGTAGCCGTACATGCCGCCATCCTCGCGGCCGGCGACCGGACCGCATTGGACGAACGCGACACGCGTTCAGCCGATCCGGGCCTCGTCCCCGCGGCGCAGGATCTCCTCGACGGTCTCCTCGACCGACAGGCGCGAGCTGTCCAGCCACAGCCCCAGCCGCGGTGTCTCCTCGCGCAATGCGTGGTCGAGCGCGTCGACGGTCCACCGGTCGTAGGCCTGCTTGCCCCGCGCCTCCTCGCGCGCCGCGACCGCGTCGGGGGTCGGCGCGAGGACGACCACGTGCAGCGGCCGGCTGCGGATCGCCGCGACGAGGCCGGTGAGCTCCTCGCCGAGCACGACGTCCTGGGCGACCACGGTGAAGCCCGCCTCGGCGGGTCCGCGTCGAGCGGGTTCGGGGTCAGAGCCCGATGGCCTCGTCGGAGCCGCCGGAGTCCCCGGAACCGGAGTCCCCGCCGGAGTCGCCGGAGTCCCCGGAGTCGCCGGAGTCCCCGGAGTCGCCGGATCCCGAGTCCCCGGAGTCGTCCGGCTCCTCGCCGCCGGAGCTGCTGTCGTCGGGCGGGTCGTCGGAGGTTCCGGCGGGCGCGCTCTGCTCACCCACGGGCGGGCTCTGCCGGCCGAGGTCCGGCGCCGCGCTCGCGGCGCCGCCCGACCACGCCAGTGCCGCGCTCAGCACGACCACGAGACCGGCCTCGAGGGTGATCTTGCGTTGGGTGTTCACGGATGCTCCTTCCGGACGGGTGTTGCGGGATGAGGACGGCGACGACCAGCACCACCAGCAGCGGCAGCACCGGGACGTGCCAGAGGAAGTCGAAGGCGCTGTGCACGGCGAAGGCGGCGAGCAGCGCGGCGGCGGCCGCGCCGTCCCGGCTCCGGCCCCGCAGCGCGGCGAGGGCGAGCGCGAGCAGTGCGGCCAACACGGCCGCGAGGCCGACGATGCCGGTCTCGGCGGCGGTCTGCAGGAACTCGTCGTGGGTGTAGCGGGCCCGCACGGGCACCCCGGCGTGGTCGACGTAGTGCAGGTCCAGCTGTCCGGGGCCGACCCCGGTGAGCGGCGCGGTGCCGAACTCCGCCGCGGTGGCGCGCGCGAGGTCGGCACGCTCGGCGGAGCTCGCGGAGATCCGGTCGGCCCGGACGGCGCGCCCGGCGTCGGCGACGGGGGTCGCGGCGAGCAGCGCCACCGCGACGAACGCCGTCGTGACGGCGGTGGCGGCGACGATGCCGGTCGCCGTGCCGCGGCGCGACAGCACGAGGACGCCGAGCCCGGCGGCGGCACCGGCGAGCGCGGCGAGCGGGTGCGGCGGGGCGCCGGCGGGCAGGGACGGCAGCAGCCCGGCGAGCGCGGGCGCGGCTGCCGGCAGCACCACGGCGATCCGGAGCGGCAGGTCGGCGCGCCGGGTGACCGCCACGTGGACGCCGCACGCGACGAGCAGCGCCAGGAGGCCGGCCCGGCTCATCGTGGCGACGAGCCCGACGAGCAGCACCGCGGTGACCGGGTCGGGCAGCGGCCGAGCGGTCCGCGGCCGGGCCGCGACGAGGACCAGCCCCACCACGAGCAGTGCGGCCGTGGCGTTGGCGTAGGTGAGCGTGGAGGCGGCACGCCAGATGCCGGACGACGGGAGCGCGAGCGGGTCGAGGTGCAGCGCCACACCCAGCCAGCCCGAGACCGCGACGACGACGGCCACCGCGACGACGATGCCGACGAGCACGCGTCGCGGTCGTTCCGGAAGGCCCGATGCGGACACCGCCACGGCGGCGGCCGCCACGGCCAGCACGGCAGTGGGTGCCGCGGCGGCGACGTCCCCGGCGAGATGGCCGCTGACCAGCGCCCAGAGCCCGAACCCGCCCAGGCACGCGCACGCGGTGGTGATCCCCGGCGGGGGTCGGCGTCCGCGCACGGTCGCCCGCGCCGCCGCCGCGGCCCCCAGGAGCAGCAGCACGGTCCCGGCCCCGTAGAACGCGCCCCGCGTGAGCGCGCCGTAGGCGACGGCCGTGCCCAGGCCCAGCACGACGACGCGGTCGCGCACCGAGGCGCGCTCCGCGGCGGTCGCAGGTCCGGTCACGGCCGCCACTCTGCGTGGCGATCGGGAGGTGCGCTGCGCCCGCCGGGGACGTCCACCGGATCGGCGGTCCGCGCATCAGGTGCTTTCCGGGGCGCCTGGTGCCGCTGAGCAGCGACGGGGGCGGCGCGGACGCCGGGAGGGTGATCCCGATGGGGTCTGCGTCGGCGCGTCAGTACCGCCGGCCGGTCAGTCCGAGGTAGCGCGCGCGCCACGGAGCGTCGTCGGCGACCCGGACCTCCGCGCGGAAGATCCCGAAGGACCGCCACATGTCGGCCGACGGCGCGGTGCCCTCCCACATCGCCTGCGCCAGTTCCTCGGTGAGCGGCGACTCGGCGCCGAGGTGGCGTGCGACGTCGTGCGCCGCGAGGCTGCGCGCCACGTTGAGCTGCCAGAAGTAGTCCCACATCGGGACGTCGCCGTACCCGCAGTGGACGACGGCGTCGCGGTCGGTCACCCGTGCCGCGGCGGCGCGGGCCCGCTCGGCGATGCGGGCGTAGCCGGCGTGCGGGTCGTCGCCGAGCAGGTCGCCGTCGTAGGCGTCGCGCCCGACCTCGTCCATGGCCCGGCCGGCGAGCATGTCCGGGATCCACGCCTCGTCGTAGGCGGCGTGGGCGAGCACCCCGCGAAGGGGCACGGCCTCGTCCGCGCCGGGCATGTCGAACAGGGGCGGGAGCACGCTGTCCATGTCCTGGGCCCCGATCAGCCCGAACGCCTGCTGCGCCGCCTCGTCCGCCAGCCGGAACACCGTGGCTTCGTGGATCATCCGTCCTCCTCGTTCGTCGCCGGGAGGACGCTACGGCCGATGTAGGACAGTCACTGGCACACAGGTCGGCGGGAAATCGCTGTGCCCGACGACGCGCCCGGGCTACCGTCCCGCCATGCCCGGTTGACGCCCGTTGCCGCCCCGTGCACGCCCGCTGGCCCGCCGCACCGTCGCGTGGGCGCTGGTCGCGGACGTCGTGCCGCTCTACCCGCTCTACGCGCTGCTGTTCACCTCCACCGGCCTGTCCGTCGCGCAGGTCTCCGCGTTGTTCGCGATCTGGTCGGCGGTGGCCGTGCTGGCCGAGGTGCCCTCCGGGGCGCTGGCCGACCGGTTCTCGCGGCGCGGCTGCCTCGTCGCCGCCGGCGTGCTGCAGGCCGCCGGCTACGTCGCGTGGGTGCTGCTGCCGGGCTTCCCCGGCTTCGCGCTGGGCTTCGTGCTGTGGGGCTGCGGCGGATCACTGGTCACCGGTGCGCTCGAGGCCCTGCTCTACGACGGGCTGGTCGCGGCAGGAGCGCAGGACCAGTACGCGCGGGTCTACGGGTGGGTCACGGCCATGGAGCTGGTGGCGCAGTTCCCGGCGGCGGCCGCCGCCACGCTGCTGTTCGCCGCGGGCGGCTTCCCGCTGGCGGGCTGGGTGAGTGTCGGCACCTGCCTGCTCGCGGCGGTGCTGGCGGCGCGGCTGCCCGAGCCGGCGCGCACCGGCACCGACACCGGCACCGACACCGGCACCGACACCGACGCCGCGGAGCCCGGCTACCTCGAGACGCTGCGTGCCGGCGTCGCGGAGGCCGCTCGCGCCCCGGCCGTGCGCGCCGTGCTCGTGGCCGCGGCGGTCCTCGGCGCGTTCGACACCGTCGAGGAGTACTTCCCGCTGCTGCTCGCCGGCTGGGGCGTCCCGACCGCGCTCGTCCCGCTCGCGGACCTGCCGGCCGTCCTGGCCGGCGTCGCGGGCGCCGCGCTCGGGGGAGCGGCCGCCCGCCTGCCGCCCTGGGCGCTCGGCGCCGTGCTCACCGTGGCGATGCTCCTGCTCGGCGGGGCCGGCCTGGCCGCGCACCCGGCGGGCATCGCGGCGGTGGCCCTGTTCTACGGCGGCTACCGGGCGGTGCTCGTGGTCGTCGACGCACGGTTGCAGGAGCGGATCGAGGGCCGCTCCCGGGCGACGGTGACGTCGGTGGCCTCGCTCGGCACCGAGCTCGCGACGTTCGGCCTGTACGCGGCGTGGGCCGGTGGCGGGGCGCCGTTCCTGGCCGCGTGCGGGCTGCTCGTCGCCGGGGTCCTGCCGGTGCTGCTGCGCACCCGCCCGGGTGCGGGTAGCGGCGCCCCCGGTGGCCGCTACCCGCACGGCGAGGAGAGCGCCCGCGCCGTCGGGGATGCGTGACGCCGGTCACGTACCAGGCGGCTCCCGACGGGGCAGCGGGTGGACGGCGGGGCCCTCCAGCACCGCGCCGTCGACGTCGAAGCGCGAGCCGTGGCAGGGGCAGTCCCAGCTGGTCTCGGCGGCGTTGAACCGGACGAGGCAGCCCAGGTGCGTGCAGCGCATCGACACGGCGTGCAGACCCCCGTCCTCGTCGCGGTAGACGCCGGTGCGGTCGGTGCCCGACCGCACCACGCCTGCCGAGCCGGGGGCGAGCTCGGCCGCCGAGGAGATCCCGCCGGGCAGCAGCCGGTCGCCGACCATGTCCACGCCGACCTTCGCGTTCATCCGGGCCAGCTGCGGCAGGCCGCGCGGGGAGAAGCGGTGCGGGCTGAACGTGTCGGAGCCCGGGCCGCCCGCGAGCTGCTCGGCGAGGAGCGCGGCGGCCATCGTGCCGCCGGACAGCCCCCACTTCGCGAACCCCGATGCCACGTACATGCGCGACGAGCCCGGTGTGTACGTGCCGATGACGGGCGTGTGGTCGTAGGGGATCGGGTCCTGGGCGGACCAGCGGTGCGTGACCTCCTCGACCTCCCAGTGCTCGCGCAGGTGCCGTTCGACGGCCCGGTAGCACGACTCGTCGACGCCGCGCGCGCCCGCCGGGTGGCTCTGCCCGAGAACGATCATCAACTCGCCCGCGGAGCGGTAGGACCAGGTCTGCGAGCCGGTCGTGATCGACATCGCGCGGGCGGGCTCGCCGCGCACGCGGCCCGCAACGCAGTAGGAGCGGCCTGCCTGCATCCGCGCGAAGTACAGGCCCCGGTCCCACACCGGGTAGTGCGTGGCGACGACGACCCGGTCTCCGCTGAGGGTCCCGCGGGTCGTCTCGACCCGCAGCGGGGAGCCGTCGGTGACGCCGAGCGCGCGCGTGTCCTCGAAGACGTGGCAGCCGTCGCCGTCGACCGCCGCCGCGAGTCCCGCCACGTACTTCACGGGGTGGAACTCCACCTGGTCGGACAGCCGGACGGCACCGGCGACGGGGTAGGGCAGGTCGGTGGTGGCCGTCATCTCCACCGGGAGCCCCGCACGCCGGGCCGCCTCGAACTCCTGCTCGACGCCGCCCAGGTCCCCGTCCTGCACGGCGACGGTGCACGCGTCGCGGCGCTGCAGGTCGCACTCGATGCCCTCGCCCGCGGCGAGCTCGGCCACCAGCTCCACGGCGGCCAGGCTGCGCGCGGCGTACTCGTCGGCCACCGCCGGCCCGCGCACGGACGCGATCGAGGTCAGCACCGTGGACTGCAGCGCGGTGACCTTGGCCGTGTTGTTGCCGCTCACCCCCGCACCGACGCGCCCGGCCTCGACGACGGCCACGCGCGCGCCGCGGCGCTTCAGCAGCAGCGCGGTGGTGAGGCCGGTGATGCCGCCGCCCAGCACGAGGACGTCGAACGTGCGCGCCTGCGCGGGCGGGGGATAGGTCCGGGACGGCATCGCGGCGAGCCAGAGCGACTGCGCGGCGGTCGTGGTCGGTGGCAACGGACCCTCCGGGGCGTCGGGTCCGACCGTTCTACCCGGAGATCGACGCGGTCAACCCGGTTCGCACGGGCCCGGTTCGCACGGGCCCGGTGCGCGCAGCCGGTACTCGCCGCCGTGACCGGCCACCTCGTGGAGGTCGTAGTGGTGCACGATCTTCGGCCCACCGTGCAGGTGGACGTAGCGCACGGTGTCGGGGGCGGGGTCGGACGGCTCCCGGGTGTCGACGCGACCGTCGAGCGGGCCGCCGACGAACCAGTAGACATCGCGGCCGCGCGCGAGCGTCTCCTCGTCATCCACGGTCGGCCCGCAGCAGTTCGAGCACGTCGGGCAGGCCGAGGAACTCGGCTGTGGCCGGCGTCGACTGGTCGCCCTGCGCGGGAGCGGCCCCGGCGCTCCGGGCCGGCAGCGTCTCGGCGTCCGGCCCGTTCGGGTGCGGGGGTGGCTCCGGGTGCACGCGACCACGGTAAGGGCGCGCGGGTGTGTTCGCCGGGACCGACCGGGGAACGGGGGATCGTGGACGTCGTGGTGATCGGCCAGATCGTGCGGGACCTCGCGGTGCGGGTGGACGAGGTGCCCGGGCCGGGGTCGGCGGCGCCGGTCCGGGAGCGGATCGAGGTGCTCGGCGGGAAGGGCGCCAACCAGGCCGTCGCGCTGGCCCAGCTGGGGTGCCGTCCCGCGCTCGTCGGCGTGGTGGGCGACGACCGGCACGCCGACGAGGTGCTCGCCCGCGCCGTCGAGGACGGGATCGACACGACGCCGGTCGTGCGCCGATCGGGCACCCGCACCGGGCTGATCATCGATGTCGTCGACGGCGACGGGCGGTGGCGCTACCTGCAGGACCTTCCCGACGGGGTCCTGCTCACGATCGCCGACGTCGAGGCGGCCGCACCCGCGTTCGACGCCGCGGACGCGGTGGTCGTGCAGCTGCAGCAACCGCTGCCCGCCGTCTGCGAAGCCGCCGACCGGGGCCGCCGCGCGGGGGCGACGGTCGTGCTGGACGGCGCCCCGCCCGATCCCGGCGCCCGGTCGGACCTGCTCGCCCGGTGCGACGTCCTGCGCGCCGACGACTCGGAGGCCGCGCTGTGGGCCGGCGCGGAGGTCGGCGCGGAGATCGGCGCCGCCTCCGACGCCCTGCGCGTCGCCCGCGCGCTGCTGGTCCGCGGCCCGTGGATGGTCGTGCTGGGCGCCGGTTCCGAGGGCAACGTGGTGGTGTGGCCGGACGGCGAGGCCGTCATCCCGCTCGGCGACGCCGACGTGGTCGACACGACGGGCGGCGGCGACGCCTTCACGGCCGGCATCGTCGCGGCCCTGCACGAGGGCCCGGAGACCGCCGCCCGCCGCGGCTCCGCGGCGGCGGCGCTGACGGTGGGCCACACGGGCGGACGTCCTCGGCTCTCGCGCGAGGAGGTCGCCCAGCGGGCCCGCCCGTGACCTCTGGGTCGCGCCTCCGCTTCCCCGAGTCATTCCCGGTTCGAGGTGAACTGCCCCATAGGGCCGGTCCCTGCCCGACCTCCGTGCGCGCACGTGGAGCCGGTTGCCGTGGGCGCGCCGTACCCGGCTCGAGGCGAGCGGCCCCACCCGCATCTGGGGCCTTCCCCGCAGTTGGCTGCGTCCCCTGCCCGACCTGCGTGCCCGGGGTGGCCGCGTTGGCGCAACTACCGGGTGACGTGGTCGCGCTGACAGCCGTCCCCGACTTCCGGGCACGCCCGTCCACGACGAGAACGTCTCTGCCGGGTGCCACGCACCTTGCTGTGGTGCCGTTCCGGGACCTCTGCGACGGCCATGATCGGCGAACCGGGGGCATGACCTGCACCGGTGCAGCGCATGTCCCGTTCCCGCTGATCAAGGGCCGGATGCGGCCTCGGACCGGCCGGGTGATCACAGGTCAGGGGTTGGGACGGGACCACCGCAAGGTGCGCGGGCACCCGGCAGGGACGGTCTCGTCGCGAACGGGCGTGCCCGGAGGTCGGGGACGGCCGTCCACCCGGCCAGGTCACCCGGTAGTTACCCCAACCCGACCACCCGCCGACGGAAGAGGTGGAGGGGACCGGCGGGATCGCGTCGAAGACCCCGGCCCGGGGCGCGAGGCAGGCCGTCGCGAGCCGGGAACGGCGCGCCCACAGGAGGTTTCCATGCTCACATCGACACCAGCGCTGCCGGACCGCCCGAACAGCGCTGAGGCCGACCTGATCATGCAACGGGCGCGTTCATTGGAACCCGACCGGCCATGATCAGCAGAAGTGGTGTCAGAGCCGCAGATCTGCCGCCCTCACACCACTCCTGGCGATCACCCCGGGGAGCCGGGGCGCGAGAAGTACGTGAGCGCGGCCGCGACGACCCAGACGTGCGACTCGGACCGATCACGTAGCGCCCAGCCCGATCCACCGCCGCAGTACGAGCCGACGCCGTCCGTCAGACGGGGTCGGTCAGGAACGCCGTCGCTGCCGCGGCCAGGTGCCCGGGATCCCGGACGCCGCAGAGCTCGCGCGCCGAGTGCATCGACAGCACCGGGATGCCGACGTCGACGGTCCGGATGCCCAGGCGCGTGGCGATGATCGGGCCGACCGTGGTGCCGCAGGGCACCGTGTTCTTCCCGACGAACAGCTGCGTGGGCACGCCCGCCTCCCGGCACGCCCGCTGCCAGGCCGCGGCCCCGGGGGCGTCGGTGGCGTAGCGCTGGTTGGCGTTGACCTTCAGCGCCGGGCCGCCGTTGGGCAGCGAGCGGTGGGTCGGGTCGTGGTGGCCCAGGTAGTTCGGGTGGGCGGCGTGGGTGACGTCCACCGAGAGGCAGCGGGAGCCCGCGAACGCGACGCCGCGGGCGTCGAAGCCGCCGGCCAGCCGGGTGAGCACGGTCTCGAGCAGCGGTCCGGCCGCCCCGGTGGCCGAGCCGCTGCCGATCTCCTCGTGGTCGAAGCCGACGAACACCGGGATCACGCCCGCGGCGTCGTCGGCCGCGGCGAGCAGCGCGCCCAGGCCGGCGTGCACGGACGCGAGGTTGTCCAGGCGCGGTGCGGCCAGCAGCTCCTCGCCCTCGCCGAGCCGGGCGGGCGGGGTGACGTCGTGCACCACGAGGTCGTGGGCGGCCACCTCGGACGGGTCGACGTCGGCCTCCGCGGCCAGGAACTCGACGAGGTCGCCCTCGGTGGGCGCGCCCAGCCCCCAGACCGGCAGCAGGTGCTCCTGGGCATCGAGCGTCAACCCCTGGTTGACCTGGCGGTCCAGGTGGATCGCCAGCTGCGGCACCCGCAGCAGCGGCCGGTGCACGTCGACGAGCACGGTCGTACCGTCGTAGAGCGCGAGGCGACCGGCGAGGCCGAGGTCCCGGTCGAGCCAGGAGTTCCACAGCGCCCCGCCGTAGACCTCCACCGCCACCTGGCGCCACCCGCCGGACCCGACGTCGGGACGCGGCTTGACCTTCAGGGTCGGGGAGTCGGTGTGGGCGCCGAAGATGCGCATCGGTGTGCCGGCCGGCGCGCCCTCCGGCACGAACCAGGCCAGCAGCGTGCCGTCGCGAACCAGGTAGCGGCCGCCGGGCCCGTCGTCCCACGGGCCGGTCTCCGGCTGCTCGGTGAAGCCCACGGCGGCGAGGCGCCGGACGCCCTCGGCCACGGCGTGGTACGGACTGGGCGCCGCGGTGACGAACGCGGCGAGGTCCTGAGCGAGATCGGTCATCAGGAGGCATCCTCCCTGACGTGTACGACGTCGTGGTGGTGGGCGCCGGTTCGGCCGGGTGCGCCCTCGCCGGGCGCCTCGCGGAGGACCCCGGCCGCCGCGTGCTGCTCCTCGAGGCCGGCCCGGCCGCGGCGTCGCCCGAGCACCTCGAGGGCGCCCGCACCGGGCATCCGCTGAACTGGTCCTACGCCGCGCAGCTGCGGCCGCAGCGGTCGGTCGAGGTGCCCCGCGGGCGGGTGCTGGGCGGATCGAGCGCGATCAACGGCGCCAACTGGGTCCGCGTCACCCCGGCCGACGCCGACGGCTGGGGCGTTCCCGGCTGGACGTGGGCGGACCTGCAGGCCTGCTACGCCCGCTCCGAGCACGACCTCGACCTGCCCACCGCTCCCGGCCACGGGGACCGCGGCCCGGTGCCGGTCCGCAGGCCCGCCGGGCCGCTGCTGCACCCGGCCACCGAGCGGTTCGTCACCGCCGCGCACCGCCTCGGGTACCGGGCCGAGCCGGACAAGAACGCGGGAGCGCCACCCGGCGTCGGGCTGCTGCCGAGCAACGTCGTGGACGGCGTGCGGGTCAGCGCGGCCGCCGCGTACCTGGACCGGGCGCGGCCGAACCTGACCGTGCGCATCGACGCGCCGGTGGCCCGGGTGCTGTTCGACGGCGACCGCGCCCGCGGCGTCGCCCTGCTCGACGGCACCGCGGTCGAGGCCGGGGAGGTGGTGCTCACCGCGGGCGCGATCGCCACGCCGCACCTGCTGCTGCTCTCCGGTCTCGGACCCGCGGACGCCCTGCGCGCCGCCGGCGTGGCCGTGGTCCGGGACCTGCCGGTCGGCGTCGGCTGGTCCGACCACCCCACGGTGTTCCTGCCGTTCACCACGGCCGACCCGCCCGCGCACCCGCACGCCGTGAGCAGCCAGGCCGCCCTGCACTGGGACACCGGGGCCGACCCCGCGGGGGACGCCGAGGTGCTCGCGTTCGTGCGGCCGTTCACCCCGGGTGGCGCGCTCCACCTGATGTGCACGGTGGCCGCCCCCGACAGCCGGGGCACGATCACCCTCACCTCACCCGACCCGCGCGCCCGCCCGCGGATCGACTACCGGTACCTGCGCACCGAGCGCGACCGCCGCCGGATGCGCCACGCCGTGCGCACCGGCGCCGAGCTGCTGCGCGCCGGCGTCGGCACGCGCGCGGCCCCCGGCGGCGACGTGCTGGGCAACGACCGCGTCCTCGACGGCTGGATCGGCGCCCACCTGAGCACCGCCCAGCACCTGTCCGGCAGCGCCGCGCTCGGGCCGGTGGTGGACGCCGGGCTGCGCGTCCACGGCGTGCGCGGACTCCGCGTGGCCGACACCTCGGTGCTGCCGGTCGTCCCGCGCCGCGGCACCGCCGCCACCGCCGTGGCGATCGGGGAGAAGGCGGCCGAACCACTGCCGTGAGTGGATGCGCGTGCTCCTGCACTCGTATCCACTCACGGCCGGTGGTCAGCAGGGCGTCAGCTGCGGCACGCGTTCGGCCCAGGAGCGGTCCAGAACGATGCCGAACCGGTCGGCCAGCAGCGCCCACTCCTCCGCGGGCGCCACCTGCCGGTCGGTGCGCCGGCCGTCGGCGGTCTCGGAGAAGACCCCGTTGAGCAGCGAGATCCGGCCGTCCGCGGTGGCGAGCACGGCCATCCGGCGGCCGACGAAGTTCGAGCCCGGATCGTGCTGCTGGTAGCGGTTGCGCTCGGCGAAGTCGGCCAGCTCGCGCGGCTGCTCCGTCCACGCCCAGCCGCGCTCCCAGCTCCCGTCGCGCCGGCGTTCGGAGGTCCACCACAGGTCCCCGTCACGGTGCACCTGCACGTCGCCGTGGACGCCCGGGCGCCGCGGCACCGGGGTGGTCCAGCTCGCTCCGTTGCCGACGTCGGCGATGAAGCGTCCGTCCGCCGCGTCGACGAGCAGCCGCAGGTGCTCGAAGCCGGGGCCGCGGGTGCCGTCGTCGTCGAGCGAGAACGCCGAGACCAGCGTGACCCCGAACCCGAGCTCCCGCAGCAACGCGGCGAACAGGCCGTTCAGCTCGTAGCAGTAGCCGCCCCGGCGCCTGCGGACGATCTTGTCGTGCACGTCGGGGAGGCGCAGCGAGATCGCCCTGCCGGTGTGGATGTCGTAGTCCTCGAACGGGACCGACCGCACGTGCGCCCTGTGCAGCGCGGCGAGCGCGGCGCTCGTGGCCGCGGCCGGGCGGGCGGCCCCGATGCGGGCGAGGTGGGTGGCGGCCTCCATGGGGCACAGCGTCGGAGATGAACCCCGGTTCAGGTCAAGGCTTTTTGCAGCAATCCCGCGTCGAGGCACTGGCGCAGCGGCGCGAACAGCTCCTCGCGCCGCGCGCGCAGATCGTCGGGCGTGAGCCAGGCCAGCGCCGTCGCCTTCTCGGGCTCCCGCAGCCGCGGCTCACCGCCGGTGGGCGTGCAGGCTATGAACAGCGTCACGTAGTGCCGGGCGATGTCCGGCATCGGGTCGTCGGTGAAGCCCAGCCGCGCCGTCGGCCGCACCTCGAGCCCGGTCTCCTCGGCCGTCTCCCGGACGGCGGTGCCCTCCGGCGTCTCGCCGTACTCCTGGTGCCCGCCCGGTAGCCCCCACGTGCCTGCGCCGTGCGCGCCCGCACGGCGCATGACGAGCACCTTCCCGCCGTCCACGACCACCGCGCCGACCCCGACCTGCACCCGCGTCACGGACCTATGCTCGCGCGGGTGACCGGCAACCCGTTCCTCGCCCCCAGCCCGCTGCCCTTCGGTTTCCCGGACTTCGCCGCCATCCGCGAGGAGCACTTCCTCCCGGCGTTCACCGCGGGCATGGCCGAGCAGCGCGCCGAGGTCGACGCGATCACCGCCGATGCGGGGCAGGCGACGTTCGAGAACACGGTCGTCGCGCTGGAGCGGTCCGGGGCCACGCTCGAGCGCGTCTCGAACGTGTTCTTCACGCTGGTGAGCTCGTGCAGCACACCGAGGATCCGGGAGATCGAGGCGGAGGTGGCGCCGCAGCTCGCCGCGCACGCCGACGCGATCACGCTGGACCCGGTGCTGTTCGCCCGCATCGAGGCGCTGTTCGCCGCGCGGCACGACCTCGACCTGGACGCGGAGTCGCTGCGCCTGCTGGAGCGCCGCCACCGCGACGCCGTGCGCGCCGGCGCCCGGCTCGAACCCGGCGAGCAGGAGCGGCTGCGCGAGCTCAACGCCGAGCTCTCGGCGCTCTCCACCGAGTTCGGCGCGCGGCTCCTCGCCGGCGCCAACGCGGCCGCCGTGCTGGTGGACGACCCCGCCCAGCTCGACGGCCTCCCCGCGGACGCGGTCTCGGCCGCGGCCCGCGCCGCCGCCGAGCGCGGGCACGAGGGAGCGCACCTGCTGACGCTCGTGCTCCCGACCGGGCAGCCCGCGCTCGCCTCGCTCACCGACCGCGGGCTGCGCGAGCGGCTGCACCGCGCCTCCACGGGGCGCGGCCTCGGCGGGGAGCACGACACCCGCGAGCTGGTGCTGCGGCTCGTGGCGCTGCGCGCGGAGCGGGCCGGGCTGCTGGGCCACCCGCACCACGCGTCCTGGGCGGTCGAGACCGGCACCGCCGGCACCGTCGAGGCGATCGACGCGATGCTCGGCAAGCTCGCCCCCGTCGCCGCGGTGAACGCCCGCGGGGAGGCGGCCGAGCTGTCCGAGGCGGCCGGGTTCGCCGTGGAGGCGTGGGACCGCGCCTTCTACGCCGAGCGCGTGCGGCGCGAGCGCTTCGACCTCGACGCCGACGCGCTGCGCCCCTACTTCGAGCTCGAGCGCGTGCTGCACGACGGCGTCTTCCACGCCGCGGGGCGGCTCTACGGGCTGCGGATCACCGAGCGCCACGACCTCCCGCTCCACCACCCCGACGTGCGCGTCTTCGACGTCTTCGACGAGCACGGTCAGCTCGGCCTGTTCGTCGCCGATCTCTACGCCCGCGACTCCAAGCGCGGCGGCGCGTGGATGAACTCCTTCGTCCAGCAGTCGCACCTGCTGGGCAGCAGGCCCGTCGTGCTCAACACCCTCAACATCGCCAAGCCCGCGGACGGCGAGCCCACGCTGCTGACGGTGGACAACGTGCGCACCCTGTTCCACGAGTTCGGGCACGCGCTGCACGGGCTGTTCTCCGACGTGCGCTACCCGACGTTCTCCGGCACGTCCGTGCCCCGCGACTTCGTCGAGTACCCCTCGCAGGTCAACGAGATGTGGCTGGAGGACCCGGAGGTCCTCGCCCACTACGCGCGCCACCACGAGACCGGGGAACCGCTGCCGTCCGAGCTCGTCGAGCGGCTGGCGGCGTCGCGGCGCTTCGGGGAGGGTTTCGCCACCACCGAGTACCTCGCCGCGGCCCTGCTCGACCAGGCGTGGCACCGCTTGGGCCCGGACGCCGAGGTCGCCGACGTCGAACGGTTCGAGGCCGACGCGCTCGCCGCCGCGGGTGTCGCCGTGCCGACCGCGCCCCCGCGCTACCGCACCACGTACTTCAACCACGTCTTCGGCGGCGGCTACAGCGCGGCCTACTACTCCTACATCTGGAGCGAGGTGCTCGACGCCGACACCGTCGAGTGGTTCACCGAGAACGGCGGCCTGCGCCGGGAGAACGGCGAGGTCTTCCGGCGCGAACTGCTCTCCCGCGGCGGTGCCGTGGACCCGATGGAGGGCTACCGGGCCTTCCGCGGCCGCGACCCGGAACTGGCACCCCTCCTGACCCGCCGAGGCCTGACGGGTTGAGAGCCCGACCCGGATTGCTGCAACGGGGAGCGGGGGTCACGGGCCGAACCAGCTCGCCGCGTCCAACCGCACCGTCGCCGGCGGCACGACCTTGCGCAGGTCGGACTCCAGCGCGCGCATCCGCTCCGCCCCCAGCCGCTCGGCCCATTCGGTCCGCAGCTGCTCGAACACCACCGCGGAGCGGGCCAGCACGTCGACGCCGTGCGGGGTGAGCCGGACGAGCTTGCGGCGTGCGTCGCCGGCATCGGCGGTGCGCTCGGCGTAGCCGAGGTCCACGAGCCGGTCGATCGTCTTGCCCGCCGCCTGCTTCGACACCCCCAGGTGGCGGCCCAGCTCGCTCGCCGTGGCGCCGTCGCGGCCGATGGCCTGCATGGCGAAGCCGTAGGCGGGGCGCACGTCGGGGTGGCCCTGTTCCGCGAGCTCGGCGTGCAGCCGGTCGATCAGCGCCCGGAAGCCGCCGAAGAGCAGCAGCGGGAGGACCCAGCCGGGTTCGTCGAGCTCAGCCATCGACAAACTCGACAACCAGGTTTACGGTTTCGTCAACCATGTTGTCGATCCTAGGAGATCCGGTGTCCGAACTGTTCCCCGTTCACACCGCCGAGACCGCTCCCGCGGCCGCCCGCCGCACCGTCGAGGGCGTCGAGCGCCGCTTCGGCTTCCTGCCGGGTGCGGTGGCGCGCCTTGCCGAGTCGCCCGAGCTCCTCGACGGCTTCCTGCGGGCCAGTGCCCTGTTCGAGGCGACGACGCTCGACCCCGTGTCCCGCGAGGTCGTGATCATGACGATGGCCACCCGCAACGACTGCCACCTCTGCGTCGCCATGCACACCGCCACGCTGCGTCGCCTGGACGCCGACGAGGAGCTGATCGCCGCGCTGCAGGCGGGTGCGCCGCTCGCCGACGCCCGGTTGGAGAGGCTGCGCGGGTTCGTCCTGGACGTGCTCGCCACCGCAGGCGACGTCCCCGACGACGCGGTGCGCGCCTTCCTCGCCCACGGCTACACCGTCCGCAACGCGCTCGAGGTGGTGCTCGGGATCGGCACGTACACGATGTCGACCCTCGCGAACCGGCTCACCGGCGCGCCGGTCGACGCGCAGTTCGCGGCCGCGAGCTGAGCTGTGCGGTGACGGATGCGTTCGCGGACACGACGGTGCGATGGCGAGCGGTGCGAGTCGTACACCAGGGTCCTCGCGGCCGCGTTCACGGACGTCTCGCCGGGGTGATCGCCAGGAGTGGCGTCACGGCGACAGATCTGTCGCTCTCCCACCACTCCTGCCGATCATGGCCGTTCCCGCGTTCCGCTGAACGCGGCTGGGCGCGACCCGGTCGACGTCATGGGTGTTCGGTCGCGTGTCCAAGCCCATGGTGTCGACGTGGTGGGGGAATCTCCTGTGGGCGGGCCGTTCCGGCTCGAGACCACTGCCCTCGCGCCTGCCGGGGTCTTCGGCGCAGTCGGCGCCTTCCCCTGACCCCTCGCGTCGGCGAGGTGGCCGGGTCGGGCGCTACCGGACGGCCGGGACCTGCGCGGGGCGGCGCCGCCGGTGCAGCAGGGTCATCGCCGCCCCGGCCGCCAGCCCCCAGAACGCCGCGCCGATGCCCAGGAACCCGACGCCGGCGGCTGTCACCACGAACGTCACCGCCGCGGCCTCCCGGCCGTCCGGCTCGGCGACGGCGGACGACAGCGCCCCGCCCAGCGCGCCGAGCAGGGCGAGCCCGGCGACCGCCTCGATCAGCACCGGTGGGGACAGCACGAGCAGCGCCGTCGCGAGCCCCGCACCCAGCCCGAGCACGGCCAGTCCCAGCCCGGCCGTCACCGACGCGACCCAGCGCCGCCGCGGGTCCGGGTGGGCGTCCGGGCCCGCGGTGAGCGCGGCGCTGATCGCCGCGAGGTTCACCGCGTGCCCGCCGAAGGGTGCGCAGGCGATCGTCGCCAGGCCGGTCGCGGTGAGGGCCGGGCGCATCGGCGCGCGGTACCCGTACTGCGCGAGCACGGCCGCTCCCGGCACGTTCTGCGCGGCCATCGTGACGAGGAAGAGCGGGAGCCCGACGCCCACGACGGTCGCGGGGTCGAACGTGGGCGTGGTCCACGCGAGCGTCGGCGCGATCGCCACGCCGGCGAGCCCCGGCCCGGTCAGCGCGATCGCGACCGCCGCCACCGCCAGCGCGGCCGGCACCGCCCATGCCCGCGCGAACCGGCCGACGAGGGCCCACACCGCGATCACGGGGACGGCGAGCTGCGGCACCTCCGCGAGCGCCCGGACGGGGGCGAGGCACAGCTCGACCAGCACGCCGGCGAGCATCGCGCTCGCGATCGGCACGGGGATCAGCGCGATCAGCCGCCCGACGGCAGGCACCAGCCCGGCGACCACCACGAGCAGACCGCACACCGCGAAGGCCCCGACCGCCGCGGGGAACCCGCCGGGCGGTGTTCCCGTCGAGATCAGCAGGGCCGCGCCGGGGGTCGACCAGGCGATGCTGATCGGCATCCGGTGGCGCAGTCCCAGCACGAGCGCCACGAGCCCTGAGGTGAGGCACAGCACCAGCAGGCCCGAGGCCGCCTGCCGGTCGTCGCCCCCCGCGGCCCGCAGCCCCGCGAGCACCACGGCGAAGCTGCTCGCGAAGCCGACGAGCGCCGCCACGACGCCGGCGAGCACCGGTTGCAGCCGCACGTCCACTCCTCTCGTTCCGTTTACGGAACGATGGGACGATAGCCGACGTGGTGACGACGAGCGAGGGCGGTGCGCGGCCCGCCCTGGTCGAGGGCACGGCCGAGGTCGGCGCTCGGGTTCGCGAGCTGCGGGAACGGTGCGGGCTGTCGCTGTCCGAGCTCGCCCGCCGCGCCTCCGTGGGGAAGGCGACGCTCTCCGGGCTGGAGTCCGGCACCCGCAACCCGACGCTCGACACGCTGCACGCCGTCGCGGCGGCCCTCGACCTCCCGCTGACCGCCCTGCTCGGGCCGCCGCCCGGAGCCGTCCACGGGGCCGCGGTCGAGATGCGGCTGCTGCGCGTGTTCGACGACGGGCCGGTCACCTACGAGCTGTACCGGATGCGGATCCCCGCGGGCCTCGCGCAACGCTCACCCGCCCACCACGCCGGTGTCACCGAGCACGCCACGGTGTTCGCGGGGGTCCTCGAGACGGGCCCGGTCGACGCCCCGCGGCGCGCCGGTCCCGGCGAGCACGTCGAGTGGGCCGCCGACGTCCCGCACCGCTACGCCGCCCTGGACGGGGCGGACGTGCACGCCTCCCTGCTGATCCGCTACCCGCGCCCGTGAGCGGCGAGGCCCGGCGTCGGGGAAACCCGGCGGCCGCGCCGCGGCGGGACCACTAGGCTGGGTCGGTGATCCTCTGAGCTCTGCCCGGCCCCCTGTCACCACCACCTCGGAGGTTCTCCGTGTCCCAGCCCACCGCACCCGGTTCCGAGCAGCCCGACGCCGTCGAGGCGGAGCCCGGCGCCGAGGCGCCCGAGCCCGCCCCGCTCAACCGCGCCGAGCGCCGCGCGAAGGCGAAGAAGGCCGAGCCCACCCACGTCGGCCCCCGCGGCGACACCGGCCAGGGGAGCCGCGGCACGCGCCCGCACACGAAGCGCCCCCGCGGCTGACGCACCGCGACGCACGCACCGCCACCGCGCGTGCGTCGCGGCGGAATGGCGGCCCCGCGGACCGTGTTCAGCCAGGTGATGTCCCCGCACGTCAGGTTCTCGCTGCTGGATCGCTCGCGCACCCGCGCCGGCGAGCCCGACTCCGCCGCACTCCGGAACACCGTCGAGCGGGCGCAGTGGGCCGAGCGGCTCGGGTACCACCGCTTCTGGGTGGCCGAGCACCACGCTGTTCCCGGCATCGCCAGCGGCAGCCCGCCGGTCCTGATGGCCGCGGTCGCCGCCCGCACCGAACGGATCCGCGTCGGTTCCGGCGGGGTGATGCTGCCCAACCACCAGCCGCTCGTCGTCGCCGAGCAGTTCGCGATGCTGGAGGCGCTCTTCCCCGGCCGGATCGACCTCGGCGTCGGGCGCTCCCTCGGCTTCACCGGGCCGGTGCGCCGGGCGCTGCGCCGGGACGCCGACGCCCCGGACACCTTCGGCGACGACCTGGCCGAGCTGCGCGCCTACCTCGACGGGCGCGCGCCGGTCACGGCCCGACCACGGCTCGAGGGCCCGCTCCCGGTGTTCGTGCTGGCCACCGGCCGCGGTCTCGCGGTCGCCGGCGACGCCGGGCTGCCGGTCGTGCTCGGTGGTCCGGTGCTGGACAGCCCGGAGCTCGGCGCCCTCCTCGACGACTACCGCGCCCGCGCCACCGCCACGGGTGCGCAGCCCTCCGTGGTCGTCTCGCTCGACGTGCTGGTCGCGGACTCGGTCGACGCCGCGCGCGAGCTCGCGCTCCCGGAGGCGTGGGCGCTCGCCGCGGCCCGCACGACGGGCCTGTTCCCCGCGCTCGAGCCGGTCGAGGAGGACCGGCCGATGTCCGCCCGGCAGGCCGCCGTCGTCGCGGACGCCGTGGGCCGGACGGTGCACGGCGACGCCTCGACCGTCCAGGCCGAGCTCGACGACCTGCTCGCCCGCACCGGTGCCGACGAGCTGCTGGCTTCCACGTCGACGTTCGACCGGGAGGCCCTGCAGGAGTCGGACGCCCGGCTCGCGGGGCTGCTGCAGACCCTCTGAACGCACCCGTCCCGCCCGGTGGGGAGCGCCGGGCGGGACGGGGCGTGCGGGGATCGTGCCGAGGCCGGGGTACTGGCGTACCGAGGTGCTACTCGTAGATCCGCATGTAGTCGACGTGCAGCTCGGTGGGCTCGGGGGAGCCGCCCTCGGGGAAGTAGTCGAGCTGGATCGTCGGGTGCAGCTTGCCGGGAGGCAGGGTCTTCTCGTCGGTGCTCTCGAACCACTTCTCGCCGTCGATGTAGCCGGTCATGCGACCGTCCACCCACTCGACCGCGTAGTTGTGCCACTGGGTGATGTCGAGGGTCTTGTGCGCGTACTCCTGCTCGTCGCCGTAGTGCAGGAAGAACGAGACCTTGTCCGACGCGCTGGTGGTCTCGGCGAAGTCGGTCTCGCCGTCGCCCGAGCTGCCCTTGTCGGGCCAGAGGATCAGCACCGGGTGGTACTGGTCGTCGCCCCTGGGGAACCGGGCGCGCATCTCCCAGCGACCGAACCGCTGGTCCTCCTTCCAGGACATGCCGCCGGTGTTGCCCTCGCTGTCGCCGCGGATGACCAGCATGCCGTCCTCGACGCTGATCGCCTCCTCGGTGCGACGGCCGTTGCCCGCGTGCCCCTCGCCCTCGTACACGGTCCACTGCGGGCTCATGCCGCCGTTGAACTCGTCACCGCCGACGTGGGTCCAGCCGTGGGCGGCCGCGGCTTGGCGCCCGTCGCCGCCGCTGCCGGAGGCGGTGGCCTTCTCGCCCTTCTCCGACTTGCCGGATTCCTCGGACTCCGCGGCCTTCGTGCCGGCCTTCTCGCCCGACTTGCCGTCCGACTGCTCGGCCGGTTTCTCGTCCGGCTCCTCGTCGGCGTCGGCCGCGGCGGCCTGGGGAGCCGGCTCCGACGAGGGCGCCGCCGCGGGCTCCGTCGCCGGAGCGCTCGGGGGCGCCGCCGGCTCGGACCGGATGACGGCGCTGCTCAGCTCGGGCGCGGCGAGCGGGGTCTCGTCGGCGGGCTGGGCGAGGGCGGCGACCGTCGTGGCCACGAGCATCACCGCGGCACCGACGGCCAGCGGTGCGAGCCGCCGGGTGAGCGAGCTGTTGCTGGGGAGCGGGTCCCTGGTGACGACCGCGTCGGTGTGGTGCGCCGGCAGGCGGTGCCGCCCGCTGGCGCTCACAGCGCTGCTGCCCTGCTCGGCGGCGACCCGGTCGATCAGATCGGTCGAGCTCTCGGGACGGCCGGCCCCAGCGGAGGTTCTCCTTCGCATGGGGCCGAACGATAGGGACGGTGACACCTCGTGTTCGGAAACCTGAGAGTCGAGGTTGCTCGTGCGCGCCCAGATGTCGCTCAGACGCGCCAGAACGCACCCGATCAGCGCGATTCATCACGGCACGTACTCCGTTCGGCCTAGGAAGGCTCTCAGCTCCGGCCACATGGGTGTGCTCACCCGGGTGATGTCGCTCCGTTAGCCGATTGTTATCGGGGGTGCTGCTGCGGGAAGGTGGGCCGCGATGCTCCCCGCTGCTCCCCCGGGGGGTGCGTCCTCGTACACGTCGACCGCTGTGTCGGCGCGCGTGTCCGTGCCCCCGAACGATCATGTCCTGCTGGCGCTGCCCCCGACCGCGGCGTCGGCCTCCGTGCTGCGCAGCCTTCGGTCCGAAGGCGTGTCCGTGAGCCCGGTGAGCGACGGCATCGGCGTGCTCGACGCGGTGCGCACCCGCGATCCGGCGCTCGTCGTGCTCGACGTCGACCTACCGGGGCCCGACCAGGCCGCGGTGCTCGCCGCGCTCCAGGCCGAGGCGCCCAATGTGCCGGTCATCGCCGTCACGCCTCGCGAGCGCCGCATCGGCCTGCTGGGTCAGCTGCGCGGCGACCGGGACGACTTCCTGGTGCGCCCTTTCGCCGTCGACGAGCTCGCTGCCCGGATCCGGCTGCGCCTGCGGCTCGGGCCGGCCATGGAGAACACGGTGCTGCGCCACGGCGAGCTCGTCGTCGACACCGAGTTCGGCGACGTCACGGTCGACGGTCGGCCCGTCGCCCTCTCGCCCACCGAGTACGCGCTGCTGATGGCGCTGCTGGCCACGCCGGGTGAGGTGGTCGCCCCGGACCGGCTGTCCCGCGAGGTGTGGTCCGAGCCGGCCTCCCCGAACCTGGTGCAGGTCTACATCTCCTACCTGCGGCGCAAGATCGGTGCAGAGCGCATCCGCACCGTCCGCGGTGAGGGGTACGTGCTGGAGGCGTGAACGCGGGTGGAACGTGGGATTGACCACCCGATCGGGCGATAACGCTTCGGGTGTGATATCGCGCTGCGTCCTGCGCTCGCCGTCACTCCGTGCTACCACATGCGTACACGAGCCGCGAGGGGCGCGGCCCGGACGAGAGTCGGAGTAGTCATGACTGTCACCGGCATCATCACCGCGATCGTCTTCGGCGCGATCATCGGGGCATTGGCCCGACTCATCCTGCCGGGGAAGCAGAACATCCCGATCTGGCTGACCATCGTGGTCGGCATCGTCGGTGCCTTCATCGGCACCTTCGTCGCCCGGCTGTTCGGTGCGCCGACCACGGGGTTCAACATCATCGAGCTGATCCTGCAGATCATCGTGGCCATCATCGGCGTCGCGATCGTCGCAGGCGCCTACGGCAGGCGCGGCGTCACCCGCTGAGGTCCCGCTGACGCGGCGCGGCCCGGCTCGTCGGGCCGCGCCGGTCGGATCGGGCCGTCGGAGGCCGGATCGTTTGCGATGGTGAACATTTCGCCCCGATCGCTTGGTGGCCGCGCGACGCACGGTTAGCGTCGGCGCCACCGTCGGTGAGGGGTCGATGATGCGTGAGCTGTTCGTCTTCGTCCGGTCCGTCGTCGTGATCACGGTGGTCGCGTTCCTCGCCGTGGTCGCCCTGGCCACCCCGGCACTGGCCTCGGGTTTTGCGCTCTCGCACTTCGGCACGATCTGCTTCCAGAGCTTCTGCGCGCCCTCGGGGGTCCTCGAGCACAACGTGATCGGTCGCGATCGGACGATCACCTACCAGTGGGCCGAGGTCGAGACCGTCGGACCGATCTGCAACTGGAAGATCGATTTCGTCTTCCGCGACGATGGTGGTCGAGAGTACTTCCGGTCACCCGGAGACATGAGCAACACGTGCGCCAACGTGGCGTACCGGAAATACGCTCCGCAGTCCGGCGGCAAGCAGTGGCAGTACGGTCGGACCTGTGCCGAGGTGTTCACGAACGGGGAGTTCTTGACGCGGGCGTGTGTCGACGTCGTGCGGCCGCGCGACGAATGATCTCGCGGCTAGCCGTTGAACGTGCGCGCAGCCGCCAGGAACGCGTCGTTCTCGTCCGGCGCCGACACCGTGACGCGCACGCCGTCGGGGTGGAACGGGCGGACCACGACCTTGTGCTCCATGCAGTGCGCGGCGAACGGCGCCGTCCGCTCGCCGAGGGCCAGCCACACGAAGTTGGCCTGGGTCGGCGGCACGGTGTAGCCGGCGTCGAGAAGGGCGTCGCGCACGCGCACGCGCTCGGTGACGACCTGCGCGCAGCCGGCGAGCAGGGCCTCGGCGTCGTCCAGCGCCGCGATCGCGCCCGCCTGCGCCACCGCGCTCACGCTGAACGGCGAGCAGACCTTGCGCAGCGCCGTGGCCACCTCCGGCGTCGCGACCGCGTACCCCACCCGCAGCGCCGCCAGCCGGTAGGCCTTCGAGAACGTGCGCAGCACCACCAGGTTCGGGTGCGCGTCGAGCAGGTCCGTGCCGTCCACGACGTCCGGGTCGGTGACGTACTCGTGGTAGGCCTCGTCGAGCGCGACCAGTACGTCCGGGCCGACGGCGGCGAGCAGGCGTTCCAGCTCCTCGCGGGTGACGGCCGTGCCCGTGGGGTTGTTGGGGCTGCAGACGAACACCAGCCGCGTGCGCGGCCCGACGGCGGCGGCCATCGCGTCGATGTCGTGCCGGAACGCGTCGTCCAGGGGGACGGTCCGGATCGTGGCCCCGCCGATCTGGGTGACGATCGGGTAGGCCTCGAACGAGCGCCACGCGAACAGGACCTCGTCCGCCGGGTCGTGGCAGGTTGCCTGCACCAGCTGCTGGCACAGGCTCACCGAGCCGCACCCCACCGCGATCCGTTCGGCCGCCACCCCGAGCGCCTGCGCGAGCCGGGACGTGAGGCCGGTCACCGCGAGGTCCGGGTAGCGGTTGCCGGCTGCCGCGGCCTCCGCGATCGCGGCGAGCACGGGCGGCGTCGGCGGCAGCGCCACCTCGTTGCTGGCCAGCTTGATCGCACCCGGGATCGCCCTCCCGGGCACGTACGCCGGCAGCGTGTCGAGGTCGGGGCGGATCAGCGTCATGCGCGTCACCGTATCCGTGCCCGGGGCTTCCCATGTCACCCTGCCGTGACACCCTGGAACCATGACCGACATCCGCACCGAGACCGTTCCGCTGCTCGACGGCAGCGCGTTGCGGCTCACCGTCGCAGAGCCGGTCAGTGCGATCCGCGGGGGGATCGTCGTGCTGCACGAGGCGCGGGGCGTCACCGACGCCGTGCGGAACCTCGTGCAGGGTCTCGCCGGGGACGGCTGGCTGGCCGTTGCTCCTCATCTCTACCACCGCGACGGCGCCGACGAGCTGGACGGCGCCGACGAGGAGGTCCAGCAGCAGGTCGACCGGCTCGAAGGCGAGCAGGTCATGGCCGACACCGACACCGCGTTCGGCTGGCTGGCCGAACACGGCATCACCCCGGACCGGATGGGTGTGGTCGGGTTCGACCTCGGCGGCGCGGTCGCGCTGCTCGTGGCCGCGAAACGCACGCTCGGCGCCGCCATCACCGTCGCGGACGCGGCCGTCTCCGCGGCACCCGCCCACGGCCTGCCCGCGCTGCTCGACGCGGCGCCCGGTCTCACCTGCCCGTGGCTGGGCATCTACGGCGGAGCGGCCGGCGGCGAGCCGGACCCCGAGATCGCCCGCCTCCGCGACGCCGCGGCCTCCTCGCAGATGGCCACGGACGTCGTCGTCTACCCGCGCCGCGGTCACCGGTTCGACGACGACCCCGAGGCCGCCGCCGACGCCTGGCAGCGCACCCTGAACTGGTTCGACTCCCACCTGCGCTGACTGTGAGGAAGGGCTCTGGCGCTCCGGCGCCCGGGATTGCATGCTGCCCGTATGACCGGCGCCGAGACCCCCGACGTCCTGTGGGCCCCTGACCGCGAGCACCGCGGTCCGCTGGCCGAGTTCACCGACTGGGTGCGCGAGCACCGTGGCGTCGACGCTCCCGACTACGCCGCGCTGCACGAGTGGTCGGTCACCGACCTCGGCGGGTTCTGGTCGGCGGTGGCCGAGTTCCTCGGCGTCCGCTTCCACGACGCCCCGACCGCCCCGCTCGGCCGGACCGGGATGCCGGGCGCGGAGTGGTTCCCCGGCGCCACGCTGAACTACGCCGAGCAGGCGCTCACGAACGGCGCCGACGCCGACCTCGCCGTCGTGTTCGCCCGCGAGGACGGGCTGGAACGCGAGGTGACGCGCGGTGAGCTGCGCGACCTCGTCGGACGGGCGCGAGCCGGCCTCGTCCGCGCCGGGGTCGGGCGCGGGGACCGCGTCGTCGCGCTGGCCCCGAACTGCGTCGAGACGCTCGTCACGTTCCTCGCCGCCGCGAGCCTCGGCGCCGTCTGGTCGTCGTGCTCGCCGGACTTCGGGGCCCGCGCCGTCCACGACCGGTTCGCCCAGATCGAGCCGACCGTCCTGCTCGCGGTGGACGGCTACGTCTACGGCGGGAAGGGCTACGACGTGCGCGGCACCGTCGACGCCCTGCGTTCCCAGCTGCCCACGCTGGCGGCCACGGTGCTCGTCGGCTACCTCGACGAGGGGGCGGCGCTCGAGGGCGCCGTGCCGTGGGCCGAGTTCACCGGAACACCCGGTGAGCTCGCGTTCGAGCCGGTGCCGTTCGACCACCCCCTGTGGGTGCTCTACTCGTCGGGCACGACCGGCCTGCCCAAGGGCATCGTGCACGGCCACGGCGGCATCGTGCTGGAGCACCTCAAGGCGCTGCGGCTGCAGATGGAGCTGGAGCCGGGCGAGCGGTTCTTCTGGTTCACCACCACCGGCTGGATGATGTGGAACTTCCTGGTCGGGGGGCTTCTCGTCGGATCGACGATCGTGCTGTTCGACGGCAACCCGGGGCACCCTGACCTCAGCGCGCTGTGGCGGCTCGCCGAACGGCACCGGGTGACCTACTTCGGGACGTCCGCACCGTTCATCCAGGCGAGCCTCAAGGCCGGCCTGCGCCCCCGGGACCGGTTCGACCTCGGGGCGCTGCGCGCGATCGGCTCCACCGGCGCGCCGCTGTCGGTCGAGGGGTTCCGCTGGATCGGTGAGGCGGTGGGCGGGCACGTCCAGATCTGCTCGGTCTCGGGCGGCACGGACGTGTGCGCCGCCTTCGTCGGTTCCGCCCCGACGGTGCCCGTCTGGCTCGGCGAGATCAGCTGCGCGTCCCTCGGAGCCGCCGTCACCGCCTACGACGAGAAGGGGGAGGAGCTCGTCGACGAGGTGGGCGAGCTCGTGATCACGCAGCCGATGCCCTCGATGCCGGTGGCGTTCTGGAACGACCCGGACGGCGTCCGGCTGCACGAGGCGTACTTCGACGAGTTCCCGGGCGTCTGGCGCCACGGCGACTGGGTCCGCCGCACGCCGCGCGGTTCGTTCGTCATCTACGGGCGCAGCGACTCCACGCTCAACCGCGGCGGCGTCCGCATGGGCACCGCCGACTTCTACGCCGTCGTCGAGGGCTTCGACCAGGTGCTCGACTCGCTGGTGATCGACACCACCGAGCTCGGCGCCCGCGACGAGGGCGCGCTCCTGTGCTTCGTCGTGCTCGCCGACGGCGCGACGCTCGAGGAGGTCGAGCCCGCCCTGCGCCGCGCGCTGCGCACCGAGCTGTCACCCCGGCACGTCCCCGACCGGTTCGTCGTGGTCGACGCCGTGCCCCGCACCCTCAACGGCAAGAAGTGCGAGGTCCCCGTCAAGAAGATCCTGGCCGGGGTGGCCGCCGACCGGGCCGTGAGCCGCGGCGCGCTGCAGAACCCGGACGCCCTCGGCCCGTTCCTCGCCCTCGCAGCCGGGGGGTCGTGAACGGGCTGGACGAGGGCATGTACTCTGGTGCGTGCTGGAGGCCGAGAGGCCCCGGGAGGCTTCGCCTAGTCTGGTCTATGGCGCCGCACTGCTAATGCGGTTTGGGGTCACCCCCCATCCCGGGTTCAAATCCCGGAGCCTCCGCGCTGGCGTGGGTCGACTCCCGGGTCGGACACGGCATGAGGTACAACTGAAGAGCACGCGCCCGTAGCTCAACGGATAGAGCATCTGACTACGGATCAGAAGGTTAGGGGTTCGAATCCCTTCGGGCGCACCGCAGAAGTTCGATGGTCAGGCCCCAGTCCCGCTCCGGCGCGGCTGGGGCCTGACGGCGTTCTCGGGCCGTTGCCCCCGCGGCGTCCGGCCGGCCCACCCCGGCCACGGATCGCGCACGTGGGGAGTGTGCCGGCGGCACGCCGCTACCGCCCGCGGCGTACAGGAGGTGTCGCCCTGGGCAGGACGTGCGTTGCGGTCCGGGTCCCGATGCTGAGTTGCACCTCGAAGAAGGAGTGCAACCATGACCGCGCGTTCAGTTGTCCGGTCCGCGACCTCGCCCGACGTCCGCACCGGTGTGCTGGCCCCCACCGGTTTCCTCGCCGCTTATCTCGCGGTGGGCCCGGTGTCCGGGGCGCTCGTCGACCGGCCGCTGCCGCTTCCGGGCTCGCCCGCCTCGGAGGTCGCCGCCTTCTACTCCGCCAACCCGATCGCTGTGGGAACCACCGCCGGGCTGCAGATCATCTCGGTGGCCTGCTTCGCGATGTTCGTCGCCTGGCTCGCTCCCGCCCTCCGTGCAGCGGGGGCCGCGTGGTTGCCGCCCGTCGGCTACCTGTCCACGGCGGCCATGGTGGTCTCGTCCGTGCTGTCGGGGATCCTCGCCGTGCTCGCGCCGTCGGCGAGCGACAGCGCCGTGACGGTCTTGCGCCAGTCGAGCTTCTACGCGGGTGGTGTAGCGAACGTGGTGCTGCTCGGCCTGTTCGTGTTCGGCACGGCACTGGTGCTCGGCCGCGAACGGCTGTTCGGGAAGCCGACCCGCTGGTTCGGCTTCGTCGCCGGCACGCTCGCCATGGCCTCGGTGTCGTCGCTGGCGTTCTACTACGCCAACGCCTTCCTGCCGGTCGGCCGCGTGCTGTCGATGGTGTGGACGGTCGTCGCCGGCGTCGTCGTGTACCTCCGCGTGCGGGCGGCGAACCGGTGAGGAGGCGCCGGCGGGCGTGGGCTGCCGCCGCGTGCCTCGGCGCGGCTGCGCTCACGCTCGGCTGTGCGCCCTGCCGTCCCGTGGCCGCCCGTGGGGGAGCTGCGTTGGCAGGCGCCCCGGCCGCCGGAGCCGTGGGAGGGGGTGCGTGATGCCACCCGGCTCTGGCTGATCCGTGCCGACGCCGAGGACCGCGCAGGGCGGGCGGCGGCCGAGCTCGGGTGCGTCGACGGGCCGGCGCCTGCGGTCGCGGAGTGCCTGCGCGCCGTGCCCGCCGAACGGTTGGCAGCGCTGTACTCGGACCGCTCCAACGCGAAACCTCGCGCACATCACCGACCTGCCGTGGTTCCCGCCGCGGGCACGCCGACTCTGCCCCGACAGCCGCTGGACGCGCTCCAATCCGGCATGGCCAATCACGGCCGATGATCGCCGGAAGTACCCGGGACGAGATGCGGTCGCTGATCCTCGCGCGGCTCGGCGACGGGCTCGGCCTGGTGACACCGGAGCAGTACGCCCAACTCGGCAGCGAGTTCTACGGCGCGGATGCCGAGGCGGTGCCGGCGGAATACCCGCAATCCCGGTACGAGTCGCCGATCGACGAGGCGGTGTCCGCACATTCACCCGTGTGCGCGTACGAGTTCGCGGAGCCGACCGGGGATGTCATCGAGGGCTCCCGCACGGTGCGCAGCACGGCGTCGACATTCCGAACTTCCTCGACAGTTGCCGCCAGGAGCCGACACCGAAGACGGACGACGAGGTCTGGTTGGCCGAGTATCTGATCGGGTGCTGGACGTCCTCCGCCCGCACGGGCGAACCCGGCGGCGGTTGGACCGTCGCGCAGCCCGCTCGAGCCCATTCGATCTCGGTGGCCCATCGGTCCGGTGGACGTGGCCGCCGACAGCCGCTGCGCGTTCTGGCCTTCTGCGGCCGGTTGAGAACGCCGGGCCGATTCACGACGGGTGAGCGGAACACCAGGGTCCTCGACACCTGATCGGAAAGCGCTGGTGTTCCGTTCACCCGCACGGCCGGCATCTCGGTTCCGGCCGGGCCCCACGCCGATCACCCGGCCGCAGGCGGTCCCGGGCCCGCGCCGCGCGATCGCGCGACACCCGGCCGGCGTCCTCCGCGGGACGTGGTCTCGGGGCGGGGTGCGTCCGGTTCTCGGCGCGCGACACCGACGTCCCGGGCGACCGGCGTATGCCGCCTGGCGCGCGCACCGGCGCCTCGGCGCGGGCGGCGACACCGAGATGTCACCGAGAAGGCATCTGCGCGTCATCGGCCCGGTACCGCCCGGACGTGCGGTCACAGCAGCCTCATCGCTGCCTCACCGGTGCAGCCGGTTGCTGACGTCTCGCAACTGGCCGACGGTGTGGCACGGCGGCACGGGCCGCCCGGCAGGTCGCTCGCCCCAGGCGCGACGTGCGACGGGATCTCCGTGCTTCGGGGCCTTCGCGTGCCGGTTCGCGGCCGCGCGTCCCTCCTCCTCTGGTTCTTCTTCCTTCCCCGTGCCGCGTGCTGCGGCGAACGTCTGGAGATTCCGCTATGGGTGTGGTGTCAGTGGGTGGGGGCGGCGGCCCTGCCCTGCGGGCTGACGTCGACGCCGTGCGGCTGCGGCTCTCGCTCGCGGACCGGCTGCGGCAGGCTCTGCTGTGGGCCGGCGCCCTCGCCGGTGCCGTCGTCGTGCTGTGGATCGGAGCGGCGTTCCTGACGGCGACCCCGGCGGTTGCGGCTCCGGTGGCGCAGGTTGTGGCGGTCGGGCAGGGCGCGCCCAAGGCGAGTGGCGTCAGGCCGGCAGGTGGCGGAGACGGTGATTCGGGTTCGGACGGCGGCGACTCCGGCGACTCCGACTCCGGCGGCGGGAAGAAGTCGGGCGAGAAGGACTCGGACGAGAAGGACTCGGACGAGAAGAAGTCGGACGAGAAGAAGTCGGACGAGAAGAAGTCGGACGAGAAGAAGTCGACGAGAAGAAGTCCGACGAGAAGAAGTCCGACGAGAAGAAGTCCGACGAGAAGAATTCCGACGAGAAGAAGTCCGACGAGAAGTCGAGCGAGAAGGACTCCGGCGAGAAGAAGTCCGGCGACGAGAAGTCCGAGAGGAAGAAGTCGGGCGGCAAGAAGCCCGACGAGAAGAAGTCGGACGAGAAGGAGTCGGGTGACGAGAAGTCGGACGGGAAGGGCTCCGACGGGAAGGAGCCCGGCGAGAAGACGTCCGAGGGGAGGTCCTCGGAGAAGAACTCGGGCAGGCAGGAGTCCGGCGAGGAGAAGTCGGACGAGCAGGGGTCGGGCGGGGAGAAGTCGGACAAGCAGGAGTCGGGCAAGCCGGGGTCCGACGAGAAGAAGACCGGTGAGCAGGAGCCTGGCGAGCGGAAGTCGGGCGAGAAGGATTCCGGCGAGAACGGCGCCGGCAACAAGGCGACCGCCGGCGAAGACGCTGCTGAGCCCGCGGAGCGCGCCGACAAGGGGTCGAACGGCAGCGGCTCCGCGAGCAAGAGTGCCCAGAAGGCCGACGCCGGGTCTGACGCGGAGGAGCCGGGCCGGGGGAAGGGCTCGGGCGAGAAGGGCTCGGGCGAGAAGGGCGACCGGGATCCGGGCACCGCGGAGGACCGGGACGCCGACCCGGAGAACGAGGGGTCGGGGCGGCAGGACGCCCGCGACCGGACGGCGGACCGCTCGAGCAACCCTGACGCCCGGGACGAGGCGAGCGACCGGTCCCGCTCGGAGCAGGTGGTCGCCTCCGGCGAGCGCCGCCCGAAGGAGCGGGATTCGGATGACGACCGCGAGCGCGGGGGCGGCCGGGACTCGGGTCGGCAGTCCGATGCCGAGGGACCTGGCCGCGGGGATAGCCACTCCGACGAACCGGGCCGCGGGGCGGAGCGCGCGGTTCGGGAAGCGGGGTCGGCGGCGAGCACCGACCGTTCCGGGGGCGCCGAGGACGAGTACGCCGCGGGCGAGGTCGGTCCGTCTCGGGGCGCCGGTGAGCGGCAGGCCTCGAGTCGTGGAGCCGAGCACCGTCAGGAACTGGGCCGGGATGGCGCGGGCCGGGATGGCGCGGACCGTGACGGCGCGGACCGGGATCCGGTAGACCCGGAGCGGGTCGGTGCGGCCGCCGGAGGCCGGGACGCGGCGGACCGAGAGATCGAGGGCCGGCACCGGCCGGTCCCGGAATCCGCGGCTCGCGACGCCGGAAGCCGGACCGCTGCGAGCCGTGAGGACGAGAACCGTCGCGGGGCCGGTGCGGATCGGGGCCGTGCGAACGGGATCGCGGGAAGCCGGGATCCGTCCGAGCGGGGCTCCGCGGCGCGTGAGCGGGAGGACGAGGACGGCGAGAAGGCCGGGCGCGACCGTTCGCGGCACGCCGACGACGAGCGTGCGGCGTCCTCCGAGCAAGAGCGCAGTCGCGCGGGAGGTCCACGTGCGGGATCGGCGGAAGTGGCCGAGATCGTGGAGCGCGTCGCTCGTCTCGACCGGGACCGGGAGCGGGGGGATCGCGACACCGAGCGCAGCGGAACCGCCGAGGACGAGGCCGAGCGGTTCTCGGAGTGGGTGCGGTCCGGCTCGTCCGGCGAGGAGACCGGCGAGCGCGGGGTGGCGCGTTCCGATACTCCACGGGAAGAACGCGGCGGGGAGCACGGATCCCGCGACCGGACCGAGCTCGCGGAGGAGCTGACGAGCCGTGCGGGGGAGAGCGGGGCCGAGATCGCAGGAGCGGTCCGGAAGGCCGTGCGGGAACGGATCCGCGAGCAGGATCGGGAGCAGAGCGACCGTGACCGGCCGGGCGACGCGGGCCGCGAACAGGGTCGTGACGAGGTCCGGCGCGCCGCGGACGCCGCGCGCGAGGTGACCGACGGCGAGCTCGCTCGCACCGTGAAGGGCCTCGTGGACGAGGCGCTCGACAGCGCGGGCGGAGCAGAGGAGGAGGTGCGTCGGGCGGTCGAGGTCACCCGGGACGCACTCCGGAAGGCGTCCGGCGAGGACGAGCCGTCCGGCGCCGCCACGAGCCGGGCTCGGCTCGAGGAGGGCGGCGAGCGGACGACGGCCGCCCGCGCGTCCGAACCGGCGCGGTCGTACCGGCGCTCGGACGCAGACCCCCGCGGCCCCCCGGCCGGTGAGGTCGCGATGAGCCTGCTCCGGGCGTCGGCGTCGGACGACGATCGGGAGGAGGAACGCGACGACGACCGCGAGGACTCCGACCGCGACTCCGACGACTCGCCGGAGCGGACCGAGCGGGTGCTCGAGGGCGAGATCGAGCTCGATGAGAGCGAGCAGAAGCTCGAGCAGGCCAAGGAGGACGTCGCGGCAGGCTCGTCCACCGAGGCCGAGTACGCCGAGCAGGCCGCAGCGCACCGGAAGCTGGAGCGCCAGGTCGAGGCGGATCGGGAGCGGCTGTCGTCGGACCGGGCCGAGCTGATCGACGAGGTCGTGGACGGGCACCGGGACCTGTCGGAGCGGGAGCGTGAGCTGGCGGCCGAGGAGGAGCGGGTCTCCTCGGGTGCGGCCGGGGAGAAGGCGCACGAGCGCAACGTCGAGGAGTTCGAGGCGCAGCGCGACGACGTGTACGAGGCCACCGACGAGCTGATGGAGGCCACCGGGCACGACCCGGACGCGGTGTCCGAGGACGACCTGGACGGTGAGGGCTCGGTCTCGGGGTGCGGGTCGAGCGGCGTGTTCGTCGAGTGCGGCGCGGCCACCGAGAGCGCTGACGGCGAGCGGGACTCCGACCGGTGCGTGGGCATCTCGGGCCTGTCGGGTTGTGGGGCGTCCTCGCGGTCGGGCGACAACGAGGCGTCGGCGTCGTGCGACGTGTCCGGCGTCTGCGGGAGCACAGCCTCGAGCCGGGACGAGGACGGCACGGCCACGCAGGCGTCGGCGCGCTGCACCGGCGACTGCGCGCAGCGTTCCCTGGCCGAGCCGGACGAGGCGTCCGCCGAGTGCGAGAGCGCTGACGGTTCGTGCGAGAGCCACAGCTCCGGCAACGGGCGGGAGGGCCCCGACGCCGCGGCGCGGCTGGCGAGCCTGAGCGGCGACCAGCCGGACCGCGACGAGCTCAGCACCAGCGGGGCATCGAGCCGTGGGTCGGCGCAGTGCGAGGGCGGCATCTGCGCGGCATCCAGCTCGGTGGAACTGGACGAGGACGGCGAGGCCCGGGCGGAGGCCGAGGTCGAGTGCGGCGCCGGGTGCGCCGGCTCGGCGACCGGCTCGACCGGGGCGGACCACGACGCCGGCATCGCGGGTGCCGGCACGTCGGCGGCGAAGACCGACGCGGGCTGCACGGTCTCGGGCGGCGCCTGCCGTGCCGTCGCGGAGTCCGAGGTCGACGGGTCGGACGACCGGGTCGACATCGACGGCGTCGCCACCGTCGAGGTGGACTGCGACGCGGCGGACTGCTCGGGCCGCGGGACGACCGCGACGAGCGGGTCCGCGAGCGGGCTCGCGGCCGGGGCGAGCCGCGGCAGCACCGGCACCGCGTCGTGCGAGGTGCGGGGTGGCGGGTGTGAGGCCGAGAGCCGCACCGGCACCGAGTCGGCGGTCGAGGCGGACCGTGACGACGCGGACGACGTCGCGGTGCTGTCGGACGGCGACGCGTTCTCGTCGAGCACGACGAGCACGAGCGTCGACTGCGGTGGGGCAGCGGGCTGCACGGGCGGGGGTGCGACGACGACGAGCGCGGAGGCGGGTGGCGCCGCGGGCGTCCAGCGGCTCGGCGGCGGCTCGTCACGCTGCACGGTCGCCGCAGGCGCCTGCCACGCCGACAGCCACGCCGTGGCGGACCACGCGGCCACGAGCGACGGTCCGGAGAACCGCGCGGCGGAGTCGGGCGCCACCGGCGCCCGCTCGACCGGAACCGCCTCCGCCGCTGCGGTGGTGGACTGCACGGGTGTCGTCGGATGCGGCGGCACGGGCGCGAGCGGCACCCGGGCCACGGGCACCGGGCGCGCGGTCGACGGCGGGCCCGCTCCGACCCGCGAGACCACCGGGACGTCGAGCTGCGAGGCCAACGCCACCGGGTGCGTGTCGGACTCCACCTCCCGGGTGAGCAACGACCACCGGACGACGGACGCGGACGAGTGGCTCGCCGAGCGCACGGCCGAGTCCGCCACCCGCGTGGCCGCGGCCGGGGTGCGGTCCGCGCACGCAGCGGACCCGCAGGCGCCGCCGCCCGCCGAGGAGACCGAGAAGACGACCACGACCGGCGACACCGGCCCGTTGATCGCGTGGAGCGAGGCGCACGCGCAGGTCGCCTGCCAGACCGCCGACTGCTCGGGCCGCGCGGCCAGCGCCACGACCGGCTCCGCGTCCGGCGACGTGGCCTACCGCGACAGCGTCGGCACGACGTCCTGCGAGACCCGGGGAGCCGGCGGCAGCTGCAGGGCGGACACCGACACCCTGGTGCAGGACCGCTCCGAGCCGGTGATGACCGCCCACGGGCCGGTGCACGTCTCCGGGCCGGTCAGCGTCTCGCGCTCGAGCGCCGACAGCCGGTGCCCCGTCGGCTCCGCCTCGTGCGGCGGCCGGGCCGCCAGCGAGACGAACGCGATCGACCTCGGGGTCGGCGAGCGGCGGCGGGGCTCGAACAGCACGGCCGCCTGCACGGTCGCCGGCGGTGGCGGCTGCATCGGCGAGACCACGTCCCAGGCGTCCACTGCCCCGGAGTTCGTCATCGATGACGCGGTGACCGAGCAGCCCGCCGCGGAGCAGCCGCGCAGCGGCCCGTCCGGCAACTCCCGGATGAACGCGGTGCTGGTCGGGTGCGGCATCGGGTGCACCGGCACGGTCAAGGAGGAGATGAACGTCGGCGTCGGCAACGTCGGCGACGGCAACACCGGCGACCACAACGTCGGCAACCTCAACGTGGGCGACCACAACGTCGGCAACCTCAACGTGGGCGACCACAACCGGGGCGACCTCAACCGCGGCGACCACAACGTCGGTGACCGGAACGTGGGCGACCACAACGACGGTGACCTCAACATCGGCAACCACAACGTCGGCAAGCGCAACGTCGGCCACCGCAACCGGGGCGACCTGAACCGCGGCTCCGGCAACAAGGGCGACCGCAACCTCGGCAGCGGGAACGTCGGGAACGGCAACGTCGGAGATCGCAACCGTGGCCACCGCAACCGGGGCAGCGGCAACGTCGGCAACGACAACCTCGGCAACGGGAACACCGGCAACGCCAACCGGGGCAACAACAACCACGGCAACAACAACCAGGGCCACGGGAACCGGGGCAGCAACAACCAGGGCAACCGCAACATCGGGGACAGCAACCGGGGGAGCGGCAACCGGGGCAACAGCAACCGGGGCAACGGGAACATCGGCAGCTACAACATCGGCAACGGGAACGTCGGCAGCCGGAACCGGGGCAACGGCAACACCGGCGACTTCAACGTCGGCAGCGGGAACGTGGGGAGTTACAACCGGGGTAGCTACAACGTCGGTGACTCGAACGTGGGCAGCTACAACCGCGGTGACGGGAACGTCGGGAGTTACAACCGGGGCAACTACAACGTCGGCAACTCGAACGTGGGTAGTTACAACCGCGGTGATGGGAACGTGGGGAGTTACAACCGGGGTAGCTACAACGTCGGTGACTCGAACGTGGGCAGCTACAACCGCGGTGACGGGAACGTCGGGAGTTACAACCGGGGCAACTACAACGTCGGCAACTCGAACGTGGGCAGCTACAACCGCGGTGACGGGAACGTCGGGAGTTACAACCGGGGCAACTACAACGTCGGCAACTCGAACGTGGGTAGTTACAACCGCGGTGATGGGAACGTGGGGAGTTACAACCGGGGCAACTACAACGTCGGCAACTCGAACGTGGGTAGTTACAACCGCGGTGATGGGAACGTGGGGAGTTACAACCGGGGTAGCTACAACGTCGGTGACTCGAACGTAGGCAGCTACAACCGCGGTGATGGGAACGTCGGCGACCACAACGTCGGGAATTACAACGTCGGTAACCGAAACATCGGTGATCGGAACGTCGGGAATGACAACCGGGGTGACGACAACGTCGGCGATCGGAATGTGGGGAACCGGAACGTCGGCAATGGCAACCGGGGTGACGACAACGTCGGCGATCGGAATGTGGGGAACCGGAACGTCGGCAATGGCAACCGGGGTGACGACAACGTCGGTAACCGAAACATCGGTGATCGGAACGTCGGGAACGACAACCGGGGTGACGACAACGTCGGTGACCGGAATGTGGGGAACCGGAACGTCGGGAATGACAACCGGGGTGACGACAACGTCGGTGACCGGAATGTGGGGAACCGGAACGTCGGGAATGACAACCGGGGTGACGACAACGTCGGTGACCGGAATGTGGGGAACCGGAACGTCGGGAATGACAACCGGGGTGACGACAACGTCGGTGACCGGAATGTGGGGAACCGGAACGTCGGCAATGACAACCGGGGTGACGACAACGTCGGCGACCGGAATGTGGGGAACCGGAACGTCGGCAATGACAACCGGGGCAACGACAACAAGGGCGACGGCAATGTCGGTGACCGCAACGTCGGGAACCGGAACCAGGGCAACGACAACCGGGGTGACGACAACGTCGGTGACCGCAACGTCGGGAACCGGAACCTCGGCAACGACAACCGCGGTGACGACAACACCGGCGACCGCAACGTCGGCAACCGCAACGTCGGCAACGACAACCGGGGCGACGACAACCTCGGGGACCGCAACGTCGGGAACCGGAACCAGGGCAACGACAACCGGGGCGACGACAACGTCGGCGATCGCAACGTCGGGAACCGGAACCTCGGCAACGACAACCAGGGCAACGACAACAACGGGAACGGCAACGTCGGCGATCGGAACACGGGCAACGGGCTGCGCGGCAACGACCAGAAGCAGGGCTGGAACCCCGGCGCCGCGCCGACGGTGGCGGGTGTCGGTGTGGACCTCGCGAACAACTACCAGCGGGGCATCGGCACCTACAACGACGCCGCGACGCGGCATGATCGGGCGGCATCGCGGGCGACCACGCCGGAGGCCGCCGCGCGGCACCAGCGGCTCGCGGACTACTACCGCTCGGCGTCGGACCAGCTGAAGGACATCACCCAGCGCAGGGTGCCGAGGGGCATCCACGGTCACATCCCCCAGGGCGCGCAGCGGTTCAGCGCCCGCACCGCCGCGGACGGGATCAACCGGGTGCCCGGCCCGGACGGCAGCCGGGTGATGGGTGACAGCCGGGTGAAGGAGACCGTGCGGCGCGGGCTGACGAAGGTGGCCGGGGCGAGCACGATCATCGGTGTGGGGATCGACGTGGCCGTCGGGGTCTCGAACGGCGAGGATCCGGCGCACGCGGTCGGCCGGGCCGGCTCGACGGCGATCGTCGGCGCGGCCGCGGGTGCCGGTGCGCAGGCCGCGATCATCGCGGCGGGGGCGGCGGCCGCCGTTCCGGTGGCCGGGTGGGCGGTCGCGGGCGGCATCGTCGTGGGCGTCGGCGTCTCGATGCTGTTCGCCAACACCAACGTGGACGACGCGATCGGGGACGCCGCCCAAGGGGCGTGGAACGGGGTCAAGTCGGCGGGCCGCGCCGTCGGCGACTTCGTCGGCGGCCTGTTCTGAGGGACTGTGGAGGAGGTGGCGATGTCGACCGGTGAGCTTCCGCCCGTGCCGGACGAGTCGGGGCGGCCGAGGCCGCCCGCCGCGCCGCGCGTCGACGGCCCGTGGCAGGGCGAGCGGTACCGGCTGAAGGTCGCGCACCACCAGGTCGACGACGGGCTGTTCGTGGCCTCGACCGGGCACGGGCACCCGCTGCTCGAGAGCGCTGCGGCCCGGCCGCCGAGCCGCTGGCGGACCGCCGCGCTCGGGGCCGCCTACGCCGTACTGCCGGTCACCGTCGCGATCGCGGTCATCGTGTGGCTCACCGCCGAGGACCCGACGGGCGCCTTCGTGATCGTGGCCGCCGTCGTCGCCGCGGTCGCCGCGCTCGCGTTCTGGCGCAACGCCGCGGACACCACGGTCGTGCTGCGGGCCGGTGCGCGCGCCGTCGCCGAGGTGGACGCCGACGGCGCCGGAACGGACCTGCCGCTCTACGAGCTGCGCGCGGTCCGGGTCATGGACTCGTCGCGAGGGCTCGCCCTGCGGCTCGTCGGGCCGAACGCGCAGCGGCTGACGCTCCCGTTCGGGTTGCTGGAGGCCAACCAGCGGCTCTGGGACCTGGTGTACAACGGCGTCCGGCACTCGGAGGCCGCCGGAGCCGAGATCGACGCGGGCAGCAGGCGGCTGCTCCGGCTGCCGCCGCCCGGCCCCGAGACCACCGGGTGATCACGGCCCGTCCCGCGCCACCGCCGCCCTGATCACCGGTCGGGTGCGGTACCGGCAACATGTCGCCGTCCCTGCGCCCGTTCGGTGATCACCGTGGTTCGCGGGCTTCAGAGCAGGTCGCTGCGGCTCAGCACACCCACGAGCCGGTCGCCGTCGACCACCGGCACCGTGCGCAGTCCGCGGTCGGCGACCAGCGCCCGCGCGCCGCCGACCGTGGCGCCGACCGCGACGACGATCGGCGAACGCGTCATCACGGAACCGACCGTGGAGTGCGCGGAACGGCCGGCGAGCGGGTCGGTCAGGATGTCGGCCTCGCTCAGGATGCCGACGAGCCGCCAGTCGGTGTCGACGACCGGGAGCGCGGTGTGCCGGTGCTGCAGCATCAGCTCGGCGGCCAGGGTGAGGAGGTCTGCGGGGCCGACGGCGACCACGTCGCGGGTCATCACGTCGCGGACCGGGGTGTCCGGGCCGGGGGCCGGCCCGGGACGGCGCCCGCGCTCGTAGGCGAACAGGGGGTCGTCGGCCGGCACGTCGCGGCTGCCGAAGAGGCGTCGACCGCCGCCGCCGCGCCGGCTGCCGTCGCGGTGCCGCAGCAGGTCGCTGCGGGTGACGACGCCGACCAGCGTGGCGCCCTGCACGACCGGCATCACCCGCAGCTCGCCGTGGCTCCGCAGGCGTTGCGCCACGACGGCGGCGTTGGCGTTGGCGGACATCGACAGCACGTCGGGGTTCATGATCTCCTCGACGCGGACCTGCCCGTCGGCCTCCGCGCCCGCGGCCCCGTACTCCTCGCGGTAGCGCAGGACGTCGAGCAGGCTCACGATGCCGACCAGCCGGAACGACGGCGTGACCACGGGCAGTGCGCTGAATCCGTAGCGGGTCATCCTCTCGACCGCGGCGGATACGGGCTCGTCGGAGCGCACCGTGACGACGCGAGAGGTCATGACGTCCCGTACGAGTTGTGCCACCGCACGGACGTTAGCGAGTCGCCGCCGAGCGCACGGGACGAACTGACGGATTCGTCGCTCTCGGATCGCGAAGTGAGCATCGACCTGTTCGCCGGGAACGCGGTCCGCGACTACGCGGCCGCCCTCGTGGGAACCGGCGGAGCGGAGACCCGTTCCGACGGTGTGCGCAAGGTGATCTACCGTGACCCCGGCGGGGGTGGTCCGCCCTGAGGGCCGAGGGCGACGCGGAAACCCACGTCGTCGAGGCGCAGCGTCGGGTGGCTGCGCCGGCGGACGGACGCGCGGCAGCTCCAGTGCTCGTCGAACCACCCGCCGCCGCGCAGCACGCGGTAGGTGCCGTAGACCTCGGGGTCGTAGAAGTCCCAGCACCACTCCCAGACGTTGCCGAGCACGTCGTGCAGGCCCCATGCGTTCGGCTGCTTGCCGCCCACGTCGTGCGTCCGTTCGCCGGAGTTGCCGCGGTGCCACGCGACGTCGTCGAGGGGGCCGTAGCGGGGACCGCTGGTCCCCGCGCGGCAGGCGTGCTCCCACTCCGCCTCGGTGGGCAGCCGGTAGCCGTCGGCACCGGTGTCCCACGTGATCTCCTCGTCGTGCACGAGGTAGGCCGGGGTGCGCCCGTCGCGGGTGGACAGCGCGTTGCAGTAGCCGACCGCGTCCCACCACGACACGCCTTCGACGGGCCGCCGCCCGCCACGGGTGCTGCTGGGGTGCTCGCCGGTCACCGCGGCGTACTGGTCCTGGGTGACGGGGTGGACCGCGATCCGGTACGGCACGAGCTCGACCTGCCACCTGCGCTGCGTCCGGCGGTCGGACAGCGTCGCGGTACCGGCCGGGACGGCAACGGTGTCAGGCACCGCGACGATCGTCATGGTTCCTTCTTCTCCCTGACGAACGGCACGCTCGTCGGCTAGGAACCGACGAGAGTGCCGTTCGTCACCAGGGTCAGTGCGGCCTGCGTCGCCGCGTCGGCCGGGAGGTGGATGATCAGGCGCTGCTCCTCCGGGCCGGGCAGCGGCAGGCTCTCGAAGGCCAGTCGCAGCAGCCCCGCCGTCGGGTGCTCCCACTGCTCGACGCCGGCCCATGCGGGCAGGACGGCCGCGCCCGCGTACCGGTGGCCGAACTCGGTGCCCACGGTGATGGACAGCTCCTCGGCGAGCGCGGTCGCCGCGCGGTCGCCGAGGTCGGCGGCGGCCCGCAGGGCGGCGGCGCGCTCGTCGGCCACGCCTTCCCAGTCCGGGAACGCCGCGCGTGCCCGCGCGTCGGCGAAGGTGAACCGCACGAGGTTGGGCTCGTCCCCGTCGAGCAGCCCGACCGGCCCCGCGAGCCGCCGGAACCCCGCGGTGCAGGCGAGCACGTCGTACTGCGGGTCGACGACGAGCGCGGGTGTGGGCTCGAGCCGGTCGAGCAGGGCCAGCACGGTGGGCCGGACCGTCCGCGGTGGCGGGGTGGCCTGCGGGCACACCTGCGCGTCCGCGGTCTTGACCATCCGGTGGACGTGCACCCGCTCGTCGGGCGTGAGGCCCAGCGCGTCGGCGAGCGCCCCGACCACCTGGGCGGAGGGGCGGCGGTCGCGGCCCCGCTCCAGGCGCGTCAGGTACTCGACGCTGATGCCGGCCAGCGCGGCCAGCTCCTCCCGGCGCAGGCCGGGCGTGCGACGGCGGGTTCCGACCGGCAGCCCGACCGCGGTCGGGCTGATCGCCTCCCGCCGGGAGCGCAGGAATGCGCCCAGCGCGTTCTCGGCCACGTCGACGAGCGTAGAGGGTCCCTGGCGCGGTCTCCCTACCGTGGCGGGCGTGATCGATGCTCGGCGGCATGAGCACGTTCACGGCAGCAGAGATCGCCTACCTGCACGAGCAGCCGCTCGCCCGCCTCGCCACGGTGGGCGCGGACGGGCGGCCCCAGGTCAAGCCGGTGGGGTTCCTCCTGGACCCCGACACCGACGAGCTGGTCATCGGCGGATACGCAGGCAGCGGGATGGCCGGCAGCAAGAAGTTCCGCGACGTGCTCGCGAACGCGGACGTCGCGCTGGTCGTCGACGACGTCGCGGACGTCGACCCCTGGACCCCGCGCGGTGTCGAGGTGCGGGGGCGTGCGGAGGCACGCACCGCGGGAGGCGAGGACGTCGGCAAGCGGCTCGGCGCCCCGTTCGACTTCGACCCGGCCTGGATCCTCGTGCGGCCGCGCCGGATCGTGTCGTGGGGCATCGACGGCTCCTCGTACTCGGTCTCCGCGCGCGACACGAGCCGGGTGGGCTGACCCGTGCGCTACCGCCTCTTCGGCCGGACCGGCCTGCGGGTGTCGGAGCTGTTCCTCGGCACCATGGGGTTCGAGGACGCCCGCGAGTCGCGACGGATCATCGACGCCTACGCCGACGCGGGCGGCAACGTCCTGGACACCGCCTCGGCCTACGGGAACGGGGAGGAGCTGCTCGGCTCCGTCCTCGAGCGGCGCGACCGGTTCGTCCTCGCCACCAAGTACACGCTCTCGCGCGATCCGAGCGACCCGAACGCCGCCGGCAACCACCGCAAGAACCTCGGGCTGTCGCTGGAGCAGAGCCTGCGGCGGCTGCGCACCGACCACGTCGACGTCCTCTGGGTGCACATCTGGGACCGGCACACCCCGCTCGAGGAGACGATCCGCGCGCTCGACGACGCCGTGTGCGCGGGGAAGGTGCTCTACACCGGCATCTCCGACGCCCCGGCCTGGGTGGTCGCCCGCGCGAACACCCTCGCGGAATGGCGGGACCGGACCTCGTTCGCCGGCCTGCAGGTGCCCTACAACCTGCTGCGGCGCGACGCCGAGCGGGAGCTGCTGCCGATGGCGGAGGCGTTCGGCATGACCGTGGCCGCGTGGGCACCGCTCGCGGCCGGCGTGCTCGCCGCCGGACCGCGCTCGCGCCGCGTCGACCCGGAGACCCTCTCCGAACGGGAGCGGACGGCCCGCGCCGCCGTCCGGGCCGTCGCGGACGAGCTGGGCGCCGCCCCGGCCCAGGTGGCCCTCGCCTGGACGCGCAGCCGGTCGCCGGTCGTGCACCCGCTGGTCGGCGCCGCCGACGTCGCTCAGCTCACCGAGAGCATCGGCGGGCTCGACCTCGTCCTGCCCGCGGACGCGATCCGGCGGCTGGAGGCGGCGGTGCCGTTCGAGCTCGGGTTCCCGGGCGACTTCATCGCCGAGTGCGAGTCGAGCACGTTCGTGTTCGGCGACCACGCGACCTCGGTCACCGGCCGGTAGGCGCACCGCGCGGGGATGTCGAAAACGGGCGGGCATCCTCGTCATGACGGTGCGGACGGCCACGGCGGGCGTCCCCTGAGGAGGAGCCATGAGCGAGAACCAGCCGCTGGACCACGAGTTCACCGCCGCGCTGGAGAAGAGCCCGGAGCCCGGTGGCTGGACCTACGTGGTGATGCCCGGCTCCGCCGAGTTCTTCGGCACGCGGGGGCTGGTGAAGGTCCGCGGCACGGTCGACGGCCACCCGTTCCAGAGCTCCTTCATGGCGCTCGGCGACGGCCGGCACAAGCTGCCGGTGAAGGGCGACCTGCAGCGGGCCATCGGGAAGGGGCCGGGCGAGAACGTCACCGTGCACCTCGCCGAGCGGATCACGCAGCGGAAGCCGTGACCGGGCGGGATCAGCGCGGGCGCACCAGGCGCTCCAGGATCTCGCGCACCTCGGTGGCCGACGGGGGATCCGGTCGGCTGAAGCAGCGCATGAACAGCCCGTCGACGGCCGCGGTCGCCCCGGCGCGGGTCACCGGGTCGGCGACGTGCGGGGCGAGGAAGGCGTCGAGTGCGACGTTCCAGCGCTCGACCTCGGGCTGCAGCGCCGGCCGGCGCGCGGCGATGAGGTACAGCTCGTACTCCGCGGCGACGTACGCGCGGCGCACGTCCGTGCTGTCGGCGATCACGCGGGCGAGCGCGGCCAGTGGGTCGGGTTCACGGGTGCAGGTCTCGAGCTGGCGCACGTAGTCGTCGTTGCAGGCGGCGAGCGCGGCGACGAGCAGGTCGTCGACGGCGGGGAAGTAGTAGGTGACCGCACTCGGCGGGACGCCCGCCTCCTGCGCCACCACGCGCTGGCTCACCGCGGCCACCCCGGCCCGCTCGATCACGCGCATCGTGGCGTCGAGGAGCAGGCGACGGCGCTGCTCGCCCTTGCGGCGCCGTCCGTCGGCGGTCAGTGCCGGGCTCCCAGCTCGAGGGCGAGCACCCCGGCGATCACGAGCGCGATGCCACCTACCTGCACCCAGGTCATGCCCTCGCCGAGGAAGACGGCCCCGATGACCGCGACGAGCGCGACGCCCGCGGCCGCCCACACGCCGTAGGCCACGCCGATGGCCATCCCGCGGGTGAGCGCCTGCGACAGCATGGCGAACGCGGCGACGTAGCCGACCACCACGACGATGGAGGGGACCAGCCGGCTGAAGCCCTCCGAGAGCTTCAGCGCGGTGGTCGCGGCCACTTCGAAGACGATGGCGCCGGCGAGGAAGAGCCAGGGCACGGGGGACCTCCACGGAGAAACCTGAGCAGACGCTCCAAATTCTACTGGAGCGATCGCTCAGGTTCCGGTGCGTCCGGCCCCACCTGGCATCGTCACGGTGCACGACCGACGACCAAGGAGGCAGCGTGCCGACCGGCGATCTCACCTCGGAGCAACTGCTCGCGCTCGACCGCGAGCACGTCTGGCACCCGTACGCACCGATGCCCGGGGTGCGTCCGCCGCTCCTCGTGGAGTCCGCGTCGGGGGTGCGGCTGCGGCTGGCGGAGCCGGTCGGCGGGGTGCGTGAGCTGGTCGACGGGATGGCCTCGTGGTGGTCGGCGATCCACGGCTACGCCCACCCGGTGCTCGACGAGGCGATCCGCGGGCAGCTCGGACGGATGGGGCACGTCATGTTCGGCGGGCTCACCCACGAGCCCGCGATCCGGTTGGCCGCCGAGCTGGTCGAGATGACGCCCGGTCCGCTGCAGCACGTGTTCCTCGCCGACTCCGGATCGGTGTCGGTGGAGGTCGCGATGAAGATGTGCCTGCAGTACTGGCGGTCCCGGGGGCGCCCGGGCAAGCAGCGGCTGCTCACCTGGCGGGGTGGGTACCACGGCGACACCTGGCACCCGATGTCGGTCTGCGACCCGGACGGGGGGATGCACGACCTCTGGTCCGGGGCGCTGCCGAGGCAGGTGTTCGCCGACGCTCCGCCGCGCGAGTTCGAGCAGGCCTACGTGGACCACCTCGCCGGCCTGTTCGAGCGGCACGCCGACGAGGTCGCGGCCGTCATCGTCGAGCCGGTGGTGCAGAACGCGGGCGGCATGCGCTTCCACTCCCCGCGCTACCTGCAGGCGCTGCGCGAGCTCGCGAGCGCGCACGACGTGCTGCTCGTGTTCGACGAGATCGCGACGGGCTTCGGGCGCACCGGCGAGCTGTTCGGCGCCGAGCACGCAGGCGTGAGCCCCGACGTCATGTGCGTCGGCAAGGCGCTCACCGGTGGCTACCTGTCGATGGCCGCAACGTTGTGCACGCGCGAGATCGCCGACGGCATCTCCCGCGGCGAGCTGCCGGTGCTCGCCCACGGCCCCACCTTCATGGGCAACCCGCTCGCCGCCGCTGTCGCGACCGCGTCGCTCCACCTGCTGCGGCAGAACGACTGGCGCGCCCAGGTGGGGCGCATCGAGAAGGGCCTCGCCGCGGGGCTCGAGCCGGCCCGTGACCTGCCCGGGGTGCGGGACGTCCGCGTGCTCGGCGCGATCGGGGTGGTGCAGCTCGACCACGAGGTCGACGTCGCCGCGGCCGGCGCCGCCGCCGTCCGCGAGGGCGTGTGGCTGCGTCCGTTCCGCGACCTGGTCTACACGATGCCGCCCTACGTCACCGACGACGAGGACCTGGCCCGCATCTGCGCGGGCGCGATCGCGGCGGCCCAGGCGGGATAGCCCGTCGCACACCGATCGTGTCGCTCGCGCACCGACTGCAGTCGGTGCGCGAGCGATGAAGTCGGTGTGCGAGCCGTCCGTCAGAGGCGGCCGTACTTGTTGTAGACGTCGATCACCGGGACGCCGGCCTGCACCTCCTCGCGGACCTTGTCCTCGATGTCCTTGGCCTCCTCGGACTTCGCCAGCACCTCCTCCAGCGCCTCGGCGGGGATCACCAGCACGCCGTCCTCGTCACCGAGGATCCAGTCGCCGGGGTTCACGCGGACCTGGCTGGTGGTGGTGCCGGTCATCGAGATCGGCACCTCGATGTCGTGGATCCGGGAGCGGCGCAGCGACTCGATCGGCGAGGTGTAGCGCGCGAACACGCCCAGCCCGTCGATCTCCCGGACGAGCCTGCCGTCGCGGATGCCGCCGTCGATGACCACACCGGTGGCACCGCGGACGCGGCTGGCGTTGCTCATCAACTCGCCCCAGATGCCGCTCTGCCGCTCGCCCGCCGCGCCGACGACGACCACGCACCCGTCGTACATCTGCGTGAACACGCCGAAGTCGGCGAGCTTCGTGTTCTGTGACATCTCGTCGCGCTCGCGCACGTCCGGCCCGGCCATCACGGTGTAGGCGGGGCCTGCCACCTGCATCGCGCGGTCGAGCGGCGCGATCGCGAGGTCGAGGCACTGATGGGGCAGCCCCATCTCGTCCATGATGTCGTAGACCACCGCGGTGTAGAGCGCCTTGAGCCGCTTCGCCGTCTGCGCCACGTCCAGGTGCGCGGCGGTCATTCGAAGATCCCGAAGCCGGGAACGGCGTGCTTGCGGACGCCGTCCATGTCCAGCTCGACGCCGATGCCGGGGGTGTCGGGCAGGGTGATGTAGCCGTCCTTGACGATCGAGCCGCTGCCGTCGGGGGCCACCACGTAGCTGTCCCAGACCTCCCGCTCCTCGAGCGCGTGCCACTCCTGCACGAAGAAGTTGGGGATCGCGCCGCACTGGTGCGCGGTCGCCATCGTGCCCAGCGGGGTGGACACCAGGTGCGGGGCGAAGGGCACGTAGTGCATCTCGGCAAGGTTGGCGATCTTCTTCGCCTCGGCCAGCCCGCCGCACTTGGGCACGTCCGGCTCGATGACGTCGACCGCGCCCTTCTCCAACAGCTCCCGGAACCCCCACCGCAGGTAGAGGTTCTCGCCGGCGCAGATCGGGGTGCGGGTCTGCTCGCGCACCCGCCGCAGCGCGTCGACGTTCTCGGCCGGGATGGGCTCCTCGAGCCACATCAGGTGGAACGGCTCCAGCTCCCAGGCGATCCGGCAGGCGCTCGGCACGTCGTAGCGGGCGTGCAGGTCGATCGCCAGGTCGATGTCCGGGCCGATCGCCTCGCGCACCGCCGCCACCCGCTCCACCATCGAACGCAGCTCGGAGGCGTTGATGGTGTGGTTGTACTCGTCGAACTTCGCCGGGTGCCGCAGGTCGTCGATGTCGAACTTGATCGCCGTGAACCCCTGCTCGACCATCCGCTGCGCCCGCTGCACGCAGCCGGCCACCGAGCCGGCGGGGTCGTCACCGTCGCCGCAGTCGGCGTAGAGGCGGATCCGGTCGCGGAACTTGCCGCCCAGCATCCGGTACACCGGCTGGCCCGCGGCCTTGCCCGCCAGGTCCCACAGTGCGAGCTCGATCCCGCTGAGCGCGATCACGAACACACCCGCCTGCGGGCCCGCGAACACCTTGCGGCGGCGCAGCTTGTCCCAACACCGCTCGACGTTGCGCGGGTCCTCCCCGACGAGCAGCGGTTTCAGGAACTCGATCATTCCCACGACGCCGCCCGCGCCCGCGTCCGGGTTCGCCTCGCCGTAGCCGCTGATGCCCTCGTCGGTGTCGATCCGTACCAGTGTGGCCTGGCCGTGGTAGGCGACCACGGCCGTCTTGACGTCCACGATCCTCATGCTTCCCCCGTTGGAAGATGTGACGAACGCTACTTGTCCTATAAGCTGGTGACATGCAGAGGAGACAGGAGGCGGCCGAGGCTGTCAAGGTCCGGACCCTCCCGGTGCAGGTCGCCGCTCACCTGGCCCGTCGCATCGTCAGCGGCGAGGTGCCGGAGGGCCGGGCGCCGTCGGAGCTGGACATCTCGCGGGAGTTCGGGGTCTCGCGGGTGGTGGCCCGCGAGACCCTCAAGATCCTCGCGTCGCTCGACATCGTCGACATCGCCCAGGGCCGCCGGGTCACCGTCCGGCCGCAGGCGGAATGGGACTACCTGAGCCCGCTGCTGGCCGAGTGGCTGCCCAGGGAGTTCGTCGACGAGCTGCTGCGCGAGCTGCACCAGACCCGTGAGCTGCTGGAGCCGGAGCTGGCCGCGATGGCCGCCGCCGCCATCACCGACGAGACGCTCGCGCGCCTGCGCGCCGAGCTGGACCGCATGGCGGAGCTGGAGTCCGACCCGGACGCCTACCTCGAGGTCGACCACGAGTTCCACATGGAGATCTGCCGGGCGGCGAACAACCGCATCCTCGACCGGATCATGTACTCGGCGCGCTGGCTCGGCACCGCCAGCCGTCGGGTCACCAACCAGGCCGGCCCGGACAGCCTGCCCAACGCCACGGCGGCCCACATGCGCATCTACCGCGCGCTCGAGGCCCGCGACCCGGACGCCGCACGCGAAGCCATGCGGGTCCACGTGCGGGGCAACGCCCCGCTGCTGGCAGACAAGGAGAAGCAGCGCATGGGGGTGGCCAGTGAGCGGGCATGAGTCCATCCGGCTCGGGTTGATCGGCACGGGCCTCGCGGTCGAGAAGCTGCACTGGCCGGCCCTGCGCCGCATGCCCGACCGCTACGTCGTCACCGCGCTCGCCGACGCCTCCGCCGAGCAGGCCGAACGCTTCGCCACCGCCGCCGGGCTCACGGCGGCCGCTCGCACCACCGACCACCACGCCCTGCTGGCCAGGGCCGACGTGGACGCGGTGCTGATCTCGGTGCCGATCCCGGCCCTCTACGGCATCGCGGCCGACGCACTGGCGGCGGGCAAGCACGTGCTCTGCGAGAAGCCCACCGGCACCGGCGAGGAGCAGGCGCGGGCGTTCCTCGAGCTCCCCGCTGCGCACCCGGACCGCACGATCATGATCGCGGAGAACTACTTCTACCGCGACGACATCCGCCACGCCCGGGCGCTGGTCGACGACGGCGCCATCGGCAAGCTGCACCTGATGGCGTACCGGCGTGCCGGGCAGTCGGTGCCGCGTGAGGGCGGGTTCAGCAGCACTCCGTGGCGGCAGCGGCCGCAGTACCGCGGCGGGGTGCACCTCGACGCCGGTGTGCACGACATCGCGCAGATCCGGATGCTCTGCGGTGACGCGCTGCGGGTGCACGGCGGGGTGCAGTGGGCCAACAGCACGATCGACTCGCCGTCGGACCTCACGCTGAACCTGACCTTCGCCTCCGGCGCGGTCGGCAACTACACGGCGTGCTACTCGGAGATCCCGCTGCCTGCCGAGCCGAACGACATGCGCCTCTACGGCACCGAGGGCGTGCTCGTGCTCTCCGGGCCGGAGGCGGAGCGGCGCGTCACGCTGGTCCGCGCGGACGGCAGCACCCGCACCGACGTGTTCACCGGCATCGACAACGGCTACTACGGGGAGCTCTGCGACTTCTCCGACGCCGTGCGCCACGGCGCCCCCGTGGTCGCGACGGTGGCCCAGAGCGTCACGAACATGCGGATCGTCCTCGGCGCTCTGGACTCGGCCGAGCGGGACGAGGTCGTCGGGCTCGAGCCGGCCGACGAGGCGGGGGTGCCGCTGTGGCGCCCCCGCGGCGGCGCGGGGCTGTTCGACGGGCTGCCCGGTGACCGGACATCTGAGGAGTGACCGTTGACACGCGCGCGCAGTCCTCCTAACGTGATTCGCGTCGCACTACGCGGTAGCGGATTCTGCTACGCGAAACCATTTCCCGTTTTCGTTCCACAGCATGAACACGCAGCGCTTTCTCCGGCAAGGGGGCCGGAAGTGCTGCTCCGCGGGCCGTTCCGGCCCGTTCCTCGCACGAGGAGGGGAGGCACGTCGCCTCCCGGCCCCCGTCGGTTGCAACGTCGCCCCGTCGGCACGCGTCCCGAGAGCGGACGCGGGAGGAGTGGTCATGGCACAGCGGATCCAGCCCGTCTGGTCGAGGCGCAAGTTCCTGGGGATGAGCGCGCTCGGCGCCGTGGGCCTGACGGCCTGTGGCGGCGGTCCGCCGGCCGCGCCCCCGGTGGAGGTCCAGGTCCCGCAGGAGATCCTCGACGCTGCGGCGTCCTACCGCGGTAGCTCGGTGGGGATGCTCTCCCAGAAGCTCTACTCCGACGCCGCCAACGCGGCGCTCGACCGGTCGCTCCAGGCGTTCGCGCAGGCCACCGGCACCACCGTGCAGAACGACCTGGTCTCCGGCGACGCAGGCGACATGGTCGCCAAGATGGACGCCGAGGTGAAGGCGGGCACCGCCCGGGACCTGGCCTTCATGAGCGACCAGCGCTTCGTCGGCCAGCTCCAGAACCTCGGCGACCTCACCGACCTCACCGACGTGGTCGAGGAGATGAAGGGGCTCTACGGAGAGCCGGCCTCGGAGGCCAAGAACTACTGCGTGTTCGACGGGCGCTGGTACGCGATCCCGTACCACTTCATCGCCGCCGGGATGTACCTGCGCAAGGACTGGTACGCGGAGAAGGGCATCCCGATCAAGCCCACCTACTCGTGGGAGGAGCTGCGCGACAACGCGCTGGCGGTGTCCGACCCCGCGCAGCGGCGCTTCGGGTGGGGCATCACCGTGAACCGCTCCGGCGACGCCAACGGGTTCATCGAGTCCGTCGTCAACGCCTACGGCGGGGCGATCGCGGACAACACCGGGCAGCGGGTGGTGTTCAACTCGCCGGAGACCGTCGAGGCCATCTCGTTCATCGGCGACATCTACACGAACCCGAAGTACGAGCCGATGCTGCCGCCCGGGATCGAGGCCTGGACCGACACCGGCAACAACGAGAACTGGCTCGCCGGCATCATCGGGCTCACCAACAACCAGTACAGCATCTACGCCGACTCGAAGACCAAGGGCAACCCGGTCTACGAGAACACGCACCCGTTCAACGGTGCCTACGGTCCGGCCATCGACCGGCCGCTCGCGATCGGCCAGTCGAACTCGTTCGTCGTCTTCAAGGGGGCGAAGAACCCCGACCTCGCCAAGCAGGTGGCGAAGTTCATGGTCAGCGGAAGCGCATTGCTCGGCGTCGCGAAGGAGGCGCCCTGCCTGGTGAACCCGTCCTGGGAGCGGGTGTGGGACTCCGACCCGTACTACACCAGCGGCGACCCCGCGTTCGCCGCGATCCGCGAGCAGACCCGGCAGGAGCTGCCGATCACCACCGCCACCGGCTACTCGTTCCCACAGCCGCCCAGCCCCGGCCAGCAGGCTGCCGTGGCGGCCTACCTGCTGACGGACATGATGCAGTCGGTGATCCAGGGCACCAGCCCGGCCGAGGCGGTGGCCACCACCCACGACCGCATGGTCGACATCTTCGAGCAGCAGGGCTACCGGCAGTGACCATCCTGCGGCCGCAGCCCGCCCCCACCCGACCGGCGGCGACGGCATCGCCCGCGCTCGTCGGCGCACAGCGGTGGTTGGGGCGCGACTGGCGGCTCGCCACGGCGTTCCTCGCGCCCACCGGGCTGCTCATCGCGGCGCTGATCCTGTTCCCGATCGTCAGCTCGATGATCACCAGCACCACCGAGCGGCACGGGGCGGAGACCGTCTTCGTCGGGCTGGACAACTACACCGCCCTCGCCGACGACCCGGTGTTCCACACCGGCGTGCTCAACTCGTTCGTCTTCACCGCCTACGCCGAGATCTTCAAGGTCACCCTCGGCCTCATCGCGGCGTTGATGCTGCACCACATGCGCCGCGGCCGGGCGGTCCTCGCGGGGATCATCCTGCTGCCCTGGGTGGTGCCCACGGTCGTCACCGCCTTCACCTGGCGGTCGCTGTTCGACCCGATCTTCGGCAGCGTCAACACGGTGCTCACCGCGACGGGCGTCGGTCCTGCGCTCGCCGCGATCGGGCTCGTCGAGTCCTGGCCCGCGGAGTGGCTGTCCGACCCCGCGCTCGCGATGCCGGCGGTGATCCTGGTCAACGTCTGGAAGGGCATCCCGTTCTTCACGGTGACCTTCCTCGCAGGCCTCAAGGCGATCGACAGCGGCCTCTACGAGGCCGCGATGGTGGACGGCGCGTCGGCCTGGCAGCGGTTCCGGCACGTCACGCTGCCCGGCCTGCGGCACGTCATGATCGTGACGGTGCTGCTGTCGTCGATCTGGACGTTCAACAACTTCGACCTGATCTGGCTGATGACCCAGGGCGGGCCCGGTGACGCCACGGCCCCGTACGTGATGGTGGCCTACTCCAAGGCCATCCAGCAGCTGCAGCTGGGTGCGGGCGCGGCGGTCACCCTGGTGATGCTGCCTATCGTCGGCATCCTGGTGCTGGTGCTCGTGCGGATGATGCGCCGCAGCGACGGTCCGGGCATGGGAGACCTCGGGCGCAGCCGGCTCACGCCGGCGCAGCGCAAGGCGATGCCGTGGGTGGTCGTCGCCGTCTCGACGCTGCTGCTGGTCTGGTCGTCGCCGCACATCGTGTGGAAGGCCGCGCTCGTGCTGGGCGTCTGCGTGCTGCTCGCCGCCGCCGTCGGGCGGATCGTCTCCACGCTGGCCGCGCGCGGCAACCAGCGGGCGGCGCGGCTGGTCAATGGCATCGGCTCGGGAGTCGCGCTCGTCGGGCTGCTGGCCTTCGTGCTCGCCCCGCTGTACTGGATGACGGTCACGGCGTTCAAGTCCGACGCCCAGATCGTCATGCGCACGAACGACCTGTGGCCCACCCCGTGGAGCACCGAGCAGTTCACCAACCTCTTCACGGGCCGGGCGTTCGGCACCTGGTACCTCAACACGATCCTGGTGGCGGGGGCGTCCACCCTGATCGCCCTGGTCTGCGCCGCGCTCGCCGGCTACGCGCTCGCGCGGCTGAAGTTCCGCGGCTCGGAGAGCTTCACGGTGACGATCCTGCTCACCTACGTGATGCCGGGCGCGCTGCTGTTCATCCCGCTCTACCAGATGATGAGCGGGGTCGGGCTGAACGACTCCCTGTGGTCGCTCGTGCTCACCTACCCGACGTTCACGCTGCCGTTCGCGACGTGGCTGCTGGTCGGCTACTTCCGGTCCATCCCGGCCGACCTGGAGGAGTCGGCGCTGGTCGACGGCTGCACCCGGTTCGGCGCGTTCGTGCGGATCGTGCTGCCGCTGGCCAAGCCGGGCCTGCTGGCGGTCGCCCTGTTCACGCTGACGAACGCGTGGAACGAGTTCCTCTTCGCGTTCGTGTTCATCACCCGCAACGAGTACATGACCCTGCCGGTCGGCATGCAGTCGATGATCTTCGGCGACGTGGTGCCGCAGGGCCAGCTGGCCGCGGCGTCGCTGCTCATCAGCATCCCGGTCGTGCTCATGTACGCGTTCGGGCAGCGGTTCTTGACCGAGGGCCTGACAGCGGGTGCTGTCAAGGGATGACATCAGCGACATCAGCGGGGCCGGCCCGTCGGGGGCGCGCGAGCGCGGCGGGCACGTCCGTCGAGAAGGCCATGAGGATCATCGAGGCGCTGGCCGTCTCCGCAGGTCCGCACCGGCTGATGGACGTGGCCGCCCGGGCGGCCGTCCCGCGGTCCACCGCCTACCGGGTGCTGGCCATGCTCGCCGCCGAGGGCTACGCCGAGAACTGCGGTGACGGGCGCTACGGCATCGGGGGGCGCCTGTCCGGGCTCGGCGCGCAGATCGTCTCGGTCGTGTCGGCCGGGGTCGGTCCCGCGCTGTGCCGGCTGCAGCAGGAGGCGGGCGGCAACACCGTGCACCTGGCGGTCCGCGTCGGCGACCACGCCGTCTACCTGCACAAGGTCGACAGCGACAAGCCCTACGAGATGCGGTCCCGCGTGGGCAACCAGCTGTGGCTGCACTGCACGGCGATCGGCAAGGCGGTCCTCGCGCACCTTCCCCGCGACGAGGTCGAAGCCGTCGTCGCCTCCGCCGGGATGCCGCCCCGGACGCCGGCGACGATCACTGACCTCCCGGCGCTGCACGCCGAGCTGGCCGCGGTGCGCGAGCGCGGCTACGCGATCGACGACGAGGAGAACGAGGCCACCGTGCGCTGCCTCGGCGCCGCGTTCCTCGACCCGAGCGGACGCCCGCGCGGTGGCGTGAGCATCTCGACCGTCACGTTCGCGGTCGAGCGCGACGAGCTGCTCGGTTACGCCCCTGCGCTGCAGGCGGCAGTGGCCGGGATGGCCGACCTGATCCAGCCCACCTGGTGATCGACCCGAGAGAGAGAAGGCGAAGCGGACGTGCGCATCCATCCCGGCAAGGACGACCTCGAGGAGCTCACGGCGGCGTGGACCGGTGAGCGGTTCGGGTCGGGTCGGCCCCGTGTGCCCGACGACGTGCTGGCGAGCTTGCGGCTGGCCACCACGGAGGAGGCGTGGGGGCACCTGTTCCAGGCCGGCTACGTGCGCCAGTTCGCGGGTGGCTGGCGTGAGACCCACCCGGGCACGGTGATCGTGGGGCGGGCGGTGACGGCGCAGTTCCTGCCGCATCGTCCCGACTTCGACGGCGTGGTGGTCGCGGCCGGGGCCCGGGAGGGGCACCTGGAGGGTGACCGGCAGAACTCGTGGGTGATCGAGACGCTGGAGGACGGCGACGTGATGGTCGTCGACATCTTCGGCAAGATCGTCGAGGGGACGGTGGTCGGGGACAACCTGGGCACCGCGGTGGCCTCCCGCACCGGGGTGGGCGCGGTGATCGACGGTGGTATCCGGGACCTGCAGGGCCTGTCGCAGCTGCCCGGCGGGGTGAACATCTTCCACCGCGACGTGGACCCGACCCCGATCCGTGGGGTGACGCTGGCCGGGATCAACATCCCGGTCCGGATCGGCGGTGCCACGGTGCTGCCGGGCGACGTGATCCTCGGCACCCCGACGGGGGTGGCGGTGATCCCGGCGCACCTGGCGGCCGCGGTGGCCGCCTCGAGCGAGGACACCCGGGTGCGGGATGTGTTCGGCAAGCAGCGGTTGTCCGAGCGGCGTTATACCAGCGCGCAGATCGACGTCCCGACGTGGGCGGATGACATCGAGTCCGATTTCCAGCAGTGGCGCGAGGAGCAGAACGCGTGAGCACCAGCACGAGCACGAGCACGATTTCCGAGGAGTACGTCAGCACGGCGTCGCGGCCGAGCGCGCTGCGGATCACCGACGTGCGGGTGGCGAACCTGCACGGGGTGCCGTTCCGTTCCTCGATCGTCCGGATCGACACCAACCAGGGCCTCGTCGGCTACGGGGAGGTGCGCGACCAGGCCAGCGCCACCTACGCGCTGGTGCTGAAGAGCCGGTTGGTCGGGGAGAACCCGTGCAACCTGGACAAGGTCTTCCGCAAGATCAAGCAGTTCGGGCACCACGGCCGCCAGGGCGGCGGCGTGTCGGGCATCGAGATGGCGCTGATGGACCTGGCGGGCAAGGCCTACGGGGTGCCCGCCTACGCGCTGGTGGGCGGCCGGTTCCGGGACACCGTCCGGTGCTACGCAGACACGCCCTCGCTCGCCGACCCGCACGCGATGGGGGAGAAGCTGCTGGAGCGCAAGCGCCGCGGCTTCACCATGCTCAAGATGGACGTGGGCATCTCGCTGCTGTGGGACGTGCCGGGCGCGCTCATCGCGCCGACCGGCGCCCGCGAGGACGTCACCACGATGCACCCGTTCACCGGCATCCAGGTCACGCCCAAGGGCGTGGAGCACCTGGCGAGCTACGTCGACACGATCCGCTCGATCGTCGGCTACGACGTCGCCCTTGCGGCCGACCACTTCGGGCACATCGCGCTGGACTCGTGCATCCGGATCGGGCGGGCGCTGGAGCCGTTCACGCTGGCGTGGATCGAGGACCTGATCCCGTGGCAGTTCACCGACCAGTGGCGGCAGCTGACCGAGGCGGTGGCGGTGCCGACGTGCACGGGGGAGGACATCTACCTGGCGGAGAATTTCAAGCCGCTGCTGGATGCGGGTGCGATCCGGGTGGTGCACCCGGACCCGGCGACATCGGGTGGGATCGCGGAGACCAAGCGGCTGGGTGACTACGCCCAGGAGCGGGGGGTCGCGATGGCGCTGCACCTGGCGGCGTCGCCGGTCGCGACGATGGCGTGCGTGCACCTCGCTGCCGCGACGGAGAACTTCCTCGCCCTGGAGCACCACGCCGCCGACGTCCCGTTCTGGAGCGAGCTGGTGACCGACCTGCCCCGCCCGCTGATCCAGAACGGCCAGATCGAGGTGCCGGAGACCCCGGGCCTCGGGTTCGGCGACATCAACGAGGACCTGTTCCGCGCCCAGCTCGACCCGCGCGACCCGGTGTTCTTCGCCGAGACGACGCACTGGGACGCCGAGACCAGCCACGACCGGCTCTGGAGCTGATCAATGCGCATCGCGGTCACGGGCGCGGCGGGTCTGCTCGGCAGGCACGTCGTCGCCCGTGCCGTCCGCGCCGGCCACGACGTCGTCGCCACCGACCTGCCGGGCGCCCCCGAGGCGTCCGGCAGGTCGGTGCGGTGGCGGGCGGCGGACCTCACCGACCTGGACGCCGTGCGATCCGTGCTCGCCGGCACGCAGGGGGTCGTCCACCTCGGCGGGCTCACCAACCCCCACCACCCGGAACCGGACGTCCACCGGATCAACGTGGGCGGCAGCCACCACGTGCTGGTGGCGGCGGAGGAGCACGGCCTGGCGGCGGTCTGCCTCGCGTCGAGCATCAACGCGATCGGCGGGGTCTACAGCGCGCACCCCCGCTACGACCACTTCCCGATCGACGAGGAGGAGCACCCCTCCTACTGCGAGGACTCCTACAGCCTGTCGAAATGGCTGATCGAGCAGCAGTCCGCGGCGTTCGCCCGCCGCCGCCCGGACGCGGCGTTCTCCGCACTGCGGCTGCACGGCCTGCGCGCGGACGCCGCGTCCGCGCGCAGCGATGACGACGAGCGGGCGCGCAAGGACCTGTGGGGCTGGGTGAGCCTGGACGCCGCGGCGTCCGCCTGCCTGCTGGCCCTGCGCCGCCCGACCCCCGGCCACGCCGTGTACCACGTGGTGTCCGACCGCACGATCACCCGCACCCCCAGCTCCGAGCTGGCCGCTCGCTTCTACCCCGACGTGCCGCTGCGCGCGCCGTTGGAGGGCAACGCGGGCTTCTACTCGACCGCGCGGATCACCGCCGACCTCGGGTGGGACCCCGCCGTCGACCACCCGGAGATCGGTGACGCAGAACGGGCCCGGCAACCGGCGTCGTCCGCGTGACGCATCCCCACCGGACGAAAGGCACTCTCGTCGGTACTTAGTGTCCCCCACCGGAGGTCCGCCGAATAATTCGGCGGCCCAGCTCCACGCTGCGCGCACCGGTCGACGAGCCGAGTACGCCCGGTACGAGGCCCGCCGCCCGGCACACGCAGCGAGAACCTGGATCCACCGACTTACCCAGCGAACTTCCGGCGGGGGCACTAGCCGACGAAAGTGCCGCTCGTCATGCGAATCCCGCTTCTGCTCGCGATGATCGCCGTTTCGGTGCGCTCGGCGTTACCGGGACAGCAGTAGGAGCACCGAGCCGGCGATCACGGGCCCGCTGCGTCGGCCGCGCAACCCGTCGCCGCTCGCGCACCTCTTCTCCGCCGGGACCGTTGCGTGGGGCGGGCGGTCGCCGGGCGGCGCGGCGCTTCACCCAGATGTCATCTGATGACTACGTGATCATCACCTGGGCGGCGCCCGCGCGACGCCTCGCGCCGCCACTCTTGCCGCTGTCCGTTCCGGGCCCTGCAAGTCGCTGACGTAGCGCGACGGGCGGGACCCCACCGGGCGTGGTGCGGCACCGGGCCGCCCGGCAGGTCGCTGGCCTCAGGCGCGACGTGACGGCGAGCCCCTGGTCGCATCCATGCGCGGCGCCGGTTCACGGCGTGCTCCGCGCGTCCCCTTCTGCTCTTCCCCCTCCCGCGTGCAGCGGCGATCTGTCTGGAGTCCGTCATGGCGTCAGTGCGTACCGGTGAGGCCCTCGGCCTCGCCGTGCGTCCGGACGCCGTGCGGCTGCGCCTGTCGGCGGTCGACCGGCTGTGGCAGGTGGTCCGCTGGACGGTCACGCTCGCGGGCGCCGTCGTGGTGCTGTGGTTCGGGAGCGCCTTCATGATGGCGACGCCCGCTGCCGCGGCGGTCGCCGTTCCCGTCGCCCACGCGGGCGCGAAGCAGAGCATGGTGAAGGCGAGCGGTGCCCGGCCCGCCGACGGGGGAGACGGGGATTCCGGTTCCGACGGCGGCGACGGCGACTCCGAGGGCAAGAGCGAGAAGAAGTCGGAGAAGAAGTCCGACGACAAGAAGTCCGACGACGAGAAGTCCGACGACAAGAAGTCGGAGAAGAAGTCCGATGACGACAAGTCGGACGAGTCCGCGAAGTCGGGCAAGAAGTCGAAGAAGAAGGAGTCGGACGGCGAGGAGTCCGACAAGAAGTCGAGCAAGAAGTCGGAGAAGAAGGATTCCGGCCGCGGGAGTGGGAAGAAGTCGGGCTCCGAGAAGTCCGAGAAGTCCAGCGGCGAGGACTCCGGCAAGAAGTCCGAGAAGAAGTCGGGCAACCGCAAGGGCGACGACGAGTCGGGTGACGACGACCGGAACGGCGACGACCGGTCCTCCGGCGAGGAGTCGGGCAAGGGGGAGCCGGGCGACAAGCGGTCCGAGTCGACGGAGTCCGACGCCGAGAAGGCCGGCGAGGGGAAGTCGGACGGCGGGCGGTCGGGGGAGAGGCCGGAGCGGTCGGGCGAGGCGGATCGGGACGAGGCCCAGGAGCGCGACCGCGCGGCCGGCACGCGCTCCGAGAAGGCCGAGAAGGACGAGGAGCCGGACGCCGATTCCGAGGAGGACCGCCGCGACCGGACCGGGCGCGCCTCCGGCTCCGAGCGATCCGACGACGCTGCGCGCAGCGCGGACCGCACTTCCGCGGACGACCGCGGCGACGCCGGCCGGGACCGGGCCGAGCGTGCCGACGACCGGGACCGCCGGCCGCGCGACTCCGACGCGGAGCGGGGTGCCCGGGCGACCGGTCACCGTGCCGGCGACGACCGCACCCCCGCCGACGGTGACCGCGACCGCGCCGACGGGAACGGCGACCGCGCCGACGGTGACCGCGCCGACCGCACCCACGACGGCCGGGCCGTCGCCGGCCGCGACCGGGCCGCCACCGATCGTGCCGACGACCGGTTCACCGCCGAGCGGCGTGGCGACCGTGTCGACGGTGACCGGGCCGGTGCCGCCGACCGGGCGGACCGGCAGGACCGGGAGCGCGCGGCCCGCGGTTCGCGTGCCGAGGGCCGGGATGGCGACGAGCGCGCCAGCGACCGCCGCGACGGGCGTGCCGTCGCGGACACGGACGGGGAGGTCCGTGAGGAGTCGCGTGACCGAGCCGATCGGCGTGACCCGGACGGGGCACGGTCGGACCGCGATGCCGGGGAGCGCGTCCGCGACGCGGTCCGGCAGTGGCGGCAGGGCGCGGACGTCGAGGAGCGGCTGCGCGAGGCGATCCAGGACGAGGTGCGCGACCGGACCGGCCGGGAGGCACGGGACGCCGACGACCCGGACGGCGAGCGGCGGGAGGCGGCCGGCGAACGCGGCGACGACCGCTCGGCGGAGCTCCGCGAGGCGGTGCGGGAGACGGTCGGGACGGCCGCGGACGAGGTGCGCGACGCCCTGCACGAGGCTGCCGGGCGCGACCGCGACGACCGCGAGGACCGCGGTGACGCCGTGCGGGAGCAGATCCGCGCGACCGTGGCCGAGCTCGACCGTGACGACCGCAGCGGCGATCGCGAGGACGATTCCGCCGAGGCCCGGCGGGAACGCCTCCGCGATGCGGTTGCGGAGGGACCGGGGGAGCGGGCACGCGACGGCGAGCACGACAACGCGGCCGAGCGGGTCCGTGCGGCTGTCGCCGGGCTGGACCGCGACCGCGTCGAGGGGGCCCTCGACCGCGCCGGGGACGCCCGTCGCTCCGGCGAGCGTGCCCGGGACAACGACCACGGCGATGCCGACGCTGCGAAGAAGGCGGCGCGCCGCCTCGCCGAGGCGGGCGTGGACGTCGCGCGGGAGCTGACCGACCGGGACGGTGACCTCACCCGTGCCGTGGACGCGCTCGTGGACGAGGTGGTCGAGACGGCGGGTGCGTCCGAGGGGGACGTGCGCCGCGCCGTCGACACCGCCCGGGACGCGTTGTCGTCGGCCGCCGACGACGGGGACCGCCCCGTGCGCCGGGCCGCTCTGGAGCCGCAGCCGACCGCGGGCGCCGATGACGAGCGCAGCGGCTCCGATCGCACCGCGGCGCGTACCCTCGCCGCCCCGCGAGCCCCGCCGTCGGAGACCGTGCCGGCGGCCGCGCTGCGCGCGGACGAGCGCGAGGACGAGGACGACGAGGACCGCCGCGACGAGCGGGATGAGGACGGCCGGTGGGTCGACGGCGAGTGGGTCGACCACGACGACTCCGCCGAGCAGACCGAGAAGGTGCTCGAGGACCGGATCGAGTCGGACGCGAGCGAGAAGCGGCTCGCGCAGAAGAAGAAGGACGTGGCCGCGGGCAAGGCCACGAAGGCCGAGTACGACGCGCAGGCCGCCGAGCACGCGGAGCAGGAGCGACGGGCCGCCGAGGACCGCGCGCGGGTCTCGCCGGAGCGGGCCGAGCTGGTCGACGAGGTCGTCGACGGCCACCGGGAGCTCGAGAAGCGGGAGAAGGAGCTGGCGGCCGAGGAGAAGCGGGTCGCCGCGGGGAAGGCCGACGCGAAGGCGCACGAGCGCGACGTCGAGGAGTTCGAGGCGCAGCGCGACGAGGTGTACGAGGCCACCGACGAGCTGATGGACGCCACCGACCGCGACACCGAGGCCGTCTCCTCCGACGACCTCGACGGCGAGGGCGCCACCGCGGGCTGCGGGTCGAGCGGGGTGTTCGTCGAGTGCGGCTCGGCGTCCGAGGACGGCGAGGGCCAGCGCGACTCCGACCGCTGCCTCGCGATCTCCGGGGTCTCGTCCGGGTGCGGGACCTCGAGCAAGTCGGGTGACAGCGAGGCGTCCGCGTCCTGCACCCTGACCGGCGCGGACCGCGGCTGCGGCAGCAGTGCGTCCAGCCGGGGCGAGGACGGCGAGGCCACCCGGGCGTCGGCCCGCTGCACGGGGGACGACTGCGAGCAGCGCAGCACCGCCACCCCGGACCGCGCCGACGCGGAGTGCCGGACCGGCACCGGGTCGTGCGAGAGCAGCGGCTCCGGCAGCGACCGCGACGAGCCCGCGGCCGCGGCGACCCTCGTGAGCGACGACCGGGACGAGCGCGAGGGCACGGGCCGCGGCACGGGCAGCGGGTCCGCCCGCTGCGAGGGCGCGGGCGGCTGCGCCACCACCAGCTCGGTGGAGCTGGGCGACGAGGCGGGCGACGTCGAGGCCGACGCCGAGGTGTCGTGCGGCGCCGGCTGCACCGGCTCGGCGCGCACCCGCATCGATGCCGGCCACGAGGCCACCACGCAGTCCGCGGCCGCCGCGGAGGGTGCCGCGCGGTCGGCGACGACGGGCGCTGCCGACTGCACCGTCTCCGGCGGCGGCTGCCGCGCGAGCAGCGACTCGCGGGCCGAGGGCGACGAGGGCACCGCGAGCGACAGCACGGCCGGCGTCTCGGTCGACTGCGACGACACCGCGTGCTCCGGCTCCGGCACCGCCACCACGCGCGGTGCGGCGAGCGGCGTGCGGGCCGGCGCGGAGCGGGCGAGCGACGGGACGGCCTCCTGCGAGGTCGCCGGCGGCGACTGCGAGGCCTCCAGCCGGACCGGCACCGAGACCGAGGTCGACGAGGACGAGCGCTGGACGCTCGACGTGGTCACCGGCCTGCCGGTCGCGTCGCAGGAGCGGGCCGACGGCGATGCCTCGGCCACCAGCTCGGTGGGCGCGAGCGTGGACTGCGACGACGCCGCCGGTTGCACCGGCACGGCGTCCGGCGCGACCACCGGCACGGTGACGGGCACCGCGGCGACCGGCACCGCGGCGAAGGCCGCCGGCGCCCCGGTCCGCACGACCTCGACGACGACCACCTGCACCGCCACCGGCGGCTCCTGCGACACGAGCGCGGCCTCCGAGGTCCGCGACCGGGCCGGGGACGCGGAGCAGCAGGGGTGGCTGTCGGACGCGACCGAGCCGGCCCGCGAGCTCCTGGCGGTCAGCACCGCGAGCGCCGACGTCGACTGCGCGGCGGCCGGGTGCTCCGGCTCCGGCTCGGCCACGACGACGGGCGCCGCGTCCGGCGACGTGACCGGCGTGCGCGACAGCACGGCCACCTCGACCTGCACCGCTCGCGGGGACGGCGGCTCGTGCTCGGCCGCGGCCGACACCGCGGTCGCCGACCGCGAGCCCGCGCTCGACCCGGTGACCGGGGTGGCGGGCGTGTCCGGCCCGGTCAGCGTGTCCCACGCGTCCGCGACCGTGGGGTGCGACGGCGGCGTCGGGACGTGCGGGGGCACGGCCACGTCGTCGACGAGCGCTCGCGACACCGGGGTGTCGCCGCACGCCCGGGGTACCAGCGCCACCGCCGAGTGCGCGGTGACGGGCGGCGAGTGCTCCGGGGGCAGCAGCTCCTCGGCGTCGTCGGCGTCCGACTTCGCCGTGATCGACCCGGCGACCGGCAAGCCCACCACCGGCCCGTCCTCGACCGCGACGTCGAGCGCCGACGTGGCCTGCGCCGCGGGTACGGCCTGCACCGGCTCGGCCCGCACGTCGACGTCCGCGTGGGACGGCGCGGTCAACGGCGGGACGCCGCGCACCTCCACGGGCGAGGCGACGTGCACCGGCACCGGCGGGTGCGCGGCGCAGTCGGTGTCGCACGCCTCCTCGGCTCCCGGTGCCGCACTGGCCTTCGCCGGCGCGCCGCAGGACGGCGGGGACCAGCAGGTGAACGCGGCCCGGCTGCCCGCGGGCCCGTCCGCCGCGTCGGCCGCGGGCGCGGCCACCACCTGCGCGGGCGAGGAGATCTGCGACGGGCGGGTGACGAGCGCCGCGACGGCGACCGACCCGGCCGTGTCGCCCGAGCCGCGCGGGTCGCGCAGCGAGGGGTCGTGCGCGGGCGTGTCCGGCGCGGTCTGCCAGGCGGTGACGAACTCCGGCGCCTCCTCCGGCCCGGACGCGAACGTCATCGTGCCGCTCGTGCAGGCGCGGTCCACGGCGAACGCGGACGTGACCTCGGAGGACGTCGGGACCGAGGCCCCGGCCGAGCGGCAGCAGGACCAGCCGGCGACGCTGCCGGCGCCGGCCGCGCCGGGCTCGAGCGCGAACTCCGGCGCCCCGACGGTGCCGGGCGCGTCCAGCTGGACGATGGCCGCGGCCACCCTGGACTGCGCGGGCTCCTCCGGCTGCACGGGCACCGCCCGGACCTCCGCGACCGGCACCGACGGACCCACCGCCGGGAACGGCGCGGGCGGGGCGCGCGGACCCCCGACGGCCACCGGCACCACCAGCTCCAGCGGCAGCTGCACGAGCGAGCAGAGCGGCTGCCGGGTCCAGACCGACTCCTCCGCGGGGTCCGGCCAGGTCGTGGCCGACATCGTGGCGGAGGACCGCACGACCGCTGCCGAGCAGGCCCGCGCGCAGGCCGTCCAGGCCGATGCCGCCGCCCGCGACGCAGCACGGGTCGCCGCCCGCCCGGGCGCGACCGCAGCAGAGCAGGAGGCGGCCGCCGAGGCCGCGACCGCCGCGCAGCAGGCGCGGCAGGCCTACCGCGATGCCGCGACGCTGGCCGCGCAGCCGGTCACCGACGCGCCGGCCACCCTGTCCCGGTCGGGTGCGAGCGCCCAGTGCGCCGGCCCCGGGTGCACCGCCGCCACCACGGGTGGCACGAGCGGCACCGCAGGCACCACCCGCACCGCGGCCACCTGCACCGCCGCCGACAGCGGCTGCCTGGTCACCAGCGGCGCGATCGCCACGGCCGAGCGTGACTCCGGCGTCGTCGAGACCGAGGGCGCTCCGCCCGCCCCCGGCTCGTCCGGGCAGGCGCAGGCCGCCTCGCAGCTCCTGTGCCCGGAGGCGGGCTGCACCGGCAGCGTCACCGGGGACGCCTCCTCGATCGCCGGGCCGGCGGACCGGCGCAGCACCGGCACGGCCACCGGCTCGTCGCGCTGCGACGGCACCACCGCGTGCCTGGCGCAGATCAGCGTGACCGCGTCGAGCGCGACGGGCGCGCCGACGGGCGGCGAGCCGTTCGCCACCACCTCGGCTGCGGTCACCACCACCTGCGACGACGGCAGCGCGACCGGCTGCGCCACGACCGCGTCGAGCCGCACCACCGCCGACGGCGGCCCGAGCGTGCGCGGCACCTCGACCGCGACGTGCGCGGCATCCGGGGGCTGCGCCGCGGCCACCGGTGGGCACGCGCTCGACGGGGTCGTGCAGACGACCGCGGAGTGCGTGGGCACCGGGTGCCGCACCCGCACCGACGGAACGGCGCAGGCCGCCGTGGCGGGCGGGACGACCCGCGCGACCTCGCACACCGACTGCACGGCAGGGGCGGACGGGTCGTGCGCGGGCAGCAGCCTCGCCGGCGCCTCAGCCGAGGGCTCGCAGGCGTCGGCGAGCTGCGCGGGCAGCACCGGCGCGACCTGCAGGCACAGCTTCTCCTCGACGTCGGACGCCCACGGCCGGACCGGCGGGAACGTCGCCGATGCCCGCGCGAGCTGCGGGGCCGCGGGCGGGGCCGGCACCGGCTGGTGCGCGACCGGCGCGGAGGTGCAGACGACGGGCCAGACCGCGGCCGCCTCGGCGACCTGCGCGGGCAGCGCCGGCTCCGGCTGCTCCTACTCCTACCGCGCCGGCAGCTCCGACTCGGCCGCGTCGAGCGGGTCGCGGGCGCGCGCCCACGCGTCCGGCTCGGGATCGGGCACCTTCGGGGGCGGCTTCGTCGCGACCGCCGCCGCGGCGGCCGCCGGGCCGGGCACGGCGCAGGCCATGGCGTCCTGCACCGGCAGCGCGGGCGTCCGCTGCAGCCACTCCTACTCGGCGAGCGCGTCCGACTCCGCGTCCTCCGGCGGTAACCGGGCGTCGGCGTCGGCATCGGGCTCCGGTGGGGGTGGTATCGGCGGTGGCGGTGTTGCGGTGATGGCGCAGGCGTCGGCGGGGCCGGGTTCGGCGTCGGCGTCCGCGTCGTGCGCGGGTGCGGCGAACTGCAGGCACTCCTACTCGGCGAGCGCGTCCGCTGCGGCGGCGTACGGCGGGAACCGGGCGTCGGCGTCGGCGTCGGGTTCCGGTGGCGGCGGCATCGGTGGCGGCGGCGTCGCGGTGTCGGCGCAGGCGTCGGCGGGGCCGGGTTCGGCGTCGGCGTCCGCGTCGTGCGCGGGTGCGGCGAACTGCCGGCACTCCTACTCGGCGAGCGCGTCGGCGTCGGCGTCGCACGGCGGCAACTGGGCCCGGGCGTACGCCTCCGGTTCCGGTGGGGGCGGCCAGGGCGGCGGGGGCGTCGCGGTGTCGGCGCAGGCCTCGGCGGGGCCCGGCTACGCGAACGCGAGCGCCTCCTGCTCCGGAGCGGCGAACTGCCGTTGGGGCTACTCGGGTCACGCGTCCAGCTCCGCCGCCTACGACGACGGCACGCACCGCAGCTGGGCGCACGCGTCGGCGTCCGGGTCGGGCGGGGGGTCCGGCCCGGGCGGCGGCGGGATGTCGGTGTTCGCGCAGACGGCGGCCGGCAAGGGCTGGGCGAACGCGGCCGCGGGCTGTTCCGGCGCGGCGAACTGCTCGGCGAGCTACTCCAGCGGGGCCGAGGCGTCGAAGACGGTCGGCGGGCAGCACGCGGAGGCGTCGGCGCGCTGCTCGGGCGGCGGCACCGGGGGCTCCTGCGGCTCGTTCGCGGTCGTGGAGGTCGACTCCGAGAACGCGCTGGCGCAGGCCGGCTGCTCGGGCACCGGGAGCTGCGAGGCGCACTACGCCACGAGCTCGGAGTCGACCGGCTCCGGCACGGGCCAGACCGGCGAGTCGGGCGCCGAGTGCTCCGGCAGCGCGAACGGCGGCCACTGCGCCACCGGCTCCAAGGTCACCTACGACGCCGAGACCGGCACGCTGCAGGCGACCTCGTACTGCGCCACCGAGGGCGGGTCGTGCAGCAAGTACGCGAACGTCACGATCGACGCGTCGTTCCGGGACGGGCAGTTCACCGGCGACGGCGAGTCGAGCTGCAGCGGCGCAGGCGCGGGCGCCTGCTCGGCCATCGGCGTCGTCAAGATGCACGAGGCCACCACGGACGCCGAGGGCAACCGCATCTCGCCGACGCTGGTGATCGGTACCGGCTGCGCGATCGAGGGCGGCGGCAGCTGCTCGCAGCACTCGAACGCGTACACGAACATCACCGGCGCGGACGGGAAGATCGGGGCCAGCTCGGTCGCGGAGTGCTCGGGCACCACCGGCTACTGCACCACCGTCGTGGGCGGGACCTTCCTGGAGGAGACGGGGGAGATCGACGCCTTCGCCGACTGCAGCGCGGACGGCGGGAGCGGCTGCACCAAGGTCGAGGCGCACCTGCACGGCGAGGTGTCCGGGGCGGGCCAGGCGAACCCGGACGGCCCCACCGAGGGCGTGCTGCACGGCGACGGCAACGCGCACTGCGTGCGGACGTCCGGGACCTGCGCGGTCTCCGGTGTCTTCGACTACGTGCCGGCGGCCATGGGCGAGGACCAGGACGGCGACGGGCAGCCCGACGCCGTGCCGGCGCACGTGATCGCGGCGACCAGCTGCTACCCGGAGGGCGACCACTGCACCCAGGAGACGTCCAGCTGGGCGACCCTGGACCGCACCACCGAGCACACGGTCCACCACGGCGACGCGAACGCGGACTGCTCGGGGACCTGGGGATCCTGCTCGACCGTCGCGTCCGTGGCCTACGACGAGGAGGAGGGCGAGGTCACGGCGTTCGCGCAGTGCGACGACACCGGCGGCGCGAACTGCACCCGCGCGTCGACCTCCACCTACGCCTGGGCGCAGTCGCCGCACGGCGAGGACCTGCGCGGCCACGGGGTGTCGGAGTGCAACCAGACCGGCGGGTACTGCTCGTCGGTGTCGTTCGCCAAGTACTACGGCGACGGCGAGGTGACCGTCCCCGGCGAGAACGGCGAGGACGTCGCGCTGCCGGCCCACGTGCGCAGCGGCGCGGGCTGCGGCACCGACGGCGCCGAGGAGAACTGCAGCTTCAACTTCTCCGCGCGAGGCTTCGAGGAGCTCACCGAGGACGACGGCCTGCTGGCGGCGAACGCGCGCAGCAACTGCTCCGACTCCGGGACCACCGGCTCGGGCTGGTGCTCGGTGGCGGCCGACGCCACGATCGACCTCGACGCGCGCACGGCGACCGTGGACGTGTGGTGCCAGGGCAGCACCGGCGTGAGCTGCGCGTACTCCGGCCACGCCGAGGCCTACCACGAGGCGGACAAGAACAACGCGGAGTCGTTGAAGCAGTGCGGCGCCGACGTGGCCGGCAACTGCTCGCTCGCCGCGGCCGCGGTGGCGGCCGGCGGGGACCGGGAGAAGCAGGGCCAGGCGATCGCGTCCGGGTTCTGCCACGACTCGAACGGCACCTGCTCCGGCGAGTTCCGCACCCACGTCGACTCCAACCGGGACACCCTCTCCGACTGCGAGTCGAGCGGCGCCGCGAACGGGACGTGCTTCGGGCTGGCGGTCCGCGACCACGCGATGTCGGGCGGTCAGTTCTTCGGGGACCCCGACGCGAACGACGAGATCACCCTGGGCTCGCAGGCGCCGGGCCGGGACCGGGAGACCCGGACCTGCTCGGCCACCTCGGCCTGCGACACGCAGCAGGTCGACGAGGACGGGTTCACGCTCGACGGCGAGTACTTCGTGCTCGACGTCGAGGAGGACAAGTCGGTCGGCCAGTGGTTCAAGAACGCCGGCCGCGACCTCGGCGACGTCGTCGTGTACGCGATCCCGGGCCTGCTGGAGTCGGTCGGCACCGAGCTCTGGAACGGCGCCAAGTACGACGTCCTCTGGTTCGACGAGCCCGAGCAGATGGAGGGCGAGTCCGACCTCGAGTACTACACGCGGCTCTACCCCTTCACCGGCGGCGTGGCGACGGGCGCGGTCAACTTCTACAACCGGTGGATCAACTTCGAGGACGGCGGCACCGACTGGGGCCGGCTCGGCGAGGACTACTACTACGCGCCGGTCTCCACGCTGCTGGAGGACGTCGGCACGGTCGCGCTGGTCGCGGCCGGCGCCGGGGCGATCATCAAGGGCGTCTCGATGGGCGCGAGGGCTGCCGGCGCCGGGGTGGCGGCCTCTGGAACCGTCAACGGTCTGCGCGCCTCCCTGACCTCCCTGCGGTCGATGCAGGGCGTTCCGGCCCTCGACGTGGCCGCCGGCGTCGCCTTCCGGGGGGCCCGCTGGACCGGCAACGTCGCAATGGCCCCGCTGACGGCGAACTTCCTGGCCGGGCGTGTGGTCGCGGCCGGGCTGTCCCGCGGGATCATGGCCCCGCTCGCCGGGCGGTCGCGCAGCGCCGCCGAGGTCGCGGCGGGCCGCGCCGGTGCGGCGTTCGAGTTCGGCCGCTACTCCGAGGCGGTGGCGCTGCAGTCCCGGGCCGCGGGGCTCGGGCGGCGGGCGGACGTCCTCGACACGGCCGCGTACGCGGGCCGCGTCATCAGCAAGGACGGCCTGTTCGGCCGCATGACCCGCGAAGGCCGCACCCCCGGCCTGATCGGCACCCTGCGCGCCTACGACGCCCTCGGCCTGCGCTTCGGCCGGACGCTCACCGCGGGCCAGGTCGCGTCCGCCCACACCGGGGCGTCGGTGCGCGCCTTCGGCACCGACCTGCTCGGCCCGCGCAGCCCGCTGGGCCGCCTCGCCGGCCACGAGTTCGCGTCCGCCCTGCGCCAGCAGCGCGCGGACCGCGCGCGGGCCCTCGTCGAGTACGACCAGCTGATGTTCGGCGGCACCTTCCGCAACCCGAACCGGCTGGCCGGCCGGGGAGTGTGGGCCGCGCACCGCGCCCGAGCGCTGACCGAGATCGCCGCGGGACGGCTCACCGCGCAGGAGTTCGCCGAGCTGACCCGCAGCGGGCTCGACCGGCTCGCCGACGACGTGGCGACCGCTCCGCGCACCGACGCGGGCCGCGCCGGAGGGGCGGACGCCGCCGGGACCACGGCCGGTACGGCGCGCGGGAGCCGGTCCGGCGAGCAGGTCGACACGCACGGGCAGGCCGACACACCTGCGCAGGGCGGCCGGGCGAGCGAGCAGGGCGCGGCCGCGGCCGGGGACCGCGGTGGCCGGTCCGGCGAGCAGCGCGGTGCGGCCGCCGACGACGCGGCCGGCCGGGCGGGCGACGACGGCACCCCGGCGACCGGTGACCCGGCCCCGAACGGCCCCCGCCCCGCCGACCCGGCCGACCCCGTCCCGCCGACGGCACCGCGCAGCGGTGACCGGCTCGGCGGCGGGCAGCGGGCGAGCACCGGGGGAGACGGACCCGACCCGCTCGCGACCGGGGCGGGCGGCGGCAGCGGCCCGCGTCCGCGGCCGGAGGAGCCGGGCCCCGCGCGTCCCGCGAAGGGCCACCCGACCGAGCCCGACCCGCTGACCTCGGACCTGCCCCCGCCCGGGCCGGACGGGACCCCCGCGCGGCAGGGCTCCGAGCCGCCGGCGCGGACGAACGGGGACCTCTCACCCGAGGTCGCGCAGGTGCGCACCTTCTGGGAGGAGTTCCGGCAGCTCAGCGACGCGCAGCTGCGGAACCGGTACCGCGAGCTCGCCGACGACGTGCGCAGCGAGCGGAAGAAGATCGACGAGGTCGCCGTCGAGTGCACCGCACTCGCCTGTGAGGCCTCCCGCCGCAACGGCAAGGCGCCGCACGACGAGCAGATCGAAGGTGCCCTCGCGCTCGTGCGCGACGACCTCATCGAGATGCGCACCGGCGAGGGCAAGACGCTCACCGGGGCACTCGCGGCGGTCGTGCGCGGCCTCGACGCGCGGGACGCGGCCGGGAACCCGGGCGTGCACCGGGGCGTCCAGTGGATGGCGCTGAACCCCAAGGACATGCGATCCGCGGTCCGGACGGTCCGGCCCATCGCCGAGCGGCTCGGGCTGACCGTCGGCGAGGTGCGGCCCGGCGCGCTGCGGTGGAGCAAGCAGCGGGCGTACCAGGCCGACATCGCGATCGGCACGGTCAGCGAGTTCGTGTTCGACGCGCTGCGGGCGCGCAACGCCAAGGGCGACCCCGTGCACGGGAACCGCGGCGGGTACCGCCTGATCGACGAGGTCGACCAGGTGCTGCTCGACGAGGCGCTGACCCCGCACGTGCTGGCGGCCGCGCGCGGCGGCCGGGCCCCGCTGGGCGACCTGGCGTGGTCGGCGCGGATCGCGACCGAGCTGGAGCCCCGCAACGGAACCACCCCCGGTTACTACGAGATCGGCCGGAACGGCGTCCGGCTGACCCCGGACGGCATCGCGTTCATCAAGGAGCGCACCGGGCGGGACCTGACGACACGGCGCAACGCGCCGCTCGTGCGGCGGGTGGAGAACGCGCTCGCGTTCGAGCTGGTCGTCCGCAAGGACGTCGAGTACTTCGTCGAGGACGGCCGCGTCGTCATCGTCGACCGGCGGACCGGCTACGCGCTCGACGGGCGCCGGTGGAACGACGGGCTGCACGAGGCGATCGAGTACGCCGAGCGGCTCGAGGTGCAGGGGCCCACGCGAGCGCTCGACGCGATGACCGTCGTCGACTTCCTCGGCGACCGCCCGTTCGGCGGGATGACCGGCACCATCGGCGGCAAGGCGGGCCGGGACGCCTTCCGCGCCGAGTACTCCAAGACCGTCGTCGAGATCAGGCCGCACCGCGACCCGCAGCGGATCGACCTCACGGCGCCCACCTACCGCACGGCCGCGCAGAAGTGGGACGGCGTGTTCGACGACGTCGTCACGGCGATGCGGTCCGGCCGGCCGGTGCTGGTCGTGACCGGGTCGATCCTGGAGGCCGCGCAGTTCGCGGCGCGGCTGCGCAGGGCCGGCATCGAGCCCAACGTGCTGACGGCCCGGACCCGCGGGGCGGTCGACGACCGGATCATCGCCGAGGCCGGCCGTCCGGGCCAGGTCACGGTGGCCACGAACAAGGCCGGCCGGGGCATCGACATCCAGCTCGGCGGGGAGGCGAAGGGGCCGAAGCACGACGCGGTGGAGCAGGCCGGTGGCCTGCACGTGGTGCTGACCGAGTTCCCGGAGTCGCTGCGGGTCGAGCAGCAGGCCCGCGGCCGGGCCGGGCGGCAGGGCGAGAAGGGCAGCTCGACGCTGCACCGGTCGCTCGAGGACCGGATCCTGCAGCCGGTCGGCAAGGGCGAGCTCACCGCCACGCGCAACCCGCGGGAGGCGGCGCCGGTGGCGCTGGACTCGGCCGCGGTGGAGGCCCTGTTCACCCTCGGCAGGCAGCAGGCCGAGCTGGCGGCGCGGGGCCGGCGCGGCGCGCAGCAGGTCCGCACGGTCGTCGAGGAGCGCCGGCAGGCCCGCGGCGTGCTCGGCTCGCGGGGCGTCCCGCAGCCCACGGAGCTGTCGTCGCTGCCGGCGAACCCGGCGGGGATCGACCTGCCGCAGCTGGCCGCGCTGCGGGCCGGGCACGACGTGCCCGGGCTCTCGCCGGAGCTGAACGCGCAGCTGCGCGAGCTCGTCGACGGGGTCCTGGTGGAGGACCCTGCCACCGCGAGCGAGCACGCGGCCGCCGCCCGGGTCGTCGAGCACCTGCCGCAGCGCTCGTTCCAGCCCTACGAGTACACCGAGGCGGACCTGGCCGCGGTGACGGAGCAGCTGGCGCGGCTCACGCAGGAGGCGAACGCCGTGCAGCGCGGCATCGACCTGCGCGACCGGCTGGGGATGGACGCCGACGCGTTCGCCGCGACCATGGCCGTGGCGGAGCAGCTGCTCGCCGAGCGGCAGGGGGCCGGGCCGGACGCGGTGCCGCCGAGTGCGGGCCCGGCGGCCGACCGGCTGCGGCTGGACGCGCTGCGCGACCGCGAGCTGCAGGCGCTGGTGGACTGGGTGCGCGGTGTCCCGGAGGACCTCGTCGCCCAGCGGCTCGGGATCGCGCCGCACGAGCTCGGCTGGTTCCTGGGCCTGGACGAGGCGGCGCCGGGCATCGTGGTCGACAAGCTCACGCGCGCGACGAGGAACAACGCGCTGCTCGGCGGCCGGGAGCCGGCCGGCAGGCAGGTGCGCACGGAGGCGGCGACCCGCGCCGCGGTCCTCGCCCGCGACGACGGCGCCGCAGGGCGCTGGCAGCGGGTGCGCGACGCCCTGCGTGCGGTCGAGCTGAACGGGCTGCACCCGGTCGAGCAGGCGGTGCTGTGGGACCGCGACGACCGGATCGAGGAGTTCGTCGGCCTGCTGCCGGACCGGCACCGGGACGTGGCCCACGCGGCGCTGGTCGACGCGGGCGTCACGTCGCTGACGCAGCTGGCCGGCCTGTCGCTCGACGCGCTGGCCGACCTCGGGATGCCGGCCACCGCGACCCGCGCGGTGCGCGCGGCGCTGGCGACCGTCCCGGCGCCGCAGCGGGTCGACGCGCTCGACCGGCACGTGGCCGCCGATCTGGCCGGCCGCACCGCGTGGACGCACGAGGACCTGCTCGCCGCGCTGCACGTCGCCGCCGGTCGCGAGTACGACCCGGGTGGCCCGGCGACCCACCGGGAGATCGCCGAGCTGCGCGGTCTGCTCGGGCTCGACGCGCTGGCGGCGCTGGCGGACCTGCTCCTGGAGCGGGCGGACGCCGGGCAGCTGCGCCCCGAGGAGCGTGCGCTGCTGCCGGTCGAGGCGCTGGACCTGCTGGTGCGGGCGCGCGCCGGCGCGCTGACCGACGCCGAGCGGCTCGAGCTGGTGGCGCGCGGGTCGGGGGTGCTGCGCATGCGGGCTGCCGGGCCCGACCAGCTCGTGGCCCTGCTCGTGCTGGACGCCGACGTGCACGCCGGCCGCGAGCAGCCCGCGCCCGCCCCGCTGACCCCCGCGCCCGCGCCGCACCGGTTCCCGACCGCGACGCTCGTCGCCACCGCGGCCGCGGTGGGTGCGGCCGGCGGGGCGGCGGCGGTCCTCGCCGGGTCGGCTCCGACGCTGGCGGCCGGTGCGTCGCTCGTCGGGGCGACGGTCGGCGCCGCGGTCGTCACCGCGGTCCACCGGGTGCGCAACCGGGGACCGCCGGTCGGGCGGGCCACCACTTCTCCTGCCGCAGCGCACGGTGTGACCGCGCGGCGGTGGATCGACCGGATCGTCATCGGCGCCCCGCTGATGAGCGACCCGGTGGTGCGACACCGGACGACCGCTGCGCTGGTCGGCGCGAGCGCGCTCGGATGGTCGCTCGCGACGGTCGGGGTCCCGGGCGGGACCGCGCTCGCCGTCGGTGCGGCGGCCGGCGCGATCGCGGTCGAGCTGGCCCCGCGGGTGCGGGACGGGCTCGCGCTGCGCGCGGCTGCCGGAGAGCGGCTGCGCGGGCTGCGCGACCGGACCGGCGACCGGCTCCGCGACGCCGTGCGCGCGCAGCGAAAGGCGCTGGCGACGGCCCGCCGCCGGTGGGCGGCCGACCGCGCGCTGCGGTCGGTGCTGGCCGGGTTGGACGGGCCGGTGCGGGCGGGCGAGGCCGACCTCGCCGCGGCGCGGGCCGACCTGCTCGTGGCCGACGCCGAGTTCGGCCGCCGGCAGCAGGACGCGGTGCGCGACCTCTACGACGCCCCGGACGCCAGGTCCGGCGATGTCGCCGTGGACGCGGCGCGCGAGGCCGCGGTGGCCCACGCGCTCGGCCTGGACCGGACCGAGGTCCGCCGGCAGGCCGGTGCGGCCGGAGCGGACCCGTCGATCGACCTGTTCGACGAACGGCTGGTCAGGGTGGCCGACGAGCTGCAGGCCGCCGAGGCGCCGCTGGGTGCGGCCGTCGACGCCGTCGACGCGGCGGGCCGCCTGCTGGCCGAGCGGCGCGACGAGCGCAGCACCCGGCTGACCGGGGCGATCCGCGCCGCGGCTGCGGGCGGGGTCGCGGTGGCGCGCATCGCCGCGCTGACCGGGCTCACCCCGGCGCAGGTCCGGGCGATCCTCGGGGAGACCCCCCGCGGCGGCTCGGGGCCGTCGGCGACCGGCGGCGGGCCGGGCACCGGCGGTGGCGGGCCGACGAACCCGACCGGAACCGGACCCGAGCGCCGGTCGGCCCCGCAGGCCGGGTCCCCGGCCGTGACCGGTGCGGCGACGGGCGGCCCGAGCGCTGCGGGCCCCGAGGCGCGTTCGCGCGGCCCGCCGTGGCGGCAGCTCTGGACGACGCGCACGACCGGGGCGGTCGTGCTGTTCGCCGGGCTCGCGGCCGCGCTGGTCGCGGCCCGGTACGGCGCCGTCGAACCGGGTGCGCTGGCCGCGGCCGGGATCTGGTGGTGGCCGGGGCAGCGGCGCGCCGCGCGGGAGCTGCGCGACGAGGTCGCCGCCGTCCGGGACGCGCTGGGCGGCGCCGAGCAGGCCGACGCCGGTGCCCGGATGGCCGTGCGCCAGGACGCGCAGGTGCTGCAGGACCGGCTGGGTTGGGTCCCGGCGCTCGCCGAGCGGCTGCGGCAGCGGGGCCGCACCGACGAGCAGGTCGTCGCGGACCTCGCCGCGGCGCTGTCGGTGCACCCGGTCCGGGTCCGTGCCCGGCTGGTCGACCCCGACCTGGCCGGTGCGGTGGAGCTGCCCGCGCCGCTGGCCGCCGCGGACCTGACGGCCGCCGAGCTGCTCGAGGCGGTGCGGAGCGGGGTGACGGCCCGGGCCGACGCCCTCGAGACGGCGCTCGCGCAGCGGGACGCGGCCGCGGAGGCGCTGGACACCGCCCGGACCGAGGCCCAGGAGCGGATCCGGGAGGCCGCGACGGCCGCCCGGGACGCCGGGGTCCGCGCGGGCACCGTGCGCCGGGCGACCGAGCTCACCCGCGCCGACGTCACGTCGCTGCCTGCCACCCCGCCGACCGTGCGGGACGCGCTGCGGCCCGTCGGGACGTGGTTCGCGTCCGGCTGGCAGGCCGGCGTCGGCGGGGTGCGCGCGGCGGGGCGGTGGACCGTCGAGCGCGGGCGGGACGTCGGGCGCGCGGCCGGCACCGCCCGGCAGTGGTCCGGCGAGCGGGTGCTGGCGGCGGTCGCCGCCGCGGGCCGCGGCCGGCAGCGGATCGGCGACCGGATCCGCGCCGACCGGGCCCTGCGCGTGCAGGTCCGCGGCGTCGCGCGGCTGCGGGCCGCGGAGGGCGCGATCGCCCGGCTGCTGCACCGCGAGCAGCGGGCGGCCCGGCGGGCGGTCACGACCGAGCAGCTCGGCTGGATCGGCTGGGTGTCGGTCGTCGCCTCGGCGCAGCCGGCCGGCACGCAGCCGAGCCGGGAGCAGCTGGCCGAGCGGCTCGCGGAGGCGCTGCAGCTGCCGGGGCGCACCGCGCGCCGCCTGCTCACCCGTGCCGACCGGCTCGCGGCGAGCCAGGTCCGGCCGCCGCAGGGGGGCACGGCCACCGGCACCACGCTCGACCTGGCGGTGGCCGCCGTGGCGACCGCGTTCGCCGGTGCGCACCGGACCCTCGCCGACGCGGCCGCCGCGCACCGGGCCGCCGGGCGGGCGCTCGCCGCGGGCCGGACCGAGGCCGTGCACGTCGCGACCGCCGCGGGCGTCGCGCCGGACCGCGCCGAGCGCCGGGCGGACCGGGCGGCACGGGGTCGGGGCGCCGCGGGGCTGCGCCACCGGCTGGGGGCCGGGCTCGGCCTGGACGTCCCGCTCGCCGAGCGGCTGCGGCCGCGACGCGCCGCGCTCGCCGGTCTGGTGACGGGCGTGGGAGCCGGGCTGGTGGCCGGAGGACTGGCGGGGGTCGTCGTCGGCGGTACGGCGGTCGTCGCGGTCGGGTCGGTCCTCGTGGCGGCAGGCCTCCTCGCGGCGGTACGCGCGATGTGGACGCCGGCGACGGCGCGCGGCCCGCCGTCCGCGGCGCTCCTGCGCGGGCTGCGCGCCCACGGCCTGCGGCTCGGGCTGTGGACGCTCGGCGGGGTCGGCGCCGTGCTCGGCGCCGGGCCGCTCGCGGGCCTGGTCACGAGCCTGTGGCCGGTCTTCGCCCACCAGCCGGGCCTGCTCGGGGTCAAGGCGCTGCTGACGCCGGCGATCACGGCCGGGCTGGTGTTCCGCTACGTGCTGCGGCGCCAGCACGCCAACCAGGCGTCCGGCATGCAGACGCGGCCGCGCCAGGCGGCGTGGACCTCGGCGATCGGCGCGTACGTCCTCACCGCCGGGCTGGGTCTCGTGCGGGCATTCGGGCTGGCGGCCAACCCCTGGTGGCTCGTACCCGTCGCGATGGCGATCGGGGTCGGGATCGCCGCTGCGATCCTGCAGAAGAAGGACACCGGGCGGACGCGGGTGTTCAAGGCGATGATCACCGGGGCGCTGTCGGCGGGCGTGGCGTTCGTGGTGGGGCTGCTCGGTACCGCGGTCGGCCCCGGCGCGACCCGGGAGCTCGTCGCCACGCTCGTGATCGCCACGGTGGTCTACGGCGCGCCGAGCGTGATCGCGGAGTACGTGAACGTCTGGGTCGGGCGCGCCATGGCGCCGTTCGCGAAGAGCCGGGCCGAGCGCGAGGCGCGGAAGGCCGCGGCCGCCGACGGGCACAGCGACCGGCAGCGGAGCTGGTACTTCGCCTGGCTCGACTACAAGAACTTCTCGCCCGTCGACACCCGGCTGCTCGCGCGCAAGGCGCTGGACCCGGTGCTGGCGGGGCTCGCGGCGGTGGTGGTCAACCTGGCCTGGATGGAGCGCGCGTGGGTGCTGGCGAACGACGGCTCGCTCACCGTGGTGCTCGGTCGCTTCGCGGCGATGGCCACGACCGTGTGGCTGATCGGGAAGCTGCTGCGCGACCCCGACGAGGTCGCGAGCGGCTTCTACGGCTTCCGCAGCTCGCGGGCCCTGCGGTTGCCGAGCCGGGCGCCCTGGTGGTCGGTGGCGACCGGTGGCCGGCTGCACCACCGGGCGGCGCACCACGGACGCGACCTCGAGCGGGCGCTGGAGCAGTTCGGGTTGTCCCGCCGCACGCGCGACCGGGGCCTGGCCCACGACCTGGCCGCGCTGCTGTGGGACCGGATGACGGCCCCGGTCCACGAGCCGCTGCCCGAGTGGGACCCGCTGCCCGCGGAGATCGACGGTGCGCTGGCCCGCGAGCGGGCCGCGGCGCAGCGGCGGCGGGACCAGCACGTCGAGACGATCGCGCTGGTGGTGCCGGTCCTCGCCGCGGACCCGGGCACGATGGTGCGGGTCGCCGACCGGCTGCGCCGCGCGGGGCGCACTGCCGACGCCGCCGTCCTGGACTTCCAGCGGATGCTCGCCCAGGAGCTGTGGGCGCAGTTCACCGCGGCGCGGCCGGAGCCGGACGCCACGCCCGTGCCGGAGCACCGGACCTGGGCCGAGCAGCTGGCGCGGGCGCTGGCCGAGCGCGCCGAGCTGCGGGCGGACTACCTCGCGGGTCCGCGCAAGGAGCTGCTCGAGCACATCAAGCGCTACCACCTGGACGCCGACCGCGGCAACGAGTGGAACGCCCGGTACGCCCGGGCGCAGCTGCGGGCGCTGGAGTTCGAGCGGCAGGGCATGAGCAAGCCGCGGCGTGAGCCGCTGGAGGCCGTCGCGCAGCTGGCCGACCAGCGGGCGCGCAGCGTCGGGATCGCCGCCGCCACCGAGCAGTGGGGGATCGAGAGCCGCGACCCCGCCGCGAGCACGGAGCGGCTGGTCCGGATGCAGCAGCTCGAAGCGGGGATGCGGGTGCTGGGCTCCGCGGCGCTGCTCGCGATCGAGGCCGAGCTCAGCGCGACCCAGCGGAGCTGGGACCGCAAGCGCTGGCGGGCCGCGATGGCCGCGGCAGGCACCTCGGCGAGCCCGCAGCCGGTGACCCTGCTGGACCGGCTGCTGCTGGTCGCCGGCCGCCGCGGCACGGTCTCCGCCGCCCACCTGGAGGCGCAGTACGACGGCACCGGGTGGGCCGAGGCCCTCACCGCGCTGGTCGAGGCGGGCGCGCTGGAGACCGTCGACGGCGGGTACCGCGCCGCGGCCGACCTGAGGTCGCTGTGGCGGGCGGCCGCGCCGCGGCTGCGGCGCGCCGTGCGCTCCGGGGTGACCGAGCTGCCCGGCGGCACGGCGGTCGCCCCGCTACTGGTCGAACGGCCCGCGGGCGGCGAGCCGCAGGAGCGGCGCGACGCCGTGGCTGCGCTGCTCGACGTGCTGCGCAACGGTGACCTCGCCTTCCGGCACTGGCGCGACGGGTGGATCGACGACGCCGGCTCCACCTGGCGGCGGCTGACGGCGCTCGGGCACCGGCACGGGCCCGGCCGGCGCGACTGGCCGCTGCCCGCGGGCCGCTCCACGCCGCCCGTCCGCGTCGCCCGCGGCCTGGGCGAGCTGGTCGCGCAGCGGTGGCGGCACCGGGTCGAGCCCGGCAGGCAGCGCCGCGCCCTGCGGAACCGGCTGCGCACCGCCGACGCCGCCGACCGGCTCTACGTCCGGGCGCGCCGGGCCGCGGAGTTCCTCGCCGACCAGCGGCCCGACGTCTCGCTGCGGCCGGAGGCGACGGACCTGCTGCACGCCGCCCGCGTCGTCGAGGTCGAGGCGTACGCCCGGCTGGGCGAGGACCGCGGGCGGGCCGCGGACGCGCTCGCCGCCGTCGGGTCGTACCCGCACCAGGTCGACCGGACCCTGAGCGCCACCGACGCGGCCCTCGCGCACGCTCCGGGCGCCGACCCGCTGCCGCCCACGGCCGAGCACTGGCTGAAGGAGATCACGCGGGAGCTGGACGCCGCCCGCGCCCGGCTGGACGGCCTGCACCCCGGCCCCGGGCGGGACCGGGCCCTGGACGAGGCCCGGCTGTCGCTGGCCCGCCACGCGATCGACCGCGACTACGGGTGGGCGTCGCAGCTGCACCGCACCATGGGCGGCTGGAACGTCATGGAAGCCGCCCGCGCCGCGGCGTCGCGGCTGCGCGCCGCGCACCCGGACCTGTTCCGCGCGCCCGCCGCCCCGGAGCCGGGGCACTCACCGGTCGTCCCGCACCGGGACCGGGTCGAGCACCCCTACGGCGACGAGGGCGTGCGCGGTCCGGGAATGGCCGCGGAGACCCGGCGCGGCCGCGGCAACCGCACCAACCAGGACGCCGCCACCCTCGCGACGCTGCCGGACGGCGCCCGCGTCGCCCTCGTCGTCGACGGCGTGTTCTCCTACCCCGCCTCGCGGACCGCTGCGACCACCTTCGCCGCCGCGTTCCGCGCCGAGCTGCTTCGCACCGACCGACCGGGCCGCACGGCCGCACAGCTCCTGCAGGACGCGCACGAGGCCGGCCTCGGTGCCCTCACCGCCGCCTACACCCCGGAGGCGGGGCACGGCGCCGTGGCCTACCTGGCCGCCCACCACGCCGCCGACGGGACCGTCACGACCAGCCACGTCGGTACGGCCCGGGCCTTCCACGTCCCGTTCGACCGGACGCAGCCCACGACGCAGATCACCGTCGACGACAGCCGCGGCGGGGCGATCACCGACGGCGGGGTCATGACCCGCTGGGCCGCGGGGGACTACCGGCCCGCGCCCACCGTCACCACGGTCCGGCCGGACGAGCCGGGGCTGCTGGTGCTGGCGACCGACGGCCTGTGGCGCTACCTGCCCACGCCCGACGCGCTGAGCGCCGCGCTGCCCGCCGGCCTGCGCACCGCCGATGCCGCGGCGGAGCGGCTCGCCGAGTCCGGCCACCGGGCCGGCGGCCGCGATGACCTCACCGTCGCCGTCGTGCAGGCCCCGGACCACGTGCGCGGCCTCGGCCGCGGTCCCCGCGGCCCGCGCGGCGGGGCGACGCCGCTCGCGGCGCTGCCGCACCGGATGCCCCGCGGCCCGCCCGGGGCGGGCCCGAGCGGCCCGGTCGTCCTCGCCGAGCTGGACGAGGCACGCATCGCGGCCTTCGGGCGGCTGCTCCCGGAACTGGACGATCGCGGGTTCCTGCGGCCGCTCGCCGAGGTGGACCCGCTGCTGCGGGCGAGCGCTCCGGTGCTGGTGCTGGACATCGCTGCTGCCGGAGCCGTGCTCGCCGGATGGGACGACGTCCTCGGCGCGCTGGTGGCCTACGGGTGGCACGAGCGGGGCGCGGTCGTGGTGCCGGCGCCGGTGCTCGCGGAGATCATGGACCACGAGGCGGCGGGCCGGCTGGCCCAGGGCTTCTGGGACGAGCTCCTGGAGCACGAGGTGCGGTTCCACCTCCACGGGCGGTCCGTCCTCCGCGGCGCGGGGCACGACGAGCACGCCGCCGGGTTGGCGCGGCGGCTGCGGGCGGCCCGGGCGTTCGGCGTCGACCCCGCCGTGGGTGGCGACGTCCGGTTCCGGCCGGTCCGGGACGCCGCAGGCCACCCGTTCTGGGAGCTGGCGGCGCCCTTCGGCACGCTGGTGATCACTGGTGAGCAGCTGACCGTCGACGAACGGGTGTCGGCCGCGGCAGGTGCGGTGTCCGAGTTCGGGGAGAGCGCGCGGTGGTGGCTCGCCGGGGGCGGGACGGCCGCCGAGCGGGTGGTGCAGGTGCTGGGGCTGGTCGCGGAGGCGGCGACCGCGGCACCCCTCGCGGTGCACGACCACGGGGCGGTGCGGACGGCCCGGGTGCGGGTCGACCGGCAGGTCGGCGCCATGCTCTGGGAGGGGGGTGCCCGGACCCGGGACGTCGAGCTGGTGACGATGCCGGTGGCGCCGGGGCGGCACCTGCTGGTCGGGTTCCACCCGGTTCGCGAGGGTGCCCCGACCGGCCTGGCCGGGCATCCTGCGCTGCTGGCCGGTGCCGCCCGCAGCGTCGTCGCGTTCCGGGACGGGCGTGGTCGCGTCGTGGGCACCGGGGTCGTGGTCCGCGCCGCGACGCCCGCGGCGCCGGCGCTGGTCCGCACGGCCTACCACGTGGCCGAGGTCCTCGACGGCGACTCCACCGTGGACGGGCTGGCGCTGAGCGACCTGCGGAGCCTGCCGCTGGACGCCTACGGCCCGGACGCCGAGCTGGCCGCGGCCGCCCGGCAGTACCTGGACCTCGGGCTCGCGGGTGGCGGCCTGCCCACCCTGGACCTCGCGCTCGCCGCGGTGTGGGGCCTGGACCGCCCGGCCGCCCCGGTCCGGCGCCACCCCGTCGCGCGGGGGGAGCTCGTGACGTTCATCGGCTACCCGGAAGGCCGCCACACCGTCACGCAGGCACCGGTCGTGGGCACCGACCGCGGCCTGCTCGACACGATCGCAGCGCTCGGCGGCGGCGTGTCCGGCGGCCCCGGGTTCGACGCTCGGGGCCGGGTGGTGCTGACGGTCGTCACCGGGCGGCCCGGCCGGACCTACGGGATCGGGCCGCGGTTGGCCGGCCGGTTCGGCGACGCGGTCACCGGCGCCGCGGGCCGTCCGGTGCCGCCGCTGCGCGACAGGGACGCGTTCGGCCGTCCCGCGCCCGACCCGGAGCGGCTCGCCGCCGGGATCGTCGCCGACCTCGCGGCGATCGCCGGGCTCGTCGACGAGCTCGCCGCCGAGCTGCCCGGCGGGTTCCAGGACGTCCTCGACACGCTCGGGGACGACCCGGTCCACTCGTTCCTGGGTTCCGTGCGGGAGCGGCTCGTGACTGCTCCGGCGGCGCACCGGTTCCGGCTGCTGGCCGAGCGCGCCGGGGCCGTCGGCGCGGCGCTCGTGCAGTTGCGCGACCGCGCGTCGGCGGCGTCCCGGGCCGAGGGGACCCGCCCGCTCGGCGACGACACCGGCGCGGTCGGCGTGGGGTTCGGCGTCCGGCTGGGGGCGCTGGCGACGGCGGCGCTGGCCGGTGCGGCGCACGCGGGCGGGTGGGCCGCCCTCCCGCACGCCGGCCCGGTCGCCGCGGGAGCCGCCGCGGTGCTGGCCGTCGGGGCCGGTGCCGTCCTCGTGGTGCGGGCACGCAGCGGCGGGCCCGGACCGCGGCACAATCACCGGAGGCGGACCGCGGGTGAGGAGTCGGAGCGATGACCGGATTCCGCATTGCGGTGCGCCGCTGCCTCGCGCTGCTCGGCCGGCGTGGGCCCGCCGCGGCGCCGGACCCCGGACCGGGCCTGGTGCACGCCCTGCGCGCGGAGGTCGAGGCGCAGCTCACGCGGGTGGAGCTGCGGCGCGCGGAGCTGCCTCGTGGCGCGGAGCGGGCCGTGCGCCGCGTGGTGCGGGCGCTGCGGGTGGTGCTCGACCGGCTCGACGAGGTGTTCGACGACGGGGTCGACCGGGTCGCCGCTCCGGAGCGGCTCGCCGATGCGGTCGTGATCGTGCGGACCGAGCTGGCCGAGCTCCTCGACGGTTGGTTCGCACAACCCGTGGAGATGGCCGGGGACGAGCTCGTCGCGCGGCTCGCGCTGGTCGGTGACCGGGCCGAGCGGCTGGCGGCCCGGGTTCCCGACATCCACGCGCGCCGCGCCGAGGACCTGACGCGGGAGCTGCGCCGCCGTTACGGACCGTGACGGCCCTGCGCGTCAGGCTCCGATGTCCGCCGGGGTCAGGGGATGGCCCGGGAGGTGGGCGCCCGCGCCGGCACGCAGGCTCTCCAGCAGCAGTGCCGTGCAGCGCGCCGTGGCGTGCCGGGCCATCTCGGTGTGCATGATCGGCAGGGGGTGCGCCAGCAGCGAGAACATCACCGCGAGATCGCCGGTGCCGACGTCCGTGCGCAGGGTGCCCTCCGCCTGGGCCCGTCGGACGACCTCGTCGAGCACCTCGATCATCGCGTGGCGGAGGTGGGCGGTGTCGCGCTCCCGCTTCACGATCTCGCCCACGGCGGGGTAGGCCATCAGGAGCCGGATGCTCAGCCGCAGCTCCTGCGACTGGTTCAGGATGCGCACGAGCGCGTTCCAGGCGCTCGACTCCTCGGCCAGCGCGGCGCGCGTCTCGGCGAGCGCGTTGTCGAGGTTGTCCAGGGTGACGGCCTGGATCAGCGCTTCGCGGTCGGCGAAGTGGCGGTAGAGCGTGCCCGGGGAGACCCCGGCCGCGCGCGCGATCTCCTCCGCGGGCGCCTCCGGCCCGTGGGTGGCGAACCACGCCTTGGCAGCGGCGAGGAGGCGGTCGCGGTTGCGGCGCGCATCCGCCCGCAGCCGGCCCTCTGGCTCATCGCCCACAAGTGCCCTTTCCCGTCGAACCGGCCTCCCACTCTCGCATGATGCGGGTCACTGAACCCCCTCCGGGTGATAACTGCAAGACTGCTCTCTCGTTTCCAAGAACACTGATGGTTGACGCCGAACGGGTGACTCTAGAGGGCCGGTCGACCACGGTGAGTACACGTAGGAGGGGAACGTGCAGATGGACCGGCACCGGCGGGTGCTGCCTGCGGCGGCGAGCTCCGCGCTGGTCGTGCTGCTGCTGGCGGCATGCACCGGTGAGGAGCCGACGCAGGCGCGCACTGCGCCGGTCGAACGCGCTGCGGTGACGAGCGGGGTGTCGGCCACCGGGTCGATGAGCTCGGTCACCCAGCAGAACATGGGCTTCCCGAACGGGGGGCAGCTCACCAACGTGTTCGTGAAGGTGGGCGACCACGTCGAGCCCGGTCAGGTGCTGGCGACGATCGACGACTTCGCCCTGCGCCAGACGCTCGAGCAGCAGCAGGGGCAGCTGCGCTCGCAGCAGGCCATGCTCGACCAGCTCGTCAACTCCCCGGCCGTGGGCGGCGCGAAGGACACCCATGCCCAGGCCGAGGAGATCCTCGAGGCCACCCGCAAGCAGGCGGAGGCCGTGGTGCAGGCCGACGAGACCGCGATCGACAACGCCGAACGGCAGCTGTCCATCGACAAGAAGGCCAGGGAGCAGGCGGAGGACAAGGTCGAGGCCTCCCGCAAGGCGTGTGACGGCGGTTCGAGCGGCGACTTCGACTTCGACTTCGACGGCGGCAGCGGCGGCAACGGCGGCAGCGGCGGTAGCAGCGGCGGCGGTGACGACGACGGCGACAACGACTCCGACGGCGACGGCGACGGCGGCAGTGACGGAGACGGCGACGGCGACAGCGACAGCTCGGGTGCGTCCGGATCGGCGTCCGCCACGCCCGCGTCCTTCCAGAAGTCGAGCTTCGACCCCGCGTGCCTGACCCTCTCCTCCGACGAGTCCGCGCTCATGCAGGCGAAGCAGAAGGTCGTGGCCAGCGAAGCCGCGCTGGACAACGCGAAGGAGCAGCGCGACGTCGACAAGACCAACGGCGACCTGGCGATCGAGAACGCCCGGCAGGCCGTGGTGAACGCGCGCAACAACGCCAACTCGGCGGCGTCGGACCGGCCGTTCGAGATCGAGCAGCAGCGTGGCGCCGTCATCGCGGCCCAGGCGGCGGTGGCGAACGCTCAGCGCGACCTCGACAACGCCACCCTGCGCGCCCCCGTGGCGGGCACCGTCTCGGTGCTCAACGGCGTGGTCGGGGAGTTCCTGTCCCCGGGCAGCGGCACCAGCGCCCTGGCGCCGGGCAGCGCCGCCACGATCCCCGGGGTGGATGCCTCGGCGGGGGCGGCCGCGGCGGCCGCGGGACCCGTGAACCCCACCCGCCCCGGCGGCGCGGCGCCGTTCCTCGTGCTCGACGACGTCAACGCGTTCCAGGTGGTCGTGCCGTTCAACGAGTCGGACGCGGCGACGATCGTGCCCAACCAGAAGGTCGAGGTCGCGGTCGACGCGCTCCCCGACCTCACGCTGACCGGCAGCGTGCTCTCGGTCGCACCGACGGGCACCTCGATCGCCGGGGTGATCAGCTACTACGTGACGGCCGTCGTCGACGGGTCGGACCCCCGGCTCAAGGACGGCCAGACCGTGCGCGCCACCGTCGTCACCGAGGAGATCGGCAACGTGCTCAGCGTGCCGAGCGCGGCCGTGCGGCAGGAGAACGGCAAGAGCACCGTCACGGTCGTCGAGCCCGACGGTGCCGAGAGGCCGGTCCCGTTCGAGGCCGGGAAGGTCGGGGCGGGCCGTACGCAGGTGCTCTCGGGCCTGCGGGAGGGGCAGCAGGTCGTGCTGCCCGCCACCAGGTGATGAAGGGCGAGGGGGAGTCGTTCGATGTCTGAGGGTCCGGTCACGGAGCCGGTCGGGACGAGCGAGGGCAACGGCGCGGCCCCGCAGGAGGAGGAGAAGAAGAAGGGGATGAAGCGCTCCACGCGCATCTCCCTGGTGGTCATCCTCACCATCGCGGTGCTGGCCGGCGGCGGCGTCACGGCGTGGTACTTCATCGATGCGCAGAACTACGTCACCACCGACAACGCGCAGGTCGACGGCGACAAGATCTCGATCAACGCCCCCACCAGCGGCACGGTCATCGACTGGGCCGCCACCGAGGGCAGCCAGGTCCAGGAGAACAACGTCGTGGGGCGGGTCCGGATGCAGGGCGGGTTCGTCCAGCCGGAGATGCCGGTGCGGGCGCCCGCCGACGGCACGGTGGCGGTCAACAACGCCGTCGAGGGCACCTACGTCACCGCAGGCACCGAGCTCGCGGTCGCCTACGACTTCTCCCGGATCTACGTCACGGCGCGCGTGGAGGAGACCGACATCGTCGACGTGCGGCCCGGTCAGCTCGTCGACATCTCGGTCGACGCGTTCCCCGGCGTCGACCTGACCGGGACGGTCCGCGACGTGCAGGGCGGTGCTGCGGGCGTCTTCTCGATCTTCCCGGAGTCCAACACCTCCGGGAACTTCCAGAAGGTCACCCAGGTCATCCCGGTCACGATCGACATCGAGAACGCGGAGGAGCTCGCGCTCGTGCCGGGGATGAACGTCACCGTGAAGATCCACAAGAGCTGACCGTGTCGGCGGCAACGGAGGCGCAGGCGCGGACCGGGTGGGGTCTCCCGCTGGTGGTGCTCGTCGCCGGCATGTTCATGTCGGTGCTGGACACGAGCATCGTCAACGTGGCGATCCCGGAGATGCAGGTCATCTTCGGGGTCACCGCCGACGACATCGAGTGGATCGCCACGTCCTACACGCTGGTGCTCGGTGTGGTGGTGCCGGCGAGCTCGTGGCTGGGCAACCGCTTCGGGATGAAGCGGGTCTACAACGCGTCGTTGCTGGCCTTCGCCGCGGGCTCCGCGCTCTGCGGCGTGGCGTGGGACCTCGACAGCATGATCGCGTTCCGGATCCTGCAGGCGATCCCGGGCGGTGTCCTGCCGGTCGTGACGCTCTCGATGCTCTACCAGATCGTGCCGAAGGAGAAGATCGGCACCGCGATGGGCCTCTACGGCCTCGGGATCATCGCCGCTCCCGCGGTCGGCCCCACCCTGGGCGGCTACCTCGTCGAGTACGTCGACTGGCGGCTGATCTTCCTCATCAACGTCCCGATCGGCATCCTGGGGGCGGTCGCGGCCTGGTTCCTGCTCCCGGGCTTCGCCGCGCAGCGCGTCGGGCGCTTCGACCTCCTCGGCTTCGTCACGATCGCCACCGGCCTGTCGGCGCTGCTGCTGGCGCTGTCGGAGGGGCAGTCGTGGGGCTGGACGTCCTACCCGGTGGTGATCCTGATCATCCTCGGCGTCCTGTCCCTCGCGCTGTTCGTGGTGATCGAGCTCGAGGTCGAGGAGCCGCTGCTCGACGTGCGGGTGTTCCGCTCGTGGCCGTACACGAACTCGCTGCTGCTGATCTCGGTGCTGTCGGTCGGCCTGTTCGCGAGCCTGTTCTACATCCCGGTGTTCCTGCAGCAGGCGCAGGGACTGGGGGCGTTCGAGGCGGGGCTGGTCCTGATGCCCCAGGCGCTCGTCATGGCCGTCTTCATGCCGCTGGCGGGCCGGCTCTACGACCGGATCGGGGCGCGCTGGCCCGCGGTGGTCGGGTTGTCGATCGTGGCCTGGGCGACCCACCTCATGCAGGACTTCACGGTCGAGACGGCGCAGAGCGAGATCGTCGGGCTGCTGTGCCTGCGGGCCGTCGGAATGGGCCTGGCCATGATGCCGATCATGACCGGTGGCATCTCGGCGGTGCCGCCGGCGCACGTCGGCTTCGCGAGCGCGTTCAACAACGTGGCGCAGCGCGTCTCGTCCGCGCTCGGGCTCGCGGTGCTCACGGCGTTCATGACCATCCAGCAGGCCCAGCTCAGCGCCGACCGGGCCGGCATGGTCGCCGCCGACCTCGCGATGCCGGCGCTGGGACCCGGGCAGCGGGGGCAGATGATGGGGACGATGATGGTCTACCAGCAGACCCAGACCCAGGTCTTCGTGTCCTCCCTCGACGACGTCATGCTCATCAACACGGTCATGACGGTCGTCGGGGTCGGGCTCGCGCTGTTCCTGCGCTCGGGGCGGAGCGCACCCGCGGGCGGGGCCCGGCCGGCGCTCGCGGAGTGACCCGAGGTCACCCGTTCCGGTGGTGCGCCCCCGCGGGCTGAGGGGTCGCTGAGGTGCGCGGGGCGCGCGGCGGAACCCACCGGCGGGCGCGCCCCGTTCCCCGGGTGGAGCGCGCCGACCCGGGCGCGCGTCGTCGTCGGGGAGGTCCCAGTGACCCGAGCGCCAACGCTGCCCATCCACATGCGGCGGAACGGATTCGATCCGGCACCCGAGCTGTCCGCGCTGCGCGACGCCGGGGGCGTCCGGCGGGTCCGCACGCCGTTCGGGGTGGATGCCTGGCTCGTCACCCGCTTCGCCGACGTCCGCGAGGTGCTGAGCGACCCGGTGCGCTTCAGCAACGCTCGCGTGTCGGTCGACGATCGCAGGCGGGCGGGCATGCCGCCGATGAGCGAGGAGGAGATCGCCCGGATGCGGGCGGGCAACCTGCTCGCGCTGGACCCGCCGGAGCACAGCCGGGTGCGCCGGATGCTCACCCCGGAGTTCACGGTGCGCCGGATGCGGCGCCTGGAGCCGCGGATCCGGGAGATCGTGGACGAGCACCTCGACGCGATGCAGCGCACCGGCCCGCCGTCCGACCTCGTGGCGGACTTCGCGCTGCCGGTGCCGTCGCTGGTGATCTGCGAGCTGCTGGGCGTGCCCTACGCGGACCGGGCGGAGTTCCAGGCGCGCACCGGCCGGCAGCTCGACCTGAGCCTGCCGGTGGAGGAGCGGTTCCGGCTGGCGAAGGAGTCGCGCGCCTACATGGCCGAGCTCGTCGGCCGGGCGCAGGCGGAGCCCGGCGAGGACATGCTGGGCATGCTCGTGCGCGAGCACGGCGACGAGCTGTCCACCGACGAGCTCGTCGGGATCGCGGGCCTGCTGCTGGTCGCCGGGCACGAGACCACGGCCAACATGCTCGGGCTCGGCACGCTCGCGCTGCTGCGCCACCCCGACCAGCTGGCGATCGTGCGCGACGAGCCCGAGCGCGTGGACGCCGCGGTCGAGGAGCTGCTGCGCTGGCTGAGCATCGTCCACTCGGGGACGGCCAAGATCACCACTGCCGGGGTGGAGATCGCCGGGCAGCGGATCGAGGCGGGCGAGTTCGTCATGCTGGCGCTGCCGGCGGCCAACCGGGACCCCGCCCTGCGCGACGACCCGGACCGCCTCGACGTCACGCGCGGCGCGGTCGGGCACGTCGCGTTCGGGCACGGGATCCACCACTGCCTGGGCGCGCCACTGGCCCGGATGGAGATGCGGATCGCCTTCCCGGCCCTGCTCCGCCGCTTCCCCGGCCTGCGCGCCGTGGGCGACGAGGTGGAGTTCCGCACCTTCCACATCATCTACGGTCTGGCGGCACTGGAGGTGGCGTGGTGAAGGGAGACGTGATGGGTGTGCAGGTGCACGCGGACCGGGACGTCTGCATCGGGGCCGGGATGTGCGTCCTGACCGCGGGGGACGTCTTCGACCAGGACGACGACGGCATCGTCGTGGTGCTGGAGGAGCACCCGTCCGACGCGGCGGACGCCCGCAGCGCCGTGGCCAACTGCCCCTCGGGCGCGCTGTCGCTGGAGGAGTAGCCGACGGGCCGGGCACCGCGCGGCACCCGGCCCGTCCCCCTCCCCAATCAGTCCGGCACGACCTCGATCCAGCCGCGCACGACGTCGGGGGTGACGTCCCCGACGAGGTCGGGGTGGTCGGAGCGCACGTGGGTGAGCACGTCGTTCACCACCTGGTCCTCCTGCGGGGCTCGGGTCGCGAAGCCGCACTCGCACGTCACCTGGTTCATCGCGTCCTCCTCGACGGGTGCGGCAAGTATTGACACCGACCTTGCCGGAACCCTGCAATTCCCCATCGTGGTCCGCATCCAGCTGCACGGCCGCTTCGCGGTGGTGGTGGACGGGCGGCCGGTGGAGCAGGAGCTGCCCGGCCGGCGGGCCCGCGTGCTCGTGGCGCTGCTCGCCGACCCGCGGCGTCCGGTGGTGGACCGGGTGACGCTGCTCGAGCTGCTGTGGCACCCGGCCGTGCCGGGTCCGGGCGCTGCCGCGACGTTCGCCGCGCTGCTGTCCAAGGTGCGCACGGTCCTGGCGCCTGCCGAGATCCGGGGCCGCGGCAGCCTGCAGCTCGTGCTGCCACCGGGATCGATCGTCGACACTGCGGTGGCGGAGGCGGCCCTGCACTCGGCCGAGGCCGCCGCCGCTCGCCACGACTGGCGTCGCGCCTGGACGCAGGCGCTGAGCACGCTCTTCGTCACCCAGCGCCCGTTCCTGCCCGACGTCGACGACACGTGGGCCGACGACCGGCGCGCCGTCCTCGCGCACGTGCACCGGCGGGCGCTGGGCTGCTACGCGGAGGCGTGCCTGCAGCTGGGCGGCGCTGAGCTCGCCGCCGCCGAGCGCTCCGCCCGTCGGCTGGTCGCGCTCGACCCGCACTCCGAGACCGGGTACTGCCTGCTGATGCGGGCGCTGGCGCAGCGCGGTGACCGCGGCGGTGCCCTCGATGTGTTCGGCGAGCTGCGGCGCGTGCTGCGCGACGACCTCGGCGCGTCGCCCGGACCGATCGCCGCCGCGGTGCACCGCGGCCTGTTGGCACCGTGACCCGCGCCCGGGGATCATGCTCGGTGTGGACGGCGACGTGGCAGTGGTGACCGGTGCTGGCTCCGGGATCGGGAGGGTGGTGGCGACGGCCCTGCTCGGGGCGGGGTACCGGGTCGCGCTCGCCGGGCGGCGGCGCCCGGCGCTGGAGGAGACGGCAGGCGGTCACGCCGACGCGCTCGTGGCGCCCACCGACGTCGGTGACGCCGGCTCCGTGGCGGCGCTCTTCTCCGCCGTGCGCGAGCGGTGGGGCCGGGTCGACCTGCTGGTGAACAACGCCGGGATGTTCGGCCCCGCGGGCACCGTCGACGAGATCGCGGTCGAGGACTGGACGGCCACCGTCACCACCAACCTGACCGGCTCGTTCCTCTGCGCCCGCGAGGCCTTCGCGGCCATGCGGGCCCAGCAGCCGCAGGGCGGGCGGATCATCAACAACGGCTCGATCTCGGCCCACGTCCCCCGGCCCGGGAGCGCGGCGTACACCGCGACGAAGCACGCGATCACCGGCCTGACGAAGTCGCTCGCGCTCGACGGGCGCCCCTACGGCATCGCCTGCGGCCAGATCGACATCGGCAACGCCGCCAGCGACATGACCGCCCGCATGGCCACGGGTGTGTCACAGGCCGACGGCAGCATCCGCCCGGAGCCGACGTTCGACCCGGCGCACGTGGCCGACGCGGTGCTGATGATGGCGCGGCTGCCGCTGGACGCGAACGTGCCGTTCCTGACGATCATGGCCACGACCATGCCGTTCCTCGGCCGCGGCTGACAGGCTCCCACCCGGACGAACGGCACTCTCGTCGGTACCTAGCCGACGAAAGTGCCGTTCGTCATGCGAATCCCGCTTTCGGCGGCTGCTCGGTGACCTGGACGCCCAGCTCGTCGAGCAGGGCCGCGGCCAGCGGGACGATCTGGTCGGGGCTGATCCGCGCGCCGCGCAGGGCCAGCGCGCCGCGGAGTCCGTCGACCGTGCAGCCGTGCAGGTCGGTCTCCCGCAGCCGGGCCGCCTCGACGCTCGCCTCGCCCAGGTCGCACCCGAGGAAGGCGCAGTGCTCCCCGTCGAACTCGTAGAGGTCGGCGGCGTGCAGGCCCGAGTTCTCGACCAGCACGAACCTCGCCCGCGCCATCCGGAGGCTCAGCAGGTCGGCCGCGCTGTCGCTGATGCGGACGTCGGTGAGCTGCGCACCGTCGAGGACCGTGCCGGTGAGCCGGCAGTCGGTGAAGACGACGCGGCTGAGCACGGCGCTGTCCAGGACGGCGCCGGACAGGTCGCACTGCACGAACTCGGTGTCGCGGCACTCCAGCCCGGTGAACCGCACACCGGCCAGACTGCCCCCGACCCACCTGCTCTCCTGCACCCGCAGGCCGGCGACGTGCTCCGGCACCCGCACGTCGGCCCCCGCCTCGACGCAGTCCCAGACGGCGCCGCCCCCGACGACCCCGGGCGCCGGCTCGAGCGCCTCGGGGAGGTCGGGCGGCTCCGGCCGCCGCTTCACCGCTCGGGACCTGCCGCCTCGGGGAGCCACGCCCCGCACCTTACGAAAGCGCCCTGACAACCACCCGAGATCGTTCCGACCCGCACACCACGGCCTGCTGACGACGCGGAGGTGCGTCTCGCATCGATCATCGGCGCGGTGATCGCCCCGAGCCGCACACCATCGCGGCGACAGCCGCCGTCAGGGCCGGTTCGGAACGATCACGTGGCCCGAGACCCTGCTCAGTGCGCCCGGACCAGTCCGCCGTCGCAGCGGACCTGCTCGCCCGTGACGTAGGACGCGGCCGCGCTGGCCAGGAACGTCACCACGGCGGCGAACTCCTCCGGCGTGCCGTAGCGGCCCACCGGGATCGCCGCCTCGGCGCGCTCGCGCACCTGCTCCTCGCTGGCGCCGGAGCGCTCGGCGTTGGCGCGGTCGAGCACGCCGACGCGGTCGGTGGCGATCCGGCCGGGCAGCACCATGTTGACGGTGACGCCGTCGGCGGCGACCTCGCTCGCGAGGGTCTTGAGGTAGCCGGCCAGCGCGGCGCGGGCGGCGTTGGAGGCGACCAGCCGGTCGATCGGCTGCTGGACGCCGCTGGAGCCGATCGCGACGATCCGGCCGAAACCACGCCCGCGCATCCCCGGCAGCACCGCCCCGACGAGCCGCTGGTGCGGCTGGACGAGCAGGGCGACCGCCTCCGCGAGCTTGTCGGGGGTGAAGTCGACGGCCACGCCGGGCGGCGGGCCGCCGCCGTTGAGCACGAGCACGTCGACCGGGCCGAAGCGCTCCTGCGCGGCCCCGACCAGTGCGTCCGTGGCGCCCGGGTCGGTGAGGTCGACCTCCACGCCCACCGCGGAGGGCAGCTTCTCGGCCTCGGCGCGCACGAGCTCCCCGCGCCGCCCGCCCAGCACGACGTTGGCCCCCTCGGCCGCGAGCGACCGGGCCACGGCGAGGCCGAGGCCGGAGGTCGCGCCGGGCACGACGGCGGTGCGTCCACTCAGTCCGGTGTCCATGCCAGGAGTCAACCACCCCGGAGTTCCTGGGCCACCGGCCCGTAGACGGTCACGATCTCGTCCAGCCGCTCGCGGAACTCGGCCGCACCGATGAACTCGTCGGGCACGTAGGCCTCGTCGAGCTGCTGGCGGACGGCCGGGTCCTCCAGTCCCTCCCGCATCGCCTGCTCCAGCCGGCTGACGATCTCCGGCGGGGTGCCGGCCGGGGCACCGAACCCGAACAGCGACGTGCTGTAGGTGAGCTCGGGGAAGCCCAGCTCGGCGAGCGTCGGGGTGTCGGGCAGGTAGTCGACGCGCTCCGCGGGGCTGATCGCGAGCGCGCGGAAGTCACCCGCATCGATCTGGGCGCGGATGTCCTGCGAGACGTTCACCAGCACCGCGTCGACGGTGCCGCCCAGCACCGCCTGGATCAGCTCGGCGTTGCCGTTGAACGGCACGACCGTGACCTGCACGCCGTACTCGTTCGCCAGCCGCCGCAGCTCGATGGCCTGCGAGGTCGTGGCGCCCGGCGTGCCGACGGTGAGCTCACCGGGCCGCTGCCGCGCCGCGTCGAAGAACGCGGCGGCGTCGGCGAACCCGGAGTCCCTCCCCACCGCGAGCACCGACGGCATCTCGGTGATCACGCCGATCGTGACGAACGAGTTGGCGTCGTAGGGCACGTCCTGGATCATCGGCGTCACGACCGTGGACGGCGCGGCCACGAGGGTGAGCGTGTGCCCGTCCGGCTCGCTCGCCACGAACTCGTTCATCGCCACCGAGCCCGCCGCACCGGGGAGGTTCTCCACGATGACCGGCTGGCCCAGCGCCTTCTCCAGGTGCGCGCCCATCGTGCGGGCGGCGAGGTCGGTGGGCCCGCCCGCGGTGTAGGGGACGATCACGGTGATCTCGTCCGTCGGGTACTCCTCCGGGGCGTCCGCCGCCTGCCCGGAGCACGACAGCGTCAACGCGGCCGCGGCGGCGAAGCCGGCCCATGCTCGTCTCATCAGGATCCTCCCAGGATCGGTTCGTAGACCGCGCGCGTCTCGTCGAGGACCGCCCGCATCTCGGCGGCGCCGCGGAACTCGGGGCCCAGGTAGCGCTCGCCGACGGTGGCGACGACGTCCGGGTCGGCGTGCCCGCGGCGCAGGGCCTCCTCGAGCCGCGTGACCACGGGCTCGGGCAGCCCCGCGGGCCCGGCCAGCCCGAACGTCGAGCCGGACAGCGTGAGGCCGGCGAACCCGGCCTCCACCAGCGTCGGCGTCCCGGGCAGCCAGTCGAGCGGCTGGGCGCTGGAGACCGCGAGCGGGCGGAACTCGCCGGCGTCGATGTTCTCGGTGACGTCCTGCGAGGCGTTGATCAGGACCGCGTCGACGTTGCGACCGAGCAGGGCGGTGGTCATCTCGGCGTTGCCGTTGAACGGCACGACGGTGACCTCGACGCCGTGCTCGTCGCGCAGCCGCTGCAGCTCGATGCCCTGCGGGGTCGTCGCGCCGGGGGTGCCGACGGTGAGGGCGCCGGGGCGGGCGCGGGCGTCCGCCACGAACGCCGCGAGGTCCGGGTACGGCGAGTCCGCCGCCACCGCGAGCACCGAGGGCACCTCCGAGAGCACCCCGACCGGCGTGACGTCCTCCGCCGTGTAGCCCACCTCGTTGACCAGCGGCGTCAGCACGGTCGTGCCGGCCGTGATCAGCGAGAGCGTGTGCCCGTCGGGCTCGGCCTGGATCAGCTCCTGGGTGGCGAGCGCGCCCGAGCCACCCGGGAGGTTCTCCACGACCACCGGCTGGCCGAGGTCGCGTTCGAGGAACGACCCGTACGCCCGCGCGGTGAGGTCGGTCGGCCCGCCCGCGGCGTAGGGCACGAGCAGCCGGATCTCCTCGGTGGGGTACTCGGCGGGCTCGTCCGCCTGCTGCTGCGCGCCGCACCCGGCCAGCAGGGCCAGCCCGGCGAGGAAGGCGCCGATCCTCCTCATGTGAGCTCCTCGAGGTCGGGCGCGAACCGCAGCGGGGCACCGGAGCGCTCCTGCAGCTCGTCGCGGGTGACGCCGTCGACCAGCTCGCGGACGACGAACCCGTCGGGCGTCACGTCGAGCACGGCCAGGTCGGTGTAGACCCGGTCGACGACGCCGGCGGCGGTGAGCGGGTAGGTGCAGGCGGGCAGCAGCTTCGGCCGCCCGTCCTTGGTCGTGTGCGTGGTCATCACCAGCACCCGGCGGGCGCCCACGGCGAGGTCCATCGCCCCGCCGACCGCGGGGGGCATCGTGGCCTCGTCGGTGGCCCAGTTGGCGAGGTCGCCGCCCGCGCCGACCTGGAACGCGCCGAGCACGGTGATGTCCAGGTGCCCGCCGCGCATCATCACGAACGCGTCGGTGTGGTGGAAGTACGCACCGCCGGGCAGCAGCGTCACCAGCTGCTTGCCCGCGTTGATCAGTTCCGGGTCGCCGGTGCCGGGCGCCGGGCCCGGTCCCATCCCGAGGATCCCGTTCTCGCTGTGGTAGACGATCTCGCGGTCCGGTGGCACCACGTCGGCGACGAGCGTCGGCAGCCCGATCCCGAGGTTGACGTAGCTCCCGTCCGGGATGTCGCGCGCCACCCGGGCGGCCATCTGCCGCGGAGAGAGACTCATGCGACCACCACCCGGTCGACGAAGATCCCCGGTGTCACGACGGCCTCCGGGTCCAGGTCCCCGAGCTCGACGAACTCGCGCACCTGCGCCACCGTGAGCGTCGCGGCGGTGGCCATCACCGGGCCGAAGTTGCGGGCCGCGGAGTGGTAGACGAGGTTGCCCCAGCGGTCGGCGCGGTCGGCCTTGATCAGGGCGACGTCGGCCTGCAGCGGCTTCTCGAACACGTGCCTGCGCCCGTCGATCATGCGGACCTCCTTGCCCTGGGCCAGCGGCGAGTCCGCCCCGGCCGGGGTGAAGAAGCCGCCGAGGCCTGCGCCCGCCGCCCGCATCCGCTCACTGAGCGTGCCTTGGGGCACCAGCTCCAGCTCGATGTCGCCGGCCCGCCAGAACTTCTCGAACCAGATCGAGCCCGCCGACCGCGGGTACGAGCAGATGATCTTGCGGACGCGGTGCTCCCGGATCAGCGCGGCGATGTCGGTCTCGCCGCTGCCCGCGTTGTTGGTGACGATCGTGAGGTCCTTCGGCCCCAGCTCCAGCACCGCGTGCACGAGCTCGACCGGCACCCCGGAGTTGCCGAAGCCGCCCACGAGGACGGTGTCGCCGTCGCGCACCCCGGCGACGGCCGCCGCCAGCGACGCCACCCGCTTGTCGATCATCCGGCCGCCCGGTACCAGCGCGGCGACGTCGACGGCGGCGGCGTGAGCGCGGCCCGCACCGCCACGAGCGACGGGCCGTCGACCTCCAGGCTCTTGGTCAGCGCGGCCTCGAAGTCCTCTCCGAACCCGTCCACGCCCTGCGCAGGCACCCCGAACGCCGCGGCGAGCGCGGTGAAGTCGGGCGTGACGAGGTCGACGCCGCGGGTCGGCACGCCGTCCTGCACCTGGTCGAACCGCAGCATGCCGTAGCCGCCGTCGTCGACGAGCACGACGGTGAGCGGCAGCTGCTCCTGCACCGCGGTGGCCAGCTCGCCGCACGCGAAGAGGAACCCGCCGTCGCCGACCACGGCGACCGCCCGCCCGGTCCCGGTGGCCGCGGCGCCGAGCGCGGCCGGGAACGCGAACCCGAGCGTGCCCCAGCCCATCGGGTACGCGAGCCGCCGCGGCCCGGCCACGCGGTGGAAGCCGGCCACCCAGTAGCCCGCGATGCACATGTCGACGAGCACCGTGGCGTCGCGCGGCAGCAGCCGGTCGAACGCGTCGAGCAGCAGCGCGGCCTGCGGCTCCTCCTCGCGGACCAGGGCGTCGACGTGGGCGCGCAGCGACGCGGTCTGCACCGACAGCACGTCCAACCCGTCCCGGGCCTGCACCGCGGCGGCCAGCCGCTCGGTCACGGTGCGCGCGTCGCCCACGAGGACGTGGTCGGCCCGGTAGTTCTTCGCGGCGTCCGCGGCGTCGACGTTGATCGCCAGCAGGGCGGGCGGCTGCGGCATCCGCCAGTTCTGGGTCGTCATCCCGTCCAGGTCGCTGCCGATCGCGATCACGAGGTCGGCCTCGTCCCACAGCGCGCCGACGGCCGGCACGTGGGTGGTGGCCGGCGCAAGGCACGGGTGGTCGGGCGGCAGGACGCCGCGACCGTGGTAGGTCGTGACGACGGGCGCGGCGAGCCGCTGCGCCAGCCGGCCGACGGCGTCGCCCGCGCCGGCGCGCAGCGCCCCGCCACCGACCCACAGCAGCGGTCGCTCCGCGCGCTCGACCAGCGCGAGCGCGGCGTCGAGGTCCGCGTCCGGGAGCTCCGGCGGGCCGTCGGGTGCGGGCGTGCGCTCGGCGACCCGCGCGGAGAGCAGGTCCGTGGGGATCCCCAGGTAGACCGGCCCCGTGGGCGCCCGCAGCGCCTCCCGCCCGGCCCGCAGCACGTCGGCGTGCAGGTCGGCGGCGGACGCCGTGGTCGTGGCCGCCTTCGTGACCGGCGCGAACATCGCCGCCTGGTCGCGCGTCTCGTGCAGCACGCCGCGGTAGACGCCGGGGCGCCGCAGCGTCGAGGGGATGTCGGTGGCGAGCACCAGGACCGGCGCGCCGGACGTCATGGCCTCGCCGGTGGCGCCCAGCGTGTTGGCCGCGCCCGGCCCGGTCGTCACCACGGCGACGCCGAGCTTCCCCGTCGCCCGCGCGTACCCGTCGGCGGCGTAGGCCGCTGCCTGCTCGTGCCGGACGCCGACCAGCCGGATGCCGGCGTGCGCGCAGGCCTCCCACACGGGCAGGTTGTGCACCCCCGGCAGCCCGAACGCCAGCTCGACGCCCAGCTCGCGCAGCGCGTCGACCAGCGCGTCCGCTCCGTTCGCAGACTCGTTCGCCGGATTGCTCTCAGCCACTCGCCACTCCCTTGAAGGTCTCCTCGGTCTCCGCGAACAGCGCCGCGAGGTCGGCGCTGCCCAGGAACTGCTCGGGCACGTAGCGCTCGTCGAGCACGCGCCGGGTCTCCGGGTCGGCCGAGGCGGCGCGCATCGCCTCCTCGAGCCGGCTGATCACCGGTTGCGGCGTGCCGGCCGGGGCGATCAGGCCGAACGTGGTGGTGCTCTGGGTGATCTCCGGGTAACCCTGCTCGACGAACGTCGGGCCGTCGAGGTACGGCAGCCGCGCTTGCGTGCCCACCGCGAGCACGCGCAGCTGCCCCGACTCGATCGCCGGGAGCATGTCCTGCGAGACGTTCACGAACCCGGCCACGACGTTGCCGCCCAGCAGCGCCCCGAGCACCTCCTGGTTGCCGTTGAACGGCACGACCGTGAGCGGCACCCCGTAGAGCTGGGTGATGCGGCGGGTCTCCGCGGCGTGGGTGTTGGTCGCGCCCGGCGTACCCACGCTGACCAGCGTGGGATCGGTGCGCGCGGCCGCGAACAGCGACTCGAGGTCGGCGTACGGGGACGCGGCCGGCACGACGATCGCCGACGGCACCTGCGTGATCACGCCGACCGGGGCGAAGTCCTCTCGCGTGTAGCCGACGTCGTTGGTGAGGTAGTTGAGCACCGCCGTCGGCAGCGCCGTCATCGAGATCGTGTAGCCGTCGGCGTCGGCGGACAGCAGCTCCTGGTAGGCGGTCGAGCCGGAGGCGCCGGGCATGTTCTCCACCACGACCGTCTGGCCCATCGAGCCCTCCATGAACCGGCCGAGCGAGCGGGCGGCGATGTCGGTGGGTCCACCCGCCACGTACGGCACGATCAGCCGGATCTGGTCGGACGGGTACGCCTCGGGCTCCTCCGGGCCCTGCCCGCCGCAGGCGGCGAGCAACAGGGCGGCCGCGAACGTGGCGGCGAGCAGGTGCAGGCGTCTCATCGGTCTCCCTCGGCGGGCGTGAGTTCGTCGTCGGTGGTGGGGGTGTCGTGCCGGTGCAGCACGCGGGCCCGGCGGCGGGCGGTGAGGATGCTGATCACGACGATCAGGGCCATCAGCGCGAACAGCCCGCCCGAGATCGGCCGCGTGACGAACACGTCCAGGCTGCCGCCGGAGATCAGCATCGACTGCCGGAACGCCCGTTCGAGGATCGGCCCGAGCACGAACGCCAGCACGAGCGGCCCGGGCTCGAACCCGGTCTTCTTCATCAGCCAGCCCAGCACGCCGAACGCGAGGACGACCCACATGTCGGAGACGTCGTTGTTGATCGAGAAGACCCCGGCCATCGTCACGAGCAGGGCGAACGCGGCGAGGACCCCGGCGCGCACGCGAAGGATCTGCACGAACACCCCGACGAGCGGGATGTTCAGCACCAGCAGCATGAGGTTGCCGACGAACATCGACGCGATCACGCCCCAGAAGATCTCCGGGTGCTGGTCGATGAGCTGCGGCCCCGGCGTGATGCCCTGCACCAGCAGCGCCCCGAAGATCAGCGCGAGCACGACGTTGGCCGGGATGCCGAGCGTGAGCAGCGGGATGAACGCCGAGGTCGACGAGGCGTTGTTGGCCGTCTCCGGTCCTGCCACCCCCTGGATGGCGCCCCGGCCGAACCGGCTCGGGTCCTTCGCCCGCCGCTTCTCCAGCGCGTAGGAGGCGAGCGAGGAGACCACCCCGCCGCCGCCCGGCAGCACCCCGATCAGGAAACCGAGCACGCTGCCGCGCCCGATGGCGCCCGCCGACTCGCGCACGTCCTTGCGGCTCGGCCAGATGTGCTTGATCTTCTGGGTGACGGCCTGGACCTTCTCCGTGCGTTCGAGGCTGTGCAGGATCTCGCCGACCCCGAACAGCCCCATCGCGACGGCGACGAAGTCGAACCCGTCGAACAGCGTCACCTGCCCGAACGTGAAACGCGTCGTCCCGGCGATCGGGTCCTGCCCGACGGTGGCCAGCAGCAGGCCGAGCGCAGCCATGCTCAGGCTCTTGAGCGCCGACCCGGTGCCGAGGTAGGTCACCAGCAGGATGCCCAGCGCCGTCAGCGCGACGTACTCCGGTGGCCCGAACGACACGGCCAGCGCGGCCAGTGGGGGCGCGAGCACCGCGAGCCCGACGACCGCGAGCACGCCACCGACGAAGGACCCGATCGCGGCGATCCCCAGCGCCGGCCCGGCCCGGCCCTGCTTGGCCATCTCGTAGCCGTCGAACGTGGTGACGACCGACGCCGCCTCGCCGGGCAGCCGCAGCAGCACCGACGTGATCGTGCCGCCGTACATCGAGCCGTAGTAGATGCCGGCCAGCAGGATCACGGCCGTGTGCGGCTCGATCTCGTAGGTCAGCGGCAGCAGCAACGCGATCGTCGCCGTCGGCCCGAGCCCCGGGAGCACCCCGATGACCGTGCCGATCAGCACGCCGACGAAGACGTAGAGGATGTTGACCGGGTCCAGCGCGACCGTGAACCCCTGCGCGATCCCGTCCAGGATGCCCATGTCAGCCGCCCACCAGCTCGGCGACCACGTCGTCCGGGAACGGGACGCCCAGTGCCTGGTCGAACAGCAGGTACAGGCCCACCGAGCCGACGAGCGCCAGCCCGACGGCCCAGCGCCACGACTCGCGGCCGAAGATCCGCAGCCAGAGCAGGAGCATCAGGAACGCCGGGAGCAGGAACCCGATCGCCTCGAACGCCACGATGAAGACCGCCAGCCCGGCGACCCCGCCTGCGATGCGCGCGGTCCCGCTCGTCCAGGGCTCGTAGTCCTCGGGGTCGTCGATCACCACCAGGACCAGCGCCGTGCCGGTGAGCAGCAGCGCGACGATGAAGGGCCACAACCCCGGGCCGGGCGCGGTGAGCTCGCCGAGCGAGAGCCCGACCGCGCCGATGATCGCGCTCACCCCCACGGCGAGCACGAGCAGCGGACCGATCCGGTGCAACTGCCCTCGAACTGTGCGCGACTGCGCCATCGGCACCTCTCCCTTGAGGCCGAACGTGTGCACGGACAGTAGGCAGTGCGGGCGCCGCCGGTCCAATACAAGATGACGCCATGACTGAGACGGAACCCGTCTCGATCCCGGATCGGAGCCGATCATGGAGTTGCGGCACCTGCGTGCGTTCGTCGCCGTGGCCGAGGAACTGCACTTCGGCCGCGCGGCCGCGCGCCTGCACATCGCGCAGCCGCCGTTGAGCCAGCAGGTCAGGCACCTGGAACGCGACCTGGGTGTGCAGCTGCTGGAGCGCACCACCCGCCGGGTCCGGCTCACCAACGCCGGTGCGGTCTTCCTCGAGCACGCCCGCCGCGTCCTCGCCGAGGCCGACCGCGCCCGGGAGTCGGTGCTGCTCACCGAGCAGGGCGAGCGCGGTGAGATCCGCGTGGGCCTCACGGGCGCGACGACATGGCGGTTGCTGCCGCGGATGACCCGCGCCTACCGTGCGCGCTACCCCCTGGTCCGCCTCGAGCTGCACCCGTCGGTGTTCAGCGGCGCGCAGATCAGCGCCCTGCTCGACGGCGGCATCGACGTGGGCCTGCTGCGCGCGCCCGTGCCCGCCCCGCTGGAGAGCCGCACGCTGCTGGACGAGGAGCTGGTGGCGGTGCTCCCCGCCGAGCACCCGCTCGCCGCCCGGTCGTCGGTGCCGCTGACCGAGCTGGCCGAGGAGAACTTCGTCAGCTACCCCGACCGGCAGGGCTCCAACCTGCGCGACACCGCGGTGCGCGGCTGCGCGTCCGTCGGCTTCTGGCCCCGGGTCGTGCAGGAGGCCCAGGACACCTACACCGTGGTGGCCCTCGTCGCCGCGGCCGTGGGCGTGGCCCTGCTGCCGGCCTCGGCCGAATGGCTGCACTTCGAAGGTGTCGCCTTCCGCCCCGTGACCGGCGCGGACCTGCGGGTGCCGGTCGCGCTGTCCTGGCGGCCCGGTAACGAGTCCCCGGTGCTGGCCGGCTTCCTCGCGGTCGCGGCCGAGACCTTCCCGACGTGATCGCGAGTATCGGTTGTCCATTGCTGTGATCACAGCAATGAGCAACCGATACTCGAGATCATGGAACCGCGGGCGGCTCGGGATCGTCAGTGCCGGGCATGTCCATCGATCCCACCCGGCCGTTCCGTGCGTCCGCTGCCGTTGCCGCCGGGTTGCTGACCTGGAGTGAACTGCGCGGGCCGCGCTTCCAGAAGCTCTTCCCCGACGTCTACGCGCCCGCCCACCTCGAACCGACGCTGGCGGTGCGGTCCCGGGCCGCCGCCGTCCTCGTGGCAGGGCGCGGCGTGGTGGCGGGCTACTCCGCCGCCGAGCTCCTCCGCGCGTCCAGCGGGCCGACGGACGCGCCGGCCGAGGTACTGATGCTCCGCTCCGGAGGGCAGAGCTACCGGAGCCCCGGCCTGCGTGTTCATCGTGATCTCGTCGATCCGACGGAAACTACCGAGGTGGACGGCTGTGCGGTCACGAACGCCGCCCGCACCGCGTTCGACCTCGCTCGCTGGGTGCCGTCTCTCGTCGAGAAGGTCGTCGCGGTGGACGTGTTGGCGTACAAGCGCGATGTCACCCACGACGACCTCGTCCGGCTCCGGTTGGCGCATCCCGGCGCGTGGGGTGCGCGGCACCTGAGCGCGGTCCTGCGCCACGCCACCAACCTCGCGGAATCGCCGATGGAAACGCGCATCCGGATGGCGCTGTGGGCCGCCGGCCTGCCGCCCCCGACCCTCCAGTTCGCGGTACCGGCGGGCGGCAAGGTGCGCCGGCTCGACCTGGCCTACCCCGAGGTGAAGCTCGCGATCGAGTACGACGGCGAGGACCACCGCCGGCAGGACCGCGCGCGCCGCGACCTCGAGCGCGAGGCCGCTCTCGTCGCACTCGGCTGGCTGATCCTCCGCTTCGACGCGGGCATCGTGCACCGGCGTCCGGACCTGGTGGCCCGCACGGTGGCGTTCGAGCTGCGCCGCCGCGGCCTCCTCGTCTCGTGATCCGAAGTATCGGTTGCTCATTGTCGTGATCACAGCAATGAGCAACCGATACTCGGGATCTTCAGCGCGTGAGGGCGTCCGTGACGAAGCGCCGGGCGTGCGTCGCCAGGTCCATCCCGTCGCTCCACAGGTCGCGCCACACCGCCAGCCGGTCGGACAGGTCCGCCGACACCACCGCCCGCGAGAACGACTCGAACGTGACGGGGCCCGCGTAGCCGGTGTCGCGCAGCGCCCCGAAGAACGCCGGGAAGTCGATCGTGCCGGTGCCCAGGTAGCCGCGGTGCGACTCGCCGATGTGGACGTAGCCCAACCGCGAGCCGGCCTCGCGGACGGGGGAGACGAAGTCGGTCTCCTCGATGTTGGCGTGGTAGACGTCCAGGTGCACCACGACGTTCGGCTCGCCGACCTCGTCGATCACGGCCAGCGCGCCGGCCACGGTGTTGATCGCGTTCGACTCGTAGCGGTTCACCGGCTCCAGCCCCACGGTGACGCCCTGGGCGGCCGCGTCGCGGGCGAGGGTGCGCAGGCCGGCGATCATGTTGTCGCGCCCGCGCGGGTCGAGCGGCCGGTCGTACTTGGCCAGGGCGGAGTAGACGGCGCCGCCCAGGTAGTCGCCGCCGATCCCGGTGACGACGGCCAGCGCGTCCGCGAGCCGGGCCTGCCCCCGTGCGACGACGTCGGGGTCGGGGGAGGAGATGTCCGCGTCGAGGTCGAGGCCAAGGGAGCAGACACCGCGGACGCCGTGCTCGGCGAGCGCCGCCTTCGTGTGCGCGATGTCGATCGACGCCGGGTCGAGCGCGGGGATCTCGAGGATGTCGTAGCCGGCCTCGCGGGTGCTGCGCACGGCGTGCTCGCACTCCTCGTGCGACCAGCCGCCGGCCCAGACGAGCGCGTGGATGCCGAGCGGGTTCATGTGCGGGTCCTTCCCAGTAGCGTGCGGCGGGCCGCCTCGTCGGGGCGTCCGGCGAGCTCGCGGGCGTGCGCGATCGCCAGCGGGGCGGGCGTGCCCGCCCCGAGCGCCACCGCGCGGACGCGGGCCGCCTTCACCGCCATCGTCGTGATCGTCTCGACCTCGCCCGCACTGTCCCCGAGCGCGACGATGCCGTGGTTGCCGAGCAGGACCAGGCGCGGCGGGGCGCCGTCGCGGTCGAGCCGCTCGCGCACGGCCGCGTGCACGCCCACGCCGAGCGCGATGCCCGGCGCGGCGTAGGGCACCCACACGGGCTCGCCGAGCACCACGGCCTCGTCGGGGAACAGCGGCGCCTCCCACAGCTCCCGCGCCTGTTCGACGGCGAGCAGCCCGACGACGGCGGTCGGGTGCGTGTGCGCCACCCAGGTGGCCCCGGCGGCCAGGGCGACGACGTGGACGAGCGTCTCGATCGACGCGCTGTGTCGGATGGCCTCCGCTTCGCTCCGGCGGCTCGCGGGACCGGCCGACAGCAGCCGCGACAGCGTCTCCTGGTCCGTGCCGCCCCGCTCCAGCACGTCGACCAGCTCCGGCAGGTCGCCGACGACGAAGTCGCCCGCCCCGGCGAGGTCCATGCGGGACCCGCTGGCCTTCACCGCGAACCGGTCGCCGGGCAGCCGCGCCGACGTGTTGCCCTCGGCGAGGACGACGAGGTCGGCCGCCGGGTCGCCGAGGCGGCGGGTGAGCGCCACCAGCTCGGCAGGCACGTCGGCCGGCCGATGCGCGAACGTCACGACAGCCTCCCGTAGCGGCGCAGGGCGAGCGTGTTGAGCAGCGCGGACAGCACGAGCACCAGCCCGAGCGCGAGCAGCTGGTAGCGGCTGCCCTCCGAACCCTCCGGGAACGCCAGCAGCATCCCCGCGTTGAGCCACGTGACCAGCAGCGCCGCCACGAGCACGCCGCCGACCCGCCCGATGCCGCCCTGGATCGCCACCCCGCCCAGCACCGCCACAGTGATCGCGGGCAGCGCCATCCCGTTGCCGACGATGCCGGCGTCGGGCCGGGCGGACGCGAACTGGGCCACCGTCACCACGGCGACCACGCCGGAGAGCAGCCCGGACACCACGAAGGCGGTGAAGCGCGTGCGGGCCACGGGCTGGGTGGCGTACGCGGCGGCGACGTCGTTGGTGCCCACGGCGTACAGCGACCGGCCGTAGGTCGAGCGCGAGACCACCACCCAGGCCAGCACCGCGCAGGGCAGCAGGATCGTGAAGACGTGCAGCGGAACCGGCGGCAGCAGCGGGAGCCGGACGTTGCTGGTCAGCGAGTGCAGGTCGACGACCGGCGGCGTCGAGATCGGCGCGTTCGCGTTGCTCACCAGGGCCAGCGAGCTGTACGCGTAGTACGTCGCGAGCGTCGCGATCAGCGCGGGGAACCGCAGGTAGGCCACGAGCGCCCCGTTGACGGCTCCGAGCAGGCCGCCGACGGCCACGCAGCCGACGATCGCGGGCAGCAGCGGCCACCCCCACACGCCGACCATGAGCCCGAACGCCATCCCGGCCAGCGACACGATGGCGCCGACCGAGAGGTCGATCCCGCCCCGGCCGGACACGATGACGAACAGCTCGGCGATCGCCAGCAGCGCGAAGGGCGCCATCGACTCGAGCGCGTTGCCGAGGTAGCGCACGTCGTACGGGGCGACCAGATAGCCGCCCGCCCCGAGCACCCGGAACCAGACGACCACCACGACGAGCAGCACGGCGAGCAGCACCACCCGCTCGGTCAGCGCGATCCGCAGCACGCGTGCCGGGATGCTCTCGCCGCCGCTGCGCTCGGGTGCGGGTGCGAGGTCCGTCTCGGTCATCGGGCACTCCTCCGCCGCTCGCGCAGCAGGTCGACACCGACCGCCACGAGGATGAACACGCCGATGAACAGCTGCGTGACCTCGGTGGGCCAGCTCAGCAGGGTGACGGCGCTGGAGACGGTGCCGACCAGCAGCGCGCCGAGCAGGGTGCCCAGCACGGTGCCGCGGCCGCCGATGATGCTCGTGCCGCCGATCACGACGGCCGCGATCACCTCCAGCTCGAGGCCGGTGCCGACGTTCTGCTGCACCAGCCCGCCGCTGCCGATCAGCACGCAGCCCGCGAGCCCGACGCAGGCGCCGGTGAGCACGTAGGCGCTGATCTGGCGACGCCGCACCCGCACCCCGGCCAGCCGCGCGGCGAACGCGTCGCCGCCCACGGCGTAGAGGTGTCGCCCGGTGGCCCAGAACCGCATGTAGCACCACATGCCCGCGGCCAGCACCAGGGTGAGCCACCACGCGGTCGGCACGCCCAGCAACCGGCCTTCCGCGCCGCCGCCGATCACGGACAGCGTGTCGGGCACGCCCGCCACCTGCTCGGTGCCGAAGATCTGCAGCGCGACGAACCGGTAGATGTTCAGCGTGCCGAACGTGACGATGATCGGGTGGATCCCGCCGTAGGCCACCAGCAGGCCGTTGACGAGGCCCAGCACCAGCCCGGTGACGACGGCGACGGCCACCGCGGGCAGGAACGCCAGGCCGGCGTCGCGCACCAGCAGCGCGACCACCACCATCACCACGGCCGCCTGGCTGCCCACCGACACGTCGATCCCGGCGGTGACGATCACGGCCGTCATGCCGATCCCGACCAGCGCGATCGGCGCCACCGTGAACAGGATGTTCGTGATGTTGCCTGTCGTGAGGAACGTGTCGGTGACCAGCGAGAGCACGATCCACAGCAGCCCGGTCACGCCGATGAGCGCGAGCTCCTGCCCCTCGATCGCCCGTACCCGCATCCAGCGGCGCACGGGCTCGGCTGCCGTGGTGGAGGCGGTGATCACGCGGCCACCTCGCCGTCGTCGCCCGCCGCGGCCGCGAGCACCTCGGCCTGGCCCGCGCCGCGCGGGAACTCCCGGACCACGCTGCCCTTGCGCACCACCAGCACGCGGTCGGCGAGCTGCAGCACCTCCGCGAGATCAGTCGAGATCACGAGAACCGCGCTGCCGCCGTCGGCCAGCTCCAGCACCAGCCGGTGGATCTCCTCCTTCGCGCCCACGTCGACGCCCTGGGTGGGCTCCTCGAGGACCAGCACCCGGGGCGCGCGGACGAGCTGGCGGGCCAGCACGACCTTCTGCTGGTTGCCCCCGGACAGCGCGCCGACCGCGGTACCCACGTCGGGTGCCTTGATCGAGATCCGGCGCAGGAAGTCCTGAGCGATGGACCTCTCACGGCCGCGGTCGAACCAGAACCCGAGCTTCGCCAGGTGCCGCAGGTGCGCGCTGGAGATGTTGAACGCGATCGACTTGTTCGCGAACACGCCCTGCTGCTTGCGGTTGCCGGGCAGCATCGCGACGCCGGCCGCGGCGGCGTCGCCCGGGGACTGCAGCCGGACGCGGCGCCCGTCGACGTGCACGGTGCCCGCGTCGGCGGGGTCCACCCCGTAGAGCGCGCGGGCGATCGCCCCGGTGCCCGAGCCCACCAGGCCGTAGAGGGCCACCACCTCTGCCGGGCGCACCTGCAGGTCCAGGCCGGAGAACGCGCCGCTGCGCCCGAGCCCGGCCACGGCGAGCACCGGCTCGCCGGTCGGGGCCGGGCGGTCCGCGGTGGCGGCGCCCAGCTCGTGGCCGACCATCAGCTCGGCCACCTGCCGGACGGACAGGTCCCCGGTCGGCTCGGTGGCCACGACCTCGCCGTCGCGCAGCACGGTGACGCGGTCGCTGATCTGCGCCAGCTCGTCGAGCCGGTGGGAGATGTAGACGATGCCGACGCCGGCGGCCCGCAGGTTGCGCACGACGCCGAACAGCACGTCGATCTCGCGGTCGGTGAGGATCGCCGAGGGCTCGTCGAGGATCAGCACCTTCGCCGAGTGCGCGAACGACTTGGCGATGGAGACGAGCTGCTGCTCGGCCACCGGCAGGTCGGCGACGCGGACGTCGCCGATCGCCGGATCCAGGCCGATCTGCGCGAGCAGCTCGCCGACCCGGGTGCGCTGGGTCGCCCAGTCCACCCGCCCGCCGGTTCTCAGCTCCCGGCCGAGGAACACGTTCTCGGCCACCGTCAGCTCGCCGAACAGGTGCGGCTCCTGGTAGACGGTGGCGACCCCCGCCTCCATCGCCGCCTGCGTGCTGCCGCCGGAGAGCGGCGTGCCGTCGATCTCCACCGTGCCCTCGTCGGCCACCTCGGCACCGGACACGATCTTGATCAGCGTGGACTTGCCGGCGCCGTTCTCGCCGACGAGGGCATGCACCTCGCCGGCGAGCACGTCGAGGTCCACGCCGCGCAGCGCCCGGACACCGCCGTAGCGCTTCTGGACGCCGCGCAGCCGCAGCAGGGCCTCTCCCATCAGTACTGGTACTGGTCGACGTTCTCGGTGGTGATCCGCAGCGGGTCGCCGAGCAGCAGCTCCTTGCTCGCCTCGTCCCACGTGACGGCCGGCAGCTCCGCGTTCACCTCGTTCGTCGGCTGGAACGGCGTGCCGGAGGCCAGCTGCAGGCCCGCCCACGCGGTCAGGTAGCCGAGCTGCTCGACGTCCCACAGGATCGCCGCGGACGACGAGCCGTTCTCCAGGTACTGCTTCATCGACTGCGGCGTGCCCAGCCCGACCGTGAACACCTGGCCGATCCTCCCGGCCTCGGTGACGGCCTTGGCCACCCCGGGTGCGGACGCCGTGCACTCGCCGACGAGCCCGGTCAGGTCCGGGTGGGCGTTCATCAGGTCCTTGGCCATCGTGACGGCCTGCGCCTCGTCCTCGCCCGCGTACACGACGTCGACGATCTCGGCGCCCGGGTACTTCTCCGCGGTCACCCGGCGCTGGACCTCGATCCAGGAGTTGAGGTTCGCCGCGGTCTGGCCGCACGACACGATCGCGTACTTGCCCGATCCGCCCATCGCCTCGAGCAGCGAGTCGGTGAGCGCGGTGCCGACGCCCTCCGGCGAGGCCTGGTTCACGAACGCCTCGCGCACCGAGTTCGGGGCGTCGGTGTCGGCCGTCATCACCTTGATCCCGGCGTCGGCGGCCTCCTGCAGCACCGGGGCCATCGAGTCGGGGTCGTTCGGTGCGACCACGAGGACGTCGACGCGTTGCTGGATCAGCGAGTTGACGATCTCGGTCTGCGCGCCCGGGTCCGCCGTCGACGCACCCCGGTAGATCCACTCGAGGCCCAGCTCCTGCGCGGCGGCCTGCCCGCCGGTGTTCATCGCCTCGAAGTAGGGGATGCCCTGCAGCTTGGGCACGAACGCGACGCTGACCTGGTCCTCGCCGCCGCCACCGCCCTCCCCGCCGCCCCCACCGGGGTTCTGCTGCGTGCAGCCCGCGAGGGCCAGCACCCCTGCCGCGGCCACGGCGAGCGCCGCGGTGATGCGCCTGTCGAGCATCGTCGCTCCTTCCTCTGCGCCTGTGGTCAGGCGGACGTTCCGGTTCGAGTGGTGGGGACGGGCACCCGGTGGACGGCCACGCCCACCTCGGCGAAGCCCGCGAGCGCGTCGGGGTCGGCGCCCTCGTCGGTGTAGAGCGCGGTGATCCGCTGGGGCGGCGCGAAGCTGTGCAGGGCGAACCGGCCGACCTTGGACGAGTCGAAGAGGGCGTACACCTCGTTGCAGGACGCGGCCAGCCGGCGCTTCACCGTGGTCTCCTCCACCGTGAGCTCCATGAGCCCGTGCTCGCGCGAGAGCCCGCGGACGCCGAAGAACCCCATCGCGAGCCGGCCCCGGCTGCCGACGAAGTCGCCGAAGTCGCCCACCACCGACCACGACGAGCGGCGCAGCGTGCCGCCGGGCAGCACGACGGTGACGCCGGAGTCGCTGAGCAGCTCGGCGGCGCGCAGGCCGTTGGTGACGACGACGAGGCTCCGGCGGCCGCGCAGCTCCAGGGCGAGGTGGTAGCAGGTGGTGCTGCAGTCCAGGGCGATCGCGGCGCCGTCGGGCACCAGCGCGGCGGCTGCGTGCGCGATCGCCGCCTTCGCCTGGGCGCCGTGGCGCAGCCGCATCTCGAAGGCGCCCTCGTCGGCCCCGTCGGCCGGCACCGCGCCCCCGCGCACGCGGGCGAGGAGGTGCCGGCGCTCCAGCACCTCGAGGTCCTTGCGGATGGTCACCGCGGTGACGCCGAAGCGGCGCACGAGGTCGGCCACGCTCACCCGGCCGTCGACGTCGAGCAGGCGCAGCACCTCCTGCTGCCGCTCGTGCTCCGCGATGCCCGCCACCCGGCCCCCAGCCGTCCTCGAGTGATCGGTGTCACCCGCGCAGACCCTAGGAAACGCACCCCCGACCGTCAACGAACAGCATCGAAAGCACTGCAGCGCGGCTTTCGCTCAGCTGTTGTTCGCTTTCGTTTGGGCTGCGTCCGCTGCGTCGGCCCGGCGGCGCCGCACCAGGTGCACCAGCACCCCGGCCAGCGCGGCCGCGACACCGATCCCGATCGCGACCGGGGCCATCACCAGCAGCGCGACCGCCGCGACGCCGAACAGCACGCGTTCGGGCACCCCCGCGGGCCCCACCAGCCACGCGCCGGTGACGACCGCCAGCGCGGCGACCGCGGCGGCCGCCGCCAGCGTGGCGACCACGACCGTGCCGACGCCGCCCGAGAGCAGCAGGCCCACACCCTGCGGCGAGAGCACCACGACGAACGGGACGAGGAACGCCGGGAGCGTGTACTTCCAGGTGAGCCACATGGTGCGCACCGGCTTGCCGCCGGTGATCGCCGAGGCGGCGAACGGGGAGAGCGCCGTCGGCGGGGACACCTCCGACAGCACCGCGTAGTAGAAGATGAACATCGCGGCGGCGAACGCGGGCACACCCACGTCCTGCAGGGCGGGCCCGATGATCACCCACGAGATGATGAAGCTCGCCGTCACCGGGACCGCGAGCCCGAGCAGGGTCACCGCGATCGCGGAGAACACCGCGGTCAGGGCCAGATTGCCGCCCGCCATCGTCACGATGATCCCGGCGAGCTTGAGCCCGAGACCGGTGAGCGTCATGACCCCGACGATGATCCCGGCCGCCGCCATCACCGGGATCACCGAGAGCGCGCCGCTCGCGCCCGCCGCGAGCGCGCCGAAGACGCGGCGCGGCGTCATCCAGCAGCTGCGGTCGAGGAAGCTCAGCACGAACGCCAGCACCGTGGCGTAGACGACCGCGCGGAACGGTGTCAGCCCCAGCGCCATGAACACGACGATCGCGGCCAGCGAGCTGAAGTGGTAGCCGAAGCGCAGCAGCAGCGCACCCGCGGGCTTCACGTCCAGCTCGATCGCGTGCGTGCGGTAGCGCCGGGCGTCCATCTCGACGGCCAGGATGATCCCGAGGTAGTACAGCAGCGTCGGGATCGTCGCCCAGATCAGCACCTGCAGGTAGGAGACGCTCAGCAGCTCGGCGATGATGAACGCCGCCGCGCCGAGCGTGGGCGGGGACAGGATCGCGCCGATGCCCGCGGCGGCGAGCACCGCGCCGCCGTTCTCCTTCGGGTAGCCGGCCTTGCGCAGCAGCGGCCAGGTCACGCCGCCGAGGGTCACGGTGGTGGCCACCCCGGAGCCGGACACCGTGCCGAGCAGGAACCCGGCGAGCGTGACGGTGCGGCCCGGCCCGGAACCGGACTGGCCGAACGCGGCGAACGCCAGGTCGATGAAGAACCGCGTGGCCCCGGACGCCGTGAGCACCGCGCCGTAGACGGTGAACAGGATGATGTAGGTGGCGGCGACGTCCATCGGCACGCCGAACAGGCCCTGCGTGCCCATCACGTTGTGCCCGACCAGCCGCTCCCAGTCGTAGCTCGAGGTGGCGAACATGCCGGGGAAGTACGACCCGAAGGCCGCGTAAGCCAGGAACGCGACCACCACCAGCGGCACCAGCAGGCCCACGGTGCGCCGCGCGGCCTCGAGCGTCAGCACGATGGCGAGGGTGCCCATCACGAGGTCGAGGTCGGTGGGCACGACGGCCCGGCGGAAGAACGAGTCCCAGTCCGCCACGATGTAGGCGAACGGGACGATCGACGCCACCGCCAGCGCCCAGTCGAGCACGTGCGGGTTGTCGGTCCGCCCGTCGGCGCGGGCCTGCTCCGAGCGGCCCCAGCCGCGGTAGACCAGGAAGGTCAGCGCCAGCCCGAGCCCCAGGAACGAGGGCAGGTACTGCTGCGCGGGCATCGGGTTGAACACCCACCACAGCCCGTACAGCGACAGGACGGCCCCGAGCACCTGCACCACGCGCAGCGGGGCCCCGGAGAGCCGGCGCGCGGGCTTCTCCGCCTCGTACTCGGCGAGCAGCGCCTCCTCGTCGAACGTGCGCTCACCGGGCGGGTCGGGGCGGGCCTCGTCGCCGTCGGGTCGTGCGGTCATCGGCTCTCCTCGACGTCGAGAACGACGGTGACCCCCGACGCGCCGGTCAGCGGCGGCAGGGGCACCGGCGGGTGACCGGGTACGTGCAGGGTGCGCTCGCCGAGCGCGGTGGCGGCGATGGAGAGGTCGCCGAACACCGGGTGCTGCGACGGCTGGGCGACCCAGCTGCGCCGGTCGCCGTCCGGCGCCGCGTCCACCGGCCCCGGCACGGCGTAGTACTCCTCGAGCACCGCGAGCTGGTCGGCGGCCAGCTCGACGAGCCGGAACCCGCCGTCGTCCTGCACCTGGTAGCGCTCCTCGGCGAGCGTGCCGTAGAGCGAGTTGCGGTAGCTCACCGCGAACGTCCCGGCGGGCACCGGTACGCGCGTGAGCAGCGCACCCCCGGTGTCGCGCACGGTGACGGCCGGGCCGGGCGCCGCGCAGCCCGCGGCGAGCAGCCCGGTGACGGCGACCGCGACCGCGACCGCGACCGCGACCGCGACCGCGACCGCGACGAGCGTCCGCACGGCAGGTGCCCGGTCAGCCCGTCGCCTGGTCGAAGTAGGCCCGGGCGCCGGGGCAGACGTCGACGAAGCTCACGTCGCCCGCCGTGGCGGCGTCGAGATCCGCGGCGGCCGGGTGCACGGTGGTGAGCCGCTCCTCGTTCTCGAAGATCGTGCGGGTGATGTCCTGCTGGAGCTGCTCGGGCATGTCCGAGCGCACGACCAGCACGTTCGGCACCACGACCTGCGGGCTCGGTTCGGTCTGGCCCTGGTAGGTGCCCGCCGGGATCTCCGCGGTCTGGTAGTACGGGCCGAACTGCGACGCCAGCGCCTCGGTGTACTCGGCGGTGGGGATCAGCACCATCTGGCCGGTGCTCGCCAGGTCGACGAGCGCGCCGGTGGGCAGCCCGCCCGACCAGAACCCGGCGTCGATGGTGCCGTCGCGCAACGCCTGCGCCGTCTCGCCGACCCCGAGCTGGCTGCGCTGGATGTCGGTGTCCGGGTTGATGCCCGCGGCCTCCAGCAGCCGCAGCGCGATCACCTCGGTGCCCGAGCCGGGCGAACCGACCGACACCCGCTTCCCGCGCAGGTCCGCGACCGACCGGATCCCGGTGCCGCTGGTCGTCACCGCCTGCGTGAAGTTGTTGTAGAGCTTGCCCAGCGTGCAGATCGTGACCTCGCGGCCCTCGAACTGCGCGACCCCGCCGACGGCGTCGGCCGTGGTGTCGCCGAGGGCGAAGGCGATGTCGGCGCCACCGTCCTGGACCAGCAGGATGTTGTCGACGGAGGCGTTGGTCTCCTGGACGGTGGCGGTGATGCCCTCGAGGTTCTCCGAGAGGACCGTCCCCATGCCGCCGCCGTAGGGGTAGTAGACGCCGCCGGTGCCGCCGGTCGCGATCGACAGCGACCCGTCGGCCCCGGGGACCTCGGGCTCGCTGCTGCCGCACGCGGCGAGGGCGAGCACCCCCGCCGCCGCGACGACGGTCCGGAGTCGGCGGCGTGCCGGGGTGACCCGGCTCCGTGTGGTGACAGCCATGGCACCTCCTGCTCGGGAGCGGCGCTCGGCGGCGAGCGCGATCACTCCGATGGGTGCGCGCAACATCGCACACGCCACCGACGTTGTCCACGCGACGGCAATGATCGTTACGAGCCGTTCGCGAGCACCCCGGACGGCGGCGATCTCCGGGGTGCGGGTCAGCTCCACCGGCGGGCGGAGCGGGCCGACCAGTACGCGCGGGGCTCCTCGGCGAGCGCGCCGAGCGCGGGCACCACGGCGGGCGGCAGCACCACGGCGGCCGCCGCCGCGTTGCTCGTGACCTGCAGCGGGTCGACCGCCCCGGAGAGCACCCGCCACGCCCACGGCTGGGCGAGCGCGGCCGCGATCGCCAGCTGGTCCAGCGGCAGCCCGACCTCGGCGGCGAGCGCCGCGGCGGCGGGCGGGGCGTCGGGGGCGCCCGGGGTGAGCCGCCCGTTCGCCACCGCCTCCTTGACGATCACGCGCGCGCCCGTGCCTGCCGCCTCGGACAGTGCCGCCCCGACCGAGGGCTCCAGCACGTTCCAGGTGGACTGGAACGAGGTGAACAGCGGCGCCCCGTCGACCTGGATCTCCAGGGCGCGCCGGACGGTGTCGGCCTGCGCGGGCCCGGAGGTGGAGACGCCGACCCGGACCCCGCGCTCCCGCAGCCCGGCCAGCGCCCGGTGCAGCGCGGTGTCCTCGAGCGCGCCGGTCTCCGGCGTCGCGGAGTGGATGTGGTAGATCCCCAGGCGCGGGCCGAGCAGCGCGCCGGTCTCGGCCACCTGCTCGTCGAACGCGGCGAGCGAGTGGTCCTTCACCTCGTGCACGGACGCGTCCACCCGCCACCCGCCCACGTACCGGTAGCCCCACTTCGACCCGATCTCGACGTCGTCGATCTCCGGGTGGCGCCGCAGCCAGCCGGCCAGGAACTCCTCGGCGCGCCCGTAGGAGCGGGCCACGTCGACGTAGCGGATCCCGGCGGCGTACGCCGCGTCCAGGACCGCCTCCGTGCGGACGCGCAGGTCGTCGACGTCGCGGTGGGCGCCGAGGTCGGCCGCGCGCCCCGAGGTGATGTAGGCGGGGCGGGCGACGGCGGCGAGGCCGATGCCCAGTTGCGAGGTGCCGGCCGTCACGGGGGCGTAGCTTACGCGCGCAGACGATCGGTCGAGGGGCGCGGAGGATCGCATGGACCCGACCCGGGTGCCGCGGCTCGCGGGCGAGCACCACGTCTGCGGCGAGTGCCCGATGTCCTACGCCGACACCTCGGTCGAGTCCGCCACCGCGGCCCTGCGCGGGGTGCCCGATGAGGTGCGCGCCGCCGTGTCCGCCGTGGCCCCCGCGCTCCGGCGCACGCGCCCCGACGCCACGACCTGGTCGGTCGTCGAGTACGCCTGCCACGTCCGCGACGTGTTCTCGACGTCCACGATCCGGCTGTACCGCACCCGCACCGAGGACACGCCGGTGCACGAGCCGATGCTGAACGACCTGCGCACCGTGCGGTTCCGCCACAACGAGGCCGACCTCGACGCCGTGCTCGCCGAGCTGGACGCCCACCTCGCCGGGTTCCTCGACGAGATCGCGGCCACCACCGACTGGGAGCGGGTGGGACGCAGGCGCCCCGACGAGGTGCGCACCGCCCGCTGGCTGGTGCGCCACGCCCTGCACGAGGCCCGCCACCACGTCCACGACATCGGCGCCGTCGGCCGGGCGGTCTCCGCGCCGCGGTGACCGCGCGTTCCGTCCGGGTCAGCCGACGAAGCGGGCCCGCACGGCCGGGGCGAGCTTGTCCGTCGCCGACCGCACGGCGACCCGGGGCATGCGCGCGGCGTGCGCGTCGAGGAAGCGCTCCACCGCCGCCGCGTCGCGCCCGCCCGCGTGCTTGAGCGCGATCCCGACGGCCTTGTGCACCACCGGGTCGGGATCGTGGGCGAGGAGGGCCGCCACGTCGAACAGGCCCCGCAGGTCGGCCTCGCCGCCGTACCGGACGAACCACAGCGGCGCGGTGATCGCGGTGCGGCGCCGCAGCGGCGCGGCGGCCCCGGCCAGCTCGACGAGCGGCGCGACCGACCGCCCGAGCAGGTGGCCGCCGACCACGCTGGGCGCCGCCCGGTCGACCATGTCCCACGTCGTGATCCGGTCCAGGTGCCGCAGGTAGAGCTCGTAGTAGGCGCGGCGGTCGTCCTCGGTGGCGTCGCGCGCCCTCGCCCGGAAGTCCAGGATGCACAGCGCGCCCATCCGGGCCTCGTACCGGTCGTCGGCGAACAGGGCCTCGACCTGCTCGAGCGGCATCCGCCGGGCGGCCTTCGCCGTGTCGAACAGGTCCTTCATCCGCACGCCGATGGCGTCGTCGCCGGGCCCGAGGCGCCTGCGCACCACCGCGAGCTCGGGCTCCGACCGCAGCGCGCGGAGCGCGTCGAGGAACCCGGCAGCGGTCTCGGTCGCGGCGGGCACGGATCTGGAGCGTAGTGACCGGCCGCGCGTTCCGGGGCCCCGAGGACCGGCGTCCGCGGCGGGTGCCTTGCCGCGACGCGCCCCGACCCGTACACCAGCGGGGTGGACGAACGCGGGCTCGTGGAGCGTGAGCTGTGGCGGGTGCTGGAGGCGGTGCACGCCGTCGTGTACTTCACCGCCGGGTCGAAGGAGGCGTACGGGGAGCTGGGGCTGCGCGGCTTCTGGACGGGGTACTTCGCCTCCCGCTCGGCGGCGCTCGGCACGCCGGGCCCGCGACTGGTCACGGCGCTCTTCCACGGGTTCGCGCCGCGGATGGTGGAGAAGGCGCTGCCCGGGGCGTGGGCGGTCGCCGACCCGGCGCGCGTACTGGACGCGCGGGCCCGGCTCGCCTGTGCGGCCCTCGCGGCGCACGTCACGGACGCCTCCGCGCTCGCGGGCGCGGCCGACCGGCTCGCCGGGGTGCTCGCGGGGCTCGACGTCGCCGGGCGCCCGCTCGCGGCCGCGCACCTCGACGTCCCGGCGCCCGCCGACCCGCTCGGCCGCGTCTGGCACGCCGCCACCGTGCTGCGCGAGCACCGCGGGGACGGGCACGTGGCCGCGCTGGTGGCGGCGCAGGTCGACGGCGTCGAGGCCCACCGGCTGCACCGGGCCGCGCTGGTGGAGCGGCAGCGCGAGTTCCGGGGGTGGACCGACCAGGAGTGGGCGGACGCGGCCGACCGGCTGCGGGCCCGCGGGCTGCTGGACGCCGCGGGGGAGCCGACCGAGCGCGGGCGGGACCTGCGAGCCGGGATCGAGCGGAGCACCGACCTCTCGGCGGCGACCGCCCTGCGCGCGCTCGACGACGCCGCGCTGCGCGGGCTGCTCGACGCGCTCGGTCCGCTCGCCCGGTCCGTCGCCGACGGCGGTGCGGTGCCCTACCCGAACGCGATGGGCGTGGCCCGTCCGGGGGGATGACGCATGACGCGCCCGGCGTCACCCGTCGTCGTCGAGGAGGCCCGCGTCGTGGGCGAGCAACGCGATCTGGACCCGGTTGTTGAGGTCGAGCTTGGTGAGGATGTTCGAGACGTGGGTCTTGACGGTCGGCACCGCGAGGTGCAGCACCGCGCCGATCTCAGCGTTGGAGCGGCCCTCGCCGACCGCGACGGCCACGTCGCGCTCGCGGTCGTTGAGCTGCGCGAGGCGCGCCCGGGCACGGGCCCGGCGCCGGTCGTGGTCGTTCTCGGCGACGCGGGCGATCAGCCGCCGGGTCACCGCGGGCGAGAGCACCGGGCGGCCCTGCGCCACCTGCCGCACCGCGGTGACGATCTCCCCGGGCGGCGTGTCCTTCAGCAGGAACCCGGCGGCACCCGCCCGCAGCGCGCGCAGGACGTGGCGGTCGGCGTCGAACGTGGTCAGCACGATCACCTCGGGTGCCGCGGGACGGCGGCGCAGGTGCTCGGTGGCCGTGAGGCCGTCGACGCCGGGCATCCGGATGTCCATCAGCACCACGGTGGGAGCGAGCCGCTCGACGAGCGCCGGTACCTCGGCCCCGTCGCCCGCCTCGCCGACCACCCGGATCTCCGGGACGCCGCCGAGCATCATCGCGAGACCCGCGCGCACCAGCGGGTCGTCGTCGACGATCAGCACGCCGACCGGCTCCGCGGTGGTCACGTCGGCCACGGTAGCCAGGCGGCGAGGCGCCAGCCGCCCGCCCTCGTCGGCCCGTGCTCCAACCGGCCGCCCGCGAGCGCGACGCGCTCGGCGAGCCCGGTGAGCCCCTGACCCGGCTCCCCGTGCGGGCACGGCAGCGGGGGCGGGTCGTTGACGACCTCGACGGCCAGGCCGGCGTCGGCGGCGCCGGCCACCGCGACCCGCACGTCCGCGCCGTGCGCGTGCCTGCGGGCGTTGGTCAGCGCCTCCTGCACCACCCGGTAGGCCGTGCGGCCCACCGTCTGCGGCACCGCGCCCTCGACCTCGTGGCGCAGGACCACCCGCATCCCCGCGCGGCGCGACTCCGCCACCAGCTCGGGCACGTCGGCCGCCGTGGGCTGGGGCAGCTCGCCCACCGGTGCGCGCAGCACGCCGATGACCTCCCGCAGGTCCTGCAACGCCTGGTGGGCGCTCTCCCGGATCACGCGAGCCGCGCGGGCGACGTCCTCGGCGGGCGCGTCCGGCCGGAACTCCAGCGCGCCGGCGTGCACGCTGAGCAGCGACAGCCGGTGGCCCAGCACGTCGTGCATCTCGCGGGCCACGGTCTCCCGGGCCGCCATCTGCGCCTGCTCGG
>NZ_VFPA01000002.1 GCF_006716445.1 Pseudonocardia kunmingensis
CATCATGCCCAGGGCCATCCCGGTGGCCATGACGACCATGCCGAGGATGAGCTCCCCGCGGGTGATGTCGACGTTGATCCGGGACAGCAGCAGGATCCCGCTCCCGACCAGCGCCAGGCCGATGGCGGCGGGCCACCGGGCGCCGATCTTGTCGTAGAGCAGGCCCGCGAACGGCATGAGCAGCGCCATCGCGACGGCCTGCGGCAGCAGGGTCAGGCCGGTGTTCAACGGCGTCCAGCCCTGCGCGTCCTGCAGGAACGACGGGATGTAGAACAGCACCGCGAACAGGCCGATCGACATCGCGCTGATCAGCAGGAGCGAGTTGACGTAGGGCCAGTACTTGAACACCCGGATGTCGAGGACGGGGTGTTCGACGTGCAGTTCGACCACGATGAACAGCGCCATGAACACGGCCGCGGCCAGGAACAGCATCACGGTGCGGTAGTCGCTCCAGCCCCAGTGGTCGCCCTCCTCGAGCGCGAGCAGGAGGGAGAACAGGCTGGTGGCGATGCAACCGAACCCGATGTAGTCGAACGGCTTGCTCTTCTCGGCCGGGAACTTCGTCAACCAGATGGCGGCCGCGATCGCGCCGAGGATGCCGACCGGCACGTTGATCAGGAAGATCACGCGCCAGTTCGTGTGCTCCACCAGGTAGCCGCCCAGCGTGGGGCCGATGCCGGGCGCCACGACGATGCCCAGCCCGTACATGCCCATGGCGGCGCCGAGCTTCTCCCTGGGCACGATGCGGAACAGGATCGTCATGCAGGTGACCGGGAGTACGCCGCCGGGGATCGCCTGCAGGATCCGGAACCCGATCAGCCCGCTCAGCCCGGTGGACAGGGCGCACAGGAGCGACGCGATCGTGAAGAGAACGATCAGCGCGACGTAGAGGCGCTTGAGCCCGAACCGCGCGCCCAGCCACGCGCTGGCCGGCACCATGACGCCCTCGGTGAGGCTGTAGGCGGTGCTGATCCACTGGACGCTGTCGATGCTGGCGCCCAGGTCCCTGCGGATCGAGGGGATCGCGACGTTCACGATGCTGAGGTCCAGGACGGACATGAACATGCCGGTGATCAGCACGGCGAGGGGGAGACCCCACCCCGTCGCCGCGGGGGCGGGAGGGGGAGGCGGTGCCGCCCGGTGGCGGGGCCGCGGGGGGCGCTCGGCCGTGTCCCCGCGCGGAGGATCACGGTCCAGCGACTTGGTCATGAGCTCCCCTTCGACACCGGGCGGCGATGGAGCGCGACGCTGCGCCTGAGGGACCGGGTCCACCGGCTATCCGGGGGGCCCTCCTCGCTTTGTAGATACAATCACGCCCCGTGTCCGTCCCCGTCGTGAGCCCCCGGCTGCGCAGTGACGCCCGGCGCAACCGGCGACGGTTGCTCGAGGCCGCCCGGGAGGTCATGCGCGAGCACGGGTTGGAGGCCTCGCTGGGCGAGATCGCGCGCCGGGCCCGCGTGGGAAACGCCACCCTCTACCGGCACTTCCCGACCCGCGAGGCGCTCTGCGAGGCGGTCTTCGCCGAGTACGGCAGCGATCTCGAGCGGATCCGGGAGCGGGTCCTGCGGGTCCCGGATCCCTGGGACGCGCTGGTGGCCTGGCTCGAGGAGACCTGCGCCGCCTTCGCCGACGACCGGGCCTTCGCCGACCTGATCACCCACGGGATGCCGCGCTCGCCCGCGCTCAACGAGGTGTGCGTCCAGGGCATCCGGCTGGCGGAGACCCTGCTCGACCGCGCGCAGCGCGCGGGCGCCGTCCGCTCCGACGTCGAGCTGACCGACGTGCTGGTCGTCGTGTGCTCCCTGCAGCGGGTGATCCCCGCCGCCGCGGAGGTCGCGCCGGACGCGTGGCGGCGGCACCTGGCCATCGCCCTCGACGGGCTCCGCCCGCGCGCGGGCTCCCCGCTCCCCGCCGCCGCGATGACCTTCGAGCAGTTCGTCGCGATCGGCGAGCGGTTGCAGGCCGCGCCGCACGGTCCCGTCCACCGCGAGGCCGACCGCCGACCCGACCGCGCACCCGACCCCGTGCACGGGGTGATCAGCGACGAGCTCTGGGAGCTCATCGAGCCGGAGCTCCCGCCACCCGCGGGGCAGCGGGGACGCCCGCGGCGGGATCGCCGCCAGACCCTGGAGGCCATCCTCTGGCGCTACCGGACGGGCTGTTCCTGGCGCGACCTGCCGGCCGAGTTCGGGTCGTGGCAGACCCAGTGGAAGCGGCATCGTCGCTGGGTGGAGGAGGGTGTCTACCGGCGGGTCCTCGAGCGCCTGGTGGAGAGCTGAGGGGGTTCGGGCTCAGGTGGCGGCGGCGCGCAGCTCGGCGTAGCGTGCCTTGAGCGCGGTGTCCTTGTTGATCGGGTTCTGCGCCTCGTCCGGCTCGACGCCCGCCTCGACGGCGATCCGGTTCATCCGCCCGATCATGCCGACCATGTGGACGATGCGGGCCTCGTCCGCGTCCACGGGCCGGTGGCCGCCCGCGGCGAGGGCGAGCGTGCGGTCGACCCAGAGGGCCTCGACGTGCAGCCCGGCCTCCTGCAGGACGCTGCGCAGCCGGTGGCCGAGCTCGCGGGGGCCGAGGTCGCGCCACTCGGCGATCGTGCGGGCGTCGACCGGGAACAGCCGGTCGTGCTCGCGCAGGTAGATCAGCTCGAGGGCGAAGGCGTGGCCGTAGGCGCAGTAGGTGCAGTTGTTGTGCAGCGAGATGGCCACCGCGGCGAGATGGGTGCGCAGCGGGCCGAGGACGTGCATGGTGCGCAGCAGCCGCGGCATGTTCACGGCGAACCACAGCACGGCGCGGACCGGACCCAGGCGCGCGACGATGTGCGGGATCATCCGAGGGGCGAAACCCCACAGCACCCGGCACATGGACTCCAGCATCCGGGTGACGAGCCCCGCGAGCCCGTCCTGCGACATCCGCACTCCTCACGATTGGTGACCACGAGATTACCGGGCAGGAGGGCCCGGAGGTAGAGGTCCTCCATGGTCATCCGCCACCGCTGACCTGCGGTGATCACCGTGGCGGTGCCCGGTCGGGGTCCGGGTCCGCGTCGGCGGGCTCGACGAGTGCGGTCGCGCCTGCGACGAACGGGTGATGAACCGGGTGACGCCGGGGGTGCCGCGCCGGGCGGCCTGCGTCGTCGTCGAGCGGCCGGTCGCTATCGTCGGGCCCGCCGCCGCCCAAGGCGCCCGTCGCCCGAGGAGGAGCCCTGTCCGACACAACCGCTCCCGCCGTCGGCCGCGTGGTCGGCACGGAGGACTCCACCCCGCTGCAGTTCAGCGTGGCGCTCGCGCCCGAGCAGTACCTGCAGCTCGACGACGTCGTGGTCACCGTGCGGCCGGTGCCGGGGTTCGGGCCGGTGATGACGGCCGGCGTCGTCACCGAGGTGCGGGCCCGCCACGAGGGCGCGACGTTTGGCTCGGACGTCTTCCTGATCGCCGACGGCGTGCTGCCCGCGCAGGTGCAGGAGATCGCCGAGATCACGACCACCCGGGTCGAGCCGGAGTGCTACGTGCCGCCGACGCCCGGCTCGGTCGCCACGCGCGCCACCGGCGAGGAGCGCGCGCGGGCGCTGTACTTCGACCAGATGGACCTGAAGGTGCCGGTCGGACTGGGCCGCGACGGCGACCCGATCTACGTCAACCTGGAGTTCCTGGACGGCACGCGCGGCGGGCACGTCTCGATCAGTGGGATCTCCGGCGTCGCCACGAAGACCAGCTTCGCGCTGTTCCTGCTCTACTCCATCTTCCGCAGCGGGGTGCTCGGGCGCCGGTCGGTGAACGCGAAGGCGCTGGTGTTCAGCGTGAAGGGCGAGGACCTGCTGTTCCTCGACCACGCCAACACCAGGCTGAACGACGACCTGGTCTCGGCCTACGGGACCGTCGGGCTGCCCGCCGGGCCGTTCCCGTCGGCCGGGTTCTTCGCGCCGCCGACGCCGGACGACCTGTCCGGGCGCCCGCACGTCACCGGGCGCACCAGCGGCGTCAGCGCCTTCTGGTGGACCCTCGCGGAGTTCTGCGCCGAGGAGCTGCTGCCCTACGTCTTCGCCGACGCCGAGGACGAGCGCAACCAGTACACGATGGTGATCCACCAGGTCGCCGCGCGGCTGAAGCGCGAGGCCACGCCGGTGGGGGACGGCGCGATCGCCGTCGCCGGTCAGGTGCTGCGCACCTACGACGACCTGGTGGAGTTCGTGTCCGACCGGCTCACCGACGAGGACGAGCGCCGCGACTGGGCGGGACCCGTCACCGGCACCGGCACGATCAACGCGTTCCTACGGCGGCTGCGCTCCAGCCTGCGGCCGTTGCGCTCGATCGTGCGCGGCGACCTCACCGACTCCCCGGGGCGGCGCGTCAGCACCGACGCCCACCAGGTCACCGTCGTCGACCTGCACAACCTCCCCGAGCGCGCGCAGCGCTTCGTCGTCGGCGTGGTGCTGGCGTCCGAGACCCGCAAGAAGGAGGCCGCCGGGCCGGGAGGGCTGCTGTTCACCATGATCGACGAGCTGAACAAGTACGCCCCGCGGGAGGGCTCGAGCCCGATCAAGGAGGTCCTGCTCGACATCGCCGAGCGCGGCCGGTCGCTGGGGATCATCCTCATCGGTGCGCAGCAGACGGCGAGCGAGGTCGAGCGGCGCATCGTCTCCAACTCGTCGGTGAAGGTCGTCGGACGCCTGGACCCGGCCGAGGCCGGGCGCCCGGAGTACGGCTTCCTCCCGCCGTCGCAGCGCCAGCGGGCGACCCTCGCCAAGCCGGGCACGATGTTCGTCTCGCAGCCGGAGATCCCGGTGCCGCTCGCCGTCGAGTTCCCGTTCCCGGCCTGGGCCACGAGGCTCTCGGAGTCGGCAGGCCCGCCCGCGTCGGCGGGGAGCCCGAACGGCCCGAACGGTGCGGCGAACGGGCACGCGCCCCGCGACCCGTTCGCCCGGCTACCGGTGGGCTCGTCCGACGAGGACGACGACGCGCCGTTCTGAGGCCCGTCAGAGGTTCTCCCACAGGCCGACCGTGTTGCCCTCGGGGTCGGTGAAGTAGGCGTACGCACCCATCCCGGGGATCTCGGTCCGCGGCCGCACGGTCCGGCCACCGGCGGCCTCGACCTGCTTCAGCGCCCCGTCGATCGACTCGACGTCCACGGTGAGCACGGGTGCCGGGGTGTCCGCGCTGCGGGGCACCAGACCGCCGTTGATCACCCCGGGGGTGGTCGGCATCCGCGTCTGCTCGTCGACCTCGGTGGTGTGGACGGCCGTGTAGTCCATGCCCGGCAGGTCCTCCAGCTGCCAGCCGAACACCGAGCCGTAGAACTCCTTCGCCCGCCCGACGTCGTCGGCCGGGATCTCGAAATGCACGACGCCCCGCATCCTGCGCTCCTTCCGGACTCCGCTGAGGAGGCCGATTTCTACTCCCGATGCGCCACGCCGACCAGGGGTGTCACCCCTTCACCCCACCAGCCGTTCGTCCAGGAGCGCTCCTGAGGACGGCTGACTAGGCTCCGGCCATGACGGCGGACGGACCCGTGGGCGACAGGTTGCGCCGCATCGAGGCCGTCACGGACGCCGCGCTCGGCCACCTCGGCGTCGAGGAGCTGCTCGCCGAGCTGCTCGACCGGGTGCGCGAGCTCCTCGCGGTCGACACCGCAGCCGTGCTCCTGCTGGAAGCGTCGGGGCAGTACCTCGTGGCGACGGCGGCGCGCGGCATCGAGGAGGAGGTGCGCCAAGGCGTCCGGATCCCGCTCGGCGGCGGTTTCGCCGGCCGGATCGCCGCGCAGAAGCGGCCGGTGACCCTCGAGCACGTCGACCACTCCAACGTCCTCAACCCGATCCTGCGCGAGAAGGGGATCCGCTCGCTCCTCGGGGTCCCGCTGATGTCCGGCGGGGAGGCGCTCGGCGTCCTGCACGTCGGGAGCCTGTCGACGCGCCGGTTCACGCAGGAGGAGACGGAGCTGCTCGGCATGGCCGCCGACCGCGTGGCGCTCGCGGTGCGGAGCCGCCAGGTGCAGGTGTCGCGCGCGGCCGCCGGTGCGCTCCAGCGCAGCCTGCTGCCCGCCGCGTTGCCGGCCGTGCCGGGCCTCGAGATCGCGACCCGCTACGTGCCCGGTGGCGGGGGCGAGGTCGGCGGCGACTGGTACGACGTCTTCGAGCTCCCCTCCGGAGGCGTCTGCGTCGTCGTCGGGGACGTGGCCGGCCGGGGCCTCGCCGCGGCCGCCACGATGGGCCGCTTCCGCGCGGTCCTGCGCGCCCACGCCCTGCAGACCGAGAACCCCGCCGAGCTGCTCCAGCGCCTCGACGTGCACGTCCGGCACTTCGAGGGCGGCGCGATGGCCACGGTGCTGTGCGTCGTCCTCTCGCCGTCGCACGACCGCGCGGTGGTGTCCACCGCGGGTCACCCGCCGCCGGTGTCCACCTCGCCCGACGCGCCGGCCGAGGTCGTGGACCTGCCGCCCGACCTGCCGATCGGCGTCGACGCGGGCCGCGCGCGCCGCAGCACGGAGCTGCCGCTGCCACCCGGCCACGGCCTGTTCCTCTACACCGACGGGCTCATCGAGCGGCGCGGCCTCTCGCTCGACGTCGGGCTCGACCGGCTGTGCTGGGCCCTGCGCCCCGGACCCGCGGACGCGGTGTGCGGCAAGGTGATGTTCGAGCTGCTCGGCGCCGACCGCGCCGCCGACGACGTCGCCGTCCTGATGCTGTCGCGGCTGGTGGCGCACGGGACCGAACCGCTCCTCCTGCGCCTGCCCGCGGCACCGGCGGCGCTCGAGCAGGTGCGGTCGGCGGTGCGGCGGTGGCTCTCCGACGTCGGTGCCGCGCCCGGTCCGGCGCAGGAGGTCGTCGCCGCCGTCGGCGAGGCGAGCGCGCACGTCGTCGAGCACGCGTACGGCCCGGGCGGTGGCGAGCTCGTCGTCCGGCTGGTCGCCGAACCCGGGGCGATCGTGGCCGTGGTCCGCGACCACGGCAGGCGGCGTGTCCTCCGCGGGCGGCGCGGCGCACTGCTGCGCGAGCTGGTGGACGAGGTGGTCCTCGAGCGACTGGGGGACGGTACCCGGGTGACGCTGCGGAAGTCCGTGCCCGTTCCTCCCGCGACGAACGGCACGCTCGTCGGTACCTAGCCGACGAGAGTGCCGTTCGTCGCGGGAGGGGGGCGCTCCACGGCGCGCGTCCCGGATCGTGTCGTGGCCCGTGCCTAGGATTGCCGCCTGATGCGACTGCTGCACACGTCCGACTGGCACGTCGGCAAGACGCTGAAGGGCCGTTCGCGGCTCGACGAGCAGGAGCAGGTGCTCCGCGAGATCGTCGGCATCGCGCGCGAGCACGAGGTCGACGCCGTGCTCGTGGCGGGCGACCTCTACGACACCGCCGCGCCCTCGGCGCAGGCCCAGCAGCTGGTGGTCCGCACGCTGATGGGGCTGGCCAAGGGCGGCACGCAGGTCATCGCGATCGCCGGCAACCACGACCACCCCGCCGCGATCGACGCCTACCGCCCGCTCGCCGGGGCCGCGGGCATCACGCTCGTCGGCACCGTGCGCACGGCCGCGCGGGGCGGCGTCGTCGAGTTCACGGCGCGGTCGACGGGGGAGCGGGCCACCGTGGCCGTGCTGCCGTTCCTGTCCCAGCGCTACGCCGTGCGCGCCGCCGAGCTCGTCGCCAACACCCCCGCGGAGAACACCGGCGCCTACGACCAGCAGCTGCGCGACATCCTCGGCGCCCTCACCGCGGGCTTCCGCGACGACGCGGTCAACCTGGTGATGGCCCACCTCACCGTGCTGAACGGGGTGTTCGGCGGCGGCGAGCGCGCGGCGCAGTCGATCTTCGAGTACGCCGTGCCCGCCACGGTGTTCCCGGTCGAGTCGCACTACGTCGCGCTCGGGCACCTGCACCGCCGCCAGCGCATCGACGCCCCCTGCCCGGTGCACTACTGCGGGGCCCCGCTGGCCATCGACTTCGGCGAGCAGGACAACACCTCCGTCGTCTGCCTCGTGGAGGCCTCGCCGGGCACCCCCGCGAAGGTCACCGACATCCCCATCACGTCCGGGCGCAGGCTGCGCACGGTCCGCGGCACCGTCGCCGAGCTGGCGGCGCTCGCCGAGCAGGCGGGCGAGGACTTCCTGCGCGTCTGGGTGCGCGAGCCGGCCCGCGCGGGCCTGCGCGAGGAGGTGGTGGCGCTGCTGCCGAACGCCCTCGAGGTGCGGATCGACCCCGAGTTCGCCGCGCCCGTCGCCGCGTCCCGCCCGTCCGCAGGGCCCGAGCGCACCCCCTCCGAGCTGTTCCGCGAGTACCTGGGCACCCGCAACGTGGCCGATCCCCGCGTCGAGCAGCTGTTCGCGCGCCTGCACGACCGCGTGACGGGAGGTGGCTGATGCGTCCGGTCCTGCTGGAGATGGCGGGCTTCGGCTCGTTCCGCGAGCCCACGACGGTGGACTTCACCGGTGCCGACTACTTCGCCTTCGTCGGCCCCACCGGCGCCGGCAAGTCCACGGTGATCGACGCGATGACGTTCGCGCTGTACGGCTCGGTGCCGCGCTGGGACAACGCCCGCACGGTCGCGCTGGCCCTCGCACCCACCGTCAGCCGCGGCACCGTGAAGCTGGTGTTCGACGTCGGCGGCGCCCGCCACGTCGTCGCGCGGGAGCTGCGGCGCTCGGCCGGCGGCGGCGTCTCCGTGCGCGGGGCGCGCCTGGAGCGGCTGCGCGACCCGGCAGGCACCGGGGGCGCCGACGAGGAGAGCGAGCCCCTCGCCGACGGCGCGGGCCCCGTCACGAAGGCCGTCGAGGAGCTGCTCGGGCTCCCGTTCGGCGACTTCTGCACCTGCGTGGTGCTCCCGCAGGGCGAGTTCGCCGAGTTCCTGCACACCGAGCCGCGCAAGCGCCAGGAGAAGCTGGTGCGCATCCTCGGGCTCGGCGTCTACGACGTCATCGCGCGGGAGGCCAACAGCGAGGCCGCCGCCCAGCGCCAGCGCGCCGAGGTGCTCGGCGAGCAGCTCGGCGCCTACGCCGACGCCACCGAGGAGGCCGAGCGGGACGCCGCCGCCCGCGTCGACCTGCTGGCCGCGCTCGCCGACCGGGTCGGTGCGGCGGTGCCGGAGCTGGCTGCCGCCGCGGCAGCGCTCGAGGGCGCCGAGGCCACCGCGGCGCAGCTGCGCACCGAGCGGGAGCGGCTCGACGCCGTCCGCGTGCCGGACGGGCCCGCCGCCCTGGACGCGCGGCACCGCGAGGCCGCTGATCGGCGCGCCGCCGCGGCGGAGAACGCGGACGCGGCCGAGTCCGCCGACACCGCCGCCCGGGAGCGCCTCGCCGCCTCGCCCGCCCGTGGTCCGTTGGAGCAGGCCCGGCGCCACCACGCCGAGCTGGCGACCCTCACCGCCGAGCTGCCGGGCGCCCGGGAGCGGCACGAGAAGGCCGCGGCCGCCTACACCACCGCGGCGGGCGACGCCGCCGACGCGCACGCCGGGGTCGAGGAGGCCAGGGCCGTCCGCGACGCCGCCGCGGCACGGCTCGCCGAGCGCGAGGAGCACGGCCGCCGCCTCGCGGCCGAACGCGACGCGCTCACCGCGATCACCCCGCCCGCCGGGCTCGACGCCGTGGCGCAGCGCCGGGCCGCGGCCGACACCGCCCTGACCGGCGCCGTGGCCGCGCTCGAGGCCGCCGAGTCCGCCGACACCGCCGCACGCACCGCCCTCGCCGCGGCGCAGGCGCGCGGCCCGCTCGAGCAGGCCCTGCGCGACCGCCACGAGCTCACCCGCACCGAGGCCGAGCGGGCCACGGCGGCCGTGCGCGCCGCGGAGGCGGAGCGCGCCGTGCAGGCCGCCGCCGCCACCGTGGCCGAGGCGCGGCACCGGCTCGACCACGCCAGGGAACACCACGGCCGCGCCCTGCGCGCCGACCTCGCCGCGTCCCTGCGTCCCGCGCTCACCGCCGGGGAGCCGTGCCCGGTGTGCGCGCAGGCGGTGGCCACGCTGCCGCCGCCGCTGCCCGGCGGTGCCGACGACGGCCTCGCCGCCGTGGAGCGGGAGGTCGCCGCGGCCACGCGGGCCCACGACGAGGCGCAGCGGGCGGAGAGCACCGCCGCCTCGGCCCGGGAGCGGGCCCGAGCCGACGTCGAGCGGGTGGACGCCGCCCTGGCGCGGCTCCGGTCCGCGCTGGCGGGCGTGCTGCCCGGCGCGCCGCCGGACGCCGAGCCGCCCACCGCCGCCGACCTCGAGGCGGCGCTCGCCGGCCTCGACCGGCTCGCCCGGGAGGCCGAGGAGGCCGCCGCTGCCGTGCGGGACGCCCGGCGCGCCCGCGACACGGCCGCCGCCGCCGTCGAGGCGCTGCGCGCCGAGCTCGAGACGGCCGCCGCCGGGCTGCGCGCCGCACGCGACCCGCTCGTCCCCTTCGGCGCACCCGCGCCCGCCGGTGCCGACGTCCTCGCCGGCTGGAACGCGCTCGTGGAGTGGGCCCGGGCCGAGGCCGCCGCCCGCGAGCGCGACCTCCCCGCCGCACGGGTGGCCTTCACCGAGGCCGAACGCGAGCGGGACACCGCCGAGCAGGCCTGGCGCACCGCCGAGCGGGCCGCCGCCGAGCGCCGCCGCGACGAGACGGCGGCCGCGCGCGTCGAGCAGGAGGCCCGCTCCGCGGTCGAGACCGCGGAGCGGCGCGTCGAGCAGCTGCGCGCCGTGCTGCAGGACGCCCCGCCCGACGCGGAGGCCGCGGCCGCGCTGGAACGGCTCGACACGCTGGAGACCGCCGTGCGGACGGCCGACGCGCAGCTGCGCTCGGCGCGGGCGGCGCTGCGGGCGGCGGAGCAGACCGTGGGCGAGGTCGAGCGCGAGGTCGCCGCCGGGTGGGCCGCGCTGCGCGCCGCCCGCGACCCGCTCGTGCCGCTCGGCGCACCGGCCCTCACCGGCGATGCGCTGCTCGCCGCGTGGGAGGAGCTCGCCGGCTGGGCGCGCCAGGAGGCGCAGTCGCGCGTCGCGCGGCTGGGCGCGGCGGCCGACGCGGCCACGGAGGCGCGGCAGGCCAGAGACCGGATCGAACAGCGCCTCGCCGACGACCTCGCGGCCCACGACGTGCCGGCGCGCCCGCCGATCGCGGAGTCCGCGCCCGCCGCGGTCGCCGGGGCACTGGCGCGGGCGCGTTCGGCCCAGGAACGGGTGGCCGAGCGCCGCGCCGCCGCGGAGCGGATCCGCGCGGACCGGGACGAGGCGGAGTCCGCCCAGCAGGTCGCGAAGCTGCTCGGCAACCTCCTGCGCTCCGACGGCTTCCCGCGCTGGCTGGTGGCCTCCGCGCTGGACGCGCTGGTGGCGGACGCGTCGGAGAGCCTCGCCGAGCTCTCGGGCGGCCAGTACGCCCTCACGCACGAGGGCGGCGAGTTCCTCGTGGTCGATCACGCCGACGCCGACGCCCGGCGCCCGGTCAAGACGCTGTCGGGCGGCGAGACGTTCCAGGCCAGCCTCGCGCTCGCGTTGGCGCTGTCGGCCCAGATGTCGGGGCTGGCCGCGCAGGGCGCCGCACGGCTGGAGTCGATCTTCCTCGACGAGGGGTTCGGCACGCTCGACGAGAGCAACCTCGACGTCGTCGCGAGCACGCTGGAGAACCTCGCCACCCGCGGCGACCGGATGGTCGGCGTGATCACCCACGTGCCTGCGCTCGCCGAGCGCGTGCCGGTGCGGTTCGTGGTCAACCGTGACCAGCGCACCTCCTCCGTCGTCCGGGAAGCGCTGTGAGGTTCGCGGTCGACCCCTGGAGCCCGTCCTACGGCACCAACCTCGACGCCGAGCTGGGCGAGTCGGCCGCCCAGGTCGCGCTCGACGTCGAGATCCCGGGGTCGGAGTGGATGCCGATCGAGCCGGACCCCGCCGCGGTCGCGCCGGCGGCCGTGTTGTTCGTCGACGGTGTGCGCCGCGTCGACGCGCAGGTCTGGGTGGAGGACGGCGCCGCCGCGGAGGCGTCGCCCGCCCTGTGCGCCTCCTACGCCGCGGGCGTGGTCTGCTGCTGCCGCGACTCCGGGGCGCACCTGCTCACCTCCGAGGTCCGGCGGGGCCTGTTCACGACCGCGGAATCGCCCGCCGACGTCGTCACCGGCGCCGGCACCTACCGCGCCACCCGCACCGCGGGCCGCCCGGACATCGCCCCGGCCCAGGTACTGAGCCTGGCCGTGCAGCGGGAGCTGAACGACACGGAGCTCGCCGCCGCGGCGGCCGCGCGCACCGGCCACGGCGGCGAGGACGACCTGCTCGTGGTCGACGGTCCGCTGCGCGGGCGCCAGCACCTGCCCCGGGCCATCGGGTTCGTCAAGACCCACCGCAGCGACTACCTCCCGCCCCCGCTCGGCGGGGTGGTCGCCGAGCTGCGGACGGGGGAGCGCACCCCGGTGTTCCGGCTCGGCAGCTCGTGGGAGCGCCACACCTGGTACCTGCGGCTGCCGTGCCGGCCCGGCGCCCCGTGGGCCGGGATCGTCCGGGTGGAGTGCAGCGCCGAGCTCGCCGCCGCCGACGCGGTGGCGCTCGCCGCCCGCAGCCAGGTCACGCTGCCGAGGTTCGCCTCCACGGAGTACAAGGACTCCCGCGCGCCGCAGAACCTCTACCCGATCGCCGGTCTCGAACGCGAGCTGCGCCGGCGGCTGGGTGAGCCGAACCTGCTCTACCGGGCGCTGCGGCGGGCTGCGGCCGCGTAATTCGGCCGGTTCCGGTTGACGCGACGTGCCCGGCGGAGAACCGTGGAGCGAGCGGGACGGCGCCTGGAGGGCCCGCGAGCCCGCCGAAGCGAAGCGGAGGCGAAGGACACTGTGCAGCTGATGCGGGTGGTCGCGCTCGGCAGGGACCCGATGGCGGTGCAGCCCGTCCTGCTGCTGCAGGAGACGGGCGGGCGCCGCAGAGTGCTGCCGGTGTGGGTGGGCGTGCCCGAGGCCACGGCCATCGAGCTGGCCCGCCGCCGCGTCGAGCTGCCACGGCCCCAGACCCACCAGCTCCTCCTCCAGATCGTGCAGGCCTTCGACCGGCGCCTGGAGCTGGTGCGCATCACGATGCTGCGCGACAGCATCTTCCACGCCGAGCTGGTGTTCGACGCCGAGACGCGCGTGTCGGCCCGGGTGAGCGACGCCGTGGCCGTGGCGCTGCACGTGGACGTGCCGATCGAGGCCGAGGACGCCGTGCTCGACGAGGCCGCGGTGGCCGAGGTCGCCGGCCTCGCCGACGCGATCGCGGACGAGGACGCCGACGAGGACGCGCCCGAGGAGAGCGAGGAGGTCGAGCGGTTCCGCCGCTTCCTCGACTCCGCCTCGCCGGAGGACTTCGACCCGAGCTGACGGCGTCAGGTCCCGTCCGCGTCGTCCGCGACGACGCCCGCGGCCACCGCGAGGTCCTGCCACGCCATCCCGGTGCCCTTGAAGACGTTCGGCCGGTCCTCGCGCCGGGCGACCTCGCCCCGCACCAGCGCGCCGAGCCCGACGAGCCCGTCCGCGGCCAGCGTGCCCTCCGCGACGGCCCGCACGACGTCGCCCGCCTCGCGCAGGGCGGTGCCCGGATCCTCGACGACGACCAGCGCGCGGCCCATCAGCCCGGCGTCGAGCTCGCGGCGGTCGGGCTCGTGGGAGCCGATCGCCACCACGCACGCGCCGTCGCGCACCCGCGCGCCGTCGAAGAGCGGCTCGCCCGCCGCGGTGGCGCACGCCACGACGTCGGCGCCCGCCACGTGCTCCACCGACCCGGCCTCGGCGGGGACACCGCGCGCGGCCACCTGCGCGAGCACGTCGGAGACCCTGGCCGCCGACCGGCCCACGACCCGCACCCGCGCGAACCGGCGGATGTCGGCCAGCGCCACGACGTGCTCGACGGCCTGCGGACCGGTGCCGAAGACCAGCAGCTCGGCGGCGCCCGGCGGAGCCAGCCGGTCGGCCGCGACGGCCGAGACGGCGGGCGTGCGCAGCGCGGTGAGGCTCGCGCCGTCGAGGATCGCGCGGGGCGTCAGGGTGGCGGCGTCCATCAGCACGTACGTGGCCTGGATGCGCGGCAACCCGGCAGCCGGGTTGCCGGGGGCGACCGAGGCCACCTTCACCCCGCACCACCCGCCCAGGGTGGAGGGCATGAGCAGCAGGTGGCCGGCGCCGGCGGGCGTGTGCACCCGGGCCGGGTCGGTGGCGGGGTCGAAGCCGCCTGCCAGCGCGGCCTCGACGAGCTCACGGGCGCGGCGGGGAGGCACCCGCTCCCGCACCTCCTGCGCGCCGTAGAACCGGAGGCGCGGGTCGCTGCGCATCCCGCTACCTCCCGAGGCGGTGGCGCAGGCCGCTCGCGCGGCTGATCGGGCGCTGGACGGCGGTGCGGACGGCCTCCTCCGTGCCGACGACCCGGACGAACTCGGCGGCGCGGGTGACGGCCGTGTAGAGCAGCTCGCGGGTGAGCAGCGGCGACTCGGCGGGCGGCAGCACGACCGTGACCCGCCGGAACTGGCTGCCCTGCCCCCGGTGCACGGTCATCGCGTGCACCGTGGCCACCTCGGACAGCCGCGCGGGTGGGTGCAGCGTGGGCACGCCGTCGCGGGCGAACGCGACCCGCAACCCCTCCGGGAGGGCCACGACCACTCCGGTGTCGCCGTTGAAGAGCCCGATGTCGTAGTCGTTGGCGGTGACGAGCACCGGACGGCCCGGGTACCACGGGCCCGAGGGCGCCTCGGGCAGCGCGGCCCGCAGCCAGCGCTCGATCTCCGCGCTCCACCGCGTGACGCCGAAGGGCCCGCGGCGGTGGGCGCACAGCACCCGGTGGCGTTCGAGGGCGGCGAGGGCGGCGGGCGCGTCGCCGCGCATCGCCGCCCCGGTGAGCTCCCGCCCGGCGGCCACCACGTCGGCGCGCACCCCGCCCGCCCCCGGGTCGGCGCCGCCGGTGCCGGCGGTGTCGACGAACCCGAGGTCGTCGTGCCCGGCGCGGAGCAGCGCGACCGCCGCGTCGGCGTCACCGGCCTGCACGGCGCGGGCGAACTCCGCGATGGCGCCGCCGAAGCGCCAGACGTGCTGCAGCGTGACGACGCCGTTGATCACCGAGCCGCCGACGAGCCCGCCGACCACCCCGGCCGCGGACAGGGCGGTGTCCAGCTCCGGCTCCGGGCGCCCGGACGCCCGGGCCAGGTCGCCGAGCACGGCGCCGGCCTCGACCGAGGCCAACTGGTCGGGGTCGCCCACCAGCACCAGCCGGGCCTGCGGGCGCACGGCGTCCAACAGGCGCGCCATCATCGTCAGCGACACCATCGAGGTCTCGTCGACCACCACGACGTCGAACGGGAGCCGCTGCGCGCGTCCGTAGCGGAAGCGACCGCCCGGCCGCCAGCCGAGCAGCCGGTGCAGGGTGGCGGCGTCCGGCGTGCGGGAGCGAAGCTCCGCGGGCAGCTCGGCGGCGACGGCCTCCTGCAGCCGCGCGGCCGCCTTGCCGGTGGGCGCGGCGAGCGCGACCCGCGGCGGCGGACCCGGCTGCTCGTGCAGCAGGGCGAGCAGCCGCGCGACGGTGGTGGTCTTGCCGGTGCCGGGGCCGCCCGCGAGCACCGTGACCCGGCGGAGCACGCTCACCGCGGCGGCCAGCCGCTGGCGTTCCGACCCCGGCGCCGAGAAGTACCGCTGCAGGCCGTCGCGCAGCCGAGGCAGGTCCACCTGGGGCGGGGCGACGGCCGCGCGTTCGGTCAGCGAGCGGCGCACCAGCTCCTCCTCGCCCCAGTAGCGCTCGAGGTAGAGCAGCTCGTCGACCAGCCGCAGGGGCCGCCCGCCCGCGGCGTCGGGCCCCCGCGCCACGAGGCCGCTCGCCGCGCAGGCCGCGAGCCACCGCGGCGGGTCCGGCCACGGCAGCGCCGAGACGTCGACGAGCTCGTCGCCCTCGCCGAGCACCGTGTGGCTCACGGCCGTCAGGTCGACGCAGACCGACCCCAGCCGCACCGCGCGCACGGCCAGCGCCGCCGCGAGCAGGACCTCCTCGTCGGTCTCCCCGCCGAGGCGCCCCACGCGGGTGGCGACGTGCACGTCGGCCGGCTCGAGCACACCCGCGGCGTTGAACGCGCCGAGCAGGCCGCCGGCGGAGCGCGCCAGCCGGACGTCACCGAGATCGACGGTCATGCCGCGCCCCCGTCCAGCAGGTCCGACAGCTCCGCCACGAGCGCCGCAGGCGGGGACCACCCGAACACCCCGCACGGCATGCCGTCGACGATCGGCGTCTCCGGCCCGCACATGCCCCGCACGAACAGGTACAACGTGCCTCCGAGGTGCTGCTCGGGCGCGTAGCCGGGCAGCCGCCAGCGCAGGTATCGGTGCAGGGCCACCGAGTAGAGCAGGGCCTGCAGCGGGTAGTGCGCGCCGATCATCGCCTCGGCGAGCCGGGCCGGCGTGTAGTGGGCCGATGTCAGGGGCTCGCGGCCCTCCGGGCCGACCGGGCCGAGCCAGTTGGTCTTGTAGTCCACCACCGCGAACCGTGAGCCGGGCAAGCGCAGCACCGCGTCGATGCTGCCGGTGAGGTAGCCCCGCAGCTGCTGCTCGGCGAGCTCGGCGAGCGCGTCCGGGTAGCCGTGCAGCGGGTCGTCGGCCGGCAGGTGGTGGCGCAGCAGCGGCTCCAGCGCGGCGAGGGCCGCCGGCGCCCCCGGGGTGTCACCACCGGCGAGGGGGAGCTCGAAGTCCAGCTCGGCGAGCCGGTCGCGCGGGGCGATGTCGGCCAGGCGCAGCCCGCCCGCCAGCGGGCCGAGGGGGGTACACGCGGCCGGCACCAGCGCCGCCGCGAGCGCCTCGGCCTCCACCCCGGGGGCCGGGTGGCGCTCCAGCTGCTCCCGTGCGTGTGCCGCGAGCTCGCCGTGCAGGTCGGGCGCGGTGAGGTCGGCGGCCTCGAAGATCGCGTGGACGAGCGTGCCGAACCCGGCCCCGAGCGGCTGCTCGGCCATCGGCGAGGCCACGGCGCTCGGATGCCGCTCGTCGCCCTCCCGCGCCCCGGCGGCGTCCGTCAGCTCGACCGCCACCTCGTCGTCGACCCCCGGCTCCTCGGGCTCGCTGCCGACGCCCGGGCGGCTTCCCGGACCCGCGTCGTGCGCGGCGGCGGTGAGCGCGCTGTAGGAGGTGCGGCGCCACGCGGTGTCGAGGCGACGGGAGAACTCCGCGGCCCGCAGGGCGCCCCCGGGCCTGGTGGCACCGGCGAACGCCGGCGCGTCCCGCGGCCCGACCTCCTCCACGGAGATGTGCGCGCCGGCCAGCTCCCGCAGCCCGGCCATGGCCGCCGCGTCGGCCGGCACCCGGTAGGCCTCGGCCGGATCGGTGCCCGGCGCGGGTCGCCCGACGAGCAGCCGGTGCAGCGGGGAGGTGGCGGTGGTGGTGGCCGGCACCCACCACGTGACCACCTGGCACTGCGCGCGCGTGAGGGCGACGTAGAGCAGCCGCAGGTCCTCCCCGGCCTCCTCGGCGCGGTGGGTGGCGACCCGTTCCTTCCACCCGTCACCGGTCTCGCCGCCCACGTCGAGCACCCGGACGCCCGACTCGTCGTGCAGCAGCGGGACGTCCGGGTCGCGCACGTTGCGGTCCCAGGCGAACGGCACGTGGACCACCGGGTACTCGAGGCCCTTGCTGCGGTGGATCGTGATGATCTGGACGGCCGCGGCGTCGGACTCCAGCCGCCTGCTGCGCTCGACCACGACGTCCTGGGCGGCGTCGGCGATGCGGTGGCGCAGCCAGTCGACCAGGGCGGCCGGCCCGAGGTGCTCGGCCACCGCGGCGGCGTGCAGCGCCTGGGCCACGTGCCGCAGGTCGGTGAGCAGCCGCTCGCCGTCGGTGCTCGCGAGCACCCGCCCCGGCAGGCCGGTGCCCGTGGTGATCGCCTCGAGCAGGGCGGCGACCCCGCGTTCGCGCAGCACCACCGCCCACCCCCGCAGCGTGGCCGCGAGCTCGTCGAGCAGCACGTCCGCGGCGGGCCCGCACAGCTCGGCGACCGTGCGGCCGAGGAAGCAGGTGAGCGCCGCCGCCCGCACCCGGAACGCCCGCGGCTGTTCGCACGCCTCCAGCAGCGTGAGCCACTCGCCCGCGACCGGGGTGCCGAACACGCTGGCCGTGCCGGACAGCACCGCGGGGACGCCCAGGGCGGCGAGCGCGTTGCGGATCATCGCGCCCTGGTCGTTGGTGCGCACCAGCACCGCGACGTCACCGGGAGCGATCGGCCGCCTGTCGATGGTGGCCGGGCTCGCCAGCAGCTCCGCGATGTCCGCCGCCGTGTCGCGGGCGACTAGCTCGCGCGCGGGCCCGACGACGGCGAGGTCGCGCCGCGGGGCGCGGGGGAGCCCGGCGCGGGCGGCCACCCGCAGCCGGAACGGGGTGTCGACCGGGGCGCCGCGCAGCCTGCTGCCCGGGTGGGCGGACTCCACGGCGTGGACGGTGATCCGCGGATCCCCGAGCGCGGCGCCGCTGAACACGGTGTCGAGGGCGGCGAGCAGCGGCGCGTCGCTGCGCCAGTTGCGCCCCAGCGTGGCGTGGTGGTCGGCGGCCTCGGTGGCCTCGAGGTAGCTGACGACGTCGGCGCCGCGGAAGGCGTAGATGGCCTGCTTGGGGTCGCCGATCAGCACCAGGGTGGTGCTGCCGTGGAACGCCTCGCGCAGGATCTGCCACTGCACCGGGTCGGTGTCCTGGAACTCGTCGACGAGCACCACCCGGAACCGCGCGCGCAGCCGGGCGGCTGCAGCCGGGCCCCGCGCCGGGTCGGCCAGCGCGTCGGCGAGGCGGGTGAGCATGTCGTCGTAGGTGTAGATCCGACGCACCCGCTTGCGGCGCGCCACCTCCGCACGCACCGCCGCCGCGAACCGGTGGCGCACCTGCGCGGTGCTCCCCGGCTCCGCGTGGCGCGGCTCCAGCCGGGCCTGCCCGTCGTGCACCGCCCTGCGGGCCAGCGCGAGGGCCTCGGCCCGGCTGAACGCCGGGGGACCGGCGCTGCGCGCGCCGTACTTGCGGACGTAGAAGTCGTCGACCACCTCGGTGATGACGTCCTCGATGGACTCGACGAACACCGCGTCGCGGTCGGCGTCGCCCGCCACCCCCAGGCCGGCGAGCATCTGCTGGCAGAACTGGTGGGTGGTGGCGATCGTGGCCGCGTCGAACTGGGTGAGGGCCCGGGCGAGGCGCGCGCGCCGGGCCGCGACCTCGGCGTCGGGCGCGTCGGCGAGCAGCCGGAGGACGTCGTCGGCACCGCGGCGGGCCGCCTCGGGTGCGGCGAGCCCGCGCTCGGCCGACACCAGCCGCTCCCGGACCCGTTCCCGCAGCTCCTGGGTGGCCTCCCGGCCGAACGTGACGAGCATCAGCTCGGGCAGCGTGGCGTGGCCCTCGGCGACGTAGCGGGTGGCGAGCGCGGCGATCGTGAACGTCTTGCCGGTGCCGGCACTGGCCTCGAGCACGGTGGTGGCGGTGGGCAGCGGGCCGCACACGTCGAACGGGGCGGGGGCGAGCACCGATGCCGAGCGCGCGCGGCTGCGGGTGGGGAAGGGGATGACGGTCACAGTCGCACCACGTCCTCGGCGCCGAGCAGCGGGTTCCACACCTGCATCGCGAGCGACCCGAACCGGGTGGGCTCGCCACCGGACCCGCCGGGTGCCGTGAGCACCTCGGGCCCGGCAGCGGGCCCCCACACGCGCACGTGGGCGGCGTCGTTGCGCTCGGCTCCGGCGCCGTTGCTCCACTTGCGCAGCGCCTCCTCGAGGGCGGCTCCCGCGTCGGCGCCGCCGCGGCGGACCGTGGCGTAGGTGTGCCCGGCCACGGTGGGCAGGGGCAGCGGCTCCCGCAGCCCGGCGCGCCGCAGCGCGACGAGCTCGGCGAGCACGGCCGCGGCGCGTTCGGGGTCGAGCGGGCCCGCGGTGGCCATCGAGAGCCCGAACCGCGTGCCGCGACCGATCGTGACCGCCCGCCACGGCTCGCGGGTGGCCGCGGTGAGCGCGAGCAGCCGCACCCAGGCCCGCACCCGCTGCTTCGCGGCCAGGCGGGAGAACTCCACCCGCAGCAGGACGCTGCCCGGCGTGCCGCTGCCGTGGGTGTCACCGCTGTGCATGTCACCGCTGTGCATGTCACGGCCGTGCAACCCGCCGATGGTGCCCACGACACGGGTGCCGTCGGGCAGCGCCACGTCGACGTCGCGGTCGGCAGGCTCTCCCACGCGGTGCGGGAGCGCGGCGCTGACGAGCGGCTCCACGTCGTCGAGCACGCCGGCCAGCACCCGCTCACCCAGGGCGCCGGGCGGCAGCTCGCCGCGGCGCCACTCGGCCTGCCGGCAGCGGTCGAGGGGGTGGCCGGCCAGCCGGTCGCGCAGCAACCGGTCGCCGACGGCCCAGGTGGCGAGCCCGTCGAGGTCGACGGGCAGCGCGTCGGTCTGCTGCTCCTCGACGGTGAACAGCGAGAGGCCCACGCGCTGGCGCAGGAACTCCTTCGTGGGGTGCTCGACGAACGCGACGAGCTCGTCGAGCGTGACCACACCGGAGTCTTCGGGCGGCGGGAGCGGATCCGCGAGGAACGGCGCGGGCGGGGACTTGCTGCCGGCCGCGGCGCGGGCGCCGGCCAGCTCGGCGCGGTCGAAGCTGAACGGCGCCGGGTCCGCGCGGAAGTTGCGCGGGTCGAACGGCTGCAGGGGGTGACGCACCACCACCTGGTCCAGCGCGCGGCGACCGGCCGTGGCCGACACCGTGTCCAGGAGCTCGCCGAGCGGCACGGCGGGCGGACGCCGCGCGCCGCTGCGCTCGTCGGCGCCGGAGTGCACGACCACGAGGTGCTCGGTGGCCGCGCAGACCGCGTCGAGCAGCAGCTGTCGGTCCTCGCTGCGCGGGTCGCGCTCACCCACGAGCGGCTCACGGGCCAGTACGTCGTCGCCGTCGGGCACGCCGGCGCGCGGGAACACGCCGTCGTCCATGCCGAGCAGGCAGATCACGCGGTGCGGCACGGAGCGCATCGGCACCAACGTGGCGACCGTGAGCGTGCCGGTGCGGAAGTTGGCCCGGGTGGGACGCCCGCGCAGGCGCTCCGCGAGCAGACCGCGGACGTCGGCGAGCCCGAGCGCGACGGTGGCCGCGTGCGGGCCCGCCGCACGCCCCGCCGCCGCGAGCTCGGCCCGGGCCTGCGAGCCCTGCCACTCGTCGGCGCCGGCGGCCAGCGTGAGCACGTCCAGGCCGTGCACCAGCAGCGCGATCCAGCGCTCCAGCGGTTGCGCACCGGTGAGCCCGGCGAGGACGTCGGCGAGGCGGTCGACGAACTCGGCCAGCCGACCGACGCGCGCCACGTCGCCGGACTCGACCTCGTCCATCGGCAGGGCGGTGCCGAGCCAGTCGTGTTCCGCGCCCGACATCGCCACGCCCAGCAGCAGCCGGTCGAGCCCGGCCGACCAGGTGTTCTGCGGGAAGCCGTCGAGCTGGAACGGAGCGCGGTGGGCGGCGTCCAGACCCCACCGCACGCCGGCGCGGTGCACCAGCTCGCGGAGCCGGTCGAGGTCGGCCTCGTCGAGGTCGAAGCGCCGACGCACGGGCGGGGTGGCCAGCATGTCCAGCAGCTGCGACGCCGTGACCCGGGCGTCGGCGAGTTCCAGCAGCTGCGCGACGGTGTCGAGCAGCGGGTTGACCTGGCGCAGCGCACGGTCGGCCAGGCGGACCTGCAGGTGCTGGCCCGGGTGGGCGTCGGGCCCGTCCGCGAGCCCGAAGCAGGCCGACACCAGCGGCGCGAACGTCTCGACGTCGGGACACATCACCAGCACGTCGCGCGGCTCCAGGGTGGGGTCGGACTGCAGCAGGCCGAGCACCACCTCCCGCAGGACCTCCACCTGCCGGTCGGGCCCGTGGCAGGAGTGCACCTGCACGGAGCGGTCCTCCGGGCGCAGCGCGAACCGGCCGTCGGGTGCGCGGTCGTGGCGCAGGTCGGCCTGCAGCTGTTCCAACAGCGTGGCAGCGGGCCGCTCGGGCACCGGGTGGTGGACGTCGACGCGTTGCGGCGCCGCGGCCGCGAGGCGCAGCTGGAGCTCGCGCGCGTCGCGCCCCAGCGACCCCAGCAGGGGGTGGCGGGGCGTCGCCGCGGTGGGGTCGGTGCGCCGGTGCGGGACGGCCTGCGGTGGCCGCAACGCCGACCAGAGGGCGGGGGAGGGGTGCGGCAGCCACAGGTGCACGTCGCGGTGCTCGGCGAGCGCCGCGAGCACGGCGAGGTGCTCGGCAGGCAGCCGGGTGGGGCCGAAGACCGACAGCCGCGCGGGCAGCGACGCGAGCGCGGGGTCGGCCCGCAGCGCGACGCAGGCCGCCTCCAGCCGCTCGGCGGGGCCGGGCACGCCGATGCGCTCCCGCAGCCGCCGGTACAGCTCCGGCTGCCAGGCCAGGTCGGCGGCCGCCGCGCCGACGGTGCCGCCGCCGAGCCATGCCGAGAGCATGGCGGGCCGGTGGGCGGCGTAGGCGCCGAAGAGGTCGGCCAGGTGGCGCGCCACGGCGTAGCGCCGGCCCCGCCCGGTGTCGCCCCGCCCGGTGTCGTCGGCCCGGGGCTCGAGGTGGGCGCCGAGCGGGGCGCACCACGGCTCCCCGACGCTCTCGTCGATCACCTCGACCAGCGGCCACACCGCCCGCTCCGGCAGCCACGGGTCGTCGTCGGCGCCGATCCCACCCGCCGCCGCGACGACGCCGGAGACCAACGCCGCGGGGGAGGGGAACGCCACCCCGGCGCACACGCCGTCGGCGCGGCCGCCCGCCGCGCCCAGCCGGTGCGACAGCTGCTGGGCCAGCCACCGCTCCACGCCCCGCGCCGGGACCGCCACGACCTCGCTCGCGAACGGGTCGTCCAAGGGATCGGCGAGCAGTTCGCCGAGCGCGTGGACCAGCGCGTCGGCACGCTCGGCCCGGTGCAGGTGCCACATGGCCGTCCCCCTTTCCGCGGTGTGCGACACACGCTAGGACGAAGCGCCGACGGTCCCGGACGCGGGCGGGCAGTTGTCCACAAATCACGAAGCGTGACCAGTGTCGCCGGTCGCGCACCGCACCGGTGAGCGACGCGCCGGGCCCGCGGATGATCGTCGAGGACGGCGTCGCGCGGCGTCCGGTCACCCCCTGGACGCCGACGGTGCACGCCCTGCTGCGGCGCCTGCGCGCCGCCGCGGCCACGGGAGGTGCCGGAGCCGCTGGGCGTCGAGGGGGAGGTCGAGCGGCTGCGGTGTCCTGCTGGGGCGGCCCGGAGCAGCTGCCGGCCGCGGCGTGCGTCGGACACGGGCTCCGCCGCGCGGCGGGCCGCCGCCGCCGGTTGCACGCGGCCACGCGCACCTCCGTCCCGCCCGCGGCCGCGGTGTGGGCGCTCCCACCACGGTTCGCCGCCGACGCGATCTGCCACGGGACCCGGAGCCGTGGGATGCGGCGTGGGACGGCGACACCGCGGTCGGCCTGCGCGCTCGGGGTCTCGCGCATCCCGGTCAGGCGCGGGAGGACGTCGCCCACGCCGACACCCGAGATCACGCCCTCCCCGCTCCACGGCGACGTCCACGCCATCCGGTGGCGCGGTTCGGCCGACCGCCCGGACCGCGGCGCCGCCTCGCCGTGCTCGCCGCGGCGTGCGGGCTCGCCGGCTCCGACGGGCTCGTGGGGGTGGTGATCTCCCGCCGGTTGCGGATCGTCGCCCACGTCCGCAGCCCGGCCGAGTAGCGGCCCGGCCCCGGCGCGACCGGCTCGACATCTGGAACGTCGACGAGCTGCAGGCGCGGATCCGCTGGTCGGAGGGCTACCGTGGACCGCTGGGAGAACCCGCCCCGTAGCACAGGGTGCCGACGCCTTCCACGGGCTCGACGCGCCTCATCCCCACCCCTTTACCCAGAGTCACCGACCCGAGAAAACGACACGATGGTGGTATCCCGTCGGCGATCGGTTAACGGCAAGGTGGGGTCTGCGCGATCACCGGTTACAGGACGCGGAGGAGGGGTCACATTGAGCGCGGACAGGAGCGACGCGACCACGGGACCGGTGGTTCCGGAGCAGCGGGGCGTACGCGACGAGGCCCGCGCCGAGGTCCTGATCCGCCACGCCCGCCTCATGAAGAGCGGCCGCCCCATCTTCTGCCGGCCCAGCCGCGCGGAGATCGAGGGCCGGGTGCTGCCGCGCCAGGGCGCGGGCACCGACGGCAAGGTCATCTACTCGACGCGCGAGGACGCCGAGGCCGCGGCCCGCGAGCTGGAGTCGCTCGGCGCCCGCCCGCTGCGCTCCTACCTCTGCGGCCGCTCCCGCGGCGGCCACTTCCACCTCACCACCGACACGGCCGCCCGCACCGGCCACCTCCCCCTGCACCTGCGCATCCCCCAGCAGCGCAGCCCGCTGAGCGCCTGAGGTCGACCTCGGCGCGGGGTCGGCGAAGCTCCTCGTTCCCGACGACGCCACCGCGAACGTCGACGACGTCGTCGCGAGCATGGGCACGGTCAAGAGCAGTGTGCCGTCGGTCCGCCGGCCCGGCGCGCCGCACTTCGTGGTGCACGGCCGGGCCGGGATGGGCTCGGTGACGGTGCGCCGGCGCTACCGCCTCGCGGGCCACTACTTCTGACACATCTGCCCACTCGCTGCGGGTCCTGCGGGTTCTGCTGCAGCTGGGGTTCCCGGAGCGGTGGATCGTGCTGGGTGCTGCGTGATCGGTCCGAGTCGCACGTCCGGGTCGTCGCGGCCGCGCTCGTGTACTTCTCGCGCCTCGGCTCCGCGGGGTGATCGCCAGGAGTGGTCTGAGAGCGGCAGATCTGCCGCTCCGACACCACTTCTGCTGATCATGGCCGGGTCGGGTTCCGCGGAACGCGCCCGTTGCATGATCAGGTCGGCCTCAGCGCTGTTTTCGGGCGATCCGGCAGCGCTGGTGTCGATGTGACCATGAAACCTCCGGTGGGCGCGCCGTTCCCGGCTCGAGACCGCTGCCGCGCGTCCGGGCCCGGGGTCTTCGGCGCGATCCCCCCGGTCCCCGTCGCCCCTTTCGTGGGCGGGTGGTCGGGTTGGGGTAACTGCCGGGTGACGTGGTCGGGTGGGCGGCCGTCCCCGACTTCCGGGCACGCCCGTTCGCGACGAGACCGTCCCTGTCGGGTGCCCGCGCATCTTGCGGTGGTCCCGTCCCAACCCCTGACCTGTGATCATCCGGCCGGTCCGAGGCCACATCCGGCCCGTGATCAGCGGGAACGGGACATGCGCTGCACCGGTGCAGGTCATGTCCCGGATTTGCTGATCATGGCCGTCGCAGAGGTCCAGAACAGCACCACAGCCGGTTGCGTGGCACCCGGCAGGGACGGTCTCGTCGTGGACGGGCGTGCCGGGAAGCCGGGGACGGCTGCCCACGCGACCACGTCACCCGGTAGTTGCGCCAACCGGTCCACCCCGGGCACGGAGGTCGGGCAGGGGACCGGGCCGAACTGCGGGGGAGGCCCGGGCCACGGTGGGGCAGTTCGCTTCGAGCCGGGTACGGCGCGCGCACGGCAACCGGCCCCACCCGCGCGCATGGAGGTCGGGCAGGGGACCGGGCCGAACTGCGGGGGAGGCCCGGGCCATGGGCGGGGCGGTTCGCCTCGAGCCGGGTACGGCGCGCCCGCGCCCAGCCCTCCGCGGACCGCACCTGATCGCTCCGACATCGAGCTGAGCGCCCTCGTCAGGGCGGAACCGTCGACCTCGCAACGATCACGGCGCTCGATGGGCACCGGGCGGCGGTGGCGTCGCGGTGGCAAGGTGTTCGGCGTCCCGCCCGCCGCACCCCGGGAGCGCGCATGCCGACCCACCCCCGCGCCGGAACGCCCGCGCAGGCCGAGGACCTCGTCGACGTCGGCGCGCTCCTCGCCGCCTACCACGACCGGCACCCGGACGCGGGCGACCCGGCCCAGCGGGTGGCGTTCGGGACGTCCGGGCACCGCGGCTCGTCGCTGCGCACCACGTTCAACGACGACCACATCGCGGCCACCAGCCAGGCGATCTGCGAGTACCGCGCGAGCCAGGGCACCGACGGGCCGCTGTTCATCGGGCGGGACACGCACGCGCTGTCCGAGCCGGCGTGGGTCACGGCCGTCGAGGTGTTCCAGGCCAACGGCGTGCACGTGCTCGCGGACGGGGACGACGCGTTCACCCCCACACCGGCCGTCTCGCACGCGATCCTCACCCACAACCGCGGCCGGACGGGCGGGCTGGCCGACGGGGTGGTCGTCACGCCGTCGCACAACCCGCCGTCGGACGGGGGGTTCAAGTACAACCCGCCGAACGGCGGCCCGGCCGACACCGACGCCACCTCTTGGATCGCCGACCGGGCCAACGCGCTGCTGGCCGACCGGCTCGCCGGGGTGCGGCGTGCACCGCTGCACCGCGCCGGGCTGCACCGCCACGACTTCCTCGGTGCGTACGTCGCCGACCTGCCCTCGGTCGTGGACCTCGAGGCGATCAGGTCGGCGGGCGTGCGCATCGGCGCCGACCCGCTCGGCGGCGCGAGCGTCGCCTACTGGGGAGCGATCGCCGAGCGCTACGGGCTGGACCTCACCGTGGTGAACCCCGAGGTCGACCCGCAGTTCGGGTTCATGACCCTCGACGGGGACGGCAAGATCCGGATGGACTGCTCGTCACCGCACGCCATGGCCTCGCTCGTGGCGCGGCGCGACGAGTTCCGGATCGCCACGGGCAACGACGCCGACTCCGACCGGCACGGCATCGTCACGGCCGACGGCCTGATGAACCCCAACCACTTCCTCGCGGTCGCGATCGGCTACCTCTTCGCCCACCGGCCCGGCTGGTCACCGGACGCCGGGGTCGGCAAGACGGCCGTCAGCTCGTCGATGATCGACCGGGTCACCGCCGACCTGGGCCGGCAGTTGGTGGAGACGCCCGTCGGGTTCAAGTGGTTCGTCCCTGGCCTGCTCGACGGCGCGATCGGCTTCGGCGGCGAGGAGAGCGCGGGCGCCTCGTTCCTGCGCACCGACGGCGGGGTGTGGACCACCGACAAGGACGGGATCATCCTCGCGCTGCTCGCGTCCGAGATCACGGCGGTGACCCGGGCGACGCCCAGCGAGCGCTACCGGGAGCTCACCGCGCGCTTCGGGGAGCCCGCCTACGCCCGCACCGACGTGGCGTGCAGCCCGGAGGACAAGGCGAAGCTCGGCAAGCTGGCCGCCGACGACGTGCGCGCCACCGAGCTGGCGGGCGAGAAGATCACCGACCGGCTGACCACGGCCCCGGGCAACGGGGCGGCGCTCGGCGGGCTCAAGGTCGTCACCGGTGGCGGGTGGTTCGCCGCGCGCCCGTCGGGCACCGAGGACGTCTACAAGGTGTACGCCGAGAGCTTCCACGGCCCCGAGCACCTGGCCCGGATCCAGGAGGAGGCGCAGGAGGTGGTGAAAGCGGCGCTGGCGTAGCGGCTCCCGAAGTGTTGCCGCCGCTCGTGCGCGCCGCCGCGGCGGCACACATCCGGTGGAGTCGGCACACACCGCGGACGGTGTGTGCGGCCTCGACCGGGTGTGTGCGGCAGCGAGGGGCTGCTCGTGGGACCAGGCGGCCTGTCTCGGCGCCGGTCGCGTCCCGCAGAACCAGGGTGTCGCCGTCGAACTCGGCGCGGGTGGCGTCGGTGAGCCAGGTGGCGATCGGGACGTTCTCGCAGCCGATCATGGTGCTCGGGCCGGACGTCGCGGTGAGTTCGCCGCGGGCCCGATCCGCCAGGTGCCCTTCGTGTTGTTGCAGCCGTCGGAACCGGTCCAGCGCCCGTCGGCCGCCAACGTGACGAAGGCCCGGCCGCCCGCCTGGCGTCGGCGGGCGACCAGCTGCCGACGAGGTCCGCGTCCGTGGTGGGGGAAGCGCACCCGGCCCGGCGTGAGCGATACCGACACCGGCGAGCAGGAGCGCGGCGAGGCAGGTGACACCGGACAGCGAAAGTCGCGTGAGCGTCATGACCGGAGAACGGATCGAGGTGCCGGTCGGGTTTGCCCGAACGCTCCTCGCCGCACGCTGTGGTCTCATGATCCGGGGTATCGGTTGTCCATTGCTGTCGCCACGACCATGTGCACCCGATACTTCGGATCTTGGGGAAGGGGCCAGGAGACGGTGCAGAGCGTGACGGCTTCGTGGTCACGTTGTGGACCTACTACGAACCCGCGACTCCTCGAGAGGTCCCACCGGCCGACTACGCCGATGCGCTGCAACGGCTGCATGCCGGCATGCGCGAGCTCGAGGTCCCGACGCCGCTGTTCACGGATCGGGTAGAGCACGCGCAACGACTCGTGGCGAACCGCGAGCACACTCCGGCGCTCGCCGATGCGGACCGGGAGCTGCTCGGCGACACGTTACGACGCCTGGGGCGAGCGATCGGCGAGCGCGGCGGCGCCGGGCAGTTGCTGCACGGCGAGCCGCACCCGGGCAACGTGCTCACGACGGGGAACGGGCTGCTGTTCGTCGACCTCGAGACGTGTTGCCGTGGGCCCGTCGAGTTCGACCTCGCCCACGCGCCCGCCGGCGTCGGCGCGTTCTACCCGGGCGTCGATCGGGACCTGCTGCGCGAGTGCCGGGTCCTCGTGCTGGCGATGATCACGACGTGGCGCTGGGATCGGGGCGACCAGCTCCCGAACGGGCGCCGGCTGGGCGCGGAGTGGCTCGACCAGATCCGCGCAGCGGTGGACCGCAACGACCTGAACCCGTAGCTGGAGCGGACGGGTGCACCATGATCAATAGTTCGGCGCGAACGCGCCGAACTATTGATCATGAGGGCGGGGGCCACCGGCGATCGCCGAGGCGGGCCAGGTCGCGGCAGGTCGCCGCGAACAGCTCGCGCAGCAGCGGGCCGGCCAGCCGCTCGTGCACGTCGAGGACCGGACGGCCGGCGTGCACGTCGTCGCGGTAGCGGTCGCGCTCCGGCTCGGGCACCGGGAGGGCGGTCAGGGCGGCCACGACCACGGTCTCGCCCTTCCGCTCCACGACGGCGACGACGTGCGTGCGCAGGACGGTCTCGTCGACGTGGCCGAACCACCCGGCCTTCACCGCGACCGCGGCCGCGTCGACGCCGAGCGCGTCGGCCACCGTGTCCGGGATGCCGAAGGCCTGGTCCGGGGCCACGGCCCGCATCCAGCCCAGGATCTGCGCGGCGGCCGGGTCTCCCGCCGCCGCGCGGGCGAGGGCTCCGTAGGCGGTGACGACCTCGGCCGCGCTCACCTCGATGCCGCCGAACCAGGTCGGGTCCGCGCCCAGGGGGTGCCAGCGCACGCCGGTCGGGTCGGCGAGGCGGTCGAGGATCCGCTGCGGCGGGCCGCCGTGCCAGATCCGGTTCGTGGCGGCGTTGTCGGAATGCCGGACCGCGGGCTCGCCATCGGCGGGTGCAGCCCCGGCGGCCCAGGCGAACAGCGGCTTGAGCACCGACGCGCAGCGCAGCCGGACGGCCCCGCGGCGCGCGGCCGTGGCTCGCAGCGGAGGCCCTCCGTACTGGGGGGTGCCCAGCACCTCGCCCGCGACCTGCGCGGACGCGAAGTCGGGGACGCCGGCCAGCGCGTCGACGGCGCTCACGCGTAGATCCCGAGCAGCACGGCGTACAGCGCGACGACCGGGATCAGGACCAGGTAGGACGAGAGCAGCTGCCAGCGCAGCGAGCGCGACTCGGCCAGGCCCATCTGCCCGATCATGTCCGGGTTGGGGAAGGGGCCGAGCCCGTCGGTCTGGGAGGCGGCGAGCAGCACGACCGTCCACGCGGCGGGCGGGACGCCGAGCGCCACGGCGAGCGGCCCGAAGACCTGGTTCACCAGGACCACCTGCGCGGCGGCGGCGCCGGCGATGCCGACCCAGCCGATCAGGATGACGACCAGGCAGAACAGGTAGGGCCCCAGCTCGGAGAGGGCGAACCGCTCGGCCACGCCGTCGTAGGCGCCCATCGAGTCGACGAGGGTGAACAGCACGGCGAGCAGGAAGAACAGGAAGAAGATCCCGAGCAGCCGGCTCGCCCCGGCGTACACGGCGCCCATCAGGGCGCCGACCGGCAGCCGCGCCGCGAGCCCGGTGACCGCGATGAGCACCACCAGCGCCACCGGGACGAACGTGGCGCCCGCCGCGGTCAGCCCGCTGTAGACGACGAGCGCGAGGAACGCGAGCAGGAACGCGAGCGTCGCGCGCCCGGCGCCCGGCGCGGGCTCCTGCAGCGCGTCCAGGTCCACCGCCCGCTCGGGCGGGTAGGGGAAGGCGGTCGCGGTGCGCCGCTGGTTCCAGCGCACCACGAGGAAGCCGACGCCGAACATCACGAGCGCGGTCGGCAGGCCCGCGGTGAGGACGTAGCTGATCCAGCTGACCTGCGCGGCGCCGTAGATGCTCGCGGTGATGGGGGCGAACGGGCTGAGGGTGAGGCCGGCCAGCCCGCTGAAGAAGAACATCGCGGCCGTGGCGGGGCTGGAGAACCCGAGCGCGGCGAGCAGCGGGATGACGATCGGCGCGACGATGGCGACCGACCCCGCGAGCGTGCCCAACGCCCCGGCCAGGATCGTGCAGGCCAGCATCACGCCGAACTGGGCGCGCAGCTGCGTGGTCAGCCCGACCCGGCGCACCACGCCGATCACGAGGAACTCGGCCACGCCGGTGCGCCGCAGCACCTCCCCGAGCCCCGCGCCGAGCAGGATGATCACGCCGAGCAGGGCGATCAGCGTGCCCATCGACTCGATCAGGACCGGTCCGAGGTCCGCGGGCGTGGAGCGGGTGAGCACCACCGCGGAGACGACCGCACCGAGCGTGGCCAGCACCATGTCCACGCCGAGCAGCGCGAGCCCCGCGTAGACGACGATCGGGACGAGGCCCCACAGCCCCGGCTGGTCGGTGCGGACCGCGACGACGACGCTGGCGACCAGCGCCACGGCGTAGAGCGCGGCCGCGGCGATCTGCTGCCGCCGCGACATGTCGAGCGTGTAGATGTTGGCGTCCGACACGGTGGTGGACGAGGACACGGGAGCCTCCGGGGGAGCGGCGGGAGCGTCGGCGGGTGGCTTCACGGACGCGGGGCGCGGCGCAGCACCCGGCCCGGGCGGGCGCCGGTGAGCGCGCCGTCGGCGAGCACCGGCTCGCCCGCGACCAGGACGTGCTGCACGCCGGTCGAGAGCTGCCACGGTTCGTCGTAGGTGGACCGGTCGGTCACCGTCGCCGGGTCGAGGACGGCGACGTCGGCCACCGCGCCGGGACGCAGCACGCCGCGGTCGGCCATCCCGAGTCGCGCGGCGGGCAGCCCGGTCATCTTGTGCACGGCGGCCGTGAGCGGCAGGTCGCCATCGCGCACGTACGGGCCGAGGACGCGGGTGAACGTGCCGAAGCTGCGCGGGTGCGGGCGGCCCCGGCCCTCGGGGCGCAGGACCCAGCCGTCGGAGGCGACGCTGGTCGCGGGGTGCTGCAGCACGGTGCGCACGTCGTCGGCGGCCATGGCGTGGTTCACCACCGACACCGCGCCCTCGTGCGCGGCGAGCACCTGCAGCGCCGCCTCGGCGGGGTCGGTGCCGAGCTCGCGCGCGACGTCGGCGATGCTGCGCCCGCGCGCCGCGGTGAACGGGCCCGGTGGCAGCTCCGCGATCACCACGCCCTCCGGGTCGACGTCGCGGGTCATGCGGTCGCGCAGCCCGCTCGCCACCCGCTCGCGGGTGGGGCCGTCGGCGAGGCGCTCCAGCAGCCGGGCCACGCCGCCGTCGAGCGCCCAGGCCGGCAGCCGGGAGGTCAGCGTCGTGGACGACGCCGTGTAGGGGTAGACGTCGCAGGTGACGTCGACGCCGTCGGCGCGCGCCTCGTCGAGGATGCGCAGCGCCTCGGTGACCGCGCCGTGGTTGCTGCGGCCCATCGCCTTGAGGTGGGAGATCTCCAGCCGCACGCCGGTGTCGCGGGCCGTCGCGAGGGCCTCGCGCACGGCGTCGAGCAGGGTGTCGGCCTCGTTGCGCATGTGCGTGGAGTAGAGCAGCCCGTGTGCCGCGGCGACCCGCGCCAGCGCCGTGACCTCGCCCGTGTCGGCGTAGGCGCCGGGGGCGTAGATCAGCCCGGTGGAGAAGCCCCACACCCCCTGCCCGGCCGCTGCGGCCAGCAGCGCGCCCATCTCCGCGAGCTCGGCGGGCTCCGGTGCGCGCTCCGCCCCGCCCAGCACGGCGAGCCGCAGTGCGGAGTGCCCCACCTGCAGCGCGAGGTTCACCGCGGGTCGGGTGGCGTCGACCGCGTCCGCGTACCCGGCGGCGTCGGTCCACGACCAGTCCAGCTCGGGCGCCAGGAACGCCGACGCCGCCCGCAGCGCGGCGAGGTCGCCGACCGGGAAGGGAGACCAGCCGCAGTTGCCCGTGACGAGCGTGGTGACGCCCTGGGTGACGGCGGTGTCGGCGCCGGGATGGCCTGCGATGCTGAAGTCGGCGTGCGAGTGCAGGTCGATGAACCCGGGGCAGACCACCATCCCGCGCGCGTCGATCCGCGTGGCGCCGTCCGGGGAGGCGACCGCGTCGATCCGGCCCGCCGTGATGCCGACGTCGCCGGTCCGGGGCGGGGCACCGGTTCCGTCGAGGACCGTGCCACCGGTGATGACCAGGTCGCTCACGTCAGCACCGCCAGGATCGCAACGTAGAGCAGGCAGGCCGGGATGAGCACCAACCAGCCGGTGAACAGCAGGGACCGCAGGTCCGTGGAGCGGGCCAGGCCCATCGCGCCGATCATGTTGGCGTTCGGGAACGGCCCGTAGGTGTCGGCCTTCGACGCCCACAGCAGCACGATCACCCACGCGCCCGCGCCGAGCCCGACCGTGCTCGCGATCCCGCCGAACACCTCGTCCAGCAGCACCACCTGGGCGGCCGTGGCGCCCGGGACGCCCACCCAGCCCAGGAGCGCGATCGCGGCCGCGAAGCCCAGCCCGGACGAGTTCTGCAGCTGCGGCCCGAACATCTCGAGCACGACGTCGTAGGGCTGCAGGCCGTCGATCACCAGGAACAGCGCCGCGAGCAGCCAGAACAGCAGGAAGATGCTCACCAGCCGGGCCGCACCGCGGTAGAGGTGACCGGCGATCTCGGTGGCGGGCAGGCGCGCGGCCACACCGGTGCCGATGCCGAGCAGCGGGAGCGCGAGCAGCGGGAACGCGGTGCCCGCCGCCGTGATCGTCGCGTAGGCGACGGTGGCCACGAGCAGCACCAGGAACACCGCGGTGGCGCGCCCGGCGTACGGCGGCACGTCGGCCTGCTCGGTCCCGGTCTCGAGGTCGGCGTCGGTGTAGAAGTCGCCGCGCAGGGCGGTGCGCCGCTGGATCCACGGCACGATGAACATGGCCATCAGGATCGACAGCACCGCGATCGGCGCCGCGCCGTACTGCAGGTAGGTCAGGTAGCCGACGTCCGCCGCTTCCATGATCGCGACGTTCGAGCCGGCGAACGGCGCGAGCGCGAGGCCGGCGCACCCGCCCACGAACATCATCGCGGCCGTGGCCGCGCGGGTGAAGCCGACGCGCGCGGCCACCGGGAGCAGGATCGGGGCGGCGATCGCGAGCGCGCCGGCGAGCGTGCCCAGGCTGGTGACGAGCACCAGGCAGGACAGCATGACGCCGAGCAGCACGGCCCGCCTGCTGCGGTCGCCCGCCATCCTCATCACCCGGTGGACGATCGTGTGGGCGACGCCGGTGACGCGCAGGACCTCCCCGACGCCTGCGCCGAGCATGATGATGACGCCGATCGTGGTGACGAGGTCGCCCATCGACTCGCCGAGCAGCGCCCCGAACTCGGCGGGCGTCTGGCGCGCGATGAGCACGCCTCCCACGAGGCTGACAACGGTGGCGATCACCAGGTCCATGCCGAGCAGGCACAGCACCGCGTACATCGCGATCGGCAGGATGCCCCAGAGCGTCGGTGCCTCGGCGACGGTCCCGGCGACGGCGCACACCACCAGGCCCGCGACGGCGATGGCGGTCGTGGCGATGCGGCGACCGCGTCCCTGCTCGAGCTCGTAGGCGTTGGCGCGGTCCTGCGGCGCCGTCGTCGCTGACGGCGGCTGGTCGGTCATGATGATCCTTCTTGCTCGGCGAACACGGCGGTGCGGGTTGCGTGCGCCCGCAGGAACTCCTCGTCGACGGCGTGTCCGAGGCCGGGGGTCTCCCACGGCACGCGGACGGTGCCGCGGTCGGCGCGGATGGGCGGGGTCACCACGTCGCGCGCGTAGTACTTGTCGGAACCGGAGACGTCGGACGGGAGCGTGAACCCGGGCAGGCTGGAGAGCGCGACGTTGGCCGCGCGGCCGATCCCGAACTCGTGCATGCCGCCGCACCAGACCGGCACGTCGTGGGCACGGGCGAGGTCGTGCGCGGCCACGGCGGCGGTGAGCCCGCCCATGCGCGAGACCTTGATGTTCAGCACCCGGCCCGAGCCCAGCGCCAGCGCGGTGGCCAGGTCGTGCCCGTCGACGATCGACTCGTCCAGGCAGACCGGGGTCCCGATGCTCGCCTGGAGGCGGGCGGCGGCCAGCAGGTCGCGGGGTGCGAAGGGCTGTTCGATCATCAGCAGGCCCGCGCCGTCGAGCGCCCGCAGCGCGGCGAGGTGGTCGGCGCTCTCGGTGTAGGCACCGTTCGCGTCGACGTGCAGCGACAGGTCGGGGAACGCGGCGCGCACGGCGGCGACCGGCTCGGTGTCCCACCCGGGGGCGATCTTGAGCTTGACCCGCGGGTAGCCGGCCTCGACGTGCCGCGCCACCTGCTCGACCAGCGCGTCCACGCTCGCCTCGATACCCAGGCTCACGCCGGCGACGACGCTGCGCCGCTCCCCGCCCAGCGCCCCGGCCAGCGGCACGCCCGTGGCCTGCGACCAGAGCGTCCAGCAGGCCATGTCGAGCCCCGCCTTGGCGAACTCGTTGCCCCGCACCCGCGACCACAGCGCGGCGGCCTGCGCGGGGTGCTCCCACTCGCCGCCCAGCAGTGCCGGGACCAGGTGGGCGCTGGCGATCGCCCAGCAGGTCTCCACGGTCTCGGCCGCGAAGAACGGCCCGGACGGCGAGGCGATCTCGCCCCAGCCGACGGCGCCGTCGGCGTCCTGCACCCGCACGAGCACGTGCTCGAGGTAGGACTTGCGGTGCGAGCTGGTCTCGAACTCCCGCACCAGCGGCAGCCGCACCGCCAGCAGTTCGACGCGATCGACGCGCACGTCAGTCCCCTTCCGCGTAGACGCCGAGACGCGCGGTGAGCGCGTCGCGCCGCGCGAGCCTGCGCCGGGCGCCCTTGGCGCTGGCCGCGGCGAGCGTGGCGAGGATGTGCACCACGGCGGCGACCGCCGTGGGGGAGTCGGCGTAGGAGGCGCTGTCGGTGCTGACGACGACGGCCACCTCCGACGCCCGGGCCACCGCGCTGTCCGCGTCGTCGGTCACGCCGATCACCGTGCCCCCGGCCGCCGCGAACTCCTCGGCCATGACGATCGTGGAGCGCGCGTAGCGGCGCAGCGAGAACGCGACGAGCACGTCGCCCGCCCGCACGTCGGAGAGCACGTCGACCGCGCGCACCACGGTGCCGTCGATCAGGGTGACGTTGGCCATCGACGCCGACAGGTCCGTGGCCAGCAGGGACGCGTACGACCAGGACTTGGAGCCCCCGGCGACGAACCGCCGCTTCGCCGCGACGATCCGGCGCGCGGCCTGTTCGAGGGAGCCGTCGGCCTGCAGGCGCTCGAGGGTGGCGGCGAGGTTCGCGGTCTCCTGGGCGACCACCTGCGCCACGAGCGCGGTGGCCGTGGAGCGGCGCTGCAGCCGGGCGCCGTAGCGCTCGTCGGGGGTCGTGAGCTGCCGGTTCCCGGGCGTCACGCCGCCACCGCGCAGTACAGGGCGGTGCGCGCGTCGGCCCGCAGGCAGGACCGCAGCACCCGCCCCGCACCGAGCAGGGCGTCGATCTCGTCGGCCACGCGGTCGCGCAGCGCGAGGGCGCGCTCGGGCCCGAGCTGGCGCAGCGCGTCGCCCGCGGCCGGCACGGCGAGCCAGGTGACGTCGCCGTCGGTGCGCGCGGCACCCCACTCCGGGACGTCGGCGGGCAGGGCCGGGACCGCGGCACGCGCGGGGCGGTCCAGCGGCCACTCGACGACGACCCGGTCGGTGCGGCCGTGGTGGTCGGGCATGCCGTAGTAGTCGCGGTGGAACCAGCGGCCGGTGGCGCCGAGGACGTCGAGGTTGAAGTGGGCGTTGCGGGCCTGCAGCGGGTCGTAGGCCCAGCGCATCGTCGTCACACCCGTGCGGCGCGCCACCTCGGCCTGGGCCCGCTTGAGCTGCCGGCCCACGCCCCGGCCCTGGACCGCGGGCGCGACCGCCGCCGTCTGCGAGTAGTGGTGCGGGGTGCCGCCGTCGAGGCCGACGAACCCGTAGGTGAAGCCGACCAACCGGTCGTCCTCGTCGAACGCGCCGAGGGCGGAGCCGCCGCTGTGCTGCAGCGCGCAGAGCAGCTTCGGCGAGAACGCGGGGTCGTCGTCGGCCAGGCCGAACACGGCGCGGTAGAGCCGCACGGCGGCGAGCCGCTCGGCCGTGGTCGACAAGGACCGGGTGGTGATCCCGGCGGGCGAAGACATGCTGCTCCAGATAGCGAACGTATGTTTTCGAGGTGGGGTAGTCCTACGCTCGCACGAGCTGCTTGTCAACGGTTCGGAGCGAGCGAGACGGCAAAGATATAGTTCGTATCCGTGGCCTCTTCCGAGTTGTCCCGCGCCGCTGAGGCGCTCGCAGGCGACGCGCTGCGCCGCCTCGTCACCTACGCCCGGCACGAGACGCCGACCGGTGACGCCGCGGCGTTGAACGCCCTCGCCGACGTCCTGGAACGGCGCTACCGGGAGCTGGGCGCCGACGTCGAACGGGTGGGACGGGACACGGGGGACCACCTGGTCGCGCGCTGGGGGGACCTCGGTGAGCCGCACGTGCTCCTGATCGGTCACCACGACACCGTCTGGCCGCGCGGCACGTGCGAGGCGATGCCGGTCGTCGAGGAGGACGGGGTCCTGCGCGGGCCGGGGGTCTACGACATGAAGGGCGGGCTCGTCGTCGTCGAGCTGGCGATGGCGGTCCTGCAGCACTGCGGGACGGCGCCCGCGCGCCCGGTGCGGCTCGTCGTCGCCGCGGACGAGGAGGTCGGCAGCCCGACCGCCCGCGCGGTGGTCGAGGCGGAGACGGCCGGTGCGGTCGCCGTGCTCGGGTGCGAGTCGCCGCACCCCGACGGCGCGCTGAAGTCGGCGCGCCTGGGCAGCACGCGGGTGCGGATCGAGGTCGGCGGGCGGGCCGCGCACGCGGCGCTCGACCCGGAGTCGGGCGTGTCCGCGGTCGACGAGCTGGTGGACCAGCTGCTCGCGGTCCGCGCGATCACCGCGGGCGAGCCCACCGTCCTGTGCAACGTGGGCACGATCGGCGGGGGCGGGCGCACCAACGTGGTGCCGGACCGCGCCACCGCCGACATCGGGCTGCGCTTCGCCGACGCCGCCACCCAGGAGCGCGTGCTGGCGGCGCTGCGCGCGCTCGCGCCCGTGCGTCCCGGCGCCGAGGTCACCGTGCGGACGCTGACCAGCAGGCCGGCCTGGTCCGAGCCGGACACCGCACTGCTCGCGCGGGTGGCCGCGGCCGGCGCGGACGTCGGTCAGCGGGTCGAGGGGCGACCGGCGGCCGGCGCGGCGGACACCAACACCCCGGGCGCGGCCGGCATCCCCACCCTGGACGGCTTCGGCCCGCTGGGCGCCGGCGCCCACGCCGCGCACGAGCAGATCGAGACGGCGAGCCTGGCGGCGAGGGGAGCGCTGCTGGCGAGCGTGCTGGCGACACTCTGAGCCCGGGTCCGCACGACGAACGGCACATTCGTCGGCTAGGTACCGACGAGAGTGCCGTTCGTCCGGTGGGAGCCTGCTCCGCCGGACCCGCGCAGGGATCAGGCGCTCTCGCGCACCACCAGCCGGTGCGGCGCCGTGACCTCGCGGGGCGGCAGGTCGGGCTCGGACAGGCGTGAGGTGGCCAGCTCGAGGGCGTACTCCGCCACGAAGGCCCGGTCGATCGCCACCGTCGTGAGGGTCGGGGTGGTGAAGCGGGACTCCGGGACGTCGTCGACCCCCACCACGGCGACGTCGTCGGGCACGCGGCGGCCGTGGCGGTGCAGCGAGCGCAGGGCACCGATGGCGAGCACGTCGTTGGCGGCGAAGACGGCGTCGACTCCCGGGCGCTCGGCGAGCAGCGCGTCGACCGCCTCCTCGCCGTCGCGGCGGTCCCACTCGGGCACGGTGCGGATCAGCGTGGGGTCGGCGGGCAGGCCCGCGGTCTGCAACGCCCGCGTGTAGCCGCGGACCCGCTGCTCCATCGCCGACTTCGGCCGGTCGCGCTTGTGCCCGACCATCGCGATGCTCCGCCTGCCCGCGGCGATGAGGTGGGTGGTGGCGGTGACGCCGATGTCGATGCTGGCGATGGTGACGCGGTCGGTGGCGGTGGCCGCCGCGCCGTGCTCGCCGAGCAGCACCATCGGCGTGTCGTGGCGGGGGGCGGCCAGCTCGGAGGGCGGCATCGAGAGCGGGCTGAAGATCAGCGCGTCTGCGAAGCGGACGGGGGAGCCTGCGGCGACCGCGCGCTCGCGTTCCACGTCACCGTCGGTCTGCTCGACGACGACGGTGAGCCCGCGGTCGCGGGCCGCCCGCACCAGCAGGGCGGCGAGGTCGGCGAAGTAGGGCATGTCGACGCCCGGCACGGCCAGCGCGATCGCCCCGGTGCGGCCGTGTCGCAGCTGCCGGCCGACGGCCTGCGGGCGGTAACCCAGCTCCTCGACGTGCCGCTGCACCAGTGCGCGGGTCTCGGGCCGCACGTGGACGTAGTCGTTCACGACGTTGGACACGGTCTTGGGCGACACGCCGGCCGCGAGCGCGACGTCGCGCATCGTCACCGGCCGTCTCGTCGCTGGTTCTCGCTGCGTCCCCACGTCCGCATTCTCCCCCTTGACAGGCAAGCGCCTTCCGGACAGGGTTTACCACGATGTAAACCGCAAAGGGAGTGGTCGATGACGACCTCACACCGTCTGTCGCGCCGCGCCCTGCTGCGCGCGACGGCCGCAGCCGGCGGCGCCGCCCTCCTGTCCTCGTGCGCGCGAGGATCGGGCAGTGCGGTCGACCTGGCGTACTGGAACTTCTTCACCGGCAGCGACGGCGAGCTCATGGTGGGCCTCGTCGACCGCTTCCGGGCGGAGGCGCCGGACGTCCGCGTCACGGACACCACGCTCATGTGGGGGCCGCCGTACTACACGAAGCTGGCCATGGCCTGCGCCGGTGGCCGGGCCCCCGACCTGGCCACGCTGCACGCGTCGCGGCTGCCGACGTTCGGCAGCGACCTGCTCGACGAGTGGGACCCGGCCGAGCTCGCCGCGCGCGGCGTGTCGATGGACGAGTTCCCGGCGCCGGTGCGGGAGCGGGTGACGGTCGACGGGCGGGTGATGGCGCTGCCGCTCGACACGCACCCGCTGGTGCTTTACTACAACACCGACATCTGCGAGCGGGCCGGCCTGCTCGCCCCGGACGGCTCGCTGGCGCCGATCAGGGGCGTCGAGCAGTGGCTCGACGCCGGCCGGCGCGCCGCCGAGGTCACCGGCTCCATCGGCATCGCGTTCGGCGCGGCCGACAACCTCGCCAGCTGGATGCTGTTCTGGTCGCTGTTCCGCCAGGCGGGCGGCGAGATGCGGCTGCCCGACGGTGGGCCCGCCGAGGTGGACCGCGACGCGATGGTGCAGGCGATGGCGCTCATGCACGACATGTGCGACGGCACCATCTCCTCGCCGACCCTGGAGGGGGACGCCTCGCCGGCGGCGTTCGCCAGCCAGCAGGCGGGCTTCCTGCTCATCGGACCGTGGGAGGTCACCACGGCGCGCACGGCCGAGATCCCGTTCTCGATGACCCAGTTCCCGGCCCTTCTCGGGGACACCCCGTACGTGCGCGCCGACAGCCACAGCTTCGTGCTGCCGTCGCAGGCCCATGTCGATCCCGCGGCCCGCAGCGCGGCCTACGACATGGCGGTGTCGATGCTGCGCAACAGCCTGGACTGGGCCTCGGGCGGAGGGCACATCCCGGCGCTCTCCGCGGTGGCGGAGAGCCCCGAGTACCTCTCCCAGCAGCCGATCGCGAACTACCGGGGGGCGGCGCAGGTGGTGGAGTTCGACCCCGAGGCCTACTTCTCCGGATCCGGCTCCACGCTCATGTCGCGGGCCGGGCAGAGCCTGCAGGGCGTCAACTCGGGGGCCCTAACCCCGGAGCAGGGCGCCGACGACCTGATCGGCTGGCTGGACAGCCAGCTCACCTTCGGGAGCCCGCTGTGACCGCGTCGAACACCGCTGCGAGCACCACCACCGCCACCCCGGAGCGCGCCGAGGCGCGCCCGCAGGCCCGCCGGGGGCCCACCCTCGTCGGCGGGCGCGGCGGGATCTGGTTCGTCCTGCCGTTCCTGCTGGTCTACGCCGCGTTCGTGCTGTGGCCGCTGGTCTACGGCCTGGGCATGAGCTTCTTCGACACCAGCCTCGTGCGCGACGAGTCGCAGTTCGTCGGGCTCGACAACTACGTGCGCCTGTTCTCCGACCCCGAGGTGTGGCGCACGCTCTGGGTCACGATCCTGTTCACCGTCGCCAGCACGATCCCGCTGGTGGCGGTCGCGCTGGTGATGGCGCTGCTGGTGCAGACCGGCGTGCGGGGGCAGTGGTTCTGGCGGTTCACCTACTTCGCGCCGTTCCTGCTGCCGGTCGCCACGGTCGCCCTGATCTGGGAGTGGCTGTTCTCCGGTGACTTCGGCCTGTTCAACGGCATCCTGACGGGAATGGGCCTGCCCCCGGTGGGCTGGCTCACCGGCCAGTCGATCGGCCTGTGGTCGGTCGTGATCCTCACGGTCTGGTGGACGGTCGGCTTCAACTTCCTGCTCTACCTCGCCGCCCTGCAGGCGATCCCCGCCCAGCTCTACGAGGCCGCGGAGATCGACGGTGCCGGCGGCTGGCGCCGGCTGTTCTCGATCACGTTGCCGCTGCTGAACCGCACCACCGGGCTGGTGATCGTGCTGCAGGTGCTGGCCTCGCTCAAGCTGTTCGACCAGGCGTACATCCTCTACGACGCCAGCGGCGGTCCGGGCGGCGTGGCCACGCCGATCCTGCAGTACGTCTACGAGACCGGGTTCACCGACTACCGCCTGGGCTACGCCTCGGCGATCTCCTACATGTTCTTCGTGCTGATCATCCTGATCGCCCTCGTCCAGGCCCGGCTCAGCCGCAGGAGCGAACCGTGACCACCGCGCCCGACACCGCGAACCCCGCCACGACCCCCGTCCTGCCCCGGGCCCGCCGCTCCCGCACCGACGACGGCGCCGCGGACGTGCGGCGCTACCCGCCGCTCGCGCGCGCCGGGATCATCACCGCGCTGGCGGTGGTGGCGGTGCTCTGGCTGGCCCCCCTGGTGTGGGCGGTGCTCACCTCGCTCAAGCACGAGGCCGACACCACCACGGTGCCGCTCGAGGTCGTCCCCGACCGGGGGTTCACGCTGCAGGCCTACGCGTCTGTGCTGGCCAACGGGGACCTCGTCACCTGGTTCGTCAACAGCACCGTCGTCACGATCGTCGTCACCGTGCTGACGGTGGCGTTGTCGGCGGCCGCGGCGTACGGCTTCTCCCGCACCCGCTTCCGCGGCCGCAACGCGCTGTTCGCGCTGACGATCGCCGGGATCATGGTGCCGCCGCAGATCCTCATCGTGCCGCTGTACCGGCAGATGCTGGCGCTGGGCCTCGCCGACACCTACCTCGGGATCATCCTCCCGCAGCTGGTGCTGCCGGCGATGGTGTTCATCCTCAAGAAGTTCTTCGACGGCATCCCGCACGAGTTGGAGGAGGCCGCCCGCGTGGACGGCGCCGGCTCGTTGCGGATCTTCCTGCAGATCGTGCTGCCGCTGTCGCGCTCGATCCTCGCCGCCGTCTCGATCTTCGTGTTCATCCACGCCTGGAACAACTTCCTGTGGCCGTTCATCATCACCTCCGACCCCGGCCTGATGACGCTCCCGGTGGGGCTCGTGCAGGTGCAGAGCAGCTTCGGGGTGCGCTACGCGCAGGTCATGGCCTCGGCGATCCTCGCGGGCCTTCCGCTGATCGTCGTGTTCATGCTGTTCCAGCGCCAGATCATCCGCGGTGTCGCCACCACCGGCCTCGGCGGAACGTAGTCCCCCCGGACCGGGAGCCCACCACATGCCTCGACGGCCCAGCTTCCCGCTGGCTGTACCGGCGAACCGGCCGAGTACGCCCGGTACGAGGCCGGCCCGCCGGCACACCCAGCGAAAACCTGGATCCGCCGATCCATGCACCGGACTCCCGGTCCGGGGCACTAGAGAGAGGAACCCCTTGCCCCGCGCACGCCTGACCGTCGACCCCGACTTCACGATCGCCCCCGTCCCGCGGCGCCTGTTCGGCTCGTTCGTCGAGCACATGGGCCGCTGCGTCTACACCGGCATCTACGAGCCCGGTCACCCGAAGGCCGACGCCGACGGCCTGCGCACCGACGTGCTGGACCTGGTGCGCGAGCTCGGCCCCACCGTCGTGCGCTACCCCGGCGGCAACTTCGTCTCCGGGTACTACTGGGAGGACGGCGTCGGCCCGAAGGAGCAGCGGCCGCGCCGGCTGGACCGGGCATGGCGCTCGATCGAGACCAACGAGTTCGGCCTCGGCGAGTTCGCCCGCTGGGCGAAGGCGGCGGGCACCGAGGCGATGATGGCGGTCAACCTCGGCACCCGCGGCATCCAGGAGGCGTGCGACATCCTGGAGTACGCCAACCACCCGGGCGGCACGAAGTACTCGGACCTGCGGCGCGCCCACGGCAGCGCCGAGCCGTTCGACATCAAGCTGTGGTGCCTGGGCAACGAGATGGACGGCCCGTGGCAGGTCGGGCACAAGACCGCCGCCGAGTACGGCCGGCTGGCCGCCGAGACGGCGCGCGCCATGCGCCTGGTCGACCCGGGCATCGAGCTGGTCGCGTGCGGCAGCTCCAACTCCCGGATGCCGACGTTCGGCGAGTGGGAGCGGGTGGTGCTGGAGGAGACCTACGACCAGGTCGACTACATCTCCGCGCACGCCTACTACCAGGAGCACGACCACGCGGGCGACTTCCTGGCGGCTGCCCGCGACATGGACCACTTCATCGAGTCGGTCGTCGCCACGGCCGACGCCGTGCGCGCCCGCGGCAAGCACCGCAAGAAGATCGACATCTCGTTCGACGAGTGGAACGTCTGGTACCAGTCGCGCCACCACGAGTCGGCGATCGCCAAGGGCGAGAGCGAGTGGGAGGTGGCGCCGCGGGTGATCGAGGACGAGTACTCGATCACCGACGCCGTGGTCGTCGGCACCCTGCTCAACTCGCTGCTGCGCCACGGCGACCGCGTCACGGTCGCCTGCCAGGCCCAGCTGGTGAACGTGATCGGCCTGCTGCGCAGCGAGGCGGGCGGCCCGGCGTGGAAGCAGTCGATCGCGCACCCGTTCGAGCAGGTGCGCCGCCGGGCGACGGGGGAGATCCTCGCCGTGCAGACCCGCAGCGACCGCTACGAGACGCCGCGCTTCGGCGACGTCGACCTCGTCGACGCCTCCGGCACCTGGGACGCCGAGGCCGGCGTGGTCTCGCTGTTCCTCGCCAACCGCGACCAGGCCGAGGCGGCGCAGGTGGAGGTCGGCGTCCGCGGCTTCGGGGAGCTGCGCGTCCAGCACGCGGCCGTGCTCGCCGCGACGGAGGGCCAGGACCGCCACACGACGAACGACGAGCAGCACCCCGACCGCGTGCGCCTGCGGCCGCTGGACGGCGTGACGGTCGCCGACGGCGTCGCGCAGCTGACGCTGCCGCCGCTGTCCTGGGCCGTGGTGCAGCTCGCCCGCCCCTGACCACCGCAACGAACGGCACTTTCGTCGGCTAGGTAGCGAAGAAAGTGCCGTTCGTTCGTGTGGTGGGGCTCAGCCCCGCTCGCAGGCCACCGTGATCCTCAGGATCTCGGTCTCCCCGGTGAACCGCGGCTGGACGAAGATCCCCGTGCCGTCGGTGCGCGGCCAGGAGCCGCCGACCAGCTCGTCGTCGTTGGCCTTCCAGTTGGCCATCTGGTCACCGCCGTGGCAGCGGACCTCCACCGTGTCGTCCTCCATGCGGGGCACGACCGTCGGCCGCCCGTCCACGTAGGTGAGCGCCCACTCGTCGCTGACCTCGTAGGTGCCCGGGTCGGCAGCGGCCACTCCCGTGACGAGGAACATCGCGGCGACGCCCGCGAGAATTAGAACGATCTTGCGCAACACGACCAACCCCCCAGTTGGTGGTTCCCCCGGGACGGACGAGCGCCGCCCCACCCAGGCCATCGCGCGCGTAGCGCTCCCGTTACACGGACGGGGCCGCCCTACCGGACGGACGTGCCGTTCGTGCGGACCGGGGGAGGGGTGTCGTGCTCGGTGATCGCGCTGACCGTGCCGACGAGGATGAACGCGGCCACCGCCACCGCCAGCGCGACGGCGGCGACGCTCCACTCCTCGCGCGAGCTCGCGTCGACCCAGCCCGGCCACCGCCGCGCGGCGGCGTCGAGCTGCTCGGGTGAGGGCGGGCGGCGCCGCTGCGCCGGGACGTCCACCCAGTGCTTCGGGGCCCCGGACCAGTGGTGGCAGGGGTCGGGCGTGGCCACGAGGGCTCCTCACTCTCGGTGCGGACGCAGGATGCGCAGCGACTGCCGCACGCATCCGTACTCGTCCTCCCGAGTCGCGATGTCACGCCGGTGATACCGGTATCACACGAACGAGTGCGCCGCGGCCGGGTGTCAGGGGCGGGCGAGGCGGGCGTCGCACTCGACGCGGGGCTGCACGCCCGTCGCGGGCGCCCGCAGTGCGGCGCTCACCCGCGCGCGCCACCGCGACATCTCCCGGCCCGGGGCCCCGCAGCGCGACAGCGCGAACAACGCCAGCTCGCGATGGGTGGAGTCCTCGACCCGCTGCAGGTAGCGCATGATCTCGTGGCTGGCCGCGCGCCCGGACCGGGCACGCACCCATGCCTCCAGCTCGGCCTCGGCCACCTCGCGGCGCAGGCCCGCCATGCGCACGCAGACGTACTCGATGTCCTCGTCGGCGAGCTCCCCGGTCAGCGGTGCGTGCACGCCCTGCTCGACGAGCATCTCGTGCACCGCCCAGATCCCGATCGGGGTGAGCGCCACCAGGGTGGGGTCCGGGTCGTCGCGTCCGGCCAGCTCGATCAGCTCGGACATGTCCTCGCCGTCCTCGCCGCCGATGCTCTCCGACAGGTGCACGGCGCCGAGCAGCTCCAGGGCGTCCAGCAGGGCCGTGACGTCGCGACGCCACAGCCGGTGCTCGGTGTCGCCCGCCAGGTCGTCGACGACGCAGCCCATCCGCTCGTTGACGCTCTCCCGCACGGCCCGGTGGAACCGCTCGACCGGGATCGGGTCCCCGCCCGCGGCGTAGAGCTGGTACAGCAGGATCGGGTACGCCTCGCCCAGGCTCATCCCGAACAGCGACGGCGCGCCGAACACGTTGCTGCCGCCGAAGTGCTCGCCGATGCCGCCGACGGCCTCGAACGCGCGCCGCCACAGCTCGATCGGCCGCGACAGCAGCGGCGCGGCGCTGCGGACCTGCACGAGCCGCCCGTGGACGACCCGGACCAGCCGGGCCTGCCGCGCCCACGCCAGCAGCAGGCTGATCTCGGGGAGGTCGTCGCTGGTGCGGGCCCGGTCGCGGGAGAAGTGGTCGAGGTCGAGTGCGTCGGCGACGGCACGCGCGTCGGAGAGCAGCAGCCTGCCCTCCCGCGTGAGCGCGCGCCCGGCACGCACCCACCGGGTGAACGCGCGCAGCCGGGCGAGCGCCACCGACGAGTCCGCGGACGCCAGCATCTGCGCGGCGCCCGGCAGCAGCACGGGCGGCAGTTCCGGCTGCGGCGGCTCCTGCGGCTCGTCGGCGTGCCTGCGCTGGATCTCCTCGAGCGCGGCGCGGTCGATCTGGAGCTCGCCGGCGTGCACCTGCTGCAGGAAGCGGGCGACCGCGGCGGGGTCGGCGGTGGGGACGCCGTGGCGCAGCATCTGCACGGCCCAGAAGGTGCCGAGGTCGTGGTTGCGCTCGTCGTCCAGCGCGTCGTGCAGGGCCGGGGTGGAGTCGCGGACCTGGGCGTGCAGCTCCCCGGCGGGCGCGGACCGCGAGTCCAGCCACTCGTGGTCGTCGAGGAACCCGATCAGCGCGTGCAGCGCGGTGGGCACGGCCTCGCGGTCGTCCTCGAGGAGCGCCACGGTGCGGGGGAACCACACGGCCAGCGCGTCGGCGACGTGCCGGCGGGTCCAGTGCCCGAGCCGGCCGTCGACGCCGTGCTTGTGGTCCAGCGCCGCCGCCACCAGTGACGGCTCCACCGCGATGCCGCGCCTGCGGGCCCACGCGACGATGTGCAGCCGGAGGCGGTCACGGACGGCGGAGTACTCCTCCAGATCGTCGGGGCCGAACACGAGTCGCACTCGGCCCACCTTGGCAGGTGCCTCCGGTTCCCGATCGAGGGGGGCGGTGAAGATCGCTCGCGCGGGGGATGCCGTCGCGTGACGCCGCGCTCGCAGCGAGCGAAATGGGCAGCGCAACCCCGGTCGGTCGCTGCGGCTCACTCGGCGGCGTCGCCGTCGTCGCGCTCGCCGACCACTGCGGAGGTGACGACCAAGGGAGCGCCGTGTCCGGCGCCCCGGCCCCGACCCCGCCGACCACGTCGGCTCCGAAGCCGAAGCCCCGGCCCCGACCGGAGCCGGTGCCCCAGCGAGCGGTCGCGGTGAACGACGACGAGGACGGCGGGGGCTCGTCGGTCTACTTCAAGAACTGCAGCGCCGCCCGTTCCGCGGGTGCGGCACCGGTCCGTCGCGGCGATCCCGGCTACGCCTCCCGCCTGGATCGCGACGGCGACGGGGTCGGCTGCGAATGATCGCGGCGGGTGGTGTGCGGAGGCGACCCCCCTCACCCCCGCACACCACTCCCGGCGATCAGCGGCGCCCTGCGGCGGGTCAGGAACCCCCGTCCGCAGGTCCGACCGTCCGCCGCTGCCCCAGGCCCTCGCAGGCCTCCAGCGCGGCCGTCCACGCGTCGGGATCGACTCCCTCCGGCGGCGGTGGCGGAGTGCCGCGTGCCGCTGTCGCGCCCGGCGTGCCCCCACCCGGCCCGGTGACCTTCATCTCCCGTTCCGGCGCGGGTACGCCGTGCTCGGTCATGCACTCCGCGAAGGCGCCGTCGCCCGGCGTCCCGGACGCCGGGGCCGCCTCGCCCCCGCCGCCACCGCAGGCGGTCAGCACGACCAGGCCGGCCGCGGCGAGCGCGACGGGGAGCCACCGCCTCCGGCCGGTCCGTGGAACGAACATCTCGCATCTCCTCCTCCGGCGCGGGCGTTCGCCGCGGCCGGCGGTGACCTTCTCGACGGCACCTGGGAGGAAGCTGTCCGCGCGCCCAGTACCGCCTGTCAGCCGCTCCCGGCCTCGGCCGCGGCGCGCTCAGGCGGGCGCGGGTCCCGTGGAGTCGCGGACGATCAGCTCGTGGCCGGTGTTCTTGCGCCGCCTGCGCGCCGACGGCGGCTTGAGCGCCATCGTCAGCGCCATCTCACCCATCTCCGCCATCGGCAGCCGCACCGTGGTGAGGCTGGGCGACAGGTCGGCCGCGACCGCCACGTCGTCCACGCCCGCGACCGAGATCCGCGCCGGCACCGCCACGCCGCGGGAGCGCAGCTCCGACAGCACGCCGATGGCCATCACGTCGTTGAGCGCGATGAGCGCGGTGAGGTCGGGGTGCTCGGCCAGCAGCCGCTCGGTGCCCGCGCGGCCGCCGTTGCGGGTGAAGTCGGTGTGCAGCACGGGCACGTCGTCGAGCGTCATCCCGCGCGCCTCGAGCGCGGCGGCGACACCGGTGATGCGGTCGGCCACGGTCGTGAGGACCGCGGGTCCGGCGAGCACGCCGATCCGGCGGTGGCCGAGCTCCAGCAGGTGCTCCGCGATCGCGGTGCCCGCGGCCTCGTTGTCCGGGCGCACGGCGTCCGCGGCCAGGTGGTGGCGCCCGATCACGGCCACCCGCCCCCCGGTCTCCTGGAAGGCGGAGAGGACGGCGTTCGACTCCGCCTGCAGATCCGGCTCGGTGTAGCCCGAACCGGCGACGACGATCGCGTCGGTGCGGTGGGCGATGAGCGTGCGGATCTGGTGCAGCTCGTTGCGCGGGTCGCGCGCGGAGTGGCAGATCTGGACGGTGAGCCCGCGCTGCGCGGCCACCTCGATGACACCGCTCGCGATCTCGGCGAAGTACGGGTCGCCGATCTCGTGGACGATCAGCCCGACGGTGGACGTCGCGCCGCCGGCCAGCGTGCGCGCGTGGACGTTGGCGACGTAGCCCATCCCGAGCGCCACCTCGCGCACGTGCGCCGCGACGGACTCGCTCACCCCCTCGCGCCCGGCCAGCGAGCGGGACGCCGTGGCGATCGACACGCCTGCGCGCGCGGCGACGTCCGCGAGACGCGGTGCGGACCGGGACTTCGGCATCGATGCCTCCTCGCTGCTCCACGGCCCTTGCACGCCGCGAGCGCCGACCCTATTCTACGCAAGCGCTTACGGAAGCGCTTACGTACCTCGACGACGAGGGGACCCCTCAGATGAACGCCCGCAGCGCCTTCCGACTGGCCTGCGTCGCCTGCGCCTCGGCGCTCGTCCTCACCGCCTGCGGCGGTGCGGCCGGGTCCGGTGGCGACTCCGCGACCGACCCGATCACGATCGGGATCTCCCTGCCGCTGACCGGCGACTTCTCCGAGCCCGGCAAGGGCGTCCAGCGCGGCTACGAGGCGTGGGCCGCCGCGGTGAACGACTCAGGGGGGCTGCTCGGCCGTCAGGTCGAGCTGCGCATCCTCGACGACCAGTCCAACTCCGACCGGGTGGTGGCGGACTACGAGTCGCTGATCGCGCAGGACCAGGTCGACCTGGTCTTCGGGCCGTTCTCCACCCGCCTGGTGGTGCCGTCGGCCCGCGTGGCCCAGGAGTACGGCATGTTGTTCGTCGAGCCGGCGGGTGCCGCGGCCGAGGTGTTCGAGCAGGGCTTCGACAACCTCTTCTACGCCGCGCCCGCCATCGCCGACGACCACTACAACCACCTCGCCGACGCGATCATCGCGATGCCGGAGGGGGAGCGCCCGCAGACGGCCGCGTACGCCGCGATGGACGACCCCTTCGCCCAGGGCACCGCCTACGGGCTCAAGGCGAAGCTCGAGGCGGCCGGGATCGAGACGCTGGTCGACGAGGTCTACCCGCCCAACACCACCGACTTCTCCTCCATCGCCGCGCAGATCGCCGACTCGCAGGCCGACATCGTGGTGGGCGGCACGCAGTACCAGGACGCGGTGAACCTGATCGTGTCGTTGCAGCAGCTGGGCTACCAGCCGAAGCTGGCGGCGTTCTCCACGGCGCCGACCAACCCGGAGTTCTCGGCGGCGATCGGGGCCCGCACCGAGGGCATCCTCTCGCCCACCGGGTACACCCCGGAGGCGCCCTACCCGTCCAACCAGGAGTTCGTGCAGCGCTACACGGCCGAGCACGGCAACCCGCCCTCGGAGGACGAGGCCAACGCCTACACGACCGGGCAGGTCGTGGCCGCCGCGGTGCAGGCCGTGGGCTGCGCCGAGCAGGGCGACTGCCAGCAGCAGCTCATCGACTGGCTGCGCGGCAACACCGTCGACACGGTCGTCGGCCCGCTGTCCTGGGACGCCCAGGGCCGCCCGCAGAGCGCGCACCTGATCCAGCAGTACGTGGACGGGGAGATCCGGATCGTGCTGCCGCAGGACACCGCCGAGGCGGAACTGGTCTACCCGAAGGCGCCGTGGTGATCGCGATGGTGACCCGATGACCGGATCCCTGCTCTTCCAGAGCCTCGTGCTCGGCGTGCTGCTGGGCGGGCTGTACGCGCTGCTCGCCGCCGGGCTCACGCTGTACTTCGGCGTGATGCGGGTGGTCATGATCGCCCACGCCGCGTTCCTCGTGCTCGCCGCCTACCTCGCCTGGGACGTCAACAACCGCTTCGGGGTCGACCCGCTGCTGTCGCTGGTGGTCACCGTGCCGCTGTTCTTCGCCCTCGGCGTCGGGTTCCAGCGACTCCTGATCTCCCGGCTGCGCCCGGCGTCGCTCACGATGATGTCGGTCCTGCTGACGTTCGCGGTGGCCCTGGTGATCGAGGGGCTGCTCGGGTTCCTCTACTCGGGCACCCAGCGCCGCGTGCAGCTGTCCTACAGCGCGGCGAGCATCGAAGTGTTCGGGGCGCAGGTCGCGGTCGTCAAGCTGATCGCGTTCGGGCTGGCGGCGGTGTCGCTGCTCGCGCTGTACCTGCTGCTCACGCGCAGCCGGTTCGGCCAGGCGCTGCGCGCCACGATCCAGCACCCGCAGGCGGCCCGGCTGATCGGGATCGACACCGACCGCGTGGCCGGCTACGGCTTCGGGCTGGGGCTGGCCACCGCCGCGATCGGCGGCACGGCGCTGTCGCTGGACTCGACGATCTACCCGTCGCTGCACTGGCACTGGATCGGCCCGCTGATGGCGATCATCGTGGTCGGTGGGCTGGGCAGCATCCCGGGCGCGGCCATCGCCGCCATGGTGCTCGGCGTCGTGCAGAGCCTGCTGCAGCTGCCACTGGGCACGACCTGGGCGCAGACCGTGTTCTACCTCGCGCTGTTCGCCACCCTGCTGGTGCGCCCGCAGGGGTTCTTCGGAGGTCGCCTTGCGCAACGTTTTTGACGGGCGCGCTCCCAGGCTCGCTGCGCTCCTCATCGGCGCCGTCGCCCTGCTGTCGTTCCCGCTCTGGAGCCCGAACCCCTACATCACCTCCGCCGGCGTGGTGGTGCTGTCCTACGCGGTGCTCTCGACGTCGTGGAACTTCGTCGGCGGCTTCACCGGCTACATGTCGCTGGGCCACGCGGCCTGGTTCGGCCTTGGCGCCTACGGCACCGGCCTGCTGATCGCACGGGCCGGCGTGCCCAGCTTCCTCGCGCTCGGCCTCGCCGCCGTCATCGTGGCCGTGCTCGCCGTGCCGATCGGCATCGCGGCGCTGCGGGTGCGCGGCGCGTCGTTCGTGATCGTGTCGATCGCGCTGGTGCTGGTGCTGCTGCTGGTGTTCCAGAGCTGGCGGTCGTTCACCGGCGGGTCGGACGGGCTCGTGGTGCCCCGGCCGTTCCCGGACCTGCTGCGCCCCGAGCACCACGTGGTGTTCTTCTACCTGTTCGCCGTGCTGCTGGCCGTCGCGCTGCTGGCCTGGTGGACGATCGACCGCTCCCGCTTCGGGCTGGGCCTCAAGGCCATCCGCGAGGACGAGGACAAGGCGCAGTCGCTCGGCGTGCCGACGTTCGCCTACAAGCTGGTGGCCTTCGTCGTCTCCGCCACGTTCACCGCGCTCGGCGGCGGCATGTACGCGCTCTGGTTCGGCGACCTCGACCCGATCTTCCAGTTCTCCATCCTGATCGGCTCCTACATGGTGCTGATGGCGCTGCTGGGCGGCGTCCGCAACCTGTTCGGGCCGGTGCTGGGCGCGTTCGTCGTCGGCATCGCGATCGAGTACTTCAAGGTCTCCTACGGCGACACCCAGTTCCACCTGATCGCCACCGGGCTGCTGCTGGCCGTGGTCGTGCTGTTCATGCCCGACGGCGTGATCCCCGCGGTCGCCGGGCTGTTCACCCGGTTCCGGCCGCAGCAGGGCTCGATCCGCGAGATGACGGCGGCCGAGCTGCTCGAACGGGACCGGGGCGACGCCGAGCCCGCCCCGGCCCCGAAGGACCGCGCGGAGGTGCGGCGATGACCACCACAGCGACCGAGCAGGGTCTGACGACCGTCGAGCTGACCAAGACGTTCGGGGGCGTGTGCGCCGTCGACCACGCGAGCGTCGAGTTCCGGCACGGGAAGATCAACGCGGTGATCGGGCCGAACGGCTCGGGCAAGACGACGTTCTTCAACTGCGTCACCGGGATGATCCGCCCCGACTCCGGCACCGTGCGCTACCGGGGTCACGACGTCACCGGCCGGGCCCCGCACCGCATCGCGGCGGCGGGCATCGGGCGCAGCTTCCAGCTGTGCCGGATCTTCCCGCGCATGACGGTGCGGGAGAACGTGCTCGCCGCGGTCCGGCCGCGCGGGCTCGCGAGCCTGCTGCGCTCGGCGCACGACCCGGCCGAGGTCGAGCGGGCCCGCGGGTGGCTGCGCCGCGTGGGCATCGACCACCTGGAGGACGTCGAGGCCCGCGACCTGTCCTACGGGCAGCAGAAGCTGCTCGAGCTCGCCGGCGTGCTGATGGCCGAGCCCGAAACGATCATGCTGGACGAGCCGGCGGGCGGGGTGAACCCCGCGTTGATCGACCGGATCGCCACGCTCGTGCGCGAGCTCAACGCCGAGGGCCGCACCTTCATCGTCGTCGAGCACAACATGGAGCTGGTCATGAGCCTGTCCGACCACGTGGTCGTGTTCGACCGCGGGCGGCCGATCGCGGAGGGCCCGCCGGACACCGTCCGGACCGACCCGGCCGTGCTGGAGGCGTACCTCGGTGTCTGATCCCCTTCTCGAGCTCCGGGACATCCAGGCCGGCTACGGGCGCGCCGCCATGGTGCTGCGCGGCCTCTCGGTCACCGTCCCGGCCGGCTCGGTCGTCTGCCTGGTCGGCCCGAACGGCGCCGGCAAGTCCACCGTCCTCAAGGTCGCGAGCGGGATCCTCGCGCCGCGCTCGGGCACCGTCCACGTCGACGGGCAGGACGTGACGGGCTGGTCGTCGCAGCGCCTGCTCGGCGCAGGCCTCGCGCACGTGCTGCAGGGCCACAGCGTGTTCCCGGAGATGACCGTGGCCGAGAACGTCACGCTCGGCGCGTACACGATGACCGACAAGGCCCGCGTGGCCGAGCGCGTCGCGTTCGTGCAGGACCTGTTCCCGGTCGTGCGCGAGCGCTGGCGGTCCCTGGCCGGGCTGCTGTCCGGCGGCCAGCAGAAGCAGGTGGAGTTCGCCCGCTCGCTGATGGTCGACCCCAAGGTCCTGCTGCTCGACGAGCCGTCGATGGGGCTGGACCCCAAGGCCACCGCCGTCGTGTTCGAGCAGGTCGTCGCCATGCGGGAGGCGGGCCTCGCGATCCTGCTCGTCGAGCAGAACGCCCGCCGCGCCCTGGAGACCGCCGACCTCGGCTGCGTCCTCGACCTCGGCCGCGTGCACATCAGCGGCCCCGCCCCGGAGCTCCTGGCCGACCCGCAGCTCGGCGAGCTGTACCTCGGCGGGCGCCCGTCCGTGACCACCCCTTCGGAAAGCAGGTAGTTCGCATGCGCATCGTCATGAACGGCGTGACCGGGAGGATGGGCTACCGCCAGCACCTCGTGCGGTCCATCCTCGCGATCCGCGACGACGGCGGTGTCCTGCGTCCCGACGGCACCCGGCTGCAGGTCGAGCCGGTGATCGTCGGGCGCAACCGGGAGAAGCTCACGGAGATCGCCCGCAAGCACGACATCGAGACCGTGCACACCGACCTCGACACCGCGCTGGCCGACGAGGACGCGCCCGTCTACTTCGACTCGCTCGTCACGAGCGAGCGCAAGAAGACGATCCTGGCGGCGATCGCCGCCGGCAAGCACGTCTACACCGAGAAGCCGACCGCGGAGTCGGTGGCCGAGGGCCAGGAGCTGGTCGACGCCGCGCGCGCGGCCGGGATCATCAACGGCGTCGTGCACGACAAGATCTACCTGCCGGGGCTGGTCAAGCTGAAGCGGCTGATCGACTCCGGGTTCTTCGGGCGGATCCTGTCGGTGCGCGGCGAGTTCGGCTACTGGGTCTTCGAGGGCGACATGCTGCCCGCCCAGCGCCCCAGCTGGAACTACCGGGCCGAGGACGGCGGCGGCATCGTCCTGGACATGTACTGCCACTGGAACTACGTGCTCGAGCACCTGTTCGGCGGGGTGCGCAGCGTGATGACCAAGGCCGTCACCCACATCCCGCAGCGGTGGGACGAGAAGGGCGAGCCCTACGAGGCCACCGCCGACGACGCCGCCTACGGCATCTTCGAGCTGGCCGACGGCGTCATCGCGCAGATCAACTCGTCCTGGGCCGTGCGGGTGGACCGCAAGGAGCTCGTGGAGTTCCAGGTGGACGGCACGCACGGCTCGGCCGTCGCGGGCCTCTTCGGCTGCCGCGTCCAGCCGCGGGTGTGCACGCCCATGCCCGTCTGGAACCCGGACCTGCCCACCGACCAGGACTTCCGCGGGCAGTGGGAGCAGGTGCCGGACAACCAGGAGTTCGGCAACGGGTTCCGCGCCCAGTGGGAGCAGTTCCTGCTCGACGTCGACGCCGGACGGCCGCACCCCTACGACTTCGCCAGCGGCGTGCGGGGCCTGCAGCTGGTGGACGCGGCGCTGAGGTCGAACGCCGAGGGCATCCGTGTGGAGCTGCCGGGCGGTGCGGCGTGATCGTCGCCCCGGCCCCGTTGGTCGCCGTGAGGAGTCCGCGATGACCGCCGTCGACACGTCCCTCGAGGTCCCCGCCGCCGGGGGCGGCTGGCGCACCATCGCGCTGAACGCCCCGCGGGAGTGGACGCCGCACCCGCAGGCCTACCGCACCCGCGTCGCGTTCGCCGCCGCCCACGTCGTCGCCGACCCGTGGGGCGAGAACGTGCCCGGCGCGCCTGCGGCGGTCGACTGGGACTCGACGCTGGCGTTCCGCCGCCACCTGTTCTCCTACGGCCTGGGCGTCGCCGAGGCCATGGACACCGCGCAGCGCAACATGGGGCTGGACTGGCCGGCCGTGCAGGAGCTGGTGCGCCGCAGCGCCGACCAGGCCCGCGAGCACGGTGCCCGGATCGCCGCCGGAGCGGGGACCGACCACCGCACCGACCTGACGTCGGTCGACGACGTGCTCGCCGCCTACTCCGAGCAGGTCGAGTTCGTCGAGGGCACCGGCGCCCAGGTGATCCTCATGGCGTCGCGGCAGCTCGCCGCCGTCGCCGCCGGGCCCGACGACTACCTGCGCGTCTACGAGGCGCTGCTGCGCCAGGTGCGCGAGCCGGTGATCCTGCACTGGCTCGGGGAGGCGTTCGACCCGCAGCTCGCGGGCTACTGGGGCTCGGCGGACGTCGCGGACGCCACGGCCACGTTCGTGTCGCTCGTCGAGGCGCACGCCGCGAAGGTCGACGGCGTCAAGGTCTCGCTCCTCTCGGCCGAGCACGAGGTCGGGCTGCGCGCCGAGCTGCCCGAGGGAGTTCGGCTCTACACCGGCGACGACTTCCACTACCCGGAGCTGATCCGCGGCGACGGCACGCACCACTCCGACGCGCTGCTCGGCGCGTTCGCCGCGATCGCCCCGGCGGCCTCCGCCGCGCTCGCCGCCCTCGACGACGACGACCTCGATCGCTACGACGCCGAGTTCGCGCCGACGCTGGAGCTGTCGCGGAAGGTGTTCGCCGCCCCGACGTTCTACTACAAGACCGGTATCGCCTTCCTGTCCTGGCTGGCCGGGCGCCAGCCCGGCTTCACGATGGTCGGCGGGCTGCAGTCGGCGCGGTCGGTGGTGCACCTGTCCGAGGTGTTCGCGCTGGCCAACGAGGCGCGCCTGCTGCCGGACCCGGGGGCGGCCGCCGCGAAGCTGCGCGGCCTGCTCACCGTGGCCGGAGCCGTGCGATGACCGTCGCGGACCTCGCGCTCGACGTGCCCAGTGGCTCCCCGGCGCGGGTGGCGACGCCCGCGCCGGGTGATCCCCGGCTCGCCCGGCTCTCGCTCAACCAGCGCACCACCGCGAACTGGAACCTGCGGGAGGCGGTCGACGGCGCCGTCGCCGCGGGACTGCCTGCGATCGGGCTGTGGCGCGAGCCGGTGGCCGAGGTCGGCGTGGCCACGGCGCGACAGATGGTGGACGACGCCGGTCTGCGCGTCTCGTCGCTGTGCCGGGGCGGCTTCTTCACCGCCTCCGACCCCGCCGAGCGGGCGCGGGCGCACGAGGACAACCTGCGCGCCCTCGACGAGGCCGCCGGGCTCGGCTCGCGGGCGCTCGTGCTCGTCCCGGGCGGGCTGCCCGCGGGGGACAAGGACCTCGACGGCGCCCGCACCCGGGCCGCCGAGGCGATCGCCGCGCTCGTGCCGGCCGCCGTCGAGCGCGGCGTCACGCTGGGCATCGAGCCGATGAACCCGATATACGCCGCCGACCGCGGCGTCGTGTCCACGCTCGCGCAGGCCCTCGACATCGCCGAGGACTTCGCCCCGCACGAGGTCGGCGTCGTCGTGGACACCTTCCACCTGTGGTGGGAGCCGGGCGTGCACGCCCAGATCGACCGGGCGGGCGAGCGGATCGTCTCCTACCAGGTGTGCGACTGGATCACGCCGCTCCCGGCCGACTCCCTGCTCGCCCGCGGCATGATGGGCGACGGCCACGTCGACTTCCCGGCCTTCACCCGCGCCGTCGCCGCCACCGGCTACACCGGCGACGTCGAGGTGGAGATCTTCCACGCCGACGTCTGGGCGGCGCCGGGGGAGCAGGTCGTCGCGACGATGGCCCGCCGCTACGTGGAGCTGGTGCAGCCCCACCTCTGACCCACGGCGCCGGCCCGAACGCGCAACTCACGCCGCCGAAACGGGAGACTCGCGCTGTCGAGAGGGGAGACTCGCGCTGTCGAGAGGGGAGACTCGCGCTGTCGAGAGGGGAGACTCGCCGAACCCAGCGCGAGTCTCCCGTTCAGCCCGGGCGAGTCTCCCGTTCGGGCCGGGCGAGTTGCGCGTACGGACATGCGGTGGGCGGGGTCAGGGCCGGTGCGGGCCGCGGGCCTCGTGGACGATCGCGGGCGGCAGGTTGCGCCACACCGTGCGGCTGGTCGTCACCTCGGCGAAGTGGGCGCGCAGGTCGGCCAGCTGGCGCCGCGCCGGCGGGGCCCAGCGCGTCCAGGTGTAGCCGAACTGCGTGAACACGCCGTCGGGCGCGAGCACCTGCGTGATCACGGTGTGCAGCCCGCGGCCGTCCGGGCCGGGGGAGTATGCCACCCACGGCAGGCCGCTGACCACGGCGTCCGCGGCCGGGATGCCGTGGTCGGCCAGCAGGCGCGGCAGCTCGCGGGCGTCGGCCCGCACGACGTCGACCTCGGGGTGCCGCTCGGCCAGCAGGTCGGCCCAGCGGGCGTTCAGCTCGACGGCGACGTGCCGCGCCCGGCCGCCGGTGTGCTCCTGGATGGCGCGGGTGAACGCGCCCGTGCCCGGGCCGAGCTCCACCACGACCGGCGCCGCGCCGGCGGGCAGCGGCCGCACCATCGCCGCGGCGAGGGCGGGGGAGCTGGGCGCCACGGACGCGGTGTGCAGGGGGTCGCGCACGAACTCGCGGACGAACCGGCCGGTGTCCACCCACGCCGTCACGGGGGCAGCCTACTGGGCCCCCGACGCGCGAAACCATGCGACGAACGGCACTTTCGTCGGCACCTAGCCGACGAAAGTGCCGTTCGTCAGGCGGGGATCCCGAAGAACCCGGGCCTTCCCCCGCCCGAGGGTTCGCCCGTAACGTCGGCGGTGATGCCCGTCACGTGAGGGGGACCGCCGTGCATCCGCACCGACTGCAGCAACTCGTGGCGACCGTGCCGGACAACATCGACGCCGACCAGCGCGCCCGGCTGCTCGCCCACGTCCAGGCCTCCGACCGCTGCCGGGTGCGGGTCGAGCGCGTGCGCGCGGAGCTGGACGAGGCCCTCGACGGCGCCGGTACCGCCGACCGCGCCGTCGACCTCGCCCGCGAGCTGGACGGCCTCGAACGCGTCCAGGAGCGCATGGACAAGGGCCTCTGCGGCCTGGTGGACGAGCTGACGAGCACGCCGCGCCTCGTGCGCTACGACGACGGCGTGCCCGTCTGATCCGCTCGCAGGAACTCGCGGGCGGCGGCTGCCCCCGCCGCCGCGTCCCACCCGGTCGGCCCGATCACCGCCACCACGTGCGCCTCGTCGACGGCGGCGTCCGCGGCGATCAGCGCGTCGACGGCGCGCGCGTCCGGTGCCGCGCCGGCCAGGCCCGGCGCGTCCTGCACGAACTCGCGCACGAGCTCGCGGCACCGGTCGTCGTCGGTGGCGGGCAGGCCGACGGAGGCGAACCCGTCGTCGGGCTCGTAGGCGGCGCGCCACCAGGTGCCGCCGGAGAAGCCGTAGACGAAACCGACCCACAGCCCGCGGTCCAGCGCCGCGCGGGCCGGTGGCTCCCACCAGGACGGGGCGCCGGCGAGCAGGTCGGTCTCCGGCTCCTGGAAGTACTCCGCCGCCGTGGCCCAGTACGTGTCGGAGTACTCGTGGTCGTGCCCGACGAGCACGGCCCGGCCGTCGCCGAGGTGGTGCAGGTCGGCCCAGTTGCCGCCGCCGTCGTCGAAGTGCCACACGGACCCGTCGGCGTGGCAGCCGTCGCCCCAGCCGCGGGCCGCGCACACCGCCGCGAACGCGGCCCACCGGCCGCGCATCCGGCCCGGCTGCGGCAAGTCCAGTGCGACGAGCTCCATGGCGTCCCCCTCGGATCGGCGCCATGCTCCCAAGGGCGCTACGACGACGGCGCGCCGGGCCCGTCGAGCAGGGCGAGCAGCGGGCGCAGACCGTCGGGGCGGTGGTCGACGGGCAGGTGCTCCACGAACCGGACCGCGCAGCCGATCGCGGCGGCGCCTGCGTCGGCGGTGCGGTCGTCGCCCACCATCAGGACGTCGTGCGGGTCGGTCCCGATCGCGTCGCAGGCGATCCGGAACAGGGCGGGGTCCGGCTTCTGGATGCCGTGCTCGTAGGACAGGACGTACGCGTCCACGAGGGGGTCGAGCCCGTGGCCCCGCACGACGGGCCGCAGGTCCCACCCGATGTTGCTGATCACGCCCACGCGGACGCCGCGGCGCTGCAGCACCCGCAGCACGTCGGCCGCATCGGGATAGGGCCGCCACGCCGCGGGCGACATGTGGCGCTCGTACAGCGCGTCGTACAGGCGCGGCTCCGGGAGCGCGACCTGCCGGGCCAGCCCGGTGTAGGCGCCGCGGTGGCGCTCCGCGCTCTCGTCACGGGTGGCCCAGAGCTCGACCAGCGGCGCGGGCACGACCCGTGGGGCCGTACCGCCGGGCAGGGCGCCTGCCCGCTCCAGCTCCTGCGCGAGCCGGGTGACCTCGGCCGGCGGGAGGACCGTCCCGGTCTCCTCGAGCACCGCGGAGAGCCATTGGTGCGTGTTCTCGATGCGGAAGAGGGTCCCGGAGAAGTCGAAGAGCACGCCCTTGATCGCCATGGCGCCATGCTCCCGTTCATGCGGCGGGCCGGTGCACCCGGGCCGCCGCGCCGAGGAGCGAGCGCCGTCACGGCTGCTCGAGGAGCCGCTCCGTCTCGCGCCGCAGCTCGAGCACCCGGCCGAACGCGGCCTCGTCCAGCTGCACGTCGTCCCAGGTGACGACCGCGCCCTTGGCGACGTCGCGCCGCAGCTCGACGTGGTGGGCGAGCGCGATCGGGAGCGCGCGCCGCGCGACGGACGCCCGCGCCGAGATCAGCTTCCCCCAGACGGTGTAGCCGCCCTCGCCGTCGAGCACGTCACCGGCGACGAGGTCCTTCTTGGCCGTCGCCACGACGTCGGCGGAGAACCCCTTGGGCGCACCGGTGGCGATGCCGCGCAGGACGGCGTTGGCGATCGAGACGCCGAGCTCGAGGCCGATGTAGTGGTAGGGGCGGAAGAGCGCGGCGTACCGCGACGTCGGGTCGGCGTGCCAGGCGTACTCGGAGAAGCACCCCGCGACGTAGTCGTTGGGCGCCTTCACGACGACGAAGACGCCTTCCTGCGTGTTGTGCGGGATCGGGGTGCCGTCGCGGGTGACGCTCGACATGACGTCGACCGATCCCTCGTGCGCCAGGACGCCGCCGACCTCGCGGGGCCGGCAGATCGTCGCGATCTGCTCGACGTCGCCGGGGGTGAAGGTCAGGCCCTCGTCCGAGGGCACCAGGCCGGCGGCGTTGGCCACCGCGGCCATCTCGATGGCCGCCTTCGTGCCGTCCCGGAACGCCGTGTGCATGTAGGGGTTCAGCTGCCCCGAGTCGGTGAGCTCCTTCGAGAACTCCCAGTGCTCCCACACGTTGTCGGGGTTCATCTCGTGGTAGTGCTCGAGGTACTTGGTCCCCTTGCCCGCGCACACCACGGGGAAGCCCGAGGTGCGCGCCCAGTCGACCAGCTCCATGATCAGCGCGGGCTGGTCGCCGTAGGCCATCGAGTACACGAGCCCGCGGTCGGCCGCGCGGCGGGCGAGCGCGGGCCCGACCACCGCGTCCGCCTCGACGGTCACCATGATCACGTGCTGGCCGGCGTCGAAGGCGGCGAGGACGTGCGACGTGGCGACGATCGGGTTCCCGGTGGCCTCCACCACGACGTCGACGCGGTCGGTGAACAGCGCGGACGCGTCCGGGAGCACCGCGGTGGTGCCGTCGGCGAGCGCGGTGGCGAGGTCGTCGGTGACGGCGTCCTCGGGCCAGTCGACGAGCTTCAGCGCCTGGTGCGCCCGGTCGAGGTTGATGTCGGCGATCGCCGCGACGTGGATCCCCGGTGTCGTGCGCGCCTGGGCGAGGAACATCGTGCCGAACCGGCCGGCGCCGATGAGGCCCACCCGGATCGGGGCGCCGTCGCGCTCACGGGCCTGCAGCAGGTCGTGCAAATTCACGGGGGCTCCTGGACTGCTAGAGTGGTACCGGTTCCAGTTGTGTACCACGCACGTTTCGCCAGGGTCAACGGTCCAGCGCGGAGGGAGCGGGATGAAGAAGGCGGCCACCATCCGCGACGTCGCCGCCCACGCGGGGGTCTCCGTCTCGGTGGTGTCGCGCGTGCTCAACGGCACGGGCCCGGTCGCCCCGGCGAAGCGCGCCCAGGTGCTCGAGGCCATCGACACCCTCGCCTACCGTCCGCGCGCCGCGGCGCGCGAGCTCAGCCATGGCCGCAGCGACACGATCGGCCTGCTGCTCGCCGACCTGACCAACCCGTTCTTCGCGCGCCTCGCCGACCGCGTCGTCGCCGAGGCGCGCTCGCGCGACCTGCAGATCCTGCTCATGACCACGCAGGAGGACCCGCACCTGGAGGCGCAGGCCCTCGACACGCTCCTCGACCGCTCCGTCGGCGCCATGATCGGCACACCCACCGGGCACAACGTGGAGCGTTGGGAGAAGCTCGCGGCCCTCGACATCCCGGTCGTCTTCGTCGACCGCGCCCTCGGCGAGCTCGCGCAGGTGGACGTGGTGAGCATCGAGAACGTCGGGTCCGCCGTCACCGCCACCCGGCACCTGCTCGACCGCGGCCACACGCGCGTCGGGATCGTGTCCGGCCCCCTCGACACGAGCACGGGCATCGAGCGGGTGCAGGGCTACGAGCAGGCCCTGCGCGAGCGGGGCATCGCGCGCGACGACGGGCTGGTGCGCCCCGCCCCGTTCCGCGGCGACCTCGGAGCCGAGGTCGTGGCCCAGATGCTCGCGCTCGACGATCCGCCGACCGGTCTCGTCGTCGCCAACACCGCGCAGGTGCGGGTCGTGCTGCGGATGCTCGCCCAGGCCCGCATCGCGATCCCGGACGACCTGTCGGTGGTGGTCTTCGACGACAACCCCTGGACCGAGCTGATCCGGCCGCCGCTCACCGCGGTCCGCCAGCCGATCGACATGCTCGCCCTGCACTCGGTCGAGCTGGCGCACGCGCGGATGCGGCAGAAGCTGCCCCCGGCACCGCGGCGCATCCGCGTCGTCGCCGAGTTCCTCGAACGGTCCAGCACTGCCAGGATCTGATCACCCGTCCCCGAACTCCCAGGAGCCCCCATGCCCCAACCGGTCGTCGTCACCGCGGTCTTCGTCCCGCAGCAGGGACGTCAGGAGGAGGCCCGAGCCGCGATCCTCGGAGCCCTCGCCGACGTCCACGCCGAAGCGGGGTGCGAGCTGTACGCCCTGCACGACGCCGCCGACGGCGCCCTTGTCCTGATCGAGAAGTGGGAGTCGGTCGAGCTGCTCGACGCCCACGGGAGCGGTGAGCCGGTCGCGCGGCTGGGCCGGGCGATCTCCGGGCTGCTCGAGAAGCCGCCGGCCGTCGTGCGGATGACCCCGGCGCCCGGTGGTGACCCGGTGAAGGGGCGCCTCTGAGCCGGTTCCCCCAGCGAGAACGGCCTCCGGCTCACGCACCACGAGGCGCGTGAGCCGGAGGCCGTGGACGAGGTGGGCCCCGCTCAGCTCGTGCGGTCGTCCTTTGCGGGCGCCGCGCCGTTCCCGCTCGCGCTGTTCTCGTCCGCAGTGTCCTTACCCGCGTCCGGGTGCGGCTTGACGGCCACGACGAACTCGTCGCCGTACTTCTCGGTGCCGAACTCGACCGCCTGCTCGACGGCTGCGGCCGAGCGCCGGTCGCGGCGCATCAGCGGGTCGTTGTTCAGGTCCTTCGCCAGTGCGATGCACAGCACGACCATCACCAGCGCGAACGGCGCCGCCGAGATGATGGTGATGTCGCGGATGCCGGTGAGGGCGTCGTCCTGACCAGCCCCGACCGCCAACATGATGCCTGCGATGGCGCCCATCACGACGCCCCAGAAGATCACAACCCCACGGGCGGGCTCGATCGTGCCGCGCTGCGACAACGTGCCGGTGACCACCGACGCCGCGTCGGCACCGGAGACGAAGAAGATCGCGACGAGCGCCATGGCGATGATGCTCATCAGCCCGCCGAGCGGCAGCGAGTGGAGGAGGCCGAACAGCTGGCCCTCCAGGCCGGCGGACGCGAGGTCGTTGCCGTCGCGCTGCGCCTGGATGGCCGCGCCACCGAAGATCGCGAACCAGAGCAGGCTCACCGCGCTCGGGATGAGCAGCACGCCGACGACGAACTGCTTGATGGACCGCCCGCGGCTGATCCGGGCGATGAACATGCCGACGAACGGCGTCCAGGAGATCCACCAGGCCCAGTAGAAGACCGTCCAGCTGGACAGCCACTCGGCGGTGGCGTCACCGCCGGTGGCCGCCGTGCGCGCGGCCATCTGGGCCATGTCGCCGAGGTAGTCGCCGATGGCGGTCGGAACGAGGTTGAGGATGAGGATGGTGGGCCCGGCGACGAACACGAAGAGGGCCAACACCCCGGCCAGCACCATGTTGATGTTCGACAGCCACTGGATGCCCTTGGCGACGCCGGACACAGCTGATGCGACGAACGCGATCGTGAGCAGGGCGATGATGCCGAGCAGCAGGGGAGTTTCGGCCGGCGGCAGGCCGTTGGCCTCGAGACCTGCGCCGATCTGCAATGTGCCGAGCCCGAGCGACGCTGCCGAGCCGAACAGGGTGGCGAAGATCGCCAGGATGTCGACGAACTTGCCGAACGCGCCTTGCGTGCGGCGCTCACCGAGCAGGGGCGCGAACGCCGAGCTCACGAGCTGGCTGCGGCCCCGGCGGAAGGTGCTGTAGGCGATGGCGAGACCCACCACCGCGTAGATCGCCCACGGGTGCAGGGTCCAGTGGAACAGGGTGGTGGCCATCGCGACGTCGAGCGCTGCGGGGGAACCGGCCTCGACGGTGCCCGGCGGTGGGCTCGTGAAGTGGCTGAGCGGCTCGCTGACGCCGTAGAACATGAGACCGATGCCCATGCCCGCGCTGAACATCATCGCGATCCACGAGACCGTGCGGAACTCCGGTCCCTCGTCATCGGCGCCGAGCGGGATCTTGCCGTAGCGGCTGAACGCGAGCCACAGCGCGAACACGACGAACCCGCTGGCGATGAGGACGAACGCCCACCCGCCCGCGTTCATCACCCCGCCGAGAACAGCCGTGGACACCGCGCTCAGCGTCTCGGTGGAGATCACGCCCCAGGCGATGAACGCGACGACGAGGACCGCCGCGATGCCGAAGATCCACCGATCGATCGGCTTCTTGGCCTCGGCGTCCAGAACGAGCGAACCCGGTTCCATCGGCGGCGCGGACTCGGCGCTCTCGGGCGTTTCGTGAACCGTCATCCCGTCTGGGCCCTGGTGCGTGCACCAGAGCCTTCCCCCTTCCGTGACTCCTGGCTGCCGACACCCTCCTCACACCGAGCGACGGCGTCAACTCGGAGGGCCCGACGGCGACCTGCTCGTTACACGTCGCCCGGATCTGCGGTGATGTCGGCGCACATGATCGCGGCGACCGCCCGGCTCGTTCAAGCCGTGGCGCGCGCCGCCCAGCACCGGCTGCCCGCCGCGGTAGCCGCGGAAGCCGGGGGGAACTCGCGATGGGGGAGCGTCACCGCAGGGGTTGTCGACAGGCTCAGCCGGGGCCGTTCTCGTCGTCGTCCTGGCCCGCGAGGAAGCGCTCCACCTCCGCGGCGAGCTCGTCGGCGCTCGGCAGCTCGCCCGACAGCCCCATGCTGGAGCGCTCGCCGCGCCCGGAGGCGACCATGTCGTACTGCCGCTCCAGCGCCTCGACCACCTGGCGCACCTCGTCGGACCCCGCCACCTGCTCGGCGATCTCCGCCTCGGTCTTCTCCGCAGCGGCGGAGACCGTCTCGGTGGGCAGGTAGAGCCCGGCGGCGAGGCCGACGTGGTCCAGCAGCACGCGCGCGGCCTGCGGGTACTCGGCCCGTGCGAGGTAGTGCGGCACGTGCACGGCGAAGCCCATCGCGTCGAGCCCGGCCTCGCCGAACCGGAACTCCATCAGCGCGACGGCGCTGCCCGGCACCTCGGCCGTGGCGAACCACGCCTCGTGGCCCTCGGTGAGCTCCGGGCGCGTGCCGTGCACCGTGACGCCGATCGGACGGGTGTGCGGCACGGCCATCGGGATCGCGGTGAGGTTGATCACCAGCCGGACGCCGAACCGCCGCACGACCTGTTCCACGGCGGCGCTGAACCGCTCCCACTGCATGTCCGGCTCGGGCCCCGCCAGCAGCAGGTACTCGGTGTCGCCGGTGTCGGTGAGCGCGACGACGTCCAGCTCGGGACGCGTGTAGTCGGCCCAGCGGTCGGTCTCGAAGCGCAGCGGGGGGCGGCGCGACCGGTAGTCGACGAGCTGGTCGACGTCGAAGCGCGCCACCAGCCGCGGCTCCCGGCCCTCGTGCAGCGCCTCCACCGCCAGCCGGGCGGCGGCACCCGCGTCGACGAACCCGTCCAACGCCACGAGCAGGACGGGCTCGTCCAGCTGCGGCGCGTCGGGCGCCACCTCGTACAGCTGTTCCGGGTCCAGCACGGCACACCTCCGCCTCTCGACGGGGCCCCGAGGGCCCCGCCCGTCGCACGTCTCCACACCTGCAACGTGAGTCTGCCCGCACAGCATCCCGTTCCCGCGCCCGGAGGCGCACCATGGGGCCGAGATGAAGCTGCAGCACCGCCTCTGGGTCGTCTGGTCCGTCGGTCTGGCCGCCTACCTGGTGGGCGTCATGCACCGCACCTCCTTCGGCGTGGCGGGCCTGGACGCGGCGGCGCGGTTCGACGCGGCGCCCGCGGCGCTCGCCGGGTTCGTGGTGCTGCAGCTCCTGGTGTACGCGAGCCTGCAGATCCCGGTCGGCGCGCTGCTCGACCGCTTCGGCGCCCGGCGGCTGATCGTCGCAGGCGCGCTCACGATGGCCGCGGGCCAGCTCCTGCTCGCCCTGGCAGGCGGCATCGCCACGGCGGTGTTGGCGCGGGTGCTGGTGGGCATCGGCGACGCGCTGACGTTCATCAGCGTCCTCTCGGTCGTCACGAGCTGGTTCCCGGTGCGGCGCGTGCCGCTGATGACCCAGCTGACCGGGCTCATCGGTCAGCTGGGGCAGGTGCTCTCGGCCGTCCCGCTCGCCGCGCTCCTGCACGGTCCGGGCTGGACCCCGGCGTTCGTGTCCGCCGCCGCGCTCGGCGTGGCCGTCGGGCTCGCGGCGCTGGCCGTCGTGCGCAACCGGCCGCCGGGCGCACCCGCCCCGCCGCAGGCCCCGAGCCCGCGCGAGGTGCTCGACGGCGTGGTCTCGTCGTGGCGGGAGCCGGGCACCCGGCTGGGCTTCTGGTCGCACATGGGCACCCAGTTCTCCGGCATGGTGTTCGCGCTGCTGTGGGGGGTGCCGTACCTGGTGGCCGGGCAGGGGATGTCGACGGGCGCGGCGAGCGCGATGCTCACGCTGCTGGTCGTGGCCGGGCTGGTCGCCGGGCCCCTGTTCGGGGAGTTCACCGCGCGGCACCCGCTGCGCCGCTCGTGGCTCGTGCTCGCCGTGATCGCCGCGACGGCCGCGGTGTGGACGGCCGTGCTCCTCGTCCCGCCGCCCGCGCCGCGCTGGCTGCTGGCGCTGCTCGTGGTCGTGCTGGCGCTCGGGGGACCGGCGTCGATGGTCGGGTTCGACTACGCGCGGACGTTCAACCCGGGGCACCGCCAGGGCACCGCCGTCGGCATCGTCAACGTCGCCGGGTTCCTGGCCTCGCTGGTCGTCTCCCTCGCCGTCGGCGTGCTGCTCGGAGCGACCGCGGGCCCGGACGGTTACACGCCGGAGGCGTTCCGCATCGCCTGGGTGGTGCAGTACGCCATCTGGGTTCCGGCGCTGGTCGGCGTCCTGGTCGCCCGCAGGCGGGCCCGCCGCAAGATGGCTGCGGAGGGGGTCGTGGTGCCGTCGCTGCGCGCGGTGCTGGCGGCGCGCCGCGGGGCCCGCGCCTCGAGCCGCGTGCGCTGACCCGCCTCCCCGCCGCCACGTCCCGTCATGATCGGGGTCGAGCCCGTCACCCGTAAGTGGCAATGATTATCATCTGCGCGTTCGGTTCCGACGACGGGAGGAGGCGGCGTGCGCATCGCGTTCGTCGGCAAGGGCGGGAGCGGGAAGACGACGTCGGCGGCGGTGTTCAGCCGCTACCTCGCCGAACTGGGCAGGCCGGTGCTCGCGATCGACGCGGACATCAACCAGCACCTCGGCCAGGCGCTCGGGCACGACGGTCCGCCGCCGCGCGCGCTCGGCGCGGACCTGGCATGGCTCAAGGAGCACCTGCGCGGCACCAACCCGCGCATCGCGGGTGCCGATTCGATGATCAAGACGACGCCACCGGGCCCGGGCTCCCGGCTGCTCGACCTGGACCCGGAGGGTGAGCTGCTCCGGCGCCACACGGCGGTGGCCGGGGGCGTGCGCTACCTCGTCACCGGTGAGTTCGACGAGGCCGACATCGGCGTCTCCTGCTACCACTCCAAGACCGGTGCGGTGGAGCTGTACCTCAACCACCTCGTCGACGGGCCCGGCGAGTACGTCGTCGTGGACATGACCGCGGGCGCCGACGCCTTCGCGTCCGGGCTCTTCACTCGCTTCGACCTCACCGTGCTGGTCAGCGAGCCGACCCGGCGCGGGGTCGGCGTCTACCAGCAGTACGCCGAGCACGCCCGCGGCCACGGCGTCGCGCTGCGGGTGCTGGGCAACAAGGTCACCGACCCCGACGACGTCGCCTACCTGCGCGAGCAGGTCGGGGACGCCCTGCTCGGCTGGTTCGGGCAGTCGGCGTGGGTGCGCGCCGCCGAGCGCGGCTCCGTCGCCCCCGTCGGGTCGCTCGAGCCCGCCAACCTCGCCGTCCTCGACGCCGTGCTCACCGCCCTCGACGAGCGGCAGCGCGACTGGGCCGCGTACCACCGCGGCACCGTCGAGTTCCACCTGCGCAACGCCGCCGCCTGGGGGAACCGCGCCGTGGGGGCCGACCTCGCCGCGCAGGTCGACCCCGACTTCGTCCCGGGGCCTGGCGCCCTGCCCACCGTCCGTGCGTAACTGATCGAGCACGGTCCGTCAGTAGTTCTACTACCAGGAGGTCCTGTGTCCCTCGACGTCCCCACCCACGTGCTCTCGGCCGCCGAGCGCGGCGAGCTCGACGACGCCCAGTTCGTCGCGGTGGTGCGCGATTCCCTGCCCTACGCATGGGAGGTCGTCAGCGCCGCCGCCGACGACCGCGCCGCGCGTCCCGACGCCGCCTTCGGCGAGCACGAGGTGCCGCCGCCGTCGGAGAAGGAGCGCGGCCAGCTGCTGCGCGCTCTGGCGAGCAACGCGATCCGCGGCGCGCTGGAGCGCCACTTCGGCGTGGTGTTCGCCTTCCAGAACTGCCACCGCGTGGCCGCGTTCGCCCCTGCGGACGTGGACGGCGCGGTGTACCGCGAGTTCATCAGCCCGCGCGGCCAGGTCCTGAACCAGAGCCCGGAACTGCGCGACTGCTAGAAGCTCGTGAGTGGATACGAGTGCCTGAGCGCTCGTATCCACTCACGAGGTCTCACTCGGCGAGCAGTCGGTAGATCGCCTTGCGGGCCTCGGTGATCGTGGTCGTCGCCGTCGCGACCTGCTCCGGCGTGCCCGCCGCCATCACCTGCGCCGCGGCCGCGTGCAGCTGGCCCAGCTGCTCCCACAGCTCGCCCGCGCCCTCGTCCTCGGCCTCGCGGCCGACCGACGCCCAGACGGCGTCGAGCTCGTCGCGGTGCTCCTCGACGTAGCGCGTGCCCTCCTCGGTGAGGTGCACGACGCGACGGCCCTCGGTCTGCTCGACGCGGACCAGGCCCTCGTCCTCCAGCTGCGAGAGCGTGGGGTAGACCGAGCCGGGGCTCGGCCGCCACGCGCCACCGGAGCGCTCCGCGATCTCCTGGATGATCTCGTACCCGTGGCGCGGCTTCTCGGCCACGAGCGCGAGCACCGCCGCACGGATGTCGCCGCGCGACGTACGGCGTCCCCGCCGCCCGCGTGGGCCGGGGAAGCCGCGCATGCCCGGCCCGAACGGCGGGCCGAAGCCCGGCCCGAACCCGGGTCCGAAGGGGTGCCTGCGGCCGCGGTGCCGGTGTGCGCCGCGCTCGACGTCCTCGTCGTCGACGGGACCGGCGAACGGCGGCACGGGCGGCCCGGCCGGGGGGAAGGGCCGGCGTCCGCGGCGACCGCGGGGGCCGAAGCGCGGGCCGTCCCAGTGGGTGTTCTCGGTGTTCATGTCGTCTCCTTCGTCCTGAGCTTCTGACTAGCTCGTGTGCCATCACGATATATCGCGATAGTGCTGGCGGCAAGTGGCCGGCTCGCGGCGGCGGTCACACCGGTCCGGGAACTACCGGCGGGCCCCGCTCGTCGGAGAGGGGACGGAGGAGGGGCGGATGGTTCTGAAGGTCCTGGGGATCGCGGTGCTCGTGTGGCTCGCGTTCACCGTGCTGGGCGCGATTTTCGAGTTCCTGACCTGGGCGCTGGTGATCGGCGCCGTGGTGTTCGTCGGTGCGGCGGCGTACTCGGCCGTCAGGTCGCGGTCGCGGCGGTCCCTGGGCGGGTAGCCGGGGTCAGCGGCGGGTCGTGACGCCCGCGTTGCAGGTGCGCTCCACGTAGGTGCGCACCCGCTCGCCCGCGCCCGCGAACTCGGGCGAGTTGAGCCGGGCGGTGAGCTGCGGGTCGCGGGTGAGCGCCGATGCGTCCCCGCCGCTCGCCACCAGCGCGTCGAGCTGCAGGTCGAGCGCCTGCACCGTGCGCTCCACGTCGTCGCGGATGTCGGCGGGCGCCGTCAGGGCCATGTCGCTGCCGGCGCGGCGCACCACGGCCACCGTCTCGGCCAGCTCGTCGGGCGGCACCTGGCCACGGGCGACGAGGCCGTTGAGCGGGCGGATCGCCTGCAGGTTGGCCTGCGCGGCGGCGCAGAACGGGCTGGTCGACGCGGCGGCGGTGGTACGGCGCGGGTCGGGGGAGTCTGCGTCGGCCACCGAGCTGCCGCAGCCGGTCAGCACCACGAGAGCGGCGAGCGCGCAGATGCGCGGGATCGGGCTCATCGCAGTTCTCCTGATGACGGCGTGGTGCTGCCTCCGAGGGTAGTCGGTGCCGTGGCGGGCGCCTGTCGAGCGGTCGGGATCGTGCCCCGATCCGGGCACGGTGGGCGGCCGCCTCGGAACACCCGGCCCGGCTCGCTCGTTGAACCGGACATGCCGAAGGTCGGACCGCGCCGCGTCGCGGCGTTCCACGCCCTGTGGCGGGCGGTCTCGCAGTCGCGCCGCGGCGCGCCCGGCATGGGTGACCGGCTGCGCGCCCTGCCCCGCATGCTGCGCGATGCCGTCTCCGGGCGGTACCCGGAGCTGTCCCGCGGGCGGCTCGGGCTGATCGTGCTCGCGCTGGTCTACCTGGTCTCGCCCGTCGACCTGGTGCCCGAGGCGTTCCTCGCCCTGCTCGGCCTCACCGACGACGCCGTCGTGGCGCTGTGGCTCGGCGGGGCCTTCCTCGCCGAGACCGACCGGTTCCTCGAGTGGGAACGCCACCAGCCCACCGTGGTGGACGCGCCGCGCGAGTAGCGGGACAGGGATCTTGTCGCCGGGTGCGGGGCTGCATACGGTGTGCGCATGCCGGTCCTCGGGGTCCACCTCGTCGAGGGGATGCACACCCCCGCTCAGCACGCCGAACTGCTCGTCGCCATGAGCACCCGGTACGCGGAGGTGACCGAGGTGCCGCTGGAGCGCGTGCGCGCTCACATCACGCTGCACCGGCCCCAGCTGTGGGCCAACGGTGGCATCCCCGCCGACGGCCGGTCGGCCCCCTACTTCACGGCAGCGGTCTTCGCCGACCGCCCGGCGGAGGCGCGCCGCAGGTTGCTGGGCGCGCTCACCGACCTCGTCGTGGACGTGCTGGGCGTCGACCGCAGGCTGGTGCACGGCGAGGTCGTCCCCGTGCGCCCGGAGGACTGGGTCGTCGGTGGCACGTCCGCGGGCGCGGCCCGCCGCGTCCTCGGAGCGCGCTGAGGAACGTCGAACGGGACGGGCCGGGCCCTGGAGCCCGGCGCGGAGGGGCTGCCGTTCGTCGCGCGGGTCCCGGACGGGGCCCTTTCCGGGCCGCGGGCCGTGGCCCCGCGGTGGTAGGCATCGCGCCGTGGGAACGATGCGCGTGATCACCCAGCTGTCGACCGGCGGGCCGGAGGTGCTCGAGCTCGGCGAGAGGGACATCCCTGAGCCCCTGCCCACCGAGATCCGGGTGCGCGTCGCGGCCGCCGGGGTGAACCCGGTGGACTGGAAGACGCGGGCCGGCGCGGGGATGGCCGCGGTGCTCGGGCCGCCGCCGTTCACCGTCGGCTGGGACGTCGCCGGCACGGTCGACGCCGTCGGCGCGGGCGTCACCCGCTTCTCCGTGGGCGACGCCGTGTTCGGGATGCCGTGGTTCCCCCGGCAGGCGGGCGCCTACGCCGAGTTCGTCACCGGGCCGTCGCGCCACTTCGCGCACCGCCCGGCGGGGCTCTCGGAGGTGGAGGCGGCGGGCCTGCCGCTGGCCGGGCTCACGGCCTGGCAGTGCCTGGTCGACATCGCCGCGGTGGAGCCGGGGCAGCGGGTGCTCGTCCACGCCGCAGCGGGCGGCGTGGGGCACCTGGCCGTGCAGATCGCCAAGGCCCGGGGCGCGTACGTCATCGGCACCGCGTCGGCGGGCAAGCACCACCTCCTCCACGACCTCGGCATCGACGAGGCGATCGACTACCGCGCGGAGGCGTTCGAGAAGGCGATCGAGCCGGTCGACCTGGTGCTCGACCTCATCGGCGGGGACGTCGCGGTCCGCTCGCTCGACGTCCTGCACCCCGACGGCAGGCTGATCTGCCTGCCATCGGCGGCCGCCACCGACGCGCTCGCCGCCGCGGCCGAGCGCGGGTTCCGGGCCACCGCGATGCTCGTCGAACCCGACGGCGACGACCTCGAGGAGCTCGCCCACCTCGTCGAGGACCGCAGGCTGCGCGTCCTCGTGGCCGAGACCTTCCCCCTGGAACGGGCCTCGCACGCCCACCGCGCCGGGGAGCTGGGGCGCACGGCGGGCAAGCTCGTGCTCACCGTCTAGCGCCGCGGCGGAAGCGGGACTCGCACGACGAACGGCACTCTCGTCTGCTAGGTACCGACGAAAGTGCCGTTCGTCGGCGGGGCGCCTGCCGCCTAGCGCTCGGAGTCGCAGGTGCGGGCCTCCGTCAACTCCGGGTGGCCTGGTGAGACGATCTCGGCGGGGAGCAGGCAGGCGCGCACCGCGCCGTCGGGCTCCACGACGAACCGCGCCACGGCCGTCCGCGCCGACGCCGCCGACAACCGCGGCCAGACGAAGTTGCCCAGCCCCCACGCGATCGGCCGCTCGCGGTAGGTCCCGAGGGTGCCGAGCCGGTGCTGGTGGTGGCCGAAGATCCCGTCCGCGCCCGCGTCGATCATGGCCTCGGCGCGGCGGACGTCGTCGGCCCGCGGCTCGGTGTCCAGCTCCATGCCCCAGTGGATCGTCACGAACACCAGGTCGGCCACGGCGTCGGCGGCGCGGACCGCGGCGACCATCCGCTCGGTGTCGTCACCTGCGGCGACGCCGGGGGAGTCCGGGGTGGCCGCCCAGTCGGGGTCGACGAGGACGTCGCTGAACCCGAGCACGGCGATGCGCCACCCGCGCCGCTCGAGGACGGCGGGCACGTGGGCGGCGTCCCGGTCGGCGCCGGTGCCGACCGGTGCGATGCCGGCGTCGCGGACGTGGCGGATCGAGTCGAGCAGGGCCTCGTGCCCGAAGTCGAGGGAGTGGTTGTTGGCGAGGTTCGCGACGTCGACGCCCGCGTCGTACGCGGCCGGCAGGGCGGCGGGGTCGCAGCGGAAGTTGAACGCCTGCGGCGCGATCGTGCCGCGCGTCGAGACCGGGCACTCCAGGTTGACGATCGTCAGGTCGTCGGTGGCGAACAGCCCGTCCAGCCCGGACCACGCGTGGGCGTACCCGTGCTCGGCCAGGGCGGGGACGTAGTCCGGGTCGAGGCTGACGTCCCCGGCGCCGTGCACGACGAGCCGTTCCCGCGCGGGTGGCGCCGCCACCTCCGCCTCCACGTCGGCAGGCGCCGGCGCCACCGGTGTCGCGCACGCCGCGAGCAGCAGGGCCGGCACCGCGACCGTCACGAGCTCCCGGACCCCCATGTCCGTCTGTCGGCGGGAGGCGTGGGCCCGTTTCCGCGGGACGCGGTAGATCACCGGACCGGGATCACCGCGCGCAGCAGCGCTCCGGGAGCCGCGTCCGCCACCACGATGGTGCCCCCGTGGTGTGCGGCGATGTCGCGGGCGATGGGCAGCCCGAGCCCGGAGCCGCCGGCGTCGCGGGCCCGCGCCTCGTCGAGCCGGGTGAACCGGTCGAAGACCGCCTCGCGGTGCTCTGCGGGGATGCCCGGACCGTCGTCGGCCACCTCGAGGACGGCCTCCCCGGCCCGCTCCCGCAGCCCGACCACCACCGTGGTGGCGGCGTGGCGCACCGCGTTGTCCACGAGGTTGGCCACCAGGCGACGCAGCTGCTCGCCGGACCCGTGCACGAGCGTCCCGGGCTCGATCCGCATCTCCACGCGGACGTCGGTGCGTGGCCGGGTGCGCATCGCCTCCTCCGCGGCGACCTGCCCGAGCTCCACCTCCTCGTGCTCGGGCGGTGCGCCCGCGTCCAGCCGGGCGAGCAGCAGCAGGTCCGTGGTGAGGCGCTGGATGCGCTCGACGTCCGTGAGCGCCTCGGCCGTGAGCGGCTGCGGCGGGGCGATCTCCAGGCGGGTGCGCAGCACCGCGAGCGGGCTGCGCAGCTCGTGGGCGGCGTCCGCCACGAACCTGCGGTGCCGTCCGACGGCCTGTTCGAGCCGGTCGAGGGTCCGGTTGGTGGTCTGCGCGAGCCGCGTGACCTCGTCCCGGGCCCGCGGCACGGGCACCCGGCGGTGCAGGTCGGTGGCGGTGATGTCGGCGAGCTCGCGGCGGATCGCCGAGACCGGGGCCAGCGCGCGACCGACCGCGAGCCACGTGAGGCCCGCGACCAGCAGGAGCAGGGCGGGGACGCCCGGGAGCAGCACCGCGCGGAGGGTCTCGAGCGCGGCGGCGGCCGGTTGCAGCGAGGCCCGCGCCTGCACGAGGACGTCCCCGGCCTCGGTGCGCACCGGCAGGGTGGCCACGGCGAACGCCCCGGGGGCCGGGGCGGCCGCCTCCACCGGCACGGCGGGTTCCACGACCCGGGTGATGTCCAGGCCCTCGACCGGCGGGACCGTCGGAGCCGGCCGGACGACGACGTCGGGCGCGAGCCGGCTGCCCCACGCCGTCTCGCCGTCGGCGCGCATGAAGCGCGGTTCGGCGGCGTCCAGCAGGTCGGCGGCCACTGTGGCCCGCCGCTGCGCCTCCACGGCCGCACTCTCCTCGAGGCTGTCGGTGAGCACGCCGACGAGCACCGCGGAGGCGACGCCGAGGGCCGCCGCGACGATCGCGGTGGCCGCGAGGGTCGCCCGGAGCCGGACCGACAGGCGGCGCGGCGTCACGGCGTCGCCTCCAGCCGGTAGCCCGCCCCGCGGACGGTCACCAGCGACGTCCGGCCGAACGGCGCGTCGATCTTGCGGCGCAGCGCGCTCACGTAGACCTCGACGATGTTCGGGTCGCCGTCGTAGGCGAAGTCCCACGCCTGCGCGAGCAGTTCGCGCTTGGACACGACCTCGCCGGGGCGGCGGGCGAGGCCGTGCAGCACGGCGAACTCCTTCGGGGTGAGCGCGATGTCCACGTCGCCGCGCCGGCACCGCAGCCCGGCCGGGTCCAGGCACAGGTCGCCCACCGTGATCGACACCGGGCGGGCCGTGCCGCCGCGGCGCACCAGCGCGCGCAACCGGGCCAGCAGCACCACGTAGGAGAACGGCTTGGACAGGTAGTCGTCGGCGCCGGTGTCGAGCGCCTCGGCCTCGTCGTGCACGCCGTCCTTGGCGGTCAGCATCAGGATCGGGGTCCAGTTCCCCGCCGCCCGCAGGGCCGCGCAGAGCGCGTAGCCGTTCAGCCGGGGCAGCATCACATCGAGGACGATCACGTCGTAGGCGTTCTCGGTGGCGAGCCACAGCCCGTCCCGCCCGTCGTGCGCGACGTCCACGGCGAACCCCTCGCCCGCGAGCCCGCCCGCGAGCACGTCGGTCAGCCGTCGCTCGTCCTCCACCAGCAGCATCCGCACGGCGAGCAGTCTCGCGCCCACGCCTGAGGCGAACCTGAAGACGCGTTCGGGCTCCTTCAGCCCCGGTTCAGCCCGGCCCCGACAGGCTCCGCCCGTTCTGTCCGACGAATGGAGGAAGATCATGCGGATGCGCAGCATCGGAGCCGCCGTGGTGGTGGCCGCGGCCCTCTCGGTCACGCTGACGGGCGCGGCGAGCGCGGGGGAGCCCGACCACGACGCCGACGATCGCGCCGCCGACGCCGTCGTGGTCGTGCGCTGCGAGGACGGCGAGGTCGTGCGCCGCGCGCCCACCGAGGACGAGCGGAGGTGGATGCGGACACGGGTGCTGCCGGCCGAACCCGCCCGGCCCACGGTGCCCGTGCGACCCGCCGAGCCCGCTTGGACCGTGCCCGAGCACGGCGCGTGGGTGGAGGCAGGCCCGCAGGGGCCGGTGCGCGTCGTTCCCGCCGAGCCGGGGGAGCCGGCCCCGGTGGAGTGCATGCCGGCCCGGCCCTGACCCGCGGTCGTGCGGTGCCCGGTCGGGGGCGGCACCGCACGACCCGCGGTCAGGTGCGCCTGCGGACCTGCGCCACCACCTCGCGCACCCGCTGGCGGATGCCCCGCAGCTCGGTGAGGTAGAGCCAGTAGTCGGGGTGGACGCCGGCCAGGCGGTCCCGGGCGTTGTCCAGCCGCACCGACTGGGCGTCGAGGATCGGGCCGAACTCGCTGACGAGCCCGCGGTCCACGACGAGGCGCTGCGCGTCGCGCAGCACGAAGCGGGTGTCGGCGGCGTGCCGGGAGGGGTCGGCGCGCACGTCGCGCAGCGCGGCGAGCCGGTCGGTGACCGCCTCGTGCCGGTCCTCGGCGCGGGAGAGCGCGGAACGGGCGGCGGTCACCGCGTCCGACGCGGCGTCCCAGTCCCCGGAGTCGGCGTGGCGCCGCGCGTCGGCCAACGCGCGCTCCGCGGCGGTGATGGCGTCGCGCGCCGCGGCCTCGGCGCCGGTCAGGTCGCGCGAGCACGGTTCGGAGAACTCCCGGCGCAGCGCCGACATCGCGGGCTCGATCCGTTCGGCCTTCGTCGTGGCCGCCGATCGGCGGGTCGCGATGCTGCTCAACGCGGAGCGCACCTGCGCCGCGGTCTGCGGGGCCTCGGCGGCGAGGGCGGCGGCCGAGCGGGCGATCTCGAGGGTGCGCCGCGCCGCGTCGCGCCGCTCGCGCAGCCCCGCGCCGACGGCGTCGAGAGCGGCCGCGCTGCGCTCGGCCTCCGCGAGCCGGTCCTCGGCGCGCCGGGAGCGGACGCCCGAGGTGGCGGCCTCCTCGACGGCGGCGCGGGCGGAGACGAGCGCTGTCCTGGCCTCCTGCACGGTGCGCGGCAGCGTCGTGAGGGCGTACGCGGCCGCGTCGAGCGTGCGCGAGTGCGCCGCGTGGAACCGGCGGATCGTCTCCCGGGCCCGCTCGATCTCGCGCAGTGCCTTCTCGTCGGCCTCGCGGGCCCCGCGGACCGGCGCGCTCCCGTCGAGCGGGTGCTCCTGCGTGGCGGTCAGGTAGGCGTTCGTGGCGCTGTCCCCGGCCGCCGCCACCTCGGCCCACTCGCGGGCGAGCCGGCGGTCGCCGCCGCCCAGCTCCGTGGCGGCCCGCACCGCGTCGGCGACGGCGCGCTGCTCGTCGTCGAGGGCGAGGAAACCCTGCGTGGCCGCGTTGCGGGCGGCCTGGACGCGTTCGTCGGGGAGCTCTCCTCCACGCTCGGACCTGCGGAACACCTCGCTCCCCTCGTGCGCCGGCGCGCCAACCGTACCCGGACCGGCGGCCGGTGAGCAGGGGCTGCCACAGCGCGGCGTGACCGTGCTCGCGGTCTCTTGACGTGCGACGGATCCGCCGATCCTGATCACCACCGGGTTCCCGTCCGGCGCAGCGGACGCGACGACCGACGGCCGAGGATGCTCCGTTCGCCGGTACCGCCCCCGTACCGGCGCGTGCCACTGGTACGCCGAGCGGGATCCGGCGGGGGACAGGACGTGGACGTGCGGTGAACGGCGTGCCGCTCGCCGGCGTCCCGGCTGGTGAGCGCGCAGCGTGCCGCTCGTCGCGCCGCCCGGTCCGGCGGCCTCAGTTCCCGCCGCGAGGGGCTTCCCCGCCGGCGGGCTGTGGTTAACGTTGCCCCCGGATCGATAACGACCCGGTCACAGACCGGACACGGACCGAACGCCCCCCGACGGTCCGCCCCGCACCCCCCGAGCGGGATGTCCGGCCGGGTCAGCAGGAGATCCGGAAGGAAAGGTCGTGGCTCGGCACCGCTCCCCCCAGGGCCGGCGCGCGCACCTCGGGCCCCCGCTGTCCGCCGCCATGGCGGCAGCGGGGGTCGGTGGCGCCCACCGGTCGATCCCCGTCCCGCAGCTGACCTCGTCGCTGCCGGCCCGGTTCGTGGCCACCGCCGTCGTCGGCAGTGCGCTCGCGGCCACTGCACAGCACGCGCTCGCGGAGACCCTCCCCGACGCCGCGGACACCGCGGCGCTGCGGGTCGCCGTCGAGGAGATGATCGGCACGTCGGCGCGGGCCGAGGTGGCCGACGTCGCGGACACCGTCATCGCACCCGCGGTCGCTCCGGTGCTGCCGGAGACGGCTGCCGTGGCCGACCTCCCCATGGCCGACGCGGCGTCGCTCGTCAAGGCGGCAGACCTGCAGCGCGCGGCCGCGGAGGCCGCGGAGGCCGCCGCAGCAGCCGCGGCCGAGGAGGCCGCCCGCGCCGCCGAGCAGGCCCGCCTCGCCGAGGAGGCCCGCGCGGCCGAGCAGGCGAAGGCCTCCGTCGGTGGCGCCGTGCAGATGGTCACGGGCCGCGTCACCTCCGGGTTCGGGTCGCGGTGGGGCCGGGCCCACCAGGGGCTGGACATCGCCGCTCCGATCGGCACGCCCATCCACGTCCCGCTCGCCGGCACCGTGATCGACTCCGGCCCGGCGTCCGGCTTCGGCCAGTGGGTGCGGGTGCGGCACGGCGACGGCACCGTCACCGTCTACGGCCACATCAACCGCTCGCACGTCAAGAAGGGGCAGGAGGTGGCCGCGGGTGAGGTGATCGCCGAGGTCGGCAACCGCGGCCGCTCCACCGGCCCGCACCTGCACATCGAGGTCCACACCCCGGGCGGCAAGAAGATCAACCCGCGCCCCTGGCTGGACGAGCACGGCATCGTCTACTGACGCCCGCCGCTACTCGACGGACCCGTTGTCGAACGCCTCAAGCGCGCGGATCTTGTTCGTGGCGTCGAGCGCCGCCACCTTGTACGCCTCCGACAGCGTCGGGTAGTTCAGCACCGTGTCGACGAGGTAGTCGACCGTGCCGCCGCAGCCCATGATCGCCTGCCCGATGTGCACGAGGTCGGTGGCGCCGGTGCCGAAGACGTGCACGCCCAGCAACGTGCGGTCGTCGGTGGAGACGAGCAGCTTGAGCATCCCGTAGGAGTCGCCGACGATCGCGCCCCTCGCGAGCTCCCGGTAGCGCGACATCCCCACCTCGTAGGGCACGGCCGCGGACGTCAGCTCCGCTTCGGTGCGCCCGCAGTAGGAGATCTCCGGCACGGTGTAGATGCCGATCGGCTGCAGCTCCTGCAGCTCGCGCGCCGGCTCGCCGAACGCGTGGTAGGCCGCGAGCCTGCCCTGGTCCATGCTGGTGGCGGCCAGCGCCGGGAAGCCGATCACGTCGCCGACGGCGAAGATGTGCGGTACCTCGGTGCGGTACTGCTTGTCCACGGTGATGCGGCCCCGCTTGTCGGCGGCCAGCCCCGCCTTCTCCAGGTGCAGCTCGTCGGTGACGCCCTGGCGGCCCGCCGAGTACATCACCATGTCCGCCGCCACCCGCTTGCCGCTGGCCAGGCTCGTGACGGTGCCCTTCGGGGTGATCTCGACCCGGGAAACCTCCTCGCCGAACCGGAAGGTGACGGACTGGTCGCGCAGGTGGAACTTGAGCGACTCGACGACCTCCGGATCGCAGAAGTCCAGCATCTGCGGGCGCTTCTCGACCACGGTGACGCGCGTGCCGAGCGCGGCGAACATCGACGCGTACTCGATGCCGATCACCCCGGCGCCGACCACCACCAGCGAGCCCGGCACGCGCTGCATGCGCAGCACGCCGTCGGAGTCGAGCACGCGCTCGTCGTCGAACTCGACCTCGGCCGGCCGGGCCGGCTTCGTCCCGGTGGCGATCACGATGTGCTCGGCCGTGACGGTGTTGTGGTCACCGCGCGCCTCGCCCTCCACGGTGACGGTGTGCTCGTCCTCGAAGCGGGCCGTGCCGCCGAGGAGGTCCACGTGGTTGCGCAGCAGCTGGTTGCGGATCACCTCGACCTCCCGGCCGACGACGTGCTGCGTGCGGGCCAGCAGGTCGGCGATGGTGATCTCGCTCTTGACGCGGTAGCTCGCGCCGTACATGTCCCGCTGCGCGAACCCGGTGAGGTAGAGCACGGCCTCGCGCAACGTCTTCGACGGGATGGTGCCGGTGTTGACGCAGACGCCGCCCATCATGTCGCGCCGCTCCGCGACGCAGACGCGCTTGCCCAGCTTCGCGGCCGCGATCGCCGCCTTCTGGCCACCCGGGCCGGACCCGATCACGAGCAGGTCGTAGTCGTACACGCGACGGTCCTCCCCATGTCGACGGGCGGCCGGACGGCCACCCGCGCGGGCCCCAGCGTCGCGGCAGGCGCGCCGCGCGGCAAGCGCGGGAGGCGAATGGTCCCCATTAGCACTCGCCGACGACATCTCGTCCCGCTCGCGAGGTCTGCCGGCCCCGCCCGTCCACATCAGCCCGTTTCCGGCCCGTTCCGGCGCCTGGATCCACAGCCGTACGGCGGAACGGGCGCGCCCCCGCACCCCCGCGGTCCACCCTCGCCACATGACCCCTCCCCGCCGCCCCCGACCCTCCTCACCCGCGCCGGACGACCGACCGGTCGTGCGCGTCCGCGACCAGGGCGAGCTCGTCGCGGCCATTCCCGCGATGCTCGGCTTCCACCCGCGGGAGTCGCTGGTCCTGATGGCCACCGGAGGCCAGTCCGGCCGCCGGCTCGGCCTCACGCTGCGGGTCGACCTGCCACCGCCGGAGATCGCGGCCTACGCGGAGCACGCGGAGGTCGTCGCGGCGTCCGCCGTGCGCGGCCTGCTGCTCGACGACCCCGCGGGCGCCGTCGCCGCCGTGCTCGCGCCCAGCACGGGTGATCCGCCGAGCCTGCCGCACCGGCGGCTGGCAGGCCTCGTCGCACAGGCCCTGGCCGAGCGGGAGGTCGACGTGCACGCGCTGCTGTGGGCCGAGAGCACCACCGGCGGCGCGCGCTGGGCCTGCTACGAGCCGTGCGGCTGCTGGGGCCTGGTCCCGGATCCCGCCGCCACCGAGTTCGTGGTGGCCACCGTGGCCGAGGGCCGGGTGGTGCACCCCGATCGCGATGCGCTGGAGCGCCTCGTGGCACCCGCCGATCCCGGTGCGCTCCGGCGCCGCGAGGAGCTGCTGCTCCGCAGCGACGCCGGGGGCGCCCCCGGTGACACCGGTGCCGCTGCGCTCGACACCGCGATCGCCGACGCGGCCGCCGGGCGGCTCACCCTGTCCGACACGCGGGTGGTGGCGCTGGCGAGCGCGCTGGGGATACCCGCCGTGCAGGCCGCGGCGCTGCAGCGGAGCACCGGTCCGCGGGCGGTGGCCGCCGAGCAGCTGTGGGCGGCGCTGGCGCGCGAGACACCCGACCCGGAGGCGGCCGTGCCCGCGGCGCTGCTGGCCGTCTCGGCACTGCTGCGCGGCGACGGTGCGCTCGCCAACGTCGCGCTCGGGCGGGCCGAGCGGGCGTGGCCCGGCCACCTGCTCGCGGGCGTGCTCCGGACGGCGGCGGAGGCCGGGCTGCGTCCCGACGAGGTGCGGGAGTGGTTGCGGGAGGGGCTGACGATGGAGCCGGCGCCGGCGCCACGGGCTACGCGGCGCGGCCGGCGGTCGGCGTGACCGCGTCGGGTCAGCTCGTCCGGCTCTGCGCGAAGCGCCAGGCGTCGCCCACGATCGTGGCGAGATCGGTGCGCCGCGGTTGCCAGCCCAGCTCGGTCTGCGCCGCCTCGCTCGAGGCGATCAGCACGGCGGGGTCCCCGGCGCGGCGAGGTGCGGAGTGAGCGGGGATGGGGTGCCCGGTCACCTCCCGGCAGGCCTCCACCACCTCGCGCACCGAGAAGCCGGTTCCGGAGCCCAGGTTGTAGATCGCGTGCCTGCCGGCCCGCGCGTGCTCCAGTGCCAGCAGGTGGGCATCGGCGAGGTCGTCCACGTGGATGTAGTCGCGCACGCAGGTGCCGTCCGGCGTGGGCCAGTCCTCGCCGTACACCTGCACGGCCTCCCGCGTCCCCGAGGCCACCTGCAGCACCAGCGGGATGAGGTGGGTCTCCACGGCGTGCCGCTCCCCGAACCGGCCGTGTGCGCCCGCCACGTTGAAGTACCGCAGGCTCACCGCCGCGAGGCCGTGCGCCGCGGAGTAGGAGCTGATCGCGTGGTCGATGGCGAGCTTGCTGGCGCCGTAGGGGTTGGTCGGGCGGGTGGGCGCGTCCTCGCGGATCGGCACCTGGTCGGGTTCGCCGTAGGTCGCGGCGGTGGAGGAGAACACCAGGCGCGGCGTCCCGTGCCGGCGCACGGCCTCGAGCAGCCGGAACGTCGTCACCACATTGCCGTCCCAGTACAGCTCCGGGTGCTGCACCGACTCCCCGACGAGCGACTTGGCCGCGAAGTGCAGCACCCCGTCGAACCCCTCGGCGAGCACGTCGTCCGCGGCGTCGGCGAGGTCGGCCTCCACGAAGCGCGCGCCGTCGGGCACCGCGTCCTTGTGACCGGTGGACAGGTCGTCGAGCACGATCACGTCGTTGCCGGCGTCCACCAGGTGCGCGGCGCACACGCTGCCGACGTAGCCGGCCCCACCGGTCACGAGCAGCTTCACAGCAGACCTCCTCGAGGAATGGCGCGCGGCACCCGGCCGCCGCGCGTCGGCGCGGCACACCGTCTCACGCCCGCCCCGCCGGTCGCGGCGAGGGGCGCGCGAGCACGCCCCCGCCCGGCCGGCCCCCGCCCAGCAGCCGCGGAGCGGTGGACCGGCCGTGCGGCGAGGTCAGCGCGCGCGCACCAGCACGGCGTGCGCGATCAGTGGTGCCACCGAGGAGGACGCCCCGTTGCTCGCCACCGGTACGGCGTCGCCGAAGCGGGAGATGGAATCCACCTCCACCTCGTGGCCCGGGACGATGCCGGCGTCCTTGAGCTCCGCCATCAGGTCGGCGTCCATCTGCACGTGCTCGGCGATGCGGCGCACCTCCACGCGGCCACCGCCGCGCCGCGCGAACTCGTCCAGCCGCTGCAGCCCGACCTCCAGCACCGGCGGCACCGAGGTCGGCGGCCCGGTGGTGGCCTCCGGGCTGCTCGCGAGCTCTTCCAGACCCGGGATCGGGTTGCCGTAGGGCGACGTCGTCGGGTTGTCGAGCAGCCGCACGAGCTTGCGTTCCACGGCCTCGCTCATCACGTGCTCCCAGCGGCAGGCCTCGGCGTGCACGAACTCCCACTCGAGCCCGATCACGTCGATGAGCAGCCGCTCGGCGAGGCGGTGCTTGCGCATCACCGACACCGCGCGGGAACGCCCGGTCGGTGTGAGCTCCAGGTGCCGGTCGCCGGCCACGACCACGAGCCCGTCGCGTTCCATGCGGGCCACGGTCTGGCTCACGGTCGGCCCGCTCTGGCCGAGGCGCTCTGCGATCCGGGCGCGCAGCGGGACGACGCCCTCCTCCTCGAGTTCGTAGATCGTTCGGAGGTACATCTCTGTGGTATCGATGAGCTCGTTCACGCCCCCAGCCCTTCTGTCAAGGCCACATCCTATCGGTGCAACGCCTCGCCGACGCCCCGCCATCCCGGGCAGGATGGCGCGGTGGTCGCACCGATGGATCCCCTGATCGCCCCGACCGTCCTCGCGGAGCTGCTCGCGGTTCCCGACCCCGCGCAGCGGCCGGTGGTGCTCGACGTCCGCTGGCGGCTCACCGGGCCGCCCGCCCGGCCCGACCACGACGCGGCGCACCTGCCCGGGGCCGTCTTCCTCGACATGGACTCCGACCTGGCCGATCCGCCGGGTCCGGCGGGTCGCCACCCGTTGCCGTCGCCTGCGAGGCTGCAGTCGGCGCTGCGGCGCGCCGGGGTGCGCGACGACTCGCTCGTCGTGGCCCACGACGACGCCCAGGGCGTCCAGGCGGCTCGCACGTGGTGGCTGCTGCGTTGGGCCGGGTTCGCCGCAGGACGGGTCGCGGTGCTCGACGGCGGCTACCGCGCCTGGGTGGAGGCGGGCCTGCCCACCACGGACGAGCCGTCCCGGCCCCTCCCCGGCGACGTCACGGTCCGGCCGGGGGGCATGCCCGTGCTCGACGCCGACGAGGCCGCCGCGCTCGCCCGCAGCGGGGTGCTGCTCGACGCACGGGCACCGGAGCGCTACCGCGGTGAGTTCGAGCCGGTCGACCCGAAGGCGGGTCACATCCCGGGCGCGGTCAACGCTCCGGCCACCGACGTCCTCGGCCCGGACGGGCGTTGGCTGGCGCCCGCACCGCTGGCTGCGCGGCTCGCCGGGCTCGCGGGCCCGGGGGCGGGTGACGTCGGGGCCTACTGCGGGTCGGGAGCCACCGCCGCGGCCCTGGTCCTCGCGATGGAACACGCGGGGCTGCGGCCACCGGAGCGGCCGATCGGGCTGTACGTGGGATCGTGGTCGAACTGGTCGGCCGATCCGGGCCGGCCGGTGGCAGTCGGGACCGAGCAGTGAGCCGCATGGCGGCCTGGGCGAGGGGGCGGTCGGGATGAGCCCGCGCGCGGCGGTCGTCTGGACGCCCGACTTCCTCTCCTACGACCTGGGGGACGAGCACCCCCTCGACCCGGTCCGACTGGACCTCACGATGCGCCTGGCCACCGCGCTCGGGGTGCTGGAGGGCGTCGAGCCGATCGTGCCGGCACAGGCGTCCGACGAGGAGGTGCAGCGGGTCCACGTGCCCAGCTACCTCACGGCGGTCAAGTCCGCGCCGGAGAGCCCGTTCGACGTCGGGCACGGGCTCGGCACCGACGACAACCCGATCTTCTTCGGGATGCACGAGGCCAGCGCCCTCGTGTGCGGCGGGTCCCTGCAGGCGGCGCGGGAGATCGCCGAGGGCCGCGCCGACCGCGCCGTCAACATCGCCGGCGGCCTGCACCACGCGATGCGCGACCGCGCGGCGGGGTTCTGCGTCTACAACGACTGCGCCGTGGCGATCTCGTGGCTGCTCGACCACGGGTTCGACCGCATCGCCTACGTCGACGTCGACGTGCACCACGGCGACGGGGTGCAGGCCGCGTTCTACGCCGATCCGCGCGTGCTGACGATCTCGCTGCACCAGCACCCGATGACGCTGTGGCCGGGCACCGGGTGGCCCGGTGAGTACGGCGAGGGTGACGCCGCGGGCACCGCGGTCAACCTGCCCCTGCCGCCGGGCACCTCCGACTCCGCCTGGTTGCGCGCGTTCCACGCGGTCGTCCCGTCGCTCGTCACCGAGTTCCGGCCGCAGATCCTCGTCACGCAGTGCGGCGTCGACAGCCACGCGGAGGACCCGCTGGCCGATCTCGGGCTGTCGGTCGACGGCCACCGCGCGATCTACCGGAACCTGCGGGAGCTGGCCACCCACGCGGCGGGCGGCCGCTGGCTCGCCGTCGGCGGCGGCGGGTACGGACTGTTCCGCGTGGTGCCCCGCTCCTGGACGCACCTGATCGCCACGGTCCTCGACCGCGACGTCGAGCCGGGCCGGCCGCTCCCGGCCGGCTGGGTGGCGCACACCGCAGGCCTCACCGGCCAGCAGTTGCCGATCTCGATGACCGACGGCGCCGACACCGGGTACACGCCGTGGAGCGAGGGGGCCGACCGCGTGGACAGCGCGGTGCTGGAGACGCGGCGGGCCGTCTTCCCGCTGCACGGCCTCGATCCGGACGACCCGCGGGACTGACGGGATGACCGACATGCCACCCAGCGACTCGACGACCGGCGCCCCGGCCGACTCCCCGGCCGACTCCGCCGCGGACCCCGGCTACCCCCGGCACTGGGAGGCCGACGTGGTGGCCTCCGACGGCGGCATCGTGCACCTGCGCCCGATCCTGCCCAGCGACGCCGACGCGCTGCTGCGGTTCCACGCGAGCCTGTCCGACCGCACCCGCTATCTGCGCTACTTCGGCCCGTACCCGCGGATCTCCCCGAGGGACCTCGAACGCTTCACCCACGTCGACCACCGCAAGCGGGTGGGGTTCATCTGCCTGCTCGGCGACGAGATCCTCGCCGTGGGCCGCTACGAGGGGCTGCCCGGTGGGTCCGGGGCGGGGCCGGCCGGGGTCGAGTCGGCCGAGGTCGCGTTCGTGGCCCGCGACGACCACCAGGGCCGCGGGCTGGGCTCCATCCTGCTGGAGCACCTCGCGGCCGCCGCCCGGGAGAACGGCCTGCGCCGGTTCGAGGCCGAGGTGCTGGTCGAGAACCACCAGATGGTGCGGGTGTTCCGGGAGGCGGGCTACCAGGTCAGCAGGGCCTTCTCCGAGGGCGTGCTGCACCTGGAGTTCGACATCGACCCCACCGAGCGCTCGCTCGCCGTGCGTGACGCGCGCGAACAGCGGGCCGAGGCGCGCAGCGTGCACAACGTGCTGCACCCGGCGTCGGTCGCCGTCATCGGGGCGTCCACCGACCCGTCGAAGATCGGCCACGCCGTGCTGGCCAACCTCCTGCGCGGCAACTTCACCGGCCCGGTCTTCCCGGTCAACCCGGACGCGCGCTCGGTGCGCGGGGTGCGTGCCTACGCCTCGGTCACCGACATCCCCGACGAGGTCGACCTCGCCGTGGTCGCCGTGCCCGCCGCCGGCATCGACGAGGTCATGGACTCCTGCCTCGCGAAGGGCGTCAAGGCGCTGGTCGTGGTCAGCGCCGGGTTCGCCGACGCGGGCGGCAGCGGTGTCGTGGCCGAACGGCGGCTGGTCGCCGAGGCCAGGGCGCACGGCATGCGGGTGATCGGGCCCAACGCCCTCGGCGTCGCCAACACCGATCCCGAGGTCCGGCTCAACGCCACGCTCGCCCCCGACGTCCCCGGCACGGGGCGGGTCGGGTTCTTCTCCCAGTCCGGTGCCCTCGGCATCGCGATCCTCGCCACCGCCAAGGAGCGCGGCCTCGGGCTCTCGACGTTCGTCTCGGCGGGCAACCGGGCCGACCTGTCGGGCAACGACCTGCTCCAGTACTGGCAGACCGACCCCGCCACCGATGTCGTGCTGCTGTACCTGGAGTCGTTCGGCAACCCGCGCAAGTTCGCCCGGCTGGCCCGCCGGCTGGCGCGCACGAAGCCGATCGTGGCGGTGAAGAGCGGTCGGCACTCCGGCCCCACGCCGGCCCTCGCGGCCAGCGCGGCGCGGATCGACGAGGCCAGCGTGCGCGCCCTGTTCGAGCAGGCGGGCGTGATCCGCGTCGAGACGCTCTCGCAGCTGTTCGACACCGCGCTCCTGCTCGCCTACCAGCCGCTGCCGGCCGGGCCCCGGGTCGCGGTGGTGGGCAACTCCAGCGCACTGGGTGTCCTGGTCGCCGACGCCCTGCTCGACGAGGGCATGGAGCTGCACGGGCCGCCGGTCGACGTCGGCACCGCGGCGCCGCCCGAGGAGTTCGCCGCCGCGGTCGCGCGGGCGCTCGGAGCCGTGTCGGACCGGGACGCCGCCTCCGTCGCGGGCAGCGGCACCGGCGCGGCGAGGGACCGCCCGTCCGAGGACGCGTCCCACGAGGCATCCGGCGAGGCATCCGGCCACACATCCGGCGAGGCATCCGGCGACGCGCCCGCCGGTGGGGCCGATGCCCTCATCGCCGTCTTCGTCCCGCCCGTCGCGACCCCCGGCGCGGCGTACGCCCGGGCACTGCGGGAGGCGGTGGCCGGGGTCGACAAGCCGGTGATCGCGGTGTTCCTGGCCGCCGAGGGGGTGCCGGCCGAGCTGTCGGTGGCGCGGGAGGACGGGTCGCCCGGGCCGGGGTCGGTGCCCAGCTACCCGAGCCCGGAGCGGGCGGCGGCGGCGCTGGCGCGGGTCAGCCGCTACGCGCGGTGGCGCTCGCTGCCCGTGGGGCGGTTCGGCACGCCGGCCGGGGTCGACACCGAGCGCGCCCGCGGCGTCGTGGCGCGCGTGGGCGCCGCGGAGGCGCACCGGCTCACCGACGACGAGGCCGTCGAGCTGCTGGGCTGCTACGGCGTGCCGGTCACCGAGTTCCGCCTGGTGTCCGACGTCGAGGAGGCGGTGGCCGCGGCCGACGAGCTCGGCTACCCGGTGGCGCTCAAGGCGGTCGGGGACCGGTGGCGCCACCGCACCGACCTGGTCGGTGTGCGGCTCGACCTCGGCGCCGGCGCGGCCGTGAGGCGCGCCCACGGCGACCTGACAACGCTCACCGGCGAGCCGCAGGTGTACGTCCAGCGGATGGCCCCCAAGGGCGTGTCCTGCGTGCTGGAGATCGTGGAGGACCCGTCGTTCGGTTCGCTGCTGTCGTTCGGGCTGTCCGGGATGGCCACGCAGCTCCTCGGCGACCGTGCGTTCCGCGTGGTCCCGGTGTCCGACCAGGACGCCGCGGCGCTCGTGCGCGCACCCCGGGCCGCGCCGCTGCTGGCCGGGTACCGCGGCACCGAGCCGGTCGACCTGGCCGCCCTCGAGGACCTGGTGCTGCGCGTGGGACGCATCGCCGAGGACCTCCCCGAGGTGCGCTCGCTCAGCCTCGACCCGGTCCTGAGCTCACCCGAGGGCGCCTTCGTCACGGGCGCGCGCATCGTCGTCGGGCCACCGCCCACCCGCAGGGAACGGGGCGGCCCCCGCCGCCTGCGCTGACCCACTCGACGAACGGCACTTTCGTCGCTTCCTAGCCGACGAAGGTGCCGTTCGTCAGGTCGGGGCTAGCGGCGGAAGGAGACCTGCAGCGTCGGCTGGCTGACACCGGCGAAGAAGTCGTTGCCCTTGTCGTCCACCACGACGAACGCCGGGAAGTCCTCCACCTCGATCTTCCAGACCGCCTCCATGCCGAGCTCGGGGTACTCGAGCACGTCGACCTTGCGGATGCAGTCCTGGGCCAGCCGGGCGGCCGGCCCGCCGATGGAGCCGAGGTAGAACCCGCCGTACGTCGCGCAGGAGGTGGTGACCTGGGTCGACCGGTTGCCCTTGGCGAGCATGACCAGCGATCCACCGGCGGCCTGGAACTGCTCCACGTAGGAGTCCATCCGCCCGGCCGTCGTGGGGCCGAACGAGCCGGAGGCGTAGCCGTCGGGCGTCTTGGCCGGCCCGGCGTAGTAGACGGGGTGGTCGCGCAGGTACTGCGGCATCGGCTCGCCGGCCTCCAGCCGCTCGGCGATCTTCGCGTGGGCGATGTCGCGGGCCACCACGAGCGGCCCGGTGAGCGACACGCGCGTCTTCACCGGGAGCGTCGACAGCTGGGCCCGGATCTCGGCCATCGGGCGGTTGAGGTCGACCCGCACGACCTCCTCGGACAGGTCCTCGGAAGACGCCTCCGGCAGGAACCGGGCGGGGTCGCGCTCGAGCTGCTCCAGGAACACGCCATCCGGCGTGATCTTGGCCTTGGCCTGCCGGTCGGCCGAGCAGGACACCGCGATGCCGACGGGCAATGAGGCGCCGTGGCGGGGCAGCCGGATCACGCGCACGTCGTGGCAGAAGTACTTGCCGCCGAACTGCGCGCCGATGCCGAACTGCCGCGTCAGCTCCAGCACCTGCTGCTCGAGGTCGCGGTCCCGGAAGCCGTGGCCGAGCTCGGAGCCCTCGGAGGGAAGGGCGTCGAGGTAGCGGGCCGAGGCGAGCTTGGCGACCTTGAGCGTGAACTCGGCCGACATGCCGCCCACGACGATCGCCAGGTGGTAGGGCGGGCAGGCCGCGGTGCCGAGCGCGCGGAGCTTCTCGTCGAGGAACGCGGCGAGCTTCTTGGGGTTGAGCAGTGCCTTCGTCCCCTGGTGCAGGAAGGTCTTGTTGGCCGAGCCGCCGCCCTTGGCCATCACGAGGAACTCGTACTTCGGCGTCGCCCCCGGCGCGCTGTACAGCTCGACCTGCGCCGGGAGGTTGGTGCCGGTGTTGCGCTCGTCCCAGAACGAGGTGGGCGCCATCTGGGAGTAGCGCAGGTTCAGCTCGTCGTAGGCCTCGAAGATCCCCTGGGAGATCGCGCGCTCGTCGTCGCCGCCGGTGAGCACGGTCTCGGTGCGCTTGCCGACCACGATCGCCGTGCCGGTGTCCTGGCACATGGGGAGCACGCCGCCCGCCGAGACGCACGCGTTGCGCAGCAGGTCGGTGGCCACGAAGCGGTCGTTGGGGGAGGCCTCGGGGTCGTCGACGATCGACCGCAGCTGAGCGAGGTGCGAGGGCCGCAGCATGTGCTGAATGTCGCGCACCGACTCGCGCACCAGCGCGGTGATCGTGGCGGGCGGCACTTCGAGGAACGTCCGCCCGGCGGCCTCGATCACCTCGCCCGCCGGGAGGTCGAGGCGGCGGTACTCGGTGTCGTCGGGGCCGAGGGGGAGCACGTCGGTGTGGTGGAACTCGGGCACCGGAGAAACCTAACCCGCCCTCGATTGGGTCGGGAGGCCGGACCGGCCCCCGACCAGTCCGACCTCCCGGGGTGCGCGCGTCGAACGGGTCGGCGCGCGAAGCGTCCCTAGACCATCGCCGACGGACGGATGTGCGTCAACTTCTGGGCCTGGCCCGGTCGGTGACCGTAGGGTCATCGACATGCCTGGATCGATTCTCGGGACCTCCGTTCGCCGCGTCGAGGATCGCGACCTCATGACCGGCGCCTCCACCTATGTCGGCAACCTCTCGCTCGAGGGCGTGCTGCACCTCGCCTTCGTGCGCTCCCCGCTGGCCCACGCGGTGATCACCGGGATCGACACGGCCGAGGCGGCCGCGGCGCCGGGCGTGGTCGCCGTGCTCACCGCCGCAGACCTCGACCTGCCCGCGCACCACGGCCTCATGGTCGTGAACCCCGACCTCCCGCGTCCGCCGCTCGCCACCGACCGCGTCCGCTTCGTGGGCGAGCCGGTCGCGGTGGTGGTCGGTGAGACGAAGGCCGCCGCCGTCGACGCCGTCGAGCTCGTGGAGGTCGACTACGACCCGCTGCCGGCCGTCGTCGACATGGAGGCGGCCCTCGAGCCGGGCGCGGAGCTGCAGTTCCCGGAGCTGGGCAGCAACCTCGCCGCCGGCCAGCGGTTCACCGACGACGACGCGCTCGCGGACGCGGAGGTGGTCGTGCGGGCCCGGCTGGTCAACCAGCGGGTGGCCGTGGTGCCCATGGAGGGCAACGCGATCGCCGTGCAGCCGGGAGGCCCTGGGAACGGGGGAGACGAGGAGCACGACCTCACCATCTGGGTGTCCACCCAGATGCCGCACGGCTTCCGCGCGCAGGCGGCGGCCCTGTTCGGGCTGGAGACCGAGCGCGTGCGGGTCATCGCCCCGCACGTCGGCGGCGGGTTCGGTGGCAAGGCGGGCATGCTCGCCGAGCACACGGCGGCCGTCGGCGTCGCGCGGAAGCTGGGCCGCCCCGTCACGTGGGTGGAGACCCGCTCCGAGAACCTCGTGTCGATGCCGCAGGGGCGCGGCCAGGTCGCCTACTACGAGCTCGGCCTCACCCGTGAGGGCGTGATCACCGGGCTGCGGGCGCGGGTGGTGGCCGACAGCGGTGCGTACGCCGGGTTCGGCGGCGGGCTGGTGTTCGGCTCGACGCAGACGATGGCCACCGGCGTCTACCGGATCCCCAAGCTGGCGTTCGACGGCGCCGTGGCGCTCACCAACACCACGCCGATGGGCGCGTTCCGCGGCGCGGGCCGCCCCGAGGCCACCGCGCACATCGAGCGGATGATCGACCTGGCCGGCGCCCAGCTGGGCATCGACCCGGCGGAGATCCGGCGGCGCAACTTCATCCGGCCCGACGAGTTCCCGTACCGGACGCCGTCCGGCGTGCGCTACGACATCGGCGACTACGACCTGCCGCTGCGCGAGGCGCTGCGGCTCGTCGACTACGACAAGCTCCGCGAGGAGCAGGCGAGCAGGCGCGAGGCGGCCGACCCCGTCCAGATCGGCATCGGCATCAGCGTCTACGTGGAGATCACCGCCGGTGGCGGGGACGAGTACGGCTCGGTCACCGTCCACGCCGACGGCAGCGCCACCGTCTCGGCGGGCACCTCCGGCCACGGGCAGGGCCACCCCACGGCGTTCGCGATGCTCGCCAGCGACCGCCTCGGCATCCCGATGGAGAAGATCCGCTTCGTGCAGTCCGACACGGCCGTGGTGCCGCGCGGCGGGGGCACCGGCGGATCACGGTCGCTGCAGATGGCGGGCAACGCCGTGCAGGGTGCGGCCGACGACGTGCTCGAGCAGGCCCGCAAGCGCGCGGCCGCGATGCTGGAGGCGTCCGTCGACGACGTGCAGCTCACCGAGGACGGCGCGTTCGGCGTGGCCGGTGTGCCGTCGGTGACGCTCACCTGGGCCCAGGTCGCGAGCGGGGCGGAGGCGGAGGGCGAGCAGCTGTTCGCCGGGATCGACTTCCACCAGGACGACGCGACGTTCCCGTTCGGGGCGCACGTGTCGGTGGTGGAGGTCGACACCGACACCGGCCGGGTCACACCGCTGCGCCACGTCGCGGTGGACGACTGCGGGCGCATCCTCAACCCGCTGCTGGTGCAGGGGCAGCAGCACGGCGGGCTCGCGCAGGGGATCGCGCAGGCCCTCTACGAGGAGGTCGTGTACGACGCGGAGGGCCAGCCGCTCACCGCCACCCTCGCCGACTACCGGATGCCGAGCGCGGCCGACCTGTTCACCTACGAGACCGCGAACACCGAGACGCCCACGCCGATGAACCCGCTCGGGGCGAAGGGGATCGGGGAGTCGGCGACGGTCGGGTCCACGCCCGCCGTGCAGAACGCGGTGGTCGACGCGCTGAGCGTGTTCGGCGTGCGGCACGTGGACCTGCCCTGCACCCCGGAGCGGGTGTGGCGCGCCGTGCAGGACGGGCGCGCCGGTCGCCCGGCCGACCCGTGGCGCGAGCCTCCCGCCGTGTTCGCGACGCTGCCGGTCCGCAGCCAGGACGGGTCGGCGGAGGCCACCATCTGACCCCGGGGGCGCTCCGCCGTGCGCGCGGCGGAGCGCCCGTCCGGGTGGTGGTCGCGCCGCCCGATCGATTCATCCGTTTCGCCCGGCCCGTCGCCGAGGCCCTTGCGCGCGGTTCCGGCCCCGATCGTGTGTCCCGGAACCTGCTGGGCGAGACTGCCCGCCGTGATGAGGAGTCATCTGACGGGTGAGGAGACGGGATGAAGCTGGCGACGATCCGGACGGCGACGGGGCACCGGGCGGTACGCGTGGACGGGAGTGGCGCCGTCGAGACGGGCGACGCCGACGTGCGCGCCCTGCTCGAGCGGCCGGACTGGGCGGAGCACGCTGCTGCGGCGGCCGGGCCCGTGCACCCGCTCGACGGGCTGGACTACGCGCCGCTCGTCCCGTCGCCCGAGAAGATCATCTGCGTCGGGCTGAACTATCGCGACCACGTGCTCGAGATGGGCAACCAGCTGCCCGACTACCCGACCGTCTTCGCGAAGTTCGCCCCCGCCCTGGTCGGCGCGTACGACGAGATCGTGCTGCCGCGCGCGTCGCAGGCGATCGACTGGGAGGTCGAGCTCACGGTCGTGATCGGGCGGTCGGTGCGGCACGCCACCCCCGAGCAGGCCGAGGCGGCGATCGCCGGCTACACCGTCCTGAACGACGTGAGCGTGCGCGACTTCCAGTACCGCACGAAGCAGTTCCTCCAGGGCAAGACGTTCGAGAAGAGCACCCCGCTGGGCCCCTGGCTGGTCACCCCCGACGAGCTGCCCGAGGGCGGGTGGGAGGTCTCCACCGTGCTCGACGGGGAGACGATGCAGCGCTCGTCCACCAGCGAGCTCGTGTTCACCCCGGTCGACCTGGTCGTCTACCTCTCCGGGATCGTCACGCTCAACCCGGGTGACGTCATCGCCACCGGCACGCCCGGCGGCGTCGGCCACGCGCGCAAGCCCCCGCGGTACCTGACGGACGGCGCGGAGCTGGTCACGACGGTCGCCGGCGTCGGCGAGTGCCGCAACACCTGTCGCCTCGAGGCGGCACCGTGACACCTGCGGGCACCCGCTCGCTCGCGCACACGCTCGCATGGGCGGGGGACGGCGCGGCCCACCTGCGCGGTCTGATGACGCGCATGGGGGAGGAGGCGTTCGCGGCGCCGTCCGCGCTGCCCGGGTGGAGCCGCGCGCACGTGCTCACCCACGTGGCGCGCAACGCCGACGCGCTGATCAACCTGCTGACCTGGGCGCGCACCGGGGTCCGCACGCCCGCCTACGCCGGACGGGAGCAACGCGACGCCGACATCGAGGCGGGGGCGCGGCGCACGCCTGCGATGATCCGGGACGACGTCGTGGAGTCCTCCGACCGCCTGGCGCGGGTGGTGCGCGCGATGCCGGACGCCGCGTGGTCGGCGCAGGTGCAGAACGCGCAGGGGCGTGACCTCGTGGCCACCGACATCCCGTGGCTGCGGGCCCGGGAGATGTGGATCCACGCCGTCGACCTCGACGTCGGCGCGTCGTTCGCGGACATGCCTGCTCCCATGGTCACCGAGCTGCTCACGGACGTGACCGCGACGATGGCGCAGAAACCGGACTGCCCGGCCCTGCACCTCGTCGCGCCCGACGGTGCGGAGTGGGTGGTGGGCGACCCGGGTGCCGCCCGCACGATCCGGGGCCCGGCCCCGGAGCTCGCGGCGTGGCTCCTGGGCCGCAGCAGAGGCCGCACCCTGAGCACGGCAGACGGCGGGAAGCCCCCGACGCCACCCCGCTGGCTCTGACCCCCGCCACTCCGCACAAGGCGGGCGGTGTGCGAAGCGGCCGGTGGGTGTGCGAAGTCGCCCGCAGGGTGTCCGTGGGCATCGCCGTCCGCGCCGTTGTCGTGGGAGGCTCCGGCACGTGCCGTCGTCGCCGCGTCCCGTTCCGGACTTCGCCGCCGTCCGTGCCGAGTTCGCGCTCCCCGACGCGTTCCCGCCCGCGGTGCTCGCCGAGGCGTCGCGGGCCGCCGCGGAGCGCCCCGGGCCCGGGCCGGGGCGCCGCGACGCCACGGACATCGCGCTGGTGACGATCGACCCGCCGGGGTCGAAGGACCTCGACCAGGCCGTCGGCGTCGAGCGCCGCGGTGCGGGTTTCCGGGTGCACTACGCGATCGCCGACCTGGGGGCGGTCGTCGCGCCCGGGGGAGCGCTCGACGCGGACGTGCGGCGGCGCGGCCAGACGATCTACCTGCCGGACGGGGCGGTGCCGCTGCACCCGCCGGTGCTGTCCGAGGACGCCGCGAGCCTGCTGCCGGACGGGCCGCGGGCGGCCGTGCTGTGGACGTTCGACCTGGACGGTGACGGCGAGGTCGTCGCGGCCGAGGTGGAGCGGGCGGTCGTGCGGTCGCGGGCCCGGCTGGACTACGCGGGCGTGCAGGCCGACCTCGCCACGGACGCGCTGCACCCGGCACTGGCGGGCCTCCCCGAGCTGGGGCCGCTGCGGCGGGCCCACGCGGTGCGCCGCGGCGCGATCGAGCTGGAGCTGCCCGAGCAGGAGGTCGTGCCGGACGGCGCAGGCGGCTGGACGGTGCAGGTGCGCCGCAGGCTCGACGTCGAGTCGTGGAACGCGGAGATCTCGCTGCTCACGGGCATGGCCGCAGCGCGGATCATGCTCGACGCGGGCGTCGGTCTGCTGCGCACGCTGCCCGCGCCGGATGCGGAGGCGCTCGCGGCGTTCCGGCGCGCGGCGGGCGAGCTGGGCTTCGCGTGGCCCGAGGGGGCGTCGGTGGCCGAGGTCCTGGCCGGGTTGCCTGCGGACACGCCGTCGACCCTCGCGCTGCGCCGGGCCGCCACTACGTTGCTGCGCGGGGCCGGGTACGCGGCCTTCGACCGGGACGCGGGCGTCGCCGCGCCGGACGACCCGGGACACGGCGGCATCGGTGCCCCGTACGCGCACGTGACGGCGCCGCTGCGGCGACTGGTCGACCGGTTCGGCACCGAGGTGTGCCTGGCGGTGGTGGCGGGTGAGGGGCTGCCGGAGTGGCTGCGCGGCGCGCTGCCGGAACTGTCCGAGGTGATGGCCGCGTCCGACACCCTGGCCGGGCGGGTGGACCGCGCCTGCGTGGACCGCACGGAGGCCGCCCTCCTGCACGCCCACGTGGGACGCGAGTTCGACGCCGTGGTCCTGCGGCCGGGGCAGGCGGACGGGGAGGCGGGTGAGGTCTACGTGCCGGAGCCGCCGGTGCTGGCGCGCTGCACCGGTGACCTCACCGCGGGTGCTCTGGTGCGCGTCCGGCTGCAGGAAGCGGATCCCGCGACCGGGCGCATCGAGTTCGCGGCCGGGCCTCGCGGATCGTTCTAGTGAGGCTACCCTCAGTCGCGGCGGACGGTCCGCCGGACAGACTCGGGGGAGGTGGGCCGTGCCCGTGCGCGCGTTCCGCTACGGCATCGAGCACGAGTGCGCGCTGGTGCTCGCCGACGGCGGTTTCGCCGACCACACGAACACCGGCTTCGAGGAGCTGCAGTCCGTGGTCGACGCGCTCCCCCTGGACCCGCAGGACTACCCCGACCTGCGGGTCGGTGATCAGGGGATCAAGCGCAAGCGCTGGTACGTCGAGGGCTACGAGCGCTTCGACGACCACGGCGGGCTCACCCGCTGCGACCCGAAGGGCATCGAGGTGCGCACCCGCATCCACGACTCGGTGGCCGCCGCCGTCGACGCGCTGCGGGCCGACCTGCGGCGCCTCGACGCGGCGCTGGCGGGCACGCGGATGCGCACGACGACGATCTCGTTCAACCCGGTGCGTTCGGAGTACCGCATCGCGCCGCCGCTGAACGCCTGGGAGCAGACGCACCGCCAGGGTTCGCCCGAGGAGCGCACGGCGCAGGTGCACATGTCGACCTACGGGCCGGACCTGAACCTGTCCTGCGCGGACCTCGGCGCGGCCGCCCTCGTCGACGTCGGCCGCAAGCTCACCCACTACAGCCCGTGGCTGGTGCCGCTGTCCTTCTCGTCGCCGTTCCGGGACGGGGCGCCGTGGGGCGGCCTCTCGGCGCGCACGGCCGTGCGCACGGGCGTGCGGCCGGCGGCCCTGGTCTTCCTCGGCGAAGACGACGAGCAGGTCGACGCCGACCCGTCGCTCACGCAGGTGGCCCGGTTGCCGGCGGAGGTCGGGCGCATCGAGTTCAAGGCGTTCGACTCCTGCCCCGACCCCGAGCTGTACGGCGAGCTGCTCTCCCTGCTGACCGGGGTGGTGCTGGACGAGACGCTGCCCGGCAGGCGCACGACTCCGGACGCGGCCCTGCACCGCCACGTCGCCGGCCCGGGGCTCGCCGACGACGCCGTCCACGCCGGCACCGGAGAGCTGATCGACGCCGCGAAACGCGCGCTCGCCGGGCGTCCGGACGACCTCGCCCGGCTCGAGCGCCTGCGCGGGCGATGGGAGCGGCGCGAGTCGCCCGCTGACGCGATGCTCGCGGCGTACCGGGCGGGCTCCCCGGTCGCCGGCCTGCAGCCCTGAGGCGGCGGCGCGGGACCCGCCCTGTCCGGACGGGAGACTCGCCCGGTCAGGACGGGAGACTCGCGCTGTCGGTTCGGGAGACTCGCCCGGTCAGGACGGGGGACTCGCGCTGTCCGTTCGGGGGACTCGCGGTGCGGTGGGTCAGGTGTAGGAGTGTTCGTCGGCGGGGTAGTGGCCGCCGCGGACGTCGGCGTCGAAGCGCCTCGCCGCGTCGAGCAGGGTGGCGCCGAGGTCGGCGTACTGCTTGACGAAGCGGGGCTTGCGGCCGCGGTTCATGCCGGCCATGTCCGACCACACGAGCACCTGGGCGTCGCAGTCCGGGCCGGCGCCGATGCCGATCGTGGGGATCGCGAGCTCGGCCGTCACCCGTTTGGCGACCTCGGCGGGCACCATCTCCAGCACCACCGCGAACGCGCCCGCGGCCTGCATCGCGAGGGCGTCGGCGACGAGCTGGTCGCCCGCGCTGCCCCGGCCCTGCACGCGGAACCCGCCGAGCGCGTGCTCGCTCTGCGGGGTGAAGCCCAGGTGCGCCATCACCGGGATGCCGGAGCCGGTGAGGGCCTCCACCTGCGGGGCGAAGCGGGCTCCGCCCTCCAGCTTGACGGCGTGCGCCCCGCCCTCCTTGAGGAACCGGAACGCGGTGCCGAGCGCCTGCTCGGGGCCGGTCTGGTAGCTGCCGAACGGGAGGTCGGCCACGACGAGCGCCGACCGTGCGCCCCGCACGACCGCCTTGACCAGCGGCAGCAGCTCCTCGACCGTCACGGGGAGCGTGTTCTCGTAGCCGTAGACGTTGTTGGCGGCCGAGTCGCCGACGAGCAGCACCGGGATGCCGGCCTCGTCGAAGATCTCCGCGGTGTAGGTGTCGTACGCGGTGAGCATCGCCCACCGCCGCCCGCTCTCCTTGAACGCGTGCAGGTGCGGGATGCGGGTGCGCCGCGGGGGCGGGGCGGTGGTCGGGCCGGTGCGGTACGGCGGGGTCTCGTCCGCGGGCTGGGCGTGCGTCGGTCGGGACATCATCGTCCGTCCTCCCTCGAGGCCCGTGCGGGTCCCCGGGTCGTCAGGTGCTGACCCGAGCAGCGTGACACCGGCGGGCGGAGCCGGGCAGCGGCTGGGACGAGGTTCACACGCCCGTGCGCGGGGCCGCCGGGGTCCGGAGCGCGACTCGCGGGGCGGTGGGCGGTCGTGCCCGCCCGCGACGCTGGCATGCTGGGCTCGTGTTCGACCGCCTGCGCTCCGTCGCCGTCGCTGCCGCCTCCTGCTCCGTCGCGCTGGTGCTGGCCGCGTGCGCGCAGTCCACCCCCGGTTCGGCGGCGCCCGATCCACCCGAGCCGGACCCGGGTCTGACCCGGTTCTACGAGCAGCAGCTGAGCTGGGGGCCGTGCGGGGAGTACGCGGTCAGCGCGATGGACCAGCAGACGTACGCGAACCCGGCGCTCGAGTGCGCGCGGCTGGAGGTGCCGCTGGACTACGCGGCGCCCGACGGCGAGACGGCCCGGATCGGCGTGCTGCGCCAGAAGGCCACCGGCGAGCGGATCGGCTCGCTGCTGATGAACCCGGGCGGCCCGGGCGGGTCGGGCATGAGCCTCGCGGCGTCGCTGTCGGGCCGGCTCACCGAGAGCCCGGTCGCCCAGCGCTTCGACCTCGTCGGGTTCGACCCGCGCGGGGTCGGGGCGAGCACGCCGACCATCGACTGCCTGAACGACGCCGAGTGGGAGGCCGAGCGCGCCGACCTCGACGTCGACCCCTCGCCCGAGGGTGTGGCGCAGACCGAGGCGGAGAACCAGCAGTACGCGCAGCGCTGCACCGATCGGTCCGGCGGCCCGGAGGTGCTGGCGAACGTCGGCACCCGCGACGTGGTCCGGGACATGGACATCCTGCGCCAGGCCCTCGGCGACGAGAAGCTGACCTACCTCGGCTACTCCTACGGCACCCGCATCGGTTCGGCGTACGCCGAGGCGTTCCCGCAGAACGTCCGGGCCCTCGTGCTCGACGGGGCGCTGGACCCCACGCAGACCACCGTGGAGCGCACCGTCGACCAGAACGCCGGGTTCCAGCAGGCGTTCGACGCCTACGCCGCGGACTGCGCCACGCAGCCGAACTGCCCGCTCGGCACCGACCCGGCGCAGGCCACCGCGAACTTCCAGGCGCTGACCCGCCCGCTGATCGACCAGCCCGCCGCCGCCGAGGGCGGGGCGCGCACGCTCTCCTACCCGGACGCCGTGACGGGCACGATCCAGGCCCTGTACCTGTCGGACTACTGGCCGGTGCTCTCGCGCGGGCTGTCCGCGCTCGCGGCCGGGGACGGCACGATCCTGCTGCGCCTGGCCGACATCTACAACGACCGCGGCGAGGACGGCCACTACGGCAACAGCATCGAGGCGTTCATCGTCATCAGCTGCGTCGACGAGGAGCGGATCACCGACCGCGCCGAGCAGGCCGAGCTGATCCGCCGCTCGATCGAGGCGGCGCCGTTCCGCGACGACGGCCGCGGGGTCGTGGCCGCGCTCGACCCGTGCGCGTTCTGGCCGGCCCCGCCGACCAGCGAACCGCACGTGCCGCAGGTGGAGGGCCTGCCCCCGACGCTGACGGTCTCCGTGACCGGCGACCCGGCCACCCCCTACCAGGCCGGTGTCGACCTGGCGGAGGCGCTGAACGGGGGCCTGCTGTCGGTCGAGGGCACGCAGCACACCGCGGCGCTGCAGGGCAACCAGTGCGTCGACGACATCGTCAGCTCCTACCTCATCGACCTGCAGCTGCCGCCCGACGGAGCCCGCTGCGCGCTCCAGTAGTGCGTTGACCATCTGTGGGCACGACGAACGGCACTCTCGTCGGCCAGGTACCGACGAGAGTGCCGTTCGTCGGCTGGGAGCCTGCCGCTTCCTGCGTCCTGAGCGCCCGGGCCACGGGAGTGATGTCGCACCCGTGGGGGAGCCCGGAAACATGCCCGTAACGCGACGTTCCTAGGCTCGGCGCCCATGGACCGCCAGCAGGAGTTCGTGCTCCGCACCCTCGAGGAACGCGACATCCGCTTCGTCCGGCTCTGGTTCACCGACGTGCTGGGCTACCTCAAGTCGGTGGCCGTGGCACCCGCGGAGCTGGAAGGGGCGTTCGCGGAGGGCATCGGCTTCGACGGCTCCGCCATCGAGGGCTTCGCGCGGGTGTACGAGTCGGACATGGTGGCCCGACCCGACCCGTCGACGTTCCAGGTGCTGCCCTGGGAGACCACGTCGGGCGAGCACTACTCGGCGCGCATGTTCTGCGACATCGCCATGCCCGACGGGTCGCCGTCCTGGGCGGACCCGCGGCACGTGCTGCGGCGGGCGCTGTCGCGGGCGGGGGAGGCGGGCTTCACCTGCTACGTGCACCCCGAGATCGAGTTCTACCTGCTGCGCGACCTGCCCGACGACGGGTCGGCACCCGAGCCCGCCGACTCGGGCGGCTACTTCGACCAGGCGAGCCACGACGTCGCCCCGCACTTCCGGCGCAACGCGATCGAGACGCTGGAGTCGATGGGCATCTCCGTCGAGTTCAGCCACCACGAGGGCGGGCCGGGCCAGCAGGAGATCGACCTGCGCTACGCCGACGCGCTCACCATGGCCGACAACATCATGACGTTCCGCTACGTCGTGAAGGAGGTCGCGCTGCGGCAGGGCGTGCGCGCCTCGTTCATGCCCAAGCCGTTCTCGGCCCACCCGGGCTCGGCGATGCACACCCACTTCTCGCTGTTCGAGGGTGACCGCAACGCCTTCCACGACCCGAACGACCCGTACGAGCTGTCCGAGACCGGCAAGGCGTTCGTGGCCGGGGTGCTGCGGCACGCGCGCGAGATCAGCGCGGTCACCAACCAGTTCGTGAACTCCTACAAGCGCCTGATCGTCGGCGGCGAGGCGCCCACCGCCGTGTCGTGGGGCCACGCGAACCGCTCGGCCCTGGTCCGGGTGCCGATGTACTCGCCGGGCAAGTCGTCCACCCGCCGCGTGGAGATCCGCACTCTGGACAGCGCGTGCAACCCCTACCTGGCCTTCGCGGTGATCCTCGGCGCCGGCCTCACCGGCGTGCAGAAGGGCTACGAGCTGCCGGCGCCCACCGAGGACGACGTCTGGTCGCTCACGGAGACCGAGCGCCGCGCACTGGGCTACGAGTCGCTGCCGCAGAACCTCACCGAGGCGCTCTCGGCGATGGAGCACTCGGAGCTCGTGGCCGAGGTCCTCGGCGAGCACGTGTTCGACTTCTTCCTGCGCAACAAGCGCAGCGAGTGGGACGGCTACCGCCGCCAGGTCACCCCCTACGAGCTGGCGACGTACCTGCCGGTGCTCTGAACCCGTCGGCGCCAGGTGTACGGCGTCGTCGACGACACCCTGACCAGCCCCGCCCGCTCCAGGATCGGGCGGGAGTGGTCGGTCGAGTCGCTGTGGATCAGTGTCTTGCCCTGCGCGAGCGCGGAGCGGGCGCGAACGGCGGTGAGCGCCCGGTAGATACCGCGTCCACGCCACTCCGGCAGCGTGGCTCCACCCCAGATCCCGGCGAACCGGCTGCCGGCGACGGGCTCCAGCCGGCCCGTGCCGACGATGCGGCCGCCGGCCTCGGCGATCCACAGCTCCGTCCCGTCGCTCAGGGCCAATCGCCGCAGCAGCGCATCGGCGATCCGGTCCGGGGCGTCGTCGGCGAAGACGGCCGACGCCGTCGCGCACATCGCGCGGACGTCGGGCTCGTCGACCACCCGCCGCGCCGTCACGCCGGCGGGCAGCGCCACGTCCGCGATCAGCCCGGCGGCCTCGCCGATCATGATCGACTCGGTCTCGCCCTCCGCGAAGCCGTGTTCGGTGAGGGCGTCGTGCAGGCCGGGCGCGTGGTCGTGGCCGCGGGTCTTCCACTTCACCCGCTCGATCCCCGGGTCCGCGCGGTAGTGGTCGAGGGCATCGACGACCAGCTGCCGGACCGCCGGGGCGTCCGCGCCGCCGAGATCGCGGTAGGTGACCCAACCGCGCCCGCCGGGGAAGGTCACCAGCCGCAGCGGTCCGTGCCGGGTCACCGCGATCGCGCTGGGCGCCTCGGTGCGCAGGTGGTCGTCGTAGGCCTGCAGCAGGTGGGCGGTATCCGGCACGTGCGCCACCCTGCTGCGTCGTGGCGCCGCTCGGCAACCCGATCTCGTGGTCCGGTCGTCGCGGAGGTCTCGCGCCTCGGGCCGACGGGGGGCACACTCGGTGGCGTCGACGGAAGATCGCCCGACATCTCCACCTGTCGCTCGCCGGGCCGATGACGACGTCGGCGATCACGAGTCCGTGAGGGGGCGTGGGCGTGGGCTTCGCTTCGACGGCGCCGGGGCGTCGGCTGCTGGGTCTGGCGCTGACACCGGTCGTCGCCTGTTCGGTCATGATGATCTCCGGGGCCTCGGCCGCGGCCGACACCCCGGAACCCGATCCGCCGGGCTCGTCCCCGGACGGCGCGGCACTCAACAGCCTCATCGATCCGGCCTTGCTGGAGTCGCTGCAGCAGTCGATCGTCGGCCTGGTCGTCGTCTGGGAGGAACCCGAGGACCCCTTCGCCCTGGGGGACGTCCCGGAACCGGGGGGCCCGGCGGTGCCCGGCGCCGAGCCGCCGGTCATCACGATCTGCACCGGCTGGTTCGACACCCCGACGACGATCGCCACCGCGGGCCATTGCGTCGATCCCGAGCAGGGCAGGCTGGCGATCGACCTCCAGAAGGGGCCGTCGATCGACCCGGGCACCGGTGAGCCGCTGCCGACGCCGCCGGTGCGGCCCGAGCCGGAGCGCGTCGTCTACGCCTTCCAGCCCCGCGAGATGCCGGGAGCCGTCATCACGTCGCCGGTCGTCGTCCGGGTGGACAGCTTCCGCCCGGGGGAGGAAGGCGACACCGCCAAGCTCGAGATGCACGGCATGCCGCCGGGGAAGCCGCTGGCGATCGCCCCGACGGCACCGAGGCTGGGCGAGACGGTCACCTCCATCGGCTTCCCGGGGCTGAACATCGACGAGACCGACGGCGTCAACCTCGACGCCCTCCTCAGCGGTGGCAAGACGCCTGCCGAGGTGCTGCAGGACTCGCGCCTCCAGCCGGTGAACACCAGCGGCACGATCACGGCCAGGCAGTTCCGGAACGGCGTCGCCGTGTACCAGATCAACGCCGACCTCGCGGAGGGTGTGTCCGGCGGGCCCACCATCAACTCCCGCGGCGAGGTCTACGGCATCAGCAGCCAGATGTCGGTGCCGTTCCTCGGGCAGAACTTCAACGTCATCACCGACACCGGGATGTTGCGGGAGTTCCTGGGGCACGAGCCGCTGCAGCCGGGCGCGGCCTCGACGAACGAGGACAGCCGGCTCGCGAGCGGGAGCGGTCCGTTGGGGGGCGGGCTGCAGACCGGGTGGATCGTCTTCCTCTCGGTGCTGGGCGGGGCCGTCCTCGGCGGGCTCACGATGTGGCTCTTCGCGCGGTCCACGCGCAGGCCGTCGGCCGGGGGCGGGGACGAGTCCCGGCCCCCGCCGACGGCCGTACGGGCCCGCGACGGCGCGGATCCGCCGCCGGGCGGTGGCTGATCCCGGTGATCAGCCCAGCGACACGGCGACCCGCTCGAGTGCGTCCCAGCTGTCCTGGGCCCCGTCCTCCATGCCGGTCTCGAGGATCGCGTCGCGCACCTGCCGGTCGGTGACCTCGGTGAGGACGGAGACCGTCGTACGCCCGTCGTGCTCCTCGAAGGTGTAGGTGCAGAGGGCGGGCGGCCCGTCCGGCGCGCCCTCGTACGCCTCCGTGCAGACGATGCGCCTCGCCGGGTCGATCTCGCGGTACTCGCCGTGGAAGCCGACCTCGTGGCCGTCCTCGGTGACGAGGACGTGGCGCCACCGCCCGCCGACCCGCAGGTCGACCTCGGCGACGGTCACCTCGCCGCGGCCGCCGCTCCACCAGCGCTTGATCAGCTCGGGGGTCGTCATCGCGCGGTAGACGAGGTGCGCGGGTGCGGCGAACTCCCGCGTCATGAGGATCTGCGTGTCGGACGGCAGGGTCAGCACCGCGCTGTGCGTCGTGGTCATGTCCGTTCTCCGTTCTCGGGTTGACGTGCTTCTGCTTCCGTGAGCTCGGCGAGGACGTCGTCGAGCCGCGAGAACCGGCCCTCCCACGTCGCGGCGTAGCGGGACACCCACGCGTGGATCGGCTGCAACGGCCCGCCGTTCATGCGGTACAGGCGGTGCCGCCCCTCGTCGCGCACCTCCACGAGCCCCACCTCCCGCAGCACCCGCAGGTGCTTGGAGACCTGGGGCTGGGCGAGCCCGACCGCCGACACGATGTCGCCCACCGGCAGCTCGCCGCCGGCGAGGACGTCGAGGATCTGCCGACGCCGGGGCTCGGCGACGGCGTTGAACGCGTCCGTGGTGGTCGCCGCCCGTGCCATGGGAAGCAATGTATACCCATATGGGAATGTGTCAACGCCGGAACCGGGCCGGCAGGCGTTCTCAGGCGCCGAGCGCGACGTCCAGCAACGTGATCGAGTGCGCCGGGAAGGTGTAGGAGGAGCCGGTCAGCTCGACCCGCTGCGGCGCGCTCAGCGTGACGGCGTCGGGCTCGGCGATCGAGTTGCAGGCGAACAGGTCGGAGCCGTCGGCGCCGATGCCGCGGACCTCCGCCGTGCCCGGCAGCGCGGCGCCGTCCAGGTCGAGGCGGGCGGTGACGGCCTCGGTCGCGGAGCGGTTGATCACCGCGACGTGCAGCGTCCGCCCGTCCACGCTGCGGCTCGGGGAGACGTCGAGCAGGCCGACCACGCTCGGGACGGTGCGGAAGGTGCCGTCGGCCCGCCGGTCGTCGCCGAGGCGCAGCGCCGTGGTGCGTGCGGGGCCGTGCACGGTCGCGGCGAGCGGGACCGGGCCGGTGTGGTTCTGGTAGAGGTCCCACACGTGGTAGGTCGCGGCCTTCACCAGGCCGTCGGGGCGGACCGCGAGCAGGCCGTTGGCGTTGACCAGGTTGACGGTGTTGGCCATGCCCACCGGCACGTCGAGCTGCGAGGCGCGGTGCATCGCGTGGAAGACGCCCGCGTAGTAGAGGGCGTCGGCGAGCGTGCGGGGGCTGTAGCGGTTGACGCGCTGCGCGGGCCCGTCCGCGGCCGGGGTGTCGCGCGGCGCGATCCCGCCGTCGGCGCCGGGCTGCGGCTCCGGCCAGGTGCCGGGCTCGACGTGGCGGATGTTCCACTCGTCCATCGCGATGGCCAGCGGACGGCTGCGCCCGTGCGCGGCCTGCACGCGCCGGATCGTGTCGGACTGGGCCTGGATCGCCTGCTCGACGTAGAGCGACTGCGCGACGACGGCGTCGAACTCGGCCTCGCTCGGGTCGGTGAGGTGGCGGCTGGCGCCGTAGAGGTGCAGCGAGACGTAGTCGACGCGGTCGCCCAGCCCCGCGACGACCGGCTCGGTCCAGTCGTCGCGCTCGCTGCCGACCGCGATGAAGCGCAGGCCCGGGTCGACCAGGTCCATGAACTTCGCGTGCTCGCGGGCCGCGGTGACGTACTCGGCGACCGGCCGGTGCCCCATCTGCCACGGGCCGTACACCTCGTTGCCCAGTCCCCAGAAGCGCACGCCGTACGGCTCCGGGTGCCCGTCCTCCGCCCGCTGCCGGGCGAGGGTCGTGTCCCCGGCGTAGTTGGTGTACTCGACCCACCGCACGGCGTCGTCGACGTCGCGGGCGTGGTGGGCCAGGTAGGGCGCCGTGCCGACGGCCTCGCACCACGCGAGGAACTCGGGCGTGCCGAAGCGGTTGCTCTCCTCCGACCCCCAGGCCAGCTCCAGCCGGCGGGGGCGCTCGTCGCGCGGGCCGATGCCGTCGCGCCACCAGTAGGGCGAGGTGAAGTTGCCGCCGGGCCAGCGCACCACCGGCAGGCCCAGGGCGCGGCAGGCCTCGAGCACGTCGGCGCGGCAGCCGCGCAGCGGGCCGTCGGCGATCGACAGCGGCGAGCCCTCGTCGAACACCCCGCCCTCGATGTTGCCGAAGAAGGCCGACTCGAGGAAGTGGCCGTAGATCATCGGGTCGATCGGGGTGGCGCCGGGGAGCGTCGAGATGGAGATGCGGGCTGTCATCAGTTCCCTTCTGGTCACTAGCCTTTGACGCCGCCCTGTGACACGCCCTCGATGATGTAGCGCTGGGCGAGCACGTAGACGACGAGGACGGGGACGCTGGCGATCACGCCGCCCGCCATCAGCAGGTCGTAGCGGGTGGTGTTCTCACCCTGGAGCTGGGCGAGACCGGCCGGCAGCGTCAGCATGTCGGTGCTGAACAGCACGAACACCGGCCACAGGAAGTCGTTCCAGCTGGTGAGGAACGCGAGGACGGCCAGCGTCGCGATGGCGGGCCGGGCGAGCGGCACCATGATCCGCCAGAAGACGCCCCACTGGTTGCAGCCGTCGACGATCGCGGCCTCCTCGATGGAGCCGTGGATGCCGAGGAAGAACTGGCGCAGGAAGAACACGCCGAACGCGCCCGCCGCCGAGGGCACCACCAGAGACGCGTAGCCGTTGAGCCAGCCGAGCTGGTTGACGATGAGGAAGTGCGGGATCAGGAAGATGATCCCGGGCACGAACATCGTGGCGATGATCAGCACGAACAGCGTGCGCTTGAACCGGAACTCCAGGCGCGCGAGCGCGTAGGCGGCCGTGGTGGCCAGCACGACGACGAGCGCGCTGTGCAGCACCGCGGTGAGCAGGCTGTTGCCCAGCCAGCGCAGCACCGGCACCTGCGGGTCGGTGAGGATCTCCGCGTACGCCGACACCGTCGGGTCGTCGGGCCACAGCGAGAAGCCGAGCGCGTTGGCCTCCTGCGGCGACTTGAACGACGTGGAGAGCATGAACGCGAGCGGGAGCGCGATGACGGCGGTGAGCACCACGAGGGTGACCGCCAGCCCGACGCGCGGCGGGCGGCGCCTGCGGGGGAGCGCTGCGGTGGTCATTCCGGGTCACCGGCCTTCCGGAACAGGAGGAACACCAGCGCGCTGACGGCCATCAGCGAGACGGCGAGGATCATGCTCATCGCCGACGACGAGCCGATGTCGAAGCCCGCGATGCCGGTGTCGGCGATGAACCCGATGGCGGTGCGGGTGGCCGTGCCCGGCTGCTCCTGGGTGATCAGCTCCGACTGCCCGAACATGTTGGCCGAGGCGATGATCGTGATCGTCACGACGAACTGCAGCACCCGCCGGATCCCGGGCACGGTCACTGCCCACAGCCGCTGCCACGCACCCGCCCCGTCGACCTTCGCCGCGTCGTAGAGCTCGGCGGGCACGTCGGCCAGCGCTGCGAGGTAGATGACGGTGTTGAAGCCGAGCGTCCACCACAGCGTCGCGACCACGAGGGCGACCCAGCCCGCGGGCAGCGAGGTCGTCCACGCGATGTCGTCGGGCAGCCCGAGCGCGCCGAGGATCTGGTTGACCGGGCCGAGCTGGGCGTCGAGCAGGTAGTTCCACAGCAGGCCGATCACCGCGACGCCGAGCACGTACGGCGCGAAGAACACCGCGCGGAAGAACGTGCGGCCGGGGAACGCGCGGTTCAGCAGCAGCGCGAGCCCGAGGGGGAGCACCACGAGCAGCGGCGCGCTCGCGACCGTGAAGATCGCGGTGGCCTGCATCCCCTTCCAGAACTCCACCGACAGCACGCTGGAACCGCTGAACAGACCGGCGTAGTTGTCGAGCCCGACGAACGGCTGTCGGGGCAGGCCCAGGCTCCACCGGTGCAGGCTCGCCCACAGCCCGAGCCCGATGGGGAGGACGACGAACACCGCGAACAGCACGAAGAACGGTGCGAGGAACAGGTACGGGGTCCAGGGCCGGCCGCGCAGCGTGCGCGCGGGCCGGGTGGCCGTTCGGGGATCGGACCGCGGCAGCGCGATCGAGCTGGTGGTCATGGGGTTCCTCAGGTGGCGTAGAGCTCGCGGAAGTCGTCGAGCTGGCGCTGGGCGGTGTCCTGGCCGAAGGCGAGCGCCTCGGCGGGGGTGGCCCGGCCGAGCACCGCCTCGGCGACGGCGCGCTCGTAGCCGTTGCGCGCGATGTCGCGGGAGCCGGGCAGCTGGGGGAGGAAGTAGAGGTTGTCGAAGACCTCGTCGGTGGCGAGCAGCGCCTGCCGGGACGCGCGGAAGGCCTCGGTCTCGCGGACCAGCGTGCGGGCCGGGGTCATGCCGGCCTCGACCCAGGACGCGGAGTTGCGGCTGGTCCAGTCGACGAAGGCCTGCGCGGCGTGCGCCGTGTGCGGGTCGGCCTGGCTCTGCGCGGTGAGCACGAAGTTGTGCGAGTTCGCGAACGAGCCGGGCCGGGAACCGATCTGCGGCAGCGGAGCGAGCTCCCACGCGAGGTCGGGCGCGGTCTTCTGCAGGTCCGGGATCGTGGCCGGAAGGTCGGTGATGACCGCCGCGGAACCGCGCTTGAACGGGGCGCGTTCGCTGGTGACGCCCTGCGGGCTGTACCCGCGTTCGACGAGCCCGCGCATCCAGGTCAGGGCCTGCACGCCCGCCTCCGAGCCGAACGTGGCCCTGGTGCCGGCCTCGTCGTAGAGGCTGCCGCCGAACTGGCCGAGCAGGCTCACGAACAGCTGCCAGCGCGTCGACGGCACCCAGTACGGGTTCTCCACCCCCGAGGCCTGCAGGGCGGCCATCGCGTCGTCGAACGTGTCGCCGCGCAGCGGCCCGGTGAGACCGGCGGCGGCGTAGGCCCCGGTGCTCCAGTACTGCGCCAGCGTGAACACGTCGAGCGGGATGCCGTAGCGGTGCCCCTGGTAGGTGCCCTGGTCCCAGGCGGCAGGCACGAAGTCGGCACGCCCGATCCCCAGGCCTGCGACGAGGTCGTCGAGCACCACGATGGTGCCGCGGACGGCGAACGTCGCGAGCTGGTCCAGGTGCATGATCGCCACATCCGGGCCCTCGCCCGCGCCGACCGCGGGCAGCAACTTCGCATACATCTGGGTGGCGTCCACCGAGGACATCACGACGCGGATGTTCGGGTGGGCCGCGTTGAACGAGTCGACGATCTTCGCCATCGTCGGCCCGTCACCGCCGGTGAACGGGTTCCAGAACTGCAGGGTCCGGTGCGGGCCGGCGTACCCGCCGGGGAACGCCGCCGCCGGAACCCGCGCCGCGTCCGGGTCGATGGTCGCGGAGCACCCGGCGAGCGCGGCCGTCGCGCCGAGCAGGAGGAACCCGCGTCTACTGAGGCTCACGCTGTCCCCACCTGCTCGAACGCGCTCAACGACGCGTCGTGGTCCTTGCCGCCGACCGGGTACATCGACGTCATCCAGTGGTAGAAGTTGTCGCCGCGCTCGCGCAGCAGGTGGTAGAGGCGGGCGAGCAGCGCGTCGCGCACCGCCTCGTGGGCGGGGTCGGGGTAGCGGTTGTGCAGCTCGTCGGGGTCGTCGCGCAGGTCGTAGAGCTCGTTGACCGACTCCGGGTTGACCACGAGCTTGTACCGGTCGGTCACCAGCGCGCGCTGCGGGTAGGGGAAGTGGTGGCCGTGGAACTCGAGCACCAGGTCCTCGCGCCAGCCGCTCGCGTCGCCGTGCGCGATCGGGCGCAGCGAGGCGCCGTCCACTGCCTTGGCAGGGTCGAGCCCGGCGACGTCCAGGATCGTGGCGGTGAAGTCCAGGAGCGTGGCGAACCGGTCGCTGCGCTGCCCCGGCACCCCGCCGGGCAGCCGGACGATCCCCGGCACCCGGTAGATGTCCTCGTACATCGCCGGGCCCTTGTCGTGCAGCCGGTGCGCGCCGGTGAACTCGCCGTGGTCGGCGGAGAAGAACACCGCGGCGTCGTCGTAGAGGCCGAGCTCGCGGGCGGCGTCGACGATGCGCCCGATCTGCTCGTCGATCATCGTGGTGTAGCCCCAGTAGGCGGCCACCAGCTTGCGCGAGACGTCCTCCGGGATGGTGTCGAACGTCCAGTGCGCGGAGTAGTTGCGCTGCACCGGCGGCTTGCCCTCGAACGTCTCGGTCACCGACGCGGGCAGCTGCACGGCGTCCGGGTCGTACATGTCGAAGTACTCGCTCGGCACGATGTAGGGCAGGTGCGGGCCGAAGAAGTGCGTCGCGAGGAAGAACGGGCGGTCCGGCCCGGCGGCGTAGCGGCGCAGGGTCTCGATCGCGCGGTCGGCCAGGAAGTGCTCGAACGTCGCCTCCACCGGCTGCTGCAGGCGCGCGGCGAGCAGGTTGCCCGGCGTGCCGTTGGGGAAGGTGCCACGGATCTCGTCGGTGATCGCGTACGGCGGCAGGCCTCGAACCTCGAGGTAGGAGAGGTACTCGGGGTGGTCCACCGGGTTGTGCCAGCCGGGCAGGTGCGGCCCGTCGAACCCGTAGTCGTTCGGTGTGCGGCAGGTGCCGACGTGCCACTTCCCGATCAGCCCGACGTCGTACCCGGCCGCCCGCAGGTCCTGGCCGAACGTGTACTGGTCGTCGGCCAGCTCCTCGCGGTAGCCGACGTTGCGCTCGTAGTTCGCGAGCAGCTGGTGGCGGTAGGGCGCCGCGCCGGTCAGCAGGCTGGCGCGCGCGGGCGTGCAGATCGCGGTGGGCGTGTAGAAGCGGTCGAACACCGTGCCCTCGGCGGCGACGCCGTCGAGCACCGGCGTGCGGACCACCCGGTTGCCGTAGGCGCCGAGGGTGTCGGTGCGGTGCTGGTCGGTGAGGAAGAACAGGACGTTCGTGGGAGTCATGCCGATCCTGTGAGTCGGGGCGGGAGCGAGCCGGTGAACGTGATCGACGGGTCGTGCAGCACGAGTGCCACACCGCCCAGCGCGCCGTCGAGGTCGCCGAGCTCGGCCGTGCGGACGGTGACGTCGTCGACCTCGTCGAGGGGCAGGTGGCGCGCGAGCGTCTGGCGGACGGGGCGCACGAGGTGCTCACCGAGGGCGGCGAGGTCCCCGCCGAGCACGGCCGTCGACACGTCCAGGACGCTGCCGGCTCCGGCCAGTACCAGGCCGATGCGCTGGCCCGCCTCCGCCAGCACGCCGCGGGCCCGCTGGTCGTCGCGGTCGAGCGCCTCGGCGAGCCCGGACACGGTGGTGACGCCGCCGTGCGCGAGGACGGTCTCCACGCGCACGTAGCACTCCAGGCAGCCGCGGCGACCGCAGCGGCACAGCGGCCCGGCGGGGTCGAGGCACACGTGGCCGAACTCGCCCGCCGCGTCGCCACGACCCCGGTGCACGCGACCGTCGAGGATCACCGCGCCGCCCACGCCGCTGGACAGCCGCACGTACAGCACGTCGGGGATCCCGCGCGCCGCGCCCCACACCGACTCGGCGAGCCCCGCGAGGCGCGCGTTGTTGTCGGTGCGGACGGGCACGCCGAACGCGCCGGTGAACGCCTCGCGGATCGCGCCGACGACCGCGGGCCGGTCACCGATGCTGCCCGCGATCCCGATGCCGACGGCCGCGAGCGTCGCCCCCGGCTGCCCGTCGAGCACCTTGCGGGCCAGGCGGACGGCGATCGCGCGGCGGGTCTCCCACGGCGTCGTGCGCGGGTAGGGACGCGAGGCGGAACCGACGATCTCGTGGGCGGCGTCCGCGGCGACGACCGCGACGCGGGTGTGGCCGAAGTCGAGCCCGAGGACGAGCCCGGCGGCGGGGTCGAGCGACAGGCTCTGGGGGGTGCGACCGACGCGGCCGGGCGCGGCGGTCTTGGTCACGACCACCTTGCCGGCCGCGAGCAGGTCGGCGGTCAGCGCCGAGACCGTCGCGCGGGAGAGCCCGGTGGCCTCGACCAGCTCCGCCCGGCTCGCGCGGCCCTGCCTGCGCAGGTGCTCGAGGATCCACGCCTCGTGGGCACGGCGTGGGGAGCGGGGCGGGTGCAGCCGACGTGGGGGCACGCCGGTCAGCCTGCGAGCACCCGCAGCATTCCGTCAACGGTTCGGCACCTGTTCTGTCGAAGGTTCGACAGAATTGGGCAGAACGGGATTCACGGGCCCGAGTGCACGTGCGCGGCCCACGTCGAGGCCAGCAGCGGGTGCGCGTCCCGCAGCTCCCGCACCACCGCGTGCAGCGCCTCGGCCGCGGGGGCCCCGGCCCGGTGCCGTTCGTAGAAGTCGGCGGCCAGCCGCGCGGAGGTCGCGTCCAGCACCGGCCAGAGCGTGCCGACGACGTGCCGGTACCCGGCGACCTGGAAGGCGGACGCGATGTGGATCGCCTCGTCGGCCAGCTCCTCGTGGCCGCGCGCGGTGGAGCAGGCCGACAGGAAGGCCAGCTCGGCGTGCCGCAGGCGCAGGCGGCTGATGTCGCGCACGGCGAGCGGCCGGTCGTGCAGCAGCAGCCGGCTCTCCGACGGGCTGAGCGGGTCGCTGACCGCGTGGCAGGCGAAGTGCGCCCACCCCGCCGCCGCCAGCGCGCCGACCACGGCGTCGAACCCGGCCTCGCCGTCCCGCAGCTGCACGGCGCGGGACGCCGTGCGCGCGAGCTCGGCCGCCTCGGCGGCGGTCGCGGGGAGTGCCTGCTGACCGGGGGTCTGCGACAGGGTGACCGCGACGAGCGCGGGGTCGGGGTTCGCCGGTCGGGCGCGGGCGTGCCGCAGCGCGCGCAGCGTGGGGGTGTAGGAGGACACGACGCGGTCCAGCACCGCGCGTCCGCTCCCGTCGTGGTGACCCGCCGCGTGCAGGGGCAGGAACGTCAGCATGCCCGTCGGGGACCACCAGACGCGCGGCCACGGCCCGTCGGTGCGCGCACCGATCCCGAGCGCGTCGAGGACGGGACCGGCGACGGCGTCCCAGAGCCACCCGAGGGTCTCGCGCACCTCGGCCTGGGCGTCCATGCGCTCGGCGAACCCACCGGACCCGACGACGTCCAGGGCCCGCAGGAACGCCCGCGCCCGGGAGCCGACCTCGTCGGCGGTGAGGCCGGGAAGGGCCACCGCCCGCACCCCGGCCGTGGTGACGACCAGCGCGTGGCACCCGTGCTCGCTCACGACGACCGTGATGACGGGCCCGTCCGAGGCGGCGGGAAGCAGCTCGGCGACCGTCGGGGGCTCGCCGAACCGCTCGAAGCCCGGCAGCTCGCGGACCCGGGCCATCGTCGCGTCCCACCGCGCGGCCAGTGCGTGCCGGTGGTCGAGCGCGGCCGCCTGGTCGGCCTCCTCCTCGGGCAGCGCCTCGCCCACGGCGTCCAGCTCCTCGAGGAGGCGTTCCACCTCCTCGGCGAGGTCGGGCGCCGCGGCGTGCAGGTCGGTGCGCTCCGTGCGGGCGTCCAGGGCGTAGGACAGGAGGAGCCCGCGACCCTGCTCCAGGACCGAGATCGCCTCGGCCGCGTCGCCGGCCCGCACCGCGCACGCCGCGGCGTCGAGGTGCACGCCATCGACCGTGGTGAGCTGGTGCTCGGCATCGCCGCGCGTGAGGTTCCTGGCCGCCACCCGCGGCAGCAGCCGCACGCCCTCCGCGAAGCCCTGCGCCGCGCTGTCCCACCGCCCGCGCATCGCGGCGACATGGCCCCAGTAGCGGCACGCGCGCAGCCGCTCGGAGGCGGGCGCGGACGGCAGGCGCGCTGCGGCCTCCGCGACCCGCATCACCTCCCGGGCGCGCAGGAGCAGCCGCCACGGCGTGCTCAGCGCCACCGCCAGGTTGATCATCCGGTGGCACAGCGCCGGGTGGTCGGGCGGCGTGGCCGCGACGGCCGCGCGGGCGATCCGCACCGCCTCGCCGCCGAAGGGGTCCCCGGTCAGCGTGCGCCGCTGGTTCAGCGATGCGGCCAGGTTGCTCAACATCATCGCCTTGTTGGGGTCCGCGGGTCCGGCGCAGTCGACGGCCCGGCGCTCCGTGTCGATCACCTCGTCGAGGACGCGCGGATCGTCGGTGCGCCGGAACTCCTCGGTCAGCGCCCGCCCGAGGTTCGACAGGCGCAGCGGCAGGGCCGGGTGACCGGGCGGGGTCGCCGCGACGACCTGCCGGCTGATCGCGATGGCCTCGGCGAGGGCGCGCGCGTCCCGGGTGCGTTCGTAGCGGGTGGTGAGCGCCGTCGCGAGGTTCGCCCGGGCGACGAGCGAGACCCGGTGGCCGGGCGGCAGCTCACGCGCCCCGCGCCGGCCCGTCGCGATCGCCGCGTCCAGGGTCGCCAGGTCGCCCGTGGTGCTGTAGCGCGCACGCAGGGCGCTGGCGAGGGTGAGCAGGCGGATGGTGCGCGAGACGGGATCGTCCGCGTCGTCGGCGGCGGCGCGCAGGTGGGCGACCGACTCGTCCAGCTCGCCCGCCCCACCGAAGCGCAGGTGGTGGCGGCGCAGGACCTCGCCGAGCGCGTCCTGCAGGAAGCCCTGCCGCTCGTCGGGCCCGCCGTCGGCCAGCGCCCGCCGGGCGAGCGACGCGGCCTCGTCGACCTCCCCGGCGACGCCGAGCAGCTGGGCGAGGAACGCGGTGCGCTCGGCCTGGCCGGGCTCGTCCTGCCCGAGCGCGACCGCTCGGCGGGCCGCGGCGATCGCGTCGGCCAGCCCGTCGCCGGTGCTCTCGTACAGGACGAACCGGGCGGTGGCCAGGTTGTGCCAGCTCGTCGGCATGGCCTCCACCGGCTCGCCGCGCTCGACCACGTCGCGCACGGCGGCCACCGCGTCCCGGGCCGCCCGGACGTCGCCGCCGGCGAGCGCCAGCCCGGTCAACCCGCTGCTGCGGTGGTAGAGCGCCGTGGCCCGGGTCTGCGCGTCGACCTCGTCCGCGTCCACCACGCCGTCGAGCACCTCGACGGCCTCCGTGAGCAGGGCCGGGTCCCGCTGTGCCAGCGCGGAGCGGGTCAGGAGCAGGAACCCCAGGTCGGTGGCGCGCTGGTGGTCGGCGCGCGGGAGGATCCCGAGCAACCGCCGGTGCACCGCGATCGCCTCGTCGACCACATCGGGTTCGGCGCGCCAATCACACCGGTGCCGGAGCAGGTCGGCGAGGTCGGCCAGCCACAGCGGCAGCAGGGCGCGGTTGGTCGGCACGGCCGTGACCAGGCCGCGGAGCATCTCCGTCACGGCCTCCCACCGCTCGCGGTCCTCCGACCGGTCCAGGTCGAGCGCGCCGGTCGAGGGGGCGCTCTCGATGGCCCGGAACCCGGCGAGGACCTGCGGCCCGGCCGTGCCGGAGAGGAGAGCGGCGTCCAGTGCGCGGACCGCTTCCTCCTCGTGGCGCCGCTTCTGCTCGTCTCCGGGGCTGCGACGGGCGATCGCGTGGTGCGCGGCCGCGCGTGCGGCGAGGAGCAGGGCGGGATCCGCCGGGTCCGGCTCCGCCTGCTCGACGGCCGCGACGGCCAGCCCGAAGACCTCCTCGGGAAGCGGCGAGGTTCGGTCGAGCAGGAGCCGGTTGCGCAGCGCCGAGAGCACGGCGGTCCGCGTGGACCCGTCCCCGTCGAGGAGCGGGAGGGCCGCGCAGAGCATCCGCACCGACTCGCTCGTCGCCGTGGTGTCGTCGGTGGCGTCGCCGAGGTGGTCGAGGGCCAGCCCCAGGTGCGCCGTCCGGACCGGGTGCAGCGGGTCGTCGGGCGTGCTCTCCCGCAGCGACCGGCGCGCCGCCTCCACGACCACCGCGAGGAAGGCGGGACCCACCCCGTCGGCCCGCGGACGACCGGCCCCGGCCGGGAGCAGGTGCACCGCCACCGCGAGCGCCTCGTCCCGGTCCATGCCCCGGGCGTCGCGCAGCGCGCGGTGCAGCACGTCGACCGCCTCCCGCAGCGGCGCGGGGTCCTCGGTCCGCCACACGACCGGCCCGAGGGCGCGGGCGAGCTCGACCAGCTGCGGCACCAGGTCGGCGCCCGTGGCGGGGGAGACGCGGCAGGCCTCCCGCAACGCCACCACCGCGCGGTCGAGGTGCTCACCGCTGCCGTCGTCGTCGGCCTCGTGCAGGCGCAGCCGGACCTCGCCCACCGCGGAGAGGAAGTCCGACAGGCGCGGGTCGTCGGCGCCCGCGGTCTCCACGGCACCCTCGAGGAGGCCCGCCGCCGTCTCGTCGATCACCGGCCGGTCGAGCGCGACCGCGATCGCGGCGAACGCGGAGCCCAGCTGGTACAGGTGCCCGGCCGGGTCGGACTCGGGCGGGATGCGCTGCGGCGCGAGGAACTCGGCCAGCTGCGGGGGGATCCCGGGCCTGCCCATCAGGAACGCCGGCGTCATCAGCAGCTGAGCCGTGTCGCCGGAGGACGTGCCGGCGGGCGCCAGCGCGGACCAGCGGTTCCAGTGCAGCATGCCCGCGGCGTACAGCACCTGGAGATCGACCCCGGCGGGCGTGGCGACGTGCGCGAGCAGCGCCTCGGCCTCGGCCGGCGCGTCCGGGCCGGTGACCGCGGCGTGGTCGCCCCCTGCCGAGGCGTTCACCCGCGCGGTGACGCGGCGCAGGAGCTCCTCCCGGTCGGCGGGATCATGGTCGGGCACGCGCCGATGCTGCCAGGATGGCCCGGTGCACGGGAATGATCAGAGCAGCGACCCCGGCAGCGATCACCTCGCGGCGTTCTGCCGGACGCTGCCGCAGCTGCGGGCCGCGGCCGCCCGCAACGGCCTGTCCGCCCAGCTGCGCACGGTGCTCGCGGACGTGCGCGCGGGCGTGCCCGTGGTGGAGGTGCTGCCGCGCCTGGGCATCCCGGCCGACGTGCTGCGTTCCGGCTCGGGCTACCAGGCGCTGCTGGGCGTCACCGGGCGCCCGACGGGCGAGGTGCTGGCCTGCCCGTGGGGCGCGTGCGGGCGGGCGGTGCGGCGCGAGCCCGGCGGACCCGTACCGGACGAGCGCTGCTGGGTCGTCGACCAGCCCCTGCGACCGGCCCGCGCATGACGTCGTTCTTCGGCGAGCTCGGCAAGCGGCTGGCCGAGAAGTGGCTCTCGCTCCTGCTGCTGCCGAGCCTCCTGCTGGCGGCGGTCGTCGGCGTCGCGGTCGCGCTCGGACACGCCTCCGCCCTCGACGGCGCCCTCCTGGCCGGCACGGCGGAGGCCTGGTTCCGGGCGGTGGGCGCGCTCCCCGTGGCCTCGCAGGTCCTCCTCCTGGGCGTGCTGCTGCTCGCCTGCAGCGGCGCAGGCCTGCTCGTGCGGGCGCTGGCCGGCGGCGTGGCGCGGGTGTGGCTCGGCAGCTGGGGGCACCGGGTGTCCCGGTTGGGCGACCTGCTCGTCGCGCGGCGTCGGGCGCGCTGGGACGCGGCCGACGCCGCGAGCGCGGCACCCGACCCGGCCGACCCGCGCCTGCGGCTGCGGGCCGCGCTGCGGCGCAACGCGATCGCGCCTGCCCGCCCCACCCGGCCGACCTGGATGGGCGACCAGCTCGCGGCCGCCGAGGCCCGCCTGCACCACCAGCACGGTGCGGACCTGGAGTCGTGGTGGCCGCGGCTGTGGCTCGTCGTCGACGACTCCACCCGCAGCGAGCTGCGGGCGGCCCGCGCCCTCTTCGACGCCGCGGCCGTGCAGGCCGGCTGGGCGCTGGCGTACCTCGCCACCGCCCTGCTCTGGTGGCCCGCCGTGCTGATCGCCGCCGGGGTGGGGGTGAGTGCGTGGCTCCGCGGCCGCGCCGCCGTCCGCGTCCACGCCGCGCTGCTCGAGTCGGTCGTCGACGTGCACCGGAGCACGCTCGCCCGCCGGCTCGACCTGCTGCCCGAGGGGCAGACCTTCGACCGGGAGACCGGCCTGCGCGTCACCGACCTGTGCCGCAAGGGAGCCTGACGCCGGGATCCGCATGACGAACGGCACTTTCGTCGGTTAGGTACCGACGAAAGTGCCGTTCGTCATGCGAAGGTCAGCGGCGGGCGAGCAGGGCGTCCACCTCCGCGCGGGTCGGGGCGGTGGCCGGGCCCGCGCGCGTCACCGCGAGCGCTGCCGCGGCGTTCGCCCTCATCGCCGCCCCGGTCAGGTCGGCGCCGCGGAGCAGTTCGGCGGCCAGGACGCCGCAGTGGGCGTCGCCTGCGCCGTTCGTGTCGACCGCCTCGACCGGTACGCCCGGCACGTGCTCGGCCACGCCGTCACGGACCACGTGGCAGCCGGCGGCGCCGTCGCGGACCACCACCACGGCGTCGCCGGGCAGCATCCGGGCGAGGGCCCGCCCGGCGTCGGCGGGGTCGGTCCGGCCGGAGAGCAGGCGGGCCTCCCGGGCGTTGCAGCTGAGCACGGACGTCCGTGCGAGGGTGCGCTCCCACAGCGCGGGGTCGATCTCGGCGACGAGCGGTCCCGGGTCCACCAGCAGCGCGCCGCCGCTGATCGCGAGGATCTGCTCGGCCTTCGCGGGGACGAGCAGGCTGTACCCGCTGACGTAGACGACGTCCCCGGCGCCTGCGCGGGGCAGGGCGCCTGCCACCGCGGTCTCGGCACCGCTGCCGGTGACGAACGTGCGCTCGCCGGAGTCGTCGACGAGCACCACGCAGAGGCCGGTGTCGGCGCCCGGGGTCGGCGGCAGGGCGACCGTGATCCCCTCGGCGGCCAGCGCGGCGCGGGCGAGGTCGCCGCGCGGGCCGGTGCCGTGCCCGCCCGTGTAGACGACGTCGGCGCCTGCCCGGGCGGCCGCGGCCATGACGTTGAACCCGCCGCCGGGTTGCTCGACGGTGGTCGAGGCGAGGACGTCACCGCCGACCGGCGGGAGCGCGGGCACCCGCATCACCAGGTCGATCACGACCTGACCGGTGTGGACGAGCCGCCCGGTCACGACCGCGGCTCCCGCGCGCCGCCGAGCGCGGCGTAGGCGCCCGCGCCGACGACGAACGTGATCACCCAGGCCAGGCCGTTCTCGCCCAGCCAGGTGGCGGCCAGCGGCCCGGTGAACCAGGGGGCGTCGGACGGGCCGATCGTCGTGAACAGGTAGCCGACGACGATCGCCGCCGCCCACGAGCCCACGGCCCGCGGCTCCACGCCGGCCCGGTACCAGTAGGCGCTGGTGCGCGAGGTGTCCATGAGCGCGACGGGGTCGTAGTGGTGCCGCTTCAGCATGTCGACCGCGAAGACCCCCACCCAGGCCGTGATCGGCACGGCGAGGGCGCTGATGAAGGCGATGAACGGGGTGTAGAAGCCGTCGGCGACCAGCATGAAGTAGATCGCGCCGAGGAAGGTCACCACGACGTCGACGACCACGGCCCACACCCGGCGCACGCGGATGCCCAGCGTCAGCGTGGTCAGCCCGGCGGAGTAGACCGACAGGTGGTTGGACAGCAGGAGCCCGCCGAACGCGGCGATCAGGTAGGGCACCGCCATCCAGGTGGGCAGCATCGCGCGGATCGCGGCCACCGGGTCCCCGGCGTCGGCGAGCGACGGGTCGCCCGCCGCGAGCATGCTGCCCAGCGAGATCAGCAGCACCAGCGGGATGCCGGCGCCCGCCGCGGCGGACAGGACCAGCGAGCCCGCCCGCACGGCCGGCGCCTGGTAGCGGGACACGTCGGCCGAGGCGTTGGCCCAGCCGATGCCCGTGCCCGCCGCGATCACGCCGACGCCGGCCACCACGACGCCGACCGGCGCGGGCGTCGCGGCGCCGATCGCAGCCCAGTCGACCGTGGCCACCAGCAGGCCGCCGACGACGAGGTTGAGGGCCCCGAACACCCACGTCGCCCACCGCTGCACCGCCACCAGGAACGCGTGCCCGAGACCGGCCACCAGCACCGTGAGCAGCTCGAACACCGCGATGCACACGATCGTGAGCACCGGGTGGTCCTTCGCCGCAGGGCTGGTGCCGAGCAGGATCGTGGCCAGCGACAGGAGGGCGAACGCCGCGGTCGTGGTGTTGACGGTCTCCCAGCCGAGCCGGGAGAGCAGCGAGATCACCGTCGGGCCGGTGTTGCCGCGCGCGCCGAACACCGCCCGGGACAGGGTGAGCCCGGGCGCGCCCCCGCGGCGCCCGGCGATCGAGACGGCGCCGACGATCGCGAACGAGCCGACCGAGCCGACGACGGCGGCGATGACCGCCTGCCAGACCGTCATGCCCATCGCGACGAGCGTGGCGCCCAGCGGGAGCCCGAGGATCGAGATGTTGGCGGCGAACCACACCCAGAACAGCTGGCCGGGGCGGCCGTGGCGCTCCCCGGGCGGGACGGGTTCGATGCCCCGCGTCTCCAGGGTGGCGGTGTTCGCGGTGTCGGTGTTCGCGGTGCCGGTGGTGGTCTCGGTGGCCATCGCGGCCTCCTTCAGCTGAGGGGGGAGCGGAGGGCGAGCAGCCCGTCGACGACTGCGTCGAGGTCGAGCCGGTTGACCGCGCGGACCTGGGAGAGCAGGTCCGCGGGCAGTCCGGCGACGCCGTGGTGCGCGCCCAGCACGGCGCCGCAGATCGCGGCGACCGTGTCGGTGTCGCCGCCCAGGGAGGCGGCGGTGGTCAGCGCGGCGCGCGGGTCCGCGCCCAGCCCTTCGGCCAGCGCGAACGCGGCGACGACCGACTCGTTCGCCGCCACCGAGGTGCCGACGACCTCGGCCACGGCGTCGGCGAGCTGGGCCCGGGACATGCCGCGCACCCAGCCCCGCACCCACCGCAGGCGGGCGGCGATGTCGCCGCCCGCCACCCAGTGCCCGCGGGCCGCCCCGGCCGCGGCGGCCCGCTCGGCGGCGTCCAGTGCGGCAGGGAGCCCCGCACCGGCGATGCCTGCGGACACCGCCGCCGCCACGGCCGCCGCGCCCGCGATGCCGAGGCCGGTGTTGTGGGTGACCCGGCTCGCCGCCACGACGGCGTCGAGCAGGCGCGGCCCGGCGACGGCGATGCCCACGGGGGCGACGCGCATGGCGGCGCCGTTCGTGGTGCCGTCGCGCCCCGTCTCGTCCGGCGACTCGCCCTCCTTGAGGCGGGTCAGCGCGCGCCGGGTCGAGGGGCCCAGCAGGTCCAGCGACCCGCGCCGGATCATGTCCTGCTCCCAGTCCTCCAGCGCGGTGGCGAACACGACGGGGTCGACGGTGCCCCCGCCCTCGATCAGCAGCCGGGCCAGCAGCAGCGCCTGCTCCGTGTCGTCGGTGACGGTGCCCGCGGGCAGGCCGGGGGCGATCGGCTGGTCGGGCGCGCCGTCGAGGAGCCGGTCCACCGTGCCGTAGCGCGCGGCGATCCCGGGACGGGACATCGACTGCGTCGGCATGCCCAGCGCATCGCCCAGCGCGAGGCCGTACAGGGCGCCGAGCGCACGGTCCCGGATCACCGCTGCTCGCCGAAGGTCAGGTGGAAGCGGAAGTGCTCGGGGTCGAGCAGGCTCACGACGTGCTCGACGAGGCCGCCCCCCGCGCTCCGGGTGACGCGCACGGCTCGCAGGAACGGCGTTCCCGGCGGCCGTTCGAGCAGCGCCGCTGCGGCGTCGTCGAGCGGTTCCATCGAGATCCACTGCTCGCCGCCGACGCCGTGCAGGCCCGCCGCGCGCAGCGTCGCGGTGATGGAGCCGTCGACGAGGCCGCGAGCGGGCAGGTCCGCGAGGAGCCCCACCGCCGGCAGTGACGAGGCCTCGACGGAGATCGGGCGGCCCTCGAAGCGGCGCAGCCGCCGGACGGTCACGAGCGGCCCCTCCCGCTCCTCGACGCCCGGTTCGCCGCCGGCGGCGATGCCCAGCAGTTCGGTGGTGACCTCGGCGCCGGAGTCGGAGAGGGCCCGCGCCCAGCCGACGCCCTGGTCCAGCGGCACCCCGTCGAACGTCACGAACGAGCCGACGCCGCCCTCGGTGGTGATCAGGGCGCGGCGCTGCAGCTCGGCGAGGGCGCTGCGGACCGTGCCGCGCGACACGCTGTACCGGGCGGCCAGCTGGTTCTCCCCGGGCAGCCGGTCTCCGCGCGTGAGGCGCCCCGCGCGGATGTGCGCGGCGAGATCCTCGACCAGCCGAGCCCGCTTGGAGTGGGCCACCTGTTCGGTCATGTACATACATGTACATCCCCGAGCGGGGCCGTGTCCAGGCCGCGCACTCCACCACCTTGGAGCCAAGGTGCGTGTCACATGGACCCCTGGACGGCACCTTGGAGCCAAGGTGCGCTCCACATGGACCCCTGGACGGCATCATGGCTCCAAGGTGCGGTCCTCGGCGTCCTCACTGCGGCTCCGCCCCGTGTCCTCCCGCATGCCATGACGAGGTCATGCCGGTCGCCCGCCGGTCGCGGTGGGCGGCCTGGGCCGCGCGGGCGAGCTCGGCGAGCCGGCACGGCGAGCGCGGCGAGGCGTGCGCGCTGCTCGGGCACCCGCGACACCGCCCGTCCGGGCCGGCGACGTGGAGCACGAGCAGCTGCGACCACAGCCGCGTCCAACTCGCGATGATCACACCGGCTTCGGTGATCCGGTCCCGTGCCCGTCCCTCGGTCTGCATGCCGGGGAGGGTCCGGCCGGCCGGTGACGGCTGGATCTTTCACCTGTCACCTCCCACCTGCCACCATCTGCCCACGATCCGTCACCGGACGGTCGCGGACAGCAGGGGGTGGGGCGTGCGCAGCGGTTCCCTGGTCCGGCGGCGGCAGCTCGCCCGCATCCTGCGCGAGCTGCGGCAGAAGGCGGGCATGACGATCGAGACCGCCGCGCCCCTGCTCGACTTCTCGCCGAGCAAGCTCAGCCGGATCGAGAACGCGCACCAGGGCGTGGACGTCCACGCCGTGCGCTCGATGATGGACGTCTTCGGCGTCGGTGGGGAGCGGTGGGGGGAGATCGTCGAGCTGACCCGGGAGGCCAACGCCAAGGGGTGGTGGCGGGCGTACGGGCTGGACGACCAGGGCTACGTGCCGCTCGAGGCCGAGGCCAGCGCTGTTCGTGACTACACGGTCAGTCACGTGCCCGGGCTGCTGCAGACTCCGGCCTACGCCCGAGCGCTGCTCGCGAGCTCGCTGCAGCGGCCGTCGGGAACGGGCCTTGATCGCGACGTCACCGTCCGGATGATCCGGCAAGAGCGGCTCACCTCGCCCGTGGAGCCCCTGGAGCTCCTCACGGTGGTCGAGGAGACGGCGTTGCACCGGCCGGTCGGAGGCGCAGCGGTGATGCGTGCTCAGCTCGACCACCTCGCGGCGGCGGCTGCGCTCGAGACCGTGACGCTCCAGGTGCTCCCGACCGAGGTGGGCGCTCACCCCGGGATCAACGGTGCATTCACCGTCCTCAGCTTCGACGGGTTGGGCGAGCCGGACGTCGGCTACGTCGAGCACCCCGTGGGCTCGGTGCACATCGAGAAGTCGGAGCACGTCGAGCGAGCTAGGCTCGTGTTCGGCCACTTGCGCTCGGTGGCGCTGAGCTCGCCGGAGTCTGTCGCCCTCGTCGAGCGGGTGGCCGCCCAGCTCTGAGACCGTGACGCGAAGAGGTGCCCGATGCCTGCCCCGATCCCGACCGGCGCCGTCTGGCGGAAGAGCAGCTTCAGCGGCGGGAACGGCGGGAACGGCTGCGTCGAGGTCGCCGCCCTCCCCGGCGGGGACGTCGCCGTGCGGGACACGAAGGACCGGGCCCGGGCGCCGCACCGGCACTCCGGCGAGGCGTGGCAGGCGTTCCTGACGGGCGTGCGGGCGGGGGAGTTCGGCGCCTGACGCTGCCGGTGATCGGGCCCGCCAGGCCGCGGAGACGACCCGGCCGCCCAGGTGGCGGCCCAGGCCTCGGGAGGCTCGCACACACCTGCAGGGCTCGGCACACATGTCCGGTGGTGTGTGCCGGGTCGTGGAGGTGTGTGTGCCGGCAGATCCAGGGCCCAGGAGCCAGGCTCCCACCCGGACGAACGGCACTCTCGTCGGTACCTAGCCGACGAAAGTGCCGCTCGTCATGCGGATCCCGTTTCCGGAGCCCAGCCGCCGTGCCGCGCCTTCACCGCAGCCGGGCGAGCAGCCGTGCGGACTGCCGCGCGGTCAGGTCGGGCAGGTAGGCGCGGGCGACCGCCAGGCCGATCGCGGGCAGAGTCGCCGGGTCGGGGTAGCACAGGTGCAACGGCCGGTACTCGGGCTGGAACTTGGCCTTGAACGCCAGCAGCGACCGGAACCCGTACACCGGTTCGAGGGTGCGGCCGAGCACGTCGAGCAGGCCCTGCACCGCGGCGGGCCGCTCGCCGCGGTCCAGGCGGGCGAGCGGGGCGCCCGACAGGCTGAGGAACTGCGCGCCCTCGGCCTGGAAGCGCTGCGCCGCCGAGGCGATGAGGAACTCCACGACCCCGCGGAAGCCGGTGTCGCGGCGGCGCATGAAGTCCAGCGTCCAGCCGATGACCGCGCCGTCGCGGTGCACCGGCAGCCAGCTCGTGACGCCGTGCACGGTGCGGTCGCCGTCCACGGCGAGCAGGCAGCGCACCTCGGGGTCGGCGAGCTCGTCGAGGCCGCCGAGGGTGAAGCCCATCTCGGGCAGGCCCTTGTCGGCCACCCACTCCTCGCTGATCGCACGCACCTGGTCGGTGAGCGCGGGCGGGGCATCGGCGTAGGGGGTCCACTCGGCGGTGATCCCGGCCTTCGCGGCCCGGTTCAGCGCGGTGCGCACGTCCTGCCACTTCTTCCCGGTGAAGGCGAGCCCCGCCAGCGGCACCACCGTCTCCTCGGCCACCTGCACGGAGCTCCAGCCCAGCGCCTCGCACGCCGCGCGGGTGCCGTCGGTGACGCTGTAGAACGCCGGCGTCCAGCCGTGCTCCCGGCAGAATCGTGCGAACTCGGCCACCGTGTCGTCGGTGGGCGCACCGATCGGGTCGGCGGTGGTGACGGCGACCGAGCCGATGACGCGGTGGGCGACGGCGGCCTCGCCGCGGGTGTCGAACCAGTAGGCGTTGCCGGCCCAGGTCGTCAGCCAGGAGAGGTCCGAGCCGCCGCGGCGCGCCAGCTCACGCGCCCGCTCGGCGTCGCGCGCTCCGGGGTCGGCGCGCGGGCGGCGGAAGGTGACCAGCAGGCCGACCGCCACGACCAGCCAGAACACGACGCCCGTCCACTCGAACAGCAGGGTGGCGAGCACACCCTGGGGGAGGAAGTCCGGCTCGACCTCGCCGAGGTACCCGGGCGGCAGGAAGCGCAGCGGCAGGTCGGCGAGCAGCTGCCCGACGTTGGGCGGGCGGTCGAACTGGTCGGCGACGGCCGCGCCGAGCAGCACGTACGTCGCGCTCACGGCCACCAGCACGGCGACCGCGATGCCGAGCAGTCGGAGGTACGTGCCCGCGGGTGCGCGCACCGCGAACCGGTGGCGGGTGCACCACAGCACCACGGCGACCGCGAGCGGCAGCAACGGGGGCAGCGCCAGGGCCAGTACGCGCCGGGCGCCGGGCGCGGACTGGTAGACGATCAGCTGCTCGACCGGGGTGGACACGACCAGCACGGCGAGCAGCACGCCGAGCGCGGCGAGCACGAGGTTCAGCACGATGCCGACGACCAGCGCGGCGCGCCGGCCGCGGCGCAGCCCGTCGGCGACGACGAGCAGCAGCAGCACCGGCACCGCCGAGGCCAGCGCCGGGCCGATGCCGGACAGGCGCAGCTGCGCCTGCAGCGCCCGGCACTGCCCGGCGGGTGCGGTGGTGCAGATCTGCTGGACGGTCGCGGCGTCCGGCGGCGGGGAGAGCACCACGAACTGCAGCACCGACAGCGGCCCGACCGGCGCGCGGGCGATCGCGGCGACGAGCGGCCCGACCGCGGAGGCGGTCACCAGGAGCGCGACGAGCACCCGCACCTCGGTGCGGCTCGACGGGCCCGGCCGCCGGTCGGTGCGTCCCGGCAGCAGCCGTCCCGCGGCGAGCCCGACCAGCCCGGCGCACAGCATCATGACGTCGGGCAGCTCGCCGGAGTAGGCCACCAGCATCACCAGCGCGGTGAGCACCAGCAGCCGCAGTCTGCGCCGCCACAGCGCCGACAGCGCGCCGCCTGCGGCGAGGACCAGCCCGACGGCGCCGGGCGCGGCGCCCACGACCACCTGCGTGGCCAGGTCTGCGGGCCAGCCCCCGCCCAGTGCGGCCCCGGCCGCGACCAGGGCGAGCGCCGCGAGCGTGCCGAGCACCTGCGTCCCGACCAGCAGTGCCGCGGTGCGGGCGGCGCCGATGCGGTGCTCGGCCAGTGCGCCGCCGAGCAGCAGGAGCGCGCTCGTCGCGACCGCCGCGCCGACGCTGCCCCACCAGAGCATCGCCGAGAGCGGCGTCCACCAGCGCCCCTCGGCGAGCGGCCCGACGCCGGTGCCCACGCGCTCGAGCAGCCGCGGGCCCGGCCCGGCCGGGAGGCTGCGCGTCGCGAGGCCGTACGCCCAGACCAGCAGGACCAGGGCCACGGCGAGCGGCGCCCGCCGGACCATCCGCGCGGTGCCCCGGGCGAGCCCGGCGAGCCGCCGGATCACGGCGTCATCCCGAGGCGGGTGGCGAGCCACGGCAGGGCCTGCTCCAGGCCGGGCCCCCACACCTCGAACGTGTGCCCGCCGGGAAGGACGTGCAGCCCGACGTCCATGCCCGCCGCCTGGCACGCCGCGAACACCCGCTGCGCCTGCGGCAGGTACACCGCGTCGTCCCGGCCGGCGACGAGGTAGCCGGCCGTCGCCGGGAACTGCCGCTGCGCGAGCACGTCGAGCGGGTTGACGGCCGCGAACGCGGCCTCGTCCCCGCCGAACGCGGCCTGCACGGTGGCGGCGTGGTCGCCGAGCGTGGGCTCGTCCTCGCCGGAGATGTCCACGAAGGTGGGGTACACCTGCGGCGCGGTCACGGCCATCTGCAGGGCGCAGGTCCCGCCGTTGGAGAAGCCGCCGACGGCCCACCCCGCCGGATCGGCGTCGACCTGGAGGGTGTCGCGGATCCACGCGGGGACGTCCACCGACAGGTAGGTGGCGACGTTCCCGAGGCGGGAGTCCGTGCAGAGCGGGTTGGCCAGCGGAGCGCCGAGGTGGTCGGCCATGACCACGACGGGCGCGAGCCCGTCGTGCGCGGCGGCGAAGGCGTCCATCCGCCGGGCGAGCTCCCCGCCGTCGAGCCAGTCGCGGGGGGATCCGGGCTGGCCGGACAGGAGTACCAGGACGGGCAGCTGGGCCCGGGGCCGCGACAGGTAGGCAGGCGGCAGGTACAGCCACGCAGGCCGCGCCGCGAAGCCCGACTCCGGTGCCGGAATGGCGACCTCGGTGACGACGCCCGCGTCCGGCATCCCCGCCGGTGGACGCCAGACGGCCGAGAGCGGCAGCCCCGCCCGGGCGCCGATGACCTGCTCGCGCAGCGGGACCCGGGTGAACGGGATCTCGTCGACGGCGGGCAGCCCGAGCGCCGTGCGCACCGTCGGGTACTCCCGGTAGACGAGGTTCATCGCCTCCGCGCAGCCGAGGAACACCAGCACCACCGCCAGCACCGCACCGGCGCGGCCCGGCCACCGCCGCGCCCGCATCCCGAGCACGGCCAGCCCGACCGCGGCGAGCGCGGCGCCGCCCAGCAGCAGCACCGGCAGCGGCACCGGGTCCGGGAACGGCTGCCAGACCCGGTCGACCAGCAGCGCCACGAGCGCCGTCAGGGCCGCGGCGCCGACGAGCGCGACCGGCACGCTGCGCGTCCACCAGCGGCGCCGGCGCTGCACGAGGAGGAACGCTGCGCCCACCAGGCCTGCCGCCGTCACGACCCCCGGCAGGAGGCCGCTCAGCAGGTGCGCGTCGAGCAGCGCGGACACGAGCCGAGCCTGCCACCGCGCGTCCCGCTCACGCACTTCTGCACAGGAATCGGAGAAGTGGGTCCCGCCTCGGACGGCTCCCGCGCCAACGTCTGTTGTCAAGCGAGCATGGTTCGCCTACAGTTGTTGGACAACAGACGTTGGCAACTCAAGGGGGAGATCATGGCGCACCTGCTCGTCCAGCAACGCTTCGAGGAGTTCGACCGCTGGAAGGCGGTCTTCGACCGGCTCGCGCCGACCCGCGCGGCGGCGAGCTGCCGCAGCACCGCCGTGTTCCGCAACCTGGAGGACCCGCACGAGGTCGTGGTGCTCTTCGAGTTCGACGACCTGGCGCTGGCCCGGGAACACATGGGCAGCGCCGAGCTGCACGCCGCATGGCGGGACGCCGGGGTCACCGACCCGGGCACGCGCACCGTCCTCGCCGCCGTGCCCGAGGGGAGCGGGCGGTGACCGACGTGGTCGTGGTCGGCGCGGGGCCCACCGGCCTCCTCCTGGCCGGTGACCTCGCCGCGGCAGGCGTCGACGTGATGCTGCTGGAGCGGCGCCTCGACGAGTCGAACCTGACGCGGGCGTTCGTGGTGCACGCACGCACGCTGGAGCAGCTCGACGCGCGCGGCGTGGCCGACCGGCTCCTCGCGACCGGTACCAGGGTGGACCGGTTCCGGCTCTTCGGCAGCGTCGCGGTGGACCTGTCGCCGCTCCCGAGCCGCTACCCGTTCATGCTGGTCACCCCGCAGTACGAGGTCGAGCACGTGCTCGCCGAGCGGGCGCTCGCCGCCGGCGCGACGCTGGTGCGCGGGGCGCAGGTGCAGCACCTGCGACAGGCGCCCGGGCACGTCGAGGTGAGCTACCGCGACGCCGAGGGCGCCGACCGGTCGGTGCGGGCGGCCTACGTCGTCGGCACCGACGGGCACCACAGCACCGTCCGCGCGCAGCTGGGTCTGGAGTTCGCCGGCCGGGCGGTGGTGCGGTCGCTGGTGCTCGCCGACGTCCGGATGACCGATCCGCCCGCCGACCAGCTCACGGTGGACGGGAACGCCGACGGGTTCTGCTTCGTCGTCCCGTTCGGCGACGGCTGGTACCGGATCATCGCGCGGGACCGCCGCGCCGAGCTGCCCGACGACGCCCCCGTCGCGCTCGAGGAGATCGCCGGGGTCGCCCGCCGGGTGTTCGGCACCGACTTCGGGATGCACGACCCCCGCTGGATGTCGCGGTTCCACAGCGACGAGCGGCAGGCCGAGCGCTACCGGGTGGGCCGAGTCTTCCTGGCGGGCGACGCGGCGCACGTGCACTCCCCGGCCGGCGGCATGGGGATGAACACGGGGCTGCAGGACGCGGCGAACCTGGGCTGGAAGCTGGCGGCGGCCGTGCAGGGCCGCGGCGGCGACCGGCTGCTCGACTCGTACCAGGACGAGCGCCACCCGGTCGGGCGGATGGTGCTGCGCCTGTCCGGCGGGCTGCTGCGGGCCGCCCTGCTCCGCTCGCCGGTCGCCCGTGCGATCCGCAACCGGGTGTTCCCCGCGGCGCTGGCCGTCCCGGTGATCGGGCGGCTGGCCAGGATGCGGCAGAGCGGACTGGGCATCGCCTACGGCCGGCCGCGCGGCGCGCACCGGCTGGTCGGCACCCGGGCGCCCGACGTCTCGTCGGCCGGGGGGACACGCCTCTACGAGGTCCTGCGCCGTGGCCGGTTCGTCCTGGTCGTCCCGCCCGGGGCCGCCGACGTTCCCCCCGGCGTCGTCGTCCACGTCGTCCCCGGCACGACGACCGCCGTGCTAGTGCGTCCGGACGGCTACGTCGCCTGGGCCGGCAGCGACGCCGGCGCGCTGCGGGCCGCGCTGGCCCGCTGGGGAGCGACCCCGGAGGCGAACCGGCCCGGCGTCGCGGTCTGAGCACCTGCGCGAGGCCCCGATGCGGCAGGATCGTCCTCCGTGACGCGGACCGGGACATCACTCGCACGCCTGGGGCTCACCGAGTCGTGGGCCGAGGGCACGGTCACCTCGCTGGGCTGGTGGGCGGGGGACCGGCCGGCCGAGGACGCCGCGCCGATCATGTGGGCGCTGGCCCGCAGCCCCGACCCGGACCTCGCCCTGCGCTCCGCGGAACGCCTCCTGCAGGCGGTGCCCGACCGCGCTGACCTGGACGCCGCACTGCGCACCGACGCCGTCCTGCGCGGGCGGCTGCTGGCGCTCCTCGGCGGTTCCACGGCGCTCGCGGACCACCTGGTGACCCACCCGGACCGCTGGCACCGCCTCACCGCCGATGCGCCGCCGCCCGGCGACGGGGCGTGCGCCGCCCTGCTGCGCGCGGTCGGGGCCGACCCGGACGCCGACGGCATGGCGCCCGCCGCGCTCACCGGCGCCGAGGCGGTCGACGCGCTGCGCACGGCCTACCGGGACGAGGTGCTCGTGCTCGCCGCCGCCGACCTCGGCGCCGTCAGCGAGCCGGACCTGCCCGTGCTCGACGTCGCCGACGTCGCCGCCCAGCTCGCCGCGCTGGCCGACGCGGCCCTGCAGGCGGCCGTCGCCGTCGCGGCCGCCGAGATCGGGGGCGGGGGACGGCTGGCCGTCATCGCCATGGGCAAGTGCGGCGGGCGCGAGCTGAACTACGTCAGCGACGTCGACGTCGTGTTCGTGGCCGAGCCCGCCGACCAGCAGACGACCCGGATGGCGGCCCGCGTGCTGCGCGTCGCGGGCGACGCCTGCTTCCAGGTGGACGCCAACCTGCGCCCCGAGGGGCGCCACGGCGAGCTGGTCCGCACCCTGGACGGGCACGTGTCCTACTACCGGCGGTGGGCGAAGACCTGGGAGTTCCAGGCGCTGCTCAAGGCCCGGCCCGTCGCCGGGGACGCGGAGCTCGGCGCGGCCTACGCCGATGCCGTGGCGCCGCTGGTGTGGAACGCCGCGGGCCGGGACGACTTCGTGGCCGACGTGCAGGCGATGCGCCGCCGCGTGGAGGAGCACATCCGGCCCGACCACGCCGAGCGCGAGCTCAAGCTGGGGGTCGGCGGGCTGCGCGACGTCGAGTTCGCGGTGCAGCTGCTGCAGCTCGTGCACGGGCGCACCGACGAGGCGCTGCGCTCGCCGTCCACGCTGGAGGCGCTGGCCGCGCTGGCCGGCGGCGGGTACGTCGCGCGGGAGGACGGCGCGAACCTCGCCGCGTCCTACCGGTTCCTGCGCCTGCTGGAGCACCGGCTGCAGCTGCAGCGGATGCGGCGCACGCACCTCATGCCCGCCGCCGACGACCTCGACGCGCAGCGCTGGCTCGCCCGCGCGGCCCGGCTGCGCCCGGACGGGCGGCGCGACGTCGTCGGCGTGCTGGACGCGGAGTGGTCGCGCAACGTGCGCCGGGTGCGCCGGCTGCACGAGAAGCTGTTCTACCGGCCGCTGCTCACCGCGGTGTCGCGGCTGCCCGCCGACACCGCGCGGCTGTCGGAGAAGGCGGCCGCCGCGCGGCTCGGGGCGCTGGGCTGGGCGTCGCCCGAGGGGGCGCTGGGTCACCTGCGGGCGCTGACGGCGGGGGTGTCGCGGGCCGCCTCGATCCAGCAGACGCTGCTGCCGGTGCTGCTCGACGAGCTCGCGCACAGCCCCGACCCGGACCGCGGGCTGCTCGCCTACCGGCGCGTGTCGGAGGCGCTGGCCGAGACGCCCTGGTACCTGCGGCTGCTGCGCGACGAGGGGCAGGTGGCGCAGCGGCTGATGCGGCTGCTCGGCACGTCCGCGCTGGTGCCCGACCTGCTCGTGCGCGCGCCCGAGGTGCTGCGCCTGCTCGCCGCGCCCGTCGCGGGGCAGGCCGACGAGCTGCGGCGCGACCCGGCGGAGTTCGCCTCGTCGCTGCGCACCACCGTCGCCCGCCAGACCGACCCGGACAGCGCCGCCGCCACCGCCCGTTCACTGCGCAGGCACGAGCTGCTGCGGGTGGCGTGCGCCGACCTGCTCGGCCTGGTCGACGTCGAGCAGGTCTGCGCGTCGCTCAGCTCGGTGTGGGTGGCGGTGCTGCAGGCGACGCTGGAGTCGGTCGAGCGCACGTTCGACGGTCCACCGCCCGCCCGGCTCGCCCTGATCGGGATGGGGCGCCTCGGCGGCGCGGAGCTGGGCTACGGCAGCGACGCCGACGTGCTGTTCGTCTGCGAGCCGGTCCACGGGGCGGACGACCAGGAGGCGGTCCGCTACGCGACGACGGTGGCCGAGACCGTCCGGCGCCGGCTCGCCGCGCCCAGCCCCGACCCGGCGCTCGTCGTGGACGCCGACCTGCGCCCGGAGGGCCGCTCCGGGCCGCTGGTGCGCACGCTGGAGTCCTACCGGGCCTACTACGCGCGCTGGTCGGAGCCGTGGGAGGCGCAGGCGGTGCTGCGCGCGAGCACCGTGGCGGGCGACGCGGACCTCGGGCGGCGGTTCCTGGAGATGATCGACCCGATCCGGTACCCGGCCTCCGGGATCGACACCGCCACCGTCACCGAGATCCGGCGGATCAAGGCCCGCGTCGACGAGGAGCGCCTGCCCCGCGGCGCCGACCGCAGCACGCACACCAAGCTCGGCCACGGCGGGCTCGCCGACGTCGAGTGGACCGTGCAGCTGCTGCAGCTGCAACACGCGGGCGAGCGGCCGGAGCTGCGCACCACGTCCACGCTGGAGGGGCTGCAGGAGGCCGCCGCCGCGGGCCTGCTGCGCGCCGAGGACGCCGACGAGCTGGCCGCGGGCTGGCGCCTGGCCACCCGCGCCCGCAACGCGGTGATGCTGGTCAAGGGCAAGCCCGGCGACCAGTTGCCCCGCTCCGGCCGCGAGCTCGCCGCCGTCGCCTCCGCGCTGGGCTACCCGCCCGGCGGCGACCCCGGCGTCTTCCTCGACGACTACCGCCGCACCACCCGCCGAGCCCGCGCGGTGGTCGAACGCGTCTTCTACGGCTGGTAGCCCGCCCCGCCCGCGCGAGTCTCCCGTCCCGACCGGGCGAGTCTCCCGTTCTGCCCGGGCGAGTCTCCCGTCCCGACCGGGCGAGTCTCCCGTTCTGCCCGGGCGAGTCTCCCGTCCCGACCGGGCGAGTCTCCCGTTCTGCCCGGGCGAGTCTCCCGTCCCGACCGCGCGAGTCTCCCGTTCTGCCCGGGCGAGTCTCCCGTTCTGGCAGGGCGAGTCTCCCGTCCCGACGGCGCGAGTCTCCCGTTCTGGCAGGGCCAGTCTCCCGTTCGACGCGCGACGCTCGCTCAGAGCTTCCACCACCAAGCGCGGCGATCCGTGGGATGGCCGCCGCCCTTCCGCGTCGGCGGGACTGCCGCCACCGGGCGGGCTCACCATGATCGGTCCGAGCGGTACCTGATGGCTGGGGTGGCAGCGTTGATGTGCTTCTCGCGCCGAGTGATCGATCTGATTCGCACCTGGCGGCTGTCGGTGCCACCACGAGGTACTGCTCGCGGCGATCTCCAGCGCGGCGGCTGACGCCTCCGGTCTCCACGATCGGCCCCCATTCGTCCGGCGCAATCTCCCCGCACAGGCGTCTCGCCGTCCCGGCGGGCGGTTCGTCGGCCGGTGCTCGCGCCGTACCTGACGGGAAGCGTCCACAGCGCAGCGGAAATCCGGGAGGTGGACGTCGGCCTCGGGGCTAGGGTGCGGGCGTGCCCTCGCTCGAGACACTCCTGATGTTCACGCTCGCCGGCGTCATCCTGGTGATCGTGCCCGGCCCGAGCGTGCTGTTCATCGTCGGCCGCGCGCTGGCGCACGGCAGGCGGGCGGCCCTGGCCAGCGTCGCGGGCAACACGGCGGGCGCGTCGATGGTGGTGGTCGTGGTCGCGCTCGGCTTCGGGGCGATCGCGGCGCGGTCGGCCGCGGTGTTCACCGTGCTCAAGCTCGTCGGGGCCGCCTACCTCGTGTACCTCGGTGTGCAGACGATCCGCAGGCGCGCCGACCTGGTCGCCCGGCTCGGCGAGCCCGCGGGGCCGGCAGACCGGCGGATGTTCTGGCAGGGCGTCGTCGTCGGGTTCACCAACCCGAAGGTGCTGATCTTCTTCGCCGCGGTGCTCCCGCAGTTCGTGGAGACGGAGGCGGGCAGCAGCCCGACCACACAGATGCTGGTGCTCGGGCTGCTGTTCGCCGTCATCGCCGCCACGCTGGACAGCGCGTGGGGGCTGGCCGCGGGCACGGCGCGGAACTGGTTCGCCACCTCCCCGGGCCGGTTGCGGTGGATGGGTGGCCTCGGTGGGACGTCGCTGATCGTGATGGGCGCCGGCCTCGCGTTGTCCGGCCGCAAGGACTGATCGCCGCCCGCCGATCTCCGCCCCGGCCGCCGGGAGGCCCGGCCAGCCCGTCAGAACGGGAGACTCGCCCGGCCGGGACGGGAGACTCGCCCGGCCGGGACGGGAGACTCGCCCGGCCGGGACGGGAGACTCGCCCGGCCGGGACGGGAGACTCGCCCGGCCGGGACGGGAGACTCGCCCGGCCGGGACGGGAGACTCGCCCGGCCGGGACGGGAGACTCGCCCGGCCGGGACGGGAGACTCGCCCGGCCGGGACGGGAGACTCGCCCGGTCAGGACGGGAGACTCGCGCTGTCGGGGCGGAGGGACTCGCGCCTCAGTTGTGGGCGCGCAGGGCTGCGCTGAACCACTCGAAGGGCTCCGCCTGCGACGGGGCGCGGCCCCAGCCGTTCAGGATGCCGAGCAGGTCCCAGTAGCGGTGGACCCGCCGGTCGGTGAAGGTGTCGATCGTGGCGGCCAGCTGGTCGCGGGCTGCGGCGTCCATGCCGGGGTCGATGATCCGGGCGAGGACGGCCTGACCCTCCGGCGAGTCGGGCGCGGTGCCGTCGGCGACGGCGGTGCCCGCGTGCTCGACGACCGGTGACGGGTCGAACTGCGGCTGGTCGCTGCCGGTCTCCGAACCGGCGACGGCCATCTCCCTTGCCCGGGCGCGGAACGCCGGGTCGGAGACGAGCTCGGCGAGCTCCACCCAGGCCTCCACCTGCTCGGTGGTCGGGTCGTCGGGCAGTTCGGTCGGGAGCGTGCGCATGTTGGCGGCGATGCCCGCTCCGGGGGCGTCGGGATCGGTACCGGCGAACGTGGCGTCCACGAACTCGTCGATCATCTGCTGGCGCTCGCTGGCGGAGAGCCGGGCGAGGTCGTTCATGAGTGCTGCCTTCCGTGCGGAGGGAGCGCCCCGGGCGAGCAGCGTGCACACGGCGCGCTGGGTCCGCAGGGCGCGGATCTGGTTGTCGATGGCCTGCACGTGCGAGGCCGCGACCTCCTCGACGCTGCGCCTGCGCTCGAGCACGAGGCGGATGTCCTCCAGCCCCATGCCGAGCTCGCGCAGCGTGCGGACGAGGTCGAGCCGGGCGACGGCGCGGCCGTCGTACCGGCGGTAGTTGCTGACCGACCGGTCCGTCTCGGGCAGGATGCCCTCGTCGGACCAGAACCGGATGGTGCGCACCGGCACGCCCGAGCGGCGGGCGAGCTGCCCGATGGTCAGCAGGGTCGTTTCGGCCATGAGGAGATCCTCGACCCTCCAGCGGCTGGAAGGTCAAACCCGAAATTCGGGAGCGTGCCAGACTTGCTCGTGTGGGGGACGGAGCGTCGGCGTTGCAGCAGGTCGTCGACACGGCCACCCTGCTGCTCGACGAGCGGCCCGCGGTGCTCCTCGCCGCGGTGCTCGCGCTGCTGGCGGTGCTGTGGTCGGCGTCGTGGCGCTGGACCCGCACCGTCGTGACCATCGCCCACGAAGGGGGCCACGCTCTCGTCGCGGTACTCGCCGGGCGCGGCCTCACCGGCATCCGGCTGCACGCCGACACCTCGGGCCTGACGGTGTCCACGGGCGCCCGCCGCGGCCCCGGTCTGGTCTTCACGTTCCTCGGCGGCTACCCGGCGCCGTCGCTGCTGGGGCTCGGCGGTGCCGCGCTCGTGGCGGCGGACCGGGCCGCGTTGATGCTCTGGATCGCGATCGCCCTGCTCGTGGCCACGCTCGTGCACGTGCGCAACATCTACGGCGGGTTCGCCGTGCTGGCCACCGGCGCGCTCGTCGGCGCGGTCGCGTGGTGGGGCGAGCCCCGGCTGCAGGAGGGGTTCGCGGCCGCGCTGTGCTGGTTCCTGCTGTTCGGCGGCGTGCGCGCGGTGCGCGAGCTGCAGCGCAGCCGCCGCTACGCCGGCGCGTCGGACGCGGACATGCTCGCCGGGCTGACGCGCGTGCCCCGCGGAATGTGGGTACTGCTGTTCGGGTTGCTCGCAGCAGCGGCCGCGATCGTCGCGGCCTGGGTGTTGCTGTTCACATGAGGAGAACGATGAGCGACTTCAACCAGCAGATCATCGACGAGTTCCGCGCCAACGAGGGCCGTGTCGGCGGTCCCTTCGAGGGTGCCCCGATGATCCTGGTCCACCACGTCGGCGCGAAGTCCGGGACGGAGCGGGTGACCCCGCTCGTGCACTTCCCCGAGGACGACGGCCGCACGGTGATCGTGGCCTCCGCCGCGGGCGCCCCGCAGCACCCCGCCTGGTACCACAACATCAAGGCCAACCCGAAGATCGACGTCGAGGTTGGCACCGAGACCTACCAGGTGGTCGCGGAGGAGGTCACCGGGGCCGAACGCGACGCGCTCTGGGAGAGCGTGGTCACCCGGTCGCCCGGCTTCCGCGACTACGAGCGCAAGACCGACCGCATCATCCCGCTGCTGCGGCTCACCCGCGCGGCCTGAGGCAGGATCTACCCATGCCCATCACCCTCGACCAGGCCCAGACCATCGTGCGCGCCGCGCTGGAGCACGGCACCCAGCAGGGGTTCCAACCGCTCACCGTCTCCGTGCTCGACCCGGGCGGGGCGCTCGTCGCGCTCGGCCGCCAGGACGGCTCCGGCTACCTGCGGCCCGACCTCGCCACCGCGAAGGCCTGGGGCCTGTTGGGCATGGGCATGACCAACCGCGCCCTCGCGGCCCGTGCCGCGGACTCCCCGGACATCTACACCTCGCTCGTCGGCCTGGCCGGCGGCAAGGTCGTCTCGGTGCCCGGCGGCGTGCTCGTCCGCGACGCCGACGGCGTGCTGTTGGGTGCGGTCGGCATCAGCGGGGACGCGTCGCTGAACGACGAGGCCGCCGCCGTCGCCGGCATCGAGGCGGCCGGGCTCGTGGCGCAGACGGGAGCCGAGGACTGAGCACCACCCTGGACCGGTCCGCCGTCGGTCTCGTCCTCGCGGTCGTCTCGGCGGTGACGTTCGGGCTCTCGGGCCCGTTCGCGAAGGCGCTCACGGACGCCGGCTGGTCGGCGAGCGGCGCGGTGCTCGTCCGGCTGGGCGGCGCGGCCGCGATCCTCCTGGTGGTCCTGGCGGTCGTCCGGCCCGGCGTGCTGGCCGCGCTCCGGGCGGACGGGCCCGCGCTGGTGCTCTACGGCGTGCTCGCGACGGCGGGCGTGCAGGTGGCGTTCTTCAACGCGCTGCAGTACCTGCCGGTCACGGTCGCGCTGCTGCTGGAGTACACCGGTCCGATCCTGGTGATCGCCTGGGTGTGGGTGGTGCGCAGGCAGCCGCCGAGCAGGCGCACGCTGGCGGGCGCGATCGTCGCGTTGTTCGGCCTGTCGCTCGTGGTGCAGGTCTGGAGTGGCGTCGCGCTGCAGTGGCAGGGCCTGGCGTGGGGGTTCGGCGCGGCGGTCTGCCAGGCCGCGTTCTTCCTCGTGGCCGACCGCGCCGGCAGCTCCACCCCGCCGCTGGTGCTCGCGGGCGTCGGGATGACGGTCGGCACGGTGGTGGTGGCGCTGCTCGGGCTCGTCGGGCTGCTCCCGATCGTCATCGACACCGCGGCCACGGGGGTGCTGCTCGCGGGCGTCGACGTCGGCTGGCCCGTCGCGGCCACGCTGCTCGTCGTGGTCTCGTCGGTGATCGCCTACCTCACGGGCGTGGCCGCGATCGCCCGCATCGGCGCCTCCCGCGGCTCGCTGGTGGCGCTGTTGGAGGTGGTGGCCTCCGCCGTGGCGTCGTGGCTGCTGCTCAGCCAGGTACCCACGGCCGTGCAGCTGCTCGGCGGGGCGCTGATCCTGGCGGGCGTGGCTCTGACCAGCACGGCCGCCACCCGTCCCGCCCGCCCCTCCGCGGTGACCGTCGAGACCTGAGGTCGTGAGTGGATACGAGTGCTCCAGCACCCGTATCCACTCACGGCCGCCGGAGGCGGCGCCACCAGGGGGTACGGGGCTGCGGTCGGGCCTCCGCGGCCGCCGGTGCGGGCGGCGGGGCCGGGCGGTGCCGTCGCCAGCCCTCGACGATCGCGTCGGCGTCGACGAGGCGCACCGGCACCGCCGGCCCGGACGGCGCGCGCAGCCACTCGGCGATCCGGCGGTTCAGCTCGGCCACCGCGCCGCGGACGGCCTGCTCCGTGGGCAGCTCGCGGACGGTGTCGGGGAGCCGCTCGGCCTCCTTGCGCAGCTGCAGCGGGGTGGGGAGCATCGCCTCGGACGGCACGCCCTCGCGCGCGATGTAGCTCTTGATCCACCAGTTCTCGTCGTCGGGGCCGTCGAGGCCGGGCAGCGGCTTGCCCTTGCCGGGGAGGTCGGCGAAGTCGCCGCGTTCCTCGGCCATGCGGATCTGCTTGTCGATCGCGGACTCGTAGCGGGCCCAGTACGCCTCGTTCATCCCGTGCCTCCCCGGCCACCGACGGTACCGCCGGCGTCGGCGTGGAGGAGGATCCGGCGCGTGCCCAGACTGATCGAGACCCCCAGCCGCGTGACGGCCGCGGGCGAGCCGCCCAAGACGATCGACGAGTACGTGGGCCGGGTGAACACCGGTGACGCGCGGCTGTCGGTGGCCCACATGCGCAGCCCGTCGGGCTGGTCGGAGCCGGGCCAGCGACCGGAGTTCGACGAGTTCACGCTCGTGCTGAGGGGCGCCCTGCGCGTGGAGCACGAGGAGGGCGAGCTGACGGTCGCCGCGGGCCAGGCCGTGCACACGGCGGCGGGGGAGTGGGTGCGCTACAGCTCCCCGGGCGCGGAGGGCGCCGAGTACGTGGCGGTGTGCCTGCCCGCGTTCGCGCTCGACACGGCCCACCGCGACTGACGGCGTCATCCGGAAGTACCGGGTGCGACGACCGGCGTATGCGATCCCGCCCGGGACCGCCCGCGTCGGCGTTAGGTTCGCGACGTGGACGGCATCGCGGTCAGGGGCGTCTCCTACTTCACCGACGGCATGGCGCCCGATCGCGTCCGCGCCGACCTGGCCGTGATCCGGGACGACCTGCACTGCAACACCGTGATGCTGATCGGCACGGATCCGCAGGGCCAGGCCGGGGCGGCCCGGCAGGCGCTGCGCGCCGGGCTCGACGTCCACGTCCGGCCATCGCTGGAGGACGGTCGCCGCGCGGACGTGCTGGCGCACCTCGCGACGGTGGCCGCCCTCGCCGAGGAGCTGCGCGCCGAGCACCCGGGGCGCGTCACGCTCCTGGTGGGCAGCGAGTTCTCGTTGACCTCGCGCGGCATCGTCCCCGGCCGGTGGGTCTTCCTGCGCCTGCAGGTGATCCTGCGCCTGCGGCGCCTGTTCGACCGGCGGATCACCCGCCGGGTGAACGCGCTGCTGGCCGACGCCCTCGCCACCGCGCGCCGGGAGTTCGCCGGGCCGGTCACCTACGCCGCCGCGTTCTGGGAGCGCGTCGACTGGTCGGCCTTCGACGTCGTGGGCGTCAACCTCTACCGCCTCGGCACCGACCACGACGGGTACGAGCGCCGCGTGCGTGCGTTGGTACGCGAGGCGGGCAAGCCGGTGGTCGTCACGGAGTTCGGGTGCGGCGCCCACGCCGGGGCCGACCGGCGCGGGCCGGGCTCGTTCCTGATCGTGAACTGGTTCGCCTCGCCGCCGCGGGTGCGGGAGGGCCACGTCCGCGACGAGGGCGTGCAGGCCGCCTACCTCGCGGAGCTCCTCGACCTCTACGCCGAGGCCGGGGTGCACGGCTGCTTCGTCTTCACCTACGTCATGCCCGACTTCCCGCACCACGCCGACCCGCGCCAGGACCTGGACATGGCCGGCTTCGGCCTGGTGAAGGTGACACCCGAGGCCCCACGGGGGATCCGGAAGGAGGCGTTCGCGGAGGTTGCGAGCCGCTACGCCCCCGGCTGAGCTGACGAGCGGCACTCTCGTCGGCTAGGTACCGACGAGAGTGCCGGTCGTCAGGGGAGCCTCAGAACGCGTCCACCGTGCGGACCGTCAGCACGTGGAGCTTCCGCTCGCCGCGGTAGGCGTCTCGGCCGTGCAGGAAGCGGTAGTTGTCCAGGACCAGCAGGTCGCCTGCGTCCATCCGGAAGGCGGCGGCGCAGTCCTGCGCGGTGGCGAGCACGTCCGCGTACTCCTCGAGGAAGGCGAGGTGCTCGTCCCATCGCGGTTCCCGCGGCACCGGCGCGGCGTAGTCGCTGGCCCGCACGGCCCGGCGCCCGCCGCGCGTGTGCTCCACCATCCGGCGCACGAGCGGGGTGGCCGGCACGCCGCGGGCCGGGTTCACCCACGAGCCGAAGTAGTCGACGTCGCAGCCGGTGAGGAACGCGTGCAGCTCGGGACGGGCGGTGCGCAGCGCCTCGACGAGCGCGTAGCCGTCGAGCAGCACCGAGTCGCCGCCCTCGCGGGCCGGCTGGGTGCACAGCATGAGCAGGTAGTCCTCGTCCGGGTGGCGCAGGCGGACCTGCTGACCGTGGACGTCCACGACCACGTTCGCGCCGTCGCTGTGGATGCCCAGGCGCGGCGCGTCGACGCCGTGCTGGGCGCGGATGCCGAACAGCTCGCGCAACCGGGCGCCGAGCAGCCGCGCCGCGGTGACGACCAGCTCCTCGGGATCGTCGCCGCTGCCCGGGACGATCACCGCCCCGTCGCGCTCGAGCACGGCGCGTGCGGCCCCCGCCTCGGCCCGCGCCGGCACGATGCCCAGATCACCGACCAGCTCCTTCAGCTCCGGTCGCACCGTCCCGCTGCGCCGTCCGTCGCTCCCGGCCACGCCACCTCCTGGCTGTCGCAGATGTGTGGCAGCAGCCTACGCCGCCCAGCGCCGCTCCAGGCTGCGGCCGAGCAGGACGACCACCAGCGCGACGCCGACGATCGCCGCGGCCGGGACGAGCACCAGCCCCGGGCGCAGGAACAGGTACGGGCGTGCCTCGTTCAGCATCGCGCCCCACTCGGGCGTCGGGGGCTGCGGTCCGAGACCCAGGAACGACAGGCCGGCCACCGCGAGCAGCGTGTGGGCGAAGCGCATGCAGGCGTGCGCGGTGAGCGGGCGGATCGCGTTGGGCAGGACGTGGCGCGCGAGGATGCGCCCGTCGGTCGCGCCGATCGCGAACGCGCCCTGCACGTACTCCGCGCCCGCCTCCCGCACGGCGAGGCCCATCGCGAGGCGCGCGAACGGCGTCCACCCGGTGACCAGCACCGCGAGCAGCAGTGTCGTGACGCCGGGGCGCAGCACCGTGGCGAGCACCAGGCCGACCACGAGCGACGGCACGGCTACCAGCACGTCGACGACCCGGCCGAGCACCTGTGCGGCTGCCCCACCGCGGTAGCCGGCAACGAGCCCGGCGGTCGTGCCGAGCACGGCGCAGACGGCCACCGCGAGGACGGTGAACCCGACCGAGATGCGGGTGCCGGCGGCGAGGCGCGCGAGCACGTCGCGGCCGAGGTGGTCGGTGCCGAGGGGATGGGTGGGCGAGGGCGGGGCGAACCGGTGGGCGAGGTCGTTGCCGAGTGCGTCGAGCGGCAGCAGCGCGGCCACGAGCAGCAGCGCGCCGACGCCGGCAGCGACCGCGACCAGCGGCGGGACGCGCCTCACGCGGCGTCCCGTGCCACGGGGTCGGCGGCGAGCGCCACGGTGTCGGCGACGGCGCCCGCCACCACGGCCACGGCGACCACCAGCAGCAGGCCGGCCTGGATCACCGGCAGGTCCTGCCCGAGGACGGCGTCGTAGAGCAGCCGGCCCAGCCCGGGCACCGCGAACACGACCTCGACCACCACCGCGCCGCCGAGCAGCCCGGCGAAGAACAGCCCCGAGAGCGACGTCACCGAGGTCAGGGCGAGACGCGCCCCGTGCGCCCAGAGCACGCGGCGCCCCGACACCCCCTTCGCGCGGGCGAGGACGACGTGCGGTCGCGCGAGGACGTCGAGCATCTCGGCCCGGGTGAGCTGCGCGGCGAGGGCGGTCGGGAACAGCGCGAGCGTGAGCGCGGGCAGCACGACGTCGGCGGGCTCGCCCCAGCCGGTGGCCGGCAGCACCGGCAGCGCCACCGCGAAGACCAGGACCAGGACCGGCGCCAGGATGAACTCCGGCACCGCCACACCGAGCACCGAGGCGCCGGTGACGACCCGGTCGAGCGCCCCGCCCGGCCGGCGCGCGGCGTGCACCCCCGCCGGGACGCCGACGACGGCGGCGATCGCGAGCGCCAGTGCCGCGAGCAGCGCCGACACCCCGAGCGCGGCGAACAGCTGCGGGGCGACGGGCGCGCGCGTGGCGAACGAGAGCCCGAGATCGCCCTGCAGCACCTGCCCCAGCCACGTCAGGTACTGCTGGGGCAGCGGGGCGTCGAGCCCCAGCTCGCGGGTCAGCCGGGCCGCGACGGCGGGGTCGGGCACCGACTCGGCCGTGCGGGCGCGCAGCACCGCCCGCACCGGGTCCACGCCCGTCAGCCGCGGCAGCAGGAACACCAGGACGGACGCGACCAGCAGCACCACGGGCAGCGGCGCCAGCCGGCGCAGCAACGTGCCGAGCACGCGTCCCCTCCGCTCGTGTCGTCTGCTCGCTCCGCAAGCTCCGCAAAGCTCCGCAAAGCTCCGCAAAGCTCCGCAAAGCTCCGCAAAGCTCCGCTCAGCGTTGTCTTCTCGCTCCGCAAGCTCCGCTCAGCCGGTCGTCGCCAGCTCCGCCGTGACCAGCGCCTTCCCGGTGGGGTCGGCCGTGAAGCCGACGACGCCGCGCGCGGCCGCGCTGTCCTGGCTGTGCACGAGGTGCACACCGACGGCATCGGCGACGAGCTGCTGCGCGGCGCGGGCGAAGACCTCCTGGCGCGCGGCCGGGTCGGTGACGCCCGACAGGCCGGCCACCAGCGCATCGAACGCCGGTGCGCAGTACCGGTCGAGGTTGAAGGAGCCGTCGCAGGTGTAGTCGCTGGTCAGCACGCCGGCGGCGTCGGGGACGTCGGTCAGGTGGCTGCGGGAGAGCAGGAACATGTCGTAGCGGCCGGCCAGGACCTCCGGCTCCTGCGTGGCGTACTCGCCCACCTGGATCTCGGCCTCGATCCCCACCTCGGTGAGCATCGCCTGCACCGCCGTGGCCAGCACCGGCAGCTCCGGGCGGTTCGGGTAGGTCCACAGCCGCACGGTCAGCGGGTTGGCAGGCCCGTACCCGGCCTCGGCCAGCAACGCGGTGGCGGCGGCCGGGTCCGGGGGCGGCGGGGGCGTGTCCGCGCCCCACGGCACGGCGGGCCCGAACAGCTCCGACGCCGGCAGCGCGGCTCCCGCGAGCGCCTGCTCGGCGAGCGCGGTGCGGTCGACCGCCAGCTGCACCGCGCGGCGGACCCGCACGTCGGCGAACGGCGCGGCGGACTGGTTCAGGAACAGGGTCACCGTGCGGGGCGCGGCGACCGTCTGCACCTCGACGCCGTCGGTGGCCGAGAGCTCGAGCACGGCCGGCTCGGGCAGGCCCTGGGCGATGTCGACGTCCCCGGCCCGGAAGGCCAGCGCGCGGGCGGCCGGGTCGGGCACGTACTCGGCGCGCACGGTCGCGAGGCGCGGCCGGCCGCCCCAGTACCCGTCGAACCGCTCGAGGCTCGCGGCGGCCGGGTCGGTGGCGGTCAGGCGCATCGGGCCGGTGCCGGTGCCGAGCACGGCGGGCGGCCCGTCGCCCCGGTAGGCCGACGGCGCGAGGATCGCGGTGTTCGGGCTGGTCAGGCGCAGGGGCAGGATCGGGTCCGGGGCGCTGGTGCGCACCAGCACGGTGGCGTCGCTCTCGGCTTCGGCGACCAGCCCGACGCCGCGGACCGCCCGCGGCGGCGCGGTCACGCCCGCCACCCAGTTCAGCGCCGCCGCCACGGCCTCGCCGGTGAGCGGGGTGCCGTCGTGGAAGGTGACGCCGGGGCGCAGCTCGAAGCGCCAGGTCTGCGGGTCGGCCTGGGTCCACGCCGTGGCGAGGCGCGGCACCGGTTGCCCGTCCGGGCCCGCGGCGACGAGCGTCTCGGTGGCGCCGAGCTGGGTGAGGACGAAGGCGTCGTCGGTGTCGAGCGCGTAGCCCGAGCGCGGGGCGAACTGCATGGCGATCGCGAGGTCACCGTCGGGAACCGGTTCCCCGGTCGGCTGCGGCCCTCCGCAGGCGGCGACCAGCAGGACCGCGAGCAGCGCGACGACGGCGCGGGGCAGCGCCGGGGGACGGGCACGGGGCAACGGGGGGCCTCTCGGCGGGGCGTCCGGGCGGTCGGACGCGGCGGGACCGGCTGCGGTGCCGGGGTCGACTCGATCCAGATCATCTGTTCGGGTGAGCAGGCTGTCAAACGTGTGCAGAGTCGTGCATGGATGCCGCGGGGGCGGTTTGTCGCCGGGCAGCAGCAGATGCTAGTTATTGGCGACTGTGGACCCTTCGACCGGACTCCGGCGCTGGCGCCTGCTCGGCGGGCTCGGCCGGCTGCCCCCGGTCATGCGGCTGCTGGTGCTCACGCAGCTCGCGTTCAACCTCGGCTTCTACATGGTCGTGCCCTACCTCGCGGTCCACCTCGCCGAGGACCTCGGGCTGGCCGGCGGCGTCGTCGGGCTCGTGCTGGGCCTGCGGACGTTCAGCCAGCAGGGCCTGTTCGTCGTCGGCGGCACCCTCGCCGACCGGATCGGCGCCAAGCCGGTGGTCCTGGCCGGGTGCGCCCTGCGCGTGCTCGGCTTCGTCCTGCTGGCCGCGGCGGACGGTCTCGTCGGCGTCGTCGCCGGCGCGCTGCTCACCGGCTTCGCCGCGGCGCTGTTCTCGCCCGCGGTGGAGTCCTCGCTCGCGCGGGAGGCGGGGGAGCGCTCGGCGGAAGGACTCGTGCGGGCGGACGTCTTCGCGATGTTCGCCGTCAGCGGCCAGGTCGGGGCCGTCGTCGGCCCGCTGGTCGGCACGCTCCTGCTGCTGGTCGACTTCCGGGTCTCCTGCATGGTCGCCGCGGTGGCCTTCGTCCTGATCGGGCTCGCCCACCTGCACTGGCTGCCGAACCGACCGGCGCAGCACGCCGGCGAGCCGGTGCTGGCGGGGTGGGCGGAGGTGCTGGGCAACCGCCCGTTCCTCGCCTTCGCCGCCGGGTACGCGGGCTACCTCGTCTGCTACAACCAGCTCTACCTTGCGCTGCCCGTCGAGCTGGTGCGGGCGACCGGCAGCCAGGCGGCGCTGGGCTGGCTGTTCGCGCTCGCCTCGCTGATCGTGATCACCGGGCAGCTGCCGACCACCCGCTGGGCCCGCCGGTTCGGGAGCGGCCGCGCCATCGTCCTGGGATTCGGGCTGATGGCGCTCGCGTTCGTGCTGGTCGCCGTGGCGGTGCTGCTGCCGACGCCGTCGGGTCCGCTCGCGCTGTGGTCGGCCGTCGGCTTCGTGGTGCTGCTCACCGCGGGGCAGATGATCACGCAGCCACTGGCGCAGGACCTCGTGCCCCGGCTGGCCGGGGAGCGCAGGCTCGGTGCGCACTTCGGCGTGCTGTCCTCGGCGGGTGGCGTCGCCGTGCTGGTCGGCAGCACGGCCGCGGGCACGCTGCTGGAGCCTGCGGTGGCACCCCCGGCACTGGCCTGGCTGGTGCTGGCCATGGTCCCGCTGGCGAGCGCGGGAGCGATCGCGCTCCTGACGCGCCGAGGCGCCCTCCAGGCCTCCGCCTGAGCCCTGACGTCGCACCTTGGAGCCCTACTGCAGAATGTGGGCGCTCACAATCTGCATCGTGGCTCCAAGGTGGGGAGTGGGAGGGTGGCGACGACTGCTGTCGCGTCCAGCTCCTCCTCCCGCACGACGCGCGTGCGCAGACCCGCCGCCTCCATCGCCGCCGCCGTGTGCGGGGACTGGGCCTCGCTCGTCTCGATCAGCAGGTGCCCGCCGGGCGCGAGCCAGCGCGGGGCCGTGGCGATCACCCGGCGTTGCACGTCGAGGCCGTCCGCGCCGCCGTCGAGCGCGACGCGCGGTTCGTGCAGGCGTGCCTCGGGGGGCATCATCCCGACCGCCTCGGTCGGCACGTAGGGCGCGTTCGCCACCAGCACGTCGACGCGGCCGCGCAGCGACACCGGCAGCGGGTCGTCGAGGTCGCCCTCGTACACGTGGCCGCCGGGCGCGTTGCGGCGGGCGCAGCGCACCGCGACCGGGTCGACGTCGGCGGCGTGCAGCTCGATCCCGGGGACAGCGGCCGTCACCGCCGCGCCGATCGCGCACGCCCCGCAGCACAGCTCCACGACGACGGAGCCGGCAGCGGCGAGCGCCGCGGCTTCGCGGGCCAGCAGCTCGGTGCGCCGGCGCGGTACGAAGACGCCGGCTTCGACCGCGAGGCGCAGCCCGGCGAACTCGACCCAGCCGAGGAGGTGCTCGAGCGGCTCACCGGCGGCGCGCCGGTCGACGAGCGCGTCGAGCTCGGCGGGCGTGCGCGCGGCGTCGTGCAGCAGGCGCGCCTCGTCCTCGGCGAAGACGCAGCCGGCGGCGCGCAGGCGACCGACGACGTCGGGGATGGCGGAAGAGGTGGACACGGGTGCCTCCAGGGGAATGTCGCAGGACGTCCCCGGGGCCGCCTTATCCGGCGGGGCGAGGGGGGGAGCGTCCGATCGGGCCGAACGTTGATCGGTCTCACCTCCTCGTGCCGCTGCCGTCGGGGAGGACACTAGTGGTCCCCGGCGGCGGCGCCGAGCCCGCCGGCTCGCTCGCCCGGAGGTCGATCCCGCGCAGGCGGGGCCTCTCGGGCACAGCGAGTGCGGGGTCGGTGACCGGTGATCGTTGCGAGATCGCGCTCTGCGCCCTCGCGAAGGCGTTCGGGTCGATCTCCAGCGTTGCGCCGGCCGGTGGGCGCAGGGGTGTCCTGCGGTCCGGGGCGCGCCTAGGATCTGGCGATGCTCGGCCGCGCACGGGGCATCGTCCGCTCCCTGGTCATCTACCACGGCCAGCCCGCCAAGCACCGGCGCGCCCTGGCGCTGTACCGCGAGTTCCTCGGGCCCGGTGACCTCGGGTTCGACATCGGCGCGCACGTGGGCGGGCGGGTCCGGACCTGGCGGCGGCTGGGAGCGCGGGTCGTCGCGGTCGAGCCGCAGCCGGACTGCCTGCGCGTGCTGCGCCTGCTCTTCGGCCGCGACCGCGGCGTCACCCTCGTGCCGTCCGCGGTCGGCGCCGCGGCCGGTCGGGCGCGGCTCGGCGTCTCCACGTCGACGCCGACGGTCTCGTCGCTCTCGCAGCGCTGGCGGGAGTCGGTGGCCGCGGACCGCAGCTTCGCCCGGGTGCGCTGGGACCGCTCCGTCGAGGTGGACGTCGTGACCCTCGACGACCTCATCGCCGCCCACGGGGAGCCGGCGTTCTGCAAGATCGATGTCGAGGGCTTCGAGGCCGAGGTGCTGGCCGGGTTGAGCCGGCCGCTGCGCGCGCTGTCGTTCGAGTACCTGCCGCCGACGCACGACGCGGCGCTGGCGGTGCTCGGCCGCGTCGAGCAGCTGGGCGCGGGCGGCTACACGTACAACTACTCGCCGGTCGAGACCATGCGGTTCGCCTCCGAGCGTTGGCTCGACGCGGCCGAGCTGGTGCAGCTGCTCGAACGGATGCGCCCGCTGGGGCGCTCGGGCGACGTGTACGCCCGCCTCGCCTGACCGTGGCGGGCGTCGAGCTGCCGAGATCACGGCGAGCGGCCGCGGACCGCACCCGTGCGGCCACACCACGAACGGCGATCAGCGGGCGGCCCCGGCGCTCATGATCGCCGCATGCGGTCGGAGGGCCGCAGCGGTGCGGTCCTGCGACCGCACCCGGTGATCAGCCCGTCCGAGGCGTCGGTGGCACGCGTCCGGACCGGCCGCGGTGCCGGTCGTCGGGCTCTCGCCTTGCGTCCCCCGGCCCGCGACGATGGGGGTCACGACGATCGCGGAGGAGCTTCCATGGAGTGGACCGGTGCCCGGTACGCCGACGGCCCGACGGTCGAGGTGACCACCTGGGTCGATGCCCCGACCGAGGCGGTCTGGCCCGCGGTGGTCGACCTCGCGGCGATGGCCGGGACGAGCCGCGAGCTGCAGTCGGTGGAGTGGCTCGACGGTGCCGGGCCCGCGGTCGGGTCGCGCTTCGTCGGGCACAACCGGCACGAGGCGCTGGGGGAGTGGTCGGCCACCTCGCAGGTCGTGGAGTGCGCCGCCCCGCGGGTGTTCGCGTGGGCCGTGGGCGAGCCGGCCGATCCGGCCGCCACGTGGCGGTTCACGCTCCGGCCGGAGGACGGCGGCACGCGGCTCACCGAGTGGGTGCGGCTGGGGCCGGGGCGGTCGGGGCTGAGCCAGGCGATCGAGCAGATGCCCGACAAGGAGGAGAAGATCGTGTTCGTTCGCCTGCGCGAGTTCGAGGCGAACATGACCGCCACGCTCGCCGGGATCAAGGAACGGGTGGAGGGTCGCGGCTGATGCGCACCGCGACGACCGTCGAGGGTTCGGGCGGTGCCGGCTTCCGCGACACCGTCGAGTTCGCGTGCGAGGCCGAGAAGCTCGGGCTCGACGTCTGCTGGGTCGCGGAGGCCTGGGGTTCCGACGCGCCGTCGGTGCTGGGGTACCTCGCCGCGCGCACCGACCGGATGCTGCTGGGCTCGGGGATCATCCAGGTCGGCACGCGGACGCCGGTCGCGATCGCGCAGGCCGCGCTCACGCTCGCCGACATGTCCGATGGCCGGTTCCTGCTCGGCCTCGGGCCGTCCGGGCCGCAGGTGGTCGAGGGCCTGCACGGTGTGCCGTTCGCGCGGCCGCTGACCCGGGTGCGCGAGTCCGTCGACGTCGTGCGGCAGGTCTTCGCCGGGGAGAAGGTCGCCTACGACGGGCGCACGATCCGCATCCCGCTGCCCGGCGGGGAGGGGCGTCCCATGCGGGTGTCGACGGCGCCGAACCCGGACATCCCGGTGTACCTGGCGGCGCTCGCGCCGAAGCTCTTGGAGCTGACCGGCGAGGTCGCCGACGGCTGGCTGGGCACCAGCTTCGTGCCCGAGGGTGCCGCCGCCTACCTGGAACACCTCGACGCGGGCCTGGCGCGCGCCGGCCGGCAGCGCCGGGACCTGGACGTGTGCCAGGGCGCGGAGGTCGCCTTCGCCGCCGACGAGGACGCGCTGCGCACGATGCTGGCCGACCGGAAGCGGAAGCTGGCGTTCAGCCTCGGCGGCATGGGCTCGGCCGGCACGAACTTCTACAACGACGCCTACAGCCGCCAGGGCTGGGCGCAGGTCGCGGCGGCCGTGCGGGAGCGCTGGCAGGGCGGCGACCGCGACGGCGCGGCCGCGCTCGTCACCGACGAGATGGTGCTGGCCACCACGCTGGTCGGCACCGAGGAGATGGTCCGGGCCCGGCTGCGCGTCTGGCGCGCCGCCGGCGTCGACACGGTGCGGCTCTACCCCGCGGGCGACACCCTCGACGAACGCCTCAGCACCCTGGCCCGCGCCCTCGACCTCGTCCGCGAGGTCCGGTGATCAGCCCGATCTCGCCTCGTCGTTCTCCACGGCCGGTTCCCCGGTCTCGCGCTCGGCCCGCGGGACCGGCGCGGGGGACGCGGTCGCCTCGTTCCGCAGGCCCACGACGAGCGCGAACATCATGGCGAAGACCAGGATGAAGATGGGCAGCCCGATCACCGTGATGACCTGCTGGAGCGCCGTCAGGCCCGCGGTGCCGCCGAGGACGATCAGGCTCGCGGCGAGGACGCCCTCCGACACCCCCCAGAAGACCCGCTGCCGAACCGGCCCGGCATCTCCGGTGCCCGAGCACAGCATGTCGACCACGAGGGACGCCGAGTCCGACGACGTGGCGAAGAACAGCGCCACCACCACGACGGCGACCCCCGAGACGAACGTCCCCGCCGGGAAGTTGGTGAAGAACTCGAACATGGCCAGCGGGACGCTCTCGGCCACCGCGGCCGAGATCGGACCGCCGGTGCCGCCGATGCCGTCCAGCTCCATCGCCGACCAGCCGAAGATGACGAACCAGACGAGCGTGAACGCCGACGGGGCCACCAGCACGCCTGCGACGAACTGGCGGATCGTCCGCCCGCGCGAGATCCGGGCGAGGAAGACGCCCATGAACGGGGACCAGGTCACCGTCCAGGCCCAGTAGAAGACGGTCCAGCCGCCCTGCCAGCCCCAGCCCCCCTCCTTGGTGAACCGCGACATCGCGTCGTTCCAGAAGGAGAGGGGGATGATCTCCTGCGCGTAGATGCCGATGCTCTCGATCATCTGCCGGAGCAGGAAGACCGTGTTCCCCGTGACGAGCACGAAGACCATCAGCCCGACGGCCATCAGGATGTTGAGGTTCGAGAGCCGCTTCACGCCCTTGTCCAGGCCGGCCACGATGGAGGCCGTGGCCACGATGGTCAGGATCGTGATGATGACGACCTTGGGCCAGACGACGTCCGGGACGCCGATCAGGTCGGTGAGCCCCGCGTTGATCTGAGAGGTGCCCAGCCCCAGCGAGACCGCAAGGCCGAACAGCGTGCCCAGCACGGCGAAGACGTCGATGGTGCGCCCGATCGGACCGTGGATCCGCTCCTTCAGGAACGGGTAGAACACCGACGACACCCGCATCGGCAGGTCGTAGCGGTAGATGAAGTAGCCGAACGCGAGGCCGGGCAGCGTGAAGATCGCCCAGGTGTGCAGGCTCAGGTGGTAGAGCGAGATCGCCATCGCGTCCTGCGCGGCCTGGGCGCTGAAGGGCTGGACCCCCGCGAACGGCGGGGTCGTGAAGTGCGAGATCGGTTCGGCCACGCCCCAGAACATGAGCACGGTGCCGATGCCACCGGCGAAGAGCATCGCGAACCAGGACAGGTTCGAGTACGCGGGCCGGTCGGTGTCCTTCCCGAGCCGCAACGTGCCGTGCCTGCTCACGGCGATCCAGATGAGGAAGATCAACCAGCTCGTCACGCCGAGGATGAAGAACCACCCGAGGTTGGTCACGATCCACTCGCGCCCCGCGCCGAACGCCGCGCCGATCGGATCGGGGAACACCAGCAGCAGGACGAGGAACAGCACCATCAGCCCGGAGGACCAGAAGAAGATGTGAGGACTCGTCCTCAGTCCGAGTCGGCGGGCCAGTTCTTCCACGGCGCTGCTCCCATCCTCGCTGCACCGGTCGACGGTGCAGACGCGGGTCGCTGGTCGGGTCTCGATCGTGGCGGCGGTGCGGGCAGCATTGCGAACCGTCCGGCCGCTGTCCACCCGGAAGATCGGGATCGTGCCTGCCGACCCGGACCCCTCCTGGTGCACCGGCGGCGGATCAGCGCCAGGATGGCCGCACCGCGACGGAGGGGGACGGACGTGGCCGAGCCGGCGAGCCGGGGGACGGGAGCGGGCAGCGACCCGCGGACGCTGCGGAAGGTGGGGGTCGCGAGCTTCGTCGGTGCCCTCGTCGAGTGGTACGACTACTTCCTCTACGGGCTGGCGGCCGCCCTCGTCTTCGGGGACCTGTTCTTCCCGGGCGGCGGGGGCCTGGTCGGCACGCTGTCGGCGTTCGCGACGTTCGCCGTCGGGTTCTTCGCCCGGCCGATCGGCGGGGTGATCTTCGGGCACATCGGCGATCGCGTCGGTCGCAAGTCGGCCCTGGTCATCACGCTGCTCCTGATGGGGATCGCGACCTTCGGCATCGGCCTGCTGCCCGGCTACGACGCGATCGGGATCTGGGCGCCTGCGCTGCTCGTGCTGCTGCGGATCCTGCAGGGCGTGGCCGTCGGGGGTGAGTGGGGCGGCGCGGTGCTGATGATGACCGAGCACGCGCCGGCCCGGCGCCGCGGCTTCTACGGCAGCTGGCCGCAGATGGCCTCCTCGGCGGCCCTCCTGCTGGCCACCGGCTTCAACGCCGCGCTGTCGGGCGGGCTGAGCGAGCAGGCCTACCTGTCGTGGGGCTGGCGGGTGCCGTTCCTGCTCTCGATCGTGCTGGTGGCGGTCGGCCTGGTGATCCGCCTGCGCGTGCCCGAGTCACCCGAGTTCACACAGCTGAAGGAGAGCGGCGGTGAGGCAGGCCGTCCGGTCGTGGAGGCCCTGCGCACGGAGCGCCGCGCGATCGGCCTCGTGATCGGGATGCGGGTCGCGGAGAACGCCTGCGGCTACCTGATCAGCGTGTTCGCGCTCAACTACGTCACGAACGACCTGGGGCTCTCGACCGGCCTCGGGCTCGTCGCCACGATGCTCGCCGCGGTCGTCCAGTTCGTCATCACGCCGGTCTACGGGGCGCTGTCCGACCGCGTCGGGCGGCGGCCGATCTACCTCTTCGGCGCCGCGCTACACGTCGTCTTCGCGTTCCCGTTCTTCCTGATCCTGCAGACCCGCGACCCCGTGCTGGTCGTGATCGCGTTCGTGATCGGGTACGCGGTCGCCAACGGCGCCATGTTCGCCACCCAGCCCGCCTTCTTCTCGGAGCTGTTCGGCACTCGGGTCCGCTACTCGGGGATCTCCCTCGGCTACCAGTTCTCGGCGATCTTCGCCGGCGGCCTCGCCCCCTTCATCGCCACCGCGCTGGTGGCGGTGTCCGGCGGGGCGCCGTGGCTGGTCGCGGGGTACTGGGCGCTCCTCGGGCTGATCACGCTGATCACGACGCTGTTCGTGCGCGAGCGGCAGGCGTCGGCCGTCCGCTGACCGCCGGTCGTGCTGCGACCGTCACCGCGCCGGTCGTCGCGATCTCGCCCTGTCGGGACGGGAGACTCGCCCTGTTGGGACGGGAGACTCGCGCTGTCGGGACGGGGGACTCGCGCTGGGGCGGCCGCGGCGTCGTCAGCGCCGGACCTGGACCGCGTCGCCGGGTTGCAGTCCCTCGTAGAAGGCGGCCGCGGCGTCGGGGGAGAGCCGGACGCAGCCGTGCGAACGCGAGTTCCGGTCGCCCTCGTGGAACGCCACGCCGCTCGTGGTGAAGAAGACCGCGTACGGCATGGGGGCGTCGTCGTAGGCCCGGCTGCGGTGGTCGATGTCCTTGTAGGTCACCGCGAACGTCCCCGTCGGGGTGCGGTGGCCCTGGCCGCCGGAGGTCACCTCGACCGGGCCGTAGGTCACCTCGCCGCGGTCCATCAGCCACGCGGTTCCCTCGGACAGGTCCACGCAGGCGCGGGCCGTCGCGGAGCAGGAGGCGGGGGCCGCGGCGGCGGACGCAGTGCCCGTCAGCAGGCCGGCGGTCGTGGCGGTGGCCAGGAGCGCGCCGGCGAGGGGCCGTGCGAGCCGCATCAGAGTCTCTCCGTCCGTCGGTGTCGTGCGGATCCCGCAGGCGTTCCCCCGATCGTGGGGGCTCATGCGTCGGCGCGTGTGCGTCGCCTCACCGGGAGGCGTGGTCGGCGTGCATCAGCACCTGCGTGAGCAGGCGGTGGACGTGGTCGTCGGCCGCGGAGTAGTAGATGAAGGTGCCTTCGCGGCGGCCCTTCACCAGGCCGGCGAGGCGCAGCTTGGCCAGGTGCTGGCTGACCGCCGTCGGTGCGGCGCCGGCGAGCTCGGCCAGGCAGGCCACCGACGACTCGCCCTGCAGGAGGGCCCAGAGCACCTTGATGCGGGTGGGGTCGCTCAGCATCCGGAACGTCTCGGCCGCCAGGTGCACCTGGTCGTCGTCGGGCATCGCGAAGTCCGGCAGCGACTCGTGCATGCAGCGAGAGTACTCGCCCGACCTGGCTGGTTGCGTATCTGCGTATCTGCGCAGCTAAGCTCGAACGCATGCCTGTCGAACTCGACCTCGCCGGCGCGCCCGCGCCGGACCGCGCGCGCGTGCCCCGCCGGTCCGGCGCCTGGTCGTTGCCCGAGGTGCGCTGGGCGGCGCTCGCGACGATGCTGTTCGTCCTCGGGCTCCTCGTCCAGCTCGCCGGCGCCCCGGCCTGGGCGTGGTGGACGCTGCACCTCGCCTGCTACGTCGCCGGCGGGTGGGAGCCGGGCCTCGCCGGGCTGCGCGCGCTGCGGGAGAAGGTGCTCGACGTCGACCTGCTGATGGTCGTGGCCGCGATCGGCGCGGCGGCCATCGGCCAGGTCGTCGACGGCGCCCTGCTCATCGTGATCTTCGCGACCTCGGGGGCGCTGGAGGCCGTCGCGACCAGGCGCACCGAGGACTCCGTCCGCGGCCTGCTCGACCTCGCACCCGATCGCGCCACCCGGCTGACCGGGAGCGCCGGGGGAGAGGAGGTCGTCGACGCCGCCGCCCTCGAGGTCGGGGACGTGATCCTGGTGCGCCCGGGCGAGCGCGTCGGTGGGGACGGCCTCGTCGTCGACGGTGCGAGCGACGTCGACCAGGCGAGCATCACCGGCGAGCCGCTCCCGGTCGGCAAGGGCCCGGGCGACGAGGTGTTCGCCGGCACGCTCAACGGACGCGGCGCGCTGCGGGTGCGGATCACGCGCCCGGCCGGCGACACGGTGGTCGCCCGGATCGTGGCCATGGTGGCGGAGGCGAGCGCGACGAAGGCGCGCACCCAGCTGTTCATCGAGAAGGTCGAGCAGCGGTACTCGGTGGGGATGGTCGTCGCGACCCTCGCGCTGTTCGTGGTCCCGCTGGCGCTGGGCGCCGCACTGGAGCCGACGCTGCTGCGGGCGATGACGTTCATGATCGTTGCGTCACCGTGCGCGGTGGTGCTGGCGACGATGCCCCCGCTGCTGTCCGCGATCGCCAACGCCGGGCGGCACGGGGTGCTCGTGAAGTCGGCCGTCGTGCTCGAACGCCTCGGGACCGCCACGATCCTCGCGTTCGACAAGACCGGCACGCTCACCGAGGGCAGGCCGCGGCTCGTGCAGGTGCGACCGCTCGACGGCCTCGGGTCCGACGAGGCGCTCGCGCTGGCCGCCGCCGCCGAACGGGGGTCGGAGCACCCGCTCGCGCGCGCCGTCGTCGCCGCGGCGCGCGACGCGGGCCTCGACCTGCGCCCGGCGCGGGACTTCGCGTCCGTACCCGGCCACGGCGTCACCGCGCGCGTCGACGGGCGGAGCGTGGAGGTCGGCAGCCCCGCTCGGCTCCCCGTGGAGGACCCCCGGGCCGCCGCGCTGGTCTCCGAGCTCGAGCGTGCGGGGCAGACCGCCGTCGTGGTCCGCGTCGACGGTGCGGTGGTGGCCGTCCTCGGCCTCGCCGACACGGTCCGGCGGGCCGCGGCGGACGGCGTCGCCCGGCTCGCCGCGCTGACCGGCGCACGGCCGGTCCTGCTCACCGGCGACAACCCGCTGGCCGCCGCCCGGATCGCCGCCGAGGTCGGGATCGACGACGTGCGCGCCGGGCTGCTGCCCGAGGACAAGGTCGCCGCCGTGCGCGAGCTGGAGGCGGCCGGGCACCGGGTCGTGGTGGTCGGCGACGGCGTGAACGACGCTCCGGCCCTGGCGGCGGCGCACGTCGGCATCGCGATGGGCCGCGCCGGGTCGGACCTCGCGCTCGACACCGCGGACGCGGTGATCACCCGCGACGAGCTCGGCGCGGTGCCCACCGTGATCGCGCTGGCCCGGCGGGCGCGGCGGCTCGTGGTCGCGAACCTCGCGATCGCCGCAACCGTGATCGCGGTCCTCGTGGCCTGGGACCTGTTCGGCACGCTGCCACTGCCCCTGGGCGTGGCCGGCCACGAGGGCTCCACGATCCTGGTGGGCCTGAACGGCCTGCGCCTCCTCCGTGCAGCGGCATGGCGCCGAGCCGCCGCAGCCGCCACCACGTGATGCACCTTGGAGCCATACTGCTGATTCCGAGGCCCGAAAAGCAGCAGTACGGCTCCAAGGTGCGGTCAGCGCGTCAGGGTTGCTCGGCGAGCAGCTCGGCCGCCTCCTCGGGGGGTGGGGGCGGCGTCCTGCGTCAGGTGCAGCCGCCAGTAGCCGGCGAAGGCGATCTGCTTCTTGGCGACGCCCCGCTCGCCCACGAGGTGGCGGCGGACCGCGCGCACGGCCGACGCCTCGCCCGCCACCCACGCGTAGACGGGGCCGGAGGGCAGGTCGGCGGCCCGGACCGCCTCCACCAGGAGGTCGGAGTGGCCCGCCGCCACGTCGCCGCGGTGCAGCCAGCGGACGCACGCCCGGGCCGCGGTCGGCAGCGGCTGCTCCTCGCCCGCGTCGGCGACCTCGACGAACACCTCGGCCCGCTGCCCGGCCGGCATCGCCTCGAGCAGGGCGCCGATGGCGGGCAGGGCGCTCTCGTCGCCGGCGAGCAGCGTCCAGTCGTGCGCGCCGGGGGTCCGGAAGTGGCTGGGCGCGGGCCCGACGAGCGCGATGACGTCACCCGCGGCGGCTCCGGCGGCCCACCGGGAGGCGGGGCCAGTGTCGTCGCCGTGGTCGTGCAGCACGAAGTCGACGTCGATCTCGCCCTCCTCCAGGCGGTGGTGGCGCACCGAGTACGTGCGCATCCACGGCCTGCGCTCCTCGGGGATGGCGAGGTAGGCCTGGTACCAGGACATGCGCTCGGCCGCCCCGTCCCCGTTCACGGGCGGTGCCGGCACCTCGGTGGCGTCGTGGCCGGGCCGGGGGAAGAACAGCTTGACCTGCTGGTCGGGGGCCAGCGGGGCGTACCCGTGGAGGTCTCCGCCGAGCGTCACCCGGGCCATGTGCGGGGTGACGCGTTCGGTCCGGCGCACCTCCAGCAGCCATCGACCCATCGCGCCCGCCATCGACCCTCCTTCAATTGGTTAGGCTCACCTTAATCACACGGGACGAGCCGAGAAAGCCCGCTTGTCCGCGCCGGGCCGGCGGCGTATTCTGTCCATCGAATCGATTCGATCGGCACGGGGAGGTGCCGCGGTGGGTGATCGACCGGTCCTGGTGGGGCTGCTCCTCTACGTCGCCATCGCGGTCGCCCCTACCGTGGTCCTCTGGCTGGGCCTGCGGGCATTGCCCGCGGCCGTCGCCGCGTTCTTCGCGCGCCGCCGGCGCACCGACCCGGCACCCGGGCCGTGCCTGGAGTCGGTGGTCGCGACCCTGCGCAGGCTGCACCGCCAGGTGCGCGACTCCCGCCCGCCGACCCAGGTGCGCACCGTCGCGCTGCTGGCCGCCTACGACGAGACGCTGCTGGAGGTGTGCGCGATGGTCGGGGTCGAGGCGCCCCTCGCCGAGGCCCGCCGCGGAGACCGGGCCTTCGCGCGGCTGCTCACGGAGGCGGCCCTGGAGGACGCCGGCATCGCCCTCGACCCGCCCGGCTGAGCGGCACACCGACTTCGGTGCCGGCACACCGACTGCAACCGGTGTGCCGGCACCACTATCGGTGTGGGAGCGCGTCAGCCGTGGCGCACCGCGGCGAACGCGTCGTCGGTGCGGGCGAGGATCTCCTCGATGTCGTCGTCGGTGTGGGCGGCCGAGAGGAACCAGTTGTGCCACGGGTGCAGGTACACCCCGCGCTGCACGGCGGCCTCGGCGAAGGAGGTGGCCAGCCGGAAGTCCTCGTCGCCGTCGAAGGAGAGCATGGGCATCTGCACGGGGCCGGTCTGGCGGATCGCGACGCCGTGCGCGGCGGCCTGGGCCGCGAGACCCTCGCGCAACCGGGCGCCGGTGCGGGCCATGTCCGGCAGCGCCACGCCCTTGCGCAGCTCGGTCAGCGTCGCCAGCCCGGCGGCGAGCGGCACCGCTGCCGTCCAGAACGACCCGGTCACGTAGATCTTTCCGACGGCGTCGCGCAGCGCCTCGACGCCGGTGACGGCGCCCAGCGCCTGCCCGTTGGCGATCGCCTTCGACCAGGCCGACAGGTCGGGCCGGACGCCGAGCGGTTCCCAGCTGCCGCCGAGGTCGAGCCGGAAGCCGCAGCGGACGTCGTCGAGGATCAGCACGGCGCCGGTGCGGTCGGCCAGCGCCCGCAGGCCGCGCGCGAAGGCGGGGTCGACGAGCTCCTGCTCGCGCTTGATGTCGTGGCGCATCGGACAGACGACGATGGCGGCGAGGTCGTCGCCCGCCTCGGCCGCGGCGGCCTCCGCGGAGGCGAGGTCGTTGTACTCGTAGTGCACCAGGTGCGCCTGGTCCTCGGCGGTCACGCCCGAGCCGCGCAGCGAGCACCACGGCACCGCGCCGTGGTAGGCGCCGTGGGCCACCAGCAGCTTCCGCTTCCCGGTGGCGGCGCGCGCGATCGTCACGCTCGTGGTGGTGGCGTCCGAGCCGTTCTTGCAGAACATCGCCCAGTCCGCCGACGGGATCGTGTCCACCAGCAGCTCGGCGAACTCGACGGCCACCGGGCTGGTGCCGTCGAGGCAGTCGCCGCGGTCGAGCTGGTCGAGGACCGCGGCGGTGACGCCGGGGTGGCGGTGCCCGAGGACCACCGGTCCCCAGCCGCACATGAGGTCGAGGTAGGTGCGCCCGTCGGTGTCGGTGACGCGGGAGCCCTGCCCGGACGCCATGAACTGGGGGTGCGCGGCGCTGAACGCCTGCACGGACATGTGGCCGTACATCCCGCCGGGGATCACCTGGCGGGCCCGCTCGCGCAGCGCGAGCTCCCGCTCGCCGAGGACGGTGGGTGCGGTGGTCATGCGTGGGTTCCCTTGCCGGAGTCGAGGAGCTCGCGGGCGACGGCGGCGATACCGGGTCCGTCGAGGCGGTAGTGGGCGTAGAGGCCCGCGGGCGGGCCGACGGGCACGTGCTCGTCGGGCACGCCGTGGCGGCGGAACGGGACGCGGGCGCCCGCCTCGAACAGGCACTCGGCGACCGCGCTGCCCAGCCCGCCGGTCACGTTGCCCTCCTCGACGGTGAGGACGGCGCCGGTGGAGCGCGCGGCGTCGAGCACGGCGTCGCGGTCCAGCGGGGCGATCGTGAACATGTCGACGACCCGGGTGGAGACGCCCGCGCCGGCCAGCTCGTCGGCGGCCTGCAGCGCGGGGTGCACCTCGGATCCGGTGGCGATGATCGTCAGGTCGGTGCCGTCGCGGACGGTCTCGGCGCGCCCGATCGACAGGTCCGGCACCACGTCGTAGACCTGCGGGTCGCGGCCGCGGCCGAGCCGGATGTACATCGCGCCGGGGTGGTCGAGCGACAGGCGCAGCAGCGCCCGCAGGTGGTTGGCGTCGGTGGCGCAGACGACGGTGAGGTCGGCGATGCAGCGCATCATCCCGAGGTCTTCCAGGCTGTGGTGGCTCGTGCCGTAGAAGCCCATGGACATGCCGGAGTGGTGGCCGACGACCCGCACGGGCATCCCCGGGTAGGCGCAGTCGGTGCGGATCTGCTCGGCGCACAGCAGCGCCGCGAACGCGCCGAACGTGGCCGCGAACGGGACGTAGCCCGAGGCCGCCATGCCGGCCGCCATCGTGATCATGTTCTTCTCGGCGATGCCGACGTTGACGAACCGCTCCGGGTGCCGGTTCGCGAAGTCGGTGGCCCGGTTGGAGCGGGCCAGGTCGGCGGTGAGCACGACGATGCGCGGGTCGTGGTCGGCGAGGTGGGCGAGCTCCTCACCGAAGACGAACGCGGGGATCGCGCGCGTGTCGGTGCCGTCGACGGAACGCGCGTCCTTGAGCCCGACGTTCGCGGTGCCGTTGAACAGCTCGGACTGGTCCTGGGTGCTCATGCCCGTCCCTCCAGCTCGGCCAGCACGTCGTCGTAGTCGGTGCCGACGAGGTTGCCGACGTGCCAGTCGGGCGACAGCTCCATGCGCGCCACCCCCTTGCCCTTCACCGTGTCCGCGACGACGAGCTGCGGCGGGCCGTCCGCGGCGGACGGCAGCCCGGCGAACAGCTCCAGCAGTGCGGGGATGTCGTGGCCGTCGACGCGGTGGGTCTCCCAGCCGAACGCGGCGAAGCGCCGGTCGATGGGCTCGGCCGCCATGACGTCGCGGACGAAGCCGTCTATGCCGAGCTGGTTGGCGTCCACGATCGCGACGAGGTTGCCGAGCCGGAAGTGCCCGGCCGCCATCGCGGCCTCCCAGATCTGGCCCTCGGCCAGCTCCCCGTCGCCGAGCATGCAGTACGTGCGGTGCTCCGACGCGGACATCCGCCCGGCCAGCGCCATGCCCGCGGCGATCGACAGGCCGTGCCCGAGCGAGCCGGAGGAGAAGTCGACGCCGGGGATGCGGCGCATGTCCGGGTGGTCGCCGAACGGGCTGCCCAGCCGGGTGTAGGTGTCGAGCTCGGCGGGGTCGAAGAAGTCGAGGTCGGCGAGCACCGGGTAGAGGCCGATCGCGGCGTGGCCCTTGCTGAGCACGAACCGGTCGCGGTCGGGCCAGTCCGGCCGGGCCGGGTCGAGGCGCAGCTGCGCGTAGTAGAGGACGGCGAACAGCTCCGCGCAGGAGAACACGGCGCTGTAGTGGCCGGCCCCGGCGATCCGGGTGAGCCGGACGGTCTCGGTGCGCACGAACCTCGCCCGGTCGGTGAGGTGCGCGACCTGGTCGGTACTGGTGACGGGCACTCCTGCTCCTTACTGCTGCTCGCCGAGCACGGGGCCGGGTTCGTCCCGGAACCGGTCGAGGACGTTGGCGGTGATCCGCGAGACGTCGTTGTCGCCGCTCTTGTGCGTCATGGCCGTCGACCAGGCGATCGAGCCGACGGAGAAGACGGCGCCGCCGCCGGGCCGCGCGAGCAGCACGACGTCCGCGCGGACCTTCGGGTGGACGCCGGGCGGAGGTGCGGCGTAGCCGTGGTCGACCTCCTCGGGCACCAGCGCGATCTTCTCCGAGTGCCCGACCGAGGAGGCCAGCACGACCGCGTCGGCCGGGGTGCCGAGCGTGACGTCCGCACGGTCCAGCTCGTCGCCCGCCGCGCCGCCCAGGCCCGGCCCCTCGGTGCCGAAGACCTCGCCTGCGCCTGCGCTCACGCCCTCGAACACCCACGACACGGACGGGTCCGCGCTCGCGGCGGAGCGGGCGTACCCGTAGCCGGAGTCGAAGCCCTGCGCGGTGAACCCGACGCCGGCCAGCAGGTTCGGCGCGCGCCCCCGCATCCGCCAGAGCCCGCCCGGCTCGCCGGTCGCGGCGAGGTGCTCCTCACCCGGGTCGGACACCCAGGTGGCGACGCCCGCGTGGCCGCGGCGGATCTCCACCGCGTCCGGGTGTCCCGGGTGCCGGGCGGTCACCTGGTAGAAGCCGTTGCCGCCCAGGTACATCAGCCGCCCACCGGCACGGGTGTACGCGAGGTAGGCATCCAGCATCCCGGCCGAGCAGTACTCGGGGTGGCTGCCGGTGAGCACCACGTCGTAGCGGGAGAGCAGGTCGGTGCCCTCGCGTTCGACCTCGTCGTCGGTGACCACGGCGTAGTGCTCGCCGCGCCGGTCGAGCCAGTCGAGCAGCAGCAGGTCCTGCGCGTAGTGGCGGAACCCGCGGGTGGTCGGCGTGAAGTAGTCGGGGCGGATGTTGACGATCGGGCGCAACCGGGTGGAGTGGCAGACGCCGCTGCCGTCGGTGTGCACGTCGTAGAGCGAGCGCCCGAGCTCGGGGTGCGCGACCAGCCAGCGGTCGCGCTCGTCGATCCCGCGCGCCTCCCCGTAGATCACCAGCCGCTCGGCCTCGTACTCGGCGTAGGTGCGCCAGTTGGCGTAGGCGAGGTAGGTCCAGGTGGGCAGCACGACGAGCACGGGGGCGTCGTGGCGGGCCGGGGTGACGACGAACGGGATCCGGTCGACGTCACCGTCCGCGCTGGTCTTGAGCGCGTAGACGCCGCTGGGCAGGTCCGCGGGGACGGTCCAGGTCAGGTCCGGCGCCCAGCCGGCGTCGGCGAGGTCGTCGTCGTGCAGGTGCAGCGCGTCGAACTCGGCCGGGGAGCGGCGGAAGTCGGTCTCCGCGCCCGCCCAGAACGGGCCGGGCACGCCGCGAGTGGGCAGGTGCCGGACCTCGCCCCCGTCCGTGAGACTGCCGCGGTCGGGCACGCGGGCCCCACCGGGGTCGGTGGCGAGGTCGAGCGCACTGGTCGTGGCGGGGAGCAGCAGGCCGATCGGGTCGGCGCCGCCGGCGAGCGCCGCCGTCGTCGCCTCCGGCCACGCCGCCGCGGCGACGACCGGGCGCGCCACCTTGCCGTTGAACGTCCGGCCGAGCCCGCCGGTGGCGGTCCCGTCCGAGCCGATCCGCAGGACGCCGAGCACCGGCGCCGGGGCCGTGCGTGCCGTGACCGCGGCGGCCGGCAGGTCCGGGCGGTGCAGGCGCAGGCGCACCTCGCCCGCGGCGTCGAGGGTCGCGGCCGCGAACGCCCAGCGCCGCTCGGTGGGCGGCGCGGCGAGGGCGGCCAGCACCGCGTGACCCCGGCGCAGGGCGATCCCGGCGGCCGAGACCTCGAGCACGAGGTCCCCGACGGCCAGCAGCGGCCGGGGCTCGTCGCCGGGCAGGGTGGGCAGGAACCACACCGCGAGGCCCAGCTCGTCGAGGGGGCCGACGGGCCCGGCGTCGACGAACGAGCCGGACGTGGTGGCCTGGACCCGGCCCGGCAGCGTGTCCGGAAGCCCCGACGCGACCGGCTCCTCGACGAGCGCGCTGCCGTGCCGCTCCGAGCCGCCGCGCCGCAGCCGCACGATCTCCGGCTCGTAGGCGTCGTGCTCGCAGCTGACGCAGAACGCGATCTCCTCGCCGGCGCGGACGGAGAGCCGGTCGGCGTACCCGACGATCCTCATGCGCCCTCCACCGGCTCGGGGTGCTCGCGGAAGCGGTCGAGGACGTTCGCGGTGATCCGGGAGACGTCGTTGTCGCCGCCCTTGTGGGTCATCGCCGTGGACCAGGCGATCGAACCGACCGCGAAGACGGCGCCGCCGCCGGGTCGGCCGAAGACCACGATGTCGGCCCGCACGCGCGGGTCGGGAGCGACCGGCGCCGCGTAGGAGATCGTCCGGTCGTCGGCGACGAGCACGATGCTGGAGGAGTGCCCCACCGAGGTCGCGAGGACGACGGCGTCGGCCGGGGTGCCGAGCGCGACGTCCGCGCGGTCGATCTCGTCGCCCGCCGCACCGCCCAGGCCCGGGCCCTCGTCGCCGAAGACCTCGCCGACCGCGGCGTCCACCCCGTCGAAGACCCAGTCGACGGCCCGGCTCTGCGCGGTCCGGCGGTAGCCGCTCGCCTTGTCGAAGCCCTGCGCGGTCATGCCGACGCCGAACGCCCGCTGCGGGGCCCGGCCGCGCCAGCGCCACAGCCCGCCGGGCTCGCCCGTCCCCGACAGGTGCTCCTCGCCCGCGGCGGACGCCCACGCCGTGGTGCTGCCCCGCGCGCGGCGGATCTCGATCGCTCCCGAGGGCCCGGCATGGCGGTTGGTGACGTGGTAGAAGCCGTTGCCACCCAGGTACATGAGCCGGCCGCCGTGCGCGGTGAAGGACTCGTACGCGTCGAGCATCCGCGCCGACGAGTACTCGGGGTGGCTGCCGGTGATCACGACGCGGTGCCCGGACAGCGCGTCGGCGCCGCGGTCCTCGATCTCGTCGTCGGTGATCACCGCGTAGTCCTCGCCGCGCGCGTCGAGCCAGTGCAGCAGCGAGAGGTCCTGCGCGAAGTGGCGCAGCCCGCGGGTGGTGGGGGTGTAGTAGTCGGGCCGGATGTTGACGATCGGCCGCGCGCGCGAGGAGTACATGACGCCGCTGCCGTCGGTGTGGACGTCGTAGAGCGACTTCCCGAGCTCGGGGTGACGCGCCAGCCAGCGGTCGCGCGGGTCGACCCCGCGGCGCTCCCCGTAGAGCCCGACGCGCTCCTCCTCGAACTCCGCATAGGTGCGCCAGTTCGCGTAGGCCAGGTAGGTCCAGGTCGGCAGCACCACCAGCACCGGGGCCGGCCGGGCGCCGGCGGGCGGGGTGACGACGAACGGGATGCGGTCGACGTGCTCGCCCGTGCGGACCTTCAGCGCGTAGGCCCCGCTCGGGAGGTCGGCCGGGACCGTGAGCGCGACGTCGGTGTCCCAGCCGGCGTCGTCGAGGTCGTCCTCGTGCAGGTGCAGCGCGTCGTACTCGCCGGGGACCCGGCGGAAGTCGGTCTCGGTGCAGCGCCAGAACGGGCCGGGCACGGCGCTCGCCGGCCGGTTGACGACGGTCCCGCCGGTGGTGAGCGCGCCGTCGTCGGCGACGGTGGCGGCGGCGGGCTCGCGACCCAGCGCGAGCGCGCTCACCCCGGTGGCGCCCAGGACGTCGACGGCGGCTTCACCCGCGGCGAGCCGCGCGGTGGCCTCGGCGGACCAGCCGGCGGCGGACACGATCGGCCGAGCGAGCTTGCCGTTGAAGAACCCGGTGGGCGCGCCGCGCCCCCCGGCCCCGATGCGAAGGAGCCCCCCGCGCCACGCCCCCGCCTCCCGAGGTTCAGGAAAGCCACTTTCCTGCCCTGCAGGTTCATGAATGTGGCTTTCCTGAACCATCGGGGTGGTGCGGCCCGGGCGGTGCAGTTCCATCCGGGCCTCGCCCGTGGGGGAGAGTGTCGCCGCCAGGAAGCTCCACTGGCGCAGGACCGGGGCCACGGCCAGGCGGGACAGTTCCGTCCCGGACGCGTCGCGGAGCACCACGGCGTCGGACGTGACGGCCAGCCGGTACCCGGCGCTGCCGTCGGGTGCCGTCAGCGCGAGGACGGTCTGCTCGCCGTCCAGGAGGGTCGGGAAGATCCACGCCGCCAGCCCGGCGCCGTGCACGGTGACGTCCTCGCGCACCGCGGCCTCGACGTAGGAGCCCGCGCGGGCGACCTGGACCCGGCCGGGGACGCTCGCGGGGAGCTCTGCCGCGACGTCGTCCTCGAGCAGATCGCACTCGTGCACCGGCGACCCGCCGCGGCGCAGCCGCACCAGTGACGGCGTGAACTCCGGTAGCTCACTGCTGACCTTGAACTCGATCCGCCCGCCCGCGGGCACCGACAGCCGGTCGGCGTAGCCGAGCAGCCTCACCGGTTCACCCAGTTCGTCCACCGCTGGGTGGCCTCGTCGAGGTTCGCCGCCCACCACTCGTTGTCGCGGTTCACCTCGGTGCCGGTGACGTTGCTCGTCGCGATGAACGAGTTCAGCAGCGGGTCCTCGGAGGGCTGGGCGTTCGCGTTGGCCGCCCCGTAGGGCTGGCGCTTCATGATCTCTTCCTGGGTCGGCACGTCGATCAGGGCGTTGATCAGCTCGTACGCCTCGTCCATGTTCGGGGCGCCCTTCACGATGCCCAGGGAGTCGGTGTAGTAGAGCGGCTGGTTCCAGACGACCTTCAGGTTCGCGCCGTTCTTCGCCGCCTCGTAGGCGCGCCCGGGCCAGGCCAGCATCATGTCGACCTCGCCGGACTCCAGCGCCTGCGTCTGCTGGGCGCCGGTCTCGTAGAACCGCACCGAGGGACGGATCGTGTCGAGGGTGGCGAAGGCGCGCTCGTAGTCGAGCGGGTAGAGCTGGTCGCCCGGCACGCCGGAGGCGAGCAGCGCCGTCTCCATGCCCGCGTCCTTGGCGTAGTTCATGATCCCGCGAGTGCCGGGGAAGTTCGTGGTGTCGTAGAAGTCCGTCCAGCTCTGCGGCGGCCGGTCCCCGTACTTGTCGGCGTTGTAGACCAGCAGGAACGCGGACTTCAGCACGGGCACGCCGCACTCGGAGGTGAGCTCGGGGTCGAGGCCGTCGGTGTTGATCCGCGACATGTCGAGCTTCTCGAACAGGACGTCGCACTTGGCGACGGTGCGGTAGGGCGAGGCGTAGAAGACGTCCCACGTCGGGGTGCCCGACTCGACCATCGCCGTCAGCTTCGCCTCGTTGTTCGGCGACTCCTCGGCCACCTGGATGCCCTGCTCGGCGAGCTGCTTGTAGGCGGTGTCGGCGAAGATCGAGGCGAGGGCGCCCCCGGTGTTGCTGAAGACGACTGTCCCGCCTGCTCCCGCGTCCCCGCCGACCGTGGCGAAGCACCCGGTGGCGCTGACGGAGACGGCCGCGCAGAGGGCCAGTGCGGACAGGAGCCTGCGGTTGCGCACGGGGACCACCTTCGGTTGACGGGGTGAGACGTCCGGGCCGTTTCACCATCCAGAACGCACTTCGCGATGTGGTACCGGCAGGATGGTCGGGTGGCCGGGGGTCGTCAAGAGGGTGGACGTGAATTAGCTGCTCTCTTGCGTTTCGACTCCGTAACCGGCGCGGTGGAGGGTTGACAACACGGGCTGTGACCCCGACGCTCCCGTTTCAGTTGGTGAAACCCGTACCGGATTGCGTGATCGAAGTGGGGTGTGTCCATGGTGTCGGTCAGCCCGGTCGACGCGGCGCCCGCCGCGACCGTGCCCGCGGCGGCGCGCCGCAGACCGCGGGGCCGTCCGCTGCTGCTGCTCGCGCTGCCGGCGGTCGTCGTGCTCGCGGTCTTCTTCGTGGTGCCGGCGGCCCGGCTGGCCTGGCTGTCGGTGAGCGAGCCCGCCCTCGGGTTCGGCAACTACACGGGCATGGCCTCCGACGGCGTGGTCGTCACCGTCGTGCTGCGCACGCTGGGGATGGCCGCGGTGGTCACGGTGCTGTGCGTGCTGTGCGCGTACCCCTACGCCTACCTGATGACGATCGTCGGGCCCCGGTGGCGGGCGGTGCTCACGGCGCTGGTGCTGCTGCCGTTCTGGACGTCGCTGATGGCGCGCACCTTCGCGTGGGTCGTGCTGCTGCAGGACACCGGCCTCGTCAACGGGCTGCTCGCGGCGGTCGGGCTGGGCCCGGCCCGGCTGCTGGGCACCACCGCCGGGGTCAGCGTCGCGATGGCACAGGTGATGCTGCCGTTCATGGTGCTGCCGGTGTACTCGGCGATGCGGGGCATCGACCGGCGCCTCGTCGATGCCGCCATGGGTCTCGGCGCCACCCCGTTCGCCGCCTTCCTGCGCGTCTACCTCCCGCTGTCGCTGCGCGGCGTCGCCGCAGGCGCGACGCTGGTGATGGTGCTGTCGCTCGGCTTCTACGTCACACCGTCGCTCGTGGGCTCGCCGCAGCAGTCGATGCTCGCCCAGCTCATCTCCGTGCAGGTCAACCAGCTCGTGGACTTCGGCGCGGCCGGTGCGCTCGCCGTGACGCTGCTGGTCGTCACGCTCGTGCTGGTGGCCGGGGTGCAGCGGCTCACCCGCACCGGAGGGGCGCCGGTCGGACTGGTCGGGGGTGGGGGATCGTGAGGTCCGCACGACTGCGCCGCGCGCTGGTCGCGGTGGGGGTCCTGATCGGGGCGTGGTTGCTCGTGCCGACGCTGATCGTCATCCCGATCAGCTTCTCCGGCGAGGACAGCTTCGCGTTCCCGCCCAGCTCGTGGAGCCTGCGCCACTACGCGACGTTCTTCACCGAGCCGAGCTGGCTCAACGCGCTGCTCGTCTCGATCCAGCTCGCCGTGATCGTCACGGTCGTCGCGACGGTGCTCGGGACGGCCGCCGCGTTCGCCCTCTCCCGCACCGCGTTCCGTGGCAAGGGCGCGGTGAACGGGCTGTTCCTGGCGCCGCTCATCGTGCCCGGCATCGTCGTGGCCGTCGCCGTCTACGCCGCGTTCCTGCAGTGGGGCCTGATCGGCACCCCGACGGGGTTCATCCTCGCGCACACGGTGCTCGCGATCCCGTTCGTCACCGTGAACGTGGGCGCGGCGCTGGGCGGGTTCGACCGCACGCTCGAACGCGCGGCGGCCGGCCTCGGTGCCTCGTCGCTGGCCACGTTCCGCAGCGTCACGCTGCCGCTGATCATGCCCGGGGTGCTGTCCGGTGCGGTGTTCGCGTTCGTCACCTCGTTCGACGAGGTGGTGGTGTCGCTGTTCGTGCAGTCGCCGCAGCTGCAGACGCTGCCGGTGCGGATGTTCACGTCCGTGACCAACGAGGTGGACCCGACGATCGCCGCCGCCTCGACGGTGGTCATCACGGTCACCACCGCCCTGCTGGCCCTGGCCACCGCCATGAGGAGGAACCGCCGTCATGCCTGACACCGCTGGTGCCGACGTCGCCGGAGCCCGGATCGAGGTCGAGGGCCTCACGAAGCTGTTCCCGGGCGCGGCCGCGCCTGCGGTCGACGGCATCGACCTGGAGATCCGGCCGGGCGAGTTCATGACCCTGCTGGGCCCCAGCGGGTCGGGCAAGACGACGACGCTGAACATGATCGCCGGATTCGAGTCGATCACGGCGGGCCGGATCGGGCTCGACGGCGGCGACATCGCCCAGCTGCCGGCCTACAAGCGCAACCTGGGCATGGTGTTCCAGAACTACGCGCTGTTCCCGCACATGACGGCGGCCGAGAACGTCGCGTTCCCGCTCAAGCAGCGCAAGGTGGCGAAGGCCGAGATCGGGCGGCGCGTCGCGGAGGCGCTCGAGCTGGTGCACCTGGGCGGGCACGGCGAGCGCCTCCCCTCGCAGCTGTCCGGCGGGCAGCAGCAGCGCGTGGCGCTGGCCAGGGCCGTGGTGTTCGAGCCCCGTGCCTTGCTGCTCGACGAGCCGCTCGGGGCGTTGGACAAGAAGCTGCGCGAGTCGCTGCAGCTGGAGATCTCGCGGCTGCACCGCGAGCTGGGCATCACCTTCGTCTTCGTCACCCACGACCAGGACGAGGCGCTGGCCCTGTCCGACCGGATCGCGGTGTTCCGCGACGGGCGCATCGAGCAGGCGGGCACGCCCGCCGAGCTGTACGAGACCCCGTCGTCGCGGTTCGTCGCAACGTTCCTCGGCGACTCCAACGTGTTCACCGGCCGGGTGCGTGACGGCCTGCTCGACACGGGCTGGTGCAGCCTGCGCGCGCCGGCCGGCCCGGAGGGTGCGGTCGCGCTGGTCGTGCGCCCCGAGCACCTGCGCCTCGCCGTGCGCGGTGGGCCTGCCGCGGAGGGGAACGTCCTGTCCGCCACCGTCACCGACGTCGTCTACCAGGGCGCGTTCCGGCGCGTGCTGGTGCGGTTCGACGGGGGCGGCAGCGGGCAGGTGCGCGACACCGCCGGGGTGAGCCGCTCGGTCACCGTGGGCGAACGGGTGGAGGTGTGCTGGTCCGAGGACGCCGGCGTGCTCGTGCCGGACGGCGCGGAGACGCCGGCCGAGCAGCCGGTGGGTGCCCGATGAGCGAGCTTGCGAGCGAATCACGGGCACAGCGCGACGCGCTGGACGACGCTCGCCGGCAGGTCGCCGAGTGCGGCCGCCGGATGGTCGCGGACGGGCTGGTGCTGGGCACGGCCGGCAACGTGAGCGTGCGGGTGGGGGAGCTGGTGGCGGTCTCGCCGTCCGGCACGCCCTACGACCGCATCGAACCGCAGGACGTGTCGGTGGTCGACCTCGCGGGGCAGCGGGTGGACGGGCCGCACGCCCCCTCGTCGGAGACCCCGATGCACCTCGCGATCTACGCCAGAACCGGCGCGGGTGCGATCGTGCACCACCACGGGCTGCACAGCGCCGCCGTGTCCACCGTGGTCGACGAGCTCCCGGCGCTGCACTACTACGTCCTGCAGCTGGGCGGGCCGGTGCGGGTGGCGAGCTACGCGACGTACGGCACCCCCGAGCTGGCCCGATCCGTACGGGCGGCCCTGGAGGGACGGACCGCGGCGCTCATGCAGAACCACGGCGCGGTCGCGCACGGCGACACGCTCGAGACCGCCTATGACCGGGCCCGGCTGGTGGAGTGGCTGTGCGCGCTGCACGTCATGGCGACCGGGATGGGCAGCCCGCGCGTCCTGAGCGGCGAGGAGCTCGCCGCGGTCGCGCGGCGCCGTACCGGGAACATCACGGAGGTTCCGGCATGAAGGTCGTCTGCCTCGGCGCGCACATCCTCGACGTGCTCGGGCGCCCCGTCCCCGACATCCCGCCCGGGCAGGGACGCCGCGTCCTCGACGAGATCCGGATCACCGCAGCGGGCACCGCCGGTGGCACCGCGGTGGACCTGGCGAAGCTCGGGGGCCGAGGTCGTGAGCATCGGCCCGGTCGGCGACGACACGACCGGCCGCCTGCTGCTCGACCTGCTCGCCGACCACGGCGTCGACGTGCGCCACATGGCCCACCGGCCCGGGCAGGCCACGCCCGCGACCATGCTGCCGATCCGGCCCAACGGCGAGCGGCCCGCGCTCCACGCGCCCGGCGCGATGGCCACGCTGACGGCGGCCGACGTCGACCGGCAGCTCGTCGCCGAGGCCGACGTGCTGCACGTCGGCGGCCCCGACGTCCTGGGCGACTTCACCCGCGACGCCCTGCCGGACCTGCTGCGCTTCGCCGCCGCCCACGGCACGGTCGTGAGCATGGACCTGCTCAGCATCGGCCGGCCCGAGCTCGTCGACGTGCTGGCGCCCGCGTGGGAGCACACCGGCTTCCTGCTCCCCAACGACGACCAGATCCGCGGTGTCACCGGCCGCGACGACCTGGTGGAGGCCGCCGGGGTGGCGCGCGCCTGCGGCGTCGGCACCGTCGTCGTCACGACCGGGGCGCAGGGCTGCCTGGTCGTCACCGAGGACGGGGCCGAGCGCATCCCCGCGTTCGACGTCCCGGTGGTGGACACGACCGGCTGCGGCGACGCCTTCACCGCGGGGTTCCTCGTGGGGTTCGGGGCGGGCCGCTCGCTGCCCGACGCGGCGCGGCTGGGCACCGCCGCCGCCGCACTGGTCGCGCAGGGCCTCGGCTCCGACGCCGGCATCGTCGACCTCCCCTCGACCCTCGCGTTCGGCGCCGAGCGCTCTCCCGGCGTCGCGTAGCGTGATCGAGCGGTGGACGGGGGAGGGCTGATGGCCGAGAGGGCCGCCGGTGCGGGCGAACCCGTCCGGGTGCTGGTGAAGGCGATGGCGGTGCTGGAGCTGCTGGCCGAGGCCCCGGACGAGCTGAGCCTGGGTGACATCGCCGCGCGCCTCGACCTGAACAAGAGCACCTGCCACCGGATCCTCACCACGCTGGCGGCGGGTGACTTCGTCGAGCGGCCCTCGCCGGGCACCTACCGGCTGGGGATCGGCGCCTTTCGGGTCGGCAGCGCGATGGCGCGCCGCCTCAGCGTGCGCGAGCGCGCCCAGCCCGCCATGCGCGAGCTGTACCGCCAGTCCGGCGAGACGGTGTTCCTGCTGGTCCTGCGCGGTGACGAGGCGGTGTGCGTGGAGCGGCTCGACGGGCGCTACGCGTCCACGCACACCCTGCGCGTCGGCGGCACCCTGCCGCTGCACCTGGGTGCCGGGCCGCGGCTGCTGCTGGCCGCCCTGCCCGACGAGCAGGTGGAGGGCTACCTCGCGGGCCCCCTGCAGCGGCGGACCTCCCCGACCCAGGCCACCGCCGACCAGCTGCGTGAGGAGGTCCGGCGCATCCGCGCCGACGGCTACGCCACCAGCCGGGACGACGTCGAGCTGGGCGTGAAGGCGCTGAGCGTGCCGGTGCGCGACCACACCGGGGAAACCGTGGCGGCGCTGAGCCTGAGCGGCCTCACCGCTCACCTCCCCGACTCCGAGCAGGAGCACCAGCTCGCGCTGCTGCGCGCCGCGGCGGCCGAGGCGTCGCGGGCGTTGGGGCTGCGCGCATAGACCTCGCGGGACACGGCCGAGATCATTCCCATCCGCACACCACGGTGCCGCGGACGACGGTGGGGTGCGGCTCGCGACGATCATCGCGCCGGGACGGCAGTGAGTCGCACACCACGGCTGTCCGGAGCGCGCTCTCGTGCGGATCAGATCGATCACGGCCCCTCGCGCGACAACCCGCTGCCGGGGTCACCGGACCGTCATCCCCCGTGCAGGCCCGGTTGAGGGGCGCGCCACCCCTGCGCCCTTGACTCAGCGGCGATGACCCGGCCACCCCCCGAAACGGAGCCGCCATGACCCAGGGACCGACCGCCCCCGTCCCCACGCGCGAGCGGCTGCGCGCCGACCTGTGCGCCGTCGCCGACCTGCCCTACGACGGTGAGGCCGTCGACCAGCTCGCGCACGCCCTGCAGTGCGGCACGCTCGCCGTGCGGGCGGGGGCGCGGCCCGCGGTCGTCGCGGCGGCCCTGCTGCACGACATCGGCCGCTCGCCCGGCGTGTCGGCGCAGCTGCCGGACGCCCCGCACGAGCGCGCCGGGGCGGCGTACTGCACGCGGCTGCTCGGCCACGAGGTCGGCTGGCTCGTCGGGGCGCACGTGCTGGCCAAGCGGGCGCTCGTGACGCTCGACCCCGGCTACGCGGCGCTGCTGTCGCCGGTGTCGGTCCGCTCGCTGGAGCAGCAGGGCGGGCCGGCCGCGTCGGCCGAGCTGGACCGCTTCCTGCGCCACCCGCTCGCGCGCGAGGCGATGGACGTCCGGCGCTGGGACGACGAGGCGAAGGTCCCCGGCGCGCCCACCATGGCACTGGACGAGCTGCTCGACGTGGCGATCGCCGCCTGAGCACCACGGGCCCGTGGATCTCCACGGCGGAGGGGGGAAGACTGGGAGCGACCAGTGGAGACGTGATCGAGAGGGGATCCTCGTGCGCTACGACGCCGTGCTCGCCGAGACCGTGGGCATCCGGGGTGCGAACGACGACGAGATCGAGGCCTACACGGCGCGCCCGATGGACGGCGGCGGTCGGGGCGGCGTGGTGGTGATCCACCACATGCCCGGGTTCGACCGGGAGAGCAAGGAGGTGGTGCGCCGTTTCGCCACGTCGGGCTACAACGCGATCTGCGTGAACCTCTACAGCCGGGAGGCGCCCGGCGCCGACCCGGACGACGCGGCGGCCGCGGCGCGGGCGAGCGGCGGGGTGCCGGACGCGCGGTTCGTCGGGGACGCGGCGGGCGCGGCGCGGTGGCTGCGGGCACTGCCGACGTCGAACGGGAAGGTCGGCACCATCGGCTTCTGCTCCGGCGGGCGCCAGGCCTTCCTCTCGGCGCTCGAGCTGGATGTCCAGGCCGCGGTGGACTGCTACGGCGCGTTCGTCGTCGGCACCCCGCCGGAGGGCTTCCCGCTGCAGGTGCAGCCGCTCGCCGACCGCACGGCCGAGCTGCGCGCACCGCTGCTGGGCCTGTTCGGCAACGAGGACTCCTACCCCTCGCCCGACCAGGTCGACGAGCTGGAGAAGCTGCTGCAGACCCACGGCAAGACCTACGAGTTCCACCGCTACGACGACGCGGGCCACGCGTTCTTCTCCGTGGACCGGCCCTCCTACCGGGTGGCCGCCGCGGTCGACGGGTGGCAGCGGGTCGAGGCGTTCTTCGCCACGCACCTCGGCGGGGAGGCCTGATCCCGGTGTGCACCTACAGCACCGAGAAGATCGCCGTCACGGCCAGCAGCGGCAAGGGCCCGCAGGGCTGGTTCCCGCTGCGCACGGCCACCGTCTACTACGACCACCCGGTCCACGCCCCCGACGAGCACACCGTGAACATCGACTTCCTGAACCCGGACCGGGGGCCGTCGGCCCGGGTGGCGGTGGAGCTGAGCCTCGAGTCGGCCCGGGAGCTGCTGGCGGCGCTGCAGGTCACGGTGGAGCGGGCGCAGCACCACCCGTAACGCGCATCGTCACGCCGACGAGCAAGGCGGGCATGGAGCGCACCGCCGTCAACCCGTGGGCCTGGTCGCTGGACTTCGGCTACAACCAGGCCGAGATCGTCGAGGGCACGCGCAGGCAGCTGATCTGCGCAGGCCAGACGTCCGTCGACGCCGACGGCCGTCCCCAGCACCCGGGGGACATGCGGGCGCAGGTCGGCCGGGCGCTGGACAACCTCGAGGCCGTGCTCGCGGGCGCGGACATGACGCTCGCGAACGTGGTGCGGCTGAGCATCTACACCACCGACGTCGACGAGCTCCTCAGGTGCGTCGACGTCTTCGGGGAGCGGCTCGGCCCGGCCGGGGTCCGGCCGCCGAGCACCCTGCTGGGCGTGGCCCGGCTCGCCTTCCCCGAGCTGATGGTCGAGCTGGAGGCCACGGCGGCCGACTGACCGCGGCGGCACCACCGGCAGGTCACGGCGCCTGCGTCGCCCCGGAGACGGTCAGCTCGACGTCGCCGTCACGGGTCGCACCGGGTGGGAGCTCGACACCGCGGCCCCGGGCGCGCCCGTCGGTCGTCCCGGTGCCGGGGATGGTGCTGGCCGGCTCGACCGCGCACGCGTGCCCGCGCCCGAACCAGGGGAAGCCCGTGCCGGCGTGCAGCTCCTGCCAGAGCCAGGCGTGCGGCCACGTCCGTGCCGGCCAGGTCACCCGCACCGCCAGGTCCAGGTCCGGGTTGGTGATCGTGTACCAGGCGCGGTCCCGGAACCCGGTGAGGCAGGCGAAGACCGCGCGCGGCTCGTCGCAGCCGGGCAGCGTGGCCACCGGCTCGACCGGCCAGTCGTACGCGGCGTCCGCCTCGAGGAGCGTGCCGGGGATGGTCGGGTCGGCCAGCAGCCGGGTCGCGCCCGCGGCCAGGCGGGCGCCGCGGTCGATCAGCGGGTGGCCGAACGCCGGGTGCTGCACCCAGTGCACCTCCAGCGCGACGGGCGCGAGGTTGGTGAGGCGCTCGGCGACGCGCAGCACGGGCCCGGTCACCGTGATCTCGCGCTGCAGCCGCAGCGGCGCCGTGGTCAGCTCGGTCTCGCACGCGATCGCGGACGGGCCCGCTGCCGTGACGCGCCACGGGACGAGCGCCGCCTCGCCGTGGAACCCCCACACCGTCCCGTGGGCCTGCCGCTCGTCGCCCGCGTTCGGGCACAGCACCTGCCAGCCGCCGCGGTAGCGCGTGTGCCAGTCGACGTGGGAGTTCCCCGTCGCGGGCGGCGGCGCGGCCGTCGCGGGGGAGCCCGACCACGGCGAGGAGAAAAGCACGTTCTCCCCGATCCGGGTCGGCACGACGGACACGATGTCCGCGCCGCGATCCGGATCGACCAGCACCTCCAGCTCCGGTGAGCTCAGCCGATGCCCGTCGCCACTCATGCGGCCCCTCCTCGCCGCGCGAGCTCGGCCTCGACGTCGCGCAGGTACTCCCGGTACAGCACGTCGCCCGTGGCGATCTCGGCCGCGTCCGGGTGCTGGACGCCGGACCGGCCGCCCATGCGGCGCGAGCAGGTGCCGAGGGGGTCGCCGGTCACGGCGGCCGCCGCGAGGACGGCCGCGCCCAGCGCCGCCGTCTCCGCCTCGCGGTGCGCCACCAGCGGCCTGCCCAGCGTCTCGCGCTGCACCCGCGTCCACTCCGGCTGCGAGGCGCTGCGCCCGCCCAGGTGGACCGGGCCGGGAGGCACTCCGGTCGCCTCCGCCGCGGTGGCCAGCACGTGCCGCGTGCTCAGCACGATCCCGCGCATCACCGCCCGGCCGACCTCGGCGGGCCCGGCGGCGCTGCCGAGGTCCTGCAGGACGCCGCGGACGTCGGGGCGCCAGAGGGGCGCGCGCTCGCCGTCGAGGTAGGGCAGGAACCGGGGGACGGCGGCGGGGTCGGCGGTCATGGCGAGCGCCACGAGCGCGTCGGGCTCGCGTCCCAGCAGGGCGGCCGCCCAGGCCAGCGCCGCCCCGCCTGCCTGGGTGGGCCCGTAGCAGATCGGCAGTGGCGCGCAGGTCGCCGGCACGGTGAGCAGCGGCGTCGGCCCGGCCGGCTCCGCGCCGGTGAGCCCGGCGATCTGCGAGGTCCCGGTGAGCAGGAACGCCGAGGGCTCCTCGAACGCCCCGATCCCGGCCATCCCGGCGAGCGCGTCGCTCCAGCCGACCGCGACGGGCACGCCCGCGGGCAGCCCGGACGCGGCGGCGCCGGTGCCGTCCACGCGGCCCAACAGCGACCAGGGGTCGCGCCGCGGCGGCAGCAGCGCCGGGCCGGTCCCCGCCGCCGCGAGCACCGGCAGGACCGGTTCCGCGCCGGCGTCCACGCGGCACAGGCCCTTCGACGACCACGGGTCGGTGGCGGCCACCCCGGTCAGCACGTGGCCGACGTGGTCCTTGGGCTGCAGCAGCCAGCGCGCCGCCGTGAGCGCCGCCGGCGCGTGCCGGGCGGCCCACAGCAGCTTGGCCGGCAGGTAGGACGGCCCCCACGGCAGGTCGGTGCCCACCGCGGCGCGGGCGTCGCCGACGTCGCGCTGGAGGTCCCGCGCCTCGTCGCCCGCGCGCACGTCCTGCCAGGTCAGGCACGGCAGCACCGCGCGCCGGTCGGCGCCGGCGAGCACCAGGCTCGGGGTGTGCCCGACGACCGCGACGCCGTCCGGGTCGCCCGCGTCCGCGCACTGGGCGACCACCGCCGCCAGGCCCCGCACCCAGTCGTCGGGGTCCTGCTCGACGTGGTCGCCCGCCCGCCGCGTCGGGTGCTCGGCGTGGCCGCGTGCGAGCACGGCACCGTCGTCGCCGACCGCGAGCGCCTTGACCGACGACGTGCCGACGTCGACGCCGAGCCAGACGCTCACGACCTGACCAGCTCGACGGCGCGGGCGGCCCGCCTGCGCACCTCATCCGCGCCGTGCTCGCCGCTCGTCCCGAGCTCGCGACCCACGGCCACCGCGCGCGCCCCGGCGGTGCGCCACGTCGCCAGCACGTCGGGGTCGAGCCGGATCCCGCCGCTGATCACGTACCCGGCGCCGGGCACCAGCGGCGCGAGCTCGCCGAGGTAGCCCGGGGTGATCATGCCGGCCGGGAACAGCTTGATCAGCCCGGCGCCCTCGGCGTGCGCGGCGTGCACCTCCGACGGGGTCAGCGCGCCGGGGACCGACAGCAGCTCGCGCTCCCGCGCCGCGGCGACGAAGCCGGGTGCGCAGCGGAACGACACCACGAACCGCGCTCCGGCGTCGGCGGCGCGGTGCACGTCGTCGGGGTCGGTGATGGTGCCGACCCCGACCGTGACGCCGTCCTCGGCGAGCCGGCGCACGGCGGTGAACACGTCGGGCGTGCTCATCGTCAGCTCGACCGCGCCGAGCCCGCCGTCGCGCAGGGCGGTGGCGGTGGCGACCGCGTCCTCGATGTCGGGGCAGCGCAGCACCGGCACCACGAACTGGGCGGCGAGCGCGTCGGCGGCGTTCATGGGGTCCTCCCGGGGGTGACGGCGGCGATCAGGGCCTGGATGTAGCCGATGGCGTGGGCGCGCCCGCGGTAGCCGTAGCCGTCGTCGTCGACGAGGCCCGGCGTGTGGTCGTCGAGGATGAAGCCGTCGAAGCCCACGTCGTGCAGCGCCCGCACCACCTCGAGCGGCGAGTAGTTGCCCTCGCCGAGGAAGCACTCGGTGAAGCGGGGCATCGTGCCGGCCACGTCGCGCAGGTGCACGTAGAGGATCTTGCCGCGGGCGCCGAGGCGTGCGACGGCGTCGAGGACGGCCGCCTGCCCGCCCATCTCCGAGACGGTGCCCAGGCACAGCTCGACCCCCAGCGCCGGGCTGTCGACGACGGTGGCGGCGCGCTCGAGGGCGTCGACGCTGGTGAGGATCCGGGCAACGCCGTGCAGCTCGTCGGCCGGCGGGTCGTCGGGGTGGAACCCGATGCGGACGCCCGCGTCCTCGGCCGCCGGGACGATCGCGCGCACGAAGTACTCGTAGTTGGCCCACAGCCGGTCGTGGTCGATGCGCGCGTCGCCGCCCAGGTGCGCGCCGCGCACCCAGGAGTCCTTCGCGTCGGCGATGCGCCGGTCGCGCCGCGCCACCCAGATCTCGTCGCGGCGGGCGGGGTCGGCGGCGACGGCGTGGTCGTAGGCCGAGACGGTGGCGCCGCCGCGCCCGGTCGCATCGAGGCCGGTGCGCCAGACCGACTGGAGCATGAAGTTCAGCCCGAGGACCGGCACGCCCGCCCGGCCGAGGTGGGTGATCGTCGCGCGGACGTGCGCGATCTGCTCGTCGCGTCCGGGCAGGCCGAGCAGCGCCTTGTCGTAGAAGTGGTTGGGCAGGTTCTCGATCGCCTCGACCCGCAGGCCGAACCCCGCCACCCGGTCCACGAGCGCCTGGACGTCGGCCTGCTCCCAGCGGTGCTCCCCGGGCAGGTCCGGCGTGTTGAACTGGACCCCCTCCACACCCAGCTGGGCGGCGAAGGTCAGGTACTCGTCGGTGGCGACCGGCGACTGGCCGACCGCGACGCGCAGCACCACGTCAGCCCCCCTCGGGGAGGACGACGCCCGCGGCGGCGGTGAGCCCGCCGTCCACCCGGACCTCGCTGCCCGTCACGAACGACGAGCGCGGCCCGGCGAGGAAGGCGCACACCTCCGCCACCTCCTCCGGCCGCGCGCTGCGGCCCAGTGGGTGCGAGCGGCCCCACTCGGCGAGCAGCTCGGCCGGGTCCCCGTCGCCGGAGAACAGCGCGGCGGAGCTGCGCAGCATCGGGGTGTCCACCGATCCGGGGCACACCGCGTTGCAGCGGATCTGCTCGTGGGCGTGGTCGACGGCGATCGCCCGCGTCAACGCGTTGATGGCGCCCTTGCTCGCGGTGTAGGCGACGACGTCGGACTGCGACACGAAGGCCTGCACGGACGAGATGTTGACGATCGACCCGCCGCCCGCGGCGCGCATCAGCGGCACGAGGTGCTTGGCGAACAGGAAGATGCTCGTGACGTTGACGGCCAGCACCTCGTTCCAGACCGCCTCGTCGGTGCTCTCCACCGTGCCGTAGCGCTGGATGCCTGCCGCGTTGACCAGCACGTCGGCGCCCCCGAACTCGGCCTGCGCCTGCCGCGCGGCCTGCTCGGCGGTCGCGGCGCGGCTGACGTCGCCGACCACCTCGACGACCCGGGCGCCGCCGGCCCGCAGCCGCGCGGCGTGCTCGGCGAGCGCGTCGGCGTCCACGTCGCAGGCGACCATGCCGGCGCCCGCCGCGGCGAGCCGCGCGGCCACGGCGCCGCCGATGCCCTTCGCGGCGCCCGTGACCACGGCGGTCCGGCCCGCGAACTCCGACGGCGGGGCGGGCGGGGTGTTCATGATGACCTCCTGTGCGCCGGTGCGAGCCCGGCGGCGACGCTGGTGGCGGTGGGAACGAGCGGGATCAGATGGGCCTGCAACGAGTGGTAGAGGTCCGGCTTGCCCGGCCACGGGCGCTCCGAGAGCGCCCCGTCGAGGGTGCGGACCGGGTACCAGCCGCCCCGGCGGTGGTCGACGAACCAGCGGTCGGCGTAGGCCCACAGCCGGACGTAGTCGTCCTCGTAGGCGGGCTCGCCGGTCGCCTCGGCCAGCGCGGCGGCGGCACCGATCGCCTCGGCCACCGGCCACCACACCACGTCCCCCACGACCGGCCGGCCTTCGGCGTCGATCGTGTAGGCGGGGTGGGAGCGGCCGGTCCACGCATCGGTGAACGCCTGCGCGTACAGCGCGCGGGCGGCGGGCAGCAGCCACTCCCGCTCCGGCGCCGCGGCGCGCAGCTGGACGAGCAGCCGCGCCCACTCCCATGAGTGCCCGGGCAGCGTCCCGAACGGGCGGTAGACGTCGAACGGCTGGTCGCGGTGGTAGTCGGGAAGCGGCCGCCAGGCCTCGTCGTGGTGCTCCTGGACGCGCCAGCCGTGCCGACGGGCCTCGTCGTCGATCAGGTGCCCCGCCACGCTCAGCGCGCGGTCGAGGAACAGCCGCTCGCCGGTCGCGTCGTGCGCGGTGAGCAGGGCCTCGACGAGGTGCATGTTGCTGTTCTGCCCGCGGTAGGCCTCGACCGGCTCCCAGCCGCGCGTGAAGTCCTCGCGGTAGCGGCCCTCCTCGGCGGCCCAGAACCGCTCCTCGAGCACGGTGGCCGCGTCGTCGAGCAGGTCGGTGCCGCGTCGTGCTCCCGCCACCGCCGCCGCGGCGCCGGCCAGCAGCACGAAGGCGTGGCCGTAGGCGCGCTTGCCGTCGTCGGCGGGCGTGCCCAGCTCCCAGCGGTAGCCGCCGTGCGCGCCGTCGCGGTGCCGGTCGAGCAGCCAGGCGACGCCGGCGTCGGCGAGCTCGCGCGCGCCGGGGCGGCCCATCAGGTGGGCGAGCGCGAAGGAGTAGGTGAGCCGGGCCTGGCCCACGAGGTCGCGGACCGGCGTGGGCAGCGGCGCACCGTCGAGGTCGAGCGCGCGGAAGCCGCCCTCGGCGTCGGGTGCGGCGTACTGGAAGAACGCGACCAGGTCGTGGGCCCGCGCCTGCAGCAGTGCGCGGTGCAGGTCGCCGCGGTGCCAGCTCACCGCCCGGCCCCGACCCGGAACGTCCCGGCGCGCAGGCTCGCCTCGATCTGTTCCAGGCTGCGCCCTCTGGTCTCGGGGACGAGCCGCAGCACGAACAACCAGGCGAGCGCGTTGACGACGGCGTACATCCAGAAGGTCGCGGTGACGCCGATGCCCTCGGTGAGCGACAGGGTGGTCAGCGCCACGAGGAGGTTGAACACCCACACGGTGAGCGCGGACGCGCTGGTCGCGGCCCCGCGCACGCTCAACGGGAAGACCTCGGAGCCGTAGAGCCACAGCACGACAGACAGGCTGCCGCCGTTGAACGCGATGAAGCCCATGATCGCGGCCACCGCCACCCCGCGCCCGGCGCCCTCGGGGTCACCGCCGAGGAACACCGCTCCCAGCACGACGAGGCTGAGCACCGCCAGCGGCAGCAGGACGAGCAGCAGCCGGCGCCGGCCGATGCGGTCGACGAGGAAGGTCCCGACGACCACCATCAGCATGTTCACGACGCCGACACCGACCGTGGCGAGGATCGCGGCGGACTCGCCGAAGCCGGACGTGGCCAGGATGGTGGGCGCGTAGTAGATCACCACGTTCACGCCGGTGATCTGCGAGAACATGGCGAGGCCCAGCCCGGCGACGAGCGCGGGCCGCACCCAGCGCTGGGCCAGCAGGTCGCGGAACCGGCCGCCCTCGTCGTGGCGGCTCGCCTCGATCTCGGCGACCTCGGCGGCGACGTCGGCGCCCGCGCCGCGCACGCGGCGCAGCACCTGCGCGGCGGCGTCGGCGCCGCGGTGGATCAGCAGCCAGCGCGGGCTCTCCGGCAGCACGACCATCGCGAGCGCGAGCACCAGTGCGGGCACCACGCCGAGGCCGAACATCTGGCGCCACCCCGAGCCGCCGCTGAAGGCGTAGCCGGCGACGTAGGCGGCGAGGATGCCGACCGTGATCATGAGCTGGAACAGCACCACGAGCCCGCCGCGGGTGCGCGCGGGGGAGAGCTCGGCGATGTAGACGGGCACGATCTGCGAGGACGCGCCGACCGCGATGCCCAGCAGCAGGCGGGCGACGATGAGCAGGGCGGCGTTCGGGGCGAACGCGGCGGCGAGGGCGCCGACCGCGAAGACGATCGCGGTGATCAGCACGACCGGGCGTCGTCCGAGCCGGTCGGAGAGCCGCCCGCTGCCCAGCGCGCCGAGGATCGCCCCGACCAGGATCGCGCTCACCACGATCTGCTGCATCCCCGAGCCGATCGCGAAGTCCTCGGCGATGTAGAGCAGCGCCGCGGAGATGATGCCGGTGTCGTAGCCGAACAGGAGGCCGCCGACGGCGGCGGCCGCGGCGACCACGTACACGAAGCGGCCCGATCCTCCGGTCACGGGCACCGTCCGGTCGCTGGTCACGTCCTCCATGACGCACCCTCCTCGAGTTGATATGGCTGCTACCATACAAGCTGCCATGTCACGCTCCGCAAGACGCGAGGGGACGGCTCCGCCCATGGACGCACCTGGGGCACCGGATCGCAGCGCGCTGCTGCTGGCGCGCACCGCCAACGCGCAGGCGCCGCAGCTGAGCGCGCGCCAGCGCGTCCACGCGCTGCTGCGCGCGCGGATCGTGTCGTTGGAGCTGCGGCCGGGCACGGCGTTGTCGGAGAACGAGCTCGCCGCCGAGCTGCAGGTCAGCCGCACCCCGGTGCGGGAGAGCCTGATCCTGCTGGCGGACGAGGCGTTGGCGGAGATCTACCCGCGGCTGGGCACCTTCGTGTCGCGCATCCGGCCGGAGGCGGTCGCCGAGGCGCAGTTCGTGCGGGAGGCGATCGAGCTGGCGGGACTGCGGGAGGCCGCTCCGCGCGTGCGAGCGGGCGACCTCGCCGACCTGCGCGCGCTGCTGGCGGCCCAGCGGGAGGCCGTCGGTGAGCCGGGGGCGGGCCGGTTCTTCGAGCTCGACGAGGCCTTCCACCAGCGGCTGCTCGACGTCAGCGGGCACCGGACCGCGTGGAAGGTGGTCAACACGGCGAAGGCCCACCTCGACCGCGCGCGCCGGTTGAGCCTGCCGATGCCCGAGATCGTCTCGAAGATGGTCGACCAGCACGAGCAGGTCGTCGAGCGGCTGGCGGCCGGTGACGGCGGCGGTGCCGAGACGGCGCTGCGCACCCACCTGCGCGCGGTGCTGCACGACATCGACGAGATCCGGCGGCGGAACCCGTGGTACTTCGCGGAGCCGGACCCGGCAGTACCCGAACGCACCTGATCGCACCTGATCGCACCGAGGCGAGGAGGACCGATGACCGGCGACAGCGGCACGGCGGAACAGGGGGCGGTGACGACCGGCGATCCGTACCGGCTCAGCCCCGAGGGGATCAAGGAGCCGCCGCGCACCTGGCGCGAGAGCCTGCGCTACCTCGGGCCCGGCCTGGTGCTCAGCGCCGCGATCGTCGGGGCGGGTGAGCTGGTCGCCACCACCACGCTCGGCGCGGAGGTCGGCTTCGTCATCCTCTGGCTGGTGATCGTCTCCACCCTGGTCAAGGTGGCGGTGCAGATCGAGCTCGCACGCTGGACCATCTCCACCGGCCAGCCCGCGCTCACCGGCTACAACAAGGTTCCGCCCGCCGTCGGCCGGATCGGCTGGATCAACGTCCTGTGGGTGGTGCTGGCGCTGTCGAAGGTCCTGCAGACCGGCGGGATCGTCGGCAGCGTCGCCGTCGCGTTCAGCATCCTGCTCCCGATCGGGGGCGACCCCCTGGGGTTCACCTCGGTCCTCGTCTGGACGCTGGTGGTCGTCGCGGGCACGGTCGCCGCGCTCTACTCCAACCGCTATGCCCTGATCGAGCGGGTGGCCGTCGGGCTGGTGGTGATCTTCTCGCTGGTCACCGTGGTCATCGCGGTCGGACTGCCGTTCACGCCGTTCGCCTACGGCGCCGACGACCTGCTCGGCGGTCTCACGTTCAGCATCCCGGTCGGGGCGCTGGGCGCCGCGGTGGCGATGTTCGGGCTCACCGGGGTGTCGGTCGACGAGATCACCAGCTACCCGTACTGGTGCATCGAGAAGGGCTACGCCCGCTGGGTCGGCCCCAACGACGGCAGCGCCGACTGGGAGCGCAGGGCCAAGGGCTGGATCCGCGTCATGTACAAGGACGCGCTGCTGTCCTGGGTCGTCTACACGGTCACGACCATGGCCTTCTTCGTCATGGGTGCCGCGGTCCTGCATCCGCAGGGCATCGTGCCCGAGGGCAACGAGATGATCACCACGCTCTCCCGGCTGTACACCGACACGCTCGGGGACTGGGCGAACATCCTGTTCCTGGTCGGTGCGATCGCCGTGCTCGGCTCCACGCTGTGGGCCGCCACCCCGGCCTGGTCGCGCATGTACGCCAACCTGCTGTCGTGCGCCGGCGTGTTCGACTGGCACGACCCGGTGGCGCGCACGCGCTGGGTCCGCGTCTTCACCGTGGCGTTGCCGGTGGTCTGGGGCGTCGTCTACCTGTTCGTCCAGTCGCCGGTGATCATGATCCTCGTCGGCGGCGTGATGAGCGGGGTGTTCCTGCTCGCCGCGGTCGTGGCCGTGTGGTACCTGCGCCGGTCCGAGACCGACCCGCGGCTGCACGGCGGCGGGTCGTTCACCGCGACCCTCGTCGTCAGCAGCGTCGCCATCGGCCTGCTGGGCGTCTACTCGGTCCTGAACGTCTTCGGCTTCTCGATCGCCTGACCATCGGGGTCGCCCCGACCCGGTTTCCGGCCTCGTGATCGACGTGTCGGCGCGTTCGCGGGTGGAAGTCGCCCGTTTCGCGCCGAAGTATCGATCATCGCCACTCGGGTGGCATCACGCCGGCCGGCGCCGGGGACGTCGCCGTCGGTCCACGGACGTCTACTCGGTGCTCACCGCGCCCGGCTCCTGGACCGGCTGCCCGGCGGCGTCCGCGTCGGCCTCGCCGAGGTGCAGCTCCGGCGGCCTGCGGGTGAACATCCGCGTCAGGCCGAGCAGGTAGACGAAGCCCACTGCAACCCAGGAGAGACCCACGGCGAAGGTGGTGCCGGACAGGCTGGTCCACAGCCACAGCGTGAGCAGCACGCCGATGCCCGGCACCACGGCGTACGCCAGGATGCCGACCGGGGAGCGGCGCCCGTGGTCGAGGACGTAGTGCTTGATCACCGACATGTTGACGAGCGAGAACGCGACCAGTGCCCCGAAGCTGATCACCGCCGAGGCCAGTTCCAGGCTGATGACCAGCGCGACGCAGGACAGCAGCCCGACCACCACCGTGGCGAGCGCCGGGGTGTGGAAGCGCTGGTGGAGCCGTCCGAAGATGCGGCGGGGCAGGGCGCCGTCCCGGCCCATGGCGAACAGGATGCGGGAGACGCTCGCCTGCGACGCCATCGCCGAGGCGAAGCAGCCGGCGATGTAGGCCGCGGTGAAGAAGGCGGCCAGTGCGGCGCCACCGGCGAACCGCATCACGTCCAGTGCCGCCGAGTCGACGTCGGTGAACTCCTGCCACCGGGGGAAGACCAGGTGCCCGACGTAGGAGACGCCGATGAACGTCACGCCGCCGATCACGGTCACCAGCATGATCGCGCGGGGGATGCGGCGCCGCGGGTCACGGGTCTCCTCGGCGAGGGTGGAGACCGCGTCGAAGCCGAGGAAGGACAGGCACAGGATCGCGGCGCCCCCGAGGAGCGCCGGGACCTCCGAGCCGCTCGGGAGGAACGGCTCGGCGAGCGACGGGAGGCCGTTCCCGGCGATCGCGGCGGCGGCCGCGACCAGGAACACCGCGATGAACACGACCTGGAACGCGACGAGCACGAAGTTCATCCGCGCCACGAGGGTGATGCCGAGGATGTTCAGCCCCGTGACCAGCACGATCGCGCCGACGATCCACACCCCGACCGGGACGCTCGGGAACGCCGCTTCGAGGTAGATGCCCATCACGAGGTAGTTGATCATCGGCAGGAACAGGTAGTCGAGCAGCAGCGTCCACCCCGTCATGAAGCCCAGGTGGGGTCCGAAGGCTCGCTGCGTGTAGGTGTAGGCGGAGCCGGCGAACGGGTGGGCGCGCACCATCTGCCCGTAGCTGTAGGCGGTGAACAGCATCGCGGTGAGCGTGACGACGTAGGCGGCAGGCAGGTGCCCCGCAGTGAGGTCGGTGACCACCCCGTAGGTGGTGAACACCGTCAACGGCACCATGTAGGCGAGGCCGAAGAGCACGATCGAGGGCATTCCCAGCACGCGACTGAGGTGCGACGCCGCGTGCGGCGCGGGATGGGACATCGTTGCTCCGCCCTTGCTGCCTGGTCGCGGAGTAGACCAGGCAGCAAGCGCGGGGCGCAAGGCGTCGGTTCGGGCCTTCGGCCTAGCCCGCGGTGCCGCGCGCCGCCCGGCGGTTCGCCTCGACCGCCTCGGGCGGCACCGCCGCCGACGGGCGGGTGAGGATCTCCCGGATCACCGCGACCGGCAGCTTCGGTGCGCGGTCCTCGGTGAGCAGCCCGTTGCGCTCCTGCTCGGTGTCGGTCAGCTGGGTGTAGCAGAAGCCGGCCAGCTCGGGGTTGTCGAGCACGGCGTCGACGAGGCCGCGCAGCCGCTCGGTGAGCTCCTCGGCCGAGCCGACGGTGCCGTAGCCGAACCACTTCTCGCCGGCGGCGGGCGCGTAGCTCAGCCCGCCGAACTCGGTGAGCACCACGGGCAGCCCGCGGACGACGGGGTCGCCGAGCACCACCTTCTTGCGCCCGGGCCTGCGGTCGTCCAGCACCCGGGCGACCGCGTCGGGGCCGTCGTAGCGCTCGCGCAGCGACTCCCCGTGCGGGGCGTAGTCGTGCACACCCCAGATGTCGGTCTCGGTGATCTCCCAGCCGTCGTTGGAGATCACGGGGCGGGAGCCGTCGAGGCTCTTGGTGAGGTGGTACAGCGCGGTGGGGAGGTGGCGCTGCTCGGCCACCTCGGCCAGGTGCCACACGCCCCAGCTCTCGTTCATCGGCACCCAGGTGACCACGCAGGGGTGGCTGCGGTCGCGGCGCACCACCTCCATCCACTCGCGCACGGTCCGCTCCACGGTGCGCGGGGCGAACTCGAACGCGCTGGGCATCTCGTCCCACACCAGCAGGCCGATGCGGTCGCACCAGGCCAGGAACCGCGGGTCCTCCACCTTCTGGTGGATCCGGATCCCGTTGAAACCCAGCTCCTTGACCAGCTCGGCCTCGCGGCGCAGCGCGGCGGCGTCCGGGGCGGCGAGGTGCGACTGCGGCCAGTAGCCCTGCTCCAGGGCGAGCCGCAGGAACGTCGGCTGCCCGTTGAGCACGAACCGGCCGTCCTGCACACCGGCGCTGCGGAACCCGAAGTAGGAGCCGACGCGGTCGAACGCCGCCCCGCCCTCGTCCAGCACCTCGACGTCGGCGTCGACCAGCGTCGGGCGCTCGGGCGACCACAGCAGCCTGCCGTGGTGCATGTCGTGGCGCGCCGCCGGGATGCTGATGGCGAAGCGGGAGTGCGCGTCGCGGATCCGCACCGTGTGCTCGGCGAGCTCCTCCTCGCCCAGGCAGAGGCGCACCCGCAGCCGCACGGGCCGGTCGGGCCGGCGGGACAGCGCCACCTCGCAGGTGACGGCGGCGCCCGGGACGTCCGGCGTCCAGTGCAGCTCGGCGACGTGCAGGTCGGGCACGACCTCCGCCCACACCGGCTGCCAGATCCCGGTGGTGCGCTTGTAGAAGATGCCGTGCGGCTCGTCGAGCCAGTCCTGCTTGCCGCGGGGCTGGGTGACGTCGTCGGCGTGGTCCTCGGCGCGGACGACGACCACCTGCGTGGACCCCGGCACCAGCGCGTCGGTGACGTCGAACGAGAACGGGGTGTGCCCGCCCTCGTGCCCGCCCAGGTGCACGCCGTTGACCCAGACCTGCGCGGTGTGGTCGACGGCCCCGAAGTGCAGCAGCACCCGCTGCCCCGGGCCGGGCGGGGCGATCTCGACCTCCCGGCGGTACCACACGACCGGTCGCGGGCTCGGGTCGCCGATCCCGGACAGCTCCGACTCGTAGGGATAGGGCACCATGATCGTCCGGTCGAACGGCTCCTGCGCCGTCGCCCAGCCCGCGCCGCGCCCGGCGTCGGCGTCGTCGAAGGCGAAGCTCCACTCCCCGCACAGGTCCTGCCACTCCGGCCGGACGAGCTGGGGACGCGGGTAGTCCTCGTGCACGTTCTCTCCGTTCACCAGTGCGCCAGCCGGGGCCGGCTGCGGTCCTCGACGCCCACGAGGACGTCGATCAGCAGTTCCTGCAGCTCGACCCGGACGTCGCGGTGGCCGGGGTCGGCCCACCGGTTCACCAGCTCGTCGGGGTCGGACTCCAGGTCGTAGAGCTCGCCGGTGCGCTCGCGCCTGCTCGCCGGCGCGCCGTGGTGCACGACGAGCTTCCAGCGGTCGTGGCGCAGCATCGTCGCGTGGACCGGCGGGTCGTAGGCGTGCCCGCTGTCGCGGTACTGGCACAGCGCCCAGTCCCGCCACGCGGTGTCCTCGCCGATGAGCAGGCCGCGCAGGCTCGCGCCCTGGTGCCGCGGCGACGGCGCGACGCCGGCGAGGTCGAGGAACGTCGGCGCCAGGTCGACCCACTGCACCAGCTCGGTGCGCCGGGCCGGCGCGAACCGGCCCGGCCAGCGCACGATCAGCGGCACCCGGACCGCGCAGTCGTAGTGGAACGGGCCCTTGAGCATCAGCTGGTGGTCGCCGAGCATCTCGCCGTGGTCGCTGGTGAACACCACGACGGTGTCCTCGGCCAGCCCTTCGGCCTCCAGGGCGTCGAGGATGCGCCCCACCTCGTCGTCGACCAGCGTGACCATGGCGTAGTAGGCGGCGCGGACCTCGTCGAGCTCGTCGTCGGTGTAGTCGGCGAAGCCGCGCGCGTGCCCCGCGTAGGAGCCCTTCGAGGCGTCGGTGAACACCGCGGGCTTCGACGCCAGCTCACCCTCGGCGCCCACCCGCGGCGGCAGCGCGGCCGCGTCGTAGCGCTCCCGGTACTCCGGCGGCGCGCCGAACCCGTGGTGCGGGTCGAAGAAGTTGGCGACGAAGAAGAACGGCTTCCCGTCCTGTCGCCCGGCGCGCAGGAACTCGATCGTCTCGTCGCCGATCCAGCGGCTGTAGTGCGCCTCGGTGGGCAGGCTGTCCCAGCCGACCGAGCCGGCGCGCGCCTGTGCGTACAGGTCGGGGTGCGCGGCGCGCAGCCACCGGTGGTAGGCGTTCTCCGACGACCCGGGGTAGGGGTCGTGCGCCCACCGGAACACCCGGAAGCCGTCGTCGAGGCGCGGCTCGGAGCGTCCGGCGAAGCAGGCGCCGAGGTGAAACTTGCCGACCAGCCCGCAGTCGTAGCCGCCGCCCGCGAGCAGCTTCGTGAACATCTCCTCGCCGGGGTCGATGTCCACCCCGTTGGCGTGCAGGCCGTGGGTGGAGACGTAGCGCCCGGTCATCAGGGTGGCCCGCGACGGCGCACACACCGGGTTCTGCACGTAGCAGTTCTCGAACAGCACGCCCTCGGCGGCGAGGCGGTCCAGGTTCGGCGTGGCGATGTGCGGGTTGCCCGACGCCCCCAGCGCGTCGAAGCGCTGCTGGTCGGTGCAGATCAACAGGACGTTCGGGGTGGTCACGACTTCACGGCTCCGGCGATCCCTTCGAAGAAGTAGCGCTGCAGGAACAGGAACAGGGCGACGATGGGGAGCAGGGACAGCGTCGCGGCGGCGGCCATGCCCGGCCAGTCCACCGAGTTCTCCCCGACGAACGCCTGCATCCCGACGGCCAGCGTCCGCAGTTCCGGCCTGCTGAACGTGAACACCAGCGGGAGCAGGAACGCGTTCCAGGTGGCGAGGAAGGTCAGCACGACGACGGTGGCCGTCACGGGCCCGGCCAGCGGCAGCATCACGCGGAAGAACACCGTGCCGAAGCCGGCGCCGTCGATCACGGCGGCCTCCTCCAGCTCGCGGGGGATCCCGCGGAAGTAGCCCATGTAGAGCAGCACCGCGGCGACGTGCCCGCCACCGGCCAGTGCGATGACCATGCCGGTCAGCGAGTTGAGCAGGCCCAGCCGCTGCGTGAGCTCGACGACGGGGATGATCGTGTACCCGGCGGGCACGAACAGCGTGCCGACCAGCACCGCGACCACGAACTTCCGCCCGAGGAACGAGTAGCGCGCCAGCACGTACCCGGCCATCGCGCACCGGACCACGACGATCGCCACCGTGAACGCCGTGACCAGGATCGTGTTGAGCATGTACGTGCCGAAGTCCGCGTCCACCCACGCGCGGGCGTAGTTCTCCCAGCGGAACGCCTCGGGCAGCAGCGAAAGGCCCGCGGAGAAGACCTCCAGCTGGCCCTTCACCGACGCCGAGAGCACCCACACGAAGGGGTAGATCCACACCGCCGCGAAGCTGATCAGCAGGAGTGTGACCAGCCACAGCAGCGGGCTGCGCCGGGTGCGGCCGCGCACCGGGCGGGCCTGTTGCGCTCGCGCCTCGCGCGGTCGGATGTCGGTCGCGGTCATGCGTCCCCTCCTGCCTTGCGCCGGGCCGCCCGCACCCCGACCAGTTGCCCGATCCCGACGACGAGCAGGACCAGGCCCAGCACCACCGCGGCGGCGGAGGCGACACCGAGCTCGGGGACGGTGGCGGCGAACGCCCAGCGGTAGATGTAGAGCTCGATGACCTCGGTGGCGTAGAACGGGCCGCCGCCCGTCATGGTCATCACCAGGTCGAAGATCTGCAGGTTCTGCTCGATCGTGAGCAGCGTGATGATGACGAAGAACGGGATCAGCATCGGCACCGTCACGTGCCGGAAGGACTGCCACCCCGAGGCGCCGTCCACCTGGGCGGCCTCGAGCACGTCGCGCGGCACGGTCTGCAGCGCGGCCAGCCAGTAGATCATCGTCACCCCCACCCACTTCCACGTGTGCACGGCCATCACGGTCCAGAGCGCGGCGTCCGGCGAGCCGAGGAAGTCCACCCCGGGCGCGCCCGCGCCCTGAAGCACCTCGGCCACCGGGCCGTCGGAGGGGTCGAAGACGAACTGCATGACCACGCCGACGATGGCCGTGGTCGTCACCACCGGCAGGAAGAACGCGGTGCGGAACAGCCGCTGGAACGGCAGGCGCGGGTGGTTGAGCAGCAGCGCGATCGCCAGGCCGAGCATCACCCGCAGCGGGACGGTCACGACCATGAACAGCATCGTGATCCCGAACGAGTTCCAGAACAGCGGGTCCGCGAGCACCTCGCGGTAGTTCGCCAGGCCGACGAACGTCTTCTCGCCCTCGAACCCGCTCCAGGACAGGAACGAGTACCACCAGCTCGCGGCGATCGGCCACAGCGTGTAGAGGCCGTAGAGCACGGCCGTCGGGAGCAGGAAGAGGTAGGGCCAGCGGGCCTGCCACAGCCGCCCGCCCCGGTGCGTCATGGTGGTCATGTGGCGTAGTCCTCTCCGCGCCGCCAGCCGGGGAAGGCCCAGTCCTCCGCGCTGACGCCGCCGACCTCGGTGATGGCGGCGTCGCGGGCGGCCGCCGACTCGTCCGACAGCTGCCGCAGCCGCCCGCGCACATCCGTGATCTGCCCGCTCGCGATGCCCTGGACGATCTCCCCGAGATCCGGCTCCACCGACTTCCTCGCCGCGAGGACCTGGGCCACCCGCGGGTTGCGGGCGGTGACGGCCGGGCCGAGGAAGACCTGCTCGCCGAACATCCGGATGCAGCGCTTGTACGTCGGGTGCGCGTCGGAGCCGGCGACGACGCCGAGGTCGAGCGGCGGCTGGTCCATCGCCGCGGCCAGCCCGCGCTGGTAGTCACCGCTCACGAACAGCTCGAGCAGGGCGGAGGCGTCCTCCGCCGCGCCGGACTGGGCCGACACCCAGAACGTGCCGTCGTTGGGGGGCCGGGTCAGCACCGGCGCCCGCCCGTCCGGCGTGGGGATGGGGCCCACCCCGATCCGCCCGAGGACCTGCGGGAACTTCTCGGCCAGCACGCCGGCGTTGTAGGGGCCGTCGAGGAAGAACGCGCCGCCCTGTGCGGCCCAGCGCACCCGCGCCGACCGCGCGTCCAGCGAGGTGCTGGCCAGGAACATCGTGTCGTCGCGGGCGAAGGACAGCAGGAACTCGATCGCCGCCACGAACGCGTCGTCGTGGAAGCGGATCTCCCCGGTGGTGAGGTCGACGCCGTCGAGCCCGTTGCCGCGGGTACCGGGGAAGCCCGCGGTCTGGGCCAGCTCGAGGACGAAGGCGGCCAGCCGGTCGGGGAACTGCAGCGGCAGCACGATCCCCGACGCCACCCCGCTGCGCTGCACGGCCCGCGCGGCCGCGCGCAGATCGTCCCACGACGCGGGCGGCGCCTCCGGGTCGAGGCCCGCCCGCGCGAGCTGGTCGCGGTCGAACCAGACCAGCGTCTCGTACTGGCGCGGGCTGAAGATCGGGAACGAGTACAGCGCGCCGTCGAAGGTGTGCATGCCCTCGGTCACAATGCCGTCGGGCAACCCGGCGCGGATCGCGTCCGCCGTGGTGAGCGGAGCGAACCAGCCCTGCTCGTGCAGCAGCGACGGCGGGACGGAGAGCCCGGCGAGCGAGAAGACGTCGGGCAGCTGGCGGCTGCCGAACGCGAGCTGCAGCGCCTGCGCCTGCTCGTTGGGGTTGTAGACCGTGTACTCGACGGGCGGCCCGCCGCCCTGGGCGAACCGGTCGAACGTGGTGCCCTGCAGCGACTCGAGCGGCGCGAAGTGGTCCCACCAGCGCAGCGCGCCCGGCATGCCCGTGGCGCCACCGCCTTCCCCGTCCGCCGACGGTGCGGTGCTGCACCCGGCGAGCGCGGCCGTCCCGAGGAGGCCTGCCGAACGCAGGAACCCGCGTCGGGACAGCGTTCTTCGCGGACTGCTCACGGTCTACCTGCCTCATCCCGGTCGTCGAACATGCGGCCGAAGGTTTACTACGAAGTAGAAGTCGATGTAAAGAGCTACTGGTCCTGGCGTCGCCAGGGCCCTACTACGATGTAAAGGATCGGGTACGCTGCGTGCCTGCCGGAGGGGAGTCAGATGGACGTCGATCGCGGCGCGCCGTCCGCGCGACCTCGGATGGTCGACGTCGCCCGCGTCGCCGGGGTCTCGCAGAAGTCGGTCTCGAACGTGCTCGGCGGCTACGAGCCCGTGTCGCCCGAGCTGCGCGCGAAGGTCGAGCGCGCGGTCGCCCTGCTCGGCTACGTGCCCAACTCGGCCGCCCGGACGCTGCGCACGGGCCGCACGGGTGTGATCGCGCTCGCGGTGCCGAACCTGTGGTCGCCGTACTTCGCGGAGCTGGCCAGTCACCTCACCGACGCCGCGGACGAGCGCGGGCTCACGATCCTGATCGACGAGACGCACGGCGACGAGGACCGCGAAGCGCTCATCGCCCGCCGGTTGCGCCACCACGAGATCGACGGCCTCGTCCTGAGCCCGCTCGCGATGGATCCCGCCAGCATCGCGGCCGCGGCGCGCAGCATCCCGATGGTGCTGCTCGGCGAGCGGGAACTGCCCGCGTCCGTCGACCACGTCGTCATCGACAACGTCGCCGCGGCGCGCGAGGCCACCGAGCACCTCCTGGAGCTGGGGCGGCGCCGAATCGCCACGGTCGGCGCCCCACTGGACGACGGGACGAGCACCGGGTCGCTGCGGCTGCACGGCTACCGGGCGGCGATGGCCGCCGCCGGGCTGTCCGACGAGGGCATGATCGTGCGCACGCGGCACCTGCAGCGCCAGCAGGGCGTAGAGGCCGCCGCGCAGCTCCTCGCGGCCCCGCGGACGCCCGACGCGGTGTTCTGCTTCAACGACATGCTGGCGATCGGCGTGATGCACGCGCTGCGGTTGCGGGGCGTGCGCGTACCCGACGACGTCGCCGTGGTCGGGTTCGACGACGTCGCCGAGGCCGCCTACGCCAATCCGACGCTGACGTCCGTGCACCTCGACCGGCAGCGCATCGCCCGTGCCGCGCTGGACATCCTGGTCGGCCGGCTCGACGGCTCGCGCGCGCAGGGCGCCGGGCGCACCGTGATCGAGCACCGGCTGGTGGTGCGGGAGTCGACCGGCGGCCGTCCGGACGGGTCCCGCCACTAGCTTGCGGCCGCAACGGGTGAACGGAACACCAGCGCTCGTGGATCTTGCCCGGAGAACGCTGGTGTTCCGTTCACCCGTCGAGTTGTGCGAAACGGCCTCGCGGGAGGGGTGCCGCGGTGGAGCCTGTGCGGCATGGGGGTTGCGGGGTGGCCGGAAGTGTTCCGCGGGTCGGAGGCCGTTGCGGCGGGGCTGGTCGCGGAGGGGGCGCTGCGGGGGCGGCGGTTCGTGCGGATCTTCCCGGACGTCTACGCCGTGGCCGGGGAGGAGGCGCCGACGCTCGCGCTGCGGTCCCGGGCGGCGGCGCTGCTCGTCGCCGGGCGGGGCGTGGTGTCCGGGTACTCGGCCGCCGAGCTGCTCGGGGCGTCCTGCGCGCCGTTCGGAGCACCCGCGGAGGTGACCCTCCTGCATGGCCGCCGGCGCGGGCACCCGGGACTGCTCGTGCACCGGGACCAGGTGGCGGAGGGCGAGCTGTGGCAGGTCGGAGAGGTTCGGCTGACGAGCCCGCTGCGCACGGCCTACGACCTGGCCCGCCGCCTCGACCTGGTGGAGGCTGTGGTCGCGGTCGACCGGCTCGCCAACGTGCACCGATTCGCTCCCGACCTGCTGCTGAACTTCGCCGTCCACTACCCCCGCGCCCGCGGCAACACCCGGATCGCGCAGGTCCTCGCGCACGCCAACCCGTACTCCGGCTCGCCGATGGAGTCGCGGTTGCGTCTGCTCCTGGTCCGTGCGGGCCTGCCGCGGCCGCAGGTGCAGTGGGTGGTGCAGGACCCGCAGGCTCGCACCGCGATGTGGCTCGACCTCGCCTACCCCGACGCGTTGATCGCGATCGAGTACGAGGGCGAGGAGCACACGTCGCGGGACGGGGTGCTCCGCGACATCGTGCGCTACACGCGCCTCGTGGCCCGGGGCTGGCGGATCTTCCGGTACACGAAGTACGAGATCCGCCACGAGCCTGACCGCATCATCGCCGACATCACCCGCGCGCTCGGGTGAGCGGAACACCAGCGCTCGCGGACCGTGCCCGGAGAGCGCTGGTGTTCCGTTCACCCGTCGGTGCATCCCGTGCCGAGGGACCGCGTAGGTTTACAGCGCTGTAAATTGCTGCTAGAACTCGCGGCGACCGGTTCGGCCCACGATGCGGAGACGACGTTGTCAGTCCCGGAGCGCTCGACGCCCCCGAACATCCTGTTGATCATGACCGACCAGCAGCGCGCCGACTTCACCGCGGCCGGCGGCCTCGGGCTCGACACGATGCCGTTCGTCGACTCGCTCGCGGCGCGGGGCACGGCGTTCCCGGGCGCGTACACGAGCTACCCGGCCTGCGTGCCCGCACGCACGAGCCTGCTGACCGGGCGCTTCCCCACGGCGCACCGGGTGCGGCAGAACAGCGTGCCGACGGCCGCGACGTTCGCCGAGGACATGCTCGACGTCGTCCGCAAGGCCGGCTACAGCACGCACTTCGTCGGCAAGCCGCACATGCACCGCGGCCCGGACGACTTCGACTCGTTCCGCGGGCCCTTCATGCACACCCACGGTCCGGAGGACGGCCGCAGCGAGGAGGAGTCCGCGTTCGACGCCTGGCTGCGGGAGCTCGACCACGGCGTGCACCCTGAGCCGACGCCGTTCCCGCTGGAGTGCCAGCTGCCCTACCGCATCGCGTCCGGAGCGGTCGAGGCGCTGGACGAGGCCGACCCCGACCGTCCGGTGTTCCTGTGGGCGTCGTTCCCCGAGCCGCACAACCCCTACCAGGTCCCGGAGCCCTACTTCAGCCTCTTCGGCGAGGACGAGGTCCCCGACCGGCTCGCCGGCCCCGAGGCGATCGAGCGCAAGTCCGGGAAGTACCGGTGGCTGCGGGAGCTGACCGAGCAGAAGCGGCCCGGCTACGACGCGGGCTGGCGCCGCTACCGCGCCAACTACCTGGGGATGCTCCGCCTGCTGGACGACCAGATCCGCCGGCTCGTCGAGCACCTCGGGCCGCGGGCGGAGAACACCGTGATCGTGTTCCTCGCCGACCACGGTGACTACGTCGGCGAGTACGGCCTGCAGCGCAAGGGCGCCGGGATGCCGGAGTGCCTCGTGCGGATCCCATTGCAGTTCACCGGCCCCGGCATCGCCGCGCAGCGCCGCTCCGAGCTGGTGTCCATGGTCGACGTGCTGCCGACGCTGTGCGCGCTGGCCGGCGCGCCGGTGCCCGAGGGCGTGCAGGGCCGCAGCCTCGCGCCGCTGCTGGCGGGGGAGGACCCGCCGCCGGGGGAGTTCGACTCCGTCTACGCCGAGCTCGGCTACGGCGGCGTCCCCTACGGCGACGACGAGCGCCCGCCGCTGCACTTCCCCTACGAGGGCGCCACCTTCGACGAGCTGAACTCGGTGACCCAGAGCGGCGGCCAGCGGATGGTGCGCCTCGGCCGGCACAAGCTGCTGATGGACGGCGAGGGCAGGGGCGAGCTCTACGACCTCGACGCCGACCCCGCGGAGCTGGACAACCGCTTCGAGGACCCGGAGTTCGCCGAGGTCCGCGACGCGCTGCTCGTGCGGCTCGTGCGCTGGACGGTGCGCGTCGCCGACGACCTCCCCACCGGCGCGTACCGCGCCAAGACCGCCCCCCACAACTGGCGCTGGGCCACCCCGGCCCACCCCTCGACGACGACGGGAAGCAGGGAGCACTGATGAACGGAAACGTGATCGACCGGCGGGGGTTCCTCGGGCTGGGTGCCGCCCTGCTCGCCGCCACGGCCGTCAGCGGCTGCGGCACCGGCGGCTCGAGCTCGGGTCTGCGGGTGGCCTGGTACGGCGGGGCGCCCGTGCACGAGGCGCTGGACAAGGCGCTCGCCGTGTTCTCCGGTGACCACCCGGACGCGCAGCTCGCCAGCGAGAAGGCGGCCTTCAACGACTACTGGGACAAGCTCGCGACGCAGGCCGCGGGCGGGCAGGCGCCGGACGTGTTCCGGATGTCGATGAGCTACTTCACCGAGTACGCGAAGCGCGGCGCGCTGCTCGACCTGGGGGAGGCCGGGATCCGGGTCGGGGACCTCGACCCGGCCGTGGCGGGGAGCGGCACGGTCGAGGGCAGCACCTACGGGATCGGGCAGAGCACGATCACCCAGGCGGCGTTCGTCAACCGGGCGCAGATCGAGGCGCTCGGCCTCGCGGTGCCGCAGTCGGGGTGGACGTGGGAGCAGTTCGCCCAGCTCGCCCGTTCCTTCGCCGCCGCAGCGGGCGACGGCCGCTTCGGCACCTTCGACGCCGGCGGCAACCTGGAGATCTTCGACGTCTTCGCGCGCCAGCACGGCACCGACACCTTCACCGCGGACGGCGCGCTGGGAGCGGGACGCGACGTGCTCGAGGAGTGGTTCACCTTCTGGGACGGCCTGCGTCGCGACGGCGCCGCGCCGCCCGCCGACATCAGCGCCGAGTCGCGGACCTTCGAGACCTCGACGCTGGTGGCCGGCCGCTCGCCGGTCCAGTTCGGCTGGGTGCAGCAGGTGACGTTCTACCAGCAGCTGATGCAGGATCCGCTGGACGTCGTCGCCATCCCGGCCGGGGCCGACGGGACGCTCTCGGGCCAGTTCGCCAAGGCGCTCGACTTCTGGTGCGTCTCGTCCGAGACCGGTGGCGCGGAGCGGGCGGCCCAGGTGATCGACTTCCTGGTCAACGACGACCGGGCGATCGACGCCATCGGGGTCACGCTGGGGATCCCGCCGTCGGCCCGCGCGCGCGACCGGCTGGCGGCCGACCAGGGCTCCGCCGCCGGCAGGGCCGTCGCGTTCGTGGAGTCGGTCAGCGGGCAGGTCGGCCCGTCCCCGGCGGCCTGGCCGCAGGGCTACGGCGAGCTGCAGGCGACGTTCCAGCGGGTCAATGAGGAGGTCGGCTTCGGGCAGTCCGACCCGGCGCGTGCCGCCGCGGACTTCGCCGACGAGGCCGACCGCGTCCTGTCGTCATGACGGCCGCCGCAGCGGTGCACGGCGAAGGGGTGCACGTCGACGGACCGGTCACCCGGCTGCGCAGGAGCCTCCCCGCGTACGCGTTCCTCGCCCCGTGGATCGTCGGGATGCTCGGCATCACGCTCGGCCCGATGCTGCTCTCGCTGTACTACTCCTTCACCGACTACTCGCTGCTGGGCGACCCGCGGTGGGCCGGGTGGGACAACTACGCGCGGCTGCTGTCCGACGAGCGCTTCCACACCTCGCTGCGCGTGACGTTCGTCTACGTGGCGCTGTCGGTGCCGCTGGAGCTGGTGTTCGCGCTGCTCGTCGCGGTCGTGCTCAACCGGGGACTGCGCGGGCTGGCCACCTACCGGGCGATCTACTACCTGCCCAGCCTGCTGGGCGGCAGCGTGGCCGTCGCGATCCTGTGGCGCCAGATCTTCGGCCGGGACGGGCTGGTCAACGACGTGCTCGCGCTCGTCGGCATCGAGGGGCCGGGCTGGGTGTCGTCCCCGGAGTACTCGCTGCTGACGCTCGTGGTGCTGCGCGTCTGGCAGTTCGGGGCGCCGATGGTCATCTTCCTCGCGGGGCTGCGCCAGATCCCCGACGACGTCTACGAGGCCGCGACGATCGACGGGGCGAACGCGCTCCAGCGGTTCGTGCGCATCACGCTGCCACTGCTGTCGCCGATCATCTTCTTCAACCTGGTGCTGCAGACGATCGGGGCGTTCCAGGCGTTCACGCCGGCCTTCATCGTCTCCGGCGGCAGCGGCGGGCCGTCGGACTCCACGCTGTTCTACACGCTCTACCTCTACCAACGGGCGTTCGGCAGCTTCGAGATGGGCTACGCGGCCGCGCTCGCGTGGGTGCTGCTGCTGATCATCGGCGTGCTGACCGGGCTGAACTTCCTGCTTCGCCGGTACTGGGTGTACTCCGAGGACGAGCCGGGAGGGCTGCGCTGATGACCTCGATCTCCGAGATCGCCACGGTGGACGCGGGGCCTACGGCGCCGCGGGAGCCCGCGCCGACCGCGCCGGCGCGCCGGCGCCGCGGCCGGGTGCTCGCCCACGCGGGGCTCGCGCTGGGCGCCTTCGTGATGCTGTACCCGGTGCTGTGGATGCTCTCCAGCTCGTTCAAGACGCAGTCCGAGATCTTCACGTCCTCGTCGCTGGTGCCCGTGGCGCCCGTCCTCACGAACTACGCCGACGGCTGGGACGGGCCGGGCCTGCCGTTCTGGGTCTACCTGCTGAACTCGCTGCTCGTGTGCGCCGGTGTGGTGATCGGCAACCTCGTGTCCTGCTCGCTGGCGGCGTACGCGTTCGCCCGGATGCGCTTCATCGGGAGCGGGGCGTTCTTCGCGCTGATGCTCGCCACGATCATGCTGCCGCACCACGTCACCCTGATCGCGCAGTACGCGATCTTCCGGGACCTCGGCTGGATCGACACGTTCCTGCCGCTGGTGGTGCCGAAGTTCCTCGCCACCGACGCGTTCTTCGTGTTCCTGATGGTGCAGTTCATCCGCGGGCTGCCGCGCGAGCTGTACGAGGCGGCGCGCATCGACGGGTGCGGGCCGTTCCAGATCTACCTGCGCATCGTGCTGCCGCTGCTGAAGCCCGCGCTGGTCACCACGGCGATCTTCTCGTTCATCTGGACCTACAACGACTTCTTCAGCCAGCTCATCTACCTCTCCAGCCCGGAGAACCTGACGGTGCCGCTGGCGCTGCGCTCGTTCCTCGACGCCTCGGGCCAGTCGGAGTGGGGGCAGATGTTCGCGATGAGCGTGGTGACGCTCGTCCCCGTCGTCGCCGTGTTCGTGATCTTCCAGCGCAAGATCGTGGCCGGGATGGCGCACACGGGACTCAAGTGAGCGCCGCCACTACGCTGGGCGGCATGTTCGCTCCCGGTGTGCCGGCCGGATGAAACCGCGTCTGCAGGACGTCGCCGACCGGGCGGGCGTCTCGATGAAGACGGTCTCGAACGTCATCAACGGGTACGTCCACGTCTCGGAGGCGATGCGCACGAAGGTCCTCGCCGCGATCGAGGAGGTGGGCTACCGGCCCAACCTCTCGGCGCGCAACCTCGCCCGCGGCCGGGCGGGGATGATCGCCCTGGTCGTGCCGCAGCTGGACATGCCCTACTTCGCGTCGCTGTCGATGCACGTGCTCGAGGCGGCCGATGAGCAGGGCTGGGTGGTGCTGATCCAGCAGACGCGCGGCGACGCCGAGAAGGAGCGCGCGGTGCTGTCGGGCCGGTTCGCGCAACGCGTCGACGGGCTGGTGTTCAGCCCGGAACGCGTGACGGCGGAGGAGATCGGGCAGCGCAGCGACCGCACTCCGCTGGTGCTGCTGGGCGAGCGCGCATCCGGGGGCGTGGCCGACCACATCGTCGTCGACAACGTGGCGGCCGGGAAGCTCGCGGTCTCGCACCTGCTCGACCTCGGCCGCCGGCGCATCGCCATGATCGGCGCCGAGAGCGGGGGAACGGTGAACCGGCGTTTCGACGGCTACCGCACGGCGCTCGCGGAGCGGGGCCTCGAGGTGGATCCCCGCCTCGTCGAGCCCGTCTCCCGCAACCTCGGCGAGGCGGGGGAGGCCGCCATGAACGCGGTCCTGGCGCGTGCGGCGCCGCGTCCCGACGCCGTCTTCTGCGTCACCGACTGGGTGGCGCTGGGCGCCATCCGCTCGCTGCACCTGCACGGGCTGCGGGTGCCCGAGGACGTGGCCGTGGTCGGCTTCGACGACATCCCCTACGGGCGGGCCTCGACCCCGACGCTGACCTCGATCTCCCCGGACCGCGCGGCGGTGGCCCGGGCCGCCGTCGCCTCGCTCGCGGCCCAGCAGGAGGACGGCCGCGAGCCCCGGGAGATCCCCGCCGGGTTCGAGCTGGTGGTGCGGGAGAGCACCGCGGGTGTCGGCGGCGCGGCGTTCGTCGCACCCGCCGCACTGGACGACGCCACGCTCCCGTTCGGCCGCGCGCGAGGAGATCACCACCATGCTCGATGATCCGGGCCGAGGGGCGCAGGCATGACCGACGACCAAGCCGAGATCGACGCCGACGACGCCGGCATCGCGACGTTGACCATCCAGGGCGCCAAGGATCTCAACATCCTCGGGACGCCGGTCGTCGAGCAGCTCACCGCGCGTCTGGACGACCTGGCCGCCCGCCCCGGGCTGCGGGTGCTGGTGCTGCGCGGCACCGGGGACCGGGCGTTCAGCGCGGGGGCCGACGTCCACGAGATGGCACGCCTGCAGCCCGGGTCGGCGCGCGTGTTCATCCGGCGCCTCGCGCGCCTGTGCGAGACGGTCCGGACCTTCCCCGTGCCGGTCCTCGCCCGGATCCCCGGCTGGTGCCTCGGCGGCGCGCTCGAGCTCGCGATGTCCTGCGACCTGAGGATCAGCAGCACCGGGGGCCGGTTCGCGATGCCGGAGATCGAGGTGGGCATCCCCTCGGTCATCCACGCGGCCCTGCTGCCCCGGCTGGTCGGTTCGGCCCGGGCCCGCCGGCTGATCCTGACCGGCGAGACCATCGATGCGGCGACCGCGCTCGACTGGGGCCTCGTCGACCAGGTCGTCGAGGCCGACCAGCTCGACGACGCCGTGCGGCGGGCCGCCGAGCGCCTCGCCGGTTTCGGGCCCTCGGTCGTGCGTCAGCAGAAGCGCCTGCTGCGGGACTGGGAGGAGCAGGACCTCGACGAGGCCGTGGAGGCGAGCGTCGCCGAGTTCGGCGCGGCCTTCGAGACCGGTGAGCCGCAGGAACGCATGCAACGCTTCCTCGACCGCAAGGCCGGCGGCTGACCCGCCGCGCACCCCGGCAGGAGCAGTCCGATCAGCGCGCCGCCACGACGCACACCGGCGACGGAACGGCCTGCGACCCCACGAGCTCGGGCACGCCCGTCGCCGGGTCGAGCCGGAACGTGGCGATCGTGTCCGAGCGTTCGTTCGCGACGTGCAGCCACTCGCCGTCCACGCAGATGTCGCGGGGCCAGTGCCCGCCGCACGGGGTGTCGGCCACCGGGCGCAGGGCGCCGCCGGTGACCTCGTGCGTGGTGATCACGTCGGCGCCGCGCGTCGAGGTGTAGACGAAACGGCCACCGGCGCCGAGCCGGATCGCCGCGCCCGAGGAGTCCTCGCCCGTCGCGGCGGCGGTCGCCGGCGTCTCGGCGATGATCCGCAGGTCGGTGTGGCCGGCGCGCGGGGCCAGTGCGACGACGGTGCGGGCCAGCTCGGTCAGCACGAAGACCGTGCCGTCGGGATGGATCACCAGGTGGCGCGGGCCGCAGCCGGCGGGCAGCTCGATGTCGGCGACGGTCCGCAGCGTCCCGGCCTCGACGCGGTGGGCGCGCAACAGGTCGGCGCCCAGATCGGTGCTGAGCACCGTGGCGTCGGGTGCGAACGCCACCGCGTGGGCGTGCGGTCCCTCCTGGCGGTCCGGCCGCGGCCCGCTGCCGTGCCCGGCCACGGTGGAGGTGTGCCCGTCGAGCCGGCCGTCGACGGACAGCAGGTGGGCGCTGACCTCGCCCGTGCCGTAGCTCGCGACGATCACGACGCCCCGGCCCGCCGCGAGGTGGCACGGCGCGGCGCCGACGGGCGCGGACCCGGTCGGGCGCAGCCCTGCGCCGTCGACGGCGAAGGCGAGCACCGCGCCCGGATCCTGCTCGCTCACCGCGTACAGCGCGCTGCCGGCGGCGGCCAGGTAGGAGGGGCTGTCCGCCTCGGCGGCGAGCACGGGCGGGGCGAGCGTGCCGTCGGGGGAGCGGTCCGCGCGGTAGATGCCGCGCCCGTTCCCGGCCGCGCCGGTGTAGCTGCCGATCCAGAACGCCGACGGCATCGTGCTGTCCTCCCGGTGATCGCGAGTACCGGTTGTCCATTGTCGTGGGCCCAGGCTCCACCCGGACGAACGGCACTCTCGTCGGTACCTAGCCGACGAAAGTGCCGTTCGTCATGCGAATCCCGTTCCGGAGCGGGGCGACCGGGGATCATGCGGCCGGTAGCACCACCGCCGGTGGCCCCTCCGCCGCCAGCCGCCCGTCGCGCAGCAGCAGGCAGTGGTCGGCGCGGGCCGCGACATCCGGGTCGTGGGTCACGCGGACGACGGTGACGCCCCCGGCGGCGGCCTGCCGGAGCGCCTCGTCGATCCGGCTCCGGGCCTGCGCGTCGAGGCCTGCGGCGGGCTCGTCGAGCAGCAGCAGGTCCGACTCCTGGGCGAGCCCCTGCGCGACCAGCACCCGCTGGCGCTGCCCGCCGGAGAGGGTGCCGAGCGGGCGGTCGGCGAGGTCGGTCGCGCCGAGCCGGTCCAGGCAGTCCGCGACGACCGTCCGGTCCCGCGCCGTGAGCCGCCGCCACGGACCGCGAGTGGCCCAGCGGCCCATCGCGACGGTCGCGCGTGCGGTGATCGGCAGCGTCTCGGGGGCCGTGCTGCGCTGCACGACGTAGGCGGGGCGGGTGCCGCCGCGCCGTTCCACCACGCCCGCGACCGGGGCGAGCACGCCGGCCAGCACGTCCAGCAGCGTGGACTTGCCCGCGCCGTTGGGGCCGAGGACGGCGGTGATCACGGCCCGGGGGATCGCGGTGCGGATCCCGTGCAGTGCGGGCGCGCCGTGCCCGGCGACGAGGTCGCGGACCCGGAGCGCGTCGTCGTGCATCTCGTCGTCGATCACGTCACACCTCTCGATAACGGTAATCAATGTCGTTAAGGTACCCGGCGTGCTGGAGTGGCTGCTCGTCCCGTTCGAGGTGTCGTTCGTCCGGCGGGCGTTGGTGGCCGGGGTCCTCGTGTCCCTGGTGTGCGCGCTCGTCGGCACCTGGGTCGTCCTGCGCGGGATGGCGTTCCTGGGCGAGGCCGTGTCGCACGGGCTCCTGCCCGGGGTGGCGCTCGCGTCGCTGACCGGGCAGAGCGTCCTGCTGGGTGCCGCGCTCAGCGCGGGCGTGATGGTGGCAGGCATCGCCCTGGTCGGCCGCTTGCGGCGGGTGTCGCGCGACACCGCGATCGGCCTGCTGTTCGTCGGCATGCTCTCGATCGGCGTGATCATCGTCTCGCACTCCGACTCGTTCGCCGTGGACCTCACCGGGTTCCTGTTCGGCGACGTCCTCGCGGTCGGCCCGGCCGAGCTGTGGCAGCTCGCCGTCGCGCTCGCCGTCGCCGCGGCCGTCTCGCTGCTCGGCCACCGGGCGTTCCTCGCGCTGGCGTTCGACCCGCGCAAGGCCGGCACGCTCGGGCTGCGGCCCGGTGTCGCGCACGGCGTGCTGCTCGCGCTGGTGACGCTCGCGATCGTCGCCTCGTTCCGGGTGGTCGGCACGCTGCTGGTCTTCGGGTTGCTCATCGCCCCGCCGGCCGCCGCGCTCCTGTGGGCCCGGCGGGTCGCGACGATCATGCTCGGCGCCGCGCTCGTCGGGTGCGCCTCCACCGTGCTGGGGCTCGTCGTCTCGTGGCACGCCGGCACGGCCGCCGGCGCGACCATCGCCGCGGTCGCGGTCTCGGCGTTCTTCGTCTCCGCGCTGGCCTCGCACCTGCGGGGCCGGCTGTCCGTCGGCGCCACCGTGGCGTCCCCCGAGGAGGTCCGCGCGTGATCGCGCATCCCCGCAAGCCGCTCGTCCGCACCACCGTCATTGCCGCCGCGGCCGCCGTCGCGGTGGCGTGCGCGGCCCCCGCCGAGGAGCCCGCCCCCGAGGAGGTGCCCCACGGCTACGTGGCCGGTGCCGAGGAGACCGCCGAGGCCCAGTCGCGGCTGGTCGTCGCCGACGAGGCGGGCGCCGTCCGGGTGCTCGACCTCGTCACCGAGGAGGTGGTCGAGGCGGGCCGCGCCGACGGCGTGGCCTCGGTGACGGGCGACGGGCGGCACGCCTACCTCGCCGCCGCCGACGGCACCGTCCGCATCGTCGACAGCGGCGCCTGGACCGTCGACCACGGCGACCACTCGCACTACTACCGCGCTGCGGTGCGCGAGGTCGGGTCGGTGCCCGGTGCCGACCCCGTCGCGGTGCACGCCGACCAGGCCGTCACCGCGCTCGCCCTCGCCGACGGCACGGTCCGGCTGCTGGACCGCGCCCGCCTCGACGAGGGCGCCGTCGCCGAGGTCGCGACGATCCCCCGCACGCCGCACCGCGGCCCGGCCGTCCCGTACGAGGGGCACGTGCTGGCGTCGGTGGCCGAGCCCGGGCAGGACCTCGGGTCGGGCGTGGCGGTGCACGACCGGACCGGCGCACCGGTCGCGAGGATCGACGAGCCGTGCCCGCAGCTGGAGGGCTCGGCCGTCACCCGGCGCGGCGTCGTGTTCGGGTGCGCCGACGGGGCGCTGCTGGTGAGCGGGTCCGACGGCGCGTTCCGCGGCGAGAAGATCCCCTACCCGCAGGCGGTGCCCGCCGACGAGCGCGCCCGCGAGTTCCGGCACCGCCCGGGCAGTGCGACGCTCACCGCCCTGGCCGGCGAGGCCGGGATCTGGGCGCTGGACGTCACCGAGCGGACCTGGACCCGCCACGACACCGGCCCGGTCGCCGCCGTGAACGGCGCCGGCGCGGGCACCGCGCTGCTCACGCTCACCGCGGACGGGGTGCTGCACGCCCTCGACCCCGCATCCGGGGCGGAGGTCGCGTCCAGACCGCTGGTCACCGCCCCGGTCGCCCCGGGCGTCCGCATCGAGGTCGACACCTCCCGCGCCTACGTCAACGACCCGGCCGCCGGCGTGATCCACGAGATCGACCACGGCGACGACCTGCGCGTCGCCCGCACCTTCGACCTCGGCGGGGCGCCGAGCCGCATGGTGGAGACCGGGCGATGAGGCGGCGCGCCTTCGCGGCCCTCGTCGGCGTGCTGCTGCTCGCCCTCGCCGGGTGCGGACAGGTGGGACAGGAGCGGACGGTCGTCGTGACGACCAACATCCTCGGCGACGTCACCCGCAACATCGTCGGCGACCAGGCCGAGGTCACGGTGCTGATGGCGCCGAACGCCGACCCGCACTCGTTCGGGGTCTCGGCCCAGCAGGCCGCGCAGCTCGAACGCGCCGGGCTCGTCGTGCACAACGGCCTGGGCCTGGAGGAGGGCGTGCAGCGCCACGTCGACGCCGCCCGCGACGCCGGTGTGGCCACCTTCGCCGCGGCCGAGGCCGTCGACCCGATCGCCTTCGCCACCGACGGCAGCGCGGGGAACCCGGACCCGCACTTCTGGACCGACCCGCAGCGCGTCCGCCGCGTGGTCGACCTGGTGGCCGACGAGGTGGTCGCCCACGTCGAGGGCGTCGACGAGGCGGCGGTCCGCGCGAACGCCGCGCGCTACGGCGCCGCCGTCGACGAGCTCGACGCCGCGCTGACCGCGCAGTTCGCCCGGATCCCGGACGAGCGGCGCAAGCTCGTGACCAACCACCACGTGTTCGGCTACCTCGCCCAGCGCTACGGGTTCGAGGTGGTCGGCGCGGTCATCCCGAGCGGGACGACCCTGGCCTCGCCCAGCGCCGCGGACCTGGAGTCGCTCGCCACCGCGGTGCGCACCGCGGGCGTGCCGGCGGTGTTCGCCGACTCCTCCCAACCCGACCGCCTCGCCCGCGTGCTCGCCGACCGCGCCGGCGTGCACGTGGCCGTGGTCCCGCTGTTCTCCGAGTCGCTGACCGACGAGGGCGGCGGCGCGGCGACCTACCTGCAGATGATGCGCGCCAACGCCGACGCGATCGCGCGCGGCCTCGGCGCCACGCCCTGAGCCCCGAACCCCAGTAGAAGAACGAAAGGCGATCGCATGCCCCTCCCCGTACGCGTCGCGGCACTCGCCGCCGGAGCGCTGGTCCTCGCGGCCTGCGGTTCCGGCGCCGAGGAGCAGCAGGCCGCCGCGCCCGCGCCCGCGCAACCCGCGCTCAGCGTCACCGAGCCCCTGGTCACCACCTACGAGGGCGGCCTCCACGTGCTCGACGGCACCACCCTCGAGGTGGCGGCCGACATCCCGCTCTCCGGCTTCAACCGCGTCAACCCGGCGGGCGACGACCGCCACGTCATCGTCTCGACCTCCGACGGCTTCCAGGTGCTGGACGCCGCGGCCGCGACCCTGACCGACGTGACGTTCCCGGGCGCCGAGCCGGGGCACGTCGTGCGCCACGCCGGCCGCACCGTCCTGTTCACCGACGGCACCGGGCAGGTCCGCGTCATCGACCCCGCGACCTTCGGCACGGGCGCGCCGAGCGTGGCGGAGTACACGACCCCGCAGCCGCACCACGGCGTCGCCGTCGAGCTGGCGAACGGCGAGCTCGTGACCACCCTCGGCAACGAGGAGGAACGCCCGGGCATCGTCGTGCTCGACGTGCAGCGCCAGGAGATCGCCCGCAACGAGGACTGCCCCGGCGTGCACGGCGAGGCCACGGCGGAGGGCGAGGCGGTCGTCATCGGCTGCGAGACCGGGGCGCTGGTCTACCGGGACGGCACGATCACCAAGATCACCAGCCCGACGCCGTACGGGCGGATCGGCAACCAGGCCGGTTCCGACGCGTCCCCGATCACCCTCGGGGACTACAAGCAGGACCCGGACGCCGAGCTCGAGCGCCCCACGGTCGTCTCGCTGATCGACACCACCGACGCGAGCCTGCGCCTGGTCGACCTGGGCACCAGCTACACGTTCCGCTCGCTCGCGCGCGGCCCGCAGGGGGAGGGGCTCGTGCTCGGCACCGACGGGCACATCCACGTGATCGACCCGGTGGCCGGCGCGGTGACGCGGACGATCCCCGTGCTCGAGCCGTGGCAGGAGCCGATCGAGTGGCAGCAGCCGCGGCCGTCGATCTTCGTGCGCGGCGGTACGGCCTACGTGAGCGACCCGGCGGCGAACGCCGTGCACGCCGTCGACCTCGCGGCAGGCGCGGTGACGGCGACCGGAACGCTGCCCGCGACCCCGAACGAGCTGAGCGGGGTGGTCGCGGCGCACTGACACCCGGCCCCGTCTCGGCGGAGACACCTCCACGTCACCGGTGACGTGGAGGTTCTCGGCCGCGCCCGGCTCCTCGTCGGCGCGGTCCGACCCGGCGGGAGATGCCGCTCACATCCGCCGCGTCCCCGCTTTCCCGCTGCTTGCGGATGCGCAACCGTTGGTCCATGAGTGCTGCACGAGCGCACCCGGCGTCGGACCGGGACTGGAAGGACCAGCTGGTCGAGCTGCACGTCCTCGCGGCGAACGGCGACAAGGCCGCCGCGTCGGAGGCCGAGCGGTGGATGGCCGACGACCCCGAGGTCCGCAAGGCGTGGGCCGAGGTCGAGGCCACCTGCGACCGGATCCGCGGCTCCGAGGAGTCTGCCTAGCCGGACACGGGTTCGTCCCCGTGCCGTCGCGCGGGGGTGGACGACCTCGGACCGGGTGCGGCGGCGATCACCTTCGCGACCGCGGCGGATGAGGTTAGGCTGCGCTGACTTCGCCGAGATCGACGCTGGAGGTCGGCCCGTGAGATCGTTCCCGCCTCCTGGCGCCCGTCCGTCCCGCCGTGCGGTGCTCGCCGGGGGCCTGCTGCTGGCCGGAACGCTCGCCGGGTGCGGCGCCCCGCGGGAGGACGCGGGCGCGGCGGCCCCGGCAGCGGGGTTCCCGCGCCGGGTCGACACCGCCCTCGGACCGGTCGAGATCCCCGCGAAGCCGCAGCGGATCGTCACCGTCGGCCGGGAGGCGGAGGTCGTGCTGGCCCTCGACGCGACCCCCGTCGGCATGCCGAAGAGCTACTACGCCCCGGGCGTCGAGCCCTACCTGGAGGACCGCATCGCCGGGCGGGACGTCACCGTGTTCGACACGGCGCAGGGCATCCCGTACGAGCAGATCGCGGCGTTGCGGCCGGACCTGGTCCTGGCAGGCACCTACTACGGCATCGAGGGCGAGGTCGCGCGGCTGTCGGAGATCGCGCCCGTCGTGACCTACCGGCGCGGGGCCCTCGTGGACACGTGGCAGGACCATGCGGCGCTCATCGGCGAGGCGATGGGCGAGGAGCAGCGCGCGGCCGCGGTCGTCGCCGGGCTCCAGGACCGGATCGCCGGCATCGCGGCCGAGCACCCGTCCTGGCGCGACCGCACGTTCACCCTCTCCTTCAACTACGAGGCGGGCCGGATCACCTCGATCGTCGATCCGGCCGACTTCGCGATGCGGATGGTCGCCGAGCTCGGGCTCGTGCCGTCGCCGGGCGTGGCGCGGCTGCCGACGAGCGGCGACGCCGGGCAGGCCGATCTCAGCTACGAGGTCGTGTCCGCGCTCGACGCCGACGTGCTGCTGATGGCGCACATCTCGCCCTCGGTGCAGGCGCAGCTCGAGTCGCTCCCGGTGTTCGCGGGAGTGCCTGCGGTGCGCGAGGGCCGCTACGTCCCGGTCGACCTGATCACGGTGAGCGTCCTGCGCGCGCCGATGGTGCTGGGCATCGAACACGCCCTCGACCGGCTGGTACCGGAACTGGAACGCGCCCTCGGCTAGAAGACCCGGGCTGGACCGGGCCCCGCCGGCAAGATCCTTCCGCTGTCGACCACTGCCTCACGCCCCTGTCCCGGTCTTCGGCGCAGTCGGTCGGGTTCGGCTGCTCCTGCCCGTCGGCGGGGTGGCCGGGTGGGCAGAACTACCGAAATTGGGGCTGGGTGGGCAGCCGTCCCCGGCGCGGGCCCAGGCCCGTTCTTGACGAGACCGTCCCTGCTGGGTGCTCGCCCACCTTGCGGTGGTCCCGTTCCACCGCCTTATCGATGATCATCGGTCAGATCGGAGGCGTGTCCACCTCCCGTGATCGACAGGGAGCAGGACGTGCAACGGAGGTGTGCGGCTCAAGTCCTCGGCCCACTGGTCAAGGCTTGTTTCGAAGGGGTTCGAGAACGGCACCACAGCAAGGTGCGCACGGACCCGGCCGCGACGGGTTCGTCCAGAACAGGCCTGGGCCCGCGTCGGGAACGGCCGCCAGAACGACCACGATATCCGTGGCTTGGGCCCAACCCGGCCACCCTCGCCGCAGCAGCGGGCGCCGGGGCGAGGCGCGCGCACCCGTCTCCTGCCACGCCCCCCGATTCGCGCCGCGCACCCCGTCGACGAGTCGCGCGGGCGGAGATGTGGTGCGCGGCCCCGCTTCACGCGGCACTCAGGGCAGCAGGTCGTCCAGCGCGGCGAGCGCCTCCCGGCTGCGGTCGTCGGCCCCGTCCACGACGCCGAGGAAGGCGAAGTAGCCGTGGATCAGCCCCGGTCCGGGGAGGTGGCGCACCGGTACGCCGGCCGCGCGCAGCCGCTCGGCGTAGGCGTCGCCCTCGTCGCGCAGGGGGTCGTACTCGGCCGTGACGACGACGGCGGGCGGCAGGCCGGTCAGGTCGGGCGCGTGCAGGAGGTCGACGGTCGGGTCCTCCCGCTGCGCGGGGGCGGGCGCGTACTGGTCGTAGAACCAGGCCATGTCGGTGCGGGTGAGGAAGTACCCCTCGCCGTTCTCCCGGACCGACGCCATCCCCATGCTCGGGTCGGTGCACGGGTAGACGAGCAGCTGGGCGGCCAGCACCGGCCCGCCCTCGTCGCGGGCCCGCAGGGCCGCCCCGGCCGCGAGGGACGCTCCGGCGCTGTCCCCGGCCACGACGTGCGGCCTGCCCGGGAAGGCACTCGCGCTCCGCGTCAGCGCGGCCGTCGCGTCGTCGAGGGGAGCGGGGTGGGGGTGCTCCGGGGCGAGCCGGTAGTCGACGGCGACGACGACGGCGCCCGCGGCGTTGGCCACCCGCCGGCACACGGGGTCGTGGGTGTCGAGGTCGCCGACCACGAAGCCCCCACCGTGCAGGTAGGTGACGATCCGCCCGCGGTCCTCGAGCGGGCGGTAGACCCGCACCGGGAGCGGGCCCGCCGGCCCGTCGACCGCGCGGTCCTCGACGTCGGCGACCGGTTCCGGCTGGTAGTCGCCCCCGCGGCGGGCCATCGCGAGCGACCGGTAGTGGCTCCGGGTCTCCTGCGCCGTGCCGCGGACCAGGGGTAGGGCCCCGGTCGCCTCGAGCCTGTCGAGCACTGCGCGGAACTGCGGATCGAGCGGCGGCACTGGTCCCTCCAGCGGGTCGGTGCATACGGTGGCAGTTGTTGAGCATGCCCAACTACCCACGGAGGCGGAATGGGCGAGGCGGAGCGCGATCTGGACGCCGTGGTCGTCGGCGCCGGTTTCTCGGGCCTGTACATGCTCCACCGGCTGCGGGGCCTCGGCCTCCGCGCGGCGGTGCTCGAGGCGGGCGACGGCGTCGGCGGCACCTGGTACTGGAACCGCTACCCGGGCGCCCGGTGCGACTCCGAGAGCTACTACTACTCCTACTCGTTCGACGAGGACCTGCAGCAGGAGTGGGAGTGGAGCGAGCGCTACCCCGGTCAGCCGGAGATCCTGCGCTACCTCGACCACGTCGCCGACCGGTTCGACCTGCGCCGCGACATCCGCTTCGGCACGCGGGTGGCCGAAGCGGCCTTCGACGCCGACGCCGGCCGCTGGCGCCTGCGCACCACCGACGGTGAGCGCTTCACGGCCCGGTTCTTCATCACCGCGGTCGGCTGCCTGTCCGCGGCGAACGTTCCGGACATCCCGGGGCTCGACTCGTTCCGGGGCCGGTGGTTCCACACCGGCCGGTGGCCGCACGAGGGCGTCGACTTCACCGGCCTGCGGGTGGGCGTCGTCGGAACGGGGTCCACGGGCATCCAGGCCATCCCGGTGATCGCCGAGCAGGCGCGGCACCTCACGGTCTTCCAGCGGACGGCGAACTACAGCATCCCGGCCCGGAACGGGCCGATGGAGGCGGCGTTCCAGCGCGAGGTCAAGGACGGTTACGAGGCGATCCGGCGCACGCAGCGCGCCTCGACCAACGGCCACCCCTTCGACGTCTCCGAGCGGCCGGCGCTGTCGGTGTCGGAGGAGGAGCGGCGCGCCGTCTACGAGGCGGCGTGGGAGCGCGGGGGCCTGCGGTTCCGGGCCGCCTTCGCTGACCTGCTCACCAGCAAGGAGGCCAACGACACCGCATCGGAGTTCCTCCGCGCCAAGATCCGCGAGATCGTGCGGGACCCGGCGACGGCCGAGAAGCTCGTGCCGCGCGACCACCCGTTCGCCACGAAGCGCCCGCCCATCGACACCGACTACTTCGAGACCTACAACCGCGACGACGTCACGCTCGTCGACGTGCGCGAGACGCCGATCGTCGAGATCACCGCGGACGGGCTGCGCACGACCGCGGAGACCCACGCGCTCGACCGCCTCGTGTTCGCCACCGGCTTCGACGCCCTGACCGGGCCGCTGCTCGCCATGGACATCCGGGGGACCGGCGGGCGGACCCTGCGGGAGAAGTGGGCGGAGGGCCCGCGCACCTACCTCGGCCTGCAGGTCGCGGGCTTCCCGAACATGTTCACGATCACCGGTCCCGGGAGCCCGTCGGTGCTGACCAACATGCCCACCTCGATCGAGCAGCACGTGGACTGGATCGCCGACTGCATCGCGCACCTGCGCGAGCGCGGCCTGGAACGGATCGAGGCCACCGAGGAGGCCGAGCGGGCCTGGGGCGAGCACGTCGAGGAGGCGGCGCACGCGACGCTCCTCCCGCTGGCCGCGACCTCCTGGTACCTCGGGGCCAACGTGCCGGGCAAGCCGCGGGTGTTCCTGCCCTACGCAGGCGGGTTCGCGGCCTACGCCCGCCGGTGCGCGGAGGTGGCGGAGTCCGGGTACGAGGGCTTCATCCGCACCGCCCCCTGACGGCCCCGGGCAGGCGGTGCGACGAGCTACCGCCCCCGGGAGCGCCATCCGCTGGTCCGGGCCGCCGCGGCGATCTGTTCCGCCACCTCCGCGTGACCGTCGGCGAGCAGGCCGACGGTCACCCGGATGTGGTCCTGCGCGGACGGCGCGACGGTGAACGGGGTGCCGGGCGTGACGCCGATGCCCTGGCTCGCCAGCCGGACGATAGCGGCCGACTCGTCGTGCACCGGCACCCAGATGTTGATCCCGTCGGTGCCCCCGACCGCGACGCCCGCGGCGGCCAGCGCGTCGACCACCAGCCGGCGGCGGCGCGCGTACTCGTGGCGGGCCGCGGCCACCGCCGCGCCCGCCGCGTGGTCGGTGAGCAGGCTGAGCAGGATCCGTTGCAGCAGCCTGCTGCTCCACCCCTGCCCGTTCTGGCGCCGCGCGGCGACGGCCGCGAGCACGTCGTCCGGGCCGCTCATCGCGGCCAGCCGCAGGTCGGGGCCGTGGGACTTGGAGAAGCTGCGCACGTGCACGGTCCGGTCGGGCAGCCTGCTCCCGAGGCTCGTCGGGGGTGAGATCGAGGTGGCCCCGGCCGAGTCGTCCTCCACGACCAGGGTCGAGGTGCCCTCGAGCAGCCCGGCGAGCGCGTCCGCCCGGCCGGCGGCCAGCGACACCCCGGTCGGGTTCTGGGCGCGCGGCTGCAGCACCACGGCGGCCAGCGGGGAGTGCAGGGCGTCGGCCAGCGCGTCCGGTTCCGGCCCGTCGCCGTCCACCGGCAGGGCGACGACCTGCGCGCCGACGGCCTCGAGCAGGTCGACCAGCGGCGGGAAGCACGGGTCCTCGATCGCGACGCGGTCCCCGAACCGCAGCACCGAGCGGGCCACCAGGTCCAGGCCGTCCATGGCGCCGTCGACGATCGTCAGCTCGGCCGGGTCGTAGGGCCAGTCGGCCCGCAGGACCTCGCGCAGCTCCGGCAGGACCGGCTCGTCGAGGTAGCTGCCGGGCGTTCCGGCCGTGGTCAGTGCGGCCAGCGCGCCGGTGAGGCTCGGGAGCAGGGCGGCGTCCGGGACCCCGGTGCAGAGGTCGATCCGGAACGGTGCCTGATCCTGCGGTGGCTGGCGGTCCAGTGCCTGCCGGTAGCGCCCCGCGCGCGGCTCGGCCCGGCCGACGACGGTGGTGCCGCGCCTGCCGTCGGTGCGGATGGTTCCCGCGCGGGTCAGCAGGGCCCATCCGGCGCTGACGGTGGTGGGCGAGAGGGCCAGCTGGGTGGCGACCTCGCGGATCGGCGGGAGCTTCGCCCCCGGCGCCACGACGCCGTCGCTGATCGCCCGGCCCACGGCGTGGGCCAGGTCGCGGGCCGTGGGGTGCTCGAGCCGCTGCTCGATCTCGGACAGGAGCTCGCTGCGCACTTTTGTAACATATCAAAAGATGTATTGTTCTGTCGCATCGTCACACATACCGTGCCCGGCATGACGACGCGCATCTCCCACTGGATCGACGGCCGCGAGACCCCGGGCACCTCCGGTCGTGCGGCGCCGGTGTTCAACCCGGCGACCGGGCGGCAGACCGGTGAGGTCGACCTGGCGAGCGCCGCGGAGACCGGCACCGCGGTGGCGTCGGCGCTCGCCGCCGCGAAGGCGTGGCGCCGCGCGTCGCTGTCGAGCCGCAGCGCGGTGCTCTTCCGGTTCCGCGAGCTGCTGCACGACCGCTCCGACGAGCTGGCCGCGATCATCACCGCCGAGCACGGGAAGGTGCTCTCCGACGCGGCGGGCGAGATCGCCCGCGGCCTGGAGAACGTCGAGTTCGCCACCGGGGTGCCCCAGCTGCTCAAGGGCGGGTTCTCCGAGCAGGCCGCCACCGGCGTCGACGTCTACAACATCCGCCAGCCGCTCGGCGTGGTCGCCGGCATCACCCCGTTCAACTTCCCCGCGATGGTCCCGCTGTGGATGTGCGCGAACGCGATCGCGTGCGGCAACGCCTTCGTGCTCAAGCCCAGCGAGAAGGACCCGTCGGCGGCGTTGTTCCTCGCGCGGCTCTGGCAGGAGGCCGGGCTGCCCGACGGCGTGTTCACCGTCCTGCAGGGCGACGCCGAGGCGGTGAACGCGCTGCTGGTGCACCCCGACGTCGCCGCCGTCAGCTTCGTGGGCTCGACGCCGATCGCGCGCCACATCTACGAGACGGGCACGGCGCACGGCAAGCGGGTGCAGGCGCTCGGCGGCGCCAAGAACCACGCGCTGGTGCTGCCCGACGCCGACGTCGACATGGCCGCCGACGCCGTGGTCTCCGCGGCGTACGGCGCGGCGGGGGAGCGGTGCATGGCGCTGTCGGTCACCGTGGCGGTCGGGGACGTCGCAGGCCCGCTCGTGGACGCGATCGCGGCGAGGCTGCCCAAGCTGACGATCGGCGACGGCGCCCAGCCCGGCACCGACATGGGGCCGCTGATCACCCGGGAGCACCGCGACCGCGTCGCGGGCTACGTCGGGGCCGGTGCGGAGGCCGGCGCCACGGTCGTGGTCGACGGCCGCGAGGCCGACGTGCCCTCCGACGGCTTCTTCCTGGGCACGACCCTGCTCGACCACGTGCGCCCGGACATGACCGTCTACACCGACGAGATCTTCGGGCCGGTGCTGTCGGTGGTGCGCGTGGACACCTACGAGGAGGGGCTGGAGCTGATCAACGCGAACCCCTTCGCCAACGGCACCGCGATCTTCACCCGGGACGGCGGCGCCGCCCGGCAGTTCCAGTTCGACGTCGAGGTCGGGATGGTCGGCATCAACGTGCCGATCCCGGTGCCCGTGGCCTACTACTCGTTCGGCGGCTGGAAGGCCTCTCTGTTCGGCGACACGCACATGTACGGCCCGGAAGGGATCACCTTCTACACCCGCGGCAAGGTCGTCACCTCGCGCTGGCCGGACCCGGCCACGTCCTCGGTGGACCTCGGTTTCCCGAGGACGCGCTGAGCGCGGCTCGCGGAGCGAAAGGACAACGCTCATGACGATCACCGCCCCGGAGCGCACGCGGGTGCGCACCGACGACCGCGCGCACGTCTTCCACTCCTGGTCGGCCCAGGCGCAGATCGACCCGATGCCCATCGAGCGCGCGGAGGGTTCCTACTTCTGGGACGACGAGGGCAGGCGTTACCTCGACTTCTCCTCCCAGCTGGTCAACGTCAACATCGGATACCAGCACCCGCGGCTGGTCGCGGCGATCACCGAGCAGGCCGCCAAGCTCTGCACGGTGGCGCCGGGCTTCGCCAACGACGCCCGCTCCGAGGCCGCCCGGCTGATCGCCGAGGTCGCGCCCGGGGACCTGGACAAGGTGTTCTTCACCAATGGGGGCGCCGAGGCCAACGAGAACGCGCTGCGGATGGCGCGGGTGCACACCGGGCGGCACAAGGTGCTCGCCGCCTACCGCAGCTACCACGGCGCCACGGCCGGGGCGATCGCCGTGACCGGGGACCCCCGGCGCTGGGCGTCCGAGCCCGGGGTGTCGGGGGTGGTGCGCTACTGGGGGCCGTACGCCTACCGCTCGGCGTTCCACGCGGCCGACGAGCACGAGGAGGGCGCGCGGGCGCTCGCGCACCTGCGCGACACCCTCGTGGTCGAGGGGCCGCACACCGTCGCCGCGATCATCCTGGAGACCGTCGTCGGCACCAACGGCGTGCTGGTGCCGCCGCCGGGCTACCTCGCGGGCGTCCGCGCCCTCTGCGACGAGTTCGGCATCGTCATGATCGTGGACGAGGTGATGTCGGGCTTCGGCCGCTGCGGCGAGTGGTTCGCCGTGGACCACTGGGACGTCGTCCCGGACCTGATCACCTTCGCGAAGGGCGTCAACTCCGGGTACGTGCCGCTCGGCGGCGTGGTGATCTCCCGGGCGATCGCGGCCACCTTCGACGACCGCCCCTACCCGGGCGGGCTCACCTACTCCGGGCACCCGCTCGCGTGCGCGTCCGCGGTGGCGTCGATCGGCGTCTTCCGCGACGAGGGGATCCTCGAGCACGCGCGCGCCCTCGGCCGCGACGTGATCGGCCCGGAGCTGCGGGCGCTGGCGCGGCGCCACCCGAGCGTCGGGGAGGTCCGCGGGCTCGGCGTGATGTGGGCGCTCGAGCTGGTGCGCGACCGGAAGACCCGCGAGCCGCTGGTGCCGTTCAACGCCACGGGGGCCGCGGCGGCTCCGATGGCCGAGTTCGCCGCCGCGTGCAAGCAGGGCGGGCTGTGGCCGTTCACGCACTTCAACCGCACGCACGTCGTACCACCCTGCACGACGACACCCGAGGAGGTCCGCGAGGGCGTCGCCGTCCTCGACGCCGCCCTCGACGTGGTGGACCGCTACTACACCGGCGAGTAGGAAGGCGACCATGTCAACGTCGACAACGGTCCCGAGGGTGTCGCCGACGAAGGTCGCGTTCGCGAGCTTCGTCGGCACCACCGTCGAGTGGTACGACTACTTCATCTTCGGCACGGCCGCGGTACTCGTGCTCAACCAGCAGTTCTTCCCCACGCTCGAGCCCCTGGCCGGCACGCTCGCCGCGTTCGCCACGTTCTCGGTGGCCTTCGTCGCGCGCCCGTTGGGCAGCATCCTGTTCGGCCACTACGGCGACCGCGTCGGCCGCAAGAAGATGCTCGTGTACTCGCTGCTCGGCATGGGGCTGGCCACCGTGCTGGTCGGCGTCCTGCCCGGCTACGCGACGATCGGGATCACCGCGCCGGTGCTCCTGGTCGCCCTGCGCTTCGTGCAGGGCTTCGCCGTCGGCGGCGAGTGGGGCGGCGCCGCGCTGATGGCGCTGGAGCACGCCCCGGCCCGCAAGCGGGCGTTCTTCGCCAGCTGGCCCCAGGCCGGCGTGCCGGCCGGGATCGTCCTGGCGACCGGGGCGTTCTACCTGGTCCAGCTGATGCCCGAAGCGCAGTTCCAGTCGTGGGGGTGGCGCATCCCGTTCCTCGCCTCGGCGGTGCTGATCGTGGTGGGGCTCTACATCCGGATGCGGATCACCGAGTCGCCGGAGTTCGAGGCGCTGCAGGCCCGCCGGGAGGAGCCGCAGCGCGCGCCGATCGGGGAGGTGCTGCGCGAGCACAAGCGCTCGGTGCTGATCGGGGCGCTGTCCATCGCCGGCGGCAACACCGTGTTCTACCTGGCCACGGTCTACATGCTCGCGCACGGGCCGCAGGACCTCGGCTTCGACCGCGGCCTGATCCTGCTCATGATCATGGCGGCCGCGGCGATCGACATCGTCAGCATGCCGCTCGTGGCGATGATCGCCGACCGGATCGGGCGCAAGCGGCTGTTGCAGCTCGGCGCCGTCATCGGCATCGTGATCGGCGTGCCGATGTTCGCCCTGTTCCAGACGGGCACGGCGTGGGGGATCTTCCTGGCGGCGTTCCTCGCGCTGCCCGTGGGCCACGCGTTCTCCAGCGCGGTGATCACCAGCTTCATCCCCGGCCTGTTCGAGACGCGGGTCCGCTACACCGGCGCGGGCCTGTCCTACCAGCTCAGCGGCATCATCGCCTCGGCGCCAGCCCCGTTCGTCGCGACGTACCTCTACGCGACGACGCAGAGCAGCCTCGCCGTCGGTGCCTACCTGTCCGCGGTGTCCGCCGTCGCCCTGGCCGCGATCTCGTGCGGGCCGCGGACGCACCTGGACCGCGAGGTCGCCCCGGCCCCGGGGCCGGTGACGCCGTGAAGATCGTGAGCGGTCCGCGGATCATCCCGATGGAGGGCCCGGAGCCGGAGGCGCTCGCCGTCGACGGGGAGTGGATCGCGGCCGCGGGCACGCGGTCCGAGCTGCGCGAGCGCTACCCCGACGCCGAGTGGATCGACCTGGACGGCGCGCTCGTCGTCCCCGGTTTCAACGACGCGCACTGCCACCCGTCCCAGGCCGCGCTCGCCCGCGTCCGCGTCGACCTGTCCGGCGCCACCGACCGCGAGGCGGTGCGCACGGCACTGCGGACGCGGGCCGCCACCGTGCCGCCGGGGGAGTGGGTGGTCGGCCAGCCGATCAACGAGCGGAAGCTCGCCGGCGTCGACCGCGACTTCCTCGACACGGTCTCCACCGAGCACCCCGTCGTGATCATCCAGTACACCTTCCACCGCGCGGTCGTGAACAGCCGCGCGCTGGAGGTGCTCGGCTACCGCACGCCGGCCGACGCGCCGCCCGGCGGGGAGCTGACCGTCGCCGCCGACGGCCGCCTCGACGGCTGGATGTACGAGCGGGCGTGGCTCGACCCGTGGCTGCCCGGCCCGCTGACCCCTTCGATCGCCCCCGCCGGGGAGGCCGCCGCGCAGGTCGCGGCCCTGCGGGAGGTCAACGCCGAGCTGCACCAGGTGGGGATCACCTCCTACTGCGACGCGATCGTCACGCCGCTGGAGCGGGAGATGTACACCGCGGCGCTGCGCGCGGGGCAGCTCATCCCGCGGGTCAGCATGCTGCTGTGGCACAGCTGGTTCGACCCGGACTCCTGGCCCGCCGAACAGCCCGACAGCACGCACCTGCAGCTCGCGGGCGTCAAGCTGATGCTCGACGGCGCCTTCTCCGGCGGCACCTGCCTGTGCCGGCACCCCTACGCCAGCGCCACCGGCAGCGACAACGGTCTGCAGGTGCTCGGCGACGCCGACTTCGCGGAGACGGTGCGCGCGGTGGACGCCGCGGGCCGGCGGGTGGCCGTGCACGCCAACGGCGACCTCGCGATCGCCAAGGTGCTCGACGTGCTGGAGTCGCTGCCGGCCCGGTCGTCACGGCGGGGCCACCGCATCGAGCACTGCAGCATCGTCGACGACGCCCTGATCGCCCGCATCCGCGACGCCGGCGTGATCCCGGTGCCCTTCGGGCCGTTCATCGCGCTGTTCGGCGAGGCGGTGAGCGAGTTCTACGGGCCGGAGCGCGCCGGGATGGCGTGCGCGCACCGGTCGCTGCGGGACGCGGGCGTGCAGGTCGGGGGCTCCTCGGACTTCCCGATCGTGCCCATCGACCCGCTGCTCGCGCTACAGAGCCTCGTCACCCGCCGCACGGCGGACGGGCTCGTGGTGGGCCCCGAGCAGCGGCTCGACGTGCTGGACGCGCTCGCCGTCTACACCGCGGGCTCGGCCCACGCCACCGGCGAGGCCGCGATCAAGGGCCGGCTGACCCCGGGGCGGCTCGCCGACTTCGTGGTGCTCGACGCCGACCTGACGGCCGTCGACCCGGGCGAGATCGCGTCGGTCGGGGTCCGCTCGACGTGGGTGGGCGGGAACTGCGTCTGGTCGCGCTGAGAACGGCGTCCGGACGCAGACGGCACACATCCGGTGGGGTCGGCACACATCGCGGGCGGTGTGTGCCGACCCCACCCGGTCTGTGCGGTGCCGCGGAACGGGCGTCGGGATACTCGCGGGCGTGGGACTCGTGGCTGCAGCGGCCTTCACCTGGCTCGGCATGGTGCTGGCGATCTCGTTCCTGGAGGCGCCGCTGAAGTTCCGCGCGCCCGGCGTCACCGTGCCGCTGGGCCTGGGCATCGGGCGCCTGGTGTTCGCCGCGCTGAACCGCGTGGAGCTGGTCCTGCTGCTCCTCGTCGCGGGCGGTCTGCTGCTCGCCGGCACCCGCCCGGCCCTCGTGCTGGTGGCGGCGGCGCTCGCCGCAGCCGTGCTCGCCGCGCAGCTCGGGCTCATCCGTCCGGCGCTGAACCGGCGCTCGGAGCGGGTGCTGGCGGGTGAGGAGCTGCCGCGCTCGCGCGCACACCTCTACTACGTGGTGCTCGAGGTGGCCAAGGTGGTCGCGCTCGTGCTGCTCGGTGCCACCGCGCTGACCCCGGTCGGGTGATACCCAGGCGGATTCCGCGTAAGTTGCACCCATGACGATCTCCGTGGGTGACCGGCTCCCCGATGTCGAACTGCGCGTGGTGACCGCCGACGGGCCGACCGTCGTGAAGTCCGGCGAGGTCCTGGGCACCGGCAAGGTCGTGCTGTTCGCCGTGCCCGGGGCGTTCACCCCGGGCTGCTCCAACGTCCACCTGCCCGGGTTCGTGGAGCGGGTCGACGAGCTCCGGGCCAAGGGCGTCACGACGATCGCGTGCACCGCGGTCAACGACCCGTTCGTGATGGACGCGTGGGGCAAGGCGCACGGCGTCGGTGACGACATCCTGATGCTCGCCGACGGCAACGGCGAGTTCGCCGCCGCGATGGGTCTCGAGCTCGACGGACGTGGCTTCGGCCTGGGGAAGCGCTCCAAGCGCTACGCCGCCATCGTCGAGGACGGCGTGCTGACCAGCCTGGACGTCGACGAGAAGGGCATCGACCTCTCCGCCTGCTCGAACATCGTGCTCAAGCTCTGAGCAGGCGTCCGGCGGCCGGTCACCGGGGCGGCGGGAGGCGGTAGACCGACACGTGGGAGCGGGACTCGGCCGTGAACGCCGAGCCGGCCCAGTCCGCGTGGCGCGACTCGAGTTCCATGCCCGCGAGCTGGGCCATGAGGTCGAGCTCGGCGGGCCAGATGTAGCGGTGCGGGCTGCGGAACAGCTCGGCCTGCCGGCCGTCGGAGAACCGGAAGTGGTGCGAGACCATCCGCTGGTTCACGACGTCGTAGGTGTCGAGACCCACGTACCCGGGCTCGCTGTGGAACACGGTGGCCTCCCGGCCCGGTGGGAGCACGCGCAGCTCGGGCACCTCCAGTTCGATCACGAACCGGCCCCCGGGCCCGAGGTGCCGGGCCGCGTTGCGGAAGCAGGCGACCTGCTCGGCCTGGGTGAGCAGGTTCGAGATCGTGTTGAACACGAGGTAGACCAGCGTGTAGGAGCCGGGGGCGCGGGCGGTGGCCATGTCACCGACGACCACCGGGACGCTCGCCTCGTCCACCTTCGTCCGCAGCCGATCGATCATCGGACGGGACAGCTCGATCCCGGTGACGGGCACCCCGCGCGCGGCGAGCGGCACGGCGACGCGGCCGGTGCCGATCGCGAACTCCAGCGCCCGCCCGCCCCCGGCGAGCTCGACGAGCCGGTCCACGGTGGGCTCCAGCACCTCCGGCGCGAACATGCCCGTGCCCGGGGTGTCGTACTGCCGAGCGGCCGCCTCGTCCCAGATGTCCTCCTGTCGCACGGCGCCAGCGTGGCGGCGTGGACGGCGGGCGTCGACCGGATTCCGGCGGCGGGTGCCCACCACCGGAGCCGTCGGAGGAGCATGCTTCGGCGTATGGCCCGCTACGTGGTTCCCGTCCTCGGCGTCCTCCTGGTCGCGATCGGCGCGCTGTGGACGCTGCAAGGCGCCAACCTCGTGGGAGGCAGCTTCATGTCCGGGTCGCGGCTGTGGCTGGTGATCGGCCTGGTGGCGCTGGTCGCCGGCGCGACCCTGCTGGTCCGCGCGGTGCGCACCCACCGAGGGCGGCCTCTCTAGGCGGCTCCGGAAGCGGGATCCGCGTGACGAACGGCACGTTCGTCGGCTAGGTACCGACGAGAGTGCCGTTCGTCCGGTGGGCGCCTACTTCACGATGATGTGCGTTCCCGGGTTGCCTCGGTGAAGAACTTCAGTATTCTGAAGTCGCTTGCCGGAGGAGGGTGGCTGCCATGGGTGATCGGGAGACAGGTGCAGGAGCGGACCTGCCGGTCGCCGCGATGCTCGGCGAGGTCGGCAACCAGGTGCGGTCCCTCCGCAAGGAAGCGGGGCTGACGCTCGAGCGGCTCAGCGAGCTGTCCGGGCTCAGCACCGGCATCGTCAGCCAGATCGAGCGCGGGCTGGCCAACCCGTCGTTCGGCACGCTGGTCCAGCTCGCCCACGGCCTCGGCATCCCGATCGGGCGGCTCTTCCAGGTCTCGGACCGGCGCCGGTCGCCGGTCGTCCGGCGGTCCGAGCGCCGCCGGCTGGACGGGCACGGCATCGCGTCCGACGACGGCGGCACCTTCGAGCTGCTGACACCGGACCTGAACGGCGCCCTCGAAGCGACCTGGGTGGAGACCCCACCCGGGTACGACAGCAGCGCGAACCCCTACCGGCACCAGGGCGAGGAGTTCGGGCTCGTGCTGTCCGGCCGCAAGGACGTCTACCTCGACGGGCAGAAGCACGAGCTCGGGCCCGGCGACTCGATCCGCTACCCCTCCACCACACCGCACTGGTACGCCAACCCCGGCGACGAGATCTGCACCGCCATCTGGGTGATCACACCGCCCACCTGGTGACCGGCCCGCCGGCACACCTGCATCTCACCTGACGCCCCGACGGCGTCCTGCTGCGCCCTGCCCACGTGCGGGTGCCCCGTCCGACGCGCGCACGCGTCCCATGGATCAAAGGCGAACCCATGAATGCGACACCCTCGACCACCGCCGCGACCCCGCCGCCACGTCCACGCGACATCGGCGCCACCACCCGCAGGGGGATGCTGGGCCTCGGCCTGGGTAACACCCTGGAGTGGTACGACTGGATGGTCTTCGGCCTGCTCTCGGCCTTCCTGGGCCCGCACTTCTTCCCCGCCGAGGACCCCGTCTCGGCCACGCTGAGCGCGCTGGCGGTGTTCGCCGTCGGGTTCGCGGTGCGCCCGCTGGGGGGCGTGCTGTTCGGCGTCGTCGCCGACCTCATCGGCAGGCGCCGGGTGATGCTCGCCTCGGTCGGCCTGATGGCCGTGACGACGCTGGTCATCGCGCTGACGCCGACCTACGAGACGATCGGGGCGTGGGCGGGGGTGATCCTCGTCGTCTGCCGGTTGCTGCAGGGCGTGTCCACCGGCATCGAGGCCCCGCTGTCCACCGCCTACGCGGTGGAGCTGAACCCGGCCGGCCGGGAGGGCCGGGCCGCCGGGTACATCAGCTTCTTCGTCAACCTCGGGATCCTGCTCGCCTCGCTGGTCAGCTTCGCCACCAGCTGGATGATCGGCGGCGACGCGATGCAGGAGTGGGGCTGGCGCGTCCCGTTCGTCATCGGTGCGCTCCTGGGCGTCGTGGTGATCTACCTGCGCCGCGCGCTGCCCGAGACGCTGCACGAGCACGAGCGCGCCGACAACTCGACGGGCACGGTGTGGCGCGGCGTCGGGAGGCACTGGCTCGGCCTGCTGGCGATCGTGTTCGTCGTCGGGGCGGCGCAGGCCTACAACTACGCCTGGAACGTCGGGCTGCCCAACCTCGCCCGCAGCACCTTCGGCGAGGACCCGACGGCGGTGTTCGCCCTCACCACGGCGCTGGGTGTGGTGCTGCTGGTCGGGTCGCTCGTCACCGGGGCGCTGGCCGACCGGTACAAGCTGTCGCGCACGTTCCTGGTGACCCGGCTGCTCGCCGTTCCGTCGGTGTTCCTGATGCTGTTCTACGACGAGCCGGGCATCCTCGGGTTCGCCGCGGTCCTGCTGGGCGGCTCCGTGGTGCTCGTGCTCAACATGACGCTCTACAACGTGGTCGCGACGTCGCTGATGCCCAAGGCGTGCCGGGCCACCGGGGTGGCGCTGGGCTACGGCGTGGCGGTCGCGCTCTTCGGCGGGACCGCGTCCTACCTGCTGGTGTGGCTGCAGCAGCGCGAGCTCGACTGGCTGTTCCCCACCTACACCGCCGTCCTGTCCCTTGTCAGTGTGGTGCTCTACGTGGCGGCCCGCCGCCACAGCGGCACCTTCGCGGGTGAATGAGGAAACGATGCAGTTGTCCGATCTGACCGCGCCGGTCGTCCGCCGGTCCGACGTCGTCGTGGTGGGCGGTGGTCCGGCAGGCGTGAGCGCGGCCGTGGCCGCGGCCCGCACCGGCGCGAGCGTCACGCTGCTCGAGCGCTACGCCGCGCTCGGCGGTCTGGCCTCCGGTGGCATGGTGCTGGTGCTCGACGACATGGTGAACGGCGACGAGATCTCGGTCACCGGCATCGTCGCGGAGTACGTCGAGCGCCTGGAGAAGCTGGGGCTGGCGGTCTCCCCGCCCGAGTCGGACCGCTACTCGTCGCCTGAGACCTGGAACCGCTGGGGCCGCTACGGCGTCTTCGACTTCCACCAGCACATCACCCCGAAGCCGATCTGCTACGCCGTGGCGTTCGACCCCGACGGCTGGAAGCGGGTGTCGAACGACCTGGTCCGCGAGGCGGGCGTGCACCTGCGGCTGCACTCGTGGTTCTCCCAGCCGGTGCTGGACGGGAACCGCCTCGCAGGCGTCGTCTGCGAGACCAAGCAGGGGCCGCAGGCCGTGCTCGGCGACGTGGTCGTCGACACCACCGGCGACATCGACGTCGCCTCCCGCGCCGGGGCCGACTACGTCAAGGACAGCTACCTGACCACGCTGGTGTTCCGCCTCGGCGGCGTCGACACCGACGCCGCCGAGCGGTTCGAGCAGGAGAACCCCCGCGAGGCGCGGGCGATCAACCGGACGATCAAGCGGATGCTCGGCGGCGCGTGGGAGCTGTGGTGGCTCAAGACGCCGCTGCCCGGCGTGGTCTGGTGCAACTGCCCGCACATGACCGGGTACGACGGCGCCGACCCCGAGTCGCTCACCGAGGCGGAGTTCGACGCGCGCGCCCGCATCGGCGCCGTCGTCGACCACATCCGCGAGCACCTGCCCGGGTTCGAGCGCTGCTACGTCGTGGACGTCGCCGAGCAGATGGGCGTGCGGCAGACCCGGCTGCTGCAGGGCGAGTACGTCGTCACCAAGGACGACGTCAACGAGCGCAGGCACTTCCCCGACTCGGTGGCCCGCGGCCGCGACTACTACACGCCCTACCGGGCCCTGCTCCCGCGCGGTGTCGACCAGCTGCTCGTCGCCGGGCGGCACTACTCCGCCACACCGGACGCGCAGAAGATCTCCCGCGAGATCCCGCCGTGCATGGCGATGGGGCAGGCCGCCGGGATCGCGGCGGGCCTGGCCGTGGACGCGGGCACCACCGTCCGCGAGGTCGACGCCGCGGCGATCCAGCGCAGGATGCGTGCCCAGGGCGCGGACCCCGGCGACGTGCCGGCCCCGAACGCCACCCTCACCGAACCCGTGGAGGTCTCCTCATGAACCTGCCGCTCGCCGGCGTCACCGTCGTCGACTTCACCCAGGTCTACATGGGACCGAGCTGCACGCAGCTCCTCGGCGACTACGGCGCCGACGTCATCAAGATCGAGCGGCCCGGGGTCGGGGACCTGTCGCGGTCCTCGATCAGCGACCCCGACGGCCCGGACAACCCGATCTTCCTGTCGATCAACCGCAACAAGCGCAGCGTCTCGGTCGACACGCGCACCGCGGAGGGGGTCGCGGTCGTCCACCGGTTGATCCGCGACGCCGACGTCGTCGTGAGCAACTTCCGCTCGGGGGTGATGGAGCGGATCGGGTTCGGCTACGAGCGGTGCAAGGAGCTCAACCCGCGGGTGATCTGGGCGTCGGGCACCGGGTTCGGCGAGAGCGGGCCCTACGCGCACAAGGGCGGTCAGGACGTCATCGCGCAGGCCTACTCCGGCGTGATGTGGCGGCGCGAGAGCGAGGACGTGCCGCTGTCGGTCTACCCGACCACGCTCGCCGACTACACCACAGGCATGCACCTCATGCAGGGCATCCTGCTGGCCCTGCTCGCGCGGGGCAGCACCGGTGAGGGCCAGAAGGTCGAGGTGACGATGTACGACTCGATGCTGCACATGCAGATGCAGGAGGCGTGCATGCAGCTCAACCGCGGCCGGGAGATCAACTGGGCCGCGATGCCGCTGTCCGGCGTCTTCGAGACGACCGACGGCGCGGTGTGCATGGTGGGGGCGTTCAAGGAGAACCCGCTGCGCGACATCTCCACCGCCCTGGAGCTGGACGAGGACCTGTCCGCGCGGGACGAGTACGCCACCCTGGACCGCCAGTTCGAGCACCGCCCGCAGCTGCAGGCCATCTTCCGCGAGCGCTTCGCCTCGAACTCCACCGAGTACTGGGTGAAGCGGCTGGAGCAGGTGGACATCCTCTGCGCCCCGGTCCGGAGCCTTGAGCAGGCGCTGGCCGACGAGCAGACCGCGGTGAACCGGATGGTGCTGGAGATGCAGCACCCCACGGCGGGTCGCGTCCGCGCGCTGGACGCCCCGATCCGGCTGTCGAGCACGCCCGCGCAGGTCCGGCGGGTGCCGCCGCGGCTGGGCGAGCACAACGCGGAGGTGCTCGCCGAGCACGGTTACGCCGACGACGCCGTCGCGGCGCTGGTCGAGGCGAAGGTGCTGCGATGACCGACGACGTCACCTACGAGGTCATCGACCACGTCGCCCGCGTGACCATCGACCGCCCCGCCGTGCTGAACGCGGTCGACGGACCCACGCACGAGCGGCTCTGCGGGATCTGGGACCGGATCGAGGCCGACCGCGACGTGCGTGCCGTCGTCGTCACGGGGGCGGGGGAGCGGGCGTTCTGCGTGGGCGCCGACATGTCCGCGGCCGCGATCGCCAAGACCGGCCTCGAGTACTGGGCCGACCTGGACCCCAACGGCTTCGGCGGGCTGAGCCTGCGCACCACCCTGGACGTCCCCGTGATCGCCCGCGTGAACGGCTACGCGCTCGGCGGCGGCATGGAGATGGTGCTGGGCTGCGACATCGTGATCGCCGCCGAGCACGCCCGGTTCGGCCTCACCGAGCCCCGGGTCGGCAGGCTCCCGCTGGACGGCGGGGTCTTCCAGCTCGTCCGCCGCGTTCCGCACACCCAGGCGATGGGCCTGCTGCTCACCGGCCGCCGCGCCGAGGCCGCCGAGATGCAGGCCATGGGGCTGGTCAACGAGGTGGTCCCGGCCGCGGAGCTCGACGCGGCCGTCGACCGCTGGGTGGCCGACGTCCTCGCCTGCGCGCCCACCTCCGTCCGCGCGGTGAAGCAGATGGTGCAGCGCACCGCGCACCTGACCGCGCAGGAGGCGCGGGCCCAGCGGCTGCCCGCCCTGATGGCGGCGCTCGACAGCGAGGACGGCAAGGAGGGGGTGCGCGCGTTCCAGGAGAAGCGCGCCCCGGTCTGGCCGGGCCGGTGAGCCGGGGAGTGCCGCTCGTACGGGAACCTGCGGTCCCGGATCTTGTCGCGCTGCCGAAGGCCGAGCTGCACCTGCACCTCGAGGGGGCGATCCGCCCGTCGACGGCCGCGGAGCTGTCGGAGCGCCACGGGTTGCCGGCTCCGCGCACCGGGAGCTTCACGGACCTGGCCGAGTTCGTCGGGGCCTACGAGGCGGCCCGCGACCTGGTCGGGGACCTCGACGACCTGCGCCGCGTCAGCCGCGAGCTCGTGGAGGACGCCGCGGCACGGGGCGTCGTCTGGTCCGAGGTGCACCTCGTCCCGCCCACCTACGCGGGCCGCCTCGGCCCGGACGAGGCCGTGCTGGAAGCCGTGCTCGACGGGCTGGGCCCGGCGGCCGGCGTGATCCTCGGCGTCAACCGCGGGCTGCCGATGGAGGCTGCGGAGCGCTCCCTGGAGCTGGCCGTGCGCTACGCGGGCGCGGGCGTGGTCGGGCTGGGCCTGGCCGGTGACGAGGCCGGCTACCCGGCCACCCTGTTCGCCGACGTGTTCGCCCGGGCCCGCGCCGCCGGGCTGCGCGCGCTGCCGCACGGCGGGGAGGCCGCGGGTCCGGAGAGCGTCCGGGCGTGCGTGGAGGTCCTCGGCGCCACGCGGGTCAACCACGGCGTCCGCGCCGTCGAGGACCCGGACCTGGTGGAGCTGCTGGCGCAGCGGCAGGTGTGCCTCGACGTCTGCCCGTCCTCGAACATCGCCCTGAGCGTGTATCCCTCCGCCGAGGAGCACCCGCTGCCCCGGCTGCTCGCCGCCGGGGTCCCGGTGTCACTGGCGAGCGACTGCCCGCTGTTCGTCGGGGTCACCGTGCTCGACGAGTACCGCCTCGCGCGGGAGCGGTTCGGCCTCCGCCACGACGAGCTGGCCCGGATCGCCCGCACCTCCCTGACGTTCAGCTCGTGCCCGCCCGATCGCCGGGACGCGGCGCTCCTGGCCCTCGACGCGTGGCCCGAGCGAGATCCACCGCCCGCACCACCGCCGGCCGGGGGCTGCTGAGGACCGGGGTGTCCAGGTCGCGGACGAGGTCGGCGACGGCGGCCATGCTGGCCTGGGCGAGCACGACGACGTCCGCGCGACCGGCCACCTCGCGGACGTGCCGCGCGATGCGTTCCAGGTAGCCGGCCTGGTCCCCGGCCTCGAACGCGGCCCAGGCGTCCAGGCACGGCGCCTCGACGATCTCCGCTCCGGTGCCCGCGGCGGCCGCGCACTCCTCCAGCAGCTGCCGGGTCGGACCCAGGGTCGACGCGACGGCGGCGACGACCGCGACCCGGCCACCGCCCGCGACCGCCTCCTCCGCCATCGGGCGGTCGATGCGCAGCACGGGCAGCCGCGCCTGGCCCGCCAGCTGCTCGGCGTGCCCGCTCACCGTCGAGCACGTGCAGACGACGACGTCGGGCCGGTGCCCGCCGAGCTCGCGCAGCCGTTCCAGGACGCGCGCCTCGACGCCCGCGTCGACCCCGCGCGCACGCGCGTCCGCGAGGAGCTGCTCGTCGACCACGTGCACGTCCCGGGCCCCGGGGTCGGCGTCGGCCAGGAGCTCGCGGAACGTCGGCACGTGGACGGGCGAGGTGTGCAGGAAGCCGATGGTGATCACGTCCGACAGCGAACCACCTCGCACCCCGGCCGGGCGACGGCCGTCGCACACCGACTTCCGCGCTCGCACACCGACTGCAACCGGTGTGCGAGCGCCGCGATCGGTGTGTGAGCGCGCGCGGTGGCGCTCAGCCCAGCAGCCACCGCGGGTCGATCCGGGCCAGCGAGACGTGCTTCTTGTGCCACGGGTTGCCGTCGATGGTGTCCCTGCCGTACGCGCAGAGCAGGGTGCCGTCCGGCGCCTGGGCGAGGTCGGAGTAGCCGGCGATCCCCGGGTCGACCAGCCGGGCGACGGGCCAGGTGCGGCAGTCGTCGAAGGAGGCGCGCAGGGTCAGGTGGTTGCGGTCGGCCGTCGACGGCTTGAGCACCGGCTCGGGCGGGTCCGGGTGCAGGTACACGACCGCGGACCGGCCGTCCAGCTGGGCCTTCAGGATCGCGGCGCAGCAGATGGGCTCGAACAGCGCCGGGTCGAACTGCGGGCTGCTCCACCCGGTGGCGCCGTCCGGGCTCACAGCCCAGGCGCGGCGGCGCTCGGGTGACTCGTTGCGGATGCTGAACAGCACCCGCCCGTCGCTCAGCTCCACCGCTTGGGTCTCGCTCGGGTTGCGCAGGGTCTGCGGCAGCAGCTCACCCCGCTGCCACGTGCGGCCGGCGTCGTCGCTGTAGATCGAGGCGACGACCGAGGGCCGGTGGGCCCCCTCCGTCCCGAGTGCCATCCAGACCGGGACGACGATCCGGCCGGTGCTCAGGACGACGGCGTGGCCGATGCCGGTGGCGAACGCGGTCCAGTCGTACTCGGGCCGGAACGCTTGCGCGACGGAGGTGATGTCGACCGGGTCGGTGAACGTCGCGCCGCCGTCGTCGGTCCGCGTGTGGAAGACGCGCTCGTAGTCGAGGCCGTACAGGAAGTGGACGGCGTCGGTGGCCGGGTCGTGCACCGGCGTCGGGTTGTGCGCCGGCCCTCGCGGGTTGGTCGCGAGCACCTGGGTCGGGCCCCATCTGTCGCCGCCGTCCGTGCTGCGGCGCAGCACGAGTGAGGCCGGGGCGTAGTCGCCGTGGACACCGGGTTCCGGAGCGCGCCGCGCCTCGCAGAACAGCAGCACACCGCCCGAGTGGGTCGCCGCGAGCGCCGGGTTGCGGTAGATCCACACCCCGTCCTCGCCTGCTGTGAAGACGTCCGTTCGGTCGAGCATCGATCACCCCTTCGGAGACGTAGGATGCCCAACATCCCATGAGTAGCGCCCGGCCTGCTAGCGTCCGATCGTCACGGCCGGTCGCGTGACCGGGAGGATGTCCACCGTGGAGAAGCGCACTGCCCGCCTTGCCGCCGCCCGGACCTCACGCATCGTCCGGGACGAGCTGATGGCGCTGATCCTCGAACGCGGCCTCGCCCCCGGCGAGCTGCTGCCCACGGAGTTCGAGCTGGTCGAGGACCTCGGGGTGAGTCGCAACTCGGTCCGCGAGGCGCTCAAGGCGCTGCAGGCCCTCGACATCGTCGAGATCCGGCACGGCCACGGCACCTACGTCGGCCGCCTGTCGCTCAACCCGCTCGCCGACGGGCTGGCCTTCCGCACGCTGCAGCGGATCGGGCGCGACGCGCGGGCGGTCAGCGAGCTGCTCGAGACCCGCGAGGCGCTGGAGGACGGGCTGATCCGCCGCGTTGCCGCGTCGATCCCGGACGCCGACATCGAGGCGCTCGAGACGGTGACCGCGGCCATGGAGGCCAAGGCCGATCGCAACGAGGACTTCGCCGAGGAGGACCGGCAGTTCCACGAGCTGCTCTACCGGTCGCTCGACAACCAGATCGTCGTGCAGCTGCTGCGCGCGTTCTGGGACGTCTTCCACCGGGTGAACGACCGGCTCGGCGGTGAGGACCCGGACCTGCCGGAGACCGCGCGCCGACACCGGGCGATCCTCGCTGCCCTGCGTTCCCGCGACGTCGACGGCGCGCAGCGCGCGATGACCGAGCACTTCCGCAACATCGACGCCCGAGTCGCGCTGTTGGAGGCCACGCACCTCGGGTCGGCGCCGGCATAGCGGGGCTCGTTCCCGCCGTCGGCGCGACCTTGACGATGGCGTGAGCTGCACCATACGGTGACGCGGACATCGGACATCCCACGTCCTTCACCCGCTGCATGCAGGAGCTCCAATGACGGAACCCCGACGCTTCGGCGGCACGACCCGGCGCGACTTCCTCCGCCTCACCGGCGCCCTCGCAGCGGCCTCCGCCGGCGCCGGGTGCGGCTTCTTCTCGACGGAGCCGACCGCGCCGCAGGGTGCCGCGGGTGCCGCCAAGGGCCTCGAGGCGCCGTCGCTCGCCGCCCGCGTCCAGGCGGGCGAGCTGCCGCCGGTGGCCGAGCGCCTGCCGAGGACGCCCATGGTCGTGACGCCCGCCTCCACGATGGGCGTCTACGGGGGCACCTGGCGCACCGCGCTCACCGGCCCCGGCGACGGGTTCTGGCTGCTCAAGACCGTGGGGTACGAGCCGCTGCTGCGCTGGGACCCGGTCGGCAACACCGTCGTGCCGAACGTGGCCGAGTCCTTCGAGGTGTCGGCGGACGGCCGGACGGTGACGCTGCGGCTGCGTCCGGGGATGCGGTGGTCGGACGGCGCGCCGTTCACGGCCGACGACATCGCCTTCTCCTACAACGACGTGCTGCAGGACCCCGAGCTCGGCGGGGGTGCGCCGGGTTGGCTGCGCGCCGGTGGCAAGTCCGACGGCGAGCCCGCGCGCCTGGAGGTGGTCGACCCGCACACCGTCCGGCTGGTGTTCGCCGAGCCGAGCGGGCTCGTGCTGCTCTACCTCGCCAACACCGAGGAGACCTACGACCTGCTGCGCCCCGCGCACTACCTGACGCAGTTCCACCCACGCCACGGCGGCGACCTGACCGCGCTGGTGGCGCAGGCGCAGGCCAGCAACCCCGTCGACCTGTTCCACCGCAAGGCGTCGGAGGGCATCGGCGACGTCGCGCACTGGCAGAACACCGATCTGCCGCGGCTGACCGCCTGGATGCCGAGCGCCCCGTTCGGCCAGGGCAACGAGTTCGTCGTCGAGCGCAACCCCTACTACTGGAAGACCGACCCCGAGGGCAGCCAGCTCCCCTACGTCGACGCCATCCGCTACGCGATCGTGCAGGACAACCAGGCCGTGCTGCAGATGGCGCTCAACGGGGAGCTCGACCTGCACCAGCGCCACATCAACGACGCGGTCAACAAGCCGGTCGTCGTGGACAACGAGGCGCGCGGCGGGTACAAGGTCTACTCGACCGTCGACACGATCGCCAACAGCGCGACGATCTTCTTCAACATGGGGCACGCGAACCCGACGCTGCGCTCGGTGTTCCGCAGCAAGGACTTCCGCGTCGGCCTCTCGGTCGCGATCGACCGGGCGGAGATCAGCAAGGTGGTCTACGCGGGGCAGGCCGACCCGTGGCAGGTCGCGCCGCTGAAGGACTCCGGCTACTACCACGAGCGGCTCGCCACCCAGCACACGGCGTTCGACGTCGCGCAGGCCAACGCACACCTCGACCGGGCGGGGCTGGCGAACCGGGACGCGCAGGGCAGGCGGCTGGGGCCGGACGGGCAGCCGGTGTCGTTCGTGCTCTCCTACCCGCTCGGCATCCAGAGCGCGTTCGCGAACGTCGCCGAGCTGGTGCGGGGGCAGTGGGCGAACGTCGGCGTCACCGCGGTGGTGAAGGGGCTCGAGCGCTCCTTCTTCAACAGCCAGCTCGGAGCCAAGGAACACGAGGCCTACATCTTCGTCGGGCAGGGCGGCGGCCCGGAGGCGATCGTCGACCCGATCTCCTACGTGCCCTTCAGCCCGCCGCCGGACTCCAGCGCGGGGTACGCCCCGACCTGGGCGGAGTGGTACGACTCCGGCGGTACGGCGGGGGAGGAGCCGCCCGAGCCCACGAAGCGGCAGTTCGCGCTGTTCGACGAGATCCGTGGCACGGTCGACGGCGCGCGGCAGAAGGAGCTGATGGCGCAGCTGCTCGACATCGCGGCCGACGAGTTCTACGTCATCGGCACGGTCCTCGTCCGGCCCGGCGCCTTCTGGGGCGTCGTGAGCGACAAGATGCACAACCTGCGCGATGCCGAGCAGACCGTGCTCGCGTCCGCGTTCTTCCCGAGCCCGGGGATCACCTTCCCCGAGCAGCTCTACCTGACGAGCTGAGCCGGTGGGCCGCTACGTCCTGCGCAGGCTGCTCTACCTCGTCCCGACGATCGTCCTGATCTCCGTCGTCTCGTTCCTGATCATCCAGCTCCCGCCCGGCAGCTACCTCGACACGGTCATCGCCGAGATGGCGGCGGAGGGCCAGGTCGACGAGACCCGGATCGCGGTGCTGGAGGAGCGCTACGGGCTCGACGAGCCCCTGCACGTGCAGTACTTCACGTGGGTCGGCGGCATGTTGCAGGGCGACTTCGGCGAGTCTTTCCTGTGGAACAGGCCGGTCTCGGAGCTCATCGGGTCCCGGTTGCTGCTCAGCGTCGCCATCTCGCTGTGCGCCCTGATGGTGACGTGGCTGCTCGCGTTCCCGATCGGGATCTACTCGGCGGTGCGCCGCTACTCGTTCGGCGACTACGCCTTCACCATGGTGGGGTTCGTCGGGCTGGCGGTCCCGGAGTTCCTGCTCGGGCTCGGGTTGGCCTACATCGCGTTCACCTACTTCGGGCAGGAGGTCGGAGGCCTCTTCTCCCCGGAGTTCCAGGACTCGGCGTGGAACCTCGGCAAGGTGCTCGACCTGCTGGGCAACGTGTGGATGCCGATCGTCGTGGTCGGGGCGGCCGGCACCGCCGCCCTGATCCGGACGCTGCGCGCGACCCTGCTCGACGAGCTGGCCAAGCCCTACGTCGACACGGCACGGGCGAAGGGCCTCACCGAGCGGCGGCTGCTGCTGAAGTACCCGGTGCGGATGGCGCTCGGACCGTTCCTGTCGACGGTCGGGTGGGTGCTGCCCGCGCTGGTGTCCGGCGAGGTGGTGGTGAGCATCGTGTTCAACCTGCCGACCACCGGGCCGCTGCTGCTGCAGGCGCTCAAGGCGCAGGACATGTACCTCGCCGGCTCGTTCATCATGATCTTGAGCCTGCTGACCGTGCTCGGCACGCTCGTCTCCGACCTCCTGCTGGCCTGGTCGGACCCGCGCATCCGGTACGGCAACCGATGAGGAGAGCGGACCGCATGGCCGAGACCCTGGCCCGGGAGGCACCGCCGGGCTCCGCAGGCCCCCCGGGCGACGGGCAGGCCTCGCAGCGCACGCTCATCTGGCGCCGGTTCCGCCGCCACCGGGTCGCGATGGTCAGCCTGGGCGTGCTCGCGGTGGCCTACCTGCTCGCGATCTTCTCGCCGTTCGTGACGCCGTCGTCGGCGGGCGCGTACAACGCCGACTACGCCTACGCCCCGCCCCAGCGGGTGCACGTGCTCGACGACGGCGAGCTCGGCTTCTACGTCTACGGCTACCGGTCGGAGACCGACCCGGTGAGCCTCGCGCGCAGCTTCACCGTCGACGAGAGCCGGAAGATCCCGCTGGGATTCTTCGTCCGCGGCGAGACCTACTCCCTGTTCGGGATCGAGTCCGACGTGCACCTGTTCGGCCCGCAGCGGGCGGGCGACCCCTTCTACCTGGTCGGCGCCAACAGCCAGGGCCAGGACGTGTTCTCCCGGACGCTGCACGCCGCCCGCATCTCGATGTCGGTCGGCCTGGTCGGGGTGTTCCTGAGCTTCGTGCTCGGGGTGCTGATCGGCGGCATCTCCGGCTTCTTCGCCGGCCGGGTCGACACGGTGATCCAGCGGGTGATCGAGTTCATCATCGCGGTGCCGGCCATCCCGCTGTGGATGGGCCTCTCGGCCGCCCTACCGCCGGAGTGGTCGACGCTCCAGATCTACTTCGGCATCACGATCATCCTGTCGCTGATCGGCTGGACCGGGCTGGCCCGCGTGGTGCGCGGGCAGTTCCTGTCGCTGCGCGAGGAGGAGTTCACCCTGGCCGCCCGGCTGGACGGGGTCGGCAGGCTGCGGATCATCGTGCGGCACCTGCTGCCGTCCTGCGCCGGGTACATCATCGCGGCACTCACGCTGGCGGTCCCCGGGATGATCCTGGGGGAGACCACGCTGTCGTTCCTCGGGCTGGGGATGCAGCCCCCCGCCGTGAGCTGGGGGGTGCTGCTGCAGGAGGGGCAGAACCTGCGTGCCCTGTCCAGCGCCCCGTGGCTGCTCTTCCCCGGGCTGGCCGTGGTGCTGGTGGTGCTCGCCTTCAACTTCCTCGGTGACGGACTGCGCGATGCGGCGGACCCCTATGAACGGTGAGCCGGACATCAAGGACCCGGTGCTCGAGATCCGGGACCTGCACACGCACATCGGCGTCGACGGCGGCGTGGTCCGGGCCGTCGACGGGGTCGATCTCGCCGTGGGCCGGGGCGAGACCCTGTGCCTGGTCGGCGAGAGCGGCAGCGGCAAGAGCGTCGCGGCGCGGTCGGTGATGCGGCTGCTGGTCCCGTCGGCCCGGATCGTCGGCGGGGAGATCCTCTTCTCGCGCGGACCCGAGGACGCGGTCGACCTCGCGCGGCTCGATCCCCGGGGGCCCGCCATGCGGGCGGTGCGCGGAGCCGGGATCGGGATGATCTTCCAGGAGCCGATGTCCTCGCTCAGCCCGGTGCACACCGTCGGTGACCAGGTCGCCGAGATGGCGCTGACGCACACGAAGCTCTCGAAGCGCGAGGCCAGGGAACAGGCCGCGCAGATGCTCGACCACGTCGGCATCACACAGCCGCGGCGGCACCTGGACGACTACCCGTTCCAGCTCTCGGGTGGCATGCGCCAGCGCGTGATGATCGCGATGGCGCTGATGTGCAACCCCGCGCTGCTCATCGCCGACGAGCCGACCACCGCGCTGGACGTGACCACCCAGGCGCAGATCCTCGACCTGCTCCGGCGCATCCAGGACGAGCACGACATGGCGATCCTGTTCATCACCCACGACATGGGCGTGGTCGCGGAGATGGCGGACCGCGTGGCGGTGATGTACCTGGGGCGCGTGGTGGAGACCGGCGGCGTCACCGAGATCTTCGACGTGCCGCGCCACCCGTACACGCGCGCGATGCTGGCGTCCATCCCGTCGATCGGCGGTCCGCGGGGCGGCGAGCTGCCGGCCATCGCGGGCAGCGTGCCGCCGCCACTGGTCCGCCCGTCCGGCTGCGCGTTCCACCCGCGCTGCACGGTGGCGGTCGCGGGGCGCTGCGACGAGCACGCCCCGCCGCGGATCGAGCTCGGGGACGGCCACTGGATGGAGTGCGTGCACGGGGAGGACCGACGGTGACCACGACGATGGACAGCCCGCTGCTGCGCGTGGAGGACCTGCAGGTGCACTTCCCCGGCAGGCGGGGCTCGGGCGGGCTCGTCCGGGCCGTCGACGGGGTCGGCCTCGAGATCCACCACGGCGAGACGCTCGGCCTGGTGGGGGAGAGCGGCTGCGGCAAGAGCACCCTGGGCCGGGCGATCGTGCGGGCGTACCGGCCGACGGCCGGGCAGCTGCACTACCGGCGGGCCGACGGCGGCGAGGTCGACCTCGCCGGGCTGGGGGAACGGGCGCTGCGCCCGTACCGCCAGGAGATCCGGATGATCTTCCAGGACCCGTTCTCCTCGCTCAACCCGCGCATGACGCTGCGCGACATCATCGGTGAGCCGCTGAAGGTCAACCGGGTGGCGCGCGGGCGGGCGTTGCAGGAGCGGGTGGCCGAGCTGCTGACCACGGTGGGGCTGCGCCCGGAGCACATGAGCCGCTACCCGCACGCGTTCTCCGGGGGGCAGCGCCAGCGCGTCGCGATCGCGCGGGCGCTGGCCCTGCACCCGCGGCTGGTGATCGCCGACGAGGCGGTGAGCGCGTTGGACGTGTCGGTGCGGGCGCAGATCCTCAACCTGCTCGCCCGGCTGCAGGCCGACCTGGACCTCACCACGCTGTTCATCTCCCACGACCTGTCGGTGGTGCGGCAGCTCTGCGACCGGGTGGCCGTGATGTACCTGGGGCGGGTCGTGGAGGTCGCGCCGACCGAGGAGCTGTTCGCGCGCCCCCGCCACCCCTACACCGAGGCGCTGCTCTCGGCCGTGCCCGCGACCCACCCGTCGCGCCGGGGCGGGCGGGACCGGATCGTGCTCGAGGGCGACCTGCCCGACCCGTCGGACCCGCCGCCCGGCTGCCCGTTCCACACCCGCTGCCCCTATGCCGTGCCGCGGTGCTCGACCGAGCGGCCGGCCGCGGTCGAGGTGGCGCCGGGCCGGACCGCGGCCTGCCACTTCGCCGACGAGCTGCACCTGCGCGGTGCCGGGCAGGCGGCATGACCCGCCCTCCCAGCATCGTGGTGGTCCTGTCCGACGAGCACGCCGCGGCGGCCACCGGGGCGTACGGGCATCCGGTGGTCCGCACCCCGAACCTGGATCGGCTCGCCGAGCAGGGACTGCTGTTCGAGAACGCCTACTGCACCAGCCCCATGTGCGTGCCGTCCCGGCTGTCGCTGCTGTCCGGGCGCTACGTGCACGAGATCGACGCCTGGGACAACGGGGTCGTCCCCGACGCGTCCTTCCGCAGCTGGGGCCACCACCTGCGTCCGGCGGGCTACGAGAGCGTCCTCGTCGGCCGCACGCACTTCAACGGGCCGGACCGGCTGCTGGGCTTCGACCGGCGCCTGTCCGACGACCTCGACTTCTGGGTCGACCACGACGGGCGGCCCCCGGCGCGGACGCCCGGGTGGCGGCGGGGCAGCAACTCCCACGTCACCGAGTGCGGCGCGGGCGAGCACGTGCACACCCGGCACGACGTCGCGACCACCGACCAAGCCCTCGACCACCTGCGCCAGCGGGCGACCGACACCGACGAGACGCCGTTCCTGCTCTACGTCGGGTACATGCACCCGCACTTCCCGCTGGTGGCCCCGCGGGAGTTCGCCGGCTGGTACGACCCGGCGCACGTGCCGCTCCCGCCGACCTGGCAGGACCCGCCCGAGCAGCAGCACCCCGTCATCGCCCGCCTCCGCTACGGCTTCCACAACGAGGAACCGCTGTCGCCGGACCAGGTGCGCCTGGCCACCGCGTCGTACTGGGCGCTGGTGAGCCACCTGGACTCCCAGGTGGGCAGGCTGCTGGCCGCGATCGACGGCTCGCGCCTGCGGGAGAACACGGTCGTGGTCTACACCAGCGACCACGGGGAGATGGCGGGCCACCACGGCATCTGGCAGAAGCAGTGCTTCTACGAGCCCGCGGTGCGGGTGCCGCTGCTGCTGCGGCTGCCCGGCCACCGGGCGCCGGCGCGGGTGACCGGCGACGTGAGCCTGGTCGACCTCCTGCCCACCCTGCGCGACCTCGCCGGCCTGCCGGTCGATCCCGAGCTACCCGGCCGCAGCCTGTGCGGCCGTCCTGACCTGCCGCCGCGTCCGGCGTTCGCCGAGTACCACGCCCAGGGCATGGTCGACGGCGGGTTCATGCTCAAGCGCGGGCGGTACAAGTACTGCAGCTACGTCGGGCACCGCCCGCAGCTGTTCGACCTGGACACCGATCCCTGGGAGCGCACGGATCTCGCCGACGACCCGGCCTACGCCGACCTGCTCGCCGACCTGGCCGGACAGATGGAGCGGATCGTGTCCCCCGACGTGGCGGATCGGAGGGCCAAGGCCGACCAGCGGCGCCGCCTCGGGGGATGACCGACACCACCTCCGACAGTAGTCCGTGATCACGATCTGGATCGACGTCGCAGTGGCTGGTTCGGGTCGCCGACCCCGAGCTCGGCGAGGATCTCGGCCCGGTGCTGGTCGAGGGCGGGGGGTGCGCTGCGCGGCGCGGGGCGCTCGCCGTCGAAGGTCAGCGGGAGCGCGATCTGCTCCAGCGTGCCGACGTCGGGGTGGTCGACCTCCTCGATCATCCCGAGGGCGGCGGTCTGCGGGCAGTCGTAGACCTCGGCGAGGCTCCGGACCGGTGCGACCGGCACGGCGTGTTCCTTCAGCAGGGCGAGCCAGTGCGCGTTCGTGCGGCCCCGCAGCTCGGCCGTGAGCGCGTGGTTGATCTCGGCGCGTCGCGGGACGCGGTCGGCGTTGGTGGCGTAGCGCGGATCGGCCGCGAGGTCGTGCCGGTGCAGTGCCGTGCAGAGGCCCCGCCACTGGGCGTCGTTGCCGATGGCCACCACGAGGTACCCGTCGGCGGTGGGGTAGGCCTGGTAGGGCACCAGGCTGGGATGGCCGGAGCCCAGCCTGGGCGGGTTCTCACCCGTGGCGAAGTAGCCGGTGGCGAAGCTCGCGTGGAATGCGAGCTGCGACTCGTAGAGCGAGGTGGCGACGTACGCGCCGCGGCCCGTGCGTTCCCGTTCGACGAGGGCGGCGAGGACGCCGCTGAGCCCCCACATCGCCGCGCCGAGGTCGCCGAAGGCGAAGCCGGCCTTGACCGGTGGACCGTCGGGATCGCCGGTCAGTGACATCAGTCCGGCAGCCGCCTGGACGACCATGTCGTAACCGGGCTCGTCGCGCAGCGGGCCGGTCTCGCCGTAGGCGGAGATGTGCAGGGCGACGAGCCGCGGGTGGCGCTGCACGAGGTCGGGCCCGTGGAAGGTGCGGGCCAGCGAGCTGCCCGGCCGGAAGTTGTCGAGGACGACGTCGCTGCGGTCGAGCAGGCGGTGCACGACCTCCTGACCTGTCTCGGTGCCGAGGTCGAGCGCGAGGGACCGCTTGTTGCGGTTGACGGCGAGGTGGTATGTCGCGTCGGGCCCCCGGAACGGCGGTCCCCAGCGCCGTGTGGGGTCACCGCCGTCGGGGTGCTCGATCTTGATCACGTCGGCCCCCATGTCGGACAGGGCCTGGCTGACGTACGGTCCGGCGAGGATCTTGGACAGGTCGAGGACCCGGATCCCGGCGAGGGGAGCGCGAGCGGCGGTCATGCGGCTCCCTCGGTGATCGTGGCGAGCGCGTCGAGCGCGGCCGTGGGGATCTCGTCGGGGGTGAACAGGCGCTGCAGGTAGGCCTCGGCGACGAGCAGCTTGCGCTCGCCGCGGCCGTCCTCGGCCTCCCACGCGGCCTGCTCGACGAGCAGGGCCGCCATCACGGCCTGGGCGAGCGCCTCGGTGTAGTCGCCCGCCGCGAACTCCTGCTGCTCGCGGTCGCGGGTGAGCAGGGCGTCGCCCCGCTCGCGCAGGGCCCGCCAGTGCGCGGCGAGGCGGGGCGCCAGCGGCGTGACGGCCGGGTCGAGCCGCCCGAGGTAGGTGTCGGCCAGGACCTGGTGCGCGTTCTGCCGGCGCATGCAGCGCAGCACGTCGAGCGCGACGACGTTCGAGGCGCCTTCCCAGATCGAGCCGAGGTGGGCGTCGCGGACGAGGCGGGGGTTGATCCAGTCCTCGATGTAGCCGTTGCCGCCGCGGACCTCCATGGCCTCGGCGGTGACCCAGCGGGCCCGCTTGCAGACGGAGTGCTTGGCCACGGGGGTGAGGACGCGCGCGGCGGTGCGGGCCCGCTCGTCGCCGGCGTCGCCCCGCTCGAGCAGGTCCCCGATCTCGAGGACGATCCCGAGCGCTGCCTCGGTGTCGAGCTGCAGGCCGAGCAGGGTGCGGCGCATGAGCGGCTGGTCGAACAGGGCCTTGCCGAACACGACACGCTGCCGGGCGTGGGTGACCGCCTCGTGCACGGCGCGGCGCATCAGCGCGGTGGACCGCATGACGTTGGAGACGCGGGAGTGGTTGACCATCTCCAGCATCTGCTGGACGCCGCGGGTGAGGTCGCCGACCGGGCGGGCGTAGGCCTCGACGAGGGTGACCTCGCCGCTGGCCATCGAGTGGGTGCCGAGCTTGTCCTTGAGCCGGTCGATCCGGTAGCTGTTGCGGCTGCCGTCCGGGCGCAGGCGGGGGAGCAGGAACATGCCGAGCCCGCGGGTGCCCTCGCCCTGGCCGGGGACCTGGGCGAGGGTGAGGACGACGTCGGCGGTGACGTTGGAGCAGAACCACTTGCGGCCGGACAGCGTCCAGTGGTCGCCGTGGTCGGTGGCGACGGTGGCGGTCCGGGCCAGGTCGGTACCGCCGTCGACCTCGGTCATGAACATCGCGCCGGTGGCATGCGTGGCCGGATCGGTGGAGGTCAGGGCCTCGATCTCGGGGCGGAAGGCCTCGGCGTCGAACATCTGCAGCACCCGGGCGGCGGAGTCGGTCATGTTGATCGGGCAGCCGAGGCCGTACTCGGCCTGGGAGAACAGGTACGACAGCGCGTACTTCACCACGTGCGGGGCGGCGCCGCGCCGGCCGGGCAGGCCCCGATGCGACAGGGCTGCCAGCCCGAAGCGGCAGAACCCGATCTCGACCATGCGCTCGTAGGCGGGGTGGAAGACGACCTCGTCGATGCGCTCCCCGGCCGCGGACCAGGGCCGCAGGGCCGGGACGTTGATCTCTGCGGTGGCGGCGAGCCGGTCGAGCTCGCCCGCGGCGAGTCCGCCGAGGTCGGTCAGCAGGGGTTCGATGCGGGCGCGGTCGTCGGGATCGAGGTAGCGGTCCAGCAGCGGACGCAGGGCGGGGTCGAGGTCGGCGAAGTTCACTGTCCCTCCAGGGGGTGGTCAGCGCGTCCGTGCGAGCGTGTCGGTGGACGGGGTCTGCTCGGTGGCGGCGATCCGGCGCAGCAGCGGGACGACGGCGACCAGGGTGACCACGACGTAGAGCAGGCCGAGGCCGACGACGGACCAGATGCTGCCGGTGGTGGTGAGCAGGAGCTGGCAGAGGAAGGGCGCGGTGCCGGAGAAGATCGTGGCGCAGAGCTGGTAGGAGAGCGAGATGCCGGTGTAGCGGACCTCGGTGGGGAACGCCGAGGACAGGACGCCGGCCATGATCGCGTAGTACATCGCGTGCGGGATGGTGGCCAGCGCCATGCCGACGGTGGCCCACCAGAACGACCCGGTGTCGACCAGCACGAACAGCAGTGGCAGCAACGCCAGCTCGGGGAGCAGCATCCAGAACACGGCCCGCTCGAGGTCGATCCGGCTGCCCAGGACCGCGCCCAGGGGCTGTGCGACGACCTGCACGGCGAGTGCGATCGCGACGATCGCGAGGAATGTCGAGCGGTCGAACAGCGGCGCGTCGCCCTCGGTCGCCCACGACAGCGCGAAGGTGCTCTTGACGTAGGTCAGCGCGACGCCCGCGATGCAGGCGCAGGCGCCCAGCGCCACCAGCCCCGGGAACCGGGTGAGCACGACCTTCGCCGGCAGGCCCGTGGCCTTCTTCTGCTCCAGGACCCTGGTCATCTCCGGGGTCTCGCGCAGCCGCAGCCGGATGAACAGGCCGACGACCATCAGCACGGCCGAGGCCAGGAACGGGATCCGCCAGCCCCACCCGGTGAAGGCGGCGTCCGGGAGCTGGGCGACGGCGAGGAACGCCAGTGTCGCGAGCAGGTTGCCGACCGGGGAGCCCTGCTGGGCGAACGCACCGTAGAGCAGCTTCTTGCCCGGTGGGGCGTACTCGGTGGCGATCAGGACCGCACCGCCCCACTCGCCGCCGACGGCGATGCCCTGCACCATCCGCAGCACGACGAGCAGGATCGGGGCCAGCACGCCGATCTGGGCGTAGCCGGGGAGCAGGCCGATGGCGATGGTGGCGCCGCCCATCAACACCAGGGTGACGACCAGGGCGGACTTGCGCCCGTACCGGTCGCCGAAGTGCCCGAAGACCAGCCCGCCGATCGGGCGGGCGAGGAAGCCGACCCAGAAGGTGCCGAACGCGGCCAGGGTGCCGATCGGCGCGGGGGCCTCGGCGAAGAACACCTCGCCGAAGACCAGAGCAGCGGCGGACCCGTAGATGTAGAAGTCGAACCATTCGAGGGTGGTGCCGGCGAAGGCACTGATCCCGGCGCGGCGGGCATCGCGGGTGATGCCGGCCTGGGCCGGCGCGCTCGGGTGGTGCTCGGTCACGGCGTGCTCCTCTCTGAGCCTGCCGGACCACCCTGACATCGGGGATTAGGTGCCGTCCAAGACCGATAGCGGCGCTCGGTGAGCTGGATTGCGACTCAATCGGGGGTCGGGAGTACCCGCTCGGCCAGGTCGAGCACCGCGCGCAGCACGGCGGACTCGTCGACCCGGCGCCACACCAGGCAGACCGGCAGGACCGGGACCTCGCCATCGAGTGGCACGAACACGACGTGGTCGAGCCGGATGGAGCGCGCGGCCTCGACGACGAGGGCGACCCCGGTTCCGGCGCCCACCATGGCGAGGAGGCTGAACGAGTCCGGTGCCTCCTGGACGATGGCGGGGCCGAACCCGGCCTCCAGGCACGCGCGCACCGACAGCTCCCGCACCTCGGAGCCGCGAGCGGCGGGGAAGGCGACGAAGCGCTCGACGGAGAGTTCCTCGAGCGCGACCGAGCGTCGCGCGGCGAGGGGGTGCACGTCGGCCACGGCGAGCATCAACGGGTCCCGGCGCACCAGCCGCGTGTTCAGGCCCCTCGAGCTCGGCACCGTGGCGAACCCCAGGTCGAGGACGCCCTCGGCGATCCGACTCACCGTCTCGGCGGAGTAGTGCGGGCCGTGCAGGGCCATCTCGACACCGGGTAGCTCGGCGGCGACCGCGCGGGTGAGCAGCGGCAGGGTCACCGCGCTGCTCGCGCCGGCGAAACCCAGCGACACGCGGCCGACCTCACCCCGCCCGGAGGCCCGCGCGGCCCTCCGGGCCACCGAAGCCGACGCCAGCACCTCCCGTGCGGGTTCGAGGAACGCCCGGCCGGCGGCGGTGAGCTGCACCGAGCGGGTGCTCCGCTCGAACAGCTCGACCCCGAGATCGCGCTCCAGTAGCCGGATCTGCTGGCTCAAGGGGGACTGCGAGATGTGCAGCCGCGCGGCGGCTCGGCCGAAGTGCAACTCCTCGGCCACCGCCACGAACCCCGCGAGATGCCTCAGTTCCACCCGGTGCCTCCACGGTCGACGGTCGAGGCCGGATCATGTCGGGCTCAGCGGCCGTGCCGCACGACCGTTCCGGCGATCGGCTGCGAGCCCACCGCGCGGGCCGAGTCCCCGTCAACCGCGACGCGCACGGTCGTCCCGTCGAACCCGAGCAGCTCGTGCGTCCCGGAGGCGTCCCCGATCACGTGCAGGGTCCACGGCGCGTCGAGCAGGCCGTCGGTGCGCCGGACGTCGTCGCCGACGTCCACCCGCGGAAGCACGGCACCGGCCGCGAAGTTCAGCTACTCGGCACCGGTCCGGCTCGCCCCGCTCGACGCGGTCGACGTCCTGGTGACCGACGGCCGGCGGGTCCCGCCGGACGCCGCGACCGGCCGTGGGCACGACCGGTCAGGAATCGAGAAGCGCTGGTCAGATGGTCGCACTTAGCGTTCCTGCCATGACCTCCATCGACGCCGTCACCCTCGAGGTGGCCGACCCCGCGGCCGCCGGAACCTTCTACGCCGAGGCCTTCGGCCTGGACACCCAGCTGTGCCTGCGGGCCTCGCAGGCGCCGACCAGCGGCTTCCGCGGGTTCACCCTGTCGCTCGTGGTGTCCCAGCCGGCCGACGTCCGCGCGCTGGTCGACGCGGCCGTCGACGCCGGGGCGACGACGCTCAAGCCCGTTGCGAGGTCCCTGTGGGGATGCGGTGGCGTCGTCCAGGCCCCGGACGGAACGATCTGGAAGGTCGCGACCTCGGCGAAGAAGGACACCGGCCCGGCCACCCGGCAGATCGGCGGCATGGTGCTCCTGCTCGGAGTCGCCGACGTCGCCGCCAGCAAGCGGTTCTACCTCGAGCGGGGCCTCGCCGTGGCGAGGAGCTTCGGGCGCATGTACGTCGAGTTCGCGTCCGGGTCGGGCCCGGTCACGCTGGCCCTGTACCGCCGCCGGGCCCTGGCGAAGGACGCCGGTGTCTCCCCCGAGGGCACGGGATCGCACCGGATCGCGATCGCCGGTGGTGGCGAGCCGTGCACCGACCCGGACGGGTTCGTCTGGGAGAGCGCCTCGGTGGCGGTGCGGCCCTGATGTGCCTGCCAGGCATGTCCGCCGCGCTCGCCCGGCACGACACCGCGCGCGCTCCCGGTCCGTCCGCCGGTCGGCGGCCCCCGCGGCCGACGACCGTCGTGAGGCCGCCGGCCGTGCTCGTCGAGATCGCGCTCGACGGCTCGGGAACGGTAGGTCGGTCAGCCGACGACCGGGTGATCGAGCGTGCTGAGGAAGTCGGAGAACGCTCTGTCCGTGCGGGCGCGGTCGGCAGTGGCGTCGAGGTCCATGAGGAGACCGCGGATGACCGCGAGGAGGAGGGTTGCGAGCTCCGGGCGGCCGATACTGCGTAGGCCTTCTTCGAGTGGCCCGAGCCAGTCGGTGGTCGCCACGCGGCGGAAGTCGGGCCACAGCTGCTGCGCCGAGCTTTCCCGCAACTGCCCGAACATCCGCAGGTAGGGCTGCCCTTCAGGGCCGGTCATGGCGGTCCAGGCGCTCGCCAGCGTGGCGGTGTAGGGCTCGTCGGGTCGCACGCGCAGCAGGTCGCCGAAGGCGGCGAGCTGGCGTTTCCGCGCGCGGCCGAGGACGGCGCGCAGCAGGGCGTCGCGGGTGCCGAAGTGATAGATCAGCATGCGGGCCGAGGTGCCGGCGGCGGAGGCCAGCGGCTCGAGCCTGTCGGGCAGGCCGTGCTCGAGCGCGTGGTCGGTGCACGCGTCGAGCAGTCGCTCCTTGATCTCCGGTTGGGGTCGCCGTCCCACCGGGTCACGTTTTCACGTAATAACTGATACGTCTACCGTCGATCGAAGGGAAGTCCCGGCCGGACGCGGAGGTGGTTGTGCGGGTCGTGTTCGTGCACGGGGCATGCGTGCGAGACGGATCGTGGTGGTGGCATCGCATGACCGGGCTCCTGCAGGAGCGGGGCGTGTCGAGCGTGGCCCCGGCGTTGCCGAGCTGCGGAGAGGCCGGCGTGCCGGCAGGTGCCGGTGGCCCGGGGCTGAGCGAGGACGTCGCCGCGGTGCGGCAGGTGCTGCAGGACAGCGACGAGCCGACCGTCGTGGTCGCTCACAGCTACGGCGGCATCGTGACGGCGGAGGCGGTTGCGGGCGCCGGGTCGGTGCGCCACCTGCTGCTGATCTCCAGCTACCTGCCCGAGGTCGGGCAGAGCCTCGCCGATTTCGGCGACGACGGCCCCGCCCCGTTCCTCGACGTCGACCTCGCCGCCGGGACGTTCGGGGTCCGCCCCGAACTACTGGTGGACACGTTCCTGCAGGACTGCGACGCCGACGTCCGGACGACGGCAGCAGATCACCTCGCCCGGCAGTCGGTGCAGGTGACCGGGCAGCCGGTCGGGGCGGCCGCCTGGCACGAGGTGCCGTCCACGTACCTCGTGTGCGCCGCCGACGCGGGCACCCCTGCCAGGTTGCAGCGCGAGTTCGCGCGCAGGGCCGGCCGTGTCGTCGAGCTCGACGCAGGCCACCACCCGTTCCTGTCCCAGCCCGTCGCGGTCCGCGACCTGCTGCTGAGCCTGTAGGCCGCGCGTACCGGCCGACGCGCTCGACGAGGACGATCGCGACGGTGATCAGAGCCGACCGGCCGCGTCGGTTGCGGAGGGCGTCTCCCGTCCTGCCTGGAAGGTCGTCCGGTACGACCGCGGGGTGGTGCCGAGGTGGCGGGCGAAGTGGTGCCGGAGGGTCTCGATCGATCCGAAGCCGGCCGTCCGCGCGACCCGTTCCACCGGCAGGTCGGTGGTCTCCAGCAGTTCCCGCGCGCGTTGCAGGCGCTGCTCGAGGAGCCAGCGCAGCGGCGTCGTCCCCGTCTCGGCGCGGAAGTGCCGCGACAGGCTGCGCGTGCTCATGTTGGCCCGGGCCGCGATGTCGTCGATGGTCATCGGAGTGCCGAGGTTGTCCTGCATCCACCGCAGGGCCGGCCCGAGGCCGTCCTCGCCGCCGACGGGGTGGCGGTGCTCGATGAACTGCGCCTGCCCGCCCGCGCGCTGCGGCGGCATCACGATCATCCGTGCCGTCTCGGTGGCCACCGCCGCGCCCATGTCGCGCCGCACCATGTGCAGGCACAGGTCGAGTCCCGCGGCGACGCCCGCCGACGTCAGGACCCGCCCGTCGTCGACGAACAGGACGGCCGGGTCCACCTGCGCGTCCGGGCAGGACTTCGCCAGCTGCCCCGCCAGCAACCAGTGCGTCGTCGCCCGGCGGCCGTCCAGCAGCCCGGCCGCCGCGAGCACGAACGCCCCGGTGCAGATCGACGCCACCCGCGCTCCCCGAGCCGCCACGTCGCGCAGCAACCGCGTCACCCGTGGACGCGGCGGCCGGTCCGGGTCCACACCCGGCACGATCACGGTGTCGGCGCCCAGCGCGTCGTCCAGCCCGAACCTCGAGGAGATCCTGAAGGACTCCTGCCCGGCAGCGGTCGCCGTGGCGCCCCGCTCGGCGCAGACCCGCACCTCGTAGCCGGGGGTGACCGCGAAGACCTGGCACGGGATCGTCAGGTCGAAGCCCACGACGCCGTCGAGAGCGAGTACGGCGACGACGTGCACGTGGCCGGATGTTACGCATCATGGGCGTCCGCGCCACTGTCCGCGTGCTCTGCTCCCTCGGCATGCTTGGCGGGCCCCGCACCCCTCCGAAAGGTTCGACGTGACTCTCCGCGTGCACACAGCGCTCTACGACGGTGTCGAGGAACAGGACTTCATCGGCCCGCTCGCCGCTCTGGGCGTCATGGACGACGTCGAGTACACCTTCGTCAGCGTCGACGGCCCGGGCACCGTGACCGCGTCCTCCGGAATGGAGATCGTCGTTCGCGCCCCGTGGGCCCCGGGGGCGGCCGACCTGATCCTGGTACCGGGCGGCGGCTACGGCGCCGGCTCCGCCGTGGATGTGCAGATCCGCGGCGGCGTGCTGCCGAAGGCGCTGGCCGACGTCCAGCGCCCCGGACCCGTCCTGGCCGCGGTCTGCACCGGGACCCTGCTGCTGTCCGCCGCCGGACTCACCACCGGACGACCCTGCACGACCCACCACATCGCCAAGGACGACCTGAGGGCGCAGGGCGGGGCGGTGCTCGACGCCCGTGTCGTCGACGACGGTGACCTGGTCACCTCCGGGGGCGTCACCTCCGGCATCGACCTCGGTCTGTGGCTCGTCGAACGCCTGTACGGCACCGAGGCCGCCCTGCTCGCCGAGGAAGTCCTGGAACACCAGCGCCGGGGCACCGTGTGGCGACGCTCCCCGGCAGCTCACGAAATCTGAAGCCGCAGTGCCCCACAGGGGTGCAGCCACGGAAACGGCTCGACCTACGAAGGAACGAAACGCCCATGACCGACAATGGTATTACTTTCATCAACGTCTTCGAGATTCCTGCCGACCAGCTCGATGAATTCATCGAACAGTGGCGCGAACGCGCGCAGCTCATGCGGAAGGCGCCCGGATTCCGCGATGTGCGGCTGCACCGGGCGATCTCGCCGGACGCACGGTTCCCACTCGTGAACGTCGCGCACTGGGACAGCGCCGAAGCGTGCGAGGCCGCCGGGGGGCATCCCGCCGTGGTCGCCTCCGTCGAATCCGCCCGGACGGTTGCTGTCGCCAACCCTGCCCTCTACGACGTCGTCGCCGAACACCGCTGATCCGCGACCGGCGTGGGCCCGCTCCGGTTACGTTCAACGGCGTCGAAGGGTCACGCGAAGATCGCATGGACCTGGTCGACGGCCTCGGGGCCGTAGCCGACCACTCCCACCGGCACTGCGCCGTCGATCGCCTCGATCACCTTGCCCGCCCAGACCGGGCCGAACCCGCCGCACAGCTCGATGAGCTGCACCCCGTCGCGCACCAGCGGCCCGACCACCTCGAGGACGTGTTCGGGACCGGGGATGCCGACCAGCACGGTCCGGCAGGCGCCGGTGTCCTCCGTGGTGAACCGGCCCTGCGGCGGGCAGCCGGCCGCGGTGTAGACGAAAGCCCAGTGCGTCAGCGCCACTCGTTCCTCCTCGTGCGTCCGCCCCGTCGAGCACCGCCAGTCCACCGGAGCGGGTCAGCGCCGTCCACGAGGCGGTTCCGCATCGTCGTGCGGCACCGCCTCAGCCGCGAGGTCCGCGGCGAGCGCGGCGAGCGGCCCGGCGCGGTCGTGCGACGGATCCCACACGAGCGCGTGCCGCAACCGGGGTCCGTCCGCGGCCAGCGGCACCCAGGCGAGCCCGTCGCCGTCGCGCCTGTCCCAGCGCGGGCGCAGAGCCACGACGGCACCGCCGTGGCGCAGCTCGGCGACGAAGAGCCCGCGCCGCGGCGGGCCCGCCCTCAGCGTGCCCGGCCGCCATCCCGCCGCGCGGCAGGATGCGAGGATCGCGTCGTGGTACCCGGGCGCCAGCGCGCGGTCGAACCACAGCAGGTCCTGATCGTCCAGGTCGGCCCACGTGAGGGCCGCCGCGCCCGCCAGGGCGTGCGTGTCGGCGACGAGCACGCCCAGCGGCACGTCGCTCACCGTCACCGCGCACAGCCCTGCGGTGTCGGCGGGCAGGACGACCAGGCCGGCGTCCAACCCGCCGGCGTGCAGCAGCTCCAGCTGGCGCGCGACGGGCACGTCGAGGAGGTCGACGTCCGCGTGGGCCCGCAGCGCCGGCCCGGCGGCGGGCGGGGCGCCGGGTGTCACCCCGATCCGCAGCGGCGTCCGGCCCGCGGCGCGTGCCACCCGCATCGCCTCCTCCGCCGCGTCGAGCACGTGGCGCGCCTGCGGGAGCAGCGCCCGCCCCGCCGCCGTCGGGATCATCCCGGCGGGGGTCCGGCGGAACAGCGCCGTCCCGAGCGTGCGTTCCAGGGCGATGATCTGCTGGCTCAGCGACGTCGGACGGATGCCGAGGAGGTCCGCGGCCCGCGTGAGGTGCTCCTGCTCGGCCACGGCGCAGAAGTACCGCAGCTGACGCAGCTCCACGCGTCCCACCCTCCTGCTCCCAGTTCGCTCCATCGTGAACGACGAACGGCACATTCGTCGGCCAGGTACCGACGAAAGTGCCGTCCGTCGGCTGGGCGTCGATCACCTGACGGGCGTTACCCGGCGGTGTCCCCGGTCGCGGGGCTGCGGCCGCCCGCGGAGGCCATGCCCAGCCACGTGTGCGGGTTGCGCTCCCAGCACCAGCCGAGCTTCGGGGCGTTCCGGCTGATCCAGATCGCCGGGACGCGGCGGTCCCCGCAGCGCGAGCCGCCGAGGGAGAAGCACTTGTTCTTCACCAGGACCTGCGGGTACTGGGTGATCATCGCGGTCCCCTCCTCGATGGTCAGGAGCGTGCGCCCCCGCTGTGCGATCACCTCCATGGCGTCGTCGGGAACGGCGCCGCAGAACTCCTCGCCGCGCTCGACGTCGCGCAGCAGGTACGCGGTCGGGTCGGGCAGCCGGGTTGCCGGGGTGGCGACGAACCGTTCGAGGGCGCCGGGCTCGAAGGAGTGGTCGACGAAACCGGGCTTGCTCCTCCCGGCGAGCGTGGTGCGCGGCATCGTCTCCTCGACCGGAGCCATCTCCCGGGTCACCACCAGCAGGAGGGCAGGCGCCCGCCCTCGGGGTCGGGTGCGGCGCTCCCGGCGGCGGCGGCGCGCAGCGGCGCCAGCCGGGCGGTGAACTGCTCCGGGTCGACGCCGGCCAGCGCCGGATAGCCGAGCGCGATCAGGTTCGCGACCTGCCGGTCGAACTCGGCGCCCGCGTCGAACGTGGTCGGATCGGTCATGGGTCCCCCGTGGATCGTCGGTGTCCGAGGCGTGGCTGCGTCCGGCGTGGCGGTCATCATCGGTCTCCTTCGGTCGTGCACCGGGCGAGCGCGCCGGTCTCCAGGGCGATCCACAGGGCGCCGTCGGGGCCGAGCGTGATGCCGTGCGGTTCCGAGTGCGGCGGGGGCAGGTCGTGCACCTCGATGGTGGCGTCGGGGTGGATCGCGCCGACCCGGTTGCGGCCCCACTCGGTGAACCAGCAGGTTCCGTCGGCGGCGGCGGTGATCGCGTGCGGCCGGGCGGCGCGGTCGGGCAGCGGGAACTCCGCGACCGTCCCGTCGGGGGTGATCCGCCCGATCTGGCCGGCGGCGATCTCGACGAACCAGACGGCGTCCCGGTCCGCGCCGATGCCGACGGGCCCGGCGGCCGGGGTCGGCAGCGGGTGGACGGTGATCCCGCCCTCGGTGCCGATCCGCCCGATCGCGTTCGCCTGGTTCAGGGTGAACCACATCGCGCCGTCGGGCCCGGCCGTGATCGCGGACGGGAACGCGCCGGTGGTCGGCAGCGGGAACTCGGTCACCCGGCCGTCGACGCCGATCCGGCCGATGCGGTCCGCGGCGGTCTGGGTGAACCACAGGGCCCCGTCCGGGCCGGTGGCGATGCCGTAGGGCCCGGAGTCGGGGGTGGGCAGCGGGAACTCCGTGAGGACGCCGTCGACGGTGAGCCGGCCGATCCGGTGCGCCTGGTACTCGGTGAACCACAGCGCGCCGTCCGGGCCGGCGACGATCACCGTGGGACCGGACGCCGGGTCGAGCGCGTGGCTCGTGTGCTCCTCCCCCGGCACCCACCGCCCGACCCGGCCGCTGCGGACCATGGTGAACCACAGGGCGCCGTCCGGGCCGGTGGTGAGGGCGTACGGCCCGTCGTCCGGGCCGGCGACGACGTGTTCCTCGATCGCGACGCGCGACGTCACGCGGTGCTCCCTTCGCGGTGGGCGGCGGCGATGCGCTCGATCTCGGCCGGGGTGCCCGCCATGATCGTGCGCACGTGGGTGGTCACGAGCTCGACCGGCCAGTCCCACCACGCCGCGCGCAGCAGCCGCTCGACGTCGGCGTCGTCGAAGCGCCGCCGGATCGGCCGGGCCGGGTTGCCGCCGACGATCGTGTACGGCGGCACGTCCGCGGTGACCACCGCGCCGGCCGCGACGATCGCCCCGTCGCCGATCCGCACGCCGGGCATGACGGTGGCGCGGTAGCCGAACCACACGTCGTTGCCGACGACGGTGTCGCCCCGGCTTTCCATGCCGGTGACGATGTCGAGGGTCCGCTCGGTCCAGTCGCCGCCGAACATCGTGAACGGGAAGGTGGACACACCCATCGTGGGATGGTCGGCGCCGGCCATGAGGAACCGGGTTCCGGACGCGATCGCGCAGTACCTGCCGATGACGAGCCGCTCAGGGCCGTAGGCGTACAGCACGTTGCGGTGCTCGAAGTCGGCCGCGCCGTCGGGATCGTCGTAGTAGGTGTAGGCGCCCACGGAGATCGTCGGGGAGGTGACGAGGGGCGCGAGGAACACGACCCGCTCGTGGGCCGGCAGCGGGTGGACGGTCGTCGGATCAGGGGGCACGGGCAGGTCCTTTCGTCAGGGGACGGGGTCGAGGAAGCCGAAGACGCGGCGCAGGCGCCCGCGTTCGGTCACCAGGACGGCGAGCCCGACGATCACGGCGGGCCCGCCGTCGGGGGCCATCTCCCAGCGGAGGCGGACCACGTGGTGGTGGCCGTCCGGCCGCCCGGCGGGGCGGAACACGAGATCGGGGAACTGCCGCTGGGCGGTGGCGAGCACGTCGTGGATCGCGCCGCGACCCTCGGCGGCCACGATCGGGTCCACGTAGACCGCGTCGACGGTCCAGAGCCCGGCGACGAGCGCCGCGCGCCGGGCCGGGTCGCGCTCGTTCCAGCACGCCAGGTACCGCTGCGCCAGCGCCTCGGCGTCGGGTGTCTCCGGGCCTCCGTCCATGGGCAGGAACGCTAGAGAGCCCCGCGCGCTGCCGAATCCGTCACGACCCGGTAGTTCCCCCGTGCGGGTTCAGTACGGTCGGCCGGTGTTGCACGGACGGGCACAAGAGCTATCGGTCATCGACCGGTTGCTGTCGGACTGCCGGGCGGGCGGCAGCGGCGGCCTGTTCCTCACGGGGGAGCCCGGCATCGGGAAAACCGCGCTGCTCGACCACGCTGCGTCGGCGGCGAGCGGCTTCCGGCTGGTGCGCGGCACCGGCATCGAGTCCGAGGCGCACCTGCCCTTCGCCGGTCTGCACCTGCTGCTGCGTCCCGCCCTCGACCGGGTGGACGCCCTCCCGGTGCCGCAGGCCCGTGCCTTGCGCGGGGCGTTCGGCCTCGTCCCCGCCGAACCGGGCGACCGCATGCTCGTCGGTCTCGCGGTGCTCTCCCTGCTCGCGGAGCTCGCCGACTCCGCCCCCGTCCTCTGTCTCCTCGACGACGCCCAGTGGCTGGACCGGGCGTCGGCCGAGGCCGTGTTGTTCGCCGCCCGGCGGCTCGACGCCGAAGGCATCGCGGTGATCGTCGCCGCGCGACCGGGCTTCGCGGCGCCCGGCCTGACCGAGCTGCCGCTGACCGGGCTCGACGCGCCCACCGCCGCGGGGCTGCTCGCCGAGCACGCCGCCGACCTGTCGCCCGCCGACCGGTACCGGGTGCTCGCGGAGGCGCAGGGCAACCCGCTCGCCCTGCTCGAGCTCCCGGCCGCCGTCGCCACGCACCGGCCGATCGCCGCAGGTCAGGCCCTGCCGTTGAGCGACACCGTGCAGGCGGTGTTCCTCGACCAGGCCCGACGCCTCCCCGAGCCGACCCGGCAGCTGCTCCTCGTCGCGGCCGCCGAGGACGCCGGCGATCTCGGGGTGGTCCTGCGCGCGGGCGCCGCCCTCGGCTCCGGGGCCACCGACCTGGTGCCCGCGGAGGTCGCCGGGCTGGTCCGCGTGGACCAGCACACCGTGCACTTCCGCCATCCCCTGGTGCGGTCGGCGCTCTACCAGGCGGCACCGACCAGCCTGCGGCTCGTGGTGCACACCGCCCTCGCCGACGCCCTCGACCGGCCCGACGACGCCGACCGGCGCGCCTGGCACCGCGCCATGGTCGCCACCGGCCCAGACGAGCAGGTGGCTGCGGAGCTCGAGCACACGGCCCTGCGCGCCGCGACGCGCAGCGGATACGCCACGGCGGTCGCCGCGTACGACCGGGCGGCCCGGCTGACGCCGGCCGGGGAGAACCGCGTCCGCCGGCTCGTCCTCGCCGCCGAGGCCGCGGCGGAGGAGGGCGATGCCGAGCGCATGGCTGTGATCGCCGATCGCGCCGCGGCGTCCACGCGGGAGCCGGAATGGCGGGCCCGCGCGCTCCGGGTGCGGGCCTCCGCCGCCTTCCACCAGGGCTCGCTCCGCGCGGCCCGGCGGCTGCTGACCGAGGCAGCGGGGCTCGTCCGGGCCGACGACCCGCTGCTCGCCACGCACACGATGCTCGACGCGGTGCACGCCGCCTGGTACCTCGGCGCGGACGAGATCGCGGAGACTGCCGAGCAGCTGGATGCGCTGCCGCTGCCGCCGGGAGACCCGATCACGCACGTCGCGCGGCTGCTGAGCTGGGCCGTGCGAGCGGCGATCGGTCAGGGGTGGGGCGGCGCCGCGGCCGACCGGATCGGGGCCGCGGCCCGTACCGGGTTCGGCGGCCCGCACGAGACGATCCTCGTCGGGGCCACCAGCCTCCAGGTCGCCGGGCACGACACCGAGTCGCACCGGGTGGCGGCGCAGCTGCTCGCCGGGTGCCGCGAGCACGGGTGGATCGGCCGGATGCCGCCGGTGCTCGCGTGCGTCGCCCGCGCGCAGACGTTCCTCGGCCGCCACGCCGACGCGTGGGACGACGCGAGCGAGGCGCTGCGCATCGCACAGGAGTCCGGGCACCGGCAGTGGATCGCCGAGATCAGCGGCGTGCTGGCCTACCTGGCCGCCGTGACCGGTGACGAGCAGCGCTGCCACGCGCTGGCCGACGACGCCGTATCCGCGCCGGAACCGGGTGCGCCCGGCCCCGGCCTGGCCTGGGCGCACTGGGCACTGGCCCTGCTCGACCTCGGCCACGCCCGCTGGGAGTCCGCCCGCGCCCGGCTGGACGCCCTTCACACCGGGCCGGTGCGGCACCAGCTGCCGGGCCTGCGCAGCATCCCGGACGTGGTGGAAGCGGCCGTCCGGCTCGGCAGACCGGAGGACGCACGCGAGCCGCTGGATCGGCTCACCGAGTGGGCGCGCCAGGTCGAGCAGCCGTGGATCGACGCGCACGTCCAGCGCTGCCGCGCGCTGCTCGCCGCCGACGACGATGCCGACGAGCTCTACCGGGCCGCGCTACGACTGCACGCGCAGGACGACCGCCCGTTCGACCGCGCGCGGACCGCCCTGCTCCACGGCGAATGGCTGCGCCGCATCCGCCGGAGGTCCGAGGCCATGGCCCGGCTGCGCGAGGCGTTCGAGACGTTCCGCAGGCTCGACGCCGCGCCGTGGGCGGCACGGGCGCGCGCGGAGCTCGACGCGGCCGGGGACGCCGTGCCGGACACCGGGACGACCGGTGCGCTGGCCCGACTCACCCCCCAGGAACGGAAGATCGTCCGGCTCGCCGCGCGCGGGCACTCCAACCGCGACATCGCCGCGCAGCTGTTCCTCAGCCCTCGCACCGTCGGCTACCACCTGTACAAGGCCTACCCCAAGCTCGGCGTCACGGCGCGCACCGAGCTCGCCGCGCTGGAGCCGGTCGGGGGCAACGGGTAGCGGCGCGCTTTCCGGCATCTGGTGCACACGGGTACGAAGAGCGGCGGTTGGCGCTGCGAGGTTTCGACAGACTTCTCTCGGAGGCCAACCGCCGTTCTCGGGCTGACGGTCGGGTCCGCGCGACGACTGGATCAGACGTCGTAGGTTCGTCAGGTGGGGGAGCGGACCAGGCACGATCGCTACGCGTGATCCGCTGACGTGGCCATACGTTGGCAACTGTTCATGCAAAGATCTCTCCTCGGAGCGCAGCCGCTCTGCAAGTTTTCCTTGGGAGCCGACATGTTCAAAGAAGTCAAGAACTCCACGCAAGTGCGCGAGACCAGCGTATTATTAAGTGCTCAATTTCTTAGAACTGGAATGAAGAGCGCCCGTCAAGCACTTGAGATATTCATAGCCGACCCGGACGACATTGAAGGAGTCGCACTCCATAGTGGAATTGCGGTTGAAGCCTGGTGCAAAGCTTCGTTGGCCGGCGAGAATCCGATTCTCCTGATTGACAGGAGGACGGCGAATGACGCTACCCTTAGAATACTGTCAGGGGTAGATGGCATGGAAGGGGCGGGATACGAGCTGAGAACTATAGGCGGTGTCGAGGTGTGTCATCGTATGTCTTGGATACATCCGCACTTTCCGTACATATCTAGCGACAAGGTCGTGTTTGAGGCCAGGAACGCGGCGGCGCATGGTGGCATCGTTGAACAGCAAGCATCGCTAGATGCACTACGTGTTATGGTGAAGGTGGTTAACTGGATTTGCTGCAACGACATTCGTTTCAAGAATGGAGTACCATACGCACTGTGGGAAGAGCAGGGCGAAGCGGCCGAAAGGCTCGATCAATCCCAGCTTAAAGAGAACGGAATCCGTGCGCGGGCGCGAATCGAAAGCGCTCACCGTTCCTACTCCGAGCGATTCAGCACGTTCGACCAGATCGAGCTGAGGAGGATGAGCTCGCAGATGAGCCCGCCGCATCCCGCCGATGAATTCTCGTTCCCAATTTCATATGAGTGCCCAGCCTGTCGAAATCCCGGTTGGCTCTATTGCGAGGAGGTTGCGAGTATAGTTGAGGGAGGCAGTGGAGAGACTCGCGACCGAGAGGACTCGATATCGGTGTCTCCGCTTAGTTTTCGCTGCCAATTATGTGGACTAGAGTTGGAGAGTGCAGAACTCGGCGCCATCGACATGGGGGAGTCACTTGAAGTCCCTGCAGCCCTGCTTGTATACCGGCTGCCGTACAACAACTGAATCCCGACGGCGATGTAACGCACGTACGTGGGCAGCCACTCGCCCTCATCCCCGCGATCCTGGCCGGCTCTTCACGTGATCACGAGGTGTCAACCCGGAACATCCGATCCCGCTACTTGACCACGGACTGAACCAGCGCATGCCCCTGCCAGCGTGGCCACCGGCGGGATCGGGGCGCGCAGCGGGGTTGACTCCTCGTGATCATGTAAGACGATCTGCGGCCAGCGGGGATGGCCACTATCTTACGTCGCACGTCTCCCTTGCCGACGCATGGCCGGCGGCCCATAGGCGCGCGGCCGCCCGCGAGCGGAGCGGCAAGGAAGCGGCCGCGCATGCCGTCCGGCGCGGTCCGGCCCGTCCCCGGCAGGGGGCGGCTTGAAGACGTATCGAAAGTTCTCACCACGTGCCTGAGCTGCGTGTTCCTGCCACAGCTGTGCGCTCCGCGTCTCGCCTACCCTTTGTGGGAAGGTCGTAGCGTCGTGCCATGGGTGAGCACCGCCGGGTCATGGACGCCGACCCTTCCGTTGCGGAGCGGCTGGCCGCCTTCGTTCTCAACGGCTGCGCGGCGTTCCTCCGCTCGTGCAGCTACCGACTGGACGTGAAGCCCACGGGTCTCCCAGCGGTTCCAGGAGCTCGCGAACCAGCGCGCGTGCCGACCGCGTGGTCCCGAGGTCATCCCGTGGACCGCGGAAAGCGTGCGGGCGGACCGGGGTGCGCTGGGGGAGAGGTACCGCCTCGCACCCGCTCTCGGGGCCGGCTGTGGCCTTCGACAGGGTGAGGCGTTCGGTCTGCCCGTTGACGACATCGACGAGGGAGCACAGGTCGTTCACGTGGTGCTTCAGCTCAAGCGGATGCGCGGCCAGTTCGTCTTCGCGCCACCCGAGCACGGGGCGTTCGCGATGTCCCACGTACCTGACACCGTCAAGGCGGCCCTGCGCACCCACCTCACCCGGTACCCGCCGCTCACCATGACCTTCCCCTGGCGGGAGCCCAATGGTGAGCCGATCACCGTGCGCGTCCTGACCTGGACCCGCGAGCGCGGAGCGCTCAACCGGAACTCCTTCAACCATCACGTCTGGAAGCCGGCCCTGCGAAAGGCCGGCGTGGTGGACCCGAAGCGCGGCGACGGCTTCCACGCCCTGCGCCACTTCTACGCCTCGGTGCTCCTCGACGGCGGGGAGTCGATCAAAGCTCTGTCCGAGTACCTCGGGCACGCCGATCCCGGCTTCACCCTGCGCACCTATACCCACCTCATGCCGTCCAGCGCCGAGCGCACGCGACGGGCCGTGGATGCCGTACTCACCTCTGGGCACGACGAAGGCCCGGCCTCCCAGTCCGAGGACAGGAACACCGGGCCTTCGCAGTCTGACGGCCTGCTGACGGCCTGATCATGCTGCCCAGACCCGTTGCCGCAGGTCAGGCAGGGCTACCGATCAGACGTCGTAGTACAGGGCGAACTCGTACGGGTGCGGACGCAGCCGCAGCGGGTCGATCTCGTTCTCCCGCTTGTAGGAGATCCAGGTCTCGATCAGGTCGGGGGTGAACACGCCGCCTTCGAGCAGGTACTCGTGGTCGGCCTCGAGCCGGTCGATGACCGCGGCGAGGCTGCCGGGCACCTGCGGGATGTCCTTGGCCTCCTCCGGCGGGAGCTCGTAGAGGTCCTTGTCGATGGGGGCCGGCGGCTCGATCTTGTTCTTGATGCCGTCGATGCCGGCCATCAACATCGCCGAGAAGGCGAGGTAGGGGTTGCCGGAGGAGTCGGGGCAGCGGAACTCGATGCGCTTGGCCTTCGGGCTGTTGCCCGACAGCGGGATCCGGATGCAGGCCGAGCGGTTGCGGGCCGAGTAGACGAGGTTCACCGGGGCCTCGAAGCCGGGCACCAGGCGGTGGTAGGAGTTCACCGTCGGGTTGGTGAAGGCCAGCAGGCTCGGGGCGTGGTGGAGCAGGCCGCCGATGTAGTAGCGGGCCATGTCGGACAGGCCGCCGTAGCCGGTCTCGTCGTGGAAGAGCGGCTGGCCGTCCTTCCACAGCGACTGGTGCACGTGCATGCCCGAGCCGTTGTCGCCGAACAGCGGCTTCGGCATGAAGGTCGCGGTCTTGCCGGCCTCCCACGCCGTGTTCTTCACCAGGTACTTGAACAGCATGATGTCGTCGGCGGCGTGGAGCAGCGTGTTGAACTTGTAGTTGATCTCCGCCTGCCCGGCGGTGCCGACCTCGTGGTGCTCGCGCTCGACCTCGAAGCCCGACGCCTGCATGTTGTGCACGATGTCGGCGCGCAGGTCGGCGTAGTGGTCGACCGGCGGGACGGGGAAGTAGCCGCCCTTGTAGTTGACCTTGTAGCCGAGGTTGCCCCCGACCTCCTCGCGCCCGGTGTTCCACCAGCCCTCGGAGGAGTCGATGTGGTGGAAGGTCTCGTGCGGGTTCGAGCCGAACCGGATCGAGTCGAAGATGTAGAACTCGGCCTCGGGCGCCATGAAGGCGGTGTCCGCGATGCCGGAGGCCCGCAGGTACTCCTCGGCCTTGCGCGCGATGTTGCGCGGGTCGCGGCTGTAGGGCTCGCCCGTGATCGGGTCGTGCACGAAGAAGTTGATGTTCAACGTCTTGTGCTTGCGGAACGGGTCGAGCCGGGCGGTGGCGGAGTCCGCGAACAGCGCCATGTCGGACTCGTTGATCGCCTGGAAGCCGCGGACGGACGAGCCGTCGAAGGCGGCGCCGTTCTCGAGCAGGTCAGCGGCCGTGGCGGCGGGGACGGTGAGGTGCTGCATCACTCCGGGGAGGTCGCAGAACCGGATGTCGACGTACTCCACCTCCTCGTCCGAGATGAACTTCAGGACCTCTTCGGAGTTGCTGAACACCCACTGGCTCCTTCGAACGACACGGTGGTCGGCTGGACTGCCTTCGTCGGCGGCGACGCTATGGCGGCCGTGTTGCCCGGCCGTCACCCGGTCGTTTCGCAGACGTTAACGGGGCCGACCGAGCGGCAGGTCCTCGTCACACCCTCATACGCTAGGGCCCATGGCCCGCTGGATCGAGTCCTGGTTGCCCGGCGCTTCCCCCGGCGTGGGCGGGCCGCACCCGGGGGAGCGGCTGGGACTGCCCGCCACGGGGGTGAGCTCGGTGGCGGGGCTGGGACGCCGCGTCGCCGCCCTGGCGGTCGACTGGCTGCTCGGCTACGGGATCGCGGCGCTGCTCACCGGCCCCGGCGCGCTCGGGGACCCGAGCCTGGGCTGGTACGTGCTCGGCATCTGGTACCTGCTCACCGCGGTGCCGGTGGCCGTGTTCGGGGCCAGCGCCGGGATGGTCGCGCTGGGGATCCGGGTGGCGTCGGTCGACACCTCGGCCGTCATCGGCGTTCCCCGGGCGCTGCTGCGCACCGCGATGATCGCGCTGGTGCTCCCGCCGCTGGCCCGCGACGAGGACGGCCGCGGCTGGCACGACCGCGCCACCCGCACGGTCGTCGTCCGCACCAGGGCTTGACCCTCCCCGTGGGGGAGACCGGAGCGTCCGGGACATGGAGAACGACACCCGCACCCGCACCCCCGAGCTCCTCGACCTTCCCGCCCGCGACGTGCTGACCGTCGACGGCACCGGCGCCCCGGAGATGCCGGCCTTCACCGCCGCCGTCCGCGCGCTCTTCGCCGTACGCGCCGCGCTCGGCAGCCGCGACGACGTCCCGCTCGAGGGCAGCTACAGCCAGGACGGCGACCCGCTGCGCTTCGACCTCGACGCCCCCGACGGCTGGCACTGGCGGCTGCTCGTCCCCGCCCCGCCGCACGCCACGCCCGAGGCCGTGGCGACCGCGGCCGCCCGCTTCGGCGCGCCCGTCCACCTGCGCAAGCCCCGGGGTCAGCGGGTGGCGCGGCTGCTGCACCGCGGTCCGTACGCTGACGAGGGGCCGACGCTGGCCGCGCTCTACGCGTTCGTCGAGCGTGCGGGGCTGGTTCCGGCCGGCCCGCACACCGAGGTCTACCTGACCGACCCGTCGGCCACGCCGCCCGCGCAGCTGCGGACCCACCTGCAGGTACCGGTCAGCCGATGGGTCTGATGCCGATCGGCGAGTTCGCCCGGTTGGCGCGGCTCACGGTCAAGGCCGTGCGCCACTACGACGTCGAAGGGTTGCTCGTCCCGGCCGCGGTCGACCCGCGCTCCGGCTACCGGTACTACCGCACGGAGCAGGTGCGGACAGCCATGACGATCGCGCTGCTGCGGGGCCTCGACGTGCCGCTGCCGGTGGTGCGGCAGGTGCTCGCTGCGCCCGACGACGCGGCGGTGGCCGCCGTGCTCGCCGACCAACGGGACCGGCTGGCCGCCGAGCTCGTCCGCCGGGAGCAGGCGCTTCGCACGCTCGACGCGCTGCGCGAGGCCCCCGAGCGGATGCCGTACGCCGTGGCGATCGCGGAGCGTGGGCCGGCGCGGCTGGCCGGGCGTCACGGTCGGGTACGCGCCTGCGCGCTCGACGCCGACACCGGTGCGCTCTGCCGGGCGGTGCTCCGCGCCGGCGTCGTGCCGGGGCGGGCGCCGCTCGTCGCGGTGTTCCCGCTGGACCTGGTCGACGAGTTCGACGTGCTGGTCGGCGTGCCCGCTCCGGATGGCGACGCGGCCCTGCCCGGAGGTCCCTGGGCGACCACCCTGCACGTCGGACCGTATCCACACCTGCCGCTCGCCTACACGGCCCTCCTGGAGCACGTGCGCGAGCACGGCCACCGCGCGGTGGGCCCGGTGACCGAGACCTACCTGACCGACCCGAGCGCGACCGGACCGGACGAGCTGGTGACGAGGGTGGCGGTGGCGCTGGCCCCCGACGGCACGAACGGCACGGCCGTGCAGTAGCAGCGCCTGCGACCGACGGAGACGTCGACGAGCGTCAGCGGCGCCGGACCGTGCGCTGCACGCTGCGCATCTTCGCGCCGGCCGGCATCGGGCCCTTCGGCATGGCCGCGGCGCGGGAGCCGAGGGCCGCCAGCCGCGCCTCCATCGACTCCATCTGCTTGCGGTCGATGTTGCGCGGCAGCTTCATGAGGTGGCGCTGGAGCTTGGAGAGGGGCACCTGGCCCTCGTCGTTGCCGACGATGATGTCGTAGATCGGCATCGTGCCCGCGACCCGTGCGGTGCGCTTCTTCTCCTGCGCCAGCAGGCTCTTGACCCGGTGCGGCGCCCCCTCGGCGACGAGGACGATCCCGGGGCGGCCGATCACCCGGTGCACCGCGTCGAGGTGGGTGGTGCCGGCGACGCCGGGGGTGACGCGCCACTGGCCGCGCAGGTTGTCCAGCGCCCAGCCGGCGGCACCGGGCTGCCCCTCGGCCTTGCTGTAGACGTTGCGCTGCACGCGCCTGCCGAAGAGGCTCACCGCCGCGAGCAGGCCCACCGCGATCCCGAGGGGCAGCAGGATCCACTGCAGGTCGAAGATCAGGCCGATCGCGAAGACCACTGCCACCGCCGCCAGCAGCACGCCGATCATCAGCGGGAGCAGCGCCTTGTCCTCGCGGCGCTGCATCTGGAACGCCTGCCAGATCTGCTTGTACCGCGCCCTGGACGCCGCGCGCCGCGCGCGCCTGGCTTCCTGCTTCGCTGCCTTGTCGGGCTTCCCACCGGCCATACGACGAGGATACGTGGTCACGCCAGGCGCACCTCGGAGCCGTACAGCTGTGGCTCCGAGGTGCGCCGGTGAGCGTCAGCTGCGGGCGAGGAGGCTGCTGGCCTCCTGGGCGGCGGGGCCCTCCGCCGCGAGGTGCGCCAGGTCGGAGGAGAGCTCCTCGCCGCGGTGGGCCACGGTCTGGGCGTACAGGCGGCCGGCCCGGTAGGACGAGCGGACCAGTGGCCCGGCCATGACGCCGGCGAAGCCGATCTCCTCGGCCACGCGGGAGTGCTCGACGAACTCCTCGGGCTTCACCCAGCGGTCGACCGGGTGGTGGCGCGCCGAGGGGCGCAGGTACTGCGTGATCGTGATGATCTCGCAACCCGCCTCGTGGAGGTCGCGCAGCGCCGGCGCGACCTCGTCGGGGGTCTCGCCCATGCCCAGGATCAGGTTGGACTTGGTGACGAGCCCGGCGGCGCGGGCCCGGGTGATGACCTCGAGGGAGCGCTCGTAGCGGAACGCGGGGCGGAGGCGCTTGAAGACGCGCGGCACCGTCTCGAGGTTGTGCGCGAGCACCTCGGGGCGGGAGCCGAAGACCTCGGCGAGCTGGTCGGGCTCGGCGTTGAAGTCCGGGATCAGCAGTTCCACACCGGTGCCCGGGTTGAGCTCGTGGATCTGGCGGACGGTCTCGGCGTAGAGCCAGGCTCCGCCGTCCTCGAGGTCGTCGCGGGCGACGCCGGTGACGGTGGAGTAGCGCAGGCCCATGGTGCGCACGGACTCGGCGACGCGCCGGGGCTCGTCGCGGTCGAGCGCGGTGGGCTTCCCGGTGTCGATGAGGCAGAAGTCGCAGCGGCGGGTGCACTGCTCGCCGCCGATGAGGAAGGTGGCCTCCCGGTCCTCCCAACACTCGTAGATGTTGGGGCAGCCGGCCTCCTCGCACACGGTGTGCAGCCCGCCGGAGCGCACGAGCGACTTCAGCTCGGTGTACTGCGGTCCGGTGCGCGCCTTCGTCCGGATCCAGGACGGCTTGCGCTCGATCGGGGTCTCGCTGTTGCGGACCTCCAGGCGCAGGAGCTTGCGACCTTCGGGTGCGATCGTCACGGTCGCCAGGCTACGCCGCCCGTGCGCGCCCGCCGGGGGCTGCACCGGCACCGCGGGCGTGACGCTCGGCATGATCGCCGGATGGGCCTCAGGCGGGGTCCGGCTCCACGCCGGTGGCCTCGGCCGTGGCCACCCACAGCCTGCGGGCGAGCTCGGGGTCCTGGGCGGCGGAGCTGCGGCGGGCGGGGGCCGGGAGCCCGCGGGTCTCGGCCAGGCCACCGGGGCCGATGTAGTCGCCGCCGCGCACCTGGGCGGCCGTGGCCGCGTACAGCTGGGGGAGCACGCCGCGCCGCACCGGCTGCGTGATCACGCGGTTGACCAACCGCCCGGTGGTGGCGAGCCACTCCGGGCCCCGCCTGCGCAGGGAGTTGCCGAGCAGCTCGGTGTCGGTGAGGCCGGGGTGCGCGGCGACCGCGATCACGTCGTCCGCGGCCGCGCGCAGCCGCCGGTCCAGCTCGGCGGTGAACAGCAGGTTGGCCAGCTTCGACTGGCTGTACGCGAGGTCGGGGCGGTACGCCCGCCGCGCGAAGTGCAGGTCGTCGACGTTCAGCCCGGGACCACGGTGGGCGAGGCTGGACACCGTCACGACCCGCGCTGCGCCCGCGGCGCGCAATGCGGGCATCAGCAGCCAGGTGAGCGCCGCGTGGCCGAGGTGGTTGGTGCCGATCTGCAGCTCGAAGCCGTCGACGGTGGCGGCGCGCGGGGTGGCCATCACGCCGGCGTTGTTCATCAGGACGTGCAGCGCGTCGCCGGTGCGCGCCCGGACGTCCGCGGCGGCGCGGCGCACCGAAGCCAGGTCGGCGAGGTCGAGCTCCACCAGCTCGGCGTCGCCGCCCGCACCCTGGACCCGGTCCAGCGCGGCCTTGCCGCGCTCGGGGTCGCGTGCCGTGAGCAGCACCCGGGCCCCGCCCCTCGCGAGCGCGACGGCGGCGGCGAACCCGAGGCCGGAGGTCGCGCCGGTGACGAGCACGGTGCGGCCGGACTGGTCGGGCATGTCGGTCGGCGTCCAGGTCATGATGGTGCGTTCCTACCGGCCGGTGCGGGCCGCCGCCACTCCGGCCACTAGGTTCGACGGGTGGACCTGCGGATCTTCACCGAGCCCCAGCAGGGGGCCAGCTACGACGACCTGCTGCGCGTCGCCACCACCGCCGAGGCGGCGGGCTACGACGCGTTCTTCCGCTCCGACCACTACCTCGCCATGGGCGACGCCACCGGGGAACCGGGCCCGACCGACGCCTGGCTGACGCTCGCGGGCCTCGCCCGTGAGACGTCGCGGATCCGGCTCGGCACGCTCGTCAACTCGGCCACCTTCCGGCTGCCCGGCCCGCTCGCGGTGTCCGTGGCGCAGGTCGACCAGATGTCGGGTGGCCGGGTCGAGCTGGGGCTGGGCGCCGGCTGGTTCGAGGCCGAGCACGCCGCGTACGGCATCCCGTTCCCGGGCCTGCGCGAGCGCTTCGACCGGCTCGAAGAGCAGCTCGAGGTGATCACCGGCCTGTGGAGCACCCTGCCCGGGGAGCGGTACTCCTTCGCGGGCGAGCACTACACCGTCACCGACTCGCCCGCGCTGCCCCAGCCGGTGCAGCAGCCGCACCCGCCGGTGATCGTCGGCGGTCACGGCAAGAAGCGGACGCCGGAGCTCGCCGCGCGGTTCGCCTCGGAGTTCAACGTCGGGTTCTCGACGTCCGACGTGGTCGCGGCGCAGTTCGAGCGTGTCGACGCCGCGTGCCGCGAGATCGGGCGCGACCCGGCCGACCTCGTGCGCTCGGTCGCGCTCGTGATCGCGGTCGGCCGCGACGACGACGAGGTCGCCCGCCGGGCGCTGGCGCTGGGCCGCGAGGTGGACGAGCTGCGCGCCAACGGGCTCGCCGGCACGCCCGGCGAGGTGGTCGACCGGCTGGGGGAGTGGCGCGAGAAGACCGGGATCACCCGCGTCTACCTGCAGCTGCTCGACCTGGCCGACCTCGATCAGGTGGAGCTGGTCGCCTCGCAGGTGGCCCCGCAGCTCGGCTGAACCGGGCGGCGCGCCGGGCCGGCGCGCCGCCTCCGTGTCAGTGCAGCGCCGGGTGCAGGCGCAGGTCCAGCCCGGTCGGCGCCGCCGCGCGCGGCACGACGTGCTCGGCCACCGGCAGCCTCCCGTCGAGTGCGTCCGCAACGGCGGTGGCCGTGGCATCGAGCACCTCGGACACCGGCACGTCCCGACCGAGCTCGACGGCGAGCGAGCTGACGCCGGCATCGGTGATCCCGCACGCCACGATGCGGTCGTAGGCGGTGAGGTCCGGTTCGCAGTTGAGGGCGAAGCCGTGCAGCGTCACCCCGCCCTGCACGCGCACGCCGATCGCCGCGAGTTTGCGTTCCGGCCGCCGGTCGTCGGCAGGCAGCCAGACCCCGCTGCGCCCGTCGATCCGCCCCGCGGCCGGGAGTCCGGCGTCGTGGACCACGTGGATCAGCGCCTCCTCGAGCCGCCGCACGAAGTCGACGACGTCGAGCGGCTCGGCGAGCCCGACGATCGGGTAGCCGACGAGCTGCCCCGGGCCGTGCCATGTGATGCGGCCGCCGCGGTCGACGTCGATGACGGGGGAACCGTCCGTGGGCCGGTCCTCGGGCCGGGTGCGCTTGCCGGCCGTGTAGACGAACGGGTGCTCGAGCAGCATCAGCGCGTCGGGGCCCGTCCCGGCGCGGCGGGCGTCGGCCGCGGCGCGCTGGGCGTCCCACGCGGCGAGGTAGTCGACGGTGCCGATGCGGTCGATCCGCAGCGGTTCGGTGCTCCGGCGGCAGGACGCGCCGGCATCACGGGTTCCCATGCCGCTCACGCTACGCCCAGGTGAGATTCGGTCTAACTGCCCACGGCGGCGCTCAGCGCGTCCGTGACGGTGCGGTGGCGGAACTGGTAGCCGTGCTCCTCGAGCACCGCGGGGACGGCGAACGGGCCGGTCAGCACCATCTCCTCGGCCATCTGGCCGAGCACGGCGCGCAGCGCGAACGCCGGCACCGCCAGCGGGGCGGGCCGGTGCAGCACCTCCGCGAGCGCGGCGGTGAACTGGGCGTTGGTGGCCGGCTCCGGCCCGGCCAGGTTCACCGGGCCCGTCACGTCCGCGTGCTCCACGAGGAACCGCATGGCGCCGACCTCGTCGTCGAGGGAGATCCACGGGAACGCCTGCCGCCCGGTGCCCAGGCGTGCGCCGAGCATCAGCGAGAACAGCGGCCGCAGCCTGCCCAGCAGGCCACCGGCCGGGGACAGCACCGCGGCGGAGCGCATCAGCACGACCCGGGCGCCCCCGGCGGCGGCCGGGGCGGTGGCGGCCTCCCAGTCGCGGCACAGCTCCGCGAGGAACCCCGAGCCGATCGGCGCCGACTCGTCGACCACGCGCGACCCGGTGTCGCCGTACGCGTTGATGCCCGAGGCGTTGAGCAGGGCCGGGACGCCGTGCTCGGCGACGGCGGTGGCCAGCACGTCGGTCGGCACGGTGCGGCTGTCGCGCAGCTGCTGCTTGCGTGCGCCGCTCCAGGGCCGGTCGCCGATCCCGGCGCCGTTCAGGTTGACCACGGCGTCGACGCCGTCGAACGTGCCGCCGTCGATCCGCCCCGCGGGCGGGTCCCAGCCCCGCTCGTCCGGTGCCGCCGGCGCCCTGCGGACGAGGCGCAGCACCTCGTGCCCCGCATGGCGCAGGTCGGCGACGAGGGCGGTTCCGATCAGGCCGGACGACCCGGCGACGAGGACGCGCACGTGATGATCCTCTCCGACCCCGCGGAGCCGCGCGAGTCGAGCGACTCCGCGGGGTCGGAGGTCACAGACCCAGGTCGGCCTCGAAGGCGCCTTCTTCGAGCCGGGCCTTGATCGCGCTGACGAACCGGCCGGCGTCGGCGCCGTCGACGATCCGGTGGTCGTAGGTCAGCGGCAGGAAGCAGACCGAGCGGATGGCGATCGAGTCCTCGCCGTCCGGGCCGGTGACGACCGTGGGCTGCTTGGTGATCTTGCCGGTGCCGAGGATGGCGACCTGCGGCTGGTTGATGATCGGGGTGTCGAAGAGCGCCCCGGCGCTGCCGATGTTGGTGATGGTGAACGTGCCACCGGACAGCTCGTCGGGACCGATCTTGTTGTCGCGCGTGCGCTGCGCGACGTCGGCGATCCGCCGGGCGATCCCCGCGATGTTGAGGTCCTCGGCGTTCTTGATCACCGGCACGAGCAGCCCGCGCGGGGTGTCCACCGCGATGGCCAGGTGCACGCCGCCGTGGTAGGTGACCTCCTTGGTCTCCTCGTTGATCGACGAGTTGACCTGCGGGTAGGCCTTGAGCGCCTCGACCGTGGCCTTCGCGAAGAACGGCAGGAACGTCAGCTTGACGCCCTCGCGCCGCTCGAACTCGGCCTTCGCGCGGGCCCGCAGCGCGGCGATCCGCGTGACGTCGACCTCCTGCACGGTGGTGAGCTGCGCGGAGATCCGCAGCGACTCGGTCATGCGCTGCGCGATGACCTGCCGCAGCCGCGGCATCTTCACCGTGGTGCCCGGCTCCGGCGCGTTCGCGGCCGGCTTGGGCACCTGGCGCGCCGGGGCACCGCTCGGGGCCGGGGCCTGCGGCGCAGGCGCGGACGCCGCCGCAGCGGGCTCCGGCTCGGCGGCCGGCTTCTTCGCATCGGCCGCGGCGAGCACGTCCTGCTTGCGGATGCGGCCGCCGACACCGGACCCCGTGATCGAGGTCAGGTCCACGTCGTGCTCCGCCGCGAGCTTGCGCACGAGCGGGGTGACGTACGGCGCGCCGCCCCGGCCGCCGTCCTCCTGCCCGCCGTCCTGCTCGTCGTCCTGCCCGGCGGGGCGCTCGGGCTGCTCGGTGGCGACCTCGGCGCGCTCGGTGTCGGCGTCGGCCTGCGCGGCCTGCGACGCCGACCCGTTCCCGGAGGGCTGCTGCTCGGCCTGCTGCCGCGGGGGCTCCTCGGCCTGCTCCTGGGCGGGCTCTGGCTCCTGCGCGGCGGGGGCACTCTGCGCCGAGGCGTCGCCGATGACGGCGAGCTGCCCGCCGACGTCGACGGTGTCGTCCTCGTTGGCGGAGATCTCCAGCAGGGTGCCGGCCACGGGGGAGGGGATCTCGGTGTCGACCTTGTCGGTGGAGACCTCGAGCAGCGGCTCGTCGACCTCGACCCGGTCACCGACCTGCTTGAGCCACCGGGTGACGGTGCCCTCGGTGACGCTCTCGCCGAGCTCGGGCATGTTCACGGCGGTGCCCTCACCGCCGGTGGAACCGGTGGCCGCACGCGGCGCCTCGGTGGGCTCCTCGGCCTGGTTCGCCGGGGCGGCCGGCTCCTGGGCGTCGGCCTCCTCCTCGGCGGGTGCCTCCGCGGCGGACTCCGCGGGGGTCTCGCCCCCGGTGTCGCCGGCACCGCTGTCGTCGGCACCGCTGTCGCCGGACTCGGCGGGCGCCTCGTCGGCGTCGCCGATGACGGCGAGCTCACCGCCGACCTCGACGGTGTCGTCCTCGCCCGCGACGATGCGCTGCAGGACGCCTGCGGCAGGGGAGGGGATCTCGGTGTCGACCTTGTCGGTGGAGACCTCGAGCAGGGGCTCGTCGACCTCGACCCGGTCGCCCTCCTGCTTGAGCCATCGGGTGACGGTGCCCTCGGTGACACTCTCACCGAGGGCGGGCATCTGGACGGAGAAGGCCATTTCGGGTCGGAGCTCCTCTTCCTGCGGTTCGGGGGTTCGGGGGCGTCAGCTGTGGCTGTGCAGGGGCTTGCCGGCGAGCGCGAGGTGCGCTTCCCCGAACGCCTCGTTCTGGGTGGGGTGGGCGTGCACGAGGGCGGCGACGTCCTCGGCCTGGGCGTCCCAGTTGTAGACCAGCTGGGCCTCGCCGATCAGCTCGCCGACGCGCGCGCCGACCATGTGGATGCCGACGACCGGACCCTGCGTGCCCTCGCCGCCCGCCTTGACGAGCTTGATCGCACCCTGGGTCTGCAGGATCTGGCTCTTGCCGTTGCCCGCGAGGTCGTAGGTCAGCGTCTGGATCTCCCCGTGGCGCTCGCGGGCCTGCGCCTCGGTGAGCCCGACGGAGGCCACCTCGGGCTCGCAGTAGGTGACGCGCGGGATGCCGGCCTCGTCGATGGGCGGCGGGTTGAGGCCCGCGATCTGCTCGGCCACGAAGATGCCCTGGGCGAAGCCGCGGTGGGCCAGCTGCAGGCCGGGGACGATGTCGCCGAGGGCGTACACACCTCGGAGGTTGGTGCGCAGCTGCTCGTCGGCGAGGACGAACCCGCGCTCCATCGCGACGCCGGCCTCCTCGAAGCCGTGGCCCGCGGTGTTGGGGCCGCGGCCGACGGCCACCAGGAGCAGGTCGGCCTCGATCTCCTCGCCGGACTCCAGCGAGACGGTGACCGACTCGTCGGTCTGCTTCGCGCCGGTGAACTTCACACCGGTCTTGAAGGCGATCTTGCGGCGGCGGAACGCACGCTCGAGCAGCTTGGAGGCGAACTCGTCCTCGTTGGGGACGAGGTGGGGCAGCGCCTCGACGATGGTGACCTCGGCGCCGAAGCTCTTGAAGACCGAGGCGAACTCGACTCCGATCACGCCGCCGCCGAGCACGACCACCCGGTCGGGGACGTTGTCGAGCCGGATGGCCTCGTTGCTGGTGATGATCCGGCCGCCGATGTCGAGGCCGGGAAGCGACTTGGCGTAGCTGCCGGTGGCGAGCACGACGTTCTTCCCGACGTAGCGGTCGTCACCGACCACCACGGTGTTCGGCCCCTCGAAGCGCCCGGTGCCCTCCACCAGGGTGATCTTGCGGGACTTCACCAGCCCCTGCAGGCCCTTGTAGAGCTTGGCGATCACGCCGTCCTTGTAGCCGTTGACGCCGGCCATGTCGATGCCGGCGAGCGAGCTCTTGACGCCGATCTTGTCGCCCTCGCGGGCGGCGTCGGCCACCTCGGCGGCGTGCAGCAGCGCCTTCGTGGGGATGCAGCCGTAGTGCAGGCAGGTGCCGCCGAGCTTGTCGCGCTCCACCAGCACCACGGACATCCCCAGCTCTGCAGCGCGCAGCGCGGCGGCGTAGCCGCCCGATCCGCCGCCGAGAACGACGAGGTCCGCGTTGTGCTCGGGCACGTGTGTACTCCCTACCGATCGGCCGCCACGGGGTGTGGGCAGCGGCATGTGACGCCGCGGATCCCATCTTGTCATCTGCCGGGGTCACGCGTGGCGGCTGGTGCTTCCCGGGAGCGAATCACCCGCGTCGTGCGTTCGATCAGACGGGAGGTGGGTCGGATGGGCCTGCTGGCGAGGTGGACGAGGGGCCGGAGCGGGGCCCGCGGTGCGGCCGACGACGACCGGGCGCACCTGCGGCGGTGGGCCGCGGCGCACGAGGGCGTGGAGGCCTTCGTCGAGCCGCGCACCACGGTCACCGCCACCACCGTGTTGCTGGTGGACAAGGACGGTGCGTGGACGCGCAGGCGCGTCGCCGACCCGGCCGCCGCCCGGAAGTTCGCCCGCTCGCTCGCGATGCCGGTCTACGACGTGCAACTCGTCGGCTACCCGCAGCGGATGCGCGACCACGACGCCCGCGAGCGGGTCCTGCGCGAGCGGGCCCGCCGCGCCCGGCTGGAGGAGTAGCGCCTGTTGGGCGCAGGAGCGGCGGGCGTGTTGCCCAGGCTCCCACCCGGACGAACGGCACTCTCGTCGGTACCTAGCCGACGAAAGTGCCGTTCGTCATGCGGATCCCGCTCGTCAGGAACCCGGGAGGAGCCGCCGCGGAGCTGACGCCCCCTTGTCGGTGACCGGCCGCTGCACGGCACCGAGAACGTTCATGGCCGCTAGCGTCATCCGCAGGCGGCGAGAGGGGACCGGTGTGAACCTGATCATCGAGAAGAACGTCATGGTGCCGATGCGCGACGGTGTGCGGATGGCCACCGACGTCTACCGGCCGGAGGGGGACGGGCCCTTCCCCGTGCTGGTGCAGCGGCTGCCGTACGGCAAGGAGGTGCCGGGCCTGCGCAACCTCTCCTTCGACGTGCTGCGCGGCGCGCAGGCCGGCTACGCCGTCGTCGTGCAGGACACCCGCGGCCGGTTCGCCAGCGAGGGTGAGTTCAACCCGTTCTTCGACGAGGCCGCCGACGGCGCCGACACCGTCGCGTGGGCGGCGGCGCAGCCGTGGTCCACCGGGCGGGTCGGCATGATCGGCGGCTCGTACTTCGGGGCCACCCAGTGGCTGGCGGCGGGCCAGGCGCCGCCCGCGCTGGCGGCGATCGCGCCGTTCGTCACCACCGACCAGTACTACGAGGGCTGGGCCTACCAGGGCGGGGCGTTCCAGCTGGGCTTCAACCTGCACTGGACGCTGTCCGCGCTCGGGCTCGCCGAGCTGCAGCGGCGCCTGGTGGCGGGGAGCGCCACACCCGAGCAGTTCGGTGCGCTCGTCGCCGCCGTCGACGCCAACGAGGAGCTCTACCGGCGCACGCCGCTGCGGGGGCTGCCCGAGCTCAAGGGCATCGCCCCCTACTACGACGACTGGCTCGACCACCCGTCCTACGACGGGTTCTGGCGCTCCTGCGCACCGCGCGAGCACTACGGCGACATCACCGTGCCCGCCCTGAACATGGGCGGCTGGTACGACCTGTTCCTCAAGGGCACGATCGCCAACTACACCGGGATGAGGGCGGCAGGTGGCAGTGCTGCGGCGCGGGACCTGCAGCGCCTCGTCATCGGGCCGTGGGCGCACGGTCCGGTGAGCGGCTGGTTCCCGGAACGGGGCTTCGGGCTGTTGTCGGGGGCCGACGCGGCCGACGTCACCGGCATGCAGCTGCGGTGGTTCGACCACCTGCTCAAGGGCGAGGACAACGGGTTCGAGGGCGACAAGCCGGTGCGCGTCTTCGTGATGGGCGCCGGCGTCTGGCGCGACGAGGACGACTGGCCGCTGCCCGGCACCGAGTTCGTCGACTACCACCTCGGCGGGGAGGGCCGCGCGAACACCGCGGCGGGTGACGGCACACTCGGCACCGCGCCGCCCGCGGGCACCGCCTACGACGCCTACCTGTACGACCCGCGCGACCCGGTCCCGACCGTCGGCGGTGGGACGTTCCTGCCGGGGCTGAACGTCGGCGTGAACGCCGGACCCCGCGACCAGCGCGAGGTCGAGCGGCGCGCGGACGTGCTCTGCTACACCACCGAGCCGCTCGCCGAGCCGCTGGAAGTCATCGGCCCGGTGGAGGCGGTCCTGCACGTCTCGTCCTCGGCGCCGGACACGGACTTCACCGCCAAGCTCGTGGACGTCCACCCGGACGGGCGCGCGGAGAACCTGGCCGACGGGATCCTGCGGGTGCGCTACCGCGAGTCGCTGTCCGAGCCGCGGCTGATGGAGCCCGGCCAGGTCTACGAGGTGCGCGTCGACCTGGTGGCCACGGCCAACCTGTTCCGGGCGGGCCACCGCATCCGGCTCGAGGTCTCCAGCAGCAACTTCCCGCGCTTCGACCGCAACACGAACACCGGGGGCACGATCGCGGAGGAGAGCGCGGAGGACTTCCGCCCGGCCCTGAACCGGGTGCACCACGGTGGCGAGCACCGGTCTCGCCTGGTGCTCCCGGTGATCCGCCGCCGCTGACCGCCCCCGACCCGATCGCACCTTGGAGCCACACTGCTGTTTCTGACGGCTCAGAACAGCAGTACGGCTCCAAGGTGCGGTGGGAGGCGCGAGGGGAGGCGGTTGTTCAGCCGTTCTTTGCTATGTCCGTCAGCAGGGCGTGCAGCGTGCGGACCGGGACGCCCGTTCCGCCCTTCGTCGTGTAGCCGTACGGGCCACCGCTGTGGAAGCTCGGGCCCGCGATGTCGATGTGGGCCCACGGCAGGCCGGCGGGCACGAACTCGCGCAGGAACGTGCCCGCGACGAGCATGCCGCCCCAGCGGCTGCCGGTGACGTTGGCGATGTCGGCGATGCGCGAGTCCAGCTCGCCGCGCAGGTGCTCGGGCAGCGGCATGGCCCAGCCGTCCTCGCCGGTGGCGCGTGCGTGCGCGGCCACCCGGTCGCGGAAGTCGTCGCTGCCCATGACGCCCGCCGTGCGCAGCCCGAGCGCCACCTGCTGGGCGCCGGTGAGCGTGGAGGTCTCCACCAGGTAGTCGGGCTCGTCCTCGGCGGCGCGGACGATCGCGTCGGCCAGGATGAGCCGGCCCTCGGCGTCGGTGTTGAGCACCTCGACGGTGGTGCCGCCGTACATCCGCAGCACGTCGCCCGGGCGGTACGCGGTGGCGCTGGGCATGTTCTCGGCCATCGGGACCGTGGCGGTGACGGCCACCGGCAGCTCCAGCTGCGCGGCCAGCACCGTGGCGGCGATGACCGCGGCGGCACCGCCCATGTCCGAGGTCATGTGGTCCATGTTCGCGGCCGGCTTGATCGAGATGCCGCCCGTGTCGAACGTGATGCCCTTGCCCACCAGCGCGACCTTCGCGCGCGGGTCCGGCCCGCCGGCGTAGCGCAGCCGGACGAGCCGCGGCGTGCGCGCCGACCCGCCGCCCACGCCGAGCACACCGCCGTAGCCGCCGGTGGCGAGCGCCTCCTCGTCGAGCACCTCCACCTCGACGCCCGCGGCCTGCGCGAGCTCGCGGGCGCGGGCGGCGAACGTCTCCGGGTAGAGGTCGTTGGGCGGGGTGTTGACCAGGTCGCGCGCCGTGCGCACCGCCGTGGCGACGGCGGTGGCGACGCGCAGGGTCTCCTCCTGGCCGGCGTCGGCGAACAGGCCGACCGTGCCCACCGGCGCGCGCCCGTTGCCGTTCGAGCGGTAGGCCGTGAACTGGTAGGCGCCCAGCAGCGTGCCCTCGGCCGCGGCGCCGAGGTCGATCCGGCCCAGGGTGCTGACGGCGCTCCCGGTGCCGGCCAGCGCGCGGGCGACGGCGCCCGCGGCGCGGCGCACCTGCTCGGCGTGCGGTTCCCCACCCTCGTCGGGTGCCCCGAGACCGACCGCGACGAGCAGCGGCGCCGTGGTGCTCCCGCGCGTGGGCAGCTTCACCACCTCGTCGGCCTTGCCGGTGGCCCCGGCGACGGCGAGCAGCGCGGTGAGCTCGTCGGCACCGCCGAACGCCTCGGCCACCTCGTCGGCGCCGCGCGCGAGGCGCGGGACCTGCTCCCCGTCGGCGGCGGGCAGCAGCCCGACGACCACGGCGTCGACGTCGGCGGTGGCGGGCGATCCGTCTGCGATGTGCAGGTCGGTGGACACGCGTCGGTCCTCTCGGAGGGGGTGGCGGAGCGGGGCGGCCCACCGGCGGGGCGAGACCCGTTCGAGATGCTAATGACACCACCGTGCCGTCGGAGCGGCCAGCCCCGGGTGCAAGGCTGGGCGCCGTGTCCTCGAGCCTGCAGCGCCGACTGGGTACGGCCGACGCCACCGTGCTCGGGCTGGCCGCCATGCTCGGTACGGGCGTGTTCGCGGTCTGGGCGCCCGCCGCCGCGGCCGCCGGGCCCTGGTTGCTGCTCGCCGTGGTGCTCGCGGGCGTCGTCGCGGCCTGCAACGCCGCCTCCACGGCCGACCTGGCCGTCGCCCATCCGGAGAGCGGCGGCGGGTACGTCTACGGCCGCGCGCGGCTCTCGCCGGGCGCGGGCCGGCTCGCGGGCGTGGCGTTCCTGGTCGGGAAGACCGCGTCGGCCGCCGCGGCCGCAGGGGTGTTCGGCAGCTACGTGCTCCCGTCGGCGCCGTTGCCCGCCGCCGTGATGGTGATCGTCGCCGTCACGGTGCTGAACACCGCGGGCGTGCGCTGGACGTCGCGCGGCGCGTACGCGCTGGTCGGGGGCACGCTCGCGGTGCTGCTCGTCGTGGTGGCGATCGGGTTGCTCGGGCCCGAGGCGGCGCCCGTGTCCACCGCGGCCACCCCGGACGTCGAGCCGGTGCCCACCCGCGGTGGCGTGTTCGGCGTGCTCACCGCGGCCGGGCTGGTCTTCTTCGCGTTCGCCGGCTACGCCCGGATCGCCACCCTCGGCGAGGAGGTGCGTGACCCGCGCCGCACGCTGCGCCGCGCCATCGCGCTCGCCCTCGGCATCGCGCTGGTCACCTACCTGCTCGTCGCCGCGGCGCTGCTGGCCGGCCTCGGCAGCGGCCGGCTGGCCACCGAGGCCGCGCCGCTCGTCGCGGTCGTCGACGGCGGGGAGGCGAGCGCGCTCGGCGTGCTCGTGCGTGCGGGCGCGGCCGTGGCGGCGGGGTCCGCGCTGCTGTCGGTGCTGGTCGGGGTCAGCCGCACGACGCTGGCGATGGCCCGGCGCGGCGAGCTGCCCACCGCGCTCGCCACGATCTCCTCCCGGGGCACGCCGTGGCGGGCCGACGTACTGGGCGGCCTGGTCGCGATCGGCGTCGCCGCGCTCGCCGGGCCCGTCGCGGCGATCGCGCTGTCGGCGTGCTCGGTGCTGGTCTACTACGGTGTGATCAACCTCGCTGCCCTGCGGCTGCCCCTCGAGGACCGCAGCTGGCCGCGCTGGACGTCGTGGCTCGGGCTGCTGCTGTGCGCGGGGCTCGCGGCGATGCTGCCGACGCAGCAGGTGGTCACCACGGCGGTCGCGCTGGCCGTCGGGTGGGTGCTCTGCACGGTGCTCGGGCGCTCCGCGACCGGGGAGGCGGGCGCCGGGTAGGTTCGCCCGCGTGGCCGACCTCCTGACCAGCCCCCTGCACGACCGGCACGTCGCCCTCGGCGCCACCCTCGGCGAGTTCGGGGGGTGGTCGATGCCCCTGACCTACCCGGCGGGCACGGTGGCCGAGCACACGAGCGTGCGCGACGCCGTCGGGATCTTCGACGTCAGCCACCTCGGCAAGCTCGCGATCACCGGCCCGGGCGCGGCCGCGTTCGTCGACCGGTGCCTGACCGCCGACCTCGGGAAGCTCGGCCCGGGGCAGGCGCAGTACACGCTCTGCTGCACCGAGTCCGGCGGCGTGGTCGACGACCTGATCGTCTACCTCGTCGGCCCCGACGAGGTGCTCGCCGTGCCGAACGCGGCCAACGCCGCGCGGGTCGCGGAGATGCTGCGCGCCGCCGCGCCCGCGGACGTCACGGTCACCGACCGCCACCGCGACCTCGCCGTGCTCGCCGTGCAGGGGCCGAAGGCGGCCGAGGTGCTCGTCACCGTGCTGCCCGGCGCGGCGGACCTCGCGGGGATGGACTACATGGGGTTCTCCGACGTCGCCGGCATTCGCGTGTGCCGCACCGGCTACACCGGCGAGCGCGGCTACGAGCTGCTCGTGCCCGCCGACGACGCCCCCGGCGTGTGGGACGCGCTGCTCGCCGCGGCCGAGCCGCTGGGCGGCGGCCCCGCCGGGCTGGCGGCGCGCGACACCCTGCGCACCGAGATGGGCTACCCGCTGCACGGGCAGGACCTCTCCGAGGAGATCACCCCGGTGCAGGCGGGCAGCGGCTGGGCCGTCGGCTGGTCCAAGCCGGAGTTCTGGGGCCGGGAGGCGCTGATCGCGGAGAAGGAGGCGAAGCCGGCGCGGCGGCTGCGCGGCCTGCGCGCCACCGGCCGCGGCGTGCCGCGGGCCGGCATGGCGGTCCTGGTCGACGGCGCGCCGGTGGGCACCACGACCTCCGGCACGTTCTCCCCGACGCTGAAGACCGGCATCGCCCTCGCGCTGATCGACACCGCCGCCGGTGTGGGGCTCGACGACGTGGTGACGGTCGACGTCCGCGGGCGTGCTCTGGAGTGCACCGTCGTGAAGCCCCCGTTCGTCGAGTCGCACGTGCGCTGACGCGGTCGGGGCGGGGGGATGCTCGGACGTCCGACCGTTGCCCCGCCTAGTACCGTCTCCGCTATGAGCGCGCAGTTCACCCGCACCCCCCACCCCGCGCCGGTGCCCGCCGACCGGCGGGCGGAGATCGTCGCCGACCCGGGGTTCGGCCGGTACTTCACCGACCACATGGTGACGATCCGGTGGACGTCGGGGAGCGGGTGGCACGACCCGGCAGTGGTGCCCTACGGACCGCTCACGTTCGACCCGGCCACGATGGTCCTGCACTACGGGCAGGAGATCTTCGAGGGCCTCAAGGCCTACCGGCAGCCCGACGGCTCGATCGCGAGCTTCCGCCCGGACGCCAACGCGGCGCGCTTCCGCGCCTCCGCGGCGCGGATGGCCATGGCCGAGCTGCCCGACGAGCTGTTCCTCGCCTCGCTGTCGGAGCTGGTGGGCGCCGACCGCGAGTGGGTGCCGCCCGCGGGCGGCGAGGAGTCGCTCTACCTGCGGCCGTTCATGATCGCCACGGAGGTCGGGCTGGGGGTGCGCCCGTCCGCGGAATACCTGTACGCCGTGATCGCCTCGCCCGCGGGCCCGTACTTCTCGGGCGGCGTCAAGCCCGTCGACGTGTGGCTGTCCACCGACTACACGCGCTCCGCCCTCGGCGGCACCGGCACCGCGAAGTGCGGCGGCAACTACGCCGCGTCGCTCCTGCCGCAGGCCCAGGGCGCCGAGCACGGCTGTGCCCAGGTCGCCTACCTCGACGCCGAGGAGCGCACCTGGATCGACGAGATGGGGTCGAACAACCTCTTCTTCGTGTACGGATCGGGGGACGACGCGGAGGTCGTCACGCCGTCGCTCACCGGCAGCATCCTCGCCGGCGTCACGCGCGACTCGCTGCTGGTGCTGGCCAAGGAGCTGGGCTGCCAGGTCACCGAGCGGCGCGTGTCCGGCCAGGAGTGGCTCGAGGGCGCCGCGGACGGGCGGATCACCGAGGTCTTCGGCTGCGGCACCGCCGCCGTCATCACCCCGATCGGCGGCGTCAAGCACAACGAGGGCGCGGTGGAGATCGGCGGCGGGCAGCCCGGCCCGATCACCCTGAAGCTCCGGGAACTGCTGACGGACATCCAGAGGGGAACGGCCCCCGATACGCACTCGTGGATGCGCACCCTCGTCCCCGCATCGTCCTGATCGACCGCACCTCCAAGGTGCTCAAGTGGACAGGGCTATCAACGTGACCGCTGTGGCCAGTTCGCTCGCGGCGCCGAGCACGTCGCCCGTCATCCCGCCGAAGCGGCGCCTCGTGTGCCGGGACAGGGCGATCACCAGCGCCGCGGCGAGCAGCACCCCGACGGCCGCGCGCGGGCCCAGCGCGAGGCCGGCCGCGGCCAGCGCCGTCCACCAGCCCACCGGCACCCACCACGGTTGCGATCCCGCGACCAGCGCGCCGAGCCCGCCCGGGCGGGCGGCGGGCACCCCGCGGCGCGCCACCCACGTGAAGCCGGCCCGGCCGGTCGCGCCGGCCAGCGCGAGCGCCGCCACCGCCGTCGTCCCGGTGCCGGTGAGCGCGGCGAGCGCCGCGGCCTGCGCGCCCAGCACGACGACCAGCGTGACGACCGCGAACGGGCCCGCGCCGCCGTCGCGCATCACCGCGAGCGCGCGCTCGGGCGGGCCGTAGCAGCCGAGGCCGTCGGCGGTGTCGGCCAGGCCGTCCAGGTGCATGCCGCGGGTGGCCAGCGCCAGGAAACCGACGGTGAGCAGGCCGGCCACCAGCGCCGGCACGCCGAGCGCGGCCAGCCCCAGCAACACCCCGCCCGCCACCGCCCCCAGCAACGCGCCGACGACCGGCGCCCAGCGCAGCGCCCCGGCCGCCACCCGTGCGTCCGGCGCCGCCGCAGGCACCGGCACCACGGTCAGCAGGCTCAGCGCGAACGCGAGCGACCTCACGCGGGGCCGGGCTCCGCGGTCTCAGCGGTGGCGGTCTCGGCGGTGGTCGCGGACGTGGTGGCGGTCGGGACCGCCGTCCCGGTCTCGGCGAGCAGCCGCGCGGCCATCTGCAGCAACGGGACGGCGGCCACCGCGCCGGTGCCGTCGCCCAGGCGGATGCCGAGGTCGAGCACGGGGGACAGGCGCAGGTGCTCCTCGACGAGCGCCATCGCGGGGTCCGGCGACCTCTGCGCGCAGAGCCACCACTCGCGGGCGCCCGCGGCGAGCTCGTCGGCCAGCAGTGCGGCGGCGCCGACCACGAGCCCGTCGAGCAGCACGGGCGTGCGGCGCAGCGCCGCCTGCAGGCAGAACCCGGCCAGCGCGGCGATGTCGGCGCCGCCCGCGATGCGCAGCAGCGCCAGCGGGTCGCGCGCGTGCGGGCGGGCCCGGCGCAGGGCGTCGCGCACCGCGACCGCCTTGCGCATCCAGCCGGCGTCGTCGATGCCGCTGCCCCGCCCGATCACCGCCACCGGCTCGGCGCCGGTGAGCGTGGCCACCAGGGTGGCGGCCGGCGTCGTGGCGCCGACCCCGAGCGAGGCGGGCAGCAGCAGGTCCGCGCCCGCGTCGACCTCCTCGTCCGCGAGCGCGCGCCCGACCGCGACGGCGCGCTCCACCTCGTCGGCGGTGAGCGCGTCCTCGCGGTCGATGCGCCCGGTGCCGCGCCGGACGCGGTGGCGCTCGGTGCCCTCGGGTGGGGTGTCGAGCGCGAGGTCGACGACCCGCACCGACACCCCGGCGACCGGTGCGAGCACTCCCACCGGGGCCGTGTGCTCGCGCACCGCCGCCACCTGGCGGGCCGTGGCACCCGGCGGGTCGGCCGACACCCCAGCGGCGGCGACGCCGTGGTCGCCCGCCACGACGACGACGCGCGGGCGGGCCGGCGGTCGCGGTGGGCAGGTGCCCTGCGCGGCGGCGAGCCACACGCCGAGCTCGGCGAGGCGGCCGAGAGCGCCGTCGGGCACGGCCAGTTCGGCGTGCCGGGCGACGGCGGCGCGGTGCGCGTCGAGGTCGGGGGCGGTGACGGGAGGCAGTTCCACGGGGTGTTCTTACCGTCCGCGGGTCACTTGAGGCGCAGCGGGAGTCCCGCGACGAGGAGCACGACCTCGTCGCAGACGGCCGCGAGCGCGGCGTTGAGCGCCCCCAGCTCGTCGCGGAAGAGCCGGCCGGCGCGGGTGGCGGGCACGACGCCGAGCCCCACCTCCGCCGAGACGAGCACGAGGCGGTCGGGCGCGACCCGGACCGCGGCCACGAGCTCGTCCACCGCCGCGTCGATGGCGGCCGGGACCTCGGTGGCCTCCCATGCGTCGGCGTCGTCGAGCTCCCCGGTGAGCCAGGTGGCCAGGTCGTCGACGAGCAGCGGCCCGCCCCCGGCGCGGACGACGGCGGCCGCGTCGGCGTCCTCCAGCGTGGTCCAGCCCGCGGGCCTGCGGGCCCGGTGCGCCGCGATGCGCGCCGACCACTCCGGGTCGTCGGGGAGGTGGCGGGCCGTGGCGAGGTAGCGCACCGGCTCGTCGGCGGGGAGGAGGTCCTCGGCGTGCCGCGACTTGCCCGAGCGGGTGCCGCCGAGGACGAGGGTGCGGGTCGGTGCCGATGCCCGCGCTGCCGGTGCTGCGCTCAGGGGTTCGCGCCGCGCTCGACGCGCGGCTTCGGGACGCGCAGCCTGCGCAGCTGGCTCGCCCGGGTGAAGGCGTACCAGCCGGTGCCGAGGGCGTTGATGTGCTCCTCGGGGAACTTGGCGCGCGCCTTCCTGGTGGTCGACGCGCCGAGGAAGATCCCCTCGATGATCATCGTGGTGAGCGCGACGAGGCTGAACAGGCTCAGGTACTGCTGCGCGGCGGGCACCGGCACCAGGAGCGACAGCACCACCACGAGCGCCAGCGGCATGAACAGGCCCATGATGTGCGGACGCGAGTCGACGACGTCGCGCACGTAGGCCTTCACCGGGCCGCGGTCCCTGGGCATCAGGTAGCGCTCGTCACCGGCGGCCATGCGCTCGCGCCGCTCGAGCGCCTGCGCGCGCCGCTGCTCCTTGGACGGGCGGTTGGCCCGGGCCAGCCGCGAGGCCTCGCGCTGCGTGCGCGGGGGTGCGGGGGCCGGGCCACGGCGGCGGCCCTCGGCGTCGCGGCGCTTGGGGGTGGGCCGGCCCTTCCCGGTGGGGCGGGCGGGCTCGGGGGGTGCCGACGCCTCCGACTTTCCCGAGGACGACTTCGCAGAGGACTCGGACGAGTCGGCGCCGACGGTCGACGGCGTGGAGCGGCGCAGGAACCTCACGGATACCACCTTACGGGCGATAGGTTCTCCCGCATGCGCGTGGTCGTGGCTCCTGACTCCTTCGGCGGCACCCTCAGCGCCCCGGCAGCCGCCGAGGCGATCGCAACGGGGTGGCGGCGAGCCGCTCCCGACGACGAGGTGCGGCTGCTCCCACTCGCCGACGGCGGCACCGGATTCGCCGATGTGCTGCACGCGGCGCTCGGCGGTGAGTGGCACGAACGCGAGGTCACGGGCCCGTTCGGGGACCCGGTGCCCGCGCGGTGGCTGCGGATCGGCGACACCGCCTACCTCGAGTCGGCGGCGGCGTGCGGCCTGCACCTCGTGCCGCGGGAGCGGCGGGTGCCCGAGGTCGCGGTCGGCGTCACCTCCCGCGGTGTGGGCGAGCTGGTCGCCGACGCGCGGGACGCGGGCGTCGCCGAGGTCGTCATCGGGCTGGGCGGCTCGGCCACCACCGACGGCGGGGCCGGGATGCTCGCCGCGCTGGGCGCCGTGCCCGTGGACGACGACGGCGCGCCGCTGTCGGGCGGCGGGGCCGCGCTGGCCCGCTGCGCGCGGTTGGACGGTGCGGTGGATCTCGGGGGCGTCCGCCTCGTCGCGGCCGCCGACGTCGACAACCCCCTGCTGGGCACGCACGGCGCGGCCGCGGTGTTCGGGCCGCAGAAGGGCGCCGACGACGCCGCCGTCGCTCAGCTGGACGCCGCGCTCGCCCGGTTCGCGGACGTGCTGGCCGCGGCGTTCGGCGTCGACGTGCGCGACGAGCCGGGCGCCGGTGCCGCGGGCGGGCTGGGCGCGGCGCTGCTGGCCTGCGGGGCGCGGCGGGTGTCGGGGGCGGGCCTGGTCCGGGAGCTGGTCGGGCTCGACGCGGAGCTGGACAAGGCGCAGCTGGCCCTCACCGGGGAGGGCAGCTTCGACTGGCAGTCGCTGCGCGGGAAGCTCATCACGGCGGTGGCGCGCGGCGCCGCCGACCGCGGGCTGCCGTGCGTCGTGCTCGCCGGTCAGGTCTCGGTGGGGCGGCGCGAGGCCGCCGCGGTGGGGGTCGACGCGGCCTTCGGCGTCGCCGAGCACGCCGGCGGCGTCGCGGCGTCGATGGCCGACCCCGCGGGCACCCTCGCCGCGCTGGCCGAACACGTCGCACGGCAGTGGAGCACCCGCTGACGACGGATCCGGGAGGTAAGGTGGGAACAGCACCGCCCCGCACGCTGTTGGGAGAGTCATGACTGTCGACAACACCACCGCCGTCGAGACCGAGACGCACGGTGTCGAGCTCACCGACGCCGCTGCGCTCAAGGCCAAGGCGCTTCTCGACCAGGAGGGGCGCGACGACATGCACCTGCGCATCGCCGTCCAGCCCGGTGGCTGCGCCGGCCTGCGCTACCAGCTGTTCTTCGACGACCGCTCGCTCGACGGGGACCTGTTCCGCGACTACCACGGGCTCAAGGTGGGCGTCGACCGGATGAGCGCCCCGTACCTCCAGGGCGCGGTCATCGACTTCGTCGACAGCATCGAGAAGCAGGGCTTCACGATCGACAACCCGAACGCGGGCGGCTCCTGCGCCTGCGGCGACTCGTTCAACTGAGCCTGCACGCGACGGACCCCGGCCGGTACCTCCGGCCGGGGTCCGTCGCGTTCGGGGGCGGGTAGGGTGACGCCCCGTGCCTATCGCCGTCACGGGGTCCATCGCCACCGACCAGCTCATGCACTTCCCGGGCAGGTTCGTCGACCAGCTGGTCATGGACCAGCTGGATCGGCTCTCGCTCAGCTTCCTCGTCGACGACATGGTCATCCGGCCGGGCGGCGTCGCGGGGAACATCGCCTACGCCCTCGGCGTGCTGGGGCAGGCGCCGCTGCTCGTGGGCGCGGTCGGCGCCGACTTCGGCGAGTACCGCGCCCGCCTCGAGGCCCACGGCGTGGACTGCTCCGCCGTGCTCGTGTGTGACGATGTCAACACCGCCCGGTTCGTGTGCACCACCGACGACGACATGCGACAGATCGCGTCGTTCTACACCGGTGCGATGGCGCGCTCCCGGGACATCTCGCTCGCCCCGCTCGTCGAGCGCGGGATCGACCTCGTGCTGATGGGCGCCGACGACCCGGACGCGATGCTGCGCCACACCGACGAGGCCCGCGAGCTGGGCCTCCCGTTCGCCGCCGACCCGTCCCAGCAGCTCGCGCGCATGGAGGGTCCGGAGATCCGGCGGCTCGTCGAGGGTGCCCGCTACCTGCTCAGCAACGACTACGAGTGGGAGCTGCTGCTGCAGAAGACGGGCTGGACCGAGCAGGACGTCGCCTCCCGCGTCGACATCCGGATCACCACGCACGGCGAGAACGGCGTGGAGATCCACGGGCCGGAGACGCTGAAGATCGGCGTCGTTCCCGAGACCGGCAAGGTCGACCCCACCGGCGTCGGCGACGCCTTCCGCGCCGGCTTCCTCGCGGCCGTGACCGGCGGGCTCTCGCTCGAGCACTCGGCCCAGCTGGGTTCGCTGATCGCCGTGCAGGTGCTGGAGACCGACGGCCCGCAGGAGTGGACGTGGGACCGCGCCACGGCCGTCACCCGCCTGCGCGACGCCTACGGCCCGGACGCCGCTGCCGCGATCGAGCCGCTCCTGCCGGCCTGACCCCACACCTCCACCGCGGGGGTCAGAGGTCGAGCTCCCACTCGCCGTAGCGGTCGTGGGGGCGGAAGCCCATGGCCTCGTTGATCGCGACCATCCACGGGTTCGAGTCGGCGTTGTAGGTGTCGATCACCGCCAGGTCCGGGCGATCGCGCCGGACGCGTTCCAGGTTGGCCAGCTTGACCAGCATGCCCAGGCGCCGCCCCCGGTGCTCCGGCGCGACGATCGTGTCGCCCTGGTTCGCGTGCCATGCCACCGTGGCGGTCTGGAAGATCGCCGTGTAGGCGGCGAGCCGGCCGTCCGGCGCCTGTGCCGCCGTGACGGTGCACCGCAGGCCGCGGGCCCGGCGGGACTCGTCCTGCGCGCGGACGCGGGCCGCGTCGTAGTGCTCGGGGCCGTGGTGCAGGTCGTCGTGGGGGGCGTCGGTGGACATCCGCGCGACCAGCGCGGCCACGTCGTCGAGCCACTCGGGCGGGGTGTCACCGGTCCACTGCACCAGCTCGTACCCCGCCGACGCCGTGCGGGCCTGCGCCGCGAGCGCGTCGAGGGCGGCCGGCTCGGGAGGCGGCAGCGTCAGGCGCCTGCGCTGGTCGGCGAGCGCCAGGCGCGCGCCCGCCGCGGCGAGGAAGGCCGGGCCGGGGCCGCGCTCGTCGAGCGGCTCCCGGGCGTCGATCTGCAGGCGCACGCGCCCGGCCGCCCGGGCCGCCTCGGCGAGGTGGGCGAGCAGCCTGCCCCCGACGCCGCGCCTGCGGTGCGCCGGTGCGACGAGGATCTCGGCGTAGGCGTTGTCGAGGTTGTCGAGCACGGGCAGCGTGAGCAGCGCGACGCCGACCACCTCCGCGCCGGCCCGGGCGAGCCAGGCGCGTTCGTCGTAGCCGGGGTCGCCGGCCAGGAGCTGAGCGCGGTGCTCCACCAGGCACGGGGGCGGGTCGGCGGGCGTGTCGTGCGCCCGCGCGGCGGTGATCAGGGAGAACCAGTCGCGCAGCGCCGCGTCGTCGTCGGCGGCGACGGGCGTGAGGGCGAGGTCAGGTGCGAGGTCGACCACCTGCCCATCCCGGCACGGTCCGGCCGGGAACGCCACCGGATTTCCCCCGGACCCTGCCCGGGCGGCGGTGGTCTCCTCGGCTAGTCTCTACGCGAGGTCGAAGGCGGGTACCCGACGCCCGGACGGCCGACGACGACGGAACGACGTGTGGGAGGCGGCGAGCAGTGGGCCGAGCACAGCGCGGGGCAGACCACCCCGCTGAGACGAGGCCCGGTTCGGCGAGGCCGCGCCCGCTGCGGCGGGTGGCACAGCTGGCCGGCCTGGCCCTGCTGGTCGTCCCCCTCACCTCCGGCTGCTCCATGGAGGAGGTCCTGCGGTTCGGCTGGCCGGTCGGCGTCACGCCGCAGGCCGAGGCGATGCGCGAGCTGTGGACGTGGTCCGCCGTCGCCGCGCTGGTCGTCGGCGTCGTCACGTGGGGCGCGATGTTCTGGGCGATCGCCTTCCACCGCAAGCGCAAGGGCGACGCAGGCCCGCCGCCCCGCCAGACGCAGTACAACCTGCCGCTGGAGATCACCTTCACGGTGATCCCGACGATCATCGTGGCGGTGCTGTTCGCGTTCACCGTCAACGTGCAGAACTACGTCGACACCGACGCGCCGGACCCCGACGTGCGGGTGGACGTCACCGCGTTCCAGTGGAACTGGGAGTTCGCCTACCCCGAGACGCAGGCCCCGGACGGGCAGCCGGTCAGCACGCTGGGCACCAGCGACACGATCCCGCTGCTGGTGCTGCCCACCGGGCGGACCATCGAGTTCACCCAGAGCTCGAACGACGTGATCCACAGCTTCTTCGTGCCGGAGTTCCTGTTCAAGCGCGACGTCTTCCCGATGCCCGAGGTCAACGACCAGGACAACGTCTGGCAGATCGACGGGATCGAGCGCGAGGGCGCCTTCGTCGGGCGGTGCGCTGAGCTCTGCGGCGCCTACCACGCGATGATGAACTTCGAGGTCAGGGCCATCTCGCCGGAGCTGTACGACCAGTGGCTCGGGCTGCGCCAGCAGGTCAACCCGGTCACGAACGCGCCGTACACCGCGGGGGAGGCGCTGGAGCAGCTCGGCTGTGGCCAGCTGTGCACGCCGCAGGCCTACACCACCTACCCGTTCACGACCGACCGCACGCAGCGCTCCGCGTCGCTGCCGGTCACCTCCGGGAGCTGAGGCACGCCATGAAGGTCGAATCCCGCATCTTCGAGCTCATCATGGTGTTCTTCTTCCTCGCGGCGATCGTCTACGCCGTGCTGGCGCGGGAGCCCGTGGGCATCGCGGGGCTGTTCCTCACCGGTGGGCTCGCACTGATCATCGGCGGGTACTTCCGGTTCGTCTCCCGCCGCCTGGAGGAGCGTCCCGAGGACAACCCCGAGGCCGAGGTGTCCGACGGCGCGGGTGACGTCGGCTTCTTCTCGCCGGGCAGCTACTGGCCGATCGCCGTGGCGGCGTCGGCCGCGCTGTGCGGGATCGCGCTGGCGTTCTTCTACGTGTGGCTGCTGGTCATCGCGGGCGTGCTGCTGCTGATGGCCGTCGGCGGCCTGGTGTTCGAGTACCACATCCGCCCCGCGGAGCACTGAGGTCACCACACCGGGCCCGCCACCGCGGGCTCACAACCTCCGGTGCATGACGTGCATGCCGACGAGGCCGTGCCGCGGGTGCCGGAACGCCTCGGGCACGGTCCCGACGACCGTGAAGCCCAGCGACGTCCACAGCGCCACCGCGCGGGTGTTCGTCTCGACCACCGCGTTGAACCGCATCGCCCGGTAGCCCTGCAGCCGCGCCTGCGCCAGCACGTGTTCGGCGAGCGCCCGTCCGATCCCGGCGCCGGCGGCGTCCGGATGGACGAGGAAGCTCGCCCCGGCCACGTGGTCGCCGAGGCCGGGCTGGTCCGGCGCCAGCTTGGCGGTGCCCACCACCTCGGGCTCGGTGTTCGGCGACGGCGCTCCGCGCTCGGCGACGAACACCGTCGTCGGCGGCGGGCGCATCCAGAGCGCACGCGCCGTGGGCTCGTCGGTCGACGGGTCCCAACCGATGCTCTCGCCGGTCGCCACGACGGCGTGCCAGACGGGCCAGATGGCGGGCCAGTCGTGGGCGGTGGCCGATCGGAGCACGAGGTCGTCGTTCGTCATCGGCCGAGCATCGTCCTCGCTCGGCGCAGATGACCAGCGGCGTCGCCTGGTGGCGCCACAGTTCGAACAGGTGATCGTCCGTCCGTGCCGCTGGGTACGCTGCGCGGACGGTCGTGACCGGTACAGGAGGAAGCCATGGCCGGGGAGCGGGACACGCCGCAGGAGACGCGGCAGTCGGCGCTGCGCGTCGAGGAGAACGGCATCAACGTCATCTCCGACGCCGAGCGCCACGGCACGCCGCGCCAGCTGTTCTGGCCGTGGTTCGCCGCGAACATCTCGGTGCTCGGGCTCAGCTACGGCGCGTTCGCGCTCGACTTCGGGATCTCCTTCGCCCAGGCGCTGATCGCGGGCGTGCTCGGCATCGTGTTCTCGTTCCTGCTGTGCGGGTTCGTCGCGATCGCGGGCAAGCGCGGATCGGCGCCGACGATGGTGCTCAGCCGGGCGGCGTTCGGGGTCCGGGGCAACCGGCTGCCCGCGGTGATCTCGTGGCTGCTGACAGTCGGCTGGGAGACCGTGCTGACGATCGTGGCCACGCTCGCCACGGCCACGGTGTTCAGCCGGCTCGGCTGGGGCGGCGGGACCGGCACGTTGCTGGTGGCGCTGGTCGTGGTCGCCGGGCTGGTCGTGGTCGCAGGGGTGCTGGGCTTCCAGCTGATCATGCGCCTGCAGACCGTGATCACGGTCGTCACCGCGGTGCTCACGGTCGTCTACATGATCCTCGTGGTCCCGCAGATCGACGTCGCCGCCGTGACGGCGCTGCCGTCCGGCTCGGCGCAGCAGGTCATGGGCGCCCTCGTGTTCCTCATGACCGGCTTCGGCCTCGGCTGGGTGAACATGGCGGCCGACTACTCCCGCTACCTGCCGCGCAGCACGTCGGGTGGGGGCGTGGTGGCCTGGACGACGTTCGCCTCGGCGCTGGCACCGGTGCTGCTGTTCGCCTTCGGGCTGCTGCTCGCGGGCTCGTCGGCAGAGCTCTCCGAGGCGATCTCCGCCGACCCGATCGGCGCGCTCGCCGCCGCGCTGCCCACGTGGTTCCTCGTGCCGTTCGCGCTGGTGGCGGTCCTCGGGCTGGTCGGGGGCGCGGTGCTGGACATCTACTCGTCCGGCCTCGCGATGCTGGCGATGGGCGTGCGGGTGCCCCGCTACGTCGCCGCGCTGATCGACGGCGGGATCATGGTCGTCGGCACCGTCTACGTGGTGTTCTTCGGCGACGACTTCTTCGGCCAGTTCCAGGGCTTCCTGATCACGCTCGGCGTGCCGGTGGCGGCCTGGTGCGGCGTCATGCTCGCCGACATCGCCCTGCGCCGCCGCGACTACGACGACGCCGCCCTGTTCGACCCCGCGGGCCGGTACGGCGACGTCCGGCCGTTCCCCATCGCGGTCGTGGCGGTCTGCACGGTCCTCGGCTGGGGACTGGTCACCAACAGCGCGGCCGGGTGGCTGGCCTGGCAGGGCTACCTGCTCGGCCCGCTCGGGCTCGGCGGCCGGGAGGGCGACTGGGCCTACGCCAACCTCGGCGTGCTCGTCGCGCTGGTGCTGGCGTTCGTCGCGGCGCTGCTCGGCACCCGCGGCGCGGTGCGCGCCCAGGAGTCGGCGACGCACTGAGCGCACGCCCCAGCCGACGAACGGCACACTCGTCGGCACCTAGCCGACGGGAGTGCCGTTCGTCAGAGCAGGGGCTCAGCCGCGCGCCGCCTCGCCCAGCGCCTGGCGGGCGATGATCACCTGCTGGATCTGGCTGGTGCCCTCGTAGATCCGGAACAGCCGGGCGTCGCGGTAGAAGCGCTCCACGGCCACGCCGCGGATGTACCCGGAGCCGCCGTGCACCTGTACCGCGCGGTCGGCCACGCGGCCCACCATCTCGCTGGCGAAGTACTTGGCGGCGGACGGTCCCTGCACCTTGTCGGTGCCCGCGTCGTAGGCCCTGGCCATCTCCAGTACGAGGGCGCGACCGGCGAGGTGATCGGTGACGGAGTCGGCGATGAGGCCCTGCACCAGCTGGAACGACGCGATGGGGCGGCCGCCCTGCTCGCGCGTCTTCGCGTACTCCACCGACTCGTGCACCAACCGGCCCGCCATCCCGACGCACAGCGCCGCGATGTGCCCGCGCCCGTGCGCGAGGCAGCGGGCGGCGATCTGGAAGCCGCGGTCCACGCCGTCCTCGCCGCCGACGAGCGCCGCGGCCGGGACCCGCACGTCGTCGAGGTGCACGTCGGCGGTCCAGGCCCCGAACTGGCCCATCTTGTGGTCCCTCGGCCCGATCGACAGGCCCGGGGTGCCCGCGGGGACGAGGAACGTCGAGATCCCGCGGTTGCCGACCGCGTCCGGGTTGGACCGGGCGAACACCATGATCACATCGGCGACGGGCGCGTTGGTGATGAACCGCTTGGTGCCGTTCAGCACCCAGTCCGCGCCGTCGCGGCGCGCGGTGGTCGCGAGGCCGGCGGGGTCGGAGCCGGCGTCGGCCTCCGTGAGCCCGAACGACGCGGTGACCTCGCCGGAGGCGAGGCGCGGCAGCCAGTCCCGGCGCTGCTCGTCGGTGCCCCCGACCAGCAGCACCTGACCCGCGATGCCGTTGTTGGTGCCGAACAGCGAGCGCAGCGCCGGGGTGGTCCAGCCCAGCTCGAAGGCGAGCTGCGCCTCCTCGGTGAGCGACATCCCCAGCCCGCCGTACTGCTCGGGGATGGCGAAGCCGTAGAGGCCCATCTCCTTGCACGTGGCGATCACGCGCTCCGGGATGGCGTCCTCGGCGTCGATCTGCTCCTCGAGCGGCACGACCTCCTTGCGGATGAAGTCCCGTACGGCGGACAGCACATCGCTGAGATCAGAGGCCTCCATGGGCAGGACGCTAACCCAACGGTGGGATCAGTTCACGACGGCCAGCAGGAAGCCGTCGTAGCCCTTCGCCCCGACCGTCTGGACGATCGTCGCCTCCACCCGGGGCTCGGCCGCGATCACCTCGGTGACCTCGCGCGTCCCGCGGATCGACGGGTCGTCGCTGCCCGCCTCGACCACGCGCCCGCCGCGGACGACGTTGTCGACGACGATCATGGCGCCGGGGCGGGAGAGGCGCAGGGCGTGCCGGAAGTACTCCGCGTTGGACGCCTTGTCGGCGTCGATGAAGGCCAGGTCGAACGGGCCGTCCAGGGTGGGGAGGGTGTCGAGTGCCGGTCCGACCCGCACGTCGACCACCGCGTCCAGGCCGGCGCGGGCCAGGTTGGCGCGGGCCACCTCGGCGTGGTGCGGGTCGAGCTCGCACGTGACGAGCCGCCCGTCGGCGGGCAGCGCGCGGGCCAGCCAGATCGTCGAGTAGCCGCCCAGCGTGCCGACCTCGAGGACGCGGCGGGCGCCGACCGACCGGGCGAGCAGGTGCAGCAGCTTGCCCTGGGCCGGGCTGACGTCGATCGTGGGGAGCCCGCCGAGTGCGTTGGCCTCGAGCGCGGCGTCGAGGACGGGGTCGGGGGCGAGGAGCTGCCCGGTGAAGTACTCGTCGACGGAACGCCACACCTCGGTCATGACCATCAGCGTATGCCGGTTCGGGTTGGCCCTACCCTCGTCGGGAGGCATACCGGCTGGGTGTGCGGGCGGTGGGGGACCAGGGTTGCAGGCATGACCGAGTACGCGTCCGTCCCGGCGAGCGGGACCGTGACCCACAGGTTCTGGCGGGGGTACGGCTACCTGCTGGGCGGGCTTCCGTTGTGCATCGTCGCGTTCGTGATCGCGGTCGCCGGGTTCGCCGCGGGCGTGGGCACGCTCGTCGTCTGGCTCGGGCTGCCGATCCTGGCCGGCACCCTGCGCGCCTCCCGCGGCCTGGCGGGCGTCGAGCGGCGGGGCGCCGAGTGGGCCACCGGGCGGGCGCTGCCGCCGGTGCACTACCGCGAGCCGAGGGGACGCGGCATCCCCCGGCTGTTCAGCATGCTGGCCGACCCGCAGTCCTGGCGCGACCTGCTGCACGCCGTCATCGGGTTCCCGGTGCGGCTGGCCATGTTCGTCATCGCCGTGGTCTGGACGGTCGGCGGCCTCGGCTCGCTGCTCTACGTCACGTGGCAGTGGGCCCTTCCACTGGACGACAGCGACGGCGGCCTGTTCTGGCTGATCACGGGTGTGCGGGGCCAGTTCGGCGAGATCGTCCTGAACACGGTGATCGGCGCGGTCATGGTCGCGACCGCGCCGCTGGTGGTCCGCGGCCTCGTCGCCACCCGCGCCGGGCTCGCCCGCGGCCTGCTGACCAACCAGACCGCCGCCCTGCGCGCGCGGGCGGTGCAGCTGGAGTCGAGCAGGCGCGCGGCCGTGCAGGCCGAGGCGCAGACGCTGCGCCGGCTCGAGCGCGACATCCACGACGGCCCGCAGCAGCGCCTCGTCCGGCTCAACATGGACCTCGAGGCCGTTGCGCGCCGGCTCGACGACAACCCGGACAAGGCCCGACCGCTGGTGGCCGAGGCGCTGGAGCAGAGCCGCGAGGCGCTGGACGAGCTGCGGGCGCTGTCGCGGGGCATCGCGCCGCCGATCCTCGCCGACCGGGGGTTGGGCCCGGCGCTGGCCGCGGCGGCGGCCCGCTGCCCGGTGGAGGTCTCGCTGGACGTTGCCCTGCCCGACGGGCAGCGGCTCGCCGCCGCCGTCGAGAACACCGCGTACTTCGTGGTGACCGAGGCGCTGACGAACGTCGCGAAGCACGCTCACGCGTCGCTCTGCACCGTGGTCGTGGCCGCCGACGGGGAGCGCGTCCTGGTGCAGGTGCGCGACGACGGCCGCGGTGGCGCGCACCTGGGCAAGGGCCACGGGCTGGCCGGGCTGGCCGACCGGCTGGCCACCGTCGAGGGCGTCCTCGACGTCGTGAGCCCGGCCGGTGGCCCCACCGTGCTGACCGCCGAGATCCCGCTGCGCGGGGTGGGGGATGATCGGTAGGTGAGGGTCGTACTGGCTGAGGATTCGCTGCTGCTCCGGGAAGGCCTCGTCCGGCTCCTCGACGAGGCGGGGGCCGAGGTCGTCGCCGCGGTCGGCGACGGTGCGGCCCTGGTGGAGGCGGTGCAGGAGCACCGTCCCGACGTCGCGGTGGTCGACGTCCGGATGCCGCCGTCGTTCACCGACGAGGGTCTGCGCGCGGCCCTGGAGGTGCGCCGGACCGTGCCGGGGACGGCGATCCTGGTGCTGTCGCAGTACGTCGAGGAGACCTACGCCTCTGACCTGCTCTCCGCAGGCGGTGGCGTCGGCTACCTGCTGAAGGACCGGGTCTCGAAGCTCGCCGACCTCTCCGACGCCCTCGAGCGCGTCGTCGACGGCGGCACGGTGCTCGACCCGGAGGTCGTCTCGGCGCTGTTCGCGCACCGCCGCAGGCGCGACCCGCTCGCGGAGCTCTCGCCGCGCGAGCGGGAGGTGCTGGAGCTGATGGCGCAGGGCCGGACCAACACGGCCGTCGGCCGCACCCTGGTGATCAGCCAGGGCGCGGTCGAGAAGCACATCTCCTCGATCTTCACCAAGCTCGGGCTGCCGCCGTCGAGCGACGACCACCGCCGCGTGATGGCGGTCCTGACCTGGCTGCGCGCCTGAGTACAAGCCGCACCCACGCGACGAACGGCACTTTCGTCGCTACCTAGCCGACGAGGGTGCCGTTCGTCCGGGTGGATCGGCGTCAGAGGCGGCCCGAGCGCAGGTCCGTCACGGCGAGGCGCGCGGCCTGGCCGATCACGGCGTCGGCCCGGGGGAGCACGGCCTCGGCGCGGGCGGCGCGGGTGAACACGGCGACGGCGACGGGCCGCTCACCGTCGAACTCGACCACCCCGACCTCGTTGCGCACCGCCCCGAGGGTGCCGGTCTTGCCGGCGACCCGCACCCCGACCGGCGGGAAGCCCGAGCGCAGCCGGTGCGACCAGACCTGCGCGCCGAGCAGGTCGCGGGCGAACGCGCACCGGCGCGGGGACGCCGCGCGGTCGCCCCAGATCGCGGCCAGCAGGCGCGTCATGTCCCGCGCCGTGGTGGCGCTGTCCAGCGCGGGGTCGTAGGCGCGGACCGACGGCGCGGCGTCGTTGCTGGTGAGCGCGCGGAACGCGGCCGCGGTGTCGGCGGTGGCGGTGTCGGCCACGAGGGTGCGGTGCACGTCGGCGGTGCCGCCCTGCACCCGGGTGTGCGCCAGATCCAGGTCCTGCAGCACCTCGTGCACCGCGGCGAGGCCGACGCGGCGCAGCACGACGTCCGCCGCCGTGTTGTCCGACACCGTGATCATCGAGCTTGCGAGGTCGCGCCAGGAGAGCGTCACCGGGTCGCGCATGACCGACAGCCCGCTGGGCCCGGCCGTCCGCTCGGCCGGGTCGACCGTCACCCGCTCGCGAGGGTCGAGCCCACCGGCGTCGACGGCGCGGCAGAACGCGACGAGCAGCGGCACCTTGTACACCGAGGCCATGACGACGGGCTCGTCCGGATCGACGCCGACCTCCCGGGACGGGCCGCCGAGCGGCACGGCGTGCAGCCTGCCGTGCACGCCGGCGTCGGCGAACGTCCGGCGGATCTCGCGTTCCAGCTCGTTCACGCGGCGGGCTCCGCGCCCAGCGCGGCGAGCACGGCGTCGCGGACGGCGGGGTCGGGGCCGGGGCCGCGCCACACGGCGCGCAGGCGCAGCGGCAGGGGTTCCCCGGCGACGTCGCGCCGCACCACCCCCGGTGCGCGGAGGTCGGGGTCCGCGGTGATCGCGAAGGCGCGGCCGGTGGCGACCAGCACCAGCGCGGCGCGGTCGTCCGGGGCGCTCACCGGCTCGGTGACCAGGCCGCGCTGCTCGAGGGTGTCGCGCAGGAGGTCGTGCGCCGCCGGGCCGTGGGCGCGCGGTGCGGCGGCGAGCGCGAGCCCGCGCAGCGAGCGCAGGACCACCGGCCCCGTCCCGGCCGCGGCGGCGTGCTCGGCCGGGAGCAGCAGCGCCGTGGCCAGCCGGTGCACCGGCCCGCTGTGCAGCGTGCCGAGCAGCGCGGGGTGCACCACCACCGCGAGGTCGAGCCGGCCGGCCGACAGCCCGTCGACCAGTTCCGTGGTCGGGCCGGTGACGACCTCGGGAGGACCGCCGCCCGCCGCCCGGCACGCGGTGGCGACAGCTGCCGCGGCGCGGGCCGTCAGCTGGGGGACCGCGCCGATGCGGAGGGGGGCGTCGGCGCCGTGCGCGCTCGCGGCCCGGCGCAGCTCCTCCGCGTCCTCCAGCAGGGCGCGGGCGCGGGGCAGCAGGTCGCGTCCGGCGGCGTTGAGGCGGGCCCCGCGCGAGCTGCGGTCGACGAGCACGACGCCGAGGGCGCGCTCCAGCCGCTGCAACCCCTGCGACAGCGGTGGCTGGGCCATCCCGAGCCGCGACGCCGCACGCCCGAAGTGACCCTCTTCAGCGATGGCGACGAAGAAGTCCAGGTGCCGCAGGAGATCCACAGGGGGACGGTAGCAGCGCCGATAGCAAGGCCATATCGGAACCCGCGTGTCATCCTATTTGCGGTATCGCAAGCGGCTTGCTTGCCTGGCCCCGTGATCGTGAACGACGAGAGACATCCCCGCCCCGTGCGCCGCCGTGCCCTGCTCGGAGCGGCGTTGCTGCTGCCGCTCGCCGGGTGCGGCTCCCCGGCGGCGCCCGCCGCACCGCCTGCGCCGGCCCCGCCCGCCGCGCCCCGCACGGACCACCTGGCCGCGCTGGAAGGCCGCTTCGACGCGCGCCTCGGCGTGTACGCGCTGGACACCGGCTCCGGCCGCGAGCTCGCCCACCGCGCCGACGAGCGGTTCGCCATGTGCTCGACGTTCAAGGCGCTCGCCGCCGCCGCGGTGCTGGACGCCACCCCGCCCGAGTACCTCGACCACCGGGTGCACTACCAGCAGGCGGACCTCGCGGCCTACTCGCCGGTCGCCGAGCGGCACGTCGCCGACGGGATGACGATCCGCGAGCTGTGCGACGCCGCCGTCCGCTTCAGCGACAACACCGCGGGCAACCTGCTGCTGGAGGAACTCGGAGGTCCGGGCGGGATCACCGCCTTCGCCCGCTCGCTCGGCGACGACGTCACCCGCCTCGACCGGACCGAACCCGAGCTCAACACCGCGATCCCGGGCGACGAGCGCGACACGACCAGCCCGCGCGCGATCGCCGGCTGCGTCGACGCGCTGGTGCTCGGCGACCGCCTCGACCCGGCCGACCGCGCGCTGCTGACCGAGTGGCTCGTCGGCAACACCACCGGCGCCGCCCGCATCCGCGCCGGCGTCCCGCAGGGCTGGCGCGTGGGCGACAAGACCGGCACCGGCGACTACGCCACCGCCAACGACGTCGGCGTGGTGTGGCCGCCGGACCGGGCCCCGATCGTCCTCGCGATCCTGACCTCCCGGGCCACCGAGGACGCCGACGTCGACGAGGCCCTGCTCGCGGAGGCCACCCGGGTGGTGGTGGCGGAGCTGGCGTGGTGGTGACGGCCGTGGCGTACGTCTGGGACCGATCAACCGGGGGTGCCCGTCCGGCGGAGGGTGGTCGGCCGCGGCGCGGCGGTCACCCCTCGTGCACGGCGCGCAGGTCCAGCACCAGCTCGGCCGGGGCTCCGTCCACCAGCCGCACCGGGATGCCCCAGTCCTGCTGGTAGCGGTGGCAGGCGGCGAAGACGCCGTCGCCGTCGTCGCAGGCGGCGGCGGCCACGCTGACCTGCAGGACGCCCTCGCCCGGCCCGTCGGCGGCGAACCGCAGCGCGCGGTCGAGACCGGGCGCCGTGCCCGTCCCGGCGGCCAGCAGTCCGGGCGGCGACGCGGCCACGGTGAGCGAGGTCGGGTCCCCGAACCGGGTGTCGAGGTGCTGGCCGGTCGGCGGGGTGAAGTCGATCCGCAGCGCGAGCGCGCCGGGGGAGAGGTCGGTGCGGGCGCGCCGCACGCGGTGAGCGCCGGCGTCGACCCGCGTGCTCGCGGGGATCGGGACCCGCACGAGCCGGTGCGCGGCGGACTCGACCACGACGAGGTGCTCGCCGTCGACGACCACGTCGCTCGGCTCGCGCAGGTCGCGGGCGAGGGTGCCGACGGTGCGGGTGGCCGGGTCGTAGCGGCGCACGGCACCGTTGTAGGTGTCGGCCAGGGCCACCGAGCTGTCGGGGAGGACGGCGACGCCGAGCGGGTGCTGCAGCAGCGCCTGGTCGGCCGGGCCGTCGCGGAAGCCGAAGTCGAACAGGCCCTGCCCGACGGCGGTGGCCACCTCCGCCCCGGCCGCCGGGGCGGGCGCCACGGCGCGCAGGGCGGAGGTCTCCGCGTCGGCGACCCACAGCGTGGCGTCGGGCCCGGTCGCGAGCCCGGACGGCTGGGCGAGGAACGCGTCGGCGCGCGGCCCGTCGCGCAGGCCCTCGTTCGTGGTGCCGGCGAGCACGGTGAGCACACCGGTGGCCGGGTCGAACGACCACAGCTGGTGGCTGCCCGCCATCGCGACGACCACGCGGTCCTGCCACCAGGCCAGGTCCCACGGCGAGGACAGCTCGCCTGCGCCCGCGCCGACCTCCACCCGGGTGCGCAACTGCTCGCCGGTCCCGGCGAGCGTGGTGACGGCGCCGTCGGCCAGGCGCAGGCCGCGCAGCGCGTGGTTGACGGTGTCGGCGACGACCACGTCGTACCCGGCCGCCGCGGCCACCGGCTCCGGGAGCAGCAGCAGGCCCTGCGGCTCGGAGAAGCGGGCCGGCGCGTCGGACAGGCCGCGTTCGCCGGTGCCGATCCGCCGCCGCTCGGTGACCAGGTCGGGTTCCAGCTCGACGAGCTGGTGGTGGGCCGTGTCGGACACGAGGAACGTGCCGCCGGGCAGCGCGACCACCTTGCCCGGGAAGCGCAGCGCCGTCGCCGGCTCGGGCGGTGCGACGTAGGGCCCGTCGCCCCTGCGCAGCGTGCCCGCGGCCTCGTGCTCGGCCACCAGCTCCTCGACCAGCACGTCCAGCCCGTGCGCGTGCCCCTCGCCGGAGAGCTGCGCGACGACGTACCCGGCCGGGTCGACGACGACCAGCGTCGGCCAGGCGCGGGCGGCGTAGGCGTCCCACGTCACCAGCTCCGGGTCGTCGAGCACCGGGTGGTGCACCGCGTAGCGCTCGACGGCGGCCTCGACGGCGTCCGGGTCGGCCTCGTGCACGAACTTCGGCGAGTGCACGCCGATGGTCACCAGCACGTCGGCGTGGCGCTGCTCGAGCTCGCGGAGCTCGTCGAGGACGTGCAGGCAGTTGATGCAGCAGAACGTCCAGAAGTCCAGCAGCACGATCTTGCCGCGCAGCTCGGCGAGCGAGAGCTCGGCACCGCCGGTGTTCAGCCAGCGCCGCCCCCGCAGCTCCGGCGCCCGTACCCGTGATCGACCCACGAGCAGGCCAACACGGCGGCCCGCGCCGGTGTTCCGGACGCTCGCACACACCTTCCAGGGCTCGCACACACGACAGGACGTGTGTGCCGGCACGTGGAGGTGTGTGCGGGCGCCGGGTCAGCGATCGTCGGTCTCGCGCTCCTGCTGCTCGCGCAGCGCCGTGCCGGCGGGTTCGGGATCGACCAGCGGGCCGTGGCGGAAACGGCCGTGCCGCGGGCCGGGCCCGCCTCTGCCCCGTCGACGAGGCGGTGATCGGTGCGAGCCGCACGCCAGGCACGTCGGAACGGCCCTCGGGTACTTCTCGCTGCGATCACGGCGCTGTGATCACGGTGAGTCGCACCTCTGGGTGGTTCCTACCGCCGTGGTGTGCTGCTCGCAACGATCGGCCGTCCCGGGGACGGCGAGCGGGGCGGCGGGGAGCCGGAGCGCCCCGACCGCACGCCCCGCAAGCCCGAGTGGGACCGCTTCACCGTCACGTTCACCGACGGCGGGCACCTGCGGCTGTTCGACAAGCGGCGGCTGGGCCGCGTCCGCCTGGAGCCGGACCTGTCCGTGCTCGGGCCGGACGCGGAGACGATCGGCCGCGACGAGTTCCGCACCCGCGTTGCGCGCAGCCGCGCCCCGGTGAAGGCCCGGCTTCTCGACCAGGGCGTGCTGGCCGGGGTGGGCAACCTGCTGGCCGACGAGATCCTCTGGCAGGCCGCCGTCCGGCCCGCCGCGCCCGCCGACGAGCTGGGCGGGCCCGCCCTCGACCGCCTGCACGCCGCGATGGGCCGGGCGATCGGCCGCCCTGGCCCGGTGCTGATCGCTCCGAGCGGCACACGACGGTTGTCGTCACCGCGCTGGTGTGCTTCTCATGCCGATCAGACCCCCGGTGTGCGGCGAGCCGAACACCGGGGGTCTGAGGGGCGACTCGCGCTCGCTGGCCCGCACCGCGGAGAGCGCGCGGGTGCGACGTGCACGCCCGCACCGGAGACGGCGGCGCGCCACCTCAGCCCGGCGTCGCGTCGCTCCCGCGCGTGAGGTGTCGTGCGGAGCGGGCGCGCCACCAGCTCCACACCGCCACGCACAGCGCGAGCCAGGCACCGCCGACGAGCCAGCCGGCGAGGACGTCGCTGAACCAGTGCACGCCCAGGTAGATGCGGGTGAGGCCGACGGCGGCCACCCACAGCGCGGCGCCCAGCACCATCACGACGCGGGCCGCGGGACCGCGGCCCGCCCAGGCGAGCACGACGAGCGTGCCGATCACGACGATCGCCATCGTCGCGTGCCCGGACGGCAACGACTCGTTGCCCGCGTGCACCAGCCGGCCGTCGAGCGGGGGACGGGGGCGGTCCAGCAGCTCCTTGAGCGCGCGGAAGGCGGCGGCCCCGCCCGCCATGGCGACGACGGCGAGCACGGCGTCGGCGCGGCGCCCTGCAGCCCAGGACCAGATCCCGACCGCGGTGGCGAGCAGCGCCATCGACACCGTGCTGCCCAGCTCGGTGACGACGACGGCGAGCGCGGTCAGGGTGTCGGTGCGGGACCGGATCGACCCGCCGAGCAGCTCGCCGTCCAGGTGCGCCGGACCGACCCCGGTGAACGCGGCCCACAGGCCCGCCAGCGCCGCGATGCCCAGCAGTACGGCGACGCCTGCGCCGAGGCCTGGGCGCGGCGCGGGGACGGCCGCGGGCCCGCGCAGCCCGGCCGGTGGCGCCGCGCCCGGCCCGTCGTCGTGCAGTTCCTGCACCCGCTCTCCTCCGATGTGCACGTCAGGCGGGGCGCCCCCGCCACTCCCGGTAGCGGCGCACGAGCGCCGCGGTGGAGGCGTCCAGGCCGGCGGTGTCGGCGGTGTCGGCCGACAGCACCGGGCTGAGCTGCTTGGCGAGCACCTTGCCGAGCTCCACGCCCCACTGGTCGAACGAGTCGACGCCCCAGATCGTGCCCTCGACGAACGTGACGTGCTCGTAGAACGCGATGAGCTGGCCGAGCGTGGACGGCGTGAGCTTCGGCGCGAGGATCGTGGAGGAGGGCCGGTTGCCCGGCATCACCTTGTGCGGCACGACGTCGGCGGGGGTGCCCTCGGCGGCGATCTCCTCGGCGGTCTTGCCGAACGCGAGCGCCTGGCTCTGGGCGAACAGGTTGGACATGAACAGGTCGTGCATGTCGCCCTCACCGGCCACGTCGACGGCGTGGTTGGGCTCGGCGAAGCCGATGAAGTCGGCAGGCACGAGGCGCGTGCCCTGGTGCAGCAGCTGGTAGAAGGCGTGCTGGCCGTTGGTGCCCGGCTCGCCCCAGAAGATCTCACCGGTGCTGGTCGTGACGGGGCTGCCGTCGCCGCGGACGGACTTGCCGTTGCTCTCCATCGTCAGCTGCTGCAGGTAGGCGGGCAGCCGGTGCAGGTACTGGCTGTAGGGGAGCACGGCGTGGGTCTCGGTGCCGAAGAAGTTGGCGTACCAGACGTTCAGCAGGCCGGCGATGACCGGCAGGTTCTCCTCGAGCGGAGCCTTGCGGAAGTGGGAGTCCATCGCGTACATGCCGGCGAGGAACTCGGCGAACTGCTCCTTGCCGATCGCGACCATGAGCGAGAGCCCGATCGCGGAGTCGAGGGAGTAGCGGCCGCCGACCCAGTCCCAGAAGCCGAACATGTTGGCCTCGTCGATGCCGAACGCGCTGACCTCCTTCGCGTTCGTCGACACGGCCACGAAGTGCTTCGCGACGGCCGACTCGTCGCCGAGCCCGTCGACCAGCCACTGCCGTGCGACCTTGGCGTTGGTCAGCGTCTCCAGCGTGGTGAACGTCTTGGACGAGACGATGAACAGCGTGGTGGCCGGGTCGAGGTCACGGGTGGCCTCGGCGACGTCGGTCGGGTCGATGTTGGAGACGAACCGCATGGTGAACGAGCGGTCGGCGTAGGCGCGCAGCGCCTCGTAGGCCATCACCGGCCCGAGGTCGGAGCCGCCGATCCCGATGTTGACGACGGCGCGGATCCGCTCGCCGGTGTGCCCGGTCCACGCCCCGGACCGCACCGCGTCGGTGAACTCGCCCATCCGCCCGAGCACGGTGTGCACCTCGGTGGGCACGTCCTGGCCGTCGACGGCCAGCGCCGTGGCCCGCGGCGCCCGCAGGGCCGTGTGCAGGACGGCGCGGTCCTCGCTGGTGTTGATGTGTGCGCCCGCGAACATCGCCTCGGTGCGCTCGGGCAGCCCGGCGGCCCGGGCGAGCGCGGTGAGCAGCGGCAGCGTGTCGCGGGTGATGCGGTGCTTGGAGTAGTCCAGGACGAGGTCGGCGCCTGCGGCGGTCAGGGCGGTGGCGCGCTCCGGGTCGTCGGCGAACAGCTCACGCAGGTGCCGGCCGGACACCGCGGCGTGGTGCTCGGTGAGCGCGGTCCATTCGGGCGTGGCCGTGATGTCGGCGGGCAGGGCGGGGAGGTCGGTTGCGGACACGCGGCCATCCTGCCGCCTCCGCCCGCGTGCCGACGTCCGGGACGCGCCCTCGCCGGTTCGCTCCTACGGCAACCAGCCCAGCAGCTCGTCGACCAGCAGCCCGTCCTCGGGCAGGCGGATCTCGGTGACCCCGCCGTTGCCGAGGTCGTGCAGGTCCAGGCCGAGGGAGCCGGGGCGGCCGGCGTACACTGCGGGATCGTCGCCCGGCGCCCACGCCACGGTGTCCCGCGCGGCGATCGGCGGGGGCCCGGTGTCGAAGGCCGGGGCGAGCTGGTGCACGTCGCCGGTCCGCGCGTCGCGGCGTTCGGTCGGGTGGAGCTCGCCGGACGCGGCCTCCGTGAGCACGACGATGTCGCAGGAACCGGGGACGAACCGGGCACCGAACGCGAGGTCGGCACCCGCCGGTGCGAGCTCGGCCGCCGCCGTCATCGCGGCGCCCGGGTCGCCGGCGGTGAGCGCGGCGGCGTCGACCGCGAAGAGGCCGTTGCCTTCGTCGCGGCCGGGTCCGATGATCACACGACCGCCGCACTCGTCGTGCAGGCGCCAGCGGACGGGGGAGTCGTCGAGCCGCACGGACCCGCCCTCGACGGTCGCGACCGTCGTCGTGTCCGGCGGTACCGGGTCCGGCCGCTCACCCTCCTCGACGCTGATGCTGGAGGGCATCTCCACCACCCGGTCGAACACCAGGCGGGTGCTGTCCACCCAGCGCGGGCAGGTCAGCTCGGAGGACGCGGCGACGCTCGGCACGGGAGCCGCCGGCGGTGGTGCACCCGGAACCGGGATGCTGATCCCGCCGCTGCTCCGGTGGTAGGGCGCGCTGTTCACCTCGTCGATCTGCACCACCGTGCCGTCCAGGCCCGCCACGAAGGTCGTGCGGGCGCCGCGGCTGAACGTCACCAGCCGCCCGCCGTCCGGCGACCACGCGAGGCAGCCGACTCCGGCGCCCCCGGGAACGGGTGCCACGGCGCGCTCCTCCCCGGTGTCCAGGACGCGCAGCGTGAGGCTCCCGTCCTTGCCGGCCCAGGCCAGCGTCGTCCGGTCCGGGGAGAGCGCCGCCTGCTCGACACCGGTGACGACGGTCGTGGTGCGGGGCAGGCCGTCCACGGCGCTGATCGTGAACACCGTGCCGCCTGTCCCGTCGAGGGCGAGCAGCCGACCCGAGAGCGGCGGGCCGGGGGGCCCGGTGACCGGTGGCTCGCCGCCGTCCGAACCGCAGGCGGCGAGCGCGCCGACGAGGACGAGGACACTCGGCAGAAGGGTCAGCCGTCCGGGCACCGCGCCTCCGTCGTCCTGGGGTGTCGAGGATCATGTCACCGGCCAGGAACCGTGCCACCCTTCACGGCGCGCCCGCAGCCGCGACGTGCGGGGCGTCGCTCGTCCGTTCCCACAGGGCGATGCCGCCCAGCAGCCCGGAGATGTTGGGGATCACCGTCCGGTTCGGGCCGATCGTCTCCGGGTCGAGCTTCTTGGCGTTGCCGCCCCCGACGTAGAGGTGGTCGGGCAGCACCATCGCCTCGAACGCGTCCAGCGCCTCGAGCACGCGTGCCCGCCAGGCGTCCTTGCCGATCTTCTGGCGCTCGTTGTCGCCGCAGGCGACCTCGATGGACGTGCCGCCGAACGTGCCGTGCGACAGCTCCATGTGCGGCAGCAGCGCACCGTCGTAGAACACCGCGCACCCGACCCCGGTGCCCAGCGTGACCACCAGTTCCATGCCGTGGCCGGACACGACGGCGCAGCCCTGCACGTCGGCGTCGTTGGCCACGCGCGTCGGCCGGCCGAACCGCTCGGCGAGCGCGGCCTGCAGCTCGAACCCGGTCCACTGGGCCACCAGCTCCGCGTCCGGCGGCAGCCCCGGACCGCGGCGGGAGAACGCGGGCACCTCGCGCACCCGGCCGCTGCGGATCGCTCCCGGGAACCCGACGGACACGCGGTCGTGCGCGGGCTGGGTCGCGGCGAGCGCGGAGAGCTCGGCCAGCAGGACCGGCGGGGTGCACGGGTAGGGGGTCTCGCGGCGGGTGCGGTCGGAGACCATCTCGCCGTCGGGGGACAGCACGATCGCCTTGAGCCCGGACCCGCCGATGTCGATGGCCAGAGTGCGCGGTCCGGTGTCCTTCTCGTACGCCTGCTCCACGTCGCGGGACGGTAACCGGCCAGGGGAACGGCCGCACCTCCCGGCCGCGCGGGCGGGAGGTGCGGCGGGCGCGTCAGCCGCGCACCGCGACGGCGTCGACCTCGAACAGCATCCCCGGCAGGGCGAGCGCGGCCACGCCGATGAGGGTCTGGGCCGGCGGCCGGTCGCCCCAGATGCGGTGCAGGTGCGCGCCCACGACGGCGAGCTTGTCGAGGTCGTGGTCGACGACGTAGGTGCCGAGCCGCGCGACGTCGCCGTAGCCGAGGCCGACGGCGGCGAGCGCCGTGCCGAGGTGCGCGAACGCGGTGTCGACCTGGGTCTCGAAACCGCCCGGGACGGGCTGCCCGGCGGCGTCGGAGCCGTACTGGCCGCCGACGAGGACGAGCTCGCCGCGGACAGCCGCCACGTGGCTGTAGCCGAACGGCACCGGGTCGTGCAGCTCGGTGGGGTTGACGATGGTCAGGGACACGGGTTCCTCCTGGTGGGGGGTGGGTGCGGTCTCGTGGGCGCTCTCAGGTGCGGGACGCCGCCAGCCAGCCGCGGATCCGCTCCGGCACGTCGGGCGCGCGTTCGCGCACCGCTCCCGCGATGTCGGCGACCGTGCGCGCGGCCAGCGCGGAGCGCCAGGCGAGCTCGGCACCGCGCATCGCCTCGTCGATGAGGCACGGGCCCGGATCGGCCGCGGGGTCGCCGGCCCCCGGCCCGCGACGGCGGATCTCCGCGCACCGGAACGCCGGGTCCGGGCCCTCGATCGCGACGACCACGTCCATGAACGTGATCTGCTCCGGGGGGCGGGCCAGCCGGAACCCGCCCCGCGGCCCGGGCACCGACACGACGATCCCGGCACGGGCGAGCGCCTGCAGCTGCTTGTTGAAGTACACCGGCGGGAGATCGTGGTAGGCGGCGAGGCGGGCGGCGGGCACGGCCCGACCCGCGCCGCCGAGCGCGAGGTCGACGCAGCAGTGCAGGGCCCACTCGACGCCCTCGCCCATCCGCATACCTGGATACTACTTATCCAGGATGGCTCCGCTCTAGGCTGACGCCGATGGCCTGGGACGAGGAACGCGTGCTCGCCCTCGCGCCCGATCCGGCGTCGGGGGCCGCCGGCCGCGGCCTGGCGGTGCCCGCGCGGTGGACGGGGCTCGGGGCGTCCGACGCCGCCGTGTGGGGCGCGTGCCGGGGCAGCGGGACGAACCCGTACCAGGTGTGCGTCGATCTCGGGGGAGACCTCGCGCCGGCTGCGTTCCGGTGCTCGTGCCCGAGCCGCAGGTCCCCGTGCAAGCACGCGCTCGGCCTGCTGCTGCTGTGGGTGCAGGACGCGGTCCCGGCCGCCGCCGAGCCGGAATGGGCGCGCGCGTGGCGGGCCGAGCGGGCCGGGCGCCGGAGCGCTCGCGCGCCGGGGGCGCCGCCCCGCGACCCCGAGGCCGCCGCGCGGCGGGCCGAGCAGCGGGCGCAGCGCGTCGAGGCGGGTGCGGCCGAGCTGCGGGAGTGGCTGGCCGACCGGATCCGCGGTGGCCTGGGCAGCGCGGCGAGCGACGGTGCGGAGGAGCTCTACGGCGTGGCCGCGCGGATGGTCGACGCCCAGGCACCCGGCCTCGCGAGCGGGTTGCGCCGCGCCGCCGCCGGGATCGGGCGGGGGCGCGACTGGCCGGGCCGGCTGCTGTCCGAGCTCGCCCTGCTGCACGTGCTCGCCGAGGCGGGCGCTCGGCTCGCGGAGCTGCCCGCCGACCTCGCCGCCACCGTCCGCACCCGGCTCGGCTTCCCCGTCGAGACCGCCGACGTCCTCGCGAACGGGGAGCGCGTGGCCGACGACTGGCTGGTCGCGGGCGTCGCCGACGAGGTGACCGAGCGGCTCACCACCCGCCGCACCTGGCTGCGCGGGCGGGCGAGCGGGCGGCCGGCGCTGCTGCTGTCGTTCGCACCGCCCGGCCAGCCGCTGCCCGGGGTGCTGCCGGTCGGCCACCGCGTCCGCGGTGAGCTGGCCTTCTACCCCGGCACGGTCCCGCTGCGGGCGCTCGCGGCCGACGTCGACGAGCCCGTCCGGTCGGAACCACCGGTGGGCGACGGGGTCGGGGCGGCGTGCGCGTCGTTCGCGGCGGCGCTGGCCGCCGATCCCTGGCTGGACCGCTGGCCCCTGCTGCTCGCCGGCGTCGCCCCGGTGCCCGACGGCGACGGCTGGGCGCTCGTCGACGCCGACGGAGCCGCGCTCCCGCTGGCCGAGCGCGCCGACCCGTGGCCGCTGCTCGCGGTGTCGGCGGGCGCCGGGGTGACCGTCGCCGGCGAGTGGACGGGCGGCGGCCTGCGTCCGTTGACGGTGTGGGAGCAGGACCGGGCGGTACGGCTGTGAGCGCGTGGGACGAGCTGGTCGCCGCAGCCCTGCTGGGTACGCAGCGGCGGCGGCCCGACCCGGCCGCGCTGCCGGCGCCGGTGCGACCGCTGGCCACCGGTGAACCCGAGGCCGCCCTCCTGCGGGCCGCCGCGGTGCTCGCGAACTACCGACGCGCCGGGCACGCGCCGGCGCGGCCGCAGGCACGGCTGCCGGTGGCCCCGCGGGACGAGCGCCCGCTCGTGCCGCCGCTCGCGCGCAGACGCCTGCCGCGGCTGCCCGCGGACCTGCTCCCCGAGTGGCTGACCGCGGTGCACGAGGCGGGTCTGCGGGTGCCGCCCGAGCAGCTGCCCGCGCTCGCCGAGGCAGCGCGCACGCGGGTGGCCCTGCGGGCGCCGCTCGCCGCGGTCGCGGGTCCGGCGGGCAGCTGGCTGGGGGAGCGCAACCCGGCGTGGTCGTTCCTGGTGTCCGCGCCCGCCGGCGCCGACGTCTGGGAGTACGGCAGCGCGCGGCAGCGCCGCGAGTGGCTCGACCGGACGCTCGAGGAGGACCCGGCCGCCGCCCGGTCCGCGCTGGCGGCGACCTGGGCGCGCGAGCCGGCCGGCGTCCGCGCGGAGTTCCTCCACGTGCTGGGCGAGCACCTGACCGCCGACGACGAGCCGTTCCTGGAGACCGCGCTCGACGACCGCGCGGGACCGGTGCGGGTCGCGGCCGCGGACCTGCTGGCGCGGCTGCCCGGCTCGCGCCTCGCGGCACGGATGCGCGAACGGGCCGCGCGGCTCGTGCGGCCGGACGGCGACGCCCTGCGCGTCACGCCGCCCGACCCCGCCGACGCCGCACTGCGACGTGACCTCCCCGGTGGGGGCGACCTGGTGCGCGGCGTCGTCGCCGCCACCCCGCTCGCCCACTGGGCGCCCTACGGCGCCCCCGCGCAGGTGCTCGCCCGGCCCGTCACCGGGGCCGACCCGCGCGTGCTGCACGCCGGCTGGGCGAGCGCCGCAGGCCGGCAGCGTGACACCGGCTGGGTCGCCGCCGCACTCGACGCCGCGGGCCCGCAGGACGGCGCCGTGGCGGGGATGGTGCGCCTGCTGCCCCCGCAGCTGCACCGCGCCGCCGTGTCCGCGTTGGCCGCGAAGCTCGCCCCGCCGACGATGGCCGCCGCGGTGGCAGACCTGCCCGCCCCCTGGTCGGTGGAGCTGGGCTCGGCCGTGCTCGACTGGCTCGCCACCCACCCCGGCGACCGCGGGCTCGGCGCCGCCGCCCGCGCCGCCGGCAGCACCGTTCCGACGCCCTGCCTGCGCCATCCGATCGCCACCGCGCCCGTCCCGGTGGGCGCCGCCCCGTGGTGGCGCGCGCTCGGCACCACCCTGACCGTCCGCCGCGAGATGCACGAGGAGCTGCGATGACCGAGGTGTCCGAGGTCCTGCGGCCGCACGCCGAGCAGGACCACGCCGACGAGCTGGCCGCGCTGGCCGCCGTCGACGACCGGCCGCGCCCGCCGTCATGGCGGCTCTCGCCGTGGGCGGTGGTGACCTACCTGCTCGGCGGCACGCTGCCCGACGGCACCGCGATCACACCCAAGTACGTCGGGCCCCGGCGGCTGGTCGAGGTGGCGGTGGCGACGCTCGCCACCGACCGCGCGCTGCTGCTGCTCGGCGTGCCCGGCACCGCGAAGACCTGGGTGTCCGAGCACCTCGCCGCCGCGATCAGCGGGGACTCCACGCTGCTCGTGCAGGGCACCGCGGGCACCGCCGAGGAGGCGATCCGCTACGGCTGGAACTACGCGCGCCTGATCGCAGAGGGCCCCAGCCCGGCCGCGCTCGTCGAGAGCCCGGTGCTGCGCGCCATGCGCGACGGGAAGATCGTCCGGCTCGAGGAGCTCACCCGCATCGCCGCGGACGTGCAGGACTCGCTGATCACGGTGCTGTCGGAGAAGACGTTGCCGGTGCCCGAGCTGGGCACGGAGGTGCAGGCCCGGCCCGGGTTCAACCTCATCGCCACCGCGAACAACCGCGACCGCGGCGTCAACGAGCTCTCCAGCGCCCTGCGGCGCCGGTTCAACACGGTCGTGCTCCCGCTGCCGGAGTCCGCCGAGGCCGAGGTGGAGATCGTGACGCGTCGGGTGGCGCAGCTGGGGGCCTCCCTCGAGCTGCCGTCGGAGGTCGCGGGGCTCGCGGAGGTCCGCCGCGTGGTCACGGTGTTCCGCGAGCTGCGCTCGGGGCGCACCGAGGACGGGCGCACCGCGGTGAAGTCGCCGTCGGGGACGCTGTCCACGGCCGAGGCGATCAGCGTCCTCACCGGCGGTCTCGCGCTCGCCGCGCACTTCGGCGACGGCGTGCTCCGGGCCCAGGACGTGGCCGCCGGCATCCTCGGGGCCGTCGTCAAGGACCCGGTGGCCGACCGCGCGGTGTGGGTGGAGTACCTGGAGACGGTCGTGCGCGAGCGCGAGGGGTGGGCCGACTTCTACCGGGCGAGCCAGGAGATCACGGGGTGACGACCCGGCTGTTCGGGGTCCGCCACCACGGTCCCGGCTCCGCGCGGGCGCTGGCCGCGGAGCTGGCGGCGTTCGCCCCGGACATCGTGCTGGTCGAGGGGCCGCCGGAGGCCGACGCGGTGGTGGGGCTGGCCGGCGACCCGGACCTCGAGCCGCCGGTCGCGCTGCTCGCGTGGACCGTCGACGACGTCTCCCGCGCCGCGTTCTGGCCGTTCGCGGTGTTCAGCCCGGAGTGGCAGGCGATCCGGTACGCGGACGCGGCCGGCGTCCCGGTGCGGTTCTGCGACCTGCCCGCCGCGCACCAGTTCGCCCTCGGCGGCCGGCCCGGTGGCTCGGGCGACCCGCTCGCGCGCCTGGCCGCCGTCGCCGGGTACGACGACCCCGAGCGCTGGTGGGACGACGCGATCGAGCACCGCCGCGGGAGCGAGCCCGCGTTCGCCGTGATCGCCGAGGCCATGGCCGCGCTGCGGGCCGACGACCCGCCCGACTCGTACGACGCGCGGCGCGAGGCGTACATGCGAACGGTTCTGCGGCGCACCCGCAAGGAGGGCCACGAGCGGATCGCGGTCGTCTGCGGTGCCTGGCACGTGCCGGCGCTCACCGACCCGCTGCCACCGGCGTCCCGCGACCAGGCCCTGCTGCGGGGGCTGCCGAAGCGCAGGACCGCGTGCGCCTGGGTGCCGTGGACGCACGGGCGGCTCGCCACCGCGAGCGGCTACGGCGCAGGCGTGACGTCCCCGGGCTGGTACCACCACCTGTTCACCACCGAGGAGGACGTGACAGCGCGCTGGCTCGCCGCGGTGGCCGGGGTGCTGCGCGCCGAGGACCTGCCGGTCTCCACCGCGCACGTGATCGAGGCCGTGCGCCTCGCCGACACCCTCGCCGCGCTGCGCGACCGGTCCTCGGCCGGGCTCGCGGAGGTCACCGAGGCCACGCTCGCCGTGCTGTGCGGCGGCGACGAGGTGCAGCTCGACCTCGTCACCCGCAGGCTGGTGGTCGGCGAGCGGATGGGCGCCGTGCCCGCCGACGCCCCGCAGACGCCGCTGGCCGCCGATCTCGCCGCCACCGCCCGGCGGCTGCGTCTGCGCCGCGAGCCGCAGCCCCGCGAGCTGGACCTCGACCTGCGCACGCCCGGTGGTCTCGACCGTTCGCGGCTGCTGCACCGGCTGCGCCTGCTCGGGATCGGATGGGGTCGCCCCGCCGTGAGCGCCCGGCGCAGCACCGGCACGTTCCGCGAGACCTGGGAGATCGCCTGGCAGCCGGAGTTCGAGGTCGACCTGGTGGCCGCCGGGGTGTACGGCACCACCGTAGCCGGGGCGGCGGCCGCGCGCGTCCGCTCGGCGGTCGCGGACGCGCCTGCGCTCGCCGACGTCACCGCGGCCGTCGAGCGGTGCCTGCTCGCCGACCTGCCCGACGCGCTGCCGGACGCGCTCACCGCGCTGGACGCCCGGGCCGCGGGCGACGCCGACGTCGCGCACCTCATGGCCGCCTTCCCGGCGCTGGCCCGCGCCACCCGCTACGGGAACGTGCGCGGCACCGACACCGGCGCGCTGCGGACCGTGGCCGACCGGGCGCTCGACCGCATCTGCGCGGGCCTGCCGCCGGCCGCGCACGGCATCGACGACGACGAGGCGGCACGCCTGTCCGAGCTGGTCGACGGGGTGCACGCGGTCACCGGCCTGCTCGGCGACGGGGCAGGTGACCGCTGGCTCGTGGCGCTGGTGCGGCTCGCGGACCGGCCCGCGCTGCCGCCGCTGCTGGCCGGGCGGCTGGCCCGGCTGCTCGCCGACGCCGACCGCATGGCCGTCGACGAGGTCGAGCGACGCCTGGCCCGCGCCCTGACGCCCGGCACGCCCGCGGCGCAGGCCGGCGCGTACGTCGAGGGGTTCTTCGCCGGGGGAGCGCTGCTGCTGGTGCACGACGACCGGCTGCTGCGCGTCGTCGACGGCTGGCTCGCCGAGGTGCCCGAGGCGCAGTTCGACGAGGTGCTGCCGCTGCTGCGGCGCACCTTCGGCGCGTTCGCCGACCCGGAGAAGCGCGCGATCGGGGAGCGCGCCGCGGCGCTCGCCGGTGCCACCCCGGCCGCACGCGGCGTCGAGGAGATCGACGAACGGCGCGCGGAGCTCGTGGTGCCGGTGTTCGCGCGGCTGCTGGGGGTGGGGCATGGGTGACGACGAGCGGCTGCGGCGGTGGCGGCTGGTGCTGGGCGCCGGCGCCGACGACACCGCCGACGGCACGGGTGCGGGCCTCGGCCCCGAGGACCGTCGCCTCGACGCCGCGCTCGGCGCCCTCTACGACGGCGACGGCGCGGGCGAGTCCGGGCCGCGGACGGGCGGCCTGGGCGGGTCGGCGCCGCAGGTCGCGCGCTGGCTCGGCGACATCCGCGAGTACTTCCCCACGCCGGTGGTGCAGGTGATGCAGCGCGACGCCGTCGAGCGCCTCGGCCTCACCCGCATGCTGCTCGAACCCGAACTGCTGGCCGCGGTCGAGCCGGACGTCCACCTCGTGGGCACCCTCCTGTCGCTGCGCGGCGTGCTGCCCGAGGAGACGAAGGAGACCGCCCGGACGGTGGTGCGCACCGTCGTCGCGGAGCTCGAGCGCCGCCTCGCCGACCGGATGCGCGCCGCCGTGACCGGAGCGCTGGACCGCTCCACCCGCACCCGCAGGCCCCGGGCCGGTGACATCGACCTGGCCCGCACGATCCGCGCCAACCTGCAGCACTTCTCCCCGGACCTGGGCACCATCGTGCCGGAACGGCTGATCGGGCACGGCAGGCGCAGCGGCAGCGTGGAGCGCGACGTGGTGCTCGCGGTCGACCAGTCCGGGTCGATGGCCGAGTCGGTGGTCTACGCCGGGCTGTTCGGCGCGGTACTCGCCTCGATGCGGGCGCTGCGCACCCACTTCGTCGCGTTCGACACGGCGGTCGTCGACCTCACCGACGACCTCGGCGACCCCGTCGAGCTGCTGTTCGGCACGCGCCTGGGCGGCGGCACCGACATCAACCGCGCGGTGGCCTACTGCCAGGCCCTGATCACCCGGCCCACGGACACCCTGCTCGTACTGATCAGCGACCTGTACGAGGGCGGCGACCGCGCCGAGCTGCTGCGCCGGGTCGCCGCGCTCACCCGCGCCGGGGTGCAGGTGGTGGCGCTGCTCGCGCTGTCGGACTCCGGCGCGCCGGCCTACGACCACGACACCGCCGCGGCGCTGTCCGCGCTGGGCGTGCCGGCGTTCGCCTGCACGCCGGAGCTGTTCCCGGACCTGATGGCCGCGGCGGTGCGGGGGGAGGACATCACGCGGTGGGTGGCGACGACGCTCGCCTGACACAGGCTCCCGTGGACATCACTAGGTTGTGCACATGCGTGCGCTGGTGCTCTCGGACTTCTGGAAGCTGACCGTCGACGACGTGCCCGAGCCGCAGCCCGGCCCCGGCGACGTCCTGATCGAGGTGCTGGCCACCGGGATCTGCGGCTCCGACATCCACGGCTACACCGGTGAGAACGGGCGGCGCATCCGCGGGCAGGTGATGGGCCACGAGACGGTCGGGCGGGTGCTCTCCGTGGGCGCCGAGGCCGGCGACGGGATCGCGGTGGGTGACGCCGTCACCGTCAACCCGGTGCTGTGGTGCGGCCGGTGCCGCCAGTGCGCGGCCGGGCGCGAGCAGGCGTGCCCGGACAAGCAGGTCGTCGGCGTGACGCCTGCGCTCACCTCCGCCTTCGCCGAGCGGATGGCGGTGCCCGCGCGCAACGCGGTGCGCCTGCCGGACGGGATGCCCGTCGAGCACGGCGCGCTCGTCGAGCCGCTCGCCGTCGGCTACCACGCGCTGGTGCGCGGCGGGTGCGGTGCGGGCGACGCGGTCCTCGTGCTCGGCGGCGGGCCGATCGGGCAGGCCTGCGTGCTGGCCGCGCAGCGCATGGGCGCCGAGCGGGTGGCCGTGTCCGAGCCCGCGCCGCAGCGCCGGGAGCTCAACGCGCGGCTCGGTGCCGCCACGATCGACCCGGCAGGCGCCGACGACGTCCCCGCCGCCGTGCGTACCGCGCTGGACGGGGACCCCACGCTCGTGGTCGACGCCGTCGGCAGCGCGCGCACCCTCGCCACGGCCTTCGCCACCGCGCCGATCGGGGCCACCGTGGTGCTGGTCGGGATGGGCGCGCCCACCCTGGAGCTCGCCGCGTACGAGATCTCGACGAAGGAGCGTTCGGTCGTCGGCAGCTTCTGCTACAGCGCCGCCGAGTTCCGCGACACCGCGCAGTGGGCCGCCACCGCACCCGACGCCCTCGACGCGCTCATCGAGGGTCGCACCGACCTCGCCGGTGGTCCCGGCGCCTTCGAGGCGCTCGCCAAGGGCACGGACCCGGCCAGCAAGGTGCTCGTCCTCCCGCAGGGCGGGAGCCGGTGAAGATCGTCGGGTACGAGCTGTTCCTCGTCGAGCCGCGGTGGCTGTTCCTGCGCCTCGACACCGACGAGGGCGTCAGCGGCTGGGGCGAGCCGATCGTCGAGGGCCGGGCGGCCACCACCGCGCGCGGCGTCGAGGAGGCGATGGAGTACCTCGTCGGCCAGGACGCGAGCCGCATCGAGGACCACTGGCAGGTCCTCACCAAGGCCGGGTTCTACCGCGGTGGCCCGGTGCTCGGCTCGGTCACCGCAGGCATCGACCAGGCGCTGTGGGACATCGCGGGCCACGCCCTCGGCGTGCCGGTGCACCAGCTGCTCGGTGGCCCGGTGCGCGACCGCGTCCGGGTGTACGGCTGGGTGCACGGCAGCGAGCCCGCCGAGCTGGCCGACGCCGCGCGGGCGCAGGTGGAGCGCGGCCTCACCGCCGTGAAGATGAACCCCTCGGAGCTGCTCGCCCCGCTGGACACCCCGGCCGCCGTCCAGCGCGTCGTCGACCGCGTCGCGGCGGTGCGCGACGCCGTCGGCCCGCAGGTCGACGTCGCGATCGACTGCCACGGGCGGTTCTCCACCGCGATGTCGCGCCGCGTGCTGCCGCTGCTGGAGCCGCTGCTGCCGCTGTTCGTCGAGGAACCGGTGCTGCCCGAGCACACCCGCGACCTGGACGCCGTGGTCCGCTCCACGACGATCCCGGTCGCCACCGGGGAGCGCCTCTTCTCCCGGTGGGACTTCCGGGCCGCCTTCGAGGCGGGCATCGCCGTCGCCCAGCCGGACGTGAGCCACGCGGGCGGCATCTCCGAGACCCGCCGCATCGCCGCGATGGCCGAGGTCCACGACGTCCTGCTCGCCCCGCACTGCCCGCTGGGCCCGATCGCGCTCGCCGCGAGCCTGCAGGTCGACTTCGCGACCCCGAACTTCCTGATCCAGGAGCAGTCGCTCGGCATCGGCTACGGCGACGACAGCGCCGACGTCGGGGGCCTGCTCGGCTACCTCGTCGACCCCGCCCCGTTCACGTTCGTCGACGGTTCCATCGCGCGGCCCACCGCTCCCGGCCTGGGCATCGAGGTGGACGAGGCGGCCGTCCGGCGGGCCGCCGAGCGCGGGCACGCCTGGCGCACGCCGTTGTGGCGCCACGCGGACGGGTCGCTCGCGGCCTGGTAGCGGCACCGGGTGACCACGTGTGGTCACAGCTTGATCACGATGAGCGGTTCATCACGCGGGGCTACTGGGCGAGTACGTGCAGTTGCACGTTCGCCTCGTTTTCACAGCACAGCTCGTCGCGTGCAACCGTTCGGCCGTCGCGAGGCTCCGCTGACCGGACGTGATCGACCGCCTCCGTCGGGTTAACTGCTGTCACTCCACGAGGCAGTTCGATCACACACCGTTCCGGAGGTCAGCCCGATGAACCGACCGCTCCCCATGCCCGCGCGTGACTGGGCGCTGCTGTTCGCGCGCGTCCTCCTCGGCGTGGTGATGTTCGCCCACGGCTACCAGAAGATGGTGATCAACGGCATCGGCCGCACCACCGAGGGGTTCGAGAACCTCAGCATCCCGCTCGCGATCGTGTCGGCCTCGTTCGTCACGGTGGTCGAGTTCGCCGGCAGCGTGCTGCTGATCCTCGGCGCCCTCACCCCGATCATGTGCGGGCTGCAGCTCTTCATCATGGTCGGCGCCGCGGTGTTCGTGCACGGCGCCAACGGGATCTTCATCTCCAACGGCGGGTGGGAGCTCGTCGGCGTGATCGGTGCGGGCATGATCGCCATCGCCGCGGCAGGGCCCGGGCGCTACAGCGTCGACCACTACATCCGCGGCCGCCAGGCCCAGCACCGCCGGGACATGGAGCGGATCACCGCGCCGCACACGCCGCACCCGTCGCCCGCGCTCTCGCCGGCGACGACGCACTTCTCGTCATCGCACCTCCTGGGTGGGCGCCGCTGAACCACCGTCCTCGCCGGGTGGGGTCGTCCCGTGGGGGCGGCCCCACGGCACGTGGTGGAACAGCAGGTTCAGCGCGAACGCGACGATCGCGCACGACGTGATCGACGAGCCGATCACGATCTGCAGGTTGCCCGGCACCTGTGCGTAGAAGGACGGGGCCACCACCGGCAGCATCCCGACGCCGAGCGAGATCGCCACGATCATCAGGTTGTCGCTGCCCTCGAAGTGCACCTTGTGCAGCGTGCGGATGCCCACGGCCGTCACCGTCGCGAACATCACCAGGCCCGCGCCGCCGACCACCGGTCCCGGCAGCGAGGCCACCACCTCGCCGAACTTCGGCACCAGTCCCAGCACCAGCAGCGCGGCACCTGCCACCGCGGGGACGTAGCGGCTGCGGACGCCGGTGAGCTGCACCAGCCCGACGTTCTGGGCGAAGATCGTGTCGGGGAACGAGTTGAGCACGCCGCCGAGCACCCCGGACAGGCCGTCCGCGGCCAGTCCGCGCGCGATCCGCTTCGGCGGCAGGTCCTCGCCGGTCATCTCGCCGACGGCGAGCATGTCGGCGGTCGACTCGGCGAAGATCACGAGCATCACCACGCACATCGAGACGACCCCGGCCACGGGGAACTCGGGCGGGCCGAACAGGAACGGCGCGGCCATGCCGAACCACGGCGCGCTCGCGACGCCCGAGAAGTCGGTGAGGCCCAGCGGGATCGCGACGAGCGCGCCGACCAGGAGGCCGGTGAGCACCGCGATCTGGCCGACGAACCCGCGCACGAACCGGGTGATCAGCACGATCAGCACCACGATGCCGCCCGCCAGCGCGAGGCCGGTGAGGTCGCCGTAGTCGGGCGCGGTGGGGTCCTGGCCGGCGATGAGCCCGGCCGCGGCCGAGATCAGCGACAGCCCGATGATCGTGATCACGCTGCCCGTCACGACCGGCGGGAAGAACCGGATGATCGAGGAGAACGGCACCGCGATCAGGACGCCGAAGATCCCGGACGCGATCATCGACCCGTAGACGCCGGGAAGGCCGAAGTTCTGCCCGATCAGGATCATCGGCGTGACGGCGGCGAACGTGGCGCCGGTGACCACCGGCAGCCGCACGCCGAGGATCTTCCCGACGCCGAGGGTCTGCAGCAGGGTGATGATCCCGGCCACGACGAGGTCGGCGTTCACCAGCAGGCCGATCGTGCGGGTGTCGAGCCCGAGCGCGCTGCCGACGATCAGCGGCACCGCCACGCAGCCGGCGTACATCACGAGCACGTGCTGCATGCCCAGCACGAGCAACCGGCCGGGCGGGGGCACCTCGTCGACGGCGCTGCGGGCCGGCTTCGTGGGACTGTCGGTCATGCGCGGAACCTAGGACCTGCCGGTCACATCCGTGTGACGTGATCGGAACGGCCTCGGTGCGCGATGCGAGGATGTCGCAGCATCGTCGGTCGGAGGAGGTGCTCATGCTGCGCCACGTCACGGCCACCCGGTACGTCACGCCGCTGCGCGAGGGCGGCTCGTTGCCGGGGCTGATGGAGGCCGACGACCTCGGCACCTACGTCGTCAAGTTCATCGGTGCGGGGCAGGGGCGCAAGGTGCTCGTCGCGGAGATCGTCACCGGCGAGCTCGCCCGCGGGCTGGGTCTGCCGGTGCCCGAGCTGGTGACGGTCGAGCTCGACCCGGCGCTCGGTGCCGCGGAACCCGACCAGGAGGTGCAGGAGCTGCTGAAGGCCAGCCCCGGGCTCAACCTCGGGATGGACTTCCTGCCCGGCGCCCTCGACCTCGACCCGGTGGCGTTCGGCGTCGACCCGGAGTTCGCCGGACGCGTGCTCTGGTTCGATGCGCTCGTGGGCAACGTCGACCGGTCGTGGCGCAACACGAACATGCTGTTCTGGCAGGGCGCGCCCTACCTGATCGACCACGGCGCCACGCTGACGTTCCAGCACGCCTGGTCCGGCGCGCAGGCGTGGGTCGAGCGCCCCTACGACGCGGCCGACCACGTCCTGCTCGGCTGCGCGCCCGACCTCGACGCGGCCGACGCCGCCCTCGCCCCGCTGGTCACGCCGGAGGCGGTGCGGGCCGCGGCCGCCGCGGTGCCCGACGCGTGGCTCGCCGACGAGCCCGGCTTCGACGACCCCGACGAGGTGCGCGCGGCGTTCGGCACGCAGTTGCTCGCCCGCCGCGACGCCCGGGACGCCTGGCTGCCCGGGGTGCGCGCCGCGGCGGCGGAGCGGACGGCGGTGGGTGGCCCTCCGGCCACCCGCGGCCCCGGCCGGCCGTTCTGGGTGCGGACGTGACGGCGCGGCAGCCGTTCGAGTACGCGCTGCTGCGCGTCGTCCCGCGGATCGAGCGGGGCGAGGCGTTCAACGCGGGCGTCGTCCTCTACAGCCGGCCCGTCGACTACCTCGGCGCGCGCGTGCACCTCGACGTGCAGCGCCTGCACGCGCTCGACCCCGGCGCCGACGCCGACCTGATCGGCGCCGCGCTGCAGGCCGTGCAGGCGCACTGCGCGGACGAGCGCACCGACGCCCGCCACGCCGGTCCGGCGGGCGCCGAGGACCGGGGACGCCGCTTCCGCAGGCTCACCGCACCGCGCAGCACGATCGTCCAGGCAGGCCCGGTGCACACCGGCCTCACCGCGGATCCGGACGCCGAGCTGGAACACCTGCTGTCGACCTTGGTCCTCCCGCTGGCGGGTGCGCGTCGGCTTTGATGGGGGGATGACCGACGCCGTTCCGCCCCGCCCCCTGACCGACTGGCTGCGCCGCGCGGCACCGCAGGTACCGGTGGGGGACGAGCCGGTGCTGGTCGAGCGGATCTCCGGTGGCCACTCCAACCTGACCTACCGCATCACCGACGCGGCGGGCGGCCGGTGGGCGCTGCGCCGGCCACCCACCGGGATGGTGCTGGCCACCGCGCACGACATGAGCCGGGAGTGGCGATTCATCAGCGCGCTCGCGCCCACGCCGGTGCCCGTGGCGCCGCCGGTGGCGTACTGCGCCGACCCGGACGTGATCGGCGCCGAGTTCTACCTCATGGAGTTCGTGGACGGCGACGTGCTGAACGACGAGGAGGCCGGTCACCGGCTGCCCGACGGACCGGCGCGCCGCACCGCGGGCCTGCACGCCGTGGACGTCCTCGCCGACCTGCACGCCGTCGACCCCGACGCCGTCGGCCTCGGGGACCTGCGCCGGCCCGGCAACTACCTCGAACGCCAGCTGCGCCGCTGGCACCGGCAGGTGCACGAGTCGGCCGTGCCCGACCTGTCCGCGGTGGACGCGGCCCACGCGGCGCTGGTGCGGCGATCGGCCGCGCTCGCGCCGCCGGAGTCGCGCATCGCGCACGGCGACTACCGCCTGGGCAACCTCGCCGTCGGCCCGGACGGGCGGGTGCGCGCCGTCTTCGACTGGGAGCTCGCCGCGATCGGCGACCCGCTCGCCGACCTGGGCTGGCTGATCGCGTCCTGGGGGCGGCCCGGCGACCCCGTCCCGGCCACGGTCTCGGCCCCGAGCCTCGCCCCCGGCTACGTCGACCGCGACGAGCTGGTGGCCCGCTACGCCGAGCGCACCGGTCGCGACCACCCGAGGTTGGTGGCCGACCTCGACGTCTACGTCGCCTTCGCCCGCTGGCGCATGGCCTGCATCGGCGCCGGCGTCTACAGCCGCTACGCGGGCGGCGTCATGGGCGCGGACGACTCCGACGCCGGCGCGTCCCGCCTCGCGGCGGTGCAGCGCCAGGCGGAGGCGGCCCTCGCGGCCCTCGGCAGCTAGCCAGTACTCCAGCCGTAGATCGTGATAGCGAGTGAAGTGTTGCTTCTTGGCGTCGGTAGTGGCTGGTGCGGGCTCGGTGTTGGTGGCATCGGCGCCAGATCGACCAGGCCTCGGGGCAGGCCACGATGCGGGCGGGTGCCAGGACTCAGGCTGATGAGCAGCCGTTGAACTTCGTTTCAGGTCAACGCGATCAACCGGCCGGGGTCGGTCGTGTGGCATCGTCGTGGGCGGCGATCACGGCGAGCAGAGGGTGGGCGAACACCGGCCGACACCGCCAGGAGGTCCGGCGGCGGACCTGGTGCTCGTCGAGTCCGGCCGGATTCGCCAGGCGCCGAGGACTTCGCGGAGGGGTCGCGGCGCTCCAGGCCAGGCAAGGCAAGGCGGATCTCACTGTCGGTTGGACGGTCGGGCAAGCCGGTCGGCGTCGGTAGACTTCGTGTTAGGCACCAGACGAGGGGCGGCGGGCGTGAACTACGGCGACAAGCTCTTCTGGCTCTCGGTCCTGATCCAGCGCAGGTACGCGCAGATCTGCGCCGAGTACGACCTGACGCCCTCACAGGCCACGCTGCTGTGCGCGGTCAAGGACGAGCCGCGGCAGATGGCGTACTTCGCCGCCGCGCTCGGCATGACCAAGAACGCGCTGAGTCAACTCGTCGACCGCACCGAGCGGCGCGGCCTGGTCGGCCGGGCGAGTTCAGAGCAGGACCGGCGGGTCATCATGCTCGGCGTGACGCCCGCGGGGAAGGTGCTCGCCGAGGCGGTGTTCGCCGAGACCGTCAAGCGCCTGCCCGATGTCGCCGGGAACCTCGACGCCGACGGCCAGCGCGACCTCGAACGCCTCGCCACCGCCATCGTGGACGCGTCCGGCGTCCCGGCGTCCACCTCGTCCTGACCTACCGCGCAGTCTCCTCGACACCCCCATGCCTGGCGTAAGTTCACGGCATGAACTCGTCTGGTTCACGGCGTGAACTAGTTGAGGTTCATGGGCGTGAACTAACGAGAGGTGGCGACATGGTCACGCGGGAGAACGGTGCGATCGCGGTCTTCGGTGCGACGGGGCAGCAGGGCGGGGCGGTCGTCGACGCGCTGCTGGCCCGAGGAGCGCGGGTGCGGGCCCTCGTCCGCACCCCCGAGTCCGATCGGGCGCGGGCGCTGGCCGCCCGAGGCGTCGAGCTGGCGACCGTCCGGATCGACGACCCGGCGTCACTGGTCGCCGCGCTGGAGGCGGTCGATGCGTTCTACTTCATGACCCCGGAGGCGAACAGCCTCGAGGAGGTCGAGGAGGAGGTCCGAGTCGGCACCGCCCTCGTCGATGCGGCGGGCGCGGCGCGCGTGCCACACGTCGTGTTCAACTCGGTCTTCGGAGCGGATCGTGAAACGGGCGTGCCGCACCACGACTCGAAGCACCGGATCGAGGAATACCTGAAGCTTTCCGGCCTGAGGACCACGATGGTTCGCGCGACCGCCTTCATGGAGAACCTCGCGACCGTGATGGCGCCGAGCCTGGAGGACGGAACGATCGTGCTGAGGCTGCCGCTGCCGGACGACGTCGCCCTGAAGATGATCTCGATCAAGGACATCGGCCAGGTCGCCGCCGCGATCCTGCTCGGCACCGCGGACGTGCCCGGCGGAGCCATCGAGGTCGTCGGCGACGAGCCGACGGGCCCCCAGATCGCCGCCGCGTTCGGCGCGCGCGCCGGGCTACCGTCACGCTACGAGGCCCTGCCACTGAGCGTCCTCGGCAACGACCTCGACAAGGCGATGTTCCGCCAGTTCGCCAAGGGGTCCGAATACCCGTCCGACCTCGCAGCGGTGCGGGCGATCGAGCCGACCACCTGGGACCTGGCCGAGTGGATCCGCTCCACCGGCTGGACCGCGCCCGCGGACCGGGTCCGTTCCTGATACTCCGGCCGTAGGCCGTGATCTTGCCGGCGTGGCGGTCCCACTCCGAGCTGGTTCGGCGAGCGCCTCGACCCCGAGCCGATCCTGGACGCCTGCTCCCGCGCCCGACCCGGACCGCCGCCTGACGCGCGGCCTGACCCGTCCCCGGTCGCGTTCCGCGGAACGCACCCCGCCCCGGCCAGGACACGTCCTCCGGCCGCACACGGTGATCGCGCTGGAGGCGCTGAGTGTGCGGCCTGCTGCCACACCCGCCGGCCGCCATCCGCCGAATTGCTCGCCCCGGGCGCTAGGCGCCCACCGCGGCGGGGGAGAGGCGCACGGGCATGGCGTGGTAGCCGCGCAGCACGCGCGTGGGGCGGCGCCGGGGCGGGCCGGCGGGCGTCAGGTCGGGGAAGCGGTCGAACAGCGCCCGCAGGCCGACCTCTCCCTCCATCCGGGCCAGGCCGGCGCCCAGGCAGAAGTGCGGCCCGCTGGAGAAGGCGAGGTGCTCACCGGCGTTCTCGCGCGTGACGTCGAAGCGGTCGGGGTCGGCGAAGACGGCGGGATCGCGGTTGGCACCACCGATCAGCACGACGACGACCTGCCCCCGCCGCACGCGCTCGCCCGCCACCTCCGTGTCACGCTGCGCGATGCGCCCGGTGCGCTGCACGGGGGAGTCGACGCGGAGGATCTCGTCGACGGCGCGGGGCCAGCGCGCCGGCTCCTCGCGCAGCAGCGCGAGCTGGTCGGGATGGGCGCAGAGCTGGGCGACACCGTTGCCGATGAGGTTGACCGTGGTCTCGAAGCCGGCGGCGAGCAGCAGCATCGCGATGCTGGTCAGCTCGTCCTCGGACAGGCGCCCCTCGTCGTCGTGCTGGTGCACGAGCGCGGAGAGGATGTTGTCCCCCGGGTGGCGGCGCAGGTGCGCGAAGTGGCCGGTCATCCACTCCTGCAGCGCCGCGATGTCGCGCTCGGAGCGGCGGAACTGCGAGAACGTCAGGCCGGCGTCCAGCGACAGCGCCGCGCCCTCGCCCCACTCCAGGAACTGTCGCCGCATCTCCACCGGCGCGCCGAGCATCTCGGCGATGACGGTGGCGGGCAGCAGGCTCGCGTAGTCGCCGATGACGTCCGCGCCCGCGCCGTTGCCGGCCATGGTGTCTAGGAGGTCGGCGGCGATCTCCTCGGTGCGCGACCGCAGCGCCGCCACCGCCCGCGCGCTGAACGCGCGCGTGACGAGCTTGCGGTAGCGGGTGTGGTCGGGCGGGTCGGTGGCCAGCATGGACGGCGGTTCCACCGGGCCGAGCGGGCCGCGGCCGCCGGCGCGCACCGCGTAGCGCAACGCGGCGGGCGCGCGCCCGGACGGCCCGCCGACGACCCCGAAGTCGGAGCTGCGCAGGATCGCCACGGCGAGGTCGTGGTGGGCCGTGTTGAGCACGACCGTGTTGTCGATCAGACGGCCCTGCGCGCGGACCGTCGCGTAGTGCGGGAACGGGTCGGCGATCGTCGCGGGGTCGAGCATGAGCTGGGCGGTGAGGTCACCGGCCTGCATGCGCTTCCCGACGGCGCGGCGGACGAGCCCGTGCCGCAGCCCCCACCGGATCGTCCGCCGGACCTCGTCGACCACAGCCGTTCCCATTGCGCCTCCCTCGTGCCCCTGCGCGCGACGTTACCGGCGGTAACTCGATCCTGGCCACCCTCGCCGTCCGTCGGGTACGACTGTGGGGTGACCGACCCGCGGCTGCTCGCCGTCAGCGACCTGCACGTGCGCTACCCCGACAACCGCGCGGTCGTGGAGGCCCTGCACCCGACGAGCGACGGGGACTGGCTGATCGTCGCGGGCGACGTCGCGGAACAGGTGGCCGACGTCGAGTGGGCGCTGGGGCTGCTGCGGGAGCGCTTCGCGCGGGTGCTCTGGGTGCCGGGCAACCACGAGCTGTGGACGCGCGGCAAGGACCCGGTGCCGCTGCGCGGCGAGCAGCGCTACCGGGCCCTGGTGCAGGCCTGCCGCGAGCGGGACGTCCTCACCCCCGAGGACCCGTTCCCGGTGTGGGAGGGCCCTGGCGGTCCCGTGACCGTGGCGCCGCTCTTCGCGCTCTACGACTACTCGTTCCTGCCGGAGGGGACGACGACGTCCGCGGAGGGGCTGGCCGCCGCGTACGCCGCAGGCGTCGTGTGCACCGACGAGCACCTGCTGCACCCCGACCCCTACCCGGACCGGGCGGCGTGGTGCGCGGCGCGCATCGCGGAGTCGGAGCGCAGGCTCGACGCCTGCGACCCCGACCTGCCCACGGTGCTGGTCAACCACTGGCCGCTCACCCGCCACCCCACCCGCGTGCTGCGCTACCCCGAGTTCGCCCTCTGGTGCGGCTCGACGCGGACGGCGGACTGGCCGGTCCGCTACCGCGCCGCCGCCGTCGTCTACGGGCACCTGCACATCCCGCGGGTGACGTGGGAGGACGGCGTGCGGCACGTGGAGGTGTCGCTGGGCTACCCGCGCGAGTGGCGGCCCCGCGACGAGCGCAACGGCACGCGGGTCACCGACCTGCTCCCGCGCCAGGTCCTGCCCGACCCCGAGGCCGCGTGATCACGCGCGCCCGCGCCCGCCGTAGCGGCGGCGGAACTTCTCGACCTGGCCCGCCGAGTCGAGGACGCGCTGCGCGCCCGTCCAGAACGGGTGGGAGTACGCGGTGATGTCGACGCGGATCACCGGGTAGTCGTTGCCGTCCTCCCAGGTGACCGTCTCCGCCGACGTCGCGGTGGAGCGGGTGAGGAAGGACTGGCCGGTAGCGCGGTCCTGGTAGACGACGGGCCCGTAGGCGGGGTGGATGTTCGGTCGCATGCCTCGGTTAACGACAATGATTGTCGTTCTGTTCCGCGTGGCGGTATCTTGACGGAGTGCGGCATTGCTGCCACTGGTCGGTGCGGGCGCCGGCGCCGACGATGGTCGACATGAACGTCTTGTGGGTCTTCGCCCATCCCGAGCCGCGCTCCCTGAGCGGAACGCTGCGCGCCGACGGCGCACGGGTCCTGCGGGAGCTCGGCCACGAGGTGCGCACGACCGACCTGTACGCGATGCGCTGGAACCCGGTCGTCGACCGCGCCGACTTCGCGGCGGCGGAGGGGGAGCGGCTCATCGTCGGGGACGCGTCCGAGCGCGCCCACTGCGGCGGCTCGCTCAGCCCCGACATCCGCACCCAGCAGGACGAGCTGCGCTGGGCAGATGCGGTGGTGCTGCAGTTCCCGCTGTGGTGGTACGGGATGCCGGCGATCCTCAAGGGCTGGTTCGACCGCGTGTTCGTCAAGGGCTTCGCCTACGGCGTGCGCGACCCCGGGACCCGCCGCACCCGCCGCTACGGCGACGGGCTGCTGCGCGGCACACGCGCGCTCGCCGTGGTGACGGCCGGCGCGCCCGAGCCCAGCATCGGCCCCCGCGGCGTCAACGGCGACATCGAGCAGCTGCTGTTCCCGCTCCTGCACGGCACGCTCTTCTACACGGGCATGGACGTGCTGCCGCCGTTCGTCGTATCGGGCGCGGACCGCATGAGCGACGACGGGTGCGCGGCGGCGTCCGAACGGCTCACGGAGCGCCTGCGCACGCTGGCGACCGCCGCGCCGATCCCGTTCCGCCCCCAGGACGGCGGCGACTACGACGACGATCTGGTCCTGCGACCCGAGGTGGTCCCCGGCGGCTCCGGCCTCGGCGTGCACGTCCGGAGGTAGCGACCCCGGCGTCCGCACGCGGCGTCCGGGGAGGAGTATCGGGGCCCGTGACACCCGCTTCGCATCCCGTCCTGCGCCGCGCCCTGTGCGGGCCGGTGCTCCTGGTCGCACTGCTCGCCGGCTGCAGCGCGCCCGACCAGGCGGCGCAGGAGCCCGCCCCGCCCGCGCAGGCGCAGCACGAGGGCCACGGCGGTGGGCACGGTGCCCACGGCTCCGGCGGCGCGTCCCTGTGGGCGGTGCAGACCGGCCCGCTCGGCACCGTCGTCACCGACGGCGCGGGCCACCTGCTGTACCGCTCCGACGCCGACAGCGCCGAGCCGTCCACCTCGACCTGCACCGGGGCGTGCGCCGAGACCTGGATCCCGGTGACCGTCGAACCGGACCAGGAGCTCGACCTCGCCGGTGTGGACGACGAGCTGATCGGCCGGGTGCAGCGCCCCGACGGCGCCACCCAGCTCACGCTCGCGGGCTGGCCGCTCTACCGCCACCGCGACGACGACGGGCTGCTGGCCACCACCGGTCAGCACGGCGCGGAGGGCCGCTGGTTCGCCGTCACGCCGACGGGGGAGAAGGCGACCCCCGCCTGACCGGCCGGGGCCGCGGCGCCGATGATCAGCCCACGTCGTGCAGGAACTCGACCAGCGCCGCGGTGAGCTCGGCGGGCCGGTCCTCCTGGACGAGGTGACCGGCGCCCGGGATGATCCGCAGCTGCGCCCCGGGGACGCGAGCGGCCAGCTCCCGCCCCCGCTCCACGGGGACCCACGTGTCCTCCGCGCCCCAGCACACCATGACCGGCATGTCGACCGTGCAGTACCGCTCCTGCATCGCGTCGGTGTAGCTCCGGTCGCCCAGCCGCGCAGTGAGCTGTCGGTAGAAGGCCTGCTGCCCGCCGTCCGCGATCCAGGGGGCCACGAGCGCGTCGAGGGTGGCCGGGTGCAGCCCCGGGCTGCTGGCCGAGCCGACGTACTCGCGCAGCAGGGCCGCGTGCGCGCCGGGTGGGAGGCGGGCGAACACATCCGCGTGCTCGCCGACCAGCTGCGAGAAGGCGCTCCCCCACGGTGGCAGGGAGACGGCGTCGACCAGGGCCAGCTTCCGGTACCGCGCACCGCGCAACAGGTGGGCGCCGAGCGCGACGGCCCCGCCGGAGTCGTGGGCGATCACCACGGGCTCGGCGAGGCCCCACTCGCCGAGCAGCTCGACGAAGACGTCGCGTTCCACGGCCAGCGACACGTCCTGCCCCTCGCGTTTCTCCGACGCCCCGTAGCCGGGCATGTCCCAGACGTGCACGCGGTGACGCCGGGCGAGGGCCTGCGCCACACCGCGCCACACGTAGGACGAGAACGGCGTTCCGTGCAGCAGGACGACCGGGGGCGCGCCGGGAGGACCGAGGCGGTGCCAGCGGACGGTGCCCGCGCTGCTGCGGTAGGTCTCCGGCAACCGCCACTCGTCCGTCATGCGCGCCTCCTGCGGGGAACCTCGCGTCACGGGCGACGGTAGCTCCGGCCCCCGACATCCGCCGGGCGACTGACTAAGGTCTGCCTTACCTCGGAGGTCGGTCCCGGCCGTCGACGCCGTCCGCGAAGGAGAACCATGACGAGGGTCCTGCACAGCGAGGACGAGCTGCGGGAGTTCGTCGAGGCGCCGCACCACACCATCGCGGACAAGGCCATCGACCACGTCGACGCCGAGTCGCGGCGCTTCATCGAGGCCAGCCCGTTCTTCCTGCTGGCCACCGCGGCCGACGACGGCTCCTGCGACGTGTCGCCGCGCGGCGACACCCCTGGCAGCGTCCTCGTCCTCGACGACCGCACGCTCGCCTTCGGCGACCGCAAGGGCAACCGGCGGCTCGACAGCTTGCGCAACATCCTGCGGCAGCCGCGCGTCGGCATGCTGTTCCTGGTGCCGGGGACGGGGGAGACGCTGCGCGTGAACGGCACCGCGCGCATCGTCGCCGACGCCCCCTACCTGCCGCGGCTGGCCGTGCAGGGCGTGGCGCCGCAGCTCGCGGTCGAGGTAGGAGTGGAGGAGCTGTTCCTGCACTGCGCCAAGGCCTTCGCCCGGTCCGCGCTGTGGCGACCCGCCACGTGGCCCGCCGCGGGCACGGTGCCGACGGCGGGGCAGATCGCCCGCAGCCAGTCGGGCACGACGACGCCCGCCTCCGTGATCGACGCCGCCCTGCGCGAGGACGAGCGGGTCAACCAGTACTGACGCACGTCCCGCGGAACACCCCGCCGATGAGTTCGTGGCGGGGCCGGAGTCCCATCCTCGACCGACCGGGACGAAGGAGTGCGTGCAGATGGGCGATGTGCAGGAGATCGTGGCCGGGCGGGCCGCGGAACTGGTGGCGTCGGGAGCGGAACGGGGCCTGCAGGTGGCCGCGTACGTCGACGGGCGGTTGGCCGTCGACGTCGCATTGGGCATCGCCGATCCGGCGACCGGGCGGGCGGTGCGGCCCGACACCCTCTTCTACAACTGGTCGATCGGCAAGGGCGCCACGGCGACGTTGGTGCACCGGCTGGTGGACGACGGCGCGCTGACCTACGACACCCGCGTCGCCGAGATCTGGCCCGGCTTCGCGAAGCACGGCAAGGGCGCCGTCACGGTGCGGCAGGCCCTCGACCACAGCGCGGGCGTGCCCGGGCTGCCGCCCGGCGTGACGGTCGACGACGTCTGCTCGTGGCCCGCGATGGTCGCCGCGCTCGAGGAGGCGAAGCCCTGGTGGGAACCGGGCACCGCGGTCGGTTACCACGCCTACACCTTCGGCTATCTCAACGGCGAGATCGCCCGGCGCGCGAGCGGCCGTGAGCTGTCCGACCTGCTCGACGAGCTGACCGCGGACCTCGGCCTCCCCGGCGAGATCCGGTTCGGGATGCGTCCCGAGGAGACCCGTGACCTGGCCGTCCCGGAGGACGCGCCGGTGCCGGCGGGCGCGGGGGGCTGGCAGATGCCCGAGCCCATGCTCCGGGCCGCACCGATGGAGCTCATGCCCACCGCCGCGCTCGGCCGCGACCCCCGCGTGCTCGGCGCGGACATCCCGGCGGGTGCGAAGGTCACGGCGCGGGCGCTCGCCCGCATGTACGCGGGCTGGCTCGACGGCACGGTGGTGTCGCCGGAGCGGCTGCCCGCCGCGTACACGGAGTCGTCGTCGGGCCCGGACCAGGTCTACGGCAACCCGAGCCGCTGGGGCCTCGGCTTCGGGCTCGGCCTTCCCTTCGACGAGGACGGCGCTTCCCGGGTGTTCGGGATGGCCGGTGCCGGAGGCAGCTGGGCGGGCGCCGACCCCGACCGGCGCGTCGCCGTCGCCGTCACGAAGAACGTGCTGAGCATGGACTTCGAGACGGCCCGGACGCTGGTCACGGCGGTGCTCGACGCGGTGTGAGCGACCCCGGACGGCCCGCTCGTCATCCGCTGCGGTGCGGTGGCGCGGCGGGGAGCGCCACCGTGACGCGGAGCCCGCCGCCGGCGCGGGGGGTGAGCGTGAGGGTCCCGTCGTGCGCTCGGGTGATGCTGGTGACGATCGCGAGGCCGAGGCCGACGCCCGCGTGGTCGGTGCGGACGCGTTCGCCGCCGCGCTGGAACGGCTCGACGAGCGTGGGGACCAGCTCCGGCCGGAGCGTCTCGCCGGTGTTCTCGACGGTGAGCACCACCCCCGCGGGGCGCACGCCGGTGTGGACCCACACGGCGCCCCGCCCCGGCGTGTTGTGGACGATCGCGTTGTGCACGAGGTTCGTCGTCAGCTGCAGCAGGAGCGCGTGCGAGCCGGTGGTGGGGGCGGGGTCACCGAAGGTCTCGACGGTGACGCCGCGCTCCTCCGCGAGGGGGAGGAGCGTTTCGGTGGCTTCCTCCGCGAGGAGGGACAGGTCGACGTGCTGCCGGGTGAAGGACCGCTGGTCGGCGCGGCTGAGCAGGAGCAGCGCCTCGGTCAGGTCGATGGCCCGGGTGTTGACGGTGTGCAGGCGGTCGACGAGCTCACCGCTGTCGCGGTCCGGGTCGGTGCGGGCCACGTCGAGCAGTGCCTTCGATATCGCCAGCGGGGTGCGCAGCTCGTGGGAGGCGTTCGCCGCGAATCGCCGCTGTTCGGCGACGTGTGCTTCGAGCTGCGCGAGCATGCTGTCGAAGGCGTCGGCGAGCTCGCGGAACTCGTCGCTGCGGCCCGGCAGCCGGATCCGGTGGGAGAGCGAACCGTGCGCGGCCGTGCGGGTGGCGTTCGTGATGCGGGTCAGGGGGGCGAGCATGCGGCCGGCGAGGATCCATCCGCCCACGAGACCGAACACGAGCAGGAACGCCATCACCACGATCGCCGCCGGGCCGAAGACGGCTGGGCCGAAGCTGCCCGGTTGGAAGACGAGCGGGAGGTTGGCGAGGTCGGGGAGGGTGTAGCTGGACGGCGTGCCCCGGAGCAGGAACACCCACACCGCGGCGAGCAGCAGGCCACCCGCGAGCATGAGGAACCCGGCGTAACTGAGGGTCAGCTTGAGGCGAACGCTCATACCGGGCTCCCTGTCCACGATCGCCTCCCTCACACCCGCTCGGTGTCGATGCGGTAGCCGACGCCGGCCACGGTGGCGATGATCCCGGGTTCGCCGAGGCGTTTGCGCAGGGCCGAGACGGTGATGCGCACCGCGTTGGTGAAGGGGTCGGCGTTCTCGTCCCACGCCCGCTCCAGGAGTTCCTCGGCGCTCACGACGCCGCCCTCGGCGGCGACGAGGACCTCGAGCACGGCGAACTGCTTGCGGGTGAGCGCGACGTAGCGGCCGTCGCGGTAGACCTCGCGGCGGAACGGGTCCAACCGCAGCCCCGCGATCTCCCGCACGGGCGGCCTGTTGTGCGCACGTCTGCGGTCGAGCGCCCGGAGCCGGAGCACGAGCTCCCGCAGCTCGAACGGCTTCGTGAGGTAGTCGTCGGCGCCGAGCTCGAACCCGGAGACCTTGTCGTCGAGCCGGTCGGCGGCCGTGAGCATCAGGATCGGCATGCCGCTGCCGGAGGCGACGATGCTCATCGCGATCTCGTCGCCGGAGGGGCCGGGGACGTCGCGGTCGAGGACGGCGAGGTCGTAGGCGTTCGTGCTCAGCAGTTCCAGGGCGGTGTCGCCGTCGCCGGCGACGTCGGCCGCGATCGCTTCCAGGCGCAGCCCGTCACGGATGGCCTCGGCCAGGTAGGGCTCGTCCTCGACGATCAACACGCGCACAAGGCCGCCATGCTACGAGCCGGGCCATATCGTCGGCATATCGAGAACCGGATACGGGCCGGCAACACCCGGCTGCCTTGGATGGGGGCATGGGCACCCGCGAAGGCGAGGCACCGTGATCGGGGGAGGGTGGCACCACTGGGTCGGCACGTTCACCGGGGTGGCCGTCCTGACGGTGGTCCTGCTGCCGGTGGCTGTGCTGGTGGTGTGCGCGCTGGCCGCTGGTCGGAGTGCCACGGGCACCGCGTCGACGTGGGCGTGGCGCAGGTCGCTGGCCGAGGTCGGCATCGTGTACGGGACGGTGCCGTGGGTGTGGATGACCATGATGCCGGGCAGCCGGGCCGGGGAGGTCCCCGGTCGGGTGAGCCTGGTGCCGCTGGCGGACCTGCTCGCGATGGACCGGGGCCAGGTCGTCGGCAACCTGCTGGTGTTCGCGGCGCTGGGGTTCTTCGCCCCGCTGCGGTTCGCGGCACTGGCATCGGTGGCGCGGGTCCTGGCGCTCGCCGCGGGCTGCTCGGTCCTGGTCGAGACCGCGCAGTACGCCCTGCAGCTGGACCGGGTGTCCTCCGTGGACGACGTCCTGCTCAACGCGGCGGGCGCCGCAGCGGCCGCCCTGGCCTCGCGCCGGTGGTGGCGGACAGCGCCCGGAGCGCCGCCCGCCCGACCGGCCGCGGTCGCCCCGGTGCCGGGGCGCTGAGCCGCGCGGCGCCACGACGACGAACGGCCTGGCCGGAAGCTCCTCGCGGAGCCTCTGACCAGGCCGTTCATGCTGGTGGGCGATACTGGGATTGAACCAGTGACCTCTTCCGTGTCAAGGAAGCGCTCTCCCACTGAGCTAATCGCCCGAGGCGGAGGCGGGAATCGAACCCGCGTACAGGGCTTTGCAGGCCCTTGCCTAAGCCACTCGGCCACTCCGCCGAAATCCTCGGAGCGTTCCGTGGAGTTCGATCCGTGGAGGTCCGACGGGACCCGAGGTTCCTCCGAGCGGACGACGGGACTCGAACCCGCGACCCTCACCTTGGCAAGGTGATGCGCTACCAGCTGCGCTACGTCCGCATGTGCAGCGTTTCCGCTGCTTTGATGTGGAGAACTCTAGCGTAGGCCCCGAGGGGGGTTCACACCACCCCCCCTCTCCTACTGCCAGGGGCTCTGACCTGGGGTTTCAGTCACGAGCCGGGTCGTTCAGGAGATCCGACAGCGCGACGTCGAAGTCGAGCCAGGAGTACTCGCTCTCCGCCGGCACGGCCCGGTAGGTGCGGTGCAGGAAGTCCCCGAGCGTCTGCGCGCACGTCGTGAACACGGCGTGGCCGGACGGCGAGGAGAGCTCGAGCTGCACCCGGCCCGGGTTGCCCGGCACGGGCTGCACCCGCACGTCGCCGGTGCCCGACGGGCCGATGAGGCCGTCGTGCAGGAGGTCCCGGGCGAACACCCACTCGACCGCCGTGGTCGAGCCGGTCCGGAACGACGCCTGCACGGCGTACGGATCGCGGGTGTTGTACGCCAACTCGACGTTGACGGGCACCACCGGGGCGTCCGGAGCGATCAGCTCGAACACTGCCGGTGAGCAGATGACCGTGTGCTCGTCGCGCATCGTGCGTCCTCTTTCTGGGTCCCGCGTGGTCCGTCATGCGGGAAAACGACCGTCCCCGGAAGATGTGACGGGTCGAAGGGCGATGTCCCCTCGACGCGGGCCCGGGTCACCCTGACGGCGCAGTGGTGACCTGCGGTCGTCGCCGCCGGTGCGACGTGCAGCACGTTGCGGGCGCTAGATTGAACCGGCTCCAGCGATACAGCGAAGACGAGTACGTGGTGAGGACCGAACTGGTGGCCGACGTCGCTGATGCCCACGGGACGCCCGAGCGGCGCACCGCGGCCGGCGCACGGCCGCGCGATCCTCGTGACGAGCAGCTGGTCCGGCGGGTCACCGAAGGGGACCAGGAGGCGCTGGGTGCCCTGTACGACCGCTACGGCCGCCCCGCCTACTCGCTGGCCCGGCGGATCTGCGCGGACGACGGCATCGCGGAGGACGTCGTGCAGGAGGTGTTCCTCACGTTCTGGCGCAACCCGGCGCGCTTCGACGCCGCCCGCGGCGCCTTCGGCACGTGGCTCCTGACGCTCGTGCACCACAAGTCCGTGGACGCGGTCCGCAAGGAGAGCGCGATCCGCAGGCGCACGGTGCCCGCCGCGGAGGACGGCGAGGAGTGGTCCGCGCCGCCGGGCCCCGGTGCGGACCAGGCGGCGCTCGGGGCGGTCGTCGCCGGTCACGTCCGCGACGCGCTCGGCGGGCTGCCCGCCGAGCAGCGCCAGGCGCTCGCGCTGGCCTACTACGCCGGCTACACGCAGCGCGAGGTCGCCGCCCTGACCGGCGTGCCGCTGGGCACCGTCAAGTCGCGGATGTTCACGGGCATCCAGCGCCTGCGCAACGTCCTCGGCCCCCGCCTCGGTGACATCGTGGCCGACATGACGGGCGGTTCCCGATGAACGGGCACGCCGAGCGGCCCTGCCCGCGCGAGGAGGAGGCCGTGGCCTGGGCGCTGCACGCGCTCGAGCCCGACGAGGAGCTGGCGTTCCGGCAGCACCTGCCCGGCTGCCCGTCCTGCCGGGCCGCGGTCCGCGACGCCGAGGAGGTGCTCACCGGGCTGGGCGCGTCCGTGGACCAGGTCGCCCCGCCGCCCGCGCTGCGCGACACCCTGCTCGCCCGCGCCGCCGAGACCCCGCAGGAGCACGCCTCCCCGCCGCCGCAGGCCGCCGACCCCCCGCCCGACCCCCCGCCCGCCCCCGCGGCCGTCCCGCAGCGCACCGAGCCTCGGCCCGCGCCCACGAGGTGGCTCCCGCGGCGCGGCCGGCAGTTGGTGGCGGCCGCGCTCGCCCTCGTCGCGGTGGTCGCGATCGGAGGCCTCGCCGTCCGCAACGCGCAGTTGCAGCAGCAGCGCGACGCCGAGGCCGCGCAGTCGCAGCGCGTGACCGACCTGCTGCAGGAGCTCGCCCGCCCCGGCACCCAGCACGCCCTGCTGAGCACCGACGACGGCACCACCGTCGCCGCCGTCGTGGTCGCGGACGGCCAGCGGGAGATCTACACCGTCGGCATGCCGCCGAACGAGGCCGACAGCACGACCTACGTGCTCTGGGGCGTGCCGGCCGGCGCGGCGCCGCAGGCACTGGGCACCTTCGACGTCACCGGAACCGGCGAAGGCCCGCGCACAGTAGGATCGGGCGGCGAGGCGGACAGCTTCGCGGCCTACGCGATCTCGCTCGAGCAGGGCAGTGCCGCGCCCGCCTCACCGTCGGCAGTGATGGCGCAGGGGCAGGTGGCGATCTGAGCAGCATCGAGAAGGAGCAGCGGCCGAGCTTCCGCGCCCGCATCGAGGCCAAGCCCGCGCTGCGGCGCACGTACCGGGTCGGCGTTGCGGTGCTGGGCGGCATCGTCCTCGCCGCCGGCATCGTCATGATCCCGTATCCCGGACCGGGGTGGCTCGTCGTCTTCGCGGGCCTCGCGATCCTGGCCACCGAGTTCTCCTGGGCGCGCAGGGTTCTTCACTTCGCCCGTGCCAGGTACGACGGCTGGACCGAGTGGCTCGGCCGTCAGTCGATCATCGTGCGCCTCGCGGTACTCGCCGCCACCGGCCTCGTCGTGCTGCTCACCCTGTACCTGCTCAACGCCCTCTACCTGGTCGCAGGCTGGGTCGGGCTCGGACACTGGACCTGGTTGCAGAGCCCCTTCTTCGCGTGAGGTAAGGTCTGTGACTGCAAGGGGCGATTAGCTCAGGGGGAGAGCGCTTCGTTCACACCGAAGAGGTCACTGGTTCGATCCCAGTATCGCCCACGCAGGTCAGAGGCCCGGTCCGAGATCCACGGACCGGGCCTTCGCCGTTGTACAGCTACGAAGTACAGCTACGGCCGTGAGTGGGGCCGGTGCGGGCCGTCTTGTGTAGATGCGCGTCGATGTGTGTTCGGTCAGTCCGCGTGGCTGTGGGCGAGCGGGCGGCGATAAGCCTGTTCTGGCCTGCATTGTCCGGGCCACGACCTTCCTGATCAGGTTCCGCCGGGGTGCGAGGCAGCCAAGGTCGTCGGGCGCTCGAGCCGTAGGGATCTGACGACGCGCTGAAGCTCGCTGTCGAAGAGGGCCTACGTCTCCGCTCCAGGCCGGTGAGGGGTGCGGGGACTGCTCGCGGGCACGGCCTGGAACCGGTCACCGCAGCGTGTCGTGACGGTCTCCTCGCCTTCAGCGACGATCTTCTCCCAGGCCGAGACGAGAGATTGGGCGAGATCGGTGTAGGCGCGCCGGCCGTGCAGTACATCGCAGCATTGGAAGTACACCCAGTACAGCTGCGCGGCCATCGCCCGCAGCTCGTCGTAGTCGTCAGAGGCCCAGGCGGGAAGCAGCGCGAGTCGCTGTCTGACGTCTTGGTGGTAGCGAGGCTGGGCGGGCAGCCCGAAGCACGTGGTGTAGATCGTCCAGCTGCACCTTTCGATGCGCTGGCGCAGCCGCAGGACCCGTAGCCGCCGATGCAGGTCGGGAGTCAGGGTTCACCCCAGGCGCCGAGCAGCTTGCAGGCTTTGCGCGCCGCTCTGACCTCGTCGGCTAGCCCTCCCGCTGAGCTCCCGCCGGTGTCGTGTGTGGCTTCGTTCCACAGACGCAGGTAGCTCTCGCAAACAGCGCGGGCGGCCGGTGCCGCACCTGGCCGGTCCGGCAGCTCGTAGCGGCTCGCGTGGGTGAAGCGCTTCGCCGTGGTCTTGGTCTTATCGAGTGCGATCACAGTGGCGTGCAGGTCCTCCTGGGCGAGCACGGCCCACCGCAGTGCGAGGCCGCGTAGCGCACCCTCCACCGCGTGCCGGCACATGCCGCGGACCAGTACCGGCAGCCGTCCGAGTCCTGCAGGAAGGTCGGCTTTCGCGCCGAGGGCAACAAGATCCTGAGCATCGTCCAGCAGCGACACCCACGGAGCCTTCCGCGCATCCGCCGTGACCGACCCCCCATCGCGGGTGAGGGTGCGCACGTCGGTGTCCGGCCTCTTGGCGACGAGCGCTTCGTTGAGGCGCGAGTCGTGAGTGAGCACGACGACACGGCGGTCTGCTGACAACCGGACCAACTCGTCGGAGACGAGGTCGATGCGCATGTCATCGAACGCGTGCACCGGGTCGTCCACGACAAGAAACGCGAACGGCCCGCCGGACCGTGCTCGTAGCAGCGGGGCCAGCACCAAGGCGTTGCGCTGGCCCGCGCTGAGCATCCCTAGTCGACGCTCGCCACCGTCATCCCCGACGAGTTGCAGGGTGTCGGCGGCGGCGAACGTGAGGCCGGCGAGCTGGAGCGGGGTGTCGGCCAGTAGCCGGTGCAGAACCTCGGCGACCTCCTCGCCCAGCCGCGTGCCGCGGGAGTCCCGCAGTTCCTTCCGCAGGACGGTGAGGTTCTTGGACGCCTGGGTCCAGTCGTTCGCCGTCACGGCGACCGGCCCGTCGTCGCGCCACGCCTGCGCGAACGGATCAACCGCCGCCAGTCGAGCCGCCCGCCATCGGCGGTCGTGGTCGCCGCGTGTCTGCACCTCGTGCGCGAGTACCGAGAACGACGAGCCGAGGAGACGGTCGACGACATCGCCCAGCCGAGCCCGATCGGTGGCCGTCCGCCCGTGGTCCGGTGGTGGGTCGGTCAGCGTGTCCGCCAGCCCGTCCGGATCGATGGCGAGGGACCTGGCGGCCTCGAGCAACGGTCGCACGTGTTCACGGTGCACCTCCTGCAGCCCCCGGGCGGACTTGTCCACCTGACGGCGGGCGGTCGACCACTCGCTCAGCCGCCGGGCTGTGTCCGACAGGACGAGCCACCAGTCGACGCCGTGCCCGCACACCGGGCACGGGCCTCCTGGAGGGTTGCCGGTGAGGGCGTCGTGCAGCTCGGTCAGGTGCTCGTTCAGCCGGTCGTCGATCCGGCTGTCGAGCCGCGTCTCGCTGTCGTCGAGCTGCCCGAGTGCATCGCGAACCTGCTCCGCCTGACGCTTGACCTTGGCGAGGCCTTCGGTGGTGACGCTGAAGACCGTGGTCGTCAGGTCGCCGTCCAGCTTGTTCTCGGACAGCCAGTTGTCGGGACCCTCGCTCCCGAACCGGTTGGGGAACTCGATCACGGCCATGGGGGGCGCGGCGCCGTCGGTGAACTGCGCGTCGACAGTGGCGATAGCCGTTCTCGCCGATCCTTTGAGGGCCTGCAGCCGCGCCACCGATTCCTTGGCTGCCGCTGCTCGTGACGCGACGTCCTCGCTGAGCTGGACGAAACACGGGCCCAGCGCGAGGAGGTCGTCGAGGTGCTTCACGAGGGCCTCGGGTGTGCCCAGGCGGTCCTGGGTCTCGGCGTAGGAGAAGACGGGGGTGAACGCTGAAAGCGCGGCCTGCCAGTCCGGATCGGCGACGGTGACGGGGTGCTCGTTGTCGTGGGACGCGAGTACGGCCACCGCGTGCGGTTGTGGGTCGTCGGTCCAGACGCACCGCAGCTCGTCGCGCCCGCAGCGCAGGCGGACCTCCACCCGTGCCCGCGCGGCCCCGACCGCCCGATCGACGGGTTGCCACAGTTCGCGTGGCTGTGGCGCCGGTGCTCCCCACAGCGCGGCGCGCACCGCGTCGGCGATGGTCGACTTTCCGGTGCCGTTGGGTGCGTGCACTACGGTGAGCCCGGCTCCGGGATCCAGAGTTAGTTCGAACGAGTCCGGGATGCCCCGGAACCCCTCGATCCGCACTTCGGTGAGCCACCACTGCCGACCGTCCACCGGCGGGGCCTGCACGGACGGGTCAGCTGCGAGGCGCTGGTCGACGAGGTCCAGGAGGCGCTGCCAGTGCGCCTTCCCCTTGGCGGACGCCGCCGCCAGCCTGTTCACGACCTCCACGCGGAGCTGTTGCCAGTCCAACACTGTGGTGGGGCTCTCGTGCGAACTCATCGGGGGCAAGTTCTACGGGCTCGGATCATGCTTGGCGTACCGCAGGACGGGTGATCGCAGCCACGGGTCGTCACCGTGCGTCACATCGATGTCGTCTCGGGCGCCGGGTGCCCCGGCATTAGCCAGTCGGGTCGCGGCGTACTGCCGGGGTCCGAGGGGGGAGCGGTGGAGTTGGGCAGGGCGTTCGCGCGGGCAGCGTGGTGGTTGTCCGCGACGAGGAGTGGATTGTCTCCTGCGAGCCTGCGGAAGATGGGTGGAAGGTGCGCTGCGTCGGCAGCTCCAAGCTGGTGCAGGCCACATCCGCCACCTTCTACAGCTCTGGACGACATCGAGGCCCTCGACCCGGCCGCCGCTCGACTCGTGCAAGCCGACTCGCCGTACTTCCGCCGCAGCAGGCTGTGGGTGGAGGCGGTGGTGCGCAAGACGCCGGTGCCGCTGCATGAGCCGAGCCTGATGGTGAGCCCGCACATGCTGCTCGACGCCCTGGCCTTCCAGCGCCAGGCGGTGGAAGGCCCTCGATCCTGCCCGGCTGCGCCCCGCCTGCTCATCGCCGACGCCGTGGGCGTGGGCAAGACCCTCAAGATCGGGATGATCCTCGCAGAGTTGACTCGGCGGGGCCCGCCGCCCGGTTCTTGTGGTCACGCCGCGGCACGTGCTGGTGGACCAACTCTCCGTTGCGAAGAACTCGGCAGATTCAGCCAGTCGAAGCATTCGCCTCGACGAGTTCGGTGAATAACTCGGAGGGCTTCTTCCAGTTGTGAATCTTACGGGGTCTGTCGTTGATGTCGGAAGCCACCATCGCCAAGTATGTCGGATCGGAGGTGATTGTCACACCTTTGGGGAAGTACTCGCGCACGATGCGGTTGAGGTTCTCGTTGCTGCCGCGCTCCCACGGGCTGTGCGGATGGGCGAAGTACACCGGCAGCCCGGTCGCGGTGATCGTGGCGTGTCGGGCCATCTCCGAGCCGCAGTCCCAGGTCAGCGAGCGACGGATCTGGTCGGGCAGGCCGTGGGTGGCGGCGATGACCGCGTCACCCACGGTCAACGAGTCACGCCCGGTTAAGGGCACCAGGATGAGGAACCGGGAGGTGCGCTCGACCAGCGTCGCGACCGCGGTCTTGCCGCCCTTGCCGATCACGAGGTCCCCCTCCCAATGCCCGGGCACCTGACGGCCCTCGACCTCGGCCGGGCGGTCGTCGATGTAAACCGGCTCCCGGATCCGCGGCGCCGGCTCGGGGCGCCGCCCGCCCTTGCGGGCCTTACGGCCGGTGCGCAGGCTGATCAGTTCGCTGGCCAGGGTGGACACCGGCTGGGCGTAGACCCACTGGTAGATCGCCTCGTGAGACACCCGGCAAGCCTGGTCGCTGGCGTACTCGACCGGCAACCGGCCCGCGATCGAGGCCGGGGACCACCCGTCGCGCAGCTGCTGACACACCACTGCCCGCAGCCGGGGTGAGCGCTCCACGGCGAACCGCTTCGGCCGCTCGCGCGCGGCGCACGCCGTGGTGTCCGCGACCACCGCCCGATACCCGCCACGGCCGCCGTGACGGGCCACCTCGCGCGAGATCACCGACGCATCGCGCCCGAGCCGCAACCCGATCTCGGTGAACTGCAGGCCCTCGGCCAGGCCACGGGAGATCTCCTCACGATCCGACAACATCAACATCACGCGCACGGCGGGCATCCTGTCCCACCGAACTCCCAAGATCAAATGCTACGACCGGCTGAGCCCAAGCTCTCCATCCGCAACACTTCGCGACCCGTCGAAGGCGATGATCGCTCGATGAGCCGGTAGCTGCTGACTCAGCGGCTTTGCGGCTGCCCGTACCTCCGGGCGCTGTCGTCAATTCAACCGTTGATCGGAGGCCGGCCCGCGGACGGCGGCGTTGGTTAGCCGGTAACGGTCTTCAGAACGATCGGAAGTACGACATCTGGTTTCGGTCAGCGGTCGAGGCTGGCACCCAGTCGCTTGAGGGCCTCTTTGGTCGCGTCGGGGGAGGCGAGGGTGTAGATCTCCATGGTCAGTGCGAACTGCGCGTGCCGGAGGATCTGCATCGCCACGCGGGGGTGGACGTCGAGGTCGGCGAGCAGGGTGCCGCAGCTGCGCCGGCCGTCGTGCACGGTGATCTTCCGGATGTCGGCCTTCGCGCAGCGAGCGTCCCAGGAGCGATTGAAGTTGCGAGGCTCAATGGGGGTGCCGTAGCGGGTGGTGAACACGAGGTCGTTGCCCTGCCATGCAGAGCCTGCGGCGGCGCGGGCGCGAATCTGGTCGTCATGACGGAGCCGGAGCGCCGTCGCGCAGATGCCGGGTAGTGGCAGCACCCCGTCGGATCCTTCGGTCTTGGTTTCGCGGTGCAGGAGCTCGCGACTAACGCGCTGCAGCTGCAGCGCGATGTGCAAGGACGATTTGTCGAGGTCCACGTGGGCCCAGGTGAGGCCGAGGACCTCGCCCTTCCGCAGGCCGAGGACGAGGATGAGGACGTAGGCGGCGTAGAACGGGTCGTGGTCAGCGCGGGCGGACTCGAGGAACCGGCGGGCCTCGTCGGTCGTCCAGGCCTGCCGACGGTTCGAGCGGGAGCGCACCTTCGGCAGCTTGACCGCCGCGGCGACGTTGCGGCTGACGAGCTCCTCGGTGACGGCCTGGCCGAGCGCGGAGCGCAGGCAGCCGCGGATATCGGAGAGCGTCCTCGGCGAGACCGTGGTCTGGCAGCAACGGTCGACGGCACAACAGCGCTGCTTGCTCGGGGGTCGGCCGGCGTCCTTGTCCTGGGCGCAGCACTGGCAGGCGCGGGCGATGGTGTTGATCCAGCTCTGGACCTCGCGCAACTGCAGTCGGTCGAGTCGCTTCGCGCCGAGGTGGGGCTCGATGTAGAGGCGCACGATGATCTCGTAAGTCTGGTAGGTCAGCGGAGCGAGGTTGGGCCGGACGATCTCGGCGAGCCAGTACTGCAGGTGCTCGCTGAGCGTTGGAACGCGGTTCGGGATCGCGGTGTCCTTGGCCAGGCTCTGAAGAGCGATCCACTTGTCGTGGACCTGCTGGCGGGTTCTGCCGTAGACCCACTTCTTGGTGCGCTTGCCGGTTGGAGTGCGGACCCAGGAGTAGGCCGCGAACCCGCTCCGATAGGGGAAGATCGATCCTTCGCCTGCCGCTCTTGCGCGTCCAGTCACGTTCGGGATTCCTCAGCTCGTTGCTTGACGTAGTCGTCGACCCACTCGGGAAGGATCCGGCGGTACCTGCCGTCCTTCAGGGAACGGAGCTCGCCGCTGGCGATGAGGGCCTTGGTCTTGTACAGGCCGAAGCCGAGCAGTTCAGCCACCTGAGCGGTCGTGTACCACCTCGGAGTCAGCCTGGAATCGCTGGTCATCGTCGCCTCCGTGCTCCGTCGCTGACACGTCCAGTGCTTCCTGGCGACTGACAGTGGCGGACACGGTGGTCGTCGATGTGGTCCGACGTGGTCGTTCGGTGCTCGTCATCGCGTTCGTGCAGCTTGTTGGCCCATCGCCGACCAGTCTCGGCGTCGATGGGCTGGTCGCGACTGACCAGTCCTGATCTGTGGATAACCTCCGCCGCCTGCGTGGCTTGATCAGCCGACTGGCCGTGGCTCGGCGTGGTCGGATCAACCGCTTCGACGCGGACGTCGGCCGGTCGTCGCTCAAGGCCGCGTGGCCGAGCGCCTTGTTGGACGCCTTCGGTGCGGCCTTTCCCTTGGCCGAGCTTCACTGCGTCGTCCCCCGCACAAAATCTCCGCTGCAAGAACTTTTCGGCCCTTTGGGTCCGCTGACGCCCGAAACCTTCTTCCGACTCCGATTTGGTGCTGGGCCCCTACGACGTAGTGCGGGCGCCGTGCTGAACCAGTTGAGCGGGCATCGCCTTGCGGGCACGTTCACCGCGCTGCGGTCGCTGTTCCGCTTCGCGAAGCGCCGACGTCTGGTCTTCGCCGATCCGACCCGCCGGCTGCACGTCGGGCGAGCACCGACCCGGGCCCTGCTGCCGATGACCGACGCGCAAATCCTCGCCGTCGAGCACGTCGCGGTGACCCCTGCCCAGCGGCTGGTCGTCGCCCTGGTCGCCGTCCACGCCGCCCGCGCGAGGGCGATCCGCGAGCTGACCCTCGACGACGTTGACCTGGCCGGTCGACGCATCACGCTGGGCGGTCACTCCCAACGGCTCTCGGAGTTCGTGCACCACGCGCTGCTCGCCTGGCTGCAACATCGCCGCCGCACGTGGCCGCACACGCCGAACCGGCACGTGCTGGTCTCCACGGTCACCGCGACCGGCACCGCACCGGTCAGCGACTACTACCTGAGCTGGCACCTGCTGCTGCGCGGTGTCCAGCTCGAGCAGGTCCGCGGCGACCGCGTGCTGCAGGAAGCGCTCGCGGTCCGGGCGGACCCGCTGCACCTGGCGGCGGTGTTCCACCTGAGCTCGGCGACCGCGATCGCCTACGCCGACATCGCCCGGAGCCTGCTCGAACGTCCCATCGAGGCCACCCCGGCGCCGCCCGAGGCGTCCGCACCGTCCCCGCTCGACCACTGAAACCTGCGCGGGCAGCGGGCCCCCGCCCCTCCCTGCTGTTCCGCGACCGGGCAGTCTGATCGAACCGGACGCGATCACGATCCTGAGCGGCTGAAAGCCCGTGGGTTCGTTCTGACAACGGTTCATTCAGGCTGAACCCACCGGGGACCTCAACTGGGAGGGTCGCGTATTCGTCTGCCGTGTGTTCGAGCGTCAGGTTCCGGCTCGGGTCGGTGCGGCGTAGCGGTTCCAGATGCCGCCGGCGTTGATGGTCTGGCGCTGGGTGGTGGTGTTGTGGAACCCGAGGGCGTCGGCGATGACCGGGGCGGGTGCCTGGAGTGCGAGTTGTCGGATGGCGCCGACGCGGGCGCGCCGCATCGGGATCCCGAGGTTGCGTAAGCCCAGGCTGAGGCTGGTGTAGTTCAGCGGCTGGCCGGCGTGCCGGCCGGGGAACAGCCAGGGGTTGGTGCTGCCGGCGGGTCGCTGCGCGAGTAGCCGACGGACGAGGGTGGCGAACGGTTCGGGGACCGGTGCGGGCGGGTCGCCGAGGCGCAGGGTCATCGCGCCGTCGTCGTCGGTGACGATGTCGTCGATGGTGATGGTCCTGATGCGGGTGACGGGCTGGGCGTAGAGCAGCAGGACGCAGGCCGCGACCCGCATCCGCAGCGGCCCGTTCCCGCTGTCCCCGCCGTCGCCGGCGCTGTCGGCGCTGTCGGCGCCGTGGTCGGTGACGGAGCGGCGCAGCAGGTCGAGGCGTTGGGTCTGGGTGAGGGCCTCGCCGGTGGTGAACCGGGTCCGGGCGAAGGTCAGTGTCGGGAGGTTGCGGCTGGTCATGGCCCAGTTCAGGAACCCGCGTAGCGATTGCCGGCGCCCGATCTTGAGCGCGGTGTAGTAGCGGTCGAGGTCGACCTGTCCGAGCTCGCCCGGGTGGCGGCCGGTGTCGGCGAGCCAGTTGCAGAACATGGTGGCCTGGACGAACTCGAGCCGGGCGTAGGTCCGGGCAGGAGGAGTGATCGGCTGCAGCGCGGCTTTGGTGCGCATCCGGGGTAGCTGGTGCCAGAGCCCGAACTGGCGCAGCAGCCGCTCGTGGGGATGGGCGGCGAGACCGGTGAGGCGTCGGGTCAGCCAGGCTTCGTAGTCGAGAAGCTGCTTGTCGATCTCCGGTAGCGCGCCGCAGTGGACGAGCAGCGCGCGCAGGTAGGGGACCCCGGCCTGGTCGGGGTAGGTGTTCAGGTCGGGGTGGGTCAGCGGCAGGTCCCCGGTGGCCAGGGCGCGCAGCAGGTCGCGGTTGTGCGGCTTGGTGAGCCAGACCAGCCGCCCGCCCGGGGTCGGGGTGGGGCCGGTGCTCAGCGCGGCGGCGAGCGGGACCAGGGCGGGGTCGATGTGGCCGGTACCGTTGTCGAGCAGCGCGGCGACCCGGTCGGTGACCGTGCAGCGGATGCAGAGTTTGCGGTGGTAGAGCCGTCCCTCGGTTTGGCAGCGGCGGCACCGGAACACGCTGTGGATGATCCCGGCGCAGGCCGGGCAGATCGGGGAGCCGTCGGCGCCGCGGCCGGGAAGGATCCGCTGCTCACCGCAGCCGGGGCAGGGGCCGTGGATCCTCAGGGCGGCCAGGGCGCAGGTCCGGCAGAGGCGTCCCTCGGGCCAGCACCGGTAGGCGGAGTGGTCGCGTCCGCAGCGCACGCAGATCCACCGCTTCGCGCGCGGCGGCGCAGCGACGGACGTCGTGCCGGCCGTGGTCCCTGTCGTCGTGGTCGGTGCCGTGGTCGATTCGTTGTCGGGCGGGTGTGGCGGTCGGGTCACGGCTCGGGGCGCAGCCGGGCGCGGGTCGGGCGTAGCTCGGACGGGCCGGCGACGGCGGTCGGGCCGGTGGCGCCGGCGGTCTTGCGGGTGGTGGTGTTCTCGGCTCGGGTGGCGATGAGGTCGGCGGGGGTGACTTCGAGCAGGTCGCAGAGCGCGGCGAGCACGGGAAGCGAGAGCCGTTCGGGGGTGCCGGTGACCAGGCGGTGGATTTGGGAGGCCGACAGCGTGATGCCGCGTTCGGCGAGCAGCGGCGCGAGGTGGGTGGTGGTAAACAGCCCGCGGGTGGCCATGATCTCGCGCAGCCGCCACTGGTAGCTGACCTGGCGTCGGCGGTTCATCGGCTGCTCCGGTCCGGTCGCGGCCCGAGCGCCACCGCGGTCGCGGTGGTCGCCGTGGCGCCGGTTGCGGCTTGGGCGAGGGTGGCGTCCAGCGCGCGGCGCAGGGTGCGGGTGCGGAAGTCCGAGGACACGCAGGTGTAGATCGCGGTCGTGGAGGCGTGCTCGTGCCCGACCTGGTGCTGGACGAAGAGCGGGTCCCACCCGGCCTCGATCAGGTGGGTGACGTAGGAGCGGCGCAGCGAGTGGAAGTCCAGACCGCGCCCGAGGCCGAGCGTGGTGCGGAGGGCGGCGAAGCGGGCGTCGATCTGGGTCAGCCCGACCCGCGGCGCCCGCTCCGAGGGCCACATCGCCGTGCTGGGCGGGACGCTGCTGGCGGCGAGCAGCGGCCGGATCTCGGTGGTCCACTCGGCGAGGGCCTCGGTGACCCACGGCCAGACGGTCAGCACGCTGCGCCGTTTCGGGGCGGAGCCCTTCATCGCCTTGCCGTGGCGGACGTAGCAGACCCCGCGCTCGCCGAACTCGGGCGCGTGCGGGTTGGTGCCGAAGTCGGCGACGTCGAGCATCCGGGTCTCGTTGCGCCGCAACCCGTACCCGTAGGCGATCTTGAACAGGGTGGCGTCGCGGAACGCGGGCAGCCAGCCCTTCCGACCGGCGCCGCGGATGCGGGCGACCTGCCCGTCGGCGTGGTCGAAGAACGCCTGCAGCTCATCGATGGTGAAGGCGCGCTTGATCGGGTCGCCCTCGGCCTGCTGGACGTGCACCGCGGTGTTCCACTCGTGCACGACCTGGACCGGGTGGGTGCCGAACCGGGTCTCGCACTCGCCGGGCCAGCCGTAGGCGGGGTCGGTCAGGTAGAGACACAGCAGCCGGATCGACTCCTGATAGCCGCGCAACGTCGAGCGGCGCAGCCCGCGCACCGCGCGCAGGTCCCCGAGCCACTCATCGAGCAGCGCCGCGGACCACAACCACGGGAACGCGTCGGCATGCACGGCGAACGCGCGGGCGGCGCGCTCCCGGGCGGCGATCGTCGCGACTGCGAGGTTGCGGGCCAACTGCTGGTTGCGCCAGCCCTCGAGCATCGCGGTGAACACCTGCTCCTCGGGGCGCAGCAGCGGGATCCCGTCGGCCAGGTGCAGCCGTGCCGCACCCGGCACCTGCGCCCCGATCCCCACTCTCGACCACTCCCGATCCGGCTCGCGTTGAACGGGAGAATGTCGCATCAGATGCGATTTCGCCAGTATCGCAGCAGGTCAACCAGCCGAACGAGTGGTCGCACGACGTGCCTGCACGGCGGCTCGGGGTGGCATCATCGCCCGCACCAGCAGCGCGTCCCTGCTGCTCAGCGCGAGTTCTGCATCCTGACCGAGAACCGCGCAGCGGACCGTATCGAGTTCGCATCTGATCGAATACGCGCCGCTTGCAGCGAGATATGCCAGAAGCGATGCTTCTGGCGGAGGCATGTGGCGTGGTCGGTGCGGAACGGGGGCGTTCCTTGGCTGCGCGTCCGGGCGAGGGCGGAGGGCTTCGAGGTGCCGCTTCGCGTGCGACCCCCAACGTGAGGACCAGCTGCTTCGCCGGTGGCCACGGCTTCGCAGCGGGGGTCTGGTGCCGTCAGGGCTGTGGAGCGTGACGGGGAGGCTCGCGAGCCGGCACGTCGGCGCCGGGTGCGGACCGCTCTGCCGCGGCGCCGGCAGGTGGTGGTGCGGTTCTCCGATGCGGAGCTGGTGCTCGTCCAGGAGCGGGCCGCACTCGCGGGTCTGGCGGTGGGCGCGTGGATCGGGCAGACGGTGCTCGACGTCGCGCAGCGCGGCGACGTCGTCGTGTCGCTTGGTCTCCCGGACCTGTTGCGGTTGCACGCGGACGTGGTGTTGGTGGAGCGTGCTGCGTCCGCGGGTGGGGTCGTCGACGCGCAGGTCGGTCGTCTGCTCGCGCGGCTGGATGCCGTGGTCGATGTGGTGGTCGCAGAGCTCGACCGGGCCCGTCGGTGATCACGAAGGTTGTGCACGGGTGGCGGGTCGGCGGGCTGATCGCCTATCTGATGGGGCCGGGGCGGGCGCAGGAGCACGTGCGGCCGCGGGTGATCGCGAGCTGGGATGGGCGGGACGCCGGCTGGCAGCCGCGGCAGACGGGCAGCGGCGAGTTCGATCGGGAGCTGGGCCCGTTGATCCGGGCGCTGCGGGCACCGGCTGTCGCCGCTGGATTGGCCGAGCGCGACGACGCGGGCAAGCGGGGGTACGTGTGGCATTGCTCGGCGCGGGTCGCGGCGGGGGATCGGGTGTTGTCGGACGCGGAGTGGGCGTTGGTCGCGCGGGAGCTGCTGGACGGCGCGGGGGTCGCGGCAGGCGGTGATGTGGGTGGGCCGCGGTGGGTGGCGATCCGGCATGCCGATGACCACATCCATATCGCTGTGGTGCTGGTGCGGCAGGACACGAGCCGGCGGTTCTGGCCGTCGCGGGATTTCCCGCGGCTGCGAGCGGCGGCGGCGCGGATCGAGCGGCGGCTGGGATTGACGGTGACGGCGTCGGCGGACGGGACGGCGGCGCGGGCGCCGGGGCGCGGGGAGATCGAGAAGGCTCGTCGGCAGGGCCGCGTTCCGGCGCGGGTTGAGCTGGCGCGTGCGGTGCGCGTGGCTGCGGTGGCGTCCGACGGTGTCGCCGGGTTTGTTGCGGAGTTGGAGGACGCCGGGTACCTGGTCGCGCTGCGGTGGGCGCCGTCGGGTGATCCGCTGGGGTACAAGGTGGCCCGCCGCGGGGACGTGAGTGCCGCGGGCGGTCCGGTGTTCTACAGCGGGAGCAAGCTGGCGCCGGACCTGTCGTTGCCGCGGCTGCTGCGGGGGTGGGAGGAGGCCGCGCTGGGTTCGGAGGCCGCGTCGCCGGTGGAGGCGGCGCGGCGGCGCGTCGACGGTGCCCGGGCCGCGATCGGCTCGGCGCGCCGCGGCCAGGCCGGCGAGGACGCCGATGGGATCGCGCACGCGACGCGGGACCTGCTGACCGCGGTGGGCGGCTGGTCGAGCGGGCTGCGCGCGGCTGCCGAGGTGTTCGACCGGGCGGCGCGGCCACCACGAGGGGCGCAGGCAACGGCGGGCCTGCGGGCGGCCGGGCTGCGCCGGGTTGCCCGGCAGTTGCTGCGGCAGCGCCGGATGCTCGGGGTGCCGGACGAGCCCGGGCCGGCGGCCGTTGCCCTTGCGGTGGCGTTGTCGGCGTTACTGCGTGAGATCGCGGCGTGGCAGCGGGAACGCGATCGTGAGCATCAGGCCCGTGCGGCGACGGAAGCGGCAGGTGCCGTCGGGCGGTGGGCAGATGAGTGGGCGGTGTCCCCGACCTTGGTGGGCGCCGCGCTCGACCACGGATCGGTAGTGCGCAGACCACGGCGCGACCATGCGGTCCGGCGACGCTCGAGTCCGCCGCGCGGCTGATCCGGTCGCGCCCCGGGATCTGAGGCGGATCGGATGCAACGCACTCGCCAGGCGGTCAGCGTGCTCGTCGCGCTGGTGGGCCTGCAGGACACGACGGTGGCCGCGCACCGACCAGGGACCGACGGTGCCGCGGTGAGCGTGCGGGTCGGAGGGGCATTGCTCTACATGCACGACGCGCAGACGGTGGCCAGTTTCAACCGGGTCTGGCAGTCGGTGGCTCACCAAGCGCGGATCCTGCCGCGGGAGGCCGATCCGAGGAGGGCGATGCCGGTGCGGGGGATGGCCGAGCCGGCGGTCATGGTCGAAGCGGCGGACTCGCCGCCCGCCTCCGCGCGGATGGAGCGACCGGTCGGGCGGGCCAGTCATCTCCGCGTCGTGCTCGGCCGCGTCGTGTTCGACGTCCGCGACCTCGGGGCGTTCCATTCGACGGTGACGGCCTTCCACAGGGCCGAGGAACTCGCCGCGACCGCGTTTCTCCCAACACCGGGGCCCTCGGCTCGTGAGCAGGCTGCGGCGGCCGCCGCGCGGGTGTTCGCCTCACCAGCCCGTGCGTCCACGCGGCCGGCCGCGGCGGCCCGGGAGGCAGTCGCCGGCGCGGCTGCCTCCCGGCGGTCGCGATCCGCCATCGAGAGGGTCGTGTGATGACCGCTCCGGACTATCCGCTGCTGGCGCTGGGCAGCTACGAGACCTACCAGCTCGCGCACATCGCCACCTACATCGCCGAACGACTCGTGCGGCACCGCCGGTCCGGACGCGGTCGGGAGGGTCGCGCGGCGCGGGCCGAGGCGGTGCGGGACCTCGCCGGCGCGGCGACCGCGTTGAACAACGCGACCGGCGCGAGGACCCCCGACGCCGAACTGCCGCGCCCACTGGACCGCGACACGTTCGCTGCGGCGAGGGAGCTGCTCGCCACCGGGCCGCGCACGGCCGACGTCGTGTCGTTGGCCGGGGCCGGGCAGCCCGGCTGGGCGGTCCTCGGGCACGTCCCGGGGCTGGGCGCGGTCGGCGCACGCGCCGTCACGAAGGACGTCGCCGACGCACTGCGGGCGCACTTCCTGACCCGGCCGGCCGGTGAGCTGTCGGCGTGGGCGGTCACGCAGGCCCCGCAGCGTGTGCCGACCCTTCCCCGCCAGGTCGACCTGGCCGCGTTCGTCGAGCACCTCGACCCCGATCGGGACGGCGACCGCGCCGTCGCGCGGAACCTGCGCGGCCACAACCGCCGGACTGACGCGGCGATCCGCGGCCGGTTCACCCACATCGACCTCGACGCGCCCGCCGTCGTCACGCCGCCCTCGGCACCGGCTGGCCCGCCGGCCCGCCGGGCGGCCCGACCGGCTCGCCGCCCGCCTGTTCGGGCCGCACGGCGGCTGCGGATTCAGAAGCCGGCGGCGCCGACGGTGCCGAACACCAATGCCGGGCCGTAGGGCACGAGCACGTTGTGGCCCGGCGTCGCTACGCTGACGATGATCGCGGTGGCGGCCACGAGCAGTGCGGCGTTGATGATGCCGGAGGCGACGGCGTCGTACTGGGTGAGGACTACGGCGAGGGTCGGGACGAGCTTGACGTCACCCCAGCCGATCGCCGCACTCGCGACCAGCTTGAGTGCCCCCGCGGCGCCGGCGCCGACGGCTGCGCCGATGACGCCGCCCCCGGTGAGGAGCACGATCAGCAGGGTGGCCACGAGCAGCGGGCCGGTCAGCGCATCGGGTAGCCGGCCCTCTCGAGCGTCGACAACTGCAGCGGCGCTGCCCAGCACAGCGAGCGGCAGCAGCACCGCGACGTCCGCTGGTGGCCGGGCAATCGCCACTGCCACCGTCGTCCCCGTCACGGCTGTAACTGTCGCGACCTCGACAGGGCGGAGGGCGATCTGTACGTGCATGGTGCGCTGGGCAAGCAGGAGCCCGGCCGGCCCGGCGATCATGGCCAGCACCACCGCAGTGTGGACGGTCGTCATGGTCGCGGCCGGCGCGGTCCGGCCGGCAGCAGATCGTTGAGGACGGCGAAGCTGTCGGGCGAGAGTTCCTCGGGAACGTCGAAGCCGCGGGCGTCGAGCAGGACGGCGGCGTACAGCTCCATTTCGGAGCGGTTGTCCTCGGCGTGGGCGATGCGCATGAGGTCGGTGAGCGGTCGGTCGAACGCGACGTCGATATCGATCATCCGGGCCCTTTCGGCGGCCCGGCGGGCAAGCACGGTGTCGCCGATGCCGAGGGCGATGTCGACGAGCTCGTGTGCGGTGTCGACGATGAACCCGGGAATCTGCAGGTCGTGGCGTTGGTCGTGGTTGTTGAGCCACGTGTACCCGCCCGGGCGCAGCGCGCTGAGCACGGGGCCGCGGATCAGGGCGAGGGCCGCTTCGTAGTCGCCGAGCGCACCCGGGTGGCGCGCCTCGTGTCGGGCCTGGCCGCGTTTGCGCAGCCGCCGGTACAGGTCCCAGTCCAGCAGGTGGCCACGCAGGCGGTAGGTGTTGTCGGTCTGCATGTCGCTGACGAACGAAGCCTGGGGATTGCCGCCGAGACCGCGGCCGGCCCAGCGGCGGGCGCCGTAGAAGGCGTGTCGGATCGTCGCCGGGCTGATCCGGTGCCCGTCGGGCCACAGGTCGGTGACCGCCTTTGCCGAGGTGACCCCGGCCGGGTGCAGGCTCAGGTAGACCAGCACCTCGGCGAACCAGCTCGGCCGGGTCGGCGGGATCGTGCCGGGTGCCCGGACGGTGGGCTCGCCCAGTATCGCGATCATCGGTACCGGTGGGGTGCATTCATGCCAGGCGGCGAGGTCGTCGTCGAGGTTCGGGTCCTGGTGGTCGACGATGGCGAGTCGGCGGGCTGCGGCGGGGTCGACGGGCTCCGGTGGGCCGGGCGGCGCGATCGCTGCTCCGACGTCACTCGCCCGCCCGTCGTCGTCGAGTTCGTCGTCGTCGGGGGGATCGGCGGGTGCGGTGGCGAGCGAGCCGTCCTCGTTCAGGCCAGCCGCCCATGGTTCGGTGGCGGTTGCCGGTCCCACGGGGACGGCCGGCGCCGCGGTGGAGCCGAGAATGGCGGCCAGGTGGGTGCCGGCGTTCTCGGTGAGCTGGGCGGCCTGCCACGGGCCGTCGTCGATGTCGGGCAGGTCGAGAACGCCGTCGTCGCCGATGTGCACCTGCGGGTCGACCGGGTCGACCACGACGACCGCGACCGCGGTGGTGCCTGGATCGGTCGCGCCGAGGCCGTCGAGTCGGGCGCGTTGGTCGTCGTCGGGTTCGTGTCCGACGAGGAGCACCGTGGGCAGCCAGGAGTCGGCCGCGATGTTGTGCACCCGTCCTTCGACAACGGAGGCGACCTGGTGCCGCTGGATCGCGGCCCCAGTGGTGGTGGCCCGGTGCTCGATCTCGGTGAGTGCGGTGTCCAGATCAGAGACGAGGAGCTGGTCGGGGTTCAGCGCGGCCAGTTCGTCACCAAGCCCGACGAGGAGGACTTCGGTGTCCTCGGCCGTTCGGCTGGTGGCCAGCTCTGCGGCGAGGTGCCGCAGCAGCGCGACGCATCGTGCGTGGTTGCCGCCGATCCGGAGAACTCCGCGCTGTTCGAGGTCGATCATGAGGGTGCGGTCGTCGGCGGTGGCGATCGACACCAGGGTCGGGAACGGGGCGCAACACCCAGCGGCTTCCTCGGCGGGAACGAGCAGCGGGTCGTCGGCGTCCAGACCCCACTCGCCCTCCTCACCGACGGCCACGAACGGGGCCGGGAGCGATGTCGTGCCGACCAGTGTGATCAGCGCGTCGGATGCGGTGAGTCGGGCCGAGCGCAGAACCGGCACGGCGATGTCGCTTCGGCCGGGATGCTGGAGGTCGAGGACCTGATCTGCTGTCACCTCGCAACCCACCGTCGGGCTGACGCCGCGATCCGTTCACGCTGGGCCACGAGAACGCGGGCTGGGTGGAGGCCGTCGGGGACGCGGTCACGAGCGTCAGGGTCGGTGACCCCGTGATCGTGCACCCGATGCGGACCTGCGGTGTTTGCTGGGCGGGTGCATCAGCACCTCTTCTGCGGCAGAAGCCCGGACGGTTCCTCTGGTGGGAACGAGCACCCGGCGCAAAGGTCACGGCCGACACGTCACCCGTGTCGCTCGACAGCCGCGCCCTCCGCCGGGCGCGCTGAGCCGGGAGGCGGCGGTCTTCGGCTACGCAGCCCGCCACGGCAACGGGTTCGTCCTTCTCTCGTCGGCGACGCCAGCACCGGACCGGCCGAGGAGGGCTCACCGCGCGGGCGGTGGCACCGGGCCCCGATCCTTGCCGGTGGTGGGCGACGGGCCGGCCGCGTCCGCGCGAACGTCGACCTCCAACCTGCCCCCGAGCCCGGACAGGTTCAGCACGACGGTGTCGCCTGCCGCCAGCGGCCCGACGCCGGCGGGCGTACCCGTGGCGATCACGTCACCAGGGTGCAGGGTCGTGACCGACGAGGCATAGGACACCAGCTGCGCGACGTCCCAGATGAGGTCACGGGTGTTGGCCTTCTGTCGCTGTTCACCGCTCACCCAGCATTCGAGGTCGACCTCGCCCGGCGCCCCGAAGACGTCGGCCGTGACGATCCACGGACCCAAGGGCGTGAAGGTCTGGAACGACTTGCGGGTGGAGCGGTCCTCCCCGCCGCGCATCGTGATGTCCATCAGCCCCGTGTAGCCGAAGACGTGGTCCAGTGCCTCGGCCGGGGAGACCGAGCGAGCCCGCCTGCCGATGATGCACGCGAGCTCGCCCTCCTGGTCGAACCGGCGGTCGTCGTAGGGCAGCTGGATCGTTCCGCCCGGTCGCAACAGCGAGGACGGCGCCTTCAGGAAGAACCCGAGCGCGCTGACATGCGCGTCGACATTCATCTCGGACTGATGGTCGGCGTAGTTCACCGGGGCTGCAATGATCTTCGTCGGGTCGGGGACCGGAGGCTGCAGCTCGACATCGGCCAGCCGGGCGGGCGACGAGCGGTCCGCGGCATCGGAGACGGCCGTCGAACCGAGGGCGGGCCATGCCTCGATCAGCCGTCGCATCCGGCTGATGCCGCTGCCGCGCTCGTCGACCAGCGTGCTGACGTCGCGCACCGCGTCACCGTGCACGACGCCGATCCGGTCGTCGCCGAAGGTCGCCAGACGCATGGGGTCTCTCCTCGCTATGCCGACACGGTGTCGGTCACGGTCTGTGGGTGGGCAAGGGTCTCGGTGCGGGCCAGCCCGACGGCCTCGATGACCGGGCCGTCGGAGAGCAGGAAGAGGTCGGCCCGGTCCGTCGCCTCGTGGTCGACCGCCGCCCAGGACGGCGCGACGAGGATGTCGCCTGCGCCCCACTCGTACCGCACACCGTTGATGACCGAAGCGCCCGTGCCGCGGTGGACGACCCAGATCCCGCTGCCGACGGTGCGGGTGGTCGGTGTGCGGTGCCCGGGCAGCAGGCGGTGCATCTCGCCCCGCAGCGTGGGCATCATGTCCCGGCCGGTCAGGGGATCGACGTAGCGCAGCGCGGCGGCGCGCCCTCCGGTGGCCGCGAGCATCGTGTCGAGGGCCCGATCGGTGTCGACCCACCGGTATGTCATCAGCGGGGAGTGCCGGTGCTCGGCAGGCTGCTGGGTGAGGGACGAATCGACGTACAGCGGCCGCAGTCCCGCGGTGCCGTGGAGCTGCTCGGAGCGGGAGACGGGGACCTCGTCGTAGGGCGTGAGCTCGTCAGGTCCGTTCTCGAAGAACACCGCGTCGAGGTTGCCGATCAGCGGCAGGTCCAGACCGTCGAACCAGATCATCGGCTCGTTGCCCGGATTGTGGTGCTCGTGCCAGGCGTAGCTCGGCGTGAGCACGAGATCGCCCGGTTCCATCCGGACCGGGTCGCCGTTGACCAACGTGAACACGCCCGAGCCCTCGAGGACGAAGCGGATCGCGGACGGGCTGTGCCGGTGGGCCGGCGCGAGCTCACCCGGTCCGAGGTACTGCACCGCGCCCCACAACGTGCGCGTGGCGAACGGCAGCCCGCCCAGGTCCGGGTGGGCCAGGCCCAGCACGCGCCGGTCCCCGCCGCGGTCGATACCCACGAGATCACCGGCACGCTCGGCCAGGTGTCGCAGCGTCTTCGCGCGCCACACGTGCGGTCGCATCGCGCTGGGCTGCTCGGGCAACAACCCCTTCAACAACCACAGCGGCTGCAGGTCGGCCTCGGCGACGTCCTGGTACAGGGCGTCCAGGTCACCGTCGTCATCGGCAGCGAATCGCGTCGTCACCATTCATCTCACCTCGTCTGGCTGTCCTGGCCGCAAGCTTTCTACGGAGTCGCAGTAGGACGGATACGGACCGAAACGCAGCCTGAACGTACCGGAAGCTATCGCGGGGAGCTAGGCCTTGGCCTGGCAATATGAACTCTTGACCTCCCTCGGAACTCGCACTAGCGTCCGCCGCAACCACTCCGCATACGTACCAATGTCGGTCCATCGTGGACGCTCGCTTCGCGTCACGGAGAGGAACGCCCCCATGTACGCAGCGACGAAGCACTGCGGCCGCCGCGACTTCCTGCGCCTGCTCGGCTGGGGCGCAGGCGGAGCAGTCGTTCTGGGAGGCCTGAGTGCCTGCGGTGGCGGGCCTTCCACCGCGGGCCCCGGTGGCGTGGGTTTCCGGGGTGAGGCGGCGGTCGCACACCTCGAATCGATCATCAATGCGGCTCCCGTCCTCGTCGCGGCCGGACTCGGCTACTTCCAGGACGAGGGGCTCGACCTGGATCTCGTCAGCTTTCCCGGGGGGACCGACACGATCCGCGGCATCGCCTCGGGCATCCCCTTCGGGATGCCGGCGACATTGCCGGGCTTGATCGCCTTCCAGAAGGGGCAGCGCGATCTGCGGATCATCGGCGGTGCCGTCCGCGAGCCACTGGTCAACTTCCTCGTGCCCGTCGATTCGGAGATCCGGAGCATCGACGACCTGCGGGGCAAGCGGATCGCGGTCAGCCAGCCCGGCTCCATCACGACGTACTTCGCGACCCGGATCGTCACCGAGCGGGGTCTCGTGCCCGGTCAGACTGTCGAGATCCTCAACGTCGGGAGCCCGCCGGACGCCTGGACGGCGGCGCAACAGGGGGTCGCCGACGTGGCGTGGTCGGCGTTGCCGATCTCGCAGCGACTGATCGACGAGGGCAAGGCGCGCCTGCTCTTCGAGTGCAAGGACCACGTGCCCAACTGGTCCGACAACACCTACTGGACGACGCAGTCGGTCATCGACGACTCGCCGGACATCCTGCAGGCGTGGTTGCGCGCTGCGCAGCGCGCCATCACGGCGATCACCACGGATCTGGACGCGGCCGCGCCGGCCTACGCGCGTGGCGCCGGGATCGCGGACGACCTGGCGCGGGCCGCGCTCGAGCAGGCCGGATCGGCGTTCAGCCTCGAGATCGACATGCCGGGGATCGAGGAGAACATCCGGGCGGGCTCCGAGCTGGGGCAGCTCGACCCCGCGGCGCTGGACCTGGAACGGCTCATCGTCACCGACTTCGTCGCCGCTCTCTGAGACAGGCCTACCCCGGCGGGTCGCGCCCGCCATGTCGGACACCGGACAACAGCGAGGGCAGGGATCGTCAGTGCGGGTCAGTGAGAGCACGGGACAGCAACTGCGGGAGGCCGACGGCCATGGCGTCGGCCTCGGCGTCCGCCTCGACGACGTCTGCGTGGTCTACGCGACGAAGGACGGGGAGGGCGTGGAGGCGGTCCGCAGCGCCGAGGGACACATCGCGGACGGCCGTTTCGTCTCGTTGATCGGGCCCAGCGGGTGCGGCAAGAGCACGTTGCTGGACGTGGTCGGCGGGCTGCGCACGCCCGTGCGCGGCGGCGTCAGCATCGACGGCGAGCCGGTGACCGGGCCCCGGCGCGACACCGCGATGGTGTTCCAGGAGGACTCCACGCTGCACTGGCGCACGGTGCTGAGCAATGTCGCGTTCGGACTGGAGATCGCCGGCGTCGGGCGGAAGGAGCGCGAGGCCGCCGCCCGCGACATGATCAACCTCGTCGGGCTCAAGGGATTCGAGCACCGGCACCCGCGCGAGCTGTCCGGGGGCATGAAGCAGCGCGTCGCCATCGCCCGTGCTCTGCTGCTGGACCCGCGCATCCTGCTGATGGACGAGCCGTTCGGCGCCCTGGACCAGCAGACGCGGATGTTCATCGGCCGCGAGCTGCTGCGGGTGTGGGACGAGACGCGCAAGAGCGTCCTGTTCGTCACCCACGACATCCAGGAGGCGGTCTACCTCTCCGACGAGGTGTGGATCATGTCGGCCCGCCCCTCGCACATCATGGAGAAGATCGTCGTCGACCTGGACCGGCCGCGGGGTCCCGAGACTCTGACCAGCCTGCGCTTCCACGAGCTGACCTCGCAGGTCTGGGAGCTGCTCCGTGCGGAGTCCGAGAAGGTGCTCGACGCGAGTGGCGAGCTCACCGCATGAGCCGCGCGCCGCTGCTCGCCCCGCCCCGTGTCCCGCTGGTCCACCGGCCCTCGTTCGTCACCACCGCCCGGTGGGGCATCGTGCTCGGTGCGGTCGCGGTGCTCGAACTCTGCGCCCGGACCGGACTCATCGAGCCGCTGATCATGCCCGCGCCGTCCGCGATGCTCCTGCGACTGGTCGAGGTGGTCCGCGGTGACGAGTTCATCGGGGACCTGGCCACGACGGTGGCCGCGGTGCTGGCGGCCTTCGGGATCGGTGCCACTGGCGGCCTGCTGATCGGCATCCTGTTCTGGCGGCTCCCGTTCGTGGGCGCCACCTTCGAGCCCTACCTCGTCAGCCTGTACTCGATGCCGACGCTGGTGTTCTACCCGATCCTGCTCGCCGTTCTGGGTCTCGGGCCTGCACCGATCATCGCGATCGCCACCACGATGGCGCTGATCCCGGTGGCGCTCAACACGATGGTCGGGCTCAACTCCATCTCGCCCACGCTGCCCAAGCTGGCCCGGTCCCTGAACTGCAGCCGCAGGCAGCTCTACCTCAAGGTGCTCGCGCCCGCGGCCACGCCGCTGATCGTGCCCGGTCTGGTGCTCGGGTTCATCTACGCGATGATCGGCGTCATCGCGATGGAGTTCATCCTGGCGTCCGAGGGGTTGGGCTTCCGGATCGGCTACACGTACCGGGCCTTCGACATGCAGGACATGTACGCCTACATCCTCGTGGTGCTCGTCATCGCGGTGGCCGCGAACGTCCTGCTCAACAGCATCGAACGCCGCGTCCGGAAGGACATGGGCTGACATCGTGACCACCACCGAGACCGGCATCGCCGCGCCGCCGGCACCCCGCCCCACCGCATCCCGCTCGGCCTGGCGTCTATCGGTGGCCAGGGCGGCGGTTCCCGTCGCCGCCCTCGCCTGCTGGTACGCGCTCGACCCGTTCAGCGAGCTCGTCCCGTCACCCACCGACACCCTCGGCCGGCTCTACGGCGGCTTCGCCGAGGGCTGGATCTACCCAGGCCTGGCGGCAACCGGAAGCGCGGTGCTCAGCGGGTTCGTGCTCGGCACCGTCCTGGCCTTTCCGCTCGGTTACCTCATGGGACGCAGCAGGACGCTGACGGCGATCTTCGAGCCACTGGTGGCCGGCACCTTCGCCGTTCCCCGGGTGATCCTGTACCCGATCCTGCTGGCCGTCTTCGGGGTGGGCCTCGAGGCCGAGATGACGATGGTCGCCATCTCGGCGTTCTTTCCCGTCCTGATGTCGACCGCGGCGGCCGTCCGCGCCGTGAGCGGCTCGCTGCTCAAGCTGGGCCGCTCGCTGAACGCGAGCAGGCTGCAGCTGGCCACCAAGATCGTCATTCCGGAGGCGGCGCCGAGCATCATGGTCGGCATCCGGATCGGCTTCAGCATCGCCTTCATCGCAGCGATCATCGCCGAGCTGTTCGCGGCCAAGGCCGGCCTCGGGCTGATGATCTCCCAAGCCTTTGCGGTGCTGGATCTGCCGCGCATGTACGCGATCGTCCTGCTGGTCATGCTCGCCGCCTTCCTCGGCAACATGCTGCTGTGGTGGGCGGAGGGCCGGCTGCGCCGAGGCTGATCCCCGTACCCGAGCCGCTCGACAGGAGAACTCATCACATGGCTGAGCACGAATCTCCCGCCCGACAGGCCGCCGAGGCGAACCAGGCCCTGGCAGTGGCGGGCCACGCGGACATGGTGTGGGGACACGCCACCGTGCGCGATCCCGAGGGGCGCGGCGTGTGGATGAAGGCGGCCGGGTGGGCCTTCGAGGAGGTCACCGACGAGCGGGTCCTGCTCGTCTCGCCGGACGGCGACGTGCTGGCGGGCGAGGGCAACCGGCACTTCGAGTACCCGATCCACACCGAGATCATGGCGGCCCGCCCGGACGTGGGCGCGGTCGTGCACTCGCACGCCACAGGGGCGGTCGCGTTCGCCTCGTTGGACGTGCCGCTGCGCGCCGTGTCGCACGACGCGGTCTCCTTCCTCGATCCCGACGTGCCCCGGTTCACCCTGACCAGCAACCTGATCACCGACGCCAAGCTCGGCGCCGCCCTCGCCGAGGCGCTCGGCGACGCGGCCGGCGTGCTGATCCCGGGCCACGGTCTGGTCACCGTCGGTGAGAACGCCGCGGCGGCCGTGATGCGCGCGGTGCTGCTGAACCGGGCCTGCCACACCCAGCTGCAGGCCATCCAGGCTGGCGGCCCCGCGGTGTGGACCTGCGAGGAGGAGGCCCGCGCCAAGCGCGAGACGGTGGTGACCCCCGCCTTCCTGGCCGCGGGCTACGACTACCTCGTCCGGCGTGCGCGGGCCGGGCAGTTCCCCATCACCGGCATCTGAGCCGTGCACCGCGCAGACCCCGGATCCACGCCGAGAAGGAGGAACGTGATGACCGGCGCCCCGATCACGGCCAGCGAACCGACGGAGGCGGAGAACACCGCCCGTGCCGAGGCGTTGCTCGACCGGCGATGGCGGCTGCTGGCGGCCGGCCGTCTCGTCGCGGCGCGATCCGGCCGGACGTACGCCGACTCCAGCCCGTGGACCGAGGACGTCATCGCCGAGGTGCCCGACGCCGACGAGCAGGACGTGGTCGCGGCGGTGGACGCCGCCCGCGAGGCCGCGGCGGGCTGGCGCCGGACCCCGGTGCGCGAACGCGCCCGCCTCGTCGAGCAGCTCGCGGACGCGATCGAGGAGCGGGCCCAGGACTTCGCCGTGCTGGACGCGATCGACGGCGGGGCGCCCGTGCGAGAGATGTCCTCGGACGTGCGGGTGGCGGTCGGCTCGCTGCGGATGTTCGCCGGCCTCGCCCTGGAGCTCAAGGGCACCACGATCCCGGCCAGCGAGAACCTGCACTACACCGTGCGCGAGCCCTACGGGGTGGCCGCGCGGATCGTCCCGTTCAACCACCCGTTCATGTTCGCGGCCAGCAAGATCGCCACACCGCTCGTGGCCGGCAACGCCACCGTGCTCAAGCCGCCGGAGGTCGCCCCGCTGTCCGCGCTCCTGCTCGGCGAGCTCGCCGCCGAGATCCTGCCGCCCGGCGTGCTGTCGATCCTGGTCGGCGACGGGCCGGCCGTGCCCCGCGCAATCGTGCGCCACCCCGCGGTGCGCCGCATCGGCTTCATCGGCAGCGAGCCGACCGGACGGGCGATCCAGCGCGACGCCGCCGACGCCGGCGTCAAGGAGGTGACGCTCGAGCTCGGCGGCAAGAACGCGCTGATCGCGTGCCCCGACACCGACCCGCTCCTGGTCGCCCGCGGTGCCGTCGATGGCATGAACTTCACCTGGTCCGGCCAGTCGTGCGGGTCCACGTCCCGGCTCCTGGTGCACGAGTCGCTCGCGGACGAGGTCGTCGCTGAGGTGGTCCGTCTCCTGCAGGGCCGCCGGATCGCCTCGCCGCTGGACCCGACGAGCGAGCAGGGGACCGTCATCTCGCGGCAGCACTACGACCGGATCCTCGGCCACATCGCCATGGCCAGGGCGGAGGGCGCCGAGGTGCTCGCGGGCGGCGGCCCGCCGCCCGGGATCGAGCGGGGACTGTTCGTCGCGCCCACCGTGCTCGGGTCGGTGGCGGCAGACTCCCGCATCGCCCGCGAGGAGGTCTTCGGCCCCGTGCTCTCGGTGATCCGCTGGAAGGACGAGAGCGACGTCGTGGCGATGGCGAACAGCGTGGACTACGGGCTGACGGCCGCCGTCTGGACCGACGACGTGCGCCGGGCCCACCGCATGGCCCAGGAGCTGGGGGTCGGCTATGTGTGGATCAACGGCACGTCCCGGCACTTCCCCGGGGTGCCGTTCGGGGGCGTGAAGGGCTCGGGAATCGGCCGCGAGGAGAGCATCGAGGAACTGCTCGGCTATACCACCGTCAAGGCCGTCAACGTCATGCTCTGACGGCTCCAGGCTGCGGAAGGACCGGGATGCACGACGACGAGAAGGTCGAACTGCCGGGCGAGGTGCCGTGTGAGTGGGGGAGCGACGCCATCGCGGGGGCGCTGCGCGCCACCGGCGTTCCGTACATCGCGCTCAACCCCGGCGCCAGTTACCGCGGGCTGCACGACAGCCTGGTGAACCACCTCGGCAACGCCGACCCGCAGATGCTGCTCTGCCTGCACGAGGAACACTCCATCGGCATCGCCCACGGCTACGCCAAGGTCACCGACAGCCCGATGGCCGCCGCGGTGCACAGCAACGTCGGCCTCATGCACGCGACGATGGCGATCTTCAACGCCTACTGCGACCGGGTGCCGATGCTGGTGCTGGGGGCCACCGGACCGGTCGACGCGGATCGCCGCAGGCCCTGGATCGACTGGATCCACACCGCGGCCGACCAGGCCGCGCTGGTCAGGCCCTACGTCAAGTGGGACGACCAGCCGGCGTCGGTCCGCGCGTCCGTGGCGTCGGTACGGCGGGGCAACCAGCTCACCCGCACGCACCCGGCGGCTCCGGTGTACGTGTGCTTCGACGCGGCGGTGCAGGAGCAGCCGTTCACCGAGGACCTGGCCGGCGACGCCGCCCGGTACGCCGCGATCGCCGACTCCCAGCCGGCCTCCGAGTCGATCGCGGCTGCGGTGGACCTGCTGGCCGGGGCGGCCCGGCCCGTCATCCTGGCCGGCCGGGTGAGCCGCGACGGTGCCGAGTGGGACCGGCGGGTGGAGCTCGCGGAGCGCATCGGCGCGGCGGTCGTCACCGACCTCAAGGTCGCCGCCGCCTTCCCGACGGACCACCCGTTGCACACCGGTACACCGGGGTTGTTCGTCTCCCCGGAGAACCTCGAGCTGCTCCGATCCGCCGACGTCGTGCTCAGCCTCGACTGGGTGGACCTCGGCGGCACCCTCCGGCTGGCCAACAAGGGGGAGGAGCCGAACGCCCGAATCATCTCCGCGAGCTCGGACCATCAGCTGTTCAACGGCTGGACCAAGAACGACCACGTCCTGCCGGCGGTCGACGTGTTCCTGCACAGCCGCCCGGACACCGCCGTCGCGGCGTTGCTGGAACGGCTACCGGACGGTGCGGCCACGCCGGCCAGCCGCTCCGCCATCACCGGCACCGCCGAGGATGCCGCGGAACCACCCGCCACCGGGCCGACCGGCAAGCTGACCGTCGGGCACCTGGCCACCCGGCTGCGCGCGGCCACCGCGGCCGACGCCGTGACGCTGGTCCGGACCCCGTTCGCCTGGGACGCCTCGCACTGGCCAGTCCGCTCACCGCTGGACTACCTGGGATCGGACGGCGGGGGCGGCATCGGCTCTGGCCCCGGCATCGCCGTCGGTGCGGCGCTGGCGTTGAAGGGCACGGGGCGCATCCCGCTCGCCGTCCTCGGGGACGGCGACTACCTGATGGGGCTGACGGCACTGTGGACGGCAGCGCGGTACGAGCTGCCGCTGCTCGTCGTCGTGGCGAACAACAGCTCCTTCTTCAACGACGAGCTGCACCAGGACCGGATGGCGCGGATCCGCAGTCGACCCGTGGAGAACGCCCACATCGGGATGCGGATGGAAGGCCCGGAACCGGACCTGGCCGCGCTGGCCCGCGGGCAGGGCCTGGAGGGCATCGGCCCGGTGCGCACGCCCGAGGAGCTCTCCGCCGCCATCACCGCCGGGCTCGAACACGTCCGCGGCGGCCGGACCGCCGTCGTCGACGTGCGGGTGGAGCGGGGCTACGGCAGCAGCACCGCCGCGGCGATCGCCCGGTCGCCGGGCTGACCCAGATCTGGGATCCGTCAGTCCTCCGCATACCCCTCGTGTTCGTTTCGCTCTAGCCGGTCGATCAGGGATTGAACAGGCCTTGTGAGGTTTCGATGGCATTGCTAGCTTCCCAATATGGTCCGTATACGAATCATTTCATGAGCACGCTCCTTCCGGTCACCGTCGCCTGCGGGGATTACGATCGGACGCTGGCCCTGCGCACCGGAGAGGTCCGGGCCGAGGGCGTCGCCCTCAACTACCTCACCCTGCCGGTCGAGGAGACGTTCTTCCGGATGGTGTCCTACCGGGAGTTCGACGTCGCCGAGATGTCGCTGTCGACCTACGTGATGATGCTGGGGGACGATTCGGAGACCAGCCCGTTCGTCGCCATTCCGGTGTTCCCCTCCCGGGTCTTCCGGCACAGCGGCATCTACGTCAACGCGCGTTCGGGGATCGAGGCGCCCGATGACCTCGTCGGCCGGGTGGTCGGGGTGCCGGAGTACCAGATCACCGCAGCCGTGTGGATCAGGGGGCTCCTCGCCGAGCACCACGGGGTGCCGGTCGACGGCGTGCGCTACCGGACCGGCGGACTGCACGCGCCGGGCCGGCACGAGAAGGTCGCGGTGAACCCGCCGCCGGGCGTCGAGATCGCGGCCATCCCGGAGGACCGGACGCTGGCCGACATGCTGGTGACCGGGGAGATCGACGCGCTCTACAGCGCGCGCACCCCCAGGCCCTTCGCCGAGGGCTCGCCCGAGGTGCGCCACCTGTTCCCCCGCCCGCACGAGGCCGAGGCCGAGTACTTCCGCAAGACCAGGATCTTCCCGATCATGCACGTCCTCGCGCTGCGCCGGGAGCTCTACCGGGCGCACCCGTGGCTCGCACGGTCGCTGATGAAGGCGTTCGGGGAGGCCAAGGTGCTGGCCGCCGCGGACATGGACGAGACCGCCGCGCTGCGCTACATGCTGCCGTGGCTGGCCGAGGAGGTCCGCCGGACCCGCGAGGTGATGGGCGAGGACTACTGGCCCTACGGGATCCGGGACAACGAGCACACGCTGAGTGCCTTCCTCCGGTACTCGCACGAGCAGGGGCTCGCGCAGCGCTCGTGGGAGCCGCGGGACCTCTTCGCCAAGGAGTGCCACGGCGAGGTCGTGGTCTGACCAGGACCCCACCCCCCGACGACGAGCAGGGCAGAGGCAAAGGAGCCGGAGATGCGTCCGCACGACACGACCGTCAACCGACGGCAGGTCCTGGCAGCGTTCGGGTGGGGCGTCGGCGGGGTGGTCCTCCTCGGCGCGGCGAGCGCGTGCGGCGGGTCGGGCGGGGGCGGCGCCGGCTCGTCGCACCAGGGGGAGGTGGCGGTCACCCACATGGAGACCAACATCTCCGCTGTCCCGTTCCTGGTGGCCGCGGAGCTCGGGTACTACCGGGACGAGGGGCTGGAGCTGGACCTCGTCAGCTTTCCCGGCGGAACCGACACCGTCCGCGGTGTGAGCACGATGGGTTTGGGCATGCCGGCCACGCTGCCCGCCTTCACCGCACATCAGAAGGGGCAGCGGGACCTGCGGCTCATCGCCGGGTGCGACAACCGAGCCCGTGCCGTGTTCCTGGTGCCGGCGGACTCCGAGCTGCACTCGATCGAGCAGCTGCGGGGCAAGCGGATCGCCGCGAGCCAGCCCGGCTCGATCACCACCTACTTCGCGACCAGGATCGCCCGCGAGGTCGGACTGACGCCGGGTCAGGACGTCGAGATCCTGCACGTCGGAGGCACGACGGAGGCCTGGACCGCGACGACCCAGGGGCTGGCGGACGTCGCCTGGTCGTTCCCTCCGACCTCGGAGGTCCTCATCAGCGAGGGCAAGGCGCGGCAGCTGTTCGACACCAGTGACTACGTCACGAGCTGGACCGATACTACGCACTGGGCCACCCAGTCGTTCATCGACGACCATCCCGACACCATCGCGGCGTTCCTGCGCGCGCAGCAGCGGGCGATCGACACCATCTCCGGCGATCTAGAGACGGCTGCACCCGCATATGCGCGCCGAGGCGGGATCTCCCTCGAGGTCGCGCGTTCGGTGCTGCGGCAGGCGGCCGACGGACTCGACCTGGCCATCGACAGGGCCGCGGTCGACGAGGTGATCCGAGCCGGCGGCGAGCTCGGCCAGATCGATCCGACGGCCGTCGACGTCGACTCCATCGTCATCGCCGACTTCGTGGAGGGGGTCTGAACCGGTAGGTCGGTGAGCGGGACGGGCCTGCTCTTGACCGTACTTCGGAGGAGCTTCTAAGCTCAGATAGTCAGTATACGGAGCAGTTTCCCCGCCGCCGCCCATCCGGGCGTTGATGGACGGGGCGTCCCCGAAAGGCCTCGATGCCGATGACTGATCTCGTGAAGGCGCCGTTCCTGGTCGCCGGGGGCGGCATCGGTGGTCTCGCCGCCGCGCTGGCGCTGTCCCGGCACGGCTACCGGGTGCACGTCCTGGAGCGCGCGGAGGCGTTCGGTGAGATCGGCGCAGGCCTCCAGCTGGCCCCCAACGCCTCGCGCATGCTCGAACGACTCGGAGTGCTGGAGCAGGTCACCGCGGACGCGTTCTTCCCGAGGCGTCTCGTGCTCATGGACGCCCTGTCCGGCGAGCAGATCACCGCGCTGGAGACGGGCGAGGCGTTCGCCCAGCGGTACGGCCACCGCTACTTCGTGACGCACCGGGCCGATCTGCTGCAGGCCCTCTTCGACGCGTGCAAGGCGTCCGAGCACGTCACTTTGGAGTCCTCCAAGGAGGTCGTGGACGTCGAGAAGCTGCCCCGGGGAGCGCGCGTGAGCTGCGCGGACGGGACCGTCTACGAGTGCGGCGCCCTGATCGGGGCCGACGGTCTCCGGTCGGTCGTGCGCGAACGCCTGGTGGGCGACGCGGAACCGGTCTGTTCCGGCTACGTCGCCTACCGCGGCACGGTCCCGATGGCGGACATGCAGGCGAAAGCCGGCCTGGACCGGCTGGACGACATGGTGATCTGGGCGGGGCCGGGGCTGCACCTGGTGCAGTACCCCGTCCGCCGGGGCGAGCTGTGCAACCAGGTCGCGGTCTTCCGTAGTCCCGCGCACGCGGCGGGCCTTCCGGTATGGGGCACCGAGGAGGAGCTCGAGGCGGCGTTCGCCGATGTGTGCCCCGAGGTCGCCGGCGGGATCGCGATGATCGACCGGTCGCGGCGGTGGCCGATGTTCGACCGGCCGCCGCTGGAGGGCTGGACCGACAACCACGTCACGCTGCTCGGGGACGCCGCTCATCCGATGCTCCAGTACATCGCCCAGGGCGCCTGTCAGGCGCTCGAGGACGCGGTCGTGCTGGCCGACAGCGTGCACGCCCACGGCGGTGAGGTGGCCCCGGCCTTCTCGGCCTACGCGGCGCAGCGGGCGCCCCGCACGGGCCGCGTGCAGACCACTGCCCGGCTCTTCGGCGACGTGCTGCACATCGGCGGCGTGGGGGCCAGCATGCGCAGCGCCCTGCTACGGCAGCGCGCGCACGACGACTTCCGCGACACCGACTGGATCTACGCCTACCCGGGCCCCGGTGCCCCCGGGGAGGAGGCGCAGCCGGCTGCGTGTCGAACTCCTTGACCCGGGGCGGGGGTGCAACTATGGTCCCATCGTCCGTACACGGAAGGACGCGCCCACATGGGAGCGCGTCCGGGTCCTCCGCGGCGCGGCGTCCCCGCACCCGGCCGCGCGGCAGGCCGATCGCGGACGCGGTGCCGCCGCATCCCTGGACGACACCGGGCCAGGCCCGGGTGAGTGCCCCGGCTGATCGACAGGAGCACAACGTGCCAACACTGCGTGGAACGACCGCTCGACGGCACCGGCGCGGCCTGGTGGGGATCGGTGCGCTGCTCGCCGTCCTGCTCGCCGGGTGCGGTGGCGAGGACGCAGGCGCGGCCGGAGGCACCGAGACCGTCACCCTCGGCCTCATCCCGATCGTCGACGTCGCCCCGGTGTACCTCGGGATCCAGCAGGGCTTCTTCGAGCAGGAGGGGATCGGCCTCGAGTTGAGCTCCGGGCAGGGCGGCGCCGCCATCGTGCCCGGGGTCGCCAGCGGCAGCCTCGATTTCGGTTTCGGCAACAACACCTCGACGCTGCTGGGCGCGTCCAAGGGCCTGCCGCTCAAGGTCGTGGCGAGCGGTGTGTACGGCACCGGCACGCCCGGCGCGGATTACGTCGAGGTCATGGTGACCGGCGACAGCCCGATGCGGTCGGCCGCCGACCTCGTCGGCAAGAAGGTCGCCGTCAACACCCTGCAGAACATCGGGGACACCACCGTGCGGGCCTCCGTGCGTGCCGCGGGCGGCGACGCCGGCGCGGTGGAGTTCGTCGAGATGCCGTTCCCCAACATGAACGCGGCGCTCGCGGCCGGCGACGTCGACGCCATCTGGCAGGTCGAGCCGTTCCTCGCGATGGCGAAGGCCGACGGTCACCGGATCCTGGCCTCGCCGTTCACCGACACCACCCCGGAGCTGATGGTGTCGACCTACTTCACGACCCGGAAGTTCGCCCAGGAGAACCCCGAACTGGTCGCGCGGTTCACGACGGCGATCGACAAGTCCCTGAGCTACGCGCGGGACAACCCCGACGCGGTGCGCGCGATCATCCCCACCTACCTCGACATCCCGGCCGAGCTGGCGGCGGAGCTGGTGCTCCCGAAGTGGACACCTGAGATCAACAGGACGGCCATCGAGGTGCTGGCCGAGCTCGCCGAGCGCGACGGCCTGGTGACGACACGGCCGGACCTTCAGGCCCTGCTCGGCTGAGTGGCAGTCGCCCGCACGCACCACACCTGGAGGCGCAGGCCCATGACGACAGCAACCGCCGTGCCCGTCACCGGGGCCGGGGCGGACGGCCGGCGCCGGTCGGGCCCGCCGCGCACGGGCCGGCTGGGTGTGCTGGGGCTGGCCAGCCTGGTGGGGCTCCTCGAACTGATCCCGCGCACCGGTCTGGTCGACCCCGGATTCCTGCCCCCGTTCAGCGCGATGGCGCTGGCCCTGGTGGACCAGCTCGGCACTGGCGAGTTCTGGGATGCGCTGGGTGCCACGATGCTGGGGGCGGCGCTCGGCCTGGCCATCGCGATGGCCGGCGGCGTGGGCCTCGGCATGGTCATCGGCAGCGTCCCGGTCCTGCGCGCGGCGACCAGCTCGACGATCGAGTTCCTGCGCCCCATCCCCTCGGTGGCGCTCATCCCGCTGGCCGTTCTGATCTACGGCGCCGAGCCCCGTGCCACGCTCCTGCTGGTGGTCTACGCGTGCTTCTGGCAGGTCCTCGTGCAGGTCCTCTACGGCATCCAGGACGTCGACCCGGTGGCCCGCGAGACCGCTCGGTCGTACCGCTTCTCGACGTGGGCCCAGGTGCGCACCGTCATCTGGCCCACCGCGCTGCCCTACGTCGTGACGGGCTTCCGGCTGGCCGCCGCCGTCGCCCTGGTCCTGGAGATCACCGGCGAGCTGATCATCGGCAGTCCCGGGCTGGGGCAGCGGATCGCGGTCGCGCAGTCCTCCGGCGCGGTGGCCGCGCTCTACGCGCTGGTCATCGTCACGGGGCTGATCGGCGTCGCCGTCAACCTGGTGGCCCGGACCGCCGAACGCCGGGTGCTGCACTGGCACCCCTCGATCCGCGGGGAGCTCCCTCGATGAATACCGTCGCCGCGCCCCGGAGCGCCTCGTCGCTGCTGCGCAGGCTCCTGCTCGTCGCCGGGCTCCCGGTCGTGCTGGTGAGCGCGTGGTGGGTGGCGACGGCTGGCAGCGAGAGCTTCTACTGGCCTCCGCTGCAGACCATCCTGGGCGTGTTCGGCGACACCTGGCTGACCGGGCGGCTGACCTCCGAGGTCCTGCCCAGCATCGGCAGGCTGCTCGTCGGGTACGTCCTGGCCCTGGTCCTGGGCATCGCCCTGGGAGTCGCCGTCGGCTCCTCACGTGCGCTGCGCGCCGTCCTGGAACCGGTCCTGGAGTTCTTCCGCGCCGTCCCGCCACCGGTACTGGTCCCGATCATCACGCTCTTCGCCGGGATCGGGAACGGCAGCAAGATCCTGGTCATCGTCTCCGGCTGCGTGTGGCCGGTTCTGCTCAACACGGTCGAGGGCGTGCGGTCGCTCGACGAGGTGCTGGACGACACCGCCCGGTGCTTCCGGATGCGCAGGCGCTCGCGGCTCGTGCACCTCGTGCTGCGTGGCGCCAGCCCGCAGATCGCCGCCGGGGCCCGCCAGGCGCTGTCCATCGGGATCATCCTGATGGTGATCAGCGAGATGTTCGCCGCCAGCAACGGCCTGGGGTTCACCATCATCCAGTTCCAGCGCGGCTTCGCCATTCCGGAGATGTGGAGCGGGATCATCCTGCTCGGCCTCATCGGAGTGGCGCTGTCGCTGATGTTCCGTATCGCCGAGTCTCGGGCTCTGGCCTGGTACACAGGCCTGCGCCGGTCCCAGCGAGGAGAGGGCTGAGATGTCCACACCCGCCGACGTCCGCGCCGCGACCCCCGTTCCCGGGTCCGGGCATCCGCCGCTGCTGGACGTGCGCGGCGTCCGCAAGGTGTACGACGGCCGCGGCCGCAGCGTCGAGGCGCTGCGGGACCTGACGTTCGGCGTCGCCGTCGGCGAGCTCGTCTGCATCGTCGGCCCGTCCGGAGCAGGCAAGACCACGTTGCTGCGCTGCATCTCCGGCCTGCTGGAACCGACCTCCGGTGAGGTCGTGCTGCAGGGCGAGCAGGTGACGGGCCCGCCGCGGGGGATGGCGGTGGTGTTCCAGGAGTACGGCCGCAGCCTGTTCCCGTGGATGACCGTGCGCCAGAACGTCGAGCTGCCGCTGAAGGAGAAGAAGGTCCCGCGCGCCGAACGCCGGCGCCTCGTGGAGGAGGCGCTCGAGGCCGTCGGCCTCGCCGACGTGCACACCGCGCACCCCTGGCAGCTCTCCGGCGGCATGCAGCAGCGGGTGGCCATCGCCCGTGCGCTGGCCTACGAACCGCAGGTGCTGCTCATGGACGAGCCCTTCGCCGCCGTCGACGCGCAGACGCGCGCCGATCTGGAGGACCTCGTGCGCGCGCTCTGGAAGCGGCTCGGCGTCACCGTCCTGTTCGTCACCCACGACATCGACGAGGCCGTCTACCTCGGCCAGCGGGTGCTGGTGCTGTCCGCCTCGCCCACCGTCGTTCTCGAGGACGTCGTCATCGACCTGCCGGCCGAGCGCGACCAGCTCACCATCCGCTCGCTGCCCCGCTTCGCCGAGCTTCGGGGCCACGTCTACCGGCTCGTCCAGCAGGCCAAGCGCGGCGGCGGCGCGGCGGCAAGCGGGCCGCCCGGGCGAGCGCCCGAGGCGATGTGAGACCGGGAGGACCACGTACCGTCGGGCCCATGATGTGCGACCGGTTCCCGCTGCTGCGGGGGGAGGCGCTGGCGACGTGGCTCTGACGCCGGGCGGCGCGGCGTGACTAGGAGCCCGGTCCCGGCCCCGGAGCTCGTGCCGGAGTCGCCCGACCCCGAGGGCCTGCCGGTCCTGGACAGCGCGCCCGGGCACCTCATCCGCTGCGCCCAGCAGGTGCACGGCAGCCTGTGGCAGCAGCACGTGCCGGTGAACCTGACGTCGGTGCAGTACGGGATCCTGCTCGTCGTCGGGCAGCAACCGGGCATCGACCAGCGCACCGTCGGCGAGCTCATGTCGCTCGACAAGTCCACCGCGGCCGACGTGTTGCTCCGGCTCGCCCGGCGGGGCCTGCTGGACCGCGAGCGCGACGTCGAGGACGGCAGGCGCAAGCTGGTGAGGCTGACCGAGCAGGGGAGGGCGGCCCTGCTGGCGGGCGCACCGGCGGTCGTCGGCATCCAGGAGCGGCTCCTGCAGCCACTGTCCTTCGACGACGGCGAGACCCTCCTGGGGGTGCTCCGCCTGGTCGCCTACCGCGGTGATCCACCCAGCCCCAGCGCCGCGACCGAGCACAACGCCGTCGTGCAGGGCTGGCCGTTGCGGCTGCCGGCCGTCCGGTTGCACACGGCTCCCGGACACCTGATCCGCCGCGCGCAACAGGTGCACACCACGCTGTGGGGGGAGCGGGTGTCGCCCGACCTCACGTCGGTGCAGTACAACGTGCTGCTCGTGCTGCACCACGAGGCACGGATCGACCAGCGGACGTTGGGGGAGCGCGGGTCGCTGGACAAGTCGACGGGGGCCGACGTCATCGCTCGGCTGGAGACCCGGGGGCTGGTCGCGCGCATCCGCGACTCGGCCGACGGCCGCCGCAACCTGCTGACCTTGTCCGCCGAGGGCCGCGACCAGCTCCTGCGTCACGCCGCGGCGGTCGTCGACGTGCAGCACGAGCTGCTCCGGCCGCTGTCGTCTCCCCAACGGCAGGTCTTCCTGCGACTGATGAAGCGGATCTGCGAGCCGATCTCCCCGCCGGCGCCGTGACGCCCGGCGGACACGCCCGCCGCGGCCGACGGCGGTGCCTCCCGGACGTCCGGAGCCGCGACGCCCCTGAGGGCAGGTAGCTCCACGTGTCGCGCAGGGGTCGTGGGTGCATGTGGCCGTTGACCCGGTGGAACGTCAGGGTGTGAGGACCGCCCGCCCCCGGACGCGGCCTTCGGCGAGGTCGTCGAGCGCGCGCAGCGCCTGGTCGAGCGGGTAGCGCTGCGTCTCCAAGGTGACCCGGCCGCGCGCCACGAGCTTCATGAGGTCGTCGAGGTCTGCGTAGCTGCCCACGAGGTTGCCCACGACGGAGATCTCCTTGGACACCAGCTCGACCGTCGGCGTCGTCAGCTGCGCCCCGTAGCCCACCACGAAGTAGGTGCCGCCCTGACGCAGCATCCGGGTGGCCTGCTCCGGGGTGTTCTGCTCGCCGACGAAGTCGATCACCACGTCGCCACCGGTCAGGTCGGTGACGCCCTCGATCGCGTGGTCCGCGTCGAGGACCACCTCCGCGCCGACCTTGGCCGCCAGCTCTCGCCCCAGCTCACCGCTGTCCACCGCGACGACCCGGGCGGATGTCATCTCGCGCAGCAGCTGGACCCCGATGTGGCCCGGTCCCAGCTGGTGGCAACCACGATGCCGTAGCGAGTGGTCTCGGTGCTCGTCGTGTGCTGCGGTTCGGGCCAGGTCGCGGGCTTGTCCAGGGCGATCTCCGGGCCGTGCTTGGGTGGGCGTCCGTTGGTGCCGGGCACCCGCGGTGGCTTGGGCAGCCGCAGGACCCGGTCGGAGCGGATCCGCCCGACCAGCTCGACCGGGAGGTCGGCCAGGACGAACGCGAGCCGGGTGATGTCGTAGCCGGCGTCGGTCACGACCAGAATCTGCGGGTCACCGGGGCGCCACTGCCCGGCCATGATCAGGCGATCGATCACGGCGCGGAGCTGGGCGGTGGTCACCGCGGTCGCATCGTCAGCCGGGCCGAGGCGGACCGCGTCCAGCACCGCGGTCCACGAGGTCCGGCCGGTCTCGAGGGCGGCGACGAACGAGTACGGCCAGCCCGGGATGAGCTGCGCCGTGTTCTTCGCCCGACCGTAGACGTGGCAGAACAGCCGCTGCGCGCTGGTTGCAGCGTCCGGTCGCAGCCACGGGCTGACATCGACCGCGCCGCCCATCCCCCGTCCTGGGCAGCGGTGACGACGCCAGCGTCCGGCGCAGCCTCTCGGGCTCGACCCGGCCCCGGCCCAGCGCGTCGTACATCGCGCCGTGCCCGCGCCGGTGCTCGGCCACCAGGGTCAGCTCGACCAGCGAGGTGACTGGCCCATCAGCGCACAGCACTGCGTCGGTCAGCTCGAACAACGCATCCGCTCGGGCGGTCAGCGAGGCGTAGAACTCGTGGCGGAACCGCGACAACTCCCCAATCGCCGAGACCTGAGCATGATCGTGCAGACTATCCACCGCAGCCCTTGTGTTGATCTTCTTCCTTCGACAGAAGCATGATCAACCAAGGGCTGCTTCCATGATCAACCAGGGTCCTCACAGGCAGCGCCGACGCCTGCCGAGGTTAAAGATCAAGCTGAGCGGTGAGGCCGGGTAGAGACTGCGTCTGGGCGTCCGTCGACTTCGAGTGGTGGTCGTGCCGGGCAGCATCCTCGCCCGGGTGGGGCAGCGGCATACGCTTCCAGGCGTATTTCCGTGCGGAGCGGGAGACCGCTCTGAGCCGTTGGGCCCGGGGCTCCATCGCCGACCGCTGCCGACGCGACCCCTACCGCCGCACAGCGTTGGCTCCTCACGTCACGTTGGTCCGGCCGCCGAGCAGTCACGAACGTGTTGCCCCGCAACAACAAGCGCGGGAGCGTGCATCTCCGCGGCTACTCGCCGGTTCGTCCGTCGATCAGCTCGCGGACGATGTCGAGGTGCCCGGCGTGGCGAGCGTACTCCTGGAGCAGATGCAGCAGGACACGCTCCAGCGTCGCAGGTTCCGCGTCGGGCCAGCGTGGTCCGGGCGCGCCGCGTTCGGACAGGTCGTGGGCCTCGACGACGTCGCGGGTGTGCGCCGCTTGGCTCTGTAGGGCGTCGACGAGCTCGGGCAGGCTCTCGTGCTCGGGGACGAACCAGCGCCCGTCGCGGGAGTCGCCCCAGGGCTCGGCGACGGGCCTGCCCGCGAAGCCCCAGACGATCCAGCGAAGCTCCACGTACGTGAGGTGCTTGAGCAGCCCGAGTGGAGTCCAGCGGGAGCCGAGCCGACTTGCGCGCAGCTCGTGGTCGGGCAGCCCCTGCAGCTTGTCGATGATCACCGAGCGGAAGTAGTCGAGGTAGTCGAGCAGCACCTCGGCGCGCGACGGGCGCGGTGCGGTCGGTTCGGGGAACGGCACGCTCACCGCACCCACCCTGACACCTGCGCGCCTTGCGGGTCAGCCCGACGCCGGACCGACCCGGCGCGCGAACGGCTGGGCCGGGTCGGGCAGCGGAGCGTTGACGGCGAGGTGCACGGTGGGCTCGGTGCCGCCGTTCCAGTTGCGGTGCGGCACCCCGGCCGGAAAGACGATCAGGTTGCCCGCCTCGACCGAGTGCTCGGTGCCGTCGACCTCGATGCTCATCGTGCCCTGGAGCACGAAGAAGATCTGGTCGCCCTCGTGGGTGTGCAGGCCTTCCGGCGATCCGCCACCCGGCGGCGTCTGGATGTAGGCGACGGAGCAGTGCCGCGCGCCGCTGTCGTGGCCGAGCAGCATCTGCGCGTACCGCTCGTCCGGCGCCAGCGCCGCGAACCTCGCCCGGTCCACCTGCCGCACGGGGGCGAACCCCGGCTGGCCGGTGTCGGGCTGGGCGGTTTCCGGCTGGTCGGTCATCGAGTCCCTTCCGAGGGCTGTTCTGGATCGGGGAGCAGCGAGGTCGTCGGCCGAGCAGCAGCCGACTCCCCCACGATGCCGGTCCGGGCCGGCCCCGGCGTGCGCCGGTCAGGTGAACAAGTGCTGCTCGGCCAACGTCCTGGCCTGACTGCTCTCGACCATGCTGAGGTGCCGCGCGTCGGGCAGGACGACGAGCCGGGAGCCCGGGATGCCCGCGTGCAGGGTCTTCGACATCTCCGGGGGAGTGGCGTAGTCCTCCTCCCCGACGATGACCAGGGTCGGAACGCCGATCTGCCCGAGGCGGTCGGTTGCATCGAACGCGCCCAGCGCGCGGCACGCGGCGGCGTGCGCGGCCTTCGTCGTCCCCGTGAAGATCTCCGACACGCGCGCGGCGACGTCCGGATTCGCGGCGCGGAACCCGTCGGTGAACCAGCGTGTGAGCTGGAAGCCGAGCAGGTCGGCACGTTCGGACCCCTCGGCCTGCAGGGCACGCTGCTCCCACTGGGCGACCCGGTCCGGGCCGTAACTGCTGGTGGAGTCCACGAGCACGAGGGAGCCCACCAGGTCGGGACGGGCCAGGGCGAGCGCCTGCGCGGTGCAACCGCCCATCGACATCCCGAGCACGCCGACGTCCCGCAGGGCCAGCTCGTCGAGCACGCTCGCCGCGTCCTCGGCCATCTCCCCGACGGTGAAGGGCCGCCCGTCCCAGCTCGACCGTCCGTGTCCGCGGGCGTCGATGGCGAGCACCCTCCTGCCGCGGCCGCTCCACTCCTCGGCGAGTGGCCGCCAGAGCTCCGCGGCGGAAGCCAGCGGGTGCAGCAGGACGACGGTGGGGCCGTCCAGCGGGCCGAGGTCCAGCACGCCGAACTCGCCGCGCGGGGTCGTGACGGTCATCGGGTCGCCGCCATCCGCTCGGCCGCCAGCTCGACGGCGGCGATGATCTCCGCGTACGTCCCGCAGCGGCAGATGTTGCCCTCCAGGTGTGCGACGATCTGCTCCTTCGTCGGCCGCGGGTTCTCCCGCAGCAACTCGTCGGCCATGAGCACGAACCCCGGGATGCAGTACCCGCACTGCATCGCGCCGGTCTGCACGAACGCCGCGACGATGGGGTGGTCGGGCGGCAGGCCGTCCGCAGTCTGGATCTCCGCCCCGTCGTAGCGCACCGCGCGGGCCAGGCACGAGCTCACGCTGTGCCCCCCGACGAGCACGGTGCACGCGCCGCAGGCGCCGACACCGCAGCCCTCCCGGGCGCTCGTGCTGCCGACCTGCTCCCGCAGGACGTCCAGCAGCAGGTCGTCGTCGCCTGCCCGGACGGCCCGCCGCGTGCCGTTGACGACGTACTCGATCTCGCTCACAGGTCCACCCCTGCTTCTGTCATTGCGTCGAGGACCCGCTCGGGGGTCAGGGGCAGCCGGGTGATGCGCACGCCGACGGCGTCGCGCACCGCGTTGGCGACAGCGGGGGCCACCGGGATGAGTGTCGTCTCCCCGACGCCCTTCGCCCCGAACGGGCCCGTGCGGTGCGGGCTCTCGACGATGACCGAGGTGATCTCGTGAGGCATGTCCCGCACCGACGGGAGCTGGTAGTCCAGGAGCGTCCCGTTCACGAGCTGGCCCTGGTCGAACACCATCTCGTCGAACACGGCGTGCCCGAGGCCCATGATCGCGCCTCCGGAGAGCTGCTGCTCCACCATGGTCGGGTTGATCGCCCGGCCCACGTCCCCGGCGCTGGCGAGGTGCTCGATCGTCAGCCGCCCGGTGGCGCGGTCCACCAGCAGCTGGACGGCGACGGCCCCGGCGAACCAGTGCTCGGTCACCTTCTCCGACCGGCCGGTCGCCTTGTCGTATGGCTCCCACGCCGTGCCGAAGTTCGCCTGCTCGGTCAGGGTCGTCCCGCGCGCGCCGAAGTGCCGGTGCAGCACGTCGGAGATCGGGGTGATCTCCCCGGTGCGGCCGTTCTGCACCCCGCCGGGGACGAGGGAGAGGCGGTTGCGGCCGGACGAGGTCTGCGCAGCGGCCAGCTCGAGCAGCCGGTCGCGCATCTTCTCGGCGACCAGCCGCACGGCGTTTCCCGTGTGGTAGGTCGATCGGCTGCCGGCCGTGATCGTGTCGTACGGGGTGACGTCGGTGTCCGCGTTGACCACCCGCACCGCGTCGGCGGGGAGGCCGAGTACCTCGGCGACTATCTGCGGCATGATCGTGTCACTGCCCTGGCCCATGTCCACCGTGCTGATCAGCAGCGTCGCCGACCCGTCCTGGTTGAGCTGGAGCACGGCGTTGGAGATCGTCGGCGTGAGTACCGCCTTGACGCCGACGGCGACACCCCGCCCGCGGGCGTAGCGGCCGTCGGGCCGCTCCAGCGGCCGATCCCACCCGATGGCCGCCGTGACGGCGTCCAGGCATCCGACGAAGTCGGCGCTGTGCATCGGGGTACCGACCGGCGCGATGTCGCCTTCGCGGAGCAGGTTGCGTCGGCGGAAGGCCGCGGGGTCCTCGCCGTGGCTGCGGGCCAGCTCGTCCACGAGGCTCTCGTGCGACCACGTCACCTGCGGAACGCCGAAGCCGCGGAACGGCCCCGCTGACGGCTTGTTGGTGTAGATGCAGCGGGACCGCACGTGCACGTCGTGCACCCGGTACGGCCCGGCCGCCACCATCCCGGACTTCGCGGTGATCCGCGGGCCGACGTCGGCGAACGCGCCCGTCTCGTAGCGGACGTCGGCCCGGGACGCGACGATGTTCCCGTCGGCGTCGGCGCCCATGCTGCTGATCACCTGCACGCCGTGGCGGGAGGTGAGGACGAACGCCTCCTCACGGGTCGCCCGGATCCGCACGGCACGCCGCAGGGTCCACGCCAGCGCCGCGGCGAGCGGCTCCAGCCGGTCGTACATCTTCGCGCCGAAGCTGCCGCCGAGCGGCCCGGTGCGGACGCGCACCCGGTTGAGCGGCAGGTCGAGCATGTCCGCGACGGCCTGCCGGCAGTACGACGGCGTCTGGGTGGTGGTGAGCAGGACCAGCGTCTCGCCCTCGATCCACGCGTTCGTGCAGGGCAGCTCGATGGGCACGTGGTGGGTGGGCGGCGCCCAGAAATCGCCCTGGGCGGTCGTCGCCGCACCGGCCATCGCCTTGTCGACATCGCCGTCGACGAGGTTGTACTCGTAGTTGACGTTGGTGCCCGAGATGCCGGCCAGGTGCTTGAGGTCGCCGAAGACCGCCGAGGGCCGCAGCTCGTCGTGCACGTAGGCGACCCCGTCGATGGCCGCCTGCACGTCGTGCACGGGCTCGAGTTCCGCGTAGTCGACGACGACCAGGTCTGCTGCGGCCCGCGCGGTGGCCACGTCGAGGGCGACGACCGCGGCCACCGGCTCGCCGACGTAGCGCACCTTGTCCACGGCCAGCGGGGGCTGGTCGTTGAACGCCGGGCCCGTGTACATGCGGTCGCCGAGCGCCGCGTGCAGGTCGGCCCCGGTGACGACGGCCTCGACGCCGGCGACGGCGAGCGCCGCGGATGCGTCGATGCCGACGATCCGGGCGTGCGGGCGGGTGCTGCGGGTGATGCCGACGGCGGCAGCGGCCGGAACGGGCAGGTCCGCGACGTAGGACAGCGTGCCGCGCACCTTCGCCTCGCCGTCGCGGCGCGGCTCACGCCTTCCCACCGAGAACGGCATGGCGGCCTCCGCGGGGGACTCGGCCGGGGCGGAGCCCTTGTCCAGGAGTTCGGTCACGGTCGCGCTACCTCCACGCCTCGGTCACGGCATCGGCGACGGCGACAAGGCCGAGCCGCCGCTTGTAGGACTCGCTGCCCCGGATGTCGGGGATCGGGTCGAGGAGCGGTTCGGCGACCGACCGCGCCGCGTCCACCGCCGCCGCCCGATCCAGCCCGGAGACGTCGATCTCGACGAACCGCGGCACGGGTGCGAGCGCACCGAGCCCGAGGCGCAGGCGTCGGCTGGTGCCGGAGCCGGCGCCGACCAGCAGAGCGCCGGCCGAGGCGGAGGGCCAGTCGTTCTCGCCGAGGCTGCTCTTCTTCGCGTACGCGTGGGAGGAACCGGCAGGCTGGTCGGGCACGGTGATCCCGATGATCAGCTCGCCCCGCTCGACGGCGGTGGCCTGGAACCCGACGAAGAACTCGCGGGCCGCGACGTCCCGCGTGCCCCGCGCCGAGGCCAGGTGCACGGTCGCGTCGAGGATCATCAAGGCCGTCGGCGGGTCCAGCCGGTAGTCGCCGTGGGCGATGTTGCCCGCCACGCTCGCCGTGTTGCGGACGCGCGGGTTGGCGACGCGACCGCAGGTGTCCGCGAGCAGCGGCGCGGCCGCCCGGATCGCCGGGTTCGTCTCGACCTGGCGCAGCGAGACCATCGCGCCGATCCGGGTGCAGTCGTCCGCTCGGTGGATCTGGGCGAGGCCGGGGATCCGGGCGACGTCGACGAGGTCGGTGGCGGCGATCAGCCCCTGCTTGAGCAGAACCTGGATCGCGGTGCCGCCGCTGAGGACCATCGCGTCCGGCCGCTCCAGCAGTTCGAACGCCTCGGCCGGCGTCGTCGGGCGGTGCAGCACGGCGTTCATCGGCCGGCCTTGCGGGCGAGGAGGACCTTGCGGAGGACGACCAGCGCCGCGACCGCGCCGACGACGACTGCGGCGACGGACCGGCCGGTCAGGCTGCCAAGGGGAGCGCCGGCCCCGTCGGAGATGGGACGGAGCGAGGCGACCGCTGCCGCCGCGGCGTCCGCCGGAGCGACCGGGGCGGCGGTGACACCGCGAGAACCGTTGGTGGAGGCCACCGGTACCGGAACACCCGGGAGCGCGGACACGGCAGGAGCGGTGACGGCACCCGCCGCGAGCGGAGCGGCCTCGTGCAGCACTCCCGCCGGCGCGGGGACGGCGGCCAGTACCTGGCGGCCGGGCGCGCCGTTGGTGCGTGCGGACGCGCCGGCCGTGACGTCCTCGCCGGCGCAGGCCCTGGCGAACGCCTGTAGGAACTCCTTCTCCACCTCGACGGTGCGGCGGCGGAAGATCGCTTCGCCCATCCGGCCGAGCCGCCCCCACATGGCCAGCTCCATCGCGTACGTCACGTCGGACCCGCCGCCTGCCGGTGCCACGTCGAGCGAGGCGTCGACCTTGAGCGAGCTGCCCAGCCGGGCGTCCTCGCCGGTCAGGACCGCGCGCACCGTGTGCGGTGGCGAGAGTTCGGTGATCTCCACGGAGAACGCGGCGTCGAACCGGACGTGCGCGATCTCGTTCGTCAACCGCCCGCGGAAGTGCGCCTCGTCCGGGCGCTCCAGCTCCGTGCACCCCGGAATGCACGCCAGCATCGTGGGCGCGTCCAGGAACTTCTCGAGCACGGTGGCCGGCTCGGCCGGTACGTGGAACGAGGAACCAAGTTTCACTTCTTGACCATCCAGCGAGACGTCGTGTCCTGTCAATAGGACAGTAGGTTCGACTCTGATCAGCGTCAAGCGGGCCCGTCGGGATGCCGTCCACACCTGTCGGTGAAGCTTGACCGAAGCTTGACCGGAACCGACTCGCCTTATAGCGTCCTGCCGACAGGACAGGGTGTCTCGCAGGTGGGGCAACTGTCACGGGCGAGCTGCAACACGGCAGCGTCCATGCAGACCGCCGCGCGGTCGGCGATTTGCACGATCGTCGGGGTCTCACAAGGGAGCGAGATGACGAACAGACGACGGCGGATCGGGGCAGCGCTTGCGCTGGCCACTGCCTTGCTGGTCACGGCCTGCGGCGGCGGTGGGGGCGGCGCCGAGGCGGGCACCCTGCGGGTCGCGTCGAACTCCAACCTGACCGCGCTCCCGTTCTGGGTCGCGCAGGAGCAGGGGTTGTTCGAGAAGCACGGCCTGCAGATCGAATACACGAAGATCGAGAACGTCGCGACGCTGCCGCAGGCACTGGGCACCTCGTTCGACATCGTGCTCTCGACGCCGACGCTGGCGATCAGCTCGACGGCACAGGGGATCCCGATGGTGGAGGTCGCAGGCTCCTCGGTGGACACCGAGGCCAACCCGTCGAACTTCCTCATGGTCGCCAAGGACTCCGGGATCACCGACGTCACCCAGCTCCCCGGCAAGACCATCGGTGTGCTCAACGAGACCGGCACCCTGCACGTGGCCACCCTCTACTGGCTGCAGAAGTCGGGTGTCGACCCGAAGTCGGTCAAGATCGTGCAGGTCGACGGCCCGTCCCAGGCCGACCAGCTCCGCAGCGGCCGGGTGGACGCGGTGGAGACCGTGACCCCGTTCAGCGGTCAGATCGAGAGCGTCGGCGGCGTCAGCCTCGGCACCCCGTACCGGTCCATGGCCCTGGAGATCAGCCCGATCTACTGGGCGTCCCGCGAGGACTGGGCTGATGGCCACGACGCCGACATCGACAAGTTCGTCGCGGCCCTCGACGAGGCCCAGCAGTACATCGCCGCGAACGACGGAGCCGCCCGCGACGTCCTGCAGGACCAGACCGGCTACTCCGACGAGATCGTGGCCTCCATCCCGTTCCCCACCTACAACACCGACGTCCGTCAGCAGGACGTCGCGCTGTGGCTGGAAGCGATGCGCTCGGCCACCGGGTTCACCGGTGACGTCGACCCCGCCGCACTCGTGCACCAGCCCAACCCCTGAGCCCCTCCCCAGCTGATCGCGCCGGCGCCGGGACCCTCCCACAGGGTCCCGGCGCCGGCGTTTGCGTGGACATGCCGGTGCCTGCCCTGCCCCCGCTGCAGGCCAGGCTCGGCGACGGCCTCCGACAGACTGCCGCCCGGCTCCTGTCCGAGGCGCGGGCCGGGCCCTGCCCGCGAGAGTGCCCGGACGGCATGACGGCCACCTGGGCGGACACCTGTGCGGGGCCCGCCACCGCGGGGTCGAGCGGGCCGGGCGGCGGTGGCTCGTACCTCCGGCTGAAATGGGAACGGGCGCCACCTCCATCGGTGACGCCCGTTCCCATCGGTCTGCGGAGGCTCAGCGACCGCCTCCCGTGAGCCGCACGTTGACGGCCGACTCGGCCCGCGTGACGAGCCAGTTCACGGCGAACCCGAGCAAACCCGCGATCACCAGCAGCCCGAAGACCTGTGCGGACTTGAACGTGGCCTGCGCTGTGCCCAGGAGCGCACCGATTCCGTTGATCTTGGTGACGATCTCCACGAGCAGCGCGATGATCAGCGCCAGCGGCCCGGAGACCCGGACGCCCAGCAGCACACTCGGCGTCAGCGCGGGCACGAGGATCTTGCGCGTCCTGGCCCACCACGAGAGGTGGAGCGTCCGGGGGACGTCGAGCAGGACGGGGCTCATCGCGCGCCGCGCCGACCGCACGGTCAGCAGCACCGGCCACGTGGCCGGCAGGATGACCACGGCGAGCTTCATCTCCAGCGTGTAGCCGAGCAGCAGCGCGGCCAGCGGCACCAGGGCCGCCGCCGGCAGCACCCGCAGGAACTCCAGCGTCGGACCGGCGGCGCGGTCCAGCGTGCGGTTCGCGCCGACGAGCGCCCCGAGCGCGGCGCCGAGCACGGTAGCGATGAGCAGGCCCAGTACAACGGTCAGTGCCGTGTCCCCGATGGCCGTGGCGAGCACGCCGTCGTCGAGCAGCGGCCGGACCTCGGTCACCCACTTCGACGGTGGCGGGAAGTAGGGCGAGCTCGGGTCCCCGACGACCTGCCAGATCACCAGCAGCAGCACCAGGGGCAGCAGTCCGCGCAGCGGCCCGGTGCCCATCCCGTCGTGGCCCTTCCGCCGCCGGACCTTCGTCCGCGGCGGCGCCACCGTCGTCCGGGCCTCAGCCTCAGCGATACTCATGCGATGTCTCCCGCCGCTGCCATCTGTCCGCGGAACAACAGCCGGGCACCGGACTGCAGCAGCGCGTTGAGCACGATCCCGGTCAGCCCGATGGCGATGATGTAGGCGAACATCAGCTCGGGCCGCAGCGCCTGGGCGCTCTGGATCAGCGCGAAGCCGAGCCCGGCCGGGTTGCCGACCATCTCGGCCACCAGCGTCAGGACCAGGGAGATCGAGATGCCGAGGCGGAGCCCGACCACGATCGACGGGGTCGCCGCGGGCAGGCGCAGCTTCCAGAGCTCACCGAAGGTCCCGAGCTTCAGCACCCGCCCGACCTCGCGCTTGCGCTGGTCGAGGCTGTGCATCCCGGAGATCGTGTTGAGCGTGATCGGCCACAGCGCCGCGTAGAACGCGAGGAGGATCTCGGTCTGCATGCTGAAGCCGAACAGGAGCACCGCGACCGGCACGAACGCGACGATCGGCAGCGACCGCAGCGAGTCGATGCTCGCCATCGTGTAGGTCCACACCGGGCGCAGCAGCCCGATCAGGGTGCCCAGCGCCACCCCGACCACGACGGCGGCCAGCCAGCCCACCACGGCGGCGGCGAGGGTGTGGGCCAGGTTCTCGAACAGCTTCCCGTTCTCGACGATCTCCCACCCGCCCTCCGAGATCTCCGACGGCATCGGCAGGTACTCGAGATCGACGAGCCCGACGCGCATGACGAGCTCCCAGAGCAGCAGGATCCCGACACCGGTCGCCAGCCCGAGCGCGTTGATCCGGGTCAGGAGGCCCGGCTTCACCGTGCGACCTCATGCCCGAGCGCCGCGTACACACGGTGGCGCAGGTCGAGGTACTCCGGTGTCTCCTTGGTGCCGATCTGGTCGCGCGGCCGTGGCAGGTCGACGTCGAGGGTGAGGCCGATGCCGGCCGGGCGGCCGCTGAGGACGACGACCCGGTCGCTGAGGTACACGGCCTCCTCGACGTCGTGGGTCACGAAGACGACGGCGGTGCCGGTCAGGGACTGCACCCGCTGGAGCTGGTCCTGCAGCGACGCCTTGGTCATCGCGTCCAGGGCGCCGAACGGCTCGTCCATGAGCAGGACCGACGGCCGCATCGCGAGGGCGCGGGCGATCTGCACCCGCTGCTGCATCCCGCCTGACAGCCGGAACGGGTACTCCTGCGCGCTCGCCGTCAGGCCGACCATCTCGAGAGCGTCGTCGACGCGCCGGGTGCATTCCTCCTTGCTGAGGCCGTCCTCGACGCCGAGGGCGACGTTGCGACGGACGGTGCGCCAGGGCAGCAGCGAGTTCGTGTAGTCCTGGAACACCGTGACGACGCCGTCCGGTGGCCCGGAGACGGGGACCCCGCCGGCCAGGACCGCGCCGTCGGTGGATGGGGTGAGGCCGCCCAGTACCCTGAGCAGCGTCGTCTTGCCGGTGCCCGAGGCGCCGAGCACGGAGACGAACTCACCGGCGGCGATGGTCAGGTCGACGCCCTTGAGGATGTCCACAGCGCCGGTCGCACCGGTCAGGCGGACCAGCAGGTCCCGGCACTCCAGGCTGGGGGAGCCGGGGCCGTGCAGTGTGGGAACCTCTGCGGTCCCGGTCGGTCTCGCGCCGGTCAATGTGGGTTACCTCCGGAGGACGACGGCGTCACGAGTGGAGCGCAGCTGAGGACACTTTGTCCTCTATAGAGGAGACTATGTCCTGTCCCTGCGACCGGTCAATGCGTTGACGGGATCAGCGGCTGACCTTAGTATTCCAACCAGAAGGACAAGTAGTCCTCAGGGCAGGTCAAAACGGACTCCGCCCGATCGCCTCGCGCAGCTCGGTGTCGTGTACGCGGCACTGCCGTGCGCAGGAGGATAGGAGAGCAGGTCGGTGGCCGCCAACGTCCCCGCCGTCGCCGCGGCCATCCGGATCCTGGAGCACCTCGCCGCGGAATGGCCCCGTTCCGTCTCACCCGGAACGCTGGTCGACGAACTCGATCTCAACCGCAGTACCTGCTACAACATCCTCGCGACGCTGCAGCGGGCCGGTTGGGCCAACACCACCGAGCGCGCCGGCTGGAGCCTGGGATCCCGGTTGCTCACGTTGACCGGCGTCAGCCAGGAGCTCGTCGTCAGCGTCGTCCAGGAGGAGCTCGACGCCCTGAGCAGGCGCCTCGGCTTCGTGGCCTTCGCCGCGGAACGCGACGGGTCGGGCGGATTCACCGTGGTGGCCAAGGCCGAACGCGCGAGCGGCATCCGCGTGAGCGTCGGGGTCGGCGACCGGTTCCCCTTCTCCGCGCCGGCCCTCCTCCATGCCTTCGCGGCCTGGATGCCGCCGAGCGAGTTCGACAAGCAGGTCGCCCAGCACGGCCTGACCAAGTTCACCGAGTTCACGGTGGTCGAGCCGGCCGAGCTCCACGACGTCCTGCAGCGGGCCCGCGAGGACGGCTTCAGCCGCAGCATCAAGCAGCTCGACCTCTCCCAGGCCGCCGTGGCGTCCACCGTGTTCGACGCCAAGTCGCGGGCCGCGCTCGCGATCGTGGTGCTCGCCTTCTCCAGCGAGCTGGACGAGCGCAACGTCGAGGAGGTCGGGGACGCGGTGCGTCAGACGGCCGAGCACGTCACCCTGCGCATCGGTGGCACGCCGCCGTCGGGCTATCGCGACGCGGCGCACCATGCGGCCGGCTGACGGCGCGCCGACGGCGCCGCGGCGCGTGCCGTGGGTGATCGGCGTGACGGGAGCGAGCGGCACGCCCTACGCCGCCACCCTCATCCGGGCGATGCTGGGGGCGGGCGAGGCCGTGGACCTGGTGATCAGCAAGGCCGCCCGGCTGACGATCCTCGACGAGACCGGCATCGCGGTGCGGGACGCGCACTGGCGCTCCGACGTGGGGGAGTGGGTCGGCTGCGACGTCTCAGCGATCTCCTACTGGGCCCCGGCCAACATGGCGGCCGGGCCGGCCAGCGGCTCCTACCCCACCAAGGGCATGGTCGTCGTCCCCGCCACCACCTCGGCCGTGGCCGGTATCGCCCTCGGCACGAGCAAGGACCTGCTGCAGCGCGCGGCCGACGTGACCCTCAAGGAGCGGCGGCCGCTCGTGATGGTCGTGCGGGAGACCCCGCTGCGCACCCCCGTCCTGGAGCACCTCGCCTCGCTGAGCCGGGAGGGGGCCGTCATCATGCCGGCCAGTCCGGCGTTCTACGCGGGCGGCAAGGATGTGCAGCAACTGGTCGACCAGCTCGTCGGCCGCATCCTGGACATCTGTCACGTGCCGAACGACCTGTTCCCCCGCTGGACGGGTGAGCTGGGGCGGGGCCGGCGCCACGACGCCGACCCCGCCCCCCTCGACCTGGACGGATAGGGCCCCCGCCCAGCCCTCGCCTCAGTCCTCGAGGACGTGCCCCCACCGGCCGAGAACCTCGCGCAGGTAGGCGGGGTCGCTCTGCGCCACCCTCGGGAAGGTGTCCTTGCGCTCGTAGGGGATGCACGCGTCGATGATCGCCCTGCTGTTGTACGGCGGGGTGTCGGGCGGGAGCATCGGGTCGAGCTTGCTGCCCCACGTGCGGCCGACGACGTCGATGTCGACGGCCGGGTCCGTGCGCGTGGACATCGCCCAGACGACCTGGCCGAGGTCGGACACGTCGATGTCGTCGTCGACCACGACGACGTACCGGTTCATGTACGCCGCCGCCGGGGTGTTGGCGGCAAGGTGGCCGACCTGACGGGAGTGCCCGGCGTAGCGCTGGTCCACCGAGACCACGACGAACAGCCTCCCGCCACCCGGCTCGTGCGCCCACGCGGCCGTGACGCCGGGCACGCCCATGCTCACCAGCTCGTCGTGGATCATCGCCGACTTCATCATCGTGCGCATGTAGGAGTAGTCGTGCGGCGGCTTGCCGGGCGGCGCTCCGAGCAGGATCGGGTCGTCACGGTGGTAGAGCCGGGTGATCTCCATGTCGAGGTTCGGCCGGGGACTCCCGGCGAAGTATCCGGTCCACTCCCCGAAAGGGCCCTCGACGCAGCGCCGGTCGGGATAGAGCCAGCCTTCCACCGCGATCTCGCTCGCGGCCGGGATCGGCAACCCGTTCTCGGGCGAGCGGAACACCGGAACGCGCTCGCCGAGCACGGCCCCGGCGTAGTCGAGCTCGGAGATCCCGCCGGGGACCTCGGTGCCGCCGAGTACCAGCAGCAGCGGGTCGTGCCCGAACGACACGGTGACCGGTGCCCTGCCCTCCTTCGCGAACCAGCGGGCGATGTTCTGCGCGCCGTGCTTGCCGGGCACCGCGGCGATCGTCGTGCTGCGGCCTTCGTTCTGCACCTGCATCCGGTAGCAGCCGCCGTTGGGCACGCCGGTCTCGGGATCTGACGTCACCACCAGGCAGCCGGTGCCGATGAAACGGCCGCCGTCACCGCCGTGCCACCGCGGCACCGGGAAGGCCAGCAGGTCGACGTCGTCCTTCTCCACCACGTTCTGCAGGAACGGCGCCGTCGACACCTCCTGCACCGGGAAGTCCTTTGCCGCGGCCGCCCACTGCGAGGGCTTGCCGCGCAGCGCGGCGACGACGCTGGCGTCGTCCAGGTCGTCGCCGAGCCGCAGGGTGCGGGCCAAACGGCGCGCAGACCCGGTGCTGCCGGTGAGCACCCGCATGCCCTGCGGGTAGTCGCCGATCCGGTCGAACAGCAGAGCCGGTGGGCGCTTCTGCCGGTAGCACAGCTCGGCGATCGCCCCCAGCTCGAGGTCCCAGTGTGCCCCCTCGACCGTCCGCAACTCGTCGGCGATGCCCTCGACGAAGGTGCGCAGGCTCAGCAGCGGTTCGTCCACGAGCATCGGTCCTTTCTTGGCCGGCCCCGGGCCGACCGGGACGGCGAGCAGAGAATGCGCAGAGGACAGGACTGTGTGTCCTGCTGTCAGGACGGTAGGCATCGCCCTGTGGCTTCGTCAAGCTCACGGGCAGCCTGCGTTGTCCTCAACAGTGGACAACTTGTCTTCCATGCTGTACATACCTGAGCTGCCGCGCCAGGCCCTCGCAGGTAACCCATAGCCTCGCCGCCATGACCGATCGCGCCTTCGTCCCCGACGACTTCGCCGTCCCACCGGAGATGGTGACCCCGCGGTTCCGCCTGGAACCGCTGGGCCCGCCGCACAACCCCGACGACCACGCGGCGTGGAGCAGCAGCATCGAGCACATCCGCGCGACGCCCGGCTTCGAGAGCCGGACCTGGCCGCCGGCGGGCGGGATGGCGCTGGAGGCGAATCTGGCCGACCTGCAGCAGCATGCGGACGACTTCGCCCGGCGTACCGGGTTCACCTACAGCGTGGTGGAGCCCGCAGGCGGCGGCGTGATCGGATGTGTCTACATCTACCCGTCCAGCCGGGCGGACGTGGACGCCGAGGTGCGCTCCTGGGTGCGGGCCGACCGGGCCGAGCTGGACGCGCACCTGCACCGTGCCGTGAGCGCCTGGCTGGCCGCGGTCTGGCCCTTCGGCACGGTCGACTACGCGCTGCGCCTCGGCCCGGATGCCTGAACGATCGTTGTTGATCTCCGCCTGTAGTGCGCCAAAATCCTTTGCTCAGCGTGTGGCCTGGGGTTCGAGTGCGGTTCAGGCGGCTCGTCGGTACTCGTTGATCACGCCGCCGAGGACACGGTGTCGTCGGATTGGGGCGTCGAGCGGGACGACGGCGGCGGTGTCGTGGTTGGGTGGCGCTGTCCGCGGCCTTGGTGTGGTCGGTGGTCGTTGAAGTGTCGGGCGTACTCGTCGAGGATCGTCGCGGCGTGCCGTTCGTTGTAGATCAGGATCCTGTCGGTGCACTCTGATCGGATGCTACGGACGATCTTTCAGCGTAGCAGTTGGCTTGCGGCGTCCGTGGTGGAGTCTTCAACGCTTCGATGCCTTCGGAGGCGAACACTGCGTCGAATGATGTGCTGAATTTTGGTGTCTCGGTCGCGGATGAGGAATCGGAAACTCGGAGATCTGGTCGTCGAGGTGCGACAGAAGGTTACGGGCGATGAGCTTGGCCCCTGCGCCGGACACTGACGGTGTGGGGTCAGTGATCTTGGTCGGGCGGGGTGTGGACTGCTTCGTAGTCGACCGGCGAGAGCATTCCGATGCCGGAATGGCGTCTGTGCGGGTTGTACCAGCACTCTATCCACTCGAATATCGCGTTGGCAAGCTCGGCGCGGCTCTTCCACGTTCTGGAGTCGAGGAGTTCGAGTTGCATGGTGCCCCAGAACGACTCGACCATCGAGTTGATGCTCCTATAGTTGTCAAGCCGCGGCGCCGGCACAATCCGACTTGTGCGGCGCAACGATCATCTGATAGATCTCGCGAACCAGGAGCCTTTTCAGGCAGCGTAGAATCTCTTTCTTGGTCTTACTAAGCAGACTGTAAGTAGGTAGACATTCGAGCTGACTTGTGATCTAATTCTCGTGTGCGCGACAACGATGGCCGGAAGCTCGATCACGCGACTCTGGAAGCTCTCCGCATTCGGGCCTGCGAGCAGATCGAGAACGGTGCCCACCCGGAAGATGTCGCGGCCGGTCTCGGTTTCAATCGGTCGACGGTGTTCGGATGGGTTGCAGCGTATCGGAAAGGTGGCGCCGAGGCGCTGCGGGCCAAGCCAGTTCCGGGCCGCCCGCCGAAGCTGACTCGAGCGCAGATGAGCGTGTTGTTCACGATGATCGCGGGTTCGAATCCGGCCCAGTTTCAGTTGGAGTTCGCGCTGTGGACCCGCGACCTGGTTCGGCAAGTCATTGCCCAACGGTTCGGGGTGAACCTGTCTGTCGGATCGGTTGGACGGGTCCTGCGCTCGCTCGGACTATCGCCACAGCGGCCGCTGCACCGGGCCACCCAGCAGGACCCCGAGCGGGTAGCCCGCTGGCGTGCCGAGGAGTACCCGGCCATCCGCGACGAAGCCGCGCAGCTCGGGGCCACCGTGTACTTCGCCGACGAGGCCGGCATCCGCTCCGACTGCCACTCCGGCACCACCTGGGCGCCGGTCGGTCAGACCCCCGTCGTGCGAACCACCGGCGCCCGACACGCGATCAACATGATCTCCGCGGTCACCGCCAAGGGTGCGATGCATTTCAGAACGTTCACCGGAAAAATGAACGCTGACGTGTTCATCGACTACTGCCGCGACCTACTCAACGACGACGGCGGCACCGTCTTCCTCATCATTGACGGCCACCCCGTCCACCGCTCCCGCGCGGTGAAAGACTTCGCCGCCTCGACCGAAGGCAGGCCCCGCCTGTTCTTCCTCCCGCCCTACTCTCCAGAACTCAACCCGGACGAATGGGTGTGGAAGAACGTCAAACATGATCGCATCGGAAAAACCGCCATCAGCAGCGCCGACGACCTGCGCGGCAAGGCCGAATCCGCGCTCCTACGTCTCCAGCGCCTACCTGAACTGATCCGCGCGTTCTTCCGCGATCCATGCCTCCGTTACATAACCGCCTAAGCAGTCCACTTATTTTCGATCTTCTTGGTACCTTCTGCGGTGCGCCGGGCGACGTAGGTGATCGTGGGTTCGTGGAATCGCGTGCGGACGACGATGATGCGGTGCAGGGCCGCGTTGGCCTGCCGGTGGCCGCCTCGGTTGAGGCGGTGCCGCGAGGTCTTCCCGGAGGACGCGGGGATGGGGCAGGCGCCGCAGAGCTTGGCCAGGGCGGCCTCGCTGCGGATCCGTTCGGGGTTGTCGCCCACGACGAGAGCAGCTCGGCCGCGGAGTCCTCGCCGACGCCGAACAGGCTGGTCAGCGCGGGTGCGGCGCGCTCGGTGAGGGTGGCCAGGACGCGGTCGTGCAGCCGGGTTTCCTGCTCGAGGGCGTGGTAGCGGTCGGCGAGTGCGCGCAGCGTGTAGCGGGCCGCGTCGGCGGGCCCGCTCATCGAGCCATAGCGCAACTCGCGACATTCAGCGATCAGCGCCTTGTCGTTGAGCGGTTCGAGCCGTTCACGGAGTTCCGCGGGTGCGGTCACGATGACCGTTTTCAGCGTGATGATCGCCTGGCTGCGGGCCTTGGTCGCGGCGTCCTTCGCGATCTTGACCTGGCGGATCATCTCGACGGTGCCGTCGGCGGTCTTCGGCACGGCCGTCGCCGCGCCGGACAGCACCGCGCGGGCGGCGGCCTCGGCGTCGATGGTGTCGTTCTTCCCGCGCAGGTGCCGCACGCCGCGGTCCGGGCGGTTGACCTCGAGAACCAGGTGTCCGCGTACGAGCTCATGTGTAGGTCGGCGTACGAGGTGATCTGTCGTTGAGGTCCCGGCGAGTCGTTGATCGATTCGCCGAGGGCGTGGCCACCCTCCGGTCTTGTCAGCCGCCAAGCAGACCAGACCGGAGGGGGCCACCCCGTGATCCTGCCCGTGGAGGCATGGATGGACCTACGCCGCTACAAGCCGTTGCGTGATGCCGGCGCGACCTGGCGAGAGATCGCCGATGAGGTCGGCCTGGACTGGCGCACCGTGAAGCGCTACCCGTCGACCGGCGCGCCGGCCGGGCCGCCGGTCGCGCCGCGGCGCAAGGGCACCGTCGCCCGCAAGATCGACGCTCTGGCCCCGGTGGTCGATGCCTGGTTGGCCGCCGATTCGCGGTTGAAGGCCTCGGTGATCCATGAGCGGCTCGTCGCCGAGCACGGATTCGACGGGCATTACCAGCGGGTCAAGCTCTACGTCGCCGAGGCCCGCGAACGGCTGGCCCGCGACGGCGAGGTCGAGTCGGGCCTGAACGGGTTGCACCGCCGGTTCGAGGTGATCGCCGGCGCCCAAGCCCAGGTCGACTGGGGCGACGAAGGTCAGGTCCTGCTCGATCGTGGTGTCGCGAAGGTCTACTCGTTCCACATGACGTTGTCCTACTCCCGGGACCCGTTCTGCTGCTTCACCACCAGCCAGGACCTGGGCACGTTCTTCGACTGCCACCGCCGGGCGTTCGCGCACTTCGGCGGGGTGCCTGCCGCGATCGTCTATGACCGCACCAAGACCGTGGTCAAGCGGCACGTCGCGCCTCGGGAGGCGGTGCCGCTGCACCCGCAGGCCGCGGCGTTCGCGCAGCATTACCGGTTCGTGATCGACGTGCTCGCCGCCTACCGCCCGACCGGGAAGGGCCGCGTCGAGCGCCAGGTCGCGATCGTGCGCGACCACGTCCTGGCCGGACGCACGTTCGACAGCCTGGCCGAGCTGGACGGGGCGTTCGCCCAGTGGGTGCCGATCCGCCGCGCCCAGCGTCACCGCACCCACGGCGAGCTCATCGGGGTCCGCGCCGCAGCCGATCACGGTGCGCTGGGCGCTCTGCCCGAGCTGCCCTACCTGGTCACAGACCGGCACCTGCGCCGGGTCGGGCGGGACTGCCTGATCAGCTTCGAGGGATCGAGCTACTCGGTGCCCGCCCGCGCCGGCGACGGGCGCCCAGCACGGGCCGGGCAGCGGGTCGAGCTGCGGATCAGCGCCGACACCGTCACGATCCACCGCCTGGCCCTCGACGGTGACCCGATCATGCTGGCCGCGCACGCCCGGGCCAATCGTCGTGGCGTGATGGTGGTCGACCCGACGCACTGGGACGGGCTGCCCGACGGACACACCCGCGCAGTCACCCTGGACCCGCCACCCCAGCCGCCCGACACCACTGCCAGAGCCGAGGACGAGCCGGGGCTCGACCCGCTCGCCGGGCTGATCGCAGCCCGCCCGATCGCCGCGACCCCGGTCGCACGACGAGCGCTGACCTCCTACGACACCGCCGCCGGGATCACCACTACCGGGATCACCACTACCGGGATCACCACTGCTGGGCCGGCCGAGGGGAGCGACCGGTGAGCACCGTCAACGTCGCACCCGCCACCGAGCCTGGCGTTGTTCTGGATCCCGACCAGGCCGAGCGGCTGCGCCATCTGATCGGCACCGTCGAGGACTGGCTGCTGCACTGCGGCGACGAGGCCCTCGACGACCTCGCCGGGTTCCTCACCGGGCTGGGCCGGGCGTCGTCCTTCGCCTCCCGCGAGCGCCTGGTCGACGACCTCGTCAACGATCTCGGCGAGCACGCCGTGGCACTGCGAACCGCGCTGCGCCACGCCGGCATCGGGGCAGGACCGGCGGCATGAGCGAGCTGGTCACCACCCGCATCCGCGGCCACGCCACCCGCCTCACCCCGCCGCATCTGGGCCAGCACCTCGAAACGCTCGTCGCCCGGGCAGAGGCCGACACCATGGGCTACCTCGAGTTCGTCGACCTGCTCCTGGGCGAGGAACTCGGCGTCCGGGAGGGCCGCCGGTTCCGGACCGCGCTCAAACTCTCCGGGCTGCCCCACCACAAGGGCCTGGACCAGTTCGACTTCGCCTTCCAACCCGAGCTCGACACCCGCAAGGTCCGCGACCTGGCCGCCCTGGAGTTCGTGGCCAGCCACAGCAACATCGCCCTGCTCGGCCCACCCGGGGTCGGGAAGACCCACCTCGCCGTCGCGCTCGCCGTCGCCGCCGCCGGCGCCGGCTACTCGATCTACTTCACCAGCCTCGACGAGGCCGTCCGACAACTCCGCGCCGCCGAGCAGACCGGGCGGTTCGCCAAGAAGCTCCAAACCTACCTACGACCCGCCGTCCTGGTCCTCGACGAGGTCGGCTACCTCCCGCTGGACCGGGCCGCGGCGAACATGGTGTTCCAGCTGATCAGCCGCCGCTACGAACGCGGCTCGGTGATCCTCACCAGCAACAAGGCGTTCAGCGAGTGGGGCCACGTGTTCGCCGACGACGTCCTGGCCACCGCCATCCTCGACCGGCTCCTGCACCACTGCCACGTGCTCAGCATCAACGGACCCAGCTACCGCCTCAAAGACCGCGCGTCACTCGCCCCCAGCAGCACTCCCGTGTCATGATCCCCCCGCCGGGACCGACATGTGTCGGTCGTACTCCGACCGACACATGAGGTAGTACGCCGACATCCCGGACCGGCCGCGGGGTCCGGGCTGCGCCAGGCCGCCGGAGGCCAGGTCAATCCGATGGCGATGTAACGCCCACCACACGCTTCGCGAGTCCGCTCCCGACATCTTGTCCCGCCTCGACCACAGCTTCCAGGAGCTCCACGGGAGAGGGGAAACCCTCCATGCCCATGTACAGGCACGATCGTCTGCCAGGTGGCAGCCACTACGTCCGGCGGACCACCTGGGAGGACGAGGCGGCAGGCGCCCTCGTCGGAGGAGCAGCTTCGGCGACTGGCTGGCTGATCGGATCAGGAATCTCCGGCATACGAACTCTGGCTCGGAATTCACAAGACCGAAGGCTGGTTCGTGCCGCGACAGCGCTGGAAGAGGCCTCGGAGTCCGAAGATGACGACCAGTTTCTTGCACTCGCCACCGACTTCACTCGTCGCTATCCTCAGCTAGAAGATGGGCACGCGGCGCTCGCGCTAGCACTCCAAAGAAAAGGACAGTTCGACGCCGCAATCAGATCTCTCGATCGAGCGATTCAGGTGGGCCTAGATGAGACACAGGCCCATATGATTCGAGCTGATATCTATGATGACGCGAACAAGCCCGGGAAAGCTATTCAAGAGTTCACGATGCTCACTCAGGCTCAGATTCCAGAGCTTCGCCAAATAAGCCTCCTTAGCCGCGCCAGACTTCTCATCCAGATCGGCGATCTAGACCAAGCGCTCAAGGATGCAAACGATGCTATCGCCACACTGCCGGATGAGTCGGCATATATCCTGCGCGGGCATGTCCACCGACGTAACGGCGATCTTGAGAGCTGCCTACAAGATTACAGCCGTGCTATCCAGCTTTGCCTCGAATCGCCCGACTTCTTGTCCGAACGTGCCGATGTCTACGAGATGCTAGGAAACGCCGAGGAAGCAGAGAATGATCGCGCTGCCGCGCGAGCACGTTCGATGGCCTCAGCAGACGCCAGCGTCACCGGCGAACCGCCGGACCCAGTATCCCCCCCTGCAGCGCGTACCGCGACCTCACCACAGCACAAGACAGTAGCCCATCCCAAAGAGCGCAAGGTCTGGGTTTGGGTGGCGTGTACGACTCTGCTAGCAACGGCGCTTCTGCTAGGGGCAATACTTACTTTCGCCGGTACTGGGGCAAGCTCAGTGTCTCGGGGAGACCCAGGGCTGTCGATCAATTCCGCGCCCCCGTCTCAGGTCAGCGCTGACCCTCAGACGCAGCTTCAGCAACTGCGAGCTGCTGATGACCCAAACGTCGAGCGCCTAATCGGTTACTGGGTGCCGCAGCTGTCGGCAAAGAAGCCGGGTTTGGTTGCCGAGGGCCAGGCCTTCTCGCCAGCAGACGTCCTCGCCGATCACATGGTTCTGCGCTCGACGTATCCCGGCGCCCTACTTCTATGGTCTGGCGACTACCCCAGCTACAGGAATGGCGACTTTTGGATCACTGTGGTCAACCAGCCTTCTTCCACACCTAAAGAAGCGAACTCTTGGTGCGACGCACAAGGGATTCGACCAGACGACTGTTTCGCGAAGAAGATATCACGCACTGGCGATTCAATGGGTACCACAGCATACCGGTAGCCAGGCCCAACATTATCGGTCGCCACCTGATGTCGGCGGCGCATGAGCAGTCGGGCCCTGAGGTGCACCACCGCACCCTGTGATAGCGGCCGGGCCAGGGGACTGTCACTAGTGCGGTGACCACATACGTTCGCCGGTTGTGGTCATGCGGCGGTGTTGCGGGGGCGGCCCCAGCGTTGCTGACGTTCGCTGCGGACGCGGGCGCGTTCGCGGCGTTGGGCCGCGAGAACGTCGGGGTGCCGGGCGTTGGCGTTGCGCCAACGCAGGTAGCCCTGCAGCCGGCGGGCCAGCACGGTGTGGTTGGGGTGGTTCGAGGCGCCCATCACGAAGGTGCGCAGCGGCCCGAACTGGGCCTCGATCGGGTTGGCCCAGGACGCGGAGGTCGGGGTGAAACACAGCTCGACCTTGTTCCGCGCCGCCCACGCCCGGATCGCGGGGGTCTTGTTCGCCGACAGGTTATCCATGATCACGTAGATCGGTGCGCGGTCCGGGCGGGCCGCGCGGATCGAGCGGAGCGCCGCGAGGGTGTGATCGGCGCCCTTGCGGCGCCGGTTCACACCCCAGAGCTGGTCATCGGCGATGCTGTAACAGCCGTGGAAGTAGCGGACGGGCGTGGGTGCGGGTGTAGGTCGCGGGCAACCGGGTCGGCTTGGACTCGCGAGCCCAGGTGGAGCCGTGGCAGGGACGAATCGACAGCGGCCCGAACTGGTCGAACGCGAAGCAACGGTCGGGGAACCGGCTGGTCACTTCCTCGATGCGGTCCAGCTTGAGGTCCTTGTCCGGGTCCGTGGATTCCTTCCAGGTCCGGGTTCGCTGGAACGACACCCCGGCCTCGCGCAGGATGAGTCGCAGCCGTTCGCGGCCGATCACGATCCGTCGTTCGTGGCAGCGGGCGAGGTAGGCGACGAGTTTGCGGATGCTCCAGCGTGTGAACGGGCAGCCGAGCTTGCCCGGGCGGGTGGTGGCCGTCGCGGGCGATGAAACCGATGTCGTCGTCACTGATCAGGCGGGGACGGCCTCCCGCCCACTGAGGGTCCAGCGCGGCCAGCCCCCGCTGGTTGAACGCGTGGATCACATCGCGGACGGTGTCCTCATCGGCTGCCACCAGCCGCGCGATCGCGGGCACAAGCGTTCCCGACGCCGAGGCCATGATGATCGTCGCCCGGCGGACCCGAATCGGGTTCCCGCGCCCGCGGCGCACGATCTGAGTCAGCCGACGGCCTTCCTCGTCGGTCAACCGTCGTGCTCTGACAGGCTCTGCCACCCCAACCCCCACTTGCCGACCGACACGATGTCAGCGCCGAGAGTGGGATCACCCGCCCCGGCGATCAGGGACGCTGCCCGGCGTGTCGCCAACCGGTGAACGTTCATGGTCACCGCACTAGCGTTTGCGGATCTCTTGTGGGACTCCGGGGTTTGATGCGGATGGGGACTGCTCCCTTCGCCGTGTTAGAAGTCACGCCCGGGGCCGCTGGTGCGGATCTGGCAGACCGCGACGAGGTGCAGGGCGCGGTTGAGCTGACGGTTCCCGGCCCGGGACAGGCGATGGCGGCGCTGGTCCCCCGGTGGACGCCTCGATCGGTGCGGTGCCGCAGTAGCTGGCGTAGTGGTGTCGGCTGGGAAACCGACGACCGTGCGGGTGTGGCCGACGATCTTCGCGGCGAGAACCGGTCCGACGCCGTGGATCTGGGTCACGGTCGTGCCGTGGGCGGTGACGGCAGCGGCGATGTCGGTGGCGTTGCGCTCCAGCGCGGTGTCGAGACGACGCAGGTCGGCCACCAGGTCCCGAGCCAAGGCCGTGCGCTGCTCATCGACGCGGGTCGCCGGGCGCATCCTGCGCAGCAGCGCGACGGCCCGGTCCACGGTGAGGTTGCGTTTGGCGCCTCCCTCGAGCAGATCGCGCAGCAGCGCGTGGAGCCGGTTCGCGGTGCGGGTGCGCTCCTCGGCCAGGTCGTCACGTCGTTCGGAGAGCAGCCGCAGCACGACGCTGTGGTCCTCGGCCTGGACCGGGTGCAGCCGCCGATGGTGCTGGGCGACCGTGGCCACCGACGTGGCATCGATCGGATCGGTTTTGCGGGCGCGGCCGGTGTTGAGCAGCCGCGCTCGCGCGGCCAACTGGGCGGGCACGTCCACGACGGGTCGCCGGCGGCGCCCAGGCCCTGGGCCACGCCGCGACCCAGTCCCGCTGCGCCTTCGACCGCCCACCAGCGTTGATCCCAGCGTGCTGCCCAGGCGCGCAGCGCCGCGACAGCGGTGCTGTTCACCTCGAGGCGGATCGTGGCCGCGACCTTGCCGGAGGGCTCGAGGGCCACCGCGGTCAGCGAGCTCTGGTGCGGGTCGATCCCGATCGTGATCACGCGCCACCTTCCGTCGCAGGTTCCGGGAAGCACCGCGACGGGCAGCCTGGCTTCAGGTGGGTTCATGCCTCTGTTGAGCCACGCCGCGGGCGGGCGACGGCCGGCGGCACGCTATGGGTGAGCCAGCCCGACAAGGGCGGCAAGAAGCGTCCGAGCCAGCCGACCGTCACCCTCGGCACGCTATGGGCTGCAGACCCAGCGGCCTGAGCCCATCCAACAAGTCAGAAGCGTCAGAACGCCGGCATGCCGGCCCTGGCCGGTGGCTTCGGTACTCGGAGGCGGTGAAGGCGTATTCCGCCGCGGACTGCCGCGATCGTTCCTGCGTTCGTTGGCAGCTTCCGCTTCGTCTGGTTCTAGTTCGCCGGATCATTCGTGACTCCGTCGGCCGATCACGATGGCGTCGGGTGCAACCTTCGAATGGCATCTGGACTGGTGACTTGGCGTTGATTGCCCAGGCGCTGGAGGACATGCGGGGATGCGGGTGATGTGGCTCGCCATGGCCGATACCACACGTGTGTGCGCCGCAATTGCACGAACGAGGTCGCCGACCGACCCCGCAAAGTCCCCCACGTCTCCTAGATCCACTGACAAGCATCAGCTGAGACAGAAACGTCAAGCAACAACTGGGACTGGACACGTCGGTGCAAGGATCCGCGCGTACCTGTCTGCCAGGATACCCATGGCGCGGTGTCTGCAACGCAGCGTCAGAAGTCATCATCCTCGACGCGCACCTGTGATCCGAGTGCCTGGGCCTTTGCCGCGATGGCGCCCTGATGCCCCTCGGCAGTCACCAGAGTCAGGTGGAGTGTCAGCAGCTGGTGGTCGGCGGAGTTGGCGTTGTCGATCACCTTCGCCAACTCCCTGAACAGCTGCCACGCCTGGTCGCGAGCGTCCGCACCAGTGATGCTGCGGTTCGCGAGCTGGATCGTGTACCGCTTGTAGACGGTCGGACCCGCCGGCTTTGCCGAACTGGACTTGGTCGGATCGTGGTCCGCGCGGTCGTCGGGGGCAGAAGACCGAGTGTTCTGGTCGTCCTCGCCGGGCGTGCCGCCGGGGGTGACTGGCTGTGGACCGGGCGATGTCGTCGGCTGTTCCGGTCGGCGGCGCAGCGCCTGGTTGATGGAGTTGATGGAGATCTGCTCGGGCGTGGCGATCGACAGTGGATTGTTCTCTGCGTCGACGAGCTCCCAACCGCCGTTGAGCAGGTCATACAACACACGGCGGATCTCGTCGGTGGAGGTGATCAGCGGAAACGACGGATTCTTATAGAACGACTGAACGATCTCACGAGGGGTGAGTACGCGGTCGAAGCCCTCGAGGAGAGCGGCGACGTAGCTTGCGGACAGCCCCGCTGGCAGGGTGGCACGACCGGCCTCGACCAGGGCAGTCCACACGTGCCCGCCGTTGAGCGCGGTGCGTGTGTCGTCGTCGAACCGCTTGAACTCGACGTGCAGCTCACCCGCGCGAACCAGGTAGGCGAAGTGCTGATAGGCGCGCTCAGCGTCGCGGCGTAGCTTCGCCAGCGCCTCATCGTGCTTGCCGCGCGCCTCCCGGACCTCGTCCTCGGAGTCGTTGGTAAGCTGCTTGAGCACCTCGCGCCACGCGAGGACCTCCGCGGCCCGCTTGAACGCGATGTCACGGCGCTGAGTGTTGACACAAGCGATGACGCAGCTGGCGGCGTTGTCCACGCGCAGCGGGTGGTCGCCAAGTCCGAGCAGAGCGGTGATGTCGTCCCGGCTGGCGGAGTCCTTGCCGTTGAGCAGCGTCCACCGGCGCGGGTCGAGGAGCACCAGCCGGGTCTCGCTGCTGTCGACGCCCTCGAAGACCTTCTCCAGCGGCTCCTCACCGGCGGGCTTGTCGACGGTCACGAGGTTGTAGAAGACGCCCTTCGAGGCCAGCTTCTGCGCCTGCTCCCACACCAGCTCGCCGCGCGCCTCCGGCGGGACGACCGCCATCGCCGCGGTGAAGTACATGCGCAGTGTCTGCTTGATCGACAGGTGGTAGCGGGCCGGCGCGTTGGTGGGCGTGGTGACCTCGAGGGCACCGAGGCCGTCGTCGCCGGTGAGCTTGTTGAACACCTCCTCGGCGGCCGGGTACGGCACGGGGGCGCCTGCGGGCCCGAAGATGGCCAGCATCAGCTCGGCCTTCGTGGCGCCGCGGCGGCCCCGACCCCGGCTGACGATGGAGTAGCACAGCAGAGCGGTGGCCATGCGCACCGCGGGTGCCGGCTGGTCGACAGTGACGCCGTCGCGGCGCAGCGCCACGTCGACGTTGACCGCGCGACCGCTGCGGCCGTCGGTGCTGGTGACGTCGGTGTTCGCTACCGCCCGATAGCCCTGGATGGCGCGGTCGTTGCCGAGCAGCAGGCCGGACGAGAGCAACTGCTCGAGGGCGACGGTCAGCGGGATATCGCCGACGCCGATCAGCGGCGGAGCCCAGCGGCTGGCCTTGTGCTCGGTGACCCAGTACAGCGCGGTGCGGGCGAAGATGGCGACGGTCGAGCGGACCCGCTGGAAGCCGGAGACCTGCGACCACTCCTCGCGGACCAACCGCATCAGCTCCGGGTGGAATGGGTAGCTGGCGACCGCCCGCTCCTCGAAGCCGGGCAGCCCGCGATTGGCACCGAGCTTATCGAACACGTGCTGGCGCCAGGCCGGGTCGGCGGCCGTGTACCGACGGGTCAGGTCCCGGAGGGGCAGCTCGCCGTCGGGCAGCTCGAACAGCCGGCGCCGGATGATCGCGGAGAAGTCCTGCGCCTCGGTGACCGCGACGGTCTGACCGTTGCGGACCAGCCGGGCGGCGACGTAGTCGCGGAAGTCGACGGCCGCCGGTGGATAGCCGCGCTCGTCGAGCTCGGAGCGAATCATCACGACGACGAATGCCACCCGCGGGACGTCGTCGCAGGCGTCCAGCAGCGCGTTGAGGAACGCCTTCTCGCTCGGCATCGTGTCGATGTGGGCGACGTCGGCGAGCGCCAGGACGTAGTCCATGAGCTCGTCGAGCAGGATGAGCACCGGCCGTCCGGCGTCGGTCAGCGCCTGCTGCAGGGTGCCCTTGTTCGGCCCGCCGGCGACGTAGCGCTGGTAGCGGTCCATGTCCCCGCCGACGAGTGCCCAAATGAACCGCTCGAACAGGTTGGTCGCAGGGCCGAACACCTCGCTGGTGCTGCCCGGGCTGAAGTAGTCCGCGGTCAGCGTCACCGTGACCGCGCCGATGAGGTCGACCTCGCCCGTGCCGCGGGCGGCCTCGGCGTAGACCTGCTGGCCGAGGTCGGTGGCGAAGAACCCTTCGGGGCTGCTCGCCATGTGGTACAGCCCGACGAGCGCGTGGCTCTTGCCGCCGCCCATCCCCTGGTCCAGGTGGAACAGGGCCGGGGCGTCGGCGTTGGTGCCCAGCCGGCGGGCGACCCGGGCGAAGAACCCGACCAGGTTCGGGGTGGGCTCGGTGATGTTGCCGTAGTACTCGACCTTGCGGTAGGGCACGTCGACGGTCTGGTAGACGGCCTTGTGCAGGCTCATCTGGAGCTCGCCCACCGACCCGTCGGAGGCGCGGACCTCGGGCCGCAGCTCGAGGATGTCCGCCCAGTGCTGCGCGGCGTTGCTGGCGATCATGCTTGGTCCTCCCCGAAGGACAGCGTGAGCTGCGCCCGCGCGTCCGCTTCTGCCGCGGCCGCGGCGGCCACGTACTCGATCATGGTTCCGATGGTTCCGGCGTTGCGCTGAACCGCCGTGAGGGCCTTTGTGACCGGGTCGCTGGCCGGCAGCTGCCGGAGGGTCTCGGCGACGACCGCCCACAGGTGCGCGTCGTTAGCCTGACGGTCGGCGGTCGCCATGACGGTCGCCACCGCCTCGGTGCCGCCGTCGTCCCATGCCTTCGCCATCGCCCGAGCGACCTCGAAGTTCGAGGACCGCTCGGTGACCGCATCCGGGGCGTCCAGGCGCAGCTTGAAGCCGCTCTTGCTCTCGGTCAGCAGCGGCCCGCGCATGTCCTCCAGCCGGAGGTTGTCGGCCTGGGCGAGGAACCTGGCCTCCCCCTTCGGGACGTCGGTGCGGCCGTAAAGCCGCTGCCAGAAGACGGCGAATCGGGTGGGGGCATCGAAGGTCTCCAGCGGCAGCTGGTCGACCTTCAGCGCGGTCGCATCCCGCACCGCGGCCCGGGCCAGGGTCAGGTAGCGGTCCAGACCGGCCTGCTCGCCGGTGGGCAGCAGCACGCTGCTGTACCGGCCGTAGACCTCCATCGCCGGCCCGTAGGCGGCCATCAGCTGGTCGGTGAGCGCCAGCCCGTCGGTGTCCCACTGCAGCACCGCGGACTTGACCGCGGTGGTGACCTCGCGGTCGACCTGCGCGGCGGTGGCGACGGGCCGCTGCGGTGCGGCGACCCGGCAGCCGATCGTGACGGTGACCTTGATGCTCGCCACTCCGGTGTTGCCGGCCTCGGTGCGCGAGGGCCAGGAGCTTGTGACGACGAAGCCGGCGTCGCGTAGCGCGGCAAGCAGTCGCAGCCAGGCGTCGGGGTCGGAGTGGCCGAAGACGACGACGAGGTGACCGTCCGGCCGCAGGACCCGCTTCGCCTCGGCGAAGGCGCGACTGAGCATTTGTTCGTAGAAGTCGCGGGTGCGGTGCTCCCCAGGTGCGTTGCCGCGCTTGACGATGATCTCGTCGGTCTTGTCCTGGAGGCCGGTCCCACCGAACAGATCAGGCATGACGTCGAACAGGCCGCGCTTCAGCCAGACGTAGAACAGATCGGACGCGTCGGCGTAGTCGATCATGTTGTAGTACGGCGGATCGGTGATGACGGCGTCGACGGAGTTGTCCCGGAATGGAAGGGCAACTGCAGAAGCGCGGCGAAATCGTCCCGAGCGACCGGCGCCGTTTTCCTTTATGACCTTCTCGAGCGTCTTGAGGCCGTTGGACGCGATGGACCCCCATGTGCCAGGTCCGGCGCCTGGACCTGTCTCGAGGTAGTCGAGGTTGAAGGCGACCTTGCTCTCGTCAGTGAAGATGTCGTGACAGTCCAGCCGGTTCTGCTGGGATCCGTCCGGCTTGCCATGTCGGTTCAGCCGAGCACCCCTGGTTGAGCGGCGCAGCTTCCTCACCAACGTGCCGGCGGCAAAGCCTGTGAGCGCGGAAGCGTAGTCCGAGCTGGCACTCGCCGTGAGCATGTCACTGTGGCACGAACGAATGGCGCGGACGAGGGCCACAATGTACGCGGTCTGTCGTGCGTTTATGAGCGCGCCGTACGTCCGGAAGCCGTAGCCGCTAGCACGAATCGTGTCCTGATTGCCTGGGGGAATCGGCTCGTCAGGAACCTCCGTGAGGTTCCCAACGCGCCCGAACTGCACTGCCGAGACCTTCTCGAGTGCGGCGAAGTCGGCTTGAGACGGCGCCCGGAACACCTTGCGCGGGGTCTCTCCGCCATCGGCCACGGCGAGCAGGACGTCGGTGAACTCACCGTTGGCCCCCTTTGCCTTGACGGCGTCGAGGGGATGCGTGTGCTTGCAGAACACGCACCGCGCGCTCTTACCCTTGCGCCCGACGGCTGCGGCGAACGTGGGCTCCTGGACTGGCAGCCCGTCCCTCACCTCGGTACGCCACGTGTCATCGTCCACAATGAGGTAAAGGGTCTGCCCAGGGTCGTCCCTGCGCGCGTAAGGATGCCGCAGCGACAAGCTGCCGATGAGTGGAAAACGTCGTTTGCAGTGGTCACATGGGATGCTCAGCGCCCACAGGTAGGCCCACGGGTGCTCGCCGGCTGCGTTTAGGGGGTAGAGCTGGGCCACCTCGGTGGCCGCCCGCCGACCGACTTCGGCGAGCAACGATGCCACGTCGTTCAACAGCCGCGGCGCCTCCTCGGGGAAGAGCGTCGCGTCGCCTAATGTCTCGGTGGCGAATGGCAGTCGCGGCTCTCCGGACCAGTCACGCATTGGGTACTCGGCCAGCAGACGGCCAGCCAGCGTCGCTACGGGGCTCAGGTCGGTGCCCACCGCGGTGACACCGAGCCGCGCCGCCTCCAGCGGGATGATGCCGCGACCGGAGAAGACGTCGAGCACAACCGGCCGGCCCGCCGGGTAGTCCTCGGCGAGCGCCGCCTCAACTGTCTCGCGGGCGTCCCGGCTTCCCGAGGAAACCAGGTCAACGACGGCCGAGCGGAGGTCCTCCCTGTCTGGTAGCAGCGTAGTCAAGACGGCCGCGCGGGCCTGCGCGATCGGCCGGGACGCGAACCAGGTGAACAGAGCCTTCTCGCTCAGCCCACTACCTGCGGGGGTCTTGACTGCGGCATCTACAGGTCCACAGGGGAACCACCTGTCGATCATCCTGGTGCGCACGTCATGGACGGTGCTGAACGTCGGCGGGGTGTCACTCGTCTGCTGGAGCTCGTCGACGCTCACTGATCGCCTTTCATAAGCTGTTTCAGGTCGGTGACCTTGATCTGGAACCGTTCGATGCGCCGCGGACCGGCGGCCAACTGGCCGGCCGGGTCCTGGGCGCGGAGGACGACCGTCGGCGCGGTCGCGCAGTTGGTGACCACGTACAGCCAGTAGTCCTCGCCACGCTGCTGGGCCTGCGCCCACTCGTGCTGCTCGAGCCACACTGCCTCGAGTCCGGCCTGGAAGCCCTTGACCTCGACCAGCCGCTGTTCGCCGGTCTGCGCGTGCCGGGCGAATAGGTCGTAGCCGACGCCGGCGGTCTGCCGGTCGTCGACGACGTAGCCGAGCCGCTCCAGCTCCTCCAGGACGGTCGCGACGGCGACCGCCTCGCTGTCGGGGTCGTAGCCGAGCTCGGTGCTGCGGGCGCCGGCGGCCACCTGCGCCCAACCGATCAGCCGCGGCGCGGTGCCGGTGACCTTGCCGATGTCCTCCAGCTGTCGGAGCCGGTCGGCCTTGAGCGCGGCGAAGGCCTCCCGCCGCTCGCGGCGGACCTCCGCGGGCAGTTCGTCGAGCTCGTCGAGGTGGCGGTACTCGACCTGGTCGAGCTGCTCGCGGGCCTTCGCTACCCAGGCAGAGCGCTCGGTGCGGACGCGGTCGACCTCGCGGGCCAGTGCGGCCTGCGCCTGGGCCATGCCCTCCGTGCGCACCGCCGGCGGCAAGGTTGTCGCCGCGGACCCGGTGGTGTCCGGACGCAGCGTCATCAGGGATTCCCAGGCGATCTCGAACGCGCCCGCGGCGGAGAACCGGATGAGCAGCGGCGCCTTGCGACGGTGGCGGCGGACGCCGTCGTGCGCCTCGACCTCGCCGTCGTAGATCAGCAGCGTGTAGCCGGTCAGTGCGGCGGTGTCGACCAGCTGGGTGCCGCGGATGAGCTCGGTCTCGCCTTCGTGCAGAGCCAGGTCGACGAGCTCGGCGAACGGCTCCTCGGTGGGACCGAGCACCACGACGTCGTCGAGGCCCTGGGCGCCGTCGTTGATCGCCTGGCGTACCGATGCGCCGTCGGCGGCGACCAGACGCTCGAGGCCGCCGCCGAGTGCCGGCGGCAGCCGGACCTGCGCGGTGACCTCGCGGATGCCCTTCGCCGGGCCGGGGCCCAGCGCCCAGTCGCGTGCGCGGGCCAGCTGGTCGACGAAGGCGTCGACGATGACCGGGTTGATCGCTTCCAGTCGGTCAGCTCGGAAGCGGGCCATCGCCTCGGCGGTGTTGGCCGGGGTGTGCAGCCGGTCCTCGTCGGCGACCAGTTCGCGGGCGGCGTCGAGCAGCTCCTGGGTGCCCGGCACGGGTACGTGGATGGGGGCGCCGGTGCGCTGGGCCTCGACCAGGGCGCGCCCGTAGTCGAATCCCGCGCGGGCGGCGGTCGCGTCGAGCAGGTCAAAGATCCTACCGCCCAACGACTCGCCGGCGGCTTCCAGGTTCTCGAGCATGACCTCCTGGACGCGGCCTTCGCGGGTGGCTGGGGCGACCAGGTGGTAGATGTGCACCGGCCGCGTCTGGCCGATGCGATGTAGCCTGCCCATGCGCTGTTCGAGGCGAACCAACGACCAGGGGATGTCCCAGTCAATCATGACGTTCGCGCTCTGTAGGTCGATGCCTTCGCCGCCGGCGTCGGTGCTCACCAGCACCTGGAAGTCACCGTCGAGGAACCGCTGCTGCAGCCGGTCGCGCTCCCGGTGGCCGACGGCGCCCTCGAGCGTCTCAACGGTAAACCCGGCATTGGCGAACATGCCGGCCAGCCAGCGCGCGGTGTCCGCGAACTCGCTGAAGACCAGCAGCTGACTTTCGCCGGGGCGGATCCCGTGCTTTTCCAACAGCTCACAGGCTCGGAGCCACTTGGTTGGCGTGCCGCCGACGGTGGCCAGCCGCAGGGCCTCGAGGACGGAGGCGATTCGCTCCAATTCCCTGCCCTTGTCCTTAGTGCGGGCGGAGACAACCGCGTCCTCGGCACGCTGCCACGCCTCCTCGTCGGTGACCTCGAGCTGCAGTTCAGTCCCGTCACCGACGAACTCATCGGGGACCGCCGCGTCAGAGCGCCCGCTTGCCGGACCGCGAAGCGCCTCCTCGCGGCGGCGGATGGTCGCCGCCGCCGCCACCACCGACGACGCCGCGCGCTTGCCGTAGATGGACCGCGCCAGGGTCGCGTTCTCGCCGTAGAAGTTGTCGACGTAGTCCATGACGGCGGTATAGGCGGCCTCCTCCGCGCCCGTTAGGTCGACCGGGACGGTCTCGGCGTAGCGGGGCGGGAACAGCGGCCGGCCCTCGAAGTCCTTCAGCTCCTCCTTCATCCGCCGCAGGAAGGACAGCGTGCTTGGGCGTAGCGCCGTGTCGTACTCCGTCTGCCGTGGATCCCACGGGTAGAGGGTCGGGTCAAGCAGGTTCAGCAGCCCGCGGAAGAAATGTTCCTTGCCGCGGTGCGGCGTGGCGGTTAGCAGCAGCAGGTGGTGCGTCCCGGCCCCGAGCTCCCGGGCCGCGGTCAGGTACTGCGAGGTGGGGGTCAACCGGTGCGCCTCGTCGAAGACCGCGAGCGACCACGAGGCCCGGGTCCCAGCCACCTTGCGGCGCACGTCGGTGTTGTAGGTGTACAGGTCGACCGAGACGACCCACACGCTCACGCGCGGATCGAGCTCCTTCGGGTCGCGGGCGAGCTCCGGAGTGAGCCGGTCGGCCTCGATGGCGAAGTACCGGCGCAGGTCCCGCCGCCACTTCTCCACCAGGTGGGCCGGGACGACGATTACCGTCCGCCCTGGGATCAGTCCCCGCCGCGTTCCCTCGGCCAGGTACATCCCCGTCATGATCGTCTTGCCGGTGCCGGGTTCGTCGGCGAGCAGGAACCGCAGTCGGGGCTGGGCGAGCATGTGAGTGAAGACGGCCTCGTCCTGGTGCGCGTACGGCCGCAGAGGCCTGGTCGCCAGCACTGCCGAACGGATGCGCGGAACGGCGTACTGCATCCAGCGGCCCCACAGCCCGGTCAGCGCACGCTCCGGGTCTCCGCCAGAATCGTTGACCGGCACGAGCGCGCGGTGCAGGTCACTGGCGTCGAGTGACGCCTCCCCGAGAGTGCCGTCGCCGCGGCGGAACACTAGGTCGGCGCCGGACGGGCTCGGCGTGGCCGCCAGGACGGTGACGAGCTTCCCGTCAACGGCCACCTGCGCGCCCGGCTCAGGCAGCACAGCATCCGCCGCCCAGACCGCTATCGGCGGCCAGCCGGTCTCCCCGACCCACCAAGCGCGAGCTTCGTTCGGTCATTTCGTCCAAGCCCGCGCATCGGAGTCGACGAGCTTGCCTGCTCCGCCCGATCTTTGCCCTGCCAGCGTCTGGGCCCTTGTCCGAGGCCCTTCCGACATGTGCCCGCCTCGGGGGGCGATCGTCGTCCCGAGTCCGAGCAGGCTGTGCAGTGCGTCCTAAGGGCGCGTGGCTTGGCGTCGATGAGTGCTCCGAGCTCGCTGCATTGCGACCCGTGGACTGCGCCCTCACGGCGATAGGAGCCGTGGTCCGACACGCTCGGGTGCTTGAGCTGCTGTGCATGGCCGAGGAACGAAAGACCCGGACAGCTGGATAAACGAGCGTCACCTCGGCACTGCCTGCATCGAAAGCGTCGTCGATCACGTTTGTCCTACCCGTCCATTTGCCGGGCAGCGCGGCGGGGCTGCCGTCGTTCAACGCAGGGCCAACCGGACCAACGGAGAAGTTCGGATGATGCCGTAGTTCTGCTTCGTCTTCGCTGCCTGCAGCCGCATCGTTACTTAGGGCAGCAGTCGGGTCGACAGATGAGGCGAGCCTGGCTGGCCCTTCCGAGCTCGGGGCCGACTGGGCCGGGGAGGCCTGTCTGCGCAATCGTTGCTCTCCAGCCGGCTGCTGCTCCATCGGCAACTACCGCGCGGCGACCAGGCGAGGCGATCACCTCGCCGGCGTCGGTCAGATTCGTCGCCCGATGCGCCGTTGCGCCAGACACCGATAGCGGCCGGCGATCGTCTTGATCGTCGGGATCAGGTCTCCTGCACTCAACGCACCACAACGGATCGCGGCCCGAAGGTCGGCGGCGATGCGCTGGTAGCGGCTCCCCGGCTCGTCCAGGTCATCTGCGGCCGTTGACGAGGCAGCAAGGTCGTTCGCCCCGAAGGTCGACGAGCCGAGGCGGAACCGGGCGGCGCTCACCACGACGTCGCTCATCCCGTGGTCCGTCCCTCCTGCGTCCGCGCGGTGCGCCACGGTTGCGGGCGACGCGGCGCCGTTGGCCGACGAGGCAAAGACGTTGCCGGGCACGCGCGGGCTTGACCGGGTGAAGCAGCAACGTCAGTCGGAGGCCGACGTATGACCATGCCATGGTTGCTTGGGTGCAGCGACCACCAGCCGCCAGCAGCCCGGGCACTGTGGCATCTGTGAGTGTCGTTGCGGTGCTCCCGGGTGGAGAACCACCAGGCTCGGCGGAACTGTTCCGCAGGGCTCGCGCCAACGTCGGGCCAGGGTTGCGTCCACGAGATCCCTGGCGGAGGATTGGCCTCCGCGCCGCTGTCAGGGATGTCGGCGAGTCGCTGACCCCACGGGATTCTGCGGAACCCAGTGGGCCGTGACGTCCGCGTGTAGCCTTTGAATTAGAGGGACCGGCACCGGCCGGGAAATGGCGTTTCGGCCCCCATGCTCGATGAGAAATCGGATCTTCCTCGGGACAGGAGATCGACATGCCAGAATATTGACCGTGGCCGCAGGATCGCCACTGGTGACGACAAGGTTCCCGCAGAGCTTGTCAGTCAGATGGCCGACAAGGAAGAAAGGCGGGAATGGGCGCGCGTGGCCCGCGCTCGCGCCCAGGAGTTTGTCCGGCACCACCCGATGAAGGTCGAAAACGTCCTCGACCACTGGTATGTGGGGACCAACGACGAGCGTCGGCAGGGTATGGACTGGTATGTCGATGCGCGAGCGACCTGCGCAGTGATCGCCCAGGACACCGGACTGGGGCAGTACGAAGTGGCAGGTCTGGTGGCGGTCTACTCGGTTCAGACGGTGTGGGCCAGCACCATCGTGACCGCGGCCAGGGTGGCGAAGTCGAAGAACCCTCTGGGCGGTGTGGGCAGCGGCGTGATGGCCACTGAGCGTACCAAGGCTCAGGCTCAGCGGATCCTGAACGGGGATCATTACGACGAGGTGCTCAAGGGGTACAAGACCAATGCGTTTGCACACCTGATCTTCTACGGCGGCGACAGTTCCGAAGATGAGACTGCAGGGTGCACACGGGTCTGCATCGATAAACACGCCTACTCCGTGGCCTGCGGGACCCGTGCCACCGATGCCGCCTACGCCGCCTCCGGACTGCAGTCCAAGCTCTGTTACGAACAGGCCGCGAACTGCTACCGCGGGGCCGCGGATATCCTCAGCGACAACCAGGGCAGCTACATAGCGCCACATCAGGTGCAGGCCACGGTCTGGATCGTTCGCCAACGATTCAACGAATCGCAGAGCAAGGGCAACAACCGCCGCGCCCAGAGGGCGCTCGAGCGCATGCGGAGATATCTCAGCGAGAACCATCCCCGGGCCTCTCTCCTGATCCCGGCCAGCGGTTACTCCCGGCCTACGTCGCCCTGCTAGCCTCGATCTTTCGTAACGCTCGTACTGTGATCTTCAGGTTGGCGTGTTTGATCTTGTCGGGGGGCGGGCGGGGTCCGGGCAGGCGAGGTTGCCGGCTCAGCGTGTCTGCCGGTGCTCCGGGTCCTGGTCGTCGGCGCCGGGGGCGGTGGTCAAGGGGCGGGTAGCGCGGTCAATCGGGCGTGTGCGGTGGTGATCAGGTCGGCCCAGGGCCAGGCGGGGTCGATCTCGAGTAGGCGGCGGCGGGCGGTGCGCACGATCCGTCCGGCGACGGCGAGGATGCGCAGGCGCAGCCGTTTCGGCTCGTAGAGGGCGGCGGCCGTGGGCAGGGCGAGCCGGGCGGTCCAGGCCAGCAGGTCCGCGGCCAGCGCGGCGATGGCGACCCAGATCCGGTTCTGGTCCATGTCATGGAACGGGAGGTTGCGCAGACCGGTGTCCTTGCCGGCGCGGATGCGGTCTTCGACGCGGGCGTGGCGGCGATGGCGTAGCTCGAGGTCGGCGAGCTGGCGGGCGGGGCCGCCGCGGCCGGTGTTGGTGAGGAAGCCGGTGACGCGCATCCCGTCGGCGTCGGTGGTGCGCAGCTGGGCGCCGGGGTGTGGGCGTTCCTTGCGCAGGATCAGGCGGGTGCCGGGCGGCCAGCCGGGCAGCGGGATCAGCCCGGTGGCCTCGGCGACCCAGGCGCCGTCGCGGGGCTCGAGCTGGATCCCGGTCTCGGCGGCGCGCGGCTTGCGGGCCTGATAGGCCGGGGTCCACGCCTGTGTCGGCAGCGCGGCGAGTGCGGTGTGGATGTCGAGGTGGGCGAAGCTGGCGCCGACGGAGAACTCGACTCCCGCGGCGGCGAGGTGTGCGGCGAACTCGCCCGTAGCTGCGGCCGCGTCGGTGCGCACCAGCACCGGGATCCGCCCGTCGGGGTCCGGGACGCGCAGCGCGGCGGGCACCTGCGCGAGCGCGGCATCCAGCACCGCGACGTGGTCCGAGGCGGTGTTCGAGCCGGCCCTGCCCGGGCGCAACAGCTCGGCGACCGGTTCTCCAGCGCCGCCAGCTCCGTGATCTACGTAGCCGAGCAGCGGATCGAACCCGAACGTGCTCCTGTTGACTGAACTACTGGTCCCGTCGGTCGTGTCGCTGGACCTCGAGCGGGTTGGGCGGGGCTACGTTCCGCGGCCATGATCGACGGGATCGGTGAAGATCGTGATCTGTCCATGCTGGTCGTGCCGAGGGTCGGCGTGGTCGAGGCGGGTAGCGATCCGTGGGCGCCGGTTCGGCTGATCGACGGCGACGGCAATCTGGTCGTTCCGGTGATGGCGTTCCTGCAGGAGCTGCAGGCCTCGGGCCGCTCGGCTGCGACGCAGCGGTCGTATGCGATGGACCTGCTGCGCTGGTTCCGGTTCGGCTGGGCCATCGACGTCGGGTGGGACCAGGCGACCCGGGTCGAGGCTCGCGACTTCTGCCGCTGGTTGACGGTGCGGGACAAGTCGACCCGGGCCGCCTCCGGCGTCAGCAGGAGGCGTGTCGTGCCGAATGTGGTGACCGGCAAGCCAGGTCCGGGACCGAAGTACGCGGCGGCGACGCGGGCGCACTCGGAGACAGTCCTTCGGGTGTTCTACGACTTCCACCGCGACGCCGGGACGGGCCCGATGGTCAACCCGTTCCCGCTCTCCAGAGACCGGCGCGGCGGCCGGGCGAACGCTGTGAGTGCCGAGAACCTGGTCACATCATGCGACCTGCACATACTCGTGTACGAGGCCACCGAGGCGATCTCGTCGCAGCGGCCGAACGGTCGCTGCGGAGGGCGGGGGAGTGCGGCCTGCGGGCGGGTGCTGATGGAGCGATCGGTGCGGGCGGTGGGTGTTGTAGTGCTCGACGTATTCCTGCAACACCGCCGCGAGGTGGCGCGGTCCGGTGATGAGGATGTGGTCGAGGCATTCGCGGCGCAGGGTGCCGATGAAGCGCTCGGCGATCGCGTTCGCCCGGGGTGCCCGAACCGGGGTGCGGATGATGCGGATGTCGGCGCCGACGAACACGGCGTCGAAGGCGGCGGTGAACTTGCTGTCCCGGTCGCGGATCAAGAACTGAAACTGGTCGGCGCGGCCGCCGAGGGCCATGAGCAGGTTGCGGGCCTGCTGGGTGACCCAGGCTCTGGTGGGGTGGGCAGTGATCCCGGCTATGCGAACACGGCGGTTGCCGTGCTCGATCACCACCAGGATGTAGAGGCGGCGCAGGAAGACGGTGTCGACGTGGGCGAAGTCGGCCGCGAGGATCGCGTTGGCCTGCGCAGCCAGGAACTGCCGCCAGGTCGGCCCGGACCGTTGAGGCGCGGGGTCGATGCCAGCGGCCTTGAGAATCTTCCACACCGTGGAAGCGGCGACTGGATGGCCGAGTCCGACAAGCTCACCCTGGATGCGTCGGTAGCCCCAGGTGGGGTTCTCTCGGGCCATCTGCAGCACCAGGGCCCGGATTGGCTCTGGGGTGAGTGGGCGACCCGGTTGGCGTCGTGGGTAGGTCCAGCGGCGGGCGACGAGGTGGGCGTGCCAGCGTAGCAGGGTTCTGGGTGACACCAGTCGCAGCCGGCGCAGCTGCGGGGGGAGCAGCCTGCTCAGGGCGCTGAGGAACGCACGGTCAACCCAGCTCAACGTCGGGCGTGGATTGCCTCGGCGCAGCACGGCGAGCTCGTGACGGAGCACGAGGATCTCGGCTTCCTTGGCTGCGTCGGATCGGGCGAGCAGCGCCAGCCAGCTCAGCACGCGGGCGAGCGCCAGGTACGTGAGTCGAATGGCCACAGCGAGCGATCATCCTTGGCCGCGGGTCGGGCTGCGGCTGCAGGAGTTGCTGTGTGCGAATGCGCTTATCAGACGCCGTGGCAGGGTTCTCGGCACCCACACCACAACCTCGTCAAGATCTCGACCCTCGCTGCATGATCGCCCCACAAGTGGAGATCAACACCCGCCCGGGCCGACCGCCAGCCCTCTGATTCGAGCGATCGGCCTTCTTCAGGGCCAAGTAGTGAGCGAGATGCTGATGTCGACCAGCGGTGCGCGACCCGACCGGACCCGCCAGCACTGCGCCTCGGTACTCGAACCCCTCGACGAACGCCATCTCCGCTCCGGTGGGGTTGTCTCGTCGATTCGGTTGTTGCCCGCCATACCTGGGCAGATTCAGCCAGTCGAAGCATTCGCCTCGACGAGTTCGGTGAATAACTCGGAGGGCTTCTTCCAGTTGTGAATCTTACGGGGTCTGTCGTTGATGTCGGAAGCCACCATCGCCAAGTATGTCGGATCGGAGGTGATTGTCACACCTTTGGGGAAGTACTCGCGCACGATGCGGTTGAGGTTCTCGTTGCTGCCGCGCTCCCACGGGCTGTGCGGATGGGCGAAGTACACCGGCAGCCCGGTCGCGGTGATCGTGGCGTGTCGGGCCATCTCCGAGCCGCAGTCCCAGGTCAGCGAGCGACGGATCTGGTCGGGCAGGCCGTGGGTGGCGGCGATGACCGCGTCACCCACGGTCAACGAGTCACGCCCGGTTAAGGGCACCAGGATGAGGAACCGGGAGGTGCGCTCGACCAGCGTCGCGACCGCGGTCTTGCCGCCCTTGCCGATCACGAGGTCCCCCTCCCAATGCCCGGGCACCTGACGGCCCTCGACCTCGGCCGGGCGGTCGTCGATGTAAACCGGCTCCCGGATCCGCGGCGCCGGCTCGGGGCGCCGCCCGCCCTTGCGGGCCTTACGGCCGGTGCGCAGGCTGATCAGTTCGCTGGCCAGGGTGGACACCGGCTGGGCGTAGACCCACTGGTAGATCGCCTCGTGAGACACCCGGCAAGCCTGGTCGCTGGCGTACTCGACCGGCAACCGGCCCGCGATCGAGGCCGGGGACCACCCGTCGCGCAGCTGCTGACACACCACTGCCCGCAGCCGGGGTGAGCGCTCCACGGCGAACCGCTTCGGCCGCTCGCGCGCGGCGCACGCCGTGGTGTCCGCGACCACCGCCCGATACCCGCCACGGCCGCCGTGACGGGCCACCTCGCGCGAGATCACCGACGCATCGCGCCCGAGCCGCAACCCGATCTCGGTGAACTGCAGGCCCTCGGCCAGGCCACGGGAGATCTCCTCACGATCCGACAACATCAACATCACGCGCACGGCGGGCATCCTGTCCCACCGAACTCCCAAGATCAAATGCTACGACCGGCTGAGCCCAAGCTGCCCAGTGAAGGTGGATGTGGCGGGATGTGCCCTGCTGTCGACAGCAGGGTCGGCCGGATCGGCTCGTACGTGGGTGCCCTGACGGCAGAGGTCACGCGGTGATCAGCGGTAGGCCGGCCGCACGGGCGTTGCCGAAGATGTCGTCGATCGCGACGACATCGTGGCCGCAGGCGTCGAGCAGCCCGGCTACGACGGAGGCCCGGTACCCGCTTGCGCAGTGCACCCAGACTGGGCCGGGTGGGACCTCGCCGAGCCGGCCGAGGATCTCGTGGATCGGGATCCCGACCGACCCCTCGATGTGTTCGGTCGTGCGCTCGGCGTTCCGGCGGACGTCGAGCACCGCGGGCCGCTCGCCGCGGTCGAACGCGGCGGCCAGGTCGGCGAAGGTGGCCTGCGGGAAGCTGCGTAGGGGCGTGTCGCCGGCCCAGTCCTCCGGCTTGCCGGTGGCCATCGCTGCCGGCCGGTCGATCCCGATCCGGACGAGCTCGCGCTGGGCCTCGGTGACCTCGGCGGGCGTCTCGCCGAGCAGGGTCACTGGGGTACCCCAGGGCATGAGCCAGCCCAGGTAGGTGACGAACTGCCCGCCCAAGCCGATGTTGACCGTGCCCGCGACGTGCCCGGCGGCGAACGCGGTGCCGGTGCGCAGGTCGACGACCCACTCCCCGGCCTCGATCCGGCGGCGCAGCTCGGCCGGGTCGGCTTCGGCCAGCGGGGACAGATCGATCTCGTCCGGGCCGGCGGCGTTGGCCGGGCACATATGGGCGTAGTAGGCGGGAAAGGCGTCCAGCCCGGCGAGCAGCTCGCGGACATAGCGTTCCTCGTCGGCGGTTAGCGCCGGGTTGACGGCCTTCTCCGCGCCGATCGTGCTGGCATCGCCGCCCGACTGGGTGGCCGAGCAGAAGCTGCCGAACCCGTGCGTCGGGTAGACCGCCGTGCTGTCGGGCAGCTCGTTGGCCAGCCGTCGGGCCGAGTGCCACTGGGCGTGGACGAGGGTGTCGGTGTGGGCCGGGCCGAGCAGGTCGGGACGGCCGGTGGAGCCGTAGAGCAGGGAGCCGCCTGTAAAGACGCCGACCGATTGGCCGCTCTCGTCTTCGACGGCGAACGACAGGTGGGTGTGGGTGTGGCCGGGAGTGTGCAGCACGCAGACCCGCATCCGGCCGACCGTGACGACGTCACCGTCGCGAACCCCGACGCGGTCGAACGAGACCGGGTCGTCGGCGTTGAGTAGGTAGCGCGCGCCGACCGCACGGGCCAGCCGGTAGCCGCCGGTCACGTAGTCGTTGTGGATGTGCGACTCGAACACGTGGGTGATCCGGACGCCGGCCCGCTCAGCCAGCTCGCGGACCCGGTCGTGGTCGCGCTGCGGGTCGACGACGAGAGCGACCTCGCCGTCGTGCGCCAGGTAGCTGCGGTCGCCGAGGCCGGGGGTGTCGAGGGTCAGGACGGTGATCATGAGGATCGGGTCTCCTCTCGCTGCGGGCTACCCCAAGAGTTTCTCCGCGCAGCCCACGACGCGCGGACGACAGGCTCAATGTTCGGTCATTTTGGCACGGCGGGCGTCGGATGTGACACTTCTCGCGCCAAAGTCGGGGGCGCGCTCGGGCGAACCCCTGGAAATCGGACGTTGTGTCGCGCTGCACAGGGTCATAGCCTGTATTGTGCGGACATTTGAGGAGGCGTGGCCATGGCTGGACACCGGATCGTGATCGTCGGGGGCGGCAGCGCGGGCATCAGCGTGGCGGCGCGGCTACGCCGGGTGGGGGAGAGCGACGTCGCGGTGATCGATCCCGTGGTCACGCACTACTACCAGCCGCTGTGGACCCTGGTCGGCGGTGGACGCGCGCCGATCGAGGAGAGCGCGCGGCCGCAAGCGTCGGTGATGCCGAAGGGCGTGACCTGGATCCAGAAGGCTGCGGTGTCGGTGGACCCCGACGCCCGCACCGTCGAACTCGACGACGGGTCGAGCGTCGAGTACTCCTACCTGGTCATGTGCCCAGGTATCCAGCTGGACTGGGCGAAGGTGACCGGGTTGTCAGACGCGCTGGGGCGCGACGGCGTCTCCAGCAACTACCGCTACGAGCTCGCCCCGGCGACCTGGTCGTTCGTGCGCGAACTGCGCAAGGGCACCGCGGTGTTCACCATGCCCGGCGGTCCGATCAAGTGCGCGGGCGCGCCGCAGAAGATCGCCTACCTCGCCGCCGACTATTGGCGCAAGGAGGGCGTGCTACGCGACATTGACGTGCACCTGGTGCTCCCGACGCCCGGCATGTTCGGCGTGAAGGAGTTCGCGCAGGTGCTCGAGGGTGTGGCCCGGCGCTACCGGATCAACGTCCACTTTCAGAGCGAGATGACGTCGGTGAACCCGGTGGCCAAGGAGATCGCCGTCGCGAGCGGCGACTCCACCACGACTCTTCCCTACGACGTGTTGCACGCGGTCCCGCCGCAGAGCGCGCCGGACTGGGTGAAGAAGTCGGCACTGGCCGACCCGAACTCGCCCGCGGGCTACGTCGAGATCGACAAGCACACGATGCAGCACACCCGGTACTCGAACGTCTTTGCGCTCGGCGACGCCGGCTCCTCGCCCAACTCCAAGACCGGGGCGGCGATCCGCAAACAGGCCCCCGTCGTCGTGGAGAACCTCCGAGACGTGATGGCGGGGCGGGCTCCGGGGGCGCGCTACGAGGGTTACGCCTCCTGCCCGCTGACGACGTCACGCAACCACATGCTGCTCGCCGAGTTCGACTACTCGATGACGCCGAAGCCGTCCATCCCGTACATCGACACGATCAAGGAACGCCGCGACATGTGGTACCTCAAGCGCTACGGGTTGCCTGCCATGTATTGGAACGCCATGCTTCGTGGCTTGGCCTGACCTCCGGCGTCGCCCCGGGGGATGGATGCGTGACCGGCACGCTGCGGTCCGCCGCCGGCGTGGCCAGTGGCGGCGTGGCGTACGTCAGCTCACCGGTCGATCACACGTCGTGTACCGGTTCGCCACTAGCCGGCTGTCGATCGACGACCGCCGCTGTCGCGCGTGGTTCTGACGCGGGCCGCCTTTCCCGGCCGCTCTCATTCCGTTGGCCCCCGCGACCTGACGCCCGCGTGAACCCTGTCGTCTCCCCGTCTGCTGGGGTGTCCCGTTCCCGCGACTGCCGCGGTCCCGCCCACCTCGCCGTCCGGACCTGCTCGCTCGGACCGCCGCGAGCGGTCGTGTCACGAACGAGGCCGATGATCCATTCTGACGCTCGGCCCGGCGTGGCGGGCGGCACCCTCGACGAGGTTGCATTGCGCGCTTAAATGACCGTACATTAACGGTCATGAGTGGCGACGGGACGACGATCGGTCCGGCAACGTTGCGGCGCCGGCCGGGACGGCTGCTCTGGGAGCAGTTGCTCGACGACCTGCGACGACGGCTCGACGCCGATGAGTTCACCGGCGGGTTTCCCGGTGAGCACTCGCTGGTTGAGGAGTACGGGGTCAGCCGGCAGACCGTCCGGCAGGCGGTGAGGGTGCTGCGTGAGGAGGGCCTCGTCGTCGGGACGCGGGGACGCCCGTCCCGACTGGCCGAACCGGTGGAGATCGTCCAGCGGCTCGGGGCGCTTTACAGCCTCTACGAGTCGGTCCGGGCGATGGGGCTGGAGCAGGAGAACGTCGTGCGTGCGCTGGACGTGCGCGCTGACGGTGTCATTGCCGTCCGGCTCGGCCTGGAGGAGTCCACCCCGCTGGTGTACCTGGAGCGGCTGCGGTACGCCGGCGGCGCCCCGCTGGCTCTGGACCGGGTTTGGCTCCCGCACGATCTGGCCGCCCCGCTACTCGGGGCGGACTTCTCCAGCGGCGCGCTCTACGCGCGCTACGCCGAGCTGTGTGGCGTCGTGCTGACCGGCGGCGAGGAGACGATCCAGCCGATCCTGCCCACCCCGGCCGAGCACCGGCTGCTCGGCGGCAGCCCGTCGACCGCTGCGTTCTCGATCCGCCGGCTCGGTACCGCGAAGGGCAAGCCCGTCGAGTGGCGACAGACGCTGGTGCGTGGTGACCGCTTCGTGCTCCGCGCGGACTTCACCACCAGGACCGGCTACCAGCTGGACCTGCTCGGCTCGCCCGACCGGAAGGACCCCCGACGGTGACCCGCCCCCAAGACGCCCCGCAGATCGATCCCGCCGACGCCAACCGGCTGGCCGCAAACGGCGCACTGCTGCCGGACGTGCGCGAGCCCGGGGAATGGCGGGCCGGCCACATGGAGGGCGCTCTCTCCACGTCCCGCTCGGCGTCCTGGACCCCGCCGCGCTCGACCGGGGCCGGACGGTCGTGGTCGAGCGCCGGTCCGGCAACGCGGCCGTCGCACTCGCCGACGCCCGCAACATGGCTGGTGGGATGAAGGCCTGGGCACAGGCCGGGCTCCCGTTCGCCGACGACGACGGCAAGCCCGGAACCGTGGCGTGACTGGCGTCCTGGCCGGCGTGCTCGGTTTGGCCGTCGGCCTGGCCATCGGGACTTTTGGCGGTGGCGGCGGGGTCCTCGCCGTGCCCGCGCTGGTCTACGCGCTGGGGCAGGACGCCCGCACCGCTACCACCGGCAGCATCATCATCGTCGGGCTCGTCTCGGCGGCGGGGCTGCTCGCCCGGCTGCGCGCCCGCGCGATCAACTGGCGCACCGGGGTGGCATTCGGCATTGTCGGTGTCCCGACGGCGTGGGCGGGCTCGCTGGCCAACCGCGCCGTTCCGCAGCCGGTGCTGCTGCTGACCTTCGCCACGCTGACCCTACTGGTCGCGGTGCTCATGCTGGTCCGGACCAGGTCGTCCAGAACTCGGGACGGGCTCGATCCGGAGTCGCCGACAGAGGGCTCGGGGACGGCTGGTGCGATCGCCGTCCTCGCCACCGCGGCCTCGACCCGGACCCGGGTCGTGCGGGCGGTAAGAGTGATCACCAGCGGGGCCGTGGTCGGATTCCTCACCGGGTTTCTCGGCGTCGGCGGCGGGTTCCTGGTCGTCCCGGCGCTGGCGATGATGCTCGGCCTGCCCATGCCGCTGGCGATCGGCACGTCGCTGCTGGTCATCACGATCAACTCGGTCAGCTCCCTGGTCGTGCGGACCGGGCACCAGCAGCTGGACTGGGCGGTGGTGCTGCCCTTCGCCGCGGTCGCGATCGCCGGGGCGCTGGCCGGGAAGCTGACCGCCGACCGGATGTCCTCGGCCGGACTGAGCCGCGCGTTCGCCGTGCTGCTCCTGCTGGTCGGCGGGTTCGTCGGCATCGAGAGTGCGCTGAGCATCGGCGGCCTCTGAACCGGCACCAGAACGGGACCTCCCGAGCCGGGCCGGCCCCGTCCCGGGAGGTCAGGTCCCGGCCCGGGTGCACCAAACGAGGGCGATGACCGGCAGGACCGCGAGGGCGACAACCCCGCTGCTGCCACCGGCGCCGGCTTCCCGGCGCCGGTGGCACCAGCCGACCTCGCCCGGCCGGTGGGGCGGTCGAGATGGGCCAGGGGCGTCACCGGGTCGTCGCGCACATCCGCAGCCTTCTCGGACCCGGGCCACGGACCTCATTCCGCGACTGTTCCGATAGCGCACCCGCGACGGGCTGGAAGGTCCCCGGGGCCTCACCTGCCGTCACGGGAACCGGCCGAACGGTCCCGGCGACGCATCCCGTTCCGGAACTGATTGACGTAGAGGTCACGTCGAACTCCCACGTCGACGGTGCAGTCCGTGCGCGGCTTCGCCACGCACAGGAGCACGTAACCGTCGGCCGCCTGCTCTGGCCGGAGCGCGTAAGCCCGGCCCTGAGTCTGGTCGACCTCGCCCTCGACGACCGACGCAGCACAGGTCAGACAGGCCCCGAAGCGGCACCCGAAGGGCAGCCGGAACCCGGCGTCCTCCAGGGCCTCGAGCAGGAACCGATCGGCGTCGACGTGCACCACCCGCCCCTCGCGGTTGCGGATGGTGATGTCGTACCCCGTCACCTCACAGCCAGATGTCGGACGAGCAGTCTCCACCCGGGTAGCGCATCTCGTGCGCCCGAGCCGGACCCGCGGGTTCCTTGCCGAAGTCGACCAGGAACCCCTCGTCAATCTCCATGCCGCCGTTCTCGACGTCACAATTGATCTTGTACATGCATGAGCCCTGCGCGGCCATCTCCGGGTAGAACTGATTGTCCCAGCTGCTGAACAGCGACGTCGTGGTGTACAGCCGCTTACCGTCGAGCGAGAGCTGGATCATTTGCGCCGCACCGGCCACCGGGCGGCCGTTGACCTCGTCGGCCTTGCCGAGCAGACCACCGATCCACACCTGACCGGCCTGCCGCGGCTTCGACGGATCGGTGATGTCGTACTGGTTGACGCTGCCGTGCAACCAGTTCACGAAGTAGAGGTAGCGGTCGTCCATCGATACCAGGATGTCGGTCATCAGCCCGGGGACCGGGAACGACCAGCCCTCGACCTCCACCGGCGGGACGTCGATGACCTTCTCGACCTCCCACTCGCCGTTCGGCTTGTGCCAGTGAAACATGTTGGTGCTCAGTGCGGCGCCTACGTAGCCGTGTGTGCTGGCCGGGTCGTGCTGGAATCGCACCTCCAGCGGGATCGCCCCGTCCTCGCCCAGGTCCACGCTCTTGACGAGATTGCGGTTCTGCCAGTCCCAGAAGTGCAGCCGGCGTCCGTATTTCCCGGCCTCGACGTCGGCCAGATCGAACCCGCCGAGGTAGGTGTTCGGAGCCGCCCACTCGCTGGAGATCATCACGTTGTGCCGCGGCTGGTACCAGAAGTCGTAGCCGTACTCCATACCCGTGGAGTCGTTCTCCCACCGCCCGACGATGTCGAAGTTCGAGTCGAGGAGCAGGAAGCCTCCCGGCCCGTTGCCCTTCCCGTCGCCGAGCATGCTGATCATGACGTTGCCGTCGGCCAGGCAGTGCACCGTGTGCGGGGCCGTGAGATCGGCCTTCTCGATGATCTCCTCGGGCTCGATCACCTTGTGGATCTTCGGCGCACGGGGCTCCGCCGTGTCGATGATGTGGATGCGGCTGGACCGCTGCCCGCCGGCGATCAGGAACCGCCGCTGCCGGCTTGGGTCGCCATGACACGAGCTGCACGCGTTCCAGCCGAAATGGTGCAGCTCGTCGCCGACGTTGGGCATCGGCAGCCGGTGCACGACCTGCGAGTATGTCGGCGAGTCCGGATCCAGGTCGACAGTGGCCAGGTAGTCGGGCTCCACGACGTCCGTGCCGGTGTAGAGCGCGATCGTGTAGCCGATCTTCTCCGGCTCCGCCCGGGTGGCGTCCGCGGGAGTCGCGTATCCGGGTCCGCAACAGGTCGTCGACTCGGTCATCTGCACATCTCTCCTTCGAGACGGGTCCGGTTCCGGCCAGGTGCCGGAGGTGCGCGCCTGCATGCCATCGCGTGCCATCGGGCCCCGGTCACGAGTGAGCCTCGCGGACAGCGACTCGATTGTACTACATTCACGGTACGGCACGTGTCACACCCCACACAAGACCAACTGAGAGTTCGTCCAAGGTGGACCACTACCCGGCCCCTTTCCTCGGTTGCGTCCGCTACCTGGTGGTCGGAGAACGTCGGTTCGTAGTACGCATCCAACAGGAGCCGCACCACCTCGCCGACGAGCTTTTCCGACCAGGTCGGCAACCCCAACGTGCGGGTCTTCCCGTTCTGTTTCGAGATGTGCACCCGCCGCCCCGGGCGGAACCGGTAGCGCTCGAGGCGCATCGCATCGATGATGCGTACGATCTTCGCCTGGGACATGCCGTCCACGGTTTCCTGCGTGACCCCGGGCGTCATCGCGCCCTGGTTGGCGTAGATGGGCCCGTAGGCCAGCAGATACAACTGCGGGTTGAACAGTTGTCGATACAGTTCATCACACGGCAGGCCGCGCCGGCCGCGCTCACGCAGGACACCCAGCACCGTTTCGGCGTTCTGCATTACGCATACCTCCCGATCTGGTGGTGTCCGATCACCTGGCCTCCTTCGCCCGTGTAGGCGGTTTTCCCGCCCTCCCTGGCCGCTCCCTGGCCGGGCACGTCGTGAACAACAGTCCCGAATGGGCACCGGCCCTGCAGGAGCCGCGAGTGAGCCTTTGCCAACCTGCTGGACGGCCAGGTCAGGGCGTGTGCGGCGTGGCGTGACCTCGATTGGGTGAAGCTCCTGGTAGACGGTCGATTGCCTAGATCAATCCGCCTCACCAGGAGCTTCAAGGTGCTGTCCTACCCGTCCGGGATGACCGTGTCCAGCCGCGCCCTCGGCGTGCTGTCGGATGCGCTGCGAGCGCAGCGCAACCAGCGCCGGACTCGGTGGCGCAAGCTGCCCGCCGGCCGCCAGGCCCTGCTGGTCGTGGCCTTGTAGCGTGCCAAAATCCTCCACGCGGGGTGTGACCTGCGTTTTTGGGTGCAGTCAGGCAACTCGTCGGTACTCGTTGATCACGCCGCCGAGGACTCGGCGTCGGAGGATTGGGCCGTCGAGGGGGATGACGACGGCGGGGTCGTGGTTGGGTGGACGTTGTTCACGGCCCTGGTGCGGCCGGTGATCATTGAAGTGGCGGGTGAACTGGTCAATGACTGTGGCGGCGTGGCGTTCGTTGTAGATCAGGATCCGGTCGGTGCATTCTGATCGGACGGTGCGGACGAACCGTTCGGCGTAGCAGTTGGCCCGCGGGGTCCGTGGCGGGGTCTTCACCGCTTCGATGCCCTCGGAGGCGAACACGGCATCGAAGGATGGTCCGTACTTCCCGTCTCGGTCGCGGATGAGGAATCTGAACCCGGAGATCCGTTGGTCGAGGTCGGCCAGGAGGTTGCGGGCAGCCTGGGTGGTCCAGGCTGCGGTCGGGTGCGCGGTGACGCCGAGGATGTGGACGCGTCGGGTGCGGATCTCCATGACGAACAGGACGTAGAGCCTGCGCAGGCCGATGGTGTCGAGGTGGAAGAAGTCGGTGGCCAGCAGCCCTGCCGCTTGGGCGCGCAGGAAGGTTCGCCACTGGGTGTCGGTCCCTCGCGGCGCGGGGCCGCGACGGCCAGTGGCGAGGACGCGGCGGATGGTGCCGGCGCCGATGTGGTGCCCGAGTCTGGAGAGTTCTCCTTGGATGCGGCGGTGTCCCCAGCGCGGGTTCTCTCGTGCCAGGCGGATGACCAGGTCGCGGAGAGCGTCGTTGATGCGCGGGCGACCGGGCGGGCTTGGATAGGTCCATTTCTTTGTGATGAGGCGGCGGTGCCAGGTCAGGAGGGTGGCGGGTGTGACGAGTCGTTGGTGACGGAGTTTGCGGGGCAGGATCCGTGCCAGCGCGGACAGGATCGCGCGGTCTGGCCAGGACGGCCGAGGTGGACCAGCTTGGCGGCGAAGGACTATGACCTCATGCCGGAGCGTCAAGACCTCGGTGATCAACACAGTCCTGCAGCGGGAGAGCAGTGCCAGCCAACTGAGGATCTGCAGCGTGATCAAGTAGAGGGCAGATTCAGCCAGTCGAAGCATTCGCCTCGACGAGTTCGGTGAATAACTCGGAGGGCTTCTTCCAGTTGTGAATCTTACGGGGTCTGTCGTTGATGTCGGAAGCCACCATCGCCAAGTATGTCGGATCGGAGGTGATTGTCACACCTTTGGGGAAGTACTCGCGCACGATGCGGTTGAGGTTCTCGTTGCTGCCGCGCTCCCACGGGCTGTGCGGATGGGCGAAGTACACCGGCAGCCCGGTCGCGGTGATCGTGGCGTGTCGGGCCATCTCCGAGCCGCAGTCCCAGGTCAGCGAGCGACGGATCTGGTCGGGCAGGCCGTGGGTGGCGGCGATGACCGCGTCACCCACGGTCAACGAGTCACGCCCGGTTAAGGGCACCAGGATGAGGAACCGGGAGGTGCGCTCGACCAGCGTCGCGACCGCGGTCTTGCCGCCCTTGCCGATCACGAGGTCCCCCTCCCAATGCCCGGGCACCTGACGGCCCTCGACCTCGGCCGGGCGGTCGTCGATGTAAACCGGCTCCCGGATCCGCGGCGCCGGCTCGGGGCGCCGCCCGCCCTTGCGGGCCTTACGGCCGGTGCGCAGGCTGATCAGTTCGCTGGCCAGGGTGGACACCGGCTGGGCGTAGACCCACTGGTAGATCGCCTCGTGAGACACCCGGCAAGCCTGGTCGCTGGCGTACTCGACCGGCAACCGGCCCGCGATCGAGGCCGGGGACCACCCGTCGCGCAGCTGCTGACACACCACTGCCCGCAGCCGGGGTGAGCGCTCCACGGCGAACCGCTTCGGCCGCTCGCGCGCGGCGCACGCCGTGGTGTCCGCGACCACCGCCCGATACCCGCCACGGCCGCCGTGACGGGCCACCTCGCGCGAGATCACCGACGCATCGCGCCCGAGCCGCAACCCGATCTCGGTGAACTGCAGGCCCTCGGCCAGGCCACGGGAGATCTCCTCACGATCCGACAACATCAACATCACGCGCACGGCGGGCATCCTGTCCCACCGAACTCCCAAGATCAAATGCTACGACCGGCTGAGCCCAAGGAGCAGACGTACGGCCATGCTGCTGATCATTCCCTGGCCTGATCAAGGGTGAACCTGCAGGTCACGGGCCTGACATTGAGTTTTGGCACGGTACAGGGAAGTGGAAGACCGTGACCGTCTATGCGATCACCAGCCTGGCCGCGTTCCAGGCCGACCCGGTCCTGCTCGCCCGCTGGATTCGCGGGCAATGGTCGATTGAGAACCGGCTCCACTGGGTTCGCGACGTCTCCTTCGACGAGGACCGCTCCCAGGTCCGCACCGCCCACGGACCGCAGGTCATGGCCGCACTACGCAACCTCGCGATCACCGCGCTGCGCCTGTCCGGGGCCACCAACATCGCCGCCGCGCTTCGCCATCACGCCCGCGACACCAGCCGGCCGCTCGCCACCTACGCGATCACGTGACGACCTTGCCGGGGCCCTGTTGCTCGCCCCGCCTCGTCGACGCCGTGCGATCCTTCACGGCGAGAGGCTCAGGGCCACGGGCGCCGGTGAGGTGGCTTTCGATGCCGGCACTGCTCGGTCGCGGGTGTTGACCAGCTGGCCCCACAACGCGATGTCGGCCAGCTGGTCCGCGATCTCCTCATGAGGCAGGAGCCCGTCGGGGTCAAGCCATACCCACGAGTAGTTGAAGATTCCCAGCAAACCCTTCACCGAGATCGGGTCCGCGCTCCGGAAGATCCCCTGGTCGACGCCCTGCCGCAGGACGACTGCCCAGACGCGCTCCCAGCGCGCTCGAAGGCCCTCGAGCTTCGTTCGGTACTCACCATCGAGGTGGTGGCCATCGCGGAAGTACACGGTGATCTCGGGTAGATGGTCGGCGATGGTCTTCATCTGATATCGGCTCAGCCTGCGCAGCTTCTCGTCGGCCGGCAACTCCATGTCGATCAGGGCCTCTGCAACCTCCAACGGCTCTTCGACATGGCGCTTGGAAATCTGGTAGAGCAGATCTTCCTTGCTCTTGATGTGGTGGTAGAGGGCCCCTTTGCCGATATTAGCCGCCTCGCAGAGCTCTGCCACTCCGGTGGCCGCATACCCTTTCGCCGCGAAGAGTTCACCTGCCACGCGGAGGATGCGCTGCTTGGTCGTCTCTTCGCTCACGGGTTGGTCAACTCCATGTCCTCGGAGTGGCGCGCGGCGCCTTTGAGGAGCTCGCGGGCGATCACGAGCTGCTGGATGGTCGGCGTGCCTTCTTCGAGCCAGTTTAGCCGGGCGTCGCGGTACAGCCGCTCTATCGGATGCCGGCGGGTGTATCCGATGCCGCCGTGCACGAGCAGGGCGCGGTCGGTGACCCGACCGACGGCTTCCAGCCCGAAGAGCTTGCAGATCGAGGCCTCCTGAGGGATGCGGCGCCCGGCGTCCCACTTGGCGGCCGCATCGTCGAGCAGCAGCCGCAGGGCGTGTACGTCGGTGGCCATCTCGGCGAGGTAGCGCTGGACGGCCTGGCGGGAGGCAATGGGCTTGCCGAACGTCACCCGCTGCTGCGCGAAGCGCACCGAGAGATCGAGGGCGTACTCGGCCGTGCCGAGCGAGGACGCGGCGACAAGGACACGGCTGATCTCCAGCGCTCGCTCCATACCCTCGGCGCCGGATCCCTCGGCGCCGAGACGGTTGGTCTGCGGTACCCGGACGTCGGTGAAGGTCAGCAGACCGTGCTGGCCACCCTTGCAGCCCATGGTCTCGGGCAGCTCCTCGATCCGCAGGCCGGGCGCGTCGCGCTCGACGGTGACGACGGAGAGGGTGGAGCCGGTCCTGGCGAACACCATGAAGTGGCTGGCGAAGTCGGAGTTCGTGATCAGCCATTTGCGACCGTTGATCACGTAGTCGTCGCCGTCGGCGACCGCGGTCGTCGCGGTGTCGAGGCCGGTGCCCGAGTCGGGCTCCGTGAGGCCGAAGGCGACCGACCGCGCGCCGTCCGCGACCCCGGGCAGCACCGCATCGCGCTGCCGTTCGTCGGCGAGCTCCCAGAACGCGTGGCCCATGGAGTTGTGCACGTGCACCAGCGCGCGGATGCCGCCGTGCACCTTTGCGAACTCGGCGATGATCGGCAGGTACTGCGCGATGCTGAGCCCGTGCCCGCCGTACTCGGTCGGGATGAGCAGGCCGAAAGCGCCCATCTCGCGGAGAGCCGGCCAGATCTTCTCGCGGGGGATCGACTCGTGCTCCTCGATCTCCTCCTCCAGCGGAGCGAGGTCGCGCCACATCGATGCGAAGATCGCGGCGCGGAAGTCCTCGTACGCGGTGGGGTCCATCATGTCGCCTCCTGGGCTTGCTGGGGATTCGGTGGGGGCGCGGAGCAGGTCAGTGCGCGGCCATGCCGCCGTCGACGGCGAAGGTCTGACCCGTCACGTAGCCGGCCTGGTCGGACACGAGGTAGGCGACGAGGCCTGCGACCTCGTCGGGCCTGCCGAAACGGCCGAGCGGGGTCTTACGGAGGATCGCGGCGCTCAGCGCGTCGTGGCCGCGCATGCCGCTGGTCAGGTCGGTCTCGATGTAGCCGGGGGCGACGCCGTTGACCCGCACGCCGCGCGGCGCCCAGTCGACGGCGAGGGTGAGCGTCATCGCGTCGAGCCCGCCCTTGGTGGCCACGTAGGGCATGCCGCGGGGGGTTCCGACCCTGGCCGTGACCGAGGAGATCGAGACGATGCTGCCCCCGCCCTGTGCCAGCATCCGCCTGCCCGCGGCCTGCACCGCGAAGAAGATGCCACGCAGGTTGACATCGACGATCTCGTCCCACATCTCGACGGTGAGGTCCTCGGCGCGAACGAAGTGCGGGTTCACCCCGGCGTTGGCGACGAGGCTGTCGACCCGGCCGAACCGGTCCACCGCGGCCTGCACTGCCGCGTCGGATGCGCTCGCGTCGCGGACGTCGAGCTCCACGGCGAGTGCGGTGGCGCCGAGACCGCGCGCCTCCTCCGCGACCGCCTCGGCCGCGGCGCGGGTACGGCCGGTGACGACCACCGTGGCTCCGGACGCTGCGAGCACGCGCACGCAGGCCGCGCCGATCCCGCGCGTGCCACCGACCACCAGGACGACCTTGCCGGCGCAGCCGTCGGTGCGGGATGGGGACGGTATGGACGCCTGCCCGTCAGCCGACATGGCGGTCCCGTCCGGCCCAGAGGCGCTCGCGGAGCTGACGACGCATGATCTTGCCGGAGCCTGTTCGCGGCAGCTCCTCGACGAACTCGACGGCGCGAGGTTTCTTGTAGGTCGCCAGCCGGGCCAGGCACGCGGCGACGACGTCCTCTGCGGTCAGAGCGGCGCCAGGGCGGGGGACGACAACGGCAACGACTGCCTCACCCCACTGCTCGTCGGGCGCCCCGACCACCGCGACCTCGTGCACGTCGGGCAGCGCGGAGATCGCGTTCTCGACCTCGGTGGGATAGACGTTGTAGCCGCCGGTGACGATCATGTCCCGCTTGCGGTCGACGACGTAGAGGTAGCCGTCGGCGTCGATCCGACCGAGGTCGCCGGTGGCGGCCCAGCCGTCCTCGTCGATCATCTCGGCGGTCTGCTCCGGGCGCTCCCAGTACCCCGCCATCACGACGTCGCCGCGCACGACGATCTCGCCGACCTCGCCGGCAGGGAGCGGCGCGCGCTCCTCGTCGCAGATCCGTAGCTCGACGAACGGGTTGACCCGCCCGGCCGAGGCGAGCCGCGGCGGCACGGGGCCGTCGACGGCGAACCGGTGGTCGCCGGGGGAGAGCGCGGCGAGCGGCATCGGGGTCTCGGACAGGCCGAAGAACTGCACGAACACATCGCCGAACGCGGTGACTGCGCGGGCGAGCCGGTCCGGGGCGATGCCGGACCCGCCGTACACGATCGTGCGCATGCTCGACACGTCCGCTGTCCGCGCCTCCGCCGCGGGCAGCAGCATGTTGAGCATTGTCGGCACGAGCGGCATCGCCGTCACGCGGTGCCGCTCGATCGCCTGGACGACCTGTGCCGGGTTGAACTGCGGGCTCACGATGTGGAAGGCGCCGCGGGCGCTGTAGGTGGGCTCGACATAGCCGCTGAAGTGGCTGAGCGGGGCGACGTGCAGCATCACCTCGTCGGCCTCGATCGGCGGCAGCTCGATCATCGAATTGCGAATCATCGCCGCCCAGTTGCCGTGGGTGAGCATCGCGCCCTTCGGCCGCCCGGTGGTACCCGAGGTGTAGAGCAGCGCGCAGAGCTCGTCCGGGCCGGGCAGGTCCTCGGGCGCGCCCGGGTCGGCGCGGTCGATCAGCTCGGCGTAGGGCACGGCATCCGGGGCAGCACCTGCCATGCCGATCACATGCTCCACCGACGGCATCCGGTCGCGCACGGCCGGGATCCGCTGGGCCCAGTCCTCGTCGACGAACAGGAACCGGGCTCGGCAGTCCTCGACGAGCTCGACCACCTCGAGCGGGTGCAGCTTGCTGCTCGGCGCCACCCGGACGAACCCGCCGACGAACGCAGCCTGGCTGACCTCGATGAACACGGGACTGTTGGCCCCGAGCACGGCGACGCGATCGCCACGGGTGGCGCCGAGCGCGGTCAGGGCCGCGACCACGCGGTGCACCCGTCGGCCGAGGTCGGCGTAGCTGTGCACGACGTCGCCGTCGAGCAGGGCAGGCTTGGACCCGTAGCGGGCGTAGCTGGCCTCAAGGATCGAGGCGACGGAGACGGGGGAGGTCCGGCGCGTCACCGGAACCGGGTAGGTCATCGTCGACCTCCTGTCAGACGCTGAGGATGGTGACCGACGCCGCGGCGTGGTCCGGGCCGAGGAAGCCGCCCGCGTTCTCCGCGAGGCCCACGCGGGCCCCGGGTACCTGCCGGCCGCCGGCCCGTCCGCGCAGCTGGTCGGCGAGTTCGACGAGCTGGGCGCAGCCGGTGGCCCCGACCGGGTGGCCCCTGCTGAGCAGCCCGCCGCTGGGGTTGACCGGGATGCGGCCGCCCAGCGCGGTGGCGCCCGACGCCAGCAGTCCAGGCCCGTCGCCCTCCGGGCACAGATCCAGCTCCTCGTAGATCTGCAGCTCGGCGGGCGCCGCGGCGTCGTGCAGCTCCACGACGTCGAGGTCCCCGGGGCCCAGCCCTGCCCTGTCGTAGGCCCGCCGGGCGGTGCGCACGGGGGCAAGCTCGTGCTGGTCGCTGCCGGAGAGCACCTTCGTCGCGCGGACGGCGACGCCCGGCACCCCGAGCCGCCGAGCGCGCTCGGCGGAGCACAACACGAGCGCCGCCGCGCCGTCGCCGATCGGCGAGCACATCAGCAGCGTGATCGGGTCGCTGATCATCCGGCTCTCCAGCACCTGCGCCTCGGTGACCTCGTTGCGGTACTGGGCCTTCGGGTTGAGCGCGCCGTGGCGGTGGTTCTTCGCCGTGACCGCGGCGAAGTCGGCGGCGGTCGCGCCGCTGCGCCGCATGTACTCGCGGGCGGCGTGCGCATAGACGTCCATGAACAGCGACCCTGTGCCCGCGGCGGCGTCGCCGTCGGGGTAGATCAGCGCGCGGAGGTCGTCGCGACGGTCCAGGTCGACGGCTGCGGCGAGCGCCGCGAACGAGCGGGCCTTGTCCGGGTGCACGAGCTTCTCGGCCCCGACGGCGAGAGCGACCTCGTACTGCCCCGACGCTACTGCCATGTGCGCGAGGCAGAAGGCCGAGGAGCCCGACGCGCAGGCATTCTCGACGTTGACCAGCGGGATGCCCAAGAGCCCCGCCTCGCGCAGCGCCACCTGGCCGCGGATCATCTCCTGCCCGCTGATGAGACCGGCGGTGGCGTTGGCGAAAAACGCGATCTCCACGTCGTCCGGACCGATGCCCGCGTCCCGCAGTGCCTCGGCCACCGCCGTGCCGGCGAGGTTCTTCAGGCTCCGGCCGGGGAACTTGCCGAAGGGCGTCATGCCGGTGCCGACTACCTGCACGTGCTCCACGCGTCGCCTCCTTCTGTACCGACCGAACGGTACAGAGCGCCCCAGGGGCGGTCAACGGGGTCGCTCCGCCGCTAGAAGCCCCCACTCTCACCCTTGACGGTCCTGTGATGTGGCTAATACGGTCTGGCTCAATGTACCGGTCGGTCGGTACAAGCCGTAGGGCTCGACGGGCCGCAGTTGTGTCTGCCGAGCTCCGCGCTCGCCCCATTGGAGTGGTGATGAACGGTGACAGCGCACTGCCAGGCGACCCGATCCCGCCCGTGGTCGCGGCGGACCAGAGCCCCACATACCTGCAGCTGATGCGGATCCGCCGGAGGACCGCCGCCGTCGGACTCGGGCTGGCGTGCGGGTGGCTGCTGCTGTGGATGGCGGCGTACGCCTTTGGCCAGAGCCTCCTCAGCACCCCGGTGGTCGGGCCGCTGACACTCGCGCCGGTCTTCACGCTCAGCCAGTTCGTCGCCGTCGCGCTCGGCACGGCCTACTACATGCGGTCGTCTGCCCGCCGCGTGCAGCCCCTGCTCGACGCGGTGACCGGTGAGGGAGCGACCCGATGAACAGCGCACTGACCCTGACGGTGTTCGGTCTGCTCATCGCTGTGACGCTGGGCGTCACCTGGTGGGCGGCGAGCCGGACCCGCAGCGCCGAGGACTTCTATACCACGGGACGCACCATCGGCGGGCTGCAGAACGGCCTGGCCATCGCCGGGGACTACCTGTCGGCGTCGACCTTCCTCGGCGTCGCCGGCCTGGTGTTCCTGATGGGCGTCGACTCGTTCGTGCTGCTCGGCGCCACGCTCGTGTCGTTCCTGCCGATCCTGTACCTGTTCGCCGAGCGGCTGCGCAACACGTCGGAGTTCACGGTCGGCGCCGTTCTGGCCGCACGGTTCAACGAGCCGGCCGTCCGGGCCGCCGCCGCCCTCGCCACCCTGTGCGTGGCCGGTGCCTACCTCGTGGCGCAGTTCGTCGGCGCGAGTGTGATCATCACGCAGCTCACCGGCATCTCCACGACTGCTGCGGTGATCGCGACCGGCGCGCTGATGATCGTCTACGTCACGTTCGGCGGGATGCTGGCCACCACATGGATCCAGATCGTCAAGGCCACCCTGCTGATCACGGTGGGCGTGCTGATCGCGATCGGCGTCCTCGTCCAGGCCGGGGGCAACCCCTTCACGCTGCTGCGCGACGCGGCCGCGGCATCCCCCGACGGGGCCGCCTACCTGCAACCGGGCCTGCTGCTGGCTCCGGACGAGCCGGTGGAGACGATCTCGTACTTCGTCACGTTCGCGTTGGGCAGCATCGCCCTGCCGCACATGCTGATCCGCTTCTTCACCGTGCGCACCACCACGGCCGCCCGCCGGTCGGCGGCGTGGGCGATCGGCTTCATCGGCTCGTTCTACCTGGTCATCGTCGTGGTCGGACTCGGCGCGCGGGCCTACCTCGGTCCGGGCGCGGAGAAGCAGGTCGGCGCGGGCGCCAACTTCACCGCCCCGGCGATCACCGAGTTCGTCGCGGGCGGGCCCGGCTCGTTGCTGGGGGGCATCGCGCTCGCCGTGGTGAGCGGCGTCGCCTGCGTCACGATCCTCGCCGTCGTCGCCGGCTTGCTGATCTCCGCGGCCGGGGCAGTGGCGCATGACCTCTGGGCCAACCGGAGCGGGCGCGCGCACGACCCGAAGGGTGAGGCGACCGTGGCCCGCCTCGCGTCGGTCGGCATCGGCGTGGTCGCGGTGGTCCTCACCCTCGCGCTGGGCAGCCAGCTGAACATCACGGTGCTCATCGGCGTCGCGCTCGCGGTGGCTGCCAGTGCGAACCTGCCGTCGCTTGCCTGCGCGTTGTTCTGGCCCGGGTTCACCACCCGGGGCGCGGTGGCCGGCATCCTGGTCGGCCTGGTCAGCTCCGTGGTCCTCATCGCGCTCGGGCCGGCCGTCTGGCCGGGCGACGAGCCGCCGTTCCCGTACACCTACCCGGTGCTGGTCTCCATCCCGCTGGGGCTGCTCGGCTGCTGGCTGGGTTCGGTCGCCTCCGGAGGGGCCACCCGCGGGCGCTACCGCGCGCTGCGGTTCCGCGCGGAGACCGGGTTGGCACTGGACGGGCCGACGGCAGACGAGCTGCAGCCGCAGCCGGGGAGGAGCGCCGACCGTGCTCGCTCCTGACCTGGTGCTGCCCGCACTCGTCGCCCGCCGTGCGGCCGAGACCCCGGATCGGGTCTACCTGGAGGATGCAGGAGGCAGGACTCTCACCTACGCGCAGACCGATCGCGAGGCGAAGCGCTGGGCGCAGGCATACCGCGAGGTCGGGGTCAGCGCGGGCGACACGGTCCTGGCGATGCTCCCGATGAGCGCGCTCGCGCTGTGCTCGTGGCTCGGCCTGGGCCGACTGCGGGCGATCGAGGTGCCCGTGAACACCGCGTACCGGAACCGGATGCTGGCCCATGTCGTCGCGGACTCGGCCGCGTCGGTCGTGGTCGTCGCGGCGAAGTACCTGCCGCAGCTCGCCGAGATCGCCGACCAGGTGCCCGGGCTGCGCACCGTGGTCGTCACCGACGCCGAGGCCGCCGGCGCGGACCGGCCCACGCTGCCCTGGGAGGTCCTCGACGCCCGCGGACTGCTGCCGGCCGACCCGCCCGCAGCCGACCCCGCTGAGGAGGCGCCGTCCGGTCGCGACACCTGCGCGATCCTCTACACCTCCGGCACCACCGGGCCCCCGAAGGGCGTGCAGGTGGCCTGGGCCCAGCTGCACGCCACCGCCACCGGCATGCCGCCCTACCCGCAGCTGACCGCCGACGACACGTACTACTGCCCCTACCCGCTGTTCCACGTCGGCGGCAAGCACCCTCCCTACCTCATGGCACTGGCCGGTGGTCGGGTCGTCGTCAAGGACGGGTTCCGCACGCAGGAGTTCTGGCCGGACATCCGCCGGCACGGATGCACCGTGACGTTCCTGCTGAGCGCGATGTCGAAGTTCGTCGAGTCGCTGCCAGCGGCGCCCGATGACGCCGACCGCCCGCTCCGTCACGTGATCATGGTGCCGCTGCTGCCCGAGCTCGACGCGTTTCGGAAGCGCTTCGACGTCGAGGTCAGCACTATCTTCAACATGACCGAGATCAGCACGCCGATCCGGTCGGACGGTGCGGACCTCGTCGACGGCCGCAGCTGCGGTCGGCTACGTCCCGGCTACCAGGCGCAGGTCGTCGACGAGAACGACGATCCGGTGCCGCACGGCGAGGTCGGCGAGCTGGTGGTGCGCGGGGACGTCCCGTGGACCCACATGTCGGGGTACTGGCGGCTGCCGGAGAAGACCGCGGAGAGCTTCCGCAACCAGTGGTTCCACACCGGCGACGCGTTCACCCGCGACGCCGAGGGCAACTTCTACTTCGTCGAGCGGATGAACGACGTCATCCGGCGTCGCGGGGAGAACATCCCGTCCAGCGAGGTCGAGGCCGAGGCCACCACCCACCCGGACATCGCGGAATGCGCGGTGGTCGGAGTGCCGTCCCGGTGGGGAGAGCACGAGATCAAGGCCGTCGTCGTGCCCGAGCCCGGACGGACCCCCGCTCCGGCCGACCTGCACGCCTACCTGGTCGAGCGGCTCCCACGGTTCATGGTGCCGCGCTACGTCGAGCTGGTGGCGGAGCTCCCGCTGACCGCGACCCAGAAGGTGAGCAAGTCCGCGCTGCGCGCGGCCGGAATCACCGCGCAGACCTGGGACAGCAGCCCCGAGACGGAGCGGTAAGAGACGCAATGGGCATGTACTACGAAGACTTCACCCTCGGGCAGGCCTTCACGATGCCGACCCGGACCATCACCGAGACCGATCTCGTGTCCTTCTCCGAGCTGTCCGGCGACCACAACGCGCTGCACACGGACGAGGAGTTCGCGAAGACCACCGCGTACGGGCAGCGCGTGGTGCACGGGCTGCTCGGCGTCTCGGTGATCACGGGCCTCCTCGACCGGATCGGCATCTTCGAGGGCACCGCGGTGGCGTTGCTCGGAATCGACGGCTGGAGGTTCCGGGCGCCGATCTTCGTGGGCGACACCGTGACCAGTCGGATGGTCATCGAGGGCAAGCGACCCACCCGCCATCCCGAGCGGGGCCTCGTCGAGCGGTGGTTCGAGCTGGACAACCAGCACGGAGAGCGCCTGCAGGAGGGGCACATGCCTGGCCTCGTGCTCCGCCGCAACCCCGGCGGCGAGGGCTGACGTGAGCACCCGGACGTGGTGGTCGGCGCTGGAGGATGCGGCGAGGGGCCCGCGCGCGGGGGAGGACGCGTTCGTCTTCGCTGCACCCACCTGGTGCTCGCGGCTGACCTTCGCCGCGTGGCGGCGCTCGTCGCATGTCATGGCCGCCGGGCTCGCCGCCCTCGGCGTCGGCCGAGGGGACCGCGTGGCCGTCGCCTCGCCCGGCAGCCCGATCTGGCCGGTCGCCCAGACCGCCTGCAGCCACCTGGGAGCGATCCTCGTCCCGGTCAACGTCCGCTACCGGCGCGACGAGCTGGCGCACGTGCTGGCGCTTGCCCGACCGCGTGTGCTGTGTGCCGTCGAGACCGTGCACGTGCACGACCTTCGCCGGCTGCTGGAGGAAGCGATCGCCGAGGCGGGGGAGCGCGGCGCTCCCGCGCCGACGGCGGTGTGGCTGACGTCCCCGGACCTCGAGCTGCACACCGCGCGGGCGGGTGCGCCTGACGTCGCGCCGGCGGCGGACCCGGGTGCCGCCTCGTCCTGGGCGGAGTTCCGCGCCCTCGCCGGCGCCGCGCCCGTCCCGGCACCGGCCGGGCGCGCCGACGACCCGGTGCTGCTGCAGTTCACCTCCGGCACCACCGCCTTCCCCAAGGGCGCACTGCTCGACAGCACGGCCACGCTCGGCACCGCGCACCACCTCGCCGAGCGCATGGGTCTGACCGAGCGGGACACCGTGTTCAGCACCCAGCCCTACTACCACGTGGGCGGAACAGTCGCGACCACGTTGATCGCGCTGACGCACGGCTGCACGATGGTCTCGCCGGAGCGGTACACCCCCGACGAGGTCTTCCGACTCGTCCGCGAGCTGGGCTGCACCGCGCGCAGCGGCCAGGCCGCGATGTATGCCGCCGAGCTCGCGCACCCCGACTTCTCCCCCGAGCACTTCCGGACGGTGCGCCGCGGATGGGCCGTCGGGACCCCGCAGCTCATGCGCGCGATCCGCGAGCGTATGGGCGTGGAGCACGTCGTCCCGCTCTACGGGCTGACCGAGGCGGCCGGCATCAGCACCGCCGCCGCGTGGGACGACGACCCGGACGTGCGTGACGCCACGGCGGGGCGCGCGCTGCCCGGCCTGGAGCTGGGGATCCTCGCGAACGGCGCGGTGTCCACCGAGCCCGGCCCGACCGGCGAGGTGTGCGTGCGCGGGTGGGCCCTCATGCGGGGCTACTACGAGGACCCCGACGCCACGGCCGCCGCGATCGACGCGGACGGCTGGCTGCACACCGGCGACCTCGGCCGGCTCGACGAGCGCGGGTACCTGCACTTCGTCGACCGGCTCAAGGACATGATCAAGCCGGGTGGCGAGAACGTCGCAGCCGCCGAGGTCGAGCGGGTGATCGCGGAGCTCGACGGTGTCGATCGAGTCGCCGTCGTCGGAATGCCCGACGAGCGCCTCGGCGAGGTGCCCGCCGCATTCGTGGAGCTGCGCGCCGGCACCGGCCTCGACCCCGACAGCATCGTGCAGCATTGCGCCGTGCGGATGGCCAGCTTCAAGGTCCCGCGCCGGGTGCTCGAGACCAGCGACTGGCCCGTCACCGAGAGCGGCAAGGTCCAGAAGCACCTCCTCAAACAGCGGCTGGCCGATGTCGGGCGCGCCGCTGGGACGGTCGGCACGTCCGGCTAGGCCGCCCGCACGACCCATCCGACAACGACGTCCCGAGGAGCGACCGTGCGCCACGCAACAACCTCCGACCTGCGGCCACCGACAAGGCGCCGCGTCTCACCCCTGGTCGCGGCGGCTGGCCTGCTGCTCGCGGCCGGCTGTGCCGCGGGCGGGGGTGGCGCTGCCGGCGAGGCCTCCGGCGTCGCCGAGGAGACCCTCACCGTGGGCGTCACCAACGCGCTGACCGGTGCCGCTGGCGCCGTCTGCGCCCCGTTCAGCAACGGGACCCAGGCCTGGTTCGAGCACGTCAACGGGCAGGGCGGCGTGGCGGGCCGGCAGATCGAGTACACCGTGCTCGACGACGCCTACAGCGCCTCGCGCGCGGTGGGCAACGTCCGCCAGCTGCAGAACGAGCCGGTGTTCGCAGTCGTCGGCGGGTGCGGCACCGTCCAGGCTGGCGCGATCTACTCCGGCCTGGATGAGGCCGGCATCCCCTACCTGTTCCCCTACGCAGGGCTGCGCGACCTCATCGAGCCGGTCAAGCGGAACGTGTTCGCGATGATGCCGATGTACGAGGATCAGATCAACGCCCTCGTGCCGTTCGCGTTCTCGGAGCGCGGGCCCGGCTCGGTCTACGCCGCGGTCAACCAGTGGCCGGGCTACGAGTCAGCGATCGCGAACGCCCGCGACCGCGCCACCGAGGGCGGGGGCACGTTCGCCGGCGAAACGGTGGAGGAGGTCGGCACCACCGACTACACGCCCGCCGCGCTGAAGGTGAAAGCGGCCGGCCCGGATTACGTCGTAGTCGACATGGCCGGCACAGACGCGGTCAAGTTCGTCGACGCGCTCGTCGCTCAGCAAGCGGTGCCCCGCAAGGCCGTCCTCGGGGTGTCGACGCTGGCGACCAAGCAGTTCGCAGGCGCCTACGACACGTCCGTGGCCGACCGGCTGCTCGTGGCCTCGCCGCTGCAGCTGCCAGCCGGCGAGGGCTCGGAGTGCGCCGCCGCGTTGGAGTCGGCGGGCGTCGAGGCGGAGCCGGCGACGATCTACGGCTGCGCCCAGGGCCTGCTGTTCACCGAGGCCGTGGAGCAGACCCAGCCGCTGACCCGCGAGGGGCTCGTCGCCACGCTCGAAGGGTTCGACGAGCGAACCCTCGACCCGGCCCTGCCCCCGGTGAGTTTGAGCGCCGACGACCACCTCGGTCTGGAGAACGTGTTCGTCGTGCGGCTGGACGGGCGCGAGTTCAGCACCGCCGCCCAGGTCCCGATCAGCGCCGGATGAGCGGGTGCGGGCAGCGAACAGGACAGGGAGACCCACATGGACCTGTTGATCCCGGCCGCGATCAGCGGAGTCGGGCTCGGCTGCCTCTACGGCCTGCTCGGCTTCGCCGTCGTGCTGCTGTTCAAGTCGACGGGGGTACCGAACTTCGCGCAGGGCGCATTGTGCACGCTCGGAGCCTTCTGGGTGTTCGCGCTGATCGGGCAGGCGGGCTGGCCGGTGGCCGTAGCGGCGCTCGCCGCGCTGGCGGCGGCCGTCCTGTTCGGCGTGGTGGTGTTCCTCGGGGTGATGGCACCGCGCGGGTCGGCGGGACCGCTCAACACGACGCTGCGCACGCTCGGCCTGTCACTGCTGCTGGTCGCGGTGATGGAATTCGTGTGGGGCGAGGGCGCGCCGTACCGCTTCCCGCCGCTGATCACGGGCGCGGGGCTGAGCAGCGGGATGCTCCAGGTCTCTCCACAGACGTTGCTCGCCACGGGGATGGCGGTGCTCGTGGCCGCGGCCTTGTGGGCGTTCTTCCGCTTCACCGCGACCGGGCTGAGCCTGCGCGCGGTCGCCGAGGACGCCGACACCGCCCGACTGCTCGGCGTGCGCACGCTGCGGCTCGGGGCCCTGAGCTGGGGGTTGTCGGCCGCGCTGTCGCTGTTGGTGGGCGTGCTCATCGCGCCGACGGCTTTCCTGTCGCCCACGATGATGGACTCCTACCTGCTCTTCGCGTTCACTGCGGTGGTGCTCGGCGGCCTCACGAGCCTGCCAGGGGCACTGCTCGGCGGAGTGATCGTCGGCGTGGTTTCCAACATCACCGCAGCCGTCATGGACCCGGAGTTGGCCATCGTCGTGGTGTTCGGGCTGCTCATGATCACGCTGCTCGTCCGGCCGCACGGGCTTCTCGGCCAGCCCCAGTCGGCCCGGCTGTAGCGGCGCGGAGGTGACCTCATGAAGATCAACCAGGCGACCAGCCGGACGCTGGCGCCCAGCATGTCGATCGTCGCCGTTCTCGCAGTGGCCGGCGTCCTGCCGCTGGACCCGGCCCTGCGGTTCAGCCTCGTGGTCGCGATGGCCTGGGCCATCGCCGTGATCGGCCTGGACCTGTTCGTCGGATACACGGGGCAGGTCTCCTTCGGCCACGCCGCGTTCGTCGCGCTCGGGGCGTACCTGGTCAGCGTGCTGCGCGCCCAGACCGGGCTGCCGACGGTGGTGTGCGTGGCGATCGGTGTCCTCGGCATGGCCGCCGTCGCGGTGCTGCTCGGCGCCGTGATGGTCCGGTTGCGGACCTTCGGCATCGCGGTCACGACATTCTTCTTCGCCTACGTCGTGGTCACGCTGCTCACCGGCGACGCGCTCGCCGGGCTCACCGGCGGGGCGAGCGGGCTCATGGTGCCCGATCTCGACGCCGGCGGGACCAGCCTGACCGGTGGGCCCGGCCTCTATGCGCTGGCCGTGCTCCTGCTGGCCGCTGCGGTGTTCCTCACCTGCAACCTCGCCGATTCGCGCACCGGCCGCGCGCTGCGGCTGATCAAGAGCAACGAGGCGGTGGCAGCGGCCTGCGGCGTGCAGGTGACCCGGGCCAAGGTGCTTGCCTTCGCGTACTGCTGCGCGCTCGCCGCGCTGGGCGGGTTCGTCTACTCGCTGTCGGTCGGCTACCTCTCCCCGGACGGCTTCACGGTGGCGCAGTCGGTCTACCTGTTCGCGATGGTGGTGATCGGCGGGACCGGGACCGTCGGCGGGCCGATCCTGGGCGCGCTGCTGCTCGTCGTGCTGCCCGAGTACGTGCTCAGCGGCGGGCACCTGTCGGCGGTCGTCTTCGCCGCCGTGCTGCTGGTGTTCCTCGTCGTGCTGCCCGACGGGCTCTTCGGCCTGGCCACGCGGGCCGTCCGCGCCCTGCGGCGCCGCCAGGGGGTGGACCCCCCGGCCGCTGAGCCGGCCGGCCCGGTGATCCGGCCGCGGCCGCTCACCGCCGGTGCCGTGGCCGACCGCGGCGAATCCCGGCCCGAGGGCGTCCCCACCCTCGCGGTACGCGAGCTGGAGGTCCGGTTCGGTGCGTTCGTCGCGCTCACCGGGGCGGCGCTGCAGCTGCGGCCGCGCTCGGTGCACGCCGTGGTCGGACCGAACGGCGCGGGCAAGACGACGCTGCTCAACGCGCTGTCCGGGCTACAGCCGGTGGCGGCTGGCAGCGTCGAGCTCGACGGCGCACCGATCGACGGGCTGGGCCCGGCCGGGCGCCGCCGCCGCGGGTTGATCCGCTGCTTCCAGACCCCGGCCCTCGTGCCCGACCTCGACGTGCTGGACAACGTCAAGCTCGGGCTCTACGCCGACCGCCGCGGCTCGCTGGCGGCCGAGCTCATCGGCCGGCGCGCGACCCGGCGTCGAGAGGCCGAGCTGACCGAGCAGGCGCACTGGGCGCTGGAGCAGGTCGGGGTGCCCACGGCCAGGCACCGGATGAGCGCGAGCGGGCTCGACCTCAGCGAGCAGAAGCGGGTGGAGATCGCCCGCGGCATCGTCGGCACCGGCCGGGTGCTGCTGCTCGACGAGCCCACCGCGGGGTTGTCCGGGCAGGAAATGGACGGTATGCGCACGCTGCTGACCAGCCTGCGCGAGCAGCTCGACCTGTCGATCCTCGTCATCTCCCATCACATCGGGTTCCTCACGACCGTCGCCGATGAGATGACGGTGCTCGACTACGGGCAGGTCGTCGGGCACGGCGAGCCGACCGAGGTGCTCGGCCGCCGCGACATCGCCCAGATCTTCGCCGGTATCGAGCCCGCCGAGCTGCCCGGGCCGAGCCGATGAGCGCCACGATGGCCGGGCTCGTCGTCGATGACCTGCGTGCCGGCTACGGCCGGGCCGAGGTACTGCACGGGGCGAGCCTGCGGGTGGCGTCGGGCGAGCTGGTGGGCGTCGCCGGCCCGAACGGGGTAGGCAAGACGACGCTGCTGCGCGCGATCTCCGGCACGATCACCCGCGGCGGGGGAGATGTCGCGTTCGACTCCGCGCCGCTGCCCGCCGACCCGGCGGCGGTGGCCGCGCGCGGGGTCACCCACGTTCCCGAGGGGCGACGCCTGTTCCCGAACCTGACCGTGGAGGAGAACCTGCGTGTCGGGGCGCTGGGCGGGCGTGTCCGGGACTACCCGACATCGCGGGCTGACGTTCTCGCGCTGCTCCCCGGCCTGGAGCCGCTGCTGGAGCGCCGGGCCGGCGTGCTCAGCGGGGGCCAGCAGCAGCTCGTCGCCGTCGCTCGCGGCCTGGTGGCCCGCCCTCGGCTGCTGCTGCTCGACGAACTCAGCCTCGGCCTGTCGCCGCGTGCGGTGCGCGAGGTCAGCGAGGCGACGGTCGCGAGCTGCCGCGACCTCGGCACCGGCGTGCTCTGGGTCGACCAGAACGTCGGGCTGCTCGCCCGGCTGTGCGACCGGGTCATGCTGCTGCGCTCCGGCGCCGTCGAGGAGCTGCCGCCCGGTGCCGAGGCGGACCTCGGAGCCCTCTACTTCTAGCTGCTCGATCACGAGAGGAAGATCCTCATGCCCTCCCACAAGGCGGTTATCGCCGGCATCGGTGAGTCGGACGTCGGGGTCGTGCCTGACCGCACGTCGATCAGCCTCTGTGCCGACGCCGTCGCCGCAGCGCTCGCCGACGCCGGGCTCACTCTCCGAAACGTCGACGGGCTGTTGTGCGCGGCGCCCTTGTTCCGGCCGTCCCCGCGCTACCACATGGTGCTCGCGGAGTCGCTGGGCCTGTTCACCAAGACGTTGTGCGATTCGCTGTCGATGGGGGGCGCGTCGCCTTGCGCAGCGCTGCGACTGGCCTCCTGGGCGGTCGAGTCCGGGCAGTGCCAGACCGTCGTCGTCGTCGCGGGCGACACGCTGCGCAGCGGGGTGGATCCAGACGGCACCGCCGCGTACGCCTCGATGGGGGCGCACAGCCTCGACTACGAGTTCCCCTACGGTGCGCACATCCCGGCGTTCTACGCCCTGCTGGCCCAACGCTACCTCCACGAGTACGGGCTCGACGACACGGTCTTCGATCCGGTCTCTGTCGCCATGCGCCGGCACGCCGTGCTGAATCCGCGGGCCCAGATGCGTACCCCGATCACCCTCGACGATGTGCGCGCCTCGACGATGGTGTCCAGCCCGCTGCGCAAGCTGCACTGCTCGCTGGTCTCCGACGGCGCCGCGGCGTACGTCGTCACCCGGCAGGGTGCGAGCCGCGACGCCGCGCGAGAGGTGGCGATGCTGGGGCTCGGCCAGGCCCACTCGACCTACCACATGGGGCACCTCGTCCGCGGCGACGCGTCGCACGACCTGGTGCGGACGGTGTGCGACGTCGCCGGCCGGCAGGCGTTCGGCGAGGCCGGGCTCAGCCCCGAGGACATCGACGTCGCCCAGATCTACGACAGCTTCGCGATCACGCTGATGGTGCAGCTGGAGGACCTCGGGTTCTGCGGCCGTGGGGAGGCGGCCGGGTTCGTCGCCGACGGTGGCATCGAGCTCGGCGGCAGGCTGCCGCTGAACACGCACGGCGGCCTGCTCAGCTGCGCGCACCCGGGCGTGCCCGGCGGGATGCTGCATCTCAACGAGGGGGTGCGGCAGGTCAGGGGCGAGGCCGAGGACCGCCAGGTCGAGGGCGCCCGCACCGCCCTGGTCACCTCCGCGAGCGCCGTCGCGTCCAACTACTCGGTGGCCATCCTGGCCGCCGCGAACCGATGAGAGGGACCCGCACGATGACGACAGATCGGCCGATCCCCACCATCAACCCCGATTCCGCGCCGTACTGGAGCTCGGCTCGCGAGCACGCGCTGCGGCTGCAGCGGTGCGAGGCGTGCGGGACGTTCCGCTTCTACCCGACGGCGGCGTGCCCCGAGTGTGGGCAGCTCGGTGGCACCTGGGAGCTGGTCGCAGGAACCGGCGAGCTCTACAGCTTCACGGTGGTGCACCGCCCGGCCGGCACGGCGTTCCGGGACCGGGTGCCGCTGGTACTCGGCCTGGTGCAGCTCACCGAGGGGCCGACGATGATGGCGAACCTTGTCGATGTCGCCCCCGACGACGCGCGGATCGGGATGCCGCTGCGGCTGGACTACGAGGACGTCACGGAGGAGATCACTCTCCCGGTGTTCGTGCGGGCGGACGCGGCGTGAGCCCGCGCCCGACGATCGGGGTGCTGCTGCCCAACACCGGGCGCGGCGCCTCACCCGCCGCTATCCGGGAGTTCGCCGCGCTCGCCGAGGACGCCGGGGTGGACTCACTGTGGGTGGGCGACCACATCGCGCTCAGCGGAGCGCAGGAGACCGAGTACCCCTACGCCGACAGCCACGACGCCAGCTACGAGGTGCCCGCACAGCTGCCGTTCCTCGAAGCGTTCACCAGCCTCGGGTTCGCCGCAGCGGTGACGAGCCGGTGCCGGCTCGGCCTCGGCGTCGGCATCCTGCCCTACCGGCACCCGTTGATGTGGGCAAAGCTCGCCGGGACGGTCCAGGTGCTCTCCGAGGGCCGATTCGACTTCGGCGTCGGCACAGGCTGGATGCGCGAGGAGTTCGACGCCCTCGGCGCCGACCACGCCCGGCGCGGACCGGTTAGCAACGCAACGCTCGGTGTCCTCGCGGCGCTACGCAACAGCAGCGACGGGCTGTTCTCGTTCCACGGCGACGGGTTTGACATCCGCGAGATGGGCGTCTACCCGTCAATCCGGGACCCGGCACCCCCGCCCATCTGGGTTGGCGGCAACGTCCGCGCCGCAGCGACCCGCGCCGCTCGATACGGCGATGTGTGGTTCCCACACATCTACGGGATGAGCCCGGAAGTGCTCGGTTGCCGCCTGCGCGAGCTTCAAGAAGAGGCCGTGTCATTCGGGCGGGACGTCACACTTCGAGCGGGCGTGTTCAGCCCGTTGCGGCTCGCGAGCGACGTCACCGGCGACCCGTGGTCCACCGGAACCATCTCCGGCCCACCGTCCTACGTAGCCGACCTGCTGATGAGATATCGGGCGGCCGGAATCGAGCACATCACACTAACCTTCGGCGGGAGCCCGACAAGGCGAATAGCCGTTATCGAGGAGGTCTTGGACCAGTTCAGCGGATGAGTATCCCGACCTTGAGGGGCGAACCCATGACTGAGATCGGCAGCGCGGTGCTCATCGAGCACCGGCGCCGCTTACTCGCCATCATCCACACCGCCGGTTGAGGTTCGTTGGGGGTAGTGATCTTGGTTTGTCCGGGCGACATGGGCCGGTCACACCTTCATCCGGACGCCGTGCCCGTCGACGCGGTGCTCGCGAACCCAGTCCTCGTCGACTGTGACACCGAGACCCGGATCCGACGGGATCGAGACCCTGCCTCTCTGCGGTCGAATCGGCTCGACCAGCACACCTTCGCGCAACGGGTTGTGCCCGCGGTCAAACTCGAAGATCAGCGGGTCGCCACCGGTCATGCCGAACGGGGCGCGCGGAGTGGCGGCAAGCAGCTGCAGGGTGGCGGCCTGAACGACGCCTGTGCCCCAACAGTGCGGGGAGAGCTGCAGATTCCAGGCCGTCGCGAGCTGGCGGACGGCCTGTGGGGTTCCATAAGTCGGCCGGGGCTTGGGACCTGCGTCGATCGGCGTTCTCCTGCGGCGGGGCATGATCGTGAACGTGTCGTTACGCCTGCTCTACCTGATCTTCGATCGGCTTCTCGGCCGGCTGTTGCTGCTCGGCCGCACCCCGGCGTCCAAGGACGTCGAGCTGCTCGTCCTGCGCCACGAGGGTCGCCGTACTCCGCAGAGCCACCCCGACGCCCGGCCTGGACCGGGCCGACCGGGCCGTGTTCGCGGCGCTGATCCGGCAGCTACCCAGGGTGCTGCGCGGCCACCGCCTGGTCACGCCGGGCACGGTCCTGCGGTGGCACCGCCGCCTGGTGGCCAAAAGGTGGACCTACCCGAACCGGTCCGGTCACCCACCTCTCGATGACGCCATCGCTGTGCTGATCGAACGGATGGCCAGCGAGAACCAGACCTCGGGCTACCAGCGAATCCAGGGCGAACTGCGCAAGCTCGGCCATCGCGTCGGAGCATCCACCATCCGCAGGATCCGCACGCTGCGGCGGATACCTCCGGCGCCGTCCCGGTCCACCGATACGACGTGGCGACAGTTCCTGCGGGCGCAGGCCTCGACCATGCTGGCCGGGGGCTTCTTCCATGTCGACTGCGCGGCGACGCTGAAACGGATCTACGTCTTCTTCGTCCTGGAAGTCGGCGGCCGCTACGTGCACGTCCTTGGGTCGACGAGCCAGCCGACCGGAGCCTGGACCTGTAGGTGCCCGAAACTCGGCTCACGTCATGCGACCTGCTGATATTCGTGGAGAAGACCGCCGAGTCGGTCGTGTCGGTGGACGTGGCTGGTGTCGGTCTGGCGGCGCTCTGGAAGGGCACGTAGCGGGGCGGCCTGTGCCGGTGCGCGGTGCGGGCGATGGCGGTTGAAGTGGTCCTCGTAGTGGTCAGGACCGACGCCGGGTGGCGTTGGTTGATGATGAGGATGCGGTCCAGGAGTTCGCGGCGGATGCTGCCGGCGAACCGTTCGGCGATCGCGTTCGGGCGTGGCGCCCGAACCGGAGTCTTGATCACCTGGATCCCGGGGCCGGTGAAGATGGCGTCGAGCGTGGCGGTGAACGTGGCGTCTCGGTCGCGGATGAGGAATCGGAAGGTCGTGCGGGCGTCGTCGAGGTCCATCGCGGGGTTGCGCGCCAATCGGGTCAGCCAGGCCGGGGTCGGGTGGGCGGTGACCCCGAGGATGTGGACGTGGCGGGTGGCGTGTTCGACGACGAAGAAGACGTAGAGCCGGGTCGGGGTGATGGTGTCGATGGGGAACAGGTCGCAGGCGAGGATCGCGTGGGCCTGGGCGCGGGGGAACTGCGGCCAGGTCGGCCCGGATCGCTGTGGCGACGGGTCGATCCCGGCGGCGGTGAGGATCTTCCAGGTGGTGGAGGCGCCGATCTGGTGGCCGAGGCCGGCGGGCTCGCCGGGCACGCGTCGATAGCCCCGGGTCGGGTTCTCGGTGGCCAGGCGGACTGCCAGTGCCCGCAGGCCGGCTGGGATGGGTGGTCGACCGGGTCGGCGGCGGCTGGTGGTCCAGTGCTGGTGGTCCGGTGGCGGGCGGCGAGTCGTCGGTGCCGGTGCAGGATCGTGGCGGAGGTGACCAGAAGACCGCTTCGACGATGGCGGGGGAGTCGTCGGACGCACTGTGCGTGGAACCTCGCGCGCGGCGAACAAGTGGAGGCCCGCGGCCCGAGGCGCGCTGGCCCAACCCGATGTGGTCCTCGACACATAGATGCGGATAGCCTGCACCGATGCGGGTGGCCCTGGTGGGGAAAGGTGGGGTCGGCAAGTCGGCTATCGCCGGCACGTTCGCGCGATTGCTGGCTCGTGGCGGAGCACCGGTGCTCGCTGTCGACTCCGATCCGATGCCCGGACTGGCGTACTCCCTCGGGATCGAAATCGATGACGCGCCCATCCCGGCCGAGGCGGTGCGGGAGCGGGCTGAGGGCGAGGAAGGCCCGCGGTTCCGGTTGCGCCAAGGGCTCACTGCCGACGACGCGGTGCAGCGCTACGCGGTGCCCGGCCCGGATGGGGTGCGGTTCCTCCAGTTCGGCAAGATGCGGTCCGGGCGGGATCACTTCCGCTCCCAGTTCGCCTTCCGGCAGATCATTGCGGAACTACCGGTCGAGCGGTGGAACCTCGTGGGGGATCTGCCCGGCGGCACCCGGCAGCCCTTCTTCGGATGGGGCAACTTCGCCGACACGGTCCTCGTCGTCGTTGAACCGACGGCGAAGGCGCTGCTGACCGGCCGCAAGCTTGCACGGCTCGCTCAGGCCAAGCACGCGCCGGAGCGGATCTTCGCCATCGTCAACCGGGTGCGGGACGATCGCGACATCGATGACGTCACCGACCGGACCGGCCTGGAGGTCATCGGCGCCGTCCCCTGGGACGAGGACTTCGCCGCGGCGGAGCGGGATGGGCGGGCGCCGATCGACGCCGCCCCGGACAGTGCGGCGGTGGCCGCGATCGGGAAGTTGGTCGAGATGGTGGAGCGGAGGCGTATCTCGTGAAGATCGCGGTGGTCGGCAAGGGGGGCGTCGGTAAGACGACGACAGCCGCTGTGGTAGCCAGGACGCTCGCCCGGGGCGGCGCGAAGGTCGTCGCTCTGGACTGCGACTCGAACCCCAACCTCGGGATCTCGCTCGGACTGGGGGAGCAGGAGACCGAGCGCCTGGTGACGCTGCGCGAGTCGCTCGACGAGGGCGGCGAGGACGCGCCGGAGCACGCTCCCGGCTGGAACGAGCTCGTCGACCGCTTCGGGTCCGACGGCCCCGACGGCGTCCGGGTCGCTGTGGTCACCGCGTTGCAGAACCCGGAACCGGGATGCCCTTGATGTGCGCTTTCTGCCGAGCAGTTGCTCGGCTCCGCTGATTTCCCCGGCCAGACCGTGATCGCCGACCTGGAGGCCGGCATCGGGACGATGACCAGGATGAACGAGAAGTCGGTCGACGCGGTGCTCGTCGTCGTCGAGCCGACGCCGCGGTCGATCCAGGTCGGCCAACGCGCCGCCGAACTGGCCCGCGACAAGGCGCTGGGCACGGTCGTCGTGGTCGCCAACCGGGTCCGCACCGAGGAGGAGCTCGCCATGATCACGGCTGCGTTTCCCGACCACGAGATCGTCAGCATCCCGGACGACGAAGCGATCGTGCGCGCCGAGCGCGACGGCGTTGCTCCGCTGGACACAGCGCCCGATGCGCCGGCCGTGCGCGCGCTGGTCGGGCTCGCCCAGCGACTGCCGGGGTAGCAACGAACAGCGCTCTCGTCCGACAGGGTCGGACGAGAGCGCTGTTGCGTTCGTGCTGCCAGAGTCAGCCGACTGGCACTCCGCCGACGAAGGCACGCAGCTCGGCGATCTCGCGCATGATCTGCTCGCCCTGCTCGGCGTCGACCACGCCACCGGCCAGGTCGGCGGCCACGACCGCTGCGGCGAAGGAGATGACTCCGGCCAGCGGGACGCCGTACTCGGCGCAGGCCGTGCGGAAGAACTCGGCGTCGTCCGCAGTGCGCGCCTTGTTCCCGACCGCCACCGTGCGCGGGATGCCGAGCTCCTCGGCCAGCACCACGGTGCGGGAGGCGGTGAGCACCGACTTGCGTGTCGGCTCCATGACCACGAGCAGCACATCGGCGTGGGCGAGCGTGCCACCGGATCGGGACAGGTGTTCCAGCCCGGCCTCCATGTCGACGATGGCGACGTCGGCCTGCTCCTCGATGGCCGTTCCGAGCAGACTGCGGACGGTGGCGTGGCCGCCGCACATGCATCCGGCGGCGGCCTCGTTGACCTTGATCGCCGAGAGCAGGGACACGCCGCTGGGAGTGGTGCGCCCGTAGTCCCGGACCAGCTCCGCGGAGGTGCTGTTCCCGCCGGTACCGACGATGAGCGCACGGGGCAGGACCGGGAGTGCCTCCATCTCGGGCACGGAGAGCCCGAGCGAGACGCCGAGGTTGGGATTGGAGTCTGTGTCGATGGCCAGCACGCGTGCGCCGTCGGCGGCGTACGACCGGGCGAGCAGTGCCGAGACGGTGGTCTTCCCGACCCCGCCCTTCCCGACGATCCCGAGCTTCAATGCGGGCCCCTTCCTCGTGATCTGAGCCACTCTATCTGGACGGTCCGGGGCTATGTGACGATGGCCTCTACTGACTTCTACCACCACGAGGAATCGGGGCAGCTGTGATCGTTGCTGTGGCGGGCAAGGGTGGCGCCGGCAAGACCACGATCTCCGCGACGCTGACCCGGCTCCTGGCCCGGGCGGGGCGCCGCGTCGTCGCGATAGACGCCGACTCGAACCCGAATCTGGCGGCGGCGCTGGGAGTACGGGAGCAGGCCGCCACCGCCGATTGGCTACCGGAGACCCTGGTCTCGCGCAAGCTGACCGGACCTGCGCTGGTGGTGCCGGTCGACAAGATACTCGAGCGGTATGCGGTCGCCGGGCCGGACGGGGTCAGGTTGCTGCTGATGGGGATGCCCGAGCACGCGGAGCAGGGCTGCCTGTGCGGTGGCCACGCCACCGTGAGCGCGCTGCTGTCGGACCTCGGCGCCGATCCCGAGGTGGTCGCCGTCGTCGACATGGAGGCCTCCCCGGAGCACCTGTCGCGGGGCACAGCCCGACACGCCGACCTGCTGCTGCTGGTCGCCGAGCCCTACTTTCGATCGCTCGAGTCGGTGCGGCGCCAGGCCGTGCTCGCCGCCGAACTGCCGATCGGTCGCGTCGAGGTGGTGGCCAACAAGATCCGCCGTCCCGAGGACGCCGAGGCGATCGCCGACTTCTGCGACCGGCACGGCCTCCGGATGGTGGGCGAGGTGCCCTGGAGCGACGCCGTGACGGTCGCGGACGGTCGCGCGACACCGCTGGTCGACAGCACCGACCTCGACGGAGCGGCCGCGGTGATCGAGGCCGTCGGCAGGCTGAGCGCGAGGATGACCCCCGCCGTGACCGCGTGACCAGGGGATCTGCCGGGTCCCCCGCTAGGCTTCGGGCTGACGGTCCGCCTTCTCGGCCCCAGTCACGACCTCGTACCGGAAGAGGTACCGGTCGAGCACATCCCGCGTGAGCCGCATCGAGCCCGCCCAGGCGTGCAGCCAGTCCATGCCGTCCTCGGTGAGCCAGTAGGTCCGCCGCTGCGGGCCTACGTGCGAGGTGCCCCAGTCCGACCTGATCAGCCCCTCTTGCTCCAACAGGCGCAGGGTGCGGTACAGCCCGCCCGGTTCGGCGCGCTGATAGCCGATGTCGCCGAGCCGTTCCAGCAGGTCGTAGCCGTGTGAGGGTTGCTCGGCGATCAGCAGCAGCAGGCAGGGGCGCAGGAAGTTGCGCGGCAGGCCACGCGGCAACCCCTCGGGGAGGTCAGCGTTCTCGGAAGCCATCAATGACCCGCGTGCCCGGCGAGCCTGCGTTCGGTGCAGGCGTCCGCCTCGTCGGGGGACTGCCGGCACCAGCAGGACGCGCTGCACTCGCCGTGACCCGGCTTCGTCATCTCGGCGAACTCCTCGCTGAAGACCCGGGCCCCGTGGGCGTGCCCGAGCTCGGTCAACTCGTACCGCAGTGCGGGATTGCACCGCAGCAAGCCCTCGCCGACCAGCCGGTCGAGGTACCCGAGGCCGACCAGCGCGTCCACCCCGAGGAACCGCTCGAGCAGGGCGGGGTCCGCCTCGTCACCGAACCCCTCGCCCTTGATCCAGAACATCAGCTGCAGGATTTCGTCGCGCCAGTACAGCGCGCGCAATGCCTCGGACTTCGGTTCGGGCAGTCGCTCCACGTCAGGTCACCTCCGCTCGTGCACTATATGCTTGCGACAACTACCAGCGTAGGGTCCGGCCCGTGTCAGATCTTGCGGGCGTGCTGGACCGGCTCGAAGAACTCCTCGGCCAGCTCGAGGGCCTCGACGACCAGGTGCGGGCACCGATCTTCGAACTTCTCGATGGTATCGACGCGGTGCACCGCCTCGCGCTCGGCAGGCTCGCCGCGGTCCTGGGAGACGATGAGCTCGACCGCCTGCGCAGCGCGGACCCGGCGATCGGCTGGTTGCTCGACGCCTACGGCGCCGGCGTGGACGAGCGGCAGGCGGCGGACCGGGCGCTCAACTCCATCAGGCCCTACATCGAGGGCCACGGCGGGCAGGTGGAGCTCATCGATGTCACGAACGGCGTGGTGCGCCTGCGTCTCTCGGGTGCGTGCGCCGGCTGCACGGCGTCCGCCGAGACGCTGCGCGAAGGTGTCGTGCAGGCGCTCGTGGAGGGCTTTCCCGGCTTCTCCCGCATGGAGGTCGACGAGGACCTCACAGCGGCGGTGCACGCCCCGCCCGGAGCGACCCTGCTGCAGATCGAGCCGCGTCCGCGGTGAGCTGCTTCACACTAGATGCGATCGTCATCTAGTATCGCCGCCACCTGGAGAGAGGAGCCGGCATGACTGCCGCTTCCGTGGTGTGGTCGGTCATCGGCCTGCTCGTGCTGTTCCTCGTGGTCGCGCCGCTCGTGGTGTTCCTGGCGCAGCGCGTGCTGAGCCGTATCGCCGAGATCGGCCGCTACGCCGATGACATCCTCGAACACGGCGTCGGGATCACCGCCAACCTCGACCCCGTGCCCGCGCTGATCGACACGCGTGACCTCGTCAAGGAGGCCGGTGGCGGGCTGTTGCGCTACGGCGCGGCCGTCGAGAAGCTGCTGGCCGGGAGGGCGTCGTGAACATCTTCGGGATCCTCACCATCGTCGGAGTGGCGGTCGTCCTGGCCGCTGTCGCCGCCTACCTGATCGCGTACCTGGTCCTGCTTCGCTCGGCGATGAAGACGCTCGGCACCGTCAACGCCGGCGTACGGGCGATCGGACGGCGGGTCGAGCCTCTCGAGCCGATCCTGGCCGAGGTGAACGGGGACCTCACCGCCGTGCGGGACCGTCTCGCCGCGGTCGTCCGTGGCGCCTGACCGTGAGGAGCGCTCGATGAGCTACCAGTTCAGCTGTGCGGCAGCGGGGGCAGTGACATGTGGGTGCAAGGTCACCGCGAGCACCGAGGAAGAACTGCGGACCGTGCTTGCGGATCATCTCGCGAAGAAGCACAAGGTGAAGGCGCCCAACGAGACGCTGCTCGCGCATCTCGTGGCCAGCGCGACGCGGACGGGGTCCGAACCCGCGGCTTAGCCCGCGGTCCAGGACACGCCGGCCTCGGTCACCAGCCTGCGGACCTCGGCGGCGGCGGAACCGATCGCGGCGCGCACCTCGGGCGACAGATCCTCACCGGGTCGGTCCGATTCCGCACCTGGCTGGCACCCGACCAGCCAGGTCACCGGCGGGAGCACGCCGAGTCCGTGGGCCAGCATGAAGGCGCGTTCCGGGGTTGCGTAGTGCATATCGGCGAGTTCGTCGTGCCGCTGCGCCAGCGGCATGACTGTCACGTCGGTGATCGCCGGGCGGATGACGAGCACGGTGCCGGGAGGCCGTTCCAGCTCGACGGCATCTACCACGATCAGCACGTCGACGGGCCGCAGCAGCTCCTGGACGAGGTGGATGCCGCCGATCCCGATGTCCAGCACCCGCACTCCTGGGGGCGGCTCGTCCTGTTCGAGGTACTGCGCCACGAGCACGCCAAAGCCGTCGTCACCGCGCAGCAGGTTGCCGACTCCGGCGACGATCACGTCCATGATCCGAGCAGGATAGGCCGCCGATGAACGCCCCGGTACCGCCCCCGTTGATCGAGCTGAGGGCGCGGCTGGCCCGCTATCCCGCCGACCGATACCCGATCCAGCACGCGACCGCGAGCTTCCACCTCGGATTCGCCCTGACGGAGGCGGGCCGGTTCATCGATGCCGAGCGCGCTCTCGCCGTCGCGGCCGAGCTCTTCGATCCGGACCGGATGCCCGCCGAGCACGCGAAGGCGCTCAACGCCCGCGGCGCGGCCCTGCGGGCGGCGGGTCTACCGGATGCGGCGGCCGGGTGCTTCCAGCGCGCGTCCGCCGCCTTCGCCGCGCTCGGGCAACCGTTGGAGCACGGCGCCGCGCTGTTCAACCTGGGCCTGGCGCGTCGGGATCTCGGCGAGGATCCGATCGAGGACTTCCGGCGGGCCCAGGAGCAGCTCGACCCGGATCGGGTGCCCGCGCACGCCTCCGCGGCGGCGCGCGAGCTCGGGGCGGCGCTGCTGACCGCGGGCCGCAGCGCCGAGGCGGCTCCCGTCCTCGCCGAGGCCATCGCGCTCGCCGACCGGGGCGGCGACCTCGCCGGACTGGGTGCGGCCGCGAACACCCTCGGCCTCGTCCACCTCGCTCTGGGCGCCACGGCCGAGGCGATCGAGGTCCTGCACAGCGCGGTCGGCGCCCATCCGCGCACAGTCCGGCCCGACGGCCACGCGATGGCGAAGGCCAATCTCGCGCTCGCCCACGAGCGGGCCGGCGACACGGTGCGGGCCCGCCTGGCCGCACGCCAGGCCCTGGGGTTCCCGGGGTACCTGAACCGGTCTGCGCCACGGCCGCGGCCGTTCTGGGGCGAGTGGGCGACGAGGCCGGGGCGCTGCTTGATGTCCTCGACCTCGAACCGGCTGAGCAATGGCCAGCGATCGTGCGGGAGGAGCTCCTGCGCTGGGCCGACGCCTGGCCCGAGGACCGCGCGGTCGAGGCGGAGGCCCTCGTCATGGGCGTGCTGGATCGACCAGCCACCGCTGCGGAGCTGACCACGATCTGGCTGGGCGGGTTGCTGGAGATGCCACCGGCCGTCATGCAGTCGCTGGTCGTGGACGTCGTGACGGCGTTGCGCCGCCGCAACCCGGAGGAGGTCGAGCGGTTCCGCTCGCTGGTGGCCCGGGGCTGCGCCCGGTTCCACATCCCGCAGATGGACCGGCTGACCCGGCTGTTCGAAGACATCACCGCGCAGATGGGCGGGCCGTCCTCGTGGCAGTGATCGACGACCTGTCGGCGGGGGCGCTCGCCACCCTGCTTCCGGGCCGTCCGGTGCGGACCTATCCCGCCCTGCTCTCGTCCGAGGTCGACGCGGAGGCGTGGGCACGGGCCGGCGGGCCGGCCGGGGGAGTGGTGACGGCGGGCTACCTCGCGGCTCCGCGCGGACGGGCGGGCCTGCCATGGGAACCGGGAAAGGGGCTCGTCTTCTCCATGCTCCTGCGGCCGGACCTGTCGATCCAGCGAGAGGGCTGGCCCTATCTGGCCGCCGGACTCGGCCTGGCCGATGTCCTGGGTGAGGGCAGCACAATCCGCTGGCCCGACGAGGTGTACGGCCCGGGTGGGCGCATCGGAGCGATCGGGGTGCGCACCGAACTCGGCCCGGACAGCGTCCGGTGGGCCGTCGTCACGATCCTCGCCGAGCAGGCCGTCGCTCCGCGAGCGCCACTGCTGGCAATGATCGTCAGCGCGGTGGAAGGACGGATGGACGAGCCGGACGAAGCGCTGCTGGAGGTCTACCGGGCCCGCTGCGCGACGCTGGGCCGTCAGGTGCGGGCCCGGTTGGTCCCGCTCGGTCCAGCGGGCCCGGTGGTCGAGGGTGAGGCGGTCGACGTCCGCCTGGACGGCGCGCTGGTGATCCGCACTGCGGCGGGCCGGCGGGCCGTCGTGCCTCCGCCGAACCTCGGGATGCTGGAGGACGTCTCGCCCCGCTGATGGCCGCCGCCGACCCGGGCTGCTGCGGGAGATCGTGCCTCAACTGGACCGGCTGCATGACGAGAAGGTGGCCCAGATCGGCGAGCTGGCCGCCTTCCGGGAGCGGCTGCTCACCCTTCGCGTGCCCGCCGGACCTGGCCGGGCGCACGGCGCCTTCTGTGGCTGCCTGGACGGCCCGGCACCGCCGGACGACGAGCACCTGACGTTCGAAGAGAGATCTGGCGTAAGCGGGAACGAGGGAACCGGACCGAGCGAGGACTGCAGCTGTGGGAAGGACGGCGGTAGCAGCAACTGCGCCGCCGGCTGCGGCACCAGCTCGGCGAACGGCACTGTCGAGACCGTGATCAACCGGCAGCCGGCCGATCGCTAGTTCGAACGGACGAAATGCCTGGCCGACCTCGGCGTCCTCAGTTGTTGGTAGAGACGCGGCGGGTACGTGCCGACCGGCGGGGGCCCGAGCTGCACTGTCGGCACTGGCAGTCGCAGCGCCGGGGGCCCGCCCGGCGCGGAACTGCTGGAATGCGCGCCAGCGTTCGTGCAGTTCGCACCGTCCACCCGCGCGAGGGCGAGCGGTATGCCGGATCCAGCGGAGCGTTTCGTCCGCCAACGCTCAGCAGCGGTCGGTGCCCGCGAGGCCGGCGTCGAGGGGCTGCAGTCGATCCAGCTCCTCGATCAGCGCCCACCACAGCGCCCAGTCGAGGTGCTCCATACTCTCACTCGTGTGGCTCTCCGCGATCTGGAGACGCAGCCGGTCCCGCCGAGCGAACGCCGCGCCCCACTGCCCGGTCTCGTCGAGCCTGTCCAGTTCGGACAGAAGCTCACGCACGGTCGTCAGCGCCTCGCTTGGCTCCAGGCGGTCCCCCGCGCACCGCTCGTGCAGCTGAGCGACCACCTCCAGCAGCGGCCGGCGGGCCAATTCGGTGCGGACGAGACCCTGGACCTCCAACAGGGCGGCGTGGGTTTCGTCCGACAACTCGTCGCCCGGGCCGGTCCGGGCCGGCTCGACCTCCAGTAGAACCGTCCGCGACGGCAGGGCGCCGAAGCCGGCACACACGTCGAGCAGCAGGTCGATGCCGACGTAGCCGACCGCGGCGTCGCGCACGGCCGCCTGCACGTCGTCGGGCGCGGGGGACAGGTCGCGCACCACCCGTCGCCGGACCTCGCCGGGCCGCCCGCCCCACTCGACGGCTCCGATCAGCAGCAGCCAGTCCGGGCGCAGCTCCTCGAGGCGCTGCGCCACGGCGACAGCGCCGTAGTGCAACTCCTCGATGTACACGTCCGGCCCGAGCTGCCCGGTCAGCAGCAGATCGACCGCGCGACGCCCCACGTCCAGATCGGACTGGAAGAGCTCCCCGACCCCGCCGACGAGAACGGACACCGGCCTAGTCGGCGCCGCAGGAGCAGGTGTTGACCTCCCGGACCACCGTGCCCTCGCCGGTGGAGGTGTGCGTGGTGCAGGGCATGCACGGGTCGAAGCTGCGGATGGCGCGCAGCATGTCGATCGAGGTGAACTTCGAGGGGTCGGAGACGTCCTCGATGATCGGCGTGTTCATCACCGCCTCCTCGTACGGGCCCGGCTGGTCCCAGGGGTCGCGCGGGGAGGCGTTGAACGTGGACGGGGTGAGGATCTGGTAGTTCACGATCTTCGCCTGATCCATCACCATGTGGTGGGTGAGCCAGCCCCGGCCCGCGCCCCACCAGCCGACACTGACGCGCTCGTCCTTGCCCATGTAGTCGTCGAGCTTGTCCGGCGGCACCGCGGCGACCTGGGTCTCGCCGGTCTTGAACAGCCGGTAGGCCTCGAGGAGGTTGGCCAGCCCGACGAGCTGGCTGAACACGTAGTGGTGGGCGCGGCCGCGGTTGCGTTCGAACGCGTTGAGCACCGGTGGCACGTGCCACTCCACCTCGGTCTCCTGGGTGATGCCCTTGGGGATGCCCATCCGCAGGGAGTGCCCGGTGGCCTCGATGAAGTCGTTGGTCGGCAGCTTCTGGGCCATCGCGGTCATGTACATCCGTGCGTAGGCACCCGCCTCGACGACCTTGCGGTCCCAGCGCGGCGCGGTCGCCCAGCTGTACTTGTCCTTCCAGGACTTCTCACCGGGCTTGGGCAGGGTCTGCTTGTTCCAGGGGTGATACGGGCTGATCGGGTTGCCGATCGGGTCGGTCGCGTAGCGGTCGCCCGCCCACTGCTCGTAGTAGGAGTGCTCGACGAACTCCTCCAGCCCGATGTTGAGGTCGGTGAGCCGGGTGGTGACCAACTGGCCGTCGATGACGACGCCGGGGGTGGACCAGCGCTTCTCGCCCCAGCTGTTGCAGTTCTCGTAGGTGGCGTCGTAGGCGAAGGGGTCGTCCCAGTAGCCGGGGTCGATGAGGTTGGTCGGCCGGGCGCCGACCTGCATGTAGCGCTCGTCGGCCTCGTAGAAGAACTCTGGGATGTCGTTCCAGACCCCGAGCATGCGCTGGGCGTAGTCGAAGATCTTGCCCAGCCGGGAGTGGTACTCGTTGAGGGTCTGCAGGGTGAGCGTGGAGGACACCCCGCCGGGGACGACGGTCTGCGGGTGCGGGTACTTACCGGCGAGGGTCACGAACATCTCGCGGGAGAGCCGGGTGAACTCCAGGCCCTCCCGGTACAGCTGCCCGGTCAGCGGGGTCAGCGCGGTCATCAGCTCGGCCATCGTCTTGAACCCGTGCTGGCGCTCGCTGGGGCACTTCCAGGTCTCGGCCTTGGTCCACAGCTCCGGGTTCACGGCCTTGATCACGGGCTCGGAGTAGTCCGGCCCGGCCAGCAGGTACAGGTGCAGCGGGTTGTCGTAGCCCATCTCCGCGGCTTCCTGCATGTTCCGGACCACGGTGCCCATCGGCGGCGGCTTGAGCCCCATGGCCATCTCGATGGCATATGCGGCGGCGTGCGCGTGCACCCCCCCGCACACCCCGCACGCCCGTGAGGACACGAAGATGGCGTCGCGCGGGTCCCGACCCATCAGGATGACCTCGTAGCCGCGGAACAGGGTGGCCTGGGAGCGCGCGTCGAGGTAGCGGCCCTTCCCGGCCATGTCGGCGGTGATGTGCAGCGCGAGCGCGCCGGCGACCCGGGTGACCGGGTCCATGTTGATGTCCTTGATGTGCCCGTTGGCCGCGACGAGCTGGCGGATCTGCTCCTCGCGCTGGGCGTCGTTCATGGCGACGTCGGGCTTGGAGACGTCCAACGAGTACGGATCACGGATACCGCCGCGCAGGGTGGCCCGGCCGGTCGCGTCGAACTCGATGGGCAGGTTCTTGAAGCACATGGTGGGGGAGCCCTCAGCTCTCGTCGGCGCGATGGTTGTCCGAGCCGTTGCCGATCCGGTCGTGGACGTCGTCGGCGGCCATTGTCGCCGTGGCGCTTCCGCCGGAGCGCTGGGTGGCCTCGACCCGCTTGCCCCAGACCTCGCCGGGGTTGCGCGCGGTGTCGCCGGAGCGGCGGAGCTTGTCGTAGAAGCGGTGGAACACGTCGGCGACGACACCGGGCTCGGACTTCTCCCGCGACCACGCGCTGGGCACCGCGCCCTCCCGGTCCCAGCGCACCTCTCTGTTGAGGTGTGCGTTGGTGATGTTCCGCAGCGGCTTGATGATGCCCCCCATCAGGCGGGAGGCGGTGGAGGACACCGCGGATCCCGGAGACCGGGTGTAGAACGGGGTGAACTTGTCCGGGAAGCCCGGCATCGTGCAGCCGATGCAGGCGCCGCCGGCGTTCATGCACCCACCGTGGTGGTTGATCGCGCCGCGCTCGGTGATGTTGCAGTTGACCACCGGGCCCCAGCAGCCGATCTCGACGAGGCACTCCTTGTCGCCGAAGTCGTCGGCGAAGTCGCCCTCCTCGTAGTAGGCGCCTCGCACACAGTGCCGGTGCACGGTGTCGCCGAACAGCCACGCCGGCCTGCCGAGCTCGTCGAACTCGGGGAGCGGTCCGAAGCCCTGCAGGAAGTAGAGGATCGCGGCGGCGGTCTCGGTGAAGTTGTCGCCGACCGGCGCGCAACCGGGGATGTTGACGACCGGCACGCCCAGCGCGCTGCGGTAGTCCTTGCCGAGGAAGTCCATCAGGCTCATCGCGCCGGTCGGGTTGCCCTCGGCGGCGGGAACGCCACCCCAGGTGGCGCAGGTCCCGATCGCGATGGATGCGGCCGCGCCGGGGGCGAGGCGGGCGATCCACTCGTCGGTCGTGACGGTGCGGTGCTCGCCGTTCGGCCCCCAGGGCTCCTCGCCCTGACCGACCCAGTAGCCGCCGGTATCCATGGCGAGGGTCTCGTCCGTGATCGAACCCTCGAGGATGATGACGTAGGGGGCGTCCAGCTTGCCCTGGATCGCCTCCTCGTGGGCCCGCAGGTAGTTCGGTCCGGACTCCACGTTCACCACCGGGTGGTGCAGGATGAGCCGAGGTAACCCGGGGTGCGCGCCGAGCAGCAGGCTTTCGATCGAGGGCGTGGTGGCGCCGGTGACGGAGACCGTGCAGCCGTCGCAGCTCATGCCGGCAAACCAGAACGCGTGCACCTTCTCCAGCGGACCCAGCCGACTGGTCACGGATCCCTTGGCCACCGGCTCGAGGAGGTGCTCCGTCATCATCCGAGCGGGCATCCCGAAGTCGCCGAGCGCCTCCTGATCGTGGAACGTGTCCACCGGTCCCAGGATTTCGAGCAATCGCTCCGCCGGGGTCTGACCGTTCGTGGTGGGCGCCATTGCATCCGCCTCTCGGCCTAGATGTCATCTGCATCTAGCGGTAGGCCGCACGCTACTACTCAAGACCATCTTGCGGAACCAGAGGCTGTGACGCAGCACACGGTACCGTCTTCACGCCTCGTCAAGGCCGGTGTATGGTCAACACACCTAGTCAAGATCCACTCTGTCGAGACGGCGAACGGGGGGCCGACGATGGTCCTGGCGTCATCCCATCTCACCGGCTGGTACATCGGATACGGGCTGGCCATCGTCGTGGTTCTGCTGGTCGCCGTCCTGGTGCTGGCGATCACCGCAACCGCCGGGCGCATCGCCGACGTCGCCGACGACATCACCTCGACGCTGCACGTGGCCCGGGAGCGCACCGAGGTCCTCTGGCAGGTGGCCACGACGAACCGCGTTGCCGGGAACATCCTGGACACCGCCACGGCGGCCCGGAAGGCGTTGGAGGGATCATGACGCAGCTCGTAGCCCAGGCGGAGAGCGCCTCAGCACTGCCCGACGACGTGCTGTTCCTGTGGTGGCTCGCGCTCGGCATCGCCCTGTTCGTGGTGGTGCCGGTCGTGGTCTTCCTGCTGCACCGGCTGCTTCGCACCGTGGGCCGGGTCGAGCGGTCGGTGATCGACCTCTGGAACACCGCGACCACGGTTGCCCGCAACACCGCGACGACCTGGCAGCTCGGCGGCACCGGCGACGCGCTCGAAGCTCTCAAGGCCGAGGCGCTGCGACACGATGCGCTGCTCGACGCCGCCGGCCAGTCCGCTCCGCAGCCGACCGGAGGCCGCCCGTGACCACGCTGCTGATCGTCCTCACCATCATCGAGGCAGCGGTCGTGGTCGCGGTGCTGGCGACCTACCTCATCCTCCTGCACCGCAGGCTCGCCGTGATCTGCACCTACCTCGGAAAGATCACGTTCGGAATCCGGGCGGTGGAGAGCCAGACCGCACCCATCGGCCCCTCGGTCCTGCGGATCAACAAGACCCTGCGAGAGATCAACGGCGCCTTGCCGTCGATCGCGGCCAAGGCCGAGCGCCTCGCCGGGGTGAACGGCTGACATGTGCCTCGGAGTACCGGGCCGGATCGTCAAGATCACGAGTGCCGAGCACCAGCTGGCCGTCGTCGACGTTGAAGGGGTGCGGCGGAAAGTCAACGTCGGACTGATCGTCGACGAGGGCGTCACCGCCGGCGACTGGGTGCTCATCCACGTCGGCTTCGCGCTGTCGAAGATTGACGAGGAGGAGGCCCAGGCGACGCTCGCGTTCCTCGCGGGCATGGGCGATCCCTACACCGAAGAGCTGGAAGCCCTGTTCGAGAGCCGGATCGAGTGAAGTACTCCGACGAGTTCCGCGACCCTGCCACGGCCCGCGCCTTGGGCGCGCAAATCGCGGCGCTGGCCGAGCCGGGCCGCCGCTACAAGGTCATGGAGGTGTGCGGGGGCCATACCCACACCATCTACAAGCACGGCCTGGAGGACTTCCTCCCCGAGAACGTCGAGCTCGTGCACGGGCCGGGCTGCCCGGTCTGCGTGATCCCGATGGGGCGGGTGGACGACGGGATCGCCGTCGCCCAGCAGCCGGGAGTGATCTTCACCTGCTTCGGCGACATGATGCGCATCCCCGGCGGCAACGGCAGCCTGCTCGACGCGAAGGCCCGCGGCGCGGACGTCCGCGTGGTCTACTCACCGCTCGACGCGCTGCGCATCGCCCGCAACAACCCCGACCGCGAGGTGGTCTTCTTCGCGATCGGCTTCGAGACCACTGCCCCGTCCACGGCGATGACGCTGATGCGGGCGCGCGCCGAGGGGCTCACCAACTTCTCGGTGTTCTGCAACCACGTCACGATCGTGCCGCCGGTGCGGGCGATCCTGGAGTCGCCCGACCTGCGCCTGGACGGATTCCTCGGGCCGGGCCACGTCTCGGTCGTGGTGGGGTGCCGGCCGTTCGAGTTCATCCCCGCCGAGTGGAACCGCCCGGTCGTCATCACCGGCTTCGAGCCGCTGGACGTGCTCCAGGCGATCTACCAGGTGATGCGCCAGCTCGCCGAGGGCCGCGCCGAGATCGAGAACCAGTACTCGCGGGTGGTGCCCTACCAGGGGAACCCGGCCGCGCTGCGCGTGATGAGCACCGTCTTCACACTGCGGCCGCAGTTCGAGTGGCGGGGCCTTGGCTTCATCGCCCGCTCGGCGCTCGCGCTGGCCGACGACTGGGCCGACTTCGACGCGGAGCGCCGGTTCGCCGTGCCCGGCGTGCGCGTGGCGGACCCCAAGGCATGCCAGTGCGGCGAGGTGCTCAAGGGCGTGCTCAAGCCGTGGGAGTGCAAGGTCTTCGGCACCGCGTGCACGCCGGAGACCCCGATCGGCACCTGCATGGTGTCGAGCGAGGGCGCGTGCGCCGCGTACTACAACTTCGGCCGGTTCGCGCGAGAGCGACAGCCGGTGCACGTCGAGATCGGCAGGCGATGACCCGCAGCGAGGTCCAGGTCCAGCAGGGCATCGAGCGGGCCAGGCGAGCCCGTCCCCGGCTGAAGGACCAGCACATCACCATGGCCCACGGGGCGGGCGGCAAGGCCACCGCGACCCTGGTCGAGGCGCTGTTCGTCCCGGCGTTCGACAATCACGTGCTGGAGCGGCTGACCGACGCCGCGGTGATGCCCGGCGGGATCGCGCTGACCACCGACGCCTACGTCGTCAGTCCGCTCCGCTTTCCCGGAGGATCGATCGGCTCGCTGGCGGTGCACGGTACCGTCAACGATCTCGCGGTCTCCGGGGCCAGGGCGCTCGGGCTGTCCGCCGCCTTCGTGCTCGAGGAGGGGCTGCCGATCGAGGTGCTGCGCGCCGAGGTCGAAGCTGCTGGCGCCGCCGCCCGGGACGCAGGCGTCGCCATCGTCACTGGGGACACCAAGGTGGTCGAGCGCGGTAAGGCCGACGGCCTGTACATCGTGACCTCCGGGGTCGGACGGGTCGAGCTACCCGGCCTCGACCCCGCCAGTCTTCGGCCAGGTGACCGCGTGCTCTGCTCCGGATACGTGGGTGACCACGGCACGGCGATCATGCTCGCCCGAGACGACATGGGCCTCGAGGCCGACGTCGCGTCGGACACCCGGCCGCTGTGGCCGGTGGCCGCCGCCCTCGGTGCCGCCGCCGGGAGTGGTCTCCGGGTCATGCGTGACGCCACCCGCGGCGGCGTGGCCACCGTGCTCAACGAGCTGGCGATGGCCTCCGACGTCGGAGTGGTGATCGCGGAATCCGCGGTTCCGGTGCGGCCCGTCGTGCACGGCGCCTGCGAACTGCTCGGGCTCGATCCGCTCTATGTCGCCAACGAGGGTGTGCTGATCGCGGTGATCGCCGCCGACGTGGCCGACGCCGCGCTCGCCGCGGTGCGCGGCGCACCCGGCGGTGAGGACGCCGAGCTGATCGGCGAGGTGGCGGCCGACCCACCTGGCATGGTGCTGGTCCGCACCGGCATCGGTGGACACCGCATCCTCGACACGCTCATCGGGGACCCGCTGCCGAGGATCTGCTGACCGAGGCTGCGAGGCCACCATCCAACGCCAGCGAGGAGGGGCGTGACGAATCTGGTTGCGGTCGCGACCCGGCTGGCCGCGCGGCTGGCCGACGGCGCGACGCTGCTCGTGCACGGGCCGGGGGACCTGGCGCCCGACGCGCATCACGTCGTGGTCGAGTTCCTGCATCCCGTGATCGTCGGCAAGGCCGCCTACCCGGCGCTGTGCGTGACGGCGCCTCGTGACGTCGAGCTGCTCGGCCGAGCGGGCGACGTTGCGCTTGCGCTGGGGCCATCGCCGGAGTTCCTCGACGCCGCCCGCCAGTCCGGTCTGGAGGCCTTCGAGCTCGAGGCGGACGGCCACGGCTTCGTCACGAGCTACCACCTGCTGTGGGAGATCACGCAGCTGATCCTCGAATCGGCCGACCGCCGGACCGACGCCGACCTGGCCTTCCTCTACGGCGGCGCCGATACGGACCGGCTCCGTGCCGACGCGGAACGCTCGCTGGCGACGAAGCGGGCCGAGAGCACCGCGCTCTGCGCAGCGGTGCTGGCCCGGTGCGGCGCCGAACTGGACCGGTGCGCGGCCGAGATCGGCCAGCGGGTCACCGCAGGCGGGCGCGTCCTGACGTTTGGCAACGGTGGGAGCTCGACGGATGCCGCCGCGCTCGCGTTGACGCTGCGCGGCAGCGGTGTCGCGGCCGTTTGCCTGGCGGACGAGACGGCCGTCGTGACCGCGCTGGCCAACGACGTCGGCGTCGAGCACGTGTTCGCCCGGCAGATCGCCGCGCTGGCCGGGCCGGGCGACGTCGCCGTCGGCCTGTCCACCAGCGGCGGATCGGCCAACGTGCTCGCCGCTTTCGACCGGGCCCGGCACGACGGCCTACTGAGCATCGGCTTCGCCGGATACGACGGCGGCGCCATGGCGACGGTCGGGACGATCGACCACTTGTTCGTCGTCGATTCGGACAGCGTGCACCGCATCCAGGAGGCGCAGGCCGCCCTGTACCTCGCCCTCGCGGACCGGATCGGGCACTGAGCAGCGAGCCCGGTTCTCGCCCGCCTGCTCGCTCGCCTGCTCGGCCGCCGGCCGATCTCAGCGTCGCCGCGCTCGCGGGTCCAGGGCGTCGCGGAGGCCGTCGCCCAGGAGGTTGAAGCCGAGGACGAGCAGGAAGATCGCGAGCCCCGGGTAGAGCATCAGGTACGGCGCCCGGTCGAGATAGTTGCGGCCCTCGGACAGCATCGCGCCCCATTCGGCGGCGGGCGGCTCGACGCCGAGGCCGAGGAACGACAACCCCGAGATGGCGAGCAGCATGACCCCGATGTCGAGCGTAGTGAGCACGACGATGGGCGCCACGATGTTCGGCAGAAGGTGCCGGGTGAGCAGGCCCAGGTCTGACGCACCCGCGGCGCGTGCCGCCTCGACGTACGGTTTCTCGCGTTCGGCCAGTACCGCGCTCCTGACGACCCGGGCGTAGCTGGCCCAGGCCACGGCGACGACGGCGACCATCAGGTTGCCCAGGCCGGGCCCCAGCACGCCGGTGATGGCCAGCGCCAGGAGGAACAACGGGAAGGCCAGCACGATGTCGACGACCCGGCTCAGCACCGTGTCGAGCAGGCCGCCGTAGAACGCCGTGACCATCCCGACGACCAGGCCGATGAGCGCTGTCGACAGCCCGGCCGCGACCGCGGTCCCGATCAACAGACGGGCCCCGAACAGGAGCCGCGACAGGAGGTCCCGGCCCAGGTTGTCGGTCCCCAGCGGGTACGTGGCCGAGGGCGGCGCGAACTTCCGGGCGACGTCGACGGCGTCCGGATCATGCGGTGCCAGAACGCCGGCCAGCGCGGCGGCGCCCACCAGCGAGACGATGAGCACCAGGCCGAGGACGGCGGTGCGGTCCCGCACCATCGCCCGCCCGACGGCCCACCCCGATCCGACGAGAGTCGGAAGGGGTTCCGCCGACGCCGCGCCGGCGGGGTCGGTCCGCATCTGCGGGATCGTCATGGCGCGCCCCTCCCGACGGAGACGCGGGGATCCAGGGCTGCGTAGGTCAGGTCGACGACCAGGTTGATCACCGCGAAGGCCACTCCGGCGTACAGGATGGTGCCCTGAATCGTCGGGTGGTCCCGCTCCAGGATCGCGTCGACGAGGAGCTTGCCCACGCCGGGCCATACGAAGATCGTCTCGACCACCGCGGCGCCGGCGAACAACCCGGCCACGCTGGTGCTGAAGGCGGTGACGAGCGGGATCATGGCGTTGCGCAGGGCGTGGTTGCCGACGACGCGCAACTCGCGAAGCCCCTTGGCCCGGGCGGCGAGGACATGATCACTGCCCATCACCTCCAACACGGCCGATCGTGTGAAGCGGGTCAGCGTGGCAGCCGGGATCATCGCCAGGGTCAGGACCGGCAGCATGTAGCCGGCCGGGCTGCCCCTCCCGGCCACCGGCACCAGGTGGAGCTGCACCGCGAAGACGGAGATGAGCACGAGAGCCAGCCAGAAGCTCGGTATCGACGCGCCGACGAGCGAGACCACCCGCACGACCTGGTCGACGACACGGTTGCGGCGCACCGCGCACAGGACGCCGGCCGGTACGGCGACCAGCAGCGCCAGGACGGCCGCGGGAATCGCGAGTTGGACGGTGAACCCGATCCGCCGGAACAACTCGTCGGTCACGGGCCGCCGGGTGGAGTAGGAGACGCCGAGGTCACCCGTGACCGCCCCGCCCACGAAGTCGGCGAACCGGACGGCCACCGGGCGGTCCAACCCGAGCTCGGACCGCACCTGGACCAGCTCCTGCTCGGCGGGCGGGCGCCCGTTGAGGCGCGTGTAGTAGCTGTAGGCCGGGTCCCCAGGTGTCAGATTGGCCAGGAGGAACGTCAGCAGGGCGATGCCGAACAGGGTGGGGACCAGGAGCAGCACCCTGCTGACGACGTAGCGGCGCATCAGGCGGTCAGGCCCACGCTCTCCCATCGGACGTTGAGGAACGAGGAGTTCGGGACCAGCCCGACCACCTTCGCCGACGTCCCGTAGGTGCGGAACACCCCGGCGATCGGCAGGATCACGGCCTGGACGTCGATGGCCTCGTGCATCGCGTCGGCCACCTGCTGCTGCACGGTGGCCGAGTCCGGCTCGGTGAGGCTCGGGGCGAGGATCTCGTCGAACCTCAGGCCAGGGGCGAACAGCGACTGGTAGGGCGCGGAGTTGCCGCCCGTCGCGGCCCCGGTGAAGAAGAGCAGAGTCGGGAGGAACCCGACGTTGGCGTCGTTCTGGTTGCCCTGCTCGAGGTACAGGTCTCCGCCGCCGCTGGTGATCAGGGCCTGGTAGGAGCTGCTGTCCGGGCGTTCCACCACCTCGACGTCGATCCCGATCGTCTTGAGCTGTGCCTGGAGGAAGGTCGGGATGGGCCGCAGGGCTTCGGCGGAGGGGAACCCGGACACCAGGGTCAGCTTCAGCTTGCGGCCGGCCTTCCTCCCGGATGCCGTCCGCCCCGCGGGTCCAACCGGCCGCGTCGAGGAGGGACTCGGACCTGGCCGGGTCGTAGCCGAACCCGGTGACGGTCGAGGCGGCCGAGCCGAGCGAGTCCGGGGGAATCAGCGTCTGGTCCGTGGTCGCCTGCCCGTCGAGCACGCCGTCCACCAGTTGCTTGCGGTCGATCGCGGAGGCGACGGCCTGCCGGACGTCGATGTCCTGCAGGAGGTCTCGGCCGGCCTTGCCATGGATGTTGAGGTAGAGGGCGTCGTAGGCACCCACCGGGCTGGAGAGCACGGTGAAGCCCCTGGACCGCAGGCCGTTCACGTCGGGTCCGGGGATCTGATAGGCGACGTCGATGTCACCGGCCTCGAGGGCAAGCCTGCGCGCGTTGCTGTCCGGGTAGAACAGGAAGCTGATCTGCGCGACCTTGGCCTTCTCGCCCCAGTAGTCGTCGTTGCGGGCCACGACGATGCGCTCCTTCGGCGTACTCGAGGAACGTGAACGGTCCGGTACCCATCGGTTTCACGCCGGCGATGGAACCCGGCGCGTAGACGACGTTCGACGGGTGCCCGATCTGCTCGGGCACGCGCAGGTTGGGCACCGTGGGGGTGAAGTCGATGGTGTACTCGTCCACGACCACCGCGGAATCCGGGCCCGCCTTGATGGTGCTGCCGTTCTTGCGCTGCGCGACCCGGTCGAAGAGCCCGGCCTTCACGGCCTGGGCGTTGAACGGTTGCCCGTCGTGGAACCGCACCCCGTGGCGGAGGAAAAATCTCCAGGTGTTCGGCGCCCGGAACTCCCACCGCTCGGCCAGCAGCGGCTTGAGCTCGTAGTTCGGAGCGATGAGGATGAGCGTTTCGAGAATGTTCGCGATGGTCGGAGAAGCACCGAGACTCGCATCGGGCCCTCGAGCACGTACTGGTCGTCGGTGACACCGACCCTGAGCTGCCCCGCCGTGTCGATCGGTCCCACCGCTGGCGGGTCACCCGTGCCCTGGCTGGCACAGGCTGCGGCCAGTATGAGTGCAAGGACGATCACGACGAAACTGCGGAACTCGCGCAACGCTGGCTCCTTCTGTCAGAGGATTGTGTGAACATCGATCGCCGCGAAATCGGCAGCGAAATGGCATGCCACCGGATGCCCCTGGCCGCGGTCGACCAGTGCGGGTTCCTCCTGCGCGCAGAGCGGCTGCCCCCGCGGGCACCGGGTGCGGAAGCGGCAACCCGACGGGGGAGCCAGCGCGTTCGCCGGCTCGCCCGTCAGCACGATGCGGCGCCGCCTGCGCTCCACGTCCGGATCGGGCACCGGCGCGGCCGAGAGGAGCGCATGTGTGTGCGCGGATGGGCCGGATGCTGGTAGATGTCCTCGACGGTGCCGATCTCCACGATCTTGCCGAGGTACATCACGGCCACCCGGTCGCAGACGTGGCTCACGACGGCGAGATCGTGGGAGATGAACAGGTAGGCCACGCCCAGCTCGGCTCGGAGATCGTCGAGCAGGTTCAGCACGCCAGCCTGGATGCTGACATCCAGTGCCGAGACCGGCTCGTCGAGGATCACGACCGCCGGGTCCGGCGCCAGGGCCCGGGCGAGACCGATGCGCTGCCGCTGTCCGCTCGAGAACTCGTGGGGGTAGCGGCGGGCGTGCTCATGCCTCAGCCCCACACGTTCGAGCAGCTCGCCGACCCTCCGGTCCGCGTCCTGACCGGAGGTTCCGCGCAACCGGAGCGTCTCGCAGATGGTCGCGTGCACCGTCATCCGGGATCCAACGAGCCGTAGGGATCCTGGAAGACGATCTGGAGGTCGCACCGAAGGCGGCGCATCGACCGCGGTCGCAGGGCGAGCACGTTCTCGCCGCGCAACAGCACCTCGCCGCTGGTGGGCTCGACGAGTCGCAGCAGGCACCTGGCGGTCGTGGACTTCCCGCACCCCGACTCGCCGACCAGACCCAGCGTCTGTCCTGCGTCCAGTGTGAAGGAGACACCGGACACCGCTTGGACGCGCCGACCTCGTCGCCCCGGGTACTCCTTCACCAGGTCGCGCACCGTCAGCAGCGCAGTCATGATCGATCCGATGCGCAGCTCACGTCGAGGTCCTCGGCATGGTGGCAGGCGACCTGCACGGACCCGACGGGCCGCAATCGCGGATCGGCCTCGAGGCAGTCGGCTGCCCGTCGGGGACACCGGGGCTGGAAGGCGCAGCCTGTCGGAACCCGGAGCAGCGACGGCGCCGCCCCCTCGAAGCTCGTCAGCCGCCGGTGCTTGGCACCGGTCGGGCGCGGGACCGCGGCCAGCAGTCCTCGGGTGTAGGGGTGCCGCGACCGGTGGTAGATGTCGTCCACATCGCCCTGCTCGACGATCCTTCCGGCGTACAGGACGCACACCCGGTCCGCCAGCCCGGTGACCACTCCGAGGTCGTGGCTGATCAGGACGATCGTCAGCTCGCGTTCTTTCCTGATGCTCCGCAGGAGATCCAGGATCTGGGCCTGGACAATCACGTCGAGAGAGGTCGTGGGCTCGTCGGCGATCAGGAGGTCGGGGTCGTTGGCCAGCGCCATGGCGATCATCACTTGCTGGCACATCCCACCCGAGAGCTGGTGGGGATGGTCCCGCATCCGTCGGCGGGGATCGGGGATCCCCATCAGGCCCAGCAGCTCGACCGCCTTCGCCCTCGCCTGCGTGCGGCTGACGTCCGGCCGGTGGGCCCCGTATCCCCTCGACGATCTGGTGCCCGATCGGGATCACCGGATTGAGAGCCGACGACGGTCCTGGAAGATCATCCCGACCTTGGCCCCACGGAGCAGGCGCAGCTGTGAGCGCGGCGGCCCGAGCAGCTCCTGTCCGTTGAGGCGGACCGAACCCCGGACGTCGGCCCCGTCGGCCAGCAGCCCGAGCAGCGCCAGCATGGTGACCGTCTTCCCCGAGCCCGACTCCCCGACGACGCCGAGTACCTCGCCTCGTGCAACCGTGAGGTCGAGCCCCCGCACGGCGTGCACCGGCCCCGCGGTCGACCTGAGATCGACCGACAGATCCGTGACCTCCAGGACCGGGAGCGTCATCGCCGCGGCTCGTGGGCGGCCGCCTCGTCCACGGTGCTCAACCGAAATGGATGAGTGAGGACCGGTCCTCGGCCACCTCCGTGAGGATCTCTCCCAGCGGGCGCGTCACGCCGCCGATCGCCGCCATCTGCTCCTCGGACACCGCACGGGTGTCCACGCAGCCCGGTCAAAGGGAGACGAGGAACGGCCCGCCGGCGGCGGCCTCCACCTTCGCGCGCAGCTCCTTGCCCCGGTCGTCGTCGGCGATGCCGTCCGGCTGAGCGACCCGGACGGCGTCGCCGGCGAGTCGGACCTCGGCGTCGAGGCCCGCCCGGGCCGCGACCTCGGCGAAGTGGTACGCCGACCACGTCGGGCCGGGGTCGGTGCGCGGATCGGCGGCGGTGAAGAACACGAGGTGCTTGCGGGGCACGGGAACCTCCAAGGGATAGGTTGTTTCAGTTGATGCGGACCCGTTCGCTGGCGTCGAGCAACTCGCGGGTGTACGGGCGCTGGGGATCGGCCACGAGCTCCTCGGCCGGACCGACCTCGACGATGCGTCCGGCCTGCATGACCGCGATCCGGTCCGCGACGTAGCGGGCCAGCGCCAGGTCATGGGTGATGAACACGAAGCCGGTTCCCAGCCGCTCGCGGGTGGCGAGCAGCAGCTCGAGGATGGTCGCGCGCAGCGACGCGTCGACCATCGAGGTCGGCTCGTCCGCCACGATCAGTCGGGGTTGGCCGACGATGGCGCGTGCGATCGCGACGCGCTGACGCTGGCCCCCGGAGAGCTGGTGCGGGTGCCGGCCCAGGAACCGCTCCGCCGGACCGAGCCCGACCTCCTCGAGCGCCGAGGCGACCCTGGGCCCGCGCTCCGCCGACGCGACACCGGCGATCGCCAGCGGCTCACCCACCACCTCGGCGATACGCATGCCAGGATGCAGCGCGTCGTAGGGGTCCTGGAGCACCAGGTGCATCCGTCGCCGCTCGGCGCGCAGGGCGCGGCCCCGGAGGCGGGCGATGTCCACACCGTCGAGCAGCACCGCGCCGCGGTCCGGCCGTTCCAGCCCGAGCACCAGCCTGCTCAGGGTGCTCTTGCCCGCCCCGCTGGCCCCGACCAGGGCGAGAATCTCGCCCGCCGCGAGCGTCAGCGACACCCCGTCGACGGCGGTGACGCCGTCGCGGCGGCGGGTGTAGCGCCGCGTCACGACGCGCAGCTCGAGGAGCGGGACGCCCGGCGTCGATGAGTTGCTCGCACGCTCGCTCATCCCGCGACCGCCGAGGGACTGTCCTGGTGCAGCAGGCAGGCGGCACTCTGCTCCCCGCCGAGCTCCACGAGCCGCGGATCCACGTCGTCGCAAGCACCGAACCGGCTCGGGCAGCGCGGGTGGAACCGGCAGCCGGCCGGAGGAGCGAGGGGATCCGGCGGATCACCGTTGATCGCGACCAGTGGCTCGCGCGGCCCGCGCAGGCTCGGGAAACCGCGCAGCAGCTCGCGGGTGTACGGGTGCCCGGGCTCGGCGGTGACTCGCGCCGACGGGCCGTCCTCGACGATGCGGCCTGCGTACATGACGAGCAGGTCGTCGGACGCGGTCGCGGCGAGCGGAAGGTCGTGGCTGATCAGGAGGATGGACATGCCCATCCGGGTGCGCAGGTCGAGCAACAGGTCGACGATCCGGGCCTGGGTGATGACGTCCAGACCGGTTACCGGCTCGTCGGCGATCAGCAGCGACGGCTCGTTGGCGACCGCCATGGCGATGACGATCCGCTGCCGCATCCCGCCGGACAGCTCGTGCGGGAACGCGTGGTGGCGCCGCACCGGGATGCCGACCAGCTCCAGCAGCTCGCTCGCCCTCGCGGCCGCCGCGGCGCCGGGCCGGGTCAGCGCTGCCGCCTCGGCGACCTGGCGATGCGCGGAGTAGGCCGGGTTCAGCGCGTTCATCGCGATCTGCGGGATCAGGGCCACGCCGCGTCCGCGCAGCGGCGCGATCCGGGACCGCAGCGCCCGGCCCAGGTCGCGCCCACCGAGCCAGACCTGGCCGTCGGTCACCCGGGCCGGCGGGCGGGTCAGCCCCAGCAGCGCCATCGCCAACGTGCTCTTCCCGCTACCCGACTCCCCGACGAGACCGACCACCCGGCCCGGCGGTACGTCGAAGTCCACGCCGTCGACCGCCCGAGCCGGGCCGGATGCGGTCTCGTACTGGACCACCAGATCGCGGACCCGCAGTGCCGGCCCGTCCGGGTCGGTGATCTCCGGGGCGGCCCCCGGGCGCCGCGGTGGTCGGCGGGCCGGCCGGGTGAGCCGGGGGTCCGCCCACTCCTCGACGGCGTAGCCGAGGAACGCGAAGCCGACAACCGCCGTCGTGAGCGCCAGCCCTGGTGGGAGCACCCACCAGGCCCACGCATCGGTGAGGAACGCATTGCGGGCGTTCGCGAAGTGCAGGATCGTGCCCCAGCTGACCCGCACCGGGTCGCCGAGCCCGAGGAACGCGAGCGAGGCCTCCAGGAGCACGGCGATGTTGGCGGCGCGGACGAACTGCGCGGCGGCGAGCGGGGCGATGCGGGGCAGCACGTGTCGACCGATCACGCGCGCGGGGGAGGCGCCCATCGAGCGGGCAGCCAGGACGTGCCCGGCCTCCTGGGCCTTGAGCACCTGGGAGCGCAGCACCCGGGCCGGTCGGGCCCAGATGACCACGCTGATGACGAGGATCGTGGCGACCAGGCCGCGGCCGAAGAACGTGGCCAGCACGATGACGAGCACCAGGAACGGCAGGCCCAGCATCAGGTCCACTGTCCGCATCAGCACTGCCTCGACGCGGCCCCGGTAGTGCCCGGCGACCAGCGCCACGGTCGAGCCGAGCGCGGTGGCGACGAGAGCGGCGATCACCGCGATCAGCAGCGATACGCGCGCCCCGTCCAGCAGCTGCGCCCAGAGGTCCTCGCCGGCGTCGTTGGTGCCCAGGGGATGGTCGGCGGTGGGAGGCTGGAAGGGCGGCCCGGAAGGTGCATCCGGCGGATGCCAGGACAGCACCGGCGCGAGGACGGCGGCCAGCAGCAGCACGGCGAGCAGGACCCCGCCGGTCAGCCCGAGGACCCGCCCTGGCGAGCGTCGCCGCTTCATGCCGGGACCGTGGAGCGGCGGACCCGCGGATCGAGCAGCGGGTAGAGCAGGTCGTTGACGAAGTTGGCGAGGATGACCCCGGTCGCCAGCAGCAGGAAAGCGCCCTGCAGGACGGGGTAGTCGCGGGCCAGCACGCTCTCGTAGATGAGCCGTCCGAGACCGGGGTAGGAGAACACCGTCTCCACCACCGCCGCCCCACCGACCAGCGTCCCCAGGCTGATCAGGGTGATCGTGGAGACCGGCAGCAGCGCGTTGCGCTGGGCGTGGTGACGGATCCGGCGCGCATCGAGCCCCTTGGCCGCGGCCATCAGCACGTAGTCCTCCTGCAGCTCGGTGACCAGTGCGGAGCGGGCGACGAGGTAGACCGGCCCGATCGACGCCAGCACCAGCGTCGCGAGCGGCAGGGTGAGGCGTTCGCCGACCTCGGCCAGGAACGCGAGCCCCTCGACGTCGCTGATCGGTTGCGCCCCGAACGTCGGGAACCACCCCAGCTGCACCGAGAACAGCAGGATCATCAGCATGCCGACGAAGAACGGCGGCATCGAGTCGACGAACATCGCACCTGCGAGGACGCCCGCGTCGCCGGCCGTGCCGCGCCGCCACGCCGACCGGAACCCGAGCAGGATGCCGATCGCCGTGGCGATCACGACCGCGCAGCCGACGAGCAGCAGCGTCCACCCGAGGCGCTCCAGCAGCAGATCCAGCACCGGGGTGCCGTACCGCACCGAGTACATCAAGTCACCCCGGGCCAGACCGGCGAGGTAGTCCCCGAACTGCACCGGGATCGGCTCGTCCAGGCCGAACTGGTCCAGCACCTGGGCGCGTTCCTCCGGGGTCAGCGCGCCGGTCTGCTCCGGCGGGAACAGGTAGTCGACGGCGCTGCCGGGGGCGAGCCGAGGCAGGGCGAAGTTCAGGCAGACAGCGACGAACAGCACGGCGGCGTACTGCAGCCCGGCTCGGAACGCATGGCGTGCCACCCTCGCCCCGCCTACTCGTCGTCGCCGGTGTCGGCGGCCCGGCGTCGGCGAACCACGAGCAGCGCTCCGCCGCCCACCAGCACGACCGCCGCGGCCACGACGAGCCAGGTCGTCGCCCCGCTCCCGGCGCCACCGGCCGCGGCGGCAGCCGGGGCAGCGCCTCCGCGCTCGGCCCGTGCGGCCTCGACGTATTCCGGCAGGAACGACCGCTTCGTGAAGATCCCGTGGCCGGGATCCGACAGCCACCCGTCGTAGTCGGCCGGGCGGTAGGCGTACTCGCCGTCCCGGTACCACAGCACCATCAGCGGGTTCTCCGCGGCGAGCATGCCCTGGGCCTCGCCGAGCAGCCGGGTGCGCTCCTCGGCGCCGGCCGTCGTGGCCTGCTCGGCCAGCACGTCGAACGCGCTGTTGGTCCATCCGGTGACCGACGCGCCGAAGCCCTTCGGGCCGGGGGAGTGGAAGAAGTAGTACAGCGCATCCGGGTCGACGTGGGCGTGTGACTCGATCACCGAGATGTACGCGTCATAGCCAGGTACTGCACCCGGGGGTGCCGCCCGGCTGGCACGCAGAGTGGCGGGATCGAGCGCCTCGGCCTTCAGCCGGACCCCCAGGGGCTCGAGCTGCTGGCCGATGAGCTGCGCGGCCCGGATGTCCTGTGGTTCGAAGGAGTTGACTAGCACGGAGAACTGCAGCGGCGCCCCGTTCGGGGCGACCCGGATGCCGTCCGGTCCGCGTACGTACCCGGCCCCGTCCAGGAGCGCCTGCGCGGCGGCGGGATCGTGCTCGACCGTGGCGCCTTCCAGCGCCCACGCAGTCTGCGGGTGCAGGAACGTGGGCAGCCCCGGCCGACCGTGTCCGAGCAGGATCGTGTCGACGATGGCCTGGCTATCGATGGTCAGGCTCATGGCGTGCCGCAGCCGCGCGTCGTCCAGCGGCGGCTTCAACGCGTTGAAGTAGAGCTGGTTGGACTCGAACTTCGTGCCTTCGAGGATCCGCATGCCCGGTTCGGCGGAGAACTGGTCGAAGAGCTCCGGGGGCACGTTGCGGGTCACGTGGGCGACCTCGCCGGTCTGCAGCGCGGCGAAGGCCGCCGCCGGGTCGCGCACGATGGGCATCTCGAGCACGTCGACGGTGGGCCGGCCCTTGAAGTAGGCCTCGTTCGCCTCGAACCGGTAGAGCTGGTCGGGAACGATTTGCACCAATCGGTACGGCCCGGTTCCGACAGGGAGGGCCTGGGCGGCGGTACGCGGATCGGTGATGCCCTCCCAGATGTGCTTCGGAAGGATCGGGAGGTCCGCGCCGGGGAGCGTCTTGAAGGCCGGCGCAGGCTGCCCGTACTCCAGCCGCACGGTCCGCGCGTCGAGGACGGTGGCGCCGACGAGCGGAGGCACGTCGAAGACATGGTGAGCATAGCGGCCGGACGCGGCGCGCTGCTGGTCGTAGTACTCGAAGCTGAACCGCACGTCCTCCGACGTGAACGGCCGACCGTCGTGCCAGGTGACGCCCTCGCGCAGCGTCACCGTCCACTGGGTCGAATCGGCGTTCGGCTCGGCCCGTTCGGCCAGCCAGGGCTCCGGGTCGGAGCTGACCTGGGACCAGAACAGGGAGTCGTAGACGAGCATGAGCAGGTCGTGCGTGTTCGGCGCCGCTCCGAACGTCGCGGTGAAGGGCGTGAGGTTGTTCTCGTAGCCGTTCAACGCGATGCGCAGGGTCGTCGGTGGGTCCTCCTGGCCGGCCGCGGGCGGTGCCACCAGCACCACGCCGAGAACGGCGCACAGCAGAGGAAGGACCGCTCTTCTGGACACAGGGAGCCTCCTGCTGATCACCGTCCGTTCGGCAGAGACTGCGTTGGCCATCTAGGCCTGGTCAATATAGGATAAACGCATCTACCGGCTCCGGCATTAGGCGTAGCCAATAGATGTTTTTGGCATCTACCTCGTCAAAGCCAGTAGCAGCTACGGTTCGGCGCGCTTTGACCTGCATCACACGCCAGTCCGGCTGTGGAGGCTACTGTGCGTCACCATTCTCTGGCCGTCATCGCGTTTGTGGTGGGCCTGGGACTCGCCGCATGCAGCAGCCCGGCCACCGACACGGCGCCCGCGGCGCCCACCCCGGTATGCGGGGGAACCCTCGTCGTCGCGATCGACAGTGATCCGGGCAGCTTGAACCCGGCCGCGACCACGAGCGGTGGCGTGCACACCGCATCGGAGCTGATGTTCAACGGGCTCGTCGGGCTCGGGCCCGATCTGCAGCCGGTGCCGGAGCTCGCAGAGAGCTGGGAGGTGCTGGAGGACGGTGCGCTCTACCGGTTCCACCTGCGCGAGGGCGTGACATGGCACGACGGGCAGCCGTTCACCTCCGGTGACGTCAAGTACAGCTTCGAGGAGGTGTTGCTCAAGCTGCACTCGCGCACGCAAGCGTCCGTCGGCAGCGCGATCCAGTCGATCGCGGCATCGGATCCGTCGACCGTCGAGTTCCGATTCAAGCAGCCCTACGCCCCGCTGCTGCAGCAGCTCGACGTCACCGAGGCCCCGATCGTGCCGCAACACCTCTACCAGGGCACCGACCCGGCGAAGAATCCCGCGAACATGGCGCCCATCGGTACTGGGCCCTACACGTTCGTCTCCTACGCCCCGGGCTCGGAGATCCGAATGGCCCGTAACGGTAGCTACTTCGAGGCCGGCCTGCCCTACCTCGACGAGGTCGTCATGCGGGTCATACCGGACCGGGCCAGCCAGGTCAACGCTCTGCGCGGCGGCGAGGTCGACTGGCTGTTCGGGGTTCCCGGGCCCGAGCGGGCCGTCCTCGAGGCCGATCCCGCGTTCGGCACGCTGCAGACCCCGATCAATCCGGGTGGTTCGAACTGCATCATGACCGTGAGCTTCAACCTGGACCGCCCGGTGCTCCAGGACCTGCGGGTGCGCCAGGCGATCTCGTTTGCGCTGGACCGGCAGCAGTTCGTCGACCGGGTGCTCTTCGGTGAGGGCCGCGCGGCCGACGCGCCGATCTCCAGCGGAATCCCGTTCGCATATGCCGACGACCTGGACAACGTCGTGAGCTACGACCCGGCCCAGGCCGAGCGACTGCTCGACGAGGCCGGGTGGAAGCGCTCCGGCGATGGAGGGGTCCGCTCGTCGAGCGGGGTCCAGGGCGTTCCCGACGGAACGCCGCTGGCGATCAACTTCGTTGCGTTCCCGTCGTTCAACCAGTACGCCGAGCTGTACCGCGCCCAGCTCGCCGCGGTGGGTATCGACGTCACCCTGCAGCCGTTGGACCCGCCGGTGTTCGCCGACACCGTCTTCGCGCAGCGCAACTTCGACACCAACATCATCAGCTACTGCAACGGGACGGATCCCGAGATCGGGGTCAAGCGGATGTTCCTGAGCAGCAACATCAGCAAGACACCGTTCTCGAACGCCTCGGCGTACCGCAATCCCCAGATGGATGCGCTGTTCGGTGAGGCTGCGACGACGGTCGACCCGGCCCAGCGCTCCGAGGTGTACCGCCAGATCCAGCAGCTCGCCGTGGACGACGCTCCGTACACATGGGTCGTGGAGACCACCGCCACCCGGGTCTTCCGCAGCGGCTGCGAGGGCTTCGGTCCCTCCGGGCACTTCGCCAAGACTGCGTTCTGCGCCCCGCCGCAGTGATCGGGTGAACGCGCGCTACATCACCTGGAGGCTCACGCAGGTCGTCCCGACCTGCGTCGGCATCCTGCTCGTGGGCTTCCTGCTCATCCACGCGGCCCCCGGCGATCCCGTGCTGGCGTTGGCCGGGCAGAACGGAGACGCCGCGTACTACGCGTTCATGCGCGAGAAGTTCGGGTTGGACGAGCCCCTGCCGACCCAGCTCGCGGTCTATACCGGCAACGTGCTCCAGGCCGACTTCGGTGACTCCTATGTCCAGGGCCGGCCCGCCATGGACGCCATCCTCGAGCGGTTGCCCGCCACGGTCCTGCTCACCGGTGCGGCACTGATGCTATCCACGGTCGGCGGGATCGCGTTCGGGCTGCTGGCGGCCTCTCGGCCGTGGGGCGTGCGTGATGTCGGCGTGAGCACGATGTCGCTTGGGCTGTACGCGGCCCCGGTGTTCTGGGTCGGGCAGCTGGCTGTGCTGACCCTTGCGCTGGGGCTCGGCGTCTTCCCGATCCAGGGCATGACCACGGCGCGTGACCCGGCCACCGGCTGGGCGCTCGTCCTAGACATCGCCCACCATCTCGCGTTGCCGGCGCTGGTCCTCGCCGCCGCGGAACTCGCAGCGATCTCGCGGCTGACCCGTGCCGGACTAGTGGAGGAGCTCGGGCGCGACCACATCCGGACCGCTCGGGCCAAGGGTGTGCCAGAGCATGCGGTGCTGCTCAAACACGGCCTGCGCCGGGCGCTGCTCCCGGTCGTCACCGTGATCGGCGGGCGGGTCGGCCACCTGGTGTCCGGGGCGATCGTGGTCGAGGTGGTCTTCGGCTGGCCGGGCATCGGTCAGCTGCTGCTGTCCAGCATGCAGAACCGGGACGCGCCGATCGTCCTGGGCGTCTTCGTGATCGTCGCGCTCACCGTCGTCCTCGCCAACCTCGTCACGGACTTCCTCTATGCCTTCCTCGACCCCCGTATCCGCTACCGCTGAGCTGCCCGTCGGGGTGGCCAAGGCCGTCGCCGCCTCCCGACGGCCGTTGCTGGCTCGCGTCCTGACCAGCCCCGGGGGCGCGATCGGGGCTGTGTTGGTCGCGGCCGTCGTCCTCACGGCGGTGTTCGCACCCGTGCTCGCTCCGACCGACCCCTTTGCGATCGCCGGGCCGTCGTTGGCGGCTCCGTCGGCCGCGCATCCGATGGGCACCGACGCGCTGGGCCGCGACACCTTCAGCGGAGTCGTGCACGGTGCGCGGACGTCGATGCTGGTCGCGGGCGCGGTCGGCGTGCTGGTGCTGCTCATCGGCGGGACCGTCGGCGTGCTGGCCGGGTATCGCGGCGGGCGGCTCGACGATGTGCTCATGCGGATGACCGAGTTCGTCCAGGTCCTGCCGGTATTCTTCCTCGCGATCGTCGTGATCGCACTGTTCGGCCCCGGCCTGGACCGGCTGATCCTCGTGCTCGGCCTCAGCTCGTGGGAGCTGCTCGCCCGCGTGGTCCGGGCCGAGGTGCTCGCGCTGCGCGAGCGCGAGTTCGTCGAGGCCGCGCGGGCCACCGGCGCATCGGCGATGCGGATCGTGGTCCGCGAGATTCTGCCCAACGCGCTACCTGCAGCCCTGGTCTACCTCGGGCTGCTGCTCGCGCAGGTCATGCTGATCGAAGCCAGCCTCGGGTTCCTCGGGCTCGGTGATCCCAACGCGATCAGCTGGGGATACCTGGCGAGTGAGGCGCAGCAGTTCCTGCGGGTGGCCTGGTGGCTGTCGTTCTTTCCCGGGCTGGCCATCGTTGCCGCGGTCCTCGGGCTGAACCTGCTTTCCGACGCCCTCACCGACGTGTTGGGCGGGCGCCGATGAGCAAGGCCCTCTTGTCCATCCGCGACCTCACGGTCGAGTTCGACACCCCGGCCGGCACGGTCCACGCGGTGAACGGGGTGAGCTTCGACGTCAACCCCGGCGAGGTGCTCGGTCTCGTGGGCGAGTCCGGCTGCGGCAAGACGGTCACGCTGCTGGCAGCGCTGCGGCTCCTGGCCGAGCCACCGGCCAGGCTCGTCGGTGGACAGGCACTGTTCCAGGGGCGGGATCTCCTGCGACTGCCTCGCCGCGAGCTGCGCCGCGTACGCGGCCGTGACATCGGGTTCGTGTTCCAGGATCCGCTGACCTCGCTGCACCCGTCGATGCGCGTAGGTGACCAGATCGCGGAGGCCCTGCGGGTGCACGACCGGGGCCTGGCGGCAGCTGCGGCACGCGCCCGGGTGGTGGACCTGCTGGACCTGGTCGGGGTGCCACGGCCCGCGACCCGGCTGCGCGACTACCCGCACCAGTGGTCGGGCGGGATGCGTCAGCGCGCCATGATCGCTGCGGCGATCGCCAACCGGCCGGCGCTGCTGATCGCCGACGAGCCCACCACCGCGCTCGACGTCACGATCCAGGCCCAGGTCCTCGATGTGCTGCGGCTCGCTGCCGCCGAGACCGGCGCAGCGACCGTACTGGTGAGCCACGATCTCGGCGTCATCGCGGAGCTGGCCGCCAGGGTGGTGGTGATGTACGGCGGACGGGTCGTCGAGACGGCACCGGTCGGCGAGCTGTTCGCCCGGCCGCGACACCCCTACACCGCTGCCCTGCTCGCCAGCGTTCCCCGCGTTGATGGGCCGTTGCGCCTTTCCGACCCCGTGCCCGGGCAGCCTCCGACCCTGCTCGAGCAGCCGGTAGGTTGCTCCTTCGCGGGGCGTTGCCCATGTCGTGAGGACCGGGAGCGGTGCGTCGTCGAGGCGCCCGAACTCGCGCCGGGAACCCACAAGGTCGCCTGCCACTTCCCGCTGACCGCGAGCCGTTCGTGACCCCGGATGTCCTTCGGGTCGAGCGCCTGAGCACCCACTTCCACACGCCGCGCGGCGTCATCCGCGCCGTCGACGACGTGAGCTTCGCCGTGGCCGAGGGCGAGACACTCGGGCTGGTCGGTGAGTCGGGATGCGGAAAATCGACGCTGGCCCGCACCGTGGTCCGCCTGCTCGACCCGACCGCCGGACAAGTGTTCTTCGACGGCCACGACGTCACGCACACACGGGGGCGGGACCTGCGCGCGCTCCGCGCCCAGATGCAGATCGTCTTCCAGGATCCGTTCGCCTCGCTCAACCCGCGCATGCGGGTGGGCGAGATCGTCAGCCAGCCGCTGCGGGTGCACCGGCGGTACCGCGGGAGCGCAGGCGAGGATCGGGTCGAGGAGCTGTTCGAGCTGGTCGGGCTCGACCCCGCAATGCGCGACCGCTTCCCGCACGAGTTCTCCGGCGGGCAGCGCCAGCGCGTCGGCATCGCCCGGGCGCTAGCGCTACAACCCCGTGTCCTGGTTCTCGACGAGCCGGTCTCGGCCCTCGACGTCTCGGTGCGGGCACAGATCGTCGCGCTCCTCCACCAGCTGCAGCGCGACCTCGGACTGGCCTACCTGTTCATCGCCCACGACCTCGCGGTCGTGCGCCAGCTCGCGAACCGGGTAGCGGTCATGTACCTCGGCCGGATCGTGGAGACCGGTCCGCGGGACGCCGTGTTCGGTGCCGCGACGCATCCGTACACGCAGTCGCTGCTCTCGGCGGTGCCGGTACCCAACCCCGCGGGCCGGGAGTCCCGGCAGCGCATCGTCCTCAGCGGCGACCCACCCGATCCCGAGGATCTCCCGTCCGGATGCCGGTTCCGCACCCGTTGCTGGAAGGCCGCCGAGCAGTGCGCCGAGCACGATCCGCCGCTGGCTTCCGATGCGGTCGCCGGCCATGCGTCGGCCTGCTTCTTCGCAACGTCGCTAAAGATCTTTCAAGGCGGAGATTACCTCCGGTCGGTCCGGGGTGACGGCTGCCGGATCGTGGGCTATGCCCGAGCTATGAGGTATGCCGATGGTGGCGGCCTGACCGCCGAGGAACGGGCGCGCCGGGAGCAGGTGCGGTTCGCGGCCGCTGACCGGTTCGCCGCTGGGGCCGGTGATGGCCGGGTGGCCCGGGAGTTTCGGGTCTCGCGGATGTCGGCGAACCGGTGGCGCCGGGCGTTCGAGGCCGGCGGTCGGGACGCGCTGGTCTCCAAGGGTGCGGGGGGTGCGGTGTGCAAGCTCGATGCCGTCCAGGTGGCGCGGCTGGAATCGGTGTTGGCCGACGGTCCGGCCGCGTATGGCTGGGCCGAGGACCAGTGCTGGACGCTGGCGCGGATCGCCGAGCTGATCGCCAAGCAGTTCGGGGTGGTCTACACGCTGGGCGGGGTGGACTACCTGCTGCACCGCCTCGGCTGGTCCTGGCAGGCGCCGGCCCGGCGGGCGGCCGAACGCGACGAGGCCGGGATCGCCGCGTGGCGCGACGATCGGTCGGCGAGTGGGGGTTTGGGGTGTCAGAACCAGTCAGAGCACGTCGGCTGACCGACGAGGAAGGCCGTCGGCTGACTCAGATCGTGCGCCGGGGGCGCGGGAACCCGATTCGGGTCCGCCGGGCGACGATCATCATGGCCTCGGCGTCGGGAACGCTTGTGCCTGCGATCGCGCGGCTGGTGGCAGCCGATGAGGACACCGTCCGCGATGTCATCCACGCGTTCAACCAGCGGGGGTTGGCCGCGCTGGACCCTCGGTGGGCGGGAGGCCGTCCCCGCCTGATCAGTGACGCCGACATCGGGTTCATCGTCACGACGGCCACCACCCGCCCGGGCAAGCTCGGGTGCCCGTTCACCCGCTGGAGCAGTTCCTCGACAACGTGCGGGTGCCGGCGTCGGACGTGATCGGCGAGGTCGGCCGGGCCTGGCCCGCGATGATGACGCACCTGGCGCAGGAGCGGCTCGCCTCCGCGGTCTGCAACGTCGCGCACGCGCGCCTGGTGCTCGACGAGGCCGTCGCCTACGTCCGCTCGCGCGAGGCGTTCGGGTCCACGATCGCGGCGCTGCAGCGCACCCGGTTCCTGCTGGCCGACCTCACCACCGAGGTCGCGACCGTCCAGGCCTTCCTCGACGCCTGCATCGCGGCCCACGTGGAGGGCGAGCTCAGCGCGGTCGAGGCCGCGATGGTCAAGCTGAAGAGCTCCGAGGTGCAAAGCACGGTCGTCGACGCGGCGGTGCAGATGCACGGCGGCCTCGGCTACATGCGCGAGAGCAAGGTCGCCCAGGACTGGATGGACGCCCGGGTCACCCGGCTGTGGGCGGGCACGAGCGAGATCATGCGCGAGGTCATCGGCCGCTCGGTCACCCGATGACCCTCGACCCGGACCTGGCGCGGGCCCTCGACGCGGTCGCCGCCCGGGGGGCCCCGCCGATGCACGAGGTCCCGCCGGGCCGGGCGCGCGCCGGGTACCGGCGATTGAGCCTTTGCCAACCTGATCATGCGTTGGCGAGCATGAGGGTCTGAACTGCGGCGATGAGCCTGTCGGCGGTGTTCGGGCTGGAGCGGATCTTGCGCAGGATGCGCCAGTTCTTCAGCTCGGCGTTGACCCGCTCGCCCGGCCCGCGGCGGCGGGCATGGGCGGTGTTGACCTCGCGCTGGTTGGTCGACAGCCGCTGGTAGCGGCCGGTGTCGGGATCGAGGCGGCGACGTCGCTGTGGGACCGCAACCGTCGATCCCGCGCCCTGGTAGGCGGTGTCGGCGGCTGCGGGGATCTCATGAGCGGTGAGCGCGTCGACGATGCCGTGCTCGCGGGCGGCGCCCATGTCGTGGCGTGCGCCGGGCAGCGGCGGGGAGATCCACACCAGCCGGCCGATCGGGTCGGCGATGACCTGCACGTTCAACCCGTGAGCCTTGTGCTTGCCTGAGTAGAACGCTCGGTCGTATCCCGAGGCCATCCCGACTCGGTCGATGCGCAGCAGGGTGCCGTCGAGGATCACGAACGCCTTCCGGCAGGCGACCTCGATCGCCTGCTCCAAGGTCGGCGCCATCGCGGCAAGGAGGTCGAGTGCTTCGCGGATGTAGCGGTAGACCGTTGACGTGCCGATCGTGAAGCCGCAGGCCAGGTCCGCGTAGGTCTCGCCCTTGCGCAGATAGGCCACGACCAGCAAGGCCTGGCGGCCAGCGGTCAGCTTGCGCCACCGCGTCGCCCGCTGGTTGCGGTGAGCCCGCAACGCGTCGGACAGCACGCCGAGCGCGCGAGTGGACACGGTCATCCCGGACGGGTAGGACAGCACCTTGAAGCTCCTGGTCGGACGGACTGATCTCAGCAATCGCCCGTCTACCAGGAGCTTCACCCATTCGAGCTCACGCCACGCCGCACACGCCCTGACCTGCCCGTCCGTCAGGTTGGCAAACGCTCATTGGCCGTGGACACCTGGCCTGCGGAGCTGGTTCCGCAGGTCGAGGTCGACGACCTCGACGCCGGGGGCGTGCCCGGGCGCCGCTACCGGCCCCGGACGCCCGGACCCTGGTCGACGGTCGTCTACCTGCACGGTGGCGGGTGGGTGATCGGCGACCTCGACACGCACGACAATCTGGCCCGCAGTCTGTGCCGGGACGCCGACGCCGTGGTGCTGTCGGTCGACTACCGGCGGGCCCCCGAGCATCCCTTCCCGGCGGCCTTCGACGACGCGCCGGCGGCGGTCCGGTGGGCCTGGGCCCATCGGGGCACGCTCGGCGGCGACGGCCGTCTCGCGGTCGCGGGGGACAGCGCCGGCGCGAACCTCGCAGCAGCCGTCGCAGCCCGGGTCGGGCGGGACGCGACGGCTGAGCTGGTCGCTCAATTGTTGATCTGTCCTCTCGTCAACCTTGTCGATCGCACTCCGTCGCGAACACGGTTCGCGCATGGGCATCTCCTGGACGCTCCAACCCTGCGGTGGTTCGCGCAGCTCTACGCCGGCGAGGCACTGGTGGCCGACCTCGAGGAGGACCCTCGGGTGCGGCCGGCCGGGGCTGCCGCGGTCGCTGTGATGCCGAGATCGGTCGTCGTGACCGCCGGATTCGACCCGCTCCACGACGAGGGGGAGGACCTGGCCCGACGGCTGGCCGAGGCCGGGTGCCCACCGAGCACGTCGAGCTCCCGGAGATGCTGCACGGGTTCCCGGGCTTCGTCCCGGTGTCGCAGGGCGCGCGGCGCTCGGTGGAGATCCTCGGGCACGCGCTCGCCCGCGTACTCGCCGCCGAGGCCCGCTGACCCTCACACGGTGGCGGTCACCAGTTGCCGGATGTGCTGCACGGTGATGCCCCCAAGGCCGGGTTCACCGCGAGCGCGAGGCCGATCTGGGCGGCGGGCGGCACCTGGAGCGCGGCCGTCACCGGCACGTCGGTCGGCTGCGCGGGCGCGGCGACCGAGGTCATCCCAGGGATCCCCTCGGCCATCACGGAGGAGTACCCGCGGGCACGGATCTCGTCGAGCGGGATTTCTTGCATCGGATGCAAGTCCCGTCCTTTTAGCGGACCGATAATCCACATACTGAGCTCTTTCCGTGCGCCCAGCAGGCAGGAGGTTGACCGTGTAGGTGGTTGATCTGTTGTCGTCAGCTCGTCGTCGCTTGCAGGTGGAAGTCCGGTCCGGGTAACCGCCAGGGGGCCCGGTAGCAGACTGGCGGCTTCGTCTGGAAACGGGCGGGGTCGAAGCCCAGTGTCGAAAGCCCATTTTAGGGGGAGCGACTGAGCGGTCCGTAGCATGAAGCGAAGCCTGCGGCGTCGTTAGAGGTCTCGCCGGTGACGGCGGGGTGCAGGGAGTGCCGAGCCCCCGAAATCAGGGTGAAGGCCATCGTTATGCCGACGATCTGCTGGTGATGTACCGTTCCCCCGAAGCCGGGTTGGCGCGGTTGCGGCACTTGCTGGCCGAACTCGGGCTGGAACCGAAGGAGGCCAAGACCCGGAACCAGTACCCGTGCCCGCGCACGTCCCATGCCCGGTCGAGCCGATGCAGGTAGACGTTAGCCAGCAGCGGGGAGATCACCCCGCCGGGTCTAAGTCTTGCCTCCCGGCCGCTTTCGCATTGGTCGACGACGGCGGCGAGCATCACGTTGTGGCGACGCCCGAGTTCGTCGTCGGCAGCTCCCGAACGATCGACCTGCGCGGCACTACTGAGGCTGAAAGGCCAGGGTGAGGACTACGGCGGTTCCGCCGTGTAGACGAGTCCGGTCTCGGCGATGAACCCGTCAAGAAGGCCGGGCCGGTACCGCATCCGTTTGAGCCGGGACCGGACCAGGGCGGCAAGCTGGTCGGTGCCGCGGGCGGCCAGGTTGGCCAGCGTGCGCTTGAGATGGGACCAGACCCCCTCGGCCGGGTTCAGGTCCGGGGCGTAGGTGGGCAGCCGGAAGACGGTCAGCCAGGCGCGGGTGGCCAGCAGGGCGCGCATCGCCGCGTCGGTGTGCACGGTGGAGTTATCCCATACCAGCACGATCGGTGCGCGCAGTTGCTGGTGGGCGCCATCGAGCAGGGCGGCGAAGTCGGCCTCGCGAAAGCCTTTCCGCTCGCCCTTGCGGCCATGGTGGACGAGCATCCGGTAGATCAACCGGGTGCGCAGGCCGGGCTTGCAACAGACCAGCCCAGCCACCGACACCCGGCCCGAGCCAATGCCGGACACCGTCACCACGGGCGTCTTACCCCTCCGGGACCAGGTGCGCGCCTTGGGGGGCCTCAGTGACTGGCCGGACTCGTCGGCGAAGACGATCCACGCGTCCAGGTCCCGGGCCGTCGTTTTACCGCAGGCCAGCTCGCCCGCGTCCACCCGGCGATCGCCTTGTCGTCGCGCTGGGCGGCCCGATGCACCGGCACCCGCGGCGAGTAGCCCAGCCGGTGCAGCAGGTAGGACACACCCCGATCGGTGTAGGACACGCCCAACCGTGCCGCGATCAGGGCACCGACCCGGGGCAGCGTCCACCGTTGATCCTCCACCCAGCCGTGTGCGCCCGGCCCGGCATTCACCTCGGCGTCGAGCACCGCCAGCTGCGCGTGATTCAGTTTGCAGACGGCGCCGCCCGGCCCCTTCGACGCCAGTGCCGCCCGGCCGCCGGTGATGAAGGCCCGTCGCCAGGCGTAGGCCGACTTGGGCGTCACCCGCAGCCGCCGCGCCACCTCCGGCGCCGTCACCCCTTGGGTGAACAGGTCGGCGGCCCGAAGGCGTACCCGCTCTCGTTTCGTCCGTCCCGTGGCGGTCAACCCACCGCCGTCCGGATACCTCATGCCACCGGCATAGACCCACCGCAGTCCGACGTCACCATGACTGTCGCCCGCCAGCGAGACCCTGACCTTTCAGACTCAGTACCAACCACCCGGGCCTGCTCGTCACGCTTGCTCCCCGGGCGGGCCGTCGAACGCCGTAGCTCGGCGGTCGGGCGCGGCCGGGGGTAGCCCTGCCGGGGTGGGGCGGGTGAGGTGCCGCGTGTGCGCCCAACGCTCGCCTTACACCGGGCGGACCCGCCCGCTCAGAAGCTCGCGCGCGGCAACCACGCTCGCCTCGTTCGCTTGGACCACATCTCACCCAGGACGCTAGGACTGTCTGGTGCGGCGGCGCTTGCCGAACACCGTGACGAACATGTAGTCCTTGCCCGCCGCATGCGGGGAGAAGAACTCGACCACCTCGTCGTCGAACGACGTCGAGCCCACCGCACCCAGCCCCAGAGCGTGCGTGCCGAGATGCAGCTTGCCGGCATGCAAGGCGCCTTCGAGTTGCGCGAGGCGGTAGCCGCGGTTGCCGTACCGGTCCAGGATCGACGGCAGGTGCGCGAGGTAGTAGAGGTTCACGTGCGCATCGCCGGCGTACTGCTGGGTCGCTGCGATGCAGGTGGCCTCCTTGCGGAACGCGCCCGCGCGGAGGAGCTCGACCGCACCCCGCTCCGGATGATGCAGGTATACGCCCGGTGTCAGTCCCTCGACGGCGTTCACGATCAGGTAGAGATGCGTGAGCGGCGTACCCGGCATGAGGACGTCGGACGCCACGCCGCGTGTCGAACGCTCCAGCAGCGTGGAAAACGCGTCGAACGGGATCTCCGCGTCGGTGTCGTAGTTCCGGGTCGAGCGGCGGCGGAAGATGATCTGCTCCACGGGCCGCGGATCGAGCCGGTCGGCGGGCAACGGGCGCAGCTCGGTCAGCTCGCCGGTCGGCTGCGGAGCCGGCCGGTGCCAGTGGCCCGACCGCCACTGCGCGGCCTCCGCGCCGGACCCCAGGGACGACGCGAGGTGCATGTCGGTGATCGGGTGGAACGTCACTTCCGCCGACGACAGCCGCCTGGTGGGGAGATCGAGCCGGCCGAACGCCGGCGCGCTCGGCGGTCCGCCGTCGGCGTTCCCGAGCGCGACGAGCGCCACTGTGGACTCGCGCACGCCGTCGATGCCGAGCAGCGCGTTGACGAGCGGGTCGGCGTACCCGAACACCAGCTTGGTCGCGACGTGCGCCGACGCCGCAACCGCGAGGATGTGCGAGAGCGACGTGCCGGCGTCCCAGTACGTATGCCGGTAGGCGCGCTCCCGGTAGCGCCACGCGTTGCGCCAGAACGTGCTCGTCATGGCCAGTACGACCGGTGCGGCGGCGATCGACGGCTCGTTCCCGGTCGCCTCCGCGAGCGCGGCGCGGAAGTCGCCCCGGCGCAGCAGGCGCAGGCTGTGGTCGATCGCGGAGTAGTGGTAGACGCCGGCGTCGAGGTCGGCGAGATCGGTGCAGACCAAGTACAGCTCGAGGTGGTACTGCGCGCCGGTGCCGCCGGCCGTGCGGTAGTGGTGCACGCGGCCGTCGCGCGTGGTCCAGGTGCGCTCGAGCGAGCCGTTGGTCAGCAGACCGAGCCGGCCGAGCAGCGCCCTGTCGGGAACGACTTGCGACGCCAGCGCTTCCGCTCCGCTCGCAGCGATGGCCTCGAGCGCCGGCAGGCCCGTGTCCGGCAGGTCGCGCGTCAGCTCGATCGGCGGCAGTGTCTCGTAGACCTTGTACAGGAAGGGCTTGATGTCCCAGTCCTTCTGCCAGATCGCCTCGGTCCGCGTCGTCGGGTCGCCGATGCCGATGCGCTCGTCGCCTGGCTCGGTGTCGCTGAGCGAGTAGTACTTCGTCGTGTCGTGGAACGTCACGGCCAGCTGGGCGTCGTCGTTGGGCACCTCGCCCAGTCTGCCGTGAGATCCCGGTCGGCAAGACTTCTGCCTCCTGCTGTAGGGATGTCGATACCGGGGTCGGCTGCGGGCCGAGGGCCGTCGATGTGTACACGGCCGATTCTCGATTTCCGCAGGTCAGCTGCCGGTGGCCGCGACGAGGCTCCCGGCAAGCAGTGGGGTAAGCCGCCCAGGAGAACAGTGATCAACAGCGTTCAGCGTGATCAAAGCAGCTCCGAGACATCCGTGCGGAACTGCATCGCCCGGTATGGCCAGTTCGTCGAGGTGTTCCACTGGCTCACCACGAGGTGCAGCTCGCGCAACGTCGAGCCGGGCAGCACGTACCCGCCGTAGAGCTGCGCGACGTGCCCGCGGGCGTGGTCCTCGTCGTCCCAGCCGCAGCCGCGCAGCACCGTCGCCAGGGGCGCGACGTGCAAGTCGGCGGTCGGTCCGTCCAGCACCCGGACGTCGATGCGGTAGCGGTCGTCATCGAACACCGACAGCAGCCAGCGGTCGCGCTCGTCGTCGCGAACCCGGCGTAGCGACAGCTCCCCGAACCGGCCGTCGAGCACGAGGGTGGGTGGGTTCCCCCAACCCCACCGGTCGCCGTCGAGACCCCAGGTCTGCCAGGCCGCTGGGTCGGTCAGCGCGGTCTCGGGCACCCGGTGCAGCAGCAGGCCGTGTGCCCGCTGGAAGCCGGTGGTCAGCGCGTACACCCAGCCGTCCGCGCCGCGTTCCCAGGTGAGCATCTGGAACAGGCCGCTGTGCAGGTCCGCCGGCCAGCGCGTGCCGGTGGGCTGCCAGGTGCGGCCACCGTCCCGGGAGCGGTGCAGCTCCGTCCAATGCACGTTGCCCAGCTCGCGGCACACCATGACGTGCAGGTACATGTCGTCGCCGACGGTGAGGACGTCGGTGGGGAGGATGGTCGCCACCCGCCGCAGCCGCCTGCCCCAGCGGCGCCAGCCGCGGTGCACGTACCGCACTACCTGGCGGGCGTACGTGCCGGGTCCGGCCGAGCCGGTCCAGCACAGCCCGGTCGGGACGCTCGCCGGGGCGGCGAACAGCACGACCGGCGCACGCCAGCCGGGCCCGCCGACGCCGGCCCGCCGGAACGTGTCTCCGAACACCGAGACCAGGTGCCCGTGCGGGGCCGTCGTGGTCGTGCCCAAGTCGGTGCCGCCGATGCCGAAGCGGTCGGTGGTGCCGGGTCCAGTGAGATCGGCGACCTTGGTGGCGAGCCGGTCCGTCACGTCGGCCCGCGAGGGGAGTCCATCCGGAACCTCATCACGCCATCCTGCCCGGCCGTGGTGGAACGTCGCAGATGCAACTCGATCCGATCGACCACGCCGTCGTCCGTCCTTGTCTGGCGCTGTGCGGTGTGGCGGGTTGACTGGTCACGCCCGGCGGTGTTGCGACGTGTGTCTGGCCGTTCTGGGCAGCGGGGCTGCGGTTGTGGTTGCATCGAGTGATGGCCGTGGTCGGCGCGCAGGATCGAATCCTCGAGCTGCGCCTTGCGGGCGAGGAGCCCAGGTTTCGCAGCTTCCACGTCGTCTACGGGCTCACACCGTTGTGAGTGTGTGCACCGTCGCCTGTATGCCGCTTTTGTGGTCATTCTGTGGTTGGACCGTGGTTCGTTCGCGGAAGAGCCGTTCGTCAATGGTGGTTCGAGAGGGGAGGGCGAGGGCCGACCCTGCTACTCAGCGGCCCGCCGACTCGCTTCTGGAACGCCGGGTGCCGATGCCGCCTGCGAAACTGCGCGGCCAGCGGAAGTGCCGAGGGGCATGACGTCGAACCTCGGCAAGCCCTGACGAGAGCCTCGTGCAAATGAGGGGGAAGGTCGCCGCTGAGCGACAAACTGAGTGACGTCCGAGGCGGCACAAGCCGGACGGGCGTGGACTCCAGCGACGTCCCACCAGGCGTTTTGAGTTCGGACGCCAGGCTGGGCGGCAGAGTTGTATGCCTGGGGGGCAAGTGGTCGGCAGTGGCGAAGTACAGCTTGGAAGTACAGCTACGACAACTACCGCTGCATGCCTCGCCCAACCATGCGATGCCTGCTGACGTGCGCAGATGCTGCCAGCAACCCTGCCGCCCGCAGTTCACACCGAAGAGGTCACTGGTTCGATCCCAGTATCGCCCACCACGCCAGAAGGCCCCTGACCTGCAAGGTCAGGGGCCTTCGGTCTGCCTGCCGGATCTTCCGCAGGGCCGGCGGTAGCCGAAACGGTAGCCACGGCGTGCTCGTAGCCGTCGCCGCTCCTTAAGATCGGTCGTCCTCGTCGCGTTCGGCGTCCTCGGGCCTCGTGGCGGGCTCCTCGGTTACGGACTCGAGGAAGAGGCTGCTGACGGCCTCTGCCGCCGCATGGTGGAGCTCCGGAACGTCGTCGGTGTAGGTGTCGAGCGTGAACGCCACCGTCGCATGCCCGAGACGCTCGCTGACGATCTTGGGGTTCACTCCCGCGCGCAACGCCATCGTCGCGTAGGTGTGGCGGACGTCGTGAAGCCTGATCGGAAGTAAGCCAGCTCGATCGACCAGGCGGTTGAACTGCTCGGTGATGGTGTCGGGGTGGATCGGTCGTCCGTCTGGCCAGCAGAAGAGCAAGCCGTCGCCGCCATAGTCATCGCCGAAGGCCGCGCGTTCGGCGTCGAGTGTCCGGAGGCGGGCCGCAAGCTCCGCTGCAGTCCGTTCATCGAGGGCGAGCATTCGGCGCGATCGTTCGGACTTCCCGTCTGAGGTCTGGGCCTTCCCCGCCGCGACGACGCGGGTCTCGAACACGGTGAGGGTGCGGGCCGAAAGGTCGAGGCGCTTGACCAACGCGCCGGCGGCCTCCGAGCGTCGGATGCCCGTCGTAGCGAACATCATCCACATCGCGAAGTAACGGTCGCTGCGGGCGGTCGCGAGGAACTGCCTGAGCTGATCGGGCGTCCAGACGTTGTGCTCTCTGCGGCTGCGACGTATCCGTGCCGCGTGCTTGACCGGATTGGCGTCGATGTACTTCCAGGTGACGGCATCGGCGAACGCCCGGTTCAGCATGATGTGGATGCTCTGCACACTGCGAGGCTCGAGACCTCCATTCGCGCGAGCGTTCGGCAGCCGACCTGCACGGAAGCGCTGGCGTGCACGCACCCCGGCCGAGTAAGTGATGCCGGCGGCCGAGGCGAGCTCCCGCGGAGTGGGTTCACGTCCGGCCGCGACCCCGGCCCGCCACAGTTCATACATCGTGACGTTGGTGTCACTACCTGTTCGGCCGTTCTCCAGGAGATGGGTGTAGAGGCGGTTGATCGTCTCGGTGGAGACGTCTTGCAACTTGCGGCCGCCGATGATCGGGATCACGTAGTACTTCGCGTAGCTGCTGTAGTTGCTGTGCGTCGTCGGCTTGACGGAGATCTTGCTCGCGGCGAGCCACTCGTCGAGGAACTGCTGCACCGTGCGCGGCGAGTTCTTGGTGTAGGTGCTCGCCCGTAGCTTGGCGTTGGCCTCAGCAAGGGCCTCCCACGCCTCGTCCTCGGTGAGGAACCCGCTGCGGGAGTCTCGGCGTCGGTCTCCTGTGAGCGCATCGGGGCCGAGATCGATCAGGTATGCCCACTTACGACCTCGCGGGTACACGGTGCCCGAGATGCCCCGCCGAGTGCGCTTCTTCTTTCGACCTGTAGTCATCTGCCGCTCCCCGCGCGCTGGCTCAGGCCGGCTTGTCGACCAGCTCGCGCAAGCGGTCTCGGATGACGTAGACCCGCCCGCCGAGCTTGCGGATCGGCAGGTGACCCTGCTCCGCGTACCGGTAGGCAGATGCTCGGCTGATCCCGAGTACCTCGGCAGCCTTCTTCACGCTGATCAGCACCGGCAACCCGTCGAAGTCGTTCATGGCTTCTCGCTCCCTGGGATCTGGGGGATGAGAGGGGCGAGGGTGAGGTTGATGGGTGAGACGTGCCGATGCGTGGTTCGAGGGAACCAACAAGGACGACACTCGATGCCGAGTGCGACGGCAATCTCGGGCTAGCCACGTCCGGTTCCGGTGCTCCTGTGTTCGCCATCTCCAAGACCTTGCTCGGAGGAGCTCCGCATGCCCGAAGTTCCGCGAAGTTGTCCACAGGTGGGGAGGCATCGGCCCTCCGAATACTGGTAGGCACGCGTATTTATCTGCCGCGTGTTCGGGGCTCGGCTTGCTGAGTTGGTCCGTCGGGCGCGGCGTAGCGGTTCCAGATCCCGCCGGCGTGGATGGTCTGGCGCTGGGTGGTGGTGTGGTGGAACCCGAGCGCTTCGGCGATCACCGGGGCGGGCGCCTGCAGTGCGAGCTGCCGTAGGGCGGCGACGCGCGCGAGCCGCAGCGGCACTCCGATATCGCGCAGGCCCTGGCTGAGGCTGACGTAGTTGAGCGGTTGTCCGGGGCGGCGGCCGGGGAACAGCCAGCGGCTGGTGGCGTCGTCGGGGCGCTGGGCGAGCAGTCGCATCACGAGCGTGGCGAACGGCTCGGGGACCGGCGCGGGGGGGTTGCCGAGCTGGAGGACCATCGAGCCGTCGTCCTCGATGACGAAGTCGTCGACGGTGAGGGTCATGATCCGGGTGACTGGCTGGGCGTAGAGCAGGAGGAGGCAGGCCGCGACGCGCATCCGTAGCGGGCCGGCGTGGTCGTGGTCGGGGACGAAGTGGCGGAGCAGGTCGAGTCGCTGGGTGTGGGTGAGGGCCTCGCCGGTGGTGAACCGGGTCCGGGCGAAGGTCAGCGTTGGGAGGTTGCGGCTGGTCATGGCCCAGTTCAGGAACCCGCGCAGCGATTGCCGGTGTCCGATCTTCAGCACCGTGTAGTAGCGGTCAAGGTCGATCTGCCCGAGCTCGGTCGGGCGGTGGTTGTGCTCGGCGAGCCAGGTGCAGAACGCGGTGGCGTGGATGAACTCCAGCTGGGCGTAGGTCCGGGCGGGTGGGGTCAACGGCTGCAGCGCGGCCTTGGTGCGCATCCGGGGAAGCTGGTGCCAGAGCCCGAACTGGCGCAGCAGCCGCTCGTGCGGATGGGCGGCGAGCTTGTCCAGGCGCCGGGTCAACCAGGCTTCGAACTCGAGCAGTTGCCGGTCGACCTCCGGCAGCGTGCCGCAGTGGACGAGCAGTGCGCGCAGGTAGGGGATCGGGCCCTGCTCGGGGTAGGCGTTCAGGTCGGGATGGGTCAGCGGCAGCTGCCCGGTGGCGAGGGCGCGCAGCAGGTCGCGGTTGTGCGGCTTGGCGAGCCAGACCAGCCGCCCGCCCGGGGTCGGGGTGGGGCCGGTGGTCAGCGCGGCGGCGAGCGGGACGAGGGCGGGGTCGATATGGCCATCGCCGTTGTCGAGCAGTGCGGCGACCCGGTCGGTGACGGTGCAGCGGATGCAGAGTTTGCGGTGGTAGAGCCGTCCCTCGACCTCGCAGCGGTGGCAGCGGAACACGCTGTGGACGATTCCGGCGCAGGCCGGGCAGATCGGGGCGCCGTCGGAGCCGCGGCCTGGCAGGATCCGCTGGTCACCGCAGCCCGGGCAGACTCCATGGATGTCCAGGGCGGCCAGGACGCAGGTCCGACATAGGTGTCCCTCGGGCCAGCACCGGTAAGCGGAGTGGTCGCGCCCGCAGCGCGCGCAGGTCCACCGCTTCGACCTGGCCGCTGGCGAGGACGACGTCCTCGTCGTGTCGGGCGTCGTGGCTGGCGGCGTGGTCGATGTGTGGTCGGGCGGGTGTGGTGGTCGGGTCACGGCTCGGGGCGCAGCCGCGCGCGGGTCGGGCGCAGCTCGGCCGGCCCGGGGATGGCCGTCGGACCGCTGGCGCCGGCTGCCTTGCGGACCGACGTGTTCTCGGCGCGAGTCTCGATGAGCTCGGCGGGGGTGACCTCGAGCAGGTCGCAGAGCGCGGCGAGGACGGGCAGCGAGAGCCGTTCGGGGGTGCCGGTGACGAGGCGGTGGATCTGGGAGGCCGACAGCGTGATGCCACGCTCGGCGAGCAGCGGCGCGAGGTGGGTGGTGGTGAACAGCCCGCGGGTGGCCATGATCTCGCGCAGCCGCCACCGGTAGCTGACGTGTCGGCGGTTCATCGGCTGCTTCCGTCCGGTTGCGGCCTGACCGCCACGGCGGTGCTCGCCGCTGCGGTCGTGGCCTGGGTGAGGGTGGCATCGAGCGCGCGGCGCAGGGTGCGGGTGCGGAAGTCCGAGGACACGCAGGTGTAGATCGCGGTAGTAGACGCGTGCTCGTGCCCGACCTGATGCTGGACGAACAACGGGTCCCAGCCGGCCTCAATGAGGTGCGTGACGTAGGAGCGGCGCAGCGAGTGGAAGTCGAGGCCCGGGGCGAGCCCGAGCGCGGTGCGGATGCTGGCGAAGCGGGCGTCGATCTGGGCCAGCCCGACCCGCGGTGCCCGCTCCGAGGGCCAGAGCGCCGGGTTCGATTCGGCGGCGAGCAGGGGCCGGATCTCGGTGGTCCACTCGGCGAGGGCTTCGGTGACCCAGGGCCAGACGGTCAGCACGCTGCGCCGTTTCGGGGCGGAGCCCTTCATCGCCTTGCCGTGGCGGACGTAGCAGACCCCGCGCTCGCCGAACTCGGGAGCGTGCGGGTTGGTGCCGAAGTCGGCGACGTCGAGCATGGCGACCTCGCGGCGGCGCAGCCCGTATCCGTAGGCGATCTTGAACAGGGTGGCGTCGCGGAACGCCGGCAACCAGCCCTTCCGCCCAGCCGCGCGGATCCGCGCGACCTGCCCGTCGGCGTGGTCGAAGAACGCCTGCAGCTCGTCGATCGTGAAGGCGCGCTTGATCGGGTCGCCCTCGGCCTGCTGCACATGCACGGCGGTGTTCCACTCGTGCACCACCTGGACCGGGTGGGTGCCGAACCGGGTCTCGCACTCGCCGGGCCAGCCGTAGGCGGGGTCGGTCAGGTAGAGACACAGCAGCCGGATCGACTCCTGGTAGCCGCGCAGCGTGGAGCGGCGCAGCCCGCGGACCGCGCGCAGATCCCCGAGCCACTCGTCGAGCAGCGCCGCGCTCCACAACCACGGGAACGCGTCGGCGTGCGCGGCGAACGCGCGGGCGGCGCGCTCGCGGGCGGCGATGGTCGCCAGCGCGAGGTTGCGGGCCAGCTGCTGGTTGCGCCAGCCGTCGAGCATCGCGGAGAACACCTGCTCCTCGGGACGCAGCAGCGGGATGCCGTCGGCCAGGTGCAACCGGGCCGCTCCCGGCACCCGCGACCCGATCTCCACCCTCGATCACTCCCGACCTTGTTCGCGTTGAACGGGAGAATGTCGCATCGGATGCGAGTCCGCCAACATCCCAGCAGGTCAACCAGTCGAACGAGTGGCCGGCGACGTGTCGGCGTTACGGCTCGAGGTGACATCATCACTCGCACCAACATCGCGTCGCTGCTGCTTAGCTCAGGTTCTGCCTCGATGCGCAGAATTGCGCAGCAGACCGTATCGAGTTCGCATCTGATCGAATACGCGCCACTTGGAGCGAGATATGCGAGACGCGATGCTTCTCGCGAAAGACGCTGGTGGGGGGAACGGGGGCGTTCCCTTGCGCTGATGTCGCGGTGCGATTCAGCCACGTTGTGGCCACGCCTGCGCTGAGCATGGTTGCGGTGAGCAGCTCTGCCGACTTCCGTTCGCGCCGTCGCCGCGCTCGTGCCGACGCGGCGCGCACGTCGCAGCTCGTCGTGCGGTTCGCGCCGTCCGAGCTTGCGGTCGTGGCTGCCGCGGCTGAGCGCGATGGGCTCGCGGTGGGCGCCTGGATCGGCGATCTGGCTTGTCGGGTGGCTAGAGGCGACGTCGACGAGGTCCCTGTGCAGTGGGTGGACGTGGTGCGGGTCTTGCTGCGCTACGGGCATGAGGCGCCGGCGACGCGGGCGCGGCTGGATGAGCTGGTGGATGTCGCGGTGGCGCGGTTGTTGTCGTGATCACGAAGGTGGTGCACGGCTGGCGGGTCGGCGGGCTGCTGGCCTATTTGATGGGGCCGGGTCGGGCGGAGGAGCATCGGCGACCACGTGTGGTCGCCACGTGGGACGGGCCGGATGCGGGGTGGCAGCCGTCGGCCACAGGACCGGGGGAGTGGGATCTCGAGCTCGGCCCGCTGATCCGAGCGTTGCGTGCACCGGCGATCGCTGCGGGCCTCCCCGAGGCTGCCGATGGTGAGGGTCGGCGCGGGTATGTGTGGCATTGCTCGGCGCGGGTCGCGGCCCAGGATCGCGTGCTCTTTGACGCCGAGTGGGCGCAGGTGGCGCGCGATCTGTTGCACGGCGCCGGCGTGGCGTGCCGGGGTGACAAGGGCGGGCCACGGTGGGTAGCGGTGCGGCACGCGGACGACCACATCCACATCGCGGTGGTGCTGGTGCGCCAGGACACCGGGCGGCGGTTCTGGCCGCACCGCGACTACCCGAAGTTGCGGGTGGCCGCCCGGGAGATCGAGCAGCGGCTGGGCCTGACGCTCACCGCGGCCGCCGACGCCACCGCATCTCGTGCTCCGGTCCGTGGGGAGGTGGAGAAGGCGGCGCGCCGCGGGCGGGTCCCGGCGCGGCCGGAGTTGGTGCGGGCGGTGAGTGCGGCCGCGGTCACCGCTGATGACGTGGCCTCGTTCGAGGCTGCGTTGCGTTCGGCGGGGTATCTGGTGGAGATCCGGTACGGGCCGTCGGGGGATGCGCTGGGGTACAAGGTGGCCCGGGCCGGCGACCGGACTTCGGCCGGCTATCCCGTCTACTACTCGGGCAGCAAGCTCGCGCCCGACCTGTCGATGCCTCGCCTGCAGCAGCGGTGGGCTGGAGTCTCGGGCACGGCGGCTGCCTCTGCGGACGTCCTGGCGGAGGCGCGTTACGGCGTGGACCGCGCTCGCCGGGTGGTGGCCGGCGCGCGGAGTGGGCGGCCGGGCGTGGACGCCGACGAGATCGCGCACGCAACGCAGGACCTGCTGACAGCCGCGCGCGGGTTCGAGCTCGCGGGCCGTGACCTGGGCGGGGCTGCGGATCGGTTCGAGCGGGCGGCGCGGATCCCGGACCGGCGGGTGGGGGCGCCGAGTGGGGCCAGTACCGGTCTGCGGTGGGCGGCTCGTCAACTGATTCGTCACCGCAGGGTGCTGCGGCAGGACGAGGTCGCGGCTGGGGTCGCGCTTGCGGTCGCGTTGGCGGCGCTGGTGCAGGAGATCGCGGCGTGGCAGCGCGAGCGTGGGCGGGTGCACCAGGCAGCCGCAGCCGACGCTGCGGGTGAGGCCGTTCGGGCCTGGTCGTCGGCGTGGCCGCCTCCGACGGTCTCGACGCCGTCGCCGCAGGTCGCTGGCGTTGACCACGTATCGGTCGCGCGGGAGCCACGGACCCGGACAGGTCGGGACCGAGGCTCGCGTCAGCCGCGGGTGTGAGCCCTCGGCGTGGGCGATGCGGGGAGGAAGTGTGGTGCACGAGCGGCAGTCCGTGGGGGTTGTGTTCACGCTGCACGGCGTTCAGGACTTCGCGGTTGTGGCTCACCATGCGGGCACCGCGGAGGCGAGGGTGAGTGTGCGGGTGGGGCGCATGTTGCTCTACATCCACGACCGCCTGACGGCGCGCGTGTTCGCGGCGACGTGGTGTCGGTTCGGCCAGGATGCGATGCGGTTGCCGAGGGAGTCGGGCCGTCCGCGGGTGGCGCCGGTGCAGCAGGTCGGTCGGGGCAGCGCGGAGACGGCTGTTCTGGTTGACGCGCGTGACGCGCCGCCGTCGTCGGGACAGATGCTGCGTCCGGCGGGGCGGCCGTGTTCGTTGCGGGTCCAGCTCGAGCGGGTGGTGTTCGACGTTCGCGATATCGGTGCGTACGCCTCGATGCGTCGTGCGTTCGTCGATGCCGAAGCCCTTGCAGGGTCGGTGCTGCCGGAACCGGATTGTGCTTCAGCGGCCCGGCGGGCGGCATTCGAACGCGCAGCACAGGCGCTTCCGACCCACACCCGGCCGCGTCGGGCAGATCTGACACCGCGTCGCAATGCAGCGCCCGGACCGGTTGGGCGTGCTCCCCGACTTGGAGAGGCGTGGATGCGATGAGCACGGACTATCCGCTGATGACGTTGCCCAGCTACGAGCTGTACCAGCTGGCGCACATCGCGACCTTCCTCGCCGAGGCACTCGCCCGCCACCGCCGCGCCGGGCACCGGTCCGAGCGAGACGCCGCGCTTCGTGACCTCGCGGGCGGCCGCACGGCTTATGAGAACGCGCTCGGGGTCACGACGCCCTCCGGGCAGCTGCCCGGCCCGATCGACACTGCCACTTACAGGTCCGCCAGTGTGATGGTCGAGCAGGGGCCGCGCGAGGCACACGTGGTGTCGCTCGAAGCGACGGGGCGCAGCGGATGGGCCGTCGTGGGGCGAGTACCGGGTATCGGGCCGGTCGGCGCGGTCGTTCCCGACGAGGCCACGGCGAACGCCCTGCGTCAGCACCTGCTGACTCAGCCCGTGGGCGAGCTGGCGTCGTGGGCGGTGCGGGATCGACCTGTCCGGATGCCGAAGCTGCCGCGTCGATTCGATCTGGCGGCGTTCGTCGAGAACCTCGACCTGCGACGGCTGAGCTCACGGGCGGTCGTTCGGCACTTGCGCGGTCTGGACCGCCGCACCGACGCCGCGATCCGCGGCCGCTTCGCCGGCATCGACCTCGACGCCCCGCTCGTGGTGGCTCCGTCCACCTCACAGCCGGCATCCCCGACGACCCAACCGACGGATACACCTGCCGCGGCCCCGACCTCGACCGCGGCGGCAGAGCCGGCACCGCGGGCGCGTTCGTCTCGGCCTCCCGCACCTCGCCAGCGACGGCCTACCGGTCAGGAGAAGCCGTCCCGCCCGGTGGTCGCGTCGCGCCACGTCTGCGGCCTCGGAGCTCAAGTGACCAGCGGGGCCGCGAAGGCGCCGACGACCAACGCGGGCCCGTAGGGCACGGTCTCGCCGCGCCCCTGGCCCGCGGCGGTGAACAGCGCGAGAGTGACGCACAGCAGCGCGGTGGCACCGACCAGCCCGACGAGGGTCAGCGGGGGATCGAGGACCGCGAGCAGGGCTGCGAGGCTCGGGAGCAGCTTGATGTCACCCCAGCCGAGAACCTCACCGTGGACGGCCTTGACCACCACGGCTACCGCCAGCACCAGTGCCGCGATGCCCGCTGCCGACCGCGCCGGACCGGCTCCTGCCTCGATGGCGGCGAGGGCTGTACCGAGAGCGAAGGTGCCCGTCAGCGGGTTGGGGAGGCGGCGCTCGTCGAGGTCGACGACGGCGGCCGCGACGCCCACGGCGATCAGCGGTGCGAGGGTCACGCGGTTGCAGGCCGTGGCCAGAAGGCCCACCAGGACCGTGACAGCGACCGTCTCCAGCCTGGTGTTGGCGCGTGGGACGGCGCGTGTCGCAGACGCGAGTTGGAGCGTGACCGGACCGAAGGCCAAACCAGTCACTGCAGCCAAAGTGGCCGCAGGAAAGGCGGTCATGCTCGTCGACGTGGGCCGTGCGGCAGCAGTTCGTTGAGCACGGCGAAGGTCTCGGGTGGGAGCTCTTCGGGAACGTCGAAGCCGCGCGCGTCGAGCAGGATCGCGGCGTAGCGCTCCATCTCGGAAGGCCGGTCTTCGGCGTGCGCGATGCGCATCAGGTCGGTCAAGGGGCGGTCGAAGACGACGTCGACGTCGACGGTGCGCGCGATCTCGGCGGCCCGGCGGGCGAGCGCGGGGTCGCCGGCAGTGAGGGCGATGTCGACGAGCTCGTGCGCGGCGTCGACGAGGAAGCCGGGGATCTGCAGGTCGTGGCGTTGGTCGTGGTTGTTCAGCCAGGCGTAGCCGCCGGGGCGCAAGGCGCTGAGGACGGGGCCGCGGATCAGTCCGAGTGCAGCTTCGTAGTCGGTGACCGCGCTGTCGTGGCCGGCGGCATGGCGTGCTTGTGCGCGCTTGCGCAGGCGGCGGAACAGGTCCCAGTCCAGCAGGTGTCCGCGCAGCCGGTAGGTGTTGTCGCTCTGCATGTCGCTGACGAAGGCGCGTTCCGGGTCGCCGTCGAGCCCGCGTCCGGCCCAGCGGCGGGCGCCGTAGAAGGCGTGCCGGACGGTGGCGGGATCGATCTTGTGGCCGTCGGGCCACAGGTCGGTCACCGCGGTCTGCATGGTGACGCCCAGGGGGTGCAGGCTGAGGTAGACGAGCACTTCGGTGAACCAGCTGGGCCGCACCGCCGGGAACTGGCCCGGGGCGCGTACGACCGGCTCGCCGAGGATGCCGACGAGCGGGACGTCGGGTGTGCCCTCGGCCGACCAGCGTGCGAGGTCACGGTCGAGGTCGGGGTCCTGCTGCTCGGCGATCGTCAGTCGTCGCACGGCTTCGGGATCGGGCGGCGGCTTCACCGCGGTTTTCGGTCGCTCGTCGAGTGTCCCGTCCTCACGCATTCCGTCGGCCCAGGTCTCGGGCGCGGCGGCGGGGCCTGCGGGCACGTCGGGTTGCGCGGTCGGTGCGAGGATCTCGGCCAGGCCGGCGCCGGTGGTTCCGGACATGTTCTCGGCCGACCAGTGCTCCTCGCCGACGTCGGGCATCAGCAGCTGACCTCCATCGGTGATGTGCAGTTCGTGGCCGGCGAGCGCGATGCCGGCGGTGACGACGGCGACGGGTGCGCGTCGGGTTCCGCCGATCTCTCCGGCGAGGTCGGCGAGTCCGGCGCGTTCCTCGTCGGTCGCCGGACCGGTCGCGAGCAGCACGATCGGTAGCCACGCGTCGGGTGCGACCCCGTCGAGACGCCCGTGCAGTAGCGACGGCACGCCCAGCTGCGCGAGGGTGTCGCGTGCCGCGCGCAAGCGTGCGCGGATCTCGGTGAGGCCGGCGGCGACGTCGGCGAGCACCTGCAGCCGTTCCGGGTTGAGCGGGGCCAGTTCGGCGCCGAATCCGACGAGCAGGATCTCGCAGTCCTCGCTCCACCTGCTGTTCGCCAACTCAGCTGCGACATGCCGCAGGAGTCCCGTGGCCAAGCCCAGTTTGCCCGTGACGTGGGCGATGCCGAGCTCTTCGAGATCGACGAGGAGCGTCTGCCCACCTGCCCCGGTCGCGACCGAGACGAGCGTGGGGAACGGTGCGCAGTACCCTCCGGCGTCGTCGGGCCCGAGCGGTAGGTTGGCCGTCGCCGGAACCGACCAGGTCCGGTCCTCGAGCGGCTCGAAGGGCTCGGGCATCGAAGCCTGCGCGGCGAGCGAGACCACGGCGTGCTCGGAATCGAGGATCGCGGTTCTCAGCGGTGGAGCGTCGATACCGGCCCAATCGCTGAGCGCGAGGCCGCGCAGCGCCGCGTCCAGGAACGCGGCGTCGACGGTCGGCTCGCTGGCCGCGGCGATCCACTCGGCGCGCCCCGCATCGTCGCTCGGCACGGCGATCCGGTGGTACGGCCGCCGAGCGCGCAGCTGGCGGCGCCTCCGCAGCGCCAGTGCGGCCACCAGCCCGGCGACCACGAGTGAAGATGACCCGAGCACGACCGCGGCAGTCGAACCATCATTCGCTTCGGGATCAGCAGGCGAATCCGCTTCGGGCGCTTCGATCTGCGCATCGGTGTGCGCTTCCGCCGACCTCTCCTCGTTTCCGGGACTCGGCGGCACTGTGGTCGTCGGAGGTGGCAGCGGTTCAGGCGGGGGCGGGTCATCGGGAATCGGTGCAGCTGCAGGCGGCGATACTGGTCCGGGCCGCGGCTCTTCAGGTACGGGATCCGCCGATGGCGGAGGCTGAGTCGGCTCGGGGAGCACGAGGGTCCAGCCGGGCCGGATCAGGTCGGGATCGTTGAGCCGCCGGCCGTCGAGCTGGAGGCGACCGCGGTTCTCCTCGAACACCGCGTCGGCGCGGCGCGGATCGCCCAGGTGCTGGGCGGCGATCTCGGAGAGCGTGTCGCCGGGACCGACGACGGCGACGTATCCGTCGGAGTCGGGGCCGGGAACCGCGTCGGCCGGTAGCTCCAGCAGCCAGCCGGTTCGGAGCAAGGCCGCTTCGGTCAGGCGCTCACCGTCGGGCTGTTCGCGACCCGCGTTGAGCTCGTAGATCTCGCGCCAGCGCAGCGGGTCCCCGAGGGCCTTCTCCGCAATCCGCCAGAGCGTGTCCCGTGGTTGTACCTCGTACTGCGGCCCCGCTCGGCGGTTCTCGACTGGTGCGTTTTCCGAGGTACCGGGTGAAGGAGCGGTGCTCGTCAACGGAGTGGCAGGCGCAGCCGATGCGGTGGCTGACCCTGCTGACAGCAAGGCTCCCACGAGGACAGCGGCGAGCGCGCGGCTCATCCCCAGACCGGGCAGCTCGACGCGGGTTGTCGGCCGTCGCCGCAGCACGCCGAGGAACTCGGCGATCAGGGAGAGGGTCAGTTGTAGCCACAGGGCGGCGCCGACGAGCAGGAGGAACCCGAGGAACAAGCGACCGTCGTCCGGGAGAGCCAGCAGCGCGAGGAGCTCGGCAGGCGAGGGCCGGGGTGCCGGGAACGCCGCCCTGGCCACCAGCCAGAGCAGAACCGGTACTCCCGCGATGATCCCGAGGATCGCGGCTGCAGCGAACGTCGCGCGGACCAGTCGCCCGACAGTCATCACGGAGTCCCTTCGGGGAGAACGGGAACGAGGACTGCTTCAGCGGAGCCGCGGCTGGTGAGTTCGTCCTGTCCGGCGAGCCCCAGGAGGACGGTCGGCCGGCGCACCGTGACCTCGACGCGGATGCGGTCAGGAGCGGCGATGATCACCTCGCCGTCGACGCCGGCGGCGAGGAGATACCGCCGGGCGGATTCCGCAGCCGCCGCCGGGTCGACAGCAGCGACGCCACGAATCAATGCCCTCGGATCGAGGTCCTGACCCGCTGCCCTCGCGGCTTCCTCGGCGAGGGCATCGGCGCGCGCCACACCTTGTGCCGCACGGACACCGTCGACGGCGAGCCCGACGACGAGCAACATCACCAGCACGCTGACCGCCATCGGCACGCTGACCGAACCGCCGCCTCGTTCCCCGTTCACGTCCGCTCCCGGTACCGGTCGATCGGGCTGGCGAAATCGGCCGTGACTTCTCGGCCGCCGGGAAGCCCTGGCAGCCCGAGATCCGACCAGCGCACAGCACAGGTCACGCGGGCGCGCATGACTGCATGCACACCGATCGGCGCGGACGCAGGATCGGCCTCGACCGCGACGTCGAGGTGGTCGCACACGATGCCCTGCCCCTCGAGCACCCGGCGGCTCTCCGCCTCTGCCGCGACCCGGCCCGTTGCGGGGTCCCGCTGGACGGAGGCGAGTCGTGCGGCGGATCGGGCCGCTTGGTCGACTGCTGACTCCGCGGCGGTCAGCCGCCCGGCTGCCATCGCGAAGGCGAGCAGCAGCCCGACGACCACGGCGAGGATCGCGGCCTCGGTCGCCGGGCCACCGCCCCGCTCCGCGTCAGCGACGATCCTCATGGGGTCACGCGCTCCACCGCTCCCACCGCTTCCTTCGACACGTGCAGGGCTACGCCGGGCACCAGCGACAGCGCGTCACCACTGACGCGCACCCGGAGCACCCCGGTCGCCTGGTCGAGCTCGGCCGCAACCTCGACGGATCCGAGGCTGGTGCCCGCGGCTCGCCGCAGGAACGCCTCCGCGTCGCGTCGTGCGTCAGCGGCTGAAGTCGCCTGGTGGTAGCGCCCCGCCCGGAGGCCGTCCTCGGCGGCGGTGAGCGCGAGCTGTCCCGCGTAGAAGACGAGCGCGACCTGGACCACCGCGGAAATCATTAGAAGCATCGCGAGCCACAGCTGCGCCATCTCCACGCTCGTGGAGCCTCCGCGCTCGGACTCATCGGGGCGCAGGAGCTGCACGTCCATCAGTCGGCAGTCAACTCAGCGTGGGCTACTCGTCGAGGGCTCCGAGCTTCTTGGCGATGAAGGCGCCCACCCCGGCGGCGATCGCGCCCGCGACCACGGCGCCTCCGGAGATGTGGAAGCCCTCGTCGGTGTTGCGTCCGCCCCCGCGCTCGTCGACCGGGCCGAGTCGTTGCTGCAGCCAGAACAGGAGGTTCGTGAGGTGCATGTTCGTCGTGGTCCACATGGCGTGTCCTCTCCTCAGATCGTCAGCAGTGCGACACCGGCCGGGTACAGGACCCAGGCGGAGATCAGGAAGACCTGCAGGGCACCGGGCGTGCTCATCTGGCCGCTGGCGCGGTGCGCATCGGCATGCTCGTCAGCGCGCAGCTCGTCCTGCAGGCTGTCCGCGCGGGCGAGCAGCGTGTCGATGACCGCGCCGCCGTCCTGGCCGGCGGTGGCGGCGATCGTCGACAGGTCGGCGACTTCGTCGATCTCGACGCGCTCCCCGAACTGTCGCAGCCCTTCCCAGGGCATGCGGCCGTTGCGGCCGGCGTCGTCGAGCTCGTCGCGGATGCGGCGCATCGCCCAGCCGTCGGCCAGGAGCTGGGCGGGTACCGACAGCGCGGTTGCCACGCCGGCCCCGCCGCGTCGTAGCAGGCTCACCTGCTGCAGGTACGCAACCAGGGCGTGCCGGAGCTCGTCACGGGCGGCGTCGGCGCGGTCACCGACCTGCCGCCCGTAGGCGCTCCAGCCAACGGCTGCTCCGACGACTGTGAAGCCGACCGGGACGACGATGTGCAGTCCGACGTCGAGCACAGCGAGGACGGCGGCGAGCACCGGCCCCGACGAGCCGTACACCGCCGCGGCGCGGAGTCGTCCGAGCAGGAACCGCTCCCGGGGCCAACCCAGCAGGGCGAGGTCTGCGGTCGGCACGCCTCCCGGCAGATGCCGCAACAGCACGGTCCGGCGATGACCCGGCCCGGCCCGCGTCAACGGTGTGCGTTCGTCGAGCGCCGCCAGTGCATCGCCGAGCAGGGGGTGACCGCGTCCGAAGGCCAACGTGCACAGCGTCGCGGCGACGCCGAGCGCTGCTCCGGCGACGATGCTCACGATGAGGACGTGGTTCATCACCGCGCTCCAGACCCGAGGAAGCGGGGAGCGGGACGGCCGAGTGCCAACCGCCGCATCCAGACGAGCAGCGCCAGCGTGCTCGCCAACAGCGTCGCCATCACCAGCTGACCGGTCGGGCTGCTGTAGGGCGCGGCGAACGAGGGCACCAGTGCCAGCAGAACGAGGACGCCTGCCTGGATGACCAGCAGCATCTTGATCGATTGGCGGGACTCGGCACGTGCGGCTTCGATGTCCCGGCGAGCGCGGACGTCACGGCCGAGCCCGTCGGCGAGCTGGCGCAGCACCCGCGCGACACCCACGCTCTGCTGGTGCAGCGCGAGCATGACGGCCGCGGCCACGGCGTCGCCGTCGCGGTCGTCGAGCGCGTCGGCGAACTCGCGCAATGCCGTCGTCGGGCTCGTCCCCTCGTCGGCCAGGCGGCGGGCGAGCGTCGCCACCGGTTGGTCGATGGTCTCGTCGACGTGCGGGGCGGTGACCCGGATGGCGTGCGCGAGTCCGACCGCGCCGCCGCCGACGAGGGTGTCGGCCATTCGACGGCACCACGCCTCGAGCGCCTCCGACCGCTTGATCCGATCCTGGGCCACCTTCGCCGAGCCGAGCAGCCAGGGTGACCAGACACCGACCGCGGTGACGGCCACGCCGACGACGGGCCAGCTGGTGGTCAGCCAGACCACGGTGCCGGCGGCGACCCACGCCAGCATCCGTAGGCGCTCCTGCCCCCTGCGCCGGCCCGGTATCCCGGTGCTCGCCGCGATCGAGGCGAAGCGCCGCCGCCACCGCGACGGCGCCGAGACGCCCGTCGGCAGTCCGGCGACGACCAGCAGGACTCCGATCAGCGATAGTGCGCCCGCGGCGGCTGCGACGACGCTCACCACGCTCGCCGTCCCGGCTCGGGCCACTGGTCGACATCGGGGCGATGCAGGAACGTGAGCGGTACGCCCGACTCGTCGAACGCGTCCCGTCGTTGCGGCAGCATCTGGAACCGGCCTCGTGGGTCCGTCCCGCCGGACGGCGCCGCGAAGATCCGGTTCAGGGCGATGGCGCCGACCTCGTTCACGTCGGTGACCTCGGCGATCTCCGCGACGAACCGACCTGCGCCGCCGAGTGCCGGGTGGGTCATGTGCCGCATGTGCACGACGTAGTCGATGCCCGTGGCAGCCAGCCGGGTGATGTAGCTGTCCGAGCAGTTCGGACCGGCCCCCTCCAAGGCGGCCACGATGAGACGCTCGAGTGCGTCACCGGCCGAACTCGCGTGCAGTGTGCACATCGAGCCGGGCATCCCCGCGGTCATCGCCTTGAGAATCGGCAGCGCCTCCGCGCCGCGGACCTCGCCGACGACGACGCGCGTGACCGACATCCGAAGCGTCTGGTGCAGCAACTGGGACAACGACACCTCACCGGCTCGCAGACCGGTGGAGGAATCGGTCTCCGTCGAACCGGGGCGGGCCTGCATCGCGTAGAGAAGTGCGGGCGCTCGCGGCAGCCGGTGCAGGTCGAGCTCGTACTCGGTCTCCAGCGTTGCGAACCGCTCGCCAGGAGAGATCTCGCGTGCGAGCGCACGCAGCAACGTCGTCTTTCCGACCGACGGCGGTCCCGTGATCAGCACATTTCGTCGGGCGTGGACGAGCGCCCGTAGGAACAGCGCGATGCCGACCGAGATCGTGCCAACGTGCAGCAGGTTGTCGAGTGTGACGTCGACGAGTCTGTGGCGTCGGATCGTCACCGTCGGGCGGGGCACGACGTCACGCAGGGCCGCCAGCCGCGAGCCGTCGGGAAGCTGCATGTTGAGCATCGGCTGTGCCGAGGAGAACGCGCGTTCCGACGCTCCGTGGTGTGCGGCGATGTACTGCAGCTGCGCGATCAGCTCGTCGTCGGAATCGGCTACGGGCTCCGCTGCGCGACGCACCGCCCCATCGCGCAGCCGCAGCAGCGGGGTGTCGCTGCCGGTGATGTGGATGTCCTCGACGTCGGGCAGGTCGAGCAGGGCCTGCAGGCGGCCGAGGCCCCAGATGGTGCTCTCGATGGCCCGTACCACCTGTGCCTCGTCGGCTCGGCTCAGCGGGGAGCTGCCGACGGTCATCCGGCGTCGGGTCTCCGACGCGAGTTCGTCCTCGATCCATCCGCGGATCAGCTGGCGCTGATCGGATGCGGTGAGCGTCGCCCGTCGCGGATGATCGCTCAACTGCTCGAGAACGGTGGCCCGGATGCGATCGACGACGGCGCGATCAACCGAGACACCTGAACGCTCAGCATGACCCGTGGTCACGATGCCGCCTGAGCGGGTGGTGCCGCGAGCGCGATTCGACGTGCCTCGCGTTGCAGCGCACTGCGCCGGAAGCCGGGACCCGGCTCGCGTCCTTCGGCCCAGACGCGCGCAGCGCGCGCGTCGAGTGGTAGCTGGCCGAGGAGGGGCACCTGGCAGGCCGTGGCGATGTCGCCCGCGGAGTACGGCCGGCCGGCGCCGACGACGAGCAGACCCAACGCTGCCGCCGACGGCAGCACCTCCTCGCGGAGGAGAGCGGTGAGCCTCGCGGCGGATCGCGCCGCGGGCAACGTCGACCACGTGACGACCACGACGTGGTGGCTGGCCTGCAACAGCGGGGTGATGCCGCCGCTGGCCAGGAAGCGGCCCCCGTCGCACAGCACGTCGATGTCACCGAGGGCGCGGAACGCGTCTGACAGCTGTGCCCAGGGGACGGCGGCTGCCTGGCCGGGTCGCCCCAGCCCACCCAGCACCGCCGGCCCGTGGTCGACCCGTACCGCCAGCCGCTGCAGCAGGTGACCCACTGGCTCGTGACGGGCCTGGACGACCAGCTCCAGGACGGTCGATCCCGGCGGCCAACTACCGCGGCCCAGGCCCGCCGCGATGTCGCCACCGGAAGGGTCTGCGTCGACGACGAACGCCTCGCGGGGCCATTCGGCGGCCAGCGCAAGCGTGGCAGTCGTGACACCGGGACTGTTCTTGGCCGAGACGAAGGTGATCAGCATTGGTCATCCCCGTCCGACGAGGACGAGCACTGTGCGGTCGTCGCCCGCAGCCCGCGCGAGGCTCGGCACGATCCTTTCGGGCACGAGCAGATCGACGGTCCGTCGGCCCGAGACGTCTGGGCTTCCCACGGCCAGGACGAGTGCCCGCACGCTGGAAGCAGGGTCGTCGAGGCGAACCACCAGCACTTCGTCGCGAACGGTCAGCGGGGTGGTCGGTACCTGCCCCGGCCCGACGGCGATGCCGATCACTGCGTCCCCTGCTGCCGGAAGAGGATCTGCGCGCAAGGCGTCGGGCGGAAGCACCTGTCCGGGGAAGAGGTCCGTGGCGGCGGGCCTTCCGACGACCGTGTCGACATCGCTCCAGGCGATGCTGCTGAGTCCGGATCCCGTCGGGAGCGGCGCCGGTCGGACGTCCAGGTTGGAGATCACCTGGCCGAACGGCACGGGCCGCGCCAGTGCCACGACAGTGATGTGGCGGGTGGCCTCCTGGTAGGCGAACCAGCCGAGCAGGGCACCGACGATGCTGAGCAGAGCACCCAGGACCAGTAGCCGGGACGAGCGGCGTCGGCGCAGGCGTGGCGGAGCGAGCTGCTCGTCGACGCCGGACTGCGTCATGGTCGACGGCCTCATCAACCGCCCCCGTCCACCAGCACCTGGACCTCACCCACGGCGAGGGGTTGCTCTGCGGTGAGCAGCACGGTCTGCCCACCGCTGACGGGGGCTCCACCCGACACTCCGCTCCAGTCGACCTGCCAGATCCCGGTGGCGACCACCGGCCAGCGACCGGTGCCGCCCGTGCGTTCCGGCAACGAGCGCAACTCGTAGGTGTAGCCGCAGTCCGGCGACGGCCCGGACTGGCCGGCCCAGGGTGTGCCGGGGCCGGCACATCGAACTTGGGCGCCCGGTGGGCCCATCGTCCATTCGACCGCGACGAGCCGCGCAGTCGCGGTGACTTGCGAAGCTCCGGCCGTCGCCGTGGCTGACAGCGGCCCCGTTCCCTGCGGTCCGGGGTCGATCCACAGCCAGACGGGCACGCCGACGAACGCGAGTTCGGAGACCGACATCCGCACCGCGGGAGCGGGCAGGTCGAGCATCTCGATCGCCCGCTGGGCGAGGACCGCCGGAGAGACGGCTGGAGAGACGGCCGGAGGATCGATCTCGATGGGAGGCAGGTCGATCTCCCCTCGCCCCTCGACCGTGCCGCCGCCAAGAGGCAACGGTGCACCGGCCAGGGGCGGCGGCTTGCTCGCTGTCGACGAGGCCTCGGGAGTCGGCGAGCGGTTCTCCTCACGGCGCGCGGGCGCGGACCGCCTCCCTGGCCGGTCACGCGAGGGCGCGCTCGCACGCGGGCCGCCGGGGCGGGCGGGATCAGCGGCCTCGATGAGGCACCGTCCTGCCCCGTCGACGACTTTGCAGCCGCCGCCTTCCGGCGGCGCGTGTGCAGCTGTCGGCGCGGGCAGCACAACAAGGCCCAGGGCGAGCAGCGACACCGTCAGCACGGTTCGCTCACCGCCGGCGTGGTCTGCTCGACGAGCCAGCGGTCGCCGTCGCGCACCACCTCTGCCCGCAGTCGGAACCTCTGCAGCTGGTTCTCGAGGTCGTCGAGCGTCGCGCCGCTCGCATCGATCAGTCGCGAGTCGCCCAGATCGACGCAGTCGAGCACGGTGACGCTGTCCGGCGTCCCGCGGTCGACCACCGGCGACCGCGAGATCGTCCCCACCGTTCTGGCGGGAATGCTCGCGTAGTTCTCGACGTCGATGAGTGCCGTCTCGAGCGCTTGACCGCGCGAAACCGCTTCGAGCGCCGGCCGCCAGTCCCGCTCCGTGGGAGCGGCGCGGGCTGCGTCGGACACCTCCCAGAACGTCCGGTACGCCGCGAGGGCGGCGTCGTGCGGCGACGGCAGCGATCGTGGGGGAGGAGGCGGGGGCGCAGGTGACGGCGGGGGCGGTGTGGTGCCACAGCTCGCGACCACGAGTGCGGCAGCCATGACCCCGCACAGCATCGCGAGGCGCTCCCGTGCCTTCACCCCGATCCACCTCCTCGTCGTGCCGTCGATGGTGGTGCGGTCCGTGGTCGCTGCGTGGTCGCCGGCGTGGTCGTCCCGTGGCCGGCGCTGCGAGTTCTGCGATCCGGTGTGCTCTGGCCTACCAGACCGGTAGGCGTGTTCGTGGCGTTTTCGCAGAACTCCTCGGATCTGCTGGTTGACCACGTGGCCGTCGCTCTGTCCGGGGATGGTCGTTGGCGCTGTCCGACCGACGGAGGCGCGAATGCCTGGTTCAGCGCGCGAGCGCTACCTCCTGCACATGGCCCTTCGGATCGCCGGGGACGGGACGCGTGTCTTCCCGCTCCGGCCCCGCAGCAAGGTGCCGGCGCTCGATGAGGGGTGGCCGTCCTTGGCGACGCGGGACCCCGTGCAATTGCGCACGTGGTGGCGTGCACGGCCCTACAACATCGGCGTCGTGACGGGAGGGCCGTCCGGCCTCCTCGTCGTCGATCTCGACGCCCCGGCCCGCATCGGTGAGCCCCACGGACGGCAGGTGCTGGCCGATCTCGCCCGCGACGCCGGCGAGGCGATCCCCAGGGACACCCGCATCGTGAACACGCCCAGCGGCGGTCAGCACCTGTACTTCCGACTCCCGGAGGACGTCGAGCTGCGCAACACCGCGGGCTTCCTCGGCGCGCACATCGACACGCGCGCCTCCGGCGGGTACGTCGTCGGGCCTGGTTCAATCGTGCCCAAGGGGCGGTACCGCCTGGTAGTCGCGGCCGACCCGCAGCCGGTTCCAGACTGGCTGCTCGAGCGCCTCCGTCCGCCTGCCCCGAGCCATCGGCCGGCGGGACCGCTCCGCGCCGCCCGTACCAGCTCCGCCTACATCGCGGCGGCCGTACGGGGCGAGGCCGAGCGGGTAGCCACAGCCGCTGTCGGTACCCGCAACCATGCCTTGTTCCGTGCCGCCGCGCGGCTCGGCACGTTCGTTGCGGAGGGCACGCTCGCGGAGGCAGAAGCATGGCGCGTGCTGCGCGGGGCGGTGGAGGGACATCTCGGGGTAGGCGGATTCGGCGCCACGGAGGTCGAGCGCACGATCCGGTCCGGATTCCACCGAGCGACGCGCGACGCCGGCTTCGGCCTGCACAGGCATGCGACCGTAGGCCGCGACGGGCTGGTGCGATGACGATGTCGGAACGTCGCACCACAACAAGGTTCTCGGTGACCGAGCGCGTGGCCCGGGTCGAGAGGTTGAACGCCAAGCTCGCCGGCGCCGTGCAGGACCTGACCAGCAGCGAGCAATGGATGGCCATGCTGCGTACGGCAGCCGCCTTCCACGACTACAGCCCGCGCAACGTGCTGCTGCTCTGGATGCAGGCCCAGGAGAGAGACGTCGTACTCACCCGCGTCGCCGGCTACACGACGTGGCGTCGGCTCGGCCGATCCGTGCGTGCCGGCGAACGGGGCTTCGCGGTGCTCGCCCCGGTTACACGACGCCTCTCGGAGGACGACAAGGCGAAGGACGCGGGTCCGCTCACCGGTAAGCGGCGGATGGTCGGCGTGCGGGTGGCGCACGTGTTCGACGTCGCGCAGACGGTCGGGAAGCCGTTGCCGACGCCGCAGCCCCCGGCCGTCCTGCACGGCGCTGATGCGGGTCTCTGGGAACCGCTCGCGCACCTCGTCGACGAACACGGCTACGAGCTGCGCCGGTCGCCCGAGCTGGGCGACGTGCAGGGGTGGACGGATCATCGAGAGCGTGTCGTGTCGGTACGTCCCGATATCGAGGACGCTCAAGCGACCGCGGTACTGGCCCACGAGCTGGCGCACATCCGCGCCGACCACGAGCACCGGCCGATCAGCCGCGCTCAGCGGGAGACGGAGGCCGAGTCCGCCGCTCATGTCGTGCTCACCGCGCGGGGCCTCGACACGTCGGCTCTGGCGGTGCCCTACATCGCCGGCTGGAGCCGCGGTGACCCGAAGGTGATCGCCGAGGCTGCGGAGACCGTGCACAAGGTGGCCGCTGGCATGCTGGTTGACATCGAGCGACTCGTGGACGATGCAGAGCCAGACGCATCGGGGCCGGCGGTACGACGCACGCGGGGGAGCGACCTCGACCGACAGATCTCGAGGACCGTTCCGGCACCGAGAACTGGCCCTGCCGCCTCGCTGTAGCTCGGCGGAGTTGTCCACAGCTGCATGCAGCAACCAGTTGCGGGCGGCGCTGGCGCGGGCAGCCTCGCCGTCGTGCGTGCTGTCCTCATCGCAGTGTCGGCGATCCTGCTCGTGACCGGTTGTTCCCCCACGTCGGCTGTCGTCGCGCGGGCCGAGCAGGCGGGTTGCCGTTCCGTCCTCGCCGAGTACCAGCGCGTCGCGACCCGGACTGTGCTGTCGTTGAGTGCGCGGGAGTGCCGCCGGGACGGTGAGGAGCTGCTGCCCGTCGGGGAGGCCCTCGATGTCCTGCAGCGGTCTGCGTGGCAGGCGCGCGCGGCGCCGTTCGACACGATCTACGCGACTGTTTACCGGATCGCAGAGGCTCCTGATGATGTGCTCAGGGCATCGGCCATTGAAACGGACCGAGCTACGGCTACCTCCCGCTGGGGTTCACGGCCGGCCGATCTTGACAGTGAGTCCCGGAGGGCTGGACGTTCTGAGGTTCCTTGGGTGCTGCTCTTCGGCGCTGCAGCGGTCGGCTGGCTCGTTGTCCTGGCGACCGTCGTCAAGGCAGTGAGAGCCGGGCGCATCGAGATCGTCTACGTCATGCGCTGATCGGCGGTGGATCCTGATCCTCGTTGCAAGGACCGCGATCTCAATCGCCAGGAGATCGGGCACCGCGTCACGGTCATCGGTTCCGATGAGCATTGCCTGAACGCCGACCAACATCGGGACGACGACGTCTGCGATCGCTACCCAATGCTCGCTGACTGACCGCGAGACGGCACGTTCATCCCGGTCGTCCCGCGGCCGATGCTCCGGGAGAGGGCACCGCTCACGCGTTCAGTCGAAGCGACGGTTCCCGGTCGCGCGATCGACTGCACCGACGACGGCCATGGCGCACGCGGCCACGTCGTGTGGCACATCCCGGTAGCCGCGCCCCACCGCCTCAACAAGCGCGGCGAGGCTGGTGCTGACGTCGCCGCGCCGGACGTCGACATGCATGTCATGCGAGGCCACCTGGCGGAGGACGTCGGCGGTCTCGGAGAGGGCCCGCGCGGCGGCGAGCGCTGCCGCGTCGCGGCGCTCGTCACCGTAGTACGGCGTACACATGCCCCATGCTCCCTGGGTTGAGGTGGCGGCCGAGCCCTTCCCCGGCTCGGCCGCGGACGGGAACTTACCCCGGACCGAACATGCGTTCGAGTCGCTGTGCACTATTTCACCCGGTTGCGGTCGGTCCGCGCGCCGTCCGGTCATGGCGAGGAGTGCGGCGTCGCGGCCTGGCGTAGCCAGCGGGCGACGAGCAGTAACAACCTCAACCCCTTCACCGAACAGCTTTTGCCGTCGGGGCCGAACGAGTCAAGGAGTCACGCCGATGTCCGACATGCTCACTCCTGAGGAGCGGGCGGCCGCCGATGCCGCGGTGGCCCGCCTGCGTGCCGAGCGGGACGTCGCGGAGGCTGAGGCCCGCGGCCGCGCCGCGGGCGATCCGCACGGGATCGCGGACCAGTTCAGCCTCAGCTCTCCGCCGCCTGCGCGCAGGAAGAAGATGCGACGAAAGCTTCCGTGGGTCGTCGGTGGTAGCGTCGTCGCGCTGCTCGTGGTCATCGGCCTCGTGAACGGCAGCCAGAAGCCGACCGCGGCGGCCCCGACCCCGGCCGCGATCCCTTCGGCCGTGCCCGTTGCGCCGACCCTGCCCGCGGAGGAAGCGTCGGCAGAGGTCGGCCAGGCCGTCAGCAACGGCGGGATCACCCTCACAGTGACTGGGGCACGCGTCGTCGAGTCGGTCGAGATGAACGAGTCCAACTTCCGTCCGGGCTCCGGCTACGAGACCTACACAGAGACCCGACCGCAGCAGGGCGCGAAGTTCGTGATGATCCAAACCCGGATCTTCAACAGCGGGAAAAGCAGCGTCGACCTGACGTGCAGCTGGCCGGTCGACGCGAAGCTGATCGACGCTCTCGACCGCGAGTTCGACCCGATCGACGACCTGTACAAGCTCAAGGGCAACCCCGAGTGCAACTACCAGCTCCAGCCCGGGTTCGAGGCCGAGATGACCTACGTCCATCTCGTGCCCGAGGCGGCCACAATCACCGCATGGAGCTTCCGAGGCACCGCCGAGCTCGGGAGCACTGGGCCCGCCACCCTGGTGCGCGTTGAGGTATGAACGACGAACCGCGCCCCCATACTGCCGTGATCGGCGTGCGGCGCTGTCGTGTTTAGGGAGCCGGGTCAGTGCCGGTCGGTCTCGCTCGACCGCGTAGTCGTACGGGGTCCGCCGGGAACACGCCTCGAGCACCTGCTGCGTGGCGCAGTCGCCCGCTGGGTTGACGCCCACGACCCGGGACGTCGACGGCGCCAGAACGTGGATGAGCGGGCACGCCGCAGCGGGCATTGAGGCTCGGTGCGCTGCGCGGCCTCCGCCGGCATGACGATCCGGCGGCCGATCAGGCCGTGGGAGCTGTCCAGGAGCAGGCACCGCACCCTCGCGACCGCCCGGTCGAGCCACCGCGCCGTCCTCGACATTGCCCGGCAGCAACCTGAGCTCGCGGCCTGGGCTCGGCGGCTGCAGCGCCGGTACGCACCCCCGGAGAGTGACCGCCTCGGGGCGCCGCGCGCCAAATGTGCGATCACACCGTGATTGAGGTGCTGGCGGAAAGAGATCCCTGGTCGGCCAGTCGTATCGCATGCTCGGTGGCTTGCTCCGGCTGCACTGAATCGGGTCCGCTCGTGCAGGAAGCGCGCCGCCAGCTCTTCGTGCTCCTGTCCAGCACGAGGCGGCCGAAGACGCGTCGAGTTGCCGTTTTGTGGCGGGATCTTGTAATCATCCGCGAGGATGGTGCACATGGTCGACAGCGTTGTCGCGACACCAGCGGCCCGTCGAGCAATGGCTCGTGAGCGTCAGAAGGATCTCTATGGCACTTCGTTGCGGAGCCTCGTCCACGGCCTCGCTGAGGACTACGGGATCAGCCAGGCGCGCCTCGCACGCGTGCTCGGGATCAGCCCCGCGATGCTGTGTCAGCTGGTCTCGGGGGAGCGCATAAAGATCGGGGACCCGGTCGCGAGCGCTCGTCTGATGATCCTCGACCAGCGTCGTGCGCTCGTCCGCTGCCTGGACGATCGGCGAATCGAGGAGATCCTCGACGAGGTAGCTCGCATCCATGACCCATGGCCTCGAGGTGGCCGAACGGGTTCCATGGCGATTGGCGACCTGCGTGAGATCGCCGGCGCGGAGCAGCTCGAGGAGGCGGCGGTCAAGCTGGACGACGACTTCCCTCGGCTCGCCGACTTCCTTCGACGAGTAGCTCGCGACCGGTCGGCGTGAAGTTCCGCGGCGACGTGAGCGGGCTGTTGTAGGGGACTTGAGCGCCGGGGTCGGGCGGCGAACCGGCCGATCAAGTCACGTCGACGCCGGCGGCGGCGGCCAGGCCGGCGAGGTCGTGATCGAGCCTGCTGGGTTCTGGCTGGAGCACCCAGCCGTGCTCGACGCGGTGCATGGCGCCGAGTTGGAGCAGCCCGGTCGGTCCCGGGGTGGGGAGCTGGAGGCGACCGATCGGACGGCCGCTGTCGAGATCGAGGGCGTCGAGGACAGGCGACTGTGCGTGGTTGGCCGGTAGTTGCGCGACGAGCAGGATCTCGGTGACGTCGTCGGGCACGTTGGCCGGCATGACGTGGAGAGCGGTCGGCGCCCCGGTGTCGTCGGAGGCCAGCGTGATGGCGTTGCTCGGATGGTCGGGTTGGCCGTAGAAGACCATGTCGGAGTCGGATCGGACAACACCCCGGTCGCTGAGCAGGAACGCGATGGGATCGATCTCGGCATCGGTTCCCTCCGCGGCCTGGAGCACCAGTCGCAGGTGCTGCAATCCGTCGAGCGGCACGAGCTCACCCGCGGGCAGCTGGCGGCGTGTGGCTTTCCCGGCAACCGAAGGCTCCGACACGGTCTCGTCGTCCTCTGACGGAAGCTGCGGCGAGGTCTCGGGCGGTAGTGGAGCGAAGGTGGCGGACGCGCCGCTGGCGCGCCACTCGAGGGCCTCGACGGTCTCGGTGAACTCGAGCAGATGGCTTCCGGCGGTGTCGACGAGCAGGCCGCGGACCTCGGCGGGGGTGGTTCGGAAGAACTCGCGGTGCTGGTTGACTTTGTTGACCCGCTGTTCGGCGAGGGCTGCGTGCAGGCGGCCTTCGAGGCCGACGGCGTCGTCGCTGAAGACGAGGGCGTGGACGTCGAAGCGGAAGGGCACCGATGCGTCGCCCAGTTCCCGGACGCGGTCCATCGGCTCGAGCCGGCGAGTCATGCCGATCTTGACGACCTGTTCACCGAAGGAGCCGATGTTGCTGATGACGTAGACGTAGCCGGCGCGGGTGTTGGCGGCCCGTGCGTCCACGGTCGCGATGTCCGCTCCGAGCTTGTCCAGGTGGGCGCGGATCTCGGCGAGCGCGGACGGGTCCGCGGCGCGTTGTGTGATCAGGCGCTGGTACGCGCTGGAGTAGTGGGCCTGTTCCTTGAGCAGCTTCTGCTTCTCCCGCTCGAACTCGCGGCGGGCACGTTCCTCTTCGCGAGCCGCTTCCTTCTGAGCCCGGATGAGCTCGCGCTCGGTCTCCACCTTGGCGAGGTAGTCGGCTGTCAGTTCGATCTCGTAGATGCGCAGGCGATGGTAGCGCTCGGCGATCTCGATGCTCATGGTCCGGCCGAGCTTGGCGATCGTCGCCCGGGTCTTGTCCAGGCGTCGAAGTGTGTTGCCGAGGGTGTGCGGCTTGACTGTACGCACGCAGTTGTCGGCGTCCGCGTTGTATGCGCGCAGCATGAGCGTCGAGAAGTCCTTGACCATCTTGGCGCCTTGCGGGCGGGAGCCGTTGACGGACCAGTCGACGCGGCCCGTGACTGCTCTGCGCGCTGTAACTTCGATCTTGATGTCCGCCTTCAGATGTGTGAGCTGCTCCTTGTAGGCGACTGCTGTGTCGAGGGGGTGCACGTAGTCATAGACGCCGGCGGCCTGGAGCAGCGCATCGGCTCTCGTCTCGATCACCTCGGACTGTAGTCCGGCGAGTTCCAGCTGCACTTCCCCCAGCCGGATCCGCGCCGCGTGTTCTTCCCCAAGAACGCGCGCCAGTTGCTGCTCGGCTGCTTGTCGGCGCTGTGCACGCTGCCACTCGTCGAGCGCCCCGGCCTCGGCGAGCGCGGTGCGCGCGCGAGCGAGCTCGACCTCCAGTTCCTCGACTCGCCGTCGCCCGCCGAACAGCGCCACCTGGGCCTCCTCACGTCCTGCCTCGTCATGCGGCCGACTGAGAGCGCCGCCGCTGCCGTGGTGATCGTGATGAGGAGCGCGAACGTTGCAGGGTGAGGAGTTGCGGAGTCGTTACTGACGGTGCCGCCAGCGCCGCGGGATTGGCTACGAGCGCCTCGGTGGCTGTGTCGGGCGCTGGAGCCGGGACCACCAGCTTGGCGGCCAACGCACAAGTCGCCGCCGGCGGTGTGACTCGTAGGACCTCTTTGAGACGGGTGTTTGCAGGTCGACAGGAGGGCCAGCTGCTTGCATCGGGCGGGCCGAAAGCCGCTACAACGCGTCCGCAGGTAGGTGCACCCTCGCTCAGATCACGAGCGCAACCGTTAGCTCTCGCCGCGCTCTCTCAACTCGCGGAGCTGGCGGCGGATGTCCTCGAGATCCCACCGGTGATGCCCGGTCGGCAAGGTCAACGTCGGCGTGAGCAGCCCTCGCCGCGCGTAGGTGGCGAGGGTGCGCCGGTCGATGCCGAGGTGCTCTGCCGCCTGAGCGGTGGTCAGGAGCTTCGCAGGGGCCGGCACCCCCCGAACATAGGTGCGGCGCCCACGTCAGACCGTGTGCGTTTAGCCACTATAGCCATCCACGCCGATGTGGTCGATATGGTCGTGAAGGTCGGGTTGGTCAGTTGTCCGGTTCTGGGTCTATGCTGAGGCGCGACCCCCTAGACAGAGGGCGGCCCCGACTGGGTGCTGGTACACCCGGCCGGGGCCTTGATCCGACCTGAGGTTAGGCAGGTGCGGACCCGTGGCTGACCGTACAGAAGATCTCGGCGTGATTGCGGTACTGGCGTCCATGCCCGACGTGGTCATGCGGCTGTTGAAGGAGCACGAGCCGGATGGTTCCGGTCGGTGCCGTGGATGTGGGATGCCCGGCACCGGCACCCCTCACATCGCATCGCCGTGTGGGTTGCGGTCCGTTGCGGAGGCGGCTCGCCGGCTTCGCGCTGACCGCCGCTGACCGTGCTCGTGATCATCGTCGGCGTGGGCGCGGCAGCTTTCGTTGTCGGCGCGTTGGCGGGCTACTTGCTGTGTCGTTCGGTCCGCATGCCGCGTCGGTCGTGGGCCGAGCTGCGCGTGCATGGCGACCCGTTGGACCGTCGTCGAGGGCGACACCGCGAGCGATAACGGCCTCGCCCTGCGCTATCCGCGCACGCTCAGGTGTACGTGGTCGTAGTGCCCGCCCGTCGCGTCGTTGGTGTCGTAGATGCCCCCGCCGGTGTACGGCCGGCCCCAGCCGTCGGCGTCCGGAGACGACGGAGACCATATGCGGCCCTGCCAGATGATGTAGCGGACCTGCAGGGCAGTGGCGTGCGTCCGCAGCCAGCCGGCGATGCGCCAGCCGTTGGCGAGCTCGGCTCCTTCCGGGAAGACGCCGGCTTGGCCGGGGAAGAAGTCGCAGGCGCGGCCCCGGGGGTGGTCGCTGGACGGGTTCCACGCGTGCGCGTCCCAGCAGGTGAAGGACCGGATCGGGGCACCGGCGCCGGGAGCGCCGAAGGCGTGGAGGAGCTGCTCGAGCGCGTGGCGGGTGGCGGGGGTCAGGCACCCGGTGCTGCTGGGGTCGGGCGCGGTGCAGCCGTTCGTGGTGCCAGTGAACGGTGTCGGTGTGGGGAGGCCGTCGAGCACGACGGGCACGGGGGTTGCTGCAAGTTGCTGGGCCTGTATCCGGACGCGATCGATGTAGCTGGTGATGGTCTCGGCACAGCCGCTGTCGCACCCGGCCTCCCCGGCGGTCGGGATTCCGCTCGCGGAGCCGGTGACGCGGCTGCAGCCGGCGATATGGCAGACCAGAAGCGCATCGAGAGGATCGACGGGCTTGCCGGAGTCCGCGAGGTGGGTGCGGACCAGCTGCAGGTTCGCACACAGCCATGGCACCGCGATCTCGAGGTGCCGCACGGGGTGGAAGACGTCGGCCTCGGCCGGTGGCGGGGCGGTGTCCCACGAGGCGCCGCCCGCGCTGATCCAGGTCGGTTCCTGGAACTGGTAGAGACCCGCGGCTCGCCCCTGCGGGTTGTAGGCGTGTGGATTCCAACCGGACTCGGCGTTGATGTGCGCGGCGGCGAACGGCAACGGCAGTTCGGGGCAGCGAGCGTTGAGGACACGTTCGAGCTCGGGTATCAGGCGCGCGGCTCCTGCTGGCAGGGCACTGGTGTTGGCCGTCGTCTCGCTGGGTTGCGTGACTGCGACCCCGCCGATGAGGAGCCCCACGATGAGCACCGGAGCGATCATCAACGCGACGAGGCCGGTCCCGAGGATTCCGAGGCGCCCGGGCGAGGTCACGTCGGGTTGGTGGTGGGCAGTGTCGGTAGCGGGGTGTGGGGGTTGAGCGTGCGGTAGCGCTCGTTGTGGCTGCAGTCGGCGAACGGGCCGAGCGGATTGAGCAGTTCGCGGAGGCAGGGGTCGAGGTGGTCGCGGATCCAGAGTGAGAGGGCGACGCCGGGCTCGGCGGCCAGTTCGGTCCAGGCGCGGTGCAGGGCTTCGAAGCGCAGAACCGCCTCGGGGTGCTCCCACCAGACGGGACACCACTTCAGCTCGCCGCGGAGCGGTCGGGCGATCACGTTGGCCACGCTGCGGTGGACCCACTCGATGAGGGCTCGCTCGTCCAGCGAGTCGGGCGTTGGGTCGGAGTCATCGTCGGGATCCGTTGGCGGATGGAGGTCGAGCTCGACGTCGCCGTTGATCAGGTCGTCGAGCAGGTCGGACTGGTGCGCGCGCCAGGCTTCGAGAGCGTCGACGCGGGCGAGGAGTTCGGCCAGAGTCCGTGCGACGTCGTTGCTCACGTCGCCTCCTTCCACGAGCTGACGTAGCGGTCGGGACCGAGGGCCGCGCTGGCCGCGGTGCGCAGCTCGCGCAGGGCGGTGGCGGCGTAGGCGTTGATGTCGGTGGCGTCCTGCTCGCGGTACCAGGGCAGGAGCTCGCCGAGACCAGCGGGACGCCCGGTGGCGAGCAGGACGGCATGGGTCTTCGGCAACGCGCGCAGCTCGGACGCGGGCAGGATCGGCTGCCGGATGGTGGAGTACTGGTGCGACGGGCCGCCGCTGCGATTCACGCTGATCGACTGCTTCTCGACGTCGTGCTCGCCGATGAGGCCGGACAGCTTCTGCAGGAACGTGTGGTCGTCGACTCCGGCGCCGACGAGCTTGATCGTGGCGGCGGACCACAGGGCGTCCATGCCTTGTGCGCCCCACACGCCGACGCCCTGTTGGTAGCTCTGCAGCATGGTCATCACCTGCAGGCCGCGAGAGCCGAAGTGGCTGTAGAGCTGGGGGAGTTGCCGGATCGGGCAGATGTTGGCCGCTTCGTCGAGGACCGCGACCACGGGTGGGTCGACGCGTCCGCCGCGGGCCTGGGCGACGAGCTCGGCGACCTCGAGCATGCGGTCGACCAGGGCGGCGACAACGGGTGCGGCCGTGCCGGCGCCTTCCTTGGACAGCAGGTGCAGGGTCGTCGGTGTGTGCTCGGCGGTGGCGAGGATCTGCCACGGCTCGAGTTCGGTGATCTCGGTGCCGCCGGGCTCGCGCCAGGTCTCAGGTGGCGTGATCCAGCGCAGGATGCGTTCCGAGGTCAGGGCCTTGGTCGCGGTCCGCGCGGTTTGGAAGATCCCTTTGGTCGTGACCTCCGCGCCGGAGAGGCTGGCCTCGAGGTCGGCGGCTTCGTGGCCCGCGCCCGCCCGATCGAGGGCGGCGATGGCGTCCCGGCGGCCGACCTGCAGCCAGGACATCGCGTCGCGCAGCGTTCCGCCGGAGAGGGCTGCGGCGAGGAAGGTGCCGGTGAGGACCTGTTCGCCGGCTGCGTGGAAGAACGGGTCGCGGCGGGCGCCGCCGATGGTCTGCATGAAGTGCCCGGCGAGTCGGGCCGCGGCCTCGATCCGTGCGGCATCGGGTGCCTCGCGGATCGCGCGCAGCAGATCCCACCACCAGGTCTGGCGGTGGTAGGCGATCTCCTGCGGGTCGAACGTCCACACGGGACCGCGCTGGCTCCGCATCCCGGCGGTGAGCGCCCACAGGTCGGCCTTGTTGGACGTGGCGATCGCGAGCCCGGGCGCGGACAGGACCGCAGGCACGGCGATCGCGCTGGTCTTGTTCGCCCGCGGACCCATGATGACCAGTGCGACGTCCTCCCAGGACATGCGCACCTCGCGCCCGCCAACTCGCAGCATTCGGATGCCGAGGTCGCGGGCAGGTACGGGATCGGATCCCTGCAGCGCCGGGCGGAGTTGGCGCGCCTTGCGCTCCGCCGCGGACCCGGCCAGATCACCCAGCTGACGCGCTCGCAGCAGCGGAGCGTGTCGTACGGATCGTCGGACCAGCACCGTTGCCACCGTCGTAAGGCCGGCTTCCACGCCGAAAGCCGTGGCCAGCACCGTCCAGAAGACAGCCCCGGTCGCGGTGGGCGGAAGCGCGCCGGACGCGAGGGAGAACGGGAGCTGGAGCCCGAGCGGTGGGGCGGCCCAGCTGCCGGTGCTGATCAGCGCAGCCGTCCCGGTGGCGACCCACGTGTTGACCGACACCACCCCGACGGCGCCGAGCACACCGAGGAGCAGCAGCGGCGCAGCGGCGTCACGCGCCACCGCCCGCACCGGGGCGGTCACGGGTGCTGCTTCCGGCGTCGGAAGGCCCGGTCGGTGTCGTAGAGGGTGGATTCGGTCGGTGTGAGGGTGAGGGCCACGGGGAGCCCGATCCGTTGACCGGACTTGATGAGGTACTTGCCGCGGCCCGGGTGGGCGCGGCCGGTGTGCCAGGTCGGGGGTGCCGCCCACGAGGTGATCAGGGCGCGTTCGCCTTCGGTCAGCGAGGTGATGCGCGCGAGGCTGTCGAGTTCGGATTCGGCGAGGCCACCCAGGAGCAGGATCGCGTTGCGGGAGGCGAGTCCCCGTGCCTTGGCGCGGTCGGCCTCGGTGGGCAGGGCTTCGAGGTCGTCGAGGGAGTGGGTGATCTGGAACGAGACGACCCCGCGGTGGCGGCCGAGGCGGGTGATGCGGTCAGAGCGTTCGACGAGACCGGGGGCGGCGCGCAGGGCCCGCCACAGCTCGTCCTGCACCTGGATGACGTTGCGCGGCCTCGCACCGGTGCCCGCGGCGTCGACCACGCCGGCCGCCCAGGCCCAGGAGCAGAGCATCGCGGCGGCCACGACGTCGTCCTCGTCGTCGTCGAGCGCGCTGATGTCCAGCGAGAGCGCAGGCGCAGAGCGATCGGCACGCACGGTGGAGGGCCGGTCGAATAGGCCGCGGATCGCGCCTTCGCACAGCAGCCCGAGCGTGTTGACCAGGTCGCGCGTGGTCCGGGCGTAGTCGGATGTGCCGCGGCAGGCCGCGATCCGCCGCATCGCGTCCGGGCCTTCGGTGAGGACGCGGAGGACGTCGGGGACGAGCGGGTCGGCGTCGGCGTGGGCGGCGAGGTCGAGCGCGGCACCGAGCAACCGGCGTTCGGTGGTGGTGACGTCGGCGCGACGCACGATGGTGATCAGCGCCTCGACCAGGGACAGTCGCCGCGCGCGGATGGTCTCCGCCAGCCGGGTCCGCTCGGTGCCGGTCGCGCCGTCGAGCTCGGCCCGCAGCGGCCCGGCGTCGAGTGGGTTGAGGCTGTGCAGACCACGGCCGATCCGGAAGACGGTGCCGCCGAGGGCGGCGACCAGTGGGGTGTATTCACCCTTGACGTCGCCCGGCACGACCGCGCGCATCCCGAAGCCGACAAGGCCGGTCAGCATGCGCTTGGTGATCGAGGATTTGCCGATGCCGGGCTGTCCCTGCACCCACACACCGGTGTTGGACACCAGACCGGCTCGCAGCCAGTGGGCGGGGTCGAGTCCGATGGGTTCGGCGGTGTGCAGGTGACGGCCCAGGGGGACGCCGCGGACGTCGGCGCCGGCGGACACGGCGAACGGGAACAGTCCGCACAGCTGGCTGGTGGTGCCGGCGAACGCCGCTCCTGCCTCGACGTGGGCGGCGCGGCCTCCGCCGCGCAGGGGCCAGCCCCAGGCGCGGGGCACGGTGTCGGTGCTCATCACCGTCCCCCGCGGTGGGCGAGGAGTTCGGCGGGGTCGATGCCGATGCCGAGCGCGGCCGCGAACCCGGCGGCCTGTGATCCGCGCAGCCGGCGGAGCCGCAACTTCGCCTGTCCGGCGCGTTGCTCGACGTCGGCGGTTGCGGCGTCGAGGTCGGCGTCGTGCTGCACGGTTGTGGTGACGTAGGCGGTGATGCGTCCGACACCAGCGCCTTCGGCTTCCTCGCGTGCGGACTGCACGGCGCGGTCGCGGTCGTCGCGTTCGCGCTGGGTCTCGTCGCGGCGGGTGCGGGTCGCCCAGGCCCGGCGGATCTGGCCGCCGGTGACTTCGGCTTCGACCTTCGCGGCTGCCTGATCGGCGGGGTAGGGCTGGTAGAGCCAGGTGACGCGGCGGGGGAACACACCTGGGGCGAGCAGGGGTGCGAGCACGGTCGGGCCGATGGCCTGGCGTGGCGCCTCGCGCAGTGCCCAGCTGACGGAGACGGCATAGTCGTGCCGGTAGTGGTCCCAGCGTTCGAGCGCAGCGACCGGTCCGGCGTCGGCCCAGTGCAGCAGCTGCGCCGCGTCGCTTTCGGTGGCGATGTCGCGGTGCGCCGCCGGGTCGAACGCGGCGCGGATGCGGCCGGTGAGCCACCCGACTTCGGCGCGCCCGAGCACCGCCACGCCGCAGGTGCCGAGCGTGGCCTCGAGCCCGGGCAACCAACGGCCCGCTTCGACGACGGCCGCGAACAGATCGGGCGGCTTCGGGGTGGCCTGGTTCGGGTCGAGGCATACGGTCAGGCGGACGTCGACCGCGGCGCAGCTCGCCGGCGTCGCCGCCACCAACTCACCGAGCACCCGTTTGGCCAGCGTCGGAGCAGTCGGGTCGAGTTCACGGGCGACGTGCTCGGGGACGGTCGTGCCACCGGCAGGCACGGTGTCGACGGTGACCGCGATGTGGCGCACCAGCGGCTGGTAGCCCAGGTCGGCGAGGAACGCACCCCATGAGGCGACCCACGCGTCGGTCTGGTCGCGGTCGGCCAGGTCGAGGCCGACGGGGGAGCAGCGCAGGACCGCGGAGAGCGTCCCCGTGCGCCGGTTCCACAGCAGCGCGTGCCGCCCGCCGCGGCCGTCGTCGACGTCGAGGGGGAGGAGCGGGGCGAGTACCCCCGGCAGGTCGGCAGCGCGTGGGTGCTCGGTGAGCACCCCGGCCGAGAGCTCGGTCCAGCCGGCCGCCCGGGCCCGGGCGAACCTCCCCCGGCGCACGAGCACGTCGGCGAGGCTGACTCCGCCGACGCGCACGACGATGCCGGCCACAACGGCTGCGGCCGCTCCGGCGAGTGGCAGGACGAAGCCCGGCGCGACCGACACCGCCAGCAGCGGTAGGAGGATCGCGAGGAACACCGTGATCGTCGCGGCGCTGCTCAGCCCCGCGACGCCCCAGCCCCGTTCGGGGCGCCAGTTGCCGTAGAGCCGGGGTTCCACCGGCCGGTTCTCCGCGGACGTCATGACGGCCCGCCGTTCTGCGGTGGTGCGCCTGTCATGCGTTCGGCCGCACCGCTCGCCATGGCCCCACCGGCCGCGGCGGCCATGCCGGCCGCGCCTGCCCGTCCGGCGACTGCTGCTGCGCCAGCGGGCTGCGGTGACGCGCGCGTGGGGGCGGAACCGGGTCCGGTGGCCTCCATTGCGGCGGCGCGACGGACTGCGGGGGACTGGCCGTAACTGCGGGCCATGGTCGCGGCGCCGACGGCGCCGAGGAATCCGGAGCCGCCGCCGGAGGCGCCGCCAATCTGGGTGCCGGTCCAGGAGAAGAACTTGAGCATCACCGGCATCGCGATGACGGCCAGCACGAGCACCATCAGCCCGGTGATCAAGGTGCTGATGTCGCCCGGGGCGTTCGAGCTCGTCGTCGACAGGTAGGAGAAGCCGATGTAATAGATGAACGCGGCGGCCGGCTTGTAGGCGACGATGGCGATCAACCACACGATCAACCGGTCCAGCCACCCGCGCGTGGAGCGGGTCAGCGACCCGGAGGCAGCGAGCGGCAGCATCGCAGCCAGCACGAGCAGCCCGGCTTGGCGTATCGCCATCATCACCCACTGGACCAGTGAAAGCACGGCGGCGACGACCGCGACGAGCAGGATGACGAAGGTGCCCGCGGTGCTGGTGGTCAGTGCGTCGCGCATCAGGAGCGCGAAGTTGTTCGCCGCCCCGTTCAGCAGCTCCTGGGCCAGCGCGTCCCCGGCGCGCAGTGCGGCTTGCAGGACGGTGAGGCCGAGCGCGGACACGACGGCGAAGCGGAACAGCCCCGTCGCCACCATGATCAGCGGCTCGCCCTTGCGGCTCAGGATCATCCGGATCGCCTGCACGAGGACCGAACCGACGAGGATCGTCGCGACCAGGGGCGCGGTCACGTCCTGCGCGGCGAGCACGGCCGAGTCCGCGGGGTTGACGCTGTCGGTCTCCGCCCACCAGGTCGAGGTCGTCACGACGAGGTCGGCGGCGCCGCGGGCGACCTCGGTGACGAGCGCCTGGAACGTCGAGGAGATCGCCTGCCCGGCCTGGCAGCCCAGGTCGAACGTCCCGCATTCCTGCGGCGGCTGGGCGATCACGACTTCCGCCCGAGCAACGTGTAGCCGTCGGTGCCGGCATGGATCGACGGTGCCGGCAGCGGCACGCGCAGCTGCCAGTCCCCGTCGATCCAGCGCAGCGTCGCGTCGATGCGGGAGAGCCCTCCCAGGTCCCGGGCCTGGGGGGTCTCGGCCAGCAGCGACACGACGACGGCGTCGCCCCGCGGGTCGCCGGCGAGAATCCGGTAGTGCAGCGCCTGCGGCTGCAGCGCCGCACGGGAGGGCGAGTCCGACATCGGCAGCGCCGAGCGAAGCCGGGCCAGCGTGGTCGGGATGTCGCCGAAGCACTGCTCGGTAACGGTGGCTTCGGAGACGGCACCGGCAGCGGGGGAGACCCGCGCGGTGAGGTTGCTGGCGGCGATGGCCGCTCCGAGCTCGTCGTGGGCGAACCCGGCGCTGCGACCGTCGTGATGTTCGCGTGGTCCATGGGAGTCCGAGACGGCAGCGATCCCACCGGGAACCGCCTCGACCACCACAACGGGTTCCGGGGGTAGGTGCGGCGCCGGCTGGTCCGCGGTGAGGAACCCGATCGTGCCGATGAGCACCAGCACGACGGTCAGCCCGGCGCCGATCGCGAGACTGCGTCGCCATGCCGCCCATCCGGTCAGGGGCGCGCTCACAGCTGGAACGCCCCGACGATGAGCGCCGCGACCGACGCCAGCCCGAGCCCGCCGAGGACCCACGCCGAACCGACGAGGCCCTCGTAGGCGGTGGCCGAGCGGTTGCGGCGGCCAATGATCAGCATGAGGGCGCAGATCAGGATCCCGATCAGCCCGGCGAAGATCACGCCCCACTTCAGCCAACCGAGCAGCTGCGAGGCGAGTTCGTCCAGGCCCGGTGGAGCCGACGGGGGCGGGTCAGGTGGCGTGGCGAGCGGATCAGTCATCGTGCGGTCCTCCCGATCGTGGGTACGGGGCGTGCCAGCGGCGCAGCCGTGCGCCGGGTCGAGGCGGGGAGCGGAGCGCCGACCGCGGCCCGCAGCCCGCGGGCGGCGGTGGCGTAGCGGCGCAGCTGTCGGGGGAGCTCGGTGAGCGGCCGGGTGAGCAGGTCACGGACGTCGTCGAGCGGGACCGCGAGTTCCCGCCACCGGCGGACGAAAGGCAGCACCACCACGGCCGAGGTGTGCGGCTCGAGCAACCGCAGCCGCGCTGTGACCGGGCGGCTGGGGCCGGATGCGTCGGCGGCGGTGACGGCGACGACGGGTCGATGGCCAGCGGCGGCGAGGACGTGGGTGGCGCGGGACGCGCGCACGAGTGAGTCGCCGGTCGCGCGGCAGACCAGGACGTCGACCGGTCGGCCGGTGAAGACGCCGCGGTCGAGGCCGGCGATCGCGCGCGCCACCGTGGTGGCGCCGACGCCGCCGGCCACGCCCGCGACGGTGACCCGTGCCGGACCGCGCCGCGCAGCTGCGTCTCGCCCGTCGGTACTGACCATGTCCGCTCCTCGCGCCTGGAACCGCTGGCAGGACGATGGCGAGCGGACGTGGTCGCGGGATGGCGCGGACGTGGTTGATGCCTGGTGAGCGGCGACAACGCCGTGACCACGCGTCGTCGTGGCTGCTCGGCCGAGCAGCGGCGTCGTTGTCCGACGAGCCGTCGGATCCGGGCTGCGCGAGCCGGCTGCTCGGCTGCCTCGACACCTTCGATCGGCGCCGGAGAGCTGCGTCATGTGAGCGAGAGGCGGCGTCGGCGTGACGACCACGGCGCGCCACGGGACGACCACCCCAGAGGAGCACGGTCTGCGACGGTCGAAGGAGGAGGCATTCGTGACGATCCGTCGTGTGGTGGTTCCCGGCCCTAGCGGTCGTGAGGAGCGCCGCTGGCAGTCCGTCGAGAACCTGTGCTGTCCGGTCTGTCGGCGCTCGGTGCGGGCCCAGCCACCGGGCTACTGGCGTGTCGCCGACGGTCCGGTCCCCAGCTGGTCGCATCGCGATGGACGCGCGTTGTGCCGTATCCGCACCGACGACGGCACCCGCTTCGTCGATCCCGTCCCCCGGTCGGCGGCGACTCGTTCCCACCAGGCTGATCGAGGTGGGAGCGCTGCTGGCCCGCAGCTCGGGTGACGAACCCTGAGCGTGCCGTGGACGCCGGCGGCGGCTTCGGATCGAGCACCCCGACGGCGCTAGCACACGCAGCCAGAGGCGGTAGCTCAGTTCTTCGATTCGGCCACCAGCCGGGTGGCCGCTATCTCGCCCTCCCTCATGCCGAGCTGAGAGTCCGGGTTCGACCAGCGCCACGATACGACCAGTGATGCCACCGACAGGGCACCTGCACATCACCCCAGGTTGATCGCCGGCGCGCCGGCGCTCCTTGGCAAAGCCGTACTCAACGAGTAGGAGGAGACCAGCATGCGAATTGTTCCGACAGGGTCGCCGTCCAAGCGATGGCTGCGCGTCACGATGCTGGCACTGATCACTGTCTGCCTCGGAGTGAGTGTCTCCGGCGGGGCGGCGGCAGCGGGGCCGCCGCCACCCGCGGCCCCGATACCCGAGACCGGACGTCCCGGGCCCAGGGGAGCGGAATTCTCGGAACCGGAACCGCCTTCCACCGCGTCGGCGCCCGGCCCGGCGGCGATGCAACCCCAGCCGACTGCGCTGAACACCTTCATCGACCCGGCGCGGCTGGAGTCGCTCCAGCAGTCGATCGTCGGGCTCGTCACGATCTGGGAAGAGCCTGTCGATCCGTTCGCGATGCCCGCCATCACGGAGCCTCAGGACCCGGCGGCACCACCCGAGCTACCGGTCATGTCGATCTGCACCGGCTGGTTCGACACACCGACCACTGTCGTCACCGCGGGACACTGCGTCGATCCGAAGGAGGGTCGGCTGGCGATGCACATGCAGGACGGCCCGGTAGACCCGGAGACTGAGTGGCCGCTTCCTCTTGATCCCGGACTTTCCGAACCGCAGCGCACCGTGTGGGCGTTTCAACCGCGGGAGCTTCCGGGCGCGGTCCTCACCTCGCCGGTCATCGTGCGTGTGCACAGCTTCCGGTCCGCTGAGGAGGGCGATACCGCCAAGCTCGAGGTGCACGGCCTGCCTCCGGCCAAGCCCCTCGCGATCGCGCCGAATGCGCCTCAGCTCGGTGAGCCCGTGACGTCCATCGGATTCCCGGGTCTGAACATCAGCGAGACCGATGGCATTGACATCCCCGGTCTGCTGAGTGGTGGCAAGGCACCGGCGGACGTCCTGCAGGACTCCCGGCTCCAGCCCGCGAGCACCAGCGGCACGATCATCGCCCGGCAGTTCCGGCAGGGCGTCGCTGTGAACCAGGTCAGCGCGGACTTCGACCAGGGCATGTCCGGTGGGCCCACGGTCAACTCCCGCGGCGAGGTCTGCGGGATCAACAGTCAGATGGCTGTGCCGTTCTTCGGGCAGAACTTCAATGTCATCACCGACACCAGCATGCTTCGCGAGTTTCTGGGCGTGGGGGTAGAAGTGGCCGAGGCGCAGGAATCAGGCGTCGAACCCACCAGTCGGGCCGCTGCACTGGTCGAGCCCATTGGCGCCGCTGAAAAGGGTGTGTTCCATGGCTGGCCTCTCGTCTTCTCCGGGCTCGGCGGGGTCGTCGTGGGTGGCGGACTTGTCGCCTGGTGTCTGAAGCGCACCAGGCGATCGCGGCTCAGCACGGAGTAGGCACACGCGTGTCCACGACGAGGACGGCCGTCTTGGTAGCGGGCAGGTCGGCGGTGGGCGCCGAGCGGTCCCTCGAAGTAGGCCCGGCTCGCCCGATCCACCAGGGACTCGAGCAGTGAGTGGAACAGCCGCGGGGCGAGATCGTCCAGCAGGGTGGCTTCGATCACCCGTCGCGCCGTGAGCATGTCGCTCAGCGGTGCGCCCTGGACCTGGAGCAGGACGCCGGCCTGCTTGGCTACCGAGTCGATTCGGGGGACGGCGACTCGCGGGCCACCGCCCTTGCCGATCTTCACGGTCAGCAGGCCTTCGGACTCGAGGATCCGCAGGGCCGCCCGCATGGTCGGGCGGGCTACCTCGAAGGTCTCCAGCAGCGCCGTCTCCGAGGGGAGCGGGTCGCCGGCCACCAGCTCGCCGCGGGCGATCTGCTCGCGGATCCGGTGGGCGACGAGCTCGGCCATCCTGCGCGAACCCGTCGGGCGGACCATAACTGCTCCGCTCCTCTCGACGTCGGACGACCGGGCTCGGCGGGAGCACTCTCGCCGTCACCCCTGGACGGTCTGCGTTGCGGCGGATCTGCTCCTGGCTGATCCGCCTCATCGATGCGCCCTCCAGCGGGAAGCGCAAGGTCCTTGCCGGGTCGGCGGTGAGGGTGGTGCTGGTTCCCCAGAGGTCCGCAGCCTTGCGGGTGTCGTAGGACTCGGCCGAGGAGCGGACCTCGCGCGTGCCGTTGAAGTACCTGCCGGTGGTGTCGGCCAGCTGCGGGTCGAGGACGAGCCGGGCGAGCGCGGTGCCGGCCTGTGTCGGCGTGCGGCGGTTGATGCCCGAGACGAGGGTCAGGGCGGGCATGACCCGCTTCCAGGCGAAGGTGCGGAAACCGCGGAGGTCCCGGGCGAGTCCGGTGCCCGGCATCTGTCCAGGATCGAAGGCATTGAACGTGGCGACCTCCGCCGGGATCCGCCGGGCGAACTCGTAGGCGGCCAGGATGTTGCAGAGCTTGGACGCGGTGTAGCGGCGTTGCCCCGCGTGCATCGGGCGTGCGGGGTCGGCGTCGTCGTCGGGATGCGCGAGTCGGCGCGCGCTGGTGTAGCCGGGTGGTGGGAAGCCGGTGCCGGGCGGGGTCGTGGGTGGCGCTGGAGACGAACACCATCCGGCCCGGCGCCGGCATGCTCGGCAGCACCTCCTGCACCAGCAGGAAATGAGCCATATGGTTGACGGCGAACGTCTCCTCGATCCCGTCGCCGGTGAACTTCGTGCCGGAGACGTTCAGCAGACCGGCGTTGCAGACCACCGCATCGAGCGGCGGCAGGTCACAGGCGAACCGGCGGACCTCCGCGAGCGACCCGAGGTCGAGGTGGCGACTCCTCGCGTGGTGGCCCAGCCGGGCGGTGGCCTCGGCCACGACGCCGCGGCCGGTGATCACGGCGTCCCAGTCGCCGTCGGCGAGGATCGCCTGCGCCGTCCGGAATCCGAGGCTGCCCGTGCCGCCCGTGATCAGTGCCGTACGCCCGGGAGCTCATGTGTGACCACCCCTCCGGCGATGCGTGGAGTATGCCGCCTGATTACGAGATTACAACGCAAGTCAAGGGGTCGATCGGCTGGCGGACGCCGCGCGCGGTGTGGCCCGTGGCTCGCCGCCAAACAGACCTACCAGGTCGCAGAGACTCGGGCGCAGACGAGGACCCGCCGCAACTCTCCTGGCATGCAGGCAGGGATGCAGGTCCACGGTCCGGTCAGGTGCGGTCTCGGGGCTCCCGTCGACGTCGTCGTGTAGGTGCCGAGAGTGGCGACCGCGGCGGCGGGTCCGGACTTCCCGCGGTCAGGCCGGCCGCGAGGAGGTCGTCGACCCACCGCTGATCGGCTACCTCACGCACGCCAGTGCTCGGCCCGTGTGCGTCATCGGCCTGAGACTTGGTGTACCGAACCTGGTACGGGCTGCGCCGGATCCGAGCCCAGCGCGACGATCCGATTGTCGGCGTCGACATGTACCACTGCGGGCACGTGGTCGGCCACGGCGGACTGGGGCACCTGTTGGAACGCCATGATGATGGTGAGATCACCGGGGTGTATCAGGTGTGCCGCGGCGCCGTTGATACCGATCACACCACTGCCTCGCCGGCCAGCGATCGCATATGTGGTGAGGCGGGCACCGTTGGTGATGTCGACCACCTGAACCTGTTCGCCCTCGACCAGGTCCGCCGCTTCCAAGAGCGTCTGATCGATCGTCACTGAGCCGACATAGTGCAAATCGGCCTCGGTAACCGTGACGCGATGGATCTTTCCGCTGAGTAGAGTCCGATGCTTCTCAGGCTGACTCATCGCACTCCTTCCTGGGCCGCCGGGCTGCACGGATAAGACGTGAACTCACCCATATCGATAACACAGCGGGCGTCCGGCGCGGACGAACGTGTGTAAGGTCTCAGCGTCCGCTGGTCGTGTGTGCACGACTGCCCTTGCCCCCGAGGTTCCCGCACCCGAGGTGTGCGAGCTGATGACGACCTACGTCAGGGGATCGGCTCACTGGAACGGCGTGCTGGCGTCGGAGGGGGCGCGAGCCCGACCCTGGCCCCTGTCGTGCGCGGCCGGGAACACCACTCGCGTCATCGAGCATCGTGGTCGCGGCCGTACCGGAGCAGGAGGACATCGTCCTCATGCAGGATCTCTAGGAGCTTCAGAGGGTGGTGGTGTCCGCTCTCCGGGCCTATGGCGATCCGGCCAGCGGTGCCCCCGACAAGCAGGGGCGCGACCGTGAGGCACAGCTCGTCTACTGCGTCTGCGGCCACGAGTTCGCCGAAGAATGTGGGTCCGCCCTCACAGAGCACACGGTGCAGGCCGCGGCGGGCCAGCTCGGCCAGCACCAGATCCGGGGTGAGGCGATCGAGCGCGACGATGTCGCCGCCTGCAGCGGCGAGGAGATTCCGGCGCTCGTGCGGCGCGGAAGCAAGGGTGAGGACGATTGGGGGCACGTGCGTGTCGGTGAACAGCCTGCTGGCCGGATCGAGCTGGGCTGAGCCGCTGACGACCGCGATCGGCGTGCCCCCGCTGCGGACGCCACCGTAATCTTCGGCGCGCACCGTCCCAGCCCCTACGAGGACGACGTCTGCGAGCTGGCGCAGGAGCATGAATACGCGCCTGTCGGCGGGGGAACCTAGGCCCGCGGTGCGGCCCTCGAACGTGCATGCGCCGTCGGCTCTCGCCACGAAGTTCACGCGCACGAACGGCGCGTTGAGAGCCTCGGGGTAGGCATAGCGGTCCGTGAGTTGCGCGTCGTTCAGAGCGTCGTCGACCGGCAGGAGGGGCTGCATTAAGTCATCCCAGCACAAGCGCAAGGCTGCGCTGCAGTGCGGCAATCTTCACCCGCGATCATGGCGATGGTTCCGGCGGTCAACTGCAGGACGGACGTGCAAGCCGGGCGTCCACCCGGCGCGACGGCTATTTCGACAGTGTTCACGAGTATGCTATTGCTCGTGGCGGATCGAGTCGTCGAGTGCCAACGTTCGATTCACTTCGAGTTCGCCGCGCAGGGCGGCTCGGACGGTGACGTAATCGTGTGCCGCGGCGACATCGTGCACACGCATGATGTGGCCGCCTGCGTCCAGGCAATGGCCGACGGCGGCCAATGTGCCCGCAAGGCGCTCGCTCGGACGGCGGCCGGTGAGCGCTCCTATGAAGTCTTTGCGTGATACCGCAAGCAGCAGTGGTCGTCCCAGCGCGTGCAGGTCCTCGAAGCGTCGCAACAGCTCGATCGTCTGGAGCGGGGTCTTGGCGAAGTCGGGGCCGGGGTCGAGGATCAATGCATCATCGGCCACGCCGCGAGCGGTGGCGGCTCGCATCCGGTCGGCGAGGAAGCTGACGACGTCATTCGTGACGTCGTCATATCGATCGGGGTCCTGCAACCGTTGCTTGGGTGCTGCACGGGTGTGCATCAGCACCAACGCGGCACCGGTGCGCGCGCAGACGTCCGCGAGCGCGAGGTCGCGCAGCCCGCTCACGTCGTTGACGAGGACGGCCCCGGCGGCGATGGCCGCTTCCGCGACTTCGGCCTTATACGTGTCCACCGAGACGATGGCACCCAGCTCGTTGACGATTCGCTCGATCAGTGGCACGACTCGCTTGATCTCGTCTTCCGCACGAAGCGCGGGCTGGTTCGTCACGGCTGACTCGCCACCGACATCGATGATGTCCGCGCCCTCAGTCAGCAGTTGCGAGGCGCGCTCCAGTTGGGAGTCGACGCCGCGGACGGTGCCCCCGTCGGAGAACGACTCCGGAGAGGCATTGACGACTCCCATCAACCAGGGCCGGACGCCGAGCGTGAGGACTCGTCCGACGGCGGTCACCTCGGAGCAGCGCGGGCCCATCGTCCTCCTCGGCGAGCGGTACGTGGAAGCAGGGTTGCGCCGTGTTGTGCCAGCCGCCACGACTTCTCCATCCATCCTGTACTGAAAACGAGGTTCTCAGTACAGTCCTACCTCGTGGTGGTGTCAACTCGACTGCCTGCAAGGGCGGTGGTCTCGGGCGCCGGACGTGCAGTGCGAGGATTCGGTGGTGCGCAGGTGGGCCGGCGACGACTTGCCGGTGGTCGGTCCGTGCCGAGGTTTGGACCGCCTCGTGTGGTCCGGCCCGGTGGGCGCTCGCTGGTCGTCGTGCCGGCTGTCCGCCTCGGTCCTGTCTGCGACCAAGGCTGGGCTATTGAGCGCAAATATCTATCTGTATAGTCGGCCCGGTTATCGGCCGGGAGGTCCTGTCGTGCGGGATGCAGCGATCGTCGAGGCGGTGTGGACGCCCGTGGGCAAGTGGGTGGTGGGCTGTCCAGAGCGTCGGCAGTGTCGAGTCCGTGTCGCGCCCGCCGACCGGCTCGGCTGCGGCCGGAGCGTGCCGGTGGGTAGTCCCGACGGCACGATCTCCAAGCTGATGTGACAGCCCGATTCGGCGCAGACCCACACGGGTGGACGAAGGAGAGATGTGAACATCGTCGTGCTGGTCAAGCAGGTGCCCGACACGTATTCGGAGCGGAAGCTGAGGTCCGACGGCACGTTGGACCGGGACGCCACCGACGCGGTGCTCGACGAGATCAACGAGCGCGCCGTGGAGGCTGCTCTGCAGCTCAAGGAGGCCCACGACGGTTCCGAGGTGACCGTTCTCACGATGGGCCCGGACCGGGCCACCGACGCCATCCGCAAGGCGCTGTCGATGGGTGCGGACAAGGCGGTGCACCTGTCGGACGAGGCGCTGGCCGGGTCGTGCGCGGTGCAGACGGCGCGGGCGCTGGCCAAGGCGATCGGCACGGTGGAGGGCGTGGACCTCGTGGTGGCCGGCAACGAGGCCTCCGACGGCCGCTCGGCCGCGGTGCCGGCGATGGTGGCCGACGTGCTGGGGCTGCCGGCCCTGACGCACGCCCGGGAGATCACGGTGGATGGGTCCTCGGTCACGGTGAAGCGCGAGACCGACGACGGCGTCACGGTCCTGACCGCGGAGCTGCCGGCGGTGGTGAGCGTGGGCGAGAAGATCAACGAGCCGCGGTACCCGTCGTTCAAGGGGATCATGGCGGCGAAGAAGAAGCCGGTGGCGACGATCGGGCTGGCCGACGCCGGCATCGACGGCTCGGAGGTGGGGCTGGCCTCGGCGCTGTCGACGGTGACCTCGTCGCAGCCCAAGCCGCCCAAGAGCGCGGGTGAGAAGGTCGAGGACGAGGGTGACGGCGGCGCGAAGATCGCCGCGTACCTGGTGTCGCAGAAGCTCATCTGAGACGGATCGACGAGAGAGAAGGAGACGGACCCATGGCTGAGGTGCTGGTCCTCGTCGACCACCTCGAGGGTGAGATCAAGAAGAGCACGTACGAGCTGCTGACCGCGGCGCGGGCGCTGGGCGAGCCGTCCGCGGTCGTCGTCGGCCCCGCGGGTACCGCGGGCAAGCTGGCCGACGGGCTCAAGGAGTACGGGGCGGCGAAGATCTACGTGGCGGAGACCGATTCGAGCGAGTTCCTCTCGCCCGAGGTGTCGGTGCTGTCGTCGCTGGTGGAGTCGAAGGACCCGGCGGCGGTGCTGATCGCGGTGTCCGCGGACGGCAAGGAGATCGCCGGCCGGGTGGCCGTGCGCACGGGCTCCGGGCTGCTGGGCGACGTCGTGGCCGTCTCGCCGGAGGGCACCACGCACTCGGTGTTCGGCGGTGCGTTCATCGCCGAGGCGAAGTCGAACACCGGGCACCCGGTGATCACGCTGCGGCCGGGTTCGGTGGACGCCGAGCCGGCGCCGGGCGCGGGCGCGGAGGAGGCGGTGGAGGTGGCCGCCGGCGGCGGGCGCTCGGCCACCGTCTCGAGCCGGGAGCCGATCACCGGCGGGGACCGCCCGGAGCTCACCGAGGCATCCGTGGTGGTGTCCGGTGGCCGCGGTGTGGGCTCGGCCGACGACTTCTCGGTGGTCGAGGCGCTGGCCGACTCGCTCGGCGCGGCGGTCGGCGCGTCGCGTGCGGCCGTGGACTCGGGCTACTACCCGCACCAGTTCCAGGTGGGCCAGACCGGGAAGACGGTCTCCCCTCAGCTGTACATCGCGCTGGGCATCTCCGGTGCCATCCAGCACCGGGCCGGGATGCAGACGTCGAAGACGATCATCGCGGTGAACAAGGACCCGGAGGCGCCGATCTTCGAGATCGCCGACTACGGCGTGGTGGGCGACCTGTTCAAGGTCGCCCCCCAGCTCGCCGGACAGATCACCACTCGGAAGGGCTGACGTGCCGGAGGGGCGCGGCGAGACGGTGGTGCTGGTTCACGGGCTCGGCTCGTCGTTCCGGCACAACTGGGAGACGACCGGCTGGGTCGATGTTCTGCGCGGGGAAGGGCACGAGGTCGTCGGCGTGCAGCTGCCCGGCCACGGTGCGAGCGGCCCGAGCGGCGTCGGCGCCGACGAGCCCGACGCGGCGGACCGGATCCTGCGGGTCGCAGCGTCCTTCGACGCGGTGAGCGCGGTCGGGTTCTCGGCCGGTGCCGTCGCCGTCCTGCGCGCGGCGGCTCGCCGGCCGGGCTCCTTCCGCCGGCTGGCCGTGCTCGGCATCGGCGACCGGGTGTTGAGGCCGAGCACTGCCGAGGCCACCACCCGGCTGGCTGACATGATCGATGCACGGGAGGAGCCGGACGACGTGCACGGTCGGTTGTTCCGTCGGATGGCCGCCACGGCGGGGAACGATCCGGCCGCGGTGGCCGCTTACCTCCGCGCGGCGCCGGGCGCGGTCCCGCCCGCGGAAGTGGAGAGGATCACCGCGCCCACGCTGGTGGTCGTCGGCGACCGCGATCCGGCGGCGCCGGCGGACCGGCTGGCGGCAGTCCTCCCGGACAGCCAGAGCGTCGTCCTCCGGGGTGTGGACCACTTCGCCACGACCGGGGACATACGGTGCCTCGACGCCGTCGTGACGTTCCTCGCAGCCTGAGGGGACCCATTGACGACGATGACGGGCGGGTCCGACGCGGGTAGCTCCATGCCGTGGCTCGATGTGCGGCGGCTCGCAGACAGCGGGTCACAGGACCTGCTCGACGTCGACGGTGCGATCCGCCGGCCGCTGATGGTGGTCGCCCTCGATGCGCCGGTGGAGCCTGCGGTGGCGGATGCGGCGGCGCGTGCCGTGGCGGATGTCGACCGGGTCGTCGTCGGAGTCACCACCAGCCCGGCTCTCGATCCCATGCTGGTCCCGCTGGTCAGAGCGCTCGACCTCACCCTCGTTCCGGCGGGCCCGGCCGTTCCCCGGGAGCGGGTCGGCGTACCGGATCCGATCGCCGAGGCCGCAGAACTGCACCGGCTGGTCGCAGCGAACCCACAGGCCGCCACGGTGCTCGCGGGTCTGTTGCGCTGGTCGGGGTCCCTCCGGGTCCCCGACGCGCTCGACGCGGAGTCGCTGGCCTACTCCACCCTCCTGGGCGGCGACGAGTTCCGACGGTGGCTCGATCTCCGCGGTCCCCGGCCGCTGCCGGCTCCTGCGGCCACCGAGCCGGTGCTCGTCGCTCGGGACGGGGATGAGCTGCGGATCACGCTGCACCGGCCGGAGCGCCGCAACGCATACGGCCGGGAGATCCGGGACGCGCTCGTCGCGGCACTCGAGATCGCGGTGCTCGACACCGGCGTGACGCGGGTGGTGCTCGACGGCGCCGGCCCGCTCTTCTCGGCGGGCGGTGATCTTGCCGAGTTCGGTACGGCGCCCGACCTCGCCACGGCGCACGTCGTCCGCAGTCGCGGAGGTGCTGGTCGGCTGCTGCACCGCCTGGCCGACCGGCTCGAGGTGCGGGTGCACGGCCCGTGCGTGGGCGCGGGGATCGAACTGCCGGCGTTCGCCGGTCGCGTCGTCGCCCGCAGCGACGCCACCTTCCGGCTGCCGGAGGTCGCCATGGGCCTCATCCCCGGTGCCGGCGGAACGGTCAGCATCGTGCGCCGCATCGGTCGCTGGCGCGCCCTGCACCTCGCCCTCACCGGCCGGCCGCTCGCCGCCGGCACCGCGTTGCAGTGGGGCCTCGTGGACGAGGTGGAGCCCGCCGGCGAAGCATCCGATGCCCTCCGCTGATCACGCTGTGCACGGCGTCCGCCTGCCGGTCGGCGGACGGTTCGTCCCGTCGGGCGTCCAAGTCCTGCTCAACACGTCACGAAGGCGTGCCCTCGACCCTGGGCAGCGATCCGCACACTCACTGCCGTCGCTATAGGAGGAGAGCCCGTGGTTGTCAGACTCGTCATCGGACTGGCGATGACAGTGCTCGCACTGGCCGTGTCCGGCCGCCGCGCCTACTGGCTCTACCAGCTGATCAGCTCCGGTCAGCCGGCGCACGACCGCACCGACGGCCTCGGCGAGCGGATCAAGGCGCAGTTCGTCGAGGTGTTCGGGCAGCGCAAGCTGCTGCGGTGGTCGGTGCCCGGACTCGCCCACTTCTTCACCTTCTGGGCGTTCGTGATCTTGATCACGGTGTACCTCGAGGCCTACGGCGCGCTGTTCGACCACGACTTCCACATCCCGCTGATCGGCCGCTGGCCGGTGCTCGGGTTCCTCCAGGACTTCATCGCCACCGCCGCGCTGATCTCGCTCGCCGTGTTCGCCGTGATCCGCATCCGCAACGCGCCGGAGCGCCAGGCGCGCGCGTCGCGGTTCTACGGATCCCACACCGGGGGCGCGTGGCTGATCCTGTTCATGATCTTCAACGTGCTGTGGACGATGTTCTTCTTCCGCGGCGCGTCCTCGGCGCTGGGCGTGTTCCCCTACGAGTCGGGAGCCTTCGTCTCGATCGGCGTCGGCCGGCTCATGGCCGGGATCCCCGAGGGCACGCTCTTCGTGCTCGAGAGCATCGGCCTGCTGCTGCACATCGGCGTGATGCTGGTCTTCACCGTGATCATCGCCTACAGCAAGCACCTGCACATCTTCACCGCGCCGATCAACGTCTCCGCCAAGCGGATGCCGAAGGCGCTGGGCCCGCTGCAGCCGATCGAGCACGAGGGCAAGCCGATCGACTTCGAGGACCCGCCGGAGGAGGCGGCGTTCGGCCGCGGCAAGGTCGAGGACTTCACGTGGAAGGGCATGCTCGACTTCGCGACCTGCACCGAGTGCGGTCGCTGCCAGAGCCAGTGCCCGGCCTGGAACACCGGCAAGCCACTCTCCCCGAAGCTCGTGATCATGGACCTGCGGGATCACCTGCTGGCCAAGGCGCCCTACCTCATCGACGGCAAACAGGCACCCGAGGAGGGGTCGATCGACTTCTCCGCCGGGCTCACCGCTCACCCGGGCCACGGGGTGCCGGAGTCCGGGTACGAGCGGGTTCCCGGTTCCGGCCCGGAACAGGCCGCACGCCCTCTCGTCGGCACCGCCGAGCAGGGTGGCGTGATCGACCCCGACGTGCTGTGGGCGTGCACCACCTGCGGAGCGTGCGTCGAGCAGTGCCCGGTGGACATCGAGCACGTCGACCACATCGTCGACATGCGCCGCCACCAGGTGCTCATAGAGTCGGAGTTCCCCTCCGAGCTGGGCGTGCTGTTCCGCAACCTGGAGAACAAGGGCAACCCGTGGGGCCAGAACGCCAAGGAGCGTCTGGACTGGACCAAGGGCCTGGACTTCGAGGTCCCGGTCTTCGACGGCGAGCTCTCACCGGACACCGAGTACCTCTACTGGATCGGCTGCGCGGGCGCGTTCGACGACAACGCCAAGAAGACCGTGCGCGCCACCGCGGAGCTGCTGCACCGCGCCGGCGTGGACTACGTGGTGCTGGGCTCGGAGGAGGGCTGCACCGGCGACCCGGCTCGCCGCTCGGGCAACGAGTTCCTCTTCCAGATGCTCGCCCAGCAGAACGTCGAGATGCTCAACAGCGTCTTCTCCGGGCGCGAGCCGGGCACCCGCAAGATCGTGACGACCTGCCCGCACTGCCTCAACACCCTCGGGCGCGAGTACCCGCAGCTGGACGGGCACTACGAGGTCGTGCACCACACGCAGCTGCTCAACAAGCTGGTGCGCGAGGGCAAGCTCGTGCCGGTCGCCGCCCCGGACGCGATGACCGACGTGACCTACCACGACCCCTGCTACCTCGGCCGCCACAACGAGATCTACGAGGAGCCCCGGGAGCTCGTCGGCGCGGCCGGCGTCACGCTCAACGAGATGCCCCGGCACGCCGACCGGTCCTTCTGCTGCGGTGCGGGTGGTGCCCGCATGTGGATGGAGGAGAAGATCGGCAAGCGGGTCAACCTTGAGCGCGTGGACGAGGCCCTCGGCACCGGTGCCGAGAAGATCGCCACGGGCTGCCCGTTCTGCCGCGTGATGTTCTCCGACGGCCTCACGCAGCGCCAGAGCGAGGACAAGGGCACGGACGTGGAGATCCTCGACGTCTCCCAGATGCTGCTCGCCTCGGTGCGACGCGGAGACACCGTCGAACCAGGTCCTGTCGAGAAGGAGGTCGAGGAGATCCGATGAACGTTGTCGTGTCCGGTCGAGCGAGGACGGCGACGACCGTGCCGCGCTTGAGCAAGGTCCTCGTCGCCAACCGCGGGGAGATCGCCGTCCGCGTCATCCGGGCCTGCCGCGACGCCGGGATCGCGAGCGTCGCCGTGTACGCCGACCCGGACCGGGACGCGCCGTTCGTCCGGCTGGCCGACGAGGCGTTCGCGCTCGGCGGCAGCACGGCCGCCGAGTCCTACCTCGACATCGCGAAGGTCGTCGGCGCGGCGAAGCAGGCTGGGGCCGACGGCATCCACCCCGGCTACGGCTTCCTGTCGGAGAACGCCGACTTCGCCCAGGCGGTGCTCGACGCCGACCTCACCTGGATCGGCCCGACGCCCCAGGCGATCCGCGACCTCGGCGACAAGGTCACCGCCCGCCACATCGCCACCCGCGCCGGCGCGCCGCTCGTCCCCGGCACGCCGGACCCGGTCTCGGGCCCGGATGAGGTCGAGGCGTTCGCCGAGGAGCACGGGCTGCCCATCGCGATCAAGGCCGCGTTCGGCGGTGGCGGGCGCGGTATGAAGGTCGCGCGGGAGCGCAAGGAGATCCGCGAGCTCTACGAGTCGGCGGTGCGCGAGGCCACCGCCGCGTTCGGTCGCGGCGAGTGCTTCGTGGAGCGCTACCTCGACAAGCCGCGCCACGTCGAGGCGCAGGTGCTCGCCGACACCCACGGCAACGTCATCGTCGTGGGCACCCGCGACTGCTCCCTGCAGCGCCGGTTCCAGAAGCTCGTCGAGGAGGCGCCCGCGCCGTTCCTGTCCGACGAGCAGCGCGCCACGATCCACGAGTCGGCGAAGGCGATCTGCCGCGAAGCCGGCTACCACGGCGCCGGCACCGTGGAGTTCCTCGTCGGGCAGGACGGGCTGATCTCGTTCCTCGAGGTCAACACCCGGCTGCAGGTGGAGCACCCGGTCTCGGAGGAGACCTCGGGGCTCGACCTGGTGCGCGAGCAGTTCCGCATCGCCGAGGGCGAGGTGCTCAACCTGCTGGAGGACCCGGAGCCGCGCGGGCACTCGATCGAGTTCCGGATCAACGGCGAGGACGCCGGGCGCGGCTTCCTGCCCGCGCCGGGCACCGTCAGCGCGATCTCGTTCCCGGCCGGCCCGGGCGTGCGGGTCGACGCCGGGGTCGAGGCCGGCTCGGTGGTCGGCGGGCAGTTCGACTCGCTGCTCGCGAAGCTGATCGTCACCGGTTCCGACCGGGCGCAGGCGCTGGAGCGTTCCCGGCGTGCGCTGGCCGAGTTCCAGGTCGAGGGCATGGCCACGGTGCTGGAGTTCCACCGGCTCGTCGTCGAGGACCCGGCGTTCGCGGCCACGGACGCCGACGGTTTCACCGTCCACACCCGCTGGATCGAGACGGAGTGGGACAACACGGTCGAGCCCTTCACCGGCGGCGAGGGCGCCGACGCCGAGGAGGCGCCGCGGCAGAGCGTGGTCGTCGAGGTCGGCGGCCGCCGGCTGGAGGTCTCGCTGCCCGGCGACCTCGCCCTGGGTGGTGGCGGCCCGGCCGCCGGGGCGAAGGCCCCGCCCCGCAAGCGCGGTGGCGGCAAGGGCGGCTCGGCGGCGTCGGGTGACGCGGTGACCGCTCCGATGCAGGGCACCATCATCAAGGTCGCCGTGTCCGACGGCGACACGGTCTCGGCGGGCGACCTCGTCGTCGTGCTCGAGGCGATGAAGATGGAGAACCCGGTCACCGCCCACAAGGCAGGCACCGTCACCGGCCTGTCCGCGGAGCAGGGCAGCTCGGTGTCGCAGGGCACCGTCCTCTGCGAGATCAAGGACTGACCGTGGCGGTGGGTCGGTGGCGTACCGGGAGCGAGGGGTCGCAGGCATGAACCAGGCGATGGACACCGCCGAGATGGCGGGTGCTGCACCCGACGAGCACGCGCCCGCGCTGGAGGAGGACCTCGCCCTCGCGGCCGGGTTTTCCGCAGCCTCCCGTGAGCGGTGGGCGGAGCTGGTCGACAAGGTGCTGCGGAAGGCAGGTCGCCCGCCCGCCGAGCCGGGCGGGGGCGTCGAGGCGCTCACCCGCGTCACTCCGGACGGCCTCCGGGTGCGGCCGCTCTACACGGCCGAGGACGCTCCCGCCCCGGATGCGGCGGGTGTGCCGGGTGCGCTCCCCTTCGTGCGCGGTGGCCGGGTGAACGGCCCGGCTCCGGACGGCTGGGAGGTGCGGCAGCGTCACGCCGAACCGGACCCGGCCGTCGCGCGTGCCGCTGTGCTGGCCGATCTGGAGAACGGCGTCGGTTCGATCTGGCTGGCCATGGGCGCGGGAGGCACCGCGGTGGCCGACCTGCCGGCCGCGCTCGAGGGCGTACAGCTCGACCTGGCCACCGTGGTGCTGGACGCCTCTGCGGACACGGCGCAGGCCGAGCCGGCCGCGGCGGAGGCGCTGCTCGCCCTCGGCGCGCGGAACGTCGCGCCCGCCGAGCTGAGGGCCACGCTGGGTCTGGACCCCGTCGGGCGGCGCGCCCGCACCGGTGCCGGCCCGGAACCGGATGTCGTCGTCCCGCTGGCGCGGCGCGTGGCGGAGGAGTTCCCGCAGGTCCGGTCGGTGGTCGTGGACGCGCTGGCGGTGCATGGCGCGGGTGGGGCCGACGCGCAGGAGCTGGGGTTCTCGTTGGCGGCCGGGGTGGCGTACCTGCGCGCGCTCACGGCGGGAGGCCTCGATCTGGCTGCGGCCGCCGGGCAGCTGGAGTTCCGCTATGCCGCGACCGTGGAGCAGTTCCCGACGATCGCGAAGCTGCGGGCGGCGCGATTGCTGTGGTCGCGGGTCACGGAGGCGTGTGGTGTGGCGCTGCCGCAGTACCAGCACGCCGTGGGCTCGCCGGTGATGCTCACCCGCCGCGATGCGCACGGCAACCTGTTGCGTGGCACGGTCGCCGGGTTCGCGGCCGGGGTCGGTGGCGCCGACGCGGTCACGGTGGCCCCGTTCGACGCCGCGCTCGGAGCGTCGGAGCCCTTCTCCCGGCGGGTCGCGCGCAACACCCAGTCGCTGCTGGTGCAGGAGTCGCACCTGGCGCGGGTGATCGACCCGGCCGGGGGCTCGTGGTTCGTCGAGTCGCTCACCCGGGAGCTGGCCGCGGCCGCGTGGGCCTTCTTCCAGGAGATCGAGGCCGTGGGCGGCGCTGTCGCGGCGCTCGACGCCGGCGTGGTGGCCGAGCGAGTGGCGGCGGTCCGGGAGCGCCGTGAGGTCGCGGCCGCGCGGCGCACGGCGCCGATCACCGGGGTGAGCGAGTTCGCCGACCTGGCCGAGCTGCCGCTTTCGCGGCGGGCCGTGCCGCAGCCGCCGGGCGGGGGGTTGCCACTGTTCCGGCCGGCGGAGCGCTACGAGGCGTTCCGGGACCGCTCCGACGCGGTGCTCGCCGAGACCGGCGCGCGGCCCCGGGCCTTCCTGGCCACTCTCGGCCCGCTCGCGGCGTATACCGCCCGGGCGGGCTTCGCCCGCAACCTGCTGCAGGCCGGCGGGATCGAGGCCCCGGAGGCCGGGCCCACGGAGTCGGCGGCGCAGGTGGTCGCGGCGTTCCGGGAGGCGGGCACCCCGGTGGCCGTGCTCTGCTCGACCGACGCGCTCTGCGCCGAGCGGGCCGCGGAGACCGTGGCGGCGCTGCGGGAGGCGGGCGCGCGGCAGGTCCTGCTCGCAGGCTCGGCAGGCGTAGCAGGTATGGACGGGCATCTCGCCGCCGGGTGCGACGCGCTCGCCGTGATTGAGTCGGTGTACGAGGTGATCGCATGATTCCGGACTTCACGCAGGTCCCCCTGGACGGCGGCGCGTCGCCGGCGGGGCAGTGGTCCGGCGACGTCCCGGTGTGGGAGTCCCCGGAGGGGATCGGGGTGAAGCCGCTCTACACCGCGGCCGACGTCGAGGGCCTGGACTTCCTGGAGACCTATCCGGGGATCGCGCCGTATCTGCGCGGCCCGTACCCGACGATGTACACGACGCAGCCCTGGACGGTGCGCCAGTACGCGGGTTTCTCCACGGCGGCGGAGTCGAACGCCTTCTACCGGCGCAACCTGGCGGCGGGGCAGAAGGGTCTGTCGATCGCGTTCGACCTGGCCACGCACCGCGGCTACGACTCCGACCATCCGCGGGTCGGGGGCGATGTCGGGATGGCGGGCGTGGCGATCGACTCGATCTACGACATGCGGCAGTTGTTCGACGGGATCCCGCTGGGTGAGATGTCGGTGTCGATGACGATGAACGGCGCGGTGTTGCCCGTGCTGGCGCTCTACGTCGTGGCGGCCGAGGAGCAGGGGGTGGCGCACGGGAAGCTGGCCGGGACCATCCAGAACGACATCCTCAAGGAGTTCATGGTCCGCAACACCTACATCTATCCGCCGCGGCCGTCGATGCAGATCATCTCCGACATCTTCTCGTTCACCTCGCGGGAGATGCCGAGGTTCAACTCGATCTCCATCTCCGGCTACCACATCCAGGAGGCCGGGGCCACGGCCGACCTGGAGCTGGCCTACACCCTCGCGGACGGTGTGGAGTACCTGCGGGCGGGCATCGACGCGGGTCTGGACGTGGACCGGTTCGCGCCCCGGTTGTCGTTCTTCTTCGGCATCGGCATGAACTTCTTCATGGAGGTCGCGAAGCTGCGGGCGGCGCGGCTGCTGTGGGCGAAGCTGGTGACGCAGTTCTCCCCGGAGAACGAGAAGTCGCTGTCGTTGCGCACGCACTGCCAGACCTCGGGGTGGTCGCTGACGGCGCAGGACGTCTACAACAACGTGGTGCGCACCTGCGTGGAGGCGATGGCCGCCACCCAGGGTCACACCCAGTCGCTGCACACCAACGCCCTGGACGAGGCGCTGGCGCTGCCCACGGACTTCTCGGCGCGCATCGCGCGCAACACGCAGCTGCTGTTGCAGCAGGAGTCGGGCACCACGCGGGTGATCGACCCGTGGGGCGGGTCCCACTACGTGGAGCGGCTGACCTACGACCTGGCGCGCCGGGCGTGGGCGCACATCGAGGAGGTCGAGCGCGCAGGCGGGATGGCGCAGGCGATCGACGCGGGTATCCCGAAGCTGCGCGTCGAGGAGGCCGCCGCGCGCACGCAGGCGCGCATCGACGCCGGGCGCCAGCCGGTCATCGGGGTCAACAAGTACGTGGTCGACGGAGACGAGGACATCGACGTCCTCAAGGTCGACAACGCCGGCGTGCGCCGCGAGCAGCGGGAGAAGCTGCGGCGACTGCGCGAGGAGCGCGACGACCGCGAGGTCGACACCGCGCTCTCGGCCCTGACGTCCGCCGCGGCGCTGATCGCCGAGGGCTCACCGCGCTCGCAGGCGCAGAACCTGCTCGCGCTGTCGGTCTCGGCGGCGCGGGCGAAGGCCACCGTGGGCGAGATCTCCGACGCGCTGGAGAAGGTGTTCTCGCGCCACGCCGGTCAGATCCGCATCATCTCCGGTGTGTACGCGCACGAGGCCGGGTCCACCCCGGCGATCGACCGGGCCCGCGAGCTCGTGGACGCCTTCGCCGCGCAGGAGGGCCGCCAGCCGCGGATCCTGGTGGCGAAGATGGGCCAGGACGGGCACGACCGGGGCCAGAAGGTGATCGCCACCGCGTTCGCCGACCTCGGTTTCGACGTCGATGTCGGCCCGCTGTTCTCCACGCCCGCGGAGGTGGCGCGGCAGGCGGTCGAGGCCGACGTGCACGTCGTCGGGGTCAGCTCGCTCGCGGCCGGGCACCTGACGTTGGTGCCGGAGCTGCGTTCCGAGCTCGCGGCGCTGGACCGTGAGGACATCGTGGTCGTGGTCGGCGGGGTCATCCCGCCCGCCGACCACCCGGCGCTGAAGGAGGCCGGGGCGGCCGCGGTGTTCGGCCCCGGCACCGTGATCGCGGAGGCAGCGGTCGACCTGCTCGACACGCTCGGTGCCCAGCTGGACCACGACCGTCCACGGACCGATTGACCGTCCTGCATGCGTGGTTGCGCTGCCTCGCGGGCCGAGCGCGGCTCAGCGGTCGGGAACCGTCTGCGCTCCCACGGCGCGCAACGCGAAGTCAATGACCTCGGCGGCCGTCTCCTCCGCCGTGCGGCTCGTCGAGCGCGCCACCTGCTCGTCGAACGCCTTGCCCAGGGCCGCCCGGATCGAGCGTGCGTCGGAGGCAGGTCTGGCCCACGGGAAGGAGCCGTCGATCAGGCCACGCTCGAGGATCGCCGCGATTGCTGCCTCCTGGGCCGCCTCGAAGCGCTGCCGCTCCGCGACGTACCCGCGGGCTCGCGTGACTTCCTCGGACGAGAGGACGAGCATGCGGCGTCGCCGTCGAGGATCCGCCGCGATCCGCAAGAACGTGGCCATACAGCTCGCCAGCGCGTCGCGGGGACTCTGCGACCGGGCGGCGGCGTCGAGCTGACCCGTGACCCGCTCGGCGTCGCGCCGGAAGAGTGCGAGCAGCAGCTCGTCCTTCGACTCGAAGTGGCGATAGAAGGCGCGAGTAGACAGTCCTGCGTTGCGTAGGACGTCGGTGACCGACACGCTGGTGCCCTTGCTGGCGATGAGGGTGCGGTATGCCGCGTCCATGACGGCTGCGCGCTCGGCCGCCTGAGCCGTCACCGGTGATCTCCTTCCACTGGAGTGTTGAAGCAGCCTAGCGGAGCGGTGCAGCATGTTTGACCGTGTGGCCCTGGATCGAACCCGCAGGGATACAGGCCATTTGCTACCGATCGGTGAATACGTCGCGGTGTGGGCCATCCGTGCCCGCGGCTGATTCCACTCGAGCGATCGGGACGCTCGTGGCCGGGGCGTCCCGTCAGCGGCGACCCGCCGACGGCCGGCCCGGGAGCGTGTCGAGGAAGGCCAGCACCTCGCGGGTGAAGACATCGTTGTCGTCGCCGGCCACCATGTGCCCCGTTCCGTGAACATCGACGAATCGCGAGCCGGGGATCAGCTCCAGCAGCTCGGCGGCGCCCTCGGGGCTGACCACGTCCGACTGCTTGCCCCGGACGAGCAGGGTCGGGACGGTAACTGCGCGAGCGGCGTCCTTCAGGCGGTCGTAGCCGAGGAGCCGGTTCTCCTGGTCGCCCGCGCGCTGCACGAGGAACGCCGGATCCCAGTGCCAGTGCCAGCGGCCGTCCTCCCCGAGCCGCACGTTGCGCTTCAAGCCCTCGAGGCTGGCCGGCCGCTCCCGGTGCGGGTTGTAGGCCGCGACGACGTCCGCCACGTCCTCCAGGCTGGCGAAGCCGTTCGGGTTGGCCCGCATGAACTGCCCGATCCGCGCGGAGCCCTCGGGCTCGATCCGCGGCGCGATGTCGACGAGCACCAGTGCGGCAGGCCGTACGCGCCCCTCTCCCACGGCGACAAGTGAGGTCAGGCCGCCCATGGAGGCTCCGATGAGTACGGGAGCCGTTGCCGTCGTGGCGGTGATCGCGACGAGGTCCGCGACGAGGGCGTCCATCGAGTAGTCGCCGTCCGGCGCCCAGCTGCTGTCGCCGTGTCCACGCGCGTCGAGCGTGATCGACGTCCACTCGTGCCGCGCCAAGGTCGCGGCCGCGGACTTCCACGAATGCCGTGTCTGGCCGCCACCGTGCAGGAGAAGTGCCACGCCGCGGGCATCGTCGGCCGGGAACTCGTCCCCGGCCAGCTCGACGCCGGCGTGGGTGAATCGTCGCTGCAAGGGGCCGGGCACTGGCGTCCTCCTCTACCGTGAGCCGCGGTGACGGCTTACCGTGCACCATGCCGTAATGCGATCTGTACGAGTATTACTGCCGTCACGGCCGCCTCCGACTCAGCGGCGAGACCCAGCACACGCCTCGGCATGCATCTCGAGGGGGCCGAACCCCTGATGACGCGGAGAGCTTGCGGCTCGCCGCAGCTGAGTCGAGTCAGCCGCTGGTGACGGCGTCGACGACCGTCCGGCCCCGGTGGGTCTGCGCGACACGCTGCTCGACGAGGAACATCTGCCCGCGCCAGAAGTCGGCGGCCTTGTCGCCCTCGCCGGCGGCGACCAGGCGCATCGCCTTGGCCACCGCTTTCGCCGTGGCCTCGGTGTTCTCGGCCGTGTCGTGGCGCGACCATTCGACGATCTCCTGGCGGACGACTTCGGTGAGGGTGCCGTAGAGCAGCCGAAGGGTCTTGTTTCCGGCGAGGTCGAACAGCGTCAGGAAGAACTCGGTCCAGCCCTCGGCCCGGTCGCGGGGATCGGTGAGCTTCCCCAGCTTGTCGTACATCGCGAGTAGTCGTTCGGTGGCGCCGACGCGGTCGTCGCGTTGGGCGAGGAGGCGCAGGGCAATGGGCTCGATGAGGGCGCGGGCGTGGAAGACATCGCTGAGGAGGACCCCGTCAACCTGCATGAGGAGACCGAGGTAGCGGGAGGCGACGGTGATGTCCGGGTGCCTGGCTCGGGCGCCGCCGTGTGAGCCGCGTCGAACCGTGATGAGTTGTTCGGATTCGAGAATGCGGAAGGCTTCGCGGAGGGAGGGGCGGGAGACTCCGAACTGGGCCATGAGCTCGGCTTCGCTGGGGAGCGCATCGTCTTCCGCGATTTCACCGCGCACGATCCGGGTGCGGATCGCCTGTGCCACGACCTCCGCGGTCTTGGGCACGCGTACGCGCTCCATCGCACCCGTTCTCATGTTCTCGGCCGTGGACACCGTGTCTCCCTCTGGATCTCTCGACCGGGACCGATACATCGGTCCGGGTCTCTACTGGTCCTGATTCCGTCGGTGCCTGCGCTCCGACAGTCTCCAGCAGACCACGCCATCAGGCTCGGCGGCTGTCGCCGTGCCAGGGGGTCCGCTCCCGTCGCCGCGGGCGCCTCCGTCGCCTCATCGGTGGCACAGGACCCGAGCACGGCGAGCGCTGCCGTGTCGTGGTCACATGGGTCCTGTCGCGTGAGTGGCCGTGGACCCTACCGCTCGCGTAGGGCCCGGCATCACTGCCGGCCCATGTCCACGTCGTCGTCCGGTGGCGGCACGGTCAGGTCACTCTGCACCAATCATCTATATTTTTGTACGATACAGAGTGCTTGTGAATCAGGTCACCTGTCAAGGGGTGGCGCCCTGGTCGGAGCGGCGGACTCACGGAAGGACGGCAGGACCTGACGCGACGCGCGCTGGTGACCGGCGCGAGCAGAGGGATCGGCAAGGCGTGGTCACAACGGTCGGAGGCCGCGCCGGTCTGGTGCCGGGATCCGCGTTTGGGGCCTCGGGGGTGTTCAGGGCTGGCCGGGGCGCAATGCCACGAAGAGACCCTCCGCCTCGGCGCACAGGACCTCGCCGTGGTGCATCGTCGCGCGCAGGAGGCGCTTGCGGCCCTCCTCCTTCTCGAACCACCCCTCGAACCGCAGTTCGGTCTCGATCGGGGTGATGCTGCGGAAGTCGACGTGCAGGTACGCCGTGCGGGACGGTGAGCGGCCGCCGGTGTTGGCGAGCCTGCCGAGGATCTCGTCGAACACGAGCGGGACGGCACCACCGTGTACTGCACCGTTGCCGCCGAGGTAGAAACGTCCGTAGGTGACAGTGCCATTGGCGTGCTGGTCGTCGGACTCGTCGACATGGATCACCGGTGTCATCGTCTGGCCGCGGCCGGGGAGGCCGACGAGGTGCCCGGTGATCTGCCGGAGCTCGCCCACGGCATGCGGTTCGAGCATCTCGGACAGCTCGTTGAGCCGGTGCATGGCCTCGCTGATCAGCTCCTCCGGCGGGGCCGCGGCCGTCATGCGGTCCTGGAGCGTTCGCAGCGCCTCGATCATCTGCGGGAACCCGGCCGGTCCCGCGCCGATCTCGGCGCGCGCCCGCCACGTCTCGAGGAGCCCCGCGGGCGTCCCGCGATGGTCGGCTCTCGTCACCTACTGCCTCCGTCTGCTGGCCGATCGTCGTGCGTACGCAGACAGGGCGCCCGGGCGTCTACCCGGGCGCCCGTCGTACTGGTCGCAGGATCTCAGAGCGACCCGGTGTGTGCCCGGGCGAGATCGAGTCCCTTCCAGCGGTCGGGTGCGATCACTTCCCACTGCTCGCAGGAGCAGGCGCACACGTAGGTTCCGTCGTCGAGTGGGATGACCGATTGGGCGACGCACTCGCCCTTCTTCTCCGCCACCTCGTGCAGGAACTCGGTGGGGGAGTCGTACATGATGTTGTCGTCACTCATGGTGGATCAGACCAGTGCCGCGTTGGTGGCGTCGGTGGTGCGGGGCAGCTCCGGCACGTCCGGGAACAGCTCGCGGAACGCGCCGACGGTGATGCGCTCCTTGACCTTGGGGTCCACCCCGTCGAAGAGGTGGTGCAGGGTTTCCTGGGTGTGTCCGTAGGTGCCTTCCATGTGGGGGTAGTCGCTGCCCCACATGACGTTGTTGAAGCCCATGGCGGTGCAGGCGGCGATGGCGGACTCGTCGTGCTGGAACGAGGCGTAGACCTGCGAGTAGATGATCTCCTTCGGCTCCCGCTTGAGTTTGGGGCGCACGGCCATGGCGTGCTGGCGGTAGCCCTCCATCATGCGGTCGGCGACGAAGGGCACCCAGGTGGCGCCGCCTTCGGAGACCAGGACCTTGAGGTTCTCGTGGCGGTCCAGTGCGCCGCAGGCGACCATCTTCATCACGGCGCGCTGGCCGCCGAAGGTGGTCTCGGTGTAGTTGAGCACCGCGCCGCCGGGGCCGCGGTAGACGACGCCGGCCGAGCCACCCTTGGACAGGTCGATGGGGTCGGTGCCGATGTGGAAGGCAAGCACGATGTTCGCGGCCTCGGCCGCGGCCCAGAACGGCTCCCAGTCGTCCTGGTTGTAGTCCTTCTGCAGCGGGTGCGGCGTGACGGGCATGAACACCGCCTTGTAGCCCATCTCGGCGCAGCGCTCGAGCTCGGCGACGGCGTCGCCGATGTCGAGGGTGGAGACCTGTGCGGTGCTGACCAGGCGCGGGTTGTACTTGTCGATGGTCTCGTAGGCCCAGTCGTTGGAGACCTTCAGTGCCTCGCGCAGTACCTCGGGGGTGCGGAAGGAGGAGCTCCACATGCCCAGCGAGGGGAAGACGAGTTCGGACCAGATGCCTTCCTGGTCCAGGTCGGGGATACGCTTGACGATGTCGGCTGCGCCGGGGGCGCGGCTGGAGGCCTCGGTGAACTCCTTGGCCTTGCCGGTGGGCAGCTTGCGGCGGAAGGACATGCCGTCGATGTGGACGGTCTCCCATTGCCCGTCGGCGTCCTTCTCCGAACGTGGGACGAGTTCGGCCAGCCGTGGGGGCAGGCTGTCGCGCCACAGGCTCTCGGGCTCCAGGAAGTGCGAGTCCCCGGAGTTGGCCCAGATCTTCTCCATGTCGAACCTTCTTCTCGGTCAGACCCCGGCGAGCCGGAGCAGGGTGGGAACGTCCTCCAGACCGCGGAGGGTGTCGTTCAGGTGGGTGCAGGTCGAGGCGCCCGTGAAGGTTGCGCGGACGTGGGAGCGCAGTCCCGCGAGCGGTAGCCCTGCGAGGCGCTGCGCGCTCGCGGCAGCGGCCGGGCACTCGACCCACGGCAGCACCCTCGGGACGGCCTCGCAGGAGACGACGGTGGGGCCGATCAGGTCGATCTGCGCTGCGACGGTGTACTCGTGGATCACGGTCTCGAGCCCGTCCGGGCGGACATGCGAGTCGCGGTAGAGCACATCGACCCGTCCGTCGGAGCGGACATCGGTCCGCCGCCAGCGGCGCATGCCGTGTGCGGGCAACGGGCCGACTGCGTGCCAGCCGTCCTCGTCGTCGTCCACGAGGGCCGGCGCGACCGGCCCGGTGACGAGCGGAGCCCGGCCGGTGGCGTCGACCTCGTTCATGATCGTGCCACCGTGGGCGAAGCCCGCGCACTGGTCCCGCCCGAACATCGGCCTGCCGACCGTGAGCGGCAGCCTGCGACCCGCCGGCAGGCCCGCTCCGAACGCGAAGCCCGAGACGAGCGTCGTGACGGGGAAGTCGTCGAGCAGCAGGTGCAGCAGCCCGGCCTCGTCGGGAACGGAGGGATCGGCGGCCAGTACCGCCGCCCGGAAACCCGAGGACACCGGTGTGCCGATCAACGTCTGGAGGGCGGGCCGGGCGGGGTGGCTCTCGACCTCGCGCAGGATCCGCCCCTCGACGAACTCGACGACCGCGCGGCAGGAGGCCTCGTCGACGACCCTCGCCGTGCCCTCGGGCGTGGTGACGAGGTCGCGTGCGCGGCCCAGCAATACGAGTGGACCGGTCAGGCCCTCCGGTCGGAGCATGTCCGTGGTCGCCGTCCGGCGTACCGAACCCGCTGCGCGAGCGGGTGTGCCGGAGGTCGGGGCGTGGGTGCCGTGGCGCGGGTGCAACGGACCGAGCACCGGCACCGCCATGATCCACCTCCTCCGTGGAGAGTTCCGTGGAGAGCTACTGAAAACGCCCTTCTCAGTAGAACCCCTCGGAAGAGGCCTGTCAACCGGCGCGGAGACGCGGGGAAGATTGGCTGCTCACGGTGTTCGCGGCAACGGTCCCTCGAGCGCCGCGCCGGGCGCGACGACCGAGTCCTCGGTCCACTCGAACGGTAGTCCGAGCGTGGTCGCGGGATCCGACCACAGTCGCCCCGGTGCCTCGTCCACGACGCCGATGCCGAGGTCCTCGAACGCGTGGGCCGCGCCCCTCAGGTCGGGCACCCCCCAGCACACCGAGTACAGCCGCTCGCCCCGGCGCTCGAGCACCTCCGCGTGGCGGCTCCGCGCCGACCGGGGCGCGATCAGGCGCAGGACGATGTCGTGCACCAGGAGGTCGACGGTTTCCTCGATGTCCTCGTCGGCGCGCGGGTTGCCCGCGATCTCCTGGGCGCCGGTGAGCCGGTGCAGCACACCGGCGACCCTCGCCGCGTCCCGGACCACCGCGGTCGTCCACGCCACGTGCGTCACCTCGACCGCGGGCGCGGCGACCGCGGGCAGCGTCCCGCCGTCGCGAGGGTCGTCGCGCAGGTACGTGTCGGTCCACTCGACGAGGATCCCGCCGCTGTCCTTCGGGTGCATGAAGAAGTGACGGCCCGGCACGTCGGTCCCGGTGATCCGGACGTCGGCGCGCCGGAGCAGCTGCTCGACCGTCCACAGATCGTTCACGCACCAGGCGAACGAGTGCGGGCCCGGCCCGTAGCGGCGCAGGAAGTCCGCCACGGCGCTCGTGTCATCGGTCGCTTCGAACACGGCGAACGGCAGCCCGGCGATCCACCAGAGCCATGACCGCGCGGCCGACTCCGCCGACGTGCCACCGCCCGCGGGATCCGTGCTCGGCGCCGGATGCCAGAAGTCGTGAAGCGCGGCGGTGCCGGCGAGCGGTCGCGCGCCGAGGACCCGCTCGAGCCATGCGGCGACCTCCGGCCCTGGATGGTCGGAGACCAGGCCGAGTCGGTGGAAGTCACCGAGACGTACCGGGAGGGCGGGCGGTTGGCTCGGGGGCGCGGGCACGGGCACTCCTCGGGCAGGCCGACATGGGGCTGGTGCGGGCACCGTAGGCCCCGTGGGCTCGACTCCAACAGAGTTCTATGCGGTAGATGATTGACGTGATTCATCTCATGCTTTACCTTTTTGGCTGCTGAGAGGCCATCCAGTACGCCTCCCGACGGCTCCGAGACCCGGAGCGGACACGTCACGTCACGTCACGTCGCTGATGCCCGTCCGCGAGGCCGGAGGTCGAGACCGGCGCAGCGCGCCGCAGTTGCGCTCGACCCGAACCTCGCTCGTTCTTCTCGGAGCCCCGGTGCCGACCCGGTGCCGATCCGACGGGTGTCAGCAGGACGCCATCCGTATCCGACGAAGGGACCACACGTGACCTCCTCCGCCTCCTCCTCCACTGCCATCGTCACCGGCGCGAGCCGCGGCATCGGCAAGCAGATCGCCCTGGAGTTGGGTCGCCGCGGTATGAACGTCGTCGTTGCCGCGCGCACCGTCGAGGCCCACCGCCGGCTGGCGGGCACGGTCGGCGAGACGGTCGAGGCGATCAGGACCGCCGGGGGAACGTCGATGGCGGTCCGGACCGACATGGCCGTGCCTGAGGACATCGCAGCGCTCGTGCGCACGGTCCTCGACACCTTCGGCCGGATCGACGTCCTGGTCAACAACGCGGCCCAGACCGCGGGTACCTGGCCGAAGCTCGTCGACATGGACGTCGCGGACTGGCGGCAGCAGTTCGAGACCAACCTGCACGGGCCGATGCTGCTGATGAAGGCGGTCGTGCCCGCGATGACCGAGGGAGGCGGCGGCGTGATCGTCAACATGACCTCGGGCGCGGGCGACCTGACGCCGGTCCCCCCGGAGTCGGCGACGGCGACCGACCGTCCGACCCCCGCGGGGGAGCGCGTCGCCTACTCGGCCAGCAAGGCCGCTCTGAACCGACTCGCGAACGTCCTCGCCCCCGAACTGCGAGCGGCCGGGATCGCGGTGGTGAACGTCGATCCGGGGTTCACGCGCACCGAACTCGTGGACCTGATGGGCGCCAAGGGCGTGGTGGACGCCGACGCCGCGGTCCCGATGGACGTGCCGATGCGCACGGTCGTCGACCTCGTGACGAGCGGGAACGCGATGCGGCACACGGGCCGGATCATCCGCGCGGCCGACTACGTGGCGGCGCTGGCGCCCTGACCGCCCTGGCTGAGCTCTCTCCCCGACAAGTTCAACGACGAGCGGAGGTACGGGATGAGGTTTCCCAGGAGTGTGGCGGTGTTCGTCGCCCTCGCATGCACGGTGGCGGTGGCCGCGTGCGCGCCCGCGGGTGCAGGCCAGGAGGGTGGGGGCGCGGGTGTCCCGCTCGGCGCGGCCAAGGAGGACTACGTGGCCGCACTCTCCGACATGGAGCCGGTCACGCTCGGCTTCGGCGGGATGACGAGCGGGCCGAACACCCCGACCGTGCAGGCGTACGTCCGCTACGGCGAGCTCGTCGACGAATGGTCCGGCGGGAAGATCACCTTCGAGTTCGACTTCGGTGGCGCCAAGCTCACCCTCGACAAGATGGCCGACGGTCTGGGGCAGGGCCGCATGGACATGGGCACGTTCGTACCCGCCTACCAGCCCGACGAGTGGCCCGTCGCCAACCTGGGTGCCAGCCTGGGATTCATCGGGAGCGGCAGCCCGATCGCGGGCAGGCTCGCGCTGCTGGCGGCCAGGCTCGACTTCGCCCACTCCTTCGAGCCGCTGGTCCAGGAGATGACCGAAGGCGGCATCGTGGCGACGATGCCGATCTTCCAGAACAACGAGGCGCGGATGCACTGCGTGTCCGCCACACCGCTGCAGAGCCTCGCGGACCTCGCGGGAAAGCGCATCCGCGTCGCGGACAGCGGGCAGGCGCGGATGGCCGAGGCGATCGGCATGGTTCCGGTGTCGATGGTCAACGCGGAGATGTACCAGGGCCTCCAGCGCGGGGTGGTCGACTGCGCGGTCAACGGCGTCTCGGCCGGCTTCACCGGCGGGTACTACGACGTCGTCAGCTCCTGGACGCTGGAGAACGAGGAGCTGGTCTGGACCCAGACGGCGACGGCGTGGGGCTTCGGCGAGAGCATGTGGAACGAGCTGCCCCTCGCCGCGCGGCAGCTGCTCTGGGACACCCTGCCGCAGCTCATCGAGGGGCAGGTCGAGGCGTCCTTCGGCTCGACCTGGGACTCGCTCGTCGCCGCGCGCGACCAGTACGACGTCGCGGTCGGTGAGTACGGGGCCGACGTCATGCAGGTCGCCGCGCAGCAGCACGAGGAGGAGAAGGCGGCTGTCGCCGGCAACGCCGAGCAGCAGGGGGTGACCGACGACGGTGCGGCCCTGGTGGCCCGGTACGAGGACGCGTACGACCGCTGGTACACCATCGTCACCGAGGAGCTCGGCTACACCGACACCGTGACGTGGGGGAGCTACGCGGACGAGTTCGACCCGGCCACGTTCGACGCCAGGCCGCTCGCGGACCGCATGTACGAGGAGATCCTGCTGCCGAAGCGACCGGCGTGACCCACGCTGTTCAGGCGGGGCCGAGAGTGCTGCGGACGGTCGGTCCCTCGACCCCGTAGGCGGGGTTGGGGAAGCGCCGGAGCTCGACATCGTCGCTGACGGTGTCGAGGATCGCGTACGAGACCGTCGACGACCCGGGGTCGCGGGACTCGCCGATCGATCCCGGGTTGACGACGAGGGTGCCGCCGTGGCGCTCGGCCATCGGGACGTGCGTGTGGCCCAGCAGCAGGAAGTCGGCGTCGATCTCGCTGCAGCGCCGCAGCAGCGGGGAGCCGGAGAAGAGGTAGTCGTTGTACGGGGCGAACGGGCTCGCGTGCACGATGCAGAGGCGCTTCCCGGCGATCTCGAGGTCGATGCGCAGCGGTACGTCGCGCAGCTTGCCGACCAGCACCTGGTCGACGCCCGGGCGGCCGACGGCAGCCGGGTTCTTGAGGAATCCGAGCTCGTGGTTGCCCAGCACGTAGCGCAGCCCGTCGTCGAGCGCGCGGCCGACGACCTCGTTCGAGAAGCGGTACTCGTGGATCAGGTCGCCGAGCAGGAGCACCTCGTCGACGTCGGGCCCCAGCTCGTCGAGGGCGCGCTCGAAGGAGGCCAGGTTGCAATGGACATCCGACACCAGGCCCAGTCTCATCTGCCCCACCTCGCCGTGCGCCCCGGCCCGGCTGTTGCAAACAGCGTTTTCACTATCGGCGGACGGTAACCCACGATCCGAGTCACGTGCAACGGCTCGCGCCCCGCGGGGAGGAGGCTGCGTGGGCCCCGTCACGCAGACCCAGGGCCGGAGGTTCCGGTCAAAGGGTGTATTGATGGAGATCTGAGAACGAGGTTTCCGCCGCGCCCCGTTCGCCGGGCCGCCCTCGGCCGTTGATCCGGAGGGACACGCCATGACTGCTCCTCGCCGCGCCCTGCCGCTGCTGACGGACCTGCCGCCCGCGCCGGCCTCCCCGCACTCCGGCACCCCGGCGCGCCACCCCGGCTCGGTGCGGCGGACCGGGCACTGGAACATGACGTGGCCCGACGGGCTGGCGGGCGGCATGCAGATCGATGCCGCTGCGCGCGACCTCGTCACCCGGGCCGATGGCGGGTCCGACAGCCCTGACGAGGCCCGCCCTGACGAGGCCCGCCCTGACGAGGCGCAGCTCCACGTCCGCGTCGACGGCACCAGGGTGCTGCGCTCACTGGAGAGCACCCCGGAGCGCGCCGAGCTCCAGCAGCTCCTCGGTGGGGGCGGGGGCAGCGGTTACCGGCACCGGCTGCAGGGCCTGATCCCGGACGAGATGGCGGCCGGAACGCTCACCTACTTCCTCCTGGACGACATGCCGGGCGTCACCCTCGTCGGCCCCTTCGCCTGGCGGCTCTGGCCCGAGGCGCAGGAGATGTACGCCGCGCGGAGGCACCGCGGGCCGGGCTACGACATGACGGGCATCTGCTCCGGGTTCCGGCCCGACGGCTTCCCCGTGAAGCGGATCATGGGCGGCGAGGACCCGCAGCACAACCTGGTGCCTGCCTTCGAACTCGCGGAACCGGGCGACCCCCTGGCATGGCACGAGATCGCGGGGCCGCCCGGCGACGCCCCGATGCTGCGCCGCCGCAGGCGGGTGGACGTCGTGGACGGCCCGCAGATCCGCGTCGACTCGCTCTTCCGCGACAGCATGTGGAGCCCCGACGGTGTCGAGACGGTCGTGCACGAGTACGGGGTGCACGCCGTCGTCGACCGCGCGACGATGCGGCTGACGTCGATCACCGCGGATCCGCGGGTGCTGCCGTTCCCGACGTGCCCCGCCGCCGCGGCCAACGTCGATCTGCTCACCGGTGAGCCGATGGCCACGCTGCGGCACCGGGTGCTCGAGCTCGTCATCGGCACGGACGGCTGCACCCACCTCAACGACGCCCTGCGTGCGCTCGCCGAGGTCCCGATCGTCGTGGAGCGCCTGGACCGGGCGCAGAACCTCGGCTGAGCGCGGCGGACTCGCGGTCGACGGCCTGGATCTCGGTACCCCCGGACCGGGTCAGGCGGGCCGGGCTGGCCCAGACGAGCGCCGTGGTCGACGTGCAGGAGCGACCGGCCGGGCGGTGCGCCACCGCCGGAGGATCGGGTCTCGCGCCGTGCGGGTGCTCAGTCCGCGGCGACGACCGCCGAGGCGAGCAACTGCTCGACGCGCCGGCGCGAGTAGCCGAGCTCGCCGAGGATCGAGAGGGTGTGCTCGCCGACCGCGCAGGCGTCGCCTGCGACGGTTGCGGACCGGGAGAAGCGCACGAGCGGTGCGAGGCGGGGGATCTCGCCGAGGAATCCGTGCCTGCAGGTGGTGACGAATCCCGACACCTGCCCGACGCTCCCCTCGTCGAGGTAGCCGCCCTCCACGGGGCCCGGGACGACCTCGACACACGCGACGTCCGCGGCCCGCAGCTCCGCTTCCCACTCCGCCGCCGTGCGCTGCCGGAACCACTCGGCGAGCGCGCTCGCGAGCTCGGCGTCGTGCTCGCGACGGCCGTCGGCCGTGGTCAGGCGCGAATCGGTCGACCACGTCCCGGGCATGACCGTGGCGAGCCGTTCCCACTCGTGCTGCTCGGGCGCGGCGAGGAACACCCAACCGTCCGCGGCCTGGTAGAGGCGGTAGAGCGCACCGAGCCCGTACAGCTCCGGGTCGGCCGTCGGCGCCGGGCCGCGGTCCGCGTAGCGGACCGTCTCCTCCGAGAGCGCGTGCGTGGCGGTCGACAGCATCGTGGTCAGCATGGTCTGGCCGCCGTGGCCGCGCTTGCGGGCGAGGATGCCCAGTACCAGCGCGGTCCCGACCGTCACTGCGGCGTATCCGTCCGCGTTGCCGACGCCCATCACGGCGTAGACGAGGCGGTTCCAGACCTGTTTGATCTCGTCGATCCCCATGTCGGCCGACGCCTGGATCGCGGAGCCGGCGCCGGCGTTGCGGTAGGCGAGCCCCGCGCCCGCGCCGATGGTCGGGGCGTAGGCGGGGCGGTGCCCGCACGGCCCGTCGACGCCGTAGCCGGGCGCCGTGAGGTAGACCAGGTCGGGGTTGACCGCGCGCAGCGAGACGGCGTCGAGCCCGAGGCGCTCGGCGACACCCGCGCGGAACGACTGCAGCACGACGTCGGCACGCGCCGCCAGGTCGCGGACGACCTCGCGCCCCTCCTCCGTGTGGATGTCGACGGCGATGCTCTCCTTCCCGACCAGCGCCTTGATCCCGGCGACATCGGGGAAGGGCAGCATGTTGCGCATCGGGTCGCCGGCCGGCTCCTCGATCTTGATCACGCGCGCGCCGTAGTCGGCCAGCAGCGTCGCCCCGAACGGCGCCGCGTAGTAGGTGCCGAGCTCGAGCACGGTGACGCCGGCGAGCGGGGGCCGCGTCGGTGCCGCGGACCCGAGGTCCGCGGCGGGGGTGGGTGCGGGTCCCGGGGGGGCCACGCGTCGCCGCAACACCTCGTCGTGCGCCCCACGTCGTGGTGCCGAGCGGCCCAGGCGCGCCGGCGTGCCGTCCATGCGCACCACGGCGGCGGGCTGCAGGACCGGCCCGAGGACCGGGTCCTCGATCTCGGTGACCATCCCGTTCCAGCGGGTCTGGGGGTGGTCGAGCACCTCGTCACCCTGGCGGAAGGTCTCGGCCCAGACGTCGGGGTTCTCGTCGAAGCGCCGCTGCCACTCGGCCAGCGGGTGTGCCTTCACGGCACGGAGCAGGTGCTCCCAGAAGGCCTCGCGCTTCGCGGCGTCCTCGAATGCGGGCGCGCCCGTCCACTCCGGGTCCTCGAGCATCCAGTCGAGCTCGAGAACGCGCATCATCGCGCGGAACAGCCGATCGACGACCTGGGAGAACTGCAGCCAGTGGCCGTCGGCGGTGAGGGCGATCAACAACCGGAAGGACAGGTCGCCCGCGGGCACGCCGTCCCTCGCGATCGGGGTCTGGCGGAAGCTGTCCGGGAAGCGCGCCGCCACCACGCGGGCGAACCAGCCGAAGGTGTCGTGCACGGTGATGCCCTGGGCGATGCTGGTCTCGACGTGCTGGCCGCGGCCCGAGTCCTCGCGTTCGACCAGGGCGGCGAGGATCCCCTGCAACGCCAGCTGGGTGGCGGGGAACGACCCGTAGAGAGCGGCAGGGAACGCCGGGCGGCCCCCGCCGGCGAGGCCGGCGACGTGCCACAGCACCCCGGTCTTGGCCATCACGACGCCCTCGTAGCCCTGCAGGTCCGCGTACGGTCCGGTGCGCCCGAACCCCGTGATGGAGCAGGTGATCACTCGCGGGTTGCGCGCCGCGAGCGCGGTGTGTCCGAGGCCCAGCGCGTCGGACACCCCGGGTCGGAACGACTCGACGACGACGTCGCTCCCGACCGCCAGCCCGAGAGCGATCTCGTGGTCCGCGGCGTCGTGCAGGTCGAGCTCGATGCTCGTGGTGCCCCGCGCCCAGAACGGCCAGGCCGCCTCGTCGCGCAGCCGGCTGCCGCCCGGCGGCTCGACGATGACGACCTCGGCGCCGAAGTCGGCGAGGAACTGCCCCGTCTGCAACGCCGTACGGGTGGGGGAGACCAGGACGGCCCGCAGGCCGTCGAGCGGAGGCGGGTTCACGGCCACGTGACGACTCCCCGCGCGCGCAGTCCGTCGATCGCCGACTCGGAGTAGCCGAGCTCGCGCAGGATCGCGCGGGTGTGCTGGCCGACGAGGCAGCCCGGCCCCAGGGTGGCGGGTTGCTCCATCGTCACGATGGCGCCGTGGCGGCGGTGGCGTCCGAAGAGCGGGTGCTCCACCTCGCCGACGAAGCCGTTCTCCACCATCGCGGGGTGTTGGGTCGTGAACACGGGGAACGGCTGGTCGTTGACCTCGACGCAGGCCACGTCGTGCGCGGTCGAGAGCGCCTCCCACTCTGCGGCGGTCCGTCCGGCGATCGTCGCGGCCAGCACCGCGGCGAGCGCGGTGTCGTGCGACTCGCGGTGGGCCGCTGACCTGAACCTCGGATCGCTGTCGAGGTCGGGGCCGCCGGCGTCCCGGACGGTCGCCGCGAGCCCGCCCCACTCCTCGTCGTCGGTGACGGCGAGGAAGACCCAGCCGGTGGCGGCCGGATAGAGCCGGTACAGCGCACCCAGGCCGTACGCGTCCGGGTCGGCCCGCGGATGCCGTGGCGCGTCCGCCGCCACGAAGAAGGCCTCGGAGACGGTGTAGGCGTTGGTGCCCAGCATCGAGGTCTGGCCTGCCTGGCCGGTACCCGTGCGCTGGGTGGCGAGCAGGCCCAGCAGCATCGCGGTGCCGACGCCGAGTGCGGCCCCGGAGTCGGCGTTGACCAGGCTGTGGGCCTGCCGTTGCTGGGTGAGCTCGCCCAGTTGGACGGCCTCGTCCGGGTCCATCGCCGTGACGTCGTCGAAGGCGTGCTCCCAGCCGAGCTGCAACGCCTGGTGCCCGACGCCGACCCCGATCGTCGGCGCGTAGGCGGGCCGCATGGCGGACGGGCCGGAGCTGCCGTAGGCGGCGGCGTACAGGTAGAAGAGGTCCGGGTTCACGGCGAGGAGCGACGCGGCGTCGACCTCCGTCCGCACGGAGGCCTCCTCCCGGAAGTTGCGCATCACCATGTCGGCGCGGCGCAGGAGCCGGTGCAGGATCTCCTTGCCTTCGGCGGTGCGGGTGTCGACGGCGAGGCTCTCCTTGCCCTGCAATCCCTTCACACCCGCGAACTCGCGGACGCCCGATTGGGACCGGTGGGGGTCGCCCGCGAGGTTCTCGACCTTGATCACCCTGGCGCCGAGATCGGCCAGCAGGGCGAGCCCGAACGGAGCTGCGTAGAACCACGCCAGCTCGACGATCGTGACTCCGGCGAGCGGGGCACCGGACAGCTGCCTGGTCGCCCGAGGACGATCCCGCCGCGGGAAGTACGCGGTCCTGTCGTGCTGGCCGATGGCAGGGGCGGGCTCGCCGATGTCGGCGGGGGTGGATTCCAGCGTGACCAGCGGCCCGATCTGTGTGGTCGGCCCCCACCGCGGATCGTCGATGTCGACCACCTGACCGTTGTGGACCAGCTGCGGATGGCGGGTGGCTTCCTCGGCGGTGCGGTAGGGCTCGCCCGCGATGTCGGGCTCGGCGTCGAACGCGGCCTGCCACTCGTCCCAGGTGCGCTCGGTGATCCGCTGCCGCGCGTACGCCTGCACCACCTCGGTGGGTCCGCCGGCGTTCTCCCGGTACCAGTCGGTCAGGTCGGTCGCCCGGAGGAACGCCGCGAGCTGGTGGGGGAGGAAGTTGCCGAACTGGATGCAGCGCCCGTCCTTGGTGAAGGCGACGATCCCGGAGATCGGGGGGTAGATCGTCGACCCCATCCCGGCAGGGCGCTCGCGGACCAGCCGCTCCGGCGGGACCAGCGGCTCGAGCCACGGGTAGAGGTCATAGCTGGTGAGTCCCTGTAGCAGGCTCGCCTCCACGAGCTGGCCGGGCCCGTCGGCGCCGCGGGCGTACAGCGCCGCGAGGATCCCCTGCAGGGCGCCCATCGCCGCGCCGAAGCTGCCGGCCGCGATGGGGGAGAACCGGGGCCGCGCCCCGGTGTCCAGCGATCCCGACGGAGTGGAGAACACCCCGGACTTCGCCGCGACGACGCCCTCGTAGCCCTTGAGCCGCGCCCACGGCCCGCGCGGACCGAACCCGGTGATGGCGCAGGTGACGAGCCGGTCGTTGGCCGGGGCGAGCTGTGGGTGGGCCAGACCGTGGCGCCGGGCCACCCCCGGACGCCAGTCCTGCACCATGACGTCGGCCCCGATGGCGAGCTCCCGCACGCGGTCGCGGCCCGCCTCCGTGGCGAGGTCGGCGACGACACCGAGCTTTCCGCGGTGCCACATGACGTACGCGGGCAGGCGGCGGAGCCGGTCGCCCCCCGGCGGCTCGACCTTGACGACCTCCGCGCCGTTGTCACACAGGACCATCGTGGTGAGCGCACCCGCCTGACCCCCGGTGAGGTCGAGGACGCGCAGGCCCTCCAGGGCGGTGCTGGTGGTGTTTCCGTCGGCAGAGACCACATCGGCTCCCTCGCGAGAACGTCATTTCCACGACGCGCTGTCAACTATTAGCACGCGGCCGGGTCCTGGCCATACGGTGCGAGAACAGGCTTCTCATCAGATGGACCGCCGTCGGCGGCGCGACACACCGGAGGACTGCCCGGACCGTTGTTCTCGGCGGGGCACGACCTGGGCTCCTCGGAGGCTCGCGCCGAGCGGGAGGCAGGGCCGCAGCAGCACCCGACGTACACCGTGAACGGCGGGACGAGGCACGCCGCCGAGACCCGGATGCTGCAGGAGTGGCACTACTTCTTCCGCAACACGCTGCGCTGGCGCGACCTCCGGAAGGTCACCGTCGCCGAGGTGCACGGCAGGGTCTATGCGGCGGGCCTGATGCTGATGTGGGCGTGCGACCTCATCGTCGCGGCGGAGGGCACCGAGTTCGCCGAGCGGATCGCCGGCACCGACACCATGGCCGCCCTGCTGATCAAGGAATCGGTGAACCAGTCCGTCGACAACATGGGCTTCCAGAACGCACTCAACGCGTGCTTCTCGCTCCACCAGCTGAATCACGCCCACTGGGCCGAGCGGACCGGCGGGTACCCGGCGGGGACGCCCGAACTCGGGGTGCCGGCCTGGAGCGAGGCGCCGCCCGTTCGCCCCGCGCGCAGGCACGCTCCCTGACCGGGTTCCCACTCGCACGCTCGGTACCGTCGTGCTCCGGACAGCCGCGGAAGGGATGCGATGGCGGCACGAGTGCATGCCGAGGAGGCGCCGCCGGGTGACGGTGGCCCGCGTCGGCGCGGCCCCGGCAGGCCGCGCAACTCCGACGGCGCCCGCACCCGCAGGCACATCCTGGATGTCGCCGCGCGCTGCTTCGCGCGCACGGGGTACGACGACACGTCGATGCAGGCCATCGCCGACGAGGCAGGGCTCGCGCGCACCGCGCTCTACAACTACTTCCGCACGCGGACGGACCTGGCCCGGGCGGTGTTGCTGGAGACCTCGGGCGATCCCGCCGGCTCCGGCATCCTGCGCAGGTTCTGGGAGATGTCGCCGCCCAGGGGGGAGAGCGCCCGTGCCCGGCTGAGGTCACTGCTGACAGCGGGGCTGGAGGATGCTCTCGCCACGCCTGAGCTCGGGGAGCTCTACCTCCGGCTCGCGCGCGAGAGCGTGCACGACGCGGGCCTGCGCGCCGCCCTGCGCGACTACGTCAGGGGCCTCCGGCGTGCCGTGGACGCGATCCTCGCCGACGCGGTGGCGGCCGGCGAGCTCGAGCCCGGCATCGACCGCGAGGAGCTCGTCGACGGCGTGCTCGGCGTCTCCTGGTCGCTGGCGTGCGGTTTCTCGGCGGCACCCGACGAACGGGTGCGTGCCCAGGTCGTGAAGGCGCTCGACCTGGTCCTCCAGCTGCCCGGATGGCGTGGTCCCGCAGAAACGACGTTGTGACAGTATCGACAACGGGGTGGAGGCGGTGGAGCGCGCCGCGTCCTTCGTGCAGGGTGCGACGGTGCTTCCCGCTGTCGTGTACTGCGGTGCGGAGCTGCTCGCGCCGGGTCGCTCCTGGCACGACGGGATGGAGCGCTTCCTCGTTCCGGAAGGCGAGGCGGGACGTCGTTTCGCGGAGTGCTTCGCCTCGCCGTTGGCGAAAGTCCGAGCACGCTCGGACTTCACGACCCAGGCCTGGCGCAAGTTGGGCACGAACGTGGCGGGCAACGGGCTCGCGGCGCTGACCGGACGGCTGACCGACGCCCTGCGGGCCCCCGAGCTCGGTGCGGTGGCACGAGCGCTCGTGGCGGAATGCTTCACGGTCGGGGCCGTGGAGGGGCGGCGCTCGACCCGGCCGATGCGGCCGCCGTCGTAGGGCTGCTCGCCGACCAGGACGCGGCCGGCACCTCCATGCCGTACGACCGGCGTGCAGGTCGAGCCACCGAGCACGACGCGCTCTACGGCGCGGTCCTCCGGGTCGCCGCTCGACACGGCGTACCGACACCGACGACGCGGACGATCGCCGCCCTGCTCGCTGCGGGAGAACCCACATCGCGTGCTTGACGCGCATCGACCAATACCGTTCGATGAGGTAGCTCATTAGACGCGGAGGTCGATGTGGAGATGCGCAGCCTGGGGGGCTCCGGAGTACGGGTGTCTTCCCTCTGTCTGGGCACCATGATGTTCGGGAGCATGGGGAACGCCGATCGCGACGAGTGCGTCCGCATGGTGCACCGATCCCTGGACGCAGGGGTGAACTTCATCGACACCGCGGACGCCTACTCGCGCGGTGAGTCCGAGGTCATCATCGGCGAGGCGCTGAAGGGTCGCCGCGACGACGTCGTGCTCGCGACCAAGGCGTTCAACCCGATGAGCCGCGATCCCAACCACCGCGGGTCCTCGAGGCGCTGGATCGTGCAGGCGTGCGAGGACAGCCTGCGCCGGCTGGAGACCGACTGCATCGACCTCTACCAGCTGCACCGCCCCGACGAGAACACCGACATCGACGAGACGTTGGGCGCGCTCTCCGACCTGGTGCGGCAGGGCAAGGTGCGGATGGTCGGCTCCTCGACCTTTCCCGCGGAGGCGATCGCGGAGGCGCAGTGGTGCTCCGAGCGGCGGGGTCACGTCAGGTTGAGGTGTGAGCAGCCGCCCTACTCGATCTTCGTCCGGGGGATCGAGCGCGACGTTCTGCCGACCTGCCGGCGCTACGGCATGGGGGCCATCGTCTGGAGTCCGCTGAACGGCGGCTGGCTGACGGGAAAGTACCGTCGCGAGGCGGGTGGTGTTCCTGACGAGTCGCGCTTCGCCCGGCTCCAGCGCGGCGCATGGCGGTTCGACTCTCCGGGTGCAGAGCGCAAGCTCGACCTGATCCCACAGCTCGAGCGGGTCGCCGCGGATGCCGGCACCGACCTGATCGGCCTGTCTCTCGGCTTCACGCTCTCCCATCCGGACGTCACGTCGACGATCATCGGGCCGCGGACGATGGAGCAGCTGGAGAGCCAGTTGCCCGCCGCGGAGCTGCAGCTCGGCGACGCGGTCCTGGACTGCGTCGACGAGCTGGTACCGCCGGGGGAGACCATCTCCCGCACGGACGTCGCCTACGAACCGCGGGCGCTCAGGCACGTGGCCAAGCGGAGGATCGCGCGTACGTGAGCGCTTCCGAATTGGCGAAGCTCAGGTACAATTATCTCCCTGTATCGGTGCCGGCGCGTCGAGCCGGGCTGCACCGCCCCACCACGTACGGAGGAACGCTGCAATGAAGCCGCGCGTCGGGCAGTCGCTCGCCAGCACTGTCGACTCCACGACCGTCATCGTCATCCGGTGGCCGGACGAGGACCTCGCCGTCACCTGTGGCGGGATCGAGATGGTGCTCAAGGGTGCCGCGGGGGAGCCGAAGCGGACCCCCGACCCGTCCCAGATGGACGGGACCCAGCTCGGCAAGCGCTACGCGGACGACGTCATCGGTATCGAGCTCCTCTGCACCAAGGCGGGCCAGGGCACGCTCGCCGTCGGCGGCGTCGCACTGCCGCTGAAGGATGCGCGGGCGCTGCCCGCATCCGACTGATCCCAGATCCCCCGGCCCGGCAGCCGGAGTCCGCCGTGACCGCTGCCGGGCCGGTCATCACATCCTCGCCCCCGCGCTCCGCCATCGGGTGGCGATCTCGTCGATCGCGCGGGCGCACTCGAGCGGGGCGTCCACCGGGACGTGGTGGGTTGCACCCGGCACGCGGATCGTCGGCACCTCGGTCGGCGCGAGTGTGCCGATGAGTGCGGCCGCGTCATCGTCGACGAGGCCGCTGTCGCCTCCGTAGACGTAGCCCAGCGGCACCCTGAGCGTGCGGGCGGCTTCGGCCACCTCGGCGTCGTAGAGGGGCGGGAATCCGCGGTGGTCGTGCTTCCACGTCCAGCCCTCCGCCGTCTCGCGCACCGAGTACGCCGCAAGCGTTGCAAGCACGTTGTCGGCGGGCTGGCGCTGCGGGGGCATCAGGCGGAACCGTGCCATGGCGTCCTCCCGCGTGGGGTACCGGCGCTGGACAGGCGGCTTGCGGGTGTTCTCACGTGCGAGGAACGCAGGCGGCGGTCGCAACGCGGCGTCGACGAGCACCAGTCCGGACATGCATTGCGGGTGCGTCGCCGCGGTGAGCAGGCCGACGCGCCCGCCGAGGCTGTGGCCCACGACGAGCGGGCGGGTCGAGCCCGCCGCGTCGAGCACGCCGAGCAGGTCCCGCCCCCACGTGGCTGCGTCGTACCGCTCGCGGTGGTCGCTGTCCCCGTGCCCGCTCAGGTCGAGGGTGATGACCCGCCAATGGTCCTTGAGAGCGGGAACCACGCGATACCACCACCCGTGGTGCGCGCCGGAACCGTGGACGAGCGCCACGTCCTGCTCGCCCCGCCCGGAGACGGAGAACCGGACGTACGCGCCGTCGACCTCGACCGACTCCTGCAGTTCAGGAAGGTCGGTCGGGGGATCGTGGACCGTCAACGTCGACCTCCTGAGCGAGCCGAGGCGTCGTCGCCTCGGCCGGATCACAGCACACGGCCACCGCATTTCGCGAGCCCTCGTCGCAGGTGAGCTCGGAGTGAGCCTTGACACAGCGCGGGGCGTCCCGCAGGCTGTGCACCCGGTTAATGAGGCAGATGAAGGGCCGATTTCGATCCTCCGCGGGCGGCATCGAGGGTCGGCACCCCGAACGGTCGAACGAGGCCGGTCCGCGCCAGCAGCGCGCGCGACCAGGCTGCTCCGCGCCCGAGCGTCCCGCCCGCCACCGCGATCTGAGTAAGGGGCTCCAGATGGCCGATGACGTCCGTGAACAGCGATCCGATCCAGCATTCCTGCGACTGATGGACGGAGTGCAGAAGGTCATCGGTACGGCGCTGCTCGTGGTGACCGGCACGACCGTTCTCGTCCTCATGCTGCACGTCGTGGCCAACGCGCTCAGCCGCTCGTTCCTCAACCGGCCCCTCGAGGGCACGCTCGAGTACGTCGGCAACTGGTACCTGCCGGTCGTCGTGCTCCTCGGTCTGGCGGTGGCGCAGCAGCGCCGGCAGCACATCGAGGCGAGGCTGCTCTTCGACCGCGCGCCGCGCTCGATCCAGATCGAGTTCCAACTGTTCACCTACCTGCTCCTGATCGCGCTGTCGTTGATCATCGCCTGGTACAGCTACGTCGAGGCGTGGCGGAACCTCGGCGTCGGCCTGACCGCGGGTGTCTCCGGCGTGGTGATCTGGCCGGTCACGTTCGCCGTACCGATCGGCTTCCTGCTCTTCGCGATCCAGCTCCTGATCGACGGCGTCCTACTCGTCCAGAGCAAGGGCGCGACCCTGGCGGAAGGTGCGGAATGAGCATGGACACCACCCGAGAGGGTCCCGTCCCTCCTACGAACGCCGCGCCGGTCGACGCGGTCGGCGCCCCACTCGAAAAGGTCCCGCCCACGATCCCGGCACCTGTCACCAGCGGCGGTGAGCACCAGCAGGGGAGGGCCTGGCTCTGGCGCCTGGTGAACTACGGACTGCTCGCAGTACTGGCCGCCGTGATGGTGGCGGACACCGCGCCGGAGGTGAACGGCGTCGCGGCCGTGGCGATGATGCTGGTCCTGCTCGGGATGAAGGTCCCGATCGCGGTCTGCATGATCGCGCCGGGCGCGCTGGCGCTGGTCTTCATCTACGAGTGGGACACGGTCACCACGATCCTCGGCGAGCTCCCCTACGAGGAGACGGCGTCCTGGTCGCTCAGCGTCGTGCCGATGTTCATCTTCATGGGCATGATGCTCTGGCGCTCGGGCATCACGACCAAGCTCTTCTTCGCGATGAGCCTCGTGTTCAACCGGGTTCCTGCGTCGCTGGCGGTCGGGACGAACGTCGCCGGCGGTGGCCTCGCCGCCGTCAGCGGCTCGACGGTCGGCGTCACGTACGCACTCGCCCGGATCGGCATCCCCGAGATGCTGCGCGCGGGCTACGACAAGCGCCTGACCCTGTCGGCCGTCCTGATGTCGGGTCTGTCGGGGCAGCTGATCCCGCCGAGCGTGCTGCTGGTCATCTATGCGGGCGTCGCCTCCGTGCCGGTCGGTCCGCAGCTGCTCGCGGGGGTCGTCCCCGGGGTGCTCCTCGTCGTCTGCCAGGCCCTCGCGCTCATCCTCCTGGGAGTCGCCGCGCCGAAGCTGCTCGGCGGCAGGGAGAAGGTGCGCGAGCGCCGCATGGAGATCGCGCAGATCCCGATCGCCACGAAGGTCCGCGCCGTCATCGCGTGCTGGCCGGTGCCGATCATCATCCTGGTGGTCCTCGGTGGCATGTTCTCCGGGTTCCTGACCGAGACCGAAGCCGGTGCGCTCGGTGCCCTGCTCTCCCTGATCCTGACCCTGTGGACGCACCGTCGTGCGGCGTTCAAGGAGGTCAAGATCGCGGTCGTCGAAGCGGCGGTGGCGTCGTCGGCGGTCTTCTTCATGCTGATGGCAGCCGGGCTCATGTCGCTCGTGCTCGCCGACAGCGGCCTGGCGACCGCGCTCGCGACCTGGGTGACGGACGCGAACTTCTCACGGGTCGGGTTCCTGCTCGTGATGTTCGCGGTCTACCTGGTGCTCGGGGCGGTCGGCGAGACCCTCGTCGCGATGCTGCTGACGGTGCCGATCCTGCTGCCGCTGTTCCCGGTGCTGGGTATCGACCCGCTGTGGTTCGGGGTCTTCGCGGTGCTCTGCGTCGAGCTGGGCATGATCACCCCGCCGGTCGGCACCCTCTCCTACATCGTGCACTCGATCGTCCAGGACAAGGAGGTCAGTCTCGGACAGAAGATCACACTCAAGGACATCTTCACGGGTGTCGGCTGGCTGCTGCCCGTCAGCGTGGTCGTGGTTCTCATCCTGATCGCGTTCCCCGGCCTGGCGACGTGGTTGCCCAGCAGCGGCGGTTGACCCGGAGACGCAACGTCAGGCGCGGCGCCCGGTCACGGGCATCTGCTTCGTGATCACCTTCTCGGCCAGCGTCTCGTCCGGGCCGAGGCCGTCGTCGGGTTCGACGTCGGGCTGCTCGAGCATGTCACGGCGGAGCAGGAGGGGGACGACGACGAGTGGGCGACGGATGCCGCGCCGGCAGCCCAGAAGACGGCCGCGAGGGCGGCGAAGGTCGGGTACGTGACACCGGCGATCTGCTGGGCGCCGATCACGGTCGCCGCGGCGATGACCGCACTCGAGGTGGAGGTGCCGACCGAGCGCAGGAGGGTGTTGAGCCCGTTGGCCGACGCCGTCTCGGTGACGGGCACGAGCCGCATGACCAGCGCGGGCATCGCGCCGAACGCCAGCGAGGTGCCGACCGACACCAGCAGCGACCCCACGATGATCTGCCAGAGATCGTGGCTGAGGAAGACCCGCCCGACGTAGGCCGCACCCATGGCGAGCGCGCCGACGGCGAGGGTGACGTGCGCGCCGACCAGCCGGGTCATGAGCGCGGAGAGCGGGGCCACCGCACCGAAGACCAGCGCTGTGGGCGCCATGAGCAGCCCGGCCGTCACCGTATCCAGGCCGAGGCCGACCCCGGTGCTGGTGGGGAGCTGGAACAGCTGCGTCGTCACGAGCATGTTCGCGAACATGCCGAACCCGGTGAGGACCGACGCGATGTTGACGAGCAGGACCGCGGGCCGGGTCGCGATGCGCAGGTCGACGAGCGGCCTGCGGACGCGCAGCTCCAGCGGGATCCACAACGCCAGTACCAGCGCGCCGCCGATCGCGCAGCCCAGCGTGAGCCGCGAGCCCCAGCCCCACTGTCCGCCCTTCGACAGCGCCAGCAACAGGGCGGTCAACGCGGCCGAGAGCAGCATCGCCCCGCGGTAGTCGAAGGCGCCGCGGGTGCGTATGGGGGACTCGGGGACAGCGAGCAGAACCGCGACGAGCATGACCGCGCCCGCCCCGCCGGTGATCCAGAACAGCAGGTGCCAGTCGTACTGGGCGACCCAGCCCGCGAGCGGGAGACCTGCGCCCGCGCCGATCGCGAGCGTCGCGCTCATCAGGGCTACGCCGAGCGGCACCCGCCGCTCCGGCAGCTCGTCGCGCATGATCGCGATGCCGATGGGGATGAGGGCCACCCCGACCCCCTGCAGGGTGCGCGCGGTGATCGCGCCCGCCAGGTCCTGGGTGAGTGCACCGAGGAGCGAGCCGCACACCATCACGACCAGGCAGCCGGCCATCACCAGGCGCTTGCCGAACATGTCGGCGAGCCGGGAGGTGACCGGCGTGGCGACTGCTCCGGCGAGCAGTGTGGCCGTGACCAGCCACGACGCGTTGTCGGGTGTCGTGTCGAGCAGATGCGGCAGGTCGGCCAGGAGCGGGACGACGAGTGTCTGCTGCAGCGAGGTCACCGTCCCGCACAGGCACAGGGTCCCGATGAGCAGGGCCGGTCGTGGGCGGGAGTTCGGACAGGAGTGGGGCACGGCGCTCCCTCGGTCAGTGCGCACACGCGATGAGCTCGAGTAGTATCAGCCAGATTAGATAACCTTTTGTCTTACTGGGTGAAGGTTTGCCCACAGACCACTGGCCCGCCGATGAGGAGTCCTTGTGAGCGAGTCGAGCTCGGTCGCCGCCGAACCCGTGCTGGTGGAGCGCCGCGACCATGTCCTGGTCATCACGATCAACCGCCCGGAAGCCCGCAACGCCGTGAACGAAGCGGTCTGCCTCGGGGTCGGGGACGCGATGGAGGAGGCCGATCGCGACGTCGACGTCCGCGCGGTGGTGCTCACCGGCGCAGGCGACAAGGCCTTCTGTGCCGGCGCCGACCTCAAGGCGATCATGCGCGGCGAGCGGATCATCCCCGAGGGAGAACGGCGGCAGCGGTGGGGCCTCGCGGGGTACGTCGGCCACTACATCGGCAAGCCGACGATCGCCGCCGTCAACGGCGCCGCCATGGGCGGTGGCACCGAGATCGCGCTGGCCAGCGATCTCGTCGTCGCGGCCGAGACCGCCTCCTTCGGATTGCCGGAGGTGCGGCGCGGCCTCGTCGCGGGGGCCGGGGGAGCCTTCCGCCTGGCCACCCAGCTGCCACACCGAATCGGGCTCGAGCTGTTGTTCACCGGCGAGGCGATCGACGCGACGCGGGCCCTCGCGCTGGGCCTGGTCAACCAGGTCGTGCCGGCGGCCCGAGTGCTCGACGCCGCTGTCGCGCTCGCCCAGAAGATCGCGGCCAACGCCCCCCTCGCCGTGCAGGCGACCAAGCGGATCGCCCTCGGTCACCACGGGTCCGAGCGCCCCGCCGACGCGCCGCTCTGGGAGCTCACGGCACAGGAGGGAGCGGCGGTGAGACACCCTCTGTCAACCTCCGGGTCAGGCTGCTCGTCCGAGGGCGCGGTTGCGGTTGGCGACGTGGACGTTTTCGTCGTAGAGCATGCCCTTGGTCAGGCAGTGCCAGAGGATCTCCAGCCAGCGGTTCCCGAGGGCGCGCAGGGCGGCGTGGTGTCCCTTCTTCGCGGCGATCTTGGCGTCGTAGAACTCGCGGGCCCAGCCGCTTCGGGTGAGGCTGCAGAACGCCCATTGGTGCACGGCGGCGCCGAGGTATCGGTTGTGCGCGAGGCGTCGGGCGACGACGAAGTCACTCTTGCCGGAGCGTCGGGTGACCGGAGCTTGGCCGGCGTAGCACTGCAACCCGTTCGGGGAGTCGAACTGGTCGATGTGCTCGCCGATCTCACCGGCGACCCGAGCTGCGAGGCGGTCTCCCAGGCCGGGGAAGCTCAGGTAGATGTCCCCGCCTGGGAATGCCTTCCCCGGGTCGGGGTCCTCCACGATGTGATCGCGGCCGGTGCGGCGTCCGCCGAGCAGGAGCTCGCCCATGCGGGCTTCCCAGCCGCGGCGGGCCTCGTGCAGCGCGAGCAGCTGGACCGCGGCCAGGCGGATCGCGGCGGCCTTGGCCCGCACGAGGTAGTCCCGGGTGGGCAACGACGGCGCGGCGAGCGCGTCGATGACACGGTCGGCGAACCGGGCGGGCCAGCCGTGGCGGCCCGCGCGGGCGAACGCCTCGAGTTCGTCGCGGGAGGCTTGGGCGAGTTCGGCCTGGGTCGACCAGCGCTGCAGCAGCCGCAGCACCGTCGGGGCGCCGAGGTCGGTGCCCGCGAGGGTCAGGGCGGCGGGGTAGGTGGTCTGCAGGTCGGCGCGCAGCCGGTTGAGCAGGCGGCGTTGGTCGCGGGCGGCGCGTTCGTCGTCGCGACCGATCGCGCGCAGCTCACCGCTGATCTCCCCGTGCGGCACCAGCGTCTTCAGGGTTTGGTGGCGGTCGAGGGCGAGCAGGCAGCAGATCCGGGCGTCCTCGGCGTCGTCCTTCTTCCGGGCCGGGCCGCGGCGGCGCGCGACCAGGTCGGGGTTGACCGGCAGCACGGTGAACCCGGCATCCAGCAGTGCCTCGACCAGCAGGCCGTGGCGGGTCTCGATGACCACGCGGACCTCGGCCGGGTCCGGTTCCAGGCGCAGGGCGCGCTCGATCAGGGCGGCGACACCGTCCGGGCCGTGCTGAACGCGAAACTGTTCGATCACTCCTTTCTCGACTGTCCCGAGGGCGACGTCATGGAACTCTTCAGCCCAGTCGATGCCGATTCCCAGCACCCGCGTGTCTCCTTCCGCCGAGAGCATTGTGCTCGGCGGACCAGGAAGGCGCTGCGTCGTGCTGATGAACCAGTCCTCGTGGGACCACACCCTCCTGGGCGTCAGGCCTTCGCCGGGGCCCGGCAGGGGCGCCGTCTCACATCAGTCCTCAAGGGACAAGCGCCGAAAGCGCTCCCTGCCGGGATCCACCGTGCGAAGGGAAGGTAGACCCATCAGCGCCTCCGCCGACGCCAAGGAGGGGCCCCGCGCCTTCGCCGAGAAGCGCGACCCCGTCTTCACAGGGCGCTGAGCAGTGTCCCTCGTCAACCTTCAACGGCTCGTCGAGGTGCACGCTGACGTCGAGGTGGACGTTGACGCCGACCGGGAAGGAGTCGGGGGCTGACCGGCGATCGCGGTGCTCCCCGCCGCGGCGGGGAGCAAGGCCATGACCACCAGAAGGGCGACGAGCGCACCGCAGCCGGCCGCCGCGACGACGAACGTCAGCGTGTAGCCCGACTCCGTCGGCAGCAGCGCGCCGAGCGGTGTCGCAGAGGCGAGCAGCGCGCCCGTGCCCGCGCTGCCGATCGAGCCGCCGAGGGTGCGCAGGACCTGGTTCATCGCCGTGGCGCTGCCGGTCTGGTCCTCGGGTACGACGGCGAGGATCATCATCGGCATCGCGCCGAACGTGACCCCGATCCCGAGTCCCTGCAGGAAGAGGCCGACGAGCACCTGCCAGAGCTCGTCGTGGTACAGGGCCAGAAACGCCATGTCGATGCCGACCAGCGCCGGGCCGAGCGGCAACAGCAGGCGCGGGTCGAGACGCCGGGTGACGAGCCGCATCAGCCGGTTCGAGAGTTGGCTGCCGATCGAGGTCGGCAGGAGCGCGAGGCCGGCGCCCAACAGGGTCAGCGCGAATCCGTAATGCGCCGACACCGGGGTCTGGACGAGCTGGCTGACCGCGGAGGACCCGGCGAAGAGCATCGCGCCGAGGCCGAGCGCAGCGATGTTCGCGGCCGCCATGTCGCGGTGCCGGAACGCCCGCAGCTGCACCAGCGGGTTGTCGATGCGCAGCTCGTGCCACGTCCACGCGGTGAAGGACAGCACGGCGGCCACGGCCAGCCCGATCACCGCGGGGGAGGACCAGCCCCAGGCGCCGCCCTGGCTCACCGCGAGCAGCAGGCTGGTCAGCGCGCAGGCGAGGAGCACGGCGCCCGCGAGGTCCAGCCGGGTGCGCTGCGCCGGCCGCGACCGATCACGGCGCGGGGTGGCGACGGCGACGCCCACGAGGGCGAGCGCGGTGAACCCGGCGGCGAACCAGAACGCGGCGTGGTACTCCCAGATCTGCACGATCAGCCCGGTCACAGGGAAGCTCAGCCCTGCGCCGGTCACCGTCGTGATCGAGAGCGCCGCGACGGCTCCGCGGACCTTCTCGGCGGGGAGGTGCGCCCGGGCGGTGGCCATCGTCATCGGGATGATCCCGTAGGTCAGGCCCTGCATCGTCCGGCCGACGACGAGCTGCGGGAACGAGGTCGCCATGGCAGCGACCACCGAGCCCGCGAGCACCGTGGCGAGTGTCGCGAGGAGCACCGTCCGCCGGTAGGGCCGGTCGCACAACGCTCCGAGGACGGGGGTGGCGATGGCGCCGACGAGCAGGGCGGCGGTCAGCACCCACTGCGCCGTCCCGCGCGGGACGTCGTGGCTGTCGGCGATGGTCGGGATCAACAGCGCGCCGAGCGATCCGACCACCGAGGTGCAGAGCCCGCAGTAGACGAGGGTCATGAGCAGCCCGCGCGACCGGACGGTCATCATCGGTCGAGCAGCCGATTGAGCAGGACTATGGCGTGCTCCAGCACGGCCCGCTCGGCGTCGTCGAGCTGCTGCTCGATGCCTGTGGTGAGCCACGACGTCCGTGCCAGGCGCGCGTGCTCGAGCGCCACCCTGCCGCGGTCGGTGAGGTCCAGGAGAAGCTTGCGGCCGTCGTCCGGGTCGTCGCGCCGGACGACGAACCCCTCGGAGACGAGGTCGGCGACCGTCTGGGCCATCGACTGCGGACGGACTCGCTCGCGGGCGGCGAGCCCGCTCGTCGTCTCGGCCCCATGGTCGCGGAGCCGGGCCATCACGGCCAGGTGGTGCGGCGGCACGGAGCTCTCTGCGCGCAGCCTGCGGGCCAGGCAGCCGCTCACCACCGTCAGGTCGGCGGCCGTACGCGCGGCCTCCGACCTCGTCGCCGGGCCGGGTTCAGCGGGAGCCATTCGCGAGAATCTACAGGCAACCTGTGCAGATCACCTGCCTGCTGCCCACCACACCGATCCAGGACTCGCCGGAGGCCCTTCGTGAGCACTGCCATCGACCCCAGCGCGACCCCGGCTCCGGACGGGACCTCATTGCTGGAGCTGCTCGAGCTCGAGTCGCTCGGACGGGACCACTTCTTGGCGGGGAACGTCCACGTCGTCGATCCGACGCACCTCTACGGGGGGCAGGTGGGCACGCAGGCGCTGCGTGCCGCCACCGCAACCGTCCCGGCCGACCGGGAGGCGCACTCCCTGCACGCCTACTTCCTGCGCCGTGGCGACCCGGCACGACCGATCGAGCTGCGGGTCGAGCGCGACCGCGACGGGCGTTCCTTCTCCGCCCGGCGCGTCGTCGCGAGGCAGGGCGACGAGGTGCTGCTCACGATGGCCTGCTCGTTCGCCGTGCCCGACGACGCGCCCGATCACCAGGCCGGCCCGGCGCCGGACGTGCCCGCGCCGGAAGGGCTGCCCGTCGTGGCGGAATCGCACCTCGCGTCCATGGAGTTGCGCCTGCCGCCGCAGCCGTACTCCGACGGCCCGTACCCGACGCGGGTGTGGGCGCGGTCGCAGTTCCCCCTTCCCGATGACCCGGCGATGCACGCCTGCGTGCTCACCTACGTCTCCGACCTGTACGCGGGCACGGCGGGCTTTCCCGGCGCGGCGGACCACGTGGGCTCGAGCATCGACCACGCCGTGTGGTTCCACCGGCCGGTACGGATGGACGACTGGGTGTTCATGGACCTCGTCCCGGGCACGATCGCGCGCGGCCGGGCCTGGTACGAGGGCACGATCCACGACCGTGCGGGGCGCCTCGTCGCCTCGATCGCACAGGAGACCCTCTTTCGCCGCAGGTGCTAACAAACATCTACCTTGTTTACAGATTTAGCCCGATTCAACTACTGTCGGGCGGAGCGACCATGTCCCAGTCTGTGAGGTGCCCGGTGCCAGAAGCCGTGATCGTCAGCGCGGTCCGCACGCCCATCGCGACCGCCCGCAAGGGCACGCTGAGCGAGACCCCTGCCGAGGAGCTCGCCACCCACGTCCTCGTCGAGGCGGTGCGGCGCTCGGGCCTCGCGCCCGAGGAGTTCGACGACGTCATGCTCGCCGAGTCGATGTACGGCGGTGGCGATCTCGCGCGGTACGCGGCGGTCGCCGCCGGCATGACCCAGGTCGCGGGGCAGGCCGTGAACCGGCACTGCGCCGGCAGCCTGACCACGGTCGGCAACGCCGCGGCGTCGATCCGCGCCGGCATGGATCGCGCGGTGGTGGCGGGCGGGGTGCAGTCCTCCTCGCTCGGACCGCAGCTGACCTGGCGGGTACCGGGTACCGCGGACGAGACCCAGACCCGTATGGCGCCGACGTTCCCGCACACCGAGGACGCGAACGACGACGTCACGCTGTCCGTGGGCTGGAACCTCGCCGTCAAGTACGGCCTCTCCCGGGAGGCGATGGACGCGTGGGCCGTGCGCTCGCACGCGCGGGCGGTCGCCGCGATCGACGCGGGCGTGTTCGAGGCCGAGATCGCGCCGATCAAGGTCACGACCACGGACGGGTCGGTCACCGAGTTCGCCGTCGACGAGGACCCGCGCCGCGACTCGACGATGGAGAAGGCGGCGCGCCTCAAGCCCCTGCACCCGGAGATCGAGGGCTTCTCGATCACCGCGGCCAACGCCTCCGGCGTCAACGACGCCGCCGCCGCGCTCGCGCTGGCGAGCGATGCGTTCGCCGCCGAGAAGGGACTCACCGCGCTCGGCTCGGTGCGCGCGTGGGCCGCCGCGGGCGTGCAGCCGAAGTACACCGGTGACGGCGCGCTCGACTCGATCCGCAAGGTCCTGCCGCGGGCCGGGCTCTCGGTTGCCGACGTGCACCTCTGGGAGATCAACGAGGCCTTCGCGTCCGTTCCCGTGGCGGCCTGCCAGGAGCTGGGGATCGACGAGGAGCTCGTCAACATCTACGGCAGTGGCTGCAGCCTCGGCCACCCGGTCGCCGCGAGCGGTGCGCGCATGCTCGCCACCCTGACCCACGAGCTCCGCAGGCGCGGGGGCGGGATCGGTGTCGCCGCCATGTGCGCGGGCGGCGGACAGGGTGGCGCCGTCGTCATCGAGGTCTCCTGACCATGCAGATCAAGCGGATGGCGGTCGTCGGGTGCGGCACGATGGGCACCGGGATCATCCAGGTGGCCTCACAGGTGGGCATTGAGGTCGTCGGCGTCGAGTCGACCGAGGAGGGCGTCGTGCGCGCCCGTGAGCGGGTCGGCTCCGGCCTCGACGCCACCGTCGCCCGCGGCAAGATCACACCCGAGCAGGCGGCCGAGGCGCGCGGGCGCTACAGCATCGGCACCGACCTGAGTACGATCGGCGGCGCGGACATCGTGGTCGAGGCCGTGTTCGAGGACGTCGAGCTGAAGAAGCGCATCCTCGGCGAGATCGACACGCTCGTCGGGCCGGAGACGTTCATCGCGTCGAACACCTCGACGATCCCGCTCGTGATCCTCGCGGGGGCGACCAGCAGGCCCGAGCGCGTCGTGGGACTGCACTTCTTCAACCCGGTGCCCGCGATGAAGCTGGTGGAGGTCATCAAGACCCCGGTCACCGCCGCCGAGCATGTGCAGGCGATGGTCGGTCTCGCCGAGACCATGGGCAAGAGCCCGGTCGTCGTGAACGACGTGCCCGGCTTCGTGGGGAACCTGCTCATCGTGCCCTACCTGCTGGACGCGATCCGCGCGTACGAGCGGGGCGTGGCCGACATGGAGTCGATCGACTCGGTCATCACGCTCGGCTTCAACCACAAGATGGGGCCGTTCCGGCTGAGCGATCTCATCGGGCTCGACATCGTGCACGACATGGCCGCCTCGATGTACGAGGAGTACAGGGACCCCAAGTACTTCCCACCGCCCTTGCTCAAGCAGTACGTGCGACTCGGCTGGCTGGGCCGCAAGACGGGCCGAGGGTTCTTCACCTATGACCAGTGAGGCGCCCGCGCGCGCGGGCGGCCTCGTCGAGGTGCTGCAGGCGTGGGACGACGACCTCCGCTCTGCCGACCCGCTCCGGTTCCCGGCCTACCGGGTCCCGGGGCCGGGCGAAGACCCGGTCCGCACCGCGCGGGTCGCACTCGACGGTGCGGAGGCCGTCTGGGTCGACTGTGACTTCCGGCGTAGCGGCGGCACCATGGGTGCGGTCGCGGGCGAGCGCATCGTGCGCGCCTACGAGCGGGCTACGCAGCTGCGGCTGCCCGTCGTCGCGACGGTCTCGACCGGTGGCGCCCGCCTCCAGGAGGGCATGGTCGCCCTCGTCCAGATGACCCGGACCGCGTCGGCCGCAGCCCGGCACGCGCGCGCCGGGCTGCTCTCGGCGGCCTACCTGGGTTCGCCGACGACCGGAGGGGTGTTCGCGTCCTGGGCGTCGCTCGCCGGCGTCCGGGCGGCGGCCCCCGGAGCCGTCATCGGGTTCGGCGGCCCCCGGGTCGTCGCCCAGGTGACCGGCGAGGCGCCACCGTCCACTTCTCACACGGCCGAGTCCGCGTTGCGGCACGGCCTCGTCGACGCCGTGGTGCCCGAGTCCGACCGGTGGGCCTGGCTCGCCGCCGCAGTGGGCGGCCGGCCCCACGCACGGCTCGTTCCGCCCCCGGGCAGGCCGGGCTCGCCGGACCCGACGCCGCTGCCCGCCGACCCCTACGAGCACCTGCTGCGCGCGCGTGGGCCGCGGCGGCCCGGCGGGGTGGAGTGGGCCTCATGGGTCACCGACTCCTGGGTCGAGCTCGCGGGCGCCGACCCCGCGATGCGCGCCGGCCTCGGCACGATCGCCGGAGAGCGCGTCGTCGTCGTGGCGATGGACCGCTTCGCGGGGCTCTCCCCGCTGCACCTCCCTGGTCCCGGCGCGTTCCGCCTCGTGCAGCGGGCAGCCCGGCTTGCCGGCCGTGTCGGGCTCCCCCTGGTGACGTTCGTCGACACCCCGGGTGCTGATCCCGCCCCGGATGCGGAGGCAGGCGGGGTAGCGGGCGAGATCGCCGACACGCTGCTCGCGATGGCCGAGCTCGCGACCGTCAGCGTGGCCGTCGTCGTGGGGGAGGGCGGCAGCGGCGGCGCCATGGCCCTCGCCCATGCCGACCGGCTTCTGATGCTCGAGGGCTCGGTGTTCTCGGTGATCGGCCCGGAAGCGGGAGCCGCGATCCTCTACCGGGACGCCTCCCGCGCGCCGGAGCTCACGCGCTCCCTTCGGATGACCTCGGGTGAGGTGTTCCGGCTCGGCGTGGCCGACGACATCGTCGGCGAAGAGCCCGAGCTCGTCCGCGTCGCCGTTCAGGACGCGCTCGCGACGGCGACTGCGGGCGCCCGTGACGTCCGTACCCAGCAGGTGACGGCGCGCGCGCTCGCCGCGCGGTAAGCGACCCAGGAGGGAAACACAATGGCCGAGAGTCTGTTGCTCGCATGGGCGAGCCCGGCGTCACAGGAGAGCCTCGCCGAGTTCGACACGTGGTACGACGAGGTCCACATCCCGGAGCTGCGGGCGGCGATTCCGTCGATCTCGCGGGTGCAGCGATTCCAGCTCGTGGATCCCGCCAACGGTCCCACTGGTCGGTACCTGGCCGTCTACGAGATGGACGATGCAGACGTCGCGGCGGCCGCGGCGGCGCTGGGCGGGGGCGTGAAAAGCGGTCGGATCCGGATGACGGCGGCCATGGACACCGCGATCACGCCGCCAGTGACCCAGTGGTACCAGGCGCACCAGGCCTGATCCGCGACGTGGCGAGAGACAGACGCAACTCGACAGAGCAGGGGCTCCTGTGAAGAAGACAGTCAAGAAGACCGGTGACTACGGCATCGGTCAGATGATCCATGTGGTGCACATGTCCGACGACGCCGAGAAGCTGCGCCGGTTCTACGAGGACGTCCTCGGTGGGCTGGTGTACATGGGCGTGGACGAGGTGAACTACCTCCCCGTCGAGGACCGGTACGCCACGCTGATCATGATCAACGACCTGTGCATCGAGACCATGGCGCCGAAGATGCCCGCGGACGTCACCAAGCCGGTCGGCAAGTTCTACTCGAAGTTCGGCGAGCACCTGCACTCGGTGGGCTACAAGGTCGACGACCTCGCCGGGTTGGCGGACCGCCTGCTGGAGAAGGGCGTCTACATCGGGGCGCCCGGTGGCGGCAAGATCGAGAAGCTCGACTCGGAGACCACGTACTTCTACCCGAGCCCGCGGGACACGGCAGGCCTCATGGTCGAGCTCTGCAAGACCGACATGCCGAACGACCCGCGTGACCTCGAGACCTGGTCGTCGCAGGTGAAGCAGTGGCGCAACCACCCCCTGACCATCGAGCGCTTCACCTACGTCACGCTGGGGGTGAAGGATCTCGAAGCGGCGGTCAAGATCTACGTCGACACCATGCAGGCCGTGCCGGTCGAGGACGGCGTCGACGACGACATGAAGGCCAAGTTCCAGACGCTGCAGCTCGGCGACTGCCTGCTGCAGCTGGCCGAGCCGTTGGAGGCCGACTCCGACCTCGGCCGGCACGTCGCGCAGTGGGGCAACATGATCTACAGCCTGCGCTTCAAGGTCGCCGACATCGAGTCGGCGAAGGCGTGGCTCGCGACGAAGGACGTGCGCGTCCACGAGCTTCGGCCCGGCCTGATCGTCACCGACGTCGCGGACAGCTTCGGGGCACCGATCTTCTTCAGCACCGAGGAGATCGAGGGCGACCCGTTCGCGAGCTGACACCCGAGGGGCTCAGCGGGCCCGGTACCACTGCGGACAGCACTGGTGCCGGGCCCTCCGGCCGTCCGGCGCACCACTCAGGGCAGGCGCACCACGGCAGTGCCGGGAGCGAGCTTGTTGCCGTCCTGGTCCTCGGTCCACACGTCGAGCGTCGCGGTGCCGGCCGCTTCGTCGACGGTGGTCACGACGCCCTTGGCCGTCACCGTCATCCCCTTGGTGTTCGCGCCGCGGAACTGGCACGAGAGCGCGACGATCGCGCCGTCGTCCCCGACGAAGCCGCGCAGGGCGTTGTGCAGGTAGGCCCACTGCATGTGCCCCATGCCGAAAGCGGTGGGGTAGCCCGCGGCGCGGCCTGCCTCGTCGTCCATGTGGATCGGCACGAACTCGTCGTTCACCGCCGCGTACCGGTTCCAGTTCGCGAAGCCGGTCTCCCGGGTGAACGGCGCGATCTCGTCGCCGACTGCCACCTGTCTCCTGGAGGTCTGTCTCCTGGAGGTCATCGTCTCGGTCCTTTCCGGGTCAGTAGCGGATCAGCGTGTTGACGGTCTTCTTGACCAGCTCGCCGTTCTGGTTGGTCCAGGTGTCCTCGGTGCGGCTGAAGAGCATCAGGCCGAGCCGCCCCGCACGCTCCGAGTACGAGCCGAGCCTGCACACGCTCGTGATGACGTCGTCGGGGCGCATCCGCACCCCGTACCAGGTCTCCATCCCGCCGTTGAGCTGGAACCTCAGGCCGGGGCCCGGGATCCCCAACGCGATCTCGACGTTGTCGGGGTCGTTCGTGTCGATGACGGCGTCCGGGTTGGCCGCGCGGCGCTCCGCCACGGCCCACGCGAAGGGGTTGAACTCCTCGGGCGCGACGATCCCGTTGTGGACGCCGCCTGCGGCGACCTTCGCGTCGAGGAACGCGGCCGGCGGCTCCTCGGGCCAGTAGACGGCGATCGCCCAGCGGCGGATGTCCGACTCGCTCACCGGGTAGCTCACCTGCCGGGAGAGCTCGGTGCCGACGGTGTCGCGCATGGCAGCCGAGATGTTGGTCTCGGGCTGGGTGCCGGTGGAGGCCTCGGTGGTGGTGCTCTCGGGCATGTGTCCTCTCTCGAGCTCGGTCGACCGTGCCTGGTCGAGCGTCCTGGTCGACTGTCCTTAATCGAGCTGTGCGACGAACTCCTTGAGCTGGCGCACGTTGCGGCATTCGAAGACGCCGTCGCAGTGCGGGGCGTACTCGTGCATCACGGAGTCCCCGTCGCCCCACGCCGCGCGAGGTTCGGGGTTGAGCCAGTAGACGCGCGACGCGCGCCTGGCCGTGGCGGCCAGCCGGTCCGCGGCGGGGAACCGGTAGTTCGAGCGGGCGTCGCCCAGGACGAGGACGATGCCGCGGCTGTTCACCTGGGCGCCCCACCGGCGCGCGAACGTGGTGAGCGCGTTGCCGTAGTCGGAGCGCCCGTCGAGGTAGACGCCGCTGCCTGCCGCGTCGATCCGCTTGGCGAGGTCCACGACGTCGTCGGCCTCCTGCATGACGTCGGTGACCTCGTCCATGCCGTCGACGAAGACGAAGCAGCGCACCGCCCGGAACTGGGTGCGCATCGCGGTGGTGAGCTGCAGGGTGAAGCGGGCGAACGTCGCCACCGAGCCGGAGATGTCGGCGAGCACGAACAGCTCGGGCTTGGGCGGGTGGGGGCGCCGGAATGCGGGCTCCACCGGTACCCCGCCGGTCGACATCGACTTGCGTGCGGTGCCTCGGAAGTCGATGCGGCCCTGCCTGCCGTGGCGGCGCTTGCGGTGCAGCGAGGCCGCCAGCTGCGCGGGCAGCGGCGCCAGGATGGTGGTGAGCTCCGCGACCTCCTTGCTCGAGGCGGTGAGGAAGTCGACGTCCTCGGGCAGCGACTGGCGCAGGGTCCGGGCGACGGCGGCGGCGCCACGGTCGGCGACGAGCCGCTTGCGCACCTCGGCCTCGATCGCCTGGCGCAGCCGCTCCACCTTCCGGTCGGCCTCCTCGGCCCGCAGCCGCGAGCGCAGGTCGGCGGCAGGGCCGTCGCGCTCGGAGGCGGGGAGCTCCGCGAGCGTGCGCCGCAGCTGCTCGGGATCGGCTGCGCGGAACGTGCGGAAGACGTGGAACGTCCCCGCAACGGGTTGCCCCGGCTGGATCCGGGCGTGCCGGTCGACCAGCTCGACGACCAGTGGCGCCAGGCCGAGCTCGTCGTCGGCGGCGAGTGCCTGGAGCAGCAGGTCCCGCAGGGCGTCGTCGTCGAGCCCGTCGAGGCGGGAGCCGAGATGCAGCCTGCGGGGGGCGTTCCCGGCAGCGCCCGTCGCGTCCGCGTCCGCCGGGGTCGGGTCCGTGGCCGTGCCGGTGGAGCGGCCTGCGAAGAACAGCTCGAACAGCATGTCGAACGTGCGCAGGTGCTGCGCGTCCTTCACCAGGGTCGCCGCGAGGGCGTGCTTGACGTCGGTCCGGTCGAGCAGGTCGACGTGGCGGAGGCTGCGCACGGCGTCGACGCCCTCGGTCATCGAGACGGGCATGCCCACGTCACGCATCTGCTCGACCAGCTGCTCGATCGCGGTCAACATGGGAGCGCCCTCATCCCGCCCGTTCCAACAGCTCGCGTTCGGCGAGGTCGATGTCGTTCTGGTGCTTGAGCAGCACCGGCAGGTGCTCGACGACGAGCGCGTTGTCGAGCTCGTCGATCCCGAGCAGGACCAGGGTGCGCGCCCAGTCGAGGGTCTCCGAGACCGACGGACGCTTCTTGAGGTCGAGCCCGCGAAGGGACGCCACGACGCGCGCCGCCTCAGCCGCGAGGTGCTCGGCGATGCCGGGCACCGCGGCGAGCACGATCTCCCGCTCGCGCTCCACGCTGGGGTAGCCGATGTGCAGGAACAGGCAACGACGCTTCAGCGCCTCCGACAGCTCGCGGCTGTTGTTGCTCGTCAGCACCACCACCAGCGGGCGCTTGCGGGCCGACACGGTGCCCAGCTCGGGGATGGAGACCTGGAAGTCCGACAGGACCTCCAGCAGCAGGGCCTCGGTCTCGATGTCGAGGCGGTCGACCTCGTCGATGAGCAGGATAACATCGTCCTCGGCCCGGATGGCCTCGAGCAACGGGCGGGTCAGCAGGTACTCCTCAGCGAAGATGTCGTCCTGCACGGCGTCCCAGCCGCCCTCGTTGCCGGCCTGGATGCGTAGCAGCTGCTTGCGGTAGTCCCACTCGTAGAGCGCCTTGGACTCGTCGAGGCCCTCGTAGCACTGCAGCCGGATCAGGCGCGCGCCCGTGGCCGCGCTGAGCGACTTCGCGAGCTCGGTCTTCCCGGTGCCGGCCGGTCCCTCCACGAGGACGGGCTTGCCGAGGTGGCCGGCGAGGTGGAGGCGCGAGCTGATCGCCTGGTCTGCGATGTAGCCGACCGAGGTGAGGAGATCGGTCACCGCGCGCGCGGTGGGGAACGCGAACGGGCGGGCGTCGCGCGGCTCCTGGGTCACGGGCATTGCTCCTCCGTCAGGCGTGCGGGGACGCGAGGCTCCTCCCCGTCACTCCAGTAAGTCATAGAGGTAGATTATTGACAAGGGTGTACCCAGCTGGTGTGCTGTGGCCCAGGATCACAGGCGGCCTGTAGATCGGTCCCGGTCCGTCGGTGGCGGGATCGCGAGGTGCGGCCCGATGCAGTAGGGCGCCCGAACGGGCGGTCCGGCGCGAGGACGCGAGGGAGTCCCGATGGAGCTTGAGCTCTCGTCAGATCAACGCCTCTTCCGTTCGACGACGAAGAGCTTCCTGGAGAAGGAGCTCCCGCTCGAGCGGATCCGGCAGCTGGAGGGGAGCGACACGGGCTTCGACCGCGACTGGTGGTCGCGTGGCGCCGAGCTGGGCTGGACCGCGATGCTGGTCCCGGAGGAACTCGGGGGCGGCAGCGTCTCGGGGGAGGGCGTGCGCGATCTCGCGATCGTCGCCGAGGAGCTGGGCCACGGCGTGGCGCCGGGAGCTCTGCTCGCCACCAACATCGTGCTGGCCGGGCTCGTCGAGGCCCAGGCGGGTGCCTCGGACCACGGCGAGGCGATCGAGGCGCTCGTCTCCGGCGAGAGCGTCGCGAGCTGGGCTGTCTATGAGCCCGGCGACCAGTGGGCCCCGCTGCAGCCGGCGCTGACGGCGAAGGCGTCGTCCGGGGGCTACCAGCTCAACGGGGTCAAGGACCGCGTCGAGCTGGCCGAGCAGGCCGACCTACTCCTCGTCACGGCGACGACCGAGCAGGGTGTCGCCCAGTTCCTCGTGCCCGTTTCCACTGCGGGTGTGACCGTCGAACCGCAGTGGAGCCTTGACGTCGCCCGCCGGTTCGGCGTGGTGCGCTTCGACAACGTCGAGGTGCCGGTGTCCGCGCTGGTCGCGAGCCCCGGCGAGGATCGCGTGATCGAGCGGCAGCTCCAGATCGCGCTCGTCCTGCAGTGCGCGGAGACGTGCGGCGGGTTGGAACGGGTCTTCGCGTTCACCACGCAGTGGGCCTTCGACCGCTTCTCCTTCGGCCGCCCGCTGGCCTCCTACCAGGCGCTCAAGCACCGCTTCGCCGACATGCGCACCTGGCTCGAGGCCTGCCAGGCCACGACGCAGGCCGCCGTCACGGCCGTGCAGGAGCGCCGCGAGGACGCGGCCGAGCTCGTCAGCGTCGCCAAGTCCTACGTCGGGGACCGCTCCGTGCAGATCCTGCAGGACTGCGTCCAGATACACGGCGGGATCGGTGTGACCTGGGAGCACGACCTCCACCTGTACCTGCGAAGGGCGACCGTCAACAGGTCGCTGTTCGGTACCCCCGAGGACCACCGTCGGCGGCTGGCCGACATCGCCGCGCTCTGAAAGAGGCCGAGCACATGACTGCGAGCACGATGGAAGACGTGGAGTCCTTCCGCCTGCGGGCACGGGCCTGGCTGGCGGAGAACATGCCGAAGATCGACCCGGACTACGTCCCGCCGCCGCCGGGCGACGACGACGAGGAATGGGTGAAGGCCCGCGAGCTGCAGAAGAAGTTGTACGCCGGCGGCTTCGCGGGGATCTGCTTCCCCACGGAGTACGGCGGTCTCGGCCTCACTCCGCCGCACCAGGAGGCGTTCACCGAGGAGTCCCTGCCGTACCAGATGCCCCTCGCGCTGAACGTGCCGACGTTCAGCATCTGCGCCCCGACGATCATGGATATGGGGTCGGAGGAGCAGAAGCGGGACCGGATCGGTGCCGCCATCCGCGGTGACGAGATCCTGGTCCAGTTCCTGTCCGAACCCAGCGGCGGTTCCGACCTGGCCGGGTTGATCACGCGCGCCGAACGCGACGGCGACACCTGGGTGATCACCGGGGCCAAGACGTGGAGCACCTCGGCCTACGCCGCCGACTGGGCGCTCTGCCTCGCCCGCACCGACTGGGATGCGCCCAAGCACCGCGGACTGACGATGTTCCTGATGCCCACCACCGCCTCCGGCATCACGATGAACCGAATCCGTCAGGTCAACGGCTCGACCGAGTTCTGCGAGGAGTTCTTCGACAACGTCGTTCTCCCGGCGTCCGCGGTGGTGGGCGAGGTGAACAACGGGTGGGCCGTCGCCTCGCGACAGCTCTTCTACGAGCGCACGGCGGTCGGTGGGGGTTCGCCGTACGTCAGCGGCCGGGGTGATCGCATCGCGACCACGCCGCGGTCGAACCCGATCGAGATCGCCAGGGCGACCGGGCGCACCGGCGACCCTGCGGTGCGCGAGAAGGTGGGCGGGTTCCTCACCACGCAGAAGGTGCAGGAACAGCTCGTCGAGCGGGTCACCCGGGCGATCCAGGGTGGCCAGCTGCCCCCGCCCGCCGCGTCGTTCATGCGGCTGTTCCACGCGGAGGCCGACTGGGAGCGCGACGACGTCTCGGTGCAGATCGCCGGCGCCATGGGCACCACCGGCGCCGCCGCGGCCCCGGGTATGGGCGGCGTCGTCGGGGTGAACTACCTGATGCGCCAGGGCTCGAGTCTCGGCGGGGGGAGCACGGAGATGTCCCGCAACATCATCAGCGAGCGGGTCCTCGGCATGCCCCGCGAGTTCGCCGCCGACCGCGACGTGCCCTTCAGCCAGGTCAAACGCGCCCGCAACTGAGCGGCGGAGACCACGACCGGGTCCGGGGCGGTTCGTGCCCGGGCCCCGTAGCCGTCCTGGTTCCACGAAAGGACATCACGTGAGTGTGATCAACGAGTTGCGCGGCTTCCTCGAGGAGCACCTTCCCCCGTTCCGGGCACAGTGGGGTGACGCACCCACGTTCGAGGGCAGGCTCGCCTGGCAGGCCACCCTGCAGACCGGCCGGTGGGTGGCACCACAGTGGGCCGAGGAGCACGGTGGGCGAGGGCTCGACGTCGTCACCGCGCTCGCGTGCACGGAGGTGCTCGCCGAGCACGGCGCGCCGAGCACAGCGGGGATCTTCGGCGTCGCCAACGTCGGCCCGACCATCGCGCAGTGGGGGACTCCCGAGCAGCGCGAGCATCTCCCGCGGATCCTCGAGGGCAGCGAGCTGTGGTGCCAGGGTTTCAGCGAGCCGGGAGCGGGCTCCGACCTGGCCGGGCTGCAGACGCGTGCCGTGCGCGACGGCGACGACCTCGTCGTCAACGGTCAGAAGATCTGGACCTCCGACGGGACGCGCGCCCACTTCATGCAGCTCCTGGTGCGCACCGATTCCACCGCGCCCAAGCACAAGGGGATCTCCTGCCTGCTGGTGCCCCTCGATACCCCCGGCATCGAACGCAGGCCGATCCGGCAGATCACCGGGGAGTCGGAGTTCGCCGAGGTGTTCTTCACCGATGCGCGGGTCCCGCTGACGAACCTCCTCGGTCCGCTCCACGAGGGCTGGCGGGTCACGATGACCACGCTGGGCCACGAGCGCTCCGGTGTCGTCAGCTACGCGTCGGCCGTCCAGCGCGAGATCGAGGCGACGGTAGAGCGGTTGCGCGCCGACCGGACCGGCATCGAGCTCGCCCCGCTCCTGCGCGACGAGCTCGTGCAGCGCTACGTCGAGGGCAAGGTGCTCGGGATCCTCGGCCAGCGGTCCCTCGCCTCGATCCGGGCCACGGGGCAACCCGGCGCGGAACAGTCGATCATCAAGCTGGAGTGGAGCCTGTTCGGTCAGCGGCTCGCCCGCACGCGACTGGCCCTGAGCGGCGCACGCGCTGTGGTGGCCGGGGAGTCCGACGTCGCGACGGGTTACCTGCGGACGCGTGCGTCGACGATCGCCGGCGGCACCACCGAGATCATGAAGAACATCCTCGCACAGCGGGTGCTCGGGCTCCCTGCCTGAGTCGCGACGTCGAGCAGCAGGTCATGGAGGTCTGATGGAGCACGATCTGTCCCCGGAAGCGAACGATCTCCGCGATCTGGTGCGGGCGTTCCTCGAACGGCGGTCACCGGAGTCCGCCGTCCGCCAGGTCGTCGAGACGGGGATGGGTCGCGATCCCGAGGTCTGGACGCAGATGGCGCAGCAACTCGGCCTGCAGGGGCTGCTCGTCCCGGAGGCGCTCGGCGGGCAGGGTACGACCTTCGTCGAGACGAGCGTGGTGCTCGAGGAGATGGGCCGCGCGTTGCTGCCCGGTCCGTTCCTGTCGACTGCGGTGCTCGCCGTCACGGCGGTACGGGCGGCGGGCGACGACCCCTGGGGGACGCAGCTGCTCGCGGGGATCGCGGCGGGAGAGACGGTCGCCGCGGTCGCCTTCTCCGAAGGCCTGCTCTGCGATCCGGGCGAGTCGACGGTGGCTGCGACCCGCTCGGGTGACGGATGGGTGCTCGACGGAGGGGTCGATGTCGTCCTCGACGGGCAGTCCGCGGACACGCTGCTCGTGGTGGCCCCTGCTGGGGACGAGCTCGGGCTGTTCCTCGTGGCCGGGGGCGCTGATGGCGTCGGTCGCACGCCGCTGGCAGTCCTCGACCTCACGAGGGAAGCTGCGCAGATCGAGCTCTCCGGCGTCGGCGCGCGACGCCTCGGTGGCGACTTCAGGGCGGCTCAGCGCGCGGTCCTTGCGGTCGGCGCGAGCGCGATGGCGGCCGAGATGGCAGGCGCCGTCCAGCGACTGCTCGAGATGGCCGTGGAGTATGCGAAGGTCCGCGAGCAGTTCGGCCGCCCCATCGGCTCCTTCCAAGCCGTCAAGCACCTCTGCGCCGACATCTTCGCCATCGCGGAGTCGGCGACGGCCGTTGCGCGCCACGCCGCCCGCGCCGTGGTCGACGGCTCCGGGGCGGCGGAGGCCGCGAGCCTGGCGAAGGCGTACACGAGCGACGGCTGCATGCAGGTGGCGGAGATGAACATCCAGGTGCACGGCGGTATCGGCTTCACGTGGGAGCACCCGGCGCACCTCTACCTCAGGCGGATCACCTCCGCGGCGCAGTACTTCGGGAGCGCCGGGCACCATCGGGAGCGGCTCGCGGAGCTGCTGGGTCTGGCGGCCGCTGCGTCGCTCGACGCCCGCGAGGTGAGTCCAGCGATCGGTGAGCCGGCAGGCGATCTGCTCGGCCGTGGCGCGATCGGGGTGATGTGATCATGGAGGACGCGGGCGCGGTCGCGCTGCTGGCCGTGCGGGTCGTCGTGGGGGCCACGATGGTCGCCCACGGTCTGAACCACTGGCGGGGCGGTGGGCGCATCGAGGGCACTGCGCGTTGGTTCGAGGGTCTGGGCCTGCGGCACGGGCGGATGCAGGCCTGGACGAGCGTGATCGTCGAGATCGGGGCGGGAGCACTGCTCGCGGTCGGGCTGCTGACGCCGCTCGCGTGCGCGGCGATCGTCTCCGTGATGCTGGTGGCCGGTGTGCTCGCCCATCGGGCGAACGGCTTCTTCGTGTTCAAGGACGGCTACGAGTACGTGCTCGTGCTCGGCGCCGTGTGCCTCGCGGTGGCGACCCTGGGGCCGGGACCGCTCTCGGTCGACTCCGCTGCCGGGATCGTCGTCGACGGCTGGGCGGGGGCGGGGATCGCCCTCGGCGTGGCCGTGCTCGGCACGGCCGGGCTGCTGGCGACGTTCTGGCGCCCTGAACAGGCCAGCAGCAGCGCGGCTGCGTGAGGAGCGCGAGCTGCGGGTGAGGAGGGTGGTCGGTGTCAGCTGCCGTTGGTGATGGCGTCGACCACCGTCTTGCTCTGGTGCACGCGCTCCATGCGCTCTTCGAGCAGGAACATCTGGTTGCGCCAGAAGTTGGCGGCGTCGTCGCCCTTACCTGCGGCGACGAGCCTCATCGCCTTCTTGACGGCCTTCATCGCCGGGATGTCGCGTTGGTGGTCGGCAGCGTCGCTCATCGAGTCGAGCAGCTCGTGCCGCAGGACCTCGGTGAGGGTGCCGTAGAGCAGCTGGAGCGTCTTGTTGCCCGCGAGCTCGAAAAGCAGCAGGTAGAAGCCCAGCCACACCTCCGCGCGCTGGCGCGGGCTGAGGCCGGGGTCCAGCCGGTCGAAGACCGCCGTGAGCTGCTCGGCGGCGGCGCCGCGGTCCTCGCGCTGCGCGACCAGACGTAGCGCGACGGGCTCGATCAAGGCGCGGGCCTGGAAGACGTCGCTGAGCAGTACGCCGTCGACCTGCATGAGGAGCCCGAGGTAGCGGGAAGCGACGGTGATGTCGGGCCGCATGACGCGTGCTCCGCCTCGGGAACCGCGCCGCACCGTGATCAGCTGCTCGGACTCGAGGATGCGGAACGCCTCGCGCAGCGAGGGGCGGGACACCCCGAACTGGGTCATCAGCTCGGCCTCGCCGGGCAGCGCCGAGCCTTCGGGGATCTCTCCGCGCACGATCTGGGAGCGGATGGCCTGGGCGACGACCTCGGCTGTCTTCGGGACGTGGACCCGTTCCATGCCGACGGCGCGCAGCCGTCCGGGTTGCTCTCGCTCGTCCAGCCGGGCTGCTGGTTCCATGCCGTGGCCCCCTCGAATCCCGCGGGCCCGACACGTCCCGCCCGATACCGCCAGTGCACCGGCGGGTGCTCATTCCGATCAATCATACATCCGAAGGCGTCCCAGCCGACGGCTGCCTCGCCGAAGCAGTTCAAACATTTGGCTCTTGCTCGTCAAGGGTCAATCATATAGACATATCGCATCCTTGGCGCGGGTGCCGCTCAGCGGTACGACGGGGCGTCGACCCGCGTGGGCGAGCCGAACTCCTACAGGGCCGTCAGAACCGACGGTCGTCGATCAGTCGTGCGGTGCCGCCGGCCGGCGGTTGCAGGGCCCGTGGAGAGGATGAGAAGAACATGGCGCACCGGAACTCCCGAGCAGGCCTGAGTCGCGTGATCGCGCTGCCCCTGGCGATCGGGATGGCAGCGCTGGTGGGCTGTGCGCCGCCTGGGGCGGAGGTGGGCGGATCGTCGAACGCCTCCGCCGGCGGTGAGGGCGTGGCCGCCGGGGCCGACGCCGCGGTCTACGCGGCGGCGCTCTCGTCCGTCGATCCGATCACGCTCGCCTTCGGCGGTCACACGGCCGGTCCTGACAATCCCAGTGGTCGGTCCTACAAGGAGTACACCGACATCGTCACCGAGCGGTCCGGCGGCAAGATCACCTTCGAGCACGACTGGGGCGGCGCGAAGGTCAGCGTCGACAAGATGGCCGACGGCCTCGGCCAGGCCCGTATCGACATGGGCCTCTACGCGCCCACCTACCAACCCGAGGAGTACCCGGTCGTCGCGCTCTTCGCGGGCCTGTCCTCGGTCGAGCACCCCGACCCGATCGCGGGCAGGCTCGCGACCTTCGCCGCGCGCGCGGAGTTCGCGAGCACGTGGGAGCCGCTGCAGGCGGAAGTGGCCGCACACGGCATCAAGGGCTTCTACCCGATCTTCGCCACCACGGGTGCGGTGAAGATGCACTGCAAGGGGCAGGACGCCCCGGAGTCGCTGGGCGAGCTGCGCGGGAAGCGGGTGCGGATCTCGGCCCCGTCGCACGTCGGTCTCGCCGAGGCACTCGGCATGGTCCCGGTGTCCCTGACGAACCCGGAGCTGTTCGCCGCGTTGCAGCGTGGGGTGGTCGACTGCTCGATCAGCGGTGTCACCGCCATGGTCACCGGCGGCCTGATGGACGTCACCGACTCCTTCATGACCGGCGCCGAACCCGGGCATGACTGGGTGGAGTCGCCGATCGCGTGGGGCGTCAGCGAGAGCGCGTGGTCGAAGCTGCCGGTCGCCGCGCAACAGCTGCTCTGGGACACGCAGCCGGACATGCTCGAGTTGCAGATCGAGTCGGGCTTCGTCGGCTTCCAGGACGCGATGGAGGCCGCGCGCGAGCGTGACTGGGGTTTCGGCAACTACGCCCCCGACGTCACTGCCGTGATGGACCAGTACTACGCGCAGGAGCGCGCGCAGACCGTCGCGCAGATCGAGCAGCAGGGCGTCGCTCCCGACGGCGAGGCGGTACTCGCGCAGTACGAGGCGCTCGTCGACAAGTGGTGGACGATCCTCACCGAGGAGCTCGGGTACCCCACGGACGCCACCTGGCAGGGCCTGCCCGCCGACTACGCGCCGGACATGGCCGACATCGACGTGCGGCCCTTCGTCGACCGCTTCTACCAGGAAGTCCTGCTGCCCCAACGGCCCGCCTGATCCGATCCCCCGGCCGACGACGTCTCGGAGGAGCACTATGACAGGTCCGCTCGAGGGCATCCGCGTGGTGGAGTTCTGCGGCGGTGCTCCCACCGCCCAAGCAGGCCAGGTGCTGGCCGACTTCGGCGCTGACGTCGTCGGGGTGGAGCCGCCGGGCGGGAGCCCGTTGCGCGCGCACCCCGTCTACGCGATGTGGGGCCGGGGGAAGCGCAGCGTCGTCCTGGATCTGGGCGACGAGTGCGACAGAGCCGTCGCGCTGAGGCTGGTCGACGGCGCCGACGTGGTGCTCGAGGGATTCCGCCCGGATGTGGCCGAACGTCTCGGCGTGGGGTACGAGGAGTTGGCGAGGCGCAACCCGCGCCTCGTCCACGCCGCGATCACCGGTTGGGGCCGGTCGAGCCCGTACGCGGGCGTCGCGGGGTACGAGGCCCTCGTCATGGCCAAGCTCGGCGTCTTCCACTCCTACGGGCGGATGTCGTCGCGTCCGGGGCCGTCGTTCATCTCGACCCCGTACGCGGCCTACAGCGCGACCCAGACGGCACTGACCGGCGTGCTCGCCGCGTTGTACGAGCGGGAGACGAGCGGGCTGGGGCAGCGCGTCGAGACCGACCTCGCCCTCGCGGCGGCCGGGCTCGACCCGTGGAACCAGATGCTGCACATGCTCACCGAGCGGTTCCCCGACGCCTTCCAGAACAAACCGACCTACGACGAGAACCTCGTCCCGAGCATGAGCCTGACGATCCGCCTGCTGGTGGCCGTCACCTCGGACGGGCACTGGCTGCAGTTCTCGCAGGTGCAGCCGCGTTTGTTCCTGGCACTGGTCGAGGAGGCCGGCCTCGCCTGGATGCTCGAGGACCCCGAGTGGTCCACCCTGCCCGAGTTCGAGGACCCCGACCACCGCCGCCGGTTCATCGAGAAGCTGATGGAAGCGATCCGCCAGAAGTCGCTGGCCGAGTGGCAGGAGGTGTTCGACCGGAACCCGAACGTGTTCGCGGAGGTCTTCCGGCAGGGCACGGAACTACTGCACCACCCGCAGCTGGTGCACGCGGGCCAGCGCGTGGGGCTGACCGACCCGGAGCGCGGTGACACGCTGCAGCCCGCTCCGGCCGTCTGGATGAGCGGCACCCCGACCGGTGTGCGCGGACCCGCGCCGCTGCTCGACGCGGACGGGGAGCGGCTGCGCGCGACGGCGGCCGCGACGAGCCCCGCGGCCGGGCCGCCGTCCGGGCCGCCCCCGAGCGGGCTGCCGCTCGAGGGCCTCATCATCCTCGAGCTGGGCACGTTCTACGCCGGCCCCTACGGCGCGACCGTGCTGACGGACCTCGGTGCGCGGGTCGTCAAGGTCGAGCCGCTCGACGGCGACCCGATGCGCATGCTGGTGGCCTTCCCCGAGGCCGGCGCCGCGAAGGTGCTGCAGGGCAAGGAGAGCATCGCGGTGGACATCGGCTCGCCGGAGGGCCAGGAGGTCGTCCGGGAGCTCGCGTCGCGCTCGCACGTCGTCCTCTGCTCGTTCCGGGCGGGGGTCGCGGAGCGGCTCGGTGTCGACGCCGCGTCGCTGCTGCGGCTAAACCCGGAGCTCATGTACCTCGACGCGCCCGGCTACGGCACCGACGGCCCGTACGGGCACCGGCCCGCGTTCGCCCCGACGATCTCCGCGGGCTCGGGCATCGCCATGCGCAACTTCGGACCGCCGCTCGCGCCGGAGCGCTCCATGGCGATGAGCATCGGCGACGCCCGGTTGTCCTCGGTCTTCCTGAGCGTCGGGGCGAACTCGGGCGGCACGCAGCCGGACGGGCTCGCCGCACTCACGGTCGGCACGGCGCTGGCGCTCGCGGCGTTCGTGCGCGCGCGGGGCGGCGGCGGGCAGCGGATGCTGACGACGATGCTGCTGAGCGCGGCGCACGCGCTCTCCGAGACCGTGGTCGAGTTCGCAGAGCCTGTCGAGCGGCCCCAGGTCGACCAGGAGGCGTACGGGTATGGCGCCCTCTACCGGCTGTACGAGACGGCCGAGGGCTGGGTATTCCTCGCCGCGCCCACTGAGGCGGACTGGTGCCGGCTGGCCGCGGCCGTGGGGGAGGCGTCCCTCGCCGGCGACCCGCGGTTCCGCGACGCCGAGTCTCGGGCAGCACACGAGGACGAGCTCGCCGAGGTGCTGGCGACGGCCTTCCACGCGCGCGGGGCCCGGCAGTGGGAGAAGGAGCTCATCGCGGCGGGCGTCGGATGCGTTGTCTCCGAGGAGCAGCCCATGGAGGCCATGTACCTGGGAGCGTTCGGGCAGCAGGCGGGCATGGTCGTCGAGACCGGGAGCCCGATCTTCGACACCTACCCGCGCATCGGGCCGCTCGTCGGCTTCTCCCGGTCTCGAACCCGCGCGCTGGGCGGATGCACGCTGGGTGAGCACACCGTCCCGATCCTTGAGGAGATCGGGTGGAGTCCGGACCGGATAGCCGGGCTGCGGGACAAGGGCGTGATCGGCAGGTGACGGTTCCCGGTCGCCGAGGCGTTCTGACCTGCGCGGATCTTGCGAGCTGGAAGAGTCGAATGACTGCTTTACAGTCTAAGATCTAACTGATAGACCTCTTGATACCGATGCGGCCACGGGGTGTGTGCCGGCGTCGCAGTCACGATTGGAGTCCGTTAACGCATGGTGCTCAAGGACGAGACGGCCATCGTCGGCGTCGGGTCGACGCCGTACTACAAGCGCGGGATGTCGCTGCCCCAAACGAAGATCGAGTTGGCCTGCAAGGCCATCCTCGCTGCATGCGAGGACGCCGGCCTCTCGATCAAGGACGTGGACGGCTTCGCCTACTACTCCGGCGGCTTCGACACCGCCCTGATCGCGCAGTCCCTCGGAATCCCGGAGGTCAAGTTCACCGCCACGCTCACCGGCGGTGGCGGGGGCGCCGCGGGCAGCATCGGTCTCGCCGCGGCCGCCATCACGTCGGGCCACGCGAACGTCGTCGTCTCGCTGATGACGCTGCAGCAGGTCCCGACGGCCCGGTTCGGCGCCGCCTTCGCGACCAAGGGCACCGGGGGCTACTCCCGGCCGGTCAACCCCGAGACCGACTTCGTCGCCCCGAGCGGTCTGTTCGCCCCTGGCCAGATGTTCTCCCTGCTGGCCCAGCGTCACATGCACCTCTACGGCACCCGGCGCGAGGCCTTCGGCGAGATCGCGATCAGCCAGCGGGAGAACGCGGCCAACCGGCCCACTGCCCGCTTTCGCGACCGGATCACCATGGACGACTACCTGAGCGCGCGGATGATCTCCGACCCGCTCTGCCTGTTCGACTACACCCAGGAGAACGACGGTGCGGTCGCGACGATCACCACATCGGCGGAGCGCGCCACGAACCTGCGCCAGCCGCCGGTGTACCTCGTCTCGGCCGCCAACGGCTCGGCGGGCCGCTGGGGGCAGTCGATCACCTGGATGGGCATGCCCGACGAGTACTTCGCGTCGTCCGGGCACCGCACGGTCGCCAAGGACGTCTACGAGCGGGCCGGAGTGACCGCCGCCGACATCGATGTCGCACTCCTCTACGACCACTTCACCCCGATGGTCCTCATGCAAGTCGAGGACTACGGCTTCTGCGAGATCGGCGAAGGCGGCCCGTTCGTGGAGAGCGGCGCCATCCGGTGGAAGACCGGATCGATCCCCGTCAACACCCACGGCGGCAACCTCTCCGAGGCGTACATCATCGGGATGACGCACGTGAAGGAGGCCGTGGAGCAACTCCGCGGCCAGGCCGTGAACCAGGTCGAGGGCGCCGAGTTGGCCCTCGTGACCGGTGGCCCGGCCCCCACCCCGACCAGCGCGATCATCCTCCGGAAGTGACGACGATGCCCCGACCTGCAGGCGCCCTGCCCGCCGAATTCGCCGAGATCCACCCCGATGCGTGGACCGAGCCGTTCTGGCTCGCCACCCGCGAACACCACCTCACGGTGCCCAAGTGCACCCACTGCGGCACGTTCCGGTTCCCGCCCGGCCCGTTCTGCTTCGAGTGCCAGCACCAGGACGTCGAGCACGTCGAGGTCTCCGGCAACGGCACGGTCTACACCTACACGGTGGCCCGCCACGCGGTGGTCCCGTCGCTGGCCGACAGCGTCCCGTACGTCGTCGCCGTGCTCGAGCTCGACGATGCGCCGGGAGTCCGGATGATCGCGAACGTCGTCGAGTCCGACCCCGAGTCCGTCCGCATCGGCTCGCGCGTCGAGCTGGTGTGGGACGACGTCGACGACGAGGTCACCATGCCGCGTTTCCGCATCGTCGCCTGAGCTCGCCCACCCCCACCTGACACATCGACGGGATCCCGGAGCCGCACGATGTGGCCCGGGGTCTCGCCCACCGCATGCCGGAGGACCGGGAAGATGAGTGGACCGCTGGACGACCTGCGGGTCGTCGAGATCTCCGACACCCTCACCGGCGCCCAGGCCGGCCAAGTGCTGGCCGACCTCGGCGCCGAGGTCGTGGCGGTCGAGCCACCCGGCGGTAGCAGGCTGCGTGACCAGGCGGCCTTCCCGTTCCTGGCCCGCGGCAAGAAGAGCGTCGTGCTCGACCTGCACGAGCGCGTCGATGCCGATGTGGTGTGGGGTCTCGCGAGCGAGGCGGACGTCCTCATCACCACGCTGCGGCCGGCCGCGCTCGAGCGGTTCGGGCTCGACCACTCAGTGGTCTCCGTCGTCAACCCCCGGCTCGTCTACGGCTCGGTCACGGGGTGGGGCCGGACCGGGCCGATGCGCGACGCCAAAGGATACGAGGGCATGGTCCTCGCGAAGCTCGGCGCCATGGCGACGTCGTTCGCGAAGGTCTCGACGCGTCCGGGCCCGACGTTCCCGTCCGTGCCGTTCGCCTCGTGGAGCGCATCGCAGGCGCTGCTGCAGGGTGTCTTCGCCGCTCTGCGCGAGCGGGAGGCCAGCGGGGCCGGCCAGCTGGTCGAGGTGAGTCTCGCCAAGGCCCTCGCCGCCCAGGACCCGTGGAACCAGGCGGCAGCCGCGATCGCGCAGCGCTTCCCCGACGCCTTCGTCGCCGCGCCGCCGGTCTCCGACGAGGGTGTGCCGAACTACAACTTCACCTTCCTGCTGCTCATCGCGATCACCAAGGACGGGCACTGGCTGCAGTTCTCACAGGTCCAGCCGCACCTGTTCCGAGCGTTCATCCGCTCCTGCGGGCTGGAGTGGATGTACGACGACCCGGACTGGAAGACCCTGCCGAACTTCGAGGACGTCCCGCGGCGGATGAGGTTCTGGGACATCCTGCTGACCGAAGTGCGCAAGAAGACCCTCGCCGAGTGGCAGGAGGTCTTCGACCAGGACCCAGATGTTTTCGCAGAGATCTTCCGCAGCGGCTCGGAGGTGCTGCACCACCCGCAGATGCAGTTCGCGCGGCACACCATCACGCTCGACGACGCAGAGCGCGGCGCGGTCCTCCAGCCGGGCCCCCTGATGAGCCTCGAGGGCACACCCATCGTGCTGGAGCGCGGTGCGCCGCGGCTCGACGAGCACGGTGCGGAGGTCCGCGCGCGGGCGGCGGAGGCGCGCCGGGATCCCGTCCCTGCCGCCGACCCCCCACCCAGCGGGCTCCCGCTGGCGGGGACGACGGTCCTCGAGCTCGGCACGTTCTACGCGGCACCCTACGGGGCGACGCTGCTCACCGATCTCGGCGCCAGGGTCATCAAGATCGAGCCGACGTCCGGTGACCCGATGCGGGTCATGCAGCCCTTCCCGGAGTCCGGCGCGCTCAAGGTGCTGCAGGGCAAGGAGTCCGTGGCGCTCGACCTCGCCGCGCCTGAGGCCAAGGGGATCCTCGAGCGGCTCGCCCTGACCGCTGACATCGTCCTCTGCTCGTTCCGCTCGGGGGTCGCCGAGCGGCTCGGTGTGGGGGCCAGGGACCTGCTGGCCCGCCACCCCGACCTGTTCTACCTCGACGCACCCGGATACGGGATCGCCGGCCCGCACGGGCACCGGCCCGCGTTCGCGCCGACGATGTCCGCGGGAGCCGGCATCGCGATGCGCAACGCCGGCGCGCTCGTCCCGGATGGGGAGACCGACGACCTCGCGGTGTTGCGGGCACGGTCGATCCAGCTGAACTCGGCGGGTGGTGGTTCCGCCACCCAGCCCGACGGCATCGCCGCGCTCGCGGTCGCGACGACCCTGTCGCTCGCGTCCTACCTGAAGTGCCGCGGCGTGGCAGGCCAGCACGCGCTCACCACGATGCTGAACTCGTGTGCCCACGCGCTGTGCGAGGACGCCGTCGAGCACGCGAACCGACCGCCCGCGCCCACCGCCGACGCGGAGGGCTTCGGTTTCGGCCCGCTCTACCGCCTCTACGAGACCGCGCAGGACTGGGTCTTCCTCGCCGCGCCGACGGAGAGCGACTGGACGGACCTCACCGGTCAGGCCGAGTTCTCCGACCTGCGGGACGACTCCAGGTTCCGCGACGTCGCGGCCCGCGCCGAGCACGCCGCCGAGCTCGTCGAGGCGCTGTCGGCCGTGTTCGCCACCCGCTCGGCCGACGAGTGGGAGTGTGCGCTGCTCGCCGCCGACATCGGCTGCGTCAAGGCCGACACGAACACGGTCGAGAGGAACTACCTCGGAGAGTTCGGCCGGCAGCACGGGTACCTGGCGACGGTCGAGAGCCCGATCCTCGACGAGTACCCCCGGGTGGGCCCGATCGTCGACTTCTCCCGCTCGGCGACGACGGCGACCGTCGGCTGCACGCTCGGCCAGCACACCGAGGCCGTCCTGCGCGAGTACGGCTACGACGACGCGACCATCGCCGACTTCGCCGAGCGCGGGGTCATCGTCACCGCCTGACCCGCAGACCACGTCGCACGACCGTTCCACGCGATGGAGGGAGAGGATCATGGCGATCCCGAAGAAGATCTGGGCCAACTCGGGCGACTCGCACTTCCTGGAGCCGCCGGACCTGTTCGACGAACGGCTGCCCAAGGCGCTGGCCGACCGGATGCCGAAGAGCCAGAAGTTCGACGGCTACGAGATCGTGACCGTCGACGGGCAGCAGTTCCGGCGGAACATGCCCAAGCCCGGGAACACCGGCGAGACGATGAGCGACATCGTGAACAAGCGGGCGCCCGGGGCGAACGACCCCGTGCTGCGGCTGCAGGACCTCGACGAGGAGGGCATCTGGGCGGAGGTCACGTTCCCGTCCATCGGGATCTGGGCCAGCTCGATCAAGAGCCGGGAGCTGATGGCCTCGGGTGTGGCCGCCCTCAACGACTGGGCCAAGGAATACATCATGGACGCGTCGCCGCGGCTGCTGCCCACGGCGTCGGTCTCGCTGCTCGACGTGGACGACGCGGTGGCCGAGGTGAGGCGGTGCGCCGCGATGGGCTACCGCGCGGCGTTCCTGCCGACAGCGGTCCCCCCGGGGCAGAAGCCGTACCACTACATCGACTACTGGAACCCGCTGTGGACCGCGCTCGAGGAGACCAACACCGTCCTCGCGTTCCACATCGGCACTGAGCCGGTCGACGCGGACAAGGGCTTCGGTCAGGTGTTCCGCGGACCGGGTGGCGCGGTCCTGAACTACACGCAGACCACCTTCGGTGGCCAGATCTCGACGATGCAGATGATCACGTCGGGTGCCCTGGACCAGCACCCCGACCTGCGGATCCTGGTGTCGGAGGGTGGTGCGACCTGGGGCCCGTTCCTGGGCGACCGGATGAACGAGGGGTACCGGCAGCACGGGAAGTACGTGCGGCCGCAGCTGTCCAAGCCGCCCAAGCAGTTCCTGTACGAGCAGGTGTACGCCTCGTTCCAGCACGACGAGACCGCCGTGGGCGCGATGCAGCACCTCGGGTGGAACAACGTGATGTGGGGGAGTGACTACCCGCATCTCGAGGGCACCTACGGCCACACGCAGAAGACGCTGCACGAGCTGTTCGACGACGCCCCGGACGACGTGCGCCGGCGGATCACGGTGGGGGCGTTCCAGGACCTGTTCCCCGAGGTCGGCGAGCCGCCCGCGGATGAGTACTGAGATGAGCACCAGGCGATGAGTGCCGAGGCGGGCAGCTCGATGCAGGAGATCGAGGAGGAGGAAGAGGTTCTCGGCACGCCCTCGTTCGAGGTCCTCGTCCGGGACGGCGAGCCCATCGTGAGCGGGACGTACTTCATGGCGCCGCCGATCTACATGCGCAAGGCGGAGTGGGACGCCGCCGATCCCGGCAGGCTCACCGTGCTCGCCTCCGACGGCACCGCGTGGTTCGCCACGGACGTGCCGAAGGAGGGCCGGGTCAACGTCGTCCTCGAGCCGGTCGAGCCGCACCCGTCGATGGAACTGCCCTGACGAGCAGCCCCGGTCGCGGGCCGCGACCGGGCTCTTCTCTTCCGGCAACCTCTCATATATATTACTGATTGACCTAGAGCTGGTGGACCGTGCGGGGGGCTGTCGATGAACCTGGCCATGATTCTCGACATGGTGGCCGACGGGATGGGCGATCGTGTCCTGATCGGTGACCGGACCGAGGGCCTGACCGGAGCCGACATCCGTGAGAAGGCGGCGGCGGGCGCCGCCCACCTCGCTGGGACCGGTGCTGATCGCCTGGTGTTCCTCGGCGGGAACGGGCCGGCCTTCCCGGTGGCGATGTTCGCCGCCGCGCTTGCCGGCATCCCGTTCCTGCCCGTGAACTACCGCCTGAGCGCAAAGCAGCTCGACGACGTCCTGAACAGGCAGGAAAACCCGCTCGTCGTCACCGACGCGCCCGAGCGCGCGCCGGGGAGGCGGACGATGGGGATCACGGAGTTCCTGGCGCTGCCCCCCGCCGAGTCGCCGCGCACCGCCGACGAGGTCGATGCAGACGGGATCGCGGTGCTGTTGATGACGAGCGGGACCACCGCGGCGCCGAAGAGCGCGGTGCTGCGTCACCGCCACCTCGGGTCCTACATCTTCGGCTCGGTGGAGTACGCCTCGGTGGCCGACACCGATGCGACGCTCGTGTGCGTGCCGCCCTACCACATCGCCGCGGTCGCGAACGTGCTGTCCAACATCTACTCGGGCCGTCGGGTCGTCTACCTCGACCAGTTCTCGGCCGCCGGCTGGCTCGACATCGTCGAGGAGCAGGCGATCACGCACGCGATGGTCGTGCCCACGATGCTCGTGCGGATCGTCGCAGAGCTGCGCGAGCGTGCCGGGACGGCGCCTGCGAGCCTGCGGTCGCTCTCCTACGGTGGGGCCAAGATCGCTCCCGAGGTGATCGCCGCCGCGCTCCGGCTCTTCCCCGATACGGGGTTCGTCAACGCCTACGGCCTGACCGAGACAGCCTCGTCGATCGCCGTCCTCGGGCCCGAGGACCACCGTACGGCGGTCGCCAGCGACGACCCCGGGGTCCGTGCCCGTCTCGGATCGGTCGGGCGGGCGCTGCCCTCGGTCGAGATCGAGGTGCACGACCTGGACGGACTGCCCGCCGCGCCCGGTGAGGTCGGCGACATCGTCGTGCGCGGGCCGCAGGTGGCGGGCGAGTACGTCGAGGCGGGCAGCCTCGTCGGCGCCGACGGCTGGTTCCCCACCCGGGACCGGGGCTACCTCGACGAGGCGGGCTTCCTCTACGTCCAGGGCCGGGCCGACGACACGATCATCCGCGGCGGGGAGAACATCGCACCCGCCGAGATCGAGGACGCGCTGGCGGCTCACGAGTCCGTGCTCGAATGCGCGGTGGCGGGGGTGCCGGACCTCGAATGGGGGCAGCGCATCGCGGCGTTCGTCGTGCTCCGTGACGGGCACGAAGGCGACGGGGACGTGCTGCGGCAGTTCGTCCGTGCCCGGCTCCGGGGGCACAAGACGCCCGACGACGTCGTGTTCCTCGGCGAGCTGCCCACGACGGCCACCGGCAAGATCCTTCGCCGCGCGCTGGTCGCGATGGTGGGTGAAAAGGATGCCCAGCCCGTCTGAGCCCCGGCGGGAGAGACGATCGGATCGGAGAGCGATGCTGTTCATCGACGGGGCCTGGACCCCCGCGGCCTCGGGGCGCGAGTTCGCATCGCGGGACCCCGCGTCCGGCGAGGTTCTCGGCACGGTCGCGGACGCGGGCCGGGAGGACGCCGTCGCGGCCGTCGCCGCCGCGCAACGCGCGTTCCGCGCGTGGTCGAAGCAGACGGCCCACCAGCGTTCCGCGGTGCTCCACCGCGCCTGGCAGCTCATGACCGAGCGCCGCGAGGAGCTCGCCACGTTGATGACCCGCGAGCAGGGCAAGCCCCTGAAGATGGCGCGCAACGAGGTCGGGTACGCCGCGGACTTCCTCCTGTGGTTCGCGGAGGAGGCCAAGCGCGTCTACGGCGAGACGATCCCGTCCGCTCGCGCCGACCAGCGGTTCATCGTGATGCACCAGCCGGTCGGCGTGGCGGCGATGATCACGCCCTGGAACTACCCGATCTCCATGCTGACCCGCAAGATCGCGCCCGCCCTTGCGGCAGGCTGCACGGTCGTGGTCAAGCCGGCCGAGCAGACGCCCCTCTGTGCGATCGCGACGGTGAAGCTGCTCGAGGAGGCCGGGGTTCCCGCCGGAGTGGTCAACCTCGTGACGTCGTCGGACCCCGGCCCGATCGGGGACGTCATGCTCGGCGAGCCGGCGGTCCGCAAGATCAGCTTTACGGGTTCGACCGAGGTGGGCAAGGTCATCGCGGCCCGCGCCGCGGAGCAGATGAAGCGGGTCTCGCTCGAGCTCGGCGGGCACGCCCCCTTCCTCGTCTTCAACGACGCCGACCCGGTGCACGCCGCGAAGGGCGCCGCCGCGATCAAGCTGCTGAACACGGGGCAGGCCTGCATCTGCCCGAACCGCCTGTTCGTGCAGCGTTCCATCGTCGAGCCGTTCGCCGCGACCCTGCGTGATCGGCTCGAGAAGGTGGTGGCGGGCCACGGCCTCACCTCCGGCGTCGGCGTCGGCCCACTGATCGACGAGCAGGCCCTCGCCAAGATGCAGCGGCAGGTCGACGACGCGCTCGCGAAGGGCGCCGAGGTGCTCGCCGGTGGGAAGCGGCTCACCGGCCCCGAGTACGACAAGGGCTGCTTCTGGGAACCGACCGTGTTGCGCGGGGTCACCCCGGACATGCTCGTCTACCGGGAGGAGACCTTCGGGCCGATCGCGCCCATCGTCGAGTTCGACGACGAGGACGAGGTCCTGGAGATGGCCAACGACACCACCTATGGCCTGGCGTCCTACGTCTACACGCGCGACCTGAGCCGGGCGTTGCGGACGGCGGAGGCGCTGGACTTCGGGATCATCGGGATCAACGACGTGAACCCGACGTCGGCTGCCGTGCCGTTCGGCGGGATCAAGGAGAGCGGGCTGGGCCGGGAGGGTGCGCGCCAGGGCATCCACGAGTACCTCGACGAGAAGGTGTGCGGGATCGCCCTGTGAGGCACATCTGAGGCTGCGACCAAGCTGCCGCACCCTGAGCGGCCCAGTTTGTTCATTGCATTCATCTATCTTATTGTGTGGTCATCTCGGAGGTTCACGGCTGCCGAGGAGGACGGACAGGAGTACCGATGGCGCTGGCATTGACCGACGAACACCGTGAGCTGGCGGACGTTGTTCGCGCGTTCCTCACCGACCACCAGGCGAGGGCGGTGTCGCGCGGGTTCCTGGACGCCGACGAGACCCTGCCCGAGTACTGGGGGGCGGTCGCGGAGCTCGGCTGGCTCGGGCTGCACGTCCCGGTGGAGTACGGAGGGCAGGGCTTCGGAGTGCCCGAGCTCGCCGTCGTACTGGCGGAGTTCGGGCGCGCCGTGGCGCCGGGGCCGCTGCTCTCGACGACCTGCGCCTCCGCGATCATCGCCGCGACGGGCGGTGACGAGCTGCGCAGCAAGTGCCTGCCCGCCCTCGCCGACGGTTCGCAGACCGGTGCGGTGGGTCTCGGCGGCGGTCTCACGCGGGGCGCGGACGGCACCGTCAGCGGTGACGCGGGTGCCGTGCTCGGCGCTCACCTGCCTGACGCACTGCTCGTCCTCACCGTGGGTGAGGACCTCGTCGCGGTCGCGGCCGACGCCCCGGGCGTCCAGGTCACCGCGTTGCCGGGCATCGACCCCACCCGGCGGTTCGCCGCCGTGCACCTCGACGGCGTGACCGTGCCGGACGAGCGCGTCCTGCCGGGCGCGCTGGGCGTCGCGACCCGGACGGTGCGGGCCCTGGCGGCCGTCGAGGCCTCCGGCATCGCCCATGCATGCGTCGAGATGGCCACGGAGTACGCCACGGTGCGGGTCCAGTTCGGCCGCACGATCGGCACCTTCCAGGCGGTCAAGCACCACGCCGCGAACATGCTGGTGGGTGCCGAGCTCGCGACGGCGGTGGCGTGGGACGCCGCGCGAGCGGTCGGTACCGGCCTCGACGAGCAGGCCGCGCTGGCGGCCGCCGTCGGCGTCACGAGCGCGGTGGAGGCCGCCGTCCGCAATGCGGAGACGAACATCCAGCTCCACGGAGGCATCGGCTTCACGTGGGAGCACGACGCCCACCTCTACCTGCGTCGCGCCGCGGGCCTCTCGGCGCTCGTGGCTCCTGCCGCCGCGTTCGAGGACGAGATCGTCACCCTCACGCGGGCGGGAGTGCGCCGCAGTTACGCGATCGACCTTCCCCCGGAGGCGGAGACCCACCGCGCGGAGGCACGCGCGTTCGTCGAGCGCTTCGCCACCCTCCCGGAGAGCGAGCGGAGGCACGCGCTCGTCGACTCCGGCTACCTCGTGCCGCACTGGCCGCTGCCGTGGGGCCGGGCGGCGGGGGCCATCGAGCAGCTGGTCATCGAGGCCGAGTTCGCCGGAGTCGACCTGCCCGTGCTCGGCATCGGCGGGTGGGTCACCCTCACCCTGGCCCAGCACGGCACGCCCGAGCAGGTCGAGCGCTGGGTGCGGCCCTCGCTGCTGGGCGACCTGAACTGGTGCCAGCTGTTCAGCGAGCCCGGCGCGGGCTCGGACGCCGCGGCGGTGTCCACCCGCGGGGTCCGCGTGGACGGCGGGTGGATCGTCAACGGCCAGAAGGTCTGGACCAGCGGCGCCCAGCACTGCAACCGCGGGTTCGCCACGGTGCGCACCGATCCCGATGCTCGGAAGCACCGCGGCATCACCATGATGGCGATCGACATGACCGCCCCGGGCGTCGAGGTCCGCCCCCTGCGCGAGATCACCGGCGAGTCGCTGTTCAACGAGGTCTTCTTCGACGACGTCTTCGTGCCCGACGCCGACGTGGTCGGCGGCGTGCACCAGGGGTGGGCGGTCGCCAGGGCCACGCTCGGCAACGAGCGGGTCACCATCGGCGGCGGCAGCCGGCAGGGCCTGTCGGCGTCCGACCTGTTCGACCTGCAGGCGCGGTGTGCCCCCGGCGACGACGCGCTCGCCCGCGAGATCGCCCGCCTTGTCGCGGAGGAGCAGGCGATGCGCCTGCTCAACCTGCGCCAAGCCGTGCGCGCGGTGGTGGGCGGCCCGCCCGGGCCGGAAGGCAACATCACCAAGCTGCTCTCCGCGGAGCATGCCCAGCGGGTCAGCGAGCTCGGCCGCCGCATCGCCGCTCGGGCCATCGTGGCGGCCGGCGAGACCGACTACCTGTTCGCCTATCTGTTCGACCGGTGCCTGACGATCGCGGGCGGCACGTCCGAGATCGGACGCAACGTCATCGCCGAGCGACTGCTCGGCCTGCCCCGCGATCCGCTCGTCGCCTGACGTCGTGCGACGAGCCCGTGAGCTGGACCACCCGTAGGAAGGGATCGAGATGGAGCTGAACGGAGCGTCGGCGCTCGTCACCGGCGGAGCAGGCGGGTTCGGTGAGGCCACCGTCCGCCGCCTCGTCAAGGCCGGCGCGCAGGTCGTGGTCGCCGACATGGCGGAGGACAAGGGCAAGGCGCTCGAGGACGCACTGGGCAGCGCCGTCCGCTTCGTGCCCACCGACGTCACCGACGAGGCCTCGGTCGACAACGCCATCGCCGCCGCGACCGAGCTCGGTCCGCTGCGCGCCACGGTCGTCGTGCACGGCGGCCCGGCGGCCGGCAAGCGGATCGTGAACCGGAAGGGTGAGCCCTATCCGGTCGAGACGTTCCGCCGCACGGTCGAGATCTTCCTGACCGGCACCTACCACGTGCTGAGCAAGGCCGCGGCGGCGATGTCGAAGAACGAACCGCTCGACTCCGGTCAGCGCGGCGTGGTGATCACGACGGCGAGCATCGCGGGCTTCGAGGGCCAGGTCGGCCAGAGCGACTACTCGGCCGCCAAGGGTGGGGTCATCGGTCTGACCCTGACTGCTGCGCGCGACCTCGCGCCCGTCGGCGTCCGGGTGATGTGCATCGCGCCCGGCACGTTCTTCACTCCCGCCTACCGGATGTCGGAGGAGGAGGCCCAGGCCAAGTGGGGTCCGGGCGTTCCCAACCCGAAGCGGATGGGCCATGCGGACGAGTACGCCAAGCTCGCACTGCAGATCGTCGACAACGACTACCTCAACGGCGAGACGATCCGCATCGACGGGGCGCTGCGTTTCAACATCTGACAGGTGGTCCGTCCGCGCCGCCGGGACCCTCCTGAGCCGCCGGTGACCTCGCCACCCGACGGGGGGAGGAGATCTCAGTCATGCACCGCATTGCTGTCCGGGTCAGGTGCTCTGTCGTGCCATCGCTTCGACTCCCGCGAGGGAGCGCAACAGGTCGTTGAGGTGGGTACAGGTCGGCGTCCCGCGCAGCTCGCTCCGCACGTGGCCGGCGACCTCCGACACGGGTGTCCCGCTGATACGGGCCGCACTGGCCGCGGCGACCGGGCACTCGGGCCAGGGCAGAACCCGGGGAGTGGCGTGCACGTCGCCCAGTACCAGTGCCTCACTCGCGGTCCCTCCGATCAGGTGCCGCTCCCGCGTCAGATCGGCGTGCAGCTCGTACTCGTGCACGACGCTCTCGCCGTCGTCGGGGTCGACGTAGGTGTCGCGGAACATCGCCTCGACCGCACACCCGCGGTCCCGCTCGCCCAGCACGAGGTCGATGCGACGGCGCCTGCGCATGGCGAGGGGCGCGAGCGGCTGGGTCGGGTGCCAGGACAGGGGGTCGTCCGGCCGGTCCAGGACGGGAGCGGGCGGGCCGAGGCGCAGCGGCATCCGTTCCCCTCGACGCAGCGACGCGACCATCACGCCGTCGTCGCGCCAGCCGGAGCACAGATCGACCTTCGGTACGAACGACACCACCTCCGCGGGGAGCTCCCGGGTCAGCGCCAGCGCGTAGCCCGCGATGAGGACGGCGACCGGCAGATCGTCGAGCAGGAGCGCGAGAACCCCGCCGTGCTCGTCGGGATCGAGCGCGCGGTCGGCCGCCGCGCGGAACCCGGACGCGACCGCGAGCCCGAGGAGACGCTCGGTGTCGCAGGCCGGGCTCGTCGTCAGTGCGACGAGGGCGCGGGACGCATCGAACCGGACCTCGGCGTCGAGCCGCGCCTGCGCGGAGACGGTCCCGACGCCCTCGGCGTCGGTGACGACGTCGCGCGCGACGCCGCGCACGATCAACGTCGGGTCGGTGAGGCCGCGTGGTCGCAGCATGTCCATGCTGCTCGTCCGGCGTACCGAGAACGGGAGGCGCACCGGGGTGTTCGCTGCTGGGTCGGCCACCATCCGGAATCCGGTGTCGGCCGCGGGTTGGTCCATTCCTCGGATCCTACGACGCGATCTCGAGGGAGGACACATGTGTTCGAATGGCTTACAGTCCGCCTTACCGCAATGTTTTCCGTATCTTGCGTGATCCACGACCTTCGACGAGGAGCGGCCGTGACGGGATCTCTGGACGGGATCAAGGTGCTCGACCTGACCATGTGGGCCTTCTGTCCCGCGGCGGGAGCGGTCCTCGCCAGCTGGGGCGCTGACGTCGTCCACGTGGAGAACCCGCGATCACCCGACCCGATGCGGCTGTTCGGAGGCGGCAACGCCGAGCCGGGCGGCGCGCACTGGATGTTCCGCCACTACAACCGCGGCAAGCGGGGGATCGCCCTCGACCTCGCCGACCCCATCGGCCAGGAGGTCCTGCTGCGGCTTGCGGCCGAGGCGGACGTCTTCCTCACCAGCTTCCTGCCCGCCACCCGCCGCAAGCTCGGGTTCGACATCGACCAGATCCGGAAGGTGAACCCGCGCATCGTCTACGCCAAGGGCACCGGCGCGGGACCGCGTGGGCCGGAGGCCGGCCGCGGCGGCTACGACGGTGCGTCGTGGTGGGCCCGCGGGTCCCTGGCGCACTCGGCGATGACGGTGACCGGGATCGACTTCGCTCCCGGGATGGTGGGCCACGGCGACGGGATGTCCGGATTGGTCCTCGCCGGCGGAATCTGCTCGGCGCTGTTCCAGCGGGAGCGTACGGGCGTGGCTCCCGTCGTCGACTCCTCGCTGCTGGGGACGGCGATGTGGTTCAACGGCCCGGCGGTGATCAGCGCGAAGATGCCGGGCGAGCAGCGCTCGTTCGGCGAGCGAATCCCGCGGGAGCACACGGCGTGGTCATCGGGGACCTACAGGACCCGCGACGGCCGGTTCATCTACCTGTCGCTTCTCGGCGATGCCGATGCCCTGTGGGTGGACCTGTGCGCGCATCTGGGCCGGGAGGACCTGGCCGACGACCCGCGCTTCGTACACACGGCCGACCGACGGTCCAACAACCTCGCCCTGATGGACGAGATCGACCGCATCTTCTCGACACGTGACTACGCAGACTGGACCACGGCGCTGAACACGACCCGTGGGGTGTGGGCGGGGGTGCAGAGCACCGAGGAGATCCACGACGACCCGCAGGCGATCGCGAACCGTCTGATCCAGGAGGTCGACTACCCCGACGGCCCGCTGGCGATGCCGACACCGCCCCTGATGTTCGACGAGGATCCTGGGGACATCCGGCGTGCACCCGACTTCGGCGAGCACACAGCCGACGTGCTCGCGGAGGCGGGCTACGACGACGCCGAGATCGCGCGCCTGCGCGAACGAGGAGTCGTCGCATGACGCTCGACCTCACCCGACGGGCTCTGGTCGAGGGTGCCGATCCCCACCGCTCGACGTCACCGTGACCCGGGCGAGCAACGCCACCAGGGGCTACGCGGTCGGACCGAGCCGCGGGTGCATGGCGCGGGCCGTCTCGCGGGTGTTCAGGGCACGCTCCTTCGGCCGCGGCGTCAGGCCACCGAGGTGGTGGCCGGAAGGCCGAGGCGTGGGGCCGCGCCGTCGTCGGGCAGCCAGGCTAGTTGCGACTGGTCCACGAGGTGCTGGACGTGTGCGGCCGTCTCGGCGAGAGCGGCGATGCGCATCGGGCCGATCCCCTGCCACGGGCGAGACCAGGTGAGGTTGGCCGCGACCTGCCACAGCGTCGGCCGGTCGAGCTCCACGACCAGTTCGAGCAGCTCGCGGCAGCGGTCCTCGTGGTGCAGGCGGAGCGCTCGCGTGCGGGCGGCGAGACCGCGGAAGCGGTACTCGTGTGCGGGGAGCGCAAGGTGCTGGTCGTAGGCGGCGACGCGGTCCAGGGACTCGAGGAACCGGGCCAGTGGTGCCTGCGGGGCCGCCGGGCTGAGCCCGACGTTCGGGGTGATCCTCGGCAGCACGTGGTCCCCCGTGAGCAGCACCCCGGCGTCCGCATCGACCAGGCACAGGTGGCCGGGCGTGTGCCCGGGCGTCCAGACGGCGCGCACCGCCCGGCCCCGCACCGGTACCCGGTCGCCGTCGGCGAGGAGCACGTCGGGCTCGGCCATCGCGGCGCGGTCGGCGGCGGCGCCACCGGGCGCCAGCGGGGCGATCAGCTGCGCGATGTCGAGCTTGGGTGCACCGCTGCGGCGCAACCACGCCGAGGTGGCGCGCAGCCGGTCGGATCGGGCCTGCTCGGTGCGCTGTGGCAGCGTGTCGCGCTCCGCGGGGTGCATCGCGATCCAGGCCCCGGACTCGGCCCGCAACCGCGCCGACAGACCGTGGTGGTCGGGGTGGACGTGCGTGGCCACCACCCCGACGACGTCCCCTGGTCCTGCTCCCGTCGCCGTGAGCCCGGCGACGAGCGCGGTCCAGCCGTCGTCGCTGTCCCAGCCCGGGTCGACGACGAGGAGGCCGTCGTCGCAGGGGAGGAGGTAGCTGAGCGTGTAGCGCAGGGGGTTGTCCGGGATGGGCACCGGCACGGACCACAGCCCGCTCGCCAGCCGTTCGACCGGCGGGAGCCGTCTCTCGTTCCAGGCAGCGAGCTGCCTGGTTCCGACCACGGTGATCCCCATCGGTCCTGACCCACTTCCTCGCCGCATCCGCCTGACCGACTGGACGATAGGGAAGGGAAGCAACAGGAACAAGAGCCTATTCAGATTAAATATCTATCGGTATAGTCGCGGATCGGATCTTCTCCGCGCGCTGCGAGACACCAACGACCCCAGGAGCGACATGACGTCCGCCCTCCTCGAGGAACTCCGTCGGTTCGTCGACGCGGAGCTCGCTGCTTTCCGCCGCGACTGGCCGGACGTGTCCACGTGGGAGGCGCGCTGTGCCTGGCAGCGACGCATGGCGCGAGAGGGTTGGGCGGCGCCACGGTGGCCGGTCGAGTACGGCGGGCGCGGTCTCGGCACGCTGGAGGCGATGGCGGTCGAGGACGTCTTCGCCGAGAAGGGTTGCCCGGTGCTGCCCGGCATGCTCGGCCTGAAGAACGTCGGGCCGACCCTGCAGGCACACGGCACCGACGAGCAGAAGCGGCACCTCGCGGCCATCCTCAGTATCGACGAGGTGTGGTGCCAGGGCTTCAGCGAACCGGGTGCGGGATCCGACCTCGCCGGACTGCGCACGCGCGCGGTCCGCGACGGCGACGACTTCGTGGTGAACGGCCAGAAGATCTGGACCTCGAACGGCATATACGCCACCCACATGCAACTGCTGGTCCGCACCGACCCGCAGGCGCCCAAGCACCGGGGGATCTCCGTGCTGCTGGTGGACATGGCAACCCCTGGCGTCGAGGTGCGTCCGATCCGCCAGATCAACGGCGGGGCCGAGTTCGCCGAGGTGTTCTTCACCGACGTACGGGTCCCGGTGGCGAACCTCCTGGGCCCGCTGAACGACGGCTGGCGGATCACGATGACGACGCTGGGACACGAGCGGGCCGGGGTGGCGACGTTCGCCGCCAGGCTGGAGCAGCGCACCGTGGACCTGCTCGAGGCCAACCGCGCCGACACGCGTACCGAGCCGCTCGGCCCCGGACTGCGCGACGAACTGCTCGACGGGTACGTCGACGCGCGGGTGCTCGGGCTGCTCGGCAGGCAGATGCTCGAGCGGCTCGCCGGGGGGCAGCAGCCAGGACCCGAGCAGTCGGTGATCAAGCTGGTGCACAGCGAGGTGAGCCAACGTGTCGAGTCGGTGCAGATGGCGATAGCCGGAGCCGCAGCCGTTCGCGGCGAGGACCCCGCCGCAGCGCACGCGTATCTGTCGGCGCGCTCGGCCACGATCGCCGCGGGCACCACTCAGATCGTCAAGAACATCATCGCCGAGCGTGTGCTCGCCCTGCCGCGCAACGGCTGATCGACCGACGCAGGAGGAGTACATGACCACGACGACGTCGGCCGAGCGCGTGGAGTTCCGCGCCGCACTGCGTGGCCTGTTCGCCGAGCGATCACCGGACGAGCACGTCCGCCGGTTCGTCGACGGCGGACCCTACGACCGCGGGCTGTGGTCCCTGCTCGCCGCGCAGGCCGGCCTGGCCGGGATCCTGGTGCCCGAGGAGCTCGGAGGGCAGGGGCTCACGCACGTCGAGAGCGGTGTCGCGCTCCAGGAGGCCGCGCGCGCCCTGGTGCCGGCGCCCGTGCTCTCCACAGCAGTGCTCGTCCCCACGGCGGTGCTCGCCGCCGGGGACGAGACCGCGGCAAAGCGCATCCTCCCCGGGATCGCCGATGGCTCGACGATCGCCACCCTCGCGCTCGACGACGCCTCGGGCGAGACCACCTGTGCCACCGGGGGCGGATCGACGTGGCAGCTGACCGGGCACAAGGTCGGGCTGCTCGACGGGCCGCTCGCCGGCATCCTGCTCGTGGTCGCCCGGGTGGGCGAGGAGGTGGGGCTCTTCGCCGTGGATTCGGGTGAACCGGGGGTGGAGTGTGAGGACGTGGACGTCCTCGACCTGACCCGCAGGCAGTCGCGGCTCCGGCTCACCCGCGCCGCGGCCGTCCGGCTCGGCGGCGACTACACGGCGGGGCTCACGCGGCTGCGGCACGTGGCCGCTGTCGCCGCGGCCGCCGAGCAGCTCGGACTGGCCGAACGGCTGCTCGAGATCGCCGTCGACTACGCGAGGACCCGCGAGCAGTTCGGCCGGCCGATCGGGTCGTTCCAGGCGGTGCAGCACTTGTGCGCCGACATGTTCGTGCTCGTCGAGTGCTCCCGCGCCGCGGTGGACGCCGCGCTACGGGCCGTCGACGGGCCGCCTGACGAGCTCGCGGACGTCGCGGCGGTCGCGAAGGTGTACTGCTCGCGTGCGGCGACGAGCGTTGCCGAATCCACGATCCAGGTACTCGGCGGGATCGGCTACACCTGGGAGCACCCGGCCCATCTCTATCTGCGACGTGCGAAGACCCTCGAGCAGCTGTTCGGCGACCCGCACCACCACCGTGACGCCCTCGCGGAGCTCCATGGGCTCTAGTCCTGGTCCGCGACGCTGTCGCGCAGACCCTTGATGGTCAGGTCGAGCCCGCGCTCGAACTCCTCGTCGGCCACGCCGGTGAACGAGTGCTCGAGGGCGGCCTGGTAGGTCAAGGGGTAGGCGTCGCGGTCCAGGCGACTGGTGCGCTGGTAGGTCGTGGACGGCCGCGGGTGGTCCGCCGGCGTCATGACGCGCTCGACGACGACCGCCCCGCGCACGTACACCGAGAGCACGAAGTAGGCGTCCGCGGCCGCCCGGCTGCTGAAACCCGCATCCTGCAGCTGAACCAGGATGGACTCGAACCGGGGCCACCAGACCGCGAGCGAGTTGCCCTCGAAGTGGCCGGACCGCAGCAGGATGAGGTCACACAGCACGTCGTCCTCGCGGAAGACCCTCCGGAAGGCGCGGAAGTGCTCCCGCAGCCGCTCGTCCCACGGCAGCTCCTCGAACGTCGGTAGCTGGGCGTAGAAGCGGATCAGCGCCTCGGCGGTCAGGGCGTCGAGGAGCTCGTCCTTGCTCTTGAAGTACCAATAGATGCTGGTGACGCCGATCGAGAGGTGGCGAGCGAGCTTCGGCATGCTCAGCCCGTCGACGCCGTCACGCCCGGCGAGCTCGAAGGCGCCTTCGACGATCATCTCCGCGCTGATCGACCCTCGGCTCACCCGGGTGGGAGGCGCGTCGGCCCCGGCCGCCGACGAGCGGTGCGGCATGGATGGTCCGTCCTCGACGTTCGATGTGTACTGCCGCAGGGTTTGCGGTAGCCCTGACGGTAACAGGGGGAGCCGGGCGGCCCGGTCAGCCGGTGAGCTCCTTCAGCGGCCGGTGAACTTCGGCGCCCGCTTCTCGCGGAACGCCAACCCCGCCTCGGCCTGGTCCTCGCCGGGTCCGATGCCGAGGAAGGTGACCTCCTCGCGCCAGGTCTGGCGGATGTTCATGTCCAGGCCCTGGTTGATCTGCGACTTGATGTGCCCGATCCCGATCGTCGGCCCGCTCGCCAGCCGCTCGGCCCATCCGGTGGCGACCTTCATCAGATCGCCGTCCGGGACGCATCGGTTGACCAAGCCCCACTGCTCGGCGGTCGTCGCCGGCAGCGGGTCGCCGAAGAGGGCGAGCTCGCGGGCGCGGACGGGGGAGACGCTGCGGGTCAGCAGGTAAGCGCCGCTCGCCTCGAGCGGGAGACCGCGCTGGACGAAGATCTCGCTGAACCGCGCCGACTCGCCCGCGATCACGAGGTCGCACGCGAAGGCGAAGTTGCAGCCGAACCCGTAGGCCGGGCCGTTCACGGCCGCGACGATGGGTTTGGTGTTCTCCCAGACCTTCTCGATGATCCGCCACCACCCGTAGGCGAGCCCGTCCTCGCGGCGGACGTGGGTCGGGGTGCCGCGGCGGTGCTCCGGCGGGATCTCGATGTGGTCGGCCTCGCTGAGATCGGCTCCGGAGCAGAACGCAGTGCCCGCGCCCGTGACGAGCGCGGCGCGGATCGCCGGGTCGCTCCGCACCTCGTCCAGGCTCGCCAGGATCGCGTTGCGGAGCGGATGGGTCACCGCGTTCTTGATGTGGGGGCGGTTGAGCGTCAGGAACGCGACCGAGTTCTCGACCCGGAAGTCGAGTCCTGCGGCTGCCCATCCTTCGACGTCGAGCGGCATTGCTGGTCCTCCTCGGTGGGGCGGGGCGGGTCTCAGGAACGCTGGAGCACGACGGTGCCGGCGGCGGCGAACATGCCGCCGACGCCCTGCACCAGGCTCGTGCGCACGTCGGGCACCTGGGCGGCGGCGCGACCCTGGAGCTGGCGCACCGCCTCCTGCAGGGCGAACATCCCGTACATGCCGGTGTGGGTGTAGAGCAGTCCGCCCCCGTTGGTGTTCATCGGGAGGGCCCCACCGGGGCTCGTCGCACCGCTGCGGATGAACTCGGCGGCCTCGCCCTTGCCGACGAACCCGATGTCCTCGAGCCCGTAGAGCGGCAGGTGGGCGTACGCGTCGTAGACCATCAGGTGGTCCACGTCGTCGGTACTGACACCGGCCTCGCGCAGCGCCTCGGCCGAGGCGTCGCGGAAGCCGCGGAAGGTCGTGAGGTCGTCCATGAACGACGGTCCGGGCCCCTCGCAGGCCTCCCCGCTGCCGGCGACGACCACCGCGGGATGAGCGAGGGCGAGGTCGGCGGCACGCTCTGCCGTGGTCAGAACGAGTGCCCCGCCGCCGTCGGTCAGCGGGCAGCACTCCAGCACGCGGAACGGCCAGGCGATCGTCTTCGACGACAGCACGTCGTCGACGGTGAGCAGGCCGGGACGCAACGCACGCGGGTTTCGCGAGGCCCACCGCGACTGTGCGACGGGCACTTCCGCGAGCTCGGCCTCGCCGAGGCCGTGCGCGCTGAGGTAGGCCATCGCCGGCAGCGTGAACAGGGAGAACGTCCCGGCCACACCATAGGGCCGCTCGAACTGGCCCGGCACGCTCGACGGTCCGGGCGGGACGCCGCTCTCGCCGACCCGGGAGCGGCCGGACTGGCCGTGCACCACCAGCACGACCGACGCCTGGCCCGTCCGTAGCGCAGCCACGGCGTGCCGTACGTGCAGCATGTACGAGCAGCCGCCGACGTTCGTGCCGTCCAACCAGCGGGGACGGACCCCGAGATGGTGCGCGAGCTCGACCGTCTGGAGCGTGCTCGCGACGCCGTCCACGTCGGCAAGGCCGAGTCCGGCGTCGCGCAGCGCGGCGAGCGCGGCGCCCGTGCCCAGCCGCAGTGCCGACTCGTCGGGCACGACGCCGATGCGGGCGGACTCGGCGGCTCCCGCGATGACGGCGGTCCCGGTCACGCTCCCGGTCACCGTCCCGCTCCCGTGACCACGCGGAACTGCGGCAGGACGACGTCGCCGCGTTGCTCGAAGCCGACCTCGAGGGGCAGGCCGACGCGCAGGGCCTCCGGACGAGCCTCGACGCCCAGGAGGTTGGTGGTCAACCGTGGTCCCTCCGGCAGGTCGACGAGCGCGATGACGTACGGGACGTCGTCCCCGTACCCCGGAGCCGGCCGGTGGCTGATGACGTAGGACGCCAAGGTGCCCGTCCCGCTCGCCCGGTACCAGCGGACGTCCTCGGCCGCGCAGTGCGGGCAGTGCGCCCGGGGCGGGAAGAAGGTGCGTTCGCACGCCCCGCAGCGGGGCAGCCACAGCTCGCGCTGCGCCGCCTTCTCCCAGTAGACCGACGTCTCCGGGGTGAGGACCGGTACGGAGCGACCGCTCACGTCGTGCCGTCCTTCTCCACCTCGGCAACCCCGCGGTCGAGTACGACCTGGTCACCGACCCTGGTCTGGAACAGGACGGTGGTGCCGTCGAACCAGAACCGCGTGACCAGCTCGTCCCCTGGCATGACGGGTCGGGAGAACCGCGCGCGCATCGACCGGAACCGCACGGGGTCCGATCCGGCCGCGGCGTGCAGCAACGCCCTGCCCACGAAGCCGAACGTGCAGAGCCCGTGCAGGATCGGGCGCGGCCAGCCGCCGCGACGGGCGAACGCGGGGTCGGAGTGCAGCGGGTTGCGGTCGCCGCTGAGCCGGTAGAGCAGTGCCTGGTCGATCCGGGTGCGTTGGCGTGCCTCGGCGTCGGGCTCCCGGTCCGGCACCGCCCAGGTCTCGGTCGGGCTGCGATCGCCGCCGAAACCGCCCTCGCCGCGGATGAACGCGCCGTTGGTCATGTCGGCGAGCGGCTCGCCGGTCTCGGCGTCCACGAGCGAGGAGCTCATGGTGACCAGAGCGCCGCTGCCCTTGTCGTACATGCCGTCGATACCGCGGGTCATCGTCGCCCGGCCGGTCACCGGAAGCGGCCGGTGCAGCACGATCGACTGCTCCGCGTGGACCAGCTTGCTCAGGTCGATGTCGCCGTAGGAGAGACGGGGCCCGCCGCTGCCGAGCACGACCGGGAACGTCGGCAGCACCTGCTGCGCCACTCCCTCGGTGTTCTCCGTGGTCAGGGCGAGCTCCTGCGCGGGGTCCTCGGCGCCCGCCCCCACCCCGAGGGCGTAGAGGAGGGCGTCCTTCGAATCCCACTCGACGGTCCAGGGCTCGGTGCGGGCGCCGACGACGCCGAGGTCGAGCGGCATGCTCAGCTCTCCCGTGCGTAGGGGTGCGACTCGCGAGGGGTGGCGTTGGGACGCGCCGCCGCGAGCACCTCGGGGAGCTCCTTGGAGATCTCGTCGAAGGTCAGCGGGCCTTCGTGGTGCAGGGTGGGGCCGATGTGCCAGCCCTCGACGACGCCGACGTAGCCGCCCACCACGCTGAAGACCCTGCCTGTGACGTCGCGGGACTCCGGGCTGCCCAGCCACACCACGAGGGGCGAGACGTGCTTGGGGTCGTAGGGATCGAAGCCTTCCGAGACCGTCTCCTCGATGCGGCCGGTCGACGCGAGCAGGCGGGTCTTCGCCACCGGTGCGATGGCGTTGGCGGTGACCCCGTAGCGGCCGAGCTCCAACGAGGTGACGATCGTCAGCGACGCGATACCCGCCTTCGCCGAGGCGTAGTTCGACTGTCCGAAGTTGCCGAACAGTCCGCTGCCGGACGAGGTGTTGATGATCCGCGCGTCGACGGGGCCGCTCTCCTTGGCGCGGTCGCGCCAGTAGCGGCCGGCGGCCTGGCTGGTGAGGAACGTGCCGCGCAGGTGCACGCCGAGCACGGCCTCCCAGTCCTCGAGCGAGGTGTTGAGCAGCGTCTTGTCGCGCAGGATTCCCGCGTTGTTGACCAGGACGTCGAGGCGCCCGAACTCCTCGACCGCCGTGTGCACCAACCGTGCGGCGCTCTCGGGCCGGGAGATGTCGTCGCCGTTGCTGACGGCCGAGCCACCTTCCGCCTCGATCTCCGCGACGACGTCGGCGGCAGGACCGGTGGATCCCCCGGTGCCGTCGCCGCCGCCTCCGAGGTCGTTCACCACGACCGCCGCACCTGCGCGGGCGTACGCCAGCGCGTGCTCGCGTCCGATCCCGCGACCCGCGCCCGTGATGATCGCGACCCTGTCCGCCAGCGGGCGGCTCGTCTCCGACATGGTGCGCACTCCCGTCGTCGCGCGGCCGCAGTGCCGAGCCGCATCGAGATGGACCCTGTGTATTAGATACCGCATAACCCCCATTGGGAAGCTACGGGAGGACATACCGTAAGGCTTACAGGGCGCCTTGCGGCACGCCTCTTGACACGGGCCACGTCTCGGTCGACGCTTCATGCTAGTCGGGGCAATCAGTCGGATCAGGTAACTCTTGCACCCGCACCCCCGGAAACTCCAGACCACGCGTGCACCGGTGCACCGGAAGCGAGGGCGAAGTCGATGACGATGTCGAAGCCGATGGACGGGATCCGCGTCCTGGAGGTCGCCCAGTTCACGTTCGTCCCCGCGGCCGGCGCGGTGCTGGCGGACTGGGGCGCCGAGGTCATCAAGGTGGAGCACGCCGAGAAGGGCGACGCCCAGCGCGGCCTCGTCAAGGTCACCGGACAGGACCAGGTCACGAAGGGGTCGTCGTTCGTCCCGATCATGGAGGGCCCGAATCGTGGCAAGCGCTCCATCGGCCTCGCACTGGAGAAGCCGGAGGCGAAGGAGGTGCTGCACCAGCTGGTCCGCCGCTCGGACGTGTTCCTGACGAACTTCCTGCCGCGCGCCCGGGCGAAGCTGGGCATCGACGTCGAAGACATCCGCGCGATCAACCCCGACATCGTCTACACGCTGGGGTCCGGGTTCGGCCACACGGGTCCGGAGGCGGACAAGGGCGGCTACGACAGCACGGCGTTCTGGGCGCGAGGCGGCAGCGGCGAGCTGGTCACGCCCCCCGGGTCCGACGTGTTCCTGCCGATGCCGACGGGCGCCTACGGCGACTCGATGGGCGGCATGACCATCGCGGGCGGGATCGCGGCAGCGCTGTTCGCTCGCGCGCGCACCGGGGAGGCACCAATCGTGGACGTCTCGTTGCTGGGCGTTGGCGCGTGGAGCACCCAGTTCGCGACGAACCTGGCGCTGATGGCGGGCGGGCCGCTGCCCAAGCAGGCGCCGTCGAAGCACGGCGCCGCGAGCAATCCGTTGACCGGGGCGTACCGGACGTCGGACGACCGCTGGCTGATGCTCACGATGCTGCAGCCCGGCCGCTACTGGCCCGAGTTCTGCCGGGTCGTCGGCCGCGAGGAGCTCGTCGAGGACGACCGGTTCGATTCCGCGGAGAAGCTGATGGCGAACGCCCCCCAAGCGGGCGCGATCGTCGCGGAGATCATCGGCGGGCGGACGAAGGACGAGTGGGTGGCCGCCTTCGAGGGCATGGAGGGGCAGTGGGCGGTCGTCCAGGACGCCTGGGAGGTCGGCCACGACGTCTCGCTGCGCGCACTCGGTCAGATCGCCGAGGTCGTCGACGCCGAGGGGGTGCGGCGTGAGCTGGTGGCGAACCCGGTGCAGTTCGACCGGACGGCGCCACAGCTGACGCGGGCTCCGCTGTTCGCCGAGCACACCGACGAGATCCTGCGCGAGCTCGGTCGCACGGACGACGAACTGATCGCGCTGAAGGTCGCGGGGGCGGTCACGTAGGAGAGGCCCGCGCCAGCGCCGTCCGCGGTGCTGCGGAGCTACGCCTGTCCATCCCCACGAAGATGCCCGGAAGGAATGAGCGATGAAGCTCGGTTCTGCTCGAACCCGACGTCCCCTCCGCCTGCTCGCTCCCGTCGTTGCCGCAGCGCTCGCCGTAGCCGCGTGCGCACCTCCCGGTGCGGAGTCCGGCACGGGCGCAGAGTCCGCGGGCGGTGAGAACGTTCCCGTGGGCGCCGGCACCGCGGCCTACGCCGAGGCCCTGGCCGACATGGAGCCGGTCACCCTGCTCTTCGGCGGGCACACCACGGGGCCGGGGACCGGCACCGTGGACGCATACGTGGAGTACTCGAACCTCGTCACCCAGATGTCCGGCGGCAAGATCACCTTCGAGCACGACTACGCCGGCGCGAAGGTCTCGCTCGACAAGATGGCCGACGGGCTCGGCCAGGGCCGTGTCGACCTGGGGATGTACATCCCCGCCTACCAGCCGGACGAGTGGCCGGTGGCCAACGCGATCGGCGGCATGTCGATCTACGGTCAACCGCACCCGATCTCGGGTCGGATGGCGGCCTTCGCCGCGCAGGCCGAGTTCGGGCAGACGTTCGCGCCGCTGCAGGCGGAGGGCGAGGCGCTCGGGGTCTTCTCCTTGTACCCGCTCTACACACCAAGCCACGACGTCAAGCTGCAGTGTCGTGGCCCCGCCCCGACCAGCTTGGCCGAACTGCAGGGCAAACGGGTGCGTGTGTCGTCGCCGTCGTACGTGCCACTGGCGGAGACGCTCGGGATGACCCCGGTGTCACTGGTGATCGGCGAGCTGTTCCAGGGCTTGCAACGGGGTGTCGTCGACTGTGCGGTCAACTCGATCGGTGCGCATCTCACCGGCGGTTACGTCGACGTCGTCGACAGCTGGGTCTTCGGGACCCAGCCGGCAGGGGACTTCGGGGAGACGCCAACCGGGTTCGGCATGAGCCGGGACCGGTGGGAGCAGCTGCCGCTGGCCGCCCAGCAGCTGCTCTGGGACACCCAACCGCAGATGCTCGAGATGATGATGAGAGCGGCGTACGGCGACATCGTCGAGTCGATGCAGGTTTCCCGCGACGGGGGCATGGAGCTCGCCGAGTTCGACCCGGAGACCACCCGCGCCATCGAGGCCTACTACTCCCAGGCCGAGGAGGAGGGCGCCGCTGAGCTGGAGGCTCAGGGGCTGACCGACGACGGCACCGCGGCGGTCGAGCAGCACAAGGCGCTGTACGACAAGTGGTGGCGGATCGTGACCGAAGAGCTCGGCTATCCCGCCGACACGTCCTGGCTGACGGTGGCCGACTTCGACGTTGCCAACCTTGATCTGAAGCCGTTCGTCGACCGCTTCTACGAGGAGATCCTGCTCCCGCGGCGGCCCGGGCAGGAAGGTTCCTGACCATGACCGACGTGATCGGACACACGAGCGTCACACGGATCGCTCCGCAGCCGACGCTGGCCACCGAACCCTTCTGGCACTCGGGCGCGGACGGCAGGCTACGGGTGGCGCGCTGCCGCACGTGCGGCAAGCGGATGCACCCTCCGCTGCCGATCTGCGCCCGGTGCCGGGGACGGGACATCGAGATGTCGGAGGTCTCGGGCAAGGCCGTGGTCGCGGGGTTCACGGTGAACGAGCAACCGTGGCTGCCCGGATTCCCGCCGCCCTACGTCGTCGCGATCGTCGCCCTCGACGAGGACCCCGACGTCCGGCTGACCACCAACATGGTCGGCTGCGACCCCGCGTCGGTGCACGTGGGCATGCGCGTGCAGGTCGTGTTCGAGCGGGCCGAGGACGTCTGGCTGCCGCTGTTCGAACCGGACCCGGACGCCGCGGGCGAGCCGGGTCCGGTTCCGCAGCCCCGCGACGTCGGAGTCGCGCTCCGGCCAATGGCGCGCACGGAGAAGTACGAGGACAAGGTGGCGATCACCGGCGTGGGGCAGTCGCGCGTCGGTCGCCGCCTGATGATCGATCCGGTCTCCCTCACCGTCGACGCCTGCCTGGAGGCCGTGGCGGACGCGGGCCTGGAGCTCTCCGACATCGACGGGCTCTCGACGTACCCGGGTCCGCAGTTGGAGGGAGGGTTCTCGGAGGGCGGCCTCAGTGGGGTCGAGGAGGCGCTGCGGATCCATCCGACCTGGGTCAACGGCGGCTCGGAGATACCCGGCCAGCTCGGCTCGGTGATGACGGCGATGCTCGCGGTGGCGGCCGGGCTGTGCAAGCACGTGCTCTGCTACCGCACCGTCTGGCAGGCCTCGCACTCGCACATGCAGCGCACCGGACGCTGGCGCCCGCCGCAGGGCAGGGCGAGCGGGATGGCCGAGTTCCGCCTACCGTTCGGGGCGTCGTCGGCCGCGAACTGGATCGCCTGCCAGGCCTCTTACTACATGCACCACTACGGCGTCGACCGCGACGTGCTCGGGTGGATCGCGGTGACGGCCCGGGACGGCGCCGTCCGCAACCCGGAGGCCGTTTACCGCGAGCCCATGACGATCGAGGACTACTACGCCGCCCGCATGGTCTCGAGCCCGTTCGGGCTCTTCGACTGCGACGTCCCCGTCGACGGCTCGGTCGCCTGCATCGTCTCCGCCGCCGACACCGTCGCGGACCGGCCCAAGCCCGCGGTGCTCGTCGAGGCGTGCGGGACGCAGATCATGGAGCGGCTGTCCTGGGATCAGGACACCCTGACCCACCTGCCCCAGTCGCTCGGCCCGTCGAAGCACCTGTGGAGCCGCACGGCGCTGCGCCCCGACGACGTGGACGTCGCCCTGCTCTACGACGGCTTCAGCTTCAACGCGCTGTCGTGGCTGGAGGGCCTCGGGTTCTGCGGGTACGGCGAGGCGACCGACTTCGTCGACGGTGGCCGCGGGATCGCGCTGGGCGGACGCCTGCCGCTCAACCCCCACGGTGGCCAGCTCTCCGCGGGCCGGCTGCACGGCTACGGCTTCCTCCGGGAAGCCGTCCTGCAGCTGCGGGGCGAGGCCACCGGTCGCCAGGTCGAGAACGCCCGGGTCGCCGCGGTTTCCGCGGGGGGTGGCGTGCCGTCCGGGGCCATGCTCCTGCGCTCGGCATGAGGTTCGGTCTTCCGCTCTCGGCGGTCAGCTGGAATCACTGGGGGACGGTGGCTCAGGAGGCCGAGCGGCTCGGGTTCGAGTCGCTGTGGCTGCCCGAGCACCTCGTGCTGCCGGTCGCGATGACCGGCAGCCCGCAGACCGGGCACAGCGAGCCGCCGATCACCGCCGATGTGCCCGCCTAGGACGTCTTCGTCGCCCTCGCTTCGGTGGCTCGCACCCGTTCGTGACCGCGCGGGCCGTCACGACGCTCGACATGCGCGTCGGCGGCCGGTTCGAGTTCGGCATCGGCGCGAGCTGGCTGGAAGAGGAGTGGGACGCCGTTCAGCTCGACTTCCGGACCCGTGGCCGGCGCGTGGACGAGGCACTGGAGGTGTGCTCCCGCCTCTGGTCCGCCGAGGAGGACGTGATCGCGCACGAGGGCGCGTTCTGGCGGTTCCCGCCCGTGAAGTTCAACCCGAAGCCGCCGCAGCAGCCCGGCCCGGCGATCCTCGTCGGCGGGGACGGGAGAGCGGCCAAGCGGCGCGCCGTCCGGTTCGGCTCGGGATTGGATCCCGATGAACACCCCCGCCGAGGCGCTCCCCACGGCCATCGCCGACCTCGAGCGGATGCGGGAGGCGGCGGGCCGCGAGGACCGGATCGCGATCACCGTCGACGGCCGGGTCGGGGACCTCGAGGACCTCGACCTCCTGCGTCGCCTCGACGAGATGGGTGTGGACCGGGTGATCTGCCGTCCCTGGCGCAGCTCGCGTGACGCGCTCGACGGCATGACCCGGTACACCGAGGAGGTGCTCCGGAAGCTGTAGTGCCGGCGCATTCCTTACAGGGTCTTCGGGTAGTACTCGCCCTCCCTGAGCTGTGCTGCTTCCGACTGGAAGTCGGAGTCGAAGGGCCAGTCGTCCTCCTCGCCCCGCAGCGGTCCCTGGACGAACCGGCCGTACGCGCCGCCGGCGCGCTCGTTGCCGACGAGGGAGTACGCCTGCCGCCGGTAGGTCCAGTTGTCGGGTTGGAGGCGGTGGCACTCGGCGAAATGTGCGATGGCGAGGTCACGCTCGCCCCGGTGCCACAGCGCGTTCGCCAGTTCGAAGTGGGCAGCGGCGGCCGACTCCTCGAGCGGGCGTGGCCGCGATCGCGCGACGACCTCGTCAGGGGTTAGCGTGTAGGGGCTCTCGGCGCCGCTCGCGACCCAGTCGCGGATGGCGTCGGGGTAGGCCGTCCGGTCCTGACCACCGGCGACGAACGCCTGTCCCGCGCCGCGTTCAGGACGGGGCGGGGCGTTAGGGGCGCGGCCGAGCTTCGGCATCGACGCCATCATGTCCGGCGGCAGGTGCTGGTCGCCGCCGGGCCACCCCGCCTCAGGCGGGCGGACGATCATCCCGTCCTCGTCGATCCACACCACGTTCGGGATGTTCACGACGCCGAAGAGCGCATCCATCCGGTGGGTCGGGTCGAGAAGGGACGGGTGCTCGGGACGGGCGGCCTCGATGTAGGGGCGAGAGGCGTCCGGCCCGCTCAGTTCGAGGGAGACGGTCACCACCTCGAGTCCGGTGGGATGGAGCTCCGTGCGCAAAGCCTGCCACCCGGGCAGGTCAAAGGCACAGCCTCAATAGGGCGCCCACGCGACGAGCACGACCTTCTGCCCGCGCAGGGAGGAGAGGTGGAACTCGTCGCCCGAGAGATCCTCCAGGACGAGCTCGGGCGCCTCCGCGCTGACGAGCGCCTTGTCGCCGAGCGTCTCGGGCCCGATCGCCCACAGCCCGGCACGTTCGTCGCGCACGAGGGCCATGCCGAGGCGTTCGGTGGTGGCGATGACGTCGAACCCGTCCGTCGGGCCGAGCGGGACGCAGATCTCGGCCTTGCACGCGCCCTGCGGCTTGATCTCCCATCCGGTTCCCCTGCCGAACTCCGCCGGGTTGATGTCGAGCGAGTCGATGATCATGAGACGCGAGCTTCCTGGTCGGTGGTGCCGCGGGCGGCCGAGTCGAGCCGTTCCCACTGCGCGGACGTGAGCGTGACGCGCGCGGCTTCCACGTTGTGGAGGGCGTGCGCAAGGTCGCTGGTGCCCGGGATGGGTGCCATGACGGGGGAGCGTGCGAGCAGCCAGGCGATGGCGACCTGCCGCGGCGAGGCCGCGAGCTCGCCTGCCACCTCCTGCAGGACCGCCGTCACGACGGGGGCGTCGCGCACCAGCGGGGTGTGCGGGATGAATGGGATGCCCAGCTCCTCGCACCGGTCGAGCACCGGTTCCGATCGGCGCTCGGCCACGTTGTACCGGTTCTGCACCGCCACGACCTCGCAGACGCCCCGGGCGACCTCGAGCTGCGGGAGGTCCACGTTGCTCACGCCGATGTGGCACACCTTGCCCTCGCGCTGCAGGTCGGCGAACGCGCCGACGGTCTCCGCGTAGGGCACGGCCGGGTCGGGCACGTGCACCTGATAGAACTCGATGCAGTCCAGCCGGAGCCTGCGCAGGCTCTTCTCGCACTCCTGGCGGATGTGCTCGGGGCGCCCGAGCGGGGGCAGGGATGTCATTCCCGGCCGCAGCTTTCCGGGTTCGAACCCCGCCTTCGTGCCGATCAGCAGGTCGTCGGGGTAGGGGTGCAGAGCCTCGGCGATGATCTCCTCGCACTCGCCGTACCCGTAGATGTTGGCGGCGTCGAGGAAGCGCATGCCGTGGTCGTGGACGCCGCGGACGAGCGCGATCGCCGTCGCGCGGTCGCGGACGCCGTCGGGCGTCCGCGCTCCGGAGATCCGCATCGCGCCGAAGCCGAGGCGTCGCACGTCGCGGTCGCCGATGCGAACCGTGCCCACTTCGTCGGTGAGGCGGTGGGAGCCGCCCTCGGGGTCGGTCATCCGTCCCGTCCTCTCGCTGTTCCGGCGGCCATCGATTTATATCGTCATATCATTGACCTGACCATACTTGTTTCCCCTAGCCTGGCAAGTACGCGCACGGCAGCACCCGGAGCGGGCCGTGCGGCGGTCGGGAGGACGGATGGGCGCGGACGACGAGTTCTCGATGTTGGCCGACAACGCGGCCGAGGTCGGACTGGCCTGGACCGGGCCACCCGCCGTGCGGCGGGAGGGCACCGATGTCGGGGACGGGCGTCGGGTGAGCGCGCTCCGGTGGGGTGATGCCGCTCCGCGAGCGGTGTTCCTCCACGGCGGTGGGCAGAACGCCCACACCTGGGACACTGTTGTCCTGGCGCTCGGCATCCCCGCGCTGGCGGTCGACCTGCCGGGGCACGGGCACTCGGACTGGCGCGCCGACCGCGACTACGGTCCCTGGGCGGCCGCGGAGGCCGTCGCCCCCGCGGTGCGTCGGTGGGCGCCGCAGGCCGAGGTCGTGGTCGGGATGTCTTTGGGCGGCCTGACCACCATCCGGCTGGCCGCCGCCGCCCCGGACGTGGTCCGGCGCGCGGTCGTCGTCGACGTCACGCCCTCGGTCCTGCGGCGCACCCCCGCGATGAGCCGGGCCCAGCGCGGCACGACCGCGCTCATCGGCGACGGTGGGGTGTTCGCGACCCGCGAGGAGATGGTCGAGCGCGCGGTCGCGGCGGCGCCGCAGCGGCCGCGGTCCTCGCTCGCCCGCGGCGTGGTGCACAACAGCCGGCAACGCGCCGACGGCCGGTGGGAGTGGCGCTACGACCGCCAGGGCGGACCGGGCGACTACACGCCGCTGTGGGCGGACCTCGGCGCGGCGACCGTCCCGATGACGCTCGTGCGAGGCGGGGACTCGGCCTTCGTCTCCGACGAGGACGCCGAGGAGTTCCGGCTCCGTCGCCCGGGAGCCGAGGTGCATGTGGTGCCGGCGGCCGGGCACTCGGTGCAGAGCGACCAACCGCTGGCTCTCGCCGGGATCATCCGTTCGGCGCTCGCCTCGGCGACGCCTCAGAATTAAAGTTCAATCATATTACTGTTGATGCCGGAGGTCGACGTGGACCGGGTTCCGCTGGTGGACTACCTCGTACTCGGGGACGAGCCGCATCTGGTCGCCCAGGAGTGCACGACCTGCGGGGCGCGGTACTTCGACCGGCGCAGCGCGTGCGCGAGCTGTGGACTGCAGGAGTTCCACGCCGTGGACATCCCCACGACCGGCACCCTGCGGTCCTTCACCATCGTCCACTCCGCCGCCGCGGGCGTGCAGGTTCCGTTCGTCGCCGGGATCGTGGACTGCGACGGGACGAGCGTGAAGGGCAACGTCGTCAACACCCCGCCGGACCCGGAGCACGTGAACCTCGGGATGCCGGTGCGCCTCACCACGATGTCGATCGGGGTCGACGCCGCGGGCGTCGAGGCGGTCGGCTACGGCTTCGAGCCGGCGAACTGAGGAGATCCGACTATGGCGGAGAACGTGTGGATCCTCGGCATCCACATGACAAGGTTCGGCAAGCACAAGGACAAGGACATCCTCGACCTCTCGTCCGAGGCGGCGATCGGGGCGCTGCGCGACGGCGGCGTCACGATCAAGGACGTCGGCGTGCTCGGCTTCGGCAACCTGATGGGCAGGGTCACCGGCCAGGCCCTGCAGAAACAGATCGGGCAGACCGGCATCCCGGTGTTCAACGTCGCCAACGCCTGCGCGACCGGCGCCACCGCGCTGCGCGTTGCGATGATGGCGATCAAGGCGGGCGAAACCGACATCGGCCTCGCCGTCGGTGTGGAGAAGATCGCGGGCGCGGGTCTGCTCGCGGGCGGCTCGCGGGCCGACGACGGCGACACCTGGGCCCCGTCGGGCCGGTACGGCGCGGTCGCCCCGCTCGACGGCCGCGTCGGGACCGAGACCATGCCCGGCGTGTTCGCCCAGATCGGGATGGAGTACGACCACCGCTACGGAGGCGCGGACTTCGAACTCTTCGCCCGGATCTCCGAGAAGAACCACGCGCACTCCACGCTCAACCCGAACGCGGCGTACCAGAAGCGTTTCACGCTCGACGAGATCATGAACGACCTCATGATCGCCTACCCGAACACCCGGCCGATGTGCTCGGCCAACTGTGACGGCGCGGCGGCCGCGGTGGTGGTGAGCGAGAGCAGGCTTCGCACGCTGTCGCTGGAGCAGCAGCGCCGCGCGGTCAAGATCAGCGCGTCGGTACTGACCAGCGACCCGTGGCAGGAGGCGTGCCAGGTCCTTCCCGACGTCAACACGTTGACCCGCTCCGCGGCCACGCAGGCCTACGAACAGGCGGGTGTCGGCCCGGAGGACCTCGACCTCGTCGAACTGCACGACTGCTTCGCCACCGCCGAGCTGGTGCACTACGACAACCTCGGGCTCTGCGAGCCCGGCGGCGCGGTCGACTTCTTCGCCTCCGGTGCGACGTGGCGCGACGGCCGGACCCCGGTGAACGTCTCGGGCGGGTTGCAGTCGAAGGGGCACCCGATCGCCGCCACCGGCATCGCGAACATCTGGGAGGTCGCCACCCACCTGCGCGGCGAGGCGGGGCCGCGGCAGATCGAGAACGCCAAGGTCGGCCTCGCACACGTGATCGGGCTCGGTTCCGCCTGCGGGATCCACGTCCTCGAGAAGTCGGCCGCGTGAGCCGGAGGCCGGCCACGGCCGAATGCGATCGCGAGCTTCATCCACATCGTCGCCGAGCGAGGTTCGTGGATGAGCGAAGGAATCTGGTTGCGCGATCGCGCAGCCGTCGTCGGGATCGGACACACGAAGTACGGCAAGCGCGGTGAGCACGCACACCGCGGGCACCTGCGCTCGTCGTCGAGGCAATGAAGGCAGCGTGCGAAGACGCGGGCATCGCGCCGAATGGCATCGACGGCTGGGCGTAGTACTCGAACGACCCGACCGACGCAGGCCAACTGCAGATGGCCTTCGGGAACGAACGCGTGCGCTCCACCGCGATGGGCTGGGGCGACGTCGCCGTGCCGGCAGGCGCCCACGTAGCTGACCTGCCCCGCCCCGCGAACGGAGCGGGGCAGGTCCAGCTCATCGGCTCCTGCGCGCTGCGCGGTTCGCCTCGAGCTGGCCGCGCGCTTCGTGCATCGCCGCGAGCCTGCGCTCGGCAGTGCGCCGCTCCTCCGGATCCGTCACCGCGCCGGCATCTCGCTCGGCCTCCGCGATGGCGTCCAGGAGCCGGGGCAGGGCCTCGTCGACGGTGAGGAGATCCTGCTCTGTCCAGTCGGAGCGCTCCTCCGGCGGGCGCGCGCCGACCGGTCGTTCGCTGCGCGCCTCGGTCATGCCGGGAAGTTGTAGAGCCTGCGCACGTTGTGCTCGACCATCCGCTGGACCTCCTCGTCGGGGACGTTCCGGAAGGCCTCTGCGGCGCGCTTGCGGCTGTGCGGCCAGTAGGAGTCCGAGTGCGGGTAGTCGCACTCCCAGGTGATGTTGTCGACCCCGATGTGGTGGCGGTTCTCGACGCCGAAGAAGTCGTCGATGAAGCAGCCGTGGACGTGCTTGCGGAACAGGTCCGAGGGGCGCACGGACTGGTTGACGTTCTGGTAGTAGCGGTGCCGCTCCCAGGTGCCGTCGATGCGCTCGAGCATGTACGGGATCCACCCGATGCCGCCCTCGGAGAGCCCGACCTTGAGATTCGGGTGCCGGTGGAACACGGGCGAGAAGAGCAGGTCCGCCGTCGCGTACATCGAGTTGCAGCCGAACAGGGCGATCGCGACCGCGAAGGGGGCGTCGTCGGCGGTGAAGGGCGCCTGCCCGGAGGTGCCGAAGTGCAGGCACATCGGCATGTCGGTCTCCTCCAGCGCGGAGAAGACGCCCTCCCAGTGGTCGGAGTGGAACGAGGGCAGGCCGAGCGGCACGGGGTTCTCGGGGAAGCCGACGCACTTGGCGCCCTTGGCGGCGGTGCGGTGGATCTCCTGCACACACGCGTCAGCGTCCCAGAGCGGCAGGATCGCCATCGGGATGAAGCGGTCGGGCGCCGTGGCGCACCACTCGTCGAGCATGAAGTCGTTCCACGCCTGGACCGACAGCAGCGCGAGCTGCTTGTCCTCGCCCTCCAGGAAGACGGTGCCCGCGAACCGCGGGAAGGAAGGGAAGTTGATGGCACCCCAGACGCCGTCGATGTCCATGTCGGCCAGCCGGGCCTTGGGGTCGTAGCAGCCCGGGATCATGTCGTCGTAGCGGATCGGTTCGACGCCGAACTCCTCGGGCTTCTTGCCCGCGACCGCGTTGAGGCCGATGTAGGGGTAGATCCGGTCTTCGTACTTCCAGACCTGGGCCGGGGGCTGGCCCTCGGCCATCCGCTGCTCGACGATCTGCGGCCCGGCGTCGCGGTACTTCGCCGGGAGCCGGTCGGACCAGACCCTCGGGTGCTCGATGAGGTGGTCGTCGGTCGAGAGCAGCTTCATGTAGGGCTGCAACGGCATTGATGCTCTCCCCTGATCGTCGGGCCGCGGAATCGTTGCGCTCGGCCGTGGACGACCGAGCGCGACGACCGGCCCGGGAACGGACACTCAGGTGACGTGCAGCACAGATATTAATCATCAAACTCATTCACCGCAAGGCTTACGGGATGCCTGCCGGTGGTGCGGCGTGGCTGTCCGACATCGCCACCGCGATCATGACGTCGATGTTCACCGCGACCAACGTCGGAGGTCGGGCGCGGAGACTGCTTTGATCGCCACGCGGGTGTGGCTGCATCTTCAGGGAGGACTTCGACAAAGTCGCCGAGCAGTAGACGGGTCTGCACACCCACGGTACGGGCCAGCTGACAGGGGATCGCGCTGGTCGAGCTGGTTGGCAGGTGCTCGCCAACCAGCGGGCGCTCGTTGCTGACCTCGTCGCGCGGTTCCGTACGGCCATCGATCCCCGTATCGTGGACGACGCCTCCGTCGTCGCCCTCATGGCCCTGATGCGGGGCAGCCACCGAGCTCTCCGTCAACGCCTCGGCAGAACGCGACGCGGCTGCGCTCGAAGCGGCGGCTCTCCTCGTCGAGGGCAGGCTCATCACGGATTGAACTCTCGATCTGCCGTGATGTGTGCTGGCAGGCTGGGGTCATGACGACCACCAACGGTCCGTCGCAGCGCTCGCGGGAGCGCAACGTGCGAGGGCAGGGTGACCGGTTGCGTGAGGAGGTCCTCGAGGCCCTGGCGCGGCTGGTGTCCGACGATGCGCGGATGGCGCCGCTGCCGGTGTCGTTGCGGGAGGTAGCGCGGGAGGCCGGAGTCACTGCGCCGGCGATCTACCGGCACTTCGCGACCAAGGAGGAGCTCGGTGAGGCCGCTGTCGCCGACGGCTTCGCGCGCCTGCTGGCTGCGATGCGGGAGGCGGATGCCCGCGCCCGTGCGGCGGACGACGATCCGGCGGCGGCCCTCGCGGCGCAGGCGCACGCCTACTGCCGCTTTGCCGGCGAGCACCGCGGCCAGTTCCGGTTGATGTTGCGCTGGATCGTGCCCGGTGCTTCGGGTGAGGGCGCCGCCGCGCTCGCCGCCCAGTGGCGGGCGGCGGTGGAGCGGTTGCGCGAGCGCGGCATCGAGCTGACCCAGGACGAGGACGACGCCGCCACCTTCGTGTGGGCTTCGGTGCACGGACGCCTCGCGCTCGACCCGACGCTATCGGCGGTGTGGCCACGATCCGCCGGTAGCGGCATGACCGAGTTCGTCGACCGTCTGGTCGCCTCGCTCGTTGCTGTCGCAAGGCGACGCTGATTTCACCGGTCCGAGTCGTCCGGGGCGGGAACAGTCTCGTGGCGGGAGCAGGGCCGCTCCGTGCCCGTCCGCTTAACGCGTGTATATTTATAGTTGTTTAGTGAGAGGAGTGATTCATGAGCTCCACCACGGGGACGCGGCTGACAGGCAAGGGTGCCGTGGTGATCGGCGGCGGCCAGACCCCGGGGCCGACGGTGGGCAATGGTCGGGCCACCGCCCTGACGTTCGCCCGCGAGGGCGCGAAGGTCCTCGTCGTGGACCTCGACGAGGGCTCGGCACGCGACACCGTCGACGAGATCCGGGCCGCTGGTGGTACGGCGACCGCGCGCCGGGCCGACATCACCGACGAGGCCGACTGCGCCGCCCTGCCGGGTGCGGCGGTCGACGTGTTGGGTCGGATCGACGTGCTGCACCACAACGTCGGGATCGTCCCGCGGGGCAACAGCGACGAGCTGTCGCTGGCGGACTGGCAACACGGTTTCGACGTCAACCTCACCGGCATGTGGCTGGTGTGCAAGTACGTCATTCCCGTGATGCGTGAGGCCGGCGGGGGATCGGTCGTGTTGATCTCCTCGCTGGCGGGAGGGCTGGCCGGCGGCGCCACGATCGCCTACACGACCGCGAAGGCGGCGGTGAACTCGATGGGACGCTCGCTGGCACTGGAGAACGCCGCCGCCGGGGTGCGGGTGAACGTCATCGCACCGGGCATGATCGATACCCCCATGGGCGTCGACGACGTTGCCCGCGCCTCGGGAACGCCTCGAGAGCAGGTGGCGGCCCAACGCGCGGCGATGATCCCGATGGGCCACCAGGGCACCAGCTGGGACGTCGCCAATGCAGCACTGTTCCTGGCCAGTGCGGAAGCCGCGTTCGTCACCGGGGCGATCCTGCCCGTCGACGGCGGCTCGGCTCTGGGCCTGCCGCGGACGTAGAGGGGGAGCAGATGACCGACCGTCGTGCCGAGGGCGTACGCGTGGTCCGCGAGATGCTCCCCGAGATCGCCGAACAGATGATCGGACCGGACGGCGAGAACGCGATGGAGGGGCAGTTCGCCGGGGAGATCGGCGAGTTCGCTCTGACCCACGCCTTCGGGGGTCTGTGGACCCGACCCGGTCTGGACCACCGTGCTCGCAGCCTGGTCACCCTCGGCATCCTCATCGCCCTCGGGGCCGAGGAGGAACTCGCCATCCACCTGGACGCCGCCAGGCGCAACGGGCTCACGGTCGGCGAGCTCGAAGAAGTCGTATACCACGCCACCGGCTACGTGGGCTTCCCAATGGCCGGCCGCGCGCGGGCCGTCGGTCGGCGAGTGCTCGGCGACGACCACCAGGGCGGCGCGGACCTGGGCGTGTCTGATGGCTGCAACTGTAAGGATCGAGGAGAAGATGTCGGAGACGGTCCCGCTGTACATGGCCCGTGACGGGCTCGGCCCCGCCGCGGAGGCGGTCGCACTGCGCGAGAGCGGAGAGGTGGCTCCGACTCGGATCACCCTCGGCTCCGGCGAGGCGTGGCTGGTCACTCGCTACGAGGACGTCCGCGCGGTGCTCGGCGACTCGGAGCGGTTCTCGAACGCAGCGACAATGCTCGCCGGTGGGTCGGAGGCAGCCGGGGGTCTGTCCGCCGAGGAGCTGGAGCGGATGCGGAAGGGGCAGCTGCTCGCGTTCGACCCGCCGGAGCACACCCAGCTGCGGCGATTCCTCACTCCGGAGTTCACGATGCGTCGGATCCGTGCCCTCGAGCCTCGGATCGGCGAGATCGTCGATGAGCACCTGGACCTGGTGGAGCGACTCGGGCCGGGTGCGGACCTGGTGCCGAACTTCGCGCTGCCGATCCCGTCCCTGGTGATCTGCGAGCTGCTGGGCGTCCCATACGCGGACCGTGCCGGCTTCCAGGAACGCACGTCGCGGCAGACCGACACCTCGCTGCCGGCAGAGGAGCGTTCCCGGCTGAGTCGTGAGGGGCTGGTCTACATGCGCGGGCTGGTCGAGCGCGCGCAGGCCGACCCGGGCGAGGACATCCTGGGCATGTTGGTGCGCGATCACGCGGACGATCTCGATGCCGACGCGCTGACCAACATCGCGGGTCTGCTGCTCACCGCAGGCCACGAGACCACCGCCAACATGCTGGCTATGACCACGATCGCCCTGGTCACTCACCCCGACCAGCTGGTGTGGCTGCGCGAACACCTCGACGAGCCCGTCGCTCTCAACGGGGCGATCGAAGAGTTGCTGCGGTTCCTGTCCGTCGCGCACTCCGGCATCCCCCGTACCGCCACCACCGATGTCGAGATCGGCGGGACGACGATCCGGGCGGGCGAGAAGGTGCTGTTCGCGCTGTCCCCGGCCAACCGCGACCCCCGATTCCTGGACGAGCCGGACACCCTCGACCTCACCCGCAAGCCCGGGGCGCATGTCGCGTTCGGCTACGGGCCGCACCACTGTCTCGGGGCGCCGCTGGCCCGCGCCGAGTTGCGGGTCGCGCTGCCGGCGCTCCTGCGCCGCTTCCCGGACCTGGCACTCGGGGGGCCGTTCGAGGAGATCCCGTTCCGCCCGCACCATGTCGTCTACGGCGTTGAGTCGTTGCCGGTGACCTGGTGACCTACTCCCGCTAGGTCACCGGGATCGTCCTGCCGGTCGATGCGGCCTTCACCAACCACTGATCCCGAGGATCGGGAACGGTTCCGCTGCTCCCGCTACAACGCGAATTGTTACACTCGTCTCGTCGTCGACAGCGTGCCGTCATGGTTCACCGATGCTCTGGCCGCTCCGGTCGAGGTTGCTGAGGTCGAGGTGGCGAACGCCCCGGCGCGCTTCCGTGCGTGGGGCGCGGCGGGCCCGCTCGTGCTCGTGCTCGTGCGCGGCGGCGGCGCGCACAGCCCTTGGTGGGACTACATCGGTCCGTTGCTCGCGACCCTCCGGCGGGTCGTCGCACTCGACCTGACAGGCCACGGCGACTCGGGCCGCCGTCCGGAGTACAGCCGGGCCTGCTGGGCGGAGGGGTCCTCGCCGTGGCCCACGCCGGCGGCGCCGGCTCCCGTCGTCGTCGGGCACAGCATGGGGGGCCCGTCACATTCACGGCGGCGCGGCTTCTCGGCTCGGAGCTGGGCGGCGCGGTGATCGTCGACACCACGGTGCGCGAGCTCCCTCCTGAGGAGGCCGCGGCCCGTGACCGGCGCGCGCTCGGGCCGCTGCGCGTCTACCCCAGCCGGGAGCAGGCGGTCCGGAACTTCCGCCTGGTACCCGATCAGGTCAGGCAACTGCTCTCCTGCCGGTATCGTCGCGGAACGCAGAGCCACTACGGATGGGGCTCGGTGAGCGGTGCGAACGTCGAGTAGTCGGCCACCGGGGATACTGCCGCGTCATCAGCGCCGCTGATCACGACCCGCATCCGGAAGCGGTCAGGGGAGACGAGCGTCCACTGGTACGCGAGCGGCGCACCGCCGGCGTCGAACATGACCCGAGCCATCTGGAGGAGGGGGTCGCCCACGCGCACGCGCAGCGCGGCGGCGACCGGGGCGTCCGCGACGGTCGCCCCGACCTCGTCGACGGCCCGGTGGACGACGCGTCCGGCGCGTCGCAGCAGTTCGACCAGCGTGTGGTCGTGCAGGTCGTCGGCCCGCAGGAGGTCTCCGACCGACGGTTCGAGGTAGTTGGTCAGGTGCCGGAGCGGCTGGTCGTTCCGCCGCCGGACACGGGTGATCTTGAGGACCTCCGTCAGATCGTCGAGCTGCAGCGCCTTCGCGACCTCGTAGGGTGCAGGCACGCGGACGTACTCCAGGACATCGACGGCGGTGTGCTCCGCGGCCCGCTCGATGCCGCGCACGTGCTCGTCCATCGACAGCGCCATGCCGATGGGCAGGTTGCGCAGTACTCGGGTGCCACGGCCCGGCCGCCGCTCGACGAGCTTCTCCGACTCCAACGTGAGCAGGGCGCGGCGGACCGTGGCGCGGGAGACGTCGTACATCTGCATGAGGGTGAGTTCGCCGGGGATCTGATCGCCCGGTCCGTAGCGACCGGAGGCGATGGCACTGCGCAGCACGGTGGACAGCTGGTGGTGCAGCGGGGTGCCCAGCTCCCGCTCGAGACCGCCGATCACGACCCGCCGCCCAGCCACGGGCGCCGCGCGAGGTACGCCGCTTCGTGGGTGTCGATGGTGGGAAGCCGCGACAGCGTCGCCGCGATCTCGTCCAGGCCGTTCAACAGCGCGTCGCGCTGATATGCGCCGATCGCGAAGGCGTGTCGCGCGTCGTCGGGTGCCGTCACGGTGCACTCCTGCAGATCGACCGTGAAGCGACCATCGGGACGTTCCGCGGCGGTGGTGAGCAGGCGCTCGACCACATCGTGGCCCAACCGTACGGGCAGCACACCGTTCTTGACGCAGTTGCCCGCGAAGATGTCGCCGAACGAGGGCGCGATGATGCACCGCAGGCCGATTCCGACGAGTGCCCAGACGGCCATCTCACGTGACGACCCGCATCCGAAGTTCTCCCGGGCGATCAGGATCCCCGCCGTGTCGTACGGCGGCCGGTTCAGCACGAACTCGGGGTTCGGCGTGCCGTCCTCGGCGTAGCGGTGCGCCGCGAACGCGTTCGGACCCATCTTGTGCCGGTCGGAGAGCACCTCGCGCGCCGAGGGCCAGTGTCGCACCGGGGTGACGCCGGGACCGGGGAAGATGTCGTCGGTGTTGACGTCGGACCAGGGCAGCGGAGCGGCGACGGCGGTGAGCACGGTGAACGGTTCCACGCGTCACCGCCCGGCGAGGGTGGGCAGCGTGCGTACGTCCACGAAGTGCCCGGCGACGCCGGCCGCCACGGCCATGGCCGGGCTGACCAGGTGGGTGCGCGCGCCGGCACCCTGCCGGTTCTCGAAGTTGCGGTTGGACGTCGAGGCGCACCGCTGCCCGGCCGCGACGCTGTCGTTGGCGCTCGCGAAGCACATCGAGCACCCGGCCTCGCGCCACTCGAAGCCCGCTTCGGTGAACACGTCGTGGAGGCCTTCGTCCTCTGCCGCGCGTTTGACGAGGCCGGACCCCGGAACGACCATGCCGTGGACGCCGGGTGCGAGCCGTCGCCCGCGGGCGACGGCCGCCGCGGCCCGTAGGTCCTCGAGGCGCGAGTTCGTGCACGATCCGACGAAGACCCGGTCGACCGGGATGTCGGTGATCGGGGTGCCGGGGGCGAGGTCCATGTACGTGAGCGCCCGCTGCCGGCTCGCTGCCTTCGCCGCGGTCGGCGCGGAGGCCGGATCGGGCACCCGGCCGTCGACCGGCACCACGTCGTCCGGTGAGGTACCCCAGGTGACCTGGGGAGCGAGGCCGGTGACGTCGAGCCGGACGTCCCGGTCGAAGACCGCCCCCCGGTCGGTGTCCAGGGTCCGCCAGTGGGCGAGCGCGGAGTCCCACAGCTCGCCCTCCGGGGCCATCGGCCGCCCGCGGAGCCAGTCGAACGTAACCTCGTCGGGCGCGACCAGCCCGCACCGCGCGCCGGCCTCGACGGCCATGTTGCACAGCGTGAGCCGGCCGGGAACCGACAGCCGGGTGACTGCCTCGCCCGCGAACTCGATGGCGTGCCCGATGCCGCCGCCTGCGCCGATCGCGCCGAGCACGGCGAGCGCCACGTCCTTGGCGCTCACCGGCTCGTCGATCCGGCCCTCGATCGTCACCCGCATCGTGCGCGACGGCTTCTGCATGAGGGTCTGCGTCGCCAGGACGTGCTCCAGCTCGGAGGACCCGATGCCGAAGGCGAGTGCGCCGAGTGCCCCATGGCTCGACGAATGGCTGTCCGGGCAGACGATGACGAGCCCTGGCTGCGTGAACCCCTGCTCGGGGCCCACCACGTGGACGATCCCGCGCCGCGGATCATCCATATCGATATAGGGGATGCTCATATCCGCGCAGTTGTTGCGAAGCTCGGCGATGAGCCGCAACGAGCCGCGCCGCGGCGTGGCGTCGGTCCTGGTGGCGACGGTGTGGTCGGCCATCGCGAGCGTCGCGCCGGGGCGGCGTACGTTCCGCCCGCGCTCTCGGAGGCCCTGAAAGGCCGACGGGCTCGTGGCCTCGTAGATCAGCTGGCGATCGACCGCCAGGAGGCAGGTGCCGTCGGGGAGCCGGTCGACGACGTGGTCGTCCCAGATCTTCTCGTAGAGCGTCTTCAGCTGCGTCACGTGCCGCTCCTCGACGTGGCCCCCCACGACCACCGGGTTGACGGTCTGTACGGACATAGAGACAATGCTGGCAAGAGTACAGGCTCCTCAAATCGAGGAGCAAGGAAGCCGTGGGGCAACCACAGTCACGCCGGCCGACGGAGAGCGGGAGCATGACGACGAGCTACGACCTGGTGATCCGGCGCGGCACGGTGGCGGACGGTTCCGGCGGGGAGCTGTTCGAGGCCGACGTCGCGGTGCGCGACGGAACCGTCGCCGCTGTCGGCCCCGACCTCGCGGCGGGCACGGAGGAGATCGATGCGACGGGGCTGCTGGTCACGCCGGGCTACGTCGACATCCACACCCACTACGACGGACAGGTGACCTGGGAGAACCGCCTGTCCCCGTCGTCGGGCCACGGGGTCACGACGGTCGTCACCGGCAACTGTGGCGTCGGGTTCGCGCCGTGCCGCCCCGAGGACCAGACCGAGCTCGTCGAGCTGATGGCCGGGGTGGAGGACATCCCCGAGGTCGTCATGACCGAGGGTCTGTCCTGGACGTGGACCACGTTCCCGGAGTACCTCGACACGGTCGCCCGTCGTCCGCACGACATCGACGTCGCCGCGATGGTGCCGCACTCGGCGCTGCGCGTGTACGCGATGGGGCGGCGCGCGATCGAGCGGGAGTCGGCCACCGAGGGTGAAATCGCGCGTATGGGCGAGCTGATGCGGGAGGCGATGGCTGCGGGAGCGATCGGTTTCGGCACCTCCCGTGCGCTGCAGCAGAAGAGCGTGCACGGCGAGCCGATCCCGACCGTCCGCGCCGCCGAGGACGAGCTGCGCGGCATCCTCCTGGCGATGGCCGAGGGCGGCGGCGGCGTGTTCCAGGCCCTGTCCGACTTCGACGAGTTCGCCGACGTCGACGGCGAGTTCGCGATGTTCCGGCGGCTCGTCACGGGCTCCGGGCGGCCGCTGTCGTTCACACTCAACCAGAAGCACCGTGACCCGGATGGCTGGCGGCGTCTGTTGGAGCTCACTGCGGAGGCGAGCGCCGAAGGGCTGCCGATCACCGCGCAGGTGCTGGGGCGCCCGACGGGTCTTCTTCTCGGGCACGACGTCACGCTGAGCCCGTTCTCCCGGTGCCCCAGCTATGCCGCCCTCGCGGACCTGCCACTCGATGCTCGCGTCCGTGAGCTGCGGCGATCGGAGGTCCGCCGGCGGGTCCTCGTCGAGGCTGCCGGGCACAACCGCCGGGCGTGGCGGTTTCGGTTCGAGCTCGGCGACCCGCCGAACTACGAGCCCGATCCGACGGACAGCCTCGAGGCCAGGGCCGCCCGTGAGGGCACCACGCCCGAGGCGCTCGCCTACGATCTCCTGCTCACCGGCGATGGCCGCGGCCTGCTGTTCGAGGCCTTCCAGAACTACGCGGACGGCTCGCTGCAGGCTGCCTACGAGATGATGGTGCACCCGGACACGGTGCTGGGCCTCGGTGACGGCGGAGCGCACCTCGGCCTCATCTGCGACGCCAGCTACCCCACGACGATGCTCGCGCACTGGACCCGGGACCGGACCAGGGGACCGCGCATGTCCATTCCGGCCGCGGTCAAGGCGATGACCTCGGACACGGCACGCGCGGTCGGACTCCACGACCGCGGGCGCATCGCGCCGGGGTGCAAGGCCGATGTCAACGTCATCGACTACGACCGGCTGCGGCTACACCGACCCGAGGTCGTCCGCGACCTCCCGGCCGGCGGGCGGCGCATCGTGCAGCGAGCCGACGGTTACGTCGCCACTCTCGTGAGCGGCACCGTCACCTATCGCGGTGGTGCGCCGACCGGTGCCCTGCCCGGGCGGCTCGTGCGCGGACCACGGCACGCTCCCTCCGCCGACGTGCGGTAGCCGACCTCGCCGACGCTCGACCAGCCAGACCCGCCGCCAGCCAGATCCGGTCAAGGAGGACCGACGTGATGTCGTGGAGTCGTACGGGGAAGGTCTCGGCCGTGGTGGTGGTCGCCGCGGTGCTGACGGCATGTGGCGGCGTGGCCGAGCCGTCGTCCGGTGCCGCTGCAACCGACGAGAGCGCGGTGCTCAAGGCAGGGTGGTCGGTGGCGCCGACGAATCTCGACCCGGTGATGGCGACCAGCGAGACCGTCTGGTTCCGCTTCGGGATGACGGCGATCTACGACCGGCTGTTCACCGTCGATGCGGCCGGCGAGGCCAAGGGGATGCTCGTCGAGGAGTACGGGTACAGCGACGACGGGTTGCAGCTGACGATGGGGCTCCGGGAGGACGTGAGCTTCCGTGACGGGCGTGCGCTCGACGCCGAGGTCGTGAAGGTCAACCTCGATCGGGCCCGGACGGTGCAGAGCCCTGTGGTCAAGGAGCGGATGGAGGCCGTGACCGCGGTCGATGTCACCGGACCGTTCGAGGTGCGGCTGACACTCGCGACGCCCACCCCGTCGATGCCGTACATCCTGGCCGAGTGTGCCGGGTTCATGGTGCACCCGGACCTGATCGCCAATGGCGACCCGGCGACCGAGACCAACGGGTCGGGCGCGTACTCGGTGGAGAGCTTCATCCCGGGCGAGTCGCTCGTGCTCGTGCGCGACCGCACCGACTACTGGGATCCCGAGGCGGCGAAGGTGGCTCGGATCGAACATCACGCGATTCCGGACTTCCAAGCGTTCTCCAACGCGGTCGCGGCCGGCCAGATCGACATCGGCCAGTTCCAGCCGAACAACGTCGCCTCCATCGAGGGTCGCCGCGGGCTGAAGACCGTTCCCGTCCCGATGGGCACGAGCGTCGACCTGATGTTCAACCGGGCCGTGGCGCCGATGGATCACCTGGAGGTCCGGCAGGCGATCAACTTCGCGCTCGACCGCGACGCCATCACACAGGCGCTCTACCCCGGGTCGGAGCCCAAGTCCCAGTACTACCGGGACGGGCTGAGCGGGCACGATCCGGAGGGGGCGCCCGTCACGCGCGATGTCGCCAGGGCCCGGGAGCTGTTGGCCGAGGCCGGCTTCCCGAACGGCCTCGACATCGGTGAGGTGCTGATCTCCGCCGCGGTGACCGGGGGCCTCGCCGAGGTCGTGCAGGAGCAGCTGGCCGAGGCAGGCATCCGGATGACCCCGGTCAACGTCGACCCGCTGCAGATCTTCTCGCGATGGGCGGAAGGCAGGAACACCGCGCACTTGAACTTCTCGGCCTCGGGAACCGAACCGGGCGCCGGCGCTGCGACGATGTGGGGGCCCCGGCGGAACCCGGCCGGGACGACGCCGGAGTTCGACCGGATCCTCGCCGCGGCTGCGGACAACCGGGTCAGCCAGGAGCAGCGCGACGCCGGTTACCGGGAGCTCAACCGGTTCCTGCGCGACGAAGTGTGGTCGGCCCCGATCGCCTGGATCAACTACCCGTGGGTGATGACCGAGCGGCTGGAGGGGTTCAGCGCCGAGATGGACTACGCCACGACCCTGGGCCCCTTCGACTTCCGGTACCTGTCGATGACGGCGGAGGACTGACGCGGACAGGCGGCGTCGGGCTGGTCACGCCTGCCCGACGCCCACGAAGCCCCGACCAACCCGGATATTCCCACCGAAGCGGCAGAGAAGGCGCAATGATGCAGCCAGTCACGTTCACGGTATCGACGGCATTGGGGGCCGAGCAGCCTCTCTTCCAGGTGGCGTGGGTCTTCCTGCCACCGCCGGACACGGCGCCCAAGGCGGCTTTGGTGTGCCTCCCCGGCGGGACCTACGACAAGCGGTACTGGCACATGGAGATCGACGGCCATGCGGGTTACAGCTTCGCTGAACACCTGGCCGATCAGGGCTTCATCGTCGTCGCGGTCGATCATCTGGGCGTCGGTGAGAGCTCGGACCCGGACGAGACCGTGATCTTGGACCTTCCTCGCCTTGCTGATGGTGATGCCGAGGTGGCTCGGCAAATCCGGGCGCGGCTCGAGGACGGGGACCTGGTCCACGGGCTCGCACCGATCGACCTCCCTTTGATCGGAGTTGGGCACTCGATGGGCGCGTGCCTGACGGCAATGGTGCAGGCGAGGGCGAAGCCCTATGACGCCGTTGCCCTGCTCGGCTACGGGGCCCAGGTTCCGACCAGCAATTCCCGCACCGTCGAAGGCAGCACCCTCGAGTCCCGGATCGCAGACAGTGCCGCCCGCCTTCGAGAGGCCGCAGGACATGCCGAGAATGCCCGCTGGACGATGGTGCCCCGCGCGCGGCTGCGCGCCCACTTCCACTCCCCGGACGTGCCCGACGACGTCGTGGCCGCTGACAACGCTGCCGAGAGCCGGGCTCCCCTGCCGGCCTGCCACGAGGTGACCGCGCCCGGGTATGCGGAGCCGTACATGGCGGAGATCGACGTGCCTGTCTTCCTCGGTTTCGGAGGGGGAGTGGACTCGACCTCAGATGGCCATGCCGAGCCGGGCTATTACCGAGCATGCACGGACGTGACGCTCTACCTGCTGCCGGGGGCAGCCCACTGCCACAACTTCGCGAGCAACCGCGAGGTCCTCTGGGACCGCCTCGGTGCGTGGGCAACATCCCAGCTGTCCGGACATGCCGAGGCGCCGGCCGGTGACGGCTCCGTCCGGACGACCCTGACCGAGAAGCGATCATGGGCATGAGACGTCTTCTGGCCCTCCTCGCAACCGCCCTCGTGGTGGTGATGCTGTCAGCCTGTGGGGGAGACGGCGGGGAACCGGCCGATGCAGCGCCTGGGACCGCCGAATCGGAGATCGACCCGAACGCCACTCTGCGGTATGCCGGTCAGGTGGGCATCCCCGATCTGGATCCACACCGGGCGAGATCGGAGGTTCTGTCCTTCAGCTACGGGCTCGGCATGGTCTATGACCGGTTGTTCACGGTGACGGCCGATGGCAAGACCGAGGGCATGCTGGTCACGGACTGGGAGCTCTCCATGGACGGGACGATCATGTCCATGAACCTGCGTGAAGACGTCACCTTCCGGGACGGGGCGCCAGTGGACGCCGCGGCCGTGAAGGTCAACCTGGATCGTGCCCGAACTCTCGAGACGCCGGTCGTCAAGGCGCAGATGGCCGCAGTCCAGGAAGTTCTGGTCACCGGCCCCTACCAGGTTCAACTCCAGCTCTCCCGACCGACACCGGCGATGCCCTACGTCCTGGCGATGATGTCCGGATACATCATGCATCCGGCCCTGATCGCGAACGGCGACCCGCGGACGGAGGCCAACGGATCTGGACCCTATGCGGTCGAATCCTTCGTCCCCACGAAATCTTTGACCTTGGTTCGCGACGGGAACTACTGGGACCCCGAGGCGGCCAAGCTGGCCCGCATCGAGTACACCACCATCGGCGATCCTCAGGCCTTCCTGAACGCACTGCGGGGCGGGCAGGTCGACATCGGACAGATGCAGCCCGGGGAGGCATCGGGACTCGACACCGTCCCCGGCATCAACATCGTGCGTGTTCCGCATGGCATTGGTGTCAGCCTGTATCTGAACTACGGACGCGAGCCCTTGGACGACATTCGCGTCCGGCAGGCCATCAACTATGCCTACAATCGAGAAGCGATCACCGGAGCGTTGTTGCCGGGATCGGTGCCGGCGTATCAGCACTACCGGGAGGGTCTTCCCGGATATGACCCCGAGCTTGAGAAAAGCTACGAGTACGACCCTGCGGAGGCCAGGCGACTGTTGACTGAGGCCGGTTACCCCGGCGGCATCGATCTGGGTGAGGTAATGATCAGCCAGGCCTTGCCCAGCCCGATCGGCGACGTCATGCAGGAACAGTTGTCCGAAGCCGGGATTCGGATCCAACCCGTCGTCGTCGACAGCGTGGCGATATTCCAGCAATGGGCCAGTGGCCAGTACTCCGGGCAGATCAGCTTCAACGGCACGGGCAGCGAGCCCGGCCTCGGCGCCGTGCACCGGTGGAAGACGCCCTCGAGCAACCCCGCGCCGACCACTCCCGAGTTCGAGGAAATGCTCACCGCGGCTTCGGATAGCCGCCTGACCGATACGGAACGGATCGCCCGCTACGAGGAACTCAACGGATATCTCGTGGAACAGGCCTGGGCGGCTCCGATCTCTTGGCTGAACTTCCCATGGGTGATGAGCGACCGGGTTCAGGGGTTTTCCGCCGAGAACGACTATGCCACCACTATTGGCCCGTACGACTTCCGGTACCTGTCGATGACGGCGGAAGACTGAAGCGGGCAGGGGGCGTCGGGCTGGTCACGCCTGTCCGACGCCCACGATGCTCAGTGCGAACTCCGTGTACTCGCGTGCCACCCGCTGCGGGGTGAGTGGGCCGTCGTCGTTGAACCAGCGCGCGATGCTGACGCACATCTCGCGGATGGCGAACGACCCGAGGGCGGGCGTCTCGATGGTGAACCGCCCGGTGTCGACACCCTCGGCGATGATGTCGCGCAGTGCGTGCTCGTGCTCCCGCCGACGTGCCTGCATCTGTGTTCGGTAGGGCTCATCGAGGCTGGAGGTGTCCCGGTTGACGACGATGGCCTCGCGGCGGTGCGTCGCGTGGCGCTGCGCATAGATCCGGGTGGCGTGGTACAGGCGATCGAGCGGGTCCGTACGACCGGCGGTGGCGGCGTGAAAGTCGTCGAGCACGCCGTCGACCGTGCGCTCGACGATGGTCAGCAGCAGCTCGTGCTTGGAGCGCATGTGGTTGTAGAGACTGGGGGTGCGGACACCCAGGGCCTCGGCGATCTGGCTGAGGGCCGTGCCGTGGTAGCCGCGTTGAGCGAAAAGCGTGAGCGCCGCGTCGAGGACCGCCTCGCTGGTGACGGTCTCGCGGGCCCCGATGCCTGTCATGCGGCGTCCCGCCGCCCCTGACGGCCGCTCACGGGCGGTGCCGGACGATGCGAAGGGCGAACTCGGCGAACTCGTCGGCGACCTGCTCGGCGGTCCGGGCGCCGTCCTCGCGGAACCAGCGCGCAATGCTCACGCTCATCTCGAGGATCGCGAACGACGCCAGCGCCGGGTCTCCGACGCTGAACACGCCACGTCGCGTGCCATCGGCGATGATGGCGCGGATCGCCTGCTCATGCTCCCGCCGCCGCTCTCGGATTCGGCTGAGCTCCGGCTCGGGGAGGCTCGTGGCGTCGCGGTTCACGACCAGCGCCTCCCGCCGGTGCGTGGCATGGCGCAGCGCGTACACCCGGGTGGCGCGCCGCAGGCGCTCGGCCGGGTCCGGGACGTCCCGCACCGCGGCGTGGAAGTCGGCGAGGACGTCGTCCAGCGTGCGGCTCACGATCGTCTCGAGGAGCGCCTGCTTGGATCGCATGTGGTTGTAGAGACTGGGTGTCCGGATGCCCAGCGCTTCCGCGATCTGGCTCAACGCCGTGCCGTGGTAGCCGCGGGTGGCGAACAGGGTCAGGGCCGCGTCCAGCACCGCGGCGCTGCTGACGACGGCCCGGGTCGCCGGTGCCGCGGAGCCGGCATCCGCCAGGGGCATGCGGCCCACCTTAGCCACGCGGGCTCGCCCGCCCATGGGTGGCGGCAGCCGTGGTTCGGTCTCCTGCGACGTCCGCGGCACCAGGCTCCCTCGTCGATACGCTAACTATTGCTCGTTCATGTTAGCGGCGTAGTCACCGCAGCCGCGGCGTCGGCGGCGCGACGCCAGAGCTCGGGTTGTGAGCCTCCCACCTCGGCGATCCAGGTGCCACTGCAGTCGAGATCGAGATGAACCGAGCCGCGTAGCCGTCTTGCAGGCTCCACGTGGAGGAGCTAGATTCGGCGTATTAACGAGCGTTAGCTAGTCTCGTCCCTGCACGATGCCGGAGGATCTCGATGACGAGCCACCAGGAAGACCCGCCGATGGCGGCTGAACCCGTGATCGACTGGCTCGCGGTCAGCCGCTCGAAGCCGTTCGCGGAGCTCGTCGCCCGCCGAGGCCGATTCGTCCGTACCGCCGCAGTCGTGCTGCTGGCCTGGTTCGCCGCGTTCCTGGCCGTGGTCGGGGCGGCTCCGGATCTGGCGGGATCGGTGGTCGGCGCCGGGATGACAGTCGGCTTCCTCCTCGGCCTGAGTCAGTTCGTACTGGCCTGGGCGCTGACCTGGAGGTACCTGCGCCTCTCCACGAGCGTGTTCGCTGGTCTGGAGGAGCGCGCGCGAGCTGCGGCCGGGCTCCCGGCCGGCGCGGAGGCGGCGGCCTCGTGAACGCCACGCGACTGATCGCCTTCGCGCTCCTGGTCGGGGTCACGTTGATGATCACCGTCTGGGCGTCCCGGCGGACTCGCTCTGCGACGGAGTTCTTCGCCGCGGGCCGCAGCATCTCGGGGCCGCAGAACGGGCTGGCCATCGCGGGGGACCTGATGTCTGCCGCGACCTTCCTCGGTTTCACCGGCCTGATGTACCTGTCCGGATTCGACGGCTGGATCATGCCGTCGGTCACCCTGGTCGCCTTCGTGCTGATCCTGCTGCTGTTCGCCGAGCGGATGCGCAACACCGGGCGGTTCACCGTGGCCGACGTCCTGTCGTTCCGGCTCCGGGAGCGCCCCGTCCGCGCGGCCACGGCTGCCTCGACGGTGCTGGTCGCGGTGATCTACCTGGTGGCGCAGCTCGTCGGTGCCGGGGTCCTCATCCGAGCCCTGACCGGCCTCGATTTCGCCCCCGCCGTCGTCGTGACGGGCCTGGCGATGCTCGCGTACGTGGTGTTCGGCGGCATGCTCGCCACGACCTGGGTTCAGATCATCAAGGCCGTCCTGCTCCTCGTCGCCGGCGTTGCCCTGAGCATCGGTGTGCTGATGCGAACCGGCTTCGACCTCGGCGTCCTGTTCACCACCGCGGCGGCGAACCATCCGGCGGGCGACGCCTACCTCGCACCGGGCGGCTCGGGCCGGTCCTTCCTCGACACGGTCTCGGTCGCGCTCGCCTTCGCCATCGGCACAGCGGCGCTACCGCACATCCTGATCCGCTTCTTCACCGTCCCCGACGCGAAGCAGGCAAGGAGCTCGGCCGGCTGGGCCACGGCGCTGATCGGCGCGTTCTTCGTGATGACCGCCGTCATCGGCTTCGGGGCCCGGGCAGTGCTGCCGCCGGAAGCAGCCGAGGCCGTGGGGGCGAGCGGGAACCTTGCGGCGCCGTTGCTCGCCGAGTTCCTCGGTGGGGGCCCCGGAACGCTGGGTGGGGACGTGTTCATCGCGTTCGTCTCGGCCGTTGCGTTCGCCACCATCCTCGCGGTGGTCGCCGGGCTGGTGCTCTCAGCGTCCGGCGCGGTCGCACACGACCTGTGGGCGGGGGTCATCCGGCGGGGACGCGCGGCGGGCGACGGGACGACGGTGGCGCGCATCGCTGCCGCGGGGATCGGTGTCGTCGCCATCCTGATCACCCTCGGCGCGGGCCCGAACTTCAACGTCGCCTTCCTCGTCGGGCTCGCACTGTCGGTTGCCGCGGGGGCGAACTTCCCCGCCCTCCTGCTGGCCTTGACCTGGCGGCGGTTCACCACGACCGGCGCCATCGTCGGCATCGGGGCCGGGCTGGTGACCTCTGTGGTGTTCATCGTGCTGGGCCCGTCGGTCTGGCCCGGCGGCGCCGCGGCAGCGCCTTACCCGGTCGAGTACCCGACCCTCGTCGCCTTGCCCGTCGGCTTCCTGGCCTGCTGGCTCGGCTCCGTGCTGTCCCGGGAACGGGGGGCCGCACGCTCGTTCGACGAGCTACAGGTTCGTTCCCAGACCGGTTTGGGGTCGGAGGAGACCCCGGTCGCGAGCCGCTGAGCAGTCCGGCCCCGAGACGTTCGAGATGCCCGGGCCGTTCGAGATGAAGGAGGAGGTGCGCGGTGCTGCGCACGGAGTACATCGCCACGGTGCCCGAGATCCTCGCGGGGCACGCCCGGGAGCGTCCCGACCGGATCGCGTTCGTCGACGACGAGCGGGCCGTGACCTACGGGCAGCTCGCCGGCACCACCGCCCGGCTCGCCGGGCACCTGCAGGAGCTGGGGCTCGAACGCGGCGACCGCGTCCTGCTCTACCTGGACAACCGGGTGGAGGTCGCGGAGTCCTATCTGGCGGTCCCACGGGCCGGTGCCGTTGCGGTGTGCGCGAATCCGCAGGCGGCCCTCGCTGAGGTGGCCCACATCCTCGACGACAGCGGATCGAGGGTTGTCGTCACGGACGCGGCGCACCTGGAAGGCGTGCGCCGGCTGATGGAGACCCGAACGCGCGTGCTGGCCGTCGTCGTGGTCGGCGTCGTGGGTGGCCCCGCTGGCACGGTTCCCGAACTCGGTTACGCCGACCTGCTCGCGAGGCCCGCTGCCGACCCTCGGGACTGTCTCGGTCTCGACGACACCGCCTGGATGCTCTACACGTCCGGAACGACCGGACGGCCGAAGGGCGTGTATCTCACGCAGCGCGGCTGCTTCTGGGTGGTCGCGTCGTGTTGGGCGCCGATCGCGGGCCTCGGTCCTGACGACGTGCTGCTCTCGGCACTGCCGCTCTTCCACTCCTACGCGCTGGTGCTGTGCGTGCTCGGGGTGGCGGCGGTCGGCGCGAGCGAACGGATCCTGCCCCGATTCTCCGTGAACGAGGTTCAGCACCGACTGGCGGCAGGCGGGCCGGAAGGCGTCGCGACCATCTTCCCCGGCGTGCCGACGATGTTCCACTACCTGCTCGACCGGACCAGCACGGGCGAGCTGTCTGCCCCCGCGCTGAGGTTGTGCATCTCGGCAGGCGCGATCCTGCCGGCCGCCGTCAACGAGAGCTTCGAGAAGGCCTTCGGGGTCCCGCTCCTCGATGGCTACGGCATCACCGAGACCTCGACCATGGTGACGATGAACTGGCCGGACGGGACGCGGGTCATGGGTTCGTGCGGCCTGCCGCTGCCCGGGCTGAGTGTCCGGCTGGTGCACCCGTCCACGCTGCGGGACGTCCTGCCCGGCGAGGAGGGCGAGGTCTGGGTGCAGGGCCCCAACGTCACACCGGGGTACCACAACCTGCCAGAGGCATCGGCCGCGGTGCTCGTCGACGGGTGGTACCGCACCGGTGACCTCGCCCGTCGTGACGAGAACGGCTATCTCCGGATCAGCGGACGCACCAAGGAGCTGATCATCCGGGGTGGCGAGAACATCTACCCCGCCGAGGTCGAGGACGCGCTGCTGGCATCGGCGGCGGTGCGGGACGTCGCCGTGGTCGGAGTGCCGCACGAGCATCTCGGCGAGACACCGGTCGCGTTCGTGGTGGCGCACCATGCCGGAGAGCTGGACCACGAGGCGGTGCTGGCCGAGGCGCGCGGTCGCCTGTCGTCGTTCAAGGTCCCGGATCGGCTCATCGAGGTCGAGCAGATCCCCCGCACGGGTTCGGGCAAGATCCTCCGCTTCCAGCTGCAGCAGCGCCTGATGACGGACCCGACTGGCGGGTGACGGCCCCCACGTGTGATGGCGGGGCATCCTGGTCTTGTCTAGGGTTACTAAAGAGCGTTAGTTAGTGAGGAGCGGCAATGGAGCTGAGCAACACGTTCAGCGTGTCCCAACCGATCGACCGCGCCTGGGCGGTCATCACCGATCTCGAGCGGGTGGCCCCCTGCTTGCCGGGGGCCGCGCTCATCGGCGTGGAGGGTGAGGATTTCCGCGGTGCCGTGAAGATCAAGGTCGGCCCGGTGACGGCGCAGTACGAGGGTGTCGCCCGGTTCGCCCAGCGCGACGACCAGGCCCATCGGGCCGTTCTCCGCGCCGAGGGGCGTGACGTGCGCGGGCAGGGCAATGCCGCCACCACGATCGACCTTCGGCTGCAGTCCCGGGGCGCCGGCACCGAGGTCCTCATCGACACCGAGCTCGAGCTGGCCGGTCGGGTCGCCCAGTTCGGGCGCGGGGTGATCGCCGACGTCAGTGGCAAGTTGATCGGCCAGTTCGCGCAGCGACTGGAGGCCGAGATGTCCCGCGAGCAGGCATCGGTGCCGCCTGCGACGAACGGAGTGGCCGTGGCGTCGCCTGCGCGGCCCGCGGTCGAGGACGTGGAGCCACTCGACCTGATGTCCGCGGGCGGTTCGGCGCTCGCGGCGGTGATGGTGAAGCAGGCGGCCCCCGTCGCCGGTGCGGTGCTGGGGCTGCTCCTCGGCTGGCTGCTCGGGCGCCGTAGCGGATCCGGCACACGGGATGCGGCGGCTGCACCGCTCGTGGTGCATCTCGTGCTGCCCAGTCGTTCCCGGACCACCGCTCCCGGCATCGACGTCACGAGAGGAAGCAATGGCTGAGCAGACCGTCCAGCGCGAGAAGGACCTGTACATCGACGGCCGCTGGGTTCCCGGCGGCGGCGCGGACCTGGAGGTGGAGAACCCGGCGACCGAGGAGGTCACCGGAGTGATCACCCAGGCGTCACCCGCCGACGTGGAGGCGGCCGTCGCCGCGGCCGGAGCGGCGTTCGCGGAGTGGTCGGCGACGCCCGTTGCCGAGCGGGCCGCGGCACTGCGGCGGGTGCGCGCCGTGATCGCGGAGCGGGCCGACGTGTTCGCCGACATCATCCACCGGGAGCAGGGCTCCCCGCCCAAGCTGGCTCGCGGACTGCATGTCGATACCCCGCTCGGCGTCATCGACGCCACGGTCGAGGCGCTGGAGCGGTTCCCGTTCAGCGGCCGGATCGGCAACTCGGAGATCCGGCGCGAGCCGGTCGGCGTGGTCGCGGCGATCACGCCGTGGAACCTGCCCCTGCACCAGGTGATCGTGAAGGTGGTCCCGGCGCTCGCCGCAGGCGCCACCGTGGTGCTGAAGCCCGCCGGACTCACCCCGTTGGCCGCGTTCGAACTCGCCAGGGCCTTCGACTCCGCAGGCCTGCCGGCCGGGGTGTTCAACCTGGTACCCGGCAGCGGGCGGGTCGTGGGCGACCAGCTCACCCGACACGAGGGCGTCGACCAGGTGTCGTTCACGGGCTCGACCCCGGTCGGGAGGCGCATCGCGGGCGTCGCGGCGGAGACGCTCACGCGCGTGACGCTGGAACTGGGCGGGAAGTCTGCAAGCGTGGTCCTCGCCGACACCTCCGACGAGCTGCTCGCCAAGGCGGTCAAGATCACCGTGGCGAACTGTTTCCTCAACGGCGGCCAGACCTGCACCGCGCTGTCCCGGCTGGTCGTGCCGAAGGGCCGGCTCGGGCAGGTCGAGGAGCTCGCGGCGGCGGCGGCCGCCAAGTACGAGCCGGGGAGCCGGCTCGGCCCGTTGATCTCGGCGGAGCAGCGCAAGGAGGTCGAGTCGTTCCTTGCGCCGGGCGCGGGTGGCCGGGACGCGGTTGCCGTCACCGGGCCCGTTGCGCTGCCCGACCGCGGCTACTTCGTGGCTCCGACGGTGGTCTCCCGAGTGGACCCCGACTCGCGGCTGGCCCAGGAGGAGGTGTTCGGGCCGGTGCTGTCGATCCTCACCGCCGACTCCGACGACGACGCGGTGGCGATCGCGAACAACAGCATCTACGGCCTCGGCGGCGCCGTGTGGAGTACCGACGACGACGCCGCGCTGGCGGTCGCCGGCCGGCTGCGCACAGGGCAGGTCGACGTCAATGGCGCCGCCTTCAACCCCGCGGCCCCGTTCGGCGGGTACAAGCAGTCCGGCACCGGCAGGGAGATCGGCGAGTACGGCATCGCCGATGTGTGCGAGATCAAGGCGGTCCAGCGGTGAGCCAGGCGGAAACACGGGACTACCCGCACGCCGTGCGCGCCGCCGTGTTGCGCGAGGTCGGCGAGCCGATGGCCGTCGAGACCATCCGCCTCCGGGCCGTCGGCCCGGGCGACGTCCGGGTCCGGATCGATCAGACCGGCGTGTGCCATTCGGATCTGTCCCTCGCCAGGGGCGTGCTCGCCCAGCCGCTGCCCGCCGTCCTCGGCCACGAAGCCTGCGGAACGATCGCCGAGATCGGCGACGAGGTCACCGACCTGGCTGCCGGGCAGCGCGTCATCCTGCTGTGGATCACACCTTGCGGGCACTGCTTCCACTGCACCCACGATGAACCGCACCTGTGTGCGACCGGCTCGACCCGCGCCCACGAGCCGTACGCCGTGACCGCGGCCGGAGAGCCGGTCTACCCCGGCCTCACCGTGGGGTCGTTCGCGGAACAGACCGTCGTGCCTCGCGGTGCGGTGGTCGCCGTCCCGGACGACATCGACACCGCCGACGCGGCGCTCCTCGGTTGCGCCGTGACCACCGGCGTCGGCGCGGTCGTGGCCACCGCGAAGGTCACCTCCGGCTCGTCCGTACTGGTCATCGGGCTGGGTGGGGTCGGCCTGTCGGTTCTGCAGGGCGCCCGGCTCGCCGGGGCGTCGACGGTGATCGCGGTGGACCGCAACACCGACAAGGCGCACCAGGCCAAGGCCGCCGGCGCCACCCACTTCGTCGCGGCCGACGACGACACGAAGAAGGCGGTCCGCGCGCTCACCGAGAAGCGCGGCGCCGACTATGCGTTCGACTGCGTCGGCTCGTCGCGCACGATCCGGGACATGTGGTCGATGACCCGGCGCGGAGGCGCCGCCACCGTCGTCGGGATCGGCGGCAAGGACGACATGGTCTCGTTCAGCGCGCTGGAGCTGTTCCACTTCGCCCGCACCCTGCGCGGCTGCGTCGCCGGGTCGCTCGACGCCGTGGCCGACATGCCGCGGTTCTTCGACTGGGTCCGCTCCGGCGAGCTCGACCTGCGCGGCCTCGTCACCGGGCACGGCGCGCTCGCCGAGGTCAACCACGCCCTCGACGAGCTCGCCGCCGGCCGGGGCGTCCGCACGCTGCTCACCCCGGCCGAGGGAGCGCGATGAAGATCGGTGCGATCGAGATCCTCCCCGTTCTGGACGGTACGGGGCGCGAGGCCGCACACGAGGTGTTGACCAGGCCGGGTGTGCCGGATGCCTGGTCGTGCCATCCGGATGTGATCGATTCCGATGGGGTCCTGCACCTCGATCTCGGCGGGTTCCTGGTGCGCACCGGGGAACGGACGGTGCTCGTCGACGCCGGGGTCGGCACCATCGACAACGGGAAGTACGCAGGTGGCGGGTTCCTCGACTCGCTGCGAGCACACGGTGTCGCGCCCGTGGACGTCACCGATGTCGTCTTCACGCACCTGCACTTCGACCACGTCGGGTGGGCCACCAAGAAGGGCGAGGTGGTGTTCCCGAACGCGACCTACCGCGTCCACGCCGAGGACTGGTCGCACTTCGTGGAGGCCGCCGACGCCGAGCCCGGGGCCGTCCGCAAGCTCTCGCCGTTGGAGAGCAGGCTGGAGACCTTCACCGCGGACGGAGCGCTCGCCCCTGGGGTCAGTGCCCGGCACACGCCGGGCCACACGCCCGGCTCCACCGTGTTCGTGATCTCCGACGGCGACGAACGTGCGCTGCTGCTCGGCGACGTCGTGCACTCGGTGGTCGAGCTGGCCGAGCGGGACTGGGAGGCGGTGTTCGATGTCGACCCCGTCGCCGCGAGCGCCGTTCGCAACGCGCTGGCCGACGAGGTCGCGGACTCGACCGATGTCGTCGTCGGCGCTCATTTCCCGGGTCTGCGGTTCGGTCGCGTGGTCACCGCGTTCGGCAATCGCACGTTCCGGGCCTTGTAAGGAGAACGGATATGGATCTTCAGCTGTCGGGCACGAACGTGCTGGTCACCGGCGCGGGCCAAGGGCTCGGGCGGGCCCTGGGCCTCGGCTTCGCCCGGGAGGGCGCGAACGTCGCCTTCCACTACAACTCGTCGGCCGAGGGTGCGGAGAAGTCGGCGGTCGAGGCGGCCGACCTCGGCGTACAGGCGATCGCCGTGGGCGGCGACCTGCGGGACGCGGCGGCCGTGGCCGAGATCGTCGAGCGCACCGAGTCCGAGCTCGGCCCGATCGGAGTGCTGGTCAACAACTCCGCGGTCACCAAGAAGCAGCGGTTCCTGGAGTCGACCCCGCAGGACTGGGCGCCCCAGATCGACGTCACGGTCACCGGGACGCTGCAGCTCACCCACGCCGTCGCCAAGCGGATGGCCGAACGCAAGACCGGCGCGATCGTGAACCTCATGGGTGACTCGGGCCGGGTGGGGGAGTCCGGCCTGCTGGTCACCGCGACAGCGCGCTCGACCACGGTCGGGCTGACCCGTTCACTGGCCAAGGAGCTCGCCCGATTCGGGATCCGCTCCAACGCGGTCTCGCTGGCCCTGGTCCGTACCGACAACTTCGACGCGCACGCCGGCACCCCCGAGGCCGAGCAGATGAAAAAGATCCTCGCCCAGTACCCGCTGCGCCGCGTCGGCCACCCCGACGACATCACGCCCATGGTGCTGCTGCTGGCCTCTCCGCTGTCGTCGTGGACCACCGGTCAGGTCGTCTCGGTCAACGGTGGGTACGCGATGCCCTGATCCGTCTCGCCCTGATCCGTCGTCGCTCGGAGAGGAGACCCATGAACGACACCGGCAGTGCTCTCGGCCGCAGTGTGCGGCGCAAGGAGGACCAGCGGCTCGTCACCGGACACGGGCATTTCGTGAGCGACGTCGAGCTCCCGCGGATGCGGCACGTCGCGTTCCTGCGCAGCGCCTATGCGCATGCCCGCATCACGAACGTCGACACCGGGCAGGCCGTGCGGGCGGGATATCGGGTCTTCACGGGGGCCGACTTCGCGCACGTCGTGCTGCGGGCCCAGTCGGCGCTGCCTTCGTACGTGGAGACCGATCAGCCGGTGCTCGCGCACGGCAAGGTGTGCTTCGCGGGCGAGGCGGTCGCTGCGGTGATCGCGACGGACCGGTACCGGGCCGAGGACGGCCTGGAGATGGTCGAGGTCGACTACGAGCCGTTGCCCGCCACCGTCTGCGCGTGGGAGGACCCTCGCGAGCCCGTGCACCCCGAGGCGCCGGACAACGTGCTCCTGGAGCGGACGTTCGACGCCGGTTCGGTGGAGGACGCGTTCGCCGCGGCCGCCGTCGTCGTCGAACGGGAGCTCGTCACCAACCGCCATGCCGGCAACCCGATGGAGTGCCGCGCGGGTGTGGCCGTGTGGGACGCGGCGTCGCGAAAGCTGACGTTCTGGTCGGGCACGCAGGTGCCGCACATCGTGCGAAACATGATCGCGGAGCTGCTGGACCTGCCCGAGGGAAACGTCCGGGTGATCGCGCCGGACGTCGGCGGTGGTTTCGGGGTGAAGGCGGTGCTCTACCCCGAGGACGTGGCGCTGTGCCTGATGGCGCGAGAGATGCCGGGTGTCCCGCTCAAGTGGGTCGAGGACCGGGCCGAGCACCTGCTCGCCGCCACCCATGCGCGGGACCACCGCTACCTCATGAGGGCCGGCTTCGCGGCGGACGGCGCGCTGCTCGCGGTGCAGGCCGACGTCACCTGCAATGTCGGCGCCTACTCCGTCTACCCGTGGACGGCGGGCATCGAGCCGCTCATGGCGGGCGGTCTGCTCTCGGGGCCCTACAAGCTTGCGAACTACCGCTGCACGGTGCGCGGGGTCGCCACGAACACCGCGCCTTCCGGCCCCTACCGGGGCGTGGCGCGACCGGCCAGCGTCTTCGCGATGGAGGCCGTCCTCGACGACGGCGCCGCGCGGCTCGGTATCACTGCGCTGGACATCCGTCGCCGCAACGTGATCCGTCCCGAGGACATCCCGTACCGGATGCCCTCCCGGCTGGTCGACGACTCCGGCCACTACGCCGAGTGCCTCGACAAGGCTCTCGACGCGCTCGGTCACGACGAGCTGCGCGCCGAGCAGCTGCGCCGTCGCGGCACCGACGAGCCGCCCATCGGAATCGGGTTCGCGCTCTACAACGAGCTCACCGGACTCGGCCGCGCGGCCAGCGCCGGTCCCCGCATGCCGTTCCGCACCGGCCACGACGCCTGCACCGTGCGGATCAACCCGGACGGCAGGGCCACCGTCTTCTCCGGTGTCACCTCGCAGGGCCAGGGCCTGGAGACCACGGTCGCCCAGATCGTCGCGGACGCGATCGGCATCGACTACGACGACGTCGAGGTCCGCATCGGCGACACCGACGAGTCGCTCTGGGGCTTCGGCGCCTTCTCCTCCCGACAGGCCGTCATCGGTGGCGGCGCCGCGCACCGCACGGCCGTGGCGGTACGGGACAAGGTGCTCGAGCTGGCCGCAGGCCTGATCGAGGCGGCGGTCGACGATTTGCGTGTCGAGGGCGGGCAGATCCGGGTCGTCGGAGACCCGACACCGCACATCTCCGTGGCAGAGGTGGCTCGGGTCGCCTACCTGGAGTCCCACCGGCTGCCCGAGGGCATCGAGCCCGGCCTCGAAGCGACCAGGTTCTACGACCCGATCCGCGGTGCGTTCGCCGCCGGCGCCCAGGCGGCCGCGATCGAGGTCGACCGGGTCACCGGCGAGCTGCGGATCCTCAAGTACGTGTGCGTCGAGGACGCGGGCCGGGCCATGCACCCGCAGATCGTCGACGGCCAAATCGCCGGGGCGATAGCCCAGGGCCTCGGCGGGGCGATGTACGAGCATCTGATCTACGACGAGGCGGGCAACCTGTCGACGGGCACCCTGCTCGACTATCTGATGCCGACCAGCGCCGAGATACCGGACATGGTCATCGGACACGTCGCCCGGCCCGCGGCGAACCCACTCGGCGTCCGCGGTGTCGGGGAGGGCGGCACGCTCGGCCCGAACGCCGTTCTCGCCGGGGCGATCTTCGACGCGGTGGGGGTACGGGTCGAAGCCCTCCCGATCACCCCCGCGAGCGTGTGGAAGGAGCTGCAGTGATCGAGGTCGGCCGATTCGACCGGGTCGCGGTGATCCGCCTCGACCGGCAGGCGAAGCGCAACGCCCTGAACGTCGAGCTGTGCCACGTCCTGCGCGAGGCGGTTCAGGGCGCCGTGGACGACGGTGCGCGGAGCATCGTGCTCACCGGCAACGGCACGAGCTTCTGCTCGGGTGCCGATCTCGACGAGGTCTACACCGCGGAGTTCCGCCAGGCGCTCTACGCCATGTTGCGCACGGTCACTGATGCGCCGGTTCCGATCGTCGCCGCGGTGAACGGCCCGGCCGTCGGCGCCGGCACCCAGCTCGCGATCGCGGCGGACCTGCGCGTCGTCGCGCCCGGAGCGTTCTTCGCCGTGCCCACCGCAAAGATCGGCCTGGCCGTGGATCCGTGGACGATCCGCCGTCTCGCGCTTCTGGCCGGCAACGGAACCGCGCGCGCCCTCCTGCTCGCGTGCGACCAGCTCGACGCCGCGGCCGCCCGCGCGTCCGGGCTGGCCGAGCGCGGGGGCGGCCTCGAGCATGCGATCGAGTGGGCCGGGGAGATGGCCGACCTCGCTCCGCTGACGGTCGCCTATTCCAAGCGGGTGCTCAACGATGCGTTCGAGCCTGCGCTCGACGACGAGCATCTCGCTGCCGCGTTCGAGGCCTGCTGGGCCAGCGAGGACTTCGCCGAGGGTAGGCGGGCCCGCTCGGAGAAGCGCGGGCCCGTGTTCCGGGGGAGGTGAGCAGGAGATGAAGTGCGCGCCGTTCGACTACGTCCGTGCGAGCAGCGTCGAGGAGGTTGTCACGACCCTCGCGGCTGCCGACGGGGAGGGCAAGATCCTCGCCGGTGGCCAGAGCCTGGTCCCGGTACTGGCGCTGCGCATGGCGCGGCCCGCGGTACTGGTCGACGTCAACCGGATCCCGGGCCTGAGCTCGATTCACCGGACCGGTGACGCTGTGGAGGTCGGAGCGCTGGTCCGGCACAGCATGCTCGCCGAGCAGACCGACCACCCGCTCCTTGCTGCAGCGGCCCGCCACATCGGGCACACCGCCATCCGGACCCGGGGTACCGCGGCCGGGAGCGTCGCCCACGCCGATCCGTCGGCCGAACTGCCCGTCGTCGCCGTCGGGACCGGTGCCACGGTGACCGTGGCCGGGCCGAACGGACGCCGGACGGTGGCGGCCGACGAGCTGTTCGTCAGTGCGATGGTCACCTCACTCCAGGAGGAGGAGATGATCACCGGGCTGCGGTTCCCGCAACCGACACGGTGGGGCTTCGCCGAGTTCGCCCGCCGGCACGGCGACTTCGCGCTCGTCACAGCTGTCGTGGCGGAGGTCGTCGGATCCCTGCGGATCACCCTCGGTGGTGTCGCACCCGTCCCGATGCGCGCCACGCACGCCGAGAGGGTGCTGGCCGACGGCGGCAGCGCCCGGGAGGCAGCGAACGCGGCCGCCGCGGAGATCGAGCCGACCGCGGACCTGCACGGTTCCGCACCGTTCCGCCGCGCCATGGCCGCCGAGATGGTGCGTCGTGCGCTGGCCCAGGCCGAGATCCTGTGAGGAGAAGCCACATGGACATCACCTTCAGCGTGAACGGGCACCGCGTCCGGCTCGACGTCGAACCCCGGCGCACCCTCGCCGACGCGCTGCGCGAGGACTGCGGGCTCACCGGCACCCATCTGGGATGCGAGCACGGCGTCTGTGGGGCGTGCACGGTGCTCGTCGACGGCCAGCCGGCGCGCGCCTGCCTGATGTTCGCCGTGCAGGCCGACGGGTCGACGATCGCCACGGTGGAGGGCCTGCAGGGCGAGGACGGCGCGCTGCATCCGCTGCAGGAGGCGTTCGTTGCCCACCACGGCCTGCAATGCGGCTTCTGCACGCCCGGGATGCTCATGAGCGCCCTGCACCTGCTCGGCACCGACCCCGACGCCGACCGCGACACCATCCGCGAGGAGATGTCGGGAAACATCTGCCGCTGCACCGGCTACCAGGGCATCGTCGACGCCATCGAGGCTGCCGCCGGGAGCCTGCGCACCTCCGCCGAGCCGGTCGCACCCTCCTGAGAGGAGCACTGGGCAGGTTCGTCGGCGGCACCGCCGGTGCGCGGGACGTCAGCGGTGGTTGACGTACTTCACCCGCTGGAACGCCTCCAGCCCCTCGATCCCACCCTCCATCCCGAGGCCGCTGGCTCCCATTCCGCCGAACGGGGTTTCGGGCAGGGAGGCCTGCCAGCGGTTCACGGAGATGGAGCCGGCGTCCAGGGCGTCGGTGAGCCGGGTGACGGCGGCCAGGTCGTTCGACCACACGTACGCGGCGAGCCCGAACGGTAGCCGGTTGGCCGAGATGATCGCGTCGTCGAGGTGGTGGAACGGGGTGGTGGCGGCCATCGGGCCGAACGGCTCCACGTTCGCGATCATGGCGTCGTCGTCGACGCCGGCGAGGAGGGTGGGTGCCCAGAAGGAGCCGTCCCGCTCGACGCGATGGCCGCCTGCGGCGACGGTCAGGCCGCGGGAGCGGGCGTCCGCGGTGAGCTCGGCCATGGCGGAGACGCGCGCCTCGGTGGCGACCGGGCCCATCTGCACGGTGTCGTCGAACGGATCGCCCACCCGCAGCGCCGCGGCACGCTCGGCGAACCGGGCGACGAACCGCTCGTGCAGGTCGGCGTGCACGTAGAAGCGGCTGGGCGAGGTGCAGACCTGCCCGGAGTTGCGCATCGTCGCGACGACCGCCGAATCCGCCACCGCCTCGGGATCGGCGTCCGGGAGCACGAACACCGGCGCGTAGCCGCCCAGCTCCATGGTCATCTTCTTCGCCGTCGGCGCGCCCTTGCCGAGCAGGAGCGTGCCGACGGCGGTGGAGCCGGTGAACGTGGCGCCCATGATCTGCGGCGCGGCCAGTAGCCGATCGCTGACCGCGGCCGGGTCACCGAAGACCACGTTGAGCACGCCCGGGGGGAGCCCGGCATCCTCGAGCGCGGCGACGAGGTGCAGGGCGGGCGTCGGGGTCTCCTCGGCGGGTTTGAGCACGAGCGTGCAGCCCGCGCCGAGGGCACCACTGATCTTGCGGGCCGGGGTGATGGCGGGTGCGTTCCAGGGCGCGAACCCGGCGATCGGCCCGAGCGGCTCGCGCCGGGTGCTCTGCAGCACGCCGGGCTCGCGGGACGGGATCACGCGCCCGTACGCCCGGCGGCCCTCCTCGGCGGCCCACTCGATGTGCTCCACGGCGGTGCCGATCTCGGCGCGGGCCTCGCGCAGCGGCTTGCCCAGCTCTCGCGTGATCGCGTGCGCGATCGTCTCGGCCCGTTCGCGCACCAGTCCGGCTGCGGTCCGCAGGATCTCGCCGCGGCGCACCGGTGAGGTGGCGCGCCATGCCGGGAACGCGTCGGTCGCCGCCGTGAGGGCGGCGTCGAGATCGTCGGCCGTGGCGAGTGGGAGTTCCCCGACGGCCCGGGCGGTCGCGGGGTTCTGCACGGCGACCGACCGGTTCCCCGATCCGTGGGTCCAGCGCCCCGCGATGAACAGACCGAGGTCGGGATCCGTGCCGCTCACCGGCGCTCCCCGGCCACGATCTCGTCGAGGACCGGACCGAGATGGCGGGAGAAGGCGTCGTGGTCCTCGCTCATCGGGAAGTGCCCGAGTCCGGGCATGATCACGACCTGGGCACCGGGGACGGCCTTCGCGACGGCGAGGGTGTCCTCCGGCATGCACGAGTAGTCGTACTCGCCCGTCAGCAGGTAGAGCGGGCAGCGCGTGGTGTCGATCCCGCCCAGGTCGTCGTCGTGCTGGTCCTTGTAGAAGTGCAGGTCGCCCTTGAAGACCCCGGGTCCGCCCTGGGCGTAGTGCCACAGCGTCTCGGCGCGGTCGGCGGCGGGCGCGTCCGGTCCGATCAGACCCGACATCAGGGCGGCGCACAGCTCGCCGCCGTGGACGTCGGGGCGGTGCAGGTACTCCCGCTCGTAGTACGGCGCGACCGCGGCCCCTGACTGCAACCCGATCAACGCCGCGAACCGGTCGGCATGGTCCCGGGCGAGCCGAAGCACGATTCGCCCGCCGATCGAGCACCCCATGACGACCGGGCGGTCGAGTTCGAGCGCGTCGCACACCCCGACGACCATCGCGGCGTAGTCGTCGGAGGTCAGGCGGTACTCCACGTCCCGCCAGTCGGCCGGCACCGACGACCGGCCGTGCCAGGGCATGTCGAAGGCGATCACCCGGAAACGGTCGGTGACCCCGGGGTCGTTGAGCAGGTGCCGGTACTGCCTGCTGTCGGAGCCCGCCGTGTGCAGGCACAGCAGCGGGATGCCCCGGCCGGCCTCCTCGACGTGGATCCGCTGCCGGCCACCCGGCAGGTCCATGTGCACGTAACGGCCGACGATCGGCTCGACGAACGCGGTCACGCGGCACCGCCTTTCCCCGCGACGGTGGGCCGCAGCTTCTCCAGCACGTCCTTGAAGTAGCGCAGGTTGGCCATGAACAGGTGCAGATCGCCCTCCACCTGCAGCACCCGGCGGCGCAGCAGGGCCATCACGTCGTGATGGCCCGGAAGGGGCCGCGGCTGCCAGAACGCCTCCCACTCCTCCCGCGGCGCCCGCAGGACCAGCCGGGTCGTCGGCATCACCAGCGGGCCGCGCCGGACCCCCACGACCCGCCCGGCCGCGATGTCGACGTAGTGCGCGACGTCGCCGACGTCGAGCCGGACCGTGCCGGTCACGAAGCGCCCCCGGTGCACCAGCCCGGGATCGGCCGCCACCAGCTCCACCAGCCGCTCAGGCATCCTCGCCCGCCTCTCCACACGCGACGCGGACCACCGCGTCCACCGCCACCACACCCTGCCCCACCGGCCCCACGAGGGCGGGATTGATCTCCGCCTCGACCACGTCGGGCCGCTCGACGAGCCGGGAGACCGACACGACCAGCTCGGCCAATGCGTCGAGATCGCCGTGCGGGGCGCCGCGGAACCCCCGCAACACGGTGAGCCCGGTCACCTCGGTGAGCATCTCGCGCGCCGTCACCGCGTCCACCGGAGCGGTGCGCAACGCCCGGTCCCGGTGCAGCTCGGCCAGCACGCCTCCGGCCGCGACCAGCACGAGCGGGCCGACCTCCGCATCCACGCGGTAGCCGACGAGCACCTCCGCGAGGCCCGTACTCATCGGCTGCACCAGCACGCGGTCCACGGAGACGCCGGCACGCCGATGCACCTCCTCCCGGATGTGCCCGGCGGCCGCGGGCACGTCGGCCGGCGCCGCGACGTCCAGGACCACGCCGCCCGCGTCGCTCTTGTGCGGGAGGTCGGCCGACAGGGCCTTGACGGCCACCGGGTAGCGGAGCTCGGCCGGGCCTGTTGCCGCGTCGACGTCCAGCACGTCGAACGACGCGACCGGGACACCCTGCTCGCGCAGGACCGCGTAGGACCGTGCCTCGTCGAGCGTGCGGACCCCGGGCTGCTCCTGCCGGCGCGGAGCCGGCCGGACCCGCGGCACCCGTCGCGCCAGCGCCGCGGCGACCGCATCCGCGCAGGACTCCGGCGTCCGGAACGCCGGCACCTCGGCTGCGGCCAGCATGCTCAGGGCCTGCGGCGCCTCCGGGACCACGAACACCGCGACCGGCGTCCCCGACGGGGGACGCTCGGTGATCGGGGCGACGACCAGCTCGGGCTGTGCACGGGCGGACGACCCGACCACGGCGACGACGAGATCGAACTCCGGGGCGTCGGTCAGCACGTCGAGGGCGGCGCGCATGACGTCGGGCCGGGTCCCCGCGAGGGTGAGGTCGACGATCAGGCCCGGTTCCGCGTGCACGCCTGCATCGGTGAGGCGGCGGCGGGTCCGCTCCGACGGCGGCGCGACCGACACCCCGCGGACCCCGAGCTGGTCGACGACCATCGCCGCACCACCGCCGGTCGTCGTGACGACGCCGACGGAGCGCTCCGCCGTCGGTGCTGCGGCGGGTGGGGCCACGCGCCGCAACAGCGGCAGCGTCTCGAGCAGGCCGTCGAGCGTGTGGACCCGGGCGATCCCGCAATCGGCGAGGAAGGCTGCGGCGACGTCGTCCTCCCCGGCGAGCGCGCCGGTGTGGGAGACGGCGAGCTCGGCCGCCGCGGTCGAGCGCCCCAGCTTGTAGGCGACCACGGGCTTGCCGCGGTCCGCCGCGGCGGCCGCGAACTCCCGCAGCCGGTCGGCGTGCCGCAGCGACTCGAGGAACAGCAGGTAGCCGGTGACGTCCGGGTCGTCGACCGCAGCCGCGCAGACCTCGCCGAGCGACACGTCGACCTCGCCACCGACGGAGATCATCCGGGCGAATCCCAGGCCGCGGGCGACACCGCGGGACAGCAGGGCACCGAGCATGCTGCCGGAGTGGGAGGCGACGAACAGCCCACCGCTGCGCAGGTCCGGCTCGCTGAAGGCGGCGTTGGCGGTGAGGGTGAGGCCCAGGCCCGGATTCACCACACCCAGGCTGTTCGGGCCGAGGATGCGCACACCGTGCTCGCGGCCCGCCGCGCGGAGCCTGCGCTCGCGCTCCAGGCCGTCGGGGCCGCTCTCGCCGAACCCGCCGGTGAGCACGGTGACCACCCGCACCCCGGCGCGCCCGCACTCGGCGACCGTGTCCACCGTGGCCGCGGTGGGGGTCATCAGGAACGCGTGCTCGGGCACCTCGGGCAGCTCGGCGAGCCCCGTGTAGGCGCGCTCGCCGCCGATCTCACCCCCGCGGCGGTTCACCGCGTACACGGCGCCGCGGTAGCCGTCGCGGCGCAGGTAGGCCAAGGGGCGGGAGGCGGCCTTCACCGGGTCGCCACTGGCGCCCACCAGCGCGATGCTGCGCGGCGCGAACAGGGCCCGCGCGAGGTCGGGGCCGGTCAGCAGGGACGGCCGGGCCGGGCCGGTGACCGTCATCGTCCGCTCCGCTGGCTGAAACGGCGCCCGAAGACCTCTTCGGCGATCCGGTTCTTCAGGATCTCGAGCGATCCGCCGGCGATCATCCAGCCGCGGGTCCGGCGCAGGCAGTACTCCACCAGGCTCTCGGTGCTGTAGCCCATCGCGCCCATCGCCTGTACGGCCTCGTTCGCCGCCCGGAAGCCCGCCTCGTTCGCGGCGAGCTTCGCGACCGCCGTGTCGTAGGCGGACGGGAGACCGCCCTCCGCGCCACGCGCAGCCCGGTGGAGGAGCAGCTGCGCGGCGTCCAGAGCGACCGCGACCTCGGCGAACTTCCACTGCAGCCCCTGGAACTCGGCCAGCGGCCTGCCGAACTGCTCGCGCTGCAGCACGTGCTCGCGGGCGGTGTCGAACGCGAGCCTGCCCAGGGCGAGCGAGCGGGCCGCGTTGCCGAGCCGCTCGACGTTGAACCCGCTGATCTGGCGCTTGAAGCCGCCCTCGCCGAGCAGCACGTTCTCGGTCGGGATGCGGCAGTCGTCGAAGTAGAGCTGCGCCCACTGCTCACCGCTCATGTACGTCGACGGCTGGCCCAGGCCGAACCTGGGCGTTCCGCGTTCGACGATCACCGAGCCGATACCGCCGACCCCGGGCCCGAACCGCACGTACACCAGGTACAGGTTCGCGTCGACGCTGTGGGTGGACCAGATCTTGGTGCCGTTGAGGACGTAGGAGTCGCCGTCCTTGCGCGCCTCGGTCCGTAGGTCGGTCACCGCGGAACCCGCCTCGGGCTCGCTCATGCCCAACGCGAGCAGGCTCCGGCCGGCCAGCAGATCGGGCAGCCATCGCGCCTTCTGCCCGGCGTCGGCGTACTCGGCGAACGTCCGCAGCGGGCCGAAGTTGCCGGCTTGCACGATGTCCGCGCTCTTCGGGCAGATCTGCCCGAGCTCCTGGATCGCGATCACGGCGTCGAGCAGGCTCGCTCCCTGACCTCCGTCGGCCTCGGGGAGCGTGAGGCCGAGCAGCCCTTGGCCGGCCAGCAGTTCGGCGACGTCCCACGAGTACGCGGGGTCGTGGGCGCGGGCGAGCGCGCCGTCGGCGAGGTGCTTGCGGCCGAACGCCCGCACCGACTCCGCGAAGTCGTGCTGGCCCTCGTCGAGTTCCGTCTGCACGCGGGGTGTCTCCGTTCGCCTCTGGTTCTTGTGTGGTGCTGCATGGCCCTGTATACAGGCTCCGGTTCCCGATTGCACCCCTTCGAGACGAGGCCGACGATGCCCGCGACCACGATCCCTCCCACGAGCCGGCGCGTGGCCGTCGCCTCGCTCATCGGCTCCACCGTCGAGTGGTACGACTTCTTCATCTACGGCACGGCCGCGGCGCTCGTGTTCAACGGGTTGTTCTTCCCCGAGTTCTCCCCGGTGGCGGGCACCCTGCTCAGCTTCGCCACCTTCGCCGTCGGCTGGCTCGCCCGCCCGCTCGGCGGCGTCATCGCCGGGCACTTCGGTGACCGGGTGGGGCGCAAGCAGATGCTCGTGTTCACGCTGCTGCTGATGGGGCTGTCGACGACGCTGATCGGCCTGTTGCCCACCTACGACACCATCGGCGTCGCCGCACCTGTGCTCCTGGTCGTGCTGCGGATCCTGCAGGGCTTCGCCGTGGGCGGCGAGTACGGCGGCGGCGTCGTCATGGCGTTCGAGCACAGCCCGGCAGGCCGACGCGGTTTGTGGGCCTGCTGGCCGCAGATGGGCGTGCCACTCGGGTTGATCGTCGGCACGGTCGTGTTCCTCGCCATCGGCGTTCTGCCCGACGACCAGTTCTTCGCCTGGGGTTGGCGGATCCCGTTCCTGGTCAGCATCGTGCTCGTCGTCGTCGGGCTGTTCATCCGCCTGGGTGTGACCGAGAGCCGGACGTTCACGGAGACCAAGTCACGCGGCGAGGTCGTACGCAGCCCGCTCGCCGAGGTGCTGCGCCGGCACCCGCGGCAGGTCGTCCTGCTGATCCTGGCGCACATGGGCCCGAACACGTTCTTCTACACCTTCGCCACCTTCGTGCTCTCCTACGCCACCGCGACGCTCGGCTTCGACCGCACGACCGTGCTGCTGGCCGTGGCGATCGGGGCCGCCGTCGAGGTCGTCGCGATGCCGCTGTTCGCGATCCTGTCCGACCGGATCGGGCGCCGGCCGGTCTACGTCACCGGGCTCATCGTGCTCGCCGCCACCGCGGTGCCGTTCTTCTGGCTGCTCGACCAGCGATCCGCACCGCTGCTCGTCGTCGCGCTGGCGGTGGCGTTCGGCCTCGCCCACGGATCGGTGTACGGCACCCAGCCGAGCTTCTTCGCCGAGCTGTTCCCTGCTCCCGTTCGCTATACCGGCCTGTCGCTGGGGGTGCAGGTCGCCGGTGCGCTGTTCGGCGGGCCGCTGCCGATGATCGCGACCGCGCTGGTGTCGTTCCAGTCCGGCAGGCCGTGGGTGTTCGCTGGTTACATGATGCTCACGGCGGTGATCAGCGCCGTGGCCGCCGCACTCGCCCCGGACGCCGTGGCGCTCGAGCGCCGGACGGGGGCACGCCGGGACGAGGACGTGGATGCGGCGACCACATCGGCGTGATCGGCATACTGTCCCGGTGGAGGTGCGATGACGGTGATGGGAGGCGAGCGCCGGCGCCCGCTCCATGTGCGGATCAGCGAGGACCTGCTCACCGGCCGGCTCACCGCGGAGGACCGGCTCTCGGAGCACGCTCTGAGCGAGCGCTACGGGGTGAGCCGCACTCCGGTGCGGGAGGCGCTGGTCCGGCTCGAGCAGGACGGACTGATCGAGCGCCGCGGCACCACCGCACGGCTGCGCGAACGCTCGGCCGAAGAGATCAACGACATCTACCGGGCGCGCACCTGGTTGGAACGGGCGATTGCCGAGGACGCCGCGCAGCGATGTGGTGAGCTCGACCTGCTGCGCATGCAGGACGCCCTCGACGCCGAGGACCGGCTCGATCCGGCCACCGCGACGCCGGAGGAGCTGATGGCGGCCAACCGGGCCTTCCACGACGCGCTCGCCCTCGCCGCGCACAACGCGGCGCTGCAGGACCTGCAGGACAGGCTGACGATGCAGGTGGCGAGGCTCCCGGCCACCACGTTGAGCGCCCCGGGTCGCTGGGCGACGGCACACCAGCAGCACGAGGAGATCCTTGTGCATGTCCGTGCGGGCGACGCCGCCGCGGCGGGTGAGATGGCACGACGGCACATGGCCGACGCGCGCGACATCCGGCTCGCGCTGTCACTGCGCCCGCCGCGGCGCTGACGAACCGTGCCGTGGCGCCAGGACGTCGCGGTGGGCCTGCTGCGTGAGCGCCTCCCCGGAGTGGACCTGGACCGACCCACAGGGCGACACCGGCACCGGCCGGGACCCGAACCCGGGCGGGCCGTCAACGGGCGACGCGCACCCACTCCGCCCAGGTGTCGAGGCGCTGCCAGAGGAGTTCCCGGGTGCCCGCGAAGTTGTGCATGTGGGCCATCCGGGGGCAGAGGTAGAAGTCGACGGAGTTCGCGGACTTGTAGGCCCGCAGCTCACCTCGGGGGTCGCTGCCGACGTCCCGCTGGCCGAAGGCCGACAGCACGGGCACGGTGACCGCGGCCGCCTCGGGCGCCACCGCTCCCGGCACGATGCACCAGGTCGCGACCACGGCGGGCACCGTGGTCGACGCCCACGGCGGCGGGTTGCCGCCCCGCAGCGGGAAGTCGGTGGTGTCGTCGACGTCGGTCGGCACGTCGTCCCAGTGGAAGCCCCAGCGCATGGCCGCGCCCGCGGCGGCGTGATCGCTGCTCAGGCCTGCACGCGCCAGCATGCCCTTGTTGACTATCCCCTCGGGCCTCAGCGCGTCGTTGTCCGCCCAGGTGATGGGGAAGACGTCCCGCGGGACCCACGGCGGGACGATCTCGGTGTCGCCGGGTCGAACGGGCGGGGTGGTGTGCACCGCGCTGTAGCCGAGCACCCCGATGCCGTCGTAGCTCTCGTACCGGCCCTGCTGGACGATGGTCATGCAGCCGCCCATCGACTGGCCGATGCCGATCTTGACCGGGTCGGGGACGGCAGGGAAGCCCTCGGCGAGGGTGCCCGCGGCGAGCGAGTCCAGGATCTGCTGCTCGGCCCCCGCGGCGGCGGCCGACAGGCGCGTGTAGTCGAGGGTCTCCGGCGCGTGCTTCGTCGAGCTGTCGCCCACGCCGAGATGGTCGACGGATACGAAGATCCAGCCGCGCTCCGCGTGCCAGTCCGCCTGCGCACCGCTTCCCGGGCCGGGTAGATCGACGGTGTAGTAGCCGCGGGAGTAGCCGCCCCCGGGCTTGGCGAAGCAGACGATCGGCGCGCGGTCGGTCGGCAGCGACTCCCGGCTCGGCAGCGTGACGGTGGCCGCGATCGAGGCCTCCTCGCCGAGCCCGGTCGCGTCGGTGACGTCGAGACGAAGGTCGAGGGACTGCAGCGACGACATGGCGGACTCCTTTGTCGACCAGGCGGAAGGTCAGGCTCGCGGGTTGAAGGGGTCGGTGATCTTGTTGCCCATGTCGATCCACACGGTCTTCAGCTCGGTGTACTCGTTGACGGCGTCGGCGCCGTTCTCCCGGCCGATGCCGCTCTCCTTGAAGCCTCCGAAGGGCGCGACGTAGTTGGTCTTGCGGTAGTTGTTGACCCAGACGGTGCCTGCGCGCAGGCGCCGGACCATGCGAAGGGCGCGGGCGATGTCGTTGGTCCACACGCCGGCGGCGAGGCCGAAGCGGGTGTCGTTGGCGATCCGCACCGCGTCGTCCTCGTCGGCGAACGGGATGAGCACGACGACCGGCCCGAAGACCTCCTCCTGGGCGATCCGCATGTCGTTCGTGACGCCCGTGAACACCGCGGGTTCCACGAACAGGCCGGCCGCCAGGGCCGGATCGCTCGGCTTGCGGCCGCCCGCGAGCAGGGTGGCGCCCTCGGACTCGGCGATCTCGATGTAGGACAGCACCTTCTCGTACTGGGGACGGCACGCGACGGTGCCCATCTCCGTCTCGGGGTCGAGCGGGTCACCGATCCTGATCGTGCGCACCCGTGCCGCGAGTGCCTCGGCGAACTCGTCGTAGATGTCCTGGTGGACGAGCACCCGCGAGCCCGCCATGCAGGTCTGGCCGGTCGCGGCGAACACGCCCGCGATGACGCCGTTGACGGTGTTGGCCGTGTCCGCGTCCGGGAAGACGATGTTGGGCGACTTGCCGCCGAGCTCGAGCGAGACTCGGGCCAGTCGCTCGGCCGTGGTGACCGCGATGGCCTTGCCGACCGCGGTCGAGCCCGTGAACGCGACCTTGTCGACGCCGGGGTGGCCGGCGAGCGCGGCGCCGGTCGGGCCCGCCCCCGTCACGATGTTGACCACGCCGTCCGGGATCCCGGCGGCGGTGATGAGCTCACCGAGCTTCACTGTCGAGACGGGGGTGACCTCGGAGGGCTTGATCACGACAGTGTTCCCCGCGGCGAGCGCCGGGCACAGCTTCCAGAGCAGCAGCGCGAGCGGGCTGTTCCAGGGCGTGATGGCTGCGACGACGCCGATCGGCTCCCGCACGGTGAACACGTGCATGTTGGGCACGCTGCTCGCGACGGTCTGGCCGTGCATGGTCTCCGCGACACCCGCGTAGAAGTAGCAGTGGCCGGACAGCGCCCGGGTCTGACCGCCGACCTCGCGGATCAGTTTGCCGTTCTCCAGGACCTGGATCCGGGCGAGCTCGTCGGCGTTCGCGGCGATCAGGTCCCCGAGCTTGCGGAGCACCGCGGAGCGCTGCGCCGGGGTCGACGCGGCCCAGGGCCCGTTCTCGAAGGCCTCGCGGGCGGCCCGGACGGCCGCGTCGACATCCTGCCCGGTGGCGGTGGGGACGTCGGCCCAGTGCCTGCCGTCGAAGGGGTTGATCGAGTCGAAGCGGGCGCCGTCGGAGGCCTCGACCCAGCGGCCCCCGATGAGCATGCGGTAGTGCTCGCGCTCGGTGATGGCGTTCGTCGCGATGTGGTCGACGGTGGAGGTCATGGGTCCTTCCTTGCGGGATGGGCGGTGCGGTGCGGGCTGATGCTGTCAGTGGACCGCGTCGGCGTCGTGCAGGTGGCTCGCCGGTGCTGTCGGTTCCGGTGTGTCGCCGGTCCGGCGCGGCCTCGCCGCGACGGCCGCCACCGAGATCAGGGCGGCGACGACGACCATCACCGACAGCGGCCACCAGGTCCCGCCCGAGCCGCCCACGAGGGCCTCGGCGAGGAACGGGGTGGGGGCGCTGAACACGAGACCGCCGAGGGCGTTGCTCAGCGCCGTTCCGCTGTAGCGGACCCGGGTCGGGAAGAGCTCGGCGATCATGCTGGACACGACCGCATAGGTGGTGGCGTGGGCGAACACCAGCATCACGGTGATCGTCACCGCCACCGCGGCCACGTTGCCGGTGTTGAGCAGCAGGAAGAAGGGGAACGCGGCGACCACGGTGAAGACGGTGCCTCCGACGAAGACGCGGCGGGCGCCGAACCGGTCGCCGAGGTGGGCGAACAGCGGGATGCACAGCATGTCGACCGCGGCCGCGACGGTCACGATCACCAGCGCGGTGCTCCGGGCGAGCCCGAGGGAGTTGACGGCGTAGGACAGGAAGTACACCGAGATCACGTAGAACACGACGTTGACTCCGGCCTGCAGCCCGATACCGGACAGCAGGCCCCGCCCGGAGTGGGCGACGACGTCGCGCAGCGGGATCCGGGACCGGGTGCCCGTCTCCTTCACCTCGGCGAACTCGGCGGATTCCGCGACCCCGAGCCGGATCACCAGGCCCACAGCGACGAGAACGAACCCGGCGAGGAATGGGATCCGCCACCCCCAGCTGAGCAGCTGGTCGTCGGGCAGGCCGCCGATCGCCGCCATGACGAGCGTGGCCAGCACCAGGCCGAGCGGGCTGCCCATCTGCGGTGCGGCCCCGTAGAGGCGCACCTTCGAGGCGGGGGCGTGTTCGACCGACATCAGCACCGCGCCGCCCCATTCGCCACCGACGGCCAGGCCCTGGAACAGCCGGAGCACGATGAGCAGGACCGGGGCCCACAGGCCGATGCTCGAGTAGGTCGGGAGGCAGCCGATCAGTCCCGTCGCCGCACCCATGATGCCGAGAGTGGCGATCAGTGTGCTTTTGCGCCCCAGCCGGTCGCCGAGGTGGCCGAAGATCGCGGCTCCGACCGGGCGGGCGAGGAACGCCACCGCCAGGGTGGCGAACGACGCGAGGCGCCCGGTGTGCTCGTCGTAGGCGGGGAAGAAGAGATCGCCGAACACCAGGGCGGCGGCGAGACCGTAGATGAAGAAGTCGAACCATTCGATGGTGGTGCCGACCAGGCTCGCGACCGCGGCGCGGCGGGCGGTCCTCTGGGGCGTGGTCGTGGTGTTCTGTGTCGCCATGGGCCTCATCGATTCGGCGGGGAGGAACGGGGATCAGCCGGCGGAGGGCTGTCGAACGCGGCCGGCGGCGGTGCGTCCGGCGATCCGCCCGAAGGCCAACGCGCGGAGCACGGAGGTCGCCCCCGGGTACTTGCCGTGGTAGATGCCGGCGATCTCGCCGACGGCGTAGAGGCCGGGCACGGACGCGCCCGCGGCGGTCAGCACCCGGGCATCCGCGTCGGTGCGCAGCCCGCCGAAGGTGAAGGTGATCGCGCAGGTCACCGGCCAGGCGACGAACGGGGGCTCGTCGATCGGGCGGGCCCAGTTCGACTTCGGGGGCGTCAGGCCGGTGGTCCTGACGCCGTCGAGCCGGGTGAGGTCGAGGGGCCCGGGGACGGCGGCGGCGTTGTAGGTCGCGACCGTCGCCTCGAGGCTCGAGGGATCGATGTCGAGCCGACCGGCCAGCTCAACGAGGGTGTCGGCGCTCTCCGGTGCGCGGTCGGTGAGTACCGCGCGGCCGATCTCCTGGCGGGCCAGCTTCTGGTCGGCGATCAGGTAGGCGAACTGGTCGGCGTCGCGCCAGATCCGGTACGCCACGTGCTCGAAGGTGTTGTCGGGGGTGTCGGAGCCCTCGTCGACGAACCGGTTGCCTCCGTGGTCGACCAGGATCCCGTACGGGTAGACCATCACGAGCGCCTCGGCGCAGTGCGCCCGAGGGTCCACCGGCTCCCCGTGGAAGCGGTCGAACTGCCCGTCCACGTCCGCGCCGGCGGCGATGCCCATGATCAGGCCCTCGCCCTGGTTGGCCCGTCCGCCGGGGGTGATCGTCGGGAGGGCGGATCCGTGCTCGCCGAGGTGCTCCGCGAGCAGATCGGGGCTCCCCTCGAATCCGCCGCAGGCGAGCACGACGGTCGGGGCGTGCCAGACGACCTCGTCCCCGCCGGCGTCGGTTGCCGCGAGGCCCACGACGCGGCCCTCGTCGTCCTGCAGGAGCCGGGTCGCCGTCGTCTCGTAGACGATGGTGCCGCCGAGTTCCTCCACCCGGGTGCAGAGCTGCTCCACGATCGCGGCACCACCACCCGCGGGCATCAGTCGGGGGCCCTTCGACGTGAGGAAGTAGGTCGTGTCGGCGATCGTCTTCACGCCCTGTGCCTCGAGCCACCGCATCGTCGGCTCGGCCTCCGCGGCCAGCCGCGAGACGATGGCCGGATCGGTCCGACCCTCGCTCAGGTCGAGCATGCGCTGCTCGAAGTCCGGTGCAGGCGTGCCGTCCGGCTCCAGCCGGAAGAACGCGCCCGTCCATGCCGTGTTCCCACCGCGCCGGGCGCGAGGGGTGCGTTCGAGGACGACGACCTCGGCTCCCGGCGCGCTCTGCAGGAACTGCACGGCGGTCGACAGACCGCCCGCGCCGCAACCGACGACGACGAGGTCCGTCCGGTGCTCCGTCACGCTTCCGCCTCCTTGACCCCACACTGGGCGTCCACCAAGTGGTCTCGGTGAACCGCACGACGGTTCATTGCGAGCGGCAGGATCGAAACACACCACGTATGCGAGCCGCAACCCGTCTGTCGGTTTGACGGAACCACGATGTGGTTTACGGTGTCGACATGCCCATGACAGAGACTGCGTCGGGACGGGCGGACGGCGGGGTCCGCAGCATCATGCGGGCGGTCGACCTGCTCGATCTCTTCGACGCCGAGCACCCGTGGCGACCGCTGCGCGAGATCGTGACGCTCACCGAGCTCCCCAAGACCACGGTGGTGCGCCTGTTGGCCACGCTCGAGGGCCTCGGCCTGGTCGCCGACCGCCAGGACGGTACCTACGGGCTCGGCGCCAGGTTCCTGCAGTGGGTGCGGCTCTCCGAGGCGATGTGGGAAGTGAGCGAGGGGACCCGGCGGGTCATGCGCGAGCTGGTCGACCGGTGCGGTGAGACGGTGAACCTCTACATCCGCCAGGACGCCTCCCGGGTCTCGATCGCCCAGCAGGAGGGCACCACGACGGTGCGCAGCGTCGTCACCGTCGGCGCACAGCTCCCCCTCACCCAGGGCGCAACGGCGAAGGTGCTGCTCGGTGCCGCTCCGGCTCCGGTGTGGGAGCTGCTGGAGAGGCGCCACCCCGAGGTCGACCTCGCCGCCCTGCGACGGGAGGTCGCCGGCACGGCCGAGATCGGGTACTCGGTGACCCACGGCGAGCGGGAGCTGGGCGCGTCCTCCGTCGCCGTGCCGATCCGCAGGCACGGGCGGGTGGTCGCCTCCCTGTCGGTGAGCGGCCCGACGTCGCGTTTCACCGCCGACCGCATCGGCGGGTACGTCGACGCCGTCACCGACGCGGCCCAGCGGATCAGCGCGGCCGGTCTGGGCAGCGTCGAGGTGTTCCTGTGACCGCCGGGCTCCTGGCCGGGGTCACCGTGCTCGACATGACCAACGTCCTCGCGGGCCCCTTCGCCGGGTACCAGCTGGCGCTGCTGGGGGCGGACGTGGTGAAGGTCGAGGTGCCCGGAACCGGTGACCTCGCTCGTCAGCTCGGCGCGGACCCGGAGCTGAGCCGTGAGAACCTCGGGGTGTCCTTCCTCGCGCAGAACGCAGGCAAGCGCTCGATCACGGTGAACCTGAAGAACGACGCGGGCCGGGAGGTCTTCGCACGCCTGGTCGACCGGGCGGACGTCCTGCTGGAGAACTTCAGGCCCGGTGTCCTGGACCGGCTCGGGTTCGGCCGCGACCGGTTGCGCGAGCTGAACCCCGGGCTCGTCTACTGCGCGGTCTCCGGGTTCGGGGCCACCGGACCGCTGTCCCAACGCCCAGCGTACGACCAGGTCATCCAGGGGATGTCGGGAATCATGAGCGTGACGGGCACGCCGCAGACCGCCCCGCTGCGGGTCGGCTACCCGGTGTGCGACAGCTTCGGCGGACTCGCCGCCGCCTTCGCCATCTCGGCGGCCCTCGTCCGTCGGCAGCGCACCGGCGAGGGGGCGTACCTGGACGTCTCGATGCTCGACGCAGCGCTGACGTCGATGGGGTGGGTGGTCTCCGATCAACTCGTCGCCGGTCGCGAGCCCGCCCCGATGGGGAACGAGAACGTCACCTCCGCGCCGTCAGGCACGTTCGAGACGGCCGACGGCGCACTGAACATCGCCGCCAACAAGCAGGAGCAGTTCGAGACGCTCTGCCGGGTCCTCGACCGCACGGAACTGATCGACGACCCCCGGTTCCTGACCCGGGACGACCGCAAGGCGCACCGGGAGATCCTCCGGGCAGAGCTCGAGACCTCGCTCAAGGAGCGGACCGCGCTCGAGTGGGACGAGATCCTGCTCCCGACCGGCGTGCCCGCGGCGCCGGTCGTCAGCGTCCCCGAGGCGCTCCGGTCCGAGCAGGTCGCCCACCGCGGCCTCGTCATCGAGCTCCCGTCCCCTCGTGAGGACGGGGGCCCGTTGCGGGTCGTCGGGCTGCCGACGCAGGTCGACGGCGCGCCGGTCCGGCCGACGGCGGCGCCGCCGCGCCTCGGCGAGCACACCGACGCCCTGCTGGCAGAGCTCGGCTACGGCCCCGCGGACATCGCCGAGCTGCGTTCCGGGGGTGCCGTATGAGCGAGACCCAGGCCGCGGTCGACGGCAATGTGGTGTCGGACTGGTGGTCCACCTCGGTCTCGGAGATCGAGCCGGGCGTGGTGCGGCTCCGCGGGTACCCGGTCGAGTCGCTGATCGGCACGGTGAGCTTCCCGGCCACGATCTGGCTCATGCTGCGGGGCGAGCTGCCCGCCGTGCACGAGGCGGCCCTGCTCGAGCAGGCCCTCGTCGCGGCCGTGGACCACGGGCCGCAGGCACCCTCGATCGCCGCCGCGCGGATGGCCGCGACCTGCGGCGTCGGCCTCAACAGCGCTGTCGCCACCGGGGTGAACCTGCTCGGTGACGTGCACGGGGGAGCGGGCCAGCAGTGCATGCAGCTCCTCTCCGACCTGCGGCACACCTGCGTCTCCGACGACGTGCCGGTGGCCGCAGCGGTGGCGGAGCTGCTCGCCCGCTACCGCGGCGAGGGGCGGTTCGTGCCCGGCTTCGGGCACCGCTTCCACCCGCGGGACCCCCGCCGCGACCCGCTGATCGGCGCGGTCGAGGCCGAGGTCGCGGCGGGCAGGCTGGCCGGGGGGCACCTGGAGATCGCCCTCGAGCTGGAGGCGCAGCTCGCCGCGGGGCGTCGTCGTCCGGTGCCGATGAACATCGACGGGGCGACCGCCGTCGTCTACGCCGAGCTGGGCTTCGAGCCTGAGCTCGGCCGCGGGCTGTTCGTGCTGTCCCGCTCGGTCGGGATCCTCGCGCACGCCTGGGAGGAACGGAGCTCCGGGCGCCGGATCAAGGGCCCGATCCCGCCCCCGCTCCTGCCGACCTACACCGGTGCGGCCCTCCGCCTCCCCGACACCGGCACGCCGTGACGGCCTCCCGTCGTCCGCTGCCGGGCCACCCCGGCGTCGACCTGGTCAGCCTGCCCGCGGCGGAGGCCGCCGCGGGGCTCGGCCCCCTCGGCACGCTCCCGTACTCGACGCGGATCTTCGCCGAGCACGCCCTGCGCGGTGGGTCGGAGGCCGGGCCGCTGCTGCGGGCCCTCGTCGACGGCGCCACGGGGGCCGGTGCGGGCACGATGACGTTCCGACCCCGGCGGATCCTGCTCCAGGACGCCTCCGGGATCCCCGTCCTCGCCGATCTCCTCACCCTGCAGGACGCGGCCCGCGAGCGCGGCGGCGACCCGGCCGCCGTGACGCCCCGGCTGCGGATGGACCTGGTCGTCGACCACGCGCTCGAGGTCGACCGCGCGGGTACCTCCGATGCCGCCACCCACAACCTGGCCCGCGAGCTCGAGCGGCACAGCGACCGCTACCGGTTCCTCGAGTTCGCCGCCGAGCGGTTCCCCGGCCTGCGGGTCGTCCCGCCGGGCATCGGGATCTGCCATCAGCTCAACCTGGAGGTCTTCGCCGAGCTCGTGCACCTCGACGACCCGGTCGACGGCCGCAGACTGGCGGGCTTCGACTCCGTGCTCGGGACCGACAGCCACACCACGATGGTCAACGCGCTCTCCGTGGTCGGCTGGGGGGTCGGCGGGATCGAGGCCACCGCCGCGGCCCTCGGCCAGCCGGTCGTCCAACGGATCCCGGAGGTCGTCGGTGTCCGGCTGACCGGTGCGCTGCCCCGCGGGGTGCTCGCCACCGACCTCGCCCTGCGGCTGACCGCCGAGCTGCGCGCGATCGGCGTCGTCGGGTCGGTCGTGGAGTTCTGTGGCCCGGGCGTCGGCACCCTGACAGTGCCGGACCGTGCGACCGTCGCCAACATGGCACCCGAGTACGGCGCCACGATGGCCTTCTTCCCGCCGGACCGCGCGACGCTCGCCTATCTGCGCGTCACCGGGCGCCCGGACGCGCACGTCGCGATGGTCGAGGCCTACCTGACCGCACAGGGCATGCTGGCCGGCCCCGGCGTGCCGGAGCCGCGGTTCGCCCGAACGCTCGACCTCGATCTCGCGACGGTGTCCCGGACGATGGCGGGCCCCTCCCGCCCGGCTCAGCGGCTCGAAATGGCCGCGGTCCCCGCGAGTGCGAGCCGGTCCCGAGGGGAGGTGCGGGGCGGGTTGCGGGACGGGGACGTCGTCATCGCCGCGATCACGAGCTGTACGAACACCGCGAACCCCCGGTCGATGGTCGCGGCGGGCCTGCTGGCGCGCAACGCCGTCGCCCGCGGGCTCCGTCCACCCGCCTGGGTCAAGACCTCGCTCACGCCCGGGTCGCGCGCGACGTCCCGGATGTTGGCCGGGACCGGCCTGCAGGCGAGCCTCGACCGGCTCGGCTTCCAGGTCGCCGGGCACGGGTGCGCTACCTGCATGGGCAACTCGGGGCCCCTCGTCCCGGAGGTCGAGGCTCAGCTCGGGGCCGATGGTCCGGCGACGGTGGCGGTGCTGTCCGGCAACCGGAACTTCCCGGGGCGGATCCATCCCCGGGTGGCGGGCTCGTACCTGGCCTCCCCGCCGCTGGTCGTCGCGGCGGCCCTCGCCGGGTCCGTCCTGGTCGACCTCGACCACGAGCCGGTGGGCCGGGACCCGGAGGGCAGACCGGTGCACCTGCACGAGCTCTGGCCCTCCGACGAGGAGATCGCGGCCCTGGCCGACGGGGCCGCGGCGACGGCCGCGCTGCGCGAAGGGTTGTCCCTGGTCCCGGCAGCGATCGGAGGCCGCGGGCCGACCGGCGGTGCCGGATACGCGTGGGAGGCGGAGAGCGGCGTCATCCGCAGGCCCCCGTTCGCCGACCTGGACCTCGGCACCGCGAGGGGCGGGGACGACCTACTCGCCGCCCGGCAGCTGCTCCTGCTGCCCGACGGCGTGACCACGGATGACATCTCCCCGATCGCCCGGATCGAGCCGGCCTCGGCCGCCGGACGCTGGCTCGCCGAACGCGGTGTGCCGCCCGAGATGTTCGGCTCCTTCAGCAGCCGACGACTCAACCACGACGTCATGCTCCTCGGCGGTTTCGCGAACCCCAGGCTCCACAACCGCATCGCCCCGGGGCCCGGAGGTGGGGTCACCCGGCTCTTCCCGGAGGGTGACATCGTCGAGATCCACGAGGCCGCGGAGCGCTACCGCGAGCGCGGGGAGCCCGTGGTCGTCGTGGCGGGCGACTCCTACGGGGTGGGGTCGGCCCGGGACTGGGCGGCCAAGGTCACCAGGCTGCTCGGCGTGCGCGCGGTCCTCGCCGTCGGCTTCGAGCGGATCCACCGGATCAACCTCGTGGCCCTCGGTGTCCTGCCGCTGCAGGTGGACGCCGGGTTCGTGGCCGGGCTGGACGGCTCCGAGACCCTGGACCTGCTCGGGATCGCCGAGGGAGGCGTGCCGGGTGGCACCGTCGAGGTCCGGGTCCGGCGGGGCGAGCGGGTGGAGCGGGTGTGGGCCCGCTCCCGCGTCGACACCGTCCAGGAGGCCGAGTGGCTCCAGGCGGGCGGGCTGCTGCCGGGGCTGGTCGCGGGCAGCGTCAGCGACCTGCGGGTCGGGGGCGGATCATCCCTTCAGACATGGGCGGACCGGGAGAAGGTCTCGCTCGCCGACCAGGGCTGACCGACCTTGCCCGCCGGGCGGGGTCGGATACAAAGGATACTGTTTCCATGACGCCGTGACTCGGAGGATTCATGCGACTGCTCGTGACGGGGGCCCGGGGCAAGGTCGGGCGGCGGGTCGTCGCGGCGGCGCAGGCCGCCGGGCACCGGGTGACCGCGACCGACATCGGTGCACCGGACTACGGTCCGGCGGCCGACGCCGGTGCCGCCCCGTACCTGCGGGCGGACCTCACCGACTACGGGCAGGCGATCGCGATCGTGCACAAGGCGCGGCCGGACGTGGTGGTGCACGCGGCGGGCCTGCCCGATCCGGCGCACGACCCGGCGCACGTGGTGTTCGCGACGAACGCCTCGGCGACGTTCAACGTCGCCGAGGCGATGGCGCGCAGCGGGATCGGTCGGCTGGTGTATCTCTCGAGCGAGACGGTGCCGGGGTTCGTGACCGCGGAGCGGCCGTTCGTGCCGGACTATCTCCCGGTCGACGAGGAGCACCCGGTGCGGCCGCAGGACGGGTACGCGCTGTCGAAGTTCGTCGGTGAGCAGATCTGCGAGGCGCTGGTTCGCCGGTCGGACGCGACCGCGGTGTCGGTGCGTCCGTCGCTGGTGGTGAGCACCGAGATGTACCCGACGTTCGTCTCCCGGCTCCAGCAGGCGCCGGTGCGGCCGTTCCCCAATCAATGGTCCTACGTGGACGCCGACGACCTCGCGGGCCTGGTCGTCCTCGCGGCGGCGGCGGACACCCCGGGCCACGAGGTCGTCTACGCCGCGCAGCCGGACAACCTGCTCGGCCGCCCGCTGGCCGACCTGTTGAAGCAGGCGTACGGCGACACCGCGCCGCCGCTTCGGGACCTGCCGCGGCCCGACGCGGGTGGGATCGCGATCGACAAGGCCCGCCGGGTGTTCGGATGGAACCCCAAGCGGTCCTGGCGTGACCACCTCTCCGACTGATTCACCCTAGTCAGCCTCTGACCCGTCCCAGGGAGAATTGCATGGAGTACGTCAGGCTGGGCCGCACCGGACTCGAGGTGTCTCGGCTCGCACTCGGATGCATGAGCTATGGCGAGCCCACGCGCGAGCGCCACGAGTGGACCCTCGGTGAGGAGGCGAGCCGGCCGTTCCTGCGGCGGGCGCTCGACCTCGGCGTCACCTTCTTCGACACCGCCAACGAGTACTCGGCGGGCAGCAGCGAGGAGATCCTCGGTCGGGCCCTGCTCGAGTACGCCCGCCGGGACGAGGTCGTGGTCGCCACGAAGGTCTACACGCCGTGGCGCTCGGGTCCGAACGGCGGCGGTCTGTCGCGCAAGGCGATCATGACCGCGATCGAAGACAGTCTGCGCAGGCTCGGCACCGACCACGTCGACCTCTATCAGATCCACCGGTGGGACCCGCACACCCCGATCGAGGAGACGCTCGAGGCGCTGCACGACCTGGTGCGCGCGGGCAAGGTCCGCTACCTCGGGGCGTCGTCCATGTACGCCTGGCAGTTCGCCAAGGCGCTCTACACCGCGGACCTGCACGGCTGGACCCGCTTCGTCAGCATGCAGAACCACTACAACCTGATCCACCGCGAGGAGGAACGGGAGATGATCCCGTTCTGCCGGGACCAGGGGATCGGGGTCCTCCCGTGGAGCCCGCTCGCACGCGGCAGGCTCACCCGGGACTGGGACGAGCAGACCGAACGCTCGACGGCCGATCGGTTCGGCGCGGCCCTCTACCGCCGCACCGACGACGCCGACCGCGTCGTCGCGGAGCGGGTCGCCGAGATCGCGGAGAAGCGCGGGGTGCCGCGCGCGCAGGTGGCCCTGGCCTGGGTGGCGGGCACACCGGGCGTCACGGCGCCGATCGTCGGTGCGACGAAGCCCCACCATCTCGAGGACGCCGTCGCGGCCCTGGACCTGGAGCTCACCGCCGAGGAGCGGACGGTGCTGGAGGAGCCCTACGTGCCGCACCCCGTCGTCGGATTCCGCTGACACGCAACCCACGGCGGCTGCGCGCCCGGCGTGGCTCAGTACCCGCCGCCGCCGGCGATGTTCAGCGCGAACTCGGTGTACTCCCCGCGCGATGCTCACGCTCATCTCGGCGGTGCGTCGCGGACACCAGCCCCGCCCGGGGTGTTCCGTTCGAGCGCGCCGCGCTGCCGGCGATGCCCGAGAGCTCGTGTCCGACGAGGCGAAGTTCGTGACGGGGATCCAGCTCCCGCTGGACGCGGGCTTCTCAGTCCGCTGATCGTTCTGAGTGGCGCCTCATCGTTGCCTGGCCCGCGCTCGTATGTAGCTGACAGCGATCACCCGTGGAGACGAGGTCAGCTCGGAGCGCCTCCGCAGGCTCCAGTGCGGCGGTGACCTCGGCCGCGGTGGTGACGGTGGCCAGCAACGGGACGATATTCCTGATCTGGAAGTCGTGGATCTCGCGGGAGCTGCCCGCGACGCAGTCCTCCGGCACGACCGCGGTGAAGCCGCGGTTGACGGCCTCCAGGCAGGTGCCGGGGATGCCCACGTTGGTCGAGACCCCGGTGACGAGCACCGTCTGCACGCCGCGCTCCCGCAGCACGGGTTCCAGCTCGGTTCCGTGGAACGGCGAGAGCCCGTGGACCCTGCGCGACACGTAGTCCTGCGGCCGCGGGGCGAGCTCGGGATGGATCTCCGCGTCCAACTGGCCCTCGACGCAGGACCCGCGCTTGGAGAGGGCGCCGAGCAGCAGGCAGGACGGCGTCGTGCCCACGCGGTCCGGGCGCAGCACCATCGTCGAGTGCACGACGAGTATCCCGGTCTGCCGGCAGGCCTCCGCGAGCGCCGCGATGCGGGCCACGACACCGCGCTCGCGGATCTGGCCGACCAGACCGTCGTTGTGGCTGAAGTCGCCGTTGATCATGGCGTTCTGGCACTCGTTGATGATCAGTGCAGCGCGCTCGCCGCGGTCGAGCCCACGTACTCCCATGGTGCTGCCTCCCCCCGTGACCCCGGACGCTTGACGGAGTCCCCGACGGCGACTCTAATTCAGGAACCTTATTATACGGAAGTGATCTCGTCCGGCCGCGGCGCCGGCCGGACGAGGAGGGGACGACCGATGCGACGCAGCCTGTTCGAGGTCGACCACGAGGCGTTCCGCGAGACCGTCCGCACCTTCGTGGCGAAGGAGATCGTGCCCCACCACTCCGGGTGGGAGGCCGCGGGCGTCGTGCCGCGCGAGATGTTCGCCGCCGCAGGGGCGCAGGGCCTGCTCGGCATGGCCGTTCCAGAGGAGTACGGCGGGGGAGGGGCACCGGACTTCCGGTTCAACGCCGTGCTCGCCGAGGAACTCATGCGTGCCGGGGTCACCGGCTCGGGCAACGGGTTGACGCTGCAGAACGATGTCTGTCTGCCGTACGTCCTCGACCTGGCCACCGACGAGCAGAAGGCTCGCTGGCTACCCGGGATCGCCTCCGGTGAGCTCGTCACGGCGATCGCGATGACCGAGCCCGCTACCGGTTCCGACCTGGGTTCGATCGCCACCACGGCGCGGCGCGACGGCGAGCACTACATCGTCAACGGCGCCAAGACCTTCATCACCAACGGGATCAACGCAGACCTGGTGATCGCCGCGGTGAAGACCGACCCGACGCAGCGGCACAAGGGCATGAGCCTGCTGGTGATCGAACGCGGCATGGTGGGGTTCGAGCGGGGCCGCAATCTCGACAAGCTCGGCCAGCACGCTCAGGACACCGCGGAGCTCTCGTTCACCGACGTACGGGTGCCGGTGACGAACCTGCTGGGAGTGGAGGGCCGCGCGTTCGCCCACCTCGTCGACCGGTTGCCTCAGGAGCGGCTCGGGATCGCCGTCGCCGCGACGGCCGCCGCCGCGACCGCGCTGGAGTGGACGCTGGAGTATGTCCGCGATCGCGCCGCGTTCGGGCAGCCGATCGGATCGTTCCAGAACTCGCGGTTCGTCATGGCCGAGATCGCCACCGAGGTCGACATCGCCCAGCACTACGTCGACGACTGCATCCGCGCGCTGAACGCCGGTGAGCTCTCGGCCGTCGACGCCGCCAAGGCCAAGTGGTGGTGCACCGAGCTGCAGGGCCGTGTCGTCGACCGGTGCCTGCAGCTGCACGGCGGTTACGGGTACATGAATGAGTACCCCATCGCCCGCGCCTACGCCGACGCCCGGGTCACCCGGATCTACGGCGGGACCACCGAGATCATGAAGGAGGTCGTGGGCCGCGACCTCGGGCTCTGATCACGGCAGGGCGACCGCGACCACCCCGGACACGCCCCACCGGGTCGTAGGCGGCTCGCCGACTGTGTGCTGCTGATGCTGCGGGGTCGGGGTGCGTCGCCGGTCGCCTCGCGTCGCCGGTCGTCAGGGCACCGGGCGGAAGAGGGGGAGCTTCCAGCCGTCGGCGATCGGGGAGAAGAGGACCAGCACCTCCATGCCGATGTGCACGTCGGCCGGGTCGACGTCGACGATGTCGCTGACGAGCCGCGCGCCCGGCGCGTCGGGGAGGTCGAGCACGGCCGGGACCAGCGTGATGTCCGGGAGCCCCGGGAAGCCGTGCACCACCGAGAAGCTGAACACAGTGGCCCGCCCGGACAGGTGGACCCAGTCGACGGAGGTGGACTGGCAGTTCGGGCAGAACGGTGTGGGTGGCAGGCGGAACGTGGCGCAGTCGGCGCACTTCGGTGCGACGAGCCGGTCTTCCTGCGCGGCCTTCCAGAACGGTTCGGTGGACGGGTCGGTGGTGATGTGGACCTGCTCGCCGGGCAGGGCGGTCGCGAGAGCGGGGGTGGTCATGCTGCCTTCCCGAGGATGAGGCCGGAGACCGGCAGGGCGGCGGGGCCGCCGGTGACGAGGGCGAGTTCGGCGTCGGCGACCTGGTTGATGGCGGTGCCACGCATCTGCTCCACGGCTTCCTTCACGTGGGTCATGCCGATGATGTAGGCCTCGGACAGCTGACCGCCGTGGGTGTTGACCGGGATGGTGCCGCTCTTGTAGCGGATGGCGCCGGATTCGACGAAGGGCCCGCCTTCGCCCTTCTTGCAGAAGCCGTAGTCCTCGAGCTGCATGAGGACCATGGGCGAGAAGTGGTCGTAGAGCAGGGCGACGTCGATGTCCTCGGGGCCGACGTCGGCGCGCTGATAGAGGTGCTTCGCCACCGGCGCGTGGCCGGAGGAGGCGAACGTCTCCTGGGGCATGCCGAACCAGCCGAAGGCACGCCCCCAGTCGCGGTGCCCGCCGTGCGCGGCGGCGACGACCGGCACCGGGCGCTGCTTGAGGTCCTTGGCCCGGTCGGCGCTGGTCGTGACGACGGCGACGGCGCCGTCGGTCTCCAGGCAGAAGTCGAGGAGGCACAGCGGCTCGGCGATCATCCGCGCGTCCCAGTAATCGTCGAGGGTCAGCGGCTCGCGCTTGATCGCCTTGGGCCGGTTGGCGGCGTTCGCGCGCTGGGAGAGTGCGATCTCGGCGAAGGCGTCGCGGCGGGTGCCGTAATCGTGCATGTGCCTGCGGGTGAGCACGGACATCAGATGTCCCGGCCCGGACAGTCCGGAGGGCTGCAGGAACGAGTTCATCGGACTGGGCGGGACGGCGGCGAACACACTGCCGAGGCGCTGCTTGGCCTGCTGCAGCGCCATCACCGTGACGACCACGTTCGCGTCGCCTGCCACGATCGCAGCGCGCGCGAGGCCGATCGAACCTGCCGAGCCGCCACCACCGGAGGTCAGCGTGGCACTGAAGGTGACCTCCGGGATGCCGAGGGTCTCCATGAACTGCGCGGTGTCCATCGACTGCCCGTAGCCGGCGCCCGCGCTGGAGTAGTAGGCGAACCCGTCGATGTCCTTCACGTTCAGCCCGGCGTCCTCGCACGCGGCGATGATGGCCGTGCCGGCGAGCTCGGTGATCGTCTGCGGCGCCGACTCGCCGCGGCGGTAGTACGGGGTGGCCCCCACGCCGACGATGGCCACGTCGCGCGGGCTCAACGTCGTGCCTCGCTCGTGCAGTGGTCCGCCATCGTTGGCCTCCGTCTTCGTCGTCGAACGCTCGAGCAGGCAGTGGTCGCCGTGATGTGTGGTCGGGACCGACCTGCCGCCATGGTCGTGTGCAGCCATGAGGCTGTCAACTGGGCGAGGATCGATTCCTAATACCGTTCTTGGTTCGGGTGGGCCTCGACGGGCGCAACCGGCGCGCGGGACCTGCAATGTGTGCTCTAGTCGTATACTCTTCTCGTGTATCGGCCGTCACACGGTGAGTCGTGGTTCGGCCGTTACTGCAGGACGAGATCCACGGAGGGTGCCGCGATGAAGCTGCGCGTTGGGCAGACGCTCGCCAGCACGGTCGACGCGACGACGGTGATCGTCGTGCGCTGGCCGGGGGATGACTTGGAGATCACCTGCGGTGGCGCGCGCATGGTGGACCCGCGGGGCCCGGAAGCGGGAACGACCGGCGTGGCCGACCCGGGCCAGCTGGGCGGTTCCCGGCTCGGCAAGCGGTACGCCGACGACGAGCTCGGAGTGGAGTTCCTGTGCACGAAGGCCGGTGAGGGCACGCTTGCCGTCAACGGCTCTCCGTTGCCCGTGAAGGACGCCAAGCCGCTGCCGGCGTCGGACTGAGCTCGAGCTGATCCGCGGATGAACGTCACGATGCTGCTGGACATGGCGGCCGACGGCTGCGGCGACCGGGTCGTGGTCGGGCGCCGCCAGGACGGCCTGACCGCCTCGCGGCTGCGGGACCTGTCGCTCGGCGGCGGGCAGGTGGTGCGCGAGGCAGGCGTCGACGCGATCGTCTACCTGGCGGTCAACGGCCCGGCGTTCCCGGTTGCCCTGTTCGCCGCTGCGCGGGCCGGGGTCCCGTTGGTGCCGGTGAACTACCGGCTCGGGCGCGAGCAGCTCGACGCGTTGCTGGCCAACCACCCCCGTGCGCTGGGGATCGCGGAACCGGAGCAGGCCGGGGCGCTGGCCCGGGCGGGCCTGGCCGTGCGCAGCCCTGCGGAGTGGATGGAGGCCGCGGCAGGCGCAATCGACGCCGCGGCCGAGGAGGAGCCGGCCGACCCGGACGGCACCGCGGTGCTGATCTACACCAGCGGCACGACGTCCGCGCCCAAGGGCGTGGTGCTGCGGCACCACAACCTGGTCTCCTACGTGCTGGGCACGGTGGAGTTCGCCGCCGCGGACGCCGACGAGGCGGCGCTGATGAGCGTGCCGCCCTACCACATCGCGGCCGTCTCGAACGTGCTCACGAACCTCTATACCGGACGCCGGTCGTTGACCCTGGAGCAGTTCACTCCGGAGAGCTGGCTGGGGCTGGTGCGCGAGCAGGGCATCACCAACGCGATGGTCGTGCCCACCATGCTCGCCCGGATCATGGACACCGACGGGATCGACCGGTCGGTGCCGTCGTTGCGGGCGCTGGCCTACGGCGGCGCGAAGATGCCGCTGCGGGTGATCGAGACGGCGCTGCGGGAGTGGCCGCACGTGGGGTTCGTGAACGCCTACGGTCTCACCGAGACCAGCTCGACCATCTCGGTGCTCGGCCCCGACGAGCACCGGGCCGCGATCGCCGACGACGACCCCGGGGTCCGGGGCCGGCTCGCTTCGGCCGGTCGGGCGGTGCCGGGTATCGAGATCGAGGTCCGTGACGCCTACGGCGACGCGGTGCCGGCGGACATGCCCGGGCAGATCTGGGTCCGCGGCGAGCAGGTCTCCGGCGAGTACGCCGGGCAGGGCTCCTCCGTGGACGAGCGCGGGTTCTTCTATACCCGCGACCAGGGTCGCCTCGACGCCGAGGGCTACCTGTACGTCGAGGGCCGGGTCGACGACACGATCATCCGCGGTGCCGAGAACATCGCCCCTGCCGAGATCGAGGACGTCCTGCTGCGCCACCCCGACGTGCTCGACGCCGTCGTCGTCGGTGTCCCGGACGACGAGTGGGGCCAGCGCATCGAGGCCGTCATCGTGCCGAGGCCCGGGACGGCGGTCGACCCCGAGGCGCTGCGCGCCTGGATCCGTGGACAGCTGCGCGGGTCGAGGACGCCGGATCGGATCGTCTGCTGGCCAGAGCTCCCGCGCACCCCGACGGGCAAGCTGGTGCGCCGCGACATCGTCGCCGAGCTCACGGCCTGAACCCAGCCATCGATGAAGGACCCAGGAGGATTCGTGCGCTTCACCGCTGAGCATCCCGTCGGGCAGCAGGGTTGTGCCCCGCAGCTGTATCAGGGCGACGGGCTCGCGCGCTTCGCCCGGGCCACCGAGGACGCGGGCTTCGGTGCGCTGGCCTTCACCGAGCACCCCGCTCCCTCGTTGAAGTGGCTGGAGCGGGGTGGCCACGCCAGCCTCGACCCGCTCGCCGCGCTGGCCTTCTGCGCCGCGGCCACCACCCGGCTACGACTGCTGACCTACCTGCTCGTGCTGCCCTACCGCAACCCGCTGCTGTTGGCCAAGACGATCGCCACGGTGGACCAGCTCTCCGGTGGGCGGCTCACCATCGGTGCCGGGAGCGGGTACCTGCGATCGGAGTTCGGCGCGCTCGGGGTGGAGTTCGAGGAGCGCGGCGCCCTGCTCGACGAAGCGCTCGACGTGTTGCGCGAGCTGTGGACGGGGGAGTCCTACGTGGGCGAGGGCCGGCACTTCACGGCGCGCGGGCAGGTGAGCGTGCCCGGACCGGTGCAGCTTCCGCACCCACCCGTGTGGCTCGGCGGCAACGGCCGCAACGCTCGTCGCAGGGTCGCCAGGACTGCGCAAGGCTGGGCCCCCTTGCTCATCGGCGACGAGGCGGCGGCCACGACCCGTACCGCCGCTCTGAAATCCCCGGCCGAGCTCAAGGACGCGGTCGACGAGCTGCGCGAGATGCTGGCGGACGCCGGCCGCGACCCGGCCACCGTCGACGTGCAGGTGCAGTCGCGGCAGAGCGACTTCCCCGGTAAGCCCGGCGGATCGCTCGAGGAGCACCGCCACCACGTCGGCGAGCTGGCCGAGGCCGGGGTGACCTGGTTCGTCGTGCGCACGTCCGGTGCCGACGTCGGTGCGGCCTGCGACGCCCTTGCGGCATACGGGCGCGACGTGATCAACGCAGGTTGAGGCCAGCCGGCCCGGACAACGAGAGGAGGCGCCGTGGGGGAGATCGACCTTGACGGGCAGGTCGCCGTCATCACCGGTGCGGGGGCGGGTATCGGGCAGGGAATCGCGCTGGGGTTGGCCGCGCGCGGCGCCCGCGTCGTGGTCGCCGAGATCGAACCGCAACGCGCCGAGCACACCGTGGAGCTGGTGACAGCCGCCGGCGGGCGGGCGGTGGCGGTGCCCACCGACGTGATGGACACCGCGCAGGTCGAGGCGGCGGTCGCCGCCGCGCAGGCGCACTTCGGGCGGCTCGACATCCTCGTGAACAACGCGGGCGGGGTCAACGGGAGGCGCTTTCTTGATCAGAGCGAGCGCAGCTGGCGCCGGCACATCGACATCAATCTGGTAAGCATGCTGTCGGCCAGCTGGCACGCCGCGCACGCGATGATCGGCGCCGGCAACGGGGGCTCGATCGTCAACGTCGCGAGCATCGAGGCCGGCCGCGCCGCGCCGATGTACGCGGTCTACGCGGCCTGCAAGGCCGGGATGCTCAGCTTCACCCGCACCATGGCCCTCGAGCTGGGCGAGCACGGGATCCGGGTCAACGCGATCGCTCCCGACCACACCCGCACACCCGGCAACTCGGGCGTCCGCACCGGCCCCGTCGACCCCGCGGCGCTGCGCGTGCGACCGGCCGAGGAGCAGGCCCGGGTCGACCGGTACGTCCCGCTCGGGAGGGAGGGCGTGATCTCCGAGTGCGGCGACGTCGTCGCGTTCCTCTGCTCGCCGCTGGCCGCCTACGTCACGGGAGCCACCATCCCCGTCGACGGCGGCACGTGGGCCTCGAGCGGGTGGGTCCGCACCGAGGACGGCGGCTGGGGGCTCTACGGCCGGATGGGGGGAGCACCGGCATGACCACGTCGATCACGCTGCCCGACGACGTACTGGCCTGGATCGAGCAGGCGGCCGGGAGCACGGTCGTGAACGCCGAGCGCATCCCCGGTGGTGGGATGCGCGAGGGGTGGTTCGTCGACCTCGCCGCTCCCGGCGGTGCGGTGCGCGAGCTGTTCCTGCGCTACAGCCCTGCGCCGCTGCCCGGCGGCGCCTTCCACACGCTCGGGGTCGAGGCCGAGGTGGTGCATGCGCTGAGGGTGGCCGGGGCCGTCGTGCCCACCGTCCACGCCGTGCACCCCGAGCGGGAGGCCGTGCTGCTCGAGCGCGTGCCGGGGGACACGTGGTTCTACCGGATCTCCGATCCCGACGAGCAGGTGCGCGTCGCCCAGGACTTCATCCGTGCGCTCGCCACCGTCCATCGGCTCGACCCGGCGACGCTCGACGTGCCGGGCCTCGGTCCGGTGCGCTCGGCCCGGGAGCACGCGCTGGAGCGCATCGCGCAGATCCGCGCCCGCGCCGCCGGCCCGGACGGGACGATCGACCCGCTGCTGCAGCTGTCCATCGGCTGGCTGGAGCGCAACGTGCCCGACTACGACGGTCCGGTCGTGCTCGTGCAGGGTGACACCGGCCCGGGCAACTTCCTGTACCAGGACGGCCGGGTGACCGCCGTGCTCGACTGGGAGCTTTCGCACTTCGGCGACCCGATGGACGACATCGCGTGGCTGTCGTTGCGAACGGTTCAGGACACGTTCACGCATCTGCCCGACCGGCTGGCGGAGTACGCGGCGCTGTCCGGCCACGAGATCGACGAGCACCGCGTGCGGTACTACCGCGTCTTCGCCGAGACGACCATGGCGACACTGCGCCCGGTCACCGCGCCACCGCCGGCGGGCAGCACTCCCGAGACCGTGACGCGCGACCTCGGCAACGCGCTGCTCTACGGCCAGCTGCACCGCAGGCTGTGGCTCGAGGCGCTCAATGACGTGATGGGCCTCGGACTGCAGGCACCCGAGCTGCCGGAACCGGCCGAGTACCCGGAGTGGGACCGGCACTACGGCGAGGCGCTCGCGATGCTGCGCACCGTCACTCCGCGGATCGAGGACCCGCTCGCCGCCCAGTGGACGAAGGGGGCGGCACGCATCCTGCGCCACCTGCGCGAGCAGGACAGGTCCGGGCGGCAGTACGCGGAGCGGGAACGTGACGAGATCGCCCAGCTGCTCGGACACGCAGCCGAATCGCTTCCGGAGGGCCGCGCCGCACTGGCGGAGGCGAGCCGCAGCGGCCGGGTCCCGGACGAGGAGTACGTGCGCTACCTCTGGAACAAGGTCATGCGCGAGGACCACCTCATGCGCACCGCGAGCGGCTCACTCCGAGAGCGCACCTGGCCGCCCCTGCGTTGACCCGTCGAGGAGCGGTCGGGCGAGTACGGGGACCTCCGCCAGTGCGCGCAGAGCGTCGTTGAGGTGGGTGCAGCCCCTGATCCCCTTGAGCTCGTCGAGGACCGCCTGCCGCAGGTCGGCCAGCCGGGTGCCGATCATCGGTTCGATGTTCCGCACGGCGAGCGGGCACTCCGCGTACGGCAACACCCGCGGGTCCGCCTCGACCGTGAGCAGCTCACCGGTGGCGGGGTCGGCCGTGGCCGTCACCTGGTACTCGTGCACGGCGACCCGTCCGCCCGCCGGGGTCGTCGCGCTGTCCTGGAACATGGCATCGACCTCGAGTACGCCGCTCTCCGCCAGCCGGACGTCGATGCGCCGGGCGCGTCGCATCGAGACGTCGGTGATGTCGTCGAGGTGGTGCCAGGCGCGAGGGTCGTCGCTCGCGGGCAGCGGGTCGACGGGCCGCGTCCGGTGCGACATGCGGCCGGTGCCGTCGCGGTCCAGCGCGCTCGACCCCGGCTGGAACCCGGTGCAGATCCCCTCCATGCGGCGCCGGGGCGATGGCTGCCCCGGCTTTGGTGACATCCACTCGCTCGTCCACTGCGAGTAGGCGAACCCGGAGATCAGCGACGCACCGGCGATGTCGTCGAGCAGCAGGTACAGGGGAGTGCCCGCGGCGCGTTCGGCCGGCACGACCTCGCCGAGGATCCCGCGCAACCGGCCGCCGCCGCGCGCACCGACGAGCCCGCCGATCGTCGGCCGCGGCGGCTCGGTCGTGATGTCCTCGATCGTCCGGTCGAGCGCGACGCCCACCCGCATGACGTCCTCGGCCAGCACCCGCGGCGGGCCGCCGTCGGCGGGGGTGAGCAGATCGCGCGCCCTGCCGAGCAGGCGCAGCTGGGTACCGCGCCCTCCTGGCCAGGTCATGTCGATCGATGACGTCCGCCGGACCGAGCCCGGTCGGCGCGCCGGCGTGGCGTTCATCGGGCCGCGAACCGTGGGCGCGCTGTCGAGGTCGATCGTCATGGGTTCTCCCGCCGTGAGCAATGCTACCTATTCAGTAGCATGAACCACGCCGTCTCGTGCGAGACGCCCCACCTCCGCCGGTGTGAATCCGAGCTCACCCAGCACCTCCGACGTGTGCTCGCCGACGGCCGGGCACGCGCGGTCGAGGCGCAGCTCCAGGTCGCCGAGATCCCAATAGGCACCGAACTGCTGCATCTCGCCCCACTCGCGTTGCGGGTAGGACACCACCAGCCGGGAGCGCCGGTTCTCCTCGTCGTCCCAGACCGCGAACCAGTGGAACTCGCGCACGGGCTCGGCCGCGACGCCGACGCCGGCCAGCGCGGCCGCCACCTCGGCGCTGGTCCGCTCGGCGAACACGTCGTCCCGGTTGCTGGACTCCTGGTTGCCGCCCGCCACCGCGTGCAACGCCGCCAGCTGCGCCGCGCCGGGTGCGACGACCGCGACCCAGCCGTCCGCGGTGCGGTGGACGCGGTAGCCGGGGCCGAGCCCGGTCTGGTCGCCGTCCAGGCGCGGGTAGGGCGCGATCGCACCCTCGTCGTCGAGGAACGTCTCGCTCGCCGTGAACACGGCGGTGCCGAGCAGGCTCGCGGACGTCGAGGTCGCCCGTCCGGTGCGTGCGCGCTGGAACAGTGCGAGCAGCGTGGCGACGGCTGAGCTCGCCGCGGTGAGTGTGTCGAGAGAGCCGAGATGGTGGAACAGCGGAGGGTTGCCGGCTCCGGCGTTCTCGACGTTCCAGCCGGCCATGGCCTGGAACACGGAGTCGTAGCCCGGCCGGTCGGCGCGCGGGCCACGGGTCCCGTAGGCGCTGACATGGCTGAACACCGCGTCGGGGTTGAGCCCGCGCACCGCCGGCTCGTCCAGGCTGAGCTTGGTCGCGGCCCGCCCCCTGATGTTGTGGTGCACGACGTCGGCCCAGCGGACCAACCGGTCGCGGATCTGCTCGCCGTCGGGACGCCGCAGGTCGAGGGCGATTCCGCGCTTCCCGCGGTTGCACGCGACGTAGAAGCCGTCGCGCCAGCCGCGGACCGGATCCCCGGAGACGGCCTCGACCTTGATCACGTCAGCGCCGAGGTCGGCGAGCAGCATCGAGGCGAGCGGTCCGGCCAGGTACGCGCCGAAGTCCACGACGCGCAGCCCGTCGAGCGGGCGCGGCGGGGCGCCCCCACCGCCGCCTGCCGCGAAGCGCCCGCCGCCGGCAGCGAGGCCGTCGTGCTCCCCGAGGCCGTCGTGCTCCCCGATGCGAGGCGCCGCAGATCGGACCGCGGGCGGCGGTTCAGTCCGGAAGGGCGGCGCCGCCTGCCGCGTCCGGCCGTGTTCGGGGTCCTCGACGTCGACGACGAAGCCGCCCGCGAGCACCTCCTCGTCGGCGAGGAGCGCACCCAGCGGGGCGATGAGCTCCACCGCCACGTCGGCGGCCCGGATCGCGGCCAGCCACGCCTGCGCCGGATGCTCCCGCATCGCCACCCGCATCACGTCGGCGTCGAACTGCTCGGCGGCGCGGCCCAGCGCCTGCAGCGTGGAACGCATCAGCGGCATGACGCTCAGGTCGACCCGGTCGGCCGGGTTCATGAGCTGCAGCCAGCGACCGTCCGCGCACTCGTACATGGCGGCCTGCCGGTTCGCGAGCGTGCCAGGTTGGCCCTCGACCAGGCTGGCCGACGGATTCTCCGCCCGGTTCCAGGCCATGTTCTGGATCAGGTGCACGCCCTGGGCGAGGCTGGTGTGCGCAGGCCCGCCCGCACCCGAGGACTCGCGGTGGATCAGCCGGGCCACGATCCCCGCCGCGGCGAGGAACGCCGCGCCCCAGCTCGGGGCGGGGAACCGCCACGCGAACGGGCCGTCACGCCATCCCGCCTGGGTGTCCATCAGGCCCTCGCGGGCCTGCACGAGCAGGTCGTAGCCGGGTCGCTCGGCGTCGGCGTGCCCGGGCGGCCAGCCCGTCACGCCGCAGACGACGAGCGCCGGGAAGTCGACCGCGAGCGTGGCGTCGTCGAGGTCGTGGCGGGCTGCCGTCGAGGGCCGCAGGCCGTGGACGAGGACGTCGGCGTCGCGCAGCAGCGATCGCAGCGTGGCGGCGTCGGCCGGATCGGTGAGGTCGAGCACGACGCTGCGCTTGCTCCGGTTCCACGTCGCGAACGCCGAGGGATGCTGCGCTCGCAGCGGATCGCCGCCGGGCGGCTCGACCTTCACGACGTCGGCGCCGGCCTCGGCGAGCATCTGCGCCGCGACCGGCCCGGCAAGGCCCGACGACAGATCGACGATGCGGATGCCGTCCAGGATGGCGCCGGTCATCGGGTGGCGCGCAGCGCCGAGAGCATCGCGGTGAAGTGGTCGGGCTTCCAGCCGTCCTGGTCCTCACCCCAGCCGATCTGCCCGTCGTACTCCCAGCGCATGAGCGCGTTCGACCCGGTGGCGTGCTCGCACATGTGGCTGACCGTGAATCCCTCCGCCTGCATGGTCCGGCCGGTGACGTCGGCGAGGTCGACGAGCATGTGCGCGTTCCACCCGGTCGCCGGGTCCCGGAAGTTGCGCATCCGGCTGCCGGCGGGGTCGAGCCGCTCGAACCGCCCGTCGCGCAGCAGCCAGCCGACGTTCATCGGCGACCACCCCTGCGCGTCGCCGTCCTGGGGACGGACGAAGCCGAGGAAGCCGGTCTGTGCGCCGGTGTGGCCGAAGATGTACTCGATTCGGCCACGGCCGCGCTGCCGCTCGATCTCGCGCCACCGCGGTCCGCCCGGATTCCGGACGGTGTGCTCACCGCGCAGGTGCGACGCCTTGCGGCTCTGCGCGTGCGGGCCCCCGCGAGGCCCCCAGGTCCGATCGCGCACCGAGAAGCAGTCGATCGGGATGCGCTCACCGCGCAACGTCAGCTCGCCGGTGAGGTGCCCGAGCTGGTCGAGGTGCGGGTTGTCCAGCATGGGCGCCTGGCCGGGGGTGAACCGGAACGGCGGGTGGACGCTGCGGTGCTCGAACTCCACGGCGAACCCGGCGTCGCGGTCGGCGTAGGCGACGTGGTAGTCCATGAGCGGCCGCAGCATCTTCACCGAGAAGCCACCCTGCGGAAACGTGATGTCGCGCAGGTCGGCGTCGGCCGGCATCGGGACATCGGGTGCCCTGCGGTAGTACGCGAGCCGGCCGGGGTCGGCACCGTTGGCGTCCCAGACGAAGACACGCCAGATGACCTGGTCGCGGTTGGTGTGGTAGCCCGCGTGCAGCCATCCGCCGATCCGGCGCTCCGAGATGTTGAACGACCACCAGTTCGTCTCGAACTCGTAGGGGTCCTCCGATGCCCGGTGGTAGGTGTCGTCCTCGGGGACGAACGGGGTGTCCTCGGTGATCATCCAGGTCTCCTCTGCAATGAGGTGCCCCGAAGAGCATGGCTTCAAAATAGCCCCCTCATTCTGTTCTGGACACCCTGATGTCGCGTTCGGTGGTGGACCACGATCAGGAGCCGGCCTCAATAGGGCCACTCAGTAGCCCGACTGGCAGGCCCCGGGCGCGGTCGATGCCGACGCCGTCGGGCTCAGATCCTGGTACCTGTGACACTTGACACAAGCGCCCATTTCAGGTCACTCTTTCGACCGTTCTCGTGGGCATGGGCTGATCCGGGGGCGTTTCCGGGCCGGTGGAACCCAGGGGGCAACGGTGCCCGAGGAAAGGACCCGGATGTGAGTCCGCGCAGTCGGTTGTGGAAGGGCCTGGCCGTCGTCCTCGTGCTGGGAGTGCTCGCCGGGTGCGGTGGCGGGGGTTCCGACGAGAGCCCGGCCGCAGGCGCGGTCGACGACAGCGCTGTCCTGCGGGCCGGGTGGACGGTCGGGCCAACGAGCCTCGACCCGCACATGGCCACGGCCGAGGTCGTCTGGTTCCGGTTCGGGATGACCTCGATCTATGACCGGCTGTTCACCGTGAACGCTGCGGGCGAGGTCGAGGGCATGCTGGTCGACTCGTGGGAGTACACCGAGGACGGGCTGCAGCTGACGATGACGCTGCGCGAGGACGTGACGTTCCGCGACGGCACGCCGCTGGACGCCAGCGCCGTGAAGCTGAGCCTGGACCGGGCCCGCACCCAGCAGAGCCCGGTGGTGAAGGCGCGGATGGCGGCGGTGACGGCGGTGGAGGTGCCCGCGCCGTACGAGGTGCGGCTGACGTTGGACGGCCCGACGCCTGCGGTGCCCTACATCCTGGCGGAGAACTCGGGGTTCATCCTGCACCCCGATCTGGTCACCTCGGGCGATCCGGCCACCGAGACCAACGGCTCGGGCGCCTACTCCGTGGAGAGCTTCACCCCCGGTGAGTCGCTGGTGCTGGTGCGCGACCGCACCGACTACTGGGATCCCGAGGCCGCCAAGATCGCCCGGATCGAGCACCGGGCCGTTCCCGACTTCCAGGCCTTCTCCAACGCGCTCGCGGCCGGGCAGATCGACATCGGCCAGTTCCAGCCGAACAACGTGGCGTCGATCGAGGGCCGCAGGGGCCTGCAGGCGGTGCCCGTCCCGCAGGGCATCAGCAGCGACCTCCTGTTCAACCGCGCGGTGGCGCCGATGGACGACCTGCGGGTTCGGCAGGCGATCAACCTTGCGATCGACCGCGAGGCGATCACGCAGGCGCTGTACCCGGGGTCGGAGCCGAAGTACCAGTACTACCGCGAGGGACTGCAGGGCCATGACCCGTCGCTGGGCCCGATCGGCCGCGACGTCGAGCGGGCCAAGGCATTGCTGGCCGAGGCCGGACACCCGAACGGGGTCGACCTCGGCGAGATGCTGGTCAGCACGGCGACCACGGCCGGGCTGCTCGACGTCGTGCTCGAGCAGCTCGCCGAGGTGGGCATCCGGGCCGACGCGGTCACGGTCGACGCGCTGCAGATCTTCCCTCGCTGGGCGGAGGGCAGGAGTGCCGCGCTGCTGCAGTTCTCCTCGACCGGGCTCGAACCCGGTGCCGGTGCATCCACCTCATGGGGGCCGCAGCTGAATCCGGCGGGGACGACACCGGAGTTCGACCGGATCCTCGCTGCGGCCGCTGACAACCGGCTCAGCCAGGAGGAGCGCAACGCCGGTTACCAGGAGCTCAATCGCTTCCTGCGGGAGCAGGCGTGGTCGTCGCCGATCACGTGGATCAACTACCCATGGGTGATGACCGAGCGGCTCCAGGGGTTCAGCGCGGAGATGGACTACGCCACGACGCTGGGCCCCTACGACTTCCGGTACCTGTCGATGCAGGCGGACAGCTGAGTCCTGCGATGGTGCTGGACGATCAAGCCCGGCCGGAGGGAGCGCGCGCCGGCGCTCCACCGTCCCGTGATCGTCAGTTCGGTGCAAAGGCGGCCAGATCTGGCCGCCTTTGCACCGGATCGGCGATCACGGATCCGACCGGCCGTTGCCGATGGAGTTCGGACTTGCCCGTCTCGGTGTCCTGAAACTGTCGTTTCGGTCGACCCGGCGGTCGTGGCGCTTGACACTCCGGCAGGTTCAGGCCACTCTTTCTCGCGTGTGTGGCCCTGCGGGTCGGCCGGGACGGGCCGACGAACCCCGACGTCCGAGCGCTGATCGGCTCGATGCCACGGACGGCCTGCAGATGAGGGAGGTGCGCTGATGCTCCGCTTCGTGGCCACCCGGCTGTTGACCGTGGTGCCGCTGCTGCTGTTGCTGACGCTCGTCGTCTTCGGTCTGGTCCAGATCGCGCCCGGCGATCCGGCCGCGATCATCGCGGGTCCGGAGGCGAGCCCGGAGGCGGTCGAGCAGATCCGGGCCGATCTCGGACTGGACCGGCCCGTGTGGGAGCAGTACCTGTCCTACATCGGGAACGCCGTGCAGGGCGATCTCGGGACGTCGTACACGACGAACGAGCCGGTGACCGAGGTGATCGGCCGGGCGTTGCCGCGCACGGTGACGATCGCGGTGTTCGCGATGCTGCTCGCGGTGGCGATCAGCCTCCCGTTGGGGGTGCTCGCGGCACTGCGACGCAACCGCCTGACCGACCGGCTCGTGACCGGCGCGGCGGTGGTGGCGCTGGCGGTGCCCCCGTTCGTGCTGGCAGCGCTGCTGGTGAACTACCTGGCCCTCGGCGGCCTGCAGCTGTTCCCGCCCACCGGGTACGAACCGCTGTCGGAAGGGTTCGACGAGTGGTTCCGGTTCGCCGTCCTGCCGGCGATCGCGATCGCGACGATCAGCCTGGCCGAGCTCACGCGCCAGGCCCGCGGGTCGTTGATCGACGCGATGGAGGAGGACTACGTCCGCACCGCACGGGCGAAGGGGCTCGGGCGGTGGTGGATCGTGGGCAAGCACGCGGCCAAGAACGCCGCGGTGCCCTACGTGACCGTGCTGGGACTGAACGTCGGCCGCGTCGTCGGTGCGGCGGTGATCGTCGAGGCGATCTTCAACATCCAGGGGTTCGGGCAGCTCGGAGTCGACGCCGTGCTCAGCCGGGACCTGCCCACGATGCAGGGCGTCGTCCTGGTGAGCGGAGTGATCGTGTTGCTGGTCAATCTGGCCGTGGACATCTCCTACGGCTACTTCAACCCGCGGGTGCGTGCCGGATGACCGCCCTCGCGCCCGTGAGCGCAGCGGCCCGTCCGCGGGTCTCCTACCGTCCCGGCCGGGTGATGCGGCGGTTCCTCGCCGACCGCGTCGGGGTCACCGCCCTGGTCGTGGTCCTGATCCTCGTGGTGATCGCGCTGGTCTCGCGGTTCTGGACGCCGGTGGACCCGACCGCGCAGGAGCTGCTGGACCGGCTGGAGGGGCCCTCGTCGGCGCACTGGCTGGGCACCGACAACGTCGGGCGCGACATCCTGAGCAGGCTGATGCGGGCCACCTGGACCGCGCTCACCTCGTGCGCGCTGGCGGTGGGGCTCGCGGTCGCGGTGGGTGTTCCGCTCGGCCTGCTGGCCGGCTACGCGGAGGGGTTCCTCGACGGGCTGCTGGGCCGGATCAGCGACGTGCTGATGTCGCTGCCGCCGCTGCTGTTCGCGGTGGCCATCGTCGGTGCCCTCGGACCGAGCCTGACCAACGCGATGATCGCCATCGGGGTCCTGTTGATGCCGCGGTTCTTCCGGCTGACGCGGATCAGCACCCGGGAGGTCAAGAACGAGGATTTCGTGGAGGCGGCGCGGGCGTCGGGTACGACCACCATGCGCATCCTCGGCCGGCACGTGCTGCCGAACATCGCCTCGCCGCTGCTGATCCAGATCTCGTTCGGCGCCGCGGTGGCGATCGTCTCGGAGTCCGGGCTGAGCTTCCTGGGGCTCGGTGCGCAAGCACCCACCGCGAGCTGGGGGTCGATGGTCAAGGAAGGCTTCGACCGGCTCGCCGAGAACAGCTGGAGCATGTACCCGCCGGCCATCATGATCGTGGTCACCGTCCTGGTGCTGTCCCTGCTGGGCGACGGCCTCCGTGACGCCGTGGGCCGACAGACGGGCGGACGCCGATGACCGGGCCGGTGAGCACCGCCGCGAATACACCTCCGACCGCGCTCACCACGGGCCGCGAGACCGTGCTCGAGGTCGCCGACCTCGGTGTGGACATCCACGTGGACCGCGACTGGGTCGGCATCGTCGACGGTGTGGACCTGACGGTGCGTGCCGGCGAAACCGTCGGCCTGGTCGGCGAGTCGGGTTCGGGCAAGACCGTGACGTCCCTGGCGGTGATGCAGCTGCTGCCGCCGAACTCGCGGGTGCGCGGCAGCGTGCGGCTCGGCGGGCGGGAGCTGATCTCGCTGTCCGAGGGGGAGCTCAACCGGATCCGCGGCGTCGAGATGGGGATGATCTTCCAGGAGCCGCGCCGGAGCCTGAACCCGGCGTTCACGGTGGGCGACCAGGTGGCCGAGTCGGTGCGTCGCCACCGGGGTGCGGACCGGAGCAAGGCCTGGGACCGGGCGGTGGAGCTGTTCGAGCTCGTCGGCATCCCCGACGCGCGGCGCCGCGCGTCCGCGTACCCGCACGAGTTCTCCGGCGGGATGTGCCAGCGGGTGATGCTGGCGATGGCGCTGGCCTGCGAGCCGTCGCTGCTGATCGCCGACGAGCCCACCACCGCGTTGGACGTCACCGTGCAGCGGCAGGTGCTGTCGCTCATCGGCGAGGTGCAGCAGCGGCTCGGGATCGGCGTCCTGCTGATCACCCACGACCTCGGCGTGGTCGCCGAGGTGTGCGACCGCGCGGCGGTGATGTACGCGGGCCGGATCGTCGAGCAGGCGCCCGTCATGGAGCTGTTTGACGCACCGCAGCACCCCTACACGGCGGGCCTGCTGCACGCGATGCCCGACCACGTCCGCCACGTCGAGCGCATGGGCGTGATCCCGGGCCGGGTGCCGCCGCCGCACGACTTCCCGGCGGGCTGCCGCTTCCACCCCCGGTGCCCGTTCGCGCAGGAGCCCACTTGCACCGAAGGGGAGATCCCGCTCCGCGACGTCACGCCCGGGCACACCGCGCGGTGTGCCCGGCTCGGTGACCTCGAGCTGGAGGACGCCTTCTATGGCTGACACGACCAGCGCGACCGGCAGCGCACCTGCGCTGACCGTGACCGGCCTGCGCAAGAGCTTCCCGGCGCAGCGCAACCTGCTCGGGCGGGTCACCCGCACCGTCGACGCGGTGCGGGGCGTCGATTTCGAGGTCCGGGCCGGGGAGACCCTCGCGCTCGTCGGCGAGTCCGGGGCCGGGAAGTCCACGGTCGGGCGGCTGGTGCTGCGGCTCATCGACCCCGACGCGGGCGAGGTCGGCGTGCTGGGGCGCGACATCACCCAGCTGGCTGGCCGCGAGCTCAGGGCGATGCGCGGTCGCGCCACGATGATCTTCCAGGACCCGTACAAGTCGCTGGACCCCCGCTCGCAGATCCGCCACTCGCTGGCCGAGCCGCTGATCGCGCAGGGGCGGTGGGGCCGGCGGGGCCGCGTCGAGCGCCTGGGAGAGCTGCTCGAGCGGGTCGGACTGGCCCCGCACTACCTCGACCGCTTCCCCTACGAGATGTCGGGCGGGCAGCTCCAGCGCGTCGCGGTGGCCAGGGCGTTGGCCACCGACCCCGAGCTCGTGGTGTGCGACGAACCCGTCGCCGCGCTGGACATGTCGATCCGCTCGCACGTGATCAACCTACTCCGCGACCTGCAGCGGGAGCGCAACCTCGCCTACCTGTTCGTGTCCCACGACCTGTCGCTCGTCCGCGTCATCGCCGACCGGATCGCCGTCATGCGCCGCGGCGAGATCGTGGAGTGCCGGCCCACCGCCGAGCTGTTCGCCGACCCGCAGCACTCCTACACCCGCGAGCTGCTGTCCGCGATCCCGGCCGCGCATCCGCGCAACCGGACCTTCCGCGCCGCGCCCGCCGCGTGAGCGATCGCGTCCGTCACCGAACCCGCTTGCCGCATCCGTACCGGAGGTCGACCGTGCCGCCCGATTCTGCCGAGCCCGTGCCGTCCTGGTTCCGCGAGGCGTTGGCCGTCGCGGCCGAGGTCGGTGAGGTCGACGTGGCCGGCGTGCCGGTCCGCTACCGCGCATGGGGCACGCCGGGCAACGGCGGGATCGTGCTGGTGCACGGTGGTGGGGCGCACAGCCGGTGGTGGGATCACATCGCGCCGCTGCTCGCCGCGCCCGCCGGGCGGCGCATCATCGCGCTGGACCTGACCGGGCACGGCGACTCCGGCCGCCGCGCGGAGTACAGCCTCTCCGGCTGGGCCGAGGAGGCCGTCGTGGTGGGCAGGGCGGGCGGTGCCGGGCCGGCGCCGGTCCTCGTCGGGCACAGCATGGGCGGCATGGTCGCGCTCACCGCGGCCCGGATGTTCGGCGCCGAGCTCGGGGGCGCCATCACCGTGGACACGCCGGTGCGCGACCTGACCCCGGAGGAGGCGGCGGCCCGCGACGGGCGCGCGTTCGGACCGTTGCGCATCTACCGCAGCCGGGAGAAGGCGATCAGCCACTTCCGCCTGGTGCCCGCACAGGCGAAGGAACTGGGCTACGTGGTCGCACACATCGCCGAGCACTCCGTACGTCCGGTCGAGGGCGGGTGGGCATGGAAGTTCGACCCGCAGGCCTTCCGCAGGCCCCCGCTCGCGGCGGCCGAACTCGCCGAGCTCGACTGCAGGGTCGCGCTGTTCCGGGCCGAGCATGGGCTCGTCCCCGCGGCGATGAGCGACATGATCGTGGACCGGCTGGGCCGCGCCGTGCCGTCGGTGGAGATCCCTACCGCCGCCCATCACCTGATGGTCGACGAGCCGATCGCGCTCGTCACAGGGCTGCGCGCGCTGCTCGCCGACTGGGAGTACTCGACGGCCATGCGTCCCGCCGCCGTCTCCGTCCCGAGCTGACCGACGAACCGAGGAGGCCCACGTGGCGTCGCCCGCACCCGCCCACCGCCCGCGCTGGATCGACCTGGACGGCGCGCACAACGTGCGCGATGTCGGCGGCCTGCGCGCAGGCTCGGCGCGGGTGCGCGACGGCGTGCTCCTGCGCGGAGACCACCTCGAGGACCTCACCCCGCCCGCGGCGGACCGGCTGTGCGACGAGTTGGGGTTGCGCGCGATCATCGACCTGCGCGGGCCCCGGGAAGACCCGCGAGCGGCCGACTGGATCGCGGCCAGTGGGGTGGCGCGCTTGCACCTCCCGCTGGTCGACCTCACCCGCGTGACGGACCGGGAGCGGTCCCGAGGGGATGTCGAGCTGGTCTACCGGGCCATGCTCGACGACGCCGGGCCTGCTCTCGCGCAGATCCTGAGGTTCGTCGTGGCCGACGACCGGACCCCCGCGCTCGTCCACTGCGCCGCGGGCAAGGACCGCACCGGGATCACCGTCGCCGTCCTGCTCGCGGTGGCCGGGGTGGACAGCGCCGACATCGTGGCGGACTACGTGGCCACGGGCGAGCGGCTGGCGCGGGTGCGCGCCAGCCTCGTCCGACGGCCCGCCTACCGGAACATCGAGTTCGCCCCGCCGTCGCCGGCCGCGCTGTCCGACGCACCCATCCGGACCGTGCTGTCGGCCCTCGACGCCCACGCGGGTGGCGCGGCGGGCTTCCTCGCCGCACACGGCACCACGGCCGCCGAGATGGAGGCGTGGCGGGCGGCGCTGCTCGCTCCTGCCTGACGACGAGCGTCCGCGTGCTCGCGTTCCGCGGAACGCGCCCGTGCATGATCACGGAGCTCAGAAGGCGGGTTGCTGCGGGCGGAGCTTGACGTACCCGCCGGCGTCGATGCGGAACTGCATGCCGGTGACGAAGCGGGACTCGTCGGACACCAGGAACAGCACGGCATTGGCGATGTCATGCGGCTCGACGTACGGCACTCCCATGGCGCTCATCGCGGGGAACGCGCCCAGGGCGTCCTCTCGGGTCGGGTTCTCCAGGTCGGGCCGGAACTGCCGATACATGACGTCGCTGTTGAGCATGTCAGTGTTGCAGTTCGTGGGGTGCACGGCGTTCGCGCGGATCCGTCTCGGTGCGAGCGCGATCGCGAGGTCGTTGACGAACGCCGCGACAGTGCGCTTGGCGAAGGAGTAGCCCAGTCCGCCGGAGCCGTGTGCGGGATTGTCGGTGGACCCGCTGATCAGAGCGGCCAGCGAGCCGGTCGCGATCACCGAGCCACCGTCGGCCAGGTGGGGCAGCGCTGCGTCGACGGCGTTCACCACGCCGTTGAAGTCGACGGTGACGGCGTCGAGGAATGCCTGGGCCTCCTGACTGCCGAGCGGGCAGATGCCGGCCTGCGCGACGACGGCGTCGAGGCGGCCGAGCTCGGACACGCCATCCGCGACCGCCGCCTTGAGCGCGGCGGGATCGCGCACGTCCGCGGTGCGGGCGACGATGCGCCGGTCGAGTTTCTCGACCTGCCGGACGGTCTCGTCGAGGTCTTCCTGCGTGGCGAGGGGGTAGGCGTTGGTGGAGATGTCGGCGCAGATGTCCACGGCGATGATGTCTGCGCCCTCCTCGGCCAGCCGGAGGGCGTGGGAGCGGCCCTGCCCCCGCGCCGCGCCGGTGATGAAGACGACCTTCTCCTGCACCCGGCCCATCCGGGACTCCTTCCGTAGGTCAGCCACTGGCCACGCCCCAGGCGATGGTCTTGGTCTGGAGGAACTCGTCGAGCCCGTGCTCGCCCCACTCGCGGCCGAGCCCGCTCTGCTTGTAGCCGCCGAACGCCGCGTGCGGGCTGAGACCACCGCCGCCCCCGTTGACGGTGACCGTGCCGGCGCGGATCTGCTGGGCGATGCCGTAGGCGCGGACCGGGTCCCTCGCCCACACCGCAGCGGCAAGCCCGTAGGGGCTGTCGTTCGCCAGCCGCACGGCGTGCTCGTCGTCGTCGAAGGGGATGACCACACCCACGGGCCCGAAGAACTCGGTGCGGGCGATCGTCATGGCGTTGTCGACGCCGGTGAACAGGGTCGGCTCGACGAAGAACCCCTTGTCGAGCCCGGCGGGGCGACCGCCGCCGAACACGATCCGCGCGCCTTCCTCCTCGCCGGTCCTGATGAGCTTCTCCACTTTGTCCCGCTGCGCCTGGCTGATGAGCGGCCCCATCAGCGTGCCCGGCTCGGCGGGGTCGCCGACCGTGATGCGGGCCAGCGCGGCGGTCGCCTTCTCCACGAGCTCGTCGTGCCGCGAGCGGTGCACCAGGGTGCGGGTGAGCAGCGAGCAGCCCTGCCCCGCGTGCACGATGATGCCCCGCAGGACGTCGGCGACGGCGAGGTCGAGGTCCGCGTCGTCACAGACGATGTTGGCGGACTTGCCCCCCAGCTCCAGCACGACCTTCTTCAGCGTGGGTGCGGCCTGGCCGTAGACCATCCGCCCGACGGCGTCCGAGCCGGTGAAGCTGACCATGTCCACCATCGGGTTCGTGGTCAGCTCCTGCCCGGCGTCGATATCGCCCGTGACGACGTTGAGCACGCCCGGCGGGAGCCCGGCCTCGTCGGCCATGTCGGCGAGCAGGAAGGACTCCAGCGGCGTCGTCGGGGCCGGCTTGAGCACGACGGTGCACCCGGCGGCCAGCGCGGGCGCGAGCTTCATGACGCTGAGGAAGAACGGGAAGTTGTACGCCGAGACGAGCCCGACGACGCCGAAGGGCTCGCGGCGCAGCACACCTTGCCCGATGCCGGCGCCGACGAACGGCATGATCGGGCGCTCCCAGGCGAACGACGGCATCACCCGCTCGGCCATGTCCCGGAAATGCCGCACCGGGATGCCCACCTGGATGGACTCCGCCAGCGGACGGGTCGAGCCCGCCTCGGTGATGTTCAGCTCGACGATCTCGGGCGACCGGCGTTCCATCACCGCTGCAAGGCGCAGCATCACCTCGGCACGTTCGCGTGGCGCCATGCGCGGCCACGGCCCGTCGTCGAAGGCCCGCCGCGCGGCCTCGATCGCACGCACCACGTCGCCGCGGGTGGCTTGCGGTACCTGCCCGATGACCTGTTCGGTCGCCGGGTTCAGGACCTCGATGCGTCGGTCGCCGTCGCTGTCGGTCCAGCCGCCGTCGATGTAGAGCCGGTAGGTCAGGTCGTCGGTCACGGCGTCCTCCTCGGGGTCAGACGGCCCATCGCAGCTTCAGCGACTCCAGGCCCCACACGCCGCCACCGCGCTCGGCGGGCTGCTCCACGACCTCGTAGTCGGGGATCAGCCGGTGCCACTCCTCGAGCAGCACGACGAGCTCCTGGCGGGCCAGGTGGGAGCCGAGGCAGCGGTGCGGGCCGCCGCCGAAACCGAGGTGCCGGGTGACCGTTCGGTCCAGGTCGACGTGGCGGGCGTCGGCATAGACGGACTCGTCGCGCCCCGCCGCGGAGAGCGGGAACGCCGCCATGTCCCCCGCCTTGACGGGGCAGCCGTGGAAGTCCGCGTCGCGGGTGGCCTTCCGGGCCGTCTGCACGATGGGGTACGCCCGCATCAGTTCCTCGACGGCGTGCGGGATCAGCCCGGGCTCGGCCACGATCCGCTTGCGGTCCTCGCGATGCGTCGCGAGGTGGTACAGGGCGTAGGACGACTGGCTCGCCACCGTGTCCAGGCCCGCCATGAACAGCAGGAGCAGGCAGTTGAGCACGTCGCCGTCGCTGACCGGCCGGCCGTCGATCTCCCAGGACACCGCGGCGCTGACGACATCGCGCGCGTCCGGGTCCGGGTTGGCCCGCCGCTGCGCGACGAGCCCGGCGAAATAGGTCTGCACGGCCTGCATGCCGGCCATCCGGATCGCGCCGTCGGGGTCGCTCTCGCTGTCCTGGTGCAGGATCATGTGCTCCCACGACAGGAAGTCGTCGAGCTTGCTCCTGGGCATCCCCATGACCTGCAGGAAGATCGTGGACGGGAAGATCCGCGCGAACTCGCGGACGAAGTCGCCCCGGCCCCTCGGGTGCATGTCCTCGATCAGCTCGGCGGCCAGCCGGTGTTGATCGTCCTTCATCGCCTTCGTCCGGCCCGGCGAGAAGTAGCTGCCGAGCAGGTGCCGCCACTGCGTGTGCTCCGGCGGATCGAGCATGATCGGGATCCACTTGTACTGCGGGTTCGGCTCGATCGGCACGATCACCGCGCTGGACCACAGGTCGGGCTGCTGCAGCCCGTCGAGGATCGTCTCCTGATCGGTGAAGACCCAGTAGCCGCCCGCCTCCTCGGTCCGGACGGCAGGCCGGGACAGGTCCTGATAGCCGTCCATGCGATCGAACAGCGTCCCGACGGGGACGGGCGGCGGGCTCATGACGTGGCCCACAACGGGACAGGTCGGGACGGCTGGTTCGGTGCCGGTCATGACCACTCCTCGTCGAGTGACGGTGTGAGCTGGCTCTCAGGAGCTTAGGGTGGAAGGGCCGATTTAGGTAGCCCCTATTACAGCGAGGCGTCTGAGCTGTGTCGTCTCAGCTGCGGCGGTGTGCGAATAGTTCGCGCGGTGCCTTCCTCCGTCGACGAATAACGGATACCGTTAAGCTGAGGGACGTCCAACGGAGGGCGCGGGGATGCGTTCGCGGATCAACGGTGACGAGGGTGCGGCTTCCGCCCCGTCCACCAGGATCGGCTTCATCGGCGCCGGCCGGATCGGCGAGCCGATGGTGGAGCGGCTGCTGGCTGTCGGACACCCCGTCGTCCTGTACGCGCGGCGGGCCGAGGTGCGGCAGCGGCTCGCCGCTGCGGGCGCCGCGGTCGTCGATGATCCGCGGGACGTCGCTGTGGCCGAGGTCGTGGTCAGCTGCTTGTACAGCGATGCCCAGGTGCTCGAGGTGCTGCCCGCGGTCGTTCGCGCGATGGACACCGGCACCGTGCTCGTGTCGCACACGACCGGCACCCCGTCGACGCTGGCCCGACTGGCGGAAGCGAATGTCGCTGGTCGGGCCGCGATCGTCGACGCCCCGTTCAGCGGCACGGCAGAGGCGATCACGCAGGGCCGCCTCACGGTGTACCTCGGCGGCGACACCGCACACGTCGAGTCGGCGCGGCGGGTCGTCAGCGCGTACGCCGAACCTGTCATCGCCACGGGAGCGCGAGGTTCGGCGCTGCGGGTGAAGCTGCTCAACAACCTGCTGTTCGCCGCGATCAGCCAGGTCACGCTTCGCGGGCTGGAGGCGGGCCGCGCCATGGGCGTCGCGGAGCAGACGCTGCTCGACGCCCTCGCCGTCAGCAGCGGCGGCAGCAACGCGGCACGCTACATCGCCGGCCGCGGCGGATCCGGGAGCTACATCGCCGGTGTCACGCCGTTCCTGCGCAAGGACGTGGCGGCGTGCCGGGACGTGGCGGCCGAGCTGGGACTGGACCTGTCGGCATTGCTGGATGCGGCAGGCGATGGACCGATGGACGTCGCCTGCACACCTGTCGAGAAGGGAGTGCGTCGATGAGGATCACGGTCGACGGTGGGAAGTGCGCCGGGCACGCGCAATGCCATGCGGTCGCCCCGGACGTGTTCGAACTCGATGAGGTCGGCTACGCCGTGCCGTTCGCCGGCGAGGCCCCGCCCGGGCTCGAGGAACAGGCCGGCCGGGGCGCCGACGCGTGCCCCGAGGGCGCGATCACGATCGAGAACTGAGGGACCGCGGGTGGTGGATCTGCTCAGCCTCACCGGGCGCGTCGCGCTGGTGACCGGGGGAGGGCGTCACATCGGACGCGGCGTCGCGTGCACCCTGGCTGCTGCGGGAGCCGCCGTGGTCGTGAACGACGTGGTCGGCGAGCGCGCCGAGCAGGTTGCGGCGGAGATCACCGCGGCCGGCGGCACGGCGATCGGCCTGGCCTGCGACGTCACCGATCCCGCGGCGGTCACCGCGCTCGTCGAGCGGGCTCAGCGCGCGCTCGGACCGGTGGACGTCCTGGTGAACAACGCGGGCAACGCCGGGGCGGAGCGGGGCTACGCAGCGGACCCGCCGCCGTTCTGGGAGACCGGACCGGACGAGTGGCGGTCGTGGTTCGACGTCAACCTGTTCGGCGTGATGAACGCGAGTCGTGCCGTGCTCCCCGCGATGGTGGAGCGGCGATCGGGGCGCGTCATCACGATCGTCTCCGACGCGGGGCGGGTCGGCGAGCCGTTCCTCGTGCCGTACTCGGCGGCCAAGGCGGGCGCGGCCGGGTTCGTACGTGCGCTGGCGAAGGCCGTCGGCCGCTACGACATCACGGTGAACGCGGTGTCGCTCGGCACCGTGCGCGACGCGGCGCCGGACGACGAGGCGATCGCTCGGCAACTGCGCCGCTACGTCATCCGCCGCTTCGGCACGCCCGACGACGTCGCGGCGATGGTGCTGTTCCTCGCCTCCGGAGCGGCCTCCTGGATCACCGGTCAGACGATGCCGGTGAACGGCGGCTACTCGATGGCGCTCTGAGTTGCTGATCACGATCGCACCCGACGGCTTGGAGGCCACCGGATGGGCGAGGATGCCCCAGAGCGCTACGACGTGATCCTTCGTGGTGGCCGCGTCGTCGACCCCGCGAACGACATCGACGGGTTGCGCGACGTCGGAATCAGCGGCGACCGGGTCGTCGCCGTCGAACCGACCCTGGACGGGCAACGGACCACGACGGTTGCTCGACTGCCGGGGCGCGATCGTCTGCCCCGGCCTCGTCGACCTGCACACGCACGTGGTCAGCTCGGGGCCATGTTCAACGCGATCGGGGCGATCGTGTCCGGCATGGCGAACCACGTGCTGGTCTTCCGCACGGTGTACGAGGGCCAGGCACGCAGGATTCGTCCCTTCGCCAACGCCATGGCACGCTCCGAGGACCGGGTCGACGGAGTGCACTCCTGGTTCGCGCCGTACTGGTCGCGCGCGGCAGCCACGCAGCAGGCCCTCTACTCCGTCCGGTACAAGCACGAGTCGAAGGCGACCGACGAGCAGGTGGCGCAGATCGCGTTTGAACGGGCGCCGGAACGCGATGCGCAACCCCAACGCGATCTTCCGGACCCCCTTGACGATGGAGGACTACCTGGCAGCGCGGTGGATCTCCACGCCGCTGCGGCTGTTCGACTGCGACGTTCCCTGCGACGGCGCGACCGCGGTGGTGCTCTCGCGCCGCGAGCGCGCTGCCGACCTGCGCAACCCGCCGATCCGCATCGAGGCCGTCGGTTCGGCGCTGCGGGACCGCAACTCGTGGGCACAGCTGGAGAATCTCGCCACGCAGGCCACGCCGTCCCCGGCGGCGATGCTGTGGAACCGCACCGACCTGACCCCGTCCGATGTGGACGTGGCCGAGCTGTACGACGGCTTCAGCTTCCACACCTTGACGTGGCTGGAGTCCTTCGGCTTCTGCGAGCGCTACGAGGCGCCCGCCTTCGTGGAGGGCGGCTCGCGCATCGCGTTGGACGGCGAGCTGCCGATCAACACGAGCGGTGGGCAGCTGTCGGCAGGCCGGCTGCACGGCTACGGCCAGGTCCACGAGGCCTGCGTGCAACTGTGGGGTCGGGGTGGGGAGCGTCAGGTGGCGGGCGACCCGCAGGTGGCGGTGACGTCCACGGCCGGTGGGCCGCTGGCAGGTTGCGTCCTGCTGGCCCGTGAATGACCTATGCACATTACGGATACTGTTTCTGGTTTCACATGGCGGCATGCCGCATGACTGTCGGTGGACTGCGCCGTAATGACTGACTTCTCTGTCTTTAGAGGCTACTCTTGCGTAGCCCTACGACGAGGTGTGGTGTGCGGAACCGGAGGCTGGGATGACGGGCGAGGCGATGACGCTGATCTCCGAGATCGAGCGGGGTGCCTCCGCGCACAGCGCCGTCCCGGTCGTCTTCGCGAGCACGGAGCGCCCGGCCTCGACCACCTTGGGCGAGCTGGTGGGCGACGCCGAGCGGGTGGCGGGCGCACTGCAGGGCCTGGGGATCGGTCCGGGCGATGTCGTCGCGGTCCAGATGCCCAACGTGTACGAGGGTGCGGTCGCCCAGACGGCCGTCGCGCTCTGTGGCGCCGTGCTGCTGCCCATCGTGCAGATCTACGGGCCGCGGGAGCTCGGCTTCATCCTCCGCCAGTCCGGGGCGCGCGCGATCGTCGTGCCGGGGGTGTGGCGCGGCCGCGACCATGCCGCGGTGGTCGCGGGTCTCGGTGATCTGCCCGGCCTGCGGGCCGTGATCGTCGCCGACGAGCAGGTGCCCGACGGCGCGGTGGCGTTCTCCGACCTCACCGGGCGGCTGGCCAAGCCGTACTCCCGCCCCGAGGTCAGGCCGGCCGACCGGGCGATGCTCGTCTACACCTCGGGCACCACGGCGGACCCGAAGGGAGTGCAGCATTCGCACGCCTCGCTCCTCGCGGAGGTCCACTCGCCGCTGATGCTGCGCGACGGCGTGGGGGAGGCCAAGCACCTGGCGGTGTTCCCGTCCGGACACGTGGCCGGGCTGCTCGGGCTGCTGCGCATCCTGGTCCACGGCAACGAGACCGTCGTGCTCGACGTCTGGCACCCTGCCCGAGCTGCTGCGTTGGTCGACGAGCACCAGGTGACGTCCGGTGTCGGCGCGCCCGTCCACCTGGCCGGCCTGCTCGACGAGCGCGACCGCGGTGCGGTGACCCTGGAGTCGTTGCGCGAGTTCATGGTCGGCGCCGCAGGCGTGCCGCCCTCCCTCGTGCAGCGTGCCGACCGCGCGGGCATTGCCGCGTACCGCTGCTACGGCTCCAGCGAGCACCCGACGATCAGCTCGGGGGCGACGTCGGATCCGCTGCACAAGCGCGCCACCACCGACGGCCGCGTGATCGGTGGGAGCGAGGTGCGCCTCGTCGACGACGACGGCGTGGACGTCGCGTCGGGTGCCGAGGGCGAGATCGTCACCCGCGGCGGCGAGCTCTTCCTCGGGTACACGGACCCGGCGCTCGACGAGGGCTCGTTCCTTCCGGAGGGCTGGTTCCGCACCGGGGACATCGGCCGGTTCGACGACGAGGGCTACCTCACGATCACCGACCGGAAGAAGGACATCATCGTCAGGGGCGGGGAGAACATCTCCTCCAAGGAGGTGGAGGACGTGCTCGCCCAGCACCCCGCCGTGGCCGAGGCCATCGCGGTGGGCAAGCCGGACGACCGCTACGGCGAGCGGGTCTGCGCGGTCGTGGTGCTGCACGATCCGGCCGGATCACTGGACCTGGACGAGGTTGCCCGGCACTTCGCGGAGGCGGGCGTCGCGCGGCAGAAGACGCCCGAGCACCTCGTCGTCCTCGACGAGCTTCCGCGCACCGCCGCGGGGAAGGTGCAGAAGTACGTGCTCCGCGAGCGCGTCCGGGGCTGAGGCGAGTCCACCGCCGGCGCGGGCGAGCGCTGACGGGCACGATCTCGTCATCCCCGAACCGCGGTTCCCGGCGTCGTCGACCCGGCCAGCACCTGCAGGTACCGCGCCGTCCTGTTCCGCGCGAGGCTCGAATCCCCGACGACCACGGCATCGACGATCCGAGCGAGCGCGTCGTGCGCGGGTTCGGCGGTCCGGAAGGACGAGAGCCGGCCGAACGCGGCGGTGAACAGCGCGAGCAGCCGATTGCCCGCCAACCCGGCCAGTGTCACGAGGACGCCCGCCTCGGCCCGGCCACCGTCGGGGGCTGCGGTGAGCGACGCGAGCAGCGGCTCGGGGTCCGCACCCGGGAACCGAGCGGCTGCGAGCTCGACCACGCGGAGCTCCACAGCGGCGCGCACCTCGAGCAGGTCGGCCGGGGTGACCGCCAGCCACTCGAGGTAGAGCGCGAGTGCCTGGACCACCCGGACGGGGTCGGGCCTCGCGACGACCAGGCCGCCGCCCGGCCCCTGGCGCATCTGGGCCACGCCGTTGTGCTCCAGGATGCGTACGGCCTCCCGGAACATGGCGCGCCCGACCTGCAACCGATCGCGCAACGCGGCCTCGTTCCCGACGACGTGGCCGGGCGCGTGCCCCTCGCGTCGGATGGCGCCGGCCACGGTCAAGGCGATCCGCTCCGCGGATGTGGCGCCTGATGCGGGCGCCGCGGCTGGGACCTCGGAGCTCGCCGTGGCGCGCTTCAGCCACGTTCGCTCGCCCTCGAGGTGCCGACGCATGCGACGAGCAGCCGTCGCCTCGTCGCCGGACACGACGGACTCGGCGATGGCGCGCAGCGCGTGTCCGCGTGCCGACTTCGCGGACGGGCCGAGCCGGAAATCCGGCCGTGGGCCGCCGGCCAGTGCGCCGGTGACGCGAGTGAGTGTCGGCACGAGGATGGCGAGCATCGGGTTGCGGCTGACCTCGGCGATCACGAGGCTCGGCGGCATACCGATCGGGTCGGTGGCTGCGACGGTGCGCAACCGCTCGATGTCGTCCTCGACGATCCGCCGGGCGGCGAGCCGCGCGGCGAGCACCTCGAGCGTGATGCGCGCGTCGTAGAGCTCGTCGACGGAGACGCCGATGAGATGCAGATAGGTTGCGACGGACCCGGCGACCACGGCGGCGGCCGGGGCGTGGACGACGAGACCGCCCGAGCGACCGCGGCGCATCGCGACGACCTGCTTGTAGGTGAGGATGCCGAGCGCCTCGCGCAGGATCGCACGGGACACGCCGTAGCGAACCACGAGCTCGGCCTCCGAGCCGAGCCCCTCGCCCACCGGCCAGCCGCGGCGCACGATGTCGTCCTCGATCCGGCGCGCCACCCGCTCCGCGAGCTTCTGCTTGACCCCCGAGAGCGCCGGAACCGGCTTCATCTTCTCGACCTGCCCTTCCTGCCGCAGACGAGCCCGGGAGAACAGTGCACCCTTGGCAGGCTGCACGTTAACATGGTACTAATTTGTGAATCGAGGAGTTGATGTCGAGAGATGGGTCCGCTCCCGAGTGTCGGCTCAGTCGGCACGCCAGTCCGTACGTCGGCCGCAAGATCGCGATAACACTGCAGGTCACACCGCTCAATGCTGAGCGCCGGGAGGTCTGACCGTGATCGTATTCGATGAGGACGCGCCGAACGGCGCGGAGGCCAGCCAGTCCGTGGTCTCGAATACAGAGGCCGGAATTGCGTCGATCACGTTGAACCGCCCGCACCGGCTGAACGCCTTCACGGCGGAGATGCGGGAGCGGTACCTGGCGGCGCTGGCCGCAGCGGACCGCGATCCGGCGGTCCGGGCGATCGTGGTCACCGGCGCGGGCCGGGCGTTCAGCGCCGGTGCCGATCTCGCGGCGCTCGATGGTCTCGACGCCGCGACCCTGCGGCAGCGGGAGGCCGAGCAGGAGTTCGCGTTCGACATGGCGATGCGGCTACGCACGCCGCTCGTCGCCGCCGTGAACGGACCGGCGGCCGGGATCGGGATGGCCCACGCCCTGTTCGCCGACGTCCGCCTCGCCTCCGACACAGCCACCTTCACCACGGCGTTCGCGCGGCTCGGCCTGACGGCCGAAGGTGGCATCGCCTGGCTGCTGGCGCGGCAGGTCGGCACCGGCTCGGCGCTGGACCTGCTGTACTCCTCCCGGACCGTGGACAGTGCAGAAGCCCTGCGGATCGGCCTGGTGCAGCGGGTTGTACCGGCCGCTGACCTGGGCGACGTCGCCCGGGCCTACGCCGCCGACCTCGTCGCCGGCACCTCGGCCTGGTCCCTGGCACAGATGCGCGAGCAGGTGTACAGCTCCTGGTCGCAGACCTGGGACGACGCCTACGCCACCTCTCGTGAGCTCGTCTTCGAGAGCCTCGACCGCCCGGAGTTCGCCGACCGTCTCGCGAGACGGCGCGCTCCGGGCTGAGCGGAGCTCACGAACATCGGGAGGTCCCGTCAACCGCCGCCGTCGTCGAAGGAGTGCGCTCGTCGTGACCCTGACCGCGCCCGCAAGCGACCCGCCCACCGACAGCCCCCAGGCCGGGTCACTGACACCGTTGGTCGCCCCGCGCTCGATCGCCGTGATCGGGGCATCGGACCAGCCGGCCCGGATCGGCGGCCGGATCCTGGCCCGGCTGAAGGAGACCTATCGCGGCGCTGTGTACCCGGTGAACAGCAGGCGGTCCACGGTCCAGGGGCTGGCGGCGCATCCCGACATCGGCGCGGTCCCCGAGCCCGTCGACCTCGCGATCGTGGTCGCGCCCGGTGCGGAGGTGCCGGGCATCGCGCGCGCGGCTGCAGATCGCGGCGCGCGGTCCCTGCTGGTCCTGTCGGCCGGTTTCGGGGAGGCCGGCGAGGAGGGGCGCCGGGCGCAAGAGGAGCTGGCCGCGATCGGCGCCGATGCCGGGATGCGGATCTGCGGGCCCAACTGCATCGGCATCGTCAACCTCACCATCGGGCTGCGCGCCGTCTTCTCCACGATCGACGGTGTGCCGCAGAAGCTCGGCGGCACGGCGCTCGTCAGCCAGAGCGGCGGGTTCGGCATGTCGATGTTCGAGATGGCGCAGAGCAGCGGGCTCGGCGTCTCCTACATGTGCGCCACCGGCAACGAGGCGGACGTCTCGAGTGGGGAGCTCGTCGGGCATCTCGCCGAACAGCCCGACGTGGAGGCGATCGGGCTGTTCCTGGAGGGTCTGCGCCGGCCCGACCTCCTGCTGGCCGGCGCCCGCCGCGCGCTCGAGCTGGGCAAGCCGGTGGTGGCGGTGCGGACCGGTCGGTCGGCGGTGGGGATGCGCGCTGCGGCCAGCCACACCGGTGCGCTCGCCTCGGCGGACGACGTCGTATCGGCGGCGTTCGACGGCGTGGGGATCCTGCGCGTCGAGGGGCCGCGCGAGCTGGTGGAGCAGCTGCGCGCGTTCTCGGCGGGGCGGCGTCCGCGGGGATCGCGGCTGGCCGTCGTGACCTCCAGCGGTGGCGCCGGCGTGCTGATGGCCGACGTCGCCGAGGCCGCGGGGCTGGAGCTCCCGGAGCCCTCGCCGGAGCCGGCCACCCGGCTCGGAGCGCTCGTGCCGAGCTTCGGGTCGGTCCGCAACCCGATCGACCCGACCGCACAGATCGTCAACGACCAATCGATGCTGCAGGAGCTGTTCGCCACCGTCAGCGCGGCGCCGGACTACGACATGGTGTGTGTGTCGGGGGTCGCGCGGGGGCTGGGCCCCGGGCTGCGCGAGACGATCCAGCGGGCCGCCGAGGCCACGGACAAGCCGTTCACGGCGTTCGCTTCGCAACCGGACGTCGCGCTGGACCTGACCGAGCGCGGCGTCCCCGCGTTCGTCGATCCGAACCGGATGATCCGCGCCCTCGGCCGGCTGTGGGCCTACGAGCGTGATCGCGCCGTCCTGCTCGACGCGCCGCCGCGCACCGGTGCCGCGCCCGCGTTGCGCGTCGAACCACCGGTGAGCGCCGCGCTCGCCGAGCACGTCGCGCGGCGATACGTCGTCGCGGCCGGGGTGCCGGTGCCGGGTGAGCGGCTCGTGGTCGATTCCGAGTCGGCCGTGGCCGCCGCGGAGGAGATCGGCCGGCCGGTGGCGCTCAAGCTCTCCGCGGACTGGCTGACGCACAAGAGCGAGCACGGCGCGCTCCGGCTCGGTGTTGTCGACTCCGACGCGGTGCGCTGCGCCTACCGGGAGCTGGAAGAGCTGGCGACGACGCTGCGACCGGAGGGTGCGCCGCCGGCGGCGGTGCTGGTCCAGGAGATGGCGCCGCCGCGCGGCCTGGAGATCGTGTGCGCCGCCCTGCGGGACCCGACGTTCGGCCCGGTGGTCACCGTCGGGCTCGGCGGCGTCCTCGTCGAGATCACCCGGGAGCGGCGTCTCGCGCTCGCCCCGCTCGACCGTTCGGCCGCTCGCGACCTCGTCGGCGGGCTCGCCGGCGGCAGGCTGGTCGGCCACCCGCGCGGCCTGAGCGAGGCGGAGGCCGACCGGGTGGCCGATGTCGTCGTCGGCCTTGGCGGCCTGCTGGCCACCGACCACGAGCTGCAGGAGATCGAGATCAACCCGCTGGTGGTGGCGGACGGCGCGGTCGTCGCCGTCGACGCGCTGGCTGCAGTCTCCACGACAGGGGCGGCCACAACGGCGGAGGCGACGCCGTGCTGAGGGCGACGGGCTTGCGGGTACTGGCCATGATCCCGCTGGTGTTCCTCGTCGCCACGGCGACGTTCTTCCTCGGCCAGCTGTCCACCGTGGATCCCGCCGAGATCATCGTCGGGCCGACGGCCACGGCAGAGCAGGTAGCGGCGGTGCGCGCCGAGCACGGTCTGGACCGGCCCGCCGTCGTGCAGTACGTCGACTGGCTCGCCGGCGCGGTGCGCGGCGACATGGGTGAGTCCGTCTACACCGGCGCCTCGGTCACCACCTCGCTCGTGCAGGCGCTGCCGGTGACCTTGTCGCTGGCGCTGGGCGGGCTGTTCGTCGGGCTGCTGCTCGGGGTGCCCACCGGGATCTGGAGCGCCCTGCGTGCGGGGCGGCCTGCCGACCGCGCGGTGAGCCTCGTCGCCACGGTCGGACAGGCGGTGCCCAACTTCTGGCTGGGCCTGCTGCTGGTGCTGGCGTTCGCGATCCAGCTGCCGATCTTCCCCGCCGTCGGCTACGTCGCGCTCGACGAGGACCCGGTGGCCTGGGCGCAGAGCCTGGTGCTGCCGTCGATCTCGCTCGGCTTCGTCGCCGCTGCGGCCATCTCGCGCCAGACCCGGTCCAGCCTGATCGGAGTGCTGCAGCAGGAGTACGTGCGCACGGCGCTCAGCAAGGGGCTGTCCACGAGCCGGGTCGTGGTCAAGCACGCGCTCAAGAACGCCGGCGCTCCCGTGGTGACGGTGGTGGCCTTCCAGGTGACGGCCCTGCTCAGCGGCTCGGTGGTGATCGAGCGGTTGTTCGCTATGCCCGGTCTCGGTGCGCTGGCGATCGACGCGGTGCTGCGCCGCGACCCCGACGTCATCCAGGGCATCGTCGTGGTGTCCGTCGTGATCGTGGTCGTGGTGAACCTGGTGCTCGACCTCTCCTACGCCTGGCTCAACCCGAAGGTGCGGACGGCATGACCCACTCCCGCCTGCTGAGGCGCCTGCTGCGCCAGCGCGCCACGCTGTTCTGGGCGGCGGTGGTGCTCGTCGTGCTGGCCGGCGCGGCGTTCGCGCCGCTGCTCGCCCCGTTCGGCCCGGACGACGGCAACATCCGGGAGGGGTTGGCGAGCCCGTCTGCCGAGCACCTGCTGGGCACTGACAAGCTCGGTCGCGACGTGTTCTCCCGCCTGATGTTCGGCGCGCAGATCGCCCTGCTGGCCGCGTTCGAGGCTGTGGGCATCGCGGTGCTGGTCGGTGTCCCGCTCGGCCTGCTCAGCGGCTACCTCGGCGGCTGGCTCGACCGGATCGCGATGCGCATCGTCGAGGGCGTGATGTCGGTGCCGTTCCTGGTGCTGGCCATCGCGCTGATCTCGATCCTCGGGCCCGGCCTGGCCAAGTCGATGGCCGTCGTCGGCGTGGTCTACGCGACGATCATGCTGCGACTGACGCGTGGGCTCACCCTCGCCGCGCGGGAAGAGCTCTATGTCGACGGCGTGCGCGTCACGGGCGGGAGCGACCGGCGCATCCTGTTCCAGCACGTGCTGCCGAACATCCTGCCCGCGCTGATCGTGCAGGTGACGCTCATGCTGGCCGGCGCGATCGTCGCCGAGGCGACGCTGTCGTTCCTGGGCCTCGGGGTGCAGGCGCCCGCGGCGAGCTGGGGCACCATGCTGTCGGACGCCCAGGCGAGCATCCGGGAGAGCTTCTTCCTTGCGCTGCCGCCCGGTGTCGCCATCCTGATCACGGTTCTGGCGTTCAACCAGGTCGGCGACGGGCTGCGGGACCTGTTCGCCCGCGAGGCCAAGGGCGGCTCGCTCGGGGTGAACCCGGTTCAGCCGGTGGTGGGCTCACCCGTCGCGGCGCTCCCGGGCGCGTCGGTGCCCGACCCGCTGCTGCGGGTGTCGGACCTGACGGTCTCGTTCCCGGGCGCCGACGGCTCCCCGATGGAGGTCGTGCAGGGCGTGTCGCTGGACGTGGGGCGCGGGGAGATCGTCGGCCTCGTGGGGGAGTCGGGCAGCGGGAAGAGCGTCACGGCGATGGCACTGCTCGGGCTGGTGCCCGACCCGGGCCGGGTCGCGGCGGCCACCGTGGCGCTGGACGGGCAGGAGCTGACCGGGCGGACCTTCGACGAGCTGCGCGCGGTGCGCGGGGGCCGGATCGGTGTGGTGTTCCAGGAGCCGATCGCGAGTCTCAACCCGGCCTACACGGTGGGCGACCAGGTCGCGGAGGTGCTGCGCGAACACACCGACATGGGCCGCGAAGAGGTGGCCCGGCGGGTGGTCGAGCTGTTCGAGCAGGTGCACGTCCCGGACCCGCAGCTGCGGATGCGCGACTATCCGCACCAGTTCTCCGGCGGGATGGCGCAGCGGGTGATGATCGCGATGGCGCTCGCGTGCCGGCCGCAGCTGCTGATCGCCGACGAGCCGACGACCGCGCTGGACGTCACGGTGCAGGGCCAGGTGCTCGATCTGTTGCTGGAGCTGCGGGGGAGTACCGGCATGTCGATCCTGCTGATCACCCACGACCTGGGCGTCGTCGCGGACGTGGCCGACCGGGTCGCGGTGATGTATGCCGGGCAGCTGGTCGAGGCCGGACCGACCGCGGAGGTCTTCGCGCGGCCCGCGCACCCCTATACCGAGGGGTTGCTCGGCTCGCTGCCGCGCAACGTGCGCCGCGTCGGGCGGCTGCCCTCGATCCCCGGTGTGGTGCCGCCGCCTGCGCAGTGGCCGCAGAGCTGCCACTTCGCGCAGCGGTGCCGCTATGCGCAGGACCGCTGCCGCGCGGCCCCGGTGGAGCTGCTGGCGTCGCAGCCCGGCCCGGCCCGGGCCGCGCGTTGCGTCCGATCCGGCGAGCTGGAGCTGACCGGGGTCGCCGAGGCACCCGACCGCGCGCTGGTACCGACGGAGGAGGGCCGATGATCGCGGCTGGACAGGTGCCCGCCGCGGCGCGGGAGGCCGTCGCGCCCGTGCTGCGGGTGGAGGGACTCACCGTCACGATGGCGGGCCGTCGCCGCGTGCCGTGGCGCCCCCCGTCTCGCGTCACCGCGGTGACGGGCGCCGACCTGCAGCTCGACGCGGGCAGCACGCTCGGCCTGGTCGGCGAGTCGGGGTCGGGCAAGTCGACGACGGCCAGGGCGATCCTGCGCCTGCTGCGCGCGGACGCCGGCCGCATCGAGGTGGCCGGGTTCCGGGTGGACGAGTTCGGCCGCCGCGCACCGACGGCCTACCGCAGGGCCGTGCAGGCCGTGTTCCAGGACCCGCTCGGATCGCTCGATCAGACGATGACCATCGGGAACATCCTCGCCGAGCCGCTGGCCGTGCACTCCATCGCCCGGGGACGGGCTGCGGTGGACCGGGTCGCCGACCTGCTCGACCAGGTCGGCCTGGCCGCGCATCACCTGCGCCGCTACCCCTACGAGCTCTCCGGTGGCCAGCGTCAGCGTGTGGCGATCGCCAAGGCGCTGGCCGTCGAGCCGCGGTTGATCATCCTGGACGAGCCGGTGAGCGCGCTCGACGTCTCGGTGCAGAGCCAGGTCGTCAACCTGCTCGAAGACGTCCAGGAACGCACGGGCGTCGCCTACCTGTTCATCGCGCACGACCTGGCGGTGGTGCGCCACACCAGCGAGCGGATCGCGGTGATGTACCGCAGCCGGATCGTCGAGGAGGGCCCGGCCGACCGGGTCTGCGAGCAGCCGGCCCATCCGTACACGCAAGCGCTGCTCGCCGCCGCGCCCGACCCGGACCCAGCGCGCCAGCGCGAGCAGCGCAGGCGCCGCCGCGAGCTCGACATCGTGCCCGTGGGGCCGGCGCCCGACGCGACCCGCGGCTGCCCGTTCGCCGCGCGCTGCCCGCACCGCATGGCCGTCTGCGAGCGGTCCTTCCCAGACTGGTCGCCGGTCGAGGGCGGCGGCCGCGTCGCCTGCCATCTCGCCATCGACGCCACGACCCTGCAGAGGAACCGATGAACAGGACCACCCGAGCGCTCGCCGCCGTACTCGGCGCCGCCATGCTGGTGATCACCGGCTGCGGCGGCGGCGCCGGCAGCGGCGCGAGCACCGCCACTGAGCTGGTGACCACCCAGGGGGTGCCGGCCGCCCCGACCGGAACGCTGCGCTACGCGACGTGGCAGGAGACCCCGTCGTTCGACCCGCCCCGGACCACCACCCAGAACGGTCCGGTGATCTTCCCGGTGTACGACACGCTCACCAGCATGGACGAGAACTTCGACGTCGTGCCGTGGCTGGCCACCGGGTGGAGCCAGCCGGACCCCAGCACGTGGCGGTTCACGCTGCGCGACGACGTGGTCTTCCACGACGGGTCTCGGTTCGACGCCGAGACGGTGAAGCTCAACCTCGAGCGCGCGAAGACCGTCACCGGCGGGCCGTACACCAACATCTACGCGCCGATCGCCGAGGTGACGGTGCTCGACCCGGTCACGGTGGACGTCGCGTTCTCGGTGCCGTCGCCCAACTTCCCGTACAGCATGGCGACCGTCGCGGGCGCGATGGTGAGCCCGAAAGCGGTCCAGGACGGCACGGACCTGACCCGCAACCCCGCCGGCAGCGGCGGCTGGATCTGGGAGGCGGGGGAGCACCGCGAGGGCGCGCAGCACGTGTTCCGGGCCAACCCCGACTACTGGAACCGCGACGCGGTGAAGGCCGAGACCGTCGAGGTAAAGATCATCCAGGAGGACAACGCCCGGCTCAACGCCACGCAGAGCGGGCAGGCCGACGTCATGGCGACGCTGCAGCCGGGCCAGATCGAGGCCGCGGAGTCGGCCGGTCTGCGGACCCTGTCGGACTTCACCATCACCGCAAGCTTCCTGATCATGGATCGGGAGGGTTCGCTGGTCCCGGCGTTCGCCGAACCGAAGGTGCGCGAGGCGGTCGGGTACCTGCTCGACCGCGAGGCCTACAACATGGCGGTGCTGGCGGGCAAGGGCGAGTCGGCGAGCGGCGGGTTCGCCGCACCGGGGTCGACGTGGTATGACCCCGAGCTCGAGTCGCTGCGCCAGGCCGATGTCGACAAGGCCAGGCAGCTGCTGGCCGAAGCCGGATACCCGCAGGGCTTCAGCTTCCAGGTCGGCAACCAGCCGGTGATCAAGACGGTGAACGAGACGGTCGCGCAGCTGCTCGCCGACGGCGGGATCACCATGGAGATCGTCGACGTCGGGCAGGGGCAGTACACCGCAGAGGTGCGCAAGGGACATTTCCCTGCGGGCTACTTCGTGCCGACGTCGATCGACATCGACCAGTGGTGGACCCGCACCGTGTCGAACGCGGGCATCTACAACCCGTTCGACCTGACCGACCTGGCCGACCTCGATGCCCGCTACGCCGAGGGCGCGGCGCTGTCCGACCCGCCCGCCCGCAAGGCCGTGTTTGACGAGCTGCAGCGGGCCACGGTCGAGCGCGGCGTGCTGTTCCCGCTGAGCCAGATCCCGCGCTCCGCCGGCCTGCGCAGTACCGTGCACGCCTCGCAGCAGCCGGTGTTCGCGCCCGAGGACATCGCCCCGCGCCCGTTCCACCTGTGGGCCGAGCAGTGACCACCGGCTCGACATGGCAGGTCACTTGGCAGCGCGGATAATAGATGGTACTAAATAGGGCACTCGCGCGGCCGTGGCTGTTCGACGTCGACGGCACGGTGGTCGACGGCATCACCGGACGTTCGCTGCGGCCGTTCGCCCGGGAGCTGCTCGGCGCCCTTCGCGAACGCGGTATCCCGGTGCTGCTGTGGAGCTCGGGCGGTGCCGAGTACGCCTGGCGGCGGGCCCGCGAGACCGGGATCGACGACCTCGTCGCCGCCGCCTACGCCAAGCAGGCGCGCGACCGGGCCGGCCGGTGGATCCTGCCGGCCGAACTGGCCGCGGACCCGCCCAGCGTGCTCGTCGACGACCTCCCGGCCGAGGTACCGGAGGTAGGCGAGGTCATCGGCGTCTCCGCCTACATCGGACCCAACCCGCGCGACTCCGCACTCGAGGCCCTGCTGAAGCGGGTCCGGGCAGTTCCACTACCGAAGGACATGAACGTGCCGACCAGTGACAATCGACCGCTTCCCGCCCGGCTGCGCAGGGTGCTCGCCGCCGCGCCGAACGCGATCGCGCTGACCTTCGAGGACCGTGAGTACCCGTGGGCCTTCGTCCAGCGTGCGGTGGACGATCTGGACCGGTTGCTCGGTGCGGTGGCTGCGCCGGACGTGCGCCGCATCGGCATCGTGCTGCGCAACCGGCCCGGGCATTTCGCCGCGCTCGTCGCGGTGATCGCCACCGGGCGTGAGGTCGTGACGTTGAGCCCGTTCCACGGTGACGTCGCGCTCGCCGAGGACATCCGGACGCTCGCCCCGCAGGTCGTCGTGGCCGATGCCCGGGACTGGGCGCGGGCAGGGGTGGCGGCGGCAGCGACCGAAATCGGCGCGCTGCCGCTGCGGACCGGCGAGGACGATCGGCCGCTGCTCCCCCACCCGGCGGACTGGACGCCCGCGCCTCCGCCCGCCGAGCCAGGCGATGTCGCCGTCCTGATGCAGACCAGCGGAACGACCGGGCGTCCCAAGCGGGTGGAGCTGGGCTACGCCGAGCTCACCGCGGCGTTCGAGGCGTCGGGCACTCCGGTGCGGGTGGAGGAGGTGCGGCTGCGCTCGCACCCCGCGATCCTGTGGACCTCGCTGGTGCACATCGGCGGGCTGTACTTCGTGATCGCCAACGTGGCGGCGGGGCTGCAGACCGCGCTGCTGGAGCGGTTCGAGGTGGAGCGCTGGGCCGAGTTGGTCCGCCGGACGAAGCCCCGGCGGGTCGGGCTGGCGCCGACGGCGATGCGGATGGTGTTGCAGTCCGATCTGCCTGCCGACACGTTCGAGGGCGTCCGGCAGGTGTCGTCCGGCACGGCCCCGCTGAACCCCGACGACGCCGACCGCTTCGCCGCGCGGTTCGGGGTGCCGGTGTTCAGCGTCTACGGCGCCACCGAGTTCGCGGGGGCGATCGCCGGCTGGAACGCGGCGCTCTACGACGAGTGGGGCGCGGCCAAGCGCGGGAGCGTCGGCCGTGCGTTCCGCAGCATCGAGCTGCGGATCGTCGACGACACGACGGGCCGGTCGGTCCCGACCGGAACCGTCGGGGTGCTCGAGGCCCGTGGCGCCCAGCTGCCCGGCGACGGGTGGGTGCGCACCACCGATCTCGCCAGCCTCGACGCCGAGGGGTTCCTCTACATCCACGGGCGTGCCGACGACGCGATCAACCGGGGCGGGTTCAAGATCGTGCCGAGCGTGATCGAGGACGCCCTGCGCGAACACCCCGCGGTCCGCGACGCGGCGGCCGTGGGGATCCCGGACGATCGTCTCGGCGAGCTGCCCGTCGTGGCGGCGACGGTACGCGACGGCATCGCTCACCCCGGTCCGGAGCAGCTGCGCGAGTGGCTGGCGCAGCGGCTGGCCCGCTACCAGCTGCCCGCGGAGATCAAGATCGTCGATGACCTCCCACGTACCCCGTCGCTGAAGATCAGTAGGCCGGATGTGCAGGCGATGTTCGCCGAGCCCACACCGACGCAGGAAGGACCGGCATGAGCGAGACCCGCACGGACGCCCAGCAGCAGGAGGAGTTCGCGAAGCAGACCTCCGCGGAGCTGCAGGACGCGGACATCGACAAGGACCGCGCGATCCTCGGCCGCGACTGGGCGAGCCGGGAGCAGGAGTACCTGAGCACGGCGACGCCGGAGGCGATCCGCAACTTCGCGCACTCCTACGGCGACGACAACCCGCTGTTCACCGACCCCGACTACGGGCGGGGAACCCGGTGGGGTGGGCAGATCGCCCCGCCGATCATGGCTGGGATCCTCAACTCCCCGCTGCGCGGGGAGAAGCCGAGCCGCGAGGAGCGGGGCGGCAGCTACCGCGGGATCCACGCCTTCGTCTCGGGCGGGACGTGGGACTGGTACCGGCCGATCCGCCCCGGCGACACCGTGTACAGCTTCGGCGGGCTGGAGTCGGTCGACGTCAAGCGCTCCGAGTTCGCGGGCCGGTCGGTGGTCAAGGTCCGCCGCCAGGTGAAGATGAACGGAAACGCCGAGGTCATCGGCGTGTATCGCACGCTGGTGATCTACACCGAGCGGAAGAGGGCCCGCGAGCGCGGGAAGTACTCGGGCCTCGAGGCGCCCTCCTACACCGACGAGGACATCGCGAAGCTCGAGGAGCTCTACGCCGCGGAGCAGCGCCGCGGCGCGGCCACCCGCCATGTCGAGGACGTCGCCGTCGGCGAGGAGCTCGCGCCGATGGTGAAGGGTCCGCTCACCACCACCGACATGATCGTGTTCCACGCGGGTGGGTACGGGTTCGTGCCGTACGGGCTCAGGACCGGGCGCATGGCGCACCAGAACCGGCAGCGGATCGCGCCGTTCTTCGTCAAAAACTCCTACGGGGTGCCGGACGTCGCGCAGCGCGTGCACTGGGACTCGGCGTGGGCGCAGGCGATCGGCAACCCGCGCGCGTACGACTACGGCGTGCTGCGCGAGTGCTGGGCGCACCACTTCCTCACCGACTGGGCGGGCGACGACGGCTGGGTGGTTTCGCAGCACGACGAGATCCGCAAGTTCAACTACCAGGGCGACGTGCAGTACTTCGGCGGTGAGGTCACCGCGAAGCACGAGCGGGCCGGCCAGTGGTTCGTCGACGTGGCGTTCCGGGGGACCAACCAGCGCGGTGAGGAGACGATCCGCGGTACCGCGATCCTCGCCCTGCCGAGCCGGGAGCACGGTCCCGCCCTGCTCCCCGATGTTCCCGTCGAGCTGCAGCGCAAGGCGATCGAGATGCTGAGTACGCACGGCGAGCTGCTGGCCGACACGCGCTGATCCGGGCGCTGCGCAAGGTTCGCGGCGAATGAGGATCCTGTAATCAGGCAAGCTCCAGCCTTGCTCGGGTGAAAATCGTGATTTAGGATACTTTGAATCCGACGACCGGGTGCCTGGTTCGGCGCCCCGTTCTTTCGTGCCGGCAGTTGTGCCGCCGCGCGGTCACGTTCAACGGCGAACGGAGGTATACGTCCCATGGTTTCGCCACCGCACTCCGCGGCACCCGAGCAGGGGGCGTCACACACAGGCGTCGCAGACGACGAGGTGCTGCGCGTCGAGGATCTGTCGGTCGAGTTCCGCACCGAACACGGTTGGGTGCGCGTGGTCGACCGCGTGCAGCTGGCGATCGCGCGTGGCCAGACGGTCGGGCTCGTCGGCGAGTCGGGTTCGGGGAAAACTGTGACGTCGCTCGCGGTGATGGGGTTGCTGCCGCGCGACGATTCGCGGATCCCCCAGGGCTCGATCCGGCTGGCCGGGCGTGAGCTCGTGGGCCTCTCGGAGCGGGAGCTGTCCGAGGTGCGCGGCCCGGATGTCGCGATGATCTTCCAGGAGCCGCGCCGGAGCCTCGATCCGGCGTTCTCGGTGGGGGACCAGGTCGCCGAGGTATTCCGCCGGCACCGGGGGTTGGCCCGGCGGCCGGCGCTCGCGGAGGCCGCGCGGATGCTGGACATGGTCGGGATCTCGGACGCGAAGCGGCGAGTGGCGGACTACCCGCACCAGTTCAGCGGCGGCATGTGCCAACGGGTGATGCTGGCGATGGCGTTGGCGTGCGAGCCGAAGTTGCTGATCGCCGACGAGCCGACGACCGCGCTGGACGTCACGGTGCAGGCGGAGATGCTGCGGCTGATGAACGAGCTTCAGGCCGAGCTGGACGTTTCGATCCTGTTCATCACCCACGACCTCGCCGTCGTCGCCGAGATGTGCGACCTGGTGACGGTGATGTACGCCGGCCAGGTCGTGGAGGTGAACCCGCTGTACGACCTGTTCGCCCGTCCCCAGCACCCCTACACCGAGGGCCTGCTGGCCGCGATCCCCGACCACAGCGCCCGCGGCGGCCGCTTGCAGGCGATCCAGGGTGCGGTGCCGGCGGCCTGGGACTTCCCGACGGGGTGCCGGTTCCACCCGCGGTGCGACCACGCGGTGCCGGGGCGGTGCGACGTGGGCGAGGTGTCCTTGCGGGCGGGCCCGGACGGGAGGCCCGCGCGGTGCGTGCGGCTGGGCGAGATCGAGCTGGCGGGGACGCCGCAGTGACCCCGGTGGTGGAGGTGTCGGGCCTGTACAAGTCGTACCCGGCGCGGCGCAACATGCTGGGCCGGGTGGTCGAGACCACCGACGCCGTCCGCGACGTCGGGTTCACCATCGAGCCGGGCACGACGCTGGGCATCGTCGGCGAGACAGGCGCCGGGAAGTCCACGGTCGGGCGGCTGGTGCTGCGGTTGATCGAGGCGGACTCGGGCACGGTGTCGATGTTCGGCGAGGACGTGCGGGCGCTCTCGGCGCCGCAGTTGCGGTCCCTGCGCAGGCGGGCACAGATGATCTTCCAGGATCCGTTCAGCTCGCTCGACCCGCGCATGGTGATCCGCGACGTGGTGGGGGAGCCGTTCACGATCCATCACGGGCTGCGCGGGGAGGAACGCGACCACCGCGTGCTGGAGTTGCTGGAACGGGTGGGGATGCGCGCCGACCACCTCGACCGGTACCCGCGGGAGTTCTCCGGCGGGCAGCTGCAGCGCATCGCGATCGCGCGGGCGCTGGCCACCGATCCGGACTTCATCGTCTGCGACGAGCCGGTGGCCGCGCTGGACGTGTCGATCCAGGCGCAGGTGCTGAACCTGCTGCTCGACCTGCAGGCCGAGCGCGGGATCAGCTACCTGTTCATCTCCCACGACCTGTCCCTCGTGCGCTTCCTGGCACACCGCGTGGCGGTGATGCAGCGCGGGGAGATCGTGGAGATGGGCGATGCGGAGGAGCTGTTCGCCGAGCCGCGGCACCCGTACACGAAGGCGTTGGTGGCGGCGATCCCGACCGCGCGCCCGCGTCGCGAGCGGGCGCGCGGCGTGGCGCTGCCGACCGGGTTGGTCCCGGCCGACCCGTCGCGGAACGGGGTGGTGTCGTGCTGAAAGTCCTGGTGCGCCGGCTGCTGTCAGCGATCCCGCTGTTGTTGTTGCTGAGCCTGTTCGTGTTCGTGCTGCTCGACCTGATGGAGGGAGATGCGGCGCGCGCGGCGGCGGGCGAGGACGCCACCCCCGAGGACGTCGAGGCCGCTAGGGAGCGGCTGGGGTTGAACCAGCCGCTGCTCGTGCGCTATGTGGTGTGGCTGGTCAACGCGGTGCAGGGGGATCTGGGCGAGTCCTTGTTGTCCAGCCAGTCGGTGTCGAGCCTGATCGCCGAGCGGGTGCCGGTGACGCTGTCGCTTGCCGTGGTCACGCTGGTGATCGCGGTGGCGGTCGGGATCCCGCTCGGGGTCGCCGCGGCGATGCGGGCGAACCGCCTGTTGGACCGGGTGGTCACGGCGCTTGCCTCGCTGACGATGGCGATGCCGCCGTTCGTGATCGGGCTGGTGCTGGTGTTGGTGTTCGCGGTGAACAGCAGCCTGTTCCCGGCCACCGGGTACTCGTCGATCGGCGAAGACGGGGTGGGCGGCTGGTTGCAGCACCTTGTGCTGCCCGCGCTCGCGCTCGCGGCGATCTCGGCGGCGGAGTTCGCCCGCCAGACCCGTGCCGCGCTCGTCGACACGCTCGGGCAGGACTTCATGCGCACCGTGCGCGCGAAGGGCCTGCGCAGTCGGATGATCATCGGAAAGCACGGGATGAAGAACGCCGGCATCCCGATCGTCACGGTGTTCGGCCTGCAGGCCGGGCGGATCCTCGCGGGGGCGGTCACCGTCGAGTTCGTCTTCGCGCTGCCGGGCTTCGGCAGCCTGGCCGTCACCGCGGTCAACCAGCGCGACATCCCGGTGATCCTCGGCATCGTCATGGTCAGCGCGGTCACCGTTCTGGTGATCAACCTGATCGTCGACGTCTCCTACGGCTACTTCAACCCCCGGTTGCGTTCGTGAAGGGCGGGTCGGCATGACACAGGACGCAACAGCGACGGCGACCCCGACACCGCCCGCCTCCGGTGGTGGCGTCCCGCTCCGGCGGCGCAGGGGGAACGGGCGGGCGCTGCGGCAGCTGCGTCGCAACCGCGCCGCGATGGCCGCGCTCGGGTTCCTGGTGCTGGTCGTGGCGGCGGCGGTGCTGGCGCCGGTGCTGATGCCGACCGATCCGGCGGCGCAGGACCTGATCAACCAGCTGCAGGGGCCGAGCGCACAACACCTGCTGGGCACCGACACCTTCGGCCGGGACGTGCTGTCGCGGCTCATCTCGGGTGCACAGGTCACGCTGCTCGCGGTGGTGCAGGCGCTGGTGATCTCCACGGTCCTGGGCATTCCGCTGGGCCTGGTGGCCGGGTTCGCCGGCGGCCCCGTCGACGCGGTGCTTTCCCGGATCTCCGACGCCCTGCTCAGCCTCCCGCCGCTGATCCTGGCACTGGCGATCGTCGGCATCATCGGCCCCGGCCTCGGCAACGTCATGATGGCGATCGGGATCGTGCTCGCGCCGCCGCTGTTCCGGCTCGCGCGCGGCGCGGCCCAGTCGGTGACCAGCGAGACCTACATCGAGGCGTGCCGGGCCATCGGGTGTTCGCCATGGCGCCTGCTGTGGCGGCACGTGCTGCCCAACGCCAGCTCGCCGCTGCTGGTGCAGCTGACCTTCTCCGCGGGCGTGATCGTGATCGCGGAGGCCAGCCTGAGCTTCCTGGGGCTGGGCGTGCAGCCGCCGGAGGCGAGCTGGGGCACGATGCTGCGCGACGCGTTCGACGCCATCTACGACTCGCCGTCGTTCATGGTCGCCCCGGCGTTGATGATCGTGCTGACGATCCTCGCCTTCGCCGTCCTGGGCGACGGCCTGCGTGACGCGCTGGAGGGCCGGGGTGTGAAGGCTCGCCGGAAGCGCGGTGGATCGTGAGCGCGATGGTTCCGGCCGCGGACGACGACCCGGGCACCGTCGCGCTCGACCCGGCGCACGTGCTGCCGCGGCGGGTCGCCGCGTGGGCCGCGTCCGACCCGCATCGGCCGTTCCTGACCGAGGTCTCCGGGCGCTCGCTGACCTACGGCGAGACCTGGGACGCGGTGCGGCGCTGGCGCACGTGGCTGCGCGACCGGGGCGTGCGCCGCGGCGACCGGGTCGTGACGATGCTGCCGGCCTCGGCCGACGCCGTGTGCCTGTGGCTGGCCGCCGGCTGCATCGGTGCGCTGGAGGTCCCGGTCAACCCGGAGCTGCGCGGGGAGTTCCTCACCCACGCGTTGACGCTTCCGGGTGCGTCGCTGTGCGTGGTCCGCCCGGAGTCGGCGCCCGTCGTGGCGGGCAGCGGCGTCGCCGGGCTCGACGTCGCCGTGATCGACCGCGGCAGCGACGTCACCGCCGGCTGCGCGCCGGACGATTCGGGTGAGCTGCCGGGCCCCGACGATCCCAGCTGCATCATCTTCACCTCCGGCACGACCGGCCCGGCCAAGGGTGTCGTGCTGTCGTGGGCCCAGTTCGCGGCCACCATCGGCCGCATCCCGCGGTCGTGGCTCTCGGAGCGCGACGCCGTCTACTGCTGTCACCCCATGTTCCACGTGACGGGCCGGACCCCGTTGCTGTCTATGGTGGACGTCGGTGGGCGGGTGGTGCTGCGGGAGCGCTTCTCCGCGAGCGCGGTGCTCGCCGACGTGCGCGAGCACGGCTGCACGAGCACCACGGCGTACGTCCCGCTGATGCTGGCGGCCCCCGAGCAGCCCGGCGACGCCGACAACCCCCTGCGCGTCGTGATGGCGTCCTGCGGCGCGGCACTCGCCCGCCGGTTCACCGACCGGTTCGGAGCGCGCGTCGTCGAGTGCTACGGCAGCACCGAGGCCGGGTTCCCGATGCTGCTGCGGGACGCGCCTCCTGACGGGTCCCGCCGGTGGTGCGGCCGGCCCCGGCGCGGGTACGCCGCGCGGGTGGTCGGGTCCGACGGCGCGGACGTCCCCGACGGCGAGGCCGGGGAACTGTGGCTGCACCCGCCCGCACGGTCGCTGATGATGCGGGAGTACCTCGGCCTGCCCGACGCCACCGCGGCGGCGTTCGCCGATGGCTGGTACCGCACGGGCGACGCGGTGGTCCGCCATCCGGGAGGCGAGTTCGAGTTCGTCGACCGGTTGCGGGACACGATCCGGCGGCACGGCGAGAACATCTCGTCCTCGGCCCTCGAGGCCGTTGTCGGTGCCGACCCGGCCGTGGAGGCCTGCGCCGTGATCGGCGTGCCCGACCCCGTCGCCGGGCAGGAGGTGCTGGTCGCCGTGGTCCCGGTCCAGCCCGGCGCCGTGGTGCCGGACGAGCTCTGGGCCCGCCTGCACGAGCGGCTGCCGCGTCACATGCGGCCGTCCTACGTCCTCGTGTGCGCCGACCTCCCCCGCACCCCGACGAACAAGGTCCGCAAGGCGGGGCTGCTGGACCGGCTGGACCTCGCGTCCGCGTGGCGCCCCGACAGCACGACACGACGGAGGCCAACGACATGAGACCCCACTGGAAGGCCGGCATCGCCGCCCTGATCGCCGCCGTCCTGCTGGTCGCGTGCGGTTCCGGGGGCGAGGGCTCCGGCGGGAGCAACGGTGTGGCGCAGGGAGGCCCGGCGGATCCGGACGCGACGATGCGGGTGGGCTACGGCGTCGCCCCCACCAGCCTGGATCCGCACGCGGCGACCAGCGAGGTCGTGTCCTTCCGGTTCGGCCTCGCGCTGGTCTACGACCGGCTCTTCACGATCACCGCCGACGGTCTGGCCGAGGGCATGCTCGTGGAGTCCTACTCCTACAGCGACGACGGCCTCGCCCTGACGATGTCACTGCGCGACGGCGTGACGTTCCGGGACGGGACGCCGCTGGACGCCGAGGCGGTGCGGGTGAACCTGGAGCGGGCAGCCGCGATGGAGAGCCCGGTGGTCAGCAAGCGGCTGGAGCAGGTCACCGGCGTCGAGGCGACGGGGGCGCTCGAGGTGCGGCTCACGTTGAGCGAGCCCACCCCGACGATCCCGTACGTGCTCGCCAACGTCGCGGGCTTCATCATGCATCCCGAGCTGATCGCGAACGGTGACCCGGCCACGGAGGCCAACGGGTCGGGCGCCTACAGCGTGGAGAGCTGGACCCCCGGTGAGACGCTGACGCTGCACCGCGACCGCACGGACTACTGGGATCCGGACGCGGCGAAGATCGCCCGCTTCGAGTACTCCGCCATCACCGACCAGCAGGCCTACACCAACGCGATCATCGGCGAGCAGATCGACGTGGGGCAGTTCCAGCCCCAGAACGTCGCCGGGGTCGAGGGCCGGGACGGGCTCGTGACGGTGATGGTGCCCCAGGGCATCGGCCTGGAGATGTTCCTCAACCTCAGGTCGGCACCGCTCGACCGGGTGGAGGTCCGGCAGGCGATCAACCACGCCTATGACCGCGCCGCCATCGTGGAGGCCCTCTACCCCGGCTCGGAGCCGAAGTGGCAGCACACCCGCGAAGGGCTTCCCGGCTACGTGCCCGACCTGCAGGACGCGTTCCCGTACGACCCCGAGCGTGCCAGGCAACTGCTCGCGCAGGCCGGCTTCCCCGACGGGATCGACCTCGGAGAGATCCTCGTCAGCCAGTCGGTCGGGCCGGAGCTCACCGCGGTGCTGCAGGAACAGCTCGGCAAATCCGGTATCCGGATGACCCCGGTGGTCGTCGACAACCTGCAGATCTTCCCCCGCTACGCGGAGGGCGACAACGCCGGGATGCTGCAGTACACCCCGTCGATCGAGACGCCGGCGTCCTTCGCCGTCAACCGTTTCGGCGCCCGGCACCCCGGTGGCTTCCCCGACTCGCCGGAGTTCCAGCAGCTGCTGGCGGCCGCGGACGACAACCGGCTGGAGGAGGGCGAGCGCGAGCAGGCCAACCAGGCGCTCAACAGGTTCGTCACCGAGCAGGCATGGGGCGCGCCGATCGTCTGGATCAACTACCCGTGGGTGCTGAGCGACCGGGTGCAGAACTTCGGTGCCGAGATGGACTACGCCACGACGTTCGGCCCCTACGACTTCCGGTACCTGACCATGGCCGCCACCGACTGACGAGCGGGCACCCACTGACGAACGGGACGGGCACCCGGTGCGGGTGCCCGTCACGTCGGCAGTGGAGGAAGGCCGGCCGTGGGGGAGCCTGTACTTCAGGTGACGATATTGCGGGCATGCAGGTCGGCGATCCGTTCGTCGTCGTACCCGAGCTCCTGCAGGAGCGCATCGGTGTGGTCGCCGGCGAGGCAGCCGCCGTCGGCCTTCGTCACCGAGCGGGAGAAGCGGGTCGCCGGGGCCGGGCGGCGGTGCTCGTCGAACACCGGACTCATCGCGGTCACGTGGTAGCCCGCGTCGGCAGCCTCGTCGCTCATCAGTGTCAGCTCGGGGGCGTGCTCGGCCACTGCGACGCAGCCGACGCCTGCCGCGGTGAGCTCCGCCTCCCAGTCGGCCTTCGCCTTCGTCGCGAAGACGCCGCCGAGCACGTCGGCCAGCGCCGCGTCGGCATCAGCACGTTGCGCAGGCGACGCGAACCGCGCATCGGCCGCGAGGTCGGTGTACGGGCGCAGCGCGGTGGCCAACCCCTCCCACTCGTCCGCCGCGGGTGCGGCCAGGAACACCCAGCCGTCCGCGGCCCGGTACATGCGGTAGAGCGCGCCGAAGCCGTGGCCGTCGGGGTCGACGCGCGGCGCGGCGGGCCGGCCGGCGTAGTCGATGTTGCGGTCGATGAGGGCGTGCGTCGCGGACGACAGCATCGTCGTGGTCATGTTCCCCAGCGCCCGCCCGCGGCGGCGGGCGAGCAGCCCCAGCAGCATCGCCGAGCCGACGCCGAGCGCGGCGATGCCGTCACCCTGCAGGCTGATCACGGCCGAGGCCGCGTTGAGGCGGACGGCGGCCTTCTTGATCTCCTCGAGGGAGCCCGTGGCGCCTGCGGCGTCGGGGGCATCGGTGAGGGCGAGGCCGGACGCCGCGCCGATCGAGGGCGCATAGGCCGGGCGCCCGCCGTAGGGCCCACCGGTGCCGTATCCGGGGGCGCTGAGGTAGACGAGGTCGGGGTTGAGCTTCTTGAGCGTCGCCGGGTCGACGCGGGCGCGCTCTGCGGCGCCCGCGCGGTAGCTCTGCAGCACGATGTCACTGCGCCGGGCCAGCTCGTGGACGATCGCGAGCCCCTCGTCGGTGGCCATGTCGACGGCGATGCTCTCCTTGCCCTGCATCACCTTCGCCCCGCCCGCCTCGGGGAACTGGACGAGCGTGCGGATCTGGTCACCACCGAGCGGCTCGATCTTGAACACCCGGGCGCCGAGGTCGGTGAGCAGGGTGGCCCCGTAGGGCGCCGCGTACATCGAGCTCAGCTCCAGCACGGTGACCCCGGCAAGCGGCAGCGCGGCGGGTGCATCGCCGTTTCCGGGGTCGACGGCCGGAGTGGAGGCCGCGGCCTCGGCGCGGATCTGCTCGGCGTGCTCGTCGAGGCCAGGGGCCGGGCGCGGCGGTGACAGCGGCACGTCATCGACGTGCACCAGCGTGGAGGGCTGGCGCACCGGGCCGAACGCCGGGTCGTCGACGGTGACCACCCGCCCGTCGTGCACGAGCTGGGCGTGCGCCAGCGCGTCGGGTCCGGAACGGAACACCTCGGCGCTGACGTTCGGGTTGGTCGCGAAGACCTGCTCCCACTCCGCGAGCGTGCGCTCGCCGACCTTCCTCAGCATGATCTCCCAGAGCTCGACGCGCCGCGCGCGGTCGTCGAATTGCGGGAAGCCCTTCCACTTCGGGTCGCCCGGCAGCTCGGCCATGTCGAGCTCCTGCAGCATGGCCTGGAACAGCCGCGCCTGGGTCTGCGCGAACTGCAGCCAGTAGCCGTCCTTCGTCGCGGCCACGAGCAACGGGTAGATCAGGTGGCCTTGGGGCTGCCCGTGGTCGTCGAAGGCGTTGACGGTCGTGAACGCGTCCGGCCACCGCTGACCGACGAGCTCGCTGAACCAGTTCCAGGTGTCGATCGTCGCGACGCCGCGGACCAGGTCCGCCTCGACGCGCTGGCCGCGTCCACTCGTCTCGCGCTCGATCAGCGCGGCGAGGATGCCGTGCAAGGCCGTCTGCGCCGCGCCCCACGAGGCGTAGGGGACCGAGACGAACGCCGGGCCGGGGCGGTTGGTCGAGAGCCGTTTGACGTGGAAGTAGCCGAGCTTGGCCAGGACCATGCCCTCGTAGCCGGGGAGATCGCGCCACGGCCCTGTCATGCCCCAGCCGGTGATCGCCGCGCTGACCAGCCGGGGGTTGAGATCGGCGAGCCGCTCGGCGGTGAGGCCGAGCCGCGCCAGCGTGGCCGGGGCGGACGTCGTGACGAGCACGTCGGCCCGGGCGAGGAGCCGATCCAGCGTCGCGCGGTCGGCCTCGTCGTGCAGGTCGTCGTCGTGCAGGTCGAGGACGATGCTGCGCTTGCCCCGCGCCAGCCCCGGCCAACCGGGCTGCGCCCGCAGCGGGCTGCCACCCGGCGGTTCGACCTGCACCACGTCGGCGCCGGCATCGGCAAGGAACTGGGTGGTGAACGCGCCGGGGAGCGACGTCGACAGATCGACGACCGTCAGCCCGTCGAGCGGAGTGGTGCCGCAGGCTTCCCCGTTGTGGGCATCCGCGCTCACCCTACACCTCCATTGGTGAAGAACAGTATCCTCATCAAGACAGTGTGGCGGGGGTCTCAGGGCACGTCAAGGTGCCCACTCGTCAAAGAGTGTTCCGATTCTGGGTCACCTCGGGGCCATCCGGATGGCCCCGTCCAGGCGCACCGTCTGGCCGTTCAGGTACGGGTTCTCCAGCATGTCCACGGCGAGGCGGGCGAAGTCGGCAGGCTGCCCGAGGCGCTTCGGGTGGGGTACCGACGCGGCGAGGCCGTCGCGGATGTCCTCGCGCAGGCGTCCGAGCATCGGGGTGTCCATGACGCCGGGAGCGATGGTGTTGACGCGGATCTGCCAGCTGGCGAGGTCGCGTGCGGCGACCAGCGTCAGGCCGTGCACACCGGCCTTGGACGCGCTGTAGGACGTCTGCCCGATCTGGCCGTCGAAGGCGGCCACCGATGCGGTGAGCACGATGGCGCCGCGGTCGCCGTCGTCGAGCTCCTCGTTCGCGGCGATCCGGGAGGCGGACAGGCGTAGGACGTTGTACGTGCCGATCAGGTTGATCCGCACGACCTCGGTGAACGTGTCGAGCGCGCCGGGGGTTCGGTCCTTGCCGATGATGCGGGTCCGGTCGCCGCCGCGGCCGGCGCAGTGCACGACCGCGCGCAGCGGCCCCAGCTGCTCCGCGGCGTCGAGTGCCTCGGCGAGCGCGGCCTCGTCGGTGATGTCGGCGACCACGAACGTGGCCGCCGAGCCGAGCTCGGCGACGGCCTTCGCACCCTGCTCCTCGGAGATGTCGGCGATCACCACGCGCCCGCCGTGCTCGACGATCCGCCGGGCGGTGGCCAGTCCGAGTCCGGAGGCGCCGCCGGTGACCAGCGCCGATGTTCCGTCGATCTGCACTTCTCGTTCCCTTCCACGGGGTGATGCGGCTGGGTCGGACAGTACAGCGCTTCGCCTTTCAGTGTCCTGATTGCTGGACAGTCAGAACGACGTTCTGTAACTTCGGAAGACGGGCCTGCAGCGCACCCCGAGGAGGAGCCCTTGACGAAGCGATGGGCGGTGGCCGCCGCGTTGTGCCTGGTCGCGACGGCGTGCGGCAGCGGGGACGGTGGCGCGGACGGCGCCGCGACCGCGGAGGTGGATCGGTCCGCGGCCCTGCGCGTCGCGATCAACTACGCGCCGACCAGCGTGGATCCGCACACGGTCTCGTCCCCGACCGCGGGCCACGCCTACGTGTCGCTGCTCTACGACCGCTTGACGCAGATGGGACCCGACCTCGAACTGCGTCCGATGCTCGCCACCGAGTGGACGTTCGGCGACGGCGGCCGCAGCGTCACCTTCTCGCTCCGTGACGACGTCACGTTCTCCGACGGCGCCCGGGTGGACGCCGCCGCCGTCACGGCGAGCCTTGACCGGGCGATGACCGTGGCGGGGTCGACGGCGAAGGGCAACCTCGCGATGATCTCCGCTGTCGAGGTCGTGGACCCGGTGACGGTCCGGATCACCACGAACCGGCCGGCGGCGGACCTGCCCTACGTCCTGTCCGGCGTCGAGGGCAGCGTCATCAGCCCGGCGGCCCTCGACAAACCGGACCTCGATGTCACCGCGGTGGGGTCGGGGCCGTACACGCTGGGTCGTCTCGCCGTCGACGACAGTGTCGTGCTGGAGCGGCGCGAGGGGTACTGGGACCCGCAGGCGCAGCAGGCAGCCCGCATCGAGCTCACGGGCGTGCCCAACGACTCGGCCCGGATGAACGGCCTGCGCTCCGGCCAGTTCGACATGATGATGACGACAGCGGGCCAGTTCGACCAGGTCTCCGAGCTCGGTGACCCGTACGTGACGCACAGCTACCCGCCCGCGACCACGTATGCCGTCTACCTGAACACCGCGCGCCCGAACATCGACAAGGTGAAGGTCCGGCAGGCGCTGAACTACGCGATCGACCGGGAGGGGATCAGCAGGGCATTGCTCGATGGCCGGTGCACCCCGTCGGCGCAGCCGCTGCCGTCCGTGTACCCGGGTCACCTGGACCCGCCGCCGGTCGAGTACGCGCACGACCCGGAGCGGGCCCGGCAGCTGCTCGCCGAGGCGGGCGTCCCGGACGGCTTCGGAATGACGATCCTCGTCCCGGCCGGGATCTCCCTGTATGAGCAGCTCGCCGCAGCCGTCCAGGCGCAGCTCGCCGAGGTCGGCATCGCGGCGGAGCTCACGGCCCAGACAGGAACGCAGATCTTCGGCAGCTGGGGCGACGGCGGCTTCGACGGGTTGGTGAACGCCCGCACGACCAGGCCGACGGCCGCGATGACCTTGCAGGCGTCCTACCTGACGCCGAGCCGTTTCCCCGGCCCCACGCCTCCCGGCTTCGCCGAGGCGGTCTCGAGCGCCTACGACCCGACGCTCGACGAGGCCGCCTACGAGGCCGCCGTGACGAAGGCGTCGACGATCGGCGCCGAGTCCGCACTGGACGTGTTCCTCTGCTCGGTGCCGGCGATGTGGACCTCCACCGACCGGGTCCGGGGCGGCGACATGATGGGACTGTCGTACTTCTCCGCGTTCGGCGACCTGCGCTACGTCGGGATCGCGGGGGAGGGGTGATGACTGCTCGCCGCTTCTCGACCCTGGACGTCCGCGTCGACGGGCCGGTCGCCTGGGTCCGGTTCGACCGCCCGGACGCGCGCAACGCCGTGACGACGGAGATGGTCGTCGAGATGCACGCGGCCCTCACCGGGCTCAGCCGCGACGACGCGCTGACCGTCGTGGTGCTGACGGGGGCGGGTTCGACGTTCTGCCCCGGCGCGGACCTGAACCGGGCCGGATCGTCCGAGCCCGTGGATCTCCCGGGCCTCGAGGTGTACCAGTCGGCGACCCTGCTCCACGCGATGCCGCAGCTGACGGTCGCGGCGGTCAACGGTGGGTGCGCTGGCGCGGGGTTCGCGTGGGCGGCCGCCTGCGACCTGCGGGTCGCGGCAGCCGGAGCGCGGTTCTCCACCGCGTTCCTGCAGGTCGGGCTGGCGAGCGAGCTCGGGCTGCCGTGGACCCTGTCGCGGTCGGTCGGCGGCGCGATGGCCCGTGACCTGTGTTTCCTGCCCCGCAAGCTCGACGCCGAGGAGGCTTTCCGCATGGGGTTCCTGTCCCGGGTGTTACCCGACGAGCGCTTCGCCGACGAGGTGGGCGCGTTGGTGGACGAGCTCGGGTCGCGCAGCCCGGCGGCGGTGCGCGCGATGAAGGCGAACTTCCTGCTCGCCGAGCGCAGCGACCTCGCCGGCTACGTGGAACAGGAGGCGCGGCGCCACCAGGCCTTCTTCACCGGCGCCGCCCGCGAGGAGACCGTACGGGCGCTGCGGCGCCAGGGCGAGCGGGTGCACCGGGGGGCAGAGGCGTGACCGGCCCGCTCACCGGGATCCGGGTGCTCGAGCTCGCCGCGATCGGGCCGCTGCCGCTGGCCGGGATGCTGCTCAGCGACCTCGGAGCGGAGGTCGTGCGCGTCGACCGGGTCCACGGCACCGCCGCCGACCTCGGCGGAGCCCGCTTCGACGTGCACGGTCGCGGGCGCCGATCGGTCGGGATCGACCTGAAGCAGCCGTCGGGGGCGGAGTTGCTGCTGCAGCTGTGCGAGCGGGCCGACGTCCTGATGGAGGGCTTTCGCCCGGGCGTCATGGAGCGGCTGGGCGTCGGACCGCAGGAGTGCCACGCGCGCAACCCCGACCTGGTCTACGGCCGGATGACGGGGTGGGGGCGCGGAGGGCCACTGTCCGCGACCGCGGGTCACGACATCAACTACATCGCCGTGGCGGGAGCGCTGCACCCCATCGGCCATGCGGACCGCCCACCCGTGCCGCCGCTCAACCTCGTCGGCGACTTCGGCGGCGGCGGCACGGTGCTCGCGCTGGGCGTGGTCGCCGCGCTCGCCGCCCGGGCGCGCGGGCAGGCGGACGGCCAGGTCGTCGACGCGGCGATGGTCGACGGCACCGGGCTCCTGATGGGCGTCGTCCAGGGACAGCTGGCCTCCGGGAGATGGACCGAGGAACGGGAGAGCAACGGCCTCGACGGCTCGGCCCCCTGGTACCGGACCTACGAGACGGCGGATGGCCGGTACGTGGCCGTCGGGGCGATCGAGCCGAAGTTCTGGGCCGAGCTACTCGACCGGCTCGGGATCGCCGGGGACCCCGCGTTCCGGGACCGGTACGACCGGAGCGGGTGGCCCCGGATGCGCGAGCGGCTGATCGAGGTGTTCGCCACGCGGACGCGCGACGGGTGGGAGCGGCACTTCGCGGGCTCGGACGCGTGCGTCGCGCCGGTGCTCACTCCCCGCGAGGCGACGGCTCACCCGCAGGCCCTGGCCAGGGCGGCCTACACGGATCTCGAGGGCGTGCCGCATCCGGCACCTGCCCCGCGGCTCTCGGCGACGCCCGCCCGCGTCGCCGGTCCGGCCCCGACTCCCGGGGAGCACACCGACGCGGTGCTCGCCGAGTGGGGCGTGTCCGAGGAGGAGATCGCCACGTTGCGGGCGGCGGGCACCGTAGGAAGGAGCGGGTGATCGTGGTGGAGGAGCCGAGTTGAGCATCGTCACGAGCAGCGACGAGCTGGTGGAGCAGCTGACGGCCCGCACCGCGGTGGCCGTCCGCGGGTGGGCGCCGGATGCGGGCGTGGTGGGCATCGAGCCGCTCACCGGCGGCGCGTCGAGCCTGACCTACGTGGCGGAGCTGTCCGGCGCCCCGCGCGGCGACGAGCGCATCGTCCTCAAGGTGGCCCCACCCGGGCTCGCGCCGGTCCGCAACCGTGACGTGCTGCGCCAGGCGCGGCTCATGGAGGCGGTGGAGGGGAAGCCCGGGGTGCGGGTGCCCCGGGTCCTGTTCTCCGATGTCGGCGACCCGCCGCACACCCCGCCGTTCCTGGCGATGGCGCTCGTGCCCGGCGACTGCGTGGAACCCGTCCTCGCGCCTCGCGGAACGCTGCCTCCCGCGCAGGTGCGCGCCCGAGCCCTCGACGCCGCCCGGATGCTCGCCGCCCTGCACCGCGTCGATCCTGTGGCGACCGCGCTCGCCACGGAGCCGGTGGTCTCGCTCGGTGCCGAGATCGACCGCTGGACCAGGGCGTTCACCACGGTCCCCGACGACCTGAGCGAGGGGTACGAGGCCGTCGCGGACCGGTTGCACGCCACGATGCCGCCGGCGATGGCGCCGGTCGTCACCCACGGCGACTACCGGATCGGCAACACCCTGTGCGAGGGCGACCGGGTCACCGCGATCATCGACTGGGAGATCTGGTCGCTCGGCGACCCCCGTGTCGACATCACGTGGTTCACCTTCTTCACCGACGAGGCGCAGCACCCCGCGGCCCCGTCCGCCGAGCCGACCGGGATGCCGACCAAGGCCGAGATCGTCGACGCTTACCACGAGGCGCGTGGCGAGCTGCTCACGGACCTGCGCTGGTTCGAGGCCCTCACCAAGTACAAGGAATCCGCGGCGACCGCCCTGCTGATCAAGCGCGGCCGCCGGAGTGGGCCGCTGAACGAGTCGATGCGGCGCATGCTGCCCGCACTGGCGCAGCTGCGGCGGGAGGCGATGGCGCTCGTCTCCCCGTGACCAGGGCGCAGCACACCTCGTCCACACCACAACCTTCTGGAGGTCCGGTGAGTCGCACGTTGCAGGACGCCGCCGTCGTGGGGATCGGCCGGACCCCGTACGTGAGGTCGTCCGGTCGCACACCGGTGTCGATGGCCGCCGAGGCCGCCCGGGATGCTTTGGCCGACTGCGGGCTCACGCCGGCCGACGTCGACGGCTTCACATGCTTCGGCACCACCGACACCGCGCGCCCGAGTGCGGTCGCCCACGCCATAGGAGTGGAGGATCTCGGCTGGTGTGTCAGCGTCTCCGGCGGCGGGAACATCGTCACCTCGACCGTCAGCGGCGCGGCCATGGCCGTCATCTCCGGCCAGGCCGACGTGGTGGTCGTCTACCGCGTGCTCGGCTCGGAGACCCGTTACGGAAGGGCCCTCGACCGGGTCGACGTCGGCGGTGAGGGCCAGTTCGCCGGCCCCCAGGGCTACCTGGTGCCGCCGCAGTGGTTCGCCATGTTCTGCCGGCGCCACCAGTACGAGTACGGCTCGACGTCGGAGGACCTCGGTGCGATCGCCGTCCAGCAGCGGGCCCACGCGTCACGCAACCCCCATGCGGTCGCGCGCACGCCGATCACGATCGACGACTACCTGAACAGCCGGTGGATCAGCGAGCCGTTCCGGCTGTACGACTGCACCTACGAGGTCGACGGCGCGGTCGCGATCGTGGTGACCTCGGCCGAGCGGGCGGCGGACCTGCCCCACAAGCCGGTCCACCTGCTCGGCGCGGCCGACAGCAACCGCTTCGGCGGCTCCGTCGACCAGTGGGACGACCTGACCAGCATGTACTCCCGAGACACGGCTCCCAAGCTGTGGTCCCGCACCGGCCTTCGGCCCTCCGACATCGACGTGGCCTGCATGTATGACTGCTTCACCTTCACGGTCATGGCCACGTTCGAGGACTTCGGGTTCTGCGGCAAGGGCGAGGTGGGCGGCTTCTTCCGCGAGGGCCGAGCCACCTTCGGCGGTGACGTGGTCGTCAACCCGCACGGCGGGCTGCTCTCGGAGGGCTACATCCACGGCCTCAACCACCACTACGAGGCAGTGCTCCAGCTGCGGGGCGAGGCGGGTGACCGCCAGGTGGCCGGGGCCGAGAGCGCACTCGTCACCTCCGGCGCGGGCCCCTACGGGGGCGCCCTCGTCTACGGCACGGAGGCCATGCTGTGACCGACGCCCACTCCATCCCGCCCCAGCCGGTGCCCGACCCCGACACCGCGCCCTTCTGGGCGGCGGCGGCAGCCGGTCACCTGGCCCTGTGCCGCTGCCAGGACTGCAAGCTCTGGATGCAGCCCCCTCTCGACCGGTGCCGTGTCTGCGCGGGGCCGACGGCCTTCGAGGACGTGACCGGCTACGGCACCCTCTACTCGTTCATCGTGCAGCATCGTGCGACGGTGCCCGGCTACCTCGACGACCTGCCCTACACCGTGGGCCTGGTCGAGCTGGACGAGCAGTCCGGGCTCCGCTTGCCCGGCAGGCTCGTCGGCATCGACCACGGCGAGGTGGCCTGCGGGATGCGGGTGCGGGCCGAGCTGGTCGACCTGCCGGGAGGTGAGTTCCGGGTTCCGGTCTTCCGGCCCGTGGATCCGCCGTGACCGCCCCGGGTCGTGCAGCGGAGCGAGCGCCGCCGAGACGGTGACCTTCAACCGCTGGGTGCGGGCGAGCACCGCGGCGCGCTCACCGTATCAAGTTCGGTAACTCCGGCGGTAGGCCTTGTCGTGAAAAGAGTATCTGCATTACTGTGCGCCGCACATGCATGCGGCCGCGCTTCGGGTGGTCGATACGCGAAGAGCCAGCATGTTCTCGCTAAATCGTGCGACCGACTGCAGATCATCTCAGTATCTCACGCCCACGATTGCGAGTCCTGATCTGTGTCAGCGGGGAGGTATGACGCTGTGACGGGCCCGGGCGGATCGAGGAGAACATGAAGCGGCAACGACGCTGTCTGGCCGGGTTGGTGGCGATCGGTCTCGCTCTCGCGGGGTGCGGTGGTGGCGAGGCGGGGTCCGGTGGGGCCGCTGGGGTCGCAGGTCCGCCCGACACGGACGGCGCCCTGCGGTTCGCCTGGACGATCCCGGCGCAACCGCTCGATCCGCACACGCCGGTGTCGAGCGTCGCGCAGTCGCCCTACATCTTCCCGATCTATGACCGCCTGACCCAGCTGGTCGGCGGCCCGACACTCGAGCCGATGCTGGCCACCGAGTGGTCCTTCAGCCCGGACGGGCAGCAGGTGACCTTCGTGCTGCGCGACGACGTGACCTTCCACGACGGCACCGTGCTCGATGCGGACGCGGTGAAGGTGAGCCTGGACCGGGCACGGAACATCGACCAGGTCAAGGTCCGCCAGGCCCTCAACTACGCGATCGACCGCGAGGGCCTGGACGAGGCGATCCTCGACGGGCAGCGCACCCCGCAGGCGCAGCCGCTCACGAGCGTCTACGAGGGGCATCTCGAGACCCCGCCCGTCGAGTACACGCACGACCCGGAAAAGGCCAGACGGTTACTCACCGAAGCGGGACCGCCGGGCGGCTTCGAGATGTCGCTGCTGGTCGGTTCGGGCCTCTCGCCGCAGGACAAGATGGCGCCGGTGCTGCAGGCGCAGCTGGGCGAGGTCGGCGTCCGGGTGGCCATCGGGTCCTTCGACCCGGTGTAGGTCAACGACCTGTGGAAGCCCGGCTCCGAGTACGACGCCTACCTCAACACCCGGGTGGCCGGCCCGACCGCCGGGATCACGCTGCGCGACAACTACCTCCTGCCCAGCCGGTACCCCGGCCCCACGCCTCCCGGCTTCCAGGAGGCCGTGAGCAGATCGTTCGAGACGGCACTGACGGACGAGGAACGCGTCGCGACGCTCCGGCAGGCATCGGAGATCGCCGTGAACGAGGCGATGGACCTGTTCCTCTGCGCGCTCCCGACCCAGATCGCCTACAGCGACCGCATGATCGGGGCGGAGTCGATGGGGCATTCCGACTTCCAGGGGGTCTTCGACCTGCGCTACGCCGGCATCGCGGCCGACTGACCACCACCTGGACTTCCCGTCGCCGGGTCGGCAACGATCGCGTACCCCTCGCGCAGCGACCCGACGGTCTGGAGCAGTGCGGTCGCCTCCGCCCAGTCGGCCCGCGTGGCGGCCGGGCCGGGCCGCACCGGGCGGAAGTAGCCGCTCACCAGGCGGAACCGGCCGAGCTGCGGGTCGCGCACGACGTGGGTGAAGCCGTTCTCGGTCAGGTAGGGGTCGGTGAGGAACCCGGCTCGCGGTGCGCTGGTGCAGGCCGGCACGCCGAGCCGGTCGAGCTCGGTGAGCCAGTGCTCCACCGGGCGCGTAGCGAGCGCTTCCGCGACCGCGTCGTGGGTGAGGGTGCCCAGCCCGAGCAGCGCGGCCACGGCCTGTTGCTGATCAGGGGTGCACGCCGCGAGCGCGAGCCATCCGTCGGCGGCCCGGTGGTAGCGGCGCGCGGGTTCCGGGCCGCGGTGGTCCCGGCCGCCCTGCTCGGTGGGCGGGCGGCCCGGATAGCCGGCCAGTTCGGCGATCTGCACGAAGGTCGACGTCGCGGCCAGTGAGGTGGTGACGTGCTGGCCGTGCCCGGTTCGTTCCCGCTCAATCAGGGCGGCGAGCGCGCCGAACGCGGTGAGCGCGCCGGTGGCCACGTCGACGGTCGGTGCCGCGGTGGCGACCGGCTCGTCGTCGCCACCCTGCGCCGCGGCAAGCCCGGAGCGCGACTGCAGGACGGGGTCGAAGCCCGGCAGGTCGGCGAACGGTCCGGACCGACCGAAGGCCGACACCGATGCCCGTACCAGGCGCGACTCGCCTGTCGTGAGCACCGAGTCGGTGAGCTCGAGCCGTGCCGCGTTCGCCGGGCGCAGGTTGTCGACCAGCACGTCGGCCTGCTCCGCGAGCCGCAGCAGCGCCGCATGACCCTCGGGACTGCGCAGGTCGACCGACGCCACGGTCTTGGCGTGGTTGACCGCCGCGTACGCCGAGGAGAACACCCCGTACGGGTCACCGCGCGGCGGCTCCACCTTCACCACGCTCGCGCCGAGGTCGGCCATCAGCGTCCCGGCGAACGGCGCGGCGAGGAACGTGCTGATGTCCACCACGCGCAAGCCCGTGAGCGGGAGTGACGGTGCTGGACCCTGCGGTGCCGGCCGGGCCCGGGTGTCGGACCAGAGATCGTCCGCGTTCACGAGGTGAGCGGCGCCGGGCAGGTGCCGGATCCCCACCGGGGTCGCCGAGAACGCGAGTGGGACACCAGGCAGGACGACCGCGCCGGCCTCGGGGTGCTCCACGGTGACCGGCGGCGCCGCGGAGGCGACGATCTCGCCGCTCAGCCACTCCTCGCGCGGGAGGACCGGCGCGCACGGCACACCCGCCTCCCCGAGGATGGCGAGCCACTCGTCGCGCGGTCGTTCGGCGAAGGTGCGCTCCAGCTCGGCGCCGACGGCGCGCCCGATCTCGGGCCGCAACGTGTTCGTGAACTCGCCCTCGACTCCGGGCAGGAGCATGACGTCCATCCGGTCCAGTGCGGTCAGGGCCGGGAGGAAGAACTGGACGGTGAGCGCTGAGAGGTGCAGCCACTGCCCGTCGCCGCAGCAGTAGGTACGGAAGCTCGGCCGGGTTCCCAGGCGGCCGTCCGGCGTCACGACGTGCTCGGCGTCGATCCCCTCCACCACCAACGTCGCGAGGCAGGCGGCCGAGGCGTGCAGGCCCGTCGTCTCCACGGCCCGACCGTGTCCGGTGCTCCGGACACCGAGAAGACCCGCGGTGGCCAGCACCGCGCCGAGCGCACCGTGCACCGCTGCCAGCATCGGCACGGCCGACGCGATCGGGCTGCCCGGCTCGTAGGAGGGGTGGTAGGTCGCGAACCCGCCGAGCGCGGAGACCAGCAGCGGGTCGGCGGGCAGGTGGCGCCAGCGGCCCTGCGCGCCGCACGGCGGCATCGCGACGTGCACGAGCGCCGGTGCGGACGCCAGCAGCGATTCCGCATCGAGACCCGCGGGCCGCTGCGCACCGGCCGGGGCGTCGTCCAGCAGCACGTCGGCCGCACCGGCGAGACGGCGCAGGCCTGCCGCGTCCCGGCCGGGAGCGACGGGCGTGAACCGCTTCCCGCGGTCCCAGCAGAGGTCACCGGGGCCCGACGGCGAACCCGGGTCCGCCGGCCGCCACCCCGGTGGGACCACGCGCACCACATCGGCGCCCAGGTCGGCCAGCAGCATCCCGGCCGTCCGGCCGGCCTGCCCCGTCGTCAGCTCCAGAACCCGCACACCGGCAAGCGGACCCGTCCGGCCGGTCGTCATCAGTACAGCCCGCCATCCACCCGGATCAGTGCCCCGGTCGTGTAGCTGGAGGCGTCGCCTGCCAGGTAGAGGGCGGTGCCGACGATCTCCTCCGGCGTGCCGGGCCGGCCCGAGGCGCTGCGCGTGCGCCGGCGGTTCTCCTCGGGCCACGCCTTGGAGATGTCGGTGAGGAACGGGCCGGCGGAGATGGTGTTGACCCGCACGGTGGGGCCGTACTCGAGCGCGAAGACCGTGGTCAGCGCGTTCAGCGCGGCCTTGGCGCCGGCGTAGGGCCCGAACTTCGGCTGCGGCATCAGCGCCCCGGACGAGGACACGTTGATGATCGAGCCGCCGTCCCCGTCGGCCATCCGCCTGCCGACGAGCGACGCCAGCCGGAACGGGCCCTTGAAGTTCACGCCGACGACCTTGTCGAACAGTTCCTCGCTGGTGTCCTCCGATGACGGCGCGAGCGGGGACATCCCGGCGTTGTTGACCAGGATGTCGACCTTGCCGAACTCGGCGTAGGCGGCGTCGGTGAGCCGGCCGAGGTCGTCCCAGTGCCCGACGTGGGCCGCGACGGGCAGCGCGCGCCTGCCGAGGCTGCGGACCTCTTCGGCGGCGGCCTCGCACGAGTCGAGCTTGCGGCTGGTGATGACGACGTCGGCCCCGGCGGCGGCGAAGGCGCGCACCATCTCCAGGCCGAGCCCACGGCTGCCGCCGGTGACCAGGGCGACCTTCCCGCTGAGGTCGAAGAGATCCGCTGCGCCGCGGGCCGCCGTCGTCATGCGTTCACCCGCCCGGCGAGGCCGTCGTCGCCCAGGATGTGGGCGTAGCGCTTGCGCGCGGCCTCCAGCTTCGGCGGGATGTGCTCGCTCGGGAACAGGCCCTCGGCCGCGCTGTGGTTGCGCAGCACCTGCTTGGCGATCGTGGTCCGGTGCACCTCGGTGGGGCCGTCGGCGAGCGCGAGGCTGGGGACGCCCATCCACCAGTGGGCCAGCGGGAGTTCGTTGGTGGTGCCGAGCGAGCCGTGCAGGTGCAGGGCGCGCTGGATGATGTCGTGCAACACCTTGGCCATCGCGACCTTGCACATCGCGATCTGGGTGCGGGCGGCGCCGTGCGGCTGGGTGTCGATCACCCAGGCGGTGTTCAGCACGAGCAGCCGGTACTGCTGCAACTCGATCCAGGAGTCGGCGATGAACTGCTGCACGGCCTGCTTCTCGGCGAGCACGGTGCCCTGGGTGCGTCGTGACAGAGCGCGCTCGCACATCATGTCGAAGGCGCGCGTGCACTTGCCGACGGTGCGCATGGCATGGTGCACGCGGCCGCCGCCCAGGCGGGCCTGCGCCACTGTGAAGCCCTCGCCGGGACCACCGAGCATCGCGTCGAGCGGCACCCGGACCTGGTGGTAGCGGATGTAGCCGTGGATGCCCTCGTCCTCGGAGTCGCGCTCGTCCATCGTGCCGACGTTGCGCTTGATCTCGATGCCCGGCGTCTCGGCGGGGACGACGAACATCGACATCCGCGAGTGCGCGGGCGCGTCGGGCTCGGTGACGGCCATGACGATGAGGAAGGAGGCGTAGCGGGCGTTGGAGGAGAACCACTTCTCCCCGTCGATCACCCACTCGTCCCCGTCCTGCCAGGCGCGGCAGCGGAACTCCTTCGGGTCGGCCCCGGCGTGCGGCTCGGTCATGGAGAACGTGGAGACGATGTCACCGTCGAGCAGTGGCTGCAGGTAGCGGGCCTTCTGCTCGTCGGTGCCGAACATCGCGAGGATCTCGGCGTTGCCGGTGTCGGGAGCCGCGGTGCCGAAGACCGTCGGTGCCCAGTACGAGCGGCCGAGGATCTCGTTGAGATAGGCGAGCTTGACCTGGCCGTAGCCGGGGCCACCGAGCTCGGGGCCGAGGTGGCAGGCCCACAGGCCCTGGGCCCTGACCTGCTCCTGCAGCGGCTTGATGATCGCGCGGGCCTTGGCGTTGCCGGTGTCGTACGGGTCGCCGCCGTGCGGGAACAGCAGGTCGAGCGGCTCCACCTCCTCACGCACGAAGCGTGCCGCCCAGTCCAGCTTGGCCTGGTACTCCGGTTCGATCGAGAAGTCCAGCATCGGTTCTCCTAGGTGAGGTGGGTGGTGGCGGCCGCGAGCAGCAGCGGGATCCCGCGCCGCATCTTCTCGACCTGCTCGGTGACCTCGCCGCGACGCTCGGCGTTCTTGACCAGCAGTGCCGACGCGGCGGCCTGCTTGTACCGGACGAGCGCGTCGAACCAGCCCATGTCGGGAACGGTGCGACCAGTGGCGTGCTCGTACACCGCGAGCAGCTCGTCGGGCTCCAGCGTCGGTGCCTCGGGTGCCGACACCGTGGGGTGCGTGGGATCGGACATCAGGCGCATCCAGGCGAGGTCCAGCCGCGGGTCGCCCACCGACCAGATCTCCCAGTCGATCACCGCGCGGATCTCCGCACCGAGGCACTGCATGTTGCCCAGCCGCCAGTCGCCGTGCAGCACCGCAGGCTCGAGCGTGGCGGGGACCGACCCAGCGAGCAGATCCCGGCACCGCGCCTCCGCCTGGGTCGCGGCTGGTTCGAGCTCGCAGGTGCCGAACGCCTTCGTCCAGCGGCCGATCTCGGCCTCGAGGGCAACGGGCGCCTCGTCCAGCCCGAGTGCGGCCGGGCCGGTGGCGTGCAGGGCGGCCAGCATGCGCGCCGCGCCGGCGGCACGGGCCCGCATCTCGTCGGCCGGCGGTCGGGTCCCGGCGGCCACGTGCCGCGGTTCGTAGCTCTCGCCCTCGGCGAAGGACATCACGAACAGCGGCGGCACCTCGGGCGGGGCACCGGCCTCGGTGCCGAGCACTGCGGGCACCGCGACGTCCGCGACGTCCGCGAGCGCGGCCAGCACCCGCGCCTGGCGCAGGACGTCGCGGTTGCGCACCGGCTCAAGGCCCGGGGGCGCCACCTTCACGACGACCTGGTCCCCGGCGTCGGTGCAGGCGGAGTAGGTGATGCTGGACGTCCCGCCGGGCAGCGGCGTCAGGTCGCGCAGCGGCGTGCCCGCCGCGATCGTCGCGCGACGCAGCACGTCCTGCGGGTCGGCCACGCCGACCCGCGCCCGTGTCACGGACTCCCGGGTCGTGGCGGTGGTCTGCATGTGCTCGGGCATGAGGTCTCCGTCTCGGTCGCCGGCGAGAACTGAGTACCGGTGCACAAGAACTGGATTCTGTCCCGGCAGTACTCGGACCGTACACTGGGCGTTATGACGAGTCCACAGGCCGCGGACGGCCGGCTTGCCGAGGAGTCGCTCGCCGCGCAGGCCGTCCGTCGCCGCACCGGTGACCGGTACGCCGTGGCCGAGGACGAGGTGCGCCGCCTGCTCGACGTGGGCCTGGAACTGATGCGCGAGGATCCGGCGGGCAATCCCAAGATTGCCGAGATCGTGCGCCGTGCGCGGGTCTCCAACGATGCCTTCTACCGGGCCTTCCGCAGCAAGGACGACCTGATGGCGGCGATCGCCGACGATGGTGCGCGCCGCCTGCTCGGCCACGTGCGCCATCAGCGCGACAAGCACGTCGACCCGGTGGAGCAGATCAGGGCATGCGTCCTGGCCGTGTTCAAGCAGGCCGCCGACCCCGAGGTGGCGGCTACGACCCGCGCGGTGCTGCGGCACACGACCCGCGCCGCGAAGCCGTCGTCCGGCGGGGTCGAGCTGCGCAAGCAGCTTTCCGACCTCCTCGCGGAGTCGCTCGCCGCGTGCGGGAGCGCGGATCCCGCGCGGGACGCCCTCGTCGCCGCGTGCGCCGTGTTCGCCGTCATGGAGCAGTTCCTGTGGACCGAACGCGCGCCATCGGACGACGACGTCGAGCATCTGGTCGCCTGGATCGTGCCGTCGGTCGTCGTGTCGTCACCGGCGGGATGAGTATCCGCAATCTGTGGACGGGCGATTTCCGCGCTGTTAACGTCGGATCCGGCAGAGCACCCGCGTCGCTCCGCCGGTGACGAGGAGGTCGCATGCACCTGAGCCGGCTCGCCGCGACGTACGGCGCCAAGCCCGCCGTCGTCATGGCGAACTCGAGGGAGGTCATGACCTACCGGGAGCTCGAGGAGCGGTCGAACCGCATCGCGCAGCTGTTCCGGCAGCGCGGCCTGCGCCCTGGCGACCACATCGCGATCCTGCTGGCGAACCAGATCGAGCTGTTCCCGATCGTCTGGGCGGCGCAGCGGTCCGGGCTGCTCTACACCCCGGTGAACTGGCACCTGAGCGAGGCCGAAGCGGCGTACATCGTCGCCGACTGCGGTGCCCGCATGTTGATCTCGGCGGCATCCCTCGAACCCGTCGCGGCGGCCGCGGCCACCGCGGCGCCGGCGCTCGAGTCGCGGGTCGTCGTGGGCGACGTGGCGGGGCAGCAGTCGCTCGACGACGCGGTGGCCGGCCTGCCGGCATCCCCCATCGACGACGAGGTCGAGGGCAACTACATGTTCTACTCGTCGGGCACGACGGGGCGCCCCAAGGGCATCACGCCCGAACTGTCCGGGGCGCCGTTCGGCACCGGGCTCACGATCGACACCACGATGGCGACGGCGTTCGGGTTCTCCGCCGACTCGGTCTACCTCTGTCCCGGCCCGCTCTACCACGCCGCGCCGCTGGGGTGGTCGATCGGGACGATCCGGAACGGCGGAACGGTCGTCGTCATGGAGCGGTTCGATGCGCGCCAGGTGCTCGAGCTGGTTCAGGAGCAGCGGGTGACGCACGGGCAGTTCGTCCCGACCATGTTCGTCCGCATGCTGAAGCTCGATTCCACCGTGCGCGCCGCCCACGACCTGTCCAGCCTGCAGGTGGTGGTGCACGCGGCCGCACCGTGCCCGGTCGAGGTCAAGCAGAAGATGATCGACTGGGTCGGGCCGATCCTGTTGGAGTATTACGCGGGCAGCGAGGGCAACGGCTTCTGCATGATCGACAGCCCGACGTGGCTGGAGCGTCGGGGGTCGGTGGGACGGGCGCTGATCGGCGAGGTCCACGTGTGCGACGGCGACGGCGTCGAGCTGGAGCCCGGACAGATCGGGACGATCTGGTTCGGCGGGACGAAGCGCTTCGCCTACCACAACGATCCCGGGAAGACGGCCTCTGCGTACAACGACCGTGGCTGGAGCACCCTCGGCGACCTCGGCCACGTGGACCCCGCCGGGTTCGTCTACCTGTCCGACCGGCGCTCCGATCTGATCATCTCCGGCGGGGTGAACGTCTACCCGCGCGAGATCGAGGACGTCCTGGTGCTGCACCCGGCCGTCGCCGACGTGGCGGTCATCGGGCTGCCCGACGAGGAGATGGGCCAGCGGGTGCACGCGGTCGTGCAGCCGGCGGCCCAGGAGCTGCCCGACACCCTCGCCGACGAGCTCATCGCGTTCTGCCGGGAGCGGATCGCGGGGTTCAAGGTGCCGCGCACGTTCACGTTCGACCGCGAGTTCCCCCGGCTGCCCAGCGGCAAGGTGTTGCGGCGCGTGCTGGTGGAGCGGTACGGGCCGGCGTCATCGAGTGCAGCGTCATCGAGCGCACCGAGCGCATGACGAATTCAGGAGGAGATGTGTCGGACGAGGTCCTCGTCGAGCGCCGCGGCGCCGTCCAGGTCATCACGATCAACCGCCCGCAGGCCAAGAACGCCCTGAACGAGTCGGTGGGGAAGGCCGTGGCCGCCGCCGTCGACGAGCTCGACGAGTCGGACGAGCTGTGGGTGGGGGTGCTGACCGGCGCGGGCGGTACGTTCTCGGCCGGGATGGACCTGAAGGGGTTCCTGCGCGGGGAGAGCCCGTCGATCGAGGGCAGGGGGCTCTGTGGGATCACCCAGACCCCACCGCGCAAGCCGCTCATCGGCGCCGTGGAGGGCTGGGCCCTGGCCGGCGGGTTCGAGCTGCTGCTCGCCTGCGACCTGGTCGTCGCCGCGCGCACCGCGAGGTTCGGGGTCCCGGAGGTGAAGCGGTCGCTCGTGGCCGGGGCGGGTGCGGCCATGCTGCTGCCGCGGCGGGTGCCGTTCGCGATCGCGCTCGAGATGCTGCTGACCGGCGAGCCGTTCGGCGCCGAGCGCGCGGCCGAGGTCGGCCTCGTCAACCGGCTCACGGACGACGGCGGTGCCCTCGACGGTGCGCTCGAGCTGGCCGCCACAGTGGCGGCGAACGGGCCACTCGCGGTGGCGGCGACCAAGCAGATCGCCCGGGCGAGCGCCGACTGGACGCTGGACGAGGGCTGGGCGCGCCAGTCCGAGGTCATGAAGCCGGTGTTCGGGTCGGAGGATGCGCGGGAGGGCGCCACGGCGTTCGCGGAGAAGCGGGCGCCGGTGTGGAAGGGGCGCTGAGGGCGGGTCCGGTCGTGCACCGGCTGCAGCCCGCGAAGCTCGTCCACGTCAATCACCTGGTCGACGACTTCGCGGGGACGACGGCGTTCTACACGGAGGTCTGCGGCGCGCGGGAGTACTGGCGCGGGTACGACGAGGAGCAGCGCCGCGACGCGAACCTCATGGTGATCGGCGAGCTGTGCGTGGAGTTGTTCGCGCCCGTCGACAGATCATCGCTGCTCGGCGCATCGCTCTCGCGGTACGGGCCCGGCTGGCACTCCTTCGAGTGGCAGGTGCCCGATCTCGAGGAGGCGAAGGACGCCCTCGACGCGCGTGGCGTCCGGGTCACCACCTACCGGCCGGGCGCGTTCCTCATGGCCCACCCGGCCGACTGCCACGGGATGCTCCTTGAGCTGTGCCCGCTGGAGATGTCCGGTGACCCCCGGATCGAGCCCGACTGGTCCGCCGCACCGTGGCGCGACGAGCATCCACTCGGCGTCACCGGCCTGAACGCGCTGTCGGTGGCGGTGCGCGATCTCGCTGCAGCGTCGGCGTGGATCCTCGACCTCGTCTCGGGAGCGGAGGTCGTCTACCGCGAGTTCCGCGAGGAGGCGGACGCCGACGCGGTCGGCGTGCGCGTGGCCGATCACGTCGTGGAGTTCGTCCAGGCCCGCTCCGAGCGCGGCCCGATCGCCGAGTTCGTGGCGCGGTACGGGCAGCGCCTGCGGGCGGTCGAGCTCGGGGTGCTCGATCCGGACAGGGCCGCGCGGCACCTGGTGTCGGCCGGCTACGAGGTCGTTCCCGGCGCCCGCGCGGGCGCGCTCTCCTTCGAGGTCAACGGTGCGCGCTGGGAGCTCGCCGAGCAGCGGGGCCGCTGAGGTCTCCCCGGCGCGAGGGCGGATCCGGCACACCGAAGCCGCACCACGCCGCCGATGATCAATCCGACAAGCGCACCAGCGCGCCGTTCAGGACGCTCAGGTCCTTCTCACGCCGATCATCGCGTCGTGATCGCAGCCAGCAGTACACCAGCGCTCATGTGAGCACGGCCATGTGCTGCTCGGACAGATCTTCGACCGACCTTGGTGCTCCGCGGAGGCTGACCCGGTCCGCACGACCGGACGTCCGTCGGGCCTACCCGACGGGCGTACCACTCGTCGTGTCGCTCGCGGTGCGGGGTGTTGCGGCGTCGTGGGGGTGATGGCAGCGGTCGGGACGGCCGGCGGGGCTGATCCGGAGTTCGGGTGTGCGGGTGTCGCAGAGTCCGGGTCGGCTGTGGGGGCAGCGGGGGTGGAAGCGGCAGCCGGGTGGGGGCTCGTCGGGTGGGGGGACCGTGCCGGGGATGGCGACGAGGCGGGTGCGGGCGCCGCGGACGGGGATCGCCGCGAGCAGTCCCTCGGTGTAGGGGTGCGAGGGGGTGTGCAGGACGTCGCGGACGGGGCCGGTCTCCACGATCTGCCCGCAGTACATGACGGCGATGCGATCGCTGGTGTGGGCGATCACGCCGAGGTCGTGGGTGATGAGGAGGACGGCGATGCCGGTGTCGGCCCGCAGCTCGGTGAGCAGGTCGAGGACGTGGGCCTGGACAGTGACGTCGAGGGCGGTGGTCGGCTCATCCGCGATCAGGAGCTTCGGTTCGCAGGCCAGCGCCATGGCGATCATGACGCGTTGACACATGCCGCCGGAGAAGGTGTGGGGGTAGTCGCGGGCGCGGCGGGCGGGGTCGGGGATGCGGACCCGGTCGAGCATGTGGATGGCGCGGTCGCGGGCCTCGGCCCTGGAGACGTCGCGGTGGCGGCGTACGACCTCGGCGATCTGGTCACCCACCCGCATGGTCGGGTTGAGGCTGCGGACCGGCTGCTGGAAGATCATCCCGAGGTCGCGGCCGAGGATCTCGGCCCGGGCCCGCGGGGACAGCGCCAGCAGGTCGCGCCCGTCGAACCGCACCGAGCCGCGGACGACGCGGCCGCCGGTGTGTTCGGTGAGTCCCATGAGTGCCAGCGAGGTGACGCTCTTGCCGGAGCCGGATTCGCCGACGAGGCCGAGGATCTCGCCGCGGTCGATGGTGAAGCTGACGTCGTTGACGGCACGGAGGGGGCCGCGGCGGGTGGGGAACTCGACGGTGAGGTCGCGGACCTCGAGCAAGGGTTCGTTCACGCTCAGCTCCTTCTGCGGCCTGCGGAAAGGGCGGTGCGGACCCCGTCGCCGAGCTGGGAGAGGGCCAGGACGGTGAGGCCGATGGCGATGCCGGGGGCGTAGACGAGGTAGGGGGCGGTGTAGAGGTTGTCGAATGCCTCGCGCAGCAGGCTGCCCCAGCTCGGCAGTGGAGGGCTGACGCCGAGACCGAGGAAGCTGAGGCTGGCTTCGGCGAGCATGGTGACGCCGAGCAGGATGCTGATCTGCGCCACGACGGGGGCGACGATGTTGAGCAGCACGTGCCGGACCATGATCCGCAGTGGCGTGCACCCGATCGCCCGGCTGGCCTCGATGTAGGTCTCGGCGCGTACGGCGAGGGTGGCGCCGCGGACGATGCGGAAAAGGGACGGGGCGAAGACGATGCCGATCGCGAGCATGGCGTTGGTCAGGCCCGGGCCGAGGACGGCGACGACCGCGACGGCGAGGATCAGCGCCGGGGCGCTCATCACGGCGTCGTTGAGCCGGGAGAGGATCGTGTCGACCAGCCCGCCGAGGTAGCCGGCGGCCAGGCCGAGGGGCAGCCCGATCAGCAGCGCCACAGCGACGGCCTGCAGCGCGGCGAGCAGCGAGGTGCGGGCGCCGTAGAGGAAACGGCTGAACACGTCGCGGCCCAGCTCGTCGGTGCCCAGCCAGTGCGTCGCTCCTGGTGGTCTCGACACGGCGTCGAGGTCGATGGCGGCGTAGTGCGTCGGCGCGAGCACCGGAGCGAGCAGTGCCACCACGGCGATCAGGATGAGGAACCCGGCGGCCACGATCGCCGCGCGCTCGTCGAGGACGCGTTCCAGCAGGGGTGAGCGCTCGCGCCGGATGCGCGGACCCGCCGCAGCGCTCGCGGCGATCTCGGTGGTGATCTCCGGGGTGCTCATGCCCGGGCCGTGCGGGGGTCGATGACGCCGTAGGACAGGTCGACGAGGTAGTTGATCACGAGGACGACTCCGGTGGCGAGGGCGACGACGCCGAGGATGACGGGCATGTCGCGCGAGAGCACGGCGTCCACGGTCAGCGAGCCGAGTCCTTGGATGCCGAAGACGGTCTCGATGACGACGGTGCCGCCGAGGAGTTGGGCGATGCGGGTGCCGAGCACGGTGATGACGGGGATGCCGGCGTTGCGCAGCACGTGGCGGGTGACGATCCGGCCGGTGAGCAGGCCCTTGGCGCGGGCGGTGAGGATGTGGTCGCGGACGAGGACCTCGGCGGTGGCGCTGCGGACGTGGCGGGTCAGTTCCGCTGCGGGTAGCCAGGCCAGGGCGAGTGCGGGCAGCAGCAGGTGCGAGAGCCAGCCGCCCGCGTTCTCGGTGAGCGGGGTGTATCCGGTGGCCGGGAGCCAGCCGAGGTAGAGCGAGAACGCCAGCACCAATAGCAGTCCGACCCAGAACTGCGGTAGCGCGATCCCGGCCGCGGTGAACACGGCGACCGCCCGGTCGAGCACACTCCCGGCGCGCACCGCGGCGAGCGTGCCGAGCGTCAGGCTGATCACCACGGCGAGCCCGAGCGCCACCAGCGCCAGCGACAGCGTCGGCGGGATCCGGGAGGCTACCAGCTCGCCGACGTCCTGGCGGCGGGTCAGCGAGGTGCCCAGATCGCCGGTGACCACGCCGCCCAGCCAGCTGCCGTAGCGCTGCAGCACCGGCTGGTCCAACCCGAGCGCCGTGCGCACCCGTGCCACGTCCTCCGCGGTGGCCGTCTCCCCGGCCAGCGCCACGGCGGCGTCGCCGGGAGCGAGGTCGACCAGCGCGAACACGCCGAACGACACCACCACGAACAGCAGCGGTACCGCCACCAGGAACCGTCGGAAGGTCCTCACGGCTGCGTCGCCTCCCGCATCTTCGCCACGTAGCGCAGGTCGAGCATGAACTGCGCATAGGGAACCGGGGCGGAGTCGAACCCGACGACCTGCTCGGTCATCACGTAGTTCGCGTCGAGATGGCAGAACGGCACGAAGAAGGCCTCGGCCGCCAGCACCTGGGCAAGCTCCGCGGTCGCGCGCTCGCGCTCGTCCGGCGCCAGCGCCGTGCGCGCCGTGGTGGCCGCGGCGTCGACGGCGGGGCTCTGCCCGCCGATGCCGCTGGGCGCCATGATGTAGTCGACGGTCGCTCCGATGCCGAGGTCAGGGGTGATCTGGTATCCCCATGTCGCCGCCCGGTCGCCCCGGTACGCGCTGAGCACCTCGATCGAGGTCAGCGGGGTCACATCGGCGCGGATCCCGACCTCGGAGAGCATGTGCTGCGCGACCTCGGGGACCTGCGGGCGCCCGGTGATGAAGAAGATGTCGAGGTCGAGCCCGTCCGTCACACCCGCCTCGGCGAGCAGCCGGCGCGCCGCGTCGGGGTCGTGGGGGAGGGGGTCGGTGAAGTCCGCGGAATGGCCGGGGTAGCCCTCGCGGATCAGCTGGTCGCTGGCACTGCAGGTGTCCTGGAGCAGGCCGTGCACGATGGCGTCCCGGTCGATGGCCTGGATGATCGCCTGGCGGATGCGCCGGTCGGTGAGCACGGACGAGCGCATCAACAGGGCCTGGAGGACCCCGGTGGGGCTGCGGTGGTGCACGAACCGTCCGCTCCTGGCGAGCACCTCGGCTTCCTTGACCGCGCCCGCGTCGGCCGAGTTGACGTACATGACGTCCAGCTCGCCCGCACGCAGTGCGGAGGCGCGGGTCCGGTCGTCGCTCATGAACCGCAGTTCGAGCTCGGCCAGCCGCCCCGCGTCCGGATCCCAGTTGGGCCCGGGCGCCCTGCGGAACACCACGTGCTCGTTGGGCACGAACTCGCCGACGACGTAGGGCCCCGTTCCGGAGAGTCCGGGATCCTTGAGCAGGTCGACGGCCGGGTCGGCGAACGACGTCGGGCTGATCATGGCACCGGAGGGCCCGGCGAGGAGCTCGGGGAGCTCGGGAGTGGGAGCCGACAGGACGAACCGGACCTCGGTCGGCCCGACGACCTCCACCGCCTGCACGGTGGCGAGGTCGTCGGCCGACGTCGACCCCTCGATCGTCTTCGCCCGTTCGATGTTCGCCGCGGCGGCGGCGGCGTCGAACGGCGTGCCGTCGTGGAACGTGACCCCGGGGCGGAGGTCCATCGTCAGCGACAGGCCGTCCGGGGCGAGCTCCCAGCCAGTGGCCAGCATGGGCCGGGCCCGCATCGAGGAGTCCACGGTGGTGAGCCGGTCGAAGACCAGGAACGTGTAGGGCCGCTCGCCACCCGAGCGCTCACGGTGCGGGTCGAAGCCCGTCGGGACGGCGACGGTGCCGACCGTGAGGCTGGCCTGCGGGTCGGTGGGAACGTCGTCGGGCGGCGCGATGCCGGCCGGGCCGCCTCCGGGCGCGCCGCAGGCCGCGACCATGATGACGGCCAGGAGAGCCGCCACCGGTGCTGGTGCGCGCCTCGCCCATCCAGACGACATTCAGGCCCCTCTTCATTGAGCTTCTCCGGCGACGCAGACGCTAAGCTGCCGCCAACCGGGAGACAAGAGCGCACTGAAAGATTGGCGAGGGGTGAGGGCCATGGCATTGCTCGAGGTCGACCGCCTCACGAAGGAGTTCCGGCGTCGGCGGGGTGAGCCGGGGCACCGTGCGGTCGACGAGGTCTCGTTCCGGATCGAGCGCGGTGGGACCCTGGCGCTCGTCGGCGAGTCCGGGGCCGGCAAGTCGACGACGGGTCGTCTCGTGCTGCGCCTGATCGAGCCCGACTCGGGCGGCGTCAGCATGGGGGGCACGGACGTGCGCGCCCTCGACGGCCGCGGGCTCCGGGCGTTCCGGAAGCGGGCTCAGATGGTTTTCCAGGATCCTCATTCCTCGCTCGATCCGCGCGTGCCGATCGCCGTCTCGGTGGCCGAACCGCTCGTCGTGCACGGCATCGGCACCCGCGGTGAGCGCCGGGAGCGCGTGGCCGACCTGCTCGATGGGGTCGGCATCGGGTCGCACCTGCTGGGCCGCTACCCGGCTCAGCTGTCGGGCGGTCAGCTGCAGCGGGTCGCCATCGCTCGTGCGCTGGCGACCGACCCCGAGCTCATCGTGTGCGACGAGCCGGTCTCGGCCCTGGACGTCTCGATCCAGGCGCAGGTGATCAACCTGCTGACCGACCTGCAGGCCGAGCGCGGCATCGCCTACCTGTTCATCACCCACGACCTCGCGCTGGTCGAAGCGTTCGCCGACACGGTCGCGGTGATGCGGGCCGGGGCGATCGTGGAGCAGGCGCCGGTGGATCGGCTCTTCCGGGAGCCGGAGCACGACTACACGCGCACGCTGCTCGATGCCGTGCCCTACATCGGGGCGCCGGCGTCGTGATCTGACGAGCGAACGCAGGCCATGGAGTATCCTCTTTTAGCGGTGTGGCGTAGGGTGGGTGCGGAGTCGTTCCGCACCTGTGGAGGAGCCCAGTGACCCTCACGTTCACCGCCGAGCAGGAAGAGCTGCGCGCGTCGGTGCGCCGCTTCCTGGCCGACAAGTCGCCGAGTGAGGCGGTGCGCCGCTGGATGGAGTCCGACGAGGGCCACGATCCGGCGGTGTGGGAGCAGATGGCGCAGCAGCTGGGGCTGCAGGGCCTCGCGCTGCCCGAGGAGCACGGCGGTTCCGGCGGTGGGCCCGTCGAGCTGGGGATCGTGCTGGAGGAGATGGGCCGGGCGCTGTTGCCGTCGCCGTTCTTCGCCACGGTCGCCCTCGCCGGTCAGGCACTGGTCGCCGCCGACGACGACGCGGCGAAGGCGCGCTGGCTGCCCGGCATCGCCGACGGCTCGGTCTCCGCCACCGTGGCGCTGGCGGAGGAGAGCGGGTCGTGGCGGCTCGAGGACGTCGCGACCACCGCGACGCGCAGAGGCGAGGGATGGTCGGTCTCCGGAACGAAGATGTTCGTCGTCGACGGCCACTCGGCGGACCTGCTGCTGGTCGTGGCGCGCACGGACGCAGGGCCGGGCCTGTTCGCCGTGGAGGGCGGCGCGGCCGGCGTGACACGTTCCCGGCTCGATGCGCTCGACCCGACGCGCCGGCTCGGGCGGATCGACCTCGCCGACGTCGCGGCCCAGCGCGTCGGACCGGACGGGGACGCCACCACGTACCTGCGCAGGGTGCTGGACCTCGCGGTCGTGGCGTTGGCCGCCGAGCAGGTCGGCGGGGCACAGGCGTGCCTGGACACCGCGGTGGAGTACGCGAAGATCCGGGTGCAGTTCGACCGGCCGATCGGGTCGTTCCAGGCGATCAAGCACAAGTGCGCCGACATGCTGCTCGCCCTCGAGGCGTCGCGCTCGGCGACCTACCACGCGGCGGCGGTGGCAGCCGACGCGTCCGACGAGCTGGCGGTGCCCGCAGCGCTTGCGGCGGCCTACTGCTCGGCGGCCTACACCCACGCCGCCAAGGAGAACGTCCAGATCCACGGCGGCATCGGCTACACCTGGGAGCACGACGCGCACCTGTACCTGAAGCGGGCCAAGTCGTCCGAGCAGCTGTTCGGGGCGCCGGCGTCACACCGGGCGCGGCTGGCCGACCTGGTCGGGATCTAGTGTCCCCCGCCGGAAGCCCGCCGAATAATTCGACGGCCCAGCCCCACGCTCCGCGCACCGGCCGACGACCCGAGTACGCCCGGTACGAGGGTCGCCGACCGGCACACGCAGCGCGAACCTGGATCCACCGACTTACCCAACGGACTTCCGGCGGGGGACACAAGGGGGAGACATGACGTCGACGGTGCGGTACCGGGGCGACGACGCACCGGTGGAGACCGACGAGGAGTTCCGGACGCGGCTGCGGGCGTTCCTGTCCGAGCACCACCCGGGCAAGCGGCCGAAGGACCCGGCGGAGCGGCTGGCCTGGCAGAAGGCGTGGCTGGCCACGCTGTTCGACGCCGGGTTCGCCGGCCCGAGCTGGCCGCGCGAGTACGGCGGCATGGAGCTCGACTTCACCCGGCAGGTGATCTACCAGGAGGAGTACGCGAAGGCTCGGGTGCCGGGGCCGCTCGGCACCGGCCTCGGCATCGCGGCCCCGACGATCATCAAGTACGGCACCTCGGAGCAGAAGGAGCGCTTCCTGCGGCCGATGCTGCGCGGCGACGCGGTGTGGGCCCAGGGGTACTCCGAGCCGGAGGCCGGCTCCGACCTGCAGGCGCTGCGCACCACTGCCCGGCGTGACGGTGACGAGTACGTGGTCAACGGGCAGAAGGTGTGGAACAGCTCCGCCGACATCGCGGACGTCATCTTCACGCTGGTGCGCACCGGGGCGCCGGACTCGCGCCAGAAGGGGATCAGCTACCTGCTGATCGACGCGCACGCCCCCGGCGTCACGGTGCGGCCGCTGCGTGACATGACCGGCGACGCGCACTTCTGCGAGATCTTCTTCAACGACGTGCGGGTGCCGGTGTCGCGCCGCATCGGCGAGGAGAACGGCGGCTGGCCGCTGGTGCGCACCAGCCTCGGCCACGAGCGCGCGGCCGGGGCGATGAACCAGGCGGCGATGTACCGGCGGGTACTCGACGAGCTGGTGGAGCTGGCGCACGAGCGCGGGGCGACGGCCGATCCGCTGGTGCGTGACCGCCTCGCCGACTTCGAGATGCGGGTGCGCATCATGCGCTACACCGGGATGCGCACGATCGCCGACATCATGGCCAAGGGCGAGCCGGGGCCGGCGTCGTCGACGTCGCGGCTGTTCATCGTCACCTTCGAGCAGGACCTGCACGAGTTCGCCGTCGAGATGCTCGGTGCGCACGGCGTGCTCGGTCGCCGCGACCCGCATGCGGTGCAGCGCGGCCGCTGGGTGTGGGGCTTCCTGCGCACCCGCGCCTCGACGATAGGGGCGGGCACCGCGGAGATCCAGCGCAACACGATCGCCGAGCAGGTCCTCGGGTTGCCGCGCGACCCGGCCATGCCGCCCCGATGAGGCCGCCCCGATGAAGGCTGCTCGCTGCACCACGTACGGGCCGCCGGGTGGGATCGTCGTCGCGGAGGTCGAGGACCCCGAGCCGGGACCGGGGGAGGTCCTGGTCCGGGTGCACGCCGCGGCCGTCAACTATCCGGACGTGCTCATCGCGGCGAACCGGTACCAGGTCTCGGCGCCCCTGCCGTTCACCTGCGGGAGCGAGTTCGCCGGTGTGGTCGCGGCGCTGGGTCCCGGGGTGTCGGGGCCCGCCGTCGGCACGCCGGTGTCGGGCGGGGTGTTCACCGGTGCGTTCGCCGAGCAGGTCGTCGTGCCTGCCGGCGCGCTGCGTCCGGTGCCCGCGGGGCTCGACATGGTGCATGCGGCCGCGTTCCACGTCACCTACGGCACCGCCTACCACTCCCTGGTCACGGTGGGGGCGGGAGCGGCGGGGGAGTGGGTGGTGGTCCTCGGGGCCGCAGGCGGGGTCGGTTCGGCCACCGTCGACGTCGCGACCCGGCTGAGCATGCGCGTCGTCGCCGCCGCGTCGAGCGAGGAACGGCTCGCCGTGGCGCGCACGCTCGGCGCCGAGGCGGGCATCGACTACGTCCGCGAGAACCTCAAGCTGCGGATCAGGGAGCTCACCGGGGGAACGGGCGCGGACGTCGTGATCGACCCGGTCGGCGGCGACCACGCGGAGGCGGCACTGCGCGCGCTGCGCTGGGGTGGGCGGTTCGTCACGGTCGGGTTCGCCGACGGGCGCATTCCGCGCATCCCCCTGAACCTGGTGCTGCTGAAGAACGTCGTCCTGCGCGGGTTCGAGGCGCGGTCGCTGCGCAAGTACTCGCCGGATGCCGCCGCGGCGGGTGACGCCGCGCTCGCGCGCCTGGTGGCCGACGGCATGCGCCCGCTCGTGTCGCGCGTCCATCCCCTGGCCGACGTCGCAACGGCGCTGGCCGGCGTCGCCGAGCGCCGCGCGACCGGGAAGATCGTCATCGACATGGAGAAGGGCGAGATGGAGGAGGCCGCGTGACCTCGGTACGAGCCGTCCGCGTCGACGCGGGACCCTCGCTGCTCGACCTGCTCACCCTGGAGCCGCTCGAGCGTGATCTCTACCGCGCGACGACGGTCTTCGACGACCCCTTCCCGCTCTACGGCGGCCAGGTCGCGGCGCAGGCGCTCCAGGCGGCAGGGGACACGGTGTCCGAGGACCGGGCGCCGCACTCCCTGCACTGCTATTACCTGCGCGGCGGCGACGCGTCCCAGCCGACGATCTTCCGGGTCGAGCGGGACCGCGACGGGCGCTCGTACTCCGCCCGCCGGGTGGTCGCCGTGCAAGGTGGCGAGGCCATCTTCACCATGTCGGCCTCGTTCCACGTCTCGGAGCCCGGGGCGGACCGCCAGGTGGACCCGGCGCCCGAGGCGACCGACCCGGGCGAGCTGCCCCCGTTCGTGCTGCCCCGGCTCTTCTCGATGGAGGGACGGCTGCCGCCGCAAGCCGCTCCTGCCCCGTGGCCGACCCGGTTCTGGGCTCGCCACCGGGGGGAACTTGCGCAGACCCCGCTCCTGCATGCCGGCGTGCTGACCTATCTCTCGGACATCTCGAGCGGGCTCTCCCCACTCCGCGCCGAGGCGTGGGGGTCCAGGTCCGGGGCCAGCCTCGACCACGCGGTCTGGTTCCACCGGCGGATCCGCATGGACGACTGGGTGCTGCTCGACCTGGTGCCGCACACCGTCGCCGCGGGCCGGGGCTGGTACACGGGAACGGTCCACTCCCGCGACGGCGTCCTCGGCGCGAGCCTCACCCAGGAGTGCCTGTTCCGGCAGGAGCGACAGGCGTGACGGGCCCTCTGATCGTCGAGGACACCGGAGCGGTCCGGCTGTTGACGCTCAACCGGCCGTCCGCCCGCAACGCGCTCGGCGGGGTCCTCATCACGGCGCTGTACCGGGCGCTGTGTGCCGCTGACGCCGACGACGGCGTGCGGGTCGCGGTGATCACCGGTTCCGACCCGGCCTTCTGCGCCGGGGTGGATCTCAAGGAGGCAGCCCGCGACGGCGAGGCCTACTTCCGTCGCTACGAGACCGAGGACTGCATCGGGCAGGTCACGCTCATGCACAAGCCGGTCATCGGCGCGGTCAACGGCGCGACGTTCACCGGTGGCCTGGAGATCGCACTCGGCTGCGACTTCCTCGTGGCCTCCGAGCGGGCGGTGTTCGCCGACACCCACGCGCGCGTCGGCGTGCTGCCCGGCGGCGGGATGACGGCACGGCTGCCGCAGTTGGTCGGCTCGGGCAACGCGCGCCGGATGTCGCTGACCGGCGAGGTCGTCGATGCCGAGCGAGCCCTGCGGATGGGTCTGGTGACGGAGGTCGTGGCGCACGAGCGGCTGCGGGCGCGCGCCATGGAGCTCGCGGCGGCGGTCGCCGAGGTACCGGTGGAGACCCTGCTCCCGCTGAAGCAGATGTACACCGAGGGGGGCGCGGGCACCGTGGGTGCGGCGCTCGCCGTCGAGAAGGCGATCGCGCGGCGCCACCGCCCGGACATCGCGGCGCTGGAGCGCCGACGCGTGGCGGTGACCGAACGCAACCGCCGGCAGATCACCGGCGGCTGATTCCCGTCAGGTGTGTCGTGGTCACAGCTCGAGGTGCGAGCCCTCGGCCTTGGCGTCGACCCGGACCATCCGGTGCGCGATCTGCCACTCGTCGCCGACCGGCACGTGGACGTCGCGGTAGCGGCCCCAGTGATCCGGTCCCGCGGGGGTGACGACCAGGAAGTAGGCCGAGGTCCGCGCCCGCTCGGGGGTCACCTCTTCGAAGCGCAGGTTCGTGACGAAGTGGCGGACGAAGTGCGGGCGCCCGGCCGTCGTCAGGTCGGAGCCGCGTTCGACGGACCGGGACAGCATCGCGACGATCGCGGCCCGGCCCGCGGCGGGGTCCCTGCCGACGACCTCGAGCACACCGTCCTCGGTGAACGTGGCCGCGAGATCGTCGATGCGGCCACGGTCGCCTGCGTGGTTGTACGCGGCGACGGTGTCGCGGATGCGTTCCCGCGCGATCAGTTCCCAGACGTCCATGCGGATCTCCCTCCCGGAGGACCGAAACGACGATCTCACGCGGACAGCGAGATCGGTACCCTGAAACTGACGATGCAGAGGCCGTGTGGCGCAGAAGGCGGCACCGAACGCGAGGGCGGCCTGCCCATACGAAGTAGTTGAGTGTACTCTGTAGGGGAAAGTGGGCGATCTCGCGGCGGGTACGACCGAGATCATGAAGAACCTCCTCGCCGAGCAGGTGCTCGGCCTGCCGAAGGGCTGATGACGTGGGTATTCGCGACCGCCTGACCCGGCTGCTGCGCGAGGCACCGGCCGCGGCCGAGGCGATCGAGCACGAGGGCGCCTGGTGGACGTGGGGTGATGTCCGGGCCACCGCGCAGGCGGTGACCGATCAGCTCGACGCCGCCGGTCTCGGTGCGGGCTCCCGGGTGGGCGTGGTGCTGGAGAACCGGCCCGAGCACGTCGCGATCACGGCCGCGGTGATCGCCTCCGGGCGCTGCCTGGTGACGCTCAGCCCGCTGCAGCCCGCGGCGAGGCTCGCGGCGGACATCGAGCGGAGCGACGTGCCGGTCGTGGTCGCCGGGGCCGATGCGCTGGCCCGCGACGGCGTCCTCGGGGCCGTGACCGCCCACGGGCTCGCCCTGGAGCTGGGTACCGACGGCACGGTGCGCGAGGTGGGTGGTGCCGCGCCGGTCGCGGCGACCGGCCCGGCCGAGACCGAAGCGTCTCCCGTGGCGATCGAGATGCTGACCTCCGGGACGACCGGCCCGCCGAAGCGCGTGCACCTCAGCGTCGCCCAGCTGGACCAGGGGCTCGCCTCGGGCGGCCAGGTGCCCAAGCCGGATCGGCTGCTGGCGCGGTCGGCCTCGCTCGTCGCGACCCCGCTCGTGCACATCGGCGGGCTGTGGGGCGCGCTGGCGTGCCTCCACACCGGCCGCCGCATGATCCTGATGGCCAAGTTCGTGCTGGAGCCGTGGGTCGGTGCGGTCGAACGGCACCGGCTGCGCGCCGCGGGTCTGGTGCCGGCGGCACTGCGCACGGTCCTCGACGCGGACGTCCCCCCGAACCGGCTGGCGAGCCTTCAGGTCGTCACGTCCGGAACGGCACCCTGCCCGGCGGAGCTTGCCGACGCGTTCTTCCGCAAGTACGGGATCCGGGTGCTGATGACCTACGGCGCCACCGAGTTCGCCGGCGCCGTGGCGGGTTGGACGCTGTCCCTGCACGAGCAGTGGTGGCACGCCAAGGCGGGCAGCGCCGGCCGCGCGTTCCCCGGGGTCACGCTGCGGGTCACCGGTGCGGACGGCGCCGAGGTGCCGCAGGGGGAGAGCGGCCAACTGGAGGTGCGCACCCGCCAGACGGCGCAGGGCGCCGACACCTGGGTGCGTACCAGCGACCTCGCGCGCATCGACGCGGACGGCTTCGTCTGGATCGAGGGGCGCGCGGACGACGCGATCATCCGCGGTGGCTTCAAGGTGGCACCCGACACCGTCAAGCGGGTCCTCGAGACCCATCCGGGCGTGCGCGAGGCCGCCGTCGCCGGGCTGCCCGACACCCGGCTCGGTGCCGTCCCGGTGGCCGCAGTGGAGATCGAGCCGGGGCAGCAGGCCCCGCGCGTCGCCGACCTCGTGGCGCTGTGCCGGGCGCACCTCACGCCTTACGAGGTGCCGGCGCACGTCCTCGTGCTCGACGAGCTGCCGCGCACACCGTCCAGCAAGGTGAGCCGGGTGGAGCTGCTCGACCTCGTGCGGGCCCAGCTCGCCGAGAAGACTCCGGCATAGGCCGGTCAGCGATCGAGGAGGATCAGCGATGACGAGCACCGAGGAGAAGCCCGCCGAGACGTTCGGCGTGCTGACCGACGAGGCGATCGAACGGTCCCGCCGCCGCCTCGGCATCCCGAACCCCCAGCACAACCCGCCGCACAACTACGAGGTGACCTGGGACGGCACGCGGCACTTCGCCTACGGGTACGGCGACGACAACCCGCTCTACTGCGACCCCGAGTACGCGGCCGGCACGCGCTGGGGATCGCTGGTGGCCCCGCCGACGTTCCTCTACACCATGGGCGAGGACGCCGCGCCGAAACCGGATCCGGAGACGAAGGCGCTGCTCAAGGGCGACCCGTTCGCCGGGCTCGGCTCGTACCAGGCGGTGATGGAGTTCGAGTGGTGGCGGCCGATGCAGCTGGGCGACCGGTGCCGGGTGCTGGCGGCGCAGGTCGGGGTGGCGCCCAAGCGCAGCAGCTTCGGCGGGCGCACCGCGCACGTCACCAACGACTACCTCTACTCCAACGGCCGCGGCGAGATGCACGCCGTGCGCCGTGGGACGTGGATCAACGCGGAGCGCCACACCTCCAAGAAGCGGGCGAAGGAGAAGCTGGAGCAGCAGCCCTACACGCCTGAACAGATCGCCGAGATCGACGCCGCCTACGCCGCCGAGACGCGCCGTGGCGGCGAGCCCAGGTACTTCGAGGACGTCGAGATCGGTGCGGAGCTGGCGCCGAAGGTCAAGGGGCCGCTGACCACCACGGACGTGGTGGTCTGGCACCTGGGCTGGGGGATGCAGCTCACCCCGCCCGGCGCCTTCAAGATCGCCGCGAACATCCGGCGCAAGGCGCCGGGGCTCTACCCGCCGAACGGGCTGAACATCCCCGACACCGTGCAGCGGCTGCACTGGGAGCCGGCGCGGGCCCGGGAGCTCGGCCTGCCCAACTCCTACGACTACGGCGGCATGCGTGAGACCTGGCTGTGCCACCTGCTCACCGACTGGGTCGGCGACGACGGGTGGCTGTGGAAGCTGCGCTGCGAGCACCGCAAGTTCAACTACATCGGCGACACGACCTGGCTGCGCGGCAGCGTCGTGGACAAGGCCCAGGTCGATGGCCGCAACGAGGTGCACGTCGAGCTGCGCTGCGAGAACCAGCGCGGCGAGGTGACGAGCCCGGCGACGGCGGTCGTCCTGCTGCCCACCCGCGACCGCGCGGTGGACCTCCCCGAGCCGCCCGCACCGACGCTGGACGGCATGGTCGCTCACGAGCTGCAGCGCTTCGCCGTCGACTGAGGCGCCGTCGACTGAGGCGCCGTCGAACACCGCCGCCCGTCGAGAACAGACGTTCTCGACGGGCGGCGGCCGTTCTACAGGTCGATGCTCTTGGCGATGATCGTCTTGAGGACCTCGCTGGTGCCGCCGTAGATCCGGGTGACGCGGGCGTCGGCGTAGAGCCGGGCGATGGGGTACTCGCGCATGTAGCCGTACCCGCCGTGCAGCTGCAGGCAGCGGTCGATCACCCGGGACTGCATCTCGGTGCAGAACAGCTTGACCATCGCGGCGTCGGCTGCCGAGAGCTCCTTGTCCTCGTGCTCCACGAGGGCCTTGTCGACCAGTGCGCGACCGGCGGCGACGTCGGTGGCACAGGCGGCGAGCTCGAACTTGGTGTTCTGGAAGGCGGCGACGGGCTTGCCGAACACCTGCCGGTCCTTGACGTACGCCGTGGTGGTGGTGAGCGCCGCCTCGGCCGCGGCCTGCGCGGCGACGGCGATGCCGAGCCGCTCCTGGGGCAGGTTGCCGGTGAGGTAGCGAAATGCCCTGCCCTCCTCGCCCAGGACGTTGGCCTGCGGCACCCGGACGTCCTGGAAGAACAGCTCCGCGGTGTCCTGGGTCTTCAGGCCGATCTTGTCCAGGTTGCGGCCGCGGGTGAAGCCGTCCATCGCGCGCTCCACGACGAGCAGCGTCAGCCCGTCGCGGCGGTTCTCCGGCGTGGAGGTCCTGGCCACCACGATGACGAGGTCGGCGTGGATGCCGCCGGTGATGAACGTCTTGGCCCCGTTGAGGATCCAGTCCTCCCCGTCCCGCACGGCGGTGGTGGCCATCCCGGCGAGGTCGGACCCGGTGCCGGGCTCGGTCATCGCGATGGCCGACATCAGGTCCCCGCAGGCCAGCCCGGGGAACCAGCGCTGCCGCTGCTGCACGTCCGCGAGGGACAGGAAGTAGGGCAGCACCACGTTGGTGTGCACGGAGAGGCCCCCGAGGTTGACGTAGGCCCGCGCCGTCTCCTCCGCCCACACGGCCGAGTAGAGGAATGTGTCGGCGCCGCCGCCCCCGTGCTCCTCGGGGATCTGGATCCCGAGCACCCCGAGGTCGCCGAGCTTGTGGAAGATCTCCCGCGGTACCAGCCCCGCCTCCTCCCACCGGGGGAAGTGCGGCACGACCTCCTTGGCGAGGAAGTCACGGGCGCTCTGCCGAAAGGCATCGTGCTCGGAGCCGTAGAGGGTGCGCTTCATGTTCATCCGTTCCGTCGGTACCGATGTCCGGGTCAGACCACGTGCGAGAGGCCGCCGTCGACGTTCAGCGACGACCCCGTGACGTAGCTCGCGCGCGGGGACAGCAGGAAGGCTGCGACGTCGGCGAACTCCTCGGCGCGGCCCACCCGGCCGAGCGGGATCCCCATTCTCGTTGCCATCGCCGTGGTGAGCTCCTCGTACGGGGTGTCCTTGCGGCGGGCGAGGCGCACCCACTGGTCGCTGTCGATGAAGCCGACCAGCAGGGCGTTGACGCGCACCCCGGCGGCGGCGAGGTCCCGGGAAAGGCCCTTCGTGAGCCCGAGGCCCGCGGCCCTGGCCACCGCGCTCGGCATCGAGCCGGCGCCGGGGGCCTTCGCCGCCGTGCTGAGCACGTTGACGATGGCGCCCCCGTCCCGCTTCAGGTGCGGCAGCGCGAGCTGGATCAGCCGGGTGGCGGCGTGGACCTTCAGGTCCATGTCGGCGTACCACTCCGGCATCGTGATGTCCTCGAACGGCTTTCCGGCGTGCACACCGGCGTTGTTGACCAGACCGTCGAGCCGGCCCCACCGGTCGATGATCGACGCGACGGCCGCCCGCACGTCGGCCTCGTCCGTGACGTCGGCGCGCAGGGCCGCGACCTCACCTCCGTCGGCCGTCATCGTGGCGGCGGCGGCGTCGAGCTTGCCCTGGTCGCGACCGCAGATCGCGACCCTTGCCCCCTCGCGCACCAGCTTGGCGGCCGTGGCTGCGCCCAGCCCGGTCGACCCGCCGGTGACGAAGACGACGCGACCCGTCAGCTCCAGGTCCATGACACCCCTCCAGGCTCAGGCGAGCACGTTCACGTTCGGGTCGAGCTTGACGTCGACGAGGAACGGCCCGTCCAGGTCGGCGACGATCTCGGTCAGGGCATCGAGCTCGGCAGGCTTGCGCACCGTCATCCCGCGCGCGCCCATCGCCTCGGCCATCGGGACCAGCTCCGGCCAGTCGTTCAGCGAGTAGCCGGCGTCCATTCCGAAGTGGACCAGCTTGTAGTGCTCCGCGCCGTAGGCCCCGTCGTCGAGGACGACGACGAGCAGCGGCAGCCGCTCCCGGACGGCGGTGGTGAACTCGGCCATGCTCATCATGAATCCGCCGTCGCCGACGACCGCGACGGTGAGGTCGCCGGGCCGGGCGACGGCCGCGCCGATGGCGCCGGCCAGGCCCAGCCCGATGGAGCCGAACGCGCCCATCGACGTGAAGTCGCGGGCGTCGGCCACCCGCAGGTAGGGCCACACCCCGACGACGAAGCGCCCGATGTCGCTGACCACCACGCGCGTGTCGGGAAGAACCTCGTCGAGACGGATCATCGCGGTGCGGACGTCGACGGTGTCGGCGGCGGAGCGGTCCTGGAAGTCGTCGGACGGCCGGTGCGACGCGGCTTCCTGCTGGATTCCGCGCAGCCAGCCCGTTGCGGGCCGGTGCTCGACGGCGTCGAGTGCCTCGTTGATCGCCGCGGCCACCGCCTTCGCGTCGCCGGCGACGGCCTCGTCGACGCGCGTGTACCAGTCGAAGGCTCCCGGGTCGGCGTCGACCTGGACGACCTTCGTGCCCGCCATGATCTCGCCGTGGAACGAGGTGTGGGCGTTGAGGCTCGCCCCGAAGGCGATGATGCAGTCGGCCTCGGTGATCGCCCTGCTCGCGACGCTGTGCGAGAGGTTGCCGCAGATCCCGATGTCGCTCGGGTGGCCGCGGAAGAGGTCCTTGGCCAGCAGCGAGGTGGCCAGCGGCGCGGCGATCCGTCCGGACAGCGCGACCAGCTCGTCCCGCGCCCCGGACGCGACCGCACCGCGTCCGGCCAGCACCACGGGTCGCTTGGCTGCGGCGATCAGGCCGATGGCGCCGCCGAGCTGCTCCTCTGAGGGCACGCCTCGTGCGCGCGGTACGGCACGGGCCACCGGTGGCTGCTGTCCCGCGTCCTGGCGCAGCATGCCGATCGCGAGGTCGAGCAGGACCGGCCGGTCCTCGGCGAGCACGCGCTGCATCGCCCGGTTCAGGTCCCGCACCAGGCTCTCCGGCTTGTGCACCTTCTCGTACCCGGCGCCCGCCGTGGTGGCGACGGCCGCCAGGTCGAGCCGCTGGAAGTGGGTCGGCTCCCGCGGGGTGTCCCCGGTGACGAGCAGCACGTGGCTGCGGCTCCGCACGGCCTCCACGAGCGAGGTGAGGGTGTTGGAGACCGCGGGCCCGTGCGTCACCGACGCCACCCCGACCCGGCCGGTCATCCGGGACCAGCTGTCCGCCATCCCCACGGCGCTGCCCTCGTGCACGACGCGCACGAAGCGCCCACCACGGTCCTGGTAGTCGCCGGCGTAGAGCATGTTCGCGTCGCCCATGAGCCCGAACACGGTGTCGACCCCGTGCTCGAGCAGCGCGGCGGCGAACGCCTCGTAGACCCTTACCCGGTCGTGCTCGGCCATGGCTAAAAAAGTACCCTCTAAAGCCGAATGCGGCGAGGGGTGCGGGACCCTAGTGCCACCAGGGCGTCAGGGCGTCCAGGTGCCGCCGCATCCGGTGGCGCGCCACACCGGCATCCCCGTCGAGGATCGCGGTGAGGATGCGCTGGTGGACGTGCTGGACCTCCGCGGCCGCCTCGTTGCCCGGGAGCTGGCGGTCCTGCCCGGCGGCGTGCCGCCGGAACAGCTCGGTGATGATGCGGAGGAACAGCGACAGCACCGGGTTGCCCGCGAGCTGCGCGAGCTCGGTGTGGAACAGGTCGGCCTTGCGCGGATCCTCGGCCGGGCCCTCGGTGGCCCAGCGCACAGCGGTGTCGAGGCGCTCGGCCACCTCCGCGTCGCCCTCGGTGTGCCGGGTGATCACCCGGGCGACGGTGCCGAGCTCGATGGCGTCGCGGACGATGCGCAGGTCCTCCGCGGTGACGTGTTGGTGCTCGAGGAACAGGGCCATCGTGTCGATGCTGGCCTGCGCCTCCGGCTCCGCGACGACCAGGCCGCCGCCGGGACCCCGCCGCATCCGCGCGACGGAGTGGTACTCCAGCAGTCGGACGGCCTCGCGCAGCACTGCCCGGCTGATTCCGTAGCGGGCCAGCAGATCGCCTTCCGATCCCAGCACCGACCCGACCTGCCAGCCCCGTGCGGTGATCTCGTCGTGGATGCGGGCGGCGACGACCTCGGCGAGCTTCGCGCGCGGCGCCTCGGCCAGCTCGGGCTCGATGACGCGTCCGGTGACGCGGGAGGCTCGGCGCACCCGGTGCGCCTCGATCCACTTTCCGGTGGACTCGAGGTGCTCGGCGAGGCTGGTCTGGGCGCGGGCACCGTCGCCGGCGGTGACGGCGTCGACGATCGCCCGGTGCGCCCGGTGCGAGGTCTCCTTGGCGGCCAGTATCTCGGCCTTCGAGATGCGGCGCGAGGTGTGGGCGTATCGGGCGGTGAGGCGGGTGAGCACGTCGATGAACAGGTGCAGCACCGGATTGCCCGACAGCTTGCCGAGCGCGGGATGCAGCGGGTCCTGCGACCAGACGCCCGCCTCGTCCTGGCGGGTGACCTCGGCCTCGAGCGTGGCGCGCAGCGTGGCGATGCCGTCCTCGGTGATGAGTTCGGCGGCGAGACCTGCGGCGATGGGTTCGAGCAGCAGCCGGGCGTGCAGCAGGTCGGCGACGCTCGTGCCGACGTACTCGAGGTAGATGACCATCGCCCGGGTGGCCGGTCCCGCGTCCGGGGCGCAGACGAAGAGCCCCCCGTTCGGCCCGCGGCGCATGCGGGCGACCTGGTGGTGCTCGACGAGGCGCACGGCCTCGCGGAGCACGGATCGGCTGACGCCGAAGCGCTCACGCAGGTCGAGCTCGGAGCCCAGAGACTGGCCCACCGGCCAGCCGCGACGCATCACTTCCGCCTCGATGCGGTGGGCGACTTGCGAGGCCAGCTTGCCCGTCGGAGCATCCGACTCCGGCTCGCTCTCGGCAGGCTCGAGGTCGACGGCGGTCGCCATGGGCGGGAAGCTCCTCAGGATGGGGCGTAGCGGGTCCTCAGTCTAGCCCGCAGGTCGATCGCCGGCGTGCGCGACGTGCGAAGAGAGCAGCACGGAACCCGGTTGGGGTCACTCTACTCGCGGTCTTTGCCGGATCAGCCCTTCCTGGACCACGCTGACGACGAGGGCGCCTGCACGATTGAACATCCGGCCTCTGCACAGTGCGCGACCGCCGCCGGCCCAGGTTCCCTCCTGGTCGTAGTAGAGCCACTCGTCCGCACGGAACGGGCCGTGGAACCACACGGCGTGGTCGAGGCTCGCGAACTGCAGATCGCGGGAATCGAGGGTCGTGCCGTGCAGGCCGAGCGAGGAGGACAGCAGCAGCATGTCCGAGGCGTAGGTCGCCGCGCAGCGGTGCAGGAGCGGGTCGTCCGGCAACGGCTCGCGGGAGCGCAGCCAGAACCGCTGGCGGGGCGCCACCCGCTCGCCCCTCCCGGTGGCCAGCCGGGGGAGCTCGCCGTCGAAGCGGAACTCGAAGGGATGACGCTCGGGGAGGGTGCTGTACCAGCGCCGGCTCAGCTCGTCGGCGTCGTCCATCGATCCGGGGGTGACCGGAAGGTCCTCCGGCGACGGTGCGTCGAGGCGGGGCAGCTGGTGGGTGAACCCGTCCTCGGGGGTGTGGAACGACGCGGACAGGGTGAAGATCGCCTCGCCGTGCTGCTGGGCGGTCACCCGGCGCGTGGTGAAGCTGCCGCCGTCCCGGATCGGATCGACCCGGTACACGATCGGCACGGACGGATCGCCGGGGCGCAGGAAGTAGGCGTGCAGCGAGTGGACGAGTCGGCCGGCAGGCACGGTGCGCCCGGCGGCGACGAGCGACTGGGCCGCCACCACACCGCCGAACACCCGCATCGGCGACCGCTCGACGCCGAACCCGCGGAACAGCTCGACCTCGAGTTGCTCGAGATCGAGCATCCGCGTCATCCGCAGGGTGGGTGCGGAGTCCGGGGTGGTGGCGCCGCCCGTGTGCGGCTCCACTCCGGACACCTCCGCCGTGCTCATCCCGGGGCTACTTGGGGGCGAAGCGCTGACCGGCGTCGAGGCGCAGGCACTGCCCGTTGAGCATCGGGTTGTCGACGATGGCGAGCACGAGCTTGGCGTACTCCTCGGGACGGCCCATGCGCCTGGGGAACGCGGCGTCCTTCACCAGCGTGGCCTTCATCTCGTCCGGGACCTTCTGCACGGCGCCGGTCTCGAAGAGGCTGGGCGCGATCGCGAGCACCCGGATGCCGAGTGAGCCGAGGTCGCGGGCCATCGTCAGGCTCATGCCCGCGATGGCGGCCTTGGCGGCGGTGTAGGCGACCTGGCCGATCTGGCCCTCGAAGGCGGCGATCGAGGCGGTGTTGACGATGACGCCGCGCTCGTCGTCCTCCGGCTCGTTCTTGCTCATGTGCGAGGCGGCGAGCCGGCTGATGTTGAACGTGGCGACCGCGTTGAGGTCGAGCACCCGGCGGAAGGTCTCCAGGTCGTGCGGCCCCTCCTTGGAGAGGGTGCGCTTGGCGACGCCGCCGCCTGCCGTCGTGACGGTGACGTGCAACCCGCCGAGGGCCTCGACGGCCGCGGCGAGCGCCTCCTCCGCGGCGGCGAAGTCGGTGACGTCCACCGGGTGGAAGCTCCCGCCGAACGCGGTGGCGACCTCCTCGCCCGCGGAACCGGGACGGTCGAGCACCGCGACGTCCGCGCCGCGGGCGGCGAGCAGCTGGGCGCTGGCGCGGCCCATGCCCGACGCGCCGCCGAACACGGCCACCTTCTTGCCCTTGATCTCCATTCCGGTTCCCTTCGTGAAATCAGACCGATGCGGGTGTCTGGCGTGCATGCCGAGCGCCGGCGCTGACGAGCCCGCAGAGCCGGTCGCGGTGCACGGCGGCGTCGCCGTACAGCACGCCATCGACCTTCGCCCGGCGCAGGTACAGGTGCAGGTCGTGCTCCCAGGTGAACCCGATGCCGCCGTGCAGCTGCAGCGAGTCCCCTGCCACGTCTCCCGTCGCGGCGCCGGAGTAGGAGGCGGCGACGCAGGCGGCGCGGGCGGCGTCGGTGGTGCCGGCGTCGGTGGCCATCGCCGCGTAGTAGGTGGCGGCCCGGGTGCCGTGGACGAGCATCGCCATCGTGGCGCACTTCTGTTTCACGGCCTGGAAGGTGCCGAGCGGCCGGCCGAACTGGACGCGGACCTTCATGTACTCGACGGTGAGCTCGAGCATCCGGTCCATCACGCCGAGCGCCTCGGCCGAGCGCAGCACCGACGCATCGTCGAGGAGCCGTTGCACGTCGGTTGCGCCGCCGCTGAGGTGTCGCTCCCGGGGTACGCGGACGCCGTCGAGACGGACCTCGTAGAATGCGCGGGTCAGGTCGAGAACCTGTTGGCGCCGGACGCTGACGCCGGGGGCCTCACGATCGACGAGGAACGACTCGGGCGCACCGTCGCGCAGCGCGGTGACCAGTAGCCAGCGGGCTCCGCCCGCGTCCTGAACGAGGGTCTTGACGCCGTGCAGGACGGTGGCGTCGCCGTCGACGCGGGCAGTGGCGTGCACGCCGTCGAGGGCCCATGGCGAACGTGGCTCGGCGACTGCCCAGCTCGCCCACGCCGAACCCGCGGCGAGCGCGGGCAGCACCTCGGCCTGCAGCTGCGCCGGTCCACCGCGGGCCACGGCGCGTCCCACGAGCGCGGTCGGGAGCAGCGGCACCCGTGCGGCTGCGCGGCCGACCTCCTCGGCGACGAGTGCGAGCTCGATCAGGCCCTGGCCCGTGCCGCCGTGCTCCTCGACCACGGCGAGTCCGGGCCATCCGAGCTCGCCCGCCAGCCGCCAGAGCACCGGGTCGACGTCCTCGGCGTCGTTCGCGGCTCGCTCCATCTGCGCCCGCACGACGTCGACCGGGGAGTGGTCGGAGAGCAGGTCGCGAGACGCCGCCCGCAGCATCGCCTGCTCGTCGCTGAGCTCGAAGTCCACCAGTCACCACCCGAGTGATCGCACGACGACGCCGCAGTGGCGCCCAACGCAAAGAAAGTATCCTCTTTTAGGTCAATGGTCGAGTCTCGGCCGATATCGAGTCTCGCAGTACTGCTGGCGTGGTGGTTAGAGTAGCCCCATCGTCCATGACGGTGACGCCCGACGACGAGGAGCGGATAGCGATGCGGCTGGAGTCCACGCCGGAGCTCGAGGCGTTCCGCAAGAAGGTGCGGGCGTTCGTCGCCGAGCATGCGCCCGAGAGGAAGACGCACGCCGGGGTCCGGGCACCGGAGCCCGAGCTCATGCCGGCGATCCGGGCCTGGACCGCCAAGCTGTACGAGGCGGGCCTCCTCGGCATCAACTGGCCCGCGGAGTACGGCGGCCGGCCCGACGCACACCCGCTCGAGCCGTTCATCGTCGTCGAGGAGATCACCCGGGCCCGCACGTGGCAACCCATCGGAGCGGCCGCGCTGGCGTCGGCGGCGTTGATCGAGTTCGGCACCGAGGAGCAGCGGGTCCGGTTCCTGCCCCGCATCCGCGCCTGCGAGGACGTGTGGTGCCAGCTGTTCAGCGAGCCGGGTGCGGGCAGCGACCTCGCGGCGTTGCAGACCAGGGCGCGCCGCGAGGGTGAGGGAGACGACGCGGTGTTCGTCGTCGCCGGTCAGAAGGTGTGGACCACCAACGGCCAGCACGCCGACATGGGCTACCTGCTCGCGCGCACGAACCCCGACGCGCCCAAGCACAAGGGCATCACCGCGTTCGCCCTCGACATGCGCACCCCGGGCGTCGAAGTCCGGCCGTTGCGCGAGATCACCGGGACCACCGACTTCAACGAGGTGTTCTTCGACGCCGTCCGGATCCCGGCCGCCAACGTGATCGGGGAGGTGGACAACGGCTGGCGCGTGGCCATGAGCAGCCTCGGGCACGAGCGTTCCGGGGTGGCCGCACAGGGTGTCGAGATGTTCGCCGTGCTCGACGACCTGCTGGGACTCGCTGAGAACTCGACTGTGCGGGGCAGGCCTGCGCTCGAGGACTCCGCCACGCGGCAGTCGATCGGGGAGCTCGCCACGCGGGCGCACGTCAACGCCGCGATGGTCAACCTCGCGCAGTCGCGCATGCTCCACCACACCGAGCAGCCTGCCGACGCGCCGCTCGGGAAGATCTTCTTCAGCGAGGTCAACCACGACCTCGCCGCGTACGGCGTCGCCCTGCAGGGCACCGACGGAGCCCTGACGGAGGGCGACCCGTCGGTCGCGGCGAACGGCTGGTGGCAGGACGCGCATCTCTACTCCCGCGCCTACACGATCGCGGGCGGGGCGAACGAGGTGCTGCGCAACCAGGTGGCCGAACGCGGGCTGGGCCTGCCCCGCGAACCGCGCTGAGCCCGGCGGGACGGATCGCCGCGGACCTACCGATGGAGGAGTGGTGCATGGCGTCACGGTGCAGGCAAGGAGTCGCGGTCGTCGTCGGCCTGGTGGTGGCGGGCGTGCTGACGGCCTGCGGCTCGTCCGACGGGGGTACTGGAGCTGTGGGGCAGGTCGACCGTTCCGCCACGCTGCGCGCCGCCCTCGACACCCCGCCGCCGTCGATGGACCCGCACACGACGGCGTCCGCCATCGCCCAGCACCCGTACTCCTCGCTGGTGTACGACCGGCTCACCCAGATGGGTCCCGACCTCGAGGTCCGGCCGATGCTGGCGATGTCGTGGGAGCTCGCGGCCGACCGCCGGTCGATGACCTTCTCGCTACGCGACGGGGTGTCCTTCAGCGACGGCACGGCGCTCGACGCGGACGCAGTCAAGGCGAGCCTGGACCGGGCGCTCACGTCGCCGGAGTCGACGGTCACGTCGGCTCTCGCCGTTATCGGGTCCGTCGAGGTCGTCGACCCGAGGACGGTGCGGATCACCGCGACGGAGTCGGCGGCGGCACTGCCTGCGGTGCTGGCCGGAACCGAGGCGAGCATCGTCAGTCCTGCGGCGCTGCGCAATCCCGATCTCGACGTGCGTCCGGTGGGGTCGGGCCCATACCAGCTGGAGGAGCTCCAGCTGGGCCAGACGGCGACGTTCGTGCGCCGTGAGGGCTACTGGGATCCGGAGGCGCAGAAGGCCGCCCGGATCGAGATGAGCTTCATGCCTGACCCCAACGCCCGCCTCAGCTCCCTGTCGTCCGGGCAGATCGACATCGCCAACGCAGCCGAGGGGATGTACGAGCAGGTCACGCGGATGGACGGCGTCGTCGTGCACGCCTACCCGGCAGCCGCGACGATCAACGTCCGGCTGAACACGAACCGGCCGAACATCGACAAGGCCGAGGTCCGGCAGGCGCTGAACTACGCGATCGACCGCGAGGCGCTCGTCCAGAGCCTGCTGCAGGGCCGGTGCGACGCGATCGGGCAGCCGCTCCCGGAGATCTATCCGGGCCACCTCACCGACCCGCCGGTCGCCTACACCCACGACCCGGAGCGGGCCAGGCAGCTGCTGGCGCAGGCCGGCGTTCCGGGCGGCTTCACGATGACGATGCTCGTGGGCTCCGGCAACCGGCCCTTCGACCAGCTGGCGACGGCGATGCAGGCGCAGCTCGTTGAGGTCGGCATCACGGTGGAGATCGTGACCCAGACCGCGCCGACGATCTTCGAGACCTGGGGGAAGGGCGGGTTCGACGCCTACACGATCGTCTCGCCGACCTCGGCGTCCCCGGTGATCACCCTGCGGAACACGTTCCAGGCGGCGAGCCGCTACCCCGGCCCCCGGCCGCCCGCGTTCGACGAGGCGCTGGCGGCGGCGGCCTCGCCGGCCTCGGATGACACCACCGTCACCGCGTCGTTGGAGCGGGCGTCCAGCGTGGCGGTCGAGGAGGCGATGAACGTCTGGATCTGCGGGCGCCGCACGCACGTCGCCGCACAGGACGACGTCGTGGGGGCGGACACCATGGGTATCTCCCACTTCGCCGGGATCCTCGACCTGCGCGGGGTGGGCCGCACCGGCTGACGAGGACGGCCCCGAGCGGTCTGCGCGCTCGGTCTGGTCCTCGCAGAGTCCACGGACTCTGCGAGGACCACGCTCAGCGCGCAGGCGTCCCCGGTACCGGGCCGTCGAGCAGGCCCAGGCTGGCGCGGGCATAGGCCGCGCGGCGCTTGCGGCCCACGAGGAAGCTCGGTGGGGCGAAGTAGCCGACGTCGTGGGGGAGGGCGTCGGTGCGGCGGGCGAGCTGCTCCTTCGCCTCGGACGTCGTGCCGCAGACGGCGATCTCGGTGAGTATCTCGTCGGTGACCGCGGCGGCCATGGCGTCGGTGTCGCCCTGTCTGAAGGCGCCGCGGAGCTGTTCGACCGGGCCCTCCCAGCCGTGGTGGGTGACGAACGGGTCGTAGGTCTTCACCGTGAGGTAGAAGGCGATCATGCGCCGGGCGTCGGCGATCGCGCGCTCGGGCTCGGTGTCGTTGACGGCGGTGATGATCCAGCCCTGTTCGAGAGGCCGGTCGGTGCGCTCGCCCGACGCCATCCCCTTCTCGACGGCCGGCCGCACGACGTCGTTCCACCAGGACCGGGTGAACAGGCCGTGCCCGATCATGCCGTCCGCGACGCGGCCGGCGGTGGCCGCCATGCGCTTGTTGAACGCCGCGAGGAGCACCGGGATCTCGAGCCTGCCGAGGACGGGGGCGCGGACGTCGGCGTCGATCGCGTAGAACTCCCCCGAGTAGCGGATCTTCTCGCCGTTCTCGGCGTGCAGCCAGGCCCGCACGACGTCCACGGTCTCCGCGATCCGGTCTACCGGGCGGTCGGCGGGCACGCCGAACCAGTCGCGGTTGATGCGGTACGCGGCGGAGCCGAGGCCGAGGAACAGTCGGCCGGGCGCCGTGGCGTGCAGCTGGCGCATGGCCGTGGCGTGGGCGTAGGGCGTGCGGGCGAACGCGTACGCGATCGCCGGCCCGACCAGGGCGCGCTCGGTGCTCGCCACGATCTCGGCCAGCGTCGTGTACGCGTCGTGGTCGACGAAATCCCCCGTGCAGAACGCCCCGACGCCGACCTGCTCGGCCTCGCGGGCGACGTCAGCACCGGGCCACGGCATCCCGAACCGCATCGGTGTACCCCCTTCTAAAAAGTACTATCTTCTCTGGCTCGGGTGTTCGAACGGCGCGCTACCGCAGTGTCCACTTCGGGCGCGTGACGGCGGCACGGTCGACCGCCTTGGAGCCCAGCGGACTCCCGAGCAGGATGTAGTTCATCCCCGTCTGCATCGCCTGCGTGCGGGTCTTGTCGAGCGACTCCCAGATGGCGCGGACGGTTCCCTGGACTGCCAGCGGCGGCTTGGCCGCGATGATGCGCGCGAGCTCGTCGGCGCGCTTCCACAGCTCGTCACGCGCCACGACCTCAGTGACCAGGCCGATCTGGAGTGCCCGCTCCGCAGACATCCGCTCGTCCAGACCGAGCAACGCGATGCGCAGTGCCTCGCCGAGGGGGATCCGATGCGACAGGCCGATCGGCTCGAGCGCGGCGGTCAGCCCGTAGCTGACGTGTGGATCGAAGAACGTGGCCTCTTCCGAGCAGATCAGGATGTCCGACTCGTTGATCCAGTAGAAGGCCCCGGCGGCAGCCATACCCTGCACAGCGCAGACCAGCGGCTTCCACACGTGGTTGACCTTCGGGCACAGCAACTCGCCCGGGTCGCGGTCGGAGAACGGGTTCTCGTGCCGGAAGACGCCTTGCTTGACGTCGGCCCCGGTGCTGAACGCCCGGTCGCCCGCGGCGCGCAGCACCATCACGTGCACGTCGTCGTCGTTGCGAACGGTCCGCCAGATCTCAGCGAACTCATCGCACATCAGTTGGTTGAAGCTGTTCATGGCTTCCGGCCGGTTCAGGGTGATCGTCGCGACGTGGTCGTCGACCTCGTACAGGACGGTCTGCAGGTCCATCGCTCACTCCGGTGTGGTCGGCTCGACGCCGGACTCTTCCCGCCAGCGCGCGAGTAGAGTACAACGAATTGCATGAGCGACGCCGTGCTGCTGTCCGCGTGCCGAACCGCGATCGGCATCGCATGATCGACGATCGCGGCGTCGACGGGCTCGGTTCGAGCTGGGTCGACGGGGTGGCATGGCTGACCCTGGACCGCCCGCAGGCGCGCAACGCCCTGACGATCGCGATGCGGCGGGGACTGATCGCCGCGTTGCGGGCGGCGGACGCCGACCCGGAGACCCGGCTGGTCGTGCTCACCGGCACCGACCCGGCGTTCTCCGCGGGCATCGATCTCAAGGAGTCGCTCGGGAACGGCAGCGGCTCGCCGCGCGGCGCCCGCACGGACCCCTCGGAGGTGCTGCGGGCGATGCGCACGCCGGTCGTCGGCGTGATCAACGGCCTGTGCTACACCGGCGCACTCGAGCTGGCACTGTCCTGCGACTTCCTCATCGCCTCGCAGAACGCGCGCTTCGCCGACACCCACGCCGCGGTCGGCCTGCTGGCCGGCTGGGGGATGAGCGCGCTGCTGCCGCGCGCCGTCGGCGTGCGGCTGGCCCGCCAGATGATGCTGACCGGCGAGCCCATCGACGCCGAGCAGGCGCTGCGGGCCGGCCTGGTCAACGAGGTGGTGGCACACGAGCGGCTGATGGGACGGGCGCAGGAGATCGTCGACGGGATCCTCGCGGCGTCGCCGGCTGCAGTCGACACCACGCTCGACCTGCTCGCGGACGGCGAGGGCGCCACGCTCGCCCACGCCCTCGCGCTGGAGGCCGGGGCGAAGCTGCGCTGGCGAACGGATGTGGCCGAGGTAGCGCGGCGGTTCGCGGCGCGGACGACGAGAAAGTGACGAATCAGGAGATGATGCCGGTGGGTGTTCGGGTGGACGACCGCGGCGCCGCGACCGTGGTGACCATGGGGTGGACCGCGAAGCGCAACGCGCTCGGGCCCGACGAGGCCGAGGCGCTGGCGCAGGCGGTGCGCGAGGCAGGGGAGCGCCCTGGGAGCGTGGTCGTGCTCACCGGGGAGGGTGCCTTCTGCGCGGGCGGGGACCTGCCGACGATCGTCGAGGTCACGCGCACGATGTCGGCCGACGAGATCCGGGAGACGGTCTACGGCAGGTTCCAGGCCGTGGTCCGCGCTCTGCGCGACTGCCCGGTTCCGACCATCGCCGCGGTGGACGGTCCCGCGGTCGGTCTCGGCCTCGACCTCGCGCTCGCCTGCGACACGCGGTTCGTCGGCCCGGGTGGCTGGGTGCAGCAGGGGTGGGCGCGCGCCGGCCTGGTCGCCGGCACCGGCGGGGTGGCCTTGCTGCACCGGATCCGGCCGGGCCTGCTGTGGAGCCTGCTGGCATCGCAGGACCGGCTGGGGCCCGGCGAGTGCGTGCGGCTCGGACTGGCCGATCCGGCCGACGGCCCCGCGCTCGACGCGGCGCTGGCCCGTGCCGAGGCGCTCGCCCGCGTGCCGCGAGACGTGCTCGGCCACTACGCGGCGCTGGACCGGTCGGCGAGCTGGCCTGTCCCCGAGCAGTTCGAATTCGCCGCGAGCATCCAGGGCGGGCTGATCGGCTCGGAGCGGTTCCGCGCCTTCGCGGACCGGATGCTGGCGAGGAGCTGAGACATGTTCGACCTGACCGGCCGAGCCGTCGTCGTCACCGGTGGCGGTAGCGGCATCGGCCGCGGCATCGCGCGTGCGATGGCCCGCGCAGGCGCGTGCGTCGTGGTCGCAGGACGCACCCCGGAGCCGTTGCAGGAGACCGTCGAGCAGGTGCGGGCACTCGGGGCGCGCGCGATCGCGGTCCCGACCGACATCACCCGCCCCTACCAGGTCGACGCGCTGATCGACCGGGCCGTCGCGGAGTTCGGTGGCCTGCACACCTTCGTGAACAACGCAGGCAGCGCCCGGCCCGGCGACGTCGGCCCGCTGCTGGACCTCACCGAGGCGCAGTGGGACGCGGTCGTCGACCTGAACCTCAAGTGGACGTTCTTCGCCGCCCAGTCCGCCGCGCGGGCGATGCCAGAAGGTGGCTCGATCATCAACATCTCGTCGCGCAGCGGGTCGTACCCGAACCCGATGACGGGCCAGTACGGGGCGGCGAAGGCAGGGCTGGACAACCTGACCCGGACGATGGCCGCCGAGTGGGGCCACCTCGACATCCGCGTGAACGGGGTCGCTCCCGGGGTGGTGGTGACGGAGGGCAGCGAGGAACGGATGACCCCGTCACGGCGCGCGCGCCAGGTGGCGACCGTGCCATTGCAGCGCCTGGGCACGCCCGACGACGTGGGCCCGATGTGCGTCTACCTCGCGTCCGACGAGTCGAGATGGGTGACGGGCACCGTGATCCCTGTCAACGGAGGCAGCCCGATCCCCGTCGGTTACCTCACCTACCTGCATCACAAGAACACACAGGACTGACCGGTTCGGGTGGCCATGGTTGTTGCGACAGCCATGGCCACCCGAGGCTTCGGATCTTCGCCCCGCTTATCCCGGGTTGAGCGGTCGGAAAGGCATGGCCGGCCACCACGGGTAGAAGTCGGGCATGTCCGCGGACACCCTGTCGGGGAAGCGCGCCGGGCGCTTCTCCAGGAAACTCGTGACGCCCTCCTTCGCGTCCTCCGACGTGCCGCGCGACTGCACGGCGCGGGAGTCGAGAACGTGGGCCGTCATCGGGTGGTCGGCGCCGAGCATCCGCCACAGCATCTGCCGGTTCAGGGCGACGGACACCGGCGCGGTGTTCTCGGCGATCTCGCGCGCGATCGCGTACGCGGCGGGCAGCAGCTCCTCCGGCGGATGCACCGACCGGACCAACCCGCCGGCCAGTGCCTCGTCGGCGTCGAAGATCCGCCCGGTGTTCGCCCACTCCAGGGCCCGGCTGATCCCGACCAGGCGGGGCAGGAACCAGCTCGACGCCGCCTCCATCACGATCCCGCGCCGCGCGAACACCAGCCCGAAGCGCGCCTCGGTGGATGCCAGCCGCACGTCGGCGGGCAGGGTCATCGTGACGCCGATGCCGACAGCGGGCCCGTTGAACGCGACGATCACCGGCTTCGTCGACTCGAAGATCCGCAGCGACACCTGGCCGCCGTGGTCGCGGTGCGCGGCGCCCTCGGCGTAGTCGAACGTGGCGCCTCCGGACCGCAGGTCGGCACCGGCGCAGTAACCACGGCCGGCACCGGTCAGCACGACGGCCCGCACCTCGTCGTCGGAGTCGGCGCGGTCGAACGCATCGATCAGTTCCTCGGCCATCTGCCGGGTGAACGCGTTGAGCCGCTCCGGCCGGTTCAGCGTGATGGTCAGGACCTGCTCGGCGACCTCGTAGCGGATCTGCTCGTAGCCGCCGGTCGTGTCGTCGATCATCTCTCCGCTCATGCCTTCGGCCCGCCCGCGAGGTATACGACCTGGCCGGAGACGAACCCGGCGCCCTCGCTGACCAGGAAAGACACCAGGTGCGCGACGTCGTCGGGCTGGCCGACCCGTCCCACCGGGATCGTCGCGGCCGCACCCGCGACAAAGTCGGCGAACGGCACGCCCATCCGCTCCGCCGTCGCCTTGGTCATCTCCGTCTCGATGAACCCCGGTGCGATCGCGTTCGCCGTGACGCCGAACTTGCCCAGTTCGATGGCGAGGGTCTTGGTGAAGCCCTGCAGGCCCGCCTTGGCGGTGGAGTAGTTCAGCTGCCCGCGGTTGCCCAGCGCGGAGGTCGACGACAGGTTCACGATCCGTCCGAACTTCGCCTCGACCATGTGCTTCTGCGTGGCCCGCGACATCAGGAACGCACCACGCAGGTGCACACCCATGACCGTGTCCCAATCGACCTCAGTCATCTTGAACAGCATGTTGTCCCGGGTGACGCCCGCGTTGTTCACCAGCACGGTAGGCGCACCGAGCTCCGCGGCCACCCCGTCGACGGCGGACTGCACGGCATCGGGGTCGGCCACGTCCACCGCCATCCCCGCCGCGCGACCTCCGTCGGCCGCGATCGCCTCCGCTGTGCCTTTCGCCCCGGCCTCGTCCAGGTCCAGCACGCCGACGGCCAATCCGTCGGACGCGAGCCGGCGGGCGGTCGCTGCGCCGATCCCCCGTGCGGCTCCGGTCACGATCGCGACCCGGCTCTGTCCTACATTCATACTGTCCCTCTTCCTCGTTCTACGCCGCGTCCTACGCCGCTGTCCCGGATCCGACCGCCGTCTCGACCGGCTTCGGCTGCGGGCGTCGCCAGAATGCCGCGAGCTGCACCGTCGCCGCACCCAACCCCACGCCGACGGCGAGGGCGGCGCGCTGCGTACCGGTGAGACGCTCGTCCAGTCCCAGCACCCGGTCCACACTGAACCTGCCGGGCCCGAGCGCAGCCAGTGCCACCGACGCGGCGCCGAGGTTGAGCACGAACTCGTACCCCTCGTTCATCACGAAGAACCCGTTGGGCAGGTGCACCGATCGCGCCGCGACCCCCATCGTCCCCACCACCGCGGACGCCGCCAGGGGCGTCGCCACCCCGGCGAGCAGCGCCGCCCCGGCTCCGACCTCGATCGCAGCACTCGCCGCTGCCTGCATGCGCGGCTGTCGAAACCCGATCGACCCGAACCACCCGGCCGTCCCGTCCAGCGTCCGGCCGTGCCGCACGCCGTGGGCGATCATCGTGCCGCCGATGACAGCCCGCAGGAGCAGCCGCGCCACGTCGCCGCCGGTCATGACGGGTCCACATAGATGTCGAGGTCGGGTGCCTCGCCGCCGCCGTACCGGGAGAAGTCGGTGACCCCCGATGCCCGGAGCACGTCCTCGTCGATCAGGGTCCGACCGGTCTGCTCCGCCGACGGTTTCGCGAGGATTTCCACGGCAGCGTCGGCCATGATCTCCGGGCTGCGCGAACTTCCGGCCTTGTCTCCGAACAGGTTGATCACCGCGGCGGTCGCGATCGTCGTCCGCGGCCACAGGCAGTTCGCCGCGACACTCGCTTCCGAGTACTCCGCGGCCCAGCCCAGGGTCAGCAGCGTCATGCCGTACTTCGACAGCGTGTAGCCGGGGTGGCGTCCCAGCCAGTGCGGCGCGAGGTTCAGCGGCGGCGAGAGCGTCAGGACATGAGCCTGGTCCGACTTGCGCAGATGCGGGAGGCATGCACGGGTCAGTACGTAGGTGCCTCGAGCGTTGATCTGCTGCATCAGGTCGAATCGCTTGACCGGCAGTTCCTCGGTGCCGGAGACGTTGATCGCGCTGGCGTTGTTCACGCAGACATCCACGCCACCGAACGTCTCGACGGCTGTGGCGACGGCCCGCTCGACGTCCTCCTCCTTCCGCACGTCGCCGACGACCGCGACCGCTTTGCCGCCGGCGGCCTCGATCTCCTCGACGGCGGTGTGGACGGTTCCCGGCAGCCGCGGGTCGGGCTGGTCGGTCTTCGCCAGGAGCACGGCGTTCGCGCCCTGGCGTGCGGCGGCGACGAGGATGGCCAGCCCGATACCCCGGCTCCCTCCCGACATGACGATCGTGCGGCCTTGGAGTCGATGCGTCATGGAGTCCCTCCGGTGGTCGGTCAGTGAGCTCGGCGAGGAGACGGACGTATGCGCGAGCGCTCGGGTCGTCGTGAGGTGCGCGCGGCGCCGACGCCAATGGCCGGGATGAGATCAGGCTCCTCAGCCAAGTAGGTGCCCGCGCACCGCGGGAGAGCACCGGCTGTCCAGCGCGGGACTCCGCCGTGCTGCGTATCACCGTCGCCCGCCTCCAACTCGCACATAAGCCTGCACAGCCTAGCGTGCGGAACCAATATTGAGGATACTGAAGGTGGGTGAGGTCACGGACATATGCGATCTGCCTTCTGGCCTGTTCGTGGGTAGGTTCCGACGAGAGCCACTCGTCGGCTCGGGTGTACTGAAGAGTGGCAGGTTTGAGGAGAAGCATGGCGCAGCACACCTTGACGTTCGATGTCTCCGCCGAAGTCGGTACGGGGGAGGCGCTGACGCAGGCGGCGTGGCTGTTCCTGCCCGAGGACCCGAGTGCGGCGACCGCCGTGCTGCTGTGCCTCGCAGGCGGCACCTACGACAAGCGGTACTGGCACCTGGAGGTTCCGGGGCGTCGTGGCTACAGCTTCGCCGAGCACCTTGCCGGGCAGGGATACATCGTGGTCGCGCTCGATCATCTGGGCGTCGGCGGAAGCAGTGACCCGGAGCGATCCGGCGATGTGGGGTTGCCGCTCCTCGCCGCGGGTGATGCCGCGGTCGCCGTGCAACTGCGGGCGAGGATGCGGGCGGGCGCGCTGGTGCCCGGGCTTCCCTCGCTCGACCTCCCGCTGGTCGGGGTCGGCCACTCCATGGGCGCATGCCTGACGACGATGATGCAGGCCCAGGAACGGCCGTACGACGCCGTGGTGTTACTGGGCTACGGGGTCCAAATCTCCAACGTGCACGAGGCCGCCATCGATGCCGAGGACCTCCACGCCCGGATCACTCAGAGCCTCGCCGCGTTCCGCGAGCGCACCGGCACGGCGCCCGACGCCGTCTCAACGATCGTGCCGCGGCAGCGCCTGCGGCAGCTGTTCCACGCCCCTGACGTGCCGGACGACGTCATCGCCGCCGACGATGCCGCGGAGTCACGCGTGCCGGTGCTGGCGGCGTCGGAGGTCACGACACCCGGTTACGTGCAGCGATACGCCGCGGTGGTGGATGTCCCCGTGTTCGTGGCGCTCGGCGCGGTGCTGGACGTCTCGCCCGATCCGTACGCCGAGCTCGCCGGCTATCGCGCCTCGCAGGACGTGACGCTGCACCTCGTCGCAGGCTCCGCGCACTGCCACAACTTCGCGGGAAACCGGGTCGTGCTCTGGGACCACATCGCGGCGTGGGTGCCGAGGGTCACGGCGCGTGCCGCGGCCCCGGTCGCGGCGAACTGAGAGGGGTGGAGATGGGGCGGCTCGAGGGCAAGATCGTGCTGATCACGGGTGCAGGCCGGGGCATGGGGCGCAGTCACGCGCTGCGGCTCGCCTCGGAGGGCGCGGACCTGCTGATCGTCGACGTCTGCGCACCGGTCGAGGGGATCGCGTATCCGATGAGCGGCGAGGACGACCTGGCCGAGACGGCGAAAGCCGTCGAGGCTCTCGGTCGCCGGGTGCTCGCGCGGACGGTCGACGTACGCGACGCCGAGGAGTTGTGCGCGGTGGTCGGGGAGGCCGCAGGGGAGCTCGGCGGGTTGGATGCTGCGGTGGCCAACGCCGGCGTCCTCACCGTCGGTACATGGGACACCACCAGCGTCGCGGACTGGCGAACGGTCGTGGACGTCAATCTGATCGGCACCTGGAACACGTGCGTCGCCGCGATCCCGCACCTGATCGCCCGCGGCGGCGGGAGTCTGGTGAACATCAGCTCGGCGGCCGGGATCAAGGGCAATCCGTTGACCACCCCGTACACGGCCGCGAAGCACGGCGTCGTCGGATTGAGCCTCGCGCTCGCCAACGAGCTCGCCGAGAAGTCGATCCGGGTCAACACCGTGCACCCGACGGGCGTGCCCACCGGGATCCGGGCGCCCGGCCTGCACGAGCTGCTCGCCGGTCCGCACGCCGGTCTGGGGGCGATCTACCAGAACGCCATGCCCGTCGAGATGGTCGAGCCGGTCGATGTCAGCAACGCCGTGCTGTATCTCGTGTCGGACGAGTCCCGCTACGTCACCGGGACCCAGATGAAGGTGGACGCGGGGGTGACGATCCGGTGACGGTGGGTGGGGTCGGTCAGGGCTGATGGACGTCCGCGATGCCGTCGCGAGCCGGCGTTCCGTGCGCGGGTTCCTGGACCGGCCGGTGGACCGCGCCGTGCTGTCGAGGGTCCTCGATGCCGCCGGACGGGCACCTTCGGGCGGTAACCTGCAGCCATGGCGGCTCTACGCGCTGACCGGCGGCCCGTTGGCAGTGCTGAAGAAGCTGATGGTCGAGCGGGTCGAGAGCGGTGACGGCGGGGACGAGCGCGAGTACGCGATCTACCCGCCGGCGCTGACCTCGCCGTACCGGGAGCGGCGGTTCCGTTCCGGCGAGCAGCTCTACACCGCGCTGGGGATCTCCCGCGAGGACAAGGCGGCGCGCAGGCGGTGGTTCGCCCGCAACTACGCGTTCTTCGGGGCGCCGGTCGGCATGTTCTGCTACATCGACCGGCGGATGGGCGCGGCGCAGTGGGCCGACCTCGGCATGTACCTGCAAACGATCATGCTGCTCCTGCGGGCCGAAGGTCTGGCCAGCTGTCCTCAGGAGGCGTGGTCGGTCCACCACCGGACCGTGGCCGAGGTGGTCGGTGCCCCTGCCGAGCTGATGCTGTTCTGCGGCATGGCCGTCGGGTGGGAGGACGTGGGCAACCCGGCGAACGCTGTCCGCATCGAGAGGGCGCCGCTCGACGAGATCGTCGACTTCGTCGGGTGGGGCGGGGAGGAGACCACGTGAACGACCTGGTGGACGTGCAGCGGCACGGGAGGGTGCTGGTAGTGGCCATGCGCCGGGAGGCCAAGCGCAACGCGATCAACCGGGCTATGGCCGACGCCCTCGATGACGCCTTCAACGTGATGGAAGACGACGACGACATCTGGGCCGGCGTGCTCACGGGCACGGAAACCGTCTTCTCGGCGGGCAGCGACCTCACCGCGAACGGCGACTACGTGACCGAGCGCGGCGGGGAGTACGGGCTGGTGCGGCGGGTCCGCCGCAAGCCGCTCGTCGCGGCGGTGGAGGGGCCGGCGTTCGGCGGCGGACTGGAGCTCGTGCTCGCCTGCGATCTCGTCGTGGCCTCGACGGCCGCGTGGTTCGGCCTGCCGGAGGTCGGCATCGGCGTGGTGCCGACATGCGGTGCCCTCTTCCGGGCGCCACGGGGTTTCCCGGCGAACCTCGCGCGCCAGCTCGTGCTCACCGGCGACCCGATCCCGGCCCAGCGGGCGTACGAGGCCGGGTTCGTGAACGTGCTGTGCCCGCCGGGCTATGCGGGAGACGAAGGACTCGCGCTCGCAACCCGGGTCACCCGGAACGCTCCTGTGGCGCTCCAGGCCTGCATGGAGGCGATGAACGGGCTCGCGACGTCCGAGGACGCGGCGGGCTGGACGGCCACGGTCGCAGCGACCAGCCGCGTCCGTGAATCCGAGGACGGCCGCGAGGGTGTGCGGGCCTTCCTGGAGAAGCGCGCTCCCGCGTGGACCGGTCGCTGATCGATCCTGGCGCGTTCCGGATACACGGCGACCGTGATGCGGTCCACTTCTCCTATTCAGGGCACGGAATCGGACCTTATGGTGGTCCGACAGGCATCTGTCGAAGGGACCGGACATGCGTGACGCAGTGATCGTGGAGGCCGTGCGAACGCCGGTCGGCAAGCGGAACGGCGGGCTGTCGGGGGTGCATCCGGCGAACCTGTCGGCGCACGTCCTGAACGCGCTGGCCGAGCGGGCCGGGGTGGAGCCTGGCGTGGTGGACGACGTCGTGTGGGGCTGCGTCACCCAGGTCGGGGAGCAGGCCTTCGACATCGCCCGCACTGCGGTGCTGACCGCCGGCTGGCCGGAGACCGTCACCGGCGTGACCGTGGACCGGCAGTGCGGCTCGTCGCAGCAGTCGGTGCACTTCGCGGCCGCCGGGCTGATCGCGGGGCAGTACGACGTGGTTGTGGCCGGTGGGGTCGAGTCGATGAGCCGGGTGCCCATGGGGTCCTCGATCGGCGACGGCAGGCCGTACCCCGACACCTTCCTCGCCCGCTACGGCGGCGTGTCCCCGAACCAGGGTGTGGGCGCCGAGATGATCGCCGAGCGGTGGGGACTCTCGCGCACCCAGCTCGACGAGTTCTCCCTCGGCTCGCACGAGAAGGCCGCCGCGGCACAGGACGAGGGCCGCGTCGCCGCCCAGATCGCGCCGGTCACGCTCGAGGACGGCACGGTCGTCAGCGCGGACGAGGGGGTCCGTCGCGGCAGCACCGTGGAGAAGCTGGCCGGGCTGAAGACGGTGTTCAAGCCCGAGGGCGGCACGATCACGGCGGGGAACTCCTCGCAGATCTCCGACGGATCCGCGGCGCTGCTGATGACCACGTCGGAGAAGGCGAAGGAGCTGGGGCTGCGACCGATCGCCCGGGTGCACACGGCGGTGCTGGCCGGATCAGACCCGGTGATCATGCTGACGGCGCCGATCCCGGCCACGCAGAAGGCGCTGCAGCGCTCCGGCCTGCGGATCGACGAGATCGGTGCGTTCGAGGTCAACGAGGCGTTCGCGCCCGTGCCGCTGGCCTGGCTGGCCGACCTCGGGGCGGATGCGAAGGCGCTCAACCCCAACGGCGGTGCGATCGCGCTCGGCCACCCGCTGGGCGGGTCCGGGGCACGGCTGATGACCACGCTGGTGCACCACATGCGCGACAACGGCATCCGTTACGGCCTGCAGACCATGTGCGAGGGCGGCGGCCAGGCCAACGCCACCATCCTCGAACTGCTCTGACGCGGAAAACGCACCACCCGAGAGGAACGCACGAATGGACATCCACGGCTCCGTCGCTCTCGTCACCGGCGGCGCGTCCGGTCTGGGCCTGGCGACCACCGAGACGCTGCTCGACGCGGGTGCGGACGTCGTGATCCTCGACCTGCCGAGCTCGCCGGGTGAGCAGGTCGCGGACAAGCTGGGCAAGCGAGTGCGGTTCGCCCCCGGCGACGTCACCGACGAGGCGAGCGTGACCGCGGCCCTCGACGTCGCCGCGGAGATAGGGCCGCTGCGGGTGGCGGTGAACTGCGCGGGCATCGGCCCGGCAGCGCGCGTGGTGAGCAAGAAGGGTGTGTTCCCGCTCGAGCTGTTCACCACGGTGGTGCAGGTCAACCTGATCGGCACGTTCAACGTGATCCGCCTGGCCGCGGAGCGGATCGCGGCCACGGATCCGGTCGGCGAGGAGCGCGGGATCATCGTCAACACCGCCTCGGTGGCGGCGTTCGACGGGCAGATCGGGCAGGCGGCCTACTCGGCGTCCAAGGGCGGCGTGGTGGGCATGACGCTGCCGATCGCCCGCGACCTCGCGCAGTACCTGGTGCGCGTGGTGACGATCGCACCGGGTCTGTTCGAGACGCCGCTGCTCGCCACGTTGTCGCAGGAGGCGCGGGACTCGCTGGGACAGCAGGTGCCCCACCCGTCGCGGCTGGGCGCCCCGTCGGAGTTCGCGGCACTCGTCGGCCACATCGTGGCCAACCCGATGCTCAACGGCGAGGTCATCCGCCTCGACGGCGCGATCCGGATGGCGCCGCGCTGAGCACGCGCAGCGATCATCGCGACGCGGTTGCCGGCCACGGCCCGCTGACACCAACAGGAACGGGGAATGTGATGCGTGATGCCGTCATCGTCGACGCGGTCCGGACGCCGATCGGCCGGCGCAACGGCTCGTTGTCCGGAGTGCATGCTGCGGACCTGTCCGCCGAGGTGCTCACCGCGCTCGTCGACCGCACGGGAGTCGATCCCGAAACGGTCGACGACGTCATGTGGGGCTGTGTCAGCCAGGTCGGGGACCAGTCGAGCAACATCGGCCGATTCGCGGTGCTGGCGGCCGGATGGCCGGAGCACGTGGCGGGGGTGACGATCAACCGGGCGTGCGGCTCCAGCCAGCAGGCGATCGACTCGGCCGCGCACGCGGTGATGGCCGGTCAGTACGACCTGGTGGTCGCCGGCGGGGTGGAGACGATGAGCCGGGTGCCACTCGGCGCGGCGCGGGCCACCGGCCAGCCCTACGGCCCGAAGGTGCTGGAGCGCTACGACGGGTTCGAGTTCAACCAAGGGGTGGGGGCGGAGCTGATCGCCCAGCGCTGGGGGTTCTCCCGGGCGCAGCTCGACGAGTTCGCCGCGGCGTCGCACGAGCGGGCGGCCGCGGCCATCGACGACGGGGTGTTCGACGACCACATCGTCCCCGTCGACGTCGAGGGCACGAAGTTCGGCGTGGACGAGGGGCTGCGGCGAGGCACGTCGGTGGAGACGCTGGCGAAGCTGAAGCCGTCGTTCCGGGCCGACGGGGTGATCCACGCAGGCAACGCGTCGCAGATCTCCGACGGCGCGGCCGCGCTGCTGATCACCACCTCGGAACGGGCCCGTGACCTGGGGCTGACCCCCATCGCGAGGTACCACAGCGGCGCGGTGAGCGGCGCCGACCCGATCCTCATGCTGACCGGGCCGATCCCCGCCACCGAGAAGGTGCTGCGGCGGTCCGGGCTGACCATCGAGGAGATCGGGGTGTTCGAGGTCAACGAGGCCTTCGCGCCGGTGCCGCTGGCGTGGCTGGCCGAGACCGGCGCGGACCCGGCCCGGGTCAACCCGCTCGGCGGTGCGATCGCCGTGGGCCACCCGCTCGGCGCCTCGGGCGCGATCCTGATGACGCGGATGCTCGCCCGGATGCGTCGGGACACCGTGCGCTTCGGCCTGCAGACGATGTGCGAGGGCGGTGGCACGGCGAACGCGACGATCGTCGAACTGCTCGCCTGAACCGCCGGGACCGACCTATCCGACGGACGTCCCGCTCGCCGGCACGTGGGCGTATCCGGCGATGAACGTGGCGCGGACCGGTGTGAGGGAAGGGTCGGTCAGGACGGCCTCCAGCGGGCGGTCGAGCAGCGCCAGGTCGGCCGGTGTCCCTGGGCGAATCCGTCGGGGTGGACCACCGGGGTCCTCAGGTGGGGCGAGGTAGGCGTCCAGCGCGTCGGCCGGGGCCAACCGCTCGGCCCGGCCGGCGACCGCGCCGGACGGGGTACGGCGGTGGGCCGCGGCGGCGAGGACGGTCCAGGGGTCCAGAGGGCCGTACGGGGCGTCGCTCGACAGCGCCACCGGCACGCCCGCGTCGAGCAGGCTCCGGCAGCGGTAGAGGTCGGGGTGATCGGTGGCGGGGAGGTCGCGCAGGTAGTCGTCGCCGCGGTGGGCGAGGAACCCGGGCTGGGTGACGACGCGCAGACCCCGGCGTGCCAGGTCCCCGACCAGCTCGGCGGGGACGAGGGCGGCGTGCTCGATCCGATCGCCTGCGACGCACCCCGCGTCGTGCAGCGCGGTGAGGAGCAGTACGAACGCCTCCCGGGTCACACAATGCACGGCCACCGGGCGGCTGAGCGCGTGGGCGGCGCCGATCGTCGCGGTGAGGGTGTCGAGGTCGGGCAGGCCCGAGTCCGCGAGCACGATCTTGTACGGGCCTGCGGTGAGCGGCGCGCGCGGTGCGACGCCGAGTGGTACTCCGAGCAGGTGTACCCGCTGCGGGAGCACGCCGGTGGTGACCGCCGCGGCGAGGGCGTCGAGCGCCGCGGGCTCGAGATCGGGTGTCGCGTCGGTGACGGCGGTGATACCGAGCCGGGCGAGGCGGTCGCCGACCGCGGCGAGGTTCGGCGGACCGGTGCTGGGAAGGCGTGAGCGCATCCAGTCGTCGGCGCGCCAGAGCCGCCCGGTCGGGGCGCCGTCCGGCGTGCGCTCGATGCCGGGGTAGGTGGCATCGGCCAGACCGAGGCGTTGCGCCCCTGCGCCGTTCACCACCCACAGCGCCCCGCTGCGGTGCTGCAGTCGCACCGGTCGGGCCGCGTGCAGCCGGTCGAGCGCGGCTGCGTCGAGGTGGCCGGCGACGGACTCGTGGTAGCCGACGCCGCGGATCCAGCGGTGCTCGTCCGTTCTGGCGGCGGCAAGAGCGGCGGCGAGGCCTGCGGGGTCGCGCACCTCGGGCGGGCCACACGGGGTGGATCGCGCGGCGGCGGCCAGTGCGTGCAGGTGCAGGTGGTGGTCGACGAGCCCGGGGAGCAGCGCGCCGCCGTCGGCGACGAGCACCTCCTCACCGGGGCGACCGTCGAGGTGGACGCCGATCTCGGCCACGCACCCGTCTGCGATCCGGACGTCGACGCGGCGGCACTCGACCTCGGCGTCACGGATGAGGATCACGGCGCGGGCACACCGATCGCGGCGAGCACGGCGGCCGTGTCCGCGCCGCTCACCGGGGCAGCGCCCGCGACGGCACGTCGCCGGGGGTGGGCCACCGGCACCGGACCGGCGGTGGTGTCCAGCACCCAGCCCGCGCCGTCCCGGCGGGCCGCCGGAATCGGACCGGGCTCGGCGTCGAGGGTGGCGGCGACGACTCCGGCCATCGCGATGTCCCAGAGCACGCCGGCGCCGTCCGCGGGTGCGGTGAGGGCCAGCGCGGCCGCAGTGAGGCCGGCGAGGGGGTCGGCGATCGCGTCGCCGCAGAAGACGGGGCCGTCGGCGTCGTGGGCGACCAGGCCGGCGCTCGCGGCGACGTCGTCCCCGAACCCCACGCGCGACGACGAGCGGCCGGCTGCGGTGATCGAGATCCAGGTGGTGCCGGCGGCGACCGCGGCGTGGGCGTCGAGCCCGAACCCGGCCAGTGCGCGGGGCCGGGAGGCCTCGATGACGATGTCGGCCGCCGCCACCAGCGCGGCGAGCGCGCCGCGGTCGGCGGGGACGGCCGGGTCGAGCACGACAGAGTGGTGGCCTGCGTGCAGCAGTCGGTAGAAGTCGGGGTCGCCACCCCGGGCGCCGTCAGGCCGCGTGGGGGTCTCGACCTTCACCACGTGCGCGCCGGCCAGTCCGAGCAGGTGGGCGCACAGCGGTCCGGCCCACAGCGCGCTGAAGTCCACGACGAGCAGCCCGTCGACCGGGCGCGGCGGCAGGTCCGGGAACGTCTGCGGCACCGCAGGCCGCACCGGCGCGGCGGCGAGGCTGAGCAGCTCCGCGCGGTCGGCCAGTTCCGCGCCGGGGTGCGCGCGGACCCAGGCCGCGACCACGGGCCACGGTTCTCCCGGCAGCTCGGCCCCGATGAGCGCGCCGAGCAGCAGCGGGTCGTCGGGGCGAGCGCATGACACGGCTGCCCAGCCGTCGGCGGTCGCCAGCAGCCGGCAGCTCCCACCCGCGGAGACCGCCCCACGGCGGCGATGGCCGGTGAACGCTGCGCGCTCGGACAGCAACCGTGGGCCGTCCACACGGACCCGGCCCGCGGTGACGCGGGCGATGTGGTCGGCCAGACCGCGCGCCACGGTGGCGGCCCGGCCCGGCGGTACCAGTGGTGGGCCGGCGGGGCGACCGGTCAGTGCCGCGACGCCGCTCGCCGCCCAGTCGCCCACCACGTTCGGCGGCGGGCGCTCGGGCTGCACGGCTCGACGATACGCCGCGGCGTCCGCCACGTGATCCGTGCGTTCAGGTGTAGAAGAGGGTACTTTTTGCACCTAATGGCTTCGCTCGATGAGGAGACGCGCTTGTCCGACACCTCCGGTCCGCTCGTGGGCCGCACCGCACTCGTCACCGGGGGATCCCGCGGAATCGGGCGTGCCGTCGCCCTGCGCCTCGCCGCCGACGGCGCCGTCGTCGCGGTCAACTACCGCCGCGACGACGACGCGGCGGTGGAGACCGTCAACCGCATCACGGCCGCGGGCGGCACGGCCAGGGCGTACCGAGCCGCGATCGGCGACCCGGACGCGGTCACCGCGATGGTGACGGCCGTGAGGGCGGAGGTCGGCCCGGTTGACCTGCTGGTCAGCAACGCGGGCACGGCCAGTCGGGGCACCGCGATCGCAGACACCGACGAGTCGGAGTACCTGAGGTTGCTGCGGGTGCACGCGCTCGGCCCCCTCGCGCTGGTGCGGGAGCTGCTGCCGGACCTGCGCGCGGCGCAGCGCTCCGACGTGGTCGTCGTCTCCAGCGTGATCACCGACGACATGCCGGCGGGTGGCGCCGCCTACGCGATGGCCAAGGCAGCGCTCGAGGCCGGGGCCCGCACGCTGGCGGCGGAGGAGCGCGACCACGGCGTGCGCGTCAACATCGTCGCGCCGGGACTGGTCGCCACCGAGATGGGCAGCCGGCTGGTCGCCGCCACCGCCGGGACGACCATCGAGGACCTCGACGAGGTATATCCGTTCGGCCGGGTCGCGCGGCCCGAGGACGTTGCGGGCGTCGTCGCGTTCCTCGCCTCCGCCGATGCCGGCTACCTGACCGGCGAGCGGATCCGGGTGCACGCCGGCGGGCCGGCGAGGACGCTGCACCGCCGATGAGACCGAAGGAGACGCTGTGAAGGTCGACCAATCCGCCCCCGTCGACGGGCCGCTCGATCCCCGCGAGCACGCCGCCCGCGCCGAGCGCGAGGGCTACGCCGGCATCTGGCTGAGCGAGGTGAAGCACGACCCGTTCCTCGGGCTCGCACTCGCCGCGACGGTCACCGAGCGGGCCGAGCTGGGCACGTCGATCGCACTGGCGTTCGCGCGCAACCCGATGTCGATGGCTGCCCTCGCGAACGACCTGCAGGGCCTCTCGGGCGGGCGGCTGTTGCTGGGCCTCGGCGCGCAGGTGAAGGCGCACATCACCCGCCGGTTCGGCATGCCGTGGTCGCATCCGGCCGCGCGGATGCGCGAGTACGTGCTCGCGATGCGGGCGATCTGGCAGTGCTGGCACGAGGGCGCGCGACTGGACTTCCGCGGCGACTTCTACGACCACACCCTGATGACGCCGATGTTCGTGCCGGGGTCGCACCCGCACGGCGCCCCTCCGGTGCTGCTCGCCGGAGTCGGCGAGGCGATGACCGAGGTGGCAGGGGAGGTGTGCGACGGGTTCGTCGCGCACGGCTTCACCACCGAGCGGTACCTGCGCGAGGTCACCCTCCCCGCATTGCGGCGCGGGCGGGAGCGCGCGGGCGGCAGCCTTGAGGGCTTCCAGATCAGCGGGAGCGCGCTGGCGGTGACCGGGCGGACCGAGGAGGAGCTCGCTGCGGCAGCGGCAGCGGTGCGCTCGCAGATCGCCTTCTACGGGTCCACCCCGGCCTACCGTGGTGTGCTGGAGCGGCACGGGTGGGGCGGGCTGGGCGAGGAGCTGCACGCGCTGTCGCGGGACCGCCGCTGGACCGAGATGGGTGCGCTGATCGACGACGACGTGCTGCGTACCTTCGCCGCCGTCGGGACACCCGGCGAGGTCGCCGCCGAGCTGGTGCAGCGCTTCGGCGACCTGTTCACCCGGTTCACGCTCTACACCCCGTACCCGGTCGACCCGGCGGTGGTTGGCAACGTGGCGGCCGCCGTACGCCGGGCCGTTGCAGTGCCGGCATGACCGCTGGAGCCGGCGACGAGGTGCGGGTGTCGCTTCCGCGGGCCGAGGTGCGGCGGATCGAGCTGGTGCGGCCGGAGCGACTGAACGCGATGACCGCCGGGATGGTGGAGCAGCTCCACGACGCCCTCGGAGCGGCCGAGCGCGACCCACGGTGCCGGGTGGTGGTGCTGACCGGCGCCGGGCGGGGTTTCTGCGCCGGGCTCGACCTGAACGGCTACGGGGAGCCCCCGGGCGTTCGGGGTTCCGGCGACGTGCACGCCCACCTCGGCACGCAGCGACACATCGCCTCCCTGGTGCAGCGCATCCGACGCATGCCGCAGCCGGTGGTGGCACAGGTGAACGGCGCGGCCGCCGGAGGCGGACTGGCACTGGTGTGCGCCGCCGACCTGCGGATCGCCTCCACGGATGCCGTCTTCGCGGTGTCGTTCATCCGCGTCGGGTTCTCCGGCTGTGACATCGGCGTGTCGTGGATGCTGCCACGACTGGTGGGGGCGGGGAGGGCGCACGAGCTCATGCTGACGGCGCGTCGCTTCGACGCCGATGAGGCCCTGCGGATCGGCTTGCTCGCCGACGTCGTCGCGCCCCAGGATCTGAACGCACGCGTGGGGTCTGCGGTCGACGATCTGTTGGCGGCACCGCCCTTGTCGCTCGCGCTGACCAAGCAGGGCATGTGGCTGTCCCTGGAGATCCCGTCATTCGACGCCGCTGTGGAGTTGGAGAACCGGCAACAGGTGATGACCGCGCTCACCGGCGACCAGGGTGAGGCGATGAGTGCGTACCGGGATCGCAGAGCTCCGTCGTACGAGAATCGCTGAGCCGTGGTGTCGCCTGTTCGAGGTGGAACCTCCGCAGCCTCCGCCGCCCCAGGAACCACGGCTGAAGCCGCCATTGGCGCCTCCCGTACACGGTGCTGGTCCGCGGTAGGGCGGCGACTCCGAGCCAGACGATGACTCGAGGTGTGTCGGAGCGCGGCTCAGCGGGGCCAGGTCGACGCGCGCCAGGCCCCGGGGCCCGGGTGCAGCGGGGTCCGGAACCGGGCGGTCGGGTCGGACCAGCGATCGTGCGTGACGGGCGGTGCGGGCGCGGGGCGCGGGGTGGCTGCGGCGAGCACCGCGGTCAGCGCGGCGAGCTCCTCGTCGGTCGGTGCACCGCGGACGACCCGGAACGCCGCCCGCCGCTCTTCGGGGGTGCCCGTCCCGGTCACGGCGCCGAGGGTGTCTCCGCTCCGCTCCGTCACAGCGCCGAGGGTGTCTCCGCTCCGCTCCGTCACAGCGCCGAGGGTGCCTCCGCTCCGCTCCGTCACAGCGGGATGTTCCCGTGCTTGCGCGCCGGTACGGCCTCGCGCTTGGTGGCCAGCATCCGCAGCGCGCGACCCACATAGCCGCGGGTGTGGGAGGGCGGGATGACGCCGTCGATGTAGCCGCGGTCGGCCGCGATGTAGGGGTTGGCGAGGGTGTCCTCGTACTCCTGCTGCAGCTCCGCGCGGCGGGCGGCCAGGTCGTCGCCCTCCAGGCCGCGCAGCTCCTTGCGGTACAGGATGCTCACCGCGCCCGCGGCACCGGTGACGGCGATCTGGGCGGTCGGCCACGCCACGTTGACGTCGGCGCCCAGGTGCTTGGACCCCATGACGTCGTACGCGCCGCCGTAGGCCTTGCGGGTGATCACCGTGATCTTCGGGACCGTCGCCTCGGCGTAGGCGTAGATCAGCTTCGCGCCCCGGCGGATGATGCCGTTCCACTCCTGCTCCGTGCCCGGCAGGAAGCCCGGGACGTCGACGAACGTCACCACCGGCACGTTGAACGCGTCGCAGGTGCGGACGAAGCGCGCGGCCTTCTCGGAGGCGTCGATGTCGAGGCACCCGGCGAACTGCGTGGGCTGGTTGGCCACCACGCCGACCGAACGGCCCTCGATCCGGCCGAACCCGACCACGATGTTGGGGGCGAACAGCTCGTGCACCTCGAGGAACTCGCCCTCGTCGAGCACCCGGTTCACGACCTCGCGGATGTCGTAGGGCGTGTTCGGGGAGTCCGGGATGATCGCGTCGAGCTCGAGGTCGGTGTCGGTCAGGCCGTCGGCGATCGCGCCGGCCGTGGGCTCGGGCGAGGGGTACGACGGAGCCTCGGACAGGTTGTTGGACGGCAGGAACGACAGCAGCTCCTTGACGTAGGAGAACGCGTCCTCCTCGTCGTCGGCCAGGTAGTGCGCCACCCCGGACTTCGTGTTGTGGGCGCGCCCGCCGCCCAGGTCCTCGAAGTCGACGTCCTCGCCGGTGACCGTCTTGATGATGTCCGGGCCGGTGATGAACATGTGGCTGGTGCCGTCGACCATCACGGTGAAGTCGGTGATCGCAGGCGAGTACACGGCCCCGCCCGCGCAGGGACCCATGACCAGCGAGATCTGCGGGACGACGCCCGAGCTGCGCACGTTGCGCACGAAGATCTCGCCGTAGAGCCCGAGCGCGACCACACCCTCCTGGATGCGCGCGCCGCCGCCGTCGTTGATGCCGATGACGGGGCAGCCGATCTTCGTGGCGAGGTCCATCACCTTGACGATCTTCTCGCCGTACACCTCGCCGAGCGCCCCGCCGAACACCGTGGCGTCCTGGCTGAAGACCGCGACCGGCCGACCGTCGACGGTTCCCGTGCCGGTCACCACGCCGTCCCCGAACGGGCGCTTCTCCTGCATCCCGAAGTTCGTGGAGCGGTGCCGGGTCAGCGCGTCGAGCTCGACGAACGAGCCGGGGTCCAGCAGCTGGTCGACCCGCTCGCGAGCGGTCTGGCGGCCCTTCGCGTGCTGGCGCTCGACGGCGGCGTCGCTGCCCGCGTGCACGGCGCCCTCGATGCGCCGGTGGAGGTCGGCCAGCTTGCCCGCGGTGGTGTGGATGTCAGGCTCGTCGGCACCGGACGCGAACGGCTCCGTTGCAGCGCTCATGGCCCGGAGCCTAACGCCGCGAGCGTGGCCTGCACCGCGACGATCGTCACTCCGGGTCGGTAGGAGCGCGATGTGCGCGCATTCACGGCGCGACTCGCCTGCACTGAGGCCAAATGGGAGGGGATATCGGCCTGGGTACGGCCAGGGACGGCCGGCTCGGTTCGGCAGCGAGCGGGGCGTCGCCGCTCGCTGCGGGGCGGCGTCGGGCGCGGGCTGTGATGTGGGCGGGAGGATCGGTCGTGCATCCCGTCCGACCCGTCCTCGCGGAACCGCTCAGCCGCAGTGCAGGCCGAGTGCGTGCCAAGGCACGACTCTGCGCCGACGACGAGATCGGGTAAGCGAAGACGAAGAAGAATCGAAGGGATGTTGTCAACCGAGACGAGGTTTACATGGCGCGCCGGTTAAGGGCGTTCCTTGATTCCTTGATTCCTTGATTCAGTAGCCCCATCATCGTCCGGGATGGCCTCGCCGGCTTTTGATGCCGTCATTGCGTAAGGAGGCGCGAATCAGCACCGGCGCGCTGTATCTGCACTTCAACTTGCGCGAGGAAGTGCTCATCGGGCTGACCGAGCGGTAGGCGACGAAGGTGCGGCAGCTCGATTCTTCGTCCCTCGCGACGTTCCGCAAAAGCCTCATCACCATGCTGGACAGGTTGGCCACCACCGAGGGGGGCACTTCATGGCCCGGCTGGACTTGGAGTTGGCATCCGCCGCCTCGGTCAGTCCGAGAATCTCTGAGGCCGTCCAGCCGTTCATGATCAGCCGCGATCTGGAGGACGCGCTGGAAGATCTTCAGCGCGCGGGCGAGATCTCATCGGACGTTGAGACCAGTGCGCTGGCATACGCACTCGCGACGATGCCAGCCGGGCACCGTTACCTCCTCGCCGTAACCAGCCATACGCACACGGCATCGGAACGAATCGTCGACACGGTCCTCGGTTCGCACGCGCCTCCCGGAGGCCAGTGAACGCCCGGACACCTCGGATTGGTTCGCTCACAGAGGTCGGAGAAAGGACCGTTGCGACAGCCTTCCGGAAGCACTCGCTTGACCCCGCAGTCAAACTCTCGGGCCTGATCGTGGCGCAATTCGTCGACTCGATGAAGAACTTCGAGACAGACGCAGAAACTACTTTCCACGGCATTGCGCCTCGGCGGGGCCTTCCGGCGAGCGGCTGGACCCACTTCACGCACGGTGGCCCTCCGTGCAGTGCGTTGATCTCGGGCGAGCCTCGGGCAGCGCGGCGGGAGACAAACGTGATCTGGTCGACCACGATGCGCGCAGGGGGCTGCCGGGCGGATGACGTGACGGGCGAGCCTGGCGGCGGGGACGCGGAGTGAACCGTCGGGGTCGGGCGGCGACGTCGGAACCACCGTCGAGGTAGGGCTCGCGGCGCTGCTTATGAGGCTGATAACGGTCGAGCTCGCGTCGGCGAAATAGCTGTTATGTGGTCGTTCCGTGGTCGGCGCCGGCAGCCACAGTACGGACAACAACGTGGGCCGCGCAGGACATCCGTGGCCGACGTCGACGATCGATAACAACGAGCTCAGAGATCGGTAGCTGAGTGGTCTCGGGAGTAGTTCACACCGAGGAGGTCACGGCGCAGCTCGTGATCCTTGCCGCCGACTCTGCCCTCGACGAGAGGTGGGGGACCAGCGCCCCCAGAACGCCCTGCTTGTGGCCGCACGGCAACCCCTTCTCGGAAGTGGGTTTCACGTGCATGACGTGCGGAATCCGTTTGGCCGCCGAACTGGGGGTCAAGTGTGGTGGTCGCCGTCGCCCGCGTGGCCCCTATGGCCGAGGTGTGGTCGTTGCGTGGTCAAGAGCCGTGCTGGAGACCGACGACAACTGCTAGCTGATCAAGGGTGAGCTCGATCAACCACGCGCCGCGTGCGCTCACGATTGCGGATTCCTGCTAGACCACGTGCGCGATCGGAAGCGAACATGAGCGCACGATTCCTACGTACAGCGCTCGGGGCGGCTTGGTGGCAAGCTCGACCCGCGTCGGTAAGGAGACGAGCTGGTCGATATCTAGGAGGAGTAGCAATTAGCGCTGGGTCCGGCGGCACACCATGGGATCTCCTGATCATGGTAGCCAGCTTGGTAGCCATGAGGCCTGCCCACACCTGAGATTGCCTGACGTTCATGAGACATCGCGACTGTGCCGGCGAACCGTTCTTGCTGGTCAGGAGGAGGCGTGCGAGTCCAGGTGCAACAAGCTGGACACGTGATGTCTTGTTCACACCGAAGAGGTCACTGGTTCGATCCCAGTATCGCCCACAGGCAAACGGCCTGGTCAGAGGCTCCGCGAGGAGCTTCGGACCAGGCCGTTTCCTCGTGTCGGGGTGGGCTGCTTGACTACGTGCACGGCCGTCCGCGGACGCCTATGGACGCCTATGGACGCGCGTGGACCGACGCCCTTGTCGGGCCCGGAGCCGGTTCATCCGCGATTCCGGCGACCGCACGGAGGCCGAGCGGTTCGTGTTCGCGGGCTTCCTGCCCAGCAGTCTTCGCCGGAGGGCTCGGCGCCTGGACGCGGCGCCGTGGTGGTGCGCGGTGGAGGGCGCGTACTGGCGGAGCCCCGAGGGACCCGGTAGCAGTGTGGAGGACCGCGGCGACCACCCCGTCGTGCACGTCTCCTGGACGACGCGGTCGCCTACTGCCGCTGGGCGGGCACGCGCCTGCCCACGGAGGCGGAGTGGGAGTACGCCGCGCGCGGCGGGTTGGAGCAGCGCCGCTATGCCTGGGGTGACGAGCTCACGCCCGGCGGCGCGCACCGGTGCAACATCTGGCAGGGCCGGGTTCCCACGAAGAACACCATGGAGGACGGGTACGTCGGGACGGCGCCGGTCGACGCGTTCGACCCCCAACGGCTTCGGCCTGTACGGCGTGGCCGGGAACGTCTGGGAGTGGTGTGCCGACCGGTGGAGCGTCACCTGGCACGTCGAGGCGCCGAGACCAGGATGAACCCCACAGGCCCGCCGGACGGGGACGCCCGAGTGATCCGCGGCGGCTCTACCTCTGCCACGCCTCGTACTGCACGCGCTACCCGCGTCGGCGCCCGCACGTCCAACACGCCGGATTCGACCACCGGCAACACGGGATTCCGCTGCGCGGCCGACGCCGGCTCAGGAATCGGCCGACCACCGATACGCGGTCCTGCTATCCCGGCTCGTGCTCGGTGCTGCTCGGGGGAGCGGGCGTCTCGACCGCGGTCAGGCCGAAGGTCCCGATCCGGCCGGTGGATGACGTCGACGGGTTCGCCGAGGCGGCGAGGCGCAGTACGTCGGGGCGGAACACCAGGCGGCCGGTCGCGACGGCGTGGGAGCCCGCCGCGTAGAGCTGGCAGTCGATGACCAGCAGCGGCGTGCCGACCGGGACCTCGAGGTCACCGGCGAGGGTGTCGTCGGCGGCTTCGGCGTTGATGGTGTGGTCGCTGCGGGTGAGCCTGACGTTCTCGGTCTGCTCGAGGAAGGTCGTGATCCCGTCGGTGAGGGCGTTGATCCGCACCGGCTTGCTGTCGAACGACGCCGGCAGGCGGTGCTCCAGCCGCGCTGCCGCGCGCCCTTCGACCTCGTACAGCCGGATCGCCCGGTACACGGGGTCGCAGGCTTCGACGCCGAGCATCGCCACATCGCCGTCATCGGCGTGCTCACGTGCGATGCTCACCGCACGGACGGCGTAGGAGACGCCCGCCTGGCTGAGGAAGTCCGACAGCGACAGGATCAGGTCGACCGGATAGGCCAACGAGCCGTTGTGCGCAGCACGCGACGGAGCGGTGATCATGGTGCCCACGCGGCGCCGGCGCGTGATCTCGCCCCCCACCTCGAGACGGCTGAGCGCGTCACGAAGGGTGCTCCGAGAGGCGCCGACCAACTCGCACAACCGGCTTTCCGGGGGCAACCGGCTCGCGCCCGCCGCCTGATACTCCTTGATCAACGAGCGCAGCGCGTCCTCTGCCTGATCCACACGGCTCCGACGCCGGCGTCCACCCGCAGCGTCCGCCGTCTTCTGCTCAACCGGCATGCCACCATCACCCCCGTCATTGGTCATATCTTACACGCGCTCGGTCTGGCGCAGCCAGGTGGCCACTTGACACTCCAGCCTGAATGGTCCTAACTTACGCCGCGCTAGTCATACTAATTGGGTGAGAAGGTCGATCGCCGGCGTCGACGCGGAGGAGGCGGGATGGGTGAGCTCCTGCTGGGGATCGACATCGGTACGTCGAGCGCCAAGGGCGTGCTGACTCGGCCGGACGGCGCCGTCGTTGCGAGCGCCACCCGTGCTCATCGTCCGTCGATGCCGCGGCCCGGCTGGGTCGAGCACGACGCCGAGCGGGACTGGTGGCAGGCCGTGACCGCCTTGTCGCGGCAGCTACTGGCACGCGCCGACGGACCGCCGGCGGCCGTCTGCATCAGTGGGATCGGCCCGTGCGTACTGGCGACCGATGCCGATTTCCGGCCGCTGCGGCCCGCCATTCTCTACGGCGTCGACACCCGGGCGTCCGCCGAGGTGCGGGAGCTGACCGAGCACCTGGGCGAGCGGGAGATCGTCGCGGCCGCGGGCTCGGTCCTGACCAGCCAGTCCGCCGGGCCCAAGCTGCTGTGGCTGCACCGGTACGAGCCCGACGTCTGGGAGCGGACGGCCCGGGTGTCGACAGCCAGCTCCTTCGCCGTCGCCCGGCTGACCGGGGAGTACGTGCTCGACCACCACTCGGCGAGCCAGTACCAGCCCATGTACGACCTGCACGGGCAGCGTTGGAACGAGGAGTGGAGCGCCGTCGTCGCCCCCGGTCTCGCGCTGCCCCGCCTGGCATGGCCGGGCGACGTGGTCGGGCACACCACCCGGGCCGCGGCCGCGGAGACCGGGATTCCGGAAGGCACGCCCGTGGCGGCGGGAACGGTCGATGCCTGGGCCGAGGCCTTGAGCGTGGGCGTGCAGCGACCCGGCGACACCATGGTGATGTACGGCACGACGATGTTCCTGGTCCAGATGCTGCCCGCGCTGGTCACCGACCCGAGGGTGTGGGCGACCAGGGGCCTTGCCGAAGGCAGTGCGTGCCTCGCGGGAGGCATGGCGTCCTCCGGCGCCATCACCGACTGGCTGCGGCGGCTCTCCGGAGAGGACGGATTCGACGACCTCGTGGCGGAGGCGGGCCGCACGGCTCCCGGCGCACACGGGCTCGTGATGCTGCCGTACTTCGCCGGCGAACGGACGCCGCTCTTCGATCCGGACGCCCGCGGTGCCGTCCTCGGCCTGACCCTGCGCCACACCCGCGCTCACCTCTACCGGGCAGCGTTGGAGGCGACGGGATACGCGGTGCGTCACCACCTGGAGGTCTTCGCGCAGGCGGGCGCCCCGCCGCAGCGACTGGTCGCGGTCGGTGGAGGGACCCGGGGCGGCCTGTGGACGCAGATCGTCTCCGACATCACCGGATGCCCGCAGGAGCTGCCGGAGCAGACCATCGGGGCCTCCTACGGCGACGCGCTGCTCGCGGCGCGCGCGGTGGGCCTCGCCCGCTCCGACGCCGACTGGACCCGCCGCGCCGAGGTGGTGCAGCCGCGGACGACGGCAGCGCCCGGGTACGACGCGCTGTACCGGATCTACCGCGACGCCTATCCGGCGACGCGGGAGCTGATGCACGCCCTGGCCACGATCCAGCGCGGGGATGACCACCTCGCCCCGGTCGAGACCTTCAGCTGACACCCGCCCTTGAGAGGAGTGCCCGTGCCCGAAGTCGTGTTCACCCCGGGCCGCCGACGAACGAGCCCCGATCCAGCCGACGCCCCACCCAGGGCCGCCGGCCCGCGGTCGTCACCGACCCTGCGGCAGCGCGCCCTGGCCAGGATGCGGATCGGCCTGCTCGGTGCGGCCGGCTTCGTCGGCCTGATCGTGGTGTGGCAGGTGGTCGCGGTTGCCGAGGTCATCGGCAACGGCCTGCTGCCGAGGCCCGGCGAGGTCCTGGCAGTGATCTGGACGGGGCTGGGGGACGGCCTCGCCTACGACCTGTACGTCAGCACCAGCCGCGTCGTCATCTGGGTGGCGATCGGCATCGCCGCGGCCGTGCCGGTGGGCTTCGTGCTCGGGTGGTTCCCCCTCGCACGGGCCGTCCTGAACCCACTGGTCAACTTCTTCCGCGCGCTGCCGCCCATCGCGCTCGTCCCGCTCGTGATCGTCTACTTCGGGATCGGCGAGCTGGCCCGCGGGATCATCCTCATGTACGCCGCGTTCTTCGCGACCGTGGTCATCGTCTTCGAAGGAATCGCCGGCATCGAGGAGAAGTACGTCCGCGCCGCGCGCACGCTGGGAGCAGACCGCTTCGAGGTGCTGCTGAGGATCGTGCTGCCGTTCTCCGTGCCGCACATCCTGACCGCGGCCCGGGTGTCGCTGGGGATCGGCTGGGCGTCGCTGGTCGCGGCCGAGCTCGTCGCGGCGCAGGACGGGCTCGGCGCGGTGATCCAGAACGCGGGCAACTTCCTCGACATTCCCCGGGTGTACGCCGGAATCATCCTCATCGGTCTGTCGGCACTGGTGATGGATCTGCTCATCCGGTTGGCCTCGGCGCGATTGGTGCGGTGGCAGGACAGGGGTGACCGATGATGGGCACGATCAGCGGCGGTGGTCTCGTCGTCGACGGGATCAGCAAGCGCTTCGGGCGCGGCGAGAGCGTCGTCACCGTGCTCGACGACATCGCCTTCCAGGTCGCCGAGGGCGAGTTCGTGGCCGTCGTGGGGCCGAGCGGATCCGGCAAGACCACGCTGCTCAACACGGTCGCCGGGTTCGTCGATCCGGATGAGGGCAGGATCCTGGTGAACGGGGCACCCGTCGCCGGGCCAGGACCCTCGCGGTGTGTCGTGTTCCAGGAGTACGCGATCTTCCCGTGGCTCACCGTCCGCCGGAACATCGAGTTCGGCATGCGCCTGCGTGCCCGACGCCGCCCCGCCGACGAGCGGCGCGAGGTGGCCGACCGCTACCTCGAGCTGATGGGGCTGACCGCCTTCGCCGACGCGCTTCCGAAGACGTTGTCCGGCGGGATGCGGCAGCGCGTCGCGCTGGCCCGCGCCTACGCGGTCGATCCCGAGATCCTGCTCATGGACGAGCCGTTCGCGGCACTCGACGCCCAGACGCGCGAGACCATGCAGGAGGCCCTCCTGGAGATCAACCAGAAGGAGCGCCGCACCGTCGTGTTCGTGACCCACCAGGTCGAGGAAGCGATCTTCCTCGCCGACCGGATCGTGGTGATGTCGGCGCGCCCGTCCCGCGTCCAGGACGTCGTGACCGTCCCGTGGTCGGGGGAACGGACCCATGCGTTGAAGACCAGCACCGAGTTCATCGCCCTGCGCCGTGAGATCGAATCGATGTTGCGCAGCACGGATTCCACCCCACGGGTCGCCTGACCCGTCGTCGACAGGATCGAAGGAGGCGTCCATGCGGCGTCGTGTTCTCGCGGCTCTCACCGGGCTCGCGCTCGCCATCGCCGCCACGGCGTGCGGCTCGACCGACGCCGCGTCCGGTGGTGGTTCGGACTCCCGCCAGCAGGTGACCATCGGCTACATCGCCGGGCCCGCACCCGGCATGCACCTGCTGCTCGCGGACGAGAAGGGCTACTTCGCCGACGCCGGACTGGATGTCGAGATCGTGCCCTTCCAGACCGGGATCTCGCTGTCCAACGCCCTCACCGGGGGGAGCATCGACGTCGGCGTGATGGGGGCCGTGATCGCCAACTTCCCAGCACGCGGACAGGGCAAGGTCTTCCTGCTGAACAACCTCGAGGCCAACATCCAGCAGATCTGGGCCGCGCCCGACTCCGGTATCCGGTCGGTCGCCGACCTGCGCGGCAAGCGCGTCGCCACCACCACCGGGACCGCCGCGCACCTCCTGCTGCACGTGGCACTGGCCGAGAACGGGCTCTCCACCGATGACGTAGAGATCGTCAACCTCGACATGCCTGCGGTGTCCAACACGTTCGTCACCGGGGGCGTCCCCGCGGCGGCGCTGTGGGCGCCCTTCGACGCGCAGATCGCACAGCGCCTGCCGGGCGCCACGAAGATCGGGACCTCCGAGCAGTTCTACCCGGCGTCCGCGATCGCGGGCGGCTGGGTGGCGAACAACGAGTTCCACGCCGAGCACCGGGACGCCCTCGTCAAGATCACCGAAGCCTGGACGAAGGCCAACGACGACATCACGACCGACCAGGCCGCGGCGCTGTCCACCGGATGCCCGAGGCTGTCCGAGTTCATGACGGCCGAGGTGTGCGCCCAGATCTACCAGCAGGCGAAGAGCTTCTCGACCGAGGAGTGGGCCGGCTACTACGAGGACGGGACGGCCGTCGACTGGATCGGGCGGATGGAGCGGGTGTTCGTCGAGATCGGCGCGCTCCCGCAGTTCGTCGAGCCGGCGCAGTTCTTCGATCCGTCCATCTTCACCGACGCCCGGCAGCAGCCCTGATGGTCGTTCCGTGCCGATCGACGATCCCGCACCCGGAGGCAGCGTGACCACGGCGACCCGCCGACCCAACATCCTCCTGCTCATGGCCGACCAGCTCAGCGCGTTCGCCGTCGGACCGTACGGCAACGAGGACGTCCTGACGCCGAACCTCGACGCACTCGCCGCGCGGGGCGCGGTCCTGGAGAACGCCTATTGCAACGCACCGCTGTGCGTGCCCTCCCGGGCCGCGATGATGACCGGGCGGCTGCCCAGTGACGTGCCGTCCAACGACAACGCCGAGGAGTTTCCGGCCTCGGTGCCGACGTTCGCCCACTCGCTGCGCCGGGCCGGGTACCGCACGATCCTGTCCGGGAAGATGCACTTCGTCGGCCCGGACCAGATGCACGGCTTCGAGGAACGGCTCACCACCGACATCTTCCCGCCGGACCTGACCTGGACGCGGCCGTGGGAGGAGCAAGGCGACCCGCCGCGGCTGTCCGGGGCCCAGCAGAACGGCGGCCGCGAGTACGTCGACATCCTGCGCTCGTCCGGACCGCTGCCCTGGACCTACCAGATGCATTACGACGAGGAGGTCCGGTTCGCGGCGTTGCAGCGCCTGCGGGAGCTCGCGCTCGACCGCGACGAGCGAGCCGGCGAGCCGTGGATGATGGTCGCGTCGTTCACGCAGCCGCACGACCCCTATGTGGCCCCACCGGAGTACTGGGACCGGTACGAAGGGCGGCACATCGCAATGCCCGAACCCGTCCCCGACGATGTCCCGCTCCACCCCCTGGATCACTGGGCGAACTCGTTCCACGGGGTGGATCGCGGCGACATCGCGGACGAGCAGACCTACCTCGCCCGCCGCGGCTACTACGCGATGACCAGCTACATCGACGACGTCGTCGGCTCCTTCGTCGGCGAGCTCGAGCGCTTCGGACTGCTCGACGACACCGTCATCGTCTTCACCAGCGATCATGGCGACCAGCTGGGCGAGCACGGCATGTACTTCAAGCGGACCCTGCGGGAATGGTCGGTGCGGGTGCCGCTGATCCTCGCCGGCGCCGGTGTCCCGCCCGGGCGCCGCGTCGAGACACCGGTCTCCCTCGTCGACCTGCACCCCACGTTCGCCGCACTCGCCGGCGCACGGCTGCCGGGCTGCGTGAGCGACCGCCTTGCCGGCGGAAACCTGCTCGAGCTGTTCGGCCGTGACGCTCCCGGGCAGCATCCGGATGTGATCGTCGAGAACTCGGCGGAGGGCACGATCCGGCCGGTCCGCGCGGTGGTCTCCGGCCAGTACAAGCTCGTGCACGTCCGCGGCCTGCCGGATCAGCTCTACGATCTGGACAAGGACCCGAGGGAGCTGCACAACCTCGCCGACGACCCCGAACACGCTCCGGTACTGGCACGTCTGCGCGAACGCGTGCTCGCCGACTGGGACCCGCAACGCGCGGAGGCCGAGATCGTCGCCAGCCAGCGGATCCGCCAGTTCCTGGGCGAGGCGATGGCGCACGGCGCGTCCACGTCCTGGGCGTTCCAACCGGTGTCGGACGCTGCCCACCGCTGGGTCCGCAGCACCGAGGACGACCCGTGGGACCCCCTCTGCGGCTTCTGACCCCGATCGGCGACGGCATGGCCACCGGGCAGCTCATGGTGCGTGAGCTGCCCGGCGCGCCTGCACCACCTCGCTGCGGTCGAGTCACCCGAGGGCGGCGCTCGGCGCCTCCCCGCATGGCTCCGCGTGACCGGTCGCAGCCAGGTCCGATGTTCCTGGGAGCCCTCCTGCGCCGGATGAGGGCCTTGACCGGTTCTCGGCGATCGTCTCGGTGGTGCGCACGCGGTGCGGTGCGCGTCGTCAGGACTCGCCCAACCACCTTCGCCGACGAGCGGAGGAGTTGGCCGATGATGATCCCCGGACGGCCATCGTCACCTGGCTGGAAGAGCGGTCGGCCGCCGCAGCGGAGACCCGTGGCTCGGCTGCTCGCTCGGGGGCGGCGCGAGGTGTCACGCCCATGATCGCCGCGGCGTGCACCGGACCACGACCACGAGTCGGGACGAGCGGGCACCGCGGCACCTGGGCCCGTCGAGCGAGGCTGGGCGGCGCCGAACCGGCCGGACGCGACCTGGGCTGCAGACACGACGCCGATCGAGCGGCAAGTCGTGAATGCCCAGACCATCGCCCGACGAGGCAGGTGAGACCTTCGTCCCCGGCCCCGCCACCCGCGGTCACGACATTCGTCCTGGTGTCATCCGGCGGCCGGGATGAAGTTCGCGTACTCCTCGATCCGATCGATGAGCCCGCCCTCGAAACGGAAGTACATCGCCGCCTGCACCTCACCGGCCGGCCCTTCGATATTGGTGATGTGCAGGACGTGCTGCTGAAGGACCTCATTCGGCTTGGAGAACTGGCGAATGATGTCGTAGCGCAGCGAAGTCTCCTTGCTGAGCATGCCCTTGAGCAGCGACAGGTTTTCGTCGATCGTCTGCTCGTCCTTGCCATCGTTGTGCCACACGGTCGCCGTGTCCGTGCACAATGCGCGCATGCCGGCGTGGTCGCCCGCCTCCAGCAGGCGCAGGTATCGGATTGCGGTGTCCTGGATCTCCGCACTCATGAATCATTCGCTCCGTTCGAGGCGTTGTAGACCGGTGTCCGTTCACCCGCTCGCACTGGCACAGGCAGGTGGTTGCCCTCCGGGGCCAGGGGGCAGGGAAACGCGGGCGAAAAGGCATGCAGCGGAAGGACGACCCGGTTGAAGTCGACCCGGACGGTGCCTTCTTCCGCCGACGGCAGGACCACCCACCGGCCGATCTCCGGGGTCTCGGAGCCACTCGTCGCATCGGTGAATACCACCAGCAGTTGCCCAGGGAGCGATTCGATCACCGTCAGCGAGTACCGCTCCCCCTTCAGGTCGAACACCAGGTCGGCAGGCGCCGGCAGGATCTGCCTGCTGGGCGGGTCGGTCAACCGTCCGACCTCTACGACCCGTCCTGGCGTCCTGCGGTACTCCGCTTCGACGATGTAGTCCGGGTCGACCGGGTACACCGCGATCTCTCGCAGCCCCGCCAGCGGCGCAGCGGCGGGCGCCCGAACAACGAGACCATGGGTTCCCCCACCGCCGGAGATGATTCCGCTGCGCTCGCCCGGGAACTTCAACTCGCTACCCACTTCGAGGGCCACGGTGCCGTCGACCGGACGGCCGTCCAGCGATACCCCGTCCGCGCCGGCCGCGGTGAATGCCAGGCCCCCTGATCCGTTCGTATTCCAATGACCAGGCACGCCCTCGACCGTCTGGTTCGAACCGGAGATCGTCGCCAACTGGACTACCCCAGCCTTCCCCTGCGGGCCAGCAATCTCCTCCCAGCGGCTCTCCCTCCAAGCTTCGTACTCCGCTGCTGTGCTCTCAGTCGGCATGGTTCAACAGTCCGGCGGATCCAGACAGAACGTCAAGCTTGCATGCCATTCTGGCAAGATCCGCCAGGTGCTGGACCCGTGGGCAGGACGTCGGCGACGCTCGATGGTCGGCGCGAGGTCACGGGCTCCTGGTGTGGCCGGCTGGCGCAGATGCGGCTCGGGTCCCCGCGCCCGCTACGGCGGCCGGGCCGATCCGGCCCCGCTTCGTGCCCGGCGCTGACCGTCCCGGTCCGAATCCCCCCACGCCACTCGGGTGGTACGCAGTCCCGTCCTGTCCGCGGTCCCGCCTACGGGCGTCCCGGTGCCCTGGGGCGTGCCCGGACATGTGCGCGCTCGCCCTGCTTGCCGAACAAGCTGAGGAATTCGACTGATCCCGGGTCGGCTGCGCCGAACCAGTGGGGAACGTGGGTATCGAACTCGGCTACCTCGCCAGGGGCGAGCACGAGATCGTGTTGGCCGAGCACGAGCCGTAGCCGTCCGTTGAGGACGTAGATCCACTCGTAGCCCTCGTGGGACTGCGGGTCCGCTTCCTTCCGCCGGGCATCAGCTGAGATCACGAATTTGTACGCCTGGACGCCGCCGGGACGCCGGGTCAACGGCAGGACGGTCATCCCGCCGTGGCATCTGATGGGCCGCAGGTGCAGCCGAGGATCTCCGGTGGGAGGGGCGTCGACCAGCTCGTCGAGCGTCACACCGTGGGCTCTGGCCAGCGGAAGCAACTGCTCGAGGGTCGGGCGGCGGTTGCCGGACTCCAGCCGGGACAGCGTGCTCTCGGAGATGTGGGTGGCAGCGGACAGGTCGGCCAGCGTGATCTTCCGCTGCCGGCGCAGCGCGCGCAGCTTGGGCCCGACCGCCTCGAGCGCCCTTTCCAGGCCATCCATACCGATCAGCTTGCCAGACTGGCAATGAGCGTTGCCAGGGCCGTACCGGGCAGTTGCCGATCCAGGAACGACCACCACCGGGAGGGGCGAGCCGGCGAACCCGGCACCCGAGACCGCGGTCGGTGACACCTCGTCGGCACCAGACGCCGTGCGCGGGCGGTCCGAGCCCTGGACAGCGCAGCGCCCGCCGCGGCGGCGCGGCCCGATCCGTGCGACCCGCCAGCACCCGGCCGCGGCGCCCCGCGACGACTGGGGGAGGGCCGCGTAGCGGCCTGGGTGGAGAAGAGCGGAGAGAACTCGTGGCGGGTCCGGTACCGCCGCGACGACGACACCATCGGCTCGGTCCCCGGGTTCCCCACCAAGAAGGCCGCGCAGGACCACGCGGACACCACGGAGTCCGAACAGCGCCACGGCACCTGGCTCGACCCCCGCGGTGGGAAGACCGTGCTGGGGGAGTGGACCGCGGAGGCCTGGCGCCCAGGACATCGCCGTGCGGACCGAGGACTACTACCGCAGCCTGCTCGCCAACCACATCCAGTCCCGCTGGGGTGCCATCCCGCTCGACGACATCACCGGGCTGAAGGCCGTGGCCTGAGCGACGCTGCTGCGCGCGCACCTGGCCAGCCACGACCACCCGTACGTGTTCCTCTCGCGACGAGGGGAGCGGCATCGGCGCAGCAACTTCTCCCGCCGCGTCCTACGCCCCGCCGCCGACGGCACCACACACCTGCGCCGGCCCGCCGTCACACTGAGCCCCGCCAAGCGAGGGCTGACCTTCCACGGACTGCGACACGGCCACAAGACCTGGATGATCGCCGGCCAGATCTCGGAGGTGGCCCAGTCCCGCCGCCTCGGGGCACCTGCTCGAGGACAAGATCCAAGAGACCTACTCCCACGTCGCCACCGAAGTCGAAACTCGACTCCTGCAAGCACTCGAAGACCGCTGGACCAAAGCCGTGGTGAACAGCTCCGACAGCCCGCGCTGGCGGGCGTCTGCGTACCCGTGACCTGGAGCTCGGGACGTCCCCGCAGGCCGTCCGGCGGCGGCTGGACCGGCTCCGCCGGCACGGCGACATCACCTTCCGGTGCGACGTCGCACGCCCGCTGACGGGCTGGGTCTCGATGGCCTTCCTGTGGTTGTCCGTGCCGGAGAACGACGTGACGACGGTCGGACGGGCGCTCGGAGCACTGCCGGAGACGCGGCACTGCTCGGCCGTACCGGGGCCGGCCAACCTCGCGCTCGTCGTCAGCCTGCGCTCGCTCGAGCACCTCGACGAGACCCTCGGCCGGATCGTGCGGGAGCACCCGACCGTCGCAGTGGTGGACCGCCGGGTGGTGCTCCAGCAGGTGAAGGTGCACGGCCGGATCGTCGACGAGCGGGGTCGCAGCGTGCGGGTGATCCCCGTCGACCCGTGGGCCACGGGGACCGCCGCGGTTCTGCCGCCCGGCCCCGCCCGTCCGGTGCGGTAGCGAGCCGTCCGGTGCGGACGGCGGTCGCGCGCGGTCAGGCCGCTGCCCGGTCGGCGACCCAGCTCGCCAGGGACACGAGGGTCGCCTCGACGCTGTCGATCGTGGCATCGCGCAGGTCGTCCAGGTCCCGGTACGTGCTGCCGAGGACGGGGTCCGCGGCGAGGAGCTGCCAGGTCTGCGTCACGTGCGTCCCGGAGCCGTAGGCGGTGAACGTCCAGCGCCACCGGACGATCGGGACGGGAACGGAGCCGAGCACGGTGTAGGTGAACTCGGAGCCGGGTTCGGCGACCTCGACCTGCGACCGGCTGTCCCACTCGTTGCCCGACCTGCGGTTGCGGCCGCTGAACCAGGCGCCCGGCCGGGGGCCTGCCCCCTCGTCGTACCGGGCCCGGATCGCGTTCGGGCTCCAGCGGCTGATGTGGGACACCGTGCTGATCAGGTCGTACACCTCGCCCGGTCGGGCCGCCACCCAGGCCCGTCGGGTGAAGCCGTAGCCGGAGACGTCGAGGGTCGGTGGCGTGGTCTCGGTGGTCACGTGGATCCTTTCGATGTGCGGGCGGGCCGGTGCGCGCCCGGTCAGGTGCGGGAGAACGGCGCCCAGGCGGCGACCTCGTAGCCGCCCGGCCTGCGCCGCAGTTCGAACGCGCCGTGTCCGGGCAGGTGAGCCGGGAGCACGAGCGCGCGGTGATCGGCGGCATGGGCGAACATCCGTGCCCGGCTCGCGCGGGCGCCGTCCTCGTCCTCCTCGAAGCAGCTGTTGATGTGCGGCTCGTGGACCTGGATGGCGCCGTGCAGCAGGTCGCCCGCGAAGATCGCACGCTCGCCCGCCGACTCCAGGTGGATGATCGAGGCGCCCGGGGTGTGGCCCGGCGCGAGCTCCAGGCGGAGGTTGGCGTCGATGGCGTGGGACTCGTCCCACGTCGTGACGAGTCCGGCCTCGATCACCGGGTCGATGCTGTCCTCGTAGACGTTCTGGTTGCCACGGCCGAACTTGGTGTTGTGCAGGTTCTCCGGCTTCCAGTACTCGAAGTCGCGGTGCGGCATGAGGTAGGTGGCGTTGGGGAAGGTGGGCACCCAGTCACGGCCCTCGAGACGGGTGTTCCAGCCGACGTGGTCGTCGTGCAGGTGGGTGTTGACGACGATGTCGACGTCCTCGGGGCTGACGCCGGCTGCCGCGAGGTTGGCCAGGTAGTCGGTGTCCATGTAGGACCAGATCGGCTGGAGCGGTCGGTACTTGCCGTTGCCGGCGCCGGTGTCGATCAGGATGGTCCTGCCTTCGCTGCGCAGCACCCAGGTCTGGGTCGCGGCGCGGGTCAGGTCGGTCGTCGCGTCCCAGTGGTGCGGGTCCAGCACGGCCGCGTGGCGCTCCCACTCCTCCGGCTTGCTGTTGGGGAAGAACACGTCGGTGGTCATGGGCGTGGTGTCGGAGAACTCCATGACGCGGGTGATCTGGACGTCACCGAGCTCGATGGTCGTGACGCGCGGCGCGGCGGGGTCGTGTCGAGACGACCCGGATCCGGTGGGCATGGCTCTCCTTCGATCGGTTCCGAACTCCTCCCAGCTTCGGCTCGCCGGGGTGGAAGCGGTATCGGACGCATGACTGCAGTCAGCCGGTACCGTGCAGGTGGTCCGTGATGCTGGAGAAGTGATGTCCGATCGCGCGTGGGGCGTGGGCACCGACAGCCCGTCGTGCGATCCCTCCGATGCGGATACCGCTCACCCCGCCGAGCTGCGTCGGCTCCTCGAGGCGAGCACCGACCCCCACTCGCGAGGTGCCGTCGTCGTGGCGGGGGCGCCGGGGATCGGCAAGTCCACGCTCCTGGACCAGGTCGCCCGGCGTGTGGGGGCATCGGGTGGACGCGTGCTGCGCGCGGGTGGCAGTCCGTCGGAGGCCGACCTGCCCTTCGCCGCCCTGCACCAGCTGCTGCGCCCGGTCGCCGGCGTGATCACCGAGCTTCCCGCGCGCCAGCGCACGGCCCTTCAGGCGGCCTTCGGCTCCGGAACGCCCGGCGACCCGCCCGACCCGATGCTCATCGGGGTCGCCGTCCTCACACTCCTGTCCGACCTGGCCACCGGGGCGCCGGTCCTGGTGCTGCTCGACGACGCCCAGTGGGCCGACCACGCCTCGCTGGACGTGCTCGCCTTCGTCGCCCGGCGGACCGGCGACGATCCCGTGTCGATGGTGATCGCCACCGGGGAGCCGGCCGCTCTCCCCGACCTCGACGGGCACTGGACGTCGCTCGAGCTCGCGCCACTCGAGCGCCCGGCCGCGGAACGGCTCCTGGACCGACTACCTCGGCCGCCGGCCGGCGAGACCCGAACGCGCGTGCTCGACCAGGGCGAAGGCAACCCGCTGGCTCTCGTCGAACTCGCCAGAACCGCCGGCGCCGACGCGGAACCGTGGGCGAGCGGCAACCCGCTGCCCATCGCGGCCCGACTGGAGCGTCGGTGGGTCGAGCGGCTGAACGGGCTGGAGCCGGCCGCTCGGCAGTGGCTGCTGGTACTGGCGCTCGCCGCCGACGACCCCGCCGAGACCGTCCTGACCCTGTTGCCCGGGCCGGCCGACCGGATGTGGGCGGCGGTGGAGTGGGCGGGCCTCGTCGACCGCACCGGCAGCCGAGTCACCTTCCGGCACCCGCTGGTCCGTTCGGCGGTCTACCAGTCGGCATCGTTCGACGAGCGGCGTGCCGCCCACCACGCTCTGGCGTCCGCGCTGACGGAGGACCCCGACCGGCGCGCCTGGCACCTGGCCGCCGCCACCACCGGAGCGGACCCCGAGGTGGCCGCCGCGCTGGAAGACAGCGCCGGGAGGGCACGGCGCCGCGGCGGGTACGCCGCGGCGGCGCGCGCGCTCGAGCGCGCCGCGGAGTTGAGCGCGGACCGGGCGGATCGCGTCCGGCTGATCGCCGCGGCGACGGAAATGGCGGTGATGACCGGGCAGCTCGTCCGGGTGGAACGGCTCGCCGCGCGCACCCGTGCGTGGACCGACGAGCCGACGCCGCTGGCCGTGGCCGCGCTCCAGACCGGGCGACTCATGGCCCTGACCAGCTCCCAGGCAGCCGCTTTCCAGCAGTTGATGGCCGCAGCGCGGCAGTTGACGACCGCGCACCCGGAAGGTGCGTTGCAGGCACTCGCCGCTGCGGCCGTGGTCCGCTTCTACTCGGGTGCGGAGTCGCAACGCGACGAGATCGGAGCCGCGCTGTCCGACGTCCTGCGCGCGCTGTCCGCCACGTCGGTCCCGCTCCTGGGACGCTGGCTCATGGCGGTGGCCGATCCGCCCGGGGGCGCCGGACTGAGGGCGGAGCTGGCCCAGCTGATCACCGCCGCTCGGCAACGACCGGAAGAACTGCACCTGCTGGCGATCGCAGCCTGGATCCTGGACGAGACCGGCCTCGCCGTCCGAGCCTTCGAGGCGTCGCTGGCCCTCTGGTCGTCCGCGGGCCCCCTTCCCGACGGACTCGGGGGCGTGGCGGCACTGGCCCATCTGGAGCACGGTCGGATAGCGCGGGCGCAGGCCTTCTGCGCGGAGCTCGCGGCGGTCGCCGACACCTACGGACTCGACCACGCGGCGGCGTGCGCAGCCGCCGTCGACGCGCTGGCGGCAGCGATGCGCGGGGACGCTGTGAACGCGCGCGAACTGGCCGAGCGCGCGTTGTCGCTGATCGACCCTGCCGAGAGCCGGTCCGTCGCTGTCTACGCCTACCGTGCACTGGGGATCTCCGCGGCCGTCACGGGGAACCACGAGGACGCCTACGCGCGCTTCCGTGCCGCCTTCGAGGTCGACGGCGGGCCGGTGCACTACCACGCCTCCGTGGCCGCCCTGCCGGAGCTCGCTGCGGCGGCGGTGCGGAGCGGATACCACCAGCAGGCAGCCGATGTCGTCGAGCGCACGGTCCGCTCCGGGGAGACCCACTCCGTACGCACCCAGGTGCTCATCCACCACAGCCAGGCGTTGCTCGCTGACCCGGACTACGCGGAGACGCACTTCCGCGCCGCCTTGACGCTCTCCGGGCCCGCCGATCGGCCGTTCGAGCATGCGCGGATCCTGCTCGATCTCGCCGAATGGCTACGTCGCCGCCGCCGCATCGCGGAGGCCCGCCCCCTGCTGCACGAATGCCACGACGTCTTCCGTCGACTGGGAGCCCGACCGTGGGCGACACGGGCCGAGGCCGAACTGCGGGCGAGCGGAGCGCAGATCGCCGCCGCGGAGCCCGCGGCCTTCGGTGAACTCACCCCGCAGCAACAACAGGTCGTTCGCCTGGCCGCGCTCGGCCGGACCAACCGGGAGATCGGCGAGAACCTGTTCCTCTCCCCCCGGACCGTCAGTTCGCACCTCTACCGGGCGTTTCCCAAGCTCGGGATCACGGCGCGCTCTCAACTGCGGGACGTCCTCGACACGGCGGCGCCCAGCGACGTCGTGACCAGTGCCGGGAGCCGGGGCTCACGGCCGCGGAACGTGGCGCGGTAGGCGCTGGGTGAGACGCCCACGGTGCGCTCCAGGAGGGCGCAGGCTCGTTCGATGCGTTGCCGGGTGAGCCACCGACCGGGCGAGGTGCCGATCTCGTCGCGGAAGCGTCGGGTGAATGTTCCCGCGCTCGTCGCCTCCTGGGCCGCCAGTTCCCGAAGTGTGACGGGCCGGTGCAGGTTCTCGAGCGCCCATCGGCGTGCCTTGCTGGTCGTGGGCTGACGCCGACACGGGAACAGCTCCGGGCGATCAGATCGGCAGGAACCATGATCTAGGGCGACGCGACCTTGACCACCGTCTTCCCCCGGGTCTCTCCGGACAACGCCTGGTTGAGGGTGGTGCGCGCGTTCTCCAAGCCGTCGACAACGGTCTCGTCGTAGGACAACGAGCCCTCTTGCAGCGCCGCAGCGAGCTTTCCGATGATCTCACCGTAACGCTCGACGTGGTCGGTGACGATGAACCCCCGCAGGGTGGCCCGCTGCATCAGCAACTGGTGCACGTTCCGCAGACCCAGTTGGTCGCTGTGGTCGTTGTAGTTGTCGTACTCGGAGATCAGACCGCACAGCGCTACTCGCGCACCGACGTTCAGCCGGCCCAGGACGTGATCCATGATCGGGCCGCCCACGTTCTCGAAGTCGACGTCGACGCCGTGGGGAGTCGCGTCGTCGAGGGTCTCGCGCCAGTCCTGCGAGTGTCGATCCACGCAGGCGTCGAAGCCGAGCTCCGAAACGAGGCGGTGGCACTTCTCGGCGCCGCCGGCTATGCCGACCACCCGAACGCCACGCTGCTTCGCCAGCTGGCCGGCGATAGAACCGACAGCCCCTGCAGCGGCCGAGACCACGAACGTCTCGCCCGGTCGAGGGTCGCCCAGTTCCACACCGATGAACGCTGAGATGCCGGTGTGTCCGAGCACTCCGAGGAACGCGGGCAGCGGCGCCGGCAGCGGGTCGGGGAGGACCGTGAAAGGAACCTCGAGAACGGAGTCGTCGGCAACGCAGTACTCTTGCCAGCCGGTGAAACCGAGCACGAACGCACCGACCGGCAGATCCGCTCGCCGGCTTTCGACGACCTGTCCCACGCCGAGCCCCCGCATGACCGCGCCGAGCTCGACCGGCGGGATGTAGGACCGTATCCGGCTCATCCAGACGCGGTTCGTGGGATCGAGCGAGAGATAGAGCGTGCGGACCAGCGCCTGCCCGTCGCCGATCTCCGCGACGGGTTCCTCGCTCCACTCGAGATCCCCCTCGCCGACTCGGCCCCGAGGTCTGTTGCGCAAGCGGAAGAGCCGGTTGATGGGCGAGTTCATGATCGACCCCCGTTGGTCGAGAGCAGTGGCATGGGTGGTCGGACACGCGGCGCGAGCGCCGTAGCAAGGGGTGTCCGCAAGACTCTGTCGGCAGATTAGACCGGACGTCGACCGTCGTCAACGCAGTGTCGAGACCGGCGCTGACCTCGCTTCCAGGCCCCGGACGGGGTGGATCGACGCAGCGTAGTCGACAGTGTGTTGACTAGCGCCGACACCTCGTGCACTGTGTGGTCGGACACCGGCTGGGACATCAGTCAACGAAGAAGGATGGAGGCGGTGTATGAGCGCGCAAGCGGACAACCGCGCGGTGGTCGAGCGCTTCTGGGGTGCTCTCGATGACGGCCCACCTCGCGGCGCAGCTCTGGAGGCCTGGAAGGACACCTTCGCCGAGGACGCCGTCTGGGAGATGCCGTTCGCACCCGAGCCGCTCGCCAAGAGCGTGCCGGGCCGACACCTCATCGGGCATTTCATCGACTGGTTCTTCGACTCGGTGCCGGACCTGCGTGTCGACTCGCTGACGGTGCACGACACCACCGACCCGGAGCTCTTCGTCCTCGAGCTGCGCGGCACGGCGACGGTCTCGCAGACCGGGAAGATCTACGCGAACACCTACTGCACCCACATGCGGATCCGAGACGGCCGGATCGTCCTGTTCCGCGAGTACTTCAATCCCGACGTCGTCCTCGAGGCGTTCGGACACGACGAGATCGCCGAGGGCATGTCGTCGGTACTCGCTGCTGCTGGAGTGGAGGTCGGTCAGTGAAGTTGGAACCGGAGTTCAGCTACACCGCAGAGCTCGCCGAACCCCAGGTCGTCGGCCCGGGCCCCTACGGGCTGCGTCAGGTCCTCGCCGTCACGGGAGGCAAGGTCACCGGCAAGCGATTCAGCGGGACGGCCGCCCCCGGTGGCGGCGACTGGCTGCTGGCCGGGGACGACGGCTTCGGCCGCCTCGACGTGCGCGCACAGTTCTACACCGACGACGGCGCGGTCATCTACATGAGTTACCAGGGCCTGGTCCAGGTGACCGAAGCGGCCGCGGGCGCACTCGGTGGCGGCGCGACGGGCACCGACTTCGGAGACCACTACTTCGTCACGACACCACGCCTGGAATGCGGAGACCCCCGGTACTCCTGGGTCAACCAGACCATCTTCGTGGGGCAGGGGCGCATCCAGCCCGGGCCGATCGTCGAGTTCCAGGTCTTCCGGGTCGACGCATGAGACCCGCCGGCCGCTTCGGTGGATCCCTCCCGCTCCGGGGGTGACCGGTCGCATGAGCGTGCTGCACGCGCAGGTCCAGCAGTTGGTGCACGCTGCATCCGCGCGCCCGACTCCGCAGCCGTGGGAGATGTCGATCGCCGACTACCGGCAGGCCGGCGAGAACATGAGGGCGTTGTCGGGCCCGGTCGACGAGCGCAGCACGATAGAGGACCTCACGATCCCGACTCGTGAGGGGGCGGTCGCGGCACGGTGCTACCACCCGCCCGCGGCTGGACCCACCCTGCGTCCCGGCGTCGTCTACCTGCACGGCGGGGGCTTCGTACGCGGAAGTCTGGACACCCACGATCGACTCTGTCGAGAACTCTGCGTGCAGGGCGGCCTCATCGTGGTCTCCGTCGCGTACCGGCTGGCACCGGAAAACCCGTATCCTGCTGCTCAGGACGACGCCGTCGATGCATTCTCGTGGGTGAGCGAGCATGCCGATGGATTGGGCATCGACGTCGAGTCCCTCGCCGTCGCCGGCGACTCCTCCGGGGGCGCGCTGGCGGCGGGCATCGCCCTCTCCTCGCGAGTGCAAGGCTCGCCGGTCAAGGCGCAGGGTCTGCTGTGTCCCGCTCTCGACGCCACCATGAGCAGCGATTCCGTGAAGCGGCACATGGACGGCCCGTTCCTCACCCGGGCCGCGCTCGAATGGTCATACGACCTGTACATCCCGGACGCCGCCGACCGTCGTTCGGGTCTCGCCTCACCGCTGCTGACGCAGGACTTCGCAGGTGCTCCACCTGCCGTCATCGTCAGTGCTCAGGTCGATCCCGTTGCCGACGATGCCCGCCGGTACGGGGCAGAGCTCGCGGCGGCGGGAGTTCACGTCAGAAGTCATGAGTACGAGGGGATGCCGCACAGCTTCCCGCTGCTGGCGGGGGTACTGGACGATGGCGGTCACGCCATCACCGTATTCGCGCGCGAGCTTTCCGACTTGCTCCGATAGATCCTCAGGGCGTGATCTCGAACCCGCTCGAGGCGCCACAACACGAAGACGAACGAGGACTGACATGGCCACTGCATCCGAAGTCGACCAGATCCAGCCTTCTGCCTCTCGCGATGGCGAGAGCTACGTCTCGCACCGCGACGAGATCCACTTCAAGATGACCGGCGATTTCATGACGGGCGTGGACTTCTGGATCCACGCGACCGGCGAGACCACCAACGGCCAGCTGATCGTCATCGAGACGAACTGGGTCCGCGGTACCGAGCCGGTCTGGCACATCCACCACCGCGAGGAGGAGGGCTTCTTCGTGATGGACGGTGAAATCAAGATCCACACCGAGGCCGGTTCGTACAACGCCAAGCGGGGCCAGTTCGTGTGGGGGCGCAAGGACCAGCGCCACACGTACGAGGTGGTCGGTGACGAAGCCAGGATCCTCGTGGTGTTCGTCCCCGGACCCGACAGCAAGGGTTTCGAGCCCAACGGCGGGATCGACAAGTACTTCTACGAGGCCCGCGACCGGGAGCTCCGGACGCCCGAGCAGGTGGAGGCGGAGGTCGAGAACCTGAAGGTCAACTACGGGCTGGAGATGTTCCCGGACCTGCCGCACCCGCGTGAGCAGAAGGGCGAGTAGCGGTGACCATCGACGTATCCCTCGACACCGCCGTGCCGCACTGGATCGCCGGCGCTGCCGTCCCCCCGACGAACGGGCCGCGAGCCGACATCCGTGATCCCGCTACCGGGCGCGTGGTCGGAACCGTCGTGCTGGGCGGTGCCGATGCCGTCGCGGAAGCCGTGGCCGACGCGCGGACCGCAGCGGAGGCCTGGGCCGCCACCCCCGCCCCGGCACGCGCATCGGTGCTCCACCGGTTCCGCGCTCTGCTGATCGAGCACACGGACGAGTTGGCTACACTCATCACATCCGAACAGGGCAAGACGATCGCGGATGCCCGCGGAGAGATCGCCCGTTCCATCGAAGCCGTCGACGTGTCGCTCTCGGTGGTGCAGCAGCTCAAGGGCGAGTACGCCGACCAGGTGGCCAAGGGCGTCGACACGTACTCCTTCCGGCAGCCTCTCGGTGTGTGTGCGGGTATCACGCCGTTCAACTTCCCGGTCATGGTGCCGGTGTCGATGTTCACGGCCGCGATCGCCTGTGGGAACGCGTTCGTGCTCAAGCCGAGTGAGCGGGTGCCGTCGGCGTCGGTTCGGCTGGCGCAGCTGATGAGCGATGCCGGCCTGCCCGGCGGTGTGCTCAACGTCGTCCACGGTGGCTCGGAAGCGGTCGAGGCACTTCTCGATCACCGCGATATCGCGGCGGTGTCGTTCGTCGGGTCCACCCGCGTCGCCCGCATCATCTACCGGCGCTCGGCCGAGGCCGGCAAGAAGGTCCAGGCGCTCGGGGGCGCGAAGAACCACATGGTGGTGATGCCCGACGCGGACCTCGACGCCGCTGCCGACGCACTGGTGTCAGCGGCGTACGGCGCCGCGGGTCAGCGGTGCATGGCCGTGACCGTCGCCGTCGCCGTCGGCGCGGCGGGTGAGGCTCTGGTCGCCAAGACCGCCGAGCGCGCGAACACGTTGAAGGTGGGCCCGGGGGCCGCGTCGGGTATCGACATGGGGCCGCTGATCTCGGAGGCCGCCCTCGATCGGGTCCGTGGCGCGCTGGAGCTCTCCGTCGCGCAAGGGGGCCGACTGGTCGTCGACGGCCGCGAGCGACCTGCACCCGGAGCCGGCTACTTCATCGGTCCCAGTCTCGTCGACCACGTCAGCGTCGAGAGCGACCTCTACCGCGAAGAGGTGTTCGGACCCGTACTGAGCGTGCTGCGCGCCAGGGATCTCGAGCACGCCCTGCAGATCGTGAACGACAACCCCTACGGGAACGGTGCCGCCATCTTCACCAGCAGCGGTGCGGCAGTACGTCGGTTCACCCGGGGCGTACTGGCCGGAAGCGTAGGGGTCAACATCCCCATCCCCGTGCCGATCTCCTGGTTCGGCTTCGGCGGTTGGGGGGACTCGCGGTTCGGTGACGACGGCCTCAACTACGACGCCTACCGCTTCTACACGAGGTCCAAAGTCGTCACGCAGCGCTGGACGGAGCCCACTCCGGGTCTTGCTCCGCACTTCGTCGCGGCGGCAGGCCAGTAGCGCGGCCACCAAGGGAGCTGCCATGCCCGAGAACAGTTCCACCTCGCCTCCTCAACTTGATCACGTCGGAATCCTCGTGCGCGATCTGGATTCTGCTGTCACGCACTGGTCCAGTCGGTTCGGGGTCGAGGTCGCTCGAACGGTCGAGGCGCCGGCCATGAGCATCAGCGCGGCCTTCCTCGACGTGTCGGGCGCAGCGGTCGAGCTGTACACCGTCCACGACACGGATGCGCTCGATGCGGCTCTCGACGGCGCACCGGCGAAGCTCGACCACGTCGCACTACGGCTGCACCACGCCGATGGGCCTGAACTCGCCGGGTGCGCCATCCGGGGGCCTGGTCGGCCGGATCCCATCGTCGCACCCATTCTGCTGGGAGACGCGACACACGTGTGGACCGAGCCTCCCGGGATCGACGTTCTGCTCCAGCTGATCAGGCCCAGCGGATAACCCGAGACTGAGACGCCAACGAAATCACGCACAAGGAGGAGCGCAATGGGGCGCATGGAAGGAAAGGTCGCGCTGGTCACCGGTGCGGCCCGGGGTCAGGGACGGGCGCACGCGATCCGGCTCGCCCAAGAAGGCGCAGACATCCTCGCGTTCGACTGCCCGGCCGATGGGAGGGTGCCGTACCCCGTCGGCACGGCGAGTGATCTCGCGATCACCGTCAAGGAGGTGGAAGCTCTGGGCCGGCGGATCATCGCGCACGAGGGGGACGTCCGCGAGCAGGCCGCGCTGGACGAGTTGGTGGCTACGGGCGTGCAGGCTTTCGGCGGGCTCGATGTCGCGGTGGCCAATGCCGGCATCTGGACCGTGCACCCCTTCGCAGATGTTCCCGAGGACGAGTTCCTGGACGTCCTCAACGTCAACATCATGGGGGTCTGGCGCACGCTCAAGGCGGTGACTCCTGCCATGAAGTCGCGCGGAGGCGGGTCGGTGATCGTCACCTCGTCCGGCAACGGCGTCGAGGGATCGCCGCACTACGTCCACTACGTCGCATCGAAGCACGGTGTACTCGGCCTGGCGAAGAGTGCGGCGCTCGAGTTCGGCCAGTTCGGTATTCGTGTCAACTCGTTGCTTCCCGGACCTACCGACACCCCCGCCCTCGACTGGCAGGGTGGCTACGACCTCTGCTCCGGGAAGGGGCCGGGCCAGGGCGTCAAGGAGGACCTGCAGGGCGCGAAGTACTGGTCGCTTCTCCGGGATGTGGGCCTCCTGCCGACGCGAGCCATGAGCGAGGCGGTCCTGTGGCTCGCATCCGACGAATCACGATGGACCACCGGCCTCGAGATGCTGGTCGACGGCGGCCACATGCTCATGCCCGGGTTGAACATGGCGAAGATGGCGTTGGACAGCCAGTAGCCCCGAGCAACTGTTCAACGGGGCGTCCACTCGCGACCGTAGACCGTCCGCAGCCAGATGGTGGTGATGGTTTCGACCATCTCGTCCAGCGGAATGGCGTTCTCGCTGCGCAGGCTCATCAACGAGAGGTTGCGCTCTCCCATCCACATCAGCGCGGCAGCCAGCGACCTGGCGGGCGGTCCACCGATCGCCACGCCGGTCGCCCTGTCCCGCTCGATGCCGGCGGCCGCAGCGTCGATGAACCGACCGAGGATCGAGTCCCATTGCGCCTGCAGGGCCGGCTCGGCCGCGGCGGCGTCGGCTACTTCACGCAGGACATGGCCGTGCTGCTCCCACACCTGGATGACTTCGTTGACGGCCTGCTCGATGGCCGCCTCCGGCGGCATGCCGGGCGGACGCTCGAATATGAGGTGCGACGCTCGGAACACGTCGGCCGTGACCCGCTGGAGCAGCGCGGACAGGACCTGCCACTTGGATTCGAAGTAGAAGTAGAACGACGACCGGGACAGCCCTGCACGCTCGGTGATGTCGTGGATCGAAATATTGCGCAGAGGCATCGTGCGCAACAGGTCGTAGGCACCTTCGAGGAGGGCTTGCTCGCGCCTGTCGCCCTTGAGGTTTCGTCGGCCCACCCGCGCTTCCGCTGCGCTCAGGCCGAACGAGGAGGAGTTGGTCGCCACAAGCGACATGATAGATCAGGTCGCGAGAACGCGCTGCGGGGTGGCGCTCGCCGAAGCCGTGATCGCGATCCGCCAAGATTCGCACGTCGGGAGCGAAATGAGGCTCGAGAAATCCATCCGGAACAGGAGTGGTCGTGTCGAACCTCGCTGAGAACCTGGTCGCTGCCGCTGGCGGGTACGGCGGCCGCCCGGCCGTGAAACTGGACGAGTACGTCCTGTCCTACACCCAGCTCCATCAACAGGCCTCGGCCGTGGCCGGCGAACTGCGGGCCCGTGGCGTGCAGCCGGGTGACCGCGTGGGCCTCATGCTGCCGAACGTCCCTGCATACGCAGTCCTGTTCTACGGCATCCTGCTGGCAGGCGCGGTCGCAGTGCCGATGAACCCGTTGCTGAAGTTGCGTGAGGTCGAGTACTACCTGAACGACTCGGGCATGACGGTGGTGTACGGCTTGGACGGGAGCGATGCTGTCATTCCTGCGGCGGCGGCGAAGGCCAAGATCCAGTCAGTCCTGGTACCTCCTACTGGTCCGGCCAACCTGCTCGGCAACCCGGTCCTCGAAGCCGCCGATCGTGCCGACGACGACACTGCTGTGATCCTGTACACCTCCGGGACCACAGGGCGGCCCAAAGGGGCAGAACTGACCCACCGGAACATGTCGACCAACGTTGCGACGACAGTGGACACGCTGATCGAAGTGGGTCCGGACGATGTGATCCTCGGTTGCTTGCCGTTGTTCCACGTCTTCGGCCTCACGTGCGCGCTCAATGCAGCGGTGAAGGCGGCTGCGCTGCTCACCCTTGTGCCGCGCTTCGAGGCGTCCAGGGCGTTGCAGGTCCTGGCCCGCGATCGAGTGACGGTTCTCGAGGGTGTGCCCACCATGTACGCCGCGATGCTGCACTCTCCTGACGCCGGCGACACCGACACGTCCTCGCTCCGCACCTGCATCGTGGGTGGCGCCCCCATGCCCGTCGAAATCCTCAGGGCGTTCGAGGAGGAGTTCGACTGCGAGATCTATGAAGGCTACGGGCTCTCGGAGACGGCTCCGATCGCCTGCTTCAACCAGCCCGGGCACGAACGTCGGCCCGGCACCATCGGGATACCGGTACGCGGCTGCCGGCTGCGGCTCGTCGACGACGACGGCGCGGACACCCCCGACGGCGAGCCCGGCGAGATCGCTATCCGCGGCGAGAATCTCATGAAGGGGTACTGGAAGCGACCTGAGGCCACTGCCGAAGCCATTCCCGACGGATGGTTCCGCACCGGGGACATCGCCACTCGTGATCGCGACGGGTACTACACCATCGTGGACCGGAAGAAGGACCTGATCATCCGCGGTGGGTACAACGTCTACCCCCGCGAGGTCGAGGAGGTCCTCTACGAGCACCCCGCCGTCGCCGAGGCAGCGGTGATCGGCATCAAGCACGAGGACCTCGGCGAGGAGATCGGCGCGGCCGTGGCGCTCAAACACGGAGCACGTGCGGAAACCGGAGAACTGCAGGAATTCGTTCGTGGTCGACTTGCCGCGTACAAGTACCCGCGTGAAGTGTGGATCGTCGACTCCTTGCCGAAGGGGCCGACGGGGAAGATCCTCCGGCGAGAGGTCGAGCCACCGGACCTCACCTCCGCCGCAGGCCGGCAGTGAGCGCGGTGGGCAGGTCCACCGCGACCATCTTGGAGCTGATGTGAGCACGCTGCACGGGCCGTGGCGGCCGCCGTCGCGACGTTCGGTGGGGTCGACATCGTCATCAACAACGCGTCGGCACTGAACCTGGCCGGAACGCTGGACCTGCGGCGCTGGACCGGTTCGCGGCCGCCCCCGCCGTCTGGGTCGTCGTCGTGTCCGGCAGCAGATCAACGCGAAGGGCACTTCCAGTTGACCCGGACTTGACTCCTTAACGATGTTCAGCCATGGTGAGTGGCGAACGAACTAAGTTAAGGAGTGGGCATGACCGTTGTCGTCGAGGACGGTCCCGGCGCCTCGGGGCAGCTGAGTTCCCGCGACCGCATCGTGATCGGGGTGCTGCTGGTCTCCACGTTCGTCGTCTTCCTCAACGAGACGATCATGGGCGTCGCGCTGCCGGTGCTCATGACCGACCTGCAGGTCGAGGCGAGCGTCGGGCAGTGGCTCACCGCGGGCTTCCTGCTCACGATGTCCGTGGTCATCCCGGTCACCGGGTTCCTGATCCGGAGGGTGCCCACGCGCACCCTGTTCGCCACGGCCATGCTGCTGTTCAGCGCGGGCACGCTGCTCGCGGCGGTCGCGCCGGGGTTCGGCGTGCTGCTGGCCGGCCGCGTCGTCCAGGCCGGCGGCACGGCGATCATGATGCCGCTGCTGATGACCACGGTGTTGACGCTCGTGCCCCCGGGTCGCCGGGGCGCCCTGATGGGCAACATCGCGATCGTCATCTCCGTCGCACCCGCGATCGGGCCCACGGTGTCGGGCATCGTGCTGGACCTGTTCGGCTGGCGGTACGTGTTCTGGCTGGTGCTGCCGATCGCGCTCACCGCGCTGGTGCCGGGGCTGCGGCTGATCACGAACGTCGGGGAGTCCACGTCGGCGCCGATCGACGTGGTGTCCGTGGTGCTGTCCGCGCTGGGCTTCGGTGGCCTCGTCTACGGGCTGAGCAGCGTCGGCCACTCCGGTGGCACGTCGTCGGTCGTGGTGTGGGGCGCCTTCGCCGTCGGCGTCGCGGGTCTGGTGGCGTTCGTCGCCCGGCAGCTGGTGCTGCAGCGCACTGACCGCGCCCTGCTGGACCTGCGCACGTTCGGATCGCGGACGTTCACGGTCGCCAGCGTGATGATGATGCTGACGATGGCCACGCTGCTGGGCACGGCCGTGCTGCTGCCGATCTACCTGCAGACCGTGCTGGTGCTGGAGCCGCTCACCACGGGCTTGCTGCTCCTGCCGGGGGGGCTGCTGATGGGGCTGCTGGGGCCGGTGGTCGGGCGGCTGTACGACCGGTTCGGCGCGCGGGCGCTGCTGGTGCCCGGCACGGTCGCCACCAGCGCGGCGCTGTGGTCGGCCACGCTGTTCACGACCGGAAGCTCGCTGCTGCAGGTGGTCGGCTTCCACCTGCTGCTGTCGGTGGGGCTGGCGTTCGTGTTCACGCCGCTGTTCGCCGTGGGCCTGGGGGCGGTGCCGCCGAAGTTGTACTCCTACGGCAGCGCGATCTTCAGCACCGCGCAGCAGCTGGCCGGGGCTGCCGGCGTGGCGCTGCTGGTCAGCGTGCTGTCGGTGCGCTCCGCGGTGCTGGCCGCCGAGGGCGTCCCGCTGGTGGAGCAGACGGCGGGCGGCGTGCACGCCGCGTTCCTGGTGGCGGCCACGCTGTCGTTGTCCACGATCGTCGGGGCGCTCCTCGTCCGGGGCCCGGCGCCCGGCGGAACACCCACGGCGCACTGACCGCAGCGCCTCTTACCGGATTCCGAACCGCATCGTGATCGCGATTCACCCAGGATCGAGATCGTGGTGGGGAACCCCTTCCCGACCATCCCAGGAGTGTCCGTGCCCACGGTAACGACCGTGACCCGTCCGCTGCGCGTCCTGATCGGCGCCGACACCTACCCGCCCGACGTCAACGGTGCCGCCCGGTTCACCGCACGCCTGGCCGCCGGGCTCGCCCGGCGGGGGCACGAGGTGCACGTCGTGGCGCCGTCCGACACCGGTGCGGCCTCGTCCCCGGTCCAGCGGGACGGGGTGCCGGCGGTGCACCGGCTGCGCTCCTACCGCGTGCCCGGACAGGACCGGTTCCGCGCCTGCCTGCCCGGCCCGGCCGCCGCGGGGGCGCAGCGGGTGCTGCGGGCTGTACGTCCGGACGTCGTGCACGTGCAGTCGCACTTCCAGGTCGGGCGCGGTCTGCTCGCGGGCGCGTCCGCGGCCGGGTGCCCGACCGTCGCCACGAACCACTTCATGCCGGAGAACATGCTGCAGCACGCCCGGGTGCCGGACGTGCTCGCCGATCGGGTCTCGCGGTGGGCCTGGCGGGACCTCGCCCGCGTCTACGGGGCCGCCGATGTGGTCACCGCGCCCACGCCCCGGGCCGTCGAGCTCCTCGTCGCCCGCGCAGGGCTCTCGGGTCGCGCGGTGTCCTGCGGCATCGACCTGAGCCGGTTCGGCGCCGGAGACGTCGAACCCGAACCCACCGTCTTGTTCGTGGGCAGGCTGGAGCGGGAGAAGCGGGTCGACGAGCTGATCCGGGCGTTCGCGCTGGTGCCCGGCCCCGCCCGGCTGGAGATCATCGGTGACGGCACGCGCCGCGCCGCCTGGAGCGCGTTGGCCCGGGACCTCGGCCTAGCGGGCCGGGTGCGGTTCCGCGGCGCCGTGGACGACGATGCGCTCGTCGTGGCCTACCGGCGGTGCGCGGTGTTCTGCATGCCGGGCATCGCCGAGCTGCAGAGCCTGGTGACGTTGGAGGCGATGGCGTCCGGGCGGCCCGTGGTGGCCGCCGACGCGGTCGCACTCCCGCACCTCGTCCACCCCGGCCGCAACGGCCTGCTGTACCGGCCCGGCGACGTCGCCGGGCTCGCCGCAGCACTCACCGCCCTGCTCGACGATCCGGCGACCCGAGCGCGGATGGGCGCGGCCGGCCGCGAGGCAGCCGCGGCACACGATCTCGACGCGACCCTGGACGCGTTCGAGGGCGTGTACTCCGACGTGCGCCGAGGCGCCGCCCGCGGGCGCGTCCGCCGCCCCGTCGCGGGCGTGGGGTAGCGGCGCTGCGCACCGCTCCCCGGAACCGGAGAAAGAACCCTCGAGGCGGTCGGGCGTTCCCGGCTGCCGCTACCTGGAGAGAACCCATGGTGCATGTCGCGTCGGAACCGCGCCCGCCGGACGTCGCGGAAGACAGGTGGAGCGGTCGGCTGGTCGGCTGGCTGGTGATCCTCGTCGGGGCGAACCTGCTGGCCGACCTGGTCATCGTCGCCCCGCTGCTGGCGTTGCCGGACATGATGCGGCACTTCCAGACCGACCAGGCCGCGTGGCTCAACTCGAGCGCGATGCTGGCGGGCGCGATGTGGGCGCCGCTGCTCGGGCGCACCGCCGACATCCACGGCAAGCGCCGGATCCTCGTCGTCACCATGCTCGTCACGCTCGCGGGATCGCTGGTCTGCCTGGTCGCGCCGAACGTCGTCGTCTTCGTGCTCGGGCGGTTCCTGCAGGGTGCGGCCATGGGGGCGGTGCTGCTCACGGTGGCGATCACCCGGCAGGTCTGCACCCCACGGGTCGGGATGACCGCCGTCGGCGTCGTGACCACAGGGGCGTCGGTACTGGGGATCCCCGCGATGTTCCTGCTGAACCCGGCGATCGACGCGTTCGGCTACCGGAGCGTCTTCGTCGTCGCCACCGCTCTCGCGATGGTCTGCGCGGTCACCGTGCGGCTGTTCATCCCGGAGCCGCCGATCCGTTCCGGCGGGTCGGTCGACCTCGTCGGGGCGCTGCTGCTCGGTTCCGGTCTGGTCGCGGTGCTCGGCAGCGTCAGCATGGCCCCGGACGTGGGCTGGGCGAACCCGGGTCTGCTGGCCGCGCTGGTCGGCGGCGTCATCGCGCTGGCCGCCGGGGTGCGGCACGTGCTGCGGGTCCCCGAGCCGATCGTCGACCTGCGTGGGCACAGCGGGTCGCTGGCGTTGACGCTGGGAGCGGTGGCGCTCACGGCCGGCGCGGTGCAGAGCATGCTGCAGCTGAAGAGCCTCGTCGCGGAAGTGCCGCCCGAGCTCGGCCTCGGCTACGGCCTCGGCGGTGGCGACGTGGTGCTCGCGTTGTTCCTGCTGTCCGCGGTCGGGATCATGATCGGTGGTCCGGTGTCGGGTGTCCTCGCGTCCCGGATCGGTCCGGCACGCACGCTGCTCGCCGGGATCGCGGTGGGCCTGTTGGCCACGTTCGGGATGCTCGTGGGCATCTCGGTGCTCCCGGTCGGGCTGGTCTGCGCCACCCTGCTCGGGGTGGCCGCCGGCGCGGGCATCGCCTCCAGCTTCAACCTCGCGACCGTCATGACACCGCCCGAGAACCACGGTGCGATCGGCAGCCTGGTGGCGGTCGTGCTCTGCGTCGGGTCGGTCGTGCTCAACTTCGTCGGCGTGATGCTGCTCAACGCGACCGCCACCGACTCGCTCGTCGCGGGGGTCGCCGCGAACTCGCTGGCCGGGGTGCAGCTCTACATCCTGATGGGCGGCGGGGCGCTCGTCGCGGCCGCGGTGCTCGCGACCGTGCTGGTGCGCAGGCGCGGGTGAGTCACGCGTCCAGCCGGGCGGCGATCCCGTCGAGGACCATGCCGAGGTGCCGTTCGAACCGCTGGTCGCCGTCGTCCTGGAGGTGCCCGGCCTCCTTGACCAGTGACGCGCCTTCGCCGAGCCAGGCGTCGCGCTGGTCGATCGAGTAGCGCGCCGGATCGGTCCCGGCGGCCTGGCGCCGCTCCTGCTCCTCGATGACGAAGCCGACGACGAACGCGGTGACCAGGTCGACGGCGTCGTCGGCGTCGGCGGGCTTCCAGCCGGACGCGGCCCAGCGTTCGAACAACGGCTCCTTCATGCGGACCACGTCCGGGTCGGTGATCCGGGTGCCGCTGAAGATGCGGGCCCCGTCGCGGTGGAGCAGGTACTCCGCGCGCAGCACGCGGGCGTAGGCGGTGAGGTCGTCGCGCCAGCCGTCGCCGGGCGGGACCGCGGCGAAGGCGCCTGCGACGCGGCGCATGACCTCGGTGGCCATCTCGTCGAGCAGCTCCTGCTTGTTGCGCACGTGCCAGTAGAGCGCGGGTGCGCGGACGTCCAGCCGGGAGGCGAGCGCGCGGACGGTGAGGGCGTCCATGCCCTGGTCGTCGAGGAGTTCGAGCGCCGCCGTGACGATCCGCTCCCGGGTGATGCCCTTGGTCATGGTTGACACCTTAACGCCGTTCAGGCATGCTGGCTACAGCGTTGAACTTAGTTAAGGAGAGTCCTGATGCGTGCTGCAGTCGTCACCGCCCCCGATGCGCCACCCGCCTGCGCCGACTTCCCCGAGCCGACCGTCCCGCCCGGCCACGAGCCGCTGCACCTCGTCGGAGCCGGCTTGCACAACATCGTTCGCGGGCTGGCCACCGGGCGGCACTACGGCCGCGGGCAGATGACGTACCCGCTGGTGCCGGGGATCGACGCGGTCGCCCGCACCGGCGACGGGCGCCTCGTCTACACCGGCTACGCGCGTCCGCCCTACGGCACGATGGCCGAGCGGCTGTTCGCTCCCTTCCAGGCGGAGGTTCCGGCGGGGGCGGATCCGCTCGCGATCGCCGCGGGCATGAACCCCGGCCTGTCGGGCTGGATGGTTCTCACCGCGCGGCGCAAGGAACTGGGGGCGCTGGGCACCGTGCTGGTGCTGGGCGCCACCGGGATGTCGGGCAGCCTGGCCGTGCAGGGCGCGCTGGCGCTCGGAGCGGAGCGGGTCATCGCCGCCGGGCGCGATCCGGAGGCGCTGGAGCGGCTGCGCGGTGCGGGAGCGACGACCGTGTCGCTGTCCCACGACGGGCCCGACGGCCTAGAGGCGGCCTTGGCCGACGCGGTGTCCGAGACGTCGCCCGGTCTCGTCCTGGACTACCTGTGGGGGCCCGTCGCCGAGGCCGCTTTCGCCGCGCTGGGCCGCAGCGGCGAGGACACCGAGGCGAACACGGCCTACGTGCAGATCGGCTCGCTCGCGGGCCTGGAGGCATCGCTGCCCGCGGACCTGCTGCGCAGCCGGCGGATCCGGATCACCGGGAGCGGCGCCGGATCGGTGACCGCCGAGGAGATGCTCGCCGAGGCGCCCGAGGTCATGGCCCGGTTCGCCGACGGATCCCTGCACCTGCCCTACACCGCGTTCCCGCTGAGCCGGGTCGGTGCGGCGTGGGCGCACACCGGCCGCAGCCGCGCCGTCGTCGTGCCGGACTGAGAGGGGAAGAGCCATGCAGAAGAGGGCACTGGTGGTGGGGCTCGGGATCGCGGGGATGTCCGCGGCGATCGGGCTGCGCCGGGCGGGGTGGACGCCGGTGATCGTCGAACGGGCGCCCGAGCGTCGGACCTGGGGCTACTACATCTTCATGTTCCAGGAGGGTTTGCAGGCCGCGGCCGACCTGGGGATCGCCGAGCACCTGCACACCCGCAACCCGGAATGGAGACCGGGCGGGAACTCGTGGACGGTGGATCGTCGGGGCGGGCGCAAGCCGGCTCTGGGTCTGCTCGACGCTCCCAGCGGGCTGGCATCGGTGCTGCGCAGCGACATCGAGGCCGCGCTGTGGCAGGGCATCGTCGGTGACGGGACCGGGGACGCGGTCGAGGTGCGGTTCGCGACCACTCCGGTCGAGATCACCCAGGGCCCCGGCGGGGTGCAGGTCCTGCTCGAGGACGCAGGCGCCGGGAAGCGGTACCGCGAGGACTTCGACCTCGTGGTCGGCGCGGACGGGATGCGCTCGAGCGTGCGCCGGATGGTGTTCGGTCCGGACGAGGACTACATGGTCAACTGGAAGGCGATGATCTGCGCCTTCCAGCTGAAGGAACAGGTGCCCTCCTACGAGGCGAGCGACAGCATCCTCGTCGCGCGCCCCAAGCGTGCGGTGTGGGTGTTCGGACTCGCCGACCACGCGCCCTGCGCGTGGTTGACCTACCGCACCGAGGACGTCCCGGACCGGTTCGCCGGCGGGTCGGCGGTCGAGCAGCTGCGCGCGGTCTTCTCCGGGATGGACGACGACCCCGTGGTGCGCCACGTCCTGGACTCCCTCGAGGAGGCCCCTGACCACGTGTTCGACTCGATACACCAGGTGAAGATGCCGCGGTGGAGCGCGGGGCGGGTCGTGCTGGTGGGGGACGCGGCCTGGTGCATGAACACCTACTCGGCGATGGGCTCCTCGTCTTCGCTGCGCGGCGGCGCCGCACTGGGCGTGGCCTTCGAGGAGCACCCCGACGACATCGCCGCCGCTCTGGCGGCCTATGAGACCGGCCTGCGTCCCTACATCACCAAGCAGCAGCGCTCCGCACGGGCCAAGCAACAGCGGTTCGTCCCGTCCAGCCGGCCGGTCGAGGTGCTGAGTTCGGTCGTGCTCGAACTGATCCGCAAGGTCGTCCACCGCCGGATGACAGCGGAGTACAACGCATCGTCGGCTCCGGCCCTGTCCGGCACGGCGAAGTGACGACCATGCGGAAGCGAGCCCTGGTGGTGGGGCTCGGGATCGCGGGGATGTCCGCGGCGATCGGGCTGCGCCGGGCCGGTTGGACGCCGGTGATCGTCGAACGGGCGCCGGAGCGGCGTACCGGGGGCTACTTCGTCGCGTTGTTCCCGGAGGGTCGGCAGGCCGCGGCCGACCTCGGGATCGCCGACCACCTGCACACCCGCAACCCGGGCAGGGAGGGGAGCGCGAACTCGTGGTCGGTGGATCGTCGGGGCAGGCGCAGGCCGGCTTTGGGGTTCCTGGACCAGCCCGGGGGGCCGGCAGCGGTGCTGCGCGGGGACATCGAGGCCGCGCTGTGGCAGAGCATCACCGGCGTCGAGGTGCGGTTCGCGACCTCTCCGGTCGAGATCACCGAGGGGTCCGCCGAGGTGCAGGTCCTGCTCGAGAACGCCGACACGCAGTACCGCGAGACCTTCGACCTGGTGGTCGGCGCGGACGGGATGCGCTCGAGCGTGCGCCGGATCGTGTTCGGTCCGCACGAGGAGCACCTGACCACGTGGAACGCGATGATCTGCGCGTTCCAGCTGAAGGAGCAGGTGCCCACGTACGAGACGAGCGACAGCATCATCATCGCGCGCGCCAAGCGGGCGGTGTGGGTGTTCGGGCTCGCCGACCACGCGCCCACCGCGCTGCTGACCTACCGGACCAGGGACATCCAGGAGCAGTTCAGCGGGTCGCGGGTCGAGCGGCTGCGCGCGGTCTTCTCCGGGATGGACGACCCCGTGGTGCGGCACGTCCTGGACTCCCTGGAGGAGGCCCCCGACCACCTGTTCGACTCGGTGCACCAGGTGCGGATGCCGCGGTGGAGCACGGGGCGGGTCGTGCTGGTGGGGGATGCGGCGTGGTGCATGAACCTCTACTCGGGCATGGGCGCCACGTCCTCGCTGCGCGGCGGCGCCGCACTGGGCGCGGCCGTGGCGGAGCACCCCGACGACCTCGCCGCCGCTCTGGACGCCTATGAGACCGGGCTGCGTCCGTTCATCACCAAGCACCAGCGCTCCGCGCGGCTCAAGCAGCAGATGTTCGTCCCGTCCAGCCGTCGGGCCGAGGCGCTGCGCTCGGTCCTCGTCGGTCTGGCCCGCAGGATCCGCGGCCGCCGGCTGGCGACGGAGGCGGGCGGGCCGCAGGTCCCGGCGCTGTCCGGCACGTCGCGGTGACGACGGTGTCCGCGTCGAATCCGACGATGCGTGACGCCGGAGCCTGGTGCGCTGCGGGCATCGTGGTGGCCGGGGGGCTCGCGCCCCTGCTCGTGGGGGGTTCGGCCCTGCCGATGATGCTGGGTCGCGCCGAGCTCACTCGTCGTCCCGTGCTTCCTGCGCCCGTTCCCGTGCATCCTCGGCGTCCTCCCGCGCCTGCTCGCGCTCATCGGCCAAGATCTCGCCGGGGCGCATCACATCGACCATCGCGAACGCACCGACGGCGTCCACCACGATCTCGCGCCCCGGCTCGCTGCAGGCCCGCTCGCACTCGGTGCCGCCGAACACCACCCGGCCGGCGACCCGGGCGCGCACGCCGTCGGGGACCACGACGTCGACGCTGCCGAGAAGCGCGCCCACCTCCACCCGTTCCTGGTCGGGCCCGACGGCGACCTGCCGGTAGCCCAGCAGTGCGGTGCCGTCGCCGGCAGTGCTGATCTGGACCCCGAAGAACACCGCCACACCGGCGAGCAGCATCCCGCCGATCCCGGCGGTGAGACGCAGCGCCCGGGTCCTGGCGCTGCCGCCGGCGGCGGACGAACGGGGCGCACGGTGGCGGGGCGAGGGCGTGATCCGGTGGGCCGTGGACCCCGGTGCCCGCTCCGCCGCCTCCGCGCTCCTCGGCGCCTGGCGCGGGGCGAACCGCTTCCGCACGAGCACGATCGCGGTCACCGTGGAGAGGACGAACAGGATCCCGGCGATCAGGATGTAGAGGTACATGCCGGTCGCCGAGTTCTGCGGGGTGCCGTCGATCACGGTGGGGGTGGCGTTCAGCACCGCGGTTCCGGCGACGGTGACGACAGCGCCTCCGACGGCGAGCATGACCGAGACGAGACCGGAGACCACGCCGTGCCGCTCGGGCGGTGCGAGCCCGGTCGCCAGGTTGAACCCGGAGGTGTTGATCGCGCCCGCGGCCGTCCCGAGCAGCCCGAAGCCGGCGACCGCAAGTGGGAACGACGACACCCCCGCCAGCATCGTGAGGGTGCCCACCGTCCCGATCGCGATACCGCCCAGCAGGGTCCGCGCGGGGCCGATCCGGGTGGCGAGCCATCCGGCGAAGATGCCACCGAGGACGATGCCGGGCGCGGGTGCTGCGAACAGCAGGGCGTTCGGTCCGGCGTCTTTCAGCCCGTATCCGAGCCCGAGTTCCGGCGGCACCGAGGCGATGAGGTCCGTCAGCTGGATCACGGCCTGGAAGGAGCCCGCGGCCAGCACGATGGCCAGCAGCGTCAGGAGGAGCGGTCTGCTCAGGGCCCGGATGTCGACGATGGGCTCGTCGACCCGTAGGGCCAGGATCCCCCAACCGGCCAGGGCGGCGACGCCGGCCACGAGGAGGGCGATCATGCCTCCGGACAGCCACCCGAGGTCCTGCCCGAGGCTGGCGTAGCCGAGCACGCCGGCGAGGCCGCCGCCGAGCAGGAGCGCCCCGCTCACGTCGACCCTGCCGTTGCTGCGGATGGGGGACTCCGGGATGAACAGGCGAATGCACAGCGCGGCGGCCGCAGCCAGGGCGACCGACACGACGAACACGCTCTGGAAGCCGAACCGGTCGATGAGCGGCTCCATCAGGAACGGTTCGACGATTCCGATGATCGCGGAGGCGGAGGTCACGATCCCGATCGCGGTCATCGCCACCCGGGGGGCGCTGATCTGGCGCGTGAGCGCCACCGTGAGGAACACGACGGCCATGGCGGAGCCCTGGAGGAGTCGCCCCAGCAGGAAGATCCCGATGTTGGGTGCGACGAGGCAGAGCACCGAGCCCGCGCCGGCGACGAACAGCGTGATGAGGAGCACGTGGCGCTTGCCGAAGATGTCGGCGCTCTTCGCGAGCAACGGTGACCAGATGGCGCCCGCCAGCAGCGCGCTCGAGTTCAGCCAGGCGACCTGGTTGGTGCCGAAGTGCTCGAGGATCTCCGACGTGACCATCTGGGGAGTCGTGAGGACCGTGTCGGCGACGCGGTTGGCGAGGACGAGGACGACCACCCAGCCGATGAGCCGCGCACTCCACCGGCGCTCCTCGACGACGGGATCGAGCTCGACGGTTGCGTCATTCACGGTGAGTTCTCTCCTGCAGGTCTGGCGGGTGAAAGTGGTGCCGGTGGACGCCCCGTGCAAGGGCGACGACGCGTGCACCGGGCCTGCTGCACTGCAGGAGGTCTGGCAGGTTGGTGACGCAGGTTGGTGACACTGGTGCTGTTCAGCCTGCGGCGGTGCTCGTGCACTCCGTTCGCAAGCGCGCATTGCGCGCCTCGATGGCCTCCCAGGTGAGCGGCAGCTGGCGCTCGCGGCCCTGGTCGACCCGCGCCTGGGCGGCGGTGACATGGGGACGCTGCCGGGCTTCGTAGCGGGCGAGCGCAGCGGTGTGGTCGGTTCCGCAGCGTTCGAGCTCTTCGGCGAGGAACCAGGCGCCGGTGAGCGCGAGCGAGGTGCCCCGGCCGGAGAGGAAGGCCGCGCAGTAGCCGGCGTCCCCGACGAGGGCGACGCGGCCGCGGTGCCAGGAGGGCATGTGGATCTGGCTCGCGGAGTCGAAGAAGAGCTCCGGATCGGCGCGGGCCGCGTCGAGCAGCTGGGGGATCTTCCACGACGTGTGGCCCGCGAAGGCGTCGACGAGGATCCTCTTCTGGGCGTCCAGGTCGCGGTGGTCGTGGTCGAGCCATTCCGAGCGGAAGGTGAAGCTCGCCAGTGCCGCGCCCTTGAACCGGGCGATGCCCACCATCCGGCCGGGGACGTTGTGCAGGGTGACCCCGTCGGGAGCCGCCTCGCCGGGGAGGGTGGCGAGGGCGACGTAGACACCGAGGAACCGGCGGTAGTCCTCCTCGGGTCCGAACACCAGCCTGCGTACCGCGGAGTGCTGCCCGTCGGCGCCGAGCACCAGGTCGTACCGTTCGGTGCGGCCGGACCTGAACTCCACGTCGACGCCGTCGCCGTCGTCGGTCAGCGACTCGACCGAGTCGCCGAACCGGATCGTCGCGGTGTCCGGGAGCGCGTCGGCGAGGATGCGCATGAGATCCGCGCGGACGATCTCGATGTCGTCGTCGGAGTCGCTCACCGCCGCCATGGGGATGCGGGCCACCGGCTCGCCGTCGGCGTCGACGAACCGGTTTGCCTCGCTCATCCGGACCCGATGCTTCCGGATCTCCGCCAGCAGCCCCATCCGGTCCACGACATCGATGGCGTCGCCCCGGACGTCGATGGGTGTGCCTTTGAGCCGGAGGTGCTGGGCGTGCTCGACGACGGTGATGTCGTGACCGCGAGTGCCGAGGTCGAGTGCGCAGGCGAGCCCGGCGACACCGGCTCCGGAAACGAGGATCTTCACGAAGGGTTCCTCCGGAGGTAGCTAAGGCAACGATCTGTTGCTTTAACCGAACGTACGCCCCGCCCGCGCGCGCCGGCAACGCGGGGCCGCCGACAATCAGCGCCGACAGTCAGCGCCGACCATCGGCGCCCGGGCAGAGGAGCAGGAGGTGAGCCACAGGTGGCCGGAACCGTGGATCGCCCGGCGGTGCGTCGTCCGGGTGGCCGCACCGCGCGGGTGCGCGCGCAGATCCTCGCCGCGACCGCAGAGCTCGTCGCGCGTGACGGCATCGCGGGCTTTCGCTACGAGGAGGTCGCCAAGCTCGCCGGCGTGCACAAGACCAGCGTCTACCGCAACTGGCCCGAGCGCGAGGAGCTGGTCGTCGAGGCCCTGCTGCGGTACGCCGACGACCTCGGGTCGGTCGGTGACACCGGCGAGCTCCGCAGGGACCTGGTGGACTTCCTGATGGTCATCGCCGAGAGCTTGGGCAGGCCCACCGCCCGGGCGCTCGCACTGGCCACCCAGGCCGCACACGAGAGCCCGGCCGTCCACCGGGTGGCGACCAGGATCCTCGAGGAGCGCACCGCCGGCACGCGGCGGCGGGTGGAAATGGCCATCGACCGGGGCGAGCTGCCGCCGGTCGACTGCTCCCTGCTCGGCGAGATGATCGCCGGTCCGGTGCACCTCATCGTGAACCGCGGCATCCGCGCGTTCACCCGCGCGGACGCGGAGCGCATCGTCGACGTGGTGCTCACCGGCATCCGGGCCACCGCACCACACACCTGAGCGCGCGCGAGCGCGTTTCACCAGCTCACTGCGAGTCGCGATACCTGGCTTGCGCTCCGGGGCTCAGCCTCCGAGGACCTCCACCGCGGGTCGGTGCGAGTGGTACGCGGCCCAGCCGGGGTAGCCGGTGGCAGCGAACGCAACCCAGGCGCCGTGCATCCGGGCGGCGAGCCCGGCCGGCGCGGGATCGGGGCCGAGCAGGCCGGTGTCGCCGTGCAGCCAGGGCTCGTCGGCGAGGTCGAAGACGAAAGGAAGCTCGACGGTGTGGGCGGCGCCGAGCCGTCCGTCCAGTGCCGTGGAGCGGTGGGCGAACGAGTAGACGTGGGTGCGCCCGCCGGAGATCCGCGCGTGGGCGTCGGCCATGCGCGCCGTTCCGGCCCCGAACAGGGCTTCGCCGAGCACGGCGGAGCGCAGCTCGCCCGGCGTTGCGTTCGACCGCGCCGCCCGGTGCGCGGCGACCACGGCCTCGGGGTCGTCGTGCACCTGCGCGGCGAGGGAGAGGACGTCCGTGTCCGTCGAGGGCTCGAGGCGGTCCTGCGGCACCAGGTACAGGTGCCCTTCCTCGGTGTTGGTGCCGATCAGCAGGTCGACGTCGGCTGCCGGCCCGTCGGCGAGCGCGTCGGCGGGCTGGACCGGGAGCACCAGGCTGAACGGGCTGAGGCCGATCAGGGGGTCGGCTGCGGTGGTGGTGCGCAGGTCGAGGCCGGCGAGCGCGGGAAGGGCGTCCACGAAGCGGTCGTCCGGGATCGCGGCGAACGCGTCGGTGGTCGGCTCGACGCCGAGTGCGGCGGCCGCTGCGGTGGTGACGCGCCGCGCCTGTTCGGGGGTGAAGACGCCGGTGCCGCTGCCGCTCTGCATGATCGCTCGACGGAACAGGCCCTTGGCGTCGGGCGTGGCGAGGAGCGCGCCGGTGAGGGTGGCGCCCGCGGACTGGCCGAAGACCGTGACGGTATCCGGGTCGCCGCCGAACGAGGCGATGCTGTCGCGCACCCAGCGGAGGGCGGCGAGCACGTCGAGCAGGCCGCGGTTGGCGGGCGCGCCCTCCAGGTCGAGGAAGCCCGGGATGCCGAGGCGGTAGTTGAGGGTCACGAGGACGACGCCGTCGCGGGCGAAGGCGCTGCCGTCGTGGAGCGCGGCCCGGGCGGAGCCGGTGACGAAGCCGCCGCCGTGCACGAAGACCATGACCGGCCGCCTGCCGTCGTCCGCGGCCGGTGTGCGGACGTCGACGGTGAGGTACTCCTCGCCGCGCACCCAGCCGGGCCCGAAGTAGGGGCTCATGTCGAGCCGGCCGAAGTCGCGGGCCGGCTGCGGGGCCGTCGGCGAGGGCCGGGTGCCGTCGCGGACACCGGACCAGCCCGGATGCGGCACGGCCGGGGCGAAGCGGCCGGCGCCGGTCGGCGCGGCGGCGTAGGGGATGGCGCGGTAGAGCTCGCCGGATCCGTCGCGGACGCCGCGCACGGCGCCCGCCGGGGTGTCGACGACCGGGCCTGTCTGCTGGGGCACGGGAGGTGTTCCTTTCCGCGGACGTGCCGGGGGGTCAGGCGCTGTGGGAGGCGATGTGGGAGAAGCCCGCCCACTCCTTGATCCGGGTGACCGTGACGTCTCCCAGGATGATCTCGTTCGCCGTCATGCGTCCGAGCCTGGATACGACGGCGCGGCGCAACCACTCCCGCGTTGTCGTACCCCTCGCAGGGTGTGGATGGGCCCCGTCCGGCCGCCGGATACTCGTGGGATGGACGGACCTGGCCCCCTCGGCGACTTCCTGCAGGCCCGGCGGGCGCGGCTGCGGCCCGACGACGTCGGCCTGCGCGACATCGGGTCCCGCCGTCGCGTGGCCGGGCTGCGTCGCGAGGAGCTCGCCCAGCTGGCGGGCGTGAGCGTCTCCTACTACACACGGCTCGAGCAGGGCCTGTCGCGCGGTGCGTCGGCCGAGGTGCTCGAGGCGATCGCCCGTGCCCTGCTGCTGGACGAGCACGAGCGCGCGCATCTCGAGCGGCTCGCCGACGCGTCCCGGCGCTCACCCCGGGTGCGCCGTCCGCGGCCGGAGCGGCTCTCCGGCGAGACGCGGGACCTGCTGCGCGCCGTCGACGGCGTCCCCGCGCTCGTCCTGGGGCAGCGCACCGACGTCCTGGCGTGGAACCCGCTGGGGCACGCCCTGCTGGCCGGGCACCTGGACCCGCGGTCCCCGGACGACCCGGCAGGCCGGCCGAACATGAGCCGGCTGCTGTTCCTGGACCCGCACTGCCGGGAGCTCTACGGGGATGACTGGAGGCGGAAGGTGCGCGCGGTCGTCGGCAACCTGCGGATCGCCGTGGGCCGCCACCCGGACGACCCGCTGATCGCGGAGCTGATCGGCGAGCTGACGATGAAGAGTCCCGAGTTCGTCGCGCTGTGGCGTGACCACCGGGTGGCACCGTGCGACGCCGCCTCGTACGAGCTGCACCACCCCGTCGTGGGGGTGGTGGCGGTGACCCAGCAGACGCTGGCGATCGCCCGCTCGCCGGGGCAGTCGCTGATCGTGTGCACGACACCCGCCGGGTCCCCGTCCGAGCAGGCGCTCGTGCTGCTGCGGCAGGCGGGCCGCACGCGGCCGGCGCCGGTGCCCGCGTCCTGGTGAGGCGGCCCGGCCCGGATCAGCCCGGCCCGGGTCGCGGCCGCCCCAGCGCGGCGTAGGTGAGGTCGGTCAGGTAGTCGTTCAGCGCCAGCGCGGCGTCGACCGCCGCCGCCGCGTCGCCGTGGGCGACGGCGCGCAGGATCCGGGCGTGCCGCTCGGCGGCGATCCGCAGGTGCTCGGCGACGTCGGGCAGGTGGGCGAACCAGAACCGGCGGGACAGCGCCTGCAGCGGCGCCATGGCGAGCTGCAGGTACTCGTTGTGGGCCGCCTCGACGATCGCGGCGTGGGACGCTTTGAGGAGCGCACCGAATGCTCGGACGTCGGTCCCGCTGAACGCGTCGAGCTCCGCGGCCAGCGCCAGCATCTGCTCCTTCTGGCGGGTCTGCGCCCGGAAGGTGGCGAACCGGACCGCCATCTCCTCCAACCCCCGGCGCAGCTCGAGCAGCCGGAAGTGCGCTTCCACCGACACCGGTGCGACGAAGACCCCGCGGTGCGGGTGGATCTCGACCATGCGTTCCCGCGCGAGCCGCTGCAGCGCCTCGCGCACCGGTGTGCGGCCGAAGCCCGTCCGCGCCATGAGCTGCGACTCCGACACGGCCTCGCCCGGAGCGAGGTCCTGGAACGTGATCATCTCCTCGAGCAGGGCGTACACCTGGTCGGTCTTGTTGCTCAGCTGCTCCGCCACGTAGTCCCCTCCCCGCTCGCGCCCGCCCATCCTGGCAGACCGCCTCTGGACCGCTGCCACATCTCCCATGTATAACCGATATATGAGCGATCGACGGACGCCCGAGTTCGCCGGATGGCGCCTGGGGGAGGCGGCGGGAGACGCCGCCGAGCTCCCGGTGCTGGCCGACGTCGATGTCGTCGTGGTCGGTGGGGGAGCGGCCGGCGTGGCAGCCGCGACCGTCGCCGCGGAGGGCGGCCTGTCGGTCGTGCTGATCGAGAAGTACGGCTTCTGCGGCGGTGCGGCCGTGGCCGGGATGTCCGGGACCATTTGCGGTCTGTACCTGTCCACCGCGGATCGCGGCGGTCCCGAACAGGTCGTGCGCGGTTTCACCGAGCGCTTCCGCGCCGCGCTGGCGGATCGGGCGGGCGTCACCGGCCCGCAGCGGTACGGGCGCACGTGGACGGTGGCGCACGACCCGCTCGTCTGGCGCGAGGTGGCCGACGACCTGCTCGAGTCGGCCGGGGTGCGGGTGCTGCTCCACACCGCCGTCACGGGCGTGCTGGTCGAGCAGGGCGAGCACCGCGGGGTCGTCGTCGAGTCGGGCGCCGGCCGGGCGGTGGTCCGCGCGGCACGCACGATCGACGCCTCCGGCGACGCCGCCGTCGTCGCGCGGGCCGGGCACGGCACGGTCTTCGGCGACGACGGGGTGATCCAGAACCCGACGATGTTCTTCCGGCTCGGCAACGTCGACCTGGCCGCCTTCGACGCCGCGTGGGGCGAGGACACGATCTGCGCGCCGTGGGTGACCGAGGCGATCGAGCGGGTCCGGGCCGACGGCGCCGACCTGCCGCGGTCGAAGATCTGGGTCTTCCGCACCACACGGGCCGGGGAGCTGCTGGTCAATGCCACGCGGTTGGTCGGGCGGGACGGCCGGATGCTCAACGTCATCGATCCGGAGGACTTCACCGAGGCGGAGGTCCTCGGCCGTCGCCAGGTCCGCGAGTACGCCCGGTTCCTGCGCAGCGAGGTGCCCGGGTGCGCGGCCGCGTTCGTGGTGGACACCGGCGTCGAGGCGGGCATCCGGCAGACCCGCAGCATCCTCGCCGCCGCGACCCTGACCAACGACGACGTCGTCTCCTGCCGCAAGCGCCCCGACGGCGTCGTCCGCTCACCGTGGCCGATCGAGCTGCACGCAGGCGACCGGCCGAAGCTGCACTGGCTGCTCGAGGACTTCTACGAGGTCCCGTACCTCGCGCTGGTGCCGAGGGTCGGGGAGAACGTGATCGTCGCCGGCCGGTGCCTCGGCGCCGAGCACGAGGCGCTCGCCTCCGCGCGCGTGACCGCGCAATGCTTCGAGTACGGGCACGCCGCCGCCGCGGCGACGCTGCTCTCGATCCGCAAGGGCACCCCCTATCGCGCCGTCGACGGCGCCGAGGTGCGTGCCGCGATGCGCGCCGCCGGCAGCGAACTCTGACCGACCAGCCGTACCTCACCGGAGGCACCCATGCCCGACCTGCCCCACCTGCCCGACGCCGACCGTCCCCGCCCGGACGGCCTGCGCAGCGAGTTCACCCCCGGCACCACCCGCTGGGCGGTGCGCCGCGCGCAGTGGACCGCGATGGGGTACTCCCCGGAGGACCAGGGCCGGCCCAAGATCGCTGTCGTCAACACCTCGTCGAAGCTCGCGGTGTGCTTCTCCCACCTCGACGGCGTCGCCGACGTCGTGTCCGAGGCGATCTGGGAGGCGGGCGGGCTGCCGCTGGAGATCCGCACGGTGGCGCCCAGCGACTTCGTGACCAGTGCCGGGCGCAAGGCGCGTTACCTCATGCCGACCCGCGACCTGATCGTCAACGACATCGAGGCCGCGGTCGAGGGTGCGGTGCTCGACGGCATGGTCTGCCTCTCCTCCTGCGACAAGACCACCCCTGCGCACCTGATGGCGTCGGCGCGGCTTGACATCCCGTCGATCCTCGTCATCGGCGGGTACCAGCAGGCCGGTACGCGGGGCGGCTGCTCCGTGGACATCGACACGGTCTACGAGTCCGTCGGCGCCGTGCGCTCCGGCGCGATGACGGTCGAGGAGCTGGGCGAGGTCGCGGACTCCGCCATCGTCGGCCCCGGTGTCTGCGCCGGCCTGGCCACCGCGAACACCATGCACGTGCTCGCGGAGTCGCTCGGCATGACGCTGCCCGGATCGGCGCCGATCCGGGCGAACTCGGAGCGGATGCGCGCGCTGGCCGCCGAGTCCGGCCGCCGGATCCTCGGCATGGTGTCCGAAGGCCTCACCGCGCGGAAGGTCCTCACCGCGGCCGCGATCGAGAACGCGGTGCAGGTCGCGCTGGCACTGGGCGGCTCCGTGAACTGCGTGCGGCACCTGGCCGCGGTCGCTGCCGAGGCCGACCTCGACCTCGACGTCGTCGGGCTGTTCGAGCGCCTCGGTGCCGACGCGGTGCAGCTCGCGGCGATCCGCCCCAACGGCACCGACCAGGTCTGGGATCTCGAGCGCGTCGGCGGCGCGCAGGCCGTCATGCGCGCGCTGCTGCCGCGGATCCACGGCGACGCCCTCACCGTCACCGGCCGCACGGTCGCCGAGCTCGCCGGGCAGGCCCCCGAGCCCGACGGCGAGGTCCTGCACCTGCTCACCGATCCGGTCCGGCCCGAGCCCGGTCTGCTCATCCTGCGCGGCTCGCTGGCACCCGACGGTGCGGTGGTCAAGGTCGCCGGGGCCGGGAACGCCCGGCGCCGCTTCACCGGGCGGGCCGAGGTCTTCGCGGGTGAGGACGCCGCCATCGACGCCCTCGGCGAGGGGCGCATCCGCCCCGGCGCGGTGATCGTGCTGCGCGGCATGGGGCCGAGGGGCGGCCCCGGCACGGTCTTCGCGGCGAGCTTCGTCGCGGCGCTCAACGGCGCCGGTCTCGGCGGCCAGGTGGCCGTGGTGACCGACGGAGAGCTGTCCGGGCTCAACCACGGCCTCGTCGTCGGACAGGTCATGCCCGAGGCCGCCGACGGCGGCCCGCTCGCCGGGGTCGAGACCGGCGACGTCGTCACGATCGATCTCGACGCCCGCACCCTCGACGCCGACCCCGTCCGCGACGGCGCCCCGGTCACCTCGGGGTTGCCGGGCCAGGAGCGGGGCTGGCTCGGCCAGTACGCGGCCCTCGTCGGGCCCGTCCAGCAGGGCGCCGTGCTGCGCAGGCCCGCGCCCACCACGTGACCGCTCGATCCACTGCTCCAGCGCGACCCGCCGATCGAAGGAGATGGCCCGTGTCCGCACCCCCCGTCCCACCGCACCGCCAGTCGAAGCGGGCGTCGCTCGCGGCGCTCATCGGCACCGTTCTCGAGTGGTACGACTTCATCGTCTACGGCACGGCCGCCGCGATCATCTTGAACACGTTGTTCTTCCCCTCCGACGATCCGCTGGTCGGGACGTTGGCGGCGTTCGCGACCTACGCCGTGGGGTTCCTGGCCCGCCCGCTCGGCGGGCTCGTGCTCGGTCGGCTGGGGGACCGGGTCGGGCGCAGGAGCGTCCTGGTCCTGACCCTGTTCCTGATGGGCGCGGCGACCACCGCGATCGGGCTGCTGCCCACCTACGAGCAGGTCGGGGTGCTGGCGCCGATCCTGCTGGTGCTGCTGCGCCTGGTGCAGGGCTTCGGCGCCGGCGGTGAGTACGCGGGCGCCGTCGTCCTCTCCGTCGAGCACGCCGACCCCCGGCGCCGAGGGCTCGCCGGGTCGGCGGCGCCACTGGGCTTCGCGGTCGCCACCCTGCTCGGCAACGGCGTGTTCTTCCTGTTCCTGCTGCTCCCGCCGGAGCAGTTCGCCTCGTGGGGCTGGCGGGTGCCGTTCCTGCTCGGCGCGGTGTGCGTGCTCGTCGGGTACGTGATCCGGCGGCGGGTCGAGGAGCCGCCCGCCTTCACGCAGGCGAAGGCCGAGGGCGTGGCCGGCGCTCCGGCGCCCGGCGGCGTGTTCGCGGCGATCCGCAGGCACCCGCGCAGCTTCCTCATCGTGATCGGCTCCCGGATGGGGGAGAACGGGTTCGCGTACCTGCTGCCGGTGTTCGGCGTCGCCTACGTCTCGACGACCCTCGGGCTCGGCCGCGCGGTCGCGCTCTGGGCGGTGATGGCCGCCTCCGCCGTGCAGGTCCTCGCGATCCCGCTGTGCGGGCTGCTGTCCGACCACGTCGGCCGCAAGCCGGTCTACGCCGCCGGCACGCTGGCCTCGCTGCTGTGGCTGGTGCCGTTCTTCCTGCTCACCGACACCGGCGTCACCGCATGGGTGGTGCTCGCGTTCGTCGTCGGGCTGGGGATCTGCTATCCGGCGATGCTCGCCCCGCAGGCGGCCTGGTACGCGGAGCTGTTCGACACCGAGTTCCGGCTCTCCGGATTCGCCTTCTCCCGGGAGCTCGGCTCCCTGCTCGCCGGTGGGCTCGCGCCCTTCGTGGCCACCGCGCTCTACGCCTGGTCGGGCCACTGGTGGCCCATCCTGGTGTTCATGGCGGTCCTCGCCGTCCTGACCCTGGTCGCGCTCGCACTCGGCCCGGAAACCGTTCGGCGGGACCTCGACGGTGCGGCCCAGCGGGAGGACCGGGGTGCGCTGACCCGTGCGGTGAACCACAGCGCTCCCTGAACCGCAGCGCTCCCTGAACCGCAGCGCTCCCAACCCTCCGTCCCGCCGACCACAGGCGAAGGCGCCTTCCGTGAGTCGTCCCCCGTCCGGCGCGACCAGCCCCACCAAGCTGCGCAAGGTCATCGCCGCCTCCATGGCGGGCACCGTCGCCGAGTGGTACGAGTTCCTCCTCTACTCGGCCGCGTCCGCGCTCGTCTTCGGCGCGCTGTTCTTCCCCGACACCGACAACCCCCTCGACGGGGTCATCAACGCGCTGCTCATCTACGCGGTCGGGTTCGTCGCCCGCCCGCTCGGCGGCATGGTGTTCGGCTACTTCGGCGACCGGTACGGGCGCAAGAAGCTCCGTCCCGATCGCGGTCTACCTGCTGGTCGCCGCCGTCATCTCGACGGTCGCGGTGTCCTTCGCCCGGGAGACGAAAGGAATCTCCCTGGAGAGCATCGACCTCGCCGACGCCGCCCGCGAACCGGCCGGCGTCCCGGCCCGCTGACCCCCGGATAGGAGACCGGTCGTGCTCTCGGGCGTTTCCGTCGTCAGCTTCACCCATTTCCTGCAGGGCCCCTCGGCCACGCAGATCCTCGCCGACCTCGGCGCCGACGTGGTCAAGGTCGAGCCGACGGGCGGTGCGTTCGGCCAGCACACCCGCGACATCCTCGCCGGACTCGACCTCACACCCGAGCAGATCGACACGCTGGTGGAGCGGGGTGTCGTGCGTGGCTGAGGACGCGGCGGTCCGCGCCGAGCGCCACAATGCCGTCGAGCTGCTGGTGCTGGACCGGCCCCGCAAGCTCAACGCGTTCGACCTGCCGATGCTCACCGAGCTCGACGCGCACCTCGCACACGTGGTTGCCGACCGGGAGGTCAAGGCCGTAGTTCTCACCGGAGGGCTGCGCGCATTTTCCGCAGGCGCCGACATCCGCGGCTACGTCGACGCCTCCGCCGTGCAACTGCGCAGGATCGCCGAGGCCGCGGGGGCGGTCTGTCGCCGACTCGCGGAGCTGCCGGTGCCGACGGTGGCCGCAGTGCACGGGCTCGCCCTCGGTGGTGGGTTCGAGGTCGTCCTGGCCTGCGATCTGGTCGTCGCCGCGGAAGACGCCCAGCTCGGCCTGCCCGAGACCGAGCTGGGCCTGATCCCCGGCTGGGGCGGGACGCAGCGCCTCACCCGGCTGCTCGGCGTCCACCGGGCGCTCGAGCTGATCCTCACCGCGGGCCGGCTCGACGCGGCCGAGGCGCACCGGATCGGCGTGGTCAACCGGGTCAGGCCGGTCGACGACGTCGTGCCCGATGCGTTGGCCTGGGCCGAGGAGCTCGCCTCGCGGGCACCGCATGCTCTGGCAGCGGCGAAGACCGCCGTGCGCGCTGCCGCGGCAGGTGCGGGGGAACAGGGTTTCGTGCGGGAGCGGGAGCTGCTGCTCGGTCTCCACCCGACAGCCGATGGGGTGGAGGGGTGCGCGCCTTCGTGGGGAAGCGGAAGGCGGTGTTCGGCGGGCGGTAGCGGATCCGGTGTCCTGGCCACAACGCCTCGGCACGGCCATCTGGAGTGCTGCACCCATCACGATTCGAGTCGGGACCCCAGGTCGCGGGCCATCCAGCCGGGCGTGTCGAAGCGCACGGGCGGTGCTCCGACCAGCGATGTCAGGTGGGTCTCGAACGTCTCGAACGCGCTGGCGCCGACCGATCCAGGACTTCCCGAAGTTCGCCACCCTGCACTTCCCGACAGCGCAGTAAGCGTGGGCACGGCGCCCGGCATGTGGTTCTCGCACACTCCGGTGTCGCTGGAGTGGGCTTCTAGAGAGATTGCTCTACGGGAGCGGGCAAACGTGCACCGCGGCGAGCCGTCACCTGGACCTCGTACCTCAGCCGGGGGTCGACGAGCGACGCGCAGAATGCTGTGCCGGCAGGACGGCTGGGCAGCACATCCTTCATGACCTTCCCGATCACCGGCAGGTCGGCGGGGTCAGTCATGATCATGACGTACTGGACGACCTCGTGCAGATCACTACCGACGTCCCGCAGCGCGGTCGCAATGTTCGTCCAGGTCTGGCGCACCTGGCTGGCGATGTCGTCGGAGACGCTCATGGTCCTGTAGTCGAAGCCGGTCGTCCCCGAAACGAAGATCCACTCGTTGTCGTACACGGCCCTGGAGTAGGGGGCCGCCTGCTCGAACGACGAACCGGTGCTGTAGGTCTGCCAGGTCATGTCACTCCTCGCTCATGATGATGTCGGCCGCCCGTTCAGCGATCATGAGAACGGGCAGGTAGGTGTTCCCGCTGGGCAACGAGGGCATGACCGAGGCGTCGACGACGCGAAGCCCTTCGACGCCCTTGACCTCCAGATCTGGGTTGACCACTGCGTCGGCACCGTGGCCCATCCGGCAGGTGCCCACCGGGTGGTACTCGCAGTCGGCCATTGCCAGCACGTACTCGGTGAGCTCGGCATCAGTCGACATCGACGGTATCGGGGCGAAGCGCTCGGCCCCAATTTCGCGCGCCATGGCGTCCCCGATCACGGCCGCCGCTCGCAGCCCTTCGACGAGGGTTCGTACGTCGTGCGATCGGGTGAGGTATTCGAATGTGAATGCGGGTGAACGGGTAGGGTCGGCCGATGCGAGGCGCAGATCGCCGCGGCTCGTCGGCCGGTTCATGTCCACGAGCACCATGAACCCGATTGGATCCGCGGCGAACGCCGGGTTGAGCTGGGTCAGCGGAGCCAGGTTGAGTTGTACGTCGGGGTCCGTGCACCACTCGTCGACCCCGGTGTGCAGGTATCCGCCTGCCTCGAAGTAGTTCGAGGTGGCGCCGACGGGGATGGCCTCGGGGACCCGGTAGCCGAGGTCGATGCGCGGATGGTCCTGCAGGTTCCGGCCCACGCCCGGAAGATCAACGACAACGGCGATCTCCACATCGCGGAGGTGGTCCGCCGGGCCGATCCCGCTGAGCATCAGCAGCTGAGGGGAGTGGAACGCGCCGCCGCAGAGGATCACCTCTCGATCAGCCCGGATCCGTGCGGGGTGTCCGTCCGCATCGACGTACTCGACCGCCACTGCCCTGCCCCCGCCGACGACGACACGGGTGGCGGTCGACGAGGTGTACACGGCCAGTCCTGGCCGTTCGAGGGCAGGATGCAGATAGCTCGTGGCGGCGGAGGCGCGGCGTCCGTCGGCCTTCGTCGCGTCGTTGAACCCGATGCCGAGTTGCCGCTGCCCGTTGAAATCCGTGTTGTGCTCGTGACCGAGGGTCAGGGCGGATTCGACGAACGCCTCCGCCCATGGATGCGGGGAGTCGGGAGCCGTCACGGGGACGGGCCCCGATCCTCCGTGCAACGACGTGTCACCCAGCCGGTGCCGCTCCAGGCGTCGAAACGCAGGAAGCACGTCGGCGAATCCCCAGCCCACGGCGCCCTCCGCGACCCACCGATCGTAGTCGCCGGGCGCGCCGCGCATCGCGATCATCGCATTGATGGAGCTGGAGCCACCGACCACACGTCCGCGGGGATGGAACACGGTTCGCCCGCCCAGTGCTCGCTCTGCCGTGGTCGAGAGGTTCCAGTCGACCTCGGATCCGAACAGCGCCGGGAAAGCAGGCGGCTGCGCGATCTCGGGTCGTGCGTCCCACGGCCCGGCCTCCAGGAGAGCCACGGTGACATCTGGCCGCTCGGTCAGTCGGGAAGCGAGCACGCACCCTGCCGTGCCGCCGCCCACGATCACGAAATCCGCCGATTCCGGCACGCGATCCTCGATTCCTGAGAAGGTGGACCGAACGTACCTGGCAGGAATCCGGACGCGCGAATAGAAGATTCTCGCGATCGCATAGCCAGACAGCTATCAGGGCGTGGACTCGTCTCTCGCCAGACCTGCGCGGATGGTCGTGAGCAGCGCCCGTTGGGGCAGCGTCAGGCTCTCCTGGCCACGGTGGACGACGAAGACGGGCAGGCGCAGCCGTGCATCGATGAGCGGGACTTCCCGCAGTTGGCCGGTCCGCAGCGCTTCGCGGACCGCGCAGCGGAACATCAGCGCCACGCCGAGCCCCGCGCGCACGGCGGAGATCATCGCTTCTGGGTGCCCCATCTCGATGACGACTCGGCGGTGCAGCACCCCCCAGGCGGCGAGCTGCGCGTTCTCCATCCGCCGCATGATCAGCCCGTCGGGCGACGAGACGAACGGGACGTCCGCCAGATCGGCGATCGCAATGCGGTCGCGCGCGAACGGCGCGCCCGGCGCCGCCACGACCACCATCTCCTCCCACGCCACCCGGAGGCTCACCACGCCGCGCTCGCTACCGACCTCGTCGGTCAGCAGGACTCCGAAGTCGCACCGGCCCTGCTCCACGGCCTGCAGGACGTGGTCGGGCTGATCGATCTGGAGGCGGACCTTGACGGCCGGGTGGGTCGCCGCGAACTGGCAGATCACGTCGGGCAGCAGGTAGCTCCCCACGGCGGGGCCGGCCCACACCTCGACCGCACCCGCGACCCCGCCGGTGAGCATCGCGATGTCCCGCTGCAGGACCTCGCCACGACGGTGCAGGTCGCACGCCCACGCGTGGACGACGTGCCCGACTTCTGTCAGCTCCAGCCCTCGACCGGTGCGCTGGAAGAGTTTTGCGCCCACCCGGTCCTCGAGCGACCTGATGTGCGCGCTGACCACCGGCTGGCTGACGTACAGGTGGGCAGCAGCGCGTCCCACGCCGCCCAGCTCGACCGTCAGCCGGAAGACGTCCAGCTTGTGCAGCGAGATGCGGCTGTCCACCATGGCTTTCCCGTCTTCTGCCAGCGCCTATAGCCGAACGATTATGGCGTGCGCGTCAAGGACTCTTGGACACCGCGCGACAGCGGTTCTTATCGTCCCGCCATGGTCGCACCGCGTTGGCTCGGAGTCATCGGTGGCATGACGTGGCGAGCGAGCGCTGAGTACTACCGCATCGCGAATGAACTGGTCGCCGTGCAGTCGGGTGCTCCGCACAGCGCGTACGTGACGATGGTGTCGCCGGACTTCGCCCCGCTGGTGCGTGCCCTCGCCGCCGGCAGGCCCGACGACGTCGCCGCGGTGCTCGTCGACGCCGCCCGGCGGCTCGCGGTGACCGACCCCGCAGTGGTCGTGCTCGCGGCGAACACCGCCCACCTGTGGTTCGACCAGGTGCGCGCCGAGGTGCGCTGCCCGGTGGTGCACGTCGCCGAGGGTGTCCATCGGGCGGCCGCCGAAGCCGGTGTCACCCGGCTCGGGATCCTCGGGACCACGGCGACGGCGCGGGCGCAGGTCTACCGGCACGGGATCGGCTCGCGCACGGAGATCGTCCATCCGCAGGTCGACGCGCAGGAGGCGCTGCACCGCCTCATCACCGTTGACCTCGCCGCACGCGGCCCGTGCCCCGAGGACGCGGCCCTGCTCGCGACCGTCGCGGCCGATCTGGTCGCCGCGGGCGCGGAGGCCGTCGTTCTGGGCTGCACGGAGTTCTCCGGGATGCGGCTCCCGCTCGATGTTCCCGTCTTCGACAGCACAGCACTGCACGTGCGCGCAGCACTGGACCGGCCCACGTGCGACGAACCTGATTCCGTCGGCACGTGGCCGTGAGAGAGGACTCCGCTATGGGTGTTGCTTTCCGTTCTCCGTCCGGTCGCGCGCTGAGAGGCGCGTGCGTCGGCAGCTTCGTCGAGTGGTTCGACTTCGGCATCTACGCCTACCTCGCACCGATCATCGCGGCGAACTTCTTCCCCGCCGCCGAACCGACCGCGGGCCTGCTCGGTGCGTTCGCCCTCTTCGCGGTCGCCTTCCTGAGTAGGCCACTGGGCGGCATCGTCCTCGGGCACTACGGAGACCGGATCGGCCGCCGCGCGGTCCTCGCGTTCTCGGTGATCACCATGGCGGGAGCCACCGCCGCCATCGGTCTTCTGCCCACGTTCGCGGCCGCAGGAGTCGTCGCACCGCTGCTTCTCCTGCTGTGCAGGCTGCTGCAGGGGTTCTCGGCGGGCGGGGAGTACATGGGCGCCGCCTCGTTCGCCATCGAGCACGCCCCTGCAGGGCGCCACGGCCGGTACGCGGGCGTCCTGGGCGCGAGCGTGATCGTCGGCTTCGTGGTCGCCGCCCTGTTCATCACCGCGCTCACCGCCCTGGTCGGCAACGCAGGGATGGCCGCGTGGGGTTGGCGGATCCCGTTCCTCATCGCGCTCCCGCTCGGGCTGATCGGGTTGTACCTGCGCAGCAGGGTCTCTGAGACCCCGGAGTTCCGGGCCCTGCAGGCGGCGACGGCGGTCGTGCGGACGCCGATCCGGGAAGCGTTCCGCACGGAGCGGGGCGCGATGGTGCGGCTCGTCGGACTGTCGCTGCCGTTCGTCGTGGGCATCTACCTGCTGCTCACCTACACGCCGACCTACCTCGGCAGGCTGGGCGTGCCGGTCGGCACGGCCCTGCTGAGCAACGCGGCCGTCCTCGTGCCGGTAGCGGTCGGGATGGTCGCCGCGGGGATCGTCAGCGACCGGCACGGGAAGTGGCCGGTCATGGTCGCCGGGACCGCGTGCTTCCTCGTGCTCCCGCCGCTGGCGTTCCTCGTGATGGGCGCGGGCGGTGTGGGCGCCGCGGTCGCCGGGCAGTTGCTGCTCGCGGTACCGGTGGCGATCACGGGTGGGGTCTACTTCGTCGTCCTCGTCGAGGCGTTCCCGGTACGTCTGAGGTTCAGCGCGGGCTCCATAGCGTACGGCTTCGCCCAGGCCGTGTTCGGCGGGACAGCGCCCTTCGTCGCGACCCTGCTGGTGGCGCGGACCGGTAGCGACCTCGCTCCCGCGTGGTACGTCACGCTGCTCGCCGTGGTGGCGCTGCCGGTCGCGCTCACCGCACTGCGGACGCGCCCGGCGGTGCTCCCTCGCTGAGGCGGGCCGCAAACGCCGTCGACGGCGTCGCGCTCCCGGTCCGGTGGGCAGCCGGCCTCGTCGACCGCGAGAACTGTGCCGACGCGGCCCCGTGCGGGGCGGACCAGCGTCGAGCGGCGCAGGGGTCGGGCGGCGCTGTCGAGGGCCCGTCGGCGCCCGGGAGCCGGGTGATCCGGGATGAGACAGCGGGCGGAGTAGGTCTCCAGCCCGTCCGCCGCCGGTCATGACGCGCCCGAGGTTCACCGCCTCGCGGATCACGGCTGTGTGGCCGACGCTCGCGCTGGTAGCTGTTCAGAGCGGGTTCCGGGAGCTCGCCGTGGAGGACGACCGCCGGGCTGGGTGGCGTGTTCATTTGCTGTGATCCTGGGTTCTGGGAAAGTCTGCACCGAGCTCCCGGCGACCGAACATCGGGCGCTGAGCTCCCCATCCCGGCCGGGCCTGTTCGGCCGATCAGAACGGCTGAGGATCCCGCCAGCGGATCCGTCTGCGGGTCGTGAAGAGTACGAGTCCGAGCAGGCCTGCCAGCACCCCGACCAGGACCGGATCAGACCCTGCGGACAGCCGTTCCGGCCCGGGCTCGCTGCCGAGCCAGCCTGGGAACGGGCCGCCGGGGAAGAGCTGCCAGTGCGCCCAGTTGAAGCCCGCGTGGAAGCCGATCGGTAGCCACAGCGCGCCGCTCGCCACCCGCAGCGCCACGAACGCGACACCGAGGAGTAGCGGGACGATGAGCCATCGCTGCACCGCGGCGAGCGGGTTGATCATCAGGTGGGGCAGCGTGAACAGCAGACCAGAGATCGCGGCAGCGGCCCACAGCGGAAGCCGCGCCCCTGCGGCCGCCAGCACGTAGCCGCGGTACTGCACCTCCTCGACGACCCCTGTCGCGAGCGCCAGGCCCAGAGCGCCGACAGCGAGGATCGGCAGCAGCCAGACTGGGCCGCCGGTCACCACCGGCCAGCCGTCGGTGACAGTGAGCGGGCGGGGGTTGACCACGTGGGTGCCGGTGACGACGACGTATCCGGCCCACACGTGAGCGGCGAGGGCGAGGCCTACTGTGAACGTCCCTGCGCCTGTGCCGGTGAGCACGTGCACGACGGCACGGCGGGCTCCGGCTCCCGTAAGGCCGATGTCGCGCCATGGCGCCCGCTCGCACCGCACCCGGAACCACCACGTGAGGGCCACGACGACCGGTCCGGCCACCGCGAGGTAGAGCCAGCCGGTGACCTGCACCGGCAGCCCGGCCACAGGGATGACCAGCAGCTGGATACCTATAGTCGTAGCGGTCGTCACCAGGAGGTATGCCGCGATGCGCGCGGCGGTCCGCGCGTGTCCCGGCAGGCCGTTACCAATCATCGGTGCACGGCGCCGCGGCCGTTCGGGAATCCGCGGATCGCCTGTCCACACCGACAGACTAGGCGCGCACCCGTACTGACATCGTGAAGGTTACTGGGCCTCGCCGATTCGGGAAGCGTCCCCCGAGCTCATCAGGCCTCGGGGGTCGTCCCGATCGAGGGTGCGAGCATGAGATCGCCGCCAGTTCGTGTGGGACCGTCGGGGTCCAGCCCCGGACAGGGGTGCGATATCGGCACGTCCGCGAGAACGTGCGCAAGTCCAGGACGCCGTGGAGCCGCCGGCCTACAACTCGAATTACGTTTGCAGGCAGCATGCGTGCAGTTGACGATGACCATCGGTTTCGTCTCCCGCAACCGCCCGTAACCCGAACGAGCTTCGCCATCATCTACTTCGCCGCAGGAGCGGGTTGAGTCGGCTGGGTGCTCGTTGCTGATCTGCAACTCCAACGGGGACAGCGCGGCCGAGCCTGCCTACCTGCAGCGGGGAGCTGCTGGCCGCAGTCGAAGCGGTGGTGGGCCCGCCGCGTGATGGGAAACGTGCCACCGCCGTGCGGGTGCTCGCCCGATCGCACCTCGCCGACCAGCTGCTCCCCTTCCTTCACACCGTTGGGCCGTGGTCGGCGGGGTGGCGCCACATCGGTTGCAGTGCTGGACCGTCGGGCAGTCGGATCGGGTCGCCGAGATCGGTGAAGCCGAACCGTTCGTAGAGCTTCCGGTTGAGGGGTGAGCTGGCCTCGAGGCAGGCCGGCATGCCGCCGTCGTCCACGCGCTGCAGGTGGTCGCGAAGCATCAGGCCGCCGATGCCCTGACTACGCCGGTCCGGGTCGACCACGATGTTCAGGAGGTACCAGTACGCATCCGCCCGTGGTCGCCAACGGCTGGTGAGCTCCATGAGCAGCTTCATCCTGTGCGCATGTTCACCGTAGGCCTGGTCGATGAACTCCGTGCCGTCCGCGCTGTTCGAGATCAGCCCTTCGCCGGTGTGCCGGGAAGGGTCGTTCCTCTCCCAGAGCGAGATCCCGACCACTGTGCCGGACGGGTCCGCGGCGATCACCAGGCCGCCCGACTCGGAGATGCCGTGCAGGTAGGCCTCCATCATCGGCGACCCGCTGCCGGTGGTGAACCGCCGCCGGGCGTCCTCGTCACGGATCACCCAGCTCAGGACGGGATCGTTCAGGTTGGCTCGGGCATACGCCTCGGCCACCGCCGGAAGTTCGGTCGGAGCCGGACGGCGGACCGTGATCTGGTGGTTCATCGGGAACGCTCCTTCGGTTTTGCCGCCGATGCGACTCATGATGTCGTTGCCGTGGCGGCCGATCCCGTGCGGTGTGCCGGCGCGGTGGAGACGATCCTGGCGACGGCCAGCGGCGCGATGATGCCGGTGCCGAGCGTCACGACGGCGTAGCAGGCCATGACGACGCCCGGTGGGCTGTCCACGTCGGACGTGCTCACCGGTGCGAACCCGACCGCAGCGACGAGCAGCCCGGCACCTGCGAGCATGGCCTGCTGCCCGGCCTGCCCGACTGTTCGCTGCCATCACCGTGAACCGATCAGACCGTGTGTCACCTCCACGACCTGGTCGACTGGGATCGCGAAGCCGATGCCGATGTTGCCCGGGGGTCCTCCGATCGTCGCGATAGCGGTGTTCATCCCGACGACGCTGCCTGTCATATCCACCAGTGGACCACCCGAGTTGCCCGGGTTGATGGAGGCGTCGGTCTGCACTGCGCGCTGTGGTCGCCCGCGGGAGCCGAACTCGGCCGCCCGGTCCACTGCACTCACGATGCCGGCCGTCACGGAGCCGGCGAGGCCGAGCGGTGACCCCACGGCCATTACTGTGTCGCCGACGCGCAGGTCTGCCGAATGCGCGAGTGGCAGCGGAGGCGGAGTCGGGCCGCTGATCCGTAGCACTGCGATGTCGTTGTCCGCGTCGGCGCCGACGGTGCGCGCGGACATCTGCCGTCCGTCCGACAGCGTCAGCCGGACGTCGCGAGCACCGCTGACCACGTGCGCGTTCGTGACGACGTGACCGAGATCATCGAGCACGAACCCGGAACCTGTTCCGGTGTCGCCGGCCCTGCGCACCTCCACTGAGACGACGCTGGGAAGTACTGCTGCCGCGACGTCCGCGATGCCGCCGGCGAGCGGCAGGGCGGGCGCCGGGTCCGCGGCGCGAGGAAGTGCTGCGGCCGGTCGTGCTCCGTACCCCGGGCTCCCGGTGATCGCAGGGTTGGCAAGGCCCGTGGTCACCGCGCCGCCAAGGGCGCCGGCGAGTAGCGCCGCGACGAGGACGCCTGGACCGCGGCGGGGCGGCGGGCCCTGCCGCGGCCGGGAAGGAGGCGGATCGAGGGGCCCGGGGCCCGTGGCGGGAGGGAGGAGGAAATCGGGACCGGTGTGCGTCATGTGCATCACTCCTCAGGGCAGCCGGGCGAACCATGCGAGCGATCCCGCGGCAGCGGCGAGCGCCGCGAGCAGCGCTCCAGCGAGCACTGCGCTGGTCACCTCACGCTCCTCAGCGCGGTAGCCGATCGAGGAGCCGATGTCGGTGTAGACCTCCTGCAGTTCCTCGCCGGTTTCGGCCTGGTAGGCCTGGCCGCCGCTGTCAGCGGCGAGCGCGGCGAGGGCCGGTATGTCCGCCGGGACCGGCATCGTCGACCCGCCGACGGTCGCCGTGCCCTCCGGTGTGCCGAACGCGATGGTCGATACCGGGGTGGCGGCCGCGGCGGCCGCGGCCGCCGCGGCCGAGATCGGGCTGCCGGTGGTGTTGGCCCCGTCGGAGAGCAGCACGATTCGCGCCGGGGGTGGGTCCGTCGCGGCCTGATCGTCCAGCGCGCGAATGCCATCGAGGGCGGTCAGCACGGCATCGCCGATCGCGGTGCCAGAGCCCATCGTGACCCCGTCGAAGGCCGCGTGCACCGCGGCGTGATCGACGGTCGGTGGGACGGTGAGGGCGGTGCTGCCGGAGAACAGCACGAGCCCTACGTTGAACGTGTCGGGCAGCTCGTCGACGAACGTGCGTGCCGCGGCCACCGCTGCGTTCGACCGAGTGGGCGCCACATCCTCTGCGCCCATGGAGGCGGAGACGTCGACGGCCACGATCACTGTCGCCCGTTCGCGTGGTACCTGCACTTCCACGACCGGGCGGGACAGCGCGAGCACCATCCCGGCCACCGTCACCAGGAACGCGACGGCCGGAACGTGTCGCCGCCACCCCGGACCGCGTGGCAGGACCCGCTCCAGGAGCGGGAGCGCGGCGAACCGCACCGCGTACCGCCCACGGCGCCGCTGCACGACCACGTAGGCCACGACCAGGGCGGCGACGGCAGCCAGCAGCGCCAACCAGCCCGGCGCCAGGAACCTCATCGGAACGCCTGCACGCGTCGACGTGCCGTGCGTCGCCGTGCGGCGAGGAAGCGGGCGATGTCGCCCACCCAGTCTCCGTCGGTGCGCAGCACCACGTGGTCCGCGCCGGCTGCGCGCAGGGCCATTGCGGTAACAGCCCGATGATCGGCAACGGCGCGGGCGTAACGCTCCTGCAGCCGCCGGTCGCTCGTCGCCACCTCTGCGGTACGGCCCGACTCGGGATCCACGAGCCGCAGCAGCCCGACGTCGGGCAGCGCAGCCTCCCGCGGATCGGTGACCTGCACTGCGATGACCTCGTGCCGGACGGCGAGCCGGCGCAGCGGTGGCACCCAACTGAGGTTCTCGTCGGGGGTGCGGGGCAGGAAGTCGGACACCACGACCCGCAACCCGGTCCGGCGGTGCTCGCGCAGCAGCCGTTCCAGGCCGGCGGCGAGGTCGAGCCCGCCGTGGCCGGGCGGGGTACGGGGCGCGGCCAGCAGCGCCCGCAGCAGCACACGGGCGGCGCGCCGGCCCGGGTGTGGCGGGAACGTTCGCGGTTCCACCCCGCCCAGCAGGTGCGCGCCGAGGCGGTTGCCGGGGCGGTCGGTGAGCGCGTGCACCGCCGACACCACCGCGACGGCGAGGTCGCGCTTCTCCATCCCGGCGGTGCCGAAGTCCATGCTCGCCGAGCCGTCCACCAGCACCCAGGTCTCCAGCTCCGGCTCCGCCACGCTGGTACGCACGTGCGCCTCCGCGCTGCGCGCCGTGACGTGCCAGTCGATGCGCCGGGCGTCGTCCTGACCAGGGCTGTAGATGCGTACATCGGCGAGCTCCCCGCCGAGCCCGGGCCGCCGTCCCGCATGCTCGGCGAGCAGGAGCCCGTCGAGGCGCCGGTAGATCGCCAGGTCGAACACCCGCAGGGCACGCTCTCCGGCCGCGATGTCGGGCTCGCCCCGCTGATTGGTGCTACGCCGGGTCATGCTGCGTCTGCCCCGGTCTCGCCCTCGCCCTCCTGGGCCGGCGCCACCCGCGGGGGCCGCACGGCGGCGAGGATGTGCGCCACCAGGGACCGCGGGTCCACCTGATCGGCCAAGGCGTCGTATCCCAGCACGAGGCGATGGGAGAGCACGTCGGGCGCGGCATCGGCGATATCGCCGGGCAGCACGTAGCTGCGTCCGCGCAGCAGCGCGAGCGCTCGCGCTGCGGCCACCAGGCCGAGCGTTGCCCGTGGGCTCACCCCGAACTCCAGCGCCGCCGCCACGTCCGGCAGCCCGTACGCGGCTGGATCCCGAGTGGCCAGCACCAGGCGCACGGCGTACTCGGCGTTGGCGTGGTGGACGAAGACGTGGTCGGCGGCGCGCTGCAGCGCGAGCACCCGGTCGGGGTCGAGCACCGCACCCGCGATCGGTGGGTCCACACTCATTCGGGAGAGGATGGTGAGTTCCTCGACGCCGGACGGGTAGCCCAAGTCGATCTTGAGCAGGAATCGGTCGCGTTGAGCCTCGGGTAGCTCGTACACCCCGTCGGACTCGATCGGGTTCTGGGTGGCGAGCACCAGGAACGGGGAGGGCAGCGGGTAGCTGCGCCCGGCGAGCGTCACCTGTCGCTCGGCCATCGCCTCCAGCAGGGCGGACTGCACCTTCGCCGGAGCGCGGTTGATCTCGTCAGCGAGTACGACGGTGGCGAACACCGGCCCGAGCTCGACGTCGAACGTCTCGGCCGACGGGCGCCAGATCCGGGTGCCGATGATGTCGCCCGGTACCAGGTCGGGTGTGAACTGCAGCCGGGAGAAGCTGCCGCCGGTCACGGTGGCGAGTGTGCGCACGGCGAGTGTCTTGGCGATCCCGGGCACGCCTTCGAGCAGGCAGTGGCCGCGGGCCAGCAGCGCCACGAGCATCCGCTCGACGGCGTGGTCCTGGCCCACCACCACCCGCTTGACCTCGAACAACGCCCGCTCGAGCAGCGCTGTGGCCCCGAGCTCGGAATCGGGCCCGACGTCGGGGCTCGTGTAGTTCACCGGCCCCTTCACAGCTGGTCGGCGGGGCCCACGGCGGTGCCGTCGGAGCCCTGTTCCCACGGGCAGTCCCCGGGGGCGGGGTTCTGGATCGGGCGCAGCGTCCCAGGGCCGGCCTGCTCAACGACCGCGCCCTCGGGCAGGGGGCCGCTCGGCCCGGCGGCCAGAGCGATTCCGCCCGTCACGAGGACACCGGTCGTGAGGACCCCGGTCAGGACGATCCGCATCGTGCGCGACATTGCTACCTCCGTCGATTTGGATGTGGCCGGCCGGCCCGACCTGCTCGAGGGGACAGCGGTGCGGGCCGGCCGGTGGAACCGGCGGCTGGGGCTACCGCCGGCGTGGCACCAGCAGACCAGGGCGGGGCGAAAACCCCGAGAAGGCGGATCGAAAGCCGACCGAAAGACCTTGCACCGGGCTGACGGCGCTGTCGCTACGTTCAAGTTCATGCGGTTTCTGGTGGTCGAGGACGCGCACGACCTGGCGAACGCGCTGAAGGTGGGGCTCGGCCGCGCGGGTTACGCCGTCGACGTCGCTCTCACCGGCGCCGACGCGTCGGCCAAGCTGGAACTGACCGCCTACGACCTGCTCGTGCTCGACATCAACCTGCCCGACGTGGATGGCTTCGACATCTGCCGCGGTGTGCGTGACGGCAGCATCGGCGGGCCAAGCGGTCGTGATCTACGGATCCTCATGCTCACCGCGCGCGGCGAGCTCACCGACCGCGTACGCGGGCTCGACGAGGGCGCCGACGACTACCTGGTGAAGCCGTTCGCGTTGGCCGAACTGCTGGCCAGGACGAGGGCGCTGCTGCGCCGCGACAACGGAGGGGGCACGGCGGTGCTCACCGTGGGCGCGCTGTCCCTCGACGACGGCCGCAGCACTGCCAGCCGCGGCGACCAGGACCTGTCGCTCACCCGCAAGGAATTCGCAGTGCTGCGATACCTGATGCACCGCCCCGGGCACGTGGTGTCGGCCGAGGAGCTGCTCGAGCACGTCTGGGACGAGAACACTGACCCGTTCACCCAGACTGTACGGGTCACGGTCGGGACGTTGCGCCGCAAGATCACCCGTGCCGGTGAGGAGCCTCCCTTGATCGAGACAGTGATCGGACGCGGCTACCGGCTCCGTGAGGTGTCGTGATGCGCATGCCGAGCTGGTCCCAGACGATCCGTTTCCGGCTGGCCGCCACGTCATCGCTGGTGCTGTTCACACTGGCGACGCTGGTGCTGGTCGCGGTCTACCTCACGGTGTCGCAGATCGTCGATGCCGCGCCGCTGAGCCCGGTCACGGTGCAGAAGGTGAAGGAAGTGAACGGGCGGCTGGAGCTGAAGGAGGGAGAGGAGTTCCAGGCTGCAGACCTCGCGAGCGTGCAGCAGGCGGTGAACTACCAGACCCTCCAGGTGCTGCATACCGCCTCCGTGGTCGTGCTCGGCGGGCTGCTCGTAGCGAGCTTCGCAGTTGGTTGGTGGCTCTCCGGGCGGGCATTGCGGCCGGTGCAACGGGTCACGGCGGCGGCCCGGGAGATCACCGCCACCGACCTGTCCCGGCGGATCGGCCTGGACGGACCGCGCGATGAGCTTCGGGACCTTGCCGACACCGTGGACGACATGCTGGCCCGGTTGGACCGGGCATTCGTTGCGCAGCGGCAGATGATCGACGACGCCTCACACGAGCTGCGCAACCCCCTGGCCATCATCCAGATCAACCTCGACGCCGTGCTCTCTCGCGACGACATCGACGCCGACGAGCGCAGGCAAGCGAGCGCGGTGACGGCGCGGGCCACCCGGCGGATGGGCAGTTTGATCGAGGACCTGCTCGCCGCCGCGCGGCGGGCTGCACCCGCCTTCACCGACACCGATGTGGACCTCACCGAGGTCGCCGGCGAGGCCGCCGAGGTGTTCGCCCTGCTCGCCGACACCGACGGACACCGGCTCGAGCGGCGCCTCGAGCCCTGCCTCGTCCTGATCGGCGACGCCGAGTCACTGCGCCGCGCCGCAGACAACCTCCTGTCCAACGCGCTGCGCGTCTCTCCGCCGGGAGCCGCGATCACGCTCGCCACCGGGCGTCGCGCGGGGTGGGCGTGGCTCGCAGTGCGCGACTACGGGCCCGGGATCGCAGCAGAGCACCAGGAGCGGGTCTTCGACCGCTTCTGGCGCGGCCCGGAAGGTACCCGCCGCCGCGACCGCGGCACAGGCCTCGGCCTCGCCATCGTCCGGCAGGTAGTGGAGAGCCACGGCGGCTCGATCGCGGTGCACAGCGCGCCCGAGGAGGGCTCCACGTTCGTGCTCTGGCTACCGCTACGCGCGGCGCCCGCCCGTGCCCGGGATCCGCGCCCGCCGACCGTCAACCCGCTCGGATCCGCGGAAGTTCAGGTCAGCGCCCGCACTGCCGGGCGGGAGCAGTGAGCCGCGATGTTGGTCCGGTCGCTGCGCGCATGCGGCGGTGGCCTACCTCGCCGCCCACCAGACCGCCGACGGCACGGTCACGATCAGCCACGTCGGTGCCGCGGGCCTACTTCCTCCCACCCGACCGGAGGCAGGACGGTGCGCAGCCGGCCACCGACCACTCGCGGGGCGGCGAAATCACCGACGGTGGGTCATGACCCGCTGGGCGGCGAGCGACTTCCGGCCCGACCCCACGATCACCACGCTCCGCCCTGGCCCGCCGGGCCTGCTGGTGCTGGTCACCGACGGCCTGCGGGGCTACCCGCCGACCCCGGATGCCCTGGCGGGGAAGCTTGTCCGCCGGCGCCTGCTCCGACCCGGCCGAGGCCGCCAGTCGGCTCGCGCAGACCGCCCGGGCGGCAGGCGGCCGTGACGACGTCACGGTTGCGGTGATGAGCGTGCCCGGTCACGCCCTCGGCCCGGGTGCCGGATGGCGCGAGCCGAGGAGCGGAAGCGGGGGTGGTGGGCCGGTTGCGCTCGCCGCGTTGTCCGCGCCGCTCGATGTGCTGTCGCACCGGATGCCGGACGAGCTCGCCGGTCACCTGGCGGCGGGCCGGTGGATGCCGACTGGTGGTACCGCCTGCAAGAGCACGAGCGGGTCTTCCACCTGCCGGGTGGCGCGGGCTACCCGCAGCACACCGGCGACCGCCAGGAGCTGCGCGCGATCCTGGACGACGAGTCGCCGGGTTCGACACCAGTGAAGATCATCTTTGCTTCGAGCTGGGCGAGCGCGTCTGGGCCAGGCGATGGTGGTGCTCCGGCAGAAAGGCGAGGTGCCGTTTTGGACTGCGGTCCTGGAGGCCAACTGGTGAGCTGAACGATCTCGCAGCCGCAGATCCTGCGGCGGACACGAACCCACGAGTCAGGGCATCGTCGTATCGCTGCCGAATGGAGTCTATTAGCCCAGAATCTCCCGTGGGTGATCACTTCAACTCGCTCACGTAGATGCGGCCGAAGCGCGGAATATTCACTCATTCGTTCGCGGGTTCTGTATGGAGCCACTCGATGTGCCACCGTGGCGGGGTGGGGGGCGGCCCGTCCAGCCCTCCGCGGCAGCCAATTGACATGCCGTCCTGACCAGTGCGCGAACCGCCGGATCTGCCGGTTGCTGCCAGGCGATCTCCAGGTTGACTGGCAGATCTCGGTCGAGCTGAACGCATGCGATTGTGCTCGGTAGGTGGCTCGACAACGAGCGCGGAAGGAGCATAAATCCATCGTTCTGCAAGTGGAAGCTCAGATTTCGTAAGCCAGGTAGCGGGTTCTCCCACAGCTCGAATGTCTCGCTAGCGCTGCCGACTGCGGCGAGGACGGCATCATAGTAGTGCGGTGCAAACTTGCGAGGAAAAAAGCGCATCTTTTCTCCGCGCAGGTCGCGGAAGGAGACAATGCGGTTACGGGCAAGGCGGTGATTGGCTTCTACTGCAACGGTAAATCGGTCATGCCGAAGTGTTAGACGGAGCCAGTTCGGCGGTGTGGGAACGTATCGGCCGACGACGACATCGAGTTCGCCGGCATCCAGGGCCGAGGTAATGTCCGCATCCCACTCCTCCCTGGCATGGATCTGAATTTCAGGATGCTCGTCCCTCATGGCTGCAAACAGTTTCGGCATTTCCTCGAAAGCGGCTGTCGCTGTGTAGCCGACGCGCACGACAGCGGCCTCGCCACGTCCGGCTCTGCGAGTGCTCTCCACTGTCCGGTCCGCCGCGGCCACGACTTCTCGTGCGGACGCGACGAACATCCGGCCCGCCTCAGTAGGCCGGGTGGGGCGACGCTCGAAGAGCTTCACGCCGAGCTGTCGCTCAAGATCACGGATCTGACGGCTCAGCGGTGGCTGCGTCATGTGCAACCGCTCCGCGGCGGCCTCAAAGCTGCCGGTGTCGGCGACCGCGATGACGTAACGCATGACCCGTAGGTCGATGGACATACCTGAAGGGTATCTCGCAGATCCCAACGGGTGTGGTTGGCGCCGTGGTTGCTCCGGCAGGCTGGTCGAGCCGGGGGGGCGGTCAGCCGGGCTGCACCGGGCCGTCCTGGGCGGGACGTCGAGTCGCCGCCGGTGCAGTTTGAATCCATCCCCCAGACTTATCGGTTCGGCTTCGAGGCTGTCATTGTTTCTCTCCGGAAGCCGACGGGACAGTGAGATCCGCTGGAACGACGATGGAAGGGTCAGGCGGATGCGCCACATGTCGCCGCTCCCGACCGCCACAAGATGCGCCGCGCCACGAAAAGCTCAAGCTGACCTGATCCATGCCCGTAGCTTCGCCTACCACCGCAGCAATCCGGGCCCACATGTATTCACGCGAGGAGAAGTAGATGATGAGCGATGGGCTTGGGTTCAGCAGGCGTCGGTTGCTGGAGGTGACCACGGTCGTCGGGGCGGGGGCGCTCGTCAGCGGTGCCTGTGCAGCCGGCAGTAGTCAACCGAATCCGGAACTGAGCACGGAACCAGCGGAGGGTGGCGATTCCGTCCTCGGCACCGAGGATGGTGTGGCCCTGCGTCGGGTCGTCTTCCGGGCGCCGGACGGGGTCGAGCTCGTCGGGCACTTGCGGGTGCCTGCCGAGGCCGGCGGTCCACTGCCGGCGGTGCTGTTGTCGAATGCGATGACGTCTGTGAAGGAGCAGTCGGTTCAGACCGGTTACGCCCACGGCCTCGCTCGAGCGGGCTTCGTGACTCTCACCTTCGACCAGCGGAGGTTCGGTGAGAGCGGTGGCGAGCCGCGTCAGCATGAGGACAACGAAGATCGTTTGAGCGATCTGCAGGTCGCTGTCAGCTACCTGACTGGGCTGACCGACCAGGTCCTGCCCGAGCGTATCGCCGCGTTCGGTGTGTCGATCGGGGGCGGCCTTGCGATGCGGCTGTGTGCGATCGATCCGCGGGTGCAGGCGTTCGTGGCGATTGCTGCGGGCCTCACCGATCCGCAGCGCATCCGGCAGCTGTTCACGCCGGATGCGTATGCGTCGGCGCTTGCCGCGCAGACGTCCGCCCTCGAGCGCTACCACCGCACTGGTGAGCTCGATTATCTTCCCATCGTGCGTGTCGAAGGTGTTCCCGCGGAGCAGCCGGTGTTGTTCGATAGCCCGATCGCGATCGAATATTATGGCTCTGCGCGCGGTGCAGTTCCGCAGTGGGAGAACCGGGCGACTGCGCTGTCGCTCCGGACAATTCTCGTTCGCGACACCCGCCATGCCGCGGATCTTGTAGGCCCTCGTGCCGGGATGCTGGCGGTCGGCACGGCGGACGTGTCGACCTTCCCTGAAGATCACCAAGCTGTGCACGACCGTCTCACCGGGCCGCGCCGGCTCCTCCTCGTGGAGGGTGCCACGCACAACGACCTCTACGACAACCCCCGATATGTTCAACAGGTCGTCGACGAAGCAGCAGCCTTCCTCCAGGCCAACTTCGCCTGACAGGCCGTTGCGGCATCTCGGTCAGCTCCGGCTATGCAGATCGACCGCGCGATCGAGCACGGCCGCGAGGCGAGGACGGGAATCGATGGCGAGCTGCGGCTGTGTGTGCAGAGCCTCGCGGCGGCGGCGGTCGCTCGTTCGTCCGGATCTGTTCTCCGCACGGGTGAGATCGATGATCGATGGAACATGCCTCACGTAGCTAGCCGCTCTCCCACCCCGGCGGCGCACCCGAGGCGGCGGCGCCGGGGGGACATCGGCGCGGCGGCGAAGTTTGCGTCCCATCCCCTCCTGCCTCGATGTGGCCTGTCAGGGGTCCTCGTCGCGCGCATCATGGTGAACAGCTCGGGCGTCGGCGACCACGGACGACGTAGCGCACGACACGTAGGTCGAACGACATACCCCGGGGGTATCTCGCCGGTCTGAACGGGTGTGGTCATTCGACGTGCCAGTTCGGCATGCTGGCTTGGCGAGCAGCGCGGTCGTTGTTGCCGGCCGGATGCCGGCTCGTCCGCGTGTGCCTGAGGCGCACTCTGTAGGAATGAAAGGGAATCGATCTGTGTCACAGAAGAATCGAGCCGTGTCGTGGACTGCTACCCGGAGGCAGTTTCTCGGCGCGGCTGGTCTCGGCGCCGCAGCCGCCGTTCTCCCGGCCTGTACCACCGCGCCGTCGGTGGCGGCGGGAGCGGGAGTGTCAACCCAGAGCGATCTGATCAGGCGGGAGATTCCCGGAACCGGCGAGAGCGTGAACGTCATCGGTCTGGGCACGTTCATGACGTTCGACACCGTTCCGGAGGCTCCCCTCGACCACCTCCGCGAAGTCATGCGGCGCTACTGGGAGGCCGGCGGGCGAGTGGTCGACACTTCGCCGCTGTACGGCGCGGCCGAGAGCAATGTCGCGACCATTGCGTCCGAGCTGAATATCAGGAACGAGATGTTCGTGACCAACAAGGTCTGGGCGACCGGCGGGTACCTATGGGATGACAGCGTCGCGGACCAGAGCTTGGCGAACTCCGCGACACTGTTGTCCGACGACGGGGTGATCGAGGCAATACAATGTCACAACCTCGTGAACGTCGACTGTCACATCCCGCTCTTCCATGCGTGGAAGCAGGAAGGGCGAATCAGATATCTCGGTGCCACTCATCATGATTTGCTGTACTACCCCGCCCTGGCTCGTTGGGTCGAGAACGGCGATCTGGACTTCGTCCAGGTGCGCTATTCGATGTCGACCAGGCAGGCGGAGGAGCGCATCCTCCCTGCGGCGGCCGACAACGGAGTCGGGGTACTCGTGTGCATGCCCCTCGAGAAGGCCCGCCTGCACGGTCTCGTTGGGGATCGGCCGCTTCCGGACTTTGCCTTGGAGTTCGGTATGCAGACATGGTCGGAGTTCTTTCTGAAATGGGTGGTCTCGCATCCAGGGGTCACCTGTGCGCTACCTGCGACGACGAACCCGGACCATCTCCTGGAGAATGTCGCCGCCATGCGCGGGCCACTTCCCGACGCGAGAATGCGAGATCAGATGCTGCGTCACATGGAATCGATCCCGGGTTTCGACCAGCTTGAAAGCATGCCTTGGTATCCCGGAAAGACGTTCGACGGACTGATCTCCCGTGCGCAGGCTGCAACGCGTCGGCGGAGCCCGTGGTGGCCTTCGTGATTCAGACCGTTGGGGTCCTGGCCTCGACCCTCGTCTGCACCCTGCGCAACAGGTACTGCCACACGCTCGCCATCTGCCCAGGCCCGCCGAACGATTCCCGCTTGGCGACGGCCTCCTCGTCGGTGGACCAGCGAAGGGGTCGACCCGTCGCTGCGGCGTCGAGCTGAAGTCGGCATGCCTTCTCCAGGAAGACCGCGCCGAGGACCGCGGCGGGTAGGTCGCGGCCGGCGGTGACGATGCCGTGGTTGACCAGGAGTACCGCGTTGTGGTTCCCGAGGCTCGCGGCCACCGCGGCCCCCAGCTCGGAAGTGTTGATCAGATCTGAGGTGCCGGTGAACCTCGGGGGGCCGGGCGGCGAGAAGAGTGCGCCCTCGTGGCCGATCGGGCGCAGCTCGAGATCGGTCGCGCCGAATGCCACCGCGGCCTGAGGGTGCGTGTGGACGACCGCGCTGACGTCCGGGCGGGCGGCGAGGACTTCGGTGTGGATCGGGTACTCCAGATGGAGTCCGCCGTCGCCTTCGAGGATCGTCCCGTCCCGGTCGACCAGCACGACGTCGGAGGCAGTGACCTCATCGAAGCCGAGCCCTCGCGCTTTGATCCAGGTGCCTCGCCCCCCTGGGTCGCGCACGCTGACGTGCCCCCACACCAGGTCCGACTGGCCGAGCAGGTCGAGGACCTGGCAGCCCAACCGGACCTGCTCCCGCGGATCGTCGCTCATCCCTGACCTGCACGCTTCCATCCGGACACGCGGCGCTCCACGAGGTCGAACGCCCCGATCATGAGGATCCCGATGACCGCGAGGACGATCACCCCGGCCAGCATGTTGTCGGCGCGGAAGTACTGCGACTCGGTCTGGATCAGGCCACCGATGCCGGTGAGGTCGAGGAAGATCTCGGCGATGACCACACCCAGCAGCAGGCGACCTGCGGCGATCCGTAGTCCGGCGATCACGTAGGGCACGGCGCCTGGAAGGATCACGTGCCACACCACCTGCGGGTCCTTTGCGCCGAAGGACCGTGCCACCTCGACGAGGTCTTGGCGGGCGTTGCGGACCCCGATGGCGGTGTTGATGATGATCGGCACGACGCCGCCGATCCAGATGATGAACAGCCGGCCCTCGAACCCGACGCCGAACCAGAGGATCACCAGGGGGACCAGCACCACCCGTGGTGTTGCGTAGACGGCATCGATGTAGGGCTCGACGACCCGGGCGAGCGTGGGGTAGAGCCCCAGCGGCACGCCGATGGCGAGCCCGCTGGCCAGCGCGAGGAAGAAGCCGAGCACCAGGGAGTTCAGGGTCACCAGCAGTGCCTCCTGCAGGCGCCCGTCCGCGATGAGCTCGCCGAAGGCCTCTGCGACGCGGCTGGGCGGGGCGAAGAGGACAGGATCCACGAGCCGTCCCGTGACCTCCCACATTCCGAGGAACGTGACGAACGCGAACAGCGGGAGGCTGGTGCGCAGGAGTGGGCCCGCGGCCGAGGTGAGAGATCCCTGGCGGGCCAGGTGCGGCGTCGTCATGCCGATCCCGCCTGCCCACAGCCCATGTCGGCCGCTTCGCGCAAGAAGCTGGTGTCGGCGATCGTCCCGGGCTCGACCCGTGAGCTGATCTCGCCGGTCTGGAGCATCGCGTCGACGAGGCCGCCCAGCCCGGCTACCGAGAAGACGCGCTCGGGGTCGGTCGGCCACATGTCCACTTCCCGGCCCGAGCGGTAGATGGCACGAGCGGCCTCCTCGGTCGAGCCCGGGACCACGCGCAGCACGTAGTCGACGAAGCCGTGCTCGCTGGCGTTGATCCATGCGTTTGCCTGCAGGTTGGCGCACGCCAGAGCGACGCCGACCTGCCGGTTCTCCGCCCAGTAGCTCTCCTGGGCGAAGAACGCCGACGACGGGATGCCGGGCACCGTCTCGGCCATGTAGTGGATCAGCCCGAGCTGGTCGGTCCGGCGGCTGAGCTCCTCCCAGTCCTCCAGGAAGATCGTGGCAGCGTCGACCTGCCCGGACAGCAGCGCCGCGGCACGGTCCGGGCTGCCGCCGATCTGCACGAAGTTGACGTCACCGTTCGAGTCCATGCCGTGCTGCTCGAGAGCGAGCCGGGTGAGCAGAGCGTCGAACCCCGACGGCCCGGACATGCCCACCACTCGCCCGCGCAGCGCGGCGACGTCCGCGATGTCTCGCCTGCCCACCATGACGTAGTCCACCGCGGCGTAGGGCGCTCCGATCGCGACCATTCGCGCGCCCTCCGCGGCGCCGAGGATCACCTCGTCGGTGCCCTGGGAGGCGATGTCCGCGCCACCTGCTACGAGGGTCTGCACCCCGCTGGTGGTGGTGATGACCACGATCTCGACGTCGGCTCCCCACTCTTCGAGCCGCTTGTAGGCGAAGAAGGTGCCCATGTTGATGGCACCGGGCGCCGGCGTGGTCACGACGATCCGCACGCCGGACAGGTCGAACGTCGGGCCTCCCTGGACGCCGGTGGCGGGGATGGCGTTCTGGTCGAACGCCTGCAGCGCTCCGCCGGCGGCGCCGCCGGCGGGCACCGCCGGCCGCTGGCCTCCGCCTCCGGCACAGGCGGTCGCGAGCAGGGTTGCTGTGCACAGCAGGGCGAGCCGGCGCACCGATGGGGACAGGGACATGTCAGCTCCTCGTCGAGCAGGTGTGCGGGATCAGGAATGGCGCCAGTACTGGAAGCGGTTCTCGATGCGCTCGAAGACCTTCGTCAGCGCGATGCCGAGCAGTGGGAGCGGCAGGATCGCCGCGAGTAGCAGGTCGGTCCGCAATGCGGCGCCGTACTGGACGATCAGCGCACCGATTCCGCTCAACCGCAGGTAGACTTCGGCGACCGCCATCCCGACGACTGCCCGGCCGATGCCGAGGCGGTAGCCGGCCATGATCAGCGGGAGCGCGGCGGGCAGGATCACCTTGCGAAGCTTGCCGAGTTCGGAGCGCACGCCGAATGACGCCGCCACCTCGAGCAGGTCGCGCGGGGCGTCCCGGACCCCGGCGTAGGTGTTGATCATGATCGGGAAGAACGCTGCGAGGAACACGACCACGACGCGACCCGGCATCCCGAAGCCGAACCACAGCAGAACCAAGGGGAGCAGTGCGATGTCAGGAGTGGCGTAGAGCGCGTTGAGGAACGGTCCGAATACGCGGTGGGCGAGCTCGTACCGGCCGATCAGGATGCCCAGCACGGTGCCCGCGGCGAGCGAGATCCCGAAACCGAGGGCGAGCAGTTGCACGCTCTCCAGCAGCGCCGCGGGCAGCGCGCCGGCGGCGGTGATCTCGACGAGCCCGGCGAGCACGGCGGACACGGGCGGAAGGAGCAACGGGTCGCCGAGCCGCCTGTAGGCCTCCCAGCTGCCGAAGACGATGACCGCGGCGAGCAGGTGCCACCGGGCGGCCGTTCCGCGCGCGCCTCCCCACGTCCTGGCCTGCGCCCACCTACCGGTCACCGGGGGACCTCCTCCTCGGTCTGCACCCGAAGGTCATCGCGCAACAGCTGCCAGATCTCGGCTCGGACGGCCGCGAACGTCGGATGGGCGCGAACGTCGTACTCCCATCGCGGGCGCGGCAGATCGACGTCGACGACCCGGCGCACGGTGCCCGGGCCGCGGGAGAGCACGAGGATCCGGTCGGCCAGCAGCACCGCCTCGTCGAGGTCGTGGGTGATGAACACGACCGTCTTGCGCGTCTCGGCCCAGATCCGCATGAGCTCTTCCTGCATGTACTCGCGGGTCTGGGCGTCGATGGCCCCGAAGGGCTCGTCCATCAAGAGGATCTCCGGATCGGTGACGAGGGCGCGGGCGAGGCCGACGCGCTGCTGCATCCCGCCGGAAAGCTGGTGGGGGTGGCTGGTCTCGAAGCGCTCGAGACCGACGCGGCGCAGCTGCTCACGGGCGCGGGCGGTGGCCTCTGCCCGCGGCACTTTCCGCACCGTCAGCGGGAACGTCACGTTGTCGAGCACGGTCTTCCACGGGAAGAGGCCGAAGGCCTGGAACACCACGGCTCGCTCCGGTCCGGGAGCGCTCACCGTGCGGCCGTCGATCGACACCGTCCCGGCATCGGGCGCGGACAGCCCGGCGATGATCCTCAGAAGTGTCGTCTTCCCACAGCCGCTCGGCCCGATCACGGAGAGGAACTCATTCGGCCTGATGGCGAAGTCGACGCCGCCCAGTGCGGGGACCACCTCCTGCGTACCGCGCCTGGTCCACCGGAAGGTCTTCCGGATGTTGTCGAGGCGGATCTTGGGCTCGGAGTCGGCGCTGGCAACGCCGGCGCTCTCGCTACCCGTGTTCGTGCGGCTGCTCATGCGGTCCCTCCGCGTGATCGGTCCTCGGCCCGGTTGCCGATGCCGTCGCCCATCAGGTCGGCGACGGCATCGAGGACGGTGGGGTACGTGCCGCAGCGGCACAGGTTGCCGGCGAGATACTCGCGGACGGCGGCGCGGTCGCATCCCGCCTCCGGGTCTTGCAACGCTGCGTGGACCGTGAGCACCATCGCCGGGATGCAGAACGAGCACTGGTAGGCGCCGCGGTCCAGAAACGCCTGTTGCACCGTGGACAACTCGCCGGAGGGCAGGCGCAACCCCTCGCATGTCGTCACGTCCCGGCCGTCGACCTGGGCCGCGAGCAGGAGGCAGGAGCTGGCCACCTTGCCGTCGACGAGCACGGTGCAGCTGCCGCAGACGCCGATGCCGCAGGTGCCGCGGACGCTGGTGATCCCCAGGTCGTCGCGCAGGACCTGCAGGACCGTGGCGCGGGGTTCGACGCTCACGCTGCGCATGACGCCGTCGACACGGGCCGAGACAGTGACGCGACTGTCGGTGCCGTCGCTGTCGGGGACGCTGCCGCCGGTGAAGTCCGGGGTCATCGCGTCGTTCCTTCCTGGTCGTCGTTGCGGCGCCGCTCGTCGAGGGCGCGCAGCACGCTCTCGGGGCCGAGTGGCAGCTCGGTGAGGCGGATCCCGGTGGCGGCGAACACGGCGTTCGCCACCGCAGGCGACACCGCGGGCAGTGCCATCTCCCCTACTCCGTGGAGCTCGGCTCGTGGATCGTCGGACTCCAGTGCGGAGCTGGTGATCACCTCTGGGACGTCGAGGATCGACGGGATCATGTAGTCCGACAGGTTCGGGTTGCTGACGGTCCCGTCCTGGTAGAGCAGCTCCTCGAACAACGTCGGGCCGAGCCCGAAGACGGCACAGCCCTGGTTCTGTTGGCGGACCCGATGCGGGCTCACGACCCGCCCGGCATAGCAGTTGGCGTGCATACGCAGCACCTCGATGCGCCCGGTCTCCAGGTCGACCTCGACCTCGGCGGCCGCCCCGCCCTGGTGCCAGTGCACGGTCACCGGGCCGTGGACGTCGTGCGGGTCGTCCATGAGCAGCAGGCCGAAGTCAGCGGCGAAGGTGCCTTCGCCGACCAGCTCGGCCAGGTCGGCGGCGCTCAGCAGCTCCTCCCAGGCCATGTCGGCGCCAGGTTCCTGCCGCCGCGCGACGCTTCCGCCGCCGACCGTGACGTCCTGTGGGTCGACGTGCCAGTGGCGGGCCGCGAGCGTGCGCAGGTGCGCCTTCAGATCGGTGGCCGCCCGCTGGAGCGCGAGGCCCATCGCGTAAGTGGTTCGGCTCGAGCTGGTGGTGGTGTCGTAGGGGGTGACGTCGGTGTCCGGGAAACCGCGCACGAGCCGGTCGGCGCTGATGCCCAGGTGGTCGGCGGCGAGCTGCAGGACGGTGGCGGAGGCGCCCTGGCCCATCTCGACGCTGCTGGAATGGACGTCCACCCTCCCGTCCGCGCGCAGGCGCAACCGCGCTTGCGACCGGCTCGGCGTGAGCGTGTTCTTCAACATGATCGCGAGGCCCTTGCCGCGTGCCTTGCCGGGCGGTGCCGCCTCCGGCGGTCTGTCCCAGCCGATCGCGTGCTCGAGGTCGTCGAGAACGGCGTCGTAGTGCAGGTCGTGCATCTGCTCGCCGGTCGGGTAGACGTCGCCGTCGCGCAGCAGGTTCTTGCGACGCAGCGCGAGCGGGTCCATGCCGAGGTCGGCGGCGATCTCGTCGAGTTGCGACTCGTATGCGAATGCGAGTTGCGAGGTCATCGCCCCCCGAAAGGGGCAGGTCGGCACGGTGTTGGTGTAGGTGGCGACGCAGTCGATGGAGACGTTCGGGATGGTGTACGGCCCGTTCGCGCGGGTGAGCCCCTGTCCGGAGGCGCCCGGACTGCTCAGCGCATACGCGCCGGCGTTGTAGGCGACCGACACCCTGCGGGCGACGATGGTGCCGTCGTGCCGCACGCCGGTGCTGAGCTGCACGGTGGCTGCATGCTTCGCCGTCGTCTGGAACATCTCGTCGCGGGCCAGCTCCATCCGCACCGGACGGCCCACGGCACGGGCGGCGCACGCCACCATCGGCTCGATCTTCACCTGCGTCTTCGCGCCGTACGCGCCGCCGAGGTTCAGCGTCCGGACCCGGACGGCACCCTCGGCCAGCCCGAACATCCGTTCCAGTGCCTCGCGCACGGCGTGCGGCGCCTGTGCCGAGGTCTGCACGTCGAGTCGGTCGCCGTGCCACTGCGCGAGGCAGACCATCGGCTCCATCGGGACGTGGCTGGCCGAGGGGGAGTGATAGGTGCCGGAGTAGACCCGATCGGCCTCGGCCATGGCGCGGTCGCAGTCGCCGTGGCGCAGCCGCCATGATCCACAGTTGTTGTCCGGCCAGGCCTCGTGCAGAACCGGCGCGCCCGGACGGGCCGCGTCCAGCGCATCGACGACGTAGGGAAGCTCGCTGTACTCGACGTCCACGAGCGGGACGGCCTCAGCAGCCGCCGCCGTCGTCTCGGCGATCACGATCGCCACCGGGTCGCCCGCGTATCGCGCCTTCCCGATCGCGACCACGGGCTGGTCGGGACGAGGGCTGCCGAAGTACGGGTCGACCGACGGGTCGGCCTCGAGCTCCGCCCCGGTGAGCACGTGCAGGACGCCGGGCACCTTGAGCGCGTCGTCAGTGCGGACGGCCCGGATCACGGCGTGCGGGTACGGGCTGCGCACGGCCTGCGCGTGCACCATGCCCTCGACGCGGACGTCGAGTACGAACTCCACCGTCCCCACCACACGCGCTTCGGCGTCGCGCATCCGCGCGTCCCTGCCCCCGTGCTCAGCCACGCTCGGCTCCCTGCTGCTCGGACGCGAGCCGCTCGAGCGCGCGTCGGACGAAGACCCCGACCATCCGTCGCCGGTACCAGGCCGATCCGCGGGCGTCGTCGAGCGGCTCGACGGCCGCGGCGTAGGCGCGGGCGACCCGGTCGGCGAGACCACGGTCCAGCGCCTCGCCCGCTGCGGACTCCAGCACCGCGGGAACGCGCTGCAGGGTCGGCGCGACCGCAGCCACGACGACGTCGAGCTCGGTGATCCGGCCGGCAGCCACGTCCACCCGGGCCGCCACTCCGACGCACGGCCGGTCCTCCGACGAGCGCGAGCGGTATTTGACGTATGCGGCCCGGCGTCCCCGGGCCGGCAGCGGTACCTCGACGTGCGTGATGAGCTCGGCGTGGTCGAGCGCGGTTTCGTAGAACCCGGTGATGAGCTCACGCACGGGTATCAGCCGCTCGCCCGCAGGCCCGACGACGCAGCAGCGCGCGCCGAGCGAGGCCAGGGTCGCCGGCGGATCGGAGGCGTAATCGGCCTCGGCGAGGTTCCCGCCCAGAGTCGCCACGTTGCGGATCCGCGGGTTCCCGACCACCGAGCAGGCGTGCGCGAGGCTGGGCGCGTTCTCCCGCACCAGCGGGGACGCCGCCACGGCGGCGAGGGTGGTGCTCGCGCCGATCCGCAGGACGCCGTCGTTCCTCGTGATCGTGTCCAACCCCGGGATCTGCCACAGTGCCACCAGCGCGTCGGGGGAGATCAGGCCCTGGCGCATCATCAGCACGACGGCGGTACCCCCTGCGATGGCCTTGGCGCCCCACGGGTCCGCGGCGAGCAGCGCGCAGGCCTCGACGGTGCTCGCGGGCTGGGCGACGGCCGGGCTCATCGCCGTCCCCCTCGCGATCCGACACTGCGTACAGCGGTGACCGCGGCGGTGAGCCGTCGCCGCGCCGAGCGCACCATGCCGCGCAACAGCAGCGTGAGCAGACCCGTTGGGCGACGGGCCGCGGCCGGCGCGGCTGCCGGGACCCTCGTCGAGGCGCTGCCCCGCTGGGGCGACCCGGCCTCCTGCGGGGTCCCGACGTCCGTGGATCCGGTGAGTGACGCGTTCGTGCACGCAGCGAACTCCCGTACGAGCTCTCCGGCGGCGGCACGCACGACTCCTGTTCCGTACTGCGCCATCCGGCCTCGCAGCGCGACATCCGCGCTCGCGGTGACCCGCGTCCGGCCCGGTTCGTGCTCGACGAGGTCGGCGGTGAACCGAACCGTCGCCACACTCCCGGTGGCGCGGTCCCGTCCCTCACCCATCGCGGTCAGCCGTGCGGGCGCTGCTCCGGCGTCGAGGTGCAAGGTTCCGCTGAACGCGGCTCGTATCGGGCCCATCCGTACCGCGAGTAGTGCGCCGTAGTGGTCGGGTTCGAGCCGGACGACGTCCTCCAGGCCGGGGACGCAGGATCCGACGCGGTCGATGTCGGTGAAGAACGCGGCCACCGCCTCGCGTGGGGCGGCGACGACGAACTCGTGCTCGATGATCACGCCGCCAGCCGATCCGTGCCGACCCTGCCGCGGAGCGTCCCGAGCCAGGCGCGCTCGGTGTGGAGCAGTCCGACCCGCAGTACCGGGTCATCGAAGCCGACCAGCATCATCGAGGGTTCTCCAATCTGGACCAATACTGACCAATCTGGCTGGAGGCGAACAGTACCTGCGATGTCCGGATCCAGGAAGCCCCGATATCCTGAGCGCGAGCGGTGGTCATTGGTTCGCGATTGGTGGGGGGAACTGAGCGGTCATGGTGGTGACGAGCGTCGAGCAGGCCCTGCGCGTCCTGGTCGCAGAGGGAATCCAGGACGGAACGATGGGACCGGGCGTGAAGCTGCCCACCGAGCGGGCGCTCGTCGAGCGGCTGGCGGCTCCTCGGGGGGCCATCCGCCGCGCGCTCGATGTTCTGGAGCGCGAGGGCCTGGTCGTGCGGCACGTCGGCCGGGGCACTTTCCTCACCGACGAGGCGCGGAGGCCGCCGGCGGGGACGCCGGCCGACACCAGTCCGGCTGAGATCGTTCAGGTCCGGCTCGCGATCGAGCCTCCGGTCGCTGCCCTCGCCGCTCGTGCCGCCACCCAGGCCGACCTCGATCGCATCGGTGAGTGCCTCGAGGGTCTGCGCGCGGGACTGCTCGACGACGACTTCGAACGGCAGGAGACCTGGGACCTGCGGTTGCACCGCGCGATCGCCCACGCCACCCACAACGGGCTGCTGGTGAGCGTCTGCGAGGTCATGTTCATCGCACGTGAGCTGCCCGTGTGGGGGAGCTCGAAACGTCGTGTGAACACCGCCGAACGCCGGCGCGGCTACCACCGCCAGCACACGGCGATCGTCGAGGCGCTTCGCGACCGCGACCCGGACTCGGCCGAGATTGCGATGCGGATTCATCTGCAGTCCGTGTCCGACAACCTGCTCGGCCGCCGCTGACCCTCGCGGCGGCCGACGGCCGGGATCACGGGGTCAGCGCATCGCCACCGCTCTCCGTGGCGCGCAATTCGAGAGCGCAGGCCAGTCGGGTCGTGGAGTCGTCCAGATCGAAGCCCGTGAGGGAAGAGATCCGATCGAGGCGGTAGCGCACCGTCGTCGGGTGCAGACCGAGGCATGATGCCGTGGCCGGGATGGCGCCGCCGGATTCGAGATAGGCGCCGAGCGTGATGAGCAGTTGCCCGCCGCCCCGTCCACGGGCGTCCTCCACGCGGAGCCGATCGAGCCCGGGCAGCCGTAGGTCAGGACGGCTCCGCAGCGCGGCTGTCGCCTGGTCGACGATGACCTCTGCCCGGACGTCGTCGTAATGCACGAAGCCCTGGGTGCCGCGGGAACGGCAGATGGCGAGGGCCCGTTCAGCCTCGGCCCGGCGGCCCGGGAGGGCACGTGCCCCGATGGCGGGTGGGCTCGATGCAGCGCAGAGTTGCTCGCCGGTGGCCGGTGCGGAACGCAGGACGATGTCATGGGCGAGCCGGGAGACCGCGTCCGTGTGCCCGCCGCGGGACAGGTGCGCGATCGCGAACACGGTGCGTCCGATTCGGGTGACCGCAGCGTCCCACCGTCTCGCTCCGCACGAGAGAGCGACGTGGTCGACGATGCGCTCCCACGTGCGGGGAGGCAGGTCGCGCTCGGTTGCGGCAGTGACGGCGAGGACGACGAGCGGCTCGTCGCGGGGCAGTTCGAGCTCGTCGGCGTAGCGCTGCAAGGGCCCGTGTCCCTGGAGGAGTGCCCGCACCAGTTGCTGGCGGTGTCGGTGCTGTGCGCTCAGCAGCTCGTGGTGACGCCGGTAGTGCGGCACCGCGATCGGGACGATGCGGCGCAGTGTCTCGACCGCATGAGCAGGCAGTGGGCCCGCGGCTTCGGCCACCCAGATGAAGCCGAGCGGGCGAGCGGCGCCCTCACGCACGGCGACGATGAGTCGCCGGTTGGCGTTGCCCGGTCCATCGATCACGTCGATGACCTCGTTGGTGCTGCGCAGTTGCTCCAACGCGCCGGTGCGGTCGAGGTGCTCGGACCACTCCGGAGGCATGCGCCTGCCCAGGATCGCCGTCGCCCGGCCGGGGTCCATGATCCCGACGAACCGGGAGTAGGCGAGTACGCGGAACTCGGCATCCTCCAGGGTGACCGGCCCTCCGACCATGTCGGCGATCGCGTCCGCCAGCGCGGGAAGATCGCCGAGAGGCACCCCGTCGTCGGCTTCTTCAGCATCGAGCCCACGCTCCTGCGCAGCGTCCGTCGCGAGCGTGAGCAGGTCGGTCCACGGCGTCGCGGGGTCGAGCACGAACAGGCCGACCCCGGCGGCGCGGGCAGCCGCAGCCAGGTCGGTTCCGGCGTCATCGTGGGCGGGGCCGCGAACCACGACCGCGAGGCTGCGGGCCCGGGCGGCGGCCGCGAGCAAGTCGGGAATGGTCGTCACACCCAGGCCGATGCCGAGGACGAGCGTCCCGGGCCCGAGCCGGGGCGTGACATCCGGCTCCGCCACTACGACGCCCGTGATCGTCGCGTGCGGGTCGGCTGGGGCGACGGCGACCGAGACCCCGGGAAGCCCGTTGAGCAGGCCTCCAGGTGCGGTCCGGGCGAGGCGACGACGCCGGGCGGTCACCGGACGAGCGTCCTCGAAATCATGCAAGACAGCAATCCAATTCCTCGATTCCGAGGACGAATGGGCCGGCGTTCCGTCGTTATGTTCTGCGTCACACAGCGACAGGAGGACGAGATGCCGGCATCGGTCACGCCCAACGGAGCACGCGTGGTGCGGTCGGACGGTGCGCTTGCGGGCCGCGTCGGCCTCATCACCGGTGGTGGTCGAGGGCTCGGCACGGAGATCGCCTCGGCGCTCTTGGACGCGGGTGCCGCAGTCGCGGTGCTCGGGCGGGACACCGGCGCGCTCGCCGCGACCTGCGCGGCGCTGGATCCCACGGGGGAGCGGATGCTCCCGGTGACCGCCGACGTGCGCGACGCCGACGGCGTCGTGCGGGCCGTGGACCGGGTGCGTAGCGAACTCGGCCGCGTCGACGTCCTGGTCAACAACTCCGGCATCGCCGGGCCGACAGCGCCGCTGTGGGAGTCCGAGCCCCAGGAGTGGCGTGCTGCCGTGGAGACCAACCTCGTCGGAGCCGCGCACTGCACCCGCGCGGTGCTACCGGACATGATCGATCGCCGCTCGGGCTCCGTGGTGTTCATCGGTTCGATGACGGGCAAGCGGCCGCTCTGGGGCCGCACGTCCTACGCCGCGAGCAAGACCGGCCTCATCGGTCTGGTCCGCACGCTCGCGGCAGAGACCGGGCCGTTCGGGATTCGCGTGAACCTGGTATCGCCGGGGCCGATCGAGGGCGAGCGCATCGATCGGGTGCTGCGCGCGCAGGCCGCGACCCGCGGAATCACCGCGATCGAGGCCCGGTCCGAGATGCTCGACGACTCCCCACTCGGCCGGCTGGTCCGGCCGGCCGACGTCGCCGCGGTGGTCGCCTTCCTCGCGGGCGACGGCGCGGCAGCGATCACCGGTGAGGACGTGAACGTCTCTGCCGGGATCGTCATGTACTGACCACCGCACCGTCCACACCGTCCACACAGCACCGTCCCCGACCCACGGAGGTTCGCCGTGACGCGGCTCGTCGACCTGTCGCAGGACATCTACCAGGGAATGCAGGTCTACCCCGGCCATCTCAAGACGGTGGTGTTCGACCACGCGTCGCACGAGGAGACCGCACCTCGGTTCGAAGGCGGCTTCTCCTTCCAGACCACCGGTTTCCTGATCAACGACAACGGGCCGACGCACGTCGACTCGTTCTCCCACCTCGATCCGGACCCCGCGGCGCTCTCGATCGACCGGATGCCGCTGGAGTTGTTCTACGGGTCTGCTGTGTGCTTGGACGTCGCGGACGTGCCGGCGCGGACAGACATCACCGCCGAGCATCTGGACGCCTCCGAAGCGGCTGCGGCGGTCTCGGTGGAGCGAGGGGACATCCTGCTGTTGCACACGGGCACCCATGCCCGTCATGCGGGAGATCGGCACTACCTGACCGACTTCCCCGGGCTGGGTGAGTCGGGGAGCAACTGGATCGTCGAGCGAGGCGTCAAGACGTTCGGCGTCGACAGCCCCACCCCGGACAACCCGGCCAGTACCACCTACCCGTGCCACATGATGTGCCGCATCCATGGGATCACCCACTACGAGAACCTCACGAACCTGCACCTGCTGATCGGGCAGCGGTTCGTCTTCGCAGGCTTCCCTCTCAAGCTGCGCGGTGGCCATGGCGGCCCGACGCGCGCCGTCGCGATCCTCTGAACAGAAAAGGACGACTGCGATGAAGCAGTTGAAAAAGCCGGCCCCGGGCCGGGTCGATAACCTGTCCGACATCGCGACCCGTGTCGCCGCGCCGCAGTCCGCCACGCCGGCCGAGTCCCGCGCTCTCGCTGTGCGCTACAAGATCGAGTCACTCGCCCAGGGGATGGTCGCACGCGCTCGGACGGCAGCGGTGCGTCGAACCGTCTTCAGGGCCGAACGGTGAGGGCCGTGGGCGGGTTCCGAAGCATCACCCGCTACCAGTGGCTCGTGCTGGCCGGCACGACCATGGGGTGGGGCCTGGAGGGCTTCGACGCGTCCCTCTATTCACTGATCGTCGGTCCCGCCGTGCGGGAGCTGCTCGGTCCGGACGCCTCCAGCGCGAGTGTGGCCACCCACGCCGGATTCGCCATCAGCCTCTTCCTGGCCGGTTGGGCGATCGGTGCGATCATCTTCGGTACGCTTGCCGACTACTTCGGGCGGGTACGGATGCTCAGCATCTGCATCCTGATCTACGCAGTGGGCACCGCGGCATCCGCGTTCGCGCAGGAGTACTGGCAGCTCGCCGCGCTGCGGTTCATCGCTGGGCTCGGCTCCGGAGTGGAAGTTCCGGTCGGGGCGGCTCTGATCGCCGAGACCTGGTCCGGGAAGTACCGCGGCAAGGCCACCGGTGTGATGATGTCCGGCTTCGCCGGCGGGTTCTTCCTCGCCTCGGTCGTCTACGGCCTGCTCGGCTCCTACGGCTGGCGGGTCACGATCGCCACCGCGATCCTGCCGGCGTTCGTCGCCGTCTTCGTGCGCCGGTACCTGCACGAGCCGAAGGCGATGGTCGAGGTGATCGAGCGGAGGTCGGCGCGGAAGGCCGCGCTGGCCGACGGCGCCCCGCGGACAGTCGAGGACCGGTTCGTGCTGGTCCAAGTGCTCACCCGACCGTTGGTGCGCCACACCGCGTTGTGCATCCTGATCTTCACGGGGGCGCTGTTCGCGTTCTGGTCCACCACGACCTGGACCCCCGACATCATCCGGGACGTCGTCGCCCGCGACGGCATCACCGGGGCCGACGCCGTGGGGTACGTGGCCACGGCGACCGCGATGCTGAACCTCGGTGGCGTTCTCGGCTATGCGAGCTGGGGCTTCATCGCCGATGCCATCGGTCGGCGTGGCGCGTTCCTGATCAGCTTCGGCACCGCCGCGATCGGGCTCGTGGTGCTGTACCCGTTCGACCGCCCGTATGCCGCTTACCTCTGGCTGCTGCCTCTGGTCGGGTTCGGCGTCTTCGGCGCGCTCGCCGGACCCAGCGTGTACTTCCCCGAGCTGTTCCCGCCCGCCGTGCGCGCCACGGCCATCGCCGTCACGAACTCGGCGGGCCGGTTCCTCACCGTGCCCGGACCACTGATCGCCGGCACGATCGCCGCCGTCCACTTCGACGGCAACACCGGTCTCGCGGTCGTCGTGGTCTCCAGCGTGATCGTCCTCGGCGTGGTCGGCGTGGCACTGAGCCCGGAAAGTCGCGGCCGCTTCCTCTTCGAGCAGGAACAGCCGGTGCCGCCGAGTCCGGCACCCGTCCCAGCGCCGATCACCACCCACCTCCAGGAGGAGAAATGACCCGCCCCGCCGTCCTCGACGGGACCTTCGGCGTCCTGATCGACGGCCGTGAACGGGACGCCGAAGGTGGCGCGACGTTCTCGGTCGAGAACCCCTACGACCGGTCCACGATCTGCCGGGTGGCCGACTCCCAGCCCGCCGACGTCGACACCGCCGTCACGGTCGCGCACACCGCCTTCCGCGACGGGCGCTGGTCGGGGCTGCGCGGCCGCGACCGTGCACGGGTGTTGCAGCGCGCTGCGCAGCTGCTCGCCGACGCCATCCCCGAGCTGGTCGAGATCGAGAGCCGGCAGACCGGTAGGCCGATCCGTGAGATGGCGGCGCAGCTGCGCCGCCAGCCGGAGTGGCTGGAGTACTTCGGGGCGCTCGCTCAGACCGAGGAGGGTTCACTGCCCGATGTCGACACCGGACACCTCAACATCGTGCAGCGGGTGCCCCTCGGGGTCGCCGCGCTGATCACCCCGTGGAACCACCCTCTGCACGTCGCGCTGAAGAAGCTCGCCGCGGCGCTGTCGGCCGGCAACTCGGTGGTGCTGAAGACATCCGAGGTTGCGCCGATCACCCCGCACATACTCGCGCGGATCCTGCACGACGCCGGCCTGCCGCCCGGAGTGCTGAACGTGGTGCCGGGGCTCGGGCCGGTGGCGGGGCAGGCGCTGGTGACGCACCCGCTCGTCGCGAAGGTCGACGTCACGGGCGGTACTCCGACCGGGCAGGCGATCGCCCGGGCGGTGGCCGACCGGCTGGTGCCACTGTCGGCCGAGTTGGGCGGCAAAGCACCCGTGCTGGTGTTCGACGACGTCGATGTGCCCCGAGCGGTGGCAGGCGCGATGTTCGCCGCGTTCATCGCGTCCGGGCAGACCTGCGTGCAGGGCGCGCGACTGATCGTCCACGATTCGGTGTACGAGCCGTTCGTCGACGAGCTGGTGGCCCGCACCAGCGCACTTCGCCTGGGCGACCCGCTGGACGAGAAGACGCAGATCGGACCAGTGGCCTCGGCGCGGCAGCTCGCGCGGATCAACGAGATGGTCGAGCGGGCCGCGGCGCACGGTGCGACCTTGCTGTGCGGCGGGACCGCGCCCGATGACCCGGCGCTCGGGGAGGGCTACTTCTACGCGCCGACCGTGCTCGCGGACGTCGACACCGCCGCGGAGGCATGGCAGGAGGAGATCTTCGGGCCCGTCACGATCGTCACTCCGTTCCGCGACGAGCAGCACGCGGTCGAGCTCGCCAACGACAGCCGTTACGGACTGGCCGCAGCCGTCTGGACGCGAGATGTCGCCAGGGCACTGCGGGTGGTGCAGCGGCTCGATGTCGGCACCGTCTGGGTCAACGACCACCACCGCCTCGACCCGGCGTCGCCGTGGGGTGGGCGCGGGGCCAGCGGGCTGGGCCGCGAGAACGGCACCGAGGCCTATCGCGGCTGGACCCAAACCCGCAGCATCATCGTCAACCACGCCGACGAGCCGTTCGACTGGTTCGCCACCGACGAGGTGATCCGGTACTCGTGAACCCCACGGTCGACGTCCACACCCACTGCATCCCGGCATCGCTGCTCGACCGGATTCGGGACGGCACGGCGCCGGGCGGGGTCGGAGTCGTCCGGCGCGGGAACGAGGAGTGGGTGACCCATCCCGGCGGCTTCGCCTACCCGCTCGCGCCCACGTTCCACGACATCGAGGCGCGCCTGGCCGGCATGGATGCTGCTGGAATCGGCACCGGCGTGATGAGCATTTCGCCCGACCTCTACGCCTACGAGGTCGGAGCGCGCGACGCGAGCGTGCACGCTGCCCTCTTCAACGACGCGCTTGCCGACCTGGTCGCCGCACATCCCGATCGGCTCGCCGGGCTCGCCACGTTGCCGCTGCAGGAACCGGATTCGGCTGTGATCGAGCTGGTCAGGTCGGTGAAGGATCTCGGTCTGCGAGGCGCTCAGATCGGGCCGGTGATCGCCGGGGACTGGCTGGACCACCCTCGGTTCCGCCCGGTGCTCCGCGCGGCGGCCGACTTGCGGGTGCCACTCGTTCTGCACCCGTACTACCTCGGTCCACGGCCTGATTTCGCCGACTACTACCTGGTCAACCTCGTGGGCAATCCGTTGCAGACCACGACAGTCGCCGCCCGGCTGATCCTCGGCGGGGTGCTGGACGAGTTTCCCGACCTGCGCTTCGTGCTCGTCCACGGCGGCGGGTTCCTGCCGTACCAGATCGGGCGGCTGGACCATGGGTGGCGCGTGCGACCCGAGGCGCACGGCTGCGTCGACCCGCCCTCGGCGTACCTGGGGCGCTTCGCCTTCGACACGCTCACCCACTCTCCCGCGGCTCTGCGCTACCTGCTCGATCTCGCCGGCGACGCCGTCGTGTACGGCACGGACACGCCGTTCGACATGGGCGGTGGCAGCCTCACCGCCCAGCTACGCGGGCTGGAGGTCGCCCCCGCGGTCCGCGCCGCCGTCGCCGGCGGCACCGCTCGGCGGATCTTCGACCTGGAGGAGGAACATCGATGAGACGACTCGCACTCGGCGGTCTGAACGTGCCCGTGCTCGGGCTGGGCTGCATGGGGATGAGTGAGTTCTACGGCTCCGCGGAGGAGCGGTCCGACGATGCCGCGGCGGTCGCGACCATTCATCGAGCGATCGACCTCGGCGCCGGCCACCTGGACACCGCCGACATGTACGGGGTCGGGGCCAACGAGGAGCTGGTGGGCCGGGCGGTCGCGGGACGTCGCGAGGAGGTCGTGGTCGCGACCAAGTTCGGCAACGAGCGCGGGCCTGACGGCGCGTTCCTCGGGATCGACGGCAGCCCGGAGTACGTGCGCGCCGCCTGCGACGCGTCGTTGCGCCGACTCGGGATCGACGTGATCGACCTGTACTACCAGCACCGGGTGGACCGCCGGGTCCCGGTCGAGGAGACGTGGGGTGCGCTGGCGGAGCTGGTGGCCGCAGGCAAGGTGCGCCACCTCGGCGTCTGCGAGGCCGCGCCCGCCACGATCCGCCGCGCCCACGCCGTACATCCGGTGGCCGCCGTGCAGACCGAGTACTCGCTGTGGACGCGCGACCCGGAGGTTGACGGGGTGCTCGACACCTGTCGTGACTCGGGCATCGGGTTCGTCGCCTACTCGCCGATGGGGCGAGGGTTCCTCACCGGGGCGATCCGCGATCCTCAGGAGCTTGCGGTATCCGACTTCCGGCGCCACAACCCCCGGTTCCAGCGCGAGAACGTGGGGCGCAACCTCGCCATGGTCGAGCGGATCGGAGCGATCGCCGAGGCGAAGGGTGTGACGGCGGCGCAGCTGTCACTGGCGTGGGTACTGCACCAGGGCGTTGCAGCGATCCCGGGTACGAAGCGCGTCGGCCGACTCGAGGAGAACGTCGCGGCCGCCGACATCGTGCTGGACGCAGACGACCTGGTGCGGATCGCTGCCGCCGCACCCGTCGGCGGCACCGCGGGAGACCGCTACCCCGACATGTCAACTGTGCACATCTGACCGGGCCTGAGGTCATGCGAAGGGCCGAAAGAGCGGTGCGCAACGGCGGCCCCGCGCTTCTGAGCGGGCCGGAGCGTCGCCCTCAGGAGTGCATTGGGAGATCAGTGAAGAAGCGGCCGGCAGAGTTCAGGCGGGTGGGATGTGTGGATCCCCTTGCGCCCCCGGATCCCGAAAACGTGCGGGCTTTTGCTTAGATATATGTTGCGCCCGTCTCGCCGATGCCGGGGCGGCAAATCCAAGGACGTACGCGTGGAACTGCGGCAAATCGAGGCTTTCCTCGTCCTCGCCGAGGAACTGCACTTCGGCCGGACCGCCGGGCGGCTGCGGGTTTCGCAGGCCCTGGTGAGCCAGACGCTCCGCAGCCTCGAACGGCGGGTGGGCGGTCTGCTCTTCGAGCGGACGAGCAGGCGGGTCGCGCTCACTCGACTCGGCGAACAGCTCCGGGATGACCTGCGTGTGGCCTACGACCAGTTCGACCGTGCTTTCGAGCAGGCCCGCGCCGCTACGTCCGGGATCGACGGCGAGCTGCGGGTGTGCGTTCAAAGCTTGGCCGCGGCAGGTCACTCGTTCACCCGGATCTGCACGACGTTCACCGAGCTGCATCCCGCATGCCGGCTGCTGGTAAGCGAGGGAGGTGTGGCCGATGGGTATGACGGCCTGCGAACCGGTGTGCACGACATTCTGGCGACGTGGCTGCCGCATCGTCATGCCGATGTCCGGGTGGGCCCGCTCCTTGCGCGTGAGGAGCGGGTGCTCGCGGTTCAAGTGGGTCATCCGCTTGCTCAGCGTGGATGGGCGACCAGTGAGGACCTCGGTGATCACGCCGTGGCGCGGGGCGGGGCGGTCCACGAGCCGCTGGTGCCGCGCAACACGCCCAGTGGCCGCCCGGTGCCGTGGAAGTACCCGGTCGGCTCCATGCCGGAAGCGATGCTGCTCATTGCTCGCGGAGTCATCGTGCACCCCACTGTCGCGTCAGCCGACCAATTCTACCGACACCCCGACGTCATCCTCGTCCCCCTGCACGGTCTTCCTGCGCTGGAGAGCGCGCTGATATGGCCGACGGGGCGTGAGACCGCGGCGGTCACCGCGTTCGTCCGAGCCGCGCGCGAGGTCCTCGGCGACATGTTCGAGGACGCCACGCCCAGCGCGTCCTGAACCAACGGTTCACCATCCGGATTGCCGGTGCAGCACGACCTCGCCCCGACGTCCAGCGGCACCGCGACGCAGCCCTACGCCGGTGGGCCCGAGCGGCCCGCGCTGCCCGTGCAGTCCGCGCCGACACCACCGCCTCGGCGTCCGGATCGCTCCAGCCTGCGTTCAGTTGTGTCGCAGGAACTGGTCGCGGCTTTTCAGGGAGACTCGACGAGGAAGTCGAGCAAGAGGTTGCTCAACTCCTCGGGTGCGTCAAGTGGGATCCAATGCCCGGCTCCACGGATGCGCTTGTATCGCCACGGCCCGCTCACCCGCTTGCCCGAGGCGAGCATCTGCGCCTCGCCACAGGCCATATCGCCGTCCGACCATACTCCCAGAACCGGACACGTCACTGGCGGCAGTTCGATTCCCGCGCCACCACCGAAGGCCTCCGGGGGGACATTCGCCCGGTAGTAGTTCAAGGCGGCGGTCAGCGCACCGGGGCGATCTAGATCGGTGACGTATCGCTCAATGTCCACCGGGTTGTTCGTCCACTCGCGCAGCAGTGCCCAGTCATTGCGACGCAACGCCTCCTCGGCGACGCCGATGAACTGGAAGAAAAGCATGTACCATGACAGTTCGCGCTGGCGCAGATCGGTGAAATAACTACTCGGATGCCCCACCGACAATGCCATGAAGCGAGTGACTCTCTCGGGCGACAATCCGGCCAGCGCCCATCCTATCCCCGAGCCCCAGTCGTGCCCGACCACCGCTGTGGAGCGGACCTCCAGGGCGTCCAGAATGCTTAGCACATCGCCGACCAGCAGCTCCATTCGGTAGTTCTCTACTTCACCTGGGCGGTCACTGCTGCCGAATCCGCGCAGATCCGGAGCGATTACTCGATATCGGGCAGCGACCAGCTTTGGGATTTGGTTCCGCCACAATGCTGCAGAGTCGGGGAAGCCGTGCAGCAGCAGAACGGTCGGCCCATTCCCCCCGGTGTCTTCGACAGAGAAGGACAATCCGTTGCCGGTGAGTACTGAGGTGCCCATGACTCCCTTTCCGTGTGTGCCGAGGACTGCTGCGCCCATAGAGATCGTTCCGCGCAATCTCGACTATTGTCGACCCCGCCCGGCCTCGTGAACAGTCCCGATCTGCGCGATCATCCGGGGCGCGGGTCGCCGCGGTGCTCGGGAGCCCGGCCACGGCCGGCGCTCCCCATGCGTCGAAGAGGAGGGACGACAGCGCGGCCGAGGACTGGACGCTGAGGCAGCTGACGACCACCGGCACGGCCCCGAGAGCAGGCTGGAGCCGATCAGGCGCCGGGGCGCCCGACGTGGGCATGAACGCCGTCCTCCTACTCGATCACGCTCGGTCCAGGAACCGCCGCAACCCTCGCGGGTGCCCTCGGTCGGAACGGTAGCGGCGAACCACGACGCCTCGACCGCGAGCCCTTCGTCGATCGGGAGGTTGATACCTCTGGTCACGGCAGCCAGGCTCGCGGCGACCGCTGTGCCGGCGGACGGCCGGCTCGAAGTCGGTAGAGGTCGAGACCGCCCCGCACATTGGCCCACTCAGATGGCATGAATTTGGACCATACCGAGTGGGCTAATCGTCCCTAAGGTCGAAGCATGACGACCGAAACGACCGAACGAGTCGAGATCCCACCGCGGCTCGACCTGGGCCGGCACGCCGCCGACGGCTGTGCGTACAGCCTCGACATGCACACCACCGGGCGCACTTCACCGAGGCCGAGCTGGTCCAGCTCGTCCGGGCGATCGCCGTGATCAACACCTGGAACCGGGCGGCGATCCCGGCACGGGTGACGCCCGGCCAGTACGCCCCGGGACAGTTCTCGTGACCGCCACCGGGACGGAACTGGCCGACCGGCTGCGCGCGCTGCACGTGCCGGGCACGCCGCTGGTCCTGCCGAACGTGTGGGACGCCGCCGGAGCTCGCGCGGTCGTGGCGGCCGGCTTCCCCGCCGTCGCCACCGCAAGCGCCGCGATCGCCCCGACCCTCGGCTACGACGACCACGAGAGCACGCCGCCGGACGAGGTGTTCGCTGCCGTCGCCCGGATTGCTGCGGCCGTGGACGTTCCGGTGACCGCCGACATCGAACGCAGCTACCGGCTGCCCGTCGAAGAGATCGCCGCCCGGCTGCTCGCGCGCGCCGCCGACACCGCCACGTCCCTGTTCGTCGCGCTGTTCAACCTGTCGATCGCACTCGGCGCGGTGGCCGGAGCCTTCGCCGTCGACACCATCACCACGGCCACCGCCCTCTGGGCCGGCGCCGGACTCGTCCTCGCCGCAGGCGGGCGGCGGCCACCGGCGGACGAACCACACCGCACAACACCGAAGGGAACTGACCATGTCGCCCACCACTACGAACCCGATCGCCTTGCACGACCCGATCGGGCTCGGCCACAGCCAGGTCGCCGACCGAAGGCTCCGACCTCATGTTCATCGCAGGCCAGTACGCCTCCGACGCCGAGGGCACGGTGATCGCCGCCCTCGCGCTACCCGACATGCTCTTCGAGCCGGACCGCCGCCGGACCGACGTCACGACGCTGTGATGAAGCGCCATGTGTGACCTCATCGGATCGGCGCTGCGTGCGATGAGCGGCGACGCCGGCATCTCCCGACGAGATCTTCTGCGTGCCACAGGTACCGCGGTCGCAGCCTCCGCACTCGGCACCGCCGTGGCCTCATGCAGCGCCACGCCCTCCACCGCGTCCACCACGGCGACGGCGTCGGCTCCCGCGGCGCGCACCCGCCTGGTCCTGCTCGGGACGACCGGTGGGCCGACCATTCTCGACCCGGCACGGGCCGGTACGTCGACCGCGGTCGTCCATGACGGCGGGGTCCACCTCGTCGATCTCGGGTTCTCGGCGCACCAGCGACTCGTGGCAGCCGGACTCGGGGGCGGCGGGTGGGGGAACGGGTTCGGGAACCTCAGATCGATCCTGTTCACCCACATGCACTCCGACCACGTGACGGAATGGCCCGCGATCTACTCCGTTGCGTCCACGAACATCGCCGGCCGGCTCCATGACAGACCCATCGAGGTGTTCGGCCCCGGCGATCGCGGATCCCTGCCTCGGGTGTTCCCGGCGGGACGCACGGTCGGCGAGCCCATCAATCCCGAGGACCCCACGCCCGGCATCGTCGCCATGACCGGGTACTTGCGGCGGGCGTGGGCGGGCGACTTCAACGATCGGCTGCGAAACTCTTCCTTCCGGGATCCCACGGCGGTGTTCTCCGTGCACGACATCGATGTCTCGACCGTCTGGGCCGGCATCGACCCGGAAGGTATCCCACCCCGGCTCACCGAACCGATACCGGTGTGGACCGACGGAGCTGTGCGCATCACCGCAACACTCGTCGATCATCACCCGACGGCACCGGCCTTCGGATTTCGCTTCGACACGCCCGACGGCTCGATCGTGGTATCCGGGGACACGTGCCCGAGCGAGAATCTCATCGATCTTGCCCGAGGCGCGGACTACCTCGTTCATGAAGTGATCGATCCACTGTTCGTCGAAGAACTCGTGAAACAACTTCCCGCGGAACAGGCCGATCCCCTCCGCACCCACCTGCTCGAGTCCCACACGACCATCGACCAGGTCGGCCCCGTCGCCGAGGCGGCGAGAGTGGGAACCCTCGTACTGTCGCATCTGGCGCCCGCGCACAACCCGCCCGAGCGATGGCTGGAGGCCCAGAAGGGCTTTTCCGGCCGGTTGATCGTCGGCGCCGACTTGATGCAACTCCCCGTAGGCCAGGACTCGTAGGTCGGGCTACCCCGATCCCTCCGCACGTCCTCACAGAGGCAGGTCGGTGCGGGGGTGCCCGCAAGGTCGTTCGCCATGGGTTGGCGCGGCCCCCGGGGAGTACGCGACGGCGCCGGGGCGACCTCGGGACGCAACCTGACTCATCCCCCGTTTCTCCAAGTCTTGGGTTTCGGTCATCTATATTGAATAATTGTCGTGAAGCTATCATGGAAGGAATTCGCATGGCATTCTCTCGCCTCGGCGGCCTGGCCGCCATAGGCTTTGCCGTCCTGCTGCTTGGCACCAACCTGGTCCTGGTGCCCGCCGGCCTCCCGACCTTCGGCGCCGAGACCGGCGAAGTCAGTGACTTCTTCACCACCAACACCACCCTGGTCGGCGTCACCAGCGCGCTGACCCCCCTGGTCTGGATCGCGGCCGTCCTGTTTGGCGCCGCTGCGCTCCGGGTCCTGTGGCCAGCCGAACGCGCCCAGGGCGCGGCGTGGTCCCTCGTGGGGTTCGCCGGTTTGCTGCTGCAAAACGCCACTTTCACCGGGCTCATCGCCACCCGGCTCGCGCTGACCACCACCGCGCAGGACGGTACGGCGGCCGCCACGCTGTGGGCACTGCAGGAAGCGCTGCTCACGCTCAACGGCACCTACCTGGCCACCGCCATGGTCGGCCTGTCGGTCGCCGGCCTGCGCACCCGCCTCATCCGCCCTTGGCACGCCATGCTGGGGCTGCTGGCCGCCGCGCTGCAGTTCGGCGGCGCCGTCGTGGTGCCGCCCGTCATCGACGACCCCGGCCCGCTCGGATTCCTCGGCCTGACCGGCTGGCTGCTGTGGGTGGTCTGGATCGCCGGCTACGGCGTCGTCCTGATCCGCCGCGGCGACCGCTTCTCCCCGGCCCAGCGCCAGCCGCAGCCAGCCCCCACCACCCCGTGACCACACCGCGAGAATCGCCCACGGGTCTGCGCTGGGGCGCGCATTCTCTCGGCAGGAGTTGGCGCCCGCGCGTAGTGCCATGGTCGCACAGGTGTGGCGTAGGTCATGAAGCCTGATCGGCGGCACGCCCGCGCGGTCGAGTTCACACCCCCAGGTGGAGGCGCAGTGCGCGCATGCTCCCGTCGAGCAGGTCGGACAGCACCGCGGACTCGTCGTCGAGCCACACGTCGTAGGCGGCGAGCGCGATGGCGAGTGACACCCGACCGACGGTCCGGGGGAGCAGGTCGTCCGCGTGGGTGCCGGTGCGCTGGGCGACGTAGGCGGCGATGACATGGCGCCACTCCGCGTACCGCAGCACGGAGTGGGCCTGCAGTTCGGGTGTGCTGAGGATCAGGCGCATCCGTTCCCGGTGGCTCGGGCGCGCGTCGTCGGGGAAGTCGTTGAACAGCAGCACGCCGCGGTGCACGGCCTCGTGCACGGGGATGTCGTCGGACATCCGGTCGAGAATGGTGCGGAAGCCGTCGAGGGTGCGGTCGAACCGGCCCCAGGGGATGTCGTTCTTGGAGGCGTAGTAGCGGAACAGCGTGCGCCGCCCGACGCCCACCTCGCGGGCGATGTCGTCGAGGGTGGTGCGGGCGAACCCGTGCTGTTGGAAGAGTCGGAACGCCGCTTGCTCGATCTCGCCGTGCGACGTTGCGACCGGCCGTCCCCTCACGGGCGTGCGTGGGGGGTCGCCGATCGGCATGGGGCAACGCTAGTACAGGGAGAGACGTTGCCTTTTTGACCACGAGTGCCATAAGTTGCCGTGAATGCCGGTGATGCTGCAGATCGGCCGCCGCCCCGCGGCGCCGCGGTCATGGCCTGCGCGGAGAGCCCGCCGGCCGGCACACCCTGATCTACCCGACGGCCGCCTGCTCCCTCTCCGATCCGAGGTCCCCGTGCCCACTCCTGCCTGGCTGCAGAACCCCTGGAAGCAGAACCCCTGGTTCGAGTCCGTCGCCGTCGCGCAGCGCCGTGCGCGCAAGCGGCTGCCGGCCCCCGTGTACGGCGCGCTGGTCGCCGGCTCCGAGCGCGGCCAGACCGTGGCCGACAACCAGGCGGCGTTCGCCGAGCTCGGGTTCGCCCCGCACGTGGCGGGCCACCGGGCGCAGCGCTGCATGGCAACGACGGTGATGGGGCAGGAGGTCTCCCTCCCGGTGCTCATCTCACCGACCGGTGTGCAGGCGGTCCATCCCGACGGCGAGGTGGCGGTGGCGCGCGCCGCAGCCGCCCGCGGCACCGTGATGGGCCTGTCGAACTTCGCGAGCAAGCCCGTGGAGGAGGTGGTCGCGGCCTGTCCGAGCACGTTCTTCCAGATGTACTGGACCGGCGACCGCGACGTCATGGTCCAGCGCATGGAGCGGGCCCGCGCGGCGGGGGCGAAGGGCCTGATCGCCACCCTGGACTGGTCGTTCTCGATGGGGCGGGACTGGGGCAGCCCGGAGATCCCCGAGAAGGTCGACCTCGCCACGATGGTGCGGATGGCCCCGCAGGTCATCGGGAAGCCGATGTGGCTCGCGTCGTTCCTGCGCAGCGGCGGCATCCCCGACCTCACCGCGCCGAACCTCGCCCCACCCGGCGGCCCGGCCCCGACGTTCTTCGGCGCCTACTACGAGTGGATGACCACCCCGCCGCCCAGCTGGGAGGACGTGGAGTGGATGCGCCGGCAGTGGGGCGGCCCGTTCATGCTGAAGGGCGTCTGCCGGGTCGACGACGCGAAGCGGGCGGTCGATGCGGGCGTCACCGCGATCTCGGTGTCCAACCACGGCGGCAACAACCTCGACGGCACGCCTGCGGCGATCCGGATGGTGAAGCCCATCGCCGACGCAGTGGGTGGGCAGGTCGAGGTCGTCATGGACGGCGGTATCCGGCGGGGCTCGGACGTGGTCAAGGCGCTCGCGCTGGGAGCGAGGGCGGTGCTCATCGGGCGTGCTTACCTGTGGGGGCTCGCCGCGAACGGGCAGGCCGGGGTGGAGAACGTCCTTGACGTGCTGCGTAGCGGCATCGACTCCGCCCTGCTCGGCCTGGGGGTCTCCGACATCCGCGAGCTCGCCCCCGGCCACCTCATCGTCCCCGACGGTTTCCACCGCGTGCTGGGCGTCCAGGCGCCGCTCATGACGGAGAAGGTCGAGCTGCCAGGGCCGGCATGACACGGCCCGTGGGCCCGCCCCTCGGGCCTGACGGCGTCCAACGGATGACGCACGGTTCGGCGACCGCGTACCGCCTGCCCGAAGGGCGCCGGGGTCAGGCATCGTCGGCGAAGGCCGACACCACCCCGGAGCGGCTGTCGTCCTCGCTGGCGAGCACGCCGCCGTTGGCGACGATGTCGGGCGTGATCTCGTGGAAGACCATGCGGACGTCCTCGCGCCGTGCGCCGAGCAGCTCGACGGCGCTGTCGGCCACGGCCTTCGCGAAGGCGCGGCGCTGGTCCACGGACCGGCCGCGGAGCAGTTCGACGGTGATGTTGGGCATGGGGTCTCCTTCTCGGGGCAGTCAGCGTGGAAGGTACGTCGGCGGGCGTCAGCGCAGCTCGGCGATGACGGTCTTGAGCTCGGTGTAGTCCTCGAGTCCGAACGACCCGAGCTCACGACCCCACCCGGACTGCTTGAACCCTCCTCGGGGCAGCGTGACGTCGTCGGCATGCCAGGTGTTGAGCCAGACCGTGCCGGCCCGCAGCCGCGAGCCGACCCGGTGGGCCGTGCCGATGTCGCGCGACCAGACGCCCGCGGCCAGGCCGTAGACCGTGTTGTTGGCGGCGGTGACGACCTCGTCCTCGGTGTCGAACGCCACCGCGGTCACCACGGGCCCGAAGATCTCGTCGGTCTGCACCGCCATCTGCTCGGTCACCGACGTGAGGAGGGTCGGCGTCACGAAGTACCCGCGGTCGCGGGCCGGTTCCGCGCTGCCCGCGCAGAGGACGGCGCCCTCCGCGACCGCGCCGCGCAGGTAGGACAGTACTTTGTGGTGCTGCTCCGGCGAGACGAGCGGCCCCATGTCCGAGCTCGGGTCGAAGCCGTCGCCGACCCTGATGGCCGCCGCGGCGGCGGCCACGCCCTCCACGACCTCGTCGAACACTGCTCGCTGCACGTACAGCCGTGACCCGTTGACGCAGCACTGCCCTTCGTTGAAGTAGCCGCCGAGGACGGCTCCGGCCACGGCGGCGTCGAGGTCGGCGTCCGCGAAGACGATGTTGGGCGCCTTGCCGCCGAGCTCGAGCGACACCTTCTTGAGGTTGCCCGACGCCACGGCGGCGATCTTCTTGCCGACCTCGGTGCTGCCGGTGAAGGCGACCTTGTCGACCCCGGGGTGCTCGACCAGCGCGGCGCCGGTGTCGCCGTAGCCGGGCAGCACGTTCACGACCCCGGCGGGGACCCCGGCCTCCAGCAGCAGCTCGCCCAGGCGAAGCGCGGTCAGCGGGGTCTGCTCGGCTGGCTTGAGGATCACCGTGTTGCCCGCCGTGAGCGCCGGGACGATCTTGAAGCAGGCCATGAGCAGCGGGAAGTTCCACGGCACGATGGCCGCGACGACACCGATGGGCTCCCGGCGCGTGTAGGCGTGGAACGACCGGCCGGGCACCGACATCGGGATCGTCGTGCCCTCGATCTTGGTGGCCCACCCGGCGAAGTAGCGGAACAGCTCGGCGGCCGTGGCCACGTCGCCGGTCTTGGCCGCCTCGACCCGCTTGCCGTTGTCGAGGGCCTCGAGCTGGGCGAGCTCGTCGGCGTGGGCCTCGATCAGGTCGCCGATGCGCCACAGCAGGTGGGACCGCTCGCGCGGGCTCATCCGCGACCAGGGCGACGGCGCCTCGTACGCGGTGCGCGCCGCCGTGACCGCGCGGTCGACGTCCGCCGCGGACGCCTGGGCGACCTCGGCGAGCACCTCCTCGGTCGACGGGTCGACGGTGGTGAAGGTCCGGCCGTCCGCCGCGTCGACCCGGTCGGCGCCGATGAGCAGCCGTTCGGGGGAGGACAGGAACGCGCGGACCGAGGGCAGCAGTGTGGCGCGGCCGGTGGCGGTGGTGGTCATCGATGCCTTTCGTGGGGGAGCGGGTTATTTGACGACCAGGACCTTCGACCGGTCGAGGGTGAGCGCGACCGCGACGACGATGATCGCGCCGTAGAGGATCGACTCGTACGCGGCGGAGACGCCGACGAGGGACAGCCCCACCCGCAGCAGCGTGACGACGAGGGCTCCCACCAGCGTCCGCCACACGCTGCCGTGACCGCCGGTGATCGCGGTGCCGCCGACGACGATCGCCGCGACGGCGGGCAGCAGCAGGGAGTCGGCCAGCGTGGGACCCCCGCTGAACGTGCGCGCCACCAGCAGCACGGCCGCCAGCCCGGCGCAGGCACCGGACACGCAGAACGCGCCGATCTTGACCAGGTCGACCGGGATGCCGGCCAGCCGCGCCGCCGCCTCGGAGTACCCGGTGGCCCTGATCGCGCTGTCCAGCGGCGTGAACTTGATGATCAGTGCCAGCACGGCCACGACCACGACGGCGACGAGGGCGGCCGAGGGCACCAGGCGGAAGATCCGGGTGAAGCCCCAGACGATCGACGAGTCGTCGACGACGGGCACCGTCGCCGCGCCGGAGACCACCAGCGCGATCGAGGAGAAGATGCTCAATCCGCCCAGCGTGACGATGAACGACGGGATGCGGAGGAACACGTGCGCGGCGCCCTGCAGCGCGCCCGCTGCCGCCGCCACCGCGACCACGGTGGGCCAGGCCAGCCCGTCGAGGCCGGGCATCCACAGCGCGAGCAGCACCGAGGACAGCGACGCCAGCGCCGCGATCGACAGGTCGATGCCGCCGCAGAGGACGACGAGGGTGGCGCCGGCGGCGAGGACGGCCAGCGGTGCGGCCGCGTCGACCACCGCGGTGAGGCTCGACCGGCTCATGAAGTCGGGATCGGCCACGGACAGGGCGACGACCAGGCCCAGCAGGGCAAGGACGGGCATGAGGGACGTGAGCCGCTCGGACGTGGTGGGACCGGCGGTGACCACGCCCGCCTCCGCAGGCTTCCCGACGTCGGCGGGGGTACTCATACCATCTCCTTGACCAGGTCCAGGGGACTCGGTTTGCGGTCCGCGGGGCAGGGAACCTCGGTCGCGACCCGGCCGTCGCTCATCACGACCACCCGGTCGGCCATGCCGATGGCCTCCTCGAGGCTGTCGGCCAGCAGCAGCGTGGCCACCCCGCTGCCCGCCAGCTCGCGCATGAGCCGGTACACCTCGGAGCGCGCCCCGACATCGAGGCCACGGGTGGGGTGGTCCAGCAGGAGCAGGCGGACGTCGCCACCCACCAGCCAGCGGGCCAGGACGACCTTCTGCTGGTTGCCGCCGGACAGGCGCTGGATGGCGGTCCGGCGACCGGGCGTGCGGATGGAGAGCCGGTTGATCCACTTGTCGACGAGGTCGGCCTGCTTCTGCGGCACGACCACGGGCCCGGCGCAGCGCACCTGCTGCTTGGCCAGGGTCATGTTGTCGGCCACGGACATCGGCCCGACCATGCCCTCGGTCTTCCGCTCGGCCGGCACGTATCCCACGCCGGCGGCGCACGCCGCACGCGGGCTGGTGAGGGCCAGTTCCTCGCCGTCGAGCCGCACTTCTCCGGCGGCGGTCGCCACCGCGCCGAAGAGTGCCTTGCAGAGCTCCTCACGGCCCGAGCCGTGGACGCCGACCACGGCCACGATCTCCCCGGCGCGGACATCGAGGTCCACGTCGCGGAACGTCGTGCCCGTCAGGCCGCGGACGCTCAGCAGCGGTTCCTCCTCCGTGCCGGTGACGGCGGGAGTCGCGGCGCCGCCGTGGTAGTGGTCCTCGGACGCCGCCGACCCGATCATCATCTGGTGCAGCTGTCCCGGGGCGGCGTCGGCCGGGCGGATCTCGCCGACCGCTCGCCCGCCGCGCAGCACGTAGACGCGGTCGCAGACGTCGAGCACCTCGTCGAGGCGGTGGGAGACGAAGATGACGGAGGCGAACTCCCGCAGCCTGCGCACCTGCTCGAACAGGGTCTCGATCTCGCTGGACTCGAGCACGGACGTGGGCTCGTCGAGGATGATGACGGGGGAGTTGTGGGTGCGCTGCTCGATGCGCAGCACCTTGGCGATCTCGACCATCTGCCGCTCGGCGAAGGTGAGCGAGTCGGTGCGGGCCAGCGGGTCGATGGTGGACCCGATCTTGTCGAGCTGCTCCTGGGCCAGCCGGCGCATGGTGTTCCAGCGGTAGAACCCGCGACGCACCCCGGGGCCCTCGCTGCCGAGGACGATGTTCTCCGCGGCGGTGAGGTTGGGCACGAGCGACTGCTCCTGGAACACCATCCCGATGCCGTGGTTCGCCGCGTCCTCGACGCTGCGCAGCCGGACGCGCTCCCCGCGCACGGAGATCTCCCCGGCATCCGGGCGGACCAGGCCGACGAGCGCCTTGAGCAGCGTCGACTTACCCGCGCCGTTCTCCCCGGCCAGACCGAGCACCTCGCCCTGGCGGACCTCCAGGCTCACCCCGTCCAGTGCCGTGACGCCGGGGTAGGTCTTGACCAGCCCCCGGACCTCCAGCACAAGGGAGCTCACACTCATTTGACCACCTGGTTCCGATGGCGCAGCGGCGCCGCTGCGACCGCCACGGCGACGACGACGATGAGGCCCTGCACCCCGCCCTGCACGTAGGGGCTGACCCCGACCAGCACCAGCCCGTTGGTCAGGACCGTGAGGAGGAGGACCCCGACGGTGGAGTGCAGGACCCCGCCCCGTCCGCCGACCAGCAGGGTGCCGCCGACCACGGCGGCGGTGATGGCGGAGAAGCTGTAGTCGGCGCCGGCCTGCACGACGCCCGACCCGAGCTGGCTGGTCACCATCACCGCGCCCAGCCCGTAGAACGCGCCGGCCATGGTGAACACCGCGACCTTGTACGGCGCCACCCGGACACCGGACAGCGCCAGCACCTCCTCGGCGCCGCCGATCGCCATGGCGTAGCGCCCCAGCCGGGTGTAGCGCTGCACGACCCAGCCGAGGAGGACGCAGGTCGCGGCGATCCAGGTGAGGTAGGTGAACCCGAGGAAGCGGCCCGTCGCCCAGCTCCGAAGGCCGGCGTCGACCACGCCGGGCTGGACGCCCGCGAACAGCAGCGTCGCGATCCCGAGCCCGACCGCCGAGACCCCGAGCGTGGTCATGAACGACGGCACCTTCAAGGTGACCAGCAGCAGCCCGCTCAGGCCGCCCAGCGCCGCACCCAGGAGCACGGCGACGAGGACCCCGATGACGCCGTAGTCCGCGGCGTTGCGGGTGTTCTCGACCAGGAGCGCGACGGTGAGCGACGACGCGGCCATCACGCCGGCCGCGGACAGGTCGATCGAGCCGAGCAGCAGCACGAACGTGGTCCCGCAGGTGACGACGGCCAGCACGGCCGCGGCGTCGAGGATGTTCTGGACGTTGCCCAGGGTGCGGAACTGCGGGTTCAGCGCGGCGAAGACCACGACGATGACGACCAGGGCGATCAGTGGGCCTGCGGCCCCGACCGACACGCCACGGCGTCGCCGTGTGCGTGCCGGTCGGGGGTCGACGGGAGGCGCAAGGGTCACGTCAGCGGCCCCGCCATGCGGTTGAAGACGTTCCCGCACTCGAAGTCCGCGGGGTCGGTCTGCGGGTTCTGGAAGTCCGCGACGTTGTCGGAGGTGATGAGGAACTGCTCGGCGTAGAACGCGCGCTGCTCGGGGGAGATGTCGGCCATGGCGAGCTCGCCGGTGGCGACGCAGTAGCCGATGGCCAGCCCGATGCCGCCCTGCCAGGGGCCGTCGCTCGAGACCGTCGCGGTCATCGTCGACTCGCCGATGGCGGTGAGGGCGTCCGGGACGGCGTCGATGCCGACCACGGCGACCTGGCCGGCGCGGCCCGCCTGCTCCAGTGCCTGCAGCGCGCCGAGCGCCATGTCGTCGTTGGCCGCCCAGATGCCCGTGATCGCGTCCCCGTGCTTGGTGAGCAGGGTCTCGGTGACGGTGAGCGCCTCCGCGCGGGAGAAGTTGGCGGACTGCTGGTCGAGCAGCGTGACCCCCGGTGCGGCGGCGAGCGCCTCCTCCAGCCCGGCGAAGCGGTCCTTCGCGGCCGCGGTGTCCAGGACGCCCTGGAGGGCGATGATGCCGCCCGACCCGCCCATGGCCCCGAACAGCGACTCGGCGATCTGCCGCCCGGACTCGACACCGTTGTAGGTGATGTGGCTGATCCAGCGGTCGTAGTCGGTCGGCTGCAGCGCGGCCGGCTTGTTCCACTGGGTCACCAGGTAGGCGCCCGCCGCGTCCGCGGCCCGGACGATCGGCGTGGTGTCGGAGTCGCCGTTGGGCAGGACGTTGAGGACCATGCACTGCGTGTCGCCGCTCGCCAGGAGCTGGCGGATCTGCTCCTGCTGCTTGGTGGACTCCCCGTCGTAGGTCAGCCGCTGCTGTTCCAGGCCGACCGAGGCCGCGAAGGCGTCCCCGCCGTCCAGCCACGACGCCTCGTAGGGGTTGGACTCGTTGCGGACCTGACCGACCAGCTTGACCTCGGCCGGGTCGCAGGCGCCGGTGTCGCCGGAGGCGGCGGCGCCGGGGTCGGATCCGCTGCCGCAGGCGGTGACCGTCAGAGCGGCCAGGCAGAGGCTGATCAGGGTGGCGGCGGGGCGGAAGGTGAAGGTCATCGTCGATCCTCGATCTCTGGGCGCCGGGCGTTCAGTCAGGTTGGATCCGGACGGGCGGTCAACGAGCCATCCACCCTCCGTCCACGACGAGGACGTGGCCGTTGACGTAGTCGGCGGCGGGCGAGCCGAGGAACACGGCCGCGCCGGCGATGTCGTCGGCGGTGCCCCAGCGACCGGCGGGGATGCGTTCGAGGATGGCGCGCGAGCGGTCGGGGTCCGCGCGCAGTGGCGCGGTGTTGTCGGTGGCCATGTAGCCGGGTGCGATGGCGTTGACCTGCACGCCGTGCGGGCCCCACTCGTTGGCCAGCGCCTTCGTGATGCCGGCGACGCCGTGCTTGCTCGCGGCGTAGGCCGCCACCCGCAGCCCGCCCTGGAGGTCGGCGACGTCGAGGTCGATCACCTCGACGTCGCGCCCGAGATCGCGGATCTCCTTCTCGGTGGAGGTCTGGCTGCCCGGCCGGCCTGCCAGCACGAGGTCGGCGCCCGCCCGCGCCAGCCCGAACGCCACGGCCCGGCCGAGACCGCGACCGGCCCCGGTCACGAGGGCGCACCTGCCGTGCAGGTCGAACGGCGAGCGCCGCTCGCTGTTCACAGGTCTTCCAGCGTGACCGGGAAGAGGTCGGTGTAGTCGTTGTTCTCACCGGCCATCGCCCACACGAACGCGTACGAGCCCGTGCCGGCACCGGAGTGGACCGACCACGGCGGTGAGATGACCGCCTGCCGGTCCGCCACGACCAGGTGCCGGGTGGCGCCGGGGCGACCGAGGACGTGGAAGACGCGGTCGTCGGCGGCCAGGTCGACGTACAGGTACACCTCGGTGCGCCGGTCGTGCAGGTGCGGCGGCATGGTGTTCCACACCGAGCCGTCGGCCACGACGGTGACGCCGAACTGGAGCACCGACGTCTGCAGGTCCGAGCCCCAGGCGTAACGGAACAAGTGCCGCGCGCTGGCGCCCCGCGCGGAACCCACCGGCACCGGGTCGACCTCGCCGTGGTCCAGCTTGATCGTGGGGTGGGTGGCGCCGGCGGCGGCGGAGACGAAGTAGAAGGCGGCGCCGGAACCGGCGAAGGCGACCTCGCGGCCACGGCCGACGTACAGCCCGTCGAGGTGCCCGAGCTCGAACTTCTCGCCGTCGACCAGGACGTGCCCGGGCTCCCCGACGTTGATGACGCCGAGCTCACGACGCTCCAGGTGCGAGGTCCCGCCCAGGACCTCGGTCCAGGCCGGCAGGGGGAGTTGCTCGGTCCCCGGGACCGCGCCGCCGACGACCATCCGGTCGTCGTGCGTGTAGACCCCGTGCACCGCACCGGCGTGGAACAGGTTCTCGACGAGGAAGTTCTCGCGGAGCTCCGCGGTGCGTGCCGTCTCCACGCCCGCCGGTGATGCCGAGTATCGGACCTGGATCACGCGGGCTCCTCATGTGTGAACTGCGATCGCCTATGTGAACTCGGGACTGTATTGGCGGTCACACCTGTGGTCAAGCACTCGAACTCGATCCATGTACGTGAACCACGTTGGGTTAAGGTCGCCCCGTGCGTACACGGCGCATGCATGACAGGAGGTGTCTGCGATGCAGCTGCCGGTGACGACGAACGGCACCTCTGCGGGGTCGGTCAAGTCGGCCGCCCGCGCCCTGGACCTGCTCGACGAGATCGCGGCGAACGGTCCGGGAACCCAGCTGCAGCTGTCGACCCGGCTGAACATCCCCAAGAGCAGCCTCCACGCCCTCCTGCGGACGATGACCGACCGCGGATGGCTGCAGACCGACCCGACCGGCACCGTCTACCAGGTGGGGATCCGTTCGCTGGTGGCCAGCTCGGCGTACCTGACCGGGGATCCCTTCCTGCCCCGCGCCGCCGCGGTGATGGACGAGATCGCCGCCGCCACGGGGGAGACCGTGAACCTGGGCCGGCTCAACGGGGCTCACGTCATCTACACGGCGAAGCGCGAATCCGTGCAGCCCCTGCGCATGCACTCCCCGGTCGGCCGGCAGCTGCCGGCGCACACGACCGCGCTCGGTCGCGCGATCCTGGCCGAGCAACCGGAGGCCGTCCGCGCGGCCTTCGTCCCCGACACCATCGAGCCGATCACCACCTACACGGTGACCGACCGGGACGCGGTGCTGGCGATCATCGACGACGCGGCCCGGCTCGGCTACGCGGCGGAGAACGACGAGTCCTGCGTGGGGGTCCGCTGCATCGGCGTGGCGCTGCCCTTCGCCCGCCCCGCGATCGACGGGCTGAGCGTCACGGTGCCCAAGAGCCGCCTCGACGGTGGCCGCGAGGAGTTCATCATCGAAATCCTGCTGAGCGTGAAGGCCCGGCTGTCCCTCGAGCACGACAACCGCATCGTCCGCTGAGACGGCCGCCGCCCGGGCCGCCGTCCCCGGCGGCGCTCGGACGGCCTCACGGCCGACCTCCAGCAGCGGCGATGCCCTGTGGAACTCGTTGCGCAGCAGGGTCAGCGTGCAGCGGCCACGAGCGCGTCCACCTCCGCCGGGGAGAGCACCCGTTCCACCACCATCACCGCGGCTCCGATCACGCCTGCCCGCTCGCCGGAGCGGCTCGGCACGATCCGCAGGTGCTGGGTCGCCAGCGGCAGTGACCGTCGGTAGACCACCTCGCGCACCCCGGCCAGCAAGTGCTCCCCCGCGGCGGCGAGCGCGCCGCCGATCACTATCACCGACGGGTTGAGCAGGCTGACCGCCGTGGAAAGCACCTCGCCGATGTCGCGGCCCGCTCCGCGGAGCAACTGCACGGCCTCCACGGATCCGCCTCGGGCGAGTGCGACGACATCGCGGCTCGAGACGCAGTCGTACCCGCGGGAGCGAAGGGCCGCCGCGAGCGCCGCACCGGAGGCGATCGCCTCCAGGCAGCCGGTGTTCCCGCATCGGCACGGCACGTCGCCCCCGCCCGGCACGGCGACGTGACCGAGGTCGCCGGCAGCGCCCTGGGCGCCCCGGCGGATCGCGCCGTCGCTGATGATCCCGCTCCCGATCCCGGTGGCGACCTTCACCAGCATGAGGTGCTCGGTGTCGCGCCAGTGCGAGAAATGCTCGCCGAGTGCCATCACGTTGACGTCGTTGTCGACCAGTGTCGGTGTTCCGAACTCGCGGCTGAGCGCTCCGGCGACGTCGAAGCCGTCCCAGCCGGGCATGATCGGCGGATTGATCGGGCGGCCGCTCGAGTGCTCCACCGGGCCGGGCAGCCCGACGCCGATGCCGGCGAGCAGCCTGGACCTCCATGGCGTGAGCAGTTCGCGGGCGAGCGTGACGACCCGGTCGAGCACCGGCTCCGGGCCGAGGCCGATGTCGAGGTCCTCGCTCGCCTCGGCGAGCACGGCCCCGGCGAGATCGGTGACGGCGAGGCGGGCGTGCGTTGCACCGAGGTCGGCGCCGAGCACCACCCGCGCTGCGGAATCGAACCGGAAGCGGGTGGGTGGCCTGCCGCCGGTGGACGTGGCCTCCCCTGCGTTTCCGACGAGCCCGCTGGCCAGCAGGGCATCGACCCTGGCGGTCACGGTCGAGCGAGCGAGCCCGGTGCTCGCGGCCAGCTCGGCCCGGGTGCGGGCGCGCCCGTCGCGCAGCAGCTGGAAGAGCTCGCCCGCACCGGTTGTCGTGCCGGTGGGCGCCGGAGTGACTACTCCGCTCGCCTCAACCACCTCGTCAGTGAAGCACACGCCTTCCACCTCGATCGAGAGACAAGTACGACAACGAACCGACAACTTTTGCTTGTGTGCTGACAGAAGTCTGCACTAGCTTCCGCCGCGTGAGCTACGCCACTGCCGCCGTCCTGCTCGATGCGATGCCGGACGTGGTCCACGTGGGCACCCCCGACCACCTGCACACGCGGGGCACGCTCGACGGCCCGGCCCCCGGCGGCATACCGCTGTTCGCCGACGGGCCGCGCGCGGTGCGGACCTGCGAGGCGGTGCTCGCGTCGGCCGCGTCCGACAGCGGGCAGCAGGAGCCGGCATGACGCCGAAGATGGCGCTGCAGATGGCGGGAATCACGAAGTCGTTCCTCGGCGTCCCCGTGCTGCACGGGGTCGATCTCGACGTGCGTGCCGGCGAGGTGCACGCGCTGGTCGGTGAGAACGGCGCGGGCAAGTCGACCCTGCTGAAGGTGCTGTCCGGCGTGCACCCACCGGACGCAGGCACCGTGGCGATCGACGGTGAGCCGCGCGTCTTCGCCAACCCGCGCCAGGCCCAGGACGCCGGGGTCGCCATCATCCACCAGGAGTTCGCCCTGCTCCCGGAACGCACGGTGGCGCAGAACGTCTTCCTCGGGCGGGAACCGGTGCGCCGCGGCCTCGTCGACACCTCCGCCATGGAGCGCGACACCGCGGCGCTGCTCGCCGAGATCGGCGAGACCGGGTTCGGGCCCACGGAGGTGGTCCGCAGGCTGTCGGTCGCCCAGCAGCAGGTCGTCGAGATCGTCAAGGCGCTGGCCGTCGACGCCCGGATCGTCGCGATGGACGAGCCGACGGCCGCGCTCGCCGACCACGAGGTCGCGTTGCTCACCGACCTGATCCGCAGGCTCACCCGCCGCGGGATCGCCGTTCTCTACGTGTCTCACCGGCTGCCCGAGATCTTCGCGCTCGCCGATCGCATCACCGTGCTCAAGGACGGCGCTCGCGTCACGACCCGGCCGGTCGCCGAGCTCGACCCGTCCGCGCTGGTGCGGCTGATGGTCGGCCGGCCGCTCGACGCCTACTACCCGCCCCGGGCGACCGAGGTGGGCGAGGTCCGGCTCGAGGTGCGCGGGGGCACGGCGCCGGCGATCCGGGGCGTCGACCTGGAGGTGCGCGCGGGCGAGGTGGTCGGTCTCGCCGGGTTGCAAGGGGCGGGTCGCACCGAGCTGCTGCGCGCGATCTTCGGTGCCGATCCGTTGACCTCCGGCGAGGTGCGCCTCGACGGTGTGCCGGTGCGCCTGGGCTCGCCGCGGCGCGCGATCGCGGCCGGCGTCGCGTTCGTCACCGAGGACCGCAAGGCCGAGGGGCTGGCGCTGTCGCGGTCGGTCCGGGAGAACGCGTTGCTCGTGCTGCGGGCGGTGTTCCGGCGGCGCGCCCGCGCCGGTGAGGTGCGCACGCGTGACCTCCTGGCGAGCGTCGGGCTGCGTTCGGCCGGCGAGGACCAGGAGGTGCGGTTCCTGTCCGGGGGCAACCAGCAGAAGGTCGTGCTGGCGAAGTGGCTCGCCGCCGACCCGCGCGTGCTGCTGCTCGACGAGCCGACCCGCGGCATCGACGTGGGCGCGAAGGCCGCGGTGCACGAGCTCGTGCGTGCGCAGGCCGCCGCCGGGATGGCGGTGCTGCTCGTGTGCTCGGAGCTGCCGGAGTTGATCGGGATGAGCGACCGGATCGTGGTGCTGCACGAGGGCGAGGTCGCCGGGGAGCTCCCGGCAGGGGCCGCGGAGGAGGACGTGATGGCACTGGCCACCGGCGGACACCGCGCCCCGCAGGGCGACGACCGGGCGCCGGGTGATCGGGCGCCGGAAGATCGGACGGAGGTGCCGCGGTGAGCGCGGTCATGGAGGCGACGCCGCGGTCCCGGCGGGTGCTCCGGGTGCCCACCGGCCCGGCCACCGGTACCTGGGTCGCCCTCGTCCTGGTCGTGCTGCTGGCCGCCGTCGTCGTGACCGCGCGCGGCGGTGACTACTTCACCCAGGCCAACATGCTGAACATGCTCTCGCGCACCAGCGCGCTGGGCATCGTCGCGATCGGGCAGACCGTCGCGATCCTCGCCGGGTCGCTGGACCTGTCGGTGGCCTACCTGATCGGGCTGACCTCACTGATCGCGGCCGAGGTGATGGGCGGGGACCCGGCCATGATCGTTCCCGCTGTGCTCGCCGTGCTCGCCGTGTCGGCACTCGTCGGGCTCGTGAACGGGCTCGTGATCACCCGGCTGCACGTCAACGCCTTCATCGCCACGCTCGGCGTCGGACTCGTGCTCAAGGGGATCATCGAGAGCCGGTACGAGGGCCCGGCGGGCGCGGTGCCCGTGCTGTTCCAGCGGCTCGGTTACGACCGCATCGGGCCGATCCCGATCTCCGTGCTGCTCATGCTCGGCATCGCGGTGGCCATGGCGCTGATCCTGCACCGCACGCGCACCGGTCACCACGTGTACGCGGTGGGCGGGAGCGTCGACGTCGCACGGCTGTCCGGGGTGTCGACCACGCGCACCACGGTGGTCGCCCACGTGCTCTGCTCGCTGTGCGCCGGGCTGGCCGGGCTCTACCTGGCGAGCAGGCTCGGGGCGGGTGCCCCCTACGTCGGCACCGACGGCGGCTACGACCTGGAGTCGATCGCCGCGGTCGTGCTCGGCGGCACGGTGCTGGCGGGCGGGCGCGGCGGTGTCGGCGGCACCGTCGCCGGGGTCCTGCTGCTCGCGGTACTCGACAACCTGTTCGACCAGCTCGTGCTGGATGCGTTCTTCAAGGACGTGGTCCGCGGAGCGGTGATCATCCTGGCTGTGGCGGTGTACGCGCGACGGCAGCTGCGGGACCGCGCCGGGACCGCGCGCCGCCTGGGGACCGGAGGTGCGGCATGAGGCCGCCGGCACTGCTCGCCAGGATGGGCGGCGCGGCACCGGTGTTCGCCGTGCTCCTCGCGCTGCTCGTCGCGATCGCGGTCGTCAACCCGAACTTCCTGGAGCCCGCGTCGTTCCTCGCCTTCCTCAAGCGGGCCGCCCCGCTGGCGATCCTCGCCGTCGGGCAGTACTTCGTGATCGTCGCCGGTGAGTTCGACCTCTCGGTCGGGTCGCTGGTCACCGTGCAGGTCGTCGTCGCCGCCCGGCTGATCGACGGCGACGAGGCCGCGACGCTGCCCGTCGTCGTGCTGCTGCTGGGGCTGGGGCTGCTCGTCGGTCTGGTCAACGGCCTGATCACGACCCGGCTGCACGTGCCGTCGTTCGTCACCACGCTGGGCATGCTGCTGGTGCTCTCCGGCGCCGTGTTCCTGTGGACGGGCGGCGCGCCGCGGGGCTCGCTGTCGGAGGCCTTCCGCGAGGCCGGCCGGCAGGGCATCGAGATCCCCGGGTTCGGCCAGCTGCCGTGGTCGGTGCTGATCCTCGCCGCGGTGGCCGCCGGCGCGGCCCACCTCATGCGCTCCGCGTGGGGCCACACACTGGTCGCCACCGGGGACAACGACCGCGCCGCCGCGCTCGCCGGCGTCCCGGTCGCACAGGTCCGCACGGTGGCCTTCGTGCTGTCCGCGCTTGCAGCGACGGTCGCGGCGATCCTGCTCGGCGGCTTCGCCGGGGTGTCCGCGCAGGTCGGCGAGGGCCTGGAGTTCTCGGCGATCACGGCGGTCGTGCTCGGCGGGGTCGTGCTCGGCGGCGGCCGCGGCACCGTGCTCGCGGCGCTGGCCGGTGCGCTCGTGCTCGAGGCCCTGTTCACCCTGCTCAACCTGCTCGGCGTGGCGGGCGCGCTGGAATCCACGGTGCAGGGCGTGATCATCATCGCCGCGGTCGCGTTCGCGGCGCGGCGGGTGGGACGCACGCGCCGTCCCCCGTCAGTTCCCGATCCCAGCCCACAACCCGCGTGACCCACATCGGAGGGACGACCATGAAGCGATCGAGGACGCTCGCCACGGCGGCGGCGGGAGCGGTGCTCCTGCTCACCGCGGCCTGCAGCAGTGACGTGCCGGCAGGCGGGGCCGCGCCGCCCGGGACGCAGGCGGCTCCCGAGACGTCGGCCAACGAGTTCTTCGACCAGGCCGAGCACGACCGGCAGCTGGCGCTGCGCGGCGCGACCGCGGAGGGGTCGGCCGACCAGCCGTGGCTGCAGGCGCTGGAGCCCTCCTACGTCGACACCGCGCAGTACGCCGCGGAGGGGCCGCACGACATCTGCTTCTCCAACGCCTCGGTCGACAACCCGTGGCGGCAGGTGGGGTGGACCACGATGCAGGCCGAGGTCGACCTGCACCCGGACGAGATCGCGAGCTTCACCGCGCTCGACGCGGGCGCGAGCGACGACAAGCAGATCTCCGACATCCAGCAGCTCGTCGGCGGCGGCTGCGACGCCCTGATCGTCTCGCCGAACACCACCGCCACCCTGACCCCGGCCGTCGAGGCCGCGTGCGGGCAGCTCCCGGTGATCGTGTTCGACCGCGGCGTCGACACCGACTGCCCGGTCACGTTCATCCACCCCGTCGGCGGCTACGCGTTCGGGGCCACCGCCGCCGAGTTCCTCGCCGACGAGGTCGGCCAGGGCGGGAAGGTGCTCGCGCTGCGGGTGCTCCCCGGGGTGGACGTGCTGGAGAACCGGTGGGCAGCGGCCGAACGGATCTTCGCCGAGCGCGGCGTCGACGTCGTCGGCGTCGAGTTCACCGAGAACGACACCGCAGCAGCCAAGAACATCGTGTCGGACTACCTCCAGCGTGAGGGTGAGATCAACGGGATCTGGATGGACGACGGCACCGCGGCCGTCGCCGCGCTGGAGGCGTTCGAGGACGCCGGCCAGCCGCTCCCGGCGATCAGCGGGGAGGACCAGCAGCAGTTCCTGGAGAAGTGGCAGGCCGAGAACCTGACAGCGATCGCGCCGACCTACCCGACCTACCAGTGGCGGACCCCGATCCTCGCGGCCTTGCAGATCCTGCGGGGCGAGCAGGTGCCGAGCGAGTGGATCCTGCCGCAGCCCACGATCACGACCGAGAACCTCGGTCAGTACCTGCAGCCCGGCCTGCCGCCGCTGCACTACGCGCTCTGCGGTTGCCAGGAGATGCCGGAGTTCCCGGCGCGTTGGGGCGGGCAGGCGTGAGGGTCGGCGTCAACACCTGGGTGTGGGCGTCCCCCTGCGACGACGCCACGATCAGCGCCCTCGCCCCGCGGGTGGGGGAGTGGGGCTTCGACGTGCTCGAGCTGCCGGTCGAGCAGCTCGGTGACTGGGACCCCGCGCGGACCGCGAAGGTGCTCGGCGACGTGGGGCTGGGCGCGAGCGTCTGCCTGGTGATGCCGCCCGGGCGGGAGTTGGTGGCCGCCGACGCGGCCACCGTCGGCTCCACCCAGGACTACCTGCGGGGCGTCCTCGACGCCGCCGCCGCGGTCGGCGCCCCCGCGGTCGCCGGTCCGGCCTACACCTCGGTGGGCCGGACCTGGCGGCTGTCGGACGCCGAGCGCGCCACCGCGTACGCGCAGCTGCGGGAGAACCTGGCCCCGGTCGTCGAGCACGCTGCGGACGTGGGCGTGCGGATCGGCGTGGAGCCGCTCAACCGCTACGAGACCAGCCTCCTCAACACGGTGGACCAGACCCTGGAGGCGCTCGAGGGGCTGCCGGTCGAGCACATCGGCCTCGCACTCGACGCCTACCACCTCAACATCGAGGAGCGGGACCCCGCCGCTGCGGCCCGCCGGGCGGCGGGGCGCATCGTGCACGTCCAGGTGTGCGCCAACGACCGCGGCGCACCCGGCGCCGACCACATCGACTGGCCGGGCTTCCTGTCCGCCCTGGACGACGCGGGCTACGACGGCCCGCTGTGCATCGAGTCCTTCACGGCGGAGAACGCCACCATCGCGACCGCGGCCTCGATCTGGCGGCCGCTCGCCCGCACCCAGGACGCCATCGCCACCGACGGGCTCGCCTTCCTGCGGGGTCTGACGGAAACCAGCCCGTAGCGGGTAGAAGTGGATCGCGCATCGCCGGAGGTCCGTCCTGGACGAACCCGACCGCGGCACACGTCGATCCGAGGAGATCCGATGACGGCGAGCAGGACCGTGCCAGCCTCGGCCTTCGCTGCCGCGGTGACCGCACCGGCGGTCGAGCCGGCGACATGACCAGCGGCGGTTCGAGCGCAGGGCGACGATCGGCCGCAGCCACGCCCCGCGGAACGGGTCTGAGCAGCAGGGTCGTCAGCGGTTCCGGCGGCCCGATCGAGCGGGTGTGGGCGGCGGAGTGCGACCGGGCGACCGCATTCAGCTCGCTGGCCTCCATCCGGTCGGGCATCGGGTTCGCCCGCATCGGTGGCACCACCGTGGTGCATCTGCGGGGTCCGGCGAAGAAGGCGACCGAGCTGTCGTGTCCCCGCGACTCCGAGTACTTCGGTGTGGACTTCCGGGTCGGCGCCTACCTGCCGGCGTTCCCGCCCGGCCGGTTGTCGGACCTGCGCGATGCGGTGCTCCCGGTCCTGGAAGGCGGCCGGATCCTGCTCGATGGGCAGGCGTGGGAGATGCCGACGCCACAGAACCTCGACGTGTTCCTCGACCGCCTTCGGCGGGCCGGCCTGCTGGTCGTGGATCCACTCGTCGAGGAGATGTGGCACGGCGGCGCCTCCCGCAAGGTTCCCGCACGCACAGCGCAGAGCCGCTTCGCGCGCGCTGCCGGGCTTCCCCGCCGCACGCTGTTGACGATCGAGCGAGCCCGCGCGGCCGCCGGGCTGCTGCGCGCCGGTGTGGCGATCGGCGAGGTCGTCATCGCCGCGGGCTACCACGACCAGCCGCACTTGACCCGTTCGTTGCGCCGCATGATCGGTCACACCCCGGGCGAGTTGGCGCGGGGCGAGGCGTTCCTCGCGTTGTGACCTGCGGTTCGGTACAAGACTCCGCCCCCTGGTGACGGGTACGTTCTCCCGCGCATCAAGGTGATCGAACAAGGGAAAAGTCTCATGCGCCGGATCGTGAACTCCACCTACGTCACCCTCGATGGCGTCATCGAGAGCCCGCAGGACTGGCCGTCGACGGGCGGGTTCAGCGAGGACGGCAACGCGGTGCAGGCCGAATTGCTCAAGGCCTGCGATGCGGTACTGATGGGCCGACGCACGTACCACGTGTTCGCACCGGTGTGGATGTCGCTCGCCGGCGATCCGCTTGCCGATCGGATGAATGCGATGCCCAAGTATGTCGTTTCGTCGACCTTGCAGGACCCGGAGTGGCAGAACACGGTCGTCATCGACAGCGACCCTGTTGCAGCGATCACCGAGCTGAAGGCGCAGCCGGGTGCCGATATCGTGCAGTACGGCTTCGGGCCCCTCGCGCACGCGCTGATGGACGCCGGCCTGCTCGACGAGCTGCATCTGTGGGTGCACCCGTTCTTCATCGGCGCTCGATCGTCGGACGATCTCCTGAATCGCGCAGGGTCAACCGGTCGATTCGCGCTCAACGAGACGCTGACGCTCGAGAACGGAATCGTCATCCTGAGATATCGTTCCGTCGCTTGACAGGGGCAGAAGTGGATCTGCGCGGCTTCATCAGGCGGTTCGACCTGCCGGCCGGGTTCACGGCGCCGTCGCTGCTCGCCTTCGACGACATCCGAGCGTACGCGATCACCCGCGAGCATCTGGCCGGGGCCGTTCGATGGTGGTTCCGCGCATGGTCCCGGTATCGGTTGTCCATGGTCGTGGCGGCAGCGATGGACAACCGGTACTCGCGGTCTTCCCGCCCGTGATCGGCAGTATCGGGTGCGCATGGTTGCGATCACGACCATGGGCGACCGAATGTTCGCATCATGGTTGCCGGGTGGGGCCCGGTTTGCGGGTGAGCGGAACACCAGGGTTGTTCGATCTTGCATGGACAGCTCTGGTGTTCCGTTCACCCGCGAGAGGGGGCGGCTCGGCGCTGGTTCTCGTGGGAGTGGCTGCGTGGGCGCGCCGTTCCCGGCTCGGGGCGAGGTGGCTCACCCTCGTCCCGGCCTTCCCTGCGATCACTCCCCGACGCCCGCCCGGGCCGGTTCCGACGAGAACACCCCTGCCGGGTGCCACGCGTCTGGCTGTGGTGCCGGTCCGACCCTTGCCCCGGGTGTGATCAGCGAAAACGGGACCTGAGCTGCACCCTTGCGGCACACGTCTCGATCCGGCGGATCTGAGGTGCAAAGGCCCAGCCGTTCCCCGACGACCCGGCGGACCAGGCGGTGCGGCGCGGCCGCATGCGGCTCGCCCTGGTGGCGGCCATGCAACTGCTGCCGGCACGCCAGCGCGCCGTCTGGGTGCTGCGTGAGGTGCCCGGCCAACGGCCGGCCTGCCGTCGCCGCGTACGCCCCGGATCCCGACGGCGGGCACCGGCTGCACACGCTGCAGGTCTTCACCGTCACCGGTGGGAAGATCGCGCACACGGTCGTCTTCCAGGATCCCGCGGCCTTCGCCGCGTTCGAGCTCCCTGACGTCCTCGGCTGAGAGGATCGCGCGTCCGGGCGTGCGAAGGGTGCCCGCTCCTCGGCCGCCGCTGTCACTGGCACACCTGGTGCCTCGTCTCAGGTGCAGGACATCGAGCAGAGAGGAGACCGCGATGCGGGTCTTCGTGGCAGGTGGGGCGGGCGCGCTGGGCCGGCGGCTCGTGCCGCAGCTGGTGGCGCGCGGGCACGAGGTGACCGCGACCACCCGGAGCGCGGGCAAGACCGGAGAGCTGCAGGAGCTCGGCGCCCGTGCCGTGGTGGTGGACGGGTTGGACGGGATCGCCGTCGGGCGCGCGGTCGCCGAGGCCGGGCCGGAGGTGATCGTCCACCAGATGACCGCGCTGGGCGGCTCGCAGGACCTACGCCACTTCGACCGCTGGTTCGCCGGCACCAACGAGCTGCGGACGGACGGCACCAGGCACCTGCTCGCCGCGGCGCAGGCGAGCGGCGCCGAGAAGGTCGTCGCCCAGAGCTACACCGGCTGGACCAACGCCCGCACGGGCGGGCCGGTGAAGACGGAGGAGCATCCCCCGGACCCCGAGCCCGCGAAGCCGCAGCGGCAGTCCATGGCGGCCATCCGGTTCGTGGAGCGGGCCGTGCCGGCGGCGCCGCTCACCGGGATCGTGCTGCGCTACGGCAACTTCTACGGTCCGGGGGCATCCGAGTCGATGGTCGAGATGATCCGGGCCCGCAGGATGCCGATCGTCGGCAGCGGCGCCGGGGTGTGGTCGTTCATCCACCTCGACGACGCAGCGACCGCTACGGTCGCGGCTGTGGAACGGGGCGAGGCGGGCGTCTACAACATCGTCGACGACGACCCGGCGCCGGTGTCGCAGTGGCTGCCCCATCTCGCCGACTCGGTGGGCGCGAAGCCGCCGATGCGGCTGCCGGTGTGGCTCGCCCGGCTCGCGGCGGGGGAGGTCGTGGTGCGGTGGATGACCGAGGGCCGGGGCTCCTCCAACGAGAAGGCGAAGCGCGAGCTGGACTGGCGACCGGCCTGGACCAGCTGGCGCGACGGCTTCCGCCACGGGCTGGTCGACGACGGCGCAGCCCGGGACGCGCGCGGATGACCGATCCCGGTGAGCCGGCCGAGGCGCTGCGCCCGCTGCTGTTCTCGATCGCCTACCGGATGCTCGGCTCCGTCAGCGACGCCGAGGACATCGTCCAGGACAGCTTCGTCCGCCACCAGCGGGCGCTCGCGGAGGGCACCTGTATCGAGTCCACGCGGGCCTATCTCTCCGCGGTGACGACCCGGCTGGCGATCGACCACCTGCGGTCGGCCCGCGTGCGCCGCGAGACCTACGTCGGGCAATGGCTCCCCGAACCGCTGCTCACCGACAACGGGGAGGAGGACCCGGCGGCGTACGCGGAGCAGGCCGACTCGCTGTCGATGGCCTTCCTCCTCGTGCTCGAGCGGTTGAACCCGGTCGAGCGGGCCGTCTTCCTGCTCCACGACGTGTTCGGCTACGGCTACGACGAGGTGGCCGGGATCGTCGGCAAGAGCGAGGCGAACAGCCGCCAGCTCGCCACGCGGGCCCGGAAGCGCCTCGACGAGCGCAAGCGCCGGTTCGACGCGTCCCGACAGGAGCAGGTGGAGCTCGCCGAGCGGTTCTTCGCGGCCGTCGGCGACGGCGACGTGGACCAGTTGGTCGACATGCTGGCCGCCGACGTCGTCGTCTACGGTGACGGTGGCGGAAAGGCGCCACAGTGGATGGTGCCGATCTCCGGCGTCGACAAGGTGTCGCGCCTGTTCGCCGCGGTGGGCCGCCAGATGCGCGAGATGGGCATCCGCACCCAGCTGCGCGAGATCAACGGGCAGCCGGGAGCTCTGGTCCTCGACCCGGACGGGCGGATCACGAACGTCTTCGTCCTCGACGTCACCGACGGCGTCGTCCAGACCGTCCGATCGATCATCAACCCGGACAAGCTCCGTCACCTCGGACCGGTCGCCGACGTGCGCGCGCTCCTGCGCGGCCACCGGAAGCGGCCTGCAGCGCATCAAACGGTGCTGCCGCGCTGAGCAGCAGCAGGATTCGGCCTGGGTGGTGGAGAGACATCGGGCTCCTCGAGCATCTCGAACGCCCACCGAACTCCATCAGCGCCCGGCTCTACGTCAAGCCGCGCAGTTTCCCGGACAGCGTCTTGGCACGGGCGGTGAAGTGCTCGAAGTCGGACCGGCCGTCGCGGTCGGCGGTCGTGATCTCGTCGAGCAGCGTGGAGTAGGCGACGGCGAGGCGGGCGTGTTGTGCGGCGCGGCTTCTTCCAGGCCGTCCGTCGAGGTCGATGATCTGTCGCGCCACCAGCGCCATCTCGGCGCTCAGCACGTTGCGGCTGTCGTCGGACTCCTCTCGGCGACCGCTGCTGGCCGCCGCCTGGCTGCCTGCCCGTTGCGCCACGAGGTACAACGCGAGTGCGCCGCCGACGACCGCGGTGATCGCGGCGGCCGCGACCAGGTATCGCGGCAGGGACGGGCTGAACGTGCGGGCGTCGCCCGGCAGGACATCGAGGTCGACCAGCTGGTCGTAGTTGATGACGACGACCTTCAGCGCGTCCAGTGGCCGGTCGACGAACCCGTCGAGCCCGGCGCCGATCCTGGTCTCGGCGACCGCCCGCCTGCCGAAGCCCCCCTCGTCGACCTCTCCGCCCGCGAGGAAGCCGCAGCCGTAGGTGTCGAACTCGTCGCCCTCGCGGGCCATCGCCAGCACCAGGGTGCCCGCCGCCGCGTTGCCCAGCCCGTCGCACGCGGCGCTCAGGTCGGAACCGGGCTCCAGCATGACGACGACGAGCCGTCGGTTGCCGATGATCCGCTCGGCGGCAACGGTGTCGAGTGCGATCCCGGGCGCGGCGTAGACCGACGTCGTGCGCACCGTCCGCGCGGCCGGCCCCTCGAACAGGCCCGCGGTCCACAGCGCCCAGATCGCCAGCAGCAGGCACGCCACCGTGCCGAGTCCGAACCACGTCCCCAGTTGCCGCATGATCCAATTCATGCCCGCTGCCTCCGGAGGTGGTCGACGGGCCGGTAGCCGTCGAACGGGACGGCCCGGCCGATCCGGTCGAGTTCCGCTTCGGCGTCGTCGAGCAGCTTGTGGACGTGCTTGTCGGGCAACGCCTCCGCGACGGCGTCGCGTGCGGCGCGCAGGTGGACGATCGCACGGGCGAGAGCCGGGTCCTCGGCCCGACCGCTGAGCCCGGAGACCTCGACGGCCAGCGCGCTCAGCCCGCCCAGCCGGGCGGCCGTTCCCAGCGGTCTGCTCGCGTTGCGGCGCAGCAGGGACCGAGCAGACAGCGCGAGCAGGAGTGCCGCGCAGCCCGCGAAGATCCCGGGGAGGGCGGGCAGCGTGACGGAGAGCGGGTCGAACGGCGTGTAGGGCAGCGGCCGGTCGAACAGCCCCGCGTAGCGGACGTCGGCGATCTGGCCCAGGTACAGGCGCAGCGAGTTGTCCTGAGGGTACTGGCCCCTGCCGAGTACGCCCCCGAACTGCGAGTAGTACCCGGCCGCGGCGACGTCGGCGAAGTCGGCGGCGTGCGGGCCGTGGTACTCGATCCACGAGCCGTACAGGACGACGATCGGCGTCTCCGGGAACAGCCGCGTGAGCGCGGGGCCGTAGTCGGGCGCCTGCTCCCCGAACGGCTGGACCGGGAACGCGGCGAACATCGCAGGCACCCCGCCGAACGCCTCGGCCGCCGCTTCGGCCGGCACTTCGGTCAGCGACGCGCCCGGCGCGACGAACCGGCCGGTGGCACGCAGCTGCGTCGCGACGACCTCGAGTTCGGCAGCGGTCGGTTCTCGCCGCTCGTCCGCGGGGCCTTCGACCGGCTCGTCGCCCGACCCGGTCAGCTCGTTGATCAGCGTGACCAGGGGGACGGTCACGTCGTTGCGGCCGAACTGCGCCCGCCACTCGTCGAGGGTGCTCGGGGCGGCCTCGTAGATGCCGCCGGACACCCGCGTTCCGTCGATCGTGAAGACGATCGTGTTCTCGTCGTCCCCGAGGTCGCGACGGACCTCGGAGTCGACCTCCGCGAGGGCCGACCGCTGCTCCTCGGTGAGCCCGGGCGGTGTGGCGATGATCCGGACGTCGTGGTCCCCACTCGCCTGCCGTACCCGCTCCGCGTCCCACTGGGCGATGGCGCCGGGCAGCCGGACGACCGGCTCCGCGTTCAGCATCGCGGCCATCTCCGCTGCCGACGGCAGGCCGGCCGTCGGCAGCTCGGGCGGCGTGTTCTCGGGTTCCTCGGACGAGGCCGGGGATCCGTAGGTGACCTCGGCGCCCCGGCCCTGGGCGTCGACGAAGAAGACGACGCAGGTGATCGCGACGACGGCGAGCACGATGCGTACGAACTGGGTGATCAGCGACCTGCGGGATGCACGGTCATTCACCGGCGGTCACCCGCCACAGCCGGTCGGCCCGCTCGGCGTGTTCGGTCGCGGTCCGCGCCGCACGGGCGCCGCCACCATTGGCGACGATCGCCTCCGCCCTGGCCAGCGCCTCCTCGGCCGCAGCCTGCCGATCGGCGCACGCGTCGCGGCTCACCGCCGCACTCTCGATCGCCGCCCGTGCGGTCGACCACGCGACCTCCCGGTCGGATGCGCGGACCCGCAGCCTCGGCATCAGCGCGACGGTGAAGCCGGCGGCGAGGATGACGACGCCCGCGACCACCCAGATCAGCCACGACGACGGCACGGCGGCTCCACGATCATGTGGCCGCATCGTAGGCAGGCGCCGGATCTCCTGCCACTGGGGTACCGGCGGGGAGGCGGCGCGTTCGCCGAGCGGAGGCGACACCCGCCAGGGAGCGATTCCTCCACTCGCCGTGCGAGGTCTACCTGTCATGGTCTTGCATGATGTGATGCCCGACTCGCGGGATTTCGCCGCGCGCACCGAGCCGTTCCGCCGCGAGCTGCTCGCGCACTGCTACCGCATGCTCGGGTCGCTGCACGACGCCGAGGACGTCGTGCAGGAGACCTACCTGCGCGCCTGGCGGGCCTACGGCGCGTTCGAGGAGCGCTCGTCGGTGCGCACCTGGCTCCACCGGATCGCGACCAACGCCTGCCTGACCGCGCTCGAGCGTCGCGGTCGCCGCGTGTTGCCATCCGGGCTCACCGGCCCGTCCGACGACCCGTTCGCGCCGCCGGTCGCGGCCGGGCCGGATGTCAGCTGGGTGCAGCCGCTCCCGGATGCGCTGGTGGCGGGGGATCCTGCGGCGGCCGTGGTGGCGCGGGAGGACCTTCGGCTCGCGCTGGTCGCCAGCCTGCAGTACCTGCCCGCCCGGCAGCGTGCGGTGCTGCTGCTGCGCGACGTGCTGGCGCTCCCCGCCGCCGACGTCGCGGCCGTGCTCGACATCAGCGTCGCGGCGGTCAAGAGCGCCCTGCAGCGCGCCCGGGCCCGGCTGGAGGAGGTGGCGCCGAGCGCGGGGGCTCTCGTCGAGCCGGACGAGCCGCGGGCCCGCGCGCTGCTCGACCGCTACATCGCCGCCTTCGAGAACGCCGACGCGGCCGCGTTCGAGGAGGTGCTGCGCGCCGACGCCGCGCTGGAGATGGTCGGATCCCGCACCTGGTTCTCCGGGCTGCGCACCTGCCTGCCCTACCTCACGAGTCCGCCGGTGCTGGGGTTGCCGGGGGACTGGCGGATGGTGCCGACCCGCGCCAACGGGCAGCCGGCCGCGGCGGTGTACCGCCGCGGTCCGTCCGGCGCGCACGAGGCCTTCGGGATCGCGGTGCTGACCGTCGCGGAGGACGGGATCGGCCGCATCGTCGTGTTCGCCGACCCCGCCCTCGTGACGGCCTTCGGTCTCCCGCCGGTCAGGTCGTTGACCACCCCGTCGATGGAGACCAGCGTCGACTCGACGATCTCACGCATGTGAGTTCCTTTCCGCAGCCACGGGGGGCCAGAAGTAGATCTTCTCGGGGTGGACGCGCACGATCACGCGTTCGGCGCCGGGCTCGGGCGGTGGCGTCGCGCCGTTCATGTGGCGCTCGTACATCTGGTGGAGCAGGGTCTTCTCCGGGTCGTCCGTGATGTCGACGCGGCCGCGGATCTCGACGTACCTCCCCGGATGCGCGAGCACGAGCAGGCTCACACGGGGGTCGCGTTCCATGTTCCGTGTCTTCAGCCGCCCGCGGATCGTGCTGAAGACGACCGTGTCCCCCGACCGCTTCACGAAGATCACGGACGTCTGCGGGTGACCGTCACGGTTCGGGGTGGCGAGGATCGCGGTGTGCGGTCCGTCGATCAGTTCTCTGGCCATGTCGGGCAAGGCGAGTTCCATGCAGGGGTAGACCCGGACGCGGCGCGAGAGGAACCGGCCCGAAGGTCTGGAGCCGGGGAAACCGTGAGAACCGCCAACTTCAAGACCTGGCGCATCATGCAGACCGACTGCAGCGAGGGCTCGAAACTTCCAGGAGACCCTCTCGACCGTCATCGCCCTACACCTCGACGCCACCGCCTGAGTAAGCGTCATAGTTCCCACATTCCGCCGTGATGCCGGCCGTCGCTTGCGCCGCGGTGAAGAAGTCGTCGGCCAGCGGCGACGTGCGCGATGCCGCCATCGCGAGGCACACCTGGTCGGGCGCGAGCTCCGGGACGGGTACGTAGCTGATGTCGGGACGTGAGTAGAAGGTTGTCTCCGAACGCCCCACGAACGAGATGCCCCGGCCGGCCGCGACGTGCTCGAGCTTCTCCTCCACGCCGCGCACCCGGAGCCCGGAGTCGGGGTGCGGACGCCTGGTGGGATGCGTGCTCGGGTCGGCATGCCAGACCAGCGGCTCACCGGCCAGGTCGGCTTCGGCGACCTCCTCCTTGCCGGCCAACCGGTGTCCTGCGGGCAGCACCACCATGAGCGGCTCGGTGTACAGCGGGATCACGCGCAGGCCGGTCTCGTCGATGGGCAGCCGCACATACCCGACGTCGATGCGGCCGTCGAGCAGCATCTGAGCCTGGTCGTCCCATTCGATCCGCTGCACGTCCACGACCACGTCCGGATGTCGGGCCTGGAACGCCCGGGCCGCCGGGATGACCGGGATGCCGGTCCGGAAGCCGACCGCCACCCGCCGGCTGCCGCGGGCGGCCACGGTCACCCGGCGGCGGACCGCGTCCGCGGAGGCGAGCAGCGGACCGGCGTCGGCCAGCAGTTGTCGGCCGCCGTCGGTCAGCGCCACGCCGTGCCGGTCCCTGGTGAACAGCGAGGCACCGAGATCATGTTCCAACGCGCGGATCTGCCGGCTGAGCACCGGCTGCGCGATATGCAGCTCTTCAGCGGCGCGGCCGAAGTGCAGCCTGTCGGCGACCGCGAGGAAGTAGCGCAGTTTGCGCAGGTCCAGATCCATGGAACCTCCCGGCCCGGTGATGCCCCCAGGGTATCACCACGGCTGAAAGAAGTCTTGGACATCCACTCGAGCCAAGGGCATCGTGAATCAGGAGTCGAGCCCCGGCCATCGCGTCATTCGACGGCGTTGACGACACAACCGTGAACAACGACGGGGTACGCATGCCGTTCTATTCAGCTCCAGAAAGCAGGCGCACCATGAGCAGTATCAGCATCATCGGCCTGGGGAACATGGCCGGCGTGCTGGCGGCCGGGCACTCGCCGGCGGGCACGCGGTCGAGATCATCGGCCGCGACCAGGCCAGGGCCAAGGAGTTGGCCGCCACGCTCGGCGGCGGCGCCACAGCCGGGACGTTCGGCACCACCCCGGCCGACGATCAGCCTGGCCCGCAACGGCGTGGGGAGCTTCGACTTCTCCCTCCGCATCGACCTCCCTGGCTGAGGGCACTCGCACCACCCCTCTCGCGTCACCCTCACAAGGAGCAGTAGTGCGCGTTTTCGTGACTGGCGGGACCGGCCATTCCGGTTCGTACATCATCCCCGAGCTCGTCGCCGCCGGGCACGAGGTCACCGGGCTGGCCCGATCGGACACTGCAGCGGCGGCCGTGTCCGCGCTCGGCGCGAATGTGCGGCGCGGCGACCTCGACGATCTCGACGGGCTCAAGGAGGCGGCCGCGGATTCCGACGGCGTCATCCACGTCGCGCACATGCAGGACCTGCTTCCGTCCGGCGGGATCGACGCCGTGGCCGCCGCGGAGCTCCCGGTCATGCTCGCGTACGGCGAAGCACTCGCGGGCACCGGAAAGCCGCTGGTCGCGGCGGGGAGCATCGGGTCGCCCGGGAGCCTGGGCCGGCCGGCCACCGAGGAGGACCCGGCCCTTCCCGGCGGGGATGAGTACAAGGGCACCTTGCGGGTCCGCAACGTCGTGGAAACCGCCGTGGTCGGCCTCGCCGAGCGGGGAGTGCGGTCCTCGGTCGTGCGGATCGCCAACATCGCGCACAGCACGACCGATCGTGCCGGCTTCCTCGTGCAGCTGATCGCGCTCGCGAAGGAGAAGGGCTACGTCGGCTACCCCGGAGACGGCGCGAACCTGTGGAACGCCGTGCACGTCCGCGATGTCGCCTCCTTGTTCCGCTTGGCGCTGGAGAAGGGGCCGGCGGGCAGATATTGGCATGCGGTGGGAGACGGAGCCATCCCGCTCCGCGAGATCGCCGAGGCCATCGGCAGCCGTCTGGGCCTCCCTGTCGTGAGTGTTCCCGCGGACGTACTGATGGTGCCGGGATACTTCGGGTTCCTTGCGAACATCGTCACGCAGAGCTACCCGGCGTCCAACCTCATCACCCGCCGGGCCCTCGGCTGGGAACCCGCTCAGCCCGCCCTGCTCGCCGATCTGGACAACGGCCACTACTTCTCCGCCAACTGACGGCAGAGGCTCGAATCGCAACGAGTCCGGAACGACATGTTACGGACATCCATCCAGTCAAGGAGTGACCGTGGGAAAGCTCGATGGCAAGGTAGCGGTGATCACCGGCGGATCCACCGGTATGGCACTGGCCGGCGCCAAGCTGTTCGTCGAGGAAGGAGCGCACGTCTTCATCCAGGCCCGGCGCCAGGATGCACTGGACGACGCCGTCACGCTGATCGGCCGCAACGTCACCGCCGTCCAGGGTGACGCGACCGAACTGGACGACCTGGACCGCTTGTACGACACCGTCAAGCGGGAGAAGGGTTCGATCGACGTGCTGTGGGCCAGCGCCGGGATGGGCGAACCCGCCGTCCTCGGCGAGATCACCGAGGAACAGTTCCACCGCGCCTTCTGGCTCAATGCGCGCGGCACCCTGTTCACCGTGCAGAAGGCACTGCCGCTGATCAACGACCACGGCTCGATCTTCATGACCGGGTCCAACGCCTCCCTCGGCGCCTTCCCCGGCTGGAGCCTGTACGCGGGAAGCAAGGCCGTCCAGCAGGCCTGGGCACGCGTCTGGCTCAACGAACTGCGCGACCGCAAGATCCGGGTCAACGTCCTGACCCCGGGCCAGGTCGCCACCGCCAAACAGGAAGAACTGTTCGACGAGGCAACCAGGGCCGCATTCGAGTCCCTCATTCCCCGCGGAAAGATGGGCCGCCCCGAAGAGATCGCCACCGTCGCCCTGTTCCTCGCCTCCGACGACTCCAGCTACGTCAACGGCCTGGAACTGGTCACCGACGGCGGCACCACCGCCATCTGACCCGCACATCAGAGCAGATCGACACCTCGAGAACAGAAGAGAGCACATCTCATGAGCAGCATCACCCTCATCGGTACGGGGAACATGGCCCGTGCCATCGGCACGCTCGCGGTGGCGGGCGGCAACACCGTCGAGGTCATGGGACGCGATCGGTCCAAGGCCGATGACCTGGCCAAGGCTCTGGGCGGCGGCGCGACGCCGGGCACGTGGGGCGGTGTCCCGGCCGGGGACATCGTCATCACGGCCCTGTTGTACGACGGTGTCGTCCCGGTCGTCGCCGAGTACGGAGACGCCCTCGCGGGCAAGGTCATCGTCGACATCAGCAACCCCTTCAACGCCACGTTCGACGGACTGGCCCACAGCGAGGAGACCTCGATCGCGCAGGAGGTCGCCAAGGTGGCCCCGGCCGGCGCCAGCGTGGTGAAGGCGTTCAACACCGTCTTCCGCAACGTCCTGGAGAAGGGCCGGCCCGACGTCTTCATCGCCGGCGACGATGCGCAGGCCAAGGCGGGCGTGGCGGCATTCATCGAGAGCCTCGGGCTGCGCCCGCTGGACGTCGGCGGCCTGAAGATGGCGCACTGGTTGGAAGCGGTGGGCGTGGTCACGGTGGGCCTCGCCGGCAACGGGGTCGGCCACGGGGACTTCGCCCTCGGCGTCACCGAGTTCACCGGCTGAGCCCCGGGCTCGAGCCGTCGGCGAGCAGGGCGCCGTGCCGCAGATGTCCCGCTCCCTCGATCCGGCGCTGCTGCGGGCCGTCGCCGCGGCGGCATCAGCCGTAGAAGAGGGCGCTGGTCCGACCCCTGGCGGGCGATGGGCGCGCCCCTGCCCGCTCCTCGAGGGTTGACACAAGTGGAATGGTCGTTGACGATCGGAACAGATCGGGCGGGGTGATCCCCGGTCCGTCGAGCTCCACGCATCGACCCGGCTTCCGGAGAAGCCCTCCACACGACGGCGTGAGGGAGAACCATGCCAACCCGACGACAGTTCCTGGCCGTGGGCGCGGCCCTCGGTGGGCTGTTCGCGACCGCGGGGTGCGCCGACGTGGTCGGCTCGGCCGGCAGCGGCCGGGACGAGCTGCAGCTGGGAGTCATCACCGCGACGCGCAGCTTCGCACCGTCACAGGCGCAGCTCGGTCACTACCTGCCCTACTTCCAGGCGGTCTACGACCCGGTCGTGCGCCTCCGTCCCGACGGCTCGGTTGCTCCCGGCCTGGCTACCGCGTGGGAGTACGACGAGAGCCGGACGCGGCTGACCCTCCGGCTGCGCGACGACGTCGTCTTCACCGACGGCACCCGGTTCGACTCCGCGGCGGTGCGCGCGAACGTCGAGGCCTTCCAGACCGAGAACGGCCCCCTGGCCTCGATGCTCCGCCTGGTGCAGGGCGTGGAGACCCCGTCCCCCGACGTCGCGGTCGTGGTCCTGTCCGCGCCCGACCCCGGGCTGCTGGACACGCTCGGCAGCGCGGGCGGGTTCATCGCCTCGCCTGCTGCGCTGGGACAGGAGAGCCTCGCGCACCAGCCGGTGGGCTCCGGTCCGTACCTGCTCGATCAAGCGGGCACCACGATCGGCGTGAAGTACACCTTCGTGCGCAACCCCGACCACTGGGGCGAACCGCTCCCGTTCGAGCGCGTGGTCCTGACCGTGATCATCGATGGTCGCGCCCGGCTCAACGCCCTCAAGGCGGGCCAGCTGGACGGTGCGTTCACCTCGAGCGCGTCCGACGCGGCCGAGGCCACCAGCGTGGGCCTCGAGAACACCACCGGCCCGGTGAACTTCGAGGGCCTCATCATGTTCGACCGCGAGGGGCGGCTGACCCCCGAGCTCGGGGACGTCCGGGTCCGCCGGGCGCTGTCGGTCGCGATCAACCGCGAGGGGATCCTGCGCGGCATCCTCCTGGGGCTCGGGGAGCCGACGGGCCAGATCTTCCGGCCCGGCGACGACGGCTACCTGTCCGAGCTCGACGACGCGTTCCCGTACGACCCGGACGAGGCGAGGCGGCTGCTCGCGGAGGCGGGTCTCGCCGGCGGTCTGGAGATCGACTTCCCGGTGTACCCCTCGATGGAGCCCGCAGTCGCCGACGCGGTCATCGCGAACTGGTCGGACGTGGGGGTTCGGGTCCGGCGACTGGAATGGGCAGGTGACGAGACCATCCCCAACCTGCAGAAGGCACAGGTCTCCCTCGCCTACTTCCCGTTGGCCATGCAGGGCACCTGGCGGCAGATGACGAACTTCATCGCCGAGAAGGCCTCCTGGAACACGTTCAAGGTCGCCCATCTCACGGTGACCGACTGCATCGCCCGCTACCAGCGAGGCGACACGGCCGCGGCCACCGAGCTGAACCGGTTCCTCGTCGACCAGGTCTGGTTCGCGCCGTTCTACCGGCCCAGCTCGCTCTACCTCCACAACCGCGCCCTGGCGGTGCAGGCGCAGGCCCGTCAGGCCACTCCCGCCCTCTACAACTACGCGCCCGCCGTCTGATCCGGGCGCATCCCTCTCGACGACGACGACGGGATATCGATGACCAGCTACATCGCGCGGCGCGTCGCCTCGGGGGTGGTGCTGCTGTTCGGCATCTCCCTGCTGGCGTACGTGCTGCTCACCCTCGCGGCGGGCGGGAACACCGCCCGCAACATCCTCGGCGACACCGCGACCCCGGAGCAGATCGCCCAGCTCGAGCTGGAGCTCGGACTCGACCAGCCGGTGTTCGTCCGGTACGGGAGCTGGCTGCTCGACGCGCTGCGCGGGGACCTCGGGCGCTCCTACTACACGCCGCAGAGCGTGACGCAGGCGGTCACGGACGCCCTGCCGGTGTCGCTCAGCGTGCTGGTGCCCGTGGTCGTCGTCAGCGGCGTCACCGCGTTCGCGCTCGGCCTGCTCTGCGCCGTGCGCCGGGGATGGCTCGACCGCGCGGTCCAGGTGGTCTCCACCGCCGTCGACGCCGTGCCGAACTTCCTCGTCGCGCTCTTCCTCGCCACCGTCCTCGGGGTCCAGCTGGCGCTGTTCCCGGCCGTCGGCTACGTCTCCCCGCAGCAGTCGGTCCTGGCCTGGATGGCGACGCTGGTGCTGCCGGTCACCGCGCTGTCCCTCGGCGCCGTCGCCGGGATCGCCCAGCAGGTCCGAAGCGCCGCCATCGGCGTGCTGCGCCAGGACTACGTCCGCACGCTGCGCAGCCGCGGGCTCTCGCAGCGGCGCATCGTGCTCACCAGCGTGCTGCGCAACTCCTCGACCACCGGCCTGACGATGCTCGGCCTGCAGTTCGTCGGCCTGCTCGGCGGGTCCGTCGTCATCGAGCAGGTGTTCGCACTCCCCGGCCTGGGCACGCTGGCCGTCACCAACACCACGAAGGGCGACCTCCCGCTGGTCATGGGCGTCATCGTCGCCACCGTCGCGATCGTGATCGTCGTGAACCTGGTGGTCGACCTGGTCGTGGCGTGGCTCAACCCGAAGGCGAGGCTCCGGTGACCGAACCCCAGGACTCCGCGCTGGGCGCCGGCGCGGCGCCGGTCGCCGCGGCACCCGCCCGTGGCTCCGGCGCCCTCGCCCGGTTCCTCGCCAACCCCTTCGGCGTCGGGTGCGCCGCGGTGCTGCTGGTGGTCGTCGCCGCCGTTGCGCTGGCGCCGGTGCTGCCGCTGGCCGACCCGAACCGCATCGACCTGTTCGGAACGCTCGCCGGGCCGAGCGCCGAGCACTGGCTGGGCACCGACTCGAGCGGGCGCGACGTCCTGTCCCGGCTCGTCTGGGGTGGTCAGGTCAACCTGCTCGGCGCGGCGCTCGCGGTGGGGGTCGCGGCCGCACTGGGCATCAGCAGCGGGCTCGTGGCGGGCTACTACGGCCGCTGGTTCGACACGGCCGGCACCTGGCTGACGAGCATGCTGCAGGCGCTCCCGGCGATCGTCGTCCTGCTCGCCGTCCGCGCGGTCGCCGGCCCCTCGACCTGGATCGCGATGACCGTCTTCGGCGTGATGCTGATGGCGGGGTACTTCCGCATCGTCCGGGCCGCGGTGCAGGCGGTGCGCGGTGAGCTCTACGTCGACGCCGCGCGCGTGTCGGGGCTCAGCGACGCGCGCATCATCGGGCGGCACGTCCTCACCGTCGTGCGCGCTCCCATCATCATCCAGAGCGCGCGGGTGGCCGGCATCGCGATCGCCGTCCAGGCCGGCCTGCAGTTCCTCGGGGTCGGGGACAACTCGGTGCCCTCCTGGGGAGCGATGATCAACGAGGGTTTCCGGAAGATGTCCCTCGCGCCGCTGCTCGTGCTGTGGCCCGCGCTGCTCGTGGGCCTGGTGTGCGCCTGCCTGCTGCTGCTGTCCAACGCGCTGCGCGACGCGCTGGAGGATCGAGGCACGCCGATCGGGGTGGCCCGTCGCCGCCGGCGCGCCCCGGCCTCCGCACCCGCGTCCGAGAGCAGGGCGGGCGCCGGCCCGGCGGCGCGCGAGACGGAGCCCCCCGAGGTGGCCGGGGACCTGCTGGCCGTCCGCGGGCTGCAGATCTGTTACGCCCAGGCCGACGGCGGGGAGAAGGCGGTCGTGCACGGCGTGGACCTGCACGTCGACGCCGGGGAGGTGCTCGGCCTCGTCGGCGAGTCCGGATCCGGGAAGACGCAGACCGCCTTCGCGGTGCTCGGGCTGCTCCCCGAGGGCGGGCGGGTCCGCGGCGGGAGCATCGTGTTCGCCGGGCAGGAGCTGACCCGCCTGTCCGCGAAGGACCACGGCGCGCTGCGCGGCACCGAGATGGCCTACGTGCCGCAGGAGCCGCTGAGCAACCTCGACCCCGCCTTCCGCATCGGCTCCCAGCTGGTGACCCCGATGCGGGTGCATCTGCGGCTGAGCCGTGCGGACGCCCGCGAGCGGGCCCTCGCGCTGCTCGCCCGGGTCGGCATCCCCGATCCGCGGCGCACCTTCGACGCCTATCCGCACGAGATCTCCGGGGGTATGGCGCAGCGGGTGCTCATCGCCGGGGCGATCTCGTGCAAGCCGAAGCTGCTGATCGCCGACGAACCGACCACCGCGCTGGACGTCACCGTTCAGGCCGAGGTCCTCGACCTGCTGCGCGACCTGCAGCGCGAGTACCGGATGGGAGTGGTCCTGGTGACCCACAACTTCGGGGTGGTCGCCGACATCTGCGATCGGGTCGCGGTGATGCGGCACGGCCGGATCGTGGAGACCGGGGACGTGGAGGAGATCTTCACCGCCCCGCGGCACCCCTACACGCGCACGCTGCTCGACTCCATGGTCGAGGACGGCCCCACCCGCCCCTACCCCTTCGACGACGACGCGGCTGCGGTCGGCGCCGGCGCAGGCGGGGAGGTGACGCGGTGATGCAGCGCCTGCTGGAGGTGGACCGGCTCTGCGTGGACTTCCCCGGGAAGGGGTGGCGCGCCGCGCCGCACCGGGTGCTGGAGGAGGTCACCTTCGGCATCCGCCCCGGGGAGACGCTCGGGCTGGTCGGCGAGTCCGGTTCGGGCAAGACCACCATCGGTCGGGCGGTGCTGGGACTGGTCGGGGCGGCCTCCGGCACGATCCGCTTCGACGGCCGCGACATCACCCGCGCCTCCCGCCGGAAGCGTCGCGCGCTGGCGCGAGACATCCAGGTGGTCTTCCAGGACCCGTACACCTCGCTGAACCCGTCGATGACGATCGAGTCGATCCTCACCGAACCGCTCACGACCGCAGGCGTGTCCCGGACGGACGCCGCCCGGCGGGTGCGGACGCTGCTGGACCGCGTGCACCTGCCCGCCGACGCGGCACACCGCCTTCCCCGGGAGTTCTCGGGCGGGCAGCGCCAGCGCATCGCGATCGCCCGGGCGATCGCGCCCGGCCCGCGGCTGATCGTCTGCGACGAGCCCGTGTCCGCGCTGGACCTGACCACCCAGGCGCGGGTGCTGGACCTGTTCGTGGAGATCCAGGAGGGCATGGGGGTGGCCTACCTGTTCGTCTCGCACGACCTCGGGGTCGTGCGGCACATCAGCCACAACGTGATGGTGCTCTACCGCGGCGACGTCGTGGAGATCGGCCGGGCCGACGAGGTGACCGCCCGGCCGAAGCACCCCTACACCCGGAAGCTGCTCGTCTCGGCGCCCGTGCCGGACCCGGTGGCCCAGCGGGCCCGCCGCGAGCAGCGCCGCGAACTCGCGGAGGAGCCCGCATGAGGATCATCTATGTCGACGTCGACAGCCTGCGGCCCGACCACACCGGTCCGTACGGGTACACCCGCGACATCACGCCCAACCTCGACCGGTTGGCGGCGGACTCGGTGCGCTTCGACCGGTACTACTGCTCGGACTCCCCGTGCCTGCCCTCGCGCACGGCGCTGGTCAGCGGCCAGTTCGGCATCACGAACGGGGTGATCGGGCACGCCGGAACCGATGCGCGGTTCCGCCTGGACTCGGGCCACCGTCCCGCGCCGGGCCGGCCCACGCTGGCTCAGGCGCTGGTGGGCCGGGGCTACCGCACCGCGGTGCTCTCCTCGTTCGCCGAACGCCACCGCGCCTACCACTTCAGCGCCGGGTTCCTGGACACGATGCAGACCACCCCCGACATCGGGGACGAGCCCGCCGAATCCGTCACCGACGTCGCGGTCGACTGGATCCGGCGGCACCGTGACGTCGAGGACTGGTACCTGCACGTCACCTACTGGGATCCGCACACCGATTACCTGCAGCCGGCGGAGTGGACCGGGCGGGCCGCCGCGAGCGGCCCCGCTCCGGAGTGGCCGGACCAGGCGACGATCGACGAGCACGCCCGTGTGTACGGCCCGCGCTCGGCGCTGGACCTGCACTACGCGGGCCGGCCGCGCCGGTCGCGCGTCCCGCACAACATGCCCGACGCGATTCGCACCCGCGCCGACTTCGATCACCTGGTCAACGGTTACGACGGGGCGATCCACTACTGGGACCACCACTTCGGGCGACTGCTGGACGCGCTCGAGGAGATGGGCCTGTCCGGCGAGGTGGCGATCGTGGTCAGCGCCGACCACGGCGAGTCGTTCGGGGAGCTCGGTTCCTACGCCGAGCACGGCCTGGCCAGTGAACCGGTGAACCGGATCCCGATGATCGTCCATTGGCCCGGCGTCACCGACGACGGGCGGGGCCGCAGCTACCAGCACCTGCTCTACAACATCGACTACGCGCCGACGGTGCTCGACATGCTGGACGCGACCGAGCTGCCGGCGAAATGGCAGGGCAGGTCCTTCGCGCCGCTGCTGCGCGGGGAGGAACAGGACGGGCGCGAGTACCTGGTGCTCGGTCACGGGGCGCACACCTACCAGCGCTCGGTGCGCACGGCCCGGCACATGTACACCCGCACCTACCACCCGGGCTCGTTCAAGGCGGAGTGGGAGTCGCTGTGGGACCTGGATGCCGACCCGCACATGACGGAGAACCTCGTCGAGAAGGAACCTGTCCTGCTGGCGCAGATGCGCTCGCACCTGTTCGAGTGGTGGCACCGCTACGCCGGCACCCCGGGGGCTCTGCCCGATCCGATGCAGACCAGCCTGCAGCAGGGCCCGACGCTCTACAGCGACCCCGTCGAGTTCGAGGCCCACCTGCGCCGCACCGGGCGCGTCGAGGATGCCGACGACCTGCGGGAACGGCTGCGCGTCGACAACGGCGCGGTCCCGGCGTCCTGGCACGCGCAGGCGCCGCTGCCCACGCTGAAGGTTCCCGACCAGGCGTGACCGGCCGCGATGGGTGCTCGCGCGGGCTACGCCCGACCGGTCGGGAGGTCCCACACCACCCGGAACCCCAGGTTGCCGCCCGCGCTGTCCGGGGTGCTGGCGGTGCGGGCTGCGACCCGGTAGCGGTTGCAGTAGGAGGCGTGGCACAGGTAGGAACCACCCCGCATGACGCGGCTGTCCCCGCGCTCGGGGCCCTGCGGATCGGTGCGGCCCGCGGAGAGGTGGTGGGTCGTGCTGAACCAGTCCGCGCACCACTCCCACACGTTGCCGGCGACGTTGTACAGGCCGAACCCGTTCGGCTCGTAGGCGTCCACGGGCGCCGCGCCCTTGTAGCCGTCGGCCGCGGTGTTGCGGACGGGGAAGCTGCCCTGCCACACGTTGCAGCGGTGCCGCCCGTCGGGCTCCAGCTCGTCGCCCCACGGGAACCGGGCCTGCTCGAGCCCGCCGCGTGCGGCGTACTCCCACTCGGCCTCGCTCGGGAGCCTGCCCCCGGCCCATGCGGCGAACGCCCGGGCGTCGGCGTAGGACACCTGCACCACGGGGTGGTCCTCGCGGCCGGTCAGGTCGCTGCCCGGGCCCTCCGGCGCCGCCCAGGTGGCCCCGGAGACGGCCGCCCACCACGGGGTGCGGTCCGGGCGCGGGCTGATCCTGCGCAGCGGCCCGGGCAGGAACCCGACGAAGACGAAGGACCAGCCGATCCGCTCGGTCTCGGTGACGTAGCCCGTGGCCTCGACGAACTCGGCGAACCGGGCGTTGGACACGGCCACGGTGTCGATCGCGAACGGGCGGAGGGTGACCGGCCGGACGGGGCCCTCGCCGTCGTCGGGGTAGCCCTCGCCGTCCTCGGTGCCCATCAGGAAGGCTCCGCCGGGCAGTGCGACTGCGGTCGGTGGTTGCCGTCTCGCCCCCGGCGCGGGCGGCGGGGGCGACGCCGGTACGGCAGCCCGCGCGTGTCCCGGTGGCGGTTCGGCCGGGCAGCAGGGCGTCATGGTCCTCCTCGAGCCGTTGGGGTGACTCGTTGACAATGTACTCCACTAGTGTCATGGTCGGACGACGACGACGGGAGGCCGCACGATGAAGCTCGAGGACCTTCTCCTCGGTGTGCTCCTACGGAACCCGAGCACCGGATACGACCTGAAGAAGTACCTCGACACCTCGGGCCGGTTCCTGCGGCCGAACACGCAGATGAGCCAGGTCTACCGCTCCCTGGCGAGGATGGAGCGGGACGGCTGGATCGCCCACGAGGTCCAGCCGCGCCCCGGTGCCCAGGACGCCAAGATCTACCGGGTGACCGAGGAGGGTGCGACCGTCTTCCTCGACTGGCTGAAGGGGCCCTACCACCCCCCGGACCGGGTGCTGGGCGCAGAACTGCGGGCGCGGCTGGCCTTCGCCGGTTTCCTGACGGTCGAGGAGATCATCGCGATGCTCGACGTCGAGCTGGCTGCCCGCCGCGAGCAGATCGCCCGCTACCGCTTCCGCGACCGCCGCCTCCCGCTCAACCCGGACCTTCCCTTCGATGCGGAGCTGGCCGTCGGCATGGACGAATGGCTGCACCGCCGGGGTGCGGCGACGATCGACGCCCACGTCGCCGCCTGCGAGGACCTGCGAGGGCGGCTGCTGGACGGGAAGCCGCTCGTCGACGGGGAGCTGCCGTCCCCGCTCGCCCCGTCCACGGACTGACCTGCAGCCCGGCGCCGCCGAGCGCCCAGCACGCCCGAGGAGAACTGTGCGCGCGATCGTCCTGATGTTCGACAGCCTCAACCGGCACATGTTGCCGCCCTACGGCGACACCTTCGTGCAGGCGCCGAACTTCACGCGGCTCGCCGAGAAGGCCGTCACCCTGGACAACTACTACGCCGGGTCCATGCCGTGCATGCCGGCCCGGCGGGAGATGCACACCGGGCGCTACAACTTCCTGCACCGCTCCTGGGGGCCGCTCGAGCCGTTCGACGACTCGGTGCCCCAGCTGCTCGGCGAGGCCGGCGTGCACACCCACCTGGCGTCGGACCACCCGCACTACTGGGAGGACGGCGGCGGCACGTACCACACCCGCTACACCACCTGGGAGTTCTTCAGGGGACAGGAGGGTGATCCGTGGAAGGGCGTCGTGCAGCCCGGGCACGCCGCCCGCCACGTCCACGCGCGGATGAAGCGCCAGGACGAGGTCAACCGCACGTACCTGCCCACCGAGGCCGAGCACTACCAGACGCGGACGGTGGACGCCGGCCTGCACTTCGTGCAGACCAACGTCGCCGCAGACGACTGGATGCTGCAGATCGAGCTGTTCGACCCGCACGAGCCGTTCTTCAGCGGCGAACGGTTCCGCGAGCGCTACTCCGACGACCACGACGGCCCCGACTTCGACTGGCCGGGCTACCAGAAGGTCACCGAGCCGGCCGGCCAGGTCGAGCACGCCCGCAACCGGTACGCGGCGCTGGTGAGCATGTGCGACCACTCGCTGGGACGGGTGATCGACGTCATGGACGCCCACGACATGTGGGACGACACCATGCTGATCGTCAACACCGACCACGGGTTCCTGCTCGGTGAGCACGGCTGGTGGGCCAAGGGCGTCCAGCCGTGGTTCAACGAGCTGGTCCACCTCCCGGCGTTCGTCTGGGACCCGCGCACCGGCGAGCGCGGCACCCGCCGCGGTGCGCTCGCCCAGACCATCGACATCGCGCCGACCCTCCTGCGGTTCTTCGGTCTCGAACCGACGCCCGACATGCAGGGCCGCGACCTCGCCGCGGTGCTGCGCGACAGCGCCGACGAGCGGCACGTGCTGCACGACGGTGCGCTGTTCGGCGTCCACGGCGGCCACGTCAACGTCACCGACGGCCGCCACGTCTACATGCGCGCACCCGCCGACGAGTCCAACTCGCCCATCGAGCAGTACACGCTGATGCCGACCCACATGCGCAGCCGGTTCGGCACCGACGAGCTGGCCGGGTGGGAACCGGCGGAGGCGTTCTCCTTCACGAAGGAGCTGCGCACGATGCGGCTGCAGGGCCGTGGGCAGTGGATGAACCCTTGGCGGCACGGCACCCTGCTGTACGACCTGGAGGCCGACCCGGCACAGGAGCACCCCATCGCCGACGACGCGGCCGAGCTGCGGATGCTGCGGCTGCTCGCGCGGCTCATGCACGACAGCGGCGCCCCGCGCAGCCAGTTCGAGCGGCTCGGCATCCCGTTCGAGGTCGAGCCGGGCCCGGAACACCTGCTCGTGCGCGTCCAGGCCGACCGGGCCGCCGCCACCGCCGAGCCCCTGCCGCCGCTGGACACGTTGCCGGCTGCCGACCTGATCTCCGCCCCCCTGGTGGAACTGCTCGCCGACCCCCGGGCCGGGGACGTCGTGGGGAAGCACGCCCCCGGGCTCGTCCGGACCGAACTGATCACCGTCTCGCCGGCCGCGAGCCTGTACGGGCTGGCCCGGACGGCCGCCGTCCCGGCTGCCGCACTGCGCGCGATCGCCGCCGACCTCGCCGCGCTGCCCGCGGCCCCGCCCGCGACCGGTGACGGCGACGACGAGGTGCTGCCCGCGGAGGTGGCCGCCCAGGACGAGGCCGCGGCCGCCGGGCGACCGGGATGACGGGCTCCGTGACGACCCCCGCCGCGACCGGGCGTCCCAACATCCTGTGGATCTCCACCCACGACATCAACCCGCACCTCGGTGCCTACGCCGGCGTCTATCCCGGTGCCGAGCACGCGCGCACCCCGAACCTGGACCGGCTCGCCGCCGAGGGCATGCGGTTCGACAAGGCGTTCGCGGCGGCGCCCATCTGCGCCCCGTCCCGGTCCGCGATCATGACCGGCTGCTTCCCGACGGCCATCGGCACGATGCACATGCGCACGAAGGCGGTCCCACCGCCGCAGGTCCGGCTGTTCACCGAGTACCTGCGCGAGGCCGGCTACTACACCACCAACAACTGGTTCACCGACTTCCAGGTGCCCACCCCGGCCAGCGCTTTCGACGACTGCAGCGACACCGCGCACTGGCGCAACCGCCCCACCCCCGACACCCCCTTCTTCGCCGCCTTCCACGGGATGGCGACGCACGAGTCGCAGATCTACCTCGACGACGAGGCGTTCGCGCAGCGCACCTCGCACGTCCACGCCGAGGACCGGCACGATCCGGCGTCGACGACCCCGCCGCCCTACCACCCGGACACGGGGACGTTCCGCCGGTCCTGGGCCCGCTACCACGACCTGATCAGCGAGATGGACCACTGGGTCGGCGAGCTGCTCGCCCAGCTCGACGAGGACGGCCTCGTCGAGAACACGGTCGTGGTGTTCTGGAGCGACCACGGCCTGGGCATGCCGCGGGGCAAGCGCTGGGCCACCGACTCGGGTCTGCACGAACCGCTCATCGTGCGTTGGCCGGGCCGGGTCCCGCCGGGCTCGGTGAACACCGAGGTCGTGCACCTGATGGACCTGGCACCCACGATGCTGCGGCTCGCCGGGCTGGACGTCCCGCAGCACATGCACGGCACCCCGCTCCTGGAGCCGGGCGGCCGGTCGGTCCGGTCGCCGAACACCTACGCCTTCGCCGCCCTCGACCGCATGGGTGAGCTGGAGGACAGGAGCCGCAGCGCCCGCGACGCCCGTTACCGCTACACCCGCCACCACCACCCGGACCGCTCGCCCATGCAGCACTGCGACTACCCCGACCGGTTGCACACCTGGCGGGAGATGCGCAGGCTCGCCGCCGGCGAGGCGCAGCAGCTCGCCCAGGGCCTGCCCCGCAGCCTGCTCACCCCGCTCCAGCGCAGGCTCGTCGCACCGGCCAAGCCGGCGGAGGAGCTGTACGACCTCGTGGAGGACCCGTACGAGCAGCACAACCTCGCCGGCGACCCGCGCCACGCCGAGACCGTCGCGCGGTTCCGCGATGCCGTGGACCGGTGGCTGCGGACCTACGGCGACCTGGGCGAGCTGGCCGAGGACGACCTGCTGGCGTCCTGGCGGCCCGGCGGCGGGTGGCCGGTGACCGCCGCGCCGCAGTTCGACCAGGACGCCGGCGCGGTGTCGGCCACGTGTGCGACCCAGGGGGCGCAGGTGGTCTGGACCACCGACCGGCCCCAGCCGGCGGGGGACGGGGGCGAGGCGGCAGGCGCGGCGGGGCTCGCCGACGCCATCGGGTCGCCGGCTCCCGACCGCAGGCACTGGCACCTCCTCTGCCCGGCCACGCCGCCGCCCCCCGACACGCGGGTGTGGGTGAAGGCGTGCCGGCTGGGCTACCGCGACAGCCGCGAGGTGGAGGTGCTCCCACGAGCAGCACGAGCAGCACGAGCAGGAGGAGCGATCCGATGACGACGAGCGACGCGGGGACGGCCACGGACGCCGGTCCGGACGTGCCGGGGCTGCTGGCCGGGTTGACGCTGGAGGAGAAGGCGTCGCTGTGCTCGGGCTCGGACTTCTGGCACACCCAGGCGGTGGAGCGGCTGGACATCCCCGCGGTCATGATGACCGACGGGCCGCACGGGCTGCGCAAGCAGACGGGGGCCGCGGACCACGTGGGCCTGGGCAGCTCGGTGCCGGCCACCTGCTTCCCGCCGGCCGTGGCGCTGGGCTCCTCGTTCGACGCCGACCTGGTCGAGCAGGTGGGCCGGGCGCTCGGGGCGGAGGCCCGTGCCGAGGGCGTCGCGGTCCTGCTGGGCCCGGGCATCAACATCAAGCGCTCCCCGCTGTGCGGCCGCAACTTCGAGTACCTGTCGGAGGACCCGCTGGTCAGCGGGATCCTCGGGGCGGCGCTGGTGCGCGGCATCCAGAGCGCAGGGGTGGGTGCCTGCGTCAAGCACTACGCGGCGAACAACCAGGAGACCGACCGGCTGCGGGTCAGCGCCGAGGTCGACGAGCGCACCCTGCGCGAGATCTACCTCGCCGGGTTCGAGCGGGTCGTCACCGAGGCCCGCCCGTGGACGGTGATGTGCTCCTACAACAAGGTCAACGGCACGTACGCCTCGGAGCACCCGTGGCTGCTCACCGACGTGCTGCGCACCGAGTGGGGCTTCGACGGCGTCGTCGTCTCCGACTGGGGTGCGGTGAACGACCGCGTCGCCGGCCTGCGGGCCGGGCTGGAGCTGGAGATGCCCGCGAGCGGCGGCGTCACCGACGCGGAGATCGTCGCCGCCGTGCGAGCAGGGGAGCTCGACGAGGCCGTCGTCGACCGGGCCACCGAACGCCTGCTCACCCTGCTGGGGCGCGCCCTGCCCGCGGTGCGGGCGGGCGGGGCCGTCAATGTCGCCGCCCATCACACCCTCGCCCGCGATGCCGCCGCCGACTGCGCGGTGCTGCTGAAGAACGAGCCCGTCACCGTGCCCGGCGACGCCACGCGGGCCGTCCCGCTGCTGCCCCTCGACCCGGCCGCTGCAGGAACCGTCGCCGTCATCGGTGAGTTCGCCCGAACCCCCCGCTACCAGGGCGCGGGCAGCTCCCAGGTCACTCCCACCCGGCTGAACGACGCGTGGACCGCGGTCCGGGAGACCCTCGGGCACCGTGCGGTGTTCGCCGCCGGGTTCGGGGTCGACGACGAGTCCGCCGACGACCCCGCGCTGCACGCGGAGGCCGTCGCCGCGGCCCGGGACGCCGACACGGTCGTGCTGTTCCTCGGCCTGCCGCCGTCCGCCGAGTCGGAGGGCTACGACCGCGAGCACATCCTGCTGCCCGCCACCCAGACCGAGCTCCTGGCCGCGGTCGCCGAGGTGAACCCCCGGGTCGTCGTCGTGTTGTCGAACGGCTCGGTCGTGCAGGTCTCGGACTGGGACCGGCACGCCGCCGCGATCCTGGAGGGCTGGCTGCTCGGGCAGGCAGGGGGAGACGCGATCACCGACCTGCTCTTCGGGCGCGCGAACCCCTCGGGCCGGCTGGCCGAGACGATCCCGCTCCGCCTGGAGGACTCACCCGCCCACCTCAACTTCCCGGGCGAGTGCGGGGTGGTGCGGTACGGCGAAGGCGTCTTCGTCGGCTACCGCGGCTACGACGCGCGCCGGCAGGAGGTGTCCTACCCCTTCGGGCACGGCCTGTCGTACACGAGCTTCGCCTACTCCGACCTCGAAGTCACCGTCGAGGACGGCGGGGAGCACCTCGCCGCCGTGTCGGTCACGGTGACCAACACCGGCGACCGGGCCGGCAAGGAGGTCGTGCAGGTCTACGTCTCGGCCCCGGCCGCCACCGTGGCTCGTCCCGCGCGCGAGCTGAAGGCGTTCCGCAAGATCGCCCTCGGGCCCGGTGAGTCGCGTCGGGTCGACCTCGCGCTGACCCACCGGGACCTTTCCTACTTCCACCCGCAGCTGAGGCGGTGGGTCCTCGAGGGCGGGCGGTTCACCGTCGCGGTGGGTGCGTCCTCACGCGATCTGCGGGCGAGCGCCGACATCACCGTCGACGTCCCACGGCCCGTGCCGCCACTGACCGACGACTCCACATTGGACGAGTGGCTGGCCCACCCCGTCGCCGGCTCGCTGCTGGACGACCTGATCGTGGCAACGGGACCCAGCAAGCTCACCGACCCGGGGATGCGCCGGATGCTCGGCAACTTCCCGCTCGTCCGGCTGACCTCCTTCCCGAACATGCCCTTCAGCCGCGCCGACGTCGCCGAGCTGCGGGCCCGTGCCGGTCGGCGGAGCTGAGCCGGCGGACGGTGAGTAGCCGGTCGTGAGGCCGTCGCGGGGGGAGGCTGATGCCTGATCGACGGTGATGGTCGTGTGGGTGATCTTGATGGTGGGTCGCCTCGTTGGATTCGCTGGTGGAGCTCATCTCGGGTCCGGCCCGGGTGCGGGCAGGACCCCGACGCCGCAGGTATGTCGAGGCGATCCTCCCGAAGGGTGAAGGCGGAGCCGGGAGGTCAGGTCGTGACCGAATGCAGGTCGATGTCGGCTGCTTCATGGCGGGAGTAGGCGTGCCATGCCGCGGCGAGGCGTTGCACGCCGGCGGTGAGCACGTCGCGGGGCAGGGCGTAGGGCAGGCGCAGATAGTCCTTGGTGGTGGAGTCGGCGGAGAACACGGCGCCGGGCAGGATCGCGACGCCGAATCGCAGCGCCATCGGGGCGAGATGGGTTGCGTCGCCGTGCGGCAGCCGAACCCACAGCGACGGTCCTCCGCGTGGGTCGTCCCACGTCCAGTCCGGGAGCAGGTCCCCGAGTAGCCCGGTCAGATCAGTCAGCCCGCGGGTGAGCTGTACCCGCCGAGTGGCGCGGGCCTCGGGGACATACTCGAGGAGCCGTAGCCCGATCTGCTGGCTGACGAGCGAGGTGCCGAAGTCGAGCCGGCCCTTCATCCGCGCCAACCGGGAGATCACGCGGGTGGAGGCCCGGATCCAGCCGAGGCGCAGGCCGCCCCAGAACAACTTGCTCATCGATCCGATGACGATGACGCGGTCGGGAGCCTCGGGCGCGGCGAACCCCGGCGGCGGCGCCTCCTCCTCGAAGAGGGTGCCGGCCAGCGACGTGTCGTCGACGACGATCAGCGACGGATGCCGGCGCAGGAGCTGTCGCAACCGCAGTCGACGGTCGTCCGACAGAACGGTCCCCAGCGGGTTGTGCACCGCGGACTGGAGATAGCACAGGCGGGGAACGCGCGCGCTGGCGAGCGCGTCGAGGGCCGACACGTCCACGCCGGACCGGTCACAGGGCACCTCGCACAACCGGCATCCGGAACGCGCGAACACCTCCAGGGCGCCCCGATAGGTCGGCCGCTCCACGACGACGTCGTCGCCGGGCTGCAGGCAGCCGTTCGTGATCAGCTCCAGAGCCTGCTGCGCACCGCCGGTGATCAGGATCTCGTCCTCGGACGTCGGAATCCCGGCTTCGGTGTACCAGTGGGCGAGCCGCTGCCGCAGCGGAAGGATCCCCCTCGGGTGGTAGCCGTGGTGCTGCGCCACCAGCGCGGCGTAGTCCGCGCCGGTGAGCCCCGCGGCCACCTCGGCGACGATCGGCAGCCCAGGCAGTGCGGCGGTCGACAGGTCGAGGGTGGCCAGCGGCCCGTCGAGGAACGACGAGGACGTGTCGCTTCCGGCCAGCGCGAGCGCCGAGACCGTTTCCCTGTCGTCGAACGCGGGTGGGCGCACTCGTGTCCCGCTGCCGCGCCGGCGCTCGATCCGTCCCTCCTCCTGCAGCTCCTGGTACGCGGTCACCACGGTCGTGCGGCTGACACACAGCGCGATCGCCAGTGAGCGCTCCGACGGCAGGATGCTGCGGGCGGGGAGCTCACCCCTCTCGATCAAGATGCGCAGGCCGCCGCTGACCCGCTTGTGCAGGGGCCCATCGCGGACGCCCGTTTCGCTGAGCATCACCGAAAGCTGGTCGGCGTCGAACTTCACCTCCCCAAAGTAGGGCCAATTGTGCTCGTTTGGCCATGGATTCCGTCTGTCCTCGGCTGCCACTCTGTGCCGACCCTCGGGGGACGGGCAAGTGGACATGGCCATTCGACAGGTCTGCGGAGCGAAGGAGCAACCGATGAGACCGAGGTACGTCCAAACCGTCGTTGCGGGCGCCGCGTGTGCGCTGCTCGCCGCGTGCGGATCCGTCGCGGCACCCGGCGCCCCGGCCGGGGGTGGGCCGCAGGACTCATCCTCGACCTTGCAGATCGCGGGCTTCGACCACCCGTACTCCGCGGCCGTCGTGGAGGAGTTCCGTCGCGCCCATCCAGATATCACGGTGGAGGTGTCCGCCGTCGAGGTGACGTTCGAGGAGGGCAGCGTCCAGACGCTGCTGCGCTCAGGGCAAGCCCCGGACGTGCTTCTGGTCAACTCGGGCCCGGGGCGGGTGGGGCTGCTCGCCGACGGGGGCCTCGTCGCCGACCTTTCGGAGCTCTACGCCGAGCGGGGGCTGTCGCAGCGCTACCGGCCCGCCGTGCTCGATCAGATCACCCGGCAGGGCGGCGGCGCGCCCTTCGAGGTCGTCGAGGGCCTCGACGTCTTCCAGGTCCACTTCAACAAGGAGTACTTCACGCGGGCGGGGGTCGCGGTGCCAGCGACGTTCGACGAGCTCCGGTCTGCGTGTGGCCCGCTGGCCGATTCCGGAACACTCCCGATGGTCGTCGGCGCACGCGACAACTTCGCCGGCGGCTGGCTGCTCGGCGCGCTCGTCCAGTCCTCGGCAGGCGCCGAGGCGATGTCCGAGGTCATCTACGGCGATGGGGCGTTCGACCAGCCGGCGATCGTGCGTGGCGGTGAGATGCTGCGCGAGCTCATCGACGCCGGGTGCATCAATGCCGGTGAGGCCGCCGCGCTGGACCAGGAGCAGGCCGAGGCGGCGTTCCTCGCCGGTGAGGCGGCGATGACGGTGATGCCGCAGGGGCCGATGGCCGAGCTGCGGGCCGAGGGCGGGGACGCGAGCCGGTTCGACTCGTTCCCGATGCCGGCCCTGGATCCGGCAGCCGCTGCGGTGCCGACGGCCGGGCTCGCGCTGAGCTGGGTGGTGCCGGTGGACACGGATGCGAAGTCCGCGGTGTATGAGTGGCTCGACTGGGTGTCCAGCGAGGAGTACCTGCAGTTGGCCGCCGACAGCGGCATGACCCTCGCGCCGTCGCGTGTCGTTCCGGATGGTGCCAACCTCGACCCGGCGATCCAGGCCGCCGTCGACGCCCTGGCGACGGCCCCCGGCTACAACCCCAGCGTCTACCTGCCCGCGTCGGCGAAGGACGCCTGGTACCAGGCGGTGCAGGGCCTGCTCACCGGCAGCACCAGCCCGGAGACCGCGATAGCGGGCGTGCAGGCCGAGCTGGAGAAGAGCCGGGCCGAGGGCGGCGGCTGATGGCGGTGGTGCAGGGCGTGCGCCCGCGCCGGGCTGGGCGCCCCGGAGCAGCGGGCGGTCCGGGCCGGATCGGGGGTTTGCGCCGCCCGGAGCTCGGCCGGATGCTGTTCGTCGCCCTGATGCTGGCCCCGGCGTTCGGCCTGGTCGTCGTGTTCGTGCTCGTCCCGCTGATGCGCGGGGTCCAGTTCAGCCTGTTCGACTGGAACGGCGTCGCCCCGGTCATGACCTGGGTGGGCCTCGCGAACTACGTCGAGCTCTGGACCGACCCGGCGTTCCTGCAGGCGCTCGGGCGCACCCTGGTGTGGTGGGTCATGCACGTGGTCCTCGCCGCCGGCGGTGGACTGCTCATGGCAGTGCTGATCAACGAGGTGCGGTGGGATCGGATCCGGTCGCTGTTCCGGAGCCTGGCCTTCCTCCCGCACGTCCTGTCGCTGGCCGTCGTCGGGGTGATCTGGAGCCAGCTGTACCACCCGACCGTCGGCCTGCTGAACGACGCGCTGCGCGCCGTCGGCCTGGAGTTCCTGACCCGCCCGTGGCTGGGAGAGCCGATCCTCGCGCTCCCGGCCGTAGGGCTGGCGAGTGCCTGGCAGGCGTACGGGTTCTACATGCTGATCTTCCTGGCCGGGATGCAGACGATCGATCCCGCGCAGTACGAGGCGGCGACCATCGACGGGGCGAACGCGATCCAGCGCTTCCGGTACGTGACGCTCCCGGCGTTGCACAACACGATCAGCCTCGTGCTCGTGCTCGCGTTCGTGAGCGCGCTGAAGGGCTTCGGCACCGTGTGGGCCATGACGCAGGGCGGACCGTCGCGGGCGACGGAGCTGGCCGCCGTCTACGTGTGGCGGCAGGCCTTCCAGACCGGCGACATCGGACTGGCCAGCGCCGCCGGCCTGACGATCGCGGCTATTGCCATGACGATCGCTTTCGCCATCAACCGCGGGCGCGACCGCGCCGCCGAAGGAAGGTGACTCCGTCGTGATCGCATACCGGCTACGGGCCGCGGTGCTGGTGGGCCCGCTCGCCGTGCTCACCGCCCTCACCATGGTGCCGTTCGTCTGGGTCGTCCTGAGCGCGTTCAAGGACGAGGGCGAGATCTTCGGCTCCCCGCTGGGCCTGCCACAGAATTGGACGTGGGTCAACTTCGTCACGGTCTGGACCAGCGGCGGCTTCGCCGGCTACTTCGTCAACAGCCTGGTCGTCGCCGTGGCGGCGACCGCGCTGATCGTGCTGGTCGCGTGTCCGGCGGGTTACGTGTTCGGCAAGCTCGCCACCCGGCTCACCGACCGGCTGTTCTACCTGCTGCTCTTCACGATCACGCTGCCGATCGAGGCGATCGTCGTGCCGGTCTTCTACCAGTTCCGCTCGATGGGGCTGGTGGACACCAGGCTTGGGCTGGTGCTCATCCTCGTCGCCACCGGCACCCCGCTCGGTGTCTTCATCACCCGCAGCTTCTTCCGGGATCTGCCCGACTCGCTCGCGGAGGCGGCGAAGATCGACGGGGCGTCGGACTGGCGCACGTTCCTCAGCGTGATGCTCCCGCTGGCGAAGCCGGCGCTGCTCGCCGTTGCGGTGTTCAGCTTCCTCGCCGCGTGGAACGAGTACCTGCTGGCGCTGTTGCTGCTCTTCGACGACACCGCACGCACCATTCCGGTGGGCCTGACGCAGTTCCAGGGCCAGTACAGCTCCGACTACGGGGCACTGTTCGCCGGAATCGTCCTCGCCATGATCCCGTCGATCCTCGTCTACGTGTTCCTGCAACGTTCGTTCACCCGCGGCCTGCTGGCCGGGTCCGTCAAGTGAGGTGCCGCATCAACACTGACTTCCGTTACCAGTTCGAGTACCCTGACCGGCTCCCGGTCGCGTTCATCGGCGCCGGCGGGCACTCGTTCCGAAACGTTTATCCTGCGTTGCAGTACCTGCCGGTGGACCTGCGTGCCGTGTGTGATGTCGAGAAGGACCGGGCCGCCGCCTATGCTCGAATGTTCGGCGCCCCGACCTACTATGCCGATCACCGGGAGATGCTCGATCGGGAATCACCGCGGGCAGTGCTCGTCGTGACCGGATATGACGAGTCCGGCCGCGTGCAGGCCACCGACATCGCCGCCGACTGCCTGCGCGCGGGCGCGCACGTGTGGACCGAGAAGCCAACCGCTGCCTCCACGGAAGAGGTGCGCGAGCTGATGGAACTCAGCGCGGAGACCGGTCAGTTCGTCATGACCGGCCTGAAGAAGGTCTTCACGCCTGCGATGGAGAAGGTGAAGGCCATCATCTCCGCCGAGGAGTTCGGCCCGGTGTCCTCGGTCGCGGTCCGTTACCCGCAGTCGATGCCGCCGCTCGCCGATCGCCAGGACCTGGTCGCGATGCGCAGCTTCCTCGACCACATCTACCACCCGGCTGCGGTGCTCAACTACCTCATGGGCCCCGTGGACCGCCTCAGCTACGAGTGGGAGCCGGTCACCGGGGGCAGCGTCACGAGCCTGCGCTTCACCTCCGGCGCCGTCGGGACCATGCACCTGGCCGCAGGGTCGGCCGGAACCAGCCCGCTGGAGCGGGTGGAGGTCGTCGGCCCCGGCGGCAACGTGGTCGTGGAGAACGGGGTGCGGATCACCTACTACCGCGCGGGCTCCCGCGGAACCTACGGACGGGCGCCGTCCTTCGTCGTGGACGACGAGGTGGCCCCGCTGATGTGGGAACCGGAGTTCTCGCTGGGACAGCTGTACAACAAGAACCTGTTCTACCTCGGGTACGTACCCGAGCTGCTGCATTTCTGTGAGGCCGTGATCGCCGGCCGTTCCGCTGAGAAGGGCACGCTGGCCGACGCCCTGGCGATCATGCAGCTCTTCGAGCTGTACCGCGATCTGCCACCAGGGGTCACGGGCCGGCCCGCGATCCACGACTGACCCACGCACCCCCGGAACGATCGATGAGGAGAACGGTGTTCGACGCACAGCAGGCCGTTGCCCGGCCGTCCGATTACGACGTGGAGGAGACCCCCTTCGGACGTCTGGTCTGGATGGTCTCTGGGAAGCTCGGAAACTCCGAGACGATGACCGTCGGAAAATGTCACATCGAACCGGGTCGATCCAACCCGCGGCACTACCACCCCAACTGCGACGAAGTGCTCTACGTCGTGCGTGGCACGATCGAGCACAGCGTCGAGAACGAGGTCACGGTGATGCACCCGGGGGACGTCGTCAGCATCCCGTCCGGCCGGCTGCACAACGCGCGCAACATCGGTGAGGATGAGGTCGAGCTGCTCATCTCGTTCTCGGCCCCGGACCGGCAGACGGTCGGGGAATGACCGCCGACGGTACCGCGAGCCCGCAGCGCACGGTCGTCCTGCTCGGCACCCTGGACACCAAGCGGGCGGAGTACGCCTTCGTCGCCGACCGGCTGCACGCGGCCGGGCTGGCGACGGTCTTGGTCGACGTCGGTGTGCTCGGTGAGCTCGACCCGGCGGCCGACGTCACCCGGGAGGAGGTCGCCCGGGCCGCCGGCGTCGCACACGCAGCGCTGGCGCGCGGTGGCGACCGCGGCGCGGCGGTACAGGCGATGGCGACCGGCGCGGCACGGGTGATCCGTGCCCTTCATGAGCAGGGACGCTGCGACGCGGCCTTCGCGATGGGTGGGACCGGCGGCACCTCCCTGGCCGCCACGGCGTTCCGCGGCCTGCCGATCGGGGTCCCGAAGCTCGTCGTCTCCACCGCGGCAAGCGGCGACACCCGGCCGTACGTAGGGGAGACCGATCTGGTGCTGGTGCCCAGCGTCGTCGACGTGGCCGGGGTGAACCGGCTGTCGGCGGAGATCCTCGCGAACGCCGCGGCCGCGGTGGCCGGCATGGTGACCCGGGCGCCGGTGGCCCTGGCGCACGCCGACCGGCCGCTCGTGGGGGCGAGCATGTTCGGGGTGACCACCCCCTGCGTCGGGGCGGCTCGCGCGCACCTGGAGGACCTCGACTACGAGGTGCTCGTGTTCCACATGACCGGGATGGGCGGGCGCAGCCTCGAATCGCTGGCCGCGCAAGGCAGGCTCGCCGGAGTACTGGACGTCACCACCACGGAGCTGGCCGACGAGCTCGTGGGTGGAGTGTTCTCGGCAGGCCCCGATCGTTTGACGGCCGCCGGGGCGGCCGGCGTCCCGCAGGTCGTCTCCGTCGGCGCACTGGACATGGTGAATTTCGGTCCGAAGGAGTCGGTGCCGGAGCGCTTCGCGCAGCGCAATCTGCTCGTCCACAATGCCAGCGTCACGCTGATGCGCACCACACCGCAGGAATGCGCCGAGGTCGGCGCACGCATGGCCGAGCGGCTGTCCCGCGCCCGTGGTCCGGTCACCGTGATGCTGCCGTTGCGCGGCGTCTCCGCCGTGTCGGTGGCCGGCGGGCCGTTCCACGATCCCGCGGCCGACGCGGCCCTGTTCGACGCCCTCCGGGCAGGGCTCGACCCGACCCGCGTCGAGCTCGTCGAGCTCGACGCCGAAATCAACGACCCGGACTTCGCCCGCGCGATGGCCGCCAGGTTGAGCGACCACATCGCTCACGCTCACCAGCACACCGAGGAGAACTCGCAGGATGCCGAGAACCAGCCGCGCTGACATCGTCCGCAGATTGCGCGAGACCCGGGCGGCCGGCCGTCCCATCGTCGGGGCCGGCGCCGGGACCGGCCTGTCGGCGAAGTGCGAGGAGGCTGGCGGCGTCGACCTCATCGTGATCTACAACTCCGGCCGCTACCGGATGGCCGGCCGTGGCTCGCTCGCCGGTCTGCTCGCCTACGGCAACGCCAATGACGTGGTCGTGAGCATGGGCCGCGAGGTCCTGCCCGTCGTGCGCGAGACGCCCGTGCTCGCTGGAGTCAACGGCACGGACCCGTTCTACGACCCGCACACCTTCCTGCCCGAGCTGGCACGGATGGGGTTCTCCGGGATCCAGAACTTCCCGACGGTCGGCCTGATCGACGGGGACTTCCGGGCCAACCTGGAGGAGACGGGCATGGGCTACCAGCTCGAGGTCGACCTCGTGCGGATCGCCCACGAGATGGACCTGCTCACCACGCCCTATGTCTTCTCCGCCGCCGATGCGACCACCATGACGCAGGCCGGCGCCGACGTCGTCGTGGCGCACCTGGGCCTGACGACCGGCGGCGCCATCGGCGCCAGGACCGCGCGCTCACTCGACGACTGCGTTGCGTTGATCGACGAGTGGGCCGCGGCGGCACGGGCCGTGCGCGAGGACGTCATCGTCCTGTGCCACGGCGGCCCGATCGCCACCGTGGACGACGTGCGGTACGTGCTGGAGCGCACCGCGGTGGTGGACGGCTTCTACGGCGCGTCATCCATGGAGCGGTTGCCCACCGAACAGGCGCTCACGGCCACCGTGCAGGATTTCACCGCGATATCCCACTGACCCTAGACCGATCAATCGATATCCGAACCAGTCTCTTCAAGACGCCTGGTTGCCGGCCGACCGCCGAAGTTCAGAAATCGGTCGAGAATGGAATGCAGTGAGGTGATCTCACCAAGCCGTGCAGGAAAGATGGAATGGGGAGGACATTCGAGTAGGCGCCTGACGGAATGCGCGGTCGGCGGCAGGATCGGTGAATCTGGACGGGTCAGTGCCTGGAGCCGGCGCTGAGCCCACCGTCTACCGTCAGATTCGATCCGATCACGAATGACGAGGCGGGCGACAGGAGCCAGGCCACCAGATCAGCGACTTCGTGCGGTCGCGCGAGGCGTCCGAGTGGCGTGGCGTTCTCGCGGCGCTGCCGGCCCTCCTTGGTGGCGTGCTCGAGCAGCATGGGGGTCTCCACGAATCCGGGGCACACGGAGTTGACGCGGATCCCGAGCGGTGCCGCTTCGAGGGCGGCGGCCTTGGTCAGACCTACCGCTGCGTGTTTGGACGCCACGTAGGGGGCTCCGTTCGCCAGCCCGATGAGACCGGCTACGGAGGCGTTGTTCACGATCGAGACGCCCGGGCCGCGCAGCAGGCGCAGCTCGTGCTTGAGGCAGAGGAACATCCCGATGGTGTTGACGTCCACCATGGAGCGGAAGTCTTCCAAGGCAACCTGCGTGAGCGGGGTGCCGAACGCGTACTCGCCGGCTACGGCGATCCCGGCGTTGTTGAATGCGCCGTCCAAGCCGCCAAAGGTCGAGCAGGCAGTGGTCAGCATGTGGATCACCTGGGGCTCGCTGGTGACATCGACGGGAATCGTCAGGGCGACGCCGCCTGTCGCGGTGATCGCGGTCGCCACCGCTTCGGCCGAACTCTCGTCCCGATCGGCAACGGCGACCTTGGCTCCGGCCGCCGCCAGTGCCAGCGCCACCTCGCGTCCCATCCCCGAGCCTGCTCCGGTGATGAGGTAGCGACGTTCCTGATGCGTCTGCACGGTATCCCTTCAGAACGTGTCGATGGCCGGTCTGCGGGCGAGCCGGATACGTCGTTGGGCGTCGGCAGCCTTCATCTTCAGCAGTTCGCCAATTCCGGAGAGGTCGTTGTCCTTCATCCGGAACGCGGGCATGCATACCGACAGCGCCGCGACGGGGCGCTCGTGGTCGTCGAGTACCGCGGCGCCGACGCCTCCGACCTCCGCACGGAAGGCGCCGCGGTTGACGGCGTAGCCGCGATTTCGCACGCGCTGCAGTTCTGCCCGCACGGCGTCCGGCTCGGTCAGCGATCGCTCGGTATAGCGGCGCAGCGGTACCGCCAGGATCCAGTCGAGCGCCTCCGAGGGTAGGGCGGCGAGCTGTGCGAGGCCTGGCGACACGCAGTGGGCCGGTGAGCGGCTGCCGAGCGTACTGACCGAGTGGACCGGCTTCGGCGAGATCAGCTGGTCGACGTAAACGATGTACCGGCCGCGCAGCACCGTGAGATGGATCGTCTCGCCGGTCTCGTCCTGGAGCTCCTCCAGGAGCGGCCGGAGCTGCTGACGCAGCCCCTGTCCCATCTGGTTCGCGGGCACCAGGCCCAGCAAGGCAGGGCCGAGGCGGTACCGGAGCTCGTCGTCCTTCTCCACCCAACCGCGTTCCGAGAGGGTCTTGGTCAGGCGGAAGGCCGTCGTCTTCCCCGTCTGCAGGCGATCGGCCAGCTGAGTCACGGTCAACCCGTTGTTCTCGGCCAGGAGCTCCAGCAGGGTCAGTGCTCGGTTCACCGATGACAGCGTGTCAGCTCCGTCACTCACCGGGACACCATAGCGGAACAACGTGCGAAAATCCTGTTCCTCATACCGGAACAGCGTCTTGCCGCGGAGCGAAACACGACCATACGGTCCGGGCTAGGTGGCCCCCGGTCGGGGCTCTCCACGACAAGGAGGTCGTCTTGGGCGAAACCCATGACGCAGCGGGCGGCAAGCAGGTCCGCGCCGCAGGTATCGCGTCGATCGCCGGTTGGGCCATGGATCTCTATGACCTGACCATCATCCTCTACCTGGCCTCGACCATCGGCCCGTTGCTCTTCCCGTCCGACAACGCGACGCTGCAGCTGACGTTCGTCTACGCCTCCTTCGCGGTCACGCTGCTGTTCCGCCCGCTGGGTTCGGCGATCTTCGGGGCCTACGCCGACCGCAACGGGCGCAAGCGGGCGATGCTCGTGGCCATCCTCGGTGTCGGCCTGTCGACCGCTCTGATGGGCGCGGTGCCGACGTACGCCGCCGCGGGGCTCCTCGCGCCGTTGGTCTTCCTCGTCCTGCGGGTGATCCAGGGGATCTTCGTCGGCGGGGTCGTCGTGTCCACGCACACGCTCGGTACCGAGACGGTCCCCGCCCGGCACCGCGGCCTCATGTCCGGCGTGGTGGCCGGCGGAGGTGCCGGCGCAGGCGCCGTGGTCGCCTCGATGATGTACTTCCTGGTGGCCTGGCTGTTCCCCGGCGAGGCGTTCGCGTCGTACGGATGGCGCGTGCTGTTCTTCACCGGCCTGCTCACGGCCGCCTTTAGCTTCTACATCTACCGCAGAACCGACGAGTCGCCGCTGTGGAAGGGGACGTCGAGCGCGCCGGCGGCGCGCAAGTCCCCTCTGCGTGAGCTGGTCGGTCCCCGCTACCGCACCGCGTTCCTGCTCAACATCGCGATCGCCGCGGGCGGCGCCACCACCTATTACCTCACGCTGGGCGTCTTCCCGACCTTCTTCGAGCGGAACATCGGCTTCGACAAGACCGCGGCGGCCGTCCTTCTGATCGTGGCCAACGCCGGAGTCATCGCGGGGGGTGTCCTCGGCGGTCACCTGTCTGACCGGTTCGGCAGGCGCGCGGTGTTCCTGGGCTTTGGGCTGCCGAACCTGGTCACGCTCCCCGTGCTGTACCTCTGGATGGCGTCGCTGGGTCCGGCCGACGCGCTCACGGTTGCCGTCCTGTCCACCGTTATGGCGATCATGATGATGTCCGCGTCCGCGCCGATCCTCATCTTCCTCAACGAGCGGTTCCCCACCGAGATCCGCGCTACCGGTACGGGGCTGTCCTGGAACCTCGGCTTCGCGATCGGGGGCATCACGCCGTCCGTGATCACGGCGCTGAGCCCGGAAGTGGCTGACCTCCCCGGTCGCCTGGCCATCGGCATCACAATCGCCGCGATCGTGATGGTGCTCGGGGTGCTCGTCGTCGGCGAGACGAGGCATCTCGGCCTGGGCGAGCACGCCGGCCCCACCGCTCGCCCGGCACACGTGCCCCACTCGACCTCCGCGTCACCGCTCCCGTCCACCGAAGCCGCCCAGCCGGCCAACGAATAGGAACCGCCGCGATGCCGATCATCAACATCAAGCACGCTTCGCCCCTGACCGCTGATCAGGCCGACGAGCTCATCGCCTCGCTCACGGACGTCTACGCCTCCGTGACGCAGGCGAAGCCCGAGGCCATCCACGTTCTGATCGAACGCGTCAGCGCGGACCGGTGGGGCGTCAACGGGCGCGCGCTCGTGCACAAGAACGCCTGACCGCCGCCGCGACCGGGCCCCAGCGCGCGGCCCCTCAGCCCAGAAAGGTTCCCATGCCCCACCCAGTCACCGCTCCCGCACACGATGGGGATCGCCACACTGTCGTCCTCCTGCACAGCCTGGGCACGGATCGCCGACTCTGGCGCCGCCAGGTACCGGCGCTGTCGGACGCGTACGAGGTGTTGACCCCGGAGACCAGAGGGCACGGGGAGGCGGACTGGCCGGGAGAGGCAACTCTCACCGGCTGGGTCTCGGATCTGGACCGGGTGCTCCAGGACCGGGGCCCCGTCCACCTGGTCGGCCTGTCGATGGGCGGGCTGCAGGCCGTCGCCTACGCGGGAACGCACCCGGAGAAGGTGCGCAGCCTCGTGGTCGCGAACTCCTTCGCCCGCCTTCCTGCCGACGTTGCCGAGGCGCGTGTGCAGGGAGCGGCCGAGGGGATCGCCGCCGGGATGGACGCCTTCGCCGAGCAGTACCTCGCGCAGACCCTCACCCGCGTGATCGACGAGGAGGACCACTCGGCCTTGCGCGGCGCCATCGCCGCCGTTCACCCCGGCGCCTACCTCAGCTCGGTAGAGGTCACCTTCCGGGCGGACGTCACCCCGTGGTTCTCGCTCATCGCCTGCCCCACGCTCGTCGTGGCGGGCGAACACGACCACAAGGCGCCGCTGCAGCGGTCCCAGGAGATCGCCGACGGCATCGACGGTGCGGCTCTGGAGGTGGTGGCCGGGGCAGGGCACCTGTCCTGCCTGGAGAACGCCGGCGGGTTCAACAAGATCCTGACCTCGTTTCTCGGCAGCGTTGATGCCGGGCTGCAGAAGAGGCACGAGGAGACCCCCGCATGAGGAACACGATCGTCACGGGCGGTGCCAGCGGGATCGGGCAAGCCATGGCGGCGGCACTGCGCGCGGACGGCCACCGGGTGTTCGTCGCCGACATCGCCCCCCGCCCGGAGGCCGAGGCGCCCGAGACGTACCTGCAGACCGACCTCGGCACCGCCGAGGGGATCGGGGCGCTGTCCGAGGCGCTCGCGGGACGGGAGATCCACGACCTCGTGCACTGCGCCGCCGTCGGCCAGTGGTCCTCGTTCGCCGACACCCCGCGCGAGATGTGGGAACGGATCCTGCGCACGAACCTCGAGGGGACGATCGGTCTCACCCAGACCGTGGTTCCGCTGATGCCCCGAGGTGGTCGGATCGTGCTGTTCGCGTCGGGCACCGTCTTCAAGGGCCCGAGGAACCTGTTCGCCTATGTCGCCTCGAAGGCGGGCGTCATCGGGTTCGCGCGGTGCCTGGCCGAGGAACTCGGCGAGGACGGGATCACCGTCAACGTGGTGAGTCCCGGGATCACCGCCACTCCGATGATCGCGGACATGGCGCACACCGAGGAGGCCAACATCGCCGGACGGGCGATCAAGCGACGGGCCGTTCCCGACGACCTCGTCGGCCCTGTCCGGTTCCTGCTCTCCGAAGGAGCCGCTTTCGTCACCGGGCAGACGCTCTGCGTCGACGGGGGCTCCGTCAAGCACTAGCAAGGCACGCCCGATAGCAGCAACTGCCGCGGCACCGAAAGGACACCTGTGACCAGCACCTACGAGACGAAGACCGTTGTCGCAGGCGGGTTTCGCACCGGATACCTCGAAGCGGGCGACCCCAGCAAGCAGACGGTCGTCCTGATCCACGACGGTGGGTTCGGCACCACCGCCGAGCTGTGCTGGGGAGGTATGATCACCCCGCTCGCCGAGCGCTACCACGTCCTGGCCCCGGAGCTCCTGGGCTGGGGCAGCACCGACAAGGTCGTCTTCCTCGACCGGTCGCCCTATGTGCCGCGGGTCGCGCACGTGGCGGCGTTCTGCGCCGAACTCGGTGTGCGCACCGCCCATTTCGTCGGGGCGTCCTTCGGCGGTTCGCTGCTCCTGCGCGCCGTGACCGACCCGGCCCGTCCCTGGCCGGTTGACCGGGCGGTCAGCATCTCTGGGACCGGAGGTCCCTACCGGCTTCCCGAGGGAATCGCGGCCCTCGCCGACTACACGCCGAGTCTGGCGGACGCTGAGCGCATGACCGGGCTCGTCGTGCGGAGCACCGAAGGCATGCAGGCACATGTGCGGGCCCGCTATGAGAACAGCCTCATCCCGGGTCACTGGGAAGCGATGGCCGCCCCCAGGCTGAGCAACCCCGCGGTGGAACGGAAGCTGCCGCCGGACCCTTTCCTGGAGAACTGGGCCACCGTCAGCACGCCCGTGCTGCTCGTGGAGGGCCGACACGACGTGTTGCTGGAGAAGGGCTGGGCGAAGAAGCTCGCCGACATCGCTCCCGGTGCGTATGCGACCGAGGTGGACCACGCGCACGAACCGAACGTCGATGCCCCCGGCGAGACCGCGCGCCTCGTCCTCGACTTCCTCGACGGAGACGCGCAATGACTTCGACATCGCCGATCTCGACCTCGCCGCTGACCGAGCCGGCCGGCGGCGCCCGCCGTTACGACGAGTTCCTCCCCCTCGAGGAGGACGACGTGTTCCTGGCCGACGCCGTGTCGGAGGCGGAACTGCCCGCACTGCTCGCGGCGCTCGCGCTCGTCAACGCCGACCCGGGGCTGCTCGTCGACGAGGTCACACCGCCGATCCCGCCGATGGACTCCACGATCGCGCCGCAGGGCGGATTGAGCGCAGAGGCCCAGCAGCACGCCCGCCGCCTCGCCGTCGGGGCGCTCGCGCGCTTCCGCGACCGCGGATCGGTTCCGGTCGGCGAGCCGGGCCCCGAGCTGCTCGCCACCATCATGCGGTTCCTGACCAAGGGTGCGGGGGAGGAGTACCTGCCCCTTCTGCGTCATGAACTCGGGCTTCCCCATGACTACGGCGCCCCCACGTGGCGCAAGGACGCGATCGCGCCCACGGTGCCCTTCACCGTTGCGATCATCGGCGCGGGGATCTCCGGGATGGCGGCGGCGTACCGGCTGCAGCAGGCCGGCGTCGAGCACATCGTGTTCGAGAAGAACGCCGAGGTCGGTGGCACCTGGTGGGAGAACATCTACCCGGGCTGCCGCCTGGACACTCCCAACTTCGCCTACAGCTACTCGTTCGCCCAGAAGCCGGACTGGCCCCAGCAGTTCTCCCGACAGCAGCAGATCGAGGATTACCTGTGCGACGTGGCCACCGGCTTCGGGCTCCGGCCCCGGATCCGGTTCGGCACCGAGGTCACGGAGGCGCGCTACGACGACCACGACCAGATGTGGACGCTGACCACGCGCACCGGGGACGGCACGTCCAGCCGGCACCGAGTCAACGCCGTCGTCACCGCCGTCGGTCAGCTCAACCTGCCCAACATCCCGGACATCCCGGGGCGCGACTCGTTCGGCGGACGGTGGTTCCACTCGTCGCGGTGGGACCCCACCGTCGACCTCACCGGTCTGCGGGTCGCCGTGGTCGGGACCGGCGCGAGCGCCTACCAGATCGCGCCGTCCATCGCCGACCACGTCGCCCACCTGAGCGTCTTCCAACGGAACGCGCCGTGGATGCTGCCCACCCCCGGATACCACCGGGACATCCCGCCCGGGATGCAGTGGTTGCTCCGGCACGTCCCGTACTACGGCCGCTGGTACCGGTTCTGGCAGTTCTGGTTGGCGGCCGAAGGACGCCTCCCGTTCGTCGAGGCCGATCCGGAATGGACCCGGGACGACAGCACCTCTGCGAACAACGCAGAGCTCAGGCGGCAGCTGCTCGAGCACCTGCGTGCCCAGGTTGGTGACCGCCCCGACCTGCTGGAGAAGATGACGCCCCGCTATCCGCCGGGGGCGAAGCGGATGACCCGGGACAACGGCGTCTGGGCGGCCACACTGAAGATGCCGCACGTCGACCTCGTGACGGACGGGATCGACGCGGTCACCCCCGAGGGCATCAGGACCTCCGACGGGACGCTGCACGAGGTCGATCTGATCGTCTACGCTACCGGCTTCCGCGCCTCCGACTACCTCGAGCCGATCGTCGTGACCGGCCGCGAGGGCCAGGACCTGCACGAGTTCTGGAACGGGGATGCCCGCGCCCACCTCGGCGTCACCGTGACCGGGTTCCCCAACCTCTTCATGCTGATGGGGCCCAACACCGGCGTCGTCGTCAACGGCAGTTCGCTGTTCATGGCCGAGTGCGCCGCCGAGTACACCGTCGAATGCATCGGCGAGTTGCTGCGCAGCCGGAAGAAGGTCATGGAACCGAGTCGGCAGGCGATGGACGAGTTCTGCGCCGAGGTGGATCGGGGGAACGAGCGCCGCGCGTGGGGCGTCGCGACCGTCAGCACCTGGTACCGCAACCGGTACGGCCGGGCATCGCAGGTCTGGCCGTTCTCCCTGCAGGAGTACTACCGGCGCACCCGGGAGCCGGACCTGGCCGCACTCCGGCTGTCCGGGGAGCTGGAAGGCGCCCGATGACGCACGCGCTCGGCGCGCCCACGTGCGCAACCGCTGATCCGGCCTCCGCCAGTGCGCTGCGCGTGGTCCGGCGCGAGCAGGTGGCCGAGGACGTGCTGGCGCTCACCCTGGCCGACCCCGCCGGCAATCGCCTGGCGCCCTGGACGCCCGGCTCCCACCTCGACCTCATCCTGCCGGACGGGGTGGTGCGCCAGTACTCGCTGTGCGGCGACCGATGGGACGGTCACCGGTACCGCATCGCGGTCCTCCGCGAGCCGCACAGCCGGGGCGGGTCGGAGTGGATCCACGCCGAGCTCCGCGAAGGCGACGTCCTGGCCCACGGCGGCCCGCGCAACAACTTTCCCATGGTCCCCGCCGACCGGTACGCCTTCATCGCGGGCGGGATCGGCATCACCCCACTGCTGCCGATGATCCAGCAGGCCGTGCGGACGGGGCGGGAGTGGAGGCTGCTCTACGGGGGACGCCGCCGACCATCAATGGCGTTCCTCGACGAGCTGGAGCGTCTCGGGGGACGGGTCGACGTAGCCCCGCAGGACGAGGTCGGGCTCCTCGACGTCGCCGGGTGGCTCGGCGCACCCGATCCGGCGACGAGGGTGTACTGCTGCGGGCCGGCCGGGTTGCTCGATGCCGCGGCTGCAGCGTGCGCGGGCTGGCCGCCCTACACACTGAGGACCGAACGCTTCGTCGCCGCGAGCCAGGACCGGGCCGTGGACCAGTCGTTCGCCGTGACACTGAGTCGCTCCGGTCGACGGCTCGAGGTCCGCCCGGGACAGAGCATCCTCGACGTTCTCGCGACCGCCGGGATCGGCATCCTGTCCTCCTGCAGGCAGGGCACCTGCGGTACCTGCGAGGTGGCTGTCGTGGCGGGCACGCCCGACCACCGGGACAGCGTCCTCACCGACGCGGACCGGGCGGCCGGGGACTGCATGCTCGTCTGCGTCTCGCGCGCCCGCACCGACCACATCAGCCTCGACCTATAGCGGGAGCGGAGCCACGATGACGACTGATTTCCACGATCCGTCCGCTGTCGCCGCGAGCGACATCGATGTCTTCGCCGACGAGCACCTGGTGGACCGCAGTGTTCTGCAGCGCGAGGTGCGCGAGAAGGCACCCGTGGTCCACATGAGCACGTACGACGTCTACGCGACCGGCCGCTTCGACCAGGTCCGGGAGGTGCTCTCGAACTGGCAGCAGTTCCAGGTCGGTGCGGGGGTGGGACTGGCCAACTTCCACACCGAGAAGCCGTGGCGCCCTCCGGCCACCCCCACCGAAGCCGACCCGCCTGAGCACGACGCACCGCGGCGGGTCCTCACCGACGTGCTCAGCATGCGCAAGCTCAGAAGGCTCCGCGAGCTGTGGATCCAGGAGGCGGAGGAGCTCGTCGATCGTGTCATCGCCCGGGGCGGCGAGGCCGACGCGATGACCGAGATCGCCGCCGCGTTCCCGCTCAAGGTCTTCCCCGACGCTGTCGGCCTGCCGAACGAGGGACGTGAGAACCTCCTCGCCTACGGCGACCTGGTCTTCAACGCGTTCGGTCCGCAGAACGAGAACTTCCGGCGCAGCGCCGCCAGGCTGGCCGAACTGTCCCAGTGGGTGAGCGACCTGTGCCGGCGGGAGAACCTCGCTCCGGAGGGCTTCGGTGCAGACATCTGGACGGCCGCCGACCGCGGGGAGATCACCCCGGACCAGGCCCCGCTCGTGGTTCGCTCACTGCTCTCGGCGGGCATCGACACCACCATCCACGGAATCGCGTGGATCCTCTACGCCTTCGCCACCCACCCCGCGGAGTGGGAGCGGCTGCGCGGCGCACCGGAACTGTCCCGTCGCGCCTTCGACGAGGCCGTGCGCTGGGCGTCGCCGCTGCAGATCGTCTTCCACACCACTGCCGAGCCCGTCGAGCTCGCCGGGACGCACCTCGGCAAGCATCGCAAGATCATGCTGCTGCTCGGCGCGGCGAATCGTGATCCGCGGCGGTGGACCGATCCGGACACCTTCACGCTGGACCGCGACCCGTCCGGTCACCTCGGATTCGGGATGGGGCTGCACCAGTGCGTCGGACAGCACGTGGCGCGGACCGAGGCCGAGGCACTCCTCACCGTCCTCGCCCGGAAGGTTCGCCACATCGAACTCATCGGTGAGCCGCGCCGTGGACTGAACAACACTCTGCAAACATGGGAAAGTCTTCGCGTGCGCCTGAGCCGCTGAAGATGACCTCGGTGTATTACAGGCGGATCGGCACAGCCTCCAGGCGCTCCAGGGGCTGGTGCCGGTCGTCCGCGCACCAGACCGACGACCCGCTCGGGTCCGTCGCGGACACAATCCGGACGGCGACCGTCACGCCGCGATCGTCGCGAGCCCGGCGATGACCACGAGTATGGATACCAGAAGCCGAAAGGTGCGCACGGGAATTCGCGGGTGCAACGTCATCCCCACCCGGTTTCCCACCAGGGCGGCTCCGACGAGTACCGGCACGACGGGCCAGAAGATGGTCCAGTCGATCCGGCCGTAGATCACGAGCGTGCCGAGTGAGATGGCGTTGACGGCCACGAAGTAGCCGGCGAAGTCGGCGACGAACTGAGTGGGCGTGCGCGGTGTGCGACCGAGCAGGATCGCGACGGGGGGACCGTTCAGGGAGATCGTGGTCGACAGGTAACCGCCGATCGTTCCGACGGCCACGAAGGATGCCGGGCCGATGCCTCGGGGACGCCCGGGCGGTCGCGTGAGCAGCATGTGGAGACCCGCGAGCGCCACGGCGACACCGGCAACGACCGTGAGCACTGCGGGATCGATGTGGGAGGCGGTCAGCGCGCCGGCAACAGCGCCCGGAAGGCCGCCGCCTGCGAGCAGGCAGACGGCGCGCCGGTCGATGTGTCTGCGCAGCGTCCACAGGGCGGCCGTGCGGGTGACGAGGGTAGCGGTCAGATTGATCACGACCACCTCGGAGATCCCGAAGCCGAGTAGTAGCAGAGCGGGCGTCACCAGGAGGGAGGTGGCGAAGCCGGTGATGCCGCCGACAACGGCCGCGGCGGCCACGCAGGCCGCCGCGGCGATCAGCATCGGCGTCATCTGCTCCTCGCTCCAGTCCTCGTCCGGTACCGCCCCTGGTTGCAACCCGTCGTGACGGAGCTCAGCTTGCTTCGCGGCCTCGGCGACCCTTGCGCGTCTCTCTCGCCGGTGTCAAGGTACTGGTAAGACCTCCGGCCAATCGTCCAGGCGGCAAGGTGACCGGCCGCCGCGAGCGTTCCCCGTGCGCCCTGGTTCAACGATGAGCACCAAGGGAGACCATCGTGATTCCTCTCGACTCGAGCAGGACTGCGTCGGCAGAGCGACCTGTCCGTGCCGGACCGCTCATGGCGGCCACGGACGCCGGACCCACTCGTATTGCATCTGCTGCGGTCGTGAACGCGGGAGTGGAGTAACGATGCCCATCGAGATCGTCGCCCTGGTCGGCCTGGCGCTGGTCTTCGTGATCACCATGACCGTCGGCATCAATATGGGCGCAGTCGCCTTCGTGGCCACATTCGCCATCAGTACCCTGTTTGCCGGGATCCCGATCGACGACGCGATCTCACATGGCTTCCCGTCGGGGCTGTTCGTCACTCTGGTCGGAGTCACCTACCTGTTCGCGATCGCTCGCGACAACGGAACGATCGCCTGGCTTCTCAGCTCCGGCGTACGAATGGTCGGTGGGCGACTCGGCCTTGTCCCGTGGGTATTGTTTGCGATCACCGGGCTGCTCGCCATGGCAGGTGCACCGCTCGTCGCGGTGATCGCCGTCGTCGCGCCGGTCGCGCTCGAATTCTCCCGTCGGTACGACCTGCACCCGTTGCTGATGGGGCTGATGGTCGTCAACGGAGGCGCCGCGGGTGGTCTCGCGCCCACAAGCGTCCTGGGGAGCATCTGCCGCGAGGTAGCGCAGCGCAACGGCCTGGACCTGGATGCCGGCGCCCTGTTCTTCAGTGCCGCCGCGTTCAACGTCGCGCTGGGCATCGCGGGCTTCTTCCTCTTCGGCGGCGGCCGGCTGCGTCGGGTCAGTGCTGGCGATCAGGTGGTTGCGGCGTCGGTCGGTCTCCTCGACGGTTCATCGTCAGGGCCGCCGCCCGGACCGGCCGCCGGATCGCACGCGGAGGGCGTATCGGGTGAGCAGAACGTGGGTGACCGTGCGCGCCTGAACCTGATCAGAGCGACGACTCTTGCCGGTCTTCTCGTCCTCGCAGGCGGTGGCCTCGCGTTCGACCTCGACGTGGGCATTCTCGCCATGAGTGTCGCCGTCGTGCTCTCGATCGTCTCTCCCCGCACCGGTCGCGCCGCGGTGAGTCAGGTCGCGTGGGCCACCGTGCTGCTCGTCTGCGGAACTCTGACCTACATCGACCTGCTGCAGGAGGTCGGCACGATCGACTTCCTCGGTCAGGGCGTCGCCGCGATCGGGGTTCCTGCCCTAGGCGTCCTGGTGGTCTGCGTCATCGGGGCGGTGGGATCGGCTATCGCGTCGACGATCGGCATGCTCGGGGCCCTCGTGCCGCTGGTCGTCCCGCTGCTTCTCGGCTCCGGTCTCAATCCGACTGCGGTGATCACCGCTCTCGCGCTCTCGGCGCTCGTCGTCGACGCCAGCCCGCTCTCGTCCACCGGCGCGCTGGTCGTCGCCAACGCGCCGGCGGACAAGCGGGACGTGGTGTTCCGGCAGCTTCTGTGCTGGGGAGGGGCCTTGATCGTGGCAGCTCCCCTGTCGACCTGGCTTGTCTTCGTGCTGCCGAGCTAGCGCTGGCCGGGGGAGGCCTCGGTCTCGTTGCGCACGCGGGCGACTGCGGCCTGGCGAGCGCCGAGGATGTGCGCCGCGGCGGCCTTCCGGGCGGCCGCGGGGTCACCTGCGAGTACGGCGTCGAGGATCCGGCGGTGGTCGATCCGGGACTTCTGGAGTCTCCCGGGCAGCTGCAGGGTGGTCTCCATGCCGCGGGCGAGGATGTCCTGCAGCACGGTGAGTGTCTGGCTGAGGAAGCGATTGCCTGCGGCCTCGACGATGCTCAGGTGGAAGGCGGCGTCGAGCTTCTGCAGCAGCGCCCAGTCGACGTCCTCCTGGGCGGAGGCGGCGTCGAGGGCGTCGTACGCGTCCTGCACCTTGGCCAGCCGCTCGGTGTCCTGGTTGGTCGCGGCCCACGCCACGGCGGGCAGCTCCAGCACCTCGCGCATGTCGAACAGCTCGGTCAGGCTCATCTCCTCGGCGAACACCGCGGCGCGCAGGGAACGGGATGTCGCCGGGTCGGTGACGAACACGCCTGCCCCGTGCCGGATCTCGACGTGCCCTTTGGCCTGCAGGGAACGCAGGGCCTCCCGCAGAGACGGCCTGCTCGTGCCGAGCAGCGAGGCCAGCTCACGCTCAGCGGGGAGCCTGCTGCCGGGGTGTAGCTGTTCGGAGCGGATGAGCTGCAGGATCCGGTCCGCGATGAGGTCGGCCACGCGCCCCTGCTGGAGCGGAACCCACATGCTGCTGTCGACCGCCACGGCGTGACCCCCTGCTCGTGCTTGCGTTTGACTCCGAAGAGGCCAGACCAGTTTACCTCTCACCGTTCGCGTGCCCTTGTGTCGACCTCCCGGGTCAGTTACCGTCGAAGTGGTAAGACCTCTAGCCAAAGGAGTGGAGATGGTCAACGCATCCGGGCCTCCCGGGTTCCTCGTCCACCACGACGGGGACGTCGTGGCGGTCGCGGTCCGCGATCTCGAGCCTGGTGTCGTCGAGGGCGGCTACCTGCGCAAGCCGGACTCGGTGAGCATCGAGGTCAACCACCCCGTCCCGCTGGGCCACAAGCTCGCCTTGGTCGACATCGCCGAGGGCGCCGACGTCACCGAGTACGGGCAGCGGGTCGGTCGGGCCACCGCGAACATCGGCAAGGGCGACTACGTCCACGTCCACAACGCGAGGAGCGCACGGTGGCAGAACAGCGTCGCCTGACCGGGTACCGCCGCGACAACGGCGCGGTCGGCATCCGCAACCACACGGTCATCCTGCCCGTCGACGACCTGTCGAACGCCGCCGCCGAGGCCGTCGCGAAGGTCGTGCCGGGGACGCTGGCGCTGCCGCACGCGTTCGGCCGCCTGCAGTTCGGCCCGGACCTGGACCTGACCTTCCGGACCCTCATCGGCACCGGCTCGAACCCCAACGTGGCGTCCGTGGTCGTGATCGGCATCGAGCCGACCTGGACCGAGCGGGTCGTCGAGGGCATCGCGAAGACGGGAAAGAAGGTCCAGGGCTTCTCCATCGAGCGGCACGGTGACCTGCGCACGATCGAGAGCGCTGCCCGGGTCGCGGCGAGGTTCCTCCAGGACGACTCCGAGAAGCAGCGCGAGGCCGTCGAGCGCGCCGACATCATGCTCTCGATCAAGTGCGGTGAGTCGGACACCACGAGTGGTCTCGGGTCGTGCCCGACCACCGCCGAGGCTGTCGACCGCTGGGTGGACGCCGGGGGCACGGTCCTGTTCGGCGAGACCAGCGAGCTGACCGGTGGGGAGCACCTCATCGCCGAGCGCTGCGTCGACGACGCCGTCCGGAACCGCTTCCAGGAGATCTACGACGGCTACCTCGAGATGATCGAGAAGACCGGCGCCAACCTGCTCGGCTCGCAGCCCACCCAGGGCAACATCCGCGGCGGCCTCTCGACCATCGAGGAGAAGGCGATGGGCAACATCGCCAAGACCGGCACCAAGCCCGTCATCGGTGCCCTCGACAAGGCCGAGGCCCCCGGCAACACCCCGGGCCTGTACTTCATGGACACCTCGTCCGCGGCCGCCGAATGCATCACGCTCATGGCCGCGGCCGGCGCGGCGATCCACCTGTTCCCCACGGGCCAGGGCAACGTGATCGGCAACCCCATCGAGCCGGTGATCAAGCTGACGGCCAACCCCGTCACCGCCGAGACGATGTCCGAGCACATCGACCTCGACTGCTCGGGGCTGCTGCGCCGCGAGTACGACCTCACCGCGGCGGGCGACCGGCTGATGGAGGTCGTCGATCGCTCCATCAACGGGCGGCTCGCCTGCGCCGAGGTCATGGGCCACCGGGAGTACGTCTTCACTCGGCTCTACGAGAGCGCGTGATCGACGGGCGGTGGCGGCCCACCACGGGTCGCCCCCGCCCGCCCCCGACGAGAGGACGAGATGGGCACCACCCTGATCGACGGCCGGTGGAGCGACCCGGCCGAACGCCGCGCAGTCGTCAACCCGGTCGACGGATCGGTCGTCGGCCACATCGGCTACGGCGGCGCCGCCGAGGCGACCGCGGCCGCCGACGCCGCGGCGGCCGCGTTCCCGGCCTGGGCCGACACGCCGGGCCGCGCGAGGGCCGACATCCTGCTGCGCGCCGCGGAGCTGATCCGCGAGCGCGCGCCGGAGTTCGGCGCCCTGCTCGCCCGCGAGGCGGGCAAGAGGCGTCCCGAGGCCGTCGGCGAGATCGGCTTCTCCGCCGAGTACTTCCGCTGGTTCGCCGAGGAGGTCCGGCGCCCGGCGGGTGCCGTGCACCCGTACGAGGCCGCCGACCGTCGGCACGTGAGCATCCGCCGCCCCGCAGGTGTCGTCGCGAGCCTGACGCCCTGGAACTTCCCCTGCTCGATCCAGGCCCGCAAGCTCGCCCCGGCGCTGGCTGCAGGCTGCACCGTCGTCGCGCGGGTGTCGGAGAAGGCGCCGCTCGCCGCCGTCGAGATGATCCGCTGCCTGCAGGACGCAGGCCTGCCCGCGGGCGTGCTCAACCTCGTGCACGGGCCCGCCGCCGAGATCACCGATGCCTACCTCTCCCACCCCGCGGTACGCGTCGTGTCGTTCACCGGGTCCACCGGCGTCGGCCGGTCGATCATGCAGAAGGCCGGCGACCGGATCGTGCGGCCGCTGCTCGAGCTGGGCGGCAACGCCCCGTTCATCGTGTTCGACGACGCCGACGTCGACGCCGCGGTGGAGGGCGCGATGCTGGCCAAGTTCCGCAACACCGGCCAGTCCTGCATCGGCGCGAACCGCTTCCTCGTCCACGCGGATGTCCAGCAGGAGTTCACGGACAAGCTCGCCGCAGCCGTTGACGCGATGTCCGTCGGCGACGGACTGGCCGAGCCGGTGCCCGACCTCGGCCCGTGCATCGACGAGGCCAGGGTGACCGTCGTCCAGGAGCTCGTGGACGAGGCGCTCGCGGCCGGGGCCAAGAAGGTCACCCGCGACTTCGACCTGCCTGGGCCGGCGTTCGCCGCACCGGTGATCCTCACCGACGTTCCGTCCCACGTCGGCCTCGCCCGCGAGGAGGTCTTCGGACCGGCGGCCGGGATCTTCGCCTTCCGCACCGAGTCGGAGGCCCTCGCGCTGGCCAACGGCACCGAGATGGGCCTCGCCGCCTACTTCTACACCCGCGACCAGGCGCGGGTCTGGCGCGTCGCCGAGCACCTGGACAACGGCATCGTCGGGATCAACAACGCCCTGCCCAGCGTCGCCTTCGCCCCGATGGGCGGGACCAAGCAGTCCGGTCTCGGCCGGGAGGGCGCGGCCACCGGCCTGGAGGAGTTCGAGGAGGTCCGCTACCTGTCGATGGGCATCTGACGCTGCCCCACCGAGATGACCCGCAGGACGACAAGGAAGTCAGCTCCATGCCCGGATCCCGGTCCACGCCGCCTGTCATCCGCTCGGCGGCGGACGTCAACCACCTGATCAACACCGGACGTGCGAAGGGGGGCAAGTCCCGCGCCATCACGATCATCGCGCTGGGGGGCATCTTCATCGACGCCTACGACTTCTCCTCCATCGCCTTCGGCCTTCACGACATCGCGACGACCTTCCGGCTGAACCCCGTCGAAGAGGGGGTCGTCGCCGCGTCCATCATGGTCGGGGCGCTGCTCGGCGCGCTCGTCGGCGGCTACCTCGTCGACCGCGTCGGCCGCTACAAGATGTTCATGGCCGACATGATCTTCTTCGTGGTGGCCGCCATCGCCTGCGCCGTGGCCCCCAACTACGAGCTGCTCACGGCCGCCCGGTTCGTCATGGGCATCGGCATCGGCATCGACTTCCCCGTCGCCCTCGCCTTCATTGCGGAGTTCAACGCGCTGCGCGGACGCGGCGGCAAGGTGTCGCTCTGGCAGCCCATGTGGTACCTCGCCACCGGAGCGAGCTTCGTCGTCCTGCTACCGCTGTACTTCCTGATGCCGGCCGACATGCACGCCGACATGTGGCGGTGGGCCGTCGGCTTCGGCGCTGTGCCCGCCCTGATCGTGATGCTCGTCCGGCACAAGTACATGGACGAGTCCCCGGCGTGGGCCGCAGGCCAGGGCGATCTGCACCGCGCCGCGGCCATCCTGAAGAACTCGTACGGGCTGGAGGTGCAGGTCGGCGAACCGGATCCGAACGCCCCCGTCGTGGCCCCGACCAAGCCCGCGGCGCTGAAGGAGTTCCGGCGGCTGTTCCAGGGGCGTTACCGCGTGCGCACCATCCAGGCCGCCGCGGTGAGTGCGCTGCAGTCCGTCCAGTACTACGCGGTCGGCTTCGCCCTGCCGGTGATCATCGCAAGCCTGCTGCAGCAGGGCAGGCTCACCTCGATCGTCGGGCCGCTGATCTTCAACCTCCTCTTCGGCGTCGTCGGTGGCCTGGTCGGTGTCAGGCTCAGCGACCGGCTGGGCTCGTGGAAGCTGGCGATGAGCGGCTTCGCGGTGTGCTTCGTGGCGCTGATCGGGCTCGGTGCACTGGGGCAGGGCTCCGGAATCGCGCTGCTGGGCATCGGCGGCCTGCTCGGGCTCTTCGTGTTCTTCCACGCCTACGGGCCGGGTGCCCAGGGCATGACGATCGCGACCCTGAGCTATCCGACGACGCTGCGCGGTGTGGGCAGCGGCTTCGGCCAGGCCATGCTGCGGATCGGCTCGATGGTCTCGCTGTTCTTCTTCCCGATCCTGAGCTCGGCGCTGGGGACCGGGGTGTTCTACGCGGTCGCCGTCGCGCCGCTGCTGGGCATGCTCGTGCTCGCCGTCATCCGCTGGGACCCGACCCACGTCGACGTCGACGCCGAGACCGACGAGCAGCCCGACGCCGTGCGCGCCCGCGCCGGCCACGCCGAATCGAACGACAGGAGCACCACGTCATGAAGATCGCCTTCGTCGGGGCGGGGAACATGGGCGGAGCCGTCGCGCGACGCCTCGCCACCGGCGGCCACGACGTCCACGTCTACGACCTCGATCCCGCCGCGGTCGCGCGGTGCGTCGATGCCGGGGCCGGCGCGGCGGACAGCGCCGAGGCGGCCGTGAAGGACGCCGCCGTCGTCGTCACCAGCCTGCCGCTGCCGGACCACGTCCGATCGGTGTGGGGGGACCTGATCCCGCACCTCGCGGAGGGTGCGGTCGGTGTCGACGTCTCGACCATCGACCCCGCCACGGCCGATGCGTTGACCGCGGCGCTCGGGGACGCGGGGCACGCCTTCGTGCACTGCGCGCTGGGCAAGACACCCGCCGCGGCCGAGCAGGGGGCGATCCCGCTGTTCGTCGGCGGCCCCGCCGACGCCGTCGAGACCCTCCGCCCCCTGTTCGCGCGCATGGGGGAGAAGACCTACGACTTCGGCTCGCCGGGTGCTGCCGCCATGTTCAAGCTCGTCTCGAACATGATCGGGATGACCAACGTGGCCGTGCTCGCCGAGGGCTACGCCCTGGCCCGCCGCGCCGGCATCACGCCCGACATGTTCAGCGAGGCACTGCGGGACACCGGTGCCTTCTCCTTCCAGTCGGACGTCCGGCTGCCGTGGATCGTCGCCGGGGACTACGCGCCGCGGTTCGGCGCGGCGCTCGCCGCGAAGGACGTCCGTCTCGCCGTGGACTCCGCGGCGCGCTGGGGGGTTCCGACGCCGGTCGCGGCCCAGGGACTCTCGCAGCTCGTCGCCGCCGTGGCCCACGGGTACGGCAGCGAGGACGTCGTCGCCGTCCACAAGCTCGTGGCCCCCACGGACACGGCCCCCGCGGACAAGGAGGAGCGGTCATGAGCATCCTCGTCACCGAGGACGTCTGGGGGGACCCTCTGCGCGCGCTCGGCGACCGGCACCCCATCCAGCATGCGCCGGAACTCTGGAAGGACCGCGGCGGCCTGCTCGACGCCTTGCGCGGGGCGACCGCCCTGGTGGTCCGCAACCGCACCCAGGTCGACGCCGAGCTGCTCGCCGCTGCCCCGGACCTGCGCATCGTCGCCCGCGCGGGCGTCGGGCTGGACAACATCGACGTCACCGCAGCGGACGACGCCGGTGTCGTGGTCGCGGCGCCGCTCGGGGCCAACGCCCGCAGCGTGGCCGAGCACGCGCTCGGCCTCGCCCTCGCTCTGGCCCGCAACACCGTCGAGCGGGACCGGGACACCCGCGCGGGCGGGTGGAACAGGGCGCCGGGCCGGGAGCTGCGCGGCGGCACCTGGGGCCTGCTCGGTGCCGGGGCGACCGCACGGGAGTGCGGGAAGCTGGCCGACGCGTTCGGGATGCGGGCCATCGCCTACGACCCGTACGTCGAGCCCACCTCACCGGCGCTGGTCGAGGCCGGCATCCGGCTGGCCCCGCTGACAGAGGTGGTGGCCCACGCGGACGTCGTGTCCTGCCACCTCCCGGCGACCGCCGAGACCGAAGGGTTCGTCGGGGAGAGCCTGCTGGCGCGGATGCGACCGCACACCCTGTTCGTCAACGTCGGGCGGGGCGAGGTCGTGGACGAGGAGGCGCTGGCGGACGCGCTCGAGGCCGGCCGGCTGGCGGGCGCGGCCCTGGACGTCCGGGCCACCGAACCGCCACCCGGGCGGGGACGGCTGGAGGACCTCCCAACCACGATCCTGACCCCGCACATCGCCGGGATCACCCACGAGAGCCAGCAGGCGATCCTGCAGGTGTTGGCCGCCGACATCGACGCCGTGCTGAGCGGTGGGGAGGCGCGGGCGATGGTCGGCGCGGTCCGCAGGGGGCGTGCGGCATGACGGTCGTCCAGGACGCCAGGGACATCGCCGCGGCTCTGCTCTGCTCCGCGGGCATGCCGGCGCAACGCGCCGACGTCACCGCTCAGTGCATCGTGCAAGCGGACGTGTGGGGGATCGGCTCGCACGGGCTCATGCGGCTGCCGTTCTACCTGGAGCGGATCCGGGCCGGTGGTTACCCGGCCATGGCGGAGCTGGAGACCGTCACCGACACCGGACCGTTGGTGTCCTACAGCGGCGGGGGCGGCATCGGGCACTGGCAGCTGTGGGCCGCGGCGGAGGAGGCCGTCAGGCGCTGTGCGCAGTTCGGGGTGGCGGCGGTGTCCGTGGCCGACTCCGGGCACTGCGGCGCCCTCGGCCTCTACACCGTGCCCGGGCTGCAGGCCGGCTACCTCACCCTGGCCTTCTCCAACGGTCCCGCAGTGATGCCCCCGTGGGGCGGCAGCACCCCGGTGCTGTCCACCTCACCGATCGCCGCGGGCATCCCCACCGGCCCGAAGCCCGCCATCGTCGACCTCGCGACCAGCGCGGTGGCCCGTGGCAAGATCGCGGCGCTGGCCAAGGCAGGTACCCCGGTGCCCGAGGGCTGGGCCCTGGACTCCGACGGCACCCCGACGACCGATCCACAGGCCGCGCTGCACGGGATGTTGTCGCCGCTGGGCGGCGCGAAGGGTTTCGCCCTGGCATTCATGGTCGAGGCCGTCGCGGGCGGGCTCGCCGGCCCCAACCTGTCCGCCGACGTTCCGGACATGTTCGCGGCTGCGGATGCTCCGAAGCCGCAGCAGATCGGCCACGTCCTGATCACGCTGGACCCCCGCCGGTTCGGCGGGGACCAGGCCGTCGAGCGGCTGGGCACCCTTGCCCGCTCGGTGGAGGAGGCGGGTGGTCGGGTGCCCGGCTCCCGCCGGGTCCTGCCCGCCGACGTTCCCCTTCACCAGGAACTGATCATCGCGACACAGACTGTGTCGGAGCTGCAAGCCTGGGGCCGCGAGCTCGGGGTGGACACCGGAGCGCTCGGCTGACGTCGAGGGGCGGGCGGGCCGGCTCGGTGGCCAGGTGAAAGGCCCGGGCCCGCTCGGGCTCCGTGGCGGTTACCCCGGGATAATCACGACTGCGTGACTTCGCGCTGGGGATCACGGCCGGGTCAGAGCGTCCAGCTCCTCCGGAGGGCACGAGCCGGCTGCGCGGTCAGCCCGTCGAGCACTCCCGCCAGCTTCGCTTGTGCGGCGTTGCTGGTCTCCGGATCGCGGAGTGCGACGCTGACCTGGAGCGCGTGCAGCAGGAGCATGTGGGAGATGCGGCCGGTGATGACGTCCATCTCGGCCGGGTCGGTGGCCGTTCCGGCGACGAGGGGGATGTCGACGTCCTGCATCAGCGGTGAGTCGGCGTAGCTGGAGACGCCGATCGTGGTGGCGCCCGCCTCGTTCGCGGCGGCCACGGCGACCAGGGTCGGCCGGTTCGCGCCGCTGTGGCTCACGGCGAGGCAGACGTCGCCGGGGACCAGGAGCCGTGCTGTGAGCTGCTGGGTGACGTTGTCGGCCGGGGCTTCGGTCGGCCGGCCGCTGCAGACGAACCGCAGGGCGGCGTCCTGAACCGGTGGCGCGGACGCGCCGGTGCCGACGAACAGTCGGCGTCCCGCGGAGGCGAGGGCGTCGGCGGCGCGGTCCACCTGGGTCTGGTCGACCATGTCCGCGCCGAGGCGGAGGCTCTCGATGGCGGTGGCGAAGACCGCGGCCGCGGTCGTGGGCTGCGGCAGCGGCGGTCGGTCCGGCAGCTCCCTGGCGAGTACGAGGCGCAGTTGCTGGAACCCGGTGAAACCGAGGCTCTTGCACGCCCGCACGACGGTCGCGGTCGAGGTGCTGGCCGCCTCGGCGACGTCGGCGACCGACCAGTCGAGGACCCGCTCGGGTTGTTCCAGGAGCACGGTCGCGACCCGCTGCTCGCTCGCCACCAACCGCCCGGACAACGCCCTGATGCGGGTCAACGCCTCGGACGGCGCGCGCGACGGCGGGCTCACCCGGAAATGCTACGTCGGCGGGCGGGGCGGATGATCGTCGGTTCGTTGATCATCGCAGCCCCGAACGGACGAAGGCGTCCACGACCTGGCGTTGCAGCGCGATGTAGAGCGCGAACACCGGCAGGCAGGCCAGCCCGGAGGCGGCCATCATCGCGCTCCAGTCGTTGCCCTCCGAGGTGAGGAACGCCCGGACCCCCACCTGGATCAGCTGGTCGCCGCCCCGCAGGACCATCGTCGGCCAGAAGTACTCGTTCCAGGCCGAGATGAAGGCGAGGATCGACACCGCGGCGATCGCCGGGCGCAGGTTCGGCAGTAGCACGGTGACCAGGGTGTTGAACGGCGACCGCCCGTCCATCGTCGCGGCGTCGAACAGTTCCCGCGGGAACGAGTTGATGTGCTGGAACAGCATCAGCACGGACACCGCCGAGACGACCTGCGGCACGACGACCGCGGTGACGGTTCCCAGCAGGCCGAGCTGGGAGATCAGGACGTAGTTCGGCAGCATCGTGGCCTGCACCGGCACCAGCCACGTGCACACCACGAGGAGCATGATGATCCGTTTGAGCGGGAAGTCCCACCGGGCCAGCGCGAACGCGGCGAGGACGGCGGTCAGGACCGTACCCACCGCCACCGCGGCGGCCATGGCGAACGTCCCCAGCATCATCGAGCCGAACGGCAGGTTCGCGAGTACGTACGCGTAGTTGTCCAGCGTCACGGCGTCGGGGACGAGCCGCTGGTCGAGCACGTCCTCGGCCGGTTTCAGCGATGTCGCGTACATCCAGTACACGGGGAACGCGCTCGCGACGCCGGCGACGGCCAGGACGAGGTGTCCGCCGATGCCCCGCCACCACGGGCCGCGGTCCGTCCGGCCGGCCCGGGTCGCGGGCGCGTCCCGGACGGGTGGGGCCGTGGGCGCGGGTGGCCGCGACGGCTCGACGAGAGTCAGCACGGATCCTCCGGATCAGTTGTCGTAGAAGCTGAAGCGCCGCACGAGTGCGAGCAGCCCGGCGGCGAGGACCCCGAACGCGGCGAAGAACACGACCGACGCCGCCGAGGCGTAGCCGACGTCGAAGTTCGTGAAGCCGAACTTGTAGAGCAGGTAGTAGATGTTCATCGTCGTGCCCGACGGGCCGCCCTGGGTGAGCAGGTCGATCAGGGCGAACGACCACTGGGCCGACAGCAGCACCGTCATCAGCGTCATGAACAGGACTGTCGGCGACAGCAGCGGCAGGGTGATCGTGCACAGCGTCCGGACCCGGGACGCGCCGTCGAGCGCGGCGGCCTGGACGTACTCGCGGTCGATCCCGGCCAGACCGGCGGCGAACACGAGCACGGCGAACCCGCTGATCTGCCAGCCGGTGATCAGGATGAGCGCGATCAGGGCCGTCGGGGCGTTGCGGAACCAGTTGCCCGGGTCGGCCCCGACGACGGCGAGGGCCCGGTTGACGATGCCGTCCTGGTTGAGCATCCAGCGCCACACCGCCGCGCTCGCGACCGGCGTGACCAGCATGGGCAGGAACACGAGTGCCTGGTACACGGTGCGGGCCCGCCCGCCGACGCCCCGGCTGAGCAGGGCGACGACCATCGGGACGACGACGGCGAAGGGCAGCATGCCGAGGACGTACCAGCCGGTGTTCACGACCGCCTGGCGCATCTCGGGCAGCGCGGCCACGTCGGCGTAGTTCTGCATGCCGACCCAGGTGGCGGGGGTGGTCGGCAGCAGGTTCCAGTCGTAGAACGACCACTCGACGGTCTGGGCGAGCGGGCGGTAGGTCCAGACGACCAGCCCGGCCACCGCGGGCATCAGGTAGAGGTAGGGCCGCAGCCGCGCCCACCACCGGGCCCCGGCCGGAGCCGGCGCGGCGGTGGGGGCGAGGCCGCGCGGCGAGACCGGCGCGGCGTCGACGAACATCAGTGCGCGGCGGAGTGGGCCAGGACGAGCTCGGCCATCTTCGCGGTCGACATCTCGTAGACGGGCTGCTCACCCTCGGGCGGCAGCTGGATCGAGGTGGCGGTGACGACGCCGTCGGTGATGTCGATGCGGCTGAACGCCGGCGCCGGCCGCCCGCGCAGCATGCCGGCCGGGGCGGTCCCGTCGAAGGAGTAGGCGAGCGCGCCGCCGACCCACACGAACGTCGATCCGACGATGCTCGCGGCCGCGGCGTGGGTGTGTCCGGCGAGGACGGCGCGGACGTCGGTGCCGTCGAGGGTCTCGATCAGCTTCTCCGCGTCGCGGAACCCGACCGCGGCGTGCAGCTCGTCGGACGCGGGGACCGGCGGGTGGTGCAGCGCCACGATGGTGCCCTCGGGGGCGGGCTCGGCGAGCTGGGCGCCCAGCCACTCGTACTGCGCCTCGTCGATCTCGCCGTGGTGGTGCCCGGGCACGGTGGTGTCGAGCGCGATCAGCCGGAGCCCGCCGATCCGGCGCACCGCGTCGTGGCTGCGCCGGCCGGCCTCCGGGTCGTCGAGCAGCTCCGCGTGGAACGCGCTGCGCTCGTCGTGGTTGCCCATGAGGTAGACGACATCGGCGTCGAGGCGGGCCGCGGCCGGCTCGACGACGGCGCGCAGTCGGCGGTAGGCGCCCGGCGCGCCGGCGTCGGCGAGGTCGCCGGTCAGCACGATCGCATCGGTCGGCATCCCGCTCGCCACGACGGCGTCGAGGACCCGTTGGAGGTTTCCGAGGCTGTCGACGCTGCCGTGCAGCAGCTCGCCCTCGACAACGATGTGGCAGTCGGTGATGTGCAGCAGGCTGCGGGTGGTCATGAGGGCTCCGGTTCGGTCGAGGGGATCGTGACGAGGGCGCGGGTGAGCGCGTCGAGCTCCCCGCGGGTCATGCCGTGGGCGAGCAGGTAGGCGGCCGCGCCGCCGTGGACGGTGTGCAGTGCGTCGAGGAGCCGGTGCATGACCTCGGCCGGGCTCTCGCGGTAGATCGCGTGCAGCAAGGTCAGGGCGTCGGGGGTGAGGTGCTCCGGGACGGGGAGCGCGGCGAAGAACGACTCCGGCAGGCGCGCCGCGGTCAGCGCGTAGTCGGTCGCGACGGTCTCGTCCGGGACGCCGACGGCCGACAGCACCAGCGCGATCACGACGCCGGTCCGGTCCTTGCCCGCCGCGCAGTGCACGAGTGCAGGCAGCGCGCCCGGGCGGGCGAGCTCGCGGACCGCCGCGACGAGGCCGTCCCCGCAGGTGGTCAGCATGTGCTCGTACAGCTCGGCGAGGGTGGGGATCTCGGTCCCCGCCGCGAACGCGGACCCACCGTCGCCGAGGACGGGCCGGTGCGCCGGGACCAGCCCGGTCCCGTCCAGCGCGCTGGGGGCGGCCGCGCACTCGGCCGAGCTGCGCAGGTCGACGACCGTGCGCAGGCCGAGGGCGGCGAACGCCTGGCGCCCGGCGTCGTCGAGGTGCTGCAGGCCCGCGGAGCGGAACAACCGCCCCCACCGGACCCGCCCGGTGCCCGCCGGGTAGCCGCCGACGTCGCGGACGTTGAACGCCCCCGGCACCTGGTGGTCGCGCGGCGGCTCGAGTCCCGCGGTCACGGCACGAGCCCCTGCGCGCGCTCCTGCGAGGCCCGCATGGTCGCGGCCGGGTCCGCTCCGCGGTAGACCACCTCGGTGGCCGAGTCGGTGAGCAGGGTGAGGATCTGTTGGTACTGGTCGCCGGGGTAGGCGACGGTGGGCTCGAGCCGGTCGAGCTGCGCGAGGTTCGGGCGGACGAGCGGGTTCGCGGCGGCCCATTGCTGCAGGCCGTTCGGATCCTCGACGAGACCCACCCGCAGCGGCAGGTAGCCGATCCCACTGGTGATCTTCGTGTACGCCGTGTTGCTGGTCATGAACTTGATGAACTCCCACGCCGCCGCCTTCTTCGCCGGGTCGGTGGAGAAGGAGAACAGGGCCGATCCCGAGTTCGTCGGCACGGCCTCGTGGCCCTCGAAGGCGGGCATCGGGGCCGCGCGCAGCTCGAAGCCGGTATCGGACGCCGCCGCTATCAGGGCGCTCTGGATGGCGCTCGTCTGCAGGAACATCCCGAGGCGGCCCTGGGAGAACGCCTCCTGCGCGTCGCCGGTGTCCATGTCGGGAGAGGCGCCGCTGCCGACCAGGTCCTGCCACGTCGCCAGCGCCGCGACCGAGCCGCCCGCGCCCCAGCTGATCGTCCTGCCGTCCTCGCCGAGGACCCGGCCACCGGCCGAGCGGATGACGCCCTGCAGGCACCAGTCGGCCGCGCCGGTCCCGAGGCAGGCCAGGTAGCCGCCGTCGGACTCGGTCGCGCCGGTGATCGCCAGCGCTGCCTGCTTGAACTCGCCCCAGGTCGCCGGCGGGCGTTCCGGGTCGAGGCCGGCGGCCCGGAACAGGTCGGCGTTGTAGAACAGGACCGGCGTGGAGAACACGTACGGCATGCCGTAGGTGTCGCCCTCGACGTCGCCCATCGTGCGGGTGCGCTCGTGGAAGGGGTGCTGGCCGTCGGAGCCGTCGAGGTGGGTGGCGACCGCGGCGTCGCCGAACTCCTCGTTGAAGTTCACCGCGCGCAGCGACTGCGCGGCGAACACCCGGTCGCCGAAGCCGAGCTGGGCGACGTCGGGCGGGTTCCCGGCGACGATCTGCTGCTGGACGCTGCCGGTGAGGTTCGCGATCCCGCCCGCCGGAGCCTGGGCGGTCACGTCGATGTCGGGGTGCTGCTGCTCGAACTCCTCGACCAGCCCCGTGATCGTGTCGGTCCACGGACCGGCGTTGAGCAGGTTGTAGGTCTCGAAGGTGATCGACACCTGCTGGCCGGGGACGAGGCTGGGAGCGGCGCCGTCGGCACCGGGCGCGGCGGAGGGCGGGCCGCCGCAGGCCGCGAGGGCGAGGCCGCCGGCGAGCACCGCGGCCGGGAGCACCCGGCGGCGGGATCGGCGGGCATGGGAAGACATCAGGGGTGTGCTCCAGTTCTCGGAGGAGGGTTCTCGGGGGGAGGGGGAGGCCTCAGCCGACCGCGACGGTGCGCTCGGCAGGCTCGTCCACCCAGCGCAGGCGGCGCCGGGTGGTGGCGTCGAACAGGTGGAGGTCGGCGAGCGAGCAGGTCAAGGACACCTGGTCACCCACGGCGAGGCGCAGCGGTCGCGGGCCGCGCACCGCGACCGGGGTGTCACCGACCCGGCACTGCGCGACCTCCTCGCTCCCGAGGTTCTCGACGGCCTCGACGCGGGCGTCGAGCAGGATTCCCGCGTCGACGCCGTCGGGGCCGCGCCGGACCAGGTGCTCGGGGCGGACCCCGACCACGACCTCGTGCGGCGGCGTCTGCCCCGGCCACAGCTCGGCCCGGATCCCGTCACCGTCGGCGCGTACCCGGCCGTCGGCGCTCGTGACGGTCGCGGGCAGCACGTTCATCGGCGGCGCGCCGAGGAAGGTCGCGACGAACACCGACGCGGGGCTGTCGTAGACCTCCTCCGGTGTCCCGACCTGCTCGACCCGCCCGCCGTCCATCACGACGATCCGCGACGCCATCGTCATCGCCTCGACCTGGTCGTGGGTGACGTAGACGAAGGTCGCGCCGAGCCTGCGGTGCAGGGCGGCGAGCTCGGTGCGGGTGGCCGTTCGGAGCTTGGCGTCCAGGTTGGACAGCGGCTCGTCCATGAGGAAGGCCGCCGGGTTGCGGACCATCGCCCGGCCCACGGCCACCCGCTGGCGCTGCCCGCCGGACAGCTCCTTCGGTCGCCGGGACAGGAACGGGGTCAGGGCCAGTTGTTCGGCGACGGCCGCGACCTGCTCGGCCACCCTCGCCCGCGGGACCCGGCTGCTGCGCAACGGGTACGACAGGTTCCCGGCGACCGTCAGGTGGGGATAGAGGGCGTAGCTCTGGAACACCATCGCCAGATCCCGGTCCTTCGGGGATGCATGGGTGATGTCCGTGCCGTTCAGCAGGATCCGGCCTGCCGACGGGGCCGACAACCCGGCGAGCATCCGCAGCAGGGTCGTCTTGCCGCAACCGCTCGGACCGAGCAGCGCGACGAACTCTCCGTCCTCGACGGTCAGGTCGACGGCGTCGACCGCGGTCGTCGCCCCGAACTGCTTGCCGAGGCCCTCGATCTGGATTCTGGCCACCTGATCTACGTCTCCTCGTTACGCGGTGACGACTTGTCCACGTCATCTCGTTACGAACCATGCCGGGCTCACCCGACAGGGGGATGCCGTCGACATGGACGGCAGGTGACGACCTGACAGCGAGAGATCGGGCCGCCGGTACTCGGGCCGGGCGCGGCCTGCCTCGCACGCCATCGGGATCCGCCGGGCTCGACCTCTTGACCTGCGGTGTGACAGCTGTACCCTCGCTGCAAGTCAATGACGGACACTGTCCAACAATGTCGGACAGAAGGGTGGGACCGTGGCTCTCGCGGCCGAGTCGAACGCCGGTTCCGGAGTCGGGGTCACGTCGTCGCCCGACCTGATGCGATCTCCCGACCAACTGATGCGGCCCCGCCGACTCGGTGCGCTGCCCTCGAACCGCATCAGCGCGGCGCGCAGTTTCGTGGATCTGATGCGCAGGGAGCGCTGGAAGATCGAGCTCGTCGAGATCGACGTCGACGCACGGGCGAACGGGCGCATCGTGTACCGCATCGACACCGGGCGGAACGTCCTGACGCTGGCGGCGTTCTCCCGGGAGCCGCGGTTCGTGAACCGGACCTCGCGCATCATCGGGTCGAGCTGGGACATGGAGGGCGCCCTGATCGAGGGCGAGCCCGACCAGGGCATGCTCGAGCACACCCGGGAGGAGATGCCCAAGCTCTACGCCGGCCGCGCCTGCCCGGGGACGCTGGTCTGGTTCCGGTCCAACCAGAGCACTCGGCTGTTCGAGTACGTCCGCTCCTGCCTGGCCCGCGGCGAGCAGCCGGACGTCGAGCGGCTCCGCGAGACCGGCTACCTCATGCGCAACACCGGTCTGGACGGCAACGGGACCTTCGGGACCCGGTCCTTCCGCTCGCTTGAGGACGACCACCCGCTGCGGCTGCCGTACCACGCCCAGATGCTCTCCGCCTACATGATGCGCGAGTTCGCGTGCGACCTCGTCGAGCACCTGGCGCGGCTCGACGCCCCCGGGCTCGCCCGCCCGCTGGACCCCGCGCTCAAGCGCGAGCTGGGGATCGGCAACGGGTCGGCGCTGGGGCTGGTGCTCTTCGCGTTCAACCGGCCCACGCTCGTCGGGGCGTGGATCAGGGCGTTCGAGACCGCCCGATCGGCCGCGCTGGCCCTGGAGCTCGCGCCGGACGACCCGCGGCTGGACGCGCTGGATGCGCTGCTGGAGCGGGCGGCCGACTACCGCAACCGGGACCTGTCGGCCTACACGGCGTTCCCCCGGGGGCCGGAGATCGCGCTCGACCTGCGGCGGGTCCGGCAGACGCTGCGAGCCGTGCGTGCCGGGGACCGCGACGGGAGGACCGCGGCCGACCGGCCCTGCGCCAGGGTCGCCGAGCTGATCGCGGGTGAGGTCACCCCGGAGGCCGAGGAGATCTTCAGCAGCCTGCTGCTGGAGCTGGTTCCCGAGCTCTGCGACGAGCTGCTCGAGACCCTGGTCGTGGACGAGCAGGTGCAGGCCGATCCGTTCATGTCCTGCGCGCGGCTGCAGGAGCTCGTCACGGGCCCGTTCGCGTGGGCTCTGGGGTTCCCGCTGGACGAGCCGGAGCAGCGGACCCGGTCCTGGTACAAGTCCCGGGCCTCGGAGGAGCCCCGCTCCGGGCCCCGCGACGAGATCCCGGAGGGAACGTTCGAGCTGTCGATCGACCACCCCGGTCAGGTCCAGCGGCTGTACGCGGCGTTGCAGGAGCCCGGGCGGCCGGCGACCGTGGGCGAGCTCCTGGCCGAGCGGCCGGAGCTCGAGTCGGCCGTGGCGCACGTGCAGGTCCTCGCGACCGAGCCGTACGCGATCCCGCGGGTGGACCTGCGCAGCCAGGAGTGCGTCCCGGTCCACCTCATCCACGTCCTCAACGCCTTCTGCTTCGGCCTGGACAACACGGTCGACCACCTCAACCGGTACCTGCGCGGTCTGATCATGGAAGGGGCGCCGACGAGGGCGGAGGTGGCGCGGGGTGAGGGCGCCGACTGGTGGTGGCAGACCCCGGCGGACCGGATCCGGGTGTCCGCGTGAGCGGGGCGGCGGTGGGGGAGACCGAGTCCCGAGGGGCGGAGAACTCCTCGCCGGGGACGAAGACCCTCACCAGCGCGGTCAAGATGCTCCGGGTCCTCGAAGCGGTCGCCGACACGACGACACCGACGGTCACCGAGGTGGCGGCCGCGCTGGGCTGGCCCCGCGGGGTGGCTCACCAGTACCTGGTCACCGGCGTCCGCTCGGGCTGGCTGGCGCGGCACGGTGAGCAGTACGTGCTGTCGACCAAGGCCTGCGCCATCGGCAACGCCGCGCTGGCCGCGCTCGGGCTGACCGCGGCGGTCCGCGCCCAGATGCACGCCCTGGTCGGCGCGCTGAACGAGCCGATCTCGTTCGCGGTCCTCGACGGCGACCACCCCCGGATCGTCGAGCGGGTGGAGCCGGACCGGGCACTGCAGGTACGCCGGTCCAGCGAGGAGCGGATCTCGGTCAGCACGTCGGCCTCCGGGCAGGTGCTGCTCGCCTACGGCGGCCTCGAGCTCCGCGACGACCTGCGCGCGGCGGGGATCGCGCTGCCGCCCGAGGAACGCTACCGGCAGGTGCGGGCCGACGGGTTCGCCATCATCCACGGCCGCTGGTCGGGCGACGACGTGACCGCGGTGGCGGTCCCGATCTTCTCGGGCGGCGTCTGCCGGGGTGCCCTGAGCGCGATCACGCCGAGCGGCCGGACCGACGAGAACGTGATGCGCGACCACCTCTGCCGTGCGCGTGACGACATCGAGGACGAAGGCAGGTTCCGCCCATGACCGCTGAGAGATCCGCCCGGGCGAGCATCCGCCCGACGATGAGCGCGATCACCCCGCCGGAGGGCGTCACGGGCACGCTCACCGTCCAGCTGCGCGAGATCAAGCTCGTCACCGAGCGGCTGATGATGGTGCTCGGGGTGCCGCCGGGTGCCGTGCCCGGGGCGCGCCAGTTCGTCGTCGCCGGATGCGCGGGCGACCCGGAGCGCACCCTGGAGGACCTGGCGAGCCTCACCCGGCCCGAGCCCCGCCCCGCATTCCGGGCGCCCCGCTTCACCGGCGAGGGCCGGACGGTGACCGTGGACTGCGCCGGGACGAGCCTGCTGCTGAGCGGGCACCTCCTCGTCCACCACCTCGCCGCGCGGGCCGCCCGCACGGGGCCGGTGGAGGCCCGGGTCACCCGCGCCGGGCACCCGTCCGCGCTGCGGACCGCCGCTCGGGTGCTGCAGGGCTACCGGATCGAGGCCCGGGTGGTCGACGGCAGCACGCTGCACGTCCCGCCGCCGGACGGGACCCCGGACGTCGCCGCGGCGTGGACGCGCACCGAGGCCGCGCTGCTGCGCGGCGTCGAGATCGCCGCATCGACCTGGTGGCAGCTCTACTTCACCTCGAACCGGGCGCTGAGCGTGGACACCGCGCTCTCCCGCTACCACACCGGCGACACGCTGCGGCGGGTGACCGCCGACGGCGAGCGCTTCATCCGGCAGAACGACCCGCTCGGGCGGGAGTCGCACCGCCGGGAGATCTTCATCGACGTCTCGTGAGACGGGGAGCACGATGGTCACAATCGACAGCCTGATCTGCTCGCGGATGGACCGGCGGGCGATCGAGGACACGCTGGCGGGCGGCATCGACTGCGTCACCGTCACCTGCGGGTTCTGGGAGGACACCACCGAGTCCATGGACGCGGTGGTGCGGTGGGGCGAGCTGGTCACCGACAACGCCGACCTCGCGGTGCTCGTCCGGGAGCCGGGCGACATCGACCGGGCCGCGGCCGAGGGGAAGCTGGCGATCCTGCTGGGCTTCCAGAACTCGGCCTTCCTGCAGGGGCGACTGGGCTACGTCGAGCTGTTCAAGAAGATGGACGTGCACGTCGCCCAGCTCACCTACAACATCCAGAACGACATCGGCGGGAGCTGTTACGAGCCCGCGGACTCCGGGCTCACCCGCTACGGCCGGGAGGTCGTGGCGGAGATGAACCGGGTCGGGATGGTGATCGACCTCTCGCACGTCGGTGACCGGACCAGCCTGGAGGCGATCGAGGCGTCCGAGCGCGGCGTGGCGATCACGCACGCCAACCCGCAGAGCCTCGTCGACCACCCCCGCAACAAGTCCGACGACGTGCTGCGCGCGCTGCAGAAGAACCGCGGCGTGCTCGGCGTGACGATGTACCACAACATCACCCGCGGCTTCCACGAGACGGTCGACCAGTGGTCGGAGATGGTCGCGCGCACGGTCGACCTGATCGGCGTCGACTGCGTCGGCATCGGCACCGACCACAACCAGCACGGTGACGAGGGCTATCTGCGCTGGATGCGCAACGGCCGGTGGTCCCGCCGGGAGCAGAAGGGGGCCGGGATCGCCCCACCGCCGGCGAGACGCAGCTGGTACACCACGCCGCACTCGCACCGGGAGATCCTGCCCGCCCTGCTGCGCCGCGGGTTCGACGAGCGGGAGGCGGGCCAGATCCTGGGTGGGAACTGGCACCGGTTCTACGCCCAGAACCTCACCCCCGCGGGAGGCCGGTCGTGAGCGCCACCGCAGCGGCCGGGGAGCGGGTCACCCAGGCGTCGTCGATCAGCGTCGCCGGCGTCAGCAAGGTCTTCCGTCGCGGCAAGCTGACGATCACGGCCCTGCAGGACGCGAACCTGGAGATCGGGGCCGGGCAGTTCGTCTCGCTGCTCGGCCCGTCCGGCTGCGGGAAGTCGACGCTGCTCAAGGCGATCGCCGGCCTGCAGCCGCCCAGCTCGGGCGCGGTCCGGGTGGACGGCAGGCCGGTCACCGCCCCGCTGACCGACGCCGGCGTCGCGTTCCAGAAGCCGACCCTGCTGCCGTGGCGCACCGTCACCGAGAACATCTCGCTGCCCTTCCACGTCAGCGGCTCGATCTCCCGCGAGGAGGGGGCCCGCCGCGTGGAGCGGCTGCTGGAGATCACCGGCTTGCAGGACTTCGCCCACCACTACCCGCGCGAGCTCTCCGGCGGGATGGAGCAGAGGGTGGCGATCGCCCGCTCGCTCGTGCTGAGCCCCGGCCTGCTGCTGATGGACGAGCCGTTCGGGGCGCTGGACGAGTTCACCCGGGAGGACCTCAACGAGGAGCTCCTGCGGATCTGGAGCGCCGAACCCAAGACCGTGGTCTTCGTGACCCACAGCATCTCCGAGGCGGTCTTCCTGTCCGACCGCATCGCGGTGATGAGCGCACGACCGGGACGGATCTTCGACGTGTTCGACGTGGACCTTCCCCGGCCGCGCACGAGCGCGACGCGCACCGCCCCGGAGTTCAACGAGATCGTGGCGCACACCCGTCGCGTCCTCGACCAGACCCACTGACGCCGGAGGACACCGTGGTCCAACCGATGGTCCGCACCCCTGTCGACGACACCGAGCCGGTACCGGGCATCGCCGACCTGGGACCCCCCGCCGCGCGGTGGTACGCGTCGACGCGGGTCCAGGCCACGATCCTGTCGGTGCTGCTGCTCGCCCTGCTGCTCGGCTCGTGGTTCGTCGCGGCGCAGCAGGGGCTCGTGTCGCCACTCGTGCTCGCCCACCCGGCCGACGTCGTCGCCGCGCTGGTCGACCAGTTCTCCAGCGGGACGATCTGGCCGAACCTGTGGGCCACGGTGTACGAGACGATCGCAGGCTTCACCGCGGCGACCGTCGCCGCGCTGTTGGTGAGCTTCGTCTTCGCGTTCTCCGCGCCGCTGCGGATGGCCGTCTACCCCTATCTGATCATGATCCAGACCTTCCCGAAGGTCGCGATCGCGCCGCTGATCATCGCCGCGTTCGGCTACGGGCTGACCCCCAAGGTCGTCATCGCGGCACTGATGGCCTTCTTCCCGATCCTGGTCAACGCGATGGTCGGGCTGACCAACGTCAGCGAGGACCACACCAACCTGATGCGCGCGCTCGGCGCGAGCAGGTGGCAGCGCCTGCGGATGCTGCAGATCCCGAACGCGCTGTCCTACATCCTGCCCGGCCTGAAGTCCGCGGCGGTCCTGTCGCTGATCGGGGTCATCGTCGCCGAGTTCGTCTCCTCCCGGGAGGGCCTGGGATTCGCCATCCAGGCCTCGTCACAGGCGGGGACGATCGACGTCACCTACGCCCTGCTGATCATCCTGAGCGCATTCGGCCTGTCCATCTCGCTGGCACTGGGCCTGCTCAGCTGGTGCCTGCGCAAGTACCGGCAGTGACCCCGACCCCCGGCCCCCGGCCCCACACGCGAGAACCCGAGGTTCCGATGCCCCGACCGATCCGCAGGATGCACACCATCTCGTCGCGCTGCCGGCCGCGCCGGAACGGCCTGATCGCCGCCGCCGCGGTCGGCCTGATGCTCGCCGTCGCCGGGTGCGGCGGAGCGGGCGGCGGCGACGGGACAGGGCCGATGATCTTCGCAGTGCCCGACCAGTCCATGAGCGCGGCCACCGCGAGCTACGCGACGGTCCCGGAGACCATGGGCTACTTCGAGGCCGGCGGGCTCGAGGTGACCATGCAGCCGGTGGAGAGCGCGCTGGCCGCGATCCAGTCGGTGGGCTCCGGCCAGGCCACCTGCACCTACGCCTCCACCGCGAACGCGATGACCCTGGCCGCCACCGACCCGGGCATCGTGATCCTCGGAACCACCAACGGCAACATCTTCCGCACGGTCGCGCCGGCGGCGAGCGGCTTCGACTCCATCGACGACCTGGTCGGCCGCACCATCGGGGTGAGCGTGCTCGGCAGCGTCTCCGTCGACCTCGCCCAGGGCGGCATGCGGGCCGCCGGCGTGGAGGCCACCGACGAGCAGTTCCTCGCCGTCGGGTACGGAACCCAGGCCGCGCAGGCCTTCCGGGCGGGCGACATCCAGGCCTACTCCGGCTACGACGGTCCCAACCTGGTCATCGAGGGCCTGCTCGGCGAGCCGCTGGTGGAGCTGGAGAGCCCGGCGAACGACCTGACCGGGACCTCCTCGATGGTGTGCGCCCGGGAGGCGGTCGAGACCGCGCCCGACCGGATCGCAGCGCTGTGGCGGGCGTTCTTCCAGGGGATGGTGTTCGCGCAGGCGAACCCGGAGGCCGCCGTGCGCATGCACTGGGAGAACTTCCCCGCGTCCAAGCCGGGCGGCGGGGACGAGGCGGCGTTGCTGGGCGCCGCGACCGAGCAGCTGGCGAAGCGGCTGGAGACCACCGGCGGTCGCGGCTCGGCAGGGCAGTACGGCAGGCAGACCGACGAGGACCTCGAGGCGACCCGGACGTTCTACGCCGAGAACGGGATCATCACGCCGGAGGCGAAGGACACCCCGCTCGCCCAGATCGTCGACTACTCCCTGGTCGAGCGGTACAACGACTTCGACGAGGCCGCGGTCCGGCAGCAGGCCGCCGGGTGGACCGGGCAGGACGGGGAATGAACGGCGCGCAGGCGCTGCTGGGCACCCTCGCGCACAACGGCGTCGAGGTGTGCTTCGCGAACCCGGGGACCTCGGAGATGCACGCGGTCGCCGCGTTGCAGGACACGCCGCGGATCCGGGGGAGCCTGGTGCTCTTCGAGGGGGTCGCGACGGGCGCCGCCGACGGCTACGGCCGGATGAGCGGCCGCCCGGCGGCGACACTGCTGCACCTGGGCCCTGGCCTGGCCAACGGGCTGTCCAACCTGCACAACGCGCGCCGGGCGTGCTCGCCCGTGGTGAACGTGATCGGGGACCACGCCTCGTACCACCGCGCCCTCGACGCGCCGCTGACCTCGGACGTCGAGGGCGCGGCGCGGCCGTTCTCGGACTGGGTGCGCACCACGGCCGGGGCGGACGCGGTGGCCGGTGACGGCGCCGCCGCCGTGGCCGCGAGCCTGCGGGGGCAGATCGCCTCGCTGGTGCTGCCTGCCGACGCGGCGTGGAGCCCGCTGCGGGACGTCCCGCCGCAGTGGCCGGTCGCCGACCCGGCGCCCGCGCCGGTCGTCGACGAGCTCGCGGTGACGGAGGCGGCGCGGCTGCTGCGGGACGCCGGGCCCCGCGCGGCGATCCTGTTCGGCGGGCGCACCTCGAACGCGGTGGCGCTGGAGCTGGCCGCGCGGATCGCCGCATCGACCGGGGCCGAGGTGCTCGTCAACACCCACATCGCCCGGGTCCCGCGCGGCGCGGGGCGCCATCCGGCCCGCAAGGTCCCGTACCCGGTGGAGCAGGCGCGGGAGCTGTTCGACCGGTTCGACACCGTCGTGCTGGTGGGAGCCGCGCCCCCCGTCCCGTTCTTCGCCTACCCGGACAAGCGCAGCAGGATCGCCCGGCCGGGCACCCGGTTCGTCGAGCTGTGCGACGCGCGCGCGGACCCCGAGCCCGCCCTGCGGGCACTGCTGGACACCGCCGGCAGAACCGGTGCCGCAGGCCCTGCCGCGCGCCCTGCCGGGCTGGCGCTACCGGCCCGGCCGACCGGGACGATCACACCGGACAAGCTCGCGGCGTTCCTGGCGAACGTGATCCCCGAGGACGGGATCGTCGTCGACGAGTCGATCACCACGGGCCGGTCCTTCCACGCGGCGACGGCAACGGCCCGGCCGCACGACTGGCTCTCGGGCACCGGCGGGTCCATCGGCTACGCCATGCCGGTGGCGGTGGGCGCGGCCATGGCGTGCCCGGGTCGGCGCGTGCTCACGCTGGAGAGTGACGGCTCCGGCCTCTACATGCCGCAGGCACTGTGGACCCAGGCCCGGGAAGGGCTGGACGTGGTGACGCTGGTGTTCGCCAACCGGCGCTACCAGATCCTTCGCAACGAGATGGCGAACGTCGGCGTGCAGGACGTCGGCGAGCGGGCGTCGGCACTGCTCGACCTGACCTCACCGGTGGTCGACTGGGTGTCGCTCGCGCGCGGGCTGGGCGTGCAGGCCACCCGGGCGGAGACGATGGACGAGCTCGCCACGGCGACCGACGCGGCCCTGGCCGCGGGTGGGCCGACGGTGATCGAGGTCCTGCTCTGAACCACGGTGGGACGGGCCAGGCGGTCGGGCGACCGCGAGCAGTACCGGTGACATCACGGAGCGTCACCCGCTCGCCCGTCACCAGTCCCCGCCGTGGATCGGCACGGTAACGCGCAGCTCCATCGCCCGCACGGTCTGGCTGACCCGCGACGTGGAGAGGTAGAGCCGCTCGGCGGTGCGGCCGAAGTGCAGCTCCTCGGCCAGCACCAGGAACGTCTCGATCTCCCGCATCTCCACGTCGCCATCCTGCCCGGTCGCGGCCGGAGCGACCTCGCACAACGGATATGGGGTCAGCGGGACTGTGATACAGTGTCGGCAATCCCCGAGTGACCCATCTGGGTCCTGGCGGACGTCTTCGTCGCGGTGTCCACATTTCCCGCATCGACACGCTCTCGCGCATCAGCCTCTCCGGCTTCTTCCAGAGCTGAATCTGTTGTCCCTCGAATCGAAACGCGTAGGACGGAGTGGAAGTTCATGAGTGCTGACCGGGTGACCATTGGCGCAGAGCGGGCGATCCTCGAGAACATGCTCGATCGCAACCGCGAAGCGCTGATCGGGACGATACGCGGCCTCTCCGACGTCAACGCCCGTCGACGGCTCGTCGTGTCGCTGACGACCCCGATTTCGTTGATCAAGCATGCCGCGGCCGCCGAACGGATCTGGTTCCAGCGCCTCTGGGCGGGACTCGACGAGTCCGAATGCGACGGATACTCGAAGCGGGACGAGGGCACCTTCGCCGTCGCAGCCGACGAATCGCTGGCCGACGTGATCGCCGAGTTCGAACGGGCGAGCCGGCGATCGCGGGTGATCGCCGCCCGCTTCGACCTCGATGACACGAAGGACAATCCCCGTGAAGGGACGGTCAGCATGCGGTGGACTCTGCTCGCCATGATAGAAGAGTTCGCCCGGCACGCAGGACACGGCGACATCCTTCGCGAACAGATCGACCACCTATGATCTCGACGGTTGAGCCGGTGGAACCGCGCTGATCGGTTCGTACCATCCGACGCTGGAGGCCTCGTGAACATCGCCGCACTGCTCCGTGACGGGGTTGCGCGAGCCGGTGACGGGATCGCCCTCGTCCAGGGCTCCCGGACGCTCACCTACCGGGAGCTCGGCGACCGGGTCGGCCGGCTCGCCGCCGGTCTGGCCCGGCTCGGACTCGAACGCGGTGACCGCGTCGTGCTGCTGCTCATGCCCAACCGGGTCGAGCTCGTCGAGGCGCTGTGGGCCGCCTTCCACGGCGGGTTCGTCGCCGTTCCGGTCAACTGGCACCTGCATCCCGACGAGGTCGGGTACATCGCCCGGCACAGCGGAGCGGCCGCCGTCGTCGTGAGCGATGAGACGGCCGCCGCGACGCGTGGCCTCCCCGAGGGGATCCGCGTGCTGCGCGTGGCCAGGGCGGACGGATCGGACTCCGGGATCGACTACGAGGACGTCCTCGGCCCGGAGCCGGTGCCCGCGGTCGAGACGGCCTCCGACGACCCGGCGTGGCTCTTCTACACCTCCGGGACGACCGGGAGGCCGAAGGGCGCGATGCTCACCCACCGCAACCTCGAAGCGATGACGGAGGCCTACCACGTCGACCTCGACGAGATCGCCGAGGGCAGCGTCTACCTGCACGCCGCGCCTCTGACCCACGGCAGCGGGCTGTACCTGCTGCCTTCGATCGCCCGGGGCGCGACCCAGGTCATCGCGCCCGGAACCCGCTTCTCGGCCGCCGAGTTCGTCGGGTTGATCGAGGAGCACCGGGTCACGCACGCCGCCTTCCTCGCCCCGACGATGCTGAAGCGCGTGGTCGACGAGGCGCGCGGCCGGACCTTCCCGACGCTGCGGAGCATCGTCGTCGGCGGCGCGGCGCTCTACCAGGAGGACCTGCGGGCGGCGGTCGACGTGTTCGGGAAGATCGTGGTCCAGATCTACGGGCAGGGCGAGTCCCCGATGACGATCACCGTCATGCCCGCGTCCGAGGCGCTCGCCCATCCCGGTTCGTGCGGGCGCCCGTTCCACGGCGTCGAGGTCCGCGTCGCGGACGCGACCGGCGAGCCCGTGCCGGACGGAGCGGACGGTGAGGTCCTCGTCCGCGGTGACGTCGTGATGCGCGGCTACCGGAACAACGCCGAGGCCACTGCGGCCACGCTGGCCGGGGGCTGGCTGCACACCGGCGACATCGGCCACTTCGAGGCCGGTTACCTGCATCTGACCGACCGGGCCAAGGACGTGATCATCACCGGCGGGTCGAACGTCTACCCCCGGGAGGTCGAGGAGGTCCTCCTCACCCACCCGGCTGTCCGCGAAGCGGCGGTCGTCGGCGTTCCCGATCCCGAGTGGGGCGAATCCGTGCGGGCCTTCGTGGTCGCGGACGGGGATCCCGACCCCGACGCACTGGTGCGGCACTGCCGCGACCGGCTCGCCTCGTTCAAGAAGCCGCGCGATGTGGTCTTCGTGCCCGAGCTGCCGAAGAACGCCACCGGCAAGATCCTCAAACGGGAGCTCCGCCTGCGGGTCGACGACCCGGGTCCCTCGGCGTGACGTCGCGGTTCAGGGGCGCTGGTAATGCAGTGCGACCGCCCCGGACGAGGGGAACGCCGTGGCGCTGGCGAGTTGCCATGTGGACGCGTAGCCGTCGGGGAGCAGTTGGAGCCCGCCACCGAGGGTCGCCGGCACCACCGTCAGGTAGAGGTCGTCGACCAGGTCCTCCTCCAGCAGCGTCTGGATGATGCTCGCGCTGTTCAGGACCAGGATGTCCCGGCCCGGCCCGCTCTTGAGCGCCCGTACCTCGGTTGCGGCATCGCGAGAGACCCGGGCGTTGGTCCACTCCGCCTTCTCGAGGTCGTCCTGCTCCAGGGTCGTGGAGAAGACGATCTTCTCCACCGAGGCCAGCCAGCTGCCGAGCTCGCGGGTGCGGGGCGAGCTGGCCGGGTCGTTCGTGATCGCCGGCCACACGGACGTGAAGCCTTCCCAGTTCGTCCTGCCCAGCAGCGCGGTGCTCACACCCCGCCAGATCCCTTCGTAGTAGAGCTCGCTCTGCCCGCTCGCGATGTGCCCCATGGCCCAGCTCATGTCGTCCTGGGGTCCGGTGCTGCTGTACCCGTCCATCGACACCGTCACCTCGGCGGCGACCTTCCGGGCCGCTCCCGCGCTCGTGGTCTCTGACATGCGGATCTCCATCCGTCGTCGGTGATCACTAACGTACGGACGGGCGGCACCGCGGGCACCCGTGTCGGCCACGTGGTCACCACCTGATCGCCACGCCCCGCGGGTGCCCGCTCCACGCGAGGATCCAGTTGACTGCCCGGCGATCAGTTTCCGGCCGCGCCCGAGTCTCACCGGCTGGATGGGGGCGGACCGAGGGCGGGGCCGACTCCACGTCAACGGCACGAACCGGACGGGCAAGGGGGCGCTGTGAGCGGTATCAGGGTGTTGGTGGCGGGGGCGAGCATCGCGGGGCCCGCGCTGGCCCACTGGCTGCACCGGCGGGGGGCCGAGGTGACCGTGGTGGAGCGGGCCCCCGGGCTGCGTCCCGGTGGGCAGGCGGTGGACGCGCGCGGGGTGGCCAAGGAGGTCATCCGGCGCATGGGGCTGGACGCGGCGGTGCGCGCCGCCTGCACCGACACCGCAGGCGCGTACACCGTGGACGTGGACGGGAACGTGCTGGAGACCTTCCGCGCAGACGACCACGGCGGCGACGGGTACATCGCGGAGATCGAGATCCTGCGCGGGGACCTGTCCCGGGTGCTCTACGACGACACCCGGGACAGCGTCGAGTACGTCTTCGGGGACCGAATCGCCGAGCTCACCCGGGACGCGGACGGGGTCGACGTGACCTTCGCGGGCGGCGCCCGGCGACGCTTCGACCTGGTGATCGGCGCGGACGGGCTGCACTCGGCGCTGCGCGCGATGGTCTTCGGTCCGCGCGAGCGGTTCGTCCGCCACCTCGGGCTCGTCCTGGCCTTCTACAGCGTGCCCAACGAGTTCGGGGTGGACCGCTGGCTGATCGACTACCAGGAGTCCGGACGCTCCGCAGGCCTGCGGCCCCTCCCGGACGCCACCCGGGCGATGGCCATGCTCTCGTTCAGCGCCGCCGACTTCGACGTCGACCACCGCGACGTCGCGGCCCAGAAGCGACTGCTGCGGGAGCGGATGGCCGGCTTCGGTTGGCTGACCCCGCGCATCCTCGATCACCTGGACGACACCCCGGACTTCTACCTCGACCAGGTCGCCCAGGTGGTGATGGACCGCTGGTCGAGCGGACGGGTGGGGCTGCTCGGGGACGCGGCGTTCAGCTCGTCGCCGATGTCCGGGGGTGGCACCGGGCTGGCCCTGGTCGGCGCCTACCTGCTGGCCGGAGAGCTGGCCGCCGCCGGGTGGGACCCGGAAGCCGGGCTCGCGGGCTACGAGGCGCGGATGCGCCCGTTCGTCGAGGCCAACCAGGAGATCGGCCGGATGCACGTGCAGAGCCGCGAGGCCCCGGCGCCGGACGCCGAGCCGAGCCCGGAGCCCGACATGGAGGCGCTCATGGAGCTGGTCGAGCGCGCGATCAACGGCGTCGAGCTGCCCGACTACGCCGAGGTGCCGGACTCCGGGGGTCCCGTCGGGTCGCCGATCACCTCGTCGGTCACGCCGTAGGCCATCCACCGCCTCGGGCGCACCACGTCACCGCCGCCCGACTGGTCGAGGCCGGTTTCGATCCACACCGTCCGGCGGTCTTCCTGTGGGAGGGCGTGATCATGTACCTGGAGCACCCGGCGGTCGAGAGCACGCTGGGCAGAATCGCGGGCACGGCGTCGGGCAGCATGCTGGTGTTCGACTACTTCACCGTCGAGCCCCTCTAAGCGTGCGTGGGGTGGCTTCGCGGTCGCGACGGTCGCGACCTGAACAGCTCGACCTCGGCCGGTTGTGGGTCGACGGGCCGCTGTCGTGGTGCGCGAACTACGCGGGCAGCACCTCTCGGCAGTGCTCGACCACGTGCTCGACCAGCCCGCTCGCCCGGACCCCGCGCGGCAGGGCGGCGACGAGCGAGTTGGTCCCGATGTCCTCGACGATGGGCAGGAACCGCAGCGGTCGGCCCTCGTGGCTGCTGGGCACCTCGGTCATCAGCAGCGCCCAGGCCAGCCCCCGCCCGACCAGGGCGCGCACCGCGAGGACGTCGGTGCTGCGGTAGGCGATCCGCGGAACGACGCCGAAGCGGGCCAGCAGGGCCTCGTTCAGGAAGCTCGCGGGCTCGACGTTGAGCAGCGCGCCGGGGTGGTCGGCGAGGTCGGCGAGGCGCACGTCGGGTCGGGCGGCGAGGGGGTGGTCGGCGGCGACGGCGACCTTGAACCGGCGCTCGCGCAGCAGGGTCGGCTCCACCTCGGGCTGCAGCTGCATCTCGTAGAGGAAGCAGACGTCCACCTGGCCGCGCAGCAGGCGCTCCTGCAGCACGGCGGCCGAGCCCTCCACGATCTCCAGCTGCGCGTCCGGGAACCGGTCTCGCAGCAGGCCGGCGACCTCCGGCAGGACCTGCGCCGACACCGAGGGGAAGCACCCGACGGTCAGGCGCCCGGTGCCCGGCTGCCCGGCGAGCTGCCGCACGTCCTGCAGCACCCCCCGGGCCCGGGTCGCCGCCTCCCGGCCGGCCGCGGTCAGGTGGACGCCCTTCGCGGTGCGCCGCACGGCCAGCTGCACGCCGAGCGCACCCTCGAGCTCCCGCAGGGCCTGGCTGATCGCGGCCTGCGAGACGTGGCAGCGGACCGCGGCCCGGGAGATCGACTCGTCCTGGGCGATCGCGACCAGGTACTCGAGCTGGCGCAGCGTCACGTCCTTCACAAGTGGAGCTTATGCTCTGCGACAGCAGAATCAGCTGTTCCTGATTCTGCTGGTGGGCGACAGTGCTAGGGGAAGGTGCGGCTGCCGCACGTCCCAGCACGACACGAAGGAGTGTCATGTCCAGCCCTCATGTGGTGACCCTCGGGACCGCGGGCGGTCCGCGGTGGTGGGACCGCCCCGGCGCCGCGGCCGCGCGGAGCGGGATCGGGACGGCCGTCGTCGTCGGCGAGGCGGTGTACCTCGTCGACGCCGGCCAGGGCACCGGTCGCCAGCTCGCGCGCGCCGGTCTGCCGCTCGACCGGGTCCGCGCGCTGTTCCTGACCCACCTGCACTCCGACCACGTCGCCGACCTGGTCCCGCTGCTGCTGTTCGGCCTGTTCGAGCGCCGGGACCCGGCCGCTCCGCCGATCGCGGTGCACGGTCCCGGCCCGCGGGGCGGCCTGCCGCCGCTGTCGCCGCACGCGACCGGACGGCCGGAACCGGTGGCGCCGGCCAACCCGACCCCGGGGACCGTGGAGATGGTCGACCTGCTGTGCGCCGCACACGCGACCGATCTCAACGACCGGATCTTCGACTCGTTGACCCGCGGACCCGCCGACCAGGTGGCCGTCCACGACATCGCGCTGCCGCCGGGTACGGGCTTCGCCCCCGACACCCGGGTGGCCCCGCCGATGGAGCCGTTCGAGGTCCACCGCGACGACGACGTCGTCGTCACCGCGATCCTGGTCGAGCACCCGCCCACCGCCCCGGCGTTCGCGTTCCGGTTCGACACGGCCGGGGGTTCGGTGACGATCTCGGGGGACACCGCGCCCTGCGACAACGTGGTCCGCCTCGCGCGGGACACCGACCTGCTGCTGCACGAGGCGATCGACCTGACCGCGATGGGCCGCCGCTACGCCGACACGGCCATGCGGCGGGCGACGATGGCCCACCACGGGCGCGCCCACACCACCGCCCGCCAGGCGGGCGAGCTCGCCACCCGGGCCGGTGCGCGGGTGCTGGCCCTGCACCACCTGGTGCCCGGCGACGCCCCGGCGTCGGCGTTCTCCGCGGGCGCCGCCGAGACGTTCCGCGGCCCGGTGCTCGTGCCCGACGACCTGGACGTCATCGCGTTCGCGACCGGCCGCAGGACGGAGGTGGCGTGATGGCAGGCACCGACAGCGCGCAGTCCGCCCGGCGGATCGAGGCGACCCCGCAGGAGATGCGCCGGATCCTGGCCTCCAGCTTCGTCGGCACCGCGATCGAGTACTACGACTTCATCCTCTACGCGACGGCCGCGAGCGTCGTCTTCGGCACCGTGTTCTTCACCGGGGTCGGTCCCGGCGTCGCGCAGATCCTCGCGTTCGGCACGCTCGCGGCAGGCTATTTCGCCCGCCCGCTCGGCGGCATCGTGTTCGGCCACCTCGGCGACCGGCTGGGCCGCAAGTCCATGCTGGTCGTGACCCTGGTGCTGATGGGCCTGGTCAGCACGCTGATCGGCCTGCTCCCGACCACCGAGCAGATCGGCGTCGCGGCGCCGCTGCTGCTGGTGCTCCTGCGGATCCTGCAGGGCGTCGCGGTGGGCGGGGAATGGGGCGGCGCCATGCTGCTCGGCTTCGAGCGCGCGAAGAAGGAGTCCCGCGGCTTCGCCGCCTCCTTCGCCTACATGGGCGCCCCCGCCGGCACGATCGTCGGGACCTTGGCGCTCAGCCTCGCCTCGACGCTGCCGCGGGAGGACTTCCTGTCCTGGGGCTGGCGGGTGCCGTTCCTCTTCAGCGCCGTGCTGGCCGGCGTGGGGCTGGTCATCCGGCTCAAGACCGCCGAGTCGGCGGTGTTCCAGGAGGCCGTGGAGGCGGTGGAGGAGAAGCAGGTGCCGGTCGGCGAGGTCCTCACCCGCTACCCGCGGCGGCTGCTGCTGGCCATCGCCGCCGGGATCTCGGGGCAGGCCGCGCAGGGCCTGATGGGGGTGTGGGCGCTGGGCTACGCCGTCACGCAGCTCCAGCTCTCGCCCACCAGCGTGCTCAACGTGAAGGCCCTCACCGGCGTATGCGTGATCGCGGTCGTGGTGGTCGCGGCGCGTCTGTCGGACCGGATCGGGCGTCGGCCGGTGATGATGGGCGGGAACGTCGCCGCACTGCTGCTCGCCTTCCCGATCATGTTCCTGCTCGACGCGGGCAGCGTGTGGGCGGTGTTCCTCGCGCTGCTCCTCGGCCTGGCCGTGATCCAGGGCTTCGTCGCCGGGCCCTACGGTGCCTTCGCGGCCGAGCTCTTCCCGACCCGGATCCGCTACACCGGGACCTCGATGGGCTACCAGATCGCCGCGGCGCTCGGGGCCGGTCTCATGCCGGTGATCGCCTCCTCGCTGGTGCTGGTGGGCGGGGGGTCGCTGTGGCTCGTCGCACTGGCCTGGATGGGCATGACCTCGATCGGCCTGGTCGCCCTCGTCGTGGCGAAGGAGGGCAAGGACCACGACCTGCGCGACATCGGCTGACCCGCGTCGAGTCCGCCGGATCGCCGTCGCGCTGACGGAGGGGTCAGTCTCGGATCGAGGCCCAGAACCGGGTGAGGGCGTCGGCGCCCCGCGCCGGGTCCTCGGCCATCCACCAGTGCCCGCACCCCTCGAGGAGCTCGACGCGGGCGCGGGCCCGCGCGGCCGATCGGCGACGCAGGGCCACGGAGCCGACGTAGTGGTCCTCGCTCGCCACCAGGGCGAGTCCGGGGCGAGCTGCGGCGTCGGGCAGCGCGCGACCGAGGTCGGCCATCGCCGGCTGCCTGGCGGAGCGGTACAGCCCCAGCAGCGCGCGGCCCATGTCGGCGTTCTGGGCGTGCGCGATGTGTTCGGCGGTCGGCCGGTCGAACCCGAGCGAGACCATCTGCTGGGTCTTCCTCTCGAGGGGAGCTCCGACCAGGGTCCCCACGTCGGCTTCGCCCGTGCCATCGGTCTGCCAGCGCTGTGCGAGGTCGTGCCAGACGTAGCCGGGGTCGTACAGCCCGATCGCGTCGCTGGCCCAGCTGTGCAGGAGATCGGGTCGGACCATCGCCACGTTGAGCACGTGGGCGCCGCCCCAGTCGTGGCCGACCAGGTGCACCGGGCGGCCGAGGAGCTCGAGCTCGGCGATCAGCCAGTCCCGGTACCCGGTCACGTCGGCGGCGAAGTGGTCGGGGAGCGGCGCGCCGAACCCGGGCGGGGACAGGCGCACCGTGTCGGTGACACCGGCCTTCGCCAGCTCGTCGACCAGAGCGGTCCAGATCGCCGCGCTCTCGGGGTTGCCGTGTACGAGTACCACGGTCATCGGCTGCTCCTCGCTGTTCGTGGACGGTTGTCGGGAAACGGAGGTGTGCGACCCACGAAGGCCGGATCACGTGGGGTGCGCGGCTCGAGCCGCGTGGCGAGCAACGCGAGGACGACCAGGCCCGCTGCGAGGGGACCGAGCCAGACCGGTCCCGCCCCGGCGAGCACGGCCCCGCCGGCGACGGACCCGACGGCGGCGCCGAGGTATATCGCGGAGGAGCCCCATCCGAGGGCGACCGCGGGGGAGTCCGGGGCCGCCGCGACGAGTCGGTGCTGCTGGGGCACGAGCACCATCCCGGCGAACAGGCCGAACACCGGCATCACCACGAACAACCACCCCACGTGGCCCAGGACGACGGGGATCGCGGCGCCGAGCACGAGCGTGAGCCCCGCGAAGGCGGCGTACCGGATGGGGTCGGGACCGGTGCGGTCGACGAGCCGGCCGGAGGCCCACGTGCCCACGACGATCCCCCCGCCGGTGGCGGCCAGCAGGACGGGCAGCAACGGCCCGGCGGCCGGCGTCAGGATCGTCGGGAGGTACACCTGCGCACCCATCACCGCTGCCTGCGCGAGCATCGTGACGAGCAGGGTGACGAGCACCGCCCGCCGGCCGAGCACACCCACCCGCCGGGCCATGGTCGCCTTCGGCAGGTGCACCGCCGGGAGGGCCAGGGTCCCGAGAGCGGCGGCGACACCGAAGGCGGCGACCACCCCCAGCACCCCGCGCCAGCCGACCGCCTGTGCGGCGACCAGCCCGAGGGGGCCGCCCGCGAGCGTGGCGACGGTGAAGCCCCCGTAGACCATGGCGAGCGCCCGTCCCCGGCGCGCCTCCGGGACCAGGGCACCCGCGGTCGCGGTGGCGTTGGAGACGTAGAGCGCGGCTCCTGCTCCGGCGAGCACCTGGGCGACCAGCATGAACGGCATCGAGGTCGACGAGGCCTGGAGGGCGGCCCCGAGCGCGAACAGCGCCCCGCCCGCGGCCAGGACGAACCGCCGGTCCCCGTTGCCGAGCAGCACTGCCAGCGCAGGCGCCGCGACGGCGTAGGTCACCGCGAACGCCGTGGTCAGCTGTCCGGCCGCCGCGACCGAGACCGACAGGTCCGACGCGATCGGCGACAGCATTCCCGCCAGGACGAAGCTGTCGGCCCCGACCGCGAACGTTCCGATCGTCAACAGGCCGAGCAGCGCCCCGGTGGGGAGCCGCGGTCGCACCGGCCGTCCTCGCCCGCCGACCGCTCGGGGTTCGAGCCGGCACGTCATCCGCCGGCCTCCTGGAGCTGCTCGAGCTCGGCGTCGGTGATCCACGAGCCGTGGAAGCCGGCCGGGACCCGCCGGGGCAGGGTGACGGAGGCGACCGGCGCGCCGCCGACGTCGGTGGCGTCGAGCACGAGGAGCTTCGAGCCGCCGCCGTCGCGCCGGCTCGCGATGCTGAGCAGCCAGCCATCGTCCTCGGCGCGGTCGGGGGAGCCGGAGGGCACGAACACCGCCTCGCCGGCGACGACGTCCGGGCCGAGCGCGTGCTCGGCGACGACCCCGGCGTCCGCGTCGAGCTTGACGATCGCCGTGGCGGAGGGGTCGCCACCGGAGACCGCGTAGCGGTAGCGGGCGACGCGCCCCACGCGGTCGTCGTCGACGGTGGGGAACTCGATCCCGCGGTCGTCCATGGTGGTCTCGGTGACGGTGCCGGTGGCCGGGTCGAGCACCCAGCGGTGGAGGCGGGCCAGTCCGCTGTCGGCGGCCGCGGCGGCAGGGCCCGCCGGGTCGGGGTGCGCGGGGACGCCGGTCGAGGCGGACGGGGTGCCGGTGTGCGCCCACGCCCGCGCCGCGTCCGCGCCCGCGTACCGGGCGGCGTCGAGCACCACCCGCCCGGCGGCGTCGGTGTGCGCGTTGCCCACGTGGAAGACGTAGGACGGGTCGATCTCGTACCAGCGCACCTCGCCCGGGCGCTCGAGCGGCATCACGCCGATCCGGGCGCCGTAGGAGGGGTCCCAGTCGAAGGGCAGGGGGTGGTCGATCCGTTCCGGGGTGAACGTCATCGGCAGGTCGAGGAACACCGCGTGCCGGTCGGTGATCGCGAAGTCGTGCATCATCGTCGGTCCGGGAACGGAGATCGGTGCGCTCGCCACGAGCTCGCCCGCGGCGGAGAGCCGGTGGTAGGTGACGAACGGGGCCGTCACGCCGTAGCCGAAGAAGTGCAGATCGCCGGTCACCGGATCGGTCTTGGGGTGCGCCGTCATGGAGGTGGTGAGCCGGCCGCCGAAGTCGCTGGTCCCCACGGTCTCCAGGTCCGGGGTGAGCACGTGCGGCAGGCCGCTCTCGACCAGCGTCAGGATCTTCCCGGCGTGGGCGATGACGCTCGTGTTCGCCTCGCCGACGGTGATGTCGGGGCTCCCGTCGGGGCGCATCGCGGGCGCCCCGGCCAGCGCCTTCGTCCGCACCCACCGGTTGCGGTACCAGCGCGCGTGGCCGCCGTCGATGCGGATGCCGTGCACCATCCCGTGGCCCGCGAACCAGTGCTTCGACGGCTGCCCGGGCAGCGGGTTGGGGCCGTTGCGCAGGTAGCGGCCGACGAGCTCGGGCGGCAGCGCGCCCTCGACGGGCAGGTCGACGGCGTCGATCTCGTCGGGCACCGGGGCGAGGTGACCGGTCACGTGCAGGGGGACGTCGGTCGTGCTGGTGTTCGTCATCTCTTCCTTCCGTGCCGCCGTGGTGCGGGATGCGATTCCGCCCCCGGGGCTGCCCGGCGGTTCCGTCTCAGCCCCTGCGCTCCATGCAACAGCGCGTACGCGCGGGGGTGCAGGGCTCGAACGGACAGGAGGAGGGGCGGACCGGACGCACTACCGACCTGCCGACCCGCCGTCGCGGGACAGGTGGTCCCTAGTCCGGCGACCGGCCCCCGCGCGCCTGCGACGGCGTGCGCCCGGTCCAGCGGGCGTAGGCACGCCGGAACTCGCGGCTGTCGCCGAACCCGACCTCGGTCGCCACCTCGCTGACCGGCACCGACGAGTGCCGCAGCAGCGACGTCGCGCGGCGTTCACGGACCCGGTTCGCGACGTCGCGGAAGCGCACTCCGGCCTCGGCCAGCCGCCGGTGCAGGGTCCGCTCGGTCACGTGCAGCCGCTCGGCGACGTCCCGCATGCTCAGCGGCCGCCGCAGGTGCCCGGCGAGCAGGGTCTCGAGCGAGGCGACCAGGTCCGAGGGCGGTTCGCCCGGGGCGAGCATGCTGCGGCTGGCCTCGATGGCCGCCCGTCGCGTCGGCTCGTGCCGGGTCGGAAGTGGACGTTCCATCAACGCGGCGGGGATGACCATGCGGTTCGCGCCGGCGTCGAACGTGATCGGGCAGCGGAGAACCTGGTGGTAGCGCGCAGCGTGCGCAGGTCGTGGGTAGGCCAGGTCGACCTGCAACGGCGCCCATGTCGGGTCCGCCAGCATCGAGCGGACGACGATGACGGTGCTGACCAGCGCCTCCTCGCACAGGAACGCCGCCAGCCCCGGGTCCGGCCAGCGCTCCCAGAACCGCACCCCGATGCGGCTGCCGAGATCCTCGCGCTCCACGTCGAGGAGGCTGCCCGAGGCCTGGTGCAGCTCCTGGGCGAGGGTGAGGCCCTCGCCCAGGGTCTCCGACGCCCGCATCGCCACACCGAGCAGGCCGAACGACAACAGCGCGTCCCGCTCGCCCACCTCCACCCCCAGCGCACGCCCCGGCAACGCGGCGAGCGCCCGGCGCAGGACCGTCCGCGCCTGCTGCAACGACACCCGCGCGCCGGGCGCGTAGAGCAGAGCGGGATCGAGCCCGGTGCCCGACAGCCACGACGTCACCGGAAGCCCTTCGCGGCGCCCGATCTCCAGGACAGCGGCGAGCACGGTCGGCGGGATCACCGCCTTGTTCGAGGAGCCGATCGACGTCATCAGTGTCTCCCCCCCCGTTAACCCCGCGGAACGGCTCACCGGGGGCTTGCGTCCTCGGATCCTGCTCGCATCACCAGTTCGGGGCCAGGGCGGGTGAAGGAGTAGGAGAGCTGCTCGGATCCTTGGGCGCCCACGGTCAGATGGAGCTCGAAGAGGTCTGGCAGGAGGTGGTACCGGGCCCGCTCGACGGGCCGCGTGGAGTCGTCGTAGGTGACCCGGGACAGCGCGAGCAAGGGGCTCCCCGGGTTGACCCCGAGCAGCTCGGCCTGGTCCGGGCGGGCTCCCACGCTGGCCAGGGTGATGTCGCCGTGGGAGAGCTTGAGGCCGAGGTCCTGCTGGAGGACCTGGTAGATCGGGTGTTCCTCGATCTGCGCGCGTGAGATCCGCTCTCCGACGACGTCGGGGAGGGTGATGTCCACCATCGCCTGCGGCGCGCCCTCGATGATGTAGAGGCGTCGGATGAGCAGCCCGGCGTCGGCGTCGAGACCGTGCAGCGCGCTCGGGTCATTCGTCCACTCGAAGCGCAGGACCCGGCCCTCCGGGTACTTGCCGATGCTGGAGAAGATCGACACGAACGGCCGGAGCTGGTCCAGTGGGTGCGCCGCCCGCTTCGGTGCGACGAACGTGCCTGCGCCCTGGCGGCGCACCAGGAGTCCCTCCTCGACCAGGGCGGCGATCGCCCTCCGGACGGTGGTCCGGCTCACCTGGTACGTCGAGACGAGCTCCATCTCGGTGGGCATGCGGGTGTCCGAGCCCGACTGGGCGGCCAGTCGTCGCAACTGGTCGGCCAGCTGCTCGTGCATGCTCGCCGAGCTGCCACGGTGCAACAGGTTGACAGATTGGTCTTCGGTCATCTTCTTCCGTTCGCTTGACTTGTATCCTGTTGTAGTGTGAGTTGTGGGTTCCAGGGTATCCATCGTCCGGGAGGAACCATGCAACTGACCGCGGCCGAGCAGGACATCCTCGACGGCAGACATGGCGAGGCACTGGCCGGGATCCTGCGGGAGCAGGTGAGCGTCGGGGAGTTCTTCGGAGCCGAGCGGTTCGTCGAGGTCACCAACGCCCACTTCATGGGTGACCGGGAGGTCTTCGGTCAGGCCGGCGCCAACTACCTCACCCGGCTCGCCGACGCCGGCGTGACGGTCCGGGTCCCGACCACGCGCAACGCGCAGTCGGTCGATTTCGAGCAGGCCCACCTGCTGGCCCAGTCGCCCGAGCTCGTCGAGGGGGAGAAGGAGACGCGAGTGCTCCTGCGTCGGCTCGGGGTCTCCACCGTCAACACCTGCATCGGCTACCAGTCCGTCTACCAGCCGAGGCTGGGAGAACACGTGGCGTGGGGCGACACGGGCACGGTCGCCTACGCGAACTCCGTACTGGGGGCACGGACGAACTACGAGTCCGGCGCGGCGGGGCTCGCGGCGGCGCTGACCGGCCGGACTCCGGAGTACGGCTTCCACCTCGACGAGAACCGCCGGGCCAACGTCCGGGTCCGGGTCACGGCGAGCCTGGACGATCACGCCGACTGGGGCGCCCTCGGCGGCCTGATCGGCGAGCGGACGCGCGGGTACTGGAACGTGCCGGCCATCGAAGTCGTCGACCGGCCGGGTCCGGTCTCCGACGAGCTCAAGCACTTCGGTGCCAGCCTGGCCAGCTACGGCTCCATGGCGATGTACCACATCGTGGGCACCACACCGGAGGCGCCGACCTTCGAGGCGGCGAACGCCGGCCGGGAACTGATCGACGAGTTCGAGGTCTCCCAGGCCGACATCGACGCGTTCATGGCCCGCGACCTGCCCGACGGCGGACCCGTCGACCTGGTGGTGTTCACGGCACCGCAGCTCTCCTTCTTCGAGAGCAAGCACATCGCCGACCGGCTGCAGGGGAACAAGGTCTCCGACTCGGTCACGCTGCTGCTCACGACGAACAGCCTCACTTGCGAGGCGCTCCGCGAGCAGGGGCACATGGAGGCGATCACCTCCGCAGGCGGCATCGTCCTGCGCGGCACCTGCTGGTACGTCATGGACCCGGCCGCCCAGCGCGAACACTTCGGCTGGGGCAACCTGGTGACCAACTCGGCGAAGCTGGTCAACATCATCCGCGCCCACGGCTACACGCCTGCGCTCCGTCGGACGGACGAGTGCATCGACGCAGCTCTCACCGGAAAGGTGGCAGGACGATGACGACCATCGAGACCTTCTTCAGGGTCGCGCAGGCCACCGGCGCCGAGGTCGAGGCGGAGGCCGTCGTGAGCCCGGTCGCCTTCAGCGCGCGCTACGACCTCGACCGCACCACCGGCCTGATCTCCCGCAACGATCACCCCCTGAAGGGGCAGTCGGTCCGCGGCAAGATCTTCATCGCACCCGGCGTCCAGGGCGGGGTCGCCGCAGGCTGGGCGTTCCTGTCGATGCGCGGCCTCGGCGTGGGTCCGCGTGGCCTGATCTTCGGTGCCGTCAACCCGGTCATGGTCCAGGGCGCCGTCACCGCGGGCCTGCCGATCGTCGCCGGTGTCGACCAGGAGTTCTTCGAGACGGTCCGCACCGGCGAACTCGTGCGGATCTCTCCGGATAACCACACCGTCGCCATCGTCCGCTGAACGGCGCACCACCGCACAGCCCGACCGACGACCATCCCACCGCATCCGCGTCTCGGTGTGGCGTGACGCCTGCCCCAACCCATTCCTGCGTAGCGCGAGACGGGGCATCGGCGACCGCGTACCCGGCCGATCACGAGCCGCACGCCGTCCGGTGCTGGCGCACCCCCCAGAGGAGACAACGTTGTCGCCCGTGCAGTTCTTCTGCCCTGTCCTGCTCGCCGTCACCTTCGCGGCCGCCGACCCGCGACACGTGGCCGTCGGCCTCGTCACGAGCACTGCCGGTTCCTCCCCCTCGTCAGGCGCAGGAGGTCGTCGTGTCTCCTGAGCTGATCTCCATCTACGTCCTCGTCGCCATGTTCGTCATCGCGTCGTGGCTGCCCGTCAACCTCGGCGTGCTCGCGCTGGCCGCCGCCTACCTCGTCGGCGGTCTGGTCGGAGGGCTCAGCCCCGACGACATCTTCGGCGGGTTCCCGAGCAAGCTGTTCGTCCTGCTGGTGGGCGTCACCTACCTGTTCGCCATCGCCCAGACCAACGGGACCGTCGAGTGGATGATCGATCGCGGAGTCGGATTGGTGCGCGGTCGTCTCGCGTTCATCCCGTGGCTGATGTACGGCCTCACCGCGCTGCTCGCCGCGATGGGCGCTCTCGCCGCCGCCGCGCTTGCCTGCGTCGCTCCCATCGCGCTGCGGTTCGCCGCCCGGCACTCGATCAACCCCTTGATGATGGGGATCATGATCTGCCTCGGCTCGGTCGGCGGCAGCTTCTCACCGATCAGCCCGTTCGGCGTGATCACCGATGGCGTTCTCGCGGAAGCCGGTCTCCCTCGTTCGCCCGGTCTGCTGTTCATCAACAACCTCGCGTTCAGCGCCGCTGTGGCCGTCGTCGTGTTCCTGGTGCTCGGGGGAGGTGGACTGTGGAAGCGCGGCAAGGTGGGAGCCGGTGCGGCCGACCCGATCGAGGAAGGCCCCGACCACGGCGGGTCCAGCGGACCGAGCGCCGGCTCGAGCCCCGGAACGGTCGGGCTCGGCCCGGCTGCAGCCGTGACCGCCAGCCCGCAACGGGTCGGCAGCCGCGCCCCGTCCGCTCGCATCAACCGCTCGCAGGCGTTGACGCTGACCGGCATCCTCGCGCTGGTCGTCGGCGCTCTCGTGTTCGGCCTCGACGTCGGGTTGCTCGCCATCGTCATCAGCGTTCCGCTCACCCTGTTCGCGACCGACCGCGCGGCCGAGGCGGTTCAGAAGGTGCCGTGGTCGGTCGTGCTGCTGATCGGGGGGATGCTGACCTACGTCGGAGTGCTCGAGCACGTCGGCACGCTCGACTACGTGGGAAACCTGATCAACCAGAGCGGGAGGCCGCTGTTCGCCGCGCTGGCACTGTGCTTCGTGGGTGCGCTGATCTCGGCGTTCGCGGCGACAGCCGGTGTGCTGGCGGCGACCATCCCGCTCGCGGTCCCGGTGCTGATGACGCACGACCTTTCGGTGATCGGCACCGTGACCGCGCTGGCGATCGCGTCGACCCTGGTGGACAGCAGCCCGATGTCGACCAACGGCGCGTTGCTGCTGGCCAACCAGCAGACCCTGCCCGAGCGGGTGTTCTTCCGCCGACTGCTGCTCTGGGCCGTGCTCACCGTCGTCGCCGGCCCGCCGCTGGTCTGGCTCGTCTTCGTCGTGCCGGGCGGGTAGAAGGCACGGGTCAGGCCGGAAGGGCGGCGATCGCCTCGATCTCGAAGAGGTAGTCCGGGTTGGCGAAGCCGGCCACCTGCACCAGGGTGCTCACCGGGAAGTCCCGCGGGAAGAACCGGGAGCGCACCTCGCGCATCTCGTCGCGGTGCAGCCGGTAGTCCTCCCCGACGAAGACGTTCACCTTGACGATGTCCGCCATGGCCCCGCCCGCCGCCGCCAGCACCTGCTGCAGGTTCTCGAAGGCGACCTCGGCCTGGTCGACGAGGCCGCGTGGCATCGTGCCGTCCGGGCGGTAGCCGATGATGCCGCTGACGAACAGCAGGCTCCCGCCCGTCACCTTGATCGCCTGGCTGAAGTCCCACGTCGGGGCGTAGATCGAGGTGGGCGAGATGAACGTCTTGTGCACGCTGGTGCTCCTGAGCTCGCAGGGGTCAGCTGACGGCACTGACGCTGCCGCTGTACCACGGTGCCCAGCGGCGACGCGCTCCGGAGATCGCCAGCAGCAGTCCGTTCGCGATGACCACCATGACGAGGACGATCGCCAGCGCCTCGTCCATGCGGAAGTCGAACGCCGCCCGCTCGAGCATGTGCCCGAGGCCGCCTGCCCCGCCGAGGAACTCGCCCAGCACCGCACCCGTGAAGCCGAGCGCGGCGCCGCGCTGGATACCGGCGAGGCTGAACGGGAGGGTGGACGGGAGGATGATCTTCGCGCCCAGTGCGACGCCGTGGAAGCCGAACACCCGGCCTGCGCGCACGAGCGACGGGCTGACGGTCTCGACGCCCTCCATCGTGTTGAGCAGGATCGGGAAGACCGCGAGGAGGAAGACCAAGGCGATCTTGGAGGAGTTGCCCAGCCCGAGGACGAGGATGAACAGCGGCGCGAGCGCGACCTTCGGCGTGGAGTACAGCAGCCACAGGAACGGCGCGACGGTGAAGTGCAGCACCGGGAACCAACCGACGGCGAGCCCGGCCACCACTCCGACCACGACCGCGGCGACCAGCCCGATGGCGAGGTTCTGCAGGCTGAACAGCAGGGCGCTCCAGAACTCGGCGCGCGTGACGAGCTCCGTGAACGCCGCGGCGACCGCGGTGGGCGGCGGCAGGAACGCGGCCGGGACCAGCTCGAGGCGGGTGACGGCGAGCTGCCAGAACGCCACGATGCCCACCACGGCGATGCCCAGGATCGCCGTCCACTTCGCATCCGCGGGCAGTGCGCGGTTCGTCCGTCGCGCCTTCGTCATGATCGTCCGCCCGTCCGGGTCCACGGCGCCCACCACCTGCCGAGGCCGCTGATCAGCTGGGTCATCGCCACGCTCCACAGCACCACGAGGCCGATCGCCGCGAAGGACTGTGCCGTGTTGTAGGTGTTCGAGGTCCGCATGATCAAGGCCCCCATCCCGGTGGACGAACCGGTCAGCTCGGCGGCGATCATGCCGATCGTGGCCATGACCGCGGCCTGTCGGAGACCGGCGAAGAGGAACGCGACGGTCGAGGGGAGGAGCACCTTGCGGTACAGCTGGAACCGGCTCCCCCCGTACACCCGACCTGCGCTGATCAGCGACGGGTTCGTGGTCCGGATCCCGGCCGAGACGTTCAGCAGGATCGGGAAGACGGCCGCGATCACCACGAGGAAGACGACGGGGCCGGTCCCGAAGCCGAACCAGGCCTTGCTGAGCGGTTGGTAGGCCAGCATCGGCGTCGCGTAGATCGTCCACGCCAGCGGCCCGACGATCCGGTCGACCGGGAGCGAGCTGCCCATGAGCAGGCCGAGCGGGATGCCGATCGCCGCCGCGAGGGCGAACCCCGTCACCCACGACTGCACCGACGTGAGGGCGTGCTCGGTCAGCGTGCCGGACGACACGAGGTCGACGAGCCCGTCGAGCACGCTCAGCGGTGGCGGGAAGAAGGTCGCGTTGACCAGGCGCCACTGCCCGACGACGACCTGCCAGACGGCCAGGAACAACACCACCTCGCCGCCGAAGACGAGGGCCTTGTGCTTGCGGTCCAGGCGGGCGAGACGTGCGGCCAGGCCGGTGGCGTTGCTGGTGGGCGGGGTGGTCATGCCGCCTCCGCGGGAGTGAGTGCGTCGGCGGTGCTCATGGGTAGGTGAGCTCGCTGGGCACGTCGTTGCCGATCCCGAGGAGCCCCTGGGCGCGTTCCAGGTAGGCGAGGTCGACGTGGGCCGCGAAGTCGAGGGGCTGCAGCTTCTGCGTCTCGATCGTGGTGTTCCACGCCTCCTCGCCGAAGTAGAGGTTCGGGCAGGTCAGATGCCCGTCGAGCACCCACGGGCCGTTCTGCACGCGCAGGTCTGCCACGTCGAAGCCGTGCTTCTCGTAGATGTCGAGGACGCTGTCCTTGTTCGCGGGGATATGCCCCGCGCCGGGAGCCACGATGTACTCGGCGGCCTTCATGGTCGCCCGCAGGAACCGCACCGCCGAGTTCGGGTTCTCGGCGAGCCAGCCGCTTCCGGCGATCTGGAGGTCGTTGGGCCAGTTCTGCAGCGACTCCACGATGATCTCGGCCCCGTACTCCTCCAGGGCCGGGCGGTCGTCGCCGTAGAACGGGATGAGCGACACGCGGTCGGTCACGAAGAACTCGCGCCACGTCGCGGAGTCGGGCCCCGGGTAGACGATCTCGGCGTCGACGCTGTCGAGGTCCCACCCGGCCTCCCGCAGCGCGAGCGCCCGCTGGAACTCGGCGGGGTCGCCGCTCGTGCCGGCGAGCACGACGTTGGTGCCGTTCAGCTGGTCGATCGCGGTGACGCCGGGTTGGGTGGCGAAGTCGAAGTTCTGCCGGCAGAAGTGCCCGGACAGGGCGTCGACCTCGACGCCGCCGCGGATCGCCTCGATGACCGAACCGGCGCTCTCCACCCCGACGTCAGCGCTGCCGCTCGAGACGGCCGCGGCCACGTTGTCGGCGGTGATGACCTCGACGGAGAGGCCTTCCTCGGCGTAGTGGCCCAGCTCGGTCCCGACGGCGTACATCGAGTGCATCGTGACGTCGGGGAACGGGATGGCGAGGGTGATCTGCGTGTCCTCGGCCGGCCCGGGCTCGCCCTGCCCGAGGTCGACGGGCGTTCTGGGCTCTGGGGCGCCGCTCGCGCAGCCGGCCAGGAGGGCGAGGACCGCCGCTCCGGCCACCGTGCCGAGCCGGGCTCGTGATGTCGACCTGCGCATGACCTTCCCACTTCCGGACGTCATCGTTGCTGGAGCGGCGAGGCCATCGGGAGGCGCGCATCGGGGGCATCGCTCGTGGCGGATACGGTATCCAAAACGGGGAGGCTGTAAAGGCGGCCGATGTCACGGTTCGGTAACGGTGGCGTCGCTGGACATTGGATCCAAAATCCAGAGTCCAATCTCTCTTCCCGCACCTCGGGTGCGCCCGTAGGCTCCGTCGGGCACGAGCTCCTCCTCGCCATGGCGCCGCCGCGCCCGATGGGAGATCCCTTCGATGAGTGCCTCCACCCTGCGTCAGTCCGACGTGCCGGAGCCGGGCTCGCCCGATCCGCGTGAGCCGCTGATCTCGATCAGCAACCTGGGCGTCCGTTACGACGGTGGGCGCAGGGGACGGACCGTCGTCGCGATCGAGAACGTCGACCTCGACGTGTACGCGGGGGAGTTCCTCACCGTCCTCGGCCCGAGCGGATGCGGGAAGACGACGATGATGAACACGGTGGCGGGGATCGTCCGCGCGACCGAGGGATCGGTCCGCGTCGACGGCGTCCCCGTCACCGGACCCGGCCCGGACCGGGCCGTCGTGTTCCAGGACTACGCACTGATGCCGTGGCGTACGGTCGCGGCCAACGTCCGGTTCGGGATGGAGATGCAACCCCGGTTGCGCGACCGCGACGCCGACGCGCAGGTGCGCGAGGCCATCGAGCTCGTGGGCCTGCGCGGCTTCGAGAACTCCTACCCCCGGCAGCTCTCCGGCGGGATGCAGCAGCGCGTCGGTCTCGCGCGGGCGCTGGTGGCGGAGCCGCGGATCATGCTGATGGACGAGCCCCTCGGCGCGGTCGACGCGTTGACGCGCGAGGTGATGCGCGGGGAGCTCGAGCGGATCATCGCCGCGACCGGCAAGACGGTCATGTTCATCACCCACAGCATCGAGGAGGCGATCCTCCTCGGCGACCGGGTGGCGGTCTTCAGCAGCCATCCCGGCTCGATCGCCGAGGTGTTGGAGGTCGAACTGCCCCGGCCGCGCTCGGAGCGGTCGGCGGCGGCGGACCCCCGCTACGTCGAACTGCGCAACCACCTCTGGACCCTGCTGGAGACCGACGCGCGGAACGCGGCGACCGAGATCCGATGACCGGCGCCGCCCCGACGGGTCGCCTGATGCGGGCGGCCTGCCTGACCTCCTTCGCCGGTCCGGACGGCGTGCGGGTGTGCGAGGTGGCCGCCCCATCGCCCGGGCCCGACGAGGTGCTCGTGGCGGTGAGCACCGTCGGCGCCAACCAGCTCGACCTCAACACGATGCGGGGCCTCGGTCCCGGTGCGCAGACCCCGCTCCCGCTCGTGCTGGGCATCGACCCGGCGGGCACGGTGGTCGCGCAGGGCGCAGGCGTCGACGGCGACCGCCGGGGCGAGCGGGTCGTCGTGAAGCCGAACATCTCCTGCGGGCAGTGCGCGTACTGCCGCCGGGAGCAGGAGGCGGACTGCCCGTCCCAGACCGTCGTCGGCGTCCACCGGGCCGGCGGCGCGGCGGAGTACGCGGCCGTTCCCGCGCGGAACGCCTTCGACATCGGGCAGCTCGACTTCGAGGTCGCCACCGCCGCCGTGCACAGCGTTCCCATCGCGCTGCACGCCCTCCGCGCCGGTGGCCGCCTCGACCCCGGCGCCGCCTTCCTCGTCACCGGCGCCACCGGGGCCGTCGGGTCCGCCGCGGTCCAGCTCGGCCGGCACGTCGGGGCCCGGGTCGTCGCCGCCTCCACCTCCCGCGCCGTGGCGGGTTCCGGCGTGCGCGCCGTCCACTACGACGGCCCGGCATCGCTGGTCGAGCAGGTGCGGCGCCTCGAACCCGCCGGCGTCGACCTCGCCCTCGACACGAGCGGCCACGGCGACGTCATCGGCGCGGCGTTGCAGTGCCTGGGCTGGAAGGGCCGGCTCGTGGTGTGCTCGGCCTCGCTGGCCAAGGACGTCTGCGTGGACGCCCGTGCGCTGTACCTGAACCGGCAGTCGGTGATCGGTGCGGCGTCGGCCGACTACCACGAGGTCTCCGAAGCGCTGCGACTCGTCACGACCGGCGCCGTGCGCCCGGCCGTCGGGCGCCGCTTCGGCCTCGCCGAGATGGGGGAGGCGTACGCCGCGATCGGCGATCGGGCGCGCGAGGGGAAGGTGGTCGTCCATGTCGCGTGACCCGGTCGAGGTGTCCCTGCTGCCGGACGACGTGGAGAGCGCCGCGGCGGCGCGAGCACGAGGAGAGGACTTCGGGATGAGTGCGTCCGAATCGGGCCCGGCGGCGAACGGGCCGCTGAGCGGCCTGCGCGTCGTCGAGATCGGCCAGTACATCGCGGGCCCCTACGCCGCGAAGCTGCTCGCCGACATGGGCGCGGACGTGGTCAAGGTCGAGTCACCGGCCGGCGACCCGATGCGTCGCTGGGAGGGCACCGGGAGCGGCTACAGCCCCCAGTTCGCGGCGTACAACCGCAACAAGGACGGCGTCGTCCTCGACCTGAAGTCGGCCGCCGGCCTGGACGCCCTCCTCGGGCTGGCCGCCGGGGCCGACGTGCTCATCGAGAACTTCCGCCCCGGCGTCGCCCGCAGGCTCGGGTTCGGGGCCGACGTCGTCGCGCAGCGCAACCCGCGCCTGGTCTACTGCTCGATCACCGGGTTCGGCGCGGACGGCCCGTACGCGACCCGGCCGGCCTACGACTCGGTCATCTCGGCCGTCGGCGGGATGTACAGCCAGGTCATCCCGGCGGACGCGCTGCGGCCCGCCGGCCCGGCCTTCTCCGACCTGCTCGCCGGGATGTCGGCGGTCCAGGCCGTGCTGGCGGCCGTGCACGCGCGGCACGTCACCGGCTCCGGCCAGCACGTCGAGGTCTCGATGGTCGGCGCCGTGCTGGACTTCCTCACCGAGTCCGCGTCGACCTACCTCCAGACGGGTGCGACCGCCGGCCCGGACACGCGACCCCGGCGGGCGCAGGCGTACGCGTGCGTCGGCTCGGACGGTCTGGCGTTCGTCGTGCACATGTCGGTCCCGGAGAAGTTCTGGACCGGGCTGCTCGACGTGATCGACCGCGCCGACCTGGCGCAGGACCCACGGTTCGCCACGCGGGAAGGCCGGGTCGCGCACTACGACGAGCTCGACGAGATCCTCAAGCGGGAGACGGCACGGCGGCCGCGGGAGCACTGGTTGCGCGAGCTCGCCGCGCACGACATCCCGCACGGGCCGCTCAACCGGGTCGCCGACCTCTTCGCCGACCCGCAGGTGGCGGCCATGGACCTGGTGACGACCGCGCCGGACGCCGCGGGCGACGAGGTCCGGATGCCCCGGCACAGCACGGTCTTCAACGGCAGCGGCCGGCCGGCCTACCGGATGGCGCCGCTGCTCGGGGCGGACACCGAGCGCCTGCTCGAACAGCAGCAGCTGTCCTTCGACGACGAGGAGGTGACGGCATCGTGAAGGTCCCCCGCGACCTGGTGGCCGTCGACGTGCACACCCACCCGCAGACGGAGGAGTTCCTCGCCGCGATGGGTGCCCGGCGCGGCCAGATGGCCCAGCACTTCAAGCGGGATCGGCCCGTGGTGTCGTTCGCCGAGCAGGCCGACGCCTACCGCGAGCGGCACATGATGGCCGTCATCGTCAACTCGGACTCGGAGACGACGTCCGGGATCAAGGGAGCCCCCAACGACCTGCTCGGCAAGGCGCAGGCCGACCACCCCGACGTGTTCCTCGCGTTCGCCGGCATCGACCCGTGGAAGGGCGAGGCGGCGATCGCCGAGATCCGCCGGTGCCACGCCGAGTTCGGGATCGCAGGCGTCGGCGAGCTCAACCCGGCTCGCCAGAAGTTCCTGCCGAACGACCGGCGCTTCTTCCCCATCTGGGAGGCGTGTGCCGAGCTGGGGCTCGTCGTGATGTTCCACGGCGGCTTCCCCGGTGCCGGTGCCGGCACACCGGGCGGCGGCGGCTACTCCCTGGAGTACGCCCGTCCGATCCCGTACGTCGACGACGTCGCCGCAGCGTTCCCGGAGCTGAAGATCATCAGCGCGCACCCCGCGTGGCCGTGGCACCTCGACAACCTCGCGATGGTGTGGCACAAGTCGAACGTCTACCTGGACCTCTCCGGGTGGGGGCCGAAGTACCTGCCCCCCGAGGTCGTGCGCTACGCGGACTCCGTGATCACCGACCGCGTGCTGTTCGGCAGCGACTGGCCGGTGATGACCGTGGAACGGTGGATGTCGGACTTCGACGCGCTCGCGATCAAGGAGGCCTCGCGGCGCAAGATCCTCCTGGAGAACGCCATGACCCTGTTCGGGCTCGAGCACTAGATGGGCCGGATCGTCGGGATCTTCGCCGCCCCGCACAACCCCCTGCTGTGGCGCACCCTGCGCGGCGAGGTCGAGCCGGACCTCCTCGCGACCCGGGACGCGTTCCGCGCGATGCGCGAGCGGATCACCGAGCTGCGGCCGGACGTGCTGGTCGTCGTCGGCACCGACCACATGACGCAGTGGTTCCACGACAACATGCCGACGTTCCTCGTCGGCCGCAGCGACCTGGTGCCGACCACGTTCTTCAACGAGGAGCGGGAGTTCGGGATCCCGCAGGACGTGCTGGTCGGCGACCCCGCACTGGGGCTCGACCTGCTGCGCGGCGGGATGGCGCACGGCGTCGACTTCGCCAGCTCGCAGGAGCTGCGCGCCGACCACAGCATCTACCTGCCCCACGCGTTCCTGTCGCCGTCGCCGGACGTCGCCGTCGTCCCGATCTTCACGAACTGCATCGCCCCTCCGTTCCCGGGGCCCGAGCGGTTCTTCCGGCTGGGCGAGGTGATCCGCCGGGCGGTGGCCGAGTCGCCGCTGGACCGCCGCGTCGTGCTCGTCACGAGCGGGCACCTGGCCACCGAGGTCGGCGGGCCCAAGCAGTTCCGCGGATCCTCGGACCCGGAGTTCGACGAGGACGCGATCCGGTGGCTCGCCGACGGGAACGTGGAGGAGATCTTCCGGGAGCTGACGCTCGAGCGGATGCTGGCGGCCGGCAACGTGACGCCGCAGTTCCTCAACTTCGTCGTGGCGATGGGCGCCGCGGGGGGCGCCCCCGCGGCGTACGCCGTGGGCCTGCGCTCCCGGTTCGCCTCGTCGCCCTTCGTGGAGTGGAAGGCGGGGGAGCGATGAGCAGGCACGCGGTGAACGCCTTCATGCGGCTGGTCAACATGGACCGCGACAGCCTGGCCGGCTACGTGGCCGACCCGCCGCGTTTCGTGGCCCGCTACGTGGAGCGCGGCGGGTTCGAGGCGCCCCCGTGGGTCGCGCGGGGCGGACCGCTCACCGAGACCGAGCGGCAGGCCCTCGCCGCGCGGGACTACGGGGCGCTGTACGCGATGGGCGCCCACCCCTACCTGCTCTGGAGCTTCGCCGAGGCGGTGTGGGTGCCCGAGGTCAGCCGGGCCGAGCTGGTCGAGGACTTCCGCGCCAAGGCCCTGCAGGCCGGTCACCCCAGCTACGAGAGCTGACCCCGCCACCGTGTGCGGACCGGTCCGCTGTGCGTAGGCATTGGATCCTGAATCCAATTCGTTCTCAGGAGAAGGCAGGCACCACATGCTGAAGTTCGGCTACAAGGCATCGGCGGAGCAGTTCCCGCCGCGGGAGCTCATCGATTTCGCGGTCCGGGCCGAGAGGTCGGGCTTCGACTCCGTGTTCGTGAGCGACCACCTGCAGCCGTGGCGCCATCACGGGGGCCACGCGCCCGCCGCGCTGCCGTGGCTGGGTGCGCTGGTCGCCGGCACTCGGACCGTGACGGTCGGCACGAGCGTCCTCACCCCGACGTTCCGCTACCACCCGGGCGTCATCGCCCAGGCGTTCGCGACCCTGGGCTGCCTCGCCCCGGGGCGGGTCGTGCTCGGCGTCGGGTCCGGGGAGTCGATGAACGAGGCGCCGCTGGGCCTGCGCTGGCCGGAGGGCAAGGAGCGGTTCGCCCGGCTCAAGGAGGCGCTGCACCTGATCCGGGAGCTCTGGACGCAGGAGCGCGTGACGTTCGAGGGCGACTACTACAGCACCGACCGGGCCACGATCTACGACCGGCCCGAGCAGCCGGTGCCGCTGTACGTGGCCGCGTCCGGACCGGCGGCGACCCGCCTCGCAGGCCGCGTGGCCGACGGGTTCATCTGCACCAGCGGCAAGGGGCGCGGCCTCTACACCGACACGCTGCTGCCGGCGTTGGCCGAGGGCGCGGCCCGGGGCGGCCGGGCTCTCGACGACCTCGACCTGATGATCGAGGTGAAGGTGTCGTTCGACCCCGACCGGGACCGGGCGCGCCACGACACCCGCTTCTGGGGCGCGCTGGCGCTGTCCGGCGAGGAGAAGCTCGGGGTCGAGGACCCCGTCGAGATGGAGCGGCTCGCCGACGCCCTGCCCATCGAGCGCGTGGCCTCCCGCTGGATCGTCTCGTCGGACCCGGACGAGCACGTCGAGTCGATCTGGCAGTACGTCGACATGGGGTTCCGGCACCTGGTGTTCCACGCACCCGGCCCCGACCAGGCCCGTTTCCTGGATCTCTACGAGTCGTCGATCCTGCCGCGCCTGCGCGAGCGGGAGGCGGACCTGTGCGCTGCAGGGTAGGTCTCGGGGGCCGAGTCGAGCTCGGCGAGCAGCCCGGCGCAGACGGCGTCGAGGTGCGACTTGACCCAGCGCCGCGCCCCGGGCAGGTCGCCGGCGACGACGAGGTCCACGAGCCCGCGGTGGCTGTGCGCGTGGTCGTGCACGCGCAGGCCGAGCAGGTCCCGCCCGACGCTGCTGCGCAGCTGGTCGATCACGCCTACCAGGACCGGGTTCTCGTCGGCGCCGTAGAGCTCGTGGTAGAAGGCCACGCGGTCCTCGAGGAAGTCGCTGGTGCGCTCCGGGTCGTCGAGCCGATCGGCCATCTCCACCAGGCGTTCCGCGCGCTCGGGCGTCATGCTGCGGATCGCGAGCTTGATGGCCTGCGCCTCGAGCAGTGCTCGCACCGAGTAGGTCTCGCGCACCTTCTCCGCGGTCAGGGTGGCCACCACCGCGCCGCGGTGCGGCTTGAAGACGACCAGCCCCTCGGTCTCGAGCTGGATGATCGCGCTGCGCACCGGGATCCGGGAGACGCCGATGGCCTCGGCGATGGCCTCCTGACCCAGCTTCTGCCCCGGTTGCAGCGCGCCCGTGAGGATCGCCTCGCGCAGGATCGCGTAGACGAGCTCGCCGACGGTCGTGTACCCGCCGGACAGGCGGTTCACGACGTCGGAGAGTGCGGGGACGTCGTCCTCCAGGGGCCGTCTGCGCGCCACGCGACGCAGCGTAGACCCGGGGCGCGATCAGGACCTCGGCGGCTCGTATCCAATAGCCGGAGCCGGGCATCGGGGAAAGCTGGATCCTGGATACGAAGTCCGCAAGGATGGGCAGCGGTCGGCGCAGCGGTGGGGGAGAGCTGATGGGCACGCAGTCCGGTACGCGGGCGCTCCGGGACCTGGCCCACCGCATGGCGCCGGGGTACCGGTCGGTGGGGGACATGGTTTACGCCGTCCTCAGGGACGCCCTGCTCGCGGGCGCCTTCCAGCCGGGCGAGCGCCTGCGGCAGGAGACGCTCGCCGACGCCATCGGGGTGTCGCGGGTGCCGGTGCGCGCCGCACTCCTGCAGCTGGAGTCCGACGGCCTCGTCACCTTCCAACCCCGGCGGGGCGCCGTGGTGAGCGCCCCCACGGCCGACGACGTCGCCGAGGTCTACGAGCTGCGCCGCGTCCTCGAGGCGTACGCGCTGCGGCGGTCGATGGCCGTGATGACCGAGGAACGGCTGGCCGAGCTGCGCAGGCTGGCGGACGAGTCGGACGCCCAGACCGAGGGCGCCCCCTTCGTCGAGTCGCGCAAGCGCTTCTACCACGCCCTCTACGACGGTGACCGGAACCCGCAGCTGCTGGAGATGGTCGAGCAGCTGCGCCTCAAGGTGGGCCGCTACATGCTCGGCTGGCGCCTGCACGGGGCGGGCGAGCACACCCACCGCGACCTCGTCGAGGCGGTCTCCCGCGCGGACGCCGACGGCGCCGAGCGCATCCTCACCGAGCACCTCGAACGCGTCCGGGACGGCGTCCTCGGCATGCTCCGCCACATCACGCGGGCCGCGGATCCCGAGCCACCGACGACACCCACCCGGCCGGTCGGCGGCCGCCGTCCCGACAGGGAGATGACGTGCGCACCCAGGACGTGACCTTCTACAGCGAGGGCGACCGCATCGCGGCCCTCTGGCGCACCCCGGACACCGGTGACGGGCCGTGGCGGGCGGTCGTGCAGGGGCCGGGCTGGCTCGGGCTCAAGGACGCGAAGCTCTACGTCCGGTACCACGAAGCGCTCACCGAGGCCGGCTACGCGGTGCTGATCCTCGACTACCGGGGGTTCGGGGACTCCGCGGGCGACCGCGGTGTGCTCTCACCGGCGCGCCAGCTCCAGGACCTGGTCAACGCCGTCACCTACCTGACGACGCGGGCCGACGTCGACGCCGACGCGATCGGCACGTTCGGCACCGGCGGCACCGGCGGGGGGAACGCGGTGCTGCTCGCCGAGGCCGATCCGCGGATCAAGGCCGCGGTCAGCCAGGTGCCGGTCGCCGACGGCGAGGACTGGCTGCACCGCATGCGCCAGGAGCACGAGTGGCTGGCCTTCCGGGAGGCGCTGGAGGAGGACCGCAGGGTCCGCGTCAGCACCGGTGCGGGCAGGCGCGTGCACCCGCGCGAGGAGATCATGGTGCCGACCCCGGAACGGCGGGCGAGCACGGTGAAGTCCGACGTCGACGACCGGATCCCGGCGTCGGTCCCGCTTGCCGCGGCGGAGGAGATCATCGCCTACCGGCCGATCGACGCGGCCGCCCGCCTGAGGACCCCGCTCATGGTCATCGGGGTCGAGGGCGACGCCACCACGCCCACCGACCACGCCGAGCGCCTCTACGAGGCGGCGCGCGGTCCGAAGTGCCTGGTGATGCAGCGGCACACCACGCACTACGCCGCCTACGACCGGTACTGGGAGCAGACGACCCCCCGCATCGTCGCCTGGTTCGACCGGTACCTGCGCCCGGCCGACGTCGTCGTCACCACGAGCCACGCCGCCCTCGACGAGGTCGAGACCCTGCACGCCGCTGACGAGAGGACCTGAGGATGAAGTTCGGACTGCTGCTGCCCCACTTCGGTGAGCACGCGAGCAAGGAGAAGCTGCTGGAGGGCTCGAAGCTCGCCGAGGACAAGGGGTTCGACTCGGTCTGGGTGCGCGACCACCTCGTGTTCGAGCCGCACGGCGAGATGGAGAAGCCCAACCGGACCTTCTACGACGCGCTGACGACGCTGACCGCGATCGGCGCGGTCACCGACCGCATCGAGCTGGGCACCGGGTCGCTCATCCCGTTCCGCCACCCGCTGGTCACGGCCCTGATGGCGGGCACGATCACGCAGCTCGTGGGGCAGCGGCTCATCCTCGGGTTCGGCGCCGGCACCTTCGACCACGAGTTCGAGGCCATCGGCTGGGGCCACCACGACCGCGTGGAGCTGGTGCGCTCGAACGCCGAGATCCTCCGCCGCGTGTTCACCGAGAACGACGTCACCTACGACGACGGTGTGTTCTCGTTCTCCGACGTGACGATCGAGCCGAAGCCGATCGGCGGCCCGGTCCCGTTCTGGTACTGCGGGGCGACACCGCGCTCGGCGCGCCTGGCCGTGGAGTTCTGCGACGGGTGGATGCCGGGCCGGATCTCGATGGCCACGCTGGCCAAGCGGATCACGACGATGCAGGAGCTGTCGCAGGAGAAGGGCCGCGCGACACCGACGGTCGCGGTCATCCCGCCCACCAGCATCGAGGAGACCCGCGAAGAGGCGCTGCGGCACGTCAACATCCCCGGGCTGCTCGCCTGGGCGAACAAGGCGAAGTTCGCGGTGAAGCCGCCCTCGGGCAGCTTCGAGACGGTGGAGGACCTCGAGGGCCAGCTCATCGTCGGCGACCCGGACGACGCCGTCCGCGAGGTGCGCAAGTTCGCCGACCTCGGGGTCGAGCACCTCGTCTTCGACTTCCGCTTCAAGTTCGACCGGTTCTTCGAGCAGATCGAGCTGCTCGGCACGGAGGTACTGCCGAAGCTGCGCTGAGCAGGCCCACTCACGTGCGGGCCGGCCGGGTGCGCATCGGGCGCGTGAAGTCGGAGAGCTCGCGCGCGAAGGCGGCCACGACCTCCGAGGACCGGTTGCGCGCCCACGCCACGTGCAGGTCGAACTGCAGCGGGTGGCCCTCGGCGTCGCAGATCGGGCGGGTGGTCAGGTCGAATCCGCGCCGGTCGACGGTGTCGCTGATGATCGCGACGCCGAGGCCGGCCTCGGCGAGCGCGGCCAGCGTCTGCCCGACGCTGCACTCGTAGACGACGTCAGGCTCCACCGCCTGGACCCGGCAGGCGGACAGGAACAGCTCGGTCGACAGGAACGAGCGGCCGTTGACGAGCACGAGCTCCCGGTCGAGCTCGGCGACATCGAGGGGACCGCTGCCGGCGGCGAGCCGGTGCCGGGCCGGCAGCACCGCCTGGACCGTGACCGTGGTGATGGGCAGGCTCTCGAACGTCGGCGGTACCGGCGCCGCGATGATCGCGGCGTCGCACTCGGCGGCCTCCAGCCTGCGCCGCATCCGGTGCGCCCCGTCCTCGATCATGGTCACCCTGGTCGAGGGGTGGCGGGGGATCCAGTCGGAGAGGAACGCGGCGAGGTAGCTGCCGGCCGCGGTGGCGCTGCACCCCAGCCTGATCGACGCCGGGCTCGCCCCCACCGTGGCGGCCCGCACCTCGTCGGCCATGTCCAGGACGCGCCGGGCACCGTCGACGAGCGCCTCGCCGTGGCCGGTCAGCCGCACGCCCCATGCACCGCGCTCCAGCAGGGCCACTCCCAGCTCCTGTTCGAGGCGGCCGATCCTGCGCGTCACGACCGGCTGGGAGACGAACAGCGCCTCGGCGGCGCGCCGGAAGCCGTTGTGCTCCACGACCGCCAGGAAGGCCTGCAGGTCCACGAGGTCCATGTACCGCCTCCGCGATCTGATTTCGCTATCACTTCTCCGCAAATGATATCGGCTGTGTCACTCCCGCAGGTGCAGTCGCCTGCATAGTGGATCCAATCGACGGGCCGCCCGGCCCGCGTGGAGGAGGGGCGAGCGTGGCGATCGACACTGTGGTGCGGGCCGGGACCGTGGTCCACGACTGGGGTCGTGAGCAGGCATCCGTCGGCATCGACGGGGGACGGGTGGTGGGCCTCTACGCCCCGGGCGCCGAGCCGGAGGCCCGCGAGGTGATCGACGCCGGCGGGTGCCTCGTGCTGCCCGGAGCGGTGGACATGCACAGCCACCACCGCGAGGGCACGGACGAGGGCTTCGAGTACAAGGAGGACATCGTCACGGTGACCCGGGCCTGCGCCGCGGGTGGTGTCACCACGACCGTGGCGATGCCGAACATCCAGCCACCGCCCAACACGACCGAGCGCCTCGAGGCGCTCTTCGAGCGGTACCGGCAGCGGGCGCTGGTGGACTGGAACGTCAACCCCGCGGGCACCGTGGTCACCGAGATCCCCGGCCTTGCGGCGATGGGCGTGGCGGCGTTCAAGGTCTTCATGGTGGTCGACACCGGCCGCGACTACCCGCACATGCCCGGTATCGGCGTCCACGACCACGGGCAGCTCATGGCGATCATGGAGGCCTGCGCGGCGGCCGACGTGCCGCTGATGGTGCATCCCCACGACCAGGAGCTGATGGACCACATCGAGCAGCGGTTCTGGGACCGGGGCGAGCGCGACGCGCTGGCGTACGCGAAGGCCTACGCCGCCCACGACGGACTGATCTGGGAGACGGCCATCGCGACCCTGCTGCGGATGCAGCAGGCCACGGGGGTCCACCTGCACCTGCTGCACGTGCAGACCGCGGGCAGCGTCGAGCTGATCCGCCAGGCGAAGGCGCGCGGGCAGAAGGTGAGCGCGGAGATCAACCCGTGGGCGCTGTTCCTGGGCAACCGCTGGGAGAACATCGAGAAGTGGGGCTCCTACGCCCTGAGCTACTACGTGCCGGAGAAGAACACCGGCGCCCTCTGGGCGGGCCTGGGCGACGGCACGATCGACATCGTCGCCACCGACCACGCCCCGCACACGCGGGACGAGAAGGAGATCGGCTGGACCGACGGCTGGAAGGCCCACACCGGCACCCCGTCCACGCAGTTCTTCCTGCCGATGCTCCTGACCGCGGCCCAGGAGGGCCTGATCAGCGTCGAACGCGTCGTCGGGGCGACCAGCTCCGTGCCCGCCGACCTGTTCCGGCTCGCCGGGAAGGGGCGGATCGCCGTCGGGCACGACGCGGACCTGGTCGTCGTGGACCCGTCCGCCGACCACGAGATCACCGACGACGAGGTGCTGAGCAAGATCGGCTGGACGCCCTACGCGGGCGTCCGGCTCACCACCGTGCCCCGTCGCACGCTGGTGCGCGGGACGACGGTGTTCGCCGACGGGGTGGTGGTGGCCGAGCCCGGACACGGGCGCCAAGCCGCTGCGGTCCGCACCCTCGCCTGAGGCGGAACGGGGCCGTCCGGGTGGATCCGGACGGCCCCGGTAGCGGCACCCAGCGGAATGGTCGGGCCGGCTACCGCAGGCGACCTCCGCCGCGACCCCCCGGCAGGTAGGCGGTCGCGGTGATCTCGACGCGCAGGCCGAACGGCAGAGCCGCCACCCCGACGGCGGTCCGGGCCGGGAGCGCGCGGTCGCCGAAGTACCTCCGGTACGCCGCGTCCATCGCCGCCCAGTCGTCCAGGTCGGCGAGGTAGCAGGTCATCGACACCACGTCGGCCAGCGTGGCGTCGACCTCGGCGAGGACTCGTTCGAGGTTGCCCAGTGCGGTCGCGGTCTCCGCCTCGATGCCGCCGGGAACCACCGAGGAGCTCTCGTCGAGACCGCCCTGCCCGGCGACGAACCCGATGTCGCCTGCGATGACGAGCGAGGTGTAGGCACCCTTCGCGGTGCCGATGTCGATGTTGGTTCGCATGCGTTCGCTCCCGGGGTCAGCGGTGGCCGGCCGGGCTCGGCCGGCAGCTCGGTTCGTGGTGGTCGAGCACGCCGTCGAGGAAGGCGCGCAGGTTGTCGTGCAGCACGGCGTCGCACTCGGCCCGCGACCAGCCGCGCGCCTGCATGCGATCGGCGAGGTACGGGAAGTGGTGGGGCCCCTCGAGGCCCTCGACCGCGGCGTCCGGTGCCATCCCCTCGGGCATGATGATGTCCGGCGGGATGTGCAGCCCTCCGGAGCGCACGAGCTGGCGGGTGAAGTCGGCCCCGATCGCCAGCCGGTCGACGCCGACCACCCGACGGGCGTGGTCGAGGTGGTCCACCGCCTTGTCGAGCGTCGCCCCTCCGTCCCCGATGCCGAGGGTGACCGGGTGCGGCATCACGCCGATGAGCCCGCCCGCGGCCGCGATCGCGGTCAGCTGGGCATCGCTCAGGTTGCGCGACGTGTCGTAGACGGACCGGCACCCGGCGTGGCTGACCAGCAGGTGCCCACAGGCGGCCCGCGCAAGCACCTGGTCGACCGTGCGGGGGCTCGCGTGCGCGAGGTCGATGGCGATGTGCCGTTCGACCAGCGCGTCGACGAGGGTGCGCCCGAGCCTGCTCAGGCCGCCGTCGCTGTCGTGCTCCTGCAGGCCGTCGGCGAACGGGTTGCGCCGGTTCCAGGTCAGGCCGACCATGCGCACGCCGAGGGCGATGAAGGGCTCCAGCAGTGCCGCGCTGTACCCGAACGGCTCGACGCCCTCCATGCTCAGCACGAGCGCGATCCGGCCCTCGCGTTCCGCCTCGGCCAGGTCACCGGCACCGCGGGCCCAGACGAGGTCGGCGGGGTTCTCCCGCAGCGCGCGGTGGAAGGCGCCGCACTGGTGCAACGCCACCCGGAGCCCGCCCTCCGGCAGCTGCTCGAGCCCGCAGGCGACAGCGCACACGGTCAGCGCCACGTGGCCGTCGCGCATCTTGCCGAGCCAGTGCCGGCCGAACGGGTTCGGCTCGTGTGCGCGGTGGGCGACCTCGTGCAGCAGGTCGTTGTGGGCGTCGGCGAACCGGGTCATCGGGCCGCTCGCAGTCCGGCGGTGGCCAGCTCGTCGATGCGCCAGGCACCGCGGTCCTGTACGACCCGCACGCCGTGGACCGATGCCGCGTCGTCGGCGCTGAGAAACTCCCCGCGCACGTCGCGCAGCACGTCGGCGGGGTCGCGGGTGAACGGGTCGCCCAGCCCGCCGCCCCCGGACGTCACGGCGGTGAACGTGTCACCGACCCCCAGCGGGTGTGAACTGTCGTGCCTGGTGACGACCACCTCGCCCGCGGTGCTGGGACGCACGACCACCCGTGCCGGCCTGCCGGGCCTGCCGCCGTCCATCCCCCGGCACATCACGTCCTGCGTGTTCTCCAGCACCACGTTCAGATGGAGACCGGCTTCGAGGATGCGGTAGTCGCGGCGGATGCCCGGGCCGCCGCGCCGGCGACCGGCGCCGGCGACCGACGGCGCGTACTCGAAGCGCTCGATCCGCACCGGGTACCGGTTTTCGATGATCTCGACGGGGGTGTTCGGCACGTCGCCGTTGCCCATCACGTTGAGCACGGCGCCGTCGCCGTCCGGCCGCCCGCCGGTTCCGCCGTCGACGGGGTCGCTGAAGATGAACGGCCTGCCGTCCCGCGGGTCCGATCGCGAGATGGCGATGCCGGTGAGCTGGGAGCCGCCCGCCGGGCACGAGTCCGGCAGGGCCTCGGCCATGGCCTGCACGCACAGTTCGATCACGGCCACCACGGCGTAGCCGTAGGAGTCGCACGGCGCGGGGCGCTGCGCGGTCAGCGCGGTGCCCGGCTCGATCTCGAAGTCGAGGGCGCGGAAGTGGCCCTCGTTCGTCGGGTCGGTCGGCATCGTCAGCGCCTTGAGCGCGATCCGCACCGCGCTCTTCGCGACGATCGGGTTGAGGTTGACCGGTCCGCCCCGGGTGGGGTCGGTGCCGCGGAAGGACGCCGTCATCCGATCACCGGACACGCGGAGGTTCACCGCCAGCCGGACCGGGTCGTTCTCCACGACGCCGTCGGAGTCCAGGCACATGGTCGCGTCGTAGCTGCCGTCGGGGATCTTGGCGATCTTCTGCCGGACCGCGGCATCGGTGCGCTCGATGACCGCCGACATCGCGTCCGTGACCACGTCCGCCCCGTACTTCGTGCACAAGGCCTGTACCCGCAGCGCACCCTGGTGGGCGGCGGCGAGCTTGGCCTCCAGGTCACCCGTCACCAGGTCGGAGAAGCGGACGTTGGCCGCGATCAGCCTGAACAGTTCGGTGTTGCGGCGGCCCCGGTCGACCAGCTTCAGGTGGTTGAAGCAGATCCCCTCCTGGAAGATGCTCGTCGAGTCGCGACACCACCCGCCGGGTTCCTTGCCGCCGACGTCCGCCCAGTGCGCCGTCGCCGAGGAGAACGCGACGATCCGGCCCGAGTGGAAGATCGGCAGGTAGACCGTGGTGTCGGAGATGTGGGTGCCGCTGAGGTACGGATCGTTGACGATGACGACGTCGCCCTCGTCGAACCCGTCGAGCCCGAGCGCGGCGACGCCGGTCCGGACGGTGTCGCCGAGGCAGCCGATGAAAGCGGCGACGCCCGGCGCTTCGCCCCACATCTGGCCGTCGGGCGACACGATGCCGAGCCCGTAGTCCTGCGACTCGAACAGCAGCGGGTTGTAGGCGGTGAGCCGCAACGTCCTGGCCATCTCCAGCGCTGCCGACGTCATGCCGTTGCGGATGATCTCCACGGTGACGATGTCGACGTCCGGACCGCTCATGCCTCGCACCCCGATCGCTCGATGATCAAGTTGCCGAGGTCGTCGACCCCGGCGGTCCAACCCGGTGGCACGACGGTCGTCGTCGTCCATTCCTCGATGACGGCTGGGCCCGGCACCCGTTGGCCGGCCGCGAGCGCCTCCCGTTCGTAGATCCGGGTCTCGACGAACGCCGAGCCGAAGTGGACCGGCCGCACGTCGTGCGGTCCGGTCTCGGTCCGCTGCGTCCAGCACGGCCAACTCGGCCGGGTGACCGGGCCGACGACCCTGGCGCGGCTGTGCACGAGCTCCAGGGGGGCCTCCGCGGAGCCGTGCCCGTAGAGCCGGCGATGGGCGCCGACGAACGCCGCGCGCACCTGGGTGCGCAGCAGCTCGCCCGACTCCAGCCAGCCCACGTCGAGGGCCACCGGGATGGTGGCGTCCTGGCCGGTGTAGCGGACGTCGAGCTGGTGAGTGGTGACCAGCGACTCGGCGGTGAATCCGTACTGGGCCAGCTGGTCGGTCGCCTCGGCGGCCAGCGCGGAGACGATCTTGATGACCTCGTCGGAATGGGGCTCGTCCAGCGGCAGGACCCGCGTGAGCACCGCGTCCTCGCGGTAGTCCGAGCTGAGGATGCCCCAGGCCGAGAAGTTCGCCGGGGCCTGCGGGACCACCACGGTCCCGACCTCGCAGTGCTCGGCCACCGCCGCCGCGAACAGCCCGCCGCCCCCGCCGTAGGAGTACATGACGAAGTCGCGCGGGTCGAGCCCGCGTTCCACGGTCACCGCCCGGATCGCGTAGGTCATGCTCGTCTCGGCGATGGCCAGGGTGCCCGCGGCGGCCTGCTCGAGCGACAGCCCGAGGGGCTCGGCGATCCGGGAGCGCATCGCCTCGGTCGCGGCGTCCGGGTCGAGGCGCATCCGGGACCCGAGGAATCGTTGCGGATCGAGCCGGCCGAGCAGCAGGTGGGCGTCGGTCACGGTGGGTTCCGTACCGCCGAGCCCGAACGCGGCCGGGCCGGGGTGCGCACCGGCGCTGCGCGGCCCCACCTGCAGGGCACCGCGGTGGTCGATCCAGGCGATCGAGCCGCCGCCGGCGCCGATCGACACGATGTCGATGGTGGGGCCGAGGACCGGGCGGCCGTCGACGGTGGTCTCGGACCGCTCCAGGATCCGTCCGTCCTCGATGAGCGCGACGTCATAGCTGGTCCCGCCCACATCGGCGCAGATGACGTTCCGGTGGCCGAGCTGTGCGGCCAGCGCCGCGGCGCCGATGACGCCGCCCGCCGGGCCGGACTCCAGGGTCCGGATGGGTTTGCGGGCGGCCAGGTGCTCGGCGATGACCCCGCCGCTGGACTGCATGAGCGCGACCGGCCGGTAGTAGCCGCGCGAACCGAGGTTCGCGACCAGGTCGGAGATGTAGCGCTGGAAGCTCGGCTGGACGTAGGAGTTCAGCACGGTGGTCGAGGTGCGCTCGTACTCCCGCCATTCGGTGACCAGTTCGCTCGACGCGGTGACGGCGATCTCCGGGTAGCGCTCCCGGACCAGCTCGGCAGCGCGTCGTTCGTGCTCGTGGTTGGCGTAGGAGTGGAGGAAGCAGATCGCGATCGCCGCCGCTCCGCGCCGCACCAGGAGATCGGCGCTCTCCAGCAGCCCAACCTCGTCGAGCGGCTGGACGACGGTCCCGTCGCCGGCGACCCGCTCCCGCACCTGGACCCGCATGTCCCGCGGCACCAGTGCGGGTGTCGGCCGGTGGAACAGGTTGTAGATCTCCGGGCGGCCGCCCCGCGCCAGCGAGAGGACGTCGCGGAAGCCGTCCGTGGTGATCAGACCGACGGTCACCCCGCGTTCCTGCAGGATCGTGTTGATCGCGACGGTCGTCCCGTGGAAGATCCGCTCGATCCCCGCCACCTGGACGGGAAGTCGATCGAGGCCTGCGAGGAACTCCTCCACCAGACGCGACGAGGTGGAGGGCTGCTTCTCGATCACCAGCTCTCCGCTGACCTCGTCGAGCATGACGAAGTCGATGAACGTCCCCCCGACGTCGACCGCGACGCGGGATCTGGATGCCTTGCCGGATGCGGGCACTGGCGCTCCCTTCCTCGGGTTCGTCCGCCGAGTATCTGGGCCGTACCGGGCACGGTCTTCGGATCATCAGCACGAGGTTCGGCACGACTTCATGCGTTCGGCACAGCCTCCATGTCGCACGGGTCGGACATCATCGGGCGATGACCGCCGTTGCCGCGCTGCTGTCCGATCCGCACGTCGCCCGGCTGGTGACGCGGCTGCCTCCCGACGGCGTGGATGCGCGTGCGGTGACCGAGGTCCAGGTGGCGGAGGACGTCGCCGCGATCGCGCGGGTCGGTGCAGGGGCCATGGTCGTGCTCACCGCTCGGGCGTCGGCCGCCCTGTCCGGCTACCGGCTCGACCTGGCCGTGCGGCTGGCCGCGGACCGCAGGGCGGCCGCCCTGGTGCTCCTGTCCGGGGAGGAGACCGTGGTCGGTACGTCCGCCCAGGCGATCGCCGGCGCCGGCCGGGTCACGGTGCTGCGCGCCGATCCGGCCGTACCGACGGCCGAACTGGTGGTGGCGGTGGACCGCAGGCTGAACGACGGTGCCGCCGCTGCGCTCCACCGCGTCCACCGCGGTCTGACCCGGCTCGACACCCTGCGGGCCGAGGACGCCCCGATCGAGGCGTTGCTCGAGGCGGCGGGGGAGTGCCTGGGCGAGCCCGTCGAGCTCCGCCCGCCGCGGGCGGCCGAGCTGGGCGTCCCGGTGCGGGTGGAGGGGCGGACCGAGGGCACGCTGAGCACCGCCCGCCCGGCCGACCGCTTCGGCGAGCTCGCGGCCGAGCTGGTCCTCGCGCTGGCCTCCGCCGCCGTCGCCGAGGGGTTGCAGCGCACCCGGCGGGCCGAGGAAGCCCCCGACCAGCGGCGGGCCGAGCTGCTGACCGAACTGCTCCTGGCCGAACCGCCGCAGGCGGGCGGGCTGCTCGACCGAGCCCGGGCGCTCGGGATCGACATCGACGGCTGGCACACCGCCGTGTTGCTGGAGACCGACGAAGCGCCCGACCACGCCGGGTCGGACAGCTCCCGGTTCGACCGGGCGCTCGCGGTCCGGCGGGCGGCCCTCGAGGTCGCGCGCGACGCCGGCGGGGTGTGGCATCGTGCCCGCAGCGGTGGAACGCTGCTGGTCGTCCGGATCGATCCGGACGACCCGGGGCTCGGGGCGATCTCGAGGGCCGGCACGGTCGCGACCGGCATCGTGTCACGGGTGGCCGAGGTCGGGGCGACGACCCGGGCGGGCGTGGGCAGCTCGCACCCGGGCCTGGCCGGGCTTCGGCGGTCGGTCGCCGAGGCCCGGGCCGCGCTGTCCGGCCGGGACGCTCCGGTGGTCTCGTTCGACTCGCTCGGGACGAACCGCTTCCTGGCCGAGTGGTCGGCGTCCACCGTCGGCCGGGAGATCGGCCAGACCCTGCTCGCCCCGCTGGAACGGCTCGGTCCCGAGCGACGGGCGACGGCGGTCCGCACGCTCGCCGCGTACCTGGACCACCACGGGTCGCTGCTGCACGCGGCCGAGGCCCTGCACCTGCACCGCAACTCGCTGGCCTACCGGCTCAAACGGATCCTGGCGGTGCTCGACGTCGACCTCGACGATCCGAACCAGTGGATGATGCTCCAACTGGCCTGCCGGGCCAGGCTCCTTCAGGAGACGACCCGCAACCGTCCCTGAGGTGGGCCCTCGGCCCGGGCCCGGCACCGGACCGGGCTCTCCGGCAGGTACGGCAGCGGCACCTCGGCGAACTCGACGACGGCGATCCCGCCCGGGTCGGCGCCGTTGTACAAGGCCAGATCCGTGGCCCGCGCCGCGAGCTCGGCGTACCGCCGCTCCGCCGGCAGGTACCTCGGCAGCACCACCTCGACGGTCGCGCTGACCGGGGCCAGCGCGGCTCCCACCGCGGCGGCGAACTCGGCCAGCCTCGGGCACTGCGCCTCGCTTTCCGCGGGCAGTTCGCCCACCAGCATCCGCGCGGCGCCGCCGACCACGACCAGCGGTCGTGGCGCCTCCCGCCCTCCGAGCCGGGCGAGCGTCCGCGCCGGCTCGGCCCGGTGCCGCGATGCACCCGGGCCGTGGCGCACGGCGGCGACGTCGGGCAGCTCGACACTTGTCGGTACGCCGGCGATCAGTCGGCGCCCGCTCGACTCCCGTGAACGGGCGTTGTGGACCGCGCCGACCGCGATGCCGTCCGGCTCGGCCCGGCAGACCAGCGCGTCGCCGACGCCTGCCAGCGCCGCCGCACCCCGGAGCCACGCCGCGTCGCCACCGGCGTAGGTCAGCAGGGGAAACCGGGCCGCCTCCGCGGCTGCGATGAGCGTCCCGTCGTTGCGGACGAGGTAAGCCGGCGCGTCGATGCGCAGCCGCTCCAGTGCCGTGGCGATGGCATCCACCAGCCGGCGGCCGACGCCGGTCAGCGCCGCGTCGAGTACCGCGGAGTTCTCCCGTTCCAGCAGCCCGAGCGCGCCGAACTCGTGGCTCAGCACGACCGGGGTGCCGGGTAGCGTGGCCTCGACCGTCCGTTCGGCGGCGTGCTCGTCCGCGGCCGAGACGCCGGCGAACGTGGCGGTGATCGCGACCGCCGCCGGATCGGCGCGCGTCAACGCGGCCCGCAGTCCCGCCTCGTCCAGTGGTGCCGCGGCGCTGCCGTCGACGCCGCATCCGCCGGTCACGATCGCCTCGCCCGCCGATACCGCGGTGCGCAGGGCCGGCGGCCAGCCGTGCAGCGGGGGGAACGCCGATCGGGCCGGCGTTGCCAGCCGGATCGACGCCACGGGCACCAGGTCGTAGGGCGGACGCAGGGCGGCCGCGGCCCATCTGCCCGCGGCCACCACCGCAAGGGTCGCGCCCGGATCGACCTCGCGGACGGCGAGCAGCCGGGCCAGGGCCGCCTCGACGTCGGCGGCAGGCGAGCCCGTCGGGTCGAGCTCGGCGGTGGCGACCACGGTGCCGTCGGGGGTGACTGCGGCGGCCTCGATCCGCCGGGCCCCGGTCGCGACGGCCAACCGCACCGGAACGGGCGTCACCGGCCGACTCCGCGTGGCGTGGCGAGCCCCTCCGGGAGGTCGAGGCCGAAGGCGGCCGGGCCGGCCACCGCAGCGCTCTGCGGGTTCTGCCAGATCTCGGGACCCGCTCCGGCGAGGGCGATGACGACCTGGCCCTCCCGCATCTCGTCCACCAGGAGCGGGCTCCCGGAAGCGGAGTCGAGCACGGCGATCGTGTCGGGGACGGTGGCGACGACCCGACCGGCGTCCACCGCGAGCAGGAACTCGTTCTGGAACTCGAGGCGCAGCCAGCGGGGCTGCGCCGTGCCCACCCCTTCGATCAGCACGGATCCGCCTCGATGCCGGTCCGCGCGATAGCGCTCGACCTGGTGGACGCGGCCGCGGGCGAGTACCCGACCGCCGGTGAGCACGGTCTCGACCGCCGTGCGGCGGCTGAGCGCGGCGCGGCCGATCGCGAGGGCGCGGGTCACCGAACCATGGATGGTCGCTCGACGTGCGGTCGCGGCCTCCATCAGGTCGAAGGCGAACGCGGCGAGCCCACCGACGCCGGCCAGCGTGGCGATCGCCGTCGTCGTGAGCCGCTCCCGGGTCCGCGCTCGGATCGTGATCCGTTGCCCGTGTCCGTCGACCACGCAGGCGGGCGTCGGGGACACCCCGGCCAGACCCATCGCGGTGGCCATGATCGGCATCGGCCGCCCGGTGCCGTCGGCGTCCACCAGCGGCAACCCCAGGCTCGCCGCCCAGGCGAGCGGGAACACACCGTTCGCACCGGCCAGCTGGAAGGGCATCAGCGCGTCCACCGGCCGGCCGTGCGCCTGCTGCACGGCCGCCACCAGTTCGAACGGCTCGTCGCCGGTGGGCAGCTGCTCCTCGAGCACCAGCGGGGAGCCGAGCATGCCGCACGGCATCACGAACGCGGCGGCGGGGAGCTCGTCGAGGTCGACGAGCCGCACCGGGCCGGAGCGTGCCACGGCATCCCGCAGCATCCGTTCGGCGAGCGCGACCCCACCACCGCCGCCGCAGCCCAGCACCGCGCACCCGCGGGCGAACGCGGCGATGTCGCGTTGACCGATGCGGCTGACGGCCGTTTCCCGAGGCACCCGAGGAGTGTCCTCAGGACGACGAGGTGGAGGGTTCGTCGTCATCCACGGCTCGCAGTGCGGCCGCGAGCACCTTCGGGTCCGGTAGCGTTTCCGGGTCGATCAACGCTTGGGCGACGAGACCCGTGGCGAGCGCGTAGATCAGGGCGCCGAGGCCGTGTGCCTCGGCCGAGTCCGTGTCGACCGAGGGAACCCCGAGCACGATCGCGGCGAGCTCGGCGCGGCCGGTGGCCTGGCTCTCGGCGAGTGTCCGACGCAGCTCCTCGTCGAACTGCGATTGGGCCAACACCTGCAGACTGGCCGACTGGACGTCCTTGGACGCGGGGATGGAGGTGAGCAGCTCGGTGAGGAAGGCCTGGAGCCGCTCCGTCGGAGTCGCGCCACCGGCGGCACGGGCCACACGTTCGAGGGTGTCGCCCCAGTTGCTGCTCAGTTCGAGCGCGGCGAGGTTCATCAACCGGTCCTTGGAACCGAAGTGATAACCGATCGAACCCAGGTGTGCGCCTGATGCTGCGGTGATGTCGCGGGCAGTCGTGTGACTGTACCCCCGGTCGACCAGGCACTTCTTCGCGCCTTCGAGCAGGGCCTCCCGTTGGTTCATGAGCCCTAGCCTACATCGTCCTTGGACGTACGTCCGTCTCGGCACTTCTTGCGTTGGTTGCATGTACGTACGTACACTGAATTCCGAACCGGCTGGGCCGGCGCGGGAAGACGCCTGCGCCCCCACGAGGGGAGGAGTCGCAACGATGATCGAAGTCAGGCGGATGGACGAGTACGACCGCGATGTCCGGGACGAGGTGGCCGACGTCATCCTCGACGGCTTCTTCGCGCAGCTGTCCTTCGTGACCAAGGATCGCAGCAAACTCGTCACCGCCTTCCGTGACGACATCCGTGCGGACATGTTCTACGTCGCCGAGCTCGACGGTGCGATCGTCGGGGTGCTGGCCTGCTCGAACAACACCGGCCGCGCCCTGGTGGCGAACACGGTCTCCTTCCGGCGGGCGATGGGCCTCGTGCGGGGAACCGTTGCGGCCCGCGTACTGGCCAGGGAGTTCAACGCAGCGTTGCCCTACGACGACGACACCGGCTACGTCGAATGGGTCGCCACCAGTGAGCACGCCCGCGGCAGAGGCGTCTCCACGGCCCTTTTCCAGCACGTCATGCAGCACCCCCGGTACCGGGCACTCGTCCTGGAGGTCGTGGACGTGAACGACAACGCCCGGCGCCTGTACGCGAAGCTCGGCTTCGTCGAGTACGACCGCAAGCCGGCGAGGGGCGTGGACGTTCAAGGAGCGCATCTACATGCGCTGGACCAAGAATGCTGCTCCCACCCGGCCGGGCGCCTCGGTGGCCTAGCCGCCTGCACGACGACGTGACCGCAGCCCGGTGGGAAGGGTGGCGGCTGATCCCCGCTCGTGGCCGTCACCGGCGTCACGACCTCTCGCCGATCGCGGTGGCGACGCCGTCGAGGATCAGCTCGAGGCCGAACGTGAAGTCGGGATCCGGGTCCGCGGCCGCCGAGGCGAAGGGGTCGGTGGCGAACAGCGCCGCCGCGTCGGGAAAGCGTTCGGGGTCGACCAGACGCGCCATCGTCCGGGCGTAGTCCTGCTCGACCTGCGGCTGGTCCATCCCGGTCTGGGACCTGCCCTCGGCGAGCTGCACCGCGAGCGCGCTGGAGTTGCGCACGTATCCGCTGAGCACGACCGAGATCCCCAGCTTCGTCCCCCCGTCGAGCCGGCTGCCGCGCAGGGTGCCCAGTAGCGCGTCCAGCCAGCTGGTGGCGTGGGGGCCACGCGGCGGGCCCGAGACCGGCAGCTGGGTGATCCAGGGGTGCGCCGCGTAGACCGACCGGAGGGCGTGCGCCCACTGTCGCAGCCCGGCGCGCCACCCGGCAGCGGTGATCTGCGGCGCGGGGCCGGTGGCGCGGTCGGCCATCAGCTCGAGCAGCTCGTCCTTGGAGCCGACGTGGCGGTACAAGGCCATCTTCGTGTAGCCGAGCGCGGTGGCGACCTTCGCCAGCGTCACGCCGGCGGTCCCGTCGCGGTCGGCGAGCTCGATCGCCGTCCGGACGACCTGCTCGAGGTCGAGCTCGGGCGGCCGTCCGACCCGGCCGACCGACGTCGAGAGCCCCCACAGCCGGGCCACCTCGGCCGGCACCGTCTCCGCAGTCATGCCCACAGTCTCCATCGGAGGGTTTCCGCGTGTTAGTGTCCGCGAGATACTATCTGAGAGACACTAATGGGGGCGCCGTCATGACCGACCGGACCGGACCTCGGGTCCAGAGCGTGGATGCCGTGAGGGGGTTCGCGTTGCTGGGGATCTTCATCGTCAACGTCACCTTCATGGCGTCCGGCCATCCCGGGAACCTCGTCGACGACCCGGCCTTCTCCTCGGTGTTCGACGACATCGTCCGCGCGACGTCGTCGGTGCTCGTCGACATGAAGTTCTACGTGCTGTTCTCGTTCCTGTTCGGCTACAGCTTCACCCTGCAGATGGAGTCGGCCGCCCGCGCGGGTGCCGCCTTCGCCCCGCGCATGCTGCGCCGCACCGCAGGCCTGTTCGTGCTCGGTGTGCTGCACACGGTGTTCCTCTACGGCGGCGACATCCTCACCACCTACGCCGTGGTCTGCCTGGTCCTGTTCTGGATGCGGCGGGTCACCGACCGGACGGCCCTGCGGACGGCCGCGGCGCTCTACGGGTTCGTGCTGCTCAGCCTGCTGGCGAGCGGGCTGTTCGTCGACAGGGCGGCGGTCCTGCCCGGGCAGGCCGAAGCGCTTGCCAACGCCGAGCGCTCGACCGCGGCGATGCTCGGCGGCTGGGGTGCCATCATCGGCGAGCACGTCGCGGGCCTTCCGCTGCTGCTCGTCCAGGCCGTCAGCCTGCAGGGACCCACAGCTCTCGCGATGTTCCTCCTCGGGATGGTCGCCGGGCGCAGGCGCCTGCTCGCGCGCGTGCGGGGCGACGAACCGGTCCTGCGGCGGATCCAGTGGGTCGGGTTCCCGGTCGGGCTCGCCGGGGGACTGGGCTACGCGCTGCTGGGCGGCAACGGCGACACGCTCACCGTCGCGGCCAGCGTCGCCACGGCGCCGGTGCTGGCCGCCGCGTACGTGGCGACGCTGCTGCGCCTGTTCCACCACCGGCGCACCGCCGCCGTCCGGGCGGCGCTCGCGCCGGCCGGCCGCATCGCGCTCACCAACTACCTCGCGCAGTCGGTGGTCGGTCTCGTGGTGTTCTCCGGGATCGGGTTCGGCATGGCGGGCACCTTCTCACCGCCGGCGACGGCGCTCTTCGCGTTGCTCGTCTTCGCCGTCCAGCTCGTCGTCAGCGCGTGGTGGGTGCAGCGGTTCCGCTACGGACCGGCCGAATGGCTCCTGCGCTGGATCACGAACGCCGAGCGTCCTGGGTGGCGCCTCGTGCCTGCCCGGTCCTGACCGCCCGCACCCGACGACCTCGTGGAGACGCCACCCGTGCTGCGCTGCTCGGGCGATGACTTCCTCCCCGGACGCGGGTCTGCCCCACGGATCACGCGTCATCACGAGACGAGAGGTTGCGGACGATGATCGAGTTGTCGATGGAGCGGTACGGGCAGGCGCTGCTGGACCAGACCGCGCAGTTCGCCGAGACCGTGCGTCGCGCTGCGCCCGATGCGCCGGTGCCGACGTGCCCGGAGTGGACCACGGCCCAGCTCGTCGAGCACGTGGGTCAGACGCAGCAGTGGGTCGCCGCCATCGTGGAGGAGCGGGTGGCCGACCCGTCGCGGCTGCCCACGTCGGTCCCGGAGCTGCCTTCCGACCCGGAGGCGTGGGCATCGTGGCTGGCCGAGGGGGCGTCGCGGCTGGTCGCGGCCTGCGCCGATGCCGGTGCCGACGCGCCGGTGTGGAACCCGGCGGGCGACGGTCGGTCGGGCACGCGGTTCTGGCTGCGCCGGACGCTCTGCGAGACGATCATCCACCGCGCCGACGCGGCCGCCACCGCCGGCGTGGCCTACCAGCTCGACGCCGAGCTCGCCGCCGACGCGATCACCGACCACCTGGCGATGATGACCTCGCCGGGGTGGGCGGCCCAGCGGCCCGACTCCGCCGAGGCGCTGCGCGGCAGCGGGCAGACGTTGCACCTGCACGCCGACGACGAGCCGGGTCTCGGCGAGGCCGGCGAGTGGTTCGTCGAGCGCGGCGCAGAGGGGGCGACGTGGCAGCATCGCCACGGCACCGCAGACGTCACGGTCCACGGGTCGGCGACGGCGTTGCTGCTCATGCTGACCAGGCGTCGGCCGATCTCCGCGGGGCTGGAGGACGGGCTGCGCGTTTCAGGTGACCCGGACCTGCTCACCCACTGGGTCGCGAACACCGCACACCAGGCCGACTGAGCGGACGAACCTCGACGGCCGAGAAGACCGTGGTGTGCTGGTCGCACCGATCTCGACGAGGTGATCGGTCCGAGGAGCACGACACGGCTGCCCGTTCAGCGTGGTGCGCGGCTCGCATCGATCTTGCCTGAAATGAACGACGAAGAGCGCTGCTCGCGCGGTCCCGCCGCGGGTTCCCGCCCCCTGCGGCGATAATGGCTCCAGCAGCGGGTGGGGAGCGAAGTGACGAACACGACGGGCGCAGGGAGCCCGGTGACGCGACGGCCGACGATCTCGCAGGTCGCCGAGCTCGCCGGCGTCTCCAAGGCCACCGTGTCCAAGGCCTTCAACAACCGGGGCGGGGTGTCGGAGCAGACCCGCATCCGGGTGCTGGGCGTCGCCGCCGGCCTCGGGTGGCGGCCTTCGGCCCGTGCCGTCGCCCTCACCAGTGGCGGGTCCGGCGCCGTCGGGTTCGTCATCAACCGGCCGCCGACCCTCCTGTCGTCCGATCCCTACTTCGCCGAGCTGCTCTCGGGGATCGAGCGCACGCTCGCCGAGCACGGCTACTGGTTGCTGATGCAGATCGCGGAGCACTCGACGCCCGCCCAGGAGCGGGACGCGTACGTGTCGCTCGCGCAGACGCAGCGGATCGACGGCGTCTTCCTCGCGGAGTCGAGGATCATGGACCAACGGTTCGACATCGTCGCCGAGCTGGACCTGCCGGCCGTGATCGTGTCCCGGCCGTGGGCCCGGACGGACATCCCGTGGGAGGGCGCTGCCCATCCCGGTGGCGGGGTGGCCGACGCGGTGGCGCACCTGGCCGGGTTGGGGCACCGGCGGCTCGCCTACGTCGCGGGGCCACCGGACCGCTCGCACGTCCAGTTCCGCACCCAGGCGTTCCTCGAGGCGGTCGCGGAGAACGGCCTCTCGGTCGTCGGGATCTCGCGCACCGACTTCTCGGCGGAGGAGGGGCACCGGGCCACCGGCGACCTGCTCGGCCAGCGCGAGGCACCCACGGCGATCCTCTACGACAGCGACCCGATGGCGATCGCGGGCTGCCGGGCCGCCATGGCCCGCGGCATGCGCGTGCCCGAGGACCTGTCGGTCATCGGGCACGACGACATCCACCTCAGCCGCTGGACCACGCCCGCGTTGACGACGATCCGGCAGGACGTCCAGGGGCTCGGCGAGCGGTGCGCCGCGCGTCTCCTCGAACTGCTCGGCGTGCTCGTCGCGCCCGGGGTGGCCCTCCCCGAGCCGGAGCTGGTGATCCGGGAGTCGACGGGACCGGCGCGCTGACGACGCCGACCCGCCGGCGGTCACCGGGGTTGAGGTCGGGTCGCGGTGCTCGCGACCGGGTCGGGCCCCAGCGCGGCCTCCGCGGCGGCGAGCACCTCCACGATCTCCGTGCCGAAGGTCAGGTCCGCGTCGTGGGTCCGCACGCCGCTCGCCGCCATGGCGGCGAGGTCGGTGACCGCGGTCGCCGCGGCGACCCGCACCGTCGAGAGCGGTGTCGGCATCGGCAGCACCCCGGCCGCGCCGACGGCGGTGAACAGGCTCTGCTGCACGGGCGCGGTCAGGCTCAGCGTGACGGTGCTGGACGGACCGTCCGCATGGCGGAGGGCGAGGTGCACGGTGTCGCCGAGGCCGCGCGTGGCGGCGACCGCGCGCACGGGGCCCAGCACGCCGAGGGTCACCGACAGCGCGTGCGGCCCGACGTCCCAGAGCGCGCCCTTGGCCTGCCGCCAGTCGGCGGGGTCGCGCGGGGCGTCCGGTGCGTAGAGACCGGCGAGCCAGCTCGCGTGCGCGCTGTGCCAGCCGCCCCGCTCGCGCGCCGCGGCGATCCACGCCCGCTGTTCCGGGCGGTGCCGGGAGGTGAGGAACACCAGCCCTGCGACGTCGTGCGCTGCCGCCTCGTCCCGGATCCGCCGCGCCTCGGCGACGTCGAGGGCGAGCGGCTTCTCCAGCAGCAGGTGACAGCCCGCGCGGGCGGCCCGGACCGCGAGGTCGGGCTGGGCGGTCGGGGGGATGGCGAGCACGACGGCGTCCACGGCGTCGAGCAGGTCGTCGAGGGCGCCGAAGGCACGCGCGCCGAAGGGTGCGACCACGGCGTCGGCCGCCGCGCGGTTGCGTCCCCATGCGCCGACGAACTCGACGTCCGGGTGCGCGGTCAGCACCGGGGCGTGCGTCTCGCGTGCCCACGCGCCCGTGCCGATGATCCCCGTACGCAGCGCCATCACCATCTCCTCGTCGTCGCACGCGGCTTCTCTTCGCCCCGCCTCCCGTGTTAGCGTAGCGAAACCGGTTTACATGCGCAGTGCGAGAAGGCGGATGTCCGGCTGGCAAACGATCTAGACCAGCTGCTTTCGATCTCGCGTCGCACGGCGGGTCGTGCGAAACCGGTTTCTGACCTGGCGGACGATGTCGAAAGGAGCGACGTGGCTCTTCGCGGAAGAACGGCGGCATTCATCGGTGTGTCCGCCGCCCTGGTACTCGGGGTGGTGGGCACGATCGCCTCCGCGGTGGTCTCGGGCCACGACTCGGCGCGGACGGTCACGTGGTGGCTGCCCAACTGGGACACGCCGATCGCCACCGAGCTGGTGGCGCAGTTCGAGGCCGAGAACCCCGACCTGACCGTACGGATGGTCGAGACCACGGTAGACACGATCGCCAACAAGGTGTCCGTCGCCCTCGACTCCGGGGACACGCCGGACGTCATCACGGAACTGGCGTCGCGCACCCGCACCTACGTGCGCGAAAACCAGCTCGCCGACCTGTCGGACCTCTTCGGCCCGCAGATGCCACGCGAGGACTTCATCTCCGGCGCGCTCGACGCGGTCTCCAGCGGCGGCGCCGTCCACGCCGTGCCCTACCGCTGGGACTGCATCGCCCTGATCTACAACAAGGATCTCCTCGCCGGGGCGGGCATCACCGGACCGCCCACCACCTGGGCCGACTTCGCCGCCGACGCGAAGGCGGTGACCGCGGGTGACGTGGCGGGCGTCGCCTGGCCCATGGGCGGCACCCCCAACGACCTGGTCAACCGCTTCCTCGGCTTCGCGCTGTCGGCGGGCGCCACCGTCGAGGACGGCGTGCCGCGGCTCACCACCGAGTCGTCGCGGGCGGCCCTGGAGGTCGTCGCGTCATCGGTGGCCGACGGCTGGGCGTCGCGCAGCTCGCTGGAGGTCGACAACACCGAGGTGCGTGAGCTGTTCATCAACGGTCGGGTGGGGATGTACGTCGGTGGCGTGTTCGACGTGCAGCTGCAGCTCGACGCGGGCATGAACGTGGGCACGGCGGTGACCCCCGGCCCCGCCGGGCCGGGCATGCAGGGTGCGGACGGCTGGGGCTACGTCGTCCCCGCCGAGGCCCCCAACACCGAGGGCGCGAAGCGCCTCGTCGCGTTCCTCTCCCGGCCGGCGAACATGGCCAGGCTGACCTCGACCTACCCCGCGCGGATCAGCGCGGCCGACGACCCGCGGTTCCACGACGAGTACCGCCAGGCCCACTACGAGCAGCTGACGGAGCACTCCGTGCCCACTCCGAACGACCCGGCATGGGTGTCCATGATCCCGTCCGTCGCCGGCACGATCCAGTCGGTCGCGCTCGGGGAGAGCACCCCCGACGAGGGCGCGCGCGCCATCCAGGCCGAGGCCGACCGGGTGCTCGGACCGGCCGGGGCAGGGGGCGGGCGATGACCTCGGCGAGCACCGCGCTGCCCCTGCGGCCCACGCCGGCGAGCGAGCACGCCCGGCGGAGGCGGCGCCGCACCGGCCTCGGCCTCGCGCTGCCCGCCGTCCTCGTGATGGCAGGGCTGACGGTCATCCCGATCGTCTCGGTGCTCCAGCGGGCGGTCACCGGCGACGGCCGCGCGGCGTTCGTCCGGCTGGTCGAGTCGCCGGACTTCCTCCGGGTGCTGGGCACCACGCTGGTGTGGACCGCGGTGTCGGTGGTGGGGGCCCTCGTGCTCGGGCACGCCGCCGCCCTGCTGATGAACTCGAAGCACCTGCGCTGGGCAGGCGTGTGGCGCGGGGTGTTCATGATCCCGTGGATCATCCCGAACGTCGTCGGGGCCACGGTCTGGAAGTGGAACTTCTCGATCGACTACGGGCTGGTCAACCACGTTCTGATCCGGCTCGGGCTGCTGTCCGAGCCCATCGGCTGGCTGTCCGATCCCACGGTGGTGATCTACGCGCTGGCGGTCGTGCAGGTCTGGTTCACCGCGCCGTTCATCATGCTGATGGTCTCGGCGGCACTGACCTCGATCCCGGACGAGCGGCTCGAGGCCGCGCGGATGGACGGCGCGGGCGCCCTGTCCGTCCTGCGCCACATCGTGCTGCCGGCGATCCGGCCGACCACCGGGCTGTCCGCGCTGCTGATGGTGGTGTGGGCGCTGAACTCGTTCACGATCATCTGGGTCGCCACCGGCGGCGGGCCCGCCGGCGCGTCGACGATCCTCCCGATCCTCATCTACCAGGCGTTCCAGACCGGCGACGCCGCCATGGTCTCCGCGGTGGCGGTCATCCAGCTCGTCGTCTCGATGGTGTTCGCGGTGATCTACGTCCGCGCGGTGCGCGGGGACATGGAGGGATCGGCATGAGCTCGGGGACGGCGCTGCGCAGCAAGGGCGCGCTCGCCACGGCCACGTGGATCGGCGTGGCGGTGATGGCGGTCTGGACGCTCGCACCCATCGCGGTCATGGTGTTCACGTCGCTGAAGCCGCGCGACGAGGTCTTCGCGATCCCGCCGACGCTCCTCCCCGACACCTGGACCCTGCAGAACTACGTCGAGGTGTTCACGGGTTCCTCGATGCCGCGCGCGTTCCTGAACTCGATCCTCGCGGCCGGGTTCACCACCCTGATGACGCTGATCCTGTGCACCAGCGCGGGCTACGCGCTCGCGCGGTTCCGGTTCCGCTCGGCCCGCCCGATCGCGCTGTTCATCCTGCTCGGGCAGATGGTGCCGATCACGGTCCTGCTGCTGCCGCTCTACGAGATCATCGGCGACATGCGGCTGCAGGACTCCGTCGTGGGTCTCGCGATCGCCCACCTGGTGATCACGGTGCCGCTGGTGACGTGGATGATCCGCAACCAGATCGCGTCGATCCCGGTGGAGCTGGAGGAGGCCGTCCTGATGGACGGCGGCTCGCGGCTGGACGCGGTCACCTACGTGACGCTGCCCGTCGCGGCGCCCGGGATCGCCGCGGCGGGGATGTACGCGTTCCTGCAGTCGTGGCACGAGTTCGTGCTCGCGTCGGTCCTGACGTCGTCGGCGAGCGCGCGGACCGCGCCCGTCGCGCTCACCGAGTTCGCATCCGAGTTCCGGATCGACTGGGGATCCACGATGGCCGCCTCGGTGGTCCTGACGGTCCCCGTGGTGATCGTCTTCATCGTCCTGCAGAAGTACTTCGTCCGCGGCCTGGCCAGCGGCGGGGTCAAGGGCTGAATCCCGCTACCGAAGGAGTTGCATGATGCTGCCGGCGCCCCCGTGGCTCGGGGTCAACTACTGGTCGCGCGCGGGCGGCCCGCGGATGTGGGCGGACTACGACGCCGAGACGGTGGCCGAGGAGCTGGACACGCTGGCCGCCCACGGCCTCAACACCACGCGCAGCTTCTTCTACTGGCCCGACTTCATGCCCGAGCCCGGCCGGATCGACGAGGCGAAGGTGAAGTCGTTCCTGCAGTTCCTCGACCAGCACACCGAGCGCGGGCTCGGCACCATCCCCACGTTCCTCGTCGGCCACATGTCCGGCGAGAACTGGGACCCAGCCTGGCGCGGCGGGCGCGACCTCTACACGGACGTGTGGCTCGTCGGTCGCCAGTCCTGGTTCATCCGCGAGATGGTGGAGCGGGTCGGCGGGCACGACGCCGTCGTCGGCTGGCTGGTGTCCAACGAGATGCCGATCTACGGGCGGCCGGACACCCGCGGCGGCCCGGAGGACCGGGAGGTCGTGTCCGCGTGGGCGGAGCTCATGGTCTCCGCCGTGCGCGCGGGCGGGGGCACGCAGCCGGTGTCGCTCGGCGACGGGGCGTGGGGGATCGAGGTCACCGGCGCCGACAACGGCTTCCACATCCGCGACATCGCGCCGCTGGTGGACTTCCTCGGCCCGCACGTCTACCGCATGGAGGACGACCAGAGCCGGCAGTTCCTCACCGCTGCGTTCATCTGCCACCTGCTGGACTTCGCCGACCGTCCCGTCGTGCTCGAGGAGTTCGGCGTGACCTCGGCGTACGTGTCGGACGTGAACGCCGCGCACTACTACCGGCAGGTGCTGCACTCGTCGCTGCTGGCGGGCGCGCGCGGGTGGCTCGCGTGGAACAACACCGACTACGGCCACATCGCCGACCAGGACCCGTACCGCCACCACGCCTTCGAGCTGTACTTCGGCCTCACCGACTCCGACGGGCGGCCCAAGCCCGCGCTGGGAGAGCTGCGGGACTTCTCCCGGGTCATCGACGCGGTGGACGTCGCCGCGTTGCGCCGGCCGCCGAGCGACGCGGCGCTGCTCGTGTCGAGCTACCTGGAGCAGCGCCACCCGCTCACGCCCGCGGCGGACGGGCCGTTCGTCTTCCGCTCGCTGCGCCAGGCCTGGATCGCCGCGTGGGAGGCCGACGTGGCGCTGGACCTGGTCCGCGAACGTGACGGCATCGACGGCGAGCACCGGCTCTACCTGGTGCCGTCCACCAAAGCGCTGCTGGCGCCGACCTGGACGCGGCTGGAGGAGCTCGCCGCGGAGGGCGCCACCGTCTACGTCTCCTACTGCGCGGGCGAGCACGCCTGGCAGCGCGGGCCGTGGTGGGCGGAGATGAACCGGATCTTCGGGGTGGAGCACCAGTTGCGCTACGGGCTGGTCGAGCCGGTGTCCGGGCAGGTCGAGCTGACCGTCGCCCAGCCGTTCGGCGACCTCGCCGCGGGCGAGCGGCTGACGTTCACCGCTGCCGGTACCGAGAACTCGCGCTCCTACCTGCCGGTCCGCCCGGTGGACGCCGAGGTGCTGCTGACCGACGCCGAGGGGAGGCCCGCGCTGCTGCGCCGCCGCGTCGGGCAGGGTGCGATGGTGCTCGGGACGTACCCGGTGGAGCACTTCGCCGCGATGACCCCGGGGGTGAACCCGGAGGACACGGCCCGGATCTACCGTGCACTGGCCGCCGAGGCCGGCGTGCGCACGACGGCGACCGTGCACGACCCGCTCGTGCACGCTGAGGTGCTGGAGCACCCGGGCGGCCGCCGCTTCCTGTGGGTGCTGAGCCAGCACGCCGAAGCCGTCACGGTCGAGATGGAGCTCGCCGGTGACCTGCAGGACGTCGTGTCGGGTGAGCAGGTGGACCCGGGGCGCGTCGCGCTGGACGCGTTCGGGGTGCGGGTGTTGCGTATGACCGGGCAGCGCTGAGCGGATCTCGCGGAGGGAGCAGTCGATGAAGATCGTCGACCTGAAGTGCGCGGTGATCGGCGACAGCCCGATCATCCGGATCGTCACCGACGAGGGCGTCGACGGGTTCGGGGAGATCGAGTCGTCCAAGCCGTACATGCGCCCCGTGGTGGAGATGTACCGGGACTTCCTGGTCGGTGAGGACCCCACCGACGTCGAGCGGTGCCTGCTGAAGATCCGGCGGTTCGCCGCGTTCAAGCCGTGGGGCGCCGCGGTGTCGGCGATCGAGATCGCGCTCTGGGACGTAGCGGGCAAGGCGGCGGGGCTGCCGGTCTACAAGCTCCTCGGCGGCAAGGTGCGCGACAAGGTGCGGGTCTACAACGGCGGTGTGCGCCCGCAGCTGAAGGGGCACCGCCCGGAGGACTACGCCGAGGCGATGGCGCAGATGAAGGCCGCGCCCGAGGGCTTCACCCTGATCAAGGAGGGGGTGGGCTACCACGGCTTCATGGTGCAGAACACGCCCGACTTCACCTTCGGCGAGCTGCGCACCGGCCCGCGACACCCCAACCGCGGGCCGCTCACCGAGCGCGGCCTCAAGCACACGGTCGCGTGCGTCGAGGCGATGAAGGAGGTGCTCGGCGACGAGGTCGGGCTGGCCCTCGACGCCGGCCCCGGCTTCACCGTGCCCGACTCCATCCGGCTGCTGCGCGCGCTGGAGCCGCTGAACCTGATGTGGGTGGAGGACCTCCTCACCGGCGACTACGTGCCGTGGGTGCACGCCGACCAGTACCGCGAGGTGACGGTCGCGACCAGCACGCCGACGCACACCGGCGAGCAGATCTACCTGCGGCAGAACTTCAAGGACCTGATCTCCACGCAGGCCGTGCGGGTGGTCGGGCCGGACCCGTGCGACGTCGGCGGGATCGCCGAGCTCAAGTGGGTGGCCGAGTACGCCGACCTGCACGGCGTCCAGATCGCCCCGCACGGCGTGCTGGACGGGGTGTTCGGGCTGGCCGCGCTGGTGCAGGTGTGCGCCACGCTGCCGGACAACTTCATCGCGTTCGAGTACCCGGTGGCGCGGCCGGAGTGGTGGTACTCGATCGTGACGGGGCTGCCGGAGCGGATCGTGGTGGACGGGTTCGTCGAGGTGTGGGACCGGCCGGGGCTGGGGGTCGAGTTCGACCGGGAGGCCGCGAAGGCCCACCTGCGCCCCGGCGACGAGGGATTCTTCGCCTGATCCGGCAGTCGTCAGTACAGCCAGCGGTCGCCGCTCGGCACCAGCGCGTCCAGCTCCGGCCACAGCGCCTCGGGGATCGGCAGCCGTGCCTGCGCCACGCACTCGTCCACGCGCTCGGGGCGGGAGAACCCGACCACCGTCGACGCGACGCGCTCGTCGCGGATCGAGAACTGCAGCGCGGCGGCCGCGAGCGGCACACCGTGCCGTGCGCACGCCTGCTCCATGCCCCGCAGGGCGTCGAGCACCTCCGGGTGGGCCTCGCGGTAGGCGTAGCGGGTGGAGCCGGCGCTGCCCGTGGCGAGGATCCCGCCGCCGAAGACGGCCGCGTTCACCACCGCCACACCCTGGTCGACGGCGGCGTCCAGCAGGGCGTCGGCCGAGCGGTCCAGCAGCGTCCAGCGGTTGTGGGTGATCAGCGCCTCGAACGCGCCGGTGCGGACGTAGCGCTCCATCAGCGCGACCGGCCCGCCGGCCACGCCGATGTGCGCGGCGATGCCCTCGTCGCGGATGCGCAGCAGCTCCTCGACCGGCCCGCCCTTCGCCATCCCGTCCTCGAACGGGATGTGCTCGGGGTCGTGCAGGTACAGCAGCGGGACGCCCGAGAGCCCCAGCCGCTCCAGGCTCTCCTCGATCGAGCGGCGCACCCGGGGGCCGGAGAAGTCGCCGGACGGGTCCCGGTCCACCTTGGTGGCCAGCACGAACCCCTCGGGTAGCCCGCCCGCCTGCGCCAGCGCGGCGCCGATGCGGCGCTCGCTCTCCCCACCGCTGTAGCTGTTGGACGTGTCGAGGAAGCTGATCGGCCCGTCGAGCACGCGCTTCACGGTGTCGATCCCGCGCTGCGCCGGCACGTCGTAGCCGAAGTTGCCCGGCATGCTGCCCAGTGGCCCGCCGCCCGCGCACACCGCGGACACGGTGAGCCCGGTCGTCCCGAGCGGGCGCAGCCAGTCGGCGCTCACCGGGACCCCTCGACGAGCCGGTCCGCGTCCGGACGCCAGTGCGAGTCCTGCTTCTCGGATGTGTAGGTCAACACTCCAGCACGGTATGCCCTGCGTGGAACCCGGCCACCCGCCGCGTCGCGGCTCCCCCCGAAGGGGGAGGCGCGCTCCGACTTCCGCCGGAAGATCGCAGCCGGTCGAGTGATCCCCGACCCCGGGTGGTCTCCCTACCGTCCCTGACATGCACAGACAGATCGGGTCCCGGTGCGGCGCGGCCGTCGCCGCCGCCGCGCTGGTCCTGACCGGGTGCGCCGGTGGGTCGGGTGCGGTGTCGACGGCGATGTCGGAGGGCGGTTCGTCCACGGCGCCGGTGCCCGACCCGATCGCCTGGAACGAGTGCGGACCGAACCTCGACTGCGCCACCGTCGAGGTGCCGCTGGAGTACACCGAGCCCGACGGCGTGCAGATCCCGCTCGCGGTCATGCGGCACCGGGCAGGCGACCCGGCGCAGCGCATCGGCAGCCTGTTCTTCAACCCGGGCGGGCCGGGGGTCGTGGCCACGGACACGCTGCGGAACCTGCACGCCACCGCAGGCGCCCCCGGCACGTTCTCGCCCGACGTGCTCGCCCGGTTCGACGTCATCGCCATGGACCCCCGCGGCGTCGGCGGATCGGGTGCCGCCCGCTGCCTCACCGATGAGCAGCGCGCCGAGGCCGCGGCCACCGGATCCGACCCGGCCGTACCCGGGGGCAAGCCGCTGCCGGAGTTGCTGGCCGACGCCACCACCTTCACCGACGGTTGCGGGGCGCACCAGCGGCTCGATTTCCTGGCCGGCTTGTCCACCGACAACGTCGCCCGCGACATGGACCAGGTCCGGGCCGCGCTCGGCGAGGACCAGATCACCTACTACGGCATCTCCTACGGCACCGTGGTCGGGCCGATGTACGCCACGCTCTTCCCGGACCGCGTCCGGCAGATGGTGCTCGACGCGCCCGTCGACACCGGGCTGTGGTTCGGCGACTCGCTCGAGTTCCTCGGCGAGGTCGCGGTGGCCAGCGAGCGCACGCTCGACGCCTGGTTCGAGACCTGCCGCACCGAGGGTGCGGCAGTGTGCCCGTTCGGCGACGGTGACCCCGAAGCGGCGTTCGACGCGTTGATCGTCGAGCTCGAGGAGCAGCCGCTGGAGGTGGCGCCGGTCGAAGGAGTGACACCGGGCGGCACGCTCGACGGCGCCATGGCGCTCGAGGCCGCCCGGGGGCTCGCAGGCGACCAGGTCGCCTGGCCGACGCTCACCTCGGCGCTGCTCGGCGCGCAGGACGGCGACGGCGCACTGCTGCACTTCCTGTGGCAGAGCATCACGGTCTCGCCGTTCGGGGTCCCGACCGCCACGCACGAGGTCCACACCGCGGTGCGGTGCGCCGACTGGCGGACCCCGACCGACGTCGCCGCGCACACCGCCGCTGCCACCGAGGTCGTCGCGGAGGCCGAGCGGATCGGCACCCGGGCCGCATACAGCGCGCTGAACTGCGCCCTGTGGCCCGCGCCGGACCCGGACCCCGTCACCGAACCGCTCACGGCCGCCGGTGCTCCGCCGGTACTGGTGGTGGGCGGCCGGCTGGACCCGGTCACCCCCCACCACTGGGCGGAGTCCATGGTCGAGACGCTGGACTCCGCCGTCCTGCTCACGCGAGAAGGCGTCGGTCACGGCTCCTACGGCACGGTCGCGTGCGTCGACGCCGCGGTGGACGCCACGTTGATCGACGGCGTCCTGCCGGCCGACGGCACCGTCTGCGACGTGGAACGGCCGGGCACGACAGGCCCCGTCGCATCCGGGGCCGGGGGCTGAGCTCAGCCGTCGAGCGCCTTCCCGATGCCCCCGAGCAGGTCGCCCACGCCTCCGATCAGACCGCCGACGACGCCGAACAGCCCGTCGCCGCCCTCACGGTCCGCGTCGTCTTCGTCGCCGTCACGGTCGGTCCCGTCGTCGCTGTCACGGTCGGTCCCGTTGCCGCTGTCACGGTCGGTCTCGTTGTCGCGGTCGTCGTCGTTGTCGCGGTCGTCGTTGTCGTCGTCGCTGTCGTCATCGCGGTCGTCGTCGCGAGAGGTGTCGCTCTCATCGTTCTCGTCGTCGCCCGCGTCCTCAGCCGCGTCGGTCTCGCGGTCGTCCGTGTCTGCGTCGTCGCCGCTGTCCTCCCCGCTGTCGGCGGCGGAAGCGCTGGCGTCCACGGGACCGGCCGCGAGGAGGCGGGCGGACGCGCCGGTGGACGCATCGTCGGATCCACCGTCGTCCGCCTTGTCGTCGGACGCGTCCTGCCCCGTCGCCGAGAAGCCGTCGTCGGTCGAGTCGGCACCGGCGTTCTCGTCGCCCGCAGTGCCCGCGGCGGTGCGGAAGGCCACCGCCTCCGTGGCGGTGGACCCGACGCCGTGTTCGGCGTCGCCGTCGGCGTTCTCGCCGTCGTCGTCGGAGTCGTCCTCCGCGGCGGCGGACAGCGTCGTGACCGGCGCCGCGGGGCCCGCGTCGCCGGCCCCGGATCCGCCGGCTGCCAGGGTGGCGGGCACTCCGCCGCCGTGCAGGGCGGCGATGTCGGCGCCGGTCACCGCGACACCGGCGGACCCCTCGTCGGAGTGCCGCGTGTCGTCGGGTCCGGCGGTGGGGGAGCCGTCCTGCCCGTCGCTGTCGCTGTCCGCGGTGCCGGGCTCGTCGGGGTGCGCGTCGGGGAACGCGAGGGCGGTCCAGGAGTCCGGCGGGGCGATGCCCGGGTCGAGGTCACCGGACGGGTTCTCGGCGGACTCGACCAGCGCGCGGTCGGGCGCCGCTTGGTACTGGTCGAGCAGCCCCTGGCCGGCGTAGCCGTCGGTGTCGTCGGCAGCGTCGGGGGTGTCGGAGGTGTCGGGGGTGTTGGCCGTGTGTGCCGCGGTCTCGGTGAACATGCCGACGCCGAACACCGAGCCCGCGCCCGTGACCGCGGCGACGAGCGTGCCGGCGACGAGGGCGGTACCGGCCACCGGCCTGCGCTTCGGGCCGGGTACCCGTTGCACCGGGGCGACGGCCGCGGCATCCGCATCAACCGGCGACGGCGCGTCTCGTTGCACCAGGTCGGTCACCGTGACGGCCCCCGGTCTCAGGCCGTGTTCTTCGCCGGCCCACAGCTGACTCACTGGAAAATACCCCCGATGGAGTGAACGAAGTGAAGATCGTTCTATCGGAGCGTGATCATGTGCGGCAAGCTGGGCGCGGCTTCCTTGCCATCTTCACCCGAAAAGCCTATGGCGTTCGGCGGTATGGCATGTGCGCCATTCGCCGTACCGCTCCTGTTTTCGCGGTTCTCGCGGCCGCTCAGTACCCCCGACGCTTGTCGACGACGTTCACGAGCGGCCGGCCGGAGAGGAACCGGTCGACGTTGCCGTGGACGATCGCGTACGCGCGGGGGCCGTACTGCGGGGTCAGCCCGCCGTAGTGCGTGAGGAGGACGACGTTCGGCTCGTCCCACAGCGGGTGGTCGGGCGGCAGCGGTTCGGGATCGGTGACGTCGAGCCCGGCACCGGCGATCGTCCCGGAGCGGAGCGCGGACAGCAGCGCATCCTGGTCGAGGATCGGTCCGCGGCCGACGTTGTAGAGGTACGCGGTGGGCTTCATCGCGCGGAGCTCGGCGTCGCCGATCAGCCGGTGCGTGTCCGGGGTGAGGGGCAGCGTGATCACCACGTGGTCGGCGTCGGCCAGCGCGCCGTGCAGGTCGTCGGGCGCGTACCACCGGTCGAACAGGTCGTCCGCCGCCGGCGGCTCCCGCCTGCGCCAGCCGACGACCCTCATGTCGAGGCCCCTGGCCTTGCGGGCGAGCGCCTCGCCGATCCGGCCGGTGCCGAGCACGGCCATCGTCTGGCCCTCGACCTCGAACGGGGGCGTCGGCCAGTAGAACGCCTTCGCGCCGCGCTGGTTGACGATCTGTTCGGGTAGGCAGCGCGCGAACGCGAGCACCATCGCCAGCACCTGCTCGGGGACGCTCGCCACGTGGACGCCCGAGGCGGTGGTCGCGACGACGTCGTCGCGCTGCTGGTAGGCGGGCGTGCAGACGGCGTTCGCGCCTGCGCCGGTGGTCTGGACCCAACGCAGCCGCGCCGCGCGCGGCAGGAGGTGCTCCGGGACGTGCCCGATGACGGCCGAGGCGTCGGCGATGCGCCGCTCGAGCACGTCGGGATCCGTCTCGTAGGAGAGGAACTCCGCCTGCGGGAAGGCCGCGGCGAGCCTCGCCCGGTAGTCGACGCCGTCCCCGCGCCCCATGTCCCCGCCGACGAGGACCAGCGGGCGGGTCTCGTTCATGGTCATTCCACGTCCTCTCGACGGGGCGCGACACGAGCTCGTGGATGCCGGGAGGTCTACGGGGCGGCGGAGGCGCGCTTGGTCCGCTGCTCCTTCTCGGCGAGGATCGGGATGTTGCCGTGCAGGTGGTCGCGCATCGCGGCGCGGGCGGCCTCGGGATCGCGCGCCTCGAGGGCGGCGAGGACGCGCGCGTGCGCGTCGGTGGCCCGGTGCAGGCTGCCGCGCGGTGCGTTGGTGACGCGGCGGCTGGCGGTGCCCAGCCAGCGGGCCGAGTACATGATCCGGTCGAGGATGCGGTTGTTCGCCGCCCGGCAGATCTCCATGTGGAACGCGTGGTCGGCCTCGAGGTAGTGGTCCGGCTCGCCGGTGAGGGCCGTCATCCGGTCCATCTCCTGCCGCAGCCGCGCGAGCGTCTCGTCGGTCATGTTCGCGGCGGCCATCGCGGCGAGCTCCGGCTCGAGGAGCAGTCGCACCTGGTGCAGCTCGCGCAGGAGCGTGACGACCTGCTCCTCGGGGAGCCATTCGGCCAGCAGCGGGTTGAGGTAGTCCCACTCCTCGGGCGGCCGCACCGCGACGCGGCGCCCCTGCGCGATGTCGACGATGTCGAGCGACGCGAGGATCTTGAGCGTCTCGCGGGCCACGATGCGGGAGACGCCGAACTCCTGCGAGATCTCCAGCTCCGACGGCGCCGGTCCGCCGGTTGCGATCCGCTCCACCAGACGGGCTGCGACCTGCATCGGAAGGGTTCGGACCTTGACGCCGACGGGCACCTCCCCGCTCCTGCTCATCTCAACAGCTTATCGGACAAGTATTGACAGTGTCCGGTCTCACCTTGTCTCCTAGTCATCTCAACAGCTTATAGGACAAGTTGGTTCGGGCGGGAGAACGGCATGCGGATCGTCAACGTCACGACGGCGGTGGTCGCCTACCACGGCCAGGCGACGCTGGTACGGATCGACACCGACGAGGGCATCAGCGGTTACGGCGAGGCGAACCCGGATGCGGGCGCGGGCGGCGTCGTCGGGCTGATCAACTCGTTGAAGGACCTGCTCATCGGCGAGGACCCGCGCAACGTCGAGCGGTGTTGGGAGAAGCTGCGGCGGCGGGTGTTCGCCGGGCCGCAGGCGGGCGTGTTCGTGATCGCGCTCAGCGGGATCGAGCTCGCACTGTGGGACCTGGCGGGCAAGGCCGCGGGCCAGCCGGTGTACCGGATGCTGGGCGGCAAGTTCCGCGACCGGATCCGCCTCTACGCCGACTGCGGCGACGGCGACGACCCCGCCGGCTCGGTGGCCGGCTGCGTGCAGCGGGCGCAGCGGATGGTCGAGCAGGGGTTCACGGCGATCAAGTTCGACATCGACGACGTGGCGCACCCGGCGAAGTTCGACGAGTACAACCACACCATCAACGCCTCCGAGCTGCGTTCGATGGTGGAGCGGGTGGCGGCGGTGCGCGAGGCGATCGGCCCGGACATCGACCTGGCGATCGACCTGCACGCCCGCTACGACGTGCCGAGCGCCTGCCGGATCGCCTGGGAGCTGGAGCCGTTCCACCTGATGTGGCTCGAGGAGCCCATCCCGGCCGAGAACGTCGACGCGCTGCGGCGGGTGCGCGAGCAGACCCGCACCCCGATCTGCGCCGGCGAGAACCTCTACCTGCGGTGGGGGTTCCGGGAGCTGTTGGAGAAGGGCGCGGTCGACGTCATCGAGCCGGACGTGCCCAAGTGCGGCGGGCTGGCCGAGGCGAAGAAGATCGCCAACCTTGCCGAGATGCACTACGTGCCCTTCGCCCCGCACCTGGTCTCCACCCCGCTGGGCACGATGGCGACCGCGCACCAGTGCGGCGCGATCCCCAACTTCTTCGTGCAGGAGTGGCACGCGCTCGAGGAGCGGGAGGTCTGGGACAGCTACGTGGTGGCCCCCGACGGCAGCGGCTCGATCGTCAAGGACGGCTACATCACCCTGCCCGACACCCCCGGCATCGGCGTCGAGCTGGACATGGACGGCGTCCGCAAGCACGCCGTTCCCGGCTTCGGGATCTTCGAATGACCGCGCTCTAGGTCCGGGCATCCGGGCCCCGTCGAAAGCTCCACCGCAGGCGATGGCGCCGCGGGAATCAGGAGGAATGGTCAATGGCCGACCAGACCCGGACCCTGTGGTCCAGACGGAAGTTCCTGGGGACGAGCGCTCTCGGTGCGCTCGCGCTGAGTGCGTGCGGGAACCAGCCCGCGGCGCCACCGCCCGTGCAGATCGAGGTTCCGCAGGCGATCCTCGACGAGGCGGCCGCTCTCCGGGGCAGCAGCCTCGGGTTCCTGTCCAACAAGCTGTACTCGGTCAGTGCCAACGACGCGGTGAACCGCGCGTTGGAGGCCTTCGCGGAGGCCACCGGGACGACGGTGCAGAACGACCTCGTCAACACCGACACCGGTGACCTCGTGGCGAAGACCCACGCCGCGGTCCAGGCCGGCGACGTGCGCGACATGGCGTTCCTGCCCGACACCCGGTTCGTCGCGCAGTTCCAGAACCTGGGCGACCTGGTCGACGTCTCGGATGTCGTCGCCGAGCTGACCGAGTCGCTGGGCGAGCCCGCGAGCGAGGCCACGAGCTCCTGCGTGTTCGACGGCAAGTGGTTCGCCATCCCGTACCAGTTCATCGGGATCGGCACGTTCGCGCGGCGGGACTGGCTGCAGGAGAAGGGCATCCCACTCAAGGACGCCTACGCCTACGAGGAGATGCGCGACCTCGCCCTGGAGGTCTCCGACCCGGCGCAGCGCCGGTTCGGCTGGGGCAAAACGGTCAACCGCTCGGCGGACGCCAACGGGTTCATCGAGGACACCGTCAACGGCTACGGCGGGGCGATCACCGCCGACGACGGCCGGACCGTCGTGTTCGACTCGCCGGAGACGGTCGAGGCGGTGTCGTTCGTCTCCGACATCTACACGAACCCGAAGTACGCCCCGATGCTGCCGCCGGGGGTCCAGAGCTGGACCGACACCAGCAACAACGAGAACTGGCTGGCCGGGGTCACCGGCTTCACCACCAACCAGTACAGCCTCTACGCCGACGCCAAGCTCACGGGCAACCCCGTCCACGAGCTCACCCACCCGTTCGTCGGCGGCTTCGGGCCCGCGGCGGGACGCCCGCTGAACCTCGGCCAGTGCCAGGCGCTGATGATCTTCAAGGGCGCGAAGAACCCCGACCTCGCCAAGGTCGTGGCGAAGTACCTGGTGAGCGGGACGCCGCTGCTCAACGTGTCGAAGCAGGCCCCAGGGCTGTCGATGCCGGCGTGGCAGAAGGTCTGGGACTCCGACCCCTACTACACGCAGGGCGACCCGGCCTTCCCCGCCCTCCGCAAGATCGCGCACCAGCCGCTGCCGGTCCAGACCTCGGGTGGATACAACTTCCCGCAGGCCCCGAGCAGCGGGCGGCAGGCGGTGCTGCAGGCCTACGTGCTCACGGACATGGTCGCCGAGATCATCGCCGGCACCCCCGTCGCAGCTGCGGTGACGAACACCCACCAGCGGATCGTGCAGATCTTCGAGCAGCAGGGACTCCGGCAGTGAGCACCGGAGCCGAACCGAATTCACACCGACAGGAGTGGGCATGATCCATCGACCGGAGCTCTCGAGGCGGAGGTTCCTGGGGGCGAGCGCACTCGGTGTGCTGAGCCTGAGCGCGTGCGGGGGCCGGCCCAGCGCGCCCCAGGTCCAGGTCACGGTCCCGCAGGCGATCCTCGACGAGGCCGCCCCGTTCCGGGGCAGCACCGTCCGGATGCTGTCGCAGCAGATGTACTCGGACCTGGCCAACGAGGCGCTCGACCACTCGTTGCAGACGTTCGCCGAGGCCACCGGGACCACGGTGGAGAACAACCTCATGCAGGCCGACACGGGCGACGTCGTGGCCAAGCTCGACGCCGAGATCGCGTCGGGCAACGCCCGGGACCTGGCGTTCTTCACCGACGACCGGTTCCTGGCCCAGTTCCACAACCTCGGTCTGGTGAACGAGATGACCGACGTCGTCGAGAGCCTGACGACGACACTGGGCCAACCGGTCAGCGAGTCGCAGAACTTCTGCGTGTACGACGGCAAGTGGTACGGCGTGCCCTACCACTTCGTCGGGCTCGGCGACTTCGTCCGCAAGGACTGGCTGCAGGAGAAGGGCATCCCGGTCAAGGACACCTACACCTACGAGGAGATGCGTGACATCTGCTTGGAGATCTCCGACCCGGCGAAGCGCCGGTTCGGGTGGGGGGTGACGATCAACCGCTCCGGGGACGGCAACTCGTTCCTCGAGGGCGTGGTCAACTCCTGGGGTGGGGCCATCACGGCCGAGGACGGTCGGACCGTCACGTTCAACTCCCCGGAGACGGTGGACGCCGTCGCGTTCGTCGAGGACATCTTCAAGAACCCGAAGTACCAGCCGATGCGCCCGCCGGGCATCGAGAGCTGGACCGACTCGAGCAACAACGAGAACTGGCTGGCCGGGATCATCGGCTACGTCCGCAACCAGTTCAGCGTCTACGCCGACTCGAAGACCACCGAGAACCCGGTCTACGCGGGGACGCACGCCTTCGCGGGCTGCACCGGTCCGGCCACCGACCGGCCCGTCCGCTACGGCCAGTCCCAGGCGCTGATCAACTTCCGGGGCTCGCAGAACCCGGGTCTGGCGAAGGTGCTGTCGAAGTACCTGGTGAGCGGCACGCCGCTGCTGAACATCGCGAAGGCCGCACCCGGGCTGGCGATGCCGGCCTGGGAGCAGGTCTGGGACTCCGACCCCTTCTACACCCAGGGCGACCCGGCGTTCTCCATGCTGCGCGACATGGCGCAGCAGCCGCTGCCGATCCCGACGACGACCGGCCTCGGGTTCCCGGGGCGGCCGAGCAGCGGGCGGCAGGCGGTGCTCCAGTCCTACGTGCTCACCGACATGATGCAGACGGTGCTGCAGGGCACCACCCCGCAGGCCGCGGTCGCGTCGGCCCACGAGCGGATCACGCAGATCTTCGAGCAGCAGGGACTGCGGCAGTGACCGCGCTGCAGACCCGCCCCGTGCGCAGGGCAGGGGCGAGCCCGCGCCCGGTGAGCCGGTCCGAGCGGGTCCTGGGCAAGGACTGGCGGATGGCCGCGGCGTTCCTGGGGCCGACGGCCGTGCTGATCGCGCTGCTGATCCTCGTGCCGATCGTGCTCTCCGCGGTACTGAGCACCACCGAGCGGCACGGCGCGGAGACGGTCTTCGTCGGGCTGGACAACTTCACCGCGCTGATCGACGACCAGCTGTTCCACACGGGCGTGATCAACTCGTTCGTGTTCACGGTCTACGCGGAGATCTTCAAGGTCGTCCTGGGTCTGATCGCCGCCCTGATCCTGCACCACCTCCGCCGTGGCCGGGCCGTCGTCGCGGGCGTGCTGCTGCTGCCGTGGGTGGTGCCGACCGTGGTCACGGCGTTCACCTGGCGGGCGCTGTTCGACCCGATCTTCGGCAGCGTCAACACCGTCCTCACCGCGACCGGTATCGGCCCGCTGCTCGCCGCGATCGGGGTGGTTCCCACCTGGCCGGCGGGCTGGCTGTCGGACCCGACGCTGGCGCTGTCGTCGGTGATCCTGGTGAACGTCTGGAAGGGCATCCCGTTCTTCGCGGTCTGCTTCCTGGCCGGGCTGAAGGCGATCGACAACGGGTTGCACGAGGCCGCGATGGTCGACGGGGCGTCGCCGTGGCAGCGGTTCGTGCACGTGACGCTGCCGGGCCTGCGGCACGTCATCATCGTCACCACGTTGCTGTCGTCGATCTGGACGTTCAACAACTTCGACCTGATCTGGCTGATGACCCAGGGCGGGCCGGGCGACGCCACCGCCCCCTACGTCATGGTCGCGTACTCGAAGGCCATCCAGCAGCTGCAGTTCGGCGCCGGTGCCGCGGTCACCCTGGTGATGGTCCCGGTCGTCGGTGTCCTCGTGGCCGTCCTCGTCCGGCTGATGCGCAGCGCCGACGGGCCGGGCGACTCCCGGCCCAGCCGGCTGAGCCCTGCACAGCGCACGGCGATGCCGTGGGTCGTGGTGGCCGCGTGCGCCGCGCTGCTGCTGTGGATCTCACCGCACATCTTCTTCCAGGCGGGCGTCGTGCTCGGGGTGTGCGTGGTGCTCGCGGTCGTCGTCGGCCGGGTGGCCTCGGCGTTCGGGGCGCGGGGCAACCGCAGGGCGTCGCGGCTGGTGAGCGGCACCGGCTCCGGCGTGGCGCTGGCCGGGCTGCTGCTGTTCACCCTCGGCCCGCTCTACTGGATGGTCGTCACCGCGTTCAAGACCGACATACAGGTCATCCAGCACACCAGCGACCTGTGGCCGACCCCGTGGAGCACCGAGCAGTTCGAGGCCCTGTTCACCGGGGCGTTCGGCCGCTGGTACCTCAACACGATCCTGGTCTCGGCCGCGTCCACGGTCATCGCGCTGATCTGCGCGGCGCTGGCCGGGTACGCGCTGGCCCGGCTGAAGTTCCGGGGGGCGCAGGGCTTCACCGTGACCATCCTGCTGACCTACGTGATGCCCGGCGCGCTGCTGTTCATCCCGCTCTACCAGCTCCTGAGCTCCTTCGGGTTGGTCGACAGCCTCTGGTCGCTGGTCGTGGCCTACCCGACGTTCACGCTGCCGTTCGCCACCTGGCTGCTGGTCGGGTACTTCCGGTCGATCCCGCCGGAGCTCGAGGAGTCCGCCCTCGTCGACGGCTGCTCGCGGTTCCAGGCCTTCTACCGGATCGTGCTGCCGCTGGCGAAGCCCGGCCTGCTGGCCGTCGCGCTGTTCACGCTCACCAACGCGTGGAACGAGTTCCTGTTCGCCTTCGTGTTCATCACCAAGGACGAGTTGAAGACGCTGCCCGTCGGCATGCAGTCGATGATCTTCGGGGACGTCGTGCCGCAGGGGCAGCTCGCCGCCGCCTCGCTGCTGATCTCGATCCCCGTCGTCCTCATGTACGCGTTCGGGCAGCGGTTCCTGACCGAGGGCCTCACCGCCGGTGCGGTGAAGGGCTGATCTCCACCTCCAGAAGAAAGGGGAGTGCGCACGTGCGCATCCATCCCGGCAAGGACGACCTCGAGGAGCTCACGGCGGCGTGGACCGGTGAGCGGTTCGGGTCGGGTCGGCCCCGTGTGCCCGACGACGTGCTGGCGAGCTTGCGGCTGGCCACCACGGAGGAGGCGTGGGGGCACCTGTTCCAGGCCGGCTACGTGCGCCAGTTCGCGGGTGGCTGGCGTGAGACCCACCCGGGCACGGTGATCGTGGGGCGGGCGGTGACGGCGCAGTTCCTGCCGCACCGTCCCGACTTCGACGACGTGGTGGTCGCGGCCGGGGCCCGGGAGGGGCACCTGGAGGGTGACCGGCAGAACTCGTGGGTGATCGAGACGCTGGAGGACGGCGACGTGATGGTCGTCGACATCTTCGGCAAGATCGTCGAGGGCACCGTGGTCGGGGACAACCTGGGCACCGCGGTGGCCTCCCGCACCGGGGTGGGTGCGGTGATCGACGGTGGTATCCGGGACCTGCAGGGCCTGTCCCAGCTGCCCGGCGGGGTGAACATCTTCCACCGCGACGTGGACCCGACCCCGATCCGTGGGGTGACGCTGGCCGGGATCAACATCCCGGTCCGGATCGGCGGTGCCACGGTGCTGCCGGGCGACGTGATCCTCGGTACGCCCACGGGGGTGGCGGTGATCCCGGCGCACCTGGCGGCCGCGGTGGCCGCCTCGAGCGAGGACACCCGGGTGCGGGATGTGTTCGGCAAGCAGCGGTTGTCCGAGCGGCGTTACACCAGCGCGCAGATCGACGTCCCGACGTGGGCGGATGACATCGAGGCCGACTTCCAGCAGTGGCGCAAGGAGCAGAACGCGTGAGCACCAGCACGAGCACGATTTCCGAGGAGTACGTCAGCACGGCGTCGCGGCCGAGCGCGCTGCGGATCACCGACGTGCGGGTGGCGAACCTGCACGGGGTGCCGTTCCGTTCCTCGATCGTCCGGATCGACACCAACCAGGGCCTCGTCGGCTACGGCGAGGTGCGCGACCAGGCCAGCGCCACCTACGCGTTGATGCTGAAGAGCCGGTTGGTCGGGGAGAACCCGTGCAACCTGGACAAGGTCTTCCGCAAGATCAAGCAGTTCGGGCACCACGGCCGCCAGGGCGGCGGCGTGTGCGGCATCGAGATGGCGCTGATGGACCTGGCGGGCAAGGCCTACGGGGTGCCGGCGTACGCGCTCGTCGGAGGGCGGTTCCGGGACACGGTGCGCTGCTATGCGGACACGCCGTCGTTGGCGGACCCGGAGGCGATGGGGCAGCGGCTGCTGGAGCGCAAGCAGCGCGGCTTCACGATGCTCAAGATGGACGTGGGCATCGACCTGCTGTGGGACGTGCCGGGCACGTTGATCGCGCCCGCGGGGGCTCGTGAGGACAAGTCCACGATGCACCCGTTCACCGGCATCCAGGTCACCCCGAAGGGCGTGGACTACCTGGCGAGCTACGTGGAGAAGGTGCGCGCGGTCGTCGGGTACGACGTGGCGATTGCGGCCGATCACTTCGGGCACATCGCGCTGGACTCGTGCATCCGGATCGGGCGGGCGCTGGAGCCGTTCACGCTGGCGTGGATCGAGGACCTGATCCCGTGGCAGTTCACCGACCAGTGGCGGCAGCTCACCGAGGCGGTGGCGGTGCCGACGTGCACGGGGGAGGACATCTACCTGGCGGAGAACTTCAAGCCGCTGCTGGATGCGGGTGCGATCCGGGTGGTGCACCCGGACCCGGCGACATCGGGTGGGATCGCGGAGACCAAGCGGCTGGGTGACTACGCCCAGGAGCGTGGGGTGGCGATGGCGCTGCACCTGGCGGCGTCGCCGGTCGCGACGATGGCGTGCGTGCACCTCGCTGCCGCGACGGAGAACTTCCTGGCGCTGGAGCACCACGCCGCCGACGTCCCGTTCTGGAGCGAGCTGGTGACCGACCTGCCCAGGCCGTTGATCCAGAACGGCGAGATCGTGGTGCCGGAGACCCCGGGCCTGGGCTTCGGCGACATCAACGAGGACCTGTTCCGCGCCCAGCTCGACCCCCGTGACCCGGTGTTCTTCGCCGAGACGACCCACTGAACCTTTCCCAGTAGTGATCAACGTCGCGGGTTGATCAGGTTGTGCGGCCGTGCTCGTGGTGGAGAAGCACGAGCGCTGCGGCGGTGATGGCCCCGATCCGCCACGGGCACAGGCTGACCCGGCGCAGCGCCTTGAACGTTGTCTTAAGCAGGGAGTTTCCGCGTTCGGCCAGGGCGCGGGTCGCGGAATGCAAGGTGTTCACAGTCCGCTGCTCGACCGAGAGTTTCTGCCCGCGCACCGCCTTGAACGGACAGGTCAGCCGCTGGTTCTCGCCTTCGTAGCCCAGATCGGCCAGGGCAGCGTGACCGGTGTCGGTCCAGGCATCGAGCGTGGGCAGCAGGTCGGGGTGGGCGCGGGCGCAGGTGGTGTCGTGTTCGCGACCCGGGCGCACCGGGGAGGTCCACACCGGCCACCCGTCCGGCGCGGTCACCACCTGCACGTTCCCGCCATGGTGCTGGTGTTTGCCCGACCACCACAGATCCACCCCGGGGGTCGGGCCGAGCGCCTTGGACCGGTCGGTGCGGATCAGCGTGCCGTCCAGGTGCACATGGTGGTATCCGGCGGCGTGCGCGGCCAGCAGTGCACCGTGCAGGCTCGGTGCTGCTGCGGCGAGCACGTCGATCGCTTCGTGCAGGTAGCGGTAGGCGGTCGAGCCGCTGACCTGGTTATCCGCGGCGAGCTGGGCGACCCGGGTGCCGTCGAGGAACCAGCGCAGCACCAGGATCGCCTGCCGGTAGCAGCCCAGCGCGCGCCGGCCCCGACGGGTGCCACGGCGAGTGCGCTCGCCGGACAGCAGGCCGGACACGAACGCGACGGTGGACTCCCCGATCGGGAGCACAGCGGTGTAGGTGACAGGATCGGGCACGCGGGACCTCGGTGTTCAAGTCGATCTTTAGGCGGACCGACTCTTCTACCGGGGTCCCGCACCCCTCTTGATCATCTCCGCGTCGTCGGCGTGTCGCCGCACGCACCCAGCCCCGCTACTGGGAAACGCTCACTGGGACGCCGAGACCAGCCACGACCGGCTCTGGAGCTGACCGCTCCGAGCAGATGAGCAGCGGGACGGCCCCGGCGGGGCCGTCCCGTTTCCATGGCGTGCCGCATCCGCGGCCGAGTGCTGGGGAGGGCGTCACACCGTGTCGCGATCGGGGAAGAGGGCGCCGGCCTGGACCGACGCCCGGGTCACCACGGCCGGGTCGTTGGCCATGTGCCTGTCCGCGCCGGGGCAGACCGCCGCGGTGTCGGTGTTCGTCGATCCGATGGCGGCCGAGCTGGGCGTGGGCCGGACGGCGGTGTCGACGGCCTACCTGATCGGGACGCTGGCGGGCGCTGTGGCGTTGCCGCTGATCGGGCGGGCGATGGACCGCCGCGGCGCCCGCCCGGTGCTGCTGGTCATCGGCGCGGTCTTCGGCGCCGTCCTCGTCGGCCTGTCGGCGGTGAGCGGCCTGGTCGGGCTCACCGCGGGCTTCGTGGGCATCCGGTTCGCCGGGCAGGGGGCGCTCACGCTGGTGGCCACCACGCTCGTGGCCTACCACGTGCAGCGGCGGCTGGGCACCGCGATCGGCGTCGTCACGGCGATCGGTTCCGCGGGCATCTCGCTCGCGCCGATCGGGCTCGAGGCACTGATCGCGGAGCACGGCTTCCGCACGGCCTGGCTCGTGCAGGGAGTCGCGGTGTGGGTGCTGATCGTCCCGATCGCGCTCCTCGGGGTGCCCCGGCGCTCGCGCGCTCCCGTCCCGGCGGCGCCGCGGGCGACGCGGAAGCCGAAGGCGGTGAGATCGGCGGGAGTCGCCCGGCAGGTGCTGCGGGTGCCGATGTTCTGGGTGCTCTCCGGCGGTGTCGGCGTGCTCGCACTCGTCGGCACTGCGTTGACCTTCCACCAGGTGGACGTGCTCGGCGAGCGCGGGCTCACCTCGGTCGAGGCGGCCGCGACGTTCCTGCCGCAGACGGTGTCCGGCCTGGCCAGCACCCTGCTGATCGGCGTCGTCCTGGACCGCGTCTCACCCCGGCCGGTGATGGTGGGGGCGATGCTGATGCTCGTGGCGGCCCTCGTCCTGGGCGGCTTCCTGCCGCCGGGGTGGTGGGGCGGGGCGCTCTACGGCATCGCGCTCGGCGTCGCCAACAACAGCTTCCGCACCGTCGAGGCCGCCGCCCTCCCGCGCTACTTCGGCACCGAGACGATCGGTGAGATCCGCGGGATCGTGCACATGGTGACGGTCGCGGCGTCCGCGGTCGGGCCGGTGCTGCTGGCGCTCGGGCACGCGGCGGTGGGCACCTACCGCCCCTTGCTGCTGGTGCTGATCGTGCTCCCGGTCGGGCTCCTGGTGGGCATCCTGCTCGTTCGCGAACCCGGGCCGCGACGCACCGAGCCCCTCCCCACACCCGGTTCGACGGCGCCAGAGACACCGCCTCGACGAGGAGAGGAGCGTAGATGACGAAGACACCGGTGGCAGACCGTTGACCGGTGCCCCGGTCCGGGTCCACGAGAGTTCGGATCGGCTCGACGTACCCCATGCGGCCACTCACCTTCCCGCAGCCCGGGGTGGGCCCGCTCCGCGCCGCCAACAGGTCCGGCTTGTGTCGGTGACCGCGAGCAGGGCGAGGCCGGGTAGCCCGGCCAGCAGGCACATCACGAAGGCGGCGAGGGTGAGCTGGCCGAGCGCCAGCATCGGTGTCACCACGGCCGAGCCGAGCGGCAGTGTCGCCTGCATCAGGGTGCGGAGCAGGGCGAACGCGCGGCCGTGCAGCTCCGGCGGGATCCGCCGCATGCGCATCGACTGCGCCCACACCGTCATCGCGGCACCGAGCAGGCCGACCGCGAAGAACCCCACTCCGATCGCTCGCGCTGCTCGGCACCGCGAGCAGCGTGAGGGAGCTGTTGTGTGGGTCGTGGCCGCATGATCGGTGCGAGTTGCACCTCAGGGTTTCTGCCGCCGCGCTGATGTACTTCTCGCGCCCGGGCCGCACCGGCGTGATCGCCACGAGTGGTGTCTCGGCGTCAGATATGACGCTCTGGCGCCATTCCTGGTGATCATAGGATCGGCGGCGTTCCGCGGAACGCGCCGCACGCCCCCTGCCCGGAGATGCGTAAGGAGCTCGGGTGGGACGGGACACCGCATCGTTCGTCGTCTTCCGGTAGAGCCGGCGCCCGGCGGAAACGGGCCTCCCGGCGCAGAGCCGCGCGAGACCGTGCGCTGTGCGCCGGCGCGCAGTCGGCTGGCTGTGAGGCGGGCCGACCACACCCGCCGTCAGATGTCCTGCACGGCGCGGGAACCGCGATCTCCGGTGGAGATCACCGGGTAAGTCATCAGCAGGACCGCCCGGGCGGCCTCGCCGTCGAGTGCCTCGTACACGTGCGGGACGTCGGCGGCGAAGCGCAGCACGTCGCCACTGTCCAGGTCTTCCGGTGCATCGAGGGGGCCCGCCCGCAGTCGTCCGCTGATGAGGAACAGGTGTTCGACGACGCCTCGGGGGTGAGCGCCCGACTCGCGCCGACTGCCCGCCGGGAACCGCACTTCCAGTCCTTCGAGCAACGGGACGCCCGTGATCTGGGTGAGCAGTCGAGCCTCGACGGGGCCGGCGAGAACGGGAACGTCATCGGCCGTGGTGTGCACGGTGCGTGCCGGGGGCTCTGCGACCAGCGTTCCCCATGAAACCTGCAGGGCATCCGCCAGGGCGTAGAGCGTCTCGAGGGTCGGGTTCGCCTGGCCGGCCTCGATCCGCGACAGGGTCGCCTTCCCCATGCCGCTCGCGTCCGCGAGAGCCGCCACCGTCAGGCCTCTCGCCGTGCGGATCGTGCGGAGGTTGGCGGCGACCGCCCGCCTCGCTCTGTCCACGGGGCCACGATAGCGGTTGCCCGACACTCTCGTGCATGAGACGTTGTACTCGTAAACGAGACTGCGATGCAGGAGGAGCCATGCCGCGCGGAACCAAGACGGTCATTTTCACCGAGGAGGCCGGAACGCCGGTCGGCCCCTTCCCGCAGGCCGTCAGGGCCGGTGACTTCATCTTCGTCTCGGGCACGGTGCCGGTCGATCCCGAGACCGGACAGGTCGTTCCGAAGGACCTGGAGACCCAGACCCGGCGGGTCTTCGACAACATCCGCATCGTTCTCGGCGCTGCGGACGCGGACCTCGACGACCTCGTCATGGTGACCGTCCACCTGCAGGACGTCGAGGACTGGGCTGCCTTCAACGAGGTGTACCGCACGTACTTCGATGACTACCTGCCTGCCCGGATGACCTTCGAGGGCCGACCGCCCCTGGACTTCCTGGTCGACGTCGACGCGATCGCCTACAAGCCGGTCGAGCCGCTGCCGCGGTGAGTGCCGGTGAGGCGAACGCGCTGAACAGAGCTCATCCGGCCTCGGCCGTGAGGACGTCCCGCACCCGGCCGGCGATCGCGTCGACCGTGACGCGGTAGTCGCGGGACCCGGTGCGGTTGCCGAGGACGACCGACATCCAGCCGAGGCCGGGGAAGACGTCGAGGTTGTTCGCGTGGCCGGGGGAGCTGCCGGAGTGTCCGAACACCCGGTGGCCGCGCAGCAGGGTGTCGGTGAAGCCGTAGCCGTGGAATCGCAGCTCGTCCGGTCCCGGCCGCTGCACCGGCACCTTGCCGGTGGTGACCAGGTCGGCGAGCCCGGGTGCGAGCAGCGCGCCGTCCTGCAGGGCGACGACGAAGGCGTGCAGGTCCGACGCAGGCGCGTAGGTGCCGCCGGCCGGGCTCGCGAGGGGGACGAAGGGGCCGATCGTGGTCAGGTCGACCGCCTCGCCGGACTCCTGCACCCGGTAGGGGTGGGCGACGTCGGTGGCCGTACGCACCTGCTCCGCGGTCAGGTAGTCGCTGCCGTCCATGCCCGCGGGGGCGAGGACGTGCTCGCGGACGTGGTCGAAGAAGGAGCGGCGGGACAGGCGGGCGACGATCGCGCCGAGCACAGTGAAACCGTCGTTGCTGTAGGCGGACCGGGTGCCGGGAGCGAACTGCGGCGGAAGCTGCCGGATGCGCGCGAGATCCGCGTCCAGACGTTCGTCCAGGTCGGCGGGCGGGGGCGCGCCGTTCCCGCGGGTGGTGCCGGTCGGCGGGGCGCCGATTCCCGAGGTGTGGGTGAGCAGGTGGTGCACCGTGACGGTGTCGGCGATCGCTGCCGGGAAGCCGTCCAGGTAGCGGCCCACGGTCGCGTCGAACGCCAGCTCTCCCTGCTCGACGAGCTGGGCGGCGGCGACGGCGGTGAACATCTTGCCGATCGAGGCCGTACCGAAGCGGGTCGCTGCCCCGTTGGGGGTGCCCTGCTGCGCGTCCGCCATCCCGTGGGACACGGCGAGCACCTCCTCGCGGCCGCGCGCGAGGAGCACGGTGCCGGAGAACTCGCCCCTGCCCGCCAGGTCGGCGACGAACCGTTCGAACTCGCCGCCCGGCCGCAGCGCCACCGGGACCTCGGCCCCCGGGCCCGAGGCCGGCGCGGAACTGCAGGCGAGCAGTCCACCGGCCAGTGGCAGGGAGCCGAGCAGGCCGAGGACGTGGCGGCGGGACGGGCCGGACATGCAGCTCCCTGCTTCCGAGGCCGGGTGGGTCCCGGCGTCGTCCCGGATCCTCTTCGACGGCAGGCGGCCTCGGAGGGTTCCGCGCGCGGTGCACACGTGATCCACAGCGGGCCCACATCCGGCGCCCACGTCGACGCGACGAGTCAGCCCCCGTCCGCGACCGCGCCGGCGGGTCGCCACCGCTGCGTCCCGTCGTCGTCGCACCGCTCCCAGGTGAGCGGCTCACCGTCCGCGGTGAGGACGTCGGTGAGCCAGTACGTGGCGTCGGGGTCCCAGCCCGCCACGAGGGTGGCTCCGCCCTCGACCGCGAGCGCCCGCCCTGGTGTCGCGAGGTAGGCGGCGACGGTGAGGTGCACGGCGTCGTGGTCGGCGGCGACGGCGAGCCAGTCGGGGATGAACCACCGCCCCGAGTGGCGGGACGTGCGCCACCAGTCGTGGCGTCGAGAGAAGGTCACCTCGAGCGGGTACCGCTCCACCAGCTCGACCCACGCCGCCGTGCCGGTCACCTCGTACACGCGCGGCGGACGGACGGGCCGCAGCGGCTGCACGCGGGCCTGCGACCACCCCAGGTCGTCCTCGACGAGCAACAATTGCGTGGCGCCCAGTCCGGGGCGCGCGCGGGAGGTCGTGACCAGACCCTGCAGCGCGGGCGTCGACCACCAGGACCCGCTGTGGGGGGGCCGCCGGATCGGCCGGACGCCCGTGCGCCCGGCGCTCCTCCTCCACCGTCTCCCGCCGCCAGCTCCGCAGGTCGTCGGCGGCACCGGTGAGGCGCGGCGGCTCGGTCGGGTACCGGCCGGTCCACTGCACGTGGGCCTGGTCGTCCACGGCGAGCGGCGAGGACCACCACCGCCAGGCCGGGGACGCCACCGCGGCCGCCGCCGTCGGGCGCAGCGCCCGGACGACGTCCGGGTCGGTGAGCAGGACGTCCTCCTCGTCGGGTTCCTGCCAGTATCGGGCGTGCGCAACCGCATCGGCGAGGCACGCGAGCAGGCGGTCCTCGGTGACGTCCGAGCGGGCGGCGCTCGAACTCGCGAGCGCGTCCAGGAGGCGTCGCCGTGCCGCCTCATCGCTGGGGGAGTGGGCCGCGCGGAGGAGTGCCGCCGCGACGTCCGGATCTTCGCATGCGATCTCGGCGCAGAACCGGCGGCCACGCGGGCCGGCCAACACCGCGTCCACCTCGTCCACCGGGGCGACGGTAGTGGTGATCCGCGCCTGCCGGTGGTCTCGACGTCCACGTGCGGGATGGACCGGCCGGAGTGGAAGTACCAGATGTAGGTGTCCGTGTGGGCTAGTACTCCAGCCGGCCTTCGTGATCTTGCCGGTCCCAGGGGTGCTGGGAACGTCGCGCGGCCACCGGGGCAAGGGTCGGACCGGCACCACAGCCAGAGGCGTGGCACCCGGCAGGGGCGTTCTCGTCGGAACCGGCCGGGGCCCGCGTCGGGGACGGCCGCCCGCGCAACCACGAACCAGCGCCGAGCCGCCCCCTTTCGCAGGTGAACGGAACACCAGAGCTGTCCATGCAAGATCGAACAACCCTGGTGTTCCGCTCACCCGCAAAACTGGGACCTGCCCGGCAAGCATGATCCGAACTTTCGGTCGTCCATGGTCGTGATCGCAACCATGTGCACCCCGATACTGCCGATCATTGGGCGGGAAGATCGCGAGTATCGGTTGTGCGCCACGAGGCGCTGTTGGTTCGGATGGAGGTGGGAGACCTTCGTGGCCCTGTCGTCGTAGCGGTGGGGTGAAGCTGGCGGCAGCCTGATCCGGGGATCGCCGGGGAGGGTGGGAGCAGCCGCGACAAAGTCGGGACGGCTCAGGACTGCCGGATGGGCCGGGCCCGGTGAGCGAGACGAGAAGGTATACGAGAGAAACCAGCGCTATTACGCCTCTTGACTCGCGGCCAGCTCGAAATCCGGTGGATATGGGCTGGGGTGCGGCGCGTACTCGGCTGCCGGTCGTGTCCCGGCGGGTGAGGAACTCCCGGCTGGTATGGCCGTGCCGGGTCCGGGAGGCCATGGTGAATGTCTACGGCGTAGCCGTGGCGATGCCGCAGGGGTACAGCTGGGTGCCTCACTCGTCGACCGAGCAACAGTGAACGTGGGAACCATCCGTGCGACGTTCCAGCAGGGTGCGCCGGCCAGGCGTGACGACCGCTGGATAGGTGCGATGCCGACCGAAGGGCCGGGTGGGGCGGAGCCGCCGTAGTACTCCGGGCCGGGGAAAGCCCGGCACACGGGGAAGGGCGGCAGCGTGTCGGGCGAGGATGCTGACTGCAAGGGACGGAGATACACCGGTGAATACTGGTGTCGTGGCTTGGCCGGATGTGGATTCGGCCGGGTTGGCGGTACGGAGGATGCAGCGCAAGTTGCACCGTTGGGCGAGCGAGGACCCGGCTCGCCGGTTTGATGATCTGTTCAACCTGGTCTATGATCCGGCGTTCCTGGTCGATGCGTTCACGCGTGTTGCCGGAAACAAGGGGGCGAAGACCGCGGGGGTCGACGGGCTGACGGTGGCCGCGGTCGATACCCGCATCGGAGTGGACGTGTTCCTGGGTCAGATCCGGGACTCACTCAAGACGCGTGAGTACCGGCCGTGTCCGGTCCGGCAGGTGATGATCCCCAAGGGCGGCGGCAAGCTGCGCCGGCTGGGGATCCCCACGGTGGCCGACCGGGTGGTCCAGGCCGTCGTCAAGGCGGTGCTCGAACCCATCTTCGAGGCGGACTTCCTGCCGTGCTCGTATGGGTTCCGCCCGAACCGGCGCGCTCAGGACGCGATCGCCGAGATCCACCACTTCACCTCCGCACCCATCAACTACGAGTGGGTGCTGGAGGCCGACATCGCCGCGTGTTTCGATGAGATCGACCACGTCGCGGTGATGGACCGGCTGCGGCGGCGGATCAAGGACAAGCGGCTGGCGAATCTGGTGAAGGCGTTCCTGAAATCCGGGATCTTCACCGATCTCGGGGATCGGGAGGAATCACCGACCGGCACCCCGCAGGGTGGGATCCTCTCGCCGCTGCTGGCGAACATCGCACTCTCAGTGTTGGATGAACACTTCACCCAACACTGGGACCCGGCCACCGGGGCGATGGGCACCCCGGCACGGCGGGCCGCGCGGAAACGTAACGGCAAGGGGAACTGGCGTTTGATCCGGTATGCCGACGACTTCGTGTTGCTGGTCTCCGGGGACCGTCACCACGCCGAAGCGCTCCGGGTCGAGGTGGCGGCCGTGCTCGCCCCACTGGGGCTACGGCTTGCCGAGGAGAAAACCCGGGCGGTGCACATCGACGAGGGCTTCGACTTCCTCGGTTTCCACATCCGGCGGATGCGGAAACGTGGAACGCAGAAGCGCTACGTCTACACCACACCCTCCCGCAAATCAACACAGAAGGTGCGGGACCGGGTGCGAGAGAAAACGAACAAGTCAAACCTGAACACCGACCTGGACGAGCTGCTCTCCGGGCTCAACCAGACGGTGCGAGGGTGGGCGAACTACTTCCGGCACGGGGTGTCCAAAGCGACCTTCAGCGCGGTCGACCACCACACCTGGTGGCGACTGGTCGGGTGGATCCGCCGCAAACACCCCAAGATCAGCTGGAAGGAGATCCGCCGCCGCTTCTGCGATCATGGCTGGCGGATCGCCCACAACGGGGTGGTGTTCACCGGCGCTTCCAGCGTCGCCGTGACCCGCTACCGCTACCGCGGAGCGAACATACCAACCCCGTGGACCCCAGCCCTCACAGGCTGAGCAACGGCCACGACATGCGGAGAGCCGGATGCGGTGAGAGCCGCACGTCCGGTTCGGCGGGCGGGCACGGGAAACGGACCCGGGGCAACCCGGGCACCGCGCCCGTGTCCGACCCAACGTCCATCGCTGCCGCCACGACCATGGACAACCGATATCGCGGATCATGCGCGGGACCACCACCGAACGGCCCCGGCCACCGCCGACACCCGTGGTCACGAAATCCGGCCCCAGCAAGCTAGGACGGGCGCGAGCCGTCCGGTGTGGACGGCGAGCCGTTGAGCAGGTACTCCCAGTACTTGGTGGCGCTCGACAGGTGCTTGTCGAGCCGGCGCACGGCGGCTTCCTCGTCGCGGTCCACGAGGGCGTCGAGGATCTGCTGGTGCTCCGCGAGGGACTGTCGGCAGCGGGCCGGATCACTGAAGTAGAAGACCCGCCGCCGCTTGGTCATGAGGAAGAAGAGGTCGACCAGGCTCAGTAGCACGCTGTTCTGCGCGGCGCGCACGATCCCGCAGTGGAAGGCGCGATCCAGCTCGGCGATCCGGGCCGGATCGGTGAGGGCGTCGGTCCACTCGGCGAGGCAGCCGCGCAGCGTCTCGAGGTTCTCCTCCGTGTGCCGGCGGCTCGCGAGCCGGATGGCCTCGACCTCCTGGATGCGCCGGACCTCGACGATCTCGCCCACCAGGTCGCCGGACAGCGGGACGCCGATCTCGGCGAACAGCCGCAGCGCTTCGATGCTCGCCGATTCGGTCGTCATGTAGATCCCCGACTTCGGCCTGCGCTCGATCAGGCGCAAGGCCTCCAGCACCGACAGCGCCTCGCGTACCTGCGGTCGGCTGACGCCGAAGCGCTCGGCGAGCTCTCGTTCCGACGGCGCCCGCTCGTTGGGACCGTAGCCCCGCGAGAGCAGGAACGGGACGATCTCAGCCACCAGCAGCTGCTGTTCCTTCATGGTCCCGTCTCCGATCAGCCCACGGTCTTCCAATCTGGTCAGTCCAGATGTTAGCGTCGGTGACACGAACCGGAGTTGAACGGCGGCGGGGTGGGGGCGGCCGCCGGGCCGCGCACCGCCGCCCGGCGCGTGCGGCGCATGCCGGTGCCCTCGTCCCGTGCCCTGCCGCTCAGCTCCCCTGGACCTGCTCCAGATCGAGAGGTGCCCGATGTCCGCCGTACTCGACCCTTCCGTGCTGGACGCGCTGAGGGGTTACGACTCGCCGACGCTGTCCAATGCCATCGAGCTGTTCGACGTGCGCCCCCGGGACGAGGGGTACATGCGCCACGACGTGCGGTGCATGTTCCCGGACCTGCCGAGGATCGTCGGGTACGCGGCCACCGCGACCATGCGCGCCCGCGGTACCGGTGGGGGCTACGACCCCGACGCCCTGACCACGCACGTGCAGGCTGTGCCGGGGCCGCGGATCGTGGTGGTCCAGGACCTCGACGACGAGCCGGCCCACGGAGCGTTGTGGGGCGAGGTGATGGCCACGATGTTCACGCGGCTCGAATGCCTGGGCGCCGTCACCGACGGGTCGGTCCGCGACCTGGACGAGGCCCGGGAGATGGGCTTCCACTTCTTCGCCCGCGCCGTGAGCGTCTCCCACGGCTACGCCCGGGTGGAGGGTGCGGGCGAGCCGGTGACGGTCGGCGGGCTCAGGGTCGACCCCGGCGACCTGCTGCACGCGGACAAGCACGGCGTGCTGCAGATCCCGGCCGAGATCGCGGCGGAGCTGCCGGCGGCGGCCGACCGCGTGATGGCCGCCGAGCAGGAGTTCATCGGCTGGGTCTCCTCGCCCGAGTTCGACCCCGCCCAGCTCCCGCAGCGGCGGAACAAGATGAAGGACGCGTTCACGCGCTGACGCAGGCGCAGGTCGTTGCAGTGGTCGCCCTCGAGCCGTAGGAGTCTCGCGAATGACCAAACCGGTGGACGAACGGCACCGCCGCGCGCCGCTCGTCGAGGAGCAGGTACCTCCGCCGCCCAAGGAGAAGCCGCCCTGGCCGTCGCGCCTCCCACCGCTGGTGAACTGGCCGGTGATCTTCGCGATCCCGTTCGTCCTGACCGCCCTGCTCGTGGTCGTGTACCCCGTGGTCTACGGGTTCTGGATGGGCGCGGACCCGGATCTCTACGAGGATCTGTTCACCGACGACATGTACCTGCGCACGGTGGTGAACACGATCATCTTCGTGGGGTTCGGGGTCAACCTGAAGCTCGTGCTGGCCCTGCTGCTGTCCGGGTTCTTCGCGGTGGGCACCTGGTGGATCCGCGGGCTGCTCGCGGTCAGCCTCCTGCCGTGGGCGATCCCGTCGGTGCCGGCCCTGCTGTCGATCCACTGGATGCTCAACCCGCAGTGGGGGATGTTGGGCACGTTGCTCGGTTCGGTGGGGATCGCGAACCCCGACTGGCTGATCGACTCCACCTGGGGGATGACGGCCGCCATCGGCGCGCACATCTGGAAATGGCTGCCGTTCTGGACGCTGATCATGCTGGCCGCCCGCATGGCGATTCCGCAGGACGTCTACGAGGCGGCGGCGGTGGACGGCGCCACCGGGCTGCGGCGGTTCTACTGGGTGACGTTCCCGATGCTCAGCAACGTGTTCCTCACCAGCGCGCTGCTGTCGTCGATCTGGACGCTCTCGGACTACAACAGCATCCACTTCATCACCGGCGGCGGCCCGGCCGACACGACGCACGTGCTGGCCACCCTCGGGATCCGCTTCGCCTTCGACGTCGGCGACGTCGACCAGGGCATCGCGGTCGCGCTCACGGCCCTGCCGGTGATCATCCCGCTGATCATCGTGCTGGTGCGCCGGCTCGGACGGGAGGGGTTCTGAGATGGCCGCGACGGTGATGGGCTCCCCGGCCGCGCGGGTCCGACGGGGCGTCGGGCTCGGGGTGGTGGCGGTCGTCCTGCTGGTCTGGACGCTGCTGCCCGTCTACCACATGGTGATGATGTCGCTCAGTCCCGACGGGGAGGTGTTCGAGCGGCAGCTGTGGCCGGAGAACCCGACGCTCTCCAATTTCTGGACGGTCCTCACCGCCGGCGACTTCTTCATCGAGAACTTCTGGCGGCAGCTGTGGAACAGCATCTTCGTCGCCGCTCTCACGACCCTGCTGGTGCTCACGATCGGTTCGTCGGCGAGTTTCGCGATCGCGCGGCTGCGGCCCCGGTGGGGCAACGCCCTGTCCAACGCGGCACTCGCGACGTACGTCATCCCGACGAGCTTCCTCGCCATTCCGCTCTACCGGGCGATGGCGAACTACAGCCTCCTGGACACGTCGTGGGCGCTGATCTTCTCGATGACGGCGTTCGCCTCGCCGTACGCGATGTGGGTCTTCACCCAGTACGCGAAATCCGGCATCCCCCTCGAGCTCGACGAGTCCGCGCGGGTCGACGGGGCCACGAACTGGCAGATCTACGTGCGGATCTACCTACCGCTGATGAGGCCGGTGCTCGTCGCGATCGGTACCTATGCGTTGCTCAGCTCGTGGAACGAGTACCTGCTCGCGTTCCTGCTGCTGAACTCGGCGGAGAACATGACACTGCCGGTGGCGCTCGGGTCGTTCCTGAACACCGACCAGGTCCCGTGGAACCTGCTGATGGCGACGTCGCTGATCTACGCGATTCCACCGGTGATCATCTACTACGTCTTCCGGAAGAACGTCTCGAGCGGCATGACCGCGGGCGGGGTGAAGACGTGACCGACTCGAACCGGTACCTCGACAACGACGTGGAGGAACAGCGATGACAAGAACGAACACGCGGTCGTCCATCGGACGACGCGACTTCCTGCGCGGGGCGGGACTGCTCGCGGCCGGGGCCACGGCCGTCCCGTTGCTCGGCGCGTGCGGCGGGTCCGGCGCCGGCCGGAGCGACGCCCTCGTCGTGTGGTGGAACCAGGGCTTCTACCCCGCCCAGGACGACGCCGTGCGCGCGGTGGCCCAGGCGTGGTCGCAGCAGGCGGGCATGCCGGTCGACCTCCAGTTCTACGGCACCAACGACATGCCGCAGAAGGAGCAGAGCGCGGTGGCCGCGGGCAGTACGCCCGACGTGCTGTTCGCCGAGATCAACCAGTCGGCCAAGCACGCCTACGAGGGCCTGCTGGCCGACGTCTCCGGCGTGGTCGAGCCGATGCAGATCACCGAGGGCGCGCGCCGGTCTGCGCGGCTCTACAACGGCGAGGCCGAGGCGGCCTCCTACTACACGGTGCCGCTGTGGCAGTTCACCGTGTCGCTGTTCCACTGGCGCAGCATGCTCGCCGACATCGGCATGGACCACGACCAGGCGCCGCGGGACTGGGACGGGTACTGGGGTTTCTGGAAGCAGGCCCAGGACACCTACCGCGGCCGCGGGAACAACGACGTGTTCGCGGTCGGGTGGCCGATGGGGTCGGGCGCGGGCGACACCAACTACGACACCCAGCAGGTGCTGCGCGCGTACGGCGTCGAGCTGCTCGACGAGCAGAACAACCTCGTCACCACCGACGAGGTCCGCCGCGGCATCACCGACGCGCTCACCTGGATCGTCGACCTCTACAAGCAGGGCTACTCGCCCGGCGACAGCCTCAACTGGCAGGACAGCAGCAACAACACCTACTTCCTCAACCGGTCCGTGCTCTGCACCCCCAACGGCTCGCTCTCCATGCCGGGTGCGGTCAAGGAGGAGGACCCGGAGAAGTGGAAGGACATCGTCACCACCGGCTTCCCGGACCGGGCCATCGGCGGTCCGAGCCCCTCGATCACGCTGCTGCACAGCGCCGCGGTGTTCGAGGCGAACGAGAAGAAGGACCAGGCGATGGACTTCCTCTCGTTCTTCACGCGGCCCGAGAACGTGGTCCAGGTCCTCAAGGGTTCGCAGGGTCGCTGGGCCCCGGTGCAGACCTCGTTGTTCGAGGACCCGTACTTCGCCCAGACCGACGACCCGAACGTGAAGGCCGCGATCGATCAGCTGAGCGGGGAGACGGTGCCGTCCTGGGCGACCTTGAGCCCGGCCTACAGCCAGTCCGAGCGGATCCAGGTGTGGGGCAACGCGATCGGCCGGGTGGCCCTGCAGGGGGCGTCGCCGCAGGAAGGTGCCGACTGGGCACTGGAGCAGATCCAGGAGCAGTTCGAGCAGTTCGAGGTGGGCTGATGGCGCGCCGACCGACGACGGAGGGGACCCGACCGTGAAGATCGCAGCCGTTCGCTGCGTGGAGTACAGCGGCACGCTCGACCACGAGGGCGCGTTCTGGGAGGAGCGCCTGATCCGCCCGGTCGACATCTACCCCCAGTTCAAGGCGGAGGGCCCCTGGTTCCTGCCGCCGGGAGGCCCCGGCTCGTACCGGATGACGTCGGTGTTCGTGCACATCGAGACCGACGAGGGCGTCAACGGGACGGCGGGGCCGATCACCCGGGAACAGGCCCACCTCATCGAGACCGGCTTCGCCCCGCTGCTGATCGGCCAGAACCCGTTGGCGACGGAGTACCTGTGGGACGTCATGTACCGCTACGCGGTGCACGGGCGCAAGGGCGTCGAGATGATGGCGATCAGCGCGCTCGACTGCGCCCTGTGGGATCTCAAGGGCCGCCACCTCGGCGTCCCGGTGTACGTGCTGCTCGGCGGCCCGACGCGGGAGGAGATCCCGGCCTACGCCTCGGCCCTTGGCTACTCGCTCGAGCTGGACTCCGCGCGCGAGCGGGTCGCCGAGATCGTGGGGCAGGGGTTCGGCGCCACCAAGTGGTTCCCCCGGCACGGGCCGGTCGACGGCAAGGCCGGGATCGAGGCGAACGTCGCGCTGGTCGCGGCGCTGCGCGAGACCGTCGGCGCGGACGTCGACATCATGGTCGACGCCTGGATGTCCTGGGACGTGCCCTACGCCTTGGCGATGGCCGACCGGCTCGCGGAGTTCGCGCCGCGGTGGATCGAGGAGCCGGTCATGCCGGACAAGCCGCAGTCCTACGCCGAGATCACGCGTCGCATGCGCAACGGGATCCTGGTGTCCGGCGCGGAGCACGAGTACACCCGCTGGGGTCTGCAGCAGCTCATGGCGGCCCGGGCGATGCACCTCTACCAGCCCGACACGTACTGGGCGGGCGGCATCAGCGAGATGCTCAAGATCGCCGCGCTGGCGAGCGCGTACGACGTGCAGCTCATCCCGCACGGGCACTCGGTGCCGGCCAACACCCACTTCAGCTTCGCCCAGCCGGCGACGCTCACGCCGATGGTCGAGTACCTGCTGAAGTGGAACACGATCCACCAGTGGTTCCTCGCCCACCCGGTCCACCCCGTGGACGGGAAGGTCACGCCGCCGACCCGGCCGGGGCTGGGTATGGACCTGGACGAGGACAAGATCGAGTCGCGGCGCGAGCTGACCTTCGCGTGACGGTCTCCCCGCCGCGAGGGGTTGACAGGAATGGTCGGGAGGGTAGATTAAGTAGGTAGACAAAACAAATCCGGAATGCCGCCGGATTTCGTCGGGCGGGGCATCCGCCGGCGGTCCCGCCGCTGCGGCACCCGAGCTCCCCCGTCCCCATTCGCACACGGCTTCGCGCAGGTCACGGCGGACCTGCTGGAGCAGACCGCGGCGGACACCCGCCCCGTCCGGACGGACCGCCCGGACGTCGGGGCGAGCGACCCGTGACGCCATCGCCGACAACCGTCCACGAACAGCAGGGAGAGATCATGGGGAAGTCACTGCGTGAGCTGTGGGATGGCTCCGAGGCGACGATCGGGGGCTGGTGCTCGATCCCGAGCTCGTTCTCGGCGGAGATGATGGGCCGCTGCGGCTTCGACTGGGTGTGCATCGACACCCAGCACGGCGTGATCGGCTACGACGAGATGATGCCGATGCTGCAGGCGCTGTCGATCACGCAGACGCCCGCGTTCGTGCGGGTGCCGTGGAACCAGCCCGACCACATCATGAAGGCGCTCGACGCCGGCGCGCAGGGCGTCATCGTGCCGATGGTGAGCAGCGAGGAGGACGCGCGCGCGGCCGTCGCGGCCGCGAAGTACCCGCCGATGGGGATGCGCAGCTGGGGCCCGATCCGGGCGGCGCTGGACGTGCCGGAGTACACCCCCGAGTCGGCCAACCGGCGCACGATCGTCGCCGTCATGATCGAGACGCCGGGCGGGGTGGAGAACCTGGACGCGATCCTGGCCGTGCCGGGGGTCGACGCCGTGTACGTCGGGCCGTCGGACCTCGCGCTCGGGCACGGCATGACCCCGACTCTGAACGTCAGCGACCCGGAGCACGAGAAGCTGATCGACACGATCATCGAGGCCTGCCGCAAGCACGGGAAGGTCGCCGGCATCCACTGCGACAGCGCCGAGACCGTGCGCCGGTGGCACGCCCGCGGCTACGGGATGTTCACCGTCGGGTCCGACGCCGCGCTGATGCGTTCGGCGGCAACGGCCGTGATCTCCCAGGCGTTCGAGGGCGGCAGGGAGGTCAAGGTCTCGACGACGGGGCAGTACGCATGAGCAGGGTGTTCGTCTCGCAGGAGATCGTCGAGGATGCCCTGGAGGAGTTCCACGGCACGGGGATCACGGTGGACCTGCGCCGCGACCACCCCCCGCTGCCCGCTGCCGAGCTCCGTGCAGCGGTCGCCGGCTACGACGGCCTGATCTGCCTGCTCACCGACCGCATCGACGAGGAGCTCCTGGCCGCGAACCCGCAGCTGCGGGTGGTGGCGAACGTCGCGGTCGGCTACGACAACATCGACGTGGCCGCGGCCACGCGCGCCGGGGTGGCGGTCACGAACACCCCGCGGGTGCTCACCGACGCCACCGCCGACCTCGCGTTCACGCTCCTGCTGTCCACCGCCCGGCGCGTGCCGGAGGGCGATGCGTTCCTGCGGGCCGGGCAGTACACGCACTGGCGGATCAACCAGGAGCAGCTGGGCGTGGACGTCTTCGGCGCCACGCTCGGGCTGTTCGGGCTCGGCCAGATCGGGCGGGCGGTGGCGCGGCGCGCCCGCGGCTTCGACATGACCGTGCTCTACCACGACGTGGCGCGGCTGCCGGAGCAGGACGAGCGCGAGCTCGGGGTCACCTACGTGGAGTTCGACGAGCTCCTCGCGCGCAGCGACTTCGTGTCGCTGCACGCGCCGCTGCTCGACTCCACGCGGCACCGGTTCGACGCCGCCGCGTTCGCGGCGATGAAGCCCACCGCGATGCTGATCAACACCGCGCGCGGGCCCCTCGTCGACGAGGCGGCGCTGGCCGCCGCGCTGCGCGACGGCGTCATCGCCGGGGCCGGGCTCGACGTCTACGAGCGCGAGCCCGAGGTGGAGGCCCAGCTGCTCGAGCTGCGCGAGCGGGTCGTGCTGCTGCCGCACCTGGGCAGCGCCACGGGCACCACCCGCCGGGAGATGTGCCGGATGGCGGCCCGCAACGTCCGGGACGCGCTCTCCGGCGAGCGCCCGGAGAACCTCGTGAACGTCGAGGTGGCCGACCGGCTGGTCGCCGCGGCGAAGTCCGGGCCGTGAAGGTCCGGGAGGCCGTCGCGGAGATCCTCACCCGCGAGGGCGTCGAGGTCCTGATCGGCTATCCGGTCAACGACATCATCGAGCAGGCGGCGGTCGCCGGGATCCGGCCGGTCGTCGTCCGCCAGGAGCGCACCGGCCTGCACATGGCCGACGCGATGTCGCGGGTCACCAGCGGCGACCGCGTCGGCGTGTTCGCGATGCAGCACGGGCCCGGCACCGAGAACGCCTACGGCGGTATCGCGCAGGCGTACTCGGAGTCGGTGCCGATCCTCGTGCTGCCCGCGGGCTACCCGCGGCGGCTGGCCCACGTCGAGCCGAACTACCACGCCTCCCGGCAGATGGCGACGGTCACCAAGTCGGCCGAGCCGATCGTCAGCGCGGCCGAGGTGCGCAACGTGCTGCGGCGGGCGTTCACCCGGCTGCGCAACGGCCGCGGCGGGCCGGTGCTGGTCGAGATCCCGATCGACCTGTGGGAGGAGGAGGTTCCCGAGCCGCTCGGCTATACGCCGGCGCTGCGCGCGCGGTACGGGCCGGACCCGGCCGCGGTGCGGCGGGCCGCCCGGCTGCTCGCGGAGGCCGAGCGCCCAGTGGTCTACGCAGGGCAGGGCGTGCACTACGCCAAGGCCTGGGACCAGCTGCGCGAGCTCGCCGAGCTGCTCGCGGCCCCGGTGACCACCAGTCTGGAGGGCAAGAGCGCCTTCCCCGAGGACCACCCGCTGGCGCTGGGCTCGGGCGGCCTGGCGATCCCGAAGGCGGTGCGGCGGTTCCTCGACGCGTCCGACGTGATCTTCGGGGTGGGGTGCAGCTTCACCGAGACGTCGTTCGGCACGCAGCTGCCGCTCGACAAGCGGGTGGTGCACGCGACGCTCGACCCGATGCACCTGGGCAAGGACCTCCCCGTCGAGATCGGGCTGATCGGGGACGCCGGGCTCACGCTCGACGCGCTGCTCTACGAGCTGCGCCGGCTGGTCGGCTCGGCCCGCGACGCGGCACCGGTCGAGGCCGAGATCGCCCGCGTCCGCGAGGAGTGGCTCGCCGAGTGGATGCCCCGGCTGACCTCGGACGAGACGCCGCTGTCGCCGTACCGGGTGCTGTGGGACCTGCAGCAGACGGTCGACGTCGCCGGCACGATCATCACCCACGACGCGGGCAGCCCGCGCGACCAGCTCTCGCCGTTCTGGACCACCACCCGGCCGCTGACCTACCTCGGCTGGGGCAAGACCACCCAGCTCGGCTACGGGCTGGGCCTGGCGATGGGGGCGAAGCTGGCCCGCCCGGACATGCTGTGCGTCAACGTCTGGGGCGATGCGGCGATCGGGTTCACCGGGATGGACTTCGAGACCGCGGTGCGCGAGCGGATCCCGATCCTGTCGGTGCTGCTCAACAACCACAGCATGGCGATCGAGCTATCGCGGATGCCAGTGTCCACCGAGCGCTACCGGTCCACCGACATCTCCGGCGACTACGCCGCCTTCGCCGAGGCGCTGGGCGGGTACGGCGAACGGATCACCGAGCCGGGCGACATCGTCCCGGCGATCAAGCGGGGCATCGCGGCGACCGAGGCCGGCCGACCCGCCCTGCTCGAGTTCATGACCAGCAAGGAGACCTCGGTCTCCCGATACCCCAGGGGGTCGTCGTGACCACATCGGACAAGGTGGAGCTCGCCGTCATCGGGCGGCAGCGCCCCGCCGTGATCGAGGCGCTCAGCGCCGAGTTCACGCTGCACGAGGTCTCGCTCGACGACGTCGCGGGCTCGTTGGGCCCGGCCGCGGAACGGATCCGCGGCGCGCTGTCCAACCCGATGATCGGGCTCTCGGCGGCGACGATGGACGCGCTGCCGAAGCTGGAGATCACGACGCTGTTCGGGGTCGGGCTCGAGCGCACCGACCTCGTCGCCGCCCGCGAGCGCGGGATCGTCGTCACCACCACGCCGGTGCTCTACGAGGACGTCGCCGACACCGCGGTGGTGCTGGCGATGGACGTCGCCCGCAAGATCACCTCGGGTGACCGGTGGGTGCGGGCAGGCAAGTGGGCGGCAGGCGGCCAGGCCGCGTCGGGCAAGCGGTTCTCCGGCAAGCGGGCCGGGATCCTCGGCATGGGCCGGATCGGGCGGATGCTCGCCAAGCGGCTCGAGGCGTTCGACATGGAGATCGCCTACTACGACCCGCGCCCGGCTCCGGACGTCGACTACACGCTCCACCCGACGAGCGTCGAGCTCGCGCGCGAGTCGGACTTCCTGTTCCTGTGCGCGGCAGGCGGGCCGGGCGTGGGCCACGTCGTCGACGCCGACACGCTCGCCGCGCTCGGGCCGGAAGGGATCTTCGTCAACGTCGCCCGCGGCTGGCTCGTCGACGAGGCCGCGCTGGTCGACGTGGTGACGACCGGCACGATCGCGGGCGCCGGGCTCGACGTGTTCTCCGACGAGCCGAACGTGCCGGCGGCTCTGGTCGAGTCCGAGAACGTCGTGCTGCTCCCGCACATCGCGAGCAACACCTTCGAGACCCGGGACGACATGGACCGGTGCGTGATCGAGAACATGCGGTCCTGGTTCTCGACGGGCAAGGCCATCACCCCCGTCCCGGCGCCCGTCCAGTGAAGATCACCGGGGTCGAGACGTTCCCGGTCGAGGTCCCGCCGCCGCACAAGGGCGGCAAGGTGTGGCTGTTCCTGCGGCTGGACACCGACACCGGGGTGCGCGGCTACGGCGAGGTCATGATGCTCGCCAGCGCGTTCCGGCCGCGGGCGATGGCCGTGCTGGTCGAGGACCTGGTGGAGACCCACCTGCTCGGCCACGACCCGTACGAGATCGAGCTGCTGTACGACACCCTGTACTCGCGGGCGGGCTACAGCCACTACCCGGAGCAGACCAAGCTCGCCATCATCAGCGCGCTGGAGATGGCGTGCTGGGACATCGTCGGCAAGGACGTGGGGCGGCCGGTGCACCGGCTGCTCGGCGGGGCCGTGCGGGACCGCGTCCGCACCTACACCTACATCTACCCCGCCGACGACGGCGACGTGGACCGCCACGACCTCTGGACGCAGCCGGACCTGGTGGCCGAGCGCGCCGCGCACTACGCCGACCTGGGGTTCACCGGGGTGAAGCTCGACCCGTTCGGCTTCGCTCCCACGCAGGAGCAGGGCCTGGGCCAGGTCGTGCCGGTGCAGTACTCGCTCTCCGCGCTGGACACCGCCGAGGCGGTCATCGCCAAGATCCGGGAAGCCGTCGGCAGCCGCTGCGACATCCTGGTGGGCACGCACGGGCAGATGACCGCGGCGGGCGCGATCCGGCTGGCCCGGCGGCTGGAGCCCTACGACCCGCTCTGGTTCGAGGAGCCGGTGCCGCCGGAGAACATGGCCGAGATGGCGAAGGTGGCGCGCGGCACCCGCATCCCCATCACCACGGGGGAGCGCCTCACCACGAAGTACGACTTCGCCCGGCTCATCGAGCACGAGGCGGCGGCGATCTTCAACCTGGACGTCGGCCAGGTCGGCGGCATCCTGGAGAGCAAGAAGATCGCAGCCATGGCCGAGGCGCACTACCTGCAGATCTCGCCGCACGTCTGGGGCGGGCCGCTGATCGCCGCCGCGTCGGTGCAGCTCGGCCTCTGCTGCCCGAACTTCCTGATCATGGAGTCGATCGAGCGGTTCGGCGGCCTGCACGCCGAGCTGCTCGACGAGCCGATCCAGTGGCGCGACGGCTACGCCCTCGCGCCGGACCGGCCCGGCCTCGGGCACGACCTGAACGAGGACCTGGCTCGCCGACTGGCACCCAAGGAGCACGAATCATGAGCATTCTCGGGACCCGCGTGGCGCGGACCGAGGACCCGAAGCTGCTGACGGCCGGGGGCACCTACATCGACGACCTCCGCGAGCCGCTGCTCGCCGGTGCCGCCCACGTGACGTACGTGCGCAGCCCGATGGCGCACGCGCGCATCACCGCCGTCGACGCCGACGCGGCGCGCAGCACGCCGGGCGTGGTCGCAGTGATCACCGGCACCGACGTCGACCTCGCGCCGCTACCACCGGGCAACGGCATCGGCGACGGGCCGCCCGCGGCGATGACCCGGCCCTACCTCGCCCGCGACGTCGTGCGCTACGTGGGCGAGCCGGTGGCCGCGGTGGTCACCGACGAGCGCTACCAGGGCCAGGACGCCGCCGAGCTGGTGGAGGTGGACTACGACCCGCTGCCCGCGGTGATCGACCTCGACGACGCGCTGCGCGGCGAGACGCTGCTGTTCCCCGAGGCCGGCACGAACGTCACCGGGGCGCAGGGCGCGGCGGCGGACGAGCACCTGTTCGACGACTGCGAGGTCGTGGTCACGCGCACGATCACCAACCAGCGGGTCGCCCCGGCGCCGCTGGAGGTGCGCGGCGCGGCGTGCGCCTGGGGTGATGACGGCCGGCTGACCATGTGGGTGTCCACCCAGAACGTCCAGGCCTGCCGCGACACGCTGCAGGAGGCGCTCGGGCTGGCGGCCGGCCAGGTCCGGGTGATCACCCCGGACGTCGGGGGCGGGTTCGGCGCCAAGATCGGCATCGACCCGGACGCCGCACTGCTCGGCTGGATCTCCCGGCGGATCGGCCGACCGCTGCGGTGGACCGAGAGCCGCAGCGAGAACATGGTCGCGATGACGCACGGCCGCGGCCAGCGCCAGACGGTCACGATCGGCGGCCGCCGCGACGGCACCGTCCTCGCCTACCGCCTGGAGGTGCTGCAGGACGTCGGCGCCTACCCGTGCGACGCGGCGTTCCTGCCCGCGCTCACGATGCTGATGACCAGCGGCCCCTACGCGATCCCGCGGGTGGAGTCGGCCGCGCGTGGCGTGCTGACCACCACCACGCCCATCGCGGCCTACCGCGGCGCCGGGCGCCCGGAGGCCACGGCGGCGATCGAGCGGGCGATGGACCTGTTCGCCGCCGAGGCCGGCGTCGACCCGGCCGAGGTGCGGCGGCGCAACTACGTCCGGCCCGAGCAGTTCCCGTTCACCACGCCGTCCGGCGCCGTCTACGACACCGGCGAGTACGCCGAGGCGCTGGACCGGGTGCTCGAGGCGGCCGGCTACCAGAGGTTGCGCGCAGAGCAGGCCCGCCGACGCGCCGCGGGCGAGATCGTGCAGGTCGGCCTCGGGCTGTCGTCCTACGTGGAGATCACCGCCCCGAACAACGAGGCAGGGGAGTTCGCGCGGGTCGAGGTGCGCACCGACGGATCGGTGCGCGTGCTCACCGGCAGCTCGCCCCACGGCCAGGGGCTGGCGACGTCGTTCGCGATGCTCGTCGCGGACCTGACGGGCGTGCCGTTGGAGAAGATCACCGTGCTGCACGGCGACACCGACCTGGTGCCGACGGGCACCGGCACGATGGGGTCGCGGTCGCTGCAGCTCGGCGGAGCGGCCGTGCACCAGGCCGGCAACGAGGTGGTGGAGCAGGCGCGACGGCTGGCCGCCGACGCGTTGGAGGCGGCCGAGGCCGACCTCGTGCTCGACACCGACCGCGGGGTCTGGCAGGTCCGCGGTACAGCGACGGCCGGCATCGGGTGGGGCGAGCTCGCTCGCGTGGCCGAGGCCGACGGCGGCCTCGCGGCCGACGTCCTGTTCACCGAGGAGCGGCCCACGTTCCCGTTCGGCACGCACCTCGCCGTCGTGGAGGTCGACACCGAGACCGGCCAGGTGCGGTTCGTGCGCCACGTCACCGTCGACGACGCGGGCCCGGTGCTCAACCCGGTCACGTTCGAGGGGCAGCGCCACGGCGGCATCGCGCAGGGCGCGGCGCAGGCGCTGCTGGAGCGGATGGCCTACGACGCCGACGGCAACCCGGTCACGGCGAACCTCGCCGACTACGCGTTCATCACCGCGGCCGAGCTGCCGAGCTTCGAGCTGCTCTCGATGGAGACACCGACCGCGCTCAACCCGCTGGGCGTCAAGGGGGTGGGGGAGGCGGGCACGATCGGGTCCACCCCGGCCGTGCAGAACGCCGTCGTCGACGCCCTCGCCGGTCTCGGCGTGCGGCACCTCGACATGCCGGCGACGCCGGACCGGGTGTGGGCCGCGATCGTGGACGCGAAGGACGGGGAAGGCTGATGGAGATCACGATCCGGGTCAACGGCAAGGAGACCACCGCGGACGTCGAGGACCGCACGCTGCTCGTGCACCACCTGCGCGACCAGCTCGGCCTCACGGGTACCAACGTCGGCTGCGACACCACGTCGTGCGGGGCGTGCACCGTGCTGCTGGACGGCGAGTCGGTCAAGTCGTGCACGGTGCTCGCCGCGCAGGCCGAGGGCGCCGACGTCACGACGATCGAGGGGCTCGCGGCCGAGGACGGCTCGCTGCACCCCGTGCAGCAGGCGTTCTCCGATCACCACGGGCTGCAGTGCGGGTTCTGCACGCCCGGCATGGTGATGGCCTCGGTGTCGCTGCTGCGCGAGGTGCCCGAGCCGACCGAGGACCAGGTCAGGAGCGGGCTGGAGGGCAACCTCTGCCGCTGCACGGGCTACCACAACATCGTGGCGGCCGTGCTCGCCGCGGCCGCCGACGGAGGTGCGCAGTGATCACGGCGCCGTTCACCTACCGCCGGGCAGGCTCGCTCGCCGAGGCACTGGCCCTGCTGACCGAGCACGGTGAGGACGCGAAGCTGCTCGCCGGCGGGCACTCCCTGCTGCCGCTGATGAAGCTGCGGCTCGCCGCCCCCGAGATGCTGGTGGACATCAGCGGGCTGCGCGAGCTGTCCTACGTCCAGGACGAGGGCGACACGATCGCGATCGGCGCGCTCACCCGCCACCGGGAGCTCGAGGCCTCGCCGCTGCTGGCGCGCGAGGCCCCGTTGCTGGCCCACGCGGCGGGCCGGGTCGGAGACCCGCAGGTGCGCCACCGCGGCACGATCGGCGGCTCGCTCGTCCACGGCGACGCGGCCGCCGACCTGCCCGCCGTGGCCCTCGCCATGGACGCGACGCTCGTGGTCACCGGACCGGCGGGCACGCGGGAGATCGCGGCGGGGGAGTTCTTCACCGACCTGTTCCAGACCGCGCTCGGACCGGACGAGCTGCTCACCGAGGTCCGCATCCCCAAACCGGCCGCGTCGGGATGGAGCTTCCAGAAGTTCACCCGCCGGGCGATCGACTGGGCGATCGTCGGGGTGGCGGTGTCCGACGGCACGCGGCCGGGCATCGGCCTGATCAACATGGGGCCGGTCCCGCTGCGCGCCACCGCCGTGGAGCAGGCGCTCGCGGGCGGGGCCTCGATCGCCGACGCCGCGGCGCTCGCGGCCGAGGGCACCCAGCCCCCCGACGAACCCGGCGCGGGTGCGGCCTACCGGACGCACCTCGTGCGCGTGCTGGTGCGGCGCGCGTTGGAGTTGGCCGCCCAGCGGGGAGGTGCGGCGTGAAGCCGGCGGCGACCCGCGAGGTCGGCCGCACCGGGGTCGAGGTCACGACGCTCGGGTTCGGCGGCGGGGCGCTCAAGTTCCCGCGGCCCGCGTACTCCGACGACGACGCCCAGGCCGCCCTCGAGGCGGCGTGGGCGGGCGGGGTGCGCTACTACGACACCGCCCCGTTCTACGGGCGCGGGATCAGCGAGCAGCGCCTGGGCCGCTTCCTCGCCGGCCGGTGTGACGAGCGGTTCGTGCTCTCCACGAAGGTCGGACGCCTGATCCGGCCGGCCCGCGCGGCGCAGCGCCCGGCCGCGCGCACCGGGATCGGCGACCCCGCCACGTGGGAGGTGCACTACGACTACACGCGTGACGGCGTCCTGCGCTCCATCGAGGACTCGATCCAGCGGATGGGCGTCTCCGCGATCGACCTCGTGCTCGTGCACGACCTCGACACCGGCCACCTCGGGCCGCAGGCGCGGATGGACGCCCACACCGACGACCTGCTGCGGTCGGGCTGGGCGGCGCTGCAGGACCTGAAGGCGCAGGGCGTGATCCGCGGTGTCGGGTTCGGGATCAACGAGATCGGGCTGGTGTCGCACTGGCTGGACCGGTTCGACCCGGACCTGTTCCTGGTGGCGGGCCCGTACACGCTGATGGAGCAGGGCGGGCTGGCAGAGCTGGACCGCTGCGCCGAGCGCGGTGCCGGCGTCGTCATCGGCCAGCCGTTCGCCTCGGGGATCCTCGCCACCGGCCCGGCGACGGGTGCGACCTACTACTACCGGGAGGCCGGTGAGCAGGAGCGGGAGCGGGCGCGGCGGTTGCAGGAGGTGTGCGCGTCCTTCGGCGTGCCGCTGGCCGCCGCCGCGCTGCAGTTCCCGCTCGGGCACCCGGCTGTCGCCGCCGTGATCCCCGGGGTGAAGAACGCCGGGGAGGCACGGTCGTGCCTGGAGGCCTTCGGCCACGACGTCCCGGTGCAGCTGTGGACGGCGCTGGAGGAGCAGGGCCTCGTTGCGCGGGACGCTCCGACCCCCGCATGAGGGTGCCACGCCGGTCCGCCTGATCCCCGCGATCGCGGCAGGTCGGACGGAGCTCAGCGGTCGGCGTCCCGGGTCGCTCGGGAGGCCGCGGTCGACGCGGTGCGCAGGCCGGCGAGGAAGGCGTCGACCGCGGCCTCGGCGGCGCCGAGCAGCGGTCCCTGCGCGCCCAGCTCGGCGGGGACCAGGTCGACCGGGCCGTTCGACAGGACCGGGCGGCGGTAGGCGATCGCGGCGCGCAGCTCCGGCTCGGCGTGCTGCAGCAGGTGGGCGAACACGCCGTCGAGGATGATCCGGCCGGGGTTGAACAGCGAGAGCAGGGTGGCGATCCCGGCCGCGATCGCCGGGACCAACGCCGTGACGGCGGCCCTCGCCCCGGGTTCGCCGCGCCCGGATCGGACCAGCAGTTCGGCGAGGGCGGCCTTGCGCCCGTGCCCGTCCGTGACCGTCATCCCGGCATGCCGGAACACGGCGTCGGCGGCGACCTGGGTCTCCCAGCAGCCGTGACCGCCGCAGTAGCAGGGGAGCGTCCCGCCCCCGATCACCATGTGGCCGACCTCGCCCGCGTAGCCCGGGTGCCCGCCCTGCATGAGCCTGCCGTCGAGGATGATGCCGCCGCCGACGCCGAGCCCGGACCCCAAGTGGATCATGTGGTCGTGGTCGCGGCCCGCTCCGCGCAGGTGTTCGGCGAGCGCGGACAGGTTGCTGTCGTTGCCGGTCACCAGGGGCGCGTGCAGGTCGATCCGGCGGCGCAGCTCGTCGACGAGCCGCACGTCCCGCCAGCCCAGGCGCGGCGCGAGCGCGACCGCGCCGTCGGTGGCCCGCACCAGGCCCGGGACGGCCACCCCGATCGCGAGCGGCGGGCGCGCGGCGTCCGCCAGCTGCCTGCGGAGCAGGGCGGCCAGCTGCTCGAGGCTGGGCCGGGGGTCGTCGACCACGTAGTCGTGCGGGATCTCGGTGACGCTGCCGACGCCGCCGCCGAGACCCACCCACGCCGACCGCAGCGTGTCGTCCCCGATCACCACGGCGAGCACCCGCGCCACGTCGCCCCGGGCGGCGACGAGCAGGGAGGGGCGGCCGCGGGGGCGGCCGAACTCGGCGACCTCGTCGGACTCGCTCACCAGCTCGCGTGCGGTCAGCTCGGTCACCAGGTCGCCGACGGCGCTGCGGGTCAGGCCGGTGATCGTCCCGAGCCGGGTCCTGGTGGTGGGTCCCTGCAGGTGCAGGTGGCGCAGCAGCGTCCGCAGGTTGTGCCTGCGCACGCTGTCCGTTCCCCGACCGGTCCCGGACGTCACCGCACACCCCGGCGGACCGAGATCGCCGTTCCCTGCGGCAGCATGCCGGCCATACTGCCGTGCGTTGCGGTGCGGCATCCAGGGCGGGCCCGAGACTGCCCGATCACCGTACGGGCGTCTTGCATGTGATGGTGCAGAGCTCCGATGCGGATCATCGCGAAGCGCAATGCGATCTTCACCGGTCGCGATAACCATCTTGTTCTGACTGTTGACAAATCCCGCCGGCGGCGTATGTTAGGTGCGGAATCATAACAAATTCCGCCATCCGCTCCTTCCTCTGACTCCGTCTCCCGTTCGACGTCGGGCGATGTGTTCAGCCTGCGTCGATCGGCCTCCAGGGGGCCACCATGGAACCGGTTCGCATCGGAATCCTGGGCTGCGGCAAGGTCAGCCACCAATACCTGCCCAATCTGATCCGGAGTCCGGTGACGGACGTGGTCGCGGTCGCGGACATCGACTCCGACGCGGCCGCACACGTCGCTGACCGGTACCGGATCCCCCACGCCGTCACCCCGGACGAGCTCGTCGCCGACCGCTCGATCGCACTCGTCCTCAACCTGACCCCGATTGCGGCACACGTCGGCGTGACGCGTGCGGCACTGGCCGCAGGCAAGCACGTCTACTCGGAGAAACCGCTGGCCACGAGCGCGGCTGAGGCTCAGGAACTGGTCGCGGAGGCCGCCCGGCGCGGGCTCTCCCTCGCCTGCGCCCCCGACACGCTGCTGGGTTCCGGGTTCCAGGCGGGTTGGGCGGCGCTGGCGGCGGGCCGCATCGGTCGCCCCCTGTCCGCGACGGCGGTCATGCTCCGCAGCTCGCTCACCGTCCCCAGCGCCTACTCCGAGGGGCGCACACCGTTCCTCGACATGGCGCCGTACTACCTGAGCGCGTTGGTCAACCTGTTCGGACCCGCCGTCCGGGTGAGCGGGGCAGCGCGGACCTCGACAGCGGGAAAGACGGCGGAGCAACGACCGATGGGGGCCGCGATCTCGGTTTCCGGTGTCGTCGAGTTCGCGAGTGGCGCCGTCGCGAATGTGTCGCTGGTCTGGGGCATCGCCCACCGATCCGAGATCCCCGCCGTCCACGTGTACGGCACGGACGGAGCCATCACACTGCCCAACCCGAACAACTTCGCGGATCCGGCGTACATCCGCCGCTACGGCGAGCGGGATTGGAACGAGCTGCCGGGAAGCGGCCCGACCAACGGCGGCCCGCACAACCAGCGCGGTCTCGGTGTGGCCGAGATGGTCGTCGCGATCCAGGAAGGCCGCATCCCCCGTGCGAGCGCCGAGCTCGCCTGCCACGTGGTGGATCTGGTCGGCGCGCTGGTCCGGTCCGGCGAGCGCGGCGAGCGGGTGGAGCTGACCACCACGTGCACCCCGCCGTCCCCGATCCCGGCCGATGCACGAGAACGCCTGCTCGTCTGAGGCACCACCCGAGGCACCACCCGACCAGGAGGAGAAGAGACATGCAGGTCCGACTCGGATGTGGGCAGATCACGTGGCGCGGCCTCCCCGACGACGCCGCGCTCGACGACATCCGTCGCGCCGGCTACGAGGGCGCGCCCTGGAGCCCGCGCCACGGCGAGAACGCAGAGGAGATCAAGGCCTACTTCGACGGCCGCGGGCTGGATGTCGCGCCCGGATACCTGTGGGGCGACTTCTGGGACGCCGCCCGGCGTGCGGAGAACATCGCTGCGGCGCGGCGGTACGCCGAGCTCTCCAAGGAACTGGGGCTGACCGAGGTCTACGTCTCCGCAGGCGGGTTCGACCGCCCGACCGCGTCGGGCCGGACACGGCGGCAGGCCGTCGGCCACGTCACGGCCGAGGACGCGTTGCCCGAGCCCGAGTTCCGGCAGCTGGCGGACACCTTGCAGGCGGTCGGCGAGGTGATGCTCGGCCTCGGCGTGCGCGCCTGCTACCACAACCACGCCGGAACCTTCGTCGAGACCGAGGACGAGATCGAACGGCTCCTCGCCGCGGTCGACCCCGACGTGGTGTTCCTCGGTCCCGACACCGGTCATCTGGCGTGGGCCGGCGTCGACGTCGTCGAGTTCGCCCGCCGGCACGCGACCCGGATCAAGACGATGCACCTGAAGGACGTCGTCCCGGCCGTGCGCGACGAGGGCGCCGCCGCGGGCTGGGACTACAAGACCTTCGAGGAGCACGGGATCTGGACCGAGATCAACGAGGGTGGGGTCGACTTCACCGGCCTGTTCTCGGTCCTGGACGGCGTCGACTTCGACGGCTGGCTGATCGTCGAGACGGACGTGACGCAGAAGGCCAGTCCGCTGGAGAGCGCCACCGCCAGCCGGAAGAACCTCCGCGAGCTCGGCATCTAGCCGGGCCGCACCGGGGAGAGGAGGGGACGCCGATGCACGGGTTGGTGATCCACGCCGGCGAGGAGGGGGCCCGACTCGGCCTGGCGGACCTCGCGGAGCCGACGCCCGACGACGCGGACCTGCTCGTCGACGGCATCGCGGTGGGCGTCTGCGGCACCGACCGCTCACTCCTCGCACGGGGCCTCCGCGGCGGCGCGCCCGGCGACCGGCTCGTGCTCGGCCACGAGTCGCTCGGGCGCGTTCGCCGGGCCCCGTCCGGCTCCCGGTTCGCACCGGGCGACCTGGTCGCGGGTCTGGTGCGGCGCCCGGACCCGCATCCGTGCCCGAACTGCGCGGTGGGCGAGCTGGACATCTGCCTGAACGGCGACTTCACCGAGCGCGGCATCAAAGGCCGCGACGGCTACGCCGCCGAGCGCTACGTCCTCGCCGACCGCTACGCCGTCGCCGTGAGCCCGCGGCTCGGGCTGGCCGGCGTGCTCGTCGAGCCGGCCAGCATCGTGGCGAAGGCGTGGGAGCGCGTGGACGCCTCGTCGCGGCGGTCCGGGCGGGCGCTCGTCCTCGGTGCCGGGCCGATCGGTCTCCTGGCCGCGCTGCTGGGCGCCCAGCGCGGCTACGAGGTCCACGTCGTCGACCAGGTGGGCGGTGGGCCGAAGGTCCGTCAGGTGAAGGCGCTCGGTGCGGTCTACCACGAGGGCGCCCACGATCTCGGCACCGCGCTCGGCGGCACCGGGCGCGGCGGATTCGACGCCGTCGTCGAGTGCACCGGCGAACTGGTGGCTGCCGCCATCGCTGCGACCGGCCCTGGCGGGGTGCTGTGCCTGGTGGCGGGCGGCCACCGGGGGACCGACCCCACGATGGAGCTCTCCGTCCTCAGCGGACGCCTGACGGGGGGCAACCGCACGATCACCGGCGTGTCCAGCTCCGGCCGCGGGCATTTCGAGGCCGCGCACGCCGCCCTGCTGCACGCCGACCCGGAGTGGCTGCACGGCCTGCTCACGACCACCGTCCCCCTCGAGCGCTACGCCGAGGCCTTCCACGCCGAACCCGACACCATCAAGTCCGTGATCCTCCTGGCGGCGGATCCGGGCCCGGCGGGAAAGGGAAAGTCCTGATCCGGTAAGACGCGGCACACCGGCCGTGCCCCTCCGGGGAATTGCCACAAAGGAGTGGTTTCCGTGTCACGACTCGCACGCCGAGATTTCCTCAAGTTCTCCTCGATCGGGGCGCTCGCCGCCGCCGGGTTCGGAGCGAGCGGCTGCGCAACCGAGTCCCGCCGAACGGTCGGGGGCAGACCGGTCCTGCAGGTGTGGGCGTGGGACCGCAACAGCCGCGGGCAGTGGCACCAGAACGCGTGGCGCCGCTACCGGCAGCAGAACAACCCGGACTTCGAGCTGGAGTTCGTGTACCTGCCCTTCGAGCAGCTGCACGACAAGATCCTCGTCGCGGCGATGGCCGGCTCCGGCGGACCGGACATCTGCGACATCGAGATCAGTCGCTTCGGCAACTACGTCCGAGGCGAGCCCATGTTCGTCGACATGGGCCCGGAACTGCACCGCCGGAACCTGGTGGACCAGTTCTACGTGCCGTCGGCGCTCGATCCCTGGTCGTACCGCCGCGGGATCTACGGGATCGGCAGCGAGCAGAACACGTGCCTGATGTGCTATCGCGCCGACCTCTACGAGGATGCCGGGGTCACCACGCCGATCGGGTCCTGGGACCAACTCGCCGAGGAGGCGCGGCGGTACCGCCGGGACACCGGCCGCTACCTCGTCGACGTCGAGTACCTCGACTGGGGGGAGTGGTGGATGTTCACCCTCCAGCAGGGCGGCGGCTTCTTCGACGAGGCCGGGATGCCGCGCGTCGCCGACGAGTACGGCATCCGCACCGTCGAGTTCCGGCGCAAGGCCGTCGAGGACGGCTGGGCGATGCTGAGCAGCAACCTCGAGAGTGACAGCCCGCAGCATTTCGCCGCCCTCGGCAACGGAACGGTGGCGACGGTGTTCGGCCCGCCCTGGCTCTTCAGCGGGAACACCCAGAGCTACCTCCCGGAAACCGCGGGGAAGTGGCGGCTGCAGCCCTTTCCCCGATGGGACGGGGGTGGCGCGTCGCCGTCGCGCGCCGCCACCTGGGGCGGGACCGGGGTCTGCGTCACGCGGTCCTGCCCATTGCCCGACGAGGCCGTGGACTTCGTCATCTTCATGCACACCGACATCGAGTCCGTCCGGTTCGACTTCGACCAGCGCCAGAACTTCCCCACCTACCGGCCCGCCTACGCGGAGCCGTGGCTCAACGAGCCGGCGGAGTTCTTCCGCGACCAACCGGTGGGGGCGCTCATCGGTGACTACGCGTCAGAGATCAACAACTGGTACAACTCACCGTTCTGGCCGCAGGTCACGCAGGCGACGCTCCGGGCGGGTATCACGCCCGGAATGCGGGGCGATCTGGAGCCGGCCGTGGCGATGCAGAACGCGCAGGAAGAGGCACTGAAGGTCATCGATCTGGCGACTCCGTGAATGGGTGAGGACTCATGGCCACCACCGTCGACACACCGTCGAGCATCTCCACACCCGGGCCGGAACGGCCGCGCGCCGGTCGCGGGTCGTCATGGCTGCTGCGCAGGCGCACCGCCCCCTATCTCTTCCTCGTCCCGTTCTTCGTGATCTTCGGCGTCTTCGGGATCTTCCCGATCGCCTACTCGCTGTACCTGAGCTTCTTCCAGGGCTTCGGGTTCACCGGCCTGACGTTCGTGGGTCTGGACAACTACGCCTACATGCTCGGGGATCCGCAGTACCTCCGCGCGGTGCTCAACACCACGTACTACATGATGGGGAGCGTCTTCCTCCTCTCCCCGCTGGCGCTCGGTCTGGCTCTCCTGTTCCGGTCGAGGTTCCTGGCGGTCAAGACGCTCTTCAAGGTCATCTTCTTCATGCCCGTCATCACGTCCTCGGTCGTCATCTCCGTCATCTTCCTGCAGGTCTTCGACACGAACTTCGGGCTGCTCAACGCGATGCTGGGGACGTTCGGCGTCGAAGTGGGGTGGATCACCGATCCGCGGGTGGTGATGCCCTCGATGATCCTGATGGGGATCTGGACCTACCTCGGGCTGAACTCGCTGTACTGGCTGGCCGGACTGGCGGCGATCAACCAGGACTACTACGACGCCGCGACCGTCGACGGTGCGAACGCGCTGCAGACGTTCCGGTACGTGACGTTGCCGTTGCTGCGGCCGGTGGCGCTGTTCGTCGTGATCCAGGCGATCGTCGGGTCCTACAACCTGTTCGCCCAGCCGCTGCTGATGACCGAGGGCGGCCCGGCCGACGCATCGTTGACCCTCTCGCTGTACCTCTACCAGCAGGGCTTCCGCTACTTCAACATCGGCTACGCGAGTGCGATCGCGTACTCGATGTTCGCGGTGCTCCTGGTCCTGTCGATCGTGAACATCATGCTGTTCCGCGGCTACCGCACGTCCGAGTGAAGGGGTGGATCGATGAGTACGACATCCGTCTCCGTGGGCGATCTCCCACGTGCGGCAGGGCCGGGGCGGCACCGTCGGCGGAGGAGCCGGCGGCTCACCGTCGTCGTCACCGGCCTCCTCGCCGTCGCCGCGATCTCCATGGCCGCGCCCTACGTCTTCATGATGGTCAGCGCCTTCAAACCGCAGAACGAGATCTTCGCGACCCCGATCCGCTTCTTCCCGCGCGATCTCACCCTGGACAACGTCGCTGCGCTGTTCGACCTCCTGCCGTACGCGCGGTGGTACCTGAACACGGTCGTCGTCGCCGTCTTCGGCACCGCGCTGACCCTGTTCATCAGCTCGCTGGCCGGGTTCGCCTTCTCGAAGTACGAGTTCCGGTGCAAGAACCTGCTGTTCATGCTCGTGCTCGGGACCGTTCTGATCCCGTTCCAGGTGCTGTTGGTGCCGCAGTTCCAGATCGTCCGTGAGCTCGGCGGGTTCAACACCTACTGGGCGCTGATCCTCCCGGTCGCCGCCAACGCGTTCGCGGTCTTCCTGATGCGGCAGTACACGATCAGCGTCCCCGACGAGCTGCTCGACGCCGCCCGGGTGGACGGGGTCAGCGAGTTCGGTCTGTGGTGGCGCATCGTCGTGCCGCTGGTCCGGCCGGGGCTCGCGGTCGCCGGCACCATCACGTTCCTCTCGTACTGGAACGACTTCTTCTGGCCGCTCATCGTCACGACCGACGACGACATGTTCGTCGTCAACCTGGGCACCGCCTCGCTGCTCGGCCCGTTCGAGTCGCAGTACGGCATCCTGCTCGCCGGAGCCCTGCTCGCCTCGCTACCGTTGATCATCATGTTCCTGTTCTTCCAGCGGCACATCATCGAAGGTCTCACCGCCGGCGCGACGAAGTAGCCGGGGAGCCGGTGCACCGGGCGACGCGGAGCCCGTGGTGGGTCGTGGTCGGCGGGTCGGTGCTGCTCGCACTGCAGAGCGGTCTGATCATGAGCGCCTTCGGCGCCTACCTCGTGGCGATCACCGCTGACACCGGGTGGTCGCCGGGGGTCGTCGCCGTCGGTTACGCGATCGTCCAGCTGGGCAACGGCTTCCTCGCGCCCCTCACGGGGTGGTGCTGCGACCGGCTGGGGGCCCGGGCGGTGGCCCGGGCGGGCACGGTCATCACGGCGGTCGGGTTCGCGCTGGCCGGCGCCGCCACCGGCCCGTCGCACCTCGTCGCCGCCGTCGTGGTGATCGCGCTCGGGTGCTCGGCCGCGGGCGTCACACCGCTGACCGTGGCGGTCGTGCAGGCGATGCCGCAGCGCCGGACGCTGGCGCTGGGGCTGCTGCCGACCGGGATCGCGCTCGGCGGGCTGGCCGTCCCGCTCGTGACCTGGGCGCTCGACGGATGGGGCTGGCGCGCGACGTTCGTCGGCGTGGCGGTCGTGACCCTCGTGGTCGGGGTGGCGGCATGTGCGGCTCTCCCCACCGACCGGAGCGTTCGGCGGCGCGTGCCGGCGTCCGCGGGGCTCGACGTGAAGGCCGGCGAGCCGGTGCGAGGCGGTGGCCACGCGCGGACGGACGATCACGACCTGCGCGCCGCACTGCGGACCGCCGCGTTCTGGCTGCTCGTCGCAGGCCACGGCGCGGCGCTGGTGGCGGTCAGCGCGGTGAACCTGCACCTGGTGCCGCTGATGACCCACGAGCACGGCATCCCGCTCGCGACCGCGGGCCTCGCGGTCGCGCTCATGTCGACGGGCCAGCTGCTCGGCCAGGTCGTCACCGGGGTGATGGGCGACCGCGTCGACAAGCGCATCCTGGCCGCGGTCTGCATGGTCGTGCACACGGTTGCGCTGGTCGCGCTCGCGACCGTGTCCGGTGCCGGGCTCCTGGTGCTGGCGGCCACCGTCCACGGAGTCGCGTGGGGACTGCGCGGGCCGGTCATGACCGCACTGCGCGCGGACTACTTCGGCGTCGGCTCGTTCGGCTCGATCATGGGGTGGTCCGCGGGGTTCGTCTCGATCGGACTGGTGGTGGGCCCGCTGCTCGGCACCGCGCTCGCCGGAGCGAACGGGTACCGGGCGGCGTTCCTCGTGCTGGCGGCGATCACCGCGACGGGCACGATCGCGTTCGGCGTCGTGCGCCGGCCGCGGAGGCCGTCGGTCCTCCTCCGGGAGGACCGGTCGTGACCCGCCCGGCTACGGGTTCAGGACGATCTTGCCCACGTGGTTCCTGCGGGCGAGCTCCTCCTGCGCGTGCGCGGCCCGGTCCAGCGGGAACCTCGCGGCGATGACGGGCTGGATCTCGGCATCGCGTGCCATGGCCATGAGGAGCTCGAAGTGGCTGGGCGTGTGCATCGCGGAGCCGATCACCTGCGCGTTGTGCAGGTAGAGGCGGCGCACGTCGAAGGCCACGTCGTAGCCGCCGAGGGCGCCCGCGATCACCCACCGGCCACCTTCGCGGAGCAGCGGCAGGCCCGCACCCACGAGCTGCCCGGCGACCACGTCGAGTGCGACGTCGATGCCGTCGGGGGCGGCGGCGCGGACCTGCTCGACGACGTCGTGCGCGCGGTCGACGACCTCGTGCGCGCCCGCCTTGCGCACCGACTCGATCTTGGAGCCGCTGCTGACGGCGAGCACCCGCGCGCCGCGTGCGCGGGCGATCTGCACCAGCGCCACGCCGACACCGCCGGAGGCCCCGGTGACCAGGACGGTCTCGCCCTCCCGCAGCCGACCCCGTTCGATCATGCCCAGCGCCGTGCCGTACGCGGTCGGCAGCGTCGCGAGCTGGTCGTCGGTGAGCGCGGACCGCGTGACGTCGTGCACCTGCTCCGCAGGCGCGGTCACGTACTCGGCGTACCCGCCGTCGCGCTCGCTGCCCATCAGGCCCACCGGGTCGGCATCCGGCCCGGCGGCGTCGTAGATCGCGGGATCGACCACCACCCGGCGACCCACGAGGCCGTCGTCCACGCCGGTCCCGGTGCCCGCGATCACACCGGCGACGTCTGCGCCCTGGATGCGCGGGAAGTCGATCGGCCCGCGCCAGCCCGACAGCGCCTCCGGGTCGTCCGGGCGGCCGTAGGCGCCCTGCCGGGTCCACAGGTCGGTGTTGTTCAGTGCGACGGCAGTGACGCGCACCAGCACTTCCCCTGCCTGCGGGGTGGGCACGGGTACCTCGGCCCGCTCCAGGACCTCCGGCCCTCCGTGCTGGGTGATCCGCACCGCGCGCATGGTCTCGGGGACGGCCATTCCCCACCCTTCTCTCGGCACCCACATCCGTGGATGCGCGTTCATCAACGCCTTGGCCGGGCTCCCCCGACCCGTCACCGTCGGCGGGGTCGGCGTATTCCTGCGGGAGATCGGTGAACAGCGTGGATCAATGCGGGTGTCAGGCGGTGGCCGCTTCGGGGTTGAACGGGTCGGCGACCTTCTCGAGCCGACGCGGCTTCTTCTTCGGAGCCGGAGCCGGAGCCGGAGCCGGGTCGGAGGTGGCGGGCCGGGCCTCGCGGTTGTCGTAGGCCTCGGTGACGGAGTTCGGGATGCGCCCCCGGGTGGAGACGTCGAGCCCGGCTTCGCGTGCCCATTCGCGGATCGCGGCCGTCCGGGCTCGATCCGCGGCGGGGGTGGCGGCCGTGGAGCTCTCGGCTGCGCCGTTCTGCGTGGTGTCGGGCGCGGTGGCACGCCGGGCGCGGCCACCGGTCCGGCGGCCCGCCGCCGCGTAGACGGCCATGGTGTCGCGCAGCTTCGCCGCGTTCGCCTCGGAGAGGTCGATCTCGTAGGAGCGTCCGTCGAGGCCGAAGGCGACGGTGTCCGATGCCCGGGTCCCGTCGAGGTCGTCCACCAGCATCACAGTGACCTTCTGCGCCACGGAGGCTCTCCCGTTCCGAATGATTGTTCCGCCGATCGATTTCGCCGCAACCCGCCCTGGCCGGAGGAACTGATACGCAGGGATCGGCATGAGCGGCTGCAGCGATCGGTCACGTTAGCATCACGCGCGAAACCGCCGTGCACCCGAATCGTCGGGCCCGTGGGTGTCGGGGGCACGGCCGACCGTGCCCCCTGGCTCCTACCATCGACCGGTGACCCAGCCCTTCGAACCCGGTCCCGCCGGGACCGGCGACGCCGCGGACCGGTTCCTGTCCTTCGTCGGGATCGCCCTCGACCGGACGGCCGAGCAGCTGCCGGGGACGAACCGCTCGGCCATGGCGATGGTGCTGCTGCTGCACCGGGTGGTGAGCACGGTCGTCTACGACCTCGAGTCCACCGTCCACCGTCCCGCCGGGTGGAGCTGGTCGGCGTTCCGGCTGCTGTTCGCCTTGTGGGTGGCCGGCCCGCAGGAGTCCAGGCGGGCGGCGGAGGTCACGGGGATGAGCCGCGCGGCGGTGTCCAGCCTGGCCACCACGCTGCAGTCCGCCGGTCTGGTGACCAGGAGCCCGGACGAGCGCGACCGGCGCGGCGTGGTCCTCTCGCTCACCACGGGTGGGACCGAGCGTTTCGAGGCGGCCTTCCGCGCCCACAACCGCCGCGAGGCCGAGTGGGCCGGGCTGCTCACGCCCGAGGAACTGGACGTGCTCAACACCGTTCTGACCAAGCTCGCCCGTGCCGCGCAGTCCCGGGACTGGGTCAGCCGCCGCTTCTGAACGCCGCCCCGCTACTCGGGGATCGTGATCAGGAACTGCTCGGTGAAGAACCACCACAGGGAGTCGAGGGCGAACACCGCTCCCGCCAGGAGCAGCGCCCCGGTACCGATGGCGAACGCCACGGGGCGAACGCGCTCCCAGGCGCGCTGGAACCAGGCGACCGCCCGCTTCTCGTGACCGCGGGCGATCGCGACCATCAGCGCGATCAGCGGGGCCTGGCTCACCACGATCCACAGCAGGTGAGCGGCGCCGACGGTGAGGACGGAATCCTCGCGGCCGGCGACGACGACGAGGCCGACGAACGTGGGGTCGAGCACCGCGGCCGCCGCCCACAGGACGGCGAGACCGAGCAGGGCCGCGCCGCTCGTCCGGGTTCGGCCCTTCGGACGGGGCGGACGCGCTGCCGGCCTGCGGAGGCGCACGACCGCCCACCACACCAGACCGGCGGCGATCAGCAGTTCGATGAGCGCGGCGAGCCGATCCGGGGGGAGGAGCGCGCTCCAGCGGACGGTCAGCAGCCGTTGCCCGACGGTCAGGGACAGGACCGTTCCCAGCAGCGCGGTGCCGAGGACGGAGACGAACCCGAAGGCCATGACGTCGCGCTCGCGAGCACCCATCGCGAGCGCGCCGATCGCGATCAGGGCGCCGCCCGGGTCGATCCCCGCGATGCCGAGACCTGCCGCGACCGCGAGCAGTGGGATCATCGGAACGCACTCCCGCGCAGCTGCGCGGTCGTCGCCCCGGGCATCATCGGCAGAGTATCGCCGAATCCGCCCGGCCGGGCCCGACAGCACGCCGATCGGGCGACCGGGCCACCGGCCGAACGTGTCGCGGACCGCTCAGTGCGGACCCGCCGGCGTCCAGCCTTCGCCGCACGCCCCTCCGCCGTCCGCGACCGCGACGTCGACCTCGTCACCCGCGGGTGTGAGCAGGGGGTTGTAGAAGCGGGCGATCTCGACGCTCGCCTGCGGCACGTAGTGGAAGATCAGCGAACGCCGGAACCGGTCGGTGGTGCGGTTCGGGCCCGAGCCGTGCGCGGTGCTGCCGTGGAAGAAGAGCGCGTCGCCCGCCCGCATCTCGGTCTGCACCGCCGACAACCCGTCGGGAGCGTCGATCGCGATCGTCGTGAACGACTCCGCCGGGTCGGCCGCACCGGGGCAGACGATCTCGTAGCGGTGCGACCCGGGCACGACCTGCAGGCCGCCGTTCGCGGCGTCGCAGTCGTCGACCGCGATCCAGGCGGCGAGGCAGGTCTCCGGGTGGGCCTGGAGGAACAGGTTGTCCTGGTGCAGGGCCTGGCCCCGCGCGGTGGGCGGCTTGAAGTAGAACATCGACTGGGCGGCCAGCGGCGGTCCGATCATCTCCGCCACCCGGTCGACGATCCGGGGATCGAGCATCCACCGGCGGGCGAGCCTGCCGATCGGCAGATCCGTGCGGCGGTGCGGGTGGACGATGCGGGGATAGCGGGCGAGCACGTCGTCGGCCGGCACGCCGTCGTCGTGGCCGACGGAACGGTCCTGCTCGACCTGCGTGGTGAACGCCTCGCGGATCTCGGTCACCTCGGCGGCGTCGAGCAGCGAGCGCACGAGCACGACCCCGAGGCGGGCGTAGGTCTCGGCGACGGGAGCGGACGGGGCGAGCACGGCATCGGACATACGATCCAGGTTCGTCGGGGCCTGGCTGCACGACCATGGGAGGACTGGCCCACAACATGGAAGATCCGGGCGCTGGGCGTGCGGGCCGGGCCAACGGGTTCGTCCCGGTCGTCACACGGGTTCTGGGTGGGCACCTCGACGAGGGCCCGGAGTACGCGACGTTCCGGCGTCGGGGTACGACCGACTGGCTGCTCATCCACACCGTCTCCGGGGCGGGGGGGTTCGGGGACGCGGACGGGGGTGTGGTGCGGGCAGGCCCCGGGGACGCCGTGCTCCTGCGGCCGCGGGTACTGCACGACTACGCCACCGCGCCGGGCAGCACGGGATGGGAGATCCTGTTCTCCCACTTCCACCCGCGGCCGGAGTGGATGCCGCTCCTGGCCTGGCCGCAGCCGCTGCCCGGGATCGGCCGCATCACGGCGGACGGGGAGGTCCACCGGCGGATCGTCGCGGCGCTGCACCGGAGCGCCAGGGCCGGGCGGGGTGCGCTCGCCCGGGCCGAGCTCTTCGCGGTGAACGCGCTCGAGGAGGCGCTGCTGTGGTGCGACACGCAGAACCATCTCGGTGCCCGCACCGACGAGCGCGTCCTGCGGGTGCTCGACCACGTCGACGCGCACCTGGCCGAGCCGCTCGACGTGGCCCGCCTGGCGGAGGTGGTGCACCTGTCGACGTCGCGGCTCACCCGGCTGTTCCGGGAGCACCTGGGGACGAGCCCGCAGCGCTACGTCGAGCAGCAGCGGCTGATCAGGGCGAAGCAGCTGCTCGACCTCACCGATCGCCCGGTGGGCGTCATCGCCCGGGAGGTGGGGTGGGAGGACCCGCTGTACTTCTCCCAGCGCTTCGCGCGGTTCGCCGGGCAGAGCCCCACGGCGTACCGCAACCGCGATCAGGGGGAGACGGGATTCGCATGACGAACGGCACTTTCGTCGGCTAGGTACCGGCGGGAGTGCCGTTCGTCAGGTGGGGAGCTCGCCGTCCTCGCGCCGCGGGCCGACGTCAGCGGACCGTAAGCGCGATCCGCCGCAGGCTGGGCCCTCCTCCTCCTAACGTCCCGAGCATGACCCGCCCCAGCGATCCGGTACCGGACGCGGTGCCCGCCCAGGACGACGTCGTGCAGGAGTACGGGTTCCCGGCGCCGCTCTGGCGCGCGGTCGCCCGCCTGCGCCCGCCGCTGCCGCGCTGGCGCAGCCCGTTGCGCGGCCCCTGGCTGACGTCCGTGCTCGGGCTCGTCCTGCTGGCAGGGCTGCCCGTCGTGATCGTGACCGGCCTGCTCAGCTACGTGGCCTACGGCCCGCAGCTCGGCGGGGCCATCCCGGGTGACGTCGGCCTGCTGCGGCTGCCGGTCTTCGACTGGCCCACGCGGCCGTCGTGGCTCTACCGGCTCAACCAGGGCCTGCACGTCGGGCTCGGGCTCGTGGTCGTCCCGGTCGTGCTCGCGAAGCTGTGGTCGGTCATCCCGAAGCTGTTCGCGTGGCCGCCGGTGCGTTCGATCGCACAGCTGCTGGAGCGGGTGACCTTGCTGCTGCTGGTCGGCAGCATCCTGTTCGAGATCGCCACCGGTGTCCTGAACATCCAGTACGACTACGCGTTCGGGTTCAGCTTCTACGCCGCGCACTACGCCGGCGCCTGGGTGTTCGTCGGCGCGTTCGTCGCGCATGTGGCGATCATGCTGCCGCGGGCGCTGCGCGGCGCCCGTTCCCGCTCGCTGCGCGAGGACCTGCGGACGCCGCTGGCCGGGACCACACCGGAGCCGGACGACGGGTCGGGGCTGGTGGCGGAGGAGCCGTCGGCGCCCACGATCAGCCGGCGGGGGGCACTCGCCCTCGTCGGCGGCGGGATGGTGCTGGTCGGGGTCCTGACCCTCGGCCAGACCCTGGGGGACGCGGTCCGCGGTACGGCGTTCCTGCTGCCCCGCGGACGCACCACCGCGGGCGCGGACGGCGGGCCGAACGACTTCCCGGTGAACAAGACGTTCGCCGCCAGCCGCATCGCACCCGCGGACGTCGGAACGAGCTGGCGCCTGGAGCTCACCGGCGACGGGACCCGGGCGCTCGACCTGGCCGCGCTCTCCGCGCTTCCGCAGCACACCGCCCGGCTGCCGATCGCCTGCGTCGAGGGCTGGTCGACCGTGCAGACCTGGACCGGGGTCCGGCTGCGCGACCTCGCCGCGCTCGCGGGCGTGCCCGAACCGGCGTCGGCACTGGTGCGCTCGGTGGAGGAGGGAGCGCAGTCCGCGCTCCACCCCGGGCAGGTCCTCGACCCGGACTCCTTGCTGGCTCTGCGGGTCAACGGTGCCGACCTCTCGCCGGACCACGGGTTCCCGGCGCGCGTGATCGTGCCCGCGCTGCCGGCGGTGAAGTGCACGAAGTGGGTCCGCACCATCGAGTTCCGGAGCGCGTGATGGGACGTCTGCACCGCTCCTACGGCGCCGGGGCGGGTCACCTGCCGGCCGTGCTGGTCTGCCTGGCCGTCACCGGCGGCGCGGTCGCGATCGTCGCGGGCGACCCCGCGTGGCCGGTGATGCTGGCGTGGTTCCTGGCCGCCGTCGCCCTGCACGACTTCGTGCTGTTCCCGCTCTACGCCGCGGGGGACCGGCTGGTGAACGCCGTTTCCCGCGAGGGGATCCGTCGTCGACGGGCGCACCCGCGGGTGCCGCTCGTCAACCACGTGCGGGTGCCCCTGCTCGGCGCCGGGCTGACGTTCCTGCTGTTCCTGCCGGGCATCCTCGGCCGGGGTGAGCCGGCGCTGCGGGCGGCGTCGGGGCTGGACACGTCCCCGGTCGCCGGGCGGTGGGTGCTGCTGGTCGCCGGGATGGCCGCCGCGTCGGCGCTCGTGTACCTGGTGCGGGTCCTGCGGGCGCGCCGCTGACGCGGTCCGGACGACCACGGCCGGTTTCTGGACTTGATCCAGTCAGGACTTCGTGCTGAGATCCCTGTCGTGCAGAACCCACCGCAGGCCGAGCACCTCCTGCGCGAGGCGGCGTTGCGCGTCACCGCGCCGCGCAAGGCCGTGCTGTCGGCGGTGTACGACCATCCGCACGCCGACACCGAAACCCTCCTCGCGGCCACGCGGGCGCGGCTGGGATCGGTGTCGCACCAGGCCGTCTACGACGTCCTGCGCGCCCTCACCGACGCCGGCCTGGTGCGCCGCATCCAACCGGCGGGTTCGGTCGCCCGCTACGAGGCGCGGGTGGGCGACAACCACCACCACCTCGTGTGCCGCTCCTGCGGGGCGGTGAGCGATGTCGACTGCGCCATCGGCGAGGCCCCGTGCCTGACGGCGTCCGACCACGCCGGCTTCGAGATCGAGGAGGCCGAGATCGTGTACTGGGGCCTCTGCCCCGCCTGCCAGACTCCGTCCGCGGGCCGCTGAGCGCGCGCCCGCCACGGACCCAGACGCACCCCACCACCAGGCCGGTCGGCCCTCCACGACCGGCGTCCCGAGGAAAGGACCGACGTGCCCACCGAGAGCGAGAACCCGGCCGTGGCCGACCCGAAGCCCCGCGACTCGTCCGCGAGCCCCCAGGGCACCGACAGCACCGAGAGCAGGAGCGAGAGCGAGAACCCGGCCATCGCGGGTCCCACCTCGCACCGGAGCGGCCGGCCGCGGTCCAACCGCGACTGGTGGCCGAACCAGGTCGACCTGAACATCCTCAACAAGACCTCGCCCGACTCCGACCCGCTCGGCGAGGACTTCGACTACAAGAAGGCCGTCTCCCAGCTGGACTTCGATGCGGTCAAGGCCGACATCGTCGAGGTCATGCACACCTCGCAGGACTGGTGGCCCGCCGACTGGGGCCACTACGGCCCGCTGTTCATCCGCATGTCGTGGCACGCGGCGGGCACCTACCGCCAGGTCGACGGGCGCGGCGGTGCCGGTTCCGGCGCCCAGCGCTTCGCCCCGCTCAACAGCTGGCCCGACAACGCCAGCCTCGACAAGGCCCGCCGCCTGCTGCTGCCGGTCAAGCAGAAGTACGGGCGCAGCCTGTCCTGGGCCGACCTGCTGGTCCTCGCCGGCAACGTGGCGCACGAGGACATGGGCTTCGAGACCTTCGGCTTCGCCTTCGGCCGGGAGGACACGTGGCAGCCGGAGGAGGTCTTCTGGGGTCCTGAGGACACCTGGCTCGGCGACGAGCGCTACAGCGGCGACGCCCCGCTCGAGCTCGAGGGTGCCCTCGGCGCCGTCACCATGGGCCTGATCTACGTCAACCCGGAGGGCCCGAAGGGCCAGCCGGACCCGCTCGCGTCGGCCCACGACATCCGCCTGACCTTCGGCCGGATGGCGATGAACGACGAGGAGACCATCGCGCTCATCGCCGGTGGGCACACGTTCGGGAAGGCGCACGGCGCGGGCGACCCGAACCTCGTCGGCCCGGAGCCGGAGGCGTGCCCGGTGCACTCGGTCGGGCTCGGCTGGCAGAACCAGAACGGCACCGGCAAGGGCGCCGACACCATCACCAGCGGCCTCGAGGGCGCCTGGACCCCGACGCCCACCCAGTGGGACAACAGCTACTGGGACACGCTGCTGGGCTTCGAGTGGGAGCTCACCGAGAGCCCTGCGGGCGCCAAGCAGTGGAAGCCCAAGCAGCCCGAGGGCCAGGAGCTCGTGGCCGACGCGCACATCGAGGGCAAGAAGAACCCGCCCATGATGCTGACGAGCGACCTCGCGCTGATCACCGACCCGGAGTACCGCAAGATCGCCGAGCGGTTCCGCGACAACCCCGAGCAGTTCGCCGACGCCTACCGGCGGGCCTGGTTCAAGCTGCTGCACCGCGACATGGGCCCGGTGTCGCGCTACGTCGGCCCGTGGGTGCCGCAAGAGGTCCAGCTCTGGCAGGACCCGCTGCCGCCGGTCGAGCACGAGCTGCTGTCGGAGTCCGACGCCGCCGAGCTCAAGAAGCAGATCCTCGCCTCCGGTCTGACGGTCTCGCAGCTCGTGCACACCGCATGGTCCTCGGCCGCGTCCTACCGCGGCACCGACAAGCGCGGTGGCGCGAACGGCGCCCGCCTGCGGCTCGAGCCGCAGGCGAGCTGGGCGGTCAACGCCGGGACGCAGGAGGTCGTCGCGAAGCTCGACGAGGTCCGCACGGCGTTCGGCAAGCCCGTCTCGCTGGCCGACACGATCGTGCTGGGTGGCGCGGCCGCCGTGGAGAAGGCCGCCGCCGACGCCGGCGTGGACGTCACCGTGCCGGTCGCGCTCGGCCGCACCGACGCCTCGCAGGAGCAGACCGACGTCGACACGTTCGCCTTCCTCGAGCCCCGCGCCGACGGCTTCCGCAACTGGATCGCCCCGGACGTGAAGCTCGAGCCGGAGACGCTGCTCGTCGACCGCGCCTACATGCTCGAGCTCACGGCGAAGGAGCTGACCCTGCTGGTCGGCGGCCTGCGCGTGCTCGGCGCGAACACCGGCGGCGCGCAGCACGGCGTCTTCACCGACCGGCCGGGGGTCCTGTCCCAGGACTTCTTCCGCAACCTGCTCGACCTCGGGGTCGCGTGGAGCACGTCGAAGGACGCCGACGGTGTCTACGAGGGCCGCGCCGCCGACGGGAACGTCGTGCGCACCGCCACGGCGGTCGACCTGGTCTTCGGGTCGAACTCGATCCTGCGCGGAATCGTCGAGGTGTACTCCGCCGACGACGCGAAGGAGAAGTTCGTCCGTGACTTCGTCAAGGCGTGGGACAAGGTCATGAACCTGGACCGGTTCGACCTGCGGTAAGGCACCGACCGACGACGCCCCGGTCCGCCGCGGATGCGGAGGACCGGGGCGTTCGTTACCGTCGCGCGTAGACGCGCACCCAGTCGACCTCGAGGCTGACCTCGGCGGGCGTGGTGTGGTCCGGGGCGAGGATCCATTCCTCGTACGGGCCCATGTCGAGCTGGATCGCCAGGTGCATCCGGCTGGTGGGGATGACGTTGCGGTCGGTCGTCTCGAACTGCTTGACCCCGTCGACGTACCAGGTGATCCGGTCGGGGAGCCAGTCCATGGCGAAGGTGTGCCACTGGCTGAAGTCGCCGCTGACCTTGTTGCCGGCGAGCTTGTTCTGCGCCGAGTAGTGGATCACGAAGTGGGCCTGCGAGCGGTCCTCGCGCGGGACCTCCATCATGTCCAGCTCGCCGTCGGCCTCCTTGTCCAGGGAGTCCGGCCACAGCAGGATCGCCGAGCCCCGGCCCCGGCCCTTCTCGGTGCGCGCGCGGAACTCCCAGCGCCCGTAGGTCTGGCTGTGCTCGTGGTTCATGCCGCCGGAGACGTCGCCGCGGGCGGTGATGCGCAGCGCGCCGTTCCTCGTGGTGATCGCCTCGGGGCGGCGCCAGCCGTTGCCGAACCCGCCCACCGAGTTGTAGCGGTTCCACACCTGCGGGTCGAGCCTGGAGTCGAAGTCGTCGCTGAAGACCAGCCGCCACTCGTCCCGGTCGGCGGTGGGCCCGCGGTCGGAGGAGCGGGCGTCGTCCAGGGACGGCGTGGGGACGGCCGTCGGCGGGGGTGAGGGGGCCGGCAGCGCCTGGAGGAGGTCCGGTTCGTGCATCGCGGTCGGGTTCCCGCATCCGGCCAGCACGAGAACGACGGCACCGAGCAGTGCGCAGCACGCGCGCCGCGGGAACCGGGACATCCTGCCTCCTCGACGCGTACGCCGGAAGGGGAGCCGCGGGGAGCGCCGGCGTGCGGAGAAGCACCCTATCGGGGGAACGGCAACCGGACATAACGGGCCCCGGTGGGCCGGCTGAGGGCCATGCCGCGATGCGATCGACGGCCCACAACATCGGTATTGGAGGGCGTGCCCGCCCGGTCCTTACGCTGCCGTCGCGTCGCCGCCCGCGGCGCGATCCGATCCCGGGGAGCCGAGATGACCACGCCCACGCACGCCGGCCGCGCGATCGTGGACTCCCTGGTCCGGCACGGCGTCCGGCGCGTCTACTCGGTGCCGGGGGAGAGCTACCTCGCGCTGCTCGACGGGCTGTACGAGTCCGGGATCCACAACGTCGTCTGCCGCCAGGAGGGCGGCGCCGCCTACATGGCCGAGGCCCACGGCAAGCTCACGGGCACGCCGGGCGTCGCCATGGTGACCCGCGGGCCGGGGGCGGCGAACGCGTTCGTCGCCGTCCACACCGCATGGCAGGACGCCACCCCGCTCGTCCTGTTCGTCGGCCTCGTGCCGATCGGGGACCGGCAGCGGGAGTCCTTCCAGGAGTTCGACCCGGCCGCCTGGTTCGGCACGCAGACCAAGCGCGTGCTCGTGCTCGACGAGCCCGACCGCGCGAGCGAGGTCGTCGCCGAGGCCTTCTTCGCCGCGACGAGCGGGCGGCCCGGCCCCGTCGTCGTCGGCCTGCCGGAGGACGTGGTGGCCGCCCCGTTCGCGGGGCGCCTCCACGAGCCCCTTCCGGTCGTCGACGGCACGGTGAGCGAGTGCGACCTCGCCGATCTCGTCGCGCGGCTGCAGCGCAGCGAGCGGCCGCTCCTGCTGGTCGGCGGCGCACGCTGGACGCCGGACGCCGCGGCGACCACCACCCGGTTCGCCGAGCGCAACGCGCTGCCGATCGTGCAGGAGTGGCACGCGGCCGACCGGGTGCCCACCGCCTCGCCCTCGTGCGTCGGCCAGCTCGCGTTCGGCGGCCCCGCGTACGCCGCGCGCATGCTGGAGGAGGCGGACCTGCTCGTCACGGTCGGCGCTGTGCTCGGCGACGTCGTCACCGGCGGGTACCGGTTGCGCCAGGATCCCGACGCGGCGACCGTGGTCGTGACGATCGACCCGGGCCTGCGCGGTCGCTCGGGGGCGGTGAGCCGGCACGTCCTCGCGGCCCCGACCGCGTTCGCGCGCGCCGTCGCCGAGCTCGACCTGGACCGGGCGGAGGTCTGGCGCCCGTGGACGGAGGCGGGCAGGCGGGCGTACGAGGAGGAGCTCGCCCGGCTCGCGCGCGGCACGGGCATGACCACCGTGCTGCGCGAGATCGCGGCGCGGACCTCCGACGCCCTCCAGACCGTCGGTGCCGGCAACCACACGGCGTGGGCACGGCTCCTCCCCGTCGACCGCTACCCGGGCGAGCTGGCCACGCGCAACGGCTCCATGGGCTACGCGGTGCCCGCGGCGGTCGTGGCCGCGCTCGAGCACCCCGGACGCGCGGTCGTGGCCGTGGCGGGCGACGGCGAGCTGCTGATGAACGGCCAGGAGCTCGCGACGGCGGCGCAGGAAGGCGCCGCGTTCCTGGTCGTCGTCATGGACAACGGCCAGTACGGCACGATCCGCATGCACCAGGAGCGCGAGTACCCCGGGCGGGTGTCGGGCACGCGGCTCGCGAACCCGGACTTCGCCGCGCTCGCGCGCGCGTACGGGGGGCACGCCGAGACGGTGCGGGCCGACGCCGAGGCCGCCGGGGCCGTCGAGCGCGCGCTCGAGGCCGTTGCCGAGGGGGTGTTCGCGCTCGTCCACGTCGTCGTCGACCCCGCGGTGCTCTCGCCGTGACGAGGGGGCCGGAGGTGTGGCGCACGACACTGCCGCTCGTCGTACCCTGTCTCGGGACGCCCTGGCGCTCGTCACGTGCGGCCTCTACCGTCCCTCAACCAGTAAAACCTTTGATGGTTGACGGAGAGGGCACGACACATGGCCAAGCCGTTCGCCTCCTCGGCCGACACCGCCGCCAAGGAGCAGACCCTCGAGGTGCTCGCCGACGGCGTCTACGCGCTGACCGCCGAGGGCGACCCGAACATCGGCGCGGTGGAGGGCGAGGACTTCCTCGTCTGCTTCGAGGCGCTCGCCACGCCCGTCGCCGCGCGGAAGTGGCTTGCGGTGCTGCGCGAGCACACCGACAAGCCCGTCCGCTTCCTCGTGCTGTCGCATTACCACGCCGTGCGCGTGCTCGGCGCGAGCGCGTTCGACGCGGAGACGATCGTCTCCCACGAGCTCACCCGCGCGCTCGTGGCCGAGCGGGGCCGGCAGGACTGGGAGTCGGAGTTCGCGCGGATGCCGCGGCTGGCCGAGGCCGCCGACTCGGTGCCCGGGCTGACCTGGCCGACGCTCACGTTCGCCGACCGGCTCACGATCGACCTCGGCGGCGACCGCGGCGACCTGGTGCTGCAGTACCACGGCCGCGGCCACACCGAGGGCGACATCACCGCGTGGCTGCCCCGGCACCGGATCCTCTTCGCCGGTGACCTCGTGGAGGCGCAGGCCGCGCTCTACACCGGCGACGCGTTCCACCGGGACTGGGCCACGACCACCCTGGACCGGGTCAAGGCCCTCGGCGCGGAACAGCTCGTCGGCGGCCGGGGGGCGGTCAGCCGCGGCCGCGCGGAGGTGGACGCCGCCGTCGAGCAGACCCGCGGCTTCCTGCAGGTGATGATGCGCGAGGTCGGCGCCGTGCAGCAGCGCGGCGGCACCCTCAAGGAGGCCTTCGAGGCCACCCACGCCGCCCTCGTCGACGACTACGGCCACTGGCCGATCTTCGAGCACTGCCTGCCGTTCGACGTCTCGCGCCTGTGGGACGAGCTGTCGGGCGTCGAGCGCCCCGTCATCTGGACGGCCGAGCGCGACCGCGAGGTCTGGGCCCAGCTGCAGGGCTGAGGGGGCAGGTCATGTCCAGCGCTCCCGCGCCACCGGCGGCGTGGCCCGTCGAGCCCGTGCTCGTGCTCGGCGCCGGGCCGGTCGGTCAGACGACGGCCCTGCTGCTCGCCCGCTGGGGCGTGCCCTCGATCGTGCTCGACCAGCGCCCGCGCCGCGACGACGTCGGCTCCAAGGCGATCTGCCAGCAGCGCGACGTGCTCGACGTCTGGGAGGCCGTCGGGGTGGGCCGGCGGATCGCCGACGAGGGCGTCACCTGGAGGACCGCCCGCACGTTCCACCGGGGCACCGAGCTGTTCGCCGTCGAGCTCGCCGAGCCCGGCCGTCCGGCGTTCCCGCCGTTCGTCAACATCTCCCAGACCCGCACGGAACTCCTCCTCGACGAGCGGATCGCGGCCGAGCCGCTGGTCGACCTGCGGTGGGGCCACCGGGTCACCGCGCTGGACCAGGACGGGACGGGCGTGACGGTCACCTGCGCCGACGGGCCGCGGGTGCGCGGGTCCTACCTGGTGCTCTGCAGCGGCGCGCGCAGCGACGAGCTGCGCCACCAGCTCGGCGTGCGCTTCGAGGGGCACTCCTTCGACGACCGGTTCCTCATCTGCGACATCCGCACCGACATGCCGGGCTGGGCCACCGAGCGGCGGTTCTACTTCGACCCGGACTGGAACCGTGGCCGCCAGGTCCTCATCCACCCCTGCCCGGACTCCACGTTCCGCATCGACTGGCAGGTCCCACCGGACTACGACCTCGACGACGAGGCGGCCTCGGGAGCCCTGGACGCGCGGATCCGGCAGGTCATCGGCGAGCGCGGGTACGAGATCGTCTGGAAGTCGGTCTACCGCTTCCACTCCCGGCTGGCCGACCGGATGCGCCGCGGCCGGGTGCTGATCGCCGGGGACGCCGCGCACCTCGTCTCCCCGTTCGGGGCGCGGGGGCTGAACTCCGGGGTCGGCGACGCCGAGAACGCCGCCTGGAAGATCGCCTACGCCGGGCGCGGCTGGGCGCCCGACGCGCTGCTCGACACCTACCACGACGAGCGGCACGCGGCGGCCCGCGAGAACATCGCGGTCACGACCGCGACCATGGACTTCCTCGTACCCCCTGACGGGGAACGGGCCCGGTACCGCGCCGACGTGCTCGCCCGCGCCGCCGCCGACCCGGCCGCACGCGCGCTCGTCGACTCCGGACGGCTCGCCGAGCCGTTCTGGTACGTCGACTCGCCGCTGACCACCGCCGACGCGCGCCGCCCGTTCGGCGGTCGGCCGCCGCGCGGGCAGGCCCCGCCCGCGGGCCCCGGCGTGCTGGTTCCCGACGCCCCCGTGCGCGGGGCCGGCTGCCCGCCGCGCGCGAGCCGGTTCCGCGAGCTGGCCCGCGACGGGTTCCTGCTGCTGGCCACGCCGGAGGCCGACCTCGACGCCGCCCGCGCGGCCGCTACCGCCGCGCCCGGCCCGGTCCGCGTCCTCGCCCTGGGCGCGATCGACGCGTCCGGGGCGCTCGCCGCCGCCCTGGACGCCCGGCCGGCCGAGGTGTGGGTGCTCCGCCCGGACGCCCACGTCGCCGCCGTCCTCGCCGACCCGACCGGCGACGACGTCCGCGCGGCACTCGCCCGCGCCGCCGCTCGTTCCACCACCACCCGAGCCGAGGAGGACCGCCATGGCGTACTACCGGCGAGCCGGTGACGTCCCGCCCAAGCGCCACACCCAGCACCGCACGCCCGAGGGCGGGCTCTACCGCGAGGAGCTGATGGGTGAGGAGGGGTTCTCGGCCGACTCGTCGCTGCTCTACCACCGCGGTGTCCCGTCGGCGCTCGTCGACGCGTCGCCGTGGGAGCTGCCCGACCAGACGCTCACCGAGAACCGGCCGCTGCTCCCGCGGCACCTGAAGCTGCACGAGCTGTTCCCCGGCGAGGAGCCCAAGGCACTCGACGTCGTCACCGGCCGTCGGCTCGTCCTGGGCAACGCCGACGTGCGGATCTCCTACGTCGTCGCGGGCGAGGCGTCCCCGCTCTACCGCAACGCGATCGGCGACGAGTGCGTGTACGTCGAGTCGGGCGCGGCCACGGTCGAGACGGTCTTCGGCGTGCTGCAGGCGCGGCAGGGCGACTACGTGCTCCTGCCGCGCGCCACGACCCACCGCTGGGTGCCGCAGGGCCCCGAGCCGCTGCGCGCGTACGTGATCGAGGCGAACTCGCACATCGCGCCGCCCAAGCGCTACCTGTCGCGGTTCGGGCAGCTGCTGGAGCACGCGCCCTACTGCGAGCGCGACCTGCACGGCCCCGCCGAACCCCTGCTCGTCGAGGGGACGGACGTGGAGGTCCTGGTCAAGCACCGCGGGTCGCGGGGGGTGGTCGGCACCCGCCACGTCGTGCCCACGCACCCGTTCGACGTGGTCGGCTGGGACGGCTGCCTCTACCCGTACACGTTCAACGTCTCCGACTTCGAGCCGATCACCGGGCGGGTGCACCAGCCGCCGCCCGCGCACCAGGTGTTCGAGGGCGGCAACTTCGTGATCTGCAACTTCGTGCCGCGCAAGGTCGACTACCACCCGCTGGCGATCCCGGTGCCCTACTACCACTCCAACGTCGACTCCGACGAGGTCATGTTCTACTGCGGCGGCGACTACGAGGCCCGCAAGGGCTCGGGCATCGGGCAGGGCTCGATCAGCCTGCACCCGGGCGGGCACAGCCACGGCCCCCAGCCCGGTGCGGCGGAGCGGTCGATCGGTGCCGAGTACTTCGACGAGCTCGCCGTCATGGTCGACACCTTCCGCCCGCTGGAGCTGGGCGAGGGCGGCCTGGCGAGCGAGGACCCGGGCTACGCCTGGACCTGGTCCGGGCGGGGACCGGCGTGAGCACGGTCGCCGTCGGCGAGGGGTCGCCGTTCGGCCCGGCGAACCTGCCCTACGGCGTCTTCTCCACGCCCGGTGGTGCGCCCCGGGTGGGGGTGCGCGTCGGCGACACCGTGGTCGACCTGTCGGTGCTGCTGGGCGATGCGGTGTTCGCGGCGCCGTCGCTGAACCCGTTCATGGCGCAGGGGCCGGACCGATGGCGCCGGGTCCGGGAGCGGGTCGCCGCCGCCGTCCGCGGCGACGTGCCGGACGAGGCGCAGCACCCGGTGCGGGACGTGCGCCTGCACCTGCCGTTCGAGGTGGCCGACTACGTCGACTTCTACGCGTCCGAGCACCACGCCGCCAACCTCGGGCGGCTGTTCCGGCCCGACTCCGAGCCGCTGATGCCCAACTGGAAGCACCTGCCGGTGGGCTACCACGGGCGCGCCGGCACCGTCGTCGTCTCCGGCACCGACGTGGTGCGCCCGTGCGGGCAACGCAAGGCCCCCGACGAGGCCGACCCGACCTACGGCCCGAGCCGCAGGCTGGACATCGAGGCCGAGCTGGGCTTCGTCGTCGGGGTCGGCTCGCCGCTCGGGGCCCGGATCGGCGTGGACTCCTTCGCCGACCACGTGTTCGGCGCCGTGCTGGTCAACGACTGGTCGGCACGTGACCTCCAGGCATGGGAGTACGTGCCGCTCGGCCCGCACCTGGGTAAGAGCTTCGCCACCTCGGTCTCCCCGTGGGTGGTGCCGCTGGCCGCGCTGCAGGCCGCGCGCATCCCGCTGCCCGGGCAGGACCCGCGGCCGCTGCCCTACCTGCGCGGGCGCGAGGACTGGGGTCTCGACGTCGAGATGGTGGTCGAGTGGAACGGCGAGGAGGTCTCCCGCCCGCCCTACCGGCACATGTACTGGTCGCCCGCCCAGATGCTGGCCCACCTGACGGTCAACGGGGCGTCGGCCCGCACCGGGGACCTGTTCGCCTCCGGGACCGTCTCCGGACCGGAGCGCCACCAGCGCGGCGCCTTCATCGAGCTCACCTGGGGCGGGCGCGAGCCGGTCACCGTCAAGGGGGAGGAGCGCGCGTTCCTGCAGGACGGCGACGAGGTCACGATCTCCGCGACCGCGCCCGGACCGGACGGCACCCGGATCGGGTTCGGCGAGGTCACCGGCACCATTCGGCCGGCCTACGCCCCGAAGTAGGTTTTCAGCTCCTCGCGGCGGGCGTCCTCCTCGCCGGTGATCACGTAGAAGACCATGCCGGCGTCCGAGACGTCGCCGTTCCCGACGAGCTCGAGCCGGGAGTGCAGCCACTCCCAGTTCTCGTCGCCGCTCTCGGTGAGGAAGTCCCAGAAGTCCATCTCGATGGGGCCGAGCCCGGAGTTCTGGTCGGGGATCTCGACGCGCTCGCAGCCCAGGTCGATCAGGTCCTCGTAGTCGTGGCCGCCGTGCTCCTCCGCGGCGTGGGTCTGGTTGAAGCTGTCCTCGCCGTGGGTGATGCACTCGACGTGCTCCCTGGCCTCCGGGTCCGCGGCGTCGAGCGCCATCCAGACCGTCTCGATGGGGCCGGCGAGGACGATCGAGAGCTGGTCCTCCTCGGTGGAGGCGTTGATCTCGGCCACGAGGTTCCGGGTGCCCGCCGCCAGCTGCTCGGGGTCGGTGTCGTCGAAGAACCGGGACATGTCGAAGCCGAAGCGCTCCCCGCCCTCCTGGACGCTCTCGGTCATGTTCTCGAGGTGTTCCTCGGACGAGTCCCAGATGTGGTCGTTGTAGTCGTAGTGCACGAGGTTCGCCTGCAGGTTGCGGTGCGCGAGGATCGCCAGCGCCATGGGCGCGGACGCCCAGTCGTCCTCGTCGTGCTGGTTGCCGTCCGCCGACATGGCGATGCGCCCGACCTCGGAGTCGAACGTGCTCTCCCCGCCGTCCCCACCGCCCTGGCCGTCCGCGGGAGCGCCCTGCGTGCCGTCGGCGCACCTCTCGGACTGGTCGAACAGCGGCCCCGACTCGTACCAGGCGCAGCCGTCGCCCGACCCGGACGCCTGCGTGCCGCACGCGGCGACGAGGGTGGTCGCCGCGAGCACGGCCAGGAGGGCGGTGGCGCGGGAAGCCCTGCGACGTGACGACGTGCGGCGTGACGACATGCGGGGTCGTGCCTCCTCGGGAACGCGGTTCGCTGGGGCGCCGGCGGCGGCCCCGGGTGTGATCCTGCGTGATGGAGGCTGAACCTGTGCTGAGAGACCCCCGCGGGACCGGCGTTCAGCCGGTGTGCGTGCGGCGGGCCAGCACCCGCTGCAGCACCACGAACACCAGCAGGAGCAGGCCGATCACGATCCGGGACCACCAGGAGCTGAGCGTGCCCTCGAACGACAGGATCGTCTGGATCGTGCCGAGCACGAGCACGCCGAGCACGGAGCCGAGGACGAAACCGGAGCCGCCGGTGAGCAGCGTCCCGCCGATGACGACGGCGGCGATCGCGTCCAGCTCCACCCCGACGGCGTGCAGGCTGTAGCCGGACAGCATGTAGAAGGTGAACAGCAGGCCGCCCAGGGCGGAGCAGGCCCCGCTGATCACGTACACGCCCACCCTGGCCTGCGCCACCCGCAGCCCCATCAGCAGCGCGGACTGCGGGTTGCCGCCGACGGCGTACACCGTGCGGCCGAACCGGGTCAGGTGCAGCACGTAGACCGCGACGGCCACGACGGCGAGGGCGACGAGCGCGCTCGGGCTGAGGAACAGGTCCTCGCCCAGCGGTACCGCGGTCTGCGCGACCGTGCGGAACAGCGGGTCGTCGATCGGGACGGACTCCAGGTCGATCACGTAGCAGAGGCCCCGCGCGAGGAACATCCCGGCGAGCGTGACGATGAACGGCTGGAGGTCGAGGTAGTGGATCACCGCGCCCATGGCGAGGCCGAAGAGCGCACCGCCCGCGAGGACCAGCACCATCACGACCAGCGGCGGCCAGCCTGCGCGCAGCAGCGCCGCGGCCACCATCGTCGAGAGCGCGACGACCGACCCGACCGACAGGTCGATGCCCCCGGTGAGGATCACGAACGTCATCCCGACCGCGAGCACCACGAGGAAGGCGTTGTCGATCAGCAGGTTGAGCAGCACCTGCCCGGACCCGAACGACTCGTAGCGCAGCGCTCCGCCGGAGAACATCAGCACGAACAGCGCGAACGTCACGACGACCGGCAGGAACCGGGTGGGCACGCGGCGGGGGCGGAGGCGCCCGGCGAGGGCGGTCATCGCTTGGTCCCCGCCGTCTCGACCGGCACGGCGGGCGCCGCGGGGGGAGTGGCGTCCGCGCGGCGGCGTCGCCGCAGCAGTGCCCGTACCTTCGGCGCCTGGGCGAGGAACACCAGGATGACGACCAGCGCCTTGAACACGAGCGACACCTCCGGGGGGATGCCCACGGAGTAGATCGTGGTGGTCAGCGTCTGGATCGTGAGCGCGCCGAGCAGGGTGCCGGCGATCGAGTAGCGCCCGCCGGCGAGCGAGGTACCACCGATGACGACGGCGAGGATCGCGTCGAGCTCCAGCCACAGGCCGGCGTTGTTGGCGTCGGCGGCGTTGACGTTCGAGCTGATCATCAGGCCCGCCACGGCGGCGCACAGCGCGGCGAAGACGTAGACGGTCCACACGATGCTGCGCGACCGCACGCCGGCGAGCCGGCTGGCCTCCGGGTTGATGCCCACGGCCTCGACGAGCGTGCCCAGGGCGGTGCGCCGGGTCACGAGCGACACCAGCGCGTACACCGCCGCGGCCACCACCACCGTCAGCGGGACGGCGAGCAGGGCGCTGCCGGACAGGCCGGAGAAGAACCCGTTGTTCACGGTGATGATCTGCCCGTCGGTGACGAGCTGGGCGAGGCCGCGCCCGGCCGTCATCAGCACGAGCGTGGCGATGATCGGCTGGATGCCGAGGCGGGCGACGAGGAAGCCGTTCCACGCGCCGAGCGCCACCGCGAGCGCGAGGGCGAGCCCGATGCCGGCGAGCGCGGCGCCGGGGCTCGCCGGGTCGGGACTGCTCGCGATCCACGTGCACGCCACCGCGCCGGAGATCGCGACGACCGCGCCGACGGACAGGTCGATCCCGCGCGTGGCGATCACCAGCGTCATGCCGAGCGCGACCAGCGCCAGCGGGGCGCCGTTGTGCAGGATGTCCACGAGGCTCCCGTAGAGCCTGCCGTCCTGCAGCCGCACCGCGAAGAAGCTCGGCGTCACCGCCAGGTTGAGCAGCAGCAGGGCGACGAGCGGCCAGACCGGCTTGCGCAGCAGCTCACGCACGGGCGTCCCCTCCGGTGGCGATCAGCTCCATGACCCGGTCCAGCTCCACGTCCTCGCCCGCGAGCTCGGCCACCGGCCTGCGGTCGCGCAGGACGAGCACGCGGTCGGACAACCGCACGACCTCGTCGAGCTCCGCGGAGATGAACACGACCGCGGTGCCCTGGCGGGCCTGCTCGGCGACGAGCTCCTGGATCTGGGCCTTCGCGCCGACGTCGATGCCGCGCGTCGGCTCGTCGAGGATGAGCAGCCGCGGCTGCGTGATCAGCCACCGGGCCAGCAGCACCTTCTGCTGGTTGCCGCCCGACAGGTTGCGCAGCAGCGCGTCCGGGTCGGCCGGGCGGATGTCGAGCAGCTCGATCCAGCGCCGGGTGAGCTCGTCCTGGCGGCGCCGCGGGATCCGGCGGGTCCAGCCGCGGGAGGCCTGCATCGCGAGCACGATGTTGTCCCGCACCGACAGGTCCGCGACCACGCCTTCGGCCTTGCGGTCCTCGGAGCTGAACGCGATGCCGGCGTCGATCGCCGCGCGCGGGGTCCGCAGGCGCACCGGGCGCCCGCCGACCGTGACCTCGCCGGTGTCGGCGCGGTCGGCGCCGAACAGCAGCCGCGCGAGCTCGGTGCGCCCGGACCCGAGGAGCCCCGCCAGCCCGACGACCTCGCCCGCCCGGACCGCGAGGTCCACCGGCGCGACCGCACCGCGACGCCCGAGCCCGGCCGCCGCGACGACGGGCGGCGCCGCGTCGGCGGCGGGCTCGGCGGGCGCGCGGTCGAGCCGCTCCAGCACCTCGAGCTCGCGGCCCACCATCGCGGACACGAGCTGCACCCGCGAGATCTCGGAGGTGCGGTGCTCACCGACCCGGCGCCCGTTGCGCAGCACGGTCATGCGGTCGGAGATCTCGTAGACCTGCTCGATGAAGTGCGACACGAACAGGATCGCGACCCCCTTCCCGCGCAGCCGGCGGACCACCCGGAAGAGCTCGGCGACCTCGCCCGCGTCCAGGCTGGAGGTGGGCTCGTCGAGCACCAGCACCCGGGCGTCCACCTCGACGGCCCGGGCGATCGCGACGAGCTGCTGGAGCGCGATCGGGTGGGCGCCGAGCTGCGAGGCCGGGTCGAGGTCCAGGTGCAGGCCGGCCAGCACCTCGGCGGCGCGGCGGCGCACGCCGCGCCAGTCGATGCGACCGGCGCGGCGCGGCTCGCGCCCGAGCAGCAGGTTCTCCGCCACCGAGAGGTTCGGGCAGAGGTTCACCTCCTGGTAGACCGTGCTGATCCCGGCGGCCTGGGCCGCGGCCGGTCCGGTGAACGCCACCGGCTCGCCGAGCACCCGGATCTCGCCCGCGTCCACCGGGTGCACCCCGGTGAGCGCCTTGATCAGCGTCGACTTCCCGGCCCCGTTCTCACCCATCAGGGCGTGCACCTCGCCCGGGTACAGCCGCAGGTCCACCGACTCGAGGGCCTGGACCGGCCCGAACGCCACGGAGATGCCGGTCATCTCCACCAGGGGGGCCTGCTCCATCAGTACTGGCGGCTCGGCAGCGCGGCCTTGGCGGCCTCGGTGTCGAACGTCGTCTCCTCCGTGACGACGCGTGCGGGCACCTCCTCGCCTGCGGCGACCTTCTGCACGAGGTCCATCAGCTGCGGGCCGAGCAGCGGGTTGCACTCCACGATGTAGTTGATCTTGCCGTCGGCGAGCGCCTGCATGCCGTCCTTCACCGCGTCGACGGTGATGATCTGGATGTCCTGCCCGGGCACCTTGCCGGCCGCCTCGATCGCCTCGATCGCCCCGAGACCCATGTCGTCGTTGTGGGCGTACAGGACGTCGATGTCCGGGTGCGACTTCAGGAACGCCTCCATCACCTGCCGGCCGCCCGAGCGCGTGAAGTCGCCGGTCTGGGACGCGATGACCGTCAGGTTCGGGTTCTGCGCGATCACCTCCGCGAAGCCCTCCTGCCGGTCGATCGCCGGCGCCGAACCGGTGGTGCCCTGCAGCTCGACGATGTTGACCGGTTCGGTCGCGCCCGCGGTCTGCTCCAGCAGCCACTGCCCGGCCTTGCGGCCCTCCTCGATGAAGTCGGACCCGAGGAAGGTGGCGTACAGCGAGGTGTCGGCCGAGTCGACCGAGCGGTCGGTGAGGATCACCGGGATGTTGGCGCGCTTGGCCTCCATGAGCACGGTGTCCCAGCCGGACTCGACGACCGGGCTGAAGGCGATCACGTCCACCCGCTGCTGGATGAACGAGCGGATCGCCTTGATCTGGTTCTCCTGCTTCTGCTGGGCGTCGGAGAACTGCAGCTCGATGCCGGCGGCGGCCGCGGAGTCCTGCACCGACTTCGTGTTCGCGGTGCGCCAGCCGCTCTCCGCGCCGACCTGGGAGAACCCGAGGGTGAGCGGCTCGCCGCCGGCAGGGGCGCCTGCTGCATCCCCGCCCCCTTCCCCGCCGCCGCCTCCGCAGCCGGCCAGCACGAGCGCGGCCGCTGCCGCGGCAGCGAGCATCCGGAGCGCGGGCAACCTCGTCGTCGTCATGCGCACGGCGCCTCCTCAGGCGGTCATCGGGCGGCGGGACCACCGGCCCTGGTGTGATGCACGTCCCACCGGCGCGTAACTGTGAGCGCTAACATGGGTCGCCGTCAAGGGCCCCGGGCGTCACGAGCCGATAACGTGCGCCCGGGGGCGTCGGGCCGTGGTGCTCAGTGGTGCGACGGCGACAGGTGGGCGCGCTCGCCCTGGGGCCCGAACAGCGTGAGCAGCTCCGCGGGCCGGCGGCCTGCGCTGCCGATCCGGTGCGGGATGCGGGTGTCGAACTCCGCGGCCTCGCCGGGGCCGAGGTGGAACTCCTGCTCACCGAGCACGAACCGGACGTGCCCGTCGAGGACGTAGAACCACTCGTAGCCCTCGTGGGTCTGCAGGTCCGTCGTCTCCGACCGGCCGGCGGGCGGGTAGATCACCTTGTAGGCCTGGACGCCCCCGGCCCGCCGGGTCAGCGGCACCACCGTGTACCCGGACCGGCGCACGGGCTTCATGTGGATGCGCGGGTCGCCGGTGGGCGGCGCCGCGACCAGCTCGTCGAGCGGGACGCCGTGCGCCCGGGCCAGCGGCAGCAGCTGCTCCAGCGTGGGGCGGAGCCTGCCGGTCTCGAGGCGCGACAGCGTGCTCGCCGTGAGTCCGGTCTCGGTAGCCAGCTCCGCCAACGTGGTGCCGCGCGCCCGGCGCAGCGCCCGCAGGCGCGGCCCGACCCCGGCGAGGACGTCGTACTCCGTGTCGCTCATGGCGCCATCGTGCAGATCCGCAACATTACTTGCAAGTGTGCAACGTCGGTCCCGATGCTGGTGGCGGAGGTGAGACCCGATGATCAGAACAGTCCGATCGGGCGTGGCGGTGGTGGCGGTCGCTCTCGCGCTGACGACGGCGTGCGCGACGGGAGAGGCGCGGCAGCCCGGCCCGTCGGCCGTGGACACCGCGACCCGCGACGACGCCGAGTTCGCCGAGCGGTTCCGCCACGGGACGGCCGACGTCGACGGGGTGCGGATGCTCGGGCTGCTCCCGTTCACCCGGTCCACGGTCGAGCCGCGCATGCCGCACATCACCCGCGCGGTCGAGGTGCCGGGAGCGGGCCACTGGCTGCCCGAGGAGAACCCGGAGTTCGTCACCGCGCAGCTGCTGGCGTTCCTCGCGGACGGGGCGGCCCGATGACCGCCCACGACGAGGCCGCCGTGTTCTGGGAGCGCCTCTACGCCTCCCGGTCCGGCGGGGGCGGGCGCGCCAACCCGCTGCTCGTCGAGACGGCCGAGCCGCTGCGCCCGGGTCTCGCGCTGGACCTGGGCTGCGGCGCGGGCGGCGACACCCTGTGGCTCGCGCAGCGCGGCTGGCGGGTCGCCGCGGTGGACATCTCGGGCACCGCCGTCGACCGGGTCCAGGCCCGCGCTCGCGAGCTGGGCGTCGGGGCCCGCGTGACCGGCGAGCGGCACGATCTGACGACGAGCTTCCCGGGCGGGAGCTTCGACCTCGTCTCCGCGCAGTACCTGCACACCCCGTTCGCGTTCCCCCGCGGCCGGGTGCTGCGCGCCGCGGCGCAGGCGCTGCGGCCGGGTGGCCTGCTCCTGGTCGTCGACCACGGCTCCATCGCGCCGTGGTCGTGGAACCAGGACCCGGACACGCACTTCCCGACGCCGGACGAGGTCGCCGCCGACCTCGCCCTCGACCCCGCCGGGTGGACCGTGGTGCGCGCGGACACGCCGCGTCGCCGCGCCACCGGACCGGCCGGGGAGACCGCCACCGTCACCGACAACGTCCTGCTCGTCCGGCGAGGCCGCTGATGCCGCGCAGGGACAGCGGGCCCCCGCGCACCGGGGCGGGCGAGAAGGCCACCCTGCAGGGGTTCCTCGACCACCTGCGCCGCGCGGTGGCGGACAAGGCCACCGGCGTGCCGGAGCCGCAGGTCCGCACCGGCGGGGTGCCCTCGGGCACCAGCCTCCTGGGACTGGTGAAGCACCTGACCGCCGTCGAGCGCTTCTACTTCCTCGGTGAGCGGGTCGACGACTGGGCCGCCACCTTCCGGCCGTCCGCGGCAGAGACGGCCGACGGCGTGCTGGCCGCCTACCGGGACGTGGTCGAGCGGGCGAACCAGGTGATCGAGTCGTGTGCGGACCTCACGCTCCCGGCCCCCCGCCCGCCGCGCCGCGGACCGTCGCCCTCCATGCGGTGGGTGCTGGTGCACATGATCGAGGAGACCGGCCGGCACGCCGGGCACGCCGACATCCTGCGCGAGCAGATCGACGGCTCGACCGGGCGGTGAGGGTCAGGACGCCGCCCTCGGATGGCTGTACGCGCCACGGGTCTCGAGCGCTCACCTCACCGGCAGGAGATGGCCCGCTAGGTCGAGACGCGCGGCGCGGCCCGGGTGAGCCCGCCGCCGCGCGGGCTCACGTCTGGGGAACCCCCGCAGGTCGTTCGGATGCCGCGAACACCTCCGGCGATCGCCGTGCCCAGGCCAGGTACTCGGAGACCTGGTCCTCCAGCGGCCGGGGCGCCCAGCCGAGTTCGCTGCGGGCACGGTGGACGGCGTAGCTGCCGTCCTTCCCGTTGCGGAGCGCGGGATCGAGATCGAGCTGTGCACCGCTGTCGGCCCAGACCACTTCCGTTCCGAAGGCCCGGAGGAGCTCGGGAACGGGGATCCGCCGTCCGGCAGCCAGGCTGATCGGCCCCGAAGGGGGCGCGCCGGTGCGGCACAGCGCGACGAGTCCGGCGGCGACATCGCATGCGCTGATCCAGTCGCCGCTCGCGTCGCACGAACGCGTCGTGATCCGGACCGCCCGGCCGGCCACGGTGGCACCCGCCAGGTGGAACGGCACCGACATCGCGGTGCGCGCCCCGGTGGGGCGCTCCATGGGTCCGAACACCTTGCTGAAGCGAAGGATCGGCACCGGCAGCCCGTAGAGATCGGTGAAGCGGGCGGCGATCAGCTCGCCGACGAGCTTGGTGATGCCGTAGGTCTCGTCGGGCCGGGTCGATGTGCTCTCCGGCTGGGGGTCGCGTCCGTCCGGGGTTCCTGCGCCGTAGACCGCTCCGCTGCTGATCAGAATGCAGCGGCCGACCGAGTCCACCTGCCGGGCAGCGTCGAGGACGTGCGCCGTTCCCATCACGTTGACGTCCACGAACCGCGTCGGGTCGGCGCGCTCCAGATCGGGCGCGTGCGTCACGGTCGCGCCGTGGACCACCACGTCCGGCGCGCTCGAGGACGTGAGTGCCCGCACGGCGGCGGCCTCGCGCACGTCGACGCGGTGCGTGCGCACCCGGTCGCGGACGTCGTCGAGGTGGCGCCACCACAGGGCGTCGGGGGTGCTGAGGTCCGCGGCGTCGACCTGCGCCCGTGCGTCGGTCTCGAGCAGGGCCCGGATGAAGACGCTCATGACGAAGCCGGACGCTCCGGTGACCAGGACGCGCATGTCAGCACCTCTCGTTCGCGGCGAGCCCGGACAGCGCGGCCACCGCCTCGTCGTGGTCGAGCAGGACGGGGGCGCCGATGCGCGAGCCGAACGCGGTGAGCTGCGGCGGCCGGATGTTGGTGGTGTCGAGGACGTCGACCATCGCGAACACCTCGCGCGGTGGCCCGTCGGCGAGCACGGACCCGTGCCGCATCGCGATGATGCGGTCCGCGTAGCCCGCGACGAGCGCCATGTCGTGGGAGATGATCACGACGGTGTGTCCCGCCCGGCAGTAGGCGGCGAGTACGTCGAGGATGAGACGGGCCTCGGCCGGGTCCTGGCCGGTCGTGGGCTCGTCGATGACGGCGACCTCCGGCTCCATGACGAGGGTGGCGGCGATCGCCAGACGCTGGCGCTCGCCGCGGCTCATGTGCGCGGGGTTGGTCCGTTCCCGGCCGGCCAGGCCGACGGCGCGCAGCGTCTCGCCCACCCGTGGACCGATCTCCGCCTCCGGCACGCCGAGGTTGCGGAGCCCGAACTCGAGCTCCTCGGCGCAGCTGTCGTGGAAGATCTGCCGGTCGGGGTTCTGGAAGACGTAACCGACGTGCCGCGCGATCTGGTGCAGCCGCCGCTCCCCGGTGCGGAACGGGGGCGCCCCGGCAGGTGCGACGGTCACCGTCCCGTCCCGGTTCGTCGGGTGCAGCATGCCGTTCAGGTGCTTGGCCAAGGTCGTCTTGCCCGAGCCGTTCTTCCCGATGATCGCCACGAACTCGCCGCGCCCGATGGCCAGCTCGACCCCGGTCAGGGCGGCGACACCACCGGGGTAGACGTGCCGGACGTCGCGCAGCGTCAGGACGTCGGGGCGGGGCACGGCCGAGGGGGCGGCCGGGGCGTGCGGGACGACCCGCCCCACGCCGCCGGTCCACTGCGCAACGGCTTCGTCGACCGTGAGGGGAAGCTCCGTGCTCGGCCACGCCTGCAGCTCGCGCAGGCGGCGGGCGAGCGCGAGCACCGGGGGCCGGTGGACGGCACGGGGCGAGGTCAGCAGCTCCCGGGGGGTCCCGACGGCGGTGACGGCGCCGTGGTCGAGCTGGACGAGCCGGTCGGCGTACTCGGCGAGCTCCTCGACCTTGTGCTCCACGATCACCACCGTCACGCCCTGCGCGGCGACGGTCCGGATCGCGCGCATGACGTCGTCGGTGCCGGCGGGATCGAGCTCGCTGGTCGGTTCGTCGAGGAGCATCACGCGGGGGTCGAGGCAGAACGTTGCCGCCACGACGGTGCGCTGCTTCTCCCCACCGGAGAGCGCGTGCGTGAACCGGTCGAGCAGGTCGGTCAGGCCGAACAGCTCGGCCGCGCGGTCCACCCGGTCCAGGATCACGGGGACCGGCACCCCGCGGTTCTCCATCCCCCAGGCCAGTTCCTCCCGCACGGTCGTGTTGACCAGCTGCACCTCGGGGTCCTGCAGGACCAGGCCGACGTCCGCGGCGACGGATGCCAGCGAGTCCGACTCGGCGAGCTCCCGGCCGAGCACCGAGAGGGAACCCTTGTAGCGGGCGTCGTGCTCGAAGTGCGGGATCACGCCGGCCAGGCACTTGAGCAGCGTGCTCTTGCCCGCGCCGGTCGGTCCGAGGACGCCGAGGATCTCACCCTCGGCGGCCTCGAAGTCGACCTCGTCGAGCGCCCGGCGCTCGGCACCGCGGTAGCGGACCGAGAGGTTGCGGACGGCGATGGTGGTGGACACGGGTCAGGCCTCCCACGGCAGGACGGAGAAGCCGCTCAGCCGCACCGCAGCCATTGCCAGGCCGAGCGCGAGCGTTGCGGCGACGAGCACGACGTCGGACCGGCCCATCCGGAGCTCGTGGACGAACGTCCGTCGGGTCTGCAGGCCGTACCCGCGCAGCTCCATCGACAGGGCGATGTCGCCGCTGCGGCGCAGCGCGCCCAGGAACATCGGGAAGACCATCCGGACCAGCGCCTTCCCGCGCGCCACGGGGTTCCTCGACGACGCGTCGGCGGCGCCGCGCACCGACATCGCGGTGAGCAACGTGCGCGCCTCGTCCTGGATCAGCGGGAGGAACCGGAACGCGAAGCTGGTCAGGTAGGCGAACTTGTAGGGGACCCCGGCCTTGTGCACGGCGAGCGCGATCCCGCTCGGGCTCGTCGTCGCGGCGAACCCGTAGAAGGCGATGCCCATCGTCAGCAACCGGAGCGCGAGCCCGGCACCGAGCAGGAGGCCGCGCTGCGACAGCTCGACCCCGGCCACCGTGGCGGCGACCGGACCCTCCTGCACGACGGCCTGCAGGAGGGTCAGGAGCACCATCAGCGGGACCGTGACGACGAGCGCCTTCCAGTACGACCGCACCGTGAGCCCGGCCAGGACGTGCAGCGCGGCCACGACGACCACGAGCATCACGCCCAGCACGTCGAGCCGGGTCGTGCTCAGGACGCTGACGAGCACCACGAGGATGGCGATCATCTTCGCCCGCGGGTCGGCGCGGTGGAGCACCGAGGCGCCGGGGCGGTAGAGCATGCCGCCGCTCATGCCGGTTCAGATCTCCTCGGCGCTGAGCGGGCGAGACGCGCTGCCGGCGCCTCGGATCAGGCCGGTCCGCAGGAGTCGTCGCATGACCACGTAGGTGATGAAGCTGCCCGCGAAGAAGCACGGCTGGATGACCAGGATCTGGCCGACGATGAAGTCCCACGGCATGTGCAGGATCAGCCGGTTGCCGATGCCGAACACCACGGCGTCGGCGAGGCCGCCGATCTGGCCGATGACCAGCACCTCCCAGAGCTTCAGCCCGCGGGTGGACCGCTTCATGAGCCAGACGAGCAGGGCGACCGGCAGCGTGTGCCCGGCGTTGGTGAGGAACAGGAACGGCGCCATCGGCTGCGAGGCGGTGAGGTTCGAGATGATCGGGTTGATCCAGGCGGTGATCAGCGCGCCCGTGAGGCCGTAGAAGGCCGAAGCGGGCACCCAGATCGCGCAGACCACGACGGCCGAGACGAGCGGGATGGTGCCGCCGGTCAGGGCGAGGTCGATCCGCTCGGTGATCTGCAGGATCACGGCCATGATCAGCCCGAGGAAGACGCAGGTGATCAGCGTCCGGTTGTCCCGCGGGAGGAGGCGGAACTCCCAGTTGGGAAGGGTCGTCCAGGTGCTGCGTTCCATGACGGGTCCTCTGCTGGTGGGCTACTGCACGGGGCCGTGGTGGGTGTGCCAGTGCTCGGCGATGTCGATCCGGCGGGTCAGCCAGACGCCGTCGCGGGCGGTGACGTGGTCGAGGAAGCGGGCCAGGTCCGCGGCGCGACCGGGGCGACCCGCGATCCGGCAGTGCAGCCCGACGCTCATCATCTTGGGAGCGTCGGCGCCCTCGGCGTGGAGCAGGTCGAAGGCCGCGATCAGGTAGTCGGAGAAGCGCTGGCCGCCGTAGCCGTAGCTGTTGAGGTAGCGGCCGTCGTTGTTGTCGAGCGTGTACGGGATCACAAGGTGCCGCGTGCCGGCGACGTCGGCCCAGTAGGGCAGGTCGTCGGCGAAGGAGTCGGAGTCGTACCGGAAGCCACCGGCCTCGACCAGCAGCGCGCGGGTCCGCGGTGACATCCGGCCCGTGTACCAGCCGGTGGGGCGGGCGCCGGTGGCCTTCGTGTGCACCTCGATCGCCCGCTGGATGTGCTCGCGCTCGACCACGGGCGGGACCTGCGCGTAGTCGATCCAGCGCAGCCCGTGGCTCGCGATCTCCCAGTCCGCCTCCTGCATGGCGGCGACCGCCTCGGGGTTGCGCGCGAGCGCCTCGGCGATGCCGTAGACGGTCACCGGGACCCGCCGCTGCGTGAGCAGCCGGTGCAGCCGCCAGAACCCGGCGCGGCTGCCGTACTCGTACTGCGACTCCACGTTGATGTTGCGCAGGTTGGGCACGGCGGTCGCCGGTTCCTCGGTCAGGAACGCCTCGGCGTGCGCGTCACCGTGCAGGACCGAGTGCTCGCCGCCCTCCTCGTAGTTGACGACGATCTGCACGGCGACGCGCGCGCCGCCGGGCCAGCGGGGGTCGACCGGCCGCCGGCCGTATCCGACCAGGTCGCGGGGGTAGGGGGTCATCGGCGCTCCTCGCTCAGCAGTCGATCGTGAAGGCGGTGGCCGCCGCCTCGTGCCTGATCGGCGCCGAGTCGACGCCGGAGCTGGCCACGACGGGGGCGACGATGCGGCCGGACTGGTAGACCGCCTGGACGTCCCAGGCCGCGGTGATGTCGGTGGTGGCGTCGCCCGCGACGACGAGCAGGTCCGCGACCTTGCCGGGCTGCAGGGAGCCGACCTGCTCGTCGATCCCGCAGGCCTGCGCCGCGACCGAGGTGACCGCGTCGAGGGCCTGGGTCGGCGACATCCCGCCGCGCACGGCGAGCACCAGCCCGTTCTGCAGACCGCCGAAGGACACGTCGTACGGCCCGGCGTCCGAGCTGATCGCGAGCCGGTCGATCATGTCGTCGGCGAGCAGCTTCGAGAAGATGCCCAGCTTCATGTCGAAGTAGGCCTCGAGCGCGGAGATGCGGGAGGCGTCCTCGGCGGTGTGCTCGTCGCGCTCCCGCTTCGCGGTCAGCTCACCGAGGGTCTCCCACCCGCCGGTCTGGATCGTGAAGCTGACGAAGGTGCCGGCCTCGTGCAGGCGCTCGGTGATGGCGGGGTCGTAGACCATCGTCCCCGCGGACGCCACACCGGGTCCGAACTCCGTGATCGGCGCCGGGACGAGGAACTCGGCATGCTCGACGCAGTCCGAGCCGGCGTCCACGGCGTTGACGATCGACCGGGCGGCCCGCGCGTGCGCGGTGGTCCGGCGGCCCAGGCCGTGCGCGGTCTCCACGGCGACGCGCATCTCGTCCGTCGTGTAGGACGGGTAGTGGGGCATGTTCCCGGCGGTCGCCCCGCCGGAGGCCATGATCTTGATGTGGTCGGCGCCCTCGGCCACCAGCCTGCGCACCGCAGCGCGGATCTCCGCGTCGCTGTCGGCGACCCCGTTGCACCAGTAGAAGTGCCCGTAGTCGTGGGTCAGCGGGCGCCCGGCGAGCAGCATGCGCGGGCCGTTGACGTAGCCGCGCCGGATCGCCTCCCGCACCACGAACACGACCCGGTTGCGCCCGCCGTTGTCCCGGATCGTCGTGACGCCGCTGGCCAGGTGGCGACGCATGTTCGACACCGCGATCAGCGACATCATCTCGTCCGGGTCGAGGACCTGCTCCTCGTAGGTCTTGCCGTCGCCGGTGAGCGTGAGGTGGCAGTGCGCGTCGATCATGCCGGGCAACACGGTGGCGGCGCCGTAGTCGACGACGGGCACGTCCGGCCGGTCCTGCCACGGTTGCACCTCGTCCGCGGCGCCCACCGCGGCGATCGCGCCGTCGCGGACCTCCACGTATCCGCGCTGGATCGGCCGTGCCCGGTCGGCCGGGTAGACCGTGTCGGCTCGGACGAAGAAGTGTGACGGTGCGGGCATGGCGCCTCCGCGGATCTCGATGTCGGTCGGATCAGCCCGGCTCACGCCCGTGCGGCGCGGCGGTGCAGTCAGGGAGACGAGTGTTCCCCGGGGCTGGTGCGAGGCACCGTAACACCTTCCTCATATCTGAGGAAGGGCTGTCATACTCGATTGCGCCGACGCGATCGCGACGTAGCGAGCGTCGACGCCCGAACCGTTCGACGGAAGGAAGTCCGAGCCGATGTCCGAGCTCCAGCAGGTGTCCACGCAGCACGCCCCCGCACCCGGGGGCACCTACTCGCAGGCGATCGTCCACGGCCGGTCCGTCTGGACCGCCGGGCAGGTCGGCACGGATCCGGCCACCGGCGAGCTGCCCGGCAGCCTGGAGGGGCAGGTGGAGCAGGCGATCACCAACTTGGAGGCGGTGCTGGCCGCCGCCGGGTGCGGCCTCGCCGACGTGGTGCGCACGACCTGCTTCCTCACCCGGATCGAGGACTTCGCGGCCTTCGACGCCGTGTACCGGCGCCGGTTCGCCGCGCCGTTCCCCGCCCGCAGCACGGTCGGCGTCGCCCTGGCGGGGCAGTTGCTGTTCGAGATCGAGGCCAGCGCGGTCCGGCCGGAGGCGGTCGCCGGGTGAGGTCGGGGGGTGGCCCGGCGCAGCCGCACCGGGCCACCCCGGTGGCGCTCAGCGGCGGACGAAACCGCCGGTCGTGGGGCTTCCGCAGAACGCCCCGTCCCGCACGACCGCGTTCCCACGGACGAAGACGTGGGTCGGCAGGCCGGCGCCCTCGTAGGAGTCGTAGAGGTCGAAGGTGCGGGGGGAGGCCGGGAGTAGGTCGCTGCCGCGCCAGCGCCGACGCGGGTCGAGCACCACGACGTCCGCGTCGCTCCCGACGGCGATCGTGCCCTTGCGCGGGCTCAGCCCGAGCGCCCGCGCCGCCCGCTCGGACGACACGGCGACGAAGTGCGCGGGGGTCAGGCCCCGGCGGTTGACGCACTGGTCCCACAGCACGGGGGTGCGGGCCTGGATGCCGGCGGCCCCCGGCGGGGTGAGCCGGTGGTCGCCGGGGTGGGCGGACTTGCTCGCCGCGTCGTAGGCGCAGTGGTCCGAGCCCACGCTCGTGACGGCGCCCCGCTCGACCGCCTCCCACAGCAGCGCGTTGTCGTGCGCGCCGCGGATCGGCGGGGTGATGACGAACTTCCACCCGTCGGGTCGTGCGAAGACCGACTCGTCGAATGTCAGGTAATGCGTGCAGGTCTCCGCGTGCACCGCAACGCCGTCGCGGCGGCCGTCCCTGATCGCCGCGAGCGCCTCGTCGCCGGAGACGTGGAAGACGTACACGGGACTGGCGAGCTTGCCCGCCATGTGCGTGACGGTGCGGATCGCGGCTGCTTCGGCGAGGGCGGGCCTGCTCTCGGGGAAGTCGGTCACCGCGGTGCGGCCCTGCTGCACCAGCGTCTCCAGGGAGTCGGTCAGCAGGTCGTGGTTCTCGGCGTGGAAACCGGGGAGGCCGTCGTGCGCGACGATCTGCTGCATCAGCCGCCAGATCTGGCCGTCGTTCACCCGGTCGCCGTAGGTCATGTACATCTTGAACGAGGTCAACCCGGCCCGGATGACCTCGGGGATGTCGGCCAGCACGCCCGCGTCGGCCCGGTTGAGGATCGGGTGCAGGGCCACGTCGATCGGCGCTGCCGCCTCGATCTGGGCGATCCGCTCCTCGCTCGCGTCGCGCAGTCGCTGGTCAGGGCGCAGCGGCGGCACGAAGTCGACGAGGGTGGTCGTCCCGCCCAGCGCCGCCGCGGCGCCGGCTCCGTCGAAACCGTCGTCGGTGACCCGACCGTCGGCCAGCGGCCAGGAGACGTGCGAGTGCGTGTCGATCCCCCCGGGGAGCACGTAGTGGCCGTCGGCGTCGACGGTCTCGTCCGCCGCGATCGGGGCACCCGGCTCGAGCAGTGCGGAGATGCGCCCCGCGCTGACCGCGACGTCGAGCCGCTGTTCCCCGCCCGCGGCCGTGACGACGATCCCGCCGCGGATGAGCAGGTCATGGCCCAGGTCATGGCCCATGTAGTGGCGCTGCCCCATCCCCGTCACGCCCCCGCCAGAACGGTCAGCAGGTTGGGCAGCATCGAGGCCATCGAGGAGACCGAGAACTCCTCCACCTCCTTGATGAGCCGATCGAGGTGGCTGTGCATGGCCTCGCTCGCCGCGTCCGGGTCGTGGTCCTTGATCGCCGCCAGTATCACGGCGTGCTCGGCGGGGGAGTGCCCGATCGTGCCGCGCCCGCCGGTGATGACGTCGAGCGCGCGCTCGACCGGCGCGAGCGCAGGGGTGTAGAGGCTCCCGGTGAGGGCCTCGAACAGCGGGCTCTTGGCGGCGCCGATGATCAGCTGGTGGAAGTGCATGCCGGCCGGGGTCGGGTCGGCACCCCGGTCGAGCTGTCGCTCGTGGTCGGCCAGGGCGGCTTCCAGGGCGTCGATCTCGGTCTGGTGGGCGCGCTCGGCGGCGAGGCGGGCGATCTCGGTCTCCAGCGCCCGGCGCGCGCGGAGCCAGTCCAGCACCTCCTGGACGCTGCGCAGGTCCAGCGCGCGGGTGAACTGCTCGTGCCGGTGGCGGCTGAGCAGGCTCGACGTCGTGAACCGGCGCCCGACGTCGGTCAGGACCCGGCCCTTGCGCCCGACGGACTCCGTCATCCCCGCGGCGTCCAGCTTCGCGAGCACCCGCGACACGCTCGCCTCGCTGAGCTCGCGCCCCGCCTCCTCGAGCAGTCGACGGGCGACGCGGGCCCCAATCGGCTCGTCGGCGCGATGGAGTACCAGCAACAACGCCTCGGCGTCACCGCCGAGCTCTGCCCCCGCAGTGGTCGGCTCCCCGTTCACGGCGCTTCCCTGCCCTTCGACGTCATGGTTCATCATCTTGCCCGACGCACGACCGATCTGGATTAACAGCGTCGCAACTGATAATACTTCCTCAAACCTGAGGAACTTGCTACGGTCCTGGCGCCGAGCGGCACCAGGTCGTCATCAGCGGGAAGGACGTTCATGCCAGCCGACTACCGTGCAGCGCACAGCCTCGACAACGAGGAGATGCGGCAGCTCTACCGCGAGGCCGGCTTCGCAGGCCGGTCCGGGTGGGGGACGAGGCCCGCCCTGCTCGTGATCGACCTCGCCGGAGCCTGGACGGCACCCGACGAGCAGCTCGGGTCCGACGTCGAGGCGGTCGTCGCGGCGACGACCGGCCTGCTCGAGGTGTTCCGGGCGAAGGAGCTCCCGATCGTCTTCACGACGATGGCCTACGACCCCGGCCTGGTGGAAGCCGGTCCGGTGGTCACCAGCAAGACGCCCCACAGCACGCTGATGATCCGGGGCAGCGAGCGGGTGCAGCTGCGCCCCGAGCTCGGCCGTCGCGACGACGAACCGCTCGTCGAGAAGCCGCGGGCGTCGGCGTTCTTCGGGACGAACGTGCTGTCGATGCTGATCGGGCAGGGCGTCGACACCGCGGTCGTCGTCGGCGTCAGCACCAGCGGCTGCATCCGTTCGACCTGCGAGAGCGCCTTCAACCACAACATCCGTGTCGTGGTGCCCCGCGAGGCCGTGGGGGACCGCAGCCACACCGGGCACCAGGCCGCGCTGCTGGACATCGACTCCCGGTTCGGCGACGTGATGGACCTCGAGCAGGTCGTGGCGGAGCTCAAGAGGTACTGATCGATGACCGGGAACGAGCCACGGCCCGTCGGGTTCGGCCGCCTGGTCGGCCGATCGGTCGTCATCACCGGGAGCGGGGCGGGCGTCGGTCTGGGCCGTTCCCTGGCGATCGGGTTCGCCCGCGCGGGCGCCGACCTGACCCTGAACCACGTCGGCGAGGAGCCCGCGGTGTTCGAGGCCTTCCTGCAGGAGCTGCGTGCTCTGGGCGCCCGCGTGGGCACCGTCGAGGGCGACATTTCCCGCGAGGAGGTGGCCACGGCGCTCGTCGACAAGGCGGTCCGGGACCACGGCGGTGTCGACGTCCTGGTCAACAACGCCGCGGTCTCCGAGCCCGCTGTGACGGCGGCGATGTCGCTGGCCACCTGGCAGCGCACGATCGACGTCAACCTCACCGGCGTCTTCCTTGCGACGAGGGCCGCCCTAGGGCCGATGCTGGTGCAGAGTCGCGGCCGAATCATCTCCGTCGCCTCCCAGATCGCTCTCAAGGGCGGGCGGGAACACAGCCACTACGCGGCGGCCAAGGCCGGGATCATCGCCTTCACCAAGTCGGTGGCGCTCGAGGTGGCCCACCACGGGATCACCGCGAACACCATCGCCCCGGGACCGCTGAACACCCGACTCATGGCGAACGTCAGTGAGCGGTGGCGCCGGGACAAGCTCGCCGAGCTCGTGATCCCCCGGTTCGGCGAACCGGAGGAAGTCGTGCCGACCGCGCTCCTGCTCGCGTCGGATCCCGCCGGGAACCTCTACACCGGACAGACATTGGGGCCCAACTGCGGCGACGTGATGCCCTGATCCGTCCCTGACTGAAGCGGAAGCGTCCATGAGCCACGACACCGTTGTCCCCACCTCCGCGAACGCCCGCAACAGGCTGGGGTTGCACAACCCCGACATGCGCCCGTTGCGGGCGGACGAACGGAACTGGACCTGGTGGAACTACTCCACGATCTGGATGGGGATCGTGCACAACATCGTCGCGTGGGAGGTCGCGGCGAACCTCATCGCGATCGGCATGAGCTTCTGGCAGGCGCTGGCCTGCGTGTGCTGCGCCTACGGGATCGCGTTCCTGGCGATCCTGGCCAACAGCGTCCTCGGTGCGAAGTACGGGCTCTCGTTCCCGGTGCTGATCCGCGCCGCCTTCGGGCGTAACGGTGCGCAGGTGCCCGTCGTGCTGCGCGCCTCGGTTGCGGTGTTCTGGTTCGCGGTGCACATCTACATCGGGAGCCAAGCCATCGCGGCCGTGGTCTCCTCCGCGGTGCCTGCCTATTCGAGCCTGCAGCAGTACCACGTTCTCGGGATGAACATCGACGTGCTGATCGCGTTCGTGGTCTGTTGGGCAGCGCACGCGTGGATCATGGGTCACGGCATCCAGAGCGTGCGCAGGCTGGAGGTCTGGGCGGGCCCGTCGATCATGGTGCTGGCAGTGGGACTGGTCATCTGGGCGGCCGTCGGCGTGGGTGGGATCGGTCCGCTGGTCGATGCGCCCGCGACCATCGCGCCGGCGCAGTTCTGGCCGACGTTCGTCGGCTCGATGACCGCGCTCCTGGGCACCGTGGCGACACTGATCCTCAACATCGCCGACCTGACGCGGTTCTCACGGTCGCAGAAGGACCAGGCCATCGGCCAGGGGATCGGCTTCCCGATCATGTTCTTCCTGTTCTCGGTGATGAGCCTGCTGGTCTCGGTCGGCACGGCGCGCATCTACGGCGAGGTCGTCACCAGCCCGATCGACATATTGGCCGGGTTCGACCAGCCGCTGGTCGCGATCTTCGGCGGTCTGTGCGTCCTGGTCGCGACCGCCTCGGTGAACGTGGCGACCAACGGTGTCTCCGCGGGGTTCGACCTGACCAACCTCTGGCCGAGCCGGCTGTCCTTCCGGCGGTCCGGGCTGATCGCCGTGGTCGCAGCCGTCGCCTTCTGCCCGTGGCTCTGGTATGAGGACGCGACCATCGTGACCGAGATCCTCGGGGTCATCGGCGCCACGATGGCGCCGATCTCCGGGATCATGCTCGTTGACTTCTACTACGTGCGGCGGCGCTCGCTCTCGGTCGCCGGGCTGTTCACCGAGTCGGCGACCGGTCCATATGCCTACTCGAACGGATGGAACGTCCGCGCGATCGTGGCGCTCGCCGTGGGGATCCTCGCGGCGACCTGTGGGCTTATCGTCCCCGGGTGGGGCGGGCTCTACGCCTTCAACTGGTTCCTCGGGATCGCGGTGGGAGGCGGGTGCTACTTGCTGCTGATGACGCCCCACCGGGCTGCGGCCGGCTCCGGAAGCCGGGAGGGCGAGGAGTATCCGGACGTCGATTCCGTGCTCGTCCCGGGCGGGAGCCGAGACGCCGCAGCGGGGGAGGCACCGGTTCCCGGGCAGGACGCGCGGTAGGCGCGGCCTCCCCAGCAGCGTCTCCGCCCGGTCCCCGGGACGCCCGCACGGTCGGAGCTGACAGCGGTTGGCTCAGCCCACGGCCAGCCGGCGGAGGTAGGCGTCCCGCGACGGCTCGAGGTGCGCCACGCAGACCCGGACGAGCCGGTCCCGGTCGCCCTCCTGCAGCGCCCGGATCATCTCCCAGTGCTCGGCCTGGGCGCGCAGGAGGTACTGGTCGTCGGCGACGGTGAGGGAGCGGATGGACGACGTCATGCCGGCGTGGTGGCGCACGGCCTCGACGAGCGTCCTGTTGTCCGACAGGCCGAACAGGATCGCGTGGAAGGCCAGGTTGGCCCGGTGCGCGGCGCGCCGGTCCTGGGCGGCGACGGCGGCGTCGTGCGCCTGCTGGCACTCCACCAGCGGGTCGAGCCGCTCGGGCGGCACCGGCACGGCGATGCTGCGCGCGCAGCTGGCCTCGAGCAGCGTGCGGACGTCGTAGAGGTCGCGGACCTCCTTCGCCGTGTAGGAGCGGACGAACGCCCCGACGTTGGCCCGGCGTTCGACCGCGCCGCGCGACTCCAGCGTGGCGAGCGCGCTGCGGACGACGTGGCGCTTCGCGCCGAACCGCTCCATGAGGTCGTCCTCGACGAGGCGCTCCCGCGGGTGCAGGAGACCGAGGGCGATCTCCTCCTCGAGCTCGGCGGCCAGTTCGGCGACGATCCCGGCGGCCCGCGTCCGCACCGCCCCGTCGCCACCCATCCGACCGGCCTCCTCGTCGTTCCCCGGGTCCTCCATGTTCGCACGGTGACCGTCCTCCTCCGGTGGAGAGACCGGCACGAGCACGTTCAGCCGCCGCGTCCGGTGCCGGCGGGGCCGTGCCGGCAACATCCGGGCTCGGGTTCTGGTCAGCGCGGCGGTGGCGATCCACCGGCGGACATCCGCGACCTGCGCACCCCAGCAGGAGCGGCAGTGCCCGGTGCCGTTGTCGGGGTGTCGGCGGTGGCCGGGGCCGTTCGGTGGTGGTCCCGCGCATGATCCGCGATATCGGGTGCACATGGTTGCGATCACGACCATGGACGACCGAAAGTTCGGATCATGCTTGCCGGGCGGGTCCCGGTTTTGCGGGTGAGCGGAACACCAGGGTTGTTCGATCTTGCATGGACAGCTCTGGTGTTCCGTTCACCTGCGAAAGGGGGCGGCTCGGCGCTGGTTCTCGTCGGAGTACCCGCAGCGGATCGGTGCCTGCGGCGGCGAGGGAGAGCGCCTCGCGCAGCGCCATGTGCGCCACGTCGGGGTAGCCGAGGTGCACGAGCGTGCACGCCGCGAGCTGGTGCAGCTGCGCGGCGACGTCGTGGGCGCCCGATCGCTCGTCGGCGCGCGCCTCCCGGACCATCGCCCTGGACTGTGTGATCGCGCCGGGCAGCAGCTGCCCGAGCTCGTCGTAGCCGCCCGAGACGGTGAGCGGCTCCACGTCCGGGTCGTCGCCGATCAGGTCGTCGACGTAGGTGGGGCCTCGCGGATCGCGACCGCGCCGGAGTGCTCGGACGGATCCGGTAGCGGCGTCGTCCTCGACAGCAGGTGCCCTGCATCGACGTCGAGCGCGCGGGCGATGCTGTGCAGGCTCGCGATCGACAGCGTGTGCCTGCTGCCCTGCTCGAGCTTCCGGATGAGGTCGACTGACACTCCGGCCGCGGTGGCCAGCTCCTGCTGTGTCCGGTCGCCGCGCAGCTGTGCGATGCGCTGCCCGACGGTCGGGCCGGTGCCGTGGTCCACGTCCGAGACCGCCTCTCGGTCCGCACCCCCGACCCGTCAGCTCACGAACGGGCTCAGCAGGAGCACGACCGCGAACCCGGTGAGGCCGACCAGGGACTTCATGACGGTCCAGGACTTCAGCGTGTCGGCGACGTTCATGCCGAAGTACCGGTTGGCCATCCAGAAGCCGGAGTCGTTGACGTGGGAGAACCCGGCGCCGCCGCAGGCGATCGCGATGCAGGTCAGGGCGACCGTGGTCGGGCTCGCGCCGAGCGACTCCGCCAGGGGTGCGCTGAACGTGGCGCCGGTGACCATGGCGACGAGGCCCGAGCCCTGCGAGATCCGCATGACCGCGGCGACGACGAAGCCGAAGACGACGAGCGGGATGCTGGCGTCGCGCATCGCCGCGGACAGGGTGTCGCCGAGGCCGGACGACACCAGCACACCGCCGAACACGCCGCCGGCGCCGGTGACGAGGATGATGTTGCCCGCCGGGCCGAGCGCGGTGCCCGCGAGCCTGCCGAGCTCGGCGCGCCCGATCCCGCGGCGGACGCCGAACACCCACATGCTGAACAGCACGGTCAGCAGCAGCGCCATCACGGGGTTGCCGACGAAGGTCAACGTGGTGGCGACCGGCGACTCGCCGCCCATCAGGCGCCCGACCGTGCCGACGAGGATGAGCAGCAGGGGCATCAGCAGGGCGAGGACGACGGACCCGAAGGAGGGCAGGTCCCGCTCCGGCTCCGCCCGGACGTCAACGGTGGACGTCGCGGTCGCCGGGGAGGAACCGTCGGTGCCGGTCGACGGCGTCGTGAGGGCGGGGGCCACGGGGTCGGCCGAGCCGACGATCGCCGCGGGCGGCACGACGTGGATGCGGCGCGCGATGAACCGCCCGAACAGCGGGCCCGCGACGGCGACGGCGGGGATCCCGCAGACGGCGCCGAAGAGCACCACGAGGCCGATGTCGGCGCCCATGATCCCGGAGGCCGCGAGCGGGCCGGGTGCGGGCGGCATGAACGTGTACGCCGCGCTCAGCCCGGCGCACAGCGGGATGCCGTAGTGGAGCAGCGACTTGCCCGTGCGCTGCGCGACCCCGTAGAGCATGGGGACGAGCACCACGATCGCCACGTCGATGTAGACCGAGGTCGCGACGAGGAACCCGGCCAGCCCGAGGCCCCAGGAGATGGTGCGGTCGGAGAAGCGCTCGACGAGGGTGACGGCGATGCGCTCCGCCGCGCCGGCGTGCTGCAGGACCATCCCGAAGATCGCGCCGAGCGCGATCACGAGCGAGAGCTGGCCGAGCGAGTCGCCCATCTCGCCGACGACCAGGTCCATCAGCTCGGTCGGACCGTTCCCGACGGCCAGGCCGAAGGCGAGGGTGGTGAGCAGGAGCGCGAGGAACTCCTGCACCTTCAACACGATGATCAGGGTGAGGAGGACGCCCACGGCCAGTACGGCGGCCATGACGACCCAAGCCTCGTAGGACAACAGTGTCTCCTGGAGTGGTGGATCCACGGGGTGGTGGACCCGACGGGGTCGGGACGGGGGTGGGGCGGGGGAGCGGGTCAGGCGGACCCGGCGCGCGACGGGACGCTCGCGCGGGTGTCGACGGCCTGCAGGAAGCGGAAGTCGCAGCCTTCCTCGGCCTGGGTCACCTCGTCGACGTAGAGCTTCGCGTAGCCGCGCTCGGGGCGCGGCCGGGGCGGCGCGGCGCCGGCGGCCCGGCGGGCGAGCTCGGCGTCGTCGACCTCGAGGACCAGCGAGCGGCGGCCGACCGACAGCGCGATCGTGTCGCCGGTGCGGACGAGGGCGAGCGGGCCGCCGACGGCCGCCTCGGGGGAGCTGTGCAGCACGATCGTGCCGGCCGCGGTGCCCGACATGCGGCCGTCGGAGATCCGGACGATGTCTTTGACACCGGCCTTCGCCAGCTTGCGCGGGATGGGGATGTAGCCCGCCTCGGGCATGCCGGGGAACCCGACGGGGCCGATGTTGCGCAGGACGAGCACGTCGGACGCGTCGACGTCGAGGTCGTCGCGGTCGATCCGCTCGGCGAGGTCGGCCGCGTCCTCGAACACGACGGCCCGGCCGCGGTGCTCCAGCAGCGCGGGCGTGGCGGCCGACTGCTTGATGATCGCGCCGCCCGGCGCCAGGTTCCCGTGCAGGACGGCGATGCTGCCGCCGTTGTGGATCGGGTTGTCACGGGGGCGGATGACGTCCTGCGCGAACGGCGCCGGGGCGTCGTCGAGCTCCTCGCCCAGGGTCCGCCCGGTGACGGTCAGCGCCGTCGGGTCGAGCTGGCCGCGCAGCTCCAGCATCAGCCGCGGGATTCCGCCGGCCCGGTGCAGGTCCTCCATGTAGTGGTCGCCGGAGGGCTTGAGGTCGACGAGCACGGGGGTCTCGCGGCCGAGCGCGTCGAAGGCGTCGAGGTCGAGGCGGTAGCCGCAGCGGCCCGCGACGGCGGCCAGGTGCACCAGCGCGTTGGTGGAACCGCCCATGGCGAGCAGGATCCGGAAGGCGTTGTCGAACGCGGCCGGTGTGAGGATCCGGTCGAGCGTGAGCCCCTCTTCGGCCAGGCCGACCGCGCGCGTGCCGGTCGCCTCGGCCACGCGCATCCGGTCGGCGGTGACGGCCGGCGGCGTGGCGCTGCCGGGCAGGGCGACGCCGAGGGCCTCGCTCACCGCCGCCATCGTGCTGGCGGTGCCGGCGACCGAGCAGGTGCCGACGCTGCCGACCAGGCGCCCGTTGACCTCGGCGATCTCGTCGGCGTCGATCTCCTCGGCGCGGTAGCGGCCCCAGAACGCGCGGCAGTCGGTGCACGCGCCGACGGTGCGCCCGCGGTGCGACCCGGTGAGCATCGAGCCGGTGACGAGCTGGATGGCCGGCTTGCCCGCCGACGCGGCGCCCATGAGCTGTGCCGGGACGGTCTTGTCGCAGCCGCCGATGAGCACGACCGCGTCGACCGGGAGCGCCTTCAGCATCTCCTCGGTGTCCATCGCCATCAGGTTCCGGAGGAACATGCTGGTGGGGTGGGCGAAGCTCTCGTGGATCGAGATCGTCGGGAACGACACGGGCAGGCCGCCGGCGAGCATCACGCCGCGCTCGATCGCCTGGATCAGCTGCGGGACGTTGCCGTGGCAGGGGTTGAAGCCGCTCTCGGTGTCGACGATGCCGATGACCGGGCGGTCCAGCGCGTCGTCGCCGTAGCCGGCGCCCTTGATGAACGCCTTGCGCAGGAACAGGGCGAACTCGGCGTCCCCGTAGCTGGTGAGGCTCCCCCGGAGGCCCTGGTGCTGCGACGGCATCGTCATCATCCTTTTTATTGATAATCAGTGCTGCCGGATGAGACCACGCCCGGGCGGGCCGGCGCAAGTCCGCCGGCCCGCGGCCTCAGGCCGGCCGGGGTGTGCTGCGGACGTTGCCGAACAGCGCCAGCAGGAGCGCGCCCGCGAGGGCGACGGCGGCCGCGAACGCGAAGGTGCCCGTCCATCCCAGCGACGAGTCGACGAGGTAGCCGGTCAGGGCCGGGGCGATGATCGAGGCCGTGGTGGCGAACATCTGCACCGCACCGGACACCGAGCCGTATGTCGGTCCGGGCACCGCCTCGCCGACGATCAGCCAGTACTGGGCGCCGGTGAAGTAGAGCAGGAACACCACGACGGTCATCAGTGCGACGGCGCCGACCGTGCTGGACACGAGCCCGATCCCGCCGAAGAGCAGGCCGGTCGCGGCGAGGCAGACGACCACCGTCCAGCGGCGCGGCCCCAGCGACCGGCCGGTGCGGCGGACCAGCAGGTCGGTGAACAGGCCGCCCAGTGCGAGGCCGATGCAGCCGCCGACCCACGGCACCGCACCTGCGACGGCGAGCTCGTCCAGGTCGATGCCGCGCTCGTTGACGAGGTAGGTGGGGAACCAGTTGAGGAAGGTCCAGAGGATCCAGGCGTAGCCGAAGTAGGCGACCGCCGTGGTCCACACGGCGGGCCGGGTCAGGTACTGCCACCAGGGCAGGTGGTCCGCGTGCTCCCCGTCGTCGCCGACGGTGGCGCCCGGCACCCGGTCCTCGCGGATGTGCGCCAGCTCGGCGGGGGAGACCCACCTGTGCTGCTCGGGGGTGTCGCGGACGACGACGAACCAGCCGATCGCGAACAGGACGCCCAGTGCGCCGAAGACGACGAACGGGATCCGCCAGTTGCCCTGGGTGGCTCCGAGGATCGCCACCACCACCGGGGTGCCGATGGCGCCCCCGAGCGGGGTGGCCGCGTTGGCGATGCCCACCGCCGTGCCGAGCTCCCGCTTCGGGAACCAGCTGTGCATGATCTTGGCCGTGACCGTGGCCTGCGGGCCCTCGCCCGCGCCGAAGAGCAGTCGGATGAGCAGCAGGCTGACGAACCCCACGCCCGCGGCGGTCAATGCGGTGAAGCAGGACCAGGCGATGGCCGCCCAGCCCATGACCTTCGCGGGGCCGTGCCGGTCGGCCAGCCACCCGCCGATGAACCCGAACGGCGAGTAGGTGAAGGCGAACGCGGCGAGGATCCAGCCGAACGCGGCGTTGGAGAACCCGAACTCGGCGATGATCAACGGCGCCGCGACGCCGATGACGGCGCGGTCGGCGTAGTTCAGGGACAGGATCACGAAGTTCGAGGCGAGGACCGCGAACCGGACCCTCGATCGCTTCGTGGACACGGATGCGGTGGTTCCGGGGACTGTCACGGGGGTCCTTCTCCGGTCGGGCGGGGGCGGTCGTCAGAAGTAGCAGCGGGCCACCGAGACGACGGTGTCGTCGTCGGCGGCCACGACGGCGGTGAGCCAGCGGTCGTGGATCGTGCAGGGGTGCGAGATGCCCAGCCGGACCAGGTCGGAGGGCCCCAGCCGGGCCTGCGGGGGAAGTCGCAGGTAGGCGTGCTGGTCGTCGAGCGCGTCGATCGTCCATCCCGCGGCGTCCCGGGCGTCGCGGCCGCGGTGGTCGCGGGCCTGGATCGGCGCCGGCAGGCCCTGGTCCCAGTTGAGATCGCGCCGGCCCGCGCCCAGGATCGCCAGCCCCGGTTCGGGCCTGCTGAGCACCGGTGCCCACACCTCGATCGCCGGGACGAGCCGGCTCACTCGCGCTGCTCCGGGTGCGCTGCCGTCCAGCGGGGACAGCGCGCGGTAAAGGCCGTGGTCGTGGGTGAGGTACGCGCCGGACCTGATGATCAACCGGACGTCCCGGTCGGCGGGCCAGTCACCGAGCTCGGCGGCCACCACGTCGAAGTAGAGGCTGCCGCCCGCCGAGACGACGTACTCGTCCAGCCGCGGGTCGGCGTGCGGCAGGACCAGCTCCATCGCGCGGCGCACCGAACGCAGGTAACCCGCGACGGCGGACAGGCCGTGCGCGTCGCGCGCGTGGCTGACCGAGCCCTCGTAGCCGGCGACCCCGGCGAGGGCCAGCCCGTCCACCGACCGCACCGCGTCGCGGACCGCGGCGACGGCGTCGGAGTCCCGGCAGCCGCCCCGGCCGCCGTCGTGGCCGACCTCGATCAGCACGGGCAGCGGGCGGGGGGTCGCGACGCCGTCGAGGGCCGCGCGCAGCACCTCGACGCCCTCGCGGGAGTCGACGTAGCAGTAGAAGGCGCGCGCCTCGTCCTCGGCGAGCCAGCCGACCACCTCGCGGGCGAAGGCGCGGTCCACGAGCTCGTTGGCCAGCAGGATGCGGGCGTGACCCGCCGCCATGAACACCCGCGCCTGGTACGGGGTGGCGAGGGTGACACCCCATGCGCCCGCGCGCAGGGCGTACTCCGCGAGCTCGGGCGAGGCGGTGGTCTTGAGGTGCGGGGCGATGGAGGCGCCGTGCTCGGTGCAGTAGCGCGCCATCAGCTCGGCGTTGTGCCGCAGCGCGGAGTCGCGCAGCACCAGCAGCGGCCAGCCGAAGCCGGCGTCGAAGAGCGACCTGCCCTCGGCGCCGAGGGCGGCGAGCGTGCCACCGGCGGCATCGGGGGGCAGGCCCTTGAAACGCCAGCCGATCGGCCCGTCGTCGATCAGGTGGGTCGCGGCGGTCGGCGTCACGCCGGGGCTCCGGTGTGGATGCGTCGCCGGAGCAGGGCGTCCAGCACCCCGCGCGCGGCGTGGAGCTCGGCGAGGGGCACGAACTCGGCAGGCGTGTGGGCCTGTGCGATCGCACCCGGACCGAAGACGACGCAGGGCACCCCGTCCCACGCGATCTTGGACGCGTCGGTGCCGTGCCCGACGCCCTTCGGTTCGGGGTCGTGGCCCGCCTCCCGCAGCACGTCGCCGACGGCGCGGACGAACGGATCGCCGGGATCGGTCTCCAGGGCGTGGTCGACGATGTGCGGTTCGGCGACCTCGAGGTGCTCGGGCCAGCGGGTCAGCAGGTCGTGGCGGAGCTCGCTCCACACCGCGTGCGGGTCCTCGCCGGCGACGGTGCGGCGGTCGACGGTGATCGTGGCGCTCTCCGGCAGCACGTTCGGCCCGGTGCCGCCCTCGATCATCGTGACGGCCAGCGACGGTGGCCCGACGAGCGGGCGTGCCAGCGCCTCGAGCGCCGGTGCGTACTCCCCGGTCAGGTGGTCGACGACCTGGGCGAGCGTGGCGATCGGGTTGACCCGGCCCCACGGTTCCGAGGAGTGGCCGCCCGGCCCGCGCGCGGTGATCCGGCACCGCATGCAGCCCTTGTGCGCGGTGACCATGCGCAGCGAGGTCGGCTCGCCCACGACGGCACCGACCACCGGGCCGTTCCTGGTGACGCCCTGGTCGCGCAGGTGCAGCACGCCGCGGTAGACGTGCTCCTCGTCGACGACGCCGGCGAGGACGACGGTGTGCGGGCGGGGGCCGCGTCGTGCGAGGTCCGCCATCGCGGTGAGGAACACCGCGAGCGGGCCCTTGGCGTCGCAGGCGCCGCGCCCGTGGAGCCGGCCGTCGGCCACCGTCGGCGCGAACGGGGCGACCGTCATGCCCTCGGTCTCGACGGTGTCCAGGTGGGTCTCGAGCAGGATCGTCTCGGCGCTGTCGCCGGGCAGGGTGACCACGACGTTGCAGCGGCCGTCGACGACCTCGTGGAGGTCCGCCGCCATGCCGTGGCCGCGCGCCCAGTCGGCGACGTACTCGGCCAGAGGGGTCTCCGCAGGCTCGGCCCGCCCCCTCGGGTTGATGCTGGGGATGCGGATCAGCTGCGCGAGCAGCTCCTCGACATCGGCCACGTCCACCTCCTGATCGCTCCGTTGCGTGGAATGCAACGGTGCTTCCTGCGAGCTAGAGGGCTTCTTAGCAGTGGCATCTACAGGGGTCAACGCGGTCACAGCCGCGGTTGCATACACTGCAACGCACCATGAGTCAGAGCCTGGACCGCGGACTCCGCATCCTCGACGAGATCGCCGCCGGACGGACCACGCTCTCGGACATCTCCGAGTCGCTCGGCGTCCACAAGTCGACCGTGCTCCGCCTGCTGGTCACGCTCCAGCAGCACCACTTCGTCCACCGCGCCGACGCCCACCACTACCGGCTCGGGCGGCGCCTGTTCGACCTGGCGTCGTTCGCGATCGAGTCGCGCGACGTCGCGTCGGTCGCGCGGCCCGCGATGGACCGGCTGCGGGACTCGACCGGTGGCTGGGTCCACCTGGCGACCCACGAGGAGGGGGAGGCGGTCGTCGTCGCCGTGGCAGCGGGGAGGGGACCGCACGCCGGGCCCGCGCGGGTGGGGGAGGTGCTCCCGCTGCACGCGCCCGCGACCGCGGTGCTCGCCGCCGCGCTCCCGCAGGAGCAGATGGAGACCCTGCTGGGCCAGGCGGTGCCGCGCACCGAGATCGACGCGGTGCGCCAGGCGGGGTTCGCGGTCGGGCGGGCCGACCACCGGGACGAGCACCGGGCCGACGTCGCTACCGTGGCGGCACCGGTGCGGGACTCGACGGGGGCGGTGGTCGCGGCGATGACGCTCACGCTGCCGCGGTCGGGTGTCCCGACCCGGGTCCCGCCATCCGGCACGCCACGCCTGCTCGAAGCGTGCGACGAGGTCTCCCGGGAGCTCGGGTGGACCTAGTGTCCCGGCTGTTCCTCGCCGTCGACGGCGGCACCTTCGAGACCGACACCGCCCTGCTCACGCCGGCCGGCGAGGTGCTCGCGCGGGTGCGGGCGGGCAGCACGTCGCCGCAGAGCGTCGGGGCGGTGCAGGCCGCGTCGGTGGTCGAGCGGCTGCGCGGTGAGGCCCTCGCCCGGGCCGGCCTGCCGGCGTCGACGCCGGTGGCGCGCGTCGTCGCCTTCGTGGCCGGGGTCGACCTCCCCGAGGAACGCGAGGACGTGCGCGCCGCCCTCGCCGCGCACTTCGCGGGCACGGACCTCGTCGTGGAGAACGACATCCACGCCGTGCTCTGGGCGGGCATGCGCCGCCCCGCCGGGGTCGCGGTGAAGTTCGGCAGCGGTATCAACGCGTTGGCGCGCTCGGCCACCGGGAGGACGGCCGGCTACCTGGCCCTCGGCACGATCTCCGGTGACTGGGGCGGCGCGCTGACCCTCGGGTCCGAGGTACTGTTCGCCGCCAGCCGGGCCGAGGACGGGCGTGGCCCGCACACCTCCCTGCGGTACCGGGTGGCCGCGCACTTCGCCCGGCCGACCGTCCGGCAGGCCGTGGCCGACCTGCACCGGGGCCGGGCGGGCGCCCCCGCCCTCGCGGACCTGACCCCCCTGCTACTCGACGCGGACGCCGACGGCGACCCGGTGGCGCGTCAGCTGGTGGACCGGCAGGCCCAGGAGGTCGTCACGATGGCGGCCGCCGCGATGAACCGCGCCAACGTGCCGACGACCGGAAGCGACGTCGTGCTCGCCGGGAGCCTGCTCACCGCGGGCCACGAGCGGCTCGACCGGCTGGTCGACGACGGCGTCGCGCGCGCCCTGCCCGGTGCCGTGGTGCGGCGGATGTCGGTGCCCGCCGTCGTCGGCGCGGCACTGGCCTGCCTGGGCGCGGAGCGCGGCGGGCCGATCGCCGACGAGCGCTACCTGCACCGGATCGCGGAGTCCCTGGAAGCGGCGACGCCGTCGAGGTGACCGGCGCCTCGGCACGGCGGCTCAGCAGGGCGGGGTGCCCGGCCGGCAGGGGCTGCCCGACGGCGAGCTGAGCTGCAGGAACTCGGCGGTGCCGTCCGGGAGCACCCCCATGATGGCCACCGCCTTGTCGACCGGGCTCCCGGTGGCGCTGAGCGAGATCCACCCGCTCGCCCCGGCCACGGCCTTCGGTCCGTGGAGCCGCTTGAACTCCTGGACCACCGCGTCGGGGGTGCTGACCGAACCGTCGGGCTGCCGGATGGCGGTGACCGCGGTGAGCACGGCGTCGTAGCCCATGATCGCGTAGCTGTCGTCGAGGCCGTGGTCGGGGAAGTGCGTCGGGAAGCAGTCCGGGCACCCGCCGGTGAGGTAGTCGGCCGAGCCGGAGGCGAACAGCTCGGGGGAGGCCTGCCACGCGTCCGGGTTGGCGAGTGAGGTGTAGGCCACGGAGGCGTTCGCCTGCAACCCCTCGCGCAGCCCCGGCTCGCCGCGGGCCACCGCCTCGGCGAAGCTCGCTCCGTCGTCGCCGGTGACGACCCGCACCGGGTGGTCGAGGCAGGTCCGCTTGGGCAACGCCGCGACGAACGGTGCCAGCTCGGCCGCCCGGCCGGCGAAGAACACGACGTCCGGGCGTTGCTGGCAGACGTGGACCATGATGTCGTCCATGGCGTTCGCCGCGGAGGGCCCGCCCACGTAGGTTTCGACCGGTTCCACGATCGCGTGGCCCGCGGCGGTGTAGTGCTCCCGGAACGCGGAGCCGAGGCTCGCCGCGTACCGGTCGTTCTGGTCGCTGTTCTGCACGATCAGCGCTCGGCCGGTGGACGGGCGCAGGTAGGCGGCCAGTGCGGCGGACTCGTCGGACGTGGTGGGAGCGACCCGGGCGAGTGAGGTGTCGGCGGCGACGGGTGCGGACGTGACCTGCTCGGCGGTCAGGTGGGACACGAGCACCGGCACCTCGGCGGCGACGAGCTCGTCGATCACGCCGATCATCGGGTCCAGGGACTTGCCGCTGACGGCGACGGCCATCAGCTTGTGGGTGGCGAAGTCGGGTCCGGCCATCGCGATCAGATCGTCCACGGGTTCCGGCGCGGGTGCCGCCGAGTCGCCGACGTTGGCCACCAGCAACCGGATCAGCGGGCGGTCGCCGAGGGTGGTGGTCCGGTTGGCCTGGCGCTGGGCGATGGCGGCCCCCATCACGTCGCCGCTGAGGCGGACCGCGTAGTCGTCCTCCACCCCCGGCGGTGGGATGGGCACGAGGTAGGCGATGCTGACGATCTCCTTGTCGCCCGGATCCGCGGCGATGCGGGCGTTCTCCTCACCGATGATCCGCAGCGCCTCCGCCGTCCCGGCCCCGAACACGGGGCCGTGCGAGCCGTCGGTGATCCCGACGCAGCCGCCGCCGTCGCCACGTGCGATGTCGGCTTCGCAGTACCGCCAGCGGTCGACGATCACCGTCACCGCATAGGTCAGCACCGCGACCAGCACGATCACGATCACGGCGCGCCACGCCCCGCGCAGATCACCCCACCAGCTGCCCACCCGCCGGAGAACCCCGGGCATCAATTCCCCCTCAGCGTCAGTGCCAGCGCTTCCAGCAGCTGTCGAACTCGCTCTTCGCCTTCAGCAGGAACGCCTTGCCGGTGACCGCCTCGCCCGAGAGCCTGCCCAGCTCGTGGCCGACGATCCCGCACGTGTCGTGGAACGGGTCGGCGAGCGGATCGGTGTGCAGCTGCAGGGCGGCCACCAGGTCGGCGCTGACCGTCGTCTGCGAGTCGATCCCGGCGCACAGCTGCCCGAAGTGCGCGACCGCGTCGTCGTACCGCGCGGGCCGGGCGAGCGGCGCCCGGGCGACCTGCCGCAGCAGCGCGTACCAGTCACGGGGGTTCTCCGGGTCGAACAGCTCGCTGAGCTCCCACGCCACCTCGCCGATCCGGCCCAGCGCGAGGTCGTGGTACAGCTCGCCGACGCGGTCGGCGCGCGCTGTGGCAGCCGTGCGCAGGACCGTGTGGGCGGTCTCCCACTCCACCCCGGACACGCCGTCGTCACGACCCAGCCGGTGCGCGATGGCCCGGCGGGCGAAGGGGTGCATCCGCGGTGGTTCGGGCCCGTCCTCGGTCACGTGGTGGGTCACCCACAGGTCGCGTTCCCGGAACTCGGTGACCAGCAGGCCGATCTGCTCGTCCTCGGTGTCGAGGATCGGGTCGAAGCGCAGGTCGGACAGGTCGACCGCGATCCCCATCAGCATCAGGGCCCGCCGCATCGTCTCGGTCCGGGAGCCGAGGACGAGGTCGAAGACCGTGTCGTCGAGCCGCTTCCCGGAGCGCCTCTCCTCCAGGCCGAACAGGCCGCGCAGGTCGTACCGCGCGGGGACGCTGCCGTGGCCCGGCACGCCGCCGATGCCCTCGAGGGCGCTGAAGACCATGTCCAGCCCGGCCGGGTGGGCCGCGGTCAGCCGGCGGGCGAACGCGACCGACGGGTGCTGCGCAGGACGCAGCCCGCGGCCGTGCGCGATCGCCTGCACGTCGGCGCCCGCGGGCTCGGTCGTCGCGGGCACGTCGTCGACGGGGTCGACCCACACCGGGTAGTACCGGCTCCCGCCGCGTCCGGGCCGTTGCGCGGACCACCGCTCCGGCGAGGCGTCCGGGAGGTCGTCCGGCTGCCAGCCCGCCGTGTCCTGGGCGGCGGCCTCGGGGAACCGCAGGTGGGAGGACGCCACCACGACCAGTGGACCGGAGGTTCCCGCCTGCGCCGTGAGCAGGTCGACGAAGCGGCTCGTCGGGGGCATGGCCACGTTGTCCAGCAGGACGAGGGCGCTCGTCCGCCGGACGAAGAACATGCCGGCCCCGCTCTCGTACTCGCCACGGAGGTCGGCCACGAAGGCCCGGCAGAGGACCTCGTCGACGAGGGCGCGGTTGCCGAGGAACTCCGCGACCGACAGCTCGACGAGGGCGTCCACCGGATCGGGGGAGTGGTGGCCGAGCCCGTCGCGGTACCACTGGACGCCGGCGCCGCGCAGCAGGGCGGCCGTGCGCGCGGCCTCGAGCGCGCCGTCCACGATCAGTCCGGCCGCGTTGTTCCAGTTGTCGCCCAGGCCCGCGAGGGCCGCGAGCGCCTGGGCCGACTCCCGCAACCACTGCCGTCCCTCGGGCCGGTTGCGCAGCTGCCGCCGGATCAGCTCCTTCCGCACCTGGGAGGCCGAGGCCACGTCGGGGTCGAGCGGCGCGCGCACCGCCTGCGCGCCGAGGAAGAAGCGTGGGAACCGGGCCCGGCCGAAACGTTCGACCTGCCGGCCGAGCTGGAACGCCAACCGGTTCGCCACGAGGTGCGGTCGCAGGTCGGTCGGCAGCTGCTCGCCGTCCAGGTGCGCCCGCGGCGCGTTCCACGTCCGCAGCCTGAGCAGGTCGGTCAGGAGGGCGGACGACTCCGAGCCGCGCGCTCCCCACAGCACGATGACCGGCAGGTCGTCGGGGTCGCGGTCGGGACGGTCACGTGCGGCGAACTCTGCGACGAGGCGGGTCAGAGTCGTCGACGCGTCGAACACCGTCACCCCCGTGCGCACATGATCGGCGAAGAAGCGTCGAGAATACGCACGCAGAGCGACCGCGCCACTCCAACGGGGAGTATCCGATACATGATCGAGACGTGCCGGCCCTGCCGGCCCTCTGTGGCGATCAGCCGTCCGAGGGCCCGGCGGCGTCCGCGGCGACGACGAGGACATGCAGGGTGCGCGGGCCGTGCACACCCTCGACGCGGTCCAGCTCGATGTCGCTGGTCGCGCTCGGTCCGCTGATCCAGGTGCTCGGTCGGCGCGGGTCGAGCGCGGCCACCGCGTCCGGCACCCCGGGCACGATCTGGTCGGTCCGCACCACGCAGACGTGCAGGTCCGGGACGAGCGTCGCCGCGCGGCGGCCCTGACCGTCGCCGTGGTCGAGCACGATCGTCCCGGTCTCGGCGATGCCGAGCGCTGCGGTGGTCAGCACCCCGTCGCAGCGGTCCAGCTCGGCCACCGCGACGTCCGGGCCGTCGCGCACCACCTCGATCCCGTCCGGGACCAGCGCGTCCGGGAAGCCGGGAGGCACGAGGACGCGCAACGGGCCGCTCGCCGACAGCGGGGTGCGGCCGCGCAGCGCGGCGGCGACGAGGCCGGGGGCGGTGGCGGTGGTGGCCCGCTCGACGACCGCGCGGTAGTCCGCCACCTGCTCGGCGAACAGGTCCACGACCTGCTCGTGGGTGCGGTCCCGGGCCGGTTCGGGCCGGACCACGGGGACGTCGACGGCGGGGTCGACGTCGGGTACGTCGGCCAGTGCCCGCCGGGCCCGGCCGAGGATCGCCTCGCGCGCGTTCACCGCGACTGCTCCTCCTCGCTGCGACCGCCGTCGGTGCGCGCCCACCACTGCCGGAACGACTCGCGGGCCGGGACCGGCACGTCGCGGGAGTCCGACCAGGCTCCCGCCGGTCCGGGGACCGCACCCAGCACCGAACGGCCGCCGGGTGCGGTGCGTCCCAGCTTCGCCGCGAGCCGCCCGCCCAGCCCGGCGGCCCGTTCCGCGGCGGCGGTGCGCGACGGTGTCGAGAACGCCCACGACGCCGCCTTCATCGCCATGTCCTGCACCGACGGCACCCGCGAGGCCCGCTTGTGCGCGTCCACGACCTGGGCGCGCAGGTGCACGAGCACCTCGGGGATGTCGATGCGCACCGGGCAGACCTCGAAGCACGCGCCGCACAGGCTGGAGGCGTAGGGCAGCGAGTCGGTCTGCGCGTCGTTGCCGACCCCGCGCAGCAGCGGGGTGAGGATCGCACCGATCGGGCCCGGGTAGACCGAGCCGTACGCGTGCCCGCCGGTGCGCTCGTAGACGGGGCAGACGTTCAGGCAGGCCGAGCAGCGGATGCAGCGCAGCGCCTGCCGCCCGGTCGGATCGGCCAGCACGTCGGTGCGGCCGTTGTCCAGCAGCACCACGTGCACCTCCTGCGGCCCGTCCCCGGGCGTGACGCCGGTCCAGGTGGAGGTGTAGGGGTTCATCCGCTCACCGGTGGACGAGCGCGGGAGCAGCTGCAGCATCACGTCCAGGTCCTGGTGGGTCGCCAGCACCTTCTCGATGCCGACCACCGACACCAGCACCTCCGGCAGGGTCAGGCACATCCGGCCGTTGCCCTCGGACTCGACCACGGCCAGCGTGCCGGTCTCGGCGACGGCGAAGTTCGCCCCGGACACGGCCACCCGCGCCCGCAGGAACTTCTCCCGGAGGTGGGCTCGTGCCGCCGCCGCCAGCCGGGCGGGCTCGTCGGTCAGGTCCGCGGGTGCCGGCCGGCCGGCCCGGCCCATCTCGCGCAGGAAGATCTCCCGGATCTCCGCGCGGTTGCGGTGGATCGCGGGGACCAGGATGTGGCTGGGCAGGTCGTCGCCGAGCTGGACGATCAGCTCGGCCAGGTCCGTCTCCCACGCGCGGATCCCCGCGGCCTCCAGCGCGCCGTTCAGGTCGATCTCCTGGGTGGCCATCGACTTGACCTTGACGACCTCGTCCGCGCCGTGCCTGCGGGCGATGTCGACGACGATCGCGTTGGCCTCGGCGGCGTCGCGGGCCCAGTGCACGGTCGCGCCCGCCGCGGTCAGCGAGCGCTCCAGCTGCTCGAGGTAGTCCGGCAGGTGCCGCAGCACCCGGTTCTTGATCGCCTCGCCCGCCAGCCGCAGCTGCTCCCACTCGTCGACCTCGCCGACCACCCTCGCCCGCTTGGTGCGGATCGTGCCGGTGGCGTGCGCCAGGTTCCGGCGCAGCTGGGAGTCCTCCAGCGCGGCCTTCGCCGCGGTGGGGAACGCGGGCGTGCCGAGGAAGGTGCCACTCACCTCGCCACCTCCCGCCCCTGCGGCAGGTCGGTCCCCGGGCTCCGCTCGTCCGCCGCCCGGCCCGCCGAGGAGATCACCGGCTCCGTCTGGGCCAGCACCTCGGCCAGGTGCATCACCCGCACGCCCGACCGCTGCCGGGACAGCAGCCCGCCGACGTGCATCAGGCAGGAGTTGTCCCCGGCGACGAGCACCTCGGCCCCGGTCTCCCGGACGTGGCGGGCCTTGTCGTTGCCCATCGCGATCGAGGTCTCGGCGTTCTTCATCGCGAACGTGCCGCCGAACCCGCAGCACTCCGCGGCACCGGGCAGCTCGGCAAGCGTCAGCCCGCGGACCGCGCGCAGGAGCCGGGTCGGCCGGTCGCCGACGCCGAGCATCCGCAGCGAGTGGCAGGTCGGGTGGTAGGTGACCCGGTGCGGGAAGTACGCGCCGACGTCCACCGTCTCGAGCACGTCGACCAGGTACTCGGAGAGCTCGTACACCGGCGGTGCCGCGGCCACCGCGCGGACCAGGCCCGGGTCGCCGGAGCGCTGCGCGACCAGGCCGTGCTGGTGGCGCACCGAGCCCGCGCAGGACCCGGACGGGGCGATGATCGCCTCGCACCCGGCGAACGCGTCGAGGTGGTTGCGCACCAGCGGGACCGCCTCGTCCAGGTAGCCGGTGTTCACCATCGGCTGCCCGCAGCAGGTCTGCGCGGCCGGGAACTCGACGTCCACCCCGAGCCTGCGCAGCACGGTGACGACGGCCTTGCCGGTGTCCGGGAACAGGGCGTCGTTGATGCACGTGATCATCAGACCGACCCGCGTCATGCCGCCTCCGCGACGAGCTGTGGTGGGTGGAGGAGCTCGGTCCGACCACGGTAGCCATCGATCAGGACGCGGGACGCAGGAGGTCCGCGAGCTGGTCATCCGTCCTGAGGAGGAGCGGGGGACCGGCCCGCAGCCGTCGGCGTCCCCGCAGCCGCCCGCGTCGCGTCCTGCGACCAGGCCGCCCACAGGTGCGCGTACCGGCCACCGGCCGCGACGAGCTCGTCGTGGGTGCCCCGCTCGACCACCCGGCCCGCCTCGAGGACGACGACCAGGTCCGCGGCGGCCGCCTGCGTGAGCCGGTGCGCGATCACCAGCCCGGTCCGGCCCTCGAGCGCGACGGCGGCGGCCCGTTCGAGCTGCCGCGCGCCGGAGCTGCCCGCCTCCGCGGTGGCCTCGTCCAGCACCGCCACCGGCCGGTCGGCCAGCACGAGCCGCGCCAACGCGAGCTGCTGGGCCTGCTCGACGGTGAGGCCGGTGCCGCCGGCCCCCACCACCGTCGACAGGCCGGACGGGAGTCCCTCGGCCCAGCCGAGCGCACCGACGGCGTCGAGGGCGGCGCGCAGGTCGTCGTCGGTGGCGTCCGGGCGGGCGAGCCGCAGGTCGTCGGCGAGCGGCCCGGCGAAGACGTGGACCTCCTGGGTGATCAGCGCGACGGTCTCGCGGATGCCGTCGGCCCCGAGCTCGGGCAGGGGCGCGTCCCCGATCCGCACGGTTCCGGCACGGGGCGCGTGCACGCCGGCCACCAGCTTCGCCAGCGTCGTCTTGCCCGCACCGCTCGAGCCCACCAGCGCGACCGTGGTGCCGGGGTCGACCTCGAGGTCGACGTCGTCGAGCACGAGGTGCCCGTCGACGTAGCCGAAGGACACGCCCTTGACCGTGATCCCGGTGTCGGCCGGGCGCGCGGCACGCGCCGGCGCCGGTGCCTGCGGGAGGTCGGCGACGCCGACGATCCGGGCGAGGCCGGCACCCGCCGACTGCACGGTGTCCAGCAGGAACAGCACCTGGTTGACGGGCGTGAACAGGTTGATGAAGTACAGCGCGGCCGCCGTGGCGGTGCCGATCGTGGCCGTGCCGCCGCGCACCAGCAGGAAGCCCGTCGTCAGCACGGCGGCGGCCCCGACCAGCTCGGCGCCGTTGAGCCGCCCGAAGAACCGGGTCTGGAAGCGCACCACCTCCATCGCAAGGTGCACCACCTCGGCGGAGCGGGCGCGGACCAGCCGGGTGTGCTGCGCGGCGAGCCCGAACGCCCGCACGGTCTCGACGCCGCCCACGGTCTCGAGCAGCTGCTGCTGCTGGGCGCCGCCTGCGCGGCGCTGCGCGGCGTAGAACGGGCCCGACCGGCGCAGGAACCAGCGCGCCGTCGCGGCCTGGATCGGCACCGCGAGCAGGGCCGCGAGCAGGAACCGCCAGTCGAGCACGGCGAGGCCGACCAGCGTCAGCAGGATCATCAGGGCGGCGCGGGCGAAGTCGGGCACCGCGTGGCGCACCGCGTCGCCGACCAGGGCGATGTCGGTGCTCACCCGCGATGTCAGGTCGCCCGAGCCGGCGGCTTCGATCTGCTCCAGAGGCAGCCGCAGCGCGCGGTCGACGAACCGCTCGCGCAGCGCGGCGAGCATGCCCTCGCCCACCCGTGCCACCAGGCCCACCCCGACCACGGCCAGCGCGCCCTCGACCACCGCGACGGCCACCAGCGCGAGCACCGGGCCCGTGACCGCGTCCGCGCCCTGCCCGGTGGCCGCGATGTCGACGACCCGGCCGAGCAGCGGCGCGGTGAGCAGCGCGCTCGCCGCCGCGGCGACCAGCGCCACCAGCGCGGCGAGCGCCCGTGCCCGGTGCGGGTGCAGCAGCTCGCCGAGCACGGCGAGCACCCGGGCGCCGGAGGTGACCGGCAGGAGCGTCCGCTCGTTCACGCCAGCTCCACCACCCGGTCCGCGGCACCGAGCAGCGCGGGGCTCGAGGTCACCACGATCGTCGTGCGGCCGTCCCGCATGCGCCGCAGGCCGGCTGCGATCTCGGCCTCCGTGACGGCGTCGACCGCGGTGGTCGGGTCGTGCAGCACGAGGACGATGGCGTCCGCGGCCAGTGCGCGGGCCAGCGCGATGCGTTGCCGTTGCCCACCGGACAGGGCGCTGCCGTGCTCGGCGACCTGGGTGGCGTCGCCGTCCGGGAGCACGTCGCTGACCTGGTCGGCGCGAGCGGCCCGCATCGCCTGCTCGACCCGTTGCCCACCGGCGGCGACGTTCTCGCGCACGGTGCCGGCGAACAGCCGGGCGTCGTGCGTCGCGACCAGCACCCGTGCCCGTGCCGCGCCGAGTTCGGCGGCGGCGAGGTCCACGCCGTCGAGCTCGATCGACCCGGACGCGGGCTCGACCTGCCTGCCGAGGCACGCGAGCAGGGTGGTCGCCGCCGCCGGATCGCGCGACCGCACCCCGAGCAGCTCACCGGGCGCGACGTCCAGGTCGACCCCGTGGAGCGGCCCGCAGTGCAGCCCCCGGACCGTCAGCCGCCCTGGCCCGTCCGGCAGCTCACCGCCGCCGCCGTGCACCGCGGCGGGAGCGGACAGCAACTCGGCGATCCGGGTCGCCGATGCCCTGGCCTGCGCGAACCGCGCGCTGACGCGGCCGAACACCTGCAGCGGGCCGAGCAGGAACTGCGCGAGCCCGACGGCGGCGACCAGGCCGCCGATCGAGATCGCACCGTCCGCGGCGAGCCGGCCGCCGACCAGCGCCACCAGCGCGAGGAACAGCCCGTTGGCGATCAGCACCGCTCCGGAGTACTGCGCCTGCGCGCCGGTGGCCCGGAGGGTGGCCGCCAACGCGTCCTGGCTGGTGGTGGCGTAGCGGGAGACGGCGGCCGGTTCGGCGCCGATCCCCTTCAGCACGCGGATGCCGGCGACGAGGTCGGCGGCCACCCCGGAGGCGCGGGCCGCCCGTTCCTGCTCCGGGGCGCTGCGCCGCTCGAGGGGCCGGCCCAGCAGGTGCACGAGGTAGAGCAGCGGCGGGGTGCCCAGCAGGACCAGCAGCCCGAGCGGCACCGACGTCCGCAGCAGCGAGATCGCCGCGACGACCAGCGCCGCGACCGCCGCGAGACCCATCGGGAGGGCGAACAGGGAGACCCCCACCCGCTTCGCGTCGGCCACGGCGACGGCGGTGAGCTCGCCCGGGAGCCGCCCGTTGTCGGCCCCACCGGTGGGATCGAGCACCCGGTCGGCCACCAGGTGGCGCAACCGCTGGTCGGTCCGCACGTCGGCGAGCCAGGCGTAGCGCGCCCCGAACCGGTAGCAGGTCGACAGGAACGCGAAGTCCACGGCGAGCACCGCGAGCCACAGCACGAGCGCGCCGACGTCGCCGGTGCCCACGGCGCGGTCGATCACGACCCCCACCAGGACGGGGACCAGCGCCTCGCCCACCTGGTGGCCGCAGAGCAACAGGGTTGCGGCAGCGATCGCACGACGCTGGTCGCGGAAGGAGCCCGCCACCACCGCACGACCAGCGAGCACTTCCGGCACCCGGTGAGGCTACCCTCACCTGCCCGTCAGGCGGCGTGCCGGTAGGCCGGGTAGTCGAGGTAGCCGGCGTCGCCGCCCTGGTACCACCTCGCCTGGTCGTCCGCGGCGATCGGCAGGTCCGCGCGGAGCCGCTCCACCAGGTCCGGGTTGCTGATGAAGGCCCGGCCGAAGCTGATCAGGTCGGCGCCGAGGCCGAGCCAGCGGTCGGCGGACGTGCGGTCGGTGCGGTCGGTCCCCATCGGGAACGCGGGGTTGACGATCAGCGTGCCGTCCCAGACCTTGCGCAGGCCGACGAGCGTGTCCTCGTCGGTGGTCGCCTCGAGGTGGACGTAGGCCAGGTCGAAGCGGGCGAGCTCGGTCAGCAGGGCGGTGTAGAGCTCGGGCACCTCGGTGTCAACGGCTCCCCACAGCCCGGCGCCCGGCGAGAGCCGGATACCGGTACGCCGGGCGCCGACGGCGTCGACCGTGGCCTCGACGGCCTCGACGGCGAACCGGATGCGGTTCCCGATTCCTCCGCCGTACCGGTCGGCGCGCAGGTTGGCGTTGGAGGACAGGAACTGCGCGATCAGGTAGCCGTTCGCGCCGTGGAGCTCGACCCCGTCGAAGCCCGCCTCGACCGCGTGGCGGGCCGCGGAGGCGAAGGAACGGGCCTGCTCGGGCACTTCGGCGGTGTCCAGGGCGCGCGGGACCGGCGCCGGCTGCGGGCCGGTCGGGGTGAACACCTCGCCGACCGCCGCGACGGCCGACGGCCCGACGGGCTGCAGGCCGGTGGTGTCGGGGTGCGACACCCGGCCGCCGTGCATCAGCTGGGCGACGATCCGGCCACCGTTGACGTGCACGGCGTCGGTGACCGGGCGCCACGCGGCGGCCTGCTCCGCGTTCACGAGCCCCGGGGTACCGGGGTTGGACTGGCCGACCCGGTTGGGCTGCACGCCCTCGGAGACGATGAGACCGGCGCTGGCGCGCTGCGCGTAGTAGGTCGCCATCGACGACGTCGCCCGGCCGTCGGCAGTGGCGCGGACCCGGCTCATCGGGGCCATCACCACCCGGTTGGGCAGCGCCATGTCGGCGAGCTGGTAGCGGTCGAACAGGGTGGTCACGGGACTGCTCCTCCTCGGTGTGCGCACCCGAACCCCCGGGTGCTCCGCTACGCTAAAACCTCACACCGACGTCAGAGGCAATGTCGTATGCCGCAGATCACGGGAGGAGTCCGCCGGTGCGGATCGGAGAGCTCGCGGACCGGGCCGGGGTGAGCGTGCGGTCGCTGCGCTACTACGAGGAACAGGCGCTGCTCACCAGCTCCCGCAGCCCGAGCGGGCAACGCCACTACTCCGAGGACGCGGTGGAACGCGTGCGGTTCCTGCAGCGCCTCTACGCGGCCGGGCTGTCCAGTCGCACCATCGCCGAGCTCCTGCCCTGCGTCGACGCTCCCAGCACGGACACCACCGACGCCGCCTTCGACCGGATGGTGCAGGAGCGCGACCACCTCACGGCCCACATCGAGGACCTGGCCCGCACCCGCGACGCGCTCGACGAGCTGATCGCGGCCAACCGCAACCACCGGGCTGCGCTGGCCTGACCGAGGTGTCGAGCCGGCTCAGGCCGTCACGGGGTCGTCATGCCCCCGCCCGCGATGGCCGTGGCCGCGACCGCGCGCATGCGGCGCAGCAGCCGCGACGTCACCGGCCGCACCAGCGGGTGCTGGCCGCCGTTCGCGGCCGCCGCCTCCCGCCACGCGGCCGCGCGCGCCTCGAACGTGGCGGCGTCGCCGAGCTCGACGCAGTCGAGGGTGTCGTCGTCGAGGTCGATGACGATCGTGTCGCCGTCCTCGATCAGCGCGATCGGGCCGCCCAGCGCGGCCTCCGGGCCGACGTGGCCGATCACCAGGCCGACCGAGCCGCCGGAGAAGCGGGCGTCGGTCATCAGGGCGATCGAGATGCCCTTCTGCCGGCACAGCGCGGTGATCCGGGACGTCGGGTCGAGCATCTCCGGCATGCCCGGCGCGCCGCGCGGCCCCTCGTAGCGGATCACGACCATGTCCTGGTCGGCGAACACGTCCGGGGTCTCGATGAGGGCGCGCAGCAGGTCCTGCTCGCTGTCGAACACCCGCGCCCGGCCGACGAACCGGTTGTCGACGATCCCGGTCTCCACACCGGCCAGCTTGATCACCGCGCCGCCCTCGGGCGCCACGTTCCCCGACAGCAGGCGCAGCCCGCCGGTCGGCTTGAACGGCGTCGACACCGGGTGGACGATCTCGCCGTCGGGCGCGGGCGGGTCGATCCGGGCGACCTGCTCGGCCAGCGTCTCGCCCGTGCACGTCATCGGCGAGCCGTCGAGCACGCCGGCGTCCAGCAGTTCCTTGACGATCACGGGCAGACCGCCGACGGCGTCGATGTCGACCATGCTGTACTTCCCGAACGGGCGGGCGTTGACCAGCACCGGCACCGTGCGGGAGAGCTGGTTGAACTCCTTCTGGGACATCACCTGGTTCCAGAAGTCGATGCCCGCGGCGCGCGCGATCTCCGGCGCGTGCAGCACCACGTTGGTCGAGCCGCCCACCGCGATGGCGACGATCGTGGCGTTGCGGAACGCGGTGGGGGTGGCGATGTCGCGGGGGGTGATCCCGCGCTGCGTCATGATCTCCAGGCAGTCGACGACCTGCTCGGGGAACACCTCGGTGCGCCGCGGGTCCTCGGACGCGGGAGACACCATGTGCAGCGGCTCGAGCCCCAGCAGGGCGATGAACGACTGCATCGTGTTGTAGGTGAAGATGCCGCCGCAGCTGCCGTAGCCGGGGCAGGCGTTGCGCGCCCAGCGCTCGCGCTTCGCCAGGTCCGGGTCACCCGCCACCTGGAAGCAGCTCACCAGGTCGATCGTCTCGCCGGTGAGCGGGTCGGTGCCGGGGCGGATCGAGCCGTCCGACAGCACCACCGCGGGCACGTTGCGCTCCATGATCGCGGCCGTGGCCCCGACCGGCGGCTTGTCGCACGCGACGACGGCGACCACGCCGCGGATGTCGCTGCCCTCGAAGTGCAGGGAAAGGCCGTCGTTCGTGGTCTCGCGACCGATGAGCGAGTACCGCATCTGCGGCGTGCCGTTGCGCTGGCCGTCGGAGATGCCGCCCGAGTAGTTGGGGGCCAGCAGGCGCACCGGCAGGTCGCGCTCGGAGATCCGGCGCCCCATCGCCGCGTGCACGGCCTCGACCTTCTCGTTCACGCCCACGTAGCAGATGCTGTCGCCCAGCGTGCCGACCACACCCCACGGCGCCCCGTGGATCCGGTCGACGTCCTGCCCCAGGGCCTTCGCGGTGGCCACGGCCTGGCAGTCCTGACCCGGCTGCCAGACGTCCTGGCCGTTCGCCTCACTCATGGGTCCATTCTCCCGGTTCAGCGGGACCGGCGGACGCCGACCCCCGCTTCTACCCGGTGTCGGGCGAGGAGTCGGGCCCGAGCCACGGGGCCTCGACGATGCCGGCCCCGATGGCCGCCGCAACGCGCCGGATCCGCTCCGGCCGCCAGGTGGGGTACCGCCCGGACATGTCCGGAACAGGCAAGGGACGTGTCCGACGCAGGAAAGACCCGCCGCCCGCCTTCGCCTTGACTCTCCTGCGACGCCACGACGCCGTGGCGCAGCGCACTCGCAGAGGAGCAGCCCATGTCGAAGGAACCGGGCACGAAGGAACCGGGCACCGAGTTCTGGCGCGATCTGAAGCCGATCGCCAACGCGTTGAAGCCCGACGCGCAGCCCGAGGTCTTCCACCAGTCCGCGCCGATCGACGACGAGCGGTACTACGTGCCGCTGACCGAGACCGTCGGTTCCCGGCCGTTGTGGATCTCACCACGGGACAACCGGTGGGCCGACGTCCTGTGGGCGAGGTCGGCGGGGCTGGTGAACCGGCACTACCACCCGCACGAGGTGTTCGCCTACACGATCAGCGGCACCTGGGGGTACCTGGAGCAGCCGTGGACGGCGACGCAGGGCTCCTTCGTCTACGAGACGCCGGGGGAGGGGCACACGCTCGTGGCGTACGAGTCCGACGAGCCGATGCGCTGTTTCTTCGTGGTCAAGGGCCCGCTGATCTGGCTGGACGAGAACGGCGACAGCGCCGGGCACTTCGACGTGCACGACTACCTCGCGCTGTGCCGCGAGCACTACGAGAAGGTCGGGATCGGCGCGGACTTCGTCGAGACGCTGATCCGCTGACATGGACCAGTCGGTTTCCGCCCCTGCCGGCTACCGCCCGCCGGCCCGCGGCGGCCGCTACGAGAACGTCCTGCTCGCGGTGCTGTTCAGCACGTTCGGGTTCGTCTTCTTCGACCGGCTGGCGCTGAACTTCCTCACGCCGTTCTTCAAGGACGAGCTCGGCCTGACCAACGCCCACATCGGCCTGCTCGGCGGCATCCCGGCGCTGACCTGGGCGGTCGCCGGGATCTGCGTCGGCTTCCTGTCCGACCGGCTGGACCGGCGCAAGCCGCTGCTCGTCGCGGCGATCGTGACGTTCACGCTGTTCTCGGCGCTGTCGGGGTTCGTGGGCGGGCTGGCGAGCCTGCTGCTGTTCCGGGCGCTCATGGGCGCGGCCGAGGGGGCGGTGCTGCCGCTCGCCCAGCCGATGATGCTGCACTCGTCCACGCCGCGGCGGCGTGGGCTGAACATGGGGCTGCTGCAAGGCTCGTCGGCCGGTCTGCTCGGCGGGATCCTCGGGCCGATCGTGACGGTGTGGCTCGCGGAGTCGTTCGGCTGGCGCGCCGCGTTCTACGCGACGGTGGTGCCGGGGCTGATCATGGCCGCCCTGGTGCTCACGCTGGTCCGGGACCTGCGGCTGCGGCACCCGGCGACCGTGGCGATGGACGCCGACGTGCCCGACGTCCCCAGCGCGGGCGGGCCACGCGCGGCGCTGCGCAGCCGCAACGTCGTCGTCTGCCTGGTGATCGCGATCTTCTACCTGACCTGGTTCACCACGACCCAGACGTTCACGCCGCTGTACCTGGCGGAGGTGAAGGGCTTCGACCCCGGTCAGCTGGGCTTCGTACTGAGCGGCATCGGGGTGGCCTGGGTGCTCTGGGGCGCGGTCGTGCCCGGCATCTCCGACCGCATCGGTCGCAAACCCGCCATGGTCGGGTTCTCGGCGCTGGCCGCCCTGTCCCCGCTGGCGATCATCGGGATCGACGCCCCCGGCCTGCTGTTCGCCGCGCTCGTGCTCACCTACACCGGCCTGGGCTGCTTCACGCTGTTCATGGCCACCATCCCGGCGGAGACGGTGCCGCGGGCGGTCATGGCCACGGCGCTCGGTCTGATCATGGGCGTCGGCGAGGTCGTGGGCGGGTTCGTCGCACCGGCGCTGGCCGGTCGACTGTCGGACGCCTTCGGGCTCGACGCGTCGATGCTCATCTCGTCGGGCGCGGCGGTCGTCGTGGTGCTGCTGAGCCTCGCGCTGGTCGAGACTGCGCCGGCGCGGAGACGGGGAACGGCCGGATGAGGGCGGTGCGCTGGCACGCTGCAGGCGACGTCCGGCTCGAGACCGTGGAGCTGCCCCCGCCCGGACCCGGCGAGGTGCTGGTGGCCGTCGCCTACTGCGGCATCTGCGGCAGCGACCTGCACGAGGTGGCGGACGGCCCGCACGCGATCCCGGTCGGGCCGCCGCACCCGCTGTCCGGGGCGGTGGCCCCGCTGACGCTGGGACACGAGTTCTCCGGCACCGTCGCGGCGCTCGGGCGAGGCGTCGACGGGCCGGCCGTGGGTGCGCTCGTCGCCGTCGAGCCCAACTACCGCTGCGGCCGGTGCACCGCCTGCCGGGATGGTCGCTACGAGGTCTGCGCCGGGTTCGGCTTCGCGGGGCTCATGGGCGACGGCGGGCTGGCCGAGTACGCGCTCGTCCCGGCGTACATGGTGCGGGCGCTGCCCGCGGGTTTCGACCTCGCCGCGGCGGCGGTGCTGGAGCCCGCCGCGGTGGCGTTGCACGGCATCCGCCGCTCGACGTTCGCGGCGGGGCAGGCCGCGCTCGTCGTGGGGCTCGGGCCGGTGGGCCTGCTCGTCTGCGCGCTGCTGCGCGAGGCCGGCGCGGCCGTCGTCGTCGGGGTCGATCCGGTGCCCGCGCGGCGCGACCTCGCGGCCCGGCTCGGCGCCACGGCAGTCCTGGCGCCGGACGAGGACGTCCTCGCCGTCGTCCGGGAGCTCACCGGCGGCGACGGCGCGCACGTGGCGTTCGAGGTCGTCGGCGCGCAGGCCACCGTGGACGCCGCGCTGGCCGGCCTGCGGACCGGCGGCGAACTGCTGCTGCTCGGCCTCGTCGACCGGTTGACGCTGCCCGCGTTCGACATGGTCAACGCCGAGCAGCGGCTCACCACGAGCGTCGGCTACCGCGACTGCCACGACGAGCTGATCGCCCTCGTGTCCGCCGGGCGGCTCGACCTGGCCGCGCTCGTCACCGACGTCGTCGCGCTGGAGGACGCCGCCGCGGCGCTGCGGGCGATGGCGACCGGTGGCAGCGACGGGGTCAAGACGCTCGTCCGGTGCGGGAAGGAGGCCGGATGACCTGGCCTGCCGGGCAGGGCACCGGAGTGCTCGCCGCCGTGCTGCCCGTGGACGGGGGCTACCTCACGGCGTGAGCGCCAGGTACCGTCGGCCGCCGCGAAGCCCGGCCACCGGAGGTCCCGTGCCCGCTGCGACAGTGCTGTCCTCGGTCTCGACCACGGCCGTCGACGCCCCCGACCGGCTGGCCTTCTGGGAGCACTACAACGCCGAGGCGCTGGTGGGGTTGACCTGCTCCACCTATGCGATGGAGGGGTTGGTCGCGCGCCAGCTCAACCTCGACCTCGGTGGGTTCCGGGTGGCCGACATCGCGGGCAACCGGCACGTGATCGAGCGCGCGCCCGCGTTGGTGCGCGCCCGCCCGAAGGACGCCACGTTCGTGACGCTGCTGCTGGAGGGCGAGGCGTTCTTCTACCACGCGGACGGCTGCCTCACGCTCGGCGCGGGCGACGTCATCGTGTACGAGACCGACCGCCCCTACCTGTTCGGCTTCGGTTCGGCGATGCGGCAGCTGCTGGTCGACGTGCCCCGGCCACTGTTCCTCGAGTGGTGCGGCCCGGGCATCGACCGGCCGCTCACGGTCCCGGGCGACGGACCGGGCCCGGCGAGCCTCACCGCGCGGGCTCTGCGGGAGACGCTGCTCGGGCTGGTCGACGACCCGGCAGTGTCCCCGGACACCGTCCGAGACCAGCTGCTCGACCTGCTGCAGACGATGACCACCGGCCGGGGTACCCCGAGCGGCACCTCCCGGCTGCTGGCCGCCAAGGCCCACATCGCCGAGCACCTCGCCGAGCCGAGTCTGTGCGCCGACTCGGTGGCCAGGGCCGTCGGTGTGACGCCCCGCCACCTCAACCGCGCGTTCGCGACCGAGGGCACCACCGTGGCGCAGTACGTGCAGGGCAGGCGGCTGGACAGCGCCCGGGTCGACCTCACGGCGTCGTCGACGGCGCACTACCGCATCGCCGACATCGCCTGCCGGTGGGGCTTCGCCTCGCAAGCGCACTTCACCAGGCTCTTCCGGGCGCGCTTCGGCTGCACGCCCTCCGACGTGCGGCGCGGCGCGGCCGAGCGGGGCTGAGCGACGCAGACCACCTCGGAGCATTGCTGCACTGCGGCCTGGTATCTCACCTTCCGTCGCCGGCGGTTGAGCTTTTCGGTGAGCCGTTGATCCGGGGCGCGACCTGGCTCGGGACCGGACCGGAATTGTCAGGGGTCGAACATGAGTTCGAGACATGACCAGCGTGGCAGACCTCGTGGACCGGGCAGTGGCACTGCCGCCGGGTCCTGGGTTGGCTGCTGCGCTCGGCGAGTTGGCGTGGGAGTCGGTCCCGAACGCGCGGCTGGTCGAGGTCGTGCAGGCCCGGTCGCGGCAGTTGGCGCATGACCAGGCGGAGCTGCTGGCGGGGCTGGTGGAGATCGCGCACGCGGTCGCGGTGGCCGACCTGCCCCGCACGCGGTCCGCCGCTCGGGCCGGTGGCCGGGCCGCTGCGGAGGACGCACCACCACCACGGACGAGACCCCCGAACGTCACAGGTCGACGAGCCCCCGTTCTGATTCGTCCACGTCCAGGACGAACCGGTAGCGCACGTCGTTGCGGCGCAGGCGCTGCATCGCCTCGTTGACCTGCGACAGCGGAACGGTCTCCACGTCGGCGGTGATGCCGTGGCGCGCGCAGAAGTCGAGCATGTCCTGGGTGCCGGGGGTCCCCGCGCTCCCGGCGGAGGCGAGGCTCTTGCGGCCCACGAGCAGGCTCATCGGGTCGACCGACCACGTGGCGGGGATGCCGAGGACGCAGAGGGTGGCGTCCATCCGCAGCGCGCGCAGGTACGGCGAGGGGTCGTGGTCGGCGGATGCGGTGTCGAGGATGAAGGAGAAGCGGTCGTTCTGGGCGGCCATGGCCGTGGCGTCCGTGGAGACGATCACCTCGTCGGCGCCGAGGGCGAGGGCCGCGTCCTCCTTGCCGGGGGACGTGGTGAACACCGCGACGCGGGCGCCGAGCGCCTTCGCGAACTTCACGGCGAGATGCCCCAGTCCGCCGAGACCCACGACGCCCACGGTGGAGCCGGGACCGACCTCCCACCGGCGCAGCGGCTCCCAGACGGTGGCGCCCGCGCACATCAGCGGCGCCGTTCCCGCGGGGTCGAGGCTCTCCGGGAGGTGGTAGACGAACCTCTCCCCGGCGACGTACTCGCCCGAGTACGCACCGCGGGTGGGGGTTCCGTCGTGGCGGTCGGTGCCGCCGTAGGTGGTGGTCGGGAACCGCGCGCAGTAGTTCTCCTGCCCCGCCCGGCAGGAGCCGCACTCCCCGCACGAGTCGACGATGTTGCCGACCGCCACCGCGTCCCCCACGGCGAAGCGGGTCACCTCGTGGCCGATCTCGCTGACGGTGCCGACGAACTCGTGGCCGGGAACGAGTGGCGCGTCGCCGGCGTGGAACGCGTCGACGGCGTGGATGTCGCTGTGGCACAGGCCGCAGTGGGTCACGGCGATGGCCACGTCGTCGGGCCGCAGGTCGCGGCGGTCGAACTTCCAGGGAGCCAGGTCCTGACCGGGTACCTGCAGGGCGTAGCCCCAGGTCGAGCGCATGGGAACGGGCCTCGGTTCTGTCTCGGGGGGCGGGTCGGTCAGCGCTGTGCGCGTGACGGGGAGGAGGGCGCCGCGGTGGCCGGGGAGCCGGTGCGGTCGTGGGCGAGCGCGGAGAGCAGGGTGAGCGCCTCGTGGTCCTGGCTACCGGGGGCGGCCGTGTAGACGATCATGGTCTGTCCCGTGGAGCCGCCGACGTCGAAGGAGTCGTAGGTGAGGGTGAGGTCGCCCACGAGCGGGTTGCGGAACCGCTTGGTACCCGCCCGGCAGTGGCGCACGTCCTGGCGGGCCCACATCTGTCCGAACGCGCGGCTCTTCAGGGAGAGCTCGCCGACGAGGTCGGTGAGGAACGGGTCGTCGACGTCGGTGCCGGCGAACGCGCGCAGTCCGGCGACCGTCTCGCGCCGCACGGCCTCGAGCTCGGGGTAGGCGTCGGCGGTCCCGGGATCGAGGAAGACGTCGCGCAGCAGGTTGCGCCCGGTGGCCAGCCCGGAGTGCAGGCACTGCGCGAGGGGGTTGGCCGTGAGCACGGTGAGGTAGCGGTCGACGACTGCGGCGGGGGTCTGCGTCATCGCGTGCACGAGCACCTCGACCGATGGCCGGACCGTCGCGCGGTGCGTCGGTCGGCGGCGCCGCCGGGCCGGCCGGGTGAGCGCCTGCATGTGCCGGACCGCGTCCTCGTCGAGCTGCAGGACCCGGGCGAGCGCCTCCAGGACCTCCCGCGACGGGTGGCGGTCGCGGCCCTGTTCCAGCCGGACGTAGTAGTCGGTGCTGATGCCGGCCAGCAGCGCGAGCTCCTCGCGGCGCAGCCCCTGCACCCGCCGCGGGCCACCCGCCTCGAGCCCGACGTCGGCGGGGCCGACCTGCGCTCGCCGGGCGCGGAGGAACCCTCCCAGGCCGGCGTCGTCCGTGGTGCTCATGCATTCACCGTAAGCGGCGACCGGGACGTGAAGGTGGCCCTGCGACCCCCAGGTACGACCGGGAGCGCGGTCAGGAGCGCGCGTCGTCCCGGACGGTGATCGCCGCTGCCGGGCAGCCTGCTGCCGCGTTGCGGGCGGCCTGCCGGCTCGGCGCCGGCGGCGCGGGATCCAGCAGCTCGACGATCGCGTCGTCGTCGCGCTGGTCGAACACGTCGGGGGCGGTGAGCACGCACTGCCCCGAGCCGACGCACGTGTCCTGGTCGACCTCGATCTCCATCGGTCCCTCCTGCGGTCGGTGGTGGTGCGTCACCAGGTGACGGGCAGGCTGCGCACGCCGCCGGTGAGGTGGTCGGTGCGGACGTCGAGCGCGTCCAACCCGACCGCGAGGCGCAGCCGGGGCAGCCGCCGGGCGAGGGTGGCGAACACCGCGCGCAGCTCGGTACGGGCGAGGCTGGCGCCGATGCAGAAGTGCGGCCCGTGGCCGAAGCCGACGTGGCCGCGCTCGGTGCGGTCCGGGTCGAAGGTCTCGGCGTCGGCGAAGACCGCGTCGTCCCGGTTCGCCGAGTTGATGGACAGGATCAGCGCGTCGCCGCGGCGGATGGTGACACCCGACACCTCGACGTCGGTGTGGGCGTAGCGCAGCAGCCCGAGATCGCCCGGGGCGCCCAGCCGCATGATCTCCTCGATCACGGCGTCGATGCGGCCGTCCGGGTCCTCGGCCAGCGCGTCCCACTGCTCGGGGCGGGTCAGCAGGAACAGCGTGCCCAGGCCGATCCGGTTGACCGTGGTCTCGTGCCCGGCGAACAGCAGGCCGACGCAGAGGCGGACCATCTCCGGGTAGCCGAAGCTCTCGTCCTCGGCCTGCGCGCGCACCAGGTCGGTGATGACGTCCTCGCCCGGCTCGGCGCGCTTGCCCTCGGCCAGGCCCGCCATGTAGCGGCCGAACTCGGTGCGGGCCTCGTTCGCGTCCTCACCGGAGAAGGTGGCCATCCGGTCCGACAGCGATCGGAAGAGCTCGCCGTCCGCCTCCGGCATCCCGAGCAGCCGGCAGATCACCGCCACCGGCAGCGGGAAGGCCAGCTGCGCGTGCAGGTCGACCCGTCCGTCGGGGGACGCGGCGTGGGCGGCGACCATCTGGTCGACGTAGCCGTCGACGAGCTCCTGGACGTGCCCGGAGAGCAGGCGCATCCGCTTGGCGGAGAAGGCGGGGGTCAGCAGCCGGCGCATGCGCCGGTGGTCGGACTCCTCGGACTCGTAGTCGCCGGTCGGGCCCTCCTGCACCGCGGCCGTGCTGATCCGCGACGCACGCTCGGGCTCGGGGTGCGAGCGGCCGAACCGCGGATCGCCGAGCAGCTCGCGGACCTCGGCGAACCGGGTCACGAGCCACGCCGGGTCGCCCGCGGGCGTGATCACCGGCGCGATCGGCGCCTCGCGGCGCAGCACCTCGTAGAACGGCGCGAGGTCGAGGAGGTTGGGGCGGGTGAACGGGAGCTGCGGGCGTTCGGCGGCGAGGGTCATCGATCGTCCTCCTGGGGGTCGGATGACCCCACGGTACGATTAATTGGCAGTAGCTGCCACAAAGTCTGACCGATTAGGGTGCCTGCCGTGGCGCAGCAGGGCGGTACGCGACGAGGGCGTCCGCCGCTCGGTGAGCAGGGGCGCCGCCGGCAGCGCCTGGAGATCTCCCGGGAGGCGGTGCGGCTGTTCCGCGTGCACGGCGTGGGCGGCACGTCCGGGGTGCGGATCGCGGAGGTCGCGGGCGTGTCCGAACGGACCCTGTGGCGGCTGTTCCGCACCAAGGAGAGCTGCGTGGAGCCGCTGCTCACCGAGGCGCTCGACGGGTTCTGCGCGGTGCTGCGCTCCTGGCCGATCGGCGTCGAGCTCGCCGAGCACCTGCGGGTCGCCTACACGTTCGTCCCGTCGCGACCGGAGGTCGACACGGACACCGACGCGGTGCTCGCGGTGGTGCGGATGACCCGCGACGTCCCGGCCCTGCGCGCGGTCTGGTTGGTGCTGCAGGAACGCGCCGAACCGACCCTGGCCGAGGTGCTCGCCCCGCGGGCGGGCCTGCCCGTGGACGCACCCGAGGTGCGCGTGCTCGCCGCGACGGTGAACGCGGCGCTGCGCGTGGTCACCGACGACTTCGCGCACGCGGCGGCGGACGGCGTGACCCCGTCCGACGTCGACGGGCACCGGCAGCGGCTGGCCGAGACGCTGCGCGCGGCGACCCGCGTGCTCGCGCCGGATGAGGCGTAGATCGCGCGGAATGTCCGGAAGGGGAGGTTTGCACCGCCGGCCCGAGCCGCTACAGTGGCGGCGCGAAGGGGAGTAGTCCTCCGCGGCGGTGCCGTCAGTACGGGTCAGGACGAGCTGGCCCCGGTGCCGTCGGTCCGGATCATCAGCCCATCAGGGGCTCCGGGCGGACGAGACTTTCAGCACTCGATGCTGTGCTGAAAGGGATCGTCATGAACGTGCCCATCTGGGTCTGGCTTGCCACCATCGCCCTGGTCATCGGGATGATCGTGTTCGACTTCGTCGGGCACGTCCGCAAGCCGCACGAACCGACGCTGCGCGAGTCGACGGTGTGGTCGGTCGGCTACATCGCGTTCGCCCTGGTGTTCGGCGTGGGCGTCGGCGTGTTCTCCGGCTGGACCTACGGCGGCGAGTACGTCGCCGGCTGGCTCACCGAGAAGGCGCTGTCGGTCGACAACCTCTTCGTCTTCCTGCTGATCATGACCAGCTTCGCGGTGCCGAAGATCTACCAGCAGAAGGTCCTGCTGATCGGCATCGCGATGGCGATCGTGATGCGCGGCATCTTCATCGCGGTCGGTGCCGTCGTCATCGAGCAGTTCTCCTGGGTCTTCTACCTGTTCGGCGCCGTGCTGTTCGTGCTGGCCTACAAGCAGATCACCGAGGCCGTGTCCGACGAGGACGAGCACGGCGACCAGGGCGACAGCCGGCTCATCCGGACGGTGCGCCGGATCATCCCCACCAGCTCCGAGTACGACGGCGACAAGCTGCGCACCCGCGTCGACGGGCGGGCGATGTTCACCCCGATGTTCCTGGTGATCGTCGCGATCGGGCTGACCGACCTGCTGTTCGCGTTCGACTCCATCCCGGCGATCTTCGGGCTCACGCAGGAGCCGTACCTGGTGTTCACGGCCAACGCGTTCGCGCTCCTCGGCCTGCGCCAGCTGTACTTCCTCATCGGCGGGCTGCTGGAGCGGCTGATCTACCTCGCGCACGGGCTGTCGGTCATCCTCGCGTTCATCGGCGTGAAGCTCGTCCTGCACGCGCTGCACGAGAACAACCTGCCGTTCCTCAACGGCGGCCAGCCGGTGCCGGTCTGGACCATCCCGACGTGGCTGTCGCTGCTGGTGATCTCGGGCACGATCGCGGTGGCCGCGGTGGCCAGCCTGATCACCTCCCGCCGCCGCGCCGCCGCGGCCGACGCGCCTGCGGCGGAGCTCCCGGCGCCCGCGCGCGACTGACGGCGACGGGTAGCCGCACCGCACACACCGCGGCCCCTGCTCGATCTGTGCGGTCACCTCGGGTGGGGGCGGATAGCGTGGTGGCTGTTGAGGGGATGGCCGGCGGGGGGAGACAGCGTGGGCACGGACGGCTTCTGGGGCGACGTCGAGGACCACCTCGTCCGGTACATCCCGGCGTTCACGCCGCGGATCATCGAGCGCGCGCACGGCTCCTCCGTCTACGACAGTCACGGCAACGCCATCCTCGACTTCACCTCCGGGCAGATGAGCGCCGTCCTCGGGCACTCGCACCCCGACGTCGTGAGGGCGGTCGGCGACGCCGTCGCCTCGATGAGCCACCTGTTCAGCGGGATGCTGAGCCGGCCCGTGGTGGACCTGGCGAAGCGGCTCTCGGACTCGCTGCCCGAGCACCTCACCAAGATGCTCCTGCTGACTACCGGTGCGGAGGCCAACGAGGCCGCCCTCAAGATGGCCAAGCTGTGCACGGGCAAGTACGAGATCGTCTCGTTCGACCGCTCGTGGCACGGCATGACCTCGGGCGCCGCCGCCGCGACGTTCTCCGCAGGACGTCGCGGGTACGGCCCGGTGCTGCCCGGCAACCTCACGCTGCCCACGCCCAACGCCTACCGCTCGCCCTTCCGGGGCGCCGGCGGTTCCCACGACTGGCAGGCCGAGCTGGAGTACGGGTTCGCGGCGGTGGACGCCCAGTCGACCGGGTCACTGGCCGCGTGCCTGGTCGAGCCCATCCTGTCCTCGGGCGGCATCGTCGAGCTCCCGCCCGGCTACCTCGCGCGGCTGAAGGAGATGTGTGCCGAGCGGGGCATGCTGCTGATCGTCGACGAGGCGCAGACCGGGCTGGGGCGCACCGGCGCGATGTACGCGTTCGAGCACCACGGCGTCACCCCGGACATCCTCACGCTGTCCAAGACCCTCGGCGCGGGCCTCCCGGTGGCGGCGGTCATGACGAGCGACGAGATCGAGCAGGTCTGCGCCGAGCGCGGGTTCCTCTTCTACACGACCCACGCGTCCGACCCGCTGGCCGCCGTGGTCGCGAACACCGTTCTGGACGTCATCGCGCGGGAGGGCCTGGTCGAGCGCGCCGCGAAGCTCGGGGAGCGGCTCACCGAGCGGCTGACCGACCTGCGGAGCAGGTACGAGGTCGTCGGTGACGTGCGCGGGCGGGGGCTGCTCCAGGGCATCGAGCTGGTCACCGACAAGGAGACGAAGGCGCCGGCGGACGCACTCGGCGCCACCGTCACGGCCGCCTGCCTGGAGCGCGGGCTGCACGTGAACATCGTGCAGCTGCCGGGGATGGGCGGGATCTTCCGGATCGCCCCGCCGCTGACCATCAGCGAGGCCGAGCTCGACTGCGGGCTGGACATCCTCGAGGACGCCATCCGGGCTGTCACCGCCACCGCGGGGTCGGACAACGCCGGGTGACGGAGGGCGAGGCCCGCTATACGGTGGCGGTCGACCGCGATGAGCTGACTGGGGGCAAATCGTCGTGACAGGAGCTGGACGTGTTCCGGACGATCTGAGGGACCGGATCAACCCGACCGTGCCCCATTCGGCCAGGATCTGGAACTACTGGCTGGGTGGTAAGGACTATTACGCCGCCGACCGGGAAGCCGGCGACAAGGTGCTCGCCACCTATCCCGGGATCAGGGAGGACGCTCGCCAAGCGCGCGACTTCCTCGCTCGCGCCGTCACCCACCTCGCCGCCGAGTGCGGGGTCAACCAGTTCCTCGACATCGGCACCGGGCTGCCCACGTCGAACAACACCCACGAGGTCGCCCAGGCCATCGATCCCAGCGCTCGGATCGTGTACGTGGACAACGACCCGATCGTCCTCGTCCATGCGAGAGCGCTGCTCACCTCGACGAAGGAAGGCGCGTGCGCGTACATCGACGCCGACGCTCGCACGCCCGAACACATCGTCGAGCAGGCCGGCCGCACGTTGGACTTCACCAGGCCGGTCGGGTTGATGATGCTCGGTGTCCTCGGCAACGTCGCGGACTACTCCCAAGCCAGGTCGATAGTCGGGCAGCTGGTCGGCGCGATCCCCTCGGGGAGCTTCCTCGTGCTCGAGGACGGCGCCGCCACCAGCGAGGAACGGCTGCAGGCCACGGCGGAACACAACGAGGGCGGGCACGCGGTGTACGTGAACCGGCGGCCCGAGGAGATCGCCGGCTTCTTCGAGGGGCTCGAGCTGCTCGATCCGGGTGTGGTCCCGGTGTCGCGGTGGCGCCCGAGCTCCGTGTGGAGCGACCGGGAGCCGCCGGCGGTGAACGCGTACTGCGGCGTCGCGCGCAAGCCGTGACGCTCGATCCGGCCGTGGCCTCCTCCGCCCGGGTGTGGACCTACTGGCTCGGCGGCCGGGACCACTACGCCGTGGACCGGGCCGTCGGTGACATGGTCACGGCGATGTTGCCGAGCATCGTCGACGTCGCGACGCAGTCCCGGGCCTTCCACGGGCGCGTCGTGCGCCATCTGGTCGAGGACGCGGGCGTGCGCCAGTTCCTCGACGTGGGGATCGGGTTGCCGTCCTCCGACAGCACCCATGAGCTCGCCCAGAGCGCGGACCCGTCGTGCCGGGTGGTGTACGTCGACAACGATCCGTTGGTCCTGGTGCGGGCCCGGGCCCTCCTGACCAGCACCCCCCAAGGGGCGTGCGGCTACGTCGACGCAGATGTGCGCGAGCCGGAGGTGATCCTCGCCGAGGCTGCGAAGACCTTGGATCTGCAGCGGCCGGTGGCGCTGCTGATGCTGGGCGTCCTCGGGAGCATCGCCGACCACACCCGAGCGCGACGTGTGGTGCAGCGGCTGCTCGACGCCCTGCCCCCGGGCAGCTATCTCGCCCTCAACGACGGCACCCACGACCTCCGGCCCGAGGCGTCCGTGGCAGCCGCACGGCTGCGGACCGACGCCGGGGCGCCGTACCACCTGCGGACCCGCGCGGAGATCGCCGACTTCTTCGACGGCCTGCAGTTGCTGAGCCCCGGCGTGGTCTCCCCGTCCCGGTGGCGTGCCGCTGCGGACGGTGTCGACGGCGCCGGCCTGCCGGAGGCCGTCGACGCCTTCTGCGGTGTGGCGCGCAAGCCGTAGTGCCGAGCTGATCGGCAATCCCCGCGTGCCCGCCGACCCGGCCGACCTCGACGCCATCGGGCGAGCCTGCGCAGAGCAGGCGCGGCGCGCCACCGACGGTACCGATGACATCGCCGCGTACTGCGCCGCGCAGGTCGGCGACGCCGATCACCGGGAGGTCATCGGGCCCCAACTGCCTGGCGCCGGTCCCAGCGGCGTGGTGGTGCTCGACGGCTCGCGCGTCGCCGAATGGGGCGACCCCACCCGTCCGGAGATGGCGTTCAGCGCCACCAAGTCGATCGCGTCGCTGGTCGCGGGCCTCGCCTTCGACGACGGGTTGCTCGGGCTCGACACGCGCGTCCGGGAGGCGGTCGACCTCCCACAGTTCACCGCAGCCCCTTCGGACCGGATCACCTGGCGCCACCTGCTCGAGCAGACCAGCGGCTGGGACGGGTGGCTGTGGGGCAAACCCGCTTCGGTCGACGCCCAGAGCCGGCGCCGCGGCAGCGCAGCGGCCGGCACCCCACCGGGGGAGGGCTGGGCCTACAACGATGTCCGCGTCAACCTGCTCTGCCTGGCCCTCACCGCCCTGCTGCGCCGCCCCCTCCCCGAGGTGCTCGCCGAACGCGTCATGGCGCCGATCGGTGCCTCGCACAACTGGACCTGGCATGGCTACCGCAACTCCACCCTGCCCCTGGACGGACGGGGCCTGCCGGTGGTCAGCGGCGGCGCCCACTGGGGTGGTGGCCTCTGGATCAGCGCGTCCGACCTCGCGCTCGTCGGCGAGCTCTACCGGCGGCGCGGTCGCTGGGACGGCCGTCAGGTGATCAGCAGTACCTGGATCGACCTGAGTTGGACACCGAGCACCGCGAACCCGGAATACGGCCTGCTCTGGTGGCTCAACGACCACCGGACCGTGTTCCCGACGGCGCCCGCGACGGGCCGCGCCGCGCGCGGCAACCTCGGTCGCCACCTGCTCTGGGTCGACCCGGCCCGGGATCTGGTGATCGTGTCGCGCTGGGGTGAGCAGGTCGAGACCCTGCTCCGAGCGGTCTCGGAGTGCGTGCCTGTGCCGCGCTGAGCACCAGGAGACCCGCGGGGTGAGGTGATCCATCCGAGTGGTGCGGTGCCCCATCTGCTGCGACCGGCCTGACGCGCCGGCGACCGATGGGCTGCGTCGGCCGGGACGGCAGACGTATCGGGCCTGTTCCCAACGGACGACCGGCCCGATAATCGTCGACTGTGGAGCTCGCGGAGCGGGACGAGCTGCTGGGGGAGTTGGCCGAGCACCTGGACGGTGCCGCAGCCGGCCGCGGGCGGCTGGTGCTGTTGTGTGGGGAGGCGGGAATCGGCAAGACCGCGGTCGTGCACCGGTTCGCACAGCTGGTCGGTCCCCGTGCGCGGATCTTGACCGGGGCCTGCGACCCGTTGAGCACGCCGAGCCCGCTGGGGCCGCTGGCCGACTGCGCCGCCGGCCTCGGACCGTCGCTACGCCGCGCCCTGGACGTGGCCTTGGACGGCGTCGGCGGGTCCGGCCCCGTATTCCGCGAACTGCTCACCGAACTCGGGGCGAAGGACCGACCGACCGTCCTGGTCGTCGAGGACGTGCACTGGGCCGACGCGGCGACATTGGATCTGTTGCGCTTCCTGGCACGCCGGATCGAGAGCACGACGACGCTGGTGCTGACCACGTACCGGGACGACGAGGTCTCCCCCGAGCACCCGCTCGCGGTGGTTCTGGGCGACCTCGCGGGGAGTGCCGCAACCTGCCGTCACGAGGTGCAGCCGCTGAGCCGGGCGGCGGTGGCCGCAATGGCGGCCGAGCCCGGCGTCGACAGGGCTGTCGACGCCGAGACCCTGTACCAGCGCACCCGGGGTAACCCGTTCTTCGTGACCGAGGTGCTCGCCGCACCCGCGGGATCGGTCCCGCTGTCGGTCCGCGATGCGGTGCTCGGCCGGATGGCGCGATGCGCACCGGGGGTCCGGGCCGTGGTGGAGGCTGTGGCGGTGATCGGCTCGCCTGCCCCGGTGCAGCTGGTGGACTCGGTGCTCGCGGACGTTCAGGGAGTGCTGCGCGACGGGCTCGCCCGCGGCCTGCTGCAGGCGCGCGGGCACATCGTCGAATTCCGGCACGAGCTCGCCCGCGCTGCGGTGCTCGACGCCATTCCCGCCTATCGGCGGGCCGAGCTGCATCGCCGGGTGCTCGCCCAGCTGCGTGCCGATGGCTCAGCGGACGACCTGCCCCGCCTCGCGCACCATGCCGAGCAGGCGGGCGACGCGCGCGCCGTGCTGGAGTTCGCACCCCGCGCCGGGGACAGCGCTGCGGCGGTCGGGGCACACCGGGAAGCGGCGGCGCAGTACGGACGCGCCCTGCGACACGCGGTGGGCGCCGCACCAGACCACCGCGCGGGGCTGCTGGAGCGGCGTGCCTACTCGCTCTACCTGACCGGTGTGGCGGGCGACGCGGTCGCCGCGTGGCGGGACGCCGCCGAACTCCGCGCACGCGCGGGCGACCGGCTGCGCGAGGGCCACGACCTGTGCTGGGCGTCCTACATCCTATGGCTGCTCGGTAGCAACGCCGAGGCCCGTGAGCTGGGCCTGCGGGCGGTGCGGGTACTCGAGGTCGTGCCGCCCGGTGTGGAGCGTGCCCTGGCATACCTGAACCTGGCCGAGCAGGCGAGCTTCGACTACGACCCGCGGACCGCGATCGAGTACGCGCAGCGCGCGGCCCGGCTGGGCGAGGAACTCGAGCACCTCGTCGTCACGGTGCGCGCGCGGTTCGCGGTCGCGATCGCCCGCGTGTTCCGGTGCGACGAGGGCTGGGACGAGCTCGACGAGATCTGGAACACCGTGGCCACGCACGGCACGGTGGAACTCGCCGGCATGTTCCCCGTGATGTCGGCCGCCGCGGTGGTGCATCGGCACTTCGCCCGCGCGCGGAGGTTCGACGAACACGCGGTGGCCTACTGCCGGGAGCGGGACCTCGACATGTTCCTGGGTCACCTGGGTGGGGCACGGGCCTTCGCCCTGCTGTTCCAGGACCGTTGGGAGGAGGCCACCCAGGAGGCTGCCTCGGTACTGCGATACACCGCGCTACCCCCGCTCAGCCGGTTGTTCCCGCTGGTCACCCTCGGGTTGGTCCGCGCGAGACGCGGTGACCCGGACAGCTGGCCGCTGCTCGAGGAAGCGGCCGGGTCGGGCTCATGGGAGTACATGGTCCGGCTCGGCGCGGTGTACCAGGCGCGCGCCGAGGCGCACTGGCTGGCCGGCGACGACGAGGCGGCGCTCGCCGAGGTGCGTCGCGGCCTCGCAGCCGTCACCGAGGACAGCGACCCGTGGATGGTCGGTGCGTTGGCCCGCTGGGCCCGGCTCGCGGGCGGAGACGCACCGGCCGTGCCGGCCGCCGGACCGTTCGCCCTCGAGCTGGCCGGCGACTGGCGGGAGGCCGCTCGGGCGTGGGAGGCGCTCGGCTGCCGCTACGACGCCGCGCTGGCCCGCCTGGCCGGCGACGCGGCCGCCCTGGGCCAGGCGCTGGAAGCCTTCGAGTCGCTGGGAGCACGACCCGCCGCCGCCCGCGCCCGGCAGCGGCTGCGGCACCTGGGGGTGCGCTACGGCCACCGCGGTCCGCGGGCGGCGACCCGGGCCAACCCGCATGGGCTGACCACCCGGCAGCTGGAGATCCTCCAACTGGTGGCCGAGGGGCTGACCGGGCCGGAGATCGCCGCGCGCCTGCACCTGTCGCCCAAGACCGTCGGCCACCACGTTGCCGCCACGCTCGCCACGCTCGGCGTGCACAGCCGCGCGGACGCAGTGCGCACCGTGTTCGGCGGCAGTGATCATTGAGCGGGAGCGTCATAGGACAACCGGCCGATCACGCCGCGTAATTGGGGTCCGAGCCCACTGAAAGTAGGGTGTCGCGCCCGATGAGTCCGCACCAGAGCGCTTCCAACGTCTCCACACGACATTCGCGGGAGCGGGGAGGGCCCAGTGCCTCGGTACTCGATCGAACGCGCGCTCCCGGAGGACCTCGGCGCCTTCCTCGTCGAGCGTCCGGTGTCGGAGATCGTCCTGGCCAACACCGAGCTCGGGGTGGCCTGGCTGTGCTGCTTTGTGAACTCCGGAGACAAGCGCCTCTTCTGCATGTACGAGCCGGCGAACCCGGAGGCGATCCGCAAGGCCGGCCGCCGGACGGGACTGCCGATCGAGGTGATCCACCGGGTCACCGTCCTCGAGCCGCACGCGTTCGCCGACCGGGGCGCATGGCGCGACCCGACGACGGCACAGGAAGAGCCACCGACGGCCGCCGCCGCGGCGGGATGGTCCGGTGCCCACTGAACTCTTCCGGCAGAGGGATATCAGCGAGCGGATTGAACCTGAGAGAGGCAATGACATGGCAATAACGCACGCCACGGTAACCATCAACAAGATCCACGTGATCGACTCGAGCGTGAACACCACGGCTGAGCCTGGATCGTCTGCGGAATGGTACATGAAGTTCATCGTCAACGGCCAGCAGCAGACATGGGGTCACGACGGGGTCCGGGACAATACTGACTACGCACTCAACCTCACCTTTCCGAATGTTTCACTCGCTCCGAACGGCACGATCACGATCGCGGCTAGTGGGTACGAACATGACGACACTTCGGCAAATGACGTACTTCCCAGGCTCGAGAAGACTGTTCATCCGGCGCAAGACTTCGAACTAGGCGCCACGGAATGGGCGTTCAGTCCGGATTCGCCGGAGGGCAGTTACAAGATCGAATACAGTATCAAGGCCGCGCAACAGCAGCAGCCGCTCGGCGTCGGTCGAGCTGTCGGGTTCGCCGTCTACGGGATTAAGCCCAATGGTGACCTGCATTGGTATCGCCACGACGGGTGGAAGGAGGGGACGGCGCATTGGACTGCTGGTGCGGGTGGGGTCAGGATCAGTGGCGGCTGGGGCATCTACGCCAACGTGTTCAGTGGCGGCGACGGGGTGATCTACGGGATCAAGCCGAATGGTGACCTGCATTGGTATCGCCACGACGGGTGGAAGGAGGGGACGGCGCATTGGACTGCTGGTGCGGGTGGGGTCAGGATCAGTGGCGGCTGGGGCATCTACGCCAACGTGTTCAGTGGCGGCGACGGGGTGATCTACGGGATCAAGCCGAATGGTGACCTGCATTGGTATCGCCACGACGGGTGGAAGGAGGGGACGGCGCATTGGACTGCTGGTGCGGGTGGGGTCAGGATCAGTGGCGGCTGGGGCATCTACGCCAACGTGTTCAGTGGCGGCGACGGGGTGATCTACGGGATCAAGCCGAATGGTGACCTGCATTGGTATCGCCACGACGGGTGGAAGGAGGGGACGGCGCATTGGACTGCTGGTGCGGGTGGGGTCAGGATCAGCGGCGGCTGGGGCATCTACGCCAACGTGTTCAGTGGCGGCGACGGGGTGATCTACGGGATCAAGCCGAATGGTGACCTGCATTGGTATCGCCACGACGGGTGGAAGCAGGGGACGGCGCATTGGACTGCCGGTGCGGGTGGGGTCAGGATCAGCGGCGGCTGGGACATCTACGCAGGTGTCTTCGGCGGCGATACATACATCGAGCCTGCCGGGTGAACTCGTCGCCCTGGTGGGCCTCGTTGCGCCCATCTGACCACGTCGGGATTTTCGGTGCACCGTGCTCGGTGGCCGCCCCCGCCGACCGGGTGGCACTGCGCTCGGCGCGGTCACGGGCCGCGCTCCTGGTCGTCGGGTGCGGCGAGGTGGCGCTCATGCTCGCCCAGCCGGACGGGTCCGCGGTCGTCGTCGCCCCGCCTGCCGCGCGCCGGCGGCGATCCCGCCGGTGCCGGAGGCCGTGCCGCCCGCGGACACCCCGTCCGGTGACGCCGGGTCGGGTGGGACCGGCGGGCCGCCGCCCGACGAGGGGTCGGAGGGGGCCTCGAACGGCGGCGGCTCGCCGGGGCCGGCGGTGAGCGGGCGGAGAAGGCTCCGTATCGCATTGCCGCCGTCGCCTCCCTGTGGGCCCTCACGAACCGGGAGCTCCTCTGGGTTCTGATCGCCGTTGCCGTGCTGACCGAGACCACCAGTGCGGTGGTACGTCACGGCCGTGGTGAGGCGACAGGGACGGCGGTCACGAGTTCGCGTCCACCCGGTCGAGATTGCGGCGGTCCAGCCGATAGGCGAGGGCGATCGAGACGAGGGCCGCGGCGACGAAGCACAGGAACGATCGGGCTCTGCGGCATCGTCATCGGGAGATCGCAACCGGCACGATCTACTGCTGTCGTGCCGGGGCGGGAACGACGCGCGGGCGTCACGGGTCCGGGAACATCCGGGTCATCGTGGCCTCGTCGCCCCCTGGGACCCGGTCGATGCCGAGCAGCCTGTCGATGACCATGTTCTGGAAGCGGTGCAGCGGCTCCTCGAACCGGAAGCACATGCGCCCGCCGCGGTACGCCGGGTTCTCGATGCCCTCCTGGACGCGCTCGACGATCTCGAGGTCCTGGCGGTTGACGAGGTCCCAGAACCGCTCGAGCTGGTCGAGGCCCGCTTCCGCGCCCGGGTCGTCCAGGGACTCGGGGTGGGTGAGCAGGACCGCGGTCTCCACCGTGCGGGTCGCGCTCACCGGGCGGTTGAGCAGCACGAAGGCGTGGTTGGGCAGCACGACGAGCGCGGTGCTGGGGAAGAGCCAGACGAACCGCCCGCTCTCGGCGTCCTGGGCGCCGAGCGAGCTCAGCGGCCGCAGGCCGTCCCAGCCGCCGGCGTCGGTGTTGCGCGACACCGGTGTCGTGCACATGCCCGTGTACATGCCCGGCCCCTGCCAGCGGTAGTGGTCGGAGAACCTGGAGACCTTGTTCAGCTCCGGGTGGACCCAGGGCAGGTGGTAGTACTCCATGAAGTTCTCGCCGACGAGCTTGTAGTTCGCGGCGACGTCGTAGGTGCGGCGGCGCTGCGGCACCCACTGCTCGAGCCGGTGGTCGGCGAAGCGCCGGGGGAGGTCGCCGAGCTGGGTTGCCAGCGGGGCGGGGTCGGCGGCGAGGTTGACGAACAGGAAGAAGCCCCAGGTGTCGACGGCCACCGGGAGCAGGCCGTAGTCGGCGCGGTCGAAGCCCTTCGCCACCGAGGTGTCGAAGACGGGCTCCTCGCCCGCCGGGACGTCGGAGCCTTCGAACAGCGGTGTGCCGAGGCAGCGGCCGTCGGTGTCGTAGGTCCAGCTGTGGTACGGGCAGCGGATGTGCCCGCGGCGGCCCACCTCGCGGACGTCCGCGTCGAGCAGCCGCGTGGCGCGGTGGCGGCAGACGTTGTGGAACGCCCGCAGCCGGCCCTCGCGGTTGCGGGTGACGATGACCGAGCGGCCCGCGACCTCGACCACCACGCACGCGCCGGGACGGTCGACGTCACCGGCGAACCCGACCGCGACCCACCCGGTGGTGAAGACCCGCTCCTGCTCGAGGGCGAAGAACTCGGGGGAGCAGTAGGCGTCGGGGATCAGGGTCGAGGCCAGCTCCACCGGCAGCCGGGTGTGGCGGTAGGTGCTCTCCTCGGTGAACCGCGCCGGGTCGACCGGGCGCGCCGGCAGCGCGGCATGGGGATCGACGGGCCGGGTCGTCGCGTCGGTCGTCATCGCGGGGGTCTCCCTTCGTGTTCAGACGTGGAAGCTGCGCGGGAACGACGGGTCGGTCAGCGCCGGGCGGGTGATCGAGAAGGCGTCGATCGGGTGGCACGGCTCCCGGTCGAGGGCGAGGTCAGCGAGCAGCCGCCCGATGAGCGCGGCGAACTTGAACGCGTGCCCGGCGCCGATCGCGACGGCGATCTGGGGGTGCTCGGGCAGGGTGTCGAGCACGAAGTCCTGGTCCGGGGGCACGGTGTACAGGCAGGTCTTCGAGTACAGCTCGGGCCCGCCGAAGCGGGGGATGTGCCGGGCGACGAACTCGGCGTAGCGCTCGCGGCGCACGGGGTCGGGGTCGAAGCTGCGGGTGTCGGCCGTGGTCTCGGGCCCGCCCATGTGCTGGCCGAGCTTCGTGGCGACCTCGCCGTAGACCGGGAACCCGTAGAAGTTGTGGCGGCCGTGCCACATGAACACCGGGAACCGGGCGGGGGAGAACTCCGCGAGGTGCGGGGTGGCGTAGTAGGTGACCTGCTCCTGCAGCACGGTCAGGGGCAGCGCCACCCCCGTCTCGGCGAGCAGTTGGTTGGTCCAGGCGTCACAGGCCACGACGACGCGGTCGGCGCGCAGCGTGCCCCCGTTGGTGACGACGGCGACGCCCGCGCCGTCGGGGCGTACCGCGTGGACGCGGGTGTGGGGCCGCACCTCGGCGCCGTGGGCCCTGGCCAGCGCGACGTGCACCGCGTTCGCCCGCGCGGCGTCGACGATGCCGGACTCGGGCTGGTAGAGGGCCTGCTCGCCGCCACCCGGCCGGAACTGGGGCCACCGGTCGACGAGGTCGTCGGCGTCGAGGAGCTCGTAGTCCACCCCGAAGCGGTCGAACATCGCGGTGTAGCCCTCGATGTTGCGGGTGCCCGTGGCGGTGTTCTGCCGGGCCGGCCGGTCCTCGACGACCAGGCCTCCGGTGCGGGTGACGATCTGCTGCCCGGACTCGGCCTCGACCTCGTGCCACGCCGCGTAGGCGGGCGCGGCCAGCGCGGCGTAGGGCGCCTGGTGCTGCGCGAGCCTGATGATCCGGGAGTGGTCCTGGGACGCGCCGCGGTGGTGGCCGAGCTCGAACTGCTCGATCCCCAGGACGCCCGCGCCGAGCTCCGCGGCGAGCCGGTGCAGCGCTGCGGAACCCAGCCCGCCGAGACCGACGACGATCGCACGATGACCCGTCATGACGGGAGTGTCGGTGCCGCCGACCGTCCGCGTCCATCGAAGAATCGAACCCAGGATCTTGTACGTTCCATACATGATTGACCGGCGGCTGCGGGTGCTCCAGGCGATCGCGCGGCACGGCACGGTGACCGCCGCCGCGGAGGTGTGCCGGCTGACGCCGTCCGCGGCCTCGCACCAGATCCAGGCACTGGCCCGCGAGCTCGGCGTCGCCCTGCTCGAACCGGTCGGGCGGGGGGTGCGGCTCACGCCCGCCGCGCGGACCCTGCTCGCCCACGGCAAGTCCCTGACCGCGGCGTGGGAGCGCGCCCAGGCGGATCTGGCCGCGCACCGCGCCGGCGACGTGGGTGGCGTGCTGCGCTTCTGCGGGTTCTCCAGCGCCGCCGCGGCAGTGGTCCCGCGGGCGCTGGAGCACCTGCGCCGCGAGCACCCCGCGCTGCGCGTGCAGCTGCGGGAGGGCGAGCCTGCCCGCGCGTTCGACCTGCTGGCCTCCGACGACGCCGACATCGCGGTGGTCGTCGCGACACCGGACATCCCACCCGTGACCGACCCCGCGTTCGACCAGGACGCCCTCTACGACGAGCCGCTGGACGTCCTGGTGGGGCCCGATCACCCGCTGGTCGGTGCGGCCGACGTCGCCCTGAGCGACCTCGCGGGCGACCCCTGGATCTGCAGCAACCCGGGGCGGGCCTACCACCAGCTGGTGACGCTGGCCTGTGCCAGCGCCGGGTTCGCTCCCGACATCGCCCACTACGCCGACGAGTGGGACACCGGCGCCGCCCTGGTCGCCCGCGGCTTCGGCGTGGCCATGGTCCCGCGCCTGGCCGACCTGCCCACCCGGCACGACACGCGCCGGATCCCGATCAGCACGCCGCCGGTGCCGATCCGGCACGTGATCACCGCCGTCCGTGCGGGGTCGCAGGGCAGGCCCACCATCGCCGCCGGGCTCGAGGCCCTGCGCCACGTCACCGCCGCGGCCCCGCTGGGCCTCGACCCCGAGGGCTCGGAGGCGCTCAGCTCCCGAGACCGGGGAGCGCAGGACGATCCAGCCACGCGGTGAAGAACGTGGAGAGGTCCGCGTCGGCATGTCGCCCGGCCAGCTCGACGAACTGCGCGGTGGTCACCGTCGCGTGCCGGTGCCGCGCCGTCCAGTCCCGCAGCAGCGCGAAGAACGGCTCGTCGCCGATCCGGCCGCGCAACGCGTGCAGCACCAGCGCCCCGCGCTTGTAGACCCGCTCGTCGAACATCCGCGCGGGCCCCGGGTCGGCGAGCACGAGGTCGGCAGGCTGCGCCGCCACCCGCGCGTGCCACTCCCGGGCGTGCGCCGCGGCGGCGCGGCCGCCCGCCGCCTCCGACCACAGCCACTCCGCGTACGTCGCGAAGCCTTCGTTGAGCCAGATGTGGCGCCAGTCGGCGATCGTGAGGCTGTTGCCGAACCACTGGTGCGCGAGCTCGTGCACGACGAGCCGCTCGTGGGTGCGCCGCCCGTCGAGGTGGTTCGCACCGAAGATCGACATGCCCTGGGCCTCGATCGGGTCCTCCAGCTCGTCGTCGGTGACGACGAGCTGGTAGTCGGCGAACGGGTAGGGCCCGAAGAAGCGCGCGAGCGTCGTCATGATCGCGGGGTGTCGGCCGAGGTCGCGCGCGGCGACCTTGCGCAGCCGGGCGGGGACCAGCGCCACCTGCGGCACCGGGTCCTCGCTGAGCACGATCTCCTCGTAGCGCCCGATCTGGACGCTGACGAGGTACGACGGTGTGGGCTCCGTCCGCTCGAACACCCACGTGCGCGCGCCGGCCGAGCGGCGCCGCGCGGAGAGCACACCGGTGGCCGCGACCGTGTAGGGCGCGGCGGTGGTCACCGCGATCCGGTAGGTGGCCTTGTCCGAGGGGTGGTCGTTGCACGGGAACCATGACGGCGCGCCGACGGGCTGGCTCGCGACGAGCGCGCCGTCGGCCAGCTCGTCCCAGCCGACGTCGCCCCACCGGCTGGAGACCGGGGTGGGGTTGCCGGTGTAGCGCACCTCGACGGTGAACCGGCCCGCGACCGGGCGGTCCGGGGTGACGTGCAGCTTGCCGTCGCGATGGCGGAACTTCGCAGCCCGGCCGTCGACGAGGACCCGCGGCACGCGGAACGTCGCGAGGTCGAGGCTGAACCGGGACAGCGGCGCGTCGGCGACGGCGGTGAGCACCGCCCGCCCGGTGAGCCGGTTGGCGGCGAGCCTGTAGTCGATCTCCAGATCGTAGTGCTCGACCCGGTACCCGCCGTTGCCGTGGGTGGGGAGGTAGGGGTCGTCCGACCGGGCCGCGCCGGCCGCCGGCCCGCTCAGCCCCACGTGGTGATCGGGTTGCCCAGCCAGCGGGTCGCCGCCGGGACGGTGTCACCGCGCGTGACCAGCGAGCCCGGCCCGACGGTCGTCCCCGCGCCGATGCCCGCGCCCGGGAGGATGATCCCGTTGGGCCCGAGCGTCGCGCCCTCGTCGATGCGCACCTCGTCCATGCTCATGATCCGATCATGGAACAGGTGGGTCTGCACGACACAGCCCCGGTTGACGGTGGCGCCGTCGCCCAGGCGCACGAGGTCGGACTCGGGCAGCCAGTACGTCTCCAACCAGACGCCGCGCCCGATGCTCGCGCCCATCGTCTCCAGCCACGCCGTGAGCACCGGGGTGCCGCTCGCCGGCCCGACCAGCCACGGCACCGCCAGCACCTCGACGAACGTGTCGGCCAGCTCGTTGCGCCACACGAACGAGCTCCACAGCGGGTGCTCCACCGGCCGGAACCGGCCCACGAGCAGCCACTTCGCCGCCGTCGTCACGCCGGCGGCCGTGATGCCGGCACCGAGCAGCAGCGGGCCGGCGAGCACCGCCGCCACCAGGAACCCGCTGCCGGCGTGGATCGCCACCAGCTGTCCGACGACGAGCACGGCGAGCGCGGCGGAGCACATCACCGGCACCACCCGGCACAGCTCGATCAGCCCGCGCGCGATCTTGAGCCGGCGCGGCGGGTGGAACGTGCGGCTGGTGTCGCCCTGCTCGACGGCCCTGCGCAGCGGCATGGGCGGCAGGCCGAGCCACGACGAGCCCTTCTTCGCCTTGCGCGGTGTCGCCGACAGCACGCCGACGAGCCCGCGGTTGGGCACCGACCGACCCGGCGCGGTCATCCCGGAGTTGCCCAGGAACGCCTGCTTGCCGACGCGCGAGGGCGCCACGTGCATCCAGCCGCCGGCGAGCTCGTACGTGCCGACCATGGTGTCGTCGGCGAGGAACGCGCCGTCCGCGACCGTGGTCATCTTCGGCAGCGCGATCACCGTCGACGCCTCCACGTCGCGGCCGACCTCCGCGCCGAGCAGCCGCAGCCATGCGGCCGTGAACTGGCTGGCGTACAGCGGGAACAGGCCGGTGCGGGCCATGCCCATCAGCCGCTCGGTGGTCCAGACCTGCCAGCCGGCGCGGCTGTGCACCGGGTGGAAGCCCTCGGCCATGCCGATGCCGAGCAGGCGCACCCCGGCCGCGACGAGCGCCGCGTACGCCAGCAGGTACGCGGCGGCCGCGGGGGCGATCACGAGCAGCGCCGCGACCGTCGCGTCCGCGGGGGAGGACGTGCCGGCGACCCCGACCGCGATGATCACGAGTGCCGGCAGCGCCGCCACCGCGGGGAGCAGCCCGAGCAGCAGCGACGTGGCGCCGTAGGCGAGCGCCCACGAGCGCGAGCGGGCCGGCCGCGACGACGGCCAGTGCACGGCGCTCCTCCCGGTGCGCCCCGCGGGCGAACCCGCCCAGCGCTGACCGGCGGGCACCGCGCCGCGCACGGTCGACCCCGCGGCGATCTCGGCGCCCTTGCCGATCCGCGTGCCCGGCAGCAGCGTGCTGCGCGAGCCGACGGTGGCGCCTGCGCCGATGCGGATCTTGCCGATGTGCACGACGTCGCCGTCGACCCAGTAGCCGCCGAGGTCGACCTCCGGCTCCACGGCCGCGCCGCGCCCCACCTTGAGCAGGCCGGTCACGGGAGGGGCGGAGTGCAGGTCGACGTCGTTGCCGATCCTCGCGCCGAGCGCGCGGGCGTAGCGGGTGGTCCACGACGCGCCGGTGACGCCGGTCGCGCCGGACAGCTCGGCGAGGCGGGTGGCGGCCCACAGCCGCACGTGCACCGAGCCGCCGCGCGGATAGCTGCCCGGCCGCACGCCGCGCAGCAGCAGCCGCGCGCCGCCCGCGGCGATCCCGATCCGCCCGGCCGGGCTGAACAGCACGAGCCAGGCCACCGCGAGCGACCACCACGGGACGGTGGGCGCCCAGGGGACCGCGACCGCGGCGACCGTCGAGAGCGCGGCGGCGACGCTCGCCCAGCGCAGGCCGACCAGTGCCAGCATCGGGACCATGAGCAGCGCCTGCGCGAGTGCCGCCCGCCGCGGCGTCGGCGCGACGTCGCGCTGGGTGGTCCTGGTCGCGCTCAGCGCGTCCAGGCGGGCCGCGAGCGACCCCAGCCGCGGGTGCAGGTACAGGTCGTTGACCGACACCTGGGGGTGCCGGGTCCGGATCCGTGCCACCAGCTGCGCCGCGGTGAGGCTGCCGCCGCCGTGGGTGAAGAAGTCGGCCTTCGGGTCGGTCACCCCAACGCCGAGGATCTCCGCCCAGCCCTCGGCGAGCCAGCCCTCGGTGGGGGTCAGCAGGCCCGCCGCGACCGGGTCGGCCCCGCTCGCCGCCGGGAGCGGCCACGGCAGCGCGTCCCGGTCGACCTTGCCCGACGTGCGCGTCGGCAGGTCGTCCACCGCCGCGAGCAGCGGGACGAGCGCCGCGGGGAGCCGCTCGCGCAGGGCGAGCGCCGCGGCGTCGGTGTCCAGCTCGCCGTCGGGCACCACGTACCCGACCAGCACCTGGTTGCCGGCCCGGGTGCGCCGCACGGCCGCCGCGGCGCCGCGGACACCGGGCAGCGCGAGCAGCGCGGCGTCGACCTCGCCCAGCTCGATGCGCCGCCCGCCCAGCTTCACCTGCTCGTCGGCGCGTCCGAGGAACACCAGCCCGGCCTCGTCGGCGCGGACGACGTCGCCGCTGCGATAGGCGCGCTCCCAACCGAGGGAGGGCAACGGTGCGAACTTCGCGGCGTCCTTCTCCGTGTCGAGGTAGCGGGCGAGCCCGACCCCGCCGATCACCAGCTCGCCGCGCTCGCCCATGGCGACCGGGTCGCCCGCGTGGTCGACGACGGCGAGCGCCCACCCGTCGAGCGGCAGCCCGATCCGCACCGGCCCGTCGCCGGTGAGCTGCGCGGCGCACGCGACGACGGTGGCCTCGGTGGGCCCGTAGGTGTTCCACACCTCGCGACCCTCGACCGCGACGCGCTCGGCGAGCTCGGGCGGGCACGCCTCCCCGCCGAAGATCAGCAGGCGCACGTCCTCGAGGGCCTCCGGCGGCCACAGCGCGGCGAGCGTCGGGACGGTGGAGACGATCGTGATCCGCTGCGCCTGGAGCCACGGCCCGAGGTCGACCCCGGTGCGCACCAGCGCCCGGGGCGCCGGGACCAGGCACGCGCCGTGGCGCCACGCGAGCCACATCTCCTCGCAGGAGGCGTCGAATGCGACCGACAACCCGGCCAGCACGCGGTCACCGGGACCGATCGGCTCGTCGACGAGGAACAAGCGGGCCTCGGCGTCGACGAACGCCGCGGCGGAGCCGTGGCTGACCGCGACGCCCTTCGGCGTGCCCGTCGAGCCGGATGTGAAGATGATCCACGCGTCGTCGCCGGGGCCCGGGCCGCCCGGCGTGCCGATCGGGGCCCCGTGCGTCGTCATCGCCCCGTCGTCGCCGAGGACGGCGCACACCCCGGCCTCGCCGAACACCTGCTCGGCCCGTTCCCCGGGGTCGTCGGCGTCGACGGGGACGTACGCGGCGCCCGCGGCGAGGACGCCGAGGATCGCGACGTACAGCTCGGCGGTGCCGGAGGAGATCCGGACCCCGACCCGGTCCCCGACGCCGACGCCGGCCTCGGCGAGGCGCCGCCGGACCACGTCGATCTCCTCGGCCAGCCTGCGGTAGGTGAGCACCGTGCCGCCGGCGTCGAGCGCGGCCTCGTTGGGGTGCTCCTCGGCGGTCTCGGCGAGCACGTCGAGCAGGGTGCGGCGGGCCGGTGCGGGCACGGCGGGGTAGAGCGCGGGGGTGCTGGGCAGTGCGAGTGTCACCGGGCACCGGCCGGCGTGTTCCGGGCACGGGGACGGCAGCGTGCAGCGCGCGAGCGCATGTCTCACCTTCCGGGTGAACGTGCTGTGTCGACAGCCGGGTCGAGGCTGGATGCGGCACAGGCGGCACCACCCGGGGCACAGCGATCTCGGGAACCGAGGGTAACGGTCGGTGTCGCCGCGGTCTCCGAAACGTGTGTGAGTTCACGGTGCGTACACGGTGGGACGCCGGACCTGACGATCGGCTTGCGGAACGGCCGGCGGGGGCGCCGGAGGCCCACGACGTGCGCGGAATCGGCCAGGATCGGGGTGGGACACGGCGAGCGGAGGAACGATGCAGGTACTGCCGGGCGCGGGGCGCCGCGATGCGGTCACCCGGAGGCTGTCCGCCGAGTTCGACGGCGTCCTCCCGTGTGTCATCGTGGAGGCCGAGGTCGCGGCGGCGGAGGCGGAGCTGCGCGGTCAGGTCCCGCCCGGTTCGCTCGACGAGATGCTCCACCGCCTGGCCGGGTACCGGCTGCGGCAGCGCGCGGGTGCCCACTGACCACCCGCGCGGCGAGGAGGATGCATGGAGGCCCGGCTGCTGCTGGTGGAGGACGACGAGCGGATCCGCCAGGCCCTCGGGCTCGCGCTCGCCGACGAGGGCTGCGACGTCGTGGAGGCCGCGTCCGGGGAGCAGGCCCTCGACCTGCTCGACACGACGACGGTGGACGTCGTCCTGCTCGACCTCATGCTGCCCGGCGTGGACGGGCTCGACGTGTGCCGGACCCTCCGTTCCCGGGGGGACCTGCCGATCATCATCATCTCCGCCAGGACGGACTCGGCCGACGTGGTCGACGGGTTGGAGGCGGGCGCGGACGACTACGTCACCAAGCCCCTGGTGGCGAGCGAGCTCTCGGCGCGCATCCGGGCGCTCCTGCGCAGGCGCCACCCCGCGGAACCGCGGCGCGCCCTGCGGGTCGGCGACGTCGAGATCCTCCCCGACGAGGACGTGGTCCGCCGGGCCGGCACCGACGTGCACCTCACGCGCACCGAGTTCCGCCTGCTCGCCGAGCTCGCCGCCGCGGGTGGGCGCGTCGTGACGCGGGAGGAGCTGCTGAAGCGGGTGTGGGGCTACGACTACTTCGGCGACACCCGTCTCCTCGACGTGCACATCCGGCGGTTGCGCCGCAAGATCGAACGTGACCCGGACGAGCCCGAACGCGTGCTCACCGTGCGCGGGCGCGGCTACAAGGCCGGCTGAGCCGCCGGACGGGACGGGACCTCGCGTGCCGATCATGCGGCTCACGCTGCGCTGGCGGATAGGGACGGCCTTCGGCGCGGCGTGGCTCCTGCTCACCGGCGTGCTCGCCATCGCGACCTGGAACCTGGCCGCCGACTACATGGTGCGGCAGCGTGAGATGAGCGCGGTCCGCCAGGCCGAGGTCAACGTCCGGCTCGTCGACAGCTCGCTGCGCTCGGGCGCGGAGGGGCTCGACGACCTGCTCGCCGGCCTGACCTCCGACTCCGACTCCACCGTGTTCCTGTCCCGCCCGGAGGGCTGGATCACCGCCGGTCGCCGGGTCGACCCCGCGGTCCTGCCCGAGCCGCTGCTGGCGCTCGCGCGCAGCGGTGTCGCCGACACCCGGCGGCTCACCGTGGAGCGCATCCCGGTGATCGCCGTGGCCCTGCCGGTCGGCGCCGGGGCGGGGGTCTTCGTCGAGCTCTTCCCGCTCGTGGAGCTGGAGCGGACGCTCCGCTTCCTCGGCCTCGTCCTCGTCTGCGGTGTCGCCGCGGGCGGGCTGCTGGGGTTCGCGCTCGGTGCGTGGGCGAGCAAGCGCGCGCTGCGACCCCTGACCGAGCTGACCGGCGCGGCGTCCCGCATGGCGAGCGGGGACCTGCGGACCCGGCTGCCCGAGCACACCGACCGGGACCTGTCCGCGCTGGCGGCGGCGTTCAACGACACCGCGGAGGCGCTGGAGGCGCGGGTGCTGCGGGATGCGCGGTTCGCCGGCGACGTGAGCCACGAGCTGCGCTCCCCGCTCACGACGATGGCGAACGCGGCCGCCGTGCTGCGGCGCAGGCGCGGCGAGCTCGCCGGAACGGCAGGCAGGGCGCTGGACCTGTTGCTCTCGGAGGTGGACCGGTTCGAGCGGATGGTCGTGGACCTGCTCGAGATCTCGCGGGCCGACCAGGAGCCCGGCGACCCGCCCGGCGAGCTCGTGGACCTCGGGGAGCTGGTGCGCAACGTCCTCGAGGTGCGCGCGGAGCCGGTGCCCGCGGTGGAGATCGAGACGCCGCCACCGCTGGTCCAGGGCGACCGGCGCCGGCTCGACCGGATCGTCGCCAACCTCCTCGACAACGCGGACCGGTACGCGGGCGGAGCGGTGCGGGTGGCGGTGCGACGGCGCGACGGTCGCGCCCGCATCGAGGTCGACGACGCCGGGCCGGGTGTACCGGGGGAGCTGCGGGAGCGGGTGTTCGAGCGCTTCGCCCGCGGCGCCCAGGCCGGGCAGCGGGGGCAGGACGGGGGGAGCGGGCTCGGGCTCGCGCTGGTCGCCCAGCACGCCCGCCGGCACGGTGGATCCGTCCGGATCGAGGACCGCCCGGGTGGTGGAGCGCGGTTCGTCGTGGAGCTCCCGGAAGCCGAGCGGTGAGCGGTCGCGTTTTCGTCAGCTGATCGTCAGGTTCGTCGCGGGCCGCCGCAACGCCCGTGGCGACGGCTCGAGCCGGGCCCGGCGCACTGCCGCTGATCCGCTGTCGTAGCTGGTCAGAGGCCTGCAGCGGGAACAGCCGAGCCGTCGCCCCGACGGTGCGCCGGGGGCGCGTCGACGCGCCGGAGCGGCACTACCGTGCCAGGCGCCCGGAAGAGAGCGAGTAGTGCAGGAATGACCGTGTGATGCAGCCTTGGAAGATCCGCACCGTCGCCGGCGCGCTGGCGCTGCTCGTGGGCGGGTGCGCGACGCCGACGCCGGAGCTGCTCCCGCGCCACGACGTCCCCGCTCGTGGGGTCGTCGACCCGGCCGCCCCGTGCTCGCGCCCGGCCCCGGCGGCACCGGCCGCGCCGCCGGCCGCCCGCACGGAGGCGGCGGACGTCGACGCCCGGTTCGACCTCGCCACCCGCACGATCACCCTGTCCGGCGGGGAGAACGTCTCCCTGCCGGCGTTGAGCGAGGAGATCGCGGACCCGGACGCGCTGCGCGAGGTCGGGCCGGGCGAGTGGCTGCTCGGCGCCGACCTGGTCGTGCGCGACGGCGCGTCGCTGCGGATCAGCGCCCCGGAGGTGCGCTGGCTCAAGATGGCCAGCGGTGAGGGCGTGGTCACCGCGATCCGGGCGTTCGGCGGCGGCGTCGACATCGCCGGTTCGTGCCTCACGTCGTGGGACCACAGCGCCGGGACCGTCGACGAGGAGTACCGCGACGGGCGCAGCTTCATCCTCGCCCGCGACGGCGCGCGGCTGACGATCGACGCGGCCGAGATCCGCTACCTCGGCTCCGGCGACGTCGAGTCCTACGGGCTGTCCTGGCGCACCGAGGGGACCACCGGGAGCATCACCGGCAGCGTGGTCTCCCACCTCTACTACGGCCTCTACTCCTACGAGGTCACGGGCCTGCAGGTGCTCGACAACGAGTTCCACGACAACGTCCTCTACGGCATCGACCCGCACACGCACTCCACCGAGCTGGTGATCGAGCGGAACGTCGTGCACCACAACGGGAAGCACGGGATCATCCTCGCCGAGCACTGCACCGACAGCGTGGTCCGCGACAACATCGTCTACGCCAACCAGCACCACGGCATCGTGATGTACCTCGGGTCCGACCGGAACCTCATCGAGGGCAACGAGTCGTTCGGCAACGCCGCGCAGGGCATCAACATCAACGAGTCGAACGAGAACACCATCCGCGGCAACCAGGTGTACGACAACACCGAGTCGGGCGTCGGGCTCACCCAGACCTCGCGGCAGAACCTGATCGAGGCCAACCACCTGCGCGGCAACGAGAAGGACGGGATCCGCATCGTCAGCCTCGCCGCCGCGTCCACGGTGCGCGGCAACACGATCGGCGGGAACGGGCGCTACGGGATCTACGTCGACACCGAGGGCCCGTTCGACCTCGTCGACAACGTCGTGTTCGGCAGCAAGGCCGGGCTGATGGTGCGGGGGCGGGAAGAGGTGGACGAGGACGACAACGAGTGGTTCGGCAACACCGAGGACGACATCGTGTCCAGCTGATCCGCTCCTCCGCGGCGGGCGCTCGTCATGCGAATCCTCCTCCGGTGCCGAAGGCGAACTCCGCGAAGCGCTCGGCGATGCGCCGGTGGCTCGCGGGGTCCGGGTGCAGGGCGTCCGGGAGCGGGAGCTCGGCGGCGTCCGCCTCGCCGTAGAGCTCGCGGCCGTCGAGGTGGTGCAGGTGCGGGTCGGCGGCCGAGCGCTGCCCCACGATGCGGGCGAGCTCCTCGCGCACCACGGTGAGCGTCAGCTTCCCCGCGGCGCGCTCCGCCGGATCGCCGGTGGCGCGGAACCGCAGCGTGCCGGTCGAGAAGTCCACGGCGCCGGGACCGGGCGTCTCCTCGTGGATCGCGCAGTGGATGGCCGAGACCACCAGCAGCGGCGTGTCCGGGTGCCCCTCGCGGATGGTGTCGAGGAACCCGTGCACGGCCGGGCCGAAGGCGCGGCGCCGCATCACGTCCCCGTTCACGACGTTGATGCCGATCTTGACGCTGATCAGGTCCGCGTGGGTGTCGCGCAGGACGCGGGCGGTGAACGGGTCGAGCATCGCGCTGCCGCCGAAGCCGAGGTTGACCAGCTCGACGCCGCCGCGGGCGGCCGCCAGGGCGGGCCACGTGGTCGAGGGGCTCGCCGCGTTCGACCCCTGGCTGATCGAGCTGCCGTGGTGCAGCCACACCCGGCGGTCCCCCCGCGGGCGGGCCTCGACGGGGGCGTCGGTGCGCAGCGCGACCAGCTCGGTGATCTCGGTGTGCGGCAGCCAGATCTCGACGTCCTTCAGACGATCGGGCAGGCCGGTGTAGCGCACCGTGCCGACGGGGCCGGGCTGCGTCTCCGCCGTCCCGGTCGCCATGTCCAGCAGGAGCACCTTCCCGCCGGTGGTCGCGGCCTGGCCGGCGAGCTCCCCGTCGACGAGCAGGTCGTAGACGCCGTCCGGGCGGGGCGGGATGTCGCGGTAGCCCACCCTCGTGCGGAGGGTGTCGAGCTCGACGGCCGTGGCGCGGGTGCGGAAGGCGAGCCGCACCCCGGAGGGCTGGGCCTCGGCCATCGCCAGCTGCGCGTCACCCTGCGCGCGAGCCCACGCGGGCAGGCGGTGCGGCAGCACCCCGTGCTCCGTGCGCTCGAGCTCGAGGGCGCCCCGCACGAGGCTCTCGTCGAGAGGGGTGGTGATCCAACGGGTGTCCTCGGAGGAACCGGCCTGCGCGTGCACGCCCGCACTCTCCCAGGCGGGCCCCGGGCCGGCACAGCCGATTCGGTCCCGATCGCTGATCGCGTCCCAGGTCACGTTTCCCGGGAGACGCACGGCACCTATGGTTAGCCTGCCTTTACCAACGACAGTCGAGGGGGCTGGACCGGGATGCGGGTCGTCGCGTTCGGATACATGACCTGGGGGCGGCGGACGATCGAGGCGGTGCTCGACGCCGGTCACGAGGTCCCCCTGATCGTCACCCACGCCGACAGCGACAACCCCTACGAGAAGATCTTCAACGAGTCGGTGGCGGAGCTGGCCGCCGACCGCGGCATCCCGCTGCTGGTGCGCGAGCGCGCCGACGACGCCGAGGTGCGCGAGGCGATCACGGCCGCGGCCGCGGACGTCATGGTGGTGTCGAACTGGCGCACCTGGCTCGCCCCGGAGGTCTACTCGATCCCCCGGCTGGGCACGGTCAACGTGCACGACGCGCTGCTGCCCGCCTATGCCGGGTTCGCCCCGCTGAACTGGGCGCTGATCAACGACGAGCCCGAGGTCGGGGTCACCGCGCACCTGATGAACGCGGAGTTCGACGCGGGCGACATCCTGCTGCAGCGCTCCACCCCGGTCACCGACGACGACACCGTGGTCGACCTCTTCGACCGCACGCTCGCGATGTTCGGCCCGATCACGGTCGACGCGCTCGAGCTGGTGGCGTCCGGGCGGGCGGTGCCGACCCCGCAGGACCGGAGGGCGGCGTCCTACTTCCACCGCCGCAGCGACGAGGAGAACCGCATCGACTTCTCGTGGCCGGCGCGCGACCTGTTCAACCTGGTGCGCGCGCAGGTCGACCCGTATCCGAACGCCTACTGCTACCACCGCGGCGAGCGGCTGCGCGTCCTCGCGGCGTCGGTCACCGACGACGTGATCGGCGGGACGCCCGGCCGGGTCGTCATCCGGCGCGGGCGCGGCGTGGTGGTCGTCGCGGGCGCCGACGCGCGGCGCGGCCGCAACCGCGGCCTGGTGCTGGAGCGGGTGCGCACCGACGACGGGCGCGAGCTGGACGCCGCCGACCACTTCACGCGCATGGGGGAGTACCTGACATGAGGCTGCAGCTCCCGTCGCGCCTGGTCGCCGCCTGCGCGGCCGCGCTCGCACTCGTCGCGGCCGGCTGCGGCTCGTCCGCGGACGCCCCGGCGCCGGCCGCGGCGGCGCCGACGCGGGTCTTCGCCGCCGACAACGGCGAGATCACGATCCCGGTGGCCCCGCAGCGCATCGTCGCCACCGGGTACGCGGTGCCCGCGCTGATCGAGACGGGTGCCCCGCTCGTCGGCATCTCGACGTGGCAGCGGGGCATCCCGCTGATGAGCCCCGAGGACAAGGCCACCTACGACGGGCTGGAGAAGGTCGCGGGCGAGCTGGCCGCGGAGACCGACTACGAGGCGATCGCCCGGGTCGACCCCGACCTGATCGTGATCGGGGTGCCCGCACCGATCCTCACCGACGTCGACGTGGAGCTGCTGGAGTCGGTGGCGCCGGTCGTGGCGATCGGTCCGACGATCCCGTCGAAGTGGCGCGAGGTGTCGCAGCGGCAGGCCGACGCGGCGGGCGTGCTGCCCGCCTTCGACGCACTGCGCACCGAGTACGAGGCGAAGGCCGCCGGGCTGGAGGAGAAGTACGCCCCCGTGGTCGGGCCCCTGCGGTTCGGCCACGTCGGCGCGTACGGCGAGGTCGCGCGCGGCACGTTCCAGCGGGAGTTCGACGGCTCGTGGGGCACCAACGTCCTCAACGACCTCGGCGTCACCTACTACGGCCAGGTGCAGGAGCCGGGGCCGGGATCGCGGGCGGTGAGCGAGTACCCCTCGATGGAGGAGCTCCCGGCGAGCCTCGGCGAGGCCGACGTGATCACCTACAGCGCCGAGCCCGACGGGTCGGTCCGGGAGGGCGTGCAGCAGGTCCTCGACTCGCCGCTGTGGCCGCTGCTGCCCGCCGTGGAGGCGGGCCGCACGATCCCGATCCGCTACACGGAGGCGGCCACCTACAAGGCCGCCCTGACGGCGCTGGACGCGGCCGACGAGGCGCTCGCACCGCTGCTGTCGCCTCCCGCGTGACCGTCGTCCCCTGATCTCCGACAGACGAGGAGTGCGCGTGACCACCGGTGTCCAGGCCCCCGTGACGTTCGACCTGACCACCGCGCAGCTGGGGATCTGGAACGCACAACGGCTCGACCCGGACTCGCCGTACTACCTCGTCGGTGACGTCCTCGAGGTCTCCGGCCCGGACCCCGTCGACGCCGGCCTCCTCGCCGAGGCCGTCCGGATCACCACCGACGACGCCGAGACGCTGCGGGTGCGGGTGCTCGACCCGCCCGGAGGCCCGCGGCAGCTCGTCGACGACACGCCGGCGGCGGCCCCGCGGATCGTCGACCTGCGCGGCGAGCCCGACCCCGTCGCGGCAGGCAACGCGTTCGTCTCGGCCGAGCGGTTCCGGGCGGCCGCGGCGCTGTCCGGCATGACCGAACGCGACCTGGCCGTGCAGGTGGTCCTGCGGATCACCGACCGCGACGTCTGGTGCGTGCTGCTTTACCACCACCTGGTGATCGACGGCTACTCCCAGTCGATGCTCTGCCGGCGCATCGCCGCGGTCTACACCGCGCTGGCCACGGGCGAGCCGGTGCCGCCGTCGCCGTTCCGGCCGTTCGCCGAGTTCGCGGCGGCCGATGCGGCCTACCTCGCGAGCGAGGACAGCGCGGCCGACCGCGCCTACTGGGTCGACCGGCTCACCCCGGTGCCGGAGTTCGACGACCGGGCGGCACCGGCGGGCCCGGCGGAGTGCACGCTGTCCGCGAGCGCGGTCGTGCCGCCCGCCGAGATCGAGGCGCTGCGCGCGGTGGCGAAGCAGGTGGGCGCCACCTGGGGCGAGGCCGTGATCGCCTGCTACGCGGCGTTCCTGCACCGCATGCAGGGGCGCAGCGATGTCGTCTTCGGGCTGCCGCTGATGTGCCGGCTCGGGTCGACGGGGCTGCGCACGCCCGCCATGGCGGTGAACGTGCTGCCGCTGCGCGTGGCCGTGCACAGCGGTGACCGGCTGCCCGAGCTGACCCGCCGCGTCGCCGCGGCGATGGCCGAGATGCGCGCCCACCAGCGCTACCGCGGCGGGAACATCCCCCGGGACCTCGGCGTGCCGGGCGCGAGCGCGCTGCTGCACGGCAGCGGCGTCAACTTCAAGGCCTACGACCTCGTGATGGACTTCGCGGGCGCCACCGGTCAGATGCGCAACGTCGCGGGCGGCCCGCCGGAGGACTGGGGCCTGACCGCCACCCCCACCCGCGACGGCGGGCTGCTGCTCGGGTTCGAGGTGGACGCGCGCGCCGGGGACCAGGCCGCGGTGGACCGCAAGCCGGCCGCGATGCGGACCATGGTGCGCGAGCTGGCGCGGCCCGAGGCGCCGCCCGTCGGGCAGGTCGACCTGGTCGGCGAGGCCCGTGAGGCGCTGCTCGCCGCGGCCCGCACGCCGGCCGTGGACGGCGCAGCCGAGCCGGTGCCGGCCGTCCTCGACGCGCTCGCCGCTGCCCGGGCCGACGCGACCGCGCTCGTCGCGGGCGCGCAGCGGCTCACCACGGCCGAGCTGGCCGGTCGCGTGCACCGGCTGGCCCGTGCGCTGCGGGCCCGCGGGGTCGGCCCGGACGACGTGGTCGCGCTCGCGCTGCCCCGCTCGGCCGACCTCGTCGTGGCGCTGCTCGCCGTCCTCGACGCCGGCGCGGCGTACCTGGCCCTCGACCCGGAGCACCCGCAGCAGCGGCGCCGCGAGCTGCTCGCCGACGCCCGCCCGGTGCTCGTGGTGACGGCGGGGTCCGCGCCGGACCTCGGCGCCGTCGAGCGCCTGGACCTGGCCGACCCCGCGGTGCTCGCCGAGCTGGCCGCCCTGCCCGAGCGCCCGCTCACCGCGGCCGAGCTGGCGGCACCGCGGCACCCGGACCACCTCGCCTACGTGATCTACACGTCCGGCTCGACGGGCCGCCCCAAGGGCGTGCTGGCCCGGTCGGGCGGTCTGGCCGAGCTGGTGCACCGCCAGCGAGCGACGGTGGTCGCCGCGGCGGAGCGCCGAGCTCCCCGGCGGCTGCGGGCGGCGCACACCTACTCGTTCGCCTTCGACGCCTCGCTCGACCAGCTCTGCTGGCTGCTGTGCGGGCACGAGCTGCACCTCTACGACACCGAGACCGCCCGGGACGCCGACGCGCTCGTGGCGGCGGTGCGGCGCGACCGCATCGACGTCGTCGACACGACCCCGTCCATGGCGGGTCCGCTCCTGGCGGCCGGTCTGCTGGCCGGATCGCCCGCCCCCGGCGTGCTGCTGCTGGGCGGCGAGGCCGTCGGCGAGGGGCTGTGGCGCACCGTCGCCGGATCCGGAGCGACGGCGTTCAACCTCTACGGTCCGACCGAGGCCACCGTCGACGCCACCGTGGCCCCCGTCGCCGGGCGTGCTCCGACCATCGGTGCGGCCGTGCCCGGCACCTGCGCCTACGTGCTCGACGGCGCGCTCGCCCCGGTGCCCGACGGCGAGCGCGGCGAGCTGTACCTCGCCGGGCCGCACCTGGCCCGCGGCTACCTGGGCCGGCCCGGTGCCACCGCCGAGCGCTTCGTCGCGAACCCGTACGGGCGGCCGGGGGAGCGGATGTACCGCACCGGCGACCTCGTCCGGCGCCTGCCCGCTGGCGATCTCGAGTACGTCGCCCGTGACGACGGGCAGGTCAAGATCCGCGGGCACCGCGTGGAGCTGGGTGAGGTGGAGGCCGGGCTGGCCGCGCTGCCCGGGGTCGACGCCGCCGCGGCGTCGGTGCGCACCGACTCCGGACGTGCGCGGCTCGTGGGGTACGTCGTCCCCGCCGCCGGTGCGGACCCGAGCCCGGAGCACCTGCGCGACGCGCTCGCGGTGCGCCTGCCCGAGCACCTGGTGCCCGCGGCCGTCGTGGTGCTCGCCGAGCTCCCGGTGACGGTCAACGGCAAGCTCGACCGCGCCGCGCTGCCCGCGCCCGCCCTCGCCGACACCGGGCGGGCGGCGGTCACCGTGCAGGAGGAGGCGCTCAGCGCGGTGGTCGCCGAGGTGCTGGGCCTGCCGCACGTCGGGGTCGAGGCCGACTTCTTCGCGCTCGGCGGCGACAGCATCACCGCCATCGCCGTCAGCAGCCGGGCCCGGGCGCGTGGGCTGGACCTGCGCCCCAAGGACCTCCTCGCCCGGCAGAGCATCGCGGCGCTGGCCGCGGGCGCCCGGCCGGTGGCCGTCGCCGAGGCGGAGCCGGACCGGCCGCTCGTGCGGCTCGACGAGGCCACGACCGCCGAGATCGAGCGCACCCGTCGCATCGAGGCCGTGCTGCCCGCCACCCCGCTGCAGGTGGGGCTGGCGTTCCACACGCTGGTGCGTGGTGCGGACGACACCGACGTCTACGTCGCGCAGGCGGTCCTGCGGTTCGACGGCGAGCTGGACCCGGACCGGATGCGCGCCGCGGCCGGGGAGCTGCTGCGCCGCAGGCCCGCCCTGCGGTCGTTCCTCGTGGTCACCGACTCCGGTGACGTCGTGACGGTGGTGCCGGCCGAGACCGAGCTGCTGTGGGAGTACGCCGACCTCACCGGCCTGGAAACCGTGGCACGGGAGGCGGAGGTGCAGCGGCTGCGCAGCGACCAGGTGCAGCGCGGGTTCGACCCCGCGACGCCACCGCTGGTGCGGTTCCTGCTGGTGGCCACGGGTCCGGACGAGCACCGGTTGTGCCTCACCATGCACCACGCGCTGCTGGACGGCTGGTCGATGCCGCTGGTCGGCCGCGCCCTGAGCGGCCTCTACGCCGAGCTGGGCGGCGGCCCGGCCGTGCCCGACGCGCCGGACCTCGCCGCCTACCACCGCTTCGTCGCCCGCCGTGACCCCGGGAAGTCACTGCAGGCCTGGCGGGAGCTGCTGGCCGGGGTGGACGAGGGCACGCGCCTCGCGCCAGCCGCCACCGCGGCCCGCGTCGAGCGCCCGGAGCGGGTGAGGATCGACCTCGGGCCGGAGTTCTCCGATCGGTTGCGGGGGTTCGCCCGCGAGCGCGGGCTGACGCTGTCCAGCGTCGTGCAGACCGCGTGGGGGCTGCTGCTCGGGCGCCTCACCGGTCGTCGCGACGTCCTGTTCGGCTGCCCCGTCTCCGGCCGACCGCCCGAGGTCGAGGGCGTCGAGGAGATGATCGGCCTGCTGCTCAACACGGTCGTCGTGCGGGTCGCGACGCGCCCGTCCGACACGGCGGCGCAGGTGCTCGACGCCGTGCAGGCCCAGGCCGTCGCGATGGCCGAGCACCACGGCGTCGGCCTGCCCGACGTGCAGCGTGCAGCGGGGGCCGGCGACCTGTTCGACACGATGCTCGTGGTGGAGAACTTCCCGCTGTCGGACCGGCGGCGGATCCCGGTGGCGCCCGGCCTCGACCTCGCCGCGGTCGAGATCGCCGACGCCACGCACTACCCGCTGACGGTCGTCGTCCTCCCGGGCGAGTCGATCACGATCGGGCTGGCGTACCAGCCGCACGCCTTCGCCGACGACACCGTGCGCGAGTACGGGCGGCTGCTGGTCCGGCTGCTGCACGAGATCGTCGCCGACCCGGACCGGCCGGTCGGACGGCTGCCGCTGCTCGACGAGGACGAGCGCGCCGCGGTGCTCGCGATGGGCGTCGTCGAGCCGACGCGCAAGCGGCGGCCGTGCCTGGCGGAGTTCGCCGCGTGGGTGCGGCGCAAGCCCGGGGCGCAGGCCGTGGTCTGCCGCGACCGCAGCCTCACCTACGCCGAGCTGGAGCGGCGGGCCAACCAGCTGGCGCACGCCCTGGTCGCGCACGGGGTGGCCCCGCAGGACCCGGTGGCGGTGCTGCTCGGTCGCGACGTCGAGATGGTCGTGGCCCTGCTGGGTGTGCTGAAGGCGGGTGCGGTGTACGTGCCGATGGACCCCGCCTACCCGCGCGACCGGCTCGCCTACATGATCTCCGACATCCGCCCGGCCGCCGCCCTCACCACCACGGACGTGCACGCCGCGCTGGACGTGGAGCTGCCGGACGGGATGCCGGTGCTGCGGCTCGACGACCCGGCCACCGTCGCAGGCCGGCCCGGCACCGACCCCGCCACCCCGCGTGCCCGGTTCACCCCGGACGCGCTGGCCTACGTCATCTACACCTCCGGGACCACCGGACGGCCCAAGGGCGTCGCGGTCACCCACCGCGGGATCCCGGACCTGGTGGCCCTGCAGGAGGAGGTCGTGGGGATCACCTCCGAGGACCGCTACCTGCAGTTCGCCTCCACCAGCTTCGACGTCGCGTTCTGGCAGACGATGGTGGCGCTGCTGTCCGGGGGGACCTCGGTGATCGCGCCCGACGAGGCGCGGGTGCCCGGCGACGAGCTCGTCGCCTACATCCGCGAGCACCGGGTCACCGGCATCAACCTGCTGCCGTCGTTCGTCGCGGCCCTGCCCGACGACCTGGAGATCGACCGGGACGTCCTCATGATGGTCGGCGCCGAGCGGCTCGACCCGGCGATCGTGCGCCGGTGGGGACGCAGGCGACGTTTCCTGAACGCCTACGGCCCGACCGAGGCCACGATCAACGCGACGATGTGGGTCCACGACCCCGACGAGCCGGTCGAGGCCGGGCCGGTCCCGATCGGGCGGCCGGACCCGAACGTCCGCGCCTACGTGCTCGACGACGGGCTCATGCCGGTCGGGGTCGGTGAGACCGGTGAGCTGTACCTCGCCGGGCCCGGCCTCGCCCGCGGCTACGTCAACCGGCCGGACCTGACGGCGGCCGCGTTCGTCGCCGACCCGTTCGGCGAGCCCGGCTCCCGGATGTACCGCACCGGCGACCGCGTGCGGTGGCGCCCCGACGGCCAGCTCGTGTTCCTCGGCCGCGGCGACGACCAGGTGAAGATCCGCGGCTTCCGCATCGAGCTCGCCGAGATCGAGACCGTGCTGGGACGGCACCCTGCGGTGCGCGGCTGCGCGGTGGTCGTGCGCGAGGACCGGCCGGGGGACCGCCGGATCGTCGGCTACGTCCTGCCCGCGGGCGACGCGCCGCTGGACGTCGCGACGCTGCTGGCCGACGCCGCCACCCAGCTCCCGGACCACATGGTGCCGTCCGCGCTGGTCGAGCTGGACGAGCTGCCGCTGGGGCCGAGCGGGAAGCTGGACCGGGCCGCACTGCCGGCGCCGGCCGTCGCGGCCACCGCGGCCCGGGAGCCCGCCACGGCCGCGGAGGCGCTGCTGCTGGAGGTGTTCCGCGACGTCCTCGGGCGCGGCGTCGTCAACGGCGGGGACGTGCAGCTCGACGACGCGTTCCTCGACGTCGGCGGCGACAGCATCGTCTCGCTGCAGGTGGTGTCGCGGGCGCGGCGGCGCGGGCTCGTGCTCACCGCACGGGACGTGTTCGAGGGCGCCACGGTGGCCGGCATCGCCGCGCGCGCGGTGACCGCGGACCTCGCGGCCACGGGCGAGCCCGCGGCGGGCGACGCGCCGCTGACCCCGGCGGCACGGGAGTTCCTCGCGCTCTGCGCCGCGGGCGGGGCCGCGCCCGACGCCTTCTGCCTCTGGGTGGACCTCGTGGTGCCGGCCGGGGGCGACCTCGCGCGGTGGGAGGCCGTGCTCGACGGCGTGCTGGCCCGCCACGACGTCCTGCGGGCGCGCCTGGTCGACGGGGCCGAGCCGGTGCTGCGGATCCCGCCGGTCGGCGCCGTCACCGGGGCCGACGTGCTCACCCGGGTCGCGGTCGCGCCGGACGGGATCGAGGCCGTCGCCGCCGCCCGGCTCGAGGAGACCCGCGCCGGGATGGACCTCCGGCGCGGCCCGCTGCTGCGCGCGGTCTGGCTCGACGCCGGGGACGCGGTGCCGGGGAGGCTGCTGCTGGTCGCCCACCACGTGGCCGTCGACGGCGCGTCGTGGCGGATCCTCGTCGACGACGTCGCGCACCTCTACGAGAGCGGGGCGCCGGACCTGCCGCGGGTCGGGGCGTCCTACCTCGGCTGGGCCCGCGCCGTGGCGGCGGCCGTCCCGGCGCGGCGCGGGGAGCTGCCGCACTGGCAGCGGGTGGCGGCGGACGTCGCGCCGCTCGGCGCGCGCCCGCTGGACCCGGCGCGCGACACCATGGCCACGGCCGTGCACCGCGAGCTGCGCCTCGACCCGGACGCGGCGCACGCGGTGCTCACGGCGCTGCCCGCGGCGCACGGGACCGCGCCGGACGCGGTCCTGATCACCGCGGTGGCCATGGCCGTGCGCGCGTGGCGCGGCGAGCACGTCGTCACGGTCGCCCGGGAGGGCCACGGCCGCCCGGAGCTGCTGCCCGACGGCAGCGGGCCCGTCGACCTGTCCTCGACCGTCGGCTGGCTCTCCGCATCCCACCCGGTGCGGGTCGAGGCCACCGACGCCGCGCGGACGCTCGCCGCTGTCGCGGAGCAGCTCGCCGCGGCCGGTGACGGGCTGGGCTCCGGCATCCTCGGCGACCTCGTCGGCGGCACCGCACCCCGGATCTCGGTGAACTACCTGGGCCGGCTGCAGACCGCGGCCACCGAGCCGGTGGTGTGGCGGCCCGCGCCCGGCTCCGACCCGATCGGCTCCGGCGGCGACGCGGACCTCCCGCAGCCGCGGGAGCTGATGGTCAACGCGATCGCCGTCGACGGCCGGGCGGGGGCCGAGCTCGTCGTCCGGATCTTCTGGGCGCCCGGGGTGTTCCCCGGCGACGAGCCCGCCGCCCTGGTCGAGCACCTGCGCGCCGCGCTCGCCGCGCTCGCCGGGTCCGCGGCCCCGTGACCGGCCCGCCGGAGCGGATCGACGCGCCGCTGGTCCGGACCGCGTTCGTCCTGGTCCTGGGCACCTTCATGGCGACGATGGACGCCACCGTCGTCACCGTCGGCATCGACACCCTGACCGCGGATCTCGGAGCATCGATCACCGACGTCCAGTGGGTCACCACCGCCTACCTGCTCGCCGTCGTCGCGGCGGTGCCGGCGTCGGGCTGGCTGGTGGACCGGTTCGGCGGGCGCCGCACCTGGATCGGCGCCGTGCTGGTGTTCCTCGCCGGGTCCGTGCTGTGCGGGCTGGCCTGGTCGCCGGCCAGCCTGATCGTGTTCCGGGTGCTGCAGGGCCTCGGCGGCGGGCTGCTGCCGCCCACCGGGCAGACCCTGCTGGCCCGGGCTGCCGGGCCGGGCCGCATCGGGCGGATCATCAGCATCGTCGGGGTCGTCCCGCTGCTGTCCCCGGTGTTCGGGCCGGTCATCGGCGGCGCGATCCTCGGCGTGGCGCACTGGTCGTGGCTGTTCTACGTGAACCTGCCGATCGGGCTGGTCGGGGTGCTGCTCGCGCTGCGCCACGTCCCGCGCGACGCGCCGGCGACGGCGGGGGCGCTGCTGGACGTGCGCGGCACGGTGCTCCTGTCCCCGGGTATCGCGGTGCTGGTCTTCGGGCTCACCGGATTCGCGCACGGCCAGGCGGTGCCACCGGTCGTCAGCTGGGGCGCGCTGGCCGTCGGCGCCGGGATGCTCGCCGGGTTCGCCGTGCACGCGCTGCGGCACCGCGGCGTCCCGCTGCTCGATCCGCGGCTGCTGTCGCGGCCCCCGTTCGGTGCCGCCGCGCTGGCGTTGCTGGTGCTCGGCGCGTCGGTGTACGGGGCGATGTTCCTGCTGCCCCTGTACCTGCAGAGCGGGCGCGGCATGACCCCGTGGGAGGCGGGCCTGCTGCTCGTCCCACAGGGCGTCGGGGCCGCGGCCGGGTCGGTGGTGGTCAGCCGCATCGTCGACCGCGTCGCACCCCGCACGCTGGTCTGCGCCGGGGTCGCGCTGGTGGCCCTCGGAACGGTGGTGTTCACCCAGCTCGCGTCCGAGCCGCCCGCCGCGCTGATCGCCGCGTCGCTGGTGGTGCGGGGGCTGGGCAGCTCGATGATCAGCGCTCCGGTGATGGCGCTGGTCTACAGCGCGCTGGAGCGGGCGGTGATCCCGCGGGCCGCGAGCGCGCTGAACCTGCTCAGCACGATCGGCGGCTCGGTCGGCACGGCGCTGCTCGCGGTGATCCTGCAGACCAGGCTCGCGGCCCGGGAGCCGCTCGGCACGGCCGGGGTCACGTGGGCGTTCGCCGACGCGTTCTGGTGGGTCCTCGGGTTCTGCGTGGTGGCCCTGCTCGGCGTCAGCCGGCTGCCCCGCCGCAGCCTGCGCGAGCGCGGCACGGCCGGCCGGCGGCGGTGAGCGGGGCGCTCCTCGTCTCAAACTGAGACGCCGAGGGCCTGCCGGTGGCCCCCGCGGGTCCCTAGCGTCGGCCCCCGTTCGGTCGTCACGGCCGGGACGAGCCCACCACCAACGGAGGTAGCAGTGGTCGCATCGGAGAAGCGGGTCGCGCTGGTCACAGGTGCCGCGCGGGGCATCGGCAAGGGCATCGCCCTGCGGCTGGCCGCCGACGGTCTCGACGTCGCGGTCAACGACATCGAGGCGAACGGCGACCAGCTCAAGGGCGTGGCCGACGAGATCGCGGCGATGGGGCGGCGGTCGGCCGCGGTGGTGGCCGACGTGGCCGAGCCGGACGCCGTGCAGGCCATGGTGCAGCAGACGGTCGGCGAGCTCGGCTCGCTCGACGTGATGGTGGCCAACGCCGGGATCGCCGCCGTGAAGCCGCTGCTGGAGGTCACTCCCGAGGAGTTCGACCACCTCATGTCGATCAACCTGCGCGGGGTGTACCTCTGCTACACCGCCGCCGCGAGGCAGATGATCGCGCAGGGCTCCGGCGGCAAGATCATCGGTGCCGCGTCGATCGTGGCCTACCGGCCCTTCCCGCTGCTGGGGCACTACTCCGCCTCGAAGTGGGCGGTGCGCGGCCTCACCCAGGCGGCCGCGATGGAGTGGGCCCAGCACGGCATCACCGTGAACGCCTACTGCCCGGGCATCGTCGGCACCGCGATGTGGGACCACATCGACGAGAAGCTCGCCGACCACGAGGGCCTGCGCAAGGGTGCGGCCATCGCGAAGTACTCGGAGCTGATCCACCTCGGCCGGGTGTCGGTGCCCGAGGACGTGGCCGGCTTCGTCTCCTACCTCGCCTCCCCGGACTCGGACTACATGACCGGTCAGTCGGTGATGATCGACGGCGGGATCCAGTTCTCCTGACGCCCCGGCACCCCGAAGTCGAGCGCGCTCGCTGCCGTCAGAGGGCGACGGTCCAGCGGCCGGCCAGCATCGTGGCCGCGACCGGGAGCTCCTCCAGCTCCGCCGGGTCCGTGGGGAGGTCCGTGTCCAGGACGAGCAGGTCGGCCCGGCGGCCGGGGCGCAGCGGGCCGTCCGGGCCCGCCGACGCCGCCAGCGCGTCTTCCAGGGTGATGTGCTGCTCGGGGTGCCAGGGTGCGCGGTCGTCGGCGCTGCGGTGCACCGCCGCGGCGATGCCCACCCACGGGTCCAGCGGCGCCACCGGGGCGTCCGAGCCGAGCGCCAGCGGGACGCCCGCGTCCCGCAGCCGTCGGTAGGGGAACGCGCGGTCGGTGCGGTCGGCCCAGTAGCGGTCGGCGACGTCGCGGTCGTCGACCGCGTGCCGGGGCTGCACGCTCGCGGTGAGCCCGAGCGCCGCGAAGCGGGCCACGTCGGGCTCGGTCAGCAGCTGGGCGTGCTCGATGCGGCCGCGCGCCCCGGTGGCGGCGAAGGCGTCCAGGGCGAGGGTGTTGGCGTGGTCGCCGATGGCGTGCACCGCCACCTCGAGCCCGGCCCGGTCGGCCCGCTCCAGCAGCGGCACCAGCTCGTCCGGCGGCACCAGCAGCATCCCGCACGGGTGCGCGGTACCGGCCAGGCCGGGGTAGGGGTCGTGGCAGTAGGCGGTGCGGGTGTTGAGCGACCCATCGGTCACGATCTTGAGCGGGCCCATGGTCAGCAGGCCGCCGGTGCCGGGGACGACGTCACCCGTGCGCAGCCCGCGCTCGATCGGGTCGTGCAGGCACTCCGGCCACACCGACGCGACCACCCGCAGCACGTCGCACCCGCCCGCGATGCGCGCCGCCCAGGTGTCGAGCTGCCACGGCGCCTCGAAGTCCACGACGCCGACGACGCCACGGGCCGCGGCGGCGCGGGCCGCGTCGTCGGTCCAGCGCTGCAGGTCCCGGGCCTGCGCCTGCCGCACGTCCTGCATGATCGGGTGCCACTCCTGCTCCCGGATCAGGCCCGACGGGTGGTCGGCGAGCCCGTACCGCTCGGCCGCCGCGCCGTTGACCCAGCAGCAGTGCAGGTCGCCGGACACCAGGACGATCGGGACGGCGGGTGCCACGGCGTCGAGGAGGTCGCGGTGCGGGTGGTCGGGCCACAACGCGTCGCGGAACCCGTAGCCGACCAGGAGCTCCCCCCGGCCCGGCGGTTCCGCCGCCAGCCGGGCCGCGACCATCGCGGCGGCCTCCCGGGCGGACCCGGCCGCGGCGAGGTCGAGCCGGCGGCGTGCGGCGGCCCACTGGTCGAAGTGCACGTGGTTGTCCCACAGCCCGGGCAGGACGGTGCGACCGCCGAGATCGACACCGGGCGCGTCGTGCCGGGCGCCGGGCACGTGCGGTGCGATGGCGTCGATCCGCCCGGCGCGTACCGAGACGTCGACCAGCCGCCCCTCCCACCGTGCGGCCCGCAGCACCACGGGGTCGGGGTCGGGCACGGTGCCGGCGGGCGTCGGGTCCACGTCCGACAACGTATCGCCGCCGCTCTCGTCCGGGCTCAGGGCGTGCGTCAGACGGTCGGATCCCGGCATCAAGGTGATATCGGACAAGCATTACCAATTCCGCAGATGTGTCAATTCCGGCCGCAACTCCATTTCGTGTTCCAAGTCACCCTGGATGGAAATCGGAGAGTCGAACCTGCATTCTGACGGTGCACCGCAGGGGAGTATCCCGGTCGCGGTGGCGTCGTCAGCACGGCGAGAGGCCCCGCGGCCCAGGATCGTCAATCACGCGGGACCTCGGACCCGGCGCCACCGGTCCGCAGTTCCGTTCCACGGACGCGGAGGGGAGAGACCTCGGGGCGGCCCGCTGCTGCCCGAGATACGTGGAGGCTCCCCTGTGAACGTGCCCGCCTGGCTCTGGTTCGCCACCATCGGCGCCCTGGCCGCCGTCATCCTCGCCGACCTGTTCCTGGTCGACCACAAACCGCACGCGGTCACCATCAAAGAGGCCACTTACTGGGTGCTCTTCTACGTCGCGCTCGCGGGGCTGTTCGGACTCGGTCTCTGGTTCTTCGCGGGAGGCCAGTACGCCGGGGAGTTCTTCGCCGGCTACATCACCGAGTACTCGCTCTCGGTCGACAACCTGTTCGTCTTCGTGATCATCATGTCGTCGTTCGCGGTACCGGCGATCCACCAGCACCGCGTCCTCCTCGTCGGCATCGTGATCGCGCTGCTCATGCGTGGCCTGTTCATCGCCGCGGGAGCGGCCGTGATCAACGCCCTGAGCTGGGTCTTCTACCTCTTCGCCGCGTTCCTGATCTACACGGCCGTGAACATGGTCCGGCAGGGCGTGGGGGGCGACGACGAGGAGTGGAAGGAGCCCAAGGTCGTCGGGCTGATCCGGCGGGTGCTCCCGGTCACCGGCGAGTACCACGGCAGCAGGACCACGGTGCGGATCGACGGCAAGCGCTGGGTCACCCCGATGCTCATCGTGATGATCGCGATCGGGCTCACCGACCTGCTGTTCGCGCTCGACTCCATTCCGGCGATCTTCGGCCTGACCCAGGAGGCGTACCTGGTCTTCAGCGCGAACGCCTTCGCGCTGATGGGCCTGCGCCAGCTCTACTTCCTCCTCGGCGGGCTGCTCAAGAAGCTGATCTACCTGTCCTACGGCCTTGCCGTGGTCCTCGGCTTCATCGGCGTGAAGCTCGTGCTGCACGCCCTGCACGAGAACGAGCTGCCGTTCCTCAACAACGGCGAGCCGCTCCCGGTGCCCGAGGTCGGCATCGGGGTGTCGCTGTCCGTGATCGTCGGGGTCCTGGCGATCACCGCGATCACCAGCCTGGTGGCCGTGCGGCGCAACCCGGCGCTGGCCGACTGAACCGCCTCGCCGGAGCGGGAGGAGCCCCTCCGGTTCGCGTCCGGCGTGGGAGACTCCCCGCGTGCGGTTCAGCGCCCGGTTCCCGGAGCTCCGCACCGCTCTGACCGGCCTCGACCCCGGCCTCGTCCGGTTGCGACTGGCCGGGACCGCCACCGCGGCGATGGTGCTCGCCGCAGCCGTGACGACCGTTCTGCGCCTGCCGGCCGGGTTCCCGGTCACCGTGGTGCTGCTCGCGTCGGTGCTGGCGATGGTCAGCAACCTGGCGGTGAACGAGCCCGAGCTGCGCGCCCGCCGCGTGACCACGTCGCTCATGCTCGGTCCCGCGGTCCTCGCGGTCGTCGGTGGCACGCTGCTCGCTCCGCACCGGGTCGTCGCCGACGTCGTGTTCGTCGCCGTGATGGTGGGAGCGGTGTACGTGCGCCGGTTCGGCCCGCGCGGGGTCGCGCTCGGCATGTCCGCGGTGATGCCGTTCTTCTTCACCCAGTTCCTCGGTGCTGCCCCGGCCCAGCTGCCCTGGCTCGTGCTCGCCGCCGCGGTCGGGATCGGGTCAACGCTGCTGCTGCGCGACGTCGTGTTCGCCGAGCGTCCGGAGCGGGCGCTCGAGCGGCTCCTGCGCGCCTTCCGCGCCCACGTCCACGCCCTCGTCGACGCGGTCGCCGACCTGCTGAAGGCGGCCCCGTCGGACGTCGAGGACGAGTGGGAGGCCGTGCTGCGGCGCAGGACCCGGCTCAACGAGACGGCGCTGCTCGTGGCCGACGCGCTGGAGACCGAACGCGCCGCCGCCGACCCCGACGAGCTCGCCCTGCGCGTCCTCGACGCGGAGCTGGCCGCCGAACGCCTCGCGCTCACCGCGCAGCGGCTCGCCGCCGCCCCCGGCGGGGCCGGGGCGGGCGGGATGGACGACGACCGGCGGCGCGCACTGCTCGCGGCACTGCGCGCGTTGAGCGCGGCGTCGGCCACCGGCACACCGCGCGGGTTCGTCACGGTCCTGCTGGAGACCGCGAGGCGCAGCGTCGCCGCCCTGACCGCGGAGCCCGAGGGGCGGGCGGCCCGCGTGCACCGCGTGGCGTTCGCCGTGGTCCGGCTGGCCGACGCGTTGGAGATCGCGCGCGAACCGGAGCGGGGATCCGCGCCCGAGGCCGAGACGGGCACGGGACGCGGGAAGGACGCGGAGGACGCGGAGGGCGCGGAGGACGACGAGCCGTCGGGCTTGCGGATCACCACACGGCAGGCCGTGCAGGTCGGGGTCGCCACCAGCCTCGCGATCGTGGTGGGCGAGCTCGTCTCGCCGGCGCGGTGGTACTGGGCGGTGATCGCGGCGTTCATCGTGTTCGCCGGCACCAGCAGCCGCGGCGACGTCCTCAGCCGCGGCTACGAGAGGGTGATCGGGACGATCGGTGGGGTGCTCGCGGGGATGGGCCTGGCCGTCCTCGTGGGCGACCACCCGGTGGTGGTGCTCGTGCTGCTGTTCTGCTGCGTGTTCCTCGCGCTCTACCTCGTGCGGGTCTCCCAGACGCTGATGGCGTTCTGGCTCACCGCCGTGCTCGCGCTGCTCTACGGCCTGATCGGCCAGTTCGACCCCACGACGTTCGTGGTGCGCGTCGAGGAGACCGCGGTGGGCGTGGCGATGGGGATCCTCGCGGGTTACCTCGTGCTGCCCAAACGCACGCGGGAGGCGTTCGAGGAGGCCCTCGACGAGCAGGTCGACGCCGTCCACGCCGTGCTGCAGGCCGCGGTCGAGAAGATCGTGGGCCGCGCACCGGAGGCCCCGCCGGTGGAGCTGGCGCGGGACGCGGGGGACGCGTTGGGGACGCTGCGGCAGCGGGCGAAGCCGCTCGAGCGTGCGTTCCTGCGGCGCCGGGGCCGCACCGGTTACGAGCGCGCGCTGCGCGTGCTCACGGGCGTCGACCACTACGCGCGGGGGTTCGCCCGGGTCTCCGACGCCGTCGTGGAACCCGGGTGGGCCGCCACGCTGGAACCGGCCGCGCAGCGCGTGCGGGCCAACCTCGACGGGCTGCGCGCCGTGCTGCTGCGCCGGGAGGAGCCCGGTGCGGCCGTCCGCTCCGCGGAGGACGCGATCGACGCCGCGGAGTCCTACGCCTCGCAGGGACGCGACGCGCGCCGCCGCGCCGAGTTGCTCGGGGCGATCCGGCTGCTGCGCCGGATCGACCAGGCCGTGGTCGGGTTCGCCACCGATCTCACCGCATCCGAGCAGGAGCGGGCGGCCGATCCCGTCCCGCCGCGGTGACCGGCGCGGCCGGCCGTCACGAGCTCTCGACGGCCACGCCGTGGCGGGTGGCGAGCTCGGCGAGGCCGTCGTCGTAGCCCTGCCCGATGGCGCGCAGCCGCCAGCTCCCGTCGCGCCGGTAGACCTCCGCCAGCAGCATGGTGCGTTCGGTGGTGGCGGCGTCCAGCGTGGACGTGGCGGCCGTCGCGGCGTCCCCGTCGACGCTGAGCGTGACCGCGCCCAGCGCGCCGAAGGTGGCGTCCCCGCCGAGCGCCGCGGCAATGATGATCTTGCTGTGCTGGTCGGGGACGAGGCCGAGGTCGATGCGGATGCTCTGCTCGCTGTCGCCGTCGGCGGCCAGTGCCACCGCGCCGTGCTCGCTGACCGGCGCGTTGTAGAAGACGAAGTCCTCGTCGGCGATGACCTGCTCGTCGGCGTCGACGAGGAAGGCGACCACGTCGACGTCCGTGCCGCCGGCCAGTGCGTCGGCGCGCCAGGCGACGTTGACCGTCCACACGTCCTCGTCGGGGAGGTCGACGACGGCGCCGCGGGGCAGGACCGGCACCCCGGCACCCGCTGCCTCCGAGCGGTGCTTCCCGACGTAGCCCGGCTCGACCGCGTCGGCGCACGGTGCGGGCAGGGTGATGCCGAGCGCGACCCGGCCGCGGTGCAGGGGCAGTTCGGCCTCGCGGATCCGCGCGAGGCGCCGGTCGGTCTCGCCGCCGGCCATCAGGATCACGTCGGTGACGCCCGCGCTGAGGTTGACGGCCGCGGCCCCGCCGAGCGCGCCGATCTCGGTGCGCACGGCCGCGGCCTGGGGGTGGGTGCCGCCGAGGACGAGCACCCGCCGACCGTGCAGCGGCCCGCGCACGACGACCCTGGGCGCGCCGGCGCGCCGCGGTGCGGGCCGGGCCACCGGCTCGCCGGGCCGGACGTCGTCGAGGAGCCGCAGCACGGTGGTCTCGTCGAGCACGAGGATGCCCTCGGCGCGGGCGCGCTCCGCCTTGCGGGTGCCGAGGTCGGGCTCGTTGCAGAGCAGTGCACTGGTGAGGCGGCTGACCGAGTTCTGCACGTCGAGCCCGGCGGCGGTGAGCCGCTCGACGAGCATGGTCCGGGGTTCCCCGGTCGTGCCGGTGATGGCCAGCTTCATGCCCTGCACGAGCGGCTGCCCGGCGTTCAGCCTGCCGGGGTAGCGCCACGGGCACGGCGGCGTCGTGGCGCGCGGCGGGTAGCGGGTCGCGCCGGTCCGGCTGTCGCAGCCGATCAACGGCAGCGGCAGGCCCAGCTGTGCGGCGAGCAGGAGGCTGTGGGTCAGGACGCGGGACAGCACCTGCGTGTCGTCCTCGGCGTCGTGGGCGCGCCGCTGGGGCACGCCCCAGTAGCCGGCGAGCGTGGCGAGCTTGTGGTTGGGCACGTCGATGCCGAGGCGTCGGCTCAGCGCGAGCGTGCACATCCGCTGCCGCACGGGCAGCTTCACCCCGGCGCGCTCGGCCTCCGCGGCCAGGAAGCCGTGGTCGAACGCGGCGTTGTGCGCCACCAGGACGCGCCCGTCGAGGACCTCGAGCAGGGCCGGAGCGATCTCGTCGAAGCGGGGTGCCGCGGCCAGGCGCTGCCGCGTGAGCCCGTGGACGTGGACCGGACCGGGATCGCAGTCGGCGTTGACGAGCGAGGCGAACCGCGGGCCCTCCGGGCGGCCCGCCGCGTCGAGGGCCATGGCGGACACGCTGAGCACCCGGCCGCTGCCGGGGTGGAAGCCGGAGGTCTCGACGTCGACGACCGCCCACGCGCGGTCGGAGTCGAGCAGCCGGTCGATCTGCGCGGTGGTCACGTCGGTGTCCTTCTGGAGCGGGGGAGCGGCGGTGGGGCTTCGCCGACTGCGACGTCGCTGTGCGCACGTGATCCGTTACCGGGGCCGCGACGCCCGGCATCCGGCCGCCCGACCTCGGGATGTTCACTGTGGTCGATGTTGCCGTGGGGCAGCGCCGCGAGTGCGAGGAAGGTGGAGACGATGAGCAGCTACGACGTCATCAGCCCGGTGGACGAGAAGGTGCTGACGAGCGTCGAGTTCCCCGGCCGCGAGGAGGTGGACGAGCGCGTCGCGCGGGCCCAGCGCGCCTTCCGGACGTGGCGCGAGGTGGCGCCGTCCGAGCGCGCCCGGCTCCTGCGCCGCTTCGCCGAGGTCGTCGACGGCGACATCGAGAACCTCGCGCAGCTGGAGGTGCGCAACTCCGGCCACACCATCGGCAACGCGCGGTGGGAGGCGGGCAACGTCCGGGACGTCCTCGCCTACTACTCCGCCGCGCCGGAACGCCTGACCGGCCGGCAGATCCCCGTCGCAGGGGGTGTGGACATCACCTTCCAGGAACCGCTCGGCGTCGTCGCGGTGATCGTGCCGTGGAACTTCCCGATGCCGGTCGCCGCCTGGGGCTTCGCGCCCGCGCTCGCGGCGGGCAACACGGTCGTGCTCAAGCCCGCCGAGCACACCCCGCTCACGGCGCTGCGCCTGCAGGAGCTGGCGTTGCAGGCCGGGCTGCCCGAGGACGTGCTGCAGGTCGTGCCCGGCACGGGCAGCGAGGCGGGCGAGCAGCTGGTGACGCACCCGCTCGTCCGCAAGGTCGTGTTCACCGGCTCCACCGCCGTCGGCAAGCGGATCATGCGCCACTGCGCGGACCAGGTGAAGTCGCTGACGCTCGAGCTCGGCGGGAAGAACGCGAACATCGTCTTCGCCGACGCGGACCTCGAGCGCGCCGCGGCCACGGCCCCGGGAGCGGCCTTCGACAACGCCGGGCAGGACTGCTGCTCCCGTTCCCGCGTGCTCGTGCAGCGCAGCGTCCTCGACCGGTTCATGGAGCTGCTCGAACCCGCGGTCCGCGCTTTCGCCGTCGGCGACCCGGCCGACGACGCCACCGCGATGGGCCCCCTCATCTCCGCCGCCCACCGCGACAAGGTCTCCTCCTACGTCGACGACACCGCCGCCGTCGCGTTCCGCGGAACCGCCCCGGACGGCCCCGGCTTCTGGTTCCCGCCCACGGTGCTCGCGCCCGTCACGCAGGACGCCCGGCAGTGGCGGGAGGAGATCTTCGGACCGGTCATCGCCGTCATGCCCTTCGACGACGAGGCGGACGCCGTCGCGCTCGCCAACGACACCGAGTACGGGCTGTCCGGCTCGCTGTGGACCCGCGACATCGGCCGGGCGCTGCGCGTCAGCCGGGCCTGGGAGAGCGGCAACCTCTCGGTCAACTCGCACTCCTCGGTGCGGTACTGGACCCCGTTCGGCGGCTTCAAGCAGTCGGGGCTCGGGCGCGAGCTGGGGCCCGACGCGGTGAGCGCCTTCACCGAGACCAAGAACGTCTTCATCTCCACCGAGGAGTGAGCGGATCCCGCACCGGCTGATCAGCCCGTGCGGTCCAGCACGCCGAACCGCTGGTCCCGCCAGATCCGGCGGGACCGCTCCTCGGGGTAGCGGCCGACGCCGGACACCGCGTCGTACAACCGCGTGGTGCGCTCCCGCGGGTCGTAGCGGGCCCAGCCGGGGTCGCCGGTGGTCGCGAACGCGATGTGTTCGGCCCGCATCAGCTCCGACAGGCGTCGGGACTGCCCCACGAGGTCCGGGCCGGCGTCGGCGAGGCCGGTGTCGATCTCGGCGGTGCCGAAGACGAGCAGGGTGTCGAGGGCGTGCGAGGCGCCCAGGGCGTTGAACCCCCAGCAGAGCTCGTAGAACCAGACCCGGGCGCCACCGGCGTGGGCCGCGTCGGCGAGGTGCAGGGCCGGCATCCGGAAGAGCCAGTCGGACATGGCCGTGTCCCGCAGCTCGGTCGGGGAGAGCAGCGGGTAGGCGTCGCGGTAGCGCCGGGCGCCCGGTGTGGGGGTCAGCCCGTCGATCAGCGCGTCCGCCGCGGTGTCGTCGACGTCGCCGAGGCGGCGGGCGAGCAGGCTGAACTCGTCACGGCCGTGGCCGACCAGCAGGTCGACGTCGCGCGCCGCGCCCCCGGCGAGCGCGGCCCACGGAGCGGCGGGCAGGACCTCGCCGTCCACGACGGGGGAGAACGGGGTGGGGGTGTGGGCGACCGCGCCCCACCGGTCCGCGCGCCGCGGGAGCCCCGCGGTCACCGACCGAGCCGCCGCGACGAGGTCGTCGGGGGCGACATCGACGAGGTCGGCGACCCGCGGTGCCCGCCCGACCCCGGCGGTCACCTCGGCGGCGATGTCGGCCGCGAGGCCGGGGGTGAAGTAGGTCTCCGGGATGCCCTGCAGGATCGCGCGCCGGAACAGCCCGGCCGCCGCCGGCATCACCAGCAGCGCGGCGATCGAGCCCGCTCCCGCCGACTGGCCGAGCACGGTGACGTCGCCCGGGTCGCCGCCGAACGCGGTGATGTTCTCCTGCACCCATCCGAGCGCGGCGATCTGGTCGAGCAGGCCCCGGTTGTCCGGCGCGCCCTCGAGGCGGGCCCACCCCTCGGTCCCGTTGCGGTAGTGCGCGCTCACCACCACCGCCCCGGCGCGCGCCAACGCCGAGCCCTCCAGGTGCGGGTTGGCCGTGTCGCAGTTCAGGTAGCCGCCGCCGCTGATCCACACGACGACCGGGAGCCCGGTCCGGCCCGGAGCGGGTGTCCAGACGGCGAGGTTCAGCCAGTCCGTCCCCTCGGTCGGCCGGGCCGGCTGCGGCGGGGGCGGGCCGAACCGGGTGGCGTCGCGCACCCCGTCCCACGGCGGCGCCGGGCGCGGGGCGGCGAACCGGTCGGGCCCGACCGGAGGCGCGGCGAAGGGGATGCCGCGGTAGACGGCGACGCGGTCGTCCCAGCTCCCTCGGACGGCTCCGGCGGAGGTGCGCACCCGGGTCGTCATGATCTGCACCCTGGCACCGGCTGCCGTCCCGGTCACCCGGGAATGCCCGGTCGTCAGCGTTCGGGGTCGTCGCCGGACACCCGGTGGCGCAGCTCGTTGAGCCGCGACATCGTGGCGACCGACGACTCGCGGGTGCGGGCGGCGATGTCGATGGTGAGGGCGTGCGCGACGGCGAAGGCGGCGATGCTCTCGCTCGCGGTGGCCGTGGTCGACGGCGGGGTCTCCAGCACGAGGTCGGCCCGCTCGCGCAGCGGCTGCGCCAGCGCCTCGGTGACCGCCAGGGAGCGGGCGCCCACCTCCCGGGCGCGGTCGAGCACCACGGAGATCTCGCGGAACAGCCGCAGCGGGGCGAACACGACGAGGAGGTCCCCGCCGCGGAGCCCGAGCAGCTCGTCGGCGAGGCTCAACCCGGTGGTCGCGCTCGCGACGGCGGCGAGCCCGACGCGCCGCAGCGAGTTCGCGCAGAACTCGGCCACCGCGCCCGCCGGCCCGATGCCGTAGCAGACGACCCGGTCGGACTCGAGCGCGGCGGTCACGGCGGCCTCCCAGACGTCGAGCCGGATCGACTCGTCGAGGGCGCCGACGACGCGGGCCGAGTCCCGGAACACGCGCTGGGCGCGGTGCTGCGGGTCGTCGGCCCGGCCCAGCCGGTCGCTGAGCACGGCGGCCGGGTCCTCGCGCCGGGCCAGCACGGCCACTGCGTCGCGCTTGAGCTCACGCAGCCCGGTGTAGCCGAGGGAGCGTGCGGTGCGCACGACCGTCGCGTCGCTCGTCCCGACCGCCTCCGCGATCTCCAGGGCGGAGCGGGCGGCGACGAGGTCGAGGTGCGCCGCCATGTAGCGGGCGACCGCGAGCTCGGCGGGCGGCAGCCGCTCGGCGCGGGACTCCAGCCGCGAGGACAGCGTGTCGGGCACCGACGTAGCGTCCACTACAAAGTTTCCGTCTCGTTTCGGGTATTGACCGCTTCTCGTAGTTTTCACTACCGTCGCGGCACCTGGCAAGCAGGTGGCGCCACCGTAGGCGATGGTGGAGGGAGCGGAATGGATCTGGCCGTCGTAGGAGCCGGTGCCGTCGGGTCGGCGGTGGCCGCCGACCTGGCCGAGGCGGGAGCCCGGGTCACCGTCCTCGAGGAGCGCGCGCTCCTGCAGGGGACCTCGGGCACCTCCTTCGCGTGGGTCAACGCGAACAACAAGGTCCCTCCGGCGTACTACCGCCTCAACCTCGCCGGCTTGCAGCGCCACCGGGCGGGCCGGGCCGCCGGCCGGACGTCGTTCCACCCGGTGGGGCACCTCGAGGTGGCGTTCACCGACGAGCACCTCGCCCTGCTCGAGCCCAAGGTGGCGCGGCTGCGCGAGCGCGGCTACGCGGTGCAGGACGTCCCCGCCGCGCAGGCCGCGCAGCAGCTGCCGGGCATCCGGGCGGAGGCGGTGCGCGCCGCCGTCCGGTACCCCGAGGAGGGCTACTGCGACGTGCCGGCGTTCGTCGCCGAGGCGCACGAGCGGCTGCGGGCCGCCGGTGGCGAGGTCCGCACCGCGGCCGTCGAGCGGCTGGCGCCGGGTGAGTCCGGGGTCGAGGTCCGGCTCGGCGGCGGGGAGCGGGAGCGCTTCACCGGCGTCGTCGTGGCGACCGGCCGCTGGACCACGTCGTTCCTCGCCCGATCCGGCTTCCACGTCCCGCTGAACACCGACGACGCGGTGGGTGCGCCCCCGTACGGGTTCCTCGCGACGACGCAGCCGGTCGACGCGGCGGGAGTGGCGTCCGTGGTGAGCACGACCCGGGTGAACTTCCGGCCCGCGGGCGGTGGCCGCTACCTGCTGCAGGGCCTCGACCTGGACGTCGAGGCGCACCCGGCGGCCCCCGACGCGGTCCGCGCCCGGGTGGGTGCGGAGCTGGCGCGGCGCTTCGCCGACGTCGTCGGCCTGCCGGCCGCCCCTGCGATGGAGGACGTCGCGGTCGGGATTCGGCCGCTGCCCGCCGACGGCCAGGCCGTGGCCGGCTTCCTCGACGACGCGCGCACGGTCTACGTCGCGGTGACCCACAGCGGCGTCACGCTCGCGCCGGAGCTGGCGGCGCTCGCCACCCGCGAGGTGGTGCACGGCGAGCAGGCACCCGCGCTGGCCGGGTTCCGGCCGCAGCGCTTCGCCGGGGGTGCCGCGAGCGGCGCCGTCGCGGCCGCGCGCCGGCCGGGGGAGCAGTGATGGCGCACCGCTTCCAGCACGTCGTCGTCGGCGGTGGCGTGTACGGGTGCGCCGTCGCCCACCACCTCGCCCGCAGCGGTCGCAGCGTCGTGCTGCTCGAGGCGGCCACGGTGGCGTCGGCCGCGTCGGGCGGGTTCGGCAAGCGGGGCGTGCGGGGGAACAAGCGCGACCCGCGCGAGCTGCCGCTGCTGCGCCGCGCCTACGAGCTGTGGCCGGGGCTGTCGGACGTGCTCGGTGCCGACGTCGGCTACGAGCGGACCGGCGGGGTGAACCTGATCGAGCGCCCGGTCACCGGGATGCGCGGCGGGCTCGTCGCCGCGGCCGCGCACGCGCAGGTGCAGTCCGCGCTGGGCGTGCCGACCGAGGTGATCGACCGGGACCGGGTCCGCGGGCTGCTGCCGGAGGTCTCCGACGCCGTCGTCGGGGCCCTGCACGCCCCGCTCGACGGGATGGGCGACCAGACCGCGACGACGCGGGCCTACGCGGCCGCGGCCCGGCGGCACGGCGCCGAGATCGTGGAGGGGGCGCGGGTGTCCCGGTTCGAGCGCGCCGGCTCCGTGGTGCGCGCGGTGGTCTGCGCGGACGGCGAGCGCTACGAGGTGGGCGAGTCGCTGCTGGTCGCCGCGAACGCCGGGGCGGCGCCGCTGATCGCGCGCGAGCTCGACGTGCGGTTGCCGCTGTGGACGATCCTCCCGCAGGCGCTGCGGGTGCGGCCGGCCGGCGCGAGCCCGGTCGGCCTGCTCGTCGGCCACGACCACCGCACGGTGTCGCTGAAGACCGTCGAGGACGGCGTGGTCATGGTCAGCGGCGGTTGGCTGGGCCGGGCCCGCACCGGCACGACGGCAGGCGAGGTGGTGCCCGATCAGGTCGAGGGCAACCTGCGCGAGGCGGCCGCGGTGTTCCCGGTGCTGGCCGGCGCCCGGCTGCTCGAGGCGGCCGCGGACCGTCCCGAGTCCTGCGCGCAGGACCAGGTCCCGGTCATCGACGTCGTGCCGGGCACGCGCAACGTGCTGGTCGCCGCGGGGTGGACCGGTCACGGCTTCGCCATCGCCCCCGCCGTCGCGGAGCTGCTGGGCGACTGGATGCTGAGCGGGCGCCGACCGCGCGCGCTCGACCCGTTCGCCACCGACCGGTTCCACCCGGCTGAGAGGAGCGCGTGACGTGTTCGACACGGATGCATTGAGCGGTGGCCAGCTGAGCGGGCTCATGCTGTCGGTGGCGGTGCTCGGGCTGTTCCTGCTGCTCGGGGTGCTGCTGCGGTACCGGATCCCGGTGCTGAAGCGGTGGTTCATCCCCGCGTCGCTCATCGGCGGCGCGGTGGCGCTCGTGCTCGGGCCGCACTTCGTCGGGCTCGTCCCGGAGGAGATGAACGACACCTGGAGCGCCATGCCCGGCGTGCTCGTCACGGTCGTCTTCGCCCCACTGCTGATGGGCCAGGCGCCGCCGAAGCTGAAGGACGCGGTGGGCGCCGCGGCGCCGCACGTGTTCTACAGCTACTTCAGCAGCCTGGTGGTCATCGGGATCCCGGCGCTGCTGTGCGCCCTCCTGCTCGAGCCGGTCTTCGGCGTCAACCCGATGTTCTCGACGATCATGGAGATCAGCTGGCCGGGCGGTCACGGCACGGCGGGCGGCATGGCGGGGGTGTTCACCGACCTCGGCTGGGCGGACGGCGGCGACCTGGCCATCGGCTCCGCGACGTTCGGGCTCCTGTTCGGGATCTTCGGCGGGATGGTGCTGATCAACATCGCGGCCCGGCGGGGGAAGCTCTCCCGGCGGACCGGCGGTGGCGTCCCGACCGGCAGCGACATCCTCGACGCCGAGCAGGCCGAGGTGCACAGCGTCGGGCGGATCTCCAAGAGCTCGATCGACAACCTCGCCTACCACGCCGCCCTGATCGCCGCGGCGATCGTGATCGGCTGGGTCCTGCAGTACGTCATCGCCCTGGTGATCGACGGGGTCCCGCTGTTCCCCATGGCGATGATCGGCGGCCTCCTGGTGCAGCTCGTGGTCGCCCGCACGCCGTTCGCGCCCACGGTCGACAAGCGGACGCTGGGCGCGATCCAGGGTTTCGCCCTCGACCTGCTGGTGGTCTCCGCGGTCGCCTCGGTGAGCGTGCCGGTGATCCTCACCTACTTCGTGCCGCTGATGATCCTCACCGTGGTGGTGGCGGCGATCAGCGTCGCCGTCTTCTGGTACGTCAGCCCGCGCATCTTCCGGGAGGACTGGTTCGAGCACGGCATCATCAACTTCGGGTCGATGACCGCCGTGATGTCGGTCGGGCTGGTGCTGCTGCGCACCGTCGACGCGGACTCCCGCACCGACGCCTTCCGCGCGTACGGGCTGCGCGCGCCGTTCGCCAGCCCGTTCGTGGGCGGCGGCCTGGTCACGGCGGTGCTCCCCGCACTGGCCCTGTCGCTGGGCAACCTGGTGTTCGGGCTGGCCGCGCTCGCGCTCGCGCTGCTGCTGTGGCTGCTGATGCGGGTGACCGGGCTGTGGCGCAAGCCGGACCCCGTGCCGGCGGCGGCGCCATCCGGCGGTGGCGCGTGAACCGGGTACGCGCGTCAGGCCGGCTGCGGAGCCGCGTCGATGATGGCTGCGAGGAGGCGGCACGACTCCTCCAGCTGCTCGATCCGGCCGAGCATCCGGTCGCGGGCCGCGGACAGCTCGGCGACCATCTCCGCGCAGGTGGGTGACGGGGTCTCGCCCGCACCGCCGTCACTGAAGCAGTGCAGGACCTCGGCGATCAGGTCGGTGTTCAGTCCGGCCGAGATCAGCGTCTGGATGCGGGCCACCAGCACGACGTCGCGCGGGTCGAACTCGCGGTAGCCACCGGGTGTGCGCTGCGGGCGCAGGAGGCCCTGCTCGTCGTAGTAGCGCAGTGCTCGCACGCTGACGCCCGTGCGCTGCGCGAGCTCCCCGATCTTCATCACACGTCCGATCTCCGCCTTGACCCTCACGTCCACGTGAGACTCTAGCGTCCGACGGACAGGGGCTCCCCGGTCCGCGGGCGGCCTCGAACCGTGGACGCTCGCAGGCAGGGAGAGACGTGGTGGACGTGACGGCGGGGACCCGCGCCGGTCGACGGGAATGGCTGGCGCTGGGGGTGCTGGCGCTACCGACCGCGGTCCTCTCGATGGACCTCACCGCGCTGCACCTGGCCGCGCCGAGCATCAGTGCCGACCTGGCTCCCTCCGCTGCCCAGCTCCTGTGGATCCTCGACGTCTACGGCTTCGTGATGGCGGGGTTCCTGCTGGTCATGGGCAGCGTCGGGGACCGGGTCGGGCGGCGCAGGCTGCTCCTGATCGGTGCGGCGGCCTTCGTCGTGGCCTCGGTGCTCGCATCCCTGGCGACCACTGCGGAGGCGCTGATCGCCGCGCGTGCCCTGCTCGGCCTCGCCGGCGCGACCCTCATGCCCTCGACGCTCGCGCTCCTGGCGGACACCTTCACGGTGCCGGCCCAGCGTGCCTTCGCGATCGCGTTCTGGATGGTGGCCTTCACTGCGGGCGAGGCGATGGGCCCGGTGGTCGGCGGCGTGCTGCTGGAGTTCTTCTGGTGGGGTTCGGTGTTCCTCGTCGCCGTGCCCGTCATGGTGCTGCTGCTGATCCTCGGACCGTTCCTGCTCCCGGAGAGCTCGAGGGACCTGTCCGGGCGGTTCGACCTCGGCGGCGCGGTGCTGCTCCTGGTCGGGCTCCTGTCGTTCGTCCACGGCATCAAACAGGTCGCGACGGACGGCGTCGCGTGGAGTGCCGCCGCATGGGTCGCCGCCGGGCCGGCCCTCGGGATCGTCTTCGTGCGTCGACAGCTGCGTTCGCGCGACCCGCTGATGGACCTGCGCCTGTTCGGCCGTTTCGCGTTCAGCGCCGGCCTCGGCGCCCAGATGCTGGCTGTCGCCGCTGTGGCAGGCACCCAGCTCCTGGTCATGCAGTACCTGCAGGCGACGCTCGGACTCACGCCCCTGCACGCCGGGTTGTGGACGGTGCCGTCGGTCCTGCTGGGCATCGGTGCCACGCTGCTCGCGCCGGTGCTCGCCCGTCGCGTCCGCCCGGCCGCGGTCGTCGCGGTCGGGCTGGGTACGGCCGCGATCGGGGCCGCGGTGGTGACCGTCACCGCTCCGGCCATGAGCCTGGCGTGGACGGTCGTGGGCTTCACGGTGCTCTACGTCGGCGTGACACCGACACTGGCCCTGACCACCGACCTGATCGTCGGCGCTGCGCCTCCCGAACGTGCCGGCACGGCATCCGGCGTGGCCGAGAGCGGGGCCGAGCTCGGCCTCGCCCTCGGCATCGCGTTGATCGGCACGGCGGCGATGGCGCGGTACCGGACCCTGGTCGTGCGGGACGCCCCCGCGGAGGTGGCCGGACCGGTGGTCGAGGACGCGGGCCGTACCGTCGGCGGCGGTCTCGCGGCCGCAGAGGGCCTACCGGTCGACGCCGGCGTCGCCATGCTCGAGACGGTCCGCTCGTCGTTCGCCGGGGCGGTGCAGCTCGCCGCCGCCCTGAGCGCGATGGTGCTGGTGGTGGGCGCCGGTCTCGCCGTGGGCCTCCTGCGCGGCGAGCGGCGCGGGACGCCGTCGACCCCGGATTCCCCGGAACCGGCCGATGAGCTCAGGTGACGGTGCGCCCCCGGAGGTGCCGTCGCTCACCGCGCCACGGACATCGAGGGCGTGTGCTCCAGCAGCTCCCGGGTGTAGGCGTGCTGCGGGTCGGCGAGCACGTCCGCCACCGGGCCGTGCTCGACGATCCGGCCACCCTGCAGCACGGCGATCCGGTCCGCGACCTCGCGGGCCAGGGCGATGTTGTGGGTCACGAACAGCATGGCCGTTCCCAGGTCGCGGCGGACCATGGCCAGCAGGTCCAGGATCGCGGCCTGCACCGACACGTCCAGCGCCGAGGTCACCTCGTCGCACACCAGCACGTCCGGGGCGGTGACCAGCGCGCGGGCGATCGCGGCGCGCTGCCGCTCCCCACCGGACAGCGCGCCGGGGTAGCGGGCGGCGAACGAGGAGTCGAGCTGCACCTGGTCGAGCATGTCCAGCACGCGGGCGCGGCGGGCGTCGGGGCCGGCGTCGGTGAGGTGGCGCAGCGGCACCTCCAGGGAGCTGGCGATCGTGCGCCGCGGGTTGAGCGAGGCGAACGGGCTCTGGAACACGTACTGCACGCTGCGCAGCTGGGCGTAGGTGCGCGGGGTGGCCAGCGGCTCGCCGCTGAGCGACAGCTCGCCCGCGTCCAGGTCCAGCAGCCCGGACAGGCCCCGGGCCAGCGTCGTCTTCCCCGACCCGGACTCGCCGAGCAGCATCAGGCACTCGCCGGGCCACAGCTCCAGGTCGACGCCGTCCAGCACCGTCTTCGCCCCGTAGCGCTTGCCGGCGCCGGCCACCCGCAGCAGCGGCGTGCCCGCGCCCTTCCCGGTCGGCACGGCGTCCTTCTCGACGGCCCGGTGCAGATCGGGCACGGCGGCGATCAGCTGGCGGGTGTAGGGGTGCTCCGGCGCGCCGACGACCTGCGCGACGGTGCCGGTCTCGACGACCTCACCCGCCTGCATGACCGCGACCCGGTCGGCCAGCCCGGCGACCACGGCGAGGTCGTGGGTGATGTACAGCGCCGCCGTGCCGGACCGGGTGACCAGGTCCCGGACGGTGTCGAGCACCAGGTCCTGGGTGGTGACGTCCAGGCCGGTGGTCGGCTCGTCGAGCACGACGACGTCCGGACGGCACGCGAACGCGGCGGCGATCCCGACGCGCTGCTGCTGGCCGCCGGAGAGCTGGTGCGGGTAGCGGCGCAGGAAGGCGTCGTCGGTGGGCAGCCCGACGTCGGCGAGCACCTCCCGCACCCGCGCGTCCGCGTCGCCGTCGTAGGCGTGCGCCTCCAGCACCTCGCAGACCTGGGTGCTGATCCGCAGCAGCGGGTTCAGCGACAGCGCCGGGTCCTGCGGCACGTAGGAGACCAGCCGGCCGCGGATCCCGCGCAGGGTCGCCGCGGGCAGGCCCAGCAGGTCGTCGTGGGTCTCGGTGTGCCCGTGGAAGGCGATCGCGCCGCCGGTGTGGACCAGCCCGGTGCGGAAGTGCCCGAGCGCGGCGAGCGCGGCCGTCGTCTTGCCGGAACCGGACTCGCCGACCAGGGCGAGGATCTCCCCGGGCGCGACGGCGTAGCCGACGCCGTGCAGCACCTCCCGGCCGCCGGTGGTGGCGACCCGCAGGCCCGTGCACTCGATCGTCGGGCTCATGTCGGTGCCGGTCATGTGGCTGCCTCCCCGGTGGTGTCCGCGGACTCCTTGGCCAGCGCGTCGGTGATCATGTTCGTGCCGACGGTCAGGACCGCGATGGCGATCACCGGCAGCAGCACGGCCCACGGCGCGACGCTGAGCGCGATCCGGTTCTCGTTGATCTGCAGGCCCCAGTCGGCGGCGGGCGGCTGGACGCCGAGGCCGAGGAACGACAGCGAGGCCACGTAGCCGATCGAGTAGGTCAGCCGCAGGCCCAGCTCCACCATCAGCGGACCGGTGATGTTGGGCAGGACCTCGGTGGTGAGGATCCGCCGCCGCGGCACGCCGTACATCCGCGCCGCGAGCACGTAGTCCTGGTTCGCGACGGCCAGGGTCGCCTGGCGGGCCACCCGCGCCACGCGGGGGATGTGCGTGATGCCGATGACCAGCACCAGCAGCCACCCCGTGGAACCGAGCACGGCCACCGCGAGCAGCGCCAGCACCAGCTGCGGGAACGACAGCAGCACGTCGCTGCCGCGCATGATCAGCGAGTCGAGCCGGCCCCCCGAGTAGCCGGCGAGCATCCCGGCGACCGCGCCGCCGACGATGCCGATCGCGGTGGCGGCCAGCGCGTAGAGCAGCACCGGGCCGCCGCCGGCGAGGAAGCGGGTCAGGACGTCGCGGCCGAGGTCGTCGGTGCCGGCGACGCCGTCGGGGCGGAACGGGCGGCCGGCGAAGTCGTCGACGCCGTAGCCGGTGAGCAGCGGCCCGAGCAGCGGCCCGAGCAGCGCGATCGCCACGACGGCGAGGGTCAGCACGGCCCCGATCCGGGCCTGGCGCCGGCGGAACGTCCGCCGCAGCAGCCCGGCGGGCACAGCGGGGGCGCTCATGCGGCGGCTCCCGTCGTCGAGTGGCGGATCCGCGGATCGGCGAGCATCCCCGCCACGTCCGCGGCGAGGTTCACGAGCACGTAGAACGCGGCGATGATCATCGTGATGGCCTGCACCACCTGGACGTCCCGGGTGGCGACGGCGTCGATCAGGGCCTGGCCGATGCCGGGGTAGCGGAACAGGAACTCCACCACGACGACGCCACCGGCGAGCCACGCCAGCTGCAGCGCGATCACCTGGGCGACCGGGCCGATGGTGTGCGGCACGGCGTGGCGGACCAGCACCGTGCGCTCCGGGAGGCCCTTGAGCCGGGCCATCTCGACGAACCCGGCGTCCAGGGCCTCGGACAGCGTCGCCCGGGTCATCCGGACCACGTAGGGGATCACCACCAGCGCCAGCGTGACGACCGGCAGCACCAGCTGCTCGGGCCGCGACCACACCGGCTCGCCGGGCCGGGCGAGCGTCACCGACGGCAGCACCCGGAACACCGAGGTCGCGAGCAGCACCACGAGCAGCACACCGATGACGAACTCGGGCAGCGCGGCGAGCACCAGGCTGGACCCGGAGAGCGCGGAGTCGGTGCGCGAGCCGCGGCGCACCGCCGCCCAGGCGCCGAGCGCCAGCGCGATCGGCGTGCTGACCACCGCGGTGAGCACCAGCAGTAGCCCGGACGCCGCCAGCCGGCCCGCGAGCAGCTCGGACACCGGGCCCTGCGTGGCGGCGGAGAAGCCGAGGTCCCCGGTGAGGATCCCGCCGAGCCACTCCAGGTAGCGCTGCGGGGCGGGCGCGTCCAGCCCGAGCTGCTCCGACAGCGCCGCCACGCGCTCGGGGGTGGCCTGCTGGCCGAGGATCGCGCGCGCCGGGTCGCCGGGCAGCAGCAGCGTGGCGCCGAACACCAGCAGCGAGACCACCAGCAGCACCAGCACGCTGATCAACAGCCGCTTGACGATCATGCGGGGGAGCGGGGAGCCGGTCATGCGTTCACCCACGCCTTCCGGAACTCGTAGCCGGACAGGGACAGCCCCGTCCGGTTCGGGACGAGCCCGCCGACGTAGGCCTGCGCGGCGTCCACGCGGTTCGGAAAGCCCCAGATGATGTAGCCGCCGCGGTCGAACTCGATCTCCTGCGCCTGGCGCACCAGCTCCGCGCGCAGCTGCGGGTCCACCTCCGAGCGGGCCCGCCCGATCACGGCCAGGTACTCGGGATCCTCCCAGTGCGTCTCGTTGAACGGCGCGTCCGGCGTGGACGACTGCGACGCCTGCGGGATGTAGTTGCGGGTGTTCCAGAACGACTGGGCGAACTCCCACTGCAGGTACTGGTCGGAGAAGAACGTCGAGGTGTCCACCCGGCGCAGCCCGATCTCGACGCCGGCGGCGCGGGCCTGGGTGGCGAACACCTGCGCGGCCTCCACCGTGCCCGCCTGGATGGGCGAGGTCACCAGCTCCAGCGACAGGTTCGGCTTCCCGGCCGCGCTCAGCAGGTCGCGGGCGCGCTCCATGTCCTGCCGGCGCTGCGGGTCGAGGTACTGCGGGTCGAAGCGGGCGTAGAGGTCGACGCCGCGCACGCCCTGCCCGGACAGCACCTGGTTGACCAGCTCGTCGCGGCCCGCGATGAGGCGCAGCGCCTGCCGCACGCGCACGTCGTCGAACGGGGCGACGTCGACGCGCATGGTGAACGGCAGCCACGACCCGGTCTCGGAGGTGAGCAGGCGGACCGACTCGTAGGAGCCGACGACCTCGGTGAGCGAGAGCGGGACCTGGTCGATCGCGTCGACCTGGCCCGACAGCAGCGCGTTGATCCGGGCGTCGTCCTCGGCGAAGTTGATCAGCTCGAGGCGGTCGACGTAGGGCTGGTCGGGGCGCCAGTAGCCGTCGTGGCGGACGAACGCGCTCTGCTGGCCGGGGGTGAACGACGCGAACCTGAACGCGCCGGTGCCCACCGGGCGTTCGACGTCGAAGTCGGCGGGCACGATGCCGCAGGAGTACTCGCCCAGGTACTGGTCGAACACGGGGGAGGGCTCGGTCAGCTCGAACCGGACCTGCCGGTCGCCGACGGCGACGACCTCGCGCAGCACCGAGAACTGCGAGGCGCCCGACTTCGGGTCGTTCGGGTCGGTGATCCGCGCGAACGTGGCGATCACGTCGTCGGGCGTGACCGGGCGGCCGTCGTGGAACGTGATGCCCGGGCGGATCGTCGCGGTCCAGGCGCGCGCCCCGGGCTCGGCCTGCACCGACTCGGCGACGGCGGGCTGCAGCGTGTAGGCGTCGTCCCAGTGCAGCAGCGGCTCGTAGAGGCTCAGCGTGCGGGCGATGTCGGGGTTGGTCGCCGGGCTGTGCGGGTCGAGGGTGTCCGACGAGCCGCCGCCGGTCACCCCCACCCGCAGCACGCCGCCGCGGCGCGGCGGTCCGGCGTCCCGGACGCCGGCGGGGCCGGCGCAGCCGGCCAGCAGCGCCGCCGTGGCGAGCCCGGCGGCACTGCCGAGCAGCCGGCGCCGGCTGAGCGCCGGCACGGTCGGGCTGATCATGGAGGTGTCTCCTCGTTACAGGCCCCGTGTGATGCGGGGCGGTGGTCGGGGCTCAGGTCGGGGGCCGCTGCACCACCGTCCCGCCCCGCCCGAGCGGGCTGATGGCACGGCCCGCGTGCTCCGGTTCCTCCGCGGCGGGCCCGGCCAGCGCGTCCAGCTCCGCGGCCACGGCGTCGGGGAAGGGTCGGGTGCCGTCCGCGCCGACGTGCAGGCACATCAGCTCCTCCGTCGCGGCGATCCGGCCGTCCACGTGCAGCTCGTGCCACAGCCGCAGGCGCTTCGCGTCGCGGCCGAGCACCCGGGTGCGCACCTGCAGCGCGGCGCCATCGGCGACCTCGCGCAGGTACCGGACGTGCGCCTCCACCGTGTACAGCGAGCAGCCGGTGGCCTCCCGGTACGCGGCGTCCATCCCGGCGCGTTCCATCAGCGCGGTCGTCGCGTCCCCGAACACGAGGACGTAGTAGGGCTCGGACAGGTGGCCGTTGTAGTCGATCCACTCCGGCCGGACCGTGTCGGCGTGCTGCAGCTCAGCGATGACCCGCTCCCGCCGCCCGGGCCGCCTCGACCGCGCGCCGGACGGCGATGACCGCCCGGTCCCGCTCGGCCACCAGCTCGGCCATCGGCCGTCCGCCCGCGCTCACCTCGGCGCCCGCGACCATGTCGTCGCGCAGCGCGGGCGTCAGCTCGGGGGCCTCCAGGCGGGTCCACGGCGACTTCAGCGACGGTCCGAAGTGGTCGAGCATGTGTGCCATGCCGCCCTCGCCGCCGGCCAGGTGGAAGGTCAGGCACGGTCCGTGCACCGGCCAGCGCAGGCCGGGGCCGTCGGTGATCGACCGGTCGATCTCCTCCGGGGTGGCCTCGCCCGCGGCGACCATGTGCAGCGCCTCGCGCCAGATCGCCTCCTGCAGCCGGTTGGCGATGAACCCCGGCAGCTCCCGGTCCATCTCGATCACCGACTTGCCGATGTGACGGTAGAACGCGGCCGCCCGCGCGGTCGCCCACGCCGCGGTCCGTTCGCCGCCGACCACCTCGACCAGAGGGATCAGGTACGGCGGGTTGAACGGGTGCCCGACGACGAGGCGCGACGGGTCGGCCGCATCGGTGGCCATGTCCGTCATCGGGTAGCCCGACGTGGACGACGCGACGACGACATCCGGACCGGCGGCCGCGGCCAGCTCGGCCAGCAGGGAGCGCTTGAGCGCGAGGTCCTCGGGCGCGCTCTCCTGCACGAACCCCGCCCCTGCGACGGCCTCGGCCGCGGTCGGGAACAGCGTGATCGCGTGCGGGTCCGCGCCCTCGGCCAGGCCCAGCTCGGTGAGCGCCGGCCAGGCCGCGTCGATCACCCGGCGCAGCTTGTCGGCGGCGTCCGGGGCCGGGTCCCACGCCCGCACCCGCAGGCCGCGGGCCAGGAAGTAGGCCGCCCAGCCGGCGCCGATCACGCCCGCGCCGATGCAGGCGACGGTCCGGATCTCGGAGACGGGCCGCTCAGACACCGGCACGCTCCCGCAGGCCCAGGATCTCCCGTGCCCGGTCCGGGGTCGCCACGCTCGCGCCCAGGTCCTGCACGATCTGCACGGCCCGCTCGGTGAGCTGCTCGTTGGTCGCCTTGACGCCACGGGCGAGGTAGAGGTTGTCCTCCAGCCCGACGCGGACGTGCCCGCCCTGGAGCATCGACTGCGCCACCCACGGCAGCTGGTCGCGCCCGATCGCGAACGACGCGAAGTTGGCGCCCGCGGGCAGCAGGTTCACCATCGCGGCCAGCACGCCCGGGTCGGCCGGGGCGCCGTAGGGGATGCCCATGCACAGCTGGAACAGCGGCGGCGCGTCGATGAGGCCTTCGGCGACCATCGTCGAGGCGAACCACAGCTGCCCGGTGTCGAAGATCTCCAGCTCCGGCTTCACCCCCAGCTCCTGCACCCGCTTCGCGCCGGTGCGCAGCATGTCGGGCGTGGACACGTAGAGCTGGTTGCCCTCGCCGAAGTTCAGCGAGCCGCAGTCGAGCGTGCAGATGTCGGGCAGCAGCTCCTCGACGTGCGGCAGCCGCTCGAGCGCGTTGACCAGGTCGGTGCCGTCGACCGGCTTGAGCGGGTCGTCGGCGTCGATCACGAGGTCGCCGCCCATGCCCGCGGTCAGGTTGAGCACGACGTCGACGCCGGAGTCGCGGATCCGGCTCACCGTCTCCCGGTACAGCGACACCGCCCGGGACGGGTCGCCGGTCTCGGGGTCGCGCACGTGGATGTGCACGACCGCGGCCCCGGCCCGGGCCGCCGCGATCGCGTCGTCGGCGATGGCCTTGGGCGTGTACGGGACGTACGGGCTCTTGCCCACCGTGTTCCCGGCCCCGGTCACGGCACAGGTGATGATCACATCACGGTTCATCCGGCCTCCGTAGCGGTGTCGTGCGTCGCGGGCCGCAGGAGCACGGCCCGGTCGATGAAGTCGTGCAGGACCGCGCGCATCTCCTCCGGGCTGGTGCCCGGGGTGGCGGCCATGACCTGGATGCCGAGGCCGTCGATGAGCGCGGTGAGCTGGCGGGCGAGCGCCTCGGCGCGGCCGGGGACGAACACCCCGGCGTCCGCGCCGTCGGTCAGCGTCATGAGCACGCTGCGGTACCAGCGGTCGTAGGAGTCCCAGTAGAGCGCGCGGCGGGCCGGGTCGATCGCGGTCTCCGCCCAGACCTGGATCCAGATCGACCACTCGCGGCGCAGCAGCAGCCCCGACGGCAGCTGCAGGTCGATCAGGCGCAGCAGCCGGGCGTGCGGGTCGGGGACCTCGCCCAGCGCGGCGACCTGCCGGTCGAAGGCGAGCTTCACGTTGTGCCGCAACGCCTCGTCGAGCAGCCCGGAGCGGGTGGGGAAGTGGTAGTGGATCGCGGCCGGGCTCGTGCCGCAGGCGTGCGCGACGTCCGCGGTGCGCACGCGGTGGTAGCCGCGGTCGGCGATCAGGTTCCAGGCCGCGTCGAGGATGCGCCGCCGCGCCCGGGCGCCGCGGTCGGACCCGGACTCCGTGCGCGCCGCCCCGCGCGGCACGGCGGTGTGGGTGCGCGCGTCGTCGTGGCCGTGCAGCAGCCAGTTGACGGTGACGCCGGTGGCGTCGGCGATCGCGACGAGCTCCGCGGCGGGGAAGCGGCGGCGCCCGGCCAGCGACTTGGACAGCTTGGTCTCCTCCAGCCCGATCGCCTCGGAGAAGCGGCGCTGGGTCCACCCGTCGCGGGCGAGCAGCTCCCGCACGCGTTCCGCCACGGCCGCGTCCACCGGCGTCGAGGCGTGGCGGGTCCCGGTCATGGCGCCGCACGCTAGGGGTTACTTGCGACCGTCGCAAGCGCTGGCGCCGAGACGCAGGTGCACAGAGCAGGCTTGCGGTACCTGACTGGTGCGTCGGTCAGCTTGCGAGACGGTCAGGCCCCGAGCCGGTCGCGGAGCACGTCGAGGTCTCGTTCGGCGTAGCGGCGGTGCTCCCACTCCTCGCTCAGCACCGTGCGCAGGCAGCCGGCGACCGGGTAGCTGTCGGGCTCGGGGTAGCCCGGCCCGGCGACCGGCGTGGTCCGGGCGGCGAGGCTCTCCTCCGTGAGGCCCTCGATGACCCGGCGGACGGTTCCCGTGCGGTCCGCGCGCAGGGCGAGCACCTCGTCCAGGCCCGGCCGGGCGTCGCGGTCCCACGGGACGCCCGGGACCGGCTCCATCTCGTCGAACGGCAGGCTGAGCGGGTGCCACGGCGTCGGATCGCCGAGGATCGCGCGGCGCACCCAGATGTCGGTGGCGAAGACCAGGTGCCGCAGCGTCTGGATGAACGACCACTCGCCGTCGACCCGCTCGTGCAGCAGCTCCGGCGGCAGGGCACGGGCCCGCTCCACGGTCCCCGCCCACCGCGACTCCACGAGGTCCCACGCCTCGCGGAAACCGGCGACGTCCGTCGGGCGCATCTTCACGCGGTCGGGATCACGCCGGTCGAGCTCGGCCTCGACCAGCGGCCCGACGTCGACGCCGTTGATCCGCAGGCCCGCGATCTCGCCGTCGATCTCCACCTCGCCGAGCCACACGCCGCGCATCCGCACCCGCCAGAAACTCGCCCGGACCACCTCGACGTCCCGGACCCGGGCATCGGCCAGCGACACGTCGGCGACCTGCGTCCCGGTGATCGTCCTGCCTGAGATCTCCGTCATCCCGGCAGCCTGGCACGCAGCGCCCACGGTCAGGAGTGCAGCATCACTCCTCCAGCAGGTCCTCGATCGCGATCGGGATGCGCCGGACGCGGATGCCGGTGGCGTTGAAGACGGCGTTCGCCACCGCCGCTGCCATGCCGACGACGCCGATCTCGCCGAGCCCGCGCGCCCCGACGGGGTTGTGCAGGGTGTCGGGGTACCGGACGAACTCGACGTCGACCTCGGGGATGTCGGCGTTCACCGGGAGCAGGTAGTTCGCGAAGTCGGCGTTGGCGAGGCGGCCGTTCTCCTCGACCTCCAGGCCCTCGTGCAGGGCGGCCGACACACCCCAGATCATGCCGCCCATGATCTGGCTGCGGGCGGCCTGCTCGTTGATGACGCGGCCGGCGTCGAACACGCCCAGCATCCGCGACACCCGCGCCTCCCGCGTCCACCGGTGCACCCGGACCTCGCAGAACTGGGCGCCGAACGAGCTGAACGAGTGCTTGGTCAACTCCTCGCCCGGTGCGGAGGAGCCGACCGCGGCGATCGAGTCGCGACCCGTCGCCCGCAGCACCTCCCCGAAGGACAGGCTCCGGCCGTCGGCGGCGAGCACGCGACCGTCGGCGTAGGAGAGCTCCACCCCCTCGAACGGCGCGCCGGGGCCCGACGCCAGCGCGACCAGGTCGTCGATCACCTTCGGAGCGGCGACCATGATGGCCGAGCCCGCGCTCGCCGTGGCGGTCGAGCCGCCGGACATGCCCCCCGGCGGCAGCGCCGAGTCGCCCAGCCGGGGCGTGACCTTCTCGGGAGCGATGTCGAGGGACTCGGCGCCGATCAGGGACAGCACGGTCAGCAGGCCGGTGCCCGGGTCGGCGCCGCTGGTGGCGACCTCGGCCGTGTCGTCGTCGCGCAGCGTCACCCGGACGCTGGCCGGGAACCGCAGGGCCGGGAACATCGCGGTGGCGGTGCCCATGCCGACGAGCCAGTCGCCGTCGACGCGTCCCCGTGGGGTGCGCTCCGCCCAGCCGAACCGGGCGGCGCCCACCCGGAAGCACTCGTCGAGGTGCTTGCTCGACCACTGCAGGTCCTTGCCGGGCGGGGCGGCCGAGTTGTTGCGCTGACGCAGCGCGATCGGGTCCATGTCGAGCTTGACCGCCAGTTCGTCGATCGCACTCTCCAGCGCGAACGACCCGGGCGCCTCACCCGGCGCCCGCATGAACGTGGTGGGCGGGACGTGCAGCGGCACCATCTTCTGGCTGATGGCCACGTTCGGGGTGGCGTACCACTCCCGGGACGTGCCGTGCGAGGTCGGCTCGACGAAGCCGCCGCCGGCCGGGGTGCTGGACCACGAGTCGTGGCGCAGCGCCACCAGCGTGCCGTCCCTCTCCGCGCCGACCGTGAGCCGTTGCACGGTGGCGGGGCGGGTGGCGGTGGCGGTGAAGACCTGCTCGCGGGTGAGCGCGGCCTTGACGGGCCGGTCGAGGTCCCGGGCGGCGGCCGCCGCCAGGAAGGCGGGGATGGAGAGGGCCTTGCCGCCGAACGCCCCGCCGACGAAGGGGTTCACGACGCGGACCGCCGCGTGGTCCTCGCCCAACGCGTCGGCCAGCGCCGAGGCCACGAGGTCCGAGCCCTGGTTGCCGGTGTAGACGGTGACCGTGCCGGACTCCCACACGGCCATCGCGGAGTGCGGCTCCATCGCGGCGTGGTTCTGCGTGGCGGTGGTGTAGGTCGCGTCGACGACGACGGGGCTCGCCGCCAGCGCGTCCTCGATGGACTCGACTCCGGGCGCGAGCACCGACAGCTCCGGCGGGGAGCCGTCGAGCGAGGGCGGCGCGTCCACGGCCGTGGCGAGGCCGTCGCTCATCGAGGTCGACGCCGGCCGCTCGTCGTAGGTGACCCGCACGAGCGCCGCAGCGTCCCGCGCCTGCTCGACGGTCTCGGCGACGACGAAGCCGATCGGCTGTCCGTAGTAGGTGACGTCGGTGCTCTGCAGCGGCACCCAGATCGGCCCCAGCATCGCCGTGACGGGCGCGGTCAGCGGCAACGGTGCGAACGGCGTGTAGACGGCGAGCACCCCCGGAGCACTGCGCGCCGCCGTGACGTCCATGTCCGTGATCTCGCCGTGCGCGACCGTGCTGAGCACGACGTGCCCGAAGACCATCCCGGGGACGTTGTTGTCCAGCGCGTACCGGGCGCGGCCCGTCACCTTCAGCGGGGCATCCAACCGGCCGATCATGCGCGAACCCCTTCGGTCTCGTCGGACTGCGTGACCTCGAGCAGCGCGCGGACGACGGTCCGCCGCAGCAAGGGCACCTTGAAGCCGTTCGCCGACAGCGGCCGGGCGCCGTCGGCCGCGAGGGCAGCGGCCTCTTCGAAGGAGGCCTGGGTGGCGGGCTTCCCGCGCAGGGCCGCCTCCACGGCCGCGAGCCGCCACGGCACGGTCGCCACGCCGCCGACCGCCACCCGGGCGTCGACGACGTGCCCGTCCCGGACGTCGAGGGCGACCGCCGCGGAGGTCAGCGCGAACTCGTAGGACTGCCGGTCCCGCACCTTGACGTAGGTGGAGCGGGTCGCCCAGTCCAGCCGCGGCACCACGACCTCGCTGATCAGCTCCCCGGCGCGCAGGTCGTTCTCGACCTCCGGGGTGCCACCGGGCGTGCGGTAGAACCCGGCCAGCGCGACGGTGCGTTCGCCGTCGGCGCTGACCAGCCGGACCCGCGCGTCGAGTGCGACGAGGGCGACCGCCAGGTCGCTGGCGTGGGTGGCCACGCAGGAGTCGCTCGTGCCCAGCACGGCGTGCATCCGGTTGGCACCCGAGATCGCCGAGCAGCCGCTGCCGGGCTCCCGCTTGTTGCACGGCGTGGCGACGTCGCGGAAGTAGCCGCAGCGGGTGCGCTGCATCAGGTTGCCGCCGATGCTGGCCATGTTCCGCAGCTGCTGGGAGGCGCTCAGCAGGAGCGCGCGCGAGATCACGGGGTACACGCCGGGGTGCGCGGCGACGTCGCTCATCCGCTCCAGGGCACCGATCCGCAGGCCGTCGGAGGTGTCGATGCCGCGCAGCGGCAGGGCGTTGATGTCCAGGACCCGTTGCGGGGTGAGGACGTCGAGCTTCATCAGGTCGACGAGGGTGGTGCCGCCGGCGAGGAACGTGCCGGGCGAGGAGAGGGCCGCGTCGAGGGTCTCGGGCGCCGTGAGCTCAAACTGCCGCATCGGCCCGCCTCACCTGCTCGATCGCGGCGACGATGTTCGGGTAGGCCGCGCAGCGGCAGAGGTTGCCGGACATGAACTCCCGGACGTCGGGCACGTCCTGTTCGACCGCGGCGACGGCCGACATGACCTGGCCGGAGGTGCAGAAGCCGCACTGCAGGGCGTCCTGGTCGACGAACGCCTGCTGGACGGGGTGCAGCTCGTCGCCGTCGGCGAGCCCTTCCACCGTGGTGACCGGCTGCGTCACGGTGGCGGCGAGGGTGAGGCACGAGAGCACGGGCCTTCCGCCGACGTGCACGGTGCAGGCGCCGCACTGGCCGCGGTCGCAGCCCTTCTTGGGTCCGGTGACGCCGAGGCGTTCGCGGAGCGCGTCCAGCAGGGTCACTCCTGGGTCGACACTCAGGTTCTCGGGTCTACCGTTGACTTCGATCGAGATGTCCACTGGCTCTCTTTCCCGCAGACCCGGTGCACCGAGGACGATCGGTGCAGGTCGTGGTGGTGGGTGGGGTCGAGTGTGACGCCGTGCCCAAGCTAGCGGATTTTTATCCGCTTCGCAACGACGCCCCGTCCCGTCAGCGCGCCGGCTGCATTACCGTGAACGGCTCACGATGCGCGCCGGAGGGGTGAGGACGACGGGTTCGGTCAGCCACCGCCGTGCGGACACCCGGCGCAACCACGACCGCATCCTCGCCGTCGCCGCCGAGGCGCTCCCCACCGGCGAGATGTCCTTCAACGCCATCGCGAAGAAGGCCGGCGTGGGGGTCGGCACCGTCTACCGGCACTTCCCGACGCCGGACGCCCTCGTCCTCGCGGTCTACGAGCGCGAGGTGAGCCACCTCGTCGAGGTCGTGCCGTGCCTGCTGCGGGAGCACCCGCCGGAGCAGGCCTTCCGCACGTGGGTTACCGAGTACCTGACGCGGTACATGATGACCAAGCGCGGGCTGGCCGGCGCGCTGCAGTGCGCCAGCACCTCTGCCGAGGAGGTGGTCGCGACCGCCTACCGCGCCGTGGTCGGGGCGGCGACGGCGCTGGTCGAGGCGAACATGCGGGCCGGCACCGTGCGCCCCGACCTGGATCCGGAGACCGTCCTGCGCGGGCTCGGCGGCCTGATGTACCTCGACCCGGACGGCGACTGGCGACGGCACACCGAGAGCCTCGTGGACCTGCTCTGGCGGGGGATGGCCGCGGACGCCGGCTGAGCGGGGGTCGAGGCCGACCGGGACGCCTACGCCCAGTGGCGCGGCAACGTCGCGGCGGTGCACCGCGATCTGCACGCCGGCAGAGCGGGGGCGCCGTCGTTGCGGCGACCGCGAGCGGCTCGCTCCAGAGCGCGTAGATGTCCGCCTCCTCCGCCCCGACGTGGTAGGCGGCCGCGGACGAACCGCTGAAGGAGATCAGGGGCCGGCTCGACCACCCGCAGTCACCCCACGCTCCCGCAGCTGCGGGCCCAGGGTGACCAGGTGACGGACCAGGGCGGGAATCCGTGGCTCGGCGGGCGACCAGCGGCTCAGCTGTCGATCTGTGATGGCGCGGAGGTCAGGGCGGCCCACCCGGTCATCGCACAGGTGATGACTTCTTCGAGCTCGGCGCGGTCGGCGCCGTCGCGGGCTTGCACGGAGAGTCCTTGCACGACGGTGGTGTAGTAGCGGGCGATACCGTTGACGCTGGTTGCCGACACGGTCAGGTCGCCGTCGGTGATGCCGCGGACAAGCCGGTCTTTGATCGCGGCAAACTGTGAGCGCCGGATCTCGGCAAGAGACTCTCGTACGGCGTGGTTCTCGACCGCGCCGGTGGGCGCCGCAAGGATCAACATGCAGTAGTGCGGCGCATCGGAGCGGGTGACCTGGTCCGCGGTCGCGCGCAGCATGGCGTGGATCGCGGCTCGGGCGGTCGGTTCGTCGTTCAAAGCGCGTCTGGGCGGCGCGCCGGCTGTCGAGCCGTAGAGCTCCATGACCTGGCGGAACAGGTTCGCCTTGCTCCCGAAGCAGGCATAGATGCTGGCAGACGCGATTCCCATCGCCTGGGACAGGTCGCTGAGCGAGCAGCCCTCATAGCCCCGCTCCCAGAAGACCTCCAGCGCCTGCCTCAGAGCGGTGTCCGGGTCGAACGTCCGCGGCCGCCCGCGAGTAGCCATCGGGGATCGGCCTCCTGCCGAAGTTTGACGCGGTCGCTCCGAGGTGCCAAGGTTTGTTTGTCGAACGACCAATATACCAGACAGGTGACCATGGACATCCCCGCCACGATGCGCGCCTTGCAGCAGTCGTCCCTGGACGGCCCGAAGGACCTTCGTCTCGTGTCCGACGCGCCGGTGCCGAACCCGGGGCCGGGCGAGGTGTTGATCCGCGTCGCCGCCGCCGGCGTCAACTTCCTCGACATCTCCCAGTCCCGTGGTGCGGCCGCCGGGGGCCCGCCGCCGCCCTACCTGGCAGGCATCGAGGGCGTCGGCGAGGTCGTCGCCGCGGGCCAAGGGGTGACCGGTGTTGAGCTCGGCGCCCACGTGATCGGCGTCGGCATCGGAGGCGGCGCCTTCGCGGAGTACATGGTGCTGCCTGCGGCGGGCGCGGTCCCGGTGCCGAGTGGATGGGCCGACGAGCAAGCGCTAGGCATGGTCGTTTCATGGCCGACTGCGTTGGCCGCCCTCAAGCCGCTCGGCCTGATCGCGGCAGGACAAAGCGTGCTGATCCATGCGGCTGCCGGCGGAACGGGCCAAGCCGCGGTGAGGATGGCCAAGCACTACGGCGCCACGGTGATCGGGACGGCTTCACCCGACAAGCACCAGGTGGTGCTGGCTCTCGGGGCCGACCACGTGATCGACTCTCGCGGCGCCGACATCGCGGCCGAGGTTCTGCGACTCACAGATGGCACCGGTGCCGACCTGGTTCTGGAGTCCGTGGGGGGCGCCGCTGTTGAGGCCAGCCTAGCCGCGGCCAAGCGGGTGACTGGCCGAGTCGTGGTCTTCGGCCTGGCGGGCGGCGAAGCCGCAATCAGCAACTGGGATCTTGTCTACAAGCACCAGGTCCATCTGATCGGCCTGAACATCGGCATCCTCATCCAGTTCGCGCCTCAAGTCTTCGGCGATGTCATGACCGAGATGTTCAGGCTGCTCGCCGCAGGTGTGCTCCCGCCCGGCCAACCCACCATCTATGAGCTGGCCGAGGGGGCGAAAGCGCTCGTGGAACTCGAAACGCGAGCCACCGTCGGCAAACTCGCACTCGTGCCCTGAAGATGCGGGATGGTCGTGTTCCGCAGAACGCGATCGATCGGCGGGTCCGGGGTCGCCGTGTTCGGAACGCGGGTCAGGCTGCGGTCCGGGGTCGTCGTGTTCGGCGGATCGCGATCGGGGTGTGGTGCGGGGTGGGTGCGTTCCGCTGAACGCGGTCAGGCCGCGGTCGTGACCCGGCGGGGGAGCAGGGCGTCCAGGATCGGCTCCGGGTCCAGGCGATCGCCGTACCAGTTCGGGGTCAGGGTGGTGCGCTCGATCCGCAGCCCGGCTCGGGTGTGCATTTCGATGAGGCGTTCGGTGTTGCCGGTCAGCGGTGGCCCGGTGGTGGCGGATGGGGGTGGCGTCGGGGCGGTGGAACCGCCACCGGTCGGTCACGCGGTGGATGCGGTAGCCGTGGTCATGGATCACGCCGTGGTGGAAGGAGCACGGTAGGTGTTGCAGGGCGTGGGCGACGCGGAGGTGGTCGGCGGCGGTGCGCAGGCTCATCCCGGCCCGCCAGGACAACCAGTGCGCACACGAGCGGATCCCGGCCCCGGCCCAGCCGTCGCGGTCGTCGAACTCGGCCAGTACTTGTAGGAATCGGCATTCGGCGGCGGCGATGTGCCCGGCCAGACTCAATAGTTCTGTTTCCAGGACGTGGATGTCGGTGGTCTGCGGCGGGGCGGGGAGCGTGGTGATCGACACCGGGGGTCTCCAGGGGTGTGAGCTGGTGTTCTCCGGTTCAGGATGGCATCGGGGTCGGACAGTTCCCGGGCCCTGGCTGCGTTCCGCGGAACGCGACCGAAGGCACGTACTGGCACAAGGCCGCGGGTCGTGCTCGCCTGATCAATCTGAGTCGCACGTGAGCGTTCTTCCGGCCGCGCCGCTGTACTTCTCGTGGCCGGGTTCGCTTCGGTGATCGTCAAGAACGGTATCTCGACCGCAGGAGTGCGGCCGTGGCACCAGTTCCGGTGATCATGGGCTCGTCGGCGTTCCGCGGAACGTGACAACGGTGATCACAGGGGGCGGGATCGGGACCACAGCCAGGTGCGCACCCACCCGGCCGCAACGCTCCTCCTGAACGGGCCTGGGCCCGCGCCGGGAACGGCCGCCAGGACGACCACGATAATCGGTAGTTCCGCCAAGCTGACCAGATCGCGACGGTGAGGGTCGAGGCGGACGGAGGGGATCGCCCGGAAGGCCCGCGGCGAGGGTGGGGCCGGGTGCCCCGAGCCGGGTACGGCGCGCCCACCGGAGACGACGAGCGAGACCGCAGCGGGGTGTGCCCACGACGAACCCGCGCATGTCGGAAATCCGGACCAGGAACCCTAAGATCCGTAGGTCCTCGAGGGGAGTCAGTTCATGGACGGATCCGCACCGCAGCCTGTCGACCGGGCCGCTACCGAGGTCGCGCTGTTCGGCGGCGCGGGGCGCACGCCGTGAGCGCCGGGGCCCTCGCGGCGGCGCTCGCGGGCTGGCAGCCCGAGCCGGTCGAGTCGTGCCGGCGGGTCGACCCGTGGGCGGCGGCGGCGTTCGCCGACCTGCTCGACTCGCCGGTCCGGCCTGCGCCGGGCGACCCGCTGCCGCCGCTGTGGCACTGGTTCTCCCTCCTGGACCACCCTCGCCAGTCCGCGCTCGGCGCGGACGGTCATCCCGCCGAGGGCGGGTTCCTCCCGCCGCTCCCGGACCGGCGCCGCATGTTCGCCGGCGGTCGGTGGCGCCGGCACGGCGCTGTTCCGGTCGGGAGCGAGCTGGCGTGCCGCTCGCAGGTCGCCGACGTCGCGGTCAAGACCGGGCGCAGCGGGGAGATGGCGTTCGTGACCGTCCGGCACGAGCTGACCGTCGACGGCGCGCCCGCCGCCACCGAGGAACAGGACATCGTCTACCGCTCCGAGCCGGCCGGAGCCCCGGTGCGCCGGCTGGAGCGCCCCGCGGCGGACGGCCCGCCCGCGTCGGGGACCTGGCGGGACGTGCAGGCCACCGACGAGGCGCTGCTGTTCCGGTTCAGCGCGCTCACCTACAACGCCCACCGGATCCACTACGACCGCACCTACGCCACGCAGGTCGAGGGCTACCCGGACCTCGTCGTGCACGGCCCCCTGCTCGCCCTGCTCGCGCTCGAGCTGCCCCGGGTGCACGCACCGGGCGCCGCAGTCACGGAGTTCACCTACCGGCTGGTGCGGCCGGCGTTCGTCCCCGCGGACGTCGAGGCGACGGCGACGGTCGACGGTCCGCGGCTCGACATCGCGGTCGGCGCGGTGGGGGTCGGCCCGTCGCTCACGGCGACGGCGGTGCTGGCCGGGGAGGGCTGACCCGTCACGGTCCGGCGGGGAACAGCTCGTCGGCGGGGATGGCGGCGGACAGGCCGAACGCCAGGCGCAGCCGCGCCTTCGGCGGCGTCAGGTACGGGGCGAAGTGCAGCCCCGCCTCCCGGAGCTCGATCTCCGAGCCGGCGCCGCCGTAGGTCCTCGACAGCAGCGCGCCGTCCGGGCAGCGGCTGGTGACGACGACCGGTCGTCCGGAACCGGCGATCCGGACCAGCGACTCCCCGAGGGCGGGCGAGACGTGGCCGCCACCGAGCGCCGCGACGACCACGCCGTCGAGCTCGGCCGCCACGGCGTCGACGAGGGCGCCGTCGACGCCGGTGGCGGCCGGGACGATGGTGACGCGCCGGGCCGGGGCGGCCGTGCGGGGAAGGCGGTCCGGGACGGGCGGGGGACCGAGCAGCAGCTCGAGCCGGTCCTCCACGACGGACCCGACGGGCCCGGCCGCGGGTGACGCGAACGCGGCGACCCGGGTGCTGTGCGCCTTGGTGACCAGGCGGGCGACGTGCACCTCGTCGGCGAACACCACGACGGGGCCGTACGCGGCCAGTGCCGGCTGCGCGGCCGCCACGAGCGCGGCCCGCACGTTCGCGGGCCCGTCCGGGCCGGCGAGGTGCGGCGCCCGCATCGCCCCCGTGACGACGACCGGCGCCGTGGTCTCGACGAGCAGGGCCAGCGCGTAAGCCGTCTCCTCGAGCGTGTCGGTGCCGTGCGTGACGACGACGCCGTCGCGGCCCGCCGCGATCTCGGCGCGCACGGCCTCGGCCAGCGTCCAGAGGTCGTCGAGGCCCATCGCCCGGGACGAGCGGCGCAGCACGTCGCGGGGGTGGACGTCGATGCCGTCGGGGAGCGCGGACGCGGTGGGCGCGAGGGCGTCCGCCCCGCTGTGCTCGCGGGCCCCGGAGGTCGACGGGACGACCGAGATCGTGCCGCCGGCGGCGAGCAGGCCGATCGATCGGGCCGCGGGCATCAGGCGGGGCTGTCGGTGAACACGGGGCGGGACCCTCCCAGCTCGGCGGACAGCGCGTCGGCCGCGCGCAGGACGGCCCGTGTGGCGCGTTCCCGCGCGTCCGGGTCGGCCGCCCGGGGCCCGGGAGCGGTGATCGTGACGCTGGAGCTCACCCGGTCCTCGCCGTCGCGGATCGGGGCCGAGACCGCCCAGGCGTTCGGGTCCAGCTCGTTGTCACACACGGCGTAACCGTGCTGCCGGACCTCCCGGAGCACCGCGATGACCTCCTCGATCTCGCTCGGGGTGCCCGCGGTGTACTCCGTGAGCGGTGCGGACCCCGCCAGCAGGGTCCGGGCGACCGCTTCGTCGAGGTGGGCGAGGATGGCGCGGCTCGACGCCGCGGCGTGCAGCGGCATCTCCTGGCCGATGCGGACGAACAACCGCAGCGGGTGCTCGGCCTCGACGATCGAGACGCACACCGGCACGTCGCCGACGAGCTCGGTCAGGAACGCGGTCTCGCCCGTCTCGGCCGCCGCCTCGACCAGGGCGGGCGGGGGCTGGACGAGCCGTGCGCTCGCGGGGCCGGTCCCGCCGCCGAGGGCGCGTGCGGCGCGTCCGACGAAGTAGCGCTTGGTGACCGGAGAGCGGCGCAGGTAGTCGCTCTGGCTGAGCGTCGCGAGGATCCGGTGCAGGCTGCCGAGCGGGATGTCGAGCTCGTCGTGCAGCTCCTGGAGGCTGCGCCCGCCTCGCGCCGACGCGACCGCGTTGAGCACCTCGACGGCGCGGACCACCACCTCGACCGGCTTGGCCACGCCCATCGACCAGCTCCTCCCGTTGGGGTCACCCGGTGTCCGGGCCCTCACTGTAGACACCGGCCTTGACAAGCCGCCGGTGCTCTTCCATGCTCGCCTCCCATCATAGTGGAAACAGATTTCCACTTCTGCTCCGAGCCTGGAGGGCACGTGCCACGGATCCTCGACGACCGCGTCGTCGACCGGCTGCTTCCGCCGGCCGCCGCGCTCGCGTCGGTGGGCGCGGCGTTCGACCTCCTCGCCGCGGGCACGGCGCAGGACCAGCCACGGGACCGCAGTGCGGCCGGTGGCACGACCCTCAACGTGATGTCCGCGATCGCACCGACGCTCGACGCCGCGGTCGTGAAGTCCTACCCGGTGGTGCGTCGCGGCAGCAGCCGGGCGAGCCTGATCACGCTGCTGGTCTACGCGCACCGGACCGGGCAGCTGCGCGGCCTGTTGCAGGGCGACCTGCTCGGGCAGCGCCGCACGGCGGCGGCGTCGGCGGTGGCCACCCGGGCGATGGCCCGCCCGGAGAGTGCGACCGTGTGCCTGTTCGGCACCGGGTTCCAGGCACCCGCGCAGATCACCGCGCTGGTCGAGGTGCTGCCGGACCTCGACTCGGTGGTGGTCGTCGGGCGCAGCGACGAGCGGGCCGGCGCCACCGCCCGGCTGCTGCGCGCCGCCCACCCCCGGCTGCGGGTGGAGAGCGAGACCGACCCCGCGCGCGCGGTGCCACGGGCCGACGTCGTCGTCACCGCGACCGGCGCCACCGAGCCCCTGTTCGACGGCGGCCTGCTGCGCCCGGGCACCCACGTCAACGCGGTCGGCAGCAACGACGCGCGGCGCCGCGAGCTCGACGCCACCGTGATCCGCCGCGCCGCGCACGTCGTGGTCGACTCGGTCGAGGTGGCCCGCAAGGAGTGCGGCGACCTGCTGGCCAACGGGTTCGACCCGAGCGCCGCGAGCCCCTTCGCCGCGGTGCACGCGGGACGGATCCCCGGCCGCGGGTCGCCGGACGACATCACCGTCTTCGAGTCGCACGGACTCGCGCTGCAGGACCTGGCCTGCGCAGTGGCGGTCCTCGACGCGGCCGACGCCGCCGGACTCGGCACCGTGCTCGGCGCCGACACCTGGGCCCCGCTGTCCCCCACCACTCCCACCGACGCTGGAGGAGAGATCCATTGAGGCTGCACCTGACCGATGCCCAGCTCGTGACGCCCGCCGGGCTGTTGCACGGCGACCTGCTGTGCGAGGACGGCGTCATCGCCGGGATCCTGGACGTCGGCTCCCGGGTCGAGGCCGACGAGCGCTACGACGCGGGCGGCAAGCTCGTCCTGCCCGGGTTCATCGACCCGCACGTGCACTCCCGTGATCCCGGGATGACGCACAAGGAGGACTTCGAGCACTCGACGCGGGGCGCGCTCACCGGCGGCGTCACGTCCGTGCTGGAGATGCCCAACGCGATCCCGCCCGTGGACTCCGCCGAGGTCTTCGCGGAGCGCCGCGCCCAGCACGAACGCTCCGCCTGGACCGACTTCGGGCTGTGGGGGTTGGCGCTGGGCGAGCCGAACCTCGACCAGATCGGCCCGCTGTTCGAGGCCGGCGCGGTGGCCGTGAAGCTCTTCTGGGGCTACGCGCTGCACCGCGAGACCCGGTCGCTGGTCTACAACCTGGGGGACGAGCCCCCGGAGAACCTGCTGATGCCGCCGCCGAACGGGCACGTCATGAACCTGTTCCGGGAGGTGGCCCGGCACGGCGGCCTGCTGGCGGCGCACTGCGAGGACAAGGACGTGCTCGCCACCAGCCAGGAACAGCTCGGGCACCCGATCGAGACCTACGAGGACCTGCTGGCCGCCCGGCCCGCCGCCGCCGAGGCCACGACGATCGCCATCGCGACCGAGTTCGCGAAGGCCACGGGGTGCCGCTTCCACGTGGTGCACCTGGCGTCCGCAGCCGGCCTCGACGCCGTGCGCTCCGCCCGGCAGCGCGGTGTCCGGCTCACCGCCGAGACCTGCCCGCAGTACCTCACCCTGACCGACGCCGACTACCCGCGCGTGGGCCCGGTGATGAAGGTGTACCCGCCGGTGCGCGAGCAGGGCGACCAGGACGCGCTCTGGGCCGGGGTCGACGAGGGCGCGATCGTCTCCCTCGGTTCCGACCACGCCCCCCACACCGTCGAGGAGAAGAGCCGCGGGTTCGCCACCCAGCCTGCAGGTGCCGTCGGGTGCGAGACGTTCGGGCCGGTGCTGGTCGACGCGCTGCTGCGGGGCAAGACCACCGCGAGCCGGTTCGCCGAGGTCACCGCGACCGAGACGGCCAAGCTCTACGGGCTCTACCCGCGCAAGGGCGTCATCCGGCCCGGGAGCGACGCGGACCTGGTCGTGATCGACCCGGAGGCGCGGCGCACCGTGCGCAACGAGGAGCTGATCGCCAAGCAGCCCGTGAGCCCGTGGCACGGCTTCGAGCTGCGCGGCGCGCCGGTGGCGACGGTGCTGCGCGGCGAGGTCGTCGTGCGCGACCGGGAGATCGTGGCGCCGCGACGTGGTCGTTTCGTCGCCGCGGACCACGCGGGCGCCCGCGCCGCGGCCGCGCGGTGAGCGAGACCGCGGAGCTCGCGCGCGCCGTCTCCACGGCGATCAGGGAGGCCACCGGGCTGTCCGCCGGCCCGCTCGTCGAGCCGGTCCGCCGGCACGCGCTGCACGTCGTGGCCGACACGATCGGCGTGAGCCTGGCCGGTGGGCGCACCGCGGAGATGACCCGGTTGCGGGAGTCGCAGCTCCCGGCCGGGGGAGGGGCCACGGTGTGGGCGCCGGGTGCGATCCCGGCGCCGCCGGAGGAAGCGGCCTTCCTCAACGCGACCGCGGGGTCGTTCCTCGAGCTCGACGAGGGCATGCGCCCGACCGGGCACCCGGCGATGCACGTGGTGCCCGCCGCACTGGCGGCCGCCGAGGTCGCGCACCGCTCGGGTGCGGAGCTCCTCGGCGCGGTCGTGGCCGGGTACGAGGTGGCCGCGCGGCTGTTCACCGCGTTCCGGCTGACGCCCCCGACCCATCCCCACGGTCACCTCGGAGGCGTGGGCGCCGCCGTCGCGGTGGCGCTGCTGCTCGGGGAGGACCCCGTCGCGGTGGCGGCGATCGCCGCGACCACGCCGACGGTCCCCGTCTGGAACGCCTGCTACGAGGGCGCCACCGCCCGCAACACGGCGATGGGGCTCGCGGCCCAGAACGCGCTGCGTGCCGCCCGGCTGCACCGGGCCGGGTTCCGCGGCTCGCCGGAGTCGGTGGGCGCCCTGTTCGGCCGGGTGACCGGCCGCGTCGTCGACGTCGATGCGCTCGCCGGTGCGGTCGACCCCGCGCGTCCGGCCATCCTGCGCAACTACTTCAAGCGGCACAGCGCGTGCGCGCTCACCCATGGCGCGATCGATGCCGTGCTGTCCCTGCCCGCGGTGCCGGTGGAGCAGATCACCGCCGTGGAGGTGCACACGGTGGCGAACAACCTGAAGCTCGACCGGCAGGCGGCGCCCAACGACCTGTCCGCGCGCTTCTCGCTGCCCTACGCGGTGGCGGCGGTGCTCACCGCGCGGGCCTCGGACCTCTCCACGTTCGACTACCGGCCGCCCGTGGCCGACCTCGCGCGGCTCGTGAGCGTCGGCGTGGACGACGAGCTCGAGCGGCAGTGGCCCCGGCACTCGCCGACCCGCGTCGTGGTGCACGCGGGGGAGCGGCTGGAGGCGTCGGTCACCGACCCGCGCGGCCACCACCACGATCCCCTGAGCATGGACGAGATCCACAGGAAGTTCCTCCTCCTCGCGGGCGAGCCGGCGCCGCGGCTGTGGGACTCCCTCCTCGCGCTCGACCGGGCGCCCGACGTGGCCGGGGTCCTCGCGCCGCTGCGGGAGGCCTGACGCCCGACGTCCTTGACAGGCGTCCGGATCAGGGGCACCCTTCGCCATTCGAAACTGGAAAGAGGTTTCCAGAATGACCGCACGGATCGACGGAGCAGTCGAGGCTGTGCCCGTGGACGCCCGACCCGTGGACCTGTCGGTGCGGCTGGGCGAGCTGTCGCTCGCCAACCCGGTGATGCCGGCGTCCGGGTGCTTCGGCCCGGAACTGGCGGACCTGCTGCCGGTGCACCGCCTCGGCGCCGTCGTCACGAAGACGGTCTTCGCGCAGGCCCGGCCGGGCAACCGGGCGCACCGGCTCGCCGAGAGCGCGCAGGGCATGCTCAACAGCGTCGGGATCCCGAGCCCGGGCGTCGCGGCGTTCGTCCGGACCGGGCTGCCGGCCTACCAGCGCCTCGGCGTGCCGGTCGTGGTGAGCGTCGGCGGGCTGTCCGAGCCGGAGTACTGGCAGGTCACCGAGGCGCTCGCGGAGTGCGCGCCCGCGGCCCTCGAGGTGAACGTGTCGTGCCCGAACCTGGAGCGGGGCGGCCAGACGCTCGGCGCCGATCCCCGGGCCCTGCACCGCGTCGTGGCCGGGGTCGCCTCCCGGACCGCGGTCCCGGTGCTGGTGAAGCTCGGCCCGGACCTGACGGCGATCGACACGGCCGCCCGGGCGGCCGAGGACGCCGGCGCGACGGCGATCACCGTCTGCAACAGCTTCCCCGCGCTCGCCGTCGACCCGCGGAGCCGCCGGGGCGAGGCTCGGCCACGGCACCGGCGGCCTGTCCGGTCCGGCGGTCACACCCCTCGTCCTGCGGATGGTCTGGCAGGCCGCCCGGGCCGTGGACATCCCCGTCGTCGGTTGCGGCGGGATCTCCACCGCCCAGGACGTGACCGAGTTCCTCGTCGCCGGGGCCACCGCGGTGCAGGTCGGGACCGCGACCTTCGCGCGCCCCTTCGTGATGACCGAGATCCTGCGCGAGCTCCCGGCCGCGGCCGCGGAGCTCGGGGTCACCCGCCTCTCCGACCTGGTCGGATCCTCCTCCTTCTGACATCAGGAGCCCCTCATGGACGTTGACGACGACGCCGAGAACCGGGCGGGCCGACCCGCCCGCGCCGAGACCGCCCCCGGCGCGGACGAGGTCACGCCGTACGGCCGCAAGGCGGTCCTCGCCGCCACCATCGGCTACGCGATGGACGGCTTCGACCTGCAGATCCTCGGGTTCGCGCTGCCCGCGATCACCCTGAGCCTCGGGTTGTCCACCACCGAGGCCGGTTGGCTGGCCACGATCACGCTGTTCGGCACGGTGACGGGCGCGATGGTCTTCGGGTCCCTCGCCGACCGGTACGGCCGGGTCAAGGTGATGACCTACTCGATCGTGCTGTTCGCGGTCTTCACCGCGCTGACGGCGGTGTCGCAGGGCTTCGTCGAGATGGCGATCTTCCGGTTCATCGCCGGCGCCGGGATCGGTGGGGAGTTCGGCATCGGCATGGCGCTGGCCGCCGAGGCCATCCCCGCGCTCAAGCGGGCCCGTGCGACGTCGGTGGTCGGCGTCGGGTTCCAGCTCGGCGTCCTGCTCGCGGCGATCATCTCGGCTCCGGTCATCACGCTGTGGGGTTGGCGGGGCCTGTTCGTCATCGGGATCTTCCCGGCCATCGTCGCCGCGGTCTTCCGGAAGCGGCTGCACGAGCCGGATGCGTTCGTCCGGCACAAGGAGGAGACCGCACGGCAGAAGCCGCCGAACCCGTACCGGTTGCTGGTCGCCGACCGCAGGGTCGCGTGGACCAGCCTCGGCATCGTGATCATCTGCTCGGTCCAGAACTTCGGCTACTACGGCATCATGACCTGGCTGCCGACCTACCTGTCGGAGCAGATCGGGCTGAGCCTGACGGCCTCGGCGACGTGGACGGCGGTCACGATCGGCGGGATGATCTTCGGCATCCTGCTGTTCGGCCTGCTCGCCGACCGGATCGGCAGGCGGAAGGCCTTCTGGATCTTCCAGGCGGGTGCCTGCCTGGCCCTGTTCGGCTACAGCCAGCTGACCGCACCGCTGGCCGTGCTCGCGGGCGGGGCCGTGATGGGGATCTTCGCCAACGGCATGCTCGGCGGGTACGGGGCGATCATCGCCGAGAACTACCCCACCGCGGCCCGCGCGACCGCGCAGAACGTGCTGTTCGGCATCGGCCGCGGCGTCGGCGGGTTCGCCCCGCTCGTCGTCGCCCTGCTCGCCGCCTCGACCGGCTTCGCCACCGCGCTGAGCTTCCTGGCGCTGATCTACATCGTGGCCATGGTGGCGATGCTGCTGATCCCCGAGCGGCGGGGCGAGTCGCTCGACCCGACCACCCCCTGAGGAGGAGGACTCCCGTGGCCACCACCGACAACGGCCCCGCCCTCACCGCGCTGCGCGCCGTCGGGATCGCTCCCGACACCTACGGGCCCACGATCAACACCGCGCGCTCACCCCGGGCGGTGGACGTCATCGGGGAACGGCTGGCCGGCGCGATCCGCGGCTGCGCCGTCGACCCGCCGCAGGCGCTCCTCGTGTGGGACACCAGCGACGAGGCGGTGCTCGCCCACGCGGTCGCCCGGTGCCTCGACGTCGGCGTGCTGCGCGCGTCCGAGGTCGAGGGCAGGCTCGGGCTCGACCGCGACCTCGAGCCCGGCACCCTGGTCGTGCCGATGGCCACCCAGTGGGTGGACCGGCGGCTGGCGACGCTGCGCAAGCTCGTCGACAACCGGGGAGGGCGGACCGTCGCGGTGGCGGCGGTGCTCGGCTCCGCGGCACTCGCCGCGGCGCGAGACGTGCCCACCGCCGCGGTCGGGGTGCTCGACGAGGCGACGGGACTCCTCCCGTGAACCGACCCGCATCCGCCCACGTCCACGCCCACCCGAGGGCCGACGCTGATCGGCTCGGGGCGCTGCTGGACGCCTTCGCCGCGCTCTCCGAGCCGGACTCCGGTCCGGGCGTCACGCGGCTGGCCTACACGCCCCTCGAACGCGACGCGCACGCGGTGTTCGCCGCGCGGATGGCCGACCTGGGGGCGAGGGTGTGGACCGACGCGGCCGGGAACACGCTCGCCGAGCTCCCGGGTAGCGACCCCACCGCGCCCGCCATCGGCACCGGCTCGCACCTGGACAGCGTCCCGAACGCGGGGAGGTTCGACGGCATCGCCGGCGTCGCCGCCGCGGTGGAGACCGCGCGCCTCGTCACCGAGCACGGGATCGCGCACCGCCACCCCCTGCGGTTCGTGGTGTTCGCCGCCGAGGAGGGCGCCCGCTTCGGGCAGGCCTGCACCGGCAGCCGGATCGTCGCCGGCACCACCGGTCCGGACGACCTGCACGAGAAGCACGACGCCGAGGGCGTCTCGCTCGCCGACGCGATGGCGGCCGTCGCGTTCGACCCCGCGCGCGTGGGCGACGCCCGCTGGGACCCGTCGGACTGGGCGGGGTTCGTGGAACTGCACATCGAGCAGGGCGCGGTGCTCGAGTCCCGGGGAAGGCGCGTCGGGGTCGTCGACACCATCTCGGGCAGCACGCGGATGCGGTTCGACCTCACCGGCCGGGCGTCGCACAGCGGTGGGACACCGATGCACCTGCGGGCCGACGCGGCCGCGGCGGCGGCCGAGGTCGTCCTGCTCGTGGAGTCGGTCGCCACCCGGGCGGCCGCCGGCGGGACCCGCGCGACCGTCGGCCGGATCGACGTCGCACCGGGATCGATGACGACGATCGCCGGCGCGGCGAGCCTGTGGGTGGACGTCCGCGGCCTGGACCGGGAGCAGCAGCAGCGGTCGGCCACCGAGATCGCGGAACGGGCCGCGGCGGTCTGCGACCGGCGGGGCGTCGGCTTCACCTCCCACCCGCTGGCCGACACCCCACCGGTGCCGCTGCCCGCAGCCATCCGGGACGTCCTCGTCGACACCTGCGCGGACCTCGGGATCGAGCCGACCGTCCTCGCCAGCGGGGCGAGCCACGACGCCCAGCAGGTCAACCGGATCACCCCGACCGGGATGATCTTCGTGCCGAGCCGGGACGGGATCAGCCACGACCCCGCGGAGAGCACCGACATCGACGACCTGGCGCTCGGCACGACGGTGCTGGCCGCAGGCCTCCTGCGTCTCGACGCCGAGCTGTAGATGATCCTCCGAACGCTCGCCCCCGTCGACCGCGCGGCCCCCACGTGGTGCGAGGCCGAGGTGCTGGTCAACCGGCACCGCGCGGACCGCTACCGGCACCTGCGGCTCGCCGCCCCGGACATCGCCGCGGCGGCCCGGCCGGGCCAGTTCGTCATGCTCACCGCGGCGCGGCACCGCTCCGGCGGACCGGTGCTGCCGCGGCCCATGGCCCTCTACTCCTGGGACGCGGACGCTGGCGTCGTGGACATCCTGTACGCCGTGGTCGGGGGCGGCACCCGGGCGCTGTCGGCGTTCGCGCCGGGCGAGCGCATGGTCGTGGTGGGGCCGCTCGGCCGGGGTTTCGACGTCCACCCCGGGACGACGCGCGTCCTCCTGCTCGGCCGGGGCATCGGGACCTGCTCCCTCACCGGCGTCGCGCAGGAGCTCGCTCGCGCGCCGGTCGACGTCGTCGCCGTCACCAGCGGCCGCGACCCGGGCTCGGTCATCGGTGCCGAGGAGTTCCGCGCGCACGGCGCGGTCGCGGTCGCGGCGGTCAGCGACGCCGACGGGAGCAGCGACGTCGGGGAGCTGCGAGCCCGGCTGTGCCACGATCTGGATGACCGGCCCCCGCAGCAGATCCTGACCTGCGGGTCCGAGCGACTCGCGCGGCTGAGCGCCGAGTTGGGTGCCCGTTGGGGCGCCACGGTCCAGGTCTCGGTGGAGGCGCACATGGCCTGCGGCCTCGGCTACTGCCACGGCTGCGCGACCGGCACGGTCGACGACGGGGTCGAGTCCCCGCTCGTCTGCCGGGACGGGCCGGTGTTCGGGCTGGCGACGCGCACGCCGGAGTAGGCGGCCCCCAGCGAGGTGGTCACGCGCTGTGAGGGTGTAACGACTCGTGGTGTCCGACCGATCACCACATCGCCCCCACGACGTCGCGGCGCCGCGTCAGTTCCCCGGTCGACCCGGTCGCCGCCTCCGGCAGGAGTTCCGCGAGCGCGCGCCCTCCTGCGCCTCCCGGGAAGGACCACCTCCTTGAACCTGACCACCCGGCGCGGCCTCCGGCTCGCCGCCACGTTGGGCGTCGCCGCCGCGCTCACCGGCTGCGGGAGCGGCGCCGGCGCGCCCGCGGCCCCGGCCGGTCCGTCGGTGCCGGACGTGGTCGACGACCCGCTCGACCGGGCGGTGTCCACGCTGCAGGCCGTGCGCTTCCCCGCTCGTTCCCAGGACCTGCTGGGCGACCGCAGCCAGGCCGTGGACGGCACCTGGATCGTCTGCACCCAGGACCCGGAGCCCGGGCCCGCCGCGGAGGGCACGGTCGTCGAGCTCGGGGTCGTCAAGGACGTCGAGGCGTGCCCCGGTGCGGTAGCGGTCGCGACGCCACCGGCGACGACCACCCCGGTGCCCACGTCCGCGGCGGTGGCGGAGCCGCAGCGCGCCCCGAGGCCCGCGCCGGAGCCCGCCGAGGAGGACGACTCCGGCGGCGCGCCCCCGGGCCCGGGACGGCAGGGGCCGTGACCCGCTCCTGTCAGGCGCCCTGCGACGGGGAGTCGACGAGCGCCGCGTACTGCGGGTTCCGCTGCACGTAGCCCGCCAGGTACTCGCAGACGGGCCGGATCCGCAGGCCGCGCTCGCGCGCCGCGTCGAGGGCTCCCGCGGCGAGCTGTCCGGCGAGCCTGCGGCCCTGGAAGCCGTCGTGGATCTCGGTGTGCTCGAACACGAGCACGCCCGGCAGGTGCCGGTACCGGAGGAACCCCGCGGGCCTGCTGTCCACGGTGATCTCGAACCGCGAGCGGTCGGGGGCGTCGCTCACCTCGACGGGGGAGTCGGTGGTCTGCTCGGGCATCGTCGTCCTTCCGGGTCGTGGGGGTCCTGGTCGCGTGCAGCCGCGCCGTCCGTGTCGTCGTCGCACACCGCGGGCCTCCTGTGGACGCGCCGGAACCCTATCGTCACACGATATAACGCACCGGCTCCTGCCGCTGCGCGTCACGGGCACCCGCCCGTGGCTGCCGCATTCCGGCAACCTCGTGGCGCTCCGCGGCCCTCGAGCGGCGGACCGGCGCGTTCCGGTGCTCCTCATTGCCCGGCCCCGGCAGTATTCGAGCCGCGGTGGATTCCGTTGCCCGGCAACCTCGCGATTCCGGGCGGAATGGTGCTGGACACCGTCGTATGGTGGGTCTCGAGCGCGGCCCCGACGGGCCGTGCTCGTTCTCATCTGGGCGCCGGAACCACTTGTGGGTTCTGTCGAATGGTCGGCGCCCGATCCGGATCGAGGAGCACGATGATGACCGACACGCAGCAGGTATGGCTGACCCAGGACGGGTACGAGCGGCTGAAGAGCGAGCTCCTGCAGCTCGTCAGGGAGCGGGCCGGCGACATTTCCGAGGGCGTGCGGTCGGGCATCGGCGGTACCGGACGGGACGGGTCCGACGAGCAGGCGGCCGCGGATCGCAGGGAGCGCAACCAGCGGATCCGGAAGCTGCAGCAGATGCTGCAGGACCCGATCGTCGGCCAGGAGCCGCCGGACGACGGAATCGCGGAGCAGGGAATGGTGCTCACGGTCGCCTTCGGCGACGATCCGGACGAGGAGACGTTCCTGCTGGCCGAACGCGAGCAGGACGCCTACCCCGACGTCGAGATCTGCTCGCCGGACTCCCCGCTGGGGAGGGCGCTGGTCGGGGCGGCCGAGGGCGAGCGGCGCGAGTACCGGCTGCCCGACGGGCGGTCGATGACGGTGACGCTGGTCCGGGCCGTTCCGTACAGCCCCGGCGCCGCGGTCTGAGGAGTCCCGCGGTCCTGCCGGTGCTCGGCAAGCTCAGGGGCGTCGAGTTGGCCGGCGTGGGCTCCTGCCGGCAACCACGCGGTGCGGGCACCGTGGAGGGTGCCCGGCAACAGCGGGCGTGGGGCATGCGGGCCGTCAGCCCCCTTGCGGGCGGCCTGCATGCCCCTTCTGTCGGGCGAGCGGGGGTCTGTGATGGGGGTGGGTGTCAGCGTGGGTACGCGCGACGGCTGCGCGTCCGCGGCGCAGGTGTGGGTCCGGCGGTTGCTCGGACGGGTGGTCCTCGGCCCGCAGATGCAGCACCTCGGGCACGTCCGTGACGTCGTGGCGCATCGACGGGCGACCGGCGCGTCCGTGACGGGCGTGATCGTCGACGTCGGTGGCCACCGCAGCTTCGTGACCGCCGCCGCGCTCGGTGACCTGCAGCGCGCGCCGCTCGTGCTACGGGCGTTCTCCACGCGGCCGGCCCGTTCCCGGCGGCCCGGCGAGTGCCTCCTGGTGCAGGACGCCCTCGGGCGGCCGATCATGACCGGGGCGACCGCCGCGCCGTCCCGCATCGGCGACATCGCCCTGCGGCGGACTCCGAGCGGGTGGGTCGTCTGGGCCGCGGACACGCGGGGCGCCGTCGCGCGGCTGCTCGGTGCCCGTCGCCGCCTCGTGGGATGGGACGCCCTCGGGATGCGGACCCTGGTGGCGCCGGCGGTCGGCTTTCCTTGCCGCTATACGGCAAGCGAGGAGGAGGCGATACGCTGGCGGGGCCGTTCTGATTGCCGGTGATCGGCATGTTCGATCGCGGCCCCGCCGGCGAGAGGCGGTGTGGGAGGAGTCAGGACATGGGACGGGGACACGCCCGGCCGGGCCCTGCGGTGGTCTGCGAGAACGCCAGCGCCGACGCGGCCTGGCTGCGCCGCGTGGCCCAGGAGGCGAGCCGCGGCGCCGGGGGAGTGCCGGTGGAGCTGCTGGGCGACTTCCTGTCGATCCTGGCCGACGCCGCCGCCACCGGCCGGAAGCCGGAACGCGCCGAGCTCGACGCCGTCGGCCTGCTGGGCCGCCGCGCCGCCGAGCTCGGGGTGTCGGCGGGCAACGCCGTGCAGCTGTACCTGTCCGCCTCGTGGCGGCTGTGGCGTGAGCTGCCCGCGGTGGCGCTGTCGCAGGACGGCGCCGCGGTGGGCCGCGCGGCGGAGGCCGTCATGCGCGCCGTCGACCATGCCGTCGCGAGCCTGGCCGAGGGGTACAACGTCGCCCGCCGGGAGATGGTGCAGCGCGAGGAGACGCTGCGCCGGGAGCTGATCGAGGACCTGCTGCGCGGGGACGCCGACGTGGGCGCGCTCGTCGAGCGCGCCGAGCCGTTCGGCATGGACCTCGGCCAGGCCCACCAGGTCGCGTTGGCGCTCCCGGCGGGGCGCCTGGGCGACACCGACGCGGCGATCAGCTCGTTGGAACGGGCGGTCGTGCAGGGCGTCGGTGATCGGGACGTCCTGATCGCGACGAAGGACGGGCGCGTCGTCGTGGTCGCGCCGAGCGAACCGGCGCGTCACGGGTCCCGCCGCACGCCACCCGTCACGCTGGGCGACCTGGTGCACGCGGAGCTGGCCCGCTCGCCGCGCGGCGCGCCGTGGCGGGTCGCGGTGGGCAGGCCGCACCCGGGCAGCTACGGCATCGCGCGGTCCTACGAGGAGGCGCGGGAGGCACTGACGATGGCGCTGCGGCTGCAGCTCGACACCGCCGTCGTCCACGCCGAGGACCTCCTGATCTACCGGGTGCTGCTGCGCGACCAGCCGGCGATCACCGACCTCGTGCACACGGTGGTGAGCCCGCTGGCCGGGGCCCGCGGTGGCGCCGGGCCGCTGCTGGGCACGCTGGACGCGTACTTCGCGACGGGCTGCGTGGTCACCGAGACCGCGCGCAGGCTGCACCTGTCGGTGCGTGCGGTGACCTACCGGCTGGACCGCATCGCGTCCCTCACCGGGTACGACCCCACCGACCCCGCGCAGCGCTTCACGATCCACGCGGCCGTCCTCGGCGCCCGGCTGCTCGGGTGGCCGCAGCGTGAGCTCGCGGACCTCACCTGAGCGCGCGCACCCTCAGCGTTCCGTCCGCTCGCGTCGCGCGGGTTCGTCGTGCCATGCCGGCAGCGCGAGGTGGGAGTCCATCCGGCGCAGCTCGTCGCGGTGCAGGGCGCTGAGCCGGGCGAGGATCTGCTCGCCGTCGCCGGTCAGCTGCACGCGCACGGCGCGCGCGTCGTCGGGGTGCGGCACCCGCTCGACGAGGCCCTGCCCCTGCGCCCGGTTGACCAGCTCGACGACGCTGTGGTGGCGCAGCTGGAGCCGGTCGGCCAGCTCCCGCACCGTCGCCCAGTCCCGATCGGGGAAACCCTTGAGCGCCAGCAGCAGCTGGTACTGCTGGGGCGCCAGGCCGTGGCTGCGCACGATCTCCTCGCTGAAGCGCAGGTAGCGGCGGATCCCGAAGCGGAACCGGGCGAGCGCCTCGAAGTCCTGCTTCGTCAGTGCTCCGGAGTCTGCCAGTGCTTCGGAGTCTGTCCGCACGTCCTCGGCCCCCACGTCCACATGACACCACGCCGCGCACCGGCACCGCTCGACCGGCGCTCACTGTATCGTGCCACGATACATCGTGTTACGATGCGTTTCGTGCCGTACGGCGGTATCGGGCCCAGGAGGTGCGTCGTGCTCAGTGACCGTGAACGGGAGGCGCTGCGCGAGGTCGAACGGCGGATCCTGGACGAGGACCCCGGCTTCGCCCGCGCCTTCGAGGCGCGGGCGCGCCGCCTGCCGCGCGGGTCCGCGGGACGCGTCGGCGCGACGTTCCTCCTGGTCGTCGGGGTGCTGCTCAGCGCGGTCGTCGTGCTCGCCGGATCGTGGGGGATCGCGCTGGCGCTCGCCCTCGCGATCGCCCTGGCCTGGCTGGTCCTGCGGTTCGAGGACGCCGGTCCGCCCCGGTGGCCGGCGTGAGCGGCCCCGGGCCGGGCGGCGCTCGGACGCCCCGCGGCGGTGCGCGCGCACCGGTCGTCGTCGGCGTCGACGCCGCCGGCTCCGCGGACGCCGCCGTGGAGTGGGCGGCCGCGGAGTCCGCGGCCCGCGGCTGCCCGCTGCGGATCGTGCACGTCTTCCGCCCCACGCTCCCGGCCGATCCCTACGGCGTCGTCGCGCCGATGGACGCCTACCTCACCGCCCACGCGGCGGCCGACGCGGTGCTGGCGGAGTCGGTCGGTCGGGCCCGGACGGTGGCATCGGACATCGAGGTGTCGGCGCACCTGCTCGGCGGGACCACGCTCGGGGCCCTGCTCGCCGAGGCCGCCCGCGCCTGCCTGCTCGTCCTGGGCAGCCGCGGGCTGTGCGGGCTGCGGGCGCTGCTGGCCCGGTCGGTCTCCGCCCAGGTCGTCGCGCACGCGTCCGGTCCGGTCGTCGTCATCCCGCCGGTGCCGGAGGGGGAGCCCCCGCCCTGGTCGCCACCCCGCGTCGTCGTGGGCGTCGGGCCCGACCGGTCCTGCGACCGCGCCGTCGGCTTCGCGTTCCGGGCCGCCCGGCAGCGCGGCATCCCCCTCGTCGCGGTCCACGCCTGGACGCCCGACGCGCCGGCGGACCTCGAGGCGGTGCACGCGCCCGCGTCCGTCGCCGAGGTCGTCGGACGCCGGACCCTCGAGCGCGCGCTCGAGCCCTGGCGGGCGTCGTTCCCCGACGTCGAGGTCGTCACCGCGCCCGTCCGCGGCGAACCGGCGCGGGTCGTCGCGGCCGAGTCCCGGGGTGCCGCAGTGGTGGTGGTCGGTTCCCGGCACCGGGGGCAGGTCAGGGCCGCGGTGCTCGGCTCGGTGAGCCGCTCGGTCCTGCAGCACTGCTGCAGCCCCGTCGCGGTGGTCGCCCACGCCGCCCCCGGCCCGTCGCGGGTGCGGGACGTCGGTGGCGTCCTGCGCGTCCCGTTCGGGCGGCGTGCGCCCCGCTGACGCGCGCACGTGTGGCGTTGGTCCCCCTCCGGGCCGGTCAGCGGGGGTTTCGCGGCGTACGGCGCCTACGCTCGGCCCGCGCTGCGCCTTGCAGCGGCGGGAACCGCGAGGTGCCTGCGACGAGCCGGTGGTAGGAGGGTGTTGCGAAGTGCCGATGCACGGCGACCTGGAGCGGATCTACGCCGACGTACTGGCCCGGAACCCCGGTGAGCGGGAGTTCCACCAGGCGGTGCGCGAGGTGCTGGAGAGCATCGGGCCCGCTGTGGACAAGCACCCCGAGTACGCCGACGCGAAGATCGTGGAGCGGATCTGCGAGCCCGAGCGCCAGATCATCTTCCGGGTGCCGTGGGAGGACGACCGCGGGGCGATCCACATCAACCGCGGGTTCCGCGTCGAGTTCAACAGCGCGCTCGGCCCGTACAAGGGCGGGCTGCGGTTCCACCCGTCGGTGCTGCTGGGCACCGTCAAGTTCCTGGGCTTCGAGCAGGTGTTCAAGAACGCGCTCACCGGGCTGCCGATCGGCGGTGGGAAGGGTGGCTCGGACTTCGACCCGAAGGGCCGGTCGGACCGCGAGGTGATGCGGTTCTGCCAGAGCTTCATGACCGAGCTCTACCGCCACATCGGCGAGTACACCGACGTCCCCGCGGGCGACATCGGCGTGGGGAGCCGGGAGATCGGTTACCTGTTCGGGCAGTACAAGCGCATCACCAACCGCTACGAGTCCGGTGTCCTGACCGGCAAGGGGCTGAACTACGGCGGCGCCCAGGTGCGGCGCGAGGCCACCGGGTACGGGTGCGCGTTCTTCGTGGAGGAGATGCTGCGCGCCCGCGGCGAGTCGTTCGACGGCAAGGACGTCGTCGTCTCCGGCTCGGGCAACGTCGCGATCTACTCGATCGAGAAGGTGCACCAGCTGGGCGGGCGGGTCGTCGCGTGCTCCGACTCCTCCGGCTTCGTGCACGACCCGAAGGGCATCGACCTCGACCTGCTCAAGGAGGTCAAGGAGGTGCGCAGGGAGCGCATCAGCGCCTACGCGGGGGAACGCGGGGGCGACGCCACGTTCGTCTCCGGCCGCTCGGTGTGGGAGGTGCCGTGCGCGGTCGCCCTGCCCTCGGCCACCCAGAACGAGATCGACGAGGCCGACGCCCTCGCGCTGGTGAAGGGCGGCTGCGTCGCCGTGGGGGAGGGCGCCAACATGCCGACGACCCCCGCGGGCGCGCGCGTGCTGCAGGAGGCGGGCGTCGCGTTCGGTCCGGGCAAGGCCGCCAACGCGGGCGGCGTCGCGACCTCGGCCCTGGAGATGCAGCAGAACGCCTCCCGCGACTCGTGGTCGTTCGCCCACTCCGAGGAGCGCCTGCGCGACATCATGACCGGCATCCACGCCCGCTGCTTCGAGACCGCGCAGGAGTACGGGATGCCCGGCAACTACGTCGCGGGCGCCAACATCGCCGCCTACGCCCGGGTCGCCGAGGCGATGCTCGCGCTCGGGCTCGTCTGACGACCACGGCCACGCCCGTCGCAGGTCCGGGGCGTTGTGCCACCGCTGCGGCGGGCGCCCGGAGCCGCCCCGATACGGTGACCGGCGATGACGATCAGTGCGTCGCGCGCGCGTCCGGTGGCCGCCAGCGCTCCTCCGTCGGTCGAACGGCCGGGTCCGATCGGGCGCAAGGTGCGGTTGCGTGAGATCCGCCCGGTCGATCGCAGCACCCTGATCGGGTTCGACCGGGCGTCGGTGCGCGACCAACCGAGCCGGGTGGGTGGCTACCGGCACTGGGCCGTGCACCGGGCGAGCGCCGCCCGGGACCGGGCGCCACAGGACGACGACGTGCAGTTCGCCATCGAGGCGCTGCACGGGGGCATGCTGGTCGGGTCGATCTGCACGCTCCACGCCGTCCCGGCGTCCGGCCGGTTCAGCTACGGGGTCGGGATCGGCGCGCGGCACCGGCGGTGCGGCTACGCGGGCGACGCCGTGGCCACCCTGCTGGCCTTCATGTTCGCGCAACGCGGCTACCACTGGTGCGACGTCGGGATCCACAGCGCCAACATCGCCTCGTTGACCCTGCACAGCAGGCTCGGCTTCGAGGAGGTCGACCGCGTGCGGGACACCGAGCTCGTGCACGGGGGCGTGGCGTCGATCGTGCTCATGAGCATCACGGCCGCGCAGTTCGCCGCCCTCCACCCCGACAGGTCCGCCGGGCTCGGCCAGGCCGGCCCGACCAGGGGTCGCCACTGGCGGTCGGGGAGGGGCCGGCACTGGAACGCCACCGCGCCGGCACCGTGGAGCCGCGGCGCGCTCCGGGCGAGGAGCCCGCGGTAGGGCGGCACGGTGGTGCAGGTGGGCCCGGAAGGGTGAGCTGTTAGCGTCCCGATCATGGCTACAGCGCTCGTCACCGGTGCAGGCCGCGGCCTGGGTGCCGCCTTCGCCGCCCGACTCGCACGCGACGGACACGACCTCGTCCTGCTCGACGTCGAGGAGGACGCGGTGGAGCGCGTCGCGGGCGCGGCGCGGGGGCTCGGCAGGACCGTCGAGGTCCTGGTCGCCGACCTCACCGACGAGAAGGACCTGGCCGCGGTGGAACAGCGCCTCGGCGACCGGGAACGACCGGTGGACCTGCTCGTCAACAACGCGGGCGTCCAGGGTGAGGGCCAGTTCGTGGGCGTCGACGTCGGGCGGCTGCAGGCCGAGATCGACACCAACATCACCGCCGTCATGCGGCTCACCCGGGCCGCACTGCCTGCGATGATCGAGCGCCGCCGGGGTGCGGTCGTCAACGTGGCCAGCTTCGCCGGGTACCTCGCCGGGCGCGGCGACGCCTACGCCGCGAGCAAGTCGTGGGTGCTGTCGTTCACCGACACGGTGGCCGCGTCGCTCACCGGCACCGGGGTCCGGGCGCTCGCGCTGTGCGTGGGGCAGCTGCAGGTCCGCATGCGTCCGGCTCCGGAAGGGGCGTCGAGGTCCGGGCTCGACCCCGACGCGGTGGTCGACAAGTGCCTCGCCGACCTCGTCCGCGGGCGCACCCTGTCGGTGCCCGGCTGGCGCTACCGCGCCGTGGTCGACGCGCTGGAGCTGCCGCGCCGCACGCTGCGCACGGCGGCGCGGCTGGCCGGCCGGGGCCGCTGACCCACTCCGTACAGCCCGATCAGTCCAGCGACGGCCAGGTCAGGGCGGCCGCGCCCCACGTCGAACCGCCCCCGAACGCGGCGAGGACGACGCGGTGCCCGCTCTTCAGCTCGCCGCGCTCGTGCGCCTCGGACAGCGCGACGGGGATCGAGGCCGCGGCGGTGTTGCCGACGCGGTCGAGGTTGACCACGAGCGCCTCGGGGGGCAGGCCGAGGCGGCGGGCGACGGCGTCGAGGATGCGGCTGTTGGCCTGGTGCCCGACGAAGCGGTCGACGTCGGCGATGTCCCAGCCGACCCGCTCGAGCACCTCGGACGTGGAGCCGGCCATGCGCTCCACGGCGTGGCGGTAGACCGCCTGCCCCTGCATCGTGAAGAAGCGGTCGGGCGAGCCGGGCTCGCGGGAGCCGCCGCCCGGCACGACGATGAGCTCCTCCTGGCCCCCGTCGCTGCCCAGGGTCACCTCGTGCAGGTCGTCGCCGCCCGCGCGCAGCACGACCGCGCCCGCGCCGTCGCCGAACAGGAAGGCCGTGCGCCGGTCGGTGGGGTCGACGATCGTGGAGAAGGTGTCGGCCGCGACGAGCAGCACCGAGGCCGCGGCGCCGCCGCGGATCATCGCGGCGGCGGTGGACAGGCCGTAGAGGAAGCCGGAGCAGACGGCGTTGACGTCGAAGGCGGGCACCGTGCCCAGGTCGAGCCGCGACGCGACCAGCGGGGCGGTGGCCGGGCAGGTCCGGTCCGGCGTCGTGGTGGCGACGACCACGAGGTCGACGCCCCCGTCCCCGCCGCCGCGCCGGTCGACCTCCAGCGCGTGGGACCCGGCCGCCACGGCCAGGTCGGAGGTGGCGGTGCCCGGGTCGACGTGGTGGCGGGTGGCGATCCCGCTCCGGCTGCGGATCCACTCGTCCGAGGTGTCGAGCGTGCCGACGAGATCGGCGTTGCTCACGACCCGGACGGGTAGTGCGTGCCCGACACCAGCGATCCGCACTCCGGTCACTCCTACCACCCTAGTCGTGTCGCGCGCGGGGTTCACGCCACCGTGCGTGACGTGGGCGGCGATGCGTCGTAGCGGTTTCGCTATGGGGTAGCTATCTCAGCGGGTGGACGGGACCATCCGGCAGTCCGAGCTGCGCCATGATCTCGGCGTTGTTGTTGCGTCCTGCACGTCGTCGGCGTCGAGTGAATCGGATCGCTATTTCAGTCCGGAGCGGACGAAACCGTCGACGATCCTGCGCTGCAGGACCAGATACAACAGGAGAACGGGCAGGCAGGCGAGGCCCGCGGTCGCCATCAGCGGGCCCCAGTCGTTGCCCTCGGTGCCCATGAAACTGCGCAGCCCCAACTGCAGCACCGCGTTGGAGCGCTGCATCACCAGCGCAGGCCAGAAGTACTCGTTCCACGCGTTGATGAACAGCAGCACGCCCAGCGCGGCCAGCGCGGGGCCGAGGTTGGGCACGACCACCGTCCACAGCGTGGACCAGGAGCCCCGGCCGTCCATCCGGGCGGCCTCCAGCAGCTCGCGGGGCACGCTGCGGACGTGCTGGCGGAGCATGATCACCGCCAGCGCCGAGCACAGGTTGGGCAGCACCACGCCTGCGACGGTGTTCAGCGTGCCGAGCTGGTTGAGCAGGACGTAGTTGGGCAGCATCGTGACCTGGAACGGCACCAACCACGTCGCGACGAACAGCAGGTACAGCGCGCCCGAGAAGCGGAACCGCCACGCCGCGAAGGCGTAGCCGGCGAACAGGCCGGTCAGCAGCTGCCCGAGCGCGATCATCGCCGCCATCACGGTCGTGTTGAGCAACAGCCGCGGCACGTCGGCGGCCGTCCAGGCCTCCGCATAGCTCGCCACGGACAGCGGCCACGGGAACGGGTTGAGCGAGTAGACGTCCTCGGGGGCACGCAGCGAGGTGGCGTAGAGCCAGTAGATCGGCACGACACAGGCCAGACCGAGCAGGCCGAGGACGAGGTGGGCGGCCAGGGGGCGGGAGCGCTCGCCGACGGGCGTGGGGTCAGGCGTCATGGAAGGAGAGCCGATCGGTGAGCCGGACGAGCGCCAGCGCGACCACCCCGAAGCCGAGGAAGAAGATCATGCCGGCCGCCGCGCCCAGGCCGGCGTCGAACGAGCCGAAGGCGTAGTCCCACAACAGGTAGTAGACGTTCGTGGTCGCGTTCGAGGGGCCGCCGTCGGTGAGCGTGTTCACCAGCGGGAAGCTCCACTGCGCGGCCAGCAGCAGCGTCATGAGCAGCAGGAACGACAGGGTGGGCGACAGCAGCGGCACCGTGATCCACCGGGTGGTCTGCCAGCGGGTCGCGCCGTCGAGCGACGCGGCGGCGGAGTACTCCCCGTCGATCCCGCTCAGCCCGGCCGCCACCACCAACGTGGCGAAGCCGAGCACGTGCCACCCGGTGATCAGGATGATCGCGACCTGCGCGGGTCCCGGCTCCTGCAGCCAGTTCGTGGTGGTGCCCAGCACCTGGTTCACGAGCCCGCCGCGCGGGTCGAGCATCCACTGCCACACCGCGGCGCCCGCCACCGGCGCCACCAGCATCGGCGCGAAGACCAGCGCCTGGTAGACGGTCGCCGCGCGGCCGCGCACGCGCCGCGCCAGCAGGCCGACGACCACCGGGACCACCAGCGTGAACGGCAGCAGCCCGAGGATCAGGACGAGGGTGCGGCCGATCGACGCCGAGAAGTCCGGCAGCGCGAACAGCCGGACGTAGTTGTCGAACCCGACCGGCTCGGCGGGGCTCGTCGGCAGCAGGTTCCAGGAGTAGAACGACAGCTCCGCGGTCTCCACGAGCGGCCGGTAGACCCACACCACCAGCAGCGCGAGCCCGGGCGCGAGGAACAGGTACGGGGGCGCGGCGCGGGCCGGCCGCCGCCACCGGGACACGGTGACGGCGGCCGGCGCGTCGCCATGCGCGGGCGGGGGAACCTCGACGAACGCCGTCGGGGCGACCGTCGTGGACGCGGTCACGGCGCCGGGATCCGTTCGCGCATCCAGGCCACCCGCTCCGCGGCGTCGACGTCGTTCACGGGCTCACCGCCGAGCAGGATGGCGGTCGCCACCGCGGTGCCCTCGACGAGGTCGACCCGGCTGATCGCGGGCCCTGCGACCCCGCGCAGGCGCCCGGCGGGCGGCAGGGCGTCGACGCGGTAGATCAGCGCCGGGGCGATCCAGACCGGGATGCCGGCCAGCGCACCGGCGCCCGCGTAGTGCGCGTGCCCGCAGACGATGATCCGGACGTCGGTGCCGGCCAGCACCTCCGCGAGCTTCTCGGTGCCGCGCAGGCGCAGCAGGTCGACCGAGGGAACGGGCGAGGGCAGCGGCGGGTGGTGCAGCAGCAGCACGGTGCCCTCGGGTGCGGGCTCGGCCAGCTCGGCCCGCAGCCGCTCGAGCTGGTCGGGGTCGAGCGCGCCGTGGTGGTGGCCGGGCACGGTGCTGTCGAGCACCGCGATCCGCAGGCCGCCCACGCGGGTCGCGGTGTCCCACGGGTCCCCGGGCTCCCCGCCGGCGCCGAGCGCGGCGCGGAAGGCCCCGCGCTCGTCGTGGTTGCCCATGACGGGGACCACCGGGATCCCCAGCCGGGCCGCTACCGGGTCCACGACCTCGCGCAGCAGGCGGTAGGCGCCGGGTTCGCCGTCGGCGGCGAGGTCGCCGGGCAGCAGCAGCGCATCCGGCCGGGCGCCCGCCTCCACGACCGCGAGGGCGGCGCGCAGCGCGTCCGCCGACGCGGGGTCGGCGGTGAGGTGGCTGTCGGAGACGACGGCGAGGAAGCGGGCCGTCACCGGTCGCCACCCGCCGGGATGAGGGCCTGCCCGCGCTCGGCGGCCGCCCGGAGCGTCGCCTGCGGGTCGGCACCCTGGAGCACCACCTCCTCGACCGCGTCCATCATCCCGTCGCGGATCTGCAGGTAGTCGTCGCCGGGGAAGGAGACCCACGGCTCCATCCGCTCGAGCTGGTCGATGTTGATCGCGGTCGTCGGGTTGGCCGCCGCCCATTCCTGCAGCGCGGCGGGGTCGTCGACGAGGCCGGTGCGCAGCGGCAGGTAGCCGATGTTCTGCGCGATCTCGGTGAACGCGGCGTCGCTGGTGAGGAACTCGATGAGCTCCCAGCCTGCGCGCTGCCGCGCGGGGTCGTCGGCCAGCACGTACAGCGCGGCGCCGGAGTTGGTCGGCACGGCCGGGGCGTCGCCGAACGACGGGGTCGCGGCGCCGCGCAGCTCCCAGCCGGCGCCCTGCGCACCCCGGCCGAAGGTGCCCTGCATCGAGCTGGACTCGAGGATCATTGCGAGGTCGCCGCGGGCGAAGGCCTCCACCGCCTGCTGCTGGCTGAACTTGGGGCTCGCCCCCGAGGCGACCATGTCGGCGAGCACGGACACGGCCTCGACCGCGGGCGGCTCGGCGTACAGCAGGGTGGTGCGGTCCTCCGAGAGCACCCGCCCGCCGCCCGAGCGGATGATGCTCTGCAGGCACCAGTCCTTCGCCACGGTGGTGACGCAGTCGGCGTAGGCCCCCTCCTTGCCGGTGGCGGCCTTGATCTGCTGCGCGGCCGCGGCCACCTCCGCCCAGGTGGCGGGGGGCCGGGCGGGGTCGAGCCCGGCCGCGGTGAACAGGCTGGCGTTGTAGTACAGCACCGGGGTGGACAGCACGAACGGCACGCCGTAGGTCCTGCCCTCCAGCGTGGCGAGCCGGGCGGCGGCCGGCGCGTACGGGTGCGTGCCGCCGAAGTTCTGCGCGACGTCGTCGCCGAAGAGGTCCTCGAGCGGCTTGGCGCCCAGCTGGCCGACCGTGAACCCGAGGTCGGAGAACCCGAGCTGCACGACGTCGGGGGCGTTACCGGTCGCGGCCTGGGTCTGCACGCTCGACACGGCGTCGGCGGCCGGGTTGGAGCTCGTACCCTGCGGCTTCTGCGCGGTCACGGTGATGTTCGGGTGCTCGGCGTGGAACCGGTCGAGCAGCGCGGTGAACGTCTCCGACCAGGCGCCCGCCTGGCCGAAGTTGTAGCTCTCGAAGGTGATCGCCACCTGCTGGTCGGGTGCCAGCTCCGGGGCGGGCTGCGCGGGTGCCGGCGCGCCCGCGGGCGCGGAGCCGCCGACGCCGCACCCGGCGAGCAGGACGGCGGCGGCCAGCAGGACGGGTACTCGGGGGATGGGCACGGGGGTGCTCCTGTCGGGAGGGGTCAGGCCGCCGGCGCGGCGGGGGTCGGGGCGGCGGCGCGGACGAGGCGCCGGCCGCCGGCCCCGTCGAACAGGTGGACGCGGTCGGGATCGCAGGTGAGGGCGACGGCGTTGCCGACGGCGAGGCCGAGGGGGCGGGGCCCGCGCACGGCGATGCGGCTGCCGGGTTCGTCGTGCCCGCCGACGGCGACGTGCGCGACCTCCTCGCCGCCCAGGTTCTCGACGAGCCGGACCGTGCCCCGCCAGAGCGGGCCCGTCGCGCCGGGGGCGGCGAGGCGGACGTGCTCGGGGCGGGCGCCGACGAGCACGTCCCGCCCGTCGGGGTCCTCGCCCGGTCCCAGTGGGATCTCCAGGTCGGCGCCGACGGCCCGCAGCTCGCCGGCGTCGGACCACAGCCGGGCAGGCAGCAGCCGGATCGCGGGGGAGCCGATGAAGCCCGCGACGAACACCGACGCGGGGGCGTCGTAGACCTCCTCGGGGGTGCCGAGCTGCTCGAGCCGGCCGCCGTTCAGCACCGCGACCCGGGTGGCCATGGTCATGGCCTCGACCTGGTCGTGGGTGACGTAGAGGAACGTGGCGCCGAGCCTGCGGTGCAGGTCGCCGAGCTCCGCGCGGGTCGCGGTGCGCAACGTGGCGTCGAGGTTGGACAGCGGCTCGTCGAGCAGGAACGCGCCGGGGTCGCGCACGAGCGCCCGGGCGAGGGCGACGCGCTGGCGCTGGCCCCCGGACAGGGCGCGGGGCCTGCGGTCGAGCAGGCCCTCCAGGCCGAGCACCGCCGCGACCTCGGCGACCCGGGCGTCGATGTCGGCGCGCCGCCTGCCGCGGGTGCGCAGCGGGAAGCCGATGTTGCGCCCGACGCTCAGGTGCGGGTAGAGCGCGTAGCTCTGGAAGACCATCGCGAGGTCGCGGTCGCGCGGCGGGGTGGCCGTGATGTCGCGGCCGTCGAGCAGGATCCGCCCCGCGGACGGGGCGGTGAGCCCGGCGACCATGCGCAGCAGCGTCGACTTGCCGCACCCGCTCGGGCCCAGCAGCACGAGGAACTCCCCGTCGGCCACGTCGATCCAGACGCGGTCGACGGCGGTCACGGGGCCCGCGTCCCGGCGCGCCCCGGCGAAGCGCCGGGTCACGCCCTCGATCTGGATGCGGCTCACCGGTGATCCTCCTGGGGTCGACGGGACGGCGTAGGCGCACAGGCCAGCAGGAGCGGGTGTCGCGCGGATGAACGCCAGGGCTGCGGACGGCCGGACGCGTCCCGGCGGGGCCGGGCGGCAGCCCGCTGACCAGGAACGATCGGAGTTCCGGTGCGGACGATCGGGCTTCGGCGCACGTGGCTGTCCCCGCGCCGTCGTCCGCTGCGGCGTGCTGTCATGCAGCATTCGCCTGACGCACACCTGCGCGATGCGCGGCGACGACCGCGGCGGCATACCGTCCGGCGGTAGTCCTGGAGGCGAGCGAGGCGATGGAGACCCGGTACCTGCGTTCCTTCCTCGCGATCGCCGAGGAGCTGCACTTCGGGCGGGCGGCGCGGCGGTTGCACCTGGCGCAGCCGTCCCTGAGCCAGCACCTGCAGCGGCTCGAGCGCGACGTCGGGGTGGCGTTGGTGCGCCGCAGCTCCCACGAGGTCCGGCTCACCCCGGCGGGAGAGCTCTTCCGCGACGAGGCCAGGAAGCTGCTCGACCACATGGACCGGGCGGTCGCCGCGGCGCACGCGGTGGCGACGGGCCGTGCCGGCACGCTCACCATCGGGTTCAACTTCCCCGCGGGCCAGGACGTGCTGCCCGCCGCGCTGGTCCACCTGGGCGCCCAGCACCCACGAGTGCAGACGCAGCTGTGGGAGCGGCGGACCGGACCCCAGCTGGAGGGCGTGCTCGGCGGCGAGCTGGACGTCGCGTTCGTCTACGGCAGCCCGACGAGCCCGCGGTTGAGCTCGAAGGAGCTGATGACCGTCCCGATCGTCGCGGTCGTCGGCGAGCACCATCCCTGGGCCGGCCGCGACGACCTGCCGATGCGGATGCTGGAGCGCCAGCCGTGCCTGTTGTTCCGGCGCGAGCAGAGCCCCGCCATGCACGACGCGATCGTCGGCGCGGCGGGGCGGGCCGGCATCAAGCTCACGATCGCGGGGGAGGTCGACGACCCGGTCGCGACGGGCGTGCTCGTGTCGGCGCGGCAGGTGATCGGGTTCAGCTCCGCGTCCCGCGCCTCGCGCGGGCCCGCGCAAGGGCTCGTCGCCGTGCCCCTCACCGCGCCGGCCCCCACCCTGGCCCTGCACGTCGTCTGGCGTGCCGAGGACCGAACGCCGCTGGTCGACGCGCTCCTCGCCGCGCTGGAGGCGGCCGGGCCCTTCAGCGTCCCGAGCCCGAGGCCTGCCTGACGGGGTCAGACCCGCGGCAGCGCTCCTTCGCGCCGGGGGAGGCGGTCGCACGCCGCGGCGTACTCGTCCACGATCCGGGCCACGATCGCGGCGGCGGGCAGGACCTCGTCGACCAGTCCTGCGGACTGCCCGGCCTCGACCTTGCCGCCGGTGACGTCGCCGTCGAGCGCGGCGTCGCGCAGGGTGGCGGCCTGGAACGCCGTGCGGCGGACCTCGATGTCGGCGGTGCCGCGTTCGAGGTCGCCCATGCGCGCGGTGAAGTCGTTGGCGATCGCCCGGATGACACCGAGCCCGTGACCGACGGTGCGGGTGCCGTCGACGCCTGCGGCGAGCACGGCCGCCTTGTAGGCGGGGTGAACGGCAGCCTCGGTGCTGGCCAGGAAGCGCGTGCCGAACTGGGCGGCGTCGGCGCCGAGCGCGAGCACGGCGGCGAGCCCGGTGCCGTCGGCGATGCCGCCGGAGGCGATCAGGGGCACGCCGGGCACCGCCCGGGCCACGGCGCGTACCAGCACCTGGGTGGTGACCATGGCCGGAGGCGGGTGGCCGCCCGCCTCCGCGCCGACGACGACGAGCCCGTCGACGCCGGCGTCGGCGGCCTTGCGGGCGTGCTCGACCCCGGCCACGACGTGCAGGCAGGTGGTGCCGACGGCGTGGAAGCGGTCGAGGTAGCGCCGGGGCCCGCCCTGGGAGGCGATCAGGACCGGCGGCGGGCGCTCCAGGAGCATGTCGATGACCTTGTCGGCGCCGGCGCGGTACAGCGGGAGGTTCACCGCCCACGGACGCTCGGTCCCCGCGGCCATCTCGGCGAGCGTGCGGGCGAGGTCGGGCAGCCGCATCGGTCCGGCGGCGACGACCCCGAGCCCGCCTGCGCCGCTGACGGCGAGCGGGAGCGCGGAGCAGGAGGACGCCCACGACATCCCCGCCTGCACGACCGGCAGGTCGGTGCCGAGGAGATCGGTGGCGCGGGTGTGCAGGCGGGTCATGCGCGCACCTGGTCGAGCAGGCCACGGGCGTGGGCGGCGAGCCGCGACTTCTGGATCTTCGAGCTGGCGGTCATTCCGATGTCCTCGAAGCCGTCCACGATGCGCAGGTGTCGGGGGACCTTGAACCCGGCCATGTGCTCCCGGGCCCAGCCGAGGATCTCCTCCACGCCGGCCGCTCCGGGCGCCGTCAGCACGACGAAGGCGAACGGCACCTCGACGAGGCGGTCGTCGGGCACCCCGACGACGGCGGCCTGCCGGACGGCGGGGTGGCGGTGCAGGGTGTCCTCGACCTCCGCGGGCGCGACGTTCTCCCCGCCGACACGGATGATGTCCTTCGTCCGCCCGACGAAGTGCAGCCGGCCCGACCCGTCGAGCACCCCGACGTCGCCGGTGGCGAGCCAGCCGTCGGGATCGATCGTCTCGGCGGTCCGGGCCGGGTCGTCGAGGTAGCCCTGCATGACGTTCCAGCCGCGGACGAGGATCGACCCGGGTTCGCCGGGCGCGCAGTCGCGGCCGCCGTCGACCGCCCGGATGCGGACCTCGACACCGGGTTCCACGGCCATGGCCCCCGACGCCCGCACCTCTTCGGGCTCCCACCACGCCGACTGCGCGACGTTCGGCGACGCCTCGGACAGCCCGTACCCGGCCACGCACTCGCGGGCGCCGAGCTCGTCGATCACCCGCCGGATCACGGTGGGGGAGGCTGCGACCCAGGCGCCGCGCAGCTGCAGCCGGTGCCGGTCGCGGTCGGGGTGGTTGAGCAGCAGCAGCGCGATGGTGTCGTTGCCGGAGAAGTGCGTGCAGCGCTCGGCCTCGAGCAGCCGCAGCGCCTCGGCGGGCTCGAAGCGCGCCATGGTGACCAGCGTGGTGGCGTGCTGGAGCGCCGACAGCACGGACAGCGTGCTCCCGGCGACGTGGAAGAACGGGCGGGCGGAGTGGAAGCGGTCGCCGGGCCGCAGCCCCATCCGCGCGCCGTAGAAGAAGGCGTCGGCGCACATGCTGCGGTGGGTGAGCAGCACGCCCTTCGGGCGGGAGGTCGTGCCGGAGGTGTACTGCACCAGCAGGACGTCGTCGGGTGTCGCGGACGGGCCCGGGTCACCTGCGCCGCCGGCGAGGAAGTCCGCCCACGGGGTCGCCCAGCCCGGGGCGTCGCCGAGCACCACGGTCTCCCGCAGTTCGGGCAGCGAGGCGCACCGGCCGTCGGCGCTGATCCCCATGTCGCGCAACAGCGCGGCGAGGTCGACGCGGAGCACCCGGTCGGCGGTGAACAGGGTGGAGACCGCGGCATGGGCGAGGGTGTAGTGGATCTCGTCGCCGGTGAACCGGGTGTTCACCGGAACCGTGACCGCCCCGACCGAGCCGAGGGCGACGAACAGGGCCACCCAGCGCGGGCCGTTGCCGACGCAGAGCCCGACCCGGTCGCCGCGGCCGATCCCGCGGGCGACGAGCGCGGCGCGGATCCGGGAGACCTCGGCGGCGAGCGCGCCGTAGGTGATCCGCTCCTCCGCGGTGACGACGGCCTCGACGTCGGGAGCGAGCAGCGCGGCGCGGTCGAGCGCCTCGTGGGCGGTCAGCGGGCAGGCGGTGCGCAGGTCGATCACGCGTCCTCCTCGGTGGTCGGGGCGGTGCGGGCCCGGTCGCGGAAGCGCTCGACCCCGTCGCGCCAGCCGCCGTCGGCGAGGTTCTGCTCGATCGCGGCCATCTCGATCCGGATGCCGCGGTCGAGGTCGGTCTCGGCGCCGAGGTCGACGGCACGCTTGGTCAGCGCGATCGCCGAGGGCGGTGCCCCCGCGATCCTCGCAGCGGTCTCGTGGCCGGCCGCGGCCAGCTCCGCGGCCGGCACCAGGCGGGACACGATGCCCAGCTCGTGGGCCTCCCGGGCGCCGAGCGGGCGGTTGGTGAACAGCAGCTCCTTCGCCCGCCGCTTGCCGATGGCGCGCTGCAGCCGCTGGGTGGCGCCGACGGTGCCCCAGTGCGGCTCGGGGAAGCGGAAGGTGACGTCGTCGGCGGCCAGCGCGAAGTCGGCGGCGAGGGTGATCTCCCCACCCGACCCGACGACGGCCCCCTGCAGGAGGGCGACCACGGGGCGCCTGCAGGCCTCGATCGCGGCGTAGGCGGCGAAGGAGGCCATCCGCCTGCGACGGACCCACGCGGCGTCCTTGCCGGTGCGCTCCTTGAGGTCGGCGCCGGCGCAGAAGACCGGGCCCTGCGCGGCGAGGAGCACGACGCGCACCGAGTCGTCCGCGTCGAGCTCCTCGAACGCGGCGCGCAGCTGCAGGCACATCGGCAGGTCGACGGCGTTGCGCGCCTCGGGCCGGGCCAGCTCCACCCGGGCGGTGCCCTCGGCGGCCTCGACGCGGACGCGCTCGCCGGTCATCGGCCGACCACCCCGGCGGCGCGCAGGTCGTCGATCTCGGCCGGGCTCAGACCGGCTTCGGCGAGCACCGTGTCGGTGTCGGCACCGAGCAGCGGCGGCGCGACCGTGGGCGGAGGTTCCCCCGCGGTGTCGCGCAGCGGCGTGCGCAGCGCGGGGAAGGCGCCCTCGGTGGGGTGGTCGAACCCGCCGACGACGCCGCGCGCGGCGGTGTGCGGGTCGGCCAGCGCCTCCCGCACCGAGCGGACCTCACCCACCGGCACTTCGGCGGTGCGCAGCTCCTTCACGAGCGGGTCCCGGTCGCGTCCGGCGATCGCGGTGCGAAGGGCGTCCATGACCCGCTCCCGGTGGGCGACCCGCCCCGCGTTGCGGCGCAGCTCCTCGTCGGCGGCGAGGTCGTCGAGCCCGAGCACCGCGCACAGCGGCATCCAGTGCTGGTCGCTGCCGCTGATGTGCAGCCAGCCGCCGTCGGCGGCCTCGAAAGCGGCGCTCGGCACCCGGCCGGGGTGCTCGGTGCCGGTGCGGGTCGGGTCCTCGTCGAGGGCGAACAGGCGCGCGGCGTTCAGGGCGTGCAGGCTCAGCTGCACGTCCATCATCGCGACGTCGAGGTGGCGGCCGCGACCGGTGGCAGCGCGACCGGCGAGGCCGGTCAGCGCGGCGATCACCACCCAGAGCCCGGAGGTCAGGTCGGCGACCGGGACCCCCGACTTCACCGGTGGCCCGTCCGCCTCGCCGGTCATCTCCATGACACCCGACAGCGCCTGGAACACGGTGTCGTAACCCTTGCGCGCGCGGTCCGGGCCGGTCTGGCCGAACCCCGTGGCCGACACGTAGACCAGGCCCGGGTTGTCCGCGCTCAGGTCGGCGTAGCCGAGGCCGAGGCGGTTCATGGCCCCGGGCAGGAAGTTCTCCACCACGACGTCGGCCGTGCGGGCGAGCCTGCGGGCGACGTCGCGCCCGCGTGGGTCCTTCAGGTCCAGGGCGACCGAGCGCTTGCCGCGGTTGACGGCGAAGAAGTAGGCGCTCTCGCCGTGCGGCAGGTGCGGTTCGAAGCCGCGGGTCTCGTCGCCGGTGCCGGGCCGCTCGACCTTGACCACGGTGGCGCCCAGCTCACCGAGGATCTGGGTGGCCAGGGGCCCGGCGAGGACGCGCGAGAAGTCCAGGACCGTGATCCCGTGCAGCGGCGGGGTCATCTGCGGAACCCCCGCATCAGCGCGTTGACGTCCTGCCCGGCGCGCATCGCGGCGTCGGTGGGCAGGTCGGCGACGCGGTAGAACAGGTCCTTCGCCGCCCCGATCGCCCGGGGCGCGACCGCGGCCCACGTCTCGGCGATGCCCATCGCGGTGGGCAGGACGTCCTCCGGCTCGACGACCCGGTTCACCAGCCCGTGGGCGCACGCCTCGGCCGCGGTGAGCAACCGGCCGGTGCTGATCAGCTCGAACGCCAGCTTGCGGCCGAGGTGGCGGACCAGGCCGGTCATGACCAGCGCGGGCACGATCGAGTGCTTCAGCTCGGGGTAGCCGAGCTTCAGGTCCGTCCCGGCGACGGCCATGTCGGCGCCGATCGCCAGCCCGGCGCCGCCGCCGACCGCCGCCCCGCGAACTGCGGAGACGACGGGCACCGACAGCTGCTGCATCTGCGTCTGCACCCGCGCCGTGAGCGCCGCCCGCTCCAGCACCGCGTCCGGGTCGTCCGGGGTGAGGTGCGCGAACTCGGACAGGTCGGCGCCCGCGCAGAACCCCCGGCCGTTGCCGGTGAGCACCACGGCCCGCACGGCCGGGTCGCGATCCGCCGCGTCGAGGGCGTCACGCAGGGCGCGGGTCAGCGCGGTGTCGAGCGCGTTGCGCTTGGCGGGGCGGTTGAGCGTGAGCACGCGGACGGCGCCGTGCTCGACCGCGCGGTCCTCCACCAGGAGGACCGCGTTCGGTGCGACGGCGGCTTCGGACGCGGGTGGCACGGGAGCTCCTCGGGTTCTCAGGCCGGCACCGACGCGCGGGCGAACCCGGCGCGGGCGACCATGCTGTACAGCGGGCGGCCCAGGGCCTGCTCGCAGGCGGCCGACGCCCCCGCGAGGGCGTCCAGGTCGATACCCGTCCCGACGCCCATCGCGTCGAACAGGCTGACCAGGTCCTCGGTGCAGACGTTGCCGGTCAGCCCGGCGCCGTAGCTGATGGTCGAGGGATGCCCACCGACGCCGCCGAGCGCGCTGTCGAAGTGCCGGCAGCCGGCGTCGAGGGCGGCGACGGCGTTGGCGATCCCGGTGCCGCGCGTGTTGTGGAAGTGCGCGATCACCGGCAGACCCGGTTGCTCGCGCTCCAGCCGGTGGAACAGCGCGGCGACCGCGCCCGGGGTGGCCACGCCGGTCGTGTCGCCGAGCGTCACCGCGTCGGCGCCCAGCTCGACGAAGCGCGCGACGTCCGCGGCGACGCGGCCCGGGTCGATCGCGCCCTCGAAGGGGCAGCCGAACGCCACGGACACCACGCCGATCAGGCGGAAGCGGTGGTCGGCGAGTCGCGCCATCTCCGTGACCCGCTCCCACTGCCCGGCGCGGGTCGTGCGCAGGTTGCGCGCGGTGTGGCTCTCGCTGGCCGACACCAGCAGGCTCAGCTCGTCGGCGCCGTGCCCGGCGTCGAGATCGGCAAGGGCGCGGGTGACGGCGCGGGGATTGGGGCAGGTGGCCTTGAGCGCCACCCCGGTCCGGCGGGTGGTGCCGGCCAGCACCTCGCTGGCGTCGGCGAACGCCGGGACCCGGCCCGGGTGGCTGTAGCTGGTGGCCTCGATGCGGGTGAACCCCGCGGCGGCGAACCGTTCCAGCAGTGAGATCTTGGTCCGGGTCGGCACCGGGACCGTCTCGTGCTGCAGCCCGTCCCGGGCGAAGCACTCGCAGATGGTGACCTCGTCGCGACCCACCGGCCCACCTCCTCGTCGACTCCATGCCTACGCGGAGGTGTTGATGAAGTCAACAGCTACGTGAGATCGGACTCTTCTCGTTCCCGCCGCTCGACCTCCAGGGCGAGTTCGGCGAGGCGGTCGAGGGCCTTCAGCAGCACTGCGGCCTCGTCGTCGCTGAGGGCGCCGAGGAACGTGCGGTCGCGCTCGTTCGCTGCGGCGATCAGCCCGCGGTACACGGCCGTGCCGCGCTCGGTGAGGGCGAGTTGGGATGTGCGCCCCGAGCCCGCCGTGCGGCTCACCAGCTCCCGCTCGGTGAGTCGGGCGACGACCCGGCTCATCTGCGCTTTGTCGAGCCCGGCGCGCCGGGCGAGGCGGTTGAGGGTGAGGGTGGGGTCGGCGGCGATCAGGGCGATCGCGCGCCACTCGCCGAGGCTCACGTCGAACTCGCGGCGGTAGCGCAGTGCTGCGCTTCGGGAGAGCGCCGAGGAGGTCCGCGACAGGCGGTAGGACAGCAGCTCCGAGATCGGCACGAGGTCCTTGCCGTCCACGCGTTCCGCCATGTCGGCATCGTAGCGGAATCGGATCTGGTGTTGACAGAATCAACAGCGCATGCTGACACTCTCGCTGCCGCCGCGATCCGCGACGCCGCCACCCCTGACGAAGGAGTCGACCGCCGTGGCCGAGCACCCACCCAGCACGCGCAGCGAGGACCGCGCGGGGGAGAGTCCCGCCGTCGACCGCAGCGCCACGTACCGGGCCATCGCCCTGCGGGTCATGCCGCTGCTCGTGATCTGCTACGTGGTCAGCTTCATCGACCGCACGAACATCGGCATCGCCCAGCAGGGCCTGCAGCGCGACCTCGGCTTCGGTCCCGCCGTCTACGGCCTGGGCGTCACGGTCTTCTTCGTGGGCTTCATTCTCTTCGAGGTGCCGAGCAATGCGCTCATGGCCCGGATCGGCGCGCGCAAGACCCTGGTGCGCATCATGGCGTCCTGGGGCGTGGTGACGATCGCGACGATGTTCGTCCAGGACGAGTTCACCTTCTACCTCGCCCGGTTCCTGCTCGGCGTCACCGAGGCGGGCTTCTTCCCGGGCGCGCTGTTCTACCTCTCCCGCTGGTTCCCGTCCGCGCGCCGCACGCGGATGACGGCCGTGTTCTTCATCGGCGTGCCGATCTCCGGCGTCATCGGGTCGCTGGTCTCCGGCGGGATCATGCACGCCTTCGGCGGGGTCGCGGGCCTCGCCGACTGGCAGTGGCTGTTCCTCATCGAGGGGATCCCGCCGATCCTGCTCGCCCTCGTCGTGCTGTTCTGGCTCGTCGACGACCCGGAGCAGGCGCGCTGGCTCACCCCGGCCCAGAAGGCGGCCGTGCGCGCCGACCTTGACGCCGACCAGCAGTGCAAGGGCGACGAGGCGGCAGGAGCCGGGCATCCGGGCCTGCTCACCGCGCTGCGCGACGCCAAGGTCTGGATCCTCGGGCTGTGCGCCTGCGGCGCCTACACCCTCGCCAACGCCGTCTCGTTCTGGACGCCGCGGATCATCGCCGACGCCGGCGTCGGGAACGTGCTGAACCTCGGCCTGTTCTCCGCCCTGCCCCCGCTCGTCGGGATGGCGGTCATGCTGGTCGTCGGCCGCCACTCCGACCGCACCCTGGAGCGGCGCTGGCACGCCGCGGGCAGCTGGCTCGTCGCCGTCGTGGCGATGCTCGCCATCTCCTTCTCCCACGGCAACGTGGCGGTGGTCGTCGTGCTGCTGGCAGTCCTCGCCGCCGCGCACTACTCCGGTCTGACCGTCTTCTACTCGATCCCCTCGATCTACCTCTCCGACCGCGCCGCCGCGACCGGCATCGCCGTGGTCACCTCGATGGGTTCGTTCGCCGCGGCCGCGTCGCCCTCGCTGCTGGGCTTCATCCAGGCCGCCACCGGCAGCCTCGCGCTCGGCCTGCAGATCAGCGCCGGCATCGTGCTGCTCGCCGTCGCCGTCCTGCTGATCGGGGTCAGGGCGAGCGACCTGCGGGAGACGCGCTGAGCAGCGCCGGACGCTCGGCGGGTGCCTCCGTTCGGGTCGGATCCGGGGGGAAGAGGTGTCGGCCGGGCGGGACGGGGGTAGGAAGGCGTCGGGAGCGCAGGCAGGCCAAGGCCGGACCGGAGGAGAAGATCCGTCCTCCCCGCGGTGCTCCCGGCGCGGGTACCGGAGCACCCACGCGGAGCACGCCGCGAGGAGGCTCGACGCCGTGGGTCTGCGCCGTCGGACGGTCGTCGTCCGCCGTCGCCGAGACCGACACGCACGGCGCACCGTGCACGCCTGGTAACCCGGCAGCCGCGTCCACGGGCGCCGCCCGAGCGATCGGGCGGCGTCTCCTGCTCCGGTGTCGACGGCGACGGTCAGGAGCTGCCGGACCCCGGTGCCCTGCCGCGCGCGGCCAGCAGCGGGGCCAGCACCCGGGTCCCGTGCCCCCGCCGGCCGCCCGGTCCGGGACGCGGCTCGGTGTTGGCGACCGTCAGCGGTTGGTGGCACCGGGCGCAGACCGTCACCGGGGTGGTGTCGCGGTCGCAGTCGTGGTGGTGCACCAGTGCGGGCGGGCCCGCCTCGTCGGAGTACCAGCGGTCGCCCCAGCTCATGAGGGCGAGCAGCACCGGGTAGAGCTCCGCGCCCTTGTCGGTGGCGCGGTAGTGCTCGCGCGGGGGCCGGTCCTGGTAGCGCTCGCGGGTGAGCACCCCCTCGGCGACGAGCCGGGCGAGCCGGGCGGCGAGCACCTTGCGGGAGATGCCGAGGTCCTCGGCGATGTCGTCGAAGCGGGTGACGCCCAGCAGGACGTCGCGCATGATCAGCGCGGTCCAGGCGTCGGCGAAGAGGTCGGTCGCGCGGGCGATCGAGCACGCGACGCCGGCGAGCGGGGTCCTGGTCACGGGCCCGAGCCTAGTCGGTTCCCCCGGGGAACTCGATGCGCTAGGTTCCCTTTGGGAACTCGACTTGGGGGGTAGCCGTGCCCGCACGCATCGCACTCGACTCGCCCGGCGCCGTCGACGGCCGCCACATCCGTGCCGTGACGTTCCAGCCCGTGCGCATGCAGTACGTCCGGCGCACGCTGGAACGCACCGGGCTCGAGCCGGGGGGTGCTCCGGCGGTGGTGGTCGGGAGCACCCGCGGCGAGCTCGCCCGCGGCCTGGCCGCCCTCGGGATGGAGGTCACCGCGCTCGACCCCGCCCCCGCGGCCACGCGGCTCGCGCAGGACGCCGACGGGAGCGGCGCGATCCACTACCGGACGGCCGCCGCCGAGGACCTCGGCACGCTCCCGGACGCCGCGTTCGCGTTCGCCTACTACGCCGACACCTTCGAGATCACCGCCGACCTGCCCGCGGTGATCGGGCACGCCGCCCGGATCCTGCGCCCGGGCGGCCTGCTCGTCTACGACACGGTGGCGCGCACCCCGCTCTCGCGGCTGGTCTACCTCGGCGCGTTCCAGACGCTGCCGCCCACCCGGATTATGCCGTCCGGCCGCTACCGGGCCGAGCGCCTCCGGCCGCCCGCCGAGGTCGCCGACGTGCTCAGCGCCGCGGGCCTGCGGGTCGACGACGTGTGCGGTTTCCGGCCGCGCAGCATCGGTGCCCTGGTCCGGGCCGTGCTCGCCCGCAAGAGCGGCCGGCTGCGCGACGAGGACCTCGCCTCGGCGGTCGAGTTCCTGCTCGACCCGGGTCACGCGCCGCCCGTCACCTACTTCGGGGCGGCCCGCAAGCCGGGCCGGTGAGGGCGCGCCGTCAGGTCGCCAGGTCGTTCGACGGGCTGCTCCAGCGGACCGTGGGGGACAGGGCGGCGTGGTTGACCCGCTCGCGGTGCTGCTCCACCACCGGGAACAGCGACGTGATGAGCGTGTCGGACAGGCGGTGCGGCTGCAGCCCGAGCGAGGGCAGCCCGGTGAACACCACGTTGTAGTAGTGCGAGTCGGCCTCGACGCGGGGGTTCTCGAGGTTCTCCACCTCGACGATGCCAGGGAAGGTGTCGGCCACGGCCTTGGCCATCTCGTGCACCGACATCGACTCGGTGAGCTGGTTGAACACCCGGAACTCGCCCGGTTCGGCGGGGTTGGCCGCGGCGAGCCGGATGCACTCGACGGTGTCGCGGATGTCGATGATCCCGCGGGTCTGACCGCCGGAGCCGTAGACGGTGAGGGGCTCGCCCAGCACCGCCTGGATGACGAACCGGTTGAGCACCGTGCCGAACACGGCGTCGTAGTCGAACCGGGTGGCGAGGCGGGGATCGCGCTCGGTCTGGGGCGTCTGCTGCCCGTAGACCACGCCCTGGTTGAGGTCGGTGGCGCGCAGGCCCCAGATGCGGCAGGCGAACTCGATGTTGTGGCTGTCGTGGACCTTGCTCAGGTGGTAGAAGGAGTTCGGCCGCTTCGGGAACATCACCCGGTCCCGCCGGCCCTTGTGCTCGATCTCGAGCCAGCCCTCTTCGATGTCGATGTTGGGCGTGCCGTACTCGCCCATCGTGCCGAGCTTGACCAGGTGGATCGAGGGGTCGATCTCGGCGATCGCGTAGAGCAGGTTGAGGTTGCCGATCACGTTGTTGTGCTGGGTGTGCACCGCGTGGGCGCGGTCGATCATCGAGTACGGAGCGGAGCGCTGCTCGGCGAAGTGCACGATGGTGTCGGGCCGGAAGCGGCGCACGACGTCGAACAGGAACTCCGCGTCGACGAGGTCGCCGACGAAGGTCTCGATGCGCCGGCCCGTCAGGTCGTGCCAGACGTCGGTGCGGACCTCGAGCGACTCGATCGGGACGAGGCTGTCCACACCCATCTCGTCGTCGTAGCGACGACGCAGGAAGTTGTCGACGACGCCGACCTCGGCCCCGGTGTCGGACAGGTGCAGCGCGGTGGGCCAACCGAGGTAGCCGTCACCACCGAGAACGAGAACCCGCAAGATTCCCCCGTATGTCGATCGATCGGAACGACCGGGGCCGTGGGTGCGCGCGCCGGGGAGCGGATCCGACCGAGAACTACTCGGACAAACCGTACGGTAGCCGGATCGGGTGGCGAACCGGCGGTCGGGCGGTGTGATGCGGGGTACCGCCGAGGGGCCGTCGGGCGCTGGCCGTGGGGGGTGGGCGGGCGCGGATCGGCCGTAGGGCAGGATCGTGGTGATGACCAGGAACGGACCGGCCGCCCGGGCCCGGCTCGGCAGGAGAGCGATCGGCGCGGTGCTCGCCGCCGGGGTCGCCGGCACCGTCTACCGCAGCGTGTGCGCCGTGGACCGGCGTCGCCGGGTCGTGCCGATCCGCGACGCACGGCCCGGGTCCGCGTTCCCGGCCCCGGTCACCGTCGTCGTACCGGCCCGCAACGAGGCCGCCGTGCTCGACGACTGCCTGCACGCCATCCGGAACCAGACCTACGGCCGGGACGGCGGGATGCGCGTCGTCGTCGTCGACGACGACTCGAGCGACGCCACCGGCGACATCGCCCACCGCCACGCGAGCGCGGACCCCCGCCTGTCGGTCGTCCGCACCGCCGGGCCGCCCCCGGGCTGGACGGGCAAGGTCCACGCCATGTACGCCGGTGTCGAGGCGGCGGGCGCGCCGCAACCCGGGGAGTGGCTCCTGTTCGTCGACGCGGACACGGTGCTGGGACCCGAGGCGCTCGAACGGCTGCTGGCGACCGCGCTCGCGGTCGACGCCGACCTCGTCTCCACGCCCGGTGGGCCGCCCCCCGGGCACTCGCTCAGCTGGCCGCTGCTGGTGCCGGCGGCGATGCAGATGCTCGGGGAGAACGCCGACCCCGACGGCGCGGGCAGCAAGGCGTTCGCGATCGGCCACTGCATCCTCGTGCGCCGCGAGCGCTACGCGAAGATGGGCGGCTGGGAGGCACTGGCCGCCCGGCGCAACGAGGACATCGCGCTCGCCACCGCCGTGCGCGACTGCGGCGGCACCACCCGCACCGTCGACGGCCTGGACCACGTCACGACCACCGGCATGGACCCGTTCGGCCAGGGGTGGGCCTCGTTCCGCAAGAGCTTCATGGCGGGAACCCGCGGATCGGTCCCGGTGCTCCTCGGCGGGGGGCTCGGTCAGATCGCGCTGTCCCTGGCCGCACCGGCCGCCGTCGTCACCGGGGCGCTGTCACGCCGCCGGTGGCTCACCGCCGTCGGGGCGACGGGCTGGGTCGCGCAGAGCGTCGCGCACCAGCAGAACGCCGACCTCATGCGGTCCGCACCGTGGCTGGCACCGCTCGCCCCGCTGACCGGTGCGCTGTTCGGCGGCGTCCTGGTCGACGGCGCGTTCCGCGCGCTGCGCGGCACCGGCTCCTGGAAGGGACGCCCCGACAGGCAGGCATGATCGCCGATCGGGTGCGCCGACGGTCGTCCGCGCCGCGCTGAGTGCACGCAACCAGCGATCACCCGTCACACGCCGGGGTCGTCGCGCAGCTGCAGCACGGTGCGCAGCACGTACTCGACCGCGGAGTCGAACGCGCGGCCGCGCAGCTCGCCGCGCACGGCGAGGTTGCGGGCGGCGAACTCGACGGCCTGCTCGGGCCCCACCCGTCGGACGACGACCTCGGCGGTCTCCTCGAGGTCGAGCCCCGGGTTGTCCAGGCGGGCCAGCGCGAACGCGACGACCAGCTCGTCGACCGTCACGAGATCCGCTCCCTCGCCCGCCGGATGGCTGCCGCGTCCATCATCCTCCCGGGAACGGCGCCGTGCGATCGGCGCCCCGCCTACGAGGAGAACGGAGCACCACATGTCGAAGGTCGCCATCGTCGGGTGCGGCGCGATGGGGTCGGTCTACGCGGGGTTGATGCAGCGCGCCGGGCACGAGGTGCACGGCGTGTGCCTGTGGCCCGACCACGTCGAGGCCGTGAACGCCCGCGGCCTGCGCGTCCACGGTGCGAGCGGGGACCAGACCGTCCGGCTCGCCTCGATGTCGACCACCACCGAGGGCATCGGAGTGTGCGACCTCGTCGTCATCGCCACCAAGGCGTTCGACGTCGCGGCGGCGGCGGAGTCGGCGCGGCCGCTGGTGGGGCCCGCCACCGTGGTCCAGAGCATCCAGAACGGGCTCGGCTCGCCGGAGCGGGTGGCCGCGGTACTCGGTGGGGAGCGCCTCGCCATCGGGGTGGTCGGCGGCTTCGGCGCGTCGGTGCCCGCGCCCGGCGTGGCCCACCACAACGGGATGGAGATGATCCGCTTCGGCGCCTTCGCGGGGCTGCCCCGGGACGCGCTGGAGGCGTCGGCGCAGGTGTGGACCTCGTCGGGCTTCGCGGTGCAGCTGTTCGAGGACACCGACCGGATGGTGTGGGAGAAGTTCGTCATGAACGTCGCCTTCTCCGGCACCACCTGCGTCACCGGGCTGACGATCGGCCAGGTGCTGGCGGACCCGAGCGCATGGGCGGTGGCCGAGGCCTGCGCCCGCGAGGCGCTGGCCGTGGCCGACGCGGCGGGTATCGCGCTCGACGTCGGCGACCCGATCGCGCACGTCCGCGCCCTGGGCGGCAAGATCCCCGACGCCCGGCCGTCGATGCTGCTCGACTTCCTGCTCCGGCGCCGGGGCGAGGTCGACGCCATCGTCGGGCAGGTCACGGTGCTGGGGGAGCGCTACGGCGTCGCCACCCCCGTCACGCGGACGGTGGCCGACCTGATCCGGGCCCGGGAGTCCGGCTACCTCCCGGGGGCGGAGGCCTGATCGTGGGGCTGCACCGGCGGCGCGTCGACCGTCGGCACGGGGATCCAGTCGAGGTGCTTGGCGGTGCGGGTGTCTCCGGAGGAACGGCCCCGTACCCGGCGGAGCAGCCACGGCAGGACGTGCTCGCGGTAGTACCGCGCCTCGGCCAGCAGCCTGCGGGCGACGGGCGAGCCGGCGCTCGCGCCCTGGGCGGCGGGCCCCTCGCCCAGCGCGGCGAGGACGAGCGCGGCGACGCGCTGGTGGCCGGCCGCGTTCAGGTGCAGCCGGTCGGGCGACCAGTAGGCCGCGTGCCGGATCTCCGCGTCGTGGAAGACGTCCACCAGCTCCACGCCGTGCCGCGCCGCGAGCTCGGCGACTCCCCGCGTGAGCTCCTCCCCGCGCCGGCGCACCGTACGACCGAAGGGAAGGTGATCGGAGGGGTCGGCGCCGCTGAGCAGCACGAGTCGCACCCCGGCGGCCTGGCAGCGCCGGACCGCCCCTTCGGTCAGGCCGACCAGGTGGGCCACGTCGATGCCCGGGCGGAGCATGTCGTTGCCGCCACCGTTGAGGGTGACCAGATCCGGGGCCGGGGTGAGGGACAGTGCCGCGTCGAGCTGCTCGGTGACGATCGGCCCCAGCAGGCGCCCCCGGACCGCCAGGTTCGCGTAGTGCACCCCGCCGCCCCGCGTGGCGGCGAAGCCCGCGGCGACCCGGTCCGCCCAGCCCCGCACCGCCCCGTCCGGGAGCTCGTCACCCACACCTTCGGTGAAGCTGTCGCCGATCGCCGCGTACCGCACGGCACCACAGTAGGTGCTCAGCGGAAGACCACGGTGCTGCGGTCGTTGAGCAGGACCCGCCGTTCGCAGTGCCAGCGCACCGCGCGCGAGAGGGCCAGCGCCTCCGCGTCGCGCCCGACCGTCGAGAGGCTGCGCGGGTCGAAGGTGTGGTCGATCCGGATCACCTCCTGCTCGATGATCGGTCCCTCGTCGAGCTCCGGCGTGACGTAGTGGGCGGTGGCCCCGACGAGCTTCACGCCTCGGTCGTAGGCCTGGTGGTAGGGCTTCGCCCCGGTGAACCCGGGCAGGAACGAGTGGTGGATGTTGATCGCGCGCCCGTGCAGCCTGCGGCACAGACCGTCGGAGAGCACCTGCATGTAGCGGGCCAGCACCACGAGGTCGGCCCGGTGCTCGTCGACGAGCTCGAGCAGCCGCTGCTCGGCCTGCGGCTTGGTGTCCGGGGTGACCGGCACGTGGACGTAGGGCAGCCCGGCCGCCTCGGCCATCGGACGCAGGTCCTCGTGGTTGGAGACCACCGCGACGAGCTCGGCACCGAGGCTGCCCGCGCGCCAGCGGAAGATCAGGTCGTTGAGGCAGTGCCCCATCCGCGACACCATCACCAGGGCGCGGACGGGCCGGTCGTCGGTGAGGGAGAAGCTCATCCCGAACTCCTCGGCCACCCGGGTGAACGCCTCGGACAGGGCGACGGCGTTCGCGTCGCCCGCGCTGACGAACGCGGTGCGCAGGAACAGCGTGCCGCGCACCGGGTCGTCGAACTGCTGGTGCTCGACGATGTCGCAGCCGTGGCCGAAGAGGAACGCGGTGACCGCGTGCACGATGCCGGGGCGTTGCGGGCAGCTCAGGGTCAGGGTGAAGGTGCGCACGGCGGTCTCCGATCAACACTCGACGACGTTGAGGGCGAGCCCGCCGCGGGCGGTCTCCTTGTACTTGTCCTTCATGTCGGCCCCGGTCTCGCGCATGGTCTTGATCGCCTTGTCGAGCGTGACGTGGTGGTCGCCGTCGCCGCGCAGGGCCATCCGGGCGGCGGTGATCGCCTTGATCGCCCCCACGGCGTTGCGCTCGATGCACGGGATCTGCACGAGCCCGCCCACCGGGTCGCAGGTGAGCCCGAGGTTGTGCTCGATGCCGATCTCGGCGGCGTTCTCGACCTGGGCCGGGGTGGCGCCGAGCACCTCGGCGAGCCCGGCAGCGGCCATCGAGCACGCCGAGCCCACCTCGCCCTGGCACCCGACCTCGGCCCCGGAGATCGAGGCGTTCTCCTTGAACAGCAGCCCGATCGCCGCGGCCGTGAGCAGGAAGCGCACCACCCCGTCCTCGGAGTACGTGCCGGCGAAGCGGCGGTAGTAGTGCAGGACGGCGGGGATGATGCCGGCGGCCCCGTTCGTCGGCGCGGTGACGACCCGCCCGCCCGCCGCGTTCTCCTCGTTGACGGCGAGCCCGCACAGGGTGACCCAGTCGACGGCGCGCAGCGCGTCGGTGTCGTCATCGACCGCCTCGAGCCGCTCGCGCAGGGCTGCCGCGCGGCGTCGCACCTTCAGCCCGCCCGGCAGCACGCCCGTGGTGCGGGACCCGCGTTCCACGCACTCCTGCATCACCGACCAGATGTGCAGCAGCCCGGCCCGGACCTCCTCCTCGGTGCGGCGGGTGAGCTCGTTGGCGAGCATGACGTCGCTGATGCTCATGCCGGTCTCGCGGGTGCGCTGCAGCAGCTCCCCGCCCGTGCGGAACGGGTGGGGCACCGGGGTCGGGTCCGCGACGAGCACCGGGCGCCCGGTGTCGTCCTCGTCGAGGACGAACCCGCCGCCCACCGAGAAGTACTCGCGGGCCAGCAACTCGGTGCCGGCGGCGTCGAGGGCCCGGAAGCGCATCCCGTTGGTGTGGAAGGCCAGGCGCTTGCGGCGGTGCAGCACGACGTGGTCGTCGACCGAGAATGCGATCGGATGCTTGCCGCCCAGCAGCAGCTCGCGCCGCGTGCGGACGGCGGCCACGCGTGGCTCCGCGGCCGCCGGGTCGACGACGTCGGGCTGCTCGCCCTCCAGACCCAGCACGACCGCTTTGACGCTGCCGTGGCCGTGACCGGTGGCGCCGAGCGAGCCGAACAGCTCGGCGCGCACCCCGCCCGTACGGGGGAGCAGGCCCTCGCGATCCAGCAGGGTCACGAAGGAGTGCGCGGCCCGCATCGGCCCGACGGTGTGCGAGCTCGAGGGTCCGATCCCGATCGAGAAGAGGTCGAAGACGCTGATGGTCATGGTCGCCTGCTCGTCTCAGCGCCGGATCCGGGTCATCTCCGGGTCGACGAGCGGCTCGGCGGCCACGGTGGCCGGGATGCGGCGGCCGAAGTACTCGATCTCCACCGGCGTGCCCGGGGTCGCGCTCGCCGGGAGCCAGGCGTAGGCGATCGGCGCCCCGACGGTGTGCCCGAAGGCCGCGCTGGTGACGTAGCCCGCGGGGCGGCCGTCCAGGAAGACGGGCTCGTGGCCCAGCACCACGCTGCGCCGGTCGTCGATCGTGAGGCAGGACAGCCTGCGGGTGACCGTGTCGGCGCTGAGCCCCTCGAGCGCCTCCCGCCCGACGAACTCGCCCTTCTGCATCCGCACCGCGAACCCGACGCCCGCCTCGTACGGGTTGTGCTCGGTGGTCATGTCGTGGCCCCACGAGCGGTAGCCCTTCTCCAGCCGGAGGCTGTTGAAGGCGGCGCGGCCGGCGGCGATCACGCCCAGCTCCTGACCGGCCTCCCACAGCACGTCCCACAACCGCAGCCCGTACTCCGCGCTGGTGTAGATCTCCCAGCCGAGCTCGCCGACGTAGGACAGCCGCATCGCGGTGACCGGCACCCCGCCGACCCGCGCCTGCATCGCCCGGAAGTACTTCAGCGCCTCGTGCGAGAAGTCCTCGCGCGACAACGGCTGCACCAGGTCACGGGCGAGGGGTCCCCACACCCCGATGCAGCAGGTGCCGCCGGTGATGTCCCGGACCTGCACATGTGACCCCGCGTGGCGCCGGAAGTGGTCGAGGTCGAGGTTGCCGTTGGCGCCGACCTGGAACCGGTCGGCACCCAGCCGGGCCACGGTGAGGTCGCTGCGGACCCCGCCCGCCTCGTCGAGCGCCAGGGTGTAGGTGACCGAGCCGACCGACTTGTCCATCTTCCCGGTGGTGAGCCGGTCCAACAGGGCCAACGCGCCGGGGCCGCTGACCTCGAGGCGCTTGAGCGGGGTCATGTCGTACAGCGCCACGCCCTCGCGGGTGCGCCAGGCCTCGGCGGCGGCGATGGGGGAGTGGAACCGCGCCGCCCACGGCTCGCGCTCCGGTGGCCGCCACGCCTCGGGCAGCTGCGCCACCAGCGGCGCGTTCGCCTCGTACCAGTGCGGGCGCTCCCAGCCCGCGGCCTCCAGGAACACCGCGCCCAGCTCCCGCTGCCGGGCGTGGAACGGGCTGACCCGCACGTCGCGCGGCGACCGGCGCGGTTCGAGGGGGTGCAGGACGTCGTAGATCTCCACGAAGTTCTGCTGCGAGGTCTCGCTGACGTAGTCCTCGCCGAGCTGGACCTCCTCGAAGCGGTGGACGTCGCACCCGTGCAGCTCCAGCTCGCTGCGTCCGTCCACCAGCAGCTGCGCCACCGCGCGGGCCACACCCGCGGAGTGCGTGACCCAGACGGCCTCGGCGATCCAGAACCCGGCGACGTCGGGCGACTCGCCGATCAGCGGGCCGCCGTCCGGGGTGAACGAGAAGATCCCGTTGAAGCCCTCCTCGATCTTCGCCGACGCCAGCGCGGGGAGCAGCGCGACGCCCTGCTCCCAGGACGGCGCGAAGTCCTCCTCGGTGAAGGGCAGCATCGACGGCATCGCCGAGGCGGTGACCTCCCCGTCCTGGTCGAGGTCGGACAGCCGCACCGGCATCGGGCGGTGGGCGTAGCTGCCGATGCCGAGCCGGTCGACGTGCTCGCGGAAGTACAGGTCCTGGTCCTGGTGGCGCAGGATCGGCAGGCCCGCCTCCGTGCGCTCGTCGTTGCGGCCGACGAGCTCGGCGACCTGCCCGGTGCGCACGTACTGGTGGGCCAGCGGGAGCAGCGGCACCGCCATGCCCACCATCGCGCCCACGGCCTGCCCCCAGAACCCGGCGCAGCAGACCACGACGTCGGCCGGCAGCACTCCGTCGGCGGTGCGCACGCCGGTGACGCGACCGCCCGCCTGCGCGATGCCGGTGACGCGGGTGGAGCCCCGGAACACCGCGCCGCGGGCCTGTGCCCTGCGCACGAGGGCGGCGACCACCCGGGGGGCCTTCGCCAGGCCGTCGGAGGGGATGTGGAAGCCGCCGAGCACGCGGTCGCGGTCGAGCAGCGGGTGCAGGCGCACGCACTCGTCGGCGTCGACGACGCGGCTCTCGATGCCCCACGAGGTGGCCCAGCCGTGCCGGCGCTGCAGATCGGCCAGCCGCTCCGGGGTGGTGGCGACCTCCAGGCCGCCGACCTGGTTGAAGCACCACTGCCCGTCGAGGTCGAGGGCGGAGAACTTCTCGACCGAGTAGCGGGCGAACCCCGTCATCGTCTTCGACGCGTTCGTCTGGAACACCAGCCCGGGGGCGTGCGAGCTGGAGCCCCCGGTGAGCGGCAGCGGGCCCTGGTCGACGACCGTGACCCGGTCCCAGCCCCGTGCGGTGAGCTCGTCGGCGAGGTTCGCCCCGACGATCCCGGCTCCGATGATGACGACCTGCGGCGAACTGGGCATCAGGCTCCCCTCCCGGGGTCGGTGCTGGGCTCTGGGTCGAACTCGGGCATGTACTCCACCGCCGCGTCGAGCAGCCAGGTGGCGAGGTGGCGGGCGAACGACGTGCGGACGAGGAGTTGGTAGTGCTCGCCGTCGAGGGCGAGCAGGATCGCGCCGGCCAGGCCGATCGTGGTCTGGGCGGCGCAACCCGGCCGGAACACGCGCGGGTGCAGGTCCAGCGAGCACCCGGTGGCGAGCACGTCGCGGACGCGCTCCCCGTGCAGCGAGAGCGTGGTGCGCTGCGCCGAGACGTCGACCACCGCACCGCACCCGCCCACGGCCTCCCGCAGGCCCGACTCCAGGGCCTCCGGCGTGGTGAACGGGCTGGTGACGAGCCACTCGTCGGGCCCCAGCCAGATCACGGTGGTGGTGTGCCCCCGGACCCACGTGTTCGGGGTCGTGGGGAGCGCGACGCCCAGGTGGGCCGCGACCGCGGACGACTCCGCCGGGTCGAGGCGCAGGTCGGCCATCGCGACGAACGGCTCGGTGACGATCTGCACGGCGTCGGGGAGGGCGGCGAAGCGCTCCGACCAGCCGTGCAGGGGGCCGGTCCGGGGGAGGGACTCACGACCTGATGTTCGCTCCGGCAAGCTCCGCTCAGCCGTCACGGCGGGCTCCTTCCGGGTCGACGAGGACGGATCCGGTGACCTCCACGGGCACCAGGGCGCCGCCCAGCGGGACGTGCAGGATCTCGCCGATGCGGGTGCGCCCGGCCTTCACCAGCGCGAGGGCGAACGGGCGGCCCAGCTCGGCGCTGCGGTAGCTGGACGTGACGTGGCCGAGCATGGGCACCGGCGGCTCGGGCAGCACGTCGCACCCGACGATCTGCGCGCCTTCCGGCAGCACGGTCCGGCGGTCCACCGGCAGCAGCCCGACGAGTTGCTTGCGCAGCGGGTTCTGGTTCTCCTGCCGGCTGAAGGAGCGCTTCCCCACGAAGTCGGGCTTCTTCTTCGACACCGCCCAGCTCATGCCGAGGTCGTGCGGGGTGACCGTGCCGTCGGTGTCCTGGCCGATGATCGGGTAGCCCTTCTCGGCGCGCAGCACGTGCATGGTCTCGGTGCCGTACGGGGTGATCCCGTGGGGTCGCCCGGCCGCGAGGAGCCGCTCCCACACGGCGGGCGCGTACCAGGAGCTGACGTTGACCTCGTAGGCCAGCTCGCCGGAGAAGCTCACGCGCGCGATCCGGACTCCTGCGCCGTCGAGGACGGTGTCGCGCCAGGCCATGAACGGGAACGCGTCGGCGGACACGTCGACACCGGGGAAGACGGCGCCGATCACGTCCCGGGAGCGGGGGCCGACCACGGGGAAGGTGGACCACTGCTCGGTGACCGAGGTGAGGTGCACCCGCAGGCCGGGCCACTCGGTCTGGAGCCACTCCTCCATCCAGTCCAGCACCTTCGCCGCGCCGCCGGTGGTGGTGTAGACGAGGAACCGGTCCTCGGCGGCGCGGAGCACCGTGCCGTCGTCGATGACCATGCCGTCGACCCCGCACATCACGCCGTAGCGCACGAAGCCGACCTTGAGGCTGCTCATCATGTTGGTGTAGATCCGGTCGAGCAGCACCGCGGCGTCCGGGCCATGGACGTCGATCTTGCCGAGCGTGGAGCCGTCGAGGATGCCGACGCCGGTGCGCGCTGCGGCGCACTCCCGCAGGACGGCGGTCTCCATGTCCTCGCCGGGCTGCGGGTAGTAGCGAGGTCGCTTCCACTGCCCGACGTCCTCGAAGACCGCGCCGTGCGCGACGTGCCAGTCGTGCAGCGCGGTGGTGCGCTCCGGGTCGAACAGCGCGCCGCGCTGCCGCCCGGCCAGCGCGGCGAACGCGACCGGGGTGTAGGGCGGGCGGAAGGTGGTGGTGCCCAACCCCTCGACCGGTGCCCCGAGCAGCTCCGCGGTGATCCCGGAGGCGATCACGCCGGAGGTCTTGCCCTGGTCGTGGGCGGTGCCGATCGTCGTGTACCGCTTCACGTGCTCCACCGAGCGCATCCCGGCCCCGACCGCGCGGGCGATGTCGGCCACCGTGGCGTCGCGCGCCACGTCGACGAACTGCGTGCCCGGGTCACCCTCGGGCACCCGCCACAGCACGAGCGGCGGCGTGCGTCCGGGACCCGGCTCCGGCTCCGGCAGCGTGCCCGGGCCCGACACCGCCTCGATGCCCGCTGCACGGGCGCTTCGCGCGGCGCGCCGCCCGTCGCGCAGGCAGCCCGCGAGGTCGAACACCCCGTTGGCGGACCCGGCGACCGTGACCCCGGGCAGTTCCTCGCCGGGCAGGAACGCACCGAGGTCGGCGTCGTGGCGCAGCCGCCCGCGGGCCTGGCTGAAAAGGTGCACCGCCGGGTTCCATCCGCCGCTGACCAGCAGCAGGTCGCAGGCGACCGGCTCGCGGCCGACGAGCGCGTGGGTGATCCGGTCGCCACCGCGGGTGCCGGTGACGACCTCCCCGGCGCGCACCGGGATGCCGCGCCGTTCGCATTCCACGCGCCAGCCGGGTGGCGCCTCGGGCCGGGCGTCGACGACCGCGTGCACCCGCGCGCCCGCGTCGGCGAGGTCGAGCGCCGCGGCGTAGGCCGCGTCATCGGTGGTGAACACGACCGCGTCGCGCCCGGCCAGCACGCCGTAGCGGTGCAGGAACGTGCGCGCCGCTCCGGCCAGCATGATCCCGGGGCGATCGTTGTCGGAGAAGACCACCGGCCGCTCGTGGGCACCCGTGGCGATCACGACGTGACCGGCGCGGATCCGCCAGACCCGCTGCCGCGAGAGGTTCCGTGGTGCCGAGGTGCCGAGGTGGTCGGTGCGGCGCTCCAGCGCGAGCACGAACCCGTCGTCGTAGTGCCCGAACGCCGTGGTGCGCTGCAGGTGCAGCACGTCGGGCAGCCCCGCGAGCTCGGCGACGGCGCCCGCCACCCACTCGCAGGCCGGGGCGCCGTCGAGGATGTCGGTGCTCCCGAGCAGGCTCCCGCCCGCCTCGGACTGCTCGTCGACGAGCACCACCCGCGCGCCGGCGCGGGCCGCGGTGAGCGCCGCGACCAGCCCGGCCGGGCCGGCCCCGACGACCAGCAGGTCGGCGTGGGCGTGCTTCGCGTCGTAGCGGGCGGAGTCGGGCACCTCGGCGAGCCGGCCCTGCCCGGCGACGCCGCGGGCCACCAGCCCGTCGGTGAGCTCGATCGTGGTGGCCAGCAGCATGGGCTCGGGAAAGGGCTCCTCGACCTGCACGAGGCCGCTCGGGTCCTCCGCCCATGCCGCCGCGATGCCGCGGGGACGGCCGAGCGCGATGCTCGTGGTGACCCGGTGGCGGCCGTGGGCCAGCAGCGCCGAGGCCAGCGTGTCACCGGGGTGTCCGGTGAGCCGCTCCCCGTTGAAGGTGAAGGTGCAGGTGGTGCCGCGGTCGATCCGGCCGCGGGCGGGGACCCGGAACTCGCTCTGCATCGATGATTCGCTCGCAAGCTCGCTCATGAGCTCACCGGCCGGGACTCGTCGGGGCGGTACACGCCGTGGAAGCGGTAGGTGACGGTGTCGCGCACGGCGTTGAACCAGCGCCGGCAGCCCGCGGCGTGGCTCCACCGCTCGGCGAACAGGCCCTTCGGGTTGTCGCGGAAGAACACGTAGTGCGCCCACTCCTCGTCGGAGAGGGCCTGCGGGTCCTCGGGGTAGGCCACGTGGGCCTGCCCGCCGTAGTGGAACTCGACTTCTTCGCGCGGCCCGCACCACGGGCACTCGATGAGTTGCACGGTGATTCTCCTCAGTGCGCCACGGCCGCGGCGCCGTGCTCGTCGACCAGGGCACCGGTGACGAAGCGCTCCAGCGTGAACGGGGCGTTGAACGGGTGCGGCTCGCCGTGGGCGATCGTGTGGGCCATGCACCAGCCCACACCGGGCGTGGCCTTGAAACCGCCGGTGCCCCAGCCGCAGTTGAGGTAGAGGTTCGCGTACGGGGTGCGCCCGACGATCGGGGACGCGTCCGGGGTGACGTCGACGATCCCGCCCCAGGTGCGCAGCAGGTGCGCCCGGGCGAACACCGGGAACAGCTCCACCGCGGCGGCCATCTGGCGCTCGATGATGTGGAAGGCGCCGCGCTGGCCGTAGCCGTTGTAGGAGTCGATGCCGGCGCCCATCACCAGCTCGCCCTTGTGCGCCTGCGAGACGTAGACGTGCACGGCGTTGGACATCACGACCGTGGGGTGCACCGGTTCGAGCAGCTCGGAGACCAGTGCCTGCAGCGGGTGGCTCTGCAGGGGTACCCGGAAGCCGAGCATGTCGGTGAGCACCGACGTGTGCCCGGCCGCGCAGAGGGCGACCGTGCCGGCCGCGATGTCGCCGCGGGTGGTGCGCACCCCGGTGACGCGATCCCCGTCGGTGGTGAACCCGGTGACCTCGCAGTCCTGGATCAGGTCGATCCCGGCCTCGTCGGCCCGGCGCGCGAAGCCCCAGGCCACGTAGTCGTGCTTCGCGATGCCGGCGCGCGGCTGGTAGGTGGCGCCCAGCACCGGGTACCGGATCTCCTGCGAGGTGTTGACGATCGGGCAGACCTTCTTCACCTCGTCGGCGGTGAGCCACTCCGCATCCACGCCGTTGAGGACGTTGGCCTCCACCCGCCGGACGCTGTCGCGCACGTCCTGCAGGCTGTGCGCGAGGTTGAGCACGCCGCGCTGGCTGAACAGGATCGGGTAGCCGAGGTCGTCCTCGAGGCCCTCCCACAGCGAGAGCGCGTGCTCGTAGATTCCCGCGCTCTCGTCCCAGAGGTAGTTGGAGCGGATGATCGTGGTGTTGCGGGCCATGTTGCCGCCGGCGAGCCAGCCCTTCTCCAGCACGGCGACGTTGGTGATGCCGTGGTTGCGGGCGAGGTAGTGCGCGGTGGCCAGGCCGTGCCCGCCCGCGCCGACGATCACCACGTCGTAGGAGCGCTTCGGCTCGGCGTTGCGCCAGAGGAAGTCAGGGTGCTCCGGGAGCGGGTTCACGAGGCCTCCAGCGCCGGGTAGAGGGGGAAGCGCGCGGCCAGCTCGCCCACCCGGGCGCGCAGCGCGCGGATGGTCGCCTCGTCGGTGGTGGGGCGCAGCACGGTGGCCACGATGTCGGCGACCTCGGCGAACTCGTCCGCGCCGAACCCCCGCGCCGCCAGGGCGGGGGTGCCGATCCGCACGCCCGAGCTCACCATCGGCGGCCGCGGGTCGAACGGCACGGCGTTGCGGTTCACGGTGATCCCCGCGGCGTGCAGCCGGTCCTCGGCCTGCTTGCCGTCGAGCTCGGACTTGCGCAGGTCGACGAGCACCAGGTGGACGTCGGTACCACCGCTCACGACGCCGATCCCCGCATCGCGCGAGTCGGGGGCCAGCAGCCGGTCGGCCAGCAGCCGCGCGCCGAGCAGCGTGCGTTCCTGGCGGTCGCGGAACGCCGCACCCGCGGCCAGCCTGAACGTCACCGCCTTCGCCGCGATCACGTGCTCGAGCGGGCCGCCCTGCTGCCCGGGGAACACCGCCGAGTTGAGCTTCTTGCGCAGCGCCGGATCGTCCTCGGCGGACAGGATCACGCCGCCGCGCGGCCCGCCGAGCGTCTTGTGGGTGGTGCTGGTGACGACGTGGGCGTGCGGCACCGGCGAGGGGTGCAGCCCGGCCGCGACGAGCCCGGCGAAGTGCGCCATGTCGACCATCAGGGATGCGCCGACCTCGTCGGCGATCCGCCGGAACTCCGCGAAGTCGAGGTGGCGGGGGTAGGCCGACCAGCCGGCGACGATGACCTTCGGGCGGCGCTCCCGCGCGAGCCGCGCCACCTCGGCCATGTCGACGCGGTGGTCGTCCTCGCGCACGTGGTAGGCGGCGACGTCGTAGAGCAGGCCCGAGAAGTTGAGCCGCATCCCGTGCGTCAGGTGCCCGCCGTGGGCGAGGTCGAGGCCGAGGATCGTGTCGCCCGGCTGCAGGAGCGCGGCCATCGCCGCGGCGTTGGCCTGCGCGCCCGAGTGCGGCTGGACGTTCGCGAACGTGGCGCCGAACAGGTCCTTCAACCGGTCGACGGCGAGCCGCTCGACGACGTCGACGTGCTCGCACCCGCCGTAGTAGCGCCGGCCGGGGTAGCCCTCGGCGTACTTGTTGGTGAGTACCGAGCCCTGCGCCTGCATCACGGAGAGGGGGGCGGCGTTCTCGCTGGCGATCATCTCCAGCGTCGACTCCTGCCGCGCCAGCTCGGCGAGGACCGCGGCGTGGATCTCGGGATCGGTGTCGGCGAGACCGGCGTTCAGGCTCTCGGGAGGACGGGCGACCTGCGTGTGGAGCATCGGGTGGTCCGATCTGTAGTACCAAACGGCGACTACTGATATATCAACCGGCGGTGTACGGTAAGGCGGCCCGCGGGACCGCGTCAAGGACCCTCGGCGATGCCTGTGGAAAAGCTCGAGGGAGGACGATGAGCGCCGCGCCTGCTCTGTCCGCGTCGCCCCAGGGTCCGCCCCCGTCGCTCGCGGACCGGGCGTACGTGGGGATCCGGGACCGCCTGGTCATGCTCGACATCCGGCCCGGCGAGCCGCTGAACGACGACGTGCTCGCGCAGGAGCTCGGCACCGGGCGCACGCCCGTGCGGGAGGCGCTCAAGCGCCTGGAGGGCGACCGGCTCGTCGTCGCCTACCCCCGGCGCGGCACCTTCGCCACGGCCGTCGACATCACCGACCTCGCGCACATCTCCGAGATCCGCGCGGAGCTGGAGCCGCTCGCGGCGTCCCGGGCCGCGCGCAACGCCACGCAGGCCTGCCGGGAGCACCTCTCGGGTCTCGCCCGCGACACGACGGGCCTGCAGGCCCGCGTCACCGACCGGCGCGAGCTGCTGCGCCGCGACGTCCAGGTGCACCGGGAGGTCTACCGCGCGGCGGGCAACCCGCACCTCGAGGACATCCTCGTCCGGCAGGACAACCTCGCCACCCGGATCTGGTGCCTGTTCCTGGACCGGATCCCCGCGGTCGCAGGCCACGTGGAGGAGCACGTCGCGCTGCTCGAGGCCATCGTCGAGGGTGAGGCCGAGCGGGCGGCGCGGCTGGCGCTGGAGCACGTGGTCGGGTTCGAGCGCGCCGTGCGCGCCGTGCTCTGAGCGGCGCGGCTACTCCGTCGCGCCGTAGTAGCCGATGCGGCTGCTGATCTCGGCGGCGCCGGTGAGCAGCTGTTCGGCGACCTCGGTGAACGACTCGACCGGGAGGCGGTAGGAGGGCGCCGAGACGCCCACGGCGGCCACGACGTCGCCGGTGGCGCCCCGGATCGGTACGGCGATGGCGTTGAGGCCGAGCTCGAACTCCTCGATGGTGCAGGCCCATCCGTGCTCGCGGACCTTCTGCAGCTCCGCCTCCAGGACGGCGACGTCGGTGATCGTGTGCTCGGTGTAGGCGACCGGGTCGTCACCGAGCGCCTTGTGCACCAGCTCGGCGTCTCCCCAGGCCAGCAGCACCTTCCCGCTCGCGGTCGCGTACATCGGGGTGGGCCTGCCGATCCAGTTGCGACCGGTGATCGCCGAGCTGCCGTACTCCTGCAGGATGTTCGTGGCCTCGCCCGCGTCGGCGATCGCGAGGTTGACCGTCTCGCCCAGCTCCTCGGCGAGGCGCCGGCACACCGGCCGGCTCTCGATGGGCAGCTCGAGCTGGGCGGTGGTGGCGCCCGCCAGCCGGACGATCCCCCGTCCGAGGTGGTACTTGCCGCGCTCCGCGACCTGCTCCACGAGGTCGCCGATCTCCAGGGCCTCGATGAGCCGGAACGCCGTGGACTTGTGCACCCCGAGCTCCGCGGCGACCTCGGTGACGCCCACGCCGTCGCGCCCCCGTTCGGCCAACAGGTACAGGATCGCGATGGCTCGGTCCACCGATTGGACCTTGGACGGGGCGACCTCCCTCGTGTATCGCGGCGAATCGGTCACGGCCGAACTCTACGGGGTCGGGCGAGTTCGGCACCCCGAGAGCTATTGACGTGCGCCGGGGATGGGCCGCATCCTGCTGTTGCTGATAGTGCGTCCCGTTGCGTTATCTGAAACAGGAGGGACCATGATCCTCGTCGGCTCCATCGATGACATCCCGGACGGCGACGCCGTGCGCATCGAGGGCGAGGTACCGATCGCCGTGTTCAACGTCGACGGTGAGCTGTTCGCGATCGACGACACCTGCACCCACCAGGACGCCTCGCTGGCCGACGGCTGGGTGGAGGGGTGCGCCGTGGAGTGCCCGCTGCACGCCGCCTGCTTCGACCTGCGCACCGGCATGCCGTCCGGCCCACCGGCCAAGGCGCCGGTGCGCACCTACGAAGTGGTCGTCGTCGACGGCATGGTGCACGTGCGCGCCCCCGCGCCGGTCGGGGCCGGCGTCTGATGACCGGTGCCGCGCTGCGCTGCGTCGTGGTCGTCGGCGGCTCGCTCGCCGGGCTCGGCGCCGCGCGTGCCCTGCGGGAACAGGGCTACGACGGGCGGGTCGTCGTGGTGGGGGAGGAGGACCGGCTCCCCTACGACCGCCCGCCGCTGTCGAAGGACTTCCTCGCCGGGACGGTCGACCTCGACGACCTGGTGCTGACCACCGCCGAGGACGCGGAGCTCGACCTGGAATGGCGCCTCGGGGAGGCCGCGGTGGGCCTGGACCGCGGCGCCCGTGCCGTCGTGCTCGCGTCGGGGCGCGAGGTGCCCGCCGACGGCGTCGTGGTCGCCACCGGCGCGCGTGCCCGGGAGCTGCCCGGGGCGCGGCCGGCGGGCGTGCACACCCTGCGCACCGTGGAGGACGCGGTCGCGCTGCGGCGCGACCTGGTCCCCGGTGCCCGGCTCGTGGTGATCGGCGGCGGTTTCGTCGGCGCGGAGGTGGCGTCGACCGCCCGCGGCCTCGGCGTGGAGGTCACCGTGGTCGAGTCGGACCCGGTGCCGCTGGGCCGGGTGCTCGGCGCGGACCTCGCGCAGGTCTGCACCGGGTTGCACGCGGACCACGGCGTCCGGCTCCTCACCGGGGAGGTCGTCACCGGCCTCGGCGGCGACGGCCGGGTCCGCGAGGTGCAGCTGGCCGGGGGCCGCACCGAGGCCGCCGACGTGGTGGTGGTCGGCATCGGAGCGATCCCGAACGTCGAGTGGCTCGCCGGCTCCGGCGTCGAGCACGACCACCGCGGCGTGCGGACCGACGCCGCGGGCGCCACGAACGTCGCGCACGTCGTGGCGACCGGGGACTGCGCGTTCTCCCACTGCGCCTACGCGGGCACGCGCCGGCGCCACGAGCACTGGACCCATGCGGTGCAGCAGCCCGGCGCCGCGGTGGCGAGCCTGCTCGGCCGCGACCCGGCCGCCCGGCCCGCGGCGCCGTACTTCTGGTCCGACCAGTACGGCGCCCGGCTGCAGTTCGCCGGCCACCGGCGGCCCGACGACCCGGTGGAGGTCCTCGAGGGTGATCTCACCGACCGCCGGTTCGTGGCCGGCTACCGCCGTGACGGCGACCTCGTCGCGGTCTTCGCGATGAACCAGCCCAAGCTCTTCGGGAAGTGGCGCCGGCAGCTGGTGCCCCGGCCCGCCACCACCGCAGCCTGACCGACCCCCGCACGAGAGGTGCCGCGTGTCTGCCCCGACCCCCGCTGCGTCCGCCCCGTCGTCGAGCCTGATCCCCACCCTCCCGGGCCCCTCCTACACCGATCCCGTGATCTTCTCCGAGGAGCAGGAGAAGATCTTCGAGTCCCGCTGGTTCGCCGCCGCCCGCAGCGCGGAGATCGACGGCACCGGCGCGTTCCGCACCGTGGACGTGGGGCGGGAGAACGTGGTCCTGGTCCGCGGCCGGGACCGCCGGTTGCGGGCGTTCCTCAACGTGTGCCGCCACCGCGGGGCGCGGGTCTGCATGCAGGAGACCGGCGTGGTCAAGCGGAACCTGCAGTGCGGCTACCACGCCTGGACCTACGGTCTCGACGGCAAGCTCGTCGCGGCGCCGAACCTGACGAGCATGCCCGACGTCGACCGGGCCGCGTACGGCCTCGTGCCCGTCCACCTGCGCGAATGGCTCGGCTACGCCTGGGTCTGCGTGGCCGACGAGCCGCCCTCGTTCGAGGAGACCGTGGTCGGTGCGGTCGCCGAGCGGCTCGGGTCGGTCGAGGCGATCGAGGGCTGGGACGTCGAGAACCTCGAGGTCGGTCGCCGGATCGGCTACGACGTCCACGCGAACTGGAAGCTGATCATCGAGAACTTCATGGAGTGCTACCACTGCGCGACCATCCACCCGGAGCTCACCGAGGTGCTCCCGGAGTTCGCCGACGGCTACGCCGCGCAGTACTTCGTGGGGCACGGCGCGGCCTTCGCCGAGGAGGCGGCCGGGTTCACCGTCGACGGCGGCGCAGGCCTCACCGCGATCCCCGGGGTGGGGGAGGACCACGACCGCAAGTACTACGCGATCACCGTCAACCCGCAGGTGTTCATCAACCTCGTCCCCGACCACGTGATCTTCCACCGGATGTACCCGGTGGCCCCGGACCGCACCAGGGTGGAGTGCGACTGGCTCTACCTGCCCGAGGTCGTGCGCAGCGGCCGGGACCTGGACCGCTCCGTGGAGCTGTTCCACCGGGTCAACCAGCAGGACTTCGACGCCTGCGAGCGCTGCCAGCTGGCCGCGTCGTCGCGCGCCTACGCGGGGGGTGGAGTGCTGGTGCCCAGCGAGCACCACATCGGTGCCTTCCACACCTGGGTCACGGAGCAACTGCAGGGCTGACGGTCAGCAACGAGGAGGCGATTGCAGGATCAGGCGCGACCGGGACCGCGGCGCGCACGCGCTTCCACCACCGACATCTTCCCGTCGGCCACCTGGGCCAGGTTGTCGGGCCTGAGGACGCGGATCCGGCCCCGGGCAGTCTCGATGAGGCCTGCATCGCGCAACCTGCGCAGCGCCTTGACGGTGGCCTCGCGCGATGCCCCGACGGACTCGCCGAGCTCGGTCTGCGTCAGGTACAGCCACCCGTTCTCGACGTGACGCGGGGTGAGAGCGATCAGAAAGTTCGCTACCCGCCCGGTCGTGTCGAGCGCTCCGAAGTCGAGGCGCTGCATGTCGGCTTCACGAAGCCGACCGACCAGCAGGCGTAGCAACTCCAGTGCCGCGCTCGATTCCCCGGACAGGTGGTCGACAAGGGCGGCGGAGGTCACCAACCACCCCCGGACGGCGCTGAGCGCCTGAACGGTGGCCGACCGGGGTTGACCGTCCAACGCGGCGAACTCGCCCAGCAGATCACCCGAACCTCGAACGGCAAGCATCACCTGTTTGCCGCTGGCGGACGAGAGGATCGCTTTCGCCCGGCCGGATTCGATCAACAACACAGTGGTGGCCGGCTCACCTTCACGGAAGATGATCGCGCCCGCTTCCCACGATCTCCAGCGGCCCACCGACCGCATCCACGTCGTCAGCCTCGTGCCGTCGACCGTCGTCTCCCCCTGCATCGTGCCCGCCGTTCGTCTGCGTACTTGGACGCAGACGAACGACTCCACTCTCCCGTGTCATGGGATACATGACAACGGGTGTGCACCTCGATCCCGATCGTGACCTGGACCTCGCCCTGACCACCGCCGCCGAGATCAACCGGGTGATCGCCGGGGCCGATGCCAAGGCGGGCCTCGTCCTCGCAGCGCAGGGGGTGGCGCTGGCCGGGATCGCCTCCGCGCTGCGCGCCGGCCCGCCGCTGCCCGCTGTCGTGGAGCTCGTCGCCGTGAGCGTCATCGTCCTCGCCGGGATATCGGTGGTCCTCCTCGTCGCGTGCCTGTGGCCGCGGACGCACGGGGCCGACGCGGCCTGGTTCGCGTTCCCAGCCCTCGGTCTGGGTACAGCGCCGACTCCCCGGCCGGATGCGGCCGAATTCGCGGAGCAGGCGTGGGCACAGGCCGCGGCACTGGCGGAGATCGCGCGACTCAAGTACCGCTGGTTCCGCACTGCCCTTCTCAGTGGCGCCGGCGGCCTCGCCGCCTTCACGACCTGGATTGCACTTCTCGCGTCCGTCTGATCGAGCGACCACGAAGGGAAAACGACCATGACCACACTCTCGGGAGCGCCGCATGGCGACGGTGGGTGCGGCGACCAGCCCCGCCGGTTGCCGCCCTACCAGGCGCTGTTCGCCGTCGACATCCGCGACTACAGCGGGCATCAGGGCCGCGACCACGCCGAACTCACACGACGTATCCCGCGGATCCTGAACGCCGCATTCCGCCGGGCCGGCCTGGGGGAGCTCTGGAGCGAGGAGATCTGGCAGCGGATGATCGGCGATTCGTACGTGGCCGGCTTCCGGTCGTCCGTGCTCCCCCTCCTGCTGAACCCGCTGCTCGGTGCGCTGCAAGCACAGCTGCGGCACGAGAACCGGACCGACGTGATCGGAGATCCACCACGGCCGCTGCGAATGCGGGTGAGCGTCCACGTCGGGCCAGTGACCGAACCGACGGGCGACCGGGACACCGACGGAAGCGGCGCAGCGCGGGTCGAGGTCCACCGCCTGCTCGACGCCGACGCCGTCAAGAGCCTGCTGAGCCGGGCTGAGAACGACACCTGCGTCGCCGCCATCGTGTCGGAGCGGGCGTACTGCGATGCCGTCGAGAGCGGGTACACCGGCGAGCGGCCGAGCAGCTACGCGCGGACCAAGGTGAAGGTCAAGAACTACGAGGCGACCGCGTACCTGCGCGTTCCGCATTCGACCGGCGAGCTGGTGGCGCGCGGGCTCCTGCCGCCGGAAGCGGCCGAGGACAGCGAGCGGTCAGCGCAGCAGCTCTCGGGGGCGGCAGGGCTCCCGATCGGCAGCGTGGGCCGCGATGCGGTGCAGGCCGGTACCTATAAAGACAACCGGGTCGTGGGCGTCGGGACGGCCCGAGACATCGACAACGTGTTCACCGGTACCCATGGCCCTGTGTACATCGGTGACGGGAACGGCACGGATCGGCGCCCGTCCCGCCGCCGGAGGCCACGTCGTGACGGCTGAACCGCCCGAGGACCGGCCGGCGGCGGTGGGCGTCGGGCAGGCCCGTGACATAGGTACCTCCATCACCGGATCGCTCGGCCCGATCTACGTTCGCAATTACTGGTACGCCACAAGTCGTCGGGAGCGCCGTGGGGCGCTCGCGCTCGATCTCGATCACGAGCGGAACCTGGCTGCCGTGTTCGTCCCACCGGAGGGGTGGGAGCGCGCGAGACGGATCCTCGCCGCCGACGGTATGGTCCTGCTGGCCGGTGAACTCGGCATCGGGCGCCGCACGGCCGCGTGGCAGCTCCTCGACGGAATCGGGGACGACGACAGCCGGCCCATCCAGGTGCTGCGGCCCGAGCCCGGGAGCGACGGGGGCCGCGTCCTCGACGCCGAGGACGTGGTCGAGCGCGACCGACTGCTGCTCGACCTCTCGGACGTCGACGACCAGCTCTTCGAGGCCGTTCAGGACGAGTTGACTGATTTCTTCGGCGTCGTCGCGGCCTCCGCCGCGGTTCTAGTCGTGCTCCTGCCCTCGTTTGTCACACGGCCCCGGTCCGAGTTCCGGGCGCGCACCGCCCTCCTCGAGCGACCGGACGGCCGGCAGGTGCTGTACCGCCGGCTGCGCGAGTACGGGATCGCGATCCCCGCCGGCGCGTTGCTGCCCGATGTAGCGAACCTGCTGACGAACGGCAGCGTCGGCGATGTCGCGGAGCTGGCATCACTCATTCGCGAGGCGCGCTCGGACGTTCCCGACGGCACAGCGGAGAGCTGGTTCGGCGTAGCCGTCAAGAGGCTCTCGGACCGGGACACGGAGATCTCTCAACTCGTTGCCGCGCATCCCTCGGCCGCCGATCGGGCACTGCTGCTGTCCGTGGCCCTGCTCGCCGGCGCCGACGCTGCAACGGTGCTGGCTGCGGAGGAACGCCTGCTGCGAAAGGTGCGGCACACCGTCGGGCCCGCGCCAGACTTCGAGCGGTCCGGCCTCGGCGCCCGGCTCACAGCGATCGGGGGACGTCTGCATGTCGACGGACGCGTCGCGTTCACCGCGGCCGGGCGCGCCGCTGCGGTCTTGAATCACTTCTGGACGCATTTCCCGAGCCTGCGCAACGATTTCGCCCGGTGGGTCATCGCGTGCGGTGACCTGGGAGCCGAGGACGCCCACCGCGAGACGATGGTCGCCCGGTTCGTCGAGCAGAGCCTCGCCGTGGGGCGCCCCGGCGACGTCTTCGCCGCCGTCGCCGTCTGGGCCGGCGACGCCCGTGTCCCCGCGCTGCTGGCGAGCGCTGCACTCGAGTACGGCCTGACCAGTGTCGAGTACGGGTGGGCGTTCCGCCGTCGGTGCTACGAGTGGGCTACGGATCATACGAACGGTCGAACGGCGGCACCGGCCCGACTCGCGGACCTGCTCGTGGCGGCGTGCCGGCGGGTGATCGTGCAGACCCACCCCGAACAAGCCATCGTGCGGTTGCGCCACCTCACCCGCCACCCCGAGCCCGCGGTGGCCCGAGAAGCCACCACAGCGTTGGTCGAGGTCGTCGGTTCCGACCGCAGCCGCATGCGGTACCTGCTCACGCGGCTCACCGGTGGTCGCCGGTCCGACGCCGACGCCCGGCGCGCCGACGCCCGCCTGTTCCTCACGACCGTGGTGCCGGAGCTCCTCGTCGCGCGCGGTGGTCGGTCGCTCGTTGCCGCCGCGTGGGTGCATGAACGCTTGGCCCAGCGGTGGGGTGACGTATTCGACACGGTCCCGGCGTGGGAGTACGTGCCTGCGGTGCACAGGTGGTTGTCCGTGCACGCCGCCGCGGAACCGGCTGACGCCGAAGCTCTGGCTGCCGTGCTCATTGCTGCCTGCGACCTGCGCTTCGACCGGCTGTCCATCCTCCATTCCGTCAGCCGCGAGTGGGCGCGGACGCCGCTGCCGGCGGCGCAAACCCGGCGGCGGGAGACCGTCGAACGGCTCTACGCGGCCGTCGACGCCGCCGCGGTACAGGCCGCCGATGCGGCCATCGACCCGTCAACGTTGGTCCAGCACGTCCAGGGAGGAACACGATGAACGACACCACCAACAGGTTTGCGTTCCTGGGCGGGCTCGTGGTGGCGGCAGTAGTGCTTCCGCTGCTGCTCGGAGCAGGTTTGCAGTGGCCGACATGGGGCAGTTTCGCCGCGGTGGTCGTGGCTCTGGTCGGCGTGGCGGCGTTCTCGGTCCGTTTCCTCCGGCCGGAGCCTCCGGTGCTCACCCCGCCCCCGTCCCCGGCTCCTCCGCCACCTCCTCCGTCTCAGGCGACGCTCGAGCCGACTTCCGTCCGCACGGCGGCCCCCGACTACCAGCTCCAGGTCTCGGCGACGGTCTATTGGCAGTCGCGCGGCGGCGGGCGGGACGCGCACGAAGATCCGGACGCACTAGCCAAGTCGGCGGTGCTGGATCGCGCGGCATCGGCGCTCCGAGAGCTGGCGCCGAGTGATCATGCCCTTGCCGGTCATCGGCTGGCGGCGACCCTGGGCATCCCTCGGACCGCCGTTGACGGTCGGACCGTGGTGTGGGCCACCGATGTCGTCGCCGCGATCGCGCCTGAGGACGCGAATCGGCTGGCAGCCTTGGAACGACTCCGCAAGGACAACGAGGTGTGGCTGCTCCGGCGCGACCAGGAGAGGGACATGCGGCGCTACCTCAGCGACGACGTGTTGACGAGTCCCGGCAGCGCCGTGGTGTGGTGGCTGGCCCGCCACCTCGACGAGATCGACGGTGTGGCCGACCGCATCGATCCCCTCACCCGGATCAGCGCCGTGGCGCAGGGCCGGTCGGCGTCCGACGCACATCGCGATGAGCCTGTACCTGTCGGCACCGCCGCCGGGGAACCGGCGCTGGCGGCCGACGATGAGCCGACCCACCGGAGGCCGTCGGATGCGTCGCTCGCGCGGAACCTGCTCGACGCGCTGTTCCCGGAACCGCATCGGGGCCGGGGGGTCGCGGTCCAGCAACTCGCTCGGCTTGCCGAGCACCAGTGGAACCGCGGCGATCTCGCAGACGAGATCAGGCGGATCGAGGACGTCCCGTATGACGACAACGTCCGGATCTACGTGGACTCCGATGGCGAGATGACGTCGGAGGTCGGGCCGGGCTCGGCTGGCGAGACGACGGATGACGGGCCGAGTCTCAGCGTGCTTGGTTCGCAGGCAACGGACAGCTCGAGGGGTGACGACCACCCCGTTCGGGGTCCGCAACCTCCCGACCTCGGGGCGTGGCCGGACGAATCGAACGGGTCGATACGCCCTTGAACGCCTTCCAGGCGGGCGGTCGGCGCTACTGGGGGCCGGTCGAGTGCAGGCACCGGGATCCAGTCGGGTGCTTCTGCGGGTGCTCGTCGTTGGAGGGGCGCATACACGGCGGTGCCTCCGACCCGGGGCGTCGTCGATGCCCTCACGATTCCGGCGACAGGGGAGGTGAGTCGAAGCGGGCCCCCAGGTCGGCGGGGAGCAGCTCCCGCAGCTGCTCGGGCAGGAGCGGCAAGTCCAGCAGGCCCAGCTTCAAGCGGCTGCGTTGCTGGTGGGCCTCCGAGTCGAGGCGGACGACGAGGCGGGCGTCCGGCTGCAGCGACACGTCCAGGAGTCGCCGGGTCCGGCGTCGCGCACGGGGCTTCCGTCGATCTCGACCGCGAGCGTGCCGTCCCCGCCGACGGTCACGACGGTGTCGCACGTCGCGGCCAGCTCGGCCGCCTCCACGGCCCGCACGTCGGCGCCGGCGCGCGTGGCATCCTCCGCGCGCGCCAGCACCTCGGCGTCGTGCGCCCGGGCCCACCGCACGACGGTGCGCACGACGTCGGTCGCATCCCGGTGGGGGTGCAGGACCAGGGCGAGACGATCAGTGGCCACGGTCGGCCAGCGTGCCAGACGCCGGGCGCCCGAACCGCTCGCGCGGTCTCCCTTCGCACACCCAGCGAGGACTTCGCACAAGCTCGGCCTTGCCCGGCCTTGTGCGAAGTGGTGTTGGGTGTGCGAAGTCGGCAATGTCACCGGTCCTGCCGGATGCGGTCGATCGCCACCCGCTGGCGTCGGGCGCCCAGCGCGCCGGGATGCACCTGGTAGTCGACGACGACGGTGCGCCGGGCGCGGCTGCGCACCACCGCCGGCTGCCAGGACCCGTGGACGTAGGCCAGAACGTCCTGGCCCTCGTCGAGCTGGAACCCGCTGTGCAGGGTCGTACCGGACCGGGCGTCGGGCACGGCGTCGCCTTCGGACTCGGGCTGGCCTTCGGCCTCGGCGTCGGGTTCGGCGTCGGCCTCGGGCTCGGCCGGGCGCTGGGGCCGGGTCTCGCGTTCGGGGTGGGTCTCGGGCTCGGGAGGGGCCTCCGCTTCCGGCCCGGGGGGCGTGCTGTCGGTACCCGCGTCCGCTCGACGCCCGGGGAGCTCGGCGCGCCACCGGCTGACGGTCGCCCGGAACCACAGCGGGACACCGCCGAGCTCGGCGTCCGCCGGGGGCAGGCCGCCCGCTGCGGGGTCGCGCCAGCGGCGCCTGCGCGCGGTGCCCTCCGGCCAGTCCATGGCGTCGTCGATGTCGGCGAGCGTCATGCACTCGCCCAGCGCGCGGCGGATGGTCGCGGCATCCGGCACCCCGGACGCGGGCGCACCACGGCCGGGGACGTCCTCGTCCACGTCGGCAGTGTCGCCGAGGTGGACCACCGCGGCAGCGTGCCGCCGCGGACTCCACCCCGTCGATGGGCGGACGACCGAGCCCCCTCGCGCTGTCCGGGAGGGGCGTCGGGACGGATCTCGCAACGATCAGCGGCCGGGATCGGGGGTGCGGCGCGGGCCACACGCGCACGCGGTCGGTGATCGGTGGAGGCATACTCGCCGGCTGGTGTTGACCCCGACCGGCAAGGATGACATGGCGAGCACATCGGCGACCGTTCCGCAGACGGGCTTCTTCGGGCACCCGCGCGGCCTCGCGACCCTCTTCGCCACCGAGATGTGGGAGCGCTTCTCCTACTACGGGATGCGCGCGATCCTGCTCTTCTACATGTACGACCGCGTCAGCGAGGGCGGTCTGGGCATGCCGGAGTCGTTCGCGGCGGCCCTGATCTCGGTGTACGGCGCGTCCATCTACCTCGCGGCCATCGCAGGCGGCTGGGTGGCCGACCGCCTGCTCGGCCCGCGCCGGGCGGTGCTCTACGGCGGCATCCTCATCATGTGCGGGCACATCAGCCTCGCCCTGCCGTTCGGGGTGCCCGCGCTGTACGCCTCGATGGTCTTCCTCGTGCTCGGCACCGGGTTGCTCAAGCCGAACATCTCGCACTCGGTGGGGCAGCTCTATCCCGAGGGCGACCGACGCCGCGACGCCGGCTACAGCATCTTCTACATGGGCATCAGCGTCGGCGCGGTGCTCTCCCCGTTCGTGGTCGGGACGCTCGGGCAGCGGGTCGACTACCACCTGGGGTTCGGCGTGGCCGCGGTCGGCATGTTCTTCGGGCTCGTGCAGTACGTCCACGGCGCGCGCTACCTGGGTGACATCGGCCTGCGGCCCGCCAACCCCATCTCCCAGGACCCCACGGGGCGCCGGACCCTCACGCTGCTCGGCGCCGGTCTGGCGGTGGTGGTGCTGGTCGTGGCCGGCTTCGCCGTTGCGGGGCGGCTCACCGCGGGCGGCGTGATCAACGCGTTGAGCGTGCTCGCGGTGGCCGTTCCCATCGCCTACTTCACGGTGATGCTGCGCAGCCGGAAGGTCACCGCGGCCGAGCGGTCGCGGGTGTGGCGGTTCATCCCGCTGTTCGTCGCCTCCGCCTGCTTCTGGCTGGTGCAGGAGCAGGGCTACAGCGTGCTCGCCGGCTACGCCGACTCGCGCGTGGACCTGGACCGGTGGGGCTTCGGCATCCCGTCCTCGTGGTTCCAGTCGGTCGGCTCGCTCGTGCTGATCGTGCTGACGCCGGTGTTCGCGATCCTGTGGACACGGCTCGGGGACCGGGTGTCGACGCCGCAGAAGTTCGCCGTCGGCCTGACCTTCGCCGGGCTGTCCTACCTGCTGCTCGTCGTCCCGGCCGCCATGTCCGGGACGCAGGTGCTGGTCAGCCCGCTGTGGCTGGTGAGCAGCCTGGCGATCGTCACGGTGGGGGAGATGTGCCTGTCGCCGATCGGGATGTCGGCCACCACGCGCTACGCGCCGAGCGCGTTCCAGACCCAGACGATGGGCCTGTGGCTCGCCTCCAACGCCGCGGGACAGGGGATCAGCGCCCAGATCGTCCAGCTCTACGGCCCGGACACCGAGGTGGCCTACTTCAGCATCGTCGGGCTGGTGGCGATCGCGCTCGCGGTCGTCGTGCTGCTGCTGACACCGCTCATCCGCCTCCCGGCACCGGGCGCCACGGTGGCGGCGCGCTGACCGAGCCGAGGCCGTTGCCGGGTGTCGGTAGGTAGTCTGTCGACAGTCAGAGGGAGGCCCGTGTCCGTCGAATCGCTGCCGAACATCGACCGCAGCACGTTGCGCGAGCGCGTGCTGCAGGCGCTGCGGACGGCCATCACCTCCGGTGCCTACCGGCCGGGCGACCACCTGGGCGAGGTGGAGCTCGCGGCGCGCCTCGGGGTGAGCCGGGGCACCGTGCGGGAGGCGCTGCGGCACCTGCAGCAGGAGGGGCTCGTCCGGGCCGGTGCCCGCGGGATGCTCCGGGTGAACTCGCTGTCCGCGGAGGAGATCCGCGGGCTGTTCCGGGTGCGGGCGGCGCTGGAGGGGCTCGCGGTCAGCGAGATCATCGCGTCGCCGGACCGGGCCGCGGCGGTGGCGGCGCTGCGGGCGGCGGTCACCGCGCTCGACGACGCGGGGGAGGACTTCGCCGCCCGGGTCGAAGCGGACCTCGGCTTCCACACGCGGTTGTGCGAGCTGTCGGGCAACGTGATGCTGCTGGAGTCGTGGCGGCACCTGGAGGGCCGCATCCGGGTCACGATCATGAGCCGGGACCCTGCGGACGCGCCGGCGATGATGACGCCCGGACGGCACGCGCCGATCGTCGAGGCGATCGAGAGCGGTGACCTCGCGGCCGCGGTCGGAGTCGTGGAGGCGCACATGACGGCCGCGGCCGACCATTTCGCGAGCGCCCCCGCGCGCTGATCACCGTGCCGCCGAACTCCCGGCGTCGTTCCGCCGCACGCCGCTCCCGGCACCCGCGCACGCACGTCGGCGACGTCGAGGACGAAGACGTTCGTGATCTGGCTTCCGGCCCCGCGCGCCTCGGCCGGCTCACCGGGATCGGTCATCCGCGCGCGTCCCGGGCTGCGCCGTCGTCGACCAGCCCGTGGCGGAAGCCGTCGCGCCAGCTGGTCCAGGCCGGTCGCCAGTCCAGCTCGCGCTTCGCCTTCTCGTTGGAGGAACCGCGGCCCTCGGTCATCCACCGCACCACGACCTCCCCCGCCGCGAGCCGGGCGAGCCACACCGGCAGCCGCATCGGCGGCTTCGCGCCCACCGAGTCGGCGAGATGGGGCAGCCACTGCGACACCGGCGCCGGGTCGTCGTCGACGATGTTGTAGACGCCCGCCTCGCCCCGTTCCACAGCCGCGACCGTGGCGGTCGCTGCGTCGTCGAGGTGGATGAACGACCACACCCCGGCGCCGCTGCCGACGATCGGCATCCTGCGGGCCCGGATCATCTCGACCATCGACTCGGATGCCCCCGGACCGTAGAAGTTGCCGTAGCGCAGCACGATCCCGGTGAGCGGCGCCGCCGGCACGGCCCGCTCCACGAACCGGATGGCCGCCATGGACTCCCGCTGCTCCTTCGCCGGCTCGGGGTCGAGCGGATCCTCCTCGGTCTTCACCGGCCCGCCGGTCCGGATGTTCGTCCAGCCCGTGTAGCTCTGCACGACGACCTTCTCGACGCCGCTCGCCTGCGCGGCCGCGAGCAGGTGCCTGGTGCCGGTCGTGCGCAGCTGGTTGGTCGTGGCGAACCAGCGGTCGAAGTGCCGCATGTCCGGTGTCCCGATCGCGGTCATCTGGTGCACGACCGCGTCGGGCCGCGCCTCGGCCACCGCCCTCCCGACCACGACCCCGTCCAGCCCGTCCGCCACGACGGGACGCGCACCGAGCGCCTGCAGCTCACCGGCCTTGCCCGCGCTCCGGGTGGTCGCGGTCACCTCGTGCCCGCGCGCCACCAGCTGCGGCACCAGCCGCCGGCCCAGCGCTCCCGCCCCACCTGCCACGAAGACCCGCATCGCGGTCACCTCTCTGCTCGATGTCCTGCACCTGAGACGAGACAGCAGACGTACTGGTGACAGTGGTGCGAGCGGTTGACAGCTGACGACGACGCCTGCAAGGTGTCTCCCGACTGCCGAGTGTTAACAGTCGGACTCTCGGGAACGGGAGACGGCCGCTCGGTCACAGCCGATCAGCGGAGATCACATGTCTGCACACCACACGCCCCCGGCCGGATCGCCCCGCGCGGCGATCGAGGGCACGCCCGCGAGGAAGAAGGTCGCGATCGGGTCGTCGATCGGGGCGACGATCGAGACCTACGACTTCATCGGGTTCGGCACGGCCGCGGCGCTGTACTTCAACACGGTCTTCTTCCCCGCCACCGACCCGCTCTCGGGGACCCTGCTCTCCTTCGCGACGCTCGGGGTCGGGTTCGCGGTGCGCCCGCTCGGCGGGATCGTCGGCGGCTACCTGGGCGACCGTGTCGGGCGCAAGCCGGTCCTGGTCGGGTCGTTGCTGCTGATGGGGGTCGCCACCGTCCTGATCGGGGTCCTGCCCACCTACCAGCAGGTCGGCGCCTGGGCGGGGGTGCTGCTCGTCGCCGTGCGCGTCGTGCAGGGCCTGGCGTTCGGCGCCGAGTGGGGCGGCGCGATCCTGATGACCTTCGAGCACGCCCCGTGGCGCAGGCGCGGGCTCTACACGGGGATCACGCAGGCCGGCTTCCCGGTCGGGCTGCTGCTGGCCAACGCCGCGTTCCTGGTGAGCGTGCCGCTGGGGGAGCAGTGGGCGTGGCGGGTGCCGTTCCTGCTGTCCGCGGTGCTGATCGTCGTCGGGATCGTGATCCGGCTGAAGGTCGAGGAGTCGCCGGAGTTCGAGACGCTGAAGGCCGAGGGCGCGGTGTCGGAGAACCCGCTGCTCGAGGTGCTGCGCACGGACTGGCGCAACGTCCTGCGGGCGTTCTGCCTGCGGATCACCGAGACCGCCGGCTACGCCCTGTCGGTCACGTTCGTGATGTCCTACCTGGCGAGCGAGGAGCTCACCGACCGTTCGGTGACGCTCTTCGCGCTCATGCTCGCCGCCGCGCTCGGCATCGCCGCCACGACGCTCTGGGGGGCGCTGACCGACCGGATCGGCCGCCGCCCCGTCTACCTGATCGGGACCGCGATCACCGTGGCGTGGGGTGTTCCGCTGTTCCTGCTGCTCAACACGGGTCAGGCAACGGCGATCGTGATCGCCTTCGTGGTCAGCTACGCGGTGTGCCAGAACAGCCTCGCCGGGGTGCAGGGTGCCTGGTTCCCCGAGCTCTTCCACGCCCGCACCCGGACGAGCGGGGCGTCGCTGGCCTACCAGCTCTCCGCCGTCGTCTCCGGGTTCACGCCCCTGATCGCGACGGCGCTGTACGCGCGCACCGGCTGGCTCGGCCCGGCCCTGCTGTTCAGCGCCTACGGCCTGCTCGGGCTCGTCGCCACGCTGCTGACCCGGGAGACCTGGGGCCGCGCCGAGCGGGCCGAGGTCGCGGCCCTCGAGCGCGCGCACTCCGCGCGCACGGGCGCCGATCCCGCTCCCGTCAGCGGCATCTGACCCCGTACCCACCAGGAGGAGCAACCGATGACCTCGGTGACCACCGACCGGCTCCCGGCCGCGGCCGGCGAGCGTGACCAGCGGATCGCGTGGCTGCGGGCCGCGGCGACCCGGATCCGGCGCCACGCCCTGACGATGGGCGAGGTCCAGGGCCAGGGCTACATCGGCCAGGCCCTCGGCGTCGCCGACGTCCTCGCCGTGTTCTACGCCCGCGAGGGCGGCGAGCTGCGCCTGCGTCCCGACGACCCCGGGTGGGAGGGGCGCGACCGCTTCCTGCTCTCCATCGGCCACTACGCGATCGCCCTGTACGCCGCACTGGCCGAGGCCGGCACGATCCCGCTCGAGGAGATCGAGACCTACGGCACCGACGACTCGCGCCTGCCGATGTCGGGCATGGCCTCCTACACGCCGGGCATGGAGATCTCCGGCGGCTCGCTCGGTCACGGCCTCGGCATCGCCTGCGGCATGGGCCTCGGGCTGCGCCGCCTGGGCAACCCGGCGCGGGTGTTCAACCTGCTCTCCGACGGCGAGCTCGACGAGGGCTCCACGTGGGAGGCCGCGATGGCCTGCGCCCACCACGGCCTCGACAACGTCACGGCGATCGTCGACGTCAACGGGCTGCAGGCCGACGGCCCGACCCCGACGGTCCTGCGCACCGAGCCGGTCGTCGACAAGTGGCGCGCCTTCGGCTGGAACGCCGTGCGTGTCGACGGCAACGACGTCCCCGCCCTGCTCGACGGGCTCGATCGCGTCCGCGACCACGCGGGCGGTCCGTCGGTGCTGATCTGCGACACCCGCCCGGGCCGGGGCGTCCCGTTCCTGGAGAGCCGGGAGAAGGCGCACTTCATGCCGGTGGCCGAGCACGAGTGGCAGGTCGCCCACGACGCGTTGGAGGCAACACGATGAGCGCCCCTGCCCAGCGGCTGACGACCTCGGCGATGATCGCCTCGTTCGCCGATCCCGGGCAGCGCACGGCCCCGGCCCCGTTCGGGCACGCGCTGGCCCGCCTGGCCGAGGAGCGCCCCGAAATCGTCGGGCTCTCGGCGGACCTCGCGAAGTACACCGACATGCACGTCTTCCGCGACGCGCACCCGGACCGGTTCTTCCAGATGGGCATGGCCGAGCAGGTCATGCTCGGTGCCGCCGCCGGGCTCGCCGAGGTCGGCCTGGTGCCGTTCGCCTCCACCTACTCGGTGTTCGCCACCCGGCGGGCGTACGACTTCCTCTGCCTGGACATCGCCGAGCCCGGCCTGAACGTCAACGTCGTCGGGGCGCTGCCCGGGCTCACCACCGGCTACGGGCCCAGCCACCAGGCCACCGAGGACCTCGCGATCCTGCGCGCCTGCCCGGGTCTGACGATCGTGGACCCGTGCGACTCGGTCGACATCGAGCAGGCGGTGCCCGCGCTCGCCGACCATGCCGGCCCGACCTACCTCCGGTTGTTGCGCGGGAAGGTCCCGACCGTGCTCGACGAGTACGACTACCGCTTCGAGCTGGGGCGGGCCGCCCTCCTGCGGGGCGGGCGGGACGTCCTGTTCGTCTCCACCGGCTTGATGACCATGCGGGCGCTGCAGGCCGCGTCCCGGCTCGAGGCCGACCACGTCGACGCCGCCGTGCTGCACGTCCCGACGATCAAGCCGCTGGACACCGCGGCGATCCTGCGGGAGGTGCGCGGGGACCGGCTCGTGGTGACGGCCGAGAACCACACCGTCGTCGGCGGGCTGTCCGAGGCCGTCGCCGCCACCGTCGCCTACGCAGGCGTCGCCGCCCGCATCGTCCCCGTGGCGCTGCCCGACGCGTTCCTCGCCGCCGGCGCGCTGCCCACCCTCCACGACCGCTACGGCCTGTCCACCGACGCGCTCTGCGCGCGCGTCAGGGCCGACCTCTGAACAGGAGCGAGATGACCGTGACCGACTTGACCGCCGTCGTCACCGGCGCGGCCTCCCGCCGCGGCATCGGCCGCGCCACCGCGCAGGCCCTTGCTGCCGCGGGCTGGACCGTCGCCGTCCTCGACCTCGACGAGGCCGGCGCCAAGGACACCGCGGACGAGATCGCGGACCGGCACGGCGTGCAGGCGTTCGGGCTCGCCTGCGACGTCACGGACGAGGGCTCGGTCGCCGCGGCCGTCGACACCCTCGCCGCCGACGCGCCCGCGGTGGGCGCGCTGGTCAACAACGCCGGCATCACCTCGCCCACCCGGTTCCTCGACGTGGACGGCGGGGAGTGGGACCGCATCTTCGCCGTCAACGTCCGCGGCGCCTACAACATCACCCGCCGGCTGGTGCCGGGGATGGCCGAGCGGGGCTTCGGCCGGGTCGTGTTCCTCTCGTCGGTGTCGGCCGAGCGGGGCGGCGGGGTCTTCGGCGGGGTCGCGTACTCGGCGGCGAAGGCCGCGCAGCTCGGGTTCGCCCGCGCGTTGGCCCGCGAGGTGGGCCCGCTCGGCGTCACCGTCAACAGCGTCGCGCCCGGCCTGATCGACACCGACATCACCGGGGACGCGCTGCAGGGGGAGCGCAAGGAGGCGCTGATCGCCGGCATCCCGGTGGGCCGCAACGGCCGCGTCGCGGATGTGGCGGACCTCATCACCTACCTCTGCCGCGTGGAGTCCGGGTACATCACCGGCGCCACCTACGACGTCAACGGCGGCTCCCACATCCACTGAGTCCGGCGACCGACCGGGCCGGTCCCGACCCCGGTCAGAGCGTGGACTGCTCGTCGACCTTGATGCGGAAGCCGACCCCGCCGTCGTCGACGGATCCCCGTCTTCGCGGCGCGCCAGTCGCTTGCGAGATCGTCGAAGCGAAGCGAAGCGAAGCGATGCGGGGCCGGCGCCGACCGGCCCGGGCGGCAACGCGGTGTCTACGGTGGTCGCGCCGTCCACCGGGCGGCCCCGTCCCGCACCGGAAGGCGCAGCAGTGAGCGCACTGACCCCCGTGCTGCAGGTCCTCGACCTCGTCGGGGTCTTCGCGTTCGCGACCTCGGGCGCGCTGGTGGCGGTGCGCCGCGACTTCGACCTCGTCGGCATGCTGGTGCTCGCCGGCGTGACGGCGCTGGGCGGGGGCATCGTCCGCGACCTCGTCATCGGCGCCGTGCCACCGGCCGCGTTCACCGAGCCCGGCTACGTCGTGGTGCCCGCGGTGGCGGTGCTGCTGACGTTCGTCGCGCACCGGCTCGTCGAGCGGCTGGGCCGCGCGGTGCTGGTCCTCGACGCCGTCGGGTTGGGGCTGTTCAGCGTCGCGGGCGCGTTGAAGGCCCTCGCCCACGGCCTGGGGCCGGTGCAGGCGGTCGTGCTGGGGGTGGTCACGGCGATCGGCGGCGGGATCCTGCGGGACGTGGTGGCCGGCGAGCCGCCTGCGGTCCTGCGCCGCGACAGCGAGCTCTACGCCGTCCCGGCCGCGCTGGCGGCCACGCTCGCCGTGATCGGCGACCGCCTGCAGCTGGACGAGGGGTGGAACGCGGCCGTCGCGCTCGCCGTCGGGTTCGTGGTGCGGCTGCTCGCGGTGCGGTTCCACTGGCGGGCGCCGCGGGCGCGGCGCGTCCGGCACGGGCAGGGCCGCGACCGGGCATGATCGCGACTTCCGATCACGGGGCGGCGGATCGCCCCTCGTCCGTGGCGAGGACGAGGCGGTACCCCACGTCGAGCTCGTCGAGGTCCAGCAGGTGCCCGTACGAGCGGTGCCACCGGCCGGTGGCGAGGTCGTCCGCGAGGCGGTGCAGGGCCGGCCCGGTCACGGCGGGTGGGAGTCCGGCCAGTCCGGAGGCGGCGGCCCGGACGGTGGGGTCGAGGTAGGCCCGGGGACGTCTCCAGAACGCGCCGAGGAACCCGTCGCGGCAGTCGGCCGGTACCGGAACCGGCCGGACCTCGACATGACGCCCGTGGCGCGAGAGCTCCGCCGTGATCGTCTCCAGGCAGGCGAGCCCGCGCTCGGCGGTGGCGACCTCGGGCAGGTAGTCCGCGACGAGCCACAGCGAGCGCGCGAAGGCCTCGGGGTCCCAGGTCAGGACGACCTGCCGGCGGGAGACCCGGACGAGCTCGGCGAGACCTGCGGCGGGGTCGGTCCAGTGGTGGACGGTGAAGACCGCGAGCGCGGCGTCGACGGCGCCGTCGGGCAGCGGGAGCGCCTCGGCGCGGGCCCGCACCACCGGCGCCGCGCCGGGCGGCCGTTGCGCGATCATGACCGGTGACGGCTCCACGGCGACGACCGTGGTGGGCGGCTCGTACGCGCCCGGCCCGGCCCCCACGTTGACGACGGTCGCGGTGTCGCCGAGTGCTCGTGTGACGGCGGCGTGGATCCGCGGATCGGGCCGGCGGTGCCGGTCGTAACCCCGTCCGAGGCGGTGGTAGGGGTCGGTGCTCACGGGCTCCACCTACTCCGTCCCCGTCAGGAGCCGTCGTGTCCGGGGTACCGCCGACGGTGGCAGCGTGGCGAGGACGTCGGCGAGGGTGACGCCCGCGAGGCTGGCGCGCCATGCCTCGTGGGCGTCTGCCATCTTCTGCGCGAGCACGCAGGTGTGCCGGCAGTCCTCGGGCGGCAGCGCGCCACGGCCCCGCTGGCGGATCTCGCGGCACTCGTACGGCGAGGACGTGCCGTCGACGGCCTCGACGACCTCCAGGAGCGTGATCGCCGAGGCGGGCCGCGCCAGCCGGAACCCGCCGCGCGGACCCGTGGTGGCGGCCAGCAGGCCTGCCCGGACGAGCGCCTGCAGCTGCTTGGCCAGGTAGGGCGCAGGCAGGTCGTAGTGCCGCGCGAGGCGGGGAGCCGGAACGGTCGTCCGCGGATCGAGCTGCGCCAGCGTGGTGGCGCAGTGCAGGACCCATTCGGTGCTCACCGGCAGCTTCACGCCGACCAGCATATCGACGATATTGCGGATCTGCTTAGTCCTGAATAGCCTTCGGGCATGCGTATCGCGGTCGCCGGCGCCACCGGCAACATCGGAGCCCTCACGGTCACAGCGCTCGAGCGCGACGGTCACGACGTCGTGCGGATCAGCCGTTCGCTCGGGGTGGACCTGGTCACCGGCGACGGGCTCGACGACGCGCTCACCGGCGTCGAGGCCGTCGTCGACGCCACGAACTCCACGTCGAGCGACCGCACGGAGGCCGTGACGTTCTTCGCCACGGCCACGGCGAACCTGCTCGCCGCCGAGCAGCGGGCGGGCGTCCGGCACCACGTGCTGCTCTCGATCGTCGGGATCCACGCCATCGAGGGCAACGCGCACTACGCCGGCAAGCGCGAGCAGGAACGTCTGGTCGGCCAGGGCCCCGTGCCGTGGACGATCGTGCCGGCCACCCAGTTCCACGACTTCGCCGAGATGGTCGCGGGCTGGACCGAGCGGGACGGCGTCGCCACGATCGCCCCGCTGCTCGTGCAGCCGATCGCCCCCGCGGACGTGGCGGGCATCCTCGCCGAGGTCGCGACCGGTGCACCGCAGGGCAGGCACGTCGACGTCGCGGGGCCGGCCACGCAGGACCTCGTCGACATGGCGCGCCGCACCCACCAGGCGCGCGGCCGCTCGGTGACGCTCGTCCCCACCTGGTCGTCGGTGTTCGGGCCCACGATGGCCGGGAACGTGCTGCTGCCCGGGGAGGGCGCGCGCATCGCCCCGACGACGTTCGAGGACTGGCTCGCGGAGCGGCGTTGACCACCTGGGTTGCCGCGACCACGCGGCGGTGCGGAGCGCGAGCCGCGCGGGGCCCTCACCTACTCCTCGCGCCGGGGTGATCGCCAGAAGTGGTACCAGTGCGACAGATCTGTCGCCCTGGTACCACTTCTGCTGATCATGGCCGTTCGCGCGTTCCGCGCGCCTGTGCGTGACGCGGTCGACGTCATGGGTCTTCGGTCGCGTGCGCAGGCCCATGGTGTCGATGGCGTCGTGGGATCTCCTGTGGGCGGGCCGTTCCCGGCATGGCCCAGGCCTGTTCGGGACGAGTTCGTCGCTGTCGGGCCGGTGCGCACCTGGCTGTGGTCCCGTTGCACCCTCGGACACTGTGATCATCGGCCGTCCCGGTCCTTGATCACCGGGTACCTGGGTGGTCATGATCGCCGTGTCGGCGCGATATCGGGCGCTTTCAACCCGGGAACGCGCCGACTTGCTGATCATGAGGCCGGGGGCCCGGGTCGCCCACGGCAGCCTGCTGCACGGGCGTCGCCACGGGCCTGCTCACGCACCCTCGTCTGCGGCCGGATCGGCCGCGGCACGACCCCGGTGACCGTCCGGGCCACGCATCAGGGCCGTGCGGTCCGCCGGTCGCGCAGCTGCTGGCGGCCGATGTCGACGAGCAGGAACACCACGAGGGTGACGCCGAGCGCGGGCAGGGCCACCCCGGCCAGGACCGCGACCGCCCCGACGAGCAGGACCGCCCCGGGGTCGGGGAGTAGGTCGCCGCCGGGCGGCCCGGCCCGGCCGCCGCGGGTCGGGCGGCGCAGCCACCACATCCGGTACCCCCAGACCACCATGCAGATGACGGCGAGGGCGAGCGTCGCGAGGGCGACCTGGTTGGCGGCGCCGAACAGCAGGCCCATGTGCGCGTCGACGCCCCAGCGCGCGAGCTTCGCCGCCAGCGGCCAGTCGGCGAACCGGAGGGTGTCGACGATCGTCGCGCTGGTCGGGTCGACGGCGACCGCGTCCTGCTTCTCCGGCCACGAGCGCTGGACCTGCTCGACCACCCACGCCTCGCCGTCGCCACCCGGGAGGAGGGCGACCGGGTCCGAGAGCCCGGCCGCGCGGGCGGCGGCGAGGACGCGGTCGGCGGTGTCGCCGAGGACGGCCGGATCGGCGGCGCCCGCCGGAGCGCCGGCCGCCGGACCGGGCAGGGCCGTCGCGACCGTCGGCGTGGACCAGTCGAGGCTCGCGCGCAACGCGGTGACGTTCGCGCCCGCGAACTGCGACCAGGTCAGGCCGGTGGCCGAGAGGAACAGCATGCCGATCGCCGCCCACAGCCCGACCGCGCCGTGCCAGGACCGCAGCCGGACGCGGCCGGTGGCCGTGCCCTCCGGCAGCAGGGTGCGCCGGAGCCGGGCGCGGCGGCGGCGCCGGGCGGTCCACAGCGCGACGCCGGACAGCGCGAGCACGCCGAGCCAGCTCGCGGCGACCTCGCTGTAGAGCCGCCCGACCGGGCCGAGGTGCAGGGTGCGGTGCAGCTCGTCGATCCAGGCGCGGACGGGCAGCCACTCGCCGTAGGTGTCCAGGACGGCGCGGACCTGGCCGGTGTAGGGGTCGACGAAGGCGGTGCGCGAGTAGTCCTCCGCGACGCCGGGGGCGTCGAAGCCGACCCGGGTCGTGCCGTCGGCGGAGCGGGGTGGGCGGATCTCGGTGACCGTTCCGTCCGGCACCGCCGCGGCCGCCGCCACGACCTGCTCGCCCAGCGGGACCGGCGTGTCCCCGACCGCGGGCACCGTCAGGGCGTCGCGGTGCGCGAGCTGCTCGAGCTGCGGCGTGACCGTGTAGAGGAGACCGGTCGCGGCGGCGACGAGGAGGAACGGACCGACGAAGATCCCGACGTAGAAGTGCAGGCGCAGCACCAGCGGCCGCAGCCCGGTCCACCACCAGCCACCGCGGGACCGGGCGGCGGCGCTGCCCGGGGGGTGTGCGCCTGCCGGCGGATCGGCGGCGAGGGTGTCGGTCACAGCGGGCCCTCCGGTCGGGGGTGGGAGCGCGCGGGGGAGCGGCGCATCACATGGCGAGGAGCATCGCGCCCATGCCGATGCTCATCAGCAGGTGGCAGCAGGCGTCCGCACGCGGGCCGGTGAGCCGCGCGAGGCCCGGGTCGGCGCGGGTGGCGACGACGGCGCCGCCCCCGCCCGCGGCGATCCCGATCGCGGTACCCGGTCGCACCGCGCGGCGGCCCCACAACACGGCCGCGGCAGCGAGCAGGGCCACGAAGACACCGTTCACGGCGAGCACCCACGGTGGCGTCGCGACGGCCACGGTGTGCGGGGCGAGCGCCTCGGCGGTACCGCCGCCGTGGTGGTGGGCGTGCGCCCCGCCGCCCGCCGCGGGTGCACCGGTCATGCCCATCAGCTGCGGCATCGCCGCCACCATCCACACCATCGCGGCGACCATGACGAGGTGGTAGGCGTCCCCGATCCGGGCGTGCCCGGGAGCGGGGACCGCGAGACGACCGAGGAACCACACGGTCAGCAGCCCGAACAGCGCGAGCTGGAGGACTCCGCCCGCACTGGCGGGGCCGCCGGTCCACCCGGTCGCCATGCCGACCATCGCCAGGCTCATCAGCAGGTGCGACAGCTCCGCGAGCCGGTCACCGCCCGGCGCGGTTCCGGCGGTGAGCAGTGCCATGCGCACCAACGAGTAGCCGGCGGTCAGCACGAACACGACGGTGAACGCCAGCGACAGCGCGGTCGATGCGAACACATCCCCTCCTCCTGCTCCCGGGAGGAGAGGTCGTCCGCAGGTGGAGCCTGGTTCCCGCGATGACGTCACCACCTGCGACGGACTCTTGGTATACGACTGCATGCGACGGTGTCCGGTACGACCACGCCTGATGTCCAGGCATTCCCCGGGTGTCGGCCTCCCGTACACGGACGCCCGGGCTCCTCCTGGGCGTCCTGTATCCTCCTGCATACGTGGAGCGGTCGGGGCGCTCCGGGGAGGCGAGGTGACCGTGGCCGTGCGTGGCGGTGATGCCATCGATCCGTACGCCCAGCTCAAGGAATCGATCTACCTGGGTGATCTCCAGCCCGGCGAGCACCTCGTCGAGACCTCGCTCGCCCAGACCTTCCGGGTCAGTCGCACCCCGATCCGGCAGGCCCTCACCCGGCTCGAGCAGGACGGCCTCGTGCTCCGCACGGCATCGGGGCTCGTCGTCCGGGACCGTACGCCCGGCGAGGTGCTCGACATCTACGAGGTGCGCATCCTGCTCGAGGCGCAGTGCGGTCGCACCGCGGCCGAGCGCCGTACCAACAACGACATCATCGCTCTGCACCAGGCGCACCGGCGCTACGTGAACGCCACCGATCTCGACGCCCGCGGCCGGGTCGGCGCCAACCGGAACTTCCACAGCATCGTCTGGCAGTCCACCCACCAACTCGCGCTCATCGATCTGCTCCAGCGGGTCGAGGTGCAGCTCGGTCGCTTCCCGCTCACCACGCTCTCCTACGAGGGGCGTTGGGAGGAGACGGTGGAGCAGCACGCCGAGCTCGTCGCCGCCATCGAGGCGCGCGACGGCGACCGTGCCGCCGAGGTGGCGGGCCGGCACTTCAGCGAGGCGCGCGACATCCGCCTGAAGCTCTGGGAGAACGAGGACTGAGGTCCCGCCCCCCGCCGACCGGCGCCGCCGGTCGGCGGCATCGTCATGCCCGTTCCCGCCAGTCGTCGGGTCGACGTGTCCCGCACCGCGGCATCCGACCGTGTGCAGATGTATACCGAGCTGTTAGGCTCCCTCCGCCACGCCGCCGAACGCGGGCGGATCGAAAACGACGACGTCGGCGACGTCGGCGACGACGTTTGGTGAGGTGGATGCCCGTGAGCCGGACCGTTGCGGCGGTGGTCGCCGAGTACCTGGCCGAGGCCGGGGTCTCGCACGTGTTCACCTATCCCGGCGACCCGACGGTGGAGTTCCTCGAGGCGCTGCGCCTGCAGGGCACCGAGATCGTGCTGGGGCGCCGCGAGGGGACCGCCGCGTTCATGGCCGAGGGCATGGCGCAGGCCACCGGCAACCTCGGCGTGTGCGTGTCCACGCTCGGCCCGGGCTCGACGGCGCTGGTCAACGGGGTCGCGGCCGCCCAGTGGGACCGCGTGCCGATGCTGGCGATCTCCGGTCAGATCGAGGCGGCCCGCGAGCAGTTCTTCACCCACCAGGTCGTGGACCACGGACGGCTGTTCGGCCCGATCACCAAGTGGGCGGGGAGGCTGGAGACCGCGGCCGTGGGGCCCACGCTGCGCAAGGCGATGCGCACGGCGGTCGCCGAGCGCCCGGGCGCCGTGCACCTCACCGTCGGCGGGGACGTCTTCAAGGCCCAGGCCCCGGACGAACCGGTGGCGCTGCCCCCGCTGGAAGCGCGCTCCCTGGGCGTCCAGGTGCACGGGCACGGCGGCGACACGCCCGACCCGGTGGCCCGCCTGGCCCGCAGCCGCAGGCCGGTGATCCTCGCCGGGATCGGCGCCGTGCGGGGCGAGGCGACCAAGGAGCTCGTCGCCCTCGCGGAGACCGTCGGCGCCCCGGTCGTCGTGTCGCCGATGGCGAAGGGCGTGGTGCCCGAGGACCACCCGTACTTCGCGGGCGTGCTCGACATGGCCTGCAACACGGTCATGTGGGACCTGCTCGCCGCGAGCGACCTCGTCGTGGCCGTGGGCTTCGACGCCGTCGAGCTGATCAAGCCGTGGTTGCTGGCCGTGCCGGTGCTGCACGTCGACGCCGTGCCCAACACCGACCAGGTCTACCAGGCCGAGGTCGAGCTCGTCGGTGGCGTCGCGGACGTCCTGCGGTGGATGGCCGACGAGTGGCGCGGCGAGCCGCGCACCGATCCCGGCGACGTCGCGGCGCACCGCGCCCGCCTGCGCGAGGTCTACTACTCCGGCCGCGTGGCCGACCGCCTCAACCCCACCGACGTCCTCGACGTCGTGCGCGGCGCGATGAACCACGACGCCGTCGTCGCGTGCGACGTCGGCTCGCACAAGCTGCTCGTCGGGCAGGGCTGGACCACGCCGGCGCCGCGGGGCGTGCTCATGTCCAACGGGCTGTCGTCGATGGGGTTCGGCGTTCCCGCGGCCATCGCGGCCAAGCTGGCCTTCCCGGACCGGCCCGTCGCCGGGCTCGTCGGGGACGGCGGGTTCGCGATGGCGGCGACCGAGATGCGGCTGGCGGCGAGCGTCGGCGCGAACCTCGCGGTGGTCGTGTTCGTCGACGAGAGCCTCAACCGCATCGAGCTCAAGCAGGCGGTGGCCGGCTACCCGAGCACGGCCACCCGGATCGAGGCGACCGACCTGGTGAAGCTCGCGGAGTCGATGGACTGCGACGGCGTCCGGGTCACGTCGGTCGCCGAGCTCGAGCGCGCCACCGCGGGCGTCAACGACCTCACCCGGCCACTCGTCATCGAAGCCGTCATCGACCCCGCCCAGTACGAGGCCCAGTTCTGATGCCCCTTCCCACGCAGGCACTCCTGTTCTCCGACGGCGCGTGGCGCGAGGGCGCGAGCACCCAGCCGCTGCACGACAAGTTCGACGGCGCGGAGCTGGCGCAGGTCCACGTCCCGGACCGCGCGCAGGTCGACCGGGCCGTGCGGGCGGTCGCGGCGGCACAGGCGACCGCGCGGCAGACCGGATACGAGCGGGGCGCGGTCCTGATGGCCGCCTCGGCGCTGATGCGGGAGCGGCGCGACCGGTTCGTCGACGCGGTGGTGGCCGACACCGGCTTCACCCTCACCGACGCCGGGCGCGAGGTCGACCGCGCCACCGAGACGTTGCAGCTGTGCGGTGAGGAGGCCAAGCGCGTGGCCGGGCGCATGGTGCCCGTCGAGGGCGGGCCCGGCGTCCGCGGCCGGATCGGGTTCACCCTGCGCAAGCCGCTCGGCGTGGTCTGCGCGATCACGCCGTTCAACGCGCCGGTCAACACGGTGTGCCACAAGGTCGGCCCCGCCCTCGCCGCGGGCAACGGGGTGGTCCTCAAGCCGGCGCCGGAGACACCGCTGACGGCCGTGCTGCTGGTGGAGCTGCTGCTCGACGCCGGCGTGCCGGAAGGGCTGCTCGCGCTACTGCCCGGCGGCGCCGAGGTGGGGCAGGCGCTGCTCGAGCACCCGGTACCCGCCTTCTACGCCTTCACCGGCAGCACGCGGGTCGGCGAGCACATCGCCCGCACCGTCGGCATCCGCCGCACCCAGCTGGAGCTGGGCAGCCTCGCGAGCACGATCGTCTGCGCGGACGCGGCGCTGGAGGCCGCGGCAGGGCTGTGCGTCAACGCCGCCTTCCGCAAGGCCGGTCAGGTGTGCACCTCCGTGCAGCGGCTCTACGTGCAGCGCGAGGTTATGGCGGAGTTCGGCGCGCTCGTGGCCCGCGGGGTCGCGGACCGGGTCGTGGGCGACCCGCGCCTGCCCGAGACGTTCGTCGGGCCCGTGATCTCGGCCGAGGCGGCGGACCGCATCGAGTCCTGGGTGACCGAGGCCGTCGAGGGCGGCGCCGAGCTCGTCCACGGGGGCGCGCGCGAGGGCTCGGTGATCACGCCGACGATCCTGGGCGACGTCTCGCGCGACATGACGGTGATGACGAACGAGGTCTTCGGCCCGGTGGTCGTCCTGCGCCCGTTCGACACCCTGGCCGACGCGGTCGCCGAGGCGAACGACACGCCCTTCGGCCTCGCCGCGGGCGTCTTCACCGCCGACCTCGACAGCGCCCTCACGGCCGCCCAGCAGCTGCGGGTGGGCACGGTGCACATCAACGAGACCTCGAGCAGCCGGGTGGACCTCATGCCGTTCGGCGGGGTCAAGGCCAGCGGCACCGGCGTGGAGGGTCCGCGCTACGCCATCGAGGAGATGACCGAGGAGACGCTGGTGACCGTGGGCCCGGCCCGGCCCTGACGCAGGAGGAGCGGAGCGGGTCAGTCGCCGCGCGGCTCCAGGTGCCGCGGCGGCGGACCGGCGTAGGCGGCGAGCTGGTCGCGCGGCACCGGGCCCTTGTTGCGGGCCCCGGAGCCGGATTCCTCCCACGCGTGGGCCAGCGCGCCCACGGCGCGGGACAGGACGAACAGTCCGCGTCCGAGGGCGGGAGCGAACCCGAGCTCGGCGTAGATGATCGCCGTGGCGCCGTCGATGTTCATCGGCACCGCCCGCTCCCGGCCCTCGGACAGCTGCCGCTCGATCTCGAGCGCGACCTCCAGGTGCCGCCCCGCGACGACGCCGTCGGCGACGGCCCGGGTCACCGCGCCCACGAGCGGGTCCCGTCGGGGGTCGCGGGGGTGGAACCGGTGCCCGAAGCCGGGGACGTAGCGCAACCGGCGGCGCACGTCCGCGACGGCGGACGGGAGGTCGTCGGCATCCGCCAGCCCGGCGAGGATCTCCATGAGCTGCTCGCCCGCGCCGCCGTGCACGTCGCCGAGCACGTTGATCGCGGACGCCATCGCGTTGTTGACGCCGACGCCGCACGTCATCGCCATGCGGGCGATCGCGATCGAGGGCGCCTGCGGTCCGTGGTCGGCCCCCGCGACGAGCGCGCGCTCCAGCAACCGCGCCTGGGCGGGGGAAGGCAGCTCGCCGCGCAGCAGCAGCCAGATCGTCGACGCGAACGACGCCCCGTCGATGACCTCTTCGACCGGGTAGCCGCGGTACCGGATGCTCCCCGGCTCGATGTCGCTGACGGCGGTCGTCCACCACGTCGAGCGCTCCACTACACCGCACCCCCTGCCGTGACGAGGGCATCGATCTCCGCACGCGTCCAGCCGAGCTCGGCGAGGATCTCGCGCGTGTGCTCCCCGAGACGCGGGGGAGAGGTGGTGGGTCGCACCGGCGCGCCGTCCACCTGCACCGGACCGCCGAGCACCCGAACGCTGGTCCGCCCCGCGACCGGCAGCGGCAGCTCGGCCACCAGTCCCCGCGCCGCCAGCTGCGGGGACTCCAGCGCCTGCGCGAGGGTCGCCACCGGCGCGGCGGGCACCCCGGCCGCGGTCAGCAGCGGATCCCACTCCGCCGCCGACCGGCCCGACAGGGTCTGCTCCAGCTCGGCCTTGAGCGCGACGCGGTGCTGCTTGCGCTGCTCCCGGGTGGCGAACCGCGCGTCGGCCAGGAGATCGGGCCGTTCCAGGACGGCGCACAGCGCTTCGTACTGCTCCTGCTTGTTCGCGGCGATGTTGAGGTGCCCGTCGGCGGTGGTGAACGTGCCCGACGGCGCCGCGGTGCGGTTCTCGTTGCCCATCGCGACCGGCTCCTGGCCGGCGACGAGCCGGTCGGAGACCACCCAGCCCATCGCCGTCAGACCGGCCTCGAGCATCGACACGTCGAGGTGGGCACCCTCACCGGTCCGGTGCCGGCGCACGAGCGCGGCCGCGATGCTCATGGCGGCCGCGAGGCCACCGAGCGTGTCGCACACGGGCGCGCCGACGCGCAGCGGGGCCGTCTCCGGCGTGCCCGTGACGGACATGAGCCCCGAGAGTCCCTGGACGATCTGGTCGTAGGCGGGCCTGCCGCGCATCGGACCGGTCTGCCCGAACCCGGAGATCGCGCAGTAGACGAGCGACGGGTTGATCTCCCGCAGCTGCTCCCAGCCCAACCCCAGGCGCTGCATGACGCCCGGCCGGAAGTTCTCCACGACGACCGCGCTGCCCGCGACGAGGCTGCAGAAGGCCGCCTTGCCCCGTTCGTCCTTGAGGTCGAGCGCGATCGAGCGCTTCGCGGCGTTCTGGGCGAGGAACGAGGCCCCCATGTCCGCGTCGCTGAGCTCGGGGGAGGCGCCGAGCCTGCGGGCCAGGTCCCCGCCGTGCGGCGTCTCGACCTTGATGACGTCGGCTCCCATGAGGGCCAGCTGGTAGGCGGCGTACGGCCCGGCGAGGACGTTGGTCAGGTCCAGCACGCGCAGGCCCTCGAGGAGCCCGGCGCGCGGGGTCGAGGTCGGGTTCGGTGTCACAGCAGCCCTTCGACGTTTCCCATGCCCGCCTCGGAGACGGCGTGTGCGGCCTCGTGCAGGCCGGCGAGGCCCGCCTCGAGACGTCGACCGGTGAACCGCGAGCTCGGCCCGGACATCGACAGGGCGGCGATCACCCGCCCGCCGCGCCGCGAGTGCACGGCGACGGCCGCGGCCGCGGCGCCGATCTCCCGGTCGCCGTCGCTGATCGCGTAGCCGTCCCGCCCGGCGCCTGCCACGCGCTCCCGCAGCCGTGCGGCATCCAGTTCCGGATCGGCCGCGACGAGCCGGTCGACGACGTCCGGGACCGCGGCGAGGAGCACGTACGACGCGGCCCCGGCCGTCAGCGGCATCGGCCTGCCCACCTCGACGACGTTGCGCACCGTCGCGGTGCCCTCCTCCTGGGCGATCGAGACCCGCGTGAGGTCCTGGCGGACGTAGACGTTGACCGTCTCGCCGTGGCGGTGGACGAGCTCGCGCATCACCTCGGTGGTGTGCTCGTCGACCCGCCACAGCGCGGCTGACAGCCGGACCCAGCCGAGCAGGGTCGCGCCGACCGTGTAGTGACCGTCCTGGGCGCTCGCGACGACGCCGCGCTCGACGAGGTCGGCGAGCAGCCGCACGACGGTGGTCTTCGGCAGGCCGGTGCGCTCGGCGATCTCCTTCAGCCGCAGGCGGGGTCTGCGGTGGTCGAAGAGCTCGAGCAGGTCGAAGGCGCGCGCGACCGACCTCACCCGGGGTTCCACGGCGGCAGTGAACCACACAATGGTTCGACGAGACCACCAAGCGGTCCGATATCCGGGAACCCCACATTGCGGACGCCTGTGGTTGACCGCGCCTGGACACCGTGCAAGCATCTGGCATCCTGTTGTACACAGCTGGCTACACGTGTCCGCAACGACCTCGACGTGGCACGTCACCAGCGCACGGACCGCTCAGCGATGAGCAGGAGGTGGCGCATGGAACGCGTGCGTACCGGCCCGACGGCCGGCGAGGCGCCCGCGCCGCCCCCGGCCGGCGCGCCGGCGATCGGGTCGCGCGTCGCGGAGCTCGTCGCGGCCGCCGTCGTCCTGGTGCTCGGGCTCGGCGCGTTCGCCGGCTCGCTCGCACTGGGCTACTGGAATCGGGGGCCCGGTCCGGGGTTCTTCCCGCTGTGGCTCGGGGTGCTCCTCGCACTGCTCGCCGTGATCTGGGCGGTGCAGGCCGCGCGCGGCAGGAACATCCACGCCGCCGAGCCCGTGCCGCCCGGTGGTCGCCTCGCGGTCACGCTCGTCCTCGCTGCGCTGCTCGCCGCGATCCTGCTGCTCGACGTGGTCGGCTACCAGCTCGCCATCACCGCGCTCGTGCTGTTCCTGCTGCTCGTGGTCGGGCGCAGGCGCTGGCTCGAGTCGGTCGTGGTGGCGCTCGTGGGCGGGTTCGGCATCTACGCGGTGTTCGCCAACGTCCTGCAGGTCTACCTGCCGACCGCGTCGGTGCCGCTCCTGGCGCAGTGGGGGCTGTGAGAAGTGGACATCTCCCAGCTCCTCGCCGGGTTCGCCGCAGTACTGACGGTCGAGAACCTGCTCCTGGTCCTGGCCGGCTGCTTGCTCGGCACCCTCATCGGCGTGCTCCCGGGCGTCGGCCCGGTGGCCGGAACCGCGATCCTCATCCCGCTCACGATGGAGCTCGAGCCGACCGGCGCCATCATCATGCTGGCGGCGATCTTCTACGGGTCCCAGTACGGCGGCACGATCACGTCGGTTCTGATCAACACGCCCGGCGAGGCGTCCTCGGCGATCACCGTGCTCGACGGCTACGAGATGACGAAGAAGGGCCGCGCGGGGATCGCACTCGGAATCGCGGCCATCGGTTCGTTCATCGGTGGCACCCTCGCCACGGTCGGTCTGGTCATCGCGGCGGCGCCGCTCGCGTCGCTGGGGCTGCGGATCGGGCCCCCCGAGTTCTTCGCCCTGATGATCCTGGGCATGTCCCTGCTCGTGGGGCTCGCCGGGAAGTCGATGACCAAGGCCCTGATCTCCGCGGCCGTCGGCCTGCTCCTCGCGATGGTCGGTATCGACCCCGTCGAGGGCGCGCCGCGGTTCACCTTCGGCATCGCGCACTTCTTCGACGGCGTCGAGTTCGTCGCCGTGCTCGTCGGCCTGTTCGGTCTCGGCGAGATCCTCGCGACGCTCCTCGAGAAGCGCCGGGCGAACGCCCAGGTCACGGTCGGCAGGCTGCTGCCGGGCCGCCAGGACCTGCGCGACAGCGCAGGCGCCATCGGCCGGGGGAGCCTCATCGGCTTCCTGCTGGGCCTGGTTCCCGGCGTCACCGGCTCCGCCAGCTCGCTGCTGGCCTACGGAGCGGAGCGCAAGCTCGGCCGCAACTCCGAGATGCTCGGGAAGGGTGCCATCCAGGGCGTCGCCAGCCCGGAGTCGGCCAACAACGCCCACGCGAACGCAGCCCTCATCCCGCTGTTCACCCTCGGGATCCCGGGTTCACCCACGATCGCCGTGCTGATGGGCGCGTTCCTCATGAACGGGCTGACGCCGGGACCGACGCTGTTCCAGACCGACGCGCACGTGGCGTGGGCGGTCATCGCCAGCCTGTTCATCGGCAACATCGTCTGCCTCGTCCTCAACCTCCCACTGATCCGCATCTGGACGATGATCCTCAAGATCCCGCAGCAGCTGCTGATCGCGATCATCATCGTCTTCCTGGTCGTGGGGTCCTACAGCATCAACAACAGCACGATCGACGTCCTCGTGATGTTCGTGTTCGGGATCCTCGGTCTCGCCTTCCGGCGCCTCGACGTCCCGCTCGCACCGCTGGTGCTGACCCTGATCCTCGGCCCGTTCATGGAGAGCTCGCTGCGGCAGTCGCTCGACATCTCCCGGGGCGACATGACGGTCTTCCTCACCCGCCCGATCTCCCTCGTCCTGCTCCTCGTCGCCACCGCGATCATCGTCGTCCCGGTCGTGCAGACCGTGCGCCGGCGCGGGAGCGATCGGCCCGCCACCCTCGCCGGCCGCCTGCGCGAGGACGCCGAAGTCTGACCCCCGGGTCACCGACGACCCCTCACAAGGAGAACCACGTGCAGAAGCCCCAACGCCTCGCCGCCGCCGTCGCGGGCGTCCTCGCGCTCGCCCTCACGGGGTGCGCCCAGCAGGGGGGCGGCGGTGCCACCCCCGACGACTGGCCGTCAGGCGAGACCATCACGTTGCTCGTGGGCTACGCCGCGGGCGGCACGACCGACGCGATGGCCCGCTCGCTCGCCGGATCCCTGGAGGAGGAGCTCGACGTCCAGGTCCAGGTGGAGAACAAGGACGGCGCCGGCGGCCAGATCGCCTACACCGAGCTCGCGAACTCCGAGCCGGACGGGCTGACCATCGGAACCCTGAACTACCCGACGATCCTCACGACGATCCTGGACGAGGAGAAGGGCGCCACCTACACGCTCGAGGACTTCCAGCCGCTGGCCAACCACGTCAACGACCCGCGCATCACGATCGTCCAGCCGGACAGCCCGTTCCAGAGCGCCCAGGACCTCGTGGACCACGCCACGGCCAACCCCGGGGAGCTGCGGGGAGCCACGTCCGGGCTCAGCGGCGGCGGCCACTTCTCGATGATCAAGCTCGAGCAGGCGACCGGCGCCGACTTCACCCCCGTGCACTTCAACACGGGTCAGGCCGACGCCAAGGCGGCGTTCCTCGGAAAGCACGTCGACGTCTACTTCGCCTCGATCGGCGACGGTCTCGAGGTCGTGAAGTCCGGCGGCGGCCGGGCCGTGGGCGTCATGGACGACGAGCGCAGCCCGCTCCTGCCCGACGTCCCGACCTTCCAGGAGCAGGGCATCGACGTCCAGGAGGCGGGGATGCGCGGTTACGCCCTGCCCGCCGGCGTGCCCGAGGAGCGCGTCCAGAAGCTCGCCGCGGCGTTCGAGAAGCTCATCACGAGCGAGCAGCACCAGAAGGAGCTCGCCGACCTCGCCCTGCAGTCCGACTTCATGGGGCCCCAGGAGTACACCGACTGGCTCAAGGCGCAGGAACCCGTCGTCACCGAGGTCAACCAGATCTCCAAGACCGACGAGTGAGCGAGCCGACCCGCGTCGTCGTCCTGGACGACTACCTCGACGCCGTCACCCGTTGCGCCGACTGGTCGGTGCTGCCGGCCGACGTGGTCACGGTGACGCGGCACATCGGATCCGAGGACGAGCTCGTCGCCGTGCTCTGCGAGGCCGACGTCGTCGTCGCCACGCGCGAACGCACCCGACTCGGTCGGTCGGTCCTCGAGCGGCTGCCCCGGCTGCGGCTGCTCGTCACCACCGCCATGCGCAACGCCGCCATCGACCTCGACGCCGCCACCGAGCGCGGCGTCCTGGTCTGCGGCACGCGGGGCAACAAGCGCTCCACCGTCGAGCTGACCTGGGGTCTCGTCCTCGCGCTCCTGCGCGACATCCCGGGCCAGCAGCAGGCCCTGCGCGAGGGGCGCTGGCACACCCACCTGGGCGTCGGGCTCGAGGGCAAGACGCTCGGCCTGCTCGGCCTGGGCACCACGGGCAGCCAGATGGCGGCGATCGCGCGGGCGTTCGACATGGACGTCCTCGCCTGGAGCGCGAACCTCACCGCGGAACGCGCCGCCGCCTGCGGTGCCCGGCGGGTGGAGAGGGACGAGCTCCTCGCCCGCGCCGACGTGGTGTCCGTCCACCTCGTCCTGTCGGAGCGGACCCGCGGCCTGGTGGGCGCCCGCGAGCTCGCGCTCATGAGACCCACCAGCTACCTGGTCAACACCTCCAGGGCGGCGATCGTCGACCAGACCGCGCTCGTCACGGCGCTCGAGAACGGCGCCATCGCCGGGGCCGCCGCCGACGTCTTCGAGGTCGAGCCCGCCCCCGCGGGCACACCCCTGCTGGCGGCCCCCCGCACGGTGCTCACCCCGCACATCGGCTACGTGACCGCCGAGGAGTACCGCCTGTTCTACGGCGACGTCGTCGACGACATCGCCGCCTGGCTGGCCGGGGCCCCGGTGCGGACGCTCAACGCCCCCGCACCCCTGCACGAGAGGAAGCCGTGACCGTCACCCTCGCCGAGGAGCAGATCGACCTCCGCCGCAGCGTGGAGGCCTTCGCCCGCGACGCGCTCGCCCCGGACGCCCTCGCGCGCGCCCATTCGCCGGAGTACCCGTGGGACGTCGCGAAGCGGCTCGCCGAGATGGGCCTCCTCGGGATCACGGTGCCCCAGGAGAAGGGCGGCCAGGGAGGAACGCTGCTCGACGCCGTCATCGCCATCCAGGCGGTGGCGTCGGCGTGCCCGCGCAGCGCCGACGTCGTCCAGGCGGGCAACTTCGGTCCGCTGCGCACCCTCGCCGAGTACGCGAGCGCCGAGCAGCGCGAGCGGTTCCTCCGCCCGCTGCTCGCCGGCGAGCAGGTGATCTCCCTCGGCATGACGGAGCCGGAGGCCGGCTCCGCGCTCACCGACCTGCGCACCTCGGCCACCCCGAAGGGCGACGGCTTCGTCGTCGACGGCACCAAGGTCTTCTCCACCCACTCGGCCGAGGCCTCGGTGTTCCTCGTCTACGTCCGGTTCGGGCCGGGCGTCGGCGGGATCGGCTCGGTGCTGGTCGAGCAGGGCGCGGACGGGTTCAGCCGGGGGCGGCCGTCGACCTTCATGAACGGCGAGCAGTGGTGCCAGCTCTACTTCGAGAACTGCTACGTGCCGGCCGAGAACGTCCTGCTCGGGCCCGGCGGGTTCAAGAAGCAGATCGCCGGCTTCAACGCCGAGCGCATCGGCAACGCCGCCCGCTCGCTCGCCGTGGGCCGCTACGCGTTCGAGACGGCGCGGCGGCACGCGCTGGATCGGGAGCAGTTCGGCAGGCCGCTGTGCGAGTTCCAGGGTCTGCAGTGGCGGTTCGCCGAGACGGCCGTCGAGCTCGACGCGGCCCAGCTGCTGCTGGAGCGGGCCGCGACCGAACTCGAGAACGGGCTCCCGAGGGGTTATGACACCGCCGTCGCGAAGTACGCCGCCAACAAGGCAGGCTTCGCGGCCGCCGACATGGCCGTGCAGGTGATGGGCGGCACCGGCTTCAGCCAGGAGTCGCTCGTGGAGTACTGCTTCCGCCGCACCCGTGGCTGGATGATCGCCGGCGGCTCCTCGGAGATCCTGAAGAACCGCATCGCCGAGTCGGTCTTCGACCGCCGGTTCTCCCAGCGCGGCGGTAGCAGGTGACGGCGGTGGCCCGCGGTGGCGACCGGGCGGCGCTGCGCCGTGCCCTGCTGGCCCCCCGCAGCGTCGCGCTGGTCGGCGTCTCCGACGACGTCCGCAAGACCGGGGCCCGGCCCCTGCAGTACCTGCGTCGCGCCGGGTGGGCCGGCACCGTCTACCCGGTCAACCCGAACCGCCCACTGGTCCAGGGGGAGCGGGCCTGGCCCTCGGTCGAGGCGCTGCCCGAGGTGCCCGACCACGCCTACGTCCTCGCGGGTCCCGACGCCGCGGTGGAGGTCACCCGCGAGTGCGCCCGGCTCGGGGTCGAGGTCGTGACGATCATGGCCGACGGGTTCGTCGGTCCGGACCCGGCGAGCGTGGCCCGCGCTCGTGCGCTGCAGGACATCGTCGCCGCGCACCCCGTCCGGGTGGTGGGGCCGTCCAGCCTCGGCGTGGTCAACGTCCACGAGCGGCTGACCCTCACCGCGAACGCCGCGTTCGGCGAGCCGGACCTGCCGGAGGGCGGCGTCTTCGTCGCCTCCCATTCGGGCAGCGTCATCGGAGCGCTGGTCTCGCGGGGCAAGGAGATGGGCGTCGGCTTCGCCGGGCTGGTCTCGACGGGTGGGGAGGTGGACCTGTCACTCGGCGAGATCTGCCTGTCGACCCTCGACGACCCCGGCGTCGAGGGGTACGCACTGTTCCTGGAGTCGCTCGCCGGCGCCGCGAGCCTGCGCGAGTTCGCCGCCGCCGCGGCGGAGCGCGGCAAGCCGGTGCTGGCCTACAAGCTGGGCCGCTCCGACGCGGGCGCGGAGCTCTCGGTCTCGCACACCGGCGCCCTCGCCGGGGACGACGCGGTGGCGAGCGCCTTCCTCGCCGACATCGGGATCGGGCGGGTGGACAGCTTCGAAGCGCTGCTGGAGGGGCAGCAGCTCGTGCGTTCGGTGCCGCTGCGTCCGCGGGCGGCGCGCGCCCCGCGCGTCGGGGTCGTCACCACGACCGGCGGGGGCGGGGCGATGGCCGTCGACCGGCTCGCCGTCGCCGGCGCCGTGCCCCAGCGCCCGAGCGAGGAGACGCGGCGGGCGCTGGCCGAGCGCGGCATCCCCACCGACCACGGCACGCTCGTCGACCTCACCCTCGCCGGCACGCGCTACGAGGTGATGTCGGCCGCCCTCGAGGTGATGGTCGGCGCCCCCGAGTTCGACGTGGTCGTGGCCGTGCCGGGCTCATCGGCCCGGTTCCACCCCGACCTCGCGGTGCGTCCCATCGCGGATCGGGCCCACACCGGCGCGCCCCTCGCGGCCTTCGTCGTGCCGGAGGCCCCGGAGGCGTTGCGGCTGCTGCGCTCCGCGGGCGTCTCCGCGTTCCGCACACCGGAGTCGTGCGCCGACGCGATCGTCGCGACCTTCTCCCGCCGCGCCCCCCGCCCGACCGGGTCGCGAGCACCGGCGGCGGTTCCCGGCCTCCCCGGCGCTGCCGGGGTGCTCGACGAGGTCGCCTCCTACGCCGTGCTCGACGCCGTCGGCGTGCCGCACGCACCCGTCACGCTCCTCGCACCGGGCGACGACGTCCCGGATGTCGCCGGGCCCAGCGTGGTCAAGGCGGTGTCGGCGCAGCTGCCGCACAAGTCCGACGCGGGCGCAGTGGTCCTCGACGTGCGGGACGCGGACGGCGTCCGCCGCGCGGTCGCGGACATCGGCGCCGCTCTCGCGGCCACCGCCCCGGACGTCGCGCCCGAGACGTTCATGGTCGCGCCGATGGTGCGCGGTCTGGCCGAGGTGCTCGTCGGCTACCGGCGCGACCCCGACGCCGGCCCGATCATCGTCCTCGCGGCCGGGGGCGTGCTCGCCGAGCTCTACCGCGACCGGTCCGTGCGCACCGCCCCGGTCGACCTCGCCACCGCCGAGGAGATGGTGCAGGAGGTGGTGGCCCTGCGGGCGCTGGCCGGGTACCGGGGTGGCCCCCGTGGCGACCTGCCGGCCCTCGCCCGTGCCGTCGTCGGGCTGTCGCAGCTGGCCGCGTCACCGCGGATCGTCGAGGCGGAGGCCAACCCGGTGATGGTGCTGGCCGATGGCCGGGGCGTGGTGGCGGTGGACGCACTCGTGCGGATCGAGGAGGAACGGTGAGCGACCGGGAGCGCGTCATCGACGTGCACGGGCACTACACGACCTACCCGCCCCAGGTGGCCGAGTGGCGCTCGCGCCAGGTGCGGGCCTTCGAGAACGGGGAGCCGCTGCCCGACCCCGAGGACCTGGTCGTCACCGACGACGAGCTCGTCGAGTCCGTGACGACCCACCAGCTGGCCGGGATGGACGCGCGCGGCATCGACGTCACGCTGTTCTCCCCGCGCGCGAGCCGGATGGCGCACCACGTCGGGGACATGGAGGTCAGCACCGCGTGGGCACGGGTGTGCAACACGCTCGTCGCCCGGATCTGCGCGCTGTTCCCGGACCGGTTCCAGCCGGTGGCGATGCTGCCCCAGACCCCCGGTGCGTCGCCCGCGAGCGTGCTGCCCGAGCTCGAGCGCTCCGTGCGCGAGCACGGCATCGTCGGGGTGAACCTCAACCCGGACCCGTCCGGCGGCGCGTGGAGCGGTCCGCCGCTGGGCGACCGGGCCTGGTACCCGCTCTACGAAGCCCTCGTCGCGCAGGACCTCCCGGCGATGATCCACGTGAGCGCCAGTGCCAACCCGGCCCTGCAGACCACGGGTGACTGGTACCTCGGCGCGGACACCACCGCCTTCGTGCAGCTGATGTGCTCGGACGTCCTCACCGACTTCCCCGGACTCAGGTTGGTCATCCCGCACGGCGGGGGCGCGGCGGCGTTCCACTGGGGCCGCTTCCGCGGCATGGCGCAGGACCAGGGCCTGCCGCCGCTGGAGGAGCACCTGCTGGGCGGGCTCCTGCTCGACACCTGCGTCTACCACCAGGCCGGCATCGACCTGCTGTTCGGCGTGGTGCCCACCGAGAACATCCTGTTCGGCTCGGAGGCGGTGGGCGCGGTGCGCGGGGTCGACCCCCGGACCGGTCACCACTTCGACGACACCCGCCGCTACGTCGACGCGGCGGGCCTCGGGCCCGCGGAGCGCGCGCTCGTCTACGAGGGGAACGCGCGGCGCACCTACCCGCGGCTCGACCGGGCGCTCGGCGGCGGCCGCACCGCGACCGCGCGCTGACCGCGGACGTGTCGAAGGTCGGGAGGGCGACGCTGCCTCCCTACTTCCTGGTCACCGCGGTGACCACGATGATGCTGGTGACGGGGATGAACATCCTCGTCCCCGTCCTGCCCGGCTACGCCAGCTCCTTCGGGGTCGGCGCCACCGAGGTGGGCCTCGTCGTCTCCGCCTTCGCCCTCGGCCGGCTGCTGTTCGAGGTGGCCGGCGCCCGGTGGGCCGAACGCGTCGGGCCTCGGGCGGTGTGCGCGCTCGGCGCGCTGGTGATCGCGGCCGCCTCGGTGGTCGGCGGCCTCGTGGAGAGCTTCCCGGTGCTGCTCGCGGCCCGGCTGGTCCAGGGCATCGGCTCGGCGCTGTACATGAGCGCCGCGACGCTGCTCGTCGTCTCGTTCGTGCCGCAGGGATCGGCGGGGCGGTGGATGTCGCTCTACCACGGGATCTTCCTGCTCGGCCTGGCCGTCGGACCGCTCGTGGGCGGCGGTGTCGCGGAGCTGTGGGGCCTGCGGGCGCCCTTCTTCGCCTACGGCGCGATGGCGGTCGTCGGCGCCGTGCTGGCCGTCGTCCGCCTGCCCGGCCCGACCGCGCTGCAGCACGCCGAGGGCGGCCGCGCGGCCCCGGACGGCGCGCGGCGTTCCGGCGTCCTCGCTCTGCTCGGGCACCGCGCCTTCGCGATATCGCTGCTCGTCATCCTGGTGATGTTCATCGTCCGCACCGGGCTCCGGAACACCGCGGTGCCGCTCTACGCGGGCGAGGTGCTCGGGATGACGGCCGGCGGGATCGGCCTGCTCGTCACGGCGGCGGCGGTGGGGCAGATCGCGGTGCTGTGGCACGCGGGCTCGGTGCTCGACGCCCGCGGTGCCCGCTGGGTCCTCGTCGTCAGCCTCGCCGGGGCCGCGGCGAGCGTGCTGCTGTTCACCGTGGCGACGACGCCGCCGCTGCTCGCCGTCTGCATGGTGCTCATGGGCCTGGTCACCGCCTACTCCACGGCCGCGCCGACCGTCGTGGTGGTGGACGTGGTCGACCCGCGGGCGCGCGGGACCGCCATCGGCATCCAGCGCATGGTCACCGACGCGGGCCAGCTGATCGGCCCGGTTCTCGTCGGCCTGGTGCTGGACCACGCGACGTTCCTCGTCGCATTCGTCACCATCGGTGTGCTGGTGGCGCTCACCGCGGCGTGCACGCTCGCCATGCCCGACACCCGGCGCGCGGATCCGAGGTGAGGTGTGTCAGCCCTCCGGCAGCACGTACGGGGCGCCGGTGCGGGCGCAGATCTCCCGCAGGCGGGTGCGCAGGCTCGCCGGGAGCGGGATCCCGTGCGCCGCCCGTTCGGCGCGGGCGCGGCTCTCCGGCTCGCCCGCCACCAGCACCTCGGCGCCGTCGGCCGTCCGGGTGGCGTGCTGGGCGTCGATGATCTGGTCGACGGAGTCGAGGACGTCCCCGGCGTCGCGGAACGCGCCCGGGTCGATCGCCAGGCAGAAGTGCCCGATGTTGTCCGGGCTGCCCTGCTCGCGGGTCGCCGACGCGGTGCCGCCGGACAGCGCCGAGCTGAGGATCTCGACCATGAGCGACAGCCCGTATCCCTTGTGCCCGCCTCCGGTCGTGCCGGGTCCCCCGAGCGGGGTGAGGCCGCCGCCCAGGCCCTCCCACGCGGCGCGCAGGGCGGTGCCGGCGTCGGTCACCGGCTCGCCGGCCGGGTCGACGAACCAGCCCTGCGGGAGCGGCCGGTCGGCGAGGTCGTAGACCTTGATCTTGTTGATCGCCACCGTCGAGGTGGCCATGTCGAGGAGGAACGGTTCGTGGCGGCGGGCCGGCGCGGCGAAGGCCAGCGGGTTCGTGGACAGCCGCGGCTCCGCACCGCCGGTGGGCACGACGGCGGTGGTCCGCGCCGAGGTGGTCACGAGCCCCAGCAGACCCGCCGCGGCGGCCTTCGCCGCGTAGAACCCGGCGGCGCCGAAGTGGTGCGAGTTGACCACCGAGACCGCGCCGAGCCCGGCCCGGGTGGCCTTGTCGATCGCGATGCGCATCGCCTCCGCGGCGGCGGGGTGCCCGAAGCCGTGCTGCGCGTCGACGAGCGCGGTCACCGGGCTCTCGCGCAGCACGGTCGGGCGGGCGCGGGGGTTCAGGTGCCCGGAGTGGAACAGCCGCTCGTAGCTGACGAACATCGAGATCCCGTGGGAGTCGATCCCCGAGAGATCGGTGTGGGTCATCGCCTCGGCGGTCACCGCGGCCGCGTCCTCGTCGAGTCCCCAGGACCGCAGGATCTCGCTGATCTGGCGGTGGACGTCGACGGCGGCGACCCGGCGGGTGCCGGCGGGAGGCGGTGCGGACATGACGGCTCCCGTTCGAATCAGGGACACGGCGGTGTGCCTGTGTATACACTACCTGCCGAGTTGGATGCCGGGTCGCGACGACCCGGCCCGTCTGCGGGAGCCGATGACGTGACCCACGAGAGCGCCGACCTCAGCGCCGACCTCAGCGCGACCCGGACCCTCGCCCGCGGTGCGGTCGCCGCGCGCGATCGGCCGCTGCCCGAGCGCGCCGTCCGCGCGGCACTCGCCGCGATCGTCGACTGGACGGCGGTGACGGTCGGCGGCGCCGTGGCCGAGCCCGCCACCGCACTGCGGCGGGGCCTGCTCACCGGGACGGGCCCGTGCCGGCTGCCGGGCACGCGGGACGGCGCCTCCGCGGAGACCGCGGCCCTCGTCAACGGCACCGCCGCACACACCCTGGAGCTCGACGACATCTACGCCCCTGGGCTCTACCACCCGGGCGCGCCCACGATCGCGGCCGCGCTCGCGGCGGGGGAGCGCTGCGGCGTGAGCGGGGCGGACCTGGTGCGCGGCGTCGTCATCGGGTACGAGGTGGGCAACCGCGTGGCGAGCACGCTGGGCGCCGCGCACTACCGGTACTGGCACAACACCGGCACCGCGGGAGCGCTCGCCGCGGCCGCCGCGGCCGCCGAGGTGCTGCGGCTCGACGTCGACCGGTTCGCGCACGCCCTCGCGCTCGCGGCCACCACGGGAGCCGGGCTCCAGCAGACCTTCCGCAGCGACTCGATGGGCAAGCCCCTGCACAGCGGCCACGCGGCCCAGGCGGGCACGGTCGCGGCCTTCGCCGCGTCCGCGGGGTTCACCGGCACCCCCTCCGTGCTCGACGGGGAGATCGGGATGGGTGCGGTGATGTCCGACTCGCCGTCGTGGGACGCCGCCGCAGCCCCCTTCGGTCCGGAGTTCCTCGTCGAGCGGACCAGCGTCAAGCCCTACCCCTGCTGCGGGCACGTCTTCGCCGCGATCGACGCCGCGCTGGAGCTGCGGGAGGCGGGTGTGCGCGCCGAGGAGGTCACCAGTATCGAGGCCGAGTCCTACTCGACGGCCCTGACGGTGGCCGGGAACCCCGCCCCGACCACGCCGTTCGAGGCGAAGTTCTCCATCCCGTTCGTCGTCGCGCACGCCCTCGTGCACGGCGAGGTCGCCGCCGGTGCGTTCACGACCGACCGGCTGGCCGACGAGCGCGTCACCGCGCTCATGAGCCGGGTGGCGCTGCGCCCGGGCGCGGAGTTCGACGAGGCGTTCCCCGCGCGTCGCGGCGCCCGCGTCACCGTCGTCGGGCGCGACGAGCGCGAGCGCGCCGTCACCGTCGCCGACCGGCGCGGCGACCCGGCGAACCCGGTGACCCGCGAGCAGCTCGACGCGAAGTTCCGCTCGCTGGTCGAGCCCGTGCTGGGGGCCGAGCGTGCCGCCGAGCTGCGGGAGCTGCTGTGGAACCTCACGGGCGTGGCGGACGTGCGCTCCCTGCCGCTGGAGCCGGCGTGACAGACAGCTGGACGGTCCTCGTCACGGCTCCGGCGCTCAGCGAGCCGGGCCTGGGCATGCTCACCGCGGCCGGCTGCGAGGTGATCCTGCTGACCGGCAGCAAGGACGAGGCCGAGGTCGCCGACACGCTGGCCACGCGACCCGTCGACGCCGTCCTCTCGCGGACGCTCACCCTCGACGGCGCCGCGATGCGCTCGTGCCCGACCCTGAAGATGATCTCCAAGCACGGTGCCGGCGTGAACAACGTCGACGTCGGGGCGGCCACCGCCCTGGGCATCCCCGTCACGTTCACCCCCGGCGCCAACGCCAGGGCGGTCGCGGAGCTGGCGATCGGGTTGATGCTCGCCGCCGCCCGCCGGATCACCTGGTTCGACACGCAGCTCAAGGCGGGGCGCTGGACCCCGGTCCCGGACGGCGTCGAGCTCGCCGGTCGCACCCTCGGCCTGGTCGGGTTCGGGAACGTCGGTAGCAAGGTCGGAGCGCTCGGAACGGCGTTGGGCATGGACGTCGTGGCCTACGACCCGATCCTCACCAGCGCTCCCGACGGTGTGCGCGTGGCGTCGTCCCTGGAGGAGGTGCTCCGGGTCGCCGACGTCCTCAGCCTGCACGTGCCCCTGACCGACGACACCCGCGGCATGATCGGTCGACGGGAGCTCGACCTGCTCCCCGACGGTGCCATCGTGATCAACACCGCGCGAGGTCCGGTGCTCGACGACGCCGCGCTGGTCGCGGCGCTGCGCGGCGGCAGGCTGCGGGCGGCCGGGATCGACACCCTGGCGCACGAGCCCATCCGGCACGACGATCCGCTCCGCACGCTCGAGAACGTGGTCCTCACCCCCCACGTCGGCGGCTCCACCGTCGCCGCCCTGCGGACCGTCAGCGCCATGGCCGCCCGGAACATCCTCACCATGATGCGCGGTGAGCCCGTGGAGGAGCGCTTCCAGGTCGATCCCCGCGCGTTCGGCGACGTCGTGGGGATGGCGCCGTGAGCGGGAACGGTCTGCCGCCCGGCTACGCGACCGGCGCCCGGGCAAGGACGGGCCGGGTGAGATCAACGTCCCCGTGACGTGCGCCGGCCTCGCCGTCCAGCCGGGGGACGTCGTGGTGGGCGACGCCGACGGCGTCATCGCCGTGGCACCGCCCGGGATCGGGCCCCTCCTCGAGCGCTGCCGCGCCGAGCCGGCCGACGAGGAGCGGGTGCGGCAGCAGAACGCCTCCGGCGCGACCGACGAGGAGCGGATCGACGCCTACCTGCGCAGCAACGGCGTGCAGCTCTGGCTCGGGCCTTCAGACGTAGCGGCCGATCACGTCGCGGATCGTGCCGTCGGTGACGAGGTAGTCGTAGGTGAAGTGCTCGCGCCCGCCGCGGGAGGTCGTGAACTCGTACTCGACGACCACGCGCTCCCCGGCCCCGGGCACGGCGGACAGGGCCTGGTAGGTGCCACCGGCCCGGAGCACCTCGGGGATCAGGAACCGCTCCAGGATCGCCTCGCGGTCGGGGTAGATGCGCCCGACGCTGTCGAACCGCGCCTCGGGGGCGTAGGCGTCCCGGACGCCGGCCTCGTCGCCGCGGTTGGCCGCCTCGGTGAACCGCTCGGCGACGGCCAGGGCCTGCTGCTGCGCGACGCTGAGTTCCGCGGGCGGCGTCGCGACGTCACGGGCGGCGGCCTGCGGCGCCGGTTCGGCCTGCGGTGCCGGCGCGCCGGCGCAGCCGGTGAGCGCGGCGAGGAGCGCCGCGGCGGCGAGGACGGTCCGGGGTGCGGTGGTCCGGGTGGCTGTGCGGGTCATGTGGTCGTCCTCTGGGCATCTCGGCGGGAGCGGGGCGCGGACCATGGTCGGGGCGTGCCGACCGGCCCGTCCAAGACCTGCTGTGATAGCCGCCCGGCATGACCGGTCAGGCGGGGCGCAGCGGGATGAGCCCGGCCGCTGTGGGCCGGAAGCCGCACGCGTCGAGGTAGAAGGTGCGCAGGTGCTCCTCGAAGTCCACGTGCAGCCACTCGCACCCGGCCTCGCGTGCCGCGTCGGTCGCGCGTGCCACGAGCTGCGTCCCGATGCCGCGGCGTTGGTGGTCGGGGCGGACCTTCGTGTCGAGCACGAACGCGTGGTCGCCGCCGTCCCAGGCGAGGTTCACGAACCCGACGAGCTCGCCGTCGCCCAGGTGCGCGCTCACCCAGCTCAGGCTGTGCGGGCGGATCCGGTCCCACCAACCGCGCTGCGGGTGGCCCCCGTGGGAGGCGGTGAGGTCGAACAGTTCCGCGTCGGTGACCGGGGCGCGCCAGCGGTAGGAGATGTCGTCGGGCATACGCCCACTGTGGCGGGCGGCGCCCGCGACGACGATCGGGTTTCGCGGCGGCCGCGCCGCCACCGGGACCCGGCCCCGTCCCGCGCACCCCTCCGGCGCAGAACGGGGCCGAGTCCCGGCGTGGCGTGCGCTCGCCCGTGTCGACGCCGGCCGGCGGCGTGCTGCGGACCCCCGGTGGGCAACAGGATGCCGACGGTCCCGGTCCGGCACGTCCACTCGGGGGAGTAGCCGCCGGTACTCCGGGGGCGGTAGCGGTGCCGCCTACGCGCGGGGGTCGTACTCCTCGAGCAGCGCGCCCAGCCGCGCGACGATGAAGTCGTAGTACACCGACATCTCCCGCAACCGGGTCTGCTGCAGCTCGGGGAGCGCCGTCCCCTCCCGCTCGGTGCGGTGGGCCAGCTCGCGCAGCTGTTCGGCCTGCCGGAGCTGGTGTTCGAGGCAGCCCGCCCAGGCGTCCGGACGCCACTCGTGGACGAAGTGCCGGGCGCCCGGCGGCTTGAACCGTCGGACCACGCCGTTCGTCACCAGCAGCCGGGTCATCTCCGACACCGACCCCGCGCTGGCCCCGACCTCGTCCTGCAGCTGCCGGACGGTCATCGGGTGCGGGCTCAGCAGCAGGACGGCGGCGGTGCGGCCGGCCATCCGCGGCCAGCCCATCGTCTGGCCGATGACCGTCGCGAAGTCCTCGACGACGGCCTCGGCCGCGGCGGCCGCGTCGTCGCCGCCGAGGTGGCTTCGGGTGCCGGGCACGGTGGACATCTTTCACCAGAATCTGAAGTTTCACCGTTGACTGAGAGCCGGTGATGGGTCGACAGTACCGCGAGGGGTGGCCCGAACGGGTGCTGCCCACGATCGCGGAGGACCCGACGTGGCCGAGAACGACTGGGACGTGATCGTGATCGGCGCGGGGTCCTCCGGCGCGGTGCTGGCGGCCCGGCTCGTCGGAGCGGGCAGGCGGGTGCTGCTGCTGGAGGCCGGTCCGGATTACCGCTCGGCGCAGATGCCCGAGGTCTGGCGTTCGCCGAACCCGATGCGCGCCCTGATCGACCCGGCCGTCGGCGGCGACCTGATGTGGCCCGACGTGGTCGCGACCAGGACCGACGTGCAGGAGCCCGCGTTGTACGGGCGCGGGCGCGGCACCGGCGGCAGCTCCGCGATCAACGGCCAGATCGCGATCCGGCCGCCGATGGAGGACTTCGAGGACTGGGTCCGGTGGGGCTGTGCGGGCTGGTCGCCGGAGGACGTGCTGCCCTACTTCTGCCGCCTCGAGGACGACGAGGAGTTCGGGGACGCGCCCCACCACGGCAGGGGAGGGCCCACGCCGATCTTCCGGATGGCACGGGAGGCGTGGGGATCGGTGGACACGGCGTTGCGGGCCGCCGCGCTCTCCGCCGGTCACGGCTGGGCCGAGGACGTCAACGCGCCCGGCGCCGCGGGCGTGTCCCCGTACCCGATCAACTCGCGCGACGGGCGGCGGGTCACCGTCAACGACGGGTACCTCGAGCCGGCCAGGGACGCGGCCGCACTGACCGTCCGCGGCGGTGCGCTGGTCGACCGGGTGCTGGTGCGTGGCGGCCGGGCGGTCGGCGTGCGCTACCTGGCAGGTGGCACCCCGGTGGAGGAACACGCCGACCTCGTCGTGCTGAGCGCCGGCGCCGTGCACTCCCCGGCCGTGCTCATGCGCTCGGGCATCGGCCCGGCGGCGCACCTGCGCGCGCTGGGGATCGACGTCGTCGCCGACCTGCCGGTCGGGCAGGGCCTGCAGGACCACCCCCTGGCGGGCGTCGCGATCCCGCTCGACGCCGCCTCGGCGATCAGGACCCCCGACGACCGGCACACCAACGTCTGCGTCCGCTACACCAGCGACGCGCCCGACGCGCAGCCGCTCGACATGATGTTCGTGTCGCTCAACCAGAACGTGCTGGCGATGGAGCGGGCCGACCTCCGCTTCGGGGCGGGCATGTTCGGGGTGTGGGTGAACCAGGCGTGGTCGCGCGGAGCGATCACCCTGACCTCGCGCGACCCGCGGGCCCAGCCGGAGGTCCGGGAAGCCATGCTCTCGGACGAGCGGGACCTCGCGCGACTGCGCTCGGGCGTCCGGGCGCTGGTCGAGATGGCCCGGGGCGCGGACGTCGCGGCGATCTCCGACGGTTCGGTCGACCGCGTCAACGCCGCGGTGCTGGCGGTGCTCGACGACGACGCGCGGCTCGACGACCACCTGCTCGCCACCGCCGCGGACGCCCAGCACGCCACGAGCACGTGCCGGATGGGTGATCCCGGCGACGCCACCACCGTGGTCGACCCGGCCTGCCGAGTCCTCGGCGTCGACGGGCTGCGCGTGGTCGACGCGTCGATCTTCCCGTCCGTGCCCCGCGCCAACACGAACCTGACCGCGATCATGGCGGGAGAGCTGATGGCCGACCGCCTGGAGCGGGCATGACCACCGCCGACGCGATCAAGCCCGCCATCGCGGCCCGGGTCCGCTCCGCAGAGGCCGCACTGCTCGACCTGTCGCACCGGATCCACGCCCACCCCGAGCTCGCGTTCGAGGAGACGCGGGCCAGCGGGTGGGTGGCCGACGCGCTGGCCGCCGGCGGGTTCACCGTCGAGCACGGCTGCTACGGCCTGCCCACCGCGGTGCGGGCGACGGCCGGGAGCGGCCCCGTCCACGTGGTGGTGTGCGCCGAGTACGACGCCCTGCCCGGGATGGGGCACGCGTGCGGGCACAACATCATCGCTGCGGCGGCGGTCGGGGCGGGCCTGGCACTCGCGCCCGTCGCCGACGACCTGGGGCTCACGGTCACGGTGCTGGGCACGCCGGCCGAGGAGGGTGGTGGCGGGAAGGTCCTGATGATCGACCGCGGCGCCTTCGACGGTAAGCACGCCGCGATGATGGTGCACCCCGCCGCGCACGAGGCGGCGGCGCTGCGCGGGTCGGCGGTGTCGGTGTTCGACGTCGAGTTCCGCGGCCGTCCGGCGCACGCGGGAGCGCACCCCGAGCAGGGGGTGAACGCCGCCGACGCGATGACGATCGCGCAGGTCGCCATCGGCCTGCTGCGCCAGCAGACCGGCGACGGCGAGCGGATCCAGGGCATCGTCACCGACGGCGGCCTCGCGCCGAACATCATCCCGGACCGCAACACCGGCAACTGGATCGTCCGCGCGGGGTCGGTCGACGCGCTCGCCGCCCTCAAGGAGCGGGTGTTGCGCTGCTTCGAGGCCGGCGCGGTCGGCTCCGGGTGCGAGGTCACCGTGCGGCCGAGCTGCCCCGACTACGCCGACCTCGTGCACGACCAGGAGATGGTGGCGCTCTACCGCCGCAACGCCGAGGCGCTCGGACGCAGGTTCCCGGGCCCGGACGAGGAGCCGATGGTGGGGGCGGCCACCGACATGGGCAACGTGTCGCACCGCGTGCCGTCGATCCACCCGATGCTCGGGCTGGACTGCCTCCCGGCCGTGAACCACCAGCCCGAGTTCGCCGCGGCGTGCGTCACCCCGGCGGCCGACCGCGCCGTGGTCGACGGTGCCGTCGCCATGGCCTGGACCGCGGCCGACCTGGGCGGGCTCAGGTCGTGATCGCCTGGGAGTCCATGTCCGCGACTGTCCACTCCTCGACCTCGTCGAGGTGCACGGCTGCGGCGTCGCGGGCTCCGGCGGCGTCGCGCGCGGCCATCGCGTCGAGGATCTGCAGGTGGCGGCGGGTGGAGCCCGCCAGCCGGTGCGGGCCGGTGGCCCCGAGTATCCGCAGCCATTGCACGAAGGGCTCCACCGAGGCGCGTGCGGCGATGAGCCGCTCGTTGCCGGTGGCCGCCACGATCTCGCGGTGCAGACGCATGTCGCTGACGAAGAAGGGCTCGTAGTCGCCCGCTTCCGCGTCGGCGAGCGCCTCGACGGCCTCGGCGCGCAGCTCGGCGATCTGGGACTCCGGCATGCGGCCGGTCGCGAGGCCGGTGGCGACCCACTCGATGCCCTTGCGCAGCTGGCACACCTCGTGCACGTCGGTGATCCCGGGGCGCGCGACGAACGTGCCCGAGCGCGGGCGCGTCTCGATCAGCCGGTCGTGCTCGAGACGCGCCAGCGCGTCGCGCACCGGGGTGCGGGAGACCCCGAACTCCGCCGCCACCGCCTGCGGGTCCAGCCGGGAGCCGGGCGCGAACGCGCCACTGGTGATGCGCTCGCACAGGATCCGGTAGAGCTGGTCGGCGATGGAGTCGACGACCAGGGCGGGACGGGTGGGCTCGACGGTCACGGGTCCCCCTGCAGATGTTCCCTGTATGTGATGTCTAGTCGATGAGGTTAGCGTCACGCAGCGCGGTGGCGATCCGGGCGCGCTCGACCTCGGTGGCCGGCCGGAACGGCTGGCGGGGCAGCCCGCCGTCACGCCCCTGCAGCTGCAGCGCTGCCTTCAGGGTGGCCGGCAGGTTCGGCCCGTCGATGGCGCGCCACACCGTGAGGATGCGCTCGTGCAGCTGCAGGGCCAGGGCGTGGTCGCCGGCCTGCACCGCGTCCCACAGCTGCACCGACAGCGCGGGGGTGACCGTCGGGATCGCGGCGAGCGCACCGTGGGCGCCCATGACGAACGCGGGGTAGTGCAGGTCGTCGAGCGCGGCGAGGATCCGGTAGCGGTCGCGGACGCGATGCAGCAGGTCGGCGAGCAGGTGCATGTCTCCGCCGCTCTGCTTGATCGCGACGAGCTGGGGCACCTGCTGCATCTGCTCGATCGTGTCCACGGGGACGAGCGCCCACGGCACCACGTTGTAGAGCACGAGTGGCAGCTCGGTGGCCTCCCCGATGAGTCGGAAGTGCTCCACGGTCTCCTCCGCGGAGGGGGCGAAGACGTAGTGCACGGGCGTCACCTGCAGGGCATCGACGCCGGCCGCCCTGAGCGCGAGGCCGTAGCGGATCGCCTGCGCGGTCGAGTTCTGGATGACGCCGCCGATGACGGGCACGCGCCCGCCGACCTCCTCGACGACCACGCGGCAGATCGCGGCGCTCTCCTCGAGTGAGAGCGTCTGGCCCTCGCCGGTGCTCCCGCACGCGCAGATCGCGGTGACGCCCGCGCCGAGGAGGTACTTCACCTCCGTCCGCAGGAGCTCGAGGTCCACCTCGTCGTTCTCGTCGAACGGGGTGACGACCGTCGAGATCATCCCGTGCAGGTCCAGGTCCTTCATCGTGCTCCTCGGGGAGGTTGTGCTGCTTCTGATGCCTGATACATTAGCCGCCAGATTTCACCGACACCAGACGGTACGAGGGAGTGCCATGAACGACAACTCGGGAGCCGCGGGCGGAACGCCCGTCAAGCGGGTCGTGTGGGCCAGCGCCCTCGGAACAACGGTCGAGTACTACGACTTCACCCTCTACGCGACGACGGCGGCGCTCGTCTTCAACGAGGTCTTCTTCCCCGCGGGTGATCCGCTCGTGGGCACGCTGGCCGCGTTCGCGACGTTCTTCGTCGGCTACCTCGCCCGGCCGCTGGGCGGGTTGGTCTTCGGTCACTTCGGCGACAAGCTGGGCCGCAAGAACGTCCTGATCATCACGATGGTGATGATGGGGCTGGGCACCTTCGCCATCGGCCTGCTGCCGTCCTACGAGACGATCGGCATCGCGGCGCCGCTGCTGCTCGTGCTGATCCGCCTGATCCAGGGGCTCGGCATGGGCGGGGAGTACGGCGGCGGCGTGCTGATGGCCCTTGAGTACAGCCCCGCGCGGCGGCAGGGCTTCTTCACCTCGCTCGTGCACATCGGCACGCCGGCAGGCGTCCTGCTCCCGGTCGGCCTCGTGACCCTGCTCGACGCGACGCTTCCCGACGGAGCCTACGACGCGTGGGCGTGGCGGCTGCCCTTCCTCGCCAGCATCCTGCTGATCCTGGTCGGGGTGTACATCCGGCTGCGGGTGAGCGAGAGCCCGGAGTTCGTCAAGGCCCGTGCGGAGCGCGAGGTCCAGAGCCTGCCGGTCAAGGAGGTGTTCGCGCGGCACGGGCTGAAGGTCGTCATGTCGATCATCGCGAAGATCGCCGAGAGCGGGCTGTTCAACGTCTACTACGTCGTGGCGATCGCCTACATCACCACCGAGCTCGGTCTGCCGCGCGAGCCGGTCCTGCTCGCGGTGCTGATCGCCTGCCTGCTCGAGTGCGGCACGCTGCCGCTGTTCGGGGCGCTGTCGGACCGCGTCGGCCGCCGCCGGGTCTACATCGGCGGTGCGGTGTTCCAGATACTGCTCGCGGTGCCGTTCTTCCTCATGGTGCAGACCGGCGACTTCTGGCTCACCGTGCTCGCGATGTCGCTCGGGCTCGCGGTCGGGCACGGCGCGATGTACGGGGCGCAGGCGGCGCTCTTCGCCAACCTCTACCCGGTGGCCGTGCGCTACACCGGCCTGTCGGTCACCCAGCAGGTCGGCGCCACCCTCGGCGGCGGTCTCGCGCCGCTGGCCGGCACTGCCCTGCTCGCCGCGGGCGGCGGGCACTGGACGTGGCTGGTGGTCTACGCGATCGGGATCGCGGTGCTCTCCTCGCTCGCGGCCACCCGATTGGGGGCGGGCGAGGCCCGCTACCGTCCCGTCGGGCCCGACGCCCCGGCCGAGCAGGCCCCGTCCCTGGACAAGGAGAGCCTCTGATGTCGGTGTTGTTCCTCCCGCCCGGCGACGACCCGGTCCCGGCCGCGCTGCGCGGGTTCGCCCGCGCGCACGCCGACCTCGTCACGCTGCACGACGACCCGGTGCACCTGACCGCCCGGCACCGGGCGCAGGGGCGGCGGGTCGGGCTCGTCTCCGGTGGCGGGTCCGGGCACGAGCCGATGCACGCGGGCTTCCTCGGTCGCGGGATGCTCGACGCGGTGGCGCCGGGCAAGGTGTTCGCGTCGCCGCACAACCGGCAGGTCCTGGAGGCCAGCCGCGCCGCCGCCGGCCCGGACGGCGTGATCCACGTCGTCAAGAACTACACGGGCGACCGGATCAACTTCGGGATCGCCGCCGAGCGGCTGCGCCACGACGGCATCGAGGTCCGGCGCGTCCTGGTGGACGACGACCTGGCCACCGAGAGCGCCGAGACCGCCACGGGACGGCGGGGCACCGGGGCCACGGTGATCGTCGAGAAGCTGCTCGGCGCGGCCGCGGACGAGGGCCTCGGTCTCGACGAGCTGGCCGAGCTCGGCTCGCGGTTCGCCGGCTCCTCGCGCTCGCTCGCCGTCGCGGCCAGGGCGCAGTCTTCGCTGCACACCGGCGAGCCCTCGTTCGACCTCGATCCCGCCGACCTGGAGTACGGCGTCGGCATCCACGGGGAGCGAGCGGCGAAGTCGATCAGCCGTCCGCCGCTGCCCGAGCTCGTGGACCGGATGCTCGACGAGCTGACCGCAGGCCTGCCCGCCGGCCCGGACGAGCTGCTCGTGCTCGTCAACGGGCTCGGCGGCACCTCGCTGCTGGAGCTCTACGGCGTGCACGACCTCGTCGCCGAGGGGCTGGGCTCCCGCGGGCTGACGGTCGCGGGCGCGCTGGTGGGCACGTTCGTGCCCGCGATCGACATGGCGGGCTTCTCGGTGACGCTCACCCGCGCGCAGCCGCGGTGGTTGCAGTGGTGGGCCGCGCCGACGCAGACCCCCGCCTTCCCGCGCACCACATCGGAGGCCCGATGAACACCGCCGACATCCTGCGCGCGTACGCCGACGACGCGGCCGACGCGCATGCCGCGCTCACCGACCTGGATCGCCACAGCGGCGACGGCGACTTCGGCGACAACCTGCGCGGCGGGCTGCGCCGTGCGGTCGCGGTGCGGGAGGAGCGCCCGGACACCGACGCGCTCGCCGTGCTGGGGGAGGTGTTCCTCGACGAGGTCGGCGGCACCTCCGGACCGCTGTTCGGGCTGCTGTTCACCGAGCTCGCCCACGCCGTGGCCGTGGATCCCGAGGGCGGCTGGGCCGCGGGCGCGGCGGCCGGGCTGGCGGCGATCCAGCGCGTCGGCGAGGCGCAGGTGGGCGACCGCACGCTGGTGGACGCCCTCGCCCCCGCCGTGACGGCGCTGCAGACCGACCCGGACGACTTCGCCGGGGCAGCGCGGGCCGCCGTCGAGGGCGCGCGGGGCACCGCCGCACTGCAGGCCCGGATGGGACGCGCGAGCTACGTGGGGGAGCGGGCGAAGGGGGCGCCGGACCCCGGCGCCGTCGGCACCGCGATGTTCTTCCGCGCGCTCGCGCGGGTCGCGGTGCCCGAGGCCGAGGTGCCCTCCCCTCTGGAGGTCGCGCCCATCGGCAACCCGTAGGACGTCATCATCCGGATCGAATGCCGCTGATCTGTCCCGCACCACCCCCGGGTTGATAGGAAGATCGCTCACCGATCCGGGAGGTGCGGATGGGGTACGGCCCCTGGTCACTGCTGACCGACGCCGGGCTGATCGGCGCCCTGCTGCTGGTCGGGACGCTGGTCCGCCGGTGGGTGGTGCCCGCGCAGCGGCTGCTGCTGCCGGCGAGCGTCATCGCGGGGTTCCTCGGGCTGCTGCTCGGCCCGGAGGTGCTGGGGCTGCTGCCCTTCTCCGGCCAGCTGGGCACCTACGCCTCGGTGCTGATCGCGGTGATCTTCGCGTGCCTGCCGTTCAGCGACGACACCGGCGCGCGCGGGTTCGGCCGCTCCACCGCCGCGTTCTCGTCGTACTCGATGGCGATGTACGCGCTGCAGGTCGGGCTCGGCATGGTGCTCGCCTACGTCCTGTTCGTCCCGGTCTTCGGCACGCCCGAGGGCTTCGGGCTGCTGCTGTTCGGCGGCTGGGCGGGCGGTTTCGGCTCGGCGGCGGCGATCGGCAGCGTGTTCGAGCAGGCCGGGTGGCAGGAGGCGAGCTCGCTGGCGTTCACGTCGGCGACCGTGGGGCTGCTGGTCGGGGTCGTCGGCGGGATCATCTGGGCCAACTGGGGCGCGCGGCGCGGCCACGCCTCGGGCGTCGGGCGGTTCGCCGACCTGCCCGAGTCGCTGCGCTCCGGGCTCGTGCGCGACCCGGAGCGGCGCGGGTCGATCGGCTCGGCCACCACGTCGGCGTCCTCGATCGAACCGCTGGGACTGCAGATCTGCCTGATCGCGGCCGTCGCCGCGGCCGCCTACGGGATCGCGGAGCTGTCCACGGCGGTGTACCCGCAGTTCTCGCCGCCGGTGTTCGCGCTCGCGTTCATCGTGGGGTTGCTGGTGAAGCTCGTCCTGCGGCGCACGCCGGCCTGGTCCTACACGGACGCGCGCACGATGAAGAGCCTGTCGGGTGTCGCCACGGACGTGCTGATCGTGTGCGGGATCGCCTCGATCGTCCCGCGGTTCGTCGCGGACTACTGGCTGCCGCTGGCCGTGCTGTCGGTGATCGGGCTGGCGTTCTGCCTGGTCATGTTCCGCTGGGTCGCGCCGGCGCTGATGCACGGCGCGTGGTTCGAGAAGGCGATCTTCACCTGGGGCTGGGCCACCGGCGCCGTCGCGACGTCGATCGCCCTGCTGCGGATGGTCGACCCGGACCTGGAGAGCGGCACCCTCGAGGAGTTCGGCATCGCCTACCTCCCGGTGGCGCCGCTGGAGACCGCGAGCGTGGCGCTGACCCCGCTGATCGTGATCCTCGGCGCCGGCTGGGCGATCGCCTCGGGCTGGACGGCGCTGGGGCTCGTGGCCCTGGCGCTGCCGTTCCTCATGGGTTGGGCGCGTCCGCGCCGCACGACCGCACGGGCAGGAGAGGAGAGGGCCGCATGAGCGGGAACACGGACGCCGACGTCGCCGTCGTCGGGCTCGGCGCGATGGGGTCGATGACCGCATGGCAGCTCGCTGCGTCCGGAGCGAGCGTTCTGGGATTCGAGCAGTACGGCATCGCCCACGACCGCGGGGCCGCGGGCGGGGAGTCCCGGCTGTTCCGCATGGCCTACCACGAGGGCCCGGAGTACGTGCCCCTGCTCCGGCGCGCCCGCGAGCTGTGGCTGGAGCTGACGCGGGACTCGGGCAGGCCGCTGTTCACCCCGACCGGTTGCCTCTCGATCGGGCTGCCCGGTCTCGCGCCGATGGAGAACGTGCGGCGCTCGGTGGCCGAGCACGGGCTCGAGCACGAGGTCCTCGGCGCCGACGAGCTCGCCGCGCGCTACCCGCAGCACCGCCTCGTGGACGGCGAGATCGGGATCGTGGACGCGGCGGGCGGGATGCTGCGCCCCGAGCTGAGCGTGCTGAGCGCCGTGGAGCAGGCCCGCGCCCGCGGCGCCCGGCTGCACGAGCGCACCCCGGTGCGCGCGATCGAGCCCCGTGACGACGGGGCCACGGTGGTCACCGACGAGGGGCGGTACCGGGTGCGGCGCGTCGTCGTCGCCGCCGGGCCGTGGGCGAGCAGGCTGGTGCCGGACCTGGCGATCACGGTGAAGCCGATCGTGCTCACCTGGTTCGTCCCCGACACCGTGCAGGACTACCTCCCGGACCGGTTCCCGGCGTTCATCCGCGACACCGACGGCGTGCACCTGTTCGGCTGTCCGGTGCTCGACGGGGTGTCGGTGAAGTGCGGGTTCGCCGACGTGTGGGACCCGCTCGACGGACCGGAGTCGTTGACCCGCGACCTGCCGGAGCCCGCGCTGCGGCCCCTCACCGAGGCGGTCCGGCGCTTCCTGCCCGGGTTGCACCCCGACCCGATCCGCCACGGCGTCTACATGGACGGGTACACCGCTGACCGCACCGCGCTGGTCGGTGCCCTCCCCGACGCACCGTCGGTGGTGGTGCTGGCCGGGTTCTCCGGCCACGGGTTCAAGCTGGCGCCGGTCTTCGGCCGGGTCGCGGCCGACCTGGCCCTCGACGGCGGCACGCCCATGGACGTCGCGCGCATGGACCCGACCCGCTTCGCCCCGGCCCCCTGACCCGCGGCTCCCCGACCCCGCTCAGGCGGCGGCGCGCACGGCGTCGCGGAAGGCGGTGCCGATCGCCGAGGGCGCGGTGGCGCTGAGGATCACCGACAGCGGTGTGACCGCGAGGGGGTCGGTCAGCGGGCGGTGGACGACCCCGTCGATCCGCAGCCGGGTCGTCGATTCCGGGACGATCGCGACAGCCAGCCCGCACGCCACGATCCCGGAGATGGACTGGTCGTTGCCCGCCTCCTGCGTGATCCGCGGTGAGAACCCGGCGCGGACGCAGGCGCTGATGATCGTGTCGTGGGCGACGGGGGCGAGGTCGCGCGGGAAGCAGACCACGTCGTCGCCCGCCAGGTCCCCGAGGTCGACGGTGGTGCGGTCGGCGAGCCGGTGCCGGGCCGGGAGCAGGCAGTGCAGCGGCTCGTCGGTCAGCCGGACGGCGTCGAGGTCGGCGCCGCCGTCGAACACCCGGCAGATCCCCACGTCGATCGCACCGTCGCGCAGCGCGCCCGCCTGGGCGCGCTGGCCCATCTCCCGCACGACGGGCACCGTCTGCGGGTGGGCGGCGAGGAACGGCGGCAGGACCCGCGGGAGCAGGCCGGACACCGCGGAGGCGATGCACCCGATGCGCAGGTAGGTGCGTTCGGGACCGCCGCGCCCGACCGTCGCCTGCAGGACCTTGGCCCGTGCCAGGAGCTCGCGGGCCTCCGGCACGAGGCTGGAGCCGGCGGGGGTCAGGCGCAGGCGGCGGTGGCTGCGGTCGAACAGGGCGGCGCCCAGCCCGCGTTCCATCTTGGTGATCGCCTGGCTCAGCGCGGGCTGGGCCATCTGCAGGTCGCGCGCGGCCTCGGTGATGCTCAGCCGCTCGGCGACGGACAGGAAGTACTGCAGTTGACGCAGCTCGACCACCGGTGCCTCCTCGCCGTCGGGACCCGAACCTATCGCCGCGCCTGCGACGTGAACTCACCCACGTTTCCTAAGTCAGGCAATTGATTTACATTGGTGCGGACGCCCCCGTCCCGCCTGGAGGTCCTGTGAGTCCGTCCGCGACGCCGGACCGGCCGCGGGCGGGGGTGCTCGTCGCCGTGCTCGCCTTCGCCGGCATCACGGTCTCGCTCGTGCAGACCCTGGTCATCCCGCTGATCCCACAGCTGCCGCAGCTGCTGTCGGCCACGCCGTCCGACACCGCGTGGGCGGTCACGGCGTCACTGCTCGCCGCGGCCGTGGCCACCCCGGTCGTCGGACGGCTCGCCGACATGATCGGCAAGCGCCGCATGCTCCTGGTCAGCCTCGGGCTGCTGGTGGTCGGCTCGTGCATCGGCGCGCTGTCGGACTCCCTGGTGCCGCTGGTGGTCGGGCGCGCCGTGCAGGGGGCCGCGGCGGCCGTCGTCCCGTTGGGGATCAGCGTGATGCGCGACGCCCTGCCTGCCGAGCGCCTCGGTTCGGCGACGGCGGTGATGAGCGCGTCACTGGGTGTCGGGGGCGCTCTCGGCCTGCCCGCCGCCTCGCTGGTCGCCCAGCACGCCGACTGGCACGCGCTGTTCTGGTGCATGGCGGCACTGGGCGTGGTGGCGGCCGTCCTCGTCCTGGTCGTGGTGCCGGAGCCTGCGGTGCGCGCCGGAGGGCGTTTCGACCTCGTCGGGGCGATCGGGTTGTCGGTGGGTCTCGTCTGCCTGCTGCTGGCGATCTCCCGCGGTGGCGACTGGGGCTGGGCGAGCGCACCGACGCTCGGGCTGTTCGCCGCGGCCGCGCTCGCGCTGCTGCTGTGGGGTGCCTGGGAGCTGCGCACCGCGGCCCCGCTGGTCGACCTGCGGATCAGCGCCCGGCGCCAGGTGCTGCTGACCAACACCGCCTCGGCCGTGTTCGGGTTCTCGATGTTCGCGATGTCGCTCGTGCTGCCCCAGCTGCTGCAGAGCCCGGCGGCCACCGGCTACGGGCTGGGGCTGTCGGTCCTGGGCGCCGGCCTGGTCATGGGGCCGAGCGGGCTGGTCATGATGGCCATGGCGCCGGTCTCGGCGCGCCTGTCGTGGGCGCGGGGGCCGAAGGTGACGCTGATCGCAGGCGCGGTGGTCGTCGCGCTCGGCTACGGGGCCGGGACCGTGCTCATGTCGGAGATCTGGGAGATCGTGCTGGTCTCCGCGATGATCAGCGCCGGGATCGGGCTGGCGTACGGGGCGATGCCGGCGTTGGTGATGGCGGCCGTGCCCGTCTCCCACACGGCGGCGGCGAACAGCTTGAACAACCTCATGCGCGCCATCGGCACCTCGATGGCCAGCGCCGTGGCCGGGGTGGTCCTCGCGCAGCTGACCGTCGACGTCGGCGGGCTCGCGGTGCCCTCCGAAGAGGGGTTCCGGCTGGTCATGGTGCTCGGTGCCGCGGCGGCGCTCGGGGCCGGAGCCGTCGCGTCGTTCCTGCCCGGGCGTCCGGGCGCCCCGGCGGCGACCGGACGACGGCGGGCGCCGGACCGCGCGGGCACCGGCTGACCCCCGCCGCGCCTCGGGGACCATCCTGGGACGGCACCGATCACCGTGACCAGGAGGACGAGGACCGGGATGAACACCCTGACCGTGGGGCTGCAGGAGCGCACCGCCGCCCTGGAGGAGCTCTACCGCGACCTGCACGAGCACCCGGAGCTGTCGTTCCAGGAGGAGCGCACGGCAGGCGTCGTGGCCGCCCGGATCGCCGCGGCGGGGTGCGAGGTCACCACCGGTGTGGGCCGGACGGGGGTCGTCGGCGTGCTGCGCAACGGCACGGGCCCCACGGTGCTGCTGCGCGCCGACATGGACGCGCTGCCGGTGCGGGAGATCGAGAAGGTGCCCTACCGCAGCCGGGTCACGGCCACCGACCCCGACGGCGCGACCGTGCCGGTGATGCACGCCTGCGGGCACGACACGCACGTCACCGCGCTCGTCGGGGCGGTCGAGCAGCTCGCGGCGCAGCGCGACGCCTGGTCCGGCACGGTGCTCGCGGTCTTCCAGCCCGCCGAGGAGATCGGCGCGGGGGCGCGCGCGATGCTCGACGACGGGTTCCTGGAGCGCTTCCCGCCGTTCGACGTGGCGTTGGGCCAGCACATCAGCTCGGCGCCGAGCGGGCACCTCTACGTGCGGCCCGGGGTGTTCATGGCGGCCGCCGACAGCCTCCGGGTCACCGTGTTCGGCCGCGGCGGGCACGGCTCGTCGCCGCAGAACACCGTGGATCCGATCGTCATCGCCGCCGCGATCGTCCTGCGGCTGCAGACGATCGTGGCCCGTGAGGTCGCCCCCACCGACGTCGCCGTGGTGAGCGTCGGGGCGATCCACGCCGGCAACAAGGAGAACGTCATCCCGGCCACGGCCGAGCTGAAGCTCAACATCCGCACGTTCGACGCGGGGGTGCGCGAGCGGGTGCTGGGCGCGGTGCGGCGGATCGTCGCGGCGGAGGCCGCCGCGGCTGGCGCCCCGCGGGAGCCGGAGATCGCGCCGATCAACGACTTCCCGCTGCTGGTCAACGACCCCGGTGCCGCGGACCGGGTCCGCGCGGCGTTTGCCGAGGAGTTCGGCGCCGCGCAGGTGCACGAGGCGGCGCGCAAGCCGGGCAGCGAGGACTTCGGCTGCTTCGCCGACGCGGCAGGCGTGCCGTCGGTGTTCTGGAACTTCGGCGGCTTCGACCCGGCCCTCTACCCGGACGGGCCCGCGCAGGCGTACCTCGCCGTCGCGGCCGGGCACGCCCCCGGCAACCACTCGCCCGAGTTCGTGCCCACCGGAACCGGCCCGACGCTGCACCGGGCCACCGCGGCGCTGCTGACGGCCGCGGCGGCCTGGCTGGCGCCCCGCGCCTGAGGAGCGGCTCTGCCGGCCTTACCGCACGGCGGCGAGCAGTTGCTGCGCGTCCCGGCCGCCGGGTGCCTCCGTGCCCGCGGCCATCTCCGCCACGGTGTCCAGGAGCAGCGCGTTGACCGGTGTGGGCACCTCGTGCGCGCGGCCGAGCGCGACGATCTCGCCGTTGAGGAACTCCGCCTCCACCGACCCGGCGCCGCGGCGCAGGCTCTGCCACGTCGAGCCGCCCTGGCGCGCGGCACCGTCCACCGGGCGCTCCGTGATGAGCGCGTCGCGGCGGGCGCGCTCCTCCTCGCGGGACTGCACGTCGATCCCCGCGGCCGCGAGGCACTTCTCGCCCTCGTCGCGGGCGGCGCCGGCGAGGTCGCGCAGGCCCGGGTCGTCGGGTCCGCACGCCGCCTCGGCGGCGTTGGCGAGGTTGAGCAGCAGCTTGCGGTACTTCGCGCGCATGATCGCGGGGTCCGGGCGTGAGCTGAAGCCGGCGGCGGTGAGGTCGGCGGCGATGCCTTCGGTGATCGTGTCGACCCCGTCCGGGTAGCGGCCGAGGTCGAGGATGCCCGGCACCGGCGTCGAGTAGGCGACGACGCGGCCGGGCCTGAGGTGTTCGGCGGGCAGCACCACGCACATCGCCTGCACCGACGAGAACCGCTCCGCGGCGAACCGCTCGTTGGCCACACCGTTCTGGGCGCACACGACCGGCACGTCGGGCGCGAGCGCCCGCAGCGCGTCGAGCAGCGGCACGGTGTCCTGGGTCTTCGTGCAGAGCAGGGCGACGTCGCCGTCCTGCCACTCGATCTCGTCCACACCGGCGGCCGCGGGCAGCCGCAGCGTGCGCGAGCGTCCCGGCTCGTCGAGGGTGAGGCCGGACTCCCGCAGGGCGGCCAGGTGCGCTCCCCGCGCCACGAGCACCACGTCCCGTCCCGCCTCGGCCAGCCGGCCTCCGATGGTGCCGCCGATGGCGCCTGCTCCGATCACCACGTACCTCATCGGCCCAGCTTCTCAGGGCACTCCAACCGGCGATCGCCCCGGACCAGTGCCTCGACCTGTTTGACCTCGTCGACGAGCGGGGCATAGTGTGACGAACATATGCGCAAGCAATGAGCATATGCTCAAGGAAGAGTGAGAGCGTGCCCCTGCCGAACGTCGACAAACAGCGCCTGCTGGTCCGCGCCGCGGTCATGTACTACGCGGAGGGCAAGACCCAGCTGGAGATCGCGCGCCACCTCGGGGTCAGCCGGGCCACCGCCGGGCGCCTCGTCGCTCAGGCGCGCGCGGCCGGCATCGTGCGGATCGAGATCGTCTCGGGGATCACCCGCCAGGTGGAGACCGAGCTGGCGCTCGAGTCCGCCTACGGCCTCGAGGAGGTCGTCGTCGTCGATCCGGCGGACACCGACGGCGCCGGCAACGTCGACCTCGGGCAGGGGTGCGCGGACATCCTCGCCCGCCGGCTCGAGCCCGGCAACGTCATCGGGCTGGGCTGGAGCTCCAACCCCAACGAGTGGATCGCGCGCACCGCGGAGGTGCTGCGGACGTTGCGCCGCAGCGCGGAGGAGGTCCTCGACGTCACCGTCGTGCAGCTCGCCGGCGCGGCACCGAGCGACCCGACGCGGGTGAACCCGATGCGCACCGTCTCCGCCGTGGCCGACGCGCTGGGCGCCCACGAGATCCTCGTCGCCGCCCCGCTCTACGTCGACAACGCCGCCACCGTCGCCAGCTTGCGCGCCGACCGGGGCATCAGCACCGCGTTCGAGACCGCGGCCCGCGCCGACATCTGCATGTTCGGGGTCGGGCACGTGACCCCCACGACCCCGCTCTTCGCCAACGGCTACCTCGACGAGGCGAGCCTGCGCCGGCTGCAGGAGCAGGGCGCCGTCGGCGACGCCGTCGGCCGGTTCTTCGACGCCTCCGGCCGTCCGATCGGGGGCGAGCTCGCCGATCGGACGCTCTCGGTCGACCTCGACGAGATCCGCACGCGCCCGCTGCGGGTGGCCGCCGCCGCGGGTCCCGAACGCGTCCAGGCGTTGCGAGCCGCGCTGTCGGGTGGCCTCGCGAACGCCGTCGTCACCGACACCCCGACCGCGCAGGCGCTCCTCGACGCCGCGCCGGGACGCCGGCCCGAACCCCCCTCCCCGCACCCCGGAAGGACCACACCGTGAACCGACCTGCGATCAGGGGCGCTCGCCGGATCCTCATGCTCCTCGCCGGATTCCTGGCCGTCGCCCTCGCCTCCGCCTGTTCCTTCAACGGGCCGGTGACCGACGCGACGGACGGCCCGGCGTCCGGGACGACGCCGGCAGGCGGTGCAGAGCAGACGCCGTACCTGCAGGGCCCGCTGACCGTCGGCATCGCCGCGCGGGAGATCGTCAACGACTACAACCGTGACATCGTCACCGGCGCCGAGGAGGCCTTCCGGGCCGCAGGCGCGACCGTGACCACCACGAACGCCGGCGGTGACGCCACCCGGCACATCAACAACATCCAGACGCTGGTGAACTCCGGGGTGAACGTCCTGCTCATCGAGCTCGGCGACCCCGCGCAGCTCGGCCCGGTGGTGGCGCAGGCGCGCAGCAAGGGCGTCGTCGTCGTCACCGCGGGCGTCGGTTCCACCGTGCCCGGTGCCGTCACCGACGTCGGCGGCGACGAGTCGTTGATGGCGGAGATGATGAGCCGCTCGCTGCTGGACGCGATGGACTACCGCGGTGACCTCTACGCGTTCTGGGTGCCGGGCGCACCGCTGCTCGAGACCCGGCTGCGGGTGCTGCAGGCCATGGTCGAGGACTACCCGGGCGTGACCCTGCACCTGCAGCCGTCGGACTTCAGCCCCGCGCGGGTGCAGTCGCAGATGCAGGCGATCCTCACCTCGAACCCCGACCCGGGGTCGATCGCCGGGGTGTGGGGCGCCTTCGACCAGATGACCTCGGGCGCGGTGCAGGCGATCCAGCAGGCGAACCGGCCGGAGATCGCGGTCGCCTCGATCGACGGCGACCGGGCCACCTTCCCGATGCTCTACGCCCCCAACAGCCCGTTCGTGGCCACCGTCGTGCAGAACGCCCAGCTCATCGGGCAGCTCGCGGCCCAGGCCGCGCTCGACGCCCGGGACGGCAAGGAGGTGGCGCCCAACATCTTCACGACCGCGTGGGTGGCCACCCGCCACAACGGGATCGCCGCCGCCGAGCGGCGCTACGGCCCGGGCATCTGGGAGCAGACGAAGCTCGACAAGGCCGAGATCACCGGCCAGTGGCCCCAGACCCAGGACGTGGTGGTCATGCAGCCCGTCTCCCCGCGCGGCTGAGGGGGAGGACATGACCGAGCTCCTCGACCCCGTCCCGGCCGGCACCGGTGACGCCCCGATCTCGGCCGCCGTGCGCGGCGCCGTCGTCCGGTTCGGGACGACGACGGTCCTGCACGGCGTCGACCTCGAACTGCGCGCCGGTGAGGTGCACGCCCTCGTCGGGCAGAACGGCGCAGGCAAGTCCACGCTCGTCAAGGCGCTGATGGGCGTCAACCCGCTGGCCGAAGGGCACATCGAGGTCGGCGGCCGTCGCGTCGACGTCGCCGGCCCCGAGGACGCCCGCGGCCTCGGCCTCGAGATCGTCTACCAGGACCAGCCGCTCGCCCCCCGGCTGACGGTTGCGGAGAACATGTTCCTCGGCCGCGAGCGCGTCCGCAGCGGTGTCCTGCTCGACCGCGCCGGGATGCACCGGCGGGCGCGGGAGGTGCTGGAACGGGTCGGTGCGGACTGCGCGCCCGACGACGTCGTCGGCGACCTCACGCCCACACAGCGCGTGCAGGTGTCGATCGCCGCCGCGCTGGCCGCGCAACCGCGGGTCCTCGTCCTCGACGAACCCACCGCGGCGCTGGGCGCCGCCGAGTCCGCCTCGGTGTTCGACCTCATCCGCGCCGCCCGCGCGGACGGCGTCGCCGTCCTCTACATCTCCCACCGGCTGCACGAGATCACCGCGCTCGCCGACCGCGTCACGGTCCTGCGCGACGGCACCCGCACGAGCGTCGCGCCCGCGGCGGGCCTGTCGACCCAGGACATCATCGCGGCGATGGTCGGGCGCGACCTCGAGGCGCTGTTCCCCGACGTGCCCCACACCCCGGGGGACGCTCTGCTCGAGGTGCGGCACCTGCGCTCCGGCGAGCTGGTGCGCGACATGGACCTGTCGGTGCGGGCAGGCGAGATCGTCGGGCTCGCCGGGCTCGTGGGGTCCGGTGCCAGCGAGACGCTGCTGGCCCTGTTCGGGGACCGGCGCGCCACCGGCGACGTGCGGCTCGCCGGTGCCGCGTCGGCCCCGTCCAGCCCGCTCGCGGCCGTCCGTCGCGGCATCGCGCTCGTGCCCGAGGAGCGGCGGACCGAGGCCCTGTTCCCGGGGCTGTCGGTCCGCAGCAACCTCACCGCGTCGAGCCTGTCCGCCCACGCCCGCGGCGGCGTGCTCTCGCGGCGCCGGGAGCGGCGCACCGCGGAGGACCTCGTCGAGCGCCTCGGCATCGTCCCGCGGTCGGCGGCCCCGGACGTCGCGACCCTGTCCGGGGGCAACCAGCAGAAGGTCGTGGTCGGGCGCTGGCTCGCGCGCGGCGGGCGGCTGTACCTGGTCGACGAGCCCACCGCGGGCGTCGACGTCGCGGCCAAGGCCGAGATCTACCGCCACCTGGGCGAGCTCGCCGCCGGCGGTGCCGCGGTACTCGTGGTGTCCTCGGACTTCGAGGAGCTCATCGGCCTGTGCGACCGGATCCTGGTCGTGCGCGACGGCGTCGTCGCCGAGGAGCTGGGCCGCGGCGAGGTGGACGAGGAGGGGCTGACCGCGCGCGCTGCCGGCGCGGAGGAGAGCGAGGTGCCGGCCGCGGTGGCGAGCGCCCCGGCGCCGGCCCCGCACCGGCCGGCCTGGCTGCGGCAGGCCGGTGTCGGCGTCGCGATGCTCGCGGTCGTCGCGGCGCTCGTCGCCGGGTCGCCCGGCTTCCTGCTCTCGTCGGGCTTCTGGGACGTGCTGCGGCAGGCGGGCACGCCGATGCTGCTGGCCGCGGCGCTCGCCGTGGCCCTCGGCGCCGGTGCGTTCGACCTCTCCGTCGGCGCGGTCGCCCTGCTCACCGCGACCGCCTCGGCCACCCTCGTGGTCGCGGGCGTCCCCACGCCGCTGGTGCTCGCCGCGGGGGTCGTCGCGGGGGCGGTGATCGGCGCGGTCAACGGGGGAGTGGCGGTGCTGCTGCGGGTGCCGTCCTTCGTCGCGACGCTGGGGATGCTCTTCCTCCTGGTGGGCATCACGCTCGGCGTGAACGGCGGCCTGGCGGTCACCGCCCAGACGCCCTCGTTCCTGCTGCTGGGCCAGGGGTTCGTCGGGCCGGTGCCCGCGATCGCGATCACGGCAGTCGTCGTCATCGCCGTCGTGGCGCTCGTCTGGCGGCTCACCCCGACGGGCCTGCGGCTGCGCGCCGTCGGCGACGACGAGCGCACGACGCGGCTGCGCGGGGTGCGCACCGGGTGGGCCACCGTCCACGCGCTGGTGCTCTCCGGCGCCCTCAGCGGCCTCGCCGGCGTGCTGCTGGCCTCCTACGCCAGCGGCGCGACCGCCCGCGACGCCTCGCTGGAGCTGCTGGTCTCCGCGCTGGCGGCCGCGTTCCTGGGCTCGGCGCTCACCCGCACGTTCCTCTTCGACCCGGCCACCGCGGCCGTCGGTTCCCTCTTCGTCACGGCGACCGGCGCCGGGCTCATCGCCAACGGGCTCTCCGACGAGTGGCTCGGCGGGGTGCAGGGCGTGGTCCTGCTGCTGGCAGTGCTCGTCGCGGTCGCCCGGCGCCGCGCCCTCGGACAGGTGGTGATCTTCTGATGAGTGCCATGACGCTGTCCCGGCCGCCCCGCCTGGACTCGCTGCGGTCGTACTCGACGGTCCTCGGGATGATCGTGGTGGTGGTGGCCGTCGCGGTCGCCCGGCCGCTGTTCGTCGACCCGCGCAACCTCGCGGCGGTCGCGGTGGACGCCACCGTCCTGGTCGTCCTCGCGGTCGGCCTGAGCGTGCTCATGTCGATGAAGGGCCTCGACCTGTCGATCGCGGCCACCGCCGACCTCGCCGGTTACCTGGCCGCCCGCGCCCTGCTCGAGGGGCACGGCACCCCGGCGGCGGTGCTGATCGCCATCGGCGTCGGGGTCGCGGTCGGCGTCGTCAACGGCGTCCTCGCCGGGTACCTCGGGGTTCCCGCCATCGTCGCGACGCTCGGGCTCAACCTGGTGCTCACCGCCGTCGCGCTCGTCGTGTCCGACAACGGCACGCCGCAGCAGCTCTTCACGGCGCCCATCGACCTCGTGAAGCCGGTGCTGGTGTTCGGCAGCGACTCGTGGGGGCCGTTCCGCCTGCTGCTGCTCGCCGGCGCCGTCGTGGTCGTCGTGGCCTGGTTCGCGACCACCCGCACCACGTGGGGCCGCCGCATCGAGCTCGTGGACGCCGGCGCACGCGCCGCGGAGCTGGCCGGGACCCCGGTGCGGGCGACGTTCGCGTCCGGGTTCGTGCTCTGCGGTCTGCTGGCCGGGGTCGGCGGGCTCATGCTCACCGCGCGCACGGGGCTCGCCGTGCCCGGCTCGGCGCAGCCGTTCCTGCTCGACGCGTTCACCGCCGTCTACCTCGGTGCCACGGCCTCTCCCCGTGGGCGCATCAGCGTGCTGTGGACCGTGCTGGGCGCGGTGTTCGTCACCCTGCTCGCCAACGGGCTGGTGCTGCTGGGCCTCGGCGCGCCGTGGCGATACGGCCTCAACGGCGCGCTCATCCTGCTCGCGCTCGCGCTCGGCGTCCTGCGCCGCCGCGGGACCCGCTGACCCTCCGCGCAGATCACCACCGGAAGGACCTGACATGCCGCTCACCCTCGATGCCCACAACCACGTCGGCGTGCGCCACGGCGCCAGCCAGACCGGTGCCGAGCTGCTGGACCGCATCGACACGGCCGGTGTCGATCTGGCCTGCGCGTTCCCCTTCGTGGAGGGCGTGTTCAGCAACGACGACGTCGACGCCGCGCGGGCAGCGGACCCGGACCGGATCGTCCCGTTCCTCGCGGTCAACCCGTGGCAGCGCGACGAGGCCGTCGCCGAGATCCACCGCCGCGCCGACAAGGGCTACCGCGGCCTGAAGCTGCACCCCACCATCCACGGCTACCACCTCTCGGACCTGGGGCTGGTCGGGCCGGTGCTCGACGCCGTCCGCGAGCGCGGCCTGGTCGTCATCTGCCACGGCGCGTCCGACCTCTACAACGCGCCGCCGGAGTTCGCGCGCGTCTGCCGGGCCTACCCCGAGGTGCCGTTCCTGATGGCGCACAGCGGTACTTTCTGGTCCCACGACCAGGCGGTCGAGATCGCCGGCGAGACCCCCAACCTGTACCTGGAGACCGCGCGCGTGCCCGTGTTCGAGGTGGCCACGTCGGTCAAGGAGATCGGGCCGGAGAAGGTGATCTGGGGCACCGACTCGCCGTTCGTCGACTACACCTTCGAGTTCGAGAAGATGGCCAGGGCCGCGGGTTCGGAGGACGCCCGGCAGATGGTCTGCGGCGGCAACCTCGCCCGCCTGCTCGGGCTCGACTGACCTCGGACGCAGAGGAGGAGAACATGGCGCACACCACGAGCCCGGACGTCGTCAGGCCGACCTACGACCGGTCCCGGATCACCACCGGCATCGTCCACTTCGGCCTCGGCAACTTCCACCGGGCCCACCAGGCGATGTTCGTCGACCGGTTGATGAGCCGCGGCGAGGCACTGGAGTGGGGCATCTGCGGGGTCGGGGTGCTGCCCGGCGACGCGCGCATGCGCGACGTGCTCGCCGCCCAGGACTACGTGTACACGCTGGTGCTCAAGCACGGGGACGGCAGCACCGAGCCGCGGGAGATCGGCTCCGTCCACGACTACCTGTTCGCCCCGGACGACCCGGAGGCGGTCGTGGCGGTGCTGGCGGCGCCGACGACGCGCATCGTGTCGCTGACCGTCACCGAGGGCGGCTACTTCATCGACCGCACCACCGGCGAGTTCGACGCGAGCGACCCGGCCATCCAGCGCGACCTGGGCACCCCGCACGAGCCCGCGACGGTGTTCGGCCTGATCACCGAGGGCCTGGCCCGGCGCCGCGCCGCCGGCACGCCCCCGTTCACGGTGATGAGCTGCGACAACCTGCCCGGCAACGGCGAGGTGACCCGCCGGGTGGTCACCGCCTACGCGGAGCTGGTCGACCCGGAACTGGCCGCGTGGATCGCCGCCGAGGTCGCCTTCCCCAACTCGATGGTCGACCGGATCACCCCCGTCACCACCGACGAGGACCGCAGGCTGGTGCGCGACGGGTACGGCATCGCCGACGACTGGCCGGTGGTGGCGGAGCCGTTCGTGCAGTGGGTGCTGGAGGACCGCTTCCCGGCGGGCCGCCCGGCCTTCGAGGAGGTCGGCGTCCAGGTCGTCGACGACGTCGTGCCCTACGAGCTGATGAAACTGCGGCTGCTCAACGCGAGCCACCAGGGCCTGGCCTACCCGGGGCTGCTGACCGGGCACACCTTCGCGCACGAGGCGGCCACCGACCCGCTCATCGTCGCGTTCCTCTCCGGGTACATGGCGGAGGCCCGCCCGACGCTGCCCGCCGTGCCCGGCATCGACCTGGACGCCTACGTCGCGGAGCTGTTCGAGCGGTTCGCCAACCCGGCGGTCGCCGACACGCTCGCGAGGCTCGCCACGGACGCGTCCGACCGGATCCCGAAGTTCGTGCTCCCGGCCGTCCGCGACAACCTGGCCGCGGGCCGCCCGGTCGACTTCGGCGCCGCGCTCGTCGCCACGTGGGCGCGGTACTCCGAGGGCGCCGACGAGGCCGGGCGGCCGCTGCCGATCAACGATGCCCTGCACGAACGGCTGGCCCCGCTCGCCGCCCGCGAGCGCACCGAGCCGCTGGCCTTCCTCGGCGCCGCCGACGTGTTCGGCGACCTGGCCGAGCAGCCCGCGTTCACCCAGCCGTACCTGCGTGCCCTGCACGTCCTGCAGGAGGAGGGGACGGCCGCGCTGCTCACCCGCCTGTCCGCCTGACGGCGGTAGCGTCGAGGATGGGTTCGGGGTCGAAGCGCTCGCCGAACCAGTTCGGGTGCGATCGCACGCCAGGCCAGACCAAGGGCGGCCGGCCGGTACCGCCAGCCGGGAACGGCGCGTCCACCGCAGGACTCCGCCACGAGCGAGACATCAGCGGGGTTCGATCACGAGCGCAACCCCGCTCACGTCTCGCTCGTCGCGCACAGGCCGAAACGGGTCCGCGACCGGGCCGCGGACGGCCTCGACACAGACACCGTGATCCGCAGTCCGAAGTCACCTGGTGTCGGGAGTCGCCGCTGTCGGGTCGGTCCGCGCCGTCGTGGCGAGGCTGACGCCGACGAGGGCCAGGAGTGCCAACGGCAGGGAGACCAGCACGCTGTTCCAGCCGAGCGGCTTGTCCAGGACGAACTCCCAGCCGACGGTCGCGATGATCCCGGTGACGATCGAGGCGATGGCGCCCGCGGAGGTCGCGCGCTTCCACAGGAACACGGCGAGCAGCGACGGCGTCACGACCGCGCCGTACATCGTGTAGGAGAAGACCTGGATCTCCAGCACGCTCGGGAAGAACTCGCCGATGGCATAGGCGAGCAGGCCCAGCCCGACGATGGCGACGCGGGTGAGCAACAGCTCGCGCGGTGCGCTGTGCTCGCGGCGGGTGAGCGAGCGGTGGATGTCGTGCACCAGGTTGCCCGCCGCCGAGAGCAGGTAGGAGTTGCCGGTGGTGATGATGAACGCGGTGCCGGCCATCAGCAGCAACGCCCCGAAGGCCACGGGGAGGGTGTCGGTGGCCAGGCGCAGGATGGCCGTGTCCGGCGCGATGCCGGGAAGCAGCACCGCGGCGCCGGAGGCGAGCACGATGACGGCGCCGTAGAAGACCACGTCGCCCGCGAGGAAGCCGAGGGTCGACTTCTTCGCGATCTCCGGGGTCTGCGCGGCGCTGAATCGCTGGTACATGTTCTGGTCGCCGAGGATCAGCAGCAGCGTGGGCAGCACGAAACCGATCATCTGGATCGGGCTGAGCCCGCCGCTCCAGGTCATGTGGTCGGCGGGCAGGCTCGCGGCGAGGCCGCCGAACCCGCCGACGCCCACGAGCACGAAGACGAAACCACCGACGAGCGCCACCGTGATCAGCAACGCGCTGATCGCGTCGGTGTAGGCCACGGAGATCAGACCGCCGCTGAACGCGAGGAACACGATCACGGCGAGCCCGGCGAGCTTCGCGACCTCCTCCGAGAAACCGGTCGTCAGGTGCAGGATGTAGCCGAGCCCGCGCACCTGCTCGGCCATGATCCCGGTGTAGGCCAGCAGGATCGCGAACGCGGTGACCAGGCGCACCGACGGCCCGTAGCGGCTCTCCATGATCTCGGGCACCGTGTACTTGCCCCACTGGCGCACGCGCCGGGCCAGGAACAGGTACATGACGAGGATGCCGACCGGCGCCCCGAGGCTGTAGAAGATGCTGGCCAGCGGGCCGTAGGTGTAGGAGAAGCTGGCCCTGCCGATGATCGTGCCCGCGCCGGTCCAGGTGGCCAGGAGCGTGCCGGTGAGCACCAGGCGTCCCAGCCGTTGCCCGGCGAGCATGAAGTCGTGGTTGTTCTTGACCTTGCGTGCCGCCCAGACCCCCACGGCGATCATCACGACGACGTAGGTGCAGATCGCACCCAGGATCACGGTGTTGTTGTCCACGCCCGTAGCCGCCCGTTCGCGTCAGTCGCCGCGGTGCGCGACGATGTGGCCCGCCTGGACGACCGTGCGCACGTTCGCGGGGTCGGCGAGCATCTCGATGTCCTCCAGGGGGTCGCCGGCGAGGACGACGAGATCGGCGTGGGCGCCGGGTGCGAGGGTGCCGATCTCACCGGCCATGCCCACGAGCCGGGCGGCCGTCGTGGTGGCCGATCGGATGATGTCGATGGGTTGCTGGACCTCCGCCCGGATGCGGAACTCCTCGTTCTCCCGGTGCTGCATCCCGCCGAGGAGGTCGGTGCCGTAGGCGATCCGCACCCCGGCCCGCGCCGCGCGCTCCAGCGCGCCGAGCCCGCCGTCCAGGACCTCGTCGATCTTCTCCCAGCTCGCCCGGGGCAGCCCGTGCTCCCGGCCCTCGCCCTTCAGTGCGACATAGGTGACGAGAGTCGGGACGAGGAATGCGTCCTTCTCCACGAGGAGCTCGAGGGTGCGCTCGTCGAGCAGGTTGCCGTGCTCCACGCAGCGCACTCCCGCCTCGAGGGCGCGGTTGATCGCCCGCGCCGGGTAGGCGTGGACGGTGACGTAGCGCTCCGCGGCCTCGGCCTCCTCGACCACGGCGCGCAGCTCCTCCATCGAGTACTGGGTGGAGCTGATCCGGTCGCCGAGCGACGAGACCCCGCCGGAGGCGTGCACCTTGAGGTGGTGGGCGCCCCGGCGCAGCTCCTCACGGGCGGCGCGGCGCACCTCGTCGACGCCGTCGGCGACGCGCCCGGTTCCGGCGCAGCACGGGTGGTTGTCGATGACGTTGACCTCGACCGGCCGTTTGTCGCCGTGCCCGCCGGTCTGGCTCAGCGACTTGCCGCCGTAGATCAGCCGCGGGCCGCGGACCAGACCCTGTGCCTGCGCCCGCGCGAGGCCGTAGTCCGCTCCACCCGTGTCGCGGACCGTGGTGAACCCGCGGTCCAGCATCGCGCCCATGTTCCGGATCGCGCCGGCCGTGACGTAGCTGGGCGGCAGTCCGGCGACCGCGGTGAGGTTGCCGCTGACGGCGATCACGTGCACGTGGCAGTCGATCAGCCCGGGCAGCACGTGGGCGCCGCGGACGTCCAGCACGCGGGCATCCGGCGGAACGTCGAGCCGGTCGCCGACCTGGGCGACGTGCCCGTCGAGGCAGAGCAGGTCGGCCGGCCGGTGCTCGCCGGCCTCGACGTCGAGCACGTGGGCGTTGCGGACGAGCAGCGGCGCGGTCAACGGCGTCCCTCCGAGCGACGATGTGGTCACCCAGTAGAAGGGGGCGACTTGTATCTGTCAACAACGAGCTGTTTGTGCGCTGGATCGTTCACAAGCGCGGCTCGTGCTAGAAACGCACAGGTGACGGAGACGCTCGAGGGCGGCGACCTCGACCTGGTTGCGGCCCTGCAGATCGCGCCGCGCGCGGGCGTGCGCATCCTGGCCGACGTCCTCGACGTCTCGACGGGGACCATCAGCCGCCGGATGGCCCGGTTGCGCGAGCAGCACGGGATGCGCGTGGTCGGCCAGGTGCCGTGGTGGGTGGCGGGCGACGCGACCCCGCACCACGTCTGGATCTCGACGGAGCCGGGGCGTACCGACGCGGTGGCCGCCGCCGTCGCCGAGCTCGACGAGGCGCAGTTCGTCGCGACGACGACCGGCCGGGCGGACGTCTACTGCATCCTCCACCCCGCCCGGCGCACCGCCGCGGCCGCGCTGCTGACCGCCACGCTCCCGTCGATCCCCGGCGTCGTCCATACCCACTCCGAGCTCGGCCTGCACCGGTACCAGTCCGGCTCGAACTGGCGGCTGGACCGGCTGGGCGGCGACCGGGAGCGGGAGCTCGCCGCGCACCGCCACGGCGCACCGCCGACCGGTCCCGGACGGCTCACCGAGGACGAGGCCGGGATCGCCCGCGTGCTCCAGCGCGACGGCAGGGCCAGCGCCGCCGAGATCGCCCGGGAGGTCGCGATGAGCGCGTCCACGGCGTACCGGCTGACCCAGTCGCTGCTGGAGCGCGGGCTCGTCCAGCCGCGGGTCGAGATCGAGCCGGCGCTGCTCGGTCACCCGCTGGAGGCCGTCATCTCCCTGTCCACCTCGGCCGGATCCATGCAGGAGATCGCCACCGCGCTGAGCGCGCACCCCTCCGCGCGCTATGTGACCACGGTCGCCGGAACGTCGTCGGTCATCCACCACGGTCTGTTCCGCCACGAGGACGACCTGGCCGACTTCCTCGCCCGCGACCTCGGCCGCCACCCCGGCGTCACGCGGTTCGAGATCTCGATCGTGCTCCGTGTCCTGATGCGGTACTGGACGCCGCGCGGGTGACGCTCCCGTCCGCGGGCGCGCCCATCGAGCGGTGCAGCTGCAGCGCCAGCTGCATGTCGAGGACGCCGTGCGGGGCGCGCCATCCCGCGTCGCCCAGCACGTGGTCGATCCGCTCCAGGCGCTGGTAGACGGTGTTCACGTGCACGCCGAGTTCCTCGGCGGTCGCCTGCGCGTTCTGGCTGTGCGCGAAGTAGCGGTCCGCGGTCTCGACGAGCTGCGCCTCGTGGTCGCGGTCGTACCGCAGGAGCGGTCCGAGCGCGCGTTCGCGCAGGCGGTGCACGTGCTCGGGGGTGGCGTCCTCGAGCACGCGGCCGAGCACGCCCAGCTCGGCGATGTCGGCGCCCTCCCCGGCGCGGCCCAGCGCGACGAGCAGGCGCTGGCACCGGCCGGCCGCCCGGTGCTGGTGCCGGGTCTCGGCGGGGGAACCGGCGGGACCGGCGCCGCCCGCGGTCACCGTGCGTCCGGTCGCGGCGGACAGCTGCGTGGCGGCCGTCCGGGCGGCCGTGCCGGGGGCGGAGCCGGGCAGCAGGAGGACGGGGTGGCCCGCGTGCTCGCCTGTGATACCCCCCGCGCGGGCGGCGTGCGCGGTCGCCGCGGCGAGGAGCGCCCGCCTCGGCAGGCCGGGAGCGGCGAGCACGACGACGGTGTGCGGCCGGTCCAGCACGTGCACGCCGAGGCGGTCGGCCCGGCGCCGGAGCGTCGCCGGGTCGGGTGGCCGCTCGGCCAGCAGGTCCTCAACCAGCTCGGCCCGCAGCTCGTGGCCGATCATCGAGGTCCGGCGCTCCATGAGCATCAGGAGCGCGGCGGTCTGCGCGGCCCGCTCGAGGGTGCGGGCGTCGGTGTCCGGGTCCGGCCCGGTGCCGGCCCTCGCGAACAGGAGCTGGCCGAAGATCTCCGCACCGGCCCGCACCTCGGCCGCCCGCACCTGCTCGGGGTGCGCCGTCGGCAGGTCCTCCGGGCGGAGGCCGGTGCCCACGCGCGCACCGGCGAGGACGGCGCCCGTGCTCCCGACGAGCGCCACGGTGCCGCCCAGGATCCGGGCCAGCGTCCGGGTGAACTCGGGCAGGCCGACGCGGGTGAGCGCCATCGGCATGAGCTGCTCGTGCGCGGTGCTCGCGCGCTCGAGCGCCGCGCGTTGGGCGCGCAGGCGGGCGTTCGCCTCGCGGAGCTGCGCCGAGGACGCCTGCACCTGCTCGAACAGCCGCGCGTTCTCGATCACGATCGCGGCGTGGCCCGCGAGCGAGGTCAGCATCGAGATCTCGGCCTGCTCGAAGGTGCGCTCGCGGCGGTTGGCCGCGAAGAGCGCGCCGACGACCGTCGTCCCGCGCTTGATCGGGACGCCCGCGATGCTGACGATGCCGTCCCGCGCGACGGCCTCCTCCACCCGCGGGTCCCGGCGCACCCGCGGGTCCGTCCGGTAGTTCGCCGTGGCCAGGGGCTGCCCGGTCCCGATCACGTGGCCGCCGACGCCGAAGCCCGCGCGCTGGCGGATGTGGCGGATACCCTCGGTGCGCGTCCCCGCGGTCACGCGCATGACGGCGTCGCCCGACTCGCCGTCGACCAGTGCGATGTAGCTCGAGTCGCAGGCGAGCAGCCGCCGCGAGCGGTCCACGAGCGCCGTGAGCACCGCGTCGCTGCTCTGCAGCGAGGTGAGGTCGCGCGCGGTGCCGTACAGCGCGTGCGCCTCCCGCTCCCGTCGGTCCCGGTGGTCGAGCAGGGCGCGGATGCGTCGGGCGTCGGCCAGGGCAGGCGCCAGTGCCGAGGCCGACGGGTCGTGCCGGGCGCAGGCGAGGAGGGCGTCCAGCTCGGCGGTGGGGGCTTCGTCGGCCAGGAGCTGCAGGACGCGCGACAGCAGGTGCGCGCTCGCGGCGGAGCGGGTCGGCGCCTCGGCGGTGAGGGACATCGTCGGCCTCCGGTGGCGTGGGGTGACCGGGGTCAGGTGATGGTGAAACCGCCGTCGACGGCCAGCGTCTGGCCGGTGACGTAGCCGCCCGCGTCGCTCGCCAGGAACACCACGGCGGCCGCGAGCTCCGCGGGATCGCCCACGCGTCCGATCGGCACCCGCTGCAGCTGCCGGTCCAGGTAGCCCGGCTTGTACTGGTCGGTCATCTCGGAGGCGAAGAAGCCGGGAGCGAGCGCGTTCACCCGGATGCCGCGCCGTCCGCTCCACTGCTGGGCGAGGTCGCGGGTGAGCCCGATCAGCCCGGCCTTGCTCGCCGAGTAGGCCGCCTGCGGCAGCCCCGCCGTCGTGAGGCCGAGGACGCTGGAGATGTTGACGATGCTGCTGCCCGGGCCCATGACCCGGCCGCAGGCCTGCGCCATCCAGTAGCACCCGTTGAGGTTGAGCTCGACGACCTGCGCGAACTGGGCGACCGTCTCGCGGGTGGCGGGGACGGCCGTGCCGATGCCCGCGTTGTTCACCAGCACGTCGACCCGGCCGAACGCGGCCATCGCGGCGTCGACGAGCGCTTGGCACTCCGGCTGCCTGCTCACGTCGGTGGGGACGACGAGCGCCCGCCGCCCGGCGTCCTCCACGAGCTTGCGGGTGCCCTCGAGGCGGTCCGCGCGCCGCGCGGCCAGCACGACGTCGGCGCCGGCCTCCGCGAGGCCCTGCGCGAAGGCGACGCCGAGGCCCGACGACGCCCCCGTCACGATGGCGACCCGTCCGTCGAGCGAGAAGCGCTCCAGCAGTCCCGGCACCGGCCCTCCTTGGCGAATGACGATTAGCCGAGACTAGGGACGAGGATGCCGGGTGGTCAACCACCGTGGGGAGTCCGGGGACTCGGCGTTAGCCGTCCCGGGTGGTGAGCTGCTGGAGGGGGATGTGCTCGAGCACCCTGCGCAGCTGCAGGGCCAGCCGGACGTCGAGCGCGCCCTCCGGCTCGCGCCAGCGGCGGTGCCCCAGTACCCGGTCGATGCGGTCCAGGCGCTGGTAGACGGTGTTCGGATGCACCTGCAGGGCGCGGGCCGCGGCGCGCGGGTTCTGCCCGGCCGTGAAATAGGCGTCGAGCGTCTCGAGCAGGAGCGTGTTGTGCTGCTCGTCGTAGCGCCGCAGCGGCGTGACGCTCTCGGCGAGCAGGGCCCGCACCTGGGGCGGCGAGCTGCCGTCGAGCACCAGCCCGAGCACGCCGAGGTCGGGCAGGGTCGCGCTCTGCCCCTCCCGGCCGAGCGCGAGCAGCAGCTGCAGGCAGCGCTCGGCCTCGCGGTGGCAGGCCCGGATCTCCGGCGCGGACGGCGCGGGCCCGGCGACGCCCGCCGTCACGGCGCCGCCGATGGCACGGCCGAGCTCTCGGACCATCGCGTGGGCCGCGTCGGGACCGGCGCGGGGGAGGAGCACGACCACGCGCCCGGCGTGCTCGGTGGCCGGCCCGCCGGAGCGGGCGGCGTGCGCCGCGGCCCGGCCGAGCAGGTGGCGGCGGGGAACCTCCGGGGCCGTCAGCACGACGACCGTGTGCGGGACCCGGAAGTCCAGCGCCCCCGAGCGGCGCGCGCGCCGCGTGAACGCGGTCCAGTCCGGCTCCCGCTCGGCGAGCAGGTCGTCGATGAGCTCGCCGCGCACGTTCTGCTCGGCCGCCGACACCTGCCGCTCCATCAACAGGAGCAGAGCGGCGGTCTGCGCGGCGCGCTCGAACGTCCGCACGTCGGCGTCGGGCAGCGGTCCGGGGGTGACGAGCACGAGGTGGCCGAACGCGTCGTCGCCCGCCTGCACCGGCACCGTCCACGTCCCGTCCGCCGCGGGATCGGGCGCGGCGCCGACGGCGTCCGGGCGCGGTGCGGGCAGCGGGTCGGGCGGCACCGCCGGGCCCGCCGCCGCGAGGACCTCGCCGTCGACGTCGGCCGCGATCACGGTGCCGTCCAGCATCGCCGCGACGCGCTCGACGAGCTCGGTGAGGTCGGCCCCGCGCAGGGCCATCGGCATCAGCTGCTCGTGCGCCGCGCCCGCGCGCTCCAGCGCACGGCCCTGCCGGGACAGTTCGGCGTTGGCGTCGCGCAGCCGCTGCGCGGAGGTGTCGGCGGCCTCGAACAGGCGCGCGTTCTCGATCACGATCGCCGCGTGGTCGGCGAGGGAGGACAGCAGCTCGATCTCCGACGGGTCGAAGGAGCGCTCGTAGCGGTTGGCGACGAACAACGCTCCGATGACGTCCTCGCCGACGCGCAGCGGCACCCCGGCCATGCTGACGATCCCGTCCTCGACGACGGCGTCGGTGACCGCGGCGTCGCGCTGCAGGCGCGGGTCGCGCAGGTAGTCCGAGGTCGCGAACGGCTCCCCGGTCGCGATGATGCGGCCACCGACACCGCTGCCGAGCGGCTGGCGCACCGACTCGATCGCCCGCGTGACCGTGCCGAGCGTGATCCTCATGTAGACGTCGCCGCGTTCGGTGTCGCGCAGCGCGAGGTAGGTGGCGTCGGTGCCCAGCAGCTGGCGGGCGCGGTGCACGATCGCGTCGAGGACGGCGTCGATGTCGCGCAGCGACGCGAGGTCGCGCGCCGTCTCGATCAGCGCGTGGGTCTCCTTCTCGCGCCGCTTGCGGTGGGCGAGCAGCCCCCGGATGCGGGCGGCCCGGCCGATCGCCACGAGGAGCTCGTCGCGGCCCGGGCCGGGCGCGCCCGCTTCCACCTGGGCCGCGAGCCGGTCGAACGCCTCACCGGGCGCCTCGGTGGCCAGCAGCCGCAGCAGCCGGGCGATCGTCTCGTCGGCCGTTCCGCCCGCACCGCGCGTCATCGCGACACCTCCCGCCGCCGTGCACGCTAACCCGTGTCGCGACCGCCGTGCGCGGCTCGGAGGGGCCGGGTCAGACCGCGGCGCCCGCGCCGAACTTCGCGGCCACCCGTTCCTGGCTGACCTTCGGCGTCCAGCGGTCCTCCTCGTCGGCCCACACGTCGCGCAGCTTCGGGATCACGGACGTCCCCACGAGCCGGTTGTTCTCCGCCGCGACCTCCTCGGGCAGGTTCCCGACGTGCATGCACGTGATCAGCTGCCCGATCCGCAGCTCGGTGGCCAGCGCCCGGACGCGCTGCTCCACCCGCTCCGGCGTGCCGGCGATGATGTAGCCCAGCTCGTCGTACTCCCAGAACGACAGCTCGCCGCGCTGGGCCTTCTGGCGCTCCTCCGCGGACTGGGTCTTCGCCCGCGTGAGGTTGGCCTTGATCGAGGGCAGCGAGTTGTAGCCGGGCGGGGTGGCGAACTCCAGGGCGGTGGGGTTCTGCCGGTAGAAGTACTTCACCGCGTCGGCGTACTGCCGCTCCGCCTCGGCCTCGGTGTCGGCGCAGCAGATGATCTGGGTGAACGCCATGCGGTTCGGGTTCATGCTGGCGCCCTGGCTCTCGGTGTAGTCCCAGAACCCGCCGACGATCGGCGCCGCGCTCTGCTTGCCCGAGAACGACAGGTAGCCGTAGCAGTAATCCAGGGCGTTCACGACGTCCCAGGTCTCCGGGCTGCCGCTGCCCGGGATCCAGATGGGGATCTCGTCCTGCACCGGCCGCGGCCACGGGTTGACGTAGCGCAGCTTCGTGTACTTGCCGTTGAACGCGAACGGCTCGTCGGCCGTCCAGGCCTTGAGGATCAGCTCGCGGGCCTCGTGGAACCGCTCGCGCAGCTCGATCGGCGGCACCCCGTAGGAGAACGCGGTGTCCATCGGCGTGCCGAACACGATGCCCGCGATCAGCCGGCCCCCGGAGAGGGCGTCGATCATCGCCATCTCCTCGGCCACCCGGATCGGCGGGTTGTACAGCGCCAGGGAGTTGCCGCACAGCGCGATCGCGGCGTTCTCGGTGGTGGCGGCGAGGATCGAGGCGATCAGGTTCGGCGAGGGCGTCATCGCCAGCGAGGTCTGGTGGTGCTCGTTGAGCAGCAGCGAGTCCCAGCCGAGGCCGTCCGCCTGCTGCATCAGGCGCAGGTACATGTGGTAGTCCTCGCCGACCTGGCGCGGGTCGGCGACCGACGCCGGTGGCGTCACCCACGAGCTGTGCACGGTGTCGCCGAAGTCGTGCGGCAGCTTCGTGTAGTACTGCTGGGCGAACCAGTGGAACTTCACGGTTGTCCTCTCAAGCGACGGTGCCGACGAGGTGGGTCGACCGGGTGTCGGCGAAGTTGGCGACGTCCGCACCGAGGGCCTTGCCCTCCGGGGAGCCGAGTGCGGCCTGCATGGCGGCGGCGTCGGCGAAGTACAGCTCCGCCATCAGGTGGTAGGGCGCGGGCGACCCGTCGGGGCCCGGGCCGAAGCGCGTCACCTCGACGCGCTCGATCCCCGGCACCTTCTCCGCGAGCGGGACGTGGGTGCCGAAGTAGTGCGCGTCGAACGTGTCGACGTCAGCGGGGACGTCGTAGAGGACGGTCAGCTTGATCATGGTCTTCCTCCCTGGAAGGTCAGCTCGTGGCCATCCCGCCGCCGTCGACGCGGTAGACCTCGCCGTTGACGAAGGCCGACTCGTCCGAGGCGAGGAACAGCACCATGTTCGCGATGTCGGAGGGTTCGCCGACCCGCGGCGACGCGACCCCGGCCAGCGCCTGCTGCGGCAGGTCGGGCACGGCGTCGAGCAGCTGCTGGGTGCGGATGACGCCGGGCGCGATCGCGTTGCAGCGCACGCCCTCCTTGCCGTGCTGGGCGGCGACGTAGCGGGTCAGCCCGATCACGGCGGCCTTCGTGCTGCCGTAGGCGGTGAGGGCCATGCTGCCGCGCATGCCGCCGATCGAGGCCATGTTGACGATCGACCCGCCGCCGGCCGCGACCATGTGCGGCAGCGCGGACTTGCACATCAGGAAGATGCTGCGGACGTTCGTCGCGAACGCCCGGTCCCACATCTCCACCGACGTGTCGATGACGCCTCCGTCGGTGAACCACGCGTCCGGGCCGACGAGCGCCGCGTTGTTGTGGATCACGTCGATGCGCCCGTGCCGCTCCAGCACGGCGGCGACCAGGTCCTCGATCGACTGCTGGTCGGTGGCGTCGAACCGGACGGCCGAGGCGGCGTCCCCGATCTCGGCAGCCGCCTTCTCCGCCCCCTCGATGTTGATGTCGCCGATCACGACCCGCGCGCCCTCGCGGGCGAGCGTCGCCGCGGTCTCCCGGCCGATGCCCGCCGCGCCGCCGGTGACCAGCGCGATCTTGCCCTGTACGCGGCCCATCACGCCTCCAGGAACTTGTCGACGACGGTCACGAACTCGTCGACCTGCTCGACCATCGGGTAGTGGCCCGCGCCCTCGATCGCGGCGAGCTGGGCGTCCGGGACGAGCCGCGCGAGCTCCTCGGCGTAGGACAGCGGCAGCAGCCCGTCCGAGGCGCCGTGCACGACCAGCGTCGGCGCGGCGATCAGCGGCAGCCGCCGCCGCAGCCCGCGGTCGGCGATCGGCCACATGAACTTCGTGGCGGAGCCGAGGTTGCGGGCGGCGAACAGGATCGCCGCGTGCGGGTCGTCCGGGTCGGGCCGGAAGTTGGTCGGCTCGGTCTTCGGCGCCTCGCCGTGCCACTTCGCGCGCTTCACCTCGTCGGCGGCGCCGAACGGGTCGGGCGCGGGCTCCTCGTCGCGCCACAGCCCGAACGCGTCGACGAGCACGAGCTTGCGGACCAGGTGCGGGCTGATCGCGGCGAGCTCGGCGGCGAACATGCCGCCGAGGGAGTGCCCGACCACGTCGACCTGCTCCAGGCCCCACGACCCGACGAGCTCGCGCAGGAACAGCGCGACGTCCAGGACGTCGGTGAAGTGCTCGAAGCCGGTCGAGCGGCCGTAGCCGGGCAGCTCCGGCGCGAGGACGCGCCGGTTCTCGGCCAGCCGAGTCAGGAACTCGGCGCCGCCGGGATGGCGCTCGTAGCCGTGCAGGTAGACCAGCGGGGTACCGCCGCTGCCGTCCTCCCACACGTCGACGTCGAACCGGCCGACGTTCGGGATCTCCAGGGTCGTCATGCCATGCCCTCCAGTAGCGGGTTCGGGTCAGAAGTCGGGACCGAGGCCGCCGATCGGCGGCATCCCGGAGTGCGCCCACAGCCCGCCGTCGGCCACGACGTGCGTGCCGGTGACGAACGCGGACTCGTCGGAGGCGAGGAACAGCACCACGTTCGCGATCTCCTCGGCCCGCCCGTAGCGGCCCATCGGGATCGCGTCGCGGATGTCGGACCAGATCTGCGGTGCCGCCTCGTGCAGTCGGTCGATGGGCGGGGTGCCGATCGGGCCGGGGCACACGGCGTTGCAGCGCACGCCCTTGCGGGCGTACTCGATGCCGGTCACCCGCGACAGGTTCACCACGCCCGCCTTGAGCACGTTGTAGGCGCCGAGCCCGAAGTCGCCCGCGAGCCCGGACACCGACGCGGTGTTGACGATCGAGCCGCGCCCCTGGGCGAGCATCGGCACGAGCGCGAGCTTGGTCGCGTACCAGTACGAGGTGAGCCCGACGTCCAGCGAGCGCCGGAACCCGTCGAGGGTCAGGTCGCCCACCCGGCCGGACTCGAACGCGACGTGGTTGTTGTGCAGCACGTCGAGGGTGCTGTGGGTGTCGACGGCGAACGCGACCAGCCGCTCCAGCGCCGCCGGTTCGGCGGCGTCGGCGTGCACGAAGTCGATCGTGGCGCCGCCGGCGCGCAGCTCGTCGGCGACCGCGGTGCCCGCGTCGGCGTCGATGTCGGCGATCACCACCCGGGCGCCCTCGCGGGTGAACGCCCTGGCCGTCGCCGCGCCGATCCCGGAGCCGCCTCCGGTGATCACGGCGACCCTGCCGTCGAGACGCATGCCTCGTCCTTCCGCATCGGTGGGGGAGTCAGGTGGGGGAGTGCGGCGCACCCGGCGCCGCACCTCGAGTCTTGGTCAGCGGGGCGGGCCGGACAACGGAGCGCTGTCCACCCCTGCCCGGCCCGGGATGGGCAACGCTCTACCGGCTGTCCCCGGTCACGCCGACCCCGCGGAACGTCGGCGCGTACGCGGGTCGGTAGCCCTCGGGGAACACCGCGCGGTCGGTCCACGCGCTCGGCGGGACGTGCGCGTGCAGCGGGAAGCTCTTGAGGATCTTCTTCTCCTCCTCGACCATCCGGTGCATCGCCTCCAGGCGGGACTCGCGGCTGGAGCCGGCGAGCGCGTCCATCCAGGCCTGCTGGAACTCCGGCGACGAGGTGTTCCACGGGTTGGCGTACTGGCCCGGCAGGCTCGCCTGGTAGACGGTCGTCGGGTCCTGGAACGGGGCCCCCATGCCGGGGAAGGCGTTGCCCTCCTCGCGCCCGTAGAAGGTCACGCCGGTGGTCGGCGACTCGACCACGCGGGTGCTCGCCCGCAGCCCGGCCTCGGCGAGCATCGGCACCAGCGCCTCGGCCACGGCCCGGTGGTCGTCGAGGCTGGGCACCAGCATCTCGAAGTCGACACCGCCCGGGTGGCCCGCCTCGGCGAGCAGCTGCCGCGCCCGCTCGGGGTCGTAGCGGTGGGCCGGGTCGTCGGGTGTGACGTCCGGGTTGTAGGCCCAGTAGTCCGGCGGCATGTACTGCGCGACGGGTTCGCCGATGCCGAAGAACAGGCCCTCGACGATCGCCCCGCGGTCGACCGCGTGCTGCATGGCCTGCCGCACCCGGATGTCGTCGAACGGCGGCTTGCCGGTGTTCATGTACAGCGACATGATCGACAAGCTCTTCGACGGCGCCGTGTTCAGCCCGGCCGCGGCGGCCTGCTCGGCCTGCGACGGGTCGAGGTAGGTCAGCTCGGCCTGCCCGGTCTGCAGCATGGTGAGCCGCGTCGGCGCCGAGGTCTGCACGAAGATCTCGTAGTGCGCGGCCTTCGCGGCCCCGGGGTCCCAGTAGTCGGGGTTGCGGTCGTAGCGGGTGACCTGCCCCGGGACGTACTCCGCGAGCCTCGCCATCCCGGAGCCGACCGGGTTCTGGTCGAGGTCCGGGTTGTCGAACGCCGCCGGGCTGATCATGGACCCGGTGGTGCCGCTCAGCAGCGCGGGCAGGTTCCCGCCCGGCCCGCTGAGGTTGATGCGCGCGGTGTGCGCGTCGACCACGTCGACGCCCGCCACCCGGGCCAGCGCCCCCTTCTGGGTGCTGCCCTCCAGCGTCATCGCCCGCTCGATGTTGGCCTTGACCGCGGCCGCGTCGAACGGCGTGCCGTCGATGAACGTGACGTCGTCGCGCAGCGTGAGCACCAGGGCGGTGTCGCCGTCGACGAACTCCCAGGACGTGGCGAGCTGCGGCACGAGGTCGCCCTGCTCGTCCTCCATGATCAGCTGGTCGTAGACCAGCCGGAAGAAGATCATGTCCCACGGGTTCGCCGACTTGTGCGGGTCGAACGTCGACGGGTTCTGCACGAACACGTAGCGGAACGTGCCGCCCGGGTCGAGCACGCCGCTGCCGCCCGCGCCCGAGGTGGCCCGGCCGCCGCAGCCGGCCAGCAGCAGCGCGAGCGCGGCGAGCAGGACGACGACCCGACGGGAATATGGAACGCCCACGTCCGACCTCCTTGATCAGCCGGTGAACTGGCCGCCCGCCGGGTGCAGCATCTGCCCGGTCATGAACGACGACTCGTCGGTGGCGAGGAACAGGCAGGCGGCGGCCTGCTCCTCCGGGGTGCCGAGGCGGTTCATCGGCGTGATGCTCATGGCCGCGCCGTAGGCGGCGGCGTTGTCCTCGATCCCGCCGATCATCGGGGTGGCGGTGTAGCCCGGGCCGACGGCGTTGACGCGGATCCCCGTGGTGGCCAGCTCCAGCGCCATCACCTTGGTGAGCATCCAGACGCCGGCCTTCGACACGCAGTAGGGCGACGCGCCGGCGAGGGGGATCTTCGCCGCGCTGGAGGCGATGTTGATGATCGCGCCGCCGTCGCCCTGGGCCAGCATCTGCCGGGCCAGTGCGCGGTCGGTCATCATCACGCCGAGCACGTTGACGTCGAGCACCTTGCGGAACGCGTCGGTGTCGATGTTCACCACGTGCGTGGCGTCGCCCCCGGCCGCGCGGGCCTCCACGTTGCTCATCCCGGCCGCGGTGGCGATGCCCGCCGACGCGACGCCGACGTCCACCCGGCCGAACTCGGCCACCGCGGCGGCGACCAGCGCGTCGCAGTCGGCCTCGCTGGTGGTGTCGGTGCGGACGAACACCGCCCGCCGCTCCAGCTTCTCGACCAGCCGGACCGTCTCGGTGCCGTCGGCGAGATCGCCGAGCACGACGTCCGCGCCCTCCTGCGCGAACCGCACGGCGGTGGCGCGGCCGATGCCGCTGGCCCCGCCGGTGATCACGGCGACCTTGCCCTGCAGCGATCCCATGGGTGTCCCTCCTGTCCTTCGGGTGGGTCAGAACGTGAGCACGAGGCGGCCGCGGGTGCCGCCCGCCTCCAGCCGCCGGTGCGCGGTGGCCGCCTCGGCGGCGGGGTGGGTGGCGGCGACGCGCAGCGTCAGCCGGCCGGCGACCACCAGCTCGGCGAGGCGGGCGAGCGCGGCGCCGTCGTGCAGGTGGTCGCGGACCATCACGGGGTGGATCCGGATGCCCCGCTCGCTCGGCCCGGCCCAGAAGCGGACGGTGGCGAGCGCGCCGCCGTCGCGCACGATCCCCAGCGCCGCGGCGTCCAGCACCGCCGCGTCGAGCAGCGCGTCGACCCCGCCGGGAACGGCCGCGCGGAACGCGGCGACCTCCGCGGCGGGGTCCTTCGAGCGCGGCACCACGACGTCGGCGCCCAGCCCGCGCACGAGCGCGGCGTCGGCGTCGCTCGCGTCGGCCACCACCCGCAGCCCGGCGACCTTCGCGAGCTCGATCGCGTAGCCGCCCACGGCGCCGGCCGCGCCGGTGACGCCGAGGACCTGGCCGGGTGCGAGCGCGAGGTGCTGCAGCGCCGAGTGCACGGTCAGCCCGTTCATCGGCAGGGTGGCGGCCGCGGCGTCGTCGACGCCGGGCGGGATCGCGGCGGCGGCGTCGGCGGGCACCACGACCTGCGCGGCGTAGGCGCCCCCGAGCCGCCTGCGCGGCATCACGATCGCCATCACCCGGTCGCCCGCCGACCACTCCGGCATCCCCCCGGCGGCCGGGCCCACGGCGTCGACCACCCCGGCCAGCTCCATGCCCGGGATCCACGGCGGCGCCAGCCCCTCCTCCGGGCGCGGCCCCAGCTGGCGGTAGACCGTGTCGGTCGGGTTCACGGCGGCGGCCGCCGTGCGGATCCGGATCTGCCCGGCCCGGGGCTGCGGGGTGGGCAGCTCGACGAGCCGCAGCACCTCCGGACCGCCCGGGTACGGGACGCCGACGGCGATCACGGGAGCACCACCACCTTCACCGACCCGTCGACGGCGTGCTGCGTCGCGAACGCCTCGCCGACGCGGGCGAGCGGCACCCGGTGGCTCACCAGCGGGGCCACTTCGACCAGGCCCTCGGCGAGCAGCCGGAACGCCTCGCGGGCATCGGTGGCGGTGTAGGCGAAGCTGCCGAGCAGCCGCAGCTCCTTCTGCACGACCGTGTTGACGTCCACCGGCGGCGTGCTGCTGGTCAGCCCGGCCAGCGCGACCGTGCCGCCCGCCCGGGTCACGGTGGTCGCGGTGGCGAGCACCGGCAGCGCCCCGGAGCACTCGAAGAACGCGGCCACGTTGCCGCCCTGCTGGTAGGGCGAGACGGAGGTGCCCCAGCGCTCCAGCAGTGCGTCGCGCAGGTCGCCGTCGCGCACGTCGAGCACGGGCGCGCCGGTGGCGGCCGCCGCGGCGAGCCGGGCCGGGGAGACGTCGACGCCGAGCACGTCGGTGGCGCCGTACGCGAGCAGCGCCCGCAGCACGCACTGCCCGATCGTGCCCAGCCCGGCGACGACCAGCGGGGCGCTCAGGTCGGGGGCGGCGTGGCGCACCGCACGGACCGCCACCGACAGCGGTTCGAGGAACGCCCCCTCCTCGAACGTCATCGACTCCGGCATCCGGAACAGCCGCTCGCCGACCACCGCGTCCGGCACGAGCACGGCGTCCGACAGCCCGCCGCGCGCGCTGCCGCGCATGTCGCGGCACAGGTTGGTGCGCCCGGCCGCGCACTGCGGGCAGGTGCCGCAGGGGCCCATCGGGTTGACCGCCACGCGGTCACCGACCGCGAGCCCCGCCACCTCGGCGCCGACCGCCCGGACCGTGCCGGCGAACTCGTGCCCCATCGGCGCGCCCGGGGAGATCCACGCGCCCTCGGCGTACGCGTGCACATCGGAGCCGCAGATCCCGCACGCGCCGATGTCGAGCACGACGTCGCGCGGCCCGGGCTCCGGGTCCGGCACCTCGACGAGCCCGACCGCGCCGACGCCCTGCCACACCGCCGACCTCATGCGGGCACCTGCGTCCGGCCCGGGCGGGCGAGGGTGCGCACCGACATCCCGGCGAGCGTCGGGCCCGCGGTGTGCAGGTGGCAGGCGACCTCGCCGGACCCCTGCGCGGGGGTGAGTCGCGGGACCTCCGTGCGGCAGACGTCCATCGCGTAGCGGCAGCGGGTGTGGAACCGGCACCCCGGCGGCACCTGCGCCGGGTCCGGGGGATCGCCTGCGAGCACGATCCGCTCCCGGCTGCGCTGCACGTCCGGCGCGGGCACCGGCACCGCCGACAGCAGCGCCTCGGTGTAGGGGTGGGCCGGGGCGTCGAACACGCGCGCGGTCTCGCCGTGCTCGACGATCTGCCCGAGGTACATCACCGCCACCCGGTCGGAGATGTGGCGCACCACCGACAGGTCGTGGGCGATGAACAGGTAGGTCAGCCCGATCGCCGCGGACAGCTCCTCGAGCAGCTCGATGACCTGGTTCTGGGTGGACACGTCGAGCGCGCTCACGGCCTCGTCCAGCACGAGGATCTTCGGGTCGGCGGCGATGGCGCGGGCGATCGTGAGCCGCTGGCGCTGCCCGCCGGAGAACTCGTGCGGGTAGCGGGTCATCGCGTCCGGCGGCAGCCCCACCCGCTGCAGCAGCTGCGCGATCCGCTCGGTCCGCTCCGCGCGCGGCAGCCGCAGGTGCACGTCGATCGGCTCACCGATCGACTCCCGCACGAGCATCGACGGGTCGAGCGAGGAGTACGGGTCCTGGAACACCATCTGGATGTCCCGGCGCGCGGCCCGCAGCTCCTTCGGCGCCAACCCGAGCAGCTCGCGGCCGTCCAGCCGCACCGACCCGCCGCTGGGCTCGACCAGCCGCAGGACCCCGCGGGCGGTGGTGGACTTGCCGCAGCCGGACTCGCCGACCAGCCCGAGCGTCTCGCCGGCGTGCAGCGCGAAGCTCACCCCGTCGACGGCGTGCAGCGGCGCCGCCGCGCGGCGGAACGGTGCCCGGCGCGGGGCGAAGGTCACCCGCAGGTCGGTGACCTCGAGCAGCGGTGCACTCATCGCGTACCTCGCAGGGTCAGCTCGGGGTGCCGGAGGCACCGGGTGGCCCGGCCGGGCGCGACCGGTTGCAGGACGGGGTCGGTGCCGCACGGGTCCGCGGCGTAGGAGCAGCGGGGGTGGAAGCGGCAGCCCGCGGGGAACGCGCCGACGGACGGCGGCGCACCCCGGATCGTCGACATCGCCGCGGCGGGCCGGTCCATCCGCGGCATCGCCGCGAGCAGGCCCTCCATGTAGGGGTGCCGCGGCGTCCGGAACAGCTCGTGCACCGGCGCGGACTCCACGATCTGCCCGGCGTACATGACGAGGACCTGGTCGCAGACGTCGGCGACGACACCGAGGTCGTGGGTGATCACGATGACCGACATGCCGCGCTCGCGCTGCAGCTCGCGGAGCAGCTCCAGGATCTGCGCCTGCACGGTGACGTCGAGCGCGGTCGTCGGCTCGTCGGCGATGATCACGTCCGGGTCGCCCGCCAGCGCGATCGCGATCATGACCCGCTGCCGCATGCCGCCGGAGAACTCGAACGGGTACTGCCGGGCGCGGCGCGCGGGGCTGGGCACCCCGACCCGGTCGAGCAGCTGCACCGCCCGCGTCGCCGCGGCCCGGCGCGGCATCCGCTCGTGCCGGCGCAGCACCTCGGCGATCTGGTCCCCGACGGTGAACGCCGGGTTGAGGCTGCTCATCGGCTCCTGGAAGATCATGCCGATCTGCGGGCCGCGGACGTCGGCCATCTCGCGCGGGGTCAGCGCGCTGAGGTCGCGCCCGAGCAGCCGCAGCGTCTGCGCCCGCACCCGTGACTGCTTCGGCGGCATCAGCCCGGCGATCGACAGGCACGTGACGCTCTTGCCCGAGCCGGACTCGCCGACCAGGCCGAGCGTCTCGCCGCGGCCGATGCGGAACCCGACGCCGTCGACGACGGTGGCCCAGCCGCTGCCGGTGAGGACCTCGACCTCGAGCCCCGCGACCTCGAGCGTGGGCTCGGTCGTGCTGCTGGTACCGCTCACGACTCGCTCCGTTCCTCGCGGCCCAGCGCGTCCCGCAGCCCGTCGCCGAGCGTCACGAACGTGAAGACGGTGAGGGCGATGAGCACGCCCGGGAAGATCCCGAGCCACGGCGAGCGGCCGTAGTAGAGGAAGCCCTCGCGGATCATCGAGCCCCAGCTGGCGTCCGGGGGCTGCACACCGAGGCCCAGGAAGGACAGCCCGGCCTCGGACAGCATCGCGTAGCCCGCGGTGACCGCGACCGCCACGGTGAGCGGGGAGAGGGTGTTGGGCAGGATGTGCCGCCAGACGATCAGCCGCGTCGGGGTGCCGATGCTGCGGGAGGCCTCCACGAAGGTCTCCTCCCGCAGCCCGAGCACCACGCCGCGCACGAGCCGCAGGAACCGGGGCGCCATGAGGATCCCCACCGCGAACATCGCGTTGCGCAGGCTCGGGCCGAGCACCGCGACCAGCGCGATCGCCAGCAGCAGTGGCGGGAAGCTCATCGCCGCGTCGTTCAGGCGCATGACGAGGGCGTCGAAGCGGCCGCCGGAGTAGCCGGACAGGAACCCGAGCGGCACCCCGATCGCCATCGCCACGACCAGCGCGAGGCAGATCGCGAACAGCGACACCCGGGTGCCGACGATCAGCCGGCTGAGGATGTCGCGGCCGAGCTGGTCGGTGCCGAGCAGGTGGCCGGGCGAGAACGGGCCCTGCAGCACCCCGCGCAGGTTCTGGTCGTTCGGGTCCGCCGGCGTGACGTACGGCCCGACCAGCGCGACCAGCACGAGGAAGGACAGGACGCCGAGCGCCACCATCGCGGCCCGGTTGCGGCCGACCCGGCGCCGGAAGTCGCGCCAGGCACCGCCGCCGTACGCGGCGGCCGGCGCGGGGGAGGGGGCTTCGCTGCGCGTCATCGGGGCCGCACCTTCGGGTTGAGGTAGCCGTACGTGAGGTCGACGAGGAGGTTGCAGACCATGGCCACCACGACGGCGACCAGCACGATGCCCTGGATCACCGGGATGTCGCGGGTGGTGACCGCGCCGATGGCGACCAGCCCGAGGCCCGGCACGCCGAACACCTGCTCGACGAGCACGGCGCCGCCGAGCAGCGCGGTGATCTGCAGGCCGAGCACCGTGACCAGCGGGACGCTCGCGTTCTTCAGCACGTGCTTGCCGATCACCATGCGCTCCCGCAGGCCCTTCGCCCGCGCCGTGCGCACGTAGTCCTGCTGCAGCACGCCGATGATCGACCCCCGCAGCTGCCGCGCGCTCTCGGCGGCCGAGGCGATCCCGAGCGTCAGCGCCGGCAGCAGGATGTGGCGCAGCCAGGCCGCCGGGTCCTCGTCGAGCGGGACGTAACCGGTGGCCGGCAGCCAGCCGAGCGCGAGGCTGAACACGAGCACGAACACCAGGCCCAGCCAGAACGACGGCAGCGCGATGCCCAGCGAGGAACCGACGGTCGCGACGCGGTCGATCCACGTACCGCGGCGCAGCGCCGAGACGATCGCCGTCGGCACCGCGATCACCAGCGAGATCAGCAGCGCCGTCGCGGCGAGCGAGATCGTCACCGGCAGGCCGTCGCCGATGGACGTCGCCACCGGGCGGCTGGTGTACAGGGAGGTGCCCAGATCGCCCGCGAGCGCCCCGGTGACCCAGTCCCAGTACTGGACCAGCACCGGCCGGTCCAGGCCGAGCCGTTCGCGCACGGCCGCGACCTCCGCGACCGTGGCGTCCGGGCCCGCGATCGTGGCGGCGGGATCACCCGGGATCAGCAGGACGAGACCGAACACCACGAACGTCACGAGCACGAGCACCGGTAGCGTCGACAGGACGCGCAGGACGAAGAACTTGAGCACGGGCGCAACCTCCTCGATGAAGTCGTCCCTCGTGGCCGGGCATGCGGAAGCACCGGGCGCTCGGCGCCCGGAAAGTCGGGATGGTGGGATCCGGCAGGTGCCGCCGTACCGCGTGACCTGCGGGACGTCCTCTGCGGCTGAACGGACGTTAAGGGTTCGGGCGGAGATTCCGCAATGCACCGTCCGGCATCTCCGCGGGTTCTCGGCGAACTGTGGAGAGCTGACCGGGACGTCCCGGCCGGAAGTGTGCGGTCCTCCATTGTCCGGCCCCGGAGCGCCGCTCACGATGGCGACGACCGACGTCGACGGCTCGTCCCGAGGATGGTGCAACGGTGAAGTTCCACTGGTTCGCGGAGGTCACCCACAGCGGCCTGCCGGACGCCTTCCCGGCCCCGGGCCAGGGCGCCTGGGTGGACAGCCCGATCGACCTCGCCGACCCCGAGCGGGTCGGGGAGGACTACCGGATGTTCATCCGGCTCATGCAGCAGGCCGACCGCGACGGGTTCGACGGGCTCGCGGTCAACGAGCACCACCAGACCCCGTTCGCGATGACGCCGTCACCGAACCTGCTGGCCGCGAGCGTGGCCGGCTCCACCGAGAACGCCGCGATCCTCGTGATCGGCGACTCGCTCGCGCTCTACAACCCACCCACCCGCGTGGCCGAGGAGCTCGCCTACCTGGACTGCCTGTCCGGCGGGCGCGTGATCGCCGGCTTCGTGTTCGGCACGCCGATGGACTCCGCGTACGCCTACGGCCGCCCGCCGGTGGAGCTGCGCGAGCGCTTCCACGAGGCCCGCGAGCTGGTGCTGCGGGCGTGGGCCGAGCGCGAGCCGTTCGCGTTCAACGGGCGCTACACGCAGCTGCGCCACGTCAACGTCTGGCCCCGGCCCGTCCAGCAGCGTCCGGCGATCTGGGTGCCCGGGTCCGGCAGCGTGGAGACCTGGGAGCTCGTGACGCGGGAGAACTACTGCTACGGGCACCTGTCGTTCTCCGGCCTGCGGTCGGCCAAACCGCTGGTCGACGGCTACTGGGACTACGTCGCCGCCCACGACGGCGACCTCAACCCGCACCGGATGGCGTTCACCCAGCTCGTCTGCGTCGCCGACAGCGACGCCGAGGCCGAGCGCAAGTACGAGCGCGCCGTGAAGTACTTCCAGCGGGTCAAGGACCCGGCCATGCGCTACGCCACCCCGCCCGGCTACACCTCCACCGAGTCGCTCGCGAAGATGCTGCAGCGGGTGAACACGCCGGCCGCGCTGGAGGACAAGCGCCGGGCGACCCGGGGCGAGATGGGCTTCTGGGAGTACGACGAGAAGGGCTACATCATCGCCGGCACGCCGGACCGGGTCGCGCAGCGCATCCGCGAGCTGGCCACCGAGCTGCGCGTCGGGCAGCTGATCGCGTCGCTGCACATGGGCGACCTGCCCGAGGAGACCGCCGCCGAGAACACCCACCTGTTCGGGACGAAGGTGATCCCGCAGCTGCGCGACCTCTGGGCCGACCAGCCCGACCACTGGACCCCCGCCGTCTCGCAGCGGCGCATCGCCGCGCGCGCGGGCGTCCCCGCACCCGTCGGAGGGAACTGAGCATGCCCACCACCACCGTGAACGGCATCGACATCCACTACGACGTCACGGGTGACGGCCCGCCGCTGCTGCTGATCTCCGGGCTCGGCTCCAGCTCGCTGGCCTGGGCGCTCGCGGCCCCGCGCCTGGCCGAGCAGCACACCGTGATCACGTTCGACAACCGCGGCACCGGCCGCAGCGCCGTGCCGCCCGGCCCGTACGCGATCGACGACCTCGCCGACGACGCCGCCGGGCTCGTCGAGCACCTCGGGCTGGGGCCGGTGGCCGCGGTCGGCTGGTCGCTGGGCGGGTCGGTGCTGCAGTCGATGCTGATCCGGCACGGCCGCCTGCTGTCCGCGGCCGTGCTGCTCAACGCGTTCCCGTCCTACACGCCGGTCCAGGACGCGTGGCTGGACGCGGGCCTCGCGCTGCGCCGCGCGGGCGTCGACCCGGTGGCGATCGGGATCACCGGCATGCCGTGGGTGTTCACCCCGCGGCTGCTGTCCGACCACGCGGCCGCGCACGCCCAGGCCGAGCTCGCCCGCCAGGACCCGCACCCGACGACGCTCGCCGGGTTCGAGGCGCAGGCGGCCGGGCTGCGCGTCTACGACTCCCGCCCGGACCTGCCCAAGGCCGAGACCCCCACGCTCGTGCTCACCGGCGCCGAGGACGTGCTCACGCCGGTGGCGCAGTCGGTGGAGATCGCCGACCTGCTGCCGAACGCCACGCTGCAGGTGCTGCCGCGCGGCAGCCACGGGATGCTGGTGGAGTACCCGGACGACACGCTCGCGGCGATCACCGCGTTCCTGGCGGGGCGGGCCGCCGCATGAGCCGCCCGCTGCACGTCGTCGGCCTCGGCGGCACCGTCCGCACCGGCTCCTCCAGCGAGCAGGCGCTGCGGATCGCGGTGGCCCGCGCCGCGGCACAGGGCGCCACCACGCGCGTGTTCGCCGGCACCGAGCTGGCGCGGCTGCCGATGTACGCGCCGGAGGCGGGGGACGGCGGGCCGGTGGCCCGCGACCTCGTCGAGCACCTGCGCCGCGCCGACGGGGTGATCGTCGCCTCGCCCGGCTACCACGGCTCGATCTCCGGGCTGGTCAAGAACGCGCTGGACTACACCGAGGACATGCGCGACGACGCCCTGCCCTACCTCGCCGACCGCTCCGTCGGGCTGATCGTCACCGCCTACGGCTGGCAGGCCGCGGTCACCACGCTCAGCGCGCTGCGGGCGATCGTGCACGCGCTGCGCGGCTGGGTCACCCCGTACGGGGCCGCGGTGAACTCGACGCAGACCGGCTTCGCCGACGGGTGCTGCAGCGAGGTGCGGGTCACCGAGCAGCTGCACACCGTCGCCGACGAGGTGGTGCGCTTCGCCGACCTCGTCGCCGCGCGCCGCCACCAGGTCCTGTCCGGCCCCCAGCCCGCGGAGCGGTGATGGCCGACGTCCTGGGAACTGCGGGCGCGGAGCTCGTCGCGGGCCGCCCGGTGCTGCTGCTCGACGACTGCGCCGACGTCCCGACCGGCGTGCTCCTCGTGGCGGCCGAGCGGGTGGACGCGCGCGCGATGGCCTTCCTCGTGCGGGAGTCCAGCGGCATCGTCTGCGTCGCGATGACCGGCGAGCGCCTCGACGCGCTGCGCGTCCCGCCGCTGGCCGCCCGCGACGCCGGGCCTCTGACCTCGGCGTTCGGCGTGGCCGTCGACCTGAAGGACGGGATCACCACCGGGATCTCGGCCCGCGACCGCGCGCTCACCGTCCGCGCGCTGGCCGACCCGGCCACCCGGCCCGCCGACCTGGTCCGGCCCGGGCACGTGCTGCCGCTGCGGGCGCGCGGCGGGGGCGTCCTGGAGCGGGCCCGCCCGGCCGAGGCCGCCGTCGAGCTGTGCACGTCGGCGGGGCTCGCTCCTGCCGCCGCGCTCGCCACGGCCGTCGACGAGGCCGGGGAGGTGGCCGGGCCGGCCGCATTGGCCGCGCTCGCCGAGCGGGCCGCGCTGCCCGTCGTGCGGGTGTCGCAGGTCGTGGCGGCCCGCCGGCGCGCCACGCCCCTGCTGCGGGCCGGGGCGAGCGCGACCCTGCCGACCGCGCACGGCGTGTTCCGCGCACTCGGGTACGCCGGCGACGGCGCCGAGCACCTCGCCCTGGCGCGCGGGGACCTCACCGGGCCGGCCCCCGTGCCGGTCCACGTGCACACCGAGTGCGTGGCGGGTGACGTACTGGGTTCGCTGCGCTGCACGTGCGCGGCGCGGCTGGACGCGGCGCTCGCCGCGATCGACGCCGCAGGCCGCGGGGTGCTCGTGTACCTGCGCACCCGGGCGGCTCCCGGGGTCGGCCCGGTGCACGCGCTGCGCGGCTGCGCGGTGCCCGGCGCGGACACCGCGGCGCTGGCGGCGCACGTCCTGCGCGACCTCGGCGTCCGCAGCGCGCTGCTGCTGGGCGAGGACCCCGGCGACGGGGCGGGGCTGCCCGCGTCCGGCATCGCCGTCGCCGGGCACCGGCCGCTGCTCGCGACGCCTGCCGCCGACGCGGGCTGACCCGGTGCGGGTGCGCCTGCGACCGGGCGGTGCGAGGCTTCCCCCGTCGAACGACCCGATCGGTCGAGAAGGAGGACATCCGTGACAGTGGCGCCCATTCCGGAACCGCTCGGCGTGCTGGAGGCGCTCCACTCCACGCCCGCGCGGCGCTACCTCGCGCCCGACCCGATCCCCGACGACGTGCTGCGGGCGGTCCTGGACGCCGCGATCCGCGGCCCGTCCGGGGGCAACATGCAGTCCTGGGGCTGGGTCGTCGTCACCGATCCGGCGCTGAAGGCCCCGGTGGCGGGGTGGTACCGGGAGAACTGGGAGCGGGCCTACGGGTCGCGGCGGGCACAGATCCTCGCGGCACCGCCCGGCGCCGAGGGGCTCACCCCGCGCGGCTACCTCGGCGCCGAGCACCTCGCCCACCACCTGGAGGAGGCGCCGGTGTGGGTGTTCCCGGTGCTGCGTGGCGCCGCCGACGCCACGAGCCCGCGCCTCGGGTCCTCCATCTACGGGGCGGTGCAGCAGCTCGTGCTCGCCGCCCGCGCCTACGGCATCGGCACCTCGCTCACCACCTTGTACGGCGGGCACGAGGACGAGCTGCGGGAGCTGCTCGGCCTGCCCGCCGACGCGCTGACGATGGCGCTGATCCCGATGGGCTACCCGGCGAAGGGCCGGTGGGCGCAGCCGAAGCGGCGCCCGGTCGAGGACGTCGTGCACTGGAACCGGTGGGGGACACCGCCACCGGCAGCGGGGAGGCCCGGATGACCGTTGATCTGGACGCGCTCTCGTTCGAGCCGCTCACGCCGGTGTCCTACCTGGACCGGGCGGCCGCGGCGCACGGCGACCGCACGGCCGTCGTCGACGGGGAGCTGCGCTTCACCTACGCCCAGCTGCACGGCCGGTGCCGCCGGCTGGCCGGGGCGCTGGTGCCGCTCGCCGGCGGGCGGCCGGTGGCGGTGCTCGCGCCGAACACGCACGTGCTGCTGGAGGCGAACTTCGGGGTGCCGTGGGCGGGTGTGCCGCTGGTCGCGGTGAACACCCGGCTGTCCGCGGCCGAGGTGGCCTACATCCTGGAGCACTCCGAGGCCGCCGTGCTGGTGCACGACCCCGTCTTCGACGAGCTGGTGGACGCCGCGGTGGCCGGGCTGGCGGACCCACCGCGGCGGATCCGGGCGGGGGAGGAGTACGAGCAGCTGCTGGCCGCCGCGCAACCGAGGGCGATCAGACCGACCGACGAGCGGGCGCTGCTGTCGATCAACTACACGTCCGGCACCACCGGCCGCCCCAAGGGCGTGATGTACCACCACCGCGGTGCCTACCTGCAGGCGCTGGCGATGGTGGGCCACACCGGGCTGTCGCCCTCGGCGGTGCACCTGTGGACGCTGCCGATGTTCCACTGCAACGGCTGGTGCTTCCCGTGGGCGGTCACCGCGGCCGCGGCCACGCACGTCTGCCTGCCGAAGGTCGACCCGGCGCAGGTGTGGCGGCTGCTGCGCGCCGAGGGCGTCACGCACCTGGAGGGCGCGCCGACGGTGCTGTCGATGCTCGCCTACGCCGCCGAGGCGGCCCCGCTGGAGCGCACGGTCCGCGTCGCCACCGGGGGCGCCCCGCCGTCCCCGGCGATCCTGCGCCGGATGGGCGAGCTGGGCTTCGACGTCACGCACCTCTACGGCCTCACCGAGACGTTCGGGCCGGCGATGATCTGCGACTGGCGCCCGGAGTGGAACGACCTCGACGGCGAGGCGCAGGCCCGGCTCAAGGCCCGCCAGGGCGTCGGCAACATGATCGCGTGCACCGCGCGGGTGATCGGCGACGACGGCACCGACGTGCCTGCGGACGGCGCGACGATCGGGCAGATCGCGCTGCGCGGCAACAACGTGATGCTCGGCTACTTCAAGGACCCGGACGCGACGAGCGCCGCCGCCCCCGACGGCTGGTTCCGCACCGGCGACCTGGGCGTCGTGCACGCGGACGGGTACGTGGAGCTGCGCGACCGCAGCAAGGACGTGATCATCTCGGGTGGCGAGAACATCGCCTCCGTCGAGGTCGAGCAGGCGATCATGGAGCATCCGGCGGTGCTGGAGGCTGCGGTGATCGCCGTGCCCGACGAGCGGTGGGGTGAGGTGCCCGCGGCCTACGTGACGCTGAAGGAGGGGGCCACCGCCACCCCTGAGGAGATCGTCGCGCACGTGCAGGGCAGGCTCGCCCGCTTCAAGGCTCCCAAGCACGTCGAGTTCGGGGAGCTGCCCAAGACCTCCACCGGCAAGATCCAGAAGTACCTGCTGCGGGAGAAGGCCTGGGCCGGGATGGAGCGGCGGATCCAGTAGCGGGGCCTCAGGTCGCGGCGCCGAGCAGCCGCAGCGCGAACTCCGTGTACTGCCAGGCCACCGCGTTCTCGCTGTGCTCGCCGTCCTCGCGGAACCACACCGCCACGCCCATGCCGAGGTCGAGGATCGCGTAGGAGGCCAGCCGCGGGGAGGCCACGGTGAACCGCCCCGCGTCGACGCCGTCGGTGATCAGCGAGCGGAAGCCCGCCTCGTAGTCGGCGCGGCGGGCGAGCACGGCCGTCCGGTGCGGCTCGACGAGGCTGCGGATCTCCCGCGTGCCGACGAAGGCCTCCATCCGGTGCCGGGCGTGGTAGCGCACGTGGGCGTCGACGGCCCGGCGCAGCCGTTCCACCGGGTCGGAAGTGGTGGCGACGGCCGCGCGGTGGGCGTCGAGCAGCGCGTCCATCGTGCCGGTCATGATCTGCACGAGCAGGTCCTGCTTGGACGCCACGTGCTTGTAGAGGCTCGGGCCGCGGACGCCCACCGCCGCCCCGATGTCGGCCATCGTGGTGGCCTCGTAGCCGAGCCGGGTGAACAGCTCCAGCGCGGCGGCGCGGATCTCGGCCGTACGGGCCGTGGTCGCGGTGGTCATCGGTTCCCCTCTCGGCGCGGCCGAGCATATCCGGCCCGGCTAACGCCGATTAGCGAGAGGAGGGGGTGGGCTCAGGTGGCGATCGAGTCGAGCTGCTTGCCCGCGAAGTCCATCCGCGCGATCAACAGCCCGATCAGCTGCACCACCAGCAGCAGCGGGATGAGCATGAACGCGGCCGTGAACGACCCCGTCGCATTGCGGATCCACAGGGCGCCGTAGGGCACCAGCACGCCGAGGAACCCCGCGACCATCCAGGTCAGCCCCATACCCACCCCGCGCATGCGCGTCGGGTACAGCTCGGCGGTGTAGGTGAGCACCGTGCCCCATACGCCGATCAGGCCGAAGTTGGACGCCAGCCCGAACACCCACAGCTGCCAGGTCTCGGTGGCCAGCGCCCAGGGCACCAGCGTGACGATGAAGATCAGGTTTCCGGTGAGCATCGCGCGGAACCGGCTCCAGCGGTCGGCGATCCAGCCCATGAGGTAGTAGCCGAACGCGCCGGCCACGCCCCACCAGATGTACCAGCTGCTGTACTCGGCGGTGGACCAGCCGTGGCTCTCCTGCAGGTAGAACGGCGCCCAGTAGCCGAGGGTGTACCAGGACATCGTCGCGGTGGCGGCCACGAACAGCGCCACGTGGGTCCGCTTGCGCTGGCCGGGCTCGAACAGCTGCCCCACCGCGGCCCTCCGCGCCCGCTCCGCCCAGGTCGTCCGCTGCTCCGGCGGCGCGTCCTCGGTGCGCGCGGCGATCGCGTCCCGGTTGCGCACCCACGCCGGGGACTCCGGGCACAGGAACCGCACGTAGACCGCGAGCAGGCCGATCACCGCGGGCACGAGGAACGCCCACCGCCACCCGTGCGGTGCGACGATGTAGGTGCCCGCCAGGCCCGCGATCACGACGCCGTAGCCGTAGAGCGACCGGGCCGCGCTGAGCACCTTGGCGCGGTGCTTCGCGGGCCAGGTCTCGACCGTCAGCAGCGAGCCGATCGCCCACTCGCCTGCGATCGTCATCCGCATGAGCGTGTAGAAGACGATGAAGAACAGCCAGTTGCTCGACACCACGATCATCACGAGGAACCCGCACGTCAGCCCGACGTTGACGATGAACCCGGTGCGGCGGCCGATGCGGTCGGCGAGCCACGGCCAGAAGTAGGCCGCGAACGCGGCGAGCACGCCGGTGATCGTCACCGCGAGCGTGAGCAGGTTGAGGCTGATCCCGAAGTCCGCGAGCAGGTAGGGGACGATCAGCGCATAGAGGGCGATGACGATCCCGTCGAGCATCCAGCCGAGGCCGAGCGCGGCGGCGATGTGCCAGTGCGTGGACGTCAGCCGCTCGGACGCGTCGCCGTCCCGGACGTTCTGGAAGGCCCGTGACCGCGCGTGCCGCGCCTCCAGCGGCCCGGGCGGACGGGACGGCTCGCCGCGCCCGGCGACGGCGATCGGTTCTTCGACGGTCACGGCATCTCCTCGGGATCGATCACACTCCGTCGTGCGACCTGGGACACGAGTGGTTCCCGAAGCTAGGACGGGCCGTCTCGCGCTGTCGCTGTCGGAACCGCCAAGCATGGCCGGGCCGACTGTGGAGGTTCTGCCGATGCGGTGGCCGTTCGCACTGAGCGAACGTTCAGGAAGGACTCTCGACGGCGAGGGGTCCGGAAGGGGCGTGGCATGCCGAACAACGCGATCCGGGACCGGTGGGCGGCGGGACGGGCCACGCCGGGCGACGTCGCCGGCCCGCTGGTGCAGACGTGACCGGACGCTACGTCGTCGCCCGGGCGGCCGACATCCCCGACGGGGGGCGGGTGCTCGTCGAGGTGGGCGGGCGGCAGGTCGGCGTGTTCAACATCGGCGGCTCCTTCTACGGGCTCATCAACCGCTGCCCGCACAAGGGGGCGGAGATGTGCAAGGGCACGGTCGTCGCCGGGCTGAGCTCCGCGCGGCCGGGCGAGTTCGAGTACGACGAGTCGACCGCGCTGCTGGTGTGCCCGTGGCACGGCTGGGAGTTCGACGTCCGCACCGGGCGGTCGTACGTCGACCCGCGCACCCGGCTGCGCACCTACGACGTCGAGGTGGCCGGCCGTGACGAGGTCGGCGGCGTGCCCGTGGCGGGCCGGGTGCCCGGGCCCTACACCGCCGAGACCGTGGAGGTCGGGGTGGAGGACGAGTACGTCGTGGTCGACCTGCGGCGCTCGGCGCGGAAGGAGGCCCGGTGATGACGACGGCCCTGCTGGAGGACGTCACCCGCGACGAGGTCTGGCCGGGTGCGGTCATCGACTGCGACGTGCACGCGAACGTCCCGTCGCTCGAGGCCCTGTTCCCGTACATGTCCCCGCACTGGATCGCCTGGTGCACCGAGCGCGGGTGGCACGGCCCGGTCGGCGGGGTCGCCCTCGCCTACCCGCCGGGCTCCGACCGCTCCTGCCGCCCCGAGTGGCGCCCCGCCGACCGCCCGCCCGCCTCCGAGCTCGGCCTGTTGCAGCAGCACGTGCTCGACCCGTGGCGCGTCGAGCGGGCGATCCTGACCTGCTACTACGCCGTGGACTCGCTGCGCCACCCCGACTGGGCCGCCGCGCTCGCCCGCGCCGTCAACGACTGGCTGGTCGCCGAGTGGCTGGACCGGGACCCCCGGCTGGCCGGCTCCGTCGTGATCCCCGCGCGCGATCCGGCCGCGATGATCGAGGAGATCCACCGCGTCGGGGACCACCCCGGGTTCGTGCAGGTCCTGCTGCCCGTCCGGCACGCGGCGCTGTGGGGTCAGCGGCAGTTCCACCCGGTGTTCGACGCGATGGCCGAGCACGGGCTCGTGGCCGGGCTGCACTTCGGCGGCACCTCCACCGACGCCCCCTCGTCCACCGGCTACTCCTCCTCCTACGTCGAGGAGTACGCCGCCGAGTGGCAGTCCTTCACGGCGCAGGTCACCAGCCTGGTCTCGGAGGGGGTGTTCCAGGCCTGCCCGCGGCTGCGGGTCTCGGTGCTCGAGGGCGGGTTCGCCTGGCTGCCGGTGTGGGGCTGGCGGATGGACAAGGAGTGGAAGGGCCTGCGCCGCGAGGTGCCGTGGCTCGACCGCAGGCCGCTGGAGATCATCCGGGAGCACATGCGCTTCTCCGTCGCGCCCGCCGACCTCGGCACCCGGGAGCAGGCCGCGACCGTGCTGGAGTGGTTGGGCTCGGAGGACGTGCTCATGTTCGCCACCGACTACCCGCACGGCTACGACGACGACATCACCGACCTCCTCGCCGCGGCGCCACCGTCCATGCGGCCGCGGATCATGGCCGAGACCGCGCGGGACTGGTACCGGCTCTAGTGGTGCCGGCCCGCGCCCGTCGCCCCGAACGGAGGTCGACGGGCCGACCGGCGGGCCGCATCATCGGACCGGGGCCGTCATCGCGGCGGTGCACCCGGTGAGGCACGAGGAGGTGCGTCCGTGGGCCGGCGGCGTGGCGGCGTGACGCGGGACGAGGCCTGGGACGCCCTGATGGACCGGTTGCAGCAGGTCGGCCTGCTCGACGGGCACGGCCCGATGGCGGAGCGGATGCTCGCACGGGTGTTCACGCACACCTCGTACCGGCACGTCGACCACGACGTGCTGCTGGAGAGCTGGCGGCGCAACATGTCGGTGTCGGTCGCGGGGGTCCGGGCGCGGCGGTCGCCCGGCCCGGAGGACGACGACACCCCGCTGCGGAGGGTCGGGGAGGACCGGGCCCGGCAGGGTGTCGGCGTCGCGGAGATGCTGCAGACCTCGATGCAGCACCAGAAGATCTTCGTGGACCTGGTGCGCGAGCACGCCCCGCCGTCCCCGTACCGCGACAGCCTGTTGCTGGAGCTGTTCAGCACCAAGCAGGCGTGGTCGGCGTGGAGCATGGTGGCGCTGGCGGCGGGACACCGCGAGGCCGAGCTCGAGATCCAGCGCCGTGCCCAGGAGCACCAGGACGGGTTCGTGCGGCGGATCATCTCCGGTTCCATCGCCGCCTCCGAGATCGGGGCCGGGGCCGAGGCGTACGGGGTGGACCGGGACCGGCACTACCGCGCCTTCCGCGCCCGCCCTGCCCCCGGGACGGACGCGGTGCGGGTCATGGAGCGCTACCTGCGGGTGGCGGGCACCGGCGAACGCCGCAACGGCATGATGGCGCTGGTCGACGGCGACCTCTGCGGGTTCGTCGCGGTGCTGCCGCCCGAGCCGCCGCCGACGGCGGTCGGGGTGTCACCGCCGGTCCCGCTGCACGAGCTGCCCGCGGTGTTCCGGCTGGCCACGAGGGCGCTGGAGACCGCGCAGGCGATGGGGCGCCGGGAGGTCGTCGGCCTGGCCGACCTGGGGCTGCACCCGGCGGTCATGGCCGATCACGACCTCGGTGAGCTGATGCACGCGCGGTTCGTCGCGCCGTTCGACGGGCTGGGCGCGTCCGGGGCGGCGATCCTCGAGACGGTCGAGTGCTACCTGCGCAGCGGCAACCGGTTGGAGGTCACCCGCCAGCAGCTGTTCCTGCACACCAACACGGTCCGGTACCGGCTGTCCCGGTTCGAGTCGATCACGGGGTGCTCGCTGCGGGACAACGACGCGCTCGTGCAGGTGTGGTGGGCGCTGGCCTGGGACCGGTTGCGCCGGGCGGGCGAAGGAGCGGGCGAGCCCGGCGCGTACCGCGACGCGGCGGGCTGACCCCGCCCGGCTTCGTGGGATCCCACAACGGTGGGTGGGCGCAGTTCGGCAGCACCGCCGTTGTCGGCGTGGGCCGCGCGCGGCACCGTCGTCGGGGTGGGCACCGTCGCCCGCCGCGAGAGGGGGACCGCCGTCGATGAGGTTGACCAGGGCTCACAGCGTGGAGGACCTGCGCCGCGCCGCGCGCAGGCGGATGCCGAAGGCGGTGTTCGACGTCGTCGACGGGGGTGCCGGCGACGAGCAGACGCTGCGCTGGAACCGGGAGTCGTTCGCGCGGATCCCGCTGCGCCCGCGCGCCCTCGTCGACGTCAGGCACGTGGACACCACCACGACCGTCCTGGGCGACGAGGTGTCGATGCCGTTGCTGCTGGCGCCCTGCAGCTTCGCGCGGATGTGCCACAGCGACGCGGAGGCGGGCGTGGCCAGGGCGGCCGGCCGGGCCGGCACGGTGTACGTGGTGCCCGGCGGGGCGGGGGAGCGGCCCGAGGTCGTGATCCGGTCGGCGACCGGCCCGCTGTGGTACCAGCTCTACCTGAAACCGGACCGCGCCGCGAACGCCGAGCTGCTCGACCGCGTCGAGGCCGCCGGCTACCGCACGCTGTGCGTCACGATCGACACCGCGATCAAGCCGTACCGCGAGAAGGACCTGCGCAACGGCGTCACGCTCCCGGTGACCCCGTCGCCGCGGCTCGCGCTCGCCGGGCTCGCGCACCCGCTGTGGTCGCGGGACTTCCTGTTCGGCACCGGCGGTGCCGGCCCGGACCTGTTCGCCGCGCGCCGGGCGTACCGCAACTTCACCGACGCGATCATGCACATCCAGTCGGTGACGGCGGAGGAGATCCGCTGGCTGCGCGACCGGTGGCCGGGCCCGCTGGTGCTCAAGGGCGTGCTCCGCGGCGAGGAGGTCGCGGAGATGGTCGAGCTGGGCGTCGACGGGATCGTCGTGTCCAACCACGGCGGCCGCAACCTCGACGGCGTCCCGGCCACGGTCGACGCGCTGCCCGAGGTCGTGGAGGCAGCGGCCGGGCGGGCCGAGGTCCTGCTCGACGGCGGGGTCCGCCGCGGCACCGACGTCGTGCGGGCGCTGGCCCTCGGCGCCAAGGCCGTGCTCGTGGGGCGCCCGTACATGTTCGGCCTGGCGGCCGGCGGCGAGCCCGGCGTCGACCGCACGCTCGAACTGCTGCACAACGAGATCATCCGCGCGATGTCGCTGGTGGGAGCCAGGTCGGTGAAGGAGATCGACCGGTCCCTGATCGGCGCGCCCCAGCTGCTCGCCGACGCCCGAGGAGGAGCGACATGACCGTCGACGCGACCCTGCCCGCGACCGCCCCCGCCGCGATCCCGACCACGTTGGGGATCATCGACGCGGACGTCCACCCGTCGATGAACCCGGCCATCCCCGGCGTCGTGCGACACCTGCCGCGCCGCTGGCAGGAGTACCTGGCGCACACCGGGCTGCGTGTCGGCGCCCCCGGCGGGGACCGGCCCCGGCACCGCGAGTTCGCCAGCCGCTGGGACGCCGTGCCGCCCGACGGCGGGCCGCCCGGCATCGATCCGGCGTTCGCGCGCGCCCAGCTGCTCGACGCCTACGACATGAGCGCCGCGGTGCTCAACGACATCGGCGGCTTCCCGTTCAGCGGCGGGCTGCGGGTGCCCGCGGAGTTCTGCGCCGCCTTCTGCACCGCGCTGAACACCTACCGGGAGGAGGTGTGGTTCGCCGACGACCCCCGCTGGTACGGGGCCATCAACCTGCCCTACGAGGTGCCCGACCTCGCCGTGCAGGAGATCGTGCGGCGCAAGGAGGGCCCGCACGGCGACCGCTGGGTGCAGGTGGCGATGGCGCCGGACAACGAGCGGGGCATCGGGCACCGCAAGTACCGGCCGGTGCTCGAGGCCTGCGAGCACTACGGGCTGCCGATCGGCTTCCACGTGCTGTCCGGGCGGCGGATCACGCCGTCCGGACCGGCGAACTACTACTTCGAGGAGCACTGCGACTTCGCGGCGCTGAACTTCCCGGTGGTCGCGAGCCTGGTGTTCGAGGGCACCTTCGACCGGTTCCCGGGGCTGAAGGTGGTGATGGTCGAGCTCGGCTGGTCCTGGGCGGTCCCGCTGGCGTGGCGGATGGACCACGCCCACCGGGTCATGGCGCGGGAGGTGGACCTGCAGCGGCGCCCGTCGGAGTACGTCCGCGACCACCTGTGGTTCACGACGCAGCCGATGGAGGAGCCGGAGAACCCGCGCTGGTTCGACGACGTGCTGGGCCTGTTCGAGTCCTCGGGCATGGCCGACAAGCTGATGTTCTCCTCCGACTACCCGCACTGGGACTTCGACGAGCCGGACTCCTTCCCGCTGTCGGTGCGCCGCGACACCGAGCGGTTCGGCCGGATCCTGGGCGGCAACGCCAGCGCCCTCTACGGGCTCCCACTGCGTCCCGGCACCGGCCAGGTGGTGCGCTAGCTAACGAAACCTAGCCAGGTCTTGACGGGAACGGGGGCACCGCGGTCCGATCGTGGCTAACACTCGTTAGCGACAGGAGGCGCCGTGCCCGTCGATCTCACCCCCGACCCCGCCGTCGCGGAGCTCGCGAAGCGCACCGCCGCGTTCGTGCGCGAGGTCGTCGTGCCGGTGGAGGAGCGGCACGCCGGCGTCGTCCGCGACGACGCCGTGCGGGCCGAGCTGCAGCGGGCCGCCCGGGAGGCCGGGGTGTTCGCCCCGCACGTCGGCGTGGAGCACGGCGGGCACGGGCTGGACATGCGCGGGCGCGCGGCTGTGTTCGAGGAGGCCGGCTACTCGCTGCTCGGGCCGCTCGCGCTGAACATCGCCGCGCCGGACGAGGGCAACATGCACCTGCTCGAGGCCGTCGCCACGCAGGAGCAGAAGGAGCGCTACCTGGCGCCGTTGGTGGCGGGGGAGGTCCGGTCGTGCTTCGCGATGACCGAGCCCGCTCCCGGCGCCGGCTCGGACCCCGCCGCCCTGACCACCCGCGCGGAGAAGGTGCCCGGTGGCTGGCGGATCGACGGGCGCAAGTGGTTCATCACCGGTGCCGACGGGGCCGCGTTCGCGATCTGCATGGCACGCACCTCGGGCGCGCCGGGCGACCGCGGCGGCGCCACGATGTTCCTCGTCGACGCCGACAACCCCGGTATGACGTTGGTCCGCCACATCGACACGCTCGACGAGAGCCTCTACGGCGGGCACCTGGAGGTGGCGTTCGAGGGCTGCGTGGTGCCCGACGACGCGGTGCTCGGCGCGGTCGACGAGGGCTACCGCTACGCGCAGGTGCGGTTGGGCCCGGCACGGATGACGCACTGCATGCGCTGGTTGGGCATCGCGCGGCGGTCGCAGGACATCGCGGTGGCCCGGGCGCGCGAGCGGGAGCTGTTCGGGTCGCGGCTGGCCGACCTCGGCATGGTGCAGGCGATGATCGCCGACAACGAGATCGACATCGCCGCGAGCCGCGGGCTGGTGCTGCAGGCGTGCTGGGAGCTCGACCGGGGCGGGTCGGCGGCACAGGCCACCGCGATCGCCAAGACGTTCACCGCGGAGGCGGTCTGGCGGGTCGTGGACCGGGCCGTGCAGATCTGCGGCTCGCTGGGCATCTCCGGCGACGTCCTGCTGGGCCGGTTCCTGCGCGAGGTGCGCCCGTTCCGGATCTACGACGGCCCGTCGGAGACGCACCGGTGGGCGATCGCGAAGCGGGTGGCGGGGCGGGTCGACCGATGACCACCTCCGTCGCCGGGCTCGACCTGCCGGCCCTGCGGGCCTGGTTCGCCGCGCACGTCCCCGGTGCGGGCGAGCTGGACGCCGAGCTGATCGCGGGGGGCCGGTCCAACCTCACCTACCGGCTCACCGACGGCCGCGCGACCTGGGTGCTGCGCCGCCCGCCGCTGGGCGGGCTCACCCCGTCGGCGCACGACATGGCGCGGGAGTACCGGGTGGTGGCCGCGCTGCGCGACAGCGGGGTCCCGGTGGCGGGCGCGGTCGCGCTGTGCGAGGACCCGGACGTGATCGGCGCGCCGTTCGCGGTGGTCGAGCACGTCTCCGGCCGCGTGGTGCGCACCCGCGCGGAGCTGGACGCGCTGACCGACGCCGAGGTGCGCCGGTGCGCGTTCGCCCTGGTCGACGTGCTCGCGCGGCTGCACGCCGTCGACCCGGCGGCGGTGGGCCTGGCCGGGTTCGGCCGGCCCGAGGGCTACCTCGTGCGGCAGGTCCGGCGCTGGCACGACCAGTGGACGAGGGTCGCGACCCGCCCGCTGTCCGACGTCGACGCCCTGCACGCGCGGCTCGCGGCGGCCTGCCCGCCGGAGAGCGGGGCGTCGATCGTGCACGGGGACTTCCGGATCGACAACGCCATCCTCGACGGCGGCGACGCGGGCGTGGTGCGCGCGCTCGTCGACTGGGAGATGGCCACGCTCGGCGACCCGCTCGCCGACCTGGGCCTGCACCTGGCCTACGCCGACCCCGCGTTCGACCCGGTGCTCGGCGGGTCCGCCGCCTCGACCAGCCCGCGACTCCCGGCGGCGGACGAGGTGGTGGCCCGCTACGCCGCCGCGTCCGGGCGCGACGTCTCCGGCATCGCCTTCCACCTGGCGCTGGGCTACTTCAAGGCCGCGGTGATCGCCGAGGGCATCCACGCGCGGCACGTCGCGGGCCGCACGGTGGGCGAGGGGTTCGACACCGTGGGTGCGGCCGTCGCCCCGCTCGCCGCGGCCGGGCTCGCCGCCGCCCGGGCCGTTGACAGCGCCACCGGGAGCAGCGATCCTGCGTGCTGAACGATCGTTAAGTGAGGAGCGAGTGTGATCAGGACGCGGTTCACCGAGGAATTCGGCGTCGAGCACCCGGTCGTGCAGGGCGGAATGCAGTGGGTGGGGCGCGCCCCGCTCGTCGCCGCCGTCGCGAACGCGGGTGCGCTCGGCTTCATCACGGCGTTGACGCAGCCGACGCCCGAGGACCTGACCACGGAGATCGCGCGCTGCCGCGAGCTCACCGACCGGCCGTTCGGGGTCAACCTGACGATCCTGCCGGCGATCAACCCGCCGCCCTACGCCGAGTACCGGCAGGCGATCATCGACGCAGGCGTCCCGATCGTCGAGACGGCCGGGTCGAACCCCGCCGAGCACCTGGCGCACTTCCACGCCCACGGCATCAAGGTGATCCACAAGTGCACCAGCGTCCGGCACGCGGTCAAGGCCGAGTCGCTCGGCGTGGACGCGGTGAGCATCGACGGGTTCGAGTGCGCGGGCCACCCCGGTGAGGACGACATCCCCGGCCTGGTGCTGATCCCGGCCGCCGCCGACCGGCTGACCATCCCGATGATCGCCTCCGGCGGGTTCGCCGACGCCCGCGGCCTCGTCGCGGCGCTCGCGCTCGGCGCGGACGGGATCAACATGGGCACCCGGTTCATGGCCACGGTCGAGTCCGGTATCCACGACAACGTCAAGCAGCGGCTGGTCGAGGCCGGCGAGCGCGACACCCAGCTGATCTTCCGCCAGCTGCGCAACACGGCACGGGTGGCCGACAACGCGGTGAGCCGCGAGGTCGTGGCCCGGCTGAACGGCGGCGCGGCGTTCGAGGAGGTCCGCGACCTGGTGGCCGGCGCCCGCGGCGTCGGGGTCTACGAGACCGGCGACCTGGACCGCGGCATCTGGTCCGCCGGGATGGTGCAGGGCCTCATCCGCGACATCCCGACGTGCGCGGACCTGGTGTCGCGCATCGTCGGTGAGGCCGTCGAGATCATCCGCGGCCGGCTCGGCGACGCGGTCGGGGCCCAGCCGGTCGCCGCGGGATGACCGCGCGTTCCGTGCCCGCCCCCGCCCCGGCGGACGCCTCCCTTGTCGCGCTGCTCGACCTCGAGCCGCTCGAGCGCGACCTGTTCCGGGCGAGCACCGTGTTCGACGACCCGTTCCCGCTCTACGGCGGCCAGGTGGCGGCGCAGGCGCTGCTCGCGGCTGGGCGCACGGTGCCGGCGGGGCGGGTCCCGCACTCGATGCACGGCTACTTCCTGCGCAGCGGCGACGCGCGCCGTCCCACGCTGTTCCGCGTGGAGCGCGACCGCGACGGGCGCTCGTTCTCCGCGCGCCGGGTCGTGGCGGTGCAGGCCGCCGAGGTCGTGTTCTCCCTGTCGGCGTCGTTCCACGACCGGGAGGAGGGCCTCGACCAGCAGGTAGAGCCCGCCCCGGACGTCCCCGCGCCCGAGGCGCTGCCGCCCCTGGAGATGCCGCGGCTGTTCTCGTTCGAGGCGCGGCTGCCTCCGCAGCCGCACGAGCGGTCCTGGCCCACGCGGTTCTGGGCCCGCTGCACCGAGCCCCTGCCCCCAGCGGAGAACGGCGGCGAGCTCCTGCACGCCGCCGTCCTGACCTACCTGTCCGACATCATGACGGGCCTCTCGCCGCTGGCCACCGGCGGCTTCCGCCCCACCACGAGCCTCGACCACGCCGTGTGGTTCCACCGCAGCGCCCGGCTGGACGACTGGGTGCTCGTCGACCTGGCGGGACGCACCACCGGCGGGGGACGCGGCTGGTACACCGGCTCCCTCACCTCGCGCGACGGGGTGCTGCGGGCCAGCATCGCGCAGGAGTCGCTGTTCCGCGGGCACCGTCCGGCCACCGCGTTCGCCGAGGAGCGCGCGCCGGTGTGGCGCGAGTAGCGCGGAGCCCCGCCCGCAGCGGTGTGGAGCTGCCCATCAGCACGGTCCCGAGGACGGGCGGCCGTCCGTTCCCCGGCCGGGGGCACCTTCCGTAGCGTCGACCGCACCGCCACCCCGCTCCGGCCCGCACCGCCGCTCCACGGCGCGTGCGCGGGCCGGCCCGTCGACCGCGAGGACAACGATGTTCGGTCTGCCTGCCGTGACGGCCCTCTTCGTGATCGGTGGCTTCGTCGCCGCCGTCGTGCTGTCGATCCTGTTCGCACTGCGCTTCTCCGCCGACGACGAGGAGTGGGTGACGCTCGACGACCTGTTCCGCCGGTCGTGATCCCCGTTCCCCGTCCCCCGCTCCGGATCGAGGTGTGCCCGTGATCGTGTCCTGGCAGACGATCGCCGTGATCGTCGCGTACATGCTGGTCGTCATCGCGATCGGCGTCTGGTCGACCAAGCGCGTCAGCTCGATGCGCGACTACCTGGTGGCCGGCGACGGCTTCGGCCGCTGGGTCGTGTCCTTCGGCATCGTCGGCGCGATCGTCAGCGGCGCCGGCGTGCTCGGCAACGCGGGCTCGGGCTACGGCACCGGCTACGCGCTCTACGTCCAGACGATGGGGCTGAGCTTCCTCGGGCTGACGCTGGCCTACTTCCTGCTGGCCAAGCCGATGACGGTGATCGCCAAGAAGCACGAGGTGTACACGCTGCCCGACGTCCTCGCGCTGCGCTACGGCGACAGCAGGGCGGTGCGCATCCTCTCCGGCGTCGCCACGGCGCTCGGGTCGCTGATCTACCTCGTCGTGCAGTTCGTCGCGATCGGCTACATCGGCACGACGATCTTCGGGTGGAGCCTCGGGCTGTCGCTGTTCGTCGGCGGGGCCGTCGTCGTGGCGTACTGCGTCGGCGGCGGGATCGTCGCCGCGATGTGGACGAACTTCTTCCAGCTGCTCGTGCTGAGCGTGTTCGTCGTCTACTTCGCCGTGTACACGGTCAGCCAGGTCGGCGGCCTCACTGCGCTGCACCGCCAGATGGCCGAGATCGACCCCGAGCTCGTGGCGCCCTGGCATGCGAGCGGCGCCTTCGCGTGGCAGAACGTGCTGGTCTACGCGTTCTTCGTCGGGCTGCTCGCCTACGCGGGCGTGCCGCACATCAGCACGAAGTTCCTCACGATCCGCAACCTCGAGGTGATCCGCTGGATCCCGCTGATCTCCTGCTTCCTGTACCTGTTCGCCGTCGCCGCCACCTGGATCGGCATGGCCTACCGGGTGCAGGCCGAGCAGGGGGTGGTCCCGCCCGTCGACGAGCCCGACGCCGTCCTCCCGGCGCTCATGCTCGACTCCTTCGGCCCGGTCGTCGTCGGCATCATGATCGCCGCGGTGCTCGCCGCCGTCATGTCGACCACCGACTCGTTCATGGTGCTGAGCGGGGCCGCGATCGTCCGCGACATCGCGAAGAAGGGGCTCGGGCTGCGCCTGTCCGACCGCCAGGAGATGACGTGGAGCCGGGTGGCGTCGGTGCTGGTGATGGTGGTGGCCGGGTTCATCGCGCTCAACCCGCCGGAGTTCGTGCTGTCGCTCATGGCCGTCGCCTGGGGCGCGCTCGCCGCGATGCTCGGCCCCGTCCTCTACCTGGGCGTGCGGTGGAAGCGCGCGACGACGCAGGGCGCGGTCGCCGCCCTCGTCGCCGGCATCGCGATCGGTGGCGTGCTGGCGCTGCTCAACCGCACGGTCTTCGCCGATGCCCCGCTGCTCGCCCCGTGGAACATCGCCGCGATCGGCGTCGCGGTGTCCTACCTGGCGCTGATCGTGGTCTCGCTGCTCACGAAGCCGCAGAGCAGCCGGATGTTCGCGCACTTCGCCGCGCACGCCGCGACCCCCGCGCCCGCCCTCGGCACGAGCGGGCGGAGCCGCTCATGACCGACCGGCCCGAGCTGCTGCGGGCGAGCGACGAGACGATCGACGACGCGCTGCGCCACGCCGACCCGATGGCGCTGCGGGGGCTGCTGTTCCAGCTGACCGGCGACGAGTCCCTCGCGGCGCTGCCGGTGGCCACCGTGTCCGCCGGCGTGGCCGAGGCCCGTGCCCTCGCCGACCCCGCAGGCGCGGCCGTCGTCCGCGAGCGGGCCGCGGCGTGGCTGCGGTCCTACCGGGACGGCGGGGCGGGGGAGGTGCCGGTCGGCCCCGCGGACCGGCTGCCGCACAGCCTGGAGCTGACCGCGGGGGAGTCGATCGACGCCGCTGAGCGGGAGGTGTGGCTCGAGGAGCTCGCCCTCGATCCGTGGGCTCGGAGCCTGCGGTGGCGCGCGCAGCCTCCGCCCGAGCGGCTGGGACGGTTCCGCGTCCTGGTGGTCGGCGCGGGCCTGGGCGGGCTGAACGCCGCGGTGCAGCTGAAGCGGGCAGGCATCCCGTTCGCGGTGGTGGAGAAGAACTCCGGCGTCGGCGGCACGTGGTACGAGAACCGCTACCCGGGTGCGCGCGTCGACAGCCCCAGCCGCACCTACACCCACCTCTACGGCGTCGACTACCGGCACCCGAACCCGTTCTGCCGGCAGCCCGAGAACGAGAAGTACTTCAACTGGGTCGCCGACACCTTCGGCATCCGCGACGCGATCTCCTTCGACACCGAGGTCCGCTCGATGGTATGGGAGGAGGCGACGGCGACGTGGGCGGTCACCACGCGGAGCCCCGACGGGGAGCGGGTCGAGCACGCCAACGTGATCATCAGTGCCGTCGGGTTCCTGTCCCGGCCGAACACCGCCGAGCTGCCGGGCGCCGAGACGTTCGCCGGGCCGGCGTTCCACACCGCCCGCTGGCCGCGCGAGCTCGACCTGTCGGGCAAGCGGGTGGCGGTGATCGGCTCCGGCTGCACCAGCTACCAGATGGTGCCCGAGCTCGCCGACCTCACCGGGCACGTCACGGTGTTCCAGCGCACGCCGCAGTGGGTGTTCGACCGCCCCGGGTACCGGGAGCCGTTCCCCGAGCAGGTCCTGTGGCTGGAGCGCAACCTGCCCTATTACTCGAACTTCCTGCGGTTGCGCACCAGCTGGCTCACCGGCCCGCACGTGCAGAGCCGCGCCTTCACCATCGACCCCGAGTGGGACGACCCGCTCACACGCAGCGCCCTCAACGCCCGGATCCGGGACGGACGCCTCGAGCACCTGCGCCGCAAGCTCGGCGAGCATCCCGAGCTGATGGCGAAGATGGTGCCGCCGCACCCGCCGATGTCCGCGCGACCCGTCGCGGTCGACGACCGCTACAGCATCCTCGACGCGCTGCTGCGCGATGACGTCGACCTGGTCACCGAGCCCATCCGCAGGGTCACCCCGCACGGCATCGAGACCGCCGACGGGCGGGAGCACCCCGCCGACGTCCTCGTCCACGCCACCGGCTTCAAGGCCAACGACTTCCTGTGGCCGATGGAGGTGCGCGGCCGCGGCGGCACCCGCGTCGAGGAGCTCTGGGCCCACGACGGTGCCCGCGCCTGGGCCGGCACGATGCTTCCCGGCTTCCCGAACTTCTTCATGCTCTACGGGCCCAACACCAACCCGTTCAGCCTCGGCGTCGTCACCTTCTCCGAACTGATGACCCGGTTCGCCCTCGAACGGATCGAGGAGCTGCTCCTGACCGGCCGGCGCGCGGTCGAGGTCACCGACGCCGCATACCGGCGCTACAACCGCGAGCTGGACGCCCGCGAGGCCCTGCGCACCTGGAGCGATCCGCGCGCGACCAACTACTACCGCAACGCCCACGGCCGCTCGGCCTCGAACTGCCCCTTCGAGGGCACCGAGATCTGGCAGCGGCTGCGTCACCCGGACGCCGCCGACTTCGTGCTGGCCTAGACCCTGTGTGACGAGTCGCGGAGCCAGGTGACGGTGGCTCAGGAGGGGACGGCGAGAGTTCGTCGCAGCCGCTGGCTACGCCTCGGTGCTGCTTGCACCGAACCCCGCTGACGTTGCGCTCGTCGCGTCCGGTGGGCGCGCCGTACCCGGCTCGCGACCCCTGGCTCACCGCCGTCGGCCTGGCCTTGCGTGCGATCCCACCCGTTCGCTTCGCCGTCGGCGGTGGCCGGGGTGGTCGGGTGGGCGGAACCACCGGATAGCGTGGTCGTTCGGGCGGCCGTCCCCGACCTGGGAGCAGGCCCGTTGGTGGACGAGCACGTTGCCGCCGGGTGGGTGCGCACCTGGCGGTGGTCCCGTCTCACCCCCCACCAGTGGGGATCAGGTGGTCACGGTGCCCACCACTTCGCGAGTGCCTGCGGGTGATCAACACACCGGGCCTGTCCGGGGCCCTGCCCCCGCGTTCACTGCGGAAGGCCGGGGCCCGGCTCCCGCGCGTTCCGGAACGCTGGGGCTTGGCTCCCGCGTTCAGCTGAACGCGGTCAGGCCGCGGTCCGGGTCCGGCGTGGGAGCAGCGCATCCAGGGATCGGTTCGGGGTCGAGGCGCTCGCCGAACCAGTTCGGGGTCAACGTGGTGCGGTCGATCCGCAACCCGGCCCGGGTGTGCATCTCGATCAGGCTTTCGGTGTTGCCGCTCAACGCCGGTGCGGTGGTGGGGATCGGGGTGCCGTCGGGGCGGTGGAACTGCCACCGGTCGGGCAGGCGGTGGATGCGGTAGCCGTGATCATGGATGACGCTGTGATGGTAGGAGCAGATTAAGATCAAGTTGTCGATGTCGGTGCGCCCCTGCGCCCACCACGGGCGCACGTGGTGGGCGTGGAGGTGGCGGGTGTGGCTGCACCCGGGGAACTGGCAACGGGCCCCGTCCCGCACGGTCAGTGCCGCGATCTGGGCCGGGGTGGCGAGGCGGCGGGAACGCCCCAGGTACATGCGGTTTCCGGTGCGGTCGTTGAGCAGGGCTTGGACGCGGGCGTCGCAGGCAAGTCGTTCGGCGGTGGAGGCAGGGAGTTCTGGTCCGTCGGCGAGGCGGGCGCTGCCGGTGGTGGCGTCGAGGTGCACGATCACCTGGGCCTGTCCGCGCGCCACCACCACATCGTCGGGGCCGTGGGTGATCAGGGCCTGCAGGGCGTCGGCGCGCCGGGCTGCTAGGCGGTCGGTGGCCGGGCCGGGTTCCTGCTCGAGTACGTGCTGGTCCAGATCCGGCGGCGACACGGACGGCGAGGCGGTGGCCGGCGAAGCCGTGGCGGGCGAAGCACTGGCGGTGGCCGGGTCGGGGGCCGCCGGGCCGGGGCTCACCGAGGCGCGGGGTGCCATCCGTGCCTCGATCGCGGCGATCAGGGCGGCGCCGGCGTCGGGGGTGAACCGGCCGCGCAGCACCAGCGACCCGTCGGTGTCCCAGTGCCAGGACAGGCTGCGCTGGGCGGTGGTGTCGGTGGGTGGGGTGTGGCGGCGGCGGACGGCCGCGACGACGGTTTCGACGTGGCTGGCGGTGCCGGACAGGGCCAGGTTCAACAACACCTGCTCCGCGGTGTCCGGGTCGGCCACGGTGAGGTGGCGCAGGTCGGGCTCGCCGGCGGCGATCGCGGCGGCGATCCGGGTCAGCGCGGCGGTATCGGTGCCGACGACCCGCGTCAGCGCCCGCACCTTCGAATACGAGATCCGCCCAGCGGCGAACGCCGCGGTGATGCGCGGCAGGCGCGGCAGGGCATGCGCGACCCGCAGGTAGTCGATGGCAGTACGCAGGCTCATCCCCGCCCGCCAGGACAACCAGTGCGCACACGAGCGGATCCCGGGCCCGGCCCAGCCCTCGCGGTCGTCGAACTCGGCCAACACTCGCAGGAACTGACACAGCGCAGCGTTGATGTGTCCGGCCAGACTGAGCAGTTCCGTTTCCAGAACGCGAATGTCCGTGGTTTGCGGGGTGGGGAGCGCGAGAACCGGCACCGGGAACCTCCAGGCGGTGTGAGCTGGTGTTTTCCGGTTCAGGATGGCATCGGGGTCCGACATTTCCGGGCGTCGGCCGCGTTCCGCGGAACGCGACGATAATGATGATCAAAGGGGTAGGGGACGGGAACACAGCCAGGCGCGCACCCACCCGGCGGGAACGCACTCGTCCACCAACGGGCCTGCTCCGAAATCGGGGACGGCCGCCACGACGACCACGCTTCTCGGTAGTTCTGCCAAGCCGAGCACCCCGCCACCGCGAGGGTTGAGGTGGACGGGTGGGATCGCACGGCAGGCCAGGTCGAGGCGGTGGGTCGGGTGTCACCAGCCGGGTACGGCGCGCCCACCGCAGGATCGCGCCACGAGCGAGACGTCAGCGGGGTTCGATCACGGGCGCAACCCCGCTCACGTCTCGCTCGTCGCGGGCCGGCAAGCCCGGCGCCGAGCGTGATGCGCGCCCTGGCCTCGTCGAACAGCCGCGTCCGCAGCCCGAACCAGCCGCTACCGACGCGCGGCAACGGACGGATCGTGGGTGTTGCCGAATCGCCCGGCCTCCGCCGCACCGCCCACGGCAGGCATGATCCGGACTTTCGGTTGTCCGTGGTCGTGACCGCAACCATGTGCACCCGATACTGCCGATCATGTCCGGGAAGATCGCGGGTATCGGTTGTCCATCGCTGCCGCCACGACCATGGACAACCGATAACGCGGATCATGCGCGTGACCACCACCGAACGGCCCCGCCCACCGCCGAAACACCCGTGGTCACGAAATTCGGCTGTAGTATTAGGCGCGCTTGGCGGCCCACTCCGCCTCGTGCCGGTCGAACATCGCCCGCGCGGCGGCCGTCCGCTTCTCGGTCAGCTCGGCCTGGTGCCGGGTGACCCACCGGTAGGACTCCTGGCGCGGCGTGTTGGAGCGCTCGAAGTGCGGGATCACGTACCGCGCGTACAGCTCGTAGGACCGCTTCGTGTTCTCCCACGTCGCCCAGTCGTGGGCGCTCAGCAGGACCGCGCCGAACCCGGGGAGCTTGCGCCGGAGCCGCTCGATCCGGGCGATCGCGTCGTCGGGTGTGCCGATCACGCCGGCGTCGTGCTCGACGTACCACTCCACCGGGTCGACGCCGTCGGGGATGAACAGCCGCGGCATGTTGTTGTTGAGGTAGTCGATCTGCGCCCCCAGCCCGTGGCGGGCCTGCGCCATCGCCTCGTCGCGGGTCTCGGCCAGGTGCATGCCGACGACGAGGCGCACGCGGCTCGGGTCCATCGCCCGGCCGTGCTCGGCGGCGACCTGCCCGGCGATGCGCCAGTTGACGTCGAGCGCGTCGAAGCCGGCGTTCTCCCCGGCCGCGACGCACAGCATCCCGAGGTCGTACCTCCCGGCGAGACGACCCCCGGACGGCGTGACGGCGCTGGCGACGCACACCTCCGGGTGCGGGTCGGTGTACGGCGGCAGGTGCAGCCGCGCTTCCACCAGCTCGTACCAGTCGGTCTTCTCGGTGACCACCTCGCCGCGGAAGAGGCGCAGGATGACGTCGAGGGACTCGGCCATCCGGTCGCGCTGCACCGACGGGTCGATCCCGAGCATCAGCGCGTCGGACGCCAGCAGACCGGGACCGACGCCGAACATGACGCGCCCGCGCGTCATGTGGTCCAGCTGCACGATGCGGTCCGCGACCATCAGGGGGTTGTGGTAGGGCAGCGAGACCACGCCCGTGCCGAGCCGGATCGACCGGGTCCGCTCGGCCGCCGCCGCGATGAACAGCTCGGGCGAGGCGATCGTCTCCATCCCCGCCGAGTGGTGCTCGCCGATCCACGCCTCGTGGAAGCCGAGCCCGTCGAGCAGCTCCAGAAGCTGCATGTCCTGCTGGAACAGCAGCGTCGGGTTCTCGTTCATCTGGTGGAAGGGCGCCATGAAGACGCCGTGGCGCAGGCGGACCGTCATGCACCTGTCTCCGTTCGGGTCAGGACCGGGAAGTGGCAGGCGACGTGGTGGTCGTCGCCGATCGGCCGCAGCGGCGGGTCGACCTGCGCGCACACGGCCTCCGCGCGCGGGCAGCGGGTGCGGTACCGGCATCCGCCGGGCGGGTCGAGGGGCGAGGGCAGCTCGGCCTGCGTGTCCCACTCACCCGCCCCGCGCAGCACCCCGGGCTCGGGCTCGGGGATGGACTCCACCAGCGCGTTCGTGTACGGGTGCGCGGCCTGCCGGTAGAGCGCCTCGGAGCCGCCGATCTCGCAGATCCGACCGAGGTACATCACGGCGATCCGGTCGCTGATGTTCTTGACGACGGCCAGGTCGTGAGCGATGAAGAGCATCGTCAGCCCGTAGCGGGCCTTCATGTCCTCGAGCAGGTTGAGGATCTGCGCCTGCACGGACACGTCCAGCGCGGAGACCGGCTCGTCGCAGATCAGCACCTCGGGCTCGAGCACGAGCGAGCGGGCGATGCAGATGCGCTGGCACTGGCCGCCGGAGAACTGGTGCGGGCGCCGCTCGCCGACCCGCTCGAGGTCGAGCCCGACGGCCTCGAACACGTCCGCGAGCAACTGCCGGCTGGCCGGCTCGGCCGCGGCGCGCCGCCCCCGCCAGATCGTCAACCCCTCGGCCACGATGTCGGCGATCGTCCGCCGCGGGTTGAGCGACGAGATCGGGTCCTGGAAGATCATCTGCAGTCTGGTCCGCGTGCGACGCAGCCGCTCCCCGTCCAGGCCGGTGAGGTCCTCGCCGGCGAACCGGACGTGCCCGGACGTCGGCCGGGGCAGCTGCATGATCGCCCGCCCCGTGGTGGACTTGCCGCACCCGGACTCGCCCACCAGCCCCAGCGTCTCGCCCCGGGCGATGTCGAAGCTGACGTCGGACACCGCGTGCACGCTGCGGCCCGCAGCGGCGGGGAAGCGCACCACCAGCTCCTCCACCCGCAGCACGATGTCGGTGCGGTCGCGCAGGTGCGGCGCCTGCGCGGTGCGCTGCTCGATGCCGGTCACGTGTCCACTCCCGTCCCGCCGCCCGCGACGGCCAGCCCGGTCGCCGTCCGTCCCGCCCGGAGGTTGCGCGCCAAGGCGTCGGCGCCCCGGTCGGTGCCGACGGGGAAGAAGCAGGCGAACTCGTGACCGGTCGCCCCGGCGGGGGTGAGCGGCGGGTCCTCGGTGGTGCACCGGGGCTGGGCGTGCCGGCACCGCGGGGCGAACCGGCATCCGGCGGGCGGGGCGACCAGGTCCGGGGGACGACCGCTGATCGCCTCGAGCCGGGTGTGCGGCGGGTTGCGCAGCCGGGGGATCGAGCGGATCAGGGCGGAGGTGTACGGGTGGCGGGTCTCGGTGAACAGCAGCGCGGTCGGCGCCCGCTCGACAGCGCGCCCGGCGTACATCACGATCGTCTCGTCCACGCGGCCCGCGACGACGCCGAAGTCGTGCGTGACGAGGATCGTGGCCATCCGCTGCTCCCGCCGGCGCTCGGCGAGCAGGTCGAGGATCTGGCGCTGCACCGTGACGTCGAGCGCGGTGGTCGGCTCGTCGGCGAGCAGCAGCTCCGGTTCACAGGCCAGCGCGATCGCGATCGTCACGCGTTGGCGCATGCCGCCCGAGAGCTGGTGCGGGTACTCCCGCAAGCGCCGCTCCGGGGCCGGGATGCCGACCGCCCGGAACAGCTGGAGGGCCCGCTCCGCGGCGTGGGTCCGGTTCATGCCCAGCCGCACCCGCAGCGGCTCGGTCAGCTGGTCGCCCACCCGCAGCACGGGGTTGAGCGAGGTCATCGGGTCCTGGAAGACGATCGCCATCTCCCGGCCCCACAGCTTGCGCATCTCGGCGCGCGGCAGCGGGCGGACGTCGCGGCCCTTGAAGCGGATGTGCCCGTCGGCGGCGACGACGGCCCGGCGCGGCAGGATGTTCATGATCGACCGTGCGAGCACCGACTTGCCCGACCCGGACTCGCCGACGATGCCCAGCGTCCGCCCCTCCGCCAGCGAGAACGAGATCCCGTCGACCGCCCGGACCGTGCCGCGGGGCGAGCGGAAGTGGGTGCGCACGTCCTCGCCGACGAGCAGCGGCGCGGCCGAGGTGGCGCTCGCGTCCGCGACGGGCTCCTCCAGGGTGCTCATCAGACGTTGGCCTCCCGGACGTCGAACCGGCCGCGCAGCCGGTCGCCGACCAGGTTGAGCGACAGCACGGTCAGGAACATGACGACCGCGGGGATCGCGGCCACGTGCGGGCTGGTCTCGAGGTGCCGCTTGCCTTCGGCGATCATGCTTCCCCAGGTCGGGGCGGGTGGCGGTACGGAGAGCCCGAGGAACGCCAGCGAGCCCTCCAGGATGACGATCACGCCGGTCGCGACCAGCGCGTAGGCGAGCAGCGGCAGGACGACGTTGGGCAGGACCTCGGACACGAGCAGCCGCAGCGGCTTCGCGCCCATCGCCCGGGCGGCGAGGACGAACTCCCGCTGCGCCACGGAGAGCGTGTTGGCCCGCGCCACCCGCGCGTAGACCGGGATGGACAGGAACCCGATCACGAGCGAGATCGCCACGAGGCTCTGCCCGACGAAGGCGACGAGCGCGAGCAGCAGCACCAGGCCGGGGAAGGCCAGGATGACGTCGACCGCCGCCATCACGAACGTCTCCGCGCGTCCCCGGAAGAACCCGACGACGATGCCGAGCGTGCCCCCGACGACCAGGCCCACCGACACCGCGGCGAGGCTCACCACGACCGACACCCGCGCGCCGTGGACGATCCGGGCCAGGATGTCGCGGCCGGTGCCGTCCGTTCCGAGCAGGTGCTCGCCCGACGGGGGCTGGAGCATCGCCTCCACCGAGAGCATCTCGGGATCGGCGACCGGGAGCCACTCGGCGAACGCCGCGAAGACCCCGATCAGCACCAGCCAGGCCACCGCGCACCAGAAGACGACGCCGTGGCGGCGTCGGGTGCGCGGTGGCCCCGGGGTCGTGGCGGCCTCCGGCACGCGGTCAGCGATCGCCATGCCGGATCCTCGGGTCGAGTGCGGAGTACAGCGCGTCGACGAGGAAATTGATCACGACGAACGCGGTGGCGACGACGAGGACGACGCCCTGCACCAGCAGCAGGTCGCGCTGCAGGATCGCGTCGTACATCAGCCGGCCGACCCCGGGCACCGCGAAGATCTGCTCGACGACCACGGAGCTGCTGATCAGCACCCCGAACTGGATGCCCGCGACGGTCAGCAGCGAGAACGACGAGGGCCGCAGGGCGTGCCGGAACAGGACCCGCGCCGTGCTGATCCCCTTCGACTCCGCCATCGTGACGTAGTCCTCCTGCAACGTGGCGATCATGTCGCTGCGCAGCAGCCGGGTGAACACCGCGATGTTCACGGCGGCCAGCGAGAACGCCGGCAGGAACGCCCGGTGCAGGCTCTCGACGGGATCGTCGCCGAACTCCTCCCAACCGGTCGCGGGGAACCAGCCCAGCGTCACCGAGAACAGGTAGATGGCGAGGATGGCCATCATGAAGTTCGGCATCGACAGCAGCGAGAACGTCGCGCCCGTGATGACGCGGTCGGCCGTGCCGCCCGAGCGGTAAGCCGCCAGCACGCCGAGCGGCACCGCGATGAGCAGTGCCAGCAGCACCGCCATCAGCCCGAGCTGCAGCGTCACCGGCGCCCGCTCCCCGATCGCCTCCGCCACCTCCTGCCCCGTCTGGTACGAGGTGCCCAGGTCGCCGGTCAGCACACCGCCGAGCCACCTCAGGTAGCGCAGCGGCAGCGGGTCGTCCAGCCCCAGGTCGGCGCGGACCGCGGCCACGGCCTCCGGCGTGGCCTGGTCTCCGAGGATCTGGCGGGCGGGGTCGCCCGGCAGCAGGCTGGTGAGCAGGAAGGTCAGGAACGAGACGGCCAGCACGGTGAGCAGCAGCCGCCGGAGCTTGCGTCCGAGTGTGCGCACCGCTACTCCACGATCGACACGTTGGCCCACGTCACGGCCGTCATCGGGAAGCCGTCGCCAGGGGTGCCGTCGGGGAAGGTCCAGTCGGGGATGCCCTGCAGCTCCGGGCGGGCCGCGACCGAGGTGGGCGTGTGGCCCGTCCACGTGTGCGGGACGAGCTCGGCGAGCCGGACCATGATGGCGTCGACGGCCTGTTCGCGGGCCGCCTGGTCGGTGGTCGAGCACAGCGTGGCGAGGTGCTGCTGGACCTCCGCGTCGTCGAGGTTCGTGTAGTTGGTCGGCGTGACCTCCGGGTCGCCGAAGCTGTTGCGCAGCGTGATGCAGGGGTCGTCCTCGTTGCCGAAGCGCGAGGTGTTGATCATGAAGTCGCCCGAGGCGTTGGTGTCGGTGATGACCGCGACCTCGACCTGGTGCATGTTGTGCACGAACCCGACCGCCTCCCACATCGCCTTGTAGCCCAGGCCCATCTCCACGACGCTCGGGTCCGGGATGATGTTGTGCTCCAGCACGACGGGCTCGCCGGGTGCCTTGCCGTCGGAGCGGTTCGGGTCGTTGCGGTACTCGTCCAGCAGCTGCCGGGCCCGCCCCGGGTCGTTCGTGGGCCACGTCTGCTCCGCGCGTTCGGAGTGCCAGGGGCTGTCGGGCTGGTAGTACTGGGTGGCGGTCGGGGAGAGGTCCGACCCGCCGAGCAGATCGAGGATCGCGGGCTGGTCGATGGCGTAGGCCAGGGCCTGCCGGACGCGCACGTCGTCCAGCGGGGGCTGCTGCGTGTTGAGCAGCTGCCCACCGGCCAGGTTGCCGATGAAGTCGTGCGTGGTGACGTCCTCGAGCGCGCGGACCTGGCGGACCGTGCTCTGGCGCAGGGTCTGCATGGCGTCGATGTCGCCGGACTGCAGCGACGCGACCCTCGCGTTCTCGTCCGTGATCACCTGGAAGGTGATGCGGTCGAGCTTCGGCAGGCCTTCGCGCCAGTAGTCCTCGTTGCGCTCCAGCTCGAGCTCGCTGCCCCGCAGCCAGCTCGCGAAGCGGAACGGGCCCGTGCCCACCGGCTGGGAGGCGAAGGCGTCGGCGCCCTGCTCGGCGGCGGCCGTGGGGGAGAACGGCCAGCCGGCCGGGCCCTCCAGCACGGCGGGGAAGGACGCGTCCGGTTCGGTGAGGGTGTAGCGGACCGTCAGGTCGTCGACGACCTCGAGCGACTCCACGAAGCGCAACGAGCCGAGGAGGTTCGACGTCGGGATCGAGAGGTACTGGTCGTAGATGGTCTTGAGCGCCTGCGCGTCCAGCGGCGTGCCGTCGTGGAACCGGACGCCCGGGCGCAGCGTCAGCGTCCACTGCGTCAGGTCCGCATTCGGCTCCAGCGACTCGGCCAGGTAGGGGCGCATCGCCCCGTTCGCGTCCGTGCGCATCAGCGGATCGAAGACGGCGTAGGCGACGTTGAGGCTGGGATAGTTGATCAGCAGGTTGCGGCCGGGGAGCCAGCCCGTCGTCTCGGACTCGAGTCCGACGACGATCTCGTTGTCGTCGGCGGAACCGCCGGAACCGCAGCCCGCGACGAGCATCGCGGTGCAGAGGAATCCCGCGACGACGCTGCGTGAGCGGGCACTGCGTGACCGGAAGGACATGCCACCCTCGCACTCCGTTGTGGCCGAGCGGACGTCACGACGCTACTTTACGAACGTTCAGTCAGTCAATCCGCCGCTGCCGGCGGTCGGCCCCAGCCGGAACTTCTGCATCAGCGCGGCGATCCGGTGTCACGGCAGGTCCCGGAACACCGGTGGCCGCTTCTCGAAGTTCGCCGCGACCGCCTCGACCTGGTTGGGGCTGCCGATGAGCGCCCCGATCTCGGCCTGCTCCGCGGCGAAGCCGCCGGCGAGGTCCACCCGCCCCGCCATGTCCAGCAGCCGCTTGGCGGCGCGGACCGCATGCGGGTTGCGGCCCGCGATCTCCCGGGCCAGCGCGAGCGCCGCACCGCGCGGGTCCGGATCGGTCCGCGTGCACAGCCCGAGCGCCGCGGCCTCCTCGCCGGTCACGACCCGCCCGGTGAGCGTCAGCTCCTTCGCCACGTCCCGGCCGACCAGCTCGGGCAGCAGCTGGGTGCCGGTCATGTCGGGGATCAGCCCCCACACCACCTCCATCACCGACAGCCGCGCGTCCGGCGCGACGATCCGGATGTCGGCCCCGAGGGCGATCTGCAGCCCGCCGCCGAGCGCGTTGCCCCGCACCGCGGCGATCACCGGCACCGGCAGCTCCGCCCACGCGTACGCCGCGCGCTGCCCCGCCGCCTTCGCCGGGCCGTCCGATGGCGGCAGCTGCGCCGTCGCCGACAGCCGCTCGCCCGAGGCCATCGCCCGGAACGCGCCGAAGTCCAGGCCCGCGCAGAAGTCCGGCCCCTCGCCGGACAGCACCACGACCCGCACCGACCGGTCGCCCTTCAGTCGTTCGCCTGCCGTCACCAGGCCGGCGAACATCGCAGGGTCGAGCGCGTTGCGCTTCTCCGGTCGTGACAGCCGGACGTCGGCCACCCCGTCCGTGACCGTCACGCAGACCCGCTGCTCGCTCATCTCGATCACTCCCCGTCGGCGTTGTCTGTTCGCTCCGCAGGCTCCGCTCAGCGTTGTCTGTTCGCTCCGCAGGCTCCGCTCAGCGTTGTCTGTTCGCTCCGCAGGCTCCGCTCAGCGTTGTCTGTTCGCTCCGCAGGCTCCGCTCAGCGTCCCGTGAACCGGGCGGGGCGCCTCTCCAGGAACGACGCCACCCCCTCGGCGTGGTCGGCGGAGGCGAAGCACTCCGCCATCGCGGCCCGCGTGGCGCCGACGTGGGCGCGCAGGTCCGCGCCCGCGCCCTCGAGCACGAGCTTCTTGGTGCGTACCAACGCGAACGGCGACGCCGTCGCGATGGTGCGGGCGAGCCGCTCCGCGGCGGCGGGCAGCTCGTCGGGCTCGACCACCTCGGTCGCGAACCCGAGGGCCAGCGCCTGCCCGGCGTCGAGGTCCTCGCCGGTGTAGAGCAGCCGCAGCGCCGGCCCGACGCCGATCTGGCGGGGCAGCAGCCAGGTTCCCGCGCCGGTGTCGGACACCAGCCCGCGGTGCACGAAGTTCCAGCGGAACCGGGCCCGGGTCGACACGACGCGCAGGTCGGCCTGCGTGGCGAACTCGGCACCCATGCCGACGGCCATCCCGTCGACGGCCGCCACGACCGGCTTCGGGCACCCCATCAGCAGCGGAACGCCGCCTCCGCCGTCGCCGTCGGCGCGACCGCGGTCACCCGGGTCGCGGCCGGCCAGGTCGGCGAGGTCGATCCCGGCGCAGAAGCTGCCCGGCACGCCCGTGACCAGCAGGACCCGCACCTGCTCGTCGGCGCCGGCCCGTGCGACGCAGGCGGTGAACTCCTCCAGCATCGCGTAGGTCATCGCGCCGCGCTTCTCCGGCCGGTCGATGGTGGCGGTGGCGACGCCCTCGGTCACCTCGTAGCGGATCTCGCGCATCGGCGGGCTCCTCCTGCTTCGCTGCCGGGGGACAGCGCCATGCTAGCTGAACGATCGTTAAGTGAGCTAGTGCCTCCGAGACTGCCTCCCCCCCTTCCCTCATCGCCGACGCGGTGCCATGCTGGCTGAACGATCGTTAAGGAGGTCAACGTGGACTTCGAACTCCCGGTGGAGCTGACCCAACGGCTCGCCGAGCTCGACGAGTTCATCGAGCGGGAGATCAGGCCCCTCCAGTCGCAGGACGACAACGAGCGGTTCTTCGACCACCGCCGCGAGTACTCCCGCACCGACTTCGAGAACGGCGGCGTGCCGCGGCGCGAGTGGGAGGAGCTGCTCGGCGAGATGTTCCGGCGCGCCGACGCCGCCGGCTGGCTGCGCTACGGGCTGCCGAAGGAGGTCGGCGGCTCGGACGGCAGCAACCTGGACATGGCGGTCATCCGCGAGCACCTCGCCCGCAAGGGTCTCGGCCTGCACAACGACCTGCAGAACGAGGCGTCGGTGGTCGGGAACTTCCCGTTCGTCCACATGATGCTCGCCTTCGGCACGAGCGAGCAGAAGGAGGAGTTCCTGGAGCCGATGCTGAGCCGCACCAAGCGGATCGGCTTCGGCCTCACCGAGCCCGACCACGGCAGCGACGCCACGTGGATGGAGACCACGGCCGTCCGCGACGGGGACGACTGGATCCTCAACGGGGCGAAGCGGTTCAACTCCGGCATGCACTCGGCCACGCACGACGTGGTGTTCGCCCGGACGTCCGGGAAGCCGGGGGACGCCCGCGGGATCACGGCGTTCTTCACCCCGACCGACAGCCCGGGCTTCTCGGTGGACTTCCACTGGTGGACCTTCAACATGCCCACCGACCACGCCGAGGTGACGATCCGGGACGTGCGGGTGCCGCACTCGGCGATCTTCGGCGAGGAGGGCGAGGGGTTGGCGGTGGCGCAGACGTTCGTGCACGAGAACCGCATCCGCCAGGCCGCCTCCGGGGTCGGCGCCGGGCAGTTCTGCGTCGACCGCAGCGTCGCCTACGCGCGTGAGCGGGTGACGTTCGGCCAACCGCTGGCCACCCGCCAGGCGATCCAGTGGCCGTTGGTGGAGCTGCAGACCGAGGCGGAGATGCTGCGCGGCCTGGTGCGCAAGACGGCGTGGGAGCTGGACCGGGTGCCGCACATGGAGATCAGCGACAAGGTCTCGATGTGCAACTACCGGGCCAACCGGTTCGTCTGCGAGGCGGCCGACCGCGCCATGCAGGTGCACGGCGGCCTGGGTTACACCCGGCACACGCCGTTCGAGCACATCTACCGCCACCACCGCCGCTACCGCATCACCGAGGGCTCCGAGGAGGTCCAGATGCGCAAGGTGGCGGGGTACCTGTTCGGGTTCGCCGGCCCCCGCAGGATCCGCGGATGACCGGCGACTTCCGGGAGATCGGCAGGCAGCTGTCGAACTGGGGCCGCTGGGACGCCGACGGGCGGCGCGACGAGCGGGGCACCACGAACCTGCTCACGCCCGAGCGGATCGTCGCCGCGGCCGGGCTCGTCCGGACGGGCAAGGTGTTCGACCTCGGCATCCCGTTCGGACCGGGCGGCCCGCAGCCGGGTGGCGGCCGGATCAACCCGGTGCTGCTGCTGTCGGAGACCGGCGCCGACCAGGACCGCCCCGGGGCGTTCCACTACGCCGACGACTACGTGTTCATGCCGTTGCAGAGCGCGTCGCAGTGGGACGGGCTCGCGCACGTCTACTACGACGGGGAGCTCTACAACGGCTTCCCCGCCTCGGACATCACCCCGCACGGGGCGAAGCACCTGTCCATCGAGCACCAGTCCAAGGGCATCGCCGGGCGCGGTGTGCTGGTCGACGTCGCGCGGTACCGAGGTGTCGACTGGCTCGAGGCGGGGGAGGTGATCACCCCGGACGAGCTGGATGCCACGCTGGCCGCACAGGGCACCGAGGTGCGCGCGGGTGACGTCGTGGCGGTGCGGACCGGGTGGCGGCGCAAGTTCCTCGCCGACGGGGATGCGGCGTCCTTCATGGCGGGGGAGCCGGGGCTGGGGCTGGCCTGCTGCGAGTGGTTGCACGGCCACGACGTGGCGGCGGTGTGCTCGGACAACTGGGCGATCGAGGTGCTGCCGGGGGAGATCGACGGCGAGACGCTGCCGGTGCACATGGTGCTCATCCGGGACATGGGGATGACGCTGGGCGAGATCCTCGACTTCGAGGAGCTGGCGCAGGACTGCGCCGCCGACGGGCGCTACGACTTCTTCCTGGCGGCGCCGCCGATCAAGTTCCGCCGCGCTCTCGGCTCGCCGATCAACCCCCTGGCCGTCAAGTGAGGACGTCCGTGCAGGTAGCCTGGCTGCCCCTGACCGACCGGACGCCTGATGGGAGGTGGCCGCGTGGCGAGTCCCGCCCGTCCGCACCCGGCCACGTCCGGCTCGTCGCGGTCGAGCCTGCCGGGGGAGTCGGGCATCCTGGACGCGGCGATCGCGGTCATGGCCGAGCACGGCTACCACGGCACCTCCGTGCGGGACATCGCGGTGCGCGCCGGGGTGAGCCCCGCGGCGCTCTACCACCACTTCACCTCGAAGCAGCAGGTCCTCGTCACGATCATGGAGCGGGGGATCGAGGCGCTGCTCCACCGCACGGCGACGGCCCTCGACGCGGCGGGCGAGCACCCCGCGGACCGGCTGCGGGCGCTGGTCGAGGTGCAGGTGCTGTTCCACCTCGAGGACCAGCGGGGCACGCTGCTGGGCACCAGCGAGCTGCGCGCGCTGGAGGAGCCGGTCCGCAGCGCGCACCGGGCCAAGCGGCTGCAGCAGCAGCGCTACTTCGACGCGACCGTCGCGGACGGGGTGGCGCGGGAGGTGTTCACCACCTCCCTGCCGGACGAGGCCGCGCGGGCGATCGTGGTGATGTGCACCGGTGTCGCGGGCTGGTTCTCCGCAGGCGGCCGGCTGAGCCGCGCCCAGGTGGTGCGCCGCTACCAGCGGCTGGCCCTCGACATGGTCGGGTCGCGCACCGGCTGATCCCGGCCCGCGGGGGTGTGCGGTGACGACCGCCGTGCTCGACGGGCGCGCGGTCGACGCGGCCGATCCGGACGTGCTGGCCCGCCTGCTGGAGCGCCGGCTCGCGGCGGTGCTGGGTACTGGGGTGACGGTGCCGCCTCCGACCCGGCTCACCGGCGGGGCCAGCCGGGAGACGTGGTCGTTCGCCGCGCACGTGGCCGGCGGACCGCCCCGGCGGCTCGTGCTGCGCCGCGACCCGCCCGGCGCCGGGCGCCCGGAGGGGATGGCCCGGGAGGCGGACGCCATCGCCGCCGCGCAGGCCGGGGGCGTCCCGGTGCCGCGGCTGGTCGACAGCGGCACCGACCCTGCGGTGCTGGGCTCGCCGTACCTGCTCACCGAGCACGTCGACGGCGAGACGATCGCGCGCCGGCTGCTGCGGGAGCCCCGGTACGCCGCGGCGAGGGAAGGCCTGGCCGCCGAGCTGGGGCGCACGCTCGCCCGCATCCACGCGATCCCGGTCGAGGACGTGCCGGGCCTGGAGCCGGTCGAGCCGCTGGAGAGCCTGCGCGCCACCTACGACGCGCTCGGCGAGCCGCTGCCGACCATCGAGATCGCGATGAAGTGGCTGGAACGTCACCGCCCCGCCGACGTGGCCGAGACCGTGGTGCACGGCGACTTCCGCACCGGCAACCTGATCGTCGACCCCGACGGGCTGCGGGCGGTGCTCGACTGGGAGGTGGTGCACCGCGGCGACCCGCGCGAGGACCTCGGCTGGCTGTGCGTGAAGTGCTGGCGCTTCGGCTCGCCGCTGCCCGCGGGCGGGTTCGGCACCGTCGAGCAGCTCCTCGACGGCTACGCGGAGGTGGCCGGGCACCGCCCCGACCCGGAGGCCGTGCGCTGGTGGCAGGTGTACGGCACCGCGCGCTGGGCCGTCGGCTGCCGGGGCATGGCCGAGCGGCACCTGTCGGGGCAGACGCCGTCGGTCGAGCTCGCCGCGATCGGCCGGCGGGTGTGCGAGCAGGAGCACGACGTGCTGCTCGCGCTGGGACTGCCCGCGGAACCGCTGGAGGCGGGGGACCCGGCGCCCGGCTCCGACCTGCACGGCCACCCCACGGCGGCGGAGCTCGTGGCCGCCGTCTCGATGTTCCTGCGCGAGGACGTCATGCCCGCCACCGAGGGCAGGCTGAACTTCCTCGCGCGGGTGGCCGCGGGTGCGCTCGACGGCGTCGGGCGCGAGCTGCTGCTCGGGCCGGAGCAGGAGCGGCGGCACCGCGAGCGCCTCGCCGCGTTCGCGCAGGACGACCAGGCGGGGCTCGCCGCGGCGATCCGCGCCGGCGTGCTCGAGGCGGACGACCCGGCGCTGCTCGCCGCCGTCCGGGCCGCGGTGACCGACCGGCTCGCCGTGGCCAACCCGCGCTACCTGGCCCACCCCGGCTGACGGGGGGCCGTTCCCACCGCTGCTCGACCACGGAGGATCGATGAGGATCAGTGACGTGGTGGCGTTCGCCGCGATGCGGGCGCCCGAGGTGACCGCGCTGGAGTTCGAGGACAGGGCGTGGAGCTACCGGGAGCTCCACGCCGACGTGTGCCGGCTCGCCCACGGGCTGGGCGGCATCGCCCGGCCCGGCGACCGGGTGGCCGTGCTCACCGAGAACAACCCGGAGTACGTGCTGGCCTACTACGGCGTGCCGCTCGCCGGGATGGCGCTGGTGTTCGTCAACTACCGGTTGGCGCCGCGCGAGGTCGTCGACCTGCTGTCCGACGCGACGCCCAGCGTGCTCGTCACCGAGGGGAAGTTCCTCGACACCGCCCGGGCGGCCGCCGCGGCGGTCGACTCGATCCGCACGATCGTCACCGTCGACGGGCCGGCCGAGGATGCAGTCGAGTTCGCAGCGCTGTTGGACGGGCGGCCGGCCACCGAGCCCGCCGCGCCGGACGAGGACGCGCCCGCGTGGCTGCTCTACACCTCCGGCACGACCGGGCGGGCGAAGGGCGCCGTGCTGACCCACCGCAACGTCGTCGCCGCCGTGGTCAACGCCGGCGTGAGCTGGTCGCGGGGCGACGAGGACCACGTGATCTCGCTGTGTCCGTGGCCGCTGTGCCACATCGCGGGGTACGGCGTGGTGGTCTCGCACCTGGCCGCCGACACCGTGGTCCTGCTGCGGCGCTACGACCCCGATGGCTTCCTCGCCGCCGTGGCGCGGCACCGGGTGACCAGCACGACGGTGGCGCCGACGATGCTCGCGATGCTGCTGCGCCACCCCGCGTTCGACTCCTACGACACCTCGTCGATCACGCGGATCGGCTACGGCTCGGCGCCGATGCCGGTGGCGACCCTGCGCGAGGGGATGCGCCGCTTCCCGAACGCGTCGTTCCAGACCGGGTTCGGGATGACCGAGCTCGCCGGCAACGTGCTCGTGCACAGCGCCGAGGACCACGTCGTCGCGGCGGCCGGGCGCACCGAGCTGCTGGCGTCGGTGGGCAGGCCGATGGCCGTGTCGGCGGTGCGGGTGGTCGACGAGACCGGGACCGACTGCGCCCCGGACGAGGTGGGCGAGCTCGTGGTCCGCGGCGACCAGGTGTGCTCCGGGTACTGGAACCGCCCGGACGCGAGTGCCGAGGCGTTCCGCGACGGCTGGTTCCACAGCGGTGACCTCGCCCGCCGGGACGCCGAGGGCTACTTCTACATCGTCGACCGCAAGAAGGACATGATCCTCACCGGCGGGGAGAACGTGTACTCCCGCGAGGTCGAGGAGGTGCTGCACCACCACCCGGCGGTGGCCGCGGCCGCGGTGGTCGGGGCGCCGGACGAGGTGTGGGGCGAGCGGGTGGTCGCGGTGATCGAGCCGCTGGCCGGTCAGCGGCCGACCGAGGCCGAGATCCGCGAGTTCTGCGCGGGGCAGCTGGCGGGCTACAAGTGCCCGCGCCGGGTGCTGGTCGTCGACGAGCTGCCGCGCAACACCGTCGGGAAGATCCTCAAGCGCGAGCTGCGGGCGCGGGTGCGCGACGCCGTTGACACGGCCGGGAGCCCCTCGTAGCGTGACTTAACGGTCGTTCAGTCAGGAGAGCGCGACGAAGGGCTCGAACATGGTCAGTGCCGACCCCACCGCCGGAACCCGGATGCGTCCTGTCACCACGGGGCTGCAGTTCCCCGAAGGACCGATCGCGCTGCGCGACGGCAGCGTCCTGCTCGTCGAGATCAAGCGCGGCACGCTCTCGCGCGTTGCGCCCGACGGGCGGGTGAGCGTCGTGGCCGAGCTGGGCGGCGGTCCCAACGGCGCCGCGATCGGCCCCGACGGCGCCGCCTACGTCTGCAACAACGGCGGCTTCGAGTGGCACGAGCGGAACGGGATCACCGCGCCGGGCCGCCAGCCCGCCGACTACATCGGCGGTCGCATCCAGCGCGTCGTCCTCGACGGGCCGGGCGCCGGCACCGTCACCGACCTCTACACCTCCTGCGACGGGCGACCGCTGCGCGGACCCAACGACATCGTGTTCGACGCGGACGGCGGGTTCTGGTTCACCGATCTGGGCAAGGCCAGGGCGCGCGAGAGCGACACCGGCGCCCTCTACTACGCACGGCCCGACGGCTCGTCGATCACCGAGGTCGTGCACCCGCTCGTGCAGCCCAACGGGGTCGGCCTGTCCCCGGACGGATCGCGGGTCTACGTCGCCGAGACCGGGCCCGGGCGGGTCTGGTGCTGGGACGTCCCCGGCCCGGGCCGCGTGCAACCGGCCGAGGGCGGCGTCGGGGCGGGCGGGGCGCGGCTGCTGCACGGGTTCGCCGGGTACCAGATGCTCGACTCGCTCGCCGTCGACGGTGACGGCAACGTCTGCGTCGCCACCCTGGTCACCGGGGCGGTGAGCGTGCTCGCGCCGGACGGCACGCTGCTGCGGCAGGTGCCGGTCCCGGAACCCGACCCGTTCGTCACCAACATCTGCTTCGCCGGGGCCGACTCCAACACCGCCTACGTCACCTCGTCCGGGCGGGGGGTCCTCTACGCCCTGGAGTGGGCCGGCGCGGGCCTCGACCTGGCGTTCACGGCGTGAGCGCGCCCGGGAGCAGCACGGCCGTGAGCCCACGGGCGGCGCTCACCGCCCGGTTCACCGCGCCGGGCGCCGAGTTCGAGATCGTCGACCACGTGGTGCGGGGCATCCCGATGCGCGTCTACTCCGGCGGCCCGCAGACCCTGCGCGAGGTGCTGCGGGAGAGCGCGGCGTTCGGGGACCGCACCTACCAGGTGTACGGCACGCAGCGCTGGACCTTCGCCGAGCACCTGCGGCAGACGGCCGGGCTCGCGCACCGCCTGACGGGGGAGTTCGGGCTGCGCAAGGGCGACCGCCTCGCGGTCACGATGCGCAACTACCCGGAGTGGTCGACGGTGTTCTTCGCCGCCCAGGCCGTCGGTGTCGTCGTGGTGCCGCTCAACGCGTGGTGGTCGGCCGCCGAGCTGCGCTACGCGCTGGCCGACTCCGGGGCGCGGCTCGTGGTCGCCGACGCGGAGCGCGCGGCGCTGATCGCCCCGCAGCTGCCCGAGCTCGGCGGGATCCCGCTGATCGAGGTGCGGGGCGGGGAGCGGCCGGTGCCCGGTGCGCGGCGCTGGGCCGACCTCCTCGCCGCGCTCGACCCCCACGCGACGCTGCCCGACGCGGACGTGGAGCCCGACGACGACGCCACCATCCTCTACACCTCGGGCACGACCGGCCGGCCCAAGGGCGCGATCGGTACCCACCGCAACCACTGCACGAACGTCCGCAACACCCGGCTCGGCGCCTACGTCGGCGCCACGATCGCGAACGGCGGCGTGCCGCCCGTCCCCGACCCGGACGCCCCGCAGCAGGGCGGGCTGTGCACGTTCCCGTTGTTCCACATCGCCGGGATCACCAGCCTCTGCTACTCCCTGCACGCGGGAGCGAAGCTCGCCACGCAGTACAGGTGGGACCGGGCCGAGGCCATCGAACTGGTCCGCCGCGAGTCGCTCACCGGCGTCTCCGGGGTCCCGACGGTGATGCGCCAGCTCGTCGAGGACGCGAGCGCCGACCCGCAGCGGGTCGCGACGCTCGCCGGGATCAGCATGGGCGGCACGCCGGTGCCCCCGGACCTGATCGGACGCATCGACGCGGGCCTGGCCTCGCTCGTCGCGCCCGCCAACGGCTACGGCCTCACCGAGACCACCTCGGCCGTCGTGTCCAACAGCGGCGCCGACTACGTGAGCCACCCCGACAGCGTCGGGCGCTGCGTGCCGGGCGCGGACGTGCGCGTCGTCGACCCGGCGACCGGGGAGGACGCCCCCGGCGGCGAGGTCGGCGAGCTGTGGTTCCGGGGCCCGAACATCGTCCGCGGCTACTGGAACAACCCGGAGGCCACCGCGGCGTCGTTCACCGACGGCTGGTTCCACACCGGCGACCTGGGGCGCGTGCGCGACGGCTGGGTCTACGTCGTCGACCGGATGAAGGACGTCGTGATCCGCGGCGGGGAGAACATCTACTGCGCCGAGGTCGAGGCCGCGCTGTTCGAGCACCCGGCCGTCGGGGACGTCGCGATCGTCGGCGTCCCGCACGAGTCGTTGGGGGAGGAGGCGGTCGCGGTCGTCCACCTGCGGTCCGGCACGCCCGGCCCGGACGTGGCCGACGCGCTGCGCCGGCACGTCGGCGAGCGCCTGGCGTCGTTCAAGGTGCCCGCGTACGTGGTGTTCCGCGACGAGCCGCTGCCGCGGACCCCGAGCGGGAAGGTGCTCAAACGCGATCTCCGCGGCCCGGTCGCCGCGCAGCTGAGGGGGGCAGAGGTGTGAGCGACGTCCGTTACGAGGTCGACGGCCACGTCGGCGTGGTGACGCTGGACCGGCCGGACGTGCACAACGCCCTGCGGCGGCGCACCTACGACGAGCTCACCGAGCTCGTGCGCACCACCACCGCGCGGGTGCTCGTGATCACCGGGGCGGGTCGCTCGTTCTGCTCCGGCGACGACGTGCGCGAGCTGATGAACGGTGGCGAGGGCGCCCCGCCGCGGCCGGCGCCCCGGCTCACCCCGGCCGCGGGCGCGCTGCTGCAGACCGACGTGCCGGTCATCGCGGCCGTCAACGGGCCCGCCGTCGGCTGGGGCATGGAGCTCGCGCTGATGGCCGACCTGCGCATCGCGGCGCGGCGCGCGAGGTTCGGCGAGCTGTTCGTCAAGCGCGGGCTGTGCAGCGACGTGGCGGGCATCGCGCGGCTGGCCCAGCTGGTGGGCCGGGAGCGGGCGGCGGAGCTGCTGTTCACCGGCGAGGTGATCGATTCCGAGCGGGCCGAGCGGATCGGGCTGGTCGGCCGCGTCGTCGACGACGATGAGCTGCTGCCCGCCGCGCTGGAACGGGCCCGTGCGATCGCGGCCAACCCGCCGCTCGCCGTCGCCGCGCTCAAGCGCGGGTTGCGCCGGGCTCTGGACCCGGACTGGAGCGACCTGGGTGTGTGGGTGAGCAGCACGCTCGGCGAGCTGTTCGCCACCGAGGACCACCGCGAGGGTGTGCGGTCGTTCCTGGAGAAGCGGGAGCCGCAGTATGTCGGTCGGTGAGGACACCCACCTCGCGGGCGTCGACCGGGCCCGGGTGGTGCCCTGGCTGGCCGCGCACGTCGACGGTCTCGTCGCGCCGGTGGAGTTCGCGCTGGTGTCCGGCGGCCGGTCCAACCTCACCTACCGGATCACCGACGCCGCCGGCCGCGGCTACGCGCTACGCCGCCCCCCGATGGGCGGCGTACTGGCGACCGCGCACGACATGAGCCGGGAATGGCGGTTCATCTCGGCGCTCGCGCCCACCGCCGTCCCGGTGGCGCCGCCGCTGGCCTACTGCGCCGACCCCGGGGTCACCGGCGCGGAGTTCTACGTCATGGGCTTCGTCGAGGGGCGGGTGCTCGCCGACCACGATGCCGGCGTGGCCCTGGGTGCTCCGGCGTGCGCCCGCGCCGGGGAGCACCTGGTCGAGGTGCTCGTCGCGCTGCACGCGCTCGACCCGGCCGAGGTCGGCCTGGGCGACCTGGTGCGCCGCACCGGCTACGTCGAGCGGCAGCTGCGGCGCTGGCACGCCCAGCTGCACGCCTCGGCGGCGCAGCTGCCCGCGATGGCGACCGAGGTGGCGCTGCTCGACGAGGTGCACGACCTGCTCGTCGCGCACGTGCCGCGGCAGAGCACGGGCGTCGTCCACGGCGACTACCGCCCGGGCAACATGGCCTTCGGTGCGGACGGCACGGTCCGGGCGGTGTTCGACTGGGAGCTCGCCACCACGGGTGACCCGCTGGCCGACCTGGGGTGGCTGGCGTCGAGCTGGCAGGACCCGGGGGAGGAGACCGCGGCGACCACGCCGGGGCCGAGCACCGCTCCCGGCTCGCCCCGCCGTGCCGAGCTGGTGCAGCGCTACGCGCGGCTGTCCGGCCGCGACGTGTCGAACCTGCCGTACTGGGTGGCGTTCTCGCGCTGGCGCTCGGCGTGCATCGGGGCCGGGGTGCAGGCCCGCTACCTGGCGGGGCACATGGCCGACGACGGCTACCTGGCCGAGGCACGGGCGCGGGCCGAGCAGGGCGCGCGGCTCGGTGAGGCCGCCCGCGACGCCCTACGTCAACTGGGGATCTGAGGAAGGAAACGCATGGCCTGGGATTTCTCGACCGAGCCGGAGTTCGAGGAGAAGCTCGAGTGGATGCGCGGGTTCGTCCGCGAGGAGATCATCCCGCTCGAGACGCTCGACCTCGACGGGCCCGCGCTCGCGCGGGCCACCGCGCCGATGAAGGAGGAGGTCAAGGCCCGCGGGCTGTGGGCGGCGCACCTGCCCCCGGAGCTGGGCGGCAAGGGGTTCGGGCAGGTCAGGCTGGGCCTGATGCACGAGATCCTCGGCCAGTGCGCGTACGCACCCGCGGTCTTCGGCAACAACGCGCCCGACTCCGGCAACGCCGAGCTGCTCGCCGTCGGCGCGAACGAGGAGCAGAAGCGCAGGTGGATGCAGCCGCTGCTGGACGGGACGCTGCGCAGCGCGTTCTCGATGACCGAGCCGGGGGCGGGCGCCGACCCGACGCTGCTCACCACGCGCGCGGAGCGCGTCGGCGACGAGTACGTGGTGAACGGGCACAAGTGGTTCACCTCGAACGGCTCGGTGGCCGACTTCCTCATCCTCATGGCCGTCACCAACCCCGACGGCCCACCGCGGCGCCGGGCGTCGATGTTCGTGGTGCCCACCGACACGCCGGGCGTCGACATCCTGCGCGACGTGCCGACGATGGGCGACCCGCACGAGCACCCCGGCCGGCCCGGCGGGCACGCGGAGATCGTCTACCGGGACGTGCGGGTGCCGGTGGAGAACCTCATCGGCAACGAGGGCGAGGGCTTCCTGCTCGCCCAGAAGCGCCTCGGCCCGGGCCGCATCCACCACTGCATGCGCTGGCTCGGGCAGTCGAAGCGAGCTTTCGACATGCTGTGCGAGCGCGCGGTGTCGCGGTACACGCACGGCTCGGTCCTGGCCGACAAGCAGATGGTGCAGGACTGGATCGCCACCTCGGCCGCCGAGATGACCGCGGCCCGGCTGATGACGCTGCAGGCCGCCTGGAAGATGGACCAGGGCGGCACGGCCGCGGCGCTCACCGACATCGCGATGATCAAGTTCTACGGCGCCACCGTGCTCTACAACGTGATCGACCGCGCCGTCCAGGTGCACGGCTCGCTCGGCTACACCACCGACCTGCCGCTGGAGTCGATGTACCGCCACGCTCGCGCCGCGCGCATCTACGACGGCCCGGACGAGGTCCACAAGGTCACGGTGGCGCGCCGCGTCCTCAAGGACTACGAGCCCCGCGAGGTGCCGACCGAGCACGTCCCGACGCGGCGGGAGGCGGCGCGGGCGAAGTTCGCCCACCTCCTGGACGCGGCGTCGGTAGGAGCCTGAGGGGCACTCCGCACATCCAGCTGCCACTTCGCACAGGGCCCGCCTTGTGCGAAGTGGCCACTGGGTGTGCGGAGTGGCGCTTGCGGCGCCTCACACTCCCGCCTTCGCCACCCCGCGGAACTCCGGCCGGTCGGCCAGGCCCGGCTCGAAGTGCAGCACCTGCGGCGACAGCGCCACCGGGGGCGTCGCGTAGTAGAGGATCACCTCGGGGGCCGCGTCCACGAACTCGGCCATGAGGTCGTGGAAGGCCGCGGTGCGCTGCTGCGGGTCGGTGGCGGCCAGCACCTCCTGCTGCAGCCGCTGCAGCTCGGGGGTGGTGTGGTCGCCAGGGTTCATGAACCCGCCCGGGGTGTAGCGCAGCCCGGTGGTCTGGGCCGGGTCGGGCCGCCCGCCGCCGGGGCCGAGCAGCAGGTCGCCCTCCTCGCGGCCGAAGAACACGTCGGTGATCTGCGCGCCCTCCAGCACCCGCATCTGCATCGTGATCCCGACGGCCGCGAGGTCGGCCTGGATCGCCTCGGCGTGGCGCTGCACGTCCGGGCTCGCCGACACCAGGGCCTCGAACGTGAACCCGTCGGCCAGCCCGGCCTCGGCGAGCAGGTCGCGGGCGCGCTGCGGGTCGTGCGGGTAGGGGTCGGGGCCGATGCCCGGGTCGTGGGCGAAGCTCCACTCCGGCACCGGCTGCGCGGACAGCTCGCCGTAGCCGCGGGCGAGCGCGTCCACCAGCGCCTGCCGGTCGATCGCGTGCCACAGCGCCCGCCGCACCCGCACGTCGGCGAACTCCGAGCGGGCCCTGTTGGGTTGGAAGTACCAGAAGTTCGTGGTGCGCCCCGGCTCGACGCGGATGCCGGTGGCGCGGGCCTCCTCGACCTGGTCGGGGGAGAGCACGGTGGCGTCGGTCTCGCCGGTGCGCAGCGCGTTGAGCCGCGTGACGGGGTCGGTGTAGATGACCATGTCGACCCCGGCGACCCGGACGGCGCCGGGATCCCAGTAGCCGGGCGCCGCGCGGTAGGAGATGCGCGCGCCCGGCTGGTAGTCCGTCACCCGGAACATGCCGGCGCCCACCGGGTTCTGGTCGAGACCGGGGTCGTCGAAGGCCGCGGGGCTGACCATCGCGCCCGCCCGGTCGGACAGCACCAGCGGCAGCGCCGCGTTCGGCGCGTTCAGGTGCAGCCGAACGGCGTGCGCCCCGGTGACCTCGACCGACTCCACCGCCGCCAGCTCCGGCGCGACCGCCGAGCCCTCCACGGTCTTCGCCCGCTCGATGTTGGCCCGCACGGCCGCGGCGTCGAACGGGACGCCGTCGTGGAACGCGACGCCCTCGCGCAGCGCGAGGTCCAGGGCCAGGCCGTCGGCGCTGAACGCCCAGTCGGTGGCCAGGCCGGGCACCGGCTGCCCGTCGGCGTCGGTGTGCACGAGCCGGTCGTAGGTGAGGAACAGGTGCGTGTTGTCGTTGCTCGACGTCGCGCGGTGCGGGTCGAAGCGGCTCAGCCCGACGGCGTTGGCCCAGCGGAAGACGGCCTCCGGGTCGGCGGGACCGGTCGGGGCGGCGGCGGTCGGGCCGGCGGGCGCGATGGGAGCGCAGGCGGTCAGCAGCAGCGTGAACAGGGCGAGCAGGCCGACGGCGAGCCGCGCCGCCGATGACCGGACGGGAGCGCTCATGAGACCGCCACCCCCCGGAACTCCGGCCGGTGCATCAACCGCGGCTCGAGCCCCTGCACGCGGGGGGACGTGACGTAGACGTCGTGCGGGAAGATCACCGGGATCTCCAGCACCTGGTCGACGACCTCGGCCACCAGTTCGTGCAGCACGACCGCGCGCTGCTGCTGGTCCAGCGTGCGCAGCGCCTGCCGGTGCAGCTCCTCCAGCCGGGGAGTGCTGTGCCCGCCCGGGTTGCCGAAGCCGTCAGCCGTGTAGCGCGTGGCCACGGTCATCGAGGGGTCCGCGCGGGGGCCCCAGGACGCGATCATGGCGTCGTAGCGTTCCTGCACGAACATCAGGTCGCCCATCGTGTCGGGCTCGGCGGGCACGATCTCCATGTCGATGCCCACCGCGGCCAGCTGGTTCTGCATCGCCTCGGCCAGCGGGAGGAAGTCCGGGCCGGTCGGGATCACGGCTCGGAACGCCAGACCGCCGGGGTGGCCGGCCTCGGCCAGCAGCTGCCGGGCGAGCTGCGGGTCGTGCCGGATCGCCTCGTCGCCGAGCCCGGGGTGGTGCGCCCAGTACCCCTCGACGAACGGCTGCGCCTCGATGGTGGCGTGGCCGAGGTACACGCCCTGTCGGATCGCCTCGCGGTCCAGGGCGTGGTTGATCGCCCGGCGGACACGCACGTCCGCGAAGATCGGGCGGGAGCGGTTCAGCACGAAGTAGGAGAAGTTGAGCGAGCCGGCCACCTCGGTCCGCAGGCCGGTCGCCTCCGCCTGCGCGAGCATCGCAGGCGGCACCCGCGTCGCGTCGACCACACCGGTCCGCACGGCGTTGAGCCGGGTGGTGGACTCCGCGATGTGGTGGATCTCCAGGCGCTGCGCCGCCGCGGCCGGCGGGTCCCAGTACTGCGGGAAGCGCTCGAAGCGCGTGAGCTCGTCGCGCCGGTGCTCGACCATCCGGTAGGGCCCGGCGCCGACGGCGACCTGGTCGAGGTCGACCGCCGGGTCGGCCAGCGCGGCCGGGCTGATCATCGCGCCCGCCCGGTCGGACAGCGCGGCGGGCAGTGACGTAGCGGGGTAGGACAGGTGCAGCGCCACCGTGCGCGGGTCGCGGACCTCCACCGACTGCACGGGATCCAGCTCGGTGCGCACCGCCGAGCCCTCGACGGTCCTGGCCCGCTCGATGTTGGTGCGCACGGCCGCGGCGTCGAAGGGCGTGCCGTCGTGGAACGTGACGCCCTCGCGCAGTTCCAGCCGCAGCGTCAGCGCGTCCTCCCACTCCCAGGCGGCGGCCAGCCCGGGCACCGGTTCGCCCTCCGGGGAGAGGTGCACCAGCCGGTCGTAGGCGGGGAACAGGGTGACGCCGTCCTGGCTGATGCTGGCGCGATGCGGGTCCAGCCGGCTGGGCGAGAGCTCGTAGGCGTAGCGGAAGGTGCCCGGCTCGCCCGCGGCGGCCGCCGAGTCGGCCGACTGCGGGATCGGGGCGCACCCGGCGAGCAGCAGCGCCAGCAGCCCGGCGAGCGCGGCCACCACGCGTCGCGCCCTCACCGCCGCGCCCCGAGCGTGCGGAAGTTGATCTGGCCGGTCACGAGCGTCTCGAAGCCGACGACGTGGTCGGCGGTGGCGATCACCGACTCGTCGGACACGATCGGCGCCTGGAACGCCTGGTCGACGATCTCGCCGACGGCCTGGTGGATCAGGTCGCGGCGCTGCGCGGGGTCGAGGCTGTCGAGCGCCTGCCGGTGCAGCTCCTCGAGCCGGGGTGTGGTGTGCCGGCCCGGGTTGGAGAAGCCCTCCCCGGTGAACTGCAGTTCGATCGTCATCGACGGGTCAGGGCGCCCGCCCCACTGGGAGATCAGCGCGTCGCCCTGCTGCTGGCGGTAGTAGACGTCGGCGGTCTGCGCCGCCTCGACCGAGCGGATGTTCGCGGTCACCCCGATCTCGGCCAGCATGTTCTGCACGGCTTCGCCGACCTGCACGTAGGTGCCCAGCGCGGTCACCAGCATCTCGAACTCGAAGCCGCCCGCCAGCCCGGCCTCGGCGAGCAGCTGCCGGGCGCGTTCGGGGTCGTAGGCGTAGTGGTCGCCCGGGTAGTCCGGGTCGTGCGCGAAGTAGCCCTCCGGGAACGGCTGCACCGTCGGCTGGGCCGCGCCGAAGTAGATGCCCTCGGCGATCGACCGGCGGTCGATCGCGTGGTTGAGCGCCTGCCGCACCCGCGGGTCGTCGAACTCCGACCGGGCGCGGTTGAGGTAGAGCACGAGGTAGGTCAGCGTGACGCCGCGGTGCACGGTGATGTCGGGCAGCGCCTCGGCCTCCGGGACGAGCCGGCCGGACAGCAGCGCGAGGTCGACCTCGCCGGTGCGCAGCGCGTTCATGCGGGTGACCTCGTCGGGCAGGATCCGCAGCTCGAGGTGGCGCACACCGACGACGCTCTCGTCCCAGTAGTCGTCGTTGCGCTCGTAGAAGATCGTGTCGTTCGGCCGGTACTCCCGCACCCGGTACATCCCGGTGCCCACGGGGGCGAGGTCGAGGTCGGGGTCGTCGAACGCGGTGGGGCTCACCATCGCGCCCGCCCGGTGCGAGAGCAGGCCGAGCAGCATGCTGTTGCGCTCCGAGAGGCGCAGCCGCACGGTGTGCGGGTCGACCACCTCGACGGTGGCGATCGAGGCGAGGTCGGCCGACACCGACGAGCCCTCGACGGTCTTGGCCCGCTCGATGTTCGCGCGCACCGCCTCGGCGTCGAACGGCGTGCCGTCGTGGAAGGTGACGCCCTCGCGCAGCGACAGCGCCAAGGTGTGCCCGTCGTCCTCCCACGCCCACTCCGTGGCGAGACCGGGGATCGGCTCGCCCTCCGCGGACAGGTGCACCAGGCGGTCGTAGACCGGGGCGAAGAACCGGATGTCCTGGCCGATCGTGGACCGGTGCGGGTCGAACCGGCTCGGGCCGACGGCGTCGGCGAACCGCAGGGTGGCCTCGGGGTCGAGGTCCTCGGGCGAGACGGGGGCGGCCGGCGCGGTCGCGTCCCCGCCCTGGCCGACGGGTCTGATCGGGGCGCACCCCGCGACGAGCAACGCGGCCGCGACGAGTGCGGCGAGAGCGGGGGCGAGGGTGCGGAGCGCCATTGTTCCGGTCCACCTTCCGGTTCCGCGGGTTCTTCTCGGCCGAATGCACAGGACGTGCGGGAGACGTTCGGAGCTCGGGTTTCCCCGCCCGTGTTCGGGGGCGGGCAGGCCCGGCTGCCGCGGCGGTGACCGCGGCGATGGTCGGTGTTTGCGCTGGTGGCCGGGATGTTGACCGGCGGCGTGACGGACGCTACCTTACTTAGCGATCGTTTAGTAGAGATGCGGTGGCGGCCGCCGCTCCGCATTTCCACCTATCGCCCGACCCATCGACCGATCATCGGCCACAGCGAGGTGGGCCCCGTGCTGCAGTACGCGCTCCGGCGCATCCTGATGATCGTTCCGCTGCTGTTCCTGGTCTCCCTCGGCGTGTTCGCGCTCGTTCTGATGATCCCCGGCGACCCCGCGATCACGATCGCGGGCGAGAACGCCACCGAGGAGCAGATCGAGGCCACGCGGGAACGCCTCGGGCTCAACGACCCCGTGCTCGTCCAGTACGTCGCCTGGGCAGGCTCGGCCGTGCAGGGCGACCTGGGCACCTCGCTGTTCAGCAACGAGTCGGTCAGCGGGGCGATCCTCGCCCGGTTCCCGGTGACGATCGCCCTGACGGTCGCGGCCATGCTGGTGGCGCTGCTCATCGCCGTGCCCGCCGGCATCGTCGCGGCGGTGCACCGGGGCCGCTGGCCCGACCGCGCCGCCACCCTGTTCGCGTCCGTCGGGATCTCGCTGCCGAACTTCTGGGTGGGGATCCTGCTGATCATCGCGTTCGCGCTGATGTTCCCGATCTTCCCGGCGGTCGGCTACACGCCGCTCTCCGAGGGCGTCGGGGCGTGGGCGCACAACCTGGTGCTGCCCGGCCTCACGCTGGGCACCGCCGCGGCCGCGGAGATCACGCGCCAGCTGCGCGGGTCGCTGCACGACGTGATGCAGCAGGACTTCATCCGCACCGCGCGGGCCAACGGCCTGCGCGGCTCCACCGTGATCGCCAAGCACGGGCTGAAGAACGCCGCGGTGCCGGTCGTCACGGTGATCGGCTTCCAGATCGGGTTCCTGCTCGGCGGCTCGGTGATCGTCGAGCGGGTCTTCGGCCTGCCCGGGCTCGGCGACCTCGCGATCCGGGCGGTGCTGCAGCGCGACATCCCGATGATCCAGGGGATCGTCGTGGTCACCGCGGTGGTCGTGATGCTCGTGAACCTCGCCGTCGACCTGTCCTACGGCTACCTCAACCCGAAGGTGAGGCAGGCATGACGCTCTCGGCGCTGGAGGAGCAGGAGGCGATCGCCACCCCCGAGCTGTCGGCGAGGGCGCGGTTCCTGCGCCGCTTCCGCCGGCAGTACCCGGCCCTGGTCGCGCTCGGCTTCCTCGTGCTGGTCACCCTCGCGGCGGTCGCCGCCCCGCTGCTCGCCACCCACGACCCGCTGGAGCAGAACCTGTCCGGGGTGCTGCAGCAGCCCGGCGGCGCGCACGTGCTGGGCACCGACGAGCTCGGCCGCGACGTCTACAGCCGCGCGCTGTACGCCGGGCGGATCTCGCTGCTCGCGGCGGCGCAGGCGGTCGGCGTCGCGGTCGCGCTCGGCGTCGTGCCCGGGCTGGTGGCCGGGTACGCGGGCCGCCGGGTCGACGCGGTGATCATGCGGATCACCGATGCCCTGATGAGCTTCCCGCCGCTGATCCTCGCCATCGCCTTCGTCGGGGTGCTCGGACCCAGCCTCACCAACGCGATGTTCGTCATCGGCGTGATCTTCGCGCCGCGCTTCGTGCGGCTCGTGCGCGGCACGGTGCTCGCCATCCGGGAGGAGACGTTCATCGAGGCGTCGCGCTCGATCGGCACCCGGACGCGCACGGTGATCGCCCGGCACGTGGTGCCCAACGCGCTGTCCCCGCTGGTGGTGCAGGTGTCGCTGGCGGCGGCGATGGCGATGCTCGCCGAGGCGAGCCTGTCGTTCCTCGGGCTGGGCGTCCAGCCGCCCGATGCCAGCTGGGGCTCGATGATCGAACGCGGGTTCCGCTACACCGCGGCGGCGCCATGGCTCACCGTGTTCCCCGGCCTGCTCATCGCGCTCACCGTGCTGGCCTTCAACCTCCTCGGCGACGGGCTGCGCGACTCGCTCGGCCGAGAGGTGCGGAGGGGATCATGAGCATCGCCGATCCGGTGCTGGCCGTCGAGGACCTCGAGGTGCAGTTCGCCACCGACGACGGCTGGGTCACCGTGCTCGACGGCGTCTCGTTCGCCGTCGGCCGCGGCGAGACCGTCGGCCTGGTCGGCGAGTCGGGCTCGGGCAAGACCGTCACCAGCCTCGCAGCGCTCGGCCTGCTGCCCGACCGGTCGGCGCGCACCACCCGCGGCAGCGTGCGCCTCGACGGCGTCGAGCTCATCGGGATGCCGCGGCGGAAGCTGGAGGCGCTGCGCGGCGACGAGATCTCGATGATCTTCCAGGAGCCGATGACGAGCCTGGACCCGGCGTTCCGGGTGGGCGACCAGATCGCCGAGGTGGTGCGCCGCCACCGCGGCGGATCCCGGCGGGCGGCGTCGGCCCGCGCCGTCGAGGTGCTCGACCGCGTCGGCATCCCGGACGCCGGGCGCCGCGCCCGCAGCTACCCGCACGAGTTCTCCGGCGGCATGCGGCAGCGCGTCATGATCGCGATGGCGATGGCGTGCGAGCCGAAGGTGATCATCGCCGACGAGCCGACGACCGCCCTCGACGTCACCATCCAGGCTCAGGTGCTCGACCTCATGCGCGCGATGCGCGACGAGTTCGGCACCGCGGTCGTGTTCGTCACCCACGACCTGGGCGTGGTCGCCGACATCTGCGACCGGGCCGTCGTCATGTACGCGGGCCAGGTCGTCGAGCAGGCCGGGATCGACGACCTCTACCACCGCCCCCGCCATCCCTACACGGAGGCGCTGATGACCGCGATGCCCCAGCTCACCGGCCGGGCGGGCCGGCTGGCGACGATCCCGGGCCGCACGCCGTCGCCGGACGCGATGCCCACCGGGTGCCGGTTCCACCCGCGCTGCCGGCACGCACTGGCCGGGTGCCGCGAGGGCGACACCGGCGGGCGGGTGGAGCTGCGCACGCTGCCGCCCGCGCGCGCGAGCCGCTGCCTGCGGGTGCACGAGCTGACGCTGCGGGGCACCGAGTGAGCCGCGCGGTGCCGGCCACCGAGAAGGCCGCGGGCGGCGAGCGGGGCGAGGTGCCCGTCGCCGAGGTCGAGGACCTGCACGTGGAGTTCCGGCTGCGCCGCGGCGTGCTCGCGCGGCCGGTGCCGCTGCGCGCCGTGCGTGCCGTGGACCTGCAGATCGGCGAGCGGGAGACGGTCGGGCTGGTGGGGGAGTCGGGGTCGGGGAAGTCGACCACCGGCCGTGCCATGCTGCGGCTCGTCGAACCCACCCGGGGCCGCATCCGGCTCGACGGTCAGGACATCACGCACCTGCGCGGTGCCGAGCTGCGGGCCGTGCGGCGGCGGATGCAGATGGTCTTCCAGGACCCGTACTCCTCGCTCGACCCCGCGATGGTCATCGCCGAGAGCATCGGCGAGCCGCTCGACACCCACGAGCACCTCACCCGCGCCGACCGCACGGCGCGCATCGAGGAGCTGCTCGAGCACGTCAACCTCTCCCGGCGCTACCTGAACCGCTACCCCTACGAGTTCTCCGGCGGGCAGCGCCAGCGCATCGCGATCGCCCGCGCGATCGCGCTGAACCCGCGGCTCCTGGTCTGCGACGAGGCGGTGAGCGCGCTCGACGTCTCCACCCAGAACCAGATCCTCAACCTGCTCGAGGACATCCAGGCCGAGTTCGGGCTGTCGTACCTGTTCATCGCCCACGACCTCGCCGTCGTCCGGCACATCGCCCACCGCGTGGCCGTGATGTACCTCGGCGAGATCGTCGAGACCGGGCCGACCGAGCGGCTGTTCGAGAGCCCCGCCCACCCCTACACGGAGGCACTCCTGTCGGCCGTGCCGATCCCCAGCCCCCGCCGCCAGCGCGAGCGCGAGCGGATCGTGCTGTCCGGCGAGGTCCCGGATGCGGCGAACCCGCCGACCGGTTGCGCCTTCCACACCCGTTGCCCCCACGCCATGGACGTCTGCCGAGACGTCGCCCCGCCGCCGACCCCCGTCGAGGGCGGGGGCACCGTCCGCTGCCACCTGAGGAGTTGATCCGTGGAGATCGCCGACACGACCACCCTGCTCACCGGCGGGGCCTCCGGTCTCGGCCTGGCCACCGCACGCCGGCTCGTCGACGCCGGCGGCCGCGTGGTGATCGCCGACCTGCCGACGTCGTCGGGTGCGGAGGCGGCCAAGGAGCTGGGCTCCGCCGCCACGTTCGTCGCGGCCGACATCACCGACCCGGACCAGGTCGAGGCCGCGCTCGACGCCGTCGCCGAGACCGGAGAGCTGCGCGCCGTCGTGCACACCGCGGGCAGCGGGCGCGCCCAGCGCACGGTCGACCGCGACGGCAACCCGGCGAACCTCGAGTGGTTCACCCAGATCGTGAACCTCAACCTGATCGGCTCGTTCAACGTGCTGCGCCTCGCCGCGGCCCGGATGGCCCGCCTGGAGCCGATCGGGGAGGAGCGCGGCGTGGTCGTGATGACGGCGTCGATCGCCGCGTTCGACGGGCAGATCGGGCAGGCGTCCTACTCCGCGTCCAAGGCCGGGGTGGTGGGCATGACGCTCGTGGCGGCCCGCGACCTGGCCAGCCGCAAGATCCGGGTGTGCACCATCGCGCCGGGCCTGTTCGACACGCCGCTGCTCGGGCGGATGGAGGAGGGCAAGAAGGCGGCACTCGGTGCGCAGGTGCCGAACCCGCCGCGGCTCGGGCAGCCCGACGAGTACGCGCGCCTGGCGGTGCAGATCGTGGAGAACCCGATGTTGAACGGCGAGACGATCCGCCTGGACGGGGCGCTGCGCATGGCCCCGCGCTGACCCTCCGCAGCGACCCTCGGCAACGAACGAAGCTCTCGTCGCTACCTAGCCGACGAGAGTGCCGTTCGTTGCGGGGTCAGACGCGTTCGAGGATCGTCGCGTTGGCCTGGCCGCCGCCCTCGCACATCGTCTGCAGGCCGTAGCGGCCGCCGGTGCGCTGCAGCTCGTGCACGAGCTTGGTGGCCAGGATCGCCCCGGTGGCGCCGAGGGGGTGGCCCAGTGCGATGGCTCCGCCGTTGACGTTCGTCTTCTCCAGGTCGGCGCCGGTCTCGTGGGCCCAGGCGAGCGGAACCGGGGCGAAGGCCTCGTTGACCTCGAACAGGTCGATGTCGTCGATCGTGAGGCCGGAGCGGGCGAGCGCTGCCTGGGTGGCCGGGATCGGGCCGGTGAGCATGTAGACCGGGTCGTCGCCGACGACGGTGAGGGTGTGCACGCGGGCGAGCGGGGTGAGGCCGTGGGTGCGCACCGCCTGCTCGGACGCCACGAGCAGGGCGGCCGCGCCCACCGACATCTGGCTGGCGACGGCGGCGGTGATCTCCCAGCCCTCGCGCAGCGGCTTGAGGGCGGCCATCGACTCCGACGTCGTGTCGCGGCGGGCGCCCTCGTCGGTGTCGGCGCCGGCGATCGGGGCGATCTGCCCGGTGAAGCGGCCCTCGTCGATGGCCCGGACCGCACGGCGGTGGCTCTCCAGGGACAGGCGCTCGAGCGCGGTCCGGTCGTAGCCCCACTTCTCGCAGATCAGCTGGGCGCCGCGGAACTGGGAGATCTCCTGGTCGCCGTAGCGTTCGGCCCAGCCCTCGCCGCGGGGGGACGCGCCGAGCTCCTTGATCACCGAGGCGTTGGCGCCCATGGGCACCATGGCCATGTTCTCGACGCCGGCGGCGACCACGAGGTCCTGGGTGCCGGACAGGACACCCTGGGCGGCGAAGTGCAGGGCCTGCTGCGAGGAGCCGCACTGCCGGTCGATGGTCACGCCGGGCACGCTCTGGGGCAGGCCGGCGGACAGCCAGGCGGTGCGCGCGATGTCGCCCGCCTGCGGGCCGAGCTGGATGACGCACCCCATGATCACGTCCTCCACCGCGGACGGGTCGACCCCGGTGCGGGTCACCAGCTCGCGCAGGACGTGGGCGCCGAGGTCGGCGGGATGGACGCCGGCCAGCGCGCCCTTGCGGGTGCCGACGGGTGTGCGGACGGCGCCGACGATGTAAGCCTCAGCCACGGATGTCCCCTTCGTCGCGGATCTTAACGATCGTACAGTCAGGAGCCCGTGATCGGCAGGGGTCGGGGCTCACTCCCGGTGGTCGACGATGCGCAGCGCGATCTGGGTGTAGCGCTCGGCGAGCTCGGGCAGCGAGATGTCGCCGCCGGGCTCGTACCACTGCGCGATCGCGTTGCAGGCGGCGACGATCGCGCGGCGGGCGTCGTCGGGGTGCGGGCAGTGGAACTCGCCGCGACGCACCCCGTCGGCGATCAGATCGGCCCACAGCTGGGTGGCGGAGCGGCGCAGGCCGGCGAGGCGGTCCCGGTTCTCGGGCTCGAGGTTGCGCCACTCGAGCGTGGCGATGTTGCTCTCGATGCGGCGACCCACCCGGTACTCGACGGTGACGCGCACGAGCGCCCGCAGCCGGTCGGCCGGGTCCTCGCCCGCCTCGTGCAGCGCGCGGTCGCAGCGCTGGAAGTAGTCGTGGGTGATCTCCTCGACGAGGGCGGCGAGCAGGTGCTGCTTGCTGGGGTGCCAGTAGTAGAGGGCCGACAGCGACAGCCCCGCGCGCTTGGCGATGTCGCGGATGGAGGTGCCGTGGTAGCCGCGTTCGGCGAAGATCTCGCGCGCTGCTGCGGTGATGGCGTCGAGGCCGCCGCCGCGCGGGACGGCCGGCGCGCCGGCTCCCTCGGCGGGTGCGGTGCCCATCGCGTCAGCATGACCCATCGGGACGTGCTCCGCGTCGCAGGCTCCCGTCTCGAGGTTGTCTGCTTAACGATTGATCGGTAAGTTTCCGGCTACCGCCTCACCGACGTGGAGGGAACCGCGCATGACGGTGGTCGACGTGACCCAGAACGCTGCGACGCAGGATTTCCGCAGCTCGGTGCGCGCCTGGCTCGGTGCGCACGCCCCCGCCCCGGTCCCCGGGCTGACGGCCGAGGAGCAGCTGCGCCGGGCGCGGGAGTTCCAGGCCGCCCTCTACGACGCCGGGTACGCAGGCATCACCTGGCCGAAGGAGGTGGGTGGGCAGGGCCTCACCCCGGCCGAGCAGCAGGTGTTCTCCGACGAGGCCGCCGAGTACGACCTCCCGGTCTACCCGTTCTCGATCGGGATGGGCATGTGCGGGCCGACGGTCGCCGACCTCGGCACTCCCGAGCAGAAGCAGCGCTACCTGCCGAAGCTGCTGCGCGGCGAGGAGATCTGGTGCCAGCTGTTCTCCGAACCCGGCGCCGGGTCGGACGTCGCGAGCCTGCAGACGCGCGCGGTCCTCGACGACGACCAGTGGGTGGTCAACGGCCAGAAGGTGTGGACGACGAACGCGCAGTTCGCCGACTTCGGCGCCCTGCTCGCGCGCACCGACCCGGACCGGCCCAAGCACGCCGGGCTGACGATGTTCATCGTCGACATGCACGCCCCCGGCGTCACGGTCCGGCCGCTGAAGGACATGTCGGGGCGCGCGCCGTTCAACGAGGTGTACTTCGACGACGTCCGGATCCCGGTCGGCGACGTGATCGGGCAGGTCGGCGGCGGCTGGCACGCGGCCGTGACGATGCTGGGCCACGAGCGGGTGTCGATCGGCGCCACCCGCAAGCCGAAGAGCAACCCGCTGGAGTTCGCCTCCCTCGTGGAGCTGGCCCGGCGTCTCGGCGTCGCGGGCGAGCCCGCGCAGCGCGAGCGCCTCGCGGAGCTCTACGCCCACGAACGCGCGCTGGAGCTGTTCAACACGCGGATGCGGCAGGAGACGGCGGCGGGCGACCCGCCGGGCGCGCGGGGGTCGGTGGCCAAGCTGGCGGGGGCCCTGCAGCTGCGGCGGGCCATCGAGGTCGCCGGGCAGCTGGCCGGCGCGGACGCGGTGGCGTGGGAACCCGACGACGCGCGCGCGGCGGAGCTCGCGCTCGGCATCAACTCGGCGCCGGCGTCGAGCATCGCGGGCGGCACCAACGAGGTGCAGCACAACATCATCGGAGAGCGGATCCTGGGCCTGCCGAAGGAACCGCAGGTGGACCGGGACGTCCCGTTCCGGGAGCTGAAGGTCGGCACGCAGCGCGAGGGGGGTCGGCGGTGAAGCTCGTCCTGGACGCCGAGCAGCAGGAGCTGCGTGCGGCGGTGCGGAAGTTCCTCGCGGACAAGGCGCCGTCGGCCCGGGTGCGCGCCGTCATGAACACCGACACGGGCTCCGACGCCGAGGTCTGGTCCGGGCTCGCCGGGCTGGGCGCGCTCGGGCTGGTCGTGCCCGACGAGCTGGGCGGCGCGGGCGCGGGTCACGTCGAGCGGGCGGTCGTCGCCGAGGAGCTGGGGCGCGCGCTCACCCCGGTGCCCTTCCTCGCCTCCGCGGTGCTCGCCACCGACGCGCTCCTCGCGCTCGACGACGACGCCGCGCGCACCGAGCTGTTGCCGGGCCTCGCCGCCGGCGAGCGGGTCGGCACCGTCGCCGTCGCGGAGGGCGGCGGGGAGTGGGACCGCACCGGCGGCGCCACCAGGGCCACTGAACGCGACGGGGGCTGGGTGCTCACCGGGGTGAAGACGCCGGTGCCGGCCGGCGACACCGCCGACCTCGTGCTGGTACTCGCCCGGACGTCGGACGGCCCCGGCTGGTTCGCCGTCGACGCCGGCGCCGCGGGCCTCACCCGCACCCGGCTCGTCGGGCTCGACCCGACCCGCGTCGTCGCGAAGCTCGCCTTCTCCGCCACCCCGGCGCGCCGGCTCGCGACGGCGGACGCGGCCGCGGCGCTCGACGTCGTCGCCGACCTCGCCGCGGTGGCGCTGGCCGCCGAGCAGGTGGGCCTGATGCAGCGGGCGATGGAGCTGACCGTGGACTACGCGAAGGTGCGGGTGCAGTTCGGTCGCCCGATCGGCTCGTACCAGGCGGTCAAGCACGGGTGCGCCGACATGTACAGCGCGTGGGAGCACGCGGTCTCGGTGCTGCGCTACGCCGCGTGGGCGGCCGACCACGACCGCGCCGAGCTGCCCGTGGCCGCCGCGCTCGCCCAGACCTACATCGGCCCGGCCGCGTTCACGACCGCGACCGGGATGGTGCAGTACCACGGGGGCACCGGCTACACCTGGGAGCACGATGCGCACCTGTTCTACAAGCGCGCCAAGAGCGCCGAGCTGCTGCTCGGGGCCCCGGCGGTGCACCGCGCCCGCCTCGCCGACCGGCTCGGCGTGTAGGGGAGGAGACCCATGGCCGACGACGTCCTGCTCGCCCGCCGCGACAGCGGTGTGCTGACCCTCACGCTCAATCGCCCGAAGCGCAAGAATGCGATCAACGGGGAGCTGTGGGACGCGCTGCGCGCGCAGCTCACCCTCGCCCGCGACGAGGCGGACGTGCGGGCGATCGTGCTCACCGGCGCGGGTGGTGACTTCTGCGCGGGTGCCGACCTGTCCGGCGGGGTGTCCACGGGGCATCCCCTTGACCGGATGCGCCGCGTCAACGAGGTCGCGCTGCTGCTGCACGAGCTCCCCGTCCCGTCGGTGGCGAAGGTGGACGGCGTCGCCGTCGGGGCGGGGTGGAACCTCGCCCTCGGCTGCGACCTCGTGGTCTCGACGCCGGCCGCGCGGTTCTCCCAGATCTTCGCCAAGCGGGGCCTCTCACTGGACTTCGGCGGGTCGTGGCTGCTGCCCAAGCTGGTGGGGATGCAGCAGGCGAAGCGGCTGGCGCTGCTGGCGGAGATGATCGACGGCGCCGAGGCGCACCGGCTGGGGCTCGTCACCTGGGTGGTGGAGGCCGGCGAGATCGACGGGTTCGTCGCCGACCTCGGCGCGCGGCTCGCGTCCGCGGCGCCGGTGGCGATCGCGCAGTCGAAGGCGCTGCTGCACGAAGGAGCGGACAGCACGATGCGCGACGCCCTCGCCAGCGAGGCCCGCACCCAGGCGATCAACTTCGCGACGGCGGACGCCCCGGCGGCGTTCGCGGCCTTCAACGAGAAACGAGACCCGGTGTTCACCGGCGAGTGGGCCCTCAGGTGACCGCCTTCGAGGAGATCCGGCTCGACGTCGCCGAGGGCGTCGCCACGATCACCCTGCACCGGCCGGACCGGCTCAACGCGTTCACCACCACGATGGCCCGCGAGCTCGTTGCGGCGTTCGACGCCACCGACGCCGACGAGGACGTCCGCGTCGTGCTGATGACGGGCGCGGGCCGCGGGTTCTGCGCGGGTGCCGACCTGGGCCGCGGTGGGCGCACGTTCGACGCCACCGACGAGCGGCGCGTCGCGGAGCGGGCCGACTTCGGCACGGTCGACGGCGTGCCGCGCGACGGCGGCGGGATCGTGTCGCTGCGGATCGCGGCGTCGCGCAAGCCGGTGATCGTGGCGGTCAACGGGCCCGCGGTCGGCGTCGGCGTGACGATGACCCTGCCCGCTGACATCCGCATCGCGGCCGAGTCGGCGCGGTTCGGTTTCGTGTTCGCCCGCCGCGGGCTGGTGCCCGAGGCGGCCTCGAGCTGGTTCCTGCCCCGGGTCGTCGGCATCTCCCAGGCGATGGAGTGGGTGGCCACCGGGCGGGTGTTCGACGCCTCCGAGGCGCTCGCGGGCGGGCTCGTCTCCCGCGTGGTCCCCGACGCGGAGCTGCTGCCCACGGCGCGGGGGATCGCCGCCGAGATCGCGGCGAACACCTCGGCGGTGTCCGTGGCGCTGTCCCGGCAGATGCTGTGGTCGATGCTGGGCGCGTCGACGCCGTGGGAGGCGCACCGGATCGACTCGAACGCGATCTTCCGGCTCGGGCAGGGCCCGGACGCCGCGGAGGGCGTCACCGCGTTCCTGGAGAAGCGGCCACCGGCGTTCCCGGGACGGGTCGCCGACCACCTCGACGTCGTCCCCGCCTGGCCGACCCGTCCGGAGGACATGCCGTGACCTCGCTCTTCGACCTCGACGGGCACGTCGCCCTGATCACCGGAGGCAACTCCGGGATCGGGCTCGGCATGGCGCACGGGCTCGCGCAGTGCGGCGCCGACGTCTGCGTCTGGGGCACGAACGCCGAACGCAACGAGGCCGCCGCCGGGGAGCTGGCGAAGCACGGCACCCGCGTGCGGGCGATCCGCTGCGACGTCGGCGACGAGGACGCCGTCACCGCGAGCTTCGCGGCCACGCTCGAGCACTTCGGCCGCGTCGACTCGTGCTTCGCGAACGCGGGCGTGGGCGGGTCGGGATCGCGCTTCGTCGAGACGAGCCTCGCGGACTTCCGCGCGGTCACCCGGGTCAACCTGGAAGGGGCCTTCCTCACCCTGCGCGCGGCGGCGGCGCACATGGTCGAGCGCGGCGGCGGGGGAGTGCTGGTGGGCACGTCCAGCGTCTCGACGGTGCACGGCGCCCCGCGCGGGCAGGCGTACGCGGCGAGCAAGGCCGGCCTCACGGCGATGATCAAGGGCTGCGCGGTGGAGCTGGCGCGGTACGGCGTCAACGCGCACTCGATCATCGCGGGCTGGACGGAGACCCCGCTGGCGTCGCCGAAGCTGCACGACGAGACGTTCGAGCGCAACGTCATGAAGCGGATGCCGCAGCGGCGCTGGGGCGAACCGGGCGACTTCGCGCGGCTCGCGGTGTACCTGGCTGCCGGGATCGGCGGCTTCCACACCGGCGACGAGATCGTGGTCGACGGCGCCTACTCGATCTTCTGAACGCCGTCGGGCGGCAACGAGGAGGAGCGACATGCGGGACGCGGTCATCGTCGACGCGGTACGGACGCCGATCGGCAAGCGCGGCGGGGCGCTGTCGGGCGTGCATGCCGCGGACCTGTCGGCGGAGGTGCTCGAGGCCCTGGTGGAGCGCACCGGCGTCGACCCGGCCACCGTGGACGACGTGGTCTGGGGATGCGTGAGCCAGGTGGGGGACCAGTCGAGCAACATCGGCCGCTTCGCGGTGCTGGCCGCGGGGTGGCCGGAACACGTGCCGGGCGTGACGATCAACCGGGCGTGCGGGTCGAGCCAGCAGGCGCTCGACTTCGCCGCGCAGGCCGTGATGGCCGGGCAGTACGACCTGGTCGTGGCCGGGGGCGTCGAGACGATGAGCCGCGTCCCGCTCGGCGCGGCGCGCGAGACCGGGATGCCGTACGGGCCGAAGGTGCTGGAGCGCTACGACCACGTCGCGTTCGACCAGGGCGTGGGCGCGGAGCTGATCGCGCAGCGCTGGGGGTTCTCCCGAGCGCAGCTGGACGATTACGCCGCGGCCTCGCACGCGCGGGCGGCGGCGGCCATCGACGAGGGGGTGTTCGACGACCACGTCGTCCCGGTCGACGTGGAGGGCACGAAGTTCGCCGTCGACGAGGGCCTGCGGCGCGGGACCTCGGTGGAGTCGCTCGCGAGGCTGAAGCCCTCGTTCCTCGAGGACGGGGTGATCCACGCGGGCAACGCGTCCCAGATCTCCGACGGCGCGGCGGCGCTGCTGGTCACGACGTCGGAGCGGGCCCGGGAGCTGGGTCTGACCCCGATCGCACGCTACTACGGCGGCGCCGTGTCCGGGGCCGACCCGATCCTCATGCTGACCGGGCCGATCCCGGCGACCGAGAAGCTGCTGCGCCGGTCCGGGGTCGGGATCGACGAGATCGGCGTGTTCGAGGTGAACGAGGCGTTCGCACCGGTTCCCCTGGCCTGGCTCGCCGAGACCGGAGCCGACCCGGCCCGGGTCAACCCGCTGGGCGGCGCCATCGCGGTCGGCCACCCGCTCGGCGCCTCCGGGGCGATCCTCATGACGCGCCTGCTGGCCCGGATGCGGCGGGAGGGCCTGCGCTTCGGACTGCAGACCATGTGCGAGGGCGGAGGCACGGCCAACGCGACGCTCGTGGAGCTGCTGACCGCCTGACGGGCGCCGCGCTGGGGACGGCCGGGTGCCGATGTGCCTGCAACACTGGCGGCAGCGGTGGTTGATCGACGAGAGGGGTGCGGATGCGCGCGGTGCAGGTGAAGCGGCTGGACGGGCCGGAGGCGGTCGAGGTCGGCGAGGTCGCGGACCCGGTCCGGGGCGAGCAGGACGTGCTGGTGGAGGTGCGGGCGGCCGGCGTCAACTTCCCGGACCTGCTGCTGACCAAGGACATGTACCAGTACAAGCCCGAGGTGCCGTTCGTCCTGGGCGGGGAGTTCGCGGGAGTGGTGCGCGAGGCCCCGGCCGGCTCGGAGTTCGCGCCCGGCGACCGCGTCGCGGCCACGAGCACCGTCGGCGGGTTCGCCGAGCTGGCCGCCGTGCCCGCGCAGAACCTCTACCCGCTGCCCGACGGGGTGTCGTTCGCCGCCGGGGCCTGCATCCCGATGAACTACCTGACGATGATCTTCGCGCTGGTCACGCGCGCGCAGCTGGCCGAGGGCGAGACCGTGCTCGTCCAGGGTGCGGCGGGTGGGATCGGCACGGCGAGCATCCAGCTCGCGAAGGCGCTCGGGGCGCGGGTGATCTCGGTGGTCTCCACGCCGGAGAAGGCCGAGTTCACCGCGTCCGTCGGCTCCGACGAGTCGGTGCTCGCGGACGGGTTCAAGGACGCGGTCCGGGACCTGACGGGTGGCAAGGGCGTCGACGTGGTGGTCGACCCGGTCGGCGGCGACCGGTTCACCGACTCCCTGCGCTGCCTCGCCCCGCTCGGCAGGCTGCTGGTGATCGGCTTCACCGCCGGTGACATCCCCACGGTGAAGGTGAACCGCCTCCTGCTCAACAACATCGACGTGCGCGGCGTCGGCTGGGGCGCCTACGCGCTGCGGCGGCCGGGGTACACCCGCGCCCAGTGGGACGAGCTCGTCCCGCACCTCGAGTCCGGCGTGGTCGATCCGCCGATCAGTGCGACGTTCCCGTTGGAGCGCGCGGGCGAGGCCGTGGCGATGCTGGGAGCGCGCAGCGTGCTGGGCAAGGTCGTCGTCGAGCCGTAGGACGGTCGTGAGCGCCCGGCGCGGGGCGGGGAGCTAGGGTCTGCGCCGTGAAGCCAGCTGGGGACGAACTCACTCCTGACGGCGGCGAGGCGACGACAGCGCACCCGCCGGTGGAGCAGCTGATCGGCCTCCGGCGCGAGGACCGGCCCGACGCCGTCGTCGTGCACGTCACCGGCGCGGTCGACGGCCTCACGGCCACCCGGCTCCGCACGGTCATCGCCACCGCACTCGACCGGCTCGACGGGCGCCCGCTCGTCCTGGACCTCACCGAGGTCGGGTTCTTCGGGTCGTCCGGGCTTCGCGCGCTCGCGGAGGGCACCGAGCAGGCCGCCGCGCGCCCCGGGTTCGAGCCGCTGCGCATCGTCGTCGACCACAACCGCCCCGTCCTGCGCCCGATCGAGCTCACCGGCTACGACGCCGTCCTCGCGCTCTACCACGACGTGGACGCCGCCGTCGCCGGCACCGTGGCGGAGTGATCGGTCTGCGGACCGGCTGCTCCTGGAGGACGATCCTGACGTGAAACCGCCATCCGACCAGGACGAGCGTCCGGGCCACCCGCCCCGGCTGCCGCTGTCGGGCGCAGCGGCGGGGTCGCCGTCCACCGCGCCCCCGCTGCGGATGGCGCTGCCGGCCGACTGGGTCGCGCCGTCCATCGCGCGCGACCGGTTCGACCACTGGCTGCGCGACCTGGCCTGGCCCGTCGCGCAGCGCGAGGACCTCGTGCTGGCGCTGAGCGAGGCGGTGAGCAACAGCGTCGAGCACGGCTACGGTGTGCCGTCCGGCTCGGCGGCGCACGACAGCGGGGTCGTCGAGGTGCGGGCCGAGCTGGTGGCGGGGCCCGACCAGGCCCTGCGGGTGGTGCTCACGGTCCGCGACGCGGGAGGGTGGCGGGAGCCTGCGGGCTCCGCCCACCGCGGCCACGGGCTGCGGATGATCCGCGCCGGTGGCGACGAGGTCGTCATCGACGGCACCGACGGCGGCACCACCATCAGGCTGACCAGCCGGCCGGCGCCGCGGGGCCGTCGGGGCTGAGCGGGGGCTGAGCCGGCTCAGGCGGTCAGGCCCGAGCGGTGGGCGATCACCGCGAGCGCGGTGCGGTCGCGGGCGTGCAGCTTGCCGAGCAGCCGGCTGACGTAGGTGCGGGCGGTGGCCGGGCTGATGTGCAGGGCGCGCCCGATCTCGTCGTTCGTCTCGCCGAGCCCGACGCGGGCGAGCACCGCGAGCTCGCGGTCGGTGAGCCGGGTCAGGCGCGGGTCGGGCCGCGGCGGCGCCGGCGCGGCGGCCAGCCGGTCCATGACGCGGCGCGTCACCGCGGGGGAGAGCAGGTTGTCGCCCCCGGCGACGGTGTGCACGGCGCGGCGGAGGTCCTCGGCGCTGGTGTCCTTGAGCAGGTAGCCCGCGGCGCCGAGGGTGACGGCCTCGACGATGTCGGCGTCGTCGTCGAAGGTGGTGAGGATGACGGTCCGGACGGCGGCGAGGGCCGGATCGGCCCGGATCGCGGCCACCGCCTCCAGCCCGCTCATCACGGGCATGCGGATGTCGACGAGCGCGACGTCGGGCCGGTGCCGGCGCACGACCGAGAGCCCGGCGCGGCCGTCCGCGGCCTCGGCGACGACGCTGATCCCCGGGTCGCTGTCCAGCAGCGCGCGCAGGCCGGCGCGCACCAGGTCCTGGTCGTCGACCAGCGCGACGCGGATCACGGCGGGGGCTCGAGGGGGAGTCGGGCCTGCACGGTGAACCCTCCCGTCTCGCGGGTGCCCGCGGTGAGCTGGCCGCCGAGGGCGCGGGCGCGTTCGGTCATGCCTGCGATGCCGTGGCCGCCGGTTCCGGGCGACACCACCGCGCCACCGTCGTCGGTGACCGACAACGCGAGCGCGGTCCCGTCCGTGCGGGCGGCGACGTGCACGTGCGACGCCCCGGAGTGCCGCACCGCGTTCGTCACCGCCTCCTGCACGATCCGGTAGGCGGCGGCGTCGACCGTGGCGGGCAGCGCCCCCGGTGCGACGGCGATCTCGTCGGTGACGCGGATGCCGGCGTCGTGGGCCGTGCGCAGGACCGGCTCGACACCCGCGAGCGACACCAGCCGGTCGGTCGTCTCACCGGGTGCGCGCAGCACGGCGACGGTGGCGCGCAGCTCCCGCATCGTGCGCCCCGCGGCGTCGCGGATGAGCGCGAGCGCCTCGCGGACCGCGCCCTCGTCGCGGCCGACCGCCTCGCGGGCGACGTCGGCGTGCAGGGAGATCACCGACACCGCGTGGCCGAGCGAGTCGTGCAGGTCGCGGGCGATCGCGAGGCGCTCGGCGTGGACGCGCCGCTCGGCGTCCTGCGCGTACTGGCGCTCCTGCAGCCGCGTGAGCTCGCGCTGCTGGGCGTGCTGGGCCCGGCGGCTGCGCAGCGTGTCGCCGAGCGCGATCGCCGCCGCCATCAGCGTGACGTGCGGGACCAGGTCGTAGCCCAGGACGAACGCGACGTCCTGGCCCTCGAGCAGCCGGAACCACAGTGACGTGCCGAGCGCGAGGAGGGAGGCGCCGATCGCGGTGGCGAGCCGACCCGCCTCCGCCGCCGAGAACAGGGCAGCGGCCACCGGGACGGCGAGGCCGACGGCCGGGTAGCCCGCGGCGTAGTAGGCGAAAAGGCCGAGGACGCTCACGGCGAGCACGGCGCGGGGGTAGCGGCGCCGGGCGAGCATGAGCGCGCCGAGGCCGACCGCCCACAGGTACGCCGCCGCGTCCGGCTGCTGGCGACCGCCCTGCCCGGCGGAGATCACCACCGAGACCACCACCGCGACGCCGACGCCCAGCGCGGCGTCCACCGCCCACGCCGGGAGCGGCCGGGCCGGCGGCTGGTCGTCCACGCCACGAGCGTAGGGAATCCCCGGCGGCGGGGTCAGCGTCAAGGAGCGACCGATCGGGTCGCTCCTGGACGTACCCCGGTCGAGATCGCAGGCGGATGTCCCGCGGCCGCGGCGTTCCTAGCGTCGGCGGACATGGAGAACACCCGCAGGCAGGGACGCCCCGCGCTCGGCCTCCCCGTGCTCGCGCTCGTCGGACTGGCGCTGCTCGCCGCCCCGCGGGTGGTGCTGCACGACCTCGACCTCATCCAGGAGGGCACCGTCGTCAACGCGCTGTTCGTGTTCGTCCCGCCGTTGGTCTGGATCGCGGTGGCGGTGCTGCGGCGGGTGCCCAACCCGTTCCTGACCGTCCTGGTGATCGGCGCGATCTACGGCGTCCTGCTCGCCGTGGGCCACCAGCTGCTCTGGCACGTCAGCTTCCCCGACGGCACGCCGCGCCTGGGCGGCAACCTCGGTGACGTCCCGCCGGCGACGAGCGAGGTCGTGGTCCGCGGCTTCGCGGCGGTCGGCAGCGTGTTCACCGGCGTCCTGGTGGGCGCGGTGAGCGGGCTGGTGGCATGGGGGGTCGGCAAGCTGCGCCGGTGAGGGATCAGTCGGCGATCAGCTCGTGCCAGTAGCTGCCTGCGCTGACCAGGTGGGCGCCGAGGAGCTCCGCGGCCCGGTCCTCGTCGCGGTCGAGGACGGCCTCGAAGATGCGCCGGTGCTGGGCGTCGGAGGTGCGGCAGCGGTCCCGGTCGCGGAAGTAGTACTCCCGCTGGCGCACGGTCATCAGGTAGAAGATGTTGACCAGCCGCAGGAGCACCGCGTTCTGGGTGGCCCGGACGATGCCGCAGTGGAACTCGCGGTCCAGCTCGCCGACCGGGCCGCCGGTGGCGAGCGCGTGGTCCCACTCGTCGAGGCAGCGCCGCAACGCGTCGATGTCCTCCTCGCGGTGGCGGCGGCAGGCGAGCCGGATGGCCTCGAGCTCCTGGATGCGGCGGACCTCCGCGGTCTGGTCGATCTCGTCGCGGGACAGCGGGATGCCGAGCTCGGCGAACAGGGCGAGCGCCTCGATGCTGGCCGACTCGGTGGTCATGTAGATGCCGGACTTCGGGCGGCGCTCGATCAGGCGCAGCGTCTCCAGCACGGACAGCGCCTCGCGCACCTGGGGGCGGCCGGCGCCGAACCGCTCGGCGAGCTCGCGTTCCGACGGCGCGCGCTCGCCCGGGGCGTAACCGCGGGCGAGCAGGAACGGGACGAGCTCGGCCACCAGCGCGTGCGGTTCCTTCATGCCCACTGTTCCTCCATGCCCACTGCCTTTCGTGCGGACCGGGCGGGCATCGGGGCGCGCGGTCTTCCATTCTGGCCTGACCAGAGGTTACGCGACGCCTCGTCGCTGTGGGCCGGGCGCCTCCGCGGTGCGGCCGGGGAGCGTCGCCGCCGCGGCGACACCGAGCGCTGCGGCCACCGCGAGCACGCCGAACAGCAGCGTCTCCGCGCCGGCGGAGGTGGGGGCGAGCGGCCCGGCCAGGAGGCTGGCCCCCGCCACGCTGCCCAGGTACCGGCTGGTGAAGAACACCCCGGTCGCCATCCCCGTGTCGTGCTGCGCCACGTCGTGCAGGGCGCCGAGCTGGAAGGGCGGCATGGACAGTCCGACGCCGGCGCCCATCACGGCCAGCGCGGCGACCAGCAGCGGGAGCGGCACCCCGGACGGGTCGAGCACGAGTGGCACCAGACCGGCCAGGACGAGCACGAGCCCGGTGACGGCGGGCAGGCGCAGCCCGGCCCGGTCGGCGAGCCGGCCCCCGAGCACGGCCAGTGGTGAGGACGCGAGCGTCAGCGCCCCGAGGACGAGGCCCGCCTGCGCGCCGTCGATCCCGCGGTCGTGCAGCAGCAGCGGGACGGCGAGCAGGGTGACGTAGAAGGCGAGGTTGGACAGGCCGATGCCGGCCGCCGCGGCCACGAAGCTGCGGCGCGTGAACAGCCGCGGCGGGAGCACCGCGTCGGGGTGGCGCCGCTCGTGCCGGACGAACGCCCAGGTGGCGAGCGCCAGGACCAGGCACGCGACGACGAGCACCGCACCGCCGGGCGCGGTGTCCAGCAGCACGGTCAGCCCGACGAGCAGGGCGCACAGTCCGCCTGCCCCGACCACGTCGAACCCGCCGCCGCCGTCGCGGCGCGCGGCGTGCGGGACGACCCACCAGCCGAGCACCAGGGCGAACAGGGTGACCGGGAGGTTGACCAGGAAGATCGCCGGCCAGCCGCCGAACTCGACGAGGACGCCGCCGAGCACCGGCCCGACCGCCGCCGCCAGCGGCAGCACCGCGCCGACCACGCCGAACGCCCGGCCCAGCCGGTCGGGTGGAGCGCAGCGGCGCAGCAGGGCGAGGCCGGTCGGCGCCAGCAGCGCGCCGGCCACCGCCTGGGCCACGCGGCACGCGACGAGCAGCGGCAGGCTGTGGACGAACGCCGCGAGGGCGGAGGCGAGGAAGAACAGCGCGTACCCGGTGAGCAGGACCGGCCGCGGCCCGAGCCGGTCGCCGAGCTTGCCCGCGACCGGCTGCAGCGCGGCCATCGTGATCAGGTAGGCGGTGACCAGCCAGCTCATCGTGGCCGCGTCGACCCGGAGGTCGCTCGCCATCGGTGGCAGCGCCACCGCGATCATCGTGGAGTTCAGCGGGCCGAGCACCGCACCGCACAGGACGACGGCGGTGATCGCGCCGGGCCGGACGGGGCGGGTCGTCGTCACCCGGCCGCACCGGCGTGCACGACGGTCCCGGCGTTGCCGTCCACCACGACCCGTTGCCCGTCGGTCAGCACGCGGGTGCCGTTCCCGGTGCCCATGACCGCCGGGATGCCGTGCTCGCGCGCCACGATCGCGGCGTGCGACGCGGCCCCGCCCGCGTCGACGACCACGGCCGAGGCGAGCGCGAACAGCGGCGTCCAGGTCGGGTTGGTGTAGGGGCAGACGAGGACCTCGCCGTCCTGCAGGTTCGCGAACTCCGACTCGTCGTGGACGACGCGGACCGGACCGACGGCGCTGCCCCGGCTCGCCGGGGTGCCGCGCACCTCGCCGTCGTCGCCGACCGGCGCCCCCGGCTCGGCCCGGATGAGCGAGTAGCCGGGCAGGGCGGCCCGGCGCGCCGCCTTGCGCCGCTCCACCGTCTCCCGGACGGCGGCGGGCGGGAGGCCGGTCACCTCGGCGCGCTCCAGGTAGGCGATGTCGTCGGGGGCGTCGAGCAGGCCGCGCTCGCAGAACCGGCGTCCCAGCTCCAGGACGACGCGGCGGGCCACCGCCAGCGTCATCACGAGCTGGTAGTGGCTGTCCTCCCGGAACCCGGCGGACGTGCGCGCCGCGTCGACCAGCCGCCGGACCACGGGGGCGAGCAGGCGCGCGCGCAGGCCGCGGGCGTCGGCGAGCTCGGCGCGGGCGCGGGCGAGGCGGGTGGCGGCGTCGACCTCCGCCGGGCGGCCCCGGGCGAGTCCCTTGATCATCCCGTGCGCCACCTCCGGGGTCTCCCGCAGCGGCGGCAGGCCGACCGTGAAGATCGACATCTCGCGGAAGCCGAACTCGCGCAGGTAGGCGTCGACGTCGGCGAGCAGCGCCCGCCCGGCCGCCGACCCGCGTAGCCGCTCGGCCACCCGCGCGGGCTCCTCCTCGCAGTAGGCGGCGAGCAGCTCCGGATCCGCCCGGACGGTGGCGGCGAGCCGCTCCAGCGCGGCGTTGGCGCTGGTCGTCACGCAGGGGACCGCGGACATCAGCTCGGCGTGCATCGTGCCCGCGCGCTCCCGGCCGACGGCCGCGGCCAGCAACCGTTCGGAGAGCACACCGGCCAGCGCGCCGCGCGGAACGGCCCCGAACCGCGAGGGCATGAGCCCGCCCATCGTGCTCAGCAGGGCGTCGACCTGCTCGAGCAGCTCGTGGTCGGAGAGCCCGCGCAGGTCGGCGGCGTCGACGCGGCGGCACAGCGCCACCAGGGTGCACTCCGACCGCTCCCGCCACCCGGTCGTGGAGGTGCGCAGCAGCCGGACGAGGCTCGGCAGGGCGCGCGGGAGGCCGGTGACGGCCCGCCCGGTGAGTCGCACCCCCGGCGGCGGGACGAGCTGGACCACGCCGTCGTCGATCTCCACCACGGTCTCCTCGAGCGTCGGCATGGCGAGGCCAGCCGACCGGGTGGCGGTGAGGATCGCGCGGATCGCGGGGCGCAGGAAGAGCGAGGTGTCCATCGGGAACGGCGGGAACGGCATGTGGTCGGCGGCCATCCCGTGGATCTGGCTCGGGCGCGTGCCCCGGCGCCTGCTGCTCCGGCGCCTGCCGCGCGGCGGCGCGTCCGGCACGACCGGCTCGTCCGGGAGGGCCGTCAGCGGGCGGGCCTGCACCAGCTGGAACCGCCCCGCCGCCCAGGCCCACTCGATGTCCTGCGGCGCGCCGAACGCCGCCTCGACGTCGCGGCCGATCCGCACGAGCTCGGCGGCGCCGGGCACCGCCACGGAGCCGCTCACCGTGCGTCCGGTGGCCTTGTCCGCGACGAGGTGCTCGCCGGTGGCGGTGCCCGAGACCAGCGACTCGCCGAGGCCGCGCACCGCCTCGACGACCACGTGGTCGCGTCGTCCGCTGACGGGGTCGGCGGTGAACAGCACGCCCGCCCACTCCGCGTCCACCATCTCCTGGACGACGACGGCGAGCGCGAGGTCGCTCTCGTCCCACCCGTACCGCTCGCGGTAGGCGACCGCTCGCGGCGTCCACAGCGACGCCCAGCAGTCGCGCACGGCCGCGAGCACCGCCTGCTCGCCGTCGACGCCGAGGTAGGTGTCGTGCTGGCCGGCGAAGGAGGCGTCGGCCAGGTCCTCCGCGGTGCCCGAGGACCGGACGGCGACGGGGCCGTGGAGCCCGGCGGCAGCGGCGCGCACGGCCGCGACGATGCGGTCCGGCACCGGTTCGCGCGGGATCCGCGTGTGCAGCTCCCGTGCCGGGAGGCCGGCCAGCCCCGTCGTCTCCAGGAAGTCGCGGTAGGCGGCGGTGGTGACGACGAACCCGTCCGGCACGGGGAACCCGGCCGTGATCAGGGCGCCCAGCCCGGCGGCCTTGCCGCCGACGAGGGCCGTCTCGCGCGGTCCGACGCGCGACAGCGGAAGCGTGTAGTCGGCCACGGCAGGCTCCTCGCACCGGGAATTCACCGTCTGGTGGAGTCCACGCTACCGCCGGGACACTATTTGTTCAACAAGCGATGAGTTCTTGGTTCGGGTGACGATCCGCACCGTGCGCAGGCCGCCGGGTTTCGGCGGGCGCGCGGCGGGCAACGGACCGGTGTGGATCGAGACGGAACGAACGGCACGACGATCGCGGTCCTCGGGGCCGACGACGCCAACCTCGAGGTCCTGCGGGGCATGCCGGGGCACGAGCAGCACCGCTTCGTGCCGGTGCTGAGCCCGGAGGAGATGCAGATCGGCGAGGTGTCCATCCCCGACCTGCTCGACCGCGCCGTCGCCACCCTGGACGAGCGGGACGCGCCCGTGGACGCCATCGTCGGCTTCTGGGACTTCCCGATCAGCACGCTGGTCCCGCTGCTCGCGCGCCACTACGGCCTGCACTCGTCGCCGCTCGCGGCGGTGGTGACGTGCGAGCACAAGTACTGGAGCCGGCTCGAGCAGCAGAAGGTGACCGACGCCCTCCCACGCTTCGGGCTCGTCGACCTCGACGAGCCCCGGCTGCCCGAGGGCATCGACTTCCCGGTCTGGCTCAAGCCGGTGAAGTCCTACTCCTCCGAGCTGGCGTTCCACGTCCGGGACGAGCAGCAGTTCACCGACGCGATGGCCGAGATCGCCGAGGGGGTCGGCCGGCTGGGCAGGCCGTTCGAGTGGGTGCTCGACCAGGTCGACCTGCCGCCCGAGATCGCCGAGGTCGGCGGGCAGGCGTGCCTGGTCGAGGAGGCCATGACCGGGGCGCGCGCGGCCACCGAGGGCTACGTGCACGACGGGCGCGTGGTCGTCTACGGCGTGCTCGACTCCATCCCGTACCCGGAGCGGTCCAGCTTCCTGCGCCACCAGTACCCCTCGCAGCTGCCCGAGCACGTGCAGCGGCGGCTCGTGGACGTGTCCGAGCGGGTGATCGCGCAGGTCGGGCTGGACTGGACGACGTTCAGCGTCGAGTTCTTCTGCGACCCCGACTCGGGCGACGTGTCGGTGCTGGAGATCAACCCGCGGCACTCGCAGTCCCACGCGGAGCTCTTCGCCGACGTCGACGGCATCGCCAACCACCACGCGATGGTGGAGCTCGCGCTCGGGCGCGACCCCGACATGCCCAGCGGCAAGGGGCCCTACGAGATCGCGGCGAAGTGGTACCACCGCCGCTTCTCCGACGGCGTGGTGCGGCGCGTCCCGACCGCGGAGGAGATCGCGCGCATCGAGCGCGACATCCCCGGCGTGCGCCTCGCGCCGGTCCCGCAGGTGGGGCAGCGGCTGTCCGAGCTGCCCGCGCAGGACAGCTACAGCTACGAGCTCACCGACGTGATCGTCGGCGCCCGCGACGAGGCGGAGCTGGTGGACTCCTACGATCGCGCCGTGGCCGCCATGCACTACGAGTTCGACGACTGATGCGCGTCGTCACCGACCTGCCCTACGCCCTCCGCCCGGCCGAGACCGTCCGCATCCCGATGCCCGACGGCGCCGAGCTCGCCGCGCGCCTGTGGCGGCCGCTCGCGTCCGACGGCGAGCCGGTGCCGGCGGTGTGCGAGGCGATCCCGTACCGGCAGCGCGACCTGACGTCGGTGCGTGACTCGATCCACCACCCCTACCTCGCCGGCCACGGCTACGCCTGCCTGCGGCTGGACCTGCGCGGCAGCGGCGACTCCGACGGCGCGCTGCTCGACGAGTACACCGAGCAGGAGCACCGCGACATCTCCGAGGCGCTGGCCTGGCTCGCCGAACAGCCGTGGTGCACCGGCCGGACCGGGCTGATGGGCATCTCGTGGGGCGGGTTCGCCGGCCTGCAGGTGGCCGCGCGCCGCCCGCCGAGCCTCGGCGCGATCGTCATCGCCTCCTTCACCGACGACCGCTACGCCGACGACATGCACTACATGGGCGGCTGCCTGCTCTCGGACAACCTCGCCGAGGCCGGCACGATGTTCGCCTACTCCACGCTGCCCCCCGACCCCACCGTCGTCGGCGAGCGCTGGCGCGAGATGTGGCACGAGCGCCTCGAGGCGGCCGAGCCGTGGATCCTCAAGTGGCTCGCCCACCAGCGCCGCGACGACTACTGGCGCCGCGCGTCCGTGTGCGAGGACTACAGCGCGGTCCAGGTACCCGTCTTCGCCTCCAGCGGCTGGGCCGACGGCTACTCGAACGCGGTCTTCCGCGTGCTCGAGCACCTCGACGTGCCCCGCAAGGGCCTGATCGGGCCGTGGTCGCACAAGTACCCGCACCTCGGCGTGCCCGGCCCGGCGGTCGGCTACCTGCAGGAGGTGGTGCGCTGGTTCGACCGGTGGCTGAAGGACCGGGAGAACGGCGCGGAGGACGGGCCGGTGCTGCGCACCTGGATGCAGGACAGCGTGCCGCCCTCCACCGCCTACGAGGAGCGTCCCGGGCGCTGGGTGGGCGAACCGAGCTGGCCGTCGCCGCACGTGGAGCCCGCACGCCATGCGCTCGCCCCGCACCGGATCGCCCGGGAGGGGGAGGAGGTCGAGCCGGGCGAGGTCGGCGTCCAGTCGCCCCTGTCGGTCGGCCAGTTCGGCGGCAAGTGGGCCTCCTACAACGCCCCGCCGGACCTGCCCTACGACCAGCGCGAGGAGGACGGCGGCTCGCTCGTCTTCGAGACCGACCCCCTCACCGAACGCTGCGAGATCCTCGGCGCCCCCGCCGTGGAGCTGGACGTCGCGGCCGACCGGCCCGTCGCGATGGTCGCGGCCCGGCTGTCGGACGTCGCGCCGGACGGGCGCGCCACCCGCGTCAGCTACGGGCTGCTCAACCTCACCCACCGCGACCGCGACGACGCGCCGTCGCCCGTCGAGCCCGGCGCGTTCCAGCGGGTGCGGGTGCAGCTCAACGGCGTGGCCCAGGCGTTCCCGCCCGGGCACCGGATCCGGCTGTCGCTGTCGACCTCGTACTGGCCGCTCGCGTGGCCCCCGCCCGAGCCGGCCGCGCTCACCGTCCGCACCGGCTCCAGCTGCCTGGTGCTGCCGGTCCGTCCGACCGCGGAGGACGACGAGGTGGCGCTGCGCCCGTTCGACGAGCCCGAGGGGTCGCCACCCGCGCCCACCACGCAGCTCGAGCCCGGCGAGCACAGCTGGACGGTCTCGCGGGACCTCGTCGACTACCGGTCCGTCCTGGAGATCGTCAAGGACGGCGGGGTGCTGCGCTACGACGACACCGGCATGACGACCGGTCGCCGCGTGGTGGAGCGCTACAGCTCGCTCGCCGACGACTTCGCCTCGCCCCGCGGCGACGTCGAGTGGTCGATGTCGTTCGCCCGTGACGGCTGGAGCACGCGCACGGTGACCCGCACCGTGCTGACGTGCACGCCCACCACGTTCGAGGTGCACGGCCACCTCGACGCCTACGAGGGCGAGCACCGCACGTTCTCCCGCGACTGGTCGCGCAGCATCGCCCGCGACCACCTGTGAGTGGACCGCGCCGCGATCGGGTATGTCCGTTTTCTCAGTCAGCGGTACCTGCAGGGGAGAACGGATGCGGCGCGGCGCGTGCGCGGAACCGACGATCGTGCCGGCCGTGGTGCGCATCCGGCTGCCGGACTCACCGGGGCCGGCGCGGGTCGAGGCGGTGCTCACCCGTGCCCTCGCCACCCTCGACCCGCCGGTCGTCCCGGAGGTCGTGTGGGTGCCGGTGCTCAGTCGCACGTCGCGGCGCCGCGAGGAGCTGACCTACGCGCTGGTGCTCTCGCCGGCCACCCCCCGGGCCCTGGCGGGCGACGTCGAGGACCTCGTGCGCCGGATGCGGCGCACGATCCGCAAGGCCGTGCGCCGGGAGCTCGGCTGCCGGGCCGAGGTCGCCCTGCGGTTCGCCCGCGACCACGAGGAGGTCGCGGCCTGCTACCGCGCCATGGTCGGCAACCCCCGCGACGTCCACGCCTGACCGCGGACCGGACCGACGGCGTTCCCGACGCGTCACCCCGCCAGGGCGGCCTCGAGCTCGGCGCGCGTCGGCTGCGGCATCGGCGGCGGGACGCCCGCGGCCAGGACGTCGCGGACCCGGGCGACAAGGGCGGGGTCCTCGTAGACGTCCGACGGGCGGCCGAGCATGCCCATCACCCGCCACATCGCCCGGAACGCGAGGGGATCCACCTGCGCCGCGGAGCGCAGCTGCCCGAACGTGACCCGCTCCGTGACGCCCACCGGGGGTGGCGGTGGTGGCGCGCCGAGGACGGTGTGGCGCAGCACCGCCAGGCGGGCCGCGTCCGTGGCGGCCTGGTCGGCGTACCACGGCGCGACGTGCGCGGCGACGCGGCGGTCCATCGCCAGTGCCTGGGCGTGCAGGTCCTCCGGGTGGGCCGCGACCGTGTCGGCGAGGTCGGCCACGCCCCGCATCATCATGCTCATCCCGCGACCGAAGGTGGGGTTGGTGGTGCACACCGCGTCCCCCACCGCGTGCAGGCCGAGGGCGACCGGGCGGCCGTCGACGACCAGGCGCCGCAACGTGTTGTGCAGGCCGCCCATCACGGCGACGTCGGTGATCGGGTCCATGACGTCGAGCCAGGCCGCGTAGTACGGCACGGCCCGCAGCACGGCGGTGAACACCCGCGGGTCGCGCGCGGCCCGGAACCTGCGGTCCGCCGCCAGCGGCGCGAGCGCCACCTGCATGGTGGCGTCGTCGCCGCCCCAGATGCCGACCGTGAACTCGTGGAGGCCGGCGACGACGCGCGTGGTGGCCGGACCGGGCAGCGGACCGGGACGCAGCCGGTAGTGCCGGCTGAAGTAGGCGACGCCGCAGTCGGCGCGGGTCCTGCCGCGGGCCCGCGCGCCGACCGCGGCGAGCCAGCGGTCAACGGGGGAGCGCCTGCCGGTGGCGTCGACGACCAGGTCGGTGGTGAGCCCGCCGCGCCCGGTGCGAACGCCGCGGATCCGCGGCGGGTCGCCCGGCTCGGCCGCCAGCCCGGTCACCTGCACGCCGTGGCGCACCTCGACGCCCGGTTCGGCGGCTGCGGCGCGGCCCAGGACCCAGTCGACGGTCGAGCGGCGGGTCACCAGCAGGGAGAGCTGGTCGTCGCCGTCCGTGGGAGCACGGTCCCCGAGCGTGGGCGGCATCTGGGTCGCCAGCGGCGCCTCGACGACCCCGGCCGCCAACAGCCCGGCGTGGACGTCCGGCAGCCGCTCGCGCAGCACCTCCCGGAACGTCGCGAGCACGACGTGGGGCTGCACGATCTGCGGCGCCGTGGGCCGCAGCGCACCCGCCGCCGCGGCCTCGACGTCGGCGACCGGTGCGAGGTCGGCGCGTTCCAGGACCGTGACCGCGTGTCCGGCCCGGGCGAGCACCAGCGCCGCGGACAGGCCCGCCGCGCTTCCGCCGATGACGATGACGCGCACCCGCCACCCCCCGATGGACGCGTGGGCCTCGACGTTAGTGCACGCCGTCGGGTCCGGGCAGTGCCGCGGCGGCCTCGGCGTCGGCCACCCGGGTGAGGAAGTCCGTGATGAGCGCGAGCTGCTCGGCGTCGTAGTCCTCGGCGATCGCGGCCAGTCGCCGGGAGCGGGCGTCCCCGGCGTCGAGGCGTTCCTCGTCGAGCTCGACGACGACCTTGCGCCGGTCCTCGACGCACCGCTTCCGGTGCACGTACCCGGCGCGCTCCAGCCGGTCGATCACGCCCGTGACCGTGCCGGAGGAGGTGAAGCCCGCCAGCTGCCCGATCCGGCCGGGGGAGAGGGCGCCGTGCTGCAGCAGGACGTTCAGGGCGTGGCCGTCGCAGGTGCTCACCGTGACTCCGGCCGTGGCGCCGACCTCGTGGTCGACCCGGGTGGACACCGCCACGAGTCGGCGCAGGGCGGTCTGGAGCTCGTTCGGCACCCTCTCCTCCAGTTCTGTCGTACAGCCGATAGAGTCGTCCAGGCGACATACTCTTCAGCGCGACTGTGTCTTCGGGTCGAGAGTTTAGGACCCGGCCGGCGTGCCGAGGGCGACGACAGGGGAGGCGCACGTGGGATCGATGGTCATCAGTGGCGGCACGGACGGCATCGGGAGGGCCGTGGCGCTCGCCCACCTCGAACGCGGGGGCGAGGCGGCGGTCATCGGACGGGACGCGGCGAAGGGTGCCGCCTTCCTGGAGGCGGCCGCGGCGCTCGGCGCCGCGGGGCGCGCCCACTTCGTGCGGGCCGACCTGAGCCTCGTCGCGGGCACGCGCGCCGCGATCGAGGAGATCCGGGGGATCTTCACGAAGGTTGACGCGCTCGTGCTGTGCGCTCGCCACTACCGGTCGACGCGGCGCGTCACCGCCGAGGGGTTCGAGCACACCTTCGCGCTGTACTACCTGAGCCGCTTCGTCCTGACCCACGAGATGGCAGACCTGCTCGACGCCGCCGACGCGCCGGTCGTGCTCAACGTCGCCGGCGTGCCCGGCGCCGGCGCGGACGCGGTCGACTGGAACGACCTGCAGGGCGAGCGCGGCTACCACGGCATGCGCGCCCTCGCCCAGGCCGGGCGACTCACCGATCTGCTGGGGATCGCGTCGGCGCAGGACCGGGTGTCGGCGAAGGCGCGGTACGTGCTGCTGTTCCCGGGCGTCGTGGCCACGAGCTTCTCCGGGGAGTACGACGCGGCCACCGCAGCCGAGGTCGAAGCGCTGCGGGCGGGCGCCACACCGGTCGACGAGGCGATCGTGCCGATCCTCGACGTGCTGGAGCACCCGCCCGCCGAACCGCTGAGCGCGTTCGACGCCGGTCGGCGGATCGACGTGGACACACCGGCGTTCGACGTCGGGCCCGCGCGGCGGCTGCACGCCGAGACGGTCCGCCTGCTGTCCCCGCTGGCCTCGGCCGAGCCGGGCGTATCCCCGGCGAAGCTGCGCCGGCTGCTGGACCGCCCGGTGTTCGCCACCGTGGCCACGGTCCAGCCCGACGGCAGCCCACACCAGTCGGTGGTCTGGGTCACCAGGGACGGCGACGACGTGCTGTTCGCGGTGGCGGTGGGAAGCCGGAAGGGGCGCAACCTGCGCCGCGACCCGCGGGTGAGCGTGCTCCTCACCCCGCCGGAGGCGCCCTATACCTACGCCGCGGTGCACGGAACCGCGGCGATGCGCGCGGACGGCGGTGACGCGCTGCGCGACGCGTTGGCCGTGAAGTACACCGGCATGACCTACGCCGAGCACAACCGGGACGCCGCGGCGCGCCACGGCGAGGTCGCCATGGCGGTCGTGCGGGTCACCCCGGAACGCGTCGTGGGCAGGCTCTGAGCTTGATCTTTAACCTGGGCACGGGGCGATGTACGACGCGCAGGTGAAGACTGGTGGGCGGCCGGAGAAGCATCCGCGTCGTCACGTGGTGGACGCGGTCCCGGCGCGGCCGCACCGTCCGGGTCCCGCCCGCTGAGCCCTACCTCGACCTGGAGTCAGGCCGTGTGAGCGCATCGATCAGCAGGTCGTCAGATCAAGCGTCAGGGACGCCACCGACAGGTAGAACGGTGCCGGCACCGGCGGGCGGCGCAGCCGGGCGACCCGCCCGAGCAGCAGGCGGGGCCACCGCGGGGTGGCCCGGACGCCCGTCAGCAGCACCGTGGCGCGAGCGGGGTCGGCAGGATCGAACGCGAGCCCCGGGCCGTAGGTGCCCCGGGCCATCCACACCGGAGTACCCGGCGCGTCCGTGTCGAGGAGCCGCCGAGGCTCCGACCAGTCGGCGCGGTCGCCGCTGGGTTGCGCCGCCGTGCTCCACCACAGGCCCTGCGGCGGGAAGCCACCCGTGCCGTGCAGGTCGGACCCGCGGGCCAGCAGCATCACCCACCCGTCGCCGCGGCGCGCGATCGCGATGTCGAAGAACCCCTCGGCCCGGCCGGCGAACACGCGCGGCGGCGTCCAGCCGGTCAGCCCGTCCTCGCTCTCGACGTACCGCAGCTCGTAGTCGGGCCGCTCGCCGGGGCCGATCTCGTGCGGGTTCGCCTGGTACCACATCCGGTAGCGGCCGCCTGCGTGGACGACGCGCGGTTCGAGCACGCTCCACCGCGGGGCACTGCCCTCCAGAACCGGCGCCCCGCGCCGCCGCCACCGGCCGTCGACGTACTCGAGCACGCCGATCGCGTAGCTGCTCCCGGGACCGTAGTGCTTCGCGTTCGCCCGGCCCGTGTAGTAGATCCGGGCGCCGTTGCCCGCGGCCGGCGGGACGTAGCTCGGGGTGTGCATGCCGGCGGCGTCCCAGCCGCCCTTCGGCGGGTCGGCGGCCAGCGGCCGGGCCCGCCCGCGGCCGTCGCGGTCGATCTGCCACGCACCTCGGGGCCCGGTCGCCTCGTCGACCAGGTGCGCACGGAACAGGCGGTTGCGGAAGGTGGTGGTGAAGCCGCCGACGAACAGCGTCCAGCGGCCGTCGACGAGGTGGACGTTCGGGTCACCGACACCGAGGAGACCTCGCGGCATCGGACCGTCGAGCATGTCCCACAGCACGGTCGGCGCGGGGCTGCCCTGGGAGCGCCACAGATCGGGCTGGTCGACGTTCACGGGTACGACCTCCTGGCTGGAGACGCGCGACAGCGCGCTGACTCCCCTGCGGATCAGGTAGGTCGGTTCCCGGACGCTACCGCGGTGTCCGGCGCGACGGCAACCGGGCTACGCGATGCCGAGGTTCCAGTGCAGCTACGGCACACAGATCCGCATCGGTGCGGGCGCGTTCGTCAACAGCGACGCGATGCCGTGATCACCATCGGTGACCGCGCTCGGATCGGCCCCCGGAACTCGACCAGTCCCCACTGCTGATCTGTCAGGTCCTCGGTGACGGTCAGCGAAGCGCGTTCAGCTCGTCGAGGGCGCGATGGCCGCGCTCGACCACCTCGGGAACGACATCGTGGTGCCCGTGGCGGATTGGCCACTCGAGCTGCAGGAGGATCTGTGTCGCTGCGAGCACCGCCGCCCCCTCCCAGCCGACCAGGTCGAGGATCCTCGTCCACAGCCGCCTTCGGGCACCGTCCAGCGGATCCTGGAAGGTGTGCCACGTGAGGGTGGTGAGATCGGTCGCCCGCGTGCCGCTACCGGCGTTCCCGATATCCACGACCGCCACCACCGCTCCGTCACGTACCAGGACATTGTCGGGCTTGAGATCGGCATGGACCATGTCAGGTGGCTCGCGTGGTCGTGGTGGGACGTCGGCACACACGAGCCGCAGGCGCCCGACCAAGGCCGACACCACGGAGGAATACCCCGAGAGCCCGGCGACAGCCCTCGTCAAACCCGGAGCCAGGTCTCGACCGGATTCCTGACCGGTGGCGAGCCGCAAGGCGTACGACCAGTGGTCGTAGGGCTCGGAGGCCTGGCCGGCCTGGAGTTCGACGATCTCCATCAGTTGCTCGACGATGGCTGGAGTCAGCTCTGGCGCGGGAGCCGCGTCAACGAAGTTCATCAGATGCCATACGTGAGTGGCCGTGGCCCCCACCCCGAGCCAGGCCAGGGTGGGATAACCGCGCCTGCGCATGTGCTCGACGATTCTCCGGGCTCGCAACGTCTCGTCCAGCTGGTTGGGGCGTGCTCGCGGCCATGCTTTGAGCACTGCATTTGCCCCTCCGGCCAACTGGACGCGCATGGCACCCACATCGAGGCCTCCGGGTAGGCGACTGAGAGGAGTGACCTCTGCCCCGACCACGCCGGCCACGTCGTCCAGGACCGCGGCCGGCAGCTCGTCGGGATGGGCGGAGCACATGCACAACAGCTTACGGCCGAACTGGCCGGTCCATCCGTCGCCGGGGGATCGTAGGACGGGTCGTCGCGAGGCCGCCCGAACGTGCACTCGCGAACACCCCAATCGGCCTCAGGGATTGCGTCGGGGTCGTTGCTGCGGATCGATCCATTTCGGGGGTATGAACTCCGGTCGCCCGTCCCGCATCCGGACGGTCCACCCGGAATGGTGGATCAACCGGTGGGGTCGGCCCCGGGCGCGGTGCTCGGATTGCTCCGAGTCCGTTTCCCGGGGCCGCCCGCCCGAACCGGACGTGCGACTTTCACCGCATCCGGCTCTCCACGAAGGCTGTGGTCATGCAGGTGTGGGTGTCCATGGAGCGGGGATCAGTGTCCCCCGGTAGCGGTATCGCACTCCCGCAACCTGGGGTCGGAACAGGGTGAGACCGCCGGGTGCACGAAACTCCCAGCCGGTCATATACCGCTTCCGGATCGCCGTCCATCGCATACGGAGCTCCCTGCGGAACCAGATCGCGATCCGCTGCCATGCGTAGCTTCGAATGGATTCGAAAACCTGGCTGGACACACCGTATTTGAAGTACGCACTCCAGCCCCGCAAGAACCTGTTCAAGCGGAGCAATAGAACGCTGAAACTCGGGTGCTTGATCCGTGAGGTCAGCTCCTTGATCCGGTTCCGGGCGCGTTGTTGTGCCGCCCGGGACGGGATCGTGTAGACGTGGCGCTGACCGGTGCCTCGCTTCCGTCTCCGCTGGATGCGGAACCCGAGGAAGTCGAAGCCCTCGTCGATGTGGACGATCGAGGTCTTCTCCGCCGACAGGCGGAGCCCGATCCCGGCCAGCACGTCGGAGATCTCCTCGCGGAGTTGCTCGACGTGATGCCGTTGGCCATCAACCATCACCACGAAGTCGTCCGCGTAGCGGACGATCTTGTAGTTGGCCAGTCCGTGGCGTTTCCTCTTCGCCCGTTCGACCTGCGGTTTCCATGCCTTGTCGATGTGCTCGTCGAGCACGGACAGGGCAATGTTCGCCAACAGTGGCGAGAGGATCCCGCCTTGCGGGGTGCCGGTGTTGGTTCCTCGCAGTTGTCCGAGTTCGCTCAGGATCCCGGCTTTGAGGAACGTCTTCACCAGGGCGAGGACCCGTTTGTCCGCGATGCGTCGACGCACCAAACCGATGAGGGCGGTGTGGTCGATCTCGTCGAAGCATGCCTCGATGTCTGCGTCCAACACCCACCTGTACTGCCGGTTGCCGGTGTTGTAGTAGACGATCTCGGCAATCGCGTCCTGGGCCCGCCGCCGTGGCCGGAACCCATACGACGAGGGCATGAACTCCGCCTCGAAGATCGGTTCCAGGACCAGCTTGAGCGACGCCTGAACGACCCGATCGGTCACCGTCGGGATTCCCAGCCGGCGCTTCTTCGCGCTCCCCGGCTTGGGGATCAGCCGCTCGCGCACCGGCAGCGGACGAAACGTCTGCTGCCGAAGCGCTTCGCGGATGTCGTTCAGGAACGCCAACTCACCCCCGGCCCGAGCCCGAGCCGCCGTGACGGACATGCCGTCCACCCCCGCGCTGCGGGACCCGGTGTTGCTCTTCACCCGTTCCCACGCCACTAACAAGAACGCGGGATCGGCGACGAGGTTGAACAGATCATAGAACCGGCGAGTCACATCCTCACCCGACCACAGGTGCAGCTTGGTCTGAATCTCCAGTACCCGTCGCTCGGCCCGATACAACTCGACCTCGCTTGGTGCGCCGGTGTTCACCGGCGGCGCTCCTGGCATGACAGTTCCCTTCTGCGTCACTTCGCTGTCCGCCTTCGCCATGTGGCCGGCTTTCCCGGCCTCGGACTACTACGCGGACTCCGCCCCAGTCCGGCTCTTCGGTCGACGGTGGACCTATCCCGGAACCGACCTGGCTTGGTCGATCTCGGGAACGAACTCGGGCTGGTTCCCACGTTCACTGATTGCCGATCGAGGAAGGAGGCACCCAGCTGCCACCCCTGGAGCATCGCTTCGGCCACGCCGCAGGCCTTCACCGAAGCCTCCCGGTCGGCCACCACACACCGACCCAGAAGTTCCCCCGCGCACCCGAACCATCGCCCGGGCAACGGGTTACGCACTCCCATCCCGGCCCATATCCACCAGATTTGAGCCGGCGCACGCATTAAGGGGCTTCTCGCTGGTTTCTCGCGTGTACCTTTCCCTCTCGCTAGCCGAACCCGGCACGTCTGGCAGTACCGCACCGTCCCGGCGTTGTCAGGGCCGCTTCCCACCCAATCCGGCACCTCCCGGATCAGGCTGCCCTCAGCTTCAGCGACCTGCTGCGACAGGCCGCCGACGGAGTCGTTCCACCTCCGTTCGGAACAATCAGCGCCTCGTGGCGCACGTGGTGCGCCTTGCACAACATCACCAGGTTGCACAACACGGTGTGGCCGTCGTGTTCCCATTCGAGGATGTGGTGGATTTCGCACCAAGCCGGCGGACGATCACACCCCGGGTGGGCGCAACCCCGGTCCCGGGCGGTGACCGCGCGCCGTAGCCCGTCGGGGATGACGCGGGTCGAACGGCCGACGTCCAAGGGTTGCCCGGCGCCGTTCATCACGATCGGCACCACGGCGGCGTCACAGGCCAGCATCCGCAGTGACTCGGGGGTGAGGGTGCCGCCGAAGTCCAGCATCGCCGACCGGGCCCGCTGCTCCAGATCTTCGAGCCGGACGATCACGTTCAACTGCGGCCGGCGCCCGCCGGTCTCAGGCAGGGTGTCGGCCTCGCCGTGCGCGAGGACATACCCGCAGGCATCGGCCAACGCCTCGGCCTGGCGCTGCGCGGTCGGACGCCGGTCATCCTTGCCGAGCGGCTTCGACTTCGCGTCGATGACGGTGGCGATGGCGTCGAACATGGCGGCGTCGTCGATCTGGCCGGTGATCTTCCCGCCGGATCCGTCACGGTGACGGCGCAGGTGCAGTGTGTTGACCGGGGTGGGTGGGGTGTCGTCGGGTTCGGGGCCGTCGTCGTCGAGGGCTTCGATCAGCTGGGCACCGAGGTTGCGCAGTTGCGCCGGCCGGTACTGGCCGGCCAGGGCGGCGAGTTGTTCTTCCAGCCCGCCGCGCTGGGCGTCGGTGAGCCGCCCCGCCGCCGGAGTGTTGAGCAGGCCGGCGATGACCTCGACATGACGCAGACCGGCCTGCCCGGCGGCGAACGCCTTCGCAGTGGCCGGCAACCGGGCCGCGAGCACGGTGCCGTCCAGCCCGATCTGCTCGCACGCCTGCTCCGCGGCGACGACCCGGCGGTGGGCCTCGAACCGGTCACAGCCCAGCAGGTCGGTCAACGCGCCGGTGGTGTCCCGGTAACCGCGTTCGGTGAAGGTCCCGCGCCGTTGCAGGGCGGCGGTGGTAGCGACGGTCAGGTGCTCCAGCTGCCGTGACAGTCCTTCGCTGACCGTCAGCACCGACAACAACTCGGGATCCGAGGCCAGGCCGGATTCCGCGGCCTGCCGCAATTCGTCCAACGCCTCCTGGAGGTGCTGGTGCGCGGCGGCGACTGCGGACATACCCCGAGTTTAGTCGAACATGTTTTCGAACGCAGGTGGCGTTCGGGTGGTTTGCGTTTGCGATAGTGAACGCTGCGGCCGGTGTGGCGGGTCGGTTGTGGAACTGCTGATTATGTGGGGTCGCGCCGGTGTCGCGGGCGTCCGGCAGGTCGTGAAACCCTTTGTGGGCGGGCCGTTCCCGGCTCGAGGCCATTGCCTTCCGTCTCGGCCCGGGTCTTCGGCGCAGTCGGCCGGTTCCCCTGCCCCGCTCGTCGGCGAGATGGCCGGGTTGGTGCAACTACCGAGTATTGTGGCCGGTCGGGCGGCCGTCCCCGACATGGCCCAGGCCTGTTCGGACGAGAACGTCCCCCGCCGGGTGGGTGGGCACCTGGCTGTGGTCCCGTTGCACCCCGCCCTGGTGATCATCGGATGGGCTTCGGGGCCGTCCAGGCGCTCTTGATCGGCGGAAACGGGACATGTGCTGCATGGGAGCGTGTTGCCCATCGTGAGGCTCTCCACCTGACGAACGGCACTTTCGTCGGTACCTAGCCGACGAAAGTGCCGTTCGTCATGCGGATCCCGTTTCCGGAGCTCATTAAGTCGGTCGCCCATCGCGCGACCGGGGCGAGTGATGCCTGGAACAGGCGTGGGGCCAGCGGTCTCGAGCCGGGAACGGCGCGCCCACCGCAACCCACCACCGGGCACCGCACCGGAGAGCGAGAATCCCGGCATGGACATCCTGCTGATCGCCGGACTCTGGCTCGACGGGTCCGCCTGGGACGACGTCGTCGGCCCGCTCGAGGCCCGTGGCCACCGCGCCGTGCCGATCACCCTGCCCGGCCAGGGTGACGGGAACGCGTCGGCGTCGCTCGCGGATCAGGTGGCCGCAGTGGTCGCGGCCGTCGATGCGGCCGCGGAGAGACCGCTGGTGGTGGGTCACTCCGCGGCTTGCAGCCTGGCGTGGCTGGCTGCCGACGCCCGTCCCGGCACGGTCGGCAAGGTGGCGTTCGTCGGCGGCTTCCCCGCCGCGGACGGCGGGTCCTACGCCGACTTCTTCCCCACGCACGACGGTGTGATGGCCTTCCCGGGCTGGGGGCCGTTCGACGGGCCGGACTCCGCCGACCTGGATGCCGCGGCGCGGGAGGCCATCGCGGCGGCGGCGATCCCGGTCCCGGAAGGGGTCTGCCGGGGCGTGGTCCGGTTGGCCGACGAGCGCCGCTACGACCTGCCGGTGGTCGTGGTGTGCCCGGAGTTCACCCCGGCCGAGGCCGAGGAGTGGATCAGCCGTGGGGACGTGCCCGAGCTGGCGAAGGTCGCACGCCTGTCGTTCCGGGACATCGACTCCGGTCACTGGCCCATGATCAGCGCGCCGCTCGAGCTGGCTCGTCTCCTGTCGGAGGTGGCTGAGGAGCCGTGAGCGGCGCCCCCACGCCCCGGCCCAGGGGCCGAGCGTGGCGGGGACGATCGGCGGCACCTGGTGGAACGTCGCGCGTGCCCGCAGCCGCGCGACGGCGGGCTCGAGGATGACGTCGGGCGCCTGGCCCAGCCCGCCCCGACGACCACGCGCCCGGGTGGTCGCGAGCCCCGGCGGCGGCCACGAGGTGCACACCCCTGGTACCTGGAGGAGCGGGAAGAGGCAGTCCGATGGCTGCCCTCACGGTGTGAACCGGGCGCGGTAGTGGTGGAGCCGAGCCAGGCCCGCGGGCGAGGCCGCTCCGCGGACGGGCGCGCCCCCGTCGAGCAGGAGAGCGGTCAGGTCGTCGAGCACCCACCAGCTGCCCAGCAGGCACGACATCGTCGCCCAGCGCATCGCGTCGACCTCGACGACGCGCCCCTCGCGCACCGCGCCGAGCCGCTGCCACAACGGCTGGTCGCGCAGGAAGGCCGGGTTCGCGGTCGGCCCGGTCAGCAGCAGGACGAGGTCGGCGTCGTGCTCGGTGAAGCGCTCCGCCGACACCGGCAGGAACGGCCGCTCCGGGTCGGTCAGGTCGCGCTGTGCCGCGGGGCGCGCCAGACCCAGCTCCTCGACCACCGCGCCTGCCGGTGTCGCCGTCCCGAGCACGTGGAGCGACGCGCCGTCGAGGCCGGGGGAGAGCACCGACACCGTCGGCGGGCGGCCCGCCCGCAGCCGGGCGGCGATCTCGGCCGCCCGGGCGTGGACCGCGGCGAGTGCTCCCGCGGCGCGGTCCGCGAGGCCCATCCCGCCGGCGAGGGCGCGGGTGTCGGTATCGACGTCGCCGGTGCGCGGGACCGCGTGCAGGCTCGCGAGGCCGGCCAGCGCCGGATCCGGGGGCGGGGTGTCGAATCCGACGAGCAGGTCGGGCGCGAGCGCGGCCAGCCGCTCGAGGTCGATCTCGCCGCCGGCCCCGGACACGTCGGTCACCGGCGTCCGCTGGATCCGGGTGATCGCGTCGAGGAGCGGGTCGACCGCCAGGAACGAGGCCGTCCCGACCTGCGTCGGCCCCAGGAGCAGGGCCAGTCCGGCCGCGGCGCCGCCGAGCGTGACCAGCCGGCCCGCCGACCCACCGGCCGGCCCGCCGCTCGGGTCGTCGGCCGGGGCGGCGGCGCAGCCGGCGAACAGGCCCGCCGCGCCGGCGAGCAGGGTCCGTCGCGGGAGCGAGCGGCCAGGCATGTGACCTCCGGGGAATCGTGCGACGCCGGGCGGCGGCACCCGCAGCGGAGGTCGTCCTGCGGTACGCGCCGGTTCCCTTCCCACCCGCATCGACCCGGCCAGAAGCGGGATTCACATGACGAACGGCACTTTCGTCGGCTAGGTACCGACGAGAGTGCCGTTCGTCCGGGTGGGAGCTTGCGGCGGCTGCCCTCTAGCGTGTCGGCGGTGGAGGCTTCCCGTCGGGGCTGGGTGAGCTGGTCGTCGGGCAAGGACGCCGCGTTCGCGCTCGGGGTCGTCGGTGCGTCGCTCGACGTCGTCGGTCTGCTCACCACCGTCGACGCGGGGAGCGGGCGGGTGCCCGTGCACGGGGTCGCGCACGAGCTGGTGCGCGCCCAGGCCCGGGCGCTCGGGCTGCCGCTGCACGTCGTCGAGCTGCCGTGGCCGTGTCCCAACGAGGTCTACGAGGCGCGCACGGGTGAGGCTCTGGCCAGGGCGCGCCGCGACGGGGTGGCGCGGCTGGTGTTCGGCGATCTGCACCTGCGTGACGTCCGCGACTACCGGGAGCGCTCGCTGTCCGGTTCCGGGGTCGTGCCGCTCTTCCCGCTGTGGGGGCGGCCGACGGCCGCGCTGGCGACGGAGATGGTGCAGCGCGGGCTGCGCGCCGTGGTCACGAGCGTCGATCCGGCGCAGGCGCCGGGCGAGCTGGCCGGCCGGTGGTTCGACGCGCGGTTCCTGGCCGACCTCCCGCCGGGGATCGACCCGTGCGGGGAGCGCGGCGAGTTCCACACGTTCGTCGTCGACGGGCCGGGATTCGCCCACGCCGTCGACGTCGAGGTCGGCGCGCCCGTCGAGCGCGACGGGTTCGTGGTCGCCGAGCTCTCCCGGCGCTGACTCCTCCCTCACCCGTCCGGCCGTGTCGGGGGAGGGACTTGCTACCGTGTGTCAGAGCGACCGCGTTGAATGGATGAGGCATGGGCGACCTGGACGATGTGTGGGAAGTCGTACTGGACTACTGGACGGTGACGATCTTCCTGCCTGCCGTCCTGCTCCTCCTCGCGACGCTCGCCTTCATCACGAGGGTGATGGACAAGAAGGAAGAGCGCCGGTAGGCCTGGCCCCGCCGCCGCCGCGGCGCTGAGCGCCCCGATGCGGCGGGCGAGCTCCGTCGGACCCGCGATCCGAGGTACGGGATCGCGGGTGTTTTTCGTGAGCCTGGTGAAACGTTTCACGCGGCGACGCCGCCCGTGCGTCGAGCCGGTGGCCACGGCGCATCGCGAACCGGTCCCGGTGCGCCATCGGTGCGAGCGCCCTTGACGGCGCCGAGGGCTGGCCCTATGGTCGGCCGCGCACTCTGAAACGCTTCAATTCCGAGTAGCGCTCCCGTCCTGACAAAGAGGTCCCGATGCGGAAGCACACATCCCCGCGGCGGCAGGTCCGCCTGCTCGCCCTCGTCGCCGGCGCCGCGCTGGCCCTCACCGCCTGCAGCGCGGGCAGCCTCGGCTCGAGTGGAGGTGACGGGGACGGGGTCTCGTTGACCTTCCTCGTCGACAGCAACGAGAGCAACCTGGCAGCCGCCGAGAGCGCGGCCGCGGCGTTCACCGCGCTGCACCCCGACCTCACGGTCGAGGTCGAAGGACGCCCCGGTGGTTCCGAGGGCGACAACATCGTCAAGACCCGCCTGGCGACCGGCGACATGCCCGACGTCTTCCTCTACAACTCCGGCTCGCTGTTCCAGGCGATCGGGCCGGTGCAGAACCTCGTGCCGGTCTCCGACCAGCCCTGGGTCGCCGACCTCGAGACGAACTTCAAGGACGTCGTGACGGCCGAGGGGCAGGTCTACGGGGCGCCGTTCGGCCCGCAGATGACCGGCGCCGTGCTCTACAACAAGCGCGTCTACGCCGACCTCGGTCTCGAGATCCCGAGGACGTGGGAGGCGTTCATGGCCAACAACGCCGCCGTGGCGGCGGCGGGCCTGACCCCGGTGATCCAGACCTACGGCGACACCTACACGTCGCAGCTGTTCGTCCTCGGCGACTTCCACAACGTCTCCTCGGCCGAGCCGGACTTCGCGCAGCGCTACACGGCGGGCGAGGCCAAGTACGCCACCTCGCCTGCCGCGCTCGAGGGCTGGCAGCACCTGCAGGAGCTGCACGACGCCGGCTACTACAACGAGGACTTCCCGACCGCGAAGCTGGAGGACGGCCTGCGCCAGCTCGGCGCGGGCGAGGGCGCGCACTACCCGATGCTGTCCAACGCGCTCGCCGTGCTCGCCCTGACCTCGCCGGAGGGCGCGCAGGACGTGGGGATCTTCCCGATCCCGGGCGACGACCCGGCGACCAACGGCCTGACCGTCTGGTCCCCGTCCGGGGTGTACGTCCCGAAGACGACCGAGGGCGCCCAGCTCGACGCGGCGCGGCAGTTCCAGGCGTTCCTCGCCAGCCCCGAGGGGTGCGCCGCGCAGGCCGAGGGCGCCACGCCGACCGGCCCGTACGCCGTGAACGGGTGCGAGCTGCCCGACGACGTGCTGCCCGCGACGCACGACTTCCAGTCCTACATCGACGCCGGCGCCTTCAGCCCGGCGCTGGAGTTCCTGTCGCCGATCAAGGGCCCGGCGCTGGAGCAGATCACGGTGGAGGTCGGCTCCGGCATCCGTCCCGCGGCCGACGGTGCGGCGCTCTACGACGAGGACGTCCGCAAGCAGGCGCTGCAGCTCGGCCTGGAGGGCTGGGAGTAGCGGCAGCACCGGCGAGCGGGAGGACACGGCCATGGCCGCGACCACCAGGACGACGACCGACACGACCGGGCCGGCGACCGGCACCAGGCCCGAGCCGGCCGGGGAGGAACGGCGCGTGCCCTCGCGGAAGCGGGGGACGCGCAGCCCCTACCCGACGTGGTTCTACCTGCCGGCCGCGGTCGTCTACGCCGTGCTGTTCCTGGTCCCGACGTTCGCGTCGTTCTACTTCAGCCTCACCCGCTGGAGCCTGTTCGACTTCGAGTTCATCGGGTTGGACAACTTCGTCCAGTTCTTCCGGGAACCGGCGCTGGTCACCGGCCTGGTCAACACCGTCGTCTTCGGGGTCGTGACCTCCGCCCTGAAGGTCGTGCTGGGGCTGCTCCTCGCGGTCCTGCTGACCTCGCAGATCATCGCCCGCGGCTTCCTGCGCTCGGTGGTGTTCTTCCCGGTGCTGGTCAGCACGATCGGCGTCGGGATCACCTTCCAGGTGCTGATGGACCCGTTCGGCGGGTTCATCAACGAGGCGCTGGCGGTGATCGGGATCGAGGGGCCGGGCTGGCTGACCGACCCGTCGCTGGCGCTGCTGTCGGTGGCGCTGGTGGACGTGTGGAAGGGCGTCGGGCTGGCCACGGTGATCTACATCGCCGGCATCGTGTCCATCCCGCAGGAGTTCTTCGAGGCGGCGAAGGTGGACGGTGCCAGCACCTGGCAGAACTTCCGGCACATCCTGCTGCCGCTGGCCCGCCCGGCGACGACCACGGTGATCATCCTGTCGCTGATCGGCGGACTGCGCTCGTTCGACCTGATCTGGGCGATGACCCGCGGTGGCCCCGGGTTCACCTCGGACGTGATCGCCTCGGTGATCTACAAGCAGTACCAGGCCGGCTTCTACGGCCTGTCCACCGCGGGCAACGTGCTGCTGTTCCTGCTGGTCACCGCGATCGTCCTGCCGCTGTCGCGGTTCCTGAACCGCAAGGAGGTGGAGCTGTGAAAACAGTGACGAGATCGGCGAGCCGCTACTGGCTGGGCACGTTGGCGATCGTCGCGTTCTCCGTCGTCTTCATCATCCCGTTCGCCTTCATCCTGGTCACCGCGCTGAAGACGCGGCAGGAAGCGAGCGAGCTGGCGTTCTCCTGGCCCACCGAGCTCGCGTTCCTGGAGAACCTGCAGGCGGTGCTGGAGGCCCGGGACTACATCCTGATCATTGCCTTCATCAACAGCACGATCCTGACCGTCGCGAGCGTCGCCGGCATGGTCGTGCTGGCGGCGATGGTCGGGTTCGTGCTGCAGCGGCGCCGGACCCGGTGGACGGGCTTCGTCAACTTCCTCGTGCTGTCCGGGCTGATCATCCCGCCCGCGGTCGTGCCGACGATCTGGGTGCTGCAGGGGCTGGGCCTGTTCCGGACCATGTCGGGGCTGATCCTGGTGGAGATCGCCTTCGGGCTGTCGTTCTCGATCCTGCTGTTCCGCGCCTTCATCTCGACGATCCCGCGGGAGCTCGACGAGGCCGCGATCATCGACGGCGCCGGTCCGCTCCGGCTGTTCTTCCGCGTGATCTTCCCGCTGCTGCGCTCGGTGGTCGTCACGGTGATCGTCGTGCAGTCGGTGGTCGTGTTCAACGACTTCACCAACCCGCTGTACTTCCTGCCCGGCGAGGAGAACGCGACCGTCCAGCTGACGCTCTACAACTTCCAGGGCCAGTACGACACCCAGTACAACCTGCTGTTCATGAACATCCTGCTCATCACCATCCCGCCGCTGGTGATGTTCCTGTTCTTCAACCGCCAGATCGTGGCGGGAATGACCGCCGGAGCCATCAAGGGCTGACAGGCCCACCCCAGGAGGATTCGTGCCCATCCGCGTCGCCCGCGTCACCGCCGAGTACGCCACCGACCGCGCGACCGTCGCGACCCCGCGCCCCCGCCTGTCGTGGGTCACGGAGTCCGACGGTGCCGACTGGCGGCAGGCCGCGGCGGAGGTGCAGCTGCAGACCGGCGGGGAGGGCCGTTCGGTCCGCCTGGACGGGCCGGAGTCGGTGCTCGTCGACTGGCCGTTCGAGGCCCTGGAGCCGGGTGCGGAGCACGAGGTGCGGGTCCGGGTCACCGGGGCCGACGGCGAGACCTCGGAGTGGAGCGCGCCGCAGCCGGTGGTGGCCGGGTTCCTGGCCGAGGGCGGCTGGACCGCGCGGATGGTCGGGCTGGCCGACCCGGCGGCCGAGGCGCAGCCGGCGCTGGTCCGCGCGGCCTTCACCGTGGACGGACCGCTGCGCCGCGCCACCCTGTACGCCACGGCGCACGGGGTCTACCAGGTGGAGCTCAACGGCCGCGAGGTCGACGACGAGGTGCTCAAGCCCGGCTGGACGACCTACCAGCAGCGCCTGCTGCACGAGACCACCGACGTCACCGCGCTGCTCGCCGAGGGCGAGAACGCGCTCGGCGTCTGGCTCTCGGGGGGCTGGTTCTGCGAGCGCTTCGGCTTCCGCGACAGCGCCGCGCGGTTCTACGGCACCCAGCCCGCGGTGGCCGTGCAGCTGGTGCTCGACTACGCCGACGGGCGCACCGAGACCGTCGCGAGCGGCCCGGACTGGCGGGCGACGGGGGAGGGCCCGGTCACCGCGGGCGGCATCTACGCCGGCGAGTCCTACGACGCCACCCGCGTGCTGCCCGGCTGGTCGGCGCCCGGTTTCGACGACTCCGGCTGGTCGCCGGTGCGCGTCGACGGGGAGTTCCCCGTGCCCGAGGCCCGGATGTCCCCGGGCGCGCGGCGCACCGAGGACGTCGCCGTCCGCGAGGTGCTGACCACGCCGAGCGGCGCCACCGTCCTGGACTTCGGCCAGAACCTGGTCGGCCGGCTGCGGATCACCGTGCGCGGCGAGCGCGGCAGCACCGTCACGCTGCGCCACGCCGAGGTGCTGGAGGGCGGGGAGCTGTGCACCCGCCCGCTGCGGGCCGCCGAGGCCGTCGACCGCTACACCCTCGCCGGCGGCGGCGCGGAGACGTGGGAGCCGCGCTCGACGTTCCACGGGTTCCGGTACGTGCAGGTCGAGGGCTGGCCCGGTGAGCTGGACCCGGCCGACGTCGTAGCCGTCGTGGTGCACACCGACATGCGCCGCACCGGCTGGTTCGAGTGCTCGCACGCCCTGGTGAACCGGCTGCACGAGAACGTGGTGTGGGGCATGCGGGGCAACTTCCTGCACGTGCCCACCGACTGCCCGCAGCGCGACGAGCGGCTGGGCTGGACCGGCGACATCCAGGTGTTCGCGCCCACGGCGTCGCTGCTGTTCGACTGCGACGGCTTCCTCGCCTCGTGGCTGCGCGACCTCGCGCTCGAGCAGCGCGCCCACGACGGGGTCGTGCCGTTCATCGTGCCCGACGTCCTGGAGAAGGCGCGCACGCCCGCGGCCGCGTGGGGCGACGCCGCCACCGTGGTCCCGCTCGTGCTGCACGAGCGCTTCGGGGACCGGGCGGTGGTCGCCGCGCAGTACGACAGCATGCGTGACTGGGTCGAGGTGCTGCTGCGGCTGTCGGGGCCGCGGCTGCTGTGGGAGGGCGGGTTCCAGTTCGGCGACTGGCTGGACCCGGCCGCCCCGCCGGAGCGCCCCGGCGACGCGACGACCGACCAGGACCTGGTGGCCAGCGCGCACCTGTTCCGCAGCACCGACCTGCTGGCGTGCGCCGCCGCGCTGCTGGGCCGGGAGCAGGACGCCGCGCACTACCGGGACGTCGCGGAGCGGGTGCGCGCCGCCTTCCTGCGCGAGTACGTCACGCCGGCAGGGCGGATGCTCTCGGACACCCAGACCGCCTACGCGATGGCGCTGGTCTACGGCATCGTCTCCGACCCCGACCTGCGGCAGGTGATGGGTGACCGCCTCGCCGCGCTCGTGCGGACCGCGGGCTACCGGGTGGCCACCGGGTTCGTCGGCACGCCGATCGTGCAGGACGCGCTGACCGAGGCCGGGCACACCGGCGCCGCGGCGCGGCTGCTGCTGCAGACCGACTGCCCGTCCTGGCTCTACCCGGTGACGATGGGCGCCACCACGGTCTGGGAGCGCTGGGACAGCCTGCTCGAGGACGGCTCGGTCAACCCCGGGCAGATGACCTCGTTCAACCACTACGCGTTCGGGGCCATCGCGGACTGGCTGCACCGGGTCGTCGCGGGGCTGGCTCCCGCCGCGCCGGGCTACGCGGAGATCGCGATCGCCCCGCACCCGCTGCCGGGCCTCGACTTCGCGCGCACCGCGCACGAGACCCCGTACGGGCGGGCGTCGGCGGGCTGGGAGCGCCGTAACGACCAGAGCAGGGGCGACCGGATCGTGGTGGACGCCGTCGTGCCGCCGAACACGACCGCCACCGTGCGGCTGCCCGGTGCGGCGCAGGTGCTGACGGTCGGGTCGGGGACCCACCGCTGGGAGGTGGCGGCGCCGGCGGCGTCGAACGGCCACGGCACGGTCGGCCTGGAGACCCCGCTCGCCGAGGTGATCGACGACCCGGAGGCCTACGAGGCGCTCGTGACCACGCTGCGCAGCCACGACGCCGCGCAGGCGCGGGACTTCCGCGACCGCACCCGCTGGCTGCCGAACCGGCCGCTGTCCGACGCCCTGGACCGGGTGTCGCCGCACGTCAAGGAGGGCGTCCGGGCCGCGCTGGAGTCGGTGAGCAGCGGCCGCACCCGCTGACGGCCCGCGCGTAGCCCGACCAGGGGTCGGGAAAACGGGATCCGCATGACGAACGGCACTTTCGTCGGCTAGGTATCGACGAGAGGGCCGTTCGTCCGGGTGGGAGCGTTTACTCGGATAGGGTTGCCCCATGTCCTCGGGCGGTGCGGCGCGGCCGGGGCGGAGCAGGCCGAGCATGGCCGATGTGGCGGCGCGGGCGGGCGTCTCGCTGGGCACCGTCTCGCACGTGCTCAACCACCCGGAGCGGGTGAAGGAGTCCACCCGCCTGCGCGTCCAGGACGCGATCGACGCACTGGGCTTCGTCCGCAACGCCCAGGCCCGCTCGCTCGCCGCAGGGGAGAACCGCACCATCGGGCTCGTGCTGGTCGACCTTGGCAACACGTTGTTCGTCGACATCGCCCGGGGCGCGCAGCAGGAGGCGACGGCCTGCGGGATGACCCTGCTGCTGGCCAACAGCGACAACGACGACGCCCTGCAGGACGTCCACCTGGACTTCTTCGAGGGGGCGCGGGTCAGCGGGATCCTGCTGGCGCCGATGACCGACCCGCGCACGGGCGTCGACCGCGTCCGGCGCCGCGGCACCCCGGTCGTGGTGCTGAACTACGACGCCGGCCGTCCCGACTGCTGCACGGTGCTGGTCGACAACGAGCGGGCAGGCCACCTCGCCGCCCGGCACATGATCGACCTCGGGCACCGGCGGCTGGCCTTCGTCGCCGGGCGCGACCACCTGCAACCGGTGCGGGACCGCAGGCGGGGGGTCCGCCGCGCGGTCGCCGACGCCGGGGTCGAGCTGGTCGAGATCCCCGTCGGGGACCTGAGCGCCCGGGGCGGGCCGGCTGCGGTCGCCCAGCTCGCGGCGCTGCCGGCGGGGCGGAGACCGGACGCCGTGATCGCGGTGACCGACCTGCTCGGCCTGGGCGTGGTGCAGGAGCTCGGCCGGGCCGGTCTCGCGGTGCCCGGCGACATCGCCGTCATGGGGTGCGACTACGACAAGCGCGCCTGGGGCGGGTCCGTGCCGCTGACGTCGGTGCGCATGCCGGGCGAGGAGGTCGGGGCCGCCGCAGTCCGCCTGCTGGTCGACGAGGTGTCCGCGCCCGGCCTGCACCGGCACGAGACCGTCGTCGTGCCGCCCTCGCTGGTCGTCCGCGAGAGCAGCGCGGGTCGCGCGCCCGCGCCGACGGACGTGGGGTGAGCGCGCTCAGCCCGCGGGGCTCGCGTCCACCACCTCCAGCCGCGGCCCCGGTAGCAGGCGCCACCGTCGGGGCGGGGATCGCTCCCGGGGCAATGCCCGCCGTGGGCCGGTAGCGTCGGCGCGGTGGAGGCGGCGTGAGCGCGAGCGCCGCGGTGCGGGTGGGCGCCGCCGCCGTCGCGGTGTTGCTCGTGGTGGCCGCGTTGGCGTGGCTGTTCCAGCGGCGGCTGGTCTTCCTCCCGTTCGGGGTCCCGGACGAGCCGGCCGCGGCGGTGCTCGACGGCGGCCGCGACGTGGTGCTGCACACCGAGGACGGGCTCGCGCTCACGGCGTGGTGGGCCCCGGCGACGGGTTCCGCGCGCGGCGCGACGGTGCTGGTCGCGCCGGGCAACGCCGGCTCGCGCGCGCTGCGGGTACCGCTCGCCCGCGCGCTGGCGGCCGAGGGCTTCGACGTGCTGCTCGTCGAGTACCGCGGCTACGGCGGCAACCCCGGTTCGCCCACGGAGGAGGGCCTTGCCGCCGACGTGCGCGCGGCGCACCGGTACCTCGTGGAGGACCGCGGCGTGCCGCCGGAGCGGCTCGTGCTGTTCGGCGAGAGCCTCGGCGCCGCGGTGCTGACCCGGCTCGCCACGGAGCGGCCGGTTGCGGCGCTCGTGCTGCGCAGCCCGTTCACCTCGCTCGCCGACGTCGGGGCGCGCGTCTACCCGTTCCTGCCGGTGCGGGTGCTGCTGCGGGACCGGTTCCCGCTCATGGAGTACCTGCCGGCGGTGCGGGTGCCGGTCTCGGTCGTGGCGGGGGGCGCCGACGAGATCGTGCCCGTCGGGCAGAGCCGCGCGGTCGCCGCCGCGGCGGATGCGGCGTACCTGGAGCTGCCGGGGGTGCGGCACAACGACCCGGAGCTGGTGAGCGGTCCCGCGGTCGTCGCGGCGGTGGTGCGGGTCGGCCCGGGCTGACCGCGGCCGTTGCTACCGCGCGCGCCTGCGCACCGCGGTCGCGGTGACGACCGCCGCGAGGGCGGCGGTGGCGGCCAGGAGGAGGAACCCGATGGTGTAGTCCCCGGTCGCCCCGTAGTCGAGCCCCATCACCAGCGGCGGGAAGAAGCCGCCGAGCCCGCCCGCCGCGCCGACGACGCCGGTGACGGCGCCGACCCGCTCGGGCTCCACCACCCGGGCGAGCAGCGCGAACACCGCGCCCGACCCGGCGCCCAGCCCCGCGGCCATGGCGAGGAAGACCGCGGCGGCCGCCGGGTTCAGCGGGAGCTCGAACGAGGCCACCACGGCCAGCACGCCGACCCCGGCGAAGACCGCGACGAGCACCGGGATCGGGCCGAGGCGATCCGACAGCCACCCCCCGACCGGCCGCATGGCGACGGCCAGCACCACGAACCCGGCCGTCCGCAGTGCCGCGTCGGCCTGCTGCAGCCCGTGGGCGGTGATGAGGTAGGTCGGCAGGTACACGCTGAAGGCCACGAACCCGCCGAAGGCCACCGCGTAGAGGAAGCAGAGCTGCAGCGTGACCGGCATCCGGAGCGTGCGGACGAGTCCGGCCACCGCCGAGCCGCCCGCGACCGCGCGGTCGGGCCGGTCCCGCAGCAGCAGGTAGGCGGCGACGGCGTACGCCGCGAGGACGATCGCGACCAGGTCGAACGGGAAGCTGGGGCCGACGGCCTCGGCGAGCTGCACGGTGGTGAACGAGGAGATCGCGGTGCCGCCCATGCCGGCTCCGAAGATGCCGATCGCGAGGCCCCGGCGGGCCGGCGGGTACCACGAGTTGACGAACGGCACGCCGATCGCGAACGTCGTGCCGCCCAGGCCGAGGAAGAACCCCCCGACGAGGTACTCGGCGAGCGAGTCGGCGACGTGTCCCAGGTACAGCACCGGGACGATCGTGAGCAGCGCGACGGTGGGGAACATCCGCCGCGCACCGAGCCGGTCGGTGAGGACGCCCACCGGGATGCGGCCGAGCGATCCGACGATCACCGGCACCGCCACCACGAGCGACTGCTGGAACGAGCTCAGGGACAGCTCGTCGCGCAGGGCGGCCCCGAGCGGGGACAGCAGCGCCCATGCCCAGAACGTGAGCGTGAAGCCGACGGTGGCGAGGGCCAGCATCGCGCCCGCGCCCTGCGCCGTGGTCGCTGCGTCCCGTGTCCGTGACACGCCGTCTCCCCTCGGTCGTGGAGTTGTCGAGCAGTGTGGGCGCTGTCACTGTGGTGTGGCCACCCGAGCACTCGGAGGGACGACATGACGCAGACGGGCCCGCGGCGCGCGGTCGCAGGCACCGACGGTCCCGCTGCCGACGCGCTCCTGCGTACGGGCAGGTTCTTCACCCGCCGGGAGACCTCGCCCGACCTGCGGGCCGTCTACCGGGAGGGCGGCCGCGCGGGCGACGTCTTCTACCGCGACCGGTGGAGCCACGACAAGGTCGTCCGGTCCACCCACGGCGTGAACTGCACGGGGTCGTGCTCGTGGAAGGTCTACGTCAAGGACGGGATCATCACCTGGGAGAGCCAGCAGACCGACTACCCGTCGGTCGGGCCGGACTCCCCGGAGTACGAGCCCCGCGGCTGTCCCCGCGGGGCCGCGTTCTCCTGGTACACCTACTCACCCACCCGGGTGCGCTACCCCTACGCCCGCGGCGTGCTGGTCGACATGTACCGGGAGGCGAAGGCCCGGCTCGGCGACCCCGTCCTCGCGTGGGCCGAGGTGACCGGCGACCCGGAGAAGCGCCGCCGCTACCAGCGCGCCCGGGGCAAGGGCGGGCACGTGCGCGTGTCGTGGGACGAGGCGGTCGAGATGGTGGCCGCCGCCCACGTCCACACGATCAGGACCCACGGGCCGGACCGGGTCGCGGGGTTCTCCCCGATCCCGGCGATGTCGATGGTCAGCCACGCGGTGGGCTCGCGGTTCATCGAGCTGATCGGCGGCGCGATGACCTCGTTCTACGACTGGTACGCCGACCTGCCCGTCGCCTCCCCGCAGGTGTTCGGTGACCAGACCGACGTGCCGGAGTCGGGGGACTGGTGGAACGCGTCCTACCTGCTGATGTGGGGATCGAACGTGCCGATCACCCGCACCCCGGACGCGCACTGGATGGCCGAGGCGCGCTACAAGGGGCAGAAGGTCGTGGTCGTCTCGCCCGACTACGCCGACAACACGAAGTTCGCCGACACCTGGCTGCCCGCCCAGCCCGGCACCGACGGCGCACTGGCGATGGCCATGGGTCACGTGGTGCTCACCGAGTTCTTCGTGCAGCGGCGGGTGCCGTTCTTCGTCGACTACGTCCAGCGCCACACCGACCTGCCGTTCCTCGTCACCCTCGACGAGCGCGACGGCGCGTACGTGCCGGGGAAGTTCCTCACCGCCGCCGACCTCGGCGACACGGCCGACGGGGCGGCCTGGAAGACCGTGCTCCTGGACGGCCGCACCGGCGAGCCGGTGGTGCCGAACGGCTCGCTGGGCTTCCGGTACACCGAGGCGGGCGCCGGGAGGTGGAACCTCGACCTCGACGGGGTCGCGCCGGCGCTCACCGTGCTCGGGCACGAGGCCGCGGAGGTGCTCCTCCCGCGGTTCGACGCGCTCGACGGCGCGGGTGGGGTGCTGCGCCGCGGCGTCCCGGTGCGGCGGGTGGCGGGCAAGGTCGTCACGACCGTCCTCGACCTGATGCTGGCCCAGTACGGCGTGCGGCGCGCCGGGCTGCCCGGCACCTGGCCGACCGGCTACGACGACGCCGACGAGCCGTACACGCCCGCGTGGCAGGAGGCGATCACCTCGGTACCGGCGGCGCAGGCCGTGCGGGTGGCGCGGGAGATGGCCCGCAACGCCGAGGAGTCCGGCGGCCGCACCATGATCATCATGGGGGCGGGGATCTGCCAGTGGTTCCACGGCGACGCCACCTACCGCGCGGTGCTGGCGCTGCTGCTGCTCACCGGCTCGATGGGCCGCAACGGCGGCGGGTGGGCGCACTACGTCGGGCAGGAGAAGTGCCGGCCGATCACCGGCTGGGCGACGATGGCGATGGCCACCGACTGGTCCCGCCCGCCGCGGCAGATGATCGGCACCGCGTACTGGTACACCCACACCGACCAGTGGCGCTACGACGGCTACCGCGCCGACGCGCTCACCTCGCCGCTGGCGCGGGGCCACCTCGCGGGCATGCACACGATCGACACGATCGCGCTCTCGGCCCGGCTGGGCTGGATGCCCTCCTACCCGCAGTTCGACCGCAACCCCCTCGACGTCGCCGACGAGGCGGGGGAGCGTCCCGTCGCCGACCACGTGGTCGACGAGCTGCGGGCCGGCCGCCTGCGGTTCGCGATCGAGGACCCGGACGCGCCGGAGAACTGGCCGCGCTGCCTCACGCTGTGGCGGGCGAACCTGCTCGGCTCGTCGGCGAAGGGCGACGAGTACTTCCTGCGGCACCTGCTCGGCACCCACGACAACCTGCTGGCCGAGCAGACCCCGCCGGACCGCAGGCCGCGCGACGTCACCTGGCGCGACGGCGACCCGCCGGAGGGCAAGCTCGACCTGCTCCTCGCGCTGGACTTCCGGATGACCAGCTCCACGCTGCTCGCCGACGTCGTGCTCCCCGCCGCCACCTGGTACGAGAAGCACGACCTCAACACCACCGACATGCACCCGTTCGTGCACGCCTTCACCCCGGCCATCGACCCGCCGTTCGAGACGCGCACCGACTTCGCCGCGTTCCACGCGATCGCGCGCCGGTTCTCGGAGCTGGCGCGCACCCACCTCGGGGTGCGCCGCGACGTCGTGGCGGTGCCACTGCAGCACGACACGCCGGGCGAGACCGCCCAGCCCGGCGGGCGGGTGCGGGACTGGCGGACGGGGGAGGTCGAGCCGGTCCCCGGCGTCACGATGCCGAACCTCGTGGTGGTCGAGCGGGACTACACCGCGATCGCCGACAAGATGGCGAGCATCGGGCCGCTGCTCGACCGGCTCGGCATGACGACCAAGGCCGTCACCTACCGGCCGGACGTGGAGCTGGCGCAGCTCGCCGCGCAGAACGGCGTGCTGCTCGGCGGCGCGGGGGAGGGCCGCCCGGCGATCGACACCGACGCGAAGATGGCCGAGGCGATCCTCGCGCTGTCGGGCACGACCAACGGGCGGCTGGCCGTGCAGGGGTTCCGCGAGCTGGAGCGGCGCACCGGCACGCGGCTGGTCGACCTCGCCGAGGGCAGCGAGGAGAAGCGCATCGTCTTCGCCGACACCCAGGCCCGCCCGGTCCCGGTGATCACCAGCCCGGAGTGGTCGGGCAGCGAGACCGGCGGGCGGCGCTACGCCCCGTTCACCGTCAACGTCGAGCGGAGCAAGCCGTGGCACACGCTCACCGGGCGGATGCACCTCCTGCTCGACCACGACTGGATGCACGAGTTCGGCGAGACGCTGCCGACCTACCGGGCACCGCTGGACATGCACCGGTTGTTCGGCGAGCCCCGGCCGGACGCGGACGGCGGGGACGGGACGTCGGTCACGGTGCGGTACCTGACGCCGCACTCGAAGTGGTCGATCCACTCGGAGTACCAGGACAACCTGTTCATGCTCTCGCTCTCGCGCGGGGGACCGGTGGTCTGGATGAGCGAGCCGGACGCCACGTCGATCGGGGTGCGGGACAACGACTGGGTGGAGGCGGTCAACCGCAACGGGGTGCTGGTGGCCCGGGCGGTCGTCTCGCACCGGATGCCGGCGGGCACCGTGTTCGTCTACCACGCCCAGGAGCGGGTGGTGAACGTGCCGAAGTCCGAGGCCACCGGCCGCCGCGGCGGCATCCACAACTCGCTCACCCGCATCCTCGTGAAGCCCACCCACCTGATCGGCGGCTACGCCCAGCTGTCGTTCGCGTTCAACTACCTCGGCCCGACGGGCAACCAGCGCGACGAGGTCACGGTGATCCGGCGGCGCAGCCAGACCGTGGAGTACTGAGATGCGCGTGATGGCCCAGCTGGGCATGGTGATGAACCTCGACAAGTGCATCGGCTGCCATACCTGCTCGGTGACGTGCAAGCAGGCGTGGACCAACCGCAGCGGCGTCGAGTACGTGTGGTTCAACAACGTCGAGACCCGCCCGGGACAGGGCTACCCGCGCCGCTACCAGGACCAGGAGCAGTGGAAGGGCGGTTGGGTCCGCAACTCCCGCGGCCGGCTGCAGCTCAAGGCGGGCGGCCGCTTCCGGAAGCTGCTGTCGATCTTCGCCAACCCCGTGCTGCCGAACATCCGCGACTACTACGAGCCGTGGACCTACGACTACGAGAAGCTCACCGACGCCCCGCTCGGCGACGACTTCCCCGTCGCGCAGCCGAAGTCGCTGATCTCCGGCGAGCCCATGGCCGTCGAGTGGAGCGCCAACTGGGACGACGACCTCGGCGGCGCCCCCGAGCACGGGCCCCGCGACCCCGTCGTCGAACGGATCCGGAAGGAGTCCGAGGACAAGGTGCGCTTCGACTACGAGCGCGCCTTCATGTTCTTCCTGCCGCGCATCTGCGAGCACTGCCTGAACCCGTCCTGCGTGGCCTCCTGCCCGTCGGGGGCGATGTACAAGCGCGCCGAGGACGGCATCGTGCTCGTCGACCAGGACCAGTGCCGCGGCTGGCGGATGTGCGTCACCGGCTGCCCGTACAAGAAGGTGTACTTCAACCACCGCACCGGCAAGGCGGAGAAGTGCACGTTCTGCTACCCGCGGGTCGAGGTCGGGCTGCCGACGGTGTGCAGCGAGACCTGCGTGGGGCGGCTGCGCTACATCGGGCTGTTCCTCTACGACGCCGACCGCGTCACCGAGGCCGCGTCGGTGGCCGACGAGCGCGCCCTCTACGAGGCCCAGCTCGACCTGCTGCTCGACCCGCACGACCCGCAGGTGCTCGCGGCCGCCCGGCGGGAGGGCATCGCCGAGGACTGGCTCGCCGCCGCGCAGCGCTCCCCGGTGTACACGCTCGCGAAGGACTACCGGGTGGCGCTGCCGCTGCATCCGGAGTTCCGCACGATGCCGATGGTCTGGTACATCCCGCCGCTGTCGCCGGTGGTCGACCGGCTCGCCGAGACCGGGCACGACGGCGAGGACGCCGGCAACCTCTTCGGCGCGATCGACGCACTGCGGATCCCCGTCGAGTACCTGGCCGAGCTGTTCACCGCGGGCGACCCCGCGCCGGTGCGCGGCGTGCTCCAGAAGCTCGCCGCGATGCGCTCCTACATGCGCGACGTCACCCTCGACCGGCCTCGTGACGAGTCGATCGCCCGGTCGGTCGGGATGAGCGGCGGCGAGATCGTCGAGATGTACCGGCTGCTCGCGATCGCCAAGTACGACGAGCGCTACGTGATCCCGACGGCCTACGCCGCGGAGGCGCACCACCTGGAGGAGATCGGGTGCAGCCTGGACGTCGACGGGGGGCCCGGGATGACGGTCGGCAGCGGCCCGTTCGGGGAGGCCTCCGGCCGGCCGGTGCCGGTATCGGTCGAGACCTTCCACGCGCTGCGCGACCGGCAGACCAGTGACGCCGTCGCCGATCCCGGCGACCGCGGCGCGCGCGTCAACCTGCTCAACTGGGACGGGAAGGGGCGCCCGCCGGGGCTCTTCCCCCCGCCCCGGGAGGCCCCGAGCGGGCCGGGTGCGGTCACCGAGCGCGGGGCGGCACCGGAGCGCGGCGCGCCCACGTCGGAGGACCGGCGGTGAGGCGCGCCCGCCACCAGGAGGTCGTGCTGCAGGCGGCGTCCCTGTGCCTGCAGTACCCGACGAGCGGGTGCTGGCTGCGTTGCCGCTGGTCCGCGCCGCCGTCGAGGCGCTGCCGCCCGGCACGCCCCGGGACCGGCTCACGACCTTCCTCGACGCCGCCGCCGCGACCGCGCCGACCGCGCTGGCCGAGCACTACGTCGCCGTGTTCGACCGCAGGCGCCGCTGCTGCCTGTACCTGACCTGGTGGAGCGACGGGGAGACCCGCCGCCGCGGCGGCGCGCTCGCCGCGCTCAAGGAGCGCTACCGCTGCGGCGGGGTGGAGCTCGAGAGCAACGAGCTGCCCGACTTCCTGCCCACCGTGCTGGAGTACGCCGCCACCGCCGACCTCACCGACGGGCTCGCCCTGCTGCAGGAGCACCGGGCGGGCGTCGAGCTGCTGCGGCTGGCCCTGCGCGACGCCGCGACGCCGTACGCGGCCCCCGTCGAGGCGGTCTGCGCGCTGCTGCCCGGCCCATCACCCGCCGACGTCGCCGCCGCGAAGGCGCTGGCGCGCAGCGGACCACCCCGCGAGCAGGTCGGCCTGGAGCTCGCCCCGTTCGCGCCGGGAGGAACCCGATGACCGTGCTGGACGTGCTGCTCTGGGCGGTGCTGCCGTACGTGGTGGTCGCCGTGCTCGTCGGCGGCACCGTCTGGCGCTACCGCTACGACAAGTTCGGCTGGACCACCCGGTCCTCGGAGCTGTACGAGTCGCGGCTGCTGCGCATCGGCAGCCCGCTGTTCCACTTCGGCATCCTCGTGGTGGTCATCGGCCACGTCATCGGCCTGGTCATCCCGAGGAGCTGGACCGAGGCCGTCGGCATCACCGAGGGCATCTACCACGTGCAGGCGCTCGCGCTCGGCGGCATCGCGGGCTTCTGCACCCTCGTCGGGGTCGGGATCCTCGTCTACCGGCGCCGCACCACCGGCCCCGTCTTCATGGCCACCACCCGCAACGACAAGCTGATGTACGTCGTGCTGGTGGCCGCGATCGTCGCCGGACTGGCCACCACGCTGCTGGGCACCGGGGTGCTCGGCGAGCAGCACTCCTACCGGGAGACCGTCTCGCCGTGGTTCCGCTCGCTGTTCGTGCTGCAGCCCGACGTCGAGTCGATGGCCGCGGCGTCGCTCGGGTTCAAGGTCCACACGCTGATCGGCATGCTGCTGTTCGCGATCTGGCCGTTCACCCGGCTCGTGCACGCGTTCACCGCGCCGTTCGGCTACCTGTTCCGCCCCTACATCGTCTACCGCTCCCGGGCGGGCGGCCCCGCGTCCCGCACGCCGCGCCGGGGCTGGGAGAGGACCGGGTGATGACGGCGCAGAAGATGTCGCCGCGTTCGGCGGTGCCGTTGACCTCAACCTGACTTCAGCTCCTACCGTTGCGCCACCACCGGCAGGAGGAGGACGTGACATGCTTCCCGGGCTCGACGACGCGCGCAGCATCCATGCCGAGGAGCGGCTCCGCGGGGAGCGCGAGCTGTGGCTCACGACCGTCCGGTCCGACGGCCAGCCGCAGTCGTCCCTGGTGGGGTTCCTCTGGAACGGGGGCGAGGTCCTGATCATGAGCCGGCCGGGCAGCCAGAAGATCCGCAACCTCACGGGCAACCCCCGGCTCGCCCTGCACCTCGAGGTCGACCGGTCGGACGACGCCGGCGGCGTGCTCACCGTCGAGGGCGTCGCGACCCCGGCCCCCGGTCCCCTGGGCGCGGACGAGGCCGCCGCGTACACCGCGAAGTACGACGACGTCCTGCAGGACGCGGGGCTGTCCGTCGAGGAGTTCTTCGCCGACTACTCGGCGGTGATCAGGGTGCGCCCGACCCGGGTGCGGACGCAGTGAGGTCGACGTCGGCTCGCCGACTCGCCGATCACGGGGCTGGGAAGCGGGCGCCGGGCGGCGGGGCCGTGGTGCTGCGGACGACGAGCTCGGTGGCCAGCTCCACGTGGTGGGAGTCGAGCCTCTCGCCCGCCGCGAGGCGCAGCACGGTCTTGAGGGCGACGCGGCCCATCTCCCGCAGCGGCTGGCGGATCACCGTGAGCGGCGGAGCGGCCATCGTGGCCACCTCCGTGTCGTCGAAGCCGGTGACGCTGAGCTCGTCGGGGATCCGCAGGCCGCGGACCCGGGCGGCCTCCATGATCCCCAGCGCGATCGTGTCGCTGCCGCCGACGATGGCCGTGGGCCGGGCCGGCAGGTCCAGCAGCGCGGCACCGGCGCGGCGCCCGACGTCGTAGCTGAAGTCCTCGCCGTGGACGTACTCGGGACGTGCCGTGATCCCGGCGGTCTCCAGCGCGGCGCGGTAGCCGTGCAGCCGCGCCTGGTTGCACCCCGCCGTCGGGGGGCCGCCGACGTAGGCGATGTCGCGGTGGCCGAGGCCGATCAGGTGCTGGGTGGCGGTCATGCCACCGGCGAAGTTCGTGGAACCGACGCTGGTGACCTCGGCGCGCGGCAGGTTCAGCGGATCCATCAGGACCAGCGGCACGCCGGCGAGCGCGAGCGCGTGGATGTGCGCCTGCGTGAGGGCGCCGGTGACGACGATGACGCCCACCCGCCCTGCGGCGGCGAGGCGGCGGGCCCACGCCTGCGGGGTGGTGCCCGAGAGGCGGTCGTCGAGCGCGCCGACCACGACCGAGGCGCCCGCCTCCGCGCCGGCGTGGACGAGTCCCTCGATCACCTGGGTCGAGTACGCCCCGAACGCGCCGTGGATGAGCAGCTCGACCGTGGCCGGCGCGGTCGAGGGGCGGCGGGTGGACGGCGGCACGTAGTCGTGCCGGCGCAGCAGCTCCTCCACGAGCGCGCGCGTGCCCGCGGCGACGTCGTCCCGGCCGTTGACGACCTTGGAGACGGTCGCGACCGACACCCCCGCCGACGCCGCGATCGTCGCGAGCGTGGCGCGTGCGGCGGGCCGGCGCGCGGCGGGTCTTTCCAGTGCACCCAGGGCAGTGCCTCCTCCTCTGACGAGGCGCAGTCTAGGCAGACCGCGGGGAGCGGCGCCACCGAAACTTTTCGAAGACGGGCTCCGGGGAAACGTTCCGATATCGGGCTGGCCACGGGCTCTATCTGACTCTTGACCGGATTCCGCTCCACTGCCTATCGTCTGCGGCGCACGCCAGCTGTTTCGAAAAGTATCGGCATGGCGGCCCCCGCTCGAACGGAGCGGCCGCAGCGGTGCGGCCCGGCGCAACGGAGATCGACGTGGATCACAACCCGCTTTCCCGACGGTCGTTCCTGGCCCTCGCGATGGCCGCACCACTCGGCGCGAGCGCGCTCGCCGCGTGCGGCACCACGGGCCCGGGCCAGGCGGCCGCGGGCGAGGCGAGCATCTGGTACCTGACCGGCCAGCCCCAGGAAGGTCTCCGCAAGGCGACGGTCGACGCCTTCAACGCCGCGCACCCCGACGGGCAGCTCGCGGCCACGTTCTTCGAGAACGACGCGTACAAGACGCGCATCCGCACGGCGGTCGGCGCGAACCAGGCGCCCACGGTCATCTGGACCTGGGGCGGCGGTGGTCTGCGCGACTACGTGCGCAACGGCCAGGTGGACGACCTCACCGACTGGTTCGCCCAGAACCCCGCCGTCCAGTCCAAGCTCTTCGAGACCGCCTTCCCCGCGGCCACGATCGACGGCCGGATCTACGCGATGCCGTGCGAGCAGGTGTCGCCGATCGTCATGTTCCACAACAAGCAGCTGTTCGAGCAGGTCGGCGCGCAGCCGCCGACCACGTGGGACGAGCTGATGGCGCTCGTACCCGTGTTCAACGACGCGGGTATCGCACCGTTCTCGCTCGCGGGGCAGTCGCGCTGGACCAACATGATGTGGCTGGAGTTCCTGTTCGACCGCCAGGGCGGTCCCGAGGTCTTCGACGCCATCGCGGCGGGCGAGCCGAATGCCTGGTCGCACCCGGCCGCGATCGCCGGGCTGACGAAGGTGCAGGACCTCGTGCGGGCGAACGGGTTCGTCAACGGCTTCCAGTCGATCGCCGCCGACGCCAACGCCGACCAGGCCCTGCTGCACCAGGGCCGGGCCGCGATGATGCTGCACGGCGCCTGGACCTACGGCACCATGAAGGAGGAGGGCGGCGACTTCGTCACCGGCGGGAACCTGGGCTGGACCCAGTTCCCGGCGATCGAGGGCGGCGCGGGCGACCCGACCACCGGCGTCGGCAACCCGGCCTCGTTCCTCGCGCTGTCCTCCCAGGCCTCGGAGGAGCAGAAGGCCATCGCCCTGGACTACTTCGCGAACGGACTGCTCACCGACGCCGACATCGACGGGTGGGTCGCCAGCGGCGCCGTCCCGATCGTCAACGGCGTCGACAGCAAGTTCTCCGGGCCCGACGCCGCGTTCCAGCAGTTCGTCTACGACTCGGCCACCCAGGCGCAGTCGTGGGTGCACTCCTGGGACCAGGCGCTGCTGCCGGGCCCGGCGGAGGAGATGCTCAACAACATCGAGCAGCTGTTCTCGCTGTCGATCAGCCCGGAGCAGTTCGCCGCCAACATGAACGCGGTCCCCTCGTCGTGACCAGCGGTCCGGTCAGCGTGCGTCACGGGTCGCTCACGTGGCTCGTGCTGCCGGCGTTGGCGTTCTTCACCGCCTTCGGGATCATCCCGCTGATCGGCGTGCTCGTCCTGAGCTTCACCAGCTGGAACGGCATCGGGGAGATCACGCCCGCCGGCTTCGCGAACTGGGTCTCGGTGCTCGCCGAACCCGGCCTCCTGCACTCCCTCGGCGTCACGTTCCTGATCATGGCGCTGTCCTGGGCGGTGCAGACCCCGCTGAGCATCCTCGTCGGGGTGTTCATCGCCGGCCAGCAGCGCTACCGCGCGGTGCTCGCGGTCCTGTACTTCACCCCGCTGCTGCTGAGCTCGGCGGCGATCGCGATCACCTACAAGGCGCTGCTGGACCCCAACTTCGGTCTCGGTGCCTCGCTGGGTATCCCGCTGCTGGTGCAGAACTGGCTGGGTGACCCCGTCCTGGCGGTCGCCACGGTGGTCTTCATCGTGTCGTGGCAGTTCATCCCCTTCCACTCGCTGATCTACCAGGGCGCGGTGCGCCAGATCCCGGCGTCGCTGTACGAGGCGGCCCGGATCGACGGCGCCGGGCGGGCGCGCCAGTTCTTCTCGATCACGCTGCCGCAGCTGAAGTACACCTTGATCACGTCGTCGACGTTGATGGTGGCGGGCTCGATGGCGTTCTTCGACCTGATCTTCGTGCTCACCGGGGGCGGTCCGAGCGACGCCACCCGGGTGCTGGCGCTCGACATGTACCTGCGCGGGTTCCGGGGCAACGCGATGGGTCCCGCGAGCGTGATCGCGCTGATCATCGTCGTGGTGGCGGTGCTGCTCGCGATGGGCATCCAGCGCCTCGGTGGCAAGGACGCGGGCCAGAGCCAGCTGGAAGGAGCCTGACATGGCCACACCGACCAGCACCACCGCCCCCGACGTGGGGTCCGGGGCACCCGTGCCGCGTCCGGCGCCCGCGCGGGCGCCGCGACGGCGCTCGGCGGGCGCCGATCGTCCCAACTACCTCGGGGGCCTCTCGGGCCTCCTGTGGCTCGCGATCATCATCGTCCCGGTCTACTGGGTCGTCATCACCAGCTTCAAGCCGCAGTCGGCCTACTACACCAGCAACCCCATGCTGCCGGCCGAGCCGACCCTGGAGAACTACCAGGCGGTGATCGAGGCCGACTTCCTGTCCTACTTCGTCAACTCGGTGATCGTCACCGTCGGCGCGACCGTGCCCGCGGTGCTGCTCTCGTTCATGGCGGCGTTCGCGATCGTCCGGGGCGGGCGCGGCCGGTTCCTGCGGGTCAGCAACACCGTCTTCCTGATGGGGCTGGCGTGCCCGACGCAGGCCGTGATCATCCCGGTCTACCTGATCATCATCCGGCTGAGCCTCTACGACAGCCACCTCGCGTTGATCCTGCCCTCGATCGCGTTCGCCATCCCGCTGTCCGTGCTGATCCTGGCCAACTTCATCCGCGACGTCCCGAACGAGCTGTTCGAGTCGATGCGCATGGACGGCGCCAGCGAGTGGGGCACGATGTGGCGGCTGGCGTTCCCGCTGACCCAACCGGCGCTCATCACGGTGTCGATCTACCAGGGGCTGCAGGTGTGGAACGCGTTCCTGCTTCCCCTGGTGCTCACCCAGAGCCCCGAGATGCGCGTGCTCCCGCTCGCGCTGTGGGCGTTCCAGGGCGAGTACGGGATCAACGTCCCCGCCGTGCTCGCGTCCGTGGTGCTCGCGACGCTGCCGATCCTCGCGCTGTACGTGGTCGGTCGGCGGCACCTGTTGGCCGGCATGACCGCCGGCTTCTCGAAGTGAAAGGAATCCCGTGACGGATCGGCAGGCACTGGTGGTGCGCGGCGGCTGGGAAGGACACCACCCGGTCGCGGCCACCGACCACTTCATCCCGCACCTGCAGGACAACGGCTTCGCCGTCCGGGTCGAGGACTCGCCGAAGGTCTACGCCGACGCCGAGTACATGGCGGGTGTCGACCTGGTCGTGCAGTGCATGACGATGAGCACGATCGAGAAGGATGAGCTGGCCGGGCTGACGGCCGCCGTCGCCAACGGCACCGGGATCGCCGGCTGGCACGGCGGCATCGCCGACTCCTACCGCAACTCCAGCGACTACCTGCAGATGATCGGCGGGCAGTTCGCCTGCCACCCGCCGAAGAAGGCCGAGGAGCGCACGGGGGAGCAGTCCGACTACTTCATCCCGTACCGGGTGGAGATGCTGCCTGCCGCGGCCGACCACCCGATCACGCAGGGGATCGGCGACTTCGACCTGGTCACCGAGCAGTACTGGGTGCTCACCGACTCCTACAACGACGTGCTGGCCACCACCACCGTGGCCTCCCACGAGTGGGAGCCGTGGCAGCGCCCCGTCACCTCGCCCGCGATCTGGACCCGCGAGTGGGGCCGGGGCAAGGTCTTCGTCTGCACGCCCGGGCACGACATGGACGTCGTCCGCAACCCGAACGTCTCGACGATCATCGAGCGCGGCCTGCTGTGGGCGGCGCGGTGAGCGAGCGTGCGAGCGAACCATGGGCGCTGAGCGAACCCTCGGCGCTGAGGGTCGGGATCGTCGGGGCGGGCAACATCTCCGGGCAGTACTCCACCTGCCTCGCGCGGCTGCCGCAGCTGCAGGTCAGGGCCGTCTGCGACCTGCGTGCGGACCGCGCCGAGGCGCTCGCCGCGCAGCACGACGGCGCGCGCGTGCTCGGGCTGCCGGAGCTGCTCGCGGCGCCGGACGTCGACGCCGTGCTGGCGCTCACGCTTCCGTCCACGCACGCCGACGTCGCGCTGGCGGCGCTGGCCGCGGGCAAGCACGTGTACGTGGAGAAGCCGCTCGCCGGCTCCGTCGCCGAGGGCCGCGAGGTCGTCAAGGCGGCGGCCGCGGCCGGGCTGCGCGTGGGTTGCGCGCCCGACACGGTGCTCGGCACCGGTGTGCAGACGGCGCGCGCCGTCGTCGACGCGGGCCGCATCGGCACGCCGCACGCGGCCACCGCGTTCATGACCACGCCCGGGCACGAGCGCTGGCACCCCGACCCCGAGTTCTACTACCAGCCCGGCGGCGGGCCGCTGCTGGACATGGGCCCCTACTACCTGACGTCGCTGGTGCACCTGCTCGGCCCGGTCGTGCGCGTCACCGGCGCCTCGGCGCGCCCGTCGGTCACCCGCACGATCGGGAAGGGCCCGCGGGCGGGGGAGTCGTTCGACGTCACGGTCGACTCCACGATCACCGGCGTCCTCGAGCACGCCTCCGGAGCCCTGTCGACACTGATCATGAGTTTCGACATCTGGGCGGCTCGGCTGCCGCGCATCGAGGTGCACGGCACCGGGGGCTCGCTCTCGGTACCGGACCCGAACCACTTCGACGGCCCCGTGGAGCTGTTCTCGGCGACCGCTCCCGACGAGGGCTGGGTGGACGTCGGCGTCGAGGCCGGCTACCTCGGCGCCGGGCGCGGCCACGGGCTGGCCGACCTCGCCCTCGCGCTCGCCGACGACCGGCCGCACCGCGCGGGCGACGAGCTCGGCCTGCACGTGCTGGAGATCATGGAGTCCGTGCAGCAGGCCGCCGACGACCACACGAGCGTGGAGCTCACGACGACCTGCCACCGCCCGGAGCCGGTGGCCGGGGTGGTCGACCTGACCGTCTGACCGACCGTCAGAAGAACACGGCGCACGACGCCGAGGCGTAGGCGGACTCTCGGGTCTGGGTGGCCACCACGGTGCCCTGGTCGTCGGTGATCGTGCACGTCACCGTGGTGTCGCCCTTGGTCGAGGTCGACCCCACGGTGAGCGACGGCGTGGCGTCGGCACCCCAGGCGGAGGTGTCCACCTCCAGCCGCCAGGGCGCCGGGACCGAGGTGGCGTTGATCTGGTCGCCCTGGCTGTCGGTGTAGAACAACGTCACGGGGTAGTTCGACTCGACCGTGTAGACGTACGCCGGCGCGCGCTCGCCGCCCATCGCGATCGGTCCTGCGTTGGACGACGGGCGGGGCGTCGTCGTCGGGGCCGCGGGCGACGCCGTCGAGGGCGGCTGCGGAGCCGGTGGCACCGTGGTCGGCGCGGCCTGCACGCTCGCGGGCGCGGACGTACGCCCCAGGGCGAAGCCGGTGCCCCCGGCGGCCGCCGCGAGCAGCGCCGCGCCGGCGACGAGCGCGAGGATCCGCGACCGGCCGCGCACCGCAACCGGCGCGATGGCCGTCGGTGCCGGTGTCGGTGCCGGTGCCGGTGCCGGCGCCGGTGCCGGCGCCGGTGCGTGCGCCGCGGCCGGGAGCGGCCCCCATTGCGACAGCGCGTACTGCGCCGCGGCGGCGAGGTCGCGGGCGGTCGGGTACCGCGCACCCGGGTCCTTCGCCATCCCGCGCGCGATCACCTCGTCGAACGCGGGTGGCACGTCGGGGCGGATGCGGCTGGGACGCGGGGGATCGCTCGTGAGGTGCGCCTTCATCAGGGACGGCAGGCTCGTCGCGTCGAACGGCGCGCGTCCGATCAGGCATTCGGCGAGGGTGCAGGCCAGGGAGTAGATGTCGGAGCGGGCGTCCGGCGCGCCGCCGTCGAACCGCTCGGGCGCCATGTAGGCGAGGGTGCCGATGGTCGCGCCACTGCGGGTCAGGGCGGTGGCGTCGTCGGCGAGCGCACGGGCGATGCCGAAGTCGGCGAGGTAGACGAAGTCGGAGCCGGTCACGAGGATGTTCGAGGGTTTGACGTCGCGGTGGAGCACCCCGTGCGCGTGGGCGTCGGTCAGCGCCTCGGCGACCTGCGTGACGAGAGCGACCGCGCGCCGCGGGTCCATCGGCCCGGCCGCGATCAGCCGGTCGAGCCCGACGCCGTCGACGAGCCGCATGTCGATGAACAGCCGCCCGTCGATCTCCCCGAAGTCGTGGATCGGGATGACGTGGGGGTCCTGCAACCGTGCGGCGTTGTCGGACTCGCGCCGCAACCGGACGCGGAAGGCCTCGTCGTGCGCGAGCTCGGCGGGGAGGACCTTGAGCGCCACGAGGCGACCGCGCCGGGTGTCGAACGCCCGGTGGACCTCGCCCATCCCGCCCCGGCCGAGCAGGCCCTCGAGGCGGTAGGGCCCCAACCAGGCGGGTCGGTCGATGTCGGCGCTCACGGAGTCCTCCCGGGGGTCGGCGTCCGGGATGACGTCGTCGGGATGTGCCGGCCGCGTTACGCGGTGATCACCCGGCGACGCCCGTGACAGCTGATCACGGCCGCCCGGCGTCAGCCGGCGAGGAACTCCACCAGCAGGTCGTGCGTTCCGCCGCGCGATCGCCGAGCTCCCGCAGATGCTGCTGGGCGCCTGACCCGTCACGCGGGGCCGGCCCGCGTGCAGGTGTGTCGCGGCCCACTCCCGTTGCGGTCGCACCCGTCCGGCACGGAGGATCCCGGCGACAGCGAGGCGTTGCGGCACCCCGGGAGGGAACTGGTGAGGTCACCGTGCGAGGCGAGCGGTTTCAGGTGGAGCGGCGAGGCGGTGGCGACGTGGTGAGCCCCGACCCGCACCGCGGCGCCGTCGCCGATCTGCTGACCCGCCTCGGCTACCCGGCCCGGGAGGTCAACGACCTGCCCGACTCGCCGGTGCGCTTCCCCGACGGCGCGCACTACCGCACCGAGATCCCCAGCGTGGAAGGGCCGGCCGCCTTGGCGGCGGTGTTCGACGAGGCCGACGTGCGCGGGGTCCGCGTGCACCGCGTGTCGTCCGGCAGCGGGATCATGCTCGCCACCGACGCGGAGATCACCGACATGGTGCGGGCGTGCGCCGCCCGCCGCGTCGAGCTCTCGTTGTTCGTCGGGCCGCGGGCGCCGTGGGACATCGGCGCCCAGGCGCGCACGCCCACCAGCGGGCTGGTCGGCTGCCGGCACGAGGGCGCCGACCAGCTCGCCTACGCGATGGAGGACCTGGTCCGCGCCAACGAGCTCGGTGTGCGCGGCGCGCTCGTCGCCGACGAGGGGTTGCTGCTGATGACCCGGCACATGAAGGAGGCCGGCCTGCTGGCGGCCGACTTCGTGGTGAAGGTGTCGGTGCAGATGATGGCGTCCAACCCGGTGAGCGTGCGGCTGATGCAGGACCTGGGTGCCGACACCTACAACGTGCCGCCGGGTCTGCCACTGCCGCGCCTGGCATCGATCCGGGCGGCCGCGCAGCTGCCGATCGACATGTACGTGGAGGCCCCGGACACCCTGGGCGGGTTCGTCCGCCACCACGAGATCGCGGAGCTGGTGCGGGTGCTCGCACCGATCTACGTCAAGTTCGGGCTGCGCAACCACCCCGACGTCTACCCGAGCGGCGCCCAGCACGAGGCGCTGAACGTCACCCTGTCCCGCGAGCGGGTGCGGCGCGCCGAGATCGGTCTGTCGTTCCTGCGGCGCGGGGCTCCCGACCTCGTGACCTCCGAGCTGGGCGCCGCCGGCCTCGCGGTGCCCGTGGCGTGAGCCCGTCCTCCGTGCACGTCGCCGCGACGCGCGCCGACACCGGGGTCGAGCACCTGCTCTGGATCTGCGGCCTCGCCGAGCCATACGCCCCCGCCTACTGGCAGGCGGGGGCGCGCGGGTTCACCTCCGGGCCGGCGAACGTCTCACCGCGGCTGTCGCTCGATCTGCTCGCGGGCCTGCGCGCGGGCGACGCGGACCGGGTGCAGGAGATCTGGCTGCGCCTGCGGCGGTTCGAGGAGCTGAGGGCCAGGGGCGGCGCGGCCGACAACGTCGCCGTCGTCAAGGAGGCCGTGCACCGGCTCGGCCTGTGCGCCCGTGCCGTCCGCCCGCCCGACCACGAGCTCGGACCCGACGCCGCCCGCGCCGTCGCCGAGATCGTCGCCGGGTGGCCGACGTGATCGTCACCGGCGCTGGTGCCGGAGACGGCGCCCGGACGGTTCGACCGCCTGCGTGAGCCCGGTCAGGCGCCGAACCCGGCCCGGCGCTGCTGCTCCCGCGTGCTGTAGGCCGCCTTGCGCACCGTGGCGTCGTTCTCCAGCCCGGAGCCGACCGCACCCGCGACGGTGCCCATGCCGGAGGCCATGAGGGCGACCCGCAGGTAGTCGGTCCAGTCGACCGGGTGGCCGACGACCTCGCCGAAGTACTGCGGCGGGATGATCAGGGCGGCGGCGCACGCGTTGAGGACGAACAGCGCGAGGTAGAACACCAGGACGCCGCTCACGACGGTGAGCAGCGTGGCGATGTTCAGCAGGTCGTCGAGCCTCCGGAGCCGACGTCGCCCGCGTTGCCACAGCCCGTGCCCGGCGATCAGCCACACCACGAGGACCGCGATGGAGGCGAGCGTCCCCGCGGCCAGCCGCCACGGTTCGAGCACCGTGCCGAGCGTCCAGATCGCCGAGTACAGGATGGCGAACGCGCTTCCCGCGGCCGCGCCCGCAAGGGCCGTCGAGAGCCCGACGACCAACTGCCACGGCTGGTTCGCCCGCACGGTCCCGGCGAGCAGCCGCAGCATGCCGGACCGGCGGGAGGTCACCAGCTCGATGTCCACGTCGCGATCGAGGGGGGCGACGCGCCGCGCGAGGTGGGGGATCGAGGGCCGCTCGCGCGGCGGGACCCCGCCGTCGGTGAGGGTGCCGTCGGCGAGTGCGCCGTCGTGGAGGGCCGGGTCGAGGTGCGGGACGAGCTCCTCGATGATCTCGACGGCGAGCACGCGCATCCGGTGCCGCAGCCAGAACCCGCCGAGGGACGGCAGCGACACGAGCGCCACGCGGTCCTGCAGGCTGACGTCGGCGACCACGATCCCGTTGCCGGTCGCCATCGGGATGTCGGTGATGCAGATCGCGATGTCCCAGTCGGTGCCGCCGACGCGGGATCGCGCTTTGTCGATCACGCGGTGGTAGCTGGTGGCGATCTCGAACGGTTCGTCGACGATCTCCATCGCCCAGTCGACGGCGTCGCTGACCTGCGCGGCGAGGACGTCGGGTAGGTCCTCGGCCATCCGGCGCGCGACGTTGGTCGGCAGGCCGGGATCGGCGAGCAGACCGACGACGACGGTCCGGCGGTGCGTGCGGGCACCGGCGGGCGGTTCGGGAGCGGTGGAGCTGGTGGACACCTCGCCGGGTACCCGGCAGCCGCCCGCGGGATGCCGCAGAACGCCGACGACCTCGCGCCGCACGATCCGGTGCCGGACACGGCGGTGGGTGCCCTGCCCGCGTTAGCCTCGCCGCGTGGCGCGGGACGCGGCGGGTGGGGACAGCACTTTCACGGTGCTGGTGGCCACCGGTGCGAACGCCACCATCGCGGTGCTCAAGTTCGTCGCGGGGATGTTCACCGGCTCGGCGGCGATGTTCGCGGAGGCCGGGCACAGCGTCGCCGACACGGCGACGGAGCTGCTCCTGCTCACGGCCCTGCGCCGCTCGACGCGCCGGCCCGACCGGCGCCACCCCTTCGGCTACGGCAAGGCGCGGTTCTTCTGGGCGCTCATCGCCGCGGTCAGCATCTTCGTCTCCGGCGCGGTCTTCGCGATCATCGAGGGCGTCCGCACGATCCTGGGGGAGGACAGCGAGCAGACGCTCGCATGGGTGGCCTACGCGGTGCTGGCGGTCTCGTTCGTGCTCGAGGGCATCTCCTGGCTGCAGGCGGTGCGCCAGGTACGGGAGGCGGCGCGCCGCGATTCGACGACGCCGATGGCCTGGCTGCGCAGCACCGACGACCCCACGGTGCGCAGCGTCTTCTTCGAGGACAGCGCCGCGCTCGTCGGCCTGCTCCTCGCCTTCGGCGGCGTCGGCCTGCACCAGCTCACCGGCTCGTCGTTCTGGGACGGACTCGCGTCGCTGCTCGTCGGGCTGCTGCTCACCGGCGTGGCGTACCTGCTCGGCCGCACCAACGCGGGCCTGCTGATCGGCCGGCAGGCCGACCGGCGCACCGTGCTCGCGCTGCGCGACGCGCTCGCCGACCGCGCGGAGGTGGAGCAGGTCGTGGACCTGCTGACGATGACCCTCGGCACCGACGAGGTGCTGCTGTGCGCCCGTGTCGACTTCGCCGACACCCTCGACGCCGCCGGCGTCGAGCGGGCGTGCGTCGAGATCGACGCCGAGCTGCACGACCGGTTCCCCGACCTGCGCGAGATCTTCCTCGAGCCGGTGCCCCGCACCGATCCGGTGGTGCGGCAGCGGGTGCTCGAGCGCTACGGCCCGGCGGGCGCCGACCGGCTGCGTGGGGAGCAGCCGTGAGCAGGCGGCCCGGCGTGGCGCGCGCGGGTGTCGCGGCACGGTCGCGGTGACGGCATGCGCGGTCCGTCCGGCGCCGCTGCGCGCGGGCGCCCGGGTGGCCGTGGTGACGCCCGCCGGCCCCGCGCCGCCGGGCCTGCTGGCCGCGGGGCTGGCCGTCCTGGAGTCCTGGGGGCTGCGGATCCGGACGTACGGCGGCGCGGGGGACCGGGACTCGCCCCTGCCCTACCTCGCCGCCGACGACGCGACCCGGGCCACGCAGCTGCAGCGCGCATGGTGCGACCCGGACGTCGACGCGGTGCTGTGCGCCCGCGGCGGCTACGGCTGCCTGCGCGTGCTCGACCACCTCGACCTCGAGGCGATGGCGGCCACAGGCCCCACGCTGTTCGTCGGCTCGAGCGACACGACCGCGCTGCACGCCGTGCTCGGGCCGCGGTGCGGGCTGGTCACGCTGTTCGGGCCGATGGTCGCCACGAAGGCCGTCGCCGACGACCCGGCGGCCAGGGAGGGGTTGCGGCGGGCGCTGTTCGACCCGCCCGCCGTGCTGCACGGTGGTCCGGACGCCCGCGCGCTGGTGGGCGGGCGCGCGCGGGGGGTCACGGTCGGCGGCACCCTGAGCCTGCTCGTCTCGGGCCTCGGCGTCCCCGGTGCGCCCCGGCCGCCCGACGGCGCGATCGCGCTTCTCGAGGACGTCACGGAGGCGCCGTACCGGATCGACCACTTCCTCACCCACCTGCTGCGCGCGGGCTGGTTCGACCGCGTGGCCGGTATCGCGCTGGGGTCGTGGCAGGACTGCGGCCCGCCCGATCAGGTGCGCGACGTCGTGCTCGACCGGCTGGCCGGGCTGGGCGTGCCGCTGGTGGAGGAGATGGGCTTCGGCCACTGCAGGGGCCAGCTGACGGTGCCCCTGGGCGCGGAGGTGGAACTGGACGCGGACGCCACCACCCTGCGCGCGGTGGGCGCCTGCTAGCGACCGATGGGGGCGGGCAGGGCGGAGAGCAGCAGCTTCGTGTACGCGTGCTCGGGGTTGAGCAGGACCTGTTCCGTCGGGCCTTCCTCCACGATCCGGCCCTCGTGCATCACGGCCACGCGGTCGGCGATCGTCCACGCCAGCCCCAGGTCGTGGGTGATCACCAGCGCGCCCAGGCCGAGGGTCTCCCGCAGCCGCACGAGCAGGGCCAGGATCTCCCCGCGCACCGAGGCGTCCAGGGACGCGACCGGCTCGTCGGCCACCAGGAACCGCGGCTGCAGCGCCAGCGCCCCCGCGATCACCACCCGCTGGCGCTGCCCGCCGGAGAGCTCGCTCGGGAGCGCGCCGAGGTAGCGCTCCGGTGGGCGCAGCTCGGCCTGGTCCAGAGCCGCGGCCACCAGCTCGCGCTCGTCGCCGGGCAGCCGGTGCACCCGCGGGCCCTCGGCGACGGCCTCGGAGACGGTGTGCCGCGGGTTCAGGGCGCCCGTCGGGTCCTGGAGCACGAGCTGCACCTGGCGCCGGTAGGCCTTGAGCCCCTTCGCCGTGCGGGGCAGGGGCCGGCCCTCGAACCGCACCTCGCCGCGGTCGGGCCGCTGCAGCCCGAGCAGGCAGCGGGCCAGCGTGGTCTTGCCCGAGCCGGACTGCCCGACGAGCGCGACGATCTCGCGTGCCCCGAGGGTCAGCGAGACGTCGTCGACGGCCTGGACGGCGCCGCCGCCGCGCAGCGGGAACCGCACGCCGAGCCCGTCGGCCTCGAGCAGCGCGGGGCCCGGGTCCGCTCCGGAGGGCACCTGCCGCGAGGCGGGGTCACCGACCGTGGGGAACGCCGCGGCGAGCGCCATCGCGTGCGGGTGCGAGGGGCGGCGGACCACGTCGGCGGACGGGCCGCTCTCGACGACCTCGCCGTGCTGCATCACCGCGATCCGCCGGCAGCTCGCGGCGAGCACCGACAGGTCGTGGCTGATCAGCACCATGCCGATGCCGCGCTCGGCGACCAAGGTGCCGAGCTGCTCCAGCACCTGCTGCTGCACGACGACGTCCAACGCGGTGGTCGGCTCGTCGGCGATGACCAGCTGCGGGTCGCAGGCCAGTGCCATCGCGATCATGACGCGTTGCCGCTGCCCGCCGGACAGCTCGTGCGGGTAGGCGGCCGCGGCCCGTTCCGGTGGCAGCTCGACCTGGTCGAGCAGCGCGGCGACCCGGGCCGGCACGTCGGGGGTGCCCGGGTGGTGCAGGTGGATCGGCTCCGCGATCTGGTCGCCGACCCGGCGCACCGGGTTCAGCGAGTGCATCGCGCCCTGGAACACGATCGAGGCCTGCGCCCACCGCAGCGCCCGCAGCTTCCCCCACGACAGCCCGCCGACGTCCGCGCCGCCGACGAGGACCTGACCGCCGATGCGGGCGGAACGGGGGAGCAGGCGCAGCGCGGCCATGCCCAGCGTGGTCTTGCCGCAGCCGGACTCGCCCGCCAGCCCCAGTGTCTCCCCGGCGTGCAGGGCCAGCGAGACCCCGCGCACCGCGGGCTCGACGCCCCGGGCCGTGCGGTAGGAGACGGTGAGGTCCCGGTACTCGAGCAGCGCAGGGGTCATCGGCGGGCCGCCAGCGCCGGGTTGAGGACGATCTCGAGGGCCCGCCCGACGAGGGTGAACCCCAGCACGACGGCGACGATCGCGAACCCCGGCGGGAGCAGGTACCACCAGGCCCCCGCGGTGATCGCGCCGGAGTCGAGCGCGGACTTCAGCATGCCGCCCCAGGACACGACGGTCGGGTCGCCGAGGCCGAGGAACGCCAGCGTCGACTCGGCGATGATCGCGCTGCCCACGGCGAGCGTCGTGCTGGCCAGTACCAGCGGCAGCACCGCGGGCAGCACGTGGCGGCCCAGCACGTGCAGGTGCCCGCCGCCGAGCACGTGCGCGCGCTCGATGTAGGGGCGCGCCTCGACGGTGAGCGTCTGCGCGCGCACGAGCCGCGCCGTGGACGGCCAGGACGTCAGCCCGATCGCGACGATGATCGTCAGGACGCCGCGCTCCAGCACGGTGGACAGCACGATCGCGAGCACCAGCGACGGCAGCACCAGGAAGAAGTCGGTGAGCCGCAGCAGCAGCGCCGACAACCAGCCGCCGAAGTGCGCCGCGACCATGCCGACGAGCGTGCCGATCACCACCGACAGCAGGGCGGCGGACACGCCGACCAGCAGCGAGATCCGGGTGCCCGTCACCGTGAGGGCGAGCACCGACAACCCGTTCTCGTCGGTGCCGAGCGGGAACCCGGTGCTGGGTGGTTCGAGCACGCCGCCGCTCGCGGTGATCACCGACAGCTCCTCCGCGGGCACCAGCAGCGGTGCGGCGAGCGCGACCAGCAGCACCAGGAGCAGCCCGACCGCCCCGGCCACGCCCGGCGGCTGCGCCAGGTAGGAGCGGGCGAACCCGGCGGCGGCCGCCCGCCTGCGCCGCCACGCGATCGCCGCCGTCACGCCGCACGCACCCGCGGGTCGAGCAACCGGTAGCCGAGGTCGGCAACCGTGTTCATCAGCACGACGGCCACCGACAGCGCGATCAGCGTGCCCTGCAGCAGCGGGATGTCGGGCACCGCGAGCGCCTGGTAGGTCAGCAGCCCCAGGCCGGGCCAGGAGAAGACCGTCTCCACCGTGACCGCTCCTGCGATCACCAGCCCGACGTGCAGGAAGATGATCGTGACGGTCGGCAGCAGGGCGTTGGGCACCGCGTGCCGGCGGCGCACGAGGTCCTCGCGCAGGCCCTTCGCGCGTGCGGTGGTGAGGTAGTCGGCCGTCATCTCCTCCAGCAACGAGGAGCGCATCACCATCAGGTACTGCGCGTAGACGACGGCCACCATCGTCAGGCACGGCAGCACGAGGTGGTGCGCGACGTCCAGCACCGCGGGCAGGAACCCCTCGACGCCGCCGGGGGAGGTCATGCCACCGGTGGGGAACAGGTCCAGCCCCACCGAGAACACCATCAGCGCGATCAGGCCCAGCCAGAACGTCGGCACCGACCACAGCACCAGCGCGGTGCCGGTGGCGAGCCGGTCGAACGCGCTGCCGTGCCGCCACGCCGCCCGGCTGCCCAGCCACAGGCCCAGCGCCACCGCGATCACCAGGGCGGTGCCGGTGAGCAGCACCGTCGGGCCCAGGCGTTCGAGGATGATCGTGGTGACCGGGCGGCTGTAGACGTAGGAGGTGCCCAGGTCGCCGTGGGCGAGGTCGACGACGTAGTCGACGAACTGCAGGGGCAGCGGCTGGTCGAGGCCGAACTCCGCGCGCAGCCGCGCCAGCTGCTCGGGGTTGCCCGGCCGGTCCCGCGTCATCGTGCGCACCGGGTCGCCGGGCAGCACCCGGAACAGGAAGAACCCGAGCACGACGATCAGTGCGATGCTGACCAGGCCGCCGCCCAGCGTGCGCAGGACGAACGCGCCGGTCCCGCGTCCGCGCCCGGACGGAGGCGGCGCCCGGTCGGCGGGGACGGCCGTGGTGGGCAGTTCGGACACGACTACTCGCGCTCGTCGCGGCCGCGCCGCCGGTTCCGCGTGACGAGGAACGCGCCGCCGCCGACCACGACGACGGCCGCCGCGACCACCGCCGCGATCGTGCCGCCGCTGCCGCCCCCGGCCTCGGCCGCCGCGCCCGCCTCGTCGGCGGCGACCGGTGTGGCGCCGTAGTAGCCCCAGTAGCCGGTCTGCCCGGTGATGACGCCGCCGTCCTCGGGCTGGGTGACGAACCCGGTGAAGCGGTCGGCGCGGTAGGCCTCGAGCAGCGTGTCCGAGGTCAGCACGATCGCGTGCACGTCGTCGTAGAGCAGCGACTGCATCTGCTGCACGAGCTCGCGCCGCTGCCCCTCGTCGACGGCGGCCCGCTGTGCGGCGTAGAGCTGGTCGTAGGCCGGGTTGCAGTACCCGGAGTCGGACTTCGACGTGCCGTTCACCGCGCAGGTCTGCTGCGAGAGCATGTCGTCCGGGTCGGGGTTGACGCTCCAGCCGCTCACGGCGAGATCGAAGTTGCCGGCCACCGTGGCGTCGTCGATCTGGTTGGACGACATGATCTGCGGCTGCACCCCGACGCCGACCGCGGTGAACCAGCCGGCGAGGAACTCGAGCAGCTGCGGGTTGGTGGCCACCTGGTTCCCGGCGATCAGCCGCAGGGTCAGTGGCCTGCCGTCGGGGCCCACGCGGACGCCGTCGGCTCCGGGGCGGTAGCCGGCCTCGTCGAGCAGCGCCTTCGCCCGCTCGGGGTCGTGGTCGCGGCGCTGACCGTCGGACGGCGTGAACGTCCAGTCCGGGTAGACCGGCGGGATGAGGCCGTGGATCACCTCGGAGTGGCCCTGCTTGACGCGCTCGACGACCGCGGCCGGGTCGACGGCGTGGTGCAGCGCCTGGCGCACCCGCACGTCGCGCAGCGCGGGGTGCCCGTCTCCGAACGGCTGCCCGTCCACGCCGCTGGGGTTCGACCAGTTGACCAGGATCTCGGTGAAGCGGCGGTTGCGGCCGTCGTTGCGGGCTACCGCGTCGTTGCCGGCCAGCGAGTCGTACTGCGCGGGGGTGAGGTCGCGGACCAGGTCGACGTCGCCCTTGAGCAGGCCCTGCACGGCCGCGTCGGTGTTCTCGTAGCGGACGAACTGCACGGTGTCCACCGTCGGCCGGCCCCGCCAGAACCGGTCGTTGGCGCTGAGGGTGACCGACTGGCCCTCCTGGTAGCCGGTGACGACGTACGGGCCGCTGCCGACCACCGGGAGCTCTTCGGCGTTGTTCAGCGTGCCGATCCGGCCGACCCGCCCTGCCCAGACGTGCTCGGGCACGATCGGGACGTCGGTGGCGAGGATGGAGGCCTGCGGCTGCGTCGTCGTGATCTGCACGGTGCGGTCGTCGACGGCGGTCACCGAGGCGAAGTTCGAGACCGCCGAGCCGTTCGCGTCCTGGGCCGCCGGGTTGTCCATGATCTGTCGGTAGGTGAAGGCCACATCGCGGGCCGTGATGGGCGTGCCGTCCGACCACTGCGCGTCGCGGAGGTGGAAGGTCCAGGTCAGCGCGTCCGGCGAGGCCTCCCAGCTCTCGGCGAGCCCCGGCTGCACAGCGTTGTCCGGGCCGACCACCGTGAGGTTCTCGTAGTTGAGCCGGTTGATCTGGGTGGAGGACAGGAACACCGCGACGAACGGGTTCAGCGAGTCGATGTCCTGGGTGAGCGCCACCCGCATCGTGGTGCCGGTCGCCGGTTGTGCCTGCCCGACGCCTGCGCCGGACAGGGCGAGCGCCGCGGCGGCCAGCACCGCGGCAGCGGACATGACGGATCTGCGGACGATTCCCCCGAGCATCGCTTCCCCCCGATCGGCCCCCGCAGCGCTGCGGCGGTGGGGGGAAACCAACCACCGCGCGGGGATGGCGTCAATGGGTAGCCCGCCGATAGCGTGGCGTGACATGCGGATCATGGTCTCGGCGGACATGGAGGGCGCCACCGGCGTCACGTGGACCGATGACTGCGTGCCCGGCACCGAGCCGTGGCAGCGGATGCGGCGGCTGTTCACCGGGGACGTGAACGCCGCGGTGGCCGGTCTGGTCGCCGGTGGCGCCACGGACGTCCTGGTCAACGAGGCGCACGCGTCCCAGCGCAACCTGCTGCTCGAGGACCTCGATGACCGGGCGCGGCTGCTCACCGGCCGCCACAAGCCGCTGTCGATGATGCAGGGCGTCGACGCGGGGGTGGACGGGGTGGTCTTCCTCGGCTACCACGCGGGCGCCGGGGCGCAGGGCGTGCTCGCGCACACCTACCTCACGAACTCGATCACCGGGGTGTGGCTCGACGGGGCGCAGGCGGGGGAGGGCGGGTTGAACGCCGCGCTGGCCGCCGAGCACGGGGTGCCGGTGCTGCTGGTCACCGGCGACGACCGCGCGTGCGCGGAGGCCGCGGACTACGCGCCGGACGCCGCGCGCGTGGCCGTCAAGGAGTGCGTGAGCCGCTACGCCGCGATCTGCCTGCCCCCGGCCCGCACCGCGGCGCTGATCGGCGACGCCGCCCGGGCCGCGACGGCTCGCGCGGGGCGCCGCGAGGGCCGGCCCGGACCGCACCGGATCGAGGTGGAGTTCGATGCGGCCCACCTCGCGGACGCCGCGGCGGTGGTGCCCACCGTGGAGCAGGTGGACGTGCGGCGCGTCGGGTTCGACGCGGCGAGCATGACCGACGCCATGCAGGCGTTCAAGATCGTCACAGCGATCGCGAGCGGGGCGGTGCAAGGTGCCTACGGCTGATCCGGCAGACGGCGTGGCGCAGCTGTGCGCCGCGCTGGTGCGCATCGACACGACCAACACCTCGTCCGGCGACGCGCAGGGGGAGCGGGAGGCGGCCGAGCTCGTCGCGTCCGTGCTGGCCGACGAGGTCGGCGTCGAGCCGCTCGTGCTGGAGTCGGCGCCGCGGCGGGCGAACGTGGTGGCCCGGGTGCCGGGACGCGACCCGGCCCTGCCTGCGCTGCTCGTGCAGGCGCACCTCGACGTCGTCCCGGCCGACGCCGCCGCCTGGACGGTGCCGCCGTTCGCGGGGGAGATCCGGGACGGCTGCGTGTGGGGCCGCGGATCGGTCGACATGAAGGACATGTGCGCCACCGTGCTGTCCGCGTTGCGCTCCTGGCGCTCGCGCGGCGTCGCGCCCCGGCGCGACCTCGTGCTGGCCTTCGTCGCCGACGAGGAGACCGGCGGCGAGTACGGCGCCGGGTGGCTCGTCGCCGAGCACCCGGGCCTGTTCGCGGGCTGCGGCGCCGGCATCGGCGAGGGCGGCGGGTACACCCTCGACGTCGGCGGGGTGCGCCTCTACCCGATCGGCACCGCCGAGCGCGGCACGATGCACCTGCGGCTCACCGCCTCCGGGCGGGCGGGGCACGGTTCGCGCCCCAACCCGGACAACGCGGTGGTGGCGCTGGTCGCCGCGCTCGCGCGGATCGCGGCGCACCGTTGGCCCGTGCAGCTGACGCCGACCGTGCGCGAGTACCTCGTGCGGACCGGGGAGGCGCTGGGCGTGCCCGTCGACCTGGGCTCCGACGCCGCGGTCGACGCCACCGTGGCGCGGCTGGGCCGGGCCGGCGCGCTGGCGGCGGCGGTGGTGCGGCCCAGCACCACGCCGACCGTGCTGTCGGCCGGCAGCGCCGTGAACGTCATCCCCTCCACCGCGCAGGCGCTGGTGGACACCCGCGTGCTGCCCGGCGGCACCGAGGAGGTGCTGGCGGTCGTCGACGAGCTGCTCGGTCCGGACGTGCGGCGGGAGTTCGTCAGCCGCGGTGAGCCGGTGCAGGCGCCGTTCGACTCCCCGTGGTTCACGGCGATGACCGAGGCGCTGCGGGCGGAGGACCCCGAGGCCGTGGTGGTGCCGTACTGCCTGGGCGGCGGCACCGACGCGAAGGCCTTCTCCGCGCTCGGCATCCCCTGCTACGGCTTCGGGCCGCTCGGGCTGCCCGCCGACGACGGCTACGACCACCGGGCGATGGCCCACGGCGTGGACGAGCGGGTGCCGGTGGCCGCACTGGAGTTCGGCGCGCGGGTGCTGGACCGGTTCCTGCGGGAGGTGTGAGCGGCGCCGGTTCGTCGGCCCCACCGAGATCGGCTCCTCGGTTTGTGCGTCCGGAACGAAGGCGCGCCGCCGGGGCCTGGCGACAATCGGCAGACCCGTAGCCAGGGAGGACCGATGGGACCCGACACGACCGCGTCACCGACGTGGACGCGGGCGCAGGTGCGCCGGACCTCGACGGCGACCATCGCCCTGCTGATGGCGGTCTGGGTGATCGACTACGTCGACCGCACCATGGTGGCGATCGCGCTCCCCTTCATCGGGGAGGAGTTCGACCTCAGCAAGACCGAGCAGGGCTGGCTGATCACGACGTTCGCGCTGGCCTACCTGGTCTTCCAGGTGCCGGGCGGCATGCTCGCCGACCGCTTCGGCGCGAAGCGGCTGCTGCTGGTCTCCCTGCTGCTGTGGTCGGTGTTCACCGCGCTGACCGGGGCGATGTGGGGCTTCGTCGCGCTGGTGGTCGTGCGAGCGCTGTTCGGCGTGGCGCAGGCGCTGTTCCCGGGGGCGTCGTTCAAGGCGCTCGCCGAGCGCACGACACCGGACCGGCGCGCCACCGGGGCCGGGTGGATGCTGGCCTCCAACTCCCTCGGCGCGGGCCTCGCCCCGCTCGTGGTGGCGCCGGTGCTGCTGGCGTTCGGGTGGCGCGACACGTTCTGGATCGTCGCCGGCGCCGGCGCGCTCATCGGCATGGTGCTCTGGGCGCTGCTGCCGCGCCCGCTCCCGGCCGAGCTCTCCGAGCCCGGCGAGCCCGGGGACGCCACCCCGGGCGGGGCCGGGTCCACGCCCGGCATCGGGACCGTCCTGCGCTCGTCCTCGGTGTGGAAGTTCGCCGCGCTGTTCTGCTCCGCGAACATGCTCGTGTACGGCCTGATCACCTGGGTGCCCAGCTACCTGCTGGAGGAGCGGGGCATCCCGTTGCTGAACGCCGGGATCGCCGCGGCGATCCCGAGCCTGGTGATGACCGTGACGACGTTCGTCGGCGGCTGGCTCTTCGACCGGTACTTCTACTACCGGGCGCGGGTGCTGGTGATCCCGGTGCTCCTGGTGGCCGCCGCGATGCTGGTGCTGATGCTGCGCGCCGGCAGCGCGGTGGAGTTCACGATCTACCAGACCCTCGCCATGGGCGTGGCCGGGCTCTCGACGATGAGCGTGCTCGGGATGCCCGTGCGCGCCCTGCCCCGGGCGGTGATCGGCTCCGGGATGGGCGTGGTGAACGTGGGCGGCCAGGTGGCCGGGGTGCTGGCACCGGTGCTGATGGGCGCCCTGGTCGACCGCTTCTCCTACACCGCCGCGTTCGGGTTCCTGATCGGCACCACGGTGCTGAGCGCGGTGATCGCCATCTGGGTGCCGCAACGACCGGAACGCTTCGAGCTCGCGGAGGGGAAGAAGACCGCATGACGACCTACGACCTGGTGCTCGCCGGCGGGCGGGTGATCGACCCGGAGACCGGGCTCGACGCCGTGCGCGACGTCGGGATCTCGGGAGACACGATCGCCGCCGTGAGCGCGGGCCCGCTGGAGGGCCGCACGCGCGTGGACGTGTCCGGCCTCGTGGTCGGCCCCGGGTTCATCGACCTGCACAACCACACCGACGACGTCGCGGGTCAGCGGCTGCGGGCCCTCGACGGCGTCACCACGGCACTGGAGCTCGAGGCCGGGGTGAGCCCGGTGGAGCCGGCCTACCGGACCGCGGCCGCAGAGGGCCGCCCGATCCACTACGGCTACTCGGCGTCGTGGGCCGCGGTGCGGATGCAGGTGGTCGCCGGGCTCGAGCCCACGGCCGACATCGACGGGTTCATGGCGAACATCGGGCGCGCGGAGTGGCAGCGCGAGGCGAGCCCGGCGCAGGTCGAGCGGATCGTGGCGGCGCTGGAGGAGGAGCTGGCCGCGGGCGCGCTCGGCGTCGGCATCCTGGTGGGGTACGCGCCGCGCGTCACGCCGGAGGAGTACCTCGCCGTCGCCGCGCTGGCCGCCCGCGCGGGCCGGCCGACCTACACGCACGCCCGGGAGCTGGTCGAGCAGGACCCGACCACCCCGGTGGACGGCGCCGAGGAGATCACCCGCGCCGCCGCGGAGACCGGCGCGCACATGCACTACTGCCACCTCAACAGCACCTCGGTCCGCCACGTCGACCGCGTACTGGCGCTGGTGGAACAGGTGCGGCGGGAGGGCGCGCGCGTCACCACCGAGGCCTACCCCTACGGCAGCGGCATGACGGGCATCGGTGCGGCCTTCCTCGCCCCCGAATTCCTGCACCGGCGCGGTCTCACCCCGCACTCCATCGGCTACCTCGCCACCGGGCGGCGCATGGCCGACGAGGCCGAGCTGCGCGCGCTGCGCGAGTCCGACCCCGGTGGCGCGGCGTTCGTGCACTTCCTCGACGAGTCCGACCCGGAGGCGTTCGCGCACGTCGAGCGCGCGCTCGCGTTCGACGACGCGGCGGTCGCGAGCGACGCCTCCCCGCTGCTGTGGCGCGGCGGCGAGCGCGACCCGCTGCGCTGGCCGCTGCCCCCCGACGCCGTCACCCACCCCCGCACGGCGGGCACCTACGCGCGGACGTTCCGGATGCTGGTGCGCGAGCGCGGCCTGCTCGACGTGGCCGAGGCGGTGCGGCGCTGCACGCTCGTGCCTGCCGACGTGCTGGGCGCCGGCGTGCCCGCGATGCGGCGCAAGGGCCGCGTCCAGCCCGGCTGCGACGCCGACATCACCGTGTTCGACGCCGAGCGCGTGACGGACCGGGCGACCTACGAGGACACGGCGGCCCCGTCGACGGGCTTCCACCACGTCCTGGTGGCGGGCGAGTTCGTGGTGCGCGACGGCGAACTGCGCACCGACGTGCTCCCCGGCCGTCCGGTGCGGGTCTGACCGACGCACCGCCGGGCCTTTGGCCTCAGGCTCCACCCGGACGAACGGCACTTTCGTCGGCTAGGTACCGACGAGAGTGCCGTTCGTCCGGGTCAGAGCCCGGGCGATCCCGTGCTCGCGCCCCTCGCCCCCCCGTTTTCGCCTCGCGCTCCCGCGGGCGGGCGTGCCGGGGCCGCCGAGCTAGAGCGCCGGGAGCCGGTCGCCCAGGCGGGGGACCGCCTCCAGCAGCTCCTGTGTGTACCCGTGCTCGGGCGCTCCCAGCAGCTGTTCGGTGGGGCCGACCTCGACGAGCTCGCCGCGGCGCATCACCGCCACCGTGTCGCTGACGTAGCGGACCAGGGCGAGGTTGTGGGAGATGAACAGCATCGTCAGCCCGAGCTCGCCGCGCAGCTCGCGGACGAGGTTCAGGATCGAGCCCTGCACCGAGACGTCCAGTGCGGAGGTGATCTCGTCGGCGATGATCACCTCGGGTGCGGCCGCCAGCACCCTGGCGAGGGCGATGCGCTGGCGCTGCCCGCCGGAGAGGGCGCCCGGCCGGGCCGCCGCCAGCCCCGGGTCCAGGTGCACCAGGTCGAGCAGGCGTTCCACCTCGGCCGCGCGGGCCCGCCGGGTGGCGGCGACCGGGCCGACGCGGTCCCGGTTGGCGGTGAGCCCCTCCTCGATCGAGCTTCCCACCGGCATCCGCGGATCCAGCGACGAGTAGGGGTCCTGGAACACCATCTGGACCGCGCGCCTGCGCCCGCCGCGCCTGCCGCGGGCGCGCGTCACGTCCTCCCCGCCCAGCAGCACCCGGCCCGCCGACACGGGCGCGAGGCCGATCGCCGCTCGCGCCAGCGTCGACTTCCCCGAGCCGGACCCGCCGACCAGGCCCACGACGGTCCCGGTGGGCACCACGAGGTCGACGCCGTCGACCGCGGTGACGCGGTGGCGCCCGGAGCCGAACCGCACGGTGAGGCCGTGGAACTCGAGCGTGGTCACGAGGTGGCCTCCAGGGCCGGCGCCGTCGTCGGGCCGACCGGACCGACCTGGGGGTGCAGGCAGGCCACCCGGTGCCCGGCGGCGTAGGGCTCGAGCGGCGGCACCGCCTCCGCACATCGGTCGGTGGCGTGCGCGCACCGCGGCTGGAACGGGCAGCCGGGTGGGCGCGTCGAGGGGTCGGGCGGCCGGCCGGGGATGGTCGCCAGCGGGAGGGTGCGGTCGGCGTCCATCCGCGGCACCGAGGCCAGCAGCGCCCGGCTGTAGGGGTGCGCGGGCCCGGCGAGCAGCGTGCTCACCGGGAGCTCCTCGACGACCCGGCCGCCGTACATCACCAGGACCCGGTCGCACACGCTCGCCACGACGGCGAGGTCGTGCGAGATCAGCAGCAGGGCGGTGCCGTGGTCCTCCCGCGCCTGCTGCAGCAGCCGCAGCACCTGCCGCTGCACGGTGACGTCGAGGGCCGTGGTCGGTTCGTCGGCGATGATCACCCGCGGTCCGGCCATCAACGCCATGCCGATCATCACGCGCTGGCGCATACCGCCGGAGAACTCGTGCGGGTACCGGCGGGCGCGCCGGTGCGGATCGGGGATAGCGACGTCGCGCAGCCGATCGACGGCGCGCTCGTGGGCGTCCGCGCGGGAGCTTCCCAGGTGCTCCTCGGCGACCTCGGCCAGCTGCCGCCCGATCCGCAGCGCCGGGTTCAGCGAGGTGAGCGGATCCTGGAACACCATCGCCAGGTCCGTGCCGAGCGCGCGGCGCAGCGACCGGTCCGGGACGTCGCAGATCTCCTGCCCGGCGACGCTCAGCGCTGCGGCGGTCCGCACGGCGCCCTGGGGGAGCAGGCCGGCCACGGCGAGCGCGGTGAGGCTCTTGCCGGACCCGGACTCGCCGACGATGCCGACGGCCTCGCCGTCGCGCACGTCCAAGGAGACACCGGCGACGGGGACGGTCCACGAGCCGTCGCGCGGGAACGCCACGCGCAGCTCCCGCACCCGCAGCACGTCTCCGTCCGGGCCCGGCGGTGCCACGGCGGGAGGCGGGGCCGCCGGGGGCACGGGGGCGCGGGTGGCCGTGGCGCGCAGCCCGACGGCGGCGGCCGCCGCCTCGCCGAGCAGGGTGAACGCCAGGCCGGCGAGGACGACGGCCGCACCGGGTGCCAGCGCGGCGGCCGGGTTGATGTAGATCCGGTTCAGGCCCTCGCCCAGCAGGCTGCCCCAGTCGTAGGCGGGGCGCTGGACCCCGAGCCCGAGGAAGGAGAGCCCGGCGAAGGCGAGCAGCGCGTTCCCCGCACCGAGGGCGGCGTTGACGACGAGCGGTTCGGCGATGTTGGGCAGCACGTGGCGGACCAGCAGCCGGGCCCGGCCCACGCCCAGCGCCCGCGCCGCCGCCACGTAGTCCTGCCCCGCCACCGAGGCGGCGAGCGTCTGGGTGAGCCGGGCGAACGGCGGCGCGAGGGCGAACCCGATCGCGAGCACGGCGCCCTGGGAACCGACGCCGAAGACGACGGCGAGGAAGATCGCGAGCAGCAGCGCGGGGAACGCGACGGCCAGGTTCACCGCGGCGACGACGAGGCGTCCGGCCCGGCGGCCGAGCACGGCGGGCAGGGCACCCAGCACCACGCCGGACAGGACGCCGATCGCCGTGGCGAGCAGGGCCAGCCCGAGCGAGGTCCGGGTGGCCACCAGCACCCGGGCGAGCACGTCGCGCCCGAGCCCGTCGGTGCCCACGAGATGCTCCGCGGAGGGGCCGTCACGCAGGGCGTCGACGTCGACCGCCTCGGCGGCTCCGCCCCACACCGCGGGCCCGATGACCGCGAGCCCCACCAGCACCAGCACGCCGGCACCGGCGGCCGCTCCCATCGGTGTGCGCAGCAGGCCCCACCAGGGCCCGGTGCGCCCGCCGGCCTGCATCCCCCGCAGCCGCACGCTCATCCCTCCCGGATGGTCGATCGGGGGTCGAACAGCGCGAGCAGCACGTCGACGACCAGGTTGACCAGCAGCACGGCGACGCCGTAGACCAGGACGATCCCCTGGACGAGCGGGTAGTCCTTCTGCGTGATGGAGGCGACGATCGTGGTGCCCAGGCCGGGCCACGCGAAGATGTTCTCCACCAGCACGGTCCCCGCGATCAGCCCGGACAGCAGCAGCCCGCCCACCGTCAGCGCCGCGGTGAGCATGTTGGGCAGCGCGTGGCGCAGGTGGACCAGGCGCGGGCGCAGCCGTTTGGCGCGGGCGGTGCGGATGTAGTCCTGGCCGAGCACCCGCAGCCCCTCGACGCGGACGATGCGGGCCAGTGCCGCGGCCGGTGCGACCGCGAGGGCGATCACGGGGAGCGCGAAGGACTCCGGCCCGGAGAGCCCGGCCACGGGCAGCACGGTGAAGGTGACCCCGAACAGGAACACCAGGCCGACGGCGATGAGGAAGTCCGGGATCGCCGCCAGCACCCCGGTGACCCCGGCGAAGGCGAGCTCGCCGCCGCGCCGCCTGCCGCCGTGGGTGGCGACCGCCGCCGCGATACCCAGCGGCAGCGCCACCACCATCGTCAGCACGAAGGCCGCGACGCCGAGGCCTGCAGTGGCCGGTAGCCGGTCGCCGATGACCTGCGCGACCGGCAGCCCGGAGACGGTGGACGTGCCGAGGTCGCCGCGCAGGAGCCCCCACAGGTGGCCGGCGAACTGCACCGGGAGCGGCTGGTCGAGCCCGAGCGCCCGGGTGCGTTCCTCGACGAGCTCGGGCGAGGCGGTGATGCCGAGCGCGGCGCGGACCGGGTCGCCCGGGATCAGGTGGATCATCGCGAACGACGCGGTCACCAGCACCAGCACCGACACCAGCAGCCGGCCCGTCCGGCGCACGGCGAACTCGAGCCACGGGCCGGCGTGGAGGCCGGTGGGCCGGGCGGCCCCGGCGAGCTCGGTCATCGCCCCAGAGTGGTGTGGAGCACTCCGGGGGTCATCGTCGCCGACGACGAAGAATCAGCTGCTGGTCGGTGGTGGTCGCACAAGACCCCGCCCACGGCCCGCCCCGCAGGCCGGATTCGGTGCCGGGCACGACCGGGCCCGCCGATCTCGGTCGGTTTCGACGATGCGCGTGGTCGCCGCGGTCCCCAGGCTGGGCGGAACCCGCCGCGGCCGGCCTGGAGGAGACGATGAGACGCGCCCCGACCCTCTCCCTCGCCGCGTGCCTCGGTGCGCTGGCCCTGCTCGCGACCGCGTGCGGGGGCGCGGGCGACGGGTCCGCGGACCGGCCGGTGGACGGCGCCACGTTCACCTACGTGATCAGCGCCGACCCCGGGAACCTCGACCCGCACCAGACGGTCCTGTCGGTCACCAACAACTTCAACACGCTCACCTACGACACCCTGGTCGCCCACGACGCGGACAACCGGCCGGTGCCGGGCATCGCCGAGGCGTGGGAGGCCGACGCCACCAGCGCGACGTTCACCCTGCGCCCGGACGTGGTCTGCGACGACGGGACGCCGATGACGGCGTCGGTGGTGCAGGCGAACCTCGACTACCTCAAGGACCCGGCCAACGCCTCGCCGTTGATCGGGACGACCTTCCCGAACCGCGACTTCACCACCACGGCCGACGACACCGCCCGCACGGTCACGGTCACCATGGCGCAGCCCTACGGGTTCCTGCTCGAGTCGGTGGCGAGCGTGCCGATCGTCTGCCCGGCGGGGATGAGCGACCGGGACGTGCTGGCCAGGGGCTCCGCCGGGACCGGCCCGTTCACCCTCACCGAGGCGGTCGCGGGTGACCACTACACGCTCGTGCGGCGGGAGGGCTACACGTGGGGCCCGGGGGGCGCGTCCACCGACGCCGCCGGCTTCCCGGACCGCGTGGTGGTGCGCGTCGTCGACAACGAGGCCACGGCGGCGAACCTGCTGCTCGCCGGGGACGTCAACGCGGCCGCGATCACGGGCGTCGACCAGGAGCGCCTGCGGGTGCGGGGGATGTTCGAGTCGGCGACCGACCGGATCACCGGGCAGCTGTGGTTCAACCACAAGCAGGGCCACCCGGGTAGCGACCCCGCGGTACGCCGCGCGCTGACGCTGGCGCTCGACCTGCACGAGCTGCGGATGGTCATGACGAGCGGGCTCGGGTCGGCGCCCACGGCGATGGCCGTCCTGGAGCCGCGCGGATGCACCGGCGACACCGTGGCGGGCACCCTGCCCGCCCAGGACGTCGCCGCGGCGCGGCGCGCGCTCGACGAGGCGGGCTGGACGCTGGGCGCCGACGGCACCCGGTCGCGGAACGGCACGCCGTTGACCCTGCGGCTGCTCTACAAGAGCGGGCTCGACGACCTGTCCGCCGGCATGGAGCTGCTGGCGCGCCGGTGGCAGGAGAACCTCGGCGTCGTCGTCGAGAGCCGGGCCATGACCGACACCGGGATCATCGAGGCGACGTTCGGCGGCGACGCGTGGGACGTCGCCAACCTCCCGCTCAACGCCTACCTGCCGGTGACCATCTCGCCCTTCGCCACCGGGGCGACGCCGCCGGACGGCTCGAACTACACCGCGATCGACAACCCCGCCTACACCGAGCTGGCGGCCCGGGCCCAGGTGACCGCGGGGGAGGCGGGGTGCGAGTTGTGGAACCGCGCGGAGTCGGCCCTGTTCACCGCGTTCGACGTGGTGCCCGTGGCGCAGGCCCCCACGCCGGTGTTCGGCAGCGGCGCCCGGTTCGACAGCCGCGGCGGCGCGGTGATCCCGACCAGCATCATGATGGTGGCGGCCGGGGAGGACTGAGCGCTACCGCGCGGCGTCGCCGGTGTGCCCCAGCAGGCGCAGCTGCAGCATGGCGGCGAAGCGGGTGTCGGCGTCGTCGAGGTCGATGTGGCCGACCTCGACGATCCGGCGCAGCCGGTAGCGGAAGGTGTTCGGGTGCACGTGCACGGCCGATGACGCGACGTTGACGTCGCCGAAGGCGTCGAGCCAGGCGCGCAGGGTCTTCACCAGATGGGTGCGGTGCGCGGCGTCGTAGGCCAGCAGCTCGCCGACCGGGCCCGCGGGCTCGTGGCCCTCGGCGGCGTCGAGGTCGGCCAGCCGCAGCAGGAGCGACTCGACCTGCACGTCCGCGGCCCGGGCTACGCGGCGTGACGGGGTGCCGCTGCTGCCGGCGCTGCGCAGCACCCGCAGCGCCCGGTCGGCGTCGTCGCGGGCGCGGGTCAGGGTGGTGATGTCGGTGGCGAGCCGGCCCACCCCGATGAAGCCGGGGGAGCGGGCGCTGGTGCGCTGCAGGAACCCCGCCGCGATGGCGACGACGCGCTCCTCGCCCGCGCCCGCCTCGTCGCGCGGCACCGGCACGATGCCGTAGGCGACGCCGCGCAGGGCGGCGACGACCGCGTCGGGGTGCAGTGCGGACAGGTGCACGGCGAGCGCGTCGGCGGCCCGCTGGCGCTCGGTCTCGCGGCGGGCCAGGGCGAGGGTCTCCGGCTCACCGTCGCCCTCGGGCAGGCCCAGCGCGAGCACCACGAGCGGCCGGTCGGCCAGCCCGAGCCGGGCCAGCGCGTTGCCGGCGTCCGGGCCGCCCTCGAGCGCCGTGGCCACCAGGTCGGCGACCAGCCGGCGCTCGACGTCGGCCCCGGCCCGCATGCGCAGCAGGTGCAGGGCCACCAGCTTGGCCGCGTCGACGAGGCTCTGCGCCCGCGCGGGGGAGAGCGCACCGGGTACGGCGGCCCAGATCGAGCCCAGGATCTCGTCGCCCGCCCGGACGGCGACCGCGGCGCGGCCGAGGGAGACCTCCGGCATGCCCAGGTCGTCCGGGCTCACGAACACCGGCCCGTCCTGGGCGTAGAGGCGGCGGAAGGCGCCGCACTCCTCCAGCCTGCGCATGTAGCGGTCCGGGACCTGCCGGCCCAGGATCGTCTCGATCCGGCTCTCGTCGGCCTCGTCCTGGCGGCCGGAGAACGCGAGCAGGTGCGAGCTGCGGTCCTCGATGGTGATCGGGGCGTCGAGCAGGGCGCTGACCGCGTTGGCGAGTGCGAACAGGTCGCCGGCCGGCACGCCGCCGAGCGACTCGGGCTCGGCGCCTGCGGCGTCCGCGCCCACGTCGCCCTCGCCGAGCAGGGCCCGCAGCAGCGCGGCCAGCTGGTTCCAGCTGGCCCCGCGCGTGAGCCCGAGCAGCACGGTGCCGGTGTCGGCGGCCAGGGCCGTGAGCCGGTCGTCCACCGGCACGGGCGCGCGCACGACCACGCCCGCGCCGCCCTGGTCGGCCACGCGGCGCAGCAGCGCGGCGATCTCCGCGGCGTCGTCGACGCCGACCGCGAGGACCAGCGCGCCCGGCGGCAGCACCGGCTCGTCGCAGGGGTCGTGGATGACCACGCCGCCGACGCCGTGCGCGGCCGCCGGGCCGTGCGGGTCGCCCGCCGCGACGTCGAGCAGGGTGGTGCCCAACCGGTCCAGGACGCGACCGAGGCCGGCCCGGGGCCGGGACGGCGGTGAGGGAGATGCCACCGCACGCCCGTTCCGGTCACGATCCACAGCGCCACCGTAGCCGCGCACCGCTGCGCGACGGGAGCGGTCAGCGCAGCGGCAGGGACTCCCGGGCCGTGGTCATCGCGTCGAGGAGCTCGGGCACCGGCTCGACCCCGAGTCCCGGCCCGGTCGGCACCGGCAGGTGACCGTCGTCGAGGACGAACGGCGCGGTGAGGTCGGTGGCGTAGTAGCGGTCCGACGCCGACGTGTCGCCGGGCAGGGTGAAACCGGGCAGCGCGGCCAGGGCCACGTTCGCGGCCCGGCCGATCCCGGACTCGAGCATGCCGCCGCACCACACCGGCACGCCGTGCGCCACGCAGACGTCGTGGATGCGCCTGGCCTCCAGGTAGCCGCCGACGCGCGCCGGTTTGACGTTGACCACCGCGCACGCCCCCAGCCGGATCGCGGCGGCCGCCGTGCGGGCCGAGGTGATCGACTCGTCCAGGCAGATCGGGGTGCGCACCAGCCGGGCCAGCTCCGCGTGGCCCAGCACGTCGTCCTCGTCGAGGGGCTGCTCGATCAGCAGCAGGTCGAACGGGTCCAGCCGCGCGAGGTGGCGGGCGTCGGAGACGGCGTAGGCGGTGTTCGCGTCGACCTGCAGCGCAATCTCGTCCCCGAAGCGCTCCCGGACCGCGCGCACGGGCTCGACGTCCCAGCCAGGCTCGATCTTGAGCTTGATCCGGACGTAGCCCGCGTCGAGGTAGCCGCCGACGGTGTCGAGCAGCTGGGGGATCGAGTCCATGATCCCGACCGAGACCCCGCACGGCACCCGGTCGCGGGCGGCCCCCAGGAACCGCCCGAACGACTGCCCGGCCGCGCGCAGCTCCGCGTCGAGCACCGCGGTCTCCAGGGCGGCCTTCGCCATCCAGTGGCCTTTGAAGGGGCTCAGGACCCGCCCGACCGCGTGCGCGTCGAGGTCGGGCACCGCCGCCAGTGCCGGGACGAAGAAGCGGCGCATCACGTCCGCCGCCCCGTCGACGTACTCCGCCGAGTAGCGCGGGTCGACGAGGGTGGCGCACTCGCTCCAGCCCTCCGAGTCCGGGGTCGTCACGCGGACCAGCAGCAGCTCGCGCACCGTCTGCGTGCCGAACGACGTGCGGAAGGGCGCCACGAGCGGCATCGCCACCCGCCTCAGCTCGACGGACGTCAGTTTCACCGCGTGGGCCTCCCCGGCTCGTCGGAACGGTCGATCACGTACCAGCCCTCGCGCGCGAACCCGGCGACGCGGGCCCCCTCGCTCAGGGCGTCCCCGAGGACCTCGCGCAACGCGCGCCGCCAGCGCCGCGCCAGGTCCGGGCGCTCCGCGCGCAGCGCCTCGACGTCCGGTGGCACCGCGGCGAGGGTGAGCGGCCGGGCGCGCTCGGGGGCGGGCGCCACCCGCGGTCCGCCCGCGGGGTCCACGGCCAGCGCCTCGGCCGCCCCGGCGGCGCGCAGCGCGGCCTCGTCGACCGTCCGCGGACGGCCCGCGCACGCCGCCTCGACGCCGGGCGCGGTCAGCTCCCACCTGGTCAGCAGCCGGTCGGTCGCGTCGCCGCCGTTGATCGAGTCCTGCATCGGCCCGTAGAAGTCCGGCAGGTACTCCGCGGCCACCGCCCCCAGCTTCGTGAGGTTGAAGTGCGCGTTGCGCCGCACGAGCGGGTCGAAGGTCCAGGTGATCGTGGTGATCCCGCGCGCGAGGGCCCATGCGCGCTGGTGCAGCTTGAGCGCGTAACCGACGTGGCGCCACCGGGCGGGCCCGGCGACACCGGTGATGTGGCTGTGCAGGGCCGTGCCCGACGGCGCCGCGAAGAACCCGACGGTCACGCCGACCAGCTCGGCCCCGGTGTAGGCGCCGGCCAGGTAGTTGCCCGCCTTGCCGAGCGCGCGCAGCAGCTCCGTGGTGACGGGCGGGTTCGCCGGATCCGGGCGCCAGATCCGGTCCACCAGCGCGTGCGCGGCGTCCATCGCGGCGACGTCGGTGAGCTCCCGGATGCTCACACCGCTCCGGCGCGCCGCGCGCTCGGCGTCGGCGATCGCCTGCGCGAGCCGCGGTTCCCGCACGGGGGCGGCCAGGTCAGCCACGGCCGCCACCGGCCAGCACGGCGGTGACCAGGCCCGCGAGCAGCGCCGTCCGCCGGGGCAGCTCGGCCACCCGCACGTGCTCGTCGTCGGCGTGCGCGCCCCCGCCGACGGCGCCGAGACCGTCGAGGGTGGGCACGCCCGCACCGGCGGTGAAGTTCGCGTCGGACGCCCCGCCGACGGTCACGCCGTCGAGCGGGTCCAGCCCGAGCCGGGCCGCGACGTCGCGGGCGAGCGCGAAGAGCGTCGCCGACGACTCCGGGGACAGCGGTGGCCGGTTGGGGCCCCCGGACACGCTCACCCGGGCGCCGGGCACGGTGGTGGGCAGCGCGCGGACGGCCCGGTCGACGCGCTCCTGCTCGGCGACCGAGAGGACCCGGACGTCCACGGCGAGCCGCGCGCTCGCCGGCACGGTGTTCGTGGTCGTGCCCGCCTGCAGCACGCTCGGGGTGACGGTGGTGGCCCGCGCGGGGTCGGCGAGCGCGGCGACGGCCAGCACCTGGTGGGCCAGCTCGATGCCCGCGTTGACGCCCTTCTCGGGCTCGAGGCCCGCGTGCGCGGCCCGTCCGGACACCGCGATCTCGTACATCGATGCGCCCTTGCGGCCGGTCTTGAGCGCCCCGCCGTCGGCGCTCGCCTCCAGCACGAACGCCGCGTCGCAGCCGCGCGCCTCCTGGCGGATCAGCGCCTCCGAGGACGGCGAGCCGACCTCCTCGTCCCCGGTGACGAGCACGGTGACCCCGTCCAGGTCGTGCCCGTCGGCGCGCAGGGCGGCCAGCGCGTGGAAGGCCTGCACGAGGCCGGCCTTCATGTCGAAGCACCCCGGGCCGGTGGCGATGCCGTCGCGCACCGACCACGGGAGGGTGGCGAGGGTGCCGATCGGCCAGACGGTGTCGTGGTGGCCGAGCACCAGCACCCGGCGCGGGCCCTCACCGAGCCGCCAGCGCAGGTGGGTGCGGCCGTCGACGACCAGCCGCTCGCCCGCCGCACCGAGCGCCGCGGCGCCCTGGCCCGCGACCACCTCGGCGCTCGCCGCCACGGCGGCCAGGTCCGCCGAGGGCGACTCGCACCTGACGAGCTGCTCGAGGTCGGCGAGCATCGCCGGCAGCGCGGCCTCGAACCGCGCGGTGGTGAGCGCGCCCGCGGGAGCGGCCATCACGACCGCCGCTTCGGGTTGGCGCGCACGCCGTAGTGCACGTACTCGCTGCCGTCGGGCAGCCGGTAGAACGTCACCGGCGTCCACGTCTCGACGCCCGGCGCCCGCATCACGAACAGGTCCTCGGCCACCGGCACGAGGTCGTACTCGTGCGTCGGCTCGCCCAGGGCCGCGGCCACCGGGCCGGTGCTCGTCGTGCGCAGCACGAGCGTGCCGTCCCGCTCGAACACCTCGCTGGTGACCGACGTCCGCTCGTAGACGCCGGTGTAGCGGTCGGCATCGACGGGAGGCGGGTCCGCGGGCGGAGCGAGCGGCGCCGGCATCGCCAGGTCGGCGGTCTCGGCGAGGACCTCCCGGTACAGCTGCTGGAACAGGTCCCGGGCGTGCCCGCCGTTCGTCAGCAGCACCACGGCGATCCCGGCGTCGGGCACGACCCGCAGGAAGGCCGACTGGCCGATCGTGTTGCCGTCGTGGCCGATCACCCGCCTGCCGTCCCAGGTGAACCGGATCCAGCCCAGCCCCCAGGAGTCGCCGAGGGTGTGCCGGTCGGGCAGCTCGAACTGGCACTCCTGCATCGCGGCCACCGACGCCGCGGTCAGCACCGACGTCCCGTCGGGGGCGGTGCCGCCACGCAGGTGCATCGCGGCGAACCCCGCCACGTCCCGCGGCGTCGCGTTGACCAGCCCGGCCGGCCCGGCCGAGCGGGGCAGCAGCCAGACCGGCGTCGGGCGCGGCTCCTCGTCGGGTTCGCCGACGTGGCCCACGGCGACCCGTCCGAGGACGGCCTCCTCGGGCAGCGTCGAGGTGTGCGCGAGGCCCAGCGGGGCGGCGAGGCGCTCGCGCAGCGCCGCGTCCCAGGTCAGCCCGGTCAGGACCTCGACGACGCGGCCGGCGAGGATGAACCCGGAGTTGCAGTAGGAGAAGGTGGCACCCAGCGGGTGGTTCTGGGCGGCGCCGTCCAGCTGCCGGACGTAGGCCTCCACGCAGTCGTCGCCGCGTCCGGTGTCGGTGAAGATGTCGCCGTCGATCCCGCTGGTGTGGCTGAGCAGGTGGCGCATCGTGACCTTCTCGGTCACCTCGGCGTCCCCGGCCCGGAAGTCGGGCAGGACGTCGGTGATCGGGGCGTCGAGGTCGATGCGGCCCTCGTCCACCAGCTGCATCACCAGGGTCGCGGTCCAGACCTTCGTGATCGACCCGATCTGGAAGGCCGTGTCGGGGGTGACCTCGACGCCGGTGGCGCGGCTCAGCACGCCGTGGGTCGCCTCGACGAGCTCGTCCGCGCCACCGGGGCCGGAACCGAGGCGCAGGACGGCCAGGCCGGCGCCCGGGACCTGGCACCGCTCGGCCAGCTCGCCCAGCCGGCGCTGCCAGTGCGCGGCGTCGAGGGCGCGCCGCCCGCCGACGTGGCGCTCCAGCCAGTCGAGGATGCGGTGGCCGTAGTCGCTGCGGTGCGACGGGCGGCCGTCGAGGATGAACAGGTGTGACGCGCCCGGGTAGAGCACGAGCCGGGCCGGGACGCCGCGGGTCCGCAGGGCGCTGAACCACTGCTCGGCCTGGCCGGCAGGGCAGCGCTCGTCGGCCAGGCCGTGCAGCACCAGCGTCGGCGTGCGGACGTGCTCGACGTGCTCGATGGGGGACTGGGCCCGCACCCGCTCCGGCGCGTCGCCGAACTCCAGCGAGGCGAGGCCGTGGCCGAGGTCGCTGGTGCCCGCCAGTGCCCGCAGGTCGACGACGACGCCACCGGCCACCGCGGCCGCGAAGCGATCGGTGCGCCCGGTGAGCCAGCACGTCATGTAGCCGCCGTAGCTGTAGCCGCTCACCGCGAGCCGGTCCGGGTCGGCCACCCCCTCGGCGACGAGCTGGTCCAGCGGGTCGAGGAAGTCGCGCTCGTCGGCGAGGCCCCATGCGCCGACGGCGCCGGTGTAGAAGTCGCCGCCGTAGCCGTCGCTCGCGCGCGGGTTGAGGGTCAGCACCGCCCAGCCGCGCGCGGCCAGCGCCTGGTGGTAGGAGTGCGCGGCGTCGGCGGCCGGGTGCCAGGCGTTGTGCGGCCCACCGTGGACGTCCAGCAGCAGCGGGGCGGGCGAGGACGCGGCCGGGTCGCGCAGCAGCCAGCCGTGCACGACGGAACCGTCGTGCACGGTGAACTCCCGCGGCTCGGCCCGGAACAGCGTGACGTCGGGGAGGGCGTCCGCGGTGTGCGTGGTCAGCCGCGTGAGCGCACCGGTGCCCAGCTCGACGACGGCGACCTCGCCGTACGCGTCGCCGTCGGCGACGACCACCGCCGCCCGGTCGGCGTCGCGGGCCACCGACAGGCCGGACACGACCACGTCCGCGCCGGTGAGCACCGGACGCGGTGGCGAGCCGCTGTCCACATCCGTGGCGTAGACGTGCGTGCATCCCCGGTCGCGCACGCAGAACACGACGGTGTGCCCGTCCGCGGCGAGCTGCGCGGCGCCACCGGGGTAGCCCGGCCCGCCCGGCATCACGTTGCGGTCCAGCGGCGCGGCGAGGTCGACCGGGTCCGGCGCGGCAGTGGCGGACCCGGCGTCGGCGGGGACCCGCAGCAGCCCGGTGTGCCCGATCGCCACCTCCGGCGTCCCCGTCACGAGCAGGTGTTCGCCTTCGCGCGTCCACACCGCGAGCGCCGCGGTGCCCCGCGCCGGGCCGACGCGCCGCGGCCCGGCCCCGCCGCGAGCCGCGTCCACGTCGAGCACGTGCACGGCCGAGGCCAGGGTGAGGTCGGCGTCCGGCTCGGGGGCGGCCGCGAACGCGAGCGTGCGCCCGTCGGGGGACCACGCCGGGTGCCCCGCGTCCCAGTCCCCGTCCGTCAGCTGCCGGACGGTGGCGGTGGCGAGGTCCAGGACGTGCATGTGCCGACGGCGGGTGCGGCGCAGCCCGGCGCCGTCGACCTTGTGGTCGAGCCGGTCGACGACGACCGGCGCCTCCTCGCCCTGCGCGCCCCGTTCGACCGGCGCCACGAACGCGATCCTGGTGCCGTCGGGGCTCCACACCGGCGGGCCCGCACCGTGCGGGAGCTCCGTCAGCGGCTCGGGTTCCCCGCCGTCGAGCGCGAGCAGGTGCAGCTGCGCTCCGTCGGGGGTGCGGCGCAGGAACGCCACCCGCCGCCCGTCGGGCGCGATCGCGGGTGCGGTGTCCGCGTCGCCGCGGGTGAGCCGCACCGGCGTGCCGTCGCCCCCGGTCGCGACCGCCCAGAGCGAGTACCGGTCGGCGTCGGCCGCCACGTCCGTCGTGCGGAGCACGTACACGACCAGTCGGCCGTCCGGGGAGATGCTGGGCGCGCTCGGCAGCGGCACCTGGTGGACGTCGTCGACCTCGAGCGGCGTTCCCATGAGCAGCAGCCAACCCGCTCCCGCGCATCCGGTCTTCGTGCTCCTCGACGAAGTTCGGGGTGCGGCGTTGTGCCCGAGCGCTCGTCGTCCCTGCGCCGTTTGGCCGCGTTCTGCGAGGGAACCCGCTGCTCACGCTGGTCTGTGCGCGAGCGGACGTGCACGGGCGGACCGCTGACGGAGACGCGATGCTGAACCAGAACGACCGGCGGAGGCTCGAGGCGATCGAACGTCAGCTGCGGGACGACGATCCCGAGTTCGCCCGCCGCTTCTCCCAGTGGCCGGACGACGGGCCGCGCCGGTGGCGCTCCTGGCCGGCCCTCGTGCTCGCGCTGAGCGGCCTGGGGTTGTTGCTCGCGCTCGCGGTGCTGAGCCCCGCCCTCTTCCTGCTCTCGGCCGGGGGGATGACCGCGGGCTGGGTCGGGTTGGCGCGTCGTCGTCGTGAGGACGGCGATCCGCCCGACAACAGTGCGCCGCTCTGGTAGACCGTTCGGCTGCATGCCCGAGGGCATCCGGCGCTCCCGGCGGTGAGGGACGGCACAGACCCGGAAGTTGTAGAGCACAACTAACGGCGTACTGTTGTTGGTAGCAACCAACTGGGAGAACGGCGTGATCACCACTGCGACCGCGGACGAGCTGATGGACGTCCTGCGCACCATCGTGCGCGCGAGCCGGAGCGCGCGGCAGCTGCCCCTCGAGGAGGACCTGCCGGGCTGGACGGTCGCGGTGCTCAGCCTGCTCGCCCGCGAGGGGGAGCAGCGCCTGGGCGCGGTGGCGGCCCACCTCGAGGTCGACCCGTCGGTGGCGAGCCGCCAGGTGGCCGCACTGGAGCAGCTGGGGCTGGTGCTGCGCAGGCCCGACCCCGCCGACCGGCGCGCGCAGCTGCTCGCCGCGTCCGACGCGGGGCTGGCCACGCTCGCCGAGCACCGGGGCCTGCGCGCGCGCTGGGTGGCCGACGCCCTCGAGGGCTGGGACGACGCCGAGGTCTCCCACCTGGTCGCCCGGCTCGACCAGTTGGTGCACGACCTGCACCACGCCCTGAGCGAGCGGAACGAACCCGCGCTGCGGACCGCCGCCCGCCAGGCCTCCTGACCCGGGCGACGCAGCCCTACCGCACCCACGCACGTGACCTGCCCGAGGAGAAGGACTTGACCACGTCCAGCCAGGGGACGTCCGCCCCGCCGGCGAGCGCCGCCCGACAACCGGCCGCCGCCGAGGAGAGCGGCCGGATGACGCACCGGCAGACCCTGGAGGCGCTCTCCGGGATGTTGCTGGCGATGTTCACGGCGTTCCTGTCCTCGACGATCGTGTCGAACGCCCTGCCGACGATCATCACGGATCTGCACGGCACGCAGAGCCAGTACACGTGGGTGGTCACGGCGACCCTGCTCGCCTCCACGGCGACCACGCCGATCTGGGGCAAGCTCGCCGACCTGTTCAGCAAGAAGCTGCTCGTGCAGCTGGCGATCACGATCTTCACCGTCGGCTCGATCTTCGCCGGGTTCTCCCAGTCGGTCGGCACGCTGATCGCGTGGCGCGCCCTGCAGGGCCTCGGCCTGGGCGGCCTGCAGGCGCTGATCATGATCGTGATGGCCGCGATGATCAGCCCGCGCGAGCGGGGCCGCTACACCGGCGTGATCTCCACGGTCATGTCGGTGGCCCCGGTCGCGGGCCCGCTGATCGGCGGCGTCATCGTCGACACCGACTGGCTCGGCTGGCGGTGGTGCTTCTGGGTGGGCGCGCCGCTCGCCGTCCTCGCGCTGATCGTCGTGCAGCGCACGCTCAACCTCCCCGTCGTCAAGCGCAAGGTCAGCATCGACTACCTCGGCGCCGCGCTGATCGCCGGCGGCGTGTCGGCCCTGCTGATCTGGGTGACGCTCGCCGGGAACCAGTTCGCCTGGGGATCCGGCACCTCGCTCGGGCTGGCCGGGCTCGGCGCCCTGCTGATCGTGCTCTTCCTCGTCGTGGAGTCGCGGGCGAAGGAACCGGTCATCCCGCTGCGGCTGTTCCGCGACCGCACCACGACGCTGGCCACGATCGCGAGCATCTCCGTCGGTGTCGCCATGTTCGGCGGCGCCGTCTTCCTGGGCCAGTACTTCCAGATCGCGCGCGGCTACTCGCCGACCGTCGCCGGCCTGCTCATGCTCCCGATGATCATCGGCTCGACGATCTCGGCCACCGTCTCGGGCTCGCTGATCACCCGGTTCGGGCGGTGGAAGGGCTACCTGGTCGCGGGTGCGCTGTTCATGCTCGGCGGGTTCGGCCTGCTGTCGACGATCGACCACGACACGAGCATGGTGCTGGTCGGCGCCTCGCTGTTCATCCTCGGCTCCGGCATGGGCATGCTGATGCAGAACCTCGTGCTGGCCGTGCAGAACTCCGTCGCCGCCACCGACCTCGGCTCGGCCACGTCCACCGTCACGTTCTTCCGCTCGATGGGCGGCACGGTCGGGGTGTCGGTGCTGGGCGCCATCCTGGCGGCGCGGGTCACGACGCTCACCACCGAGGGGCTGGGCGCGGCCGGGATCACCGCGCCGCCCGGCGGGGTCGGTGAGGTCGGGATCGGCAGCCTGAACGAGCTGCCGCCCGCACTCGCGGGCATCGTGCGGGCCGCCTACGGCGACGCGACCGCGCAGATCTTCCTGGTCGCCGGTGCGCTCGCGGTCGTCACGATCCTCGCGGTGCTGTTCATCCGGGAGGTCCCGCTGAGCACCGAGACCGGCCTGGAGCGGGAGCGGTCCGAGGCGGGGGCGCCCGGCGCGGCCACGGCCGGCACCGAGCCGGTGCCCGCCGTCGCCGCCGCGGCCAACGGGCGAGCCCGCGCCGGGTGGGACACGCCTGCGCAGGCCATCGCCCACGCCCCGGACTTCCGGCCGGGGGCGGGTCACCCCGCGCCCGGCAACGGGACGCACACCGTGGGCGCGCAGCACGCCGTGCCCACCACCGCCCCCACCGCGCCCGCCACCTCGCCCGCCGCCGAGCCCGCCGGCGAGCGCCCCTCGCCGCGGCCCACGCCCGGGCCCGGCATCCACGGCACCGTGTCGCGGGGTGACGGTGCCGGCCTGGGCGGCGCCGTCGTCACGGTCGCGGACCAGGGCGGGCGGCACGAGACGAGCACCACCACCGGTCGCGACGGCGCGTACCGGCTGACGCTGCCGACCGGGGGCACCTACCTCGTCGTCGCGGCGTCGGGCGCCTACGAGCCGCACGCGGCGCTGGTGCCGGTGGCCGACCGCCCGGCCCGCCACGACATCGCGCTGAGCGGCACGAGCGGGGTGCAGGGCGTCGTCACGTGCGCCGGCCCCGGCGGCGAGACCGTCCCCGTCGTCGACGCCGCGGTCACGCTGATCGACGTGCAGGGGGCCGTCTCCGGTGCCACCGCCACCGACGCCGCGGGCCGCTACCGGCTGCTGGGCGTGCCGCACGGCCAGTACACGCTGGTCGCCGCGGCGCCCGGCCGCCCGCCCGCGGCGGCGAGCGTCCGGTTGAGCGCCGGCACCCGCACCGAGCGCAACCTCGCGCTGCCCGCCCGCGCGGTGTTGCGCGGCAGCGTCACCGCGGCGAGCAGCGGGGCTCCGGTGGGGGAGGCGCTGGCCACGCTCGTGGACCCCGAAGGCGGCGTCGTCGCGTCGGCGGTCACCGGGCCGGACGGGACGTTCGAGTTCCCCGACCTGGCCCCGGGCACCTACACCCTCACCGCGCGCGGGTACGCGCCGGTCGCGCAGGTGGTGCAGGTGACCGCCGGGTCGGTGGCGACCGCCGCCGTCGCGCTCACCGCGCCGGCCACCGGCCACCCGCAGCCGGCCCCGGCCGAGGCCAGGAGCCTGCGGTGAACGGGGGCGCGGTCACCGGGAGGCTGACCACGCCGGACGGCTGGCCCATCGCGGGCGGCACCGTCACGGCGGTCGATTCCACGGGCGGGCAGGGCGCGCGGACGACCAGCGGCGACGACGGCCACTTCCTGCTCGACGGGCTCGCCACCGGCGCGTACACCCTGGTCGTCGCGAGCGCCGGGCACGAGCCGGTGGCCAGCTCCGTCGCGGTGGCCGACGGCGGCATCACGCCGCTCGGCGTGCTGGAGCTGGCCCGCGCGGGCGGCGCCGTGCTGCCCGCGCCGGGCACGTGGACGATCGACCCGCAGCACTCCAGCATCCGGGCCACCGCCCTGCACCTGGGGATGAGCCGGATCCACGGCCGGGTGCGCCGCTTCGGCGGCCGGATCGAGGTGGCCGACCCGCTGGAGGGCAGCTCGGTCGAGGTGACGATGGACCCGGGCAGCGTCCACTCCGACGACCCGGACCGCGACGCCCACCTGCGCAGCGCCGACTTCCTGGACGTCGAGCGCCACCGGGAGATCGGCTACAAGAGCGAGGGGCTGCGGCGCCTCGATGCCGAGCACTGGATCCTCGACGGGGTGCTCACGCTCAAGGACGTGAGCGCGCCGGTGCCGCTGCACGTCGTCTACGGCGGCACCGGGCCGGACCTGTTCGGCGGGGTGCGCGCAGCGTTCTCGGCCAGCACCGAGATCGCGCGCGACGACTTCGCGGTCAGCTGGAACCAGTCCGTGCTCTCCGGCGTGCTGGCGGTCGGGCGGACGCTGCGCATCGAGATCGACATCCAGGCCGTCCGCTCCTGACCCCGGGTCACAGCATGCGGCTCAGGTGCCGTTCCCGGCGGATCACGGTGTGCCGAAGCACCAGACCGACGTGCGTGCCGACGACCGCGAAGAACACGACGTGGGCGGCGACGTGCAGGGCGACGGGAGCGACCCCGGCCACCAGGAGCAGGCCGCTCGCCGGTACGAGCAGGAGCAGTGCGAGCAGCGCCTTCTCCAGCACCGACTCGAGCCTGCGCTCCCCGGCGCTGAGGGATTCGGCCCACGGCGGCAGCGGTGTCGTCGCCCGCCACAGCAGCCGGACCACGGCCACAACGATGATCGACAGCCCCAGGAGCACGTGCCACTCGGGCAGCGACAGCCCGTCGCCGAACGCGCGGCCCGAGAACAGCCCGGACAGCGCGTCCCCGACGACGTCGTCCTGGCGGGCGTCGAGCGCGTCCTCGCGCAGCTCCAGCTGCTCCTCGCAGCGCTCCTCGGCGGCCTCGCCCGCGTCGGTCTCCGCGCGGCAGCCGTCCTCGAGCGCGTCGAGCCGGTCCTCCTCGCGCTCCAGCGCGGGATCCTCGTCCGCCATCCGGTAGCCCACGACGAACTGCGCGGTGATCAGCCCGACGGTGAGCCAGTGCAGCGACTTGCTGACCCGGCCGTAGCCGTGCGCGCCGTTGCGGAGGGGCATGCGGTGACGGTACGGGCGGGGAACCTGGTCAGGCGAGCTCCGCGCGCAGGAGGCGGGCGGCCCCGGCCAGCGCCTGCATCTTGCCGAAGGCCGAGGCGCGTGGGAGGTACTTCATCCCGCAGTCGGAGGCGGGGACGACCTGCGCGGGCGGGAGGTGGTCGAAGGCGCGGCGGATGCGGGTGGCCACCGTCTCGACGCCCTCGACCTCCGGGGTGGACAGGTCCAGCACCCCCAGGATGATCGTCTTCTGGCTGAGGTCGGCCAGCACGCCGAGGTCGAGCCCGGACTGGGCGGTCTCGATCGAGATCTGGTCGGCGGAGCAGCCTGCGAGCTCGGGCAGGAACGAGTAGCCCTCCGGGCGCTCGTGGATGATCGCGGCATAGCCGAAGCACAGGTGCACCGCGGTGGTGCCGGTGATGCCGTCGAGCGCGGCGTCGAGGGCGTTCAGCCCGTAGGCGCGCGCGGCGTCCGGGCGGGCCTGCAGGTACGGCTCGTCGATCTGGACGATGTCGGCGCCCGCCGCGAACAGGTCGGTGATCTCGGCGTTGACGGCCGCCGCGTAGGCCATCGCGGCCGCTTCCGCGTCGGGGTAGTGGTCGTTCTGCGCCTGCTGCGCCATCGTGAACGGTCCCGGCACGGTCATCTTGATCGTCCGGTCGGTGTGGGCGCGCAGGAAGCGCAGGTCCTCGACCTCCACCGGGTGCGGGCGCGCGATCGGCCCGACGATCCGGGGCACCGGGTTGGGGTGGCCGCTGCGGTCGAGGGCGGTGCCCGGGTTGTCGACGTCGACGCCCTCGAGCGCGGTGGCGAAGTGGTTGCTGTAGCTCTCCCGCCGGATCTCGCCGTCGGTGACGATGTCGAGGCCGGCCTCCTCCTGCGCCCGGATCGCGACGACGGTGGCGTCGTCCTGCGCCTCGGCCAGGTGCTCGGGCGGGATGCGCCACAGCTCCTTCGCCCGCACGCGGGGCGGGAAGCGGCCGGCGAGCTTCGCGCGGTCGATCAGCCAGTCGGGCTGGGCGTAGCTCCCCACCAGCGATGTCGGCAGCAGCGGAAGCGACACGGTTGCTCCTCGGGAGGTCTACGGGGTCAGGACGATCCGGCCTGCGGCGCCGCCTGCGGCCTGGCGCTCCCAGGCGGACGGGGCCTGCTCCAGCGGGACGCGCTCGTGCGCGACCGCCAGTGCGCCCCGGGCGACGGCGTCGGCGACGGTCCGGATCGCGTCGGCCCGGCGTTCGGGGGAGAGCTCGTTGTTGGTGTAGCCCAGCAGCCGCAGCGACCGGCTGCGCAGCGTGGAGGAGTCGATGGGGGAGGTCTCCCCGGCCGAGCCGCCCAGGTTGACCAGCCGCCCGCCCGGGCGCAGCACCCGCGCGGCCGCCGCGGCGGGGGCGCCGAACAGCGGGTCGAGCACGAGGTCGGCCGGCCCGTCGCAGGCCTCGGCGAGGCGGTCGGCCAGCTCGACGTGGTCGTCGGTGTCGAGCGCGACGACGGCATCGGCCCCGGCGTCGCGGGCGCGCTGCTGCGCCGCCTCGGACCGCGCGGCGGCGACGACCCGCCGCGCGCCGGCCGCCCGGGCGACCTGCACCGCGGCCTGCCCCACGACGCCACCCGCCCCGAGCACGACGACCTGCTCGCCCGCGGCGAGCTCACCGCGCCAGGTCAGGCCGAGGTAGGCCGCGACGGCGGACAGGCCCGCGGCCGCGACGGCCACCGGGTCGGCGCCGGCCGGGAGCTCCACCAGGTCGGCCTCCGGCACCGCCGCGACCGCGGCCATGCTCCCGTCACCCGGCGCCATGCCGGCCGAGGTCGGGAACCAGACGGTGCGCCCGTCCGCGTGGCCGACGCCCTGCACCCCGGGCACGTAGGGCGCGGCGGGCCGGCCGAAGTACGACGTGCCGGAGGCGCACAGCAGGTCCAGCGGGGTGATCGGTGCGGCGAGCACCTCGACGAGCACGTACCCGCCCGCCGCGGCGGGCGGCTCCTTCCCGGTCACCACCGGTGGCCGGCCGAGCTCCTCGATCTGCGCGGCCCTCACGTCGCGATGTCCGGGTAGGGCAGCGAGAAGTGCGCGAGCCTGCGCGCGTACTCCTTCTGGAAGCCCAGCGGCTCGGCGTGGTCGCGTTCGAACATCGCGATGAACAGCGTGAGCGTCAGGAACGGGTGGGCACCCATCGCGAAGAGCGCCGGGTAGTCGTGGTTGGCCAGCGCCTCGCGTTCGGCGTCGTCGAAGGCGAGCCAGGTGGAGCGCTCCGCGTCGACGCAGTTCAGCAGCCGGTTGGCGTGCTCGGCCTCCCACCAACCGACGGTCTCGCGCGGCTGCTCGCGGTAGCGCTCGACGAGCGCGGCGTCGCGGTCGACGGTGAACAGGAACTTGTTCAGCAGGTACCTGCTCACGACCGGGCCTCCGGGTACCAGGTGAAGTAGGCCTCCATGGTGTGGAACAGGTCGTAGGTGTCGACGTAGTCGGCCTTCCGGCCCTCGCCGGCCACGCCCATCATCAGCATGAAGTCCATGAAGCCGTGGGTGGCGTTGCCCGGGGCGTGCAGGCTGTCCAGCGTGACCTCGGCCAGGCATCCCTCGACGTCACCCGAGGAGATCCACTCCACGGCCCTGCGGTCGAACTCCGGGTCGGGGCCGTGCGGGCCGAACTGGCGGGGCCCGCCCAGCTCCAGCGACAGGTGTCCGGTGCCGATGACCGCGACGCGCTGGTCCGACGGCCAGGACTCGACCAGCTCGCGGATGGTGCGCCCCAGCTGCACGAACCGCTTGGGCTGCGGCAGGGGCGGGGCGAAGATGTTGGTGTAGACCGGCACGATCGGCAGGTCGGCCTCGGGGCGCAGCGTGATGATCGGGCACGTGATCGAGTGGTCGATCCGCAGCTCGTTGGAGAACGCCAGGTCGAAGCCGGCGTCCAGGCCCTCGCGCAGGATGTGGGAGGATAGGTCCTCCTGGCCCTGCAGGACCATCCGCGGGAGGCCGAACTCGCGCTCCTCGTTGTACCAGTTGGCGTCGTAGACCGGAGCCTTCCCGACCAGGAACTGCGGCATGTTGTCCAGCCACAGCTGGTGGAAGTGGTCCGAGCCGACCATCACCAGCACGTCGGGCCGCGCGCGGGTGAGCGTCTCGCGGAACGCCTCGACCTTGCGCACCCACTCGTCGGCGAACGGCGGCCGGTCCTCGCCGGTCGCCGTGCTGGCCTTGTAGTAGAAGGGGTGGTGGGTGGACGCGATCACCGCGACCAGTTCAGCCACGCCGACCTCCCGGCTCGTAGGGATCGGGGTCGACGGACCGGTTGTGCAGGTCCACCGACAGGAAGATGTCGCCCGCGACCGGGTGGCGCAGCTCTTCGGCGAGCTGGCCGATCAGGCCCGCCGTGCGCGCGAGCAGCGCGAAGCCGCGCAGCAGCTCCAACGGCAGGCCCAGGTCGGCCAGCGCGGCGCCGCAGACCCCGGCCCCGTTGAGCGGCAGGGTCCTGCCGAGCACCTGGGGGTGCACCCGCCCGATCGCCGCGAACAGCGACAGGTGCGGGCCGTAGCACCCCTCCTCGGTGGCGATCTGCAGCAGCCGCGGCGTGCGCGGGTCGCCGTTCTTGTGCACGTGGTGGCCCAGGCCGGGCACGAACCGCTTCGCCTCGCGCTGCCGCCGCACGGTCTCGAGCGCGAGCGCGTCCCAGCCGGCGTCGTCGACGGGCAGCTCGCCGGGGAGCCGCTCGTGCAGGAAGCGGCCGCAGTCCTCGGTGACGCCGAGGAACCGGGAGCCGCCGCCGAGCAGCCCGGCCGCCAGCGCTCCCTGGACCGAGTCCGGCGCCGACAGATAGGTCAGCCGGGTGGTGATCGCGGTGGGTGTGAACCCGTGGTCGGCGAGCGCGGCGAGCACGGCCTCGAACACCCGCGTCTCGCCCGGCGTCGGGCGCCGCTGGGTGGCGAGCCAGAACGCCAGCTCCCCGAACCCGACCGAGCCCATGACGTCCTCGGCGAGGTCGTGCCCGAGCAGCGTGATCTTCTCCGTGCTGGAGGCGCCCAACGCGGTGGGGTACTCCCGAGGCGCGGTCATCGTGTCCCCTCCTGCGGTGTGCCCGCCCGCGGCGTGGTCAGCCACCGGCGCAGCTCCGCACCATGCTCGTCGAGCTCGGGCGGGGGCAAGCGGTAGGCCACGGGCGTGTCGGAGAAGCGGATCGGGTGCCGCGTCGTGGGCACCGCACGCTCACCCTCGCCGACGGTGACGACCGGGTCCAGCTCGAACCGCTCCGCCATCGCGAACCCGCCGTCGATGGTGTTGATCGGCCCGCTCGGCACCCCGGCCGCGGTGAGCAGGTCGAACCACTCCAGCGCCCCCCGCTCGGCGAGCCGCTCGACGAGGATCGGGCGCAGCTCCTCGCGGCGCTCGGTCCGGTCCGCGTTGCGGGCGAAGCGCGGGTCGTCGGCGACCTCGGGGATGCCCAGCACCTCGCACAGCTTGCGGAACTGGCCGTCGTTGCCGGCCGTGACGATCAGGTCGTTGTCGGCCGTGGGCAGCGGTTCGTACGGGAAGACGCTGGGGTGCGCGTTGCCCATCCGATAGGGCACCACGCCGGCCGCGGCCCACGCCGAGCTGTGGTTGACCAGCCCGGTGAGCGCCGAGGACAGCAGGTTGACCTCCACGTGCTGGCCCCGCCCGGTGGCGTCGCGGTGGCGCAGCGCGGCGAGGACGCCGATCGCGGCGTGGTTGCCGGCCATCACGTCGAACACCGAGATGCCTGCGCGGTAGGGCGGGCCGTCCGGGTCGCCGGTGAGGCTCATCAGGCCGGAGATCGCCTGCACCATCAGGTCGTAGCCGGGCACGTCCCGTCCGGCGCCGGAGCCGAAGCCGCTGATCGAGGCGTAGACGACGCCCGGGTTCCCGGCGCGGACGGACTCGAAGTCCAGACCGTACTTCGCCATGCCGCCGGGCTTGAAGTTCTCGATCACGACGTCGGCACGGCGGGCGAGCTCGCGGGCCACCCCGGCGTCGTCGGCGTCGCGCAGGTCCAGCGCGATCGACCGCTTGCCCCGGTTGATGCCCAGGTAGTAGGTGGACACGCCCTCGTGCTCGGGCGGGGTCCAGGTGCGCGTGTCGTCGCCGCGCGGGCCCTCCACCTTGATCACCTCCGCGCCCATGTCGGCCAGCAGCATCGTGGCGTAGGGGCCGGCGAGGATCCGGGAGAAGTCCGCGACCAGTAGCCCGGTGAGCGGGCCTCCCACCGGCCGCCGTCCCACGCCGTTCACGGTCACTGAAACACCTCTGTCCGTCCTTCGGACATGCGTCCGACGCGCTGGATTGTTCAGTCCGACGCGAGGGGCGTCAAGTGCTCAGGAGGCGCTCACCGTGACGTGCGGGACCTCGGCGAGGCGCGCGAAGTCGGCACTGATCTCGCCCGCGGCCTGCAGCAGCAGCGGGAGGTGGTGCTCGACGAGTCGCTCCATGCTGGTCTCGGCGGCGTGGCAGTTGACGTTGACGCCCGCGATGACCCGGCCCGACCCGTCGCGCAGGGGGGCGGCGACCGAACGGATGCCGAGCGCCAGCTGCTCGTCGGTGAGGGCCCAGCCCCGCGCCCGCACCTCCCGCAGCGCGGCGTCGCGCTCGGCGCGGTCGGGCTGCCAGCGCGGCACCAGCCCGGACCGGGTGGGCTCCGCGAGCACCCGCTCCAGCTCGTCCGGGGGCAGTGCCGCGAGCTGCACCTTCCCCAGCGAGGTGGCCAGTGCCGGGAAGCGCGTGCCGATCTGGACCGCGAGCGAGACGATCTTCGGGACGGCGACGCGGGCGACGTAGACGATGTCAGACCCGTCCAGCTGGGCGATCGAGCACGACTCGTTCGTCTGCGCGACCAGGCGCTCCAGGTGCGGCCGCGCCACGTCCCACAGCCCCATCGACCGGACGTAGGAGACGCCGAGCTCCAGCACGCGCGGGGTCAGCGAGTACCCCCGCTCCACGACGCGCACGTACCCGAGGTCCTCGAGCGTCAGCAGGATCCGCCGTGCGGTGGGGCGCGCGAGGTTCGTGGCCGCGGCGACCTCGGCGAGCGTCATCGCCGGGCGGTTCGGCGGGAAGGCCGCGATGACCTCGAGCCCACGGGCCAGTGCCTCGATGAAGTCGGGACCGGTTCCTTCGCGGGGCATCCCACCACTCCTCACGTGCCGACCGCCCGAGGGTACGCCGGGGTGTCCGCGATGCGGACAGGGCTGCCGGCGCTTCTGCGCACGATCGTCCGAGGAGCGGATTGACAGCTCCTGGCGTCTCCACGAAGCTGCGCCTTCAGAAGGGCGACCGTCATACGGACGACCGTCCGCCTCCATCGAGGGAGTCGCAGGCGATGAGTGAGCCCGACGCGGTCGCTGCAGGTCGTCCGGTGGTGCTGCGGGGCGGCACGGTCCTCACCGTCGACGCGGCGCGCCGGGTGCTGCCCGCGCAGGACGTGCTGGTCGTCGGGGACACGATCGCCGCCGTCGGGCCGGGCCTGGCGGTGCCCGGGGGCACGGTCGAGATCGACGCCACCGGCGGGATCGTCATGCCCGGGATGATCGACACACACCGGCACCTGTGGCAGACGGCCATGCGCGGCTACGGCGCCGACTGGACGCTGACCCAGTACTTCGTCTGGTACTACCTCGAGTGGGGGAAGGCCTTCCGGCCCGAGGACGTGTACGCGGGCAACCTGCTCGGTGCGATCGAGGCCCTCGACGCCGGCGTCACGACCACCGTCGACTGGTCGCACGGCCTGCAGACGCCCCAGCATGCCGACGCCGCGGTGGACGCGCTGGCGTCCGTGCCGGGCCGGTTCGTCCTCGCCTACGGCAATATCCAGGACGCCCCGGCGAACTGGACCGCCTCGCCCGGGTTCCGCGACTTCGTGGCCCGCCGCATCCCCGGCGGTGGCCGTGGTGACGAGATGCTGGGCTTCCAGCTCGCCTTCGACGTCACCGGCGACCCCGCCTTCCCGGAGAAGCCGGCGTTCGAGGTGGCGCGCGAGCTCGGCGTGCCGGTCACCACGCACGCCGGCGTCTGGGGCGCCACCGGCGACGACGGGATCCGGCTCATGCACGAGCACGGGTTCATGACGCCCGAGACGGTCTACGTGCACGCCGCCTCGCTCTCCGCCGACTCCTACCACCGCATCGCCGCGACCGGGGGCTCGGCGTCGGTGTCGACCGAGAGCGAACAGAGCGCTGGGCAGGGCTACCCGCCCACCTGGGCCCTGCGCGCGCACGGCATCCCGGTCTCGCTGTCGATGGACACCTCGGTCTGGTGGAGCGGGGACCTGTTCTCCGCGATGCGCGCCACGCTCGGTGCCGACCGCTCCCGCGAGCACCTGGAGGCGCACGCGAAGGGCGAGACCGTCACCCACGCCGCGCTGCGGGCCGAGCAGGTCGTCGAGTGGGCCACCCGCGGCGGCGCCCGCGCGCTGGGCCGGGAGGCGCAGCTGGGCAGCATCGAGCAGGGCAAGAAGGCCGACATCGTGCTGATCAAGAACGAGCACTCGCCGGTGATGACCCCGCTGCTGCACCCGCACGGCCACGTGGCGTTCCAGGCCCAGCGCGGGGACGTGCACACCGTGCTGGTCGGCGGCCGGGTCGTGAAGCACGAACACCGGCTGGTCGGGATCGACCTGGACGCGGCGCGCCGGGCCGTCGAGCAGACCGTCGCGCACCTGCGTGCCGCGCTCGGCGAACAGGAGTGGGAGAAGGGGATGAACCCCGACGTCCCGCAGACCTCGATCCTCGACAACCCCTACACCTACACCGACTACCACAGCGCCAGCACCCGCGGGCACTGACGGCCGAGCACCGGAGGAGCTCCCATGGCGCAGCGCACGGTGTCCGGGGATCGGGGGCGGCAGGCGTCCACGACGGCGATCGGGATCGGCTTCGCCGTCCTGTGCCTGTCGTACCTGCTCAACGCGATGGACCGGCAGGTCTTCTACCCGCTCCTGCCCGAGATCCGCGAGGAGTACGCGTTCTCGCTCGACCAGTCAGGCCTGCTGGCCACCGGGTTCACCCTCGGGCTCGCCCTCACCGGGATCCCCGCCGGGTACCTGCTGGACCGGATGTCGCGGCGCACGATCGTGGTCGTCAGCGTGGTCGTGTACTCGCTCGGCACGACCGCCATCCCGCTCGCGGCGGGCTTCGCCGACATGGCCGTCTACCGGCTCGTCTCCGGGATCGGCGAGGGCGTGCAGGCCACCGCGATCTACGCGGTGATCGGCGCGTTCTTCTTCCACCGCAGGGCGCTGGCCGCCGGGTTCATCGGCCTCGCCTTCGGGCTCGGGGTCTTCCTCGGGCCGGTCATCGGGCAGGCGCTGGCCGCCGCGGGCGGCACCTGGCGCACCCCCTTCTACGTGTTCGGCGTCGTCGGCCTGGTCATGGCCGCGGTCATCCTGGTGACGGTGCCGCGCGCGATGAGCGAGGCCGTCGCCGGTCGCGGAGCGGCCGCGGGCGCCGGCGACTTCGACCACGTCCCCGCCGGCCCGTACAACCGCAACACGCTGGCGTTCGGCACCACCTCGGCGGTGTCGGGCCTGGTCTTCTACGGCTTCCTCGGCCTCTACCCGACGTTCCTGCGGGAGCAGCTCGGGTTCGACCCAGGGCAGGCGGCGCTCGCCGCGTCCCTCATCGGGTTCGGCGCGATGACCGCGCTGCCCGTCGGCTGGCTCGCCGACCGCGTGGACCAGCGGATCCTCATGGCCGTGGGCTTCGTCGGCACCTCCCTCGCCGCACTGCTCGCCTACCAGCTGGCCACCGGGGCGCTCGCCCAGTACGTGCTGGCGTTCCTCATCGGCACCTTCGCCAGCGGCGTGCTGTTCACCAACTGCACCACCGTGCTGCAGCGCTCGGTGCGGCCCGAGCACGTCGGGCGCGGCGCGGGGCTGTTCACCCTGACCTACTACGTCGCCGCCGCGGTGTCCGGGCTGCTCTTCGCCCGCCTCGTCGCCGGTCTCGGCTGGTCGGGCGCCGGCCTGGTGCAGCTCACCCTGCTCCCGCTGGTGGGGCTCGCGGCGCTGGCGCTGGTCGACCCGCGGCGGATGCTGCTGCCCCCGGCCGTGCGCGCCCGCCTCAGACCCGCGCGCTGATCGCCGCGACGACCTCGCGCGTGACCGGGGCCCCGTCCGGGGCGGAGCGCAGGATCGGCCCGGCGATCGCGTCCAGCTCGAGCGTCGCCCCCGCGACGGCGTCCTTGAGCATCGAGGACCGCATCCCGGCAGGCAGCCCGCGCAGCCGCTCCCGGACCCCCTGCGGGTCGACGGTCGCCCCGTCCGCTGCCGCCGCGGTGGCCGCCTCGTCGACCAGGGCGTCGAGCAGGTCGGGACGCGCGTCGCGCGCGGGCCCGAGCGCGTCCCGCGCGTGCGTGGTGAGCAGTGCCAGCGGGGCGAGGAACGACAGCTTGCGCCACAGGAGCGTCGCCTCGTCCGGGGCCGCTGCGTCGACGTCGAGGCCCGCGCCGCGCAGGAGCGGGCCCGGTGCGCCGTCGGCGTCCGCGGCGCAGAGCGCGTACTCGACGAACGGCGACACGTGCTCGATCACACCCGGGGCCACCCGGGTGGCCTCGACCGACACCGTCATCGGCACGACGGTGGCGCCCGGGAGCGCCGCGCGCAGCATCGGGACGTGGTCGACGCCGTTCAGCAGCGGCGCCACGACCGCGCCGCCCACCAGCGCCGGGGCCACCCTGGCCAGGGCGGCGAGCAGGTCCGGTGCCTTCACGGTGACGAACAGGACGTCGACGGGCGCGGTGAGCCACGGCCGCGCCGGCACCCGCGCGTGGCGCTCGCCGAACCGGCCGCTGCGCAGGCGCACCCCGTCCAGGTTGATCGCGGTGCTGGTCCGGTCCGACGCCAGCAGCGTCACCTCGTGGCCTGCATCGGCGAGCAGCACGCCCAGCATCCCGCCGACCGCGCCGGCCCCCAGTACCGCGACCCTGTCCGCCACACCCGACTCCCTCCGCGATGACCACGCCATCATGCCGGCGCCGTGGATACCATTGCATGCGATCGAGGGGAGGTGTGCGTGTCGGCTGGGGTGTACGCCCGCATCCGGGAGGACATCGTGTCCGGCGCGCTCCCGCCGGGTGCGCCCCTCGTCGAGGTGACGATGGCGCAGCGGTACGGCACCAGCCGCACCCCGGTGCGGGAGGCGCTGCGCCGCCTCGAGCAGGACGGGCTCGTGGAACCGGGCGCGCGGGGCATGCGGGTGCGGACCCGCAGCGTGGAGGAGATCCTCGAGATCTACGACGTGCGGATCACCCTCGAGGCCACGGCGGCGCGGTGGGCCGCCGACCGGCGCACGGAGCTCGACCTCGTGCGGCTGCGCCGCGCGCACGATTTCATGGAGCAGACCGATGCGACCGACGGCGCGGCGATGGCCGAGACCAACCGCCGGTTCCACGAGGCGGTGTGGGCGGCCGGGCACAACGCCACCCTCGTCGACACGCTCCGGAACCTGAACGCCCACCTCGTCCGCTACCCCGCGACGACGCTCACCCGCGCCGGCCGGTGGGCGACCGCCCTGCAGGAGCACGCCCGGCTCGTCGAGGCGATCACCGACCGGGACGCCGCGGCCGCGGCGAAGATTGCGGAGGAGCACATGGCGGCCGCGCGGGAGATCCGGTTGCAGATGGCGGGCGAGGACGACGTGCGCTGACGCCCGGTTCGCGCAGGTCCTACCGGTGCCCGGCGCCCGGGATCACGGAGCGGGAACGGCGCGAGTTCACCCGCCGACTGCCGGGTACGCGCCCACCATGCGACGGGAACCGAGTGCCAGCCGCGACGCGATCGGCGAGCCGTGGGGCAGCCGCACGCCCTATCCGGCGGGCGGGAGCTGGCCGGTCCGCGTGGACCAGCACCTCGCCGAGGGCGTCGCCGAGGAGGACGTGCAGCGCTGGGTGCGGACCGCGTCCCTGCTGCACTCCAACGGCGACGCGATCGACATCGCCGTGCGCGACGGGCGGATCGTCGGGGTACGCGGGCGGGCCGACGACCGGGTCAACCACGGGCGCCTCGGCCCGAAGGACCTGTTCGGGTGGCAGGCGAACGCCTCGCCGGACCGGCTGACCCGGCCATTGGTGCGTCGCGACGGGCGGCTCGTCGAGACCGACTGGGACACCGCGATGGACCACGTCGTGGACCGCACGAAGCAGCTGCTCGCCGAGCGCGGGCCGTCGTCGATCGGCTTCTACACGACCGGCCAGCTGTTCGCCGAGGAGTACTACACGCAGGCCGCGATCGGGCACGGCGCGATCGGCACCAACCACATGGACGGCAACACGCGCCTGTGCACGGCCACCGCCGCCGCCGCGCTCAAGGAGACCTTCGCCTGCGACGGCCAACCCGGCTCCTACACCGACGTCGACCACGCCGACGTCATCGCGCTGTTCGGGCACAACGTCGCCGAGACCCAGCCGGTGCTCTGGATGCGGATGCTCGACCGGCTCGCCGGCCAGGACCCGCCGAAGATCGTGTGCGTCGACCCGCGGGACACCGAGGTGGCGCGCGCGGCGCGGGAGAGCGGCGGCGTGCACCTGGCCCCGCTGCCGGGCACCAACGTCGCCCTGATGAACGGGTTGCTGCACGAGATCATCCGCAACGGGTGGGTCGACCGCGACTACGTCGACGCCCACACCGTCGGGTTCCCCGAGCTGGAGAAGCGGGTGGCCGACTACCCGCCGGACGAGGTCGCGCGCACCTGCCGCATCGGCGCCGAGGAGATCCGCGCCGCGGCACGGGTGCTCGGCGGGGCGCAGCGGCTGCTCTCGACGGTGCTGCAGGGCGTCTACCAGTCCCACCAGGCCTCGGCCGCGGCCGTCCAGGTCAACAACCTCAACCTCGTGCGCGGCATGCTCGGCCGGCCCGGCTGCGGGATCCTGCAGATGAACGGCCAGCCGACGGCCCAGAACACCCGCGAGTGCGGCGCCGACGGGGACATGTCCGGGTTCCGCAACTGGAACAACGACGCGCACGTGGCCGAGCTCGCCCGGCACTGGAACCTCGACCCGCTGCAGATCCCGCACATGGCCCCGCCCACCCACGCCATGCAGATGATCCGCTACGCCGAGGAGGGCAGCATCGGCATGCTCTGGGTGAGCGGCACCAACCCGGCGGTCTCGCTGCCGGAGCTCACGCGGATCCGCGACATCCTGAGCCAGGACCGGTTGTTCCTCGTGGTGCAGGACATCTTCCTGTCCGAGACGGCCCAGCTGGCCGACGTGGTGCTGCCCGCGGCGACGTGGGGCGAGAAGACGGGCTGCTTCACCAACGTCGACCGCACGGTGCACCTGTCGGAGAAGGCGGTCGATCCACCCGGCGAGGCGCGCCCCGACCTCGACATCTTCCTCGACTTCGCCCGCCGGATGGACTTCCGCGACGCCGACGGCCGGCCGTTCCCGCAGTGGCACGACGCCGAGTCGGCGTTCGCGGCGTGGGCGGCGTCCACCGAGGGCAGGCCGTGCGACTACACCGGGCTGAGCCACACGAAGCTGCGGGAGGCGGCGTCGGGCATCCAGTGGCCCTGCGACGCCGAGCACCCCGACGGCACCGAGCGGCTCTACGTCGACGGGAAGTTCTGGAGCGCCCCGGACTACTGCGAGAGCTACGGGCGCGACATGGTCACCGGGGCACCCCTGGAGGAGACCGAGTACCGGGCGCTCAACCCGCACGCGCGCGCGATCCTGAAGGCGGCCGAGTACCTGCCGCCGCACGAGCGACCCGGCCCCGAGCACCCGTTCGTCCTGATCACCGGACGGACGATCTACCACTTCCACACCCGGACCAAGACCGGTCGCGCCCCGCAGCTGCAGGCCGCGGCGCCCGAGGTGTGGGTCGAGTGCTCGGCGACCGACGCACGCCGCCTCGGCGTGCAGGAGGGCGACCTGGCCGAGGTCGCCACGCCGCGCGGCGCGATACGGGCCACGGTGCGGATCAGCGGGATCCGCGACGGCGTGCTGTTCGTCCCGTTCCACTACGGCTACTGGGACTCGAGCGGGTCCGGTCCGGACGGGAACGGGGGCCGCGCCGCCAACGAGCTCACGATCACCGACTGGGACCCGGTGTCCAAACAGCCCCTCTTCAAGACGGCCGCGGCGCGGCTGACGCGCGTGGCCGGAGGCAGCGGGCCGTCCCCGGCACCGACCACCGGGGCGCCGCGCCCCGTCGGCGAGGGCGTGCCGGCGACGCGCGGTGGCCCGGACGGGCGCGCCCTCGAGCGCCGGCCCGAACCGGCCCGCACGGGGGGAGCGACGTCATGAGCAAGCTGGGACTCGTGCTGCGCGAGCTGCACCGCTCGGAGGTCTCACTGGGACGCGACCTGCTCGCCGTCGCCGACCGGCATCCCGCCGACCAGGAGATCTTCCACGTCGCCCGCGACATCGCGCGGTGGTCGCAGATCCACGTCCAACGCCTCGCCGGGGCCGGTCACCAGCACGGCGTGCGGCTGAACCCGGCGCCGCGCTGGGAGGTGCCCGTCGTCGCCGACCTCGCCCAGCGGGCGGGCACGGCACTGCGCAAGCGACCCGAGACCGGCTTGTTGTTGCTGGCCGACCTGCGCCGCGTGCACCGCAAGGCCGCCGGCGTGTCGCTGGACTGGGAGCTGCTGGCCCAAGCCGCGCAGGCGATGCGGCAACGCGATCTGCTCGACCTGGCGCAGGCCTGCCATCCGCAGACCCTGCGCGTCATGCGGTGGGCGAACGCGCACCTGAAGGTGACCTCGCCCCAGGTGATCGCGTCCTGAGCGGTCGTCAGGACCGCTGCCCGTGCGCCCGGACCGTGGCGCGGGCGTCCACGAGCAGACCGCTCCGGGTGAACGCGGTCACACCGGCACCCGGGCGGCGTGTGCCCCTCCGTGCGGCCACCCGGTAGGCTCAGGCGCCGGGTCGAGAGGCGCTGCGACGGACGATGTCCGCCACGCTCGGCCCGGAGGATCTGCACCAAGGGCGCCTCCGATTCCGGAGGGCGGGTGCAGAGAATGTCAGGACATCGTGCGGAGGCGCTTGCGCAGCTGTTCGACCAGCGCATCGCCGTACTCGACGGCGCGTGGGGCACGATGCTGCAGGGCGCCGGGCTCACACCGGCCGACTACCGGAGCGAGCGGTTCGCCGACCACCCCCACGACCTCACCGGCGACCCCGACCTGCTCAACCTGACTCGCCCCGACATCGTCCTCGACGGGCACCGCCGCTACCTCGCCGCCGGGGCGGACATCACCACCACGAACACCTTCACCGCCACCTCCATCGGCCAGGCCGACTACGGGATGCAGGCCGCGGTGCGCGAGATGAACGTGCGAGGCGCGCAGCTGGCCCGCCAGGCCGCCGACGAAGCCGGCGGGCGGTTCGTCGCCGGATCGGTCGGCCCCCTCAACGTCACCCTCTCGCTCTCGCCCGACGTCAACGACCCCGCCTACCGGGCGGTGTCCTTCGACGACGTGCGCGCGAGCTACGCCGAGCAGATCGCCGGGCTTGCCGAGGGCGGTGTCGACCTGCTGCTCATCGAGACGATCTTCGACACGCTCAACGCGAAGGCAGCCGTAGCCGCGGCCCACGAGGTCGCGCCGCACCTGCCGCTGTGGATCTCGGTGACCATCGTCGACCTGTCCGGCCGCACCCTGTCCGGGCAGACCGTCGAGGCGTTCTGGAGCTCCGTCCGCCACGCCGAACCGCTGGTCGTCGGCGTGAACTGCTCCCTCGGCGCGGCCGAGATGCGTCCCCACGTCGCGGAGCTCGCCCGCTTCGCCGACACCTACGTCGCCTGCCACCCCAACGCCGGCCTGCCCAACGCGTTCGGCGGCTACGACCAGACCCCCGCACAGACCGCCGAGCTGCTCCGCGAGTTCGCCGAATCGGGCATGGTCAACGTCGTGGGCGGGTGCTGCGGCACCGGGCCCGACCACATCGAGCGGCTCGCGTCCGCGGTGGCCGGGCTGGCCCCGAGGGAGGTCGCGCCGCGGCCCACGACGTCCCGGTTCAGCGGCCTCGAACCGCTGACCATCGGCGCGGACACCGGATTCCTGATGATCGGCGAACGCACCAACGTCACCGGCTCGAAGCGCTTCCGTCGACTCATCGAGTCCGGCGACCACCAGGCCGCGGTCGACGTGGCACTCGAGCAGGTGCGCGGCGGCGCGAACGTCATCGACGTCAACATGGACGCCGACCTGCTCGACAGCGAGCGGGAGATGACCAGGTTCCTCAACCTGATCGCCACCGAGCCGGAGATCGCCCGGGTGCCGGTCATGATCGACAGTTCCCGGTGGAGCGTGCTCGAGGCCGGGCTGAAATGCGTGCAGGGCAAGGGGATCGTCAACTCGATCAGCCTCAAGGAGGGCGAACAACCCTTCCTCGAGCAGGCCCGGCACGTCCGCGGGTTCGGTGCCGGCGTCGTCGTGATGGCGTTCGACGAGAAGGGGCAGGCCGACACCGCCGAGCGCAAGGTCGCGATCTGCGAGCGCGCCTACAAGCTGCTCACCGAGGAGGTCGGGTTCCCGCCCGAGGACATCGTCTTCGACCCCAACGTGCTCGCCGTCGCCACCGGCATGGCCGAGCACAACGGCTATGCGAAGGCATTCCTCGATGCGCTCCCGCAGATCAAGGAGCGCTGCCCCGGTGTGCACGTGTCCGGGGGCATCTCCAACCTGTCGTTCTCCTTCCGCGGCAACGACGTCGTGCGCGAGGCGATCCACTCGGCGTTCCTGTTCCACGCCGTCAAGGCCGGGCTGGACATGGGCATCGTCAACGCGGGGCAGCTCGCGGTCTACGAGGACATCCCCGCCGACCTGCTGGAGCTCGTCGAGGACGTGCTCTTCGACCGTCGCGAGGACGCCACCGACCGGCTGGTCACCTTCGCAGGCACGGTGACCGGCTCCGGAACCAAGCGCACCGTGGACCTGTCCTGGCGCGACGCCCCGGTCGCGCAGCGGCTGTCACACGCGCTGGTGCACGGGATCGTCGACTTCGTCGAAGCCGACACCGAGGAGGCACGGGTGCAGGCCGCCCGGCCCCTCGACGTGATCGAGGGCCCGCTGATGGACGGGATGAAGGTGGTCGGTGATCTGTTCGGCGCCGGGAAGATGTTCCTGCCGCAGGTGGTCAAGAGCGCGCGGGTGATGAAGCGCTCCGTCGCCTACCTGGAGCCCTACATGGAGGCGGAGAAGGAGCAGGCGCGGCTCGACGGCCGCGACGAGGTCAGCCGCGGACAGGGCAAGGTCGTGCTCGCCACGGTCAAGGGCGACGTGCACGACATCGGCAAGAACATCGTGGGGGTCGTCCTCGCCTGCAACAACTACGAGGTCGTCGACCTCGGGGTGATGGTGCCGGCGAGCGTCGTGCTCGACACTGCCGTGTCCGAGGGCGCCGACGCCGTCGGGCTCTCCGGGTTGATCACGCCCTCGCTGGACGAGATGGTCGGTGTGGCGCAGGAGATGCAGCGCCGCGGGTTGAAGCTGCCGCTGCTCATCGGCGGGGCGACCACCTCCAGGCAGCACACGGCCGTGCGGATCGCGCCGGAGTACGACGCGAGCACCGTGCACGTGCTCGACGCGTCGCGCGTCACGGGCGTGGTGTCCGACCTCCTCGACCCGGAACGGGCGGAACAGCTCGACATCGCCAACCGCGCCGAGCAGGAGCGACTGCGCGTGCAGCACGCCGGCCGGCAGCAGCGTCCGAAGCTGCCGCTCGCGCAGGCTCGCGCCAACCGCGAGCAGGTGCCGTTCGACGACATCCCGGTTCCGCTGTTCACCGGTAGTCGCACCGTCACCCCGGCCCTCGACGAGCTACGCGAGATGATCGACTGGCAGTTCTTCTTCCTCGCGTGGGAGCTCAAGGGCAAGTACCCGGCGATCCTCGATCAGCCGGCCGCCCGAGAACTATTCGACGACGGCAACCGGCTGCTCGACGAGATCATCGCGCAGGGCACGCTCAGCGCCCGGGGCGTGTACGGGTTCTGGCCCGCGCACTCCGAGGGCGACGACATCGTCGTGTCCGGTGAGGCAGGCGTCCGCTTCCCGATGCTGCGCCAGCAGACCGTCAAGCCGGAGGGCCGGGCCAACCGCTGCCTCGCCGACTACATCGCGCCCTCGGACGACCATCTCGGTGGGTTCGCGGTGGCGGTCCACGGGGCCGACGACCTGGCCGCGCGGTACGAGGCCGAGCACGACGACTACCGGGCGATCATGGTCAAGGCTCTGGCGGACCGGCTCGCCGAGGCATTCGCCGAGCACGTCCATCTGCAGGCCCGGCGCGCCTGGTTCGAGCCCGACGCCGACCCGGCCATGGAGGACCTGCACGCCGAGCGGTTCCGCGGGATCCGGCCTGCGCTCGGATATCCGGCGAGCCCGGACCACAGCCTCAAGCATGAGCTGTTCACGCTGCTGGGAGCCGAGCGGGTCGGCATGCAGCTCACGGAGTCGTTCGCGATGACCCCGGCGGCAAGCGTCAGCGGGCTCATCTTCGCCCACCCGGAGTCGCGCTACTTCACGGTGGGTCGGATCGGTTCGGATCAGGTCCGGGACTACGCGGACCGCCGGCGGCTCCCGGTCTCCGAGGTGGAGAACTGGCTCCGGCCGAACCTGGACTAGCACGTCTGCGGCGTGGACCGCGGCGGCGCGTCCGGGAGGGATCGCCGGGTGGGCGGGGCGCGGTCGTGATGTAGGTGTGGCCGGTGGGCGTGGTGATCTGCAGGGTGTGGCGCGAACCGGTGCCGGCGCGAGCGTCCCACCCGGGTGCCTGCCGGTCGTAGTTGCACTGTTCGCACAGCCCCTCGCCGTTCCGCTCCGACGTGGCCCCGCCCCGTCCGTGGGGGAGGGCGTGGTCGATGTGCCGGATCGGGGCGCCGCACCACGGGGTGCGGCAGAACTGGTCGCGGATGCGGATGAACCGGGCGAGGCCGGGCGGGAAGGTTCGCCTGGTCGAGTCCATCCCGACGAGCTCGTCGACGCCGGGCGCGGTGTAGAGCCGGCGCAGCCATGCCGTCTCGGCCTCGGCAGCGGAGACCGCGAGCCTGCGGGCCAGTCCGGCGGGGATGGGCCCGTACTCGGCCAGGTGCGCCGACATGTCGGGGTCCTCGTCGCCGTTGTCGTCGCCGTTGTCGTCGCCGTCGCCGTCGCTGTCGCGGCTGTCGTCGCCGAGGAGGCTGCAGTCGGTCATGACCAGGTGGATCTCGACGGGGACCGCGGCTGCGTCGGCCTGTCCGGTGACGCGTTCGACGAGGATGTCGGCCATGAGTTGCCCGCGGGTGCGGCCATCGCCGTGAGCGATGCGGGAATCCGCTTCGCGGCGCAGCGCGACCCACACGGCGATCCCACGGGCGGCGGGCAGCAACCCGGACAGCAGCGCCATGGCGTCCGGTGCGGGCCGACAGGTGACCCGCCTCTCGGACTCGGCGCGGGCGCGGCGACGGGCGACCGACGCGACGTCGAGTTCGCACGCCATCTTCTGGATCTCCGCGATCAGCTGCCGGTCTCCCCACCCGTCCAGGACGGAAGGGTCCGCGGCGAGACGGGCGTCCACGAGGCGGCGGTGTTCGAGGGACAAGCACGCGGTCTCCCGGGCGAGGAGGGTGGCCCGCCACTCCGAGATGAGGCCGCGCTCGAGCGCGGCCAGGGTGTGCGGCATCTCGTTGACCAGGACTTTCGCCAGTCCGAGGTGCCGGGCACCCCGGAATGCGGACTCGCGCCGCGCGAGCGCGATCTGCGCCGCCACTCCCCGTCCTCGCTGGTTCGCGGGAACACCCGCGGCTGCCTGTGCGGCGCGCTGGGAGGTGTCCAGGTCGAGGGCGATGCGAGCCTGCGCCGCGGCGGCGGCGGCCTTCAACTCTTCGAGGGCGCGGAGCTGGTCCACCCGCTCCGCGTCGGGGACCTCGGTGTCGAGCACGCCGAGGCGAGCGACCCAGCCGGCGACGACGCGGGCGTCCACCGGGACGGCAGGCCCCGTCCCGGCTGCAGAGTGCGCATCCCTCGCCTCGAACACGCCTGCGACGCTAGGCGCGCGCACCGGAATCCGGTTCCGATCACGCGGACCTGTGGATGGACGCGACCCGAGGTGCATCGATCGCCGCCGACGCCGGTCACTCCGAGCGTGAGCGGTGCACCGGGCAGTCCGGCGCGATGAGCCGTCCCAGGCCGGCGCGCGGGTCGTTGGGCAGCCGCGGACACAGGCATCCGCGGGCCGCTGCCGAGGCACTGCCGGGACCTCCGACGTCCCACAGCTCACCGGGCGACAGGTCGTCGGCGGCGTCTGGCGGCAGCGGCCACTCGCCGGTGCCGCCCGCGAGCGGGCCGCCCGGCTCCTCGTCACGGGGGCGGTGGTGCCGCACGGCGTCATTCAACCGGATGGCCCAGCCCGAGATCCACCACACAGCGTGAGCGCGTGTCGGGACGGTTGCTCCGATGAGTTCGGCGGGTCGGCCGGGGTCTCCACCGGCATGACCGCCTCGAGCCACAACGGGACGACCTCCGGCGCGCCCCGGGGCACCTTCCACCACGCCCTCGCCAACACGCTCGTGGCGTCGACGGTGAACTTCACCGTGTGGTTCGCCGTGACGTTCTTCGTCTACCTCGAGACCCACTCGGTGTTCGCCACCGGGATCATCGCCGGCATCTTCCTCGGGTTCACCGCCGTGTCGGGTGTGTGGTTCGGCAGCCTCGTCGACCACCACCGCAAGCGCACCGTGATGCTGGCTTCCAGCACCGGATCGTTGCTGCTGTACGCGGCGAGCCTGGCCGTGCACACGGCCGCGGGTCCGGCGGCCTTTCGCGATCCCGCGAGCCCCGTGCTGTGGGTGTTCGTCCTGCTGCTGATGGGCGGCGTGATCGTCGGGAACGTCCGGGGGATCGCGTTGTCCACGGTGGTGACGCTGTTGGTCCCGGAGGGTCGCCGGGATCGCGCCAACGGGCTGGTGGGGACGACCTCAGGCGTGTCGTTCCTGGTCACCTCCGTGATCAGCGGCCTCCTGATCGGCATGGCCGGGATGACCGCGGTGTTGCTGCTGGCCGTCGTGGCGACCGGCGCCGTGATCGTGCACCTCGCCGGGCTGACCTTCCCCGAGGAGCGCCCGGCGGGTACTTCCGGCAGCGGGAGCCGGATCGATCTGCGCGGCACGATCGCGCTGGTCGCCTCGATGCCGGGGCTGCTCGGGCTGATCGTGTTCTCGACGATCAACAACTTCCTCGGCGGCGTGTTCATGGCCCTGATGGACCCCTACGGTCTCTCGCTCGTGTCCGTCGAGGCGTGGGGGTTGCTGTGGGGCGTGCTCAGCACCGGTGTCATCGCGGGCGGCCTGGTGATCAGCCGCCGCGGGCTCGGCTCGAACCCGCTGCGGGCGTTGCTGCTGGCGAACCTCGTCCTGTGGGCGATCTGCAGCGTCTTCGCGCTGCGCTCGTCGATCGTCCTGCTCGCGGTCGGGATGTTCCTCTACATGTGCGTGATGCCCTACGTGGAGGCGTCGGAGCAGACCGTGTTGCAGAAGGTCGTGCCGTTCGAGCGGCAGGGCCGGGTGTTCGGCTTCGCGCAGAGCGTGGAGCAGGCCGCGTCGCCGTTGACCGCGTTCCTGATCAGCCCGGTCGCGCAGTTCGTGTTCATCCCGTTCATGACGACCGGCGTCGGGGCGCAGGTGCTCGGCCCGTGGTTCGGGACGGGACCGGAGCGGGGCCTCGCGCTGTTGTTCACGATCGCGGGGGTGCTGGGCCTGGTGCTCACCCTCGCCGCCTTCGGCACTCGCCACTACCGGCGGCTCTCGCGTCATTACCTGGGTGAGCCCGCCGTCGGTCCGACGACGGCGGTCACCAGGGAGCCGGCCCTCGCCGCGGGGGTGTGACCGGTGGGTCAGACCGCGATCGCGTGCAGCACCCAGAAGGCGACGGCCGCGGCGAGCGCCGCCATCGGGATGGTGAGGACCCAGGCCACCGCGATGTTCCCGGCGACGCCCCAGCGCACCGCGGAGAGGCGTTTGGTGGCGCCTACGCCGAGGATCGACGAGGTGATCGTCTGCGTCGTCGAGATCGGCGCGGCGAACGCGAACGCGGTGGTGTACAGCACCGCTGACGCCGTGACCTCGGCGGCGAAGCCGCGCGGCGGGTCCAGGTCGATGATCCGCCTGCCGAGCGTGCGCATGATCCGCCAGCCGCCTGCGTAGGTGCCGGCCGACAGCGCGCCCGCGGAGATCAGCACGACCCACCAGGGGACCTCGAAGCCCTCGTGGTAGCCGCCGACGACGAGCGCGAGCACGATCACGCCCATCGTCTTCTGGGCGTCCTGCAGACCGTGTCCGAGCGCCATGGCCGCGGCCGAGACGGTCTGCGCGTGCCGGAACCCGGTGGAGAGCCGGCGCGGGCGACCGTTGCGGAAGATCCACAACAGCGTGAGCATCACGAGCGCGGCCAGTGCGAACCCGACGAGGGGGGAGAGCACCATCGGGATCACGACCTTCGCCAGCACGCCGTCCCACTGCACGGCGCCGGCCGAGGCGAGCGCGGCGCCGACGAGGCCGCCGATGAGCGCGTGCGACGACGAGGACGGCAGCCCGAACCACCAGGTGATCAGATTCCAGGTGATGGCGCCGACGAGCGCGGAGAGCACCACGATCAGACCGGACATCCCCTGCGGGGCGTCGATGATGCCGCTGCCGACGGTGGAGGCGACCTCGGTCCCGAGGAACGCGCCGATGAGGTTCATGACCGCGGCCATGGCGAGCGCGGTGCGCGGGGCGAGTGCCCGCGTCGCGACGGAGGTGGCGATCGCGTTGGCGGCGTCGTGGAAGCCGTTGGTGTAGTCGAAGACGAGCGCGACCGCGATCACCACGACGATCGTGGCGAGGAGCACTAGGACTCCTTCACGGCGATGCTCTCGACGGTGTTGGCCACGTGTTCGAAGGCGTCCGCGGCCTCCTCGAGCACCTCGACGACCTCCTTGAGCTTGAGGATGGTGAGGACGTCGAGCGCGGGCGCGCCCTCCGGCGGGGCGAGCAGGTCGGCCAGCAGTGCGCGGTAGGCCACGTCGCCCTCGTCCTCCAGCGAGTTGACGTGCACCCAGTACTCGCGCAGCTCCGCCATCGTGGCGAGCCTCGGCATCGCCTCCGCGGTGGCGGCGGCGGCCCGGCGCAGCACGTCGACCTGCGTGCGCATCCCGGGCGGGAGTTCCTCGAGCCGGTAGAGCACGATCCGGTCGGCGGCCTCCTCCATGAAGTCGACCACGTCGTCCAGGGAGGAGGTGAGCCGGTAGATGTCCTCGCGGTCGAACGGCGTCACGAACGTCTGGTTGAGCTTCACGAGGATCTCGTGGGTCACCTCGTCGCCGGCGTTCTCGGCGTCCTTGACGCGCGTCGCGAGCGGTGGACGGTCTTCGGGCGCGGCCGCGACCAGGAGCGCGAGGTCGTCCGCGGCGCGCACGATGTTCTCCGCTGCGCGCGTGAACAGCGGGTAGAAGCCGCGTTCATGTGGCGTCAACCTGAAGGCCATCCGCAGGTTGTACCCCACTCGGCCGCATCGACTCGGCTGCCCCGCCGGGCCGGCGGGACGTGATCGGGGCGGCGATGGCGGGTGTCGACGACCGGCACGGCCGGGCGCGCTCCACCTCGGGCGCCGATCCGGTGGTGGCGGCCGCGTCCCGCCGGACGTGCGACATTCGGCGTCGGCCGCGGCGGCGGAACCGCGCTCGCGGTGATCATCGCGAACGCTCATCTGCGCTGCGGGCAAGTAGGGGGTGTGACGATGTCCGACGAGGCGGGCGATCCCGCGCCTGCTCCCGCAGCGCGGGCGCTGGGTGTCCTCTTCGACACCCACGCGCCGGGGCTGCACCGCTACCTCGCCCGCCGCGTCGGGTCGCACGACGCCGAGGACCTGGTCGCCGAGACGTTCCTGGCCGCCACCCGCAGCCGGTTCGACCCGCGGCGGGGGAGCGAGCGGGCCTGGCTGTTCGGGATCGCGACCAACCTGCTGCGGCGCCACCTGCGCCAGGAGGTCCGTGGGTACGCGGCGCAGGCACGGGCTCCGCGGGAGGTGGCGGATCCCGCCGACGAGGTGGCGATCGCCCGGGTGCACGCCGCGCAGCGGGTCGCCCGGCTGGCGTGCGGTCTGGCGGCGCTGCCGGCCGACGAGCGGGACGTGCTGTTGCTCGTGGCCTGGGGTGGTTTGGAACCGTCCGAGGTCGCCGCCGCGCTGGGTGTCCCCGCGGGCACGGCCCGGTCCCGGTTGCACCGAGCCCGCCGCGCCCTGCGCGGCCCGACCGGGGAGGACGACGATGCCTGATCGGCAGCGGATCTGGAGCGAGAACGAGCTCGACGCGGCCCTGGCCGGGTTCCGCGCCGACGCCGGACCGGACGCGGCCACCCTGCGTCGGCTGCGTCGACGGGTCACCGGCACCGCGGGTGACGTCGGGGTCGGTGCCGCGTTCCCGGCGGGGGCCGCCGAGCGGGCGGTGCCGCGGGGGAGGCCGGCTCCTGGGGGCCGCGCGTTCCGCTGGTTGGCCGCCGCTGCGGCCGCGGCCGCCGTGGTCGCCACGGTGTCCGGCGTCGCCGCGGTGACCTCCGGCGGCGGGGCTGCGCCGGCGGCCTCGCCCGTGCCGGCGGCGCCACCGGCGCCACCGGTCGACGGTGTGCCCGTGCCCGCGGCGGAGCTCGGCCGGCACGCGTCCGACCTCGACGTCGCCCCCGGCCAGTACCTCTACCGCCGCACGGAGTACGCCGCCGGGCCGTTCCTGCAGGAGTGGATCCCGCACGACCGCTCCGGCACGTGGCTGCTGCGGGGCAGCCCGGACAGCGAGGTCGGGGAGCTGCGTTCCGCGTCCGGCGAGTACTTCGGCCCCCGCGGGGACAGCTGGCAGCAGCCGAGCCAGGAGTTCCTGGCCGGGCTGCCGCGCGACCCCGATGCCCTGGCCGCGCTGCTGCAGTCGGACGTCGTCCGCCGCGCCGCCCCGTACCCGGACGCTCCCGACCACGCGGCCCTGGTCGCCGTGGCGTCGTTGCTGCGCAGGACCGCCGTGCCCGCCGACCTGCGCGCCGCTCTCTACGCCGCGCTCGACCGGGTGCCCGGCATTCGGGCGCACCTCGAGGACGGCGGCCGGCGGGGCGTGCTGGGCGTGGAGTGGGACGCCGACGGGGCGAGGCAGCGCTACGAGCTGCTGGTCGACCCGGCCTCCGGCCGGATGAGCGGGGAACGCACCGGCGCGCCCGGCAGCGGCAGCACCGTCAGCTGGGGCGTGGCCGACGCGCTGGGGGTGCCGCCCGCCGGATGAGGGTCGCGGGCTTCGCGGAACGGCCCAATGCGGGACGTGGGGGCACTAGCGTTCGGGACCGGCCGGACGTCCTGGAGCCCGGCATCGAGGAGTGGTGGGCACCATGGCCGCTGCACTGGTCACCGTCATCGCGGGCCTCGTGGGCTCGGCCGTGCTCGGCGTCACCGCGTCGGTGCCGGTCGCGCAGCCCGAGCCGTGCGAGCAGGCCGCACGGTGGGAGGTCGACGCGCAGGCACTCGCCGACGATCTCGCCGGCGTCCCGGGCGCCGACGAGGAGGCGTTGCGGCAGGAGCTGGCGGAAGCCGGCTTCGTCCCGGGCGGCACCCCCGCCGCCGACCCGACCCGTCCCGAGCCCGGGTCGGACCTGGTGGACGAGCTCGTGGCGGCGCTCGCCGCCGTGCTGGACGGCGACGGCGACGGCGAGGTCGGGGTCACCGTCCTCGGCCCGGACCCGGCCCCACCCGACGGCGCGCCCGCCGCCGGTGCCGGCCCGGCCGCCCCCGAACGGACCTGCACCGGCCGGTACGACGGGGCACCTGCACCGGGATCGAGCGGAGGGGAGGGCGGCGCCGCGGAGCCGGCCGGGCCGGGCGGCTGACCGAACGCGTCGCCCGGGCCTTCGCCGCGCCGCGGGCGAGCGTGGGGTGCGCCGGGTGTCGCGTTCAGCTCCGGAACGCGTCGGCGTGGGCCCGTGCCCAGTCGGCGAACGTCCGTGGCGGGCGGCCCGTGACCTCCTCGACGGTGGGCAGCACCGGCGACTCGTCGAGGGCGCCGTCGACGTAGAAGTCGAAGAACGCGCGCACGTAGGGCTCGGGCATCCGCGCGGTCATCTCCGTCCACGCCTCGTCGTCGGACTGCGCCTCGAACCGCAGGTCGCGCCCGAGCACCTCGCCGAGCACGCGGACCCGGTCCGCGGGCAGCAGCGACTCCGGCCCGGAGAGCGCGTACACCCGCCCCTCGTGTCCGTCCGCCACGAGGGCGGTGGCGGCGACGGCCGCGATGTCCGCCGGGTCGATCATCGCGACGCGCGACGCCACCGAACGGGCCCCGTACGACGTCCCCGGCGCGCAGCTGCGGCGCCCACTCGAGCGTGTTGGACATGAAGCCGGCCGGACGCAGGATCGTCCACCGCAGGCCGGACGCGCGCAGCGCCTCCTCCGTGGCGATCATGTAGGCCGAGATGGCGTTGCCGCGGTCCCCGCCCGCGGCGGAGCCGCCCGACAGCAGCACGACGCGGGCGACGCCGGCGTCGTGCGCCGCGGCCAGCAGCTCGGGTGTGCTCCGGTAGCCGGGGAGCAGGAACATGCCGCTGACGCCCTCGAGAGCGGGGCGCAGGGTCTCCGGACGTTCGAGGTCGCCGAGCACTCGTTCCGCGCCCTCGATCGGTGCGCCCGCGCTGCGGGCCAGCGCGCGCACGGGCACCTCGCGGGCCCGCAGCTCGCGAACGACCTCACGCCCCACGTTGCCGGTCGCGCCGGCCACCAGCATCATGCGACGAGCCTACGAGGACGTGACGGTCGCCTCATCGGGTCCAGGGATTAATCCTGAGCGTTCTGTCGGTCCTAGTCCCTACATTCCGCTACCAGTGGTCGAGGCCCACCGGCCGACCACGACCGGAGATCCTGGGGGACACCGTGAACGACCCGTCCGACGTGCTCGACCGCGCGTCGAGCAGCCCCGACGCCACGGGGCGGCTGAGCGCCCGCGATCGCCTGGTGATCGGGGTCCTGCTGGTGTCCTCGTTCGTCGTCATCCTCAACGAGACGATCATGAGTGTCGCGCTGCCGGTCCTCATGGTCGACCTGGGGGTGGACGCCGCCGTGGGCCAGTGGCTCACCGCGGGCTTCCTGCTCACGATGTCCGTGGTCATCCCGATCACGGGTTTCCTGATCCGCCGGATCCCCACGCGCACCCTGTTCGGCGCGGCCATGATTCTCTTCAGCACCGGCACGTTGATCGCCGCGGTCGCGCCGGGCTTCACGGTCCTGCTCGCGGGCCGCGTCATCCAGGCCGGCGGCACGGCGATCATGCTGCCGCTGCTGATGACCACCGTCATGACGCTCGTGCCGCCCGCTCGGCGCGGGGCCGTGATGGGCAACATCTCGATCGTCATCTCGGTCGCGCCCGCCATCGGGCCCACGGTGTCCGGCGTCGTGCTGAGCATCCTCGGCTGGCGCTACATGTTCTGGCTGGTCCTGCCCATCGCGCTCGCCGCCCTGCTGCTGGGCCTGCGGCGCATCTCGAACGTCGGCGAGTCCACGTCCGCCCCGATCGACGTGCCGTCGGTCGTGCTCGCGGCGCTCGGCTTCGGCGGGTTGGTGTACGGGCTGAGCAGTGTGGGGCACTCGGCCGAGGGCGCGTCGCCGGTCGTGCTGTGGGCCGCGTTCGTCGTCGGCATCGCCGGGCTGGTGGCGTTCGTCGCCCGGCAGCTCGTGCTCCAGCGCAGCGAGCGGGCCCTGCTCGACCTGCGCACGTTCCGGGCGCGCACGTTCACCGTCGCCAGCGCGATGATGATGCTGATGATGGCCACGCTGCTGGGTACCGTGGTGCTGCTGCCGATCTACCTGCAGAACGTGCTGATGCTCGCCCCGCTCACCACCGGCCTGCTGCTCCTCCCGGGCGGCCTGCTCATGGGGGTGCTCGGCCCGGTCGTCGGGCGCCTGTACGACCGGTTCGGCGCGCGGGCCCTGCTCGTGCCCGGCACGATCGCCACGAGCGCGGCGTTGTGGTCCACCACGCTGTTCACGTCGGGGAGCTCGATGCTGCAGGTCCTGGGCTTCCACCTGCTGCTGAGCATCGGGCTGGCGTTCGTCTTCACCCCGCTGTTCACCGCGGGGCTCGGCGCGGTGCCGCCGCACCTGTACTCCTACGGCAGCGCGATCTTCGGCACCACGCAGCAGCTGGCCGGCGCCGCCGGGGTGGCGCTGTTGGTGAGCGTGCTGAGCGTCCGTTCGTCGGCGCTCGCCGCCGAGGGGGTGTCGCTGGTCGAGCAGACCGCCGGTGGTGTGCACGCCGCGTTCCTCGTGGCAGCGTCGCTGTCGCTGCTCGCGATCGTGGGGGCGTTCCTCATCCGCGGCTCGGCCTCCACGGCTGGGCCCGCGGTGCACTGACCGGCAGGCCGGCGCAGCAGGATCCGGGCCCGGCGCCGCTGCCCTCGGTGCCCATGATCCTCGAGCATCGCGGCCGGCGGCCGACCGTGCCGGAGTCGGCCTACGTCGCGCCGTCGGCCGTGGTGTGCGGGGCGGTCGTGCTGGGGGAGCGGGCGCGCGTGCTGCACGGCGCGGTGCTCACGGCCGAGGACGGCGAGGTCCGCGTCGGCGACGACGTCGTCGTGATGGAGAACGCCCTCGTCCGGGGCCGGGCCGCGCACCCCGCCGTGCTCGGCGATGCCGTGCTGGTGGGGCCGCACGCCCACGTCAACGGTGCCACCGTCGAGGACGAGGTGTTCATCGCCACCGGTGCGGCGCTCTTCCCCGGCGCCGTCGCCGGGGGAGGCAGCGAGCTGCGGATCCACAGCGTGCTGCACGTGCGGTCCCGGCTCGCTCCCGGCACCGTCGTGCCGATCGGGTGGGTCGCCGTGGGCGACCCGGCGCGGCTGTTCGCGCCCGACCGGCACGACGAGCTGTGGGAGGTCCAGCGCGAGCTCGACTTCCCGGGCACCGTCTACGGCGTTCCCCGCGGCACCGGCATGCGCACCGTGATGGCCCGGCAGACCGAGTTCTACGGCGCGCACCGCGACGACCGCGACCTCACGTGAGCGGTGAGCGCTGAGCGCTACCGCACCGAGCGGATCCGGTAGACCAGCAGGGCACCGGCCACCTCGATGCCCGCCGCCACCAGGTAGAGCGCCGTGTAGCCGCCGAGCCCGGTGACGATCGGCGCCGCGATCGCGGGCGCGAGCACCTGGGGCAGGGAGCTCGCGATGTTGAGCACGCCGAGGTCCTTGCCCCGGTCCCGCGCCGAGGGCAGCAGCTGGGTGAGCAGGGCGAAGTCCACCGAGCTGTAGGTGCCGAACCCGATCCCCAGCACCACTGCGGCCACCAGGGCGCCCGGCCAGCTCGCCCACGCCGCGATCAGCACCGCTGCGGCCGCCATGAGCACGCCACCGGCGGTGACGAACACCCGACGGCGCCCGACGCGGTCCGACAGGACCCCCGCCACGAGGACGGAGCCGAGGACCGCCACCGAGTAGACGGCGGTGAGGACGAGCACGCCGGCGGCGGGATCGGCCAGACCGACCACGTCGGAGAGGAAGAAGAACAGGTACAGCAGCACGACCGCGTTGCCGAGGTTGATCAGGAACCGGGTCAGCCAGCCCCACCCGAAGTCCGGGTGGCGCACGGGGTCGATCCAGAACCCGCGCAGGAAGGAGCCCCACCGCCACGGCTCGGCCGGTCCGGGCCGGCCCGAGCGGCCTCCCAGGAGGTAGGGCAGGCAGCTGACGAGGGCGAACGCCGCACAGAGGAGGTACCCGGTGGCGGTCGCGCCCCCGAGCACCGCCAGCCCGGTGCCGCAGCCGACGCCCACCACGAACGCGAGTCCGAGGTAGCCGGCGGCGGTGCCCCGCTGGGCGGCGGGCACCTGGTCGGGCACCGCGGCGGACAGGGCGGCGAACGGCGCGTTGAGCAAGGTCTGCACGCCGCACCAGCCCAGCACGACCAGCGGGATGGCCGGTGCCGCGGCGAGCAGCACGATCGCCGCGGCCCCGCCCGCGAAGCCGAGCGCGATCCACGGTCTGCGCCGCCCCCACCGCGAGCGGGTGCGGTCCGAGAGGGCGCCGAACAGCGGGTTCGCGACCAGCGAGCACGCGGCGCCGGCCCCGAGCACGAGCGCCAGCGCCGCCTCCTTGGCCTCCGGTGCCAGCGCCTCGACCTGCTGGGGCAGCAGGACCTGCAACGGCCCGAACAGGCCTGCGTACAGCCCGATCCAGGCCAGGGCGAAGCGGGCGATCCACGCGCGCGAGACGCGCTGCGTCGGTTCGACGAGGCCACCACTCACCGGACGGCCCCGTCGCGGCACCCCGTCGTCATGCGCCCCCCACACCAGGCCGGCCGATACCGGCCGGCCCAGGATAGGTGGGCTCAGCCGACGGCGGCGCGCAGCGCCTCGGCCGAGCGGGTGATCTCCTGCCCGTCGACGAGCACGGTGGGCGTGTGGTTGATCCCGGAGCGGGACGCGGTGTCGGTGACCGATCGCGTCCAGCCCGCGTAGCGCGCCTCCTGGACGCAGGCCGCGAACTCCGGGCCCCCGCCGGCCTCCTGCCCGAGGGCCACGAGCTGGTCGTCGGGGAGCCCGGCTCCGCCCTCCGGGGGCTGGTGGGCGTAGAGCAGCCGGGTGAACCGGGGCAGTACGCCCGCGTCGGCGGCGCATCCCGCTGCGGCGGAGGAGCGGCTGGAGTAGCGGGTGCTGGAGAAGCGGTCGAGGTAGGCCACCGGGTGGTAGACGACGCGCGCCCGCCCGGAGGCGACCAGCTCGTCGAGCGTGGCGCCCGCGGCCTGCTCGTACTGCGCGCAGGCCGGGCACTGGAAGTCGAGGTAGAGGTCGATGGTGACGGGCGCGTCCGCGCGTCCCACCACCACGCCGGCGGAATCCGCCCCGGCGGGGAACGCTCCGTCGCCCGCGTCCGACTGCGCGCGGTAGACGCCGAACCCGACGGCGGCGGCGAACAGCACCAGCACCACGACGGCGACGACGGTGCCGGTCGCGGGCCCGCGGCGGCGGGCGAGGGTGGCGCGGCGGGAGGGCATCAGGGGGTCTCCTTCCGGCGGGCGTCCAGCAGCCCGTCGATCGCGAGCCGTCCGGTGGGCCACCGGACGAGGGCCAGTGCGAGCACGGTGAGCGCGGCGTCGCGCGCGAGCTCGAGCCCGTAGGTCGGGTCCTGCCCGGCGGGCAGCTCACCGCCGCTGCCGAAGCAGCCGCAGTCGATCCGCAGGCCCCGGGCCCACGCCGTGGCGATCCCGATCACGAACGCCAGCATGAGCACCGCGGAGACCGCGGCGGCCGCGCGGACGCCCGCGCCCGCCACCAGCAGGACGCCGAGCAGGATCTCCACCACCGGCAGGCCGGCGCCGACGATCTGGGCCGCGGTCTCGGGCAGGAGCCGGTAGGCGCGCACGGCCCGGACGGAGGCGTCGAGGTCGGTGATCTTGGCGGCGCCGGCGACGAGCCAGACCCCGCCCAGCACGAGGCGGGCGGCGGTGCCCAGCCAGGGTTGGATCCGGGCGCGGACGGCGGGTGGGGGAGCGGGGGTTCGCAGCATCACCGGAGTGGTCGTCGCGCACCGGGCTCCGGTTCCCGCGATCCGCTCCGTCAGGCGGCGCGGTGGTGGGCGGTGGGCTGCAGCCCGCCGTCGGCGTGCCCGCCGTCGGGCCGGTCGTCGTGGAGGTGCCGGGCTGCGCTCCTCCGCGCGCCGGCGCGGGACGTGCCCGTCGTGCCGCCGCCGCCGCGTCCCAGCCGGGCGTGCACGAGCAGCAGGACCAGGCCCGCGACCACCGGCACGTGGCCGGCCAGCCGGCCCGGATCGACGTGCCCGGTCGCCAGGTCGAGCACGCTGAGCGCCACCAGCAGCCCGACGAACGCGCCGATGACCGGTACGAGCCCGCCGATCCGGCGCGCTGCCCCGCTCGCGACCCAGAGGAACGCGACGCCGAGCGCGAGGTTCCACGCGGCGCTCTCGTGGGAGAGGTGGGCCATGCTCGCGCCGGCGAGGCGGTGCGAGCCACCGGATGTGCCCGCCGCGGCGATCACGCCGGAGATCGCCAGCGCCAGCTGACCGACCCCGAGGACGGCCAGCGCGACCCGGACCGCGTCCCGGACGACGGCCCGCCACCCGCGCGGCGGGGCCGGACGCGCGGTGCCCGCGTCGAGCGCGGCGAGCAGCCCGGGAAGTACGTCGTGGTCCGGCTCGGCCGGGCGGATCCGCGTCAGCCGGGTGACGCGCGCGGCGCGGTCGGCGAAGCCGCGGCACGGGGCGCAGCCGGCGAGGTGCCGCTCGACATCCTCGCCCGCGACGCCGGCGTCCTCGCCGTCCATCCGCGCGGAGATCGCGTCCCGGCACTCCTCACACCGCATAGGCCTATGGTCGCAACGAGGGCCGCCCGAGTTCCCGGCGCCGGGTGCCGGTCGTAGGGTTCTGCCCGTGGCCGAGCGACCGGACGACGAGCGGATCACCGCGTGGGCGCTCGCGGCGGGGCGCGGTGACCGGGACGCGCTGGCGGCGTTCGTCCGGGCCACCCAGCGCGACGTGCTGCGCTTCGTCACGCACCTGGCCGACCCCGGCCAGGCGGAGGACCTCGCGCAGGAGACCTACCTGCGGGCGGTCGGTGCGCTCCCGCGGTTCGAGGGGGCGTCCTCGGCGCGCACCTGGCTGCTGTCGATCGCCCGGCGCGCCGCGGCCGACGCCGTGCGCGCGGCCGGGCGGCGGCCTCGCACCACCGGGGTCGAGGACTGGGACGTCGTCGCAGCGCGCACCGGCGTGGTGCGCGGAGCCGCGGACGAGGCCGTCCTGCTCGCCGAGCTCGTCGCGGCGCTCGACCCGGACCGGCGCGAGGCGTTCGTGCTCACCCAGGTGCTCGACCTCAGCTACGCGGACACGGCGCGGGTGTGCGGCTGTCCGGTCGGCACGATCCGGTCCCGCGTGGCCCGGGCCCGTGAGGACCTGGTGGCCGCCCTGGACGCGGCCCCGCGGGCCCGACGCCGGGAGGCGTGAGAATCCGCTGCGGCGGGCGGGGCGCCTGCCGGTAGCGTCCGCGCGCGTGACGATCGCCTCCACCGACATGACCGCCCGGTTCCGCGCGCTGCACGTCCCCGGCACGCCGCTGCTGATGCCCAACCCCTACGACGAGGGCACGGCGAAGGTGCTCGCCACGCTCGGGTTCGCGGCTCTGGCCACCACCAGCAGCGGCTTCGCGGCCACGGTCGGGGCCGCCGACGGCGGGGTCGACGCCGCGGACGTCCTCCGGCACGCGGCGGCGATCGCGGCCTGCGTGGACGTCCCCGTGTCGGCCGACCTCGAGGACGGCTACGGCGACGACCCCGAGACGGTGGCGGCCACGGTGTCCGAGGCCGTGGCGGCCGGGTTGGCGGGGTGCTCGATCGAGGACTACAGCCCGGCCCTCGAACCGGGGATCCACGACATCGGCCGGGCGGCGGAGCGGGTGGCGGCCGCGGCGGAGGCGGCGCGGGAGGGGCACGGGCTGGTGCTCACGGCGCGGGCCGAGAACCACATCCGCGGCAACCCCGACCTCGCCGACACCATCGCGCGGCTGCAGGCCTACCAGGAGGCGGGCGCGGACGTCCTCTACGCGCCCGGCCTGGTCGATCTCGCCGACGTCCGCAGCGTGGTGTCGTCGGTCGACCGCCCGGTCAACGTGCTCCTGCTGCCCGGGATGGCGCCGGTGGCGGAGCTGGCCGAGGCCGGCGTCGCGCGGATCTCGGTGGGCGGGGCGTTCAGCGGGATCGCGTTCGCGGCGGTCGCCCGCGCGGCGCGCGAGCTGCTGGAGCAGGGCACCACCGGGTTCCTCGACCTCGCAGGGGAGGCCCGCGAGCTCACGACCAGGGCGTTCCGGCGGTACTGAGCGACTGCACCGAGTGGATCTCCCACACGCGGTCGAGTGAGCTGGATCACTCTGCAGTGGTTGATCGTTGCGCGACCGTTGCCGATCTCGTCGGCGTGCCTACGCTGATCACAGCCGGGACGATCATCCCCAGCGATCGTCCGGCGTCCGGTCCCTTCCCGAGAACGGATACGCCCGTGCGACTCGCACCGCTCCTGGCCACCGTCGCCGCCGTGCTGGTCGGGACCGCGGTGCTCGCGGCGCCCCCGGCCGCCGCCGCCGTGCCCGCAGCGTCCGTGCCCGCACAGGCCGAACAGCCGTGGCAGCTGACCGGCGACCTCGCCGCCCACGACCCGGCGCTCGTCGCAGGCGGGGGTGGCGAGGACTGGTACGTCTTCGCCACCGGGGAGGCCAGCATGGGCGGCGGCACCATCCAGGTGCGTTCCTCGCCCAACGGGGAGGACTGGACCTACGAGGGCACGATCTGGCCCACGATCCCCGAGTGGATCAGCGAGGCGGTGCCCGGCGTGCACAACCTGTGGGCGCCGGAGGTCTACGAGCACGACGGCACGTACTACATGTACTACTCCGCCTCGACGTTCGGCCACAACACCTCGGTGATCGCGCTGGCCACCAACACCACGCTCGACCCCTCCGACCCCGACTACGAGTGGGTGGACGAGGGCGCGGTCGTGAGCTCGGGCCCCGACGACAACTTCAACGCGATCGATCCCGGCATCATCGAGGACGCCGACGGGACGCCGTGGATGGCGTTCGGCTCGTACTGGAGCGGCATCCGGATGGTCCAGCTGGACTGGCCGTCGGGCAAGGTCGCGAACCCCGGCGAGGAGTCGCTGCACATCGCGGACCGGAAGGCGGCGCCCAACGCCATCGAGGCCGCCTACATCGTCGAGAACGACGGCTGGTACTACCTGTTCACGTCCTGGGGCCAGTGCTGCGCGGGCGTCGACAGCGACTACAAGATCATGGTCGGGCGCTCGGAGGACGTCACCGGGCCCTACGTGGACCGGGACGGGCAGCCCCTCCTCGAGGGTGGCGGCACCACGCTGCTGGAGACGACGGGCGACCGCGTCGGACCGGGCGGCCAGTCGGTGTCCGACGAGATCATCGCCTACCACTACTACGACGCCTCGGCGAACGGCGCGCCGCGCCTGGCCCTGCAGCCGGTGGTCTGGGGCGACGACGGCTGGCCGGTGCTGCGCAACAAGACGTGAGCGTCAGTCGGGGACGTGCAGCAGGTAGTCGCTCTCGTCCTCGTCCCACTCCATCGCGACGACGTTGCGGGCGCGCGCGGCCTTGGCGAAGGACAGGAACGTGTTGAAGCCGTAGCGCTTCTCGCTGAAGTCGGGCCGTCGCTTGCGCAACTGGTCCTTCAGCCCGCTGAGCTGCGGCCTGCTGCCCGTGGCCTGCAGGTCGTGCACGACGTCGGCGAGCAGGCGGAACGCGGCCCCGTCGGCGGACCCGTCCTCGGGGAAGGTCACCTCGGGGTCCCCCTGGGCGGACCCGCTGCGCAGCGCGACGACCCGCTCCTGCTCGAGGTGGCGCAGCAGCTCGCCGAAGCCGCGGAACCCGTGGTCGGCCTCGTCGAAGGTGGGGTCCTTGCGCAGGATCGCGCGCTTGAGGCGGGAGGCGAGCACCGCGCCGTCCGCGTGGCGCTGCAGACCGGCGAGGGTGCGGGCCACGAGCGGTCCGACCTCGCGGTCCCCGGTCGTGGCCGCGGGCTCGTCGGGACGCGGGTCCGGGATGTCGGCGATGTCCGCGATGTCGGCGGCCTCTGCGACCGCCGCGACCGCGTCGGCTGCGGCCGGCGCCGGCTCGGTGGCGGGTGCCGGGTAGGGGCGCGGGCGACGCCTGGCGCCGCGGGGCTGCTGGGTCGGCTCGACACCGGGCAGGCGGTCGTAGAACAGGAACTCGTCGCAGGCCGGGGGCAGCAGCGCCGACGTCGAGGACTGGACGCCGATGCCGATCACGCGCTTGTCCAGCTCGCGCAGCTTGTGGACCAGCGGCGTGAAGTCGGAGTCGCCGGTGCCGATGGCGAAGGTGGTGATGAAGCCCCGCTCGAACGCGAGCTGGATGGCGTCGACCGCCATCTTGATGTCGGCGGCGTTCTTGCGGGAGGCCCCCAGGCGCTGCGGGATCTCGATCAGCTCGACCTGGGCCCTTGCGAGCAGCCTGCGGTCGTCGTCGAACGCCGACCAGTCCGCGTAGGCCCGCCGGGCCACGACCCGGCCCCGCTCGGCGAGCGCGTCGGCGACCGGTCCGAAGTCGAACGGGACGACGCCGAGCCCGTCGCGGGCGCCGATCGCCAGGTTCTCGTAGTCGAGGAACAGTGCGATGCGTTCGTCGTCGTTGATCACAGTGGTTCCATTGTCACAGTGGCTCCATTGTCACAGTGGTTCCGATGTCACGGGAGCTCCAGGGTCGGGACGGGCGCGGTCAGCCGACCGTCGCCAGCGCGTGCGGGGCGATGTCGACGCGCACCGGGACACCGGCGTCGAGCGTGAGCAGCTCGCCGTCGAGCTGCAGGGGGAGCGGCTTGAGCGTCCGGAACGCGTAGTGCGCCGCGGTGGGCTGCGGGCCCAGGCCCCGGGTCGCCGCCCGGATCGCGACGCCGAGGATCCGCCACTTCGCGGTGTGCGGCAGCGTGATCACCTCGAAGCGGCCGTCGTCGGGGCGCCCCGACTCGCTCAGGACGGCGTACTTGGCCATCTCGGCGATGTTGGCGAACAGCAGGCTGTCGAACCGGCGCCGGCTGCCGTCCTCGAGCGCGATCGTGAACGGGCGGAACCGCGCGAACGTCCGCACGACCGACACGATCTCGCGCAGCGAGCCCTTGCCGCCCTTCTCGAGGTCGATCGCGACCACGGGCGTCAGGCCCATGCCGATGTAGGAGTGGGCGTAGCGGGTGGACGCGTCGTCGCCCTCGCCGATGGTGAGTCGGAGCAGGTCGATGCGGCGGACCTCGCCGGCGACGATCGCGTCGACCAGCGGGCGCTCGGCGGTGACCCGGCGGTGGTCGTTGGCGTTGCCTGCCGCCTTCACGGCGCAGACCGCGTCCTGGCTGCCCGACTGCGCGACTCCGTCGACGACCTCGTTGTAGCCGCCGTCACCGCTCACCGACACGATCAGCGGGCGCCCGCGGCGCGCCGCATCGGCCGCCAGCTCGCGGGCGTGCCCCGCGCGTTCGGTCGGGCGCATCTCCACGGGGACCTCGGGCAGCCGCTGCGCGAGCTCGGTCTGCAGCTCCTCGGCCGCGCGCGGTGCGTCACCGGTGCTCTGCGGGTTGAAGACCACGACGATCCGGTCGAACGGACTCTCCCGCGCCGCTGCTCGCGACACCGTGCCCTCCCGAGGTGGAGCTGGTCGTCCTGTCTGCACGTCACCGGTCACGGCGGCGACTACCCCGGCGTGCCGCTCCCGACACCGCGCGGATCATCACACACGAAACGCGAGGAGCCCGCCCCGGCGTGCGGGACGGGCTCCTGGTGCGAGCGGTTGCTCAGATGACGCGGACGCCGGTGGCCTGGGGGCCCTTGGCGCCCTGGCCGATCGTGAAGTCCACGCGCTGGCCCTCGTCGAGGCTCCGGAAGCCGGAGGCGTCGATCTCGGAGTAGTGCACGAAGACGTCAGCGCCGCCGTCGTCCTGGCTGATGAAGCCGAAGCCCTTCTCGCCGTTGAACCACTTGACGGTTCCCTGTGCCATGAATCTGCTCCTCGCAGGTCTATCTGGTGGCCCCACACCGTGCGGGACCGGTCGGCCACGGTGGGCCCCCGCGAGCGTCGTGCTGACGCCCGGGCGGTGACCACCGACTGTTCCTGCGGGCGTGCGAAACACGAGCACCGAAACTGTACGACCTGACACCTACAACTCCCGAGGTGCCGGATGTGTTCCGGTCTCCGCGAGATTTTTTCGGCCGGATGCCTCCGGCGGGTCCCGCGGGGCCGCTCCGGGGCCGGCGTCCGAGCTGTCGCCGCAGGTGGGAGGCACCTTCGTTCGTAATGTTCGCTCTCCTACGAAGTTGTGAAACTTTTGGCCATCGAGGTCGATACGCTGCCTGGTGTGACCTCCGACCCGGCCCGCGGCGTCCTCGTGCGGATCCGCGCCGTCCTCCCGTCCCTGCGGCCGGCCCAGCGCCGGGTCGCCGAGGCCGTGCTGCGGGACCCGGCCGGCTCCGCGGAGCTGCCGATCGGCCGCCTCGCCCAGCAGTGCGCGACGTCCGCGGCCACCGTGATGCGGTTCTGCCGGTCGGCCGGCTTCCGCGGGTACCCCGAGCTGCGGCTCGCGCTTGCCCGGGAGACCGGCCGGGAGGACGCGGGTGACGGGGTCGCGCTGTCGCCGGACATCGACCCCGGCGACTCGCTCGCCGAGGTCGTCGCCAAGATCGCGTTCACCGACGCCGCCGCGGTGCAGGACACCGCCGCCACCCTCGACCTCGACGCGCTCGCCGCCGCGGTGGACGCCGTGGCCGCCGCCCGCAGGGTGGACGTCTACGGGCTCGGCGCGAGCGGGTTCGTGGGGCAGGACCTGCAGCAGAAGCTGCACCGCATCGGCCTGCTGGCGTTCGCATGGCCCGACCCGCACGCCGCGCTGACGTCGGCGGCCCTGCTGGACACCGACTCGGTGGCGATCGCCATCTCGCACACGGGCACCACGACCGACACCGTCGACGCGCTGCGCGTCGCCCGCGAGTCCGGCGCCCGCACCGTCGCGGTCACGAACTTCGTGCCCTCGCCGCTGACCGGCTGCGCCGACCTGGTCCTGGCCACGGCGGCGCGCGAGACGACCTTCCGGTCCGGCGCGATGGCCAGCCGGATCGCCCAGCTCGCGGTGATCGACTGCCTCTTCGTCGGCGTGGCCCAACGCTCCTACGACCGCACGATCGACCGCCTGACCCGCACGCACCGCGCGGTGCAGTCGCGGCGGGGATGAGTACGGGAGCAGATGTTCTGTCGGGCATATGATTAGGGCATGACCGACTACGGGCACCCGCTGCTCTTCGGGTCCTTCCTCACCCCCGCCGCCGCCGACCCCGAGCGGACGGTCGGTCACGCGGTCCTCTCCGAGCAGCTCGGCCTGGACCTGGTGACCTTCCAGGACCACCCCTACCAGCCGGCCTTCCTCGACACCTGGACGTTGCTGAGCTACGTCGCCGCCCGCACCCGCACCGTCGGGCTGGCCGCGAACGTGGCGAACCTGCCGCTGCGCCCGCCCGCGGTGCTCGCCCGCAGCGTCGCCGCGCTCGACCGGCTCAGCGGTGGCCGCGTCGAGCTCGGCCTCGGGGCCGGGGCGTTCTGGGAGGCGATCGAGGCGATGGGCGGGCGCCGCCTGCCCGGCGGGCACGGCGTTCGTGCGCTGGAGGAGGCCGTCGAGGTCATCCGCCAGGTGTGGGACACCGGGAGTCGCGGCGGCGTGCGCGTCGACGGCGAGTTCCACCGCGTGGTCGGCGCGAAGAGGGGCCCGGCGCCCGCCCACGACGTCGGGATCTGGCTCGGTGCCTACAAGCCGCGCATGCTCGGCGTGGTCGGGCGCCGCGCCGACGGGTGGCTGCCGTCCCTGAGCTACCTGCAGCCCGGCGACCTCGCCGCGGGCAACGCGCGCATCGACGAGGCCGCGCACGAGGCCGGCCGGTCCCCGCGCGCCGTCCGCAGGCTGCTCAACGTCAGCGGCCGGTTCACCGCGGCCGGCAGCGGTCCGCTCGCCGGCCCGCCGGCGCAGTGGGCGCAGGAGCTGGCCGACCTCGCGCTGGGCGACGGGATCAGCGCGTTCATCCTCGCCTCCGACGACCCCGACGACCTGCGCCGCTTCGCGCAGGAGGTCGCCCCGGCCGTGCGGGAGCTGGTCGACGCCGAACGCGCCGGTGCTGCGCCGCGAGCCGCGGGCGTGACCCCGCAGGTGGCACGCGGCGCCTTCGCCGTCGTTCCCACCGCGGACGACGGCACCCGGCGCAGCAGCACCCGGGTCTGGGACGAGTCGGCTCGGCCCGCCGGGCCCGCGCCGGACCCGGACCGCACCTACACGCCGCACGAGCTGGCATCCGGACGGCACCTCGTGGACGTCCACGACCAGCTGCGCGCCGAGCTCGCCCGCCTCCACGACCTGATCGACCAGGTCGCCGCGGGCCTCGTGGACGCAGGCACGGCGCGCTCGCACATCAACACGATGACCATGCGGCAGAACAAGTGGACGCTGGGCACCTACTGCGAGTCCTACTGCCGCATCGTCACCACGCACCACACCATCGAGGACCACGGCCTGTTCCCGCACCTGCGCCGGGCCGACGCCCGGTTGGCACCGGTGATCGACCGGCTCGAGCAGGAGCACCACGCCATCCACGACGTGCTCGAGGGCGTCGACAGGGCGCTGGTCTCGTTCGTCGCCACCGCCGACGGCACCGCCGAGCTGCGCGCCGCGGTCGACCTGCTCACCGACACCCTGCTGTCGCACCTGGCCTACGAGGAGCGCGAGCTGGTGGAGCCGATCGCCCGGCTCGGCACCGGCTGACCGGCGGTCGGTTCCCCTACCCCTGCCCGCTCAATACCCCTGTCCGGTCAACACCCCTGCCCGGTCAAACCCAGTGCCTGCAGCCGCAGCGCCAGCCGGGAACGCGGCGACGCGAGGTCCACCGGCGCGACCTCGCCGATGCGGCGCATCCGGTGGCGCAGCGTGTTGGGGTGGATGTGGAGCGCCGCTGCGGCGGCCTTCGGGTCTCCCGGGTGGTCGAGCCAGGCGGACAACGTCTCGACGTAGCGGGTCCCGTGGTCGCGGTCGTGCGCCACCAGCGCGGGGAGGGGGCCGCCGAGCAGGCCGTCGGCGACGCGGACGGCGGCGCGGGCGCGCGCGACGACGACGGCGTCCCAGGCGTCCTCGATCCGGACGACGGGCGCGTCGAGCAGCCCGGCGGCCTGCAGGCGCAGGAGCTCCGCCGCCTCGGCGCGGGACTGCGGGAGATCGTCGCGCTCGGCGGCGCGGCCCCCCACCGCCGCGGTGAGGTCGGCGTCGTTCGGGTTGACGCCCTCGACGACGGCGCGCAACCAGGGCAGCGTGCCCGCCGCCCGCGGGTCGCCCTGTCCGGTGCCGCCCTGTCCGGTGCCGCCCTGTCCGGTGCCGCCCGGTTCGGTGAGGAGGCCGAAGACGGTGCCGTCGACGTCGGTGAGCAGGGGGTGCTGCCACCCGTAGCGGTGGCTGATCGCCGTCCACAGGTCCAGCCGGGCATCCACCGCGCTCGTGGCGGGCGGAACGCCGAGCGCCACCACCCGCCACGGGGGATCGGGGAGCCACGGATCGGCGGCTCCGGTGGCCACCCCGGTCAGCACGGTTCGGAGGTGGTCGATGGAGGCGCGGCGGGTGGCGCCGGTCTGGGCGCGCAGGCGCAGCAGGTGCAACGCGAGGACGGAGGTGGCGCGGGTCAGCTGGTCGACGCGGTCGGGGTCCACCGGGCCGGGGACGACCGCCCAGATCGATCCCAGCCACTCCCCACCGGCCCGCACGGGCAGGACCAGCCGTGGCTTGGTGCCCTCGGGCCCGTCGGCGACGTAGATGGGCTCGTCCGAGCGGGCGAGCCTGCGGAACACCCCGCGCGCCCGGAAGTGCGCGAGGACCGGTTCGGGCACGCGCCGCCCGACGATGGTCGAGACCCGCGCGGGGTCGGTGGACTCCTGGCGACCGGAGTACGCCAGCACCCGGGACTGGGCGTCCTCGATCGTGACGGGCGCGTCGAGGATCGCGGCGGCCGCGTCGGCGAGGGCGAACAGCTCGCCGTGCACGCCGGCGTCGGGGAGCACCGCCGTGCCCGGGGTCCGGTCGAACACGCCGCGCAGCATCCAGACCAGGTGCGCCCAGGAGGCGTGGGGCGCCAGCTCGACCACCGCGATGCCGACCCGTTCGGCGGTGGCGACGACGGCCTCGCTGCCACCCAGCGGCGCCCGGAGGATCACACCGCCCGCGCCGGCCTCCGCCACCTGCTCGACGAGGCGGGCGGCCTGCCCGGGGTCGCCCGCGCCGACGCCGAGCACGAGGTCCCCCGGCAGCCCGAGCACCCCCTCGGCCGGCTCGGCGAGGGTGAGGTCCGCGACCTCGGCCCCGTCACCCTCGGCCACGAGGCGCAGGAGCGCCGAGCCGACGGCATCGACGAGTGCGGGGATCCCGATCATCCGCTCATTCTGCCGCCTGCGCGCTGCGGCCGTTGTGCCACCGGCACTATCACGAAGTCCGGGATTGTCGCGCCACGACGACGGCGACGCCGGCACGCCGGTCCATCATGGGGGGAGTAGGTCGGATCGTGAGAGGAGTCCCCGATGGGCCGGACGGCTGCTGCCCCCGAGCGTGTCGCTGTGATCGGTGCCGGGATGGTCGGCCTGGCCACCGCCTGGTTCCTCCAGGAACGCGGGGTGTCGGTCACGGTGCTGGACCGCCGTGGGGTCGCCGCAGGGTCGTCGTGGGGCAACGCCGGGTGGCTCACGCCCGGTATCGCCACCCCGCTCCCCGAGCCCGCGGTGCTGCGCTACGGGCTGCGCGCGGTGCTCAGCCCCTCCTCGCCGGTCTACGTGCCGCCGAGCGCGGATCCGCAGCTGCTGCGCTTCCTCACCGGGTTCGCGCGGCACAGCACCGCGGCCCGGTGGGAGACCGCCATGCAGGCGCTGATCCCGGTCAACCGCCGTGCCCTGGACGCCTTCGACGCGCTCACCGACGGCCACGTCGGGGAGACGGTGGAGGCCAAGTCGTTCCTCGCCGCCTACCGCGGCGAGTCCGAGCGCACCACGCTGCTCGAGGAGCTCCGCCACATCGACGAGGCGGGCCTGCCGATCGAGTTCGACGTGCTCACCGGGGCCGAGGCGCGCGAGGTCGAGCCGTCGCTGTCGGGCGAGATCAGCACGGCCATCCAGCTGCACGGCCAGCGCTACATCGACCCGGGGCGCTTCGTGCACCAGCTCGCGGACTCGGTGCGGGAACGCGGCGGCGAGATCCGCGACGACGCCCGGATCGTCGGGCTGCACGACCGCGGCGAGGTCGTGGTGGAGACGGCGGGGGGCGCGGCCGAGACCTTCGACGCCGCGGTGATCGCCACCGGTGCCTGGCTGAACTCCCTGGCCCGCCCGTTCGGCGTGCGCACCCTCGTGCAGGCCGGTCGCGGGTACAGCTTCAGCGTCCCGATCGAGCACCTCCCGTCCGGGCCGGTCTACTTCCCCGCGCAGCGCGTGGCCTGCACGCCCGTGGGGGAGCGCCTCCGGGTGGCCGGGATGATGGAGTTCCGCGCCCCGGACGCCCCGCTCGACCCGCGCCGGATCCAGGCCATCACCGACGCCGCGCGTCCCCTGCTGCGCGGCGCCGACTTCGACGCACGGGTCGACGAGTGGGTCGGCGCCCGGCCCTGCACCCCCGACGGGCTCCCGCTGGTGGGCGCGACATCCTCGTCGCGGGTGTTCGTCGCGGGCGGGCACGGGATGTGGGGCATCACGCTCGGACCGATCACCGGGCAGCTGCTCGCGGAGACCATCGCCACCGGTCGGCGCCCGGTCGAGCTCGCGCCGTTCGACCCGCTGCGGCGCTAGTGTCCCCCGCCGGGAGTCCGCTGGGTGAGTCGGTGGATCCAGGTTCTCGCTGCGTGTGCCGGGCGGCGGGCCTCGTACCGGGTGTACTCGGGTCGTCGACCGGTGCGCGCAGCGTGGAGCTGGGCCGCCGAATTGTTCGGCGGACTTCCGGTGGGGGGCACTAGGCCCGCCCCCGGGGGTGGGGGCCGGTAGTAGACCTCAGGCGGGCCGTGCGGCCAGCAGGACCGGGCACGGCGCGTGCTGGACGGCGCTGCAGCCGACCAGCCCGACGCGGGCCGGTATCCGCGGGCGCGGACCGCCGAGGACGAGCAGGTCGGCCTCGAGCTCCTCACCGACCAGCTCGTGCGGGCGCACCCGCAGCAGGCGCGGCAGGACGGTGAGGCCGGGGACGTCCGCGCCGAGCCGCTCCACGGCCGCGTCCAGCACGCGGTGGCCGCGTGCGAGGGCCTCGGTCAGCCCGACGCTGCGCTCGCCGAACGAGAGCGGCACGCCGTGCACCGGCACGACGACGGCGTCGAGCGCGGCGGCCGCCGCGGCGGCCTCGGTGAGCACGGCCGCGTCGGAGGGGAGGTCGCGGACCGCGGCCACGACCCGCGCCGTGCCCGGCCGCGGATGCGCGTCGTGCGGCCCGGCGACGAGGACGTTGCGGCCGGCGAGGGTGGCGACGAGGCCGATGCGGTCCTCGACCGGTCCGGGGACCGGCTCGATCCGCACGCTGCGCCCGGAGCGCCGGCAGAGCTCGACCATCCACGCGGGCACGTCGGGGACGCCGGCGACGACGACCATCCCGCCGTCGTCGGCAGCGGGGCGCGGGGTCGGGAACGGGGCGAGCGCGGTGCTGCGCTGGCTCATCCAGGGACTCCCTCTCGGCGGCGGGTTCGCTCGCGAGCGACGGTGCACCTCGGGTTCCCGCTGGAGAAGGGTACTGGCCGGTCATCACCCGGAAAGGGCAGGGCTTGCACCCTCGGGGCCACGGTCCTCGCGCTCGGTGAGGGGGCCCGCTGCTACGCCCTGGTGCTGAGCTCCCGGACGTAGGCGAGGTCGTCGCGCACGCGCTCGCGCAGCGGCAGCGTCGTGGAGAAGTCCTCCAGCGACACCCAGCCGTCGTAGCCGGCGCCGGCGAGGGCGTCGAAGAGCCGGTCGAGCGCGGCGGCGCCCTCCCGCACCGGCGCCCACTCCCACGTCCATGGCGGGGAGGCGTCCGGCGCGGGGCGCAGCACCGCGTTCTTCACGTGGACGTGGGCGAGGTGCTCGCCGAGGATCTCCAGGCACCACGGGTCGTGCTCGTAGCCCTCGCGCAGCATGTTGCCGACGTCGTGGATCACGCCGACGGCCCGCGGGTCGACGCCGTCGAGGAACCGCGCGGCGGCCGAGGCGCTCGCGACCAGGCTCTGGTGGTGCAGCTCGAGCAGCGCCTGCACCCCGTGCCGCAGTGCCAGCTCCGCGACCGCCCCGTACTCCTCGCGACGCCGGGCGAACGTCTCCCGGTAGCCCTCCGGTCCGGGCGCCCCGACCTGCACCCGCATCCGGGGCACGCCGAGCGCCGCGGCACCGCGCATCAGGCTCTCCACGGTCTCCAGGTCGTCACAGCGGACGTACGGGCCGATCGCGGGCATCTCGAGGCCCGCTCCGCGGGTGAGCGCGGCGATCCGCGGGACGTCGCGCTCGAAGCTCGACGCGGGCCACGTGCACCGGTTGCCGCTCCAGAACCCCGGCGGCTCCCCGGTGGGCGGGTCGTCGGCGACGCGCCACTCGATCCCGTCGAACCCGAGGGCCGCGAGTTCGGCGACGGCCTGCTCGGGCGTCCACTCGGGCAGGCTCACCGTGCACACGGAAACCTTCACCGCAGCGACCCCCACCGCACGGCCTTCCGGCTCCCGCCGTCACCGCATCCCGAGATCGCGCACCGCACGCGCGTGATCCTGCCACCGCGACCGTCGCGACGGGGATCGCCGAGAGATCGGTCTCACCCGGTCGGTACGTGATCATCACCGGCCCGGGCGCGCTTCTCGTCCGGCCGGGTGGCGCAGCGTCGGCACCCTTGCGGCGGCCACACCCGCGAGCGATCATCAGCGCACCGACGGGAGGCGGGCGGTCGCACAGCGTCAACGACAGCAGGGTCAACGACAACAGCGTCGACAACGGCGTCGACGACAAGAGAGCGTCAACGGGCGCCGGCGCCGACGGTGGCCGCGTCAGCTGCGTCTGGTGGGCCGTGGGGCGGCCCGCCGAAGGGGAGGCGTCATGTCGACCGACCAGGAGTACTCCGGTGACTACGGGTACGACCTCGCGCACGAGGTCCCCGCGGGTGCCGACGGCCCGTCCGTCCGGCCACGCAGGCTGCCCGTCGTCGCCCTGACCGGCACGCCGTTCGAGGTGGACCCGCACGGTGACCTGGGGTACGACTCGGCCCACGGGGGCTGAGCGCCCACCGGTTCCGCGGTCCGGTCACCCGGCGCTCGCGCGGCCCCATCCCTCGGCCGCCAGCCGGTAGCGCAACTGCTGCTCGCTGGAGTCCTCGTACTCCTGCGGCGTCAGGTAGATCGTGCGGGTGCCGTCGCTGACCCGGACGATGTCGCCGCGCGCCCCGTCGGGTGCCGGATGGCCGAGCGGGTTCTGCAGGAGCCGGGTGACGTCGAGCGGCCCGGTCACCGCGCGACCCCCGCGCCGGCCCGCGGTTCGGTGAACAGCACATGGACATTCTGCACCCGGAACGCGAACACCGGGACAATGCCGGGGGTGCCACGCCGGCACGGGAACCGCCACGGCGGGCCGCGGCCGGTGACCGGCGAGGGGAATCGTCGGCATTCGTCCCTTTTGGGGCCCACGTCGGTGAACCCGGGGTGAACCGGGCCGCCCCCGCCGCGTTCCGCCCGCCACCGATCCGGCTAACGTCGATCACGTCGGGATCGATAGCTGGATGCCGGCGTTCACCGTCCGTGTCGACGGGCGCTGTCCGACGGGCGCTGTCGGCGCGTGACGTCGGCGGGACTGGACGTCACCGGTGGGGCGCGCCGGTGAGGGGGGAAGAAGGACGTGAGGGACGAGATGTCTGAGACCGGGTTCGACGTCGTCATCGTGGGCGGTGGCCCGGCGGGGTGCATCCTGGCGAACCGCCTGAGCGCGGACTCGTCGGTGCGGGTGCTGGTGCTCGAGGCGGGTGGCCCCGACCACTGGTGGGACCTGCGCATCCAGCTGCCGCTCGCGATGGGCTTCCCGGTCGGGCACCGCAGCTTCGACTGGCGTTACGAGTCGGAACCGGAGCCGGGTCTCGGATCGCGGCGGCTGCACCACCCGCGGGGCAAGGTGCTGGGCGGCTCGAGCTCCATCAACGGGATGATCTACCAGCGCGGGCACCGGGCGGACTACGACCGGTGGGGCGCCGAGTCCGGCTCCGCCACCTGGGACTACGCCCACTGCGAGCCCTACTTCCGCAGGCTCGAGGGCAGCGTGGGCGAGCCGCGCGGCACCGGCCGCGGCCGCAGCGGCCCGCAGGCCCTGCACCGCGGCCCCGCGGAGGGCCCGATCTTCGACGCGTTCTTCGAGGCCGCGCAGCAGGCCGGGTACGCGGTCGTGCCGGACATCAACGACGACGCCCAGGAGGGCTTCTCGCCCCTGGACCAGGCCGTCCGGGGCGGCAAGCGCAACTCGGCGGCGGCCGCCTACCTGCACCCCGTGGAGGACCGGCCCAACCTCGAGGTGCGTTGTCACGCCGCGGTCAGCAAGGTCCTGTTCGAGGGCACCCGCGCGGTGGGCGTGCGCTACCGCGACAAGAACGGTGTGGCGCACGACGTCCACAGCGCCGAGGTCATCCTGTCCGGCGGGGCGATCGCCACGCCGCAGCTGCTGCAGCTGTCCGGTGTCGGGGACGCCGAGCACCTGCGCGGGCTCGGCCTGCCCGTGGTGCACCACCTGCCGGGCGTGGGCGAGTCGCTGCAGGACCACCTGGCCGTGCACGTGCAGCACACCTGCATCCAGCCGGTCTCGATGTCGCCCATCCGCAACAAGGCGCGCTGGCCCGGCGTCGTCCTCGACGCCGTGCTGTTCGGCAAGGGCCCCGGCACGCGCAACCCGATGCAGGCCGGCGGCTTCGTGCGCAGCGACTTCGCCGACGGCGAGCCCGACCTGATGTTCCTGCTGGCGCCGCTCGCGATGCACAGCGCGGACGACTCGGTCGAGGTCTCGGCGCACGGCTACCAGATGCACGTCGGCGTCATGCAGTCCGCGGCGCGCGGGTCGGTCAAGATCACCTCGCCGATCCCGGCGGTGCACCCGAGGATCGTGCTCAACTTCCTGTCCGACCGGACCGACGAGAAGCGCTGGGTCAACGGCATCCAGCGGGCGCGCGAGCTGCTCGGCCAGCCCGCGTTCCGGCACCTGGACGGCGGGGAGACGCTGCCCGGCCCGGGGGTGCGCACCGACCAGGAGATCCTCGCGTGGGTGCGTCGCACCGCCCGTGCCGGCCTGCACGTCGCGGGCAGCGCGCCGATGGGGCGCGGGGAGCGCGCGGTGGTGGACCCGGACACGATGCGCGTGCACGGCGTCGAGGGGCTGCGCGTCGTCGACGCGTCGGTGATGCCGTCGCTGACCAACGCCAACACGCTCGCCCCGACGATGATGATCGCCGAGAAGGCGGCGGACATCATCCTCGGCAACGCCCCGCTGGCGCCGAGGGAGCCCGCCCGGCCGACGGTCGTGCCGGCGCCCGTCGTGCCGCCGGTGGCGCCCGGGTCCTCGCAGGTGGCGTCGCTGTTCGCGGAGACGAGGTGAGCAGCGCCGTCCGGGGGTGATCTCGGCGAACACGTAAGCGCTTCCGTTCTTGACACTTGCTGCAATGGTTTGCAGAGTGAGGTCAGCGGCGACGGGAGCAGCATGGCGGTCACGATCCACGAGGTGGCGAAGGGCGCCGACGTGTCGGTGTCGACGGTGTCGCGGGCGTTCACGATGCCCGAGATGGTGAACGCGGCGACCCGCCGGAAGGTGCTGCAGGTGGCCGAGGAGCTCGGCTACCAGCCCAACCGCGCGGCTCGCGGCCTCGTCACGGGCAAGACCGGCAACATCGGCGTCGTCGTGCCCGACGTGGCGAACCCGTTCTTCTCGGCGATGCTGAAGGGGTGCACCGCGCGCGCCCGCGAGGTCCGGCACGTGGTCTTCCTCGCCGACGCCGCGGAGGACCCGCGCGTCGAGGCCGAGGTGGTGGGCGCCATGGCCAAGCAGGTGGACGGCGTGGTGCTCTGCTCGCCGCGGATGCAGTCCGAGCACCTGGAGCGGCTGGTGGGCACCACGCCGATCGTGCTGATCAACCGCGACGAGGCGGGCCTTCCCGCCGTCCTGATGGACTCCGCCGACGGGGCTCGGCAGGCGCTGGAGCACCTGGCCGCGCTGGGGCACCGCCGCGTCGCCCACCTGACGGGCCCGCCCGCCTCGTGGGCGGGGGAGCAGCGACGGGACGGGGTACGGGCGGCGGCCGCGGCGGGCGACGTCGAGACCGTCGAGCTCGGCCCGTTCCCGCCGACGTTCCAGGGCGGCGTGCAGGCCGCCGACCTCGCGCTGGCCCGCGGCGTCACCGCGGTGCTGGCCTTCAACGACCTCATGGCGGTGGGTGTGCTCAACCGACTGGCCGCGCGCGGCGTGTCCGTGCCCGGTGACATCAGCGTGACCGGCTTCGACGACATCGAGATGTCCGCGATGACGACCGAGCCGCTCACGACCGTGCGGATGCCGATGGAGGCCGCCGGACGCGCCGCCGTCGACCTGCTGCTCGACGGGCTCGACGCCCCGGAGCCCCGCGACGGCGTCCCGACGCACCGGTGGCTGGGCACCCAGCTCATCGTGCGGTCGACGACGGCCCCGCCGCGCGAGGGCACGACGGACGGCGACACCGCCACCCGCGCGCTGGTCGGCCGGTGACGGCGGTGGCACGGCTGGATCTCGACGCGCTGCCCGGTCTCGCTGCCGCCCAGCGCCCGCTGGTCGACCCGCGGTCGCTGGGCACCGGCATCGTGCACCTCGGCATCGGCGCCTTCCACCGCGCCCACCAGGCCGTCTTCACCGAGGAGGCCGTCGCGGCCGCGGGCGGCGACTGGGGCATCTGCGGGGTCAGCCAGCGCAGCCGGGGGGTGGTCGACCAGCTGCGTCCGCAGGACGGGCTCTACTCCGTGCTCGAGCGCGGGGAGCGCACCTCGCTGCGCGTGGCCGGCGCCGTGCGCGACCTGCTGTTCGCCGCCGAGGAGGGGGAGCGGCTGCAGGCCCTGCTCGCCGCGCCCACCACCCGGCTGGTCACGCTCACCGTCACCGAGAAGGGCTACCGCCACGACCCGGCGACCGGCCGGCTGCGCCGCGCCGACCCGGACGTGGCCGCCGACCTCGCGGGCGAGGGGCTGCCGCGCACCGTGGTGGGTCAGCTGGCGCGCGGGCTGGCCGCCCGCCGGGCCGCCGACGCGGGCCCGGTCACGCTGCTGTCGTGTGACAACCTGCCGGCCAACGGCGCGGTGCTGCGCGGGCTCGTCGGCGACTTCTGCGCGGCGCTCCCGGCGGCCGAGGGCGAGCCCCTCGCCGCGTGGATCGCCGAGTCGGTGCGCTTCCCCTCCTCGATGGTCGACCGGATCGTGCCGGCCACCACCGACGACGACCGCGCGGAGGTCGCGCGGCTGCTCGGGTGCGACGACCACGGCGTCGTCGTCACCGAGCCGTTCCGCCAGTGGGTGGTGGAGGACGACTTCCCCGGCGGGCGCCCGGCGTGGGAGCGCGCGGGAGCCGTGCTCACGGGCGACGTCGCGCCGTACGAGGCGATGAAGCTGCGCCTGCTGAACGGCAGCCACTCGACGCTCGCCTACCTGGGCGCGCTGGCCGGGCACG